>CAVWZW010000001.1:0-27362 GCA_963759585.1 Pyrinomonadaceae bacterium
CGCTGCTCAATCACCTTTTCTTCGCTCATCTGTCCTCATTCCTTCAAGTTAGCTGAACTCCACATGCCGCTGCAAAGCGCCAACGGCCCCGAGCGAGCCATAAGTAGTCGTGTAAGTCTGAAAAGATGAAGGTAAAGCCTGAAACCGAATGAGATCAGCAGTCAGAGCACGATCGCGAGAAGCGAACCCGGCGTGACCATTTCAGATCTTTCAGGTTGGGCGCTAATAAGTAGAGCGAGGTGAGGCGACGAGGACAAACCCGGCCACGAAGAACCACGGCACATTTTCCATGCCTGGTGAAAGCGTCAGCGAAGTAGAGCCAGCGGTAGCGCTTCACCTTTCCCGCCCCCGCTCTTATGTGTTGCTCGACGAGTTTGCCGATTCATTTACTTGCCCCTCGGGGGCGCCGTTTTTCGCTTCATCGTTGGCTTCGGTCTGGCTTTCGCCAACGGGCGCCGCGCCGGGGATGAAGTTCCGCGATGCCGGCTGGCTGCCCCGCGCGGCCTCAGCCTGGGTGTATTTCTGTTTGTGAATCTCCTGCAGGATGTCTTCACCCTGGCGTTCGCGCCCGGCGGTCTTGTAATGATCGGGATTGACGTTTGATTTGGTCATAATTTCATCCTTCCTTTTGGGTGAACTGCCGGACGCCAGCTTCTATCGGCTGAATTTGCCGGCATGAATGCAAGTTCTTGTTAAAGCTCTTAACCCTATCATTTCTTTGTGTCGCCGCCGTTTCTGTCAAATATTCGATTGGTAACTGTCAACTTGGTTGGCTTTTAGTAATTGGTTTGTCGCAAGGCTATTCTTGCTGGTTCACGATTTGCCGTGAGCGCGCAGTTGTTTTGCGCCGCACCCGCAATAGCAAACGTCATGACCAGCAGCCTAACATTGAGCGCAGACTCTTTTCGTCAGAGGAATCCACCCTCGCTGTGAGTGATAACACTTACGACTGGCTGACCAATTGTGATTTTAGAAACGAGTGGGGTAAGAGCGATTCGATAGGATCACTCGATCAGGTGGAGGTTTACTGTCCACGCATTTGCGTTCTCGCCTTCCTGCTTCAGCGCGGTCCGTTCACCGGCAATTTGCGAACGCGAAGAAAGGTAGTCTCTGATCGCGGTGATTCGAGCTTGTATGGTGGGATCTTCCGGCGTGCCCTGTCCCGCGTTCCCCGAAATTTCTAAGCGGAGGTTGCGATGCTGCTGCAAATAGCCGGCGGCTTTGTCGAGCATTTCCTGACCGGCACGATCGAGGGATGAATCTCCAGCGCGGAACAGCAATTGTCCAATTGAAACGGGAAAGCGGGAAAGTTTTACAGTTACCTCGGGCAAATCGAGACGATTCCTCACATCCTGTTGAATTAACGCTTGCGCATCAGGCTCGATGTCGCGGTCGCTCAGATAACTCAATGTCAGATCCAATCCGTTGGCTGGTCTGGTCGCGAGTTGATAGTTCACGAACTGGGCTGGCGGTGGCAGATAAAGTCCATCAAGCGCGCGATCGATTCGTTCAAACAAGTTCGCTTGCAGTTGTGCGACTGAAGGTGGCAACTGCGGCAGGTCCGCGGTGACGACCCTCGACCTCATCGCGACTGCAGCCGTGGGGATTTCAACGATCTGTATTTCCAAAGAGTCTTTTGCTCTAGCCAGGCTTGCCTCGAGAGTGCGATTGAACTGGTCTTTTTCTACAGAGGTTAGAGGCTTGCTGGTCAGCACTCTGAGTTGGAGCGTTAACTTACCGCTGTGATCCGTTACCAGCGTCTGATCTAAAAATGAGCGCGTTTCGCCGGTCGGCAGCTTGCCGAATTCCTTCTGCCACGTCTGTGTCACGGCCTGGCGGATGCGATTCTCTTTCTTCTGCTGGCTAAGTTCACTCTTGAGTTGATTGAACGAGCGGCTGAGCGGGATCAGAATCACCAGAATAATAATGAGAATCATGAGCAGGCGTCCCGGCAGGGAGCCGATATGTCGAGCGGCTGCCACGCCCGGCAATCGCGCCAGTGTGTGGCGCAGTTTCATGCTTTCCGTGTCGCTCTTTTGCCACTCCTCGATTTGCTCTTTGACGCTTGGAAGATCAATGTGAAGCAGGAGAAAGACGATCATCGCAGTGAAAGTTATGGCGACGAGATTAGTTAGGAAGAGCAAGCCGCCTCCCACTGCAACGCGCATCCCTTCTTCAGTGTTCAAACTTAGAGCCACCGCGATTCCGTAGCCGGTGACACCAAGCGGCGGCATTAAAGCGACGGCAATTGCCACGCCTGGAATCGACGTGACTACCCCTTTGATCTCTTTGCAGATTGCCAGGGAACCGATCGCGCCGGAGAAAAATGCGACCGCCAGATCCAGAGTGTTCGGATGAGTGCGGACGGCGATCTCGTTCGTAATCTCTTTGAAGGGAAGAAGCGTCACCAGCAGGAAGGAAAACCCAACCGCCAGTAAACAACTTAAAGTCATATTGAGGGCGGAACGCAGGCCGAGTATCACGTCGCCCGTGGCCAACGCCAGACCGCCTGCGAGTATCGGACCCATCAACGGCGAGATGAGCATGGCTCCGATAATTACCGCTGGACTATTGAGGACGAGACCCAGAGTGGCTATCCCCGCCGCGAAGAGGGTTTGCAGCCAGTAGGAAGGATCGGTGAGCGTTGTTGACTTGGAAAGCTCGAGATAGAGCTCAGCTTTGCGCTGCGGGCTCACGCCCATTTTTTGAGCGAGCCAATCTCGAAAGCCAATGATCATGATGGATACTTGCGTCGTTGACGTAATGACTCCGTTGAGAGTCGTATTTCAAACAGTTTCAGATGAGTAATTCCACCCATTGTCGATGCGTAACAATACCGATGCTCAACCGGCGCGAACGGACTAGCATCAACATTTCAAGTGAAGATTGATTTGTCGGCAACGTCGGCAACTTCGCCACCTAGTGTTTTTAGTGGCCGTCCGAGATAGTAATTCATATTCTGTCCTACTTGTACCTTTGTCCTGATCAATCGGGCACTAACCATCCAACTTTATCCGGGCCAGGAGCTATCGATGAAGATTCTAGAAAAGAACATCGCCGGGCATGAGAGAGTCCTCTTCGGGGAAGACCAGGAAGCGGGCTATCGAGGAATCATCGCCATTCACAACACAGCGCTCGGCCCCGCGTTGGGCGGCACCCGACTCTGGAATTATGCCACTGATGCGGAGGGGCTGACGGATGTGCTCCGCCTTTCGCGCGGGATGACTTACAAGAATGCGCTTGCAGGTCTGCCGCTTGGAGGTGGCAAATCTATTATCTTTGCTTCGGACAGAATCCGGGACAGAGAAAAACTCTTTCGCGCACATGGACGTTTTATCGAGACATTGGGCGGTTCCTACATCACCGCAGAGGATGTGGCCACGACGACGACCGACATGGGATTCGTCGCTTTGGAAACAAAACATGTGGTCGGATTGGCGGAACGATCCGGCGATCCTTCACCCGTCACGGCGCACGGAGTATGTCGCGCCATACTCGCTTCCGCCAAATACCGCTGGTCGTCAGAGGACGTAACCGGGAAAACGATTGCGATTCAAGGCTGCGGCAGCGTCGGCTATCACCTGGCAATGGAGCTGCATCAATCGGGGGCAAAGCTGATCGTGACGGATATTGCCCCGGAACGAGTCAAGCGGTTAGTCGACGATTTCGATGCCGAAGCAGTGGCGCCGGAACAGATTTATGGCGTCAGTGCGGACATCTTCGCGCCCTGTGCGCTGGGAGGCGTTATCAACGACGCAACGCTGCCGCTACTTAAGGTTGAGATCGTGGCGGGTGCGGCCAACAACCAGCTTCTCGAAGATCGTCATGGTGAGGCGTTATCAGAGCGAGGCATTCTTTATGCCCCGGACTACGTTGCCAATGCGGGCGGCGTGATCAATGTCTGTATCGGAGCGCTTGGCTGGGAGCGTGCACATACTACCGCGAAGGTAAACGGGATCTACGACACAATGCTCAACATCTTTCAGTTAGCTGAAACTGAAGGGATTCCCACCAGCAAGGCTGCGGATTGGTTAGCCGAACGACGATTGGGTGTCGAAGCGGACCGAGATACCAAAGACTTCATCACAGTAGAAATAGCGACTGCCTGATCACCTGTTGTCTGGAAAGAACCAGCGGACTTTCCCGGTGCGGAAAGTGGCGAAGTCTCGACACTACGACTCAAGCGCTCGATCCCTGGCTGACTGTGCAAGGGCCACTCGAAATGGGAAGGACGATGAGGCTCTGATCAACCATGCGTCAGATGCCCTGATATTTGACGTTATGCCTCATGTCAAGTACGAAGGAACGGACCGATAATGAGGAATGGCAACCAACCTTGGCCACCAAACGCCTGAAGCTTGAACTTGCCGCAACTCAGAACGATAAAGTCCCGGCGTAAAAAAAGGAATGACCACGTTACATTGGATCGTTATGGGATTAGTCAGTGCTTTGGGAATGCTTCATGCGGCTTTACCCAGATAACGGAGCCGTTGTGCGCCGAAGTAATAATTCGGCACCCCGTAGATCAAAAAGGTTTTTGGTGTCTGTTTGGTCCGAACAATCCGAGCCTGGCTCAAATACAAATGAGGGACAAAGCGTTGTCCTTGGCCTTTGGGGTGTTCGGTATCAAGTGAAAGACGTGAGTCGCTCAATCGACTTCTATACCAAACAACTCGGTCTCAAACTGGATAGGCAAAACCTGCCTGCTTTCGGCAAGGCCTCGGTTGGCAATCTGAAACTCATTCTTAGTGGCCCAGGCGCTTCGGGTTCTCGTCCAAATGCCTGTTGGTCGTCAGCAAGAGCCGGGTGGATGGAATCGGATAGTTCTGCAGGTCAAAGACTTGCTTGCTCGAATTGAGGAGCTGAAAAAGACTGGTCTGCATTTTCGGAATGAGATGGAGGTAGGCGCGGCAAGCAAATCCTATTGGAAAATCCCGACGGCAATCCGATTGAGCTGTTCGAGCCGGCATCACGACCCTAGCGCGACTGAAACACGACGGACCATATCAGTGCCCATAAACGGTTTCGGCCGCCGGCACCACAGACGAGTAACCGTCACAGTTACTCATTATTGTGGTTGCGGCGCGGTTAGTCGTACTACTATTTCCTCGTACCATTACCTGTTCATTCATCTTGAAAGGTGAAGCAGCTCGCATGTGGGTGCGTAGCCAAGTCAAGGTGCAAGACTGAACACCAGTTCGGCCACTTCGGGCAGGGTGCTGCCACTACGTCGTAACACGGGCGCTTCCAGCCCTAGATCCAGACGATACTCGAAATGGAGACGATACTCTCCTGCCGCTATCGCGAGGGCATTGCCCAATGCGATCCATGCTTTCGTGCCGTCCTCGTTCCATACGACCAGTACATTTTCCAAATCAACAAAAAGCTGCGTTCCCTCGTCTCGTCGGGCCAGTCGGACAGTGAGTCGTGGCCAATCGAGCGGCTCCGGGCTTTCGAGCAGCAAGGCGCGTCGCTTTGTTTGCTTGATAACCTCAGTCAGCTCAACGATCGGCGGAATGGGTCGGTAGGAAGACCCAAATAGCAACTCGTCGATCGCGGCGAAATGATTCGCACCTTCCACTTGACGCTCCGCTGCTGCTGCTTGAGTTTCCGTGCGCAGCAAGACGACTTCTTCTGGAACAGCAGTCGCCAGAGCCTGCCGGGCAGACTCCAAACTGTTAGTAGCTCGCTCCATTCCAGCCAATGCCACTGCGACCGCAGCGATAAGTTCTCCCTCATGGCCCACAACCGCGTCTTCCCTGTTTACCTGACCAGCAAACGAATCGACTTCTTCTACAAGACCCTCAAATTGCGAGGTCACAAAGCTCCATTGGTAAACGGGCAGCCGAGGCGCCGAGCGAATGATTAATTCCGTAAACTCGAAAAGGTCGTTCCCTTCGTAATAAAGTCCGCCTTGCCCTGAGAGCAAAGGACCCTCGTCACTCTCATCGTTTACGCGCGCGAGTTCCAGGCCATCCACTTCAACGATCAGTGTCGATCCCTCGCAGCTTAACGCCAGGCTGTGCTCGGTGGCGAAGACGATGCCGCATGCCGAACTGTCACAAGACCAAAGCAAGGTACGGTCCCTAGGGTCTGTCACGTAATTACCCTGATCATCATAGGTCCCATTCAGCCGAACCAGGCGCAGACTTTCAGCAACAGGATTGAGAACGAGACGATATGCGTCAAAGTTACCATCCTTCTTCAGGAAGCGAACCAACGCCCCCACGACGTTATCGGCAGGTGTGACGTTTACCTCCACACGATAATCGTCCCAGTCCTCGCGCCCAACAGCAGCGATGTGGTTATTGTTCCTTTTAAGCTCGCTCCAGGAGAACTCGTTATCGATCCAACCTGCGGTGTCCAGCCCGCCCTGAAAGAGCACGAAGCTGGCTAACAGTTCTGCCGCATAGGATGTTTGAGGTGCCAGTGCTCCGCCAGGGGAGCTGGCGATAATTGTCTGATTTAGTGGCAGACCGTAACCCGACAACGCTCGGCAATTTTCTATTCGCGTCACATAAGGCAACTCCGTTTCGCTAAGCTCAGCGGTCGGCGCCTCCGCCCACTGGTTAGTCAGGTTGATTTCATTCCCCTCGTCGTCTCGAATGGGCAGACCATTCACGTCGAGCAGGCGTACGATCATATCCGCGCCATACATTTGCTCCACGTAACACTCATTGAATTCAACCCCAACATCGTAAGCCCGGTAAACGGGCGTAAGCCCATGGGCCGGAATTGGCCACTGCACATAGCGGCTCAAATCAGTCAACAACCCGCCCTCAGGATAAGGCTGCTCAGTGAGCGCGCTCGTGTCGAGCGGGACTGCGGATAGTCCCCAACCTGGTTTCAGACCAGGCGGCCCGGCCGTTTGAAAATAGCCGTAGTGAGACCACGGCCCAGCTCGATTCTCGACCCCGTTGTGAGTTCGGACTGTCTCAACGTTAACCGTCATCCGATACCATGTTTCGGGTTCGAGAATCGTGTCTTCGCTTTCCCAATGAGTAAGGCCGGCTATGACCCGAGTGATGTGTTCCTGTATCGACTCGCGTGCTGAGGCGGCTGCCTCAGTCTCGTAACAGATCCGGGAAATGATTGGACCATCCAAGCCTCTCAGCTTTAGCGAATCGATTCCTTCAGCGATAAGCGTGACGCGGTTTTCCGGGTTGTCGATCTTCTCCAGCAGGACGCCGTTGCCATACGCGTTAACGTTTCTGAATGCGCCATCCAGGCAAAGAGAAACATTGCGGACCGGTTCGGGGAAAACAATCCAGCAGGTTTCGTCGTCGTCTCCGAGCTTTAAAGCTGCACTAACGCCGCACCGCGACCAGTCCAGCGAAATGACCGTCGCAACCGTCTCTACAATGAAGGTCAGCTTCTCGTAGACAAACATGGGTCCGAATTCGATAACCCGGACCACCGGAGGTAGTCCCCCGGGTGGGCCTGGTGGCGGCACCTCTATTCCATCGTCGGGCCGGTCGCTCTCCCAGTCCACACAGGTCACAACCAACTCGGGCACTTCCGCACAGGGCCATAGCGGATGGGCCGTGAGAAACGCGTCGCGATAGGTGCGTGAAGACTGACGTGTGAATTCAAACGGAGACTTCGCCCATAGCTGCAACTTGCTGGCGGCCGGTTCTCCGTTGCCGTCCTCGATGGCCATCCAGCAGCCGTAGAGATCCGTCACCGACAGCCATTGTTTGCCAGCAGCTTTGTGCCACTTCTCCAGCGTTAGAGACTTGAGTTCGTAGTCGAACGTATGCTCTCCGATGGGCGTCGGGCCTGCATAAGCGTTGTTACTGGTGAGATCCACATCTGTCAGCAGGTCGTGCATTGAACGATCAAAAACGATTGAGGGACGCGCATCGAGGGGAACGGTCGGCCCGCCGTCGTAATTGAGGTCAGTAGGTGATTGTTCAAGGTCGTTGAGGTTGGTCCAGGTTTCGTCTACTTTAAGATGCTCGAGTCCAATCGTCTTAAAGGGATCTTCGCTGGGGGGAATTTCATCTTCCTTCCATTCGAGGAGGATGTCCGCTTCGAGATCCTTGATTGGAAACGGCAACTTCACCCGGACGATCAATTCGCCCCGCACCCAATACAATGTCGGTACCTTGGCGGAAAGGATTGCCTCGACGCCTAACCCCAATCCGAAACCGGCAACGGAGATTTCAAATTCACCTCCGAGCGATAGGCTGCCTTCCAGTTGCGGAGGCTGCCAGCTAATACCGGCGCCGGCCTCGATCCAGGCACGCGCGACCACCTTAACTGGTCCGAATTTCCACTCCTCTCCCCAACTGACTCCAAAGCCGGCGGCGATGCCCTCGCTGTCGATCATTAAATAGGCATCGGCGTGGAAGAGAGAGATGACGGAGGCGCGAATACGCCGGTCTTCGGGCGTGTCCTGGCCCAGGTAGAGGTGCCAGTTCCCTGGGTTAGCGAAGTCGAAATAGGCTTCCGCGGACGCGTTGATGTCGATGACTTTCGCCAGACTCCAACCAGCATCGATATTCAATTGCAAGTTGCCGGCCTGCGCGTCAAGGACCGCCAACGCATTGAAGATTCCTTCGCTCGTAGGGTCGCTTAGCGCGGGCGGCAGTTGCAGGACGTTGGCTTTGCCGTTGAGAAGAATTACGGGACCAGGAAGGATCAGGGCGAAGAGCGCCTTTGCGGAGACGACTCGTCCGGCATCAAACAGAGTGCCCAGGACCATGCCGGCGCCAAAAGCGCGCCCGTCTGCTTCTGCTTCCCATTTTTCCGCGTTCGTGACATTGAATGCTTCGGGTGGCCCAGCGTACCAGCCATACCAGTCGTTGTTGTTTGTCGCCGGCAAGACGTTCATGCCGTACAGGCCGGAGATTCCATAGATGGCCGCGCCCGTGGCCCAAAGCGGAATGCCGATCGGAAGTTGCAGACTAAGAAAGGTGTAGATGTAATTAAAGTCGGCGTCTGGGTCCCGGCCGATCTTCACGGAAGCATCGAGCTTGATGCCGAGTGGGAGGAGATCCAACTTGGCATTGCCCTTGAAGTAGTGTTCATGCTCTTCATTCACCAGGGCTACATCGCCGTCTAGATACAACACACCCGGCAAGGTCAGTTCGATGCCTACACCTTGCAGCGTAATTTCCGGGTCGCGCGCGCCGGTCGGGTCCCAGATCACACGCAGACCTTCAACCGATGCGCCCGTGGGCAGCATATCCACCAGATGCACGCCGCCGGAGAATCCAATCCAGCGCCGCCCATCCTCTTCATTGCCGAAGCCGATCTGGCTGATCTCCATGCGAAAGCCATAGAGGTCGAGCGCCTTCGGCTCGGGGAGATCGATCCAGCCACCATCGATTTTGACTGTGCCATCCGAGCGGATCGTCAGTCCCTCCAAGTCAAACGAAGGCCAATCCAGTTCACCAAGTTCAGGAGTGACTTTGCCAGTCAGATTTAAGACAAGATCATCATCTTCTGTCGTAAAAGCGAGGCTGCTGACTTGAACAGAGACGACGCCTTCCTTTTCCAAAATCAGCAGGCCATCGTCCGAGGCGAGCGCCACGGTAAAGTCGCCGTCGTTGGTCAGGCCGACTTCTATTTCGAGAACCTCGTCGAAGAAGGGAACTTTCAGGAAGCCCTTGATGGCGGAGGCTACGAGGGCGTTCTGTTTGAACTCGACGCTGATGCTTTGGAAGGTGAACCCGAATCCGAAGATGGTCTTGGCATCGGCTTCGTTGTATTCAGTAACGGAATCTGACAAGTCCAAAGAGACAGAGCCACAGAACCCACCTGAACCGATGAAAGCATCTTGAAAGGTAATCGATTGCGGCAGTATGTCCGTAAGTTCTGCCGGAAGATAAATGTAAGCTTCTTCAAGGAAAATCCCGCGCGAGGTCGGGTCAATCGAGTCAGGCAATAATTGCGCGGCGCTCTCGGAAAAAATCAGACTCAAGCTACTCACCTCGACGACGATTCCCGTATCCCCGATCATAAAGGTTGAGACCGAAAAGGCTGGCGCGCCGCCGGCAAAACCAAAGCCGATATTGCCCGCTGAATCGAGACTAAATTCTACCCCCTCAAATTGAACCTCAACTCGTTCGGATTCGAGAGTCGCAGGATTGATTATCGGCTCAAAGACCAGATTACCTGTTTCGTCCTGAACTCGTTCAACTGGCTTGAGTAGATCCGATTGGATGAGCAGCGACGCTGCAAAGCCTGATATGGAAGCATAGAAAACATCACTGATCAGGGTGAATTTAAATTCAAAATAGATACCATCGTTTTCGGGTGGAATCAGACCCAAGGCCACGCCGGGAATAAGTGGGAGGTCGAATTCAATCCTCTCGTAGAACCCGACTTTGCCTGACAAGGAAGTGGTTGCACCCGTCATGACATAGACGCTTAGATCTGCGACAAGCAGCCGATCAAGATTCGCGGGTTGGTTCAGAATATTTTCCGGCCATTCTGGCACCAGACTGACGATGGATTCTGTAACACCAGAAACTGACATTTACCTGACCGCCCTATAGTTATCTCTGAGTAGCTGAATTTGAAGATTGTCTAATCGAATGAATTGCTCATTGAGTCCGCTCAGCGGGTTATTCTTATAAAGCGTAACCCTCGCACCCTGATTGATCTCCTCAAACAAGACTAAAAAAAAATCTTGGGCGTTAGGAGGATGTTTGAAGTACGCGAGGTTGTCACTGGTGTCTCCAATTAGCAATCTTCCCATGGCATGGGTAAACTCGTGGAGCGGCGTGACAAAGTTGGACGTTGACGTTTCCAGCTCATTATCCTGCGCAAAGATGACGACCTGATCGGTCAAGAATGGATCGCGCAATGCATGTCCCTTCAGAATACCGGTTTTTGAATACCAAAAGATGTTGATGTCGGAGCTCAAGTCTTTAAGTTTAATAAAGGACTTTACTAGCTTAGTTTCCTCCAACTCTATCGACGGGTCAAAGTTCGGTTCGAATTCTTCTTCTCTAAAGAAGAGGTTGGGTAACACTACTTCCAACAATTGAATCTTCCTGACTATATCGCCGTCTTGATGGGCCGATATGTCATAGGCGATGGGATAGCTTCCCAAATCGCTTTGGACATCGCTTCGGTCGGTTTTCGGGTAGATGAAGAAATTTACTTGCCGCCCAAAAGCGTGATTGATGGCCGCAATGACATCGAGCGTCAATTGTTCAATAGTGGGAATGTCTTTTCTTTGGGGATCGTCGATGGCGCGCACGATCTCGTTAAACCTTACTGGGATGAATTTAGGAGTCTGAATAACCACCGCTATCTTTTTAAGAACAGGGCCGTTTTCGTCATCTGATCGAACACTTATCACTGCATCACCGTCACTCTGAATCAGACTTTTTACAAAAAAGTCGACCTCGACACTACTAGTAGTGAAATCGTCGATCTCCAGAATGCTTTCGATCAAAACTAACTTGATGTTGCTTGAATTCGTCGTGATGGATATGTGAAGAGACGTTGACTCTGGATTGAACAGTCGCAGGCTTGATTTTCCGTAAATTGGAAACTCCAAGCCGGCATAATACGGAAATTTTGTAATATCCGGACTCAAGTTGATGCCCTTCTGAGACGCTTCCGCTTCGGCCTCCGGCGTTAATTGGGCCTGTACTCTTAGCAAAGGTTCTAAATAATCCACGCACAAATAAATGTTCCCCTTCGAATGTTTCCTGGCTTTATCGTTATCGACGTGGTAAGCATCCATGAAGTCAACTCGGGCCCCCTCGCAGAGCCGGGTGGCGAGGTCAAGGACCTGAGTTTCAAAGCCGGGCGTGGTTTGAGTCACACCCTGCTCCGCGAGTGAGTTATGTGCCATGATCGAGGTGATCATCGGATGGCCCGCAATCATGGCTGAGTCGTTTTTGACTCGTTGGCGATGTTCAAAGAAATGCGAGACGATGTGCAGCTCAGGTTGTTTCGCAGCGTAGAACTCCCATATGTTCAGATCCCTGTGTTGTTTTGAACTGAAGATCATGTTGAGTCTTCGTTTAGGCGGCGGAGGGAGCGAGGTGTTTGGGTCGTACGGAGTGTCGTAATCGATCCGGCCAATAGCTTCGCCTCCAACGATAATCAGGCTAATCTGTTGCGTAGCAAATAAAGAAAAAGCCTTTACTGCAAATTCATCAGAAGGCGTCAAGTCACCGTTGATGATGGTCTCTAATTCCTCATCTTCATTCTTTCGCGAGTAGTCCAGGAGTGTCGCGAAATTCTTTTCGTAGCCCTGCTGAGTCTTCAGATAATCGACCAGAATGTTTTTGAAGGAGTCTTCGGAAGGATCAAAGTTAAAAAAGTAGTACTCATCAATGAAAAACCAATACATCGGATGAACACTGGCCCACGAATACATAGAGTGCTGGTCGGGCTCCAGGAGCAAACCGTCTTGCCTAGCCGTGATCGAATTCGGAAGGACGTCGTTTATTTTCAGGTAACTCAGCTTTGAATCCGTCAGAGCATAGATTGTATTGAAATCCTGTCGGAGCTCAGACAATGCATTGTTGAGCGCAGTAAGCTGGTCGGCGCTGAGACTTTCGCCGGCGGCTGGAGTATGGGTATTTGAAAAACTCTCTTCATCGAGCAAGAACTTGTACTCATCAGTAAAACTATTAGGCTGATATTCCCATCGATCAATAGTCAGTGATAAGGAATCAAGGCAGTGTGAAAAGTATTGTTTTCGAGGAACATCAAGAGCAGGCAATTTGAAAAAGGGCATGAATTCAGCCATAAATGGTTATCCTGTTCGCATTCAGACTGATGCACTCGCTTTGTGATCGAGCGTCGACACGATAGTAATAAGAAGCTGAAGCGGAAATATCTCCTCGATCTATTAGCGTGACTCTTTGATCCGTTATTTCAAAAGAATCATCAAAATCGAGAATTGTCTTCCAAATGTTCGAGTCCTCGTCGTTCCTTTGCACCCGATACGTCAACTTTTCATCGATGACTTCCCAGCCTAACCGAATTGCTGGTTCAACAGCGGCGCCTTCGGGCACATCGTCTACGGTTTCATATACCTCGCCAGTCCCGCCCATATACACCCATCCAGAATTCACCTGATCCCACTGCGGCGCTTCGGGGGGCGACAAGTCATAAGCCTGGCCGCTCTTCGCCGAAGAGAGTCGAGAGATGAACGAGTTGCTACTGTCATCCAGTCTCACGGCAACCAGACCATAATAATAAAGTTGCCTTGCTATGACGGTGTGGTCGATGAATTCAAACTCTTTGTCAGGTAGAACGGCAACTTCTATGGAATAGGTATCCGTGTCATTTGTTTTAATCAGTTCCATCTGACTCCAGTCCTTAGATTTCTCCTTGTCCTGAGTGCGATATAGCAGATAGCCGCTAATCTCGACGCCAGGGTTCTTTGCCCATTTGAGCGTAATCTGGTTTTCTCCCCCTTCAACCGCTGTGATGACCGGTGTCGCAGGCAACGTGACGTCGTAGATATGCACGGCTGGGTAGGTTGCGCTCCAGGCACTTTGATTGTTTGCTCCATCGATGGACCGCACACGGTAGAGATAGAACCCCTGACCGCGGCCATCGAACGTATCGGTGTAGGTCGTACCCTCGACTGGATCTTTATTCACGCGACGCAAAGCCCTCTCATTGCCGCTTCGATTCGCCAGGTCCTGAACCTGCGCATCCGTTAGCGCAGGATAAAAATGGTCCGCCCAGGCTCGCCAGTCAGCTAGATGCGATTTGGCGTTAGTAATCAACTCGTGTGCGCTAAGGGAAGCATCATATGTTGCCAGCCAACTCGCGAAGTCAGCGTCGTCGGCAAACACGCCATGCGAGGAGTAATAGTCTTTCCCGTTTTGCCGTTGCATTCGATCATGGTCGAAGAGAGTTGCCCCGGTGCACCGGTAAACCGCATAGCCAATGGAGTCGGTTACGGTTTCCCATTCCAATGTGTAGTGAGCCCGTCCGTAGTAGTTCGCCGGCTTCGCGAAGACAGGTTCTGAAGCAACAGCCACGTTCTGCGGCGCCAGCGGCAAACTGCGTTTCACGGCGGTAACCTTGCTCGCCGTCGAAAGCGGTCCCTCGTTGCCGACGCGATCACCGAGGCCGCCGCGATCAGGTTGTCTCCATACCGGATTATCTGCCGTGTGCGATTTTCCATCCGAACACGAGACCGCGACTTGGGCCACCGCGGAACCTTTCCGCGGATCAACCTCCAGAATGAAATCCGGGATGTAGGTTTCGTACCGTCGTCCGGGATAGTAAGTAAACGACGCATTCGCGGTCGGCATCACGAGTAGAGCCGAATCTGTGGGACTTATTTGCGGCGCGATGTGGATCCTGAGTTTATTACCCAGCGTATGACCGTAGGCTTGATAGACCACACCGTCGCATAACAAGGCCCCGGGAACCAGTACGCCTTCGTTGTCTTCCAATGCCTGGTCGGTTACCACTGTGTGCGTCGCTCCCGGTCGCGAAACAATAGCGACAGGATGCTCCACATAGTTCCGCACGTTTGCAACCTGGCCGTTAATGACGGCCGTGTCCGCGACCGCTGCTGTCTTTGAACGTTTTTCCCAATTCGTTGTGACTCCATAGTCCGTCCAGTAGCTTCGCTCTCGACTGAAGACGATAGTGCAGGGGCCCGGCTCGGGCATCAGCACAGGTGCGGTCAAGTTAATAACCGTGACCAGGCAATCGTTGCCGGTGCTATTGCCGGTGATTTCAAAAAAATCCCCACCAACACGAATATACTCGCCGGACAATTCATCCGGAGCAGTGCTCAAGCTGAGGTCCGTAACGAGTTCCGACGTAGTTCCGCGATGTGTCACCGAAATCACGTTTCCGCGAACACTGTTGAGTTCACCAACCTTTGAGTAGATTCTGAACTCGGCGTCCGGCGGTATGACGTCCGGCGCTTGCAAGCGAAACATGCCCGGCCATTCCCAATTCACTCTTAGACCAGTGCCGTTGGCAGTGGCCCATTCCTTGTCACTTTCACTCAACCAGGGATCTGCAGGATCCAAATAGTGCGCGGTTACTGATTGAGGAGTCGGGGGCGGTAGTCGATCCAGCGTGCGAACAGTTTGCGGTTGGCACCAGTTACCGAGTCGACCAAACAGATCGATACCGTGCACCTGATACGAGTACCAGCCATCGGCGATGCTGCGATCAATGTAGCTCATTCCCAGTTGTGGGGCGGGGGGTTGGTTCCGGCGTTCAGTAATCACCATGGGCGCGTGTTCGTTTAGAATTACCCCTTCGGTGATGGGAGCTGGTCGCTCATCTTTACCTTGATCAGCCCGCCGCACGTGGTAAAGTACCGGCGCGCCCGCTCTCAAACCATTTCCGCTGGTCTCAGGAAGCGTCCAATGCAAACCGATGCTGGATTGGTGCTCGACTAGGGATCCGGTCTCATCGAGCCCGGTGCGCGAAGCTATTGAAACCGGCTGATTCAGTTCGGGTACGGCTAGCGGCGGCGGTTGCTCTACCCGATGATGAAAGGTCACATACTCGATGTCGTTCAGCGTTTCCGCAGTGGGACGCAGGACTATTTCGAAGATCGTCAAATCTCCAAGGGTCTCAAGTCTTAGTGCGTCCATACCGTCAGAAGTCTGAAGCACGATGCCTTGTTGACCGGCCGAAACGTTCAGTGTAACGACCACTTTGGATCCCAGATAGGCTGTTGCCGTCACTTCTGCCGAGGCCGAAACGTACAGCACCGTCACCGGCACCCGATCTGGAAGGGTGATTGAAATCGGTGCCTGCAAGGCCGTCTCGATGAAGAGCGCACTCATCAGCGAAGCGGACCACTCAGACTGAACCACGTCCATCGGGTTCGGCGAAATGTAGCGAAGACCCTCAAGCTCGAGGATGGTGCCGTAGCGCCTGCCCACTTGTAAGGTCGCATAGTCGTAACGTTTTCCCGGCACTGGCGTGACGTCGAAGTGGGCAACCCCAGGCACGTCGGTGTAGTGGGCCACCAGACGATAGTCGTAAAACTGATCCGGAACGGCGGTCGCGTCATGCCAGTAAAGACCGAGAGTGCGCGCCAGGTTGGGATCAAGGGCCATGAGTTTGAGTAGCTGCAAACCAGGCCAATCGAGGATGACCCCAGTCGCGTCTGCATCAGTCAGGTGGTGTAAGTGCTGCGGGTCAGTTCCGACGAGATCGTAGATGATCGAGTGCAGCTTTTGAGAAAAGCCTTTGGCGTAGGTCTGATGTTTCTCAATTGGAAGGTTTACCGGTAACCGCGCCTCGGCCTCAGCGTTGTCATCAGGTGCGTGAGCGTGCGGTGAACCCCAGACCGGGTGAGTAATGGGGAGGTAAATCCGATAGGGATCGTTTAGCGGCAGCGGATCCCACCCGACTTCATAACCATCCTTTACCAGCACAACGCAGATTTCGCAGATGATCATGTCCTCGCCGCGCACAATCACTTCGTCGATGCGATCAGAAAAGAGGCGAAGAATCCATTCGTTGCCAGATTGCACCGCTGTCTGGCGCTCAACGCTAACAGGGCCTTCGGGCGAGGTGCAGAAAGCCGTGGCAATAGGTGTGGGCCGCGTCCGGCGATCAAAAGTGATGCGCAAGTGTCTGGCCGGATCGCGAAGTCGAAGGCGCAAGGTTTGCCGGCCCGGCAGGCTAATCGAAGACTGCGTTTTTTGGCCGCAGCCTCGGATGGCAAGACCTCTGCCAGATGGCGTGAAGTCCATTAATTGCCCGCCTGCTTCCGAGACTGGAACCCAAAAGATTTCGCCTAAGTCGGTAACCGCCAGGGTGCCGCACCGCGCATAGAGATCCAGATTCTGCCTGCGACGGTATAGGTCGAATCCGCCGGGTGGGAAGCCGAGGGACTCACCTATCTGCCAGCGCAGATGAACGCCAGACTCCATCGTGCTTCCATCGGCGCGCAATTGTCCGCCGCTGGTGCCTAGACCAACCATGCTCAGCAAGTCGGGATTCTGCTTTCGCTGTGGATTCTTAACTGCCATGCGCGCATCGCCCCCGGGATCATCCTCCAGGCAAAACGAGAACAGATAGTGACTATTAGCTAAATTGCATTTCGACCCGTGGTTTCACGAATCAACGAAACTTCATTGGGCTGGTTGTACAGACGTCGGCGGGTGCCGAGCCTTCGGCATTCTAGAGCTGGTAAAGCTCAATAAAGTTCTTGAGAGAGTTTGGTGTTCGTTTTGCTCTCGAATCTCGCCATGGTGGAGCATGATGATCTGATCGGCGGGCCGAATTGTTGAAGGCCGGTGAGCGAGGACAATTGAGATCCTATCACGCGTCAGAGCCTCGATAGTCTGCTGAATCAGTTGTTCAACTTCAATATAGGCAGAGCCGATTGTTTCGTCAAGGATTAGCAGACCCGGATCAAAGGCGTGGCCCCTGGAGCAAAATGAAATCAGTTACCCTTGTCGGACCGAAAGAACCACTGCCGCACCTCCCTGACCTGCGACCTAAAACCTTCCTTCAAACGTTCGAAAGATTGCGCGATGGGCTTGTTCCAACAAGGCCCAATTTTTGGCAAAATACTCTGCAGCTGTGACAAACGAGTGCGTGAGTACCGAAGAAGAAGCGTCAGTTGGCGGTAGCAACTACGGGCTCATTCGCAGCAGTGCCCGAATTGTTTTCTATCCAGTAGGTCGTAAAAGTCCGCGCCTCGAATCCTCACGGACTTGACGGTCGGCTTCAAAGATTGGGTGATGGTCATCAACGGACCTGAGATCCGTTGGTACGAAGGGACTGCGAATCATCGCCACTCCTCTATGATTGTGGGATTCCGTGGTTGTTTAGTAACGAGATTGCTTAACAGATTTATTCCTATCAGAACGATTGCGAGGACGTGCCCCAACTCGCGCGTTTCCAGAGTCCGGCGGATGCCCGTATTAGCGAGCGCAAAGATCGGCAGAATCACGAACGTGACAGGCTTGTTTAGAAAATGTTCGAGCCGGTGCGAAGGGGATTTTTCGTCGTCCTCTTTCGCGGAAAACGGAATCGCAAACGCCAGCAACACTCCGGCGATCGTTGCGTGAACGCCAAACTTCAGCATCAAAAGCCACATCACCGCGCCACTAACCAAATACGGAACAAGCGACATAATGCGGAAGAGACGATTCAGCATGATGAGCACGCCAAAACTGCAATCGCGCCGACCAAGTAAATACTGAGAGTTTTGCGGTGTAAAAAATCGCAATAACGATGATCGCGCCTGGCAGGCTGCTGAAAAAGCAACCTTGCAGCATGGTCCAACGTAATAGTAGCGAGTAGTCGAACCTCGCAACCAGGAGAACAGAAACGAATGCGCGGAGATGATCTTCAGCAAGCTGGAATGTTCAGTTACTTGTCGCCAGAGCAACGAGTGCCGCAGGATCATCCTTTGCGTGCGATTCGCAAGATTACCGAGGCGGCGGATTTCTCTCGCAGCCGAAACGCGGACCTCGGTCGGTTCACAGTAGATCGCTTGATGTCGATCATCAACCGACTTGGTTCAAGAGTGGAAGTGAAAATCAAGATGCGTCGGGGTGGAAGGTTCGCAGACAGCGTACCCGCAGCGAGGGCCTAGTAAGGTTTGCTCTTCATGATGAATAGCGAAAGCAGATGAGCGGTTCTCAACTCCTTTGATTCGATTGGTGAGCAGAGCTGATCGACCTTGACCTGGCCACTGCGAATTAGACGCCCGGCAAAATGTAAGTATTGGATCAGCGATGGTAAAGCTGTTCCGGAATGAAGTGACATCTTGAGGTTACGCAGTGATTTGTCTTATTAACTCACGTCGGCGGTGCGTGAAAATGCCGACCGGAATGATGTAGTCTTCCACGTCCTGTGGGTGCGTGGAACAATATGAACAGTTATGTACTTTGGAAAGTGTTCACGCCATCGCGGATCATCCGATAACACTCGCATGATTTAGCCTCAAGTCCAGCCCGATCAATTATGATAATCTTCCCGCGACTATAGCGAATCAGGCCAGCTCTTTGCAGTGAACCAGCCGCCACAGTTACGCTGGTTCTGGATACACCAAGAGCATTAGAAATAGTCTCCTGAGTGAGAATCAGAGTATCAGAGTTTACTCGATCATGAACTGCCAAAAGCCACCGGATAAGGGCTTCTTCGAGTGTGTGAAAGCGGCGACAAATAGATGATTGGGAGATTTGGACCATCAGCATGCTTACGTATCCGAGCATCAATTCCTGTAGCTGCTGTCCTCTCTGAAACTCTTCCTGCAGGATCGGCGTCTTGATTCTCAAAGTATCGGTTGCAATGCGAACGATTACCTCGTATGGCATGATCCCCATCTTATTGGTCACAGCGTGACCAACCATGCCCTCAGCGCCCACCATTGCTAGTTCCACGGAGTCACCGATTTCTGTGGTTGAAACCAGGGAAAGCAAACCTTTGACGGGAAAATATGCATGTCGGACTGTATCGCCCGCTGCATACACTATTTGCCCTTTTTCAAGATGGACCTTTTCGCAGTGTTCTGAGATACGCTCTAACTCTGTGTGTGGAAGGGCGGCCAAAATTCTGTTCCCAATATCAAGTTGCTTTGAGACTCCAAGCATAGTCACCCCCTGACCAGACAAAGGAGTTTGACTGGGCAAATAAACAGCGATTTGTGCTGGGCTCAATACGGATCTGTCGGGTGAGGTACCTTGAGGTTATGGGAGTATAAGCTTTTTAATCGAGGTGTCAATAACTCGCTAACGATCAGGACATACAAAATACTCTCGATTCGTGCATACGAACAGCGTTAAGTCAAAATTAGACTGAGTCTAATTCAGACCCAGTCTAAGTAAGACTCAGTCTTAATTAGACAGACAGCGCTTTTCATTTGAGGTAAAAAGACTGAACTCAAAATTATCTCCCCGCAACCAAAAGAGCAGAGCTCAGATCAGGGTGTGTCCCTGGAACAGTTGAAAGTTGAGCACCAGCCCGATCGGAAGTTGCCGTTTACATCCATGTTATCGGGTCTGTGTCTATAGTTGGCAACTCTATTGGGAACAATACGATCTTCGTGGGTTTATAGCTAACTTACGAGAAGTATTTTGCCTCATGCGAATAATTTAAGTCGTTCTTCATACTAAGAACCAGCGGGGATAGGTGCAATGGATTTAACACTGGCAGCTGCGGATGCAGTGAGTATCAAATATCAGGTTGATAAACTTCAGTGGTTTGCGATTTGCACCAACCCCATGCAGGAAGAGCGCGCCTACCAGAACCTGCTGGCCTCAAGCGTGGAATGTTTCAATCCGAAGATTCAGGAGAGCCGACGCAATCAATTTACGGGAGTGGTTACGTTTATCGCACGGCCGCTATTCCCTAGATATATTTTTGCTCGTTTTAGTGCCCGGAACTCACTTCGCACAGTCAGGTTCACGAGAGGCGTACTAAAAGTGGTGAGTTTCAACTTCAAGCCGGCGCCAATTGATAATGAGGTAATCGAACTCATGAAATCGCGTGTGGGCAATGATGGGTTCCTCCACGTAGGCGAGGCCCTGAAACCTGGTGATAGGGTGAGAATCAATGATGGACCATGGAAAGCCATCGTTGGTGTTATTGAGAGAAGCAGTCAGCCAGGTGAGCGGGTGCAGATTCTACTGACAGCTATTGATTATCAAGGACGTTTAATGATCGAAAGACAGTTAGTTGAAAAAACAGGTTGACGCGGTAACCGAGTGTTGGAGTCAACTTCCAACATCTTGGTAACCTTAAGCGTTGATTATCCACTGGCGTGACCAGGAATTATTAAGACTTCCCACTATTCGGCAGGGATGATCTAGTAAATTATTGATCAGGATAGCTCTGGAGAGCCTGACACTCCGGATAGCTTCCTATTGGTAACGAGATATTCCTGTGTCGCAATCCAACTCCACAAACTAAATTGCACTTTTGGTGCAAAGTGCGGTAGCTCTGCCCACCGGTCAATCGCGATGAGTCATCGGCTCAACAGCCTCAGAAGCGTTAGACGCAAAGCACTCAGCCTCGCGACCGAACCGCTCGTTATGACAAACCAGTTCTCCGATGATGGACTGTTGCCGCTGATCGTGGGACCCCGCCTGGAGAACGTCAATCTTGGCGGGCAGGATGTTTTTCAAACCACGGATAGAGCTAAAGTAGAAGAGTATTGCCGACAAGCTCGGACAGATTTTGAATGGAAGAGCAAATGATCGACAAACAATGAAATTTTAATACTCACCGCGCTCTCACAGCACACGGTTTCCTATGTTTCAGCCATAAGAAGCAGAAAAAGCACAAACAGTTTCCGCTGATTTCTGGGTCTTGTTTGTGTTTCTTCGTGGCGGTCCTCCAAGCGAAAGGAAGATCTAAATGCAACAGGACGTTATCGATGCCTTCCGGTTTTCAACGCCAACAACAGTAGCCCAGGAGCAGGTCGAAGCCTTGACTGCACACGGGCGCGACTGCGGCTGTTGCTTGCTCATGCGCTGCCTCGAGAAGGGGCCGAAATAATTTTGGCAATCAAATCAGCCGAGCCCATCGAGGTGAGACTTGCCGATCAGACCTACGGGGCTACCGCAAGCTTCGCAAAGAACTAAGGAACCCAGACCCAGCAACACAACCTCTCCCGTCAACGACTCAACGTTTCATAAGCAAGTCTTTCCTTTTCCAGTTTTCAAGCACCATGAGTGACTCAGCAACCATAAATTCTCAAATCGTATCCGAAGTGTATTCGCAGTCTCAGACATTGATTGACCTGCTTCGTTTGAGAACATACCAGCAGTCGGACCGGCTGGCCTACACCTTCCTCGTGGATGAAGGGGTGGTGGAAACCACTCTCACTTATGGAGAGTTGGACCAGCGAGCACGAGGCATCGCTGCCCGGCTGCAATCGATCGCGGAGGTGGGAGATCGTGTATTGCTGCTCTATCCTCCGGGTCTCGAATACATTGCTGCCTTTTTCGGTTGTCTATACGCCGGTGCAATCGCGGTACCCGCTTACCCACCTAAAAACAACCGCAATCTGCACCGTCTCCAAACGTTGGTCCAGAATGCAGAACCTACAGTGGCGCTCACGACTTCACCAATCCTGTCGAGAATAGCACCGCACGTCTCCCAGAATTCATATCTGGCGCCGCTGGTTTGGCAGGCTACGGATCAAATCCCGGATTGGGTCGCGAACGACTGGCGCGAGCCGTCTATCAGTGGCGACAGTTTGGCCTTCCTGCAATACACCTCAGGCTCCACTTCGGCGCCGAAGGGAGTCATGGTTAACCATCAGAATTTGCTGCATAACGAGCGGTTAATACAGGGTGTCTTTCAACAAACCGATCAGTCAGTCATTGTCGGTTGGTTGCCGCTTTACCATGACATGGGGTTGATCGGAAACGTCATTCAACCGTTGTTCGTCGGTGCGCCCTGTATTCTGATGTCGCCGATGGCCTTCCTACAGAAGCCCTTCCGGTGGTTACAAGCAATATCCCATTACCGTGCAACGACCAGTGGTGGTCCAAACTTCGCCTACGATCTTTGTGTTCGCAAAATTAATGATGAGCAACGCGCCACGCTCGACCTCAGCAGTTGGCAAGTCGCATTCAATGGCGCAGAGCCGGTGCGACAAGAAACTCTGGAACGGTTTGCGGCAGCCTTTGCTCCCTGCGGTTTTGATTTCGACGCGTTCAGGCCCTGCTACGGTCTCGCTGAAGCCACTCTGCTCGTCTCGGGCCGCACCGGCAAAGAGCCGCTGGTTGCAACTACGGTTCAGGCCGGCGCACTTGAAGCTGGTCACGCGATAAAAACCACCTCAGCGGTTGATGCTTGCACACTGGTGAACTGCGGCGGTGCGTTGGCGCAGGACAAAGTTGTCATCGTAGATCCCAAGACGCTGACAGAATGTGCGCCCGGCGGGGTTGGAGAAATCTGGGTCGCGGGACCTGGCGTCGCGCAAGGCTATTGGAACGATCCGGCAGAGACCGACCGCATATTCCGAGCGTACCTTCCGGAGGGCGGAGAAGGACCTTTCCTGCGCACCGAAGATCTCGGTTTTCTGCTCGATGGAAAGTTGTTCGTCACCGGCCGTCTGAAAGATCTGATTATTATTCGTGGCCTCAACCACTATCCTCAAGATATTGAGCTCACAGTGGAACGGTGCCACACGGCGTTGCGGCCCGGCTGCTGCGCAGCTTTCTCTGTGGACGTCGCGGGTGAAGAACGGTTGGTAATAGTCCAGGAGGTGGACCAGCGCCAGCGAGTTTCGCGCTGAGACAGTGATTGAAAACATTAACGAAGCAGTGGCCCGCGAGCACGAACTCCAAGCCCACGCTATCGTACTCGTCACTCCTGGTACTGTTCCGAAGACTTCCAGCGGCAAGATTCAGCGTTACGCCTGTCGCGAGGCATTCCTTCGCGGCGCTTTAAAAGTTGTGGCCGAACAGCGAGGGATCGAGTACACGCCGGCGAAACTCGAAGATGAGCTCGCCATACCGGACCGGCACGACAGGCAAGCGGTAGAGCTTTGGCTGCGAGCACAAGTCGCCAGCAAGCTGAACGTAGACTTGCAAGAGGTAGACGTGAGCCAGCCTCTCACACGCTACGGCCTTGACTCACTGACGGCCATTGAGTTGGCGCACCGGGTGGAAAGCAATTTCGACATCGCAGTTCCTCTCACCGCATTTCTCGAAGGC
The DNA here is from genome assembly GCA_963759585.1 of Pyrinomonadaceae bacterium. Classification (GTDB taxonomy): domain Bacteria; phylum Acidobacteriota; class Blastocatellia; order Pyrinomonadales; family Pyrinomonadaceae; genus PSRF01. The sequence goes on from CAVWZW010000001.1 coordinate 23,607, forward strand.
GCCAGCATCGCTGAACTGGCCACCCGCGTAGTTAAGCAACAACAAGTCAATTCTGGCGAACGACGCCGTCCAGTCGGTGAACCGATCGCACGAACATCTGCGCCACTCTCAGCGGGACAGCGCGCCTTATGGTTTCTCCAGCAGGTGGATCCTGAAAGCGCGGCTTATAACCTCGCCGGTGCTTTGCGTGTGCTCTCGCAGTTGGACGTGCCGGCTTTGCAACGAGCATTTCAACAGCTCGTGAAACGGCACGTTTCGCTGCGCACCACTTTTCCATATCGCGATGGCGAACCGGCAGTAAGCGTCCATGAAGACGTCGAGGTTGACTTTATCGTCCATGACTCTTCTGCCTGGGATGACGCGGCAGTGAGCCAGTATCTGACTAATGAAGCGCACCGGCTGTTCGACTTGGAAGTTGGACCATTGCTCCGCGTCAGACTGCTCAGCCGCTCGGGGCAGGAGCCAGTCTTACTTCTATGTCTCCATCACATAATCGCCGATCAATGGTCACTGGCAGTGCTACTCAACGAGTTGGGTGTGCTTTACGAAGCGGAATGCACGGGTGCCTTGGTCACGTTGCCCGATCTTCGCTCGCAATATGCGGATTACGCGCGTTGGCAGGAAAAACTCCTATCAGGCGAATCCGGCGAGCGACTACTTTCTTACTGGAAAAAACAATTGGGGGGGGAGCTGCCCAACCTGAACCTGCCCACAGATCGACCCTATCCGCCCGTACAAACGTATCACGGGGCATCGCACCTCTTCAGATTGAACGCGGATTTGACGCGCTCCCTAAAAGAAGTTAGTTGCGCTCGCGAGGCAACGCTTTATATGACCTTGCTGGCTGCCTTTCAGGTCTTGCTTCATGGTTACACAGATCAGGAAGATATCTTGATCGGCTCCCCTGCAGCGGGGAGAAGTCTGGCTGAGTTTGCGAATGTAGTGGGCTACTTTGTTAACCCGCTTGTGATTCGGGCCGACCTTACCGGGAATTCTACGTTCGAAGCTCTTCTAAGCCGAACACGCCAAACGGTGCTTGAAGCCTTTGAGCATCACGATTACCCGTTTCCGCTTCTCACCGAACGGTTACAGCCCGCACGAGATGCCGGCCGCTCGCCAATTTTCCAGGTCATGTTTTCTATGCAGAACACTCCACTCGGCAGCGGCGGCGGTTTGAACGCGCTCGCAGTCGGCGAACCGGGAGCGAAGCTGCAATTGGGTAGGCTTCATTTGGAGTCGCTGCCATTGGAACAGCAGGCAGCAATGTTCGACATCACTCTGCGGATGGCAGAAGTCGAAGGTGCGTTGTTAGCTTCATTTCAGTACAACACCGATTTGTTCGATCCGGCCACCATTACACGAATGGCGGAGCACTTTCAGACTCTGCTTGACGGTATCGTGACTGATCCGAGCCGGCCTCTCTCTGAGTTGCCGCTGTTGACCAGCACGGAGACGCGCTTACTGTCTGAGTGGAATGAAACGGAGCGCCACTATGATCAGCCCTATTGCCTGCACGAGCTGTTTGAGCAACAAGTCGAGCGCAGTCCCGAAGCCGTGGCCCTCGTGTTCGAGGACAAGCAGCTGTATTACGCCGAGCTGAACGAGCTGGCCAATCAACTGGCAAATCGACTGCAGCAGTTTGGTGTTAAGCCTGAAACGCGGATCGGGCTCTGCGTCGAACGCAGTTTCGAAATGGTGATTGGACTGCTTGGCATTTTGAAAGCGGGCGGCGCCTATGTTCCGTTAAATCCGTCTGACCCGCCAGAACGCCTCTCTTTCATGTGCGAAGACTCGGGAGCGCAAGTGCTGCTCACCCAAAAGCGCTTCGGTCATTTGCTGCCTGCGAACCGAGCCCACGTCATCTACCTTGACGAGCCATACTCTGAAACTGCTGGTCCAATGACCGGTTCGAGGGTGGCCGTGTGTCCTGAGAATCTGGCTTACGTCATCTATACGTCCGGCTCAACCGGTCAACCCAAGGGCGCCATGAACGCCCACCAGGCAATCGTCAACCGACTGCTGTGGATGCAGGAAGCTTACGGTCTTGGCCCAGCCGACTGCGTGCTGCAAAAAACGCCGTTCACATTTGACGTCTCGGTGTGGGAGTTCTTCTGGCCCTTGCTGGTCGGCGCACGGTTGGTGCTGGCGCGACCCGGCGGGCACCAGGATCCAGCTTACCTGGCGCGGCTGATCAGCGCCGAGCAGGTGACGACACTGCACTTCGTGCCTTCGATGCTCCAGGTGTTTCTGGATGAGCCGACCGTGAGAGATTGTCAATCGCTGCAGCGCGTGATCTGTAGCGGTGAGGCGCTGCCGCTGGCACTGCAGGAACGTTTCTTCCAGTTGTGTGAGGCGGAGTTGCACAACCTTTACGGTCCCACGGAAGCAGCGGTGGACGTGACGTTTTGGGCGTGTGAGCGGGCCAGTGAGCGGCTCACGGTTCCGATTGGGCGGCCGATTGCCAACACGCAGATCCATCTGCTCGATCGTCATCTGCGTCAGACGCCGGTGGGTGTAGTGGGTGAGTTGTACATCGGCGGGAGGGCAGTGGGACGCGGCTACTGCAACCGGCCTGAACTAACAGCCGAGCGGTTCATCCCGGATCCCTTCGGAGCTCCCGGCGCCCGGCTATATAACACAGGCGATCTGGCGCGCTACGGGCGCGATGGCAGCATCGAGTTTCTGGGCCGGGTGGACCATCAGGTGAAGCTGCGCGGGTTGCGCATTGAACTGGGTGAGATCGAGGCAGCCTTGACGCAGCATGCGGCAGTGCAGGAAGCGGTAGTGGTGGTCAGAGAGTATGGTCCCGGCGATCAGCGGCTCGTGGCGTATCTGGTGCCTGACAGGCACAAGAGTGAAACCAATGTTGTATTCGCCTCAGACGTGATAAGCGAGAATGGCGTTAGCGAGTTGAAGAATGACTTCGAGCGCCATTTGCGAGAGCGCCTGCCGTCATACATGGTGCCGTCGACGTTTGTCTTTCTCGACAAGTTGCCAATTACCTCGAGCGGCAAGGTTAACCGGCGCGCATTGCCGGCGCCGAAACAAGACCGGTCCGAGTTGGCGGAAGATTTTGTCGGACCGCGCAACGAACCGGAGCAGACCCTGGCTGAGATCTGGACCAGGGTGCTGCAGATCGAAAAAGTCGGTATACACGACAACTTCTTCTCACTCGGCGGCGACTCGATCCTCGGCATTCAGATCGTCGCCCGCGCCAATCGTGCTGGACTGGACCTCTCGCCGCGCCAGCTTTTCCAATACCAGACCATCGCTCAACTGGCAGCAGTTGCAGGCACGTCGCAACGCTTACAGGCCGAACAGATTGCCATTACGGGTGCAGTGCCGCTGACACCGGTTCAGCATTGGTTCTTTGAACACGATCTGCCAAACCCGCATCACTGGAATCAGTCCGTGCTGCTTGAAATGCGCCGGGTTATAGACCCAGTTCTCCTGGAAGGAGTGTTCAGGCACTTATTCGCGCATCACGACGCACTGCGCCTGCGCTTCACCTGCTCGGAATCAGTATGGACACAATTTAATGCCGCGGTGGAAGATGCGCTGCCGTTTTCAGTTCGCGATTTGTCGACTCTTTCTGACCGCGAACAAGAAGCGGCAGTGGCAGCGGCAGCCGCTGAATTGCAAACCAGCTTGAACATCTCGACCGGGCCGGTGTTACGGGCCGGTTACTTCGACTTCGGACCTGATAAGCCCGGCAAATTGCTGCTGTTGATTCATCACCTTAGCAATCTGATAAAC
>CAVWZW010000002.1:0-2797835 GCA_963759585.1 Pyrinomonadaceae bacterium
CAAACGGACGCCGTGATCAACGATCAGAAGCGTCCGTAGTCGAGTGAGACTGAATCAAATGTTATCTACGATGAAACGTGATGCTACCCTGGAAATTGGTTACAGCCACCGAAGAACATCCGTATGCACGTCGCCCGTAACTTTGCGTCCATCGCCAAGGTTTTTCATACTCTTATTCCAAAACTCACCTAGAGCAATGCGCCGATTGGGTGCAGCAGCCACCAGGTTAAAGGCTGAGTCGCGGAATTCTGATGGTGATATCGCCCTTGCTTGACTGGAACTGATAACTCCGCCGCTGCAAATTCACCATCGAAGAAAATATTTCCGGTTGTATTCTGGGCAAAAACCTTTAAGGCGCCAATGTTGACGAGCTCGATATCGCCCTCGAGTGAAACATGGGGCGCACGGATTCACCGCGAATGTTGGTGACATGGATTTGGCCGCGTTTAGTCTCCAAATCAACCGAAGAATCGACCGGCACCATTAGCTTAAAGTTAACGTCTCCGATGTCGCTGCGTCCGCGGTTATCTGCCATGACGTTGACGATCAGTGCGTCGCCCATTTGACGTGGCGTCACATTGGCCTTCGGTGATTCGATGGTTGCCGAGAGCTTGATCTCGTCACGGTTCCACGACTCTACAACGATAGTGCCTGAGATGTTCCTTAACTGAACCCGGACTTTCTTTCCCGCCGGATATCGCTTCGACATTTGTTGTTGGCCGAAGACACTTGGGACACTGCTGACGCTGAGTGTACCTAAAAGAGAACCAACGCGAGTCTCAGGTAGATGGTACGGGAATTTCCGATCGGTCGAGGGGCATTCGATTTTTCATCGGCGTGGGCGACTAACCTTACTCTCTCACAAAATCTGAACGGTCTTAGAGCTGCGAAAACTCCTTCAGGAGCGCTAGCTTTTCATTAAGCGCTGCATTCAACATCTCTTCGGAAACTTCGTCGTGGGATTATTACTCAAAGAGTCGAACGAAGCAGTAACTGCCTGATCAATCACTTTTATGTTTCGATCGAAAGTTTCGCGCATTTCCGGATTCCAACGCGCCTTGTTGTATTCCACACGTTGGTTCCAATAGTCGATGGCCTGCTGCTGCTGGTTTATTCGATTTCGCAGGTTAGCTGCGGCCAGGCTCAGGTTTTCGACGGACGACGCCAGTGTTGCCGGCGAGACAGTGCCGCGAAAACCGCGCATTCCCACCGCTGTTGTGAGCGAGACCAACAAGACTATCGCCGCCACCGATGCAGCCAGTTGTGGAAACGAAAGCTCCCATCTTCGGCCGATCCAATTTGGCAAAAAGCTTCGTTGTGGCACGGACGCTGTCGCTGCAAACGCAGGCGCTTCGCTCGCTTCAATCACGTTGCGGATACGCATCCAGAGGGCCCTCTCGTTGGGGGGAGCGCTGTACTCACCCCGATTCGAGCGGCAAAAGCTGACGATCGATTCCAGATCGGTGCGTACGTCTGCACAGCTTAAGCACTCTTCCAGATGCAGATTGAGGGTTTTCTGATCTTCCCGAGTCAGGGCGCCATCAAGAAGATCACTAACCAGATCCTGACACTTATCGCAGTTCATTGTCTTACGACCTCTAACATGCCCGGCAGTATCTAAGCTCGCCGGCCACGGGCATTTTGGTTTTCAAGCAATCAAGGGGAGACTGCGTTAAAAATTCAACGTTCTCGGTTTTAGAGCACTTCCGACCCTGGTTTCAGGGGATGAAACCGTGGCAAGCTAGCTTTGAAGCTACTCATTCAACTTCTGTTGCCTCAGCAGGCCACGTAATTTCATTCGGGCCTTGTGTAGTTGCGACTTTGACGTCCCAACGGAGCAACCCAGCATTCTGGCTATCTCTTCGTGTTCATGTCCTTCAATGTCGTGAAGGGTAAAGACCGTGCGGTAGCCGGGGGGAAGTTGAGCAATCGCTTTATCAAGGGCGATGCGATCCACAACCGGCATCGCATTGGGGTTTTCCGTGCCTTTTACTATCTGGATGGGAGTTTCACCGTCGTCGGTCGTTTGCTCCATCTTGACGCCACGTTTGCGGAAATGCATCAAGACCTGATTAACGGTCAGACGGTGCAGCCAGGTGGTAAAGGCCGATTCACCACGAAAGCTTCCAATTTTTCTAAAGAGCTGGATGAAGACCTCCTGTGCGAGGTCTTCCGCCTGCGAGACATTACTGGTCATTCGCAAACATAGCGAATAAACCCGGCGATTGTGCCGTTGGTAGAGCTGCTCAAAAGCGGCCATGTCGCCCTGAGCGGCTTTTTGCGCAAGGGCAAAATCCGTTTCCGGCTGCGTCTAAGTTCGGCTGCGGTCACGTGTTCGTATTAGGGCAAGCGACAAAAGACATTAGTTCTTTTGCGCCTGTTCGCTCCGTATCACGAGGCCGCGTTTTTCAAAGGAGCGGCAACCCGTTTGGAGTTGCCCTCAACGCGGGTGTGATGCAGCGGTTTGAGCGCGTCGTTGCCTTGCCCGACCCAAAAGATATTGAATTTCCCCAGCCGCATCAGAGCTTTAACCCATCCCTTAACCAATTTCCACGGGCACTCGAGTGAACGATAATGCACCGCTCCGGCCACGGGCGCGGAGTTGATCCTGTTGAAAAATTCCAGGGTCTGCAGTTGTGCGGCTGACTTTCAGGATACGGTCATACGCTCGTGGTGACAAGCGCTGTCACGGTGTCGCATTGTCACAGGCTCGCGTACGACGGACACGTATGATAATCACGTCCAGTAAGTGCGATCGAGCGAGCGATAACCGACGGCCTCAGCTACGTGAGCGGAGCCGATGTTCTCGGAACCTTCCAGGTCTGCGATTGTGCGGCTGACTTTTAGGATTCGGTCATATGCGCGTGCCGAGAGTCCGAGTCGAGTCATCGCGCGTTCCAGCATCTGCTCACTGTCGCTATCGATGCGACAGTAGCGGCGAATCATGCGTGGGGTCATGGCGGCGTTTGAGAAAATCTTATCGTCTGTGAGACGTTGGAGTTGCTTATCTCTGGCGGCGATGACGCGTTTGCGAATCGTGGCTGAGTCGTCAGTCTCCGGGGGCGTCTCACCCGTCAGGTCGCGAAACTTAACTGCGGGGACATCAATGTGAATGTCGATGCGATCCAATAGCGGGCCTGAGATGCGACCCACATAACGTTGAATCTGCAAAGGAGTGCACCGGCACTCGCGCGTCGGATCATTCCAAAAACCGCAGGGACACGGATTCATTGCCGCTGCTAACATGAATGATGCGGGAAACGTAAGCGACATCGCAGCGCGGCTGATCGTCACCTTTTGATCCTCAGCGGCTGACGTAGTACTTCCAAAACGCTGCGATCAAACTCCGGCAATTCGTCGAGAAACAAAACTCCCTGATGCGCTAGAGAAACTTCGCCAGGCCGAGGTACGGCGCCGCCGCCGATTAACCCGGCATCGCTTATCGTGTGGTGCGGCGATCGAAATGGACGCTCGGTAACAAGGCCCGCTCGTCCCGTCAGTCCCGCAACCGAGTGAATCTTGGTTAGCTCAAGCGCCGCTTCAAACTCCAAAGAGGGCAGGATGGTGGGTAGCCTCTTTGCGAGCATCGTTTTGCCCGACCCTGGCGGACCGATCAAAAGAATGTTGTGGCCACCAGCGCTCGCAACTTCGAGCGCGCGCTTCACGGACAGTTGGCCGCGCACTTCACGGAAATCTACACTGTAATGATCAGAACGGACCAGAATATCCGCCGGATCTATCCTGAGTGGCTCAGGAGGGTCGTCAGAACGAAGGGCTGCCACGAGGTCAACAGCGCTGCGCAGATCTGCAACTGGATAAACATTCACTCCGGAAACGACTGCTGCCTCCTTCGCATTCTCATCGGGAAGGATTACATGCTTGATAAGCGCTTCGCGAGCCAGAATCGCTATTGGCAGTGCGCCCTTGATTGGACGTACGCGCCCGTCCAGGGATAATTCGCCGACACATAGAACATGGATCAGACTGTTCTTTTCAGAGAGATCGCCATTTGCTCCAAGAATGCCAAGGGCAATTGGAAGGTCAAAGCTCGCGCCCTCCTTGCGCACGTCGGCCGGTGCCAGGTTGATCGTGATCCGCTGAAAGGGAAAGTAGAAGCCGCAATTCGATATTGCCGCACGAATACGCTCGCGTGATTCGCGTACCGCCGCATCCGGTAAACCGACGATGGTGACTGATGATGGAGACTCGGCTTCGCCTCTTACCGGCGTTAAGTCAACCTCGATATCGACGAGATCCGCGTTAATGCCGTAGACCGCCGCCGAGAGAGTACGAAAGAGCATGGGAGGAGCCCCCTCTTATGTTGTAAGAGCGTTAACTGCTCAGCGGTAATGAAGGGTGAAAACGAATCGAGCGCGCTTGCGACTACATCGAAAGCGCGCTCATGAGGGTTTGCCCGTTGTTAACAACCGGCGGATGAGCGTTAATATTTCAAAACTACCTGCGACGCGATGGAGCGGCACCGGCCGTCGCTGGCAACCTTACTTCTTGTCCGGCGCGAAGTTCGACTTCCGGAGTTACGCCGTTGAGGCGCGCAACTTCATTCGGATCGAGATTGCGAGCCGAGGCGATGCGAGCAATCGTATCGCCTTTGCGTGCGCGAATTTTAGTCAGACCTGTTGCAGCCGGTTCAGTGCCGGGTTTTGCCCGACGCCAATTCATGCTGGTCAGACTCAAACCACTTCTGGGAACGACCACCTTGTTTGTTGATTTCAGATCGACGCCGTTATTCAAGGCCTGCAACTGAGCCAGGCTAACGCCCGCTCGGTTAGCGACACTCTGAAGGTCTTCCCCAGGAACAACTGAAATCACGCGCGCTGTTTCGCGGCGCTCGGAGGGGATGCGCTTGAGCAGGGCATGAAACTGCTGACCCTTGCCGCCTGGAACGCGGACCGTGTAGGCCTCACCTCTAGGGGTCACATCTCGTCGCAGTTCGGGGTTCAGACCACGAATATGATCGACGCTGGTATCAGTCGCTTCTGCGATTAACTGCAGACTAGTAGCGTTCGCTACCTGCACGCGATCGTAAGCCATTGATGGTTCCGGCTTGATTCCTTTGAACCCATACTTTTCAGGATTCTTTGCAATCAGGATCGTCGCGAGGATGTTTGGAACATAGTTGCGCGTTTCCTGCGCAATATAGGGATAGATTGTCCAAAAGCTCGCTGATCCGGAACGCGAAATAGCACGGTCGACATTGCCCTGTCCCGTGTTATAAGCCGCCATGGCCAATTCCCAGTTGCCGTTGTAATGCTTGGCCAGGTCCTTCAAGTATTTCGCCGACGCACGGGTGGCTTGCTCAAAACTGTTGCGCTCGTCGACCCAGGCCGTCTGCCGCAATCCGTATTGCCGACCGGTCCCCGGAATGAATTGCCACAGACCCGAAGCCGCTGCCCAGGACATCGCTTTCGGTTTCCAGGCGCTCTCAACCTGGCCCAACCATGTAATGTCGACCGGTACGCCTTCTTCCTTAAAGATCTGACGCGCCATCTTCATAAACTGTCCCGAGCGGCGCAAACCAGACTCCATGGTGGAACGGCCACGCCCCTGGTAATAGTTGATGTACTGCTGAACCAGCGGATGAGTGTTAAACGCGAAGTTCACATTCTGCTTAGCCTGTTCAAGGGCAAGCACGTCAGCTTCCGATACGTTTTCTTCTTCGCGAGTCAGAACGAGCTTACTGAGACCATCGAGTGGTGACGGCTCAAATTTCTGTTGGCTAAATCCGATTTGCGGTGGTTCGCTCTTTTGGGGAACTGCGCCGTTCTGAGCTACGAGCTCAGACACGTTGACCTGTACTGGGCTGCGTCCAAGTGGAACTTCTTCGCGATAGATGCGCTCGACGAGTTCCAGATAAAAATTCTGCAAACGTTGGCTGGCTCTGACGTCGAGGCCTGATTCCAAGATAGTATCCACCGCTCTGTCAAACTCGTTGCGAGCCTGTTCGCGCTTGTTGTCTTCGAGATTCAGCTTGCCTTTTCGGAAGTGGTCCTCGGATGCCCCGATGACCTTCTGCACGTGGTCCTCGGCGGCCTGAACCGCAGTCGGGATATCGCGAGCAGACGAACCGCCCTGCACTTGTCCCTGAATGCTAACAGCCGGCACAGCGAGCGCTGTGAAAAGCGTGAAACCCACTAACGATCTGCGTAAGCCTGTTGTCATCAAATTATCGCTTCCCCAGAAGTTTGAAGCTTGCGATCCCCAGACGAATTTCCAAAGGGGTTTCGCACAGCGTAGTACATTAGTTGCGAGGTTTTTCAGGCCCCTCGTGATGCGTCTTGCGGACCCAACACCGGTAAAAAGAAGCCAAAAGTCAGTCCGGAGGGTATCACACGATTTTCCGGAGTGTCAAACAAGTCACGGTTAAAATAAAGGCTAAATTAGTGAACTTTTCCACTGGATTTCCAGTCGCAAACATCAGATGCGAAGGCCCAAAAAGTGGTTGTGCGCAACTCGTCGCGAAAAGGTTTCTAACTTACTTAGATCCTAGCCAGCTAGCCTCCAGCGCGTTCAAAAACGCCGCCACGTCTGTAACCCAAGCCAACCTTAAACGAATTCGGGAGTCTCAAGGTTTTGCGAAGTAGCGTTTTGAGTCCTTCCAGACCTGAATCAGTACAGTTTTCGTTTCATTTCTTGGTGATTCTATGAAATTTTCCGAGCCGGCGAACGCACGGACCGTTATCACTCTCCAACTCGCGGGTTTGGAATACTCCTTGCTCCTTGTCCTTTGATTCTCCCAGGTCAGGTCTCCCTGTTCCACTGAATTTTATAGGGTTAGTTCCAATAGTTAGGAAAAACATGTCAACCGCCCTACAGAAAGAGTCCACGAACAACGTGCTCAAGGGAATCACGCATCGTCTGCCCGCGCTCCAACCGACAGCCCCCGGCGCCACTCGGTTGTTCTTCAATCGCGAGCTGAGCCTTCTGGAGTTTAATAGACGGGTCCTGGAAGAAGGTTTGGATCAAAGCAACCCGCTGCTTGAACGACTCAAATTCCTCGGCATCTTTTCTTCAAACCAGGACGAGTTTTTCATGATTCGCGTCTCGGGCCTCAAAGAAGAATCGGAGGAAAAAGTGACCGAGCTCTCACCGGACGGCATGACACCCGACGAGCAGCTCAGTGAGATTAGAGGGCGAGTACTAGGGCTGGTCGAACAACAGTCGAAGTGCCTTCGCGAAGAAATACTTCCCCAGCTGGCTGCGCAGAACATTCATGTGGTTGACCCGGATGCCCTCAGCCCCGAAGAGCAGCACAAGCTACATGAATACTTCGTCGACAAGGTGTTTCCGGTTTTAACTCCACTGGCAGTAGATCCGAGCCATCCGTTTCCTTACATTTCACCGCTCAGCTTGAATCTTGGTCTTATGGTACGAGCGCCCGAAGGTCAGTCGGTCGCAGATCCCAAACAAAAGCAGGTGCCGAGGTTTGTGCGAATCAAGGTACCGCAAGTGGTGCCGCGCTTGATTCCGGTGGAGAAGCTAGGAAGCAAGTTTGTGTTATTGGAGGATTTGATCGAAGCAAATATCGGCTCGCTTTTCCCGGGAATGATTCCGGGCGACTGCCATCGCTTTCGTGTAACCCGCGATGCTGATATTGAGATTCGAGAGGACGAGGCTGAGGACCTTTTGCGCGTGATTCAGCAGGAGCTGCGCAAAAGAAGGTTCGGCTCACCGGTCCGTCTTGAAGTCTCGGCTGACATGCCCGACGAGATCATCAGCTACCTGGTGGAATCACTGGAGCTACAGCCTGACGATGTTTATAAGATCGATGGCCCTCTTGGTTTGCAAGACTTCGGAGCGCTCTATGATCTAAACCGTCCGGAACTCAAGTTTCAGCCCCTTGATCCCGCTGTACCGGAATGGTTAGGAAAAACCTCGCTCTTCGACGTGATTAAAGGCGAGGATATTTTGATGCATCACCCGTTTGACTCATACGTAACAGTCACGGATTTTATCAACGAAGCTGTGGACGACCCTGATGTGGTAGCCATCAAGATCTGTCTTTATCGGACCGGGCCGGAATCTCCCATTCCTCCGGCTCTTATTCGAGCAAGCGAGCAGGGGAAACAGGTTACCGCTTTAATCGAGCTGAAAGCCCGGTTCGACGAAGAACACAACATCGAATGGGCGCGCAAATTGGATCAGGCAGGCGTGCATGTCGTCTACGGGGTGTTAGGACTGAAGACCCACGGCAAACTAACTGAAGTGGTACGGCGTGAAGGCGATTCGTTGAGACGCTATGTCCACGTCGCTTCGGGCAATTACAATCCCACGACATCCTGCTTTTATACCGACGTCGGAATGTTAACTTCTGACGAAGCTGTTGGTACGGATACCACTGAACTCTTTAATTACCTCACCGGCTACTCGCGCCAGATGGAATACCGGAAACTTTCAGTCGCTCCGGTAAACATGCGAGAGAGATTCATGGAACTCATTGACCGTGAAATTCGACATCACCAGGCCGGAGAGCCGGCTCACGTTGTCGCGAAGGTAAACAGGCTGGCTGATAAGCCGATAATCGAAAAGTTGTATGAAGCCTCGAATGCTGGAGTAAAGATAGACCTAATCGTTCGTGGTGTTTGCACCTTACGTCCGGGCGTTCCTGGTTTGTCCGAAAACATCACTGTGCGCAGCATCATCGGCAGATTCCTCGAGCATAGTCGGGTATTTTATTTTGAGAACGGTGGTGACGATGAGGTCTACATAGGCAGTGCCGACTGGATGTCGCGCAATCTCACCTACCGGATCGAAGTTGTAGCTCCGGTTTCAGATCCATCTCTGAAGCGTTATCTGAGGGACGTGATAATTGCGGCGTACCTGCGCGATAATACGAAGGCACGCGAGCTACAACCGGACGGGATGTACACAAAGGTTCAGCTACAGCCGGGTGAGCAGCCGTTCAACAGCCAGGAGTTTTTTATCGCTAAAGAAACTGCCCTCTCTTAGTTGGGCAGTTCGGAAACGGGGCAGTAGCCGACCGGCAGGAAGGGCGTGTGCTTCGGCAAGAAACGCCCTTTTTAGATCTCTCGTCCCGACGCCGCTTGAGGAACTCTCTGCGGTCGCGGTCCTGAACTGACCGGTGGCACCACCTTCTCCTTCAGCGCTTCACGAAACACCTGCCGCATGTTGTCGACAAACACGAAGCGGATATCTTTGAAAGGTTCCTTTGCAACTTCGTCAAGATCCCGCCGGTTCTGAGCTGGCAGGATAATCGTTGAGACGCGAGCTCTTCGCGCCGCTAGAACCTTCTCCTTGATACCACCAACCGGCAACACATTCCCTCGTAAAGTAATCTCTCCGGTCATCGCTACGTCCTTCCTGATTGGGCGTAGCGAAAGAGCAGAGACCATCGCGGTCGCAAGAGTGATTCCCGCAGATGGGCCATCCTTTGGAATTGCGCCTTCAGGAATGTGGATATGAAGATCGTAGTTACTAAAGTCATCTTCATTGATGTCGAGTTCTTTCGCTCGCGACTTGGCATACGAATACGCGGCCTGGGCGGACTCGCGCATGACGTCGCCTAACTGTCCTGTCAGAACGAGGTTGCCCTTGCCTTTCATTCTCAATGTTTCAATGAAAAGGATGTCCCCGCCAACAGCAGTCCAGGCCAGGCCTGTTGCCACGCCAATCTGGTCTTTCTTCAGAACTTCCTCGGGAATCACTTTCGGCGCGCCGAGGAACTCATGGATATTCTTAAGCGAGACTCGAACAGAACCCTTATGCCCTTCAGCGATTCGTCTGGCAACTTTGCGACTGATTCGGCCAATCTCGCGTTCGAGTTGCCGTAGGCCGGCTTCCTGTGTGTATTGCTGGATTAACGCAGTTAGGGCTGTCTTGGAAATATGGAGATCTTTCGCGGTGATGCCGTTTTCCTCCATCTGTTTCGGCAACAGGTGTCGTCGAGCAATCTCGCGTTTTTCCTCTTCGGTATAACCAGCAAGACGGATAACTTCCATGCGATCACGCAACGGCGGCTGAATTGTGTCCAAAACGTTTGCCGTGGTCATGAAAATCACGTTCGACAAATCAAACGTAACGCCGAGATAGTTATCGCGGAAGGTGTTGTTCTGCTCGGGGTCGAGAACTTCAAGCAGAGCCGATGACGGGTCCCCCCGAAAATCAGCGCCGACTTTGTCGATCTCATCCAGCATGATCAACGGGTTGTTTGTCCCCGCTTGTTGAATGGCTTGAATAACCCGTCCGGGCATTGCGCCAACATAAGTCCTTCGATGCCCACGAATCTCGGCCTCGTCGTGAACACCGCCCAACGACAAGCGCATGAATTTCCGATCCAACGCGCGCGCAATCGATCTGCCAAGCGAAGTCTTGCCGACTCCCGGCGGGCCAACTAAACAAAGGATTGGTCCTTTTGGCTTCTCTTTCAACTTACGGACGGCCAGGGCTTCGATGATGCGATCCTTAACCTTCTCGAGTCCGTAATGATCTTCATTGAGAATCTGTTCTGCCTTTTGCAGATCCAAATTATCGACCGAAGACTTCGACCACGGCAGGTCAGTCATGATCTCCATCCAGTTTCGCAGTGTTGCTGTTTCCGCAGCGTCCGGATGCATCCGTTCAAGCTTCTTAAGCTGCCTAAGCGCTTCGTCTTCCGCGGCCTTCGGCATGTTGGAGGACTCAATCTTTTCCCTGAACTGCGCAACTTCTTCGGCAAGCTCGTTTCCCTCACCCAACTCGCTCTGAATCGCTTTCATTTGCTGCCGCAGGTAAAACTCGCGTTGAGACCGATCGATGTCGGCACGTGCCTGAGTATTGATCTCCTGCTGGACAGTCAACACCTCGATTTCTTTGTTCAGCAACTCATTAACGCGCCGCAGTCGTGCTGTCGTGTCAGCGATGTCCAGGACTGACTGCGCATCTTCGACCTTGAGCTCGAGGTTTGAAGCCGACAAATCCGCCAGGCGTCCAGCATCGTCAAGATTCGCGATTATCGCCATCACTTCCGGCGAGATGTTCTTACCAAGGTTAATCGCCTTTTCCATCGAAGCCCTGACATTTCTGACCAGTGCCTCAACTTCCAGAGAGCGTTCGGGCGGAAGTATTTCCTGAACCACTTGCGCGCGCGCACGAATATATTCTCCGCTTGTATCAACCGATTCGATTTCGGCGCGAGCAAGTCCCTGCACCAGGATTCGTATGCGGCCGTCAGGCAGTTTCAGCATGCGCATGATTACGGCGGCGGTTCCAACCTTGTAGAGGTCTTCAGCGGCGGGCTCTTCCTTATCAAGGTCTCGCTGCGACGCCAGCAGAATCATTCGGTTTTCGCCGAGGGCTTCATCAACCGCTCGAATCGATTTTTCCCTCGACACAAAGAGCGGCACGATCATGAACGGATAGATAACGATGTCGCGCAGCGGCAGTACAGGGAGCTCGTTGGGAATCTGCAGTTCCTGCGCGCTGTCAGCTACTTCGACGTCTTCAGTTATTTCTGTTTCTTTTATGATTGCCATAGTGAATATTGATCCGGAATATACGTCCACGCTCAAGCGGCTGGTTTTACTCTGTACTTTCCCCCTTGACCTTAATTCTGAATTCCGTACCGCGCCGATCCTCGATCTTTGGGAAGATCACCAGAAGGATTCCGTTTGCCAGCTCTGCGGTTGCATCCTGCACACTAACAGTCCAACGCAGCGGAACCAACCGGCAAAACCGCCCATAGCTGCGTTCGGAACACAGGTGCGACAAGATTCGGTTGCGCGGCTTGCGACGTTTCTTCTCACCCCAAATTCGAAGCTGGGTGTTTGTGGCGCCAACCTTAATCTGGTCGGCCGTTAATCCTGGCAGCTCGACGCGCAGAACTATCGCATCAGCGGTCTCACAAAGATCCACCGGCGGGGCCCACGTGTCTGAAGCAAGAGGCTCTTCCGCGACGGTAGCCTCTTGCAAAGCGGCGAACAGGCGTCCCACGCGATCCCGTAGGCGCTGCAATTCAAGGCGTTCAAGACCAGTGGCACGAGCGGGTTTTATCATTCGTAATCCGACGGTTCAGCAGCTTCAGTTCTTTTTGGCCGCAGACCCAGCCTGGCGCGTCCGCACCAGTTGTTTAAGTTCGGTCATAAACTCCGACACGTCTTCAAACTCGAGATACACGGAGGCGAAACGCACATATGCAACCTTGTCGTGTTCTTTTAGCCGGCGCATGATCATCTCACCTATTTTGCTCGTCGGCCTTTCTCGCTCAGACGACTCCTGCACATACTTTTCAATGGCGTTAACAATCGAATCGAGCTTCGACGATGGTACCGGACGTTTTTCACAAGCGCGTAACAACCCCGCCATCACTTTGTTACGATCAAAAGGCTCTCGTCTTCCATCCTTCTTGATCACCATGTAGGGAATCTCGTCGATGCGCTCGTAGGACGTAAACCTGCGTTCGCACCTCAAACATTCCCGGCGTCGACGGATAGCCTCGCCCTCGCGGGACTCGCGTGAATCCACCACCTTGTCTTCGAGATAACCACAGAATGGACATTTCATCGCATTAGCCTCAAGACTGTTTTAAAGTTTCACCACCCAGGTTCAATCTCGCGCAGCTGCTGCTGCCTTCAGTTGTCCCTCGTCATAGTCCCCGTCGGGCAGAATCGGTTCATCCTCGATTGCGTGCTCTACATTTTCCGAAGAGGTGATCGAGCGCAAGTTTCTTATATTGACATCTCCGCGAACGATGTAGACGAGTCCAATAATCAGGGCAGGACCAAAATCGACCAGGTGCAACACGATTGAGATAGCGGCCGCGGTCTCTCGCCCAATGCCCAGGAAAATCAAAGCACCGGCCGTGGCTGCATGGAATGCTCCGGCAGCTCCACCGGGGGTCGGAACAAGTGAACCAACCAAAGCCCAGCCCATCACAAACACCGTCTGGGTTATTCCAAATTGAAGTCCAAAAGCACGCAGCACGAGCCAATTGCCGAGGCCGATTCCGACCCAAAGCGCGATCGTCCAGCCTATCGTTACAGCCAACTCCCGCGCGTTTACTAAAACTCTGAGTGCCCGGGCAAGTTGTTCGAGGATACTAATTACGGCTCGAGTCAATCGTGCCGGTATGAAGCGGCGGCCCTCAAGAATGGACCTGAGGCGTTCAATCAACGCCTGCGAGTTCTTCCTGAAGAGCGCCATCATAAAAACGCCCGCAAGCACCGCGACCAGCATCACGATCCCGACAATCCGAACGCGATTAAACTCAATCGCGGCGTTAGCCGGCGGTTTCATCCAGATCAGGTTGGCCGCGAAGAAAACGACAATCGCCAACATGTCGTAAATGCGTTCGACCATGATGGTAACAAACGAGGCGCTCGGCCGAATCCTTGGATCTCGCATTGGCAAAACGAGCGGGCGCACAACTTCCCCCATCCGTCCGAATAGGAATAAAGCTCCGAAACCAACCGTGGTAGCGATGAAAAGATTCCGCATGCCGGCTGGTGAAAGAGGCGCAAGCAAGGCCCCCCAACGCGCAGCGCGCAGGAAGTAGGTCGAACAAATCACAACCAATGCGAGACCAAGGAGGTATGGGTTTGCCCGGCCAACCGCGAGGCGAACTTCCGTCCAGTCCAGATGTCTGCCAAACCACCAGAGGATTGCGATGGCGAGCAGGGAAAACGCTCCAAACTCAACGTATTTGCGTGTAGTAGACTTCAAGGATTAGTAAACCGCTTGACTTGGAAGAACCAGAACCACAAGATATTGGGCCGCGCCGGAAGGCTACTACAGTTCATTACCTGGAGCAAGAACCCCGAAGCTCGTGATAATCCGCTAAATCGTCGCCTGCTTTTTACTCAATGAGACGACGTTTCGGAGTCGCTTGCTTTGCCCGGAACTTTCCACTCCAGCGAATCGTAATTCCGCCTGAACACGGGGTGATGGACCTGAGTTCGAGTGGCAGGAACCCTAATTAAGTCAGGCGGAGAAGAATAAAGTGGGGGCTGCAAGAGCTTTGGCTGCCAACGAAGGAGCCGAGTTAGTTCGAAGATGTCGCGCAGGTGACGGCGCGGCATGGGAGGAAATTGTCCACACTTACTCCCGAAGGATTTACAACCTGGCTTACCGTTTCACCTCGCGATCCGACACAGCCGAGGATTTGACTCAGGAAGTGTTTGTCAGGGTTTACAGATCTTTGGATCAGTACGACGCCAAGCAAGGTGATTTACAGAACTGGCTGATGCGGTTGGCTCGGAATCTCATCATCGATGACTACCGGAAGCGGCAACGCACGCCTCACGATAATCAGGCCGACGACCTGGCTGACCACACTTATCACCTCCACACGGTTTCGCGCTCGGTGCACCAGGAGATGGAGCGTCGCGAATTAGGCACACAGGTGCAGGCCGGCATTGATAAGCTTTCGCCCGACTTACGCACCTGCGTAATCCTTCGGGACATTGAAGAATTGAGTTACCAGGAAATTGTTGATCTGTTGAAAATACCTGAAGGGACCGTAAAGTCGCGGATAAACCGAGGGCGCATAGAGTTGGCAAAGATATTGAGGCGTATGAAAGTTTTGGCGGCAAGCGAAGTTTAGTTCATCTGCTCGCTGGGGAGGCGAGCGGACGATCAGATGATTGAGGGGCAGGAAGAGAAGAACGTAATGCTTTGTAATGATTTTGAGGATCGGCTGACAGATTACCTGGAGGGCACGCTCAAGCCTGATGTTCACAAGGCATTTGCAGCGCATGCGCTACGGTGTCCGTTGTGTCACAACACTCTGAGTGAAGTGAAAAACACAATGCAGGCATGCCGAGCTGCCGCCGCGCTGGATGCGCCTCGAGATCTCGAGGCCCGCATTCTGCTGAGCACGATGCCGGAAACGGCAATGTCGTGTGAAGACTTTGAAGAGTATGTAACCGACTATCTCGATGGATTTCTTCCGGCTGCCCTCTATCATCGATGGGAGCGTCACGCGCTGCTTTGCCAGCGTTGCACAGACCTGCCGGGTGAAGTCGTTCGGGCGATTGGCACGTGTTACATCTACTATTCTGAGGAAAAGCCGGTCCCTGCCGGACTTAACGAACGAATCCTGCTGGCGACAACCGGCAGCGAACTCTCCAAGGAAATTCGCGCTTCCTTTGGCGAGCGAATCGCTGCCTGGCTTCGAGTTTGGCTCGATCCAATCATTTCCCCGCAGCTCGCCACCGTCGCCACCATGCTATTGGTTGCTGTGTTTGTATTGACCAATACGGTATCGGCCGATGGTTCGATTAGCGGTGTGTACACTGCCAGTCTGCGTTTAGCTGAGCGAAGCGCGGATTCGACCGGCGGGATCAATGAGATCACGAAGGGCATCAAGGATCTTGTGGGCGGCCAACGTAAGGGCGCTGCGCCTGCCGGACAGCAAAGTCAGCCACAACAGCAACCGAAACCGAACAAGGCCGGCGAGAATAAGCAATAGTCCGGAGCGGAACCAGTGATGTTGTATTGTTCTTATCATCCAAAGAATGCCGGTGTCGTCCAGTGTAATCAGTGCGCACGCCAGTTGTGCTCTGCCTGCGATCACCGCATCCGAGGTTTTCCGTTCTGTCAGGATTGCATTGTTGCCGGGGTTGAATTGCTGAGGCAGGAGTCAGAGAGCTCTCCCGTAAGCTATCGCCGCAGTTCACCGTTTATCGCAACGCTCTTGTCTTTCGTACCCGGCTTGGGAGCGGCTTACAACGGTCAGACGGCCAAGGCAATAGTGCACTTTGCGATTTTTTCTAGTTTCTTCCAAATGGCCGTCCTGACACAGGTACCATTCTTTATCCTCGGCGTTTTGGGCACCTGGCTATTTGCGGCCGTCGACGCCTGTCGCACGGCGCAACTCATTCGCGCGGGGCTTTCCCCAGACACCGAAGAGGATGTGATTACTCGGCGGCTATACGGGAATCCATTCGCGTGGGGGATAACACTGGTTATTATCGGCACGCTCTTCCTGCTGCACACGCTGCTCGGGGTTCAGTTTCCGGTGAGGCAATTCCTTCCGGTAGCGCTGGTGGCATTAGGCGCTTACATGCTGTTTGACTACGTGCGTCGTCGCGGAACCGGCAGCCGGATCATTCGTTTCGATTCGCGCCGGCCGCCGCCGTCGGTGGTCGTCGGCTCAATAGTCGAAGCACCACGATTCAGGACGGGTGACACGACCCAACTTCGGAAGGACGTTGAGACTCTTCCGTTTAAGCGAAGCCTTTGAAAAGAACTGGGGATTTGAAAAATGGCATTAATTCTTAAAGCATTGGGCGGTATCGCGGCGTTGGTTCTGATCGTGATAACTCTGCTGGGTTCAGTCGTTACCCTGGGGGGTTTTCTTCTCGGGGCTATCAAGATATTGATTGTCGCGATATTCCTGGCACTACTAATTGGGATTGTCTTTACCATCGTGAGAGACCGCTCCAACCGCAAACGCGAAGCGCGGGATTTCTAGTCTAAATCTGACACTTCCACAGGTTGCAATCCTCCAGACTCGTGTGATAGGGTCACGCTTCTTTGCAGCACCGGCCGGTTGAATTTTCACTCCTTGGCAGATGGGGTTTATTCCTCCGCTGCAACTTCAAGCGGGTCAAACAAACCTCGTAAAACACTAAAGAACGCACCCGCCAGTTTTGGCAGTTGTGCTTTTTTTCGGTTGCTTTGGCAGCCCCTATTTCTGCTGAAGCACGGGAGATACATTACATGGCCAGAGACGACCGTTTTTACGCCTTCATCATCGCGCACACCCCCCGACCTAGCTCAAGAATCCGCCGCTTTTGCGTTAACAAAAGGTCTCTGAGACTTCTGGCGTTCTGCGTCACCGTCTTGATTTGTGCTTCCGTTTACGGCTTTTACGGCCTGACCCAGCAAGCTGCGCATCTACGGACGGAGTTTGAGAATCAGCGGCTCCGCGCGGAAAATGAGCGGCAGCGACGAGAGCTCAATAACCTCAATCATCGGGTTGAAGCTGTCGAAGACACTTCGAGGAAGTTGGCAGAAAAGTCGGGTGTAGTTGAGGATTCGCCCGTAGCTTCCCTGGAAGCGGCGGGCCGGCGTTACCGCTTGATAGCGAGGGTTTGGCTGCCCTCGAAAGCAAGATGGCCCAACTCGAAAAGAACATGCAGGCTTACGAAGCTGTCCTCCGGGAACGCGGCTACACACCTACCGTTTGGCCCGTTGATGGGAAACTTGAAGGCGGATTCGGAGGACGCCGCAATCCTTTTGGTGGTGGATCTTATGAGTTCCATTCTGGCCAGGATATCGAAGCAGCAATGGGCGCTCCCGTGGTTTCGGGGGCCAGCGGAACAGTCACTTTTGTCGGTTGGCAAAATGGCTACGGCCAGCTGGTGGTCGTGGATCACGGCGGTGGCCTAACCACCCGCTACGGACACCTGTCACACATCGACGTCAGCCAAGGACAAAGGGTCCAACGAAGCGAATTTATTGGCAGAGTCGGTTCAACAGGACGCTCTACAGGTCCGCACCTCCATTACGAAGTTCGGATAAATGATCAGCCCGTTAATCCATTGCAGTATCTGCTAACTACTGCTTCAAGGTAGTTTTTTTCGCTTGACACGTGAAATTGCTTTCGCTTAGTATGCGCCCTCGTTAAGTAGGCCCCTGAATTTGTTCTAAGTTTCTCGATTTACAAGCTTTACAGCAATGTGTTCTCAGGTTTCCCCGTGTAGGTTTGCATGATGAAAATGCGCCAATGAGCGCGCTTTTTCACCATGCATTTTTGTTTTGTGTTTCCGTAATGCGCCCCCAAGCGCGTCCCGGCTCACAAGCTTTAACCCAGGTCGCGCGAAGTGGCACAGACTTCGGTCTGTGATTTCCGATAGTTAATTCGTCAACTAAAGCAAAGATAATCGCAGATTGAAGTCTGTGCCACCAGTGCCCCGTTTTACCGAATCGTTAGGAGGATTCGTTGTTATGTCTAGAATAACCGGTAAGGTCAAGTGGTTTAACAATTCGAAGGGCTATGGATTTATTGAGCAGCCTGGCTCTTCAGACATCTTTGTTCACTATAGCGCCATCCAGGGCGACGGCTTCAAGACACTCGAAGAGGGTCAGGAAGTTGAGTTCGAGGTGACCCAGGGTCCGAAAGGGCCGCAGGCGGAAAAAGTGATCAAGATGTAGGTCTCCCCGGCTTGCTTTGGCAGCCACTGACCGCTTCCGGTCGACGGTCCGGTAAGCGCCAACAGAAAAAGGGCAACCCCGACTTTCTCGGAGTTGCCCTTTTCTTTTAATCAGCTCTCTATCTAGCCTCGTTCACCTCGGGCCTTGAAACTCACGTGTCCCCCTTCAACATCAATCGAGAATGAGACTTTCTGGCAGCCCAGGCGTTCCTTTAGCCCGTCCGCCTGCGACGCCACCAGCCGGTGAAAACGGGGAAAAGAAAAATCCTCAACGCGTTCACCGCAAATCTTTCTTAGCTTCGATTAAGCGTTTTGTAGACGTCCTTAACCAACTCCACATCCTTATGCGCATCCTCGCAGACAAAGCTGGTCGTCTTAAAGTCATCCGCAGCCTCTTGTTTGGCCGTTGCTCTAGCCGCTGCCATCGGATCTCTCCCCTCTTCGCGACCCTGCATGGTTCGCCGCCACAGATCGCGGAAAGCGTTGTAACGCGAGGCCAGAGAGTTGTAGTGATAACGCTGTGCAAAACTCAGCGTGCGGTCGTCACCCAGACGCTTCAACTGTGTCTCAACTCGACCCTTCGTGTCGTAAGGTGGACGCTTAGAGGCGCCATTAAAGAAGACGTCAAATTCGATTTTCAGACGCCTAATGCCTTCCTCTAAACGCGCCAATTGCTCGTCGACGGTAGGTTCATATTCTCCAGAGTTGCCTTTGGCACTTCTGGCATCCTTGGCTCTGGTTTGTGCACGGAAGAGCCGGTTATCGCGTTGCGCCATTTTGAATTGAATCTCCTTAATTTAGGGCGGGAAAACAGGCGGGGCGTCGTGTGGGACGCGGAATCAGTCTAGGGGCTGGGAAAGCAACGTGTCAACAAATAAGGTTGGATTGGCCCGGTTTCACGGTGCTTTGCACTCAATTTGTGGTTTGCTCGATGGCAGGAGTGCAGTTATCCTACGGTGCCGATTCCAGTACGCGCTCATTCACGATCAAAATGTCAGCCACCACAACCTTCGCGCTGCGCTTACTACCTTCGATCGACCAACTATTGCGAACCGAGGCTGCGGTAAGACTTCGAGACTCCCTGGGCTTAACGCATTTGACAGTGATGGCGCGCAGAGTTACTGACGAAATGCGCGCGCAGATTCAATCGCATCCTTCAAACGAGCAATCAAAAGAAACTCTCCTGCTCGAAGCTGTCAGACGACTCGAGGCTTTGGCCAACCTGGAATCAAAAGCGGGGATTCGACGGGTGATCAATGCCACGGGCGTGATCCTGCATACGAATCTCGGCCGCGCCCCACTCTCCGACTCCGCCCGCAATGCTGTCAGCCTTGAAGCTGCAGGGTATTGCACACTGGAATACGATCCGCTCACCGGCTCACGTGGGAAACGCGCAGCGCGAGCAGAGGAATTACTTGGCCAGCTGACAGGTGCGGAAGCGGCTCTCGTGGTAAACAACTGCGCATCGGCGGCACTACTAATCCTGACCGTCCTGGCCGCCGCCGGCGAGACGATTGTCTCGCGTGGGGAACTTGTTGAAATCGGCGGTGACTTCCGTGTGCCCGATGTAATGTCGAACTCAGGAACACAGATGATCGAGGTTGGGTCAACAAACCGGACGCATCTCGACGATTACCAGCGGGCACTCAATGACAAGACCCGAGTGATAATGCGGGTCCATCCTTCAAACTACCGAATCATTGGATTCACTGATGCTCCCGAACTTTCAGAACTTGCGAAGCTCGCCCACGCCGCGAACATCACTGTTTATGAAGATGCAGGTTCAGGAGTGCTCGTGAATTTAAGTGAATATGGCCTCGGTGACGAGCCGGTCATAAGCGAGTCAATTGCTGCCGGGGCCGATGTGGTTTCTTTTAGCGGCGATAAGCTGCTCGGCGCCAGCCAGGCGGGCCTGATTGTCGGCAAGCGTGAGATTATCAACCGGCTTCGTAAACATTCCCTCTACCGCGCATTGCGCGCAGACAAATTGTGTTTGGCCGCCCTCGAAGCAACTCTTGAGTCACATCGTCGAGGAGCGTTTCAGGAAATACCAACACTTCGTATGTTGGCGATGACCAGAGAAACGATCGAAGATAGAGCGCGGAGCTTAGCCGCAATCCTTGCGAGTGAGTCGGGCCTGGAGAATCTCACGGTGAGTATAATCGCGGGCGAATCTGCAGTCGGTGGCGGCTCCGGGCCAAATATTCATCCTCCGACGGCCCTCGTTGCTTTGAAACACACAACCCATAATGCCGATGAATTACAGCGGAAACTGCGACTTTTTCCCCCACCGGTAATTTGTCGTATCGCGGAGGGCATGGTTCTAGTGGACCTTAGAACCGTAGACCCAAGTGACGAGCCTGACGTAATTCGTGCACTAAAATCTCTGGCGACCTGAAACGTCAACAATCTTCACACTGGCTGGAGTAACACTGCCTAACAGTGTATAATCCGTGTCGCTTTCGCCCTCCCGGCAAAAGCTGAACCAGTTCCAACCTCAGTCATCGATTCCTTTCCACATCTTGGCAGTTTCTACTTTTTACAGATCACTTTTGCCTTCTGCCGCAGTCGGTCTCCTGGCGGGCTCGATTAGTGTTGCCTTGTGGTTGAGTGGGCTCATCTCTTCACCTGCAGGCCGCCTTCGTGATATCCGCAAGGATCGGCGACGCTCGACTAACCACACCTGGTCTAGTCTTCGGCTGTGCCGTCATCTTGACCGCCTCACTTGCCGCGGCGTTTGCCGTCGGACGTTTTGGCGCGCGCGAATCGTTTCCTTATTTGGGTGGTGGCTTTCTTGGACTGGCCGGACTTAGCCTTTTTTCGTCATGGCTCTTCTCACTCGATATCCTGTTTACGCCAATCGCGCTCAGCGCATTCATCTCTGCCATAGCGATGCAGATACTTAGACTCCGGCAGAAGGATGACGAACTAACGAGCAAGTTGATTGCGTCTTCAACCAAGCTGGAGGCACTTAAAGGTGAGGACGCGGCCCACAGTCTCCTCAGTGGCTTGAGACTGCTCGACACAATGTTCTCTCCAACTGAAGCAGTTGTTTTTCGTCGAAACGCTGAGGGCCACCTGGTTTCTTCTGCCCGCCATCGTGTCAACGGCGGTTCTTTGGAAACCGGCCGTAACGCGGCTTGGCGTGACGGGGTCAGTTTGTGTGAATCCGCGATAAAGGAAAGGGAGATAGTAGTTGAGTCTTCCGACTCGGAAGATTCCTTCACTAACATAGCGTTGCCGCTGACACACGAAGACCGCACTGTAGGGGCGCTGCTCATTCGCACCACCGAACAATTTAACGACGACGATCGAGCTTTGCTATCTGCGGTAGGCGGCCAAATGGCGCGCAACCTCCAGCGAGAAGAAGCTCACGAATCGTCTGAGAGGAAACGCTTCGCCTTCTTTTCCGCAAAGGCGTCCAGCCAAAGACTTCAGTCGCTGTATGTTCTCAATGGAGCACTGCTTGAGCAGCGAGTCGGGATTAACGCGCTTGCAGAGATCGGCGACGGGGTTGCACTGGCATATCTCGACGGCAGAGTTGCTTACGCAAATCAAACGCTGCTCGACACGGCCGGCCTACCGAAAACCGCGCCAGCGAACATGAACCTTTTCGAATTACTCGACAGGTTCAAAACGGATGTCTTCGATGAACCTGCGATCGCAGTCCGCCGCGTACTGCAAACCGGTGATGCATACGAACGCGAGCTTCACTTCGCTGACCGGAACGAGACTCACTTCCTTCGTATATCTCTGGTACTTGAAGAAAGTTGCACGGCGGAGAACGGCGGAAAGCAGCCGTTATGTTTGGCAATCGCGGTTAGAGACCTTACGCGAATGAAGGAGTATGAACAGCTCAAGAGCGACATGATCTCGTTGATGTCGCATGAGCTGCGCACTCCTCTGACCAGCATCAACGGATTCGCGGAGTTGTTAGCTACGGATGACGATCTTCCGGAACAGGCAAAAGAGTTTGTGACCATCATCGCGAATGAATCACAACGCCTGTCTCGAATGATTAATACGTTTCTCGCGGTTACCAAACTAGAGCGGAAGGACCGCCAGGAAGTATTGAAGATTCCGTTGCGCCTGGATGAGGTGGTGAAAGAAACTATAGCTAACCTCCAGCCGGTTGCCAGGAAAAGAAGGATTCGGCTGATTGAGCTACCCACACAAAGGCTTCCTCCAGTAGCTGCCGACAAGAGCATGATCTCGCAAGCCGTGAGAAACCTGGTCAGCAACGCAATCAAATACAGCCCGGAGCGAACGACGGTGACAGTCTCAACTGCATTGGAAGCAGAAGCTGTTAGACTTTCGGTTGAAGATCGAGGCTATGGAATTCCCTCAGACGCTAAAGATCGTGTGTGGGAAAAGTTTTATCGCGTGGTGCGTGATGGCGAGGACAAGGACGAAGAGTCGACGGGTCTGGGACTCTCATTTGTCCGCGAAGTCGTTGAGCAACATGGCGGCTGCGTTCAACTTGAATCGGAAGTCGGACGAGGATCGAAATTCAGTTTCACTCTGCCGCGACTGTAGCAGATTGGAGTGCGGCGGCTAACTAAGTCTTATTAATGGTTCCCCGGCAAGAGGGTGCTCCGCAAGTGCACCTTTTTTTATTTGAGTGAAGCGTAGTCTCGTAGTCGATAGTAATTTCTTCGCCCGGTGTGATGTCACGCAAGGCAATGAAAAGAATATGGTCATAGAGGATCTTCATGTAAGCGTTTGGCTCGCAGGAATGATTGATGTAATGCGTTCCGTTGCCGCCACGGCTTCCATCCAAACTCCACCGCTCGTTAATGCCGCAGATCCGCAGCCGCCTTCTTCCCGCCCTGCGTCGAGCTTCCGCATTGGTTATTTTTTCCCCCGTGTATTCCGCGATTTTCCGGTGACGTTTGAAGTAAGCGACAGAAAAACAGCCGTCGCCTTCGATCGAAGATTTTTGGATTGATAAGCCCGGGGCCAACGTAAGTTTCATCTGTTGCGATGATTGTAACGCAAACTAGTGGCTAGCAATCCGGCAGCCGATAGGAGGCGCCTAAGTGCTCCAGGGTAAGGAAGGAAAGGCTTGCCTGAGAGGTGACGCAAGTTTAATAACTACTTGAGTCTGAAGCTTCGCGCGATCAGGTCGGTCTGGTTGCGGATCCTTGCCAGTTTGTCTTTCAGTCCGGTAAAGCGAAGCGCGTAGATTGTGCGGTTGGCTTGAAGATAGTAGATGCGCCCCATCATCGGTTTTCCGGTCCTCACAAACTCGTAGGAGATAGTTATCCCGTTGAGACGGCCCGTGAAGCTCTCTTCCTTCCCTTCGACAAACCCAGGAAGGAATCTCAACTTTTGATCAAAGTCCCGTCGAGCGAGATCGGATGGCTTGGTGCCGGCCTCAGCAATCTCTTTGCGAATTTGAAGATGGCCGTCAAGGCGGTCGCCGTAGACGAATTCCGCGTGCTCGTGAGCAGCGTCAGGCTCTGAAATTACACGCCATTGAGTCGATGGAAGCTCCAGCACATAATCGATCTTGTCGTTGGTAAAAACCTGCTGGGCCGTCGCGACCGACGCACTGACCGCGACCGCGAGCATGAGGAGGAAAACTTTCAGATATTTCATCTTATCTCCATCTGAAATGTGAATGGTTCACGATCCAAGGTATGCCTAAGCCTTATCGGCGCTTCAATTGACCCTATTCCGATGCAGCGCTGAACTACGTCGTTGTCTGCTTTGCCGGCCTGGCTGAGGCTTTAGCCATCTCGATGGTGTCCCTCTGAATCGCCATCAGGGCCTGAATTCCCTTATCGCCCAATGCCAATAAACTGTCCATTTGCTCGCGCGAAAAGGGCTCGCGTTCCGCAGTTCCCTGAACTTCTATGAACCTGCCGTCGCCCGTGCAAACCACGTTCATATCGACTTCAGCCGCGGAATCCTCGTCGTATTTAAGGTCTAGCAAAGGTGTATTTTGGACGATCCCAACGCTGACTGCAGCAACTTCGTTCGTAACAATACTGCGCTGAATCTTACCAAGGCTCAGCAGCTTCTGGTCGGCCAGGGCAAGGGCAACGTAGGCTCCAGTTATGGCTGCCGTGCGGGTGCCGCCATCGGCCTGTAAAACGTCGCAGTCAATGGTGAGAGTGCGCTCGCCCAGCAGGCGCATGTTGGCTGCGACTCTCAGACTTCGACCGATCAAACGTTGAATTTCATGCGTGCGACCGGATGGGCCACCTCGCCTGACTTCGCGTGAGGTTCGTTGTTGCGTTGCGCGCGGCAGCATTGAATACTCAGCAGTGATCCATCCCTGGCCGGAATTGCGCAAGAATGGAGGCACCCTGTCTTCTATTGAGGCCGCGCAGATTACACGCGTTTCGCCCATCTCGATCAGGACGGACCCTTCGGCGTAAGGCAAAAAGCCCGGCGTGATTTTCACCGGCCTCAGCTCATCGGCACTGCGTCCGTCAGTCCGTTCGAAGCTCATCGTGTCCCCAGACCTCCACTGCCTCCAACACCGAAGGCACAGTTCCCAGAAAACGTTCCGCGACTTTAGCGAAACGTTCAGCCGCGTCTGTCACATAGAAATGATCGAGATCATCGCAAAGTTGACGTTCTTCAATTTCTGATCTGCGTGATGAAGCTCCGAGCTGATTGGATTCCAAAAAGACCTGGACCTCGTGAGCGGCCGCTTCACCGGAATCGATCAAGGGAACGTCATCGCCGACAATTTCACTGATAAGATCGCGCAGGATCGGATAGTGCGTGCAGCCTAACACAACTGATCCAACCCCGGTTCCTCGTAAGTCACCGAGGTAATGCTCAGCCACGTCGCGCGCTACGTCACTGTCAGCCCAACCCTCTTCAGCAAGCGGGACAAATAACGGACAAGCGCGTTCGACTACTTCAATACCGGGATCGATCTTCCCAATCGCATCCGAGTACGCTTTACTCTGGACCGTCGCTTCCGTTGCTATTACTGCAATTCTTTTCCCAGCTGAGAGTTTGCTTGCAGCGCGTGCACCTGGGCCAATCACGCCCACCACATTCACGCCCACTGCTTTCCGAATAGCCGGCAACGCGAGGGCCGAGGCGGTGTTACATGCCACCACCAGAAGTTTAATTCCACGCGCTTCGAGAAATTTAGCGTTTTCAATTGCGTAACGCTCAACGGTGGATAGCGACTTCGTGCCGTAGGGGACACGCGCGGTGTCGCCCAGGTAAACAAAGCGTTCGGCGGGTAAACGCTCGTGTAGCGCACGATAGACCGTAAGTCCACCAACTCCGCTGTCAAAGATTCCGATTGGAAGGGAGTTGAAGATTTCGGAATGCGGATTTCGGAATGCGGATGTCAAGTCAGACGTTCCAAGTCAGTATCGTAAATCCGAAATTCGCATTCCGAAGTCTGCAATCAAAAGGTTGGTGGAGGCGCCGAGAATTGAACTCGGATCCAAGAGAAGACGCCGAAAGACTCTACATGCTTAGTCGCTTCACTTTTCCGGCCAACAAGTGGCCGGACTTTTGCACAGCACCGAGTAAGTGAACCGACGAGACCTCGGTGCCAGCTAGTCCGACTTTATCTTGCGCGAACCCACGGACCGAAGGTTCGCGCCAGCCCATCTAAGATGACATCTCCATCCGCGCGCATGAGCAACTTGCGGCGGAGACGCTCGCTAGCTAATTAGGCTGCGAGAGCTAACTCGTTAGAGTTGGCAATTGTTTTTTCCCTACGCTTTTTAACGAGCTGCATAGAGTAGCCCGGCATGCATCCGTCGGCCATCCAAACCCCTGTCGAAGCCTGTCGCCCCCGTTTGCGTGAGTGATTATAGAGATGTTGGCAGTGATTGTCAGGTTGCGCGCACCAAGCCGCAAGTAACCTAAAGGATTCCGCGCTCCCGCGCTGGGTTCTGTAATAATCGATGAGCTGTTTCCGACTGATAATATTCACCGTTTCAAGTCTCACTGGACTGAGCTAAACTCCAGTCCCTCAACTCGTTGAGACTGTCTCCCTAAGTTATAATTTGTTCACCCGGCGCCACTGTGGGAATCCACGTTGCCGCAAAACCCGGTATTAGAGCAAGGTAGTATTGAGAGGTCTTGAAATACATGGATACAAAATCCCCTGCTTCCCGATTGAAATCATATTCGCCTAAGGCAATCGCCAAAGCGCCACCTGAACAACGCAGCACTCTGTTGCGGCGTTTTTGGCTGCCGGCCGTACTTCTTCTGTCCCTTGCGGCAGGCGGCCTAACCGGAATCGTCGCCGCATACAAACTTAACTATTCGCGCGCGGCTAACGAAGTTGCGGCCCTGGCGACCTATCGCCCAAGCGTGGTTACGCGTGTTTATGCCGACGATGGGGAGACTGTCATTGGCGAGTTTGCGCTTGAAAAACGCATCCCTCTCAAATACCACGAGATTCCTCCGTTAATGAAAAACGCGATCCTCGCCGTTGAGGACGCACGATTTTACGATCACGTCGGGATAGATCCGATTCGTATCGTTGGTGCAGTGTGGAAAAACATTACCAGTGACAAAGTTGAAGGCGGATCGACACTTACTCAGCAGCTCGCTAAGAACCTGTTCCTCTCCAAAGAACAAACAATCAAGCGCAAGGTGAACGAATGGGCCCTCGCACTTCAGATTGAGCGTTACTACACCAAGAACCAGATCATGGAGCTCTACGCAAACCATATCTTTCTTGGCGCCAACGCGTACGGGGTCGAGGCCGGAGCCGAAACATATTTTGGCAAGGAAGCAAAAGACCTGACCATAGGTGAAGCGGCTCTCCTCGCTGGTGTGCCTAAAGCGCCGAGCGAATATTCACCAACGTCTAATCCGGCGAAGGCTAAGGAGCGCCGCGACCTGGTGCTGGACTTGATGGCCAGGCACGGTTTTGCAACCCAGGCCGAAGTTGATGCTGCCAAAGCTACACCGATCCAGCTTGCCGATACTGCTTACTATCAATCGCAGCCAAAATCGAGTGCGTTCGATTACCCGGTCGAACACGTCAGGCAGCAACTCGAAGACAAGTACACAACTCGCGTGGCCCAGGGCGGTCTTTCCGTTTACACAACGATCAATGTCGAAGCGCAGAAGAAGGCTTATGAAGTTGTCCGTGCTGGATTACGCCGTTACGACCGGGGTCGCGGTTGGCGTTCGACTTACAAAATAATTCCTACCTCCGCTGGTAACGGACAGCCGACCACTCAGGAAATGAGCAACTATAAAGACCCTGACTGGTATGGAAACGACTACACGGAAGGCCGCTACTTATCAGGACTCGTAACTAAAATCGACCGCGCTAAGAATGAAGCCGTGGTTCGCTTTGGCAACTACACCGCCACAGTTGGTCCAGCTGACATGGGTTGGTCTGGACGCCAGCCGAAAGACGAGTTAAAGCCTGGCTACCTGTCGGAGTTTCACATCAAGGAAGTCGACAAGAAGACCAGACGGCTGAAAGTCGAACTCTCGCAAGTACCCGCCGTGGCCGGCGCCATGATGACCCTCAACGCCAAGACCGGCGAGGTTGTCAGCATGATCGGCGGTTACGATTTCTATAGCACCAGTAAGTTTAATAATGCTACGCAGGCCTACCGCCAAACCGGTTCGTGTTTCAAGCCTTTCGTTTACACAGCCGCGGTTGAGTGGGGCATGACGCCTGACACGACCGTAAGCGGAGCGCCAATCAAGATCGGCCCATGGCAACCACACAATTATGATGGCTCACTAGGCAACGGCGACTTGCCGATGAAAGTGGCGCTGGCGAAATCGATGAACGTGCCGGCGGTCCATCTTCTGCAAACCGTCGGCATTCAAACGGGCGCGCAGATGGTGCGTCGCTTTGGTATCAAGGTGCCGATGGCCCCTTACCTCCCGTCAGCTCTGGGCGCTACCGAAGTGCCTCTAGACCAAATGGTCTCTGCTTACTCGGCGTTTCCAAATAAGGGCATTCGCGTTGAGCCGCACTTGATTCGCCGCGTGTTGGACCGCGATGGCGCCGTATTGGAAGAGTGGGAAAAGACAACTCACAAAGTCATGAACGAGTATGTCGCCCTGACCATGGCTTCGATGATGCGTGGCGTGGTTGAGAATGGAACGGCAACCGCGGCGCGTTCTCTCGGGGTTCCAGTGGCAGGCAAGACGGGCACGGTCAATGATCACACGGACGTTTGGTTTATTGGATTTACACCAACCTACGTGACTGGCGTTTGGATGGGTTATCCGGGACTGAAAAAGAACCTGGGAACCGGAATGACCGGGGGTGTAGGCGCTCTGCCTTTCTTCATCGACTTCATGAAAGACTTCTTGAAGGACAAACCGAAGGAGAATTTTGACAAGGCGCCATCGATGCCGGAAGACATGAAGGAACTCTTCCGCCAGCGGCAAAGAGAGCTTGCAGCCGAGCGCGCTCAATTTGGTAGTGGGGGGGATGATGAGGACGACGAAGAGAACCCCGCCCTTCCAAAAGCGAATACCGCAGAGCCAAAGTTAGAACAGATGACGCTCCCTCCGCCGCCGAAGGTGGATGAGGCACCGGCCAATCCACAACCGAAACCAGAAGTCGTGGCACCGCGAGAAGAACCGCCACCGCCAGTGTCGCGTCCACGTGAAGTCGATCCGACGAAGAAGAAGGGCAAGAAGGGCGGAGACGATCCTGAGGGTTGACGTGGCAGGATTAGCTTAAAAGTAACCACGTTGGTAAAAGCAACTTCTCTGGCGATACTAGAGCCATCTTCCAGTATCGCCAGTTTTATTTCAGGGTGGACTCTGGGAAGGCCTGGTTGAAAGCCCTTGAATTGATGAGTCAGCTTGTTAATACCGTTTTAATGTAATAACACACCCTTCTCCACGGTCTGCAGTGCGGCATACCGCTTGTTTATGATCATGCCGAAACGCGTTTTGGGATTGGTTATCGTACACGACTTTCACATAAGCAGGGACAAACCAATGGGAACATTAGACCGAGTTCGCGCCAATACCTCAGAGGAAATTAACCGGCAGCTTGATCGGGAACTAGACGCTCGGGTCCGAAGTTATGAGGAAAAGAGTCCCGCCGAGATCACCCAGCGCATCGACGAGCTAGACAGAGAGTGGGATATGGAACGATTGCTTGAAACCAACGCCTCAGCAATCGCTTTCACTGGCCTCGCTCTGGGAGTAACCCATAGCAAGAAGTGGTTAATTATCCCAGGGATCGTGTTGCCCTTTCTCTTTCATCATGCCGTACAGGGTTGGTGTCCGCCAGTTCCGGTATTTCGTAGGCTTGGTGTGCGCACCCGCAAGGAAATAGATCGAGAAAAATACGCCTTGAAAGTGTTGCGCGGCGACTTCGATAAATCCGAGTCGTTGCCGCGCGCTGAAAACGCATTGGCAGCTGTGAACGCCTAACTAAAGGGTTCTGAAAATGGTACCAACGGACGAACGCCTTGCTGCTCTTTATGAGAATCGAGTAGGCGACCACTAGCGAAATGGACCACTCCTCACTTGAAGGATGACCAATAGACTCATACTGCTTTTCAAGTTATCGATTCAAGTTACAGAACCCAGTAGCTTTGCTCGTCTGCGACGCGCAGATAACGAGATGAAACTCAGAGGGCGAGATTGGTAAGATAAGCAGGCTTACAAGTCGCGAAGGCCGTTACCGCATTGGCGTAGGTTTACCCGTAACCCAGTTTGGTCTCAGGGGTTGGTGTCGATAACATTGGTGAATTAGCTGCATTAAGTGGCTAATATCCCGTTAAGAAGAATACAAAGAAGAGCTCCCCTGCGCTTGTAGGCAAATCACAGTGAAAAAGTCCGCCGAGGAGCAGCCCAATGAGCAAACGCAGGAAGAGAACAAAGTCGCAAAGTTTCAACCTCCAGAGTCTGCCAAAGCAATTGCAACACATCAACCTCAACGCCGCAGGTATTGACATCGGGTCCGAGCGACATATGGTGGCTGTACCCGAAGGCCGCGATGAAGTTTCGGTGCGAGAGTTTGGCACTTTCACTGCGGATCTCATTGGCCTGGCTGATTGGCTGCAGCAGTGCGGCGTCACCAAGCCTGGGAACCGGGAGCCCCCTTTAGTCTTTAACTCGCTGCATCGAGGGCTAGAGCGCTGGGTTCTGTAATAGTTAGACGGAGCATCGGTACCCTTCCCTGTAACAACTCGACACGCTGGCAAGAGATAAGCTATGAAGAGTGAGTGAAACGCAAGGCCGTCGAAAAAGCGCCCGCCACCGAAGTTGCCTCTACCCCACGGCGTGCGCGTTTGCATGAGATTATTTTCGAGTCAAACACGCGCGCTGGTCGCCTCTTCGATCTCGCTCTCATCTGGCTGATTCTTCTCAGTGTCGCAACCGTTATCCTGGAGAGCATCCGTCAAGTCAGGCAGCAATACGGAGAATTGCTTTATGCACTTGAATGGATGTTCACGGTGCTATTCACCATTGAATATTTGCTGCGCTTGCTGAGCGTGCGCCGTCCGCAACGCTACGCGGTGAGTTTCTTCGGCGTCGTGGATCTGCTGGCTATCATTCCAACCTATCTCAGCCTCCTCGTGCCGGGCAGCCAATACCTTTTGGTCATCCGAATACTGCGTTTGCTCCGTGTCTTCCGACTGCTAAAACTTTCCGAGTACATCACCGAAGCCGATACACTGCAGCGCGCGCTGCGTGCCAGCAGGCGGAAGATAAGCGTCTTTCTGTCTGCCGTGTTGCTGCTCGTCGTTATTATCGGCGCGTTGATGTACGTCATCGAGGGCGAGGAACACGGCTTCACGAGCATCCCCGTCAGCATCTATTGGGCGATTGTGACTTTGACAACTGTGGGATACGGCGATCTCTCGCCGCGCACGCCAGTAGGTCAGATGCTAGCGTCAATAGTGATGGTGATTGGGTATGGCATCATTGCCGTGCCCACTGGCATCGTCTCGGTGGAACTGGCGCAAGCCGTGAGAGAACAAAACCTCAAGACGCAGTTATGTAAGGGGTGCGGAGCTGAGGTCCACGATCTTGACGCGCGCTACTGCAAGTATTGCGGCGCGAACTTGTGAGTGAAATCCATTTGGCGTGCTGATGCAGTTTCGCTATTACAGAACCCAGCGCGGTAGCGCGGGATGCTGGAGGTAGCGAGCGTTTAGAAAAAATTACTCTGTGGTGCGGCGTCTAAAGGATCCCGCGCTACCGCGATGGGTTCTGTAATTGCTTACCTGAATCAAACTGATCAGAACCCGTTCGCGTTGTATTCGCTTCCGCCTCCAATCCTTACTTCATCAGAATTTGTCCCAGCGTATGCGGCAACATCTTTCGCCACCAGGGCCAGTCGTGGTTTACGTCCGGTCCCCATAGATCGAGTTTGTGAGGGATACCCTTTGACGTGAGGATGTCGGAGAGCTGTTGACTGCGTTCGGGAGCTTCATACGAACCCTGGCCGGAAAGAATGTAGATGTCTTCGGCTTTTTGAAGAATCGGAAGGTAGTGATCGTCGTTCAGATTTGGCAGATAATCAGCCGGGTTATTGAAGTAGACATTGTCGTCGTAGAACCCTTTTAGATAGGACCGCACGTCGTAACTCCCGCTCATCGCAATCACACCGCGGAATAAATCCGGATGCTTAAAGTAAGCGTTGGCTGCTAGAAAAGCGCCCAGACTCGCTCCCGTGGTGAGCGGCCGCGCATCATCGCCGGCTTCGTTGCGAATCAGCGGCAACACTTCGTCAGTTATGTATCGATCAAAACGCGTCAACAATTCAGCCTTCATATTGGGAGGCATTTGTTCATTAAGAAGACTGTAGCGATTGACGCTATTGATTGAGTAAGCCCGAAGCTTTCCGGCTTCAATAAGCGGGCGTATCGCATCGACCAGATGGAACCTTTCATATTCAAGGTAATCCGCGGCTGCAGTGGGAAACATCAAAAGCGGTTGACCTGCGTGACCATAAGCCACCAGTGGCATTTCGCTACTTAAATTTTGACTAAACCAACTCGTTGTTCGACGTTCCATAGCAACCTTTCAGTTTATCTCCACGCCTTGTAACAGCCCGACAGTTTGAGTGGGCGTCAACCGCGGCGCGGAGTGGGTTGAGAACCTGCTGCTGTTGTTTTTGCGACGCGAAATATTCTCGCAGTTCGTTTCGCAGCGCAAGCCGTAGCAGGTGCATCAGTATAGGCCGAACGCGGTAGCGCCGGATGCAAGAGAGAATTCTCGAAACGGAGAAGCATGCGTAAAACGCTGTGGTGGTCTCGGGATCCAGCGCTCAGTTCTTTAACATCTGGAAAGATGTTCTGAATACCAACCGAAATACTCGTTAGAGTTGGGACGGTGGCTTCCTTGACGCTCATTAGGTCATCTGTTATAAAAATTTCTTCGCGCCCACGCATGATTTCACACTATGCGGGGCGTTTATTCCGCAGTAGCTCAATGGCAGAGCATTCGGCTGTTAACCGAAGGGTTGTAGGTTCGAGTCCTACCTGCGGAGCCAAAGTTTGTTAGGGAAATAGAAGCAAAAGGCCACGGTGACTTGTGGCCTTTTGCGTTTTGTGCCGCGATTGTGCCGCAGGTATTCGCCTTGTCGAATGTAGATCTCAACGACGCGCAGATACTCGCGTACCTTCGTGCGGTCGGAGTTGACCTGTGGTGAGCCAGATTCCTTGAGAACATCGCAAAGGCGACCGAGTAGAAACGGTCGCCTTTAGTGTCTTCCCTCTAAGTGTCCCTCTAATGAAAAATTCGCGTGCCGATTTAGGTACTAATACAGGTTCAAGTCCTAGCTGGAGCCACATTCTTTTAATCCCCGCAAAAATCAATAGAAGCGGCCACTGCAGGGTTACTGACCAAGGGCGATAAGAGTTGCTGTGTGAGAGCTCGACGTTAGGGCATCGATACGTCCAAGTAGCTAACAAAGCTTATGGCCGAAGAATAGACAGTGCTACGATGGCGGCCGTCTTTCTCACGATCTAAAAAAAAAACGAGCCGTTTCCCGAGAATCGGATTTTAGCGGAAGCGAGATACGAAGGAGCGATTCTAAAGTATGGCCTACAAATCAGGTGAATTTGCGATCCCCGGCGCGGGTCCTTGCGGGGCAGTTACCGTTTTCAACAACACACTCTTTTTGCTTAACACGTATCGCGTACCGGGCCCGGTGGTAATCACCTTTGATCTGAGTAAACTAAAAAAGCAGGGTTCGACTCCTGACGACGAGCCGCTCGACGGCGAGGCTTTGACCAACCCCGCAAACTGGGTTGTCAACGACTTCCCGATACCCTTGACCGACTCGAAGCCCGCTTTGGTGTCATTTGCCGGCGCCATGTATGCCTTAGTAAACAACGGGCAGCTTTACGCTTTGAGATACTCTCTTTCGGACGATACCACGGTACCCGGAACGTGGAGCCAGCCGATCGAGATGCTTGAATCTGACGGGAAGACCTTTCTCCTGCCGCACGAGTTCTCAGACATAAGTGCCACAACTGTAGCTGACAATATTATTATTCTCGCTTGTGGCTTTGCATCATCCAGTAGCCATCCGGCGGGCGGGACTTATGTCGCGATCTATGACGTGCGGGACCTGGATACCGACACCAATAAGTGGGGCGCGAAGTGGCATGACTACTTGCCGAACAAGTCACCGTACGACCTCGAACAATCATTAACGCAGGTATCTGTCGAGTGGTTTTCGAAGATCGATCCGGACGCTCAGAAGACGGATCCGCCGGGGTATTTTGTTGGCGTTTTTGTTCAGCCGCAATCCGCGAACCCCGGTGACCAACCTGTCCCACTTGTCAACATGTCGTTTTACAAAATGAGCGTTGGAGATCCGGCAGGTAGTGACGTTTCAGTCACGTTGGCCAGCTTCGAGGAGTTCGATAATCACTCGCTGTTTCTCAGTAATCTGATCCGCGATCCCGCCGGGAGACCTAGAGCCTGGGTGAGTGGGAACGGCAGTGTCTTTGAAGCAGCTCTCATGGACGGCCCGGTGGGAAGCGGAGGCTATGGTTTCAACGGCTCGGCCGAATCGATTACGTCAGCGTACGCCTCATACATCAGGATGCCGTTCTCGTTCTTTTTCGTTTTCAGCGACGGCCAGTCGGACACCACGGTCGACGGCCACACCGCAACCCAATATCCGGTGTATGAATTTGTTTTCTACAGCCAGAAAGGCCTGTGTCAGGTTAATCGATGCGGGACTATCCAGGTCATTCCCGATTTCAGCATCCGGAAAACCCAACGCGATCTCAAGATTCCGCTAAATGTCATCTCAGGAATTATTGACGGCCCGATACCGATCCCACTCGAAAATTTCAAAGATCATGATCCCCCCAGGGACGACGGGAATGCGGGCTCGATGCTGTATGGAACCGAAAACTCCAAAGGCAGTTCGCACAGCGTCAGCAATACCTGGAGTCTGGGCTTTGAGAGCCAGGGTAAGATGACAAGCGGCGTTGGTCCCGCATGGGACATTTCTTTTAAAGGCGGGCAAGGCTCGCAGCAAGGTGATTCGTCGGAGACGACGAGCTCCTTTGACCTTGCCGTAGCGGCACTTATTACCGCGGCCCCGGGTAATAACAATCCTTCGATCGTGACCGACGGCGTGCTGAGAGGTGTCGGCATTCAGTTCTCAATCACGGCGTTTCGTTACCTTGATAATTTCGGACCCAATGTCGACTCTACCGACAACTCACCCACCAACGGGTTGAAAGCTGCCATGGTTACCCAGAGTATGGTGGACGATCTGGTACTCAACTATAAGCCTTATATGGTGACGCCGGGAAAGCTTGAGTCCTATACCCCTGAGGCTATCAACGCCACGATGAAGGCGCTAGGCTATACGGCAACCGATAACTACTTTGGTGACGTAATCATGACGAACGCTTATCCGTTCACCGATCCCACAAACCCCTACATTGAGTACTCATGGTCGGCCGACGGCAGTTTGGGGCAAGCTTTTTCGCAGTGGGCTGAGTCGTTTCAGGAAACCAGTTGGCACCTTGACCTTCACGCATATGGTGGCGTGAGCGGGAGCAGCGGTGCGTCTGTTTTTGGCGAGGGCGCGGAGCTCGAGTGGGAAATAATGGCCGGTGTCGATTACTCCCACGAATCGATTAGCGAAACCGACAAGAAGTCAGGCTGGTCCATTGGCATCGAAGGGACATGGGGGCCGCCGCCTCGCGCTGATCTGCCGGAAGCAGTATCGGGATACGATTTCAGAATCTACTTCTTGCCGGTGCCAGTTGCTCCGTCGAAACTAACCAAGACCTACTGGACAACGGAATTGATTAACCAGGCAAAGCCGCCAGGTATCGATGGCAACTCGGGCTGCTGGCGGATTGTGTACGTGGTTACGAGGATAGAACACGTGGATGGATCAACCCCATATCACTACGACGGCCACTTAGACGTGGCGCGGACGGTCTATCAGCTAAAGAATGAGCAAAGTGAGGTGCGATTGCCCATCACGCAGCAAAGCGAAAGCGGTGGGCTTTACGAGTAGAGACGACAGGCGCTGGTCGGTTCAGTTGGACTTCGCTTGTTTAGTCTGTGCGATGAGGACTGCTCCCTGGTTTCCGCACGGCTAACAAACCGCGAGTTATCGCGATTTACTTTACGCTTCGATCGTTGGCCGTAGAAAAAGCTGCGAAGATTGTCCAGACTGGGGAGCCAAAACTTCTTAGCAAACTGAAAGAAAGGCCACTCGCGAGAGTGGCCTTTCTTTTGTGGCCAAATTCAGCCCTATCGGTGCTTTTTGCTCAAAAAGTCGAATGAGGCGGGTCGCGAAGCGGTATCAGCATTGGAAACGATACGACCGGGTCGCGGGTGGTAAGAAAAAGGCGCGGTTTAACTTTCAAACCACCACCTTGGTTGATGTGCGGTGACCCGGTCGCTACCGCTTCCGGTTCTGATTTATTAGCGATTTTTTTTGCAAGGCAGGGGCGGCTTAGAAAGGAAGTTTACTGGACACAGAACCTGTTAGAGATTGCACATAAGCGCATGCTTAGAAGTCGACTCGTCCTGTTTTGGCCGCCAAAACCTCAGGAAACCACAAGGTTTTGTGCGCTAACAGACGGATATTGCTAGACATAGGACTCCGAGCGTGTTACTTTCCCGCCGCTGGCCTAGATTGAAATTTGCGGAAAAGTGGCTCAGACGCGAGGCGTTATCGTGCGGCAGTGGTCCTGGACCTTGCAGTTAACGATTTCCCATTCGTTCAGCACGGCTGGTGGCATAAACACCTTATTACTACCAGACCGATTCCGCAGTATCTCCATAACGACATGAGAGGAAATCAAATATGATAAGCAAAACCTTGCTCCGCAAGTTCGTCGCCACCTGGTTAACCGCGGCTCTCCTGGTAATGACCACGGTCCTGACGGCGGCTACCCCAGTAGTTAGATCGGGCGGGTTGGCAGTAACCGGTCAAGTTACAGTCGATGGTCAGAGCGTAATTTCGGGCGGTACATTTTTTTCCGACAGTACGATAGTAACCGCCGCAGACAGCAGTGCCACTTTGAGCCTGGGCCGATTAGGCCGTATTGAGTTGCCAGCCAACAGCAGCCTTACACTTAGTTTGACCAATAACAGTCTGGTGGGATCGTTGCACACGGGTCGCGGTTACGTCTCCACCCCTGCTGGAGTCTTTGTAAACATTGCGACTAAGGACGGTCTGGTGTCGGTTGATGGAAGTCGTGCTACTTCATTCACCATCACCTCCGAAACCGTCAACACAAAGGTCGCCACCGAGAACGGTATGGCGGAATTAAGGACGCCAAACGGAATCGAACAAGTAGGCTCGGGACAAAACGCGGTCACCGGATCCTATGTGCCACCGCAGCAATTCATCGCGCGGTTGACGACCACTGGCAATCAGCCAATCACAATCAACGGCGCCAGCGCAGCTAGTGGTGCGAATCTTCTTACCGGAGCCATTATTGAGACCCCAGCCGGCGTCGGAGCGACCATCAACCTGGGCACTCTCGGCGAGTTGGAAATCGAACCAGGTTCAGAGCTGACGCTCGAATTTGATCATACCGGAAACGTGGTCAAGGTTAACCTCAGACGCGGTTGCACCAGGTTGCGAACCAACGACAACGTTAACGGTCAGATTGATACGCCGGACGGAAAGTCCACCAAGTCTGACTCAAAACGCCGTGCGGCCGTTTGTTACGCGATGACCGGAGCCGCAACTGACGGAGGCGGACTGGGAACAGGCGCATGGACCGCGATTATCCTGGGAGCAGGTGGCGCGATCATAGCCGGAATCATACTTACGCGGGATGATGAGGATGTGATTATCAGCCCAAGTAGATGATGCTCGGTAAGAGCAGTTGAACCTGAACGTAACGGGCGCGGCCATCGCGCCCGTTACTTTTTGGGGGGACCTCACACAAGTAACACGGGTTGCGGCCACTCAACGAAATGGCTCGAACAAGTTCTGCATTCACGTGAACATCTGGGAGCGCTTCAGGAAAAAATGAAGTGCGTCGCGCCGGTCGGATTAAGTGCAGCGACTAAAGTTCGAGTGCTTGCGGCCGGCAACTAAGTTTGTGTTTTATTTCAGAGAGGTTGATTGACGCAGATCAAACGCGTCCCTAGAATGCAAGATATAGATTCGACTGTTGCGCGTGGGTACCAACGTGAGACATCGGGTCAAAAACGGCGGTCCAATGCCTTTGGGTGATCCCCTCTCGCATTGGACCGTTTGTTGTTTGTAAGCGGCCTCCGGTGCGCAGTCTAACAGGCGTATAGAGTACAACCTTCAGGTTGCGTCTTGGCGACCACGCCCTCCCTAACGGTCGGGCTACTGCCCCGAAGCTGACGCACGTTGTTCAGTAGTTACTTCGCCTTGCCTGCCAGGCTCTTCTTCAGTACGGCCATCAGGTCTATAACTTTACCGGGCTCGCGTGCTTCAACTTCGCCGCTCTCAACCTCAACGATATTCTTTTTCTTCGAGCTTTTCTTCTTAACCAGCTTTAGCAACCGCTCCGTCTGATCGTCTTTAAGCTTTTTGGTCGACAACTGTTTCTTCGATCTACTGCTAATCAGCTTCTCAAGCTTCTTGACCGTGGCTGTTGAAACTTTCGCCTTCTTCGGTAACCCGATTTCTTCAGGCGATCGGAGTTCGTCGACAAACCGCATCGTCTCCGCTCGCAGAATTCCATGCTCCGAGAATATGGCTACCAGATACTCCTTGCCCCTCATCACGAAGGTTGCGATCCCCGCCTTCCCTTCTTTCCCCAAAGTCTCCGCCAGGAGCTTGTAAGCTTTTTCTGAGTTGGCAGCAGGAACGAGAAAGTAGCCACGATCAAAATGAACGGGTGGGATCGATTCGGCGGGAACGAAAAGTTTGATGTCGATGTCTCGAGTTTTTTCCGGAGCGAGCCGATCCAATTCCTCATCGGAGATCGGGACATACTTTCCCGGTTTGATTTCATACCCTCGGATCACCTCATCCGCGTCGAGATCTTTCTCAGTTTTTTCAGCATAGTACTTACGTGCCAACGGCATGCCGTCTGGCCCAAGCATGCGCAGAGGCGCTCGTTGGGTTTTATTCGCCGGAAAAAGATTTACTGGAACACTCACCAGCCCGAACGTAAGCGTGCCTGACCAGAAGGGTCGCGGCCCAGACTGTTCCTGTTCCTCGTTTTCGCTTTTTCGAGTTCGTTTAGGCAGCGCGCTTACCCTTTCTCAACGATTGAATGCTCTTCGCCAGGACTGCGTCGAGCGAGCCTGCTTTGCGTTTGCTCTTCACGGCGCGTAGTCGAGGCGCTTTGCCTTTGGCCTTGCGTTTTATGAACTCCATCACCCGCTCCCGATACTCGTCTTTATAATCTTCGGCGTTGAACTCGCCCTCCAAAAGCGAGATCAGTTGTTTCGCCATTGCCAGCTCTTTCTGGGTTGGTTCGCGGCCTGCCGGCTTGGGAAGATCGCGAGCGGAAACAACTTCTTTCTCATTACGCAGTGTTATTAGGACGAGGTAGTCGCCCTCGGCCCGCAGCGCTCCAACGTATGATTTGTTGCGCATTACCCAGTGCGCAATTCCTTCTCGCTTACGGTTCTTCAAGGCTTCAACCAAAGCGAAGTAAGCCTTTTCATCACCGTCAGGGGCCAGGTAATACGGCCGTTCGTACCATTGCTGACTAATCGCTTCCGGCGGCACAAACTCCACGATCTCGATGTCGCGCGACGGCTTCGGTTGAAGACTCTCCAGTTCTTCCTCAGTTACTATGACAAACCTTCCCGGCTCAATTTCGTAGCCCTTCTGAATCTCTGCGGTCGCCACTTCTTCGCCGGAGTCGGGGTTTACCATGTGCTGCTTCACACGCTTCTGCTCGCGGTCGTCGAGTATATGAAAACGGACCGTACGGTCAGAGACGCCGGAATATAGCTTCACCGGAATCCGAGTGGTACCCAGCTTCAACTCACCTTTCCAGATCGCTCGCGCCGCCATTACTTCGAACTCCCCTTTTCGTCGCCGCAGTCGAAACAACCGGGACACGAGAATTCCTGAGTGGTCGTGACCTGGACGCATATTGGACACATTGGACCATCGCAATCTACACACCGAACTTCCGTGTGATATGCGTACGCCTGACTGCATGCCGAACAGATCTCGGACGTGTCCGCGAGCCACCAAGGCTCAATTCTCGGAGATTTTGCCATTGTTAATTAGAGCTAGCAGTTTCGGTTCCACAGTGAAAGGAGGCCCTGCTTGGACGGCTGCAGACGACCAAATCAGAACCGGGAGCGGTTAGAAGCTGTGTAGATTTAAGCGAGGGGGAACGCTGAACGCGTTATTCATCTTCCGAAAGTTGAGGTACCTGAAGAGGGGGTGCCCACGGAGGGACACCCTACGATTATTCACACGGTTTTTGTGGAAAGCCCCTAAAGACCGAAAGGCCAGCTTTGGAGCTGGCCTCTCAAGGTTGGGCGGAAGCATTCAGCCTCCAACGATTCAGTGTCCTCACCCCACCGAACCAAGCCCGATTGCGCGTGATTGTACTAACTCCCAAACGAGTGTCAATCCAACATGTCTTGCATCTCAAGAAAGACGTTACCGTTCATGAGACTGTCCTGTGTTCCGATACGTTGTAGTTTGTCGCAGCGCTAATATGAGCAAGTAAAACTTATCGCATCAGATTGTCCCACTGCCTTCGGCTCGCTTAGACGTCTCCTCGAGTGAATGTTAAGGTGTGACGAACATCCATAACATGAGTACAGGAGCCGAGGCTCCGCGGTTAACTCCAAAAATTCGGCTCCTATCGGTTGGAAAAATGCGACGATAGAAAAGCCGCCAACCAAAACATCATCTTCAAGGGGAAACAATCAATGATTCAGAAGGTCGGATTGATAGCCACTGTCTTGCTTCTGACAGTGGCAGGCGCAGCAATCGTGTTTCAAAAAGCGGTAGCTCAACAAAGAGACGAAATTCAATACAACGAGGTTTATGATTGCGGGCCCGGCCGGTCGAAGTTCAAAGTATTAAGCTGCAAGGGGACTGGGAGGCTCGACAGGTGCGAGGTCTTTTACATCAACGAACATTCGCCTAACGGCGGTTTCAAAGATTCGAATTCTCGTGGTCTGGTTGAAGACACCATCAACCAGGGGTGCAAGACCAAAAATCAACCCGTCGCCAGGAATCAACCAGGTGGGAATGAACAACGTGAAAACGCAACGCCTAATCCAAACACCGCCCCAACAGCACCGGAGGCTGAAACAGGTTCTGTTGCCTGTACTGCCTCTAGCTCGGATTCAGACGGGAAGTCGGCGAATGAGAAAACGTTCCGGGGAGTGATTCGTCGGTTTTGGGAAAAGGAACCGAAAGAAAGCGGACCGACCGTCACGATCACCTTTCAAAAGATGACAGTCGGAGCGCCGCGTCGTTGGCGCGCAACGTTTGATGACGCTTACGCCCAAGCCGACCCGAGCAAGCCGATTTACCCAGTCAGAGCGACCTTCACGACTTGCTCCGATTACACTGATGCTATTACAAAACGAAAGATGGAACGGATTTATGACTGCTACGTTCACAAAACTGGTGGCTGGCACTGTTCGCAAACGGGGGCGAGTGGGC
Organism: Pyrinomonadaceae bacterium; assembly: GCA_963759585.1. GTDB lineage: Bacteria > Acidobacteriota > Blastocatellia > Pyrinomonadales > Pyrinomonadaceae > PSRF01. The sequence continues at coordinate 41,131 of CAVWZW010000002.1, forward strand.
CATTAGCAACAAAGGACGAAAAGGAGTATCTGCAAAAAAAACGGCAGTGAGTTACGGGGCCCAACATAGCGGACCTGCCGGGCTTTGCCAGGCGGGCCGCTGGCGCTTTGCGATTGCAGGTAGAAAGGAACCACCTATGAAACCTTCACGCGTATAGGTCGCGATTACATCTGAATAGAATAAGGTGAAGAAACTCATATGAAAAATTCGCACCATTTCGGAGCAAGAACAACCTTCAAGTTGTGGCTTTTAGTTTTAGTCACAGCCGTTGCTGTGCCGGTTTCGCCAGCCCCTCGCTTAGTAGATTCCAGCCTTGAGCCGGAGAAGCAGGTGCGAGCGTTCGTCGACGCATTCAACGCCCGCGATATTGATGCCATGCTGACACTGGCGGACGAGAATGTTCAGTGGTTGATGGTAGATGGAGCGAAGATCTCAATTGAGACGGAAGGAAAGGCAGCGTTGCGCGAGAGCATGGCGCGCTACTTCCGCAGCTGTCCTTCATGCAAGTCGTCGCTGGAATGGACTCAAAAAGCAGGGAGTCGCGTAACGGCGATGGAACGTGCGAGTTGGTCTGGTAAGAGTGGGGCGAAGTCGCAAAAAAGCCTGTCTGTTTACGAGTTTCGAGGTGATAAAATTCTGCGTGTTTACTACTTTCCTGTTGAAGTTGAAGGGCAGCGTTAAGAAGCGTTTCGTCTTCAAATACCCGATAAGTGTTTGGATTCGCTGTTAGCAACATTGAAGAAGCAGTAGTTCACGTTGAAAACCTAGGAATAGACTCATCGCAAAGAAGCTCAGGCGAGCGAGTGAAAACCCTAATGATTGTGGATCCGGATGGGAACCATATCGCCTTCGCAGAGGCGCTAGACAAGAGTATGGCGCAATAAACCTTCCCCTCCCCAGTCCAGGAGTAGGCGTTGCTTTATTTCAAGGAATCATCGGTGTTCTGCGTTTTGCTTTTTGCGCTTTGTGCTGCAGTAACTCAGGCGCAGACGCAGGCAGAAAGTTGCACGCTAGAGCTTAAAGGCAATCCTTCTGCTTTGGTCACAGCCGTAAAATCCGGGGACCTTGCCGCCTTAAAACGCCATATCGCTTCGGGTGCCAAAGTAGATGAGCTTCATTACGAAAGTGATACTGCTCTGCTGGTCGCGGCGCGATATGGCAAGGACGAGATGATGCAGGCCTTGCTGGAGGCCGGAGCGAAGCCAAACCAGCAGAATTCTCTGGGTTGGACCCCTCTAATGTCGGCGGCCCAGAAGGGACATGTTGAGACCATCAAAACGTTACTCACAGCGGGCAGCGACGTGAACTTAAAGAATAAAGATGGAGCAACGGCATTGATGTGGGCGGCGAGAGATGGCGGTCTTGACGCGGTAGAGGCTTTACTTGCAGCCAACGCAGATGCTCGCCCGATCAATCAGCACGGCAGGGATGTTTTTCTTTTAGCGGCTGAGGGTGGACAGACGCGGGTTGTTGAAAAACTTCTTGCGGACGGCGCTGACCCAAACATGGCTGACAAGTATGGAACGACGGCCCTGATGATAGCTACCCCAAGTCCAGAAACAGTAAAAGTCCTACTCAAGGCCGGCGCACGGGTAGAGGCGAAAACGCAGCCACTCCGCATGACTGCCTTATATATAGCCGCGCAAAATGGTGAGGGAGAGACCGTAAGACTCCTGGTTGAGGCAGGGGCGAACGTCAACGCAAAAGACTTCGATGGGCGCACTCCGCTGAACCGCGCATTGGTTGGCAAACATGAGGCAGTAGTAAAGATGCTGAAAGCCGCTGGCGCAATCGAGTGGTAACGACGGCGTTTGGGCCGGCAATCGACTCCCCCAGGAACCGAGCTTCAGATGACAACTGTAGGAACGGTAGAAAGTTTATGGCGCTATCCGGTTAAGAGTATGCGCGGGGTGGAAATGCCCGAACTTTTCATGGGCTATTCGGGCATCTATGGCGATCGCTGCTACGCCTTCAAAAATGCTGCCGCCCGCAAAGGCTTCCCCTATTTAAACGCAAATGTGCAGCAGGAAATGCTGCAATACAGTCCGCAATTCCGTTACCCGGAGCGCGCGTCACAACCTCCAAATTTATTCGAAGCCGCGAGCATCGAGCCTGGCGTCACCCCTGCAAATCCTGATGCGGAAGATCTGGCATTAGACGTTTTAACGCCGTCAGGTGAGGTCCTTTCCCTCGATGATCCAGCACTCATAAAACTACTTGGGTCAGGACTCAGCGAAAAGAACCAACTGAAGCTCGTAAGGTCTGACCGCGCTTTAACCGACTGCCGTCCAGTTTCATTGATCGGCTTGTCAACGGTTCGGCAGATTACGTCCGAATTGGGCATCGCTCTTGATAAGCGGCGTTTTCGGGCAAACATATATCTCGAGGTGGCGCCTGAGAGCGGCGGATTTGTCGAAGATAGTTTAGTCGGTCGCACGCTACTTGTTGGCCCAAAGGCGAAGGTGATGGTCCTCGAACGTGACCCGCGCTGTAAGATGATTTCCTTAGACCCGGAAACAGGTGAACACAATCCGGAAGTTTTAAGGAAAGTCGCCCAGGCATACGGTAACTATGCCGGAGTTTATTGTGCAGTACTGGTCGAGGGCTTATTGAAAAAAGGCGACCTCATTCGGGTGGTCTGATTCCATCATTGTTGGCTTGCCTTAGTCGCAAGCCCTTTAAACGTCTGGGCACTTTCGCGAAACCACCTCATTAGCCTCGTGGCTTAGCAGATCACGCTTTCCGGAGATCAGGCGGACACGTATGCGGCAGAAATGGCGGAAGAGTTCGAGCCGGGTGCGGTCAGGCGCTGAATTTTTTGCCGAATAGAGAGCGCCGTATATTGGGACGTGTATTAAATGCAACTGGCATAAAAGAACTTCATTTCAAGAGAATAAAGTGAGGCAGCGCCTCTCCGCTTTCGAGACTAAGTAATGTTTACGTCTGGAGTGCACGTATGCCTTTACCGGTTGCACATGGATTGTTGGGTGCGAGTATCGTCGCAGCGTTGCACACTAAGCCAACGAGCACCCGATATGCACTTCCCTTTTTTGCCGGAGCACTATTGGCGAATGCAGCCGACTTAGACTTCTTATTGGTCCCTGTTCTAGAGTCGAAGGCGTGGCATCGCGGCTTCACTCATTCAATCGTATTTGCGTTCCTGATTTGTCTGGTGTTTGTTTTCGCCTTTCGCGTTCGGCCGTTGAGGAATGCGATGGCTTACGGTTTAGCTTTCGCGTCGCACGGTCTTTTGGATTATTTGACTTCAAAGCTCGGAGGCGGCGTACAGTTGTTCTGGCCCTTTTCTGCGACGAGGTTAAAACTCGGTTGGTGGGGACTTTCCGAAGTACCCTCGCAACTCACAACGGCGGAAATATTTCAGGCGTTATTTATAGAGCTGGTGTTCTTTTCGGTTTTGTTTCTAGCGATTGTGCTGCTCAGAAGATCGTTGGCTAAGAACATCGGTGCGACAGCCGAGGGCTAAATGCTCGAACAACGTCAACTTCTAGCACGGGCCTTACCGGCAATCGATTATTTGTGAACCACATGAAGACCATTACCGATAACACAGCGGCCACGCAGGAGGAGATTCGGATGAGTTCAGCCGTTCCCACCTTTCTCGTCGCGGACGTTGCCGCCACGGCAGGTTGGTATGCCGAGAATCTCCTGTTTCAGACGACGGGCACTTTCCCGGATACCGAACCTTACGCGTACGCGAGCCTAATGCGAGATGGTGTCGAACTCATGCTGCTTGGACTCGCCGGCTACCAGAAACCCGATCAGACTGATCTTAGACCGGAAGGATTGTGGGACGTATATGTCCGCATGAGAGGCGTCCGCGATTTCTATGAGAGTTTGCGCGGTCAATCGTTCATCCAGATGCCACTGAAGAAGCAGAGTTATGGCGACTGGGAGTTTGAGGTTCGAGATCCGAACGGGTACGTGCTGGTCTTCAGTGAGTTGATCGATTGACTGATCCTATGAGCTTTGCTCCCCAAAAGTCGCCAACACCCAAGGCGTCTGGCAACTTTCGCGAAGCGATCTAATTAAGCACCGTGGCTCCAGCCCAGGGATCCATGGACGTTATTGGACGCTAACCGTTTCAACTGTTTCCGTGGATCAGTAAACCCTAAAACGGTAGGGGGTATTCCGGCGCCTAGCTTTGCACACAAAGTCGAATGACAAGGTTCGCGATGCGGTATCAGAACCGGAAGCGGTAGCGACCGGGTCACTGGTAGCAAGAAAAGCCAAGGGTTTCGCAGTCGACCATCGCCTTCGTAGATTAGCCGCGACCCGGTTCGCTACCACCACCCCAAGCGGGCTGCCCGCTTGGGGGCCCCGGTTCGCTCCCGGTTCTGATTTAGTCGGCTTCGCCGACTTATTGTGCAAAGAACCGGCGTTTGAATCACCGGGCTGAAGCCACGGTGCTAATGAGATCGCTTCGCGTAGACTGGCGATTAGACTTTTGAGGTAAGGCTGATCCTATGAGCTTTGGCGACTTTTAGGTCAACCAATCCTAAGCTCGGAGATTTAGATGATGAGACTGAGGCTCGCAACATATTCGCTCTTCCTGACTATTATCCTTTGGGGGACATTGCTCGGCGGGATTGCTTATTCACATCTCGTTTACTTCCCCGTTTATCTGTCGGCTTTGCCTGATTCGGCGGTTGTCGTCAACGGGCCTTATGGGCTGCAAGAGGCGAGATTCTGGTCGCTTATTCATCCGCTGCTCATTCTATCGTTTATTTTCACTCTCATTCTGAACTGGCAATTGCCGGCGCGGCGCAAGCTCATATTGATCAGTTTCACGGTCTACTTGCTGGTGATCGCCATAACGCTCCTCTATTTTGTTCCCGAATTAAGGGCCTTCGAGCGGAGCCCGGAATCAAACCTGACCGCGGCCGAGTGGTTCGCTCGCGGTGAACGCTGGCAAAGGTTAAGTTGGATTCGGGGAGTAATTTGTAATATAGCCTTTGTGCCATTGCTCCTGGCGCTGACAAAACCTGAGCAAAATGTGGAAAATCGGCTGGTGATAGGCAGGAGGATAATCGACCCGACTACGGACAAAGCTGTTTTCATCGCCACGGACGATTAGGTTTGATACCCTTCGTGCGCAATATGGAACCGTTGGACACAAACGAACTAGCCACTGGAAAGCGCGGGAGGCAATGTCTTCTCACCATCTCTTTGCTGCTGCTTGTCACATCCCCAATTGCCAGCGCACAGCAAAGCGTCAGGCAGCGCGCACCCCTTACTCGTGAGCAAACAAGAGAGACTGAACGCCAGCTGTCCGAACGGGGTTACTGGACCGGCGCGGTCGATGGAGTATTTGATCCTGCGTCGCGATCGGCACTAATCGCATTCCAGAAATGGGAGGGGCGTCCTGTTACCGGCAAGCTTACCGTCGATGAACTCGAGGCGATTCGCACCAGTTCCTTCCCCAGAGCCAGGGAGCTCGGTTACCCGCATGTTGAAGTGGATATAGATCGTCAGGTGCTGCTAACGGTCGATGACGATGATCTCGTGCGGGTCCTTCCTATTTCGTCTGGCAGCGGCAAGGAGTTTATCGAGGACGGCGAGACGAGCGTAGCCTACACACCTCGCGGCAGGTTTGTCGTTTATGACAAAACCACCGGCTGGGAGAAGGGTTACTTCGGATCGATGTACTACTCCAATTACATCAGTGGTGGCGTAGCGATTCACGGAAGCCCCAGTGTTCCAAGCCATACCCGCAAGTCATGGTTGCATTCGGATACCAATGTTTGCCGCACGCGAAATGAGCAAGCTACTGACGTTAGGAGCCATCGTGCTGGTCTACGATAAGGTCTCGTTCGTCTCGGCAAGATCGTGGGTTGAAAACCCGAAGCTCAAGCTGGCGGCGACTCAGGCAGCTGGTATTGATTAGCGCACATCAACAAGACCTGCACATCTTCTGGCAGACTAATATTCCGGTTATGCCTCCGGCGGGCCTGGCCGAACGCGTGCCAACGAGGATTTTTCGAGGCAAAGCTTTAAGTCGGCACAACCTATTAAACTCCGAACTTAGTTATTTCGTTTTTCGTCATCTTTAGGTAGATTCCAAACGACGATAATAACTGAGGGTCCTTGATGTATTGTCCGAAATGTAGCCAGCAACAGATTTCCGATGAAATGCGCTTTTGCTCCCGCTGCGGTTTCTCACTCAGTGCGGTAAGAGATCTGGTTGACGGCAGCAACGCGCTCGTCGAACCCATAGGGAAGACGGCGCCAGCGAAGGTCTCGCGTAGTCCGCGCAGTGTGCGGAGAGGCGCATGGCTGATACTTGCCAGTCTCGTCGTGACTCTCTTCATTGCCTTTCTGGCAGCCGTAGACGACGATTTCGCTGTTTTTCTGTTTCTGCCTTTCCTCTGTTTTATCATCGGTATTGTACACATCCTTTACGGTGTTTTCGTGGCAGACAGAAGAGCTGCACGCGCCATAGAAACCACCCAGAACATACCGGCATTAACCGCCGGGCAATCAAGCGCGGCGGCACAGCTGCCTCCGTCCAGAGTGGCGCCGGTTGGGAGTTTTACTCCAAGGCGGACTAATACTGCCGAGATGACCCAGCCGCCGAGCGTAACCGAAAACACGACGCGATTGCTCGAGGAAGAAAGCGACCCACGACGCGGCTAGTGAGCAGTTTGATTTTTGGGAGCCGTTCACTGCTGGGAGTGGTGCGAGCCTGAGTCTCCAGTCGGCTTTGCACATAACTCGAATAAGAGATTCGCGAAGCGGTATCAGAACCGGAAGTCGGGTCAAGCCAAGAAGAACCCAGGGTTTTACTTGCAACTCTCGCCTTCGTGGATTAGCGGCGACCCGGGCGCTTCGCTTCCGGTTCTGATTTATTCGGCTTTGCCGAATTCTGTGCGAAGCTCTCCAGTCCGTGACCATGCGTTTAAGATGGTGGCCACAACGTCCCCTGTAGAATTCTGTGCCAGGCATTGTCTTTGATTTCAGCCTGATAAGCCTCGTCGCCTTCTTCTTATGGCTCGTCGTTTTCGCATGGATAATCATCACTGTGCTAACTGTGTATGGTCTTTCTCGCCAAAAACTCCTCGCACCCACCGATGATTTACGTTTGACGACAGACACCGCGCCGCTGGTGTCGATTCTCGTGCCCGCCCGCAATGAAGAACACCGAGTGTTAGCCGACTGCATTCACTCCATCCTCAACCAGGACTACGGACGTTTTGAAGTTGTCGCGGTCAACGATCGTTCGACCGACGCCACGGGCGCCATACTGGCTTCCATTGCCGCGGCCGATGTTCGGTTGCGCGTTATTGAAGGAGAGGAACCACCACCCGGATGGCTCGGGAAGCCATATGCGATGCATCAAGCGTTGAAACATGCGCGTGGCGAGTGGATACTTGCAACCGATGCAGACATGATCTTTGACTCGACAGCTTTGCGCACCGCGATGGCTAACACCATGGTCCATGATGCAGACGCTCTGTCGCTAATTCCATATTTTGAAGCTCGCTCATTCTGGGAGCGGGTGATGATTCCAACCTGGGCGTGGGTGTTTTTGATGTTCACGGTTTTTTACCGCACCAATGATCCGCAGAGCCGGCGGGCTGTGGGCATTGGAGGATTCTTTCTGATGCGGCGCGCCACACTTGACCGCGCCGGCAGTTATGAAGCGTTGAAAGACGAAGTGATGGAAGATGTGCGCCTTGCCGATAGGATCAAGCGTTCGGGTGGAAAGCTTCTTACCGAGCATGCGCCGGGGCTGGTCAGTACGCGCATGTATCGCGATTTCGGCGAGATGTGGGAATGTTGCAGCAAGAATTTGTTTTCGGGCATGAACTTCTCCCTCCCTCTCGCGTTCGGCGCCGTGTTCTCAATGTATTTTATAGCCGTTCTGCCACCGCTTATTGCTTTGACGTTTGCGATTGCAATTGCCGCAGGCGTTGACGCAGCGCTTTGGCGTTTATTCCTTCCGGCCGCTTTCTCATGGGTGATACAAATCCTTGTGCTCATGTTGGCCAGCATCAAGCCTGAGGTTTCTCTTGGATATGCGTTCACCGCGCCGCTAGGTTTAGGAGTGCTCTATGGGATCCTGTTCGAATCGAGCATCAGAATTACCTTGGGAAGAGGTGTGACATGGAAAGGACGCAAAGTCTATCAACACGCTGGAGTTCGTCCCCCACACTCGGCGACATGATCTACTGTTCGAATAGTTGAAAGGAAAAACAGATGTTCAAACGAGGACTTCAATGGTGCGTGATTGTTATGGGTCTACTGGGTGGAGCGCTGGTGTGTAGTGGGCAGCCCCGCAACTTGTTGCAGAATCCCAACGCCGATTTAGGCGCAGAGTCCTGGCGGGGCAACGGTGCTGCTGCAGCTGAGTCGACGACTGGAAATAACTTGTGCTTCGTCGTTCGTAATGGCGGCTACTTCCTTCAAGATGTGGCCTTACCGGATAATTCGGCGGGCCAATATCTAGTCTTCATTGGACGAGGTGCAAGTGAGCGTATAAACGCCGACGGAGCCATTACCGGGTTGCCGTATCTTCACGGATATATGATGGAGGAGAATAGTCCTAAGGGGCAGAAGCTCCTGGCCCACTTGCAGGGTGAACGGATGCGCGCGAGCACGACGATAAAGGATGAATGGGTTGATATGTGGGGTATCTTTCAGGTGCCTGCCGGAACGAAAGAGGTGCGATTTTTCCTTAATCAGGCTTTACGAAAGGGAGTACCTCACAATGGTTCTGCCGCGCGATTTGATAATCTCGGCCTTTACCTCTTCTCGACGAAAGCTGAAGCTGAGGCATTTATTAATCAATATCACTGACTGGCCAGCTAGATATCGCGGAGCCAGAATAAGCTGACGGCGACCGGAATCAGTATGAGTCGCATGGACCACGGACAACCGTGAAAGTTGACGAAATGCAAACTGAGCTTCTCTTCTCGTACGGCACGCTCCAACTCGAATCTGTCCAGATGGCAACCTTTGGCCGCCAACTAGCTGGCACAACCGACTCTTTAGTGGGATACGAATTGGTTCCCTTAAAGATCGATGATCAGAAAGTGGTCGCCGTCAGCGGCAAGGCGGTACATACGATGGCCAGGTTTACCGGCCTCGCTTCCGACGTAGTATCCGGGGTGGTATTTGAAGTCAAACCCGAAGAGATTCAGCACGCCGACGAATACGAAGTGCCGGCGGTTAAGCGAGTAGCGGTAGTTCTTGAGTCTGGAGTGCGTGCGTGGGTCTATATCGATGCTCGTTCCGGGCCGTTGGATTAAGTACAAACAAAGTCGGCCTGAAGCAACAGGCGTATAGAGTACAGCCTTCAGGCTGCGGTTTCGCAACCTCGCTTACCGAATCTCAACCAGCTTCCTCCCACGCGGCAAGCTAAAGCTTCTACCCTATACGCCTCTTAGCACGCCTTCGTGAAAAACCCTACAATAAGGTGCACTGCAGGTATGACAATCGGTGAGCAGAATCAGTTCTTCAGGAGGAACATGATGGGAAGCGAAACGGACGTTGAGAAATCCTATTCAAACAAAGAGGTAGTAGCTAAGTTGCGACGTTTGGCAGACGCCTTGGAAGCGGAGAAGACTTTTGAGATCCAGATAGCAGGCGAACGAATCTATATCCCGCCTCAAGCGACGGTCGAGTTTGAATACGAACGCAATGGAGACGAAGAGCAAGTTGAGATTGAGTTGAGCTGGAAGCGGCAGTAACGCTATCAGTTGGGTTAACTCTCATCTGTTCCGTTAAAAGTGATGCTTAACATTCGCCGGGCCAGGAAAGAGGATTGCGAATCAATCATGCGCGTGCACGTCGATGCGGTCACGTCGATTCGAACACCTCTTTACACACCGGAGGAGATCCAATCGTGGGGGATGCCTAAGAAGCCCGAGAGCTATGAGGAATCTATCAACAACAAAGAATTCTTTGTGGTCGAAGAGGGCGAGGCCATTGTGGCGTTCGGTGTGCTTAACCAGAATACTGCTGAGGTGGAGGCGGTTTACGTGGCCCCGAGCGCAGGCCGGCAAGGCATCGGGCTCAAAGTGTTGCAGAAGCTGGAAGAACGAGCACGCACTTTTGGATTAGAGGAGCTTCGGCTAAACGCTTCCTTGAACGCGGTTCCTTTTTACAAGCACGCCGGGTACTTGGCCCAGGCGGCGTCGAAGTACCGACTGTCGAGCGGTGTGGAGATAGCGTGCGTGCCGATGGTGAAGGCGATTTAAACCGACATCCCTTTGAAAGGGACTCAAAATGTAGTTATGCAATTAGAACTTGTTGCCATCACACAAGAGGGACAGTTGGCGAAGCCGTTACCCTGCGATTCACCATGGTGGGAGGGAGTTGTTAACGCGACGGTGCGGCTATATCGAACGGTCGGGTATGAGCCGCCCTGGCTCGGTTATCTCGCATTCGAAGACGGCGCCTGCGTCGGCACATGCGGCTTTAAATCCCCGCCTCAAGACAACCGAGTTGAGATCGCATATTTCACTTTTCCGGAACACGAGTCTCGAGGTGTCGCAACTCGCATGGCGTCTGAACTCGTTCGCCTGGCGCTGGAGCAGATGCCTGAAGTGACTGTGGCGGCGCAAACTCTGCCTCAAGAGGGTTCCTCAACTTCCATCCTGAAGAAGCTCCAGTTTCAGATGGTGGGAAGCGTTGACCACCCGCAGGACGGAGTGGTTTGGGAGTGGCAAATTCGTAATACTTCCGCAAGAGGTGTTTAGAGGGCAGCCGGGCTGCGTTGCTTTTAACATCGCCTGGAATGGGCAGTTCAGAGTTCAACCGGCTTTGCCCGAAAAGTCCGGCATTTCGCTTCTCTGTGCAACCTCGGTGTTCTCTGTGTCTCCGTGGTTGATTTATGGAGCCGGAAACTTTACCACGGAGCCACAGAGAACACTGAGGTTACACAGAGATAGCATCTGAGGCAGTTACTTTTCGGGCAAAGCTAGTTCAACCTTATTAAGGTTGTGTTTTTCGCTTACGACACACGCAAGCTAAAGCTTGTACTCCGAACACCTGAAGACTAACGAAACATGAAGTTGGCAATCTTCGATATCGACGGCACGCTGACCAATACCAACAGCGTTGACGACCAATGCTTCGTTAAAGCGATGGCTGAAGCTCATGCTATTACTAACATTAGTACCGACTGGGCCAGTTACCCACATACAACAGACTCAGGAATCATGCTTCACGTCTTTCAAGAGAAACTTGGTCGCAGCCCCGTGGAGAGTGAAGTAGGCAAATTCACAAGCTGCTTCGTAAGTTTGCTCCTCGAGCAGTACGACACTCAGGCGTCAAGTTTTGATGAGATAGCCGGCGCTTCTATCGCTCTGGAGAGGTTGAAGCGAGAACCGGATTGGGCCATTGCTGTGGCTACAGGCTGTTGGCGCGAATCGGCTTTACTGAAGTTGAAAGCAGCTAAGATTGACGTTGACGGCGTACCAGCTGCTTACGCCGAAGACGGGCTGTCGCGAGAGGAGATCCTGCAATCCGCAGTTTCGCAATCGCTTGAGCAGTATGGCGTGAGCACCTTTGAAAAGATTGTGAGCATCGGTGACGGTCTATGGGACGTACGCACCGCTCGCCATCTGGGTTTTAGTTTCCTGGGTATCGGGAGTGGACCCGCAGCGGTCACGTTGTACCAGGCCGGCGCAAAACATGTAGCTGAAGATTTTACCGACTACGATCGGCTACTCAGTCTCTTGAATGAAGCCGAGATTCCTACAGCAGGCGGTACATCGGGGCAGTAGACCGAAGGTTAGGGAGGGCGTTTACAACGAACATCCAAGCCCTCCCTAACGGTCGGGCTACTGCCCCGACTGGTTCTGCGTCCTAGCTCGGCGCGCGATCAATTCAACTGGTAGTTATTGGAGGTGCGCTTATCAAACTTGCCGCCGACACTACTTGTCGCCCAAAATGAGACTTCAACGTCCTCGCACTACCTGAACTTCAAAAGGAGATTGACCATGAAACCCGACCGCGCCACACTTGAACGACTGCTCCACACCAATGAACAGAAATTAAGCGGACTTAGCTCATACCTTAAAGAACTGAACGCAGTTACCGCGAAACATGGCACCGAGAAAGAGCACTTCCACGAAGATTTAACGGAAGCGGAGCACAACATAACTTACTACGAAGCGGAGATAGCGCGGCTGAAGCATGAGCTGGGGAAACTGCCTAAGACCGGTCCCACGCAACCGGGCGGCGACAGCCTACTCCCGAAGACGCCGAAACAAGGTATCAGTTCTCTAATATTTTCCTCGATCGGTTTTATAGCTGGAGCGATATTTGGCTCAAAAGTGTCAGCTCGCGGGCAGCGCAAAGATAGGTAGAGGCGTAAGAACGTCAGTGCCTGCCGGCGCGTTGGGGGAGGTCAGGTACGGCTTTCGGTTCAGAGAAGGCGAATCGGTTGTGTCCGGTCGATCGAAACGAATCCTTGTCTACACAATTACTCTATTAATCGCGCCCATGGTGATGATGCCTTTCAGCCGGGGCTCAGCTGAGTTTGCGTGGGCCACTCTGGGGCTATGCGCGGTTCTGACCTTTTCAAGTTTCTATGTCGCAAAGGGGGAATGGAGAATCAAATCCCGCTCCCTGCTGGGCAACAAGCTGCTGGCTTCGTCGGTGATCACTCTTTTATTTGGTGTGTCTTTGCTGGTGGTCTCGATCGTTAACCTGAGTAAGGCAGCTAATTCAGATGGCTGACTTCAATCATCCGAGCCAGCACAGGATTCACATTACTGACGCCGTGCAATTAACGTCACAGATCAACCCCTTGGGCTATAGCATCGAGTCGGGCATTTTCTCGCATTCGGAATGCGAGCATCTTCTCGACGCAGTCTCAAGTTCAGATGGGAAACGCGCACGAGCGGGGGCTCGACATCTGATGAACCATCCGTCTGTCGCAGCAATAGCTTTGGACCAGAGACTGCTCGGTATGGCGCGGCGTTGGCTCGGGGCTGATGCCCTGCCCTATCGCGCTACCCTGTTTGAAAAATCCATTGATGCTAAGTGGTTCGTCGTCTGGCAAAATTCTGTCGTTACTACTCGGTCCAGGTGGTGGCTAAATCTGTTCTTCCGAAACGACGCAAGCTATATAGCTTGAACTCTAAACTACTAGCCTGTATTTGCCATCCGTCCGCTGACGTGGACTGATAACAACTACTTTTGTCCAAGCTGCAAGGATCGTTCATCCAAAATCGAATGGAAGTCACTGCCGTTACGTTGGACGGCGAGCACGTACGTCTTGAGCCGCTGTTAGCATCGCACGAAGAAGCGCTCGTCGCTGCGGCCGCTGACGGTGAACTGTGGAACTCGACAGTTACCGTTGTTCCCACACTCGACACAATGGCCAGTTACATTTCGGAGGCACTCGATGCCTACGCCCAGGGACGCGAGTTGCCATTCGTTATCATTCAAAAGTCGACAGGCAGAATTGTGGGTACCACTCGTTTTTATTTCATCGAGCGCGAGTATCGCACCTCTGAAATCGGTTACACGTGGTTGGCGGCGAGTGTGCAACGCAGCGAAGTGAACACCGAATCCAAGCTCTTGCTTCTGAAGCACGCATTTGAACACTGGGGTTGCATTCGCGTCGCTTTGATTACCGATGTTCTTAATCAGCAGTCGCAGCGGGCCATTCTAAGGCTGGGTGCAAAACAGGAAGGCATCCTTCGCAACCATATGCTGATGCCCGATGGTCGTTACCGCGAATCTGTGTTGTTCAGCATCATCGAATCAGAATGGCCGGAAGTAAAAGCCCGGCTTGAAGCCAAGCTGGCGCGAACGGTATAACGCGACACCTGACGCTAAACGAGCTGCGGTTTCTTTCGTGACTGCACTCGTGTTTTCAAACTTTGGTGTCTCCCCCTTCCCACTTCTAATTCGCAAAGGAGAACCCCATGAGATTAAAACACGGCCTTTTTCTAGTGACGCTAATCGCGTTTGGGACTTTGGCAAGCTGGCGGATAATCTCGACTACGGCACAGCAGCAGCAGGCTACGCCGCAAGCCACCCCGCAAGCCACGCCGCAACCCTCGTCCCAATCGGCCGCTACGACCACCCCTCCGCAAACACCAAACCAGGAAATCAACAATCGCTTCGTACAGCAGATCTCACAGAGTATCGCCGGTAAGGAGAATTTGCCGGCGGAACAAGTCTTCAAGAACATACAGCACCTCAAGGGCGTGCCTGCCGGAAGGCTTCTACGAATTATGAACGGCGGGTACAGTCGCGCGCTCGGAGTAAACTGCACTCACTGTCACGTAGAGCAGGATTTTTCCAGCGAGGACAAGCGACCAAAACGTGCCGCACGCGAGATGGCTACCATGCATCGGTCGATCAACGAACAGCTGGGCAAGATGCAACACCTGGAGCCGAGGCCACAGCGCGCGATCAACTGTTCGACATGTCATCGTGGCGCGATCAATCCGATGGCTGGCGGCTGAGGTAACAACGCTACCGGTTTGCGAGGTGGCGATTGGGCAACGAGGATAATCCGATGCGTCAAACAGTATTTCGGGGATCCATACTGTGTCTGCTCCTGGCAATTTGTCCGAATAAGCTTGCGGGTTATGCATCTGAAGTCGATTTGGCTCAGGTGAGTCGGCGCGTTGAAGACCACATTAGGCAAACGAGGAAGGAGTGGAAACATGAGTTGGTTCCTCCGCTCACGCCTCCCGGATATCCGCTGAGTGATACCGTCGTTATCCACAAGTGGACGTCCGAACGATGTGGCACGGTGGCTTTGCGACTTGATGGCAAGAGTTACGGGGAGCAGCCCGTGCCGTGCGTACTCAGCCTCATAATTGATCAATCCTCCTCAGCGACAGTAGCCATCGATCGGTTAAGCCGCTTTGTCAACAAACGGGGGCGCGTTACTGACCTTGGGCGAGCTACTCCCATTCCCATCGGAGATAAAGGATACGTCCAGGATGGCCAAATCGTATTCGTCAAAGGAAGATTCATGTTCTATGTCAGAGCTTCAGCGGATTTACGGGTGGGAGAATTCTCGATTAGCCGGGACTTCGAAGAGAAGATGGCGAAAGAAATTGCCGAGGTAGTAAGGGACATTTGATCGGGCTTACAGCTACGCGAATGAGGTCAGTACCACCTTGCGGTAGCGGGTGGGTCGTGCGCTTTGCCAATTTCCAATTTTCGATTGCCAATTTCCTTTGGACAAGACAGTCAATCGGCATTTGGCAATCGGCAATCGGCAATCCCCCGAAGTCCCTTATGCATAGCAGTCTCTCTATTGCTAACATCTCAGGTCATGAGAGACCTCGAACATCTTTTGGAAAACAACAAGGCCTGGGCCAGCCAGATCAAGGAACAGGATCCCACTTTCTTTCAATTATTGTCGGAGCAACAGTCGCCCCAATACCTTTGGGTTGGTTGTTCTGACAGTCGCGTCCCCGCCAATGAAATCGTCAACCTCTTGCCGGGAGAGTTATTCGTCCACCGCAATGTCGCCAATGTGGTGGTCCATACCGACCTGAACTGTCTCTCAGTGATGCAGTATGCGGTCGATGCCCTGAAGGTCAAACACATTATTGTCTGCGGGCATTATGGCTGCGGCGGCGTCAAGGCGGCCTTGCACAACGTTAAGTTGGGATTGATCGACAACTGGCTCCGGCACGTTCAGGACGTAAAGGAAAGTCACCAGTCGTTACTCGGAGAATTAAAGGACGATTCGCAACGCCTGGATAGGCTGTGTGAATTGAATGTTATCGAGCAGGTTGTCAACGTTTGCGAAACGACGATCGTGCAAGGCGCGTGGGAACGTCAGCAGGAACTGACCGTTCACGGTTGGATTTACGGATTAAGTGACGGGCTTCTCCGCGACTTGAAGGTCGGGATTACGAATCAGAACGAATTGGCAACTGTCTATGAACGAGCAATAGCGGCTGTGAGAGAGAAGAATCTAGTCACCACCGATCAATGATCGCATGGTCGATGTCCGTGATGCTTCAGGAGCCTCTGATCAAGTACGCAGGTCTTTTGCATTAGTCCGCGGAGCGGCCGTTGGCATAAAGCCTGGGGTGAAGCGCAGCGAAACCCCAGGATCGTTCACACCAAACCCTCGGAGCCCGCGGAGCGGCCGATTGCGGTTTGATTTACTAACGCCAATCATGATGATTAGACTGTCGGCCGCTCCGCGGACTCTTTCTATTTTCGACACCGGCCCCTGGGGTGAAGCGCAGCGAAACCTTAGGTTGCCGACCCAAGTGAGACTCAAGCGCGCGAAGCGTGCGGCAGAGTAAACGCCGCAGTTCGTGATCATGAATGGTCTATCGCCCGCTTCGCTGGCTAGCAAACTTTCTATCGCACGTGTCCTGGGGTTCCGCTGGCAAAGCCTCGCTGCACCCCAGGCTCAACGCTATCGCCGCGCTCCGCGGGCTAATGCAATCAAACTCATGATCAACTTGATCAGAGCTTCGTGAAGCATGTCGGAGATTGACGAGCTAAGCTAACCTCGCAAGCTAACCACCAGGTAGTAGCTGCAAACTCCCTTGCCGGTGTTATCAAAGCGGTGGGGGGTATCTGCCTCAAAGTAAAGTGAGTCCCCCGCGTTCAAAACGTGGTCGCGACCCTCGATTACAACCCTCAGCCTGCCTTGTTCGACCACCAGGAACTTTTCCGTGCCTCGTTTGTATGGAGGCAACTCCCCTGAGGTCTCCCCCTTCGGGATAACATGCCGAACGAACTCTACACTCCGACTCTCGAAAGCGGGCGAGAGCAACTGCCGTTCAAACCCCGTCTCAGCATCACGGAAAACCATCCGCTCGCTCCTGGGGATTAAAATTACCGCGCGCCGCGATTCGGCAACGCCCATTAGGTCGGTCAATCCGACCCGCAGTGCCTGAGCCACCTTTGCAGCCACGACGAGCGTGGGGTTCTTCTCACCACGCTCCAACTTCGAAATCATTGCCCGGCTCACTCCGGAAAGATCAGCAAGGGCCTCAAGCGTTAGGCCCTGCCCTGTCCGCAGCTTCTTGACTCGCGAGCCTACATTACGCGCGTGCGCTGCCTCCACCATCGCCGAGTTAATTCTTGCCTTGCTATCTCTCATATGTTAGAAGCAAGTTTACTATAATAGATTTTTCCACTTAAAAGGTAGAACGCTACAAAAGTCTGGAAAGGTTTTGTATGAAGACGACGATACAACTCTACGCAGTCCTTTTGATTTGTTTTATCACAGTCTCTACCGCGGGCGCACAAGATTCTATTGAAGGACACTGGCAGGGAGCCTTAGTGCGCGACGGGGCGGTCCAGGTAGTGAGAATTGACTTCTTCAGAGATGCAGGAGCACTCAAAGCCCAGTTGGAATCGCCGGACATGGTTACGAACGAGCCGCCGCCAATCCCCGCCACGTTGCAGGAAGGAAAACTACAATTCGAGACGGTCTTCGGCAAAGCAACCCTCTCTATCGATTCTCCGATGGGTGAAATGATCGGCACCGTTGGCGACGCAACGCCGCCCATTCAGATTCACTTGAAGCGTGCTTTCAAGCCGCTCGAGATTCCGATCAGAACAGAGGACGTCCAATTTCGGAATGGAGAGGTGACGCTCGCTGCCACCCTCGTCACGCCCGCTACTGCCGGACCTCATCCCGCCGTAGTGTGGATTCATGGGCGTGGAAAGTCTGCCCGAAACGGCTTCCGCGGATTCGCCCGAATATTGGCCCAGCGCGGTATCGCCAGTTTGATTTATGACAAGCGGGGAGTTGGCGCCTCGACCGGCGATCATGATAAGTCGGGGATGAACGATTTTGCAGAAGACGCTTTGGCGGGTTTGAAACTGCTTGCGACGCGGCCCGAGATTGACACGAGGCAGATAGGGCTGCATGGAACCAGCGCCGGTGGCTGGGTGGCGGCTATTGTCGCGGCCCGCACAAAACATCCGTTGGCTTTCATCATCACCAGCGTGGGCCCCGCTGATAGCGTTAGAGATCAACAGATACACGTAGCTGAATATTCGATGCGGCAGTCAGGAATTGATTTCAGTCTGGCAGAATATGCGGCCGCCGCGGAACACATGGGTCTGGTCCAGACTTTTGCTTACACAGGAAAAAGCTGGGAGGCATTAACCGCTTCAGTCGCAAAAGCGAAACCAACGCGATGGGCTCGCTTCGTGGACTTGCCGGAAGCAGAAACTTATGAAGACATCGTCTGGGTGCGGCTGAACCAGTATGACCCGGGTCCGGATCTCAAAAAGATTACTGTTCCCTATCTGGCTCTTTTTGGTGGAAGCGATTATGTAGTGCCGCCAGAACAGAATGCCAAAAAGCTTGAACGGTATCTAACCGAAGCCGGCAACCGCGATTTCAAGATTGTAACTTTCCCAGGCGCGGACCACGGATTAACAATCCCCAATCAGTTACGGCGCATTGGAACTGATCGCACGGAAAAGTACTACTGGCTGTGGCGGAAGCGGGCCCCGGGGGTGGTTGAAACCACAGTCGATTGGCTGCTGCAACGTGTTAAGCCGAAAGGCGCAGCCGACAAAGGTAGATACTGAGACATCATGGATATTTTCCGCTCGTTTAGAAGGCTGAGTTGTCCGCGCCTGCCCGGGCACAAGTGCCCTATCTAAACGGGAACGTTCGAGGGGCTGATATGAGGTCGTGAAAAATGAAGCTACTAAGGCTTGCGTGTCTGGTGTTACTTCTGGTGAGCATAGGGGTTACGGAAGTTGCCGCACAGAACTTAAGTCGCGTATTCGGAAAAACGAAGGGAGCTTTTGTTCTCTACGATTTGAAAAACAACCGGTACGTTCGACACAACGAGTCTCGTTGTCGCCGGAGATTCACTCCCGCATCTACCTTCAAGATTCCGAATTCGTTGATTGGTCTGGAAACGGGCGTGGTCCGAGATGCTGACTTCGTCATTGCCTGGGACCGCCAGCGCTACCCGAATGAAGGCCGCCCGGCCACCGCTCCGTACATTCACTGGTGGCAGGATCACACGCTTCGCTCGGCGATGAAGTATTCCGCTCTCTGGTATTACATCGAGGTGGCCCAGCAGGTCGGCGCGCACCGGATGGAGAAATTTGTCACGCAGTTTCGGTACGGTAACGAAGATACGTCCGGCGGAATCGACCGGTTCTGGCGCAACAGCAGCTTGCAAATATCCGCCGACGAGCAAGTGGATTTCTTAAGAAGGTTTTATTCCGGCCAGCTATCAGTCTCAAGCCGCTCGACCGCGATTGTGAAGGACATACTGCTTCTGGAACAGACCACGACCTACAAATTCAGCGGCAAGACCGGCGCAGCGCCGTTAGCCAAGGGGGGAACCCTGGCGTGGTTCGTTGGCTATCTGGAGCGGGACGGCAATGTTTACTTTTTTGCGCTTAACATGGACGGCGCAAACTATGCAGCGATTCGTGAAGAGCGGATCGATCTGACGAAGCGGATACTGACAGAGTTAGGTTACCTGCCTAAGTAAAAACGCCACGTGGCTAGAAAGACCTGCGGGTGTGAACTGTAGGGGTGTCACTCCGTGGACACCCCGTTTCTCCTCGCAGCGGGGGCGGCCACGGAGTGACGCCCCTACTGTCTAATGAGCAACCATTAATTCACCACAAGCACATCCCGCGTAACTCGCGCTGCAGAAGTACCGGGGCCGATTAGTCATGTCGTGAGGCCCGTTGGTCACAAAGAAGTAGTCTCCGGGTCGACCATATAGGTATTAGTGCCTTTCGCCGACTCCTATTTCATCTTACAAACGGGGTCGCGGAAGTCTGTGAGCGGTACTTGACGAACAAGGTCTTCTTCTTCATCTCAGTTTTACGAACTACCAGAACATCTCTTGGCTGGAGCAAGCTCCAGGGCCGCGCACGCTTGTGTGATGGCCTTTCTATTCACTTGGAAGACCGCGAATCCTCGACGGTTCAAAGTCGCAACAGCAGTTTCACACTGAGCGCGGTAGCGCCGGATGCGACAATCTACCTTGGTAATAACTCTAAGCAATACGGCATAATGCCCGGCGTTGACCCCGGCATCCGGCGCTACCCCGATGCGTCGGGGTCCTGTAATGGCGTTTAAGCGGGCCATTCCTTGTAACATGCCACCAGGCCCCTATGACTGAAGAGACTCTCGACAAGTTTGAGAATAGACCTTTCGCATTCTCGGGTGCGCGGGGACGCTGGAGACGGCTGGCAATAATCTGGGGAATTTGGACGTTCATCGGCATCGTCTTCACCCTCCAGATGTATTTCACTTCTTATCGCTCCGAGCGGCCGGCACTGCTGGTCGATTCCCTCTATCTGCAGATGGTCTGGGCTTATCTCTGGGCACTGGCTACTCCCCTGGTGCTCTGGGCGGCTACCAAACTTCCCCTCGAACGCCATAGCTGGATTCGCAACAGCCTCCGCCACATCCTCATCAGCATCGTTCTCAGCGGCATCATCACCGCGATCGGACATGTCATGG
Source organism: Pyrinomonadaceae bacterium (assembly GCA_963759585.1). GTDB lineage: Bacteria > Acidobacteriota > Blastocatellia > Pyrinomonadales > Pyrinomonadaceae > PSRF01. Next base: position 61,565 of record CAVWZW010000002.1, read on the forward strand.
TGTGGCTTTATTTTAACTTGCCCCAGGGCAGGCCTTTTTCCTTCGAGCGCATGGGGCGATTCGTCCTCGCAAATTTCAGCGAGGGCATCGGCATCTACATGTTGATAGCGCTGACAAGTTACGCCTTCAATTACTACCGTCGCTATCACGAAGGCCAGGTCCGCACGCTTCAACTCGAAGCTCAGCTTTCAAAAGCCCAACTTGAAGCGCTCAAGATGCAGCTCCACCCTCACTTTCTCTTCAACACTCTCCACTCAATCTCAGCCCTATTAACTCAAGATACTGAAGCCGCCCGCCGAATGATTAGCCGCCTGGGTGATTTTCTCCGTCTCACACTGGAAAACTCAGGCTCAGAGGAGGTCACCCTCCAACAGGAGATGGAATTCCTGACCACTTACCTGGCGATCGAGCGCATTCGTTTTCAGGATCGCTTGCTCACCAATATTGATGTGGCGGAAGACACCCTCAATGCAAAGGTACCTAACCTCATCCTCCAACCCATCGTTGAAAACGCCATTCGCCACGGAATCGCTTCCCGTTCCACGCCAGGACTCATCGAAATTGAGGCGAAACATCTAAATGGCCTCGTTCGTATTCAGGTGCGAGACAACGGCCCCGGCCTTTCTGAACATCGGATATCCGAGAATCTGTTCAACAGAGGTTTGGGACTGGCGAACACTGGGCAGCGACTGGAAAGGCTTTACGGTTCGCGCCATCTGTTTGATCTTCGGAATAATCCGAACGGCGGTTTCGTAGTGACGATGGAAATACCGTTTCACCACGATGGTTCCGCGAACGGGAAGCTCGAATAGCCTCTTCTTTTGCTCAACTTCGCAGTCGAATAACTATTCCGCGCAATGCCCTTGCGAGTGATCGACCCGTTTCTCGGGTCGATCACTATTGATTAAAGGATATATGGCTGACTCTCCCGTCCGCGTTCGCGTGTTGCTGGTTGATGATGAGCCTCTCGCGCGCACTATGCTGCGTGAGATGCTTAAGGACGACCAGGACACGGAAATCGTCGGGGAGTCTGTAAACGGGCGTGAAGCCCTGGCGGCCATTCGCGAGCACTCACCCGATCTCGTCTTTTTGGACGTTCAGATGCCCGACCTTGGTGGGTTCGACGTTCTCGCCGCCCTCGGAAAGCAAATTCCCAACGTGATCTTCGTTACCGCCTACGACCAGTATGCCGTGCGCGCTTTTGAGGTCAACGCCCTCGATTACCTACTGAAGCCGTTTGATAAGGAACGTTTCACCACGGCATGGCAACGAGCGAAGGCGCAAATCATGCGCGAGCGGAATGGTGGCACCGATCAGCGCATCCTCGCCTTACTGGAAGAGCTCAAGGCAGGGAACAAGTATCTGGAGCGCCTCGTCATCAAAGGCGGCGGCCGCATTTACTTTCTGGATACTGACGAGATCGATTGGATCGAGGCCGAAGGTAACTACGTTTCTGTGCACAGCGGCAAAAAGGCCCATTTGCTTCGGGAGACAATCAGCAGCCTCGAATCAAGGCTGGATCCGAAAAAGTTTGTCCGCATCCATCGCTCCTCGATTGTGCGGTTAGATCGAATCCAGGAACTTCAGCCGTGGTTTCATGGCGAATACCGCATCATCCTCCTCGACGGTACTCAACTCACTCTCTCGCGCAACCATCGAGACAACCTGCAGGAAGCTTTGGGAAAACTTCCGTGAGTTCGCAGCGACTAGTCGCGGATTCCCGGCGCCTGTAGCCCGACCGCGTGGAGGCGTAGGTAGCCAGTGAAGCAACGCCTTCCTGATGGGCGTGCTACTGCTGCAACATACGTAGTCACCGGTTGAAGCCCACTAGTCACAAGCGCCCGCCCTTCCGTCACAAAATTCATCGCCCGCTCCAGATTCCCGCGTATAACCCCAATAACAATCCGGGTTGAAAAGTGCTGCTGTTAAGCGGGGCATTTTCCAAAAACTCTTTCGAAACTCGTGTCCAAGTGCTCGATCCCCAGCGAGCCCCCAAGTACCCGGACCGCAACATGAATTGAGATCGGCTAGGAGGTGTTCCATGAGGCTACGCAAACTTTTGATCTGCACGGCGGTGCTGTCGTTTGGCTTATTGGATGTGAACGCCGCTTCTCCGCCTGAGATGGATCGAGATCTGACATGCCTGGAACCTGTGGCCAGCGTGAGTCGCAGTGCAGCGGTGACTAAAACAGTGGAGCCGCTGCCGCTGCCTCCTGCGCCTTCTCCTCTGATTGAGAAAGACAAGGTCCTTAGTGACGCCTATTACGATGCCTTGGGAATTTTGAGCGATGACAACACCTGCAGCGAATTTTTTGGAGGCGCCCCGGCAGCGGTCACGGTCTTCAAAACTTTCATGGGTCAGGTGCGTAAGGCTTTTCTGGATCCGGCGATCGGGATGCGCATGTCAGGCGAGATCACGCTCGGCGTAAACGCCCCTACACAAACGAAGTTTCGTTTGTTTGAAAAAGTTTCGATTAACACGAATGGCCCGTTCTATCGCAAGAAGTTTTCGTTCTCAGACGCGTCAGTCCCTCGGCTCGCCGGGTATGCACCAAACACGAAAGAGATTCGCGTTCTGATACTGCTCCACGAGCTGGCCCACCTGATCAAGGGTGATGACGGTAAATGGCTGCTACCTGACGACGGCCGGGGTGAGTGGATTAGCCGCAGCAACTCGCAAAAGATTGAAGAGGTTTGTGGGGATCAGATCACGAATCTGAGCCGCTCGAATTAGGGTAACTAATCATAAGGAGAAATGTCATGAAGGGTACTGCATCTTATTACGCAAGTGAGACTGACCAGTCGCGGACCGCGGCCTGGGAAAGTGGTGAACTGGAATTGGTAACTTCCGGAGACGAGAACCAACCGCAGGAGTTAAAGACCTCCCGGCGCCGAATCACAGCTTTGAAGAAGCTTACCCTCGAGCTGGTGCGTGAGGTGCAGTCCATTGGCGAAGTCAAAGTCCTCGACTTGGACAGCGGTCTGGACTTCTATAACGAGGTAACCCACTTCGAGATCGACCTGATTACCCGGGCCCTGGTATTAACCGGCGGGCATCAGGCACGTGCTGCAAAACTATTGAACCTGAAGGGCACGACTCTCAACTCAAAGATCAAGCTCTACAACATTAGGCCCGAATCATTTGCCGGAACGTCAGGCTCATGGACAACTGAGAGTCGAGAGATTGCTCCGATGTCCATAACTGAATCGTCGTTTGCATAACAAAGGACATTCCTGTGTGTCTGTGATCAGCAGGGACATCTGCCATACGGGTAAAGCAGATTTTCCATATATCATTTTCCATTTCTCATTTGTCATCGCCGGAATGGCTCACTTGAGGCCAGAAGTTTAGAGCTCAACCGTTAAGTTGCAACTTGCCACTGACGCAAGCTGAAGCTTTAACTCTAAACTGCGCTCCTCCCGCCAGCGAAGCGATGACAAATGGAAAATGGAAAATGATATATGGAAAATCTGCTTTTGCTTTTTATGTCCCGGCAATTGCTCCACAACATTCCAAAAGAAAACTCTCTCCTACTGCCTCTACGAAATTCTGATTGCCTCACTACCTCCGCATCAGTCATCCAATCCGTCGCCCATTCAGTTTCATGAAGATTTCGTTTTCATAACTTCAGAATTCAGAAGTTGGATCCGTTGAACTAGTGCGAGTCGGCCTCAACCTGTGACGAAGCGGACTGGAAATTTCTAATCCCTATCGGCACATCCATTGCACCTTTCACTTCCCACTCGGTGCTCGCGTGCCAAATGAAGATACGTAATTTCGGATAGCTGCCGCGCGACTCGACGAACAGACCTAAGTCAGAAATTCAACAGGAGCCACCTATGGGAAAAACAATCAAGTTCTTTCTGATGCTTTCTTTTTGTGTACTGGCTGCGCTCTCCCCCGTGCTTGCACAATCAAACACCGGACGACTGCTGGGCACAATAAGTGATGCCAGCGGAATTATTCCGGGAGCGACCGTCGTCGTTACAGACAACAATACCGGCAAGGAGCGAACGGTAACTGCGAGTGATGACGGCTCGTTTACCGTGCCGCAACTCGAGCCTGGCGTTTACACAGTTACGATCACAGTGGCGGGCCACAAAACTTTTTCAGCTAGTGATGTGAAAATCGACGTCGGGCGGGACTATTCACTCAACCCGACACTTGAAATTGGTAACATTGAAGAGAAAGTTACGGTCATTGCCGGCGCAGATGTGATTAATGCTGCCAACGCCGAGTTGAGCAGCACCGTCAGTCCGCGTCAGATTCAAGAGTTGCCGCTCAACGGGCGCAATCCACTGGGTTTAATTACTCTGCAAGCAGGCACTTCGGCTAACGGCGCGCAGGGAACTTCCATCAACGGTCAACGTCCATCGGCAACCAACATCACGCTGGACGGTCTCAATATTCAAGACAACTTCATTCGCGCCAGTGCTTCCAGCTTCACGCAGATTTCCGTTTCGACCGACGACGTGGCTGAGTTTACTCTGACCACCCAAAACGCCAGCGGCGATCAGGGTTTCGGCGCGTCACAAGTACAACTCGCAACGCCGCGCGGGTCAAACGAGTTTCATGGCGCACTCTTTGAATACAATCGCAACTCGAAATTCGGCGCCAACTCCTTTTTCAACAATGCCGGGGGAAACTACGCAGCCAATGACCCCCTCGTCCTTGCCGGTCTAAAACAGGCCGGAGCCGAAAAGACCCCGCGCACCTTCCGCAACTTTAATCAGTTCGGCGGCAAAATCGCCGGGCCCATCTGGAAGAACAAATTATTTTTCTTCTTCAACTACGAAGGTCAGCGTGATCGCGTATCGCAATCGACGCTACGGACGGTGCTGACACCGACGGCGCGCCAGGGGCTCTTTACTTATATTGACAACGGCGGAGTCAGGCGAGAGATCAACCTCTTCGCGTTGCCTATCGCCAACGTTTCAACACCAGGAGCGCCGCCGGTTCCCACTGGTGTCAACACTCTGATCCAAAGCCGCTTCCTCACCAATATTCCGGCGGGGAACTCAATTGAGGCGGGTGACCAACGCAACACGACCGGCTACCGTTTTGCCCAAAGGGCCGATACGGATTACAACAATTTCACGGGCCGCGTCGATTTCGATCTCAATTCGAACAATACAATCAACGCGGTCATCAAACGGCAAAGACTGACCGGTTTCATTCCTGACTTCGCCGACTTTAACGGGTTCGATGAGATCCCGGCGGCTGGCCAAAGTGTTCCCGGCGACTCTTACGTGGCCGCCTGGCGCTCAACTCTCACACCCAGCTTCACCAACGAGGTGCGGTTTGGTTACGGTCACATCTTCCCCGGCTTTCCGCAGTTGCAGGCAGAGCCGCCAAATTTCTTTACTCTCCCGCTGGTAACAAATCCTGAGTCAACGTTCCTCTTCCAGGGACGCGATACGAAGGTTTATACCATCCAGGATAACGCAGACTACCTGTGGGGAAATCACGACTTCCGCTTCGGTGTGCAGGCCCAGATTAATAGCGCCTTGCGTCTTAATCGCGGCCTGGTGCTACTTACCTCCACGGTTGGCGTCGGGACTCAAACGCCACAGATCACTCCTGCCCAGTTCAACAATGCAGCGTTATTTCCAGGCGGTATCGGCACGACTGACCGCGCCAACGCAAATGCGTTGTTTGCACTGCTGGGAGGAATCGTCAACAACCAGGCACAGACCTTTAATGTGCTCGATGCCGACAGTGGCCTCGTCCCTGGCGAAGGCTTCCGGCAAGACTATGCCTACAAGAACTTCAATTTCTATTTTCAGGATCAGTGGAGAGTCGCTCCGCGACTGACCCTCAATTATGGACTGCGCTATGAGATATGGCCCGCAGTCCGCGAGCGTAATGGGGTTCTCGCCGAAGTGATCATTCCGCAGGGAATGACAGCAACCCAGGCGCTGCTTGATCCGAACGGCGGATTGCAAACTGCCGGCACGAATCTTGGCGGTGGGAGGCTATTCAAGACAGACAAGAACAATTTTGCGCCGTCGTTCAGCGTCGCGTACCAACCGCAGTTTAAGAACAGGTTCCTGAACGCGCTTCTTCCAGGTGACGGCCGCACAGTTATTCGCGGCGGTTACCGGCTTAGCTACGTTAATGATGAGTTCCTGAAGGCCACTTCGGGAGAAGGCGACCAGAACTCCGGTAAACGCGAGAATGCCAACATTCCCAACCTGAACCTGCGCGCCGATCAGGTTACGGCCATCCCAACACCGTCTATTCTGATTCCGCGCACATTCGTTCAAAACAACATACGCAACAACGCGCTGACGTCCGTTGCTATGACCGATCCCGATCTGCAACTTCCTTCGAACCACGAATACAACTTTAGTATTCAACGGGAGATCGGTTTCCAGACGGCATTTGAAGTCCGTTACGTGGGAGCATTCAGCAGCAACATGACGCGTTACACTGACGTCAATGCCCCGGACATCATCGACAATGGTTTCCTGGCAGACTATCAGCGGGCGCGTGCAAACTTTGCTCTCACCGGACTATTCAACTGCACTACGGCGCAGAACGCAGCTTGCCAGGCGTTGCAAGTCTTTCCACGACTCGGAACGCTTTCCGGCACTCCTGGTGGAATCGGCAGCGCGACGGTTGCTCCTAATGCAACGATCGCGGGATTGATCACCACCGGCGTACCAGGACAATTGGCTGTGACCTATACCGCCAACCTCCTGACCGGGACAGTTCCCTTCCAGGCAAATCCAAACATCGGATTGGGGCTGCTTCTCTCCAATAGTGCGCGTTACAACTACAACGCATTACAGATGGAACTCAGGCGTCGCTTTTCAGACGGGCTCTACTTCCAGGCTAACTACACTTTCGGGAAGTCGCTCTCTAATGCGCCGGGCACAGATCAGCGTCGCTTCGAGTTTCAAATTCATCCGTCGCGCGACGACGTCGAATACAGCCGTAGCCAAACGGACACCCAGCACGTCTTCAACATGAATGCCATTTACGAGTTGCCGTTCGGTAAGGGCAGGCAGTTCTTTTCTAATGCCGGCACCTGGCTAAATCGACTGGTGGGTGGTTTTCAGGTCAACACGATCATGAGCATCCAGACGGGTGCGCCGATTGGGTTTTTCGATCCGCGCGGCACGTTTGGGTCCAATGCACGTTCAGCTCGCAATACAGCCAACTCTTCGTTGACTGAAGATCAAATCAGAGATCTGGTTGGCGTTTTTCGAACACCATGCGGGATCTTCCTGATCAATCCGCAGGTCATAAACATCAATCAGGCCAATCTCGCCGCCGGCAACTGTAACGCACTGGGAAGCGGACGCGGTTCCGACGGATTCGGAAGTCCAACTTTTCCCGGCCAGGTCTTCTTCAATGTGCCTCCTGGTGAGCTGGGCCAACTGGAGCGCTTCTTCGTGAATGGACCAATGTACTTCAACATTGACGCATCGGTCCTGAAGAACATTCCGATTACAGAACGAGTGCGCTTCCAGATTCGCGCCGAAGTGTTCAATGTGCTTAACCGGGCTAACTTCGGTGTTACCGGCGCGCAGCAACTACAGAGCATCAACGCGGCAAACTTCGGAAGAATAACCACGTCCTTCGCCCCCCGCGTTGTGCAGTTCGCCGGACGAATTGAATTCTAATTCGTTCACGCTAACTGCGACTTACGGGCGCTGCTGTAAAAAGCAGCGCCCTTTTTTTGACCGCCATCTTCGGGGCAGTAGCCCGACCGTTAGGGAGGGCGCTTCTTAGTCTCGGCGTCCTTCCGCCCTCCCTAACGGTCGGGCTACTGCCCCAATACCACAACCCCGTCGGCGGACAAGTCCGCCTTCTAAACGAAAGAAACCTGCTCGCCTTCTAAACGAAAGAAACTGGCTCGGGCGAATGCGCATTGCTGTTACGAAAATTCGGTTCATCTTCAATCCCATTGCCCCCCTATCAATCACTCTTTTCCATCTTCTCCAATTGTTCCTTCATTTATCTCCAAATTTAGCAACTGCAATTTGAGGACTCTTGCCGACTTGGCCCATGCGCGTGACGAATCGGCCTGTGGACCACGCAGGTCGAAAGGCACAGTCGTTGCGCTTCCAAGCGTACCCCAGGCTTGAACGGCATCGCCGTTTCTCCGAATTCTCGGAACCACGGCTAAGCCTTTTCGACAAAGGATGGGAGGTATTCAATGAGTAGACTAAGAAAATTGATTTTTGTTATGGCCGCACTGTTGGCGTTTTCAGCAGTCGCTTTCGGACAGGCGACTGGAGGGTCGGTGATTGGACACGCGCTCGATCAAAACGGCGCGGCGATTCTCAACGCAACGGTGACGCTGAAGAACGAAGCCACCGGCCAAACTCTGACAACGCAAACTTCCGGGTCGGGAGGGTTCACCTTCCCTAACACTCTGGGCGGCGACTATACGATCACTGTTGAAGCGCAGGGCTTCCAGGCGGCAACCGAAAAAGTAAAAGTTCTGCTCAATCAGGAGAGCAACGTAAATGTGGTCCTGACTCCTGCCGGAGTCAGCAGTGTAGTGGATGTCACATCATCCGGCGAAGCCCTCGTCCAAACAGACACGTCGCAGCTCGGCAGGAATTTTGAGACGCGTCAGGTTGAAGACTTGCCGATATTCAACGACGTTCGATCCCTTGCTTTGCTTTCGCCGAATGTCGTAGCCCAGGGCGTCGGTGTGGCTGGCGACGGCGGTTCGGTCGGCGGCACTCGCCCGCACGCGAACGCCTTTAACGTAGACGGCGTTGACAACAACTCGCCGGATCTTACCGGTAAAGAGGTCAATATTATTCAGGACGCCATTTCTGAAGTGTCGATCCTGACGAACAACTACAATGCCGAGTATGGAACGGGCGCAGCTGGCCAGTTCAACACGGTCACCAAGAGCGGCACCAACAAGTTCCATGGTTCCGTTTTTGGATATCTGCAAAACCGTCACCTCAACGCCGCCTCCACCAGCGAGGAGTTTAATCTCCAAACCGGCGTCATCGATCAGAAGGTGCCTTTTACGAATCCGCGTTATGGCGGAACACTTGGCGGTCCGATATTCAAGAACAAACTGTTCTTCTTCGGCGCGTATCAACGCGACCAGATCAATCAACAGTCCACCGGAGTCTCATACACCGCTCCGACCAGCGCCGGTCTGACACAAATAGCCGCGATCCCCGGCGCCAGCGCTTTTGTAATCGACATGCTGCGAAACAACCTGGTGCTTCCCGATGCAGCCACGGAAACGCAGACGGTTTTGGGCAGACCGGGAATTCCCTTCGGTGTTGTTTCTCTTGTCACGCCGGGCGGTTTTCTCGAGAAGCAATATCAGATCAATATCGACCATCTGATGGATTCCCGAAACCAGTTTCGCTACCGGTTCAGCTCCGACAACATCGGCACCGAGCAACCTGGCAACGGCAATCCGAAGTTCAACAATCAACAGAACGTCCTGGCAAAGTTGTTTTCCGCCGGGTGGATCCACACGGTCAACTCCAGTGTGGTAAACGAGGTGCGGCTGTCGTATAAGCGTTTCCTCCGCGACTACCCGCTCAACGACCCGGCCTTTAATACGTTTCCAAACGTTACCGTGGCGCCATTGAATTTGGGTCTCGGTCCAAATGGAAACCTGCCTCAGGGTGGGTTAAACCACTCGTACCAGATCTACGACGCTCTCAGTTACACGCGTGGCTCCCACAACTTCAAGTTTGGCGCAGAGGTGAGGTTTCTGATCTTCACCAGTTTCTTTTTGCCTCGCGGGCGTGGTGATTACAATTACGCCACTCTTGACGAATTGATTCGCGACGTGATTCCAACAAACGTCGACCTGCGCGGCGTTGGTTCATCAGCATTCACTGGAAACCAACGGAAGTACTATGCGTTTGCGCAGGATGACTGGAAGGTCACGCCGAATCTGACGCTTAATCTCGGACTGCGTTATGAGTATCTTGGCCTCCCGCGCGATGCAGCGCTTCAGGGCCTAAACTCAATCGCAAACGTTCCGGGCGTAATCGAGTTTAATGTTCCCAAGACAGACAAGAACAATTTCTCACCGCGAATCGGACTGGCTTACTCGCCTGAGTTTACCAGCCGTCTCGGACGGATCATTTCCGGCTCGCGTGGGCAGAGTTCGTTTCGCGCTGCTTTCGGGATTAATTACTACGAGACGTACCAGAATCTCTATCTGTTGAATCTGCCGCCGCAGTTTCAGCAGGAGATCGGCGCGGCGGCGTTTGGTTACACACCGCCATTCCTGCAAAACGGCGGCGTATCGCCGACGCCTATTCCACCAAACACCGTAGCAGACGCGCGCGCCGCGACCGGCTCATATATCAACAATGCGGTTGAGCCCTACATTATGTCAGGCACACTTTCGTGGCAGCGTGAGATTGGACGCAGCACTGTTCTCGAGCTGCGCTACCTCCATACTGCCGGCCGTCATTTGCCTGTCCAGGTTCGGCTCAACGGCGGACTCGTTGACTACAGCAGGCTGGTCATGCCGACTTTTCTTGCTGCTCCGTCAGCCGCGCAATTGGCAGGGCGGCCCACGCTGGGAAGCCTTGGTCTCGATGCGCTTTTCCCGAAGCGTCTCGAGCCACACGGTTTCGTTGGCGCAGTCACCTCGTTTGAGCCGGAGGGAAACTCTGTTTACGACGGTGGCTCGGTTAGCCTTACCCGCAGGTTCACTGATGGCCTCGCGCTGACGGCGGCCTACACCTTCAGCAAGGCGATTGACAACGCGACTAACGAGCTCTTCTCGAGCACGGTCAACCCGCGTCGCGCGCAGGATGGCTTCGATCTAAGTCAGGAACGATCGCTGTCCGCGGTCGATGTGCCGCATCGTCTTGCCGCTTCGTTTAACTACGACCTTCCCTTCTTCAAAGGCAGTAACAATGGCTGGCTGAAGGGAGTGTTGGGCGGATGGCAGATCAACGGCGTCTTCCAAACTCAGTCAGGTCAGCTGATGACGCCGCAGTCAGTCCTTGATAGCAATCGCAACGGCGATGCCGCTGGAGATCGGACCATCGTTAATCTCAGCGGTGTACGCGGCACGGGCAGCGGCGTCTATGCCGTAAACGCCTTGGGCCAGCGAATCGTTGATGGCGGCGGAGCCGACGTGCTTGGCGATCCATCGACGGTGGGATATGTGGCGATGAATGGCTCGGCGGAGTACATTCAGGCCGGCCCGGGCGCGCGTGCCAACGCCGGCCGCAACACGCTGCGCACGAACAGCTGGAACCGTACCGATATGACCTTCGTGAAGAATATTCGCTTTGGCGAAGACAGGTATAACGTCCAGTTTGCAGCGGAAGTCGGCAATCTCTTCAACCAAAGGATTCGCACCATCGGTGACTTTGGTTCACCGTTCTTTGTGAACCAGAACGACTTTAACGGTACGAATCAATTCGGGATCGGCGCCGTATCATTCGCCTTCCCGGATGTAACCAGTCCGCTCTTCAATAATTACAGTGCGGGCAATTTCAGTGGCCGCACAGTTCAACTGCGCGCGAAGTTTATCTTCTGACAACGGCTGTCTTCTAAGGTAGGACAGGCATTCCTGCCGGTCCCACCTGGCCGTTTCCATTCAGGGCAGCAGCCCGACCGTTAGGGAGGGCGTTTTCCATTCGGGGCAGTAGCCCGACCGTTAGGGAGGGCGTTTCGTGGCAGCACGTAACGCGTGCCCTCCTTCACGATCGGGCTACTGCCCCGAACCTTCATTCGCTCCAAGCTCGCCGGTCGTCTCCAGATACCCAACAATACAATCCCGAATCCGCAGGTACGATCGTTCATACGCAGCCTCGCCCTGGGCAAACGGATCACCCAGTTCCGCGCCTCGTTGCTTTGGGTCAAACTCGCCGAGCAGGCTGACGCGCTCTGGTGATACGCCGTGAACGTACACGAGAGCATCTGCATGGTCCTCTTCCATCACCAGGAATCGCGTGATTGATTCTAAAGGAAGCTCGCGAACCCAGGTTGGCGCCTTATCAGGCGCAGGCGTGTTGTATTGCAAACACATGCTGGTAGTCTCGATCAATGGCGGCGTATCTGAAAAATCGATGACTCCGGCTGAATACACCTCTACATCGAGCGATCTCTTCTTCGCCTCGTCGACAAAGATCGCGTGGGCCATCACGCTACGACACCTGTTAGCAGTGCAGATTAGCGCTACTGAAGCCACTGTCTTAGTTCCTTTCGGCAAGCCGCTGAAACAAGCGAAACAACGAAGCGGCACGAAACAACTGCAGAGTGTTTCGTGTGTTTCGTGGATTATCTTACGGGCCAAAAAGTTGCTCGAATAAAATCACCTTTCGTGTATACTCCGCGAACCCTCGCGACTTCAACCCAGTACCGAAAGGATCTCCCATGGCATCTGATCCTGGTTTCGCGTCCGATACGTGCATCTTCATTGAAGCAGCTCCTGGTGATGGAGGTGTGCACGATGGTAACGGCATCTGGTGGCTTAGCCCGGACCTTACACTTGTTGGACCAACGTCAGGTCTCAATCAGGCAGACGGTGGACAGATCAATAGGATCAGAGTGAAACTGCGCCGTAAGCCGGTTGCCAGCAACTGCATTTTCCCTGGCGCCGAAAGCATTACCGTGGAAACGTGGGTGGCAAACCCGTCGCTTGCGATGATTCCCAGTAACGCAAACAGCAGCCGTAGAGTCGGGTTCATAGGATCGCCTGTTCCCGCAGAGGGCGGTAGCGCAACCCAACTAGTTGATTGGCAACCGCGGGCAGGTCTACCTCGTGCTGATCCCGAAAGCGCCGGACAAAAATGTTTGATAGCTCGAGCTTATCCCGACAATCTGACGTCTAGTGCTACGCAGTTCTTTGTCCCCGGCGACCAACATGTGGTGCAACACAATCTATGCGTAGTCTCTTGCCCAGCGTCTACTCAGCGACCATGTTCATTTAGCATTTCAACGGTGAATCCACTTGCTCGGGCAAACTTCCTCAAAATAAAAATCAAAGCAGTTTTTGATGGAACCCCTTCGAACTTTGTTAGCCAGACAGTGTTGAAACGATTGAATTCAGCCCCTGGTTTACAACCATTTGCCACGCATCCGCCCCCTGCGTTCGGCTTCGATTTTTCCGGCGTGCCGATAGCCGGTTTAATTCCACAGCCTACAATACCCCCGATTACCACCCCCACCAGCACCGAAGCTCAACTGCACCTGGCAGGGCAGCTCATCACTTTTCAATTTTTTGCGAAACTGAAAGGGCCTGCCGGATTAGCGTACATTTTTCATATTACTCAAACCGGTGTGGACAACTCACCGCAGGGAGGGTTGACTCTGGTGATGCTCGCCGCGTAGCCGAGACGAGCCAAGGACGAGAGGGCCAACGTTGATCACATCGGGGTGGTTCTTGTCCGTGACTCCCACAGACTCTCCCTTCTGCGTAGCTTTGCACAAAAAGTCGAGTCAAGGGGTTCGCGAAGCTGTATCAGAACCGGGAGCGATAGCGACCGGGTCACCATTGGTAAGAAGAAGCCAAGGTCTCACTGCCAACTATCGCCTTCGTAGATGAGCATCGACCCGGTCGCTACCACCACCCCAAGCGGGCTGCCCGCTTGGCGGCCCCGGTTCGCATCCGGTTCCGATTCATTCGGCTTCGTCTCCTTTTGAGCAAAGCGCTTCTGAGTCTTATTTTCTCAGATGACCGCCGGCAATCAGCAACTCTGCATTGAGTATCGCGGCGCCGGCAGCGCCTCTAATCGTATTGTGACTGAGGGCAACAAAGCGGTAGTCGAGCACGTTGTCTTCTCGCAGGCGGCCAATGGTAACGCTCATACCGTTTCCGGCGTCACGATCGAGACGCGGCTGAGGACGGTCCGGTTCCGGTAGCACCACGATTGGCTTCTCAGGGGCCGAGTGCAGTTTTAGCTCCTGCGGCAGCGAGGTGAAGGAAGCGAATGCTTCACTCACTTCTTCGATAGTCGTCAACGAATCCAGCTTCACACGCACTGCGGCCATGTGTCCGTCAGAGACATTCACACGATGACACTGCGCACTAACCTGCATCGGCGCGTCCGTGAATCGTCCTTCAAGTATGGGCCCAAGAATCTTCAGCGTTTCCTTCTCAATCTTTTCCTCTTCACCATCTATGAACGGCAGAACGTTGTCACTAATGGCGAGGGAAGGCACGCCAGGATAACCGGCGCCGGATAGGGCCTGCAGTGTGGTCGCGACGACGCTGGTCACGCGAAACTTTGCATGAAGCGGCGCGAGGGCCAGGGCGAGCATGATCGTGGAGCAGTTTGGATTAGTTACGATGAAACCCTTCCGTTGCTGCTGCTCGAGCAAGGCAAGGTGTTGATGGTTTACCTCGGGAATCAGTAACGGCACATCCGCATCCATGCGATAGGCTGAAGAGTTGCTGATGACTGGAAACCCCGCGGCGGCGAAAGCTCCTTCACTTTCACGCGCGATATCCCCGGGCAAACTCGAGAAAACCAAATCGCAATCAAGCGGTGGTTGCGGGGCCGCAATCGGCATTGACTTCACAAACTCAGGCATCTGCCCCGCCAGCCGCCATGTACACGCCTCTTCAAACGTCTTCCCCTGCGATCGATCGGAAGCGGCCAGTGCGGTGATTTCAAACTGCGGATGGTCCTCCAGCAGTTGAATGAAGCGTTGGCCCACCATTCCCGTAGCGCCAAGTATTCCTACACGAAGTTTCTGAATCATAAGATGATCTGGCCCAGTACAGAACCGAGCTAGCGCCGGATCCTGGAGGCAGCTCAGCATTGAGGTGATTTCCTTGAGGGATGGCCACGATCCCTCCAGCATCCGGCGCTACCGCGCTCGGTTCTGTAATGTTCGTAGCCCAGGTTCTAGTCGCTTGACGCCTTCTGTAAGCACCGGCAAGTCCGCACAGAACGAAACCCGCAAATACCCTTCACCTTCGCTGCCGAAAGCATTGCCGGGTACTGTGACGACGCCGCCTTCCAGAAAGACTTCCGCAACTTCCATTGACGATCCATAATGACCGATATCCACCATCGTATAGAACGCGCCGTCGGGCGTAACGCAGCGCAATCCGATCCCACGCAACAACTCCAGCAGGTGGTCGCGGCGCTCATGAAACGTCCTACGAATCTCGCGTCGCGCTTCAGTCGCTTCGTCACTCCATGCCACTAGCGCCGCCTTCTGCGTGATCGTTGAAGCGCAGGTTGTAACATAGCCATGGAGCAAATGGGCAGCACGAATCAAGGCTTCGTCACCGAGAATCCACCCCAATCGCCAGCCGGTCATACTCATCGACTTGGAAAGGCCACTTATAACGATCGTGCGCGGATAAAACTCCGAAATTGAACTGGGTCGCTGCGCTGTGTAATAGAGGTCGCGATAGATTTCATCGCTAATGATAAAGGCACCGGAGCCGCTTTCTTCGATCGCCTGGGCCATCGCACGCAATTCCTCACTGGAAAATGTGCGACCCGTCGGGTTAGAAGGACTCGTCACCACGACCGCTTTTGTTTTCGCGGTTATGTTTCGCTTGAAATCCTCCAGGTCAAAACTGAAATCAGTGGTTGCCGGCAGTTGATAGTATCTCGGATGGCCGCCCGCCATGCGGGTAATAGTTGGATACGCCACAAAACCGGGATTGGGAATTAACACTTCATCGCCAGTCTCTACCAGCGTCATCAAGGCTAGATACATCGCTTCCTGCGAACCTGCAGTAATGATCACCTGATCGTTGGAAAGATTCAGATGTGGATAATCGCTCGCAACGCGTTCACGCAGTGCTGGCAGGCCTGCCTGCAACGTATAACCGTTTTGCTCGTCCTGAATCACGCGCACTGCTTCCCTGCGAATCACTTCAGGAGTAGGCAGGTCAGGCTCGCCCAGCCCAAAGCTAATATCGCCCCGCTTCGCGCGATCGGTGATCTGACGAATCGGACTGCGTTCAATGCCGCGCAGGAATGATGGTGGCTGAAACTGTTTCATCGAAAGAAGCTACTGTATCTTCCGGCCGTTCCGATCGTGATGATGTCATCAATGTATTCAACTCCGCCGTATTTCCATCTCCCTTGATACGGAGAGGTCAAGGAACTTACCGTTATCGCTCCAAAAGCATCGACCAATGCTGCCTTGATCTCTCTGAGCTTTTGTTCCTCAATGTCCCTACCGTCGTTGTATTTTAATGGCAAGTAGATCTTGTATTCTCTCATATTGCCAGGGCGGGTTTTGGTATTGGAATCTTGCTCGCTTCCAACTTCTTAAAAGAAATTCGCTTGCGCTTTAGAAGTTTGAGGTGTTCTTCGCGCACTCCATAGGTATTCTCAGGTAGGCAAACAACCGGAAAGCCACTCTTTGCTAATACAAGAAAGCCTTTGGCATCCAGCTTGTCAGAAAGTTGAATGTAGATCATGTGAACCTCTGGCTCAAAAATAGGTGCCGGCTTGAGGACTGTCAAGGTTCTCAGCTAATCGCCAGCGAACCCCACCCTGCAAGGGATTTTGCTTGCCGAGCCGGAAACGCGACGTTTCGTCACACGAGGAGTAAGGCGGAGGGGACGCAGCTTCCTCACCTTAAGTAGTCTTCCAACTGAACTGCGGCATCAGTCTTTTCGTCGCGATACTTCACAATCACCGGCGCATATAGCGACAGTCCCCAGGCGCGACCAGTCTCGCCACGAACGTTTCGCGAACCGGGTACGACTACTGCTCCGGCAGGTATTTCCAGCGGCGCGTCCGGTGCCCTTTGGTAGATTTTCTCGCGCGCCAGATCGTATACCGGCGTCGAGCCTGTCAGGATCGTTCCGGCGGCGAGCACTGCGCGTTCCCGCACGATTGTTCCTTCATAAACTCCACAGCCACCGCCCACCAGTACATCGTCTTCGATGATTACCGGCACAGCGCCCACCGGCTCGAGGACGCCGCCAATTTGCGCGGCCGCCGAAAGATGAACGCGCTTGCCGATCTGCGCGCACGAGCCTACGAGGGCGTGGCTGTCAATCATCGTGCCTTCATCGATGTAAGCGCCCGCGTTCACATACATCGGCGGCATGCAAACCACACCCGGCGCAACGTAGGACCCATCGCGGATGCTCGAACCCCCTGGCACAATCCGAACATTATCTTCAACAGTAGTGGGACGAACTGGATAAGTATCCTTATCGAAGAAACGAAGCGGCGGCGCAGACATGTCGGTGAGCGAACCCATGCGAAAGCCCAGCAGGATTCCCTGCTTCACCCAGGAGTTAACAGTCCAGGTTCCATCAGGCGAACGTTCAGCAGCACGAATCTCGCCGCGATTCAATGCCGACTTAAACTGTTCAAACAGCTCCCGGTCGCTCGGGTCAAAGTCACTTCCCTTTCGAGCGCTGAGCGATTCGATCTGTTCACGTAGCGGCATGCAATGCTTCTTTCAATAAACCAAGTTCAGAGATCACCTCGCGTACTCGGGCGCGACTCTTTTCCTGAATCGGCACGAGGGGCAAACGGAAGTTCTCCCCCATCAGATTCATCATCGCCAACGCCGCTTTAACCGGACCCGGGCTCGACTCGACAAAGTTCACTTCCATCAACGCCAGCAGGCGATAGTGCAACTCGCGAGCTTCGTCCCACTTTCCATCGAGCGCCAGATCAACCATGCGAGACATCAGTTCAGGCGCTTCGTTTGAAGCGACGGAAACGAGGCCGTCGGCGCCGAGAGCGATCAACGCGAAGGTGACTGCGTCGTCACCGGAGAGTACGCGAAATCCGTCAGGACGGTCGCGCAGTATTTCCATGATTTGAGACAGATCTCCCGAAGCCTCCTTGACGGCCACGATGTTTTCGCAATCCCGCGCCAGCCTGAGCGTAGTTTCGGCGGCGATGTTGCAGGACGTTCGGCCGGGCACGTTGTAGATGACGATTGGCAGATCAGGCACAGCCTCCGCGATAGCGCGGAAGTGAGCGTAGAGGCCCTGCTGCGTGGGCTTGTTGTAGAAGGGCGCCACTTGCAAGATCGCATCGGCGCCAAGCGACTGAGCGGCTTTAGAGTTTTCAATAGCTGCTGCGGTCGAGTTACTTCCCGCGCCGGCGATCACGCGCGCTCGTCCTTTGGCCAAATCAATGGTTTGCTTGATGACCTGCCGATCTTCTTCTTCAGTCATCGTTGCGCTCTCACCTGTGGTCCCACAGGGCACCAACAGTCGCACGTTGCCACTAATTTGGTGTTCAATCAGCCGCGTCAGGGCCGCCTCGTCGATTGCACCATCGTCTGTAAACGGTGTGACGATCGCAGTCGCACAGCCTCGCATCCAGTCAAGATTCATGGTCATTGCAAACCTCCAAAAAGAGTGACAAGTGACAAGTGACAAGCAAGAAATCAACTTGCCTCCAATTATCCAAAGCTCACTCATTACTTATAACTCATCACCTATACTGATCCACTGATCACTGCTGATTTGTCACTTGTGACTTGTCACTTGTCACTTGTCACTTCCGACTTGTCACTTGTTGACTTGTCACTTCCGACGATTTCATCAATCACTTCCGAAAACTCGTAGACACCCTTACGGCCGATGATCCACCGGGCCGCTAGTAACGCTCCCGCTGCAAACCCCTCGCGTGAACGCGCCATGTGAGTCAGTGTTACCTGGTCGGCGGTCGAGTCGAAACCAATCCGATGGGTCCCCGGTATGTATCCCGCTCGTGTCGAGGAGGTCGGAATAGGAGTCTTCACATACTCAGCCATCAAGCTCTTGAGCTTCAGAGCTGTACCTGAGGGCGCGTCAAGCTTGCGTGCGTGATGTTGCTCCTCAATAAACACCTGATACTGTTCAAGACCGGCAAAGAGCTTTGTAGCTTGCTCCACAATTCGATAGAAGACATTTACTCCAATCGAGAAGTTAGCGCCAAACACCATCGCACCCTGATGCTCCGCAACCATTCGCAGCGCGTCGTCTTCATGGTCTTTCCAACCCGTGGTTCCCTGGACCAGCGGCACGCCTGCACGCATACATGCTTCAACGTGCATTAACACGGCCGTCCCAACCGAAAAATCAATTGCTACGTCATGACCACGCAACAGGCTGGACAATTCCTCGACGCTGCGCGCCTCGTCTTTCGAGGTTAACCTTACCCCTATCTCATCACCGGCGGCTTGCGCCTGCGCCGCAACCAACTGGCCCATTGCGCCGTAACCAAGGAGGGCGCCCTTCATTGTGTAACCCCATTCGGGTAAATGGTAAATGGTGAATGGCGCCGGCCACTGCGTGTCTCGGTTGAGTTCATCGTCCTAATTCTGTTTATCATTAACCCGTTGCAGACCGGTCGTGTAGCTGCACAGCTAGTCTCATCGTAACGTCCATTCACCATTTACCATTCACTATTCACCCGCTCGTAACGTCCAGTCACCATTCACCCGCTCTTCGCTTCCAGCAACGTGCGCACCAGTCGAACATACAAATTCACAGCCTCTTCCAACTCCTGTTTTTCGACGTACTCGTGATCTGTATGCGCATTTAGAATCGACCCCGGTCCAATTAAAAGCGGTTTGCCCCAGTTCGAAAGATACGGGATATCGGTCGTAAACCGCACCACACATTGTTCGAGCGAATCCACCGTCAACAGGTGAACCGGATCGTTCTCAGAAAGATATTCCACTTCAGCGCGGCCGGCCACTGTACGCTCAAGAAGGCCCTTGACCTCATCGGCCGTCGTCACCAGTCGGAGTTGCAAAACAGCGCTAGCTTCCGCCGGAATGATGTTTGGCCCTGCACCGCCGCTGATTAACCCGATGTTGCACGTCGTTTCCCCAAGCATCTCATCACTAGACCACTTGGTATGACGAATACTCTCGAGCACGTCCAGCAACTTCTCAATGGCAGACTCACCCTGTTCCGGATATGCGGAATGCGCCGCACGTCCCGACGTCTTTAAACTTAATCTCAGCGAGCCCTTCGAAGCCGTTGCGAGCTTGTTGTCCGTCGGTTCGCCGTTAATTAAAAACTCACAGGCTGGTGCAATTTCATGGCTGTTTGCGAATCGCGCGCCTAAGCTGCCAAGCTCTTCGTCAACCGTGTAGAGCAGTCCAATTTCGTTGACGCCCTCCGCGCGTAGACGCTCGGCCGCAATGATCTGAGCAGCAATAATTCCCTTGGCATCGCACGAGCCTCGACCGAAGATCCGGGTTTCATTTTCACTGGACACAATATGAGGCGGCACTGTGTCCATGTGCGTCGATAATACGACGCGCGGCAACGCCTCGGTGGTAGCAATAACATTGAACCGCTCTTTGGAGACTTCCTGTAGTCCTGAGCTAAACCCCAAACTCTCAAGATGCGTCGCCAGGAAATGCGCAACCGCCTTCTCGTCGCCCGTGACGGATGGGATGTCAATAAGGTGTCTGGTGAGTTCGAATAACTCCATCCTATAAATGGAAGCCTCTCCCTGGAGTGCGGCGCCTTGTCGCCGCTTTGGCCCGCGGCGGCCTGGCGCCGCGATCTTGCCAGATTGATCTAATTACTTCACAAGCTTCTTCCCAACGATGCTGCGACTGGTCGCAGCGGTCCAAAGCGCCGACAACCGGGGTCCCCGGCGCGGCAGCCGCGGTGGGGTGGCGTGGCGGCGCACTCCAAGGAGTCGCCCTAATCTCAAGCTTTAAAGTTCCGCGTTAAAGCTTCGGCGAAGAAGCTAGCTTTGTGGTAAGGAAGACGCAACCTGAAGGTTGTACTCCGAACACCTGTTATCTCGCTCGAAGAACTCATCATGCAGACGGTTTACCGCCTCGCGTACGTGCGCTTCTTCAATAGCAAAGGTCAGGTTGATTCTCGACGCTCCCTGCGAAATCAACGACACGTTAATGTCGCTAATCGTCGAGAAAACTCGCGCTGCAATTCCGGGCGTGCTGCGCAAACCTTCTCCCACAACACAAAGAATCGCCCTTCCCTCTTCAACACTTACAGAACCCAGCTCATTCAAGTCAGCGACGATCTGGGGCAGGCTGGTTGTATCGTCAAGCGACAATGACACACTAACCTCCGACGTGGTTACAACGTCGACGGCCGTTCGGTGTTCGTCAAAGACTTTGAATAACTTCCGCAGAAAGCCGTACGCGCCGAGCATTCGGGCGGCGGTGATTTGCACCGTGGTGACACCGGTTTTGTGCGCGATGGCCTTAACGCCCTCGGACGACTTTTCAGCAGTCGCCATCACGAGCGTGCTTCCACCGTCTGGATTCCGAGAGTTACAAATGCGGACCGGAATATTTCTTTCGATTGCCGGCTGCAGCGTCTTCGGGTGGAGCACCTTGGCGCCGAAGTAAGCCAGCTCGGCAGCTTCTTCAAACGATAACTGCGGAACTGTGCGGGCTTCCGGAACCAGCCGCGGATCAGCCGTTAAGACGCCCGGCACGTCAGTCCAGATTTGAATCTCTTCACATTCGAGAGCGGCGCCGAAAATTGCTGCCGAGTAATCGGAACCCCCGCGTCCGAGCGTCGTCGTTTCACCATCGACCGTCGAGCCGATAAAACCGCCGAGGACCGGAATCGTTGCTGAGTCGACAAGCGGTCGAAGCTGTCGGCACGTATTGAGAATCGTCTGGTCCATCAACGGCGTGGCGCTGCCGTAGTTCTCATCTGTAATCAAGCATCTGCGCGAATCAACATCACGCGCCGGGTAGTTGTTATCCGTGAGCACCGCCGCCAGCAGGGCGGCTGATAAACGCTCGCCATTGGAAGCTACTGCGTCTTCAATAGATTTACGTCGGCTGCGGCTCAGGTCCTGTTCGCCCTCGACCGAATTTAAAAGCGCGTTGATATCGTTTCGGCTCTGATCGACCAACCCACGAAGCCGTGGAGCTTGCTCCGACAATAGCGAATCGATGACCCTGAAGTGCCGGTCGAAATGTTTGTCCAGGGTTGCCAGACCATCTGCCGCACACCCGTCCAATGCCTGTTTGACGCTACTCAGCAACGCATCAGTGAAACCACCCATCGCCGAGACGACAACCACGGGACGCTGAGCAATTCGCTCCGAGACGATGCGCGCGGCCGTTTGAAACGCAGTCGCGCCTTCGACAGACGTGCCGCCAAATTTCATTATTATCGGCTTCATGTTTAACCGCTTAGTCTAACACCGGGCGTCATAACGGAGCACAGCTGACCCGTTTTATTCTGCGGCACAAGGAGTCTGTTTTGGCGGTATGAGCTCGCTGAGTTTTCCTTTGCCTGGCGCGTGTACACAGCTACACTGACGCAGACTGGAGGTCCGCCATGAATCGTTTTCTTATTCTGGTTTTCACTTCGTGCCTGCTCTCGCTCAGCACGTTGGCAGCAACCAACCGCGTGGACTTCACCGCTTCAAATCAACGTCCTGGTAAAGTGCCGGTTATCCCAACTGCCCCGGCTGCACCAATTCTCAGCGGCTTGCGGCTCGTCACTGAACTTCCCAAAGAACTGCCTCAACGAGTGAGCAGCATTGCTTACGACGGTAAGAACCTCTGGGCGACGATCTATCACGGTAGCGGCAGCTTCGCCATTTTTGATCCGGAGACTGCTAGTTGGAAACCCAGCACTGAGATGCAGCAGCACGCTGCCATTAGGGCCGTCGCGGGATCCTTTCAAAGTCCAGGAGGGGCTTGTTTCGCAGCGGGGAAACTGTGGATTGGCGGTTCATATGGCGAGACGTTTGGCGTAGTTGACCCGCAGAGCTGGCAGGTGGAACGACTTTTTAAAGTGAAACAACAAGACCACTATGCCAGCCAGTCATACTCAAGCATAGCATTCGATGGACAGCATCTTTGGATGGCCTGGCATTGGATGAATTACTACATTCCTGCGGGAGACGCTCAACGTTTATTGAAGGTCGATCCGGAAACTGGCAAGGTGGTAGAGAGCTACCCTCTTCCGCCAGGTAGAGCTAACGACATGACCCACGGTCTTACCTGGGACGGTCAACAACTCTGGCACGTGAAGGACAGGCTGTTGTCCGCGATTGATCCCTCTAACGGCAATATCACCGCACAATATAAGCTGCCTCAGCTATCTCGTCCTTCCGGCTTGGCCTGGGATGGGCAGGCGCTGTGGATTGCAGAGTTTGGGGGAAGAATTTGGCGGCTTCCGTTCACGGACAATGAGAAAACTCTGGCCATGAACGGCTTAAGTAACCCGACCGTCAGATAGGGCGTAAGGCACTCCCTAACGGTCGGGCTACTGCCCTCCCAAACGCTTCAAACGACACCTGTCTTCCATTTCCCGCGGCGAAAGACGACGGCACTGATAACTGCAAGGGTTGAGAATGCAATCATAATTGCCAGGAACACGCCACGTGGGCCAATGCCAAACACCATCGCCAGCACATAAGCAAGCGGTAGTTCCCATAACCAGAAAACGAATAGGTTGATGATCGTGGGCGTCCAGGTGTCGCCTGCGCCGTTGAACGACTGCGTGATCACCATGCCGTAGGCGTAGAAAAGAAATCCGTAGGCGACAATTCGCAAACAGTCGACTCCGTAAGGAACGACATTCGGATCATCCGTGAAGAAGTGAATGATCTGCCTCGCAAAGATTACAAAAAACAGTCCCACCGTCCCAAGACAGATCATGTTGTAAAAGCTCGCTCGCCAAACAGCCGCCTCCGCCCGTTCCGGCTTGCCCGCGCCCAAGGCCTGCCCCACCATCGTGGCTGCGGCGTTGGCCATACCCCAGGACGGCAACAACGCGAAGATGATCACGCGAATGCCGATCGTGTAACCCGCCACTGCATTGCTGCCGAAGCTGGAGATGGTTCGAATTAAACCAATCCAACTCGCCATCCCGATAAACACCTGAAACGTGGCTGTCGCCGAAAGCCTTATCAACCGGGCCATGATCGCCGGTTCAAGTTTCAAGTGATGTTTTTTGATGTCAAAGCGTCCACCCGAGCGAATCAATTTGCTAAACGCATACAGTACGCCCGTCCCACGTCCGATGGTGGTAGCCACGGCTGCGCCAGCCACACCCATTTCGGGGAATGGGCCAAGTCCGAAGATGAAGCATGGTCCAAGCACGATATTGATCGCGTTGGCCATCCAGAGCACACGCATGGCAATGGCTGCATCGCCGGCGCCCCGAAAGATGGCATTGATGAGAAACAGGAGGAGAATCGTCGCGTTTCCGGCAAACATTATCTTGGTGAAGGGCGCGCCATGCTCGAGTACCCATGGCGATGCACCCATCAAGGCAAGAAGTTTGTCAGCGAAGGTGACGCCGACGATGGCCACAACAACTGAAACGATGAGGCCGAGCGCAATCGCCTGGACTGCCGCCTGCGCGGCGCCCTCAGGGTTCTTTTCGCCGATGCGCCGCGCAACCATGGCCGTGGCCCCTATACCTAATCCGATGGCCACCGCGTACATCAAGGTCAACATCGATTCGGTCAGCCCAACAGTAGCGACAGCATCGGCGCCCAGGTGGGCCACCCAGAAGATATCGACCACGGCGAAGACGCTCTCCATACACATCTCGAGCACCATGGGAACAGCTAACACGATAATTGCTCGACCGATTGGCCCTTTGGTGTAGTCGCGGTGAGTGCCTCGGAGTGACTCGCGAATCGCGCTCCACAAACTTTGCTGGTCGCCCTCGGCGTCCGTCGCTGATTCAGACGGTGAGGTGTTAACAGACTGTGCTTCGGGGTCTGACATTAGGGATTATTCTTACGCTCTCTCAGACAATTTTGTTTTACGCTCACGGGCCTGCGTGTTCACCATCGGCTTGTTGAGCGCGAAAACGAGACCGACCCACGAAGCACACGAAATAACGCGAAATAGAAGTTCTTTTCGTGAAGTTTCGTGTGATTAGTGGATCGATCTCATTGGCGATGACAAATGATGCGCCATGAACTATGAAGGTCTTCACGCATCATTCATCGTTCATCGCTCACCGTTCATCATGTTGTTCTTCCGAAGTCATCCTGCAGACGCACGATGTCGTCCTCGCCGAGGTAATTGCCTCTCTGTACCTCAATGAAAACGAGTGTTTCCTCGTCAGGATTCTCCACCCGGTGCGCCGCGCCCACGGCGATATCGATTGCCTGACCGGCTTCGACCGTGACGTCGCGATCGTCGAGTGTGACCTTTGCCGTTCCGTGCACCACCACCCAGTGTTCAGCGCGCTGCGCATGCTTCTGATAACTTAACCGCTTGCCCGGCAAGACTTCGATCCTTTTAACTTTAAAGCCGTCTCCTTCATCGAGCACAGTAAACGTTCCCCATGGTCTACGATCAAATCGTGGCGAGTTAGTGGTGTCGTTATCTGCCATGTTCGTTTTCTGATACCGGTGCTTCGTGTGGTAACGCAAACTGACAGTTTGCGGATGGTTAGTTACTTAACCGTCGGGGGCCTTATGTCATCGGTCCGCAATCTAACAGATTGCGTTACGTTACTTAACCGGCGCTAGCGGCGCGCCGCTGTTTCGACGGCTCACTCTTTTTCTTCTTCCGATCAAGCGATGGCGCGTATCGTCCGGTGCGTTCGAGATCGTAGATTGTATAGCCCGTATCGAAAATGTCACCTGTGGCGACCCCGCTGTCAACACTGTAATCGAAGATCCGTCCGTCATTTCGGACATATACGGACCCCTTCTTCTGGTTCAGATATTGCTCGACGGACAACAAGGCGTAGAGGTGCCTTTGCGCGCCCAATGTTCCGCTCGGGTGACACGGAAGAAATTCCACGCCGTTCGGAAGCTTGTAAATATTCAACTCCAGAAGAATGCCCCGGTCGATGCGTTGCCCACGTGGCGCGAATCCTTCCGGTAACCCAAACCGCTGTTTGACGGTAAGAGCAACCGCACGCTTCTTATTCTTTCTCTTGTCGCGCGCCTTAACCTGCGATTTGTTCTTGCGGATCAGGGGTGGTCTAACCGGCTGATTATCCAGTGGCGGTTGCGTGTCAACTGGGCTTTCATGGACCAGAGGGTTCGAGGAGGCCAGTTGGTTGGAAATCTCAAGCAGCAGATCGCTTATCTCTCCCGCGTTTGTCTCACCTCCAGGCGCAGACTCAACCCGGTGGCCCTCGGTCATCGGGGCCAACACTCCATCGCCGATGAGCGACTTCGACATTTTCACGTCGAAGTTTACTTAATTCCGTGAAGCTTGCAAGGAAGTTCTGCTTAAGTAGACAGGCATTTTCCTGTCTGTTTTGGCAATGAAGTGGAAACGGCCTTGGGCCACCAGGAAGGCGACGTCGGTAGATGCACTCGTGGTGCACGGTCAATTATCGATCATGGTTGTTCTCGTCGCGTTTTACAGAACCGAGCGCGGTAGCGCCGGATGCTAGAGGTAACTCTAATCAGAAACGGTACTACTCGGCCGAATTGTCAAAGTAGCCTCCAGCATCCGGCGCTACCGCGCTCGGTTCTGTATGCAACCATGCTGCGGCTTCAAGCTGTTTCTGCTACGGGCTGCGCCGCTGCCCGCGGCTTCCAAACGGCCAGGAGCGCGCCGCAGAGCAAACACGCAGTCAACTGATAACCTACGTTGATCAGATACAGACCCAACTTGCGCTGTTCAAAAATCACGGTGGGAAGTTGCGTCGTGGCGACAAATCCGAGCCAAAGCCAGAAGCCGGTTTGCATGCCGTTTAGAGCGCTTGTAGCTTTAGTGTATTGAACGAAGTGCGCCAGGATGTAAACGAGGACAAACGAACAGACGAAAGCCATCAGGTACGTGGTCCAGTGAGTTTGCGAAACTATCTGCTCCTGCTGTTCAGGAGTCCACCCGATTATTCTGAGAAAAGAGTTGCCAAATAGTGGCCCATACCAAAGACCGCCAATCATGAAATGGATGATGGCCGCAACAATCACGGCCGGATAGTTTATTTTCATGGGGTTCTCCTTCAGTGGTAACGCAAGCGGCTGGTGTGCGGGTCGCGTTAGGTTGTTGTTAGGGTGTCGCGCCGTGGGCACCCCTTGCTGGCGATACCTTGTTGTCGTAACCGGGGTGCCCACGGAGGGACACCGCTACAATTAATGCGGCCCGGGATCAATGCAGAATCTAACCTTTGAGCACAATTCCTGCTTCTTGAAAATTGCGGAAATTATTGGGCGGCTTTGGACAGATAGAGGTTGGGAATACTGGCGCCTCAATGAAAGTCATGTGATGGGGCGGCGGTTACGTTGAATTGAAGCGCCTGAATTCGTTTTGCTTTTACCGACACCACATTGTCCTGATTCTGCAAGGTGCCCTCAATTAAGAGAAAGGGGTGGTCCACCAGCACCAGCCGGTTTTTATCGAACAGCTGCGGCGTAATGATGACGTTGGCAACGCCCGTCTCGTCTTCCATCGTTAGAAACATAAATCCTTTCGCCGTGCCGGGTCGCTGCCGCACGATCACCCAGCCTCCAACTTTAATCCTGGTCCCATCCGGTAAATGTTGAATATCCAACGCCCGGCTGGCGCCCAACTTACTGAGTTCACCACGATGATAAGCAACCGGATGACGACCAATCGTTAACCCTGTGCCACGAAAATCCGCATCCATCCGTTCGGGACGCGTCATTGGAGACAGAGGTGAATTGCCGTCCTGCTCATGCAACCCTTCATAAAGCTCTCCCGCAGGGCGCACTACCCTTTCAACTTGCCATAAAGCGTCACGACGGTTAACAGCCTTGTCCAAAGTCCCGGAAGCTTTGTCCAAAGTCCAAAGTCCAAAGTCCAAAGTCTCTCTATCGGAAGAAGCTTGATAGATTGGAGGGACATCTATCGTTGGATATTGTTCTTTCGACTTTGGACTTTGGACATTGGACTTTGGACTATTCTGGATGTAATTCAACGCTCCCACCGCCGCCAACTTCCTCATTTCATCCTTTCGCAGCTCAGGCACACGCTGGCGTAGATCATCGATGCTGGTAAATGGCGACTCGGCACGCGCGCGCACAATTGCCTGGGCTGACTGCTCGCTTAAACCCTTCACGTATCGCAAGCCGAGACGCATGGCGAGGTGCGAGTCCAAAGTCGAAAGTCCAAAGTCCAAAGTCTGTTCGGAGGAGGCTTGCGACATTGGATAGACATCTGTCGTTGGATTTTCTTGTGTTTTTGACTTTGGACTTTGGACTTTGGACTTTGGACCGTCCTCTTCTTCAATCGTGCACAACCAATCCGATCGCATCACATCAACCGGGAAAACTTTCAATCCATGACGCTGCGCATCTTTCACGAGGGTAAACGGTTGATAAAATCCCATTGGCTGGTTGTTCAAAATTGCCGTGGTAAACGCCGCCAGGTAATGACACTTCAGGTAAGCGCTGGCGTAAGCAATCAAAGCAAAACTGGCGGCATGTGATTCGGGAAAGCCATACAACGCAAACGATGTAATCGCCTGCACGATCTCTTCCTGTGCCTTTTGGGCAATCCCTTTATGGGCCATGCCGCGGCGAAGCTTGATTTCTATTTCTTTCATGCGCGCTTCCGAGCGTTTGAACCCAAAAGCGCGCCGCAGCTCTTCGGCTTCGCCGCCCGAGAAGTCTGCGCAGTTCATGGCCATCTTCAAGAGCTGCTCCTGAAAGAGGGGCACACCCAGCGTGCGTCGAAGCACCGGCTCCAAAGACGGATGTGCGTAGACAACCGGCTCGCGGCCCATCCGACGTCTCAGATAAGGATGGACCATGTTGCCGACAATCGGGCCTGGACGAATAATCGCCACTTGCACCACGATGTCGTAAAACCTGGCCGGCCGCAGCCGCGGCAAACATGACATTTGCGCCCGGCTTTCAACCTGAAACATTCCAATCGTGTCGGCCTTTTGCAGGGCCGCATAAACCGCAGGGTCATCCTGCGGCAGATGGGCCAGATCCACTTCTTCCTGGTAAGACTCTCGAATCAGTTGAATCGATTCTTCGAGCACGGCCATCATTCCCAGGCCCAACAGGTCAACCTTAATCAATCCCAGGTCGGCACAATCCTCTTTGTCCCACTGCACCACGACACGCCCGGGCATCGCCGCCGGCTCCAGCGGGACCACAGAATTAAGCTGCCCCTGACAAATCACCATGCCGCCCGAATGCTGGCCCAGGTGACGCGGCAGGTCCTGCACCTGTTGATAAAGCTGGAAGAACTTTTTGATTCGAGGATTTCTCAAATCGAGATTGGCGTCGCGAAACTGGCGTTCGGTTGAGTCCTTGGGATCTTTCCATTCCCACGTATGGACCAGTCCTGCCAAACGGCCGAGTGTGTCGTCGTCAAATCCCAGGACTTTTCCTACTTCGCGTGCGGCCGAGCGGCCACGATAAGTGATCACGTTTGCCGTCATCGCCGCGCCAAGTTGACCATAACGTTCATAAACGTATTGAATGGCGCGTTCGCGCTGGTCGCCGCTCGGCAGATCGAGATCAATGTCGGGCCATTCGCCTCGCTCTTCGGAAAGGAAACGTTCAAACAACAACTCCATGCCGATTGGATCGACGGCAGTAATTCCCAGGCTGTAACAGACCGCACTGTTGGCCGCCGAGCCACGGCCCTGAATTAAGATGCCGTGGCGCCGGCAAAACTCGACAATGTCCCAGACGATCAGGAAATAACCTTCGAGTTTCAGTTTCTCGATCAGCTTTAGTTCTCTTTCAATCTGTGGACGCGCATGATCGAATTTCGTGCCTGGGTAACGAAGACGCGCGCCCTCCTCCGTGCGTTGCCGTAGAAACGAGGTCATCGTCTCTCCCGGCGCCACGGGATATTTAGGAAACTCGTAGCCGAGATCCTTCAAAGTAAATTCAAGCCGGGATGAAAGCTCGACCGTGTGGTCAATAGCTTCGGGGACATCGGCAAAGAGTCTGTTCATCATCTTTGCTGATTTGAGATATCGCTCAGAATTCCCGGCGAGTAATTTTCCGGCAGTTTCCAAACGCACGTGATTTCGAATGCAGGTAAAAACATCCGACACCTGTCGCTGAACGCGGCTGGCATGGCAAACGCCATTAGTCGCGAGCAAAGGCAAGCCAAGTCGCCCGGCAATTTCAATCACAGCCTGATTGCGTGCCTCTTCGTCCCGGCGAAAGTGCCTTTGTAGCTCGGCATAAACATTTCCCTGGCCAAATATCTCAACCAGCGATTCTGCAACTCTCTGGGCATGCTTTGCGCTATCTGCGTCGCTCGGGTGAAATGCTTTAGCCAGTGGTCCATCATCCGATCCGGTCAAACATATCAACCCGTCGGCATGCTGGGCCAATTCTGCCGGCGTCACGGCACACTCACCCGGCTTCGCATGCTTCGGCACGCGCAATTTCATCAACGTAATCAACCGGCAGAGATTTTGATAGCCGGTGCGGTTACGCACCAGGACGGGGAGCGAAAAGATTTCCTTCGATGAGGCTGGTTTTTGTCCAAAGTCCAAAGTCCAAAGTCCAACGTCTTCTCTTCGACGTTCCAAATTAGAGCCTGAAAGTTCACTCGCATTTGCGCCCCTGCCCGGACTTTGGACTTTGGACCTTGGACTTTGGACTACTACTGATATTTCAGCCCCGATATGCGCCTTGATGTCGTTTTTTACCGCCGCCAAATGGAAGCGCGGACTACCATAAACGCCGTCTCGATCGAGCAGCGCCATGGCCGGCATCTCCATCGTCTTCGCTGCGGCAATCAACTCTTCCGGAACCGACGCGCCTTCGAGAAAGCTGAAAGCTGACCGAGCATGTAGTTCGATGTAGTTCATTTCGCTTATCCGCAGATTACACAGATACAGAACCGAGCGCGGTAGCGCCGGATCCTAGAGGCACCTTCTGTATTGGGTCTCCACCATCCTCAGTCCGGCAATCTTTTTCGCGAAGTTTGTATTTTCTACCGTTATTACGGAAGTTGCCTCCAGCATCAGGCGCCTACCGCGCTCGGTTCCGTATCTGTGTAATCTGCGTAATCTGCGGATGTCCCTCAGTCATAAGTCCCTTGCACAAACCAAGTCCCGCTGCTCAGTTCGCGATAAATGCGATACAGCACTTGCAGTTGTGAGCCGGATTCCACCGCCACATCCCATTCGTCTCTGGCCCATCCGTCGGTACGCCACCAATCACCTGTTGTCCGCCATGGACCAGCAACTCCCACAACTTTTCCATGCACACTTCTGGTCTTGTCCCAGGCGCTGACTTCAGTCGGATACCCTCTCTGAGCCTGCACCAGGGCTCGCAACGGCGGCCGGAAAACCCGAAACCCGAGTGCTGAGTTCTGAGTGCTGAGTTCTGCGTGCTGACTAAGTGATGGGCCCTGAATGCTCTCTGCTGTCTGCTGTTTGCTGTTTGCTGTTTGCTGTTTACTTCTCTTCCGCTTCGCTTCCTTCAACACAAATCTCTGCATCCGAAAAGCGTCCGGGCGATGCGTGTCTAACAATTCCGGCGAGCCAATGTTTTCCACACCTAAAAGCTTTCCCAGTCGCGCCAAGGTCAGCTCCAACTTCTCCGGCTCCGGGGCTAAAGGAATGAACAACCCTGTTTGCGACGTTCGCGGCTTAACCGGTTCACAAGATATGTTGACTGCAACTACAGCTGACGGCGGTGGATGCGTTTCCGTGTCGAGCAGAAGGAGCTTCAGAAAAACTTTGTGATCGCGCATTGGATAAGGCAGGTTTAATTTGAGTTCGTGCGTCGCGCCTCGTTCCAGCTTTAAGTGAACCTCAATGGCATTGGTGGCGAGCGCGTATGCATTCAAACTCGCGCAGATCTGATTCAGCAGTCTGGCAAAAATAAAAGACAGCGCCTCAAGCTGGGCGACCGGATACTCAAGCTCGACGGAACTTTTAAATACCGGCGCCGGCTGTTTGAGTTTTAGGTGTCGATTGGTTTTCCCGGCGGCAAGGTCCTGGAGTTTCAACCCTTCCTGGCCCAGACGTTCGGAAACTCCGGCCAGAGGCAGCCCAGCGAATTCTTTAAAGGTGCGCACACCCCAGAGCCGCAACGTCTCGAGAATTTCGTTGGCGCGAGATTCTTCAATTCCCACCAGCGAGTATTGAAGTGATTTGAGAGGCAGGTCACCGAGGCAAGTGAGCTCTTCACCGGGAGACGTAAACGTAATCCCTTTGCAAAACGTGGCGGCGTGAATGGCTGTGTCGGGATTGGCTGCCAGGGCTACGTTTATCTTGCAATCCAGGCCGCCCAAATCTTTCTTACGTGCAGCAGATTTCGCAATCTCTTTAGCCAGGTCATAGGCAGAGCCAAAAATCAGTTCGCACCCTTCGGCATCTATTACCACCGTGTCGGCGGCCGCCTCTTCGACAACCGGTGAAAAGGCGTAGGCAAACTGCTCCAAAGACACATCCGCCGGGAGCCGTTGACCATAAATGCCCGCAAACATCGCTCTTTTCCATGCGTTTGATTTGTAAGAACTTCGCCGGTGAAGATTAGCGAAAATTAACGAAAACTGTCAAGGCTGGGCGAGGCAGCGTCGCGCGCATGGTCCGGTAGGAATGGATAGAAATACTAGCCCTAATATAAGGGGCGCTACGCGGTGAAACTCAGTGGTCTTTTGCCCCAACGGGGCTACGTCTTACAGCCCAGGGTTGCCGGGCTTTGACGGCTACCCTGGGAAAGGCAAAAGGTTATTCCCCAACCCGCAACACGGTTGCGTCGATGCTTGTTGATTCTCGAGTACGTGGTGGGGTGCAACCGCGTTGCGGTTGAGCTTGTCTCGATTCAAGTTTCCCAGGGTAGCCGTCAAAGCCCCGGAACCCTGGGCTGTAAGATGTAGCCCCGTTGGGGCAAAGACCAAAGCAAACTAACAGTTTGCTTTACAGGAAACTTCTCTTTTTAAATAAAGCGGCCGCCGGCATTCAACTTGAAAAGATAACCCTCGCAACAGGTTTGCATGAGGATATGAGACCCAGTTGTCTTGCCGTCGAAGCTGAGTCACTGAAGGAGTGGAAATTGAGGCGACCAGAGCTCCTGACGACAACTGCCGCCTGCTACCAAATTTATTGACTGAGGGAAACTCCGACGTTGCCAGTCCGGATATTTCTTCACGTGACGCCCACAGGTAATTTTCTGTTTTTAATTCCAGGGCCACGGCCGCACATGATCGAACTGCGCTGTCCTCAACGATTACCACCAGGGCGGTCGGCGTAGATTCCAGCGTGCGGCGAAAACGATACCACCACGACGAAATGATTCGCTTTGCGGCCCTGGCCGGCACGTCTCCAAGATCCAGCATCACCAGTCCAAACCCGCCGGCTTGCAACAACATGTCGGTAGCCTTAAATGCGTGTTCCAGATTGTTAGCACAGCGCATCCACAACAACCGATCAAATTTCACCCTGGCCTGCGCCGCAGACTGCGGATCAAACACGTCGTTGGTGTCTACCAAAGCGCAAACTTCTTCATGTCTGGTCGCGTGGGCCATAGCAGAAAGCATGAAGCTGGTGCGACCTGACGATGCCGGTCCATAGATCTCTGTGATAGCGCCACGCGCCAGTCCTCCGGTAAGAGCGTCGATCTGAGCCACTCCGCTGGATAAAAACTCCCCTGCTCTTTTTTCCTGTAACTTAAAAGCAGAGCCGAAGCGTGAGGTGATCTCGGATTCAATTTCGCTTTTGGTAATTGCAGCTCTCATAAATGTAAAGCAAACTGTTAGTTTGCTTCCGTTGGAGTTACCTTAAATTCGCTTTGCAAAAACTCTACGATAGGTAGCACTCACGAACAGGCTTGCTATACTTTTTGTGCAAGTCAAAGTTCATGGTAACTACGCATTAGCAAACTAACAGTTTGCTTTACAAACATTGAATGCCACGAAAAACTTCTCAAGGCTCAGCCGAAGAATTCTTTCCCGACAAATTAACTCTGCCTTCGTTACGCACGGCCGCCGCCGACTGCAAAGCTTGCGATCTATGGAAACGAGGAACGCAAACAGTTTTTGGTGAAGGCACACGTCGCGCGATCGTAATGTTCGTCGGCGAGCAACCCGGCAATGAAGAAGACCTCACAGGTAAACCTTTCGTCGGTCCCGCCGGAGCGCTATTTAATAAAGCTCTCGAGGAAGCTGGAATCGATCGCCACCAAACGTACGTCACCAATGCTGTCAAACATTTTAAGTGGGAGCCTCGTGGAAAA
Organism: Pyrinomonadaceae bacterium; assembly: GCA_963759585.1. Taxonomy (GTDB): domain Bacteria; phylum Acidobacteriota; class Blastocatellia; order Pyrinomonadales; family Pyrinomonadaceae; genus PSRF01. The sequence continues at coordinate 95,549 of CAVWZW010000002.1, forward strand.
CGTCGCATCCACAAGAAACCCAACGCCCAGGAAATCTCTGCTTGCCATCCATGGCTCCAGGCCGAGATCGCCGTAGTAAAACCGAAAGTCATCGTAGCCCTTGGCGCCACCTCAGCTCAGACATTGCTTGGGCCAAAATTCCGGGTCACAAAACAACGAGGGGAGTTCTATGAATCCCCGCTTGCTCCTTACGTGATGGCCACGGTCCATCCCTCTTCAATTCTGCGAGCTCCGGATGATGAAACTCGACGTCTCGAATACCGCCGCTTCGTCGACGACCTCAAAAAACTTGCTCGGGTTTTACAGAACCCAGCGCGGTAGCGCGGGATCCTACATAAAGCGATAAACCTTTGTAATGCCAGCCGCCTCCAGCATCCCGCGCTGGGTTCTGTAATTGCGGAAACTGCATCAGTATCAGGGTCATTTCGTGTGTTTCGTGGATCAGTTCTTTCCCGGTTTTGCCAATCTATCCCCTTGACGAGTTGTCTTATATTCGCTAATATTCGCTTGATTTTCGGAACATCGCGAAAATACCACGGACGGCCTCGATGAGGCAAGAATTTTAAGTGGAGGATTTGGAATGCCGGTAACTGCCCGCCAAAGACAGGTTCATAATTTTATCTCCCGTTACCAGGAGACACATAACCAACCTCCTACTATCGCCGAGATTGGGAAGCAGTTTCAGATGACCTCCCCGGCTAGTGTCCACAGCATCTTGTCGGCTCTCGAGCGCGAGGGATTCATCAAACGCATTCCTAACGTCAGCCGCGGCATTGAACTAATCAAACAAGAAGGCTCGAGCGATGAGACTGAGATACCACTTTTGGGAATGGTGGCCGCCGGTCAACCAATCGAGGCAATTCTCTCTCACGAGACTGTATCTGCCCCCCGGACCATGACCGGTCGTGGCCGCATGTTTGCCCTGCGCGTACGCGGCGACTCAATGATTGAAGAAAATATTCAGGACAACGACATCATCATTGTGTCGTCGCAGGAGACCGCTGAGAACGGCCAGATGGTGGTCGCACTTATCGACGGCAACTATGCCACCGTGAAGAAGTTTTATCGCGAGCCCGACTTCATTCGCCTGGAGCCCGCCAACCCGCAGTTCAAACCCATCTTCATCAAAACGCCGGAACGAATTCAGATCCAGGGAGTTGTCCGCGGCTTGATCAGAAAATACGATCAATCGCTGTAACGGAAACATGAAGGAACCAACCGAGTCTGGAGTAATACCAGAAGTCAGTATGATTGGCTTCGCACTTAACGATTGCGTGGTTGAAATCGATCGGGCAGCAGCGAAATATCTGCGCGCCGTTCATCGCACAGCCCTGGAGTTGGCCACGCCAAATTGTTTTGGCGCCGAGATTGGTGGGTTTTGGTTGATGCAGGAACAGTTAAACCAATTGCGGAAGCTGCCGGACTTTTATCCGCTGTCGGAAGCGCAACTGGTAGCGCGCGCGGTCGAGGCTTATATCGCAGCTCAATTCCCTGCTTAATATGGTTGGTCAAGGACAGTTGGTGACGATCCACGAAAAGACACTAACTCTCACGAATAATACTTAGTGGAGCTTCGTGCTGATCAATGGATAGATATTATTCGGCTCAAAGAACTATCCGGATTATCGCAATCGATTCCACAATCAACCAGTCGAAACGAGTTCCGGCTCCTCTTTTTTCCGCCGGCGAATAACGACCATGGCAATGCCACTCAGGATGAGAATGCCTCCAGCGATTGTCCGCCAATCCATTTGCTCGTCGAGCACAATCATTCCCAGGATGACCGCAGTCACCGGTGTGACCAGCGCAATCAGCATGCTCTTCGTTACAGCCATGTGCTGCACCAGCCAGTAGTAAAGGATGAAAGCTATTACACTGCCAACTATCGCCAGATACAGAAGCGAGACTATTGCACTCGTCGTCCAACGGAAATTCAAGGGATTGCCTTCAAACAACAGACCCAATAAAAGGATTGGAACTAGACCAAACGTCATCTGTGTAGCGGCGATTATGGTTGGTTCAAACTTCCCGCCGTGCGACTTGATCAGAACGTTTGAATAAGCGGCGCCTGCTGCACTAACTACGAGTGCAATAGATCCGGCGAGCGCTCTTGGTCCCGCCACGCTTAACTGGTTGGAAAAGATTACTCCCACGCCAGCAACTCCCAACACCACACCCAACACTTTTGGCAGAGTCATGCGCTCCGCCGGCAAATGCAAATGGGCAAACAGTAAACCAAACGCCGGAATCGTTGACTGCAAGAGGGCCGCCAGACCGGACGAAATATATTGCTCCCCCCAAAACACCAAACCGTAGTTAATCGTAAAAGCCAGCACACCGGTCCCGGCAAGCATCAGCCAATCTTTTTTTGAACGCGGAAGCGAGTAACGTCGAAGGGCAACTATGGCCCATAGAATTGCTGAGGCAATCACAAACCTAATTGCAGCGAAAGATAGAGGTGGCAGATCGTTGAGGCCGATCTTGATGAAGAGCCACGTCGAACCCCAGATGCCACACAATATCAACCAAACGATTTTGCGATTCATGGAACGTAGGACGCACAAACGGCAAGTTGAAGTTATGCGAACAACCCAACTTGCCGTCCGGAGTTCGGAGCGCAGCTACTGCGGATTCTCGAGCTTGATAACAGCGAAGGCCGCACCCTGCGGATCAGTCAGAATCGAGAAACGGCCGATTCCCGGAATGTCGTCGGGTGGTTTCATCACGCTGCCGCCCAGCTCCGTGGCTTTTTGAGTCGCTGTATCGCAATCGTCAACTGCAAAATAGACCAGCCAGTTTGGCGGAATCTCTCCCATTTCAGGTGAAATTTGAAACATTCCCGCGGTCGGAGCGCCGCCTTTCGTGAACATGGTGTATTCCATCGGCCCAAAGCTTTGGACGTCTTTGCCCCATCCAAACAACCCACTATAAAAATCGCCAGCCCTGGCGGTGTCGGTCGTCATCAATTCGTTCCAGCACAAAGCGCCTGGCGCGTTTATCAATCCGGCGCCTTTGTGTTGCCGCCCCTGCCAAAGTGAAAAGACTGCGCCGGTGGGATCCTGAATCACACTCATCCGTCCAAACTCCATGACGTCAAAGGGTTCCTTCATCACGGTGCCGCCTAGTGACTTTGCTTTGTCAGTGGTCTCATCAGCATTTTCCGTTGACGCATACGACATCCAGTGAGGAGGAATTCCCATTGCGCTCATCTCAGGCATCATCTTGAAGAGCGCTCCAACTTCTTGGTCATTCTTTCGCAGCATCGTGTAGACCATGTCCGGACCCATCGGATTGTCCATGAAGGTCCAGCCAAAGAGTTCGGTGTAAAACTTTTTCGCTGCCTCGTTATCACTCGTTGCTAACTCAATCCAGCAAAACGTACCTGGCGCGTATTGCGGCGTCTCCTGCATTTTGGCTTCGGTCATATTCTTTCTCCTTGGGGGCTGGGCGCAAAAGACTCAAAGGGAGACTGCCGAGTAATTGCGCGGATTCAGTTTATTTGATTTGGCGTGATGATAACTCGTTGCATCACGAACCGTAAAACGGAAAACGCCACCTCCAGCAAGCTGAAAGTGGCGCAATCCGTTTCCTAAAAATCGCCGAAGCTTTTAATAGGATGGCAGCTTCGCATGTACACACTAGGCTGCCGATTTGTATCCCGATGATCTGCTGGCGGTCAGCCTGATCCTCGGTCAGCACTCGGATTGCTTTCGCATTCCTCACATCCTTTCGGACGTGGTGCCGTTAGGTTTTTGTTCCGGTGGCTTTTCCTCCACCTTCGGTTACGATCCGACAACGTCAGTCCAGCTTGCGCCGAACCAATTCGCTCCCTTCGGCGGGTCCTCTCCTCAGGGTGCCATTCGTTTTTATCCGAGTGGCTCAAGAAAGCCTCGCGACTCTCTCTAGCAAAGCCTTTCGGCTTCAACTCAGGGCGTCAATAGGATTAACAGTCCGCCTGTCTTTCCTCTCGTCCGTGTGTCACCACATCGGTTGCCGATCCCTTTGTTGGTCTCGAAGGCCGTGACCCTCGCGACGGGGAGAGTTATACGCGAATGCATTTTTAAGATCAATTTTTTATGTGTTTTATTTTTTGTTGTGACAAAGTTTTTCCTTGACACTGCGTTTTGCAAGGAATTCGAATGAATACTTCGTGGTTAACCAATTCGAAATTCTTTATGTTTTGTTTGGACCCGCTTGAATTAACGCAATTGCCGTCTGAATTAATTTTTGAACGGACTGCATCTGGCCGTCCGCATATTTTGTCCGCGGCCAGAAGAACCCTTTCAAACCATCTTTTCTGCGTCGCGGAACTACATGCACGTGTAAATGCGGAACACTTTGGCTAACGCGATTGTTCATCGCGACGAATGAGCCTTCGGCTTCCATGGAGCTTTCCACGGCCCTCGCCAGGAGCTGCGCGTTTTGAAAGAAAGGGCCAACCAACTCCAACGGCAAATCGGTCAACGCTTCGAAATGTAGTTTGGGAACCAGCAAGACATGTCCATGAAACAGCGGGCGATGATCGAGAAAGGCCATCGAGATTTCATCCTCGAACACTATCGAAGCGCTCACTTCTCCATCTACAATCCCGCAGAAAAGACAGCTCATCTGATAACACCTTTGGGTTAAATGTTGTTCTTAAAGTTAATCTGGAGTGACGATCCACTAATCACAGTAAACAACACGAATTCCTATCGTGAAGATTAGTGTGTTTCGTCGGATCATTTCACTCTTACAGCCTGCCGTTTAACTACTCCGCCTCTGATCGAGCGCATTTGGAATTGTTCATTGTAGGGTAGTATCAATGGCGTGACGATGGCCACTGCGAAACACTTCAAGCGCGTGCTCGGCAAAATCGTGGAGTATGGCTTTTTGCTGGAGTCCGATCCGAAATTGCCAAGCGTATGCGGACTGATCACGGGCGGTCCGCTTACTGGCTCGTGGTGGTCCCACCCTCTGGCACAGGAAATATTTCAGGTGAATGAGCAACTGGAAGATCACGAGGACGTGCTGATTACTAAGCTCGTTTCAGGCAAAGTCACATTCGTCCACCGTAAACTGTGGTCTGCAATCGTGGCTATCGGAAGCGCGAAGGAACCGTGGCAAATGAAGGGACTGTCTTCACCGGCGATGGAGTTGCTAAAAACTGTCCGAAAGGCTGGTTCACTCGGAACGGACCAGATAGTCGTGAGCATTACCGCAGTCGCGAAGAAAGAGAAGCCCGGTGAAATCGCTCGTGAACTGGAACGGCGGCTGCTCGTCCATGCCGAGCAGATTCATACGGCAAGCGGAGCGCACGCCAAGATTCTTGAAACATGGGAACTCTGGGCGAGAGGTAAAAAGTTCGTTCCCACTTCAATTTCACCAAATGAAGCTAAGAAGAACTTAGAGGATCGAGTCCGAAAACTTAACGAAGAATTTGATGCAAGCGCGCGGCTTCCCTGGACCACGCGCTAGAGCGACTCCTTGGAGTGCGCCGCCTTGTCGGCGCGTTGGCCAGCGGCGGCTTGGCGCCGCAATCTCACAAAAGATTAATCCTAAGTTTATAGACCCATCTTACTAATCGAGGCTGCGACAGGTCGCCGCTGGCCAAAGCGCCGACAAGGCGGCGCACTCCAAGGAGCCGCCATCGCGCTCGACGCTCTACTACGCGGGCTTAACTGCTTTCTGAAAGCCTTTCACATTCAGCGTATTCAAAACCTCGGCGCGTCTCACCCATCCCCGTCGCGCGATCCCCACTCCGTATTTCAGATTGTTAAGCGCGCCAGTCGAATGCGCATCCACTGAGATCACAAACTTGATCTTTCGCTTGCGTGCCTCGCGAATCCAACGCGGTTCCATATCCAGCCGGAAGGGATCGCCGTTAACTTCAATAGCAGCCTGCGACTCGGCGATCACGTCGAGAATCTTTTCGATATCGCAATCGAATGGAGGGCGGCGCTGTATCAACCGCCCAAGAGCATGGCCCCAAATCTTAAACACCGGTTGCCGCATGGCAGTGACAATCCGATTCGTCATCTTTTCCGAATCCATCTTGTAACGTGAATGGATACTCGCCACGATCACGTCAAACTGTTCGAGGATCTTGTCCGGATAATCGAGATGCCCATCGGCTACAATGTCCGACTCGGTTCCACGCAGCAGTTTCACCTTCACTTTTTCCTGCACTTCATCGATCTCTTCCCATTGCTGCTTAAGACGATCGAGCGTGACGCCGCCGGCGTAGAAAGCTGTCGGCGAATGGTCTGTGATCGTGAGGTACTTCATCCCCATCGATTCCGCGGCCAGGGCCATCTGCTCGACAGAGTGCTTGCCGTCGGAATACGTGGTATGACAATGGACCATACCCTGTATGTCGCTCGTCGTTACCAGATCTTCCGGTAGCTTGCCGGCGAGTGCAGCTTCGATTTCGCCTTCGTCTTCCCTGAGTTCAGGCGGAATATATTGCATCCCCAGGCGCCGGTAGATGTCTTCTTCACTGGTTATCTCCGAGGACTGTTTTCGTTTGCTCAATGGAGCTTTGCGGGTTGCTTTAACCTTCAGCTCGCCGCTAGCTATCTTTTGAACTTTAGCAACGTGAGTTGGCGCGCCAGTTTCGGTAAACCACACGAGCGGAAAGTCGGCCGGACTCGCCGTAACCAACGAAACGTTTGCTCCGTCTGCGAGCTTTACTTTGCAACTCGTCTTGCTCTGCTCTTCAACGGTGACGATTGAAGGAAATCTCAGAAAGGATTGAACGAGGGATTCTGGCTTTTTTGTCTTCCCGACCAATCGAATGGTACCAACCGTCTCTTTCCAGCGACGCAACGAGCCGGCTATAGCGATTTCGGCCGTGGCAGCGGTGGTCTCGAGATAATTCGAGACTTGCTCTGCAGTGCGAAAGGCGTGGTGAATGTGCAAACGCCGTTCAGTCTTGGCGCGTTTGCGGTGGTCCGCGAGTGTCTGGAGTAGTTGCTGCTCAGTCTTAGCGCCGAAGCCCTTGAGGTTTCTTATCTTCTCGCCTTCGGCCGCGGCTTTTAATTCCGCTATTGAAGTGATCCCGAGCGCTTCATGGAGGGCTTGGATCTTTTTGATGGAGAGCCCGGGGACTCCTGACAATTCCACGATTCCGGGCGGAAAATCTTTTCTTAAACCGCTGAGCACGGACGACTCTCCTGTGAGGTGAAGTTGTTTAATCTGCGAGGCAATGGCATCACCGATTCCGCGTAGAGAGGTGAGGCGTTCAGAACGCACGACTTCGCCAAGGTCTTCCGGTAAGCCACTAATCACGCGCGCTGCCGTTTGATATGCACGCGCCTTAAAGCGGTCCTTTCCGCCCTTCATCTCCAGGAGCGCGGCAATCTCCTGAAACGCCGCGGCGATCGCAAATTTGTCGAGGGTTCCTTTTTGTTTCATGGATTAGAGAGCATACAAGAATTCTTTCAAGAATTCGTCGCGGGCGTGTTGCCTCGCGCTATTGACCATAAACCAGGAATGAGGAATTCTCTACTAACCCTCATTCATCACCCTTTACGTCGCAACCGGGCTACCCGCTTCGCGGCTTTGCCGCCTTCCGTGCGGAAAGGCTCTGCCTTTCCGGAAGCTACTTCCTAGTTTTGGAGGCTACGCCTCATGTTTCGCATTTCCAAAGACTCGCCTGTTCACTACATCACCTCGGTGGCAACCGGCCGTCTGCCAGTTTTCAAATCAACAAAACTCAAAGAGGTGATGTGTGAAGCACTCAAAGAAGCGCGCAACTCTGCAAAGTTACTAATCTTCGGCTACGTGATAATGCTCGATCATGTACACGACTTGATCGGCTCCGAAAAGAAGCCTTCGGAAGTGCTTCGATACGTTAATGGTATTGGAGGCCGTCGCGTGATCGATTACCTGAAGGAGTCCGGCTTCGAAGCGTCCTTGCGCAAGTTACAGCGTGAGAGCGGCGCTCGTCAGCACAAATACTCGCTGTGGGATCACCATCCAAATGTGAAGGCAATAAGTACCGAGAGTGGGTTAATCGAGAAAGCTAATTACATTCACATGAACCCTGTAAAAGCTGGCTTGGTTGAACGGCCGGGGAGGATTATCACTTCTCAAGTGTTAGGTTCTGGCAGCGTAGACCACTTGAGGATGAGCCGATTGTTATTGATCTTGATCACATAGCCTGGCACAAACGCTGAGGCGCAGCCTCGAAATCCAAAAACTCGCTCCGGAAAGGCATAGCCTTTCCGCACGGAATGCGGCCAAGCCGCCGGGCACCATAGCCGCCAGCGTCCTGTCTCCTACGCATAGCTCAGTTCAGTACATCCAGCCCGATGCCTTCATCTATACTCTTCAGACCTATATATAAGATAAGACAAGGAGCTCTATGCCGATCGCGTCAATCAATCCAGCCACTGGAGATACATTCAAAACCTTCGAACCACTCGACGCCAGACAGATCGAAGAGAAGCTTGCGCGTGCTTCTGACGTCTTCAAAACCTATCTCAAGACTTCGTTTTCAGAACGAAAGGCCTGGATGCTTCGCGCGGCTGACATTCTCGAAGCGGACAAAGATAGATTCGCCCGGCTCATGACTACGGAGATGGGCAAACCCATCAGCGGCGCTGTAGGCGAAGTTGAAAAGTGCGTGTGGGTTTGCCGGTACTACGCGGAGAACGCAGAGCATCACCTGGCTGATCAAATAGTCGAGACTAACGCCACGCGTAGCTACATTCGTTTTCAGCCACTTGGTCCTGTGCTGGCAGTCATGCCGTGGAATTTTCCTTTCTGGCAGGTCTTCCGTTTCGCGGCGCCCGCATTGATGGCCGGCAACGTCGGACTGCTGAAACACTCGTCAAACGTGCCGCAGTGTGCCCTGGCTATTGAAGAAGTATTTGGGCGGGCTGGGTTTCCTGAAGGCGCTTTTCAAACACTTCTTATCGGCTCTGATGCCGTCGCATCCCTTCTCGAAGACAAACGGATTGTCGCGGCTACCTTAACCGGCAGCGAACCCGCCGGCCGCAGCGTCGCCAGCATCGCAGGCAAACAGATCAAGAAAACCGTACTCGAGCTCGGCGGCAGCGATCCTTTCATTGTTATGCCCTCGGCCAATCTCGAAGAGGCCGCGACGATTGGCGTGAAAGCCCGAACGATCAATAACGGCCAGTCGTGTATCGCTGCGAAGCGATTTATCGTAGCCGCCGGTATCTACGATCAGTTTGAACGCCAATTTGTTGACGGGATGAAAGCACTGCGTGTCGGAGATCCGTTAAAAGAATCTACCGACATCGGTCCACTCGCGACCGACCAGATTCTTAAGGACGTCGATGAACAGGTAAGAACGTCGGTTGCCGCGGGCGCGGTTCTCCTAACCGGAGGCAAACGCATCGAAGGCACGGGGAACTTTTATGAGCCCACTGTGCTCGCAAACATTCCCGAGAATGCTCCAGCGTATTGCGATGAAGTTTTTGGCCCCGTAGCGATGCTCTTCCGCGTCGATAACATCGATGAAGCGATTAATCTGGCAAACGCGACCACCTTCGGCCTGGGCGCATCAGCGTGGACCGGCGATCCTGATGAACAGCAACGCTTCATCGAGGAACTCGAGGCCGGCTGCGTTTTCCTGAACGGCATGGTCGCGTCCGATCCGCGACTGCCTTTTGGTGGGATAAAGAATTCGGGTTATGGGCGTGAACTTGGGGAATATGGAATTCGCGAGTTCGTGAACGTGAAGACTGTATGGATTAAATAGAATTGCCTTCAACTAACCTGACTCACGACCGCTCTCCCAGTTCGGGTGTGCCTCTCGCGGCATGCCATACTCGAGCAATCTCTACGAGTCTCTGCTCGTGATCTATTCGATATACGATTCGGTAATATCGAACAATTATTTCACGTATAGTTGGGAGATCATACTCTGGGACGATTCTGCCAAGCTCGGGAAAGTTCTGCAGATTGTCACTCTCGGAGACGAGTCGGTAGCCGAAGGTTTCTGCGCGCTGTCTGCTGTCGCTGCAATGAAGGTAACAATGTCGCGTAGATCATCGCGTGAGACCGGCGACCAGATCAACTTATAAGCCATGAGGCCAACTGTTTCTTGATCTCTTCGTGGGGAATGCCCTCGCCGCGATCGAGCTGATCCGGCCCCTTCTGCACTGCGGCCAGAAACTCAATGCGGTCGGCAATCTCATCAAGCGAGCAATTGTCCGGCAATTCGTGGATTGTTTTCAGAACCATTTCCTTCTCAGTCATGAGAAAATTATGCTGCTGCGACCATCCACAATTCAAGCTCCTCGCTCCGTGCCTGAGTTAACCTCTAGTTAAGGCGAGTCGACTCAAAAGCGTTTACGAATCCGCAGGCGCTCGGTATAGAATATCCACTAGCAGCAACAATAGATTGTTCTGCATTCCCCCGATTCCTAACTCCCCCAAACTATAAGTTCACAGTCCCCGGACTGTGCTCAGAGGATGCTTGTGTTCTCAAACCGGAGCCCGCCAGGCCCCACTGGCGCTCATTGTTCTTAGCCAAACCTCCCTTCGGATTCAAACAAACTCGGAAGGTAAACATGCCAACTCAAACCCTGACAAAAGATTCCCTTAATACAAAGCTGTTACTCAAAGCCCTCGTCGCTTTTAAGAAAGGCGATTTTTCGGTTCGTCTCCCCGGCGAGTGGACTGGCGAAGCCGGAAAGATTGCCGATACTTTTAACGACATCATCGAACTAAGCGACAGAACCACGAAGGAAGTTGAACGAGTCAGCCGCGTGGTTGGCAAGGAAGGAAAAATCATGCACCGCGCCTCGGTCCCCGCGGCGGCCGGTTCATGGCTGCGACTCGTCGATTCCACCAACCTCCTGATTGACGACATGGCGCGTCCCACCAGCGAGATGGCCCGCGTGATCGGCGCGGTCGCTAATGGCGACCTCTCAGAACGAATGGCTCTCCAGGTTGATGAACGTCCGTTGAAGGGCGAGTTCCTGCGCACCGTAAAGATCGTTAACTCGATGGTCGACCAGTTAAGCTCCTTCGCGTCGGAAGTAACGCGCGTGGCGCGCGAGGTAGGCACCGAGGGCAAGCTGGGTGGCGAGGCCAAGGTAAAGGGAGTGGCTGGAACATGGAAAGACCTGACCGACAGCGTGAACTCGATGGCCAGCAACTTGACCAGCCAGGTGCGAAACATCGCGGAAGTCACGACCGCCGTGGCCAATGGCGATCTTTCCAAGAAAATTACGGTAGACGTTAAAGGTGAAATCCTTGAACTCAAAAACACCATCAACACGATGGTGGACCAGTTGAACTCGTTTGCATCTGAAGTGACGCGTGTGGCGCGCGAAGTAGGTACGGAAGGAAAACTCGGCGGCCAGGCTGACGTGCGCGGCGTGGCCGGCACCTGGAAAGACCTGACCGACAATGTGAACTCGATGGCCAGCAACCTTACCGGCCAGGTGCGTAACATTGCCGACGTCACCACCGCCGTGGCCAACGGCGACCTCTCCAAAAAGATCACTGTAGACGTTAAGGGCGAAATCCTGGAACTGAAGAACACTATCAACACGATGGTGGACCAGTTGAACTCGTTTGCATCTGAGGTTACGCGCGTGGCGCGCGAAGTAGGTACGGAAGGAAAGCTTGGCGGTCAGGCCCAGGTGATCGGCGTTGCAGGAACCTGGAAAGACCTTACTGACAACGTGAATTTCATGGCCGGCAATCTTACCGGCCAGGTGCGCAACATCGCCGAAGTCACAACCGCCGTGGCCAACGGCGACCTCTCAAAGAAGATCACTGTGGATGTGAAGGGCGAGATTCTCGAACTCAAAGATACGATCAACACGATGGTCGACCAGCTTAACGGCTTCGCCTCCGAAGTTACGCGTGTGGCGCGCGAAGTGGGGTCGGAAGGGAAACTCGGAGGACAAGCCGAGGTGAAGGGCGTAGCCGGAACGTGGAAAGATCTGACTGACAGTGTGAACCTAATGGCCGGAAATCTTACCGGCCAGGTGCGCAACATCGCCGAAGTTACGACTGCGGTCGCAAACGGCGACCTTTCGAAGAAGATTACGGTGGACGTTCGAGGCGAAATCCTCGAGCTGAAGAACACGATTAATACGATGGTGGACCAGCTCAATGGCTTTGCTTCGGAAGTGACGCGCGTGGCCCGCGAGGTGGGCACCGAAGGCGAGCTGGGCGGCCAGGCGGATGTGCGCGGTGTGGCCGGCACCTGGAAGGACCTTACCGACAGCGTGAACTTCATGGCCGGCAACCTGACGAGTCAGGTACGCAACATTGCCGAAGTCACCACGGCGGTGGCCAACGGCGATCTTTCAAAGAAGATTACGGTCGACGTTAAGGGCGAGATTCTGGAACTAAAAGACACTATTAACACAATGGTGGACCAGCTCAGCTCCTTTGCTTCGGAAGTGACCCGCGTGGCGCGCGAGGTAGGAACGGAAGGACGACTGGGTGGCCAGGCCCAGGTTATGGGCGTCGCCGGCACCTGGAAAGACCTGACCGACAACGTGAACTTCATGGCCGGGAACCTGACAGGCCAGGTACGTAACATTGCCGACGTAACCACCGCCGTCGCCAACGGCGACCTCTCCAAAAAGATTACTGTAGACGTTAAGGGTGAAATCCTCGAGCTCAAGATCACTATCAACACGATGGTGGACCAGTTGAACTCGTTTGCATCTGAAGTTACGCGTGTGGCGCGCGAAGTAGGTACGGAAGGAAAACTCGGCGGCCAGGCTGACGTGCGCGGCGTGGCCGGCACGTGGAAAGACCTGACCGACAATGTGAACTCGATGGCCAGCAACCTTACCGGCCAGGTGCGTAACATTGCCGACGTCACCACCGCCGTGGCCAACGGCGACCTCTCCAAAAAGATCACTGTAGACGTTAAGGGCGAAATCCTGGAACTAAAGAACACTATCAACACGATGGTGGACCAGTTGAACTCGTTCGCTTCTGAGGTTACGCGCGTGGCCCGTGAAGTGGGAACCGAAGGCAAACTGGGCGGCCAGGCAGATGTACGCGGAGTGGCAGGCACCTGGAAGGACCTGACCGACAACGTCAACTCAATGGGTAGTAATTTGACAGACCAGGTGCGAGGTATTGCTCGCGTCGTTACGGCGGTAGCCAACGGCGACCTCGAGCGCAAACTGACGGTGGAGGCGAAGGGCGAAATCGCCGAACTGGCCGACACCATCAACAACATGACCGACACCCTGGCTACGTTCGCCGATCAGGTCACATCTGTCGCCCGAGAGGTGGGCGTAGAGGGGAAATTAGGAGGTCAGGCAAATGTTCCCGGCGCCGCTGGTACCTGGCGCGATTTGACCGACAACGTGAACGGACTGGCTGCGAACCTGACCACACAGGTACGGGCCATTGCCGAAGTTTCCACGGCTGTGACCAAAGGCGACTTGACGCGATCGATTACGGTCGGAGCGCAAGGGGAGGTAGCTAAGCTCAAAGACAATATCAATGAGATGATTCTCAATCTGAAAGAAACGACCCAGAAAAACATGGAGCAGGACTGGTTGAAAACCAACCTGGCCAGGTTCACTAGAATGCTCCAGGGTCAAAGAGATATGACGACGGTAGCCCAGATGGTCCTCTCCGAACTGGCGCCGCTCGTGGATGCGCAACAGGGTGTTTTCTATGTAAACGCAAGCTCAAACGGCCAACCGTTGATGAAACTCCTTGGTGGTTATGCCTACAAGAAGCGCAAGAACCTCGCCAACGAGTTCGGCGCCGGGGAAGGACTGGTGGGCCAGTGCACACTCGAGCGCGAGCGAATTCTGGTAACTAACGTCCCGCAGAACTATGTTTACGTCGCCTCGGGTCTCGGCGAAGCGCCGCCGAATAACATCGTCGTCCTGCCCGTGCTTTTTGAAGGCGACGTAAAGGCCGTTATCGAGCTTTCGACATTCAGTACTTTTAGCGACACCCATCTCACCTTCCTTGACCAATTGACTGAGAGCATCGGGATCGTTTTGAACACGATTGCTGCAAACACACGTACAGAAGATTTACTGCAACAGTCGCAATCACTCGCCGCCGAACTTCAGAGCCAGCAGGACGAGCTAAAGAAAACCAACGAACAGCTCGAACAGCAGGCGGAGTCGCTGCGTGAGTCGGAAGACCTCTTGAAGAGCCAGCAGGAAGAGCTGCAGCAAACCAACGAAGAGTTGCAGGAAAAAGCGGCACTGCTCGCGCGGCAGAAAGCCGAAGTGGAAGCGAAGAACCGCGAGGTCGAAGAAGCCCGCTGGGAAATGGAAGAAAAGGCCGAGCAACTGGCGCTTACTTCGAAGTACAAGTCTGAGTTCCTCGCTAACATGTCCCACGAGCTGCGCACGCCGCTCAACAGCATGTTAATCCTCTCGCGACAGCTTGCGGAAAACATCGACGAAAACCTGACCGAGAAACAGGTGCAGTTTTCTCAGACTATTCATTCGTCAGGTTCAGATCTACTTTCGTTGATCAACGACATTCTCGACTTGTCGAAGATTGAGTCGGGGATGATGGGAATCGAAGTTTCTGACGTTTCCCTCGATGAAGTTACCGGACAATTACAGCGCAGCTTCCACCAGTTGGCGCAGGACAAGAACCTGGAGTTCGTTATCGACCGCGCGGAAGAAATGAATCCGACAGTGCGTACTGATGACAAACGTTTGCAGCAGATACTTATGAATCTGCTTTCGAACGCATTTAAGTTTACCGAAAAAGGGCGTGTCACTCTTCGCGTCGCGCCTGCGGCGGCGGATGAGACTTACCATCTCGAGTCGCTAAACCGCTCAAGCGAAATCGTGGCTCTCTCGGTTAACGATACGGGCATCGGAATTCCTACGGAGAAACAGCGGATCATTTTTGAGGCCTTCCAACAGGCCGACGGCACCACCAGCCGAAAATACGGCGGCACTGGACTGGGCCTATCAATCAGCCGGGAGATCGCACGTTTGCTTGGCGGCGAGATTCGCGTAATGAGCACCCCCGGAGAGGGCAGCACATTCACCTTCTATCTTCCTCGCAATTACGTGCCGGCCGGGGCATCCACTACACTGGCCAGCGAGCCAAGGCCCAGGGAGAAAAGAGGATCCGAAGCGGCCTGGACACCGGTGGAATCCTTTGACAGCGAAGCGATGATGCTTCTCTCGACCGAGTCGGCGGCCATTTCGGACGATCGCAATGAAATCGAAAGTGGCGACCGCACGGTCTTAATCGTGGAAGACGACATCACTTTCGCGGGAATCTTGCTGGACCTGGCCCGCGATAAGGGATTTAAAGGTCTCGTCGCTACAAACGGAGCCGTGGCCCTTGCCCTGGCTCAGAAGTACAAACCCACTGCAATCACGCTCGACATACGCTTGCCGGATCGGGATGGATGGACTGTCCTTGATCGTTTGAAGCACGATCCACAAACGAGTCACATTCCCGTACACATCATTACGGTTGAAGAGCAGCGTCAGCGAGCACTGCAACAAGGCGCGTTCAATCACGTGCAAAAGCCTGCGACGCACGAAGACCTGGGCAAAGCGTTTGACGACATGAGGGACTTTACTGAGAAACGTGTCCGGAAGCTGCTGGTGGTTGAAGACGACGACGTGCAGCGGATGAGTGTCGTGGAGTTGATCGGCAACGGCGACGTCAAGACTACAGCCGTCGCTACCGGCGAGGAAGCGTTAAGTGTTCTCAGGGACGAACGGTTCGATTGCATGGTGCTTGACCTGCGTCTCCCCGACATGAGCGGATTTGAACTGATCGAGAAGTTGCAAACAGACCTCGGTCGATACGATCTGCCGATCATCATCTACACGGGCAAGGAATTGACCCGCAAAGAAGAGATTCACTTGAAGAAGGTGGCCGACGCGATCATCGTCAAGGAAGCCAGCTCTCCGGAAAGGCTATTGGCTGAGACTGCATTGTTCCTGCATCGTGTCGAAGCTGATTTGCCGGAAACCAAGCGTCGCATGCTGGCCAAGTTTCATCGGAGCGATCCAGTGCTGGCAGGAAGGAAGGTGCTGGTTGTCGATGACGATGTGAGAAACATCTTTGCCCTAACGAGTGCCCTTGAGGCACACAACATGGTCGTGGTCCATGCTGAGAATGGACAGGAAGGCATCGACTTGTTGAGGGAAACTCCTGATATCGAAGCCGTGTTGATGGATATCATGATGCCGGAGATGGACGGCTACGAAGCAATAACGGCTATCCGGCAGATGGACGAGTTTAAACACCTTCCAATCATTGCGTTGACGGCAAAGGCGATGAAGGCCGATCGAGATCACTGTTTGGAAGTAGGCGCGTCAGACTATATATCTAAGCCGCTGGATATCGATCAGCTGCTCTCGTTGCTACGCGTTTGGCTCTATCGTCACGACGACGCAGAGTGAGACAGGTAGCTCGGGATACCCGAGAGTCCTCCACTCCTGGAGTGGGGCGCCTCCCTGGAGTGCGGTGCCTTGTCACCGCTTTGGCCGGTCGCGACCGGTCGCGACCACGGTTCGCTTCAGGCCCGCTGCTGATTGCCATCACGTTTCTCGCAGCAAAGCGGCGTCAAGCCGCCGCGGGCCAAAGCGCCGACAAGGCGGCGCACTCCAAGGAGGTCGCGCTAGAGACGGTGGATTAAGTATGAGCACCGCTGTAACCAAAGTCATACAACTTGAAGACGTCGAGATCGATCTGCTGCTCGAAGGGCTTTACCGCGCGCATGGTTTCGATTTCCGAGACTATTCGCGCGCGTCGATCAAGCGGCGGATCCTTGAGCTCATGCGCGGAGAGCGGCTAAACAATGTTTCGGCATTGCAGGCCAGGGTGCTGCACGACCCAAATTGCCTCGAGCGCTTCCTCCTGGGTCTTTCGGTGCACGCCACCTCCATGTTTCGCGATCCAAGTTTTTATTCGACGTTCCGCCGCAAAGTGGTGCCGCTCTTAAAGACTTATCCTACGGTGCAAATCTGGATAGCGGGTTGTTCCACTGGTGAAGAAGTTTATTCGCTGGCAATACTGCTGCAGGAGGAGAAGCTCTACGAAAAGTGCCGCATCTATGCGACCGATATCAGCCAGGCGGTTTTACGCAAAGCGCGGGATGGCATCTTTCCTCTCTCCTCGATGAGAGAATACACAGTTAATTACCATCAAGCCGGCGGCACCCACGAATTCTCCGACTATTACACGGCGCAGTATGACAATGTCATCTTCAATTCAAACTTACGAAACAACGTCATTTTTTCGGAACATAATCTCGCTACCGACGGGTCGTTCAACGAGTTTCAGGTCATCCTGTGTCGCAACGTGATGATCTATTTCAACAAGGATTTGCAGGCGCGGGTGCACAATCTGCTTTACGACAGCTTAAGCATGTTTGGGGTTTTCGGACTGGGCAACAAAGAAAGTTTGAAGTTTACGCCGCGGTCCCACTTCTATCAGCATCTGAACGAGACGGACAAGCTTTATCGAAAGATTTTGTAAGTCCATGGACAAAGGCTTTGTAGATAAAGTCGAATGAAGAGGTTCGCGAAGTAACGTGCTTTTTTGTGCAAGGCAATGACGAGTGAGATTATCGTGGTCGGAACCTCTCGGGGAGGACTAAAAGCAGTGGAAGCGCTGCTCTCCGGGTTAGACTCTAACTTCATTGTGCCGGTCGTGATCGTGCAGCATCGAGGCAAAGACATGGAGACCGGCTTGTGTGAATATCTGGCGGGGAAGAGCGCGCTGCCGGTGAAGGAGCCGGAAGACAAGGAACCCATCCTTGAGGGAAATGTTTATCTGGCGCCTCGCGATTACCATCTGCTGATAGAAAACAAGAGCTTCGCGCTCTCGACGGACTTGCCAGTTAGTTTTGCGCGTCCCTCTATTGACGTTCTCTTTGAGTCGGCCGCTTCCGAATATAAGGACCGGGCCATTGGTGTGATACTTACCGGAGGCAATCAGGATGGGGCCCACGGTCTGGCGACCATACGAGCACATGGTGGGGTCACGGTGGTTGAAGATCCGTTGACGGCTACGCACAGGACGATGCCCGATGCGGCCCTCGCTCTCGGTAAACCTGACTGGGTTTTACCTCTTGAGGAAATCGCCTCGAGGCTTACCGTGCTGGGAACAACATTGCGCAGTACAGTAGCGATGCAGTATGGAAACTGAAGAACCAATTAACATCCTGATGGTCGACGACAGCCCAACGAACCTGTTGGCGCTGGAGACGATTCTTCAGGCTCCCGATAGGAGACTCGTCAGCGCAGCGTCAGGCGAAGATGCCCTGCGTTATCTCCTCAATAACGAAGTTGCCGTCATCCTCATGGACGTGTACATGCCCGGGATCGATGGACTGGATACCGCTGAGCTTATCCGTGGACGAGACAAGTCGCGCAACATTCCGATTATTTTCCTGACTGCCGATAGCACTGGCGGCCGGCACTTGAGCCGCGGCTATTCGCTGGGCGCGGTTGACTACATTGTTAAACCCATAGAGCCGGAGATCCTGCGATCCAAGGTCGCAGTTTTCGTCGAACTGTTTAAGAAAACACAGGAGATTCAACGCCAGACTGAACTACTCAAAGAGAAAAACCTGCAACTCGAGAATGCAAACCTCAACCGCCTCAGCATGCTCATCGAACTCGGCCAGGAGTTAGCATCTCAACACGATCCGTGGCAGGTGCTGGAAAACTTTTGCCGCTCTGCCCGGCAGATCGTGGATTCTCAGGAGGCGGCGGTCGGTCTTCTCAATGGAGATGACGAGAGCCTTCGTTACTTCTTCCGTTGCTCCACCACCGACGACAATCCTTCCAGCAACGGCGTTCCAGCAGTTGCTAGTCGTGCGCTGAAATTCGTAGTGGACGAGGAACGTCCCGTGAGACTGAACGAGATGGACGACCTGTTGCGGGATACCGGAGATCTCTCCTATACAGTGCGTTCATTTCTCGGCGCACCCATTTTTTCTGCTTCGCGTGTTTGCGGTTGGGTTTATCTGCTCAACAAAATCAATGCCTCCGACTTCACGGAGGCGGACGAACGCCTGGCGGCGACACTCGCGACCCAGGTGACCATCGCATACGAGAATGCCACGCTCTACCGCGATGCACAGTTACATACCACTGCGTTACAGCAGGAGATCGCTGAGCGTGAACAGGCTGAAGCCGAACGCGCCGAACTTTTGATCCGCGAGCAAGCTGCACGCGCTGAAGCCGAGCAGGCAAATCGCACCAAGGATGAATTTCTAGCTACGCTGTCCCACGAATTGCGAACGCCGCTCACAGCCATACTGGGTTGGAGCCATCTGATACGTACCGGCAAACTCGAGGACGCTCAACTCGCGCGCGCACTGGAAACGATTGAGCGCAATGCGCGATCGCAATCGCAACTGATCGATGATCTGCTTGATGTCTCGCGCATCATCACAGGCAAACTGCAAATCGACCCGGTCCAGGTTGATATCTGTTCAGTAATGGAAGCTGCGACTGAAGGTGTGCGACCGTCGTGTGAGGCAAAATCAATCAATCTTGAAACGGTGATGGATTTCGAGGCTTGTCGGGTGTCGGGCGACGCCAACAGGTTGCAGCAAATCTTCTGGAACCTCTTGAGCAATGCCGTCAAGTTCACTCCGGAAGGCGGTCATGTCAGCGTCGAAGTTAAACGCTTGCCGAAAAACGTTCGGGTTTCAGTGAGTGATACCGGCATTGGCATCAAGCCTGAGTTTCTGCCGTTTATTTTCGACCGCTTTCGGCAGGCAGACGGTTCGACCACCAGGGTTCATGGCGGTTTGGGGTTGGGACTTTCAATTGTGAAGCATCTGGTCGACATCCACGGAGGCAGCGTCAAGGTAGAGAGCCAGGGACAGGACAAAGGCGCTACTTTCATAGTTACACTGCCGCTGGCATCCGAGTCGCAACCGGCTGCAAGCACAGGCGAGGCGTCCGAGCCCGAAGTCGGCGTTAAACTTCCGGAGTTCTCGAGGATTCTCGATGGAGTTCGCATACTGGTCGTCGATGACGAAGCTGATTCGCGTGACCTTCTTAAAGCAATTCTCACAGGGTGTGGAGGCGACGTAAATTGCTGTGAGTCCGTCTCGCAGGCAATCAAGGCAATCCGGGATTGGAAACCGGATCTGCTTATAAGCGACATTGGCATGCCGGGCGAAGACGGCTACAGTCTGATTAAAAAAGTCCGGGGTCTGCGCTCGAAACGATCCAAGCAACTTCCCGCCATCGCACTCACCGCCTATGCGACCAAAGAGGACAAGGCTCGAGCTCTTTCTGAAGGATTTCAGATGCACATTCCGAAGCCTATCGGGCCCGAGACTCTGGTAATGTCGATCGCATCAATAATCGAACGCAAAGTCTGAGAAGGTTTGGGGGATATTGAGAAGTACAGCAGGTTCCGTGTATAAGGTGTGAACCGGCCTTTTACAAGAGTCATTCTGGGCAAACAGCCCGCGGTAGCGGGCGATGGCGTAAAGCCTGGGGTGGAGCGAAGCGGAACCCCAGGAACCTGAAGAGTAATGACCAAAGCCCGCGGTAGCGGGCGACAGCACGGGACTCAAGGACTGCCGCCCGCTCCGCGGGCTGGCATCATTTTGGACCATGAACCTGGGGTTCCGCTTCGCTGCACCCCAGGCTTTACGCCATCGCCCGCTATCGCGGGCTTTAGTCTGTCGATTACAAAAATGAAAGGTCCGACGAATGGAAGACTTCGAAAAACTAGGTGCGTTCTACCTTGGACGTCCCTTTGATCTGAAGGAGAAGAAACCGAAAGAAGGGTTGCTCCTTTACGATTCAAAAGACCTGGTCACGCATGCCGTGTGTGTGGGGATGACTGGCAGCGGCAAGACCGGTTTGTGTATGGCGCTCCTGGAAGAAGCTGCGATTGACGGCATACCGGCGATCATTATCGACCCCAAAGGAGACATGACCAATCTTCTGCTGACCTTTCCAAATCTGAGCGCCGCCGACTTCGCTCCCTGGATCAATGATGAAGACGCTCAGAAGAAGGGGATGTCGCCCGCAGAGTATTCAGCCCAACAGGCTGATATGTGGAGAAATGGGCTTTCCTCCTGGGGACAGGACGGTACGCGAATCTCCAAACTTGGAAGCGCAGCTGACTTCCGAATTTACACACCCGGCAGCACCGCTGGTTTGCCTGTTTCCATCTTGAAATCCTTTGCTGCTCCTGACGCTTTGATACGCGATGACGAAGAGTTGTTGCGCGAGCGCATAAACACCACGGTAACCAGTTTGCTCGGATTGTTAGGGATCGACGCCGATCCGATTAAAAGCCGGGAACACATCTTACTTTCCAACATACTGGGCAGTGCATGGATCTCGGGAAGGGATCTTGATATCGCTACGCTCATTCAACAAATTCAAACGCCTCCGATGACAAAAGTGGGCGTGATGGACCTCGATTCATTCTTTCCATCGAAAGATCGTTTCGAGCTGGCGATGGCCCTCAACAATCTGCTGGCCGCGCCGGGTTTCAGCAGTTGGATGGAAGGCGAGCCCCTCGATATTCAAAACATTCTCTACACATCAGGTGGCAAGCCGCGGCTCTCAATTTTCTCCATCGCCCACCTGAGCGATGCCGAGCGCATGTTCTTCGTTTCCCTATTGCTGAATCAGGTGCTGGGCTGGATGCGGACTCAATCAGGAACAACCAGCCTGCGCGCGATTCTCTACATGGATGAGATCTTTGGCTATTTCCCACCCGTCGCAAATCCGCCTTCCAAGATACCTCTTTTGACGTTGCTCAAGCAGGGGCGCGCCTTCGGCCTTGGTGTGGTCCTGGTCACGCAAAATCCCGTTGACCTGGACTATAAAGGTCTTTCAAACACAGGCACGTGGTTCATCGGACGTTTGCAAACGGAGCGCGATAAGGCACGTGTGCTCGAAGGCCTCGAAGGCATCGCCGCAGGTTCGGGGATGAAGTTTGATCGCCAGGAAATGGAACAGACACTTGCGGGACTCGGTAACAGGATTTTCCTGCTCAACAATGTTCACGATGATGGCACTGAGGTATTTGAAACTCGTTGGGCCATGTCTTATCTGCGAGGACCGCTAACTCGGAACCAGATAAAAACCTTGATGACCCCTATTAAGTCCCAAGCCGAAAGCACCTTGGCAGAACAAGTCCCGGCACGAGTTGCAGTTGCTTCTGCCTCGACGGCCACACCTTCAGAGGGAAGGCCTGCTCCGGTGGCTGCGAACCAACAGATGGCCAGCAGGCAGCCCGTATTGCCGCCCGATATCACGCAATGCTTTGTTCCTATACGCAGCGAAGTGGGTGGCGCAACTTTGATTTATCAGCCGATGTTGATTGGGGCCGCGGAGGTCCGCTTCATCGATAAACGAGTTGATTTGACGAAAGACATTAGCCTTCTAACGCCCATCGCCAGTGGCGTTGTGTCGGTAGACTGGGACAGCAGCGTACCCCTCGACCTTCCGATTGCAGACCTGGAACCATCCGCGCCGGAGAATGCACAATTTTCTGACCTTCCGGCCAAGGCGGGAAAAGCCAGAAGCTATGGCGCCTGGCAAAAAGAACTTGCCGCCTGGCTTTATCGCAATCAGAAAGTCGAACTGTTGAAGAGCTCGAGTCTGGGCCAGGCTTCTAATCCAGACGAGTCGGAACGCGACTTCCGTCTCAGGCTGCAACAGGCGGCACGAGAAAAACGCGATGCCGCAGTCGAAAAACTTCGGCAAAAATACGCGCCCAAGTTTGCTGCACTCGAAGAAAAACGGCGTCGCGCGGAGCAGACAGTCGAACGTGAAGCAGAGCAGGCTCAAAGTCAGAAAATGCAGACGGCGATCTCTTTCGGAGCAACGCTGCTCTCATCCTTCATAGGACGTAAATCGCTGGGGATGGGGACAATCGGTCGGGCAACCACTGCGGCTCGAGGCGTCGGTCGATCGCGCAAGGAGTCGGAAGACGTTGGTCGCGCCCAGGAAACTCTAGCAGCAGTTGGGCAGCAACTCGCAGATCTCGATGTGCAGTTCAAAGAAGAAACTGCGGCGATTGAACAATCCTTTGACGCTCAAACGGAAGCGCTCGAAACGGTCACGTTGAAACCAAAGAAAGCCGACATCGCTGTAAAGTATTTGAGTCTTGCCTGGGCACCGTATTGGCAGGACGTTCAGGGAGAAGTAACACCAGGATGGAAATAAACTGAAGGAGAAATTCAATGGATGAAATCGTAAAACAAGTGGCCGCCAAAACAGGCATCTCTGAAGAACAGGCAAAGACTGCGGTAACAACTGTGCTGGGTTTCCTTAAAACCAGACTGCCTGCCCCAATAGCAGGCCAGATCGATGGGGTACTCGGCGGGGGCGGCGAGGGTTCATCTGCAACGGGCGGACTAGGTGATCTGGCGAGCAAAGCCGGCAGTCTTTTTAATAGCTGAGCGCCGTCCAAGCCCAGGCGGTAATCCAAAGCTAATACACATCAAGTCAGTCCATCTTGCGATCAGAGGCGCCTCCTTCGAGTGCGGTGCCTTGTCACCGCTTTGGTCCCTGGCGACGCGAAGAGCTTTTGTTTGTTTACAGGTTTCTAACGCACGAAGGCTGCGACAGGTCGCAGCGGACCAAAGCGCCGACAAGGCGGCGCACTCCAAGGAGGCACCTCTTATCATGAACTTCATGGCCGGGATCGGACCAGGGCGTGAGACTCATCACAGACTAACCCGCACTTAGAACGCGAAATATCAAAGACCGAATTTCGGATTGGTCTGTTAATTCTTGCCTAAACTGGTAAAGGCCTGTTCAGAAAATTGAATTCAAATACCCCGTCTAGCGTGTTCACAACAAACGCAACTACAATAGCCACCCGAGCGTAATAGGTAAGACTCCCCAAACGTTTCCCGGAAACTTAGCTATGGCGATTTCTACCGGTACAACTGTAGGCCGTTATGAGGTCCGTTCGCTGATCGGTGCAGGCGGAATGGGTGAGGTCTATTTGGCCCAGGACACGCAATTGCGCCGGCCGGTAGCGCTCAAACTACTACCCGCAAAGTTGAGTCTGGATGAAGATCGCCTGCGCCGCTTCGAGCAGGAAGCGTATTCGGCCTCCGCCCTGAATCATCCGAATATTCTAACGATCTACGAAATTGGCGAGTTTGACTCGACACGATTCATGGCCATGGAATACGTCGAAGGCGAAACCTTACGACAGCACATTCATGGCTCAAACAGATCTACCTCTGACGAGTCTCACGTTGCCGGCGTCGGGCTCAAACTCAGTGAAGCGCTCGACTTCGCGATTCAGATAGCTTCGGCACTGGCCGCATCGCAAGCCGCCGGCATCGCTCATCGCGATATCAAACCTGAAAACATCATGCTGCGGCGCGATGGCTATGTGAAGGTGCTTGACTTCGGTCTGGCCAAGTTAACTGAACGCCCCGAAACTACAGACATGGAAGCGCCTACTCGCGCCCTGGTTAACACCAGTCCCGGCGCTGTAATGGGCACGGTAAACTACATGTCTCCTGAACAGGCGAAGGGCCATGTAGTCGATGCGCGCACCGACATCTGGAGTTTGGGCGTATTGCTCTACGAAATGATTACCGGTCGCGTGCCTTTTGAAGGACCAACACCCAGCCACGTTATCGTCTCGATACTCGAAAAAGATCCGGCGCCTCTCGCGCGTTATTTGAGCGACGTGCCCGAAGCACTGGAATGGATCGTCACCAAAGCACTAACGAAAGACCGCGACGACCGCTATCAAACTGCGCGCGAGATGCTCACGGATCTTCGCCGGTTGAAGCAACGCCTTGAAGTCGGCGCTGAAATCGAACGCTCGATTGCCCCGGACGGGGATCCACACATCACTTTGAGTGGTGGGCGCGCCGGCGGAATGACGATGAGTAGCTTTCCCCTCGGCCAGAGGACTACCCAATTAGCCCCCGCACCGACGGTATCCAGTGCCGAATACATCGCCCAGGGAATCAGCAAGCACAAAGTCGGAATCGTGATCGCCGGGTTGCTTGGAGTCGCCGCGATCGTCGGCGGGGTGTTTTTGTGGTCCAGGCTTAAGCCGCAGCAGACTGCTCAAACCTTCCGTCAAATCCGCCTATCGCAGTTAACCAATACAGGCAAAGCGAACCTGGCCACAATTTCACCTGATGGTAAATACGTGGTCCACGTTGTAAATGATGGAACTCACCCAAGTCTATGGGTGAGACAGGTTGCAACCACAAGCGACGTTCAAATTGTTCCCCCTTCAGAAGTGCGATACATCGGCCTCACGTTCTCAAGTGATGGTAATTATGTTTTCTACGTGGTCTACGAAAAGAACAACCCGATGGGAATTGCCTATCAAATCCCTGTGCTGGGTGGTGCGCCGCAAAAAGTTGCCCAGGACGTCGATACGCCAATCACCTTCTCACCTGATGGTAAACGATTCGCCTGGGTTCGAAATTTTCCTCAATCTGGAGAGACCTCCTTGTTTGTGGCGAACAGCGACGGCACGAATGAGCAGAAGATATTGTCGCGACAAAGACCTAAGAGGTTTACGACGGGAGCCGGTATTGGACCATCGTGGTCGCCGGAAAATGATCTGGTGGCCGTCACCGCGGCGGGACCGGAAGATGGAGTGGATCGGCATAGCGTCATGCTGGTAGATCTAAACTCCAAAACCGAGAACGAGGCCACGCCCCATCGCTGGTCGTTTCTCCAGCAGGTGGCCTGGACGCCGCAAAGTGCAGGGCTGGTGGTGACGGCCCAGGAACAGCAAGGCGGCTCAACTCAACTTTGGTACGTCGGCCATCCCGCCGGTGAGGTGTCGCGAATCACCAACGATTTGAACAATTACAACGGCATCAGTATTAGCGCCGACGGTGCTACGCTTGCCACAGTTCAGAGCCAAAACAGCTCAACAGTTTGGGTAGCTCCTAACGGCAAAGCCGAAGCTGCGCAGAAGGTGACGTCGGGAACAAATGAGGGGGGAAATGGCCTTGCCTTCATGCCCGACGGACGGATCATTTACACCATCTTTGGAGCTGGGAAGTCAGACATGTTCATGGTCAATCCGGATGGCACGAATCCGCGGCAACTGACTTCCAATGCTGGGCTCAATGCCCTTCCTTATGCTTCGCCAGACGGGCGTTATATTGTTTTTGTTTCAACGCGAACTGGTTCCCCTCACATCTGGCGCATGAATAGCGACGGCTCAAATCTGAAGCAACTTACCAATGGGATTGCCGAGGTTAGTCCTGTGGTTACGCCTGATAATCAGTGGGTCGTTTATGACAGCGCAGATAATCTTGGGCTATGGAAGGTTTCAATCGATGGCGGAAATGGTGTTCAGGTAATGGACAAGTTGGCAAGTCAGCACGCGATTTCGCCTGACGGAAAATTAGTTGCTTGCCGTTACCGCGAACAGGATCTCAGTCCTTTCGTGCTGGCCCTGATCGATTTCGCCTCCGGAAAAACTGTTAAAACGATCGACATACCACCGACGAACAATACCCTCGACTGGAGCGCCGACGGACGTTCGGTGCTCTTCACAGATACTCGCGGAGGTGTCTCAAATATCTGGAGCCAGGCAATTGACGGTGGCCCGCCCAAACAAGTAACGAATTTTAAATCGGATCTAATCTTCGCGTTTGACCTGTCGCCCGACGGCAAACAAATGACACTGTCGCGAGGAACTGTTTCAAACAATGTGGTGTTGATTAGTGATGTGAAGTAGGCTGGGAGTCCGAATGTCACTGAGGGCTGACGACCAGGTAATGACGGATTGCGTCGCGGCTTTGCCGCTTGATGTGCGGCGGTGGCTATGCCCCGCCGTACCAAGGCTTTCAGAATTCGGGGGCTGTGCGCCACCGTACGGGGCGAAGCCCAGGTTAGTGGCAATTCGCTACGGAAGGGCCCAGCCACTTCCGCACATCGGGCGGCAAAGCCGCGGCGTAATCTGCCACGGTCCTAACAACCGAACTTCCCCGAGGGCAACTAATGAAAATCGCATTGAAATACGGTTTGCTCATCACCGCCGTCGTGGTCGCGTGGATCGTAATTGTCAGGCTTGTTTTGGAAGTTGGTCCCACTTCGAAAGTAAACCTCATTGCCCCAATCCTTTTTAACGTCACTACCATCGTCGCCATCGCTCTTGGCATGAAGGCCCGCAAGGAAGAGTTAGGCGGTAATCTCTATTTCAAAGAGGGACTGAAAACGGGCATGGCTATTTCACTTGCCTACGCCGTCTCAGCCTGTCTCTTCTTTGTGCTTCAGTATCTAATAGCTGGGCCAAAACTTCTTCTGAGTGAAGCAGGAGCTGAAACTGGCCCACTTTGGCGGGTGGCGGTTTTTGCCTACGCCGGACTGTTTTTCGGTTCGCTTCTCTTCGGTCTTATCTACTCAACGATCATTGCCTTCTTCATCGCCAAGCGCCTGGGCCGGGAGGATACCGAAATTATCTAGGCGGTCTGGTAACGATTTGTAGGGGCGGCACTCCCCGCCGCCCCCGGTTTCGGCTAACGACTCGCCAGAAGTCTTGAAAGCCAGTGCATAATGTTGAGTGCTAATTGCCGGTTATCAATGCCCGGGCGATTCATACCCATCTGAAACTCTTCCTTGCCCATGAGTTGCGCCGCCGGGCCTGTCAACACTTGCGCTGAAAGCATTGCGGCTTCACCCATCACCACCACGCGTCCCTTGCCAAATTCAAACCCGATTGCCTGAGCGCGGCCACTCCCCGCCGCCCCTCGTTCGGTTCGCAAACGTCGCGCTTACACGGAGTGGCGGCGAAGGAGTGCCGCCCCCTACAGTGTCTGCCCATAGGCGACCTCTAGGGCACCAACACCACCTTCCCAATGTTCTTTCGCGACTCCAGATATGAGTGTGCGGCGCCGGCTTCCTCGAAGGAGAACGCCTTATCGACGTGTGGTCTAATCCAGCCTTCTTCAGTCCCTTGCAGGATTACTTCGACCCATTCGGTGACTTTTTCGGGTTCATGCCATATATGACCCAGGTTTAATCCAAACACACCGCGGTTCTTGTTCAGCAGTCCCAGAGGGTGAAACCTGGGCATCTGCAAAGCGGCCTTCACCATTTTCAGTTTGCCCGACAGGCCGTTCGCAGACCCCGCTGAAACTCCAAACATGCCCAGCCGTCCCGTGTGCCTCAGAGCTGCGTAACTCTTCTTCCAATGTGCGCCTCCAATCGGATCGATTACCAACTCAACGCCCCGACTTCCGGTCAGTTGCATCAAGACCGGCAACCAATCCTGATTGCGATAGTCAATTGGGTGATCGAGTCCACGCTCGCGCAAAAAGTCGTGTTTCGAAGGACTCGCGGTCCCGTAGGTGGTTGCTCCGATGTGCCTGGCAATGTCGAGCGCGGCTAAGCCCACACCTCCACCTGCATTGTGAATCAAAACGGATTCCTCACGGCGAAGCCCGCCCATTACCACCAGGAGCGCATACGCAGTCAGATAATTAACCGGGAGGGCCGCCGCCTGTTCAAAGCTGAGCTTCTCAGGAATGTTGAATAGCTGCTTCTCATTTACGACTACTCTTTCCGACTGTCCGCCGAAACGAGTCATGGCCACGACCGGCATATCAAGGACCGCTTTGTCGACTCCCTCACCAACCGATTCAATCACCCCGGATATCTCGTAGCCCATTACACAAGGCTTCTTTGGTCCATCGGGATATAGACCCTGGCGCGCGAGTATGTCTGCGAAATTCAATCCAGCGGCGTGGACTTTTACGACGACCTCGCCGGCTTTTGGTTGAGGATCAGCAGTCTCTTGTACTCGCAAGACCTCAACACCACCGTTTGCAGTTGTGACAACCTGGCGCATGGGAAACGAACTTTACCATACGCGAGGACCATGTCATGAGTAAGTTTTAGTCGTAAACCCAAAGCGTGTGGTTGGAACCAAGCGCTCCTTGGAGTGCGCCGCCTTGTCGGCGCTTTGGTCGGTTGCGACTTGTCGCAACGTGTTACGCCACACGCTTGTATAGGGTATCGAGATTTGTTGATAAAAAGCGTGGCGCCAAGCCGCCACTGGCCAAAGCGCCGACAAGGTGCCTGTCGCGGTCGGTTCTGCAATAACATTTACATTCGCGCCAACCTAAGATTCAATAGGCCGCTCGTTTGAACTTAACCCCGGAGCTAATACCTGATTTGCGAATCCAAGCCGGCATCGTAATCGCAACACTTGTAGTCCTCTTACTTGTCGCTTGCCAGTCAAACACAAACTCAAAGCAACTTACCCTGGCCGTAAATTCCGGAGTCGAAGGCGATGCTCTCAAGCAGGCGGCAAAAGACTATGAAGCCCAGACGGGCGTGCACATAAACATCGCCGAGTTTCCTTACGCGAATCTTTTCGAAAAGGAGCTAATCGATCTCACAGCGCGCGCGGGCGCTTACGATCTGATCATGCTCGACGATCCATGGTTTCCAAAATTTGCTTCGCAGCAGCTACTAACCGAACTCTCTCCGCTGCTACAAACCAAAGGACAGAACGGCCCGGATGAGGACTTTGTGCCGACTTCGATCGCGCTTGGCCGTGAGCCATACGAGACTGGAGCACTGTATGCGCTTCCCTATGTCGGCAACTCGCAATTGCTGTTTTACCGCAAAGACCTTTTCGCGAAACACAATTTGAAAGAACCGGCGACGTGGGATGAGGCCCTCACCGCTGCCAAAACGATAAGCGAACAGGAACAAAATGGCGCGCCGGGCGGCGGAAAAATCTACGGCTATGTAATGCGCGCCGCCCAGGGAAATGCGGCAGTGGCTGATTTCATGCCGATATTCTGGGCTTTCGGTGGTGAAATGTTCGATCCTACTGGCAGACCTACCGTAAACAGTCCCGAGGGTATTGCCGCATTAAGGTTCATGCTCGAACTCGGCAAGTATTCTCCGCCCGGTTACCCGAGTTTCAATGCAGACGAAGTGGGTGCGCACCTTTTACAAGGCACGGCCGCGATGTCGATCAACTGGCCTGCATGGATTAGCGCCTTCGATGATCCATCAAGATCAAAAGTGATTGGCAAGATGGAGTTCGCCACCTTGCCGGCGGCCAAAAACCCTGGACGCGCAGAGATCGGTAACTGGTTAATCGCAATTCCGCGTGACGCGCGAAACAAAGAAGCCGCTCTCGAGTTTCTGCTGTGGGCCACCAGCGCCGAGCAAATGAAGCAATCCGCATTGCGCGGGAATCCCCCAACACGCAAGTCTCTATTTATCGATCCCGAACTGGTGAAAAAGTTTCCCGCGTATCCGGCGCAGTTGCGTTCGCTGGGAAGCTCGCGCCCCCGGCCGCGCACGCCGCAGTGGAATGAGATCGAGAATGTCTTTGGCATCTATCTTTCGAAGGCCAACAGCGGCGAGCTGTCCCCGGAAGATGCTATGAACCAGGCGAATACCGAAATTGCGAAAATCCTTGAACGCGGAAAATAAGATTGGTGTCGGGTTTCGGAAGCCGGGCGTCGGATCAGACAAAGCACTTGCCTATCTGCTGTTGGCGCCAACTGTCTTTGTGCTTTTGGCCCTCTCGATTTACCCCCTCGTCCATGCGGTCAGTCTCAGTCTTCAAGCAACCTCTGGTGGGATTGCGCGCTGGAGTCCGCAGAACTTTGTACGTCTCTTCTCTGATCAATTCTTCCTCTCCGCCCTGGGGCACACACTGCTCTTCGCAGTCGTTGCACTCACTCTCGAGTTTCTCCTGGGGCTGGCACTCGCCGTTCTGCTCAACCGGCAAATACGCGGGCGCGCATTTTTTCGTGCGGGGTTTCTGGTGCCAATGATGCTGCCCACAGTGGTTGTCGGCGTTATATGGCGGCTAATGCTTAATCCGAACTTCGGCGCGCTGAACGGGACGCTGAAAAGTATCGGTATGAATACAACTGCGCTCACCTGGACTTCGTCGCCTCGTCTCGCGATGTTTTCAATTATCGCCGTGGACGTGTGGCAATGGACGCCGTTCATGTTCTTAATCCTGCTGGCAGGTTTGCAGGCAATACCACAGGAACCTTATGAAGCGGCACTGATTGACGGCTCAAGCGCCTGGCAAACGTTTCGTCATGTCACCCTTCCCTTGCTGAAGCCGGCTATCCTGGTGGCGCTTCTGCTTCGGACGATGGATCTGCTGCGCGTATTCGATCAGGTTTTCATACTTACAGAAGGCGGGCCCGGATTCGCAACCGAGACGATCAGTCTATACATCTATCGCACTGCGTTTCGCTTTTCTGATTTCGGTTATGCCGCGGCAATGTCGTTTGTATTGTTGTTGATTACAAATATCATCAGCGCTTTCTACATCCGCATACTGCAAACAAAGGAGTCGGGCTAGATGGCCCACGCGGGCCGAATCGGGGGGGAGCGGTTTTGCCGCTTTCCGTGCGGAAAGGCTCTGCCTTTCCGTTGAATCAAGAAAGAACTAGAAGCTACGCCTCGGTTTAGGCTTACGGTCGTTAACGGTGAGAAGACATCTCAAATACCCACTACTGGTGTTGGGACTAATCGCGACCCTATCACCTGTTTACTGGATGTTAACCATCTCGTTGAAGCGCGAGGTGGACCAATTTGCTGTGCCGCCGCGTTGGTTCTCCTTCTCTCCAACACTGGAACACTACACAGACGCATTCCTCAACCGCTCGTTCGGCCAGTATCTCCTGACCAGCATGATCGTCGCAGTGTGCTCCACGTTCTGCGCTGTCGTGATCGGCACAGTCGCCGCTTACGCGCTCGCACGACTCAGAATGCCTGGCGGGCTCAACCGCAAACTCTCGCTATGGATTCTCTCGACCCGAATGTTTCCGCCCATCGTGACTGCCGTGCCGCTGTTTCTGATGATGCGCGATCTGCAACTGCTCAACACGCGGCTCTCGCTAATCATTCTATACACCGGCTTCAATCTTCCCTTCGTGGTCTGGATGATGCGCGGATTCTTTATTGAGGTTCCACGCGAGTTGGAAGAGGCTGCAATGGTTGATGGCGATACACGTCTGGGAGCGCTGCGTCGAGTGTTGCTGCCGCTGGTGGCTCCGGGTCTGGCGGCGACGGCCGTCTTCTGTCTCATCATTTCCTGGAACGAATTCCTGTTTGCCCTGGTGCTCACGCAAACGGATGCGGCCATGACATTGCCGGTAGGAATCGCCGGCCGGGTCACGCAATATGAGATCAAATGGGGCGTGATGAGTGCCGCAGGGGTCGTAGCGATGCTGCCGATACTTGCGTTTGCGATAGCGGTGCAACGATACCTTGTTCGCGGGCTTTCACTGGGCGCGGTTAAGGGGTAAAGGCCACTCCTTGGAGTGCGGTGCCTTGTCACCGCTTTGGCCCGCGGCGGCTTGACGCCGCTTTTGCGTGCGATCTCGTCTTGCAGTCGCAGCGAGTCTCAAGCGAATCGTGGTCGCGACCAGTCGCGACCGGCCAAAGCGCCGACAAGGCGGCGCACTCCAAGGAGGCGTCTCTAACTAAGCTAGCCCCATGTCGATTGCATTCAAAAACGTAACCAAAACCTTCGGCGGCACACCGGTCGTCGACAATCTTTCGTTGACTGTCAACGATGGAGAGTTTGTCGTGCTGCTTGGCCCGTCTGGTTGCGGGAAGTCAACGACACTGAGAATGCTCGCGGGTCTGGAACAGGTAACGTCCGGGGACATCTTCGTCAACGACGAGCGTGTCAACCACATACCGCCGCAGCGTCGCGATCTCGCAATGGTCTTTCAAAACTACGCGCTCTATCCGCACATGACGGTGGCGGAGAACATTGCTTATCCACTGCGGGTCAGGAAGACCCCGCGTAACGAGATTGCGAGCAGCGTCGGACGGGTCGCTGCCCTGCTCGAGATAAAAGACCTTTTGAGTCGTAAGCCGCGCGAACTCTCCGGCGGTGAACGGCAACGCGTGGCGCTGGCGCGAGCTATCGTGCGGAGTCCGCGCGCATATTTGATGGATGAGCCACTTTCAAATCTGGACGCGAGATTGCGCGTACAGATGCGTGGAGAACTCAAACGCTTGCAGCATCAGCTCGGGACAACCACGATCTATGTGACTCACGATCAAGCCGAAGCGATGACGTTGGCGCATCGTGTGGCAGTAATGCGAAACGGTAAGCTGCAACAGTTTGACGCCCCGCTGACCATCTATGACCGTCCAGCTAATCGCTTCGTGGCGGAGTTTGTGGGTAGCCCCAGCATGAACTTTATTGAGGGGCGAATAGATCGGGCTGAGCGAAAGTTCACATCTGAAGGCGTGTGTTTAAATTTGGAGGACTTTCAACTTAATGGTGGTGGCGTCGATGGGGTCACGCTTGGTATACGGCCTGAGAACGTTCACGTTTCGACAACCCAACACGATGGCTGGCTCCCGGCAACCGTTTATGTTACGGAATTAATGGGTAGCGAATCATTTGTGTTTCTGAAATTGGGTGGTCATAAAATCATTGCTCGCGCGCCAGCCGACTTTCGCGCCGACGAAGAGGCCGTCGTTTGGTTACAGTTTGATACGGCGAAGGCACACTTCTTCGACGCAGCGTCAGGTATCAGGTTAATTTCCTGAGTAGTTAGCAACGCGCGCAGACAAGGGGAAACGATAGTGTGAGGAAGTCAGTACCACCTCGCGGTAGCGGGTGGGTGCTCTCGGGAAGCGGTGACTGCTGTAGTCGCAAGGTCTACCCACCCGCTACCGCGAGGTGGTACTGACCTGATGCCACTGCGAACATATTAAGCACCAGCTGGGGATCAAAATGAAACTAGCACTCAACGGCGCCACCACGATGAAGGTCGATCTCGTAACCGACATAAGCGCGGCGCGGGACGCAGGGTTCACCTATCTTGAGATCTGGGCGGCCAAGCTGCGTCAGTATTTGAAGGCGAACTCGGTTGCAGATCTTAAAAAGTTGTTTGACGAGAGCGGGATAAAGCCGCTGAGCATCAATTCGATTGAACACATTACCTTTCGCAATGACGCCGACTACTCTCGAATCAAAAATGAATGCGAGGAATTGAGTTCTATTGCCGCCGCACTTGGTTGTCCTTACATCGTGGTGGTTCCGGGCAAGTTGCCCCAACCCATCCCGAGCCGGAAAGAGATAGTCGATGAATCGGCGAGGGTCCTTGGTGAGCTTGCGACAATTGCCGAAAGTCACGGCGTTTCGCTCGGCTTCGAGTTCCTGGGCCAGGCCGATTGCAGCGTGCAAACCCTTGACCTGGCAAATGAGATCGTCAAGCGCGTCGATCGTGACAACGTTGGTCTGGTCATAGATAGTTTCCATTTCTACGCCGGGGAATCGGCTATCGAAAGCATAGCCACTGTTGACCCCGCCAAGCTCTTTGTCTTTCACATCAACGACGCCGAAGATCTTCCGCGTCAGCAACTGCAGGATTCCCATCGACTGTTGCCCGGTCTCGGTATCCTGCCGCTAAAGGAAATGCTTCAGGCGTTTCAACGCATCGGATACGATCGAGTAGCGAGCGTAGAGATCTTTCGACCGGAATATTGGGAACGAGATCCGTTTGAGCTGGCGCGGGACGCGCGCTTGGCGATGGACGAGGTGTTGTCAAACAAATAATAAAGGGCCCATTTGGTAACCGGGGGCTCTGCCGCATCCCGTGCGGTAAACCTATGGCTTACCGCTCAGCGCCCTATCCTACGAGGCTATGCCTTCGGCTCCCTGTCGGCTGCAATGCAGAGGCGCAGCCTCATAAATCTAACAGCCTTTCGGTAAGCCAGAGGCTTACCGCACGGAATGCGGCAGAGCCGCCTGCTGGCTCAACATTCTTTATGTCTAAATTGAAAGTTGGAATCATCGGCGCGGGTTACATCGGTAGCATGCACGCATCGATTCTCGCGCGCGACGAACGCGTCGAAATCAACTCCATTCACGACCTCATGCCGGACGCTGGGCGGCAACTGGCGGAGACCTACAACACCCAAGTGCTCGAGACCACAAATGAAGTGATCGGTAGAAGCGACGCTGTCTACATCACCACACCCAATACAAAGCACACGGAGCTAGCCATCGCGGCTGCACTCGCGGGCAAACATGTCTTCTGCGAGAAGCCGATGGCTACCAGCCTCGCAGACGGCCACGCAGTTTATGATGCCTCGCTAAAGAGTGGTGCGGTGTTTCAGGTCGGTCACAACCGTCGATTTGCTCCCGTGTACGCGAAGCTCAAGCAAATGCTCCAGACCACACACGCGCCACACTCGGCCCACGTCAAGATGAATCGCGGCGAGTTGCAGAATCCAGCGTGGGTCGGTGACCCGCAGATTACCGGCGGCTTTCTCTATGAGACGACCATTCACATGTTTGACATGATGAGGTTTCTCTTTGGCGAAGTGGGGGTACTCCAGGCGATTGGATCAACGCACCAGTATCCCGAGCCGGATGACTTTTCAGTTCTCTTGCAGTTTGTGAGTGGAATGCACGCTACGTTCGCGTCATCTGCTGATGCGAGTTGGCACTTTCCTTATGAGCGGGTGGAGGTCTTCGGTCATCATACGACGATTGTGACAAGCGAAACAGAAAGTATCGTTTACACCGAAAGTCTAGAGGGAAAATCCGTGGAACATTCGATGGCCGAACTCTCGAAAGAGGATAAGTGGGGTTATGCCCAGGAGGACAAGAGCTTCATCGATTCAATTGTTGAAGGTAAGCCGCCGGCAGTGACGGCATTCGATGGACTCAAATCCGTTGAACTCGTAGAGGCTTGTTACCGTTCTGTCCGTACTGGCGAGTCCGTTCGCTTTGATGAAAAAACGGACGATCCACTAAGCACACTAACCACCACGAAAAGTTCTTAGTGTTCTTTAGTGTGATTCGTGGATCGTACCCGCTTTGTTTGCATGTGGCAGTTAGGTTGCACTCTTCGCCGCACTGTCGGTCGTCGTCTTATTCGGTTGCGGCGTAATGCGAAGGTATGGTTTCGGCGCTTTCCAGCCGGCGGGAAATTTCGCCTTAGCATCTTCATCTGACATTGAAGGAACGATGATCACATCGTCGCCGTCTTTCCAGTTGACCGGTGTGGCCACGCTGTATTTGGCCGTTAGTTGAAGTGAATCAATCACACGCAGGATCTCGTCAAAGTTGCGGCCGGTGGAAGCCGGATAGGTAATCATCAATTTGATCTTCTTGTCCGGCCCAATGATGTAGACGGATCTTACTGTGAATATATCGCTGATCTCCGGATGGATCATGTCGTATTGCTCGGCCACTTTGTGATCCGGATCGGCAATGATGGGAAAGTTCAAAGCCGAACCCTGCGTTTCGCGGATGTCCTCCGCCCAACGCTTGTGTGATTCAGTTTGGTCCACGCTCAATCCAATCACCTTGACGCCGCGTTTATCAAACTCCGGTTTTAGACGTGCACATTCACCGAGCTCGGTGGTGCAGACCGGGGTAAAGTCTTTGGGGTGGGAAAACAGGACAGCCCAGCTATCGCCAATCCACTCATGAAACTGAATCGGACCTTCTGTGGTATCTGCCGTGAAATCGGGTGCTATGTCGCCTAGACGTAAAGCCATTTCTATCTCCTTCCATTCGAGTCAATTCCCTCGATTTAATTAAGGGAGGGGTTTCAGGACGGTTTCGAAGCTATGATTCTGGAAGGCTTTTACATCCAAAGCCCAACCAAGTCAAACGCCTGATCATCCTCTCAATTGCCAGCCGGCCATAGACCAGCTCGTCGCTACTGTGAGCTCCCGTTAAGAGGCGTACAGAGTACAGCCCTCCAGGCTGCTGCTTCGCCCCCACGAAGCTGGTTTCTGCCCCATGACGCAAGTTGAAGCTTGTACTCTGTACACCCCGTGGCGCGGCTCATTCCTCGGTCGTTTTAAGGACATTGGACATCAATGGTATTATGCTGTGCACCCCCCCGAAGGCCGCTGACAATAGGTTCCCCCTCCATCGCACCGGATTTATGTCCAGTGAAACGTACATCGAGGACACACTACCGTCTGCCAATTCCAAAGTTGGAGATTCCGCAGATTTGTACCGTGCTGTCTTCACTCATTCCAACGAACCGATTGCCATTCTTGACCCGCAGGGCTTCTACCTGGAGCAGAATGCTGCACACGCGCAATTTCTCGGCTACACAGATGAAGAACTAAAGGACCAAACGCCGGCCATTCATTTGGAGGACAAGGTCTTCAGCGAGGTACTGCGTACACTTGCGGAAACGGGCGAGTATCGTGGCGAAGCTCTAAGCAAGTCCAAAGAAGGCGCAATCAGACATCTTGAACTGTCAGCCTTTGCGATGCGCGATGACGCTGGTGAACCAGTGTGTTACGTCGGGATTAACCGAGACATAACCTCGCGTAAACAGACTGAAGCAGCACTGGAACGAAACGAAGCCCAGTTGACCGACTTTTTTGAAAACTCAGCAGTCGCCATGCATTGGGTTGGACCAGACGGCACTGTGATTCGTGTCAACGAGGCTGAGCTGGATATGCTTGGCTACGAACGCGACGAATACGAAGGACATAACATTGCCGAGTTTCACGTGGACCAGACTGTTATTCAGGACATTCTCAGTAGACTCCAGAATGGTGAAGTGCTTAAGAGTTATGAGGCGCAGCTCCGTTGTAAGGACGGTTCAATAAAAGACGCCCGCATTGACTCCAGCGCGTATTTTGAGAATGACGTTTTTGTTCACAGTCGCTGCTTCACCCACGATAACACCGAACGCAAACGCGCCCAGCGAGAAAGCGAAGAGCTGTTTAAGCGCGAAAGGGTGGCGCGTGCTGAAGCGGAGCAGGCAAACCGTCTGAAGGATGAATTCCTCGCGACCCTTTCCCACGAATTGCGCACACCTTTGAACGCCGTTATCGGTTGGTCGCGAATGCTGAATTCAGGCCGCCTGGATCCCGAGAGCTCAAATCATGCGCTCGAAGTCATTGAACGAAATGCCTGGGCCCAGAAGCAGATAATCGAAGACATTCTCAACGTCTCCCGGGTGATCACCGGCAAGCTCCAACTCAACCTCGGTCCGGTCGATCTCGTCGCGGTCGTTGATGCCGCTCTCGACGCTATGCGGCCGGCGCTGGAAGCGAAGGACATAAAGATCGATACCATCATAGACGCGAGTTTAAGGATGGTATCGGGCGACGCGGATCGGCTTCAGCAGGTCGTTTGGAATGTTCTCTCAAACGCTGCGAAGTTTACCCCAGCGGGTGGACAGGTTGAAATCTCCGTCAGTCAGGGTGCAACGCACGTTCTTCTTCAAGTTAAAGACAGTGGTCCGGGTATTGACCCAGCTTTTCTACCTCATGTCTTTGAGCGCTTTCGACAAGCGGATGGCTCAACCACGCGAACACACGGCGGTCTGGGATTGGGTTTGGCCATCGTTCGGCATTTGGTCGAATTACATGGCGGGACCATTTCCGTGGAAAACCGTGAAGAAGGCACGGGTGCAATTTTCACGATTACCCTGCCGTTGCCCAGTGGGGAACTCCGCGAGGACGCTTTAGTGAGCGCTGCTTCGATCTTCAGAGAGGCACAGACGGAGCCACCCACTCTGGATGGACTTCAAATACTGCTGGTGGATGATGAGACTGATACGCTCGATTTAATTAGCGTCGAATTAGCGCAATACGGCGCGAGGGTAACGGCCGTTCCGAGTGCTGACGAGGCACTTAAGGCACTCGAAGGATCTAAGTTTGATCTAGTGATTAGTGACATTGGAATGCCCGTAACTGACGGGTACGACTTGATCCGGCAGATCCGCAAACTTGATGGTAACCAAAATCAGCGCATCCCAGCCGTGGCTTTGACTGCCTACGCGCGGGTCCAGGATCGAATGCGCGCAATTCTGGCGGGCTACAGTACTCACATCGCCAAGCCAGTCGAAGCGAACGAACTCGTCACGGTGGTGGCGAGTTTAGCGGGCCGATTAGGAAAGAGTTAGTAGGAAGCCCGCTGGTTCAACTCACCTTGATCACAAATAGTTTCGGTAATTACAATGTGATACATGAAAACCCGAATCGTAAAAATCGGTAACTCTCAAGGCGTCCGTATTTCCGAAACTCCTTCTGCAGCGCAGCAACCTGGCCGAAGAGATTGAACTGGAAGCTTTTGATAACCAGATTGTCATCCGTTCAGCCAAACAGCCACGACAAGACTGGGCGAATGCGTTTCGCGCAATGGCAAAGCGTGGCGACGATAAATTGCTGGATAAAGAATTGTTTACTCAAACTCAGTGGGATGAGGATGAGTGGCAATGGTAGTCAAGCGCTTTGATGTGTACCTCATCAATCTCGATCCTACTGTAGGCACGGAAATAAAAAAGACCAGGCCTTGCCTTGTGATATCACCCGACGACATGAATCCCTTCATCAAGACAGTTATTGTGGCGCCGATGACAACCTAGGGCGCAGCTTACCCGACAAGAGTACCTTGCAGATTCCAAGGCCGACGAGGACAAGTCGTGCTCGATCAGATTCGCACAGTAGATAAGACGCGCTTGCTACGAAAGTTCGGTAGAATAGAGAAGCAGACCCAGGCAGAGGTCTTGTCTATTTTGAATGAGATGTTTGCTCCATAGGCGCTATCAACATACATTGTGACCGAATTCTTAATACCCTCCGGATGACATCACTCACATGACAAAACGTTGCGATTGGGCCAAAACAGATCTGTCTATCGCTTACCACGACACCGAATGGGGCGTGCCTGTACACAACGACCGCACACTCTTTGAATTCCTGATTCTTGAGGGCGCGCAGGCAGGTTTGAGTTGGGAAACGATCTTGAGGAAGCGTGAGAATTATCGCGCGGCCTTTGATGGATTTGATCCAAAAAAAATTGCCAAATACGACGAGAGCAAGATCGCCCGACTACTCGACGACGCCGGCATCATCCGCAACCGCCTTAAAGTTCACGCAGCAGTTCAAAACGCCAAAGCCTTCCTGGCAGTGCAAAAAGAGTTTGGTAGTTTCGATGCGTGCATCTGGCAGTTTGTGGGCGGTGTCGCGCGCCGAAGGAAACGCGGCCAACCTCTTCCAGTATTTACCGAAGAATCAACGTTGATGAGTAAGGACCTGTCCAGGCGCGGCTTCAAGTTCGTTGGTTCGACCATCTGCTACTCATTCATGCAGGCTGTGGGCATGGTCAACGATCACAATTACAGCTGTTTTCGTTTTAATGAAATTGATTCCTGAAGCCTGGCTTCCACAAGGTGGCAGCGAACTGGGACATGACCGCAAGCGGTAAAATTGTGTACCGCTCCGGTTATGATTCCGGTCCGTAAATTTGACTTCACTTTTGTCCGACTTGTAAAGGTTACCATCGCTTGAATCCCTGGCGCGGATTAGGATCCCTACGGAGAGAAATATGGTTTCTCTGCCTTGCCATCCTCGTGAATCGCTCAGGCACGATGGTCCTGCCGTTTCTGACTCTGTATCTAACCGTCAACCGCCAGCTGCCGGCAGCCACCGCCGGTCTCACTCTCACCGCGTACGGAATCAGCGCCATCTTCGTCGCACCACTCGCGGGACGGTTATCGGATCGTCTCGGTGGATTGCGCATCATGAAGTTGTCGCTAATCCTCTCCGGATTGCTGCTGTTTGTTTTTCCGTTTGTTGACTCGCTCCCTGGAATCATTGTGGTCACCGCGCTGTGGGCCATTGCCAGCGAAGCTTTTCGTCCACCCAGCATGGCGATTATCGGCGACCTCGCAGGCCCTCAACAACGCAAGGCGGCCTTCGCCCTCACTCGCCTGGCTATCAACCTTGGAATGAGCATCGGCCCGGTCATCGGCGGGTTCCTGGCGATGCACTCGTTTAAACTCCTCTTCTACGTCGACGGAGCTACATCGCTGTTGGCCGGCATACTGATCGCTGCGCTCCCGTGGAGAATGGGCGGCACACCCGAACCGGGAGCTGATTCGGTAGAGCAATCCTCATCCGGTTCGGATACGAAGGCCCAGCCTCAGTCAACTCTTCGATACCTGGACGTATTAAAGGATCGCCGCTTCATCTATTTCCTGATTGCCATGCTTCCAATTGAGCTCGTCTTTTTTCAACCTCTCGCGGCGATGCCCTTATTCCTGGTTCGCGACCTTCATATGACTGAAGCAGGTTTCGGTCTACTGCTGGCCATCAACACCGTAATCATTATTCTCATTGAAGTGCCGCTAAACTCCGCGATGGCCGATTGGTCCCATCGCCATTCAATCGCGCTTGGCGCCCTCCTGGTAGGATTGGGCTTCGGCGCTCTGGCCCTAATTACCAATGTGCCGGCCGCCGCAGTGACAGTGGTTATCTGGACCTTTGGCGAAATGATTCTGTTACCGGCGAGTTCTGCTTACGTTTCCGACCTGGCCCCGCGCGAACAAGCAGGCGCTTACATGGGACTGTACACGATGGGCTTTAGTGTGGCCGTTGCGATTGGTCCATGGTTGGGAACACACGTGCTCGAACGTTACGGTGCCGATGCTGTTTGGATTGGGACTTTTATCTGCGGCTGCATCACCGCGCTGATGTTTTGGTTCTCGCCGAGAGGGAAAGGCACTTCCCGCAACACGCGCTTAGTTACAGAACCCAGCGCGGCAGCGCGGAATACTGGAGGCAGCGAGCATTAGAAGAATTAACTTGTATTGAAGATCCGAAAGGATCCCGCACTACCGCGCTGGGTTCTGTAATTGGGTTTCCTGAATCAAGCATCAGTCCCAAAATACTATTGACTCACCGGCACGGTAATACTACTGTCGTAATCCACTCACTGCCCGTTTAAATCCATTAGGGCGCAAAGTCAACATCGAGGCCAATATGAGACGCACCCACCTCTATCCAGCCAGCAGCACAATTTTTCTAACTATCATTGCCGGACTTCTGTGTGCAGGTAGCTTAGCCTGCAAGCCGTACACGAAGGAGTTGCAAAAAAGTCAGGCGCGTGGTGACGAAGCGTCAGTAATCTCAGCTCTGCGTACTGTCGCCCTGGCACAGCAGGGACATTCAGTAACCAACGGAGGAAACTACGCTGGTTTCCTACAACTCGCTGAGGGCGGCTACCTCGATTCTCGGTTCTCTTCCGAGGCGCCCGAAGTGCATGGTTATGTTTTAACTATGACTCTGGGAGACAAGACCTTCAGTTGTAACGCCGATCCCACGTCGGCAGGCGATCTCAAGGGGAGACACTTCTACGTCGATTCGAGCTCACCTCTGATTCGCGTGAACGCAAACCAGCCGGCGTCGATCAATGATGAAGTGCTGAAGTTTTAGTTGAGCTTCGGGCGATGAGCTTTACAGGCGTGTGGAGTACAACCTTAAGGTTGCGATTAGCGGCCATGCCCTCCAGACCCGGAGGGCCTCTTCGCCAAGCAGCAAGCTAAAGCTTGTACTCTATACGGGTGTTGCTGAGGGTTACGGAATGATTTCGTGCCCTTCAGCGTCACGCCGAAGTTGCTCAATCATCGATCGGATGGCGGGAGCGAGGCTGCCGTTGGGCGCCAGTGCCAGATATTTCTCGTAAGCAGTCAGTGCTTCTTTGTATTTTTGCTGTTTCTCGTAAGCCGCTCCAAGGAGTTGATAAATCACCGGCTCGGAATCAGAAAGTTGGGCCAACGCTTTTTTATATGCGTCTACCGCTTCCTCAAACTTTCCCTGCTCTTCAAAGACTCGGGCCAGGCCTACATGCGCTTCGGGCTGAAACCCACGGGCTTCACGAATAGCCCGGCGAAACGACAGGATTGCTTCTTCTGTAAACGCAGCTTCTTTGTGAATCCGCCCCTCGACCGCGGATGCTTCCGGATAGAGAGGACGATTGCGACGCGCAGCAGCAATCTCCGCCAGCGCTTCCTGATTTTTATTGAGATCTAACAGGACGCGGGCTAGGCCAACGTGCGCGGCGGGAAAGGCATTGCGCATTCTCAGCACTTCTCGATAAACCTCGGCTGCAGCTTGTCTCGATTGATCGTCCCTGGCTTTCTCCCGTGCCTCCTCAGCTTCCTGAAACAACACTTCAGCCCGATCATTAGTCCTTACCAGCCTTACCGCGAGGGTTCGTCTTCCAGGTGGCAATGCCGCAGCAGCTTCCTTAAACCCTCGGGCACGAACACGGACCATATGACGTCCCGGCAACATCTTCTTCAACTCCAGCCGGCCGGAAG
This sequence comes from Pyrinomonadaceae bacterium, assembly GCA_963759585.1. Lineage (GTDB taxonomy): Bacteria > Acidobacteriota > Blastocatellia > Pyrinomonadales > Pyrinomonadaceae > PSRF01. The sequence goes on from CAVWZW010000002.1 coordinate 138,555, forward strand.
CGTCAGTCGTGCCACGACGAATGTCATCGATCCAGACTATAGCGTTGGGTTCGGTGTTGATTACGAGAGCCGCCGCCGCGGGCGCTGAATTAACACTTGAGCGGCGTTGACTGAAGACCGGTTGCGTAATTATAAGGACGACTAACGCGAGGCTGATTGTTGCTGGGCTAAACAGACGGTCCACGAAATTGCCCGAACCAACACGAAATCGGTTTCGCGTGGTGTTATTTCGTGGATCGTTTCCTCGTTTCATTTTGTTGCGACCCAAGGGGATCAGAGCGAATTGCCGGTCTCTCGCTCACTCACCACCGCTTTCGTTGCCGCTCAGACGTTCCTTGTGAATCGTCGGATCATCGGTCGCACCCGGCGAAGCGCTACTCGCTGAGGATTGTTTCGTCACCGCGCGAATCCCAACCTCGGGCCGGAATTTTCCGTTTGCGTCGTAGAGTCGCTGATATTGCAGCTTGTTCCTGATAATGCCCTGAATGTAGCCGCGAGTTTCCTTGAAAGGCACAGCTTCAGCCCATTCATCAATTTCGCCGGGCAGTGACCGCCATTGAATCATCCGATGAGGCCCGGCATTGTAAGCTGCTCCTACATATTCGATCCGCCCAAATTTGTCCATCTGCTCACGCATGTAAGCCGTGCCAATTTGCACATTCAACCGCGGTTCATACAGCGCTTCTGCGTTTATCGTTCGGCTAACTCCATACTTCCTGGCTGTCAACTGTGCAGTCGGAATCAGCACCTGCATCAAGCCATATGCGTTTGCATGCGAGCGTGCCCGCGACATGAAAATTGTCTCCTGGCGAATGAAGCCGGCAACCTGAAAAGGATCGAGGTTCTTCGCTTTCGACTCCTGAACAATGATGTCCCAATGCGAGAGAGGGTAAAACACATCCCACTCTTCACGCGTCATCTCTTCCGGCTTCATCTGGGAGTAATCCGGGAAGCTCCTCTTCAGCACATTGAGGGCGCGCACATTGTCTTCCTGTGAACGGTATACACGCGCGATGGCCAGGTTAACCTTGGGGCTGTTGCCGGCAGAAGCATACGCTTCATCCAACTCTTCGAGGGCCAGCTCATCCAGACCAACGGTGTTAAGTTCCTCGGCTTTAGCGATCGCTATCTCCTCTTTAGCGCCTGCGGTTTCTTCGGCGACGGTTACAATTTGCAGGTTTGCAATCGCACGGCCGACGACTGAATCAGCACCAAAGTTTTTTACCGGCGCATTGTTACCCATGGCATCGAGCCGTTGCTTTGCCAGGTAGCCATACCAATTAGCGTCGTAACGTCCCTGCATCGCCTGGTAAAGGGCCCGCGCCTCTGCAAGCTTGCCGGCGCGTTCTGAGTCGCGCGCGGCCCAGTATCCTGCGCGGCCCCGATTGTCAGTGTTCTTGTGCGCGTAATAGGCAAGATGCTCGGTCAATTGTTTTGACGACTCGGCGTAGTTCTTCGCCTCATGGGCCATCCAGGCCAAATTAAATTGTGCCTGGGCTACTTCGATGGAGTTTTGATACGAGTTCACTGCCGTGCGCAGGAAGTATGACGCTTCGGCGCTATTCTTTGCCTCGTCAGCAATCATGCCCACACTTACCAACGCACGTGGGGTGAATTGACTGTTAGGAAAACTGCGACGTAATTCTTCCACAGTGCTTCGGGCAGGTTCCCATTGACGCCCGCGCGCATAAGTTTGTGCGACGTGGTAAAGAGCTTCGGCGCGTATTTCGCCGGCGGAGGCCGGAATGGAGTTCAGAGCACTTACGGCGTCGGCAGTTTTCCTGGTGATTGAAGCGGAAATAACCCGCCGTAGTTGTGACTCGGCCGTGGCGGTATCGGAAAATCTATTGAATGCGTCGCTGTAAGACTGCTGCGCGTCGGAATACTTTTTGGCTTCGTACAACTTGTCGGCCCGAGTGAGCGCTTCCTCGGAAGATCCCGGTGAGACGGTAGAACCAAGCCGCTGAATGGCTGCCGCAACCTCGGCACTTTGCGATGAGGCGGGTGCATAAAAATATATTCTGCGATAAGCGGCTACCGCCCTGGTTTGATCACCGGTCTCCTCATAGGCGCGCGCCGTAGCCATCAATGCTGCGGCATCATCCTGGGCGGCGAGTTCCTTCAATAGAGCCGGGACGGCGGCTGAGTTGCCGTTGCGAACCAGAATATTTGCGGCATCAAGTGCGGCTTCCTTAGCGCGCAGCGAGCCAGGGTAGTCCCTCTTCACTCGTTCGTAATTCGTGCGCGCTTCCGCAACTTGTCCCGCCTGTTCCAGTGCCTCGGCACGCATGAAGAGCGCGTAATCACCAAGTTGGCTGTGGCTGGCAATAACTTTTGAATCAAGCAGCGTTGCCGCGCCGGCGAAATCTTTCTGATTGATTCTGATTCGCGCGCGAACAATTCGTGCTAGCGCAGCCGCTTTGGTGTTGGGGAATTCTGATTCGATGCGCGCCACCGCATCCTCAGAAGGCAAGACTCCTCCACGCGTCATTGCACGAAGGTTTTCTAGTGCTTTGCCCTCTGCGGCGGTTTGTTGCCGCGTCAAGCAACTCGCAGTCATAAACGCAGGAAGAGACGCGCCTGCAGCGATGACGACGCCAATGAGAACTAGAACGAGACGGTGTTGACGAAACTTTGGAAACAACTTAAATCCTCCAGTAGGACAGACAACGATGTCTGTCAATCATTCTTCTCCAATGGTAGACAGACACATGGCCGTCTCCTCGGTAATCCGGTTAGATGTAAAAATACCCTGAATGGGTTTGATAAAGCATCTTCCCTTTCAGGGTATTTCTCATTCGTTAAGATCTCAAACCTCAGATCTCAGATTGATACAGATTAACTTCACATTGACATCACATTACCAAGCAACACAGAACCGACGAAGCAGTTACGCGGAAACAGTCGCGCCTGGATACCCACTGCCAAGTTTCGTCCTGTCGCCTTCCGCCAAAGTGCTTACCAATTCGTGGTGGAAGTAATCATATTTCTGCGCTACCTCGGGCTTGACGCGCTTGTCATACATTTCGCGCGAACGGTCGATGTATTCTCTCAGTCGCGCATATAAATCGCTTTGGGCGCGGCCCTCAATTACTTGTTTTTCGTTATAGAGCTTTATCTCTGAAACGAGCAGACGAGCAAATCTTCGCGCGTCGTTATGCAGCCGGCGTTCTTCGTCATCCGCAACTTCAATAGGTAGTTCTACATCAGCGCCGTAACGGCGCTTTAGAGGAGTTGCTGCCGGGGCCGTTTCCACCGATGGAACCGATGTGACCACAGGCGTCGGCTCAACGGGCGGCGGTTCAGCGCGCGGCGGTTCTGGCTCAACTCGTGGCGCCTCTGCCTCTTGCACCGGTGCTTCAACAACCGGTTCAGCTGCGATGGGTTGTGGCTCAAACCTTTCTATCTCTGGCGGTGGCGCGCTTTCCTCGACGACCGGCGTTATCTCGTCATACTCAGCCACCGGCGTATATGACGGTGGCTCCTCCACCGGTGCTTCCGCGACCGGAGCGCTCTGCCTCGCAGGGAGAGAACGCGAAGCCAACAGCTCCACTGCCATCCCCGAAACTTTGACAAGTGTTTCGAGCGCTTCCAGATTAATCGCTTCTGAATCGAGATTCGCCGAGTCTGCATACAAGACCGCCACCGTGCGATTGCGAACCACGAGTGGCATTGCAACTATTCGAGATGGTGGTTCGTCGCCGAAGCGATTGAGAATCACGTGGTCTTCAGTATGCGAACCTGGCCCGCCACTCCATGTTTCACGCGATCTGGCAACACTGCCGACGGCAGTATCAGCGGAGACCGGAAAAGTTATTTGTTGGATAACCCCGTCACCGACTGAGCCCTCAAAACCACGCGCGCGCCAGCCTATGCTTTGGTCGCCTTTGATCACGAAGAACGCTACGCGCGGCGCGAAAGCGGACGCACGATTGATTAGCACCTTCAGAATTTCGGCTTGCGCTTGCTGTCCATCGATCTCGGAGATGGCCGCCTTCACGATCGCCATATCGCTTGAGGCTTTGGCTCGCGAAGATTCCGACGCGGCCAGATCGATGCCTTCTTCGTGAGCGGCACGCAAGTGTTCCAGGATAGAGGACGCGACGCCTCCGTCCAGCTGTACTTCGGCTTGACGATCCAGCATACGGCTGAGCGATTCATTGAGCTGGCTCTGGAGCGCGGCAATTTCCTGCTTGATTCCGCCCAAACGCCCTTCGATATAGCTCTCTATCTCGTGCCGCAAACTGTCTTCGAGTTGTTCACTAACCACTGTGTGTTCCTCCGTTGCAGGATCTTTCCGCCGTTCCAGATGAGGACGCTAAGCTGAGACGTAGGGCCATTTGCCTCTTTGGCGATTATGGACGTGTGGGAATCAGCGAGTCAAGATATGGTTTTTTTAAGGTGGACCGCGTGTGTCGCGTGCCTTCGAGTTGGCTTTTGCTCAGCAGACAGGATCGTTAGTTTGACCAGCCACGTTGGTTCTATGCCCCACTGCCGTAAGACTAGTCAAAGGGGAATGATTGACACGCTTTTCAGTGGTAAGTTATAAGTCCGCGCAGAACACGCCGATGGTTCATACAATATTAATAGCTGACGACCACGACGATAACCGTGAGCTCCTCCGACTTCTGCTGCTAGGCGCAGGGTATGAAGTTAAAGAGGCGAGAGACGGTAGCGAATGCCTCATGTTGGCTCGGAGCGAGCATCCTGACCTCATTGTTATGGATTTATCGATGCCGGTGATGGACGGTTGGGGCGTGTTTCGCGAACTTAAAACGGACGAACGGACGCGAACAATTCCATGCATGGCGGTGACTGCGCATGCAGACTTAAATCGCATTCAGGCATTGGAGACTGGCTTCAACGCTTACTTGTCTAAGCCATTCAGTAGCGAAGTGCTTCTGAAAACCGTCGCCTCACTGCTGCCGAGTCAACCCACGCCCACTAATTAATCATTCACTACAGAACCGAGCGCGGTAGCGCCGGATCCGAGAGTCACCATCGGCAGATGAAGATCACTTCATCGCCGAAGGTCCGTCCTGGATCCGGCGCTACCGCGCTCGGTTCTGTAACGTAACTACTTATGCGAAATCACCACCTGCTGAATCGATGGCGGCAGGGCATGATTCTCGCTACGACTGAATCCAGCATTCCGAAACATCTGTTCGAGTTCGGAGAAGGTGTACGCATCCCCGCTCGGCGTCGTCCCGAGCATCATCACACTGAAAGCAGCCGCGTCGGGAGGTGAAACGCGATCTTCATTTGGCACGAACTCGAGGGTGACGGCGCGCCCGCCGTCGGCAAGTGCCCCATGAACCTTTTTCAATAATGTCTCGCACGTTGGCGGATCAAAGTGATGGAGAAAATTCGTCAGCAGGATTAGATCATACCCACTGCCAAATTCCACATCGAATGCGCTGCCTTCGATCGTCGAATACCTGTCAGACACTCCAGCCTTTCCAGCATTCTCCTTCGCGACGTCCAGGACCTTGGGCCAGTCGAGCGCCACGATCTCTGCCTGCTGATTATTCGTGGCGAAGGCAATGCCGAACAAGCCGTGTCCCGCGGCAATATCGAGGATCTTCAATTCTGTGCCAGCCGTGGGATCGACTAGCTTTGCCATCAACAGGGCAGGCATGGCAATCAGCGGCGCCATGCCGCGGGCAAACTTCACCCAGATGGGATTGTCAGGAGCAACCGTTCCGCCCTCTTCGTCCAGGCTGCCTCCCTTCCGCACTACTTCCGTGAAGTTTCTAAAGTTTCCGGTGAGCTTCTCCGTACACATAAACTCGATCGACCCACCGAGGTAGGCAGGCGAACGCTGGTCGAGAAAGATGGCAGAATCCTGAGTCAGGCTATAGCGATTCCCTTCCTTGTTCAGGAAACCGATGATGCAAAGAAAGTCGCAGAGTATTCGCGTGCCGCGCTCCGAAGCCCCGGTCCTCTTGGCGATGTCGGCCGCAGTGGAATTACCTTCGCCAATGGCGGTAAACATTTCGAGTTCGATCGCTGCTTTCAAAGCCTCGGTTTTCTGATATGCGTTGATGGTCTGAAAGAAAAGTTGGGGTGATGGTTGTTGTGCTGGTGAACTGGACATGACTCATGCTCCTTCGATGGTATTAGTGCTTACGTAAACGCAAACTGTTTGTTTGCGTTGCGGTGTGAATCCTCAAACTGTGGTGACGCGCCGTCAGCAAACTAACAGTTTGCTTTACAAACACTATCGCCAGTCGTCGAGAACAAAATTTCCAGGCAGGCTAAAACCAGGCTCATCGGGACGATGCATTGCCACGCCCTGGTTATCAGTCTTGAAACCACGGCTCATCAGGTGTTCGTAGGCTTCTCTTCTTCCGGTGTTAACCCCGACAACTAGACGCGATAGCGATCGTCTTGCAGCAAACCTGTCACAAGCAACAAGCAAGCGATCAAAGCTCGCGGCCGCGTCTGGCCCAGGGAGCGCGGCCCCAAACTTCACATAACAGACATCCGGCCCAGCTTCACTACCCTCGCCCGCATGGCAAATTGCCAGACCGACTAACTTGTCCTGATCCTTGATCAGCAATGTATCGCCCAGCCCTTGATCGGCTACGGCCAGGATTTCTTTTCCAACGTTGAGACCTTGGTAGATCTCATTGGTCAAGCCGGCGCACAATTCCAGGGCTTGTTTCCGCGCGTCAGAGTCGAGTGCAGAGAAGGTTTCGGCGCTTTCGCGGTCCGCCGCACCAACTGGTCGCGACATGATGGCTGTTAGAAACCGCGGCCAGAAACCAAACTTTTGATAAAGCCCGACATGCTTTTGACTATGGGCGAAGGTGAACAGGCCGGCGTGCGTTACATCTCGCTCGGCAAAAACCTGCATGATTGGCAACATCAATCTCTGTCCGATACCGCGGTCCCAGTAATCGGGATGAATCGTGAGTGGACCGAAGAAGCCTACGCTTCCCCACGTGGTGGCGAAGTTGGTGCCGGCAAGTCTGCCTTCGATCTTCGCCGCAAAGGCAGCGGCTGGATCGGTTTTCCAGCGCGTTCGAATATAGTCCGCGCCCTTATGAAACGCAGCCGGATCTGGTATACCGATGAACGTCCCAAAGGCCAGGCGAAATATGTGATCCGCCTCCGCGAGATCTTCCTCCTGCAGGTTTTCAACTGATACGTCTGCCACTTTCACTTGTGCTGACACTGCGTACCTCCGTTAGTTATTCGCGCCCTGTGGGCAAGAGGCGTATAGAGTACAACTTCAGGCTGCTGGTTCCCGATCTCGGACGCTGATTCTTCCCCGCCACGCAAGCTGAGCTGGGTACTCTATACGCCTGTTACGCTGGTAGACCCTTGCGCGCGATACTCTCCATCACGCCGCAGAATCGATCAAGCTCGCCCAAAGTCGTATACACATTCGGGGTGATTCGTATTCCCTTAAACTCTTCATGGACGATCGGCGTAGTGAAGATTCGATGTTTGCTAAAGAGGTAACTGCCGATTGCGGTCGGATCCACACCTTCGATATTCACATTTGCAATGGCACAGGACTGGGCCGGATCAAACGAAGTATTGAAGCTGATTCTTGGAACGTCTTTTAGCTGGTTCATCCAGTAACGAGAGAGATACCTGAGCCGGGCTTCTTTTCGTTTTCCGCCGATGCCGTTGTGGAATAGCAACGCCTCGCCGATAGCCAGCCTGGGCGCAGCAGAGTGGGTTCCGATCTCTTCAAACTTTCTGATGTCGTTCGCCTGTTTCGACTCCGCAGCCATCAGCGGCCAAATCTTCGCGATCTTGTCTCGCTTCACATAAAGCAAACCAGTACCCTTCGGCGCATACAACCATTTGTGCAAAGAGCTGCCGAAATAGTCACAGCCAAGTTCCTTCTGCTTGAAATCAAACTGCGCAAACGAGTGCGCTCCATCGACAATCGTCTCAATGCCTCGGGCGCGGGCCATCTCGCAAACAGCTTTTACAGGCGTAATCTGTCCGGTGATGTTCACCTGGTGGGCGATCAGTATCAGACGCGTGCGCGAAGTGATTCCTTTCTCGAATGCTCTCACTATCTCGCTTAAGTTTCTTGGCGGAATAGGAATTTTTATTAACTTGAGAACGAGGCCTTCACGCTGTTCACGCTGGCGTAGCGTCGTCAGCATTCGCGGATAGTCCTGTGTGGTGGTGAGAATCTCATCGCCAGGTTTGAAGTCCATGCCCATCAGGAGAATCTCGAGCGACTCCGACGCGTTGCGAGTGATTGCGATCTCTTCGCGATCGCAGCCAAAGAGTTCTGCCAGGCCTGTTCGGATCGTTTCCGATTGCGGCTCGAGAATTTGCCACATCGTATACGCCGTCGCGTCTTCCTGTTGCCAGATGTAACGAACCAGAGCTTCGGTCACGATCCGCGGCGACGGTGATACTCCGCCGTTATTCAGATTAATAATGCCACGCGTGACGGAAAAGGAATTTTGAATTACCGACCAGTAGTCTTCATCCATCGCTACTTGTTGAGGCGTGAGGTGCGAGACTGTTTTGGCTGCAACATTAATGTCTTTCAATAGGGAGGCGATGCCAGCAGACGCGAGAGTCGCCAACCCCAGGCCTTTGCCCGCGAGTGTAAGGAAGCCTCTTCGATTGGGGACCGAATGTGACATGAGAATCAAGAACCATCCACTAACAGACACGGATTAGCACTAATCTCTATTAGTGTAATTCGTGTAACTTCGTGGATTGTTTTGCCATCTTTTACTTTGCAACGTAAACAACTTCCCCGTTAATGACGGTCATGAAGCAGCGTGTCTTGAGAATGTCCATCTCCGGAATTCTCATTATGTCCGCGGACAAGATTGTAAAGTCGGCAAGTTTTCCAACCTCAATTGATCCGCGCAGTTTCTCTTCAAACGCCGCGTAAGCCGGCCAGATAGTGAACATTTTTAAAGCCTGCTCTCTCGTCACCGCTTCCTCCGGATGCCAACCCTCGCCTGAAAAACCCTTCATGTCTTTACGCGCCACAGCTCCATAAAACTCAATCATCGGTTCTCCGCGTTCTACCGGCGCGTCAGATCCTCCGGAAATAATCGCTCCCGACTTGATAAGAGTTTGCCAGGCATACGCACCCTTCAGCCGCGCAATCCCAACGCGGCTGGGCGCGAAATGAAGATCGCCAATCGCATGCGAGGGCTGCATTGAGGGAATCACCCCAAGTTTTGCAAAGCGCGGGAGATCCACTGGATTAACAATCTGCGCGTGCTCGACTCGCCAGCGTGGGTCTGCGACTTTGCGTTGCCCCTGCGGCACAGCTTCGAAGGCTTTTTGATATTCGTCGAGCGTGAAACGATTCGCGAGGTCCCCAATAGCGTGGGTCTCGACCTGAATTCCGGTTTCCAAAGCCCGGGTTAGCATCGGCGCCAACTCTTCCTGCTTCACAGTAAGAAAACCGGAAGTGTTTGTGGCATCGGAATAAGGTTCTAACAGCGCCGCGCCTCTCGAACCCAGTGCGCCATCTGACACAACCTTGATCGTCCGGAAGGTAAAACGATTATCAAAAGCTCCAATAATTGGACCAGCGGTTAACAATTGCGTTGCACTCGGTCCCGGGCCATGGACAGCTTTATAGATCCGCAGTTTGATTTTGCCCTCTCCGTATAACTTCTTGAAGAATTCGGCTTCTGCGTAGCTGCCGCCCGCATCCTGAATCTGCGTCCAACCTAATTCGATATTGCGCTTCACACCCAATATCACTGCGCGTTCCGCATCCTGCGCTGTCGTTCCCGGAATATGACGACGCACGAGACCTTGCGCAGCGTCGATCAACATGCCGTTAGGTTCACCGTCAGTTCCCTTTGAAATTTCACCGCCGAAAGGATTCGGTGTGTTTTTGTCAACTGCTGCTGTTTTCAGGGCGGCGCTGTTAACTACCGAAGCGTGGCCGTCCGCGCGGGTGAGAATAACTGGGTTGTTCGGAGCGATTTGATCCAGTTGGGCACGCGTGGGAAACACGGGTGGCTTCCAAAATGTCTCAATCCATCCGCGACCACTGACCCATTCCCCCGACTTTGCCTGGTCCACACGCGCTTTAACCTTCGCGAGAAAATCTTCGAGGCTTGTGGTTCCCTCAAGGTTAAGCGTCATCTCGCGCGAGCCGACACCCGAGAGATGCTGATGTGAATCAGTCATCCCCGGCAGCACCGTTTTCCCCATCAGTTCGATTACGCGGGTCGCCTTCCCTACGTATTTCTGCGCGTCGCGATTTGATCCCACAAAGATAATCCGGTCGCCTTTCACTGCGATCGCCTCCGCCTTCGGTCGCCGCTCATCGACCGTGTAGATGTTGCCGTTCTTGAAAACGAGATCGGCTGTCTCTACTTTCGGGGACTGGGGAATTAGCAGGAAGGCAAGAACCAGCGAAAGAGGAATGGGCAATAAAACTTTCATTTGTTTTCCAAATAAACAGCGCAGGATGTTTGCAGAGCAAACGCTTTATACCACTTGCCGGGCGCGAGTTGTAGTTCTGCGGATGATTCAAGCGTCGCTGTGAGATGAAGTCAGTACCACCTCGCGGTAGCGGGTGGGTCCGTCACATTGCAGATCGCCAATTGGTATGGCTGGACCCACCCGCTACCGCGAGATGGCACTGACTTCATACCGCAGCGGACTGACGTAATTCGACGATGATCTGAAAGCGAATCCAAATTGCCAAGCTTGAGGGTCGGCATTCGGTTCGGACCGATCTATAGTTGCGTTATAATTAAGCCTTCCAACAAACGCCTGGATTATGAATCTCTCGGGAGAACCTTGTCATGCAAACTGCGACTTTAAATATCAACACTTCCCGCGGCGCGACGACAGCTTACGTAGCGCGACCAGAGACCGATGCCGCCGCAGCGGTAATTTTGATTCATGAGTGGTGGGGCATTAACGACCACATTCGAGACCTCGCCGGCCGTTACGCAAATGAAGGATTTCTCTGCCTCGCCCCAGATCTCTTTCGGGGCAAGATCGCGACCAAAACCGACGAGGCTTCGAAGCTCATGAACGAACTTCCGATCGAGGACGGCATTGAAACGATCCAGGAAGCGATGGCCGAAGCGAAGCTCGCTTATAAGGTGCAGAAGATCGGAATCACCGGCTACTGCATGGGCGGGACCTTCGCTCTGCGTGCCGCTTGTGAGATCGATGAACTCGCCGCCTGCGCTCCGTTTTATGGTGACATTCCGCCTGAGGAAGTTTTAAAGAACCTAAAAGCGCCAACGCTCTTCATCGCCGGCAAACGCGATAACTGGATCAATGCCGAGAAGGTTAGTGCACTAAAGGAAGCGGCAAAGAAATATGACCTGCCCGTCGAGGTGGTTGTTTATGACGCAGACCACGCCTTCTTTAACAACACGCGCGCGGAAGTTTACGACGCGGAAGCCGCGGCCGACGCCTGGAAACGCGTGCTCGAACTGTTCCGAAAAAACCTGGCGGTCGCCGTGCCGACTGGCGCGTAAAAGCAGTCTGCAGGTTGAATCTGTAATCGCGACGCCGGAGGAATTCATATTTTCTTTCGTGGCAAGATTTTCCGTCCCGTAGGGACCAAATGTTTATAGAACGAGAGGCCGTTAAGACTGCTCTTCGCTCCAGCGGAGCGACAGGTATGCAATTCCTCGTAACATCGCTGGGACATCGCGCTCCGATGGAGCGCAGATCCAGGGGATAGTCGCTATCTATAAAGATTTGGCTCCGCTGGAGCCGAGGAGTCGTTTTTGCTGCGGCTTTGGCGCGCTAAGTGATCCGAGATCACGAGTGCCCTAGAAAACCATCCAGCTCTGGCTGATCTGGCAAGGACGTCCGCGCGCCAAGTTCACGACATTTCAAGGCTGCCACAGCATTCGCCATCTTTAAACTCGTTTCGATATCTTCTCCGGTTAACAATCCATACAGCAGTCCACCATGAAAAGCGTCTCCTGAACCGGTTGTATCGCGGCAGCCTCCGGGAACGTCATAAGAAGGCGATTCGATAAACTGTCCATCGAAATAAATCACTGCCCCTTGCACACCCTTCGTTAGACCAACTATCGCGCAGCCATATCGCGCTTTTAACTCGACGAGCGAAGCTCGCTCGTCCGAGATCCCAGTCAAGCAGTGCGGAAACTCGCGCGACGTAACCAGGATGTCGATAAGGGGCAGCAGTTCGGGAAGCCCCTCGTAGATGTTGTCGATGTCTGCTGACACAATCGTACCCGCCGCGTGGGCAGCCTGGGCCATACGAACGCAAGCCGGCGGATCATGCGCATCGAGATGCAGGACGCGGCCGCGAGCTGCAAGCGCTAGCGGCGCTTCGTCGGCACGATAGGCCAGACGGTCGTCTCGGTCCCAGATAATTGTCCGCTCGCCGTTACGTGCATCAATGATGATGAATGCGATCTGATTGCGTGCGCCCTCAATTATCTCGGCATGATCGATATTGACGCCTTCCTTCTTTACCGCCTCGAAACCGAATTTACCCTCGGGGTCGGAGCCGAAGCGTCCTGCGTAAGCAGTCTTCAAACCCAGACGCTCTAATGCGATCATCGCGGTCGCTGTTTGCCCACCCGCGGCCTGCTTATGCTCAACCAGTCTGATCTTGGTATCGAAGGCAGGGTATTCCGGCACGACGATCAGGTGGTCTACCGCGTTGAGGCCAAAACCAACGGCGTCGAATTCGCGATTAGCTGCGAGCTTGAAAGGAAAAATAATCAAAGCACTCTGAACTCCCTGGAATAAACCAAAACCCTTTAGATCATCTTCATCAGTCGTTTTTCCCCGGCTTGCCGACGCACAGTGCGGAAAGCCTATGGCTTTCCGTGGCACCTTCGCTCCCCTCTTTCCTGAGGCTCAGCCTCAGGAAAAGAGACGAACAGCCTGCCGGAAAGGCAGAGCCTTTCCGCACTGTGCGGCGGCAAGCCGCGAGTCTCCGTAGGCTAATTGCATCGTCTCATGGTCTTCGACGTTCTCGTGCGTTAGAATGTCACAGTAACTCAGGCGATAGTAATAACAGTGAGTCTCGAAGAAAAACTTAAAGAAATACCAACTTCTGCCGGCGTCTACCTTTACAAGGACAGCGCCGGCAAAATTATCTATATCGGCAAGGCCAAACGCCTGCGCAGCCGTGTGCGTTCCTATTTCCAGGCGCGCCCCTTCGACCGCAAGACTGACGCGCTGGTGAAACAGATTGCCGACGTGGAGTTTATTGTCACCGACAATGAAGTTGAAGCCCTCGTCCTGGAAGCTACGCTTACCAAGAAACACAAGCCTCGTTACAACGTCAATTTAAAAGACGACAAGTCGTATCCGCACCTGAAACTCACGATCAACGAACCTTATCCCAAGGCGGTAATCACTAGACGCGTTCAGAAAGACGGTGCGCTTTACTTCGGCCCGTTCCTGCCGGCGAGCATGGCGCGGAAAACGATCGATGTAATCAACCGCACATTTCAACTGCGCACTTGCGACATTGAAATCGATGGCAAGGCGCCGCGGCCGTGTCTGGAGTATCACATCAAACGGTGCCTTGGCCCATGCGTCAAGGGACTGTGCACACCGGACCAGTATCAGGAGGCAGTGCGCGACGTGCGTCTGCTGCTTGAAGGCAGAAACACAGAGCTCGCTGACACACTCGAAGGCCGCATGGAGCAGGCGTCGAATGAACAACGTTATGAAATGGCGGCGAAGTATCGCGATCTGCGCAAGACGGTGATCAAGCTTTCCGAGCAGCAGAAGATGGCTACTTCGCCTGAACGCGACGTCGATATCTTCGCTTACTATCGCGAAGGGCGGCTGTTGGCGTTGCAACTGTTTACCATGCGCGAAGGTCATATCGTTGGGCGCCGAGAGTTTTTCTGGGAGGACTTACCTGAAGACGATTTCGATCCAGCACATTTCCTGAGCGAAGTGCTCGCCCAATACTATTCCAGCGACTACGTGCCCAAAGAGATCCACGTGCCGGTTGATTTCGAAGATCGCGAGTTACTCGAGAAAGCTTTGTCGGCGCGAAAGGGCCGGCGCGTGCGTATTCACTATAGCCAACGCGGCGAGAAGCGCGACTTGATTGACCTGGGTGAGAAAAACGCAAAGCTGGCGTTTGAGCAACGTTTCCGCGTGCTCAAGCCTGACATGAAACTGGTTTTGGAGGAGTTGCAGGAAACACTCGAGCTGCCACGCTTTCCGGGGCGCATCGAGTCGTTTGATATTTCTCACATTCAGGGTGCGGACAACGTAGGCGGAATGGTCGTTAGCGATAACGGCAAGATGAACCGTTCCGAGTATCGCAAGTTTCGCATCAGGTCGGTAGAAGGGGCTAACGATCCGGCGTCAATGCGGGAAATTGTTTTCCGTCGCTATAAAAGGCTGCTGGCTGAAGGAAAGTCCCTACCCGATTTGATCATGATCGATGGCGGGAAATCACAACTTGCTGCCGCGGCTGACGCAATGCGCGAACTCGATCTCGAAGCCGTTTCCATGGTGGGCGTCGTTAAGCCGCCGTTGAAACACAATCAGGTTTCGTATCTATTGGTAAAGGGACGCGAAGACGAACCCATCTTTCTCGATCCCCACTCGCTGATCCTTCGCCTGCTGCAAATGATCCGCGACGAAACGCATCGCTATGCGCTAAGTTATCACCGAAAGCGACGCGAGTTGCGCGACTTCACTTCCGAGCTCTCGGCGATTCCGGGAGTTGGCGAGAAGCGAAAAGGGCGTTTGTTACGTCACTTTGGTTCCATTCACCGCATCAGCGAGGCAACCGAATCAGAGCTCACACCGTTTGTAGGAAAGAAGACGTCGCATGAAATCATTGAACACTTCGCTCGGCAGCGAAGCCTGGCCCAGGTTGCGGCGCCAGGAAACGATGGCATTGTCGTTGAATCAGATCACGTGAACTAAAGGTAATAATGAGAATTTTTCGCAAGTTGGGCTTCTTGCTCGCGCTGACTCTTCTCAGCGCTGCGGAGGCTTACGCCTGCTCTTGTATGTTTGGTGGCGGCGCCGTTTGCCAGGACTATTGGCAGGCATCTTCAGTATTTTTGGGCACGGTCATCGACAGCAAGGTTGTGACCGTCAAGCGTGGCGAATACGACACTCAGCAACGAGTCGTAAGGCTTTCACTAGATGAAACGTTTCGAGGAGTAGAGGGCGCGCAGGTTGAAGTGCACACTGGACTAGGTGGCGGGGATTGCGGTTTCAGTTTCAAACAAAGCCAACAATATCTGGTTTACGCAACCGACTTTGAAGGAAAACTTTATACCGGTATATGCAGCCGGACCAAAGAAATCGCGAAAGCGGTTGCCGATCTTGAGTATATGCGGGGGTTAAAAACCGCCAAAACGGGAGGAGCAGTGTACGGCGAGGTAGCTGCGTACAAGAGTAATGAGAAAGGTGAACGGGTTACCAAGCCACACGCAGGAGTAAAAATAATTATTGACGGTCCCGAGAAGAAGGAGATTGCCACCGATGCAAAGGGAGCGTATCGAGTGGAGGGATTACCGGCAGGCGAATACACGGTAAAGATCGCTCCACCGGAAGGTATGACCAGCGGACAAACGGAACAGAAGGCTAGTTTGGCAAACGGCGGTTGCGCCGTTGTCTTCTTCTGGCTTGAAAATGATGGTCGACTGTCTGGACGAGTTCTCACCGCAGCGGGGCTGCCTGTCAACAAGGCGGAGATCTTTCTGAGTGCGTTTGATAAAGAGCGCTATCGCGGACATTGGGACGCGGCCTATTCTGATGAAGAAGGACGATATGCGTTCAAGCGAATTCCACCGGGCCGATACGTGTTGACGATTAGGTTTGATGGTATGACGAGCCAGAATCGTCCCTTTCCTCTGATGTATTATCCGGGTGTTAGCGCTCGAGCAGACGCCAAAGTTATAACGATTGGAGAGGGTCAGGCAATGGCGGATTACGATTTACAGATGCCGCCACTGCCCCTGGAATTCGAAGTCTCAGGCCTGGTTGTTTGGCCCAACGGCAAACCAGCTTCAGAGGTTCGCGTAGGATACCTGGTCGCGGGCGAGTCGGTTTTCTATGACGCCAAACTCGACGGCGAAGGTCGTTTCAGTTTCAAAGCGTACCAGGGACTTACCATCGCAATGCGGGCTTCGATCGAGCGAGAAAGAGGCAAAGGTTTGTATAGCGAATGGGTTCACGTGACCGTAAATCCCGGACTCCCCCAGATCAAGATCGTCATGCCGCAGCCGTCGCCGCAGTAGTGTTGCGGGAGCCCTGGCCCAGTTCGCAGTGCCAGAACATGATGTTTTGATTTGCCTCAACCAGGTCAACATGCAAGGAGCATTAGGCGAATTACAGAACCGAGCGCGGTAGCGCCGGATGCCAGAGACAACTTGCGAATAAAGCAGTACGGTCCCAATTAACCCCCAAGGAGTTTGTGGGCATCCGGCGCTACCGCGCTCGGTTCTGTAACAGCGACTTTTGATAACGGATACTTAGCCTGGTTACGCGCTTCGGTCCCATCCGCAATTCACCGCCCTCATAAGCAGTTCAATCTTCACACCGTCGGATCACAACTACATTTTCTCGGATCAGAACAGTCCGTCACCTGTCAGATTATTTTGCATTGCTGGCCCAGGGAAGTGGCCAAACGCGCAGCTTTCTAACGGCACTAGCCTTGCACTTCAGTCGAGCAGAATAACGGGCAACTAAAGCTAACGTCGTTGCCTCTTATCCGGTCCATCCTGGCATCACCCAGAATGCTTTAGCGGATGGGATCTAACTGAAAGCTATGACCCGCGGACCAGCGGGATACCATCATTACCAAGGGGAGAAATAAAAGATCATGGGAAGACTTATGTTTTTGGCAACTCTGATTCTTGCGTGCGCAACGGTAGGTTTTGCGCAGTCGAGCGATTACAACAAGGTGGAGTTCTACGGCGGTTATTCACACAACCGTGTGGATACAGGCATTGATGATTCAGAGCCGGAGCTTAGTGATATCGTTAACGAGCGCGAAGGCTTCAATGGGTTCAACGCTTCGATTACCGGCAACGTTACCAGGTATGTCGGTTTAAAGTTTGACGTCGCGGGTCACTTCAAGAAGAAGGACTTTGCCTTTGCAGGCTCGGGTGTTGAGATCGACTCGTCGGTTTTCAATGTCTTAGGCGGCGTTCAATTGAAAGATAACGCTAAGGAGGGCAGCTTTAAGCCTTTTGCTCACGCACTCGTAGGTGCCGCTCGCGCGAGAAACAAAGCCACATTTAGCGGCGCCTGTATCGCAATCGTTCCTTCACCGTGTCCAAATTTCACCGACACGGACACAGGCCTCGCCGGAGCTATCGGTGGCGGAGTGGACATTCGCTTAAACAACAAGATAGACATTCGTGCTATCCAGTTTGATTACAACCCGACGCGGGTGTTTGATGCCACGCAACACAATTTCCGGATCGGCGCGGGAATCGTAATTCACTAAATCAGGCGAGCATTCGTCTTTACCAAAAAAACACGCCCGGAGTTCATTGAATTCCGGGGGTGTTTTTTTGTTCGCATGAGCTTCTACGTTTGCGGCTGCTGACCCTTCTCACCGCTGAAGCCGTACGTGATATGCAAACGCAATTGACCATTCTGCGCGTCCGATCGTACGTCTTTCACCTGCGCCTTCACTGAACCATTGCTCGCCTTCACAGGGATCATTAGCTGCAACTGCCCCGGCCGAAGAATCTCGAGCGGATTGACCTTGCTGTCGATTGCGTTTCTCACAAACACCGTCACGAAGTTGTTCGCTGCCGGATTGACCCCTTCGAGGTTAACGCCTTCAACGTTCACGCGCCCATAGAGAGTTTGTGAAGGCTGATCGAATGAGAGTTGAATGCTCGTCTGGGCCCATCCTTTGAACTGCATGCAGTTTCCAAGAAGATTGTAGCTGCCACTGAAAACCAGCGGCGCGGTGATATTGCCGTTAGCAAACTGCACCTGAGTCTTCACGTTGCCACTTTCCTGAGCGAGCGTCACGCTGTTGGCGCAACCTCCCTGGAAAGCAGCGTTCGTGAAAATTGTCGGGCCACCTGCGTTAGCGGGTGGGTTGCTCCACGAAACCCGAACCGCGGCTTTGTCAGTACCACCTGCGTTAGCGGGTGGGTTGCTCCACGGATCCCGAACCGCGGCTTTGTCAGTACCACCTGCGTTAGCGGGTGGGTTGCTCCACGGATCCCGAACCGCGGCTTTGTCAGTACCACCTGCGTTAGCGGGTGGGTTGCTCCATGGATCCCGAACCGCCGACGCCAGATTAAACGTCGGCGGACTTAAATCACGAAAGACCGTGGTCAGCAGCTCGTTGACAAAGCTGTCAGCCAGAGACACAACCACGGTGCTCGGTGGAGTTTCACCCGAAGGCGCTTGCACCGCTGTTCCTGGAAGCGTTTTCGCGCGGGGAACCCCGAGCAGGAAAATTGCCACACCGCCGCCGATGACAAGGCCCAACACAAAAGTGATCACGTATCTCATCGGTTCCTCACTGAGCAGGTGATGCGGACGCGGCCGGTGACGCACTAGGCGCTGGCGAAGCACCAGTTGCCGGAGCCGATGACGCGTTACTGAGCAACGCCTTCACGATTGCGGCGGCAGTATTCATGAGCGCGTTAACCTGTGCACGGATCTGCTCGGGTGGGACCTTGTTGAGTCCTGGCGGCACCTGAAACAAAGACTCGTCAACTGTGGTGCTGATGTCGCGCATCTCGGCAACGATCTTCGCTCCTTTTACGCCGCGGACGTCGCCGCTCGCTTCCGTGTAGAGCTCAGACCTGAGTGGTAAGCCAGTCTCCTTGTCTACAAAGACAAACGCTTCAGCACTAACCTGGCCCGCCGAGGTCGAGGTGTTAGTAGTGCTGGCGTAACGATACTTTTCGGCCACGCGACCATTTACAGTTTCTTCTCCGACCCGCTCGACGCCCTTCAGTTTGTCGAGTTGGGCCACGATCTGACCAGGTGTCATTAGTTTTTGCAGTTGAAAGCCCGTGGCTTCCGGAGTCAACTCTGCATATTGTTTGCGACTTGGCACGACGACAACGTGCTTCCCACCTGTCTCCAGGTAAATCAAATCCGACCCGTCCGGAAGTTTGAATGCAACGCGGCGGTCCGCACCATTGCGAGCGACTTCGGCCGATAGCGTCGGTATGCCAATAGTTTTTTGACCGCCCTCAGTCTCAGCGCTGAAGGTTAACGTCGCCCGGTATTTTTCAGGCTCCCGAGCAGCAATTGTCGAAGCAGGTGCGGTCGAGAGATTCGCGTTTACGTTTGCAGGAGCGGTGTTCGTGTTCGCTGAGATGTTAGTGTTTGTCGTTGTCTCAGTGCGTTGGCACGCGCTGCTAATAAGTAGTCCTACGATTAATAGACAGATCGATGTTGGTGCTTTTAAGGCTTCGAGTTTCATGGACGTGGTCTCCGATAAAAGAGCACCGAGGCTCTGTTCCTGAAAGGGGGTTTTTGAGGGGGACCGTTAGGATAACACGCGACGGACCAGAGACAAACACTGCGAGGATTGTGGAGTAATTTTGTTCTTTACTTTGTGCTTTGTTCTTTGAACTTTGTTCTTAGTTCTTTGTTAGTTGTTAGTTGTTTGCTACTGGTGGGTGGCAGTGCAACGGTCGCAAGCTGCAACTGACAACTAACAACTGACAAAGAACAAAGAACAAAGAACAAAGCACAAGGTTCAGAGTCCAAAGTCAGTTGACTTACGTTTTATTTTCGATTAAGAACCGCAGTGCTTTTCCACTTCCCTCTTGTGAGTGTGGCCCAATGAAACAGATCCTGGCTTTAGTCCTTCTCGGATTCGCGCTTTCCCTTTGCAACTTAACCAACAGGTTCACGACGACAAACAAATCCGCTGAACCCGGTAAGCCCACCGCGAGCTCAACAGACAGTGGCGGTGACGTTGAGCGTCCCACAGCCACGGCCGCGCAAATGGAAGCGCTGTCCGGCGGGCAGGACGTTAAATGGGACCAGCAGGGGATGTCGTGGTCTCTCCCGGCGAAGTGGAAAGAGACGACCAGCGAATCGAAGATGCTGGTCTGGCGATCGCCGGGTGGTGCTGACGCTGCCAATTTGATCGTCAGTATCTCGCCGATGGACGAGAGCTTCCCAACCGAGATCAGCATTAAGTCCTTCTACGACGGTGCGAAGACACGCGCCAAGCACGGTGAAGTCGACGAAGTGAAATGGGTTGAGATCGACGGAGTCAAAGGGGTGCAGTTTCGCGAGTCGAACCCGGAAAAATCGGACGACTTCAGAAGGCTGCAATGGATGGCCTATCGGAAATATGCAGGCCAGGTGCAGTTGGTTAACGTGATGCTCTCCAGCAACGGCGCAGGCTTCCCCAAACATCAGGACGCCATGTACGGCGTGCTCTACTCCACAAAGCTCGTCCATTGAGGAATGCGAAACGCTAAGGGCCAGGTGCAAAGGGCTAAGGGTAAAGGTGACCTTTTCCCCTTTCCCCTTTGCCCCTTGCCCTTCCCCCTTTCCCCTTTCCCCTTTGCCCTTTCCCCTTTGCTGCCTTAGTTTTTCTTAATGTAGTTTCGATGTACCCAGGCGTCTTTCTTCTCAAGGTCGCGCGTTTCGAAAAAGACGTTCTCCTCAGTTTCAGCGGTGACTAGCCCGACACGCTTGCTCACGTCTTTCTGTTTGGCTTGGGCCTTTTCACTATCGCTAAGAAACGCTTTTGCGTTTTCCGGTTTGGCTGGCTCAAATTTCTCTTTCTGAAGTTCCGCGATCGCTTCCATAGCGTTCGCCTTCAGCAGCTTGGGCCAGAGCTTCTTGAACAACGAGCTTGAGCCGTAGATGTCTGCGCTGTTGACCTTGCCGTTAATCGCAAACACGTAGCCGATCACGTCAGTGCTTCCGTTAACAATGTTGGAGAGTGCATTGATGTAGCTGTCTGCGGTTTCCCGAACTTTGGCATTCTCTACGGTAAGTTGCAGGCTGGAAGCCGAGACATCTGAATTCACACGCGTTCCAACATTTTGGCTGAGCTTGTCCTGGGCCACAGTCACGCTCTTCCAAACCTCGCCCTGAGAACTGGACCTTTTGGCCGCCAACTTGATGCTCTTGGTGGTGACTGCGTCGGATGAACTGCTAAACACCGTGGTACGTTCACTCCCGCGCGCGCTCCATCGTCCATGCTCAACGCAGAACGCAGCGATAGGCATCTTCCCTGACTTGCGTGGGACTATCAGGTCCACTCCAATCATGCGATCCTGCTGGCCGCCTTTGACAATTTCTCCCGCCTGAACATAGATGTCCTCGTCCGAAAGATTCTCAATAGCGAGCTCGTTGACGGTCTTTGTTTCATAGACCACAACCTTCTTCTCTGTCATCGCCTCGGTCAGGGTTATGAAGTTCTTGCCTTCAAAAACATTCTTGCCGTGGACAAGAAAGATCGTCAGGTTGTTGTGCGTGAAAGGCCCCGACAAACGATAGTCACCTGCCTGGATGGTGGTTGCCTGCCCGGCGCTGGTGCCGTTTCCTGAGCCTTCTCCAACCCCGCGACCCCTTCCTCCGCCAGAGGACGCCATGAGCCCCTGCGCATTAATCAACATCCCCAACCCCGCCACAATCGACAACATCACCACCGCGAGGGTTAACACAAACGCTTGCTTCTTCATTGTCTTGTCTCCTTATCAAGTGAGCTTTGGGTATTGTCGAAACTGGGTCACCGTCTAGTCTTGATCCAACCCTACCGCCGCACGGTTGACATCGCCGTTTTCAAGGATCGTCCGCGCGCTGCGTTATTACGCGATCCAAATGTCGGCGCAGCGGTAGCTCCAGGCGCTGCAGTAGTTCTCCCCTTTGGACCACTCAACCGCAGACGCGCATGCCGCATTCGCCTTCGAAGGCGACCTGCTTTTCGCTGATGAGTAATTCCAGAACTGCCAACCGTGACACTCGACATGCGGGTTCTTCCTATTCGCGTTGACGTCGACCAATGAGCGTGGAAACGCTTCGACTCCAGTTCGAATCACCTAAAGCTGCAACCAAAATGACAAACCGGGGAAACCAAACTCGGGAGACCCTGCTTGACGGTTCTATAGCTCACCCCTGGCTCGTTAGATCTCGCGTGGTCCTCTTAGGCCCACCTGGTCCGGGGAGACTGGAAAGCGTCTAACTGGTTGGTAGAACGAGGATGGAGAGACTTCTTGCGCTTCTAAGACGAACTGAATGGCGCAGGCAGTTGCCAGCTTTTATTGAGATTTGTTGCAGGTAAGTCGACGAGTCTTCTGTTTCAGCAGAACTGCCTGTTAATCCGAAGGCTCTTGTAGAAAGCACCAGCCACACTACGCCGCTGGCTGGACGTTGCGAAACTGGTGCGTTGTCTGTTGACTTCAGCATTTCTGCCAGTGTGCCGCCAATACAGCCCACGGTCAAAAACGATGAATCCTGAACTATGCGACGTCGAGATGTGGGCCCCGGAATCCAGTCACTCGAACCCATCCTATCTGACTTACTCTAACGTTGGTTACGAAGATTGGCCGCTTTGCGTTAGTCGTTACGTGATGGGAAATAGATGGTCACGCGCGCCAAGGTTGCCCAGATTACAGACGCCGCCATCTCCCGATATCGGCCCCTCCCCCACGGCCTTGAGATCGAATTTATCTCCACCCGTGTCCTTGACTACCTCGTAATACAACTTGAAATCGCTCGATGGCTCACCACTAGGCGAAAGAGGGGGATCCGGACATGAGTTGTCAATTTCAATCTGGTGTGTGGTGCCCGGGACGTGTGGAAGCGGAACGTTGAAGCCCAAGGGGCCCTCAATCCTTAGCAGGACACGACCTCCATCCTGACAGCGGATGTCGGCCTTTCCAGTCTCTGAGAGCTTTCCGAAGGGAGTTGTCGCGTTGTCAGCGGTCATCTTAATTAACTGCGTATCCCTAATCGCTTTAAAATCGGCGTAGAGTACGGGCGACGAAACGTACATCTCTGTGACAGGAAAAGCCGGACGCCGCAAAACAACCTGGTCCCCGTTGTTGAGTTCATTCTCAAGGTCCACTAGCCATCGTAAATCTTCCGGATCATTTCCCTCTGCCTGCCGGTCAAACGGTGCTCCGGGCATAAAGAGTGGGGTTTCCGGCTCTATTACATTTTCGGCCTCTACAAAGATGTTGTGCTGCCCGTCTACTTGAAAAGTGACCTTTGTCTCGCCCTCAGGTGTCGTCGTCTTCACATCGATATTCAGGACATGTCGAGGGTGACGAAGCAAGGCAACCTCCCAATTACGTGTCGCTCGGTTGTAACACCCGAGCGCCAAACCAGTCACTGAAACTGTTGCGGTTACGCCTGTATGGTCTAACGGCATGATTGTTCTCCTTAAGCTGGAATTCTGAACCTACCAACCGAGCAGTATTCTGCCCGCCTGGAAATAACCTAAATGAGTAGGAGCCTTCTGTGGCGTTATCTTCGGAGGAGACAAGCGGCAGCGCCACCAACTCGGGTCGAACTAGAGCAGCCTACTGGATGTTATGCAAAAACCAGCCAAACTGTTTCATGCTTCGGCAGACACTACGGACGCAATTCAAAGTTTTGCCTTTTACAGCGAACTGTTTTCAGAATTCGGCGTAACCGCCAATGGGAATGAACGCCGCCCAGTAGTATGGATCGCGGTAAGCGCCGTTTAGTTCCCCTAACATATCGCGTTGCGCACGAGCGAGTGCGGCCACAGTCGAGAGACCAACCTCACGGCTCCGATACTGGTGAAATTTCATCATTAGGTTAGCGGTGGCTTGAGAGTCAACAGCCCACTGGCTGGCCACGACGAGGGGTATTCCGGTTCCGAGGAAAGCGCGAGCCATACTGATGACACCTTCACCTTTGTAGTATTTTCCGCCACCTGTCTGGCATGCCGAAAGAACCACGAGTTTTGCTTTGAGCCTTTCCCGTCCGACTATTTCACGCGCAGTCAAGCTGCCGTCGTCTTCGCCTTCAGCTTCACGGTTCCGCGCCAGTACAAGCCGCGACAGCATTGGGTCGCGATCGTCCGCGAGGTAATGTCCCGCAAAATGAATGATGTCGGCGTTGCGCATTTCCGGCTGGATCTTTTCCCTGAGCGCGTCTGGGCCGATGAACTCGCGGGCGCGGTAATATTTCGAGATGCCCCTGGCCTCGATGGCCGCCGCCGGCAGGTCTGCAAGCCCTGGAAAATCTTCGCTGCTAAAGGATGGATTGCCGATGCTGATCAGCGTTTCCAATTCGTTACTTGCCCGGCCCATCGCGGCCTCTGAGCATCGTATGAAGACGTTGAGACTCGGAGAACTGCTCAACACAAGTTCGCTGATCAAGTATTTTCCGGACCGGGTTGAGATGAGTGCGGAGAAAGGCAATAGAGAGATTGCTTTGTCAGGCACAATGCACACGACTTTGTTTCGGTCGAGGTTGTCGGCTATCGGAGCCACGAGCGCGCTATATAGATCTCGCGCAATTATCTTTAGATCTTCTCTATCACCCGCTGGGACTTTTCTAATGCCGTCAAGATAGGTAAATATTTTTCGTTCCAGTTCTTCTTCGGAGTGAGGACTAATCTCGTTAAGGACAGATTCTCGCGTGATCAGCCAAATTAAAGTTTTGTCTTTCAGTACCGCGTATTGAAGCACCTGAACGTTCGGTGGTATTTGGCTTTGAATTTCGGAAAGGCCCATGGGCTTCGTCTCTGGAGTAAAACCAGATTCATGCCGCGGCCTGGAATTGGGGGATTCTGGGTTTCGCAGGGTCGCTAGAAGTGAACGCGCCCGCGAAGTTTCCGAATAGTCGAAAGCACGCTGGATCTCACCCTGCATGTACGCATGGTCGATCGCGATGTCGTAGACATCATGTTCCCGATCGAAGAAAGTGTTAAGATTTTGCTCCTCGCGTATTTTGAGACGATACTTGTCAAACTGCTTCAGCACGATGGGCAGTTCAGCCTCAATTTCCTGATAGCTTTTTAGCGCCACGTTACAAAGCAAACGCCCCTTCAGAGCGTCGTATTCATAGGCGCCCAGTTCCATCTGGTCAAAAGTCTTAATCGCGTCGTCGTAATCACTCAGGGCCTCCGCATAACGTCCTGCCTGTCGTTTAATATGGGCCAGCTGCAATCGCGAATAGGCCCCCTGCTTACGCGCGGCAGATCTCCCCGGGAGAGAGTCAGCGATGGCAATGCTCTGAGCGGTGAGCTTTATGGCCACCTCATACTTCTTGAGACCGCCGTTGATTTCGCCAAGGTAGTGGTAAGAATACTGAATCATGTCATCCTCTTTGACATCGTTCAGTGCCACGTAAAGCATTTCGTTGCAGAACGCTTCGGCGGCCGCGTAAAGCTTCAGGGCGATGAATGTTCGCGTGATGTAAAGATAGTTGCGCCATAACTGTCTTGCGCCCGGATAAGCTGAATCAGCCAACCGCAAGCTGCGCCAACTGTATAAGAGGGCTCGTTCGGGCTGACCAACCTGGTTATATTGGCTGGCGAGTTGCGAGAGAATTTTCTGATGATTGTAATTGTCGGCAATCTGCTCGACCACGGCGAGCGCGCGGTTGTAATGCCTGATTGAATTCGAATGATCACCCAATTCGGCGTAGTTGATTCCGATCCAGCAATTCGCCTGCCCGGAGAGCCACTGGTAATTGTTCGTCCGGCAATACTCAGCCAGAGATCTTAAGACTGCGTTGCTCTCCCCTATCTGGTCCTCCTGGTTCAGGCAATATCCGACCCAGTAATCAATGAGTTTGATTTCCCATTCGTTGCCGGTCCTTGCAAACAGATCTTGGGCCTTGCGAAACGATTCTAGGGCCTCGCCAAACCGCGCTTTCGCGCATAAGCCGTAGCCAACCCTCACAGCCTCCTGGGCGCGCGCCAGTAGATCTAGGTGCACTTTTGGTGCGCGCCCATAGAATGCTGCAACGTCAGCAACATACGGATCACGTGCATTCTTGATTTCCAGGTCCCCCGCATAGACCAACGCCTGAAGAAATTCTTCAGCATTATCAGGGCGAGAGTCAGCCGTTTCCGTCAGATAGGCCTTGACGAGCTGCTGCGGGATAAACCTGCCGGTAATCATTTCCTTATTTTGGCTGAGAATTCGCCAGGCAGCTTCGTTATCGCGACGCTGAAAAGCTACGACGAAGGCATTCAAGAGTTGGGCCGGAGTTTCTCGCTCAATACTGCGCTGAGAAATCAGGTCGAGATTTCGCTTTGCCTCAACCGCCCATAGTGAAGCGGGATCCCTCTCCAAATACTTCTTCCAGTCTTCCACGGCTTGACGGCGCAAAGTTAACTCCTGATGAAGTAATGCTCGATTGAACTTCGCCTCGAGCAATAAATCATTCAATTCCAGCGCCCGCGTAAGCTCATGCAGACTGCGTGCAAAGGATGCAGCACTCTTGTCAGGTTCGTTTACGCGCTCGGCCCTACCCTTCTCCAGTAGCGCCGCGCCAAGATCGGCATGAATAAGGGCATTGTTAAGGTCGGCGGCCAGGGCCCGTTCGAGGTGCTGAATGGATAGATCGAATTTTCTTTGCGCCAGGTAGAGCTTGCCAAGTGCATGCAGTGCCTGAGGAGATGGGTGTTCGGCAACGGCGTCAAGCAGAATCCTCTCAGCACGATTAAGCGAGAGCACATCTACGCCCGCCGAGTCACCGCTACGAGTCACTGAGAAGGGTGCATAGTCTTGCCTGGTGAGCCGCGCTTCAATGGAGCGCTGCTCGCGATAGGCCTCATTCAAGGCCACCAATCCTTTATCGACGTCACTCTGTCGCAAGAAAATTTGCCAGGACCCCAGGCCAATCGCGATTACGACCACAGCATAAATCGCAATGCGCGCGGGCGACACTATCCATTCGCGCCAAGCGCCCAGGCCGGAAGATCTGGCTGGCGGCACCAGTTGCGGCTCCAGATGTAGCGAAACGTATTTCAGGAAATCGCGGCCAAAATCCAGTTGCTGCTGGCGCTCTGGACTAGCGAGAAAATGGGTTTCGAATGCAGTCCTGTCCTTACCTGTCAGCTGATCACGGAGATATTCATCGATGAGCTCATCTTCAATCACCAACAGCTCTTCGAAGACGGGGTCGCTCGCCAGCAAAAGCTCCTCAAGCTCCTGCCGCTTATCTTCAGGTAGTTGCGCCAGCAGGTATCTTCTGATCGTTAATCGGTCGCTAAGGTACTGCGTCATTAATTAAGACTCGTCTGGGGGGCGACGCTCCAATAGTTATGCAGGAAATCTCAAACTGTTTCAGTGTGCCGGCTGCTGCGACAGGCAGCTTTTAACGCATTCCTGAAGCCGCAAACGAATCCTATGTGCCCGTATTCTTAGGGCGTTGGCGGCAATTCCCAGCGAATCGGCTAGTTGCTTTCTATGATCTATCTTTGCCCGCTTTTCATCCTGGTAATAGTTCAGGACCAATTGACGGCTCGCCGGGGACAAATGCGCGATGCACTCCTCCAGGCACGAATACCGTTGTTCACTTTCTTGTGATCCTGAGACGAGATTCTGAGGGAGCTCAGCCGGAGGCTTTCTTCTCAGGTATTCGAGGTGGAGCTTGTTGGCGACACCATAGAAATAGGGCGCCGGTTCCCCTATATAAGTGTCAATTATCTCGTCAAGCTTGGCGGTGACTCGATTTATTGCCTCATCCGCTAGATCCTCAGCTTCGAGACAACCTCGACAAGTAAAAATCCTGATCAGTCGAATCCGAATGATCTCATACTTGCGCCCTGCCTGTTCGCGATCCGCATCCAGCCATTGAAGTAACCTCTCGAAGGCTTCTTCAGTTAGATCCCACTCCTTTTTCATGGCGAGTTATTACGAGGAAGACCCGATGCCCTTTTCGAGGACGTTTGCCGTGCAAGTAGCAAGATCGCGTCGGCTCTTGGAGGCTGGGTATGTGAAAAGAGTTCTAATGAAGAGCCGGAAAACATGCTCTCCGACTGCTCGCTTCGCGTATTTAAGGGTTCGGCCTGGTTCCTACGAGTCGGTGGATAGGCCCGTTCGAAGCAAATGCGAGCGAAGATTAAACACTTCACTAAGGGATGTCAATGGCGTTTATGTCCCAGTGAGACTGACTCGTCACCACCTAAATCAGTAGACAATGAAACGTTTGACGGTACATGATCATTTACAGATGAAGAATATTTCCGGTGAATGTGCGGTCTCACTTTCAAGGAGTGAAACATGGCGGACGAGCAAATCGAATCTGATAAACCACCCCGGTACTCATTAGAACAACAAGAGGATGTCGCTACCAATCTGGATCCCAAACTGCAGAAGGCAATCCTCCAATCGCGTTCCGGCCAGGATATCGATCCCACGCTGGCCCATACATCGTTAGCCGGTGAAGTGCTTATCGATGTCCTCGCCAGAGTGCGGAACCCGACTGTTGACGTTCCGGGCCTAAAAACTGTCCGTGTGATCGGTGACATCGTTACCGGTACGGTTAACATCAACGATTTAGAAGGAGTTAGGGGAGACCCTAATGTCATTAGTTTGAAAGGGGCCCGAAAAGTGAGGCCGGAATTAAGATTTTCTGTGCCGGAAATCAGGGCCACGCAACAACAGCTTACCGATGTTTTGCCTGGCACCCTTGGCGCAGTCAATGGCGAGGGAGTGATTGTGGGAGTCGTGGACTACGGTTGCGACTTTGTCCATAACAATTTTAGGAACGCCGACGGTTCTACCCGAATTCTGTTCTTATGGGATCAGGGCTCGGGCGGGGCAACCTCTCTTTCGCCTGACGGATTCCCCTACGGGAGGGAGTTTAATGCGGAGGGGATCAACGAGGCGCTCAGGCAAGCCGATCCTTATCAACATCTGGCCTACCTACCAGGAAGCAGCGCCCACGGCACACATGTGCTGGACATTGCAGCAGGAAATGGGCGCGCCACTGGCGTCGCTGGAGTTGCTCCTAAGGCCGACATAATCTTCGTTCACGTTTCCGCAAACGACTTAGCCGGTGAGGGGTCTTTCGGCAACTCTCGCAACCTGCTCGAAGCCGTTGACTATATCTTCACCAAGGCAAACGCCCTCGGTAAGTCAGCAGTTGTTAATATCAGTCTCGGAACAAACGGAGGTCCTCATGATGGATCCACGCCAGTTGAGAAAGGTCTCGATCACTTCGTCGAGTTACCCGGACGGGCAGTGGTAGTTGCCGCAAGCAACTCCTGGGCAGATCGGATCCATACGAGTGGCAATATTGCCCCGGGCCAGGAAATTCGATTCGGTTGGAATATTCCACTTGGTAGTATTACTCCCAGGGAACTTGAAATCTGGTATTCGGGTTCTGACATACTGGAGGCCACTCTGATTGATCCTTCAGGCGAGGTAGTTGGTACGTTTAAAGTGGGCACTACCACAGCGATAAAAGTTGAAGGTCAGGACGCCGGCGTGGTTTTTCACCGGCAGAAAGATCCAAATAACGGCGACAACCAGATCGATATCATACTTGGCCCTCGACTAATGTCCGGCATTTGGGAGGTGGCACTCACCGCTGAGGGGTCGGCCGTCGATTTTCATGCTTGGGTTGAACGCGACGACTCATCGCAATCCAGCCTGTCAGATTCCGATGCCAACAGTTCCTGTACCATAGGGTCCATTTCGTGCGGAAAAAAGACGCTAGTGGTGGGTTCGTATGATGCCACCGTGCCCGGACGAGATATTTCGGCGTTCTCCTCAGAAGGACCGACGCGCGACCTCCGCCAAAAACCCGAGCTAAGCGCGCCGGGGCACGGAATTATGGCTGCGAAGTCATTCTCTCAGACTTCAACCGCCAAATGGGGCACCAGTATGGCAGCCCCACACGTTGCGGGTTTGGTTGCATTACTTATGCACGCGGCCGGACATCCACTAACAATTGAGCAAATCCGAGAAACTCTTATCGGCATTGCACGGCTTTCACCGCCGTCAGGGCCAGGATGGAATCCTCGGTATGGGCAAGGCCGAATTGACGCCGCAGCCGCCATCCTGACTCAGTTGCTACTCGAAGACGCTTCGAATTCAGCGAGCGCACCGGGTGACGGCGAACCGGTCCCACCAAATGGGCCCACCACGACTCTGAACGAGGGCGTCTCGACAACAGCCTGAACCGGCAATCAGACGCCATCCGGGTGAAACTGTCGACACGTGAGCATAGTCCTCAATGTTTCAGTGCGATTTTTGAACGAAACGTTTCGACGCAGGAATCATTACAATCAGTCGGCTAATAAAGCAGCGACACTCACCCCACGCAAGCACCCACCCGCTGAGTAATGACGGGCGCAGATCCAACTAGCGCCCGTCTATTCTCCAAAACATACTGGGAAAGCTAGCTTCAAATATGACTATTCCGAGGGCTCCGTCGGAGCGTCGGCGTGTGGAACGAAGCAGGCACGGCAGCGGGCTTCGTACATGCCCTCGCCTCCAACCGCGACGCGCTCCTCGGATTCAAAGGTGCGCTGCGTATAGTTCGCGGGTTGGCCACACTTCATGCAAATGGCGTGGGTCTTGGTGATGTATTCGGCGACGGCGAGTAACTGTGGCATTGGCTCCCAGGGTTTGCCGGTGTAGTCCTGATCGAGGCCCGCTATGATTACCCTCACGCCACGCCGAGCCAGTTGATTGGCAACGTTGACGAGTTCGTTGTCGAAAAACTGGCCCTCGTCAATCCCAACAACTTCTGTATCGAGGTCAACCTTATCCAGCACTTCGGTGGCGCTTTTGCTGTTGGCAGACTCGTGACGCATCTCCGAATGGGACACAATGTGATCGTTTGAGTAACGCGAATCGATGTCCGGCTTGAATACCTGGACTTTCTGGCGCGCGATCTTTGCCCGCCGCAAACGGCGAATTAGTTCTTCCGATTTTCCCGAGAACATTGAGCCGGAAATTACTTCGATCCAACCAGCGACGGCGCGTGGATGTTGCCTCGGCTCACCGTCGTTAACTTGTGCGATAAGTTCTTCCATGCTTATGAATAGATATAGTCAGTCTTCTCTGTCGGTTTCTACTGAATGGCGAAGCGAATAACATTCTGCTTTACGAGACCTTGCAGGGTCAGTCCCTTATTAGCCCTTATCCGGAGCGTACATTTTCTTATTATAGAACGGTGCAAAAGCGGCAATCAGCGCCAGCTCAAAACTCATGGCACGGGTAACCAGGTCACGAGACAAAATCCCCCACGCGCCCTGGCGGCTGCGCACGTCCGAAACTCCTGCGACTTCATCGATGACAAGCCCGAGCTCGCGCCGCCCCTCGATCACTTTCTTTGCCAGCGAGTCGGGGACACTTATCGAAGGTGTAGCGCCAAATGCATCGTGCTTTCCATCGGTGGCGTAAGCCCAGCCGCGCAAGAAAATATGCCACTCGCCTTCTATCGACATCGAATGGAATCCACCTTCGAGCCCAACAAAAATGTCCGCCTCACGTCGCTGCTGTTTGAGCAGATCGCGCACGGCGAGTGCCCTCTCACGTGCACCTTGCATCAACTCCCAATCGTTCATGGGCATTGCTGGGACCTGCGTCTCGACCGGCCGCGCCAACACTGTCGCTTCGGCCCAGGAAGAATCAATCTCGGCGATTCGCGCAATACTCGCCCGCACTGCCACGATCTTCGCAGCACGATCAGATCCTAACGCGATGATTTGGACCTTGGCAGGAGTTTTCTTTGTCAACGTTGACCAGTAGCCGCGAATCTTCAGTCGGGGTGAAACGCGTGAGAGGCTATAACACAGCAGCGGTTGCCGTCAAAAGTGTAATGCACAGCCGCAGAAATACCAGCCTTTCGTTGCGTCTTCAGGATGAAACTTCACTGCGCATCCATTGGACTACAGACTGAAGTGGTCGCTTGACATGGACGATGAGCGTTGTTGTAATCGATCATCTTCCCAGTTCAAGTGATAAGAAGACTGGCATCCCGCAAATGAGGGTTTGGACGAACGCCAGGATCGTGAAGAGCATCTGTTCAACGACGAACAGAAGTCTCTGTCCTACTACGCCGGAGGTCGTTGCGAGTGGACCTTGATGAATTAGTCTACGATTGGAACACCATCAATCCCGAGTTGACCTTTCCGAAACGTCACATCGGGTTTGACGACGAGACCCTCCGTGACGGTTTGCAGTCTCCGTCGGTTTCCGAGCCTCCGGTTGAACAGAAGATCGAGTTGCTTCATTTGATGGATGCTCTCGGAATTGACACTGCTGACATCGGTTTGCCCGGCGCAGGCGGAACACACGCCGCCGGGGTAGAGTTGATGGCCCGCGAGATTGCCGAGCATAAGCTGAAGATTCGGCCAAATTGTGCCGCTCGAACACATCGAAACGATATCTTACCGATCGTCGAAATTTCGCAGCGCGTAGGAATTCCGATTGAAGCCTGCACCTTTATCGGATCGTCCGCAATCAGGTTTTTCGCAGAAGACTGGACGCTGGAGAAACTGCTCGCCCTAACGGAAGAAGCAGTCACCTTTGCGGTTAGCGAAGGCCTACCCGTGATGTATGTCACCGAAGACACAACGCGGGCGCATCCGGAAACAATTCGCGCGCTTTATACCACTGCGATTCAATGCGGAGCCAAAGCAGTTTGTGTTTGTGACACCGTGGGCCATTCAACTCCTGACGGTGCACGCTCGGTTGTAAGCTTTGTAAAAACCATTATCGAGGAGCAAGGCGGCGGCATCAGACTCGACTGGCACGGCCATCAGGATCGAGGGCTTGGTGTTATCAACTCGATTGCCGCTATCCAGGGAGGCGCTGATCAAGTGCATGGGTCCGCGCTGGGCGTTGGCGAGCGGGTAGGCAATACGCCCATCGATCAACTTCTGGTGAATTTAAAGTTGATGGGGTGGATTGAACATGATTTGTCGCGTTTGGGAGAGTACTGTCAGCTCGCCGCACGAGCTTGCGGTTGGTCCATCCCTTTGAACTATCCCGTATTTGGTCGTGATGCATTTCGTACAGCCACAGGCGTACACGCCGCCGCGGTGATCAAGAGTTACAGGAAGGGCGACCACCAACTGGCGGACATGGTGTATTCAGGGGTGCCCGCAGGATTGTTTGGCCTCGAACAGGTTGTAGAAATCGGACCGATGAGCGGCAAGTCGAATGTTATTTACTGGCTTGAGAAGCGCGGGATAGAACCAAGCGAGGAGCGCGTCGGAAGAATTTACGATCGGGCGAAACAAGCATCCTCAGTTCTGGCAGAAGATGAAATAATGCAGATGGTTTAGAACGAAAGCATCGTTCAACAATACAGCGCGTCATTCAATTTCAGTCTTATGTCTATCGTACAAGCACTTTCACCAACCGTAGCCGTCGATGATTTACTGGGCCTTCCTCAAGTGCAAAAGGCGATTGCATTTATTGAATCTCACCTCGATGAAATCACGGAAGAGCATGTTCGTATTTGTTCAATTCCCGCGTCTCCATTTGGAGAGCGTGAGCGCGCGGAGTACCTGCGAGAGAAGTTTTCATCACTGGGCCTTGCAGACGTCCAGATCGACGATGAAGGAAACTGCCTGGGGTTGCGGAAAGGTGAAACGGACGCGCCGCTGCTCGTAGTGAGCGCCCACCTTGATACTGTTTTTTACGAAGGCACCGATTTTACTGTGCGACGTGTGGGCGGAAAGCTTCTGGCGCCGGGGATTTCAGATGATGGTTGCGGCCTTGTCGCATTGTTAGCTCTGGCTGTAGCACTCAACGAGGGAGCAATTCAAACTGAGGGATCAATACTGTTTGTAGGCACTGTCGGCGAAGAGGGTGAAGGAAACCTGCGAGGCGTAAAGTATCTGTTTACAAAAGGAGATTGGGTCAATCGCATCGGTGCTTTCATAAGCTTCGATGGGGCCGAGATTGATCGAATCACAAACAAGGCCCTGGGGTCTCGCCGTTATCGAGTGGTCTTACGAGGCGCGGGAGGCCACTCATGGGGCGATTTCGGCGTCGCCAACCCTGTTCATGCTCTCGGCCAGGCAATTACAAAGCTTGCGTCCTATCCTGCGCCCTTCGAACCACGCACTACGTTTAACGTGGGGAGAATCGAAGGCGGCAGTAGCGTTAATGCAATTCCACAGGAAGCAACAATGGACGTGGATTTACGCTCGGCAAGTGCAGATGAACTGCTAAAACTTGACGCTTTCTTTCGGCGGGCAGTGCGCGAGGCTGCAGACGACGAGAATGCGCTACGCCGCAGCAAGGGACGGCCGTTGGAGGTCGAAGTTAACTTGATCGGTGAACGACCTGGCGGGGAAACACCCGCGGATTCGCCGCTGGTTAGGTTGGCTTGCGAAGCGACCGAGGCCGTCGGCTCGATTCCGCATCTTAATCAAGCCTCGACGGATTCAAACTTTCCTATCTCACTGGGGATTCCGGCAATCACTTTGGGAGGCGGGGGTCGATCCGCAAACTCACACACTCTGGAAGAGTGGTACGACCCGCGCGGCCGTGACGCAGGGCTGAATCGCGCCTTGCTCTTAATCCTCGGAATGGTAAGTGTGCGTCGGTAAAATCGGTAAAAAAGCCAAAAGGGGAAAGGGATCTTAACTGTTCCCTTTCCCCTTTTTGTTTGTCTGCGCTGTGATCTAGTTTATTGGAATCGTAATCGTCGCTGAACCTGCCTTACCTGCAGGGAATCTTTTCTGTCTGGCAATCCGAACTGCACTCGCATCTCCCCCCGACGCCTGAGTAACGCGACCCGACTCATCATAAGTAACCGTCACAGTGACTTTCTTCGGGCCCGGCTTCGCGGGTTGCTGTACAGGATTCAATGGAGCTTGAGTGGGCGGAACAGGTGTTGTAACTGCGCTTTGGTTCTGGACTGCCATTCGCTCCTCTCGAGCTGCAGCTTTTTCCTTGTCACGTTGACGCTTAGCCGCGAGCGCCGCCAGGTTTTCATCTGGTTCGGGTGCCTCGACTGCAGGAGCCTCCTCAACCACAGGGGAAGGTGGCGCGACTGCGATGGCTGGACTGGTTGGTTGGTTAACAACCGCCGGCGCTTCCCTGCGACCGTACCAACCTGCTGGCACACCAATGGCCGCCACGCTTAATAAGACTGCTACAACCACGGCGCTCGCAACCATATATCTCCGCTTGGCCATGGATTCCTTGCTTATGAAGGAGAGGAAGGAAGGAACACGCAAGTTTTCCAGATCCGATGAAGCCTCTTCTACTACCGGTCCCGCCTCGTTGTTCTCGTTTTCAGATTCTGCATTGTATTCAGCGGGAAAGGCCGGTGGAGGAACAACACCTTCATCCAAGCGGCGCAAGCCTTCCAACACTACCTGTGTCCAGGGCTGATTAATAGTTCGCTCGGTAGGTTCGGGTGACGCGCTGAATTCAAACTTGGCGCTGGGCAAGGTTAATGAGTAGTAAACCGCATCAATTCCACGCAACACCCCGATACGCGCATCCATGACTGAACCACTCTGAAGGTAGAAATAGCCGTCGCCCTGAGGATAGCGAACCTTAAGCTGTCCGGTCTTACGTTGGTTGCAAAAGAATTCGATTAATTCGGAAAGCGAGAGATCGCTCAGGTGACCCGTTAATGCCATCAGCTTAGCTCCTGTTGAAAGGGAAGATACCGGCGGGAGATTATGAGATCTCGCTCAGTGGTGACGTTTGGTTTAAAAAGACTCACTGAGCTAGAGCAAATTTATAGTTGATAGAGCCAGCCACCTTCACAGGCTGGCCAGAAAGCTTGGTCGGGGAGAACCGCGCTTTCATCGCTGCTTGAACGGCAACGTCACGCAAGGATTGTGGACCACTCGTGGCCTGTGCCGAAATCACTTTTCCTGTCTCGTCAACAACGACTTCGACAGTTACTACACCTGAAACTCTCAAGCGACGTGCTGTATCGGGATAGATTGGTGAAGGCAAACTCATTGCAGTTCCATTGAGCACACCTCCTGAAACTGGCTTCAGGATCCTTCTCGGTGCGGGCGGAGGGGGTTCGGAGTTGAGCTGCACTGCTGAGGTTTGCACTCCTGCATTTGTCCTGGTCGCACCTTCAACTGATCCAAGACCTTGTAATCGATCAGAGCTTACCTTTGCGTCAGGCAAAGCCGGCGATTGAGTCTTTGCTGAATTAACCGGCGGCTGACTTTGGGTTGCCGGGACCTTCGAGTCCAAGCTCACTTTGGGGACGTTATTTGCAGGAACTGGATTCGACGACGGCGCATTTGCCGCCGATTGGGCCATCTTCATCATGTTTTCGTCGAGGTAATACATGATGGAGCGGTACGTAATTTCGGTTGGCTCAAACGACATCTTGCCGCCGTCGATCACTGCAACCGAGGTCGTCATCTTGTTCCAGTTACCCGCGAAATCAAACTCGTACTTATAAACCTCTTTGCTTATCAGCGAGCCGTCTCCACTGAGCAGAGTCATCTCATTGATATTTCCCTTGTCGTCATACTTGTAGACTTCCTTACCGGTCAGGTTGGCTCCAGCCACTGGGAAATATTGGTTCTCAGTTTTGGATCCCTTGAGATCATAAGCAACGATCTCGAGAACCGCATGTTTGCCCTCAACCGGCCGGCCGGATTCGCTCGAAAGTTTGGCAATCGACGTTCTCACTCTGCGAACGGGGCCCACCAACCCGTCCCGGATGCGATCGCTTTCAACAACGACACCTGATGATGGCGTATCAAAACTATTGGCTTTGGCTGTAAGCGTTGTCTGCGCCAGTGCGGTTGCGCCAAATGCTGTCAAGGCGAGGGCAACAGAAGCAATCCTGCTTATTGGTATTAACATTTTGATTCGCTCCGAGCTTGTGGTGGGAACTTTGAAATTGATCGTCGAGGCAGCCTCTGACGGGACTTCCGAAAAAAGGCAGGGCAATAATAGCCGGTTTAACGATGTTTGTCTAGGGCCAACGTCCGCTTGCGTTAGTCCGATTTATTGGTGCTTTTGGGTATTTCTAGATGGCAGATTCGGGAAAGAAGCCACAAGGGTAGTGATGTCGTCGATCAGTCTTATGCTGCTGCCGCGGACGGTTTGGTCATTGCAGAGAATGGAGAAAGCAAATACTTTGCCTTCAGGCGACGTTGCATAACCCGACAGGGAGTTGTCGTAGGTTAAAGAGCCGGTCTTAGCGATGACGCGTTCATCTACGCTTTTGAGTCGGCCAGCAAGCGTGCCATCCTTGCCGGACACGGGTAACGACTGCTTGAAAACTTCACCTGAATCCGTTTTCAAAATTGCAGTTAGAAGTCTCGTATTGGATTCCGGAGTTACCAGATTTAGCCTGGAGAGTCCTGACCCATCGTGAATGGCAATACCTGTTACCGGCACACCAGTGCGAGCAAGCCACAAACGCACCAATGCAGCGCCGGATTCGTCATCCCCTCGTTCTCGTCCGGAAGGCTCTGGCATTTCAAGCATCGCACTGCGCTCCCGCCCCAGCGTACGAAGGATCAGTTCTGCAAATAGGTTGTTGCTTTCTTTGTTTGTTATCCGCGCAATCTCGCTCAGCGGACTACTAGTAACTGACGCGAATTCCATTGCCCGCGCCGGATCAAACCTCTGACTGGGCGCAAGTCGCGAGTCCCGCGACATTGCTTTCCCATCGATCGCAATCCCGCGCTTTATAAGCGTATCCAGGAACAGTTGGGCGGCCCAAAGCGCCGGGTTATGGACCGACAGCCGAGCGGCAAAACCCTTAGTGCCAGGAGGAATCTCTCCCCACACTGCGACATTGTTATCCGAGAGCCCTCGATTCAGGCCAATGGTTGGACGCCTTGAAGGTTCACCGACAACCATTCGATTCTGAAATGTAACGAAGGCCCCCCCATCGCTCGATGTAACTGTTGGTGGCTTGTTGGCGCTGGACGAGGGAATAACATTGACGTCGATCTCGTTGCCATTAATCGAGAGGGCGCTGGCCTCGGCGCCGAAGTACCACTGTATGTCGTTCCATTGCCAGCCGTCTCCTAGAGAGTTGCCTCGAAAATAACTCTCATCGCCGACTACATTTCCTTGCACGCGTCTAATCCCGCGCGCGTAAAGATCGTCGGCGAGTTTGACCAACGAAGCTTGATTATCGTTCTTGGTTTGG
This sequence comes from Pyrinomonadaceae bacterium, assembly GCA_963759585.1. Classification (GTDB taxonomy): domain Bacteria; phylum Acidobacteriota; class Blastocatellia; order Pyrinomonadales; family Pyrinomonadaceae; genus PSRF01. Next base: position 176,532 of record CAVWZW010000002.1, read on the forward strand.
GAAACTAAATCCGGAGCACCTCGACCATACAAGACGATATCGCCTTGAACGGTTCCATTCGTATCAGCTGATTTGTCTGCGTAAACGGAAGTACGCCAACGGTAATCTGCGCCCAGTAAATCCAGCGCCACCGCCGTCGTATAGATCTTCATGTTGGACGCCGGGGTGAAGAGCTTATCGGCGTTTCGACTGTAGAGCGTGGCTCCATCAGAAAGTGAAACGACGTTAATTCCCCAGCGTGCAGACGTAAATCCGCTTTCATCGATTAGTTGATCGATCCTCTTTGCTAACTCAGACGCCGACGCTGAAGGTGGGGAGGTCTTTTCCGGTTGCGTTTTGACCCTGCTGTCCTCGACGGCGGAGGCTGTTTGGAGATCGCCGAGGTGTGTGCGCGACGCAAGGAATGCCAGGGAAATAATGGCTAGTACAACGGAGATAAATGTAGCTCGTTTCAACGTTTACGCCCCTTGTTATCCAACCGAATGACATCGAAAACCATTAAACACCTAATACCCACTTACCAACCGAAGGTGAAACCAGTCGCAGCGCCTCAAGCGCCGACAACCGGGTCTCCGCGAGCCCACCCTGGAATGGTCGTTGTGATGCACGCCGGTGTTGAGTCATCGGGAAAACAAAGCCTCAGTTCGGCGAGTTGCCAGGACCTCACAAGTCACCTTGTATACCTCTTCCACAGTCAGCTCTCCGACTCGACTGCCGTAAACAACGCGATGATGTTGTTCCTTTGGCACGAAGCTGTTGGGCGTTGGACGGTCACTCAACATAACGACCGACGTGCCGACGGCGGCAGCGATGTGCATTGGGCCAGTATCGTTTGACACGAACACCGAAACCCTCGCCTGGGCCGCCGCAAGCTGAGGAATCGTAAGCTTGTCAAAGATGATGGTAGAAGGGGGAAACAAGTGGCGCATCTGCTTCGCTAGAACACTCTCTTCAGGTCCCGCAAACACCAGCACTCGAGCTCCTTCGTTGCGAGTCAAGAAATCTGCCAGCTTCACAAAACGCTCCAAAGGCCAGCGGCGTCCTGGATGACCTGAACCTGGAAACAATCCAACAAGGGGCGCACCGGTATCGGCCTTTCCTTTCTTCAGTAGCTTCTCAATCATGGCGTCATCCACCGAGCGAGTAGTCAGGCGCGGCACGGGCGGGACATTCTTGATCCCCAAAGGGACAAGAACATCCAGATAACGCTCGATTGAATGTTTGGCATTATCTTCAGGTGGAGGAGATGGGGAGAAGTTAGCCAGGTAGTTTAGCGATCTTCCAGGGCGACGCGAGTAGAGGCGCTTCGGTGCACCCGAAAGAAAGCCGAGTATATTCGTTTCGGAAAGGCTGTGAAGATCAATTACGAAATCAAACTGAGCCCGCCTAACATTCTTGACGAGCTGAAAAATGCGCGCAAGGGAAACGAGTTTAGGTCCATCGCGCAATGATACCCGGTCGACAACAAGAGTCGAATTGGCGTGCCCGGACAATTCAATTACTTCGGCTCCGGGCTTGCCCACGGCGATCGTAATTCGGGCATTTGGAAATCTTTCGCGGATCGCTTTCAGCGCGGGCAAGCTGAGTACGACGTCGCCCAATTGCCCAAAGTCAATCACCAAAATGTTGCGCGGATCAAACACCTAATTCCCCAAACAATTAATCCAGATTACGAAGATCGCGGCCGGTCATCTCGGGCGGCTGTTCAGTGTCCATCAACCCCAGAATCGTAGGCGCCACATCTTCCAGCGCGCCGCCTTCCCGCAGCTTCAGTCCTCGCAACTCGTCCGCAATCAGATGAAACGGCACTGGGTTCGTCGTATGCGCAGTGTGTGGACCACCAGACCTGGGATCGATCATCTGCTCCGCATTGCCATGGTCTGCTGTGATCAGAGTGATGCCGCGCGCCTGGCGCATCCCTTTGGTAATCCAGCCGAGGCAAGCATCGATATACTGACAAGCTTCGATAGTCTTATCCAGTTTACCCGTATGGCCAACCATGTCAGGATTCGCAAAATTCACGACGAAAATATCTGTTTCCCGCTCCTCTATACCCCGCAGTACCTTATCTGTCACCTGGAAGGCTGACATCTCTGGCTGCAGATCATAGGTTGCGATCTTTGGTGATGGCACTAGCAGTCTCCGCTCACACTTGTGTTCCCTTTCCACACCACCGTTGAAAAAATAGGTAACGTGCGCATACTTCTCCGTTTCCGCCAAACGGTAATTTCGCACAGTGAAGGAATCCCAAACTTCAGCCAGGACATTTTTATGATCGTAAGGCGCGAAGGCGACTGGAAGCGGAAACGTTCGGTCGTACACCGTGAAACAAACGAACTCGATCTTAGGGCGTCCGGTCACGTCAAACTCTTCGAAACCCGGGACCGCGAGTGCGCGGGTAAGCTGTCGGGCCCGATCAGGCCGAAAGTTGAAAAAGATAACAGTATCGCCCTCTTTGATTGTTCCAACGGGTACACCGTCTGGTCCAGCAAGGAGAATGGGCTCGACGAATTCATCCGTGATTCCGCGCTCGTAAGAGTGTCGAATGGCAGCTATCGGGTCCTGCGCTGGTTCGCCTTTGCCGTGAACTAACAGGTCGTACGCGCGTTGCGTCCTTTCCCAACGCTTGTCTCGATCCATGGAATAGTAGCGGCCGATTATGGTGCCAATCTGGCCACATCCGATTTCCCCGATCTTTTTCTGCAACACTTCGATGTAGTAGATGGCGGAGGTTGGCGGCGTATCGCGCCCGTCAAGAAAGCAGTGGATGTAGACGCGCTCCAGTCCTCGGTCTCGAGCCATCCGAAGTAGCGCATGCAAATGAGTAATCGATGAGTGGACCTGACCGTCTGAAAGAAGGCCCATCAGATGGAGGGCAGTTCCTCTTTGTTTTATGCCATCCAAAGCGGCACTTAACACCTTGTTGTGGAAAAACTCCCCAGTCGCAATATCGTAGTCAACCCTCGAGAACGTCCATTCGAATAACGCGTCCGGCGCCGATATTCAGATGGCCGACTTCTGAGTTACCCATTACATCTGCCGGGAGACCCACGCGGGTACCGGAAGCTTCCAGCAATGTCCTGGGGTATTGTTCAAACAACTCGTCGTAAAAGGGCGTCGCGGCGAGAGCAATTGCGTTGCCCTCGCGCTGCTGCGAGTAGCCCCAACCATCGATGATGATCAACGCCAATGGACCGCGTTTGTTATTCAATCAAGGACCTCAAAATTACAACTTCTTCCAATAGTCCGGGCTCTCCTGCATGCTCGGATCCGGCCGCTCCATCCAACGCTCGGGCCGGTGCAGAGGGATGAAGCCGAAGCGCTCGTATAACGTGTGTGCGTCTTTAGTAGCCAGCACCCAGCGACGAAAGCCTTGAAGGCGCGGATGGCCCAGAATAATTTCCATCAACCATTTCGAGAGGCCCTGACCACGATGCCCGGGCAGCACGAAAACGTCGGCAACCCATGCAAAGGTCGCAAAGTCTGTAACTACTCGCGCGAAACCAATCTGCTTGTCGTCTCTATAGAGTCCGAAGTTAAATGAGTTCTCGAGCGCAAGTTGAACGGTTTCAACGCTTCGCCCCTGGGCCCAGTAGGACTCGTTCGAAAGATAATGGTGGATGGTAGGTATCTCGAGACGTTCGCTATCTGTACTAATGGTGTAATCGCCTCGATGCCATTCGCAGGCGCCGCCTTCTGTCATTTAAAGCTTTTGCTCCCCTCAGCTCGCGGCGCGGCCGGTCTGACTTTGTTGATTTGACTCGAGTTGATAAAAGGCATCCCGACCTGGATAACGCGCAGCCCCCTGCAAATCTTCCTCGATACGCAAGAGTTGGTTGTATTTGGCAACGCGATCGGTTCGTGATAGCGAACCGGTTTTGATTTGACCCGCATTAGTAGCGACTGCCAGGTCAGCAATAAAAGGATCTTCCGTCTCACCAGAGCGGTGCGAAATCACCGCGGTGCGTTTGTTTGTCCTGGCAAGCTCGATGCAATCCAGGGTTTCGGTAAGCGTACCTATTTGATTAACCTTGATGAGGATGGAGTTAGCGACCCCAAGCGCAATTCCTTTCCGCAGGAATTCGGTGTTGGTCACGAAGAGGTCGTCACCTACAAGTTGGACTTGCCGGCCCACTAAATCTGTCAGCGTCTTCCAGCCGGTCCAGTCGTTCTCAGCCATTCCGTCTTCAATGGATATGATCGGATACTGATCAACCCAGCCCTTCCAGAACTCGACCATTTGATCGCTGGAAAGTTTTCGTCCATCGCTCTTCTTGAAGACATACGCCTGGCCGTCATAAAACTCGCTCGCCGCCGGATCGAGTGCCAGCAAACAGTCGCTGCCCGCCGAAAATCCCGCCTGCGAAACCGCTTCCAATATCGTCTCGATTGCCTCCTCATTAGATCGCAGGTTGGGAGCGAAACCTCCCTCGTCACCCACACTGGTTGCGTAACCCTTCTTCTTCAAAACCGTTTTGAGCGTGTGAAAGATCTCAGCGCCGATGCGCAAGCTTTCGCTAAAACGCTCCGCGCCCACGGGGACGATCATGAACTCCTGGAAGTCAACGTTGTTATCGGCGTGTGCACCGCCGTTAATGATGTTCATCATCGGCACCGGAAGGGTGCGCGCGTTTGGTCCACCAAGATATTGATAGAGGGGAACTTCAAGATAGTTTGCAGCCGCACGCGCGTTGGCCAGCGAAACCGCCAGTAGCGCGTTGGCCCCGAGCTTTGATTTCGTTGGCGTCCCATCCAGCTCGATAAGCGTCCGATCAACGTCGGCCTGATCGAGTGCATCCAGACCAGCAATCTCAGGCCCTATGATTTCGTTGACGTTGCGGACGGCTTTCAAGACACCTTTGCCTGCATACCGTTTAGCGTCGCCGTCGCGAAGTTCGACGGCCTCGTGTTCTCCGGTGGATGCCCCGGAAGGAACCGCGGCCCGGCCGGTTTCGCCATCTGCCAGGATAACTTCAGCTTCGACAGTTGGATTACCTCTTGAGTCTAAAATCTCGCGGGCAATTACGCTCTCAATCCAGCTCATTTAGTTTGTCTCCAGAAGTCGTATTTTAGAGTTTAACCATGGTTGTATTTCAGTTTCTAAAATGCAAGCTAAAGTTTAAACTCTAAACTGCCAGCTGCAGATGCTAGCCAAAATTGAAATTTAAATGCTAGCGTCCGACGTCTTGTTCGAGTGAACAAACTGTAGCATCGAGGGGTGTGTAAGGAAAACCTATCAGTCTTAACGTCGTTATTATCCGGCGGCGCGGGCTTCGCTAGTGGATTCGGAGGCTGCGGTTGTTGAATCGGAATGAAGTTTTAAACGGACACTTATTACGCGTCGCTTCTCTACTCGGCCGACCTCAAATTCAAGCCCGTTGTATTTAACAGTGTCGCTCGGCTTGAGCACGTGTCCTGCTTCTGTCATCAGAAAACCACCGATGGTCGTGTAAGCCTCGGATTCAGGCAAGGAAAGCTTGAGCCTCCGATTCAGATCGCGCACAGCCAATCCACCTGCGAGAACGTATTCATTCGCCGACACCGGCGTTATCTGTTCATTCACTTCTTCGTCGTGCTCGTCCGAAATTTCGCCGACTATCTCTTCAAGCAAGTCTTCCAGGGTAATGATTCCCTCGAGACCACCATGCTCATCGACCACAAAACCGAAGTGCATCTTTGCTTTTTGCATTTGCCGCAGCACATCTTCCAGCCGCGCGGTATCAACCACAAAAAGAGGCGGCTGCAAGACATCTTTTAGGAGGAAGCTCTCCGGGTGCAGAATGTATGGCATCACATCCTTGCTGTGCACAAAGCCGATAACATCATCGATGGAATCGCGGTACACGGGCAGTCGCGAATAGCGATGCTGCTCAAAAGCTTTAGTGAGTTCCTCCAGGGTGCAATCTGCGGGTATTGCAGCGATAGCTGTTCGTGGTACCATCGCCTCCCGCACAAGCGTGTCGGAAAACTCAAACACGCGATGAATCAACCGTCTTTCTTCAGCTCGGAGATGGCCACTCTCTCGAGAGATGTCAATCAGTTGCCGCAGCTCTGCCTCGGTGTAACTGGACGCGTGTTCGGGTGTGGGCTGTAGGCCCATGAGCCTAACCGTTTTCATGCTAGCCCAGTCGAGCGCCCGTATGGGCCACTGGAAGACGCGGTAAAAAATCTCCATCGGTAAAGAGACGGCGAGGGCGACCCTTTCTGCCAGAGCCAGTCCGAACAGTTTCGGCGCCTGTTCTCCCAGTACGATGTGCAGGGTTGTTATGATCGAGAAGGCAATCGCAAACGACAATCCATGCCGCCAGCCTTCGGAGAAACCTGCAAAAGGACGTTCCAGTAGTCGAGCAATTACCGGCTCACCTACCCAACCCAAGCCGAGAGACGCCAGAGTGATTCCCAGTTGTGAAGCCGAGAGATAAGCGTTGAGGTTGTTGAGGAGCCGGAGTAAACGTCTGGCCGTAGTTTTCCCTGCTGCAGCCAGGGTTTCGATTCGAGATCGCCTAACGCCCACGAGCGCAAATTCGGCGGCAACAAAGAAACCGTTCGCCACCACGAGAAACAGCACCAGACCTAATTTCAACAGGACCATGCCCCAGCCCACGGTCGCCTCATCCGGTGCGAGCATCAGACTGAGAAGGTAACTTGGAGGTTCTGACATCTGGGAAGTTGTGGTCGGGTTAACGGACTATCGCTCCATCCTATGGAGTCGCATTGTAACATGGGGATAGGTGGTCCATGTAGACACACGAATAGCCACGGGCGGGAAGTCATTTCAGGGAAACGCCGCACTACGAGTTTTAAGGAAATTAGTGGCCAGCCGCTGCGCTCGCGGCCCTTGCTTTGGCAGGTCGACGATCGTGTTTAGCGCAGGCCCGGGCCAGCGCTTGTTCCACACGAGGCTCGATGTTGCATTCGGGCTGACGGCAAACCGCCGCCAATTCCGAGATCACAAGGTAGCGTGCCCGCTCGAGCATTCGCTGTTCGCGAAATGAAAGAGGCTTGAGATGACTCAGATAGGTCAGATGCTTTAACACGTCCGCCGCTTCGAAGACATCACCGGTACGCATTTTCTCGGAGAAGTCTTTAAAACGGTCTTTCCAGTCGTTCGCGGGGAACGAGAAATCATCCGCTAACGCCTTAAAAAGCATTTCACATTCGCCTGAGGTAATCGGCGACCGAAGGCCGACCTCCGTGGCATTTGAAACTGGGACGAGCACTAACGAGTTATTGGCAGCGAGACGAAGCGTATAAAACGGGAGTGAGTTGACCCCTATTTGCTTCTGTTCAATCTGTTCGATGGTCCCGATACCGTGATTGGGGTAAACGACTTTCTGGCCGACTTTGAAGCCCACCGTGACACCTCCATCGGTTTTGAAAAATCAGACTGCGCCGCACGCGCGGGTCTGGGGGAAATCCGAGCGACGCAGTAAAAGCGTCGGGCCCTAATTGGTAAGTGTTTGGAGTCTAACAAGGCGTCTTGCGCAGCGTCAAGGACTTCAGGGAGTGTGGGGCGTTAAGTGAAAAGAGGAACAAAGCGCGGACGGGCGCGGGCTTGACAATCCATAAGTTAGTTAGAAGCGGAACGAAAATTCACTGTCACGGAGACCTCTTGAGCTGAGCCCTCTGCAACTACGACTTGTTGAGGAACTGAGGGAGCACCGCGAAAGCCAGAGGCTTCAGCCGTTAGAATTAGTTTGTATTCACCAGCTGGAAGATTCTCAAATAGAAAACGTCCGCGGGCATCAACGATCGCTACAGCGAGAAGTGAATCTGTTTGGAAAATCCGAGCTGTCCCGCTCATCGATGCGGGGCAAGGTCCAGGTTCGCATTTTATGACGCCCTTGATGCTGCCTGTCCCTGCCACGAGAACCAAGCGCACATTAGAGATGTAATCTCCAGCTTCAACTTTCAACTTGTCGGGTTTCTCAACACCGTTCTGTTCGAGTCGACGCCACCTGAAACCTGTCCGCTCATAGTGTGCATCTCCTGAACTCCATTGAAAGTTCAGTGTGCCCGGCTTCAGTCCGCTCACGCTAAATCTGCCATCCGAACCCACTAACAACGGGCGCGCCGAGATAGTCCCAGGCGGCGAGGGGAAACTCATGGCGGTCCAACGTAGTTTCAACAATCGATTCCATGCAGCCTTGTCGTTCATGTTTTCAAGAGAGACGAAGCCGGAAACACTTGCACCTCGTTTGGCCTGCACAACAATTCCAGAGATGTCCTTATCGACGACGTCAAAGGCTGCAGAATCTCCGAAAAAATCTGATGGCGGTATATCTCCTCTGGAAGCCATAGAAGGCGCACTAACGAGGTAGCGGCCGGCTGGAATATTCTCAATGACGAATCGTCCGGCGGAATCAGAAAAGCTTGATCCGCTCAATCCGCCTATTCTCTTGTCCCCGGAAAGTACTTCCAAGCCAACCATAATACCGACGACGGGCAGCGCTGACTCGCCGTCTATAATCCGGCCATTGATCGAATAAGTCGGCTCGAAAACAATACCTGTGATGTCTATTCCTGTATGTTCTGATCCTTCCTTCACTTCGACAATTTTCGCCTTGGATTCATCGATACTGTCTGGATAGAAAACGCGTTTGTAAGCGCGCTTGCCCATAAAACTGCTGTAGGCGGCAATAGTCGACCCTACAGCGACTTTGTACCGTCCTTCAGGTATGCCGAAGATTCGATAAATCCCGCGATCATCGGTGCGGCCATCCAGGTTGTATGAAGGTGTCGGGAAGGAGGGACCCGGTGGCTGGTCAACCTGAACCAGATTGATTAGTTGTTCGACCATGGGCTCCCCATCTTTAGCGGAAACTCTTCCGCTTACCACACCGCCACGGACCAATCGGAAATCCATGCTCTTGACGGTTTCATTGGCGCCAACGGTAAGCGGTTTGAAGTCGCCAGTCGGCTCTCCTCCCCTTACAGCGATGAATCCCGGAGCACTAAATGAAAGGTAATAGGTGCCGGCAGGGAGGCCGTTAATTACATAATTTCCATCAGCGTCAGTTCTTGCCCTTAGCTCCGCGGGGATTTGCGGCCTGGACGAACCTGGCGATCGACCCGCGCCAACGACTACGCCGCCAAGTCCTTTGTTATGGACCATAACGCGGCCGGTGACCGTTGCGGTCTTTTCTTTATCGGGGATTTGTGAAAGACCGACTGAGGCAGCCCACACCACGATTATCGCAAGGAATAGCGATCGATGTGCGACATTCGTCATGACGTTGAGGTAACTCAAACTTTGTAAAGCAAACCGTTAGTTTGTCTCAATTGAGGATTTACCGATAAGGCAATGAGTAACCAGTCACGTTTTGGCAAGGCTTAAAGTCAACTTCAGTCCTGGCAGCTTCTGCCGCCCGTCGTATCTGCGTTCGAAGTACACTTTCTCCAGGTGCGCGCACTTTTGTTTCCAACAATGTCTCGTTAGCTGCAGCAACCTTAGCCACGGTCAAATAACGGCCAGGAGGAAGATTGTTGAGAGCAAACGTCCCGTCTGGCTTCACCTCATCGGAGAAAAACCGTAAGACGTCATCGACGTTCTCTTTCTCTGCCGGCACCAAATGAACGTAGAGTTTGGGAGGAATCACTTCTCCCGATACTAACTTTATTGTCCCGCGAAGCGAGGCCGCGCCTTCGGTCAACGTAAACGTTACGTCTCTTTGGCGCTCGCTAAACTTCAGCGCCAGACCATCACGAGCCAGATCGAATCGTTTTGGAGGTACGGCCTTGGCGGCAGCCTTGGGAGCCACGGCCGGCGCATCGCGTGTGATTGAACGCAGGTACCAATATCTCGCAAAAAAGCGTGCTTCAAGGTTGTAGTTTCCCGGCGCGAGGTTTCGAAGCTGAAATTCTCCTGTCTTGGTTGGTGAACCCTGGGAGGCGAAGAAACTCAAAAATCGCGGTTGTTCCTTCGGTTCGTCTTTGGCGCTTCGTCGAGCGATTACCAAAGTCTCTGAAAACAATGGCTGACGTTTGTTTCTACAGTCCGCAGAGTCTGACTTCTCCAGAACCACGCGCCCATTAATGGAGCTGAGAGGTTTAAGTACAAGCTCCAGGCCGGCAACGTCGGTTCCCTTGACTGATATGCGGCGAGGTTCGGACAGTGAGACCTCACCAAGGCCTACCGACGACTGAGCAAAAAGGTCATAGTCACCATCAGCAATTCCGTAGAAGACATAGCCCTTCCCACCGGGCTGCTGGATGGAGAAGGTGCTCGACACTGGTAAGCCGTTTACAACCTGGGCCAGGGTAATGTTGCTTGAGGAAGTCGCAGGGTCTAGCGCTCCGCTTACAAACCCGCTTACCGTGCGCCCTGGTTCGCCGCGGTAACGAATGTCGATACCATTCGATTCTTCGCCCGCTCTTACAGTGACTTCGACGGCAGTGTCGCGGGGCGAGGAGGGTGCATAAGTTGGAGCGTCTGTATCGTATGGATCGAAGAACGCAGTGAACGCTCCGCGACTGCCACCAGTTGAAACTACGTAAGTTCCCGGTGGCAGACCATACAGCCTGTAAATCCCACGATCGTCTGTCGTCTTCTGTGCTTGAAACCCGATGTACCTCGGGGTCAGGCCGTTGGTGTCGCGAACCATCAGCGCTCGAACGGCAATTTGAACGACGGGCTCGCCGTTGGCGAACTGGACGGAGCCGGAGATGACCCCACCTTTCACCAAATTCAACGTCACTGAATCTCCGACTCGATAGTAACTTGCCTGACTATCTGGATCGCGCGGAGGGCTAACGTAAGCGGGCGACGAAGCCGAAATACCATAAAGGACCGGGTCGAGGCCGACGACCTGAAAATTACCGTCACCGTCCGTGGTAGTCGTGCGCTGTTGAAATAGAGGGACTGAACCTCGGACGAAAACTGACGCGTTTGCCACGGGCTGTCCGTTCTCATTAACTACACGACCGGTTATAGCCCCCGGCGTAGGCTGAGATTGAGGCTCTTCGGGTTGTTCCTGTGCTGCAGCAGTAAGCGAGATCGCGCTGAGCAACGCGATGCCGGCGAACAGCAAACCAAGCTTTTTCAATTTCAGAATAAACATAGATCGACTCGCTCACGGGGCCGGCGGCTTAATCGGCTCTGTGTTTATAACTAACTCGACATCCGTAGTAGCTCCATCAGTCACCGTAACGGACTGTTTGATTTCAGTTTGTCGCCCTCGTAACTGTGGAATGGAACCAATAACGCTAACTTCATAGGTCCCCGCCGGAACACCTTCGAAAACAAAGAGTCCGCGCGCGTCAATATTTTGAGGGCGTATTGCGTATGAACTATTCCCGGTCTTGATTAGCCTGACCATTAGATTAACCCTGGCGGGTGGTGGTCCATTGTCGACTTTGATCGAACCGCGAACGGTGCCGCTTCCATGAATGACAACTATCATCAGTCCCGCAATTTGTTCACCCGCTGCAAGCTCCACTCCCGTACGCGGCTGAACGACGCCTTCCCGCTCAATCCTCGCGATAACGAACCCGGAGCGGGATTGAGGCTCGAAAGAACTGAGTGAGAAGTGTGCAGCACCTGGATGCAAGCCTCCGATCCTAAAACTCCCATCGGATCCAATCGTCGATGTTCGACCCCCTGCTGCGGAGTTGAGAGCTTCACTGCTGCGCACAAATGCGTATAGTCGCAACCTCAACAGGCGAGCATATAACTCCTTATCCTGCGTCCCCTCGAGAACGACAAATCCGGATAACACTGCACCCTTTGACGTTTTGAGAACCAGCCCGGTGGCGTCCTGGTCAACTATCTCAAAGCGCACAGGGTCGACCCGAATCTCGTTATTGGCTTGGGGCATCACGAATACCGAATACTTTCCCGGCGTGATGTTCTCTAAGCGAAACTCTCCTCTTGAATTTGAAGCCGCAGATGAGCCGGTGTAGGGAGCGGCGTTGGTTTCGATAATTTTTTGAAGTCCAAATCGTACATTTGGCAGCGGCTGGTTCGTCTCGCCGTCAAAAATTGTTCCGCTGGCAGTAAAGGTCCGCAGTGATTGACCGACTGTGATATCGATGTTTGAAGTTTCCGAACCCTCACTAAGCTCTACAACTTTCGCCTCGGCAAACTCAACTACACTTGGGTAATACACGCGCTCGAAGATTGTTCGGTTGCGGTTAGGAAAATAAGAGTCATCCGGCACTCCAACGCAGACTTTGTATCGGCCGGGAGCTACGCCAAACATTCTATAGACGCCTCGATCATCGGTCTGGAATCGTGAGGAGCCTACGTATCGTGGACCGCGTTGATTCGGTTGCTCTGCCGCGACGAGAAAAACAGATTCGTCAACAACAGGCTTGCCGTCCGGCTGCGTAACTCGGCCCGTAACTACGGCCCCGCGAACAATCGAAAAGTCAATGCCACTAACCCGCTCGCCTTCAGTAAGTATCAAACCTTTGCCAAGGCCGCCGAAGGATGTGTAGTCAGACACTACATAAGCTGGGACTGTCGGTAGGATCTGATAGGTTCCCGGCGGTATGTCGTTAAATTGGTAATTTCCGTCCGCGTCGGTGACCGCCTTCGTTGCCGGAGCTGCTTGAGGACCAAATTCGCCGGGACGAATTCCGACAAACACTCCGCCCTTTCCCTTTCCCTGGACCGTGACACGGCCTGATACGGTTGCCCCTTGAACTTTTTTGATTGGCTTATTCTGAGGTATGGTCGGAGAACCCGTTTGACCTGCCAGGGAATGCAAATGCCCACCGCAAAAGCAGAGCACCAACACAACAGCGAAGCGAGTGAGGGTAATCATAGGGCAATCTCGAATCCTGAATTTCAAAGCTCGGGGAGAGCCAGATAATACTGAATCCTGGCCCTCTTGTCTCTATCTCCGCGCACCATGCGTTAAGGTCTAAAAGATAATTTCCACGTCTTAACTACAAGCTAGGTTCCGGAATGTTATTGAAACTGACTTGAACCAACATAGCCATCCACAATGAGGGGTGACACTCACCGATGCTGGACCGCGCGTAATGCTAAATACATTAATCAAACTGCACGGCTCATCAAGTATTCAGTTGTCACCTACCAACCATGCTGCTAGGATCGAAAAGTAAAAATCAACCGTTGCTTTCTGCGGTGTCTACGTAGCTCTTCCAGACGAGGAATAACTTCTCTCGACAACTCCAAAAACGTTTCAGTCATCATGGCACTTCTTAAAATTACCGATGCGAGCGGCCGGCAATGGCAGCACAGCCTTATACCGATGGCTAAGTGCACGATCGGGCGGGCGCCTGATAACACTGTGGTTCTTGATGATCCGCGCGCTTCCCGTTACCACGCTCACATCAATACCTCCGAAGATGGCGGGTTCATGCTGGTTGACGGTGCGGTTATCAACGGGCAATTACGGCGCAGCGCAAATAAAGTCTTCGTGAATGGCGGACCTCACACCGAACATTCGTTGACTAACGGCGATCGAGTGACCATTGGCGCCAGCACCCTTCGGTTTGAACAACAACCCGAAGAACGCACCACGGACGTTCGTTACGACGACAAGCCTTTGGGCCATACACAATTGCTGATCTCAGCTAACGATGTAATGTCGACCGTCCTGCATGGCAAACCTGCCGAGTCCGCTGCCAGTTCGCCGGCTAGAGACAAAGTTCTCGAAGCACTACAAAAGAAGGCGAACATACTTACCGCGCTTTACGAGATGAGCAAAACACTTGGGTCAGTGTTTGACCTCGACGCCATATTCGCTAAAGCGACTGACATTATCTTTCGTTCCACTCCCGCGGATCGCGTGGTGGCCCTGTTGGCGGAAGGCACCGGCCTTGAGAATCCGGAAGATGTGAAATTAACTCCGATAGCTACGCGAGCACGCGACGAAAGTCTCACCAATCACGCTCGCAAGCTCACCATAGGCCGCACAATCACCAGGAAAGTGATGAAGGACCGGGTGGCGCTGCTTTCCCAGGACGCCGCTTCCGACGAACAGTTTGCGGGCGTCGATTCAATAGTCTCGCAGGGAGTTCGCTCCACAATTTGCGCGCCCCTGGTTGGCGAGTCGAGAGTTCACGGCGCGATCTACGCCGATCGATTAGATCCTTTCGCTTCTTTCAAACCTGACGACCTCGAGCTGATCAGTGCGGTAGCGGCGCAGACCGCGATAGCTGTGGAGAACGCACGCGCCCACCAGCGTCTGGCCCGCGAAGAAGTGGCCCGAGCAAATTACAGTCGCTTCTTACCCGAATATGTGGTGAAGCAAATGCTTGAGAATCCCGAGTCGTTCAGACTTGGCGGCGTTAATCAGACCATCACAGTCCTTTTCGCTGACATTCGCGGATTTACCACGCTGGCCGAACGCGCGCAGCCGGAAAAGATTGTCGGTTTGCTTAACCGCTATTTCTCGGCCATGACCGACATTATTTTCGCGCACGGCGGCACACTGGATAAGTATCTTGGCGACGGGTTAATGGCTCTCTTCGGCGCGCCAACTACTACTCCTGAAGACGCTTCGAACGCACTCAACGCCGCCGTGGCGATGCAGCGACGAATTCTTGGTATCAACCTGGAGTTGCAACAGGAAGGACTTTCAGAAATCCGTGTTGGCATCGGTTTGCATACGGGCGAAGCTACGGTTGGCTACATCGGCTCGGAACGCCGCTCCGAATACACCGCAATCGGCGATACCGTAAATACTTCATCTCGGCTTGAATCGAATGCAAAGGGCGGTGAGATTCTTGTGAGCGATGCTACAGCACAAGCCGCCCGTAGCCGTTATAAGCTAAAACCTCGCGAGCCCATCACTGTAAAGAATCGCGAACAGCCGGTTGTGCTATGGGAAGTGGATTGGCAACGTTCTAGCGGCGCGCTGTGATCCAATAACGTGCTTTTGGAAATTTAATTTCGGTATTCTGGAGGTGAACACCCGGGGATGGAACCACTCCCGGATAGTGTTCACCTTTTTTAGTCAACAAGGCCATGGGTTTCTCAAAGCTCTTTAACCGACAGATAACGATCGCTCGCGTTTACGGCATTCCCGTGCGTATTGACTTTCGTTGGTTTGCTGTATTTGCTCTTAGCGTTTGGTTAATTGCCAGCAATTTATATAGCCACAGCAACATCCTCGCCAATGTAAATCTGCCACCACTTGACCCCGTCACGGCGTGGATTCTAGGCGCCATCACAACTGCGGGTCTTTTCCTTTCAGTTTTCGGGCACGAGCTTTCGCATGCTTTGATGGCTCGCGCCGAAGGCATTGAAATTGAAGAAATTGTGCTACATCCGTTTGGCGGGCTCGCCCGCTTGAGAACGGAGCCACAAAATCCCCGCGCAGAGTTTCGCATCGCCGTGGCTGGACCAGCGGCTAGCTTCTTGTTTGGCCTGCTATCGTTTGGCGCGGCGCGATTCGCGGCTTCGCAAGGCTACGTGGGCACGGTGGTAGTGTTCTTCTTAATAGGCTCGGGAAACATCCTGCTCGCGTTATTCAATTTATTTCCCGGCTACCCACTGGATGGCGGTCGCGTTCTACGCGCGATGCTGTGGCGTCGTAGCGGCAACATGCGGGACGCCACGCGAAAGGCCGGGATATGCGGTGTTTTGATAGGCGGCGTACTGATTCTTTTTGGAATCTACATCATGATTGCGCCGAACTGGCGAGCTACACAACCTTACTTCATGGGAGGGTGGTCTATCGTGGTGGGACTGTTCCTGCTCGATGCGGCGGCTAAGGTAGTGAAGACTGCGCAAGCGGTCAGGCTAATTTCGGTTAGCGACGTAATGTCTCCTCCGGTGGCTCTCGATCCCGCCCTCACCGTTACGAAATTCGTCGATGAAGTTCTTCCGCTTCATCGACAAACCAGTTTTCCGGTGGCTGTAAAAGGACGTCTCCACGGAATCCTGGCGCTCGAGGATTTGAAGGCGTTGCCGCGCGAGCGTTGGGCCGCAACCACGGTTCGCAGCGTTATGCACGCGATCCACCCAGGTCTGTTTGTCGAATCATCATCTACACACGAATCCGCACGTGAGTTGATGAAAACAAATGGGGTCGGGTCACTTGCTGTAATCAATGGCCAGGGAGAATTGGTCGGCTTCCTTCAAAGTGGAAAAATCAAGCGCTTCTCGAAGTCGAAACCGCACTGACAAATCCACGCGCCCACAAACATTGCCTCCATCGCATTTTTTCGCGATAATCCTAACGGAGTTTTCATTTCCAAACGAATTTACGGGACCGGACAGGGGGAGCGGTTTTTGGGCCGCACGTCTAGCTGGAATTGTAAGCAAGGGGTAGAGCAAAATTGGCTGAAAGTCGGGCCAGGGATTATCCGAATCGGTTTGGTGAAACTAAATTGCAGCCTCTGAATCGCAAATCGCTAATTCGAGCTTTTGACCTGAGAAATGCTGTTACTACTGCCATACACGGAGTACCTGGGAAGGCTTAGTGAGCCGCGAAACATCGCGGATCTGATCCTGGTCTTCTTGCTTGTGTATGCAGTTTTGAAACTCGTTCGTGGAACTCGCGCCGCTCCCATGGCCGCCGCGATTGGGGTTTTCGCCCTCCTTTATTGGTTTGCCGCCCAACGCAACCTGGCTACATTGGAATTTATCCTCCGTGGTGCGCTCCTTTATATCGGCGTCGCCATCATCGTGCTTTTTCAAAACGAAATTCGTCAGGCTCTGATTACTTTTGGTAATCGCTTTCGAATGCCCTTCACCCGCAGACACCTTGGCCAATTTGGAGAAGGCGTCTATGACGAGGTGATTCTTGCTGCGACGACGCTCTCTTCTACAAAGACGGGCGCACTTATCGTTATCGAACGCAATATTGGACTCAAAAACATTATCGACGGTGGCGTGAAGTTGGATGCGGAGCTCAGCTACGATCTGTTGATCAGTATCTTCAACACGGAATCACCGCTTCATGATGGCGCTGTGGTGGTGCGCCGACATCGCGTTGCCGCTGCTTCCTGCTTTCTGCCCTTAACGTTGAATCCACGTCTCTCAAGAGATCTTGGCACTCGGCACCGCGCGGCGCTCGGCGTGACTGAAGATACCGATGCGGTTGCAGTTGTGGTTTCGGAAGAATCAGGGCTGATATCGGTGGTGCAACGAGGTGAGATTAAACGCGGACTGGACGCGCCTAAACTTCGCGCCGCGATCACCGAGGCCCTCGAGGTTCCGCGCAAACGTGAACAGTTAAAGCCGTCGAAAAAACTGGATGAACCAGACGCCGAGACAGAAGAAGTAGCTTCGATCTGAGGCCGAACAAAGAATGCCTTTCCAGGACATCGAAGATGAAGAAGCTACACCCGTCCGTCGAACTCCGTCATCAGCGGAACGGTGGCTACGCAGGATCCTGTTCGAAGATTGGGGACTTAAGCTGCTTGCTCTGGCAGTAACCGTTGTTCTTTGGATGGCCGTCACTGGTCAAAACACGCCGGTGACACAGAGATACGGCGTGCAACTCAATTTTCTCCGGCCGGCAGGAATGGAAATAAGCAATGACCCTCCCGATAGTGTTGAAGCTATTCTCACCGGTAGTCCCGCCAAGCTTGCCGAAATGGGACCCCGGCTCACGGCCACAATCGACATTTCTGATCAACGACCGGGAGAGCGAGTAATCCGGTTGAGCGATAGAGCACAAATAACACTGCCCACCGGCGTAACCATTCAGGGTTTCCGTCCGGCTACCACCACCATTCGGCTTGAACCGGTAGTTGAAGCTCAGGTTGAAGTAGAAGTGAAATTCGAAGGAAAGTTGCCGGAGGGCTACGAAGTGGGAAGCGTAAGCACCAGCCCGTTGCACGTCAGACTACGCGGCCCTTCCGACCGTATGACCGCAGTCAGAAAAGCGATGACAGAAACTGTGTGGCTCGACGGCAGAACCGAGACGTTTACGCTTTCCGGCGTTGCTGTAAACGTTCCTGATCCAAAGATTGAGCTTTTGGATCCGACCTTAGATATTCGTGTTGAGGTAGTCGAGAAGAAGCGGACCGATACGCGAGTCACAAAGCTAAACGTGAATGAATATATTTACCTCGCTCGCTATCAAGCGGCTCGCAGCCGCCGATAGACCTATTTCCCCTCTAACCTAATTTGCAGATGACGAAACTCTTTGGCACGGATGGAATACGCGGCGAAGCAGGGGTATTCCCACTCGACGCCATGACCGTTGAAACGATTGGTGCTTCTCTTGCGACCCGGCTCCGAAATAAACTCGGACGCCCGCCAGTAATCCTTGTCGGCAGAGACACGCGTGAATCTGGAGATTGGATCGAGAAAGCGTTGGTAAAAGGTGCGGCAGCAACCGGGGCCCAAACAAAATCAGCGGGCATCATTACCACACCTGGAGTCGCATTTCTTACTCGAACGTTACCAGCCGATGCCGGCGTCGTCATAAGCGCTTCCCACAATCCCTACAAAGACAACGGTATTAAAGTTTTTGCGCCGTCGGGCCGCAAACTCGACGAGGATACCGAGCGCATGATTGAGCAAGACGTTTTTAGCGAACAAGCCCGGGCATCCTCTCAAGTGCCAAATCATTTTCAAGAAGGTAATTTGCTCACTGATGACGAGGCCGGTGCGCTTAGGGAGCGATATCTTGATTTTTTGACCACTGAAATCGGGAGCGAGCTCTCCCTGCATGACACTCGTCTGGTGCTCGACTGTGCCAACGGCGCGGCATCAAACGTTGCTGCCCAGTTGTTTGAACGGCTTGGCGCATCCGTGACGTCGATTAACGACAGTCCGGATGGGCGGAACATAAATTTGGATTCTGGTTCGCTCCATATGGAGCGACTCCAGGATGTTGTGCTGCAACAAAAAGCTGATCTTGGGGTCGCCTTCGATGGAGATGCTGACCGTGCCTTGTTTGTTGACCCCGACGGCCAGTTAGTTAATGGCGACGCGACTTTATGGGTGCTGGGGAAACACCTTAAGTCCAAGGGCAAATTGCATCACGACACGGTCGTAGCGACCGTCATGAGTAATATTGGATTGGAACTCGCATTCAAGTCCGAGGGAATAAGTCTTGTTCGCACCGACGTGGGGGATAAATATGTACTGGAAGAGTTGCTGCGTTCAGGCGCAACTCTAGGCGGTGAGCAGTCGGGCCACATCATTTTCCCAGACGTTAGCCTGGCGGGCGACGGGATGATCACTGCTCTCTGCCTGTTGCGCGCGATGAAGGAAGCAAACAAGACTCTTATGGAACTCACTGCCGGCTTCAAAAACTTTCCACAAATACTGGTGAATGTCGAGGTCGCAATCAAAAAACAATTCAGTGAAGTTCGGGAGATTAAAAACGTCGCTGCAAATATCGAAGCGGAGCTAGGTTCCCATGGACGACTATTGCTTCGTTATTCAGGAACGGAACCGCTTGCGCGAATAATGCTCGAAGGCGAACGACAGGACAAGATTGAAAAATATGCTAGTGAGCTCGCCACGGTCATTAGAAAAACGCTGGGCAGTTGAGTGACATTCTGAAGTAGAAATTTCACCACTCAACCTGAAACAATTACACACTTTTTGTTTGCTGGTTAGCAGTATTTTGGAATCGAAATCCATCGCTTCAGAAACCTTTTAAGTAAACTCGTAGTCTCAAATTTCATAACAGTGTCAGTCTTGCGGGGCATGCGGCTTGCGATGTATATTGTGGGGCAAGAGAGACGGTTGGTGAATCCTCCGTCTCAAGTGGTTGCTGGGGTGAGGACAGTGACCACGAATATGAATGGGCGCGACGCACTCCCACGTATGTCGCGCCCATTCGCTTTTTTAGACGCACTTCTAAATTCCCTTCCATTAAGATTACGCTAGGAAGTCATCGAGATCGGCTACGATAGACCGTAGATCGCTGATGCATTTTAATTAACGCGCGCTGCTTTAGGAAGAGTTGGATAAGCGAGGGAATTGTTATTGAGAGAACTGCAAGTTCGTACGCGCACCCGTGCGTCCGAATACAAAATAATCCTTGGACATGGAATACTTTCACAAACGGGCGAAGTGGCGCGCGCCGTCTTAACTGAACGTGCAGGTCGAGTAGCGGTCATCTCGAATAGGACGGTGTTCCCTTTGTATGGGCCGCAAGTTTTGAAAAGTCTGAAAGAGAGCGGCTTTAGTGTCTCGCATTGGCTAATGGGCGAGGGTGAGCGTTTTAAGTCCATTCGCACGGCCGAGAAAGCGCTCAATTTTCTGAATGAAGCTAATCTTGATCGGAATGATGGTGTAGTGGCCCTGGGCGGAGGCGTTGTTGGCGACCTGGCGGGCTTCGCCGCTGCGATTTATTTAAGGGGGATTCCGTTCATCCAAATCCCCACTAGCCTCCTGGCGCAAGTCGACTCATCTGTAGGCGGGAAGACTGGCGTTAATATGGTGGGTGGTAAAAACCTAATCGGTAGTTTTCATCAGCCTCGCGGTGTAATCGTTGATCTCGAAACGCTGATGACACTGCCTCCACGTGAACTGGCAGCTGGCTGGTTCGAGACTGTTAAGCAAGCTGCGGTTGCCAGCGGAAGACTTTTCAAGCAGACGACTGAGTTCCTTCGAGAACTTCGTTCAAAAGAGGATTTAATGTCGCCGCGGTTATTAGAACTAATTAGGTCACAAGTTGCCTTCAAAGCCGCAATCGTGGCGTCAGACGAACGCGAGGATATGACTCGCAAGGATCGTCGCAGTCGTAAAATCCTTAACTTCGGCCACACGGTCGGGCACGCCCTGGAAGCTGTTACAAACTATCGACGGTTTCGTCATGGAGAAGCGGTGGGCTACGGTATGCTGGTCGCCGGTGCATTATCAAAAAACCTGGGACTGCTGGACAAAACAGAGTTAGAATTACTAATCGAGGGTGTTCACTTGTGTGGGCCGCTGCCCTCCGCGGGGAACCTGAGCGAGGACAATTTAATTAAGGCAATCACCCGAGACAAGAAACGAACATCAGGAGAAGTCCAATGGGTGCTGCTTGAACGCATTGGTGGGCCAAGACTAATCGATGGAAAAGAAATAAGCCCGGTGTTGTTGAAACAGTCACTGCGCGAAGCTTTGATGAAATCACCTCGAAAGAACTAGAACCTGTATGGACTCAATCCGAAGAAGATCTGAACAAGGCAGTGCGCGACTGAAGTTTTTAATTTTTGTGGTCGTGATCGGGGCGGTTGTGTATGCCGGTTATATGTATGTACCCGTTGCTTATAACGCTTACCTCTTTAAGGATCTGATGCAACAGAAGGCTAACGCCGCTGTGGCTTTGGGTTATCCGCCGACGTGGGTTAAGGAACAACTCGTGAGGAGTGCCGCGGAGTACAAGATCCCTACGGATGTCGAAATCACTCCCACGGTGCTGGACAAACGCATGGAAGTGCGGGCTCAGTATTCACAGCCGATCGAGTTCCCTGGCTACACCTATCAGTATGTTTTCGACCACACTGCGAAGAGCACCGACGTCATAATCAAGTAGGGTTAGTTTCAGCATGAAAGAAAGGCGCAGGCTGATTACCTGCGCCTTTTTAATTTCAGTGCTGAGTGTTGTCGAGAAAGGCCTTCAACTTGCGCGAGCGTGATGGATGCCGCAACTTCCGTAGCGCCTTAGCCTCGATTTGCCTGATGCGCTCGCGCGTCACCGCGAAGTGTTGCCCAACTTCTTCCAGCGTATGCTCGGATCCGGTCGTCCCCAACCCAAAACGCATTTTAATAACCTTTTCCTCGCGAGGCGTTAAGGTGGCCAATACTTCATCGGTAATTTCACGAAGGTTGGAAGCAACTACGGCATCTGCGGGATTCAGTATCGATTTATCCTCGATGAAGTCGCCCAGGTGTGAATCCTCTTCTTCTCCGATTGGTGTCTCCAACGAGATGGGCTCCTGCGCTATCTTCAGGACCTTGCGCACCTTTGCAACCGGAATATCCATCATCCCCGCGATCTCTTCGCTCGTGGGTTCACGACCCAGCTCCTGCACGAGTGCTCGCGACGTTCGGATCAGTTTGTTGATAGTCTCGATCATGTGGACCGGTATTCGAATGGTGCGCGCTTGATCTGCGATGGCCCGCGTAATCGCCTGCCGGATCCACCAGGTCGCATAAGTGGAAAACTTATACCCGCGCCGCCATTCGAACTTGTCCACCGCCTTCATCAAACCAATGTTGCCTTCCTGGATCAAATCCAAAAACTGCAGACCTCGGTTCGTATACTTCTTTGCAATTGACACGACTAATCGCAGGTTTGCTTCGACTAACTCACGCTTAGCCTGGCCCGTTTGTTGTTCACCGATAACGATCGCCTGTAATGAGCGCTTGATTTCTACCGGACCTATATTCTGGTCCGCTTCGATTTGCTGCAGGCGTTTCTTCGCTAACGAAATGCGGCGTTTGAACTCCTTCTGATCGTCGATCTTGATTCGTTTCAGGTTTAGTTTCTCCGTGAAACTATCAATCTCTCGTTCAGCGTCGCGGACTTCTTTCTGAACCACCCGAATCGAACCGATTAAACGTTGGCGTGCCCGTTCCGTCACGCTCAGCCGGCCAATTTCCTGAGCGATCTCAAGTCGAATGCGCGCGACCTTCCGGCGCAGCCGCATCACCTTCTTGCTTTTTTTGCCGCGTAATTCCTTTTGCTCAATACGCAGCTTCTCCCACTCCTTCAAACCCTGGTTGAAGAGCTTGCAGATATTCTGAATGCCTTCGATGGTCCAAACTTTATATTCCTCAGCTTTATCTTCATCACCGCTAAGTTCGGCCTGTTCGGAAAAGATTACAATCTCGCGGATGTTAGCTGTACCGGCTTCCAACTCTCGCCCAATTCTTAAAACTTCCCTGACCGCGATTGGCGATCGGCCGATTGCCTTCTGAGTTTTAAGCTGTCCACGCTCAATCCTTTTTGCAATCGCAACTTCGCCTTCCCGCGTGAGCAACGGCACAACGCCCATTTCTCGCAAGTAGAGACGTACCGGATCGTTTGTTTTTTCTAAAGCACCAGCGGACAGATCGAGCTCGACGTCTTCGTCAGCACTCTCATCGTCGTCCGTGACGATCGCGGCCGCTTGCTCCAGCAATCTTTCGTCGGAATCCGCTACAGCTATGTTGGAGCCTTCTAGTTTTTGAAGAACGTCTTCAATGTCTTCGGGAGAAACGACGTTATCAGGTAGTTCGCGATTCAGGTCGTCAAACGTGAGGTACTTCTTGTCGCCTCCTAACTCAAGCAGGCGCTCCATCACATCGTCGCGATTTTTTTCTTCGATGTTCAATTCCGTGTCCATTTCATGTAACTGGTGGGAGAGAATGTTTTGAGTGTTCTAACTTCTCTAGTTCAAAATCAAATACACTTCTTAGTGTAGTTCTGCCCAACAGAGAAACAGGAAGTTAATGACCAATCTGCATGGCTTCAGCTTTAGGCAGCAATGCACTGCGCTGCCGCGCTAGTTCTAAATGCTGAGTAGCCAGCTGGTCGCGACGCTCGATCTCACCGTTGCGTTCTGCTGCGGCAATCTCCGAAGTGAGGTCACTGATGCGCCGGTCCACTTTCATTAGCCTCAGGGCATCAACACATCGTTGAGCAGCCAGACGCCAGGATTCGTACCGATCGCCGTCGGGAGTTTCAAACTCGCTTATCAACAAGCTGGGGAGCAACTCCGCAACCGGATCGCCTTCGATTTTTTTACTTAAGTAATCGAAATCAATCACGGCCCCTTCCTGCTCACCTTCAATCAGCCCCTGGAAGATCGGGGCCGTCGGGAGGTCGTTGTAGTCCGTCGCATCTAACCCCGGCAAAACATCGCGACGAAAATTCTCATCTGCCAGGAGCAACTGCAACAGTTGCTGTTCTGCGACAGTTGGCTTTACCTGCGCCCGCCTGATAACTGTGTGGCCTTCCCGAGCCCCCGCTCCTGTGCGTATTGATTGCCACAACTCCCTTTTCAAGGCCGCGTCGCCAATTCGCAATGAGTCCATTGCGATATCAAAGTATTCGCGCCTTTGAATGCGGCTGCCGACGGCGCGAATGTACGGAAGCACCTCATCAATCGCTGCCTCCTTGTCGGCGGGGTTGCTGAGTTTACGATCGCGCACAGCCTGATTAATCACAAATTGAATGTGGGGTTGTGCGTCGCCACGCTGTCGTGTGTATTCGGCAACGCCAAACTTTCTGAGGAATTCGTCCGGGTCGGCGTTGTCCGGCAGCACCAGAACTTTAACTTCGAGATCTTCCGCTAGAAGAATCTCGATAGACTTTTTTGCAGCCTGCACACCCGCAGGGTCGCCATCATAATTGACGACAACTTTGCGGGCAAACCGCCCAAGAATCCTTACTTGATCACTAGTAAGCGCAGTTCCCAAACTCGCGGCCACATTGCGAATACCAAACTGATAGGGGATGATCAAATCCAGAAATCCTTCAACCAGTATTGCGAATCCACTGCGACGAATTTCATCGCGGGTCAGATTCAGGCCAAACAGATTCCGTCCTTTAACGTACGCCGCTGTTTCCGGTGAATTTATGTATTTGGCGTCTTCGCCTTTTAGAGTGCGTCCCCCAAAAGCAATGGGACGTCCTTGAATATCCAGGACCGGAAAGATCAATCGACCACGAAAGCGATCGTATGATCCGCCTTCGTCTTTCTTAACTACCAGACCGCTTTTCTCGATCTGTTCCTGGGTCGCACCTTTCTGCCTAAGATACGTCGACAGCGCTTCCCAACTATCGGGCGCGTAGCCAAGCCGAAATGTCTTTCGAGTGTCGTCAGTTATTTCGCGGCCCTTAAGGTACTCACGCGCAACTTTTCCCTCTGCACTCGACTCCAGTTGTTGTTCCCACCACTCAAGCGCCCATTTATTTAACTCGATTACCTGATCCGACTCCTGCCGCCGTGCTTCGAAGCGACTGTCGTCAACTAACTTCGGCAATGGGACGCCCGACTTTTCGGCGACCAACTTGATCGCTTCCGGAAATGAAACGCGCTCCATCTCCATCACAAAGTTGAAAACCGAGCCCCCCTTATGACAACCGAAACAGTAAAAAATCTCTTTGGCAGGACTGACCGAAAACGACGGCGTCTTCTCTTTGTGAAAGGGACAACAGGCCATCCAGTTTGCGCCCTTTTTCTTGAGCTGCACGTAGTCCTGGATCACGCGAACAATGTCCGCCTGCCGCTTAAGGTCGTCGATGAACGTTTGTGGATACCGCACGTTAGCTATGATTTATCGCTGAAGTTACATTATCTCAACTCAACCAATGTCGCCCCAGAGCCACCCTGATCCTGCGGAGCGCCGGTGAAGCGAGCGACGTGAGGATGGTCCTTTAGCATTTCTGCAATCGCTCGGCGCAGAGCGCCCGTCCCATGACCGTGAATAATTCGCACCTGACTAAGACTGGCCATCGACGCCTGGTCGAGAAATTTATCAACCGCGTCCACTGCTTCGTCTGTTGTTCGTCCGATTACATTCAGTTCCGAACGGCCATTCTCGTCAGGCTTCAGACTTACTTCAAACCCACGCGGGTCACGCAAGCTCGCCAATTTATCTATCTTCGACTTCGCAGGAGCCGCCAGTTCAACCAATTCAAGGTCATCGAGCTTCTCTCTCAAACGCAACGATTTCACTCGAACTTCTGCAATGTCATCTTTGATCGCGTCGACGATGCCGATTGAGCCAAACGACTTTAGCCTTACCTTATCGCCGACTGCAATCTCGCGGTTGTTTTTAGTTTTGTATACGTCGACATCTTCTTGGTTGTCTTTTGCGAGCTGCACACCGTCGCGCACTACCTTGATTCCACGAGGTTGTTCCTCAGCCCCTTCCGGAGCGCCAACCTTCCCCATACCTCGTGTCGTTCCCGTCGCACGCTGCGCCTCGCGCTTCAATTCCCCGACACGTTTCTGTGCCTCACGTTCTACCTTTATTCGTTCGGCGCGATCCTCGATCCTCGACAATAGTTCGCGGGATCGCGTTTCAAACTCTTCAACGTTTTTCTTGATCTCACTTTCGAAAGCCGCCTGGCGCTCACGCTCGCGCCGCTCGGCTTCCTTGTCGATAGACGCAAACTTTTCAGCCACCGCAGCGCGCTCTTCCTCCAAAGCGCTCCTCAGGTTTGTCGCTTCTTCAGATTCGAGCTTGATGCGGCGCAGGTAATCAGAAGCTTGCCGTGAAGAGTCCTTCACCGCGTGCAGCGCCCCGTCAATGATCTTGCTGGGAATGCCGAAGCGGCGCGCGATCTCGAGTCCTGACGACGAGCCGGCAACACCGACGATTAGCCGGTAGGTCGGCCGCAGCGTTTTTTCGTCAAACTCAACACTCGCGTTCAACACTCCGTCTTCATTCGCTGCGTACATCTTCAAGCCGCCGTAATGCGTGGTCGCCAAAACGTGTGCGTGACACGTTTTTCTAAAGTGGTCCACAACAGAAACACCCAGCGCCGAACCCTCTTCGGGGTCAGTGCCGGTTCCCACCTCATCCAGCAAAACAAGCGCCGGCGCCTGACACGATTCGATCATGCGCGAAATATTTGCCACGTGCGACGTGAAGGTAGAAAGGTTGGCAGCGAGGGATTGATGATCGCCGATGTCTGCCAGTACGGAAGAGAAAAACGGGACACGCGCGCCACGCGCCGGGACTGAAACGCCAGACAAGGCCATCAATGACAGCAATCCAGCAGTCTTCAGCACGACCGTCTTGCCGCCGGCGTTGGCCCCGGAAATCACCATGCTGTCCTTTTCGTCATCTAACGCAAACGAAACGGGAACGACTAAACCGCCTGAAGCCCGCAGATTTTCTTCCAACAACGGGTGCCGGGCGTCGACTAACTCAAATCGATTCGAGGGATGAACCTCATTCTGTAATCCCTCGCCACGACCGGCCGAAGTTCGTTTTATTTCAATCTCGGGAATTACGCAGTTGAACTTCTGATGAAAAACAGCTTTTGCGTTAATAAAATCCAACTCGGCTATCGCCTCGGCAGCCATTTCGATAGCCGGCAGTTGCGCTCGGAGTTCTTCGGTTAGGCTAAACAGAATCCTCGCGATTTCCCTGGCTTCTTCCTCATGCAGCGCCTGCAATTCGTTGTTGGCGTCGATTGTCTCCAGCGGCTCAATAAAAGCTGTCGCACCTGACGACGAGTAACCATGGGCCACGCCGTTCACGCGTGCACGATGATCTGACTTAACCGGAATCACGAATCGATCGTTGCGAATAGTAACCAGCTCGTCCTGGATAGCTTCTTCCGACTTGCGCATCAGGCTTTCCAGTGTTCGCGTAATGCGCGAACGGAGCCGCGTGATGTCATGTCGGATACGCGCCAGCTCCGGACTCGCGCGATCGTCTATCTCTCCATTTGGCAGAATCTTGTTTGAAATTCGAGCAATGAGGCGATTGAGGTCAGTCGGCAAGGTTCCCACGAGGGCCCAAAGCACCGGCGACTGATCACGTTCGGCGAGAACGGCTGACCGAGCTGACATTGCCTGCTCCGACAAGACTTTCAATTCAAGAATTGAGCCGGCGTCGAGTATCGTGCCTTCAACTCGTAGCAACGCAATCTTCTCAGACGGATCGCCCAACTCGCTGAATGTCCAGGCGGCACTGCGCTGTCGCAGTGACACGGCTTCCGCCAAGGCGTATAGATGGCCGCGCAAATCGGTAATATTTTCCAAAGGACGGAGTGCGTCAACACGCTCGCGTCCCATCGGGGTTTGGGCGCCGCGCCGGATGAGTGCGCGCAACTCTGGGTATTCAAGAATTGTGAATGCCTGTTCCTGCATTGGCTATTGCTGAAAATTACAACGGCAGGCGCCTATCTAGTTCGAGAAATTCAAGTGAGTCGAAATTCTAACACTCTGCAAAAGTTTTCACATTGCACGAGGAGATGTGCGGATCGAATTTAAAAGCGACGACGACGACGTTCGCGACCCTGAATTGCGTATGGGAAAAGCTGTGCTGTACGAAGTACATGAATGTCGCGCTCATCTTGTTTGAAAACGGCAAGAACTAACGTGCCTTTTTCTGATTCTACCTGGAGAGACTGATCCGAGACCTCGATCGTTTCACCCAACACGTCAATCGCCAGGGCGAGTTGTTCGTCGCTGCGCAATGCAAGAATTTGTCGGTTTTGGTTGTCATCCTGCGTGGCGACGCGGTCAACTTCACACTCGGCGATTTTTGAAAGATCAAGCACGATAAGCATCCGCCCTTGAACGCTGACAACGCCCAACACTGACTCCGGCGCTTGCGGCAGCGGCGCAGGTTGCCGCCAATCAGCAACGGTGGAGATCTCATCTTCCAGGACACCGAAGAGACGCGAGCCTGCAGTGAACACCTGCAACTTTCGAAACGCAGTCTGTTTATCCACCGAGGCAAAGTTGTTGTCTGGTTCGTCAATCATGGCCCATTTTTGCTCGAATCAACATCATAACTTACGGCAGTCGCCGCTTCCTACAAACTGTCTCAGCCAGGCCTCTGGTGACTTTTTCCGGGTACAGATAGAATCAATCAATCGACCAACTTTTTTGTAACCAGTAATCGGAAGGGCAATAGTATGGATGAATTTGATCGCTACCGGGCCGAGATGAACGAGAAGCTTCTCGGCAGCAATCATCTGGGAATCAAGCGCTTCTTCGCCCTGGACACACAGGCTTACGAGGACGGCGCATTGGATAAACGCACCAAAGAACTTCTCGGACTGGTGGCCTCCATCGTGCTTCGTTGTGACGACTGCGTTACTTACCACATCAAACAGAGCGTTAATGTGGGAGTTACCAGGCCTGAATTTCTCGATGCGTTCAATGTCGCGTTGGTGGTTGGAGGTTCTATAACAATTCCCCATTTGCGTCGGGCAGTTGATCGACTTGACCAGGTACTCGAAAACAAAGATGTGGAGACGCTGATGCCGCACAATCACGACTGATTAGACCGTAGCGGCGGCACTCCGTAGCCGCCCCCCTCCAGTGCGATTGCTGCGTTGTGGAACCGGGAGAGGGGGCGGCCACGGAGTGCCGCCCCTACAGTTATGGAACCGGGAGAGGGGGGCCGCCACGGAGTTCCGCCCCTACAGTGGAATGGCCACGAAACCACCTAAAACCAAACCGTATCTTGAAAACGTAACATCCCGTATGAGCTTTAAAGCGAAAAACGCATTACCAGGTCTCGCCGTTCTTCTGTTTGCAATTTCGGTTGCCCTCGGGTTAATCCCACGGGAAACCGTCCTCGCTGGAAATACGAAAGGTTCAACTATGTCTGCCCAGCAAAATGTTCGGGTACGCGCGCCCGAGATAGCCGGCGGCCGCGGATGGCTCAACACTGACAAGCCGCTTTCGCTAGCCGCCCTCAAAGGCAAAGTTGTTTTGCTGGATTTCTGGACCTACGGCTGCATCAACTGCATCCATATCATCCCTGATCTGAAAAGGCTCGAAGCAAAATATCCAAATCAGTTAGTGGTGATTGGTGTTCATTCCGCGAAGTTCGAAAACGAAAAGGAAACTGAAAACATTCGGCGCATCATTTTGCGTTACGAGTTGGAGCATCCCGTATACAACGACGCTGATTTCAAAGTCTGGCAGAGTTACGGCGTACGCGCCTGGCCCACGCAAATCCTGATCGATCCTGCAGGTTACGTCATCGGGAGCGTTTCGGGCGAAGGAAACTACAGTGTCATCGATGAAGCGGTTTCGAAAACGGTTGATGAGTTTCGCAAACGAGGTGAACTGAACGAGGAGCCACTGAAGCTTACGCTCGAACGCGCCAAGGTGGGCGACATGCCGCTCGCGTTTCCCGGCAAAGTGCTAGCCGATGCCAAAGGCGATCGGCTTTTTATTGGCGACTCCAATCACAATCGTATCGTGGTAACAAAACTCGACGGAACGCTGATTGAGACCATTGGCACCGGCCAACAAGGATCGGCAGACGGCCCATTCGACAGAGCAAGCTTTTACCGCCAGCAGGGCATGGCGCTCGATGGCGACAATCTATACGTGGCCGATACTGCCAATCACATGATTCGTGTGGTCGACCTTAAGACCAGAACGGTCAAGACCGTGGCAGGCACCGGCAAGCAAATGAGCGAGTATTTCCGCCAGGGTCCAGGGCGAACAATCGATTTGAGTTCGCCATGGGATCTGCAATTGGTAGGGCGGACGCTTTACATAGCGATGGCCGGACCTCATCAGATTTGGAAACTAGATCTGGACAAACAGGAAGTGTCCACCTTCGCCGGTTCGGGTCGCGAAGCACGCAAAGACGGCCCACTGCTCGAGGCAGGTTTCGCACAACCTTCTGGCATCACTTCTGACGGCAAGAAGCTATACATCGCCGACTCCGAGTCAAACATTATTCGAGAGATTGATCCCGCAAGCGGGCAAGTGAAGACGATTGTCGGTGGCGATCTGTTCGAGTTCGGCGACACAGACGGCGAAGGCGACGCCGTTCGCCTGCAACACCCGCTCGGCGTATTTGCGCAGGGCGAAAAGATATTCATCTCCGATACATACAACCACAAGATTAAGGAGCTGAATACCAGACAGAAGTCGGTCAAGACGTTGTTTGGGACAAAGAAGCCCGGACAAATAGATGGTCCATCGCCGTCATTCTACGAGCCCGGCGGATTAAGCATCGCTGGCGGCCGTATGTATGTGGCAGACACCAATAATCACGCGGTCCGGGTAATCGATCTCAAGACCGGGAAAACTTCTACGCTAACGATTAAGGGACTTGAACCACCAGTTGCAGAAACGGAACCGGTAAACCCCGAAGCAGCGCCAAACTCGACTGAGATAAAAGCAGCAGCCCAGCGACTTAAGGCTGGAAGCGAAGGAACACTGGTGATCGACGCTGAACTGCCTGCCGGTTACCATCTAAACCCCGCCGCGCCTCAGCGTTATCGAGTTGCAGTCGAATCCGGAGGTTCTCAGTTGATCCTCAACCCAGCTGACGCCAAAGGCGCGGGTAAAGTTCTTAGTTTCACCTCTAAGGATCTTAGGCTTCCCTTGCGAATTCCCTTTCGCGCGAATGAAGTTGGCTCCGCAGAGCTTCGCGTCCAGGCCACACTCTTCTACTGCCGCGAAGACAACACGGGGACCTGCTTGATCAAAACGCTTGTCTGGCTTGTGCCGGTCCAGGTTACCAACGAGCCAAACACATTTAACGAAATCAAGCTGCAGGGCAAACTCACAACGTAAGGCGAGCTTGTAGGGGCGGCACTCCGTGGCCGCCCCAGGATTCTCGCGCAAGGGGGCTGCCACGGAGTGCCGCCCCTGCAAATTAGCGCTGTTAGCTTCGCTTGCTCCCTTTCCACGACGCGAGTAACATCAGAATCACAAATTTAATTAACAGGAGTGAAAGCCGTGGCTGACCAACCAGGAGCACAAGCCGTGCCCAACAAACCGTTTCTTACAGACATAAAGACCTTGCGGGAACGCGCCCGACAGCACATAGAAGACGGTGCGGTAACCGAAGGGTACAAAGTGGATCGCGACACAGCAGTCAAGATCCTGAACGAGGCTCTGGCGACTGAAATCGTCTGCGTACTCCGTTATCGGCGTCATTACTTTATGGCGAGCGGTATTCACGCGGAGAGTGTGGCGGCTGAGTTTCTGCAACACTCAAATGAAGAGCAGGTACATGCTGACCAAATTGCCCAACGCATCGTTCAGCTTAAGGGTGAACCTGATTTTAATCCGCAGGGTTTATTGACCAAGAGTCACGCCGAATATGTCGAAGGCGACACGTTGACGGACATGATCAAGGAAGACCTGGTTGCTGAACGGATCGCTATCGATAGTTACCGCGAGATGATCAGGTACTTCGGTAACGACGATCCAACCTCGCGTCGAATGCTGGAAGGCATCCTGGCGATGGAAGAAGAACACGCCGACGATCTTGTCAGTCTGCTCGAGGAGATAGCGTAACCGTCACAGTATCTTCGGCAATCGGGTACCGAGTGTCTTGACTCAATAGTTGCCACGAAAACCTGGGCGTGATGTTCTTCGCAACCGAAGGCATCACGCCTGTTAGTGTCCAGTCTGCTTTTAGTTAACTTGGCCAAACACTCACCAGATAATTCCGACAGCCTTCGGCCCCGTGTTTGTCGCAACTGTGGCTCGATCGTTGGCGCAGGCGAACCTCAGTGTGCCGTTTGCGAAGCTCCCATCAATGGCATCGCCGATAAAGGAAGGGCGCGCCCGTTGGCCGACGGCGAGACCATGCGCTTTGCGCGCGCGGTCCTGGACCGGCCCCACAAGTTCACAATCATTCTCCTGGTTGCAAATATCTTTCTCTTCATGCTGATGTGGAATTCGAGCGGAATGTCTTTTAGCTCGTTTAATTCTTTCCGGTATGACGTGCTGGTCGCGTATGGCGCCAAGGTCAACTATTTAATACGCGAACATCACCAATGGTGGCGTTTTGTTACGCCCATGTTTATTCACGTGAACCTGATTCACTTGCTGGTGAACATGTACAGCCTCTGGATTGTCGGTCCATATGTCGAAAAGCTTTACGGCTCGGCGAAATTTGTAGTGTTCTGGGTAGTGACAGGAATAGCCGCGGTAGCCGCAAGCTACCTGACCGTGGTTCCTTCGGGCGCGCGTCTGGGTCCTTTAACCGGCTTCCTTTTCAAGACCGCAGACTTCCCTTCTGCCGGAGCATCAGGTGCGCTGTTTGGTCTCGTCGGGGTTCTATTTGTCTTTGGGATCAAGTTTCGAAAGGAGTTGCCCGAAGGCTTTAAACGCGCGTTCGGCACTGGCTTACTTCCGATGATTATCCTTAACCTGGTTATCGGATATGTGGGCCGCGGCTTCATAGACAACGCCGCTCATCTCGGCGGCCTGTTTGCCGGAGCTGCGCTCGCGCTGCTGGTTGACTACCGCAGACCGGGTGAACGATCGGGCATTGCAATCACCTGGAAGATACTGCAAATAGTCTGTATCGCCGTGGTTGTAGTTTGTTTTCTCAAAGCCGTGCAGCGTTTCAGGGATCCGTTACCCGGGCCCATGTTGGAGCAACGAAATCAGATAGAGTTAGACGCTCAACTTCAACTTCCGGAGAACGTTAGTAAGTTTGTGGCCTACGCGGAGTCGATGAATGAGGCCCAGGAGGCGTTTAACCTGGCGCTGAATCGCGGTGATGTAACAACGATCGATGCGTCCGTGAAAAAGCTCGACTCGGTGCCGGAACTTGATCCGAAAGCCGATGAATTGCGGAAACAACTGAAAGACTACTTGATAAAAGCAAAGGCGGTTGAAACGACGCCACCAGACAAGGTGTCCGCAGCTGATAAGATTGTAGCTAAACGGCAACTGAACGCGGAGTTCGTCGATTGGATTAAAGAGTATGGCGTCTGGTTGAAAACTACCGGCCGAACTTACGGATTGATCGAAGCTGGTGAGGCAGAGCCCACGCCGCAGCTCTTGACGCCTTAGCCGCCACTACAGAACCATGCGCGGTAGCGCCGGATGCCAGAGGCAACTTAGTAAGCGAGAGGTTTCGGATGATTTCGCCGAAAACGCTGATGGATTCTGTGGATGGCCACGGATTCCCATAAATCGGTTCATTTCTCAAGTTACCTCTAGCATCCGGCGCTACGGCGCTCGGTTCTGTAACGGCGTTATTCAAACAGAAATGAAACGACGCGGGTTTGGCTTGTAAGAGAATTCAAGTTTAAAGTTCACCTTCAAATTGGTCCTGGGGAAGATTTGAGCGGCGAACTCAGATTTAAATAAGAGGAGAGAAACAAATTACATGCAGATTAAGCAGGTTGGAGTATTAGGTTGCGGTTTGATGGGATCGGGCATCGCACAGACGGCGGCCACTGCGGGATTTGACACAGTAGTGAAGGAAGTCTCGGACGAGTTTATTCAAAAGGGATTTTCGGGTATTGAAAAATCGCTGGCCAAGTTTGCTGAAAAAGGCACCATCACTACCGAGCAGCAAGCGGCAGCACGAGGACGCTTGTCCGGCACTACTTCGTTTGCGGACATGGCAGACTGCGACATCATCATTGAGGCGATCATTGAGAACATTGAGGAGAAGCGAAAGACCTACGCTGAGCTCGATCGGATCTGTAAGCCCGAAACAATCTTCGCTTCAAACACGTCTTCAATATCGATTACCGAAATGATGACAGCGACCTCGCCGGGGCGTCAGGAGCGTTTTATCGGTCTTCACTTCTTCAACCCGGTGCCCATCATGAAGCTGGTCGAAGTGGTCAAGACGATCCTGACTGACGAGGCCGTCTACGAGCAAGCGATCGAATTCGGTAAACAACTTGGCAAGGTGCCGGTGCGCGCGGGCGATAAGACCGGGTTCATCGTGAACCGGCTGCTGGTGCCTTACATGCTCGACGCGATTAGAGCACTTGAGGAAGGCGTTGGTTCGATCGTGGATATTGACACTTCGATGAAGCTGGGCCTGGGCTATCCCATGGGCCCATTTACGCTCGGCGATTTCGTTGGCCTCGACACGACTTATTACATTGCGGAGATCATGTTCAATGAATTTCGAGAGAAGCGATTTGCGCCGCCACCATTGCTAAAGCGCATGGTTTTGGCGGGACTATATGGACGCAAGTCAGGTCGCGGGTTTTACGACTACACAAAGGACCCGAAGAACCCGACGCCAATGAATCTCGTTTAGTGGAGAGCCATCGCAATGAACTCGCGAGTGCCGTGCAATGAAGTCAGTACCACCTCGCGGTAGCGGGTGCTACCGCGGGGTGGCACTGACTTCCTTGTGCACCGATGTCCTGCTTACTATGAACTCACTAATCACATACGAACAGCGCGACTCCTTTGCGATCGTTCAAATTAATCGTCCCGACAAGCTCAACGCGATTTCGAGGGAAATGCTTGCTGAGTTGACAGACCTATTCACCAGGACAGCGGAAGACCGAGAACTACGCGCAATCATCCTCACCGCGGCTGGTGATCGCGCTTTCTCTGCCGGCACTGACCTCGGCGAACTGATAGACGTATCGTCCTCGGAAGCCCGTGGCGTCGCGAACCGTGGACAGGCTCTTTGCAATCTAATCGAAAACTCAAGGGTCCCAGTGATCGCTGCAGTGAATGGCATCGCCGCAGGCGCGGGTTGCGAGCTGGCGCTGGCATGTCATATTCGCATCGCCTCACAAAATGCGTCTTTCAGTTTACCGGAGCTCAAGCTCGGGATTATTCCGGGTTATGGCGGCACGCAACGACTGACGCGTGAAGTTGGCCGAGGACGCGCCCTTGAAATGATGCTGACGGGACGAAGTGTGCCTGCGGACGAGGCCCTGAGTATTGGTCTGGTAAATCGCGTCGTCCCAGCGGAAGCGCTCCAGGCTGAAACGGAAAAACTTGCGGGCGAAATAGCTCAACTCGCGCCGCTCGCTATACGTTCGTGTCTCGAGGCTGTGACCCGCGGCGCCGATATGCAGTTGGAGAAAGCGCTTGATCTTGAAGCTCAACTTTTCGCTCGGCTGTTTGCAACCGACGACATGCGTGAAGGCACCCGAGCGTTTCTGGAAAAACGAAAGCCTGCTTTCAAAGGTAAGTAGCCTCAACTCGGCGATAGCCTGGTTACAGAACCGAGCGGTAGCGCGGGGTGCCAAAAGTTACTCGAATAAACTAAGCCAGGCCCCATATGATCCCAAAATTACTCGCCTGTTACGCAGGAGACCACCCAAGTACATCTGCACGTGCCTCTAGAACCGATGGGGGCCCTTCCCGCAGCCGATGATATCTGAACTGGCCTCTGGGATCCGGCGCTACCGCGCTCGGTTCTGTACGCGCAACTTCTCCGGTTTCATTGCTCAAACAAACCGCTAACTTGCTGCTCCCAAGTGCTTCACCTATACTCAAACGCCCCTTTAAATATTCTCGAATGGAGTCAGGATTTCTTGCAACCAATCGTTCATGAAGGAAATCTGAGTGCCGGTGGTTTCCGTTTTGCGATTGTTGCGAGCCGTTGGAACGATTTCATCAGCGCGCGTTTAATCGAGGGATCGCTCGACGCGCTCGAGCGTTTGGGAGCCGATCAGAAACAGGTTGACGTGTATCGCGTTCCTGGCGCGTTTGAAATCCCTTTGCTGGCGCTGCGGCTGGCTGAGTCGGAAAAGTTTGATGCGGTTATATGCGTCGGCACAATCATTCGCGGCCAGACTCCACACTTTGACTACATCGCTAGTGAAGTGACCAGAGGTATCGGTGAGGCCGCATTACAGACTGGAGTCCCGGTAGTTTATGGGGTCATAACAGCAGACAACCTGGACCAGGCGATCGAACGCGCGGGGGTCAAGTTAGGCAACAAAGGTTTTGAAGCCGCCATTACGGCAGTTGAATTGGTTAATCTTTACAAGGAAGTCTTCGAAAGGGATGAAGGATGAGGGATAAGGGATGAGTAGATGAACGTGCTAAGACACACCTTTCATCCCTCGTCCCTTCCGCCCTCATCCCTGATGATTTATGGGTTCGCGACGTAAGGCGCGTGAATGCGCCTTGCAAATGCTCTTTGCGGCTGATGTCGCCGGTGCTGACCGGGATCAGGTCTTAAAAACCTACTGGGCAGAGCTGGACGACTCTGCCACAGAGGAGGCAGCGCGTGAATTTGCCTCGCGCCTCGCTGCGGGCACACTTGCGCACCTCGACACTCTC
This sequence comes from Pyrinomonadaceae bacterium, assembly GCA_963759585.1. GTDB lineage: Bacteria > Acidobacteriota > Blastocatellia > Pyrinomonadales > Pyrinomonadaceae > PSRF01. The sequence goes on from CAVWZW010000002.1 coordinate 213,081, forward strand.
GACGAACGCATCCGTTCTCGCGCGGAACACTGGCGCATCCCGCGCATGGCGATTGTGGATCGCAACATACTTCGTTTGGCCGTTTACGAGTTTCTCTACGAACCCACTCCGCGCACGGTCGCCATTAACGAAGCCCTCGAGATAGCCCGCCGGTTTTCAACCTACGAAGCGACCCAGTTTATCAACGGCATTCTGGACGCAATCAAACGCGACCTGGATGAACAGCAACCGCAGCAGAACGTCGACACCACCGAACTTGAGTCTGATTCCGGGACAGAACTCGAATCCGAATCCGAATCCGAAGACTCCTCTGACGAACACTCAGCATCCGCCTGAGAACCCGCTCGTGACAGGCGTTTAGAGTACAAGCTTCAGCTTGCGCTTCCTGACCCCAGCAGCCTGACGGGACCAGCGAGCGCGGTCCCGAAGAAGCAACCTGAAGGTTGTACTCTAAACGCCGGTTGCCGGTGCGAACTTCATTTCCATTTACCATTAACCATTCACCATTTACTATTCCCTCGTGGACCAAACTCAAACCGAATTCCTGGTCGAGTTGGAAGAACTTGTCGAACTGATCTACCTCGATCTGGATAACCTCCGCGATGCAACATTAGAGCCTCGTGAACGCCGCGAGATCATTGACCGTGTTTTCAGACGTGTACACAGCGTCAAAGGTTCTTCTGCGTCGTTTGGCTTAAACGCGATAAGTCAGATCGCTCACCAATTTGAACATCTGCTCGAGGCGGCACGAGTTGGTCGGGTGGTTTTGGACGATGATGTTTTGGATGCTTGTGATAGTGCCGTTGATGCTTTGTCTAAGAGTCTTGACCTGTTTGCCAACGGCATCGAGGAACCCTCTACCACCAAACTTTTTGAGCAGCTTCGGGCGATTACTCGGGGAAACAAGTCTGATCTTCAGGACGACAGCTTTCTTAAGACACTCCCTTCAGACATCTGGCGCTCACTGACGGCTGCGGAAAAGCATCGATTAACCAGCGCTGTAAAGGAAGGAAGCGGAGTGTTCCTGATCTCCACCAGCTTTGATGTAGAGAGCTTCGACGAAGAGTTTTTTCGCTTGAAGGAAAAACTCGCCGCCTGGGGCGACGTGATTTCAACTTCGCCAGCTGTCGATCATACGCGCCACGACAAAATTAATTTCCAGGTGCTTTACGCAAGCGCAATCGAACCGGCCAATTTGCAAGCTAGCCTGACGGAGTTTCCCAACGTTGTTATAAATCCCGTTGAGAACGAGCCGGTTGAACCATTAACGGGACTTCCGGCATCGTTCCCGTCAATCAGTCCTTCCGCTTCCTCGCTCGCAAACTTTGTTCGCACAGATCTGGCGACGCTGGATCGACTGATTTCATCTACCCACGAACTCTTTCGCCGCACTTCAAACGCGCTTGATATGGCAATTGCCGGCTCTGCTTCGAAGGAGTTGCAACAAACAAATGCAGAACTTAAAGACTCCTTTCTCAGTATTGAAGACGAGCTAATTAACCTGCGTATGGTCTCGCTGGGACCAACGCTCCAACGCGCGATACGCGCCGGACGAACGGCAGCCCGTCTGGCTGGGAAAGAGATTGATTTCGAAGTTACGGGCAACTCTTTGCGCATCGATAAGCTACTCGCCGATGCGATAGCCGACCCTCTGATTCACTTGATTCGCAACGCAGTCGATCACGGCATCGAAAACGGCGAAACTCGTGTGCAGGCTGGTAAGCGCAGGAGCGGCACGGTGAGAATCTCGGCAGGCAGCGAGAGCGGACGTTCACGTGTAAGTGTCAGCGATGACGGACGCGGCATCGCTCCGGAAGTTGTCTCTGCAGCAGCTAAGCGCCTCGGCATAATTCAATCCGCGAACGATCTGGATTTCGAACAAAGTGTGCGCCTGCTTTTTCGGCCAGGCTTTACGACGGCGGATTCTGTTTCCAATCTTTCCGGGCGCGGTGTGGGATTGGATGTAGTGGAAGAGTCTATCGAGCGGGCGGGCGGCGCGATTCGAGTCGCAAGCAAACCCGGCGCTGGAACGTCGTTTGAAATTCGATTGCCGGTGACGTTTGGACTAATCGAGGCGACGATCGTGGTTTCCGACGGCCAGCGCTATTGCATCGCCGCAAGCCAGACGCTTATGGACGGTGAAATTGATGGGGCCACTAACCTTCAATCGACCGCGGCCGTTTCGCTTAGAGAACTCCTGGGCCATCCACCTTTAACGCAAACCGTCAGTTTGCGAGCCGAGGCAACAGAAGCGTTTCAATCGAGCAATAACTCCCCGCCAGATGCCCCACTCATCATTTGCCTTCTCTGGGAGGAACCCGATACCACGACTGCCCACCTTCAAAAGTCTGTGCGAATTAAGGTAGATAAGATTGAGGGAACCGAGAAAGTGCTGGTGCGGGGTTTAGGACGGCATGCCGGGCGATGGTATGGAGTGGCTGGAGCTACTGAGCTGACTGACGGATCCGTCGTGCTCGTGCTCGATCTTGATCGTTTGCTTCGTAACCGTAACAATTAACCTTGAGGCTTTAATGCTAGTCGTTGTTTAAGAAGCGGTTATTCCTCGTTTCACGGACTTCACGTATTTCGTTTATGCATAATCTTGGGGGGTTCGCTTATTTTCGGAGTAAACTCTGGCCTGGAGCTGAAAGCCGATGAGCAGTAATCGAAAATTGAATGGACTGATGCGACTTGGAATCCAGTCAGGGGCTGCACGAAGGTAAGCCCTGGCTGCACGCACTGTTACGCGGAAACCCTTGCCGAGCGATTCCGAGGCGTACCTGGTCATCCTGCAAATTTTTTCTTCATCTAAGCCAATCCATCTTCGGATGCATCGTGTGCCACTTAGTCGTGCGCTCAAACGCCAGCGCCACCCGCAACGGAGCACCTTCATCATACAATCCGCCGCTAAACATGATTGACTGCGGCAGTCCTTTTGGGAATCCGCACGGGACACAAACCGCCGGATGACCCGTCAAATTCGTCACCAACAAGCTCGCGCTGCCCGGCGCCGGAGAAACAAACACATCCCACTTCGACATCAACTCGTCCATCTGACGCATCAGCAAAGTGCGCGCACGTTGCGCTCGGATGTATTCCACCGCCGGAATGAATCGCGAACTACGAAATGTGTTAGGCCAATCGCCCGGCTCCTGTCCGGAGAGTTGGTTGATGGCGCCGCTGCGTGTAATGTCGTCAAACGCGGTAGCCGCCTCCGCCACCAGGATGATTCGCAATGCTGCAACGGAAAACTTCGGCAGCTCGATCGGTTGCAGGTTGGCCCCCGCAGACTTCAATGCGTCAAGCGCTTGTTGGTAAATGGTCTTTCGCTCAGGATCACTTTGCGAGTCAAACTCGGTTTTCAAATAGCCGATTCTCATGGTGCTGAGTGCCGCGGACGGCTCCCAATTCAAGGGGACGTCACCAACGGTTAGATCCTTGCCGTCCGGGCCATAGATCGCATCAAGCGCAGCTACACAATCTTCGACGCCGCGACACATGGGACCAATCTTATCCATGGTCCAACTGAGGCCCATCGCCCCATAACGACTGACGCGTCCATACGTCTGGCCTGAGGCCAACAATTCCGCAGCGTGTCGATGGAGAAATAATCGAACCCAATGTCTCCGTGCCGATGGAGAACCCGACCAGACCTGCCGCCGTCGCAGAAGCCGGGCCGGCCGACGAACCGCTCGAACCGATACGATCTTCTTCCACCTGCCAGGGATTTCGTGTCATGCCGGCAAACCAGCGGCCTCCCTGTGCGAGCGCGCCCATAGACAGTTTGGCGACCAGCACTGCACCGGCGTCACGCAGACGTTCGACGACTGTCGCGTCGTAGTCGATCATTTGCTCGCGATAGGGTTCAGCGCCCCAGGTTGTGCGAATTCCCTTCGTGGCGAAAAGGTCTTTACCGCCCCACGGAATTCCGTGCAGAGGCCCGCGATATTTCCCTGCTTTGATTTCCCGCTCGGCTGCCGCTGCCTGCGACATTGCCAGCTCTTCGGTGAGCGTCACCACGCAATTGAGCTTTGGCCCATACTTCTTCAATCGTCCGATGTACATCCTGGTGAGCTCGACCGGCGAGACTTTACGCGAGCGAATCAACGTCGCGAGCTGTGGGACGGAGGCAAAGGCAAGATCTTCAAGCGAAGCAAACGCCGGCGCTGCAGTCTTGCTCAACTTAAACCTGGTTGTTTTGAGGTTGAACTTCTTGCCGGGAAGCGCCGGGTGGAAAAGTGTTGCGGGCTCGGTATCAAGCGGAATTTCAATCTTGCGAAGTGTTTCGTATCTCTCGAGGTTGGTGTTGGCGTTGTTCAGCGCCATGGCCTCCTGCGCATCGGTCAACTCAATTCCGATAAGCTTCTCGGCCTGACGCAGCATGTCTTTGTTAACGCGTAAGGGCGCAGGGCGAAGGCGAGGGTGAAAGCAACGGAGTCGGAGAGGGCGTTGGCGTCTGCGCTGAGATGGCAGAAACGTGAGGAGCTATTACTGCCGCTGCGCCAAGTGCCGGAACGAGCTTTACAAAAGTTCGCCGGTCGAGGCTTGCCGTCACCGCGTCGGGTGATTTCGGCACATCTTTCTCTTCCGATTCTTTCATCGATGGTCGCGCTCCTTTCGTGTGGTTTCGTCTGTTTAGTGGATCGTCTTCTACCTCAGACGTAGAACGATCCACGAATCACACGAACCACTATCGGTTTTAGGGCGGGCCCATCATTCCCTGGCCCATCACCGCCTGGGAACTGCCATACTTCAGTTTGAGCAGCTTTGCTGAGCCGTCGCTATTAACCGTCAGGATGTAAAGGTTGTCATACTGCGTTTCCGGAATGATGGGCAACTTTGGACCACCCATCGCCGCAATTACTTCAGGCACGGTGTTGTTGTGACCCGCCACAAACACAACCTGTCCAGCTTTTTGCGCACGTATCTGTTTGATTAGTTCGGGCGTTTTCTGCGCTTCGATGGGCGTCGCCGCAAGGCCCAACTTGTCTGCCAGAGGCTTCACCGTCTGCTGCGTACGTTTGTACTGAGAGACGTAGATCGCTCCGATGCCGGCATCACCAAACATCTTTGCCAGATCCGCTGCGCGTTTTTCACCTTCGGCACTGATATCAGGATCTTTATTTTCAGGTGGAACGATTTGCTTTTCCGCGTGACGAACAAGAATGATGGTCATTGGAGTTGTGGGATTGTCCTGCGTGGCAGCGCGCGAGTAACCAGCTAGTCCTACGACGCTTAACATCGCAACAATTGCGAAGAATGGAAGCGCGACCTGGCCAGGTTTCAGTCGAAAGGTTTTCTTGTGGTTCATAATTTCCTTGATTATCGGATAGTTGAAGTGGATGCATAAGATAACACCTGACTCGTTTGAATTCGAGTTTGAAAGACAGGACGCATTCGTTTCCTCTCAGGTCGGGAAGGCTTGCGCAAAAGGTCGATTGGGGACGAATCCAACTGAGCCCGCGAAAGCGCGACAGACCTCAGTCGACGGTAACGCCTGTCGCCAGCTTCGCGGGCTGAAATCATGATTCGTCCTTAACCTGGGGTTCCGCTGCGCTCCACCCCCAGGCTATACGCTATCGCCCCTATCACGGGCTGGACTCCTGTATTCACCGTTGAGGCCTTCTCCAATAGGGCCTGTAGGTCAAGCTGCAAAGCGATGTCGAAGGTGATAATCTATGGATACAGCCACGCCGTAGAAGATGACACGTCCGCATCGCAATTCCGGGGAGAGGTGAGAAGAGTTGGGCCAGTCAGTTAGAACAGATTTATCTGAAGTAATCGCTGAAAACTTCGGCGCAAACGCCACCTACGTGGAGGGATTGCTGAGTCGTTTTCGCAGCAACCCCGAATTGGTTGACGAATCGTGGCGTGCTTATTTCACTGAGTTGTTAGGCAACGGCGACGACTCCGCGCCAGCCAGCAGCAGTGCGCAGGCTTCCGTCGAGCAGCCCCGCGCAGCGGATGTTGCAGGCAACGGCGGTACTGGCAGTCGCACGACAACCACCGGCGCACCCGCCAAAGTCGCTGAAGCTGCAGCGCCGGCGAAAACAGCACCGAAGCCACAGCAAGCTGCTCCGCCGGCAGCCGAAGACGTGGAAGTTATTCCTATCCGGGGCGCTGCGCTCAAAATTGTTGAGAACATGGAGGCCAGTCTCTCGGTTCCGACAGCAACCTCGCAGCGGCGAATCCCGGTGAAGCTGCTCGATGAGAATCGAATAATCATCAATAAGCATCTCCAGGAGAACTATCGCGGCAAAGCTTCCTACACTCATTTGATCGCCTGGGCCCTGCTTCGTGCGCTCGACGAGTTTCCTCAACTCAACGATGGCTTCGACATTGTCAATGAAAGTCCGGCACGGCTGCGTCGTCCCACTGTCAATCTCGGCATTGCTATCGACCTGACAAAGAAAGACGGAACTCGAACGTTACTGGTCCCGAATATTAAAGGGGCGAACAAGCTTCGCTTCTCCCAGTTTCTCGAAGCGTATGACGACGTAGTAAAGCGCGCTCGCGAAGGTAAACTTCAGATCCCGATTTCCAGGGAACCACAATCTCGCTCACAAATCCGGGAACGTTAGGCACCGTCGCTTCCACGCCCAGACTGATGGCCGGCCAGTCGTTGATCATTGCGACGGGAGCCATCGAGTATCCAGCCGAGTATCAGGCGATGACGCCGGAAGCGATTTCTCAACTCGGGATCAGCAAGGCAATTACCATCAGCAGCACATACGATCACCGTATTGTTCAAGGCGCTGAATCAGGTGCGTTTCTATCGCGCGTTCATGAGCTGATCATCGGCAAGTTGAGATTTTACGACGACATCTTTGCTGACCTGGGAATCGCGCACGTTCCTTATCGCTGGAACACTGACAGGAACCCGTTGTTTGAACAGGGCGATCAGCTTCGAGAACAGATTGGTCAAGGAAGCAGGCGTCATCGAACTCATCAATGCGTATCGAGTGCGCGGCCATCTCATCGCCGACATCGATCCACTGCACGCGATGCCGGTGCTGTATCACCCGGAGCTCGATATTGAAACGTATGGCCTCACCATCTGGGACCTCGATCGCGAATTTTTCACCGGCGGGCTCGCAGGAACGGAAGTCGCGACCTTGCGTGAGATTCTCGATATTCTTCAGCGCGCCTATTGCGGTAAGGTGGGCATCGAATATCGCCACATCCAGAGCAAGGAAGAGAAGATTTGGATTCGCGAAGAGATACGTCGCGAGTTTGTCAGCCCTGAACCGATACCGGTCGAGATCAAAAAACAGCTGCTGTGGAAACTGATCTCAGCGGAACAGTTTGAGCGGTTCCTCCATACGAAATATCTGGGACAAAAGCGGTTTTCCCTTGAAGGCTCGGAAACGATCATTCCGTTACTCGATCAGTTGATTGAACGCGCTGCTGACCGTGGTGTGGAAGACATCACAATGGGGATGGCCCATCGCGGCAGGCTCAACGTGCTCGCGAACGTGATTGGGAAATTCTGCGAACGCATATTCGCGTCCTTCGAAGGGTCGGTGCATCCATCGTTCCCGGCCGACGAAGGCGACGTGAAATATCACCAGGGGGCCGTCGGCGAGCGTGAGACTGCAAACGGGAAGACAGTGAAGTTGACGTTATCGCCAAATCCAAGTCACCTGGAAGCTGTCGATCCAGTGGTCGAAGGGATGGTCCGCGCCAAACAGGATGACTTGAAAGACCGCGTCGGAAGGCCCCGAGAGGAAGTCATCGACCGTGCTGTTCCAGTGCTGCTTCACGGAGATGCGGCCTTTGCCGGACAAGGCATCGTGATGGAGACGCTCAATCTCGCGAACCTGCGTGGCTACCGGACCGGCGGAACGATTCACATAATCATCAACAACCAAATCGGATTCACCACTTCACCGGAAGCCGGACGCTCCACAATTTATTCCACTGACGTTGCGCGGATGACGCAGTTGCCAATCTTTCACATCAATGGCGACGATCCGGAAGCAGCTTTCCGAGCTTTAAGAATTGCGCTCGACTACCGGCAGGAGTTCAACAAAGACACCGTGCTGGACGTAGTCGGCTTCCGCAAACTTGGTCACAACGAAACCGACGAACCAAGTTACACGCAGCCGCTAATGTACCAGCGCGTGAAAGCACATCCCGGCGTTAGGACTGTTTACTCCAATCGTCTGATCCGGGAAGGCGTGATAACTGAGGAAGAAGTCAACCAGCTGATTGCGGAGCGCGTGCGTCGTTACGAAGAAGCGCAAGCCGGGGCTAAAGAAGTCGTGGCCCGGAAGGAAAAGAAGACGACCGTTGCTGTCGTGGAGGAGATGGACGGCTCGACGGTGGTTGAAACTCCGGTCAGTAGCGAGTTGATAAAAACCATCGGGGACAAGATCGCGCTGGTGCCTGAAGGTTTCCACATCAATCCGAAGATGGTGGGCCAACTTGCGCGTCGCGCCAAGATGGGCTCTGGAGAATTGCCGATCGACTGGGCGTTTGCAGAAGCAGTCGCCTTCGGATCGCTTGTCGTTGAGGGCACGCGCGTTCGTTTGAGTGGTCAGGACTCAGGGCGCGGTACTTTCAGTCAGCGTCATGCCGTTTTGTACGACACGCAGACTGGCGCAACCTGGGCCCCGCTTTCAGAATTGCGATCCGAATCCAAACCGGAAGCGCGCTTTGAAGTATTTGACAGCTCGCTCTCGGAAGAAGGCGTAATGGGTTTCGAATATGGTTATACGGTGGTCGCGAAGGAAGCCCTTGTGCTGTGGGAAGCGCAGTTTGGCGACTTTGTTAACGGCGCTCAGACAATAATCGATCAATACATTGCGGCCTCGGAAGACAAATGGATGCAGAAGTCGCGTCTGACATTGCTCCTGCCGCATGGTTACGAAGGCCAGGGTCCGGAACATTCGAGCGCTCGGCTTGAGCGCTTCCTGCAATTGTGTGCGGAAAACAATTTGCAGGTTTGTTATCCGACGACGCCGGCGCAGTATTTCCATCTTCTGCGTCGCCAGGTTAGGCCAGGTATGGAACGACCGCTCGTCGTGATAACGCCCAAGAGTTTGCTGCGACTTCCGGCAGCGTCCTCGTCGATCAGCGAATTCACCAGCAGTGGATTTCTGCCGGTGATCGAAGATCCGGAAGTGAAGCCTTCGGAAGCGGTAACTCGAATCGTGCTTTGCAGTGGCAAGGTTTACTACGACCTTTTGGAGGCGCGGAAGAAGTCTGATGTGAAAGACGTTGCAGTGATTCGGCTCGAGCAGTTTTATCCGTTTCCCGAGAAGGGGCTGCGCGACGCTCTCGCCAAGTATCCAGCTGCGCGCGAACTAGTTTGGGCGCAGGAAGAACCAAAGAACATGGGCGGCTGGACATTTGTTGAGCAGCGTTTGGAGAACATGCTGCCGGCTTGCGAGCGTCCCATTTATGTTGGCCGCGCGCCCTCAGCGAGTCCGGCAACCGGTTCGTATTCGATACATCAACTCGAGCAGGCCAAACTCGTCGCTGAGGCGCTGTCAATTCCGAAAGCGGAAGCGGCTGCCGTCGAAGAAAAGAAGCCGCAACCACAGACTGATTAGGCAAGCGCTCCTGTAGTACAAGCATCGTTTAGAGGGCGGACTTGTCCGCTGCGCGGGTCCGGGCACAAGTGCCCTATCTAAACGGTTCGTTAACAACCTTCATTGCAACCACCTAAAAACTGTGAAAACAATTCTTGGTCTATTAATATCCTTCGTTCTCTTCTCTTTGCTGTCGTCAACTGGAGCGGCTTCCGCTACCAACTCGCCAACTCCTGCATCAACACCACCTCCGGAAAAGCACCTGCGAAACATCAAGCAGCTGACCTTCGGTGGCGAGAACGCCGAAGCGTATTTCTCGGCCGACAGCAAACAGTTGATCTTTCAATCAACGCGAGACGGACGGGGCTGCGACCAGATCTACACAATGAACGTCGACGGTTCGAACGTGCGTATGATTTCGAACGGCACCGGCCGGACCACCTGCGCTTATTTTGTGCCAAACGGAAAACGCGCTCTTTTTTCCTCGACACATCTCGGCGGCAAGGAGTGCCCCCCTCGTCCTGATTTCTCGAAGGGCTATGTTTGGGCCATCTATCCTGAATTTGATATTTTCAGCTCGCGTCCCGATGGCTCCGATTTGAAGCAGTTGACGACGACGCCCGGCTACGATGCCGAAACAACCATTTCGCACGATGGCAAGCTGGTTTTCACGTCCATGCGCGATGGCGACCTGGACATCTACTCGATGGATTCCAACGGAAAGAACGTTCGCCGTTTGACCAATGAGCTTGGGTACGACGGTGGCCCGTTCTGGTCCTTCGATGGCAAGAAGATCGTTTACCGGGCGCATCATCCGCAGAGCGCAAAAGACCAGGAAGACTACAAAACCCTGCTCAATCAGAATCTAATTCGCCCGTCAACGCTGGAAATCTGGGTGATGAATGCGGATGGCTCAAACAAACGTAAGGTAACCAGTAACGGTAAGGCCAACTTCGCGCCCTTCTTTTTTCCCGACGGTAAGCGCATCATCTTCTCCTCGAATATGGACGACCCGAAGGGCCGTAATTTCGATCTGTACAAAATTAACGTAGACGGATCCGGGCTCGAGCGCATCACAGACAACGACACCTTCGACGGTTTTCCGATGTTTTCGCCAGACGGCAAGAAGCTGGTTTTCGCTTCGAATCGCAACGCAAAGGAGCGCGGGGAGACTAATGTCTTCATTGCGGATTGGGTCGATTGATAATCTCTCGTAAAAGATGGCGATTCGGCGTCCTGGTAATGCTGTTTACAGTCGTTGCGCAAGCGGCCGCACCTGTTTCGAAGTTTGATGAATTCGGCGACATAAATTGCGAAGACGAGATGGCGCGCCTTGATAACTTTTCCATCCAGCTGCAGAACATGCCCGATGCGAAGGGCTACATGATCTTTTACGGCGGTCGGCTGTTTCGGGGCCGATTGCCTAAGCGGGGTGAAGCGGCAGCCCGTGCCGCGAGGATGAAGCCGTATCTGGTCCACAGGCGAGGAATACCCAGCAATCAGGTAATCGTGATTGATGGCGGCTACGCTGAGTCGTGGCACACTGAACTCTGGATCGTACCTGCAGGCGCGTCACCACCGGCGCCATCCTCTATGGTTTCCTCGAGCGCGATTAAGTTTGGGAAGGGCAAAGTGAATAAACGTGCGCTCCGCTGCAACGTATGAGTCTTCGGTGCAAGATTTTCCGTCCGCGGCTTTACCGCGACGGAGTACCACCAGAAAAGAGGTACCTCATGTTTCGCAAAATTTTTAACATCTCGCTTATCGTCACGTTGGCTTTTAGTGCCGCCCTGGCACAACAGGCGGCCACGACGACATCGGCGCCAAGCGTCGAGCGTCTGCGCGAACACGTTACCTATCTTGCCTCGGATAAATTGGACGGCCGGCGCACGGGAACCAATGGAGCGGAAGCGGCGGCGCAATATATTGCCGAGCAATTCTCTCGGCTTGGCTTGCGACCGGGCGGTCAACCTGCGCGCAATCCGAAGTCTCGAGCCGCTGATTGGCGTAAATATCTTCAGCCGTTTCCATACGTCGCGGGAGTTGAGTTGGGCAAGGACAACCTCCTGATCTCGACGTTGTCCGATTCGGCGTATCTGCGCGTTGGCGAAGACTGGACGCCGCTCGGCCTCTCGTCAAACGGAAAGGTAGACGCGCCTGCGGTCTTTGTCGGATATGGAATTACCGCCGCGGAGTTGAACCACAACGACTACGCCGGCATCGACACTGCTAATAAGATCGTCGTCGCTCTGTCCGGAACGCCTGATGGAGATAATCCCCATGGCCAGTTTGCGCGGTACGAAGACGTACGCTGGAAAGCGGTTGCCGCCCGCAACGCCGGGGCCAAAGCGCTGATTGTTATCGTCCGTGCAGAGAAGTTTAAAGACGATCGTTTGTCGCGGCTGAGTTACGACAACGCCGGAGATGCGGGAATTATCGTTGCCGCGGTTTCCCGGCAAGAGGTTGCGCGTTTAATTCCCCGCTCGTCGATAAGTGCTCTCGAATCAGCTGCGCGTGACAAGACCTCCGCCTCTATCAACGAAACGCCAATGAAGGTCACGCTTTCAGCACACCTGAATCGTCGCGAGGTTCCCGCGGCAAACGTTATTGGCATTCTCGATGGCTCCGATCCTGTCCTGAAAAACGAGGCGATTGTTATCGGCGCTCATTACGATCATCTCGGTCGCGGCGGTGCTGGCAGCCTCGCTTCGAAGGAAGGCGAGATACATCACGGGGCTGACGACAACGCCTCAGGCACGGCAGGTGTGATCGAAGTCGCGCGAATGCTGTCAGCAGAAAAGCCACGACGCACGATCATCTTCATTGCTTTCAGTGGCGAGGAGGAAGGTCTACTCGGCTCGAATTACTACGTTAATCATCCCGTCGTGCCGATGGAAAATACTGTCGCCATGATTAACATGGATATGATCGGACGTATGAAGAACAACCGGCTGACTGTTGGGGGAATGGGAACGGCTCAGGAATGGCGACAGATGGTTGCGGAAGCCAACTCACCCCAGAGAATGAAGGTGCACGCCAAAGGAGATGCGCCGGCCATCACCAACACGATCGGTTCAGGCACGCGTCCTGTTAGCGTGAGCATGCCTATCGTAGTGGGCACAAACGGCAAAACAATCGTCAGCCTCGATAACGTGCCCACGATTGATCTGACTCTCAATGAGGATGGCTTTGGTCCGAGCGATCACTCGTCGTTTTATGCGAAGAAGGTGCCCGTAATATTTTTGTGGACTGGAACGCATGAGGATTACCACAAGCCTTCAGACACAGCGGAGAAGATCGAATACCACGATGAGGCGCGCATACTGACCATGGTCATGCGACTGATTCATGAAATCGACGACCGCGACAAGCGTCCGACCTACGCCCTTGCCAAACCTGCATCCCCCGGTCGGGCCACGGGTTTTCGCGTCTACCTTGGCACTATACCCAACTATTCGGATTCTAATGATGGACTCCTGCTGGATGGTGTGCGCGAAGATTCACCGGCAGCCAAAGCCGGACTGAAAGTGGGAGATAAGATTGTTAAGCTGGCGGGTCGTGAGATCCGCAACGTTTACGATTACACGTCTGCGCTTGGAGAGATGAAGGCCGGTCAGGAATACGAAGTTGAAGTGATGCGCGCGGGGGAGCGGCTGACGTTAAACCTAACGCCTGCAGAAAGAAAGTGAAACGGACCGAAGACCGGTGACGGGAGACCGTACAACGGTCATCGGTCATCGGTCATCGGTCGGTTTGTTTTTACCAGCGTGGCTCGCGGTCGCCGCCGTAGCCACCACGGTCGCCGCCGCGATCTCCACCGCGACCACCACCGTAACCACCGCCACCACCACTTCCGCGGCCACCGCCGTAGCCGCCGCGTCCTCGATCTTCTCTCGGCTTGGCTTCATTGACCGTCAGATTGCGGCCGCCGAAGTCTTTACCGTTAAACTGCTCGATAGCTGCTGCAGCTTCTTCCGGAGTTGCCATCTCAACAAAGGCAAATCCACGCGAACGGCCAGTGTCTCGATCCTCGATTACCGAAGCTGATTCCACTGTGCCGACTGATGCGAAGGCATCTTTTAGTTCGTCGCTCGTTGTGCGGAACGAGAGGTTTCCCACATAAAGTTTCGTACCCATGTCTGTATTATCCTTTAGATCGAACGAAGCGCGGGCAAAAACAACATCGCAGATTCAAGCGGGGAGCTCCTTGACTGTTCAGGCGAAACGCGACTAACCCGGTGCTCTAAACTTCGAGAGCGGCTTCTAACAAGTTAACAACTGCCTCACTCTCTCCTCAGCCGAACGCAGGTCGCTATACGGTCACGGACAGGCGCAGTCACCACTGATGCGCGAGAGCAGGAACCATTGGACGGCGCTAAGTATGCCCCAGGGCGCGGGGGGAGTTCAAGCTTTCGGGCTATGGGAGTTGTAGGGGCGTCCCTCCGTGGGCGCCCCGTTCTGCCGTGGACACGGGGCACCCACGGAGGGACGCCCCTACAACCAGCCGCCGATTGCCTGCGCGGAGCTCCGTGGCTTATATTGCTTCACCTCAATTTACTAATTCACGAAAGGCCTGATTGGCAATATGTCCAAATCTGTTCCTATCACTGTGGCGCACGGTGACGGCATTGGTCCCGAGATCATGGCGGCGACGCTACACATTCTCGAGGCTGGTGGCGCCGCCCTGGATATCGAAACGATCGACATCGGGGAGAAGGTGTACCTGGCGGGTAACACCTCCGGCATCGAGCCAAGTGCATGGGATTCCTTGCGCCGTACCAAGGTGTTTCTGAAAGCTCCAATTACCACGCCCCAGGGTGGCGGTTACAAGAGCCTGAACGTGACGGTCCGCAAGACGCTGGGTCTCTACGCCAACGTTCGTCCATGCGTTTCGTATCACCCGTTTGTCGAAACCAAGCATCCAGTGATGGACGTGGTAGTCGTTCGTGAAAACGAAGAAGACCTTTACGCCGGCATCGAGCACCGGCAAACCGAGCAGGTCGTCCAATGCCTGAAACTAATCTCGCGTCCCGGCTCCGAAAAAATCGTCCGCTATGCTTTTGAATACGCGCGCCGAAACAATCGCAAGAAGGTCACCTGCTTCACCAAAGACAACATCATGAAACTGACCGACGGGTTGTTTCATAAGGTGTTTGATGAAATTGCCACCGAGTATCCGGGCCTGGAAAATGAACACTGGATCGTGGATATCGGTGCGGCGAAATTGGCGGACACTCCGGAAGCGTTTGACGTGGTAGTCATGCCAAACCTTTATGGTGATGTGCTCTCGGACGTGGCTGCCCAGATTGCAGGTTCAGTCGGTCTGGCCGGCTCGGCCAATATCGGCGAGCACGTCTCAATGTTTGAGGCGATTCATGGTTCGGCCCCGCGACGCGCCGGGCAAAACCTGGCGAACCCGTCGGGCTTGCTGCTGGGAGCGGTGATGATGCTGGTCCACATCGGCCAAACCGGCGTTGCCGAACGCGTACATAACGCATGGTTGCGGACCATCGAAGACGGGATTCACACTTACGACATCTACGACGAAGGCAAGAGCAAACAGAAGGTCGGCACAAAAGAATTTGCAGAAGCTGTCGGGCAGCGCATGGGCCAGGAGCCGCAGACGTTGAAGGCCGCCAAATACAAGGCAGGTGGAGAAGCGGCCCCCGTGACAAAAGCGAAATCAGCGTCCGCGCCCCGCTCAAAGAAGGACCTGGTTGGGGTTGACGTTTTTCTTGACTGGACAGAGGGGACCGCGAATGAGCTTGGCGACTCGTTGAGCAAACTTAGCGGCGACGGCACCAAGCTCATCATGATGAGCAATCGCGGTGTGAAGGTTTGGCCAGGTGGTCACGCCGAAACGTTCTGTTCCGATCACTGGCGATGCCGTTTTATGGCCGCCAATGAGGCGGATGGTATCTCTCATGCGCAGATCACTTCCCTGCTCAATCGGGTAGCCGGGGCCGGTTTCGATTTCATTAAGACCGAAAATCTCTACAACTTTGACGGCGAGCGGGGATACTCGCTAGACCAGGGCGCGTAATTGTAAAGCAAACTGTTAGTTTGCTGGGCGATCGGCAGAAACCAGATGACGCAAAGAGGCGTTCAACCGCACCGTCCGCAAACTAACAGTTTGCGTTACAACGTGAGACAACTTATTTAATTTCAATGGGGGAATACTGATGAGCAGCACTGAAGGACAACAGCAGGCACAAGACAAGGATCAACCACAAACCGATTCAGCGAACAACGAATTAGGGCCAACCGATAAACTGCGGGAACGAGACAGCTCCGCGGCAGAACTCTCCGTGCCGGGAGCCCAGAATCCTGACAGCGAAGAAATCAAGGACGAGCAGAGCCCAAACACAGAGTAATGTAAGCAAACTGTTTGGTTTGCCTGGCGATCCGCCAAAAACCAGTTTACGCAGTGAGAGCTTTCAACCGCACAGTCCGCAAACTAACAGTTTGCGTTACGTTTGCAGCACAAACTCATAGAAACCAAAATGACTTCCGAAACTAGAACATCGTCACCACTCGTCGCCGTTATCATGGGCAGCAAATCTGACTGGGAAACGATGCGCCATGCCGGTGCTACGTTAACCGAGTTTGGAGTTGAACATGAGTCCCGCGTCATGTCGGCGCATCGCTCACCGCAGCTTGCTTCCGAGTTTGCTTCAAGTGCGCGCGATCGTGGCATTGAGATCATTATTGCCGCCGCTGGAGGTGCTGCACATCTGGCGGGTGTAATCGCCGCCCACACGACGCTTCCCGTTCTGGGAGTACCGATGAAAAGCGATGCCCTAAACGGCATGGACTCTCTCCTTGCAACAGTGCAGATGCCGGCCGGCATTCCCGTGGGGACCCTAGCCATTGGAAAACCCGGCGCCATCAACGCCGCTCTCTTTTCGATTGCCATTCTGGCCAACAGCCGGCCCGAGCTGCGCACCAGGCTGGAAGAGTTTCGCAAAAAGCAGGAAGAACAAATTCGCAATACAACCCTCGACTAAGCTAAGAAGCTCATCCCTCACGACGAATGCGTTCGCCAATTCCAGCCACGGTTGCGCTTAGGCAACCGTAAGGAAACGCCTTCTCCTTCCTCCAGGAGTCGTGAAACCGCATCCAAAATTCCCTTACAGTGAAAGGTTTTCTCTAACATTTTCATATCTTTTGAAGGGTTACGACACATCTGGGTCGTGGAAAACTTTGCGCCACCGAGGGAGACGCGCGCATTCCAGTTTCGTTAGGACTTTACCCGACGGATCAATTCTTGAATTCTCCTGTTCTTTGGAGCAGAATGCCCACACTCGAAACCGCCACGGAGAATCCTACACGCCTGGGGAGCTCCGCTGTTTTTCACAATCTTCATCTCTCGCTTTGTGGTAAACCCGGAATGGTCGGGAAAACAATCTCGCGCTATCGGATTATCGAACTACTCGGCGAGGGTGGGATGGGCGCAGTCTATCTCGCTGAAGACATCACTCTCGGACGGCGAGTAGCAATAAAGTTTCTTTCCTCGACTGCCCCTGAATATCGCGACAGGTTTCTCCGTGAGGCCCGCGCCGTCTCACAGCTCATACATCCAAACATCGCTACCGTTTTCGATTACGGAGAAACGCCTGAAGACAAGCCATACATCGTAATGGAGTTGATCAAAGGCCGCGCCTTGAGTGAAAAGCTTGAGGACGGTTCATTGTCCCTCCCGGAAGCTGTCCAAATAGTTTGCTCGATTGCCGCTGCACTGGGCGAGGCGCATCGCCAGGGCGTTGTGCATCGTAACGTCAAACCTTCAAACGTTGTATTGACGGAACGTGGTCAGGTCAAGGTGGTTGACTTTGGACTGGTTAAGGAAATTCACGCAGAGAGTGTCACTCGCACCCGCAGTGATGTAATCGTAGGAACGCCTCTATATCTTTCCCCTGAACAGGCCACTGGTAAAACCGTAGATGGGCGCAGCGATCTCTTTGCTTTAGGGGCCGTCCTCTACGAGTGCATCACCGGCCGGTCCGCGTTTACCGGCGAAAACGTGATTGAGATCGGGGCCCAGGTCATCCACGTAACGCCGCTCGCACCGTCAAGTCTCAATGAAAGAATCCCACCCGAACTTGATCGCATCACGACGAAGGCGTTGGAGAAAAACGTCGATGCGCGTTACCAAACGGCGGACGAGTTGATTGAGGATCTGCAAACGCTGCTTCCCACTCTCGACGTTAACGCTTCTCGCGCACAAGCCAGGACCACTACATCCGTGCCCGCGCCCCGCACGCATTCCGTAAGCGCGCTCACCACCCTCTCAGAAACGTTTCGCCGGCCGCGTCTCTCGTTAGGCACATTCATCCTCGCGATTCTGGCGATTGGCGTCGTAGGCGCCGGCGTCATGCGCCTGCGGAAACCTTCGCCTTACCAACCAGCGGCTCAGGCACTGGACTGGTACAACAAAGGTACTGACGCCCTGCGCAGCGGCTCATTTCTCCAGGCCAGCAAAGCTTTTCAACAGGCCATCGCCATTGATCCAAACTTTCCTTTGGCCCATGCACGGTTAGCTGAAACTCTGTTTGAGCTCGACTACTGGGACAAAGCCCAGCAAGAAATGTTGAAGGTCCATAGCCTGGTGCCGGATCGTTCGCAGCTGGCGAGAAGCGATGCGCTTCATCTGGAAGCCATAAACGCTACGGTATCGCGAGACTTTCCGGGTGCGATTAAGGCCTACCGCGAGCTGGTTAGTCTGACGCCTAACGATCCGCAAGTCTACGTTGATTTGGGACGCGCCTATGAGAAGAATGACGAACTAAAAAACGCGCTGGGAAGCTATGTCGAGGCAACGCAACATCCACCGCAGTATGCAAACGCATTCCTGCGCGTGGCGATCCAGTATGGCGAGCAAGTGGACCAGGCCAGCGCCACAGGCAATTTCGATAAAGCCCAGGAACTCTTTGAAGCTCTCGGCAACTTTGAGGGACAGGCGGAAGTTGCCTTTCAACGTGGCACACTCTTCGACAAGTTGGGGAAAGCAGCCGAAGCTCGCCCCTACCTGATGCGGGCACTGGAGCTGGCAAAGACTACCTCTAGTCAGTTTCTCGAGGTGAAGACCCTGCTTAAACTTGGAAACGTGACTGTCGCTCAGGGAAATGTCGAGGGCGGCCGCCAGCTCATCCGTCAGGCAATAGAGATCGGACGGACCAACGGCATCGACAACCTGGTGAAACGAGGTTTGGTTGATCTGGGAAACTCCTATCTTGTAAGCGCTGACTACTTAGAAGCAGAAAAATACTACAACGAATCCCTCGAGCTATCCCGGCAGCAAAAAGACAACCGCAATGCTGCGCGAGCATTGTTGGCGCTGGGGGGAGTGCTGCTTCAGGAAAGCCGAGTCGATGAAGCCATCAACAGCATGGAGCAAGCGCTCGCGTTTTATCGTCAGGCAGGTTACCGCAAAGAGTCGATGCAAGCGGCTGCCCTCCTGGCGCGGGCACGAGTACGAAAGGGTGACTATCCGGCAGCGCTTCTGGATTTTGATCAGCAGTTGACGATCGCTCAGAAGATAGGAGATCCGTCGCTGCTTGTGCCTGCATTAAGCGATATTGGCTTCACGCTCAACGTTCAGGGCCGGCTGACCGAAGCGCTACCAAAGTTTGACGAGAGCCTTGCGATCGCCCGCTCATTGGGCAGCAAGAAGGACATCGCCCTTGGCCTGATCAATCGCGCCAACGTTTTATGGCAATTAGGTCATTACGATGAAGCACGTCAACTCCTTGCGGAAGCAGCGCCTCATGCGGAACAACCCACTGCTGCCCGAAACATGGCTGTTTGGTTCTACCTCACTGCTGCGCGCATGGCCCTGAGTGGAAATCACTGGCTGGAAGCAAAAATCAAAAGCGAGCGAGCTATCGAAATTGCCGGGCCTCACGTGAAAAATCTGGCAACGGAAGCAACCTTCACGTTGGGCTTGTCGCAGGTTCTTTCCGGAGGGGCGAGAGCAGGGGAAGCCATCTGTAACAAGGCAGTCGCTATCGCTCACGAAACCGGTAATCCTTCGACGGTTAGCGATGCCCTTCTCGCCCTGGCCCAGGCCAAAGGTGAAAACGGCGACATTGCTGGATCACTAAAAACGGCTTCAGAATCTCAGGAAATGTTAACCCGACTCGGCAAGCCTCATTATGAATGGCTTGCCCTGCTGATTATGGCCCGTGCAAGCCGCAACGCACACGACGAACCGAAAGCTCAGGATACAGCTTCCCGCGCGGCAAATATCCTGTCAGGACTTGAACAGAAATGGGGCCCAGAGCATTTCAATTCTTACCTCAACCGTCCAGACATTCGAGTGTATCGAAAACAACTCAACCAACTCCTCGCTCAGAACCCTAAACCTCATTAACCTCAAAAGGAGTAACTCCCATGGGAGATAGTGGCAGCGACATCATCATCAAAGGCGGCTCTGTGGAGTTGACCTATGACCCAACCACCTACACAACGGATCCGGGCATCGATCCCAAAACCTGGAAAAACTCCAACAAGAAGATGATCCAGATCCTCATCACCGACGACAACGATGAGACTGTGTACGACAGCGGGGAACAGCAACAAGGACTGAAGTACACAATCAGGGCACGCTGTAGGTAGCTTCAGAAGGGATTATGGTGGGAAGACAACCAGTCTGCGCCGCTCCCTGACTGGTCAACGCGGAAGTGTGCGCCCCGCCGGGTTACAGGCGTATAGAGCACAAGCTTTTACCTGCGTCGTTCGGGACACTGGATTCAGACGATGAATCAGACCAATGGCGACTACCGGATCATGATCAATGGCTTCATGCTCGTCTGAGTATCGCCGCTCCGCCCTTGATGCTGAAATCTGGCGACCTTTGTCGACGGACGCCTCCTTGGAGTGCGGTGCCTTGTCACCGCTTTGGCCCGCGGCGGCTTGGCGACGCTTCGTTTCGGTAGGGCGTGATCACATCGGTGGGGCGTGTAGGCGCCGCGAGCTGCGACAGTCGCAGCAGGCCAAAGCGCCGACAAGGCGGCGCACTCCAAGGAGGCGCCCTGTCGACTGTCGTATTGGTTACGCCGCAAGCCATAAAGGTTGCTCTAACACCTCTTGTTCCGGAACCAATCGCAGCTTCAAGTCCGGCCGCGCGTTAGCAGGGCGATGACTGCCACAAACAGTGCCGATCCGATGATGGACCACACGATGGGAAAACTAGTCGTTCCAATCTGAATGGCGAAAAGTTCGGGCAAACCCATCTGGCGAGACAGCCACATTCCCAGGATTGCTCCCACAAATCCAAGGGCAATTGACACGAGGCAGCCACCTCTGGAAAAACCAGTTATTGCCTGGCCAAGTGCTCCGCAAATACCAGCGATTAGTAGCAACACCAATAGATCGATTAATGTCATCTGTGCCTCCTGACTGCGATACGGTTGTTTCTCGTTCGTTAATCGTTTGGAATGCGGACTTCTCCGCGAGCCGCGGGCACAAGTGCCCTATCTAAACGGCAAACTCGTGTTCCCGCTCGGATTAATTTACGAATTCCTTCTTCTTAATCCACTCACGCACCACCTCGGCGACCCCGCGCTTGTTGGCGTCAACTTCGTAATTCATTTGTCGCATCTCTTCGGTTGAAATCGTTTTCGCTAGTTTTGCCGGCACATCACTTAGCGCCTGCACGCGCGCCAACGAATCTTTGCGAACGAGATAGACGGCTTCGTAAGGTGGGAAGTAACGGCGATCGTCCGCGAGTTGGACCAGATCAAGAGCAGCGATCCTTCCCTCAGTAGAATTTCCTGCGATCAGATCGACCTGGCCCGACGATAGCGCGATGTATGTTAACGAAAGATCCATCTCGCGCGGTTGTTCGGCAAACTTCAAGCCATAGGCTTTGGAAAAGCCAGGATAGCCGTCGGCTCGCGACATGAAATCCTGACCAAAGCCCGCGCGCAATTTCGGCGCATGGGTCGCAACGTCCGATATGTTCTTAAGTCCCAGCTTGCGCGCATCGGCGCCACGCACAAGGATCGCGAAAGTGTTTTCAAATCCCACCGGCTCAGTGACCACGACACCATAATTCTCTTCATACTCTTTCTTAACCTGATCATAGACAGCGCGAGGATCAGTTATAGGCGGGTGCTTAAGAATCGCAGTGTACGCCGTGCCGGTGTATTCCGGATAAAGGTCGATCCTTCCAGCGAGAAGTGCGTCGTGAGGTAAATTTCCGCCCAACTCAAACTGGCGGTCAATGGCGACCCCCTGCCCTTCCAGAATCTGCGCCACGATCTCCGCGAGAATTACCGACTCAGTGAAATCCTTTGAACCGACAACAACGCTAGAGCCGCCGGCGGATGGCGCCGAACGAGAACTGCGCCAGCCGGCATACACACCAGCGACAACAGCAAGGACAATTGCCGCCAGAACAAACCACTTCCATTTTTGGCTTCCAGCCTTATTGCGACCGGATAAGGCGAATCGTGTTTCCACGAAACCAAGCGTGAAGTCGGCCGCGAGGGCCATTAACGCTGCCGACACCGCTCCGGCCAGTAGTAAATTATTGTCATATTGGCGCAGCCCACGAAAGATATAGACGCCCAGCCCACCCGCGCCTACGGCCGCGGCTATGGTCGTTACTCCGATGGCAATAACCATCGCTACTCTCACGCCCGTAATGATCACGCTCATCGCCAATGGCAATTCCACTTGCCATAAGATTTGTCGCCCGGTCATTCCCATCGCCACTGCGGCTTCGCGCACGTTGGCATCCACTCCAAGAATTCCTGTGACTGTGTTTCGAATGATGGGAAGCAACGAATAGAGCACGAGGGCAACAATCGCAGTGCGAGCGCCAATTCCTCCAATGAACGGTAGCGGTATTAGGAAACCAAACAACGCCAGGCTGGGAATCGTTTGCATCACATTGGCAATTCCCAGGACTGGACCACGAAGCGATTCCTTTCGCGTTAGCAGTATTCCCGTCGGAATTCCAATGAGGACAGCAATAAAGGTCGAGACAAGCACCAACGACAGATGCTCTCGCAAAAGCATCAGAAGCTCCGGCCAGTTTGCCGCGAGGAAGTTCCAGAAGTTCATCGGTCTCTCTCTTGTCAGCACCACGGGGTTAGCGGGTAGTGCTGACCTTACCCAAGCGCCGGCAGCGCCAAAGTTTCAAGGTATCCCTGCACGTGCTCGTCGCGCGATTTCAAGAACTTCTCTGGCGTCTCAAGTACCCGAAGCTGACCTTTGTGCATGAGTCCTATGCGAGAGCCGAGCAACAAAGCTTCGCGTACGTCATGCGTGACCAGGACGGCGGTCTTCTTTAGTGTTTTTGCAAGCTTGCCAAACTCTCGTTGAAGGCCGGCGCGAGTTAAAGGATCGAGCGCGCCAAACGGCTCATCGAGCAGAAGCAACGACGGGTCAGCCGCGAGCGCACGGGCAACACCGACGCGTTGCCGCTGGCCACCTGACAATTCCGATGGATATCTCGAAGCGAAATCGTTTGGCTCGAGACCAACTAACGAAAGCAACTCATTCACACGCTGTTTGATCTTGTGTTCATCCCACGCTTCAAGCGATGGCACCAGAGCCACGTTTCGTTCGACTGTGAAATGAGGAAAGAGACCGCCCTCCTGAATCACGTAACCGGTCCGGCGTCTGAGCCGGATCTGTTCCCAATCTGACGTCGCCTTGCCTTCAACCAGAACTTCGCCCGCGCTAGGCAACAACAGTCGATTGATGAGTTTGAGAGTTGTGGTTTTGCCGCAGCCTGATTCACCCAGGAGTACGAGGATCTCGCCGTGGTTAACCGTGAAACTGAGGTGGGAAATGATCGGAGTTGCGGTACCAACGTGAGAGAAACTTACGTCACGGAATTCAACCAGCGGATTATCTAATTGCAGTGACATGGGATTTAGCGGCTTTGCCGCCGCACAGTGCGGAAAGGCTCTGCCTTTCCGACAGCCACCCACACCGCTCGAGGCTATGCCTCAAAGGAGGCGCAGCCTCTAAGGGAAAATCACCTGAACTGTAAGGCAGAGCCTTACCGCAATGTGCGGCGGCAAGCCGCAATGCTGATTCAAACGGCCAAAAACAGATTGCTGCTGAATCTTTTCTGGGAGTCGAGCCACGTGTGCGCGAGCCTGAAGCTGGTCTCGGAAGCAAGTCTGGCAATATCGTCCAGATCATACTTATATGAGTTCTCAGTATGGATCTGTTCGCCTTCACCAAACTTCACTTCCATCCCCAGCCCGCTGATATTTACTGTCTGCTCGCGCGTACTCTCAATGTATATCTCGACACGCCCGATTTCTTCGTTATAGAAGGCGAAATGACGGAAGGACCTTAAATCGAAGTCTCCACCTAGTTCACGGTTGATGCGCGCCAACACGTTTAGATTAAAGGCTGCCGTCACACCGAGGGCATCGTTGTAAGCCGCTTCCAGAACCTGCTTATCTTTCTTTAAGTCCGCTCCCAGCAAAAGCGCGTCGCCTGCAGTCAGCACGTCACGAAGGGCACGCAGAAACTTGAGGGCTTCAAACGGATCGAAGTTACTTATGTTAGAACCAAGGAAGAGGGCCAACGTGCGGGGCCGCTTTGTCTTCTTCAACTCCGCGAGGCCGGCGAAATAGTCGGCAGCATAAGCTTCGATTCTTAACTGGGGATACGACTGGAGGAGTATTCGCGAACTGCTATCGAGCGCGGTAGCTGAGATGTCCACCGGAATAAACTTCAACTCTGGTTGTTTTCTAAGGAATGCTTCAATTAACAGCCGGGTCTTCGAAGCGCTGCCGCTACCCATTTCCAGAAGCGTGGTCTCGCCTTCGACCGACGCTACGATCTCGTCCGCATAAAGTTGGAGAATCTCGTTTTCAGCCCGGGTGAGGTAATACTCAGGCAGCAGGCAAATCGCTTCAAAGAGTTGTGAACCGAGTTCGTCGTAGAAATACTTCGGCAGAAATCGTTTCGGTTCTGATGAGAGGCCGCGCCGCACATCCTCGGCGAGGCCGGCACGCGGGTCGCGCGTTACGAGATTGTGAAGCTTGAGCTTCTCGTCCTGGTCCTTCGCTGGTTTCGTGTGTAACACAGTAAGTTTTCCGATTCAATCGGTCATCAGCCTGGCGAACACGTATTCTCTGGGTCAGGCTATGATACCGGATAAGATGCGAATAGTAACTTCACCCCGTCATGGTTTTGACAGATGAAGCTATTCAAAGTTTTTTGTTTATGCTAATTTGACAATCCATTCAGGAAAAGCTTTCGACCTCAGTATGGTTTGATCAAATTGGAACGAAGCGAAGCAAACACCCCGTTTGCAAAATAATGCGCTCGCTGAGGTTTCGGTAAGTTGTCCGAATTCTTTTATCCGTTCTGTTGCCGGCAGGGCTCCCCGATCTGTGGCACTTGCAAAAAGCCAGTCATCCCTAACCAACCCTTCGCCAACTTGTTTGGCGCTGACTTCGCAATCCTGTGAATCATGAATCGAATCGTAAGTAAAACTCGCCGCACCGGTAAATTGCTTGCCGCCTGCGTGCTTTCTTTCACCATGGCGCTCGCGCCCGCCGCCTCCGCGAACCTCGCCCTGGCTTCTAAACCCGGAGACGTTAGGACACCTGGCCCCTTGCCGAAGACGGCTCGCGCTCTCAAGGCGCGGGAGGTAATGGCGCCGCTGGCTCCTTTAGCTGTGATCAGTGTCGATACGACAGATGATGAAGACGATACGAATCCAGCCAACTGTTCTTTGCGCGAAGCTATCGTCGCGGCCAATAGCGACACAGCTTTTGGTGGTTGTATTGCCGGTTCAGGCGACGACATCATTAACTTCACCGTGACAGGCACGATCATTCTTACAAGTGCTTTGCCCACCCTGTCCACCAGCATGCGACTCGAAGGACCCGGCGCCTCTCAGTTGACGGTGTCTGGCGATAATAGCGTGCGCGTGTTCAGAGTAGCGCTCCTGAGTCCGGGGACAGTGAGCTTCGCGGGATTAACCGTCGCGGATGGCGATGCAACCATGGACGTAGGCGGCGGCATTTATAATGACGGCAACGCCACAGTCAACGTAAACGACAGTGTGATCACCAATAACTTCGCCGTTCTCGGCGGCGGTCTTGCCAACAGCGGAGTCGGCACGTTTACGGTGACGAACAGCACCCTGAGCGATAACACAGCTAACACCGCCGGGGGAGCTCTCAATTTGGGCACACTCAACCTGATTAACAGTACGCTGAGTAACAATTTTGCTGGCGGGGGTGGCAGCGGCAACGGCGGCGGCATAAATACGGGTGCAGGAACACTGAACGTCACCAACAGCACGCTCAGCAATAACTCGGCTGAAGGCAGCGGAGGAGCAATTTTCAACTCCGGAGTTTCAGGGACAGTTAACGTAACGAGCAGCACGCTCACCGGTAATTCGGCCGACACCGGCGGCGGCATCGACAGTCCGTTTGGCGGCGTTCCACTCATCAGAAACAGCATCATCGCTCTTAATACAGCAACTACCAGCGGTCCCGATGTCAACGGTCCGTTTACTACCCAGGGCTTTAACTTCATCGGCAAGAATGACGGCGCTGCCGCCAGTTTTCCCCCGGGTAACCCAAACGGGAATGGCGACATAGTCGGTACCAGCGGGGCACCTCTCGATCCTTTGCTCGGCCCACTCGGCAGCAATGGCGGTCCGACGCAAACACATCATCTGCTGACTGGCAGTCCGGCCATCGACAAGGGCAACAACTTCGCAACCGACGTAGACATACAACCCCATTCTTACCGACCAGCGCGGTCTCTTGCGTCCGGTTGATCTCGACGATCCTCCCTACCCAAACGCCACTGGGGGCGACGCTTCCGACATCGGCGCTTACGAATTACAAGGCGACACAGTGCAAACCGGCACGCCATCGTTGATAGTCAACACACCCGACGATCATGACGACGGCGCCTGCACGGATGGCGACTGCACTTTGCGCGAAGCTATCATCGCGGCCAACCTGGATTTCGACATGAGCACGATCACTTTCGATATCCCGGGCAATGGACCACACATCATCCAATTGACCGGTATCCTTGACGATTTGGAAACGGACATAAACATTGAAGGACCCACGGATGAGAGCGTGCGCGTCAAAGGCGAGAGCGTATTTAACCCTTATTCTATTTTCTCGATCCTCCCCGGTGCTGTCGTCAACATTTCTAATCTGATAATCAGTGACGGCGCGGAGTTTGCCGGCGGCGGCATATTGAATTGCGGTTCTCTGGTCGTAACCAACATCACGTTTATCGATAACGTGGCGGAGTTTGGCGGCGCCATCTCAAATTGCGCTTCTCTGACTGTCAATCAAAGCACGTTCACCTATAACTTTGCCGGGCTTGGCGGGGCCATCGACAATACTGGTTCTAACAACATAAAAGACAGCACGTTTACCAACAACCTCGCACTTGTTGGCGGAGCTGTCTACAACGAGAACATTCTCAACACAGAAAACAGCACCTTTACAGCTAACCATGCTCTTGAGGACGGGGGAGCTATTGATAGCGACGACGGCAATCTGATCATCGTCAACAGCACAATCAGCGGTAACACGGCTGATGGCGATGGCGGAGGCCTGTTTCAGTGTGGAGTGTGTGGCTCTAGTACCGGCGTCTTAACTAACGTGACGATTAGCGGTAATCGTGCTGATGCGGACGATGATGGTTATGGCACTGGCGGCGGTATCAACAACTTCAGTGGGATCATCACTCTGCGAAACACGATTGTCGCCGGTAACTTCAGAGGCCCAAGTTCTACTCCTGACGACATTGATGGCCCAATTGCTCCAGAGAGCTCCTACAACATGATTGGCAACGGTGGTTCAGGCGGTTTGATGGACCGCTCGGTTGATCCGGTTCATGGCAACCAGGTGGACGTGACCAACCCCGGGCTTGGCCCACTGCAGGATAACGGCGGGCCAACTTTCACTCATGCTTTGCTGTCAGGCAGTCCAGCGTTCAATGCGGCTGTTGATCTGACAAGCCTTGTTGGCGATATCGATGATTCGCAGCCAAGCATCGACGTGGTTGATGCAGGCGGCATTCCCGACTGCATAGGTTTTACCATCCGTATCGATGATGAGCAGATGATCGTGAACTGCAAAGCCGGAAACACCCTCGCGGTGACTCGCGGTGCTTACGGCACTACTCCTGCCGCCCATTCGGCCGGAGCAAGTGTGAACACTCCGTTCGACCAACGCGGCGTCGGTTTCTCACGGGTTGTTTTCACCAGCAGCGACACGAGTCTTGATGTGGGCGCTTTCGAGGTGCAGCAGGGCACGCCTCATCATTTGGCATTCAACGTACAACCCTCAAACACTAATGTCGGAGCGACTATTTCACCTGCCGTTACCGTAGTGATACTCGACGCGGAAAATAATGCCACGGCAGCAAACGCCGACGTCACACTTGCTATCGGAGCAAATCCCGGAGGCGGAATACTAAGCGGAACAACTACTGTCACGGCCGTCAACGGCACCGCCACGTTTAGTGACTTGTCGATCGACAAGATTGGAAGTGGTTACACTCTGGTAGCAAGTAGCCCAGGTTTGACAAGCGCTACGTCGGGCCTCTTCAACATTCTTAGTCCCGCTTCTGTCACGGGAACCAAAACTGTTAGCGGGATTTTTAACCCTGGAGGTACCGTTACCTACACAGTCGTACTATCGAACGGTGGGCCGGCCGCGCAGTTGGATAACCCAGGGAACGAATTTACCGACGTTTTACCATCCACCTTAACTCTGGTCTCTTCCAGTGCCACGAGCGGCACCGCAGTTAGTGTAGTTGGCACGAATACGGTGACGTGGGATGGGCCCATTGCTAATGCTGGTAGTGTGACGATTACGATCACCGCTACCATCAACATGGGGACGAGCGGTCAAACCATCTCGAATCAGGGCACTATCAACTACGATGCAGATGGCAACGGCACAAATGAGGCGAATCGAGTCACAGATGATCCGTCAGTCGGTGGCGCAAACGATCCGACTAGCTTTACGGTTAACAATGCCGACCTGACTATTAGTAAAACCCACACAGGTATTTTTAGCCCGGGCCAAAGCGGCAGCTACACCATCACGGTAAGCAACATCGGCACGGGGCCGACTGACGGCAGCACGGTCACGGTAACCGATAACGTGCCGGCGGGCCTGACGCCAACTGGACCGGTGGGCATACACAACGGTTGGTTCTGTTCAATCGTTTCCCAGACTCTGACTTGCACACGCAGCGACGTGTTGGCTGGAAACTCGAGCTATCCGTCTATCACCTTAAGTGTGAACGTCACCAACCCCGCGCCCGTAACTGTTACGAACACGGCCACGGTTTCAGGCGGCGGTGACAGCAACACCACTAACAACTCGGCCAGTGACGTCACGAACATCAGCTGCGAAGCGGACCCGTCGCTAACCAACAACAATCCGTTAGTGATCAGCCGCTTTAGAATGAATGGACCACGCGGCGCCCAGGATGAGTTTGTAGAGATATTCAATCCCACCGACGAGGAGTACACGGTGGCTTCGGGCAACTGCACGGGTGGTCTGGCAGTCTTCGCTTCCGCCGGAAACGGCACCACTTCAAACGGGGCAAGCATGGTCTGCCAGATACCAAACGGCACCCAGATACCCGCCCGCGGCTACTACCTGTGCACGGGTATTACCTACTCTCTTAACAATCTGGGTCTTAACGGTGGCCTGGGCGGAGGAAACGCAACCGGCGATGCACCGATCGGCTGCGGTGGTTCCTGTACGAACGACATACAAAACGACGCGGGACTGGCCCTGATAGATGTGGGCTCCAACATTGTCACCATGTGCCCCAAAGGCGCGTTTGGCTGTCCCACCGGATTCAGTTTCTCGAGCGTCAGCACCAGTGGTAATGGCAAGGTCTACGATTCCATCGGCTTCTCTGCTTATGGACCAGGCGCCCCGGCTACAGGGCGTCCTTCGCTTGCAGGTAACTTCTGCGAAGGCGACTGTCTGAAGCCTGTGGGCGACGCCAGCACTGGGGCTGCGTGTACTGAAAACTCCTTATTCCCGGTTACCGCTGCAGCGCCGGCCTGCTATGGACAAGCAGGTCAATACGAGTTTCTGCGGCGGCAGACCAACTTTGACGCGAACCTGGGCACACTGCATCAGGACACTAACCACAACGTCAACGACATCATCCTGGTGGCGCCTAACGCTGCTACTAACATGGGTCTGCAGGTGACAGGTATCTCGGGTGTTACCTCAGTCCTTGGTGCTTCAGTCCCGCAAAACTCCAATGCGCCGGTTGACATTCCGCGGACAGAGTTTACCCAGGCTCCGTTTGATGTCGGCGACCAGTTGGGACCGCGTAACGCTGAGCGCAACTACACTCTCGATCCGACCATTGCAAACCCAGCCAACGATCCGCTCGGGACCTTTACTCTGCGCCTGCGGTACACAAACAACTCGGGCAGACCGGTGACCCCGATGCGCTACCGGGTGGACAACCTGGCGACGCTGTGTGGACCACAAAACGCAACGCCGGCGGTAGGAACTGGAAATGCCAGAAACCTGTCGTCAGCACCGGATTGCGGCGCCGGTGGTTTCACAGCCATCCTCAAGGTGCTCAACTCAACTCAGGAAAATGTGGTTGATAGCGGTGGCACGCAGCAGTTCGTTTACGGCACGGTGCTGGAAGACCTCAGCGTAGGTCAACCATCGGCCCCTGGACCACTATCACCGCTTGGAGGCGGTGTTGATAACACGGTCGTGCCTAACCCCTCGAGCGATAATGCTTCGCTCGGCGACGGCGTAACCGGAGGAATCGGCCAATACAATTCAATTGCGCTCTCCAGCGGTTCGGGAAGTGTTTTTAGACTGAGAATCAAGTTTGGTGTGGTGAAGAGTGGGCGCTTCATACTGCTGCTCACTCCACAAGCCAGGTTTGGGCCAACCCCGTTTGAAGATCTGAGAACAGAAAAGACAGCCCCGACACTAGTGGCGTGTAGAACAACAGGCGTATAGAGTACAGCCTTCAGGCTGCGGCGCGTATGAGGCCCGCTACCTTTCAACAGGCTTCCTCCCCACGCAGCGGTTGAAGCTGGTACTCTACGTCTGTTTGGGCCACGACTCATCAGTCGATATCCCAATTCTTTCCATAATCGAGGATTGGAAACTCTCGCCAAATCTGCAACGCCCGTTCACGACCAACTCGACCAAGAAACTGAGCGGCACTTGACCAAAACCAATCCTTCCAAGTATCAACATATCGATGCTTGACGGGATTGTTATGTATGTAGTTGACCGTCGCCCAGAAATGCCGATGTGATCTAATGACCCGATCCACGCAGTTGAACCAAACTTGCCGGCCTCGTTGATCCTCCTCGCCATTCCAATTGTAAGAGCTGCGTCCATGCAGCAAGCCCAGCTCACGTACCAAAGCCTCAATGCTGTCTGTTCTCACCAGCACATGATAGTGATTGGGTAAGACACACCAGGCGTACGTGCTGGCTGAGAACTTTGAGCAGGCAGTCAGGAGTTCGTTCTCAAAATCAGACATTCGTTCATGGTTAAGGCCGATATAATTCTGATGTTCAAAACAGGACGCTGTAATGAAGAACTGACGTAATCCGATGTAGTTGTAGTGCGGTGGCGAGTGTTGCGGATGCTCATGCAGGCGGCGGTACTCTACTGCTTCTGCCTGTTGTTCCGTAGTCATATGACGGTAGTCGTACACGACGCCGGCAGTCTAGGTAACAGATGTATGGAGTACAACCTTCAAGCTCTGTCTTCGCGATCCCAAGGCAAGCCAGTGGCTTTGCATGCAAACGACAGGTTCACTTAAACACAAACGGCTTTCCTCGCCACGCGGCAAGCTGAAGCTTGTACTCTGTACGCCTGTTGTCAGCGGATTCCCAGGCTGCTTGACCCGCGCTTTTCGCTCGGGCAAGATCGACGCTATGCTTTACCTGAAATCCCCCGGCCCCAGTTGTTCCCCGCTCAAGTATCTTCTCTCAGCTCTCCTGCTTTCGCTTACGGTCGGCGGCTCAGTTTCCGCGCAAAACTACATTCGAGAATTCGAAACCGGCGAGAAGGTTTCCCTTTCAGTAAAAAGCAAGAGTGGGCGAGTAAGTGTAATCGCCTCAGACGAACAACAGAAGAAGGCTTCACTCGACGCCAACTCCTCCGGCATGGCCGTGGACTCAACCGATGTGAAGGTTGAAGCGAAAGGCAACAGCCTGACTATCGAGATTCGAGATCGATCGGGTAAGAATCGTATCGATCTGATCGTGCGCGTGCCGTCACGTTCTAAAGTGAAAGTCGAAAGCGAAGCCGGAGCTGTTGATATTGTCGGAAACGTCGAATCGGCGGAAGTAACAACTAACACCGGAACCATTCACGCGGATGTTCCCCTCGAGGCATTGAAGTTTAGTTTTATCTGGAGCGCGAGCAAGCCACGCTTTTTAAGTGACGTTGAGCTTCCCGAAATAAAAGAAAAGGCGGGCGGAATGTTCACGATTTCAGGCAAGCTCGGCGAGAAGAAGCCCCCGAAAGAAGAGCGCGTCGACCTCGACTTCCTTACGCAACGCGGCGTGGTGCTGCTCAACGTCGATCCCAGCATGGCGCCAGCGGATTTGCGTGAACGCCCATTGACTGAAGCAGCACGTGCCATCGTCCGCAGCGGAGACAGCCAACTGATCGACGCGATTCGCAAAGTCTCTCCAAAGATGTTTGGGGACTATGCCAAAACCCTACCACCCATCGAGAAGGAACCCTCGCTCGTCGCCCGAACACCTCCCGGACAATTCGTCAGCGCCTTGTCGCCGTTTTTGCTTCGCTTCAACGCGAGTGTAACTGATCGCCACGGTCGAGCTATTGGCGGAATGCGCGAATCCGATTTTACGGTTTACGAAGACGGCATCGAGCGGCGGGTCACGAATGTGGTGCCAACCAAGGAACCATTCAACCTTGTGCTATTGCTGGATGTCTCAGGAAGCGTCGAAGAACGAATCGATTTCATCCGGAAGGCAGCGCGCGATTTCCTGAACACTGCCAGTCCACAGGACCGCATTGCGATCATCAGTTTTCGCGACGACATCCAGATCATTTCTGATTTCAGTACCGACCGCCAAATGCTCTCGAAGAAACTTGACGAGATTAACGCTGGAGGTGGAACAGCCGTTTACGATGCACTCGGTTACGTGCTGGCAGACACATTGAAAAAACTTCGCGGGGAGAGGACGGCGATCGTGATTCTTTCCGATGGTGACGACAACAAATCGTTTGTGCCGTTTCCAGCGATACTCGAAGCGATCGCGGAATCGGGCGCGCTGATCTACCCTCTGTACGTTCCCTCCGGGTTAGTTCCTGAGACCAGCGTCCCCCGTCCGGAAATTACGATGGATCCCACGCGCACGCGGTACCTGACATTGACGACCCGGGCCCATGAAGAAGGCCAGAAGCTGGCGGCTGCCTCCGGAGGCGTGTATTACCCAGTTCGTCACCTCGGTGAGCTGCAGCGTGCTTATGACGACGTGGTGGTCCAACTACGGACCGCTTACACGATCACCTATGCATCAAACTCGACGCCTTCGGGACAGCGGCGCGTGCGTGTACGCGCAAACCGTGAAGGTGCGTCGGTGCGCTTGAGCCCGGTGGTTGGCGTAGCAACGCCATAAGCTAATGTCTGTAGGGGCGGCACTCCGTGGCCGCCCCCGGAGGATGCGGGAGATGGGGCGGCCACGGAGTGCCGCCCCTACAGATTAGAGCGCAACCTATCAGCTCCAGCGGGTTTACTTTTCATCCTTCATCATTCATCCTTCAGCCTTCCATGTCTCAGCCACTTTTCGCATCTCTTTTTGACGAAACTGAGCGACGGCCTTTGACCGTTTCTGAGCTCACCGAGTCGGTGCGCAAAGCAATCGAGGCCCGCTTTGCATCAGTTTGGGTTGAAGGAGAGATCTCTAACTTCAAATCGCATTCTTCGGGTCATTGGTATTTCACGATCAAGGATGAAGCCGCTCAACTGCGCGCGAAGTGCTTTCGATCCGCAAACAGCCGCATACGCTTTCGGCCCACTGACGGTCTCCACGTCAGAGCGCGCGGCCGTCTCACCGTTTATGAAGCTCGCGGTGACTATGAACTGATTGTGGAGACTCTCGATCCGGTCGGCGCGGGCGCCTTACAGGTCGCCTTTGAGCAACTACGCGATCGACTGCAGAACGAAGGACTCTTTTCAAAGGACTTGAAACGCGCGCTCCCGGTTTTCCCTGGACGCGTTGGCGTAGTGACGTCGCCCACCGGCGCCGCCATTCGCGATATTCTCAACGTCATCTCGCGGCGAACACGCACTGTGCATGTATTGTTCTCCCCTGCGCGCGTGCAGGGTGAAGGCGCCGGGCCGGATATTGCTCGTGCCATACGGCTCATTAATCAACATCATCAGTTGGCCCAACGCGAAGGGCGATTGAAGGACCTGGTCGATGTGGTCATTGTCGGACGCGGCGGTGGATCGACAGAAGACCTCTGGGCCTTCAATCTCGAAGAAGTGGCTCGGGCCATCCGGGGCTCGGCCATCCCCGTGATATCAGCGGTGGGCCATGAAACCGATTTTACAATTGCTGATTTTGTCGCTGACCGCCGGGCGCCTACGCCATCGGCCGCCGCTGAACTCGTCGCCGCTCGAGAAGATCAGATGTGCACCACGCTTCTCCAAATGGGCCAGAGCCTCTCGCGGCAGATGCGCTACAGGATTGCTAACGCTCGAAATCGCGTGCAGGAGCAGGCATTGTCGCAAGCATTCGATCAGGTGCGCTCTAGTTTGCGCGTAGCCGGGGCGGACACCAGCGCAGCTCATCACCGCTTGCAAATTCTAATCGGACAGGAATTGCGCAGCGCGCGTTTGCGAGCTGAGCCCCTAATGAGCCGTTTGGCGCCAGCTGAGCTGCGGACCCGTTTTGCCGAAGCGCGGGCGCGGTTTGAATCAGCGTATGGGAGTTGTAACGCTCTCATCGACGAAGAGTTGGAGGACGCTCGCAAACGGCTCGCTGTGGCGGCGGCATCCCTGGATGCGCTCTCGCCTTTGGCCGTACTACAGAGAGGTTATGCGATCGCGCAAAGTAAGGATGGGCGTCTACTGCGGGATGCCAAATCGGTTGGCGTCGGAGACTCTGTGAGCGTAAGGTTGGCCAAAGGAAAACTGACTGCGACTGTCGATGCAATCGAGGAGAGTTGAGCCTTGGCAAGAGGCGTATAGAGTACAACCTTCAGGTTGCGTCTTCGAAGCGAACAAGCTAGCCTCATGCCCCGACGCAAGCTAAAGCTTGTACTCCATACGCCTGTTGGCGTCGTGTAGTTAACTGAAATGAAAACCAACAACGAACAACCGAAGAGTTTTGAAGCTTCGCTCGAGGCCCTCGAAACAATCGTTCACGAATTAGAGCGAGGAGATTTGCCGCTCGAAAAGAGCCTGGAATTATTCGAACAAGGAATTGGACTCTCACGCCAATGCCAGGAACGTCTCAACCAGGCAGAACGCCGCATTGAAATACTGCTACGCGACAATCAGGGACGCCCGGTGGTCAGCGCTTTCGATGACGCTGGAAAAATCCGCGAAGAGACCGGCGCGGAGGGCAATGAAGACCCCTTCTGAAATGGTCAGCAGCCAGACTGATTTGACCTTAGTCTTATTCCTGCGCGAATCACAAAAAGTCGTCGACCTTCAACTCGAACGTTACTTGCCGCCAGAGTCTGTCTCGCCTGAGCTGGTTCATGCAGCTATCCGTTGGAGTGTTTTCGCGGGGGGCAAACGCTTTCGTCCCTCGCTGTTGCTCGCTGTAGGAGAAGCATTTGGCGCTTCGCATCAAAGCCTCCTCTCCACCGCCTGCGCGCTGGAGATGATTCATACCTATTCGTTGATCCACGACGACCTCCCATCTATGGATGACGACGATCTGCGGCGCGGGCGTGCGACTTGCCATGTTCGGTTTGGAGAGGCCGCAGCCATCCTGGCCGGCGATGCGCTTCAGACGCTGGCCTTCCAGACCATCGCAGAGGACGAGATGTTGTCTGCTGAGAAACGCATCCAGCTGATTCAGCAGATTGCGCGCGCGTCAGGCACTCCTCAAGGCATGGTGGCCGGTCAGGCTTACGACCTCCAAGCGGAATCGCGCGAGGTATCGTCGGAGGAGTTGGAAAAGATTCACCGGTTAAAAACAGCGGCGCTAATCATCGCCGCGGCGCGATGCGGCGCGCTGATCGCAGACGCAGCAGAAGACGAACTAGCAGTAATCACTGACTATGCGGCGCAACTTGGCCTGCTGTTTCAAATCACCGATGACTTGCTGGACGTCACCGCCACTGCCGAAACACTCGGCAAGACTCCCGGCAAAGACATGCGTTCGGAGAAGGCGACCTACCCAAATCTGCATGGGGTTGATGCTGCGCGTGAAGCCGCGTCACGTGTTCACCAACAGGCGCGCGAGACCTTGGACCAACTCAACAGGCCCACCGAGCGACTCTACGCGATCGCTGATTACATCCTGAATCGAACCGCCTAATCGTTTTAAAAAAAGTCCACGGGCAAAGCGAACCCAGCCCGCGGCAGCGGGCGATAGCGTACAGCCTGGGGTGGAGCGCAGCGGAACCCCAGGAATTGAGGGCGAATTGATCATAGCCCGCGGAGTGGGCGACAGAATGCTAAGGGCTGTCGCCCGCTCCGCGGGCTGGAATCATTGTTGGACCATGGGACCTGGGGTTGCGCTGCGCTCCACCCCAGGCTTTATGCTTTCGCCCGCTATCGCGGGCTGAGTGCCTTTGCTACACAGAACTCCTTCCGTCAGTTCACAATCCCGGCCTTCTTCTGCATGGCCTTAACTGAATCAGGAATGAAAGATGTAATGTGGTGAGTCTCTTCGCGGCCCTCCGAGAAAGCCTGGTAGAGCGTGAAGTCGGGCAGCGAGAGACAACTGAGCGGCGACTGTATGTTGTAGCCCGTGTCTATTCCAATCGCGCTATGTGAGATGTAGATGCCATGACGGCCGAGTCGACCCAGGAGCGGGAGAAGCGGAGTAGGAGTGTGACCGAAGACGCATGGCTTGCCGCGATAGTTCTTGTAAAACTCCATGTCGCGCATCCACATCAGCGACTGAGGCGCAGTTTCACGCGGATGTTTGTCCGGCTCCAGTCCGGCGTGAACATAAATCGCGAATTCATCTTCGTAGTAGTGTGGCAAGCTGTGCAGAAAATCCAGATGCTCTGCCGGCAGGCTGTTTTCGATTTCCCTGCGAGCGTCCTCCAGATCCTGTTCTTTCGTTATCGTTAGCTGCTTCTTCGTATATTGCTCAAAGGTCCGCTCACCGCCCGTGACCGGGGTGATCCAGAGGTTCGCACTGCCCTCGATAAAATCCAACATCATCTGTTCATGATTACCTCGCAGACAGACAACTCTCTCCGGATTCTCGGTAAACAGTTTCAGCACGAGCTCCACGCAACCCGACGCGTCTGGTCCGCGATCGATTAAGTCGCCCAGAAACACAAGTGTATCGGTCGACTCGTCACGAGGAATCAATTCCAGCAATCTTCCGAGTTGGGCACAACGGCCGTGAACATCGCCGACGACAAAGGTTTTCATTCAGGAGTTTCCTCGCGTTTCTCGAGTGAGGTTTTGACCTTGTTCATTAATTCTTTAAAACGCGGATCGCCATGCAGGTCAGTCCAGTTTGGATCGGATTCAAACCACAGGTAATTCTCGTTGCCAAGTTTAATCGCCTTCTCCAACCATTCCAACGCCAACACCTGCCGGCCTTGCATGAGATAAGCTGACGCGAGCCAGTAGGGTATATCATGATCCGACGCCGCCGCGACCTTCACTTTTTGCGTCAACTGCTGGTCGGCCAATTCATGTTTACCCTGAGCACTTAGACAGGTTGCCAGAATTGGCCGGATGCCCTCCATCTTCGGATGCCGCTCGAGCACCTGTTCGAGGATTCGCGTGGCCGCGTCTACTTCACCACGATAGTAAAGTACGCGTGCGCGGAAGGTCTGAATGAGAGGATGATCCGGTTCCATCTCCGCGCCCAGGTCGAGTTCAGCCAGGGCCTCTTCGTAACGCTGTTGATACATGAAGATGCGCGCGCGATTGTAACTCGCAACGACGCGCTCATTTGGATTGAGCCGGACCATGCGATCAAAACTACGCAGCGCCCGCTCGTATTCCGCATCAAGTCGGGCCACCACTCCGCGAACAAAGTGCACGCCCACATCGTTGGGATACTCTTCGCGCAGCAACACAACTTCACGTCGCGCCTTTTCTTTTTCGCCACGCGTGAGATAGATGAAAATCAAATGCATGCGGGCTTCGAGCAGTTTGGGATCGAGCGCCAGGGCTTTGCTAAACGCAGCTTCGGCCTTCTGGTGATCGTCCGCCTCACCCAGGGCCTTGAGTACCCGATTGACGTAGCAACTTCCCAGCGCCGAATAAGCCAGGGCAAAGTTTGCATCTATCTCTAGCGCGCGCTCAAAGTGATTGATTGCCGAATCCAGGTCCTCTCGGCCGATGGTGTGATAGATAAACTGGCCCAGGCAATTTCGCCCGCGTAAATATTCTTCTGAAGCCGCCGCATCGGCGGTGGATCCTTTTGCAAGCTCCACCTTTTCATCCGGACTGAGCTCAATTCGCAGACCATCGACAATGTGCTGAACAATCGTGTCCTGAACAGCAATGATGTCGCTGGCGTCGGCATCGATCCGATCGCTCCAGAGAATTTCGCCCGTCCTTACATCCAGCAACTGAACAGTCACGCGCAGGTGAGCGGCCGCGCGCAGAAAGCTCGCCGTTAAAATCGCGTCAACCGCCAGCTCGCGGCCGACGTCACCCGGATCAAACTGCTTTCCCTGGTACCTGACTATCACCGACGATGGCCGCACAACCAGGGAACGAACGCGCGCCAGCTCGGTGATCACCGCGTCGGCAAGTGAAAATTCATAGAAAGCTGTTTCCGGATCGTTGCCAAGATTCTTGAAAGGCATGATTGCGATGCTCTTACGCTCGCCGCCTCCCAACGTGGTCGGCGTCTCATGAGCGTCACGCGACTGAGAGGAGCTGCGCATGCGACCCGACGAACTAGAGCTTTCACTGCCGGTAACATTCTCCTTGAACCAACGCAGGGCGCGAGTGATCGGCCCTTCAGTGTGTAAATGTCGTGGCACAACCGGCAGACCGCTATCGTCAACAGCGACTCCCGAGGTCTGTCCAATGTCCCGAACCACTGCACGCAGATCATCGCGGAACTGAGATATCTGTTGATATCGGTCACGCGGGTGTTTTTGCAAAGCTCGGTCGAGTATTTGTTGCAAACGCGGCGGAACAGGATCAGGCCGCGCCTCACTGAGTGGCTCTGGCTCTTCGTGTAATACAGCATGCCGCACGTCAACCGCCGTCTTGCCGCGAAACGGCCAGGAACCTGTTAGCATTTCGTAAAGCAACACGCCGGTGGAGAAAATATCGGCGCGCGAATCCACGCGGTCGCCGCGTGCTTGTTCCGGCGCTGCGTAGGTTGCGGTACCGTAGGGAATGCCGACTTCGGTCAACTCAGTGTGATGAATTCCGGATGTACGCGCCGCCTCGTCGTCAAGCAGTTTTGCGAGGCCAAAGTCGAGGACCTTTGCCTGGCCCTTACTGTTGACCATCACATTTCCTGCTTTGATGTCGCGATGAATAATTCCCTGCGCGTGCGCCGCCGCGAGTGCGTCGCTTACCTGCATGGCGATTGAGAGCGCGCTTTCGAGTTGGAGAGGTCTGCCGTTAACCAGCTGCCGCACGTTGCGGCCATCGATGTATTGCATCGCAATGAAGTGGATGCCATCGATTACGTTCAGATCAAAGATGGTGCAAATGTTTGGGTGATCCAGAGAAGATGCGAGCCGGGCTTCGCGTTCGAATCGTTTGCGATTAGCTTCTTTGGCTACGAGTTCGTCAGGCAGGACTTTGATGACAACGGTGCGACCCAACTTGGAGTCAATTGCCTTATAGACCGTTCCCTGTCCGCCCGCACCGAGCTTCTCGAGAATCTTGTAATTCCCCAGTGTTGTTCCAACCATTGCTTTGTCTTGCTTTCACCCTATTTAACTCCCAACCGTTGCTCCACTGCAACCGGGGAGACCAGTCCACAGGCCCAGAGTTCAAAGTCCTAGGTCAGGGGCGGGAAGTTCAGAGTTCAAGCTTTAGCTTGCGTGGTCTGTTCCCAACCGCAAGCTAAAAGCTTGAACTCTGAACTTCCCGCCCCTGACCCAGGACTTCGGACATTGGACTTTGGACGCTCTCGTAGTATCTTTTCCACACCAAGCTGCGCAAGTCTCCCCATCCCAAAGCTATGAGAGTTAAATCATTCTCACGATCGTTTTTGTCCTTTCTGGGGTTATTGCTCGTCTGTTCTGCGGCAACGGCCCAGGTTGACGACAAAGAGAAAGCCAAAAAAGAAGCGGAGTTGAAGCAGGAACTCCAGCGCAAGAGTTATGTGCTGGTCGATGAAATTGCTACCGGCGCCTTAAGTCTCAAGCTTCCGGAGAACCGTTCGTTTGTGTTGACAGAGGCGGCGGACCTCCTGTGGGAGCGTGATGAGAAGCGTGCACGGAACCTCTTCTGGGACGCGAACAACGTTCTCACACTCATGACCGATTCCGCTAACAACGGCGCGGACGACAAAAAGAAAGCTCGCGACTCCTTCTTCGTGACGTTCGGTATGAGACGCGAACTCTTGCGCAAAGTCGCGAAGCGCGATCCGCAACTGGCTCTCGATCTACTCCGTTCAAGTCAACCGCCCCCTCCGGAACGTCATGGGCGCTCACTATCTGCCAGACCTGGAACAGGAAATCGCCGGCGAAGCCGCAACGCGCGATCCTAAACGTGCACTACAGATAGCGCGCGAAAGTTTAGCCAAAGGACTCACCTTCTCAATCTTTAATTTACTCCTGCGCTTGCACGATCTGGACACTGAACTGAGTTCGCAGTTTGCCGGTGAGTTGATTGATAAACTGCAAACGAGAAACGTCGCCTCCGATCTCGTCGCATCGCGGCTGGCGACGGAATTACTAATCTCGAGCCGTGTCTCAAAAGAATCCTCGGATGACAAGACTTATCTGGTCGAGCAGCGGCCGCTCAAGTTGAGTCGCGAACAGCGGCGTCAAGTAGTTGTAATGATTGCGAACTCGGCCGTTGAGCTGTCTGCAAATAACAGCCTGTTTTACACAATTACAGAGCTCATGCCGGAGATCGAAGAGTTTGCGCCAGAGCGCGTGGCGCTATTGCAGAAAAAGCTTGCCGCGTTTAACGAGACTCTGAACAAGGAACAGAAGGGTTGGCAGCTGCACAACTCACTGGTTCGCAACGGTACTCCAGAAGAGTTGTTAGCAGCAGCGCAGAGTATTGACAGTGATCAGCGGCGTTGGACTCAACAGCAAGCGATCGTGCTGGCAGTAATGCGCAAGCGCGCCGATTCGTTGCGCGAATATATTAATACCGAGATGAAA
The DNA here is from genome assembly GCA_963759585.1 of Pyrinomonadaceae bacterium. GTDB lineage: Bacteria > Acidobacteriota > Blastocatellia > Pyrinomonadales > Pyrinomonadaceae > PSRF01. The sequence continues at coordinate 254,110 of CAVWZW010000002.1, forward strand.
GACGATGGAGCGCGCAAGGGGTTAATCGACATGCTGGATGCCGAGCAAATTAATTCCGCCATCCACAAAGGCGACAGTGACGAACTTCGCAAGCTGCTTTCACTCGTGCGGCTCAAGGAAGAAAAGGCTAGGGCGATGGCCGAGATGGCCTTGCTCCTTGAGAAGAAGGGCGATCACGACGAGGCGTTGAAGCTGCTGGATGAAGCGCAGACCTTAATTAAGGGTGATTTCAGTAGCGATACACAGTCCAATGCCTTGCTTGCTCTCGTGGCCGCCTATGCTTTAGTTGAACCCGCCAGGGGTTTCGCGATTATTGAACCGGCGATTGATCGGGCAAACGAGCAAATAGCCAAGTTGTTGTTGTTGGACAAGATTATAAGAACTGGTGGAGTCAAGAAAGGAGAAATTATCATGCAGCATTCGGCAGGAGTTTCTCTGGACTTTGTCATGTTCAAATACGGGAAGAGTATGTCCGCGCTTGCCAAAGCAGATTTTGATCGCACCAAAGCTGCGGCGGATCGACTGGGGCGCAACGAACTGCGCATCATGGCCCGGTTGATGTTGGCGCAAACGCTGCTCCGGGAGGACAAACTTAAACGGATGACGGGGCAGTTCAAAACGACCAATCTGGATTAGACCGATTTTGCGATTGATAGTTCATCAGTCTGTTCCTCTCACCAACATCGATCCCTCTTTTCAGAAACTCCGAAAATCCGCGTAATTACGGGCTTTATTTTCGCGTTGACATTCGCTTCCTGGCTTAGTTATTTTGCTACTAGCCCGAACTGCATCACTCCCCGGATGGTAGTTTTGGTTCTTGCCGCCGATTTCCTCTCACAATTCAACTTTTTCGAGGGACACCATGAAGCTGTTTGCCATAGCCTTCTGTTTGCTTGCAGTCGCGACCCCATCCAGGATCGGGGCGTTTCATAAATCGACTTCAACCGTGGCGTTAGTTGGAGCTAACCAATCGACCACTCATGACGGCAAGATTGAAAGCAAGTACGACGGGTTTACACGCGAGACGACAATCACGCTCAAGAAAATGCGCGTCACCTGCGGACGTTTGAGCGGTAGCTTTAAGGATGCTTGCGTAAGCCTGGTTGCCAGATTGCACTGCCCCGGAATCCAGCTTGACTACGTGCGCCAGGCCAGCTTGCAGTTAATCTTTCAAACAGATGATTGGGACCAGCGCCATTCCCTGAGTCAGAGAGACTTTTCGGTGGTCGCAGACGGCGTCACCTATCGCCTCGGCAGGATGACGTTAGCGGGCCTGAGTACAGACACGCTGATGACGGAAACACTCGAGGTGACGCTGCCCTATTCAACCTTCTTAAAGATAGCGAAAGCAGAAGTGGTGGAAATGAAAGTTGGCCCAAGCCAGTTTGAATTGCGCCAACAGAACATTGTTGCGTTTAAAGATATGGTGAATCGCGTGAAGGTGTGAAGAAAGAAGGGTGTTGGGTGTAGTGTCGGGTGTAGGAGTTTGGGTGTAGGGTGTAGGAAAAAACCGATTAAAATCCATACTTGATTCGTCTTAATGACAGCCAACACACGACACCCCACACCCAACACCCATCACCCTAGTACTTCGCCACGCTCGCATCGACGTCCTCTGACCAGGCAGTGATCCCACCCTTTAGGTTAACCATTCGCCCTGAAAACGCAGCGGCTCTTAAGGCGTCAATCGCTTTCGCACTGCGCACACCGCCCTTGCAATGGAAAACCGTTTCGCGTGAAGGATCGATTTCGTTCATGCGGTTAACAACCTGACTCAGTGGAATCAGCTTCGTCCCGGGAATCTTCGCTATCTCATATTCATTTGGCTCACGCACATCGATTATCTGGATTCCTTCACCGCGATCCATCCTCGCCTTTAGTTCGGTTGCGGTTATCTCTTCGATCTTTGTTTCCTCAGCCGTGTGGTCCGGCTTCATACCGCAAAACTGTTCGTAGTCGATCAACTCTTTGATTGTCGGATTCTCGCCACAAACCGGGCAAAGCGGATCCTTGCGCAGCTTAAACTCGCGAAACTTCATTGCCCAGGCATCAAAGAGAAGCAGACGATTGACGAGTATATCCTCAGCGCCGAGCGCAATCTTGATCGTCTCATTGGCCTGGATAGCACCCATGATTCCCGGCAAAACGCCAAGTACGCCGCCTTCAGCGCACGAGGGTACCAGGCCCGGCGGCGGCGGTTCCGGATATAGGCAGCGATAACACGCTCCACGCTCGGCCCAAAACACACTTGCCTGCCCTTCAAACCGGAATATCGACGCGTAAACATTCGCCTTGCCAGTCAGCACGCATGCATCGTTGACCAGGTAGCGCGTCGGAAAGTTGTCTGTGCCGTCAACAATAATGTCGTAGTTCTTAAATAGGCCCAGCGCGTTTTCGCTGGTGAGCCTCGTCTCGTGCGTCTCGATTTCGATGTGCGGATTAATGTCGGAAAGCCGGTCACGTGCCGAGTCTACCTTCCGGCGTCCAACGTCTTTCGTCCCGTGAATGATTTGCCGCTGCAGGTTAGACGAGTCAACCACATCGAAATCGACAATCCCCAGGCGGCCAATGCCGGCCGCAGCGAGATACATTCCCGTCGGGGCGCCGAGCCCACCCGTGCCGATCATCAGCACGCTCGTGGCTTTTAGTTTTCGCTGACCTTCCATTCCTACTTCCGGCATGATCAGATGCCGGCTGTAGCGAGCAATCTCCTCATTCGACAGCGAAGGCAGTTCAGTCGCGTCGTCCGCCTCGGTAGTTGATCCACCGGCGATCGACGGCACAATCATCAACGTGTCGCCATCCTTGAGTGGTGTTTCCGGTCCTGATTGATGACGAATGTCTTCGTCGTTGACGTAAACGTTCACGAAGCTGCGGAGCGCGTTCTTGTCGTCGAAAAGATGCCGGCGAAGCTCTGCGTGCTGCGAGGTTAACTCAGCGAGCGCCTCGCCAGCCGTCGTTGCGTCGACATCAATCCGGGATGTGCCGCCGGCAAATTGCCGCAGCGCCGTGGGTATAGTGATCGTAACTGCCATGTGTCAGGTCCTTTCAATCTGTAGTGCTTCCGCGACCTTGCTTGTCAGTACCACCTGCGTTAGCGGGTGGGTCAAACAGGACTACCCACCCGCTAACGCAGGTGGTACTGACTTCAATTCGCGAGTCTGTTCTTCATCAAATCGTGAACGGTCTGCTTGTATTTCCCATGAGCGCAAATCTCCAGCCTCTCCCGCGTTAACTGCGACGACCACGTAAGAATAAACAGGCCAGGCGTGTTCAAGGTCGTAACCGGAAGGTATCGCCGGATGATCCGGATGCGAGTGATAGAAGCCGACTACTTCCAGCTTCTTAGCTGCCGCATGTTTCTCGCCGCGCATTAATTCTTCAGGCCGGATAAGAAACCGGTTTCGTTTCGCCTCCTCTTCGCGCGCGTTAGAGATGGGATAGATTTCCAGGCACACCTTCAAGCCACTCTCAGCGAAGCGGCCAAGCAAAAGACCGCAGCACTCATTGGGGTAGTCGCGCTCGCCGTGAGCGCGAATCTCGGATTGTTGCGCTGCTGATAGTTCGATCATCTTTTTGACGCTAGACGCCCTCACCGCCAAGTTAAGGATGTGGAACAAAGAACCCAAACTGGAAATTCAAAAGTGAAAATGGAAATCTGAATACGTTCTTCTTGGCGTTTCTTGGCATCTTGGCGGCCTGGCGCCCTGGCGGCTAGTCTATTCAACATATCTTTCGCCCCCATCACATAGGATCGTCACGACCACCGCACCAGGAGCCAGCGTCTTCGCCAATCGCAACGCAGCAAACACATTGGCCCCGGAACTCGTGCCCACAAACAATCCTTCTTCTCGCGCGAGTCGCCGCACCATCTCCTGCGCGTCTTCGGTTTCGACCTCGACACTTGCGTCGGCCAGTGTTGAATAGTAGATGCCCGGCACCATCGCGGTCTCCATATGCTTTAGGCCTTCAAGGCCATGGAAAGGCGATGCGGGCTGCATTGAGATCGCGCGAATGTTCGGATTGAATGTCTTGAGGCGCCGCGTTACTCCCATGAACGTCCCTGACGTGCCGAGACCCGTTATGAAGTGTGTAATTCGACCTTCGGTCTGTGCCCAAATTTCAGGGCCGGTTCCGTCGTAGTGAGCCCTCCAGTTGGCGTCGTTGTTGTACTGATCGGGATAAAAGTACTTCTCGGGAGCTTCCTCGAACATCTCGCGTGCTCTTATTTGCGCGCCGTCGGTTGCTTGTAGAGGATCGGTTTCCACAACATCGACGCCAAAGCTGCGCAGGATTTGTTTGCGTTGACGGCTGGCGTTTCCCGGCAAACAAAGCGTTACGGGATAGCCTCGCCCAGCTCCGATCATTCCGTAGGCAATGCCCGTGTTTCCGCTCGAAGCATCGAGAATCGTCATTCCCGGCCGAAGCGCTCCTTCCCTCTCGCCAGCCAGGATCATTTGCAGTGCTGGACGGTCTTTGACCGAACCGCCCGGATTGAGGTGCTCAGCCTTCGCGTAAAGCTCCACACCCTCGGGCACTTCCGAAGTGATTCGGCGTAGGCGAAGCAAAGGCGTGTTACCAATGCTGGACTCTATCGAGGTTAAATCTAAAGCACTAATTCTCTGTTCAATGACGCCGGTGCTCATAGTTTTGCTTTCCTGTTCCTTACAGAACCGAGCGCGGTAGCGCCGGATCCGAGAGGAACCTTCCGAGATTGACCGTTCACGTTCATCCAGGCGCTCTAAAGGTTGCTCTTTAAATTCGAGATAGCCTCTTGGATCCGGCGCTACCGCGCTCGGTTCCGTAGTGACAATTGACGACTCGGTTATTCCATTCAAAAAACAAATCGGTCGCGAATCCTTTTAGATTCGCGACCGGATTGAAAACCTTTGCTGCGTTAGCGTCTAAATCGTTGACCTTTACGCGTGCAAGTGTCCCTCCGGTCGCGTCCAACAACAGACGCAACAAACGGAGGAGATACAGATGCAATGAAAGGTCTTGGGCATTTCGTTTACGCCAACTGTGTCTGCGACTATAGAAACTCGCATAAACACTGTCAAGGTAGCAGACGTATTGTAAAAGGCGTCACTCTGTGGACACCCTTATGCGGCGTCCAATTCTGGGGCGTCCACGGAGTGACGCCCTACAATAACTATTCAGCCTTGCCCATCTGCCAAAGCATGAAGGCGTAGTCCAGGGCGACTTCTTTCAGGTAGTCATACCGTCCCGACGAACCGCCGTGACCCGCGCCCATGTTGGTCTTCAGCAACAGCGGATTATTGTCAGTTTTCATGTCACGCAGCCGGGCCACCAGCTTCGCGCCTTCCCAGTAAGGCACCTGGCTGTCATTGAGTGAAACCTTCACCAGCATCGCTGGATAAGCTTTCTTACCGATGTTGTCGTAAGGCGAATACGTCTTCATGTAATCGTACGCCGCCTTCTCGTTGGGATTGCCCCACTCGATGTACTCGCTGGTCGTCAGCGGCAAGGAAGCGTCGAGCATCGTATTCAACACATCGACGAAAGGAACTTGCGAGACCACTGCCTTGAAAAGATCGGGACGCATATTGCTGACCGCGCCCATCAGCAGGCCTCCCGCGCTGCCGCCCTGAATTACCAAACGATCGCTTGAGGTGTACTTGTTCTTCACCAAATGCTCGGCACTCGCGATAAAGTCGGTGAACGTATTCATCTTCTTCATCATGCGACCCTGTTCGCGCCATTCCTCGCCCAACTCTCCGCCGCCGCGGATGTGAGCTATGACATAGACAACGCCCCGATCAAGCAGGCTGAGCCGGTTGGAATTAAACGTCGGAGACATTGAAGCGCCATAAGATCCGTATCCGTACAGCAAGGCCGGCGCTGAGCCATCAAGCTTTGTGCCCGCGCGGTAGACCACCGATAACGGAATCCTCGTGCCGTCAGACGCAGTTGCAAAGATGCGCTCGGATTTATAGTTCGTTCGGCTGAATCCTCCGGGAACTTCCAGTTCTTTCAAAAGCGTCGTCTTGCGGGTGTTCATGTCGTAGTCAAACACAGAATCTGGTGTGACTAACGATTCGTAGTTATAACGGACTACTGGTGTTGAGAATTCTCTGTTTTGCGCCAGCTGCACCGAATAGACCGGTTCCGGAAACTCGATCCGGTGCATCTTGTTAGCTTTGAAATCGTGGACCTCGAGTTGCTCCAGGCCCTTTTCCCATTCCGACAAGACCAGGTGGTTTGCAAACAGATCGATATCGGCGATCTTCACGGCCGGCCGGTGGGCCACCAGTTCCCTCCAGTTGGCCTGACCAGGATTTGCCACCGGCGCTGTTACTACTCGAAAATTCTTCGCACCCTTATTTGAACGAATGTAAAAGACGCCGTCGCGGTGATCGATGTTGTATTCGTGATCCGGTTCCCGCGCGCTGACTACTTTCAGCTCCGCGGTCGGTGTTGCGGCTGGCAGGTAGCGATACTCGGTTGATGTCTTGCTCTCAGAGCCAACGAAGATGATGGCCTTGTCTCTTGATCGGTAAGACACCAGATCAAACATTTCATCCTTGTCTTCGTAGATCAAATCCGTCTTGCCGCCCAATACGTGACGGAAGAACTTATCTGATCGCTTCGTCACCGCATCTTCAGTGGTAAAGAAAATAGTCTTGTTGTCACTTGCCCAGGCAACGTTTCCAACTCGCTCAAATGTATCGGGCAAAAGCTGGCCGGTGCGCAGATCTTTAATCTGAAGTTTGTATTGGCGGTAGCCAGTAGTGTCGGTTGAATAGACCAGCAGGTTGCCGTCATCGCTCGGCACCAAACCTCGGATGCTGAAAAATTTGAATCCCTTAGCCATCTCATTCTGATCGAGAAGGACCTCCTCCTTCGCGTCGAGGCTGCCTTTCCTGCGCGCATAGATTGAATACTGTTTGCCCTGCTCGGTGCGGGAATAATAGAAATAATTTCCCGAGCGGTAAGGTACCGTCTCGTCAGTCTCTTTGATGTGCCCAACCATCTCTTTGTAAAGCTTTTCCTGAAGAGCCGCGGTCGGTTTCAAAATCGAATCGGTATATGCGTTTTCCGCTTCGAGATGCGCAATCACTTCCGGGTTCGACTTTTCCCGCAGCCAGAAGTAATCGTCGATCATCGTGTAGTCGTGAATCTTGGTGGTCTTGGTTTTCTTTGGTGTCATTGGTGGTTGAAGCTTTGGTCCATGTCCGTTGGACTGCGCCAGAACGGCGCTGTTAAGTGTGACAATTGTGGACAGAACAAGGAATAAGATTGCTGTCAGTGTCTTGAGGTTTTTCATTGGAGGCCTTCTTAAGATTCAAAAGTTGTGGGCAGACCGGCTCCTCAGATTGGAGCTGATTGGAACTGCGCATTTAGATTGGGTTGAGGGCGCACGGCCCTCAGTCGTGGACCGTTCAACCGCGGGGCGGGTCGCCCCAGCCCGATCCCTTGTACTTTCCGTTTTCAACGATGCACGGCACGGTCGGGTCACCGCCCGATAAAGCAAGCATCTCCTTGCGACGGGACCGGTCCGTTTGGGCGTCATAATCAGTAAAAGGTATGCCCTTCGAATTGTAGTGGTCCCGAGCCTGCTGGCAATAAGGACACCCTGGCTTTGTATAAATAACTAGCGCCAAATCTCACCTCCGTGTGGAGTGTAGTTTAGCAATGTCTCAAAGAAGATGCGAAGCGGTGGGAGCCACGGACATTCCAGTGTTTTTTTCAAACTGGAATGGCTATACTTTGCCAACTTATGTCACAGGAACTCGCAGACATACGACAGAACGCTATCGGCGACGATTTACTCGACCCTTACGAGCGGCTCGTTAGCATTGAAGTTCTTGGCAAGCGGGTTGAGGTGCCGGAGAAGAACCGGCTCCTGCGATGTTTCCAGTTCCTCTCGATAAACTCGATTTCGTATGGCGATTTTTGTTGGAACGGCGACTGCACAAACTGTCAGGTGTGGTACCACACGGAAGGCCAAACCAGCAAAAGCGACAGACCCGGACTGGCCTGCCGAATGGAAGTGATCGAAGGCATGGTTATTACTTCAATGAGCCCGTTCATAAAACTCCACGGCATAAACAAGTAGGGACAGACATTCCTGTCTGTCCCAACCCTGCAAAACTCTTTAGCCTTAGTTTCTCCGCGCGTCGCGCCGGTCGCGCCGAAAATCGCGAACGTCGCCGCGTAAATCGCGCCTATCCTGACGCAACTCGTGATAGTCGCCGCGAATTTCCCTCCGATCCGCTTTGATCTCACGACGATCCGCACGTAGCTCTGCTGCCGAAGCTCCCTGGCGCCGGTCCTGGCGATACTCACGCACATCAGATCTTAATTCGCGTGTGTCTTGCCGTATTTCCTGCCTATCGTCTCGCAGTTCTATCTTATCTGCGCGGATTTCTCTTCGATCAGCGCGCAGTTCCCGGCACTCCCAGGGGTCAAATCTGCAACGCCGCTGCTCCTGTGCGACAGCCGTTGCCGATAAGCCGCCCGCTAGGGCAACCATCACCAGCACAGCTTGAAAAAGTGTTCTCCTCATTTGCGTAGTCCTCCCTGCCAGATCCCATCCGGCTAGTTAAAGTTCATTTGTTGCCGTAAACGTAGAGGAGAGACAACACTTCACCCTAAAGGCGAAATGTTCACGCGAAATGTTTGTTGACGATCGCTCTGGAATTCCCTAGCTGGATTGTTAGACGCGGCAGTTGTACCGCTGGACGAGAATTTTTGAACGGGGGGAGTGAGGTTCGCAACGGGGCAGTAGCCCGACCGTTAGGGAGGGCGTTCGCTTGAGGTGCAACAGCGCCCTCCCTAACGGTCGGGCTACTGCCCCGAACTAATCTTTAATACTTTGGCACGGTTGGGTCTACTTCATTTGACCAGGCAGTAATGCCGCCCTTGAGGTTCATTAAGTTGCCAGAGAATCCGGAGCGCTTCAGCGCGTCGATCGCTCTGGCGCTGCGGCCACCCATCTTGCAATGCACCACAGTCTCACGGTTGGGATCGATCTCCGAACTTCGATCGAGAACCTGTGCGAGCGGAATGTGGATGGCATTCGGAATCTTCGCAACTGCGACTTCGACGGCTTCACGTACATCAATGATCTGAATGTCGTCCCCGTTGTCGAGGCGCCGCTTGAGTTCAGTGGCACTTATTTCCTGCATAGGTTGATTGACTGCTGGGTTCATGATTCCTCCAGGTATTTTAATTTTGGGGAATTGTAGGACAGGCATTCCTGCCTGTCACTCGCCGGCGCCGAGTAGGGCGTAGGACGACAGGTCAGTACCACCTCGCGTTAGCGGGTGGGTAACTCTGCCGCGTGAGGACCTATCGACCCACCCGCTAACGCGGGGTGGTACTGACAAGATAGGCAGCGGTGCATGTCCAGTTCGGACGCATGCTACACTTTCGTTTCTAAATTTATCAGAATCCAATCCCCAAAACGCCATGCGCTTTGAATATTATCATTCCGGCCTCGACGACCTTCCGAAGCTTTCGGTCGACGGCACCGTGGCCAACAGTGTCCACTTCTCTCACTGGGAAGGAAACGAAACGCCTGCCGAGCTTAAGGCCGACACGTCGACGGAAATAGCTTTGAACCTCGTCTCTTCGCCAAAAAGATCTGAGCTGACGCGCGACATCGAGCTGGTCACCAACAATCATTTTGATACCGACGGGATACTTTCCGTTTGGACCGTGCTCAAGGGCGAACGCGCCGCCGAACTGCGTGAAAAGTTAATTCCAGCAGCCGAAGCCGGAGACTTTTGCGAATACAAGAGCGAGGCGGGAGTGAAGGCGAGCATTGTCATCCAGGGCCCCGACCAGGCTGCTCCCAGTGATGAGCCGGGTTCTCCAATCGCTTCGTTTCTCGCGGGGAAAAAAGTCGACGACGATGCGCGCGCCTACGACCTCGTGCTTCCCGAAGTCGAACGCATTTTGACGCAGACTGACGACTACGAGCACCTTTGGCGCGAACCCTGGGCGCGAGTCGCAACCGCGATGGAGAGTTTTGCACGAGGGGCGAGCAGTGTTACTGAATTCCCTGACGCCTCAGTCTCCCTCGTTTACCTATCTCCCGAAGTTTTCGGACTTAATGGTTTTGATCCGGCGCAACACGCCGCGCCCTTCACGGCGATTTCGCAACATGCACACGGCCGGTTGTTCCTAATTGCAACGCCGCTGGGAAACGGTTGGGCTTACCGGATCGACTATCCATATTACTCATGGGCCGAGACCGTGGTGCGCCCACGGATAGAGCGGCACGATTTCTCTAAACTGCTCGACCACCTGAATCACCAACGCTCGCCGGCCGGACTGTGGAAGCTTGATAACCGAGAAATGACCTCGGCGATCAAGTTTCTGGATGCCGAAGGCAAACTCGCCGCTTCGGGTCTGCAACCGGACGAGGTCGCAGGCATTTTCCGCGCAGAGCTGTTGGCGCAGTCACCGGCAAGAGTTCTGCATGCATGACGTGATTATCATAGGCGCCGGCCCTGCTGGCCTCTCCGCGGCGCTCTGGTGCGACGAACTTGCCCTCGACACTCTCGTGCTGGAAAAGAACGAACGAGTTGGTGGTCAGCTTCATTCGATCTATGGGCCAATTGTGAACTACCCAGGATTGAACGCGGGCAACGGTGAGGAGTTTCTAGAGAGGTTTTCTGAGCGTGTTAACGACGCTGAGTTTGATTTGTGGACCGGGGTTGAGATTGAAAGCGTTGATTTAAGAGCCAGAAAGATCGCGTTGCGCAGCGGCGAACAACTTCAGGCAATCTCGATCATCATGGCTACAGGGGTGCGACGAAGGCAACTCGGGATACCTGGAGAGAACGAGTTTGCAGGCCGAGGAATTATCGAATCGCCGACAAGAGACCGCGAGAAGTTCGCCGGCCAAGACGTTTGCGTCATTGGCGGCGGCGACGCTGCTGCTGAGAATGCGTTGTTGTTAGCGGAGGTCTGTCCCACCGTGACCGTGGTCCATCGCAGCAAAACCTTGAAGGCGCGCCGGGAGTTTGCGGAAAGGCTCAAGACTCAACACTCGATCACCGTGTTTCCCGAATCGGTCGTGACGCAAATTCTGGGGAACGACGAAGTGGAAGCGGTTGAGATTCGACGCAAGGATGCGCTGAAACCATTTCAGATGGCTGTCCGTGGTGTTGCGGTTCGCGTGGGAGTTGAGCCGAACACTGCCATGATTCAAGGCCAGGTCGAAGTGGATTCACTGGGTTATGTTCTTGTGACGAGTGAACAGGAAACAACGGCAAGGAACGTGTTTGCTATCGGCGATGTGTCCAATCCGTTAGCGCCAACGATAAGCAGTGCGAGTGGCGCTGGTGCGACGGCTGCAAAAGTTATTGCCGCTCGCTTGCAGGGCAGCTCTCGATGATTGAACGGCTTTGCCGCCGTCCGTGCGGAAAGGCTCTGCCCTTTCCGGAATTCGACCAAAGGGATATGAGGCTATGCCTCTAAATGCTCGAGGCGGAGCCTCAAGGAGAACCCCGGCTGTCGGAAAGGCTGAGCCTTTCCGCACCGATGGCGGCAAAGCCGCTGCGACCTCTTCCATTCCCATGAATGAAACGAATACCAAGGTTATCGAACCAATCGTTCAGTCGTCAGTTCTACACCGATGCTCACATCTCGGCGTATCCGGTTGAATACATAGCCGGCATCGATCTCTACAATATCGGAGAGTTTCATGCTGCCCACGACGTTTGGGAAGAGCGTTGGATGGGCGAAGTCGGCTGGCAGGAAAAGCTTTTTCTGCAGGCCATGATCCAGTCAGCAGTTGCATTTCATCATCTGGAAATCGGCAGGCCGGGTGCTGCACGTCAAATGTACACACGGGCAAAGGAGAAGTTTGAGAAGTTGGGAACGAATGTTTTCATGTCTCTCGACCTCGTCGACTATCAGCAGCAACTCGATCGTTGTCTCTCGTGGTTATTGACCGCGGCTGACCCGCGCGAGTTAACCCCGCCGCAGATTGAGCCGCCAAAAATTTCACTGCTTCCTGAAATTTCGGAATACGATTCATGAGCAATACGCTCAACAAGATAAGAGTGTTATTCATCGCGGCATGGCTTGGAGCGGCAGTATTTTTTAGCGCAGCCGTAGCACCGAATGCGTTTGGCGTTTTAAGATCTCTCAATGTCCCCAATACGAACGAGATTGCGGGCGCGATTGTGAACCGCACTCTCTCGGTTGTGAACACTTCCGGCTTCTTCATCAGTCTGCTGTGCATCCTCATCGCTGTTGCCATTCGAAAGAGATATAGCGCCCGGGCTTTCATTGCTCAACTCATTTTGTTTGGACTCATGGCTCTTGCGACCGGCGTCGGTCAATGGGTAATAGCCGCTAGAATGCGAACGCTGCGACAAGCGATGGGAATCCCTATCGATCAGGTATCTCTGGCAGACGCTAATCGAGTAGCGTTCGCCGCTTTGCACGGCTATTCTGTCGCAGCGCTTTCTATTGGTATTATTGCCGGTCTAACCGTCTTCTTTATCGTTTGTAATCGGGTCGACGCTGGAAGGGACTAACTTGGAAATCATCGAAAATCTCGAGGAGTGGCGCAGAAGCTACGCGGATTGGCAGAAAGAAAAGGGCCGCGGGGCCGTTAATGACGTAGACGACTCGTATCCCTTGGTTAGGAACCGACGCGCGCCTTTTGAGCCGGCACGACGTGCCTTGCCTATGATGAACCTCGCCCTGATCTCGTCAGCCGGCGCCTATATCGACGGCACCGAGCCTTTCGATACGTCATTGCCGGGCGGCGATCTTAGCTTCCGGGAAATCCCTGCTCAAATTGAGGCGGACGATTTGAAATTCGCAGCGCGTGGTTACAATCCAGCAGCAGTCGAGCAGGACTTGAATTCGCAGTTGCCGCTTGAGCGACTGTTTGAGTTTGAAAGTAATGGAATCATCGGTCAGCTCAACCCGGTCTTTTGGAGCTTTTGCGGCTTCATTCCGGATGCACAAGGCGTAGCGGAAGAAATGGCTCCGCGTCTGGTTGAAAGTGTCAAAAGGTATGAGTCCCAGGCCGCGCTGCTAATTCCGGCCTCAAGACTATGCCATCAAGCCGTTTCGCTAGTTGCGCGTGCGCTCGAGGCGGAGGGGATTCCTACGATGACCCTGGCGGTGGCTAAGGACGTGGTGGAAATCGTTAGGCCGCCTCGGGCGGCATTTTATGAAGGCGAGTTCGGCAGCGTTGCCGGCCTGCCAAACTTTCCCGAGTATCAACGCCGCGTCCTCGACGAAGCACTACGATTAATTGAGCCTATGGACCAACCGGGTATACGCAAGCTCGCAGTCGAAATGGAAAGCAAAGTGGAAAAGGCGCGCGGTGAAAGATAGTCACTTCATCCGACCTTTCGTCAGTCCCCCCAAATGAAAAAATTCTTACTCGTCCTCGCTTTGGCCATCGGCTCTCTACTTCTTTATCTGCTTCTTTGGCCCGTATCGATAGCGCCCGTTGCCTGGAACCCGCCACCCGCTCCCGCTTTATCCGGCCCTTATCAACAGAATTCGTTGCTGTCTCCGGTTGAGAGAATATCGCTTGGAGAGGGTTTCGGTCCGGAAGACGTAGCTATCGATGCGGAGAATCGAGTCTATGCCGGAATGGACGATGGCCGCATCGTGCGCGTTCAGGCCGATGGGAGGCATGAAGTCTTCACTGACACAGCCGGCCGTCCGTTAGGATTGGTATTTGACGCAGATGGCAATCTCATCGTCGCAGACGCGATCAGGGGATTACTTTCGATTTCGAAGAATGGAACCGAGAGCCTCTTGAGCACCGAGGCTGATGGCGTGGCTTTCAAATGCACGAACGATCTTGACGTTGCCGCCGATGGCACAATTTACTTCACCGACGCTTCACACAAATTCCCACTCACCAATTACAAGGGTGACTTGATGGAGCACACCGGCAATGGACGCCTGTTAGCCTACGATCCCAGGAAGAGAGTCACACGAACGTTGCTAAAAGATCTAAGCTTTGCGAATGGTGTGGCGGTGAGTCCGGACGGCTCGTTTGTTCTGGCGGTCGAGACGGGCGCTTATCGAATACATCGTGTCTGGCTAAATGGACCAAAGGCCGGCCAAACGGAGATCTTCATCGAAAACTTGCCGGGGTTTCCCGATGGTATCTCCTCAAACCGCCGGGACAAATTTTGGTTAGCCCTGGTCACACCTCGCGATAAGACTCTGGACAAGCTGCTGCCCTATCCATTTCTCCGAAAGGTCGTGATGCGCCTACCCAAGTTCCTGCAGCCGGCGCCCAAGCGTTATAGCTTCGTGTTGGGACTTGATGGGAATGGTAAGGTCGTCGACAACCTGCAAGACGGCTCGCGCGAGTGTTACGCCCAAATCGCTAACGCGGTAGAGCACAACGGATCGTTGTACTTCGGCAGCATCGGTGAAAGCACCGTTGGGCGCTACCGACTTCCTACCCGATAAAAAGCAATCAAATTCGGTTGATTGTTTAGAGCGAAATAACTGTTAACTTAGCGATAATAAACACCTTGGAAAGTGGTTTGGATGATAAAATCTTCCACATCCGAACTCAGGGTCCTTGAAAAACATTCTTTGTTTTTCCTCCTCTACCGCGTCTTCTATTTCGGCTGACAACCAGCCGAACTAACACAACGGAGACTCGTTTTCACAACGACCGAGGCTACCGAACACCATGACATTTAATTACCTCATCACAGACTCACTGGGGTCCACTCTGGTTTTCTTCGCGCTAGTTGCCCTTGCTGTCTTCACTCAACTCACGAAGACCACACTGTGCAAAGGTTTACCGGTCTATTTGCGGGCACTGATCAAGGCCGCTCCGGCTTTATTCCTGGCCGGGCTCAGTTGGAATTTTGAGGCGGGCCTGGTTGCTCTCGGGTTCTTGCTATGCGCAATTGGCGACATCCTTTTAGATCTTCCTGAGGACAAGGCTCCCCTGGCCTTCGAACTGGGGGCCGTATCATTTGCCGCGGCACTGGTCTGCTTTTCCATTGCGAGTCTAGGCAAACCCCTGCCTGGTTACGCCCTTCTGCCTCTGTCCTTGACCAACATTGTGATCGCGGTTTTCGTACTTCGGTGGGTGCTTCCCAAACTTAAGGGCGTTCAGCGCATAGTTGAAGCGTCGTACTTCGCGATACTGATCGTTTCGAATGTGATTATGTCCACCTCTCAAGTCCCCATCTTTTTGGGGAGCTCTTTGTGGCTAATGTCAGATCTATCTATCGGCCTCAGCACTCATATCACCGACACGCCCACAAACAGCCTTGACACCCTTGGCCTCTACGACCTCGGGCTGTATTTCCTCGCCATTGGATTTCTAAATCTCTGAAAGCCAGGTTGGTTATTGAATTGTTGCAACAGTTAGACTTTGCACAAAAAGTCGAATGAGGGGTTCGCGAAGCGGTATCAGAAGCCCGACTAGTCGGGGTAGCGACCGGGTCACCGTTGGTAAGAAAAGCCAAGGTTCACTGTCATCGACCGCCCTTCGTAGGTTAGCTGCGACCGTTCGCTATCGCTTCCGGTTCTGATTTGGTCGGCTTCGCCGACTTTCTGTGCAAAGCTGAATTGTTGAATTGTTGAATTGTTGAATTGTTGGGCTTTGCACAAAAGCTCGGTTTTTGAGGGTAGCTTTTGTGCAGATTGATCCGCTTTTGTGCAGAAAGCTATTCGGGCATGAGCCCTTCCTTTTCGAGGTCGATTGGCGGTGCGAAGTATTTATCGTAAATGTACTCGCTAAAAATATTGATGGACATAATTTCGGCCACTGGTAAAACTATGCCGAAGGCATCAGCCTCTAAGGCGATTTCATTTAACTCTTCCTCAAGCTCATCGGACTTGGCGCGAAGGGTTTTCAGTTTTTTTGCAGCTTCCTTTTTAGGCTTCTTTTCCTGCCGCTCGCTGAGAGCGTCTATCTTGTTGGAAACCTCTTCAAATTCGAGGTATTTTGACTCAAAGTCTTTGTCGATTTGATCTAGCGCCTCGGTATAAAAATTCGTAAAGCGGTAGCTCTTGTCCGTCTCATCACGATAGCCGCTTTTTGTCGGCAAAATCTGGATAAATTGTGTTGGCAATGCCGGGTTGATAAGGTGCAATACATAGCCAACATAGACCTTGCCGTTAGACATGGTAACGGCGACTGTGTTTCCGTTGTCTTGGGCTCTCTTAAGCAGTAATTCTAGTGGAATCTTGTCTTCCTCAATGATGCGATCTATTGCCTTATCTCTGCTGCAAACTAGATTGAGTGGTAACCATAGAATCGCGCCTAGAGTGAAAGCCAACAATGACGTGCCTGAGTAATCAAAGGGAACATTCGCCTGCCACCATGCTGGAAAGCATGGAACGCGCGGCCATGACGAACACGGGAAAAGCGCACCCAGACCCGAGATTATCGCAAAAGATAAAACTAGGCTTACTAATCCTGGAATTGCCGCCAAGATTAGAAGGCGTTCCTTTTCTGCGCGTAATGCGTGGTATCTAGTGGGATTCCACCAACGAAGAAAGAGAAACCCACCCAACAGAGGAAGGAGGAGTAGGTTGTATGGCATTTAGCCCCGTTATGATTTCTTCTTGAGTTTTGAAGAGGCGCGGCCTTGCTTTAGGGTGTACTTTGGTTGATTCTTCAACTGCAGCGATAACTCACGACGCCCTGCCGCACTTCTTATTACGTCGATGGCGCGCACGTACCGACTGCCGCTCCGTGTAGTGTAAACTTGAGGGCCTTCAAGTCGAGATGCTTTCAGGTTCTTTCTCATAGTGTGCTCTCCGCGTGCCATGCCGCCGCCGAAGGCGACTAGTACAGCCGAAACCAATGCGGCGATCTTGTGATGAAAAACGCCCATAGTCGGTTGCCCTAAGCCGTGACAAATAAAGGTTTTACAGGCAAATGCGAAGTCAGGATCATTAGGAATTATAGACTTTTCAATAAAAAGAGTCTAGAGAATACTGAAGAGGCGCGCCTAAGTGCGCCTCTTTCCCTGCCTCGTTCTGCCATGAATGGCTGATACCAAAGGAGCTAAATCACAGCACCTTCCTGCGCCCAAAACTCAGGCTTAATATTCAATTCAAACATCGACTGAATCAGACAGCAGATATTGTGGCAGAGCACCTTGCACAAGCGCCTCGTTGATCTGCGCCGTTTTGGTTTTGCTTCTCAGGCTATCGCCAAACTTAGACTTGATCATGTGGAACGTCGTTTCGACGTTTGATCGTTTGTGGTACTGCTGCATGAACCACGATTGATTGAATTCATAATAGTGATACATCTGTTTCCAGAGCGTCGTTTTGTTTTCTCAATTTCCCGCGAGTGTTGTGGGCTTGCTGCGTTCCAGCTCCCCAGTTTGGCTTGCTATTACTCTTAAACGGGATATATGGCATCGCCGCATGGTCTACCACCGTTTGAAGATTCGCCGCTGATAGATACGCCTTGTCTGCGGAGACTTCCTGCATAACGAAATTCTTGGCGGTCGCGTCAACCAAAGGCTTGAAGAAAGGGCTATCACCTGCAAAGCGGTCACTAATTTGAACGGCGGTCACTACGTTTGTTTTTACTCCGCACATCAAATGCACCTTTACCCATTCGCGCTTAGTCATAAGCGGATTTGGTTTGTGTACTTCGCATCCACCCACTGCACAAAGCGACAAGTTGAAAAGCCCGAAGAGTCAACGGCGAAATCAGATTCGATTGCGCGTAAGCGGCAAGCTGCTTTCCTCGATTAGCATTTCGAGGTAAGGCGTTAAGACTTCACTCTCAAGATAATTTGAAATCGAATTAAAGTGAGGCACCTTTGAGATATGGCCCTTTGCGTGAGCGTCACGCAAGTCACTCATAAACCGTCGCTGAGAAACCGTGTGAGTAGACCTTGAAGCGTTGTCGCAAACAACATTTCATCGAATGGCAATCGGTTGCGTCCGATAGTTTGCGATGGTTCGCCAACGCCTTTGCATAATTCACGTAAGAGCGATTGAAATTGTTCTTTCTCGTTCACTTGGGCCGCGTTGTACGCTGCTCCATTCTTGGCTTGTAGGTCTTTCGAACTTTCACCGTTTCAGTGAGGGTTTCCGTTTGTCCGTCATTCGTGTACTCACGTTGAATCGTGAACTCGACAGCCCAAAGATGTGTTGCATTTCAGCATTGCGCGTTTCGTGGTCTGGGCAAGTGCAATGCGGGTTCGATACGTCCGGCTTAACTGTGTATATGCCCATGTCGCCAGTGTTGCCAGACTGAGAGGGGACAAACCAGCGATCGCCGCTCCGCGTATAACTTTGCTTTCGCCGCAATCTCAAATCCTCGCTGTTCTCTTCCGTTGTCCATTGTGTACCTTGCCTTTCGTTAGGCGACTGACTCACAATGTCTTTACCGGAGACTCACTGCGAGCAATCGCGTTGGGTTTTCAAAAGGGCCTTAGTGGTTACGCGCCGCTAGGGCCTTGTTATTTACAGGGAGTATATTACTCATAGGTACATACCTTGTCAAGAAACTAGTTACTTGCGGTTATATACTATTAGGTATATAGTCTCTTCATGGCTTCAAAGCAAATTAAAGTTACCCAATATGAGTGTGAGCGGTGCGAGCACAAATGGATACCGCGTGATTTCGAGAATGAGCCTCGTGTTTGCCCGAAATGCAAAAGCCCCTACTGGAACCGTCCGAGACAGCCGCACAAAAAGCGGGCTTAGTTCCGTTTGAACAGGATGACGTTATCTGTGTCGGTGGCTGAACTGTCTTTCAGAGCGTCGGTGAGTTGATTCTTTTCGGAGGCAGGTAATTCTTTCTTGCTGGCGTGGGCTGCCAACACGTCCTCAACAAGAGTCACGCTTGAACAGATCATTGAAGCCAGACGCTTGGGGTTTGGTGGAATCCCTGTCGTCATTTCCGCTAATTTTCGGAACAGTCGAGGTTTTTCAACCGGAATATCTAGATTTTCTGGTTCGCGTTTACGCCAACCCAATTTACTAATTTGCTCGCTTAAATACCTGTACTGATTCTCAGGGCTTATTTCCAACTCATACGCACATCTGATAAGGGCTTGGATAGAAACACCCCATCGCGGTTTTAGTGCCGCCAAACTCGTAAGCGTTACAGGGCGCTTAATCTCACGTTTCATGGCATCTTTCGGCAACAAGAATTCGCGAGCGAAGGAATACGCTTGACGTTCAATGTCGCGCAAGTTTCCACGGGGGCTTTTATGTAAGACCAAATGTCCGATCTCATGCGCGACACTTAGCCGTAGCCGATCACCTGACTTGCAGCTATTAACCATCATCACAGGTCGGCGCGGATCGTTGTCCGACCAAAGAGAAAAGGCGTCAAATTTTTCACTGGAATCGGGCATAGCAAATACGAATACGCCGTTACGCTCGATTCGATTGATGACGTGCGGAATGGGAGTGTCCGGTGGGAGTCCTAGAGTGGCCCTAGTTACACGCGCGGCCTCGATTGGGTCTTCACCCTGAAAGCTAGGAAGGTGAAGCTCTATAGGTTTCGTCCGTGCGGCCATCTTTTCTTCAAGCTCAAAGATAAGTTGGCCCAATTGTCTAATCCGGGTCTTTTCAGTTGATGATAGCGAGGCGCGGCAACGGAAAAGCAAAGACCCTAGAGAAAACTCAGGCCCCATGCCCTGCTGAAAGAAAGACACAGGAAAACCTGTTTGGAACGCGATTGCTTCTACAATCTCATCCGGCTGATCTTTAACATCAATCTCCATCTTCGCGATGGTAGATTGAGCCACGCCCACTTTTTGGGCTAATTCAGTCTGAGTAAGTTTGCAGATTTCGCGAGCTTGTTTAATACGAAGCCCGTTAATCATCCCCGTCCTGCTCTCCTACGTCTTCAAAGAAGATAGGAAGATCGTCAACTTCTGCCACGTCGTTGACTGTGGGAATTTTTATTCCAGTTATTGGGTGTGCGATTGACCGACTCCAAAACCTTCTGACACCTTCCTTGTACTTTCCACTTTTACGGGGGCAAAACAATCGAAGTTGAATGACGTTGAAGCGTCGGTCAACTTCCCAGCAATAGATAAGGTTTAAACGGGTTAGATAAGGCGCGACCTCTCTCCATTCGCGGCCTTCGGTTTCTGGTGACCAATCGACAAACGGTAGGTACAAACTACTACTATTGTTTGAGTAGAACGCGCGACTAGCCCGCGTGTTGTGTGCGGTTGGAACATCACCCTCCAGCATTTTGTAAACCTTGATCGAGTACCACGGCGAACGTAAGCAAATCCCGTTGTTCGCAACTCTTTCAATCTGGTATTCCGCGTTAAACGGTCGGTTCTCTTGCAAAAAACATAAGGCGTTATACCGCGCAATATCAGTTGCGATTGAGTAATTGAGTTCAATTCTTTGGGGCGCGAAGTCGCGAGCGCGTCGCTGAAAGTATTGGCTAACGTCCTGCGCTCCAGCTTCCAGGCCCGTCCAAAGAGCACGACTGATCGGGGTCAGGCGACTTACGATTGTATCGGGATTTAAAGGGATTTCGTTCATGCCGGAATAATATTCCAAGATTTTCCGGTTGGCAATACCCTATTTGGGATAAGTTTTGTAGCTTTACCTGTTTCTTAAGGTAAGGGCTTAAGACCCACTGTCCCAGTCTGCCCTGTACTGGACAATTCAATTCAAGCTGATTAGAGTCGGGGCATGAGCTTGGATGACCGCATAAGAGAAGCGGCAAATTTGGCGATCTCACAAATGGGCCTAGAGGGTGTCCAATACGACGTGCTTTACCGCCATCAAGATACTGAGCGAGTCGAAGTACACTTCCGTCAGGGGTCGAACTATTTCGGAATCCAAATACTGACCGGAGGCCATCCCGATCATCCCGCCGAAACAAGCGTCAAAGTTCTCACCGAGCAAATCATTACAGAGTTGCGGAAACGCTAAGCCTGAGTTTTTGTGCAGATTCCTGCTCCCTTGTGCAAGTCCGAGCTTTTGTGCAAAGCCGAATTGTTGAATACCAGCTACACAGCTGTATACCTACTTACCAGCCGCTAGTCCCCTACAACAGCCCTTGCAAAAGATTTTGCTAGTTCCCTGGATACCAAGTATCCAAGTCTGCTGAGGCGTCCGTTAATACAATCGGCACCGTAAGTAGTGACCTGATTTGGGTTAATGCACACACGACGTAAACAAAATTCGTGGCACAGGCATTGATAAGTAACTGGGTGAACTACCAAGCAGTTACCGACGCCGAATTAGGGATTTAGATCTCTGTTCCCCAGGGAGATGACCATGATCAACTTACTATCAGCATCAACAGCCACCCCACGCCACGCATTCAAGACCACCGATCTCACGAATGCCCTCATGCATAAGCTCTCCCCCGAGCTGATTAACACTCTCAACTCCCTCGGCGTCGACCAAAGATATTCGGTGATGGAGAATTACCCGGACTTCCTTTCGGGCAAAGCCATGCAGGCCACCAGTTCGACGACCCAGCTCGGGGTGGATGCTACCAGGCGTTGCATCACCGAGTGGCAGGGAGATCCTTCTCAGATAGGGTTGCTGGTTGCTGCGACAAATACCCCGGACCAAATGCTTCCCTGCCTCGCTTCGGAAGTAATTGGCCGAACTCACGGTCTCTTATCTCGCTCTATTCGCACCGTTAGTATGCAATCGCAAGGATGTTCAGTGTTATTGAAGTCTATCGAAGTGGCCCAGTGGTACCTGGCCGCGAATCCTGGAAAAATGGCACTAGTACTTATGGCCGAAGCTCACACTCCCTTCGTCGCGCCACTCATGGCCGATGAATACAACGGCTATCGCGAACTCGCAAGACTCAGGAAGGAGCGCACCCTAAATGAAGCTCAGTTTGAACAGAAGAGGCTGGATACCACCTTCGTCATCCAATCAATGCTCTTTGGCGACGGCGCCGTCGCATTGCTTGTCGGCAATGAAGAAGGCAAACCAAGCTTTGGTCCCATCTCTCATTTGACCAACGAGGAGATGGATGACGTTAATCTCCTCACCATGACCAGCAAGAGCTCACACCCATTTCTTAAAGGACGTCCGCAATACTTCATGCGACCAACCGTCCCGGCGCGCGGCGCACACTACGCTGTTTCCACTGTGAACAGCGTCCTCGAACACCCTGATTCTCCTGTTTCAAATCTGGGCCAGGTAGATGATTGCTTGATTCATACGGGCAGCAAAAAAATCCTCGATGGCGTTTGTTCCCAACTGCACCTGGAGAAGGACTCGACCAAGGTCCATGGTTCTTATGAAGTCCTCAAGAACTATGGCAACCTCTCGAGCGCGTCGACCGGATTCATGCTCGCGGAAAAAGCTGAGTGGAAGGGCCCTGCGATGGTGGTAGGGTTTGGGGTAGGATTTACTGCCAGTGCGGGAATTATGAATTTCCCGAACTAAGCGACGGCGGCCTTACTGAATGCCCACCTTTTCCAACTCCGGGTGATTAGCAATTATGCCGGTGATGGTTTGATTGATCTGCGAAAAGTCGAACGGCTTTCCTATTATTCCATTAACGAGATTGTCTTCGCCTGACGGCGGTACGGTTCCGGCGCCATAACCGGTTACTAACACGACATTCATGTTGGGCCAGCGTTTCCGAATCTCTCGACTTGTCTCCCATCCATCCATCTCAGGCATCGCCAGATCAGTAAACACCAGGTCACAGTTGTTGCCGGCCAGCGTTTGCAGTCCATTCTGCCCACCGTCGGCAAGGAAAACCTTATGGCCCATTACTTCGAGCATTTCGGCCAGGGTCTCACGCACTGAAGGCTCATCATCGATAACCAGGATGGACAGCGAAGGTATTTCAACTGTGGCAGGCGCGTCTTCGGTAGATTCGAGCTTAACTTCCGCAGCCGGAAGCTCGATGGTGAAGATGGTCCCTCCGCCCACTTCCGAAGCCACGCTAATTGAACCTTCGTGTCTTTCAATAATGCTGTAGCTGACGGATAGGCCGAGTCCCGTACCATGCGCGCCCTTTGTCGAGAAGAATGGATCGAAAATTCTCTGTCTCACATCCTCTGGCATGCCCGTGCCCGTATCAGCAAAACGCAAACGCAGCCGGCCTGCGTGCGGCTCACTTCCGATTGAAAGCTTGCCTCCAGTTGGCATTGCATCTACGGCATTAACGATCAGGTTTACGAACACTTCGCGTAATTCAGAAGCGCTCCCGAAAGTATGCTGGCCGCTGTCCGCACTCAGGGACACGTCATATTCAAGGCCTCGTAAACGCGCTTCGTTTTGCCAGCGTGTGCGTGTGATCTCAATCGCGTCATTTAATAAAGCGGTTACATCCAGTATTTCGAATTCCTTTGCTGCCGATTTGCGCGCGAAGGTTTGGATCCGACGCACCGTAGCTGCCGCGTCTTCCGCAGCCGTCTGGATTATTTCCAGGTTACGAACCATGGCATCGTCCTGCGTCTGACGCCGTAGCAACTGCGCACGGCCAAGAATCGCAGCCAGGGAGTTATTGAAGTCGTGAGCAACACCGGAGGCCAGTTGCCCGAGCGCTCGGAGCTTATCAGCCCTGGCAGCCCGCTCGCGTTCTTCCTTTTGCTCAGTGATGTCACGCGCGATTCCCAGTACGCCTGTCGTCCGACCCTCAACAACGAGAGGGGAATTATCGACTCGGGCGTAGCGCAAACGGCCACCTGCGGAAAAATAACGCATCTCATAAGTCTGCGGCTCACCCTTTAACGCTTGTTTTAGCTTCTCCCCGACCGTCGGGCGATCCTGCTCATAGACGAGATCTTCCAACTGTCGTCCTATGAAATCCTCGAGCTTCACCCCCAGCGCTTTCAGGGTAGCGCTGTTGCACCATTTGAATCGGCCGTCCATATCCACCGCATAGATGGACTCACGCGCACTCTCCAAAATGTTTGTCAGTAAAGACTGATGTTCACGCGCGACGGCTTCAACCTTTCTTAGTTCGGAAAGGTCACGTGCCGTCCCCACTACAGCAATCACGGCTCCCGCCTTGTTTAGCACTGGCTCGATTGAAACGAGAATCGGACGATTCAGACGGTCAGGAGTGACTTCGATCGTAACGCTCCGCCCTTCAGCAATTGCCTTTTCAACAACGCAAGTCGACGCCTGCGTGCTGGTGCGAAGAATATCGCAGCACTTTCGACCCAAGAGGGCCCGTGGATGAGAAGCCTCCATTGCGGCGCCGGCTCGGTTCACGCGTTTGACGAGTCCGGCACGATCGAAGATGAAGATACCGTCGGTCATCGCATCGAAGGTCGTCTCCCATTCGGACTTGGCCTTAGCCACCATCTCGAAGAGTTCCGCTTGCGCCATACCAATTCCAAGTCGTTCGGCCACCGAATGGACCAGTGACACTTCGTCTTCATTCCAATAACGCAGGTGATCAGTTTGATGAATACAGAGAACGCCGCGGAATTGCCCCTCCACGATTAGTGGATAATCGATCTGCGAATGCAGACCTGCACGACGCGCATGCTCCCGCACCAAGGCGCTGAAGTCATCCGGCCCCTCGTTATGATTCAGCGAATCGTCGATGATAAGAGGTTTGGAGATGCTCAACAGGTAGCGGCCAATTGGATCGTCATAGCTCACCGGCATCGAACCGATGCTCGGTACCCCGGAAGAGATATATTCGTGTTCTACCGGCGACACCGGGTTCTCGGGGTCATAAAGATGAAGATGTACTCGCGATGCTCCGAGCGCTATGCCAAGTTCGCGAGTGGCCGTGCTTAAAACTTCCGGCAGACTAAGTGAAGCGCGAATGGCCATGGTCAGGGAATTCACCAGCACCTCCCGCTTCGACGTAGCCTCAGACTTCTGATAAAGGCCTGCCTGACGAATGGCTATTCCTGTTTGATCGGCAACTGCGCTGGCGAGTGCTATATCGGATTCACTCCAGTTGCGTATTTCGCGAGTGGTAGACAGAGCAAACGCCGCTGTTACTTCGTCCCCCACCCGGATAGCAACGTACATGATGGATCGAACATCCGCCTTCGAGAGGATGCGTTCATAAACTTCTGAAATTCGAGGGTCGTTGCTAGCATCGTTGAAGCAGAGAACGCCGTTCTTATCCAGCGACTCAATCAATGTCCGGACGTCTTCGAGCTGGAACGTTGAACCTGCCGGAAGAATTCCTTCGGCGTGATACTCAGCGACATTGGTCGCCCGATTTCCTCGGGCATCCTTAATGAAGAGCGAACATCGATCAGCATTCAAATAAGAACCGAGCTCATGGACAGCGGTGCTGAAAATCTCTGAGCTATCCAGAGAGCAGCGTATTGCCTGCGACATCCGATGGGTCATAGCCTCGCGCTGCGATTGTTGGGCCAGGGCTTCTTCAGAACGCTTCCGGTCAGTGAGGTCTCGACCTACACCCTGAACACCGACAGGTTTGCCGTCGTTGTAGATTAATCGAGTGCTTACTTCCAATCGCACTCGGCGATGACTCTTCGTAATGATCTCAAGCTCATAGACGGTAGATGCTTTATCATCGGTTTTTCGGGCGATCATCTGACGGGCTATGGGGACGTATTCAGGGGCGAGAACATTTGCGATGTTCATCTGTGCCGCTTCTTCGCGACTAAATCCTGTTATTTTCTCTCCACTTCTGTTGAGTGAAGTAAAATTTCCCGCCATGTCGTGGGTGTAGATAATGTCATTCGCATTCTCGAAAAGTTCACGATAGCGTTCCTCGTTCTCCTGGACCGCCTTCTGGGCCTTCCTATTGTCAGTGACGTCGGTGGCGACACCGATGACCCCAATAATGTTACTGTTCTCGTCGGTAAGCGGAGAGTATCGCGCTTCGAAGGTAAGCTCACCAACATCGACGATGGTTGAGATAGCTTCGCCATTGAGTGCGCTTCGAAAATTCGTGAGAATTTGCGGAACATCCTTATAGACTTCGAAAATCGACTGGCCTACCAATCCGCCTGGTGTCAGCCCTAGAGGCTTCAGACCCTCGCCTTCAGCTAAGGTAAATAACCCATCCTTATCGATAGCGAAGAGGACGAGCGATGCGCTGCTGACGACGGTACGCAACTGAGTTTCAGTCTGCCTAAGCGCTTCGCGTCCACGTTTGCGATCGGTGATGTCTCTGATCACAGCCTGAATCGCAGGCCGTCCTTGAAAGACCATTGCCATACCTGTCACTTCAACATCGATAACTTCACCGTTTATTCGAAGTTGCTTGAGCTCTGTTAGCGGAGTCGTGGTACCAGATTGTTGAACCCCACGAATGCGGGCGTCCACCGCTTCCCTGTAATCAGGATGGACCCTTTCCAAGACTGGCCGTCCGATTAGCTCGTCAGCATTATTCGCACCCCATAGCTTCACCGCCGCCGCGTTTACATATAGAAGCTTGCCCTCACTGTGGACGATGATCGCATCAGGAGAAAGATCTACCAGCTTTCGATAGCGCTCTTCGCTTTCGCGCAGTTCAAACTCAGCCAGCTTTCGCTCCGTGATATCACGAACCACTCCGCGAACTCCGGTCGGTCGTAATCCGCGATCGCGCTCAATTGTTGTGAGCCCCTCGAGGTATCTGCTGTTGCCTTCGTGGTCTTTCAGACAGTACGTCGAACGCAACGGAAAAGAATCAACATCTTTTTTCGTTTGTTCTATGTCGCGCGAGGCTTTCTCACTGCCGATCAAAGTTCGAAGATGACTCCCCACAACCTCGGCTGGGGACTTGCCAAAGAAGCGAGCGCCAGCAGCATTGATGCTGGTAATGTACCCATCCATGTTTCGGGTATAGATAATGTCGGCGGCTTGCTCAACGATCTCTCGGTAATGTTTTTCAACCCGGCGTCGCTCGGTGAGTCGCGCAACCTTAACCAAAAGTTCATCGTTTCGAAATGGAATGGCGAGGTAATCGTCTGCTCCAGCAGTCAACCCTTCCATGGTGTCTTCCGGCTCGTCGCGGAGTCCGCTGATTAGGAGTACGGGGATGGAAGCCGTTTGTGGTTCGGCCTTGAGGAGCCTGCAGAGTTCAATCCCGTTCAAGACAGGCATTACCACATCACTTATCACTACATCGGGGCCGAAGGATTTGACGATCTCGAGGGCTTCGGCGCCGTTTGAAGCGCAGGCGTTCTCATAGCCGTCGGCTTCTAGCAGGTCATTCAACAGGGCCTGGACTTTCTGATCGTCATCAACGATCAGTACTCTGGATTTTTCGTGTGGGTTTTTGGTCATTTTGCCCCGTTTTAAGGCCAGCCAATAGAGTCTCACCTTGAGGAGTTTTGACCCGTGAAGTTAGCGAGGTAAAAATCGGGAAGAGCTTGGTTGGGTTTGGAAATCTAGTGGACGATGGGATGTTTGGGTAGATGCACCTCCCTAACCCGGCCCGGAGTATAACAAAGTTGGGCATGGTTTACCACGGGCTTGTTGAGGAAAGACTCCGTGAATTGGCCGATATTTGGAGGAATTAGGGGCGCGTACGACTTTTTGTCGGAGCTTGCTGACCGGTCGTTTTGGCGAAGTAACCTGGCCGGTAGTTGAGCTTCAGCTTTTGCGCTCGAGCCTCCGGCCCCACGACTTCGATCAGAATTCGTCGGTAGGACCCGTCCCGGGACTTGTTTGAGGGCGAATACGCTACAAGATATTGTTCCCTAAGATCGCGTTCGATTTGAGCAAAAGCCTTACGGAGTTCACTCTCGCTTCGAGGAAAGTACGCCCTCCCTCCGGTGCGCTCGGCGATCTTCTTCAACGAGCCTTCATCCACGCCGCCATGGTAAGAATCTCCAATACCGATTGCATATATCAGGGCGTCAGCCTTCTGCGCTCTTTCGACGGCGTCGTGCATTTTCACCTGACTGGTTGTGTCGACACCGTCTGTAAGCAGAATCACTGCGCGCCTTGTATTCTCCGCAGAGTCTGACAGGAGCTCATTTGAGGTGGCCCAAACTGCATCCCAGAGCGCTGTGGAGCCGGCCAGAATCTGGTTTGTGCCCGAGATAGGTGGTGTACTTCCCACTACTACCCCACCTCCGATGTAACCGGAAGGAGGAACAAACTCAACGCGATCAATCGCTCGTCGCAAGCGCTCCATGCTGCCGGTGAATCCCTGTTCGAGAGTAACCTCGCCCGTAAATGAAACAATAGCGGCCTCATCTCGATCCGGTCGCATGACGGACTCCAAAAACGAGCGAGCCGCCGCTTTCTCGTCGGGCAGAGTACGCTCTTCAGACTGACTCGTATCAATCAGGATGGCGATTGAAAGCGGAAGATCGATGTTTTGTTGGAAGGTAAAGATCTCCTGAGGCTGGCCGTCTTCCAGTACCCTGATATCTTCCTTCTTTAGATCACTCACGAACCTTTTATTATGATCGGCCGCGGTGAAAAAAATGTTTGTTAGATTAGTCTCGACCCGGATAACTTCGTCATTCTCCAGTTCATCTTTTGGTGGCGTAGGAGTTGGGGCCGGTTGTTCAGAGGTGCGTCTGCTCCTGGTTTTCTCCTGAACCTCACTACTGGTTTGTGACTGGGCGAACAGGTGCGGCGAGATAACCGAACTGCCGATCAGCGAAACCGCGAGGGCAATCGTCACAAGTAAATTTCTGGATGATCTATCAAACATTTCTGAAACTCTAAGGTCTTACGTTATCAGCGATGGCTTTATAACCATGTTTAGCTCTGACCTTCAAATCCTTGCGGCCCTCGGCAAGTTTGATCTCGACTTTTCGAAAGCTGCCGTCGTAGCGATCGTTAACTGGTTTGTAAGTCACCAGGTATTGAGCGCGAAGCTCTTTAGAGATTTTCGTGAAAGAACGTTCAAGTGAAAGCATGTCACCGGTGAAAAAAGCCGCCCCGCCTGTCTCTTCTGCCATGGTCACTAACTGGCGATCTGCTTTGTCCTTGACGGTTCCAGCTTCAACTCCCGGCACGGTCGACAAAAAGCCGGCCTTCGTGGAAATAGTGAAAATTGTCGTTTCGGTACGTTGCGCAATATCTATCGCATCGCGAAGATTTGCACGACTGTAGGTATCTTCGCCGTCTGTGATAACAACGAGCACGCGTCGTCCCGGCACTGACCGGAGTTTCTCGTCACAAAACTGCCAGACTGCATCGAAGAGCGCCGTCTGGTTTCCAGATTTATTCGCACTAAAGACGGCGCGATTCACCAGATCCAACTTGTCCGTAAAGTCCTGCCTTAGATTGATCTCGTGATCGAATGTCGCAAACAGGACCCGATCTCTGCGCGGACGCACCACCGTATAAATGAAGTTCATCGCGGATTCCTGTTCAAACTTGAGCTTGGCCGCGGCAGAAGGCGAAGTGTCCATCAAGACGACTAGATAAAGCGGCGCTACTTCCCCAAGGTCATCCGAGAACGTCTCGATCTGTTGAGGAACGCGATCCTCAAACACGAAGAAGTCATTCTTAGTCAAACCCGGGACGAAGTTGCCTTTTTTGTCGACCACCGTAATGGGCAGCCGCACACGATTAATCGGAATAGTTACTGTATCGTCCTGCTCCCTAACTGGAGGCGTCGGACTAGGTCTGGATTGCTGAGCCTGGCCTACACCAAACGTGGCAGCACCCATAGCCAAAAGGGCAATGAACGGAAATAGCCGGGAGACGAAAGGTGAAAAATGGGCCTTCATATGTTTGAATAAAGCTTGAATGTCAGTCTTTTCAGACTGTTGGAGACAGGCGGTTTGATGCCTCATAGATGATTGCTGTTGCCCTCTGGTGCGGTCGACCCCGCGCGTCGCAATTACCTGAGATATCAGAGCACATTCCGTCAAACTAACAAAACTCCCCAAAAATCGGCGACTTCGAGCTCCAACCGTTTTGTAGTTTGAACTACACTGCGATGATACAATGCCGCTGATCAAGGATTTGAAGCTCACTATTGACCTGTCGCGAAAGCACACCCAGGATGTCCGGCCGTAGTAACACCGATACAACCGAAGGCGGTAGCGAGTTGCCGAAGGCAATTGCTCATTATCGCATCATCAGACGGTTGGGCAAGGGCGGAATGGGCGACGTCTTTCTTGCTGAAGACACCAAACAGCACAACCGCAAAGTTGCCCTCAAAGTGCTGCCGCCTGAGTTAACAAAAGAAGAAAGCCGTGTTCGGCGCTTCAAGCAGGAAGCCCGTGCGGTTTTAGCCTTGAACCACCCAAACATCCTGACGATTTTTGAGATCGGAGAGGCCGACTCAACCTTTTACATTGCCACCGAGTTCATTGAAGGTGAAACATTAAGGCAATGCTTGTGGCAAAATCCGCTCAAACTCGATGAAGCGCTCGGCATTGGAATTCAGGTTGCCATGGCTCTCGAAGCGGCCCATGCAGCAGGCATCGTACACAGGGATGTGAAGCCGGAAAACATAATGCTTCGCGAGGACCGCTTTGTGCGCGATCGCTTCGTCAAAGTTTTGGATTTCGGACTCGCCAAGCTCACCGAGCGAGACTCGCCTTCAACCGATCCTGAAGCAGTAACAATGCAGATCTCCCACACCAACCCTGGAGCTGTGCTGGGCACAACAGGGTACATGTCACCCGAACAAGCTCAGGGTGAAGCGATTGATCCGAGGAGTGACATATTCAGTCTTGGCGTGCTGGTCTATGAGATGGTTGCCGGCCGGCAGCCCTTTGGTGGGCCAACTGAAAGTCACGTGATGGTATCGATTATAGACCACGAGCCGGCCCCTCTAACCTCACAGGCGCCCGAAGCGCCTCGGCACCTCGAACGAATTGTTTCCAAAGCACTCGCTAAAGACAGAAACAAAAGGTATCAAACAGTCACTGACTTCAAATTGGATCTCGAGCAACTTCGAGAGGAGTTATTACTTTCTGATTCCGAAATACGAGAACAAACTGCGTCTAACATCACACGGCAGACCCAATCGACTTCAACATTAAGCGCCCGGGCATCGGTAACGCATCCTGAACGGGCGACTACAGCCTCTGCGAGAGCGCCCAGCGATGGAAATCTCTTCACTCAATTGGCCCAACATAAGGCGTTAGTCTTACTGGCGCTGGCAGGCATTCTGGCCGTGGTCATCGGCGTCCTTTACTTCTACCCTTCGCGTCGCGAGATAGATTCCGTGGCCGTGCTTCCGTTTGTTAATGACAGCAACGACCCAAACGCTGAATATCTATCCGAGGGAATCACAGAGAGCATCATCCGCAGCCTGTCGCAGTTGCCAAACTTGAAAGTGATGTCGCGCAGTGCTGTTTTTAGATTCAAGGGCCCGAATATAGATCCCCAGGAAGCGGGAAAAAGCCTGAAGGTCGGCGCGGTCCTGGCTGGAAGACTTGTGAAGCAGGACAATCGTCTGATCATCAAAGCGGAGTTGATTGATGTTTCGGATGGATCACAACTTTGGGGAGGCGAGTACAACAATAACCTTTCCGACATTTTCAGTGTGCAAGACCAAATTTCCCGGGCGATCTCTGAGAAGTTGCGGTTGCAATTAACCGGGAAAGATGTTGAACGCCTCGAGAAACGTTATACCAAAGATGCCGAGGCTTACGAGCTGTATCTAAAGGGCCGGTACTTTTGGAACAAACGCGGCGAAGTCGCACTTCGAAACGGGATTCGATATTTTCAGGAGGCTGAACAAAAAGATCCGACATATGCCCTTGCCTATTCGGGTCTGGCTGATTCCCATTCTCTGCTTTCCGACATCGGAGTGGTCAGACCTGCCGACGAGATGCCGAAAGCACGGGCCGCTGCGCAAAAAGCAGTGGACATCGATCCTACGTTGGCTGAAGCTTACACGTCCCGTGCATTCGTAAAGCTTGCCTACGATTGGGACTGGCCAGGAGCCGAAGCAGATTTCAAGAAAGCATTTGAGCTGAACTCCAAGTACGCGACGGCCCATCAATGGTATGCCTCCTATTTAATGCAGATGGGAAAGTTTGGCCCAGCTAAAGATGAAATTGAAAAGGCCCATCAACTCGATCCACTTTCACCGATCATAAATTCAAATTCAGGACTGTACGCCTACTACGAACATCGCTACGACGACGCAATTCAACATTATGATAAGACGTTGGAGATGGTTCCCGACTTCTGGGTGGCGCGTCACTACCGTGGGTTAGCGCATGCAATGAAAGGAATGCACGATCAAGCTATTGCCGATTTCCGGGAACTGCTCGATTCACCGGGAAATGGGCCATTGAAAGAAGGATCGGTTGAGAGCAATCCTGAGGTTGCAGCTTCGCTTGGATTTGCATTAGCTATGGCTGGAAAGCGGCAGGACGCTGAACAAATTCTCGATCGGCTTCAGAAGCTTTCCCGGCAACGCTACGTTTCGCCGCGCTACATGGCCATCATTTACACCGCGCTGAACGACAAGGAACAGGCCATTGCGTCTCTAAACAAAGCATTTGACAGCAGACACCCCGGGCTGGTCCTCATTCGTATCGATCCTCTGTTTGATCGCTTGAGGTCGGAAGAAGGATTCAAGCAGCTGGTGAAGCGCTTCGAACCAATTCCCTGAAACAGCGATCATTTTTTCAACTCGCGATCTTCAAGGGCACGCAGCAGGCCTGCCAACTCCGGCGATAATGGCGATGTAAACTTCATCTGCTCGCCTGTTCCCGGATGACGAAATCCTAATTGTTCTGCATGCAGAAATTGTCTCCCTAGTTTGCGTATGTCTGCTCGTAGCCTTACATCCTGCACGTTATTTTCCCGCCCACCGCTGTAAAGCTCATCGCCGACCACCGGATGCTTGAGCCACGAGAGATGAACTCGAATTTGATGGGTTCGCCCGGTCTTAAGTTCGACATCCACTAGTGTAAACGAGTCATAACTACGCCGAACCCGGTAAAGGGACAACGCACCGCGTCCGCCTGGGATAACCGCCATGCGTGTCCGGTTTCGCGGATCGCGGGCGATAGGCTGCTCCACGCGACCGCTTTCCTGTTTGACCACTCCGTAAACTAAAGCGATGTAGCTCTTAAAGATCTCGCGCGCGCGAAATTGATCAGCCAGGTCTTCGTGAGCTGATTCCGTCTTGGCAACCACCAATAGTCCCGACGTGTCTTTATCGAGACGATGAACGATACCTGGACGAGCTGAACCCGCGTGTTTGGACAGTTGTTGGAAATGATAAGCGAGCGCGTTCGCCAGCGTTCCGGAAGGGGCACCTGCCGCGGGATGGACCACGAGGCCTGCCGGTTTATTGACGACAACTACGTAGTCGTCCTCAAAGACAATTGCAAGTGGAATATTCTCGGGAGTGAAGCTTGCTAAGGGTGAGGCTGTTAGCTCAACTTCAATCTCGTCGTTTGCGGAAACTTTGTAAGATGGCTTGGCTGGCTTGCCGTTTACCAACACATCTTCGGTCTCGATGAGGCGTTGCAAACGAGCGCGACTCCAGCCCGGGATCTGTGAAGCGAGATAAGCATCAAGTCGCCCGCCTGCATCAGCTTCGGCAATACTGAGCGTTATGGTTTCACTGTCAGGCAATGCTTGAGATGAAGCCAGTGATTTCGGACCGGGTGATTCCATTGACGAGCGATTGTAACTTCGGTTAACGAAGATTGTGCAAAGCTGCAGAGTGGTCGCGGCTTCGCCGTCTTCATGTGCGGAAGGTCTTTGACTTCCCGTGCTGTCTATCGCGTCTGTTGCCCCTATGAGGCGCGTAACCCCGAGGACCTAAGGCGGAATTGGCCGGTGGGGCGGAGCCGCCGCCGCACATCAGGCGGCAGAGCCGCGAGCCCTGACGGATAAAGAGTGGTTAGCCGTTCTTCTTCTCAAATTCCTTCATGAAACCGACGAGCGCTTCGACGCCTTCCATTGGAAACGCGTTATAGATTGAGGCTCGAATACCGCCGACCGATCGATGTCCCTTCAAACCATCCAGGCCTTGCGTCGTGGCCTCCGAGGCAAACTTCTTTTCAAGATCCTCTGAAGGCAACCGGAACGTAACATTCATGATCGAGCGAGAATCTGCGTCGGCATGTCCACGATAGAAATCTGTTGCATCGATGGTGTTGTAAATCAGCTCGGCCTTCGCTTGATTCTCGCGATGCATTGCTTCAAGCCCGCCTTTTTCCGTCAACCACTTACAGACGAGACTTATGATGTAAATCCCCCAAGTGTTTGGTGTGTTGTAAAGCGACTTGTTATCCACGTGAGTGCGGTAGTCGAGCATCGTATGAAGCCCGTCAGGAATGCGTTTCAGCAAATCGTCTCGCATGATCACGAGAGTAACGCCGCTTGGTCCCATGTTCTTCTGAGCGCCGGCGTAAATCAGTGCAAATTTGTCGACCGGAATTGGATGGGAAAGAATGTCGGACGACGCGTCTGCGAACAACGGGACGTCGCCCACTTCGGGTTCCTGTTTCCATTCAACACCTTCGATTGTTTCGTTGGTGGTGATGTGAACGTAAGCGGCCTTCGGATCCAGCTTAAGTTCTTCGCTAGCCGGTACTCGCGTAAAGCCGCCATCGGCCGTCGTGGCTGCGGTGTTGACCGCGCCTGCACGTTTCCCTTCCTTCAGAGCTTTCTTACCCCAACTTCCCGTGATGACGTAATCAGCGCTTCCTTCAGCCGGCAGGAAATTCATCGGCACCATTGAGAATTGCAGACTGGCTCCGCCCTGGAGGAAGAGGACGTGATAGTTGTCGGGGATACCGAGAAGGGTTCTTAAACCGGTTTCCGCACGTTCAAATATTGCGTCGAACGTTTTTGAACGGTGACTGATCTCCATCACCGACATGCCAACGCCTGGAAGGGTCAACATGTCGCGCTGCGCTTCTTCCAGCACGGACACCGGAAGAACCGCCGGGCCCGCGCTGAAGTTATGAATTCGTTCCGTCATTTGCTGCTCCATTGTTCGGGGTGTTGGGTGTAGGGAGTAGCGGTAGTTCACTCGCCCAATCGCTACACCCTGACCCCTAAACCCAACACCCTATTCATCATACTTCCCACGCATCATGCGGCCGGCCATGCGCGTCACCAGATCGCGAGGCGCCAACCGTTCAGCTTCCATCATCGCTCTATTGCTCCACCCCGAAATGATGTGGCTCTTGCCGCGCGCGAGCCCGCGCAAGGCTGTCTCTACGACGTCCTCCGGTGTTTGGGCCACCCGCGCCGGCGGCTTCTCACCACGAGCGGCTTCAAAAAAGTTTGTTTCCGTGACGCCGGGACAAAGGGCCATCACTTTTATTCCGTGAGGCCGGTTCTCCTCCCAGAGCGCTTCTGAAAACGAAAGCACAAACGCTTTTGTCGCCGCGTAAGTCGCCATGAAAGGCACAGCTTGAAATCCCGCAGTGGAAGCGACGTTGATGATCGAGCCCTGCTTGCGCTGGCGCATAGGCCCCAGAAATCGATAAGTCAGATCCACAAGCGATCTGACATTGAGGTCGATCATGTTTAGCTCGCGTTCAAGCTCCAGCTTGCTGAAATCTCCAAACGAGCCAAAGCCGGCGTTATTAATAAGCATGTCGACGGTCAGCCCGCGCTGCCCTGCCTCCTCAAATAATCTTGCGGGTGACTCCGGCTGGCTCAGGTCCATAGTTACATGCTGCGCGCGAATGCTATTAGAACGGCCGAGCTCGTTGCAAAGAGTAATCAACTTGTCTTCAGATCGAGCAACGAGCAGGACGTTACGGCCACGCGCGGCGAGCTTGCGCGCAAAGACTTCGCCGATGCCGCTCGATGCGCCAGTTATGAGCGTCGTGTTCATTTGTTGCCTAAGCTAAGCAAATCAAGTTGGAGAATGTCAGCATTGGAAGTCTGCAACCGATCGAGCGTTTCTCGAGACGGCGCGTTGTCGAGATTGATCCTCGCGACGGCTGCTTCGGCGCCCTCGAAAACAATGTTCTCCATTTCCTGAACATTAATGTGTTCGCTCTTAATCGCGTCAAGCACTGACGCCAAAACGCCGGGACGATCAAGATGTCGCACCACCAGCCTGTGAGTGGCGGGCGTTTGTCGCGCGAGGTTTACAACATTGGGGACCCTTCCGGTGTCCTTGAATTCACGCACGATCCGAACCGTTTCTGCAGCGATGGCTTCCTGTGCCTGGTCTGTTGAGGCGCCAATGTGATGCGTCCCGTACATGTTCAACTCGTTTCGGATTTCGTCGGCAAATTCGGCAGTCGCAGACGTTGGCTCTCCTGCAAAAACGTCCAGTCCGGCGCGAATGCCCCGCGAGTTCATGGCCGCAATAAGGGCCGGCTGGTCAACAACTTCACCTCTCGCAGTGTTGATGAAGTAGGCGCCTTCCTTCATCGCCGAGAAGAATTCGGTGTTCAGGAACTCACGAGTATCCGAGTTAAGGGCAACGTGAACACTAACAATGTCAGCCTCGCGGGCGACATCTTCCGGAGTCTCTTTGTATTCAACCCCCATCGCGAGTGCCCGCTCCGGAGTGAGACTACGACTCCATGCAATTACCGGCATCCCGAATGCGCGGGCGCGCGGGATCATTTCCTGTCCAATCTTGCCGACACCAACTAGCCCGAGCGTGCGGCCATATAGGCCGCGGGCTTTGGAGAATTCTTTCTTGTTCCATTGACCGCGACGTAGTGAGATGACGCTGTCAGCAATGCGACGGTCGAGTGCGAGAATTAGACCAAAGGCCAATTCCGCAACTGCTATCGAATTCTTGCCAGGGCAGTTTGAAACATAGATACCGCGTCTGGAGGCGGCGGCAACATCAATCGTATTGAAACCGGCGCCGGCCCGCACCACGAGTTTGATCTGGCCGGCGGCGAGCATGTCTTCGTTGACTTTCGTTCCACGGACCACGAGAACGTCGGGATTCTGCTCGCGGACAGCCTCGGCCAGCGCCTCATCCTTGAGATCAGGTTCGAAAGAGACTTCGCAGCCAATAGCCTGTAGGCCATCGCGGCCTGACT
Organism: Pyrinomonadaceae bacterium; assembly: GCA_963759585.1. GTDB lineage: Bacteria > Acidobacteriota > Blastocatellia > Pyrinomonadales > Pyrinomonadaceae > PSRF01. Next base: position 290,889 of record CAVWZW010000002.1, read on the forward strand.
GTTCAAACTTGTCAGCGATTAAGACGCGCATAAGTTAGTCCGAGGTTTAAGGTTTAAAGTCGAAAGCCAGGAAGTTCGAAGCCATTTAGCATCGTTACACTGGACTCACAGATCTAGATCTTATGAATTAACAATCCGTCACGCAGCTTCGGTTCAAACCATGTCGACTTCGGCGGCATGATCTCGCCTGCATCAGACACACGCAACAGATCTTCAATCGTCGTCGGAAACAAGGAGAACGCAACTGCTGCCTTACCTTCATCAACCAACCGTTCCAGTTCTTTTGTTCCTCGCATGCCGCCAATAAAATCGATGCGTTTATCGGTGCGTACATCTTTGATTCCGAGAATCGGGTCAAGCAAGCGATCCTGGAGAATGCTCACATCGAGGGAATCAACGATGCCCTCCGGCGCCGAGATACCTGCGGGCAACTTCAAGCTGTACCAACGTCCATCAAGATACATGCTCCATTCTCCCCGCTTAGCCGGTTCAGCAGTCCCACTCTCGGATAGGTCGAAATTCTTACGGAGTGCGTCGAGAAAGTCTTCCTTCGACCGGCCATTCAAGTCTTTGACGGCCCTGTTGTATGGCAGTATCCGCAGCTGCTCGATCGGGAAACATGACGGCAAGAAAGAAGTTGTAATCCTCATCGCCGGTGTGTCCAAAACTTTGGCTCCTCAGTTCCGTTCGAGCTCGCGCGGCGCTGGCAGCGCGGTGGTGTCCGTCAGCAATGTAAAGGAACGGAATCTCGCGAAACGCCTGTACGAAACGAACCGGGTCTGGCACACGCCAGATGGTGTGTTGAATTCCATCATCGGCGGTGAAGTCAAACAGCGCGTTCGTCATCGTCGTTTCCATCACCATCGTATCGACGTCGCGGCTCGCTCTGTAGGTTAGAAATACCGGGCCCGTTTGAGCTTTTAAGACCAACATATGACGCGTGCGATCATCCTCTTTGTCGCGCCTCGTACGCTCGTGTTTGCGAATCAGATCCCCGTCATACTCATCGATGGAACAAGCGGCAACCACACCAATTTGCTCCTGGCCACCCATGATCAAACGATAAACATAGATGCTGGGAGCTTCCTCAGTCTCGAGCGGACATTCACGAAGCAGCGTTTCAAAATTCTCAAGCGCCCTGCGATAGACGAGGTCGCTGTAGATGTCTGTTTCCGCAGGCAAATCAATTTCGGGTCGCGACACATGCAGGAAACTCAGGGGTTTGTTTGCCGCCAACGCCCGGGCCTCCTCGGTGTTTACCACGTCATAAGGAACACTGGCGACGTCAGCCGCCCGTTCGGCAGGCGGCCGCAAAGCATTGAAAGGTCGAATGTCTGCCACTACTTACCTCCTCGGCGTTCACAGATTATCTTGATCATCGTCAGGCAGAATTCTGGCTGCGTAATTCTCAACGACGCTGGTTATTTCAGTTGGCTTGAAGCTAAGACTATCCGTTCAAGCGTGGTCTTAGCAAGTTCAGCAAAAAGGATATAGTCTGCCACCGCGACGTGACGCCGACCTCATGCGACCCATTCAATGCGAAGCGATAGGACTGAGTGTAAAATGATCTACGTATGTCGCAGCCTGACGATTTGGAAATATCTCGGCTTGAAGAGAAACTGCTCATTGTCGAGCAGGAATTCGAACGCGGAATGCGAGCGCGTGGCTTCGATCCGGCCCAGGATGAAAACGTGGCGCTGACGTCATCACTTGCCAAGCTTTACGAGGAACGAAACGATTTACGAAACAGGCTGGCATCGATATCCGGAAGTGATAGCCAGGAGGTATAAATTATGGATCCCTTAGCAAGCCGTGACTGCGTTCCTTGTCGCGGCGGTGTGCCGCCACTCAAGGGCGACGAGTTGACTAGTTTTAAATCGCAGCTCGAGGATTGGGAGGTTGTAAACGAACACCACTTGCGTAAGGAATACAACTTTAAGGACTTCAAAGAGACGCAGGAGTTTGTTACTCGCGTTGGGGACCTGGCCGAGCAGCAGTGGCACCATCCGGATATCTGCTTCGGTTGGGGGCGGGCGGAGGTCACTATCTGGACGCACAAGATTGACGGCCTAACGGAAAGTGATTTTATTCTCGCTGCAAAAATTGATGCATTGAACGAGATCTAACGGTTCTGCGGGTTAGCCTGGGTTCTTTTGAAAACTATGCGTTACGATGCGCTCGTGTCAGAGCAGAACAGCAATCTTCTAAATTACATCGCCGCCACGGTCGAAACCCTGCGCGACCAAATCGCGTCGGTTCGCGATCAAATGGCAACGAAGGCGGACCTGGCCGAGCTCAAAGAACAGATGGCCACGAAGGCGGAGCTAGCTGTGGTCAGAGACGAGATGGCGACCAAGAAAGACCTCGCCAGTCTGGAGTCGAGGTTGGAATTAAGAATAGATACAAAAACAGCTGCCATTCGCGGCGATGTCGAACAAGTGCAACTGCGTCTGGATTCGATCGATCGAGCACTTTCCGGACGAATGGGTCAAGTTGAAACTGAAGTCAGCCGCCTGCGCAGCGTCGTTTATTTATTAGTGAAGGATAAACCCGACATGCTGCGGCTATTGGGCCAATCCGGACTTCATGAAACCAGACCGCAAAGCTAAACCTACAAACAATGTAGGGGGCACTCCGTGGTCCCCCTCGCTCGGTTTTCACAGTCTCGCACTTGGACGAGGGCGTGGCCACGGAGTGCCACCCTTACAACGATCTACGCCACGGCCTCCCGCACCTCACAATAAATCCTCTCCGTGTTATCAAGCATTCTCTTAATAGTGAATTTCGCCGCGATAGCTTGTTGCCCAGCCTGGCCCAGGCGAACCCTCTTTTCTTTGTCGCCCATCAACTCCAGCATTGCTTCCGCTAGGTGTTCGACATCACCCACCGGCACCAGGAGACCTGTTTCGCCCGCCTGAATTAACTCTGTAACGCCTCCGGTTGACGTGGCGATCACCGCAGTCGACGAGGCCATTGCCTCAGCTATCGCTAAGCCAAACGACTCCGTGTGTGACGCTGAAACAAAAACATCCAGGCCGCAGTAAAGTTGCGCGATGTCTTCCAACCACGGGACGCTGCGAACTCGGTCCTGCAGACCCAGTCGTCTGGTTAGATCTTCTAACACCGCTCCGTTCGTCTTGTCCGGAGTGTTGTCCGTGCCGGCGATAATGAAGACTGCGTTTGGATATCGTTGGACCACCTGGGCCGCAGCCTTGAGAAATTCCGTCTGGCCTTTGAGCGGAGTTAACTCACCTACCGTTCCGATCAGCAGACTATCGGCCCCCAACCCCCAATCGCGAAGAAACCGCGCTCGGTCGAATCTACCTCTGGCAACGGCAAACCTGGCAGTATCAATTCCGTTGTGAACAACCGTAATCTTCTCCGGCGCTGCCACATGGTTGCCTGAAAGTTGTGACGCCACCGCCTCCGAGACGGCGATGACGCGAGCGGCCCGCCCGAGCGTTATGCGGTGAAGCGGGTTCAAGGAGAAAAGGACGTGTCTGGTCACTATTAATCTGGCGTGAAGGTTCTTTCGAGTTGCGTAAGCCGCGAGCGGATAGTCGCGGGCCATGTGCGCATGAACTATCTCAATGCCGTTATTGCGCACGAGTTTGGAAAGATCGCGCGCACTCTTCGCGTCTAGAGCGTTTCGTAATGGAAGCGTTGTTAAGTTTTCTTTCCGCAGCTCCTTCAGCTCATCAATTAGCGGGGAAGCTGGTCTCAGCGCGACAAACACTTCATGGCCACGTTGGGCCATGCCGTTTGCCAAATCGCCAAGGTGACGCTCACCTCCGCCGAGGGATTGGGCCGAACTGATGTAGAGAATCTTCACTGCCGATGCTTTTGAACCTGAGTTTGTTACTGCTGGAACTGCTGCGAATGTACAGGAGACCACCACATCCTCCAACTCAGGACTGCTGAACGGGAGGTCTCCGGTGGCTTCTGACTGCGTACCGAAGCGAAACAGACCCACATGCTTCTGTTTGCTTACCGCCTAGAGGGTATCGGGCCTGATTGCCAAACATTGAGTAAAGATGCTCAAGACCCGTCGGCACGAGTGTTGCCAATTCAGCAGCTTGGTCTCCGTTCCGTTTGTGAACTACTGGGCCCCAAAAATCGAAGGAGGATGAACAGATGGCGAAACCAAAGTTAGTCACAGGACTTTTTAAAAACCGGCTCGCGGCCGAATCCGCAGTCGATGCAATTCTAAAACGCGGCTACACACGCGACGACATAAGTGTCATGATGTCTGACGCAACCCACAACAAAGAGTTTGCGTTACAGGCGCGGACACACGCGGCTGACGGCGCCGGGATTGGTGGTGCGCTGGGCGGAGTGGTCGGCGCAGTGCTGGCGGCGATAGTGGCGGTGGGCAGCTCGATAGTTCTGCCTGGCTTGAATCTCATTATCGCTGGTCCAATAGCGGCAGCACTTGCAGGAGCTGGCGCTGGCGCGGCTACGGGCGGCGTCATCGGAGCATTGATTGGTGCAGGCATTCCAGAATACAGGGCCAAGGTGTACGAAGCCGGGATACGCGGCGGCGGCATTCTGCTTGGAGTTGAAGCGAAGTCGGATGAGGAAGTGGAAAAACTCGAGGAACTTCTCGAGGCGATTGGCGGCGACCACGTCCGGTCGGAATAGTTCCCTCTAAACGAGTCTCGCAAACAAAAAAAGGGCTTACGACATCTGTCGTAAGCCCATTTGCTGCCGAGGTGAAACTATTTGCTAATTGCGTCGCCTATGTCTTCGATAGCCTCGCCAACTTTGCGACGAGCCTTGCCAAAGCCCTCTTTTACAGTGCCCTCAGTCTTGTCCGCCTGACCTTCATGCTCGAGGTCCCGGTCATTTAGGGCCCGACCGACAGTCTCCTTGGTCGCACCTTTTGCGCGATCGAATTTTCCTTCAATTTCATCTCTGTTTGGTAAACCCATGCACGCCTCCTTTGGTTGCTAACTTCAATATGTATCCATTAACCAATATTGACAGAGAGCAAGCCTTATTCCTTAACCGCGATCACACGCAACTTGACCGATCAACGATCTAACCGGTGCTATCTCGGCCGCATCACCTTTTGGAGTGAGTGCGCATCCTTCAGGAATGTACGCTTCGAAGACTTGGTCGACTGATCTTGGAACGATCCGTGAGGACGTTGGAATAAGTTAGGCGGGACTGAATAGTGCTTCGGGGACTTCGGCGTTCTTCACAAAACGACTATGCTTCTCACAGATAGGTAGCCTGACCTCGAAACGCGTTCCTTCTCCCGGTTCACTAACGACTATGATCTCACCTTTGTGTCGAGTGATTATTCCGTGAGAGGCCGAGAGCCCGAGACCGCTGCCGAGTTTTCCTTTGGTTGTAAAGAACGGCTCGAAAATTCGCGACGCAGTCTCAGGCGGCATGCCGCATCCGGTATCAGCTACCCAGAAGCAGCCACTATCTATTTCGGCACGGGCGCCGATTTCCATAACACCACCTTCCGGCATTGCATCGACTGCGTTGAAGATGAGATTAAGAACGACTTCCCGGAGTTCCGCCTGTTCCCCCATGACATAAGTGGAACCATTGCATTCGACCTTCACTTCAATCTTGCCCTTGCCGGATTTGCTCTGCCATTTGGGCCGCGCAATGTCGATGCTTGAAGTGACGAGATAGCCGAGTTCCACCGGGGCAAACTCGTTGTCTGAATCCCGACGGGCAAACTCCAGAATGCGGCGCAAGGTTTTAGTGCCATCTTCAACCGCGTTGTTGATTATTTCAAGACTCTTCGCGGATGCATCATCGCTGGCACGTCTCAACAATAATTGCGCCCGTCCCTGAATTACTGTGAGCGAGTTATTCAGGTTGTGGGCCACACCTGCTGCCAGTTCTCCAACCGCTCGCAGCTTGTCCGACTGCGCCATTAACTCATGCTCACGTTTTCGCTCCGTGATGTCGCGCAGGAAAACCAGCACGCCATCAATTTCACCATCTTTCCAGAGAGGAGACGTGTGCGCTTCGGCATATCGTGTTGAGCCATCGATGTGGACCACTCGCACTTCACATTCTGTGTCACTGCCAGCCAACGTACGAGTGAGATTCTTTTGAGCAAGGTCGCGACATTCTTCGGAGATTATGTCGAGAAAGCTCCCACTGGTTGAGATCAGCAGTTTGTATGCTTCTGCGCGCTCATTCATCCACGTGATACGTGTCTGTGAATCGAGCGCGTAAATTTCATCCGGTGTTCTATCGGCGATGCTCGCGATAAACGATTTATGCGCGATGGCTTCCGCTTCGGCGCGACGAAGATCAGAAATGTCCCGGGCCGTCACCAAAGCCCCTGGTTCGCCGTCAGCGCCAGTATTGAGAGGTTGCACGGTGATGACTATTGATTTGCTGCCATCCTCACCGCCCAGAATTTCTACTTCAACCTTTTCCCCGGTTGTCGTTGCGCGGTCCACCACACAACTATCCGATCCTTCGACATACCAGAACATGTCGCAACAAGAGCGGCCAGCCGATAGCCCGCGTGGTTCCAATTGTGCCGAGGTCACGTTTGCCCGAATGAGCTTTCGATTGCCATCAAACAAAAAAGCGGCATCAGGTAGCAGGTCGAAAGCATCGAGCATCATTTGGGAGCCGATAGACGGTTCCATCCCGGAGGGTTCTTTGGACAAATCGGCAGACAAACTATTTGTTTGAATCTTTTCCATGTACTCGGGTGTATCGCGAATACGATAAAGGGGAGCCCAGGGGGACGGGCTCCGGCATCTTAGCAAACTCGCAGATGGCCGCGCCAGAAAATTGAATTTGTACAAACAAAACAGCCGTGGGGTTTTAAGTGTGATTTAAATCCAGGCGATAGTCTTTGTCGGTTAGGTTGGACGGACAATGCAAACCGGGTGAACTCAGACTTCGAGTTCACCCGGTTTCTGTGCACTCAGCCTCTTCTAGAATTGCAGACGAGCTCCCAGCTGCATCTGGAAAACCTGGCTACCCGGATTGACGTTGTTAATCAGGATCGTGCCTGTATTCGGATCGCGAACCTGCAGGAAATTCGGATTTAACGGAGGTCCTCCGCTGCCGCATAGTTGACTCGCCACCGTGCAGAACTGTCCGCCACCCCCGAACGCCGTGGCTGCCGACGGGGCCGCGGCTGTGCCTACCAGGAGGTTAGGCCGATTGAAGATATTGAAAAACTCCGCAGAGAAAATCAAACGGCGGTTCTCATCAAACTTGAAGCCCTTTTGCACTCGGGCGTCGGCTTCAAAAATTCCGCGATTGATAAAGAAATTCCGTTGATAAGTTGTGCCGGGAACGAGCAGCGGTCGTTCATTGTTAACTGTGTCTCCATTGAGATCGGCGCCTACTGTGGGATTAAGCGGTGCCCCCGATCGCAAGCGTATGGCGCTGGAAACTTCAAAGCCATGCGGCAGGAAGAATATCGGGTTAGCCATGAACTGGCTCTCACGATGAAGTCTGCTGAGATAGTATTCCGATCTCAAATCGTAAGGGTCGGCGTAGCCAACACCATCCTGTCGCTCATTGTCGTCGTCTGACAACAGCCTCGAGTAGGTGTAGTAAGCATTCACTTGAAGTCGTTTTTGAATCAGACGCGCGCGGAACGTTAGGCCGCGATATAGCGACTTGGCTGTCGACTCACGAATGGCTACGGCGCCTAAAGCAAATCCCTGTTGGGCCTGTGTGGGTCGTTGTCGAGTAGTCACGGAACCGGTTGGGAAATTCAGAGGCGCGTTAGCCGCATTCACAAATCCGCCCGGAGTGTTGATAGCGATGTACTGCCGGCCCGATGCCAGAATTTGTGAGACGATGCCTCCGGGTGCAGACATTGCCGCAAAATTCGCCGTCGTATTATTCGCTTGCAGAAAGGCGACGTACTGCGCTCCGGTCAAAGGTGTTGGAACGTTCAGATCGCGGAAGCGCGCGATTCGATGCGTCGAAACGTTTGCATAGTCAATGCCAACAACAAAATTGCGGGCAATCTCGCGTTCGACACCGAAACCAAATTGCATTGAGCGTGGATTCTTAAAGTCTTCAGCCTGACCAACCACTTGCGCGCCGACGAAAGGACTAGGATTCAATCCAAGACCACCGGCAATACCGGCGATTTGTTGACCTGTAAGTATTGGCAGCGAACTCAACGGAGAACTGTTTAAGTTAATGCCCACAATCGCAAATTGTCGGTACACCGTGTTGGGCGTGCAGCGGTTCCTCGCATCCGTACCCGCTGCTGCCGCCGGATTGCAACCAGTAATGGCCCGGTATTGCGTGCCGGCAGCCGTGTTTAGAAACGTGTCGAAGGCGGTCTGGCTAAATCCCGTGAATGGCAGGCGCGTACTAACGTCGCCCGGAGTTGATCGGTAATTATTAACCGGCGATGCAAGCACAATCAGCGGAGTACGGGCATAGTAGAGGCCGGTGAATCCGCGAATGACCATCTTGCCTTTGCCTTCAGGATCGTAGGCAAAGCCAAAGCGCGGACCAATTTGCCAGCCGCTATCCTGAATCTGAGTAGGATCGTAACCCGCCCCGCGAATTGGAAAGATCGTGTTCCGCACTACGTTAACAATCTGGGTATTGCTGGCGTCGGGTGTGGGGTTGTATTGCTGCTCAAGTCGAAGGCCGTAGTTGATGCTCAGCTGCGGCGTGATTCGCCAGTTGTCCTGGCCAAAGAATGCGAGCTCATGGACCGTCATGTCAGCTTCAAGATTTCCGATCTGTTTGAGGAAGCTCGCGTTGGTGCTGTCGAACCGTCCCAGGATCGCCTGCACCGAACCCGCTTGCGGCGTCACCGAATTTGAGAGCCTCAGGAGAGTATCCGACACCTGTGCGGCCGTGCCGCCCAGACTGAGGTTGTATTGACCAAACTGGTTGAAGCCGAAGGTCTGCGTCGCATAAAGACGGCTGTACTCGCCGCCGAATTTAAAATTATGGTTTCCCTTCAAGAACGTGAGCGAGTCTGCCACTTGATGACGCGTGTCGTATTCATAGTTTGGCAGGAATGACGAGGTGTCCGCACCGCCCGCTCCGAACGTAGCAAAGCTGGTCACAATTTGGGGGACTTCGGAATTGGAAAGACGAGGCCGATCCTCGCGGGCCCACTGCAAGCGAAGCTCGTTGATCCAATCTGAACCGAAGTTACTGACAAGTTGAGCGACACCGATCTTCGTCTTGTCCTGCTCAGTACCGTTGGTCGACAGCGCTTGACGTGTTGTTGGGTCAACCGACGTTTCGCCCCTTGACGCCGCGTTCAAAGCGTTGTTCCTACTAGCGCTGAAGCGGGCGTTGAATCGATGATTGTCCGCAATATTCCAATCCGCTCGCGCCAGGCCTGCATATGCATCGTTGGTTTGCAGATACTCGGTCTGTTCACCTTGGTAAAACGAGAAGACTTCCTGCTGTGCGGCATTTAAAGTTACACCTGCCGGGAATCCAACTGGAAAGGCAAACACTATTTGGCGCGGCGCACGGAAACGCTGCTGCTCGTAGGAGCCGAAGTAAAAGAGTTTGTCTTGCTTGATGGGCCCGCCAATCGACCCGCCGAATTGATGTTGAGTCGGCGCCAGCGTCGGGGTAATCCCCAATGCATTTAGTTTTTGTTCCTGGAGAGCGTCTGTGAATTCGTTGCCGCGGGCCAGGCGATTGGGACGTAGTAAGTAAAACGCAGAACCGCGCGTGCTGTTGTCGCCGGACTTTGTAACTGCATTGACGATGCCACCTGTCGAACGTCCGAATTCAGCCGAGTAACCGGAAGCCACCACCTGAAATTCTTTGATTGCTTCCTGCGGAATCGTGAAAGCAAGATTCGAGCGTTCACCGCCTCGGATCCCTCCGAAGAACGGTTGGTTGTAATCCACACCGTCAACATTGATGTTGCCATTGATTCCCTTCTGTCCGGAAAGCGAAATCTGTCCGCGCGAAGGATCGATCTGCGCGGTTGGCGTGAGCGTCACGAAGTCCTGAAATCGCCGGCCATTGATTGGCAGAGTGTTGATTGCGGTCTCAGTAAGGACAGCGTCCGATTCGTTGCGCGTAACCTGAATCGCATCCGCCGAAACCATAACACTGGCCTGAACACCGCCAGCGCCCACGGTTAAAGTGAGATCCGCGGAGCGGCCGACGTTCACTATGACATCATCAACCGTGGCCGCTGCAAAACCAGTTGCTTCGGCGACGACCAGGTACGAGCCGGGAGGAAGTAAAACGATCGTGAACAAGCCGTCTTCGCTGGTAGTGGCGGTACGTTCCAGTCCAGTGCCTTTGTTGGTGACCTTTACGGTCGCGTTAGGTATGGCCGCACCATTGGTATCGGCGACCTGACCGGCTATTTGGCCGCTACCGGCCTGGGATTGGGCCAATCCCACCGAACTCAAAACGAAAAGAAGCAGAATAAGAGAGAGGATCTTTAGTGATTTCGACATGACGGGTCACTCCTTAACAGAAGATTGAGTTGAAAAGTCTGTGCAGATGGGTGGGGCACAGTTGGGAATCCTAAAATTGCGTCAATTCAATTTTGCAGAAAGGTCTGAAGGCTCCGTTTTACGTGCGGTTTCTATCACGCTTCCAAAGGTGGCGCAACATTATTCCCCATAAAAAACCAAACCGGGCAGGCTTAATTCTCAAGCCTGCCCGGACGATTTTTTGTTCTACTTTTTCCCCTAAAACTCGAAGCGAACGGCCAACTGAATCTGACGCTCGCGGAAGAAAAAGCCGTTGGACAGGTCGCTAGGTGTACCGAATGTTGGATCGAATGTGGCACTGCAAGAACCGTTAACAGTGTTGCCGGTGCAAGCCACGTTATAAATTCGACTGTTGACGCCCGTTACCTGCGTGCGGTTAAAGATATTAAAGCCTTCAGCCAGCACCTCGATCTTGGCATCCTCTGTTATTGCAAAACGACGGGAGAGGCGAAGATCGACATACTTGATCGACGGCGCATGGAAAGCGTTGTTCGGCAACAACCCGAAACGCAGTGAACCATTTGAACCGTTAATGCCGCCAGCCGGACTGGCGCCGAAGACAGCCGAGGGACTAAAGCTGTTGGTAACTGGAGTGTAGCGGAATCCCGAAAACATATTGACGATCGGTGCAATCGTCCATCCGTTTAAAATCGTTCCTCCAACGCTGTCTCGAAGGCTAGCGAAGTCGGTATTGTAAACGACACTCGCGACGAACTTATGGCGACGGTCGTACGGAGACAAGCCGTTATCGCCCTGTGGATCGAAAGGATCGAAAAGGGCGGAGAAGCCAGGAGTGAATGTGTTCGAACTCTGCGATCCACCATTGTCCTGTGCTCTCGACAGCGTGTAACTGCTCTGGAATTGCAGCCCGTTTGTCAGACGACGGTTGGCTTGTAACACCAGCGCATGGTACTTCGTCGAGACGCTATCGCGAATCTCGAGGATGTTGCCAAAGGCGGTGTTCGGACGAGCACCAAGGTAGTACGGATACGTCCACACCTGGCCCGCATATGGACCGTCCACGATGTTAATGCTTCTCGTGGCCGTATTCCGATTCAGGTTAGTGTCGACGAACGTCGTCAGATTCCTGCCAAAGCTGAACAGGTAGGTGCCCGAGATGACCGTGTTGCGGCCAACCTCACGCTCAACAATTATGTCACCCTGGTGGATCAACGGGTTTTGAAAACCATCTCTAAAGTAATTGACTCCGGCTGTTCCAGCAGGCGCACTCGTCAGAATATTTGGGAAAATCGGCGCAGCCGGGTTACCAGCAGGCGTCGCTGTTCCAGGTGTCGCAGGATTAACTGAAGAGACAGCCTGGCCGGTTGTAAGGCCAGTGTTGATGAGCGAGTTAATGATGATACTGCTGTTCACTCGTCCATAGTAGATTCCGTAACCGCCGCGCAAACTCGTCTTGCCGTCGCCATTAACGTCCAGGGCAAAACCCAGTCGAGGACCAAAGTTGTTTTTATCGCTTGGGCGATTGGCCGTTTGAGGCAAGGCAGGATTAACCAGGAAAGGTGTTGGAAACTTTTCGTAGTCCCAACGCAGACCGAGGTTCAATGTCAGCCGCGGCGTCACGCGCCAGTCGTCCTGCACAAAGAAAGCATAGTCGACTGTCTCGAGCTGAAAACGCGGTTGGCCAAAACCCTGTGCGAAATTGCTGGTGTAGCACCTGCCGGCCAGTCGGATGCCCGTGGAGCAGGTACCACCTGCGGCTCTCACTGCTCCGTTAGTCGTGAAGTTCGTGTAATCGACGATGAAGTCGTTGATGTTGTTGTACGTGTAAGAGCCACCGCCGGTGAAGAGGTTGTCGTCTATATCTCTTACGTGATTGATGTCCGTACCAAACTTCAAGGTGTGGTTTCCGGCCGAGTATGTAATGGTGTCGGCGAACTGGAAACGTCTCTCATCGGGCAGCGCGATTCGATCAAGCGAAGTTGCCTTGCCGATAGTGATTCCGTTTGTAAGAGCAATCTGCGGCGAAAATCCGTTCGAGGTTGTGGGCTGACCCGGAAGAGGCTGCTGGGCAAATTGAGAGTTGAGTTCGTCCGCAAATTGGAACCGAAACTCGTTAATCAGTTTGTTTGACAAGGTTGACGAGAGACGCAGGTTAAGTGAATCAACCTCGACAAAGTCGTCACCAAAACCAGTACGGTCACGCGTTACCGTAGCACCGGTCTGAACGCCTGCAGGCGATGCCCAACGCAAGCGGTTATAGGCGGCTGTGAACGTGTGATTGCCGGTGATGTTCCAGTCGATCTTCGGGAAGATAAGTCGTTGATCCCCACGCCGGGGAACTTCGCCGGTCTGGTTGACGAGAAAAGCCAACGCCGCGTCAACTTGTGCAGCAGACACCTGACGGGCGGAGTTGGCTATGGACGAAGCGACCAAGGCAGCAGTACAGGCACCCCCTACCACAGTGCAACGGTTGACCGTACTGAGATAGTTGGCGGTACTGAACACAGCCACTCCGGGAAACTTGCGCTTCTGCTCGTCGTAACTAAAGAAGAAGAACGCCTTGTCTTTGACGATTGGCCCACCAATGGTCCCACCAAATTGGTAGCGCACATCCTCAGGCTTAAATGCGACGCGCGTGGGGACTCCGTTAATCAACTGAGTCAGGAACGTGTTGGGATTGCGAGCGCCCCATTTGTTATTGCGGTCGTAGAAAAAGGCGGAGCCGTGAAACTCGTTGGTGCCCGACTTCGTGATGGCGTTGATAACGCCGCCTGCGGAACGTCCATACTCGGCGGAGAAGTTTGAGGTATTAACCTGAAACTCGCGAATCGCTCCCTGACTGACCGAATAGGCTGCGCGAGTGCGTCCTCGCTCTTCAGAGAAAAAGGCCTGGTTGTTATCGCCGCCGTCAACGGTGCTGTTGTTCAGCAATCCGGAAATACCGCGAAAACTTATCAAGCCAAAGTTGCCGTCAGGAACGGCTCCCGGTGTCAGGATCGCGAAGTTGGACCAGCGACGGCCATTAACCGGCAGCTCATTGATTGAAGTCTGGTTGAGGTTGCTGGAAAAGTCCTGCTGCGCGGTGTTGATAACCGGTGCGTCAGAAGATACTTCCACGGTGCCACCCGAGACCGGCCCGATTGACAGCGGCGCCTCAACAGAAGTAACCACGCCTACCTCGACCACTACCCTCTCCTGGGTATACGGGCTGAAACCCGCACCATTGATGGTAAGCGCGTAGGTGCCCGGCTGAAGGTTAACGATACGAAATCGTCCCTGATCGTCGGTAGTCGCCGTTTCTTCTTTATTCGTTTCGACGTTTCGCACGGACACGGCAGCATTAGGAACAACTTCTTTGTTGGGATTGGTGACTGTGCCGCCGATCGCGCCGGTCACTGTCGACTGACCAAAGGCGATCGCGCTCAGTCCCAAAATCAACGATAGGACAAACGACAGCTTCACGAATTTCGACATAAGGGGAACTCCTTAGGAATGAGACGTTGAAAGGGTCCGCGCAACGGATATTACGCAGGCGATAACTTTAGATGTGTGCGAATTGAATTTATGCAAAACCAGAAGGGAAAAGACTTTCGACTGCTTGTAAGAAGCGAACTTTTATCACGCAATTCGGTGTTCGCGCAAGCCCGATACAGGTTAAAGTTTAGTTAATCAATTGTTTCTACGGTTTGAACTGCTGAAGGCATACGAATGCCTAAAATGTAACTAAAATCATTCGCAAGGTGTATGCCGTGTCAGGCAAAAACTGGGTGAGGGATTAACGCCCGCTTTTCAATACTTAATTCCAGTATTCATCCTACCGCTTCCCTGCTATAGCCAAGAATTTGGATCAAATATTGGAAAATCAGGAAATAAACACCCTACCTACTTAGTTTTAGTTTACGACAAAAGGGGCGTCAGACTCGCTCCACGATCATGGCGATTCCCTGGCCTCCGCCGATGCAGGCCGTGGCCAGTCCATACCGGCCGCCCCGGCGATGGAGTTCGTTCAGCAAAGTTATAACCAGACGGGTCCCTGTCGCACCCAGTGGATGTCCGAGGGCGATAGCGCCGCCATTAACGTTTGTTCGAGATCGATCGAGGCCCAGCTCCTTTTCCACAGCCAAATATTGTGCGGCAAAAGCTTCGTTTACCTCGACCAAATCTATGTCTTCAATCTTGAGTCCGGCTTTTTCAAGCGCTTTCCGGGTGGCTGGAACGGGCCCAATCCCCATGATCTCGGGCTCAACCCCAGCGTAGGCCCAACTCACTATTCGACCGAGCGGCTTTACCCCGGGCCGTTTAGCGTATTCCTCCCCACTAATGATCAAAGCCGCCGCTCCATCGACAATGCCTGAAGCGTTTCCCGCAGTAACGAAACCGTCCTTTGCGAAAGCAGGTTTCAACTTTGCCAACCCCTCCATGGTAGTTTCCGGTCGTGGGTGGTCATCGGTATCAAAAGTAGTGGTCGACTTTCGTGACTTCACTTCGACTGGAACGATCTCCTCGGCGAAGTAACCCGCATCGCCGGCGCGTTTGGCTTCCTGCTGCGACCGCAATGCGTATGCGTCTTGCACTTCGCGCGAGATTTCAAACTTTCGCGCCAGGTTCTCAGCCGTTCCTGCCATAGGCGTGTTGCAATAGGTATCCAGCAACGCCACCATCAGACTGTCCTCTAATTTCCCGCCGCCTAAAGGAAATCCTGAACGTGCACCACGCACAACGTGCGGCGCCTGCGACATCGATTCCATTCCACCAACCAAAGCTGTTTGAGCTTCACCAAGCTGAATCATCTGTGCTCCCGAGATGATTGACTGAATTCCACTGCCGCATAAACGGTTGACCGTCAGTGCCGGTCTATCAAACGGAACTCCCGCCTTCAAGGCCACGTGGCGCGCGCCATAAATTGCGTCACCTGATGTCTGCAAAGCATTTCCAAACACCGTGTGGTCTACATCTTCCGGGGCCACGCCTGCGGTCTCCAATGTTGCTTTGGCAGCAACCGCACCCAGGTCAATTGCCGATATATCCTTCAACGCTCCTACGTATTCGCCCATCGGCGTCCGCTTACCGCCCAAAATAAAAACGTCACGAGACATTTGTGTATCCTCTTCCCATAGTTATGAATTTGATAGCCAGTTCAAACCAGCTAGGTTACTTAAGGCATGCGGGAAGGTCAATTTGGGGCGCCCTGGAATAGTGATGAGGTTCAGTAAGCGACTACAGAACCCAGCGCGATAGCGCGAGATCCTTGAGGCAAATCAAAGTTGACAGGCCCTTCAGTGATTGGTATTTGGAGCATCCCGCGCTACCGCTCTGAGTTCTGTAATTTTTTCTAATCCGTAAACCGGTGTTGTGCTCGATAGCGATGTAGCAGCTCTTCAAGAAATCCTTCATATGTGAAGGTTGGCAGGTCATACGCGGGACGGAGTTTGTACATTAGCGGCAACGCGACTCTCCAGGCCATCCACTGACGGGCCATTTCAGCAAGATCCCATCGCCTTCGCAGAAAGGTTTCGACCACTTCGATTTCTGCTTCCGAGAGGGCGTTTACATCGGCGGCGAAGTCAACTGGTTGAAATGAACGGCGCAGTGCATCATCACTCACCGGCGAGGAAAAGACTTGCGCGAAGGCCGGCGCCTCCGCCTCACGTTCACGGACCACGACGGTTCCAGCAACCATGTCCCCAACGCGTTGATCCGCAAGACTGACAAAAACTGATATCAAGCCAATTGAATAAAAGGGGAGGGGCATCATGTCGAAACTTCGCAAGAGATTTCTGACAGCGGCTTCCCAGAATGTAATTGGACGCCCGTCCTCACGAATCACTCGTAACTTCAACAAACGCTTTCCCGGTGTCTGACCATTCCAAAGCCACTCAAAAAAACCGAAGTAACCAGAGATGATCAGAAAGACCACGACAATCATGACCGCCTTCACCCACTTCGGTGCGTTTGAAAGCTCGTCACCGAAACTCGAATAGTCTGCAAGTACGGCGAAAGAGATAAGCATCAGGATGATCGTGAGCGCCTGCAGGGCATGGTCTATTGCACAGGCGAGAAAGCGATTGCCAATCGAGGCGAGGGCAAAGTGGAGCGGCACGCGTTCCGGCGTTTCAATAATCAGGATGTCTTCGGTGGCCAGTGTTGCTGACATGGGATCCACGAGATTGGCGCGTTCACATCAACGTCAATCCATGACTTTGAAACAAACTGAAATCGGACGCATCAACGGTCGCTACACGAGCGTCGCAGCGGAGGGCCACGGCAGCGATCTGACAATCTGCAAGACTGCGTGAACGACGACCAGTTGCGTTGAATAGCTCTGCGGCCCTAACAGCATCAGAGGCGAGAAATGGTTCGGGCTCGGGAAAGAGTAATTGCGCCAAGGTGTCATCATTTTGATTTAATGGTCCACAAAGAAATTCGCTCCACGCAATGGAACTAATGCCCAAAACTTCATCGTCCTTCTTCCACGTCTGTAGCGTGGCTCCGGCCACAGAATTCGGTACAAGAGCCTGAATAAGAAAGTTTGTATCGAGGTGGATCATTCCGCTATCAGCGGCGGGCTTCTCGGATGGCTGCTTGCCACGCGGCAGCTTTTGCAGGTGTTAGATTTAGGCTCCGTTGCAAAGCCCTAAAGGCTTCTAACCAGATTTCGGTTTCAAGAGAGCCAGCGACGGCCTTGGTTTGGCGCTTGATTTCTTTTCTTTCCGCTTCGAGATCCGCCTCAACCTCCTCCGGATTGGCGTGATAATGAGCTAACGCTGCATAAACCTGTGCCAGGGTAAGGTGAGGGTACTCATTGGCTATTCGTTCGGCGCTATAACCTTCCTTGTATAAAACAACTATTTGATTAACAGAGGTTTCCGTGCCTTCAATGCGCAAACGCCCACCACAAACTTCGGGAGAGCTAACTAATAAAGTGCTGATCTCAGTGCTCATAACTCAAGACTCAGACGACATCCAGCCAAATATTGGACCTGCGACATCAACCCGTCAAGGCAAGTCGTTAATCCCGAGTAGGAGAAGGTGACGACGTTTTCCAACCTGAATTACTACCTCCTGATCGACCTTCAAATCGACTTCGGCATTCGTTTGAGACACGCGTTCGCCTGCAACGCGGACTCCTCCTTGCTCGATGAGTCTGCGCGCCTCTGCCATCGAAGCTGCCAGGTTCGTCTCTACCAAAAGACGCGGTAGTTGCCACGTGTGGGCCGCGATTGGGTGAACAGGGATGGCCTCGGGAAGCAACTTCAGCTTGAACTTTCGGTCGAATTCTCCTTCTGCGATTTCAGCTTCCTGAGCAGAATGAAAGTCGGCGATAATTAGTTTGGCGAGATCAACCTTAAGGGCGCGAGGATTTATAGCGAGAACACCGACGTCAGTCTTCATCCGGAAAATCTCTAGTTCGGTCTTGTCAGTCAGCAGCTCATAGTATTTCCACATCAAATCATCCGAAATCGACATCACCTTGCCGAAGATCTCCGACGGCGGTTCGTTGATGCCAATGTAATTGCCAAGCGACTTCGACATCTTCTGCACACCATCGGTCCCGACCAATAGCGGCATGATCATCGCCACCTGCGCTTCCTGCTTGTATTCACGTTGCAGGTTGCGGCCCATCAGCAAGTTAAACTTCTGGTCCGTGCCCCCCAACTCAACGTCTGCTTCGAGAGCCACTGAGTCGTACGCTTGCGTCAATGGGTAAAGCAGTTCGTGCAGGGCGACAGGTTTCTCCTCGTTGAGGCGTTTGGCAAAATCATCGCGCTCGAGAATTTGCTTCACGGTAACGTGCGAAGCCAGGCGGATAAATCCGTCTGAGCCCAGCTTATCCATCCACTCAGAATTGAATCGTAGTTCGGTCTTGTCGGGATCAAGTAACTTAAATATTTGTCGCTTGTAGGTTTCGGCGTTCGCGTTGATCTCTTCGCGCGACAGTTGCGGCCGCGTGGCGGAATTGCCGGAAGGATCACCGATGAGTCCGGTGAAGTCTCCAATCAGGAAAATGACCGTGTGGCCCAGCTCCTGAAACGCGCGCAGTTTACGAATCACGACCGTATGGCCCAGGTGAATGTCAGGCGCCGTGGGGTCAACTCCAAGTTTGACGCGCAAGGGCTTCCCGCTCTTCACGGACTTCTCCAGCTTCGCGCGCAGATCATTCTCGGGAATAATTTCCGCTGCGCCTTTGCGCAGGTATGCAAGTTGTTCGTCGACGGTCATCGTTTTATCGTAAATGTTGAATGCCTTAGTTGGTCGCGGCGGCCCGAGAAGCTTAAAACTTATCGGACACCGGCCCTGACACATTAGCGTCGCAGATGAGAGAGTAGCGCATCTGCAAACGCTGCGCTATGCTCGTTTGCTTATTGAAATGCTCAGGGGAAACCCGGATATTGTCGTCAGGAATAAGAACATGACAGAGACTGATGCCCGGACTTCAAATGAAAAGCGGGGACCACTCGAAGGCGCGCGGCTGGCGTTTATCGGATGTGGTGTGATGGCCGAAGCGATTATTGCGGGGCTACTGCGAAACAAGCTCGTTTCAAATGAGCAAATCGTCGGCAGTCATCCACGCGCAGCACGACGCGAAGAACTCGAAGCGAAGTATTCAGTCCGAATGTTTGAAAGCAATCGTGAAGCGGCCGTGGCCGCTCACCCTTCCGAGCCCGCAGATAAAACAGCGCGGACTGGAGCACTCGTGCTGCTGGCGGTGAAGCCACAACGACTCAACAAAGTCCTCGCTGAACTCAAAGGCACCATCCATCCTGAGCAACTAGTAGTTTCGATTGTTGCGGGCGCGCGCACGGAAATGATCGCCAGCGAACTGCTTCATCCCGCCATCGTGCGCACTATGCCGAATACTCCGGCGCAGATCGGGCAAGGCATGACCGCATGGACCGCGACGCCGGAAGTCAGCGAGGCCCAGGAACGGGAAGTTTGTTCAATGCTTGAGGCTCTCGGTAAGGCGGTGCGCGTCGAGAACGAACGGCAGATTGACATGGCCACGGCCCTAAGTGCCACCGGTCCAACTTACATTTTTCTCGTCATGGAAGCCCTGGTTGATGCAGGCGTGCACATGGGGTTCTCGCGGCATGTTGCTCAAGAGTTGGTGCTGCAAACTATGCTTGGCTCGGTGATGTTTGCCCAGGACTCTCACAAGCATCCAGCGGAACTTCGCAACATGGTTACCTCGCCCGGCGGGACATCGGCTGCAGCCATCTACCAAATGGAAAAAGGCAGCATGCGTACCGTGCTTTCAAAAGCAGTGTGGGCGGCGTTTCAGAGGGCTGAAGCTTTAGGTGGTAAGCGCAAGGAAGACAGTTAGGTTGGGGAGATCTCGAGTCTAAGTCGCTTGTTCACTCACGACCCGCCTTCCAACAATCCGATATTTTCCGCTCACTACCAATGCGACGGCCTCGGAGTAGAGTTGATGTTCCTGTTCGAGTATGCGGGCTGAAAGGGCTTCTTCGGTATCGTCGTCGTGAACCGGAATCACCCTTTGCGCAATGATTGGACCACCATCAAGGGTTTCATCAACGAAGTGAACTGTGCAGCCAGTCCATCTTACGCCGTGCTCGATTGCCTGGAGCTGCGCGTTAAGTCCCGGAAAGGCCGGAAGCAGGCTGGGATGGATGTTTACGATCCGATCGCGGAAAGCCTCTAAAAACTGCGAAGACAAAACACGCATGTAACCAGCAAGACAAACCAAATCAACCTGGTGCTCTTTCAACACAGCAACCGTTTCGTCATCGTGTTCTTCCCGGGGACGGCCTCGACGTTCAACGACTGCGGTTTTGAGACCTTGCCCTTGAGCGCTCGCCAAGCCTGGCGCTGTGGGTTTATCGCTCACAACTACGGAGATCTCAGCGTTCGGGATCCGCCCATCGCGAACTGCAGCCGCCAGCGACAGCATGTTGGAACCGCGTCCGGAAATCAGTATGCCAAGACGAATCATGTTTACCCGATCAAAACTTCGCGGTTCCCTTTTGTAACCCGACCAATCTCGTAAACCGAGTCGCCGCGTTGTTCGAGGTGGGACTGGACCGTCTTCGCATCGGTCGGGGAGGTAACAATCACCATGCCGACACCCATGTTGAATGTGCGGTACATCTCTGCCTCAGAGACGTTTCCAATCCTCTGCATCAAGTTGAAAATCGGGAGTATGGGCCAGCTCTCTTTCCGGATCTCAACGGCGGCGCTTTCCGGCAGGATTCGAGGAATGTTGTCGGTCAACCCGCCGCCGGTAATGTGGGCCAGCCCTTTTATCATTCCCGAATCAAGCAGACCCTCGAGCGGCCGAAGGTAACTGAGGTGCGGCTGTAACAACGCTTCTCCCGCAGTCGCCCCCAACTCATCGAGTACAGAATCAACCTGGTAGCCGGCGACTTCGAAGAATAACTTGCGAGCTAGTGAATAGCCGTTGGTATGCAGGCCAACTGACGGTAACGCGAGAAGCACATCACCCTCAGCGATCTGTTGTCCATCGATTGTCTTCTCTCGATCTACAACCCCGACGATGAACCCGGCAATATCGTATTCGCCTTCGGAGTAGAAATCCGGCATCTCGGCCGTTTCTCCTCCGAGAAGCACGCAGCCATTTTCTCGACAACCCGTGGCCACCCCTTCAACCACGGCGGCCACCTCTTCGGGTTTGAGCTTTCCGGTGGCTACATAATCCAGAAAGAAAAGCGGACGTGCACCCTGAACGAGAATGTCGTTGACACAGTGATTGACGAGGTCGCGCCCGACCGTGTTATGAATGCCGGTAAGGAAAGCAATCTTCAATTTCGTGCCAACACCGTCCGCCGAAGCGACCAAAACAGGTTGTTTCAATGCGGGAAATGCGCCGTCAAACATTCCGCCGAAGCTCCCGATTTCGGAGAGTGTGCGTTCGTTGAAGGTCTGTTTGGCGAGTTGCTTGATCCGGTCAGTTGCGCGCGTCGCTGCATCGATGTCAACGCCGGCGTCGCTGTAGGTTATGGGCTTCGTCATAAACCGTGAATCGTGAATCGTGAATCGTGAATCGTGAAGTCAACGGTAGACACCCGTACTAACTATTTACGATTTACGATTTACGATTCACTATTTGCCCGTCTTCGTCTTTGGTGGTGGTCCAAAGTCGCCATAGGCAATAAATCCTGAACGCGTCGCGTCGTCCTTCTGGGCCATGCGTCCGAGCCAGACATCGCTGGTCGCCTCTTTGGCGGTCTTTACTACGTAGTCGCTTTCTCTGCCACGAGTTGTGATCGTGATCTCGCCCTGCAAGTCCGTTCGAAAGACTTTTACGTTTGCATTCTTGAGGCGATCGAGAACGACCTGCGAAGGATGACCGTAGCGATTCCACGCCCCACACGAAAAGATTGCCACTGCGGGTTTCACGCGGTCCACGAAATCCTGGGAAGTCGCATACTTCGAGCCGTGATGTGCGACCTTCAGTATCTTCACCCTGAGATCCGGCTCTTTCGTGAGCAGGCGGTGTTCTGTTTGCTCTTCGGCGTCGGCCGGCAAGAGCATCGAGAAATCACCATAGTCGAGGCGCACCACAATCGAGTTGGCGTTTGGCACATTACCACCCGTCTTCATTTGTTCCCGCGTGAAGAGAGGTTCGGTAGGCGCAAAAATCGTCAGGCGTGCGCCACCGCCAATATCATATTTCTTACCAACTTCAAATTTTTCATATTGCGCGCCGCTCTGCGTCAAAGCCTCCTTGTACTCATCGTAAAACTTTGTAACTACCGCGGATCTGTCTGTCCGCTTCGGCGCAGGTTTAGCACCCCTGGGTGTTGGTTTAGCTGAGGGCTTCGGAGGAAGGAGGGACTCCGGCACGTCCGGGCCCTGGCCGTTATCTATCACATTCAAGACCTTGATGCCTTTGATGACCTCGTCGGCGCTGCCAATGTGATCCGGATGTGGATGCGTGGCGATAAAGTAGTCGAGCTGCTGGATGTTGTAACGCTTCAACGCCTCGAGTATTACTTTGCCTTTGCCCGCGTCGCCCGCATCAATCAAAACCGTCTTGCCCGCCGGCGAAACAATCAGAATCGAATCGCCGTTGACTGGTCCAACGTCAAGCACATGCACGCGAAGCTCACCACCAGATGCCGGCGGAGGCTTCGCTTTATACCAAGGCAGTGCATACTTCCATCCCAGATAGCCGGCTGCACTGAGCACAACCACCAGAATGGCAGCCGCGCACCCGCACCCCTTTATCGACGATTTCGGCATTCAGGTGATTAATTCTCGGCTGCCACAGTCTCGTGGTCGCGTTCCCACATCGTCTCGGCGTCCCCCGTGATACGCGTCGGATACTTCTCGTTCCAGCAGGCCACGCAAGACGAGTCTGGACTGATGCCGATTGCTTCCATCATGCCATCAAGCGAAAGGTAGCCAAGCGAGTCGGCCTCGATGAATTTTCTGATTTCCTCAACCGACATTTGCGCGGCGATTAAGTCGGCTTTGTTGGGGGTATCAATTCCGTAATAGCAGGGGCTGATTGTTGGGGGACAACTGATGCGTACATGAATTTCTTTTGCGCCGGCTTCACGAACCATGCGCACGATCTTTTTCGAGGTCGTACCGCGCACAATAGAATCGTCAATTAGCACCACTCGCCTGCCCGCGATCAAATGCCGTACGGGATTGAGTTTGATGCGCACGCCGAAGGATCGAATCGACTGGCGCGGCTCAATGAAGGTGCGGCCCACATAGTGATTGCGGACTAAGCCAAAACGAAAACTGATATTGCTCTGCGCCGCATACCCAATTGCGGCCACGGTTCCTGAATCCGGAACTGGCACAACCAGGTCCGCATCGGCCGGTTGCTCAAGCGCCAATCGCTTGCCCATCTTGTGACGCGATTCATTTACCGAGCGCCCGTAGATCAGCGAGTCGGGCCGCGCAAAGTAAACATGCTCAAACAAACACATTGAAGCTTTCGCTTTTTCGAGCGGATGAGACGATCGCAAGCCATCTCGATCGATCACGATCATCTCGCCTGGTTCAATGTCGCGGACATACTGGCCGTCGATCAGATCAAAAGCGCAGGTCTCTGACGCCACCACCCAGGCATCGCCAATTCGCCCAAGCGCCAGGGGCCGAAAGCCGCGTGGGTCGCGAACAGCGATCAGTTCGTTGGGCGTCAGGAACAACATCGAAAACGCGCCTTCAGTGTTTCTCAGAACTTCGGGGATTGCCTCGCGTACTGACGACGCCTTTGAGCGTGCCACGCGATGGAGAATGACTTCGGTGTCGGAGGTCGCGGAAAAGATGGCGCCTTCACGTTCCAGCTTGCGGCGTTCCTCACGAGCGAAAGGAAGATTGCCGTTGTGGCAAACAGCGATTTGGCCGTGTTGACAGGTTACGAGAAATGGTTGGGCTTCACGAATTGAAACTTCGCCGGCGGTGGAATAGCGAACGTGGCCGATCGCGCTGGCGCCGGCTAAGCGATCGAGCGTCGACTGATCGAATGCGTCGGCAACGTGACCCATCGCGCGTTCCTGACGCAGCTCGTTTTCGTTGGACGAAACAATTCCGCATGATTCCTGGCCACGATGCTGAAGCGCGTAGAGTCCAAGATATGTGAGCCGCGATGCGTCCGGATGACCATAAATTCCGAACACTCCACATTCGTCGTGAAATTTGTCCTGGACTATTTCCAAACTTATCCCTGGTTACCCGTCTGTTGAGTTAATTGTCCGTCGAAAATTACCTGTTGAGCTTACTTCGCATTTCAAAAGCTTTCAACCCGGGTGAAACGCACAAATATCTCGCGCCGCAGGATACACAAAACCGTCTGCCTTCGGTATTATTTCGAACAGTGAGCGACGAAAATGCCGGCTGGAACCGCCGACAGTTTAAATGGGGCACTTGTGCCCTTCGATGTCGCAGGTGGATAAGTCAATCATGAAACGATGTGAAGCAGTCTAACTTTATCAGCACTCTGATCCAGTTGATCCTGCGCACGGCACTAATCGTCGCGCTGGTTGCAGTCGGTTGGGCGATCTATTCTCAACTGCCCTCCCAACCGGTAACCGAGCCACAGGCTGCTAATAGTGAAACTGTTTTGCAGATTGTCTTGCGGGCGTCGCCAGATGGTGGTGCAGGGATCCTCGACATTCCGGTCGAACTTTATCCAATCGATATTGTCTCTGTGCGCGAAGAGTATTTTACTGAACGACGCGCGGGAAAACGCTTCGATGATTTTCTTAGCGAAAAAATGAAGGGACGCAGTCCGGTTACGGCGAAGCTGGACAAACAGGGCCAGGCTTCCGTTGTTATTAATCCCGGCAATTGGTGGCTGCACGCATTACTATCGGGTGATGAGGAGTTGGAGTGGCGGTTGCCGATTAAAGTTTCAGGACGCAAGCAGACTATCGAACTTACCTCCCAAAACATCTACGCACGAACGAGAAGCTTCTGAGGCCAGAAGGCAGAGGCCCGAAGTCAGAGGTCAGAAGTCAGAAGTTGGGGCGGGTAGTTTAGAGTTCAACCTTCAGGTTGCGTCTTACGCTACGACACAAGCTAAAGCTTGAACTCTGAACTACCCGCCCCAACTTCTGACTTCTGACTTCTGTCTTTTGTATTCTGCTCTATGCTGGCACTTCAAGTTGAGAAAAAGAAACTGCTGGTCCGTGATGTTGCCGTGCCCGATGCCGGGCCGGAGGCATTGGTGCGCGTACTGCTTTCCGGGATCTGCAATACTGATCTTGAAATCGCGCGCGGATACGCCGGCTTCAAAGGCACGATCGGCCACGAGTTTGTAGGCTTGGTCGAGGAAGCCTCAGACAAATCGCTTGTGGGCCAGCGGGTGGTTGGAGAGATCAACGCAGGTTGCGGTTCCTGTGTATTGTGCAAAGGTGGTGATGCGCGTCACTGCCCCGATCGAACAGTGCTCGGGATATTGGGCAGAGACGGTGCGCATGCTGAGTTCTTGCTTTTACCTTTAACCAATCTGCTCCCTGTGCCCGATAACGTAGTGGATGAGCACGCTGTTTTTGCTGAACCACTCGCCGCCGCATGCGCAATCATGGAACGGGTCGCAATAAAGCGAACTGACCAGGTGGCAGTCATCGGTGACGGCAAACTCGGATTACTCTGCGCTCAGGCGATGGCATTGACCGGCGCCAGCGTCTTGTTGATTGGGAAACACGCGGAGAAACTAAAGATTGCCGCACGGCGCGGTGTTGAGACGGCCTCGCCGGCAGCGGGCGCAAAAAGAAAGCGCCAGTTTGATGTCGTGGTGGAAGCTTCCGGCTCACCTTCCGGAGTAACAGGCGCGCTCGATATGCTGCGACCACGTGGTGTCCTGGTTTTGAAGTCAACCTTTGAGGGACCCGCTAACCTGGGAGAGATCAACCAGGCGCGGTTGGTAGTTGACGAGATCTCAATCATAGGCTCCCGCTGCGGGCGTCTTCAGCCGGCGCTGGATCTTCTCAAGAAAGAAGCCCTCGATATTGACAGTTTAATTAGTGAAGAATATGCCCTATCACAAGGCGTCCATGCGATGGGCCGCGCCGGCAAGAAAGGCATCTTGAAGGTCTTTCTCCGACCGTGACTCAGGAGACAGGCGGCAGGCGGCTGGTGGCAGGTGGCCGGTGGCCGGTGGCCGGTGGGCCGGTGGCAGGAGAATACGACGGTAAGCTATTTCCATTTGTCATTTTCCGTATTCTCCATTTTCCATTTCTCATTTTCCATTTCTCATTTTACATTTCTCATTTTACATTTCTCATTTCTCAGTCGTCATGTCTCAAGATAATCGAATGACATGTTCCGACCTTTATTGTCGTTGACCTCACTCCTGCATTGTCTTCACCTAACTCCTGTATTTGCGTTTATCTCACTCCTATTGTCGTCGACCTTACGCCGGTATTGTCGTCGACCTCACGCCTGAAGCGTGGCCCTCACACCTGGCACCGGGATGCATCTCAAGAAACCGATGAAAAATGACAACTGAGAAATGACAAATGGAAAATCGTCTTATCGTCGTATTCTTCCGCCCCCTATTTCCTACATCCTGCCGCCTGCACCTGCCGCCTGCCGCCTGCCGCCTGCCCCCTTCCTCCTGCCGTCTGCCTACTGATTCTTTGCCCCTTGCTGTCGCATTAGCTATACTTTGGCCTTCCCATTCGCGCCCCGGAATTTCACTTACGTTTGAATGACCTTCTCGGGCGCCTCGACTTGCAGTCTTGCCGAAGGTGGTATTTATGTTCGAGCTTGCCAACGACCAAACAAATGTTAACGAGCGGGCCATTTTGCGGAAGCTGCGCGTCTGGATCATAGGCCTCGCTTGTGCCTGCCTTCTGGCGGGAATTGGGGTAGGCGCAATGCTGTCCGGAAGACCATCCGTGGCGCAAGGTGAAACACCAATTTCGCGCGCGCCCGAAGCTCTTTCCGCCTCCTTTGCCGAGATCGCGAGACGTGTCGAACCTGCTGTGGTAAACATCGAAACAATGTCCGCGGCCGCGGAAATCGTGCAAAAGGACGAGGAGGACAAGGGCGACGAAGTTGCTCCCAACAATCCCCTGCTCGACATGTTTCGGCGACAGGCGCGGCGTCCAACTCGCAGCGTCGGCAGCGGCTTCATCGTCAGTCCAAAAGGCTACATTCTCACCAATGAACACGTGGTTGAAGGATCGTCGCGCATCATCGTCGGCTTGCAATCCGGTGAAAGGTTCCGCGGGCGTGTCATCGGCATTGATGAAGAGACCGACCTCGCGGTGGTAAAAATCGATGTACCTCGTGACCTTCCAACCGTGACGCTGGGCGATTCAAATGTGGCCCAGGTGGGCGATTGGGTCCTGGCAATTGGTTCTCCGTTTGGCCTGGACCAAACCGTAACCGCGGGAATCATTTCCAAGAAGGAAAGGGAGACGCCTTACTTCTCAAATTTCCAGCGCTTTCTTCAGACTGACGCTGCCATCAATCGCGGCAATAGCGGTGGCCCTCTGGTGAACATGCGCGGCGAGGTAATTGGCGTCAACTCTCAAATTGCAACTTCCACCGGAGACTACAACGGCATCGGCTTTGCCCTCCCCGCCGGCGAAGCAAACTTCGTCTATCAACAAATTGTTTCGCAGGGAAAAGTTCGCAGAGGTTTTCTGGGCGTCACACTTGATTCCGTCAAGGATGAGTTTGCGCGCGTTTATGGTCTACCCGAAGCAAAAGGCGCGATCATCATGGACGTGTCGGAAACAAAGGACGGCCAGCCAACGCCCGCTGCCAAAGCTGGAATGCAGTCCAACGACATCATCACTGAGTTTAACGGCAAGCCAGTACTCAACGCCCAGGACTTGATTCAGAAAGTCGCCTCCACACCTGTGGGTGAGTCGGCCGTGTTTACGTTCCTACGAGATCGCGATGGCAAGCTTGAGAAGCATACTGCCAACGTCGCGCTCGGTGAACGTCCGCCGCGACAGGTGCTGGGCGAGCTGAGTAATCCGCCGGTTCCACCCAAAACAAAGGATCCGGATCCAAAAGGAAACGGGTTGCAACTGGGAATCACGTTGACTGAGTTAACGACCCAGTTGGTTTCGGAGAAACGGTTGCAGGGAGTTCGCGGTCTTTACGTCAAGGACATTGATCCAAACGGACTCGCCGCGGAAGTTCGTGTGTTAGGTGGACAGCAGGCCCTGTCAGCAGGTGACGTGATTACGCGCATCAATCGCGCCCCGGTGATCGCGCTCGCGGATTTCCAACGAGTCTTAGGGAGTTTGAAACCCGGCGATCCCATCGTGCTTCATGTCTCCCGTTACTCGGCAGACAGCAATCGTATTACGACCAGAATCGTTCAATTCACATATCAATAAAGGCAGGTCTCGGGTGTCGGATGTCATGTGCCGGATTCTTTTCCGGCCGACACCCGTCACCCGACCCCAGATACCCGCATGGCCCAGGCAAAAAAAGCGCTTGCAAAGAAGAGTTCGAAACAGCAATCAAAACCATCGTCACGCACTTCGGTAAAAACCTACGACAACTACATCGGCGGCAAATGGGTCCAGAGTGAGTCGGGAGCGGTGTTTGACAACATCAACCCGGCCGATACCCAGGACATCATTGGCCGCTTTCCGCTTTCCACCAAGGCAGATGTAAATCGCGCAGTGAATGCGGCACAGGAAGCCTTTGACGGCTGGCGCAGCACTCCCGCGCCGCGACGTGCTGAGATCCTTTTCCGACTTGGCGAGATCCTGATTCGCAACAAGGACAAATTTTCCGGCGACATGACCCGCGAAATGGGTAAGGTCCTCACTGAAGCTGGCGGCGACGTGCAGGAAGCGATCGACTGCACCTACTACACTGCCGGTGAAGGCCGGCGACTTCATGGGTTTACAACTCCGGCCGAGATGCCGGACAAGTTTGCGATGTGCGTCAGACAGCCCGTGGGTCTTTGCGGACTGATTACGCCATGGAACTTCCCGATGGCCATCCCATCGTGGAAGCTGATTCCAGCTCTCGTCTGCGGCAACACGGTGGTGATTAAACCCGCCGAAGACACGCCGCTGTCTACTTACAATCTCGTTAAGGCATGTGAAGAAGCCGGCATACCTCCAGGAGTTGTAAACATGGTGTCGGGTTACGGCGAGGATGTCGGGGCCGCGATTACCAACCATCCGGCTTTGCGTTTGATTTCGTTCACCGGGTCGACAGAGACAGGACGCATCGTATCCACAGCCTGCGCCGAACGAAATGCTATTTGCTCGCTCGAGATGGGTGGCAAGAATGTAATTATCGTGATGGACGACGCCGACGTAGATCTGGCAGTAGAAGGCGCAGTCTGGGGAGCGTTTGGCACTTCCGGACAGCGTTGCACGGCTTCATCTCGGCTGGTGGTCCATAAGAAAGTATATAAACAGTTTTCAAAGAAACTGGTCGAACGGGCGCAGGCAATGCGTGTGGGTAACGGAGCCGACTCGAAGACAGATGTGGGACCGGTAATCAATGCCGAAGCGGTCACTAAGATCATGGGTTACATCGAGATTGGCCAACACGAAGACGGCGCAACTCTGGCTTGCGGCGGGAAACACCTGACCAAAGGCGAATACGCTCGAGGTTACTACATCGAGCCTACCGTTTTCACGGACGTTGCTCCCGACATGCGCATCGCGCAGGAAGAAATCTTTGGACCTGTCACTTCGGTAATTCCGACAACGTCACTCGAAGAAGCTGTGGAGATAGCCAACGGCGTTCGTTACGGGCTTTCAGCAGCAATTTACACACGAGACGTTAACCGCGCCTTCCGCGCAATGAACGACATGTATACGGGCATCTTCTACGTGAATGCCTCAACCATCGGAGCGGAAGTTCACCTGCCGTTCGGCGGAACGAAGGGGACCGGCAACGGCCATCGGGAAGCCGGCACGCAAGTGCTGGATATCTTCACCGAATGGAAATCTGTTTACGTTGACTACAGTGGAAAGCTTCAACGCGCTCAGATTGATACCGTGGAAGGCATAGGATAGATGTTGGATGCTAGATGTTAGATGTCAGCTAATAGCCCAAACACCTCTATCAGGTCGATCTAATCGTCTGGCAAAAAGCTATGGTTCTGGTTACTGACGTGTATGGTCTGACCAAGACTTTCCGCGAGATGAAATCTATGGTTTGACGTCCCAGATACGTAGAGCGGCCACTTCTGTGCCCGGTAATATGGCTGAAGGCCAGGGTCGGCGTCTTGGACGAGAATTCCACCAGTTTTTGGGAAACGCACGAGGCTCGCTCTTAGAGCTTGATACGCACTTGGAATTGGCTTCGCGTTGGCTATCTAAACACAGATCAGCACACGTCTATTAGAGCGAAGCTGGACGAAGTTGGCCGCCTTCTCAATGGGTTGATGCGTTCAATCACTTCTGACATCTGACATCTATCATCTAACATCTGGAGGGGTACCGTGATCGTTGGGCTGCCGAAAGAGATAAAAGATAACGAGTATAGAGTGGGCTTAACGCCTGCCGGTGTGCGCGCGCTGACTGACGCGGGACATCAGGTTATTGTCGAGAAGAGCGCCGGTGGCGGGTCCGGGTTTGAAGATGGGCTCTACGACAAGGCGGGCGCTGAGATCATTGATTCAGCCGACGACGTTTGGGCCAAGGCTCAGATGATCGTTAAGGTCAAGGAGCCGATCGAGCCCGAGTATGTGCGCATGCGCGAGGGCCAACTGCTGTTCACTTATCTTCACCTCGCGCCGGACGTCAAACTCACCCAGGAGCTGATCAATCGCAAGGTGACCGGGATCGCATATGAGACCATTACCGATCGACGCGGGAGCCTGCCATTACTGACGCCTATGTCGGAGGTGGCGGGACGTATGGCAATCCAGGTGGGCGCTCACTACCTCGAGAAGATGGCCGGCGGGCGAGGTATTTTGCTTGGCGGCGTTCCGGGCGTGCCTGCGGCGAAGGTAGTCATCATCGGTGGCGGTGTGGTGGGAACTAATGCTGCGAAAATTGCAGTGGGCATGGGTGCGGCCGTGACCATCATCGACAACAATCTCGACCGGCTGCGCGAGCTCGACGATATCTTCCTGACCAAGGTCTCTACTCTGGCTTCAAGCGCTTACATGATTCACGACGCGATCTCCACCGCAGATCTAATCGTGGGCGCAGTATTGGTCCCCGGCGCGGCTGCGCCGAGGCTGGTGACGAAAAACATGCTAAAGGACGTGCCTAACGGCGCTGTGATCGTCGACGTCGCGGTGGACCAGGGCGGCTGCATCGAGACGACGCGTCCAACGACACATTCAAACCCAACTTACTACGTTGAAGGCGTGCTGCATTACTGCGTCGCGAATATGCCCGGAGCAGTTCCACGAACATCCACTTTCGCGCTCACCAATGCCACACTTCCCTACGCACTCAAACTCGCCAACCAGGGGTTCTTTGAAGCAATTCGAAGCGATCCGGGATTGAAGGAAGGCGTTAACACTTATGCCGGTCACTGCACGTATGAAGCAGTAGCCGCCGCGCAGGGGTTGTCCTACACCAACATCGACGCTTTGGTTGAAGTTAACAGCGCCTCAACCGCTCGCTGAGCCGTTAAAAGTCTCTGGAGCAACGAATCAAAAGAACCCTGGTAATGCTCCCAGGTTGGGAAGGAGGGCTTGCCCCCGCTCTTCCTCCATCACCTCAATGCCTGAGAGTTTCGCACTCCCACGGTAACCGCTTCAAATTTTTAGATGATTCGAGCTGCGCGCGGAAGAGCGGGGGCAATCCCTCCTTCCCAACCTGAGAGCACTACAACGGTTACTGGTTACCCCTTCCGATTCAGCAACTCCTCAATACAAGCGATCAAACTTTCGCCCGAGACAGGTTTCGCGAGAAACGCGTCTACCTTTTCAATGTTCGGACTATTTTCTTTTTGCTCTAACGCACTTAGTAAGATGACGGGAAGATGAGCAAGCGTCTGGCTGTTCCTGAGGAACCGGCAAAATTCATAACCGCTCAGATTCGGCATCATCGCGTCAGTTACAACAATGTCAATTGGAGTCGACAGCGCCAGCTTCATAGCTTCCAGGCCGTCCGACGCGGCAATAACTTTGTAGCCGGCACGCTCGAGAACGACTTCAAGAAACCGCCTCAAAGCACGGTCGTCTTCAGCCAGCAATACACGCTTGCGCTCCTGGCTCTCGGAGGGCGGCGCGACGTTAGTTGACTCTGGTATTGAAGGTTCTTCCTGTGTTGTCATCGAGAAAAATTCGTGGAGGCGGATACTCGTTGGGAGGGACCAGCTGACGACGTCAGCCCGATCAGAATAAGATCGCCTCAAACAAGTGTCAATTACTACATCATCCGGGTAAGTGATGCAGTTTGGCTATTACGGAACCCAGCGCGGTAGCGCGGGATGCTTAAAGCTACTCAACACTCAACACCCAAGCAATTGAGTCTTTTAATGCCTGATAGCTTTAAGGATCCCGCGCTACCGCGCTGGGTTCTGTAATTGGGTCCTGATTCAAAACTGCATCAGTACTATGATCCGGGCGATTTAGTACCAACTTAAAGAATAGAGGCAAACCTGCTTAGCCCACGAATTCATCTCAGGCCTTACTCATCCATAAACTGCCGTTGCCAGATCTCCAGATTCAATAGTTGGAAAACCTGCAGGTTGTAATCTTCACGGCCCGAAGAATTAGCATCAATGATTTTCTTCACTTCTGCTGGTCGAAATAAACCGCGCCGCTCGATAGTCTCAGACGAAAGAAGGTCGTCAATCATCGGACGAAGTGGACCGCGCAACCATGATCTGATGGGCGCGCCGAATCCTGCTTTCTTTCGCCAAATCACGTCTGCAGGCAGCGACTTTTCCATCGCCCGCTTGAGAATGTACTTCCGTTTGAAGCCGCGCAGTTTCAGATCCGCCGGCATACGGGCGGCAAACTCAATCATCTGGCGGTTTAGGAAAGGCACTCTGACCTCGAGGTTGGCGGCCATCGAGGTCTTGTCCGTAGTTATCAGATTCAGGCACGGCAGAAATGTCTTCAGGTCGACGTAAAGCAAACGATTCAACGGTGCGGCGCTTTCGACGCGCGCGAAGTAACGCCGGTGCTGCGAGTAGGCGTCGATTCCGCGTGTCGCTTCGAGCATTCCATCCGAATACAGTTTCTGTTTTGCTTCGTCGGTAAAGTAAGTTCCAAATCCGAGATATCGGTTTTCAAAGTCGAGGGCCGCGCTGCGCGCAAACTTCTTCGCATTTCGCAATGGGCCAGTCAGCCTTCCGGGCATGCCACCCGGCAATGTCCGCCCCAACATCTCCATCAATGGACGTCGCAACATCGTCGGCACCGGATCGAATGCGCCGGCAATCTTCATCGCCAGTTGGCGTGGATAACCGGCAAACACTTCGTCACCACCCATGCCCGATAACATCACGCGCAACTTTTCGCGCGCGGCCTGCGAAACCAGGTAACTGGGGATCGCCATGTCAATAGCTGGTTCGTCCATGTGATAAACCAGCTTGGGCAGCAACTCAGTCACCGAAGGCTTCAACATGATTTCATGGTAGTCAGTGTCGAGCTGCGTATTGACACGTCGCGCCCACTCAACATCGTCGGGAATAATGTCGTAACGCAGGTCTTCGCTCTCGATGCCAACTGTGTACGTACTGACTCTGCGGCCGTTGCTATGGTTCTTCATCATCGCCGCGATTGCCGATGAGTCGATACCGCCAGAGAGAAACGATCCCAGCGGAACATCTGCGACCATCTCCATGCGCACCACGTTATCCAACGTCTCGAGTACACGTTCTTGCCACCACGCTTCGCTGCGCCCCTCTTCGATGTCGCTAAACGAGACGTCCCACCATTCATTGATAGCGATGTGGTCGTTTTGAATCGTCAGAACATGCGCCGGGGGAAGTGTCTTGATTCCTTTGAACAATGTGTTGGGATCGGGAGCCCAAAGAAAGGTGAGAAACTGATGCAGAGCTTCGTTATCGAGCTGGCGAGGAACTAAGCCGGTCGCCAGAATCGCTTTCACTTCCGACGCGAAAATGAAAGCGCCCGGGTTCCCTCCCTGCTCGGGCACCTGAGCGTAGTAGAGCGGCTTGATCCCAACGTGATCACGAGCAAGAGTTAAGGTACGTTCAACGTTGTCCCAGATCCCAAAGTGAAACATCCCATTGAGACGAGGAAGACAATCCTTGCCCCATTCCGCAAACGCGCTGAGCAGAACTTCGGTGTCAGTATGGGTTTTAAAGACGTGGCCCTTGCCTGTAAGTTCTTCGCGAAGTTCCCGATAATTATAGATCTCGCCGCCGAAGGTCATGACATAGCGACCGTCGTCGGAGAGCATCGGCTGATGGCCGGCGCTGCTGGTATCGATGATGGCGAGGCGGCGATGGCCCAGGCAAATTTTCGTACCGTTGTCGTCGATGACGTCAGATGTCCAAATTCCTTCGTCGTCGCGGCCGCGATGTTCGATCGAAGAAAGCATCGCGCTGATGTAACGTTCGGGGTCCTGGCTGATTATTCCGGCGATGCCACACATAAATTCGAAGTGATGAGTACTGAGTGATGAGTGCTGAGTTCTATTGTTTCGGCTTCGTTTAGAGGGGGCACTTGTGCCCGGCAAACGGACAAGTCCGCACTCTAAACGGGTAAGTCAGAACTCATCACTTATGACGTTGATCGGCTGCCCGAGGCGCAAGGAATCTAGAGCGCGGAAGGTAGCCCGGGTAGTTGATGACAATTCATCGAGGGTGATGGGGGCGGGACCACCTTTCATAACAACTTCACTAACAGCCTTCACCTGATCAGCTTGTCCTTTATCCTGCGTGCGCAGTGCTACTTTCTCCTCGCGCCCGTTCCGGAAACCGGTTGCATGCCGAAAGTCGTCGATCACAAACGACTTTCCTTCCCCAAAGATTTCCATTCGTTCTTTTGCGAGCGTCTTATCACCTTCCGCGAGATATGCCACGCAGCCGTTTGAGCCGTCGGCAAAGCGCAAAGTGATAAAGACTGAATCATGGTTAATAACGTTGTCCTGTCTGGCGCCGATCGATTCCGCAAAAACCGAAACTGGCGGCGATGCAGTCCAATACTGCATCAGGTCGATAAAGTGGCAGACCTCCCCCACGATCCTGCCACCGCCCTGGATTGGATCCTGAAGCCAATGTTCCGCAGGGAGACGGCCGGCGTTGACTCGATACAAAATCGAAAGGGGTGTTTGCCGCCCGGCGAAAAACTCTTTCGCAGTCCGCGCCAGGGGCGAAAACCTGCGATTGAAACCAACCATCAACTGTCCACGCGAACGTCTCGCGGCATCGAGCACCTCATTGAGTTCTTCATCATTTAGGGCCAAAGGCTTTTCAACAAAAACATGCTTGTCGCGTGCGAGCGCTTCGATTGCGAGTTTTGCGTGAGAGTCATGACGGGTTCCGATCACAACCAGATTCACGTTGTCGTCACCGATGACCTCGCTCGCGTCTGACACTGCTTTTTGAAACCCAAACTTCTTTCCGGCGTCGAGTGCCGTAAGACCGGAAGCAGTGGCCACGGAAACGAGGTCTGCGCCTGCGCTCTTGAACTGCGGCAGCAACATCGCAGTCACGTAACCACCCGCACCGATTACACCGACGCGCACTGACTGTTCCGACCTCGCAAGCGGTCTCCGCTGTTCGGCAAGTTGAACATCTCGCTTGAGCTCTCGATCCGGATCATAACGAAGCAATACGCCCAGATAGGGCTCATCTGAATCGCCTGTGAGAAGCTCATAAGCGCGCTCCGCATCGTCAATTTCGAAACGATGCGTAGTCAGTGACTCGACATCGATGCGTTTCTCGTTCACCAACTCGAGAAAGGCCTCAATGTTGCGCTTTTCTGTCCAACGCACGTAACCAAACGGATAATCATGCCCGCGCTCTTCATAAGCGGGATCGTAACGACCCGGTCCATAGGACATGGAAATCTGCAAGGACAATTCGCGCGAAAAATATGACGAGCGCGGCACGGTCAATCCAGTCATGCCAACGATCACCACGCGTCCCTTCATGCGCGAGATTTCTCCGGCCAACTCGACGGGCGCGTTTGAATCGGTGGCTGCCGTAATTAGCACCGCGTCGGCGCCGCGTCCCTTTGTCCAAGCCAAAACCGACTGTTTTGTTTCTTCGTTTGAGACGACGGCGGCATCTGCCCCGAGTTGTAGCGCGAGGTTTACTCGTGACAGGTCGAGGTCTAGACCAAACACACGGCAGCCGTTCGCCTTTAGCAGTTGAACTGTCAATTGGCCCACCAAGCCGAGGCCGATCACTACGACCGACTCGCCCAGAGTTGGAGCGGCCAGTCTGACTCCCTGCAAAGCAATCGCTCCCAGCGTCCCGAATGCACCCGCTTCAAAGTTCACATCATCCGGAAGCTGAACGCACAAGTTCGTTGGCACAGACAAGACTTCGGCATGTGACGCGAAGCCCACGCCGGCGCACGCCACACGATCATTGGGTTTAAAATCAATCGCGTCCTTGCCAGCTGCGATCACGATGCCCGCGGCGCTGTAACCAAGGGCCTGCGAAGAAGCGAGTTTCCCGCGCACGGCGTTGAACGTATTTCGCAGCCCTTCGGTGCGCGCCTTATCAAGAACGGCCTTCACAAGATCAGGTCGTTCACGCGCCTCCTGCACCAGACTTTTGCGTGCGCTTTCCACTGAAGCGCGTTCGGTTCCCGCACTGATCAGAGAAGCAACGGTGCGAACCAGCACGCGGCCCGGTTGCACGACCGGCACCGGCACCTCTCCCACCGCGACCTTCCCACTCTTCCGGTTTTGTAAGACCTGCTTCATGCTGTGACTGATTCGTGGTCAGTTGTTCGTTGTTCGCGGTCAGTTGTTCGTGGTCAGTTGTTAGTTGTTAGTGGTCAGTTGCCAGTGATCAGTATCTTCCTACGCCTCAGATGCAACTAACAACTAACAACTGACCACGAACAGCTGACCGCGAACAACTGACAACTGACAACTAACCTTTAACGCTTTTCGTCTAACGTACTCTCGATAAGACTGCTGACCCATTCAGCACGCGCGTCCCAGGTTCCATCCTTAACAGCAGCCTGGCGTTTCTGACTCGTGGCGGGGCTGTTTTCTTGTAAGGCTTCGTCAACAAGATTCAAGAAATCGTCCTGACTTCGCGCAATCCTTAGCACGTCACTCATTGGTTCATACTCGGGCAGTGGCGAAATCACCACTGGCTTTCCCGTTGCCAGATATTCCCTGACCTTAATCGCGGATCCGTAGCTGGTGAACGCCTTGTCAGTGTCCCACGGCAACACGCAGACATCAAAACCGGCGGCATAACGCGGCAGATCGTCATAGGAAACGGGCGGAAAGAAATGCGTATTCGGCAAGGATTCAATCTCCACCCCGCGGGACTTGTTGCCGATGAAAATCCACTGCCAGGATGGACGCTCCCGAGCCGCCCGCTTGATAAGTTCCTGATCAACCAACCAGGGTTCTATCGCACCGAAGTAACCAAGACGAGGACCAGGTATGCGCGCGATCTCCGGCGCCACAGTCAACTCGCCTGAGCCCGCTCTGGCCCAATGTTGGAAGTCTACGGCTTGCTCGAGCAAGTGGGAGCGTTCCCGTCCGCGACTCGCTTCCTCAAGAAGTTTGCGTCCTGAGTAAAAGATGATGTCGGCGGCATCGATTGCGTGATTATGGAGTTTGCCTATTAACGCCGGATCGGTGGCATGGTCCATCGTGTTCGCATCGTACTTGTCCGAAACGTGATATACAACAGCCGACTCGTCAAACGCGCCCGCCATCTCCGCGGCAGTCGGTATTGCAATCCAGAGAATTGGTTTTGCAAGGCCGCGAGATTCAGCCAGCTTTCTGATTTGGGCGCCAATTAAACGACGATTTACGCCTCGCGATGTTGCGCTTCCAAAAAACGGAAGACTCGCAGGAGAAACTACCGTGATACCGTCTTCGGTCTCTTGTGCCAGCTTTGAATAACTTCCGAGTTTGCGTTTTATTCTCGGCAGAAGATCTTTGTGGCCCAGAGACGGAAGGCCCATTGAGATGGAGTTCACGAAGATGACCTTGTTTCCGGCGCGCGCAAACTTGCGCATCAGGTGCGCTTTTGAGTGTGGATGGTGATACCACCAATCTTCACCACCGAAACAGATGATCGATTTGTTACTGAGCATGCACTCCTCAGGGCCAAAGGCGCGAAATGCAATAGCCTGGGCCAGCGGCCCAGGTAAAAATAATTAAATTGCTTCATAGCGCTGAAGGCGCGAAATTGATGTCCCCGGAAGTTCTTTTCCAGTTCGCGCCTTCAGCGCTTGGTACAATAATCTGACTCGCCTAGGGCGTTGCCCTGGGCTATTGCATTTCGCGCCTTTGGCGCTGAACCACAGCAGTCAGAGTCATCTATCGCCCTTCCGCAGTCGCGGAATGGATCTTCGATCGCTCGCGACTTTCAAATAACTTGAGCAGGGCCAACCCAGTCTCGAACATTGCCACCGCGATCACCACAAAAAGAAAATAGTGTACAGCGAGCACGTAGCGATACTCAGTATGCAGCATTGATTGAAAGCAGAAGTAATACGCCGGCACGCCTAACAAGAGAACCAGGCTGGGCCATGCTCGTCGCCAAACCAGAATGCCGGCGCCAAATAGTGCCAGTGGTAGCATGACTGCGGTGATAAAAAGCCTTTGAATACTGCCGACTAAAAACCTTGGATAACGCGTCCAGAGAAAAGATGACGGTCCCAGTTCGAACAACTCTATTGGGCCCACGTCCACGCGCGAACGCCCTGAAGGTGGCGCCGCGTTTCGCCCTACCACACTCATCTGCTCTTCACTAGCGCTGACAAACAGCAGCTCAACAAACTTTCGCGGCTGATCGTCCCCTTCCTTCACCTCGGCCTTTTCAATCACCGCCGAAGCGTAGGCTTTTCCCGTTTGCGTTCCTACGACATGAATGGTCATCCGCCCCTCTTCAACTACCACAGGAAAACGAAAGAGGTAGTCGTGACGTGGCTTGATCATCACCGGCGTAGTCGTGAGTTGAACACCGTTCGCGTTGTCGGAAAAGATCTGCAACGTTGCGGCTTTGTCAGCTCCGTCGATGGCAGCGGGCGACTCACCTTTATCAGTACCGCCTGAGTTAGCGGCCGGGTCAGTTGTAATGCGTGGTTGCGCACTCGCGGAATTCTCAACAACCTGCGTAGGCAATTCTGTCTGTTTGCTAATCCAAACGCGTTTAGTGTGGTCGACATAAAGATCATGCGTTACTGCCGGGCCATACGAAACAACTCGAGCTCGTTCGAGTCGCAGCATTGACCCGGCCCTACGGACCATCACGCTTGCAAACCACACCGGGTTATCGCGGATGACGCGGAAGCCCTGCGCCAGGCGCATGCGTTCGCGTTTAATTCCATCAGGATCAAACAACGTCGAATAATAGTCTGGCCGGTTATATTGTTCGGCTTCCATTTTCATGATTCCCATGTCGGTGTCGGGAATACCAAACCTGCGCGCAGGATCGTAGTCAGAGATTCCTTCAAGCATCGTTTGCCCCGCGCCGAGTGAGACCGGAATGAAATGATGGAACACGATCCAGTTTCGCATCGTGAGCGGAGCGATTACGAAGACAGCTCCGAGCAGGAAGGCACCTGCATAACGAAGTCGCCTCTCACGCGGAAAAAGAAACAGGACGACGAGCGCAAGAAACGGCGCCATGAGCAAAGCATTCGCACGCAACCAGCACGACAAGCCTACAAACACGCCCGCCAGCATTAGCGTCATCAGCTTCGGGTTTTTTACCGCCCGGGTGAGGAAGTAAACCGCCAACAATATGGGCAAGACTGCCAACGTATCCGGCAATAGCAAAACGGAGTTCCAGGATAACTGGGGAGCGAATGCCACAAGGAATCCGGCGATAATACCGACGCCGAGTGGGAACAACTCGATCGCGATTAGGAAGATGACTACCGCCGCGAAGGCATCGCAGGTAATCTGAAAAATCTGTATGACTTTGTTTGCATCGCCGAAGGCGGCGTTGAGAATCGCCAGCAAGAACGGATAACCGGGTGGATGGCCCAGCAGGTTCGGGTCGGCGAGCGGTCCTGACGTACTAAAGAAACCCGTTAAGCCTCCTTCCCTAATCAGAACGTCCGGTCCGCTGATAGTCACTGACCACCACGCTCTGAACCTTGCCGACTTCAAATCGTGTGTCATGCCAGGAGAGCAAACGAACACCAAATGCGACGAGAAATATCAGCACGCTGGCGAAGGCGATCTGCTTTGGCGTCATTGGTTTTTGGGTTTTGACTCTCAAGTAAAACCTAAACACCTGATGATGGGAAGATACTGATCCTCCGTAGAGTTAGAAATTGGGAAGAGGATCTTGTTCCCGTGTAAATGTCTTCGCAATCGCAGAGCGGGGGTAAACCACCCTTCCCGACCTCTAACCAACTCACGTCGCCCGTCACATCCCACCTCTAACTATTTCACCCGCTACTGAGTCTCATGGCACGACTTTAATGAAACGGATGTTGTATCCACGATCGCGACGCTCATGCAAGGTATTGGTTTGTGCGTGCCTGGCAAACCATTCGACACCTGCCGGAGTTTTCTGCAACTGATCGATCGCGGTCGCTTCGATCCAGACTTCCTTGCCGCTCTCGTAGTTACTTCTCAGTTCAGCAGGAAGCCCACCAACTTCCGGTAGCGGGCTCCACTCTGTTTCACGATTGAAGTATTGGAAGAGGCTGTTGTCCGAGTTGTCGCTTGCATAAAAAACAACTGTGCCCGGCTGCCAGGTTCTGTTCATTTCAAGCGCGGCCGCCAGCGGCGGATATTTGTCCGCATGTGAGTATGGATAGATAAAAAACAGAAAGTTCGCGAGGGCCATCATGACAACGAAAAGCGCGAGCCGGTAGGATCGTTTCGTTAAATCGTCAACGCCCCAAGCCGCTAATGCCTCTCCCACGAAGAGGATGATTGGCGGAAGGTAAAACAGCCGATAGAAAGTATTCTGAGGCAACCAGAAAAAGAGAAAGGCGATGTAGACGACAATCCAAAGCAGGGCGAGCTTTGCCGAACGGCTACCGGGAACCCTGAGTCGGCGCCATTTGACGCTTTTCAGCCCACGAATTATCAGAAACATCCAAACCAACCAAAGCACCGACAACAAGCCGATTAGGCTGATGATCGTCGGCGTCAGCAACCCTTTAAGTAGCGAAAATCGCCCGTTGAAGAAAAGACGCGAGTGTCCGCGTAACGTGTAGCCAAGATTACTTAAGGCGTCGAAGCTGAAGCTGGCGTCGGGCGAGTAAGACGTCACCCAGCGCGCGAAACGCGACGGATCGAAGTTTCCGGAAATAACATAAAAGCAATAGACGTAAACGCCGAAGACAAGTGCAAACGCGAGAACACAAAATTGCAAGACGATGAGATTTCGCTTCATCGTTGAAAGGGACGACGCTTGCCACCACAACCCCAGCGCGAGGATCGGATAACAGAACACCGCTAGTTGATGAAATAACACTGAGATCGAAAAGATAAGGGCGACCAGAAGAGGTCTGGGTTTCGAATTGGGCAGTATGAAATAAAAAGCCAGCAGCAGGAGAAACACGCTGACGATGTAGGCGTTGGCGTCGGTGGAAAATTTCCACCAGGTGGCCGAGAAGGCGAACAACAAAGTCAGTGACCACGCGATGTAGGTTGATTGTAGACAACGTTTCAGAATCCTGAGCAGTAGAAACGCCGCGAATACACTGACCACGTTGTTTGCAAACTGCAGCACCTCAACCGCCCGCCAATTGAGTCCTAAAGCTCGCGCAGTTCGGTAGAGAAAATATCCGGCAACGTTGTAGAGCAGATGATTGGGATGAAGCAGAGGAGGAGTGACGCCGGGAACGTCTTCAATAACTCGGGCAAAAAAGATTCCGTCCCAATAGTAGTTTTTCGAAGGAAAAAGAAGATAGATGAGAAGTATCCCCGGAAAGACTATCCAGGGCAGCCACTTCTCGTTTGCCTTTAAAAATAGATCTTGAAGCTTCAATCTTCGAAAGTTTCCTTGTAGGAGTGTCTCTCCATGGGCACCCCATTCCGCTAGAGGCTCTGCAGCTCGTCAGGGGCGCCCACGGAGGGACGCCCCTACAGACTTACGAAGCATCGCCAACGACACCAACGTCACCGCCGCCCATATAGGTAACAGCGCGTGCATGGGTAACCCGTAACGTATCTCAGCATGAAGGAAAGACGAGACCACAAGGTAGTACAAGACCGTGGCTAACAGTAGCCCGGTGATCTTTGGCTCGCGACGAAAGGCCAGAAACAAACCAACGGCGATCAAGGGCATCAACATCCAGCGCAAAACGCTTTGAGTCATTCCCAGAACATTTACCAGGAAGGCCACCGGGCCGCTCCACATATGCGCAGGTAAAGTTTTTTTGCCGGTGACATTAATTCCAGCGCTGCCCATATACGGCGGCGGATCGCCTGCGTACTTCAACATGCCGAACATCCGCCGGCCCATCACGCCCGCGTACCACACCGGGTGGCGAGCGATCACCGCGAGAGCTTTACGCGTACGCTCGCGATCTCGCCGAACGCCATCAGGGTAGTAGAGACCGAATGGCGCGTCAGCCGGCACGCCCAGCTCCTTTCGCTCCTGTTCCAACAAAACCTGGTCGCCAAATACTGCACCAAACTCTGCCGCCCGGTCCGTTTCCCCAAGACCTTCCCAAAGATTTGCTCCGGTTCCTAACCCCGTTGGAACAAAAGCGCGGAAAGCGATCGCATTCCGAATCAGCAGAGGCGCTACCAGTACTGTCACACCTAACACGACTGCACCACTGAATAGCAACCTTCGTCGCCAGTTAAAGTTGAACAGGAGCAGGAGCGCAGCGACCCAAAACACAACCAGCAACAGGCCGTTAGGACGCAACCAACACGATGCACCAACTGCAATCCCTGCTCCCAGTGCCCAACCAACCTTTTGTTCGGTGAAAGCGCGAAGCAACATCCAGACGCCAATTAACACAATCCAACTCGTTGGCGCGTCGGCTAACGGAGTTGCGCCCGAAAGAGCAAGGAGCGGCGACAGGGCCGCGAGGAATCCCGCCGTGAGTCCGACCGCCCAGTTGTAAGCCGCCACGCCTATAGCGACGATTAGCAACACCGACAAAGAGTCGAGTATCCACTGGACTCTTTGGATTGCTGCTGCTGAACGTTCGCCGCTGATTCTGTAAATGATGGACAACCAGATCGGATAGCCGGGCGGATAGACAGCCGCTTCGGTCTTTGCCGGATCATCAATCCAGAATATGGAAGCCTTGCCATCGAGTATGTGCTGGGCTTGTCGATCAAAGACTGCGTAAGATCCTGATTGGAACCAGCCGGGCTCAGCCAGATTGTCCCTGATAAACCGCATGGTAAGTCCGCGCACGGCAAACGCCAGGGCCAAAATGAACAACAGCGCAATCAAACGACGTCTCAACGTGCGCTGGTCGGGTCTGCTTAGGATAGGCATTTTTGCCTGACACCCGTCGAGCGGTCAGCTATTACGGAACCCAGCGCGGTAGCGCGGGATGCC
The DNA here is from genome assembly GCA_963759585.1 of Pyrinomonadaceae bacterium. Taxonomy (GTDB): domain Bacteria; phylum Acidobacteriota; class Blastocatellia; order Pyrinomonadales; family Pyrinomonadaceae; genus PSRF01. Next base: position 334,325 of record CAVWZW010000002.1, read on the forward strand.
ATCGGCTACTCAAATAGTTCTTCAAGAGCCTGGGTTGCGAACCAAAGACAAACAGGTATATGAAAACGTCTTCGAAAATATCCCAATTCCTTCAAGCATCCGGCGCTACCGCGCTCGGTTCTGTAATGTGCTACCAACTCGAGAGCCCCTCTTGAATCTGCAGCTACGAGCAGATCTCACACAGGCAGGAAAGCCTGCACTACTTCCTCGCGGTAATTATCAAGTTCCAACCGAAGTGCTTTCTTAAAAAACGAAAAATTTTCTCAGGCAAGATTGGACTCAATCGGTAAAACTCCGCTCGCGTCATCTGATCGATTTCAAAGCCCACCGTCTTAAAACCTGTGAACAACTTACGGGCCTGCGGTCGGCTATAAACCTTCACTAAGGGACGGCCTTCCTGTTCGGAGTATTCAACCCAACGGCTCATGATCTCCTCGGGAGATCTGCCGCGAAGCAGTTCACCTCGAAGTAGGCCGCGATGCAGGATCATCTCGCCCCAGTAGTTAAGCGAGTGCCGGTAATACAGCATGACCTTCGCGATGCCGCCGGGTTTGAGTACGCGATGAACTTCACTCACTGCGCCTGCGGTGTCAGGCGTGTGATGCAGGACTCCGTTTGAGTAGACCACATCAAAACTGTTGTCAGGAAACGGCAACCGTTCGCCATCCGTGAGCAGGAAATTACCCGGCAGGCCGTAAACTTCGAAGTGTCGCCGGGAGATTTCGATGGAGCGGGGCGTCAGGTCGACTCCAGTGCAAATTGCGCCGCCGCGAGCAAACTGCAGCAGGTCAGTGCCCATGCCGCAACCCACTTCAAGCAGCCTCTTGCCGGCAAATTGATCAAAGCCCATGACGCGCGGCATCCACGGCGCATAGTCCTGATAACGCTGTCGTTCAACCGAATCGAAAAATTCACGCGAACCAAACTCCAGATCCTTGCCATACTCTGCGCCGCAGGGATCCTGAGACCATTGCTCGCGCGCGCGCTGTTTCTCTTCCTGAAGTAAAGCCTTGTTTTGTGTTTCGACGCTTGCCATTACCGTCTGGTTTCTTCCAGCCAACTGTTATATGCGTCCAGAACCTTCTGGGCGTTGCGCTTCCAGGTGTGACGTTCTAATGCATGTCTGCGAGCACTCTCGCCTAAACGCCTGCGCAGCTGAGGCGCCTCGGCAAGACGAACAATTGCTTCTCTCAGCTGTCTCGCATTGCCCGGCTCCACCAATAACGCCGATTCGCCATCATTCAACACTTCGCCGATCTGGCCCAGGCGACTTGCTACAATCCCCTTCCCCATAGCCATATATTCGAAAATCTTCGTCGGTGAACCGAAGAACTCGGTGTCGTCAGCCAGGGGAACGTGCGGTGATGCCAGCACATCGCAAGCGTCCAGGAATGCGGGCACTTCAGCGTGACCGACCGCACCGGTAAAGATTACGCGGCCCGACTGCTCCTGCTTGGCCAGCAGTTGTTTGACTTGCGATAACAAGCTACCGCTGCCGACCATCAGGAAACGAACGGGCGAAGTCGCCTGGATCTCCTTGATTGCTTCGACCAATGTCAGCACACCGTGCCATGGACCAAACGATCCGACAAAGCCAACCAGTGTTTCTGCATCAGCAATGCCAAGTTGCTCGCGCATGCGGTCACCGCCAACGCCCGGACGAAACGTGTCAGTATCAACGCCATTGGGGTTGACGACGATCTTGTCTACATCAACGCCGGCACTTTCGAGGTTTCGTCGCTCCACCTCAGAGACGACAAAAATACGCGCCGCGGCGTCGAGGTTCAAACGTTCATAACGCTCCAGGAGATCCAACATCCCCACATGGTCCCAATGTCGTCCCACCCAAACTTCCGAACCGTTATATTCAAGAAACAATGGCCGGCCAGTTCGCAGACTAGCGACCACCCCGGCCCATCCAAAACGCGCGTAGCGTTGATAAATAAAGTCTGGTGTCTCGCGCTCTATGACATGCACGGCGCCGCGAGTAAATGCCACGTTGTTGTTAATCTCGAATAGGGCACGAGTCAAACCGGCGGCCATTGGTTCAATGATCTGCAAAGGTGTCTTTGATTCGTTCAGCCCTGCGATGGCGTCATTACTGATGAGCTTGACTCGGGCACCTAGCTCAATGAGGGCCTCTGTTACACCTTTAATATGACTGGATGCACCTCCAGGCTGCGTACCCGGCCCGGGGGTGGCGCGCAAGTAAAAGATCGCGGGGCTGCGTTCGTTAGCCTTAGCGGTTACGCTCTCTTTAGTCGCCCTCGCATTATCTTCTATCTGCTTCTCCAGGAATCGCAGCTCTCGACGCGCATTCATCAGAATGCGTGCGCTTAAGATCGACTCGCCAGCGATTCTCCAGGGTGCCTGAAGAAGCAAACTCGCGCGCGACTCCGTTCTTAGCGAACCTTCAGAATCACCGAGAACAATCTCCCGAGCGCCAGCCAACGCTCCAAACAACAATAGCGAATTTTGCCCGCGTTGCCACTTGAGCCGATCGGTCCAAATAGCGATGACAGTTCCGCGATGTTTTCTGAGTGCCCTCAGCCGCGAAACCATGTTGCCGCTCTCTACCTCGGCCCGTGAAATTACCTCTATTGCGGCCTCAGGGTAACGCTTACTGATTGTGTAAAGTGCCGCGTTCTCTTCCCCGCTCAGCACAAGGAGCAGCACCTTCATTTGGTGACTCCCGCCTCATTGTTGCGCCGTAAGGCGAAGTACCATCCGCTAGCAACTGACAACGGTAGAGTGTCAGTTATTTTTGCGTTCCATTCTATGAATCGACGCGAGCGCGCTAATGTATGGCCGGCAAATGGGCCCCCGAACAAACCCGACGCGCTTTCGCGCCAGACTTTCAAGCCACATTCGTCAAACATCCTGTGCAATCTACGTCGAGTAAAAAATTGAATGTGGCCGCTGCTCTCGTTATCGGTCGATCCCACCGGCTTGTCGCTGTTCTTCGCTAAAGCGTTAACCAGGCGCTCGAGCCGAAGCGAGCGAAAAAGCCAGGAGTCGATCTCAAACTCGCCATAACCATTCGGAGTCGTCACAATCAAAACCGCGTTCGGTTTGAGTCGACCCACCGCGACTTTCAATAGCTGTTGCGGATCAGAAACGTGTTCAAGAACCTCCGAGAGAATGACAAGCTCAAACGTTTCTTCGGGCAACGATTCAAGAGAGGTACAAAGGAACCGCGCATTCGGTATATCGGCGCTCAGCAGTTTGGCGTGTGCTATAGAGGAGGCGTCAGTATCTAACCCGGTTAATTGATATCCGTCACGCGCGAGCGGCAAGGAGAGCTGAGAGCCATTTCCGCAGCCGATGTCCAGGACTCGTAGGGAAGATGGCTCATTCGATGGGAAAGCTTCGACGAGGATATTACGCACGAAACGCAAGCGTTTCCTGTAGGCCCAGAGATTCTCGCCATTTTCTGAGTCACTCATCCGGCACAATTTCTTACGATCATTTTGACCACGTCCAGCGCGTCAATTTACGTAACTCTGACGGCTCAAGTAGGAGAACATTCGACAGCTTCTGGCCGGTGGTCCGGCTAAAATGAAACAAGACAAGGGTAAACATCAGGGCGTAGCTCAGAGTTGATGCCAGTGCGGCCCCTCTTCCGCCAAGTTTCGGTACGAGGAGAAAGACTAAAACAATATTCGTCAACAGAGTGACCAGCCAGAATTTGGGAATTATTGATGGCATTCCCATCGCATTGAAATGTTGGACCAACACCGATTGCAGCCCGATGAGATAGACCCCCACCAGCAAGATTAGCACCTGCAGCACAACGTCAGAGAATTCGGCGCCATAGAGAAGTGGCAACAGGAAACAGAGTGGCACCGCCGCAAGGCAGATGAAAAACATAATCGAAGCGGTATGGCGCGTGACAAGCGCGGTCAATTCACCGGTGGGATCCTGAGCCGCAGTCGCGCGCGGAAAGAGCAGCGTTCCGATCACGCCAGGCAACAACATCAGCATCATCCCTATCTGAGAGGCCACGGAGTAAACACCCGCTTCAGCTGCGCCACGAAAATTATTCACCACCAGTAAATCGGCGCGAAAGATTAGTGCAGCCATTATGATCGAAATGTGAAATTTGAACCCGTAACGCAGCATTCGCTGAAGTAGCTGGAAATCTATTCGCCAGACTTCATGGCCAGCTTTCGACCGCGTGGCGTGAATTCCAACCAGCACCACCAATAAGACCCCAATAGCCACACTGGCCCAGGTGTTGAGGGAAATTAGCGTCCATAAGTCTTTATGCAGAACGACCAGGGCGATAAATGCGTTTAGTAAGACGAACGACTGGCAGGCCAGGTCCAGCAAATTAAACCGCCGGACATTTCCCAGCGCCAGAAAAATATTGAGACCGATCAGGGTGACAAGCTGAAAAGGGATTGAGATAGCTGCGATGCTGATCAGGTCAGGAGAGATGAAGCCAAACCAATCGGGCCGCCACCTTGCGAGGAGGGTCAACACAAACGCAAGTGCGCCGCCAATTACCACTGCGAAGAGAAGCGAATTCATTGCCGCGGCAACAAAGTGCTTCGGATCTTTGGCAATAAAGTAAGTGTTTGCGGATGGGAGACCAAAACTCCCCAACTGAACGACCATAGCTACAGACACATTGATAACACCGAGTTGGCCCACACCTTCCGCGCCCAACCATCGCGCGACGATGATTCCCGCCAGCACGCTGTTGGCAACCATTAGAATTCGGACCGTAAGCGTCCAGGCAACGTGGCGGGAAAACTGTCGCTGAGAAACGGATGCCGAGACCATCGAATGATCTTTTGTTTCTTCAGTCACCCCAATTTCTCCGCGCCTTCTCCTTCGTAGGTAACAGGTGTACAGAGTACAACCTTCCAGGTTTTCGCAACCACGAAGCTGGCTTCTACCGAGCCGCAAGCTGAAGCTTGTACTCTATACGCCTATTAACCACGATCAATCCATTGTTCGTACCAAAGGCTGAGATTCAACAGAGCCCAAAGGTGAAATCCCCAATCGCGCTTGCCACTCTTATGTTCCGCGAGCAGGCCCGCCACGAAGTTGTAGTCCAGAAAGTCGCGTTTCCGCATCGACGAATTCATAAGGCGCGAGTCAAACCAATCGCCTAACGAGTTGCGGAACCATTCGCGGACAGGAGCGCCAAAACCGCGCTTGCGGCTGTAAAGCAAATCATGCGGCAGGACTTCTTCAAGGGAGCGCTTGAGAATGTGCTTGCCGCTGCTGCCTTCGACCTTGAGCGAACGCGGCAAGCCCAACGCGTACTCGACCAGATGATGATCGAGAAACGGGACGCGCGCTTCCACGCTCGTGGCCATGGTGATTTTATCCACGCGCATCAAGAGCAACTCCGGTAGCCGCAGCTTAAGTTCGAGGTAAGTCAGGCGCGTAAGAAAATCCGAATCAGGACGTTCGCGTTCAATGTGGTCGAGGTAAACGTTCACGGCTTCCAGTGATGAGCGGCCGTTAAAACCGTTCCGCATTCTGGGTGATAGCACGCGATGCTTGAACGACTCATCATAGATAACCACACCGCCCCAAAATAATGGTTCGTCTTCGCCCAACCTTCGTAGCAATTCAATCATGACCCGCTTGCGACCCGTGGCTTCAAGCGCCGGACGCATAACAGCGCTTGCCGCCTGGCGCATGAACCGTGGCGTTCGTTCGGCGTAACGCCAGAAGTTCTCATAAATGCGCAGATGTCGCACATAGTTCTCGTAGCCGCTGAAGATCTCATCAGCCCCTTCGCCCACCTGGACCACAATCGTGCCGGAATCGCGAGCCAGCTTCGAGACGAAGTAGAGAGGTACGCACACCGGGTCTGCTATCGGCTCGTCCTGGTGAAAAACCAGAGCCGGCAGAAACTCCTGCATCTCTTTCTCGGAGATGATTACTTCGTGATGATTGGTCTGAAACTCAGACGCGATACGCCGCGCCGAATCCAGTTCATTCAAATATTCTGCGTCGCGAAAACCGACCGTGAAAGTTTCAACCGGGCGCGTCATCTGTTCAGACATCAGCGCGACATTGGCCGAAGAATCAACACCGCCGGATAAGAACACTCCAAACGGCACGTCAGACATCATCCGCTTGCGAATCGAGTCCCTCAGCAAACGCAGGATTTCCGTTTTGTGTTCCTCGTCGCTTCGGGAGGCGATATCAAGCGCCGGCAATGCATCCCAGTATTGCTTCAGGCTGATCTCGCCCTTTCGGTTCACGGTCATCATGTGGCCGGCGGGAATTTTTCGGATGTCGCGAAACAGAGTGCTCGGCGCCGGCGTGGTCATGAAGGTGAGGTAATGATAAAGCGCGTCCTCATCGACGTCGGGCGTTACACTCGGGTGTTTAAGGATCGCCTTGATCTCGGAAGCGAATATGAACCGGCCGTCCTTGTGATAGAAGTAGAGCGGCTTCACTCCAATGCGATCACGAACCAGCACTAGCTGTTCCTGCTTCGCATCCCAGAGAGCTATTGCGTAATCGCCTTCGATGTCGTGAACAAAGTCCAGACCGCGTTCTTCGTAAAGGTGGAGGATGGTTTCCGAGTCTGTGCGCGAAGCATAAACGTGGCCGCGTTCCTCCAAACCTTTGCGCAGATCTGCGTGGTTGTAAATCTCGCCGTTGAAGACTAACCACAGTTGATCCGTGCAACCGTGCATCGGTTGGTGCCCGGCTTCGGAGAGATCGATGATCGACAACCGCCGGAACCCTAACCCGCCACGCTCCTGATCAAATATCAACTCGCCTGCGTCGTCGGGTCCTCGATGCTGCATCTCGTCGCGCATGCTCGCGATCATTTCGCGCCCTACGTTGCCGCCCACGGCTCCATATTCCCAAACTCCGCAGATGCCACACATCAGTTGCGCGCCTCAATCAGTTTCTGAACCACACCCTGGAAAAGTCTCGACATCGGGTAGTAGCGCCGCCCCGAGCCGTCGTTATGCCCATACTGAAGTTCGTTCGATCGCAGAAGTTCCACTGCCCGTCGGAGGAAACTCGCATCGAGGTCAAACAGATACTGCTTCGCTTCCTGGATCGTTTTGAAACTCGAGATATCAACTTCCTCCGAAAGAACAATACGTTCACCGGTGTCAATGCCTTCGTCGATAAGGAAAACGGTGATGCCGGTACGATCGCCGTTTAGCACCGACCACTCCATCACATTGCGGCCGCGATAGGCGGGCAGCATACCGATGTGCGGATTCAGAATGCCAAGCCGAAAGGCTTCGATTACAGGCTTGCGATAAATTACTCCAGCCTTGTGCAACCCGACATCCAACTTTAGTTGTTCCAGCCGGGCCAAACTTTGAGGATGCTCGAGAGGTTTCTTAAAGAGAACTACTCTGTCGCCCAGGATGTGGCGAAGCGATTTCGAGCGGCCGGGTTTGAGCGCCAATCGTCCGGCATGTTTCAAAACGCTTTTTCCTGATGACTCATTCGAGACTGGACAAAGTATGATCACAGTCTCCGTATCAGGAACGTTTTTCAATTCCTCGTAAATTGTTTGGGCCGCAGGAAGCGAGTTTGCCAGGATACCGATTCGCATTTGTTTTCTCACAAACGTGCCGTCAGTGCCCGGGCATAAAGAGCAAAGCAGGAAACCAGCAACCAGTCGTGTTGCGCGTGTGGGCTCCAGTTGGAAGGTATCAACTCGTAATAGTAGTTCAGGGCATCAAGAAACCTCAAATCACTGCTGGTCAAGGCATGGACTGCGATTAGATTTAGCCCGAGCAACGCATCCGGGACGGGGAGGCCCATCGAATTCCTTTCAATTTTACTGCGGTCCTGGACCATCAACCTCTCGAGAACGTATTCCTGAGTTTCTTTTTCGGAGAGCAGCGCAAAGTTGAGAGGGCACGCGTATCTTTGCGTGAGCAGGAGAAAACGCTGCTCACCGTCGTTGCGTGTTGCACGGAGTCGCCGAAGGCAGTCTTCGATGCCAGGTTGGGAGCTGGAGCTTGTCGGCAGCGACTTACCTAAGGCCAGTCGCCGGAGAGAGTTGAGACAATCCGAGTCTGATTCGAGCCAGGCGGCGGGTGATGTTAAACGGCCGCTCGCTTCAGCGACTGAGTCCCTCGCAAGCTGGTCCCTAACTTCGCTAACGAAGCCGGACGTTTCTCCAAACTCTGCCGGTGACAGTCGACTAAGCCGGGCCCGCAGTTCCTCAAGCCTATCTCTTAGAGCAGCCGCGATTAGTGCATCCCGAGCGCTCATTTCGGATTAGCTGTCCTGATTTGAAATTTACCTTCCTTCAAACTTCCGGCGAGCTCGCTAAGCGTAACGCACTTGATGTCCGCAGCCCCAGACACATCTTGAACAAAGCGCTCGATGTGTGAAAAATCACGAACGTCTTTGGTGTGGTTTTCTAATATCACCGGCACGTTTCGGAGCCCACTTGCACGGGCTCGCCGGCGAATGGAGGCGAGCATCTCCGTAAGCAGTGAGTAGTCCAACTGGGCAATGTCAGAGATCAGGTGCTTGCCTTTGAGATACGGGACCAAACCTTTTTCATATAGCCGGGTAATCGGAGAGGCATGACTTTTCTGCGCCCATTCCTGGCCATAGGTTTCAACGCTGCGAACGTCGATTGGGGCTGAAGGAGTTGGCGCGAGTTTTTGCCTGACACTGCCCCAGGCTTTGGTCAAATGATGTTTTAAGACCTGGCGCCGCGAGCCGTGAAAGTGGTTGGTCGGGATACAAATGATCGGTTCCGGTTTATCAGAAACCTTGCGGGCATCGGTCATTACCGGATAGTAAGGCAGGAAGTCTTCTTCGCAATCGCTGTAATCCAGCTGGATGTTTTTTGTTTCATAGCGCACGCCCCCGACAATACTCATGTCGAAAACAGTTCCCAGCTTCACCAGGAGACCAAGCATGTGGGGTGAGGGAGCGATGCACCAGGAGCCCGAACGAAAGGAGACTGCCTCATAAGTTGAAACGACTGAACGGAGAAGGTCTTCCAGATACTGTTTGCCGTCCAGCATCATTTGGAAAGCATCCTCGGGTTTATAATTCAAAATGGACCAGTCGCCGCTCAAGAGCCACTGCCCATCATCGTACGCGGCTTTGGACCATTGCGGGTGGATGTGCAACTGAACGTCGTGTCCCTGACGAAGCGCCTCGCTAACTGTCCTGTCCCACTCATCAGCCAGCGGCTTCAGCTCAGGGTGCGCCACCTGAAACTTTCTAAACGTGAGTTGCTGCATTACCTCGGCGTTAAATGAGCCGCTAATACCGTGCGCGTTGTAAATCTTGATCAGCTCACGCATCGGACGAAACTGCAGCTCCGCAATGTCTCCGGCGCCATTGCCGCTCAGTTCCCAATCGTCCACAAAGGCAAGGTAGATAGTCGGCGTCACGTTATTTATTCCTGGCGATAAAGGATTCGGCTTGAGCCAATCGATCGGCCACGTCGGAATTCCCTTGTGCATCAGCCGCCGGAACCAGAATCCAGCGAAACCTGCACGGGACTTCGGCCTGAATCTGCCAGCAGGCGGTGATGCTGTCGCGTTTCTCGTGGTAATTCGTCGAAGTAAACTGCGACTCGAGTTCTGGCTTCTGTCCCACGTCGAGCGAGCTTATTAAAAGTTTTTGACCGCCGGGCTGGTGGTGGGCCCAGACCTTTGTATCTTCGGCCAGGCTAACCTCGAGGCCGGCGTTCAAGTGAAACCTCACGGCAAAATCGTGTTGGCCGGAACCTTCAAATTCATCTTCAATCAACCACCAACGCTGCTGCTTGTTGAAAGTGATCGTCCGTCGATGCGTCACTGGCTGCGCGAGACGACGGTAACCAGAGTGTTCAGCACTGACACGATCAAACTCTGCCCCCGTTTCCCAATCCAGCAGTCGCGGCTTAGCTTCATTGCCGATGACGAATGGGTAATGCTCTTCGGTTGTGTTTTGTTCCGCGCCATCAATCTGGGCAGTCGAATGATAAGCCGTCGAGCGGAAACGGTGCCGCTCTTTCAAATCTGCAGTGTAAACGTAAGTGCCCGGATCCACGATAAATGCAATGCCGCCGGCTGAGATTTCGATGCTTAGTGCATCGTTGTGCCCATGTGAACCTCGACCACCAATGCCCGCGTCGCTGGTATTGAAGTTCAAGTACAAATCCTCTGAGCACAAAACATGGAGACCGCTCTCCGGAAAACTTGCGGACCTGTCGAGCGTTTGCGTTGACTTCAATTGATGGTAATCATCCGCGCCCTCTTCTCCTAAAATCCAGAGCACTTCTTCGGGCATCGCGCGTCCGTCCGGCCAGAGACTCGCGTCTTTGAAAACCACCGCTCCCACCGCCAACACATAAGCATGATCGTTCGCGTCATGCGCTCGCAGGGAAAACACCTGACCGCCGTCTGAGTCTCCGATTAACGGCGCCCGGCCGTCAGGTCGCATATAGGCGCGCATGTACGACAGCATGCCTCGCAGCTTTTCCCAGTATCTCTTTTCAATTTCAACTTCGTTTGCACGACAAAGGATAAACGTATAGAGAAACAGTTCCAGCACGAAACGATGGTAACCAGTTGAGGATTCAAAGTCGGCGCCATCGTCCAGCACCTGCTTGTCCATTTCGCGCAGCATTTCTTGCAAACCAAATTCACGCCAGCCTGCCGCGCCTTCCAGTTCGGGCAACATTACTCCCAACCATACCAGTCCAACGACATCAGAAAGATAGTGATTGCTTGTCACAACATAGGAGAACTCAAGATTCTTTCGAATGAACGTTCCATGTTGGTCGAAGAGCGCGAGCACTAAGGCGAGTGTTTTTTCCTCAAAGTGAGGTGAATGACGAAACACCTCGAAAGCTCCGAGCAAATTAATGGAGCGCAGCGCGACTTCCATTGCGCAGTTCCAATTCGGCCCATATCCGTATGGGTTCTGTGACCGCCAGCTTTCGAGCTGTTGAATGAACTCCCGCGGGAAACGTTCATCCCGGGTGAGCACATAAGCCCCCGCGAGAGTCAGGAAATGAGACAAGCGGTTCAATTCCCAGAGCACACGCACATCGGAACCGTCACCGCGATTGAGGTTTAAGTCGGCGTGATACTCGAGCGGCCAGGCTGCCCCTGATAGTGGATCGCGAAGCCAGTCAACCGGGTCCTCGAAACTTTTGTCGCCAAGGCCCAGAAGAGACCACGTGTGCTCAGCGAGAATTCTTCCGGCACGCTGGAGGAAATCGTCCGACTCAGGAAAGCTTTGAGGGTGTCCGGATGCGCTGTTAGCACCGGAGAAGCCAGGCAGAAAATGAGGCTGGGAACGATTTCGAAAATGGTCGAGCAACTCCGCTGAATCCATGCTCGAAAAAGGGGGGCCCAGACTGGCCGATCGCTCTTCACCCTGTAGCAGCGTCGCGCGTTCACGCTTCTGCGCGATCGCCACGCGGCTTCGTCTCAACACTTCAAGAGCAGCAGTCTTCGCGTCTACTTCACCACGCACTGCTCGTTTTATTTTGCGGACGATGCTCATCTGGCAGGTAATTCAAAGGAAGGCTGTGGTTTGCCGGCAGACTCTTCTAGCAAACAAGTTGCGATGCGTTCCGCGGTGTGCCCGTCCCACAAAGGAGGGAGGCGACTGGTTTTCACCGGTGGTCCATCGAGAGCTGAGAACGCGGCTTCAATTATTCTCTGGCGAGCGCTGCCCACCAGCTTGTTTGTGCCCATTTCGATCGTAATCGGCCGTTCGGTGTTTTCGCGCAACGTCAAACAGGGAATGCCGAGTGCGGTGGTCTCTTCCTGTATACCCCCTGAATCTGTCAGGACTAGCCGCGCGCCACTGAAGAGTCTCAGGAAATCCAGATACCCAACCGGATCGATCAGATGCAAATTCCTGACTCGCTGTGTGGATATGGAGAAGCCGAACTCGGCCATTGTCTTTCGCGTGCGCGGATGAACGGGAAAGACGATTGGCATTCGCTGGGAAATCTCTTCAAGCGCCCCGAGGATTTGAGTGAGACTTTCACGGGAATCGACATTGGATGGTCGATGCAAAGTTACGACTGCGTAATCCTGATCTGCAACGCCAAGCGTTTCTCGGATTGTAGAGCTGGCGGCGGTTTCAAGTCCTCGCTGCAACGAATCGATCATGATGTTGCCGACGAAGCGAATTCGCTCCGCAGGGATACCTTCGGCAAGTAAGTTTCGATCGGCGTCTTCGGAAGGAGTGAACAGCAGGTCAGAAATCTGATCGGTTAACAGACGATTAATCTCTTCCGGCATCGTTCGATCGCGGCTGCGAAGTCCGGCCTCGACGTGGGCCACCTTAACGCCAAGCTTTACAGATACCAGCGCGGCGGCGAGCGTCGAGTTTACGTCACCTACAACCAGGACCCAGTCCGGGCGCTCGCGCACCACTACGGGTTCGAAGCTTTGCATCACGGCAGCAGTTTGCGCAGCGTGTGAGCCGGAACCGACGCCGAGGTAGACATCCGGTTTCGGCAGTTTCAAATCACGAAAGAATGCGTCCGACATTCCCGCGTCGTAATGTTGGCCCGTATGAACAACAAGCGACGCAAACTCTTGTTCGCGCCGCTTCATTTCTTCCACGATGGGCGCCACCTTCATGAAGTTGGGTCTGGCGCCGACAACGTTGATGACTTTAAGCATTCAGGACGTCCAATGAGTAATGTCCAATGTCCACAGCCCATAGTCACTGGAAGAACTTTGGGATTCCTCGAGGTCGGGAAGGAGGGCTTGCCCCCGCTCTTCGTCACGCACGAGGTATCGCAAGGTACTTGGTTGTTTCATCAACTGAAGTAATGGGGCGAAGAGCGGGGGCAAGCCCGCCTTCCTAACCTCTAACTATTCAGAATCGCTCGTGACTTGGATCGCGACCTTTGACTTGGATCCTGGACTAGAGTCGAATTATTCGCGCCGTGCTGTCGCGTCTCAAATCGCCGTTCAGCGCATTGCGCGTATCAACCACCAAAGTCGCGAGCTTTGTAACGCGTTGGTAATCAATCCCACTGTGATCGGTAACGATAATCACGCAATCGGTACTGCTGACTTCATCGTCAGTCAACTCCGCGGAACTTAGTGGCTCACCGCTTCCCTCGGTATGTGCATCGTCAAAGCGAATTTCCTGCACAAACGGATCGTGATATCGAACGTCGGCGCCTTTAGCCCGTAATCGGTCGATAATTGACAGCGCCGGACTCTCGCGCACGTCGTCGATATCTTTCTTATAAGCTACACCCAATAACAATACACGCGACCCCTTCATCGACTTGCTCGCATCGTTTAGGCCATCCGCAACCAATTGGACCACATGGTCCGGCATGCGCGAGTTTACTTCTTCAGCCAGGCCTATGAAGCGAGAATCAAATCCGTGCTGACGCGCCTTCCAGGATAGATAATGCGGATCGAGGGGGATGCAATGGCCGCCGATGCCCGGGCCCGGATAAAACGCCATAAATCCAAACGGCTTCGTCGCCGCCGCGCGAATCACTTCCCAGGTGTCAATATTCAGCGCGTAACAAAGGCGGGCCATCTCATTCGCCATCCCGATGTTCACCGCACGGAAAGTGTTTTCCAGCAGCTTGGCCGTCTCGGCGACGCGGGCAGAACTGACTGCATGCACATCGTTGACGATCTGGGAATAAAGAAAAGCAGCTACATCTGTTGAATCGGAAGTCACACCACCGACAACTTTCGGTATGTTGTGCGTTTGAAACTGCGGATTACCCGGGTCAACTCTTTCCGGTGAGAAGGCGAGGAGAAAGTCCTCGTCCAGCTTGAGGCCGGTATCTTCAAACATCGGCAGTAGAACTTCGTCAGTAGTGCCTGGGTAGGTGGTTGATTCGAGGATGATCAACTGGCCCGGATGAAGGCGCTCTTTGATTTCTTCCGCAGCTGCGAGAATGTATGAGACGTCCGGCTCTTTCGTCTTTCTCAGAGGTGTAGGCACGCAAATGATCACCACGTCGCATTCTTTCAAATGCTCGAAGTCCGTCGTGGCCCGGAGCCGTTTGCTTTCCACCAGCTCTTTGACGGCAGACGACTCGACGTCGCCAATGTAAGACGCACCTGAATTAATCTGGGCGGCTTTGTTTTCGTCGACTTCAAACCCGGTGCCATGAAAACCACCTCGAGCAAATTCAGTAAGCAGAGGCAGACCAACGTAACCCAGGCCAACCACACCAATGTGGGCCTGTTTCGCCTTAATCGAGGCGATCATTTGTTCCTTAACCATGTAGTTCGCTGTTCCTTTTGAGTGAAAACCTGAGCGAGATTAGAACGGGCAAGACTATTGGAGCGTTGCGCAGAGTGTCAAGCAGGGCTTATCCAGGGGACTGAGGCAGCTTGGTAGCAATTACGGAACCCAGCGCGGTAGCGCGGGATATTGGAGGCCAGCGTCACAAAGACTTAACTGCTTCAAAGTACCCTGGGGGATCCCGCGCTACCGCGCTGGGTTCTGTAGTTGATTGCGTGAAATCAAACAGCAAGTAACCTGATCCAAAGGTCACGCGGACGAAAGGCTTTTGGATCAATCACTGCATACCACCCTGCAACTCTTCAAACAAAAGGTAGCACCGGACTCACAATTGTGATACATGCTGCGGCTTCAAGGTTGAATCGGCTCACTTTTAGCCCCCAAAGAAGGAGTGTGACAAATATGAATTACGCGCGCATTTTGATTGGCGGACTGGTTTGTGGTCTGGTTTTAAGCATCGGCGAGTTTGTACTCAACAGTGTGCTGCTCAAGGAGCAGATGGAAGAGTTTATGAGAAGGTGCGGTTTTACTCCGCCGGATCCGAAGGCCATGGTGATCCTGTTCGCGATTACGTTTCTGCTGGGCATCTTCATTATCTACGTTTACGCTGCGATCAGGCCGCGTTATGGCCCCGGCCCGAAGACGGCAATCTGCGCCGGTTTGCTCGCCTGGTTCTGCGTTTACTTCTACAACAACGCCGTGGGACTGGCGCTGGGGTTCGTTCCCGTAAACGTTTTTATGATCGCAATAATTTGGGGAGCTGTTCAGTACAGCCTGGCGGCGCTTGCGGGCGCATGGTTGTATAGAGAACCTTAGTTCAACTTGGCAAACGCACTCGCAGTCATTAATTGTTCCCAACTCGTCACTCTCGCTGGGCCCGCCCGTCCGCGGGTTGGCGCAGAGCTGCGCGATCTGTCGATCATCAATAACGGCGCGTTACTCGTGCGGAATGGGCGAATAGAAAAGGCGGGACTCAAACAAGAGATCGATCCGCTGATAACCACGGACTATGAAACGGTAGACGCAGGTGGACGTGTGGTAATGCCGGGTTTTGTCGACGCACACACACACGCCGTTTTTGCCGGCAACCGCGTGGGAGAGTTTGAAGAACGTGCCCAGGGCGCGACTTACCAGGACATCGCAGCAAGAGGCGGAGGAATTCAATCGACGGTAAACGCCACGCGGGCAGCGCCGATTGATGAACTGGTACGTGCCGGAAGACGTTACGCTGACTGGTTTTTACGGACCGGAACAACGACGGTTGAAGCGAAGTCCGGTTACGGGCTCACACTCGAAGATGAGCTGAAAATGCTGCGAGCGCTTAAACGACTGGATCAGGAAACACCGCTGCGCTATGTCGCCACATTTCTCGGCGCCCACTCTATTCCAACCGAATACAAGACCCGGCGCGAGAAGTATGTGAAGCTACTGATCGATGAGATGCTTCCACGCGTCGCTGGGGAGAAACTTGCCGAATTCTGCGACGTGTTTTGCGAGGACAAGGTTTTCACTAACGACGAGTCGAGGAAGATACTTTCCGCTGCACGCTGTCACGGTCTAGGTCTGAGGATGCACGCGGATCAGCTTTCCCTTTCGGGCGGCGCCAGGTTGGCCGCAGAGTTGGGGGCTACCACTGCAGATCATCTTGAACACACCGATGCGGAAGGCATCGCCGCGTTAAAAACAGCCGGAGTGCAGCCTGTGCTTCTGCCCGGCTCGGTTTATGCGCTCGGTGCGAGTCGTTACCCGGCGGCAAGAGAGATGATCGACGCAGGCCTTGCAATCGTGCTGGCGACGGATTTCAATCCCGGCTCATCACCAACGCCTTCCATGCCCACAGTTCTGTCCATTGCTTCAACTCACATGAAGATGACGCCCGCGGAAGGCGTCACCGCCTCAACAATCAATGCGGCTTATTCGCTCAGTCGCGGCCATGAGATTGGCTCGTTAGAGAGTGGGAAGATCGCTGACTTCGTAATCCACGATGCGCAAGACTACCGAGAAGTTTCTTACTTCTTCGGCATCGAGCATCCATGGCGAACGTATGCAGGTGGTCGACTGGTTTACGAGCGGTCAGCTTCGGGGCAGTAGCCCGACCGTTAGGGAGGGCGTTAGATACGAGCAAACGCTCTCGCTAACGGTCGGGCTACTGCCCCGGAAGCGACATCGAGTCAAAGCCAGAAAAACCGGTTGACGCTGCGGGACTTGTATTTTATTATCCCCGCAACACTGGAAAGGAGGTGATTCTAAATATATGAGTTCTAATCACAGTGAGGTGGCTGCGGCCTGACCTCTGAACCAGAAATAAACCGTTAGGATTTAGGTTCAGTCGTCTTACTGCTCAGTGAGCCTCCTTCTCAGGAAGCAAACACAGTCAGCCTCAGGCCAATCCGAACAGTTCACCGAAGCCGTCCACGTCTCGTACGTGGACGGCTTTTCATTTTTAATGTTGATCAGGGTCTGGGGCTGGAGGCAGGCTGTTCCGACGGAGCGATGCGCGACGGATCAGGTCTATCTGGGGAGGTGTGCAGGTGGATTGCTTTCCAGTCTTTTCCTACGCGTCGGAAAACCAGGGTCATGCGCCCAGTTGCCGTCTCCGGTTCACCACGAAACGTTTGCGATTGCGTCCAAAGGCAGGTGGCAACTGCTCCATCGCGACCGAGCATTGTGATCGATACGTCGCGACAGGTGAGTTTCACATCCTTGACCTCTTTGTAAGAGCTTTCTCGATTCCGGCGCATCTGCTCCCAACCTTTGGTCACCGAGCCGTTGCTGTTGAAAAGCGATAGACGCGGGGAATTCCAATACACGTCTGAAACCGCATTCACGTCGGCTTTGCGAATGCCATCCAGCAGAGCATTAAACGCGTTTACGACCGACTGAGATCCCGGCGCTTCCGCCGCGGTCGCGGCTGCCGGCTTGGCGGGCGTTGCGCGCGGGGTCGGCTTGGGCGAAGCAGCGGGTTCTGATTGAGTGCCTCTCGTCGTCTCCGTGGTCGATCGGTTTGTATTTGATGGGGTCGCGGTTGTTCGAGGCCGAACGGTTGTCGAGGAATTTGTGTTTTGAGCGAGAACGTTTGCGGTCGATATTGCGGAGATCAGCAAAGTGCCAATCACGAGTCTCTTTAACATTAGCTATTCCTCATAGGTTACAACCTTAGGGGTGTCACTGCGTGGGCACCCCTCTTCCTCGTCGGGGCGTCCGCAGGGATGCCCCTACAGACTTACCCACTAAACTTCACACATCACCCAACGCATTCATGGCGTCGAACCATGGTACTCCACTCCGAAGTCTTTCGACACTACGTTTTTGTCCGAGGATATCAAATACTTCAAACATCGAAGGGCCGACCGCCTGACCCGTGAGCATTGTGCGCGAACCATTGATGAGCAAACCGGCTGTCACGCCTGACTCTTCTGCAAACTGGCGGAGCGCGGTCTCGACGGTGTCGTGAGTAAACGACTCCAAACTCTCCAGGCGTTCAGCGAAGGCCGGCAGCAACTCTTTGAGGCGAGGATCCTTTCGCAAATTCTTATCGACGGCCTCGTCCTTGAAATCGAAATCATCGGAGAAATAAGCCCGCCCCTGCTCCGAAAAATCCTTAAGCGTAAAGAAGCGCTGGCGAATCAAATCCACCACTTTCGCAAACCATTCGCTGTCGTCGTCGTCATACTCTTCTCGCCAGAGTTTGTTTGCGCGCAGCTCGGCCTTCACCATCGGCAGAAGGTCGGCAACTGGCATTGTGCGAATGTATTCGGCATTCATCCACAATGCTTTTTCATCGGTCCAATGACGCTCATCGTTTTCCTGGAAATTGAAGACGGCGGGTGAACGATGAATATGTTCGAAAGAAAAGGTCTCCACCAGCTCGGAGACTGACAACATCTCTTTGCCTTCCGGCGGAGACCACCCCAGAAGCGCCAGGAAGTTTCGAAAAGCAGCCGGTATAAAGCCTCGATCGCGATAGGTGGTCAGGGAAACCACTTCGCCGTGCTTACGTTTTGAAAGCTTTCCTTTGTTCGGCGCGAGGATCAACGGCAAATGGGCAAACTGAGGGACGGTGGCTCCCAGCGCTTCATACAGCAGGTTTTGTTTGTGCGTATTCGTTAGATGGTCCTGGCCGCGAATCACATGTGTGATTCCCATTTCGATGTCATCGATGACCACGGAAAGGTTGTAAAGCGGATGACCGTCGGAACGAAGTAATACAAAATCTTCAATCTCGGAAACGGCACGTTCCTGAAGGCCGTAGACCATGTCTTCGAAATTCGTCTTCCCTTCGCGCGGGATTTTCAGACGCACAGCGAAAAGTTCGCCGTCTGCCGCGCGCCGATCGGATTCTTCTTTCGACAAGTCGCGATATTCATTGCTCCGTGGTTCCACTCCTTCGACCGCATGAGCGCGGGCGCGATCGGCAATGTTCTGCTTCACGCTGGCATCGTCACGTTGGGCCTTGGGTGTAAAGTCACGATAGGCCTTGCCTTCTTCGACGAGTTTGTTGGCCGCCGCACGATGCTTGTCGGCGTTGGCTGACTGAAACACAATCTCTTCATCGAAGTGCAAACCGAGCCAATCAAGACCTGCGATAATCGATCGGGTCGACTCGTCAGTGGAGCGCTGCAGATCGGTGTCCTCGATGCGCAGCAGAAACTTGCCCCCCGTCTTTTTAGCGTAGAGCCAGTTGAACAGCGCTGAGCGCGCGGCGCCGATGTGCAGATAGCCGGTGGGTGATGGAGCGAAGCGTACGCGAACGGTCATATACCAAATGATGAACGCGGAACGATGAACGATGAACTGAAGACAGTGGCTTTAGTTCAGCGTTCAGCGTTCCGCGTTCATTGTTCAATTTCTGGCGGAGATGACAGGATTCGAACCTGTGAAGGGCTTTTGACCCTTAACGGTTTAGCAAACCGCCGCCTTCAGCCACTCGGCCACATCTCCGCACAAAGCGAAAATCATTCTAATCGGCGGCCACGGATTGTCAAGGTAGGCGAGGATATGGCAAGTAGATACAAAACCTCATCTCATAAACGAAGCGTGCACCTTGATTTCCTCGAGGTCGGGAAGGAGGGCATGCCCCCGCTCCTCGTTGCGCAAGAAGTACACAGAACAACGCGAGCCTCAGAGCAACCGGAGGTTGCGGAATAACCTATCCACTCAGGTAGTCCAAAGAGCAACGGCGTTTGCTCTCGCTCAAATGTCTATTCTCTTACAGCCGGCCGCGCACGACGAATTGCCATGATCGTAAGATCATCGCGCAGGGGAGCTTCCGCGCCGAAGCTTTTTAACTCGTCACGACAAAGCGCAATCATTGAACTGGGGGACAAGCTGCAATTATCACTTAATAGCTTCGACAGCCGCGCTGCGCCGTACTCATTATCGGCGTCGTCCACGCACTCCGAAAGTCCATCTGTATATAAAAACAACGTGTCGCCTTCCTCAAGATGTACCTTGTTCACCGTAAACGTTTCGCTGCAAAAGACGCCCATCGGAAGGCCTGTGGCTTCGATGCTGGTGACTTTGTCCCCCTTAACCAGAAGCGGCGGGAGATGGCCGGCGTTGCACAACTCTATGTCACCCGTCCCATTCGCCCGGCCGCAAACCAACGTCGCGTATTGCGTCGGCAAAGTGCTCTCGCAAAAAACACGGCTGGCTCGTTCAACCATCTGATCGAGCGGCAAGTCGATTGAAACGAGGGTGCGAAACATCGCCTGGAGATGGGCCATCAACATTGAAGCGGCGACGCCTTTACCTGACACGTCGCCCAGGACGAAGTGCACGGTTTTGTCCTCGCCAGTTATGAGATCGCAGTAATCGCCGCTGACTGGACCAGCCGCCTGGTAGTGGTAATCAACTTCCCACCCGTCAACTCTCTGGTCGGCTTTGGGCAGCAAGCCTGCTTGAATCTGCGCTGCCAGTTGCAGATCCTGTTCGAGAGCTCGCTGCTGACTTGAAGTCAAATCTCCAAGGCAAAATCGCTGTAAAGGATCAGCGAGCAATCGTTCTGTTTCAACTGGGTCATGACAAACCTCACAAAGGCCGTACGTTCCTCGGTCCATACGACCGAGCGCCGCGTCAACCTCGTTCAAAAGTTGCGCCAACTCCGGTGGACGGTGAAAACCGTGCGCCACAGTCTCGAGTTTTTGACGTCGATCGATTAACTGTTCGCGCAGAAGTGGTTCAATCGCGGCAACCATTTGCTTGTTCCTTTCGGTACTTAGGCGACCAGGCCGGCGGGGCGTGGTGCTCTCTGTAGCTGCGTGGGCATTTGCGGAGCACAACAGATCTTCGTCAACCGCGCACGATCGCGTTGCATAGCCGTGTCATTGGCGAGCCAACCTCGCATCTCGGCAAAGATCTTCGCTGCGTGGGAATCGGGCGGCTCGACTACGCGGTAATGTATCCACTTACCCTCTCGTCTGGCGGCAACCAAACCCGCCCGGCGAAGGTAGGCAAGATGCCGTGAGATCTTAGGCTGGCTGATATTTAGCACCTCAACGTGAAAGCAAACGCATATCTCGTCGTCGCCCATGAGGTTGATTAAACGCAGGCGCGTGCGGTCTGCCAGTGCCTTAAAAAGCAGTTCGATGTTGTATCCCTTGTTGTGTTCCTTATTGTGTTCTTTGCCTGCCATTTTTGATTTGAATTTCCGTGTAGTTGATACGATTTTGAACCGCCCCCGGTTCCTGATTTACGCTTATTCAACCGCATTAAGTCGAGGTTTTCTATCCGATAGTTGCGCTGGAATCCCTCATTATTCGAGTCCTACAAAAGGACTGCGCCGTTCCAAAAGAACGGTATCTCGCCAGACGCCGTTCAGCTTCGCGATTCGTTCGCGGAAACCGATTCTTCGAAATCCGTGCTTTTCGTGCAAGGCGAGGCTGGGAATGTTCTCCGGGAAAACGCCGGCCTGCAAAGTCCATATGCCGTTGTTCTCCGACGCCTGAATCAAACGTCCAAGAAGCGCTCCGCCAACACCCTTGCCCCAGAATAGATTTCCAACATAGACACTTACTTCAGAGACGCCTGAATAAACTGACCGACTGGAAACAGAACTCAGGGCAGCCCAACCAGCGACTTGTCCGCTTTCTTTGGAAAGCGCTACCAGCCGCGCAAAGCTTAAGTGACCCGAGTTCCACTTCTCCCATGACGGAGCGGCAGTTTCGAACGTGGCCAAACCCGTCGCAATTCCCTCCAGGTAAATGGCAAGCACGCTCTCCCAATCTTCCGGAGCAAGAGACCTTATTTCAATCTTCTCTACCGTCATAATAATTTTACATATACGCCTTGACAGATATCTACCCGTGCAGTATCTTGTCGTCACATTCGCGGAAGCGCATATGAATATAGAGGAGGCTGATATGGAAAGCAAGACTGAAACCCAGGTGGTGGCGCTCAAAGCGCATCTCGCCCTTAACGTGAAAAACGTCGAGCAAAGTATTGATTTTTATAAGAAGATGCTGGGAATTGAGCCGAGCAAGGTGCGTACGGGATACGCCAAGTTTGACGTGCAAAACCCACCGCTCAACCTGACTCTGAACCAGGTGCCTTTCAACGAGCGGGGCGCCCTTTCCCACCTTGGGATTCAAGTCGCGTCTACATCGGATGTGTTGGCGATGCGCGAGAAGTGGGAGCAGGTTGGACTGGTGACTCGCGAAGAAATGCAGACGAATTGCTGTTACGCAACGCAGGATAAGACCTGGGTGCGCGATCCGGATGGCAACGAGTGGGAGGCCTTCGTGGTGCTCAAGGATAACTTGACTGAGACCGAAGCCTGCGAATGCAACGACAAGGTCGTCGAGGCAGATTCCAACAAACCCGCGGGCGCAGCTCCTTCAACCGTAACCTGCTGTGCTACCGCCCCAGTAGCTATCGGATAATGCCGCATGGCGACGCTTAGTTTATTCCGGCGTGCGGTAGCTGAAGCACTGGGCACGGCGATGTTACTAATTGCGGTCGTTGGCTCAGGAATCATGGGTGAACGATTGTCGGATGGTAATGTCGCCGTGGCCCTACTCGCCAACAGCATCGCCACCGGGGCCTCACTGGTAGCATTGATCCTAACTTTCATTTCGATTTCAGGCGCACATTTTAACCCCGTGGTGACATTCGCCAGTGCTTATAAAGGGAGCCTGACGTGCCGGGAAGTCGCCACGTACATTGCTGCTCAGATCTTCGGCGCGTTGTCAGGCGTGGCCATCGCGCACCTGATATTTGGCTTACCGCTATTCTCTATATCGCAACACTCTCGCAGCGGCTCCGCGCAAATGTTCAGTGAGTTTGTCGCGACGTTTGGACTGATATCAGTTATCCGTGGGTGCGTGCGGTTTCGCCCAGGCGCCATTGCTTTCGCTGTCGCCGCTTACATCACAGCAGCCTATTGGTTTACATCATCAACATCATTTGCAAATCCGGCGGTAACGATTGCACGCTCAGTTAGCGATACGTTTGTAGGGATTCGTCCTTTGGATGTCCCCGGATTCGTTTTCGCCCAACTTCTCGGGGCTGCGGCCGCAACGCTACTTTTTCGCTGGTTTGTACCATCTCATCCGACCCCAGAGGCGAGTCCAGAACATCATGAGTAATCGCAAACGAGTCTTGATTTTGTGCACCGGAAACTCAGCGCGCAGCCAGATAGCCGAGGGCCTGTTGCGCGAACTAGTCGGCGATCGTTTTGAAGTCATGAGCGCCGGTGTCACGCCAACTGCAGTCCGGTCCGAAGCCATTAAGGTCATGAGCGAAATCGGAATAGACATATCAAGCCACCGTCCCAAGTCGATTGACGAATTCGCTGCGCAGACGTTCGACTACGTAATCACCGTTTGTGACAACGCTAAGCAGCAGTGCCCAATTTTCGCGGGGTCGATGCAACGGATTCATTGGGGGCTTGTAGATCCGGCTGAGGTTGGTCACGATCAGGAAACCCGGCTTCGTGCCTTTCGAGAAGCACGGGATGATCTGCGAGAGCGTCTTGAAAAGTTTGTCGTGAGCGAGACGCAGCAGTAAACGCGAAAGGTCCGGCCCTCGTCGAGAACCGGACCTAAGAGGTGTTTAGAATACAACCCCGACGCGTCGGGGTGCGTCTCCACGACCCATTCACGTTGAACTAGAACATATTCTTGTTCATGCGTTCCTGTCGTTCCTTCAGGCGCATCTCACGTCTCGCCTTACGCTCAACCTGGTGTTCCCCGTGTTTTGCTTTGCGTTCAGCTTTTAACTGTTCGCGTCGGGCTTTCTGTTCAGCGGTGAGCACGCCTTCTCTTTCAGCTCGAAGGCCTTCCATAGCGGCGCGAATTTCTTCTCTAAGAGCTTTGGCACGCGCCTCATCTGCGGTGGCAAACGTTCCGGCAACTCTTTTTTCACGCAGCTTGAACAATTCCTCGCGCTGGGACTTTGTGGCTTCTAACCGGCGCTGAGTCATTGCACGAATCTGCTCGCGCTGACCCTCGCTAAGATTCAACTCGCGCAAGAGAAGGCCACGATCACGATGTCCGCGCTTCTCCAAACGCTCGCGTCTGCCTTCGCGATGTCGCTCCCTGCGCTCCACCCGCTCCTGCCGCAGCCCTTCCTGGCCTGCAGGTGTTTGTGCCGGCTGCTGTGCGAGGGCAACCGCGCCCAGAGTCGATATCATTCCGAGAATTACTGCTAAACGTCTTCTTGAAAACATTATTCTCCAACTCCTTTGTTCCTGGTACTGCTTAAAATATTGGGGATTTGAACTGAGTTCCCTTCACCGCACTTAGACGCGGAACGCTGTGGATAAGTTTGGAAAGATTAAGGAGTTGACTTTTTAATTAGAGCAGAGTACTTTACAGCGCAAAGAGAGCGAGCTGCTGTTTTAAGCGCAAATGCGACAGGATCGTGAGAATTAGGAAAGTTTTACAGTTGGCTAAAATCTGAACCGTCACGTTACAATACGCGCCACATGAATCTTCTGGAAAAAATAAACTCGCCTGTAGATTTGCGTCGTCTGCCCCCGGAGAGTTTGCAGCAGGTGGCCGACGAAATCCGGCAATTCATTCTGGAAACGATGTCTCGAATTGGCGGGCACACAGGGGCTTCCCTTGGAGCCATCGAGTTGGCTGTGGCGCTGCATTATGCCTTTGATACGCCGCGCGATCGGCTCGTATGGGATGTGGGCCACCAGGCTTACGCGCACAAAATACTTACCGGCCGCCGCGACCAATTGCCTACGATCAAACAATACGGCGGCATTAGCGGATTTCTGCGCCGGGACGAATCGGAATATGACACGTTTGGTGCGGGCCACGCGTCCACGTCGCTCTCCGCTGCTCTTGGTATGGCGATCGCGCGCGACAAAAAAGGTGAGAACCATCATGTGGTTGCGTTAATTGGCGATGCTTCACTTGCCGGCGGCATGGCGATGGAGGCGATTAACCAGGCTGGCCATCTCAAGAGTCGTCTGATTGTTCTCCTCAACGATAACGAGATGTCGATTGCGCCTGCTGTAGGAGCTCTGACCGGTTATTTGAATCGAATCAAGGGCGCGCACAATTATCACCGCTTCAAAGATGAAGTTGAGGAAACATTGCTTGCCATTCCGTCAGTCGGCGAGCGTTTGCATCACGCTGCGAAGACGGTAAAGGATGCTATCGCGGCCGCCGTATTGCCGGGCGCTCTGGTAAGCGAGCTGGGCTTTAAATACATCGGCTACGTTGATGGTCATAATCCACGTGCGCTAGTGGCCGCATTGAACGAAGCTAAGCAGGTCGATGATGGTCCGGTCATCGTGCATGCACTCACGACGAAGGGCAAAGGCTATCCACAGGCGGAGAAGGATTACTATCGCTGGCACGCCACTGGTCCTTTCGATCTCAAAAGCGGTCAGGCCATCAAATCAAAAGCCAGTGCTCCCACCTACACCGCAGTCTTTGGAAACACTCTGGCTGAGTTGATGGAGAAAGACAAAAAGATAATTGCTTTGACGGCGGCAATGCCGGACGGGACAGGTGTTTGTACTCCGCTCGAAAAGTTCCCCGACAGGTCTTTTGACGTTGGCATCGCTGAGCAGCACTGCGTAACTTTCGCGGCCGGCATGTCCTGTGAAGGACTAATACCGGTCTGCGCGATCTATTCCACCTTTTTACAGCGCGGATTCGATCAACTGGTACATGACGTCTGTATCCAGGATCTGAATGTGAAGTTTTGTCTGGATCGTGGAGGCCTCGCGGGTGGCGATGGCCCGACCCATCACGGGTTACTTGATATTGCGTATCTGCGGGGAGTGCCAAATCTCGTGGTTATGGCGCCGAAAGACGAAGGCGAAATGCGCGACATGATGCTGACGATGGTTGAGCATGTCGGGCCGGCTGCAATGCGTTATCCGCGCGGCAGTGGTGTCGGCGCGGACATCAACAAGGCGCCGGAACTGTTGGAAATCGGTAAGGGCGAGATTCTTCGCGATGGTGGCGAGATTGCCATTTTTGCTTATGGGTCGATGGTTCATCCTTCCCTGGAGGCCGCGGAGCACCTGGCCAAGGAAAAGATTGAGACCACCGTGGTCAATGCCAGGTTTGTTAAGCCCCTCGACGCCCAGCTTCTGCTGGCGCTGGCGCAAACAAAACGACTCATTGTCACTGTGGAGGAGGCATACCTGGCCGGGGGCTTCGGTTCAGCCGTGATGGAGTTGTTGGAAGAAAACGGACTCCAGGACAAAGTGCGGGTCGTCAGAATGGGGATTCCTGATCGACTGGTAACTCATGGCGATCCCAAGTTGTTGCTTGCCAAATATGGCCTCGACGCAGACGGCATCTACACCCGCGTGAAGGAAAGCATTGATGTTCTCGATGACCGTCGTGCTAAGCCTCAAAAAGTGGGTCGTTAAGCCTTCTTCAAATCACAACAATTCCGCGCCCGCTCTGTTCGTACAGACGGGCGCGTTGTTTTAGTGCACGATATCGTCGTCGCAATCGCGATTTCCCTCCTTCGGTTCACCTATCTCTGAAGTTTTTTAAAGGTTTTTCGCAGCACCATTTTAGCCTCGCCCTGTGGCCCCCTGCTTGCAAACAGTTTTCTCAAGGCTCACTTTGCAAACGATTGGTTGAAGTACCAGGGCCTCGGGTGTAAGGAATTATGGAATCAAATACAAACGAACAAGACCCTTCGCCAGCTGAAATCGAGCTGGATGAACCGCATTTTGACGAGGCAACGCTTCTGACTGCCCGGCCGGTGGTGCCTCTCGAGGTGGTGGAGGCAAAGTCGCGCTCACTAAATCGTGTGTTGATTGGATCGGCGATCGTGGTGGCACTCTTCATCGGAGTCTTCGCAGCCTCATTCATTTACAGGTCCCGTGGGGTGACACCAAAAACCAGCGCAGCTGCGACGGAAGACGCGCCCGCGCAAAGTGAATTAGCAGTAGAAGGTGGGGTTGCGGCAGTTGAGTCTCCGGAAATCGAGCCTGTAGCTGAGTTGCAGGAACCCGTTGTTGAACCAGAAGAGACTGAGCCCGTTGCTTCTGATCGGAAGCAGCCCAATGAGCGGCCAGCCGTCAAAAACGCCCCTGCAAACTCGTCTCCTGTAATTTCACGTCGACCGCCACCTGCGCGCCAAGTGAACCGGCCCGCCAATGACGAAGCGGACTACGGGGCGCTCGAAGAAGACATTGCCAGACAGCGCGAGTTGGACAAGGAAATAAGGCGCGCGGAAAGGCGTGAAGAACGCCGAGCCCTAAGGCGCGAAGAGCGTCGCTCCGAAATGCGCGAAGAGCGGCGTCCCCGTCGTGTCGAAAAGGAAGCAAAACATCAAGGCGGAGATCGTCCCACCGACGACCTCTCAAGAATTCGCGAAATATTTGAAGGTAGGCCAAAACCTTAGTGCACCTCCCATAATCGAATCTAAAATTCAATCGTTGACTGTTTCTCAATGCAGTGGCATCATCTCGCTCAAGTAAACAGTTACTGGTAACGACGAGCAGGTAGTTTGCCCCGTATCAACTCTCACCCAACGAAAGCCCCGACATTTTGGTTAACTGTTTTCGCGATGCGGCGCGAGAAAGTAGGGCAGCACTATGAGGAAACAAATGTTTCGAGAACGAGAGTGTATTCATAGGGACGAAGAGACTGAAGGCGAGTTTTACAATGGACCTTTTTATGTCCAGGCGCTGCAACGTCTGCCAGTCGATCGCGCAATGCAGGTAGCCGGACGAGTCGGGTCATTTTTTTGGTCAGATGCGCAGCATACGATGGTATGGCTTTGTTCGAACTGCGCGACCGAACTAAGTCTCCTGGAAACTCCACGCGCGATTGCGCAAGCGGTTCGGCGACAGGCCTAAACAGCCACCTTACGCCAAATTCGCGTTTGTGCGGTAAAGTTACGCCGCATGAAGCGCGCACGAATCGATAAGTTACTTGTCGAACGAGGCCTCGTCGAATCGCGCGCCAAAGCGCAGGCTATGATCATGGCCGGCGTTGTACTGGTCAACGACCAGCGCATCGATAAACCTTCCGAATTAATTCATCCAGACGCACTAGTCCGAATCAAAGGTGGAGACGATCCAACGTCCCGGTTTGTTGGTCGTGGCGGTCTCAAGCTGGAGGCCGCGTTGCGTGAGTTCGCCATCGATGTCAAAGGCCTTGTCTGCCTTGACGTAGGCGCCTCCACCGGCGGCTTTACTGATTGCCTGCTGCAACACGGCGCTGGGAAAGTTGTGGCGCTCGACGTTGGGCACAACCAGATCGACTGGCGACTGCGCAACGACGCGCGCGTGGAGGTTAGAGAAGGGGTGAACGCACGTCACCTCACGCCGGCGGACTTCGAGACGAAGTTTGACCTCGCCGTCATGGATGTCTCTTTTATTTCAGCGACAAAAATCCTGCCGGCGATTGTGCCTCTGTTGACCGAAGCTGGTCGGCTCGTCATCTTGATCAAGCCGCAGTTTGAAGTAGGCCGTGGCGAAGTCGGCAAGGGTGGCATTGTTCGCGATCCTCAAAAGCACGCGCGCGTTATTGGAGAGGTCAATCAATCGGCGAAAGATCTTGGGCTGCTCGTAAGGAATGTAATTGAATCTCCGATCCACGGAGCTGAAGGCAATGTGGAGTTCCTGGCACACTATGAAAAAGCGCGAAGCACCAAACATCAATTCCCTGACCTCATGAAGCTCAATTCGCAACTCTAGTTTTCTCGAGGTCGGGAAGGAGGTGTAGTGCACCCCTAAAATGACGCAAACAGTTAAGACAAGGTTAATGGTGAAAGCGAAGCTTCAAATTCAGCTGGTGGCAGATAGCCGATAGCCGAATGAAGTCGCTTGTGATTGTAGACTGCGTCAATGAAGTGCTCTACAGAAATCAGCACTTCGGCAAAGGTGTCATAGTCGTTTAGGTATACCTCTTCGTACTTCAGGGTGCGCATGAATCTTTCGGCCTTGGCATTGTCATAAGGAGTCCCGGGTCGACTCATGCTGATGATGATTTGGTGTTGCTGGAGCATTTGCACATACTCGTAACAAGCATACTGCACGCCCCGATCAGTGTGATGCATCAGTTGGCCAGGACGAAAGGAACGAGTTTGCAAAGCCATCTTTAAGGCCGCCAAAGGCAAGCGGGCATCAATATAACGCGCCAGGGCCCAGCCAATGCAACGACGACTGTAAGCATCCAGG
This sequence comes from Pyrinomonadaceae bacterium, assembly GCA_963759585.1. Classification (GTDB taxonomy): domain Bacteria; phylum Acidobacteriota; class Blastocatellia; order Pyrinomonadales; family Pyrinomonadaceae; genus PSRF01. The sequence goes on from CAVWZW010000002.1 coordinate 363,162, forward strand.
ATAGCGGCCAGATAGATGAATTCGCGCCGGAGCCGAATGTAAGTAATATCAGCCACCCAGAGCTGGTTGATATCGGTTAGTACCAGGTCGCGGGCCAGATTCGGATAGACAGTCAGTTTATGTTTCGAGTCGGTGGTGGCGACAAAAGCACGGCGCCGCAGACACAGCAAGTTATCTTCGCGCAAAAGCCGCAAAACGACTTTGCTGTTGATGATTACTCCACGGCGACGCAGTTCTTTGGTAATCGGTCGATAACCATAGGAGCGCATTTCCAGGGCAATGTCGTGGATGTGCACTCGGCGTTCCATATCCTTTTGGTCAATGGTCACGGGTGCGGACCGCAGTTGGCGATTGATGGTCGAGCGCGAGAGACCGACCGCCTCGCCGAGCGATTTAAGGGCTCGCTCGGCGGTCGGTCTCTCTGCTAGTTCCTGGCGCAGCAGTTCCATGAATAAGTGCTTTCGTTGCCGGTCAGTCTTTAGCTGTCGTGCCCCAGCTTCTGCAAAAGCTTTTTTAAAAAGTCGTTCTCGGTGGCGAGGCGGCCCACCATCCGCTCCAGCTCGTTAATCCGAGCTTCATCGGTATAAGGACGGCCAGCGCCCGGGAAGGCCTTATCTTTGTATTTACTGAGTTGCTCGCGCCACTTATGAATGGTGCTTTCGCAAACTTGATATTCGCGTGCGGCCGCCGCCTGGGTTTTGCCGGCTGCTACCTCGCGTAACACTTGGAGCTTGAACTCGCGCCTGAATATGCGCCGTTTGCTTGCGGTTTGTTCTGACATTGTTAAGCCTTTCTCCCTTCTGGGATCTTGCTTAACTTTTTGTGTCAGTCAAGGGTGCAGTTCAAGGGCTTGCCCCCGCTTTTCGGTTAACCAGATGAGGTCAGGTGGCGAAGAGCGGGGGCAAGCCCTCCTTCCTGACCTGAGAGCACACAAACGGCTCCCTTCATCTCTGCGGTAGACTTCAGCAGCCAGCGTTGCCCCCTGGCAGCGCTTGCAGTTACCATAACGCTCGTTCCACGAAATCACTCAAGCAATTCTGACGGTCTGCTGGTCCAGACAAGATGACGGCGTCCTCCATACAGCGAGTTGGCATCGTTCTCAAGCCACATCAGCCCGATGCGCTGAAGACCATGTGCGAACTGGCTACATGGTTGGGTGGGCGGGGCATCACCCTCGTCGGCGGTCCTGAAATCGAGCGCGAGCAGATTAAAGAACAGACAGGTTGTGTTGTCGCACAGGTGGAGCCCGGCAAGCTAGGTGCGTCGGTTGATTTGATCCTGGTCCTCGGTGGCGACGGCACCATGATCGCTACCGCTCGCTTGCTGGGCGATGCGGAGGTTCCGGTTCTCGGCATAAATTACGGTGGCCTGGGTTACCTGGCTGAGTTTCGAATTGAGGAGTTGTACGCGGCACTCGAGTCGATCTTATCCGGAGATTACCGCCTGGATGAGCGCGTGATGTTGGACGTTGAGTTGTTACGGGGCGACGAAAAGGTAACGCACAATCGGGTTCTCAACGATGTCGTAATCAACAAATCCGCGCTGGCCCGCATTATCGAAATCGAAGCCTACTTCAACCGGCAATTCGTCAATTCCTTTCGCGCGGATGGATTGATAGTTTCCACCCCCACCGGTTCCACTGCTTACAATCTTTCAGCCGGTGGTCCGGTCATCTACCCCTCGATGAATGCAGTGGTAATCACGCCGATTTGTCCTTTCACGCTTTCCAATCGGCCTATCGTTGTTCCTGACGATGCGGTTATCGAGCTAAGTCTCAAGACAGATCAGGAAGATGTAGCGTTAACTCTAGATGGCCAGGTTGGCTTTCCTTTGAAAGTTGAAGACCGGGTCGTGATTCGAAAGAGTCAAACGACCTTCAGCCTGGTGCAGCCAATGAACCGGAACTACTTTGACGTGTTGCGCGACAAACTCCGTTGGGGAAGGTGACAAAGGACCATGCCTGATAAGAAGGACGACTTAACCAAACCAAAGATCGACATGCACGCTTTCGAGCGCGAAGTCACTACAGATCTGGACGAGAAAACCGCCGACAAACCCAAGGGCTGGCCGCTGCACACGCGAATTTTGATTGGCCTTGCCGTGGGCGCGATAGCCGGCGTCGTCGTCAACAAGATTTTTGGTAGTGCGCACCCCAATGTCGAATGGGTTGTCAGCAGGATCACCGAACCAATCGGAACGATGTTTCTGCGTTTGTTGTTGATGATTGTGGTGCCGTTGGTTTTTTCGTCACTCGTAGTTGGAGTGGCGGGCATTGGCGACATACGCAAACTTGGCCGCGTCGGTCTAAAGACCCTTGCTTACACGATTATTATTTCGGCGATCTCTGTGGCTATCGGTCTAACTCTCGCGAATACCATCCAGCCTGGCAGGCGAGTTGATCCAACCACTGCCACCGCGCTCCAGCAACGTTACAGCTCGGACGCTACGAAGCGTGTTGAAGATGCGAAGAAGGCGGAGGCTAACAAAGATTCTGCGCTGATGACGGTTGTCAAAACTCTGATTCCCGCAAATCCAATCGCCTCCATTGCCGGAATCAAGCCTGGCGCGGGAACGCAAAGTGACACTCCCGACATGCTGCACCTGATGTTTTTCTCGGTGATGCTTGGTATTGCGGCGACCTTGATACCAACTTCTGTCTCCGGTCCATTGCTGCGAGGACTCGATGCGCTCTTTGAAATCTGCGCTAAGATCATAGATATCATCATGAAGTTGGCGCCCTTTGCCGTCGCCTGTCTGCTCTTTAACAACACAGCGCGGTTTGGACTCGATCTATTGCAGGCGCTGGGTTGGTTTGTGATAACGGTCCTGCTCGGTTTATCGCTCCACATGTTTGGCGTCTTCTCGCTCTCGGTGTATTTCCTTTCACGCATTTCACCGATTGAATTTTTCCGGCGCATTAAGACAGTAATACTCACGGCGTTCTCAACTTCATCATCAAACGCCACGCTGCCAACCGCGCTTCGAGTTTCTGAAGAAAATTTGGGCGTACCTCAGGAGATTAACAGTTTCGTTCTCACGGTCGGGGCAACGGCCAATCAGAACGGGACAGCTTTATATGAAGGCGTGACAGTTCTGTTTCTGGCCCAGCTCGCCGGCGTCGATCTAACGTTCGGCCAGCAATTGATGGTGGTTTACTTGGCAATTCTTGGCGGCATTGGAACGGCGGGCGTTCCCTCGGGATCAATTCCATTTATCATAGGCGTGCTGCTGACAATCAATATCGATCCGGCCTTAATAGCGATCATCTTGGGGGTAGATCGAATACTCGACATGTGTCGCACAACGCTTAACGTGACAGGTGATCTAACAGCGGCGACTTACGTGGCGCGTTCCGAAGGCTATGAGTTGTTGAAGCCGCACAAGCCTGCGATTGTTAACGCGGGCGCAGTACCGCGAAGCTGAGAAACAGTTTGTTGACCTTCTCGAAATTGACTGAGCACGGTTTCGGGATAATAGTTTTCGTTTTCGGTTCAAGGAAGGTGGAATTCTAACCATGGTTTTTCCTCTTTACGACGACAACACGGACCGCACTACTACGCCGTTCATCAACTACATTCTGATTGCCATCAACATCCTGGTGTTTGTTTTTCTACAACAGTTAGGCACTAACGATCGGTTCACTTATGCCTTCTCGACTGTGCCGCAGGAGATCGTCACAGGCCGCGACATCACCACACCCGATCGAGTTGTCGAACATCCGGTGACAGGTCAGGAGCTATTAATTCCCGGTCTGCAGCCCACGCCATTCGGCGTCTATCTAACCTTGATCCTGTCAATGTTCATGCACGGCGGAATCGCGCACATCGCCGGCAACATGCTCTTTCTCTTCATATTCGGTGACAACCTCGAACATACTCTGGGCCATATTCGATACGTCATCTTTTATTTAGTTTGCGGCATCATCGCTTCGCTGGCCCATGTATTTAGTACCGTGTTGTTTGCAACTGAGCCCGCCAGTTTATTGATACCTAGTTTGGGGGCCTCAGGTGCGATTTCTGGAGTGCTGGGCGGCTATGTGTTGCTGCACCCGCACCGCCGTGTGACGGTAATTCTTTTCCGCTTTCTCACCGACGTCCCTGCTTACGTGGCGATCGGGATTTGGTTTGCGTTTCAATTGATCGAGGGACTGGGTTTCTTAGGAGGCGGGTCGCAACTTGGCGGCGTCGCTTACGCTGCACACATCGGTGGCTTCATCGCCGGCGTTGCGCTGGTGAAGATTTTCGCCATTGGCCGAACAGCAGCTCCTACAGGTAGCTAACCGTTACAGAACCGAGCGCGGTAGCGCCGGATCGTGGAGCGCCGTTGGAAACAAGTAAGTTTGGCCCGCGTATGGCTGCTGCTGGTGTGTCTGATAGGCATGTCACATAGCGTGAGTTCCTCATGCATCCGGCGCTACCGCGCTCGGTTCTGTAAGGCTGTAGTTGGCTTTGCCATGCGCTCATCCGTCAGTCTCCCGCAATTGCGACTCCCTGCCGCCTCAGTTAACATCGAGTTTCCATTTAAGGAGTAAACCATGGCAATAACTGAGAGTCCGGCCGTACCGAGTAACCAGCAGTGTCTCGATATTCGCTCGACGCCGCGCGAGGAGATGGATCTCTTCCCCCTCGATACCTTCGCATACGAATTTCCCGGAAAAAAGATAAAGATCGACTTCGAGATCACTGAGTTTACAGCCATATGTCCCTTTTCCGACTTCCCTGACTTCGCGACCATCCGGCTGCAATATATTCCAAATGAACTCTGCATCGAACTGAAGAGCTTGAAGCTCTACATCAATTCGTTTAGGAACGTGAAGATCTTTCACGAGCACGTTATCAACGTGATTTTGGAAGACTTCGTATGCGCCTGCGATCCCTTGGGTGTGAGGATAGAGGGGGACTTTCACGTGCGCGGAAACATTAAGACCGTAGTGCGAGCGAAATACCGGAAACCAGTGAGCAGTGAGCGGTGAGCAGTGGGCAGTGGGCGGTGGACGGTGAGAATGATGACGAACCAGGGGATCGGCTATTAATGAAATCTCATGACACTATAATCGCCTATGCACACTGCACACCGCCCACTGCACACTGCACACTGCACACCGCCCACTGCTCACTGCACACCGCGCACTGCTAACCGCTTACTAGCGACATGGACTTCACCACAATCTTCATCATCGCCGGCATCGTCCTGCTGGCAATCTTCATATTGATTGCGAAGCTCGCGCTCCGCTGGACGCTTCGTCTGGTGATCGTTGGTGTGATACTCATCGCCATCGCCGGGGCCGGAGGTTTCTGGTGGTGGAGCAACCGCCTTACGTCGAAGCCTGAGCCAAGGCGACAACGCGCAGCACCCACCAGAACCGCACCTTCTCGATGAATGAATCATGGGGAAAACTATCAACGATGAGACGGACGAATTCCCTGCCGAGGCTGAGACTTTTAAACCCGAAGAGGCTCCCCGCCTGTGGCGTAGATACAAGCGACTGCCTCGCAACGTCTTTGCCATTAGCCTCGTTAGCCTCCTGAACGACATCTCGAGCGAGATTATCTATCCCCTTTTTCCTGCCTTTCTTTTACTGACCCTCAACGCGTCGGCCGGAGTAGTTGGCATTATCGAAGGCACCGCCGAGTCGATCTCGAGTTTGCTCAAATTGGTTTCAGGTTATGCCAGCGACAAGCGACGTAAGCGGAAGGGCTTTGTTGTTTGGGGATATGCACTATCCAGTTTTGTCCGACCTCTACTTGCATTCGCTGGCAGCTGGTACCAGGTTTTCGCACTCAGGCTGGTCGACCGCGTGGGGAAAGGAATACGCAGTGCGCCACGCGATGCAATGATCGCCGATGCGGTCACGGTGAAAGAACGTGGACTTGCATTTGGACTTCATCGAGCGATGGATCATACCGGCGCTACTCTCGGGCCGTTGTTTGGATATTTACTTGTAATGTTCTTCGCTGCTGACCGGAATGCTCTAACCTCCGGCGACTTTACGAGTATTTTCCTTTTGGCTTCGATCCCTGCACTTGCTGCGGTGATTGTCGTTTCTTTTTTCGTTCGTGAATCCTATAAACCCGGCCCGCGTCCCAGGAAAGACGCGGTTCCCACTTTGCCAGTGAAACTTTCTCTTCGCGGTTTCGATGGCAACTTCAAGTGCTTCCTGGTAATCATTGCATTATTCACGCTTTCAAATTCGTCTGATGCGTTTCTACTCCTGCGGGCGCAGTCCGTGGGCATTTCAGTGAAGGAGCTCCCATTGCTGTGGGCCCTCCTTCACGTCAGCAAAGTGGTGAGCTCGCTGTATGGTGGACACCTGTCGGATATCATTGGCCGGCGCCGCCTTATCGTTTCCGGTTGGATTCTCTACGCGGCGGTTTATGCCGGCTTTGCTTTCGTGTCGAATGCAATCTCAGTGTGGATTCTTTTCCTGGTTTACGGAGTCTATTTTGGATTAGTAGAAGGCGCAGAGAAAGCACTTGTCGCGGATCTCGTAAAACCCGAACAACGTGGAACTGCATACGGCTTATACAATCTCGCGTTTGGAATCACGGTGCTGCCGGCGTCGCTGCTGATGGGTTTTTTGTGGGACTGGCGGGGGCCGCAAACTGCGTTTCTCGTCAGCGCTATCCTTGGGGCTACAGCAGCTATCTTGTTCAGGTTGGTGGTTAGAGTTGGCCCCGCCGAGCAGACCGCGTAGCACTATTAACCGAGAGGGATAGTTGAAATCCCGAACAAGAACGATCCACGAAGCACACGAAACTCACGAAGTGTTGATTAGTGTATTTCGTGGATCATCTACCTGTCTCTTAGAATTCAACAACACTCTATCAGGGCAGCAGGTTTATTAAGCTGGATAATGAACACGAACTATCGAGTAATCAAAACAGAAGACGAGCTTCGCAAAGCAGTTGAATCTTTAACGGCCCACCAGGCAATTGGACTCGACACCGAAACCACCGAGCTTGATCCTTACACGGGACGTCTCCGACTCATCCAGTTGGCGACGCCCGCTGGGGTTGTCATCGTCGACCTCGATGCTTTCAGCAACGGCGATCGGACCGGCTTACGCAATACCCCTGCTCTCGCACCACTCCGCAATCTGCTTGCAGCTTCGCGTCCTATCAAAATCGCGCACAACGCAAAGTTTGATGCGAAGTTTATTAAACATACGCTGGGCACTGACCTGGGCGGACTCTTTGATACCTTGCTCGCCAGCCAACTCATTGGCGCCGGTGATATCGAGGAACGGCACGGACTAGCCACTGTGGCCGAAAGATATCTCAACGAAGTTGTCGACAAGAGCGAGCGGCTGAGTAACTGGGATTTTGAGTTATCCGCAGCACAACTGGAGTACGCTGCGCGCGACGCTGCGATCCTGGTGCCTTTGCGCGATAAGCTGCGAGAGCGCCTGCTGTCTGAATCCCTCAGGGACGTTGCCGAGCTTGAATTTAATTGCGTGATGGTTGTCGCGGACATTGAGCTGACTGGTTTCTACATGCATAAAGACCGTTGGCTCGAACAGTTGTCCATCGTCGAGAAAAGAAGAGCGCAGCTATCTGACCAATTGCAGGACGTGTTGGCTGAAGAGTCGTCGCAGGGAACATTGTTCGGTGGACCGCAGCGCGATGAAATCAATTTGGATTCTCATCAGCAGCTGACTAAAGCGCTCGAACGCCTGGGCATCACCGTTCCGGACTCGACGCGAAACTGGAAGCTTCAACCGCTTGCGGCCGAGTATCCAGTTATCGGAACCTTGCTCGAATATCGCACGGTGCAGAAAGCGTTAACCAGCTACGGCCAGAACATGATCGAGTTGATCAATCCACTTACCGGCCGCCTGCACGCTGACTTTCGACAGATTGGCGCGCCAACCGGAAGATTCTCGTGTACCAATCCAAACATTCAGCAGGTGCCCCACGCGGTGGAATATCGCCGTTGCTTCAGTGGGCACCCGTCGGGACGGAAGCTGATCATTGCCGACTATTCGCAAATTGAGCTGCGGATTCTGGCGGAGTTTTCGGGCGACCAGGGCTTTATCAACGCTTTCAATTCTGGCGCCGATCTTCATCGTGTCACGGCGGCGCAGGTGTTCAATGTCGCGGTGGACCAGGTCAGCAAGGAGCAGCGGGATTTTGCGAAGCGTCTCAACTTTGGAGTGGTTTATGGAATCGGGGCGCAGCGGTTTTCGTTGATGACTGGTTCGACGGTTAGTGAAGCCGAAAATGTGTTGCGCAAGTATTTTGCGACGTATCGCCGACTCGATACATATCTGCACGAGGCGGCAGAGCGCGCCGTGCGTGAGCGTCAGGCAAGAACAGGGTCGGGCCGATTGGTCCGTTTTCGTTACGACGAACAGGACCGTCAGCAGATTTCAATGACTAAACGCAACGGCAAGAACACGCCGATTCAGGGAACAAGCGCCGACATCCTCAAGCGCGCCTTGCGTCTGTTGAAAGACGAGCTGCGCGACACTAATGCGCAAATTGTAAACATTATTCATGACGAGATAGTGGTTGAAGCCGATGCGTCAGAGGCGGCAGAAGTCGCGAAACGGGTCGAGCGCGCGATGTGCGTTGCAGGAGAAGAGTATTTAAAGACTGTGCCGGTAAAAGTGGAAACAGAGATTGCCGACGAATGGGTCAAGTGATGGGGCTTGGTGCCAAAGGCGCAGAGCTTTGAAGGACGATACCAAAGTTAGAGGTTGGAAAAGGAGGGCTTGCCCCCGCTGCAGCGTAGCGTGTTCAACCCTGGGCTGTCATGATCTTCGTTATAAAAGTCCGGCGAGCGATCTGAGGCCCGATATGACGCTGCGCTGGAGCGGGGCAAGCCCTCCTTCCTAACCTCTAACTCTGGTATGAACACGAAATCTAGTGGAATTTTGTGGATCGTTATCCGCCGTTTTTCCTCCGCCACACGAAGTAGACCGGAATGCCGGTCAACACGAGCAAGTAGCCAATACCGGAAGTTGAAGGAACCAGCCAGGCGAGGTCAACCACAATCAGAACTGCGAGCGTGATGTAAATCAAAGGCACGATCGGATAACCCAACGTGCGGTAGGGCCGTTCCACGTCGGGCGCCTTGCGCCGCATCACAATCACGGCGCCCACCATCAATGCGTAGAAAACCAAATCAGCTGAAATAATGTATTCAAGCAATTGCGTGTAGACGTTGCCGTAGGTGACGGCGCCCGTCTCCGTATTGGTGGTAACTGTTCTCGGCAAGGTGAGAAACGCAGCCCATATGCCCTGCATAATGAGCGCAACCGCCGGCACGCTACGCGTGTTGAGGATGCCGACGCGCTTGAAAAACAGGTTGTCGCAAGCCATCGCGTAATACACGCGCGCCCCCGCCAGGATTAGACCGTTGTTGCAACCAAAGGTTGAGATCATGATCGCAATCGCCATGATCAGAGTGCCTTTTGGACCAAATACTGTCTGCATTAGCGCGGTTGCGACCCGGCCTTGCGGCGCGTTTTGTATGGCGGGCAGCGGCAAGGTAACGATGTAGGCGAGATTTGCGAGCAGGTAAAGGGCTACTACTAAACTACATCCAATCAGCAGCGCGCGAGGCAGGTTGCGTCCCGGGTCGCGGACTTCTCCGCCGGTGAAGGTCACGTTGTTCCAGGCCGACTGAGCGAAGAGTGGTCCCACCATCGCACGTCCCAGTAACATCACCAGCGCCAGGCCCATTAGCCCACTTGCCGGAGCATCGAAGCCGAGTTGCGATGCGCTTGGCTGCCAACCATTGGCGACAGGGTTCCACCAGTCGGAAGTATAGGCAGCACTGTTTTCATTCCAGCCGAGCGTGAGTCCCACCACGATCAAGCCAATGAGCGCGGCCGTCTTAGTGAACGTAAACGTGTTTTGAATCAGCTTCCCTGTCTTGAGTCCACGAGTATTCGTCAGCGTCAAAAATAGGATCATGACTACGGCAAGGAGTTGTTGCGTCGAGAGGCTGATCGCGTAACTGCCGAAGTGAATAGGTGCGATGAGAAAATTATCGGGCGCGATCTTATTCGTCAGCACGCCGGTGAAATTTGCGAAGGCAACGGCTACGGCCGCAATAGTGCCGGTTTGGATGACCAGGAATAACGACCAGCCAAAGAGAAAGCCTATCGATGGTCCATAGGCTTCCCGCAGAAAGACATACTGTCCGCCGGCTTTCGGCCACATCGCAGCGAGCTCGGCGCAGCACAACGCTCCGGTGATGGTCAGCAAACCAGCGATGGCCCAGGCGGCGAGCAACCATCCCGGCGAGCCGACCAGCCGGGCTGACTCGGCCGAGGTGATGAAGATTCCCGAGCCGATCATCGACCCCACAACAATCATGCTGGCGTCGAGCAGGCCCAGGCCGCGAACGAGCTTAGGGGAAGAACTTCTTGAATCTTCAGTCATGTGGGGTAGGCGTATAGTCGGAATGGCGGGCCGCTGTCAAGAAAACTTTGCGGTATATAAACTTTCAGATGTCCGACATGCTTTAGGAAGCTCTGAACAAGTCCATTTTGGATTTGTACTGCGAAGCGATTACGTAATTTCAGCCCAAGGGTTGCCCATGAGCCCTGCACAAGAAGTTTTCGAGCCTAGTCCGCAAAGCGGACGACTGATGATAGCCCAGCAGTTCACTGCTGGGAGTAGGACGAACGTAAGGCGCAGTCCGTGAAGCGGACGGCTGAAAATGTAGCTCATCTAGACAGTATCATTCAGCCGTCCGCTGCACGGACTACGTTTTCTCGCGCGTCGATCCCAGCAGTAAACTGCTGGGCTATTATCAGTCGTCCGCTCAACGCGGACTGGAAACCAATGTTTTGTACAAGGCGTCCTTGCGATCGCACGACAATGCTTTTAGCTTGTCGAGATGGTGCGACAAAATCTAGCCGAACATAATGTCGAAGGTTACGACAAACTAAAAGTTTATCGGACGCTCTGAACCAAACTAATCCTCCTTGCAGTACTGAAACCGCTTAGCTACTACAGAACCCAGCGCGGTAGCGCGGGATCCTTTAAGCTACTCAACACTTAAGTCATTTTTTCCAACGTGTGCTGTCTCGCGCCTTCAGCGCTACGGAAAACAATCGCCTACCCACCCAGGGCGTTGCCCTGGGCTATTACATTTCGCGCCTTTGGCGCTGAGAGCCCAGTTTTCACACAGTCTCGGCAGCGCGAGATGTTAAAGCAAGCGAGCAATAGAAAATTTCTTAGTGTTAAGCAGCCTAAAGGATCCCGCGCTACCGCGCTGGGTTCTGTACTGGTTACTGGATCAAACTGCACTGTTCTACCTTGCGATTGTCCGAAGCTCAACCCCGATGGTCAGTTCTCGAAGTATCGATAATGGCCAGTGATCTCCCAGTTGAGCAAAACGTCTTCAGCCCGCGCGCCGGCGCCGATGTTGTGCACGATCAAGTAACCTTTGCTCGCCTCTGACCAGATGTTCACCACAACTCCGATATGATCGATGCCGTTGCCGAGGTCCCAGGTCACAATATCGCCAGGGAGATAGTCCTCGCGTTTCTTGCTCACCGGCAAAGTCTTCTTCTGCCGGTCGAACCACGTGTTCAGGTTTAAGACCCGACGGTGATCGATGTTGGCGTCGGGACGCGAAGCGCCCCACTTTCTCGGATACGCCGCCCATGCACGGCCCATGTCTTCGTGCAGCTCTTTCTGAAGATCGAGACCTGTTTTCCTGAACGCCCTAACCACGACGTCTGAGCAGACACCTGTTTCAGGAGGCACGTCGCCGCCGGGATAGGTGATTCCCACGTAAGCAGGATCGTAACCGGTTGTAACTTTTGTTTGTTCGATAGCGGCGTCGACCAGCTGCTTCAATTGTGGTGAGGCGTTAGTCGATAACGGCTTAGTGACAGATGGGGACGGTTTAGGCGACAGAGCGAGCGGCTGAGCCTGCTGCTGACAACCCGCCAGAGACGGAAGCAGAAGGAAAGACAAAACGGTTGCGAGTTTCAAGGTCTTAGGTCTGTTCAGCATGCTTATCGAGCCAACTCCTCACGTCCTTGCGCATCTCAGCGACTATCTCATGCGCTGCATCATAGCTCTTGAAGTTAACCTCACGAGCTCGCAGCCGGAGTCGATCTTCATAATCTGCAACTCTCGACGGAGGATAAAATTCATCCTTCTCCCCAGTAAGATGCAAAACGGCGGCGGCGGTTGGCTTATATGTTTCCCCCGTTTCCCAATCCCCCGGCAAACCCCCGCAGATCCCGACCACACCCCGCAGCAAATCCGGATAGGTAAACGCGAATCGGTAGTTGAGAGCACAAGTTTGCGAGAACCCAAGCAGGAACACGCGGCCGGGATCTACAACACTTTCGGCTACGAGTTTTTGCACCAGGTCGAGCAGCGCCTGATGGTGGAGCGCAACGGAATCTTCAGGATGGAAGTTTGTTAGCCAGCCAAAACCGAAGCGCAGTGGTCCACCCGGCTCCTTCGGTTCCTTCATGTGCTGGTGAAAGCCCTGCAGGGAAAGAATGGCGAATGACTCCGGAACCATTTGCCGCGCCTCCCGCATAATTTGCCGCTTGTTGGCGCCATATCCGTGCAAAGCAATCAACAAAGGCGCAGGCATGACGTCAGGTTTATATAGATCGTAATAGAGCTTGATCTGGGCATTGAGCCTCAGATCGGTTTGCACTGCGTCGTGGTTGTGGTTGGTCATCTGCGTAACATTAGACATGATGCTCCGGATTCACAAGATCATCGGGCTGCAGGTGTATAGAGTACAAGCTTCAGCTTGCGCGTTGCGCAGAAGCCATCTTTGAATCTCGCAAGGTAGCAACCCCGATGCATCGGGGTTGTACTCCAAACACCTGTGGCGGACAGAATCTCTGTCCTAACTTTGCATTCGCTGCTAATGAAAGCTACGATGTTTTCAAAGTCCAGAGAGCAATAAAACCAAATCTAAGAGAGGTGTGCGCAATGAAATTTCCGGGTGGATTCAACATACAACAGATGATGAAGCAGGCGCAGGTGATGCAGGAGAAGATGTCGAAGGAGATGGACGAACTGCGCGTCGATGCATCTGCGGGCGGTGGCGTGGTAAGCGTGGAGATGAAAGGCAATCATGAAATCATTTCGCTAAAAATCGATCCGGAAGCCGTCAAAGAAGGCGACGTAGAAATGCTCCAGGATATGATCCTCGCCGCGATCAACGAGGCCAACCGCAAAGTCGACGAAGCAATGAAAGGCAAACTCGGTGGGATGTTGCCGCCTGGACTCGGTGGAATGCTTGGTTAACCCTTTAAGGTCTTCGTTCGCTGTTCTTTGTACTTAGTACTTTGATCTTGGTGCTTTGATCTTGGTGCTTTGAACTTTGATCTTTTGTGCTTTGTAACTTTGCACTTTATCTCCGCCGGATTAGAGTCTAACCAAGAGTCAACGCACAAAGCACAAAGCCCAAAGACAAAGTACAAAAGTACAAAGATCAAAGCACAAAGATCAAAGTTCTAAGTTCAAAATGTTAGAGTACGCCGAACCCGTCACCAAACTGATCGATGAACTGAAGCGCCTGCCTGGTATTGGACACAAGTCTGCGCAGCGGCTGGCGTTTCACATCATGCGCACGCCGGAAAATGAGCTCGAACGTTTGACTACGGCGATGCGTGACGTCAAGGAACGGATTGTTCTCTGCTCTGTCTGCAATAATCTTACTGAGATAGATCCCTGTCGCATTTGTGCGTCGCCCTCGCGCGACCATTCGGTGATTTGCGTGGTCGAGGAGCCTCATAGCATGGTGGCCGTGGAAAAAACACGAAGCTTCAAAGGCGTCTATCACGTGCTTCACGGAAGCCTTTCCCCCATTCGCCACATCGGCCCCAATGAACTTCACCTGGCCAATCTACTTCCGCGGCTTAAACCGGAGAATAACGAAGGTATCGAAGTCAGCGAAGTAATCCTGGCTACCAATCCGACAACGGAAGGCGAAGCGACTGCGAATTACATTGGTCGCCTACTGAAGCCGCTAGGCCTACGAGTAACACGTATCGCGATGGGAATGCCGGTGGGAAGCGATCTGGAGTACGTAGACGAGGTAACGATGGATAAGTCGTTGGCTAATCGCCATGAAATCTGAGCTCAGTAGGCAGAAGGCAGAAAGCAAAAGGCAGTAAGAAAAAGCAAGGCTCGCAACACGTGACTTTAGCCTAATAAGCCCATATCAAAGCAGACTGCTTTCTGCCTTTTGCCTTCTGCTTTCTGCCTTCTCAAAAACGAACGTGCTCAACCGGCGCATCTTTGCTGCAGTCCCCACAAGCGTCGCCGCTGTCGAACATGCGGGCGTCAAACTCGACTAATGACCGGATCGGAATATCTTCGATTGTCGCGGGGGCAGAGGTGAAACGAACAATCGCGCCGCAGCCGATAACCCTCGAGCCAAGCTTCTTCACCAGCTCCACAGTTTCCTCAATCGCGCTTCCGCTTCGAATGATGTCGTCAACAATAATGCAGGGGTTAACCTCGCCTTTGTTTATGTACTGGCGAAACATTCGTTGACCACTCTCCTGCTCGGCCCAGTAGATCTGCTCCGCGCTCAACGCGTCACGCACACCGAAAGCCACCGGAATACCACCTGAGCTCGGGCTGATAATTGAGACCTTGGGTAACTGGCTTGAGATGTCACGATCTACTCTAAACTTCCGGCTCAACCCGACCGCCAGCACGCGTGCCGTGTCGTAATAACGAAACGCCAGGGGCATCTGAAAGTAATGTGGCGAATGCTTGCCGTTAGGATATACAAAGTGGCCTTCACGAAACGCTCCGGTGCGTTTCAGAATTTGCATTACCGTTTCGGACGACGGAATCAGGTCTACCATTTTTCGCTCCATAATCAGTGATGAGTGATGAGTCATAAGTGATGAGCGACGAATGACAAGCGGAACTTTCCAGCCCATCACTCATTACTCATCACTCATTACTTCTTTTTTTCGTCGCACAGCATACATCAATCCTGCCGCTCTGCTCCAACACCGAGGGCACGCTGAATTTGATCGAGCTGATCTTCCGGCAACTGACTGGGTAAATTTTCCAAAGAAAACCACTGGGCCTTCTCTATCTCGTAGTTAAGGCGATCAGGGTTCCCCGCCGCCTGGCAGCGAAAAATGATCTCAACCTGCTGCGGTTTGGCAAACGCCCGGATTTCGAATAGTTCAATCTTCTCAATTTGCAGCCCGACTTCTTCGCGCAATTCCCGCCGCAACGCTTCTTCCGGCTGCTCACCCGCGTTGATGTAACCTCCAGGAATTCCCCACCCACTCCCTGGACGAAAGCGGTGTTTGAGCAGAAGTAATTCTCCCCGGTCATCTGTGATGATGGCCCCGGCGGTTACCAGGAAGCGGGCGTTAGTCCGGCGCATGGTCCAGCGTTTCAAGCTGACGGGCGTCCGGCGCCAGATCGCTCCAAGTAGTTTGTTTAGCATTCGGACTCAGCATAACAAAGTCGGCGGATACCCGACAGAACGTCCTTGATGGTTTAGTTCTTTGTACTTTGTTCTTTATACTTTGTCTTAGTTCCCTGGTTCTGTGCTTTGTCCATAACTCAACCTGCTAACCAGGTTTCAAGTCAAAGAACCAAGTTCAAAGTACAAAGAACAAAGAGCCGAGTTCAAAGTACAAATTAACATCCGGCGCTACCGCGCTCGGTTCTGTATTGACGCCCATTCGGTCCACTCGTTAAGATTCGTCCCGCAAGCCATCATCAGACGACGGGGAAAACAATCAGCCGATGACGTCTCCTTCCGAAGCAGCCGAACAAGTTTCTTCCGCGCCCGCTACTGCGCCGGTTCCTAAACGAATTACGAATGCGCAGACGGTGTGCAATGAGAAGAACCAGAAAGGCAAACTCTGTAACGGCCATCTAAAACAATTGCGCACCGCAGGTGAGGCGTCGGAGATCCACTTGCGCGGCGATGATGTGCTATCCAAATGTCAGACGTGCGGCACCTACTACATGGGTCCGCCTCTAGGGCATGTGCGCGATCCCAACAAGCAGGTCCGGTTCGTGGAAGCTGAGCTGACGGCTTTGCTCCAGGCTGCAGGCGGGACGCTACCGGTAATTAAGAAAGACGCGCGAGGCGTCTTTGTCATGGAAACAACGGGTCATGCTCCGGCGCCCGCTAAGCCGGCTGCCGCTCCTGCGTCCGCGCCAGCGGCCAAAGCAGCCGCACCTGCAGCTCCGAAACCTGCGGCAACGCCAGCCGCGAAGCCTGCAGCAAAGGCTGGGGCGGCACCAGATCGGCAACTCAACAAGCGTTACACTTACGCTGGTGTTACCGACATCGGACCTGTCGCGGGCGAGACATTCGAACAGAAAGTAGAGCGACTCAGAGCAGTCTCAGCGGCTGCCAAGCAACGTGCTGACGAGGGTGGCGGTGAGTCTGCGCCTGCGGTCGCAGCCTCTGCGCCCATTGTGGAAGCCGTTCTCGAGGCGGCGATGGCACCGCCGGTTGAATCAGAATCTGGCACGCCGCCCGCGACGGCTTCGTCCCCCTCCCCAACTCAAAAGCCTACAGGCGATGCCGATCGAACGCTCATGATCAGATCAACCTACTGCGGTGTAGTCGACACCGGCCCTATCCCGGGCGAGACTTTCGAACAGAAAGTTGCACGTCTTGCTGCTGTCTCCGCGGCCGCCAAGCAGCGATCGGAAGAATCTGCGTAACCTTAACCCTGTCGATTGAGGGAAGCCTTCTCGTCGCGGCTTTGCCGCCTGATGTGCGAAAGTGGCTAGGCCCTTCCGTCAACGCACAAATTGAATCGGGGCTTCGCCCCAGGGTGGGGCATAGCCCCAAGAAATTCCAAAACGGCCTTACGGCGGGGCGAAGCCGCCGCCGCACATCAGGCGGCAAAGCCCCGTTCTTTCGACCAAGCTGCAAAATGGCATTAATCTCCAGGCTCACTCCAACGCCGCGACGTGGCGACCGCGCCGCGCTTCTATCAGTGTGTGAACAACAACCGCGGCCACAATTATCCCGCCGCCGATCAAGGCCCACTTCGATGGTCGCTCACCCAGCGCGAGAAATACCCAGATCGGATTCAGGATCGGCTCGATATACCCAACGATTCCGGCGTCAAGCGAGCGAACGCCCCGAGCCATCGCTACCGTGAATAACGTATAAGCCACGCCAATCTGGACCACGCCCAGGTAAAACACGGCAAACGCGTCGCGGAAAGTGAGTTCATCGATAATTCTCAACCCGAACGGCGCGGTGACCAGGACCACCAGGAGATTGCCGTAAATCACAGATGACGCGCGGTTCACCGCACGCGACTTCGAGTGTCGCAGCAGGAGGAAGTAACACGCGAAGCAGAAGCCCGATGCCAGGGCCAGCAGGTTTCCGGTGACGTCCTGCGGCCTCAATTTGCCGACGAAGAATAACGACATCCCAAGCACGCAAGCTATTACAACAATCAGATCCCGGCGTCTGAATTTTTCCTTGTAGATGAGCGGTTCAAGAATCAGCAGGTAGACCGGCGCGGTGTATTGCAGGAAGATCGCGTTGGCGGCGGTAGTTTCTTTGGTGGCCAAGACGAACAGAACCAACAGCGCAGCGTAGAGCACGGAGGCAAAAGCGGTAACTCGATTTAGACCAAAGCCCTCATGTCTGGTGAAGATTGCAACCGCGATGACCGCAAAGAGTGACCGGCCAAACGAGAGCTCGAGCCCCGAAAGTGAGGTCCACTTGATGAAGAGCCCGCCGGTGCTCCAAAGGACTGCAGCGGCGAGGACGAAGAGCAGCGGGGAAAACTTTGTGGGGTTACTCGACGCTTTCTTCACTCGTTTGGTTTTGCGATTTCAGATATTTGCCAAAGACACCATTCCACGGTGGGATGACGATTGAAACGGCGCCCAGTGCCTTAGCCTGGCAAGCAAGACGGATTAATGGCTTTGCTTCTGTCGTATCGATATAGCCAAACTCTTTAATCTTTTTCCCCTCGCGAACCGCCACATCGGAGAGTTTCTCGGCGCCACCAAGTACACCAACCCAGCACGTGCCACACGATGCTGAACGGCATTCAACCGGGATTGGACCCTCCGGGCGGCGCGGATCAATCTCGCGCCAGTTTCGTGTACGATCGTCCGCCGCACCCCACGCCATATCCTGGTCGTGGTTCATCTTATATCGGGCACTCGCGTCGGCCTCGTCGTAAGTGATGGTCCACTTCTTGTCGATTGTCTTGAGAAAACTAAATAACCCCTGACTGTCGTCAACAGCTCGATCTTTTAAAACCTGCTCCGGAGATTTCTTCGCAGCCTTCCTGTCGAGCAGCATCTCGCCTTTCGCATTTTTAAACGCATCCAGCCCGACCTGTTGCACAGTCATGAAGCCTACCGCAGTTATCCCTATTGTCAGCGACTCGTTGACCTTCAACGACGCGGCAACTTCTTGCGCAACTTTCAGAATCTGGTCTGCCAGCGGGACTGACTCTTTGAAGTTCGGAACTGATGCTTCAACAGCCTTTTTCACTTCCGGCCAAAAGCGGTGGCCATAAAGAAACTTGTGTGAAGAATCGATCTGATTACGAAGCTGGTAATCACCCTGCAGAAGTAGTTCTCGCGCGAGCTCGTCTGAGTCTGCGGCGTGCGCGAGAGCCTGGAAGAGTGAAAGCGGATAAAACGCAAACCAAATCTGGGTGGCGTTTCGGTCTACTTCATGAACTGAGCGCAGGAGCGTAGTCAGGATTGCCGCCCAGGCTTCTTCGTCGTGCTGGTGGAGAAACGTCTCAAACGGGGTCTTGGTGCTGTTTGTCATAAATGTTGTAGTCATACGAAACGGTGATTATAGCCCTTACAGAACCCAGCGCGGTAGCGCGGGATGCATTTTGAACCTAGTGCTTTAGTTTTGGTCTTTGTGCTTTGTTGTTTGTGCTTGGTTTTTCGTGATTTGCGCATCGCATTCAGCTGGAGGTTTCAAGTATCAAGTTCAAAGCTCAAAGTACTAAGTTCAAAGCTCAAAGAACCAAGTTTAAAGTTTCATTGTAGGATCCGGCGATTCGCCGTTGGTTCTGTAAATATTGACAACCACCTGGCTGGAAGGTAAAAGTCATTCCCACAACCGCGCACGCACAACTTTCAAAAACTGGGAGGGCTAAACCAATGAGTGCCGAAGAACCGCTTAAAGAGAAAACGGGTAAGAGTTTCGACAGTGCCTACGGCTTCTCATTCGCTATCGCGATCGGTTTATTTCTCTTTATCGCTGGATTGGTTGTGAGTCTTACGCTCGGCGAAGGCACCAGTCTGGGGTTGATCTTCGGCATCCCGCTCATAATTGCCGGCTTGGCAGTGCCGGTTTTCATGATGCGGGGCGAATTTAAGCAGACGGAGATTAGGGAAGATTGTCCATATTGCGGCGCGGCGATCAAAACGTCGGATGCCACGATCAGATTGGAATGTCCGGCGTGCGGTGGTTTAGTTTTAGTGCGGGCATTGAAGTTGTATCGAGCCGAGACCTGAACCAGTCTCTGGTCCAATAATCGCTGAACGTCAAGGCGAAGAGAATTGCCAGCCAGAAGAGGGCTGACGCGAATACCAACCACACCAGGCGTGAGCTGTAACGCACGTGCATGAAATAAAGCACGACGAGGGTGGCTTTGGTCACCGCGATCGTCAGAGCAATGATCACATTCAGTTGTCCGGGAAAGTCCTGCAGACCTGCCCACACAGTCAACGCCGTTCCCAGCATCAAGGCGAGAAAAATTATTAGGTAGACTTTGAGTGAAACGATATGCTCGCTCATAACTTACTAATGCGCCAGGTGCCGCCCCAGCAAATAAAGGAGCGGGAACAAAAAGATCCAAACAATATCAACGAAGTGCCAGTACAGCCCGGTTATTTCCACCGGAGCGTGATACTCAGGTCCATACTTTCCGCGCCAGGCAAAGAACAGAATCACTGACAGAATGCCGGCCCCGATGATCATGTGGACGGCGTGCATGCCGGTCATGGCAAAATAAATCCAGTAGAACATCTCCACATTTTTCGCATCAGCGCCAGGCAATAAATGGACGCTGCCCGCGTCAAATGGACGGTTCGGGATCAACTTACCAGGGATTAGTCTGTCGACGTATTTTTCGTGATACTCAACCGCCTTGATTCCAAGAAAGGTCAACCCCAGAACCAGGGTGAGTATCAGCCCGATGATCTGGCCGCGACGTTTGCCGGTTTGGGCAAAATAAACCGCCAGCGCCATGGTGAAACTGCTCAGGATCAGAACGACTGTGTTGATGGTGCCGAGCGTCAGGTCGAGGTGATTGCTGGCGGAGGCGAATGCTTCCGGGTACAAGTTGCGATAGAGCGTGTAGGCAAAGAACATCCCGCCGAAAAACATTATTTCGGTAACCAGGAATACCCACATTCCGAGCGTGCCCGCCTCGCGCTGCTGCTCCATGTTCTCGAAGTGGTGCTGCAGCGCCGGATGGCTTGTCTCGTGATCTATTGCTACGCCTTCTGCCATTAACTAGTCCTGAGTCTTGAGTCCTGAGTCTTGAGTCCTTTGAATGCGCAATTCAAACCGTTGCGTGTTCAGTTCTGCTTCTGTATTCTGCATTCTGCATTCTGCCTTCCGCCCTTACGGTTTTCCTTCAATCGGCGACGCCGATTCGTCCAACGGAGCCTCCTCGCCAAACGTCCCTACTACACGCATTTCTTCCGGCGGCGCAAACTCATACGCGTCCCACGTAACATGTGGCGTGACCACAAAATTCTCGGTCGGAGGAGGTGACGCAGTCCGCCACTCCAGCCCAGGCAAATGCCACGGATTTGCTTCCGCCAACTTGCCGTACCGCATGGACCAGACGAGATAGATCAGCGGAATCAACATTCCGAAGCCCAGAATCGATGCGCCCGCAGACGACAGCACATTGAACACCTGAAACTCCGGCGGGTATGCGTGATAGCGTCGCGGCATACCCATATAGCCCGCAATAAACTGTGGCAGGAACGTCAGGTTAAAACCGACAAAAATGACGAGGGCTGAAAACCTTCCCCAGCCTTCCGGATACATGCGGCCCGTAATCTTGGGCCACCAGTAATGCAGCCCTCCAAGATAAGCCAACAACGTCCCGCCCACCATGATGTAGTGGAAGTGGGCCACGACAAAGTAGGTGTCACTGACATGAACGTCGACGGCCAGCGCGGCCAGGAACAATCCAGTCATGCCGCCGATAGTAAACAGGCCGATGAAACCAAGGGCGTAAAGCATCGGCGTATCGTACGAAATCGAACCTTTGTAGAGCGTCGCAGTCCAGTTGAAGACTTTGATCGCTGAAGGGATGGCCACCGCAAAGCTCAGGAATGAAAAGATTAATCCGGCGTAAACCGACTGGCTGGCAACGAACAAGTGATGTCCCCACACGAGGAAACCAAAGACGGCGATTGCCAGGCTGGAGAAGGCCACGAATGAATAGCCGAAGATATTTTTGCGCGAGAAGTTTGCGATCAGTTCACTGATCACGCCCATGCCCGGAAGCACCATGATGTACACCGCCGGGTGCGAATAAAACCAAAACAGGTGCTGGAAGAGAACGGGATCCCCGCCTGCGGCTGGATCGAAAATCCCAACCTTTGCCAATCGTTCGAAGGCCAATAGCAGAATCGTAATCGCGATTACCGGCGTACCCAGAATCATGATCAATGAGGTTGCGTAGTGGGCCCAGATGAATAGGGGTAAACGGAACCAGGTCATGCCCGGCGCTCGCATCGTGTGAATCGTGACGATGAAATTCAGTCCGGTAAGAATCGACGAGAAGCCGTTGATGAAAATCCCCAGGCCCGCAGCAACCACGTAAGAGTTGGAAAAGGTGGTGCTGTAGGGAACATAAAATGTCCATCCGGTGTCGACGCCGCCGGCGAGCAATGCATAAATGGTGACAATTCCGCCCAGCAGGTAGATGTACCAGCTAAGCAAGTTTATGCGCGGAAACGCCAGATCCTTGGCCCCAATCATCATGGGGACAAGGAAGTTGCCGAGAGTCGCAGGTATCGACGGAATCAGGAAGAAAAAGACCATAATGATTCCGTGCTGAGTAAATACCTTGTTATAGGTCGTCGACGAAAGCAGATCGCCCTGCGGCGTCAGTAACTCGAGGCGGATAAACATTGCATAGAGTCCGCCAATGAGAAAGAAAAACGAGATTGAGCCAAGATAAAGTAGGGCAATCCGCTTATGGTCTTTAGTCAGCAGCCACGACTTAACGCCGTACTGCGCGTTGAGATAGTTAACGCGAGCGGCTGACGGTGTTTCGAATGATTCGAATGCTTTCATTTTAATGACAACGCTAAATTTCCGATCGAATCAGATACGATCTCCTTACCTATTGACGGCCGGCGTACTTTGACCGGGCGGCCCAACCTCTGTACCTGCCGCCGCGGGCGAACCGCCCGGTGCAACCGTTGTAGCGGGCGGCCCCTGCAGCGACTTAATGAACGCCATGATCTGAATTAACTGGTCCGGTGTTACCTGTCCCTGGAACGTCGGCATGATTGGACCAAAGCCATTGACCAGCCTGGCTCCAGGGTTCTCGATCGACTCGCGAATGTAACCTTCATCGGCAGTTACAGTCTGGCCGTTACTCAGGAACACTTTCTTCCCAAAAAGTCCTGCCACCGCCGGCCCGCGTCCCCCTTCACCTCTCGCTCCGTGGCAGGAAACGCAACCGAGAGACTCGTAAAGTTGTTGGCCGGCCACAGCGGGAGATTGTTGGCCGGCATTTCCGCTTAGCCAGTTATCAAATTGCGTCGGCTGCATGACAATGATCGAACCAATCATTCCCGAATGGTTCATGCCGCAAAACTCCGCGCAGAAAAGGTGATACGTGCCCGGCTTAGTTGCTTCAAACCACTGCGTTGTATAACGACCAGGTAAGACATCCGCCTTCACTCGAAAAGCCGGAATAAAGAAGTCGTGTATGACGTCTTCGGAAGTCATGATCAGCTTGACCTTCCTTCCCGCTGGCACGTGCAGTTCATTAATTTCGCGCTGACCGGTTGAATGCTGAATTTTCCACATCCATTGCTTTCCAACCACATATATCTCGACGGCATTGTTTGGCGGCCGGTACATTTGAAAATAAACCTGTGCCCCCCAGGCAAAAACACTCATCGCGATAATGAACGGAATAACCGACCAGAGCGTTTCGAGCTTGTGCGATCCTGCTATCGGCCGCGGTATCTCAAATGGCGTGCGACGACGATATTTGATCACAAACAGAATCAGCACGCCGGAGATCAGAAGCGTAAAGAACACCGTTATGCCTGACAGGTAAAAATACAGCGCGTCAACCTTCCCCGAAACGGTGGAAGCGCTGGGCGGCATAAATGGAATCCAGGACTGCATAAGACTCAAGCTGCGCCTCCGGTCTGCAAATCAACACGCGACGCAGTGCGCCGGCGCAGCATCAGGAAAAAACCAACCATAGCCACAAGCGTTAAGATTCCTCCAACCTGCATCATTCTCATCACGAGCCCGCCATACTTTCCGGTAGCCGGATCGTAGTGGTAGCAAAAAAGCAGTAACTGGTCGACCGGAGATCCAATCTTGTTATCGGCGGCCTCGATGAGACCGAGTCGCAGGTCACGAGGCGCGTATTCAATCCCATAGAAGTAGCGCGCCAGCTTCCCCTGCGACGTTGCCACATAAACACCGCTCGCGTGCGCAAACTGACTGGTGGTGTCGTCGTAGTGATAGCGAAAGCCGATTGCATCGGTAATCCGCTTGACGCTTGCTTCATCCGCCGTTAGAAAATGCCAGCCCGCATTTGCTCTTTCCCGTTTCGCAGCCGGTAGATATTCGACGTAGGTCTTCTTCTTTGCCGCGGCTAATTCGGGCGTCTCACGCGGGTCAAAGCTAATCGTTACTACTTCAAACTCATCGCCCGGCGTAAAAGTCATCACCTTGAATGCCGTCACCATGCCATTGAGGACTTGATTACAAAGCATCGGACACTCGTAGTAGACAAGGGACAGCATCACTGGCTTCTTACCAAAGTAGTCGCCGAGTTTCACGCTCTCGCCTTTTTCATTTCGAAACGCCAGATCGAGCGGAAGTTGATCGTTAAGCTTTTGCTCGATGCCGACTCCATTGAGGGCCTTCGGTAAACCACTCGGTGCGCGCGCTTCATACGGACGTGAACTGTAAAGCGGCGAATTACCTTTGGGGACCTGGGCCCAAGTATGCAGAGGGGAGAGAAGGCAGAAGGCAAAAAGCAGAAGGCAGAAAGCAAAAGACAATGAGCGTGGTGTTACGGAGTTGCGAAGCTTCTTTACCAGACGCAAAACAGACCACAAGCTACGCACTCTCCCCACACTCCTGACAACATCTTGATTCATCTCTCTGCCTTCTGCTTTCTGCTTTCTGCTTTCTGCTTTCTGCTTTCTGCTCACTGCTCACTGCTTCCCTTTCCCCGTCACGCGTCCCGAGCTTGCTGCCGTGGGCAAAGCGAGGCCCTCCGCAGTTGTTGGCGTAGTCCTCGACGGCAAGCCCTTCTCGATAAGTTTCTGGATAGCCTCGTCAATGGAAATACACGGAGCGTGCGCCGCGGCGTCCTTTGAAGCCGTATGATCAGTCGTCGGGGTCGAATGAACACCCGGCGCCGTTGCCGGCTGTGCAGCATGATCATCGGCAGCTGGTTCCTTACAGTTCAACTTCCGTTCCCACTCCTCGCGCAGGACGCGGTATTCAGCCTCAGGTTCCTTGTTCTGAAGTGGCACCCATTCGCCGTTTTCCAATTTCACGCCAAACCCCGGCGCTGATTGCAGTCGCGGCTCAGGAGGTAAACGCTCCTCCGTCGACATCGCCATTGGCCCGGGCTGCGGCTCCTTCTTATCCTCCTGGGCCTTTAGGAATATGAAGAGCCCCCACATCAGCACAGACACAATTGAGCAGAACAGTGTGAGCCCGACCACAAACTTCACAACGCCGCCCACACTGACGTCGCTCGCTTCATGGGTCACATCGACGTTTTTGATGTGCGACACGTCAGGCGTCTCGGTGACGTGCCCGTGCCCGTTACCATTGCCGTTGTGTTTGTTTCTAACCATAGGTCAACTTCGGGTCCGGCGTTTCGCGGCCCGGATTGTAGGGGTGCCACTCCGTGGGCACCCCGGTTTCCGACCGACCCAGCCGTCCAGGGCCGATGGGGCGCCCACGGAGTGGCGCCCTACAACTTAATGTCCGGCGTGCGCGTGTTTTTGCTCCAGCACGCTTTCAAACTGCGGATCGTTAATCGGAATCAGCGGCCGTGTGCTCAGCCGCCAGGCAAATACCGCCAACCACAATCCGCCCATTCCAACCGGAGCCACGATGTCCATCCAACTCACATGAAAATGTTCGTGCAAAAATGATGGGGCTATCGTCCAGAACAAATCAACCAAACGCATCACCAAAATTAGAATCGCAATCGTTACGAGCTTGCGAGAATCGCGCTTGAAATTTCTCGACAACAAAAACAGAAACGGAAAAGCAAAGTGCAGCACGACGACCGCGAGAGCGATAACGCCCCAGCCTCCATGCGTCCTGGGTATATACCAGTGAATCTCCTCGGGCAGATTTCCCGACCAGATGATCAGAAACTGCGAGAACGAGAAATAGGTCCAAAGCATAACCAGGGCCAGGAGGAGTTTTCCAAGATCGTGAAAGTGACTCTGGGCCACGAAATTACTTGCCGGCTCTTGTTTCGAGAGCGTGCCCAGCACAGCGATGGCAAACGCCAGGGCGCTCACCGCCCACGATGCCACAAAGATCAATCCGTAAATGGTGGAATACCATTCGGGATCGAGCGACATAAACCAGTCTATTGAGCTAAAGGTGACTGTGAACACCAGCAGCACCATGCCCGGCCCGGCCAACACGCGCATTTTTTTCGTGTACTGACGATCGGCTGTTTGATCCTGTAGCGCCGACCAGCGTGTCAGTAGGTAAGCCACCAGGATCCAGATAGCGAAGTAGATCACGGCCCTGACCGTAAAAAACGGCATGTTCAAATATTTCGTCTTGAGCGCCAGCACCGGATGCTTCTCAATCTCTTCCGGGTGCGTCCAGCTATAAATCGAATGAGCGCCGAGGATGATGGGCACAAGCAGCAGCGCCATCAAAGGAAGAGTTTGGGTGGCCGCTTCGAGCACGCGACGAATCACGAGGCCCCAGCCGCCGCCCGACAAGTGCTGCAACATTAATAACGCCAACGAACCTACAGAAAGTCCCACCCAGAAGCTGAAAGCAAACAGATACGAATGGAAAAACTGGTCGCGATTTACGAGATAACCAACCATCAGGATCGCGATAAACAGTGCGCCAACGACAAACGCAATTTGCTGAAAGCGCTTCAAGCCAGCCGGTGGGTTGTATGAAACTGCCTTCACTGGTGACGCCCCCCTTCCGGAGTCGCCGACGCCGGCGCAGCTCCGGTTTGTGTTGGGGTCTGCATTTCACTCTTAAGTTGCAGCGCTCTGATGTAAGCAATGATTGCCCAGCGATCCTGAACTGGAATCTGCGGCGCATAACTCGGCATTGCGCCCCAGCCATTAGTGATGGCGTCAAAGTAATGGCCCACCGGCGCCTGCCTCAGCCGATCGTCATTAAACGACGCCGCGCGGCGGAAACCGCGTCTCACGATCATGCCGTCCCCGTCACCCGTCGGGCCATGACATGCCGAACAGAAAATCTCGTAACGCTCCTTGCCACGAATGACCATCTCTTTCGTTACTGGAAGCGGAAACACTTCCACGTCGTCGGGGTAGGCCGCGGCGCCCATTGGGATAGCTGCGCTCGTCGAGGTTGTCGAGCTGGTTGCCGAAGGTTGCGGACCCGCCGGCGTTGCATTGGCGGCGGTTATCGTTCCCCTCCCGGCTTTTTTCCCTGTGAAATACTCCGAGTCAGTCTTCAGAAATCCGCGCGGCACAGTGCCTTCTACCAGGGGCCGCGACGACAACCCGTCATTGAAGAAGGTTGACGAACGGTAAGGCTTCATCTTCGGCTGATCGTGCATGTCGGTACGGCAACCGCCAGTAAACAGCAGACAGCAGACAGCAAACAGCAAGCAGCGGGAACGAGCACGCCGGCGTTGACCGCCCCTTTCGCGCCCAGAAACAGCTTTGGCGGTTTGCTGTTTGCTGTTTGCTGTTTGCTCTTCAGACTTCAACATCAATAACTTCCCTTGCCCCGAGCGTGTTCATAAACTGCGTCGCTTCGTCATGCTTGAAGAGTGGATCATTCGCTTCAATCACCAGGAAGAAGCGATCGCGCGTTGCTAGGGCAAAATTGGGCGCGTTAAAAACCGGATGATATGGCTGCGGCAGTTTGTTCAAAGCCAGCATGCCCAGCACGGCCGCAAACGCCGCACACAAGACAGTCGTCTCAAACGTGATTGGGATAAACGCCGGCCAACTGTTATATGGCTTGCCTCCGACATTCAGCGGGTAGTCGATTACTTCCATCCAATACTGCATAAAGAACCCGCCCAGCCCGCCGAGTATGCCGCCAATCAAAACGATCAGCGGGAGGCTGTTGCTCGTGAATCCAATCGCTTCGCTCAACTCTTCAATCGGATAAGGCGAGTAGCCGTTGATTCTTCGATAGCCTTTCTCGTAAGTTCTTCGCGCTGCCGCAACCAGGTCTGATGGATTATCGAACTCGGCCATGATGCCGTAGAGGGGAGGCACAGTTCGGCGGCGTGCATGCGAATTAGCAAGCGCGTCATGTGGCAAAGCTGCCGAGTGCTTCTCTTTCTTATCGTCCGCCATCGCTCTTAAACCTGTGCGCGTAGTTCAGAGTTCAATCTTCAGATTGTCTGTTGTAACCAAAGACGCAAGCTAAAGCCTGAACTCTGAACTGCTCGCCTGCTGCTCCACCAAAGACGCAAGCTAAAGCTTGAACTCTGAACTACTCGCCCTCCCCTCAGATTGAGCAAACTAATAGTTTGCTTTACGCTTCACATCACTCTTCAACTTCCGCTTCCGGCAAAATCGTACGCATCTCAAAAATCGAGATCATCGGCAGGAAGCGAATAAACAGAAACAGGAGGGTAAAGAAAAATCCGATGGTGCCCAGAAACATGGTCCAGTCCCACACCGACGGCTGATACATGCCCCACGAAGAGGGCAGGAAGTCGCGATGCAAGCTGGTCACCACGATCACAAACCGTTCCAGCCACATGCCGATGCTGACTACGAATGAAAGCAACCACAGCGCTAAAAGGTTTGAGCGCACTTTCTTAATCCAGAGAAACTGCGGCGCCACAATGTTGCAGATGATCAAAGCCCAGTAGTAGCCCGCGTATGGGCCGTGCATGCGGTTCCAAATCATGTAGCGCTCGTAACGGTTGCCGCTGTACCAGCCAAAAAACGCTTCCATCACGTAGCCGTAACCGACAATCAACCCGGTGGCCAACATCACCTTCGCCATGTTGTGCATGTGGCGCATGGTGATGAAACCCTGCAGGCCGTAAAGCTTGCGCAAAGGAATCGTCAGCAATAGCACCATGGCGAAGCCCGCATAGATGGCGCCGGCAACGAAGTAGGGAGGAAACATCGTCGCGTGCCAGCCGGGTATGACGCCGACAGCGAAGTCGAAACTGACGATCGTGTGCACTGAAAGCACGAGTG
Source organism: Pyrinomonadaceae bacterium (assembly GCA_963759585.1). GTDB lineage: Bacteria > Acidobacteriota > Blastocatellia > Pyrinomonadales > Pyrinomonadaceae > PSRF01. The sequence continues at coordinate 391,760 of CAVWZW010000002.1, forward strand.
GTGTTGCCAAACCTGCGAGCAGCAAATATGCCATCTCGTAACGATGCCAGTGACGCGCCGAGCCACGCCAACCCATCGCCAGCAGGCCGTAAAGAATTTGAAACGGCTTACTGCGAGCGCGATCACGAAGCGTGGCGAAGTCGGGTATGAGACCGACAAACCAGAACATCGCGGACACGGTGGCGTAAGTGGAGACGGCAAACACGTCCCACATCAAGGGGCTGCGAAACTGCGGCCAAATCCCCATCGTGTTGGGATATGGAAACAACCAGTATGCGAGCCAGGGACGGCCGAGGTGCATGATCGGATACATGCCGGCCTGGGCCACGGCAAACAGCGTCATGGCTTCAGCGAAACGGTTGATAGACGTCCGCCACTTTTGTCGGAGCAGCAGGAGGATCGCGGAGATCAATGTGCCCGCGTGACCAATTCCGATCCACCAGACGAAATTCAGAATATCCATTCCCCAGGCGACGGGAATGTTTATGCCCCATAGTCCGATACCGACAAACAGAAGATTGGTGATCGTCAGCAGGAGCAGCTGAAACAGGATGAACGAGATACCAAAGCCGAGGAACCACCAGATCGGCGTCTTGCGCTTCAGGACGATCGAGCTGATCTTGTCGGTGACCGAAGCGAAGGTCAGCTCAGGCGCGACAACCGGATGCGTCGTGTGGTGCGCAGGATCTAAATTGTGTGGTTCGTCCGCCATGCTAATCGCTCGTCAGTAACAGGTGTTGGGAGTCCAGCCTTCAGGCTGCCTCTTACGCAAGAGGCAAGCTGAAGCTTGTACTCTGCACACCTCTTCTCAAACAGGCTACCTACTTGATCTCCGGGTTCGGGTTTTTCAATGCCGTCAAATATGTCGTGCGCGGACGCGTGTTTAAATCCGCCAACAGCGAGTAGTCACGCTTGTCCGCTTTCAACTTCGAGACACGGCTGTTGGGATCGTTAATGTCGCCAAACACGATCGCCTCGGTCGGGCAGACAGCCTGACAAGCCGTGACTATTTCGCCGTCTCGGACTTTCCGTCCCTCGAGCTCCGATTGAATTTTTGCACCCTGAATCCGTTGCACGCAGTAGGTACATTTCTCCATCACACCGCGGCTGCGCACTGTCACGTCCGGGTTGCGCATCAACTGGTAAGTTGGTGTATCCCAATCCTGATAGAGATAAAAATTGAACCGGCGGACCTTGTACGGGCAGTTGTTCGAGCAATACTTCGTGCCGACGCAACGGTTGTAGACCATGTCGTTGAGTCCTTCAGAACTGTGCACCGTGGCATGGACAGGACAAACAGGTTCACAAGGCGCGTTCTCGCAATGCATGCAAGGCACCGGCATGAAGTTAGTCGCTTCTGGATTGCTGGCGTCGTCGCCTTTGAAATAAGTGTCGACGCGGATCCAGTGCATCTCGCGGCTTCGCACCACTTCTTCTTTGCCGACAATCGGAATATTGTTTTCTGACTGGCAGGCGATCGTGCAAGCATTGCAACCGACGCAGTTGTTCAGGTCGATCGCCATGCCCCACGCGTAGCCCATTCCCTGGTCCTTGTAATCGAAAGGCGGATACAACGTGTCGTTGGGACCAGGCTCGTGGGTCAGGTGACCTTCATGTTTGTCGTGGAGATAGTCATCGAGCGTTTGTGATCGCAGTATGTCGCGGTCCTCTTTGCTGAAGTTGTGGTCCTCCATGTTGAAATGGAGTTGAGTTGCCGCCAGTACATACTGGGCTCCCGCTTTCTCAACCTGCACCCCCGAAGCAGACCACGGCGACGCGGCCGATCGAATCTCGTAGGCGTTAAATCCGTGTCCATTGCCCACCTTACCCGCCAACCGCCGGCCATAACCAAGATGGAGCGTGATGACGCCGTCTGGCTGGCCTGGAGTCACCCATGTTGGAACTGCGGCGCTAATGCTTCGCCCGTTGTGAGTGACCCGAATCGTGTCAACGGAAATGTCGCCGCCTTTTTGTCCGATTGTTTTTCCGAGCCCAAGTTGTTCCGCGGTCTTCGGACTAACTAACGCAGCGTTGTCCCAGGTTAGTTTCGAAAGTGGCTTAGGCAACTCCTGCAACCAGCCGTTGTTGGAAAAGCGGCCGTCGTAAATTGTTGGGTCGGCGCGGAAGACGAGCTCGAACCCCGACGCGTCGGGTGTTGGGTTTTGGGTGTCAGTAATTGCTTGAGTAACACTTCCTGAATTGACCGCCACCGTCTTCGTAGGCAGAGCGGTGTTTGGAATAAACCCATCGTGCACCCATTTGCGCCAGCTGTTATCGAAGTCCGCAGACGGAGCTGCGGGCTGGCCCGCGCCCTCCCTAACGGTCGGGCTACTGTCCCGTTCCGGTGTCGCGGTCGATGGACCCGGTTGCGGTGTTCCAGAAGCTGTCGGCTGACTCGCGCTTCCTGCCGCCTGCCCCCTGTCTCCTGCCTCCTGCCTACTGCCGCCTGCCGTCTGTCCCTGCCGTTGCCAGTACTCCCGAATAATCTCGTAAGGGTTACGGTCATATTGCGGCGTAAATACCGCCAGCAACTCATGCGCGCTTCTGCTTTGGTAAAGCGGTTGAATCAGAGGCTGGACAATCGAAACTGTGCCGTCGAAAGAACGCGTGTCGCTCCACGCTTCGAGATAGTGACTCTCCGGAATGTGCCAGTGGCAAAGCTCCGATGTTTCATCTCGGTACGCACTGAGATGAACACGCAGCTTCGCTTTGAACATTCGGTCCTTGTGAAAACTCATCTCAACCGGTGCGTTGTAAACCGGATTGCCGCCAAGAATCACTAGCAACTCAACGCGACCGCCATCAAGATCGTTTACCAGATCCTGGAGCGACTGCCGCTGGTCGACTGAGTTGGTCTCCAGAGGGTCTGTGTAGAAAACAGTTTTGCCAACATTGCCGAGCGAACTGTTCATCGAGTGGGCGAGAGCGTGCACACTCGGTGGCGCTTCCCTACCCGCAATCACGATGCAGGCTCCTCGATGCTGCTGGAGATCGCGTCCGATTGCGTCAAGGCCGGCTATTGAACTGGTTGCTGAAACTCCCCCAACACCGACGCCTGCAGCGATCGCTCTTGCCGCTTGCAGCAATTCACTCGGCTTGATTGACCATTGATGATCCGCGCTGGCACCGGTCGTCGATGGCGTGGTCTCGACAACATAAAGCCGGTTCATGTCCTTCTTCGCTTCGCTGACCCGCCGACGCGCCATGAAGTCGCGTGCATACCTCAACGTCCCCGGATGTGCGGCGAGAAAGTCGGCATCGAGTGAAAGGATTCGATCCGCTTTGCTGAAGTCGTAGACAGTGTTGACCGGCTGGCCAAATGCCATTACCGCACCGGCGCGAGCGTTGTCATTGTTGACCGGCTCATACTGGTGCCACTTCGCTTGGGGAAACTCAGTCAGAATTGTTCGCATCTGCGCCGCCAGCGTAGGCGAGGTAACTGTCTCGGTCAGGAAACGCAGTCCGGCGCCCTGCTTCGGACGCTGTTCATCGAGGGCCGTGCGAATTTCACCGACGAAGGTGGTCCAGGGTCGCGTCTCATCGCGGAAGAGTGGCGTCTGCGAACGATCGGGATCGTATAGAGAAAGAATTGAGGCCTGGGAAAAGATGTCGGTAGCGCTGGAACCGCGGTCGGCGGGATCAGCGTTGCGGCTATTCGGATGATCCGGATTTCCCTCGAGCTTAGTGGGACGCCCTTCGTTACTGCGTGCGAGCAAGGGTGTTGCGACTCCTCCGAGCGCTAACGCTGTAGCAAAGAAGAGCGCCTTGCCAGGAGTGCCGTGTTCCGGCTGTTTCACATACGGAACAATCTTCTCGGACGGTTGAAACACACATCCGCTCAAACCTGCCAACGCGAGCGAAGCTCCCATCAACTTCAAGAATGTGCGCCGCTCGACCGGATCGTCCCAGTTCTCGGCTTGTTGCGGATATTCGCGTTCGACAAACTCACGAAACTCCGGCGCGTCGGCCAGTTCTTCGACGCTGCGCCAGAACTTCTTGGCGTTGCCAGGCGACCCACCCGCTGACGCAGGTGGTACTGACATTTCCTGCTGATCGAGAACGTACTGGCTCAGCAGCTTGAAGTTTATGTGTCTTTCGTTGCTCATCTAACGTTCAACTTTAGTTGGCCCCACCTTGGAGTGCGCCGCATTGTCGGCGCTTTGGTCCGTTGCAACTAGTCGCAGCCGATGCTTGAACTTCATGTTCTTAGTCGAGAACTGGCCTCTGCAGTGACATCGCGACGACTAGTCGCCGCAGGACAAAGCGCCGACGAGGCGGCGCACTCCAAGGAGGCGCCCAAGCCTATCGATGACAAGTGGAGCAGCTGGTCAATACTTCCTTCCCCTGAATGTGATACTTGCTGACCAGCGAACTGCCCTCGGCGATTTCTTCCTTCGTCTTATTCTCCGGCCGCCACTCCATATCGAAAACCTTGTCCTTTGGCCGAACAAATTTTTCGGGCGTCCTATGACATGCAAGACACCATTCCATTTGTAGCGTCGACGCTTGATACGCGATCGGCATCTGATCTACGCGACCGTGGCAAGTGGAACACCCGACTCCTTTATTCACATGAATGCTGTGATCGAAGTAGGCGTAGTCCGGCAAGTCGTGGACCCGAATCCATTCAATTGGTTTGCCGGTTCGGAAACTCGCACGCACCGGTTCGAGATAAGGGCTTTCGGCCCAAATCTGTTTATGGCAATTCATGCAAGTGTCCGTTGAAGGCAACCCGGCGGAAGCAGCGGTTTCAACTGAGGTGTGGCAATAGCGACAGTCAACACCATCGTCGCCCACGTGATGCTTATGACTAAACTGGACTGGTTGCTGGCGCTCTACCCATTGTCCGGTGTTCCACGAAGAACGATTGAGCTCCACAGCTACCCAAAGAGCGGCTATCAGGACAAAAATGGCGCCGTAGATTGTCAGCTTCGCCAGCGCGTTAGTGCTGTGATGAAAAATCTGTGGCATCGCCGCAGTTTCAACCCTTGATTACGATCACGTTCGTCCAACCGGAAGGCAGCACAGCATAGGTTGTACGAGAAGCCTTGCAACACGTCGCTATGCTCTCGGGAAAACACACACAGCGCCGCAAAACTTCACTGGTCTAGACAATTTTCGTGCAAGTTGAGAGTACTTTAGCAGATGGGCAAATTTTTTCAACTGCCCCAAGGCGCGCAGTCGAAAGAAAGTGAAATGGATAAATTATTTTGCCCCGTCTCCATGTGATATAAGCTCACGCTACCGTTATCGGCGCTTACCACTAGTCTAGTTGTTTCACAAAACTGTGACAGATCAACTTTGCCCAACCCACATTTTGAGAGAATGGAATTAGCTCCGGCCCTCAGCGCGAAAGCGCGCTGACTGTTCGGTACAAAAGTTCGGAAGACTCATCCATGTTCATCGGCCACTACGCTGTAGGTTTCGCTGCTAAAAGATTCGCGCCGCAAACTTCTTTGGGCGTTCTGATCGCTTCCGCTCTCTTTCTCGATTTGGTTTGGCCGTTGTTTGTGCTCGCAGGTTGGGAACACGTTCGTATTGAACCCGGCAATACAGCATTTACGCCACTTAACTTCGTTTCTTATCCAATCTCACACAGTTTGTTAGCGGCTCTTGTTTGGGCAACACTGTTCGCAACGGCCTACTTCATCGTAGCGCGGTATCGTTCAGGCGCAATCGCCGTCTGGATTGGAGTGGTCAGCCACTGGGTTTTGGATTTTGTGACCCATCGGCCCGATTTGCCGTTGTATCCGCGTGGGCCACTGGCGGGTCTTGGCCTATGGAATTCTCCGGCCGGCACCGTGGTTGTCGAAGGCTTAATGTATGCGGTTGGACTTTGGATTTACTTACGAGTCACGAGGCAGAGGGATCGAATCGGGAGTTGGGCAATCTGGGCTTACGTAATCCTCATCGCGTTGTTATACATCGCCAACATCTTCAGTCCTCCGCCAACCGAAGTAAAACCAATCCTGCTGGCGACCACTCCGATCGTTTGGTTGATGATCGCCTGGGCGTGGTGGGCCGATCGACACCGGGAAGCGCGGCAGTCAGAAGTCAGAAGTAAGTAGTTCAAGTTCAATCTTCAGATTGTCGTGGCGACGCAAGCTGAAGCTTGAACTCTGAACTACTTACTTCTGACTTTGGACTTTGGACTTTGGACTTTGGACTCGACTTTTTAAGTACTCGCGGAGTCGCGCGCCAGCATAGCGGCGCCGATAGTTGCAGCGTCCTCGCCGAGTGAGGCAGCGATTATTTGAGTAGCCTCGAAGCAGGGCTGAAAAGCGCGTCGCTTTGCTTCCTGGATAATTGGGTTCAAGATCAGGTCGCCCGCTTTCATTATCCCGCCACCCAGCACGATCCGCTCGATGTTTAGCAGGTTAATTACGCTGGCAACTCCAGTCCCGATGTACTTTCCCGTCCGCTCGATCATCATAGCCGCAAAGTCGTCGCCTTCCATTGCCTCCTCTACCATATCGTCGGCAGTGAAATCCTTGTTCATGGCCAATCTGGAAAGTGAGGAAGTCGAGTCGCGGTAAAGACGTTCATTAGCGCGGCGAACAATGTTTGGAGCTGAAGCGACCGTCTCCAGACATCCGGTGTTGCCGCAAACGCACTGCGAGCCTTCGGTGTCGATGGTGATGTGTCCTACTTCTCCCGCAAAACCCGATGAGCCGGTCCAGAGTTTTCCGTCGAGAATAATCGCGCCGCCAATCCCTTGCCCAAGCGTGATGTAAAACATGTCGCGGCTGCCGCGGCCGGCACCCACCTTATATTCGCCGTAGGCAGCCGCATTGGCATCGTTCTCGAGTTCAATCCGTAAGCCCGTCGCCGCCATCACCTCAGCATGGAGGTTCTCTCGAACCTTCGGTGAGAGAGAGCTCGATGTAATCACTTTGTCGCTCTGTCTGTTGACCAATCCGGGAATCGCGATACCGGCCGCGCCGACACTGCTCCCATCCCGACGTAAGGAACTGACTAAATCGTTGACCTGGGTAACGAAGTTTTCCGGCTGGACGACAACTTCCGCACGCTCACTGATTACCCCCTCATCATTGACCATTGCGCCACGCAGCTTCGACCCGCATAGCTCGATTCCGATGAAACTGGGGTCTGTTTGTGGGGGCATCACTGGACGGCACCTTCCTGGCCAATAGTTGGGGTTCATTAAACACGCGAAGCATAAGGGGAGGCTAAGGGGGGTGTCAAACCGCTCTTTGTGCGTGTAGAATAACGCGCCACCTGGCTGGAGTTTGTTTTTGCGGGATTGCGATTTTGTTCTTTGTACTTGGTTCTTTGTGCTTTGTCCTTGGTTACCAACAGCGGAGTTGATACGGAAGCTCAACCGCTTGCTCGCGAAGCGAAGTTTGAGCTACATCACTCCGTTTTGATTAAGTCCAAGATCTAAGTACAAAGATCAAAGTTCAACGTAAGCGATGCAAATCCGCTCAATACTCCTGCCCACGGATTTCAGCGAATGCGGTAACTACGCGCTTCCTTATGCCGCATCCCTGGCGAGAAAATTCGGCGCGTCGTTGATTTGTGTGCATGTCATAGAGCCGATGGTCCCCACCGTCGGTTACTCCGGAATGACCGAGCCTCTCCCAATTGCGGATATCACGGAGCAGTTGGAAAACTCGGCTGAGCGCGAGCTGCCAAAGATTGCTGAACGCGATGAATGCGCAGGGCTGGAGGTTGAAGAGTTGATCGTTCACGGCGAGGCTGCCGCGGAGATTGTGCGTGTGGCCAGAGAACGAAACGCCGACTTGATCGTCGTCTCATCGCACGGACGCACCGGCCTGGGCCGGATACTTTTTGGTTCTACAGCTGAAGCCGTAGTGCGCCATGCTTCATGTCCGGTTTTAGTGGTCAAAGCAGCAGTGAGCAGCGAGGACTAAACAGCAAACATTGAGTCGTAAGTAGATAGTTTCCAAAGTCACTGCCCACTGCTTACTGCTCACTGCTCATCTTCTAAAATATGCCTCTGGATTTTCTTTATGACCTTCTCGGTCGGTATGGAATCTATGCCGTCTTTCTGCTTGTAATGATCGAGGGTGACATAAGCCTTTTGCTTGCCGGTGTTCTGGCAAACCGCCATTTCTTTGGTGAACATAGTTTCCTCTGGGTGCTTCTGGCCGGAACTTTGGGAGGAGCGGCCAGTGACAACATCGCCTATTTCGTGGGCCGCCAGTGTCACAAGGGCGTGAAGAACATTCGCTTCTATCGCAGCGCTCAGCCGCGTATGGAGCGGCTGACGATGAATTTTGGTGCGCTGTCGATCTTCCTTTCAAAGTATATTTACGGACTCCGCTGGGCTTCCTGCATTTTTTATGGCGTCACCCGGATGCCGTATTTGCGGTTTGTGATACTGTCGTTTGCGAGCTGTTTCGCCTGGGTCTTGGTCTTAAGCGGCGCCGGTTATTTTTTCAGTGGAGCCGTGATCGGGGTGATCGGCGACTTCGAGCGGCTGGGCAAAGTGTTGTTGGTAATCGTAGTGCTGGGCATCGTGGGCTTCTACCTCGCGGAACGTTTTTGGTTGTCACCGAAAGTGGAGGAAGCAGATCCCGAACGCTTGCAAGAGCTGGAGCACGAAGTGACGGAGAAGTTGCAGGACCTAAAGCAGGAGTTTCAGGAGCACATTCCGTTTAAGCAACCGCGACACGATGAAACAAAGGAACGGGCCGATAGTGAGGTTGGAAAACGTAAGGTCGATTGAGCTTTAAGCTTTGTGCTTTGTACTTTGTGCTTTGTGCTTTGTACTTTGTGCTTTGTCTTTGTCTTTGTTCTTCGTCCTCGATATCTTCGCTAACTCTAATTTCGAAAATTCAAAGTACAAAGAACAAAGTACAAAGAACTAAACACAAAACGCAAAACCCGAACATTCAGAAGGGACGCGTCAACCAACTAAGTGCTTATTGAATCTTCAGCGCCCACGCGCGTGGATCTCGCCGGCGGGACAATTGATATCTGGCCGCTCTATCTTTTTCACCCGGGCGCCACTACCGTTAATTTTGGGATCTCGCTGCTTGCCCACTGCCAAATCGAAACCCGCGATGATGGACGCATTATTCTCGAGTCGCGCGACCGCAAAGTCGCTTTTGAGACGGAACTCGCCGCTATCGACGACCTCATCCGCGAGGAGCGTCTTGAATTAATTGCCAAGCTGGTCCACTTCTTCAAACCAACCACCGGGTTTCATCTAATCGCAAACAGCCAGGCGCCCGCCGGCGCAGGCTTAGGTGGTTCGTCGGCGCTCGCCATAGCCTGCATCGGCGCGTTGAACAAGCTTGTTGGAGATCGCTACGATGAGAGAAAGTTCATTGCAATTGCAGCCAATGTCGAAACCACGGTGATCCGCGTACCGGCTGGTTTTCAGGACTACTATCCCGCTCACTACGGCGCAACCTCTTGCGTCCATTTCGGGGCCGATGGGATTGAGCGAGAATACCTGAAAGTGGATGAGAAACAACTCGAAGAGCGCATCGCCATTTGTTACACGGGTGAACCCAGGATGTCGGGAACCAACAATTGGGAGGTCTTCAAACGGCACATCGACGGAGACCCCGAGTTGTTTACCATCTTCGAAGGCATTCGCGATTCTGCTCGAGCAATGCGAGCAGCATTGTTAGCCGGCGATTGGAACGCCGTCGGGAAAATAATGCGTGACGCTTACCCGAAGAGGAAACGACTCGCGCCCGGAATTACCACACCTCAGATGGACAAGCTGGTTGAGAAGGCATTGGCTAATGGAGCGGAGGCCGCGAAGGTTTGCGGCGCAGGCGGCGGAGGTTGTATCGCATTCCTTTGCAGCGAAGGACGCAAGCAGGATGTCGAACGTGCACTCGCTGCTGAACAGGGCGCGGAGATTATCGACTGGAAGTTTTCGGCGGCGGGGCTGACGGTCACGAGTCATGAGTGATGAGTTCCGAGTCATGAGTAAGGCGCACACGAATGACTGGAGCGCTTAGCAAAACAAACACTCATCACTCATAACTCAGCACTCATCACTGATCAAAGCATCCATTGGCTCCGGTTCTCGTAGTAAGCAGGTGACCTGTCGGGATACCTTTTCTTGTAGCCCTTATACCGCTCGTGCCAATACTCATATCGCCGATCGGATGAGACCAGTTTCCGATGCGGCAACTCCCGCAAGTAGTTTTCAATCTTCGTCATCTTCCTCGGCGAAAAACGCCAATCGTAATTTCCCAAATCGTAAAGATTCCCGAGACCGTACCCTTTGATTCGCCCCGAGAAGTCGATGTAAGGGTCAAAGTAACTCCACGTCAGGTCGCGCAGTGATCGAAACAGCGGGCGCCGGCCGTGTAACCCAATGTCTCGCGAGCGTCCGATTGACCCCCACAAACCATTTTGCTGAAAAACAAAAATCACGTGGTCGAGTAAATCAATCGATTCGATATCCATCAACAGGGGCGGGTAGCCGCGTTGTTCAAGAATTACCGCGGCACCCACTGCCGCTTCCAGACAATGCACCTCGTTGTGCTCCACCACGCCTCGAAGAGATCGCAGCGTCGCGCCGGACCGCTCCCAGTTGTAAGGCATAGCGCTAAAGAACCGCTGAACCTGGGCGGGTGTGCGAAGCGACTCGATCAGTCGCAACTCTTTTTTCGTGAAAGCTTCCAGGCCGGGAATTTTTTTCATTCGTAAAAGCTACCAGAGTCTTTACAGAACCGAGCGCGGTAGCGCCGGAAGCTGGAAGCCACTTTCGGGAATTTTTTTCATTCGTAAAAGGTATTACCAGAGTCTTTACAGAACCGCGCGCGAGTAGCGCCGGATGTTATAGGCTACTGGAGAAACCGTTCCAAGTCTTCGTTATTCGAAAGTGGCTTCCAGCTTCCGGCGCTACCGCGCTCGGTTCTGTATTCACACTTGCTTCCGCTACCTAGCTAATGTAAGACTCTAGACTTAACAAACCGAATAAAGGGTTATACAACACGCATGAAACCAGATCTTTCAACTCGCCTTGTTAGCCGCAGTGAAAAGGAAACAGAAACCGAGGCGGCCAGGCTCGGTGAATTCGTCAAAGAAGCACTCGCATTGGTCGCTGTTCGTTCCAATGCGGATCATGATTCGCTCGGATCAATTGCCGATCGCATAGAACGTGCGGCCCGCGATTTGTCGGTCGCCTTGCGGGAATTGGCTCGCGAACGTCGCACAGCCCAGCACGAAGTCGACCGAAGAGCCAGTTAGTTCTGACCCCGCCGCCAACTCAAACAGCCCTGGACCGCACTCGACCCAGCTTGCCTCACTTGCCCCTGATGTTGTAAGAGATTTACGAAGACTATTCGTGATTATTCCGGCATTACAACTTTAGAATTCCAGGTGGCAGACATTCCTGTCTGTCGAATCCGCGCGGGACGCTCGTTGGCCCCATTTCGTTTTTGACATGAGGCGCCAACGCCAACAACTGGAGAGATTATGAGTTCAACTCCTACTCAAAAGACAGGAACAGAATCGAGCGCAATTAACACTGGTAGCACTCCTGACACGATTGTGAGTCGTGACGTTTCCGTCCCGCTCAGCCGAAACACCCACTTACTAAATTGGGTTGAGAAGATGGCGGCCTTGACCAAACCCCTGGCGATTCATTGGGTGGATGGCTCAACGGAAGAGGACGGGGCACTTAAAGCCCAAATGGTTGCCGGGGGGACATTCACTAAACTCAACGAAGAGCTTTGGCCCGGTTGTTACTACGCGCGTTCTGATGCCAGCGACGTTGCGCGAGTTGAAGATCGCACTTTCATCTGTTCCCTCTCCAGAGACGCTGCCGGCCCGACCAACAACTGGGAAGAGCCCTACCAGATGCGCCGGAAGTTGAAAGAGCTGTTTGATGGGTCAATGCGCGGCCGCACGATGTATGTCCTGCCATTCAGCATGGGCCCAGTCGGGTCGCCCATGTCGCAGATCGGCGTTCAATTAACTGACTCGCCTTACGTCGTCGTGAATATGCGCATCATGGCGCGTATCGGTCTTCCGGTTTACGCGGAGATCGATAAAGACTACAAACGTGTTGTGCCGTGCATGCATTCGGTGGGTGCGCCACTGGCAGAAGGCCAGGAGGATGTTCCCTGGCCGTGTAACAAAGAGAAGTACATTGTGCACTTTCCGGAGACCCGCGAAATCTGGTCCTACGGTTCCGGCTATGGCGGCAATGCGCTGCTTGGCAAAAAGTGTTTCGCCCTGCGCATTGCGTCAAACATCGCGCGTGATGAAGGCTGGCTGGCCGAACACATGCTGATCGTCGGAGTCGAAAACCCCGAAGGCGAGAAGACCTACGTCACGGCCGCGTTTCCCAGCGCCTGCGGGAAAACAAATTTCGCGATGCTGATTCCACCAGTCGGTTTCGAAGGATGGAAGGTCTGGACCGTCGGTGACGACATCGCCTGGATCAAGCCGGATGCAAAGGGACGTTTGCACGCCATCAATCCTGAGGCCGGCTTTTTCGGAGTCGCTCCGGGGACATCGGAAAAGACGAATCCAAACGCGATGATTTCTCTATCGCGAAACTCGATCTTTACCAATGTCGCCCTAACACCGGAGGGCGGTGTTTGGTGGGAAGGTATGACAGACGAGCCGCCGGCCGAATGCATCGACTGGCAGGGTAAGCAGTGGACACCTGCGATCGCGAAAGAAACCGGCGCGAAGGCCGCCCATCCCAATGCGCGTTTCACCGCGCCCGCATCGCAATGCCCCACGATTGATCCTGATTGGGAAAATCCGAACGGGGTGCCCATCAGCGCAATCATTTTCGGCGGCCGCCGCGCAACCACAATGCCGCTTGTGTACCAGGCGTTTAACTGGAGCTCGGGCGTTTATATCGGCGCCACGATGGGCTCAGAGATGACCGCCGCAGCGGCCGGCACAATCGGCAAAGTCCGTCGCGATCCAATGGCGATGTTGCCCTTCTGCGGCTATCACATGGGCGACTACTTCCGGCATTGGATTCGAATGCAACGCTCACTCAGCGAAACGCCGCGCATCTTTCATGTGAACTGGTTCCGCAAGGACGCTGAAGGCAACTTCATGTGGCCGGGCTTCAGCGAAAACATGCGCGTGCTCAAATGGATTGTGGATCGCGCACACGGCCGCGCACTTGCGAAAGAGACGCCGATCGGCTGGATGCCACACTATGACGACATCCAGTGGAAAGGAATGGACTTTTCAAAGGAGAAATTTGAAGAGCTACAGGCGTTCGATCGAGGTGCGTGGCGCAACGAGGTGCTGGGACATGAGGAGCTGTTTCTCGAGCTGCACGATCGGCTGCCAGCGGAAACAATCTATGAACGCGAACTGCTAATTTGCAGGTTGTAATTCAGAGCGACTGACGGACGATCCACGAAATAACACTAACCACACGAAACTTTGTTTAGTGCCGTTTAGTGTTAATTCGTGGATCGTTTCTCATTTAATCGATTGCGTGAGCGTTGCTATCCGGGCGGCCAGTTTAGCGGCCGTCCACCAAGAACGTGAACATGCAGATGAAATACTGACTGCCCTGCACCCGCCCCGGTATTGATCACTGTGCGATAACCACTTTCCCCAAGTCCCTGATCATTTGCGACACGCGCGCCGACGCGAAGAAGGTGGCCCAGCAAAGCTTCGTCCTTCTGTGAGGCATCGTCGAGCGACTCCAGATGTTCTCTGGGAATCACTAGCACGTGAGTTGGGGCCTGTGGGTTGATGTCCCGAATCACCACCGCGCGATCGTCCTGGTGAATGAAGTCTGCCGGTATCTCTCCGGCAATGATCCGACAGAATAAGCAGTTTTTATCTGACATGTATGTTCCCGAACTCTAATTCTGCGTATTAGTGATTTGTTCTTGTGCTTTGTGCTTTGAACTTTGCACTTTGATCTTTAATTTTGTGCTTAGCTTTGCACTCGATCTAAAAGGACAACGTTCAAAGAACAAAGTACAAAGAACAAAGCACAAAGAACAGCAAAGCCGGTTACACTTCGGCCGCCATCCCTGGTTCCAAACCTTGCGGCAGCGGCGCCGTCACGGAATCTCGCAAACGCTCGATGTCCGCACCCACTGCTCGCAGTTTCGCCTCTATTTTTTCATAACCACGATCGATGTGGTAGACGCGATCAATAACAGTTTCGCCACTCGCCACCAGCCCCGCCAGCACCAGCGATGCCGACGCGCGTAGATCAGAAGCAATGAGCGGCGCTCCAGTTAGAGGCGTCGGCCCTGTCACCGCCGCGCTATGGCCATCTATCGAAATGCGAGCTCCCATTCTCTGCAGCTCGGAAGCGTGCATGAACCGGTTCTCAAAAATTGTTTCTTCAATAACCGCGCGTCCCTCCGCCTGAGTCATTAGGGCCATGTACTGTGCCTGCATGTCGGTGGGAAATCCGGGATACGGCTGCGTGGTTACATCCTTCGCGGTTAAGTCTCCGCTTCTACTCACCTCAAGCGTGCTCGGATTTATCTCTTCAATCACCACGCCTACCTCTCGAAACTTTTCGATCACGCTTGAAAGATGGAGAGGCTGGCAGTCCTTGATTTCGAGTTTGCCCCCTGTGATTGCGGCGGCTGCTATAAATGTCCCGGTCTCGATTCGATCCGGAATGATTGTATGTTCGGCGCTGCCCAGGCCTTCGACACCTTCGATATCGATTTGGCTCGTACCCGCCCCACGCACGCGCGCGCCCATCTTGTTTAGCAGTTCCGCAAGATCGAGGATTTCCGGTTCACAAGCGGCGTTTCGAAGCACGGTCAGTCCGCGCGCTAGACTTGCGGCCATCATCAAATTCTCAGTGCCCGTAACAGTGACCTTTTCAAAATCAACTTCGCCGCCAATCAGGCGACCACCCTTAGGCGCCCGTGCAATGACGTTGCCGGCTTCAAGTCTTACCTCGGCGCCGAGTTTCTCGAATGCAAGAAGATGTAGATCAATGGGCCGCGTGCCAATTGCGCATCCTCCCGGCAGAGACACCTTGGCTTTACCAAAACGCGCCAGCAACGGGCCTAAGGCGAGCACGGAGGCGCGCATGGTCCGTACCAATTCATACGGCGCCTCGAAAAGTTCAACGTGGCTGGCAGTTATCTTGTGAGTGCGCAGTTCCGGCGTCAGCACTGTGGCCCCGACATCCTCGAGCAGGCGGCGCTGCGTGATGATGTCGCGCGCGTAAGGAAGATTGTGCAGCGTGACTGTTTCAGGACTGAGCAAGGCCGCAGCCATGCAAGGCAGCGCTGAATTCTTGGCGCCGCTAATCGAAACCCGGCCGCCCAGTGGCTTACCACCTGTTAGACGAAATTTGTCCACGTCGCAGAGTAGAGCAAAGTCCAATGTCCAAAGTCCAATGTCCAAAGTCGGGCAGTGCAGAGTTCAAGCATTAGTCTCGTCGCCTATCAAGCCACAATCAGAATCGAGCTTTGAACTACTTTCTTTCTTGCCGTTGACTTTGGACTGTGGACCTTGGACTTTGGACTTTGGACTTTAGCGCTTCTGAAGCACTACCGTGCGCGGGATACCCTGGAGATCCTTGTGAATATCGAGAAGCTTCCAGGTGTTTCGATCGACCAGTTCCCTTACCGCCCCACTCTGGTCGAAGCCGATTTCGATTAAGAGGTGACCGCCTGGTTTTAAGAACCGCCCTGCGTCTTTCACCAATCGCCTAACAATTGACAGACCATCAGCGCCGGCTTCGAGCGCCATCCGCGGTTCGAAATCTCGTACTTCCCTTTGCAAACCCTCAATAGCCTCTGCCTTGATGTAAGGGGGATTTGAAACTATTAAATCAAACTGCGCCTGCTTCGGATCCAGTTGAGCAAACAAATCTGAAACCACAAAATCAATTCGCTCAACTTCATGTCGCGCGGCATTTCGCTTCGCAACTGCCAATGCTGCTTCCGAAATGTCGATGGCCACCGCTCGAGCTGCGGGAAACTGGCGCAACTCATGAAGCAATGTGATCGGTATGCAACCGGAGCCCGTACCGACATCGCAGATGAAAGGCGCGTCCTTGAAACCCGACGCTAGCTTAAGCGCTGTTTCGATTAGCAGTTCTGTTTCAGGGCGCGGAATCAAGACGTCGCTCGTCACTTCAAAATCCAGCCCGAAGAATTCCTGTTGGCCGGTGATGTACTGCAATGGCTTCCCCTGCATTCGCCATCCAAGACATTCAAGGAAGCGCTGCTCTTCTTCTGTGGTGATCAGGTCGTCCGCGTGCGCGAGGACGAAAGAGCGATCTCGTTGCAGCGCGTGTCCCATCAGCGAACCAGCTTCACGACGCGCTTCCGTCACGCCTGCTTTCCGCAGGTCGTACGCCGCTTTCAGTATCGCTTCGGCAATTGAAGTGGCCATAAAATCGTTGTAACAACTCTGTCGAATCGTCCGCAAACTATCAGTTTGCGTTACATCTTCGCGTTTTTTCTGTTTCCTCTCCTACTCAAGGTCTTCCCGCTGTGAACTACGGTTATAATATGCGGCACATAGTTAGGTCCAAAGCTGTTGTTAATTCCCGGGGCATTCAGCAAGCGGATTTCGGGAAGGGTGATCGGATTATGAGTTTCCTTTACTACCACGGTACGAGTCTCGTTCCTCCCGTAGTATGACAGGACCTCCAGGCCATTTCGGTTGTGGAGGTTCTGACGTAATACCGGTCCGAAGTTTAACAACGTTTGCGTAGGAGCAGGTGTGGGAGCACTAACTAAAGCGCTTTTGTTGTTCGCACTTAATTGGCTGGATGCGCAGCTGACGATTATTTGGGTGCGAATGAATGTGGCAACCGAAGGAAACGGACTCATGGCTCGCCTGCTGGACCACAGCGAGACATCGTTCCTATCAGTCAAACTTGTCGTCGGCGCACTCGCAGGCTACATCCTATATCGCTGTTCAAACATCCCCATTGCCCGACGCGGTATGAAACTGGTCCTGGGACTTTATCTTCTGTTAATGCTGGTCCATGCTGCCACAGGTTTTTCTGCCCTGGGCTGGGACGTGCCCGCTAACATCCTCGGATTTATTGTCGGTCTGCCCCACAATTTCGTAGGCCTCTTTAGCTAATCGTCTCCAAGCTTCAACAACTTTAAGATATCGCGACCTCTTTGGAGTGCGCTGACCCGTCGCCTCTTTGGAGTGCGCTGACCTGTCAGCGCTTTGGTCCGATGCGACCTGTCGCATCTCTTGCCTATACATCAAGCCGCATTGCCTTCTCCCCAACCGGCGCCACCTAATGTCCCGCTCTCACAGAAATACCGGAACAATCGCTACCCCAACAGCGTGTTAGAGATATTCGTGAAACCTGCCTGGGTCGATCTGCGTCTAAATGCTTGCATGGCGCAGCTGGAAGTCCTAAATTTCGTCGTCCTGGCCGCTAGCGACGAGCGCGCAACTGCTGTACTGCGGCCTGCATCATAAATAAACGGAACTTTTCATCAGTAATTTAATTAACTTAGAAGCAAGAGAGAACAAGTTATGTATAGAATTTCAGCCCGACAAATCTTAGTCATAGCCTTAGTTTCGGCCCTATTTTCCGCAGCGGCAGTAGCGCTGGTCCAGCGCTTTGCAGATCGGTTTCAGCCATCCGGTTCAGCCTTCACGGAGTCTGCTCCTCCGGTGATAACCAACGCCGCCGCTCCCGACGAACTAAACAATATTGAAGTCTATAAGAAACTATCGCCCGGCGTGGTAAACGTTCATTCCACTTCCTACGCGCGAGACTTTTTCGGCTACGTCGAGCCGCGCGAAGGTTCCGGCTCTGGCTCGGTCATCGATCAGGAAGGCCACATTCTTACCAATCACCACGTGATTGAAGGGGCGCAGAAAGTCGCCGTTAATTTCGGCGGTCAAAAAAATTATGCTGCCACCGTGATCGGACGCGATCCGGATACCGACCTTGCCGTCATTAAACTGGTCGAGAGGCCCAGAGAGGGTTTGACAATTGTACCGCTCGGAGATTCGGACAAACTTGAAGTTGGCCAAAAAGTCCTGGCCATTGGTAATCCTTTCGGACTGGATAGAACTCTTACCACCGGCGTAATCAGCGGACTGCAGCGTCCGATTCGGGCGCGCAATGATCGACCGATTGAAGGCGCTATTCAAACAGACGCGTCGATCAACCCGGGAAACTCAGGTGGTCCATTGCTTGATTCACAAGGCCGGATGATCGGAATTAATTCCCAGATACTTTCACCGTCAGGTGCTTCCGCCGGTGTCGGCTTCGCTGTTCCCGTTAATATCGCCAAACGCATCATCCCTCAGTTGATCCGTTCCGGCGAAGTCCGTCGTCCAAAATTGGGTATCAGTAACCGAGACGTGGAATGGTTGAAGAACCGGATTGAACTTCCGGTTACAGACGGAGTAATGATCTGGCAGGTCGCGCCAGGTGGCTCCGCCGCAAATGCCGGACTTCGAGGTGTCACACCGACCGAGAATGGCGATATGGAACTCGGAGACATTATCGTAGGCGCTGGAGGCGAGAAAATCGCAAACTCCGACGACTTGTATCGAACCCTGGACAAGCATCAGATAGGCGAAACCATACAAGTGCAGATCGTCCGCAACGGTCGCAGGATGACTGTACCGGTACGTTTGGTCGAAACACCGCAGGCCAGACGCGGATTGATTCGTTAAGTGGGCCAGACATTCCTGTCAGTCAGTCGTTACCAAACATAAACGTTGGTCGCAACCGACTGATGGGAATGTCTGTCATTACTTCCGCGCTGGGTGGTTCCGGACGCGTATGTTGTGTCAGAGACAGACGGGAACTTCTGTCTCCTGGTGAACATGAATCAAACCAACCACTTCTTTAATCTTGGCTATGGTTGGCTCTGCAAACACTGCAGCGCCGAAGATACTGAACGACAACATAATCCTGCGGACCATCACTCCGATTCGAAACCTTTCGGATTGCCTTTAGCTACCTGGACCGACTCCTCCCACCACGCGCTTACCTGCCCACGCTGCGGAATCGAAGAAACGATCGGCAACTAGAAACTAATCAACAAAAAGATCGCTCCGCCTCAGCTGTTGGATCGCGGCGCGCAGTTCAGAGTTCAAGCTTTAGCTTGCGTCTTAGGTGGCGACAGACAACCTGAAGGGAGGTTGAACTCTGAACTGCTGGCATGAAGCCTGGGAAGCGAAAAATCATTCGCCAAACTTCTCGCCATAATCTCGAAAACTGCGTTTGATTACGTCGTAAGCTTCTGCCCGATCGTAGACCGCCGCGATTTCGACACGTCGGGGCGCGTCGCCGGGGAGTTGTTTGTAACTGAGGAAGTAGTGCTTGAGACGGTCGATGAGGGCTTGGGGACAATCCTCGATGTCTTCGATGTGGCCGTAAGCAAGGTCGGCGTCAAGCACCGCGATAATTTTATCGTCTGCTTGTTGGCCATCGATCATCCGCAGGCCACCGATGGGCTTCGCCAGCAGAAAGAAGCTGCCGTGCGCAATCGTCTTTTCAGTCAGGACGCAGATGTCCATCGGATCGCCGTCGCCTTTAATACCGGTGATGCCTGTTCGTTCGGCGCAGAGTTCGGCCACGTGATCGCCGCAGTAAGATTGCGGAATGAAACCGTAGAGCGTTGGACACATTGACGAGAACCTTTGGGGCCGGTCCACGCGTAAGTGACCTGCGGCTTTATCGAGTTCGTATTTGACCGCATCCGTGGGAACGATTTCGATATAGGCATTCACGGCTTCTGGCGCCCTGTCACCGGGCGACACGCCATGCCACGGATGCGCCTGAAACAAACTAACCTGGCGGGCGGGAAGTGCTTTCTCGTTGGACATATTCCTGGGCTTTCTGCTTGTGTTAATAGTCTGAAGTTCAGGCTTCAGCTTGCATGGGCGAATCTCGTCGGTACCACCTGCGTAAGCTGCAGCCTATCACTGCGTTAACCTCGTGGTTCAGTAGCCGAACGATCACGCGCTATCCCGACTCATCGGGATTCTGTCATTAACGCCTGAATCAAACTGCTTCAGTACCTGCCTACCACTTCTGCGACTGATTCCACCGGTGTTAGAATCCTAGCCTCGCAACCGGTTGTTTTCAAAACGTGCACCTTTGTTTCGATACCAAACCAATGGCTGCAACCGCTGAAGTCATCACCAAAGCTCAACCACGTGCGTTAACGATGCGTTGGATCATCAGCGCGCGCGACGATCTCATCTGGCTTATCGGTTCCGTACTGTCCAGCTATGCGCTGCTGGTGCTTTACGTCTCAGGCATCATTCCGCTTGTGCCGATGGTTGCGCTCTGGGCCATCTTGATCGATGCCCCGCATGTCTTCGGAACGTTTTCACGAACTTACTTCGATAAGACCGAGTGGCAAAACCGTCGCCGCCTGCTTTGGGGCTCCCTCCTCTTTTTTGCAGTTGGTCCAATCATGGTGCTCGCGGGGGCAGGGTTTATCTTCTTTTTCTTCGCGGCGTTGTGGGCCTATTATCATCTGGTGAAACAGCACTATGGCTTCATGGTGCTCTACAAAAAGAAGAACAACGATCTGGCGCCGGTAGACAACGCACTGGATCGCCTGTTGTTACTGTTCGCGTTCAATTACCCGTTTGTGGAGTTTATCGCGCGCGACCCTCAGGCAATGGCCCGCGTCCCGGGTCCTCTGCAGTCGGGCGTGAACACGCTCTCGACCATTCTTCTGGTCGGCACAATCATCCTCGCGGCCGCGTGGCTGCTTCGACAAGCGCAACGCGCGGTAACAGGTGAACCGCTTAACGTTCCCAAGTATCTCTTGCTGGCCGCAGCCATCCCGATGCACTGGGTGGTTTTGCTCACACCCATGCCGCACAAGCCAATTGCGATCGTTGCGATTTTGACTATTTATCACAACCTGCAATATCACCGGCTCATTTGGTTTCATAATAAGAAGTACTCCAACCGGGGTAGTAGCTCGACCGTTAGGGAGGGCGTGACGTCGGACCAACCGGGTTCTCTCAAAAGGTACGGCCCCGCCGAGTTCATCAGTCGCCGCCTTCTCTTTTACATCGCGTTCGGAATTCTCTTTGGTCTGATCTATCAGGTCCCCAGACAGTTTCTCGGCTACACAGCGTTGCGCAACGATGCCGGCGTCGCCGCTTACGCGCTTCCCACTCAACTAGGGATTTCATTCCTTTGGGGCTACGCCTTCATCCACTATTACCTCGACTCAAAAATCTGGCGCGTACGCCGCGATCCTTCTGTCGGCAAAGCACTGAACATGGCGTGACTCCAGAGTGCGGCGATCTGTCACTTGCTTTGGTCCGCGGCGGCGCCGGCGATGTCGCACCAGATTTCCACGCGATAGCCCTTTATCACGAACCTTTCCTTGCTAACCGCGATGGACGCGCCGCGAGGGAGGCTTACTTGATAGTGGCCTTGCACAAAAAGTCGGCGAAGCCGACTAAATCAGAACCGGAAGCGAACCGGGGAAAGCCGCGGCCCGCTTAGGGTGGTGGTAGCACCGGGTCGCTGCTCATCTACGAAGGCGATGGTTGATAGTGAAACCACGGCTTTTTCTTTCCGACCGAGACCCGGTCGCTATCGCTCCCGGTTCTGATACCGCTTCGCGAACCCCTTCATTCGACTTTTTGTGCAAAGTCCTTGATAGTCATGGCCCGATACGAATTCATAACCCTCTGGAACTTCAAAGCCCCACAGAAAAAAGTCTGGGACTCAATCTTTCACTCTGAAGAGTGGCCTGAGTGGTGGCGGGGTGTGGAAAGGGTCGAGAAGATTAAAGACGGCGATGCAAATCACGTCGGTGCAATTCACCGTTACACATGGAAGAGCAAGCTCCCCTATCGCCTCATCTTTGAAATGCAAACCACGCGTGTCGAACCTCCGTCGTTGATTGAAGGACGAGCGATTGGCGAGCTTCAAGGCAAAGGTGCCTGGCAACTTTCAAATGACGGCGAGATAACCACAGTCCGTTACGATTGGAACGTTGAGACCACCAAGGTCTGGATGAACTATCTCGCGCCGATCGCCCGGCCGCTTTTCAAATGGAACCATGATGTCGTGATGGGTTGGGGCGCCGAAGGACTAGCCAGGAAATTACAGAACCGAGCGCGGTAGCGCCGGATGCAGCAGGCCAGATACGGAAGAGTGTTAACACCAAATACCAAAAGGGTTCGACGAAGCCGATCGCCCGGCCCCTTTTCAAATGGAACCATGATGTCGTGATGGGTTGGCCGCCGAAGCTAGCCAGGGAATCACAGAACCGAGCGCGGTAGCGCCGGGTGCAGCAGGCCAGATACGGAAGAGTGTTAACACCAAATACCGAAAGGGTTCGACGAAGCTTATTAACAAATGGCGTCTTTTGCATCACGCGCTACCGCGCTGGGTTCTGTTACTAACTAAGCACTGAATTCAGCAACCAGCTCAACAAACTCTTCCGGATACTCTTCATGAGGCAGATGTCCACACTCGCGAAAAACAAATAGACGCGAACCCGGGATCTGATCATGGATTCGCCGTCCGTCTTCTACCGAAACTTCACGATCGTTTTCGCCCCAAAGAATCAGCGTCGGGCGCGTCATCGTGTGGGCGTCTCGCGAAACACGTTCAGCATCCCAACGGCGCACCGTCCGTATGATTGCGCGGTGAGCGCCGCGCGTGCGCAGAGGAATATGTCGCGCATCAACCCGCTTCTCGTCCATGGCCCACGAATGCCGGTCATAGACGCGTTTCATTCTCCTTCGCAGCAGCCGGCGAGAACCAACCAGTAGGGGCGAGAGAATGTCCCCGATGATTGGCGACCCAAAGAGACGCATCAACATGTATCGAGTGGGCCTGTTATTCGTAACCGCCCCGACTAAAACCAACTTGTCTACCAGCTCAGGATGATCCAGAGCGACTGTCGCGGCGACCGCTCCCCCGTAGGAACTGCCAACCATTACCGCAGTATCAATCTCAAGCTCACGCATGAAACTCACTACCATTTGCGATTGTCGCGTGATGGTGTAATGAAGCTGCTTAGGTTTGTCCGAATAACCGTAACCCAGGAGATCAGGCGCTATTACTCTGAAACCCGCCGCGGCAAGCTCCAGCAACACTTTGCTCCAAACGAGATTGGACGAAGCGAAACCGTGAATCAGGATCACCACCGGCGAGTCAGACTTTCCGGCTTCCTGGTAGTGAACGCGTAGACCGTCAACTTCGATGAAGCGCGAATAGTCAGCGTGGAAAACGTGACTGCGTTCGGCATCCCATTCGACGTCGCTCGGGCGCAGAAAAAGTTTGGCAGCCACGGCGGAAGCCGCGATTGCTGACAATCCGCCAATCCAGTAGCGCTTTTTCATGGTTCTTCAGAAATAATGACTACCGACGGATGTAAGGACTTTTTGTCGGCAACGTAAACTCCAACCGCTAACAGAATTCCTCTGTGATCACGCATCCTCACTCGTTCGCCATCATTCCATTGCTGTTCCTCCACTGAAATGTCCATACCATTTCTTACCCTGTTCACTTCGGCGTCAGACAGGTCTATCGACGGTAGGCGCGAAAGTACGTCGTCAGGTGCGTACAAAATTCTTCCCAACGCCTCTTCCGCAAACGCTTCCTTCACCTGCGTCAAGGTATGCGCCTGGTCCACCAGGAGATCTCCGACTCTCGTACGGCGCAGTTCGACAAGATGCGCGCCTGCGTTCAGCCGTTTGCCAAAATCTTCCGCCAGCGTTCTGACGTAGGTGCCGGATGAACACGCTACCCGCACTTCGAAGTCGAAGGTGCCGTCCAGATTGTCTTTCAGCAATTCACCCGAGGGCTTGATCGCCTCAAACTTGTAAATGCAAACGCGGACTGGCTCGCGATCAACTTCCTGACCCTGTCGCGCCAGCTCGTACAACTTTCGCCCACCCTGTTTCTTAGCGGAGTACATCGGCGGAACCTGATCAATTTCACCGCGCAGGGTTTCCAGGGCCGCTTCGATTTCCTCTTTGCTCCATGGTCCCGGAGCTTTCGATGCAACTGATCCATCAGAAACTCTTTGGCCGGTCAGATCACCAGTGTCGGTCGCATAGCCGAGACGGATGACGGCCTCATACTCCTTTTCCAGCCCACTGAGAAACTGGGCCAGACGCGTAGCCCGACCCACCAAAACCACGAGCACACCGGTAGCGAAGGGATCCAGAGTTCCGGTATGGCCCACGCGGCGCACGTGCAGTATGTGCCGGACCTGCGCTACGACGTCATGCGAAGTCAGCCCGGGCGGTTTATCGACGATCAGAACGCCATCCATGGATTTCATTCTATTTTCTTGAAGGCCAAATAGCGATGCGGCATTTACGGTAACGCAAACTGTTAGTTTGCGGACCCTGGGCAGGAGTCCAGCCTGGAACACCAGGATAGCTCCCAAAGACATTTTAGGGGCGTTTACTCCTCGCAGCCCCGGCTCTCGGTTACAAACTTTTTCAATCCCGAAGAAGGGGGTGCCCACAAAGTGGCACCCCTACAATCTGATCGCTCGAACGCAGACACTTCCCTGTGCTTAAATGCATTCATGCGACGCCCGCGATTCAAAAAGGTTGATGAAGAGAGCACGCGGCCCAGCAATCTGTCACCGGAAGAGCGACGCCGGAAAACGTTCGAACGCGCTGCCAAACTCCTCGCAGCAAAATCGCGCTCCGTTGCTGAATTGCGCGAGCGACTTCTGCAAGGACGTCATGCAGACGAGACCATAGTCGACGAAGTCATCGCACGCCTGCGCGAATATAACTATCTCGATGACGAACGCTACGCAGTTACCTTCGCTTCCTCCAAAGTCAGGCAGAAGCCGACAGGTCGCCGTCGGCTCGAAAGAGATTTATTTTTGAAGAAGGTTGACCGGGCGGTTGTAGATGAGGCGCTGGACGCTGTCTACGCTGAAACACCAGAAGCAGAATTAATCGATCGCGCGATCGAAAAACGCGTAAGGCTCCGCGGCCGGCCAAAGACCCGAGAGGAAGCTAAAAGCCTGTTCGATCATCTCTTGCGCCATGGGTTTGCTTTTGAATTGGTGAGTGAGAAGGTGCGAGCAGCGCTAAACAAAGAGCTTTATGCAGAAGAATAACCGCAGGTGTGTATTTCCCAGCCGGGCGGCTTGCTGACCCTGCAGTCCGACCGAAGCAAAATTGTTGAAACCCCGCTTCGAGAAATAGAAACGAGCGCCCGCAAAGCCCTTTGGACTTCGCGGGCGCTCATAGGTGCCAAGGATTCCCGGCGGCACGTGGTTTAGTGGCAAACAAGGTTCGGTAGATAACTACAGTTCCATGTTGGCAACGGTATTAAGGATTAACAAAGAATACATCCCAGGCCCAACGCCCGATGTGTGCATTCCGGCTGTCCTTAACCTTAGCCCGGTAACGGAATTGATTACCGTGCTGGTCAGTTCTGCGCGACTCTCTAAACTCGAGAGAGATGGACTCGAGACCGAGGTCGGAAAGAGAGTGCAACTCCGATCCTTCTGAGCTGCCGTTGTGATTCGTATCCTGCCAAAGCAGTAGCCTCGAGAAAATAGAATCTTTCATGTCTATCTTGCCGTCCCCATTTCCGCCGTTCGCCGATTTGTCATATTCGGCCAGGGCAAGAAACCCGTTGCGATCAATACCCGGCGGTGGCATCGGTTGCGGAGTGAAATTGCCAAACAGTTCCGCGCCGTTATCTACCGTCCCGTTTAGATTGCGATCGAGCGCAAGGAAGGCGTCATCGACACCAGCCGCCGTCCAGGCTATCTGCTCCGGGAGGCCGTTCATGTCGAGATCGAAGGAGACGCCGCCAACCGTATTAGTCAGACTAAAGCCGTTTCCAGCGATGTCGATCAGTATGGGCGTTTTATCAATCACTCCATCACACCGACAGGTTGCGAAATTGTAGTCGCTGCACCAAGCCATTATCCACGGACTTGGAGTGCATCCGCCGCTGGCAATAGGAGTTGGTGTTGGATTCGGCGTGGGGGTTGGAGTGGGCGTTGGTGTCGGCGTTGGTGTGGGCGTGGGTGTTGGTGTCGGTGTGGGTGTTGGCACGGCTGGCCCCGAAACCGTAAATATAACCGGCACGTTGTTGGTACCCGTGGTCACAGGTGGTGTGACTGCCTCAATGCGCACGTCGTTCGTCACGGCTGCGACAGGAAGAAGTCCATTACCACCCGAAGTAACGGAGATAGGCCACGTGATGGTCTTAAGGCTGCCGCCGGCCGCACCGACGTGAACGACCCTATTGTTTGCGGTCGCAGTGCCGCCTGTGGGAGCGCCAACGGAATATCCGACATCGTTTATGTTCGCGCCTTCATTGAGCTCGACAACGGCGATCGTGTTGGCGGGCACACCTTCGGAGAAGGAGATTTGGGCGATGATCTGCAGACTCGACGCACTCACATTTGGCGCAGGTACAGTGGGTGGAAGGGCGATTGCTGCCGCAACCCTCACCAATGGCGCGACCGCGACAAGGTTAAACGTGCTACCTGCATATCCGTTGGTACCCTGGAAGCTCGACGCAACCGTATAGGTTCCGTCGCTTGCCAACACCGGCAAGTATTCCGTACCCGTAACTGCCGCATAGTCCCAGCCGGCCTGGCTGCTCGACGACCTGCTGCCGCCTGGAGCATAAACGGTAGTAGTAACCAGATACTGATTGTAATCGCTGTAGTCGGAGACCAATGTGCCCGAACCGAAGACGTTTTCGCCATCATGCCAGGCGTAGGAATAAACATAGACTCCCTCTCCGCCGATCGGTGCTGCAGCGTGGTTTCGTGTCAGAGACTTATTCCTCGACATGGCAAGCTCGCCCACGTTCATCTCATCACCATTCGTAGGACTGTTCAATGCCACACCGCCAGGAAACTTCTTGGTTTTGGGCTTTACGCTAACGTCAATGAGAGCTCGAAGTTTGTTTCGACCTTCGGTCCCAAGAAGCTTTGGCATGGAGTGATTCAACTCTCGCGCGACAAACGCTTCTTTTTTCCTTTGGATCCTGGCCAGTTGATCAGGATGGGCGCCGGAAGTTTTGAGGCTGCGCGCGGCCTGATCCATCGCACTGATCGTGCGTTCGAAGGATTGGACATAACCTACGACATTTTCTATCTGGTCAGCATCCAGGCCCGAGTTCTTAAGCGCCGCATCGGAGGGGTAATCCGAAATTGAGCGCATAAACAATTCATAAGCCGCAGTGTCCGGGATGCTCGAAGGATGGGACGCTCCGTCAATCGTTCCCGGAAGATCGGGCTGGATTACTGTCCTTTTCACCTTTGATTCGGAGACTGCGGGGGATAGAGGCCTTTGAGATTTAACGATCAAGACCACGCCATAACTCCCGGCGAGGCCAATGGCAATAATCATCAGCAGGAAAGTGATTCCCTGCTTTTTCAGACTTCTTGGTAAAGTCATTTTAGTTCCTTTGTGAGTTGCGGAAATTCCGCAGCGTGGAGGTAAGGTCTGAGGGGAGTTGACGGGCTGTACCACGCGCTGAGGTCGGTAGCAAAAGTCGAGCTTTTGAGGGGCAGGATTCTTGCTAAATCAAATTCGTGCGCTGACTATATGGTTGCAAACATATAATGTCAACCAATCTGCAACAGATGTTGCATCACTAATATTGTGTCCTCGGAAAGGGAAAAATTATGAACAGAAGATCCATGATCAAGCATGCCGCTCTGGGTGGTTCGGCAGCTCTGTTAACCACCGGGAATGCGCCTGCGCAAACGCGCGGCGCCAGGCCGAATACGGTTGTCGCCAAAAGCATTAAACAGGCTTGGAAATATAGGATGGTTCGCGCAAATCAGGATGCCCTGGACCAGGCCGGACGAGAGATGTGGGAAGCGGTTTGTGTGCTTTATGACGACGTATTACTTTTCAAACAACCGGCTTAAGGGGACAGGCGCGCGTTAGGCCCCGGTGTGTTCTCTTTGTCCCGAGTTGCCAGGATACCAACGATCTGTTTCGCGGTAAGGCGGCCCTCGCGAGGTTTTCGATTTCGCAATTCTTTCAGATTTCCCTCCGGTAGGGGTGTCTTCGTCGGGATACTTCCAGGCATGTTAGACTCAGGCTCATCATGACCGGAAACGAAATTCGCGAAAAATTTCTGGAGTACTTCGAGCGCTACGGGCATACACGTGTGCGCTCATCGCCCTTATTGCCGGCCAACGATCCGACGCTGCTTTTCACCAACGCAGGGATGAATCAGTTTAAGGACGTCTTTCTCGGGCTTGAGAAGCGCGACTACCTGCGCGCCGGCTCTTCGCAGAAGTGTATTCGCGCTGGGGGCAAACATAACGATCTCGACGAAGTCGGGAAGACAGCCCGGCATCATACATTCTTCGAGATGCTGGGGAATTTTTCCTTCGGCGACTATTTTAAAGAGGATGCAATCAAGTTTGCCTGGGACCTGCTCGTCAACGAGTTCAAACTGGATCCGGCCAGGCTCTGGTTTAGCGTGTATGAAGGCGACGATAAAGTCGGACCAGATGAAGACGCCGAAGAGTTCTGGCACCGGGTTGGCGCTCCGCGCGAACGCATCCTGCGCTTTGGACGCAAAGATAATTTCTGGCAAATGGGCGAGACGGGCCCTTGTGGGCCATGCAGCGAAATTCACTACTACATGGGCGAGGATCCAAACGATCCCGCGAAGAATCGCGCCGATCTAGTTAATGGACCAGGCGACGACATCATGGAGATATGGAATCTCGTCTTCATGCAGTTTGTTCGCAGCGAGGTTGGGCCGGGCGAATTCAAACTGGACCCACTGCCTGCTCCTTCGGTTGATACCGGCGCCGGGTTGGAGCGTCTCGCAGTCGTCCTACAAGGTGTCAAGTCAAACTACGATACTGACCTGATTCGACCGATCATCGAGTTCACCGCTACGCTTGCCGATCGCCACTACGAACCGGAAACGCAGGAGGGCTTTGCCATGCGCGTGATTGCGGATCACGCACGCGCCACGGCGTTTGCTATCGCCGACAGCATCCTGCCCGGCAACGAAGGCCGCAACTATGTGTTGCGTAAGATCATGCGCCGCGCGATCTATCAGGGCCGCCACACGCTTGGGTTGGATCTATTTTTCCACCAGGTAACAAACTTCGTGGTCGACCAGATGCACGAGGCTTACCCCGAACTCGAGGTCCATCGGGGCTTTATTGATCAGATGGTGAGACTGGAAGAAGAGCGCTTTAGGTCGACAATGACTGTGGGCTTGCAGAAGCTCGAAGAGCTGTTTGCGAAATCCGGACCCGGGAAACAACCGGCATATGCTGATCTTGCGCGGCTCTATGACACTTTTGGTACGCCCAGGGATCTGATTCGCGTAAGCCTGGAAGGACAAGGGTTCAATATCGGCGAAGAGGAGTTTTTGTCAGAATTCGATGCCGCTCTGAAACTACTTCAACAATCCGGCACGCGTGAACAATCCACAGCTCAGTCTCGGACCAAGCCGATCTATGGCGAAGTGGTGCAACGAACCGGACCCAACAACTTCAAGGGTTATGAAGGTACGCGTGTTTCCGGGGCCCAGGTTGTGTCGGTGGTCACCGGTGAGAAAGAGATCGAATCGCTGCGGGAAGGTGAAGAGGGCGAGGTTGTACTTGATCACACGCCGTTCTACGCAGAGAGCGGAGGACAGGTCGGCGACGTTGGTCGGTTAGTTGCTGCTGAACCGGCAACTAGCGACTTCGTGGCGACGGTTGTTGATACCTATTCCCCCGCTCAAGGGTTGATCGTCCACAAAGTAAAAGTTGAAAAAGGAACGCTGAAGACTGGCGACACGGTCTCGGCTGAAGTTGACGTCGAGAAGCGCGATGCTACGCGGCGGAATCACACAGCTACACATTTGATGCACGCGGCGTTGCGCGAAGTGGTGGGCACGCACGTAAAGCAGGCTGGTTCGGTCGTCGCGCCAACTTATCTGCGTTTTGATTTTACGCACTATCAACCTTTAACGCCGGGCCAGATTGAAGAAATCGAACGGCTGGTTAACCACCACATCCTTCGAAACGAGCCCGTGCAAACCAATGAGATGGCTGTGGAAGAGGCCATGCGTTCAGGCGCAATGGCTTTGTTTGGCGAGAAGTATGGAGAAAAGGTGCGCGTGCTTTCCATCAAAGGCGCTGAGGATATTTTTTCCAGGGAGCTTTGCGGCGGTACACACGTGCGGGCGACCGGTGATATTGGACTGTTTAAAATTACCAGCGATGAATCGATTGCCTCCGGCGTCAGACGCATTCGCGCGATTACGGGAACTGACGCTTACGAACGTTTCCGGGAAGATGAGCTGCTAATAGACCGGCTTGCCGGCGGACTAAAAACCTCGCGCTCAGAAATGCCGGCAGTAATCGGCAAGCTGCAGGACGAACTTAGAAAGGCAAAGCGGGAAGCAGACGAGTTGCGGTTGAAGATTGCCAGCGGCGCTACTAATACATCGCAGTCAAACGGCGATGAGTCTCGCGAAGTGGCCGGGGTTCGCGTTGTTGCGCGCGAAACCAGCGGACTAGACGCTGCTGGTATGCGCCAACTTTCTGACACTTTACTTGCGCGTATCAAGTCCGGCGTTGTGGTCCTTGGCCGCAGCAGCGACGGCAAAGTTTCACTAATTGTCCGTACCTCTAATGATCTGACAAAGCGTGTCCCAGCCGGTCAGGTGATTAAAGAACTGGCGCCGATCGTTGGTGGGCGTGGCGGCGGCAAGCCAGACATGGCTGAAGGCGGCGGCAGTCAGCCTGAGAAACTCGGCGAAGCACTCGCATCAAGCTACGCGATTGTTGAAAAACTCCTCGGTTAACAGAAACTAGCCCGATCGCAGCGAAGTCCGTGCTCAGCAACTTCGTTAGCGATCGGGCTAATATTTTGTCACGTTCGGGCTACTGCCCAATAAGGTCACATTGTTTTCTGTTTGTCGGTCAGTGTGATCCCCATTTTTTCCAGTGTCACCTTGTTGAGCGTGCCCGTCACCTTTAGGCTCTCAGCAGCCTGATACTTCTTCAGGCTCGCCCGCGTGTCGTCATCGAGCTTCCCGGTTTGTTCCCCCGTATAGAAACCTCTTCCCTTAACAATCGCCTGTGCCTGTTTGATCTGATCTTTGTTCGCCCTGAAGACTGGCCCACGTGGCTTCGCGGGCTTTGTCGCCGGGGTTCCGGTGGTCGAGGTTTGAACTGCACTCGCAGCAAACACCATTGAGGTAAGCAGAAGCATCGAGAGTAGTGTTGAGAGTAGTTTTTTCATGTGGTTCCTCTTTCAGTGAGGCGCGCATTTCTGCGCGCAGAGTTGATAGATCGAACGTCCTGGGAAAAGCGCGGATAGCATTGCAAGGCGGATGACAAAAGTCACTGGCAGCGCGTGATCAGTGCTAAACCAGTAAATGCAAGGGGTTTTGCAGACCGGCTGGGCCGTGTTGGACTGCTTCGGCTGCGGCGTCTTGGTTCACGCTTGGGCGGTCGCGGCCTGGTGCGACCGAGTTAGAGGCTACTCACGATCGCGGCACCAAGGTGTGAGGCCAGAGTGCCGACAACAGGTGTCTCACCACGACAGCCGCGCCTAGGTAGGGTGGCGGCGCACTCCCTGAGCGCCGCCGTCGCGCTTGGTCGGAAATAAGCCAAAACGTTAGGCTTTCGCTACATGTTTGCCTACGTTGGCAATTGTTTAACCCTTGTGTTAACATTCCGCGGTCGTAAGCAGGCCAGTCGCGAGCCTCACACAAACTGATTAATCAAATTCGACGGGAATCTATCGGACAACCTACATGAAAAACTTCCCCCTAATCGCTCTGCTATTGCTCGTTTCGTCGTCGTCTGTTCTCGCTCAAAATGGAGCGAATAACCCAGCCTATCGCATCGACAACTTCGACTTTGCAAACCTTGTGCGAGTTCGGACTCCCCCTGCCCCCGTGGTGCCGGCTGCGACTACCCGCAATGGAAAGATCCTTACTTCGCGAAACTACAACTACTCGCACTCAACCGTTCCGCTGATTCGTCATACGAGCATGAGTGTTGGAAACTCATTGGCGGGGTTTACCACTGGTGACGCTAAGGTCGACAACTTCATCATCGACTCGGGTCATCGCAACTCGGTTGATCCGCTTTTGCTTTACGCAATCATGCATCAGGAATCGACGTTCAAGCCTCGAGCCCTGTCACATAAAGGCGCAAGTGGTCTTATGCAGCTGATGCCGGGCACGGCCGCCCGTTTTGGGGTCACCAAAATTTGGGACCCAAAACAGAATATTGAAGGCGGTACACGTTACATGCGCTTCCTGCTCGACAAGTTTGACGGCAACGTACAATTGGCTTTGGCGGGATACAACGCAGGCGAAGGCGCAGTGATGAAATATGGTTACCGCATCCCGCCGTATAACGAGACGCAGGAATATGTGCGCAGGATCAGCAAACGCTACTCCTTGATTCGAGATCCCCTGGCCGCGCGTTACGCCAACAACATGACGGCCGCTCAGGCAGCAGCGGTACAAAGCAAGGAATCAAAGCCGCTCACGATATATGAGCGAAGTGTTTCTATGGTCCAGCTACCGGATGGCCGCTTGCAATTGGTTTCGCAGTGAGCGGTAATCAGTAGGCAGAAGGCAAAAACAGAAAGCAAAAAGCAGAAGGCAGTAAGAGGAAATTCTCTTACTGCCTTCTGCTTTCTGCCCTCTGCCTTCTGCCTTTACTGCTTACCGCTCACTTCAACTAACCGGCTGGGTTACCAAGGCCGGCAACGGAGTCAAGACCCTCGCGGCCGGAACGCACAGCACCGGACACGGCGCATTTCTCACAACGCGCTCTATCTCCGAACCAAGCACAGGCGCGCCACCGAAAAGCGAGGGATGAACGCTGGTACCAATCACAATTACATCGACATCCTTCTCTTCAGCAAGTCTTACGATTTCTTCGTAAGGTCTACCCTCTGAAATATGGGGGACCGCGCGCGCGCCGTCGCTTCGAGAAAGTTGAACCATGCGTTCCTGTACGTAGTCGCGCAGGCGAGTAAGCGCGTGCAAACCTCCCTCTGGGAACATCACAGAAATCTGCTCCAGGTAATCTCCTATCACGTAAACCGCGTGAAGTTCGGCGCCACTTTGATTCGCCAGTTGGGTTGCGACCTGTGTGGCGGCCGCGGAAGATGGTCTGAAATTTGTCGACAGCAACACGCGATTCAATCGCACTTCGCTGCGGTTGCCTCTGTGTTCGACAAAATCATGCTGCGGTGGTCGGATGGTGAGCACCGGACACGGGGCCTCGGCAATGATCTCCTCTGCAGTTGAGCCCCACAACGCACGCGCAAGGCCTTTGCGGCCATGCGTTACGACTGTGACCAGATCGATTTCATAGTCGCGAACTGCCTTTGCGATCTGCGCCGCCGGTTCGCCTTCGACGATGACGGGCTCAACTTCCAGTCCGTCAAACAATTCATCCGCGAGAAGCTCTCGAACCTGCGTTCGCAGTTGCAACAACCACATATTGTCCTGCTCTGTGAAAACGCGCTCGGGCAGGGTTAAGAGATTGGGCGGAACACTCGCGCTCTGAACGCTGAAAAGCACCACTCGTCCGCCTCCACTACGCGCAAACGCCGCCGCATACTTGAGCGCAGCTCGAGCGTGAGGGGTGAAATCGGTTGGAAATAAAATGTTTCGGAAGGGATACATGTTTGAATTTTGGATAGTGGATTTCGGATCACGGATAGGGCAGCAAACATTCCCCTTCCTACTTCAATCATTTCCTTATGGGTCGGGGCGGAGTCTAGCAAGAAAAGGGTGATCGGGGGAATAGAAGCGCGCACCAGACACCTGCAAATTGGTGCTGGATTTTTCCCGACGTTCCGTGCCAAACTCCGCACGCAATTCCCGTCTGCCCGCGCCGGGCAACAGCCATACGCAAGACCAAATTTAGTTCATTTTATTGCATCGTGGGGGGAGCTTTCGCTTGGCCTTAACTCTTTTGGCGGTCGGATTCCTTTTGCTGCTCACCGCCGCTTACCGTCTCTATGGCGGTTGGGTCGCACGCCAATTCAAACTCGACGACGAACGACAAACGCCGGCGCATCAGGTTAACGATGGCATCGACTTCGTTCCGACCAGACCCTTTTATCTCTTCGGTCAACATTTCTCCGCGATAGCTGCCGCCGGTCCGATCGCTGGGCCAATTCTCGCTTGTCAGGCTTTCGGTTGGCTTCCATGTCTGCTGTGGATTGGTTTGGGCGTGGTGCTAATCGGCGCCGTCCACGACTTCGCAGGACTGGCGGCCTCAGTCAGACATGGCGCTACCTCCATCGCTGAGATCACGCGCGAACACCTTGGAAGCAATGCTGGCCGGGCGATGATGGCTTTCATTTGGATTGCGCTGATTTATGTGATCGTAGCGTTCACTGACATTACAGCCGGAACTTTCGTGGGCGGCTCCGAAGAGTTGCGCGCCTCCCTCGTAAACTTCAACCCAGGCGGTGCGGTCGCTGCGGCCAGCATCATGTACCTGTTGCTTTCAGTGTTGCTCGGGTTGGTACAGCGTTATCTCAACCCGCCACTGTGGTTGGTTACGCTAATTTTTGTTCCGGCCGCGTTCGCTTTGTCATGGGTCGGCACCATGACTTCAAATCTCTTCGTACTCGATCATAAAACGTGGGGCGTTTTGATCATCCTTTACTGCGGCGTGGCATCGATCGTTCCGGTTTGGGCATTACTACAGCCACGCGGTTATCTTGGCGGCTTCATTCTTTACACCGCACTCGCCCTCGGGATTATCGGCGTTTTCTTCGGCGGTTATGAAATCCAGCAGCCGGCGTTTAAGGCTTTCGACATTGGTGGAATGACCGGAATGTTGTTTCCATTCCTCTTCGTCACGATCGCTTGCGGCGCGTGTTCCGGATTTCATGGGCTGGTGTGTTCAGGCACGACCTCGAAGCAGATTGATCGCGAGTCACACATTCGGCCCATCGGCTACGGCGCAATGCTCGGAGAAGCCTTCGTGGCTTTGATTGCCCTCGTCACAGTCATGATCGTCGCGCAGGAAGCTCTACGCGGGAAAGCGCCCGGCACGATTTATGGAAATGGTATCGGGCAGTTTCTGACGTTGATAATCGGCAAAGACAATCTCGCTTTCGCAGTTACCTTCGGAGCGATGGCTTTTTCTACATTCGTTTTTGACACGCTTGATGTGTCGATGCGTCTGGGGCGTTACATAATGCAGGAGCTGTTTGGTTGGAAGGGACGACTTGGCGCGTTCGTCGGCACGGTTGTAACGATGGGACTTCCCCTTTATTTCATTCTCTTCGCGCCGCCAAACTCATGGACAAAATTCTGGACACTTTTCGGCGCGTCAAACCAGTTGCTGGCCGCGCTGACGCTGCTGACGATTACAGTTTGGCTCTATCAGGCGCGACAGCGAATTGCGTTTACGTTGGTGCCGATGATCTTCGTCCTGGTGATTACCCTATGGGCACTCTCGTTGCTTGTGATTGGCAACCTCCGCATCACGAAGATTGGCTCCGGACAGTTGGATATTGAGTTAATAAATGCGATTGCGGCAGGCGCGTTGGTGGGACTTGCCTTGTATCTGGCCGTTTTGGCGCTAGTCAAGATGCGGCGCGATCGTCAAAGTGGACTGCTTGCCTCGCCCCACCCTGCCACCAGCCTGGAGTGATCGGCGGTTGATTACAAAACCGAGCGCAGTAGCGCCAGTGGGCAGAATTAACTTGGAAATGAAGAATTCGTTGTGGCCCCTCTTAATAATCGCAAGCCCTCCTGCATCCGGCGCTACCGCGCGGTTCTGTAAATTCAACCTGACGCCACCTCTCTGGACAGTTTGCTTGCAAATCTGGATAATACGCAGTTTCAGCACGAACGGTTGCTCGGCACACATACGGCGGCGCCCATAATTAGAACGGACGTCTTACCGTGAAAACTGTGCCCGAGGGCCGTTATTTGCTCAAAACTCACCCGCATTTAGATTAGAAAGGAACTGACCAGGAAGTGAACAAGCTCTGACGACAGTGGACCTGTAAAGGTAACAGGCAAACCTGTAGTCAGTTCTCTTCCCATTACCATCATGGATTACCAAAGCCAAGGTTTTCGCTTTTCAACAATTGCCGAGCGCCTCCGCAGACCACTTTTCACTTTTTCCGCAATGCTTTTGAGTCTGGCGGCGTTCGCATCGCAGGCCGCAGCTCAATCACACGGAGGCGGAGAGGCAAACCTGATTCTGCCGGACCTTTCTTCAGTGACCTTCTTCGGTGGCATGGATGGCCACAGGCTTCTGATGGGCGGACTTGTGGTCTGTGTTCTGGGTCTCGTTTTCGGCATGGCGATCTATATGAACCTGAAAAAGCTCCCCGTACATCGCGCCATGCGCGAGATCTCGGAGCTTATCTATGAAACCTGCAAAACGTACCTCGTTACACAGGGCAAGTTCATTCTGATCCTTGAGATATTCATCGGCGCCATCATCGTTCTGTATTTCGGCGTGCTGTCGGGAATGGAACCATTCAGAGTGGCGATCATTTTGGCTTTCAGTTTGGTCGGCATCGCGGGCAGCTACGGCGTCGCGTGGTTTGGTATTCGGGTCAACACTTTCGCAAACTCGCGCACCGCTTTCGCCAGTCTTGAAGGCAAACCTTTTCCCCTTTACGCGATTCCGTTAAAGGCCGGCATGAGCATCGGCATGATGTTGATCAGCGTCGAGCTGCTAATCATGTTGTGCATCTTGCTGTTTATTCCAGGCGACTACGCGGGGCCCTGCTTTATCGGCTTCGCAATTGGTGAATCACTCGGCGCCGCCGCGCTTCGTATCGCCGGCGGCATTTTTACGAAGATTGCCGATATCGGGTCAGACCTGATGAAGATCGTCTTCAAAATTAAGGAAGACGATGCCCGCAACCCGGGCGTGATCGCCGACTGCACCGGCGACAACGCTGGGGACTCTGTCGGGCCGAGCGCTGATGGCTTCGAAACCTACGGCGTTACGGGCGTCGCGCTGATCACATTTATTCTGCTGGGCGTAAGCGATCCCGGTGTCCAGGTGCAACTGCTGGTTTGGATCTTCGTCATGCGTATCATGATGATCATCGCGAGTGCCGGCTCTTACTTCATCAACGATATGATCGCGAAGGCACGCTACGCGAACTCCACCCAAATGAACTTTGAGGCGCCCTTGACCTCGCTCGTGTGGATCACCTCAATCGTTTCCGTGATCATCACTTTTGCGATTTCATATCTGACTATCCCGACGCTTGGCGGCGACACCAGCCTCTGGTGGAAACTCTCCTGCATTATTTCCTGCGGAACACTTGCGGGCGCAATTATTCCGGAGCTGGTCAAGTTGTTTACCTCGACCGAGTCTGCGCACGTCAAGGAAGTAGTGATTTCGTCGAAGGAAGGTGGACCATCGCTCAATATTCTTTCGGGTCTGGTCGCCGGCAACTTCTCAGCTTACTGGCTGGGAATCAGCATTGTGATCCTGATGTCCATTGCTTATTACTTCAGCACCCTGGGCCTCGACCCCTTGATGGTTGCCGCTCCCGTGTTTGCATTCGGGCTAGTGGCCTTCGGCTTCCTGGGCATGGGACCAGTTACTATCGCGGTGGATTCGTATGGCCCCGTTACCGACAATGCGCAGTCAGTTTATGAGTTGTCGCTGATAGAACAAGTGCCTGATGTTGAAGCCGAAGTGAAACGGGACTTCAACATGACCGTAGACTTCAGCCGGGCGAAACACCTTCTGGAGGAGAATGACGGCGCGGGCAATACGTTTAAAGCGACTGCCAAACCGGTGCTGATTGGTACCGCGGTAGTGGGCGCAACCACCATGATCTTCTCGATCATGATGACGCTCACGAATGGACTAACGACTGACACGGAAAACCTGTCACTTCTCCATGCCCCGTTTGTCCTGGGATTGATTAGCGGAGGCGCGGTCATTTACTGGTTTACCGGCGCGTCAATTCAGGCCGTAACTACCGGCGCCTATCGCGCGGTTGAGTTCATCAAGGCCAACATTCGTTTGGAAGGCGTCGAGAAAGCTTCCGTGGAAGACAGTAAGAAGGTTGTTGAAATTTGCACGCAGTATGCACAGAAGGGCATGTTCAATATCTTCCTGACCATATTCTTCTCGACGCTGGCGTTCGCGTTTGTCGAGCCGTTCTTCTTCATTGGCTACCTGATTTCGATTGCGGTGTTTGGTCTCTACCAGGCAATCTTTATGGCCAATGCGGGCGGCGCCTGGGACAACGCGAAGAAAGTGGTTGAGGTTGAACTGAAGCAGAAAGGCACAGCGTTGCATGACGCAACGGTCGTCGGTGATACGGTTGGCGATCCATTCAAAGACACGTCGTCAGTAGCTTTAAATCCAGTTATCAAGTTCACTACCTTATTTGGATTGCTGGCAGTGGAGTTGGCGGTTTCAGTCAGTCATCAGAGCGAGAACGGGCCGATGATTACTCATGTGCTGGCGGCGATCTTCTTCCTCATTTCAGCCTTCTTTGTTTGGCGCTCTTTTCATAAAATGCGCATTGGCACATTGAAGTCTGAATCGTCTGGGTCGTAGTGGCTGAGCCGATCAATCAGACAGGAATGTCTGGTCTACTTAGGAAAGGTTAAATCCATGAGCACGCCTTACGTAAACACTCAACCGGACACTTTGATTGGCGCCGCCCTCGCGCCACTCGATTGGACACGATCCGTCTCACTCGTGTTTGCGTTTAGTTTGCTCGTGGCGCTTTCCGCACAGATTGTTATTCCCGTAGGGCCAGTGCCGATCACCGCGCAAAGCTTTGCCGTGTTATTGACCGGAGCTTTGTTGGGCTCACGTCTGGGAGCAATGGCGCTGATTGTTTACCTTATAGAGGGAACTTTGGGACTTCCGTTTTTCTATGGCGGTTCGAGTGGGCCGGCACATTTGTTAGGACCAACCGGCGGCTATCTGATCGCATTTCCCGCCGCTGCTTTTATAACTGGCGCCTTTGCGGAACACGGCTGGGACAAACGGTTTCTCACGTCCGTGGCCGCGATGGCGATTGGATCTGTAGTAATCATGCTCAGTGGCTGGGCATGGTTTTCTCTGGTTACAAACACACCCCTTCCGGTTTCCTTTCAGCTCTCGGTCCTGAAGTTTATTCCCGGCGACATTATCAAGATTGCCCTGGCTGCCGCCGTACTACCCACCGGCTGGAAACTTCTTAAACGCAAAGCCTCGAGCTAAAGCCGACGGATTCCTAAATCACACGAACCAGCACGAAAAGATTTCTTTTCGTTTGGCTTCGTGTATTTCGTGGACTTCGCGATTGCATCAACCTGCACGACTGAAAAACCGCTTGACAGCTCAACCACAGCTGTAGTAGAACCAACCTCATCCGTAGTTACTCCGAATCGGAAGAGGTCAACATGCCGAAACCGCCACAAGTAAAACTCACCAGACTGGAGATGGAGATCATGGATGCCGTTTGGGCACTTGGTCAGGGTTCAGTCAGAGAGATTCAGGAACAACTTCCGGAACGCAAACGGCCCGCATATACAACCGTGCAGACCATTATTTACCGGCTGGAGGAGAAGGGCGCGGTCAGGCGGGTAAAGAAGATCGGTAATGCGCACATCTTCGAGGCCCTGGTTACGCGCACGGCTGCGCACGGCCGTTTGATCGACGATCTCCTTCATGTTTTTGGGGGTTCGCCGCGATTGCTGGTGGCCCAACTCGTCGAAACCGGCCAAGTCACTCTCGAAGATCTTAAGGAACTCGAGGCTACGCTCGAAACTTCCAGTGCCAGGCAACGCGCGAGGAGGACAAAGTGAGTTCGCTACACGAATTGTTGTTCTCCCAATCGATATGGTGGTGGCCAAGGATTGCGGATCATCTCTGGCAGACAACCCTATTTGCGCTCTTTGTGGTTGCCGCCACTTTTGCTCTTCGTCGAGGTCCAGCGAGAGTGCGCCATGCCCTCTGGATGCTGGCGTCAGTGAAACTGCTAATACCTGCAGCCTTGCTCGTTTTTCTCGTAGAGCAAGCCGGTGTTGATCCTTTTTGGATGCTGACCAGCGCCCAGGAAACCGGCAGCAACGCTTCCGTGTTCCAGGGGATCTCTGAACCAGTCCGGGCTATGTCGAACAGTTATCAATTCGTAGTGACGGCCAGTCGCTCGCTCAGTCACAACGAACTCTATTGCTTCCTAACCGGTATATGGCTGACGGGAAGTCTGGCTTTGCTTTCGGTTTGGGGAAGGCGACGAAGAAGGGTTCTGCAAGCACTGGATCGTGGACGACGAGTTGAGACAGGCCGTGAATGGGAGATATTCAACCGGGCAAAAGCACTCCTTGGCCTGACCAAACATGTCGACCTGATTCTTTCAAAAGAAAAGACCGAACCGATCGTGGCGCGTGTCTGGCGGCCTGTGGTGATGGTGCCGGACTCAATCGGAGAACACCTTAACGACTCCGAGCTGCAAGCAATAATGCTTCACGAGCTGGTCCATGTTCAGCGGCGTGACAACTTGATCGGAAACCTGCAGATGGTTGTAGTCTCGCTGCTTTGGTTTCACCCGCTCGTCTGGTTCGTTAGCAGAAAACTTATAAATGAACGCGAAGAGGCTTGCGACGAAAAGGTGATCGCCGTCCTTGGCGCTCCCGAAACCTACGCGTCAAGCATACTTAAAGTGGTGCGCTTCTCATTTGGATGGAAAGTGGCGGGCGTATCGGGTGTTGGAAACGGGTCTAATTTGAGAAGGAGGATTAGGAACATCATGTCTTCAAAGAACACGCAGCGCAGCGCGGTAGGGTCCCGATTGTTAGCAGGAACGCTTATTGGCTTGGCCCTGATGCTGATGGTTTTGGCGGGCGCCAATACTCGTGCACGTAACGGCAGCGAAAGCGAGCGAGTTTCCAAGGATGACGCAGCGGTGTATCAGTCTGCAGTAGATCAGGATGGACAGAGAACCCAGTCGAGGAAACCACAGCCACCGGCTCCGCCACAGCCTGCTCAGCCCGATCAACTCGAACAGCCGGCCCAACCGCCGCAACCTCCTCAGCCATCGCAACCAGCACAACCGTCGCAGTCAACGCCCCCGTCGCAACCGGCCCTGGCTTCAGCACAGTCTGCGCCACCGGCTCCCCCAGCAACGCTGGGCGTACCAGCACAACTCGCTCCAATTGCGGTACCAGCTTTCGCGACGCCGCCGACTCCCGCAACAGCACCTGCCGCGCCAGTGCAAGATAGAAAACCAAAGGGCGAAAAGCCTAACAGTAAAAGCAATTTGATCGAGGCGCCACAGCCGGAGTATCCGGCAGAAGCGCGGAAGGACCAGGTTGCTGGAACTGTCACGGTCGAGATCGAAATCGACG
This sequence comes from Pyrinomonadaceae bacterium, assembly GCA_963759585.1. Taxonomy (GTDB): domain Bacteria; phylum Acidobacteriota; class Blastocatellia; order Pyrinomonadales; family Pyrinomonadaceae; genus PSRF01. The sequence goes on from CAVWZW010000002.1 coordinate 432,981, forward strand.
AAGACGGAAGGGTAACTTCAGCGAAGGCTGCCAGTGGGCCGGATGCTCTGCGCGCAGCGGCCGTGAAAGCAGCTTACAAAGCTCGCTTTAAACCTGCGATTGTTGAAGGTAAACCCGTGAGAGTCTCAGCAGGGCTGACGTATAGCTTTGTGCTTGATGATTGTTAACGGTGAAGGAGTGTCCCTCAGTGGGGCACCCATAATGGACGCAGACGTCCAACGAAGAAGGGGCGCCCACGGAGGGACGCCCCTACAAGTTTAGTTAGGGGCCGAACCCTTCGCATGCGAGGGTTCGGCCCCTCTCGATTTGCATTGTCGAATGAAATGAATAATATGATCCGCGAACAGACCACGAAGGTTCGTGTCATTTCGTGTGATTCGTGGATCGTGTCTTCCGGGCAAACCGTGCGAACAACTTAATACGCTCGTGCAGACATTCCGCTCTTTGTGCCACAATACCGCCCACCAATAACTTCAGGAGTTGAAATCTCAAATGTATCGAATAGCCCTTATCAAAAGCCGCTACCACCGTGCCCGATCGCTTGCGCTGATCCTGGCGCTCACGTTCGTCGTTGCCACCGCATCTGCAACCGCAACCAGATCGCAGACTGCGTCGGGAAAGAAGGTCCTTACGCACGAGTTGATGTGGTTGATGAAACGCGTCGGCGCACCTCTGCCGAGCCCGGACGGACGTTGGATAGTTTTCCCAGTTACTGAGCCGGCGTACGACGATAAGGACCAGGTCTCCGATCTGTGGATCACAGCCGCGGACGGTAGCTCACAACCGCGCAGGTTAACTTTCAGCAAAGGCGGCGAGGGTGGCGTGGCCTGGAGCCCCGACAGCCTCAGGCTCGCCTTCTCAGCCAAGCGCGAGGGCGATGAAGTTAATCAAATCTACGTGATGCACGTGGTCGCAGGCGGTGAAGCGATGCGGGTTACTTCGCTTTCAACCGGGGCACGTTCGCCGCAGTGGCGTCCCGATGGTAAGGCGCTGCTTTTTGTCAGTTCCGTTTACCCTGGCACGGTTGACGATGAAGCCAACAAGAAGATCGCGAATGAACGGAAGGGGCAAAAATACAAAGCGCGTGTTTACGACAGCTTCCCTATTCGTCACTGGGACAAGTGGCTGGAAGAAACACAGGCCCATCTTTTTGTGCAGTTGTTGGAACCTGACGCCAAGGCGAAGGACATGCTGGCGGGAACAAAATTTATCGCGACTCCGGGTGTTGGCGGCACGATGGGAAACTCCGGCGAGGAAATTCCCGCCGTCTGGACACCCGATGGCCAGTCAATCGTGTTCGTGGCCACGACGAATCGAAACGTGGCTGCTTATGCCAATTCGAATACTCTGCTCTACAAAATCTCCGCGACTGGTGGAGAACCATCAGCCATCACGAGCGGAGCTGAAAGCTACGGCCAACCCTCTTTCAGTCCTGACGGAAAGCTGCTCTTCTTCACCACCACACGTGAAAATGATCAGGCTTACAATCTCAACCGTCTCGGTATGATGCCATGGCCCAGCGCCTCGCCAATCAAGGTCTTAACTGAGAACCTCGATCGTTCAGTCGGCTCGTATGCGGCGACTCCGGACAGCAAAACGATTTACTTTCTCGCGGAAGAATCAGGCCACGAAAAACTGTTCACCGTCTCTGTCGACGGAGGCAATGTGCAGAGGGCCTTCGATATGTCGCAGGGTCAGTACACGAATCTGCGTATTCCCGCCCGAGCCTCATCAGAAATGCTTTTCGCGAACTGGGATAGCGCAGTCAATCCAAGCGAAGTAGTGCGCATCGATCCTAAAGCCGGACGTCACGATCGCTTAACTTCAATTAACGTCGAACAAGCTGCTCAGATAGATTGGCAACCACTAAAACACTTCTGGTTGACGACAAAAGCGGGCAGGAAAGTCCACAGCATGGTGGCCCTGCCGCCTAATTTTGACGAACGCAAAAAATATCCCCTCCTGGTGCTGATCCACGGCGGCCCAGCCTCGATGTGGCGGGACCAATTCTTTCTGCGTTGGAACTATCATCTACTCGCGCAGCCCGGCTACGTTGTGCTGCTAACTGATTACGTCGGCTCTACCGGCTATGGGGAGAAGTTTGCGCAGGCCATCAAGGGCGACCCATTCATCGGACCATCTGCTGACATAAACGAGAGCGCGGACGAGGCTGTGCGGCTTTATCCATTCATCGATGGAACACGCATGGCTGCGGGCGGCGCCAGCTACGGAGGACACCTGGCAAACTGGCTGCAAGCGACGACCACGCGCTACAAAACCCTGATCGCTCACGCCGGTTTGATCAATCTTGAATCGCAGTGGGGCACGAGCGACACCATCTACCATCGCGAGGTGAACAACGGTGGACCAGTTTGGGAACAGGGACCAGTTTGGCGCGAACAAAACCCGATTCGCTTTGCGAAGAACTTCCGCACACCAATACTTCTAACGGTAGGCGAGAACGATTTTCGCGTCCCTCTTAACCAAACGCTGGAAAACTGGAGCGTGCTGCAGAGGCTACGTATACCTAGCCGCCTAATCGTTTTTCCTGAGGAGAACCATTGGATACAGAAAGGCGAGAACAGTCGCTTCTTCTACAAGGAACTGCATGCGTGGCTGGCGAAATATTTGAAACCTGAAACGTCGCTGCAGGCTGTTCAGTGATTAAGCACCTCCTTGGGGTGCGCCGCCTTGTCGGCGCTTTGGCCCGCGGCGGCTTGGCGCCGCTTCCTTAACCCAAGATTTATGTTGGACCTGGATGACATCTTGCAGCAACTGACGAAAAGCGGCGTCAAGCCGCCGCGGGCCAAAGCGGTGACAAGGCACCGCACTCCAAGGAGGTTGCGTCAACCACGAATCGATTTAATAAAGGCCAACGTCGAGCAATGTACGTAATTAAGGTTCGTTCTCATCAGCGCGAAGAGCTGGTCGAGTTTACTTCGCAGGTTCAGGAAAAACTGAATGACGCGGGTGAACGCGAGGGCATCTGCTTTCTATACGTCCAGCACACAACGGCAGGACTGACGGTTAACGAAAACGCCGACCCGGATGTGCCGCGCGACATGCTCCTCGCTTTTCGAACACTCATTCCGCAACATGGTATGGGCTTCAGACATGGCGAGGAGAATTCTGATGCGCACATTAAAGCGAGCCTGGTCGGGTCGTCGGTGTCAGTTCCATTCAAAGATGGCAAACTGCTACTTGGACGCTGGCAAGGAATATTTCTTTGCGAGTTTGATGGCGGACGCGAACGCCAGGTGATCATGATGCTGAAGTAGGACAGGCATTCGTGTTGCTCGGGGTCCGTCTTACCTGAAACGAACGTCTAAAACAATTTCCATATATCATTTTCCATTTCTCATTTTTCATCGGCAAGTCGTGACGTTGGGGTTCAAGCTTCAGGTTGCGTTAGCGAGGCGTCAACAAATGTTGAAATCTGAACTTCTTGAACCCGCGACTTCAGCCGATGACAAATGAGAAATGGAAAATGACATATGGAAAAATTTTTTCTTTGGCTCGTCTGTGCTTCTATTTAGAGATTGACAGACACGCATTCGCCGACTCAAATGCCTCGCACTTATGATGAAATTGCACCGCATTACGACGCTGCGATACGCCCGTTTGAACGCTGGTTCATGGCAAAGCTTCGGGCTGCTACCCTTCAACAGCTTCCGCCGGAAGCGCGCATACTTGAAATCGGCGCGGGTACGGGAATGAATTTCGTCTACTATCCTGACAACGCGCTAGGCGTCGCGACCGAACCAAGCAGGGAGATGTTGCGGATCGCCGGGGAAAAGCAGCGTCCTCGAGGCCTTAGGCTTCTGCAAAGCTGCGCAGAAACTTTGCCCTTTCAGACTGGCTCGTTTGATGCCGCTTTCGCGACTCTTGTTTTTTGCTCCGTACAATCACCGGCTCGAGCCCTTGCCGAATTGCGGCGTGTGGTTAGACCTGGCGGCACGATTGTGTTGTTAGACCATGTTCGACCTGGGGGATTGCTGGGTCCGATTTTCGATCTACTGAACCTGATAACCGTGCCCCTCTTTGATGACCATTTCAACCGGCGCACAGTTGATGAAGCGAAAGCTGCAGGGCTGGAGTTAAAGAAAGTAGAAAAGCATCTATTAGGGATCATCAATCTGATTGCATGCCGAACTGATGCAGTTTAGTTACTACAGAACCCAGCGCGGTAGCGCGGATGCGGGAGGCAGCGCGCGTCAGTAGAATCACCCCAGTGTTTTGTAGCCTGTAGGATCCCACGCTACCGCGCTGGGTTCTGAAATTGTTCTCAACCTCCAACTGAATAGACCTACTAAGCTGGAGATTGGAAGTATCATGCCGAAGAAGTTGGGAAGGACCATAACAAAGTTAGAGGAGTCTTACCAAAGTTAGAGGTTGGGAAGGTGGGCATGCTCCCGCTCCAGCGTAGCGTCATATCTGCACCAATAAGACCACTCGGCGAATTCTTAAATATAAGGTGAAGAGAGCTAAAGTTTATGGCGCTACGCTGGAGCGGGCATGCCCACCTTCCCAACCTCTAACTTTGGTATGGTTCTTCCCGAGCTCAAAGATTTTTTGGCTCTCACTCAAGTGTGAGGCGGGTAGCCCTTAATCAGTGTGATCGAATGAACCTCAAGAAACATCTGTCCCTGGTCCTTCTAATATTCGTCGCTTCGATTGCGACTGCATTCGCTCAGCAAACCCCGGGACAGGAGACAAAGTTTGAAACTACATACGACGCCCGGAAGAACCAAACCACGGTGCGGCTTCTGCCTCTGAAAATCTCCGGGGAGAAAGACAAGTATCACAGCCTGCACATGTCGCCAGCATTTAGCTATACCGGACAAACCCCGGCACGGCCTTCGACCATCGATTTTGAATTACAGACAGTTGTAAAAGGCCGGTTGCGTACGGACCTTTACGTTGTTTTCATCATTGACGGCGAAACGGTTTTCCTTAGCTCCAACCGGTGGGCCGTGAAGCAGCCGGTTCCTGGGCGGGTGTGGATGGGGGAACGGCTCGTTTTCCGGATGCCGTATCAAATTCTGGTGAAAATCTCCAGAGCGAAGAAGCTGGAAATAAAAATGGATGCGGTGCGTTTTGTGGTTGGGGAGAGCGGACTGCAGGCAATTGGGGCTTTTGCTGACAAGATAAAGACCTTGAACTGACGGAACAGTCGATCCACGAATCACACCAAGCAAGACTAATAATTTGGTGCCGTTTTGCTTACCCTAACAGGCCTAATCCTCGCTCAACCGTTTCATCACCTCTGCAAACTTCTCAACGTCAGCTTTGGTACGTTCCAGTAGTCGCCGGCTCTCCAGGTAGGCCGCCCAATTCGGTGTTTGCGTTAAGGCCTTTTGGGTGTCTTCATCCAAAGCCTGGGCCATTACCGCAATCAGGTCGCTGACCACGCGCGTGTGCGACAGTAGTGAGTCGATAATCGAATACGCGAGCCGCGCTTGTTCGTAGTCGAAGTCGCGTACGCCAGGTTGTGTTGTAGGTTCAGCGTCGGCCACAGTTAACCGCTACCCTCGTCTGAGTTCTCGCCGTCTGCCGCGCCCACAAAAGGCAGCGCGACAACAGTCGCTATGGTCTCCCCGCTGGCAAGAGTAATTTTCACTTCCGTTCCCGGCGCCAGATAGTTGTATTTTAAATAACCGAGCGCGATTGTCTTTCCAAGTCGTGATGAATAAGCGACCGAGGTTACACGGCCAATCTCCTTGTCATCCGTCGATTTAATGTTGGCGCCTGATTCAACGTTTACAGGCTGATTGAATGCCAGACCAGCAAGCTTCTTGGCCACGTGCCCACGGTATTTGATGCGGGCGATTATCTCCTGTCCAACGTAACAGCCTTTGGTGTAACTCACGGCGTCATCAAGCCCGGTTTCAGTAACGACATTACTTTCATCCATGTCGATGCCGTATCTCGGAATGCCGGCTTCGATTCGAAGTATCTCAAGTGCATCGTAGCCAACCGGCCTCGCTCCGGCGCTGATGAAACTTTCCCAGAGACTTGCAGCGTGTTCGGAGTTAACGATCAAGTCGAAACCGTCTTCGCCGGTGTGCGTCGAACGAATAAGCATCACATCTGCGTTGTGCCACTTCGTCCGGGCTGCCCCATTCGCCGGTAAGGTTGCCGCTTCTTCACTCACGACGGTGCGAACCAATTCGGCCGCGCCCTTACCCTGCAGTGTGAGCTGGGCTGTTTGATTCGTGATATCACTGACACGAAAGTCGCCGGCAAGGGTAAATCGTTCAATGGTCTTGAACACGCGCTCATGCGTCACAGGCTCGGTGTCGATCAAAAAGGTAGGACTGAAATTGGCGTCGGTGTTTGCTTCGCCTTCTCTAACAATCCTCACTACTCTCACATGCGCGATCAACCGGCCCTGCACATTAGGGAACGCCGCCGGCATCCAGCTATTTTCCTCAAGCGTCTTCATGTCATTGGTGATCAGGCCGTTGAGAAACTGGACTGCTTCGGATCCGTTTACCAGAATGCGCCCTCGCGAAGTGAGGTCGATGAGGCCGGCGCCGCCTTCCCGCACAATTTTATGCTCCGCCGATACGTCACCATAAGACGCTGGAGTAGACGATGTTTTTTGTATTACTTCACTCATGTTCAATAGGGCGACCCCTTGGAGTGCGCCGCCTTGTCGGCGCTTTGGCCAGCTGCGACTGGTCGCAGCTACCGGGCATAAAACGTTTTCCAGTACCCAAAAACTTCTTATCGAACGAGCGTGGCGCCCAGCCGCCACGGGCCAAAACGGTGACAAGGCACCGCACTCCAAGGAGAGCTATGCTGCGCGTCGTGTTCTCATGAATGTCGCTTCTTCCAATTCTATGGGAACCATTCAGCTTAGATTTCAACACAAAGTGGGTGAGACACAAAGAGGAGTGTCGGGGATTAACGAAGCGCGGCTCTGCCGCAAGAGCTCAGCCTAATGAATTGAGACATTCCTTAATGGCGATGAGCTGCCTACGGCCTCAAACTAATCCGGTAGGTTTTGATTTTAGAATTGAGTGTGGTGGCGTTCATGCCCAGCAAACGCGCGGCGCGAGACTGGTGCCCGCCGGTTTGATCAAGCGCCCGCCGAATCAAATCGATTTCAAAGCGTCGTACCTGCTCATAAAAATTTATCCCGCGTCCCAGATCCTGGACGGCGCCAAAACTCGCGCCTTCCTGCGAAGCGGTAATCACCGACTGCGGATCGCTAATCTCGGCGCGCAGGCATTCCCGACTCACTTCGTCACTTGGCGCAATTACCACTGCACGTTCGATTGCGTTTTCCAGTTCCCTAACGTTGCCTGGCCACGAATAGGCCTCGAGCAGCGCGAGCACCTCGGGCGCTATTTGCTCAGACACTCGCCGGCTATTCTCTTCGTTGTATTTCTCGATGAAGTGCTGGGCCAATGGCAGAATGTCTTCGCGCCGATCGCGCAGTGGCGGCAATTCGATCGGCACAACCGCTAAACGGTAATACAAGTCCTCACGAAAAGTTCCCTGCTTAACGGCGTCCTTGAGCTCAATATTTGTGGCGGCAATGATGCGCACGTCCACACGACGTGGCGTAGTATCACCAAGCGGAGTGAATTCCCTCTCCTGAATCACACGCAGCAAACGCACCTGCGTCTCAGGTGGTATGTCACCGATTTCGTCGAGAAAGATCGAGCCACCGTCGGCGACTTCAAACAGACCCTTCTTGGCCGCCACAGCGCCGGTGAAAGCGCCGCGCGTATGGCCAAAGAGCTCGGATTCAAGCAGCTCCGAAGGAATGTTTGAACTGTTGACGGTGACGAAAGGTTTTCCCGCGCGGGCGCTTGCTTCATGAATCGCCTTGGCGATCAATTCCTTACCCGTACCACTCTCGCCAGTAATCAGAACGGTGGATCGTGCCGGCGCCACCTGTTCAACCAGCCTGAAAACTTCCTGCATCACATCTGAGTGGCCGACGATAGAGCCACGATCAACGGACCGGCTCATCGCGCGTCGAAGTGACCGTCGCTCTTCTTCTTTGCGGCGGCGTTTGATTCCCGCAGCAACCGTGGCGGTGATCTGCTCGTTTTGAAACGGCTTGCGAATACAGCCAAACGCGCCGTGCTCCCAGGCCGCAATAGCAGTATCAAAAGTGGCGTAGGCCGTAATCATCACGATGGCCGCGTCGGAATCCATCTTCAAAAACTCTTCGAGAGCGCGCAGACCGCCAATGCCGGGCATCGAAACGTCCAGCAACACGACGTCGTAAGCCCGTCGACCGTAGGCCTCGAGTCCTTCTTCTCCCGTCTTCGCCAGATCGACGCGATAGCCTTCACTTGAGAGAAGTGTCTCCAACACTTCACGCATGATCTCTTCGTCGTCGACTATTAGTACTGAGCCTTTTTTAGCCATCCGTCTTTCCGTCTTCTGAGCCTGTTATCGTGCGCTGTTGATGGAACTCTTACGGAACCGAGCGCGGGAGCGCCGGATCGAAGAGGCCACTCGATCTATGAAATCCGCGGCTGTGTCATAAAACCCCTTGTCATAAAGCGACTACACCATCCTGCGCTACCGCGCTCGGTTCTGTAAGATCGCTGCTTGGACTAGTGCCCCGAAAGTCCACCTTCGAAGAAAATTCCCCTACACAGCCGGCGTTGAATTGAGCAAATAGCCTCTCCCGGCGCTACCGCGCTCGGTTCTGTAACAGAGTCAGTTTATGGGAGATTGAAGCCAAAAAAAAGCAGGAGCACCGAGGGACGCGGTCGCTCCTGCTGTTTAATTTCTCTCCAGTTGTTAGTCGCCAACTGCCTGCAACGGCGCGCGCGCATTCGCGGTAGGCAGCGTGATTCTAAAGGTTGTGCCGCGCCCGGGGCTGCTTTCCACGCCGATATGGCCGGAATGCTCCTGCACGATGCCGTAGGAAACAGCGAGGCCGAGCCCGGTGCCGCGGCCAACTCCCTTCGTCGTATAGAAGGGATCGTAAATCTTGGCCACATTCTCCGGTGCGATGCCCATGCCGGTGTCTGAAATTTCAACGATCAGCGAATGGTCTTCCGTAGGGATGGTAGAAATCTCAATTGCCCCCCCGGCCGGAATCGCGTCCCGTGCATTCAGCAAAAGATTGGTGAACACCTGTTGAAGTTTACCTGCGTTTCCAAACACGCGCGGCGCGTCAGGATCATAATCACGAATGATCCGGATTTGATTTCCGCGTAGCTGAGGCTCCAGCAATTGCAGCGTGTCGTCCAGCACGCGGCCGATGTCAAGGTCACTAAACTCGGTGGCGTTGCCGGTGCGCGAGAAGTTAAGCAGGTTGTTAACGATGTTCGTCGCGCGCTCTGCCTGGTTGCGGACTTTCTGCAACAACGCATGCTTCGGATCCGTTTCCGGCAACATGCCGATCAGCATTTGCGTGTAAGACGAGACGCCAGTCAAAGGAGTGTTCACCTCGTGGGCCACGCCCGCGGCAAGTAAACCGATTGAAGAAAGCTTCTCACGTTGCTGCAGCTGTTCTTCGAGGCGGATCTTTGAAGTCACGTCTTCCAGCACAACCAAGGCGCCGGTCTGCTCCAGCGAATCCTGCAACGGAGCGATGGCTATATTGAGGACTAAGGAGCGTCCAGCCCGAGTGGCAGTATGTATCTTGTAGATGTGACGGGTCTCTTTGAGCTGCCAGCGGTCGTTACCTAGTACCTGCCGGAGGGTATCGGCGAAATCTTCTGAAAACAGATCTTCGACGCGCTTGCCGTTTGCTTCTTCACGGCTGAGGTCGAGTATCCCTTCGAGCGCTGAATTGAGACGAGTTACCCGACCCTCGAGATCTACGGCCAGCAGTCCGATGTTGATCGACTCAATGATTGATTCGTTAAATTCCTTGAGGAGCTTCAATTCCCCGGCCCGCTCCTGCTGCTCCTGATAAAGCAAACTGTTCTCAATCGCTACCGCGACGTAACCGGAGACGGTTAGAAGTATGTCTACGTCTTCAGACGACAAGAGCGCGCCATCGGCCGAGCGCCCGAGACCAATAACCGCCACCATGCGCCCCCGCACAACGCACGGAACGTAGTAGTGAAGTGCACGCCTGACAAAGCCAGTTGTTTCCGGAATCAGATCGAGGTCGTCGGTGCGCACTACCCCGGATTCAGCGGAACGAACACGAATCATCTCGCGAAAATCTGGTGGCACAACCATCTCTGCTGATAGTCCGGCAGCTCTCGCGACTCGATAACCCGCGTGTGAATTACGGTCTTCGATGAAGATGGCCACGCGACTGACATTCATCACTTCCTGCAGACGGGTGACGAGTGAATCAAGCAACGGGTCAAGGGCTGTGGTTGCGGAAAGAGTGCGGCCGAAGTCGAGCAAGCTGTGGCGCATGTCGTAGCGCTCGCCGTAGAAAAACCTGTCGATCTGTTCCTGAAGGAAGGCTTTCACGGGCGCGGCAATCATGACAATTGCGGCCATAGCGACTATGGCTACGATAACTTGAAGCGTTAACTGGCCCGAGCTCGACTGATCTGCGCCGAGAGCATAGATGCCGGCGAAGTAAACCACCGTGCCCACCATCAGGGCGATCGCCAGGGTCGTAAGCACGTAAACAAACACGCGCCGCACGACCAGTTCGACGTCCATCAAACGGTATCGAACCACCGAGTACCCGAAGGCAAGGGGAATCAGGATCAGCGGCAACACGGCTGCATCAGTCAGCCATGGGTCGGTTTGTCTCCCCAGTAGAAAGCCGACGCCATAAAGGACCGTGAAAGGAGCAACGGCCAGCAGCGAGCCCCACACCACCCACTTCATCTGTTGTCGTACAACTGCACTCTTCGCCTTGATCCAGGTCCTGACCAGGAAGAACACGCTGGCCACCAACATCGCCAGGAAGTGAACGAAGCTCAATGTATAGAACAGCGCTACGAGAGATTCTGAAGGAGTTGGAATTCGGCCGAGTGGTGCGGCTACGGGCGCGATGACACCGTTCAGAAATACAAAGGTCGCGAGAGTCAAAAGCAGGATCGCCGGAGCGTAGAGCAGAGCGGAGCGCCATCGTTTCTCCGCGAAGAGCTGTTGCCGTTCCGGATACACCAGACAGAAGTGGAGGAATAGCGGAGGAAACAAAATGAAGGCGGCGTTTTTGAGAAAAGCTATCGCCAGATCCAGATCGCGATAGGTGCCAACAGGCGTATACGACTGAAAGACGAAGGCCGCCAGACACAGCGTTGCAAAGTGGAGCGCAAACGGTGCGCGGCCGCCTTGCTTGAAAAGTACAAAGAAGCCGACGAAGAGATACACCAAGCCGATCAGGTTGATGTAGAGCTCCCGGGGTGTCCATCTATGAATTGAATCGAGGTTGTCGAGGTCGGCGTAGTAGTAACGGCTTTCAGGAGGGTAGGACGGGCGTTCAATCAGGTAATGGATACTGCCGCCCGGGTGGGCCCGATCCAGATACATCTGAACGTCTTTAGAATGGACGACCTCTTCGTATTTTCTGTTGTCGAGGCTGGCGGCAATCAACCGATCTCCAGGTTGAATTTGACTCCGGTCTCCGGACGATCCAGTCTCGACAGTTTGGGCGATGATTCCCTGGCCCGTGTCTGTCCACCCAACTCCGTCCCATGAAGGTGTTTCGTGCCGGAGCCGCTGGGCAAAGTTAAGGATGCCCGCCGTCAGCAGCAGCGCAGTGCCGGCCAGCACTAACCAGGTCCCTGTTGTAAAAACCGATCTTTTCACTTCAGCTTCATCTCAATAAACACACTCGATCGCGAAGTAAAAAGGCAAGGTTTGTTCCCCTAGGATTCCGCTCGAATTTTTCGGGGAAGACTCGCTTTTTTGTTCGAACGCCTGCCTCCGCGTCTTGTGCCAGAGCACATTCCTTCAATTGGGCGCCCACATAGAGTGATGACTGCTAATGTTGAACGTTTTCCTAAACCAACCCTGTGGATGCTGTAGCTATCCATGTTTTTGGACTTTTCCGAGATTTTGGACAACTTGGGGACAGTTGCAACAGAGCAAAGCTGGAACTGAAGGATGGGGAAGTTCCGCGCGCGACAGTCTCTTAATTAAAACCTGAGGGATATTCCCCCGCGAACAGAACGGCGGCCAGTACTAATTTGGGTAAGCGTCTCACCATTGTCGACGCTCGCCTGGAGGTCCAGCAGATTGCGCGCATCGAGGACCGCTTCTGCCCGAACCGGCAAACCAAAGCTGGGTAGCTCCTGGGTAACCTGAATGCTCAACGATGGGTCGTAAACAGCGAGGCGGCCGGCAAAGGGATCGATAGCAAACACGGTCGCGTTTGGCGAGAAGCGCAGGACGGTCCTGATGGTAGTTCCAGTATCAAAGCCTCCGCCCAATTGCAATGCACCGGTCTGGAAAAAGCCACTCTCAAACATCTCTGCAGGTTGCGACAGGTCGCTTGAAAGTCTCTGTCCTCTGCCGAATGAATACCCGGCTGAAGCCGACCAGACACGACTCAGTCGCCGTGTGTAGACCAGACGCATGCCTCTGGATGCGCCTTGTTGATTGGCGACATTGATGAACGTTTCTCCAGTCGTACCAGAGAAGGCCGTCATCGGCGTGCTCAGTAAACCTACGCCGCGTCCCGTCGTCGTGTCGAAGAAAGCGGTCGCCTCGAAATTGGATTCATTGTCAACAACCCGCTCGACGCCGAATTCCAATCGATGACTACGTTCCATCACCGCGCGTCCGTCAACGAACGCAACAGGTCTCTTATTACCATCCTTAAAGGCGACTTGAGCATTCTCGAAACCGGCAAAGCTTTGCGTATCGCCTTCATCTCCGCCCGGCGCAAACGCTGCTCTAACACGGGTGCGCGCGTTGGCGTCGAATTGAAGTCCAATTCTCGGATTAATCGAGCGCGCGCCGCCGGCACCGATAAAACGCGAGTAGTCGAGACCGAGAACGACAACGATTCCATCGCGCACAATCCACTCATCGATCGCCCGAACCGAGAATTGACCCAGCTTTTCCGCCTGACTCGAAACAAAGCTTGCCCACGTGGGAGCGCCATAGCGCACAGCGCCGGCGGCGAAACCCAATCGATGACGTTGACCGACGCGAAAATGAGTGCTCGCTTCCAGTCGCTCCGGCGCATTCGGCCCGACGCCTGTTTGGCCAGCCACGATGAAGTCGATGCCGTCAGTACCGGTTGTGGCAATGGCAAAGTTGAGCGCCGGATAACTCGAGCCCGTAGAGTCGCTGGTGAAGTAAGTTTCGACAACGCCTTGCATGCGACGCTGCGAATCGTTTTGCGAATCTACTTCTGAAGATTGATCAGTGGCTACGGCAGACGTTTCCGTTGCAGACGCGTCCGGCGCGCTCGGCTCGATACCAAGTGCAGCCTTAATGTCGGCGTCGTCGCCTTCCTGTGCCTGGAAGATCGAACGGCGGGTGTGCGTTGAACGCAGAGTCCATCTGACATCATCGCGGTCTCGGCGTTGCTCGGGTAAAGTCTTTCCTGATCCGATGGGTTCAAGATTGAAGCGGTAGATAAGTTCCTGCGAGGCGCGCACGTCGACAGCGTTAAAAACAACGGCGTTGAAGCCATTGGCAATGGCGCTGATCCCATAACGGCCGGGGGCAATCTTCGCTATGAAGCGCCCCTGCGCGTCGCTGCGCGTCTGCTTGACGGCTTTCGCGGCTCCATCTTTCAACAAGGAGATCAGGGCGCCGGAAACGGGATTGCCTTTGTTATCGACAACCGCGCCGGTGACTGTGGCCAGGGTAGTTTTTTTCGCGTTTGCCGTAGGGACATCGAGACAGAGTGAGGCCGATATGACGACTAATAAGCCCACGACGCTTCTGGTAAATGTATTTCTTCCCTGGGTTGTCATTGGCACGAACCCTCCTGACGTCTCCAGCCGGAAACGCTTGAAGCAATCAAATCTGATTGTGGCCTGCGCAAAATAGGAAAGAGTCTCCAATAAGTCTTGCCCCAGACAATCTAATAGCAAGATCTAAAGGAAGCCTCGCCTTCACATGGGAAACAGCGAGGGGGTTCAGGCCAGGAGACTTACCAGAACCGTTCGAATAGCGGCATTTTCCGCCAGCAAATCAACTTCTGTCAAGCATCCCCGCGGCGTTTTCAAACTATCCGCGCAAGCTGTCCAATACAGAACCCAGCGCGGTAGCGCGGGATCCCTTAGGCTTCTTTAGCAATAAAAACTGCCGTTTTGTGATGTTCGCCGCCTCCGGCATCCCGCGCTACCGCGCTGGGTTCTGTAGTTGGCTTCCGATCCAAACCGAATTACTAACGATTCTGGCCTCCGCTTTGTCCGCCGTTTACGCCATGCTAGGATGCTGAGTCGAAAACAACTCCAACAAATCTTTGAGCTGTACCATCCATGATTGACGAAGTTCGTTCTACCAAACTCCCCAACGGCCTCACTATTTTGTCTGAGCATATGCCGGGACTCCGCTCGGTAACTGCCGGCATCTGGGTCCGTCGTGGGTCTCGTCACGAGACGCCTGAGCTAAACGGAATTTGCCATTTCATCGAACACGCCGTTTTTAAAGGCACTCTGCGCCGAACTGCTCGCGATATTGCTGTCGAATCGGATCGGCTGGGGGGAAATCTGGATGCTTTTACGACCCATGAGATGACAGGATTCGCCCTAAAGGTTGCGGACAGAAGTTTGCCGGAAGCTTTTGACCTGCTGGCCGACCTGCTGTTACACCCACGGTTCGACCAGGAAGACCTCGACCGCGAGCAAAAAGTCGTCCTCGAAGAAATGAAGATGGTGGAAGACACGCCTGACGAGTTTCTGGGCGAGTTATTCAATGCGGCTTATTTTCCCAACCATCCATTGGGACGCCCGATTGAGGGGACACGGGAGACGGTTTCGACCTTTAACCGCAATACACTTTCAGAGTTTCATGCGAGGGAGTTTTTGCCGTCGAGCTTGGTTGTGGCGGCCTCCGGCAATATCGATCACGACGCGCTCGTTGAAATGGCGATAAAGGCGTTTGGCAACGGGGCCGCAAACGGTAATGGAAGCAAACCCACGCCGCTCACGCAGCGACCTACGCCGGCGTCGCCCATTCTGATTGAGCACAAAAAGGAACTCGAACAGGCGCACCTCGTTATCGCTACGCCATATCCTGACGCGAAAAGCAACGAGCGTTACGCTGCGAGTTTGCTGGCTTCGGTTATCGGAGGAGGGACCTCCAGCCGGCTGTGGCAGAAGGTTCGAGAAGAGCGTGGACTCGCGTATTCGGTTGGCGCCGGCGGCAGCACGTTTTCAGACATCGGCGTGTTCGCCATCTATGCCGGCGCTTCACCCGAGCATCTCGACGAAGTTGTCGACCTCAGCCTCGAAGAAATGCGTAACGTGGTGAACGAGAGCGTTCCCGAAGACGAACTTAAACTTGCAAAAGACCAGGCCATATCTTCGATTCTCCTGGGACTGGAATCCTCGAGCGCGCGCGCCAGCGCCCTCGCCCGCCAGGAAATTATCCATGGCCGCCGCATCTCACCCGAGGAAAGCATTCAACACCTCGAGGCTGTTACCCCCGACGATCTGCTCGCCATCGCGCGCAAGTATTTCACCAGCGAATCCCTCGCACTCGGCGCCCTCGGAAACCTCAACGGCTTCCGCGTCGATCGTGAGCGGCTGAAGATCTGAAGTAGCGACTTCGGACGTTTCTTCGCACAGCCTCCCCACTTCCATTACGCGTCACTGAGCACTGAAGAAGAATCGAGGGGACACTTCACCCCAAAAGTCTTTCAAAAGCCCAATCCACGATACGGCGTCGAATAGCCCAGTCCGCGATAGCGGGCGAATGACAATAGCCCAGCAGTTCACTGCTGGGATGAACGGGCCTGAAACGTAGTCCGTGAAGCGGACGGCTGAATGACAAGGGCCAAGTTATCAACATTTCAGCCGTCCGCTTCACGGACTTAACTTCCGTGCGCGCTCCTCCCCAGCAGTGAACTGCTGGGCTATTGTCATTCGTCCGCTTTACGCGGACTGAAAACTACTTTTGTGCAAAGTCTCAAGAGGACTCTTCACGCCTCGGCCACCTCGATTCAAAACATGTGTGTAGATCATTGTGGTGGAGTCTCAGAATGCAAAAAACAAAGACTGTTAATCCTCAATGATTACCCTCCTGTTAATTTTCTTTGTCGTGTTTCTAGTTGTTATTGTTGTCGGGCTTTTCGTCCCACGGGCTAGATTAGCGGCGATTGCTGCGGGTTCAGTTCTGCTTTATCTTCCCAGCTTGTTTGCATGGTATTGCCTCGTATATTTTCAGTTTGTTGATTTTGATGATCTGGTTGCGCCCCACCATCGCTGGACGCAGCATGGGAGAGCCGCAGGAATCCTTTGGTTCTTTGGTCCCCCACTTGTACCATCGGGAATCCTTTTGCTGTTTTCCCTTGGCAAGTATATGTATCGAAGGAGAAGGCAAGCTTCAAGGTGGCTCTAAGAGCGCCGCCCAACAAAGCCAGCTGACGGCGCGATAGCATTTCTCTCAAGTAACTTCTTTCTGCGCTGGTTGAATGCTGATCGCGCGCCGCAGCTGAAGGCCGTCGTTATATCGCTTCGTGAAG
Source organism: Pyrinomonadaceae bacterium (assembly GCA_963759585.1). Taxonomy (GTDB): domain Bacteria; phylum Acidobacteriota; class Blastocatellia; order Pyrinomonadales; family Pyrinomonadaceae; genus PSRF01. The sequence continues at coordinate 449,530 of CAVWZW010000002.1, forward strand.
CTTCGATTGGGTTTGGTTATGAAAGAAGCAGCGCCAATCCTTTTCCTTTTGCTTCTGTTTAGCGTTTGCTGTTGGCTTCTGGTCTTCAAGAAGTCGGCGCGTCACAGAGTCCAGAAGGGGGCTTGGCGGCTTTACGGATTAGAAAGGCAAGAGCAAAAAGAAACATACGACGCGGCTTATTTGGCTGGTGTGTTGGTACTAGCACTCGTTTTTTCAATTCTCTTCTTTGCCGCGCTGATAGCTTGGATTATTAAGTTGTCGTAGTGCCTTCGAAAATCGATCGTTCGTGGCGAATCGCGCGATATAACAAAGCCTTGCAGCGGACGCGCAATTAGCTTGACTCTCATGCGAGGCTTGGATCTGACGTTGGTTCGTGCGCGCCGCTGAAGGCCGTCGTTCGGCGGCTCGCGAGTAGCTAACCGATGAAACGATTACAGCGCAGAGATGTGACGGGCGAGCGCGTCAGCGTTGGCGATATCGTCCGCGTAATCGGCGTTCCTGATCTTTCCGGCATGTCGCCAGAATGCCGTGCAGAGTCTCTTCCTGTTTTTGAGCATCTGCTTGGAAAGTACAAGCGAGTCGAAGAGTTTGATGAGTTCGGACAAGCCTGGCTTAGATTCAAGATTCGCAAGGGTCCTCACGCAGGTTACCATTCAGTCGGGATCGAGCCATACTTGCTGAGGCTGCGCCGGGTCGCCAAGTTGTGATTGTCCCACGGGCCGCCGCCGAACAAAGCCTTGCAGCTGACGGCGCGATAGCGTGGTTCTCAAGTAACCTTTTTCTGCTCAACTTGAATGCTGATCGCGCGCCGCAGCTGAAGGCCGTCGTTGGGCGGCTCCTTCATTTACACGATGAAACGCAAAGCTCTTTATTTAATTCTTATCCTGGGATGCATTGCAATCGCTTCGACGTGGTATTTCCCGACCCACACCTGGAGCGCTCGATTGATGGACGGTGCGTCTGGCGGCGGTTTTGGGCCAAGCGGTCGCGGCGTGGGTTTTTCGACAGCAACGTGGGACTCATTGTCGGGCGTGACCGTTGAGGAAATCGTAGTTAGTTATTCATCCGCGAGCGATGCACGTAACGATTTCGAAGGCGGACTGAAAACCGGTGGCACTGTTATCGAACGTAGCGATAATATGGCCGCTAACCGTCAAAGAGCTGTGAAGGTCTTCGGCGACGCCACAAATCAAGGCGCAGCGGAAATCATCACGTTGTCTGGCAATCAAATTCAGTTTGTGAAAGCGGGCGCCCTCAAATACGCTCTGAGGTTTGAAAAGTCTTGGCTCAAGTTCTAGGTGACAATTACCGCCGCCGCCCAACAAAGCCTTGCAGCTGACGGCGCGATAGCATGCTCCTCAAGTAACCTTTTCCCTTCAGGCTGAGTCTGATCGCGCGCCGCAGCTGAAGGCCGTCGTTAGCCCGCTCTTCTGAAACCGAAACGAATAAAAACTTATGAGAAACAAGTTAGCATCTGCGCTCTTAATTGCTTCAATATTCGTCTGGGGAATTTGGTGCGGCGGGCAAGTTTTCAACGAGTTGATGACTGTTCCGAAGTGGAGTTCCGCGCCGCCCGAATCTTTGAAAGTCTACGACGCGCTTCCGAGCAGAGGAGGCTTCCCGTTTTTTCCGCTTTTCAATCCGTTATTTGTAGTCTTGGCAATTGGCGCAATGATTGCGGCTTGGAAGTCGGCGCGCCGCGCAAGAATTTGGCTTGCGTTGTCGGCTGGAACTTCGCTGATTCTGTTTATCGCATTGGTTTTCTATCTCGCGCCGCTCGTCGGCAGCATGTTTCAGCACAGCATTGCGGGGGATTTATCCGCTGCCGAAATTGTCGCCGGAGTTGAACAGTGGAAGTTAGGAAATCGAATCCGCTTGATGGTCGAGTTGTTTGGGTTCGTTTCTTCAATCATCGCGTTGCGTGTTTGGTCAGCCGAAAACGCTTCGCATAATGAACCGGCGGGCTAACAAAGCCTTGCAACTGACGGCGCGATAGCATGTTTTTCAAGTAACTTTGTTCCTTCAGCTTGAATGCCGATCGCGCGCCGCAGCTGAAGGCCAGCGTTAGATTGCTCGCTTGGCGTGGCGAAGACTATTGGCTAAACTCTCTTACAACTAGCAGGAAGCCTCATGATGAACAACGAAGAGTTCGAAAGAAAAATGTCCTTCATAGTCGAGCAGCAAGCCCAGTTCGCCGTCGATTTACAGCAAATGCGTGAGCTCCAGGCGCAAACCGAGAATGTTGTCGGGCGCCTAGCGCACGCAACCCTCGAAGGCTTCAGAGATGTGAACTCCAAAATCGATTCCTTAGTGGATTCCCAGATCCGATTGACCGAAGCTCAAACTCTCACGGACGAAAACCTCAGGAATCTTATTGCTGTAGTCGACCGCTATTTCAGTGAAGGCCGTAATGGCAAGTAGCTCGTATATCTGCGGCCGCAATCCAACAAAGCCTTGTAGCTGACGGCGCGACAGCATGCTTCTCAAATACTTCTTTCCTTCAGCTTAAATCTTGATCGCGCGCTGCGGCTGAAGGCCATCGTTGGATGGTTTTGCCCGTTTTCGAGAATTATCTTCACCCAAAAATAAAACTCATGAGTCGCAAATCTTCCCTCGTCTCTTTAGCTACTTTCCTAGCTCTTTGGCTCGTAACACTTGGCTGTGCCGGCACACCTGAGGATCGAGAGGCCAAATCTACCTCGCCTCCCTCTTCGTACTCACCCAGCCCCAGCCCCAGTCCTTCCCCCTCGCCTATTCGTATCACCGCAGCGAAGTTGGTCTCGGCTTATGAGAGCGGCCGAGGCGCTGCCGACCAAAAGTATAAGGGCAAAGAGCTTCTCGTTACTGGGGAGGTCGCCAATGCAAGGGGCTATGGTTCAAAATCCGTGACCTTGAAAGGAACTGAATTCTTGGACGTCGAAGAATTAATCTCTTTGGTCCGTGTGCAGTGTTTAGTTGTTGATTCGCAAAGAATGGCCGCAGCAAGGCAGAAGAATGGCACGATGATCACCGTACAAGGAATCTGTGATGGCATGCCCGTGCAGCACGTCGAGTTGAAGAATTGCGTCATCAAGTGAGGAAGTTGTATTGCAGGGTTGAATTTCAAAGGACGCCGCAATCCGAACAAAGCCTTCAGCGACGCGCGATTGCATGCTTCTCAAGTAACCTTATTCCTTCAGCAGTTGAAGGCCATCGTTAGACGCTCTCAATTTGGAAACTCTTGCGAATGCGATGCCTGCAGAACAAACTCCCTTGGCGAAAAACCGTTGGGTCTGGATTGTTCCGGCAGCCATCACCGTCCTGGTCATCAACCTAGCAATCCATCTTCTATACATGGTGGTGTACTACCACCTCATCAATCCGGGTCAGGACACGGCGCAGTATCATGCACACGCGGAGTTGAGCAAACCGTACTCGAGTATTGTTATCGGGATGCCGCTGATGTTCCTCGTATGCCGATGGATAGGTAAGAAGTTTGCGGAGCGGTTTAGCGTTACCGCCGCGCTACTCGTCTGGTTGGTATATTTCCTTATTGATATAACCGTTCTTATCTTTGCGGGTGAGTTTAGCCGGTTGGGATTGCTCTTGATTATTTCTTTTGTAACGAAGTTCGCTGCAGCTTATCTTGGCGGGCTTGCCGCTCGAAAGCAGGTTGTTAGAGCGATAGAATGAGTCAAGTCCATCACAGGCTCGCGGCCCATTTCTACGCCGCATCTAACAACGCATGCACCGACCCGCCATCAGCACGGCTCCTAACATTTAAGGTGTAGCGGGCGGATTGATGCCGGGCGTTACGTGGCTATCCTGGAGGGAACGTTGGCGGTTTACAGCATTAAAATCTCACTCCAAAGTTCTTCTATTGATGGAGGAAATATCGCTGATGAGCATTTTGTTAAAGCACTTGCTATCACATCAGAAGATTTGATTAATTCCGTCGTTAGCAATCGGGGAAAGTGGGCTACGTCCTCGGTTATCTTTCCAATCATCAGGTTGAACGATTACGCCAATGAGTCTGAACCTTCAGAAGTTATGTTTCAAAAGGTTCGATTGACGTTGAATACTATCGCTGGGTTCCTGGATAGGCGGCCTATAGAGATGATGGATTCTATTAAAGGACGTGGACTGAACGTGAGTTTATTCATTGATGTATGGATGGATCAAGACCAAATGGAATTGACCTTGCCGCCATTGTTGCTTAAAGCATGCGGCCGTCATGATCTTGAGATAGTAATGATCTCGAATGATATTTCAGTTGATGAGGTTTAAGCATGGGCGCCATAACAAAGCGTTGCAGCTGACGCGTGGTAGCACTTCTCAAGTAACCTTAATTAACGGCTTCATGAACTCGTCTGAGTACCGCCGCCGCTTCGGCCCGTAATTAACTCTGGGCTTGGGCGCCACCTTGGAGCGGGCGCCTCCTGAGTGGGCGCCTCCTTGGAGTGCGGTGCCTTGTCACCGCTTTGGCCTGATGCGACCTGTCGCAGCTTTGAGGAGTTGACTAACTTCTCAGGTAAAGAAGCGGCGCCAGGCCGCCGCGGACCAAAGCGCCGACAAGGCGGCGCACTCCAAGGAGGCGCCTTCAGGTGAGTCCGCACGGTGCCGAAACCCTCAGCGCGGATGGTGGTCGCGCGCCGCAGCTGAAGGCCAGCGTTAGGCGTCGGAATCAACGCTCGCAATGACAAGCCACGAAGATCAAGGACCGGTACCAAATAGGCGATGGGCTGTCTGGCTCGGTAGGTTTCTACTTATTCCGCTTACCGCGATGTCAGGCGGGTTAGTCTTCGCTCTCTACCGAACCGTGGTGACCGGTGAGATAGTTGCCTTTTCGAGAGGCTGGACGACCTCATCAAGTAGGTTGATCTACTTCGCCGAGAACCCAGTGTGGTTTCTGTTCTTTTTCATACTTGCGGCCGTGCTCACGGGCTTAGTCATCTTCGCTACCATCGTCTTGGCCAGACTAGTCTTCAAAAAGACCCGGTTTAATCGATAGACGGTAACGAGGTGGAGTAAATGAAAAGGTCACGACTGGTAGACTATCTCGCCGGTCGAATCGTCCGGATTGGGCAGCCGCACCCTGTCCGCGTCGCTATTGACGGCCCGGACGCGGCTGGCAAAACTACTCTGGCTCAGGAACTCGTTGAGCCGCTCCAAGCTCGCGGTCGGCAAGCCATTCGAGCCTCTATTGACGGCTTCCATAATCCGGCCCGCGTTCGACACAGGCAGGGACGCACTTCGGCGGAAGGCTATTACCACGACTCTTTCAACTACATTGCACTCATTGAATCGTTGCTGGATCCCCTGGGGCCAGGCGGCTCACGCCGGTACGTGTCGGAAGTCTTCGACTATCACACCGATTCGGACGTGCGGATTTAGACCCAGGAAGCGGAAGTAAACGCCGTCCTCATTTTTGACGGAGTTTTCCTGCTCCGTCCGGAGCTTGTTGGATACTGGGATTTTACGGTCTTCGTTGACGCGGAATTTGAGGTTACTCTCGCGCGTGCCGAGCGGCGCGATGCCGCCTTGTTCGGCTGTGTTGAAGAAGTGAGGCGGCGTTATAAGCAACGCTACATACCGGGTCAGAAGCTTTATTTCGCCGAATCGCAGCCAAAGGAACGGGCAGGTGTCGTCGTTGATAATAACGACACGCAGCATCCTTCAATGTTTGAACGCTCCGCCGGGCCGACGGCATAACAACGGCATGCACCCGACGCCCAATTAGCAGGTCTCTAATCTGTCATGAGAGCAGGGCGCGGATGGCATGGCGAAAGGAGAACAAGATGCCAGACGTGGTTCCGTTTTTGACCTATGAGGACGGCATTGCCGCCTTGGAATGGCTGGCCGAAGTGTTTGGATTCACGGAGACAGCTCGCTTCACGTCTACCGATGGGAGGCTTTCTCACGGAGAAATGTCGATTGGGGATGGGTTAATAATGTTGGCCAGTCCGTCGCCGGACTATGAAGGCCCTAAGCGACATCGTGGCAACTGCGAGATTGCCGCCTCATGGTCCGCTTTGCCATGGATCATTGACGGTGTTCTCGTCTATGTTGAGGACGTCGATGAGCATTATGCTCGGGCTAAGGCCGCAGGAGCCGTTATCTTGTCTGAACCCGAGGATGGGCCGCCAGCGCGACGATATCGAGTCGAGGATCTGGAAGGACATCGATGGATGTTCATGGCACGAAACCAGGCTGCACACTAATCACGATCGCAACGTGAGTGGAACGCGGTGCCGCCTAAAACGCCTTGCAGCTGTCGGCGCAATAGCACGTTTCTCAAGTTATCCTTTTATTTGCGGCTGATCGCGCGCCGCAGCTGAAGGCCATCGTTATGCTCTTACCTGTGATGGGAATACGAAGATGAAAAGCTTACTTTCATTGTTGCTATGTTTCTTGATGCTTTCGGTTTCAACTGTGAACGGGGAAACACCAAATCAATTACCTACAGCCGTCAGTTCCATACTCGACAAGAGATTTCCGGGTTGGCGTTTTTCAGAAGTAAGCGGTGATGTTCAGCAATTTTTTGCAGCGCGTTTAGCAGCTCCTAATCTTATTAAAGGCGATTTTGACGGTAACGGACAGATAGATTATGCCGTGCTTATCGAACACAGTAACTTTGATAAAAGTGGGGTTGGTTTTAGTCACGTCGTAGAAACCCTGGCATTCTTGAAGACAGGCGCTGCGTACAAGCTTTATACCTTGGGAGGAAACGCGCCCGCAAATCTTGAGCTGTATCTTACTCTCGCCAGGAAAGGTGAAGAAGGCCGTAATTTTCATACGGAGAAGAAATTTAGATACCCGAATGACTCAATACACGTCTCGTATTTTGAGAAGGCCGGAGGAACGTACATCTACAGCAAAGGAAGATTCCGGCATGTGGTTGAGAGTGATTGATTGCTATGTCAAAGATATTCAGGGAACCAGGTTTCTGTTCCTTCAGCTTGAATGCTGATCGCGCGCCGCAGCTGAAGGCCGCCGTTACCCTGCTTCCTCTTTCCGAAAGGTGAGTCGTGACGAGAGAGCGAAATGCCTCGCGTGCAATATTAATCCTTCTGGGCCTGTTGGTCTTCATCTATCATTTCGGCAGCGGCATTTATCACGCTCGCGGCTTAGAACCTTCACCCTCGTTTGAGTTTCTTTACACGGCTACTTTTCTTTGCGGCGTCGTCTGGTGGCTGAGGGCTGAGGTACGTAGATCTGCAATAAAGCATGTTTATTGTCTTGGTTTGTTGGTCGGCATAGGGTGGCCAATCATGATCCCTTATCATCTTTTTAAAACCCGGGGCGTAAGGGGCTTGATTCCGCTGCTCGGGCTAATAGGAGGTTTCCTGGTCGCTCACATCTTGGCGGTAGTTGTTTACATGACGTTCTGGAATTAGTCTTTTCTGTCGGCTGCGTCTGTCGTGAACCGGCGGCGCAGGCTAAAACAGCCTTGCGGCTGACGGCGCGATAGCATGCTTCTCAAGTAGCTTCTTTCCTTCAGCTTGAAAGCTGATCGTGCGCACCAGCTGAAGGCCATCCTTAGGTGTCTCCGAGGCTGTGTTAGTAAATGGCAAACGTGAACGAAAAGCTGATTCTGACAAATGAGCCTAATCCGTCAGAGGCCGATGTGCGTGCCGTTCGAGAAGGGCTCCTTGCCTTCAACGTGGAACACGTGGGGCGTGATCCGCAATCCGCTTCGGTAAGTCTCTTCCTCCGAAATCGCTCCGGTCATGTCGTCGGGGGAGTGCTCGGTGGGTGGCGATGGGGATGGCTCTATATCGATAAGCTCTGGGTTCAAGACTCGTTTCGAAAAAGCGGAGGCGGGAGCCGTCTCTTGCTGGCCGCGGAGGCCGAGGCGGTAGCTGCCGGGTGTACGGACGCGGTGCTGGATACCTTCAGCTTCCAGGCGCGCGGCTTTTACGAGCGGCACGGTTATGAAATCTATGCCACGCTCGAAGGGTACCCTCCCGGCCATCGGCAATTATTTCTACACAAGCGGCTGGTTAGCGAGGCCGCCACCTAACAACGGCATCCAGCGGCGCGCACCTAGCAAGCTTTTATTCTCAGTGTCTCGTGCGCCCCGTTGTGAAGGCCGCCGTTATGCGCTGTGGTTGATTCTCTCTGAACCAAACGGTATCCGCATCGTACTTGCCCACGAGGACCAATTTTGCCGGAGGAGTCAATACATGTTCTGTCCTAAATGCGGGAGAGATGATTCTCAACAGTACAAGTTCTGCTCCACCTGCGGCACCAACCTTGACGTGGTTACTATCGCCCTCTCAACCGGCGAAGACAGTATATTCACCAGAGTTAATAAGCATCTCGACCGCTCCGTCGCACGCTACGCCGACCACTTCTTCGACAGTGCTACGACGACGGCTCGTGAGGGGCAGGTCGGCGGTTCATGGCGGCTCTTGGGAAAAGGGGTGCTCACTTTCTTTATCGATCTCGCCTTGCTCCCGTTTATGTTTTTCTTTCTCCCCGTCAGGCTACTTATGCTGCTGTTGTATACGCCTCTGGGTTTGTTGCAAGAGCGGAGTGAGCGAAAGCGAAGCAGCGTTCCTGCTATTGATGTGGCGACTGAATCATCAAAGCGAGGGTTGCCGGAGGCAGGGGAGTGGCGGCTCGGCCCGGTTGGCAGTGTGACTGAAAATACAACGGTGCATTTAGAACCTGCCGAAACCCCAGAAGGGCGGGACAACATTTCAGACGAGATCCGGGGCAAGCCGCGCATAACAACCAGATGAACCGGACTCGCTCCGAGCACACCTTTAAGATCTGAGTTAGCCTTGCCTTTCGATTGAATGCTGAACGCGCGCCAGCTGAAGGCCATCGTCAGATGCTTCGTAATCCATGTGGCGAAGGGAATCCTCAGGTGTCAACGGAAGCTCGAACAGAAACTGAAAAGCCTCGACCTCTGACGATGGAGATCGATCAGGTCAAGCAAATTTATGACTACACAAGTTTCACATCGGACTGTATTCTATCTTCTAACAGGATTGGTAGGTGTAGCTACCTATGCCAGAGGGAGGGACTTCGGCCAAGGCTTCAGCAAAGTGATACTGGTCATCATAATTCTGCTTCTCATCGGGGGTATAGCCGGAGCTTTGGCCGCCAGCAGAATCGTCTATGGACCATGGCAAGAACATCTATTCGCAATTGAGGGCGCCGGTTCTGGAAAAACGGCGGTTGTGGCCACGGAAATTCAAGTGGAAGTCCTGGTGGGGGTGGGCGGACATTTCTTGGCCATCGAGCATTACGCGTTCTGGCTAGCATTGTTGATTGCCATCTTGGCGTTTGCCCGTCCTTACCAACACCTACCGATATCATGCGGCGGACGCGCAATCAGCATTACTCTCGTGCAAGGCTTCCCTCTAGCAGTGGTTCGAGCGCGCTGGTGATGCCCATCGTTGGGCGTCTTCAATTAAGGTTCGTATGAGTATCTAAAATCTGTTGTGTGATGCTGCCGCCGCTCAACAAAGCCTTGCATCTGACGGCGCGATAACATCCTTCTCTTCTCAGGTAACCTTATTCTGTCTTTGATGCCGATCGCGCGCCGTAGCTGAAGGCCGGGGTACGGCTGCTTACAAACTGAGATAAACGCAGGAGAAGTTGATGAGCGATACAACCAGCTTAATAGCCGCCTTAGAAAATGCCCCTGGTGTAATCATTCCACTTATTCGTGAGGTGCCGCCCCAGTTCCTGAAACGTCGGCCCAGTCCGACGAAATGGTCCGCTTATGAACACGCTTGCCATCTCTCCGGCAGTGATGGCCCATTCATCGCGCGCCTCGAGTTGATGTTGTCCACTCCAGCTCCTTTCATAGAATCCATCGTTAATTCTCCAGAGGTGGAATCGGGTGCGATGCTTAGCTATGACTTGGACGAAGCACTCGACCGGTATGTGAGAGAGCGAGCGAGTCTGGTTAAGAGGCTGAAGGGACTATCAGCGGAGGACTGGCAGCGATCGGCAGAGCATGAAGCATTCAGTCATTATTCTGTATGGATCATGTTCCGGCATCTGCTTAACCACGAGATGTTTCATGCCTACAGGATTGAAGAATTGCTGCTAAAGAAGGACTGGGAATAGGTAGAAACTGCAGCAGGTCGCAGCCTGACCTTCGTTGGGTTTACGCTCAAGGCGCCGCCGAACAAAGCCTTGTAGCTGACAACGCGATAGTATGTTTCTCAAGTTGTCTTTTCCATCAGGTCGGATGCCGTGTGCGCGTCGCAGCTCAAAGCGAGTGTTCGGCTTCAAATTAGGGGAGGAGCGAATTGGCTTCGAAAATCTCTTGCACCGTAATAGCAGTAGCCCTATTTGCTGCGGCGGTTAACCCGGTCGCAGCTCAAGGACCAGCGATCAGGGTGACTCTTTTGGGTACCGGTTGTCCACCGCCAGTTATGAACCGCTTCGGGCCGAGTACCTTGGTGGAGGCCGGGGATCAGAAACTCCTCTTCGACGCCGGTCGCGGTACTCTGCAACGCCTGACACAACTCAAAGTACGATGGCGCGACGTCGGTGGGTTGTTCCTCACACACTTGCATTCCGATCACGTGGTCGGCTTTCCGGATCTTTGGTTAACCGGGTGGCTGATAGTGCCAGGGCGCGATGTGCCACTTCAGGTGTGGGGTCCAGGGGGAACCAGCAGGATGATGTCCCATCTTAAGCAAGCATACGAGTATGACATCCGGATTCGGCTTCAAAACGATGGCGCCTCGCGAAATGGGATTGAGCTTCGTGTTACGGATATCCTCCATGAGAAAGTCGTTTATGACAAAGGCGGGGTCAAGGTCACTGCGTTTGAAGTGGATCACGCACCTGTTAAGCCGGCGTTCGGTTACCGGATCGACTATGCCGGACGTTCCGTCGTGTTGTCGGGTGACACCCGCGTCTCTGACAATCTCATCCGACACGCTGCGGGGGTGGATGTATTGGTCCATGAAGTCTTCGTGCCCGAGACCCTTCAACGAATGGGCGTCCCCCCAAAGCGCGCAAAGAATATCGTTGACTATCACACGACCCCGGAGCAGGCGGGGGAGGTGTTTACCCGAGCCAAGCCAAAATTGGCGGTGTATTCGCATATCTGCCTGCCGAATGCCACCGACCAGGAACTGCTTTCGCCGACGCGCAAGACCTATGCGGGACGGTTGGAGCTCGGCGAGGATTTGATGACGATCGAAGTGGGAGAGCAGATTGAAGTGCGGAGACCGGGTCGCTCTACACCTTAATGCGTCGTCTGGCCTCGCTTGTCGAACCGCCGATAGCGTTGGTTCACCTGCGAACAAAGCGTTGCAGCTGACCGCGCGATAAATAGCATACCTCTTTCCCGTCGGCTCAGATTTGATTGCGCAGCAGCTGAAGGCGCCGTTAGGCTGTTCAGTAGTTTGTTTGTGGTTAAGCGGGCGAAAATGAATAAGCACCCCCTCCTTGTGTGTCTGGCAATCGTGCTCCCCGCATTCAGTTCCTGTGCGACCGATCAGCCGCATAAAAACTCCGGTCAGGTTGGTATAACCCGTGATAATGGAGTTGCTCAAACTGGCGGCAAAACTATTCAGATTACTGACGGTAGCTATGAGCAAGAGGTCCTTCAATCCAAGATACCTGTTCTGATTTTTTTCTGGGCACCATGGTCTGCGCCTGATCGCATATTTGCGCCAACGATTGAAGCTGTGGCTGATGAATACGCAGGGAAGGTGAAAGTCGGGAAGGTCAATGTCGATGAAAACGCTGAGCTTGCTGTGAAATTTGACATCAAAGCTATTCCCACCCTGGTCGTGATGAAAAATAGAAGTGAGCAACAGCGGGTGATCGGCGTAACGTCAAAAGAAGCTGTCGGTCGGATGCTCGATAAGCAGCTCGAAAATAACCCCTGAGGAATTGAAAGACTTTCTTATTCGGTAAGTGTGATAGCACCGCAGCTGAAGCCCGTCGTTATGCCGGTTAACCAGGTCTCGCGCAATCTTTTGTTGTAACTCTGCCACCGGAGGTTTATTCTGCCGCCGAGTACGACAACAGCTTCCAGAGCAGGAGGGAAATAATGAGCAGAAGAATGAGTTGCCGGGATGTCGGGCCGGATTGCGATTTCGTCGCCCGCGGTGAATCCGATGACGAGGTGATGGGGCAAGTCGCCGAACACGCCCGCTCCGCGCACGGAATGAATGAGGTGCCGCCGGAGTTGGCACAGAAGGCGAAGGCCGCCATCAAGGACGACGACGGCGAGGGCCAGTAACGCTGGGTTCCTTAACGCTGCATGCCGCCGGGGTCATAGTCCGGCGGCATGTGCTTTATCCGCGCTGGCGGCATAACAACGGTATCCCCATGAAGAAAATACTTTTGCCTACGCTGCTTGTGCTTCTTGTTTCGGCGCTGCTCTTTGGCTCTGAGCGAGTGTCGGAAACTCAAACAAAAGCTGAAAAGACGAAATCCGAGCAGGATAGAAACAGACCGAAAATCGTTGCGCTCCAGTCTGGTAAACCCGTTGAGGTGACCTACGACGCGGGAACGGCAAGGATTTTAGCTTCGAGTGAAGATACGAACGGCGCGTGGTCGCTTGTCGAATTAACGGAAAAGCCCGGCTACAAAACACGACTTCACCGGCACAATTATACGGACGAAACTTATTACGTGCTGGAGGGAGTGTTGACCGCTAAGATCGCCGACAAAACTTATGAATTGCCTGCCGGTTCGTACATCGTCATTCCCCGCGGGACGCCGCATGCTCAGGGGAACCTCGGAAGGGTTCCAGTCAAAGTTCTACTGACAATGACGCCGGGAGGATTTGAGCAGTCTTTCAAGGACAGGGCAGAGCTTATCAAGACGGTGAAACCTGATAGTCCCAATTTTATAAAGATGCGAGAGGCGATGATGACGAAGGGAAATTACGACCGTGAGTTCTTAGGAGATTGGAATCCTTAATACTAAATTTAAAGCGAGCGTACCGGTTCACCGGCGGCAAAACAACGACATCCCCCGACGCGACTTCAGCGTGCCTTTCACGGACGTTAGAATATAGCGAGGGTGATTGTTACTAATATGGAACCAGTAATCATCGGGTTTATTTTGATTGGTGCTACCTCCGCCTTTATCTTTAGAAAAACAATCCCGATAAGCCTAATCAGGATAATCAGTCTCTTTTCAGTCTTGTGCCTGTGTTTGTCCATCGCAGGTTTCGTGATGCTTGTTTATAAAATGTCGCTTCCGTTTACCGTCGGATACTTTGCCCCCTTAACAATGCTTTTGTTGATACTTTCTCTAGCCACGTTACCTTTTATGGTTGTTTGGTGGGTAAAGAGAAAATCAATGTGAGTTGCACGAATACTGCCAGTCAGTCATGCCCTTGCTAACCAGTCCTTTGGTTCGAAGGCGCGACGATGACAAAACCTTGCAGCTTACGGCGCGATACCTCGCTTCTCAAGTAACCTTGTTCCCTCAGATCGAAAGCTGATCGTGCGACGCAGATGAAGGCCCGCGATGTGGCTTTGTTTTTATCGAACACGCAGTCGGTTCGCGGTTGGTTATGCCTGACGAAATGTCATTCGTCATTGAGCTGATCGGCAGCCCACAGTTTATACAAAACGTGCTAACGTAACCGTCTTGTCTGTGAGTATTGCAGCCTCCTCATTTGATTTGGATCGGTCAGGATAAAGAAACATGGCTTGAGTATTACTCGTACCCTGAACTGGGATGTGAATCCACAATCTTACAGAGGAGTCTGAATGTCGGATTTCGTTGACATTAGTGGTGGTTATGGCTCGCAAACGACCGAGATTTATCTCAAACGCGAGCTGGTCGGCAGTATTGAAAGTGTCAGTGCCCGTCTGATTGATGCACTCGAGCGACTTGGCTATGACGTGATCGAAGACCAGCCGGCGATACTCGGTCGACGTGGTGCTCGAGGGTGGGGCACATGGTATGGATCCGCTGACGTACTCGACTATTCGATGACGCTCGTCATCAGGCTCAAACCCATCGGTGACCACTCCACGCGCGCCACCTTTGACTATAAAGTCTGCCATCCCTGGCTATCCAAGGGCGATAAGGAAGTGGTTTCGCGAGAGGCCGAAGCGATCACGGCACTGGCCACTATTCGTTCGGCTGACAAGTTGTGCGCGGCCTGCGGGACGGAATCCATGGACGACTCTCGCTTCTGCCGGAGATGTGGCGCACCGATGACTGCTGAACAGACCGAGTTGGATGTGCTCCGAATGGCTGCCGAAACTCGTGCCGGGCACACATCAGTTGTCACGAGTACCATGCTTTCGCTCGTCAGCATCCTCATTACCTTACTGGCAGTAATCACCATCGCCCTAAATAGTTCATGGGGACTCAAGGCTTCCTGGCTTTGGATCGTCTTTCTTGGCGTTGTCAGCATCTTCAACTTTTTTCTCGGCTGGTGTGCCTGGGGGCGCTTGAATAGCGCACTCAGGCCAAAAAGCGCGGAACAACGCTTATCACCAATTACTGATGCTCAAACTCTTTCCGGGGCTGAGGCCACAGCGCTACCAGCTGGACGAATAGGGAGATCGGTTACCGAAGGGACGACAGAATTGCTCAATCCGCGAACACGTGAACCAGAAGCGATTCCCGTCAACCGAGGGCGTAGTAACACGAGTGCAATCAATTGACGGAAGGACCCCGCTACCAGACTCGGACGCCCACTCTTTGTTTCCTACTCCGATTTCTTTCCTTCAAGCCTGAATGCTGATCGCGCGCCGCAGCTGAAGGCCACCGTCAGTAGCTGCATTGAAGACTATGAGAACCAACGAAATAATCCGCCGCGTGCTCGGTTCGGCTCTGCTCAGTAAAAATCTCAGTCAAGTCCCGTCTCGAGGGGCCACCGAGATCGAGATTGCGAACACCGAACTCCAAACCCCTCACCCGCTCTCCGACGCCTTCAAGGGAGTGATCCGTGAATGGAACGGCCTCAACCTGGACGTCGTCCGTATCTGCGGCGTCGGCACGCCTGACGACGGTTTGGAAACTGTCATTTCCTACCTGAATGACTTTGACCATCTGCCATTTCCCTTCACCGCTGTTGCATCGGACCCATGCGGGTTCGTGTACGGAGAATTGCCAGACGGTTCAATCCTTCAGTGGGACCATGACGGCGGCGATACCAAAGTCGTTGCGTCGTCGTTCGAGGACTTTATCTGCAATCTGGTCTTCGGTGAGCGGGCTGCTGAGTTCCTGGATGAGGAGTGGTTGCGGGAGTTACGCGATAACGCATTATCGCCACCTAACAACGGCATGCACCCGGCCGCGCGCAGATGACTTATGTCGTTCCAATCAATTCAACTGGTTTGGCCCGCCGCGCAGTATCTGCCCGGATATATTCACGCGCTTCAGCAGGGCTGGTCACCAGATAACCTCCGGCCGCAGGCTGCAGTCGAGGAACTCGCGCGAATTGCAGAAGACTCTACTCGCTTTCTTTCCGAGCAGGTCGACCGAGAGGCTAAAGGGCCGCCAGTCATTCTTCCCGACGGTTCCACGGTTCCTCGTCTACCTGGATATTCGCGTTGGATCTGGGATGGGGAATTCTGCGGGACGATTGGTTTTCGATGGCAGCCCGGTACTATGGAGCTCCCTCATTATTGTCTGGGCCACATTGGTTACTCGGTGGTCCCCTGGAAGCGGCAGCGCGGTTACGCAACCCACGCCTTGCAATTGATGCTTTCGCAGGCACGAGCTGAGGGGCTTGCTTACGTCGAGCTGATCAGTGATGCCGACAACATTGCATCTCAGCGGGTGATCGAGGCAAACGGAGGCGAGTTGATAGAGGTGTTTCACAAGTCAGCAGAAAATGGTGGTGTGAAGAGTCTGCGTTTCCGTATCCTCCTTGCACGAACTGCAGGCTAACAAAGCATTGCAGCTGACATGCTGATTACTTTCCGGCAGCTGAAGGGCGGGGTTCGATTGCTTCGCTTTGGTTGAAGTAGCATGAAATTATCCGCGCTGATTTTTATAGTTCTCGTCTTACCCTTTGCACCCCAGGCAAACGCGCAAGACAAATGGCAAATTGCAGATGAAGCAACGTTGCGGCTAAAACCGACCGCGTTTCCCGAGCTGCCCAAAAATATCGTTCGTTCTCTTCAAGAGCGAAATTGCACTGTCCCACAAGCTTTCAGCGATTCGGTGCCGCACAATGTTGTTCGCGGCCAATTTGCCAGAAGAGGCCAGTTCGATTGGGCAGTTTTATGTTCGCGGAATCGCGTTTCATCAATCCTTGTTTTTTGGAACGGCTCGACAAAGTCTGTTACCGAACTTGCGCGTTCCGACGACAAAGCTTATCTGCAATCGATTGACGATACCGCCAACATTGGCTTTTCCAGATCGATTAATGTGGCTGATAAAAGTCATATTTTTGCACATTACCTCGAGTACGGCGGCAAAAAACCACCACCGATTAAACATCAGGGAATCAATGACGCTTTCATCGATAAGGCTTCGTTTGTGCATTATTTTTACCGGAAGCGATGGTTGAAGTTACAAGGAATGGGTTGAGTGATCTCACTCATGCTCCTTCGAACAAAAGCCTTGCAGCTGACGGCGTGAATATGAGTCCTCAGCTTGAATGCTGATTGCGCGCCACAAATCGAGGGCAGGCGCTGCTTCTTCGATCTCGGAACATATCTTCTTTCCACGTGTCTAAACCGTTCAAAGGTCATCACCTTGAAAGAAGATCGCTGTGAGTAAATTGACTGAAGATGTCAGGGTAGGAATGTTAGGTGCGGCTGGGGGGCTGTTATCCGTCAGTGTATTTCTCCTTGTCGCGCGGGTTGACGCTTACTACGCCTACTTATCGTGGCTCGAGGAGACGCGTTACGCTGCCCACGGGACAGGTCCCGAAGACCTGTGGTGGGCACCCGTCTCTTTCTGGCATGTGCTGCTGTCAGTCGTGGCGGCTCTCCTAACTCACCGTTATCTCGCGACCCGGCGGTGGTCACCCTTCCTGCTCTGGCAGGTGATCGGCCTTTTCAGTCTGCTCGGATGGGGGCTCACGTTCTCAGTCGGGGTAGGCTTGGACTGCCTCATGCGTGGCAGTGTTGGTCCATTGGTGCACGCGCTGAGTTACGTCGAGGTGAGCTATCTTGCTAAGTATGTTAGTGCCGTCTGCGCCTGCAACGTCCTTTACGGCTCAGCCTTGCAGGCCTCGTCTCGGCAGTACGTGGCGGAGGGCGCTTTCAGCCCGCAGTACGGCATAACATCGGAATGCACGCGACCCGAATCACCGTATCTCTCATGCGAGACTTGGCGCTAGCGGCGGGTCGTGGCGATGCTGACGCTCGGCCGTTGGGCTACGATAATTGTAGGGATTCATATTGCCTGACCGTCGCTACTCTTAGCGATCGAGCAGGCAGCGCAGTATTCAAACCGCGGCAGCAATTGATTGCCGTAGTTGGAGCAACTGACTTAACCGCTGATTTCGCTTTCCGCGGGCGCTCTTCGTAAGTTGCATTATGTCGGGGAAGCTAAGGATGAAGGCGGAGAGGAATGAAGATGCTTGAGGTGATACTGAAAAGTTTTGAAAGTCCTGACGAAACCCGCGTCTTTGAGAAAGGCAAGTTTGAAATCGTGAAGGTTGGGGGCATGACGATAGGCAGAGCGAGTTATGAACCCGGATGGAAGTGGTCTGAGGATGTAAGTCCGCTGGCAGGAACACCCCTTTGTGAAGTCGAACATGTGGGCATGGTCATTGCTGGACGCGCGATGGCAGCAATGAGCGATGGGACTGAAGTTGAGCTCACACCCGGCAGCCTGTTCTACATCCCGCCTGTTGCACACGATAGTTGGGTGATCGGAGATGAGCCTTATGTTTCGCTACATTTCCTGGGAGCAGACCATTACACCAAGTAAGAAATCGGGAGGGCTGCTCATTCTGCGTCCCTAAACTCTTTGCGTAACTTCAGCATCCAGAGTTTTTGATATCTTGTCTATATTCAAACTTCGGGCGGAGGCGTTAAAGATTTCTCGGTAGGTTCCGTTCTTCTCATACAGCTCTTCATGTGTGCCGTGTCCAACGGCGCGGCCTTCTTTCAACACGTAGATTACTTCCGCATCAATTATTTGCGAGATACTGTGTGAAATCACCACCACGGTTCTGTCCTCTTTGATCGCGTCGAGACTGTTCTTGATTTGCTCAGTAGCGACCGCATCAAGGCTGGCCGTCGGCTCGTCCAGGAATATTATCGGCGGATCTTTCAGGAACAGCCGCGCAATAGCGATGCGTTGTTGTTGCCCGCCGGAAAGCATCTGCGCGTCGGTTTCGTATTTCCGGGATAGCTTTTCGATTTGCTCGTGCAGGAAGGCCTTGTGCGCCGCTTCTTCGATCTCCTGGAATGAGGCTTTGATATTACCGTAGCGGATGTTCTCTTCAATCGTGCCTTTGAAGATATGGTTCTTCTGCAGCACCAGGCCGATCTTGCGGCGAAGTAAATCTGTTTCGTATTCGACGAGCTCCTTCCCGTCAAGCAGAATCCTGCCACTGGTTGGCTGGTAAAATCTCGTCAGAAGATTCAGCAAAGTAGACTTCCCTGCCCCGGAGAGACCGACGAACGCTACCGTCTTCCCGTGTGGAATCTTCATGTTGATGTGGTGGAGAGCTTCGGTGCCATTCGGATAGGTGAAACTTACATCAACCAGCTCAAAATTGCCTTCGAGTTTGGACACTCCCAGGGTGCCGCTTGGCTCGACTTGATCGCCGGCATCAAGAATTTGAAAGTAGCCTTCGGCGTAAGTTAACGCGTCGTTCATCTCATCGTAAATCCGATGCAGTTGCCTGATGGGTGCGGAAACATTATTGAACAACATGATATGGAACATGATCGCGCCGATTGACATCTGACCGTCGAGAACAAGGTAAGCAGTCAGGATGATAATCAACACAACTCCTATTTGTTCGATAAAGGTTTTTAGTCCGTCGAACATGAAGTTGGTCCGCCGTTGCTTCATTTGCGCGGTGACCAGGTTTTCCTGCAGGCGAAATTGTTTTTCTTTCTCATACTCTTCGCGGACGAACGACTTAATGACGATGATTGAATGGATAATGTTGTGCAGGCCGTTGTTTTTTGCTTCGCGGAGCGCGCGCAACCCGCGCCGGGCGCCTTTAAGCATCGAAGCCTGTCTCTGACTAAGTAGGAAATAGATAGGCAGTATCGCGGAGGCTACCAGGCCAACATATGTGTTGGCATAGAACATAATAATCAACGCCATGATGGCGTTGGCGAACAACGGCAATATGTCTATGAAAGCGCTTTGAACAAGTTTCGTCAGGCTTTCCGCACCCCGATCGATGCGCGTCTGAAGAATGCCGGTCTGGTTGTCGGAATCTGTATAGAATGCGAGTTGGTACGTGAGGATCTTTTCGACCGCAAATTGAGAAAGACGGCTCGATACATTAACGCGGATCTTCTCACCGAAGAGGTTTTGCCCATACTTCAAGGCCGTGTTGAGGATTTCTTTGCCAAACAGAATGATACTGATGAGTATCAACAATGAGGCACCCTGGGTTGCCGTCTGGCCCTCTCTTAACATTCCTTCGATAGAGTCAACTGTGTAGCGTAAAACTATCGGATTAACTTGGGCCGCAAACGCTCCCAGGAGCGTGAGCAGTAGGGAGAAAAATACCCAGCGGCGATAGGGCTTCACGAATGGTATTAACCGACGGATAATTTGCCATATGCTCATGCAAACAATCTTAAAAGAGTTCCTTACGATTTCAAAAAACGCGGGCGTATTCGATTTGGGCCAAACCTATGGCTGATGAATAGTGCGAACAAGGCTCACACAGCCCTGCAGCTGCCGCGATTGCGTGTTGCATAACGGCATGGCGATGTTGCTAAAACACGGGTCGTAATCTATCCTTCGGCAGTTTCCCTTCTCGAAGGCCCGGCCCACCGAGAATTAGTACTGCCGATACGAAAGGTTCTATGGTGTTATCCCCCGCACGCCTTCCGCAAGTCTCTCTGCGGGACCACTCGATTTATGCACTGTGTTTAGGCGGGCTAATATTTTTTTGCTCAATACTCGCTTTTTTACGCCCACCGGTTGTCACCGCACAGGGCTCGCCAGGAGCTGTTTCTTTTAGTCAATCCGCTTTCAACGTGAATGAGGGCGATGGCAGCGCCGCGATCACTCTCACGCGCACCGGCGGTTCAGTCGGGCGGGTCGTTGCCAAAGTTGGATTGACGGACGTTACTACCAGTCCCGCCGATTATGTTTTCAAACCAGGCTCGCCCGATTTGACGTTCCCTACGCAACAACTCAGCTTTTTCTTTCATGGGCCTCAAGCGATAGCACTGCAGAGGGACGGGAAAATCATTTGTGCGTCCTCGCGAGTGCGGCTTAATGCTGATGGCAGCGTTGATTCGACGTTCAATGCTCCCGTTTTCAACTCGCCGGGCTATTCAGCAGCCGTGCAAGCCGATGGCAAGGTTGTGATCATTGGCGGCTTTACGAGCGTGGGAGGGGTGCGAAAGAACGGAATCGTACGGTTGAATTCAGATGGATCACTGGACACATCGTTCGATGTCGGCGGCGGCACGGGCGATGCGAACGTTATTGCTTTCCAATCCGATGGGAAAATCCTGATTGCTGGAATCTTTGACAGATTTAATAACGACTTCAATCTGCGCAATGTAGTTCGGTTGAATACAGATGGTTCCCTGGACACAACTTTTGTAAAAGGCACAAGCGTCAGTTCAACCTATGCTCTTGCAGTCCAACCCGACGGAAAGATCCTGATAGGCGGTTGGGGACTCGCGCGGTTAAACCCTGACGGCAGCGTTGACAGTTCCTTTAATTCTCAGTTAGGTCCGGTGGTAAGCAATCTCGTGCTCCAGCCAGACGGAAAGATTCTCGCGGGGGGCGGCTTCGATCATTTTGGAAGCCAAGCCGTATACAACATCGCTCGCATCAACACCGACGGTAGCCTCGACACAACCTTTAACACCGGTTCTGGACCCGATTCCGGCGTGTCGGCAATCGCCCTTCAGCCGGACGGGAAAATCGTGATCGGCGGGTCGTTCGATTCCATTAATGGCACTTTTATATCGAAGTTAGCCAGACTTAATTCCAATGGCAGCGTCGATTCGACATTTGCGGGTATTGGCTCCGTTTCCGGCACACGGGTGGAAGCTCTCTTAATGCAGGACAACGGAAAGTTAGTGGGAAGTGGCTTTTTCAGTTTCACTACTACCCCAGTCAATTACATAGTGTTGGGGCGACTCAACGGCGACCTGTTTGCCACGTGGAACGATGGAGAATCTGCAGACAAAACGATCAACTTACCTATTGTGAACGATTCTTTACAGGAATCGAACGAGACACTGAATCTCACTTTAATACCTCTGTCAGGAGGCGCGACCGGCGGAGCGATCACGAATGCAACCCTCACGATCAACGACAACGATGTAGCACCGGCCTTCTCCAGCGGGCCCCCGCCACAGGGAATTACGAGATTGAATTACACTCATACTTTTACGGCTACTGGAACGCCTAGTCCGACTTTCAGTCTGACGTCGGGCACGCTGCCACCCGGTCTCTTTCTTCAATCCTCCGGAGTTCTGTTGGGGCAACCTACGACAGCGGGGACTTTTAGCAATATCACCGTGACTGCCAGCAATGGCGTTGCGCCTCCAGCAACTCAGACTTTTAGCATCACCGTACTCAGTGGCGGGACTCTGCAGTTTAATAGTTCAACCTATAACGTCGGCGAGGCCGAGGGGTCTGCGCTGATTACAGTTACACGCACCGGAGGCACTGCGGGCGCCACCGCAGTCAACTTCTTCACCAGTGGTGGTTCGGCTTCACCCGGATCCGACTACAACGGAATATCGGGTTCGCTTAACTTTGCCGACGGCGAGACCAGCAAGACTTTCATGGTGACGGCGATTAATGACAACCTTGACGAGAGTAATGAGACCGTCAGTCTTTTCCTCGGCACGATTAGCGGCAGTGGCGTGGCCGGTTCTCCGACTTTTGCAACGCTGACAATCGCGGACGATGATCCTTCGCCCACGATTTCGATCGATAACCTTACGGTAACGGAGGGAAATAGCGGTACAAAGAGCGCGGTTTTTACCGTCACACTTTCATCGCCGAGCGGATTAACCGCGATGGTGAACTTCGGGACAGCTGCCGGGGGCTCAGCCACGGCGGCCTCGGACTATCAATCATTTTCCGGAACATTGACATTTTTTCCTGGAGTGACCACGCGAACCGCGGCGATCGCTATTTTCGGCGACACGACTTTTGAACCGGATGAGACTTTCTTCATAAATCTCACCAACCCGGTGAACGCCACGATTAATAAGGCCCAGGGCCTGGTGACAATTCTCAATGACGATACGCTTCAGTTAATGCTGGACGACTCAGGCCCCGCCGCCAACCAGGCGGCAGCGTTGGATTCGATTCTGCTTTTGCGGGATCCGTTTACGATTGGAAGTCTGGCACCGTGGTTTGATCCTGGATCAGATCACAACACCAGGGTAATTGTTTTCTCTAACCTTCAACTTAGCCAGACAGAGACTGCGACAGATGTTGTCGTGCGGTTGGTAGATAGCAACAACAAGTTCTATGACCTAAAAGCGGAGAATGTAACGCCAGTGCCAGTCACGAATTTAACGCAGATAAGATTCAGATTGCCGGACGACCTCGCCGCAGGTGTCTGTTCAGTTGCTTTAAGCGCGCGTGGTCAATTTAGCAATGCCGGAACGATTAGGATAGCGCCTTAACCAGCGGCCTTGATTTTCGGTTGGCTGCGCCAGGATTTTCTTTCCAGCGACTCCTGCTGGAACAACTCGATACATATTCGTCCGCGCCATTGCTCTGCATTTTGTCGCACTCAGGTTCGTCGATCCCGAGTCTCTGGGTTGAGTCTTTGTTGAGTTTCTGTCGCGCTCGTGAGCCCGGGGCAAGTAACCAGCGTGTTCATAGATGCGTCACTGCGGAGCGCCGAGATATACGCATATGTGACGCAGATGAGATAAGAGATCATAAAGGATGTTAGCGCTCAAGTCCTCGCGTCTAAAGAGCGCTTGCAACCGACAACGCGATAGGATGCTTCTCAAGTAGCTCCATTCCCCGAGCGTGAATGCTGATCGCAGGCCAACGCAATCATGACGAATCCGGCTCAAATGAAGGACGGCAGCAGTTCCTTGCGACCCGACCAGTATCTTTTTCTCATCTTGATCGGCGTACTCCCGGTCATGTGGCCTCTCAGCGTCAAACTCTACGGCCTCGACGTCCTGGCTGCCGACCTCATCTTCGTCGTGAGCGCGCTGGCATGGCTCGCCGCCCTCATCAGAGGAGTCGTCAAGCTTCGCCGGAGCTGGTTTTATCTGCTGCTGGCTCTTTACCTGGGGGCGATGATTTGCTCCACCATCGCTTCAGCTGACCCACGACGTAGCATGATCAAGATGGTAGGTGAGTTTTACCTGCTCTGCCTGGCGGTCTTAACTTTTAACCAGGTCTCTTCCCTTTCCTTACTGCGGATAACAACTAGAGTCTGGCTCTGGGGTACGGCCCTCACGGTCGTGGCGGCAGTCCTCGGAGTCTTGTTCTTCTACGCCGGGGCGAGAAGCCCGGAGGTTAACCCTACCTTGTTCGACTACGGCAACTGGCCGACTGGAAACTACCCCAGGACGAGGGGGCTGTTTTTGAACGGGAATATGTTGTGCAATTACCTGGGCGTGAGTCTGATGCTGATATTAACGGGGCGCTTGCTGGGGTGGGTCCGAGGCACCTGGTACTGGCTGCTCTGCGCCGGTTTGGCGATCACTGCCATCTTCACGCTTTCACCCGGACTCGGGGGGCTCTCACTCAGCCTTGGGTTGTGGCTCTGGTTGCGCTTCCGACGGGGTCAAAGTCAAGCCTTCGGTAGAATCTTCCTCATCGGCGGTTGTGTGTTGGCCGCAGCCGCCTTCATCGCCATCACCTTCAAGCCATTCTCATACCGCCAGGGCGGCTTCGGCGTACCGCTCCTGGAGCGACAGGTCGTGCCCTCGAGCCGCGCACTTGCATGGGCCACCGCCCTCGAGACGTTCCGGCAAAACCCGATTCTCGGCAAAGGCGTCGGCATGGAGGTAGCCGCCGCGCGCCAGGTGAAGCCTTCGGGACATCGAGAACTCTTAACCGACGCGCATAACAGTTGGTTGAGCGTCGCGGCTCAGGAGGGGATAATCGGGTTACTGGCATTTGGAGGTTTGATATTTTTTCTGTTCAAGCGGCTACTCCCCCTCAGCCTGGACGCAAATCTGCACACACTGATCAGAACGGGGCTGTGTCTTGCCTTCGTGGACGCGTTTCTATACCAGAGTCTTTCCGGGTCTTTCGAAGACACCAGACATTTATGGGTGCTCTTTGGGATGATGGCTGCTGCAGGGGAAGGTTTACTCGGCTCGGGGCACGGAGACGAACAGTCCGCCGCCTAATCTTGACGAGGGTTGCTGAAATGAGTCGTAATCTTTTTATTGTCTTATTGCTCACAGCTGCCGGCTCTTTTGTTTGTTTTGGTCGGAGAGCAAGGTGCCACGTCCGTTAAAGCTGACGCTGCTGCTTAAGCGACTTCGAATGTTCACGATCGAAGAACTTACCGCGCCGCAAGGATCGCAAGCGTGAACTTTTTGAGATGAGAGAGGAAGAATGATAGGTCACTGGCGGCCTAACAACAGTGTGCAGCCGACGCGACACAGCAGCTTTCCTAAACTCAATCGGTTCGAGCGCGCGTTGATGCCGCGTTAACTTGGTCTCTTTAGATAAATCGCAGGAATGGCATGAGAACGAAAAGCCCACAAGAGAAGAAAGACCAAAAGTACAAAAAGGAGAGGCGCACAGGCTCATTACACGGCTATGTTAAGAGCTATCCCAAGACCAAGGCTCGAATTAGCAAGTCTTCCCGCCGCGAGGCGAATGCGGTGCTGAAGGGCGCGGGGATAGTGTCTCTCGAGAATGCTATTGAGGTTACTGATGTGCAAGCAATTACCCGCGAGCGCCTGCAACACTCAATTGAACGTGCATCCGGAGCCGAGTTCAAAGCATACTCGCTGACTCTGAAGGAGTGGGTGGATCAACAGTCGGAAAAGAGGGTGAAGTCCACCGGCAGGGACAGGTACTTCGCGCGGCCATATAACCCTGAGTTTCACCGAGAGAAATTTTGCAAATATTTGCAGACTATTCTCTTGGGTCGTTCAGCCAAGTCTTCCGAGGTGGCAAGATTCTACAAGCAAGTGTTAAGCCCGTCGGGAGTGGAGGAAGAAAGGTATCACGCTGGATGGAGAGTTTGGCTACGGGCGTTCCTTACGGATGAGCCGGAATACGAGCATCGGTTAATCGACTGGATACGGGAAATGGAGCATCGGTACCCAACCTCGCGATAGCACTTATCGATTTCGTTTTTGGCCCTGGTCCGTTCAGCTCGAACGAAATTGCGCGCCGCGGCTCCGGACAACAGAGCGAAGCCGAATAAATCTAAACCCAGCTAGTGGGGGTAGCGACCGGGTCGCAAATCATCTACCAAAGGCGATGGTTGACAGTGAAGCCCTTGGCTTTTTCTTACCAACGGTGACCCGGTCGCTACGGCTCCCGGTTCTGATACCGCTTCGCGAACCCCCTTATTCGACTTTTTGTGCAAAGCGACCCCGGCGTGGGAAGACCGGGGTTCTCGTTCAGGATTCAAAGGACGCAGTTGCGATCCTGAAGGAGAAGAAGCCAGACGCGTGCATCATCACGACGGCGAGTCTGATGCATGATCTCAAGCGCTCCTTCATGGATTGTGCCGAGAGTGGCGTGAATGCCATTACCACTGGCGAGGAGGCCTTCTATCCCTGGAATTCCTCGTACAAAACGACTTTATTGTTGGACGAGTTAGCCAGGAAGAACGGCGTCACTCTCTGTGGCTCCGGATATCAGGATGTGTTCTGGGGAAATCTGATCACCACCTTCGCGGGCGCCACTCACACCATCAAAAAGATTATCGGAAAATCCAGCTACAACGTTGAGGACTACGGCCTTGCGTTGGCGAAGGCTCACGGGGCCGGCTTGTCCATTGCAGACTTCGAAAAGGGCACCACTGAAAAGATGCCGACCAATGCGTATCGCGCAAAGGATCTCGGTTTCTACGTGAAATAGTGGGAAGCTCAAGTTTCTCATGGCAGCTGGATGGAGACGCGGGGTCATGGCAAGCGTTCGGCTGAATGAATCCGGCTCTTTGGTTTAAAATAAGAGCATGAGGCCGATTCCGGGAACGTCCGCGCGCCAAACGAACAAGGGAGGAATTGACATTGCAATACACACAACGCAGAAACGTCGCTCTGTGCGCCGTCGTGCTCTCCGTCGCGCTTCTTCTCACTCCGGCTGCCGCTGCTCAGTCGGGCATCGAACACCTTGATAGCCACGAGGCATTCAACGCCGCGTCCTCCGGCCTCTCGACGATTGACTTCGGATCAGTCGCGCCCGCGCGCGGCTTCGGCAAGTATCGACCTGATGAGGGCTTAGCGACGGGCGGCGTGACCTTCCGCGCTTCCGGCGGTGCGCGCTTCGGCCCGGGCCTCATCTACGTCATAAGCACGCACTACGGCAGCATGAACCCGATGCACAACACAGGCATGCTTCCCCAGCTTGCCTGGGCCGCGCCGAATCAGCCTGGAAACGCTTCGCTCGACGTAACGCTCCCGGCGGGTACGACAGCTGTAGGCTGTGACCTCTGGACGCAGCAGCCTTACGTCTCGACCATCGAAGTCACGGCCACAACCTCGGACGGCCGATCGCAGACGGTCGTAGTCAACACGCGCAACCGGCCCGCCGCATCTTTCGTCGGCTTCATCTCTGACAGCGCAATCGTTTCTCTCAGCTTCCGCCCTCCGAAGGGTGTATCGGGTATGCTGCTCGACAACCTCACCTACGGCCGCAGGGCCCAGGGTCGGAGCGTGCGTCCGTCCACCCCAGCCGCAAGGCAAGAAAACCAGGCGGGCGAGGGCGCGACGCAGAAGATGCCCGCGGACTCTCCGACCGGCGCGCGGCCTCCCGCGGCGCAGCCGGGTCGGCCCACAGCTTCAAAACCAGCCGCTCAGTCACCCGTCGCGCAGACCGCAACCGGGCGACAGCGCGAACAGACTCCTTCTAATAATGCGGCCGCCCGCGGCACCATCGCCTACGTTCGCGGCGGCACGGAGATTCGATTAATAGAAGCCGACGGCACTAATGACCGGCGGCTCTGGACGCACGAGTTTGCAAAAGAAGGCTCGGCAATCCACGAGCTCGCGTGGCGGCCCGACGGCAAGGAACTCGCTTTCTCCAGCAGCCACCTTAACGTCGCCTCGCTCTACCACGCCGACATCTACGCCGTCGGCCCAGACGGCAACGGCTTCCGCAAGATAACCAACGCGCCCGATCACAGTGAACTCGCGCGCTACCCGAAGGGGGTTGTCAGCGTCACGGTGCGCAATGATCAGCCCACGTGGAAGCAATCGCGTGCGAGCACGGGCGTCTTCTTCGTCTACGTCGTCGGGGCCGATGAGCCGCAATCCCTCACGCTGCCGCCGGGCTCCTCAAAGACCCTTCTGTTCAAGAATGTGGCTGACTATGGCGACCACGCGCAGGCCGTCGTCGCGATGTACGGCCAGTACCGATGGTTCATCCCCGGCGTGGACGTGAAGGCCGGGCGGACGATCAAGGCTCCCGACTTCGGCATCAGCGGCGACGGCTACGAACTCTTCGGCGCGTTTCGTCCAACCTGGCGGAGCGACGGCTCGCGCCTGAGCTTCCGCAACGGGCTGTGCCTCGTCAACACCGTGACCGCGCAGCCCACCCCCGGCGAGTTTGTCTTCCAGCCACTCTTCGCGGGTAAGAACCCGTCGGGCTCGTGCGCGTGGGACTGGGGCCCGACGCCCGCACTCGCCGACCAGATCATCTATAGCGCGAACTCGGACGGCGAAGGTACGAGCATCCACCGCGTCAAGGAGGGCGGCGCGCACCCCGGCACGAAAGTCCACGCCTTCAGCGAGCTCGACCTCCAGCTTCTTTCAGACTTGCGCTGGCTGCCCGACGGCTCCGGATTCCTCTACTCCTTCCCCGACCTGGCCTACGAGTTTGGAAACGTCTTCCGTTACGACCTCGGTACTAAGCGCGCCACGCAATTGACGAAATTCGAGGGAGAATACGCGCGGGCCTTCGACATCTCGCCCGACGGCGCCTGGGTCGTCTTCGAGCGCGCGAAGAAGATGGACGACGACAAGGACGTGGACCTCTGGACTATGCGCACGGATGGGAGCGAGCCTCGCCTGCTCGTGCGCGGCGGCCTCGCACCGTCGTGGCGTTGACGGCAGGAATTTAGTAGCTTTGGCTGTTTCTGCATCCTGATCGCGCGCCGATTTTAAAGTTCGGAGTCAATACGATCCATGAATCACACTAACCACACGAACGAACATCGAATCTGAACAGGCCCTTTGACTTGAGGCAAGGTACCTAAGGATGGAGAAAAACAATGCCACGTAAACGCACCCCCCTTTTCGCGCTGGTCCTCTTGCTCATCGCGACGGTGGCAGCGCGGGCCGACAAAGTAGACGACTACGTTAAAGCCGAGATGCAGAAGCAACATGTTCCCGGCATTTCTCTCGCCGTCATCAAAGACGGGAAGATCATTAAGGTCGAGGGCTATGGCTTGGCGAATGTTGAACTCAACGCTCCGGCCCGCCCTGAAACCGTCTACAAGATTGGCTCGATCAGTAAGCAGTTCATTGCCAGCGGTATCATGCTGCTGGTCCAGGAAGGACGAATTAGCCTCGACGACCCTGTCAGCAACTTTCTTGAGGGGACGCCTGAGACATGGAAAGGAATTACTGTCCGTCACTTCCTGACCCACACATCGGGGATCGTCCGCGAGGCACCCGGCTTCGATCCGCTCAAAGTCCAAAATGACGCCGATGTGATTAAGACAGCCTACCCTCTGCCGGTTCGCTTCGCGCCGGGAGAGAAGTGGGAGTACTGCAATGTCGGCTACTTTTCTCTTGCCGAGATAATTCGCAAAGTTACAGGCAAGCCGTGGGGTGATTACCTGAATGAGCGTCTGTTTAAGCCGCTCGAAATGAACTCCACACGCACCACAAACATGACCGAGATCGTAACGAACCGCGCCAACGGCTACGGTTGGAGGGAAGGCAAGTTAACAAACGCCGCTATCTACCTCGCCTTACGCCCCAGTGGGGCCTTCCTCTCCAGCGTGCTGGATCTGGCGAGGTGGGACGCAGCTCTCTACACGGATAGCGTTTTCAAACCCAACACCCGCGAACAGATGTGGGAGGCGGTAAAACTGAACAACGGATCTTCCCACCCTTACGGCTTCGGTTGGGAGTTGGACAAAGTGGGCGGCCACAGGTTGGTACATCACGGTGGAACGCTTCCAGGGTTTCGCTCGGAACTCGCGCGATTCGTCGACGACAAACTGACCATCATTGTTCTGGCGAACAGCCATAATGCAGAACCAGCTTCCCTTTCGCTCGGCGTCGCCGCTCTTTACATACCCGGTCTAATTCCGGAACGCATCGTGGCAAAGGTTGATCCAAAAATCTTCGATGCCTACGTGGGAGAATACCAGGCGACTGGATCATCGAATGTGTTGACGGTCATGCGCGAAGGCGACAAGTTGATGGCCCGACAGGGTTCGGGCGGCGAAAAACGGGAGTGGCTGCCGGAAAGTGAAATCAAGTTCTTCGCCAAAGAGGGAAATCCTCGCCAATCATTTAGCTTCATCAAAGATGAACAGGGTCAAATCCATCTAGTGATTACGATTGAAGGGCGAGAAATAGGCAGAGCCAGGAAAATCAAGTAAGCCGCGCGCCACTGCACAAAAAGTGGTTTTCCAGTCCGCGACAAGCGGACGACTGATAATAGCCCAGCAGTTCACTGCTGGGATCAACGCACAAGAAAACGCAGTCCGTGAAGCGGCGAGCCGCGCCCGAAACCGCGTCCCCGTTGAGGTGGTTTGTCGAAGAGCGAGTCCGCCGTATAATCAGCGTCAGTCGAGCCATCCGAACTTGCCCGAGACAACGGGCTTCATGAATTTTCAACGGAGCATGCTATGACATCGCCGAGGAACAAATTGCGTCGCGACGCAAACGTTTTCACACTTTTAGTCGCTGCCGCACTAACCGTAATCGCGTTTGCGCCCGAAGCGCGCTCCCAACAGCCCTCTTCTTCTGAACAACTCAATACCATCATGACGCATCGTCAGGAGTTGTCGAACCGCTCTGTGACCGAGCCGACGCGGCAGCGCTTCGAAGACAAAAAGTCAGATACAGTCTTCCCGTCGGATAGTGTGAAGCGCAACCCCGGCGTCCTGCGCGCTCTTAGTATCGAGCAGCAGAAAGCGCTGCAGCATAACGAGCGCGGAATGGAACTCTTTGCGAAGGGCAAACTTGATGGCGCAATCAAGGAATACGAATCGGCCATCCGTTTAGATCCGAAGCTGGCCGCCGCGTATAACAACATGGGAAGCGCACACTTTGCCGCGGCACGATTCGAGGAGGCGGTGTCAGCCTTTCGCCAAAGCTCCGAGTTGGACACCAGCTCTGGTCAGGCACTCTTTAATCTTGCTCTGGCGCAGATCAAGCTGGGACGACAAAAGGAAGCCAACGAGGCGCTGGACACAGCGTTGCGCCGTTACAACTCGGCGGGCGAGGCGCATCTGAAAGCCGGACGTCTTAAAGAAGCAGAAGAAGCTTTTCGCGGCATGCTGCAGATCGATCCTGAGTACGGGCCCGCGCTGCTCCGTTTGGGACTTGTTTACATTGACGCGCGCCGCTATCAAGAGGCCGTGCAATCCGTGCGGCGCGTCACCGAGCGCGAACCCAGCAACGCCATGGCGCAGGAACTCCTTGCTGAAGCGCTCTACGGCCAGCAGAAGTATGAAGAGGCCGCCGCCTCGGCCGAGAGTGCCCTCAAACTTTTAGCGGACTTCCCTGTCGCGCTTTACACCGCCGGCCTCGCACGCGCTTCAATGGGCCAACGCGATGCCGCGCTTGCTCACCTCGCTCGCCTCCGTGGGCTTAACTCGTCAACCCTGGCCCAACTGCTTTCCGAGTTCATCGACAAGAAAGTCCCAGCGAAGTAGTTTCTCTATTGAGCCTGGAAGCAATTCTCTAGCATTCGAAACCCTGGGAACCTATGCAGCTTAGCTGGCTTTGCACAAAATCGGCGAAGCCGAATAAATCAGAACCCCGACTAGTCGGGGTAGCGACTGGGTAAATCTCAAGAGCATGGCATCTCCTTCTCGGAGGCCTCGACGGTTTTTGCTGATCCGCTGTCTCGGACAATTCCAGATCCCTTACATTCAGAGGCGGAAGAGCGCTTGATTATCGTGGGCGAGTCAGGCATGCAACATACCTTGGTGGTGGTGCTACCCATCGCGGAAATGTTATCAGAATCATCAGCGCCCGGAATGCCACGGCGCGAGAGAGAAAAGAATATGAGCGAGGAAAAGAATAAAGAAGTTGAGATGTTGGATGAGTACGATTTCAGCAACGGGGTGATCGGTAAGTACGCGAAGCAGTACGCTGAGGGTACAAATATCGTCCTCCTTGAGCCGGATGTTGCTAAGGTCTTCCCCGACTCCGCGGCGGTGAATCAAGCGTTGCGCCAAATCATAGAGCAGCGTTCGCAGTAGTCCCAATCAGCGACATCGAACAAAGCCTTGCAGCTGGCCGCGCGATAGCATGCTTCTCAGGTAATCTTTTTCCCTCAGCTTGAATGCTGATCGCGCGCTGCAGCTGAAGGCGTTCGGCTTCACAACTTTCCTGGGAGCGAGAATGAGCAAAGCATTCCCCGGTGCGGTGCCTGAAATACCGGTAAGCGATATCAACAAAGCCACGGCATATTACCAGAGCTGTCTTGGCTTCAATATAGACTGGGGTAGCGCCGAAGGCGGGATTGCCGGCATCTCGAAGGGGGACTGCAGGATATTCCTGACGGACGCCGCCTTCCGCAAGCAATATGGCAATGCGCCGCCGGTGTTGATCTGGCTGAATCTCAACAGCAAAGAAGAGGTGGACGAGTTACACGAAGTCTGGAGTGCAAGTCAGGCAAGAATTGTTGCACAGCCGGAGTCGAAGCCGTGGAAACTGCATGAGTTCACAGTCGCCGATCTGGATGGCAACCACTTCCGCGTCTTTTATGACTTTTCGCGGGATGCCTAACAATGGCTCGCGGCTTCAACAACGAAAGGCTCGCGGCTTCAATAATGTAGTTCAGAGTTCAAGCGGCTTTGCCTAGAAGCCTTTCGCTAAAACTGCTTCTCTGTGCAACCTCTGCGTTCTCTGTGCCTCTGTGGTTGTTTTCCCAGTAATCGTGGACCACAGAGACACAGAGAACGCAGAGATTTCACTGAGGAGAATGAGCGGGTAGTCCTTCGCTAGGATCTGCAGGTGAGGTGATGGAGGAAAGGCTGAGCCTTACCCCACAGTGCGACCGAGCCGCGTGACTGAGTTGTTTCGTGTAATTCGTGGATAGATTTTCTGTGTGGCTTCAATAGGCGATTCACGAAATACACGAACTCACACGAAGCCAGCGCTCTCGCCGCTACTGCCCCGAATCGCATTCGCACTTCCCGTTCGCTTTGATCACTTCCATCGCTTCCACCAGCACACGTCCCAGCGGCTTGCCGAGGCTCCGTCCCACACTCGTGTTCACTTGCACCGCGACCGCCACTTTGTGCTCAGGGAAATACATCATGTCGGTCATGTATCCAGGAAAGAAACCGCTGTGACCATAGGCGGTGCCAAGACGCGTTTTCCGGATGATCACTCCAAGGCCGTAGCGAGTTTCACCACCGAGCATCGGCGCCGCCACTCCGTCAACAACCTGGGGCAGCAGCTCTGAGGAAAATGCTTTGCCTTCATAAATCATCTTCGCCCAACGCGCGAGATCTTCGGCAGTCGAAACATAGCCGCCCCCGGTCCATTCAAACTGCGGATTGATCGCAAACCTCCCGTCCTGAATCATTTCGTCGCGGCCGCCGAAAGGATTGTTCGCTCCTGCATAACCCTGGACCACCCGGTGGAGTCTTAATCCATCCTGGGGAATGGTGTCTTCGAGTTTCAGCGGTTTAATTAGACGCTTGTTTGCTTCGTCGTAGAAGCGCTGCCCCGTAACCTTTTCGATAATCATTCCCAACACGATGTAATTCGTATCGGAGTAGTCCCAGCCTTTGCCGGCCGCGAATGGAGGCTTCTCGTCCAGCAGATACGCCACGAGCTCCGCCGGCTTCCAAACCTTCTCTGGATTAACAGTCAGGTCTTTAGTGAACTGGTCCTTGAATTCATACCGCACCAGTCCACTCGTATGGTTCATCAACTGCCGCACAGTGATGTCTTTGGCATTTGGCAGTCGCGCGAACCAGGGTTCACGGCCCAGGTATTTTTCAATTCTGTCGTCGAGTCCGATCTTGCCTTCCTTGACTAACTGCAAGGCAGTTGCGGCAGCGAAGGTCTTTCCCACACTGCCGGCAAGCATTCGATCATTCGACTTCATCGGCGCCTTCAACTCACGATCAGAAAACCCAACCGCCAGACCAAAGGATTCACCGTTCGAGAGGACCACACCCAGCGTCGCGCCGGGAAAACTCCCGGCCTTATGCCACTCATCCAGTTTGAGCTGCAGCGCTTGCTTCAGTTCAGCTGTAGTCGCGACGGTTGTGGTCTGGCTGCGAACTGCACCTGCCGAAAGCAAGCAGACGAATAAGAAGCCGGGCAAGAAGAGATTTATTTTTCGCATAGTTAATTTTCGATTAAGAAAATGCTGACAGATTTGGCAGGTGATAATAGCAGGAATGTCCGACATGCTTCAGGAACCTCTGATTAAGTTAGCTTCAGAGCCCGCGGAGCGGTTGACGGCATAAAGCCTGGGGTGGAGCGCAGCGAAACCCCAGGAGCCAGTGTCGAAAATAAAAAAGCCCGCGGAGCGGCCGACAGTCCAATTATCACGATTGCAGTTTGTCAACCAAGCCGCCATCAACCGCTTCGCGGGCTCCGCGAGCCTTTCAATAAGCGATCCTGGGGTTTCGCTGCGCTTCACCCCAGGCTTTATGCCAACGTCCGCTACGCGGACTGAAGACAAAAAATTGCTACTTGATCAGAGCTTCCTCAAGCATGTCGGACATCAGACTGCTGACCGCTTCCCCTCCCTCTGCTACAATCCGCCGCCAAATGACGCTTCGGATTTATTGCCCCTCATGCAACGCTGAAGTCCGCACCGATTCCAATATTTGTCCTGCGTGCGGCTTCCAGCTAAACCCGACGGAAAGCGACGCCACCCGGCGCCTGGAAACTCCTCAACGACGACCAACAATATCGTCATTCGACCCGATCGATAACGCGCGATTTGTTCCGGGAGCAATCATCGCCGAACGTTACCGCATCGTCGGACTACTCGGGCGCGGTGGTATGGGTGAAGTCTACCGTGCCGACGATCTCAAGTTGTCCCAACCCGTGGCGCTTAAATTTCTGCCCGAGCATATGCTGAGTGACGGCGCAGCGCTCGCACGCTTTCATCGTGAGGTTCGAGTCGCGCGGCAGGTTAGTCACAAGAATGTCTGCCGCGTGTACGACATCGGCGAAGTGGACGGCCGCCATTTCCTCTCAATGGAGTTCATTAAAGGCGAGGAACTTTCGTCGTTCATGCGCCGCATTGGCCGGCTGCCCTCTGACAAAGCTGTACAGATTGCGCGCCAGATCTGCGCCGGCCTCGCCGCCGCCCATGAAGCAGGTGTCTTACATCGCGATCTGAAACCCGCCAACGTCATGATCGATGAACGCGGTGACGCGCGCATCACTGATTTTGGATTGGCTGGACTCGCGGAGGAGTTTGGCGCCGATGAACTAGCGGCTGGAACTCCGGCTTACATGGCGCCGGAGCAACTCGCCGGAAAAGAACAATCGGTGAAGACTGACATCTACTCGCTCGGTCTCGTGCTGTATGAACTCTTCACCGGCAGGAAGGCGTTCGATGCGCCGACAGTGGGTGAGTTGCTTAAGCTGCGCCGGAAGAACAGCGCGCCCACTACTCCCACGGACATCGTTAAGGATCTCGATCCTCTCGTCGAGAAAGTTATTGATCGTTGTCTTCAGATTGATCCTTCGCAGCGTCCCGCGTCTGCACTGCAAGTCGCGGCCGCGTTGCCTGGCGGTGATCCGATCGCGGCCGCACTCGCTGCGGGCGAAACGCCTTCGCCGGAGATGGTTGCGGCCGCGCCAAAGCAAGGCATTCTGCGTCCCCACATTGCGATCGCGCTGTTCGCCTCAATGCTGATTCTGCTGGCGACTGCCCTATGGATGACCAGGTACACTGCCATCTACCGCATGACTTCACTCGATAAACCGCCGGCAGCGTTGCGTGCTCACGCTCGCGATGTGGTTAGGCGGCTTGGATACCCCGAATCTCCGGCGGACAGCGTCGATGGAATTATTCTCAAGCGCGACTATCTTGAATATGTTGCCGCTAACAATCAGTCGGCTGATCGCTGGCAGAAGATGCGTGACAGTGGTCCTGGTCCATACCGTTACTGGTATCGCCAGAGTCCTCGGTATTTCGAAACGGTCGAAGATATCGAGGTTGATAAGCCGGCCCTCAACGTCTCCGGAATGGCTAGCATTTATCTCGACATGCAGGGCCGGCTGCACTGGTTCATGGCCGTTCCGCCCCAACGCGAACTACCGGTTGACCTGGGTGCTCTTCAGAACAAAAGCCCTGATTGGTCTTTGCCTTTTCGTGAAGCAGGTCTGGACATCGCAAACTTTAAATCAATGCCGTCGACCTCTGTCCCGTTGCATGCATATGACGCCCGTGCCGCCTGGGATGGGCCCGACCCGGCGCATCCGGAATTGATGACGCACGTTGAAGCCGCGGCCTTTCACGGCAAACTGGTTTACTTTGAAACTGTCTATCCCTGGGATCAGCCTCTGCGTCAGGAAGAGCCGCCGGAAAGACTCGACTGGAAAGCTCTTACTTTCATCATCATCGCGATCTATCTGGTGGCATTCTTTGGCAGTCTGATGCTGGCGCGCAGAAATCTAAGGCTTGGTCGCGGCGACCGTCGCGGCGCCACCCGCGTGGCACTAGTTTACTTTTCGGTGGCGATGTTGTTGTGGCTCTTCATCGAACATCACAACGGCCTGCCGGTGCGAGAGTTTGATCTTTTCTCTCACCATCTGGCCATAGCCCTCCTGGATTCAACTTTCCTATGGTTACTCTATGTCGCGCTGGAACCGTTTATTCGGCGCCGTTGGCCGGCGTGGATTATTTCCTGGAGCCGTTTACTTGCGGGCGATTTTCGTGATCCACTCGTCGGTCGCGACATATTGTTAGGAGCGGCCATCGGCGCTCTTTTTATGTTCGTTCTGGTGCTCAGTGACTTCTCACCAAAACTTCTGGGCCAACCGCCGGCGTTAGAGATTAATCCGGGCAGCATGAGCCTGGGAAACTTCTTCTTTCTTCGGTTCGCAGGGCAAATTACCGCAGGACTCTTCGTGGCCTTCATCTCAGTATTTCTATTGCTACTGTTCACGGTAATCCTGCGGCGCGAACGCTTTGCAGTACTGGCACTATGGCTGTTGTTCACCCTTCTTTTCAGTCTCGTGACCGAGGCAACGTGGATACGAGTTCCGTTCGCCGCATTGTTAGCGGCCACGGTGGTCTTCCCTCTCATACGCTTTGGCCTGCTGGCGGTGATTTCGACCTTGTTCTTCTCCTATCTCGCGATTTACTACCCAATAACAACTGAACTTACTGCCTGGTACGCGCTGGACTTCACCATTGCCCTCGCGATCGCGCTGGCTCTGGCAGCCTACGGTTTTTATGTCTCACTCGGCGGACAAAAACTGTTGTCAGGAAAACTGCTGGAAGATTAGGCGGCAGAAGTCAGGAGTGAGAGGTCAGAAGTCAGGTCAGAAGTCAGTCGTCTGTCCGATATCCTTTTAACTTGTTCGACATGCTTCAGCTTGTCGTGCGATCGCAAGGACGCCTTGTACAAAAAATTGGTTTCCAGTCCGCGTTGAGCGGACGACTGATAATAGCCCAGCAGTTTACTGCTGGGATCGACGCGCGAGAAAACGTAGTCCGTGCAGCGGACGGCTGAATGATACTGTCTAGATGAGCTACATTTTCAGCCGTCCGCTTCACGGACTGCGCCTTACGTTCGTCCTACTCCCAGCAGTGAACTGCTGGGCTATCATCAGTCGTCCGCTTAGCGGACTAGGCTCGAAAACTTCTTGTGCAGGCCTCATGGGCAACCCTTGGGCTGAAATTACGTAATCGCTTCGCAGTACAAATCCAAAATGGACTTGTTCAGAGCTTCCTTCAGCTTGTCGTTAACGCTCGAATCCCGCCGGCCGCATTCGGTATTGCTTCGTGTGATCCGCGGATCGATTTTTTTGGTTAGCTTCAAAGGACGATCCCACCACACCCCTTGCGGCTATGCCGACGCACAGTGCGGAAAGGCTATGCCTTTCCGTAGCGCACCTAATTGTTTTTGAGGCTACGCCTCCTGCAGGAGGCAGAGTTTCGTATGATTTTAAAAAAACCTTAACGGTAAGGCTGAGCCTTACCGCACTGTGGGCGGCAAGCCGCGTGTTCCGCATACCACGCACCTCTTCCTGCCCACTGCCCACAGCTTCCTGCTCACCGCTCACTGCTCACTCCCTAAATCCATCCGTTGCTCTCACGAGCGCATCGACGATTCCCGGCTCGAGGGACGCATGGCCGGCGTCGAGAATGATTTCAAGTCGCGCTTCAGGCCACGCGCGATGCAAATCCCACGCATTCGTCATCGGACAAATAATGTCGTACCGGCCCTGCACGATCACGCCAGGTATGTTTCGAATTTTATCGACGTGTTCGATCAGGTAATTGTCAGTCTCGAAGAAGCAATTGTTCATGAAGTAGTGACATTCGATTCGCGCCAGGGCGATCGCCGTTTCCGGTTCACTGAATTCGTCGATTAACTTCTGATCCGGAATCAGTTTCAACGCACTCGATTCCCAGATGGACCACGCCCGCGCCGCTTCTGCGCGTACTGACGCCTGCTCGTCAGTTAAGAGTCGATAGTAAGCGCGAACCATGTCATGACGTTCATCCGGCGGGACGAGTCGAACAAAATCTTCCCAACCGTCGGGAAAGATCGCGCTGGCGCCCTGACTTTCTTCATAAAACCACCGCGTCTCATTCGCGCGACCGAGAAAGATCCCGCGCAGTACCAGGCCGGTCACTCTTTCCGGGGCCGTCTCGGAGTAAGCAAGTGCGAGCGTGCTGCCCCAGGACCCGCCAAAGACTAACCACCGCTCGATTCCAAGGTGCTCGCGTAGTCGCTCGATATCAGCAACGAGATGCCAGGTAGTGTTGTCTTCAAGAGAGGCGTGCGGCGTGCTCTTTCCTGAGCCGCGCTGGTCAAAAAGAAGTACGCGGTAAGCCGCAGGGTCGAAGAAGCGTCGATAGTCCGGAACCAAACCCGCCCCTGGCCCACCGTGAAGAAACACGACCGGCTGCCCTTCCGCATTGCCACACTGTTCGTAGTACAGATCATGCCCGGGAGAGTGCTCATGCCCGGGAGAAACCTTCAAACGTCCGGTATCGAAGGGCTCAATCTCAGGGTACAGAGTTCTAAGTTCGCTCATACTATTCCTCTCCGGTTCATTCGCGGTCGTTTAGATCGGGCACTCGTGCCCGGCTTGTCGTTGCCATATGTTCGACAGGCTTTCAGCTTGTCGTTAACGCTCGAACTCCACGGCCGTAATTCGTGTTGCTTCGTGTAATTCGTGGATTTGGTCGTGAATTAAAAAGCCCGGTTGGGTACAACCGGGCTCAAACTTCCCTACTGACTATCCGCCCTTCAGGGGCACTTACACTCGGCGCCTTTACCACCAAGTTTTTCGGCGTGCTTATCGGCATCCGAAAGATAATCAAACTCACCCAACTGACAAACGTTGGAACCGCGCGCACTCTTTTGTTGCTCCAGCGTCCGCTGTTCAACCTCAATCTTGTTATTGGCACAAAACACTCTATATTTCGAGTCGACGGTTGGATTGGTCGACGCCGCCTTCGACAAACCAAAGACCGTCGCAAAAAGCAGAACGACTGTAATTCCGGACAATGACAACACGCTAATGGCTTTCTTCATGGGATGCTCCTTTGTACTTTGAACTCTCTAACGGCCAGTGAGGGCGGCACTTTCTAACCTTCTGCCGCACCTGCTGTCAATAATTTTCCTAGTGTCGCTGCGGGTGAGGATAAAGAAACATGATCTGACGAATGCTCGTAGTCTGAACTGGAACCTGAATCCAGCATTATTCCAGAGGAGTCAGAATGTCAGATTTCGTTGACGTTAGTGTGGGTATGCCTCGCAAACGACCGACATATTTCGTGTTACTTCGTGTAATTTCGTGGATCGTCTTCTCTTACGCTGATTCAAAACGATCCACGAACTGAGTACGAACACCGACATCTCACCTCGGGCATCCGACATTCTGTCGCCAGCATCCCGCGCTACCGCGCTGGGTTCTGTAACTGATCAGCAAAACAAGAGAATCGTCTCAAACATTTTCAGCTCTTTGGCGGCAGCGCTTGGGGGCTACCTCGTGGTTCGTCTTAGCCTGCGCGGTTATGAGGCGGTTTTGAATCCGATTTGTTTACGCAGGCTGGTTGGTGGCTCATTAAGCTTTTTAAGTTCATCAAAAACGACCGTGAAGTATTTGTCGTGCGTCGCCAGCTTGCGAATAACAGCCGCAAACTTCCGATTGAGTTCTTCGTTTGATTCCAACATCTGTCGTAACTTTACGAAGGTTCGCATGATCGCGATGTTGACCTCGATCGCTCGTTCGCTATTCACACACTCGACAACATCGAGACACCCTGCTCCGTAAAAGCAAAAGGCAAATAACGCCGCCCGCCGCGGCCCGTCTTTGAGTTCGCAAATTACGACCTCAATCCTCCCTGGCCTGCCTTTGAGGTTGCAAATTGTGACCTCAAAGATTCTGCCTCATCCGTCGTTAGCTGAAAAATGAAGTCTTCGGGAAACCGTTTTAGATTGCGTCGAACCTGCTGGTTAAATCGTTTCGTAGTAGCTTCATACAACTCGGGCAAATCAGCGTCAATCATGACCTTGTGGCCGCGAATTAAATAGATTCGCCGCTCAATGAGTTGGACGGGAACGGTGCCACTCTTACTCAGACTCTTTTTTGTAGGCACAGCGCTAACAGTAGCAAGAGAAGATAGAATACCGAAAGCCTTCCTCACGAGACCCGCACACACATCCATGCAAGATCTTTTTCACGACCGGCGGTGAGAACAGAACCGCCGGATCGTCGGCCTCAGTTTTCTGTTTTCTAAGCTTTTGGCCGCCATTCCGCGATTCTTCCTGGGCCTGCCTTCGCTATTCTTCGGGGTTGAGCATCTGCCGCATCCGGAATACGTACCGAGAGTTCCGCTGCAAAAGCTCACTCCCGACTGAATCCCCCGGGCCAATTATCTTGAGTTATTTTGTTGGCGTGATTTTGATTCTCGCCGGCGGCGTGCTTACTCGTGAATAAGAAAGCGAGACGTTGGAGGCTTGATCGATATTTTGCTATTGGCAATCTGTGCTGTTGCTTCGGTCAGCACTAGAGTCGACCCTTTGGAGTGCGCTGATCTTGTCAGCGCTTTGGTATTCGGCGACCTGTTGCCGCCGTGACGCAGATAACCTGCATCTCACGGGATGCAGTGGGACTGCGGCGACAGGTCGCCGAATACCAAAGCGGTAACAGGTTACCGCACTCCAAAAGCATTCTGCTGACGGTGTTTCCGGGATCTACCTGCCGATGCCGATGCTCCTCGCCGCGCCCACAGACGTGGTTGCGCTGAACTTTTTCTTCGACACCCTGCTTTTCTGCGGAGCCGTTCTGCTGTTGGCGAACTCGATTGAGAAAGCACCAGCTGTGGCGCGGATTTAGTGCTGAATCATCCTCCCGGAGCGCGGAGTGTGGAGCCTGCCATGTGCCGGCCCCGCTAGTCCAACAACAGTCCAACAACTCGAACAGTGAAAGGCCAACATCAGGTTAGGTTGCGCGTTCATTGAACTCAACTCTTCTGGCCCGTCCCTCGGTTTGATACAATGCTGCCATGCAAAGCGAACTAACCGAGCAGGCAAAGAAGCTCAGCATCTCTGATCGGATCAACCTGGTCGAAGAAATTTGGGACACGATCGCTGAAGAAAATCAGGCCTTTGAGTTAACCGATGCTCAGAAGCGAGAGCTCGATCGACGGCTGGGGACTGCGAGAACCAATGCGGGTCAAGGCGGCGCTATTGGTCGAACCTGGGAAGAGATTAAAGCTGAATTCATGAAGTCGCGCTAACCTCACATGATCATTCGGTTCACTTCCGACGCGGACGCCGAACTCGCCGAGGCGCGACAATGGTATGCACACCAGCGCGAAGACTTGGACCTTGAGTTCATGGACAGCGTCGACGAAGCCCTGACACGGGTCGTTCGCAACCCCCAGATGTATCCGGTCGTATACAGAAATCTCAGACGCGCGGTGATTCGGCGCTTTCCCTTCGCTATCTTTTTTGATGTTAGCGAGGATGAGATTCAAGTCATTGCCGTTTTCCATTCGCGACGAGATCCGGAAGGATGGCAGTCGCGCGGCGAATAGCACTGCCATAGACTGGCGTCAGGCTTGCGATTTGCGATTCTCGGTCACTAGCCACTGTTGAAATAAGGCTGGGAGCCAGCACTTTAGAATCGCAAAATCGCAAGCCTGACCCTGGTTTTGGTTTTCGTTTGGGTGTTCTTCTATCAATCGGCCGATCATGAGTAAACCATCATCAGATTACTCTGCCAGCCCGTTTCATTTTTTTGGAAAGAGACTTCGAATGATTGTGGCAAACATCGATATTCCGTTCGCGACGGCCCCAGCAATTAAGGCGAGAATAACTTTTTCAGGCAGAACAAGAATATGTCGTCCCGAGAGCACTATGAGCACCAGAACTGACACAATGCTAAGTGCCGAAAGTCCAAGCCAGCCGTAACAAACAACTGTGCGCTGAGTATTCTCTAATCGCATCGCGCGCAGTAATTCATTTTCAAACTTCCGATTAGGTTTTAAAGGTTCGATTGACCTTTTGAAACCCTCCCCAAAAACAGGGCCATTGAAAAGTAGAGGTTTCCGGGCGAGTATGACGCCAGGAGGCCAGAATGCGAAAGAGCAAATTCAGCGAAAACACTATCATCACGATCTTGAAAGCGGTGGAAGCGGGACGAGCTGTGAGAGAAGTTTGTCGCGAGCACGAAATCAGCGAAGCGACTTACTACAAGTGGAAGACAAAATACGGCGGCATGGAGGCGGCTGACATTCGGCGCCTGCGTGAACTTGAAGAGGAAAACCACCGCTTAAAACAGATGTATGCCGAGTTGTCGATGGACCATCGGATCTTGAAAGAGGTGCTCACAAAAAAGCTGTAAAGCCGGCAGTCAAGAGGAAGTTGATTGCCGGCTTACGTGAGCAGTTTCAGGTCAGCGAGCGCCAAGTCTGCCGGGTATTGGCGTTACCGCGCTCGGTTTATCGTTACCAGCCGCTGCCGAACCGGGACCAGGAGATCGTCAAGTTGCTATTGGAGCTGGCCCATGGGCGACCAGAGCAAGGCTTTGGCAAGTTGTTCAAGCGACTGCGGCGGTTGGGCCATGGTTGGAACCACAAACGCGTCTATCGCGTGTATTGCAGCCTGAAACTGAATAAACGAAGGAAAGGCAAAAAGCGTTTGCCAACAAGATGCCCGGCCCCGCTGGTTGTAAGTGAAGCGATGAATGAGTGTTGGTCAGCGGATTTCATGAGCGATGCGTTGTGGTGTGGCCGTCGCTTTCGTACCTTCAACGTGGTGGACGACTTCAAGATAGCAGGCCTTACTATTTGCTTAAACACACACTCGCATGTTTCCGTGTGAAGCAATTCTCGGAGGACACAACAAATGCCGACTCATGATTACCCGTACAAGAATCTCGTCTTTGAAGGTGGCGGTGTTAAGGGCGTCGCATACGGGGGCGTGTTTGAGGTGCTGGAACAAAGGCAAATCACGCCGCAGATTCAATCGGTGGC
This sequence comes from Pyrinomonadaceae bacterium, assembly GCA_963759585.1. Classification (GTDB taxonomy): domain Bacteria; phylum Acidobacteriota; class Blastocatellia; order Pyrinomonadales; family Pyrinomonadaceae; genus PSRF01. The sequence goes on from CAVWZW010000002.1 coordinate 492,613, forward strand.
GGGAACTTCGGCCGGCGCCATTACTGCGACCATGATGAGCCTCAATTACTCTGCAGAGGAATTCCTGGGGATCATGATGACCCTGAACTTCGAGAAGTTTGAAGACGGCTGCGATCTTATCGGGCCCATCAGGCTCATCCGGCATTTTGGTTGGTTTAAGGGAAACTACTTCCTGAAGCTTATGGAATCCTATATTGAGCAGAAGACCAGGGATGGTCAGCAATCCGGGAATGGGCGCGCGACGTTCCGGGATTTGGTCGAGAAGTATCGCGACCGACACTTCAAAAGACTATATATCTTCGGCACCAACCTGACGCAACAGGCGGTGCAGAAGTTTTCCTACGAGACTACACCTGATGTGGCCGTAGCCGACGCGGTGCGCATTTCCATGTCGATACCCTTCTTCTTCGAGGCGCGGTATTACGAGCAGAACGGCAGCAACGATGCTTATTGCGATGGCGGCGTGCTGAACAATTATCCAATCAACACGTTTGATGAACAGCACACTGCTGTTGATCCCGACTCGGGCCAGCAGATGCTTCATAGAACGCCTAATCAGGAGACGCTCGGATTCCATTTCGTAGATCCGAGCCAGCCCGCCTCACCAATCAACAGTCTGCGGAGTTTTACCGGCGGCGTCATCGACGCTCTTTTGGACATCCAGGATATTCTGCTGAAGACAAACCCTGGTGACGAACGGCGCTCGGTCTTCATCAATGACCTTGGCGTTAAGTTCACGGACTTTGAACTGTCCGACCAGACGAAACGCGCGTTGGTCGATCAAGGAAGGATTGCCACCACTGAATACCTGGACAAACCTCAACCGCCGCTGCCTGAGATTAAGCGTCTCTTTCGCCGCGCTTAGAATACTTATCCCTTCACCTGTACAAACGGTCAGCGCTTTCGAGAAGTGGATTTACGTTTCAGGCCGCGGTGTGTGACGTGGCCGGTTAATTTAGCCGGCAGATCAAGTTCGTCGTCGACGAGGTCTTCCATGTGGACGCCCGCGACGCGAGCGTAGGCCAATATCGTCATGAGTGAAGGTTCGTTTCTGTCCGATTCGTAATCGGATATTCTCGTATAGAGAACGAGTTGTAGGGGTGGCACTCCGTGGCCACCCCCGCCGCTGGCGACCAGGTCGCAGAGATAAAACGCCCTCCCTTACGGTCGGGCTACTGCCCGAATACCTTAAGGAGTAAACGGGGGCGGCGGGGAGTGCCGCCCCTACAACGTCGCTAAGCAAGCGCGATTATTTAAGGGTGAAGCTCTTGCTCGCCTTCGTGCGAGTGTTTGTTACGGTGAAGGTTTGTTTTGGCGGAGTCGACTGAAACAGTGATCATGTGTGCCGCGTCCGGCTGTTCATCGAGGTTGGCAATGAACGGAGTGGCTGTGTTTTTGCTCGGCTGGAATGTCTACGTTGCGATGAAGTTGATAGAGGGCTTTAAACCCAGGGGTCTTACTTAACGAGGCTATAGTGTCCGGATGTCCGCCTTTGCGTGGGCCATTGACCATCACCGAAACTGACCGGCGCAAACTTCGCAACAGCGCAGGATTGTTGTTCACATTCGCGCCGTGATGGCACGTGATAGAGATCGATCTCGGCTATTTGATCTACAGAACACACCAGGCGTTGACTGATGTTGAAGGTGAGGTCTGCGAGATTGAGAAATTCAAACTCGCCCCAACTTAGCGGCGGGCCCACGCGCTATCGAGTTGTGTTACTGACTTCGTGCAGGCTACATTCCGGGTGATTATTCATGGCAACTATATTTCACATCACAAAACGTGCGGAATGGGAGAGAGCTAAACAAGAAGGAACCTATCAAGCACCATCGTTGGCATCTGAAGGGTTCATCCATTGCTCCAAAGATGATCAGGTAATTCGAACAGCTAATCGACTGTTTTCCGGGCAGATGGGGTTAGTGCTTCTTGAGATAGATACTCATCGAGTCAAAGCTGAAATCCGGTATGAAAATTGTGAGGGCGGGCAGGAGGAATTCCCTCATATCTATGGCGCGTTAGATTTAGATGCAGTTGTGCGAGTTTTGACGTTTGAGCCTGGAGAAAACGGAAGTTTTGCTATGCCTGCGATCTAATTCAGTGTCGTAGTCGTGCTGCATCAAGAGGGTGTGCAACGCGTAAGAGTCTGTCGGGCTTCAATTCTCTGTGCGGCCTCGGTGTTCTCTGTGTCTCTGTGGTGGGTTTATCTGATAAAAGCGGCCACCACAGAGGCACAGAGAACACCGAGAATGCACAGAGAAAACCGAATTCTATTTTCCCCGACAGTCTCGTAAGGGTTGCACACCTGGCAAGCCAACCCAAGACAAGAAATGGTGAATTGAAATGGCTGAAACAAAAACAAGACCAACCGATGCCGGCGTTGAGAGTTTTATTAACTCGGTGAAGGATGAACAAAAGCGCAAAGACAGCTTTGCACTTTTGGAATTTATGAAAAAAGCCAGCGGCGAAGAGCCTAAGATGTGGGGCAGTTCAATCATCGGCTTTGGCAATCAAACGGTGAAAAGCCCGTCCACCGGCAAAGAGGTAGACTGGCTGCGGATTGGTTTCTCTCCACGTAAAGCGAATTTATCCTTGTACCTGACCGGAGATATTAAGAAGCAAGCTGCTGCTCTTAAGAAGCTGGGCAAGCATAAGACAGGTGTGGGTTGTCTCTATATTAATAAGTTGGAAGACGTTGATCTTAAAGTTCTGAAGGGAATGATAGAGGCAGCATTAAAATCAGGATTCTTCGGCAAATGAGGCATTGAGCATCAGGGGCGCAGCCCCCTAAACAAATGGCCCTCGTTGCCGGCGGGGCAGAGCCACCGCCTCACATCGGGCGGCGCAGCCGAGGCACCGGTGAATCTATCTGTTCACGGTCGGAGTGTTGTGAAGAGGAGCGGGGATGAATCCTCCTTCCTGACCTGTGAGTAAATGTGAAGCCGCGCTTTTCCGTAGAGTTTTTGAGCATTCAAGTAGCCGCTTTGACTATCAGACTGCGACCAGTCGCAGCCGACCAAAGCGCCGACAAGGCGGCGCACTCCAAGGAGTTGCCTCTTGACTTCCGCCGCCCTCTATTTCTTATAGACCGCAATTCCCCAAAAGTTGATGTCCGGAGGCATGCTGTTCCAGTGATCGAAAGCGTGTGAATCGTCAGACTTGTAACGCAGTTTGTAATTCCCTGCCGGCAGGGTAATCACCTGATCCACTTGCCGGTTCTTACCCGCGCCGCCTGCGTGGGTGGTCTTCGGCGCTTCCATCTTCCAAACCGAAGTACCGTTGTCGGCGTTTTCGATCCACCCGTAGTCAAACATCTCATTCGCCTGCCCTTCGCCCACCGCGAAAATACGCACCGCCTGGCTGCTGGTTAGAGTAAAAGGCACGGTCTTATCTTCGTTGTCCAACACCTGCACGATCTGCGCAACAACCGGCAAGGCCGCCAAATCCTGCGGCAATGGTTTCAAGAAGAGTTGACCATAAAGCTTCATCAGTTCGGTTGCTTCAGTCGCGCGCCCAACGCTTTGATCGACTCGGATCTTTGAAGCTAGCTGCTTGCGGTAGAGATCTGCGTAAGGTTTTCCCTCTATGACTTTGAGCTGATTCTTCAATTCTGAAACCGGAGAGGTCCAATTGATTTCAGGTACAGGTTCGCCGAATTTCTCCGGGAAGATAAACGTGTTCAGGAAAGCCATGCCCACTGGAGAGCTGAGCGCATCACCTGAACCAAGATCCGTCGGGCGGCTAAGATTGTCTGAGTTGGCCATGATGATGAAGGTCATGTTTCGCTCTGGCACTTTTAAAATAAACGATGAGTTGCCGGTCCAGTATCCGTAATGCCACAGCAGCTTCGTGCCTTTGTAGTTTGTCGTGAACCATCCAAGGCCATAGGGAAGCTCTTCGCCTTTGGTTGATCGAGTGGGCGTGAAAGCAAGCTGCTGCGTTTCTTTCGTGAGAAACTTGTTTTGATCGATCGCAATGTCATACTTCGCCATATCAAGAACCGTGGACATCAATCCTGCTGAAGTGCTGAACCCCTGCGGGTAACTGATCTTCGTGGGCTTAAACTCCCGGTCGAGCGCATACGGTTGGGCCAACGTCTTCACCACCGTGTCGAATCTTTGCTGATGCTTTTCCGTGATCAGTGGTCTGGTGAGAGATGACTGGTGAGAATGGACCAGTTTCCAAACGCCGTCCTGTTTGTTCCAGAAGAATGACGCTCTCCATGGGCCATCACTGCGTGGGCTCGCGCCGGGAGGCGTAACGGTTCCGCCATAAAAGAAAGTTGCGAGGGCGCTGTCACCGTAAACAGCGGCCTCCAAATTTTGAACCTCAAACTTAATTTTGAACCCCGCCTGGAAAGCGCCGCGTAACTCCGTTGCATCAACGAACGAGGTCAAGAATCCTCCCTCACCTGGAAAACGGTTGTTCTGGGGAGAGAGTCGTCGCTCGATCTGCTCCACGTTGCCTGCATTGAAGCCGTTGATGATCTCCATCACTCCGGCTTTAATTTCATCTTCCGCAGCGCGACTCGCCGCGTTCGGCGATTTTGTGCCGACGATCCTGGGAACGTTCGGCGCCGTCGCATTCATGCCGAGTGGGTCGAGAATGTTGGCGATCAAAAGTTCGCCAAACGACTTGCCGGTTGCCCTCTGAACCACCTTATCCAATTCTCCAAAGCGATTGCCGTTGTAACGGTATTGCTCGCCAGGTTTTCCCTCGGATGTGTGCGAGAACAGGTGCCGCACTGTAATAACGCCGTCGCTCTCCAGGTTAATGCCATACTTTGAAACGGGATCGTCCAGCTTGATCTTTCCTTCCTGCACAAGCTGCATCAGAATCGTGGAAGCGAAAGTCTTGGTGAGCGAAGCGAGATGGTAAGGAGTGTGTCTCGGTCGCCGGAATTTTATTCTCCACATCGGCGTAAGCCGAACCCGCGCGCCCAGAGCACTTTTTGATCCTTCACGATGGCTGCCGAGTAAGCCGGTATCTTCAGCTCCTGACGGATGTTCTCGAGAAGGTTCTCCAATCGCGCGATGCGTTCGGAGTCGGATTGCTGCGCTGTCTGCGCATTGTGGCCTGCATTTAGGGAAAGGGACTGTCCGGCAATGGCGGTAGTCAGAACTGCGGTTACTAACCATCGTGTTTTAAAGTTCATCATGATCCTTTACCCCTAATGTTTATGGAATCGATAAGAGCGTCGCCTATTCTATCTGTTCCGTTTAAGACGCACCCAAACTCCGGACTGTTAACAAAAGCCACTCACAAATGATGCGAGAACTTCTATTTAGAATTATCTGAACGGGGAGAACCGTATTATAGCTGTCGAATGAGGGAGGGCGTTTATCGCCGCGTTTATCCGTTTATTAAAAACGCCCTTCCTTACGGTCGGGCTACTGCCCCGCTCCCGATTCAGCAACAGGCATCACCAGGCAGAACAGTACTGACGGGTGGCAATCTAGCGATAGTTGCTGAACTCAGATAGAATCCCACGCGCTTTCAGGTCATTTAATTCTCGCTGCGTCATCGTTACAAACCTTTAGCGACAAGCTGAAAAGCATGTCGCACATCGTATTACTAAGCGACTGAATTTGCCGGAGTAAATAACTTATGAAAAGAATTAGTGTTCTAAGTGTTCTCATCCTGGTCGTGGCCGCGTCGGCGGTCGCACAAAACAAGGTTGAGGATTTTGATAAGTATGCCGAAGCCGCGCGCCAGGAATGGAAGGTGCCGGGAATGGCAATCACTGTCGTGCAGGATGGCAAGGTGATCCTGGCAAAGGGATACGGTTTGCGCGAGGTAGGCAAGACTTCGCCGGTTGATGCCGATACGCTTTTTGGCGCGATGTCCACGACCAAGGCGATGACCGCGGTGACGATGGGAATGCTCGTCGACGAAGGCAAGGTTTCCTGGGACGACAAGGTGATCAAGCATCTGCCCGACTTTCGTGTAGCCGATGCTTACGTGACCTCCGAACTGAGGATCCGCGATCTATTTACCCACAATGGCGGAATGGGCAACGCCGATTTTCTGTGGGCCTGGACGCCGGAATTGTCTGCCGCCGAAATTGTGAAGCGAATGCAGTATGCGCGCCCGGCGTACCCGTTTCGTGGTGGTTACACATATCAGAACATCATGTACGGCGTTGCCGGTCAGGTGATCGAAAAAGTGAGCGGAATGCCATGGGAACGGTTCGTTGGGGAGCGGCTATTTGCGCCGTTGGGAATGAAGAATACTTTTGCAACCTACGGCGCCTCGAGCAGTTATCAGAACCGCTCGGCGGCGCACTACGATATCGACGACAAGACCACGGCGATCCCTGAAATGATGGCTGACCCGATTGCCCCGGCCGGTGCCGTTTGGTCGACCGCAAACGACATCGCCAAATGGATCGACTTCATGCTAAGCAACACGACGGTCAACGGTAAACAACTGCTCAAGCCGGCGACCCATCAAGCACTGTTACGGCCGCATGCGATTGTGCCGCCTGCACAATTCTACCCAACCGTCTCGCTTACAAAACCGCATTGGACGACGTATGGCCTCGGATGGTTTCAGCACGACTATCGCGGCGAGATGGTGAACTTCCACACCGGAAGCCTCGCCGGGCGCACTGCGATCATTGGGCTGATACCGGACAAGAAAATGGGGATTTACATCTTCGGAAACATCGATCATGCCGAAGTGCGGCATGCGCTGATGTACAAGGCGTTCGACGTGTTCGCGTTTAGCGACGGCAGCGGGCGCGACTGGTCGAAAGAGATGAAGGCGCTTTATGACGGTCTTGAGGCGCAGAGTAAAAGGCAAGTTGAGACTCAGAAAGCCCGTCGCAGATCGGACACAAAGCCGAGCCGGGATCTCCCGGACTACGCGGGCAAGTACGCCGATCCGTTATATGGCGAGCTCGAAGTCAGACTTGCAGATGGCAAGCTGCGTTTAAGCATAGGCAAAGGCGACACCCGCAGCGCCGATCTCGAACACTGGCATCACGACACTTTCCAGACGAAGTGGCACCGTCGCTGGCTGGGCGATGGATTTGTATCGTTCCAGTTGAACCCGGCCTCGGGTGAAGTCGAAGCAATTACTATCAGCGGCGCTCAGCTACGACGCGTGGCGCGGGGAAATTGAGACCGCGAATTGAAAACGCTGCCCTGACTATTCGATTCCGCGGCACAAATATAAAATGAACCTAATCAGAGCTTCATCAGTGACGACTGGTTGGGCATCCGGCACCACACGACAAGCTGAAGCATGTAGCACATTGACGGTGCCCATAATCAACATTCCCTCCAGGAGAACAGAGAAATGAAACTCCCAGCAAAACTCTGGTCCATCGTTCGCCGCCTTCCGCATCCCGCGCTATCCCGACAGGTCGGGATTCTGCATAGTCTGGCGATTCTGATCGTGGCCTTCCCGGCTTACGGGCAGAATTCAAAACCTTCGACATCGCCGCCAGCGACTTCGTCAGCGAGCTCTATCAAGGCGACGAACGACTGGCTTATGTTCCGTGGGCCGAACGGCACTGGCGTGGCCGACGGCTCCACCTTGCCGACGCAATTCAGCGCTACGAAGAATCTGGCCTGGAAAGCAGCAGTGCCGTTCGGGCGATCGTCGCCGGTGGTCACGGCTGATCGTGTTTTCCTGACGGCGAGTGAAGGCGACAAACTCGTCACGCTCGCCCTCGATCGAAAAACCGGAAAGCTTCTGTGGCGGCGTGACGTTGCTCGCGCACGCAACACACCGATTTATAAAGCGAACGATGCTGCCTCACCAACTCCGGTGAGCGACGGCAAAAACGTGATCGCCTTTTTCGCCGACTTAGGTTTGATCAGCTATGCACCCGATGGCAGCGAGCGTTGGCGGCTGCCTCTTGGACCGTTTCATAGTTTTTATGGTATGGCTGGATCGCCTCTGCTAGCTGGCAACACCCTCGTCCTCGTGGCAGATCAGCGGATGAACTCATTCCTCCTTGCCGTCGATGCGCGAAACGGAAAAGTTCTTTGGAAGAAAGACCGTACGAACTACGAAGGCTTTTCTACGCCGGTTATCTACACACCCAAAAACGCGCCGGCGCAAGTCGTGGTGCTGGGTTCGAATACACTCGATGCCTATTCGCTTGATAAGGGAGAGCGACTGTGGTGGGTCACGAAGGTGGGCACATATCCGAAGGGAGTGCCCGCTCTTAATGGCGACATGGTCTTTGTAAACGGCGAAGGCTCCGATGCACCGTTTTTACCGCCTTTTGAAGACACTCTGAAGAAACACGACAAGAACAACAATCAAGGAATCCAGCCCGAGGAGATGAAGGGTGACCCGTTTGAGGAACACTTCGGCTGGATCGACGCCAACAGCGACGGCTCTATCGATCGATCGGAATACGACTTCGTTCGCACCGGTATGAGCACTTCCGGTCATGGCATTACGGCTGTCCGCATAGGCGGCGGCGGTGATCTCACTCCCACCAATGTTGTTTGGACGCTGAAGAAGAGCTATCCGAATATTCCCGCGCCGCTCGTCTATCGTGACGTGATGTACCTAATGAAAGAAGGAGGCATAGTCACGACTATAAATCCCGCGACTGGAGAGGTTTTGAAGATGGGCCGCACGCCCGAGGCGCTCGAGGACTACTCCGCATCACCTGTGGCTGGCGATGGAAAGATCTTCATGGTAAGCGGGAGCTGCAAAGTGACCGTGCTTAAAGCAGGCGCACAATGGGAAATCCTGGCAACGAACGACCTTGACGAAGAGTGCTGGGCCACGCCGGCAATTGCGGGCAACAGTTTGTTTATTCGGACGAAGGGGACGTTGTATTCGTTTGCGGAGGCGGGTAAATAGTGAATGGTGAATGGACGGTTCTGGTTGGCTAACGCGTTCACAGTAATCGAAGCATAGTCATCACGCGGAGCCGCGGATGCCACCGAACCTCCGGTCCAAATCACCCACCCGCTACCGCGCGGTGGTACTGACTCCTTGACCCATGGTGGATGGTGAATCGATCCACGAATCCATTTACCATTTACCCGTTCTACACCGATGCACGAAGCAACTATCTCGGGGTAGCACCCCGGTCTCTTGAGGCTTGGATGAGGAGTTTAAGCCAACGGTCCTGGTCTCCGCTGAGTCGAGCGCAAGAGTACAACAGTTCCGACTTGATGATTCGGCGCCAGAGCCAGAGCGGTCGCCCCCAAAACGTCGGCCTGCCGTCTTCGTCCCACTTTTCAAAAGTCTTACCCTGAAGCACGAAGTAGCTTCTCAAGTATTTGACTGACTGACGTTCTTTCGGAATCCAATGCTCGACCGGCGCATCCGGCACCCACCAGCCCGATCCGCCCGCCGCTAAAATCGCCCGAATGACCGCCGTCTCCTCGCCGAGTAAACCGCCCGCCCGCTTTCTGCCGAGGTTCGGGTTATACGGAAACTGCCGCTGCTCTCGGGCGCGTATGACGAAGTTCGCGCCAAAGGGCAATTCGCCATCCCCCAACTCGAAAGGTTCATCGCCGAGCTCGCGCGCGGCAAACGCCGGACTGATTTGTTCCCAACCGGCAGACAGCCAGGGTGGCGGCGTACCCTCGAAGCGAGGCCGCACCGGCCCACCGAAGATTGCTGCATCGGGATGTTGGTCTACCGCCCGCGAGTAGGCAGAAAGCCAGTCCACGTCGACGAGAGCGTCGTCGTCCGTCCAAACAATGTAATCGCCTGTCGCGTGCTTGATCGCGGTATTGCGCGCGTTGGAGAGACCGGGACTCGGCTCGAGAGCGCGTCGCAGCGGCAACCGTCCCGCGAACGTGTCCAGCACGCGCTCGGTGTCGTCGGTGCTGCCGTTGTTAACGACTACGACCTCCCACCCTCCCGATGGGTGTCGCACCGTCGTTAGTCGCTCAAGAACCGTGGAGAGCAGGGATGCCCTGTTCCAGGTGCAGATGCCGACGGTAAATCTCATCGCAACATGCTGGCCCCGCTCAGCCCTTCCGGGAGCGGCTCGCCCAGTAAATCTATGAGGGTGGGCACGAGGTCAAACGAACTTCGCACGCCCATGTCACCGGCCTCGAGGCCGGCGTTTTTAAGGTAGGCCATCCCGTAACGGCCGGTGTGGCCCCCCGGCCGCCGGAAAGGGATTGGCCCGACACGACCGAGTGTCGGGTGTTCCAGGGCGCAGAACGTTCCCTTCCACACCACCACTATGTCCGACTCCGTCGCACCAAGCGTACGTGGGTCGCGGCCCGCCACACGCTCCACGTGATCGACGATTTTGTCGCCAGTCGCTGGGTCGCGGCAGGCGAGCAGAAGAGAGTCGATTTCGTCGCACTTCGCCTCGTATTTCGAGAGAGGAACCCGTCCCCGGATCTCCCTTCCCTTGAGATTGATGCGGATGCGCCCGTCGTAGTAGGAAGGAAGGGCGAAGGCTGGCATCGATTGCCAGTCGGGCTGGTAAAGCATAGCGGGAATCCAGCCCACCGAGCGCCGCAGATACGAATCTTCCCCGAGTTCAGGTTGAGGGATGGAAGGCCGCAGCACTTTTTCAAGAACCGTTCGAATGGGGTGCGCGGCGCGGCGGCGCTTGCTCCTCAGTTCGGCTGACGGAAAGTTTGGGTGGATGGCCAGTGCCCAGTCCTGATCCTCGCCGAGCGCGGGTCGAGTGCCCGCTCCCGTCCATGCATCAGGCTGCTCGAGAAGTGGGCTGCCGAACGCGTGCCGGTACATTAGCTCAGGCAGGAGCACCATGCTCGCCGTGTCGGAATAGTTAGGCCCCATACCGCCCATGGAGAAGACGACGAGCGCGGCGTCCGGGAATGCCGCCTCGAGTTCGCCGACGAGCCGGTCAATGCCGCGATACACAGCGAGGATTCCTTCGCAGCGCCGGCTCCGCGGAGGGTAGTTGATGAAGGGGATGGTTGGGGTCGATGCCGTGCCAGAGGCCTTCGATGGCCGAGTGGGCCTCGCTCACCACGACCAGGGCGAGGTCCCAGTCTGGAAGGCGTTCGCCCAGCAGCCACCGCGCCGCGAGCGCACGCTGGGCGACGGACTCCGCGAGGAGTTGGCCCATTAGTCTCGCGCGCTCAACAGAAGCCCAGACAACGCCATAAATCCATTGCGCAGCCACGTACTTGCCGAAGCGGGTCTCAAACTCGGCCAGCAAATCGTCAGGGCGCGACGCGTGCGGAATGCCCGGGTCGTGTGCGCCCCAGCCGACCACACCGCGCACGTGGGGCGCTTGTTCGAGGTCGAAGTAGGGCGCGTCGAAAACTACGGTGCGAGATTCCAGGCGTGCCGCGAAAGGGTTGAGACGAGTCCCTTCCTGCCACACGGCATACGTCTTGGGATCAAAATGCAAAGCAGCCCAGCGGCCGGCTCGCTCGGGCGAAAGCCCGGAGCTGACGTGCTCCCACGCGAGGCCAGATCGCTGTGCCGGGCCGTGATCCAGAAGATACCTGGCGCTCCTCTCCCGTAGTCGCGCGAGCGCCGGTAACTCACCGGCTTCGATCAGTTGGCGTTCGAGCGACTCTTCGTATCCGTCAAGACCTATGGCTAAGACTCGCTGCATCCTCAATGTGTCCCGCGCGGCGTCAGTAGACATGAAAACGCGGCGAGCGAGATTCTCCCTGTGTGCCCTTATAAAAATAAGTTTAATGCGCCGATCGCGGAAGCCTATCTTGCCTTCGACTTGCATGAGGAGACAAGCGCGATGAGGTCAGTACGACATCGCGGTAGCGGTCGGTCTGTCTTGCCGACACTCATCGATGTGGCGATGAGGTCAGTACGACATCGCGGTAGCGGTCGGTCTGTCTTGCCGACACTCATCGATGTGGCGATGAGGTCAGTACGACATCGCGGTAGCGGTCGGTCTGTCTTGCCGACACTCTGGCGATGAGGTCAGTACGACATCGCGGTAGCGGTCGGTCTGTCTTGCCGACAGTCATCGATGTGGCGATGAGGTCAGTACGACAGCGCGGTAGCGGTCGGTCTGTCTTGCCGACACTCACGGGAGTGGCAATGAGGTCAGTACGACAGCGCGGTAGCGGTCGGTCTGTCTTGCCGACACTCATCGATGTGGCGATGAGGTCAGTACGACATCGCGGTAGCGGTCGGTCTGTCTTGCCGACACTCATCGATGTGGCGATGAGGTCAGTACGACATCGCGGTAGCGGTCGGTCTGTCTTGCCGACACTCATCGATGTGGCGATGAGGTCAGTACGACATCGCGGTAGCGGTCGGTCTGTCTTGCCGACACCCATCGATGTGGCGATGAGGTCAGTACGACAGCGCGGTAGCGGTCGGTCTGTCTTGCCGACACTCACGGGAGTGGCAATGAGGTCAGTACGACATCGCGGTAGCGGTCGGTCTGTCTTGCCGACACTCATCGATGTGGCGATGAGGTCAGTACGACAGCGCGGTAGCGGTCGGTCTGTCTTGCCGACACTCACGGATGTGGCGATGAGGTCAGTACGACAGTCGCGGTAGCGGTCGGTCTTTCAATCGTTCTCAGGATGCAAGAACTCAGTCATCATCATGACATCCCCGTCCCTCGAGGAGCGATTGACTCTCAATCAACTCATGATTGAGCATCATGCCCTCGTGTGGAACGATACCGATACTCCTCTAGCTTATTTCATTTCTTTTCGTAGCTACGGTACGTGGTTACACGGCGACAAGCGTGGCTCGATAGATCGCTTTCACAATCGTTACAAGTCGCCATACATGCCAGCAAGTGAGATCTGGCACGACTACAATCAGCAGCGGTTGCGAGTTCGACCATTGATCTTGAAAGCCGAGCATCGCAATTTGATCGAAAAAGCTATTCGTGAAACCTGTAAAATTCGAAAGTGGTGGTTATACGCGCTCAACGTACGGACTAACCACATTCACACTGTGGTGACAGCAAACCGCAAGGCAACGTTGGTTCTCAATGCTTTCAAGGCGAACGCCACTCGGGAGTTGAGGCAGAATGGCCTTTGGTCTGAATCATTCAGCCCTTGGGCACGTAGAGGCAGCAAGAAAAAGTTGTGGACTGAACAAAGTGTGGCGAGAGCTATCGACTATGTGTTGAACGGTCAGGGAGACGATTTGCCTGACTTCAATGACTAATTGCTGCCTTATAGTGCTACCGGATACAACAGACCGACCGCTAACGCGCTGTCGTACTGACCTCATCGCCACATCGATGAGTGTCGGCAAGACAGACCGACCGCTACCGCGCTGTCGTACTGACCTCATTGCCACTCCCGTGAGTGTCGGCAAGACAGACCGACCGCTACCGCGATGTCGTACTGACCTCATTGCCACTCCCGTGAGTGTCGGCGAGACAGACCGACCGCTACCGCGATGTCGTACTGACCTCATCGCCACATCGATGAGTGTCGGCAAGACAGACCGACCGCTACCGCGATGTCGTACTGACCTCATCGCCACATCGATGAGTGTCAGCAAGACAGACCGACCGCTACCGCGATGTCGTACTGACCTCATTGCCACTCCCGTGAGTGTCGACAAGACAGACCAACCGCTACCGCGATGTCGTACTGACCTCATTGCCACTCCCGTGAGTGTCGGCAAGACAGACCAACCGCTACCGCGATGTCGTACTGACCTCATCGCCACTCCCGTGAGTGTCGGCAAGACAGACCAACCGCTACCGCGATGTCGTACTGACCTCATCGCCACATCCGATGAGTGTCGGCAAGACAGACCGACCGCTACCGCGATGTCGTACTGACCTCATCGCCACATCGATGAGTGTCGGCAAGACAGACCGACCGCTACCGCGCTGTCGTACTGACCTCATTGCCACTCCCGTGAGTGTCGGCAAGACAGACCGACCGCTACCGCACTCAACATGTTTGAGCCTTGTCATTTTTCTTCAACCCTGTTCATAATCACGGGACTCGACATCTCTGACGGTTTCACTTTTTTAATTTCCATAAGGTCGTATGAAATCAGGTTTTGGATCAGCGAACAGCAGGGACAATTTGTGCGACCTGACCCGCCTGGAGATAGTGACCAAGCCGTTTCCCCACGTTATTCATAATCAGTTCATCAACCCCGAATATTACGAACACCTGCGGCAGTCGTTTCCAGTCTGTCCGCCCAGTACAGGCCCGACTGGTTTTTCACTTTACTGGGGTGATGCCGATTATCAGAAACTATTGGATGAGCAGCCGGCCTGGCAATCGCTATTCAATACGTTTCACAGTCAACGATTCATTGATTGGGGTAAAGAGCAATTCGCGTCGCACTGGCAACAAGCCGGCTGCAAAATCGATCTTACAAATGCTCGGTATGTACCGTATCGCGAAGATCGTATCGACAAAGAGCGTGCAACTTTGCGGCGCATCGAACATGACCCGCATGAGTTGTGGGTTCGCATGGACATCCACCAGGGACGAGTTGGCTACTCGAGGCCTGTACACCTGGACCACAGACGGCGATTGATCTCCCTACTCCTCTACCTATGTGACCACGGGGAGACGCAGATGGAGGGCGGTGAGCTATTCCTTCATACCGCCGCGCGCACGGAGCCGAATGACAACGACCTCACTCGCATTACTCCCCACCACAACCTGATGGTCGCGTTTCCATGCATGGCCGGCTCATACCACTCAGTTTCTCCCATTACCTCTTTCATTGCTCCGCGCAATTATATTCAAGTGCACATCTCCAGTTCGGTGGATATTTGGGAGGCAGAGACGAATTTTGCAGAGCCGTCACCTGGCCCAACAGCAGACAAGGAATTAACGTCCAGTCAAACCACTGCATCTTTCACAACCTTCAACAAGCGGCCTACCAGCAGCAAAGACAATTCCAATGATGGCCCACCACCCAATCCCAGACGTCTGGTTCTCGAGGAGAGCCGCGCCAAATTGCTTGCCTCGCTTGTAGATGCAACCGACATTACACTCGTCCGCAATTACGGCAACATGGGCGACCAGCTTATTCATGCGGGCATGAGGAAGCTCCTGGAGGGCATTAACTATCGCGAAGTGGATTTGCAAAAACTGGATGGAGTGTACGGCGATCTGGCGATCATTACCGGGAGTGGTGCGTGGTGTGAAGCACATAAGCACATGCCCGAGTATCTACTGCAGATCGAAAACCAATTTAGGCGTGTAGTCATTTTCCCTACCACGTTTGACACTTCGGTGCCGACCGTTCGCACCGCGCTCAGCCAAACTCGCGCCCTGGTCTTTGCCCGC
Organism: Pyrinomonadaceae bacterium; assembly: GCA_963759585.1. GTDB lineage: Bacteria > Acidobacteriota > Blastocatellia > Pyrinomonadales > Pyrinomonadaceae > PSRF01. The sequence goes on from CAVWZW010000002.1 coordinate 507,798, forward strand.
GAGTTTGCGTCATACGATCAGATTCAATATCTCTGTCGATCCGAGGTCGCCCATGACACGGCCTTCTTTTTTGACTTTCGTCCTTATAACCGCCAGGGTCGAGGAACCTTACTCGCGTTCCGCACCGACGCGGAGGCGATCACGTCTGATGTGCCGCCCGGCAATGATGACATATCAATTACTTGTGAGAGTTTGGACCAGTTTCTCTGGACTATCGCCCGGCACGATACGGTGGAGACCGACCGGGCCCATGTGATGATTGCCGCGGCGCTGCTTGGGAAGAAGGTGCGGTACGGGCCATCCAACTACCATAAAGTTCCGGCACTGGCCCAAAGCTCTCTGCAGGACTATCAGGTTGAATCGTTAGCCCACATCGAGCCGCCGACAATCAGGCAACAGCTTATGGAGCAGGCCCGCGCAAATGAGGCGGAGCTGCCGGAGGATTTTGTTCAATCTCATAGCGACTGTCAGATCACTGTGAGCATCCTTTCCTGCGAGCGTTTGGAGGAAACGCGAAGGGCAATCTGGGCTCTGCAGCAGCACGTGCGCATCCCCTACAAACTAATCGTGCTCGATAATGGTTCCAGTGCGGAGACGCAACGTGAACTGCAAAAGATTTGTGCAGCCGATGCGCGGATCGAGCTAATTCTGTTACCGCAGAATGTGGGTACTGTGGGGGGGCGAGCCGCGACCATTGAACGGGTCGATACTGAATACGTATTGTTGCTTGACAACGATATTGAGGTGCTGCCGGGTGCGGTGGAGCACTTGCTTCACCAAATCGAGCAGAACCCACAGGCCATAGCGACCACCGGCAAGGTTGTTTTTCCCGATGGCTCAACCCACCTGTGCGGTGCAAACTTCCGCATTGAACCCTGGGTCATTGGTTTCGAATTGCTGGCCGCCGGACGACGCTTCGATGAGCCCGTAGGCGAGTCTGGGAGATGCGATTGGGTACCTGGTTGTCTATCCCTGTTTCGCACTGAGGTGTTCCGTCGCTATCCTTACGACCTGGCCTTCCGCTATTACTTCGAAGATTTTGAGTGGTGCTTCCGAGTGAGCCAGGCTGCGGACGGCAAGTTTTACCGGAATATACGGGCCCTCGGAATTCATTATCACGAATCGAAATTGCCTGATCCGTTGTTGCCGGCCCAGCAACGTCGAAGGCAGATCATGCGGTATGTTGAAATGCTCGCTTTATTCTATGAGCGACACCAACTCGTCAACCCCGTGATCTTTTCTTTCGTTCCCGAATTGAAGGGTAAGCGCGATTCTTACCGAATCCAGCGTGCTCGGCTGTTATTCGAATTAATCAACACACACGGAAGTGAACGGGTACTGGACGAGTGGAATAATGGCGCACTTGCCCATCTGCTGGATGACAACGAGCCGAGCGAGATTACAACGGATGGTAACGAAAGAGATGATGAGGTGGTTGTTGCCCTTAGGACCGAGCTTAGCCACCTCAGTTCCGAGCATAGCCGGTTGAGTTCTGAGCTTAGCCAACTCCGTTCCGAGCATGGCCAGGTGAGTTCTGAGCTTAGCCGAGTGATTTCACTTTACGACGAAAGCGAGCGAGCTATGAAGGATATCCTCAACTCAAAATCGTACAAGATCACTTCTTTGTACGCCCGTCTTCGGCGCCGGAAGTGACCGCTGATGTCCGACATGCATCAGCTTGTTGAGGGACTCACGACCCGAAGTTTCGCATTTGGTTACGAGTTGAACGACAGAGCTCTTAGCTTCGCATCTTCAGTGATGACGCAAGTATTACGACAAGCTGAAGGAAGCTCTGAACAAGTCCATTTTGGATTTGTACTGCGAAGCGATTACGTAATTTCAGCCCAAGGGTTGCCCATGAGGCCTGCACAAGAAGTTTTCGAGCCTAGTCCGCAAAGCGGACGACTGATGATAGCCCAGCAGTTCACTGCTGGGAGTAGGACGAACGTAAGGCGCAGTCCGTGAAGCGGACGGCTGAAAATGTAGCTCATCTAAACAGTATCATTCAGCCGTCCGCTGCACGGACTACGCTTTCTCGCGCGTCGATCCCAGCAGTAAACTGCTGGGCTATTATCAGTCGTCCGCTCAACGCGGACTGGAAACCAATGTTTTGTACAAGGCGTCCTTGCGATCGCACGACAAGCTGAAAGCATGTCGGAAAGTCTTTAGAGCTCACAAAAGTTCTCAGTCAATTCTAGTTCCATCTATAGTCCTTCCAATTTTGGACCACTTCGATTTTCACCGGATTGTTATTGCCCTTCAACCGACGACGCCTCTTGCATCCGGCGCTACCGCGCTCGGTTCTGTAACGGCGTAGAACCGGCTTTAATGTCCGACATGCTTTCAGCTTGTCGTTTGTCGTTGGCCTCGAACATCTGACATCCATGTCGGACATTTTGAGCAGCAGAATGTTGACATCGGATTGCCGATGGTCATATTGTGTCCCCGTCTCATTCTCATCTACTTTCTCGCTCCCGACAGACGAGAAAATCTGGTTTTGTACTTCGTGTGCCAACTTCGGAGTTCCTCGCTAGCGTTGGCGCTCGATCTTCACCGGAGCATCCAGATGATTCTGATTCCTTGTCCCAAACAACTCTGCTGCATCTAGCCTCGCTGCCTTAATCTCGCTATCCGGCAGTATTTGTGCTGTCTGATAACGGTCACAAGCCCGTAAAGCTCAGGTGAGCGAAGAGGGAGTGAGGGCAACGTCGCCCAAGGACATTCGAGAAAAAGGAGAGAACATGCCGTTAACTAGCAGAGATTTGCACGCAAGGCTGTCAAAGCGTCTGGCCAATTACAAAATCAAGGATACGACGATAAAAGAAATCGCGGCCCGCGTCATGGTAGATGGAATGACGATCACAAGATTCGATGTCTGCATCTACGGTATCTGCATCGATTATTACGCCACCAAGCCTCCAAGACTGGATGGTTTTTTTGAAAAAGCGGGCCCCTCACGCTGGGAAGTATTCCCATACGGCATTATTGACCCTGACTACTGGCACGTTAGGGCCGACTTTAATGTCGACGAACTTGCAGGTCAGGGCGGTTTTACTCGCTGATGCCGGAAACCACAACACAAACTCAAATGCGATCCGGCTTCTTGCCGGATCGCATTATTCATCTACATCCCACGCGGCTGTGTAACCTCGCCTGTCTGCATTGCTATTCAGAGTCGGGACCAAAGGAAAAAGCGGCGCTGGATTTGGAGTCGCTGCTGGTTGCACTGCCTTTGCTCAAGGCGGAGGGATATAACGTAATCAGCCTCTCCGGCGGGGAGCCATTAGTCTACGCGCCCTTGCTGACGTTGATTGACGAAGCTCATGCGAACGGTTTCCGGGTTACCTTGATCACCAATGGTCTGTTCTCAGACAAGCGCATGGATGAAGTCGCGTCGCGAGTTGACGGTATGGCCATCAGTTTTGATGGACTCGCTCCGACTCACAACCGCTTGCGTGGACGCGCGGATGCTTTTGAGCGTTCCTCGGCCGCTCTTGCCAGGCTTGCTGATGGCGGTCGACCCCCCGCGGCAGCTATATCGCTGACCCGAGACGCGCTGCCCGAACTGCCCGACCTTGCCGACCACCTGGTAGGCGTGGGCGCCAAAGCGCTCCAGGTAAGACCGGTTGCGCTCGCCGGCCGCGCACGAACAATGCAGGATCTTTCTTCATACACTCCCTCAGATCAATTGCGGCTCTACCTGATTGTATTGGCCCTTCAGGAAGAATTGGCTGAACAGGCGGCGGTCCATTGCGATCTCGCGCCCGCGCGAGGGCTTTGGCAGCAACGCAATGCCTACGCAGCGTTACTCGCAACTTGTAATCGACCCGGAAGCGCGGAGGAGCCTGAACGATTGCTGGCCGACCTGGTTAACCCCCTCGTGATAACCGAAAGCGGTACGCTCAAACCAATCGCATACGACTTCAACTCGTGCTTTGATGTCGCATCAATAGAAGCGCTTTCACGCGAACGACTGTCAGAATACAAACAGCAGAGGTTGCCGGACTTCCGAATGCTCATCGGCGGCGCGCTTGCAGGGCTACAAAGCAATGAAGGACTGGTAGACTGGTTTGATTATTGCGCCCGCCTCAGTGAAGTAAGACAAGCAACCCCCGCCACCTGCCAGACTACCTAGTAATTCACCCTTAGAGAACTCCGAAATCGTTGTTGAGCAGTAGGGCTGGTGACCGAACTCAACCTCGGCGGGAGCATCGACCTACCGGGCTGGCACGACGACATTCCCGGTGTGCTTTCGTCCCTAACGTTGTTTGTCTCTGCTGCGCGGTCCGAGCCCTTTGGTCCAGCGATTGTCGAGGCAATGGCGGCCGGGCTGCCGGTTATTGCCGCGGCGTCCGAAGGGGCCTAATTGAGGGTGGGTTTAGCGGGAAACTGGTGCCCGTCGGCGACCAGGAGTCGTTAGCCAAGGCGATCAACGATCTACTTGACGATCCCCACGAGCGTTCACGCCTTGGGCGCAATGCCATGCTTGCGGCGCGGCAACGCTTTCTCTCTCGCGCATGGCTAGCGAAACAGAGCAGATTTACCGCGAAGTGCTGCCGGGTTCGTGATGGAGAAGCAAATCAATTGATGTCTTTTCCATCTTTCAGCTTTTGAATCATCCCCTGCACAGCCTGCTTATTGGCATCATTAGGAGCTAACGGTAAAGCCTTCTCAGCAAACCCCAGCGCCTTTGGATATTCGCCGTTGGCAGATAGTCCCCTGGCCATGCCTAGCAGCGCTGCAAACTGATTCGGGTTTTTGTCGTAGTTAAACTGAAAAACTTCTAACGCGGCTCGCGGCTTCTTCGCCGTTAATAGCTGTCTGCCAAATTGGAACAGTTGGACGACGCTTCCTAACGGCAATGCGTTTTTGATAACTGACGCTGCCTCATCGGACCTGCCTAGTTTTTCCAAAATACCGGCTTTAGTTGAGAGTGCGGAAAACGAAGTAGGGTCACCTGGGAAATTCGGGCTCGTAGCTGACGTGGCCCATTCAAGTCCTTTTTCCAATTGGTAATTATTCTGCAGGGTCCAGCTCGCAGCGATGTTTAGTCCCTGAGATGTAAAGCCCCGTGGATTTTGCGACTCGGCCACAAAAGCATCAAACTGTTGCTTCAAATAATCAACTTCGACCTTGAAGGGAATCGCCAGCTTTTCCCACGACACCGCGACTACGGCGGAGTTCGGAGTTTGATCTGAAAACTCGTATTTCAAATTCTCGACGCTCTTTTCAACCGGTTGAGGTTTAACCTTTACGCGTAAGACATCTTCTTTTTCGTCGTAAAAAAATGAACCCCAGGCGTCCGATCTTTTGGAAAATATGATCGTGCTCTCCACCGGATCATAGGCGATGAACAACCCGTACTTTCCTTTCGGCAGAGGTTGCCCTTCGACCTTTACGTCATTATCAAATTCGATGATCGTATTTTCGTTGGCACCGGCGCGCCAGGGCGTAAGCTTCCCATTTCCGAATCCTTGATTAATAAAGCCTTTGTGAACAAGTCCGCCCCAAATCTTACCTTCCCGTCCGTTCACCGCCGGACGATGATAAGTAACTGTGACCTGGGTCAAACCGACCTGTTCGGAGACTATCGCTTTTTTCGTATAGCCGTTTGGTACCGCAGAATTGTATGGCACTTGAGCGATCGAAGAGCCAGCACAAGCGATCACTGCGAACACAAGAAGACAAAGTGTTTTTTTCATAATGTTATTCCTGGGTTGAACCTTGGCGGATTAGAGAAACTGCAAGAAGGGAGACTGTAAGATTATATATCCAACTCTAATAACAGGCGTACGGAGTCGGAGTCCAGCCTTCAGGCTGCATCCTCGCGACCACGCTCGCTGCTTTCAACTAGCTCACTCCCCAACGCGGCAAGCTGAAGCTTGTACTCTATACGCCTGTAATCAAAGACAACCAGGTGCAAGGGACAGCCCTCAGGCTTCGGCCTCAATCGATTGTCTATCGAGGTTACAATAAATCACCAGCCATCAATAGAGTCAAACATAGGTTATGAGCGATTCGGAGCTAACGCAAACTGCTGGTTTGAATTGCGAATTAGCGTACTTGCTCAGGGCATGAGCAATTGGCCTATTTCTCGTCAGAATTTCGCGTTACTATTTGAAGTTGGAATCTTATGACGGAGGCGCAACATGGCCATTGATGAAGTAGCACCTGATTTATTCCGGATCTCAACCTACGTCCCTGAAATTAATTTACAGTTTAATCAGTTTCTAATCAGGGATGACGAGCCGCTGCTGTTTCATACCGGCATGAGAGGCCTGTTTCCCCTCGTGCGTGACGAAGTAGCGCGCGTAATCGAGCCCTCGCGAATACGGTGGATCGGCTTCAGCCATTTCGAGTCAGACGAATGTGGGGCACTCAACGATTGGTTCGAAATAGCTCCCCAGGCTCAGCCGGTCTGTAGTTGGGTCGGCGCTATGGTAAGCGTCAACGACTTTTCCCAGCGCCCCGCGCGAGCAATGAACGATGGTGAGGTGTTGACCACAGGAAAGTATCGCTTCCGCTTTCTTCATACGCCGCACGTGCCACACTGCTGGGAAGCGGGTCTAATGTTCGAAGAAACTCAGAACACGCTCCTTTGTTCCGACCTCTTCACTCATCAAGGGAATGTTGAAGCGCAAACTACCTCAGATGTGGTGGGACCATTCAAGCAGGGCCTGATCGGCGACCTGCACGGACCGTTTGCCAATGCTTATCCCTACAGCTCGCAAACGGATGACACTTTGAAACGGCTGGCTGCGCTATCGCCCAGAACGCTCGCGATCATGCATGGTTCTACCTTCACTGGTGATGGGAAGCAGGCGCTTGATGATTTGGCGACTGCTATGCGGGAAGTACTCGCAAACTGAATAGCACTTACTGCTCCTGGCGTTTTAACAACCCATTCAAAAGGGGCAACTGAACACGTACTATTTCACTTTAGCTATTACAGAACCCAGCGCGGTAGCGCGGGATGCTGGAGGTAGCGAGCATTAGAAGAATTACTTAGGGTTGAGTAGCCTAAAGGATCCCGCGCTACCGCGCTGGGTTCTGTAAGTCGTTACCCTAACCGAACTGCATAAGTACCACTCGACAGAGCGCCTTCGATGGTGCTTTACTCGCGTCGTCAACACACCGTTACCTGCGTCACTCAATTTTCCAAAGTTATGACAAGCGATAAAACCGACAAAAACAAGACCGTGAGCCCGAACGCCAGATATGCCATTATCGGATTTGTACTCGGCTTGCTCACCGTCTTCTCGTTCCTATTCATTAACAAATGTTGACCGCGCTCCGAGAAAACGTCGAGGCCTGAACGCAATGGAAGTGGCAGTTACAAAGCTTGCGATCATCTGCTTCTTCGTTATCGGCGTATCCCACATCGTTTGTTCGCGCATCTGGGTCCAATTCTTCATCAATCTACACGCGAAGGGAGAAGTGGGCAGCCTACTTAATGCCCTTCTCCATTTTCCTCTTGGTGTGCTCATCGTCTCCTTCCATAACGTCTGGCAAGGATTGCCAATTGTGCTGACGTTAATTGGCTGGGGCTTAGTCCTGAAGAGTTTTGTCTACTTCGTTTTTCCCAGGTACGGACTAAGAATGTTAGCGCGCGTTTCGATGGAAAGGTCCTGGGAGTCGGTCGTTGCCGGAATATTTTCGGTGGGCATCAGCGGCCTGCTGATGTTTTCCTTACTTCGACGTTGAAGCTAGAGCGGTTTCTTGCACAAAGAATAAACCGATCTAAACTTCACTAAAACACTTCGTGGTGATTCGTGGACCGGTTTGACCTTAACGCGTGGGTAATCCTATAGTCTGCCTGCTTGCTAAGAGCCATTAGGTTGAACCTCGTAGTGCGTTGTAGAGCAACTCCTCCGGTAGGCCTTCTGTAATGCCATTTCATAAAGACTAAATTGAGGGCGCCTGTTCTTTCCCGTTAATCAATCCTCAGCATTCTTCTATATGAAACACTGCGCCAGATGGGGCAGGAGAACTTAACCGTGCCAGCCTGCATTGCGCTTGGCAGCGCTAATCGAAATATCATCTTCAAGAGGGAAAATAAATCATGTACAAAAGAAAAGTTTGGTATCTATTGGTTATCCTGGCGTTCAGCGCCGCCACAGCATTTGCTCAAGGCGGTGAGACGGCTCGGGAAAACCCTCCCGAGACAGCGTCCGTCTTAAAGGCTCTCAGCGTGCCAGTATCAAGAGCCTTAAAACAACCCATCACTTTCTCAACCGATAAAGTGAAAGTGCAGGGCACCTGGGCCTTTGTATCCGGTCAGGCGAAAAACGCGAACGGTGGAGAGCCAAATTGGAAACTCACGAGGTATCAGGCATTGATTGATAGTGGCGATTTTGAGGACAATCTCTTCGCGCTGCTAAGAAAGACGAATGGCAAATGGCGTGTGGTGACTTATATGATGAGCTGCCAGGATGTTTGCTATCTCGACTGGGACAAAAAATACAAGGCGCCGAGTAGTCTAATCCAGTAGGGGCGTCCCTCCGTGGGCGCCCCTCGTCGCGCGAGATTGCGCACCCGAAGGAAATCATGCCGGTTACGTGGCCCTGCACACGGAGCGGCCGCGGAGTGCCGCCCCTACAAAAGGAAACGAAGATGAAAACTAAATCAGTGCTCGGGATCGCCTCGTTGGCGTTAGCCTTGTCGGCTTGCGCTAATGCAGATCGTACGGCGCGTAATTTAAACACCGCCAACAACTCCAACACTGCAGTGCTGATCAACTCAAACCAACCAGCACAAAACGGAGGCGCGGTTTCAAGCCCTGCTTCGACTCCAGCACCGAAATTCGAAGGTGACAAAATTCAGGGCGAACTGCAAGCAGGCCGAACCCAATCGGTGATTTTGTACTTTCGGCCAGGAATCCGGCGATTACGCAGGTTATTGTTTTACCAACGATTCGGAAGCAGGTCGTACGATTCTGGCCGCGTGTAAAGATCGAGGGCAGTGTGAAATCCTCGCAAAGGTTGATTACGAGGCCGGATGTAAAGTTCCAGGACTCAAAGCTGACCTCTCCAACAGCGGCAAAATATTGCAAGTGGGTTCTGCCAAAGCGATCGGAAACAAAAGGTAATCAGTTACAAGGAACAAGGAAAAATGAAGATCAAAATCGTTCTCATAGCCACGCTACTATTAGCGTTCAGCTCAATCGGGTTTGCCCAGTCAAAAGCAAAGCCAATCGAACCCAATATCGTTGTAAAGAATTTATATGCCGCGCATAAAGCCGGTAGGGGTCCGTTCTTTCAAACGAAAAGCCGCGTGCTTCTGGACAAGACTTTCACCAGGTATCTTGCGGACTTGATTTGGAAAGACGCCGTTGATTCGAAGGGCGAAGTTGGCGCGATTAGTTTCGACCCGCTATACGGCTCGCAGGATCCTCAAATTACGAATTTCAATATCATGGAAACTGGGTGGGGCGGCGACAGCAAGTTTGGCCCGGATGATGAGGCTGTTGTTCAAGTCACTTTCAAAGACTCCGGCAAAGAACGAATGATTTCGTACCAGTTCAAACTAGGCAAAGACAAGAACTGGAAAATTTATGACGTTCATTATCGAAGCGACGGCGAACAAATCAAGCTGGTGGAGATTCTGACCTCCGGCGCCGCCTCACAGAACCGATCCGACGCGACTGAGATTCGAGGCAAACTGCAGGTCGGAAAAACAGAGTCGGTGATTCTGTACTTCGGCGAAGAGACTGGTGATTATGCGGCCTACTGTTTTGCCAACGCATCAGAAGACGGACGCAAAATCCTGGCGGCGTGCAAAGATGGACAACAGTGTGTAGTGAGCGCAACCGTTGCGGAGTATGGTTGTAAAGTCCCGGGACTCGAAGCCGACCTTTCAGCTAGCGGCAAGATCGAGAACGTCGTCTCGGTTAAAGGCGCCGCGTCCAACGCAACGGCAGCCAACAATGCATCCCTGCAACATGCGACGGCCGGCATCCGCGCAGTCGACTTTCTCAACTACAGATATCAAGGATCGGTCTGCGGCGAAGATTCGGGCCTTCCCAAGACGGTCAAGATCCGCAACGGGAAATACAAGGATCGTGATCAAAACTTTTTCGACGTCGTCAAAAAGGAAATTGCGTACGGAGACGTGAACGGCGACGGCAGCGAAGAGGCTGTCCTCCTGATTAGATGCGGAAGCTCCGCCGGTTCCTTCAGGGCCTTTGAAGTCCACGCTTACTCATTCCACAACGGGCAGGCCCACCTATTGGCTCGGCTCGACAGCACAGGTGTCGAGGGCGATTACCAAAAAAGCTATGCTGACGGCACTGTGTTTTACCCGGGCGAGAATGGGCCAAAGATCATCGACGGGCATGTGATCGTCGAAGCCTTGACCGATGGTTCATTCGCCGGGCCGGAAAACGTGGCCGCGTTTGAATATGAAGTGAGCGGAGGCAAGTTCGTCTTGAGCGGAAAGCCGAGCCGGACGAAACGGGTGGAATAGGAATTAGCGCGACAGCGGCGACAAGCCACGTCATGTGAACGCTAGCTAGCACATGGAGCGTCTTTGCAAAGTTGTAGGGGCGGCACTCCCCGCCGCCCCAACCTGGACTAGATGGCTTGTGTCGCCACACTGAGTACCAGCAGACACTGGGCGGCCCCGGCCACGGGGGCGGCGGGGAGTGCCCCCTACAATGTGACAGCTGTAGCCGTTTCCAGTATTAAATGCTAAAGTTTTGTTTCTGCACATTTCTTAGTTGCTCGGTCCTGGTTCTACATCCTAAACATGAAACTTACCGTTCTCGGCAGCGGCTCAACGGGCAATGCGGTTTTGATCGTTGCCGGCGAAACTCGTGTTCTCGTTGACGCTGGTCTCAGCGCCAAAGAGATTGCCCGACGGCTCGCACTTGTCGGCGAAGATGTGCAGCGGCTGGACGCCGTACTCGTCACACACGAACATGGAGATCACGCCGGAGGCCTGCGCGTATTGCTCAGGACGGTTCACTGTCCGGTATACATTTCCGCGAAAACCTGCGACGCATACATCGGCGAGCGTTTCCATGTGAGCAGTGACGAACCGCAGAAACGTGCCAAGGCGCTACGCGACCGGGTCGAGCAAATAGAGTCAAGCAAAGACTTCCGGATCGGTGAGATCGATTTTCACCCGTTCACTATTCCCCACGACGCGGTCGACAATTTTGGGTTTACCGCGACGCATCAGGGCGTAAAAATTGCCACCCTGATGGACTTCGGCCACCTGACCACTCTCGTTACCCAACAGTTACGGGGTTGCGCAGCGGTCGTGATTGAGTCAAACCATAGCCGCGATATGTTGAAGGCCTGCGACGCCTACCCATGGGAACTGAAGCAGCGAATTCTTTCCCGGCTTGGTCACCTGTCTAACGAAGACGTGTCGGACTGGATTCGCGATGGCTTTGACGGTGTCGCCCGGTTCCTGGTGCTGGCCCATCTCTCGCAACGGGCGAACAATCCTTACCTGGCCAAGATTTCCGCTGAAGTTGCTTTGCAGGAGCGCTTTCCACTTTTCCACACTGATACGCAGGTCAGCCTGTCATTTCCAAGGGAGCCAACGCCCTGGATCGAGGTGTGAAGCCGGGGATGAGCTATTTGCGCGCACGGTTTCCTGAATGTCGGATGTCGGGTGTCGGGTGTCGAGTGTTGCGTCAGCGGTCAAAAACAAAACCGGCACCTGACGCGCGGCACCCGACAACTGTCCTATTCGCGCTGTTTCTGCTAGTCGCACTTTTGGCCGGTGCCTGTGGGTTGAACCCAGAACGTCGCACCATTCCGCCGGAAGTCGAATCGACGATCAGCAGCGTCAGCGACGACATCAGGGCAGAACGTTACGAGAAGGTTTACAACGAAGCTTCGGACCTGTGGCGGCAGGATGCGACTCTTGAAGATTCGGTGGCGACCTTCAAGACCTTGAGAACTAAACTCGGTGAAGCTGAGAATCGAACGCTGCAGTCGGCCAAGGAACAGGAAAACTCCGGCGGATCATTAAAAGGTCGCGCCTTCATCATCACCTACCGTACTAAGTTTCAACGCGGCGAAGGGATGGAAACGTTTACGTTGATTGATCGGAATGGCCGCTGGCAATTGGCAAGATATTTCGTCAGCTCAACGGCACTCCAATAGGTGTCGGGTGCCAGGTGTCGGGCGCCGGTTTTGATCGGTACTCAACACCCTACACCCAACACCCCACACCCTTTATGATCGAACGTTACACATTGCCGGAAATGGGCGCGCTCTGGAATGAACAGAGCAAGTTCCAGAAGTGGCTGGAAGTTGAGCTTGCCGTCTGCGAAGTCCACGCGGAGATGGGAACCATTCCGCAGGACGCCCTCGAAGAAATCAAATCGCGTGCAAGTTTTTCTGTTGGGCGAATAAACGAGATCGAGAAAACGACCAATCACGATGTCATCGCGTTTACCACCAACCTTGCAGAAAACATCGGCGAAGCTTCGCGATTCGTACATTACGGTCTGACTTCTTCCGATGTCGTCGACACGGCCAACGCCCTTTTGCTCCGAGAGGCGTGCGACATTCTGATGGGAAAAGTCGATGCACTGCTCGAGGCACTTAAAAAGCGCGCGTTTGAATTCAAGGACACGCCACAGATTGGGCGCACTCACGGTATCCACGCGGAGCCAACGTCATTCGGATTGACGTTTGCGCTCTGGTACTCAGAGATGCGGCGCAATCGGAAACGTTTGAAGCGTGCGCGTAAAGCTGTGGCTGTTGGGAAAATTAGTGGGGCGGTTGGCGCGTTCGCGCTTCTTGATCCAGAAGTTGAGGAAAAGGTTTGCGCACGGCTTGGTCTTAAACCCGCGCCCGTGTCCACCCAGATCATTCAGCGGGATCGTTACGCTGAGTACTTGGGCACGCTCGCGATCATTGCCTCATCGCTGGATAAGTTTGCACTCAACATTCGGCATTGGCAGCGGACAGAAGTTGGTGAAGCGCAGGAGCGTTTTACTGCCGGGCAAAAAGGTTCGAGCGCGATGCCCCACAAACGGAACCCGATTATCTCGGAACGCATTTGCGGTATCGCTCGAATCGTCAGGGCTAACAGCCTTGTAGGGTTGGAAAATGTGGCTTTGTGGCACGAGCGCGACATTTCGCATTCTTCAGCCGAACGCGTAGTGCTGCCGGATTCCAGCATTGCGCTTGACTACATTCTTCATAAGGCTACTTCGTTGATCGAGGGATTAGTCGTCTACCCGAAACGCATGCTGGAAAATCTGCAAGCGACGAGAGGTTTGGTATTCAGTGGGCAACTGCTTCTGGCACTGACGCAGAAGGGTGTATCACGCGAAACGGCTTACGAGTGGGTACAGAGAAACGCGATGAGAGTTTGGGACGAGAACGAAGACTTTCAGAAGCTGGTGAGCGCGGATGGGGATATTGCCGGGCATCTTTCGGAGGACGAAATTGTTGGAGCGTTCAAGGTCGAGACCTATTTGCGGAATATCGACACGATCTTTGAAAGAGTTTTCGAGGAGAACTGATCTGCGAGAGGCGCCTCCTTGGGGAGTGCGCCTCCTTGGAGTGCGCCGCCTTGTCGGCGCTTTGGCCCAACCTCGAGATTACTCGATCTTCGGAGTTCAATATTGGCTAAGGAAGGGTCGCCAAGCCGCCGCGGGCCAAAGCGGCGCCAGGCCGCCGCACTCCAAGGAGAGGCCTCCTGTCAGGGTTTATCCACTATCTTCTCGGCCATGTTGCCGATTATCGGCAGCTTGAACTTCTGCCCCTGATAGGCTTTGATCGCTGCGTATATCAGCCCAATAAACATCGCCAGTGCGATGAGCCAGCAGATTAGCCAAATCAACGAGACCACTAAACCAATCAGACCCGAGAATGCGTCGGCGCCGCCAGACGCAGCCGCCGCCGCTCCAATGCTGAATACAACGGTCAGGATCGTGGCAATGATCACGAGAACAATCATTAAGACGGAGTTGGCGACGCCAAAGATAATCGACTGCAGCGCATGAAAACGCACAAACTTGTTCTCTTTTTCCATGATGAAAAAGATCACGCCAACAATCCAGATATACGAAAGCGCCGCGGCAACTTTTGGATCCATGCCTCCCAAAGGAGAACTACTCGACGGCGGATTACCGCTGGGGCTGCCGTAGTTTTGGCCGGGCGGAGGGTTTTGCATAATGTTCTCCTGGTCTTGTCTTAGTTCAGTGTCAACTTCGCGGGCGGAGATATTATGCTATCAACTACACATGAAGCAATGAGATGCCTTAGTATAAAGGTATCAATTTGGGAGCGAAGCTAAAACGAAATGAAGGCCAAAGTTTACGTTAGCCTAAAGCCGGGCGTCCTTGATCCGCAGGGCAAAGCCATCCAGCATTCGGTCGAGTTGCTTGGCTTCTCAGGTATCGAGGATGTTCGACAGGGGAAGTATTTCGAAATTGCCCTGGATGCCGACGCCGATCAGGAGGTGGCCCGCGAATCGGTGTCGCGGATGGCGCGGGAAGTTTTATCTAATCCGATTATCGAAGACTATCGCGTGGAGATCGAAGGGTGAAGTTTGGCGGAGAATGAGTGTGAGATGCCAGGCTCACCATGACTGACGACTTCAAGATAATTGGCGAGTTACATGACATCATAATTATCGCTACCGGGCGTCAGATCCGAGAATTGCCCTCTCTCTGAAAAAGCGCTTTAGCCGCGGGCGATGGCGCAAGTTGAAGGAAGTGGCTGATGTCGAGTTACGTGATGGCCGGGTACGACTAGCCGAAGTTCATTGGTACGAAGCTCGTGGGATCGGTAAAGTGAGAATGAAGATTAAGAAGTATCTGGATTAGCTTTATGCCAAAGCAAAACAAAACCGAGTCCCCCGTTCCTCGTCCTGCGGTAGCTCGCTCGCGCGAGCGCTCTCGGGCTGTCAAGGGAGCCGCGCCCGGCAGGCGCTTTGTGATCTGCGTCAACGATGGCGGCTATGTGGATGATTTAAAGGTTAGAACCGTCTATCAGTTGCTCCCTGATGAATCTGCTGCGAAGAGTAATTACATTCGAGTTCTCGACGAAACAGGTGAGGACTACCTGTATCCGGAGGATTTGTTTGCGACCATCGAGTTACCTCGCGAGCTGGAACAGGTACTACTCACGGCCAATTAGCTATCGTTTGGAGATTGAAGGGTGAAGTTCGGCATCATAGTTTTCCCAGGCTCCAATTGCGATCACGACGCCTACCATGTGATTTCCAAACAGGTCGGGCAGCCAGTGGAATTCATCTGGCATCGTGAGACGAATCTGAGTTCCTTCGACGCACTGATTATTCCCGGTGGGTTTTCCTACGGCGATTATTTAAGGGCGGGAGCACTCGCGCGGTTTTCACCGGTAATGGAATCGGTAAAGAAGTTTGCCGCATCGGGCCGCTTCGTGCTCGGCATCTGCAACGGCTTTCAAATTTTGTGCGAAGCGCGCCTGCTACCCGGTGCGCTGATTCGCAATCGAGATTTACATTTTATTTGCGAGCATGTGAATGTTCGCGTTGAAAGTTCCGACACGCCGTTTACGAACGAGTTGCCACCAAACACCGTTCTCAGACTTCCGATCGCTCATGCGGATGGAAATTACGTTTGCGACGATGCAACACTCGCGGAGCTGCAACGAGAGGATCGGGTAATCCTCCGTTACTGCGACGCCCGGGGGAATATTACGCCCGAGGCCAATCCCAACGGCTCGCGTGATAACATTGCCGGCATCTGCAACAGCTCGCGTAATGTGCTGGGCTTAATGCCGCATCCAGAACGGGCCTGTGAGGATTTGCTGGGCTCGATCGATGGCCGGGATATCTTTCGTTCGCTTGCCGCGACGCTGGCGGCGGTAGCGTGATTCGGGGACGGCATAGCCCGACCGTGATTCTGTCTCGATAGCTTTTCTGTTCTCAAACTGAAACCCATACGGAGAATATTAAGATGAAACACCATCCCTCCTGGCTTGCCGCCGGTCTCGTGCTCTTTGTCGTGCTTGCATGCAACCTCGGCAAAAAGACCGCTAACGTTAACTCCAACAACTCTAACCAGGCATCCACTTCCTCCCCTGAAGCCAGTCAAGGATCCGGTCAATACATCAAAGAGGTCCACATGGCGAAAGACAACGGCCGAGGGGCGCCTGGGGAGGAGACGGAAAATTTTTCAGCCGGCGATCGCACTGTGCACTGCGTAGTTACATTGAAAGAGCCGAAGGCCAACACGCAGATGATGTTCACCTGGTGGGCGGTAGATGCTGAAGGCCGCAAAAACGAGAAGATCAAAGATATCGCCTATTCGACGAAGCCGCGCGAAAACATTATTCATGGTCACCTGAGTTATCCGCAGGATTGGCCCACGGGAAAATACAAGGTGCAGGTCTTCGTGAATGGCGATCTCGATCGCACTATTCCGTACAACATTGAGTAAGGTGAGATCATCGAAACAGGCGTATAGAGTACAAGCTTCAGCTTGCGTGTCGGGAAAGGCTGGCCTGAAAGCCACGAAAACCGCAACCTGAAGGTTGTACTCTGTACGCCTGTTACTCAACTTCACGATGAGGCTAACCTGTCAGTTATTAAAAGTCTGACGAAAGTGATTCTGTTAATTTCATGAAACGAGCCCTTCCTTTTGTAATCATCGGCGCGGTACTTGTCGGGGCAGTTGCCATAGCGTGGTATTGGAAACAGGCCTCGGTCCCTGCACCTCCGGCCCCAGCACCGCCACCGACCGCTTCTTCTTCGGCTACCCCCAAAACTTCGCCGCAGGCAGCGGAACCGGGCGCGGAGCCGGCGCATGCAAGAGGCGACGCGACGGCGCCGGTTACGCTCGAAGAATTTGGCGACTTTCAATGCCCGCCTTGCAGTCTGCTCCATCCCATCCTAAAACAGCTGGAAACGGAGTTTGGACCACAGCGGCTGCGTGTGATCTTTCGCCAGTTCCCTTTAGTGCCCACTCATGCGCACGCGCTTAATGCGGCCCGTGCCTCCGAGGCGGCCGGCCTGCAAGGGAAGTTCTGGGAGATGCACGACTTGATCTTCGAAAACCAGAATGCCTGGAAAGACTCTTTTGACGTCAGACCAATTTACGAAGGGTATGCAAAAAAGATTGGTTTGAATGTCGAGATGTTTAAAAGAGATATGAGCAGTCCGGTGGTTGAACGCAGAGTTTTTCTGGATGGGAAACGCGGCCACGCCCTGGGCGTTACCGGAACTCCAACAGTTTTCTTAAACGGCCGCGAGGTACCCTTTGCTTCGCTTCCGGCTGAAAAGCTTCGGGTGCTCATCAGTAATGAGCTGGTCGCGCTCGGGAAATAACTACAGGGCTTGCGGCGAACGGCCGTGTCTGGCTGTGCCGGGGCGGTAAGATTTCCGGTAAGTGGTGTTTGAAATTCCTATGCCTTGACAAAGCCTCTGGCTGGCGTCATATTCGGCGCGCGATCGGGCCTTCTCTTACAGCACCTTCACTGTGTTGACCAGGACCATCGCCTAATCCCGTAACCAAAGTTCCTCGCTAACTACTCACCTTCTCACAACAAAAGGAGTTGTCAATGAGCACAGGAAACATGAACATCTGGGTCACCGGATTTGGGGACCCCTGCCACATCGAGGACACGGAGCGTTGGTTCATCCACATTCTGGATTGCGAAGGCAACCCGCTGAAATGGTGTGGCAAAGTCTACACCTTCCTGGAAGCGAAATGCGGACACCTCGAAGTCAGCGTTCCGCCGGGTTGCTATACGGTCTTTGCTGGTCACAGCCCGCAGGGCGCGGGCGTCCCGCCGTTCGGCAACCGGTTGACGCATGTGGCAGTGGTCCGCATCAATTGCGGCGACCACGCATGCGTTACCCTGTTTTCACCTTCGCTGTGGTATTGCGGTACCTGGTTCAGACATGCGGTTGAGTCCCAAATGGCTGGTCTACAAAAGGCCAACGTTGATCGCAAGACTGCTACAGCTGCGGTCGAGGCGGTCCGGGCGCTGCTCGAAAAGCTTCCGATCGATCAGTTCACGGCGAACACGCGCCAGTTTGAAAAGGACAAGAAGTAGGGCCTTCGAGGCTTTCCTTTGGAACATCTTGCGTTTCCCCAGTGCCCTGACAAGAGGGTTTCAATATGGAGATGTAATGGACGGCCTCGTATGACAACGCTGACAGAAACCAACAATCAGGGTATGGGACGACGAGCGGCGATCCTTTACAGTGTCGCCGCTTTTGTCTCGTTAATCGGTCTCGCCGACGCGATCTACCTCACCGTGGAACACCTTTCGGGAAACACCGTTCGCTGCACGATTGTGACGGGTTGTTCAGAAGTACTCAGCAGCCCATACGCTTCCGTTAACGGAATGCCACTCGCCGGGCTCGGTGCGATTGCTTACTTCATCGTATTCAGTTCAGCAACGCTGGCGGCCTTTGGTTACAAAGTCGCCGGGAAGTTGGCGGCAGTCGTGGCCGGTTTTATGTTTCTGTTCACACTCTGGCTCATATACCTTCAGGCGTTTGTGATCAAAGCCTTCTGCCAGTTTTGCTTATTGTCAGCCCTCGTGACGACGGTGATGACGGTGCTGATTTTTCTTGCGAGACGTCATGAGAAAACAGCAACACAAAATCTAGCGCAGTAACAGCGTTAGCGTTTTGAAAGGCCGTCCCATAGTTAGAGTTGGGGAAGGAGGGCATGCCCCCGCTCTTCGCT
The DNA here is from genome assembly GCA_963759585.1 of Pyrinomonadaceae bacterium. Taxonomy (GTDB): domain Bacteria; phylum Acidobacteriota; class Blastocatellia; order Pyrinomonadales; family Pyrinomonadaceae; genus PSRF01. The sequence goes on from CAVWZW010000002.1 coordinate 526,456, forward strand.
TGGTTACCTCTGTTGGAAGTTTTAAGAGGCGCTCAATTTCTTTCATGTCTCGCGCTGGTGGGACGAAGAGCGGGGGCATGCCCTCCTTCCTTACCTGAGAGGTGACGTAGGTTCATCTCTATCGCCCTGGCCTTTGCACAAAAAGTCGAATGAAGGGCTTCGCGAAGCGGTATCAGAACCGGAAGCGGTAGCGACCGGGTCACCATTGGTAAGAAAACCACAGGTTTCATCTCAACCATCGCCATCGTAGTTTAGCTGCACCCGGTCGCTATCGCTTCCGGTTCTGATTTAGTCGGCTTTGCCGACTTTTTATGCAAGGCCATCCCCCTGGTTCCTTAACATCCCTACGCACTGCCCATTTGCTTCCGCTTATCTACGGCTGCTAATCTTTCAACTTCCGTTTCCCCTATTCTTATCCAAACAGGAGTTGACCGTCATGAAGAAACTAATCGCCCTATCCATAACTCTCGTTGCGCTCTTCGCACTCGCAGTCGCAAATCCGCGCATTAACAATGCGGATCTTCCTGCGCCTCCGGCAATCGGCGCCATCATTGAAGATTTCACGCTTCCCGATGCTGACGGAAAAGCTCAAGCGCTTAGTTCGCTCGAAGGCAAGAACGGCACAGTGCTGATCTTTGTAGCCACTAAGTGCCCGGTCTCGAATGCTTATAACGAGCGCATGGAGCAGCTCGCCCAGGACTACAAGGCCAGGGGTATTAACGTTATTGGTATCAACTCCAACGCTGCGGAACTCGCCGGCGAAGTCAAAACCCACGCCGCTACCAACAAGCTGAGTTTCCCGATCCTTAAAGATACCGGCAACAAGATTGCCGACCAGCTGGGCGCCACCGTAACTCCCGAGGCGTTTTTCCTCGATGCCGGCAACAAGCTGATGTACCGCGGCCGCATCGACAATGCTCGCGATAAGGCCCAGGTTAACGCGAATGATTTGCGTGACGCGCTGGACGCCGCACTGGCTGGGAAACCAATTGCCAAGACTGTAGCTGTTGCTTTTGGTTGCACGATCAAGCGGGCTTAGTGAGCTTTAGTTTGTAGGGGCGTCCCTCCGTGGGCGCCCCGTTATTCACCCGATTCGGGGCGCCATGAAAGCGTCCGTGCAAATGGCCGGGAAGCTTAATGAGTATTGTTTTGCGAAGACAGTCAATCCTGATAGCACTCAGCCTGATCATTCTGATGTCCGGCTTTGCCGCAGCACAAACTCGACGAAAAGGCGCCGCGAAGCCGCGAGTTTCGTCTGCTCATTCGGTTGCAGTGAAAGCGATTGATCTGGAAGCGCTGAAAGGGTTGCTAAAGCGCGACAGTGGACGTCCCCTGCTGATTAATTTCTGGGCCACATGGTGCGATCCCTGCCGCGAGGAATTTCCTGACCTGGTTAAGATCGATGCTGACTACCGGGCGAAGGGACTCGACTTCATAACTATATCGCTCGACGATTTGGTGGAACTGAAAACCGAGGTACCGAAATTTCTGCGTGGGATGAAGGCGAAAATGCCGTCTTACTTGCTGAACGTCTCCGATCCGGAACCGGCAATCAAACTGGTAGATCCGCAGTGGAGTGGCGCCTTACCGGGCACGATTCTTTTCAACGGAAAAGGCGAGATAGTTTTCAAACATTTCGGCCGCGTCAATGCGACTGACCTGCGCGCGGCGATCGATAAGGAAGTTATGAGTCTTAAGTAAGAGGAGTACAGAGTACAAGCTTTAGCTTGCGTGTTGGGAAGAGGGCCGCTGCGTGGCCACCAAAGAGCAACCTGAAGGTTGTACTCTATACGCCTCTTGCCCAGCACTAGCATTCGCTCGACATCAAATGATCACTCCCGAAGTCGTCTCCGCCCACAATCTCACCCTCGCAGAATTCGAACGCATCCAGTCGCTGTTAGACCGCGAGCCCAACCTGGTTGAGCTTGGTATTTTTTCGGTGATGTGGTCGGAGCATTGCTCCTATAAATCTTCTCGCGTTCATCTGAAGCGGCTCCCGATTACAGGCGAACGCATCATTGTGCCGCCGGGGGAAAACGCGGGCATCGTAGACATCGGTGACGGCTGGTGCGCGGCATTTAAAATCGAATCGCACAATCACCCTTCGTTTATTGAACCATTCCAGGGCGCCGCGACCGGCGTCGGCGGCATCTTGCGCGATGTGTTCACCATGGGCGCACGGCCGATTGCTTCAATGAACAGCCTGCGTTTCGGATCGCTGGACCATCCCAAACATGGCCGCCGCAACCGTTCGCTGCTGGCGGGCGTGGTCGGTGGCATTGCTCATTACGGCAACGCGTTTGGAGTTGCCACGGTTGGCGGCGAAGTAGCATTTGATGATGCCTATTCGCTCAACCCTCTGGTAAACGCTTTTGCCCTCGGCCTGGTCAAGCAGGATCAAATCTTTTTCGGCAAAGCTACAGGTATCGGTAATCCGATTCTCTACGTCGGCGCTAAGACCGGACGCGACGGAATTCACGGCGCCACGATGGCCTCGGCGGAGTTTGACGAAGAAGCACTCGAAAAACGGCCGACGGTGCAGGTTGGAGATCCATTCCTCGAGAAACTGCTTCTCGAAGCTTGTTTGGAGGCGATGCGAAGTGGCGCCGTTGCAGGCATACAGGACATGGGCGCCGCTGGTCTTACCTCCTCGTCATGTGAGATGGCCGCGCGCGCAGCAACCGGCATTGAATTGGACTTGTCACTCGTGCCGCAACGCGAAACGGATATGACAGCCTATGAGATGCTGCTGTCCGAGTCGCAGGAACGAATGCTAATCGTGGCCCATTCGGGACGAGAGCGCGAAGTGATCGACATCTTCCGCAAATGGGACCTTGACGCTGTGGTCATTGGGCGAGTGCGCGAAGGTTCAAACATGCGCGTGCTTCACCAGGGTGAAACGGTGGCTGACATTCCAGTTGCGTTTTTGACGGATGAAGCGCCGCTCTATGAACGCCCGATGAAACCGCCTCGTCCAAAGTCCAAGGTCCAAGGTCTAAAGTCGGAGGACCAAAGCACGCCAGCCAAAGATCAAAGCACAAAGCACAAAGATCAAAACTTCAACGACGCGTTATCAAGATTACTAGCTTCACCAAATCTGTCTTCGAAGCAATACGTTTATAGACAGTATGACCACATGGTGAGGACCAACACCGCGGTGTTGCCAGGCGCTGACGCTGCTGTCGTTCGCATCAAAGAAACGCGGCGTGCCCTGGCGATGACACTCGATGGAAACGGCCGTTACTGCGCGGCGGATCCACGCGAGGGAGCAAAACTGATTGTGGCCGAGGCGGCTCGCAACGTCGTGTGTGTAGGCGCGCGCCCGCTCGCGGTGACAAACTGTCTTAACTTCGCTTCACCAGAGCGTCCGGAAGTGATGTGGTCGTTCTCGGAAGTAATCGATGGGATGGCCGAGGCATGCCGCACGTTCAATACGCCCGTCGTTTCCGGCAACGTCTCTTTTTACAACGAGACTGAAGGCCGCGGTATCCTGCCGACGCCGGTGATTGGAATGATTGGATTGATCGAAGACGTTCGACGCGTGGTGCAACCGGGATTCAAAAAAGAGGGCGACGTCATTGCCCTACTTGGAACGACCACCAACGATCTTTCCATCAGCGAATACGCTGCCACGGTCGAGGGCGTCACGACAGACGAGATGGTCGCCAACGGTTCAGTCCCAAAACTCGATCTTCAACTTGAAGCGTCAGTGCAGGCTGCCTGTCTGGAAGCCACTGAGGCCGGCCTGCTTTCATCGGCTCACGATTGTTCTGACGGCGGAATTGCTGTAGCGCTGGCCGAGAACTGCTTTTCTTCGCTCAACCGCTCGATGATCGGCGCCGACGTTTCGTTACCGGAGGAGCTTCCTCCGGCCGCTGCCCTCTTCAGCGAATCACCATCAAGAATTATCATCAGTTTCCATGAGAGCTCCCTCGCTCAAGTCCAGGCAATTGCCGAACGCGCCAATTGCCCCTGCAATGTGATTGGTAAAGTAGGCGGAAGCCGTCTTCGAGTAACGCTTGGCAACGAGGAAGTTGTTTCCAGCGAGGTAAGCGAACTGGAGAACGTTTGGCGCAGTTCCCTTTCCAAAAAGCTTGAGGCCGAAGTCATGGCAGCGGGCCAGGAATAATTAGTGTCTGCCCCAACGGGGCTACGTCAGCAGAGCCCAGGGTTGCCGCGCTTTGGCGGCTACCCTGGGATACACAGGAGGAAAAATTCTCAACCGCAACGCGGTTCCGTCAGTTACGTTCCAGTGACCTCTAGCCGACGCAACCGCGTTGCGGTTGTGTTCGCAATCATTTCCCTTTCCCAGGGTAGTCGCCAAAAGCGCGGTAACCCTGGGCTTTACAGTCGTAGCCCCGTTGGGGCAAAAACAAAAGCCCATTCTGGGGAAAATCTCCAAAGTGCATCCCGTAATCTACCTCAACAAAGTGATGCTGGAAGCGACGAAGGCGCGCGTCGCACCTGTCTCGTCTGCAATGTTGTACGGCCGCGGCGTCTTCACCACAGTCGCTGTCTACAACGGCAAGCCTTTCCTGTGGCCTAACCACTGGCGCCGTCTAATGGACCACGCCGGAAAACTCAACATAAATCTGAGCGGAATGAGTGAGCGCAGCGTCGGCGAAGAGTTGGTGAAGTTGATAGCCGTGAATCAGGTTAAGGACGGGCGTGCTCGTGTGATTCTGTTGGCGCGAAGTGGACGCGACTTTTGGAAAACAAAAAAGATCGACACTCAGAAGACTGACCTCTTGATCATGACGGGCGAGCCGCAAAAGGTGCCGGTCTCAGGAATGTCTTTGGCGGTTTCACCCCATCGCATAAATACGTTCTCACCTTTGGCGGGAATCCGAAGTCTCAACTATCTGGAGCAGGTGCTTTCCTGGGAGGAAGCACAAGCAAGAGAATTTGACGAGGCCGTCATGCTCAACGAACGCGGCGAGGTTGTTTCGGCCACGATGGCGAACATCTTCTGGGTCAAGGACGGCACTCTTCACACACCATCGTCCAGCACCGGCGCTGTGGCAGGAATTACTCGCAGCGCAGTGGTTGATCTGGCCGAAAAACAGTTCATCCCGGTAATTGAAGGGGTCTATGAACTTGGCGATCTAACTGAGGCGGACGAGATATTTCTAACGTCAGCGAGTATCGGTGTGGCCCAGGTTACGACGTTCGACTTCCGGCAGTACTCATGTTCACCCGCAAGCATCACAGTCAGACTCGCCGATGCGTTCAAGAAGCTGGTAACGCAAGCGTAAAGCAAACTGTTTGACCGCCGACAACTTTGCGGCTCTGCCGCGATTCAGAACCCGGGAGCGAGCATGCCAGTCATCAGCGCGGGATTCTGAATCTTTTGCCTGCTCATCCACGCATCTGCTTCCGTAATGAGTTGCCGACCCTGCTCGCCGCCGGTGAGTTCACCCAACCGTCGTCGTGCCGCCGCAGCGTAGAGACCCATGTCCTGGCGTTCAAATCCGGCGATTGCTTCCTTCAGTTGGTGGATCGTTTCGTTCGCATCGCCGCGCTGATGCGTTATGGCGGCCTTTAACAAAGTCACCCAAGGCAGGGCCCAGTCCATTTTTTCCTTCGAGATTTTCTGCGCCATCTTCTCAGCCACGGCCAAACGGCCTGGCTCATTCTCTGCGACGGCCGACGCTATCGCCGCCCGAGCGCGCAGGTGCATTGCTGCTATCCTCAATATCTGAGTGCGAAGAAGGATCGAATGTTCAAGGGCCTGCCACTGTCCCTCAATATGTCTCCACGCAACTTCAGCATCTCCGGTGTAGAGTTCGATGTGAACCAGCGCGTGCATCGACGTGTAGTGCTGGAGATGGAAGCTTTCGTGCGACCAGGCCTTGAGTCCTTCGATTACCTCAGCCCTCGCGCGTGTCGGATCATCAGCCGCCAACCAGATCAGGTTAAGACTTGTGCGGAGGTCCATCGCCGCAAACAGGTTCCCCTGATCGAGTGCCGCGGCCAGGAGCACCGGCACTCGCCGGGAGATCTCAGCCACCTCGCCGCGATACAACATTGCACTAAGCATGAAGCGGTTTGCAGTGGTTAATTCCCAGGCGACGCCTGTGCACTGATCTCGCAAAATTTCAGACGCGCGTTCGCAAAATTCGGCAGCCTTCTTCCAGTCGCCCATCAGATATGCGCCCCCGCCGACGGCCCAGGTTACCAACCCGACCGCATGAGGATGGTTCAGCTTCGCGGACAATTCCTCGGCTTGCCTGGCAATTTGCAAATGTCGTTTCCGGGCTGAGCCTCCGCGCGTTGCAACTTGCACAGCTTCGAATGCCAGTGCGCGGGCGACGCGGTTAGGTTCCCCCGCACGCAGGGCCAGCAACAGATGACGGCTTTGGAAGTCGGCCCCCCGGATGAGATCTACGAATCCAAGTCCGGCCGTTACTCCCCAACAGATATCGATACGAAAGAGGTCGGATTCCGGAACCTGGCTGGCGCTTCGCTCCGTAAACTCGAGGCCACGAAGCCGAATTTGCACGCGCTTGAGGAGCAGCGAAAGCAACGCGCGCTTTGGACCAGCTGGTAACGTGAAACCTACTGCCGCGAGGACTGACTTGATCAAGTCCATGCCTTCGTTGATGTGACCGCCCATCAATAATTGCTCGGCGGCCCGGCGTTTGAAATCGAGGCTGCGACTCGCCGAAGTTATCGGCGCGAGCTCGAGGAAGGCCTGAGCAGCTTCAGCGGGTCGCCCGGCATTCGCGAGAGTTTCAGCGAGTCCCAGTTTGAGATCTACAAGCTCTGCGCCCCGCGCGGGAGCAAGGTCTAGTGCGCGGCGAAAAAACGCCGCTGCTCGATCAAATGCCAGGGCGTTCACAGCTTTTTTGGCTGCGACGCCCGCCTGGGTGGCAGCGCGCACTCTCTCGCCGGCGCCCATGTAGTGTTCGAAGAGCGCCTCCGGATCATCAATGCCGCGGGCTTCGATGGCCTGGGCCAACCCGCGATGAATCTGAATGGCCGCAGCCGGATCAATCTGCGAGGCGAGCGTCTCCCTAATGCGGTCGTGATAAAGCTCGACCGAGTGCCCTTCACCGCCACTTCTCAGAAACTGTGCAGCGCGCAACGAGCTGACTAACGACAATTCATCACCCGACAAGTTGGCGGCCTGATAGACGACCTCGGGATTAATTGGACGCCCCGCCACAGCCAGCGTATTCAGAAACCGGCGCGAGCCTTTTGGCAGATGACGCAACCTCGCCTCCAACATCATGCCGAGCGTAATGCCGCTGGTAGCTGTCTGATCATTGGTCGCCGCGTATCGCGCAAGTTGTTCGAGCAGAAATGGATTTCCACGCGCTTCACGCAGGATGCCCTCGGTGAAAGGCTCCACCGCGGCAGCGTGCGCGCCAAGTACATCCCGCACCAGTTTGAGCGACTCGGAATGCGATAAAGCGTTAACCAGCACTTCCCGACACGTTTCGGTCCCGGTCTTCTTTAGGAGCGCGCCCAGGAAAGGCCTTGCTTCAACATCATCACTACGGAAACTGCAGATGAGGAGCAGCGGCGGAGCTTCCGGTGGCCGCAAAAGATCTTCCAGCAATGTCGTGCTGTCTGCGTCTGACCACTGCAGATCGTCGATGTAGAGAATGAGCGGCTGGCGGTCGGAGATGCGACCCAGCAACTCGCGCAGCGCCGAAAACGCGCGGCGTCTCAGGGCGAGCGGATCAGGAATCTCGAGATCGCGCTGGGGCGCATTGAAGACACTGTCGACTTGAAGCATGACAGGAAACAGACGAGCCAGGGCAGGCACGTCTCTGGGCATCAAGCTTTCGGCTTTCACCTCGGGCAGCGACGTCAAATACCTGGTCAGACTATCCACCACGCCATCGAGAGCTTTGTAGGGGACTGACTCGCGTTCGTAACAACGTCCTTCAAGGATCACGATTCCGCTTTCCTGCTTGCGGAGTTTATCCAGGAAGTGATGGGCGAGTGCAGTTTTGCCCATGCCTGAACTTCCATGCAGATAGACCGTAACGGTTTGGCCTTGCCGGGTGAGCGCGAACGAACTCCCGAGCTGCTGCAATTGCCGCTCGCGGCCAATGAAGGAAGAGCTTTCATCCGGCTGTTGAGGCGATGGGGAAACAATTGCGTGCAATGGACCAGTGGGACTCTGGCCCAGCAGCTTGAGAACTTCCTGGCCTGAAGGCCGATCCTCCGGCTTACGTTTCAACAAACGAATGCAGAGATTGTTGAGATCTCGCGGGACGCCGCGCAGCAGCTCTGATGGCGCGGGAGGATCGAAGTTCTGCTTGTTCATCATCACTTCGAAAAACTTGCCGGCAAACGGCAGACGGGCCGTTAACGATTGATAGAGAATCACACCAACGCTGTACCAATCGCTGGCCCGTGAAATCGGCAGTTGGGCGCCCTGTTCGGGAGACATGTAGTCGGGAGTGCCGGCGATATTGATGCTTTCGTGTAGATCTTTGCCCGTGACCTCCGTGACCAACCCGAAGTCCAGAATCACTACGCGGCCTTCCTTAGTTACCAGGACGTTGGAGGGTTTGATGTCGCGGTGAAGTTTTCCAGTTTCATGGAGACCATTAAGGCCCTCTGCAAGTTGTGAAATGGCCAGCCTCAGCCGATCGAGATCCAGACGCGATTTCGACAAGGACGTTTCTACGAGAGATGGCTCACCTGTCATTTCGTAAGGCTCGAGTGTTATTTCATCCAGCTCTCTGGTGTCAGCTTCGTAGTCGGCCAGCATCTCGTGACCCTCGTGATGAGAACCCATTCTCAGCGTTGGAGTTTTTGAGCTCTCTCCATGTTTGGCGTGATACCCCGGTCGAACGTATTCGAGAAAGTTAACTCCGTTAACCAACTCCATCGTGAAGAACCAGAACTGGCCGTCCGCCATAAATTCATAAAGCCCGACCAGATTTGGATGTGAAACCCCAGCGAGGGAACGAAACTCCTGTTTGAAGCGGGAAATATGTGAGGCCTCGGCGCGAGTCAGCGTTTTGAGCGCCACAACCTTGTCACTCTCGAGATCGTGAGCTTCATACACGATGCCCATGCCTCCGGATCCAAGCCGGCGTCGAATGCGAAAGCGTTTGGTACCAAGAAACTCGTTAGATGGTTGGCTCATTGATGGAGCGGAAAACTCGAAGCATGGCGCGCGTTGTAAGGTAGTATAGATCAGACTAATTCAAAGATGCTGGTTGGGTAAGCGAAGTCCGCATTTGAAGCGCCGCAGTGTCATGAAGTCAGTACCACCTCGCGGTAGCGGGTGGGTATGACGGGAGCAGCAAGCACAGCACCCACCCGCTACCGCGAGGTGGTACTGGCCTAATGACACTGCGCCGCTATTTTGATTCACGAGACGTTGACGCATGAGACGATCCACGAACCACACGGATCAACACGAAAAAGTTATTAATGTTTTTTGTGTGTTTAGTGGATCGTGCTTTCGCAAGATGGAACAAACTAATGTGCAATAGTGTCAACGATTCAGAGAGGGAAATTGAATGGACTGGCGTGTATTCATAACTACTTTTGGAGTGATCTTTCTTGCTGAGATGGGCGACAAGACCCAACTCGCGGCAATGACGATGTCTGCCCAAACGAAAAAGCCGTGGGCCGTTTTCATCGGGTCTGCACTTGCGCTAACTGCGGTCTCGGCAATCGGTGTCGTGGTCGGAGGTGTCGTTGGCAACTACATTCCACTCATCTGGATCAAGCGCGCTGCCGCCGTCGCTTTCATCGTGATCGGTGTGCTGATCTTAATGGACAAGTTTTGACAATGATGACGCACGCGCACGTTGGAGCGACACCGGGGCAGTAGCCCGACCGTCAGGGAGGTGCGTAAGTGCTGCAAAATGACGCCCCTCCCTAACGGTCGGGCTACTGCCCCAATGGAGAATATTTATGCCGCAAACTCCCCACATCGAACGACACTTCACCTCGAGTGAAGTCGTGCGCGACGCTGTCATCGGAATGGCTGATGGTCTAACCGTGCCTTTTGCTCTGGCGGCCGGGCTCACGGCTATCAACTCGAGCCGCATCATCGTGACTGCCGGCCTCGCCGAGATTGCTGCCGGCGCAATCGCCATGGGCCTCGGAGGTTATCTCGCGGCGAAGAGCGACGCCGAACACTACGCCAAAGAACGCGAACGCGAGAAGCGCGAGGTTATCGAGATACCTCACGAAGAAATGCGCGAGGTGGCAGAGGTGTTTGAAGAGTATGGTTTAACTAAAGAACAAACCAAGCCGATCGTCGAAGCGCTCCGACGGCAGCCGAAGAAGTGGGTTGATTTCATGATGCGCTTTGAGTTGGGTTTAGAAAAGCCCGATCCCAAGCGGGCCATGACCAGTGCCGTGACTATAGGTGGCGCGTACGCTGTGGGAGGCTTTATACCGCTCGCTCCGTACATGGCCTATAGCAATGTCACCACAGCATTGATGTTTTCAATCGTGGTCACACTGCTGGCGCTGCTGATCTTTGGTTTCGTGAAAGGTCGGTTCACAGGAATGCGGCCGGTGCGTAGCGCCTTGCAAACAGCGTTTATTGGGAGTGCGGCAGCCGGCGCTGCATTCTTGATTGCAAGATTGCTTTCGGAGTAATCAGGTCCAGCAGCGAAAAGATTTAGTAAGCAGTCAGGGGAAAGGGTCAAGGGTAAGGGGCAAGCTCAGAGCCTGGCTTACTATTTTTCACTTTACCTTTCCCTCTACCCTTTACCCCCCCCTTAGTCACCTCTAGCCTCGTACGGTTCTGCCTATTGCCCCAGCAATACGCTCACAGCATTGCCTTCGGAACTGGGAGCCACCACATCAACCTTGCCGTCTCCATTTAAATCTGCAACTGCCAGGTTCCATGTACCTTTGCCGGTGAGAAATGGCGACGACGGCGCTCGCTTGAAAGCCCCACGACCATCACCCAGCATCATGCTTACGCCGTCACCCCCTGCGGTAATCACATCCTGCTTGCCATCGTGATTCACGTCAACGAGCGCTATGGGAAAAGCATTGTGGCCAAAGTCAAACGGCGAGTCTTTTACTTCGGCAAAGGCACCTCGACCATCACCGCTGAGCACCGTTAGTCTCGCCATGTCGTGATGTGTGACTACCAGGTCGCGTTTGTTATCGCCGTTGACCTCACCTATTGCTACGAACCAGGGCTCACCCGTGCGCAATGTAACCTGACTCGAGCGAAATCCTCCTCGCCCGTCATTCAAGAGCAACGTCAAAGCGCGGCTAAACGGCAGCTGTTGGGCCCGCAAAGGACCGGTCGCTGTAGCGGTTGCCACGATGTCGAGATGGCCGTCGCCGTTTACGTCGCCGAGCGCCATTGGGTAAGGACTTGGCCCCACTGCAAACGTCGCGGCCGCACGCGTGAATCCACCTCGCCCATCCCCGAATGCTACCGACACATCGTTATCTGAACTATTAACGGTGGCCAGATCGAGTTTGCCGTCTCCGTTTAGATCGCCGATGCCTAAACCGTGCGTGTGCGGATGCTGGCCCACCTTCATCACCACAGGGGAATTCGGGGCAAACGACAACGAACCCTTGCCGTCGCCTAGAAGCATTGTTACCCCGTAGCTGTCGTGAGTAATGAAAGCAAGGTCCAGATTCCCGTCGCTATTCACATCGCCCAAAACCATGTCTCCGGGACTTTCTGAAACGGTCAGCTTGTTTCCGGCGTCACTACGGAAGCGTCCTTCACCAAGACCGGTGAAGACTGTAATCGTGCGTGATTGTCCACTGGCTAAAACCAGATCGAGTTTGCCGTCCTTATTCAGATCGCCGATCACGGCGTCGTTTGGTCCACCAGCAACCGCAATGGGCGAACCAGGCGCATGCGCAAACAGGGCAGGTTGAGAACCGCCCGCGCTGGCGTCGCCGGCGCCGCAAGATAATGACGAGATGGAAGCAGCAAGGATCAGGAGCGTTAGTATTGAGGGAATAACGGCGATGTTCATCAAGCTTTCTCCTTTTAAGCCCGTCGATAACCTCGTTCGATCATTAGACGGGCGAAAAACTGCTTTTCTTCCCTATTTTGCGTTTTAGGATTTCTAGCGCAAACTGCTGGTTTGTTGGAACGTGCGCTCGATTACAGTCCCAGCGCGGTAGCGCGGGATCCTCCAGGCTACTCAACATAAACAATTACGCCTTTGAATGCTGGCCGTCTCCAGCATCCCGCGCTACCGCGCTGGGTTCTGTAATACCAAAAACATGTATAGCGCTTCCGTTTTATGCAGGATCAGTTATCTTAAACATTCCCCTGCCAACTGCGTATACACTACCCGCATCTGCATCGAAATAAGTTAGGAGAGAATTAATGCAATCGTTTCCAGGTAAGTATCTAGTCCAACGCTCTGTGCTGGCGTTAATGCTGGCAGTTTCCGGCGTAGCCTTTTCGACATTGCCGGCCCGCGCGTGGCAACAGGGCGTGGCTGCAACCGCCGCGGCGAAAACAGCAACCCTTACCGCCGACGAGAAGAAGGCGTCGGAACGCATAAAGCTTGAAACCATCCGTGAACTAACCACCGCGCTGAGTTCCCCAGAATTTGAAGGCCGAGGCACAGCACAACCCGGCGCCGATAAAGCTGCGAATTATCTGGCAGCCTACTTCGCCAAGCTCGGACTAAAACCAGCAGGAGAGAATGGCACCTATCTCCAACCGATAAAATTCAGGTCGGCGGCAGTTCTTCCTGAGTCGTCTATTAAGGTTGGCGACGTCGCTCTCGAACACGGCCCTGATTATGTGATTGCCCCACCCTATAGTTCCGACAAAGTGGATATAACCGGCGGTGTGGTCTTTGCCGGTTACGGTGTGGTGTCTCCTGATCTGAAGCGTGACGATCTGGCTGGTCTCGACTTGAAGGATAAAGTGGTCATCGTTCTAAGCGGACAACCGGACGCAGTGGATGCGACAGCCTGGCGACGAGCAGCGTCTCCGCAGACAAGGGCCATGAACATTCTTGGCAAAGGTGCAGTGGCTATGATCTATGCGGGCGCGGGAACACAGGCACAACCATATTCAACTATTGCCAATTATCTTTCGCGACGACGCGTCTCGCTCGCTTCGGCGCCGGTAATGAACTTTAAAATTCCACCGATTCTGCTCACCAGCGATGCTGCGATGGAAAAACTCTTCGCCGGCTCTGGAACGACTTATGCCGAAATCTCAACGAAAGCGAAGACCGGTGAAATGGTTTCTCGTGACCTCGGTAAGACTGCGATTCTCGCGTTGCGGTTCAAGCTCGACGAAGCGCCGAGCAGCAACGTAGTTGCAGTGATGGAAGGTTCAGATCCGATACTGAAGCAAGAAGCAGTCGTGTTCACGGCGCACTACGATGCGTACGGAATTGAGAACGGGAAAATCTTTCCCGGCGCTGCTGATAACGCGCTCGGCACGGCGACGATCGCAGCGATCGCTGAAGCATTTACCAAGGCGTATCCGAAACCAGCTTCGCGACCGCGGCGGTCAATAATTTTTCTGGCAGTCACGGGGGAAGAATACGGATTGTTCGGCGCCGAACACTGGGTAAAAAATCCGACATGGCCCCTCGACAAAGTTGCTGCCGACATCAACTTCGATGGTATCGGCACGGAGGTGTATGGCCCAGTTAAACGAGTGGTCGGCTTTGGAGCTGAACATTCCGATCTCGGCAAGATCTTCGAAGATGTAACGGTGGCTACGGGTAATCTCGTCACCCCGGATCCCATGCCTGAAGAAAACGCTTTCGTCCGTTCGGACCACTATGCATTTGTGAAGCAGGGCGTACCCGCGCTGATGCTGCTGGGTGGACCCGAGGGTGACGTTTCGATTTGGATTCCACGCGCGAGGAAGTGGCTGGAGACTGACTACCACTCACCCAGCGACACCATAAAGCCGGACTGGAACTGGACCGGACCACAAACGCTCGCAAAGGTTGGAATGATTATTGGTCTCCGCGCAGCTAATGCTGATGCGATGCCGGCATGGAAGACGACGTCGCCCTTCAACAAGCCGCGCGGGGCGGCAAAGCCAAAGGCGGCGGCAGCAGGGCAGTAAAAGCTCCGTTCCGAGCAGGTGTTTAGAGTACAACCTTCAGGTTGCCCTGTCGCCAAGGCGCGACCTGGATTTGCCGCTTGCCGCCGCACAGTGCGGAAAGCCTCTGGCTTTCCGGCAACCATCTTCCCTTCCCTCCTTCCCGAGGCTCAGCCTCGGGAAGGCAACCGAGATCAGGCTGCCTCCGGAAAGGCCTGAGCCTTTCCGCACTGTGCTGCGGCAGAGCCGCGCGTCGAAAGGTTATCTAACACGCGACAGCAACTCTGGTAGAAAAGCAGGTGGGGAATCTATGTTCTATCTAACAAGAATTTCGTCAGCAAATATCCAGGCATCGCCATTATGACCTGCATGCCATGAAGGAATCTTTCCGTAGTTGTGTGCGCGGATGCGAACGTAGCGGACGTTTTGCGGTTGTATCTCCCTCACAAAATCTTTAATGACCACGCCGTGCTGTTTGTCGGATACATCTGTGGATAGAGAACCGGCGCTACGGAATTCACGGCCATCGCTAGACACTTCAAAGTCTACCTGCCGTGGCATCCAAATCCACGAACCAATGTCCTGCAGAAAACCAGCACCTAACTTCGAGACGCTCTGAACTCTTCCCAAATCCACCACCGCAAGCATGTCTTTGCCCCAATAGCCTTGCCAACCTCCGCCACTCCAATTCGACGTCCCTCTAATACCATTGATCAATGCGAGGTCGCCCCCACCTGTGTATTGAGAGTTGTATTTCGAAATTAGTGTGATAGTCCATGAATGCGGTATCCGTTGATAGCTTGCCGAGGCAACCAGACTGCGCCCGCCCCTGTTGTCGACTGCAATTGCTTTGATCGTTCGGTTACGATCGATGGCGAAGGGCTTTATAAACTCCGGGGATTGTGGGCCAGGTTCTGAACCGTCCGTTGTGTAATAAACTTTCGCCGGGTTTCCCACTGGCTCAATGCTAATCGTCTGGCGCTCCTTAAAGCTTTTGCCCGCTGCCTCGATCACCGGCACAGGCACGATGTGATTGTCATAAATCCCCGAAAGTGGAATGTCAGTTTCACTAGAGCCCCAACGTTGATTAGGTTGCGCACCCATCTCAAAGATCAATTCCCCGCCCGCCATTAAATCGCTATGCAGCAAATAGGACTTTGTATAAGGCTTACCGTTCAGACGCGCCGACTGGATATAGAATCTCTTCTCGGAAACCCCGCGCGCTTTGATCAAAAACGACCTGCCATTCTCGAGATTGAATCGCAATTCGGGGAAAAGCGGCGTGCCAATCGCATAAACCGGAATACCCGGTGTGACCGGATAAAAACCTGCAGCACTCAACACATACCATGCTGACATCTGCCCGCAGTCTTCGTTTCCGATCAGGCCATCAGGCTCAGGTTTGTAGAAACTATCCATGATCTGGCGCACGCGAAACTGCGTCTTCCACGGTTGGCCTGCATAGTTGTAGAGATAAGCAACGTGGTGGCTCGGTTCGTTCCCATGCGCATACTGGCCAATCAATCCGGTGATGTCTGCCTGTTCGCGACCCGTGGTCTTACTATCCGCCTTGAACAGCGCATCCAGCTTGCGCGCAAAACCTCTCTTTCCACCCATCAGCTCGATCTGCCCGGCGATGTCCTGCGGGACAAAAAACGTGTACTGCCAGGAGTTGGCCTCGGTGAAATTGAAATCAACTTCGCGCGGTTCAAATGCCGTGAGCCAACCGGCGTTAGTCCGAGGACGCATGAATCCTGTCTTACGGTCGAAGACGTTCTTGTAATACTGTGCCCGAGCAATGTAACTCGCGTAGTCGGCAGAGCGACGGACGATTAGTGCCATCTGCGCAATGCACCAGTCGTCGTAGGCGTATTCAAGCGTCTTGGAAACCGATTCTCGTTCGTCCTCAAGATTCATAAAACCCTGGCGTGTGTAGGAATCGAGACCGAAATGTTTCAGCTCGGCGCTGTGCTTCATGGCCTCAAATGCTCGCTCGAGATCGAAACCTCGTATGCCTTTCGCGGCGGCATCGGCGATTACGGAAACCGAGTGATAGCCAATCATCGTGTCGGTTTCATTGGCAGCAAGTTCCCAAACAGGCAAACGCCCGCCTTGCTCATATTGGGCTAAGAATGTCTTGATGAAATCCTGTGTGCGTTTGCGATCGATGATCGTGTAGAGCGGATGTGCCGCGCGGAAAGTGTCCCAGAGCGAAAAGACGGAGTAATTTTCAAAGCCTTCAGCTCTGTGAATCTTGAAATCGCGTCCCAGGTATTGGCCGTCAACGTCCATGAACAAACTCGGATGGATCATGGCGTGATAAAGACTGGTATAGAAGTTCTTTAGTTGGGCTTCGGCGCCGCCGGTAATTTCAATTTTGGTTAGTTCCGCATTCCAGGCGTGTGCGGCATTGGCTTTAACTCTTTCGAAATTCCAATGTGGCAGTTCCTCTCTCAGGTTCCTAAGCGCGCCGAAGAGGCTCACCGAAGAAATCCCGATCTTTACCATCACAGGATTCCCATCGTCGAACGTGAAGTAGGCCTGCACGTTTCGCCCGTTCACCTCCTGCATCCCTGGCCACTTTCGGCCATCGACTCCAATGCCCCAATCGCTGAACGGGTGCGAAAACTCCCCAGCGAAGTAAACGACCTGGTCTTTGGCCCAGGCTTCTGATCTCCTCCAGCCCACGAAGGTGTTCGCGCCAGTAATCCGCACATAGGAGGCGATCACTTTGTCGCGATGGGCCAGATCGAGAATGATGTTCGCCTGGCCTTTATTTGGAAAGGTGTAGCGGTGTAGTCCAACGCGCTTCGTGGCGGTGAGCTCGACCTTGATGTCGTCGTCATCAAGCTGTACTGCGTAGTAACCCGGTTGTGCAGTTTCGTTTTTGTGATCGAACCGCGACGCGTAACCTTTTTTCGAATCGGGATTCATGGCTGTGAGGACCACGTCTCCTACGGTCGGCATTAGCAGGATGTCGCCGTAATCAGAAATGCCTGTGCCGCTTAGATGCGTGTGACTAAAACCGTAGATGATGTTGTCGGAGTAGTGATAACCAGAGCAGCCGTCCCAACCTGTCAGTCTCGTGTCAGGGCTGAGCTGGACCATGCCGAAAGGAAGGGTAGCGCCTGGGAATGTATGACCGTGTCCGGCGGTGCCGATGAATGGGTTGACGTAACGCGTGAAATCCCTCTGGGCCAACACCTGGAACGACAGGAATAAAATCGTAACGCAAACTGTTAGTTGGCGGACGTGGGGTAGGAGTTTCACGATGAGTATTAGAGGCGCGCGATGTTAGTGAAACACACGATCAAAGAAATACACGAAACACGAAACACCGAAACAAATGAACCCCTCGTTTAGAATGCGGACTTGTCCGCTCGCGGTTGGCCAACTCTCTACGTCGGGCGCTCAAGTACGCCATCTAAACAGCAGGGTGTGGTTGCTCTTCGGGCGCACAGGCGCGCCATCTAAACCGCGGGGCCTGGTTGTTCTGCTTCGCTCAAGGTGGCGCTCGAGGAATTACCCACTGCACGAAAGATTTCGATCAGAGTCATCGTAATCGCCAGCACCACCGGGCCCATCACGATTCCCAGCACGCCAAACACCTGAAGCCCGCCGAGCACCGCAAAGAAAATCAATAGCTCGTGCAACTTTGTCCTGCCGCCGACCAATTTGGGACGCAGGAAGTTATCGATCATCCCGATGACCAGTCCTCCCCACAGGACCAGCAGCAACGCTTTCACGTAGTGACCAGTGACCGCCAGGTAAATTGCCGCCGGCATCCAAACCAGAAACGATCCCAGCATCGGTATCATCGAGAGGAATGTCATCACCACGCCCCAGACGAGCGCCGAAGGAACACCCAATGCCCAAAACGCTAAACCTCCGAGCGTCCCCTGAATGACGGCGATCGCCAGCACCCCGTAAACGCTGGCCCCGATAACGTCGCGGGCCCTTGCCATGATTGAGACCGCCTGTTCTCGTTCCAATGGCAACGCATCTCTTACCCTATTAAAGATGCGATCGCCGTCACGAAAGAGGTAATACATGGTGAAGATCACAAAGAACATCTGCACAACGGCGCCCACTACCCCGCCGATAATTCCCAGTGTGCGTCCGGCAATTTCACCGCTCACGCCCTTGAGCTGCTCGGACAAATATTGACCGGAGCGAATCTGTTCAACGTCTACGTATTTCCCGATCCATTGCAACGCGCGACCGGACACCGGAGAATTCGGATCCAACAGGTAAACAGTCGCTCCCTGGAGACTCTGAACTGCGCCTGAGAGTTGGTTAACAACGGCGAAGGTTACAAGCGCCACGGGGACCAGGATTGTAAGTATGACGAGGAGGCAGGAGATCAGGGCGCTGAGTGCCGGTCGCTGGGTACGCAGAACCAGCCGGCGATGTACTGGATAGAAAACGATAACCAGCACCGTGGACCAGGCAAGGACGCCGACAAATGGTTTGACCATCAACCAGCACAAGTAGAGACAGACGACTGTGACAAACAGCAAAACCCACCAACGAACCTGACGCTTGTAGTCTGGCATCGAAACTCCTGTGCTTTAGTAAAAGGACTGACTTATCTACCATCGAAGCATGCCGATTAGCAATCTACAGAACGATGCCTGGCTCGGCGTAACGTAGAGAGTTTAGAGCGACGTATCAAAGTTAGAGGTTGGAAAGGAGGGCATGCCCCCGCCCAGCGTAGCGTCATATCGGTCCCAATAAGGTCGCGGGCCTGACTCTTAATACATGTTGAGGAAGGCCAAGGTTGAAAACGCTGCGCTGGTGCGGGGGCATGCCCTCCTTCCCAACCTCTAACTTTGGTCTCGTCCTTCCAATGCCTGAAGGGTTCTCATTGCTACCTTCCGCACGATAACCCCCCTGGTTCTGTAATAGACTTCTTTACACCAGCCGTGATTCGGGTTAAAAGCCTTCATCTTCGCGAGTAAACTTTCTCAATCCAAATAGACGGAGCGGCGCCGGATTCATGGAAACGACACCCGATCCTACACCTGTTGCTACAGACGCATCCGGATTCGGCGGACACCCGCGCGGACTCGGCCCATTATTTTTCACCGAGCTTTGGGAGCGCTTCAGCTATTACGGAATGCGCGCCATCCTCGTGCTCTACATGGTTGCGCCAACTGCGCAGGGCGGGCTGGGCTTTGATACTAAACACGCCGCGTCAATCTATGGCACCTACACGATGTCGGTTTACCTAACCGCGCTTCCTGGTGGCTTAATCGCGGATCGGTTCCTGGGGGCAAGACTGGCAGTGTTTGTGGGCGGAATAATCATCGCCTGTGGTCACTTCTCGATGGTCTTCCCTTCGATGACCTTCTTCTACCTCGGCATGGTCCTTATCGCCCTCGGCACCGGGCTACTCAAGCCAAACATCAGCGCCATGGTCGGTAATCTTTACAGCGAAGACGATCCGCGACGCGACAGTGGCTTCTCACTCTTTTACATGGGTATCAACATGGGCGCCGTGCTCGCGCCGCTCGTTTGCGGTTACATGGCCCAGGGTGAAAGTTTCAAACGCTTCCTCGCCTCAATGGGCTTTAATGTCACCACCAGCTGGCACTGGGGATTCGGCGCTGCCGGCGTAGGCATGTGTTTGGGTCTGGTCATCTTCGCCCTGAACCGGAAAATTCTCGAGCGTGCCAGTCGCAAGTCGCGAAGCAAGACCGCTACAGAAACAACAACCGGCGACACTAAAACATCTCTAACCCCCGCCGATTGGAAACGCATCGGCGCCATCTTCATCTTCTTTCTCTTCACGATCCTTTTCTGGGCCGCATACGAACAAAAGGGCGCTAGTCTGAATCTCTTCGCCAAGGACCTTGTGCGCACTGAAATCTTCGGCATGGGGTTTCCATCGAGTTACCTTCAGTCGTGCACACCGCTTTTCGTAATCATGCTGGCGCCCATTTTTACGGTGCTATGGGTCAAACTCGGAAAGCGCCAGCCGTCGAGTCCGGTGAAGTTTACCCTCGGCCTGTTGTTTATCGGGCTGGCTTACGTGTTACTGGTTCCGGCCGCGGCGATGACGGCTTACGGGAAGATCAGTCCACTGTGGTTGGTTGGACTTTACTTCCTCGAAGTGATTGGTGAGATGTGTTTGAGTCCGGTGGGCCTGAGCACGGTGACCAAGCTCGCTCCGATTAAGCTGGTGGGAATCATGATGGGTGTGTGGTTCCTCGCGGCGGCGTTTGGCAGCAAGCTCGCTGGTTATCTGTCCGGTTTCTACGTGCCGCAGGCTGGAACCCTCGTGAAACTTTATGGGGCGATTGCGGTGGGCCTGTTGATCTCAGCCGGGTTGCTTGCCCTCCTGACTCCGAAAGTTAAGAAGCTGATGGGCAGCGTGAATTGAGGAGTGGGCAGCTTTGTGTGGGCACACCTTACAGGCCTCTCCTTGGAGTGCGCCGCCTTGTCGGCGCTTTGGCCCGCGGCGGCCTGGCGCCGTTTTGAAGCGAACTCAGTCGCGCTTTGCCAAGACTGGCCAAAGCGCCGACAACCGGGGTCCCCGGCGCGGCAGCCGCGCTGGGGTGGCGTGGCGGCGCACTCCAGGGAGAGGCCTCCACGATATCCAGGTTTTTCCCAGCGCGCTAAAAGTGCGATAATCAGGCCCGGCCCGAAATAAGCAGTCTTAGACCAGCCTTCGCCCAGCAATGGGCAGTCCCGACCCGGTCAGAGTTTTCAATGAAGAGAGTCCCCACACTATGAGCACTGCGATCGAAGAACCTAAAGAAGTCCCCCAGGAAACCACTAACAAATGGGTTTACGTTTTTGAAGAGGGCGATGGGCAGAACAAGTCTCTCTTCGGCGGCAAGGGCGCTGGTCTTTGTGAGATGACGCGCGCGGGCCTGCCCGTGCCCCCAGGACTCATTGTTACCACCGAAGCCTGCAACGCCTTTTTCGACAACGACAAGAATTTTCCTGATGGAATGTGGGACCAGGTCAAGGAAGGCCTGCAGAGAATTGAAGAGAAGGTCGGCAAGAAATTTGGCGACCCACAGAACCCGCTCCTGGTTTCCGTTCGTTCGGGGGCAGCATTTTCGATGCCCGGAATGATGGATACCGTTCTGAATCTCGGTCTCAACGAAGAAACTGTTCAAGGCCTGGCCAAGCAAACCGGCGACCTGCGTTTTGCGCTCGACGCCTATCGCCGCTTCGCATCGTTGTTCGGTGAAATCGTAATGGGTGTGGCCCATGAGAAGTTTGAGCGGGTTATGGATCGTTTCAAGGCCCAAACGTCGGGCGGTCGCGATACCGATCTGGAACCCAACCACCTGCGTGAAATCATTGCCGCGGAAAAGCAGATCATCGGCGCTGAGCAACATCCGATACCCGAAGATCCGTACGAACAGCTCCGCGTTGCCATCGCCGCCGTGTTCAATTCGTGGATGGGCCGTCGCGCGATCGACTATCGCCGCGTGAATCGTATTCCCGACTCGCTCGGCACCGCGGTTAACGTGCAGGCGATGGTGTTTGGAAACATGGGCGAAGGCAGCGGCACCGGCGTCGCGTTTACACGGAATCCTTCTACAGGCAAGAAAGAGCTTTATGGTGAATATCTGCTAAATGCCCAGGGGGAAGATGTCGTCGCGGGCACCCGCACTCCGAATCCCATCAGCCAACTCAAGAGGGAGCTGCCGAAGGTTTACGACGAATTCGCTGCAATCACTGGTTTGCTGGAACAACACTACGGCGACATGCAGGATTGCGAGTTCACGATCGAACGCGGCAAGCTCTGGATGCTGCAGACGCGCACAGGGAAACGCAGCGGCGCTGCCGCCGTGCGCGTCGCGGTTGAGATGGTTGGGGAGAAGTTGATCGATCGCGCAACGGCGGTCCAGCGAGTCTCACCCGAGCAACTGGATCAGTTGCTGCACCCAACGGTCGATCCAAAAACAAAAGTGGCCGTATTAGCGACGGGACTGCCCGCCAGCCCGGGCGCGGCGCAGGGCCAGGTGGTTTTCAGCCCTGACGAGGCGGAAGAATTAGCGCGTGAAGGCGCACAAGTCGTTTTAGTTCGACATGAGACTAGCCCCGATGATTTTCACGGGATGGTTGCCGCACAGGCAATCGTCACAGCGCGCGGGGGTATGACGAGTCACGCGGCGGTAGTCGCACGCGGCATGGGAAAGACATGCGTCAGCGGCGCCAATGACATTGAAATCGATTACAGCCAACAACAGTTCACGGTAAACGGCACCGTGGTGACCAAGGGCGAGTGGATCACTGTCGATGGGTCGCTTGGGCGTGTGTTCCTCGGCAAGGTCCCGACCGTGCAACCAACGCTGGGGCCGGAGTTTCATGAGCTGATGCTCTGGGCTGATAAGTTCCGTAAGCTGCGTGTGCGTGCTAATGCCGACACGCCACGCGATGCCAAGGTGGCCCGGCAGTTTGGAGCTGAGGGCATCGGCCTCTGCCGCACGGAACACATGTTCTTCGGCGATCAACGGCTGGCAGCGATGCGCGAGATGATTCTTGCCGAGGGTGTGGGGGCGAGGGAGAAAGCCCTTGATAAGTTACTGCCGCTACAAAAGGGCGACTTCGTTGGTATTTTCCGCGAGATGTATGGACTGCCCGTGACCATTCGTTTGCTCGATCCGCCCTTGCACGAGTTTCTTCCCAATGCCGAGGAGTTGATGAGCGAGCTTGGCGAACTAAAGATGGCAGTGCGATTGGCAACCACTTTAGGCGACATGGACAACCTGCTCGATCAAATCGACGAAAAACGAAGGTTGCTTAAACAGGTCGTTCGCATACGCGAAGCCAATCCAATGCTGGGCTTCAGGGGTTGTCGCTTGGGCCTGCTCTTCCCCGAAGTCACCCGAATGCAGATTCGCGCAATCTTCGAAGCTGCATGTCTGGTGCAGGGCGAGAAAAAGAAACCGGAGCTGGAGATCATGGTGCCCCTCGTTTCGCTCAGCGAGGAGCTGCGTCAACAACGAGAGATAATCGACCAGGTGGCCCAACAAGTAATGGGTGAGCACGGAATGACGATCGAGTATCGCGTCGGCACGATGATCGAGTTGCCGCGCGCCTGTTTGACAGCTGACTCCATTGCCGCCCACGCTGACTTCTTTTCGTTTGGCACAAACGATTTGACGCAAACCACTTTTGGACTAAGCCGCGACGACTCAAGCCGCTTTCTACCAAATTACGTGGAACACAAGATCCTTCCCGACGATCCTTTCCAGGTACTGGATCGCGAAGGCGTGGGCCAACTGGTTCGCGAAGGCACGAAGCGCGGACGCAGTGTGAAGCAAGATTTGAAAGTCGGGATCTGCGGAGAGCATGGCGGCGACCCGAGTTCTATCGCTTTCTGTCACGAAATTGGACTGAACTACGTCAGCTGTTCGCCATTCCGCGTGCCCGTCGCGCGACTGGCAGCTGCGCAAGCGGCTTTAGCTGCCAAGTAAGGCCGTGTCCTGCCTGAATACTGAGGCAGTTTCGCGCCGCTTACAGAATCCCGACTCGGTCGGGATTAGCGCGGGATGCTGGGGTGTCGAGGATTACATTAACTGAGTGTTGACCAGCCTAAAGGCTCCCGCGCTGATCACTACAGAACCCAGCGCGGTAGCGCGGGATGCTGGAGGTATCGAGGAATTACAAAAGTCCCCTTAATGAGTTGAGTAGCCTAAAGGATCCCGCGCTGATCACTACAGAACCCAGCGCGGTAGCGCGGGATGCTGAAGGTATCGAGGAATTACAAAGGCCCCTTAATGAGTTTGAGTAGCCTAAAGGATCCCGCGCTGATCACTACAGAACCCAGCGCGGTAGCGCGGGACCCTGAAGGTATCGAGGAATTACAAAAGTCCCCTTAATGAGTGTTGAGTAGCCTAAAGGATCCCGCGCTGATCACTACAGAACCCAGCGCGGTAGCGCGGGATGCTGGAAGTATCGAGGAATTACAAAGGCCCCTTAATGAGTGTTGAGTAGCCTAAAGGATTCCGCGCTGATCACTACAGAACCCAGCGCGGGATGCTGGAGGTATCGAGGAATTACAAAGTCCCCTTAATGAGTGTTGAGTAGCCTAAAGGATCCCGCGCTACAGCGCTGGGTTCTGTAATTGATTCTCTAAAATAATGGCAGCAGTATCCCATGCCTGTCTGACGTTGATGAAATATATGTTAGGGTATTTTCTGCTCTTCCCCGTAAACCCAAGACACACAGACAAAAGTGTCTGTCCACTTTAAGGAGCACACATGCGTAAGTACATTTTTCTATTTGCACTCTTAGCCTTCACCGCCGTTGCCGTGAACGCCTTTAATGTTTCAACCGAGGTGCCGGCGGCGGGCGCTGAGGCACCGGGCTTCAAACTCGTAACTAACGAAGGCAAAGAAGCGAACCTCTCGGATTTCAAAGGCAAGTGGGTGGTGCTTTATTTCTACCCGAAAGACTTCACCAGTGGCTGCACACTGCAAGCGCGCAACTTCCAACGCGACCTGGCGAAGTATGAGAAGGCCAACGCTGTCGTTCTGGGAGTGAGTATTGACACGGCTGAATCTCACAAGGAATTCTGTGCCAAGGAAGGTCTGGCCTTCAAACTTCTTTCAGATACAGACGCCAAAGTCTCTGAGCAGTATGGCTCAACCATGGAGTACGGCGGGAAAAAGTATTCAGCGCGCAACACCTTCATCATCGACCCCAAGGGTAAGATCGCGAAAGTGTTCTTGAAGGTCAGTCCGGCCCCCCACAGTGATGAAGTCCTGGCTGCATTAGCTGAAATGCAGAAATCGTAAGCTGATAACTCTTTAAGAGGAGGGACAAGGGTTTGCGAGGTGGCGGCTAATTAGCAGGCAGACCCTGTTTTCCTCAGTCGTCCGTTTAGAGTGCGGACTTGTCCGCGCGCGGCGGGCACAAGTGCCCGATCTAAACGGGACGCGTGGTTGAGGCGAAGTCCTGCAGTCGTCGTCGAATGTCATCACGCACTCGTCGGAACGCAGCGAGTTGAGCCGCCTCATCGCCGGCGGGCGCTACCGGATCTTCAACGCTCCAGTGGATTCGTTTGATCCTGGCCGGAAGGTTCGGACAGTGTTGGTTCGCGTGGTCGCAAACAGTAATTACGTAGTCGATCTCCTCACCAATAAACTCATCCACCGACTTTGATCGATGATGTGAAATGTCGATGCCCACTTCGCGCATCACCTGGATCACTCCCGGCCTCACATAGCTCGGATTGAGTCCTGCACTAAACACCTCAAACCGATCGCCGGCTTCATGTCGCAGAAATCCTTCGGCCATCTGGCTGCGCGCCACATTGCCCGTACAGACGATCAAAACTTTCTTCTTCTCCATTTCTAAAGTCACTGTCCTCAGCTTCCTGTGGTTGTGTTTTGAGAACGGCCTAAGAATAAGACATAGCCGTCCGCATCCCTAAGCTCGAAACCACGCACTCACGCGCGAAATAGATTGAAATTCACATACCGTCAATTAGGTCTCCATCAAATCAACTGAGAACGCCTTGGTGACTTTCACCAATTACAAGTTAGACTTAACAACTTCCGAATCTGTTTCGCAGTCTGTTGGATTTTCGTCATGAAACGACAGAGTGACAGTCCGCCTGGGCCGGGTGGCCTTCCCGGGCTTCAGGCACTTGCCTTCCGCCGAGATCCTCTCGGCTTTCTGACTCGACTGTCCCAACGTTATGGAGACATCTCAAGCTTTCGCATCGCACCGCATCAGGTCTTTCTACTAAACCATCCGGATTATATTCGTGACTTTTTTCTGATGCCGGCAGAGAACTTTCGTAAAGGGCCTGCCCTCCAACGAGCAAAGCGTTTACTCGGGGAAGGCTTGTTGACCAGCGACGGCAACTACCACAGGCGTCAGAGGCGACTGATGCAGCCGGCCTTTCACCGCCACAGCGTCGCCCGCCATGCGGAGTTGATCGCATCGTCTGGCAACGAATTTACTTCACGCTGGCAACATGGCGAGTCGCGTGACCTGCATTTCGACATGCGTCGCTTGACCCTATCCATCATAGGGCGCCTACTCTTCAGCACCGATGTGGAAGAAGCCGCTGCTGATTCAATCACTCTCGAGTTAACGGCTTCGCTGGAACGGCTAAGTCTTATCAGCGGGCGAAGAAACTCTCTGGTGACGTTGCTGCAAAAGATGCCGTTTATCCAGCCTCCGCAACGTTTCCAGCAAGCGCGCCAGAATCTTGATGCCGCAATCTATCGCCTGCTTGACGACCGCAAGCAGCGCGATAAGGACTCGGGCGATCTCGTTTCGATGCTACTTTCAGCGCGCGACGACGAAGGCGGGATGTCAGATCAGCAAGTCCGTGATGAACTTATGACTCTGTTCCAGGCCGGTCATGAAACGACCGCCAACGCCCTCACCTGGACCTGGTTCTTGCTTAGTCAAAATCCGGATGCAGAGGCAAAACTTCACCTGGAAATCGATCACGTACTTGGCGGGCGGCTTCCGACACTGGACGACCTGGGGCGGCTGCCTTACGCCGAGATGGTTTTACTTGAGGCCATGCGTTTATATCCTCCAGCCTGGATGGTCGCGCGTCTCGCGCTCAAGGACTTTGAGGTTGGCGGTTATATTCTTCCTGCCAGTTCCCTCTTGCTGGTCTCGCAGTATGCGATGCATCGCAACGCGGGTTACTTCCCATGTCCCGATCACTTTGACCCCGAACGCTGGACCACCGAAGCCCGAAACAGCCGTCCGCAATTCTCATACTTTCCTTTCGGAGGAGGACACCGTCGTTGCATAGGTGAAGCGCTTGCGCTACTCGAAGGAGTGCTGTTGATTACTACGATCGCTTCCAGGTGGCGTATGCGTCTCCTCACAAACCGGCCGGTTAAGCCGCAGCCGCTTCTTTCCTTGCGTCCAAAGGGCGGCATACTGATGAAATTGGAACGACGCTTCATCCCTTCGCCGGGAAACGAATTACATTAGTTGACACCGTGATAACTCCCGTTCTTGTCACAGGCTTAGGCCGCACCGGCACCACCTGGGTGGGTAGAATGCTCTGCCTGTCCGGCGAATTAAATTACATCCACGAGCCTTTCTGCTTCCACCGATTTCCGGAGAGGTGGCCAGCCAAATTGCCAAATGATTCCTTCTACATTTGTAGTGATAACGAGGCGGATTGCTACCCGATTGTCGCTGATGTTGTGCGCATGAAGTATCCGGTGCTCAATCGCCTCTCAGAGATATATAGGCAACCAAACAAAATTGAGAGAACGGCGTACTTCACCTCGCAATATGTTCGCAGTCTCCGCGCCCGCGCCAGGCATACGGCGCCCTTGTTAAAAGACCCGCGAATATTTTTTGCCGCACCGTGGCTGGCACGTCGTTTCAATGTGCGTGTGGTTATCACCATCCGGCATCCGGCTGGAGTTGTCAGCAGCATGAAGCGTCTGGGTTGGAGAGTGGACTTCCGTCGTTGGCGGGATCAACCCTTACTGATGAGGGATTATCTAGGGCCGTTCGCGGCAGAGATAGAGGAACAGTGCCGGCAACCACAGGATGTCATTAGCCAGGCCACTCTGTTATGGAATATGTACTATTCGGTCGCGCTGAAATTTAAGGAAGAGAATCCCTCCTGGCTGTTTCTCAAGCACGAAGAGCTAGCCGCAGATCCCAGCGGCCGATTTCGGAAGGTCTACCAGCAGTTAAACCTTACCTGGGACGATAGTGTTGGACGAACGATTCAGGAATATACCAAGGCAGGAAATCCTCCGGAGGGTTCGCCGAAAGAAATATGGACAGTAAAACGCGATAGCAAAGCTACGACGAGAATTTGGCAGGAGCGTTTGACCCGTGATGAACTGAGACGAATTCGCGACAGCGTCGAGGCAATATCTAAGTCGTACTACTCCGACGGCGATTGGTGAACTTAAGCCGAATTAGTATTAGAGCGTGCAGCCGTTTCGGCAAATTGCCCTAGTGCGTCAATAATTGGTCGGACATGTTTACCATAGCGAATCGCCTGCGCATATCGCCCCGAGCTGACGAGTATTTCACCGTATCTTTCATAAAAAGGGGCGTCAGCCATTTCGGAAGCGCCTCTCATCCGTCGCAAATGCTCAATACGGAAGGCTTCTGGTCCCATCTCTTCAACGCGGCGCTGTAGCTCCGCTGCGAGTTCGGGGAATTTCTGGAAAGCTGGAATCTGCATGCCGTCAATCCCGGCGCTGACCTCATCTTTTAAATGTGGATGGGCCCGCATCGTTTGTATCTTTTCGCCAAGCATTCGGTCGTCAAGTCGCAGCCAGATCGAATCTTCCCTGGGCATATCGTCGCTGGATGACGATCGCCGAATGAGGTTAACTTCATAACCTACTGTTTGATGTTCGCTGACTCGATTGGCTCGAGCGAGTGCCGCTTCAGTTATGAACCTGCAGAGATCATGGGTGGGGTTATAACCCTCAACTGCCTCGCACACCACGTAGGCGAAGCGCTGCTGAATAAAAACGTCGGCTAGTTCTGCGGCGAGCTCGCAAAAAATGCGTACGTCAGCGTTCAGGATTGCACGATACACTTCCGCATCGGTCATGTGTCCAAAGATTTGTCCCGCAGGAGCATTTAGACGCGCAAGCAGTTCTGTCGTTGATGCGAGTTTTGGTTCACGACCTGACGCGGATCCATCAGTGAGTATGAAAACGTGTGGTCGCGCTTCCGTCAGCCAGCCTAGCAAGCAGAGTTCATGACCTGGATGGGCGATGACAAGTGCCGCACGTGTTTCACGAGGAGCTTGCGGTCCCGAAAAGTCCTGCTTCAGGAACGGAATTGATTGCGTGGTCATATATGTGTATTGGCAAAAATGGAGTCACCCGAGATTATCAAAGTATCCGGTTAGTGCGAACGCACGGCGCAGTCCGTGAGGCTGACAGCTGAAACAACACGACTCGTTAAACTCGAGGCCCGCTAATGGTTCAGCCGTCCGCTTCAGGACTGCTCTTGGTTATGCTATTCGATCCCAGCGACTAATCCCTCGGCCACCTGTCTTTTAAAGTCGGACGATTCCTTGAACTCTCAACTTAGTGGAACCTAACAACTGCTCACTCGTGGATTAATCTGGAGGTCAATAGCCAGGATGCGAAATGCGATCATCAAAAACAGGACGGCGACACCCGCCAAAGCTCACATTGGGCCATCACGTATCAATGGCTTTACGCTGATCGAGCTGCTTATCGTGATCGCGATTATTGGAATCATGGCTGGGGTCGCCATCCCGCTTTTCAAAAGCAGCGTGCGTAAAGCTAATGAAGCAGCCGCAGTCACCACTCTGGGCGCGATTAGAATCGCACAAGCCAAGTTTGTAATCGATCACAAGGGAAACTACGGGACGTTTAAAGAGTTGTTCGAAGAAGGATATTTGGATAAGCGATTCAACTATGATCAGCCTCATGAGCGCGGCTATATATTTGTAATTACCTTGATTCCCAAGTCGGAGGGTAATGCGGCGACGTTTAAAGTTAACGCCAACCCGGAGCAGTCAACGGGCCTGGGCGCAACGGGCCGGAAGTTCTACTACGTGGATCCGGAGAGTGGAATTTGCTTCAGCACCAGCGGGCCGGCAACCGCCGTTGACCATACGCTGTGAAAAGTTTGTTGTTTTATTTTGAATTAAGTCCGCGTAGCGGACGTTGGCATAAAGCCTTGGGTGAAGCGCAGCGAAACCCCAGGATCGTTTACACAAAACCCTCGCGGAGCCCGCGGAGCGGCCGATGGCGGCTGATTCACAAACTGCAATCGTGATGATTCGACTGTCGGCCGCTCCGCGGGCTTTTTTTATTTTCGACACTGGCTCCTCGGGTTTCGCTGCGCTTCACCCCAGGCTTTACGCTATCGCCCCGCTCCGCGGGCTAAAGCAATTCCAACTCATGATGAACTTGATCATAGGTTCCTAAAGCCCGTCGGACATTGGTGTAAGTATTTCGCAGAGCTTCGTGAAGTCGATATTCCCGCCCGAGACGATACAAACAATTTTACCCGTGCCTGCTTTGCCTGCTAACGCACACGCAAGTGCGCAAGCTCCTGCACCTTCCGCAATCACACGATTACGTTCAGCCAGTAATCGTAACGCAGACGCAACCTCGTCAAGTTCAGCGACGAGCACACCGTCGATCAACTGCTGCGCACGCTCGAGCATTTTCGGAAAAACCATTTTGGCCCCGATGCCATCGACGAAAGACGGTTTGTAGTCCACCGTCTGGGGCGCTCCGGCTGCCAACGAGACAGAAAGTGGAGCAGCTGTCGCTACCTCTGCTGCATAGATTCGGCAACTGGAATTCAGTCCACGCATTCCAGCCGCAATCCCACATGTAAGTCCGCCACCGCCCCAGGGAACGACGACCGCGTCAACCTCCGGCAGGTCTTCCATGATCTCGAGCGCGATGGTGCCGTTGCCGGCCATCACATTCAGATCGTCGAACGCGTGAATGAACGTCGCCTCGACTCCGGGAAATGAACGCGTCTCAAAAGATTTCCACCACTCTTCGAACGGCACCTTAATAACCCGGCCTCCGAGCCGTTCGATGGCCTTAATTTTGGTCTCCGGCGCAGTTTCAGGCGCGACCACTGTGCATGGAATACCAAGCTCGCGCGCGCACCAGCCGACGCCCTGGGCCATGTTTCCGGCTGACGCAGTGAGGACTCCACGAGTTAATACCTCCGGCGGTATATGGGCCATGGCGTTGGTCGCGCCACGGATCTTGAACGAGCCTATCGGTTGCAGGTTTTCGAGCTTCAGATAAATCTCAGCGGGCGTCTCGCGGACGTTGAGGCGCACGAGTGGCGTGCGGATCACCTTGCCTTCAATGGTTCGTCGAGCGTCGTGAATGTCAGCAAGGGAAGGCAGCATATTAAAAGTTATTCGTGGTGCGAATTGAAGGGGTGCCACTCCGTGGGCACCCCTCTTACGTTACATGGGAACCGGGACTTAATCATTCGCTCGTGGCTCGCCCGCGACCGGGGGGCGCCCACGGAGGGACGCCCCTACAATTTTTTAGAACTCAACCCATGTGCCCGTATTCACTTCTTTAGCCCTTCGGTACAAGTATTCCGCGGCCGCAAGATCCTCGATTCCAATCCCCAGAGACTTAAACAATGTAATCTCTTCCGCTGAAGTTCGACCCGGTCTTTCTCCAATCAGCAGCTCCCCGATTTCGGCAACAATATGTTCGGGACGGATGGCGCCTTCACGCAATGCGAGGAGATAGTCGCCGGCTTCGTTAAGAGTTGACTCGCGACGGTCTACAAACAAGCTGGACGCTGCCATCGTCGCGCCGTCCACCTCACGCGCGTGTGGAGTGCACGCTCCAACGATATTTAAGTGAGCACCCGGCGAGATCCATTCGCGCCGCACAATCGGTTCGACAGCAGATGTCGCCGTCACAATCAGGTCCGCGCCGGATACAGCCTCTTCGACGCTCGCAACCGGTTCGAGCGGGAATGAGAGTTCTCGGCTCATCTCGTCCACGAATCTTTTTGCGTGTTCAGTTTTCCGGCTGGCAATTCGACAACGCCTGAGCGACCTAACCGCAGACATTGCCGCCAAGTGCGAACGGGCCTGCACGCCGCTACCGATGATTGCTAGATTGCCAGCATCCTCTCGCGCCAGTAGATCTGTTGCCACCGCCGAGACCGCGGCTGTGCGAACAGACGTGATTGCTGAGGCGTTCATAATCGCCTTCAGCTCTCCGGTATCAGCACTAAAAAGCAGTACACCGCCCTGATGCGTGTCCAACCCCTTAGCTGGATTCCCCGGCATGACGCAAATTGCTTTCAAACCGAAGGCGGAGCGGTCGCCAGAGATGTACGACGGCATCAGTCCCATAACACCGGCAGCGCCGGGTGGCCGAATGATTGTTCTCAGTGGCTGGTGGGCCTTTCCGACAGCGAGCGCGATGAGGGCGTCGCGCATGACAGCGATGCAATCTCCCATCGGAAGAAGCTCTGCAACTTCATCATGACTGACTATTAAAGTCTTCATCCGTGGGTTATAGCGTGCACCAAAAACCGGGGCAGTAGCCCGACCGTTAGGAAGGGCGTGATTGCGACGGACAGAGCCTCGCTAATGGTCGGGCTTGTCCCGGTTGACCTGGGACCTATTGCGATGAAAAAGGGCATCCGATTCGGATACCCTATTTGATGAAAGCTATTGGTGCACCCGGCATGATTCGAACATGCGACCCCCTGATTCGTAGTCAGGTACTCTATCCAACTGAGCTACGGGTGCCCTTTTTGGTAAATAGTAAATGGTAAATGGTGAATAGTAAAACGCACCCACCGCTACCGCGAGGTGGTACCGACCTCATTGCCACTGGCGAGCTCTCAGTCACCGCACCCGACAAACTGAAGTATTTCGAACACCGCCTTAGCGAGCGAAATATCCCGGCCTGGTGCGGGCAATCAGCGAGGGTTGGGCGACTTCAACACGTATCTCGCGCCACTTACCGTCACGCGCCCTGCCGCTCTGAGGTTGATAGCCAAGTGTGTACAACGACCGCAAGTCTGCAGCAACCTCCACGTATAAACGCGCCATCTGATCGAGCCGTTGAATGTCATTAAGCCGGCCACCGGTGCGTTCAGCCAGACTTTGCAGGCGCGTGCGGGCAGCGCTATAGATCCCGGTGATCACCGGATCGGGCAAAGGCAAACGCTTCGGGTCACCCGACGGGAGGGCTAAGGGATAGATAGTCACGCCCTGCCTGTCAGCTTCAGTCAGGATTTGATTAAGCGCGCTGCTCGCCCTGGGATCGATTGCGGCCACAGCTTCAGCATCAGTTTGCGCCTTTGATGCAGATGCGCGATCGGCATTACGCAGGTTGGTATCGAGTCCATCAGTCAAGGCTACAATTGCTTTGCGTCGCCTTCGTTCTCTTCCGTCTTCTTTGTTCAATGCACTCAAAGCGATTTTCAATGCTTCGTAAAACTGTGTCTCACCGGCGCCCTCTGCAATTTCGATCGCGTAGGCTGTGTCTTTCCGCTTCGTTGAGAAACCCGCCAGTGTTTTTACCTTCGCGTTAAATTGAATAACCGCCACGCGATCCTCAGGCGCGAGGGCGTCGAGGAAACGCCAGGCGGCCTGCTTCAACTGCGGACGAAAGTTAATCGTGGAACCAGACATATCCAGGAGCAGGACCAGACTAAACGGCGCGGTCGTCGGCTCGAAATAACTGATGGGTTGCTTGACGCCATCCTCGTAAACAGTGAAATCGTTTCGCGAAAGCGAAGTTACCGCCTGGCCACGCGGGTCAACCACGCCGATGTTCAACTGCACTAGGGCTGTGTCGGTTCGAATAGTTTCGTCCGGATCCTGCGCGGTCGCCGGCAATGAGCCGCCAATCAGTAAAAGGACGAGACCGAAATACGCAATGCGTTTCCGAAAATTCTGAAAAATGGCGTCCCTGAAAATGTATGAGTTCATCGTTTCGAACCGAATCTTGAAAGTTTATGAGTATCCCGGGAAGCAAGACTTTTTGCAATTGGGCGGTACAGGCCAACTGGGGAATCTGCTAGCCATTTTCGGACGCAGGCGGCATGCTTTGCGTTGCTTCGCGTCAATATAAGAATTCTCGCCAGGCTAAATAAGGTAAAGCAACTAAGGAAACTAACAGTTTGGTTACAGGTGCTGATGCAGTTTAGCTATTACAGAACCCAGCGCGGTAGCGCGGGATGTTGGAGGCGGCGAGCGTTAGAAACATTCGTTTGTGTTGAGTAGCCTAAAGCATCCCGCGCTACCGCGCCGGGTTCTGTAATTGGGTACCTGAATCAACTGCATCAGAACCGGTTTACAAGTGCGCTTCCTGGTGTCTCAACGATGTACAAGCCAAACTTCTGCGCAGAGTGTGGGACGAAGCTGCTGCGTTTGCGATGGCACATCTGGACCAGCCGGAAATTCTGTAACGCTTGCGCGCGCCGTCTCAGGAGACAGCGTTTCGGGCCGTGGCTGTTGGCAGCAGTCACCTTAGCCGGCGCGGGTTTCGTCGTCGGACGTGCCGGTCGCGCCAAGCCGCCTCCGCTTACCATTATTCGCCGGGCCGATTCACCCCTCACCAGCCCTGAAGACCCCGGCCCGCTAAAGCAATCGACCACCTCGGAATCGAATCGCGGCAACATCCCTACGGCCGTTGAAGAGGAGGTCTATCTCTGCGGTGCACGAACCAAGAAAGGCACGCCCTGCTCGCGTCGTGTGCATTCACCAGCCCGCTGCTGGCAACACAAAGGCGCGCCGGCAATGCTGCCGCAGGAGAAGCTGGTTGTGAAAGGTTAAACCTTATGCAAGTCGGACCGGGACGAAACGAAGTAGGTTCCAACGGACGAGCTTACAGCGTCGACGATTTTGCACAAAAAGTGGTTTCAGTCCGCTATCGCGGACTGGACTTTAAAGACCTTGGTGCAAAGCCAGCGTTGACGGCTTGCGTTGGCCAGGTAAGGGTAACGGTCAGTCGCCGTCTCCTTTGTCCGGACGCCGAAGAAGATCTCGCAGGTCACTAAAGCCCTTAACGCTAACTATGGCCGCCACGGTAAAGAACACCGCCACTGAGATGGCGAAGATAATTAACCAGATAAGTGAGCCGGTAGTCATGTGGTCTGCTCCCGACGAAGTTTAACGGGTGGACAGGTTTTTTGTGTAAGGAGCGAACCGATAACCATCCCCGCAAAGGCGAGTACAAAACTGAGCACGCCGGATACGTTTACATCCGTTATGAATTCCAGCCAGGTCGGCAGTGAGCCGCGCGATTTTTCAAGAATTAGAAATCCCGCGGGCGCCAGGGCCCCCATAATCAGTGAGCAGTAAGCTCCAACCGTATTTGCTTTTCTCCAATAAATGCCCGCCGCCACGCATCCGAGAGCACCGGCGGTGTACATGGCGCCGGTAATGTAGAGGTACTGAAAGGCCGTATCGGGAATTTGGTACCAGAGTCCGAAAACTAAAAGGAACGTTCCGATTAATGCCGCGAAGACCCTCGTCAGCCACATCGTGGTGCGCTGCCCGAAGTTCGTTGGCCGCAGACACGCAATCACGTCTCGAGTGGCGACCGAACTCCACGCCAATAAATAGGCGCTGTAGGTGGACATCGAGGCTGCCAGCATTCCCGCTACTAGCAGTCCAAGAAATCCATGTGGGGTGATGGTCCCAAGGAGTTTTGGCATTGCCGCGGTCGGTGATTGGCCAGGCCCCAGATATGCAAGCGCGGCCACTCCCCAAAACATTGGAACCATTGCCCGCCCCGCAAACGTCAGACTGGTATAAAAGAAAACTTTCCTCGCTGCCTGAGGACTCTCGGATGCGAGTGCCTTTGACGTGCCGGGTTGCCAGAGCGCGCCCGCCGCAACACTGCTAATCAGAATCCAGACAATGAACATCCAGCCGAATCGTTGGTTAACCAGTGGGTTAACCCCCGCTTCCCCATATTGTTCCGTTACGACTGTGGACATACTCGTCAAATCGACGTTCACTAAGACAGCTATCGTTGCCACGAGCATACCGAGCGAGAGGACGACAAACTGCATAAAGTCCGTAACGGCCACGGAAAACATTCCTCCGAGGATCGTATAGCCAATGACAATCAGCACCATTACCACCATGATGAGGGCCACCGCCTGAGGTCCGAAACCAATGACTTCGGAGAGAAATATTCCGTCAAACTTCAGGAAGATTCCCATGTTGAGCACACCACCAAGGAAGAGAATGGTGCCCCCAATCAAACGAACGCGGCGGCTGTACCGAAGTTCGTAAAACTCGGGAATGGTCATGACCTGATGTCGGCGCAGCGCCACGATGATGAAACCAGTCTTGCCCACAAACATGTAAGCAACCATGGACAGCAACCCAATCACAAAACATGAGAAACCCGAGACATAACCCAACTCGCCAAAATACATGAAGGTAATGGTCCCGATTTCGGTGGCCGCGAAAGTGGCGACACCGAGGAAGACCTTGATCCGGCGACCAGCGACGAGATATCCACTCAGGTCTTCCACGTAGCGCTTCATCCAAAAGCCGACGCCCATGGTCAAAACCAGGTAAATAACCAGTATGATCCAATCGACTGAATTGAAGGTCATTGAGAAGTCTCTCGGTACTGTGTAGTTTCGCTAACCAATTACAGAACCCAGCGCGGCAGCGCGGGTGGATAAAACTCGGCTGCGTTTCTTTGCCCCAGAGGGGCTATGTCATTCAGCCCAGGGTTGCCGCTTCGGCTACCCTGGGTATTCGTAACGAATGAATCTTTCAACCGCAACGCGGTTGTGTCCTTCATGCCATTATGTCCGCAGGCGCAACCGCGTTGCGGTTGTAGAAACAAATCGTGCTTTTACCCAGGGTAGCCCAAGCCGGCAACCCTGGGGTAAATGACATAGCCCCTTTGAAGCAAAGAGCACGCAGCTGCACTAAGATCACGAAAGCTAAGAACCATTAAAGACCTGCGACCAGAATTGTTTGTATGAATGCCACTTCATAAAGTTGATGCCCCAGTGCGGACTCGCGCCCGTCATCCAGCAAGTTACCCGGCCCCCGCCGAGTTTGCGTTCAGCTAAGAGTGGATACCATTTACCCTGGTTTTCAATTTCAACAATGCTTTCGCAATCGGGCCGCGCTTGAGTCTCATTGAAGCCGAGGAGTGGCGGCACGGTGGACCAATCCAGTCCTATGGAAGCGGAATGCTCAGGATTAGCGGAGCGAAGCTTGTATCCCGCTGTGGATTCGACCAGATCATCATGCGGCAGGCATTCGACTGGCAGGACATCGTGAAAACGTGAGCGGCCCCAGCCACCCTTTCCCAGCTCGCCGGAAAAGCTGAGCCAACCGCCGTTCATATGGAAATGACCTCCGTCAATTATCCACTGACGCAAAAGATCAAAGCGGTCGGGGAAGACCATCGGCTCATCACTCCATTTTGCGCGCTGGAAGAAATCAGGGTGCAGCATCAAACACTTTGTTTCGACATCGGCGAAAATTATGGTGGTGGCCCACTGGAGGCTTTCGTCAAACGCTTCGGGTGACAAATGATAAAGCTCCCAGGACGGTTGCGATATGACTTCAGCCGACGGGATCTCACGAAGGGCATCAACAAAAGGTTGCGCGTAGTTGAGTAACTCAACGTCTTTGCTCGGTGCTTCAAAAGGCGACTCCACGTACTTCTGACCAATGTGAATGCACCAGTTGCCGACGTGCCACATGCGTAGATTGGTAGTCATTACTGTTCGCCGAAGGTCAAGTTCAAGCTGGGGATTATCAGTGCATTCTTCTATCGCACGTCAAAACCAAATACTTTTATTGGTGAGTTTTCTCTCTTCGTTTTGATTCGTGTTATTCGTGGATCGCTTCTTTGCCTGACAGATGAAGAACAATCCACGAAATAACACGAACGGACACGAACCATAGCTCACAAATGCCCAGTGGCACCGCCACCGGCGTCAACTGTTATTTCCTTCTTGGGGATTAAACAGCAGCGGGAAGAACTGCCCACCGAGCTTCTCCCCCATCGGAGTTGGCGGCACACCTTCCAACAATGGCCGATCCGAAACGGAAAACACTCCATCGCGCACGACGTTGATCACAGCGGCCCGCCGTGGCCGATCAGTGCGATTCTCAAAGGAGCCATGGACCATCAAAGGGTGATGAAACGAGCACTCTCCTTTCTTTAACTCGATCGCTTTAGGCTTGAACTCACGCTTCTGCTCTTCGGTGAGTGTGCCCTGGATCGTGTCCATGTCGTTGGCAAAGTCCTCGCGTGGCAGTAACTTCCAACGATGACTCCCGGGCACGTAATGCACACAACCGTTGGCAACAGTTGAGTCGTCCAAACCGATCCAGCATGACAGGTGGGCCATTGGCTGGGTTCTGGTCCAATAAGAATAATCCTGATGCCAGATGACGACTCCACCGTGATGCGCGGGCTTATAAAAGAGCTGGTCATGCCAAAAACGGACTGGCCCATCGAGTAGTTGCGAAGCCGGAACGCAAAAGGCGGGGTTCCACAAAAGGTCATGAAAGCCCGGTGTGATGCGCCAGGCGCCTAACGCGTGAAAGAGAATCTTTTCGGGATCAGCCGACTCATTGGAATTGAACTCATAAAACAATTCATTGCCCGGGTGGCCCGGATCGACTAAGTCCGTTAGCTCTTTGCGCAGCGCATCTATTTGTTCATCATCAAGCAACTTGATTCCCGCGAGGTAGCCATTCTCCCGGTAAAACTCTACCTGCTCATCACCCAGGCGATACCTGGCCCACTCTCCGGAGTGTGGGGCTTCCTGAAGAGATTGGAGATTAAGTTGTGGTGCGCGGATAGGTCTTCAACCATCTGTAACCTGCTGTCTGCGAGAGTCTGCACAGTTCGAGGGAGATTTCTCGTCCCGTAGGGACGACATGTTTATAGAACGCAAGCTCATAAGATTCCCCCGCTCCGGTAGGAGCGGAACCTCGTTCTCAGCATTTTTATCGCCGGAAACATTGCGCTCCTATGGAGCGCGATTCGCCCTGATAACCGGTCTAGAAACATTCGGCTCCTCCGGAGCAAACGTGCTGGTTGGTGATGCCTGCGCAGTCGCACTGTGGAACTCAGGCGAAATTCCACGGCACGAAATCCATTGCCTTGAATCGTTAACTTCACGGAGCTATTCGAATCAGTCTCAATCTTTTTGCCGGCAACCATGTCGGCCCATCTCCCGACGCGGCCTGCCTGATATTTTGTAGGTCTAAGTGTGACTTCTACGTCGCGCGAGTTGTGATTTACGAGGGCCACGCTGAAGCCTCTTGCGGTTTTGCCAACTGCTATATCCATGTTCTCGTTGGCTCCGACAACATCCACCGGCAACTCTGAACCGCTAAAGCTTAACGCGTACTCAATAACGTCACGTGCAAGATCGGGAAAGTCACGCGCCGCCATCCAGGCATCTGGAAAAAAGGAGA
The DNA here is from genome assembly GCA_963759585.1 of Pyrinomonadaceae bacterium. Taxonomy (GTDB): domain Bacteria; phylum Acidobacteriota; class Blastocatellia; order Pyrinomonadales; family Pyrinomonadaceae; genus PSRF01. The sequence goes on from CAVWZW010000002.1 coordinate 565,365, forward strand.
TCACAATTCCCCTTCCGAATTTACTCGCGATGATAGCCGGTGAGTTATCGTCGAAAGTGGCAATCACTATGGTTCTGTTGGTGGCCCATGCAGGCAGTTGAGTTTTCGTTAGAGCGAAACGCCTTCCCGGCGTCAGCCGTTCGCCAACTGCTTCCTTAACAACAATGCCAGTGTGGGTTAACGTCCCTCCGGCTTCATCCGCACCGAACAGTTCTCTGCGTTCATAACTTCGGCCCATAGGGATCTGCGGCCCAAAAGCCACGACCACTCCTCCCTGCTCGACAAAGGCTTTGATCAGATCGCTGTCTGTTTGTTGAAAGCCTGAAACATTCGGCAGGACCAGAACGGTTCTCTCCTTAAGCAGCCGGGCAAGCACGTCCTTGTTCATGTGAAACGGGTAATAGGGATAAACAGACTCTTCGAGTGGCGGAGCATAAGGGATCACATCTACGGGAATCCCAAGGACACGGAAGGCATCCAGGGCCGGCAGAAAATAGTTGTGCCATCGCTCAATGATCCAATCGGAATAAGGGAAATAGACTGCCAGAGGATTGCGCTGATGGGTTACGTCAGACGTAATCAAGTGAAAAGCCTTGACGCCGTCCACGACCGCCGCGCGACTGCGCTGGACTTCAGCAAATTGTTTTAGTGGAACATGGACATGCGCATGATATGTAAAAAATGAAATCCCGTCCGCATCGGTCACCATTGCCGCGCTCAGGATCTGACGATAAATATTTTCGTAGTTTGTCGCCGCCGTTTTAGGATTCAAGCGGTTTTCCAGATAGCCAAACAGTTCCACGTGATTGATGGAGATCTTGTTTTGCAGTCGTTTGGCGCCTGAAGCTAATGAACAAAAGTCTTTCACTCGTCGAAATGGATACTGCTTGCGATTGTCCGTTCGATAACTCGCCATCACGCCCGTTTGATAAATCAGAATGTCCAGTTCTTCCACCGTGCTCAGGTAACCAGCGAGCAACGGGTCGTCCATGTGTGGAGCGCACGCGGTCAAGAGATTGCGATCAATGCTCTTTACGTGCTGGCTAAACTCACGAACGTAAGGCACAAAATATGTGCCGCTGCCCTCCTGATAAGAATAAAAGCCGGCGAGTGATGGATGATGTTTGTACAGGCCGTATAACTCATCGGTAATGCTTTTGATTTCCTCCATGCGGTTTTTAAAATGCGACTGACGCGTCATGTCCCAACTAACTGAAAGCAGCACTGTGTATCCGAGCTTGTCTGCACGGCTTAAGACTAGCTCCACGAGATCCCGCCCCGAACCACTTACAACCTCGGACTTTGCGATCTTCGAAGGATAGAAGACTTTGTTAGCCGTGATCAGGTTGTGAGCAATGAGAACGTTTCCACCGACGCGGCGAAACGCGCTCAAATAATTTTCCAGGTCCTCGGCAGGTTGAGTTTCATCGAGGTAAGTGGCGATGAAGAAATCCGCCACCACTCTACCCAGCAGAAACGTCGCCTTTCCAACAGCCGAAGGTTTTGACTGTTCCCCAGTCCAGGCGTGAACGACGTAGAAGCCTTCATCAGCGTCGCTGCCGAGCGCAACATCGGCCTGATACATCCCTGCCTGACCTGAAACCACTTTCAACTGCAGCTTCGCCGATCCTGATTTCGGAGTGAAGAGAACCGCTTGAACCGGATCGTTTGAATCATGTCTGAGAGCCTGCACTGTGACTTGGATTGTCTCACCGCGTCGCGGCCTTGTCCGATCGAGGGAAACGTTGATTGCGGAATTTTCGGAGGACGCGAGTGTAATAGATGGAAGCAGTGCCAACACGAAAAGTAGGCTTACGATGTGTTGCGCCTTCGGAAGCCTCATCTTCATTTTTGCTTTTTGCATCATGCTATCAGTCCGCAACATCACGCAGGTTAAGACTGTCAACTCACCGGGTCCAGCGCCAAAGGCGCGAAATGCAGAAGCCTGGGGCAACGCCCCAGGGGATGTCCCATCACCTTTAGGAAGCGCTGAAGGCGCGAAATAAGTGCTGACCGAAATAAGTGGCTTTACGTAACATTATTTCGCGCTTGCAGCGCTAACAATCCTCAACTTATTCCACCTGGGCCGATGGCCCAGACTGTTGCATTTCGCGCCTTTGGCGCTAAAGACCGACTCCTCAACTAGCGCCTACCCTCGGAGGGCGCCGATTAATCATTCGCTCGATGCTTAGCAGGTTCAGCATCAGATAACGCGGGTGGTGATAGTTCTCAATCCGTTTCGGCATCCGCAAAAACGCCTCATGGCCCACTCGCCTGTCAGACGCATATCTCCATAGCGGTGAACCGTGGTCCTTCAATGGATATTTCTCCCGCACATATGTGTACATCCGATCAAACATCTCCCTGGCCCACTGCGCGCCGGTGCGCTCGATCACAATCATGCAGCCGATGAGCACTTCCTGCTGCGCCCAAAGCACTTTGTCGAGGATCCATGTGTTCCGTTCCACGTTCTGGAGATTGCGAAAGACGCCGCCATAAACGTCGTCCCATGCAACTTCCACGTGGCGACGAAACCAGCCAGCCAGCGTATCGAAGAGTTTGTCATCACGGAGCCGCTGTGCTTCGAGCATCAGCATCCAAAGGTTTTCAATTCCGTGCCCGGTATACACCAGTTGAGCGTACTCGTTGGTTGGACGTGACAAATCATGATTGAGCAGTTCGTTGATGAGCTGAAATTCCGGGTTGTAATGGTGATTCGTGATTGCGTCTACCGACCGCCGGGCCACTCGCTCCAGTTCTGCATCAGCACGCATCTCCAGCATCTGAGTCACGACCCGGATCAAAACCATCCACACTCCCTGAATTCTTGCTCCTGGGAAAGGCGCCGCATTGGGTCCGAGGTAGGTTTGTCCAATGGCCGGACGAAAATCGGCCCGATCGTAGAGCCGCACACACTTGAGCACTAACTCACGCGCTGTATCCCAGTAAGACCGTTCGCGCGTCGCCTTCGAATACTCCGCCAGCCCTTCGGCAATAAACAGATCGCCATAGATTTCGCCGTCAGCGGAAGTGAGCGCTTTGCCCTCGCGCGTCAGTTCCTTCGGCCACAGCTCGTCGCCGGTTGGACGGATGCTCAGAATAAACTCTAGCGAGCGTCGAGCGACGTTCAGGTACTTTTGTTCTCTCGCCAGGTTGTTGTAGAGAAACGAATAAACCCAGATGCCTCGGCCCTCAAACCAGCTGAGCTTATTCTGATTAACTCGCTTGCCATAGTGATCCGCATTGCACATGAACCCACCCAGCTCGTGGTCTATCACATACTTTTCCATGAACGGCAGAAAGTCGATGAAGAGGTCGCTTCGGTACTGGTCTCTGAGCTGGACCAGCGTCTTCCCTGCCAGCCTGTCGAATCCTCGCAAGCGCGGGTTTCTCTGGGCCAGCATGCTTGAAGGCAGCTCGCTTGCGAGTATCCCTGCCGCGAGAGATGAGCTTAAGAATCTGCGCCGGTCCATGATGAAATTCACTTCAACTTCGTTTTTAGGTTTCCAAGAGCAGATCAGCCGACATTTCCCGGACTTTACGAAACGCCGCGAGTGCATCGTCGATCCACTGCTCGTCGGCGAGCAGCGCGTTGTGCGGCAGCCAAACTGACGAACGGCAATAAGCTTCTGCTTCCCTGCAATCGTGAACAACGTGAGGATGATGTTTAAAAAGCTCGTTCCGATAAATCGGTTGCGGGTAACCTGCCGTGACCGGCAAACCTTCAGCCTGCAAGGCTTCGATTACCCGAGAACGTGAAACGCCGCCGAAGGCATCTTGATCAAACCTCATCGAAAACAGGTGCAGACCATGTGTCGTCACCCGCTCGTCCAATATTTCGGGCGTGGGCTTAAGACCTGGAATTTTTAGCAAACCTTCGCGAAGGCGCCGGGCCCGTTCCATCCGAAGTGGGGTTTGTTGCGGTAATCGTTCGAGTTGATTCAGCAGAAGCGTGGCTTGAAATCCTGTGAGGCGTGCGTTTGTTCCCAACCTCTCGTGCTCGTACCACTCGCCGCCCGTGCGTCTCCCCTGGTTACTTATTGAGCGTGCCCGCTCCGCCAGGTCGGGATCGTTGGTAATGAGTATGCCGCCTTCGCCGGCTGTCATGTTCTTGGAACCCTGAAAGCTGAAAGAACCGAAACTGCCGAAGCTGCCTACACGTCGTTCATGCCACTCGGCTCCGTGAGCGTGTGCGCAGTCTTCGATCATTACCAGACCATGCTGCTCGCATAATTCGGTGAGCTGGTCCAGATCAACGGGATGCCCCGCAAAATGGACTACAACTATTGCCCGGGTCTTAGCGCTGATATGCTTCGCAACTTCAGTGGGATTTAGATTAATGGTGTGCGGATCAATATCGACGAATACGGGCACGGCCCCGATTCGCAAAATAGCCGTAGCCGAAGCCACGAAAGTAATCGGAGGAACGATCACTTCATCGCCTGGCTTGATCCCTGCCGCGCTGAGCGCAATCTCCAAAGACACTGTGCCATTTGCCAGCGCTATGCCATGCTCAACGCCGTGGTACGCGGCAAATTTTTGTTCCAATTCTCTGACTGATTCGTGATATCCACCCCAAACCCTGCTCTTCAAAACATCGCTCAAGGCCTTGCTATCCGATTCATCGAAGATAGGCCAATCGGGCGGCTGCTGTGTGACCCTGGGTGTGCCGCCCAGTAAAGCCAGACGTTCATCAGCCGGATTCATCTGCGAGGTCCTTATCGACATAGCTGTTAGCACCTTAAAAATCTTTTGGAAAAAGAGTCATGGGTCCTGCGTCACCGGGTTCGGGATTTCAGAAGACTCAGGGCAGATGCGGCCAGCACCATTGCCCCAATTGGCAACGCATCTTCGTCCAGGTCAAAAGTTGCGCTGTGCCAGATAGGGTTGATAATCCGATCACTGGTTACCCCCAACCAGAACATTGCTCCCGGCACGCGGGCAGTCATGTAGCCAAAATCCTCCGCCCACGGATCGAAGGGCATCTCGACAACGTGTGCAGGCCCCAACAGATCTATTGCCGCAGTGCGAATCGTCTCGGTCACCCCAGGATCATTGACGGTAGCTGCATACCCTTCGACCACCTTCAATTCGCATGTTGCGCCGAGAGCCCGTCCTACATTCAGTGCCCTTTCAAGCTCGTCAATGATCTGCTGCCGCGTCTCAACACCCGTTGAGCGAATCGTTCCACTGAGTTCGACGCGATCGGCAATTACGTTTTCTTTCACGCCTCCGTGAATTGTAGTAATGCTCACAACCGCTGGTGAGATGGCGGCCACGCGACGCGAGACGATAAGTTGAATGGCCCCGATCACCTGGGCAGAAATTGCGATTGCGTCAACACCTTCTTCCGGGTGCGCACCATGAGCCGCCTGTCCGTGAATGGTAATTCGGATGGTATCGTTAGCTGCGAGCGCTGGGCCACTCGTTACTCCAATACTACCGGCAGGCAAACGCTTCGTGTGTAATGCGATTACAGCGTCAACATCATCCAGGGCGCCCTCTTCGATCATACGTATTGCGCCGCTGTGTCCTTCTTCGTCCCTTTGCTCTTCAGAGGGTTGGAATAAAAATCTTACGGTGCCAACTTGAGCATCCTTTCGAAACTCCTCGGCCAGCAGCATGGCAGCGCCGAGCGCGCACGCAACATGAGCATCGTGGCCGCAGGCGTGCATCATGTTTGGAACCCGTGAAGCGAAAGGAAGACCAGTGGCTTCTGCGATCGGCAAGGCGTCCATGTCCGCCCGGATTGCAACAGTCGGATGACCATTTCCCAGCTCACCAATCACTCCGGTTTTTGCAACGCCTTCCCGCACACGGGCGCCGAGCTTCGTCAGCATGGCCGCAATCAGACGGGCAGTCTCATGCTCCTGAAATCCATACTCGGGCTGCGCGTGAATGGTTCTCCGAATTGCCACAAGCTGTTCGCGCAGTTGTTCAGCGCGAATCTTCAGCGTGCTCTCATCCTGCTGACTTATGGGCGGCGCGATACTCATATCAAATGTTCCGGGCCCAGTCCGGGTTAGCGGACGACCGATAATAGCCCAGCGATTCATCGCTGGGACGGAGCCGAACATGAGCCTAAGTCCGTGAAGCGGACGGCTGAAAGGCAGATATTCTGGTCGTTATCATCAGCCGTCCGCTTCACGGGACTCTACGCCCTTCGCTCCTTATCCCAGCGGTGAACTGCTGGGCTACTTTCAGTCGTCCGCTAGGGCGGACTGATAAACCTATTTTGCGCAATTGCTACTGTTCCAGCACGCACAAGTCTAACCGCTCAAACATACCGCTTGTGTCGTCTGGACCAACGCTTTCACGCGTTCAGACCAAACGAAACCTGCCGCAGAGGCGGGCTCGCGAACTGCACGCCCAACGTGGAACTCTCGAATCGCCGTAGCCTGACAAATCATTCGAATCGTCTCTGCGTCTATTCCACCGCCAGCCAGGATTTTTATCTCGGGGCCGGCTTCTTCTTCGTATCTGGAGAGCCGCTCGATCTTTTCCGGCCATTCCCCGGCGCCGCCGCTCGTCAGAATTCGGTCCACTTGCTTCAGTTCCTTAAGAGAACGGATTGCTGCGAAAGGACCTTCCACTTCCTCGAACGCGTGATGAAACGTAGCTTTTAAATATGGCGCACAAGACAAAACCCTCTCGGTTAGTTGAACGTCAATCTCACCGTTCCGCAAAAATCCCAACACCAGGCCTTCTACTCGCAACCGAGACAACCTCCTCGCAGCCGAACAAAGTTCTTCCACTTCTGCCTCACTGCCAATTTCGTAACTCTCGCTCTCGCGCAACATCACACGAACCGGCAACTTAACTGCGTCGAGAATCTCTCGTACCAGCTCAATCGAGGGTGTCAGGCCCCCGCGCTGAAAGTCACGGATGATCTCTAACCGATGGGCGCCGCCACGTTGGGCTTCAATGGCGTCTGAGACCGAGCATGCGATTACTTCAACGATAGGAGCGCGTCCTATCACTGCTTCAGCCTTTTGCATGGTTAACCGCGGCGAACGCCTCGATGTCCAGATACTTAATGCGTCCTTTGTAAGGACTCAGAATATCCCTCAATGTTTCCTCACTGACTCCCTCGACATTCGCGCTTGGTAGCACCGGGACAACTTCGCCGCGTTGGAGTAACTCGCTCACCGCCTCCACCACGATTGAATTAATAATAGCGGCGCCTGCGACTGTGGAGGCCGGGCCGATCCGTCCGTCCAATCCAGGCAGTGGGAGCAGCGCATCACCGGAAGGAACACAATTATCAATCGCTACATCCGCCAGTTCGTAGAGCCGTTTACCCGAGGCATGACGCGCCGAAGAGGCCCGCGATTGCTCGAGATTGGTAATGGCAATGACTTTGACGCCTCGCGCTTTCATCTCCAGTGCCATCTCAACCGGCACGGCGTTGCGACCGGAATTTGAGATGATGATTGCCGCATCCTCAGGTCTGACGTCTTCGCGTGCGATCAGTTCGCTGGCCAGCCCTTCCTCACGTTCAGCCCGCGTGCTCTCCAGGGCCCCTTTGAGAAAGATCAACCGCTCGTCCAGAATGGGGTTGATTGCCGCAAGGCCGCCGGCCCGAAAAAACGCCTCGTCAGCGATCAGGTGCGAATGTCCGGTTCCAAAAGTATGAATTACTCCTTTCGCTGAGAGCGCCGCCGCTACGATCTGTCCTGCCTGTTTAATCTTCGCTGCCTGCTCGCGTTTGATTCTTTCCAGAACCATCTGCAAGCCATCAACGTAACGTTCGAATCCCATGCTCTTCTTTCCGCCTCTCTACACCCATTGATAGTTTCAAGCTGATGACAATTGATTGGACGGCTTCATTGCGAGCGCCTCCCACGCGTTTCGATCAAACTTCCAACCGATAGCTTCGCAAGCGATTAAGAGGGCGCCTACTACGGGCTCAAACAGCGGCGGCTGGATCACGACCGATGGAAAACTCTGTTTCAGAACTTCAGTAAATCTACGGCGCACAATGTTGCATGCTTCAAAGACTGAACCCTGATAGGAGACGAAAAGTTCGCTTTCCGAAAGATTTAGTTGTCTTGCCGCAGCCAGCACACCTTCAGCTAATTCCTCTCCCGCCTGCACGAAGATCTGGCGAGCAACGTCATCACCTGATTCGGCTGTTTCGTACGCAACGCGGCTTAGTGCCGCTACATCACGTGGCTCCATTTTCTCGACATAGACACGGCCCACCGTCTCGCGAAAGTCTCTTAGTTTGAGAGTGTTCAGCAGCGCAGTGACAAGCCTCGTTTGCGGGCCAAACCCATCGTACGCCCTCGCGGCAGCCCTTAGAGCCATCTGTCCAATTCGATAGGCGCTGCCTTCATCGCCGTACACCGGACCCCATCCGCCAACTTTTACCCTTTCACCACCGGGCCCAAGTCCGAGTATGCAAGACCCTGTGCCGGCAAGGGCGAGAACTCCCGGGCGACCGCCGAGCGCGCCGGCGTGAGCAATCACCATGTCTCCATTAATTAACGAACGACTGAAACCAATCTTTCGAAACGCTTCTTCCATCTCACCAGCGCCGGTCTTGTCATAATCAACACCAGCCATTCCGGCCGAGACACAGGTTACCTGTTCAGGAACGAGTCCAGTTGGCGCCAACGCTTTGCTGGTTGCTTCCGTTAGCGAATCGAGCGCGACTTCCGGCCGTACCTGGAGGTGATTTGAAGGTCCGCTCTCACTAACGCCGATGACCTGACCTTGCCGGTCAACCGCCAGACATCGAGTGCGGCTGCCACCACCATCAATGGCTAAAACGATTTCCATGTCTTCATCAACTATTGATGCACTTTCGCGCCGATTACAGAACCCAGCGCGGTAGCGCGGGATGCTGGATGCGGCGAGATTACAAAGGCTTAATTCATCTATGTTGAGTTCGAATCCTAGTCCGCGATAGCGGACGGATGATAGTAGCCCAGCAGTTCACTGCTGGGAGTAGTGCGAATGAGTCCCAGTCCGTGAAACGGACGGCTGAAAGTATTGATAACCTGGCTTTATGTTTCAGCCGTCCGATTCACGGACTACGTCTTCTCGGTCGTTGGATCCAGCAGTGAACTGCTGGGCTACTATCATTTGTCCGCTTAGCGCGGACTGAAAGCCGCTTTTCGTGCAAAGTCCTTTTAGTAATTTCATATGACTTTGATGTTCGTTCTTCGTACTGGCAATAGACCGGCGATCCACTAGGCACGAAGTGACGTTACAAATCAGAGCATTGACGAGCAATTCCCCTATAGCTTCAATCGTCGTTCCAGCCAGTCGTAAGCTTTGCGCGAAACTTCATCCGGGAAATTGTGTCCGCCGCTGAAAAAATGGCCCTCAATATTTCCGGCGCTGTTGAGCATTGTGTAGACGGGCTCGAGCCGGGTAAGCGAGCGTCGCGCACTCCAACCGGCATTTGGGAATACGAAATCTTCATCCGAAGTCGATAGAAAAAGTGGGCGGGGCGCGATGAGCGCTAACAGCTCATGCATGTCGAAAGGAGTTTGGATTACCTCGGAGTCCGGCACCGCCCGATAGAAATCCATATTGATGGCCCTGTTTCCAACGTAGAATCCGAGTCGCGGCATCAGCGCGGTAGCGTTCGACCAACGCCAGACGTTGCCATCAATCCGAAACGTGTCGAAGCCGCAGTTGCTCGCTCCCACTTTGATCCGTTCATCGAAAGCCATCGCGAAGAGCGTGGTGATGCCACCGTGCGAGTGACCAACGGAGCCAATGCGCGACGAATCCACGAAATCGAGCGTCTGCAGATAGTCGATAGCGCGACTCATGTCCCAAACCATCTTGCCAAGCAAAGACCATTGCGGGTGCCGGCGATAAAAAGGTATGGCATCGCCGTAATGCCCACTGGCCGCGTCATGCCGTTCGCCAAAACAGATTGCGTCATACGTGAATGTGACAAACCCGCGCTTAACCAGGTGTAGCGCAGTCTGCAATTGCGGGTTGCCGGCGAGCCCTGCGGGCTCTTTTTTTCCTGCTTGCGTTGTTTGATGTGGACAGAGAATTACCGGAGTCTTCCGCCGCAAGTTCTTCGGGACGAGCAGATACGACGGCACAAATTCATCGCGCTCGGTTTGAAAAACGAGCTTGCGCAAAACGTAATCTTCACGCGATGTTTCTTCAGAGATTTTTACGCTAAACGGCGGCTTCGATCTCGGCGAATCGCCAAGAAACACACGCAAACGGTTTTTGATTTCTTCGCGGCGCATTTGCCACGCTTGAGGGGTCGTGATTTTTCTATCTCCGTTTCCGAGCAAATCAATCAGCTCGGCCTTCCCTGTTTGTTCACTGGAAATTCGCGGGCGGGTGGCTCTGGTTATTCTTCGCCACTTTTCCCAACTCCAGTCGACGTAATCGTATTCACTCTTAGGCAGAGGTCGCTGTGCGGTTACCGGATGCGCATTGAACAGCACGGCGCCGGCGACGGCTGAGCCTCCGAATTCCAAAAACTGTCGACGTTCTATTTTCACGTTCTTATCTCGACAAGCTGCCACGGTCATGACGACCCACCCGCTACCGCGAGGTGGTACTGACCTCATGACCCGTGGTAAAGCGTGGGGGTACTGACGTCATCGTTGTACGTCCAGACGTGCATCGGAAAACTTAACGCTCTTGCCAGGGCGTAGCCGGACACGCATTGTGCTTGATCTATGCGTGTCGCTCTCGATCCTCACGTCGTAGTCCACACGTTGGCCGTTTCCCGCCCACCCACCGAAGCGATATTCACCGCGTTCATCGGTGAGCTTTCTCGTCGTTGCCAACAGCTTGCCGTCAACTAATCGCCCAACTGACACCAGAGCGTTGCTAACCGGCTTTTTCGTTTTCGCGTCAATCACTCGCCCAGTTCCTTCGCCCAGGAAACGGTAATACACACGTTCCAGCAGCTCAGGAAGCGCGAGTTCATTCCAGGGCTTTGCTCTGTAGTCTTCGCGCGACAACCATACCGCCGAGAAAATAAGCAACCCGTTGATACTGCCTTTCGCATAGTGATCGATCGCGCGTTCGATCATGTGGTGAACGCTTTGAACAGTCGGGACTTCCAGCGAATGTTGCACGTAGACCCCGGCTATCACGTCCTTGTTCGGGTACGAGCTATGTACGGTTTCTAGGTTGGCATCAAACTGTTTGTAGTGCTCAGTTTGCTTCCAGGTCCAGAAACAGACGCCATCAAGTAGAGCCAGCGCCTGGGGATCAACTTTTAACCCGAGGTGGTGTTCATACACGACAATGTAAAGTTTTAGATTAGGCGTGGTGGCTGGCGACGCACTGTCAACATTTCCGTGTTCGTCAATACTCTTTCCCAGTAACGCGTCTTTCAATGTACGCAGATCTCCCAGAGTCATCGCCTTCCCAAAGTCATTGAAGAAATCATCGATAATCACTCCCTCAATTTGGGGACAGCGTTTCGATAATTCTGAGAAACGATGTGCCCCCTGGATCATCCCGGGATTCTTTTCAAACGGTTTCCAAAGATCGGAATCCTTAGGTTGGTTGACCGCGCCGAATTCGCTTGGTGGCAGCTGAATTCCGTAGACCTTGTTGACATCCCATTCCCGGCAACTGTTATTGATGTTTTCTTCAAAGGTGTATTTAAGGTGCGAACCCTTTATCAGAATAGCGTTCTGCCCGAAGTTGAAAGCGTGCTGCATTAGCTCGCCGTCCTTCCAACCCCAGCCGCCGTAAGCAGTACCGTTGACCGGGTGGTACGTTCCCAGAAAACCTTTGAATTTAGTTGGCGCGGGTGTCTGAGCGAAATAAACACTTGGCGACACTAAGCAAACCGACAGGGCTAGAATTATGGTCAACAGTACTTTCATGCTGTGTTCCGTTCAACGAGGGCTGATCTTCAAATTATGTTGACCGCGCGGAATAGCTAACGAGATCGTGCCGCCGGCGCGGTTGAAACTGAAAGTGTTAGCGACTAACTCCTTGCCATCAAGCCAAACCCTTACTGAGTTCTGGCCGACAAATAAAGTGATTCTGGTCGCGGTTTCTGAATTGGCTGTGACTTCAATTTCGTTATTAAATCTGGCCGCAACACTGGTCGGGAAATCACTTGAGAACAACGTCTGGTTGCCACGCTTGAGTGAACGTGCACTCTGGGCGGCGAATATTTTGAGCTTGTTACCGTCCTCGGTGATCACCAAACTTGCCGCTTCCGCCAACCACTCACCATGACTAATCCTTTGTGAGTTCATGCCGCTACGGAAGATCACCAAATCCGTTTCATTGCCACGCTCGACGCGTATGCCCTTTAGATTGTCCCCGACAACTTCCGTCATTCGACTGATTAAACCTTGCGCGACCGCATCGCTCTTCGCCGGCACGATCGCAGTTAGAAACTGCGTTTCGCGCGACGCATCTGTGGTCCTGAAACGGAGGTACGCTGGTTGAGCGGGTGTTTCCGCAGGCGTGCGCGCCGAGAGGACGTGATAAGGGATGCGACCCTTTTCGACCGTCACCCCTGCGTTGCTCGGCGCAAACGAACGCACGGCCAGCACAGCTTTTTCGCCTCTGTAAATCGCGGTTTTGTCCTGGATGACGACCTTGTCGCGGTTGGCCAGATGCAATAAGAAGTCAAACCGTGCAGGGTCGCCGTTAGCCTTCAGGTCGTCAAACACCACGAAGTAATATGGCTTTAAGAAAACAATGCGGCGCCCGTAATGCGCTAGACGGTCCTGGTAGACAGACTCGAGCTCGCTCCCGGTTCCGTCGAAGAATTCACTGGTGATCGTCTCCTTGAGGCGCGGATAACTTTTGAGAGCTTTGAACTGAAGCGTGTCGGGAAGCGCCTGGCTTTCCGGATTACCGTCAACCAGAATCGTGTTGTGCCCGACCGCTTGGGTGAAAAAGGTGACGTAATAAGGATCTTTGTAGTAGTCGGACCAACCCGCTTCTGTGACCAGGTTCTCTCCAAATGCGTTTAGCAGAAACGAGCCCTGGTCGGCGTGATGATGGTTAAAATTTGGCCCAGCGCGATATAGAAGGACGATCGCGTCTTTGTCCCAGCCGGACCGAAAGACAGCGTTGCCTTTGTCCTCAAAAATGCGTGAGCTGGGAAGTCCAGGTGGTCGAGAGACTACCGAATCGTCGTAGAAAATGAACTTGCTAAGCGACGGGCGATCGAATTGCGCGTAGTACCACCGCATCACAGGATCTTTGGATTCGTAAGCCAGCGCCGGAATGCCATGACCGGCCGGCGCGTGTGTGTCACCCATGTCCGGACTGGCGCTGGTTGGGTTGGTCAGCGTGTAGAGCGGATACTTGAATGACTCAAGCACGTGTGTCTGCTTCCAATAGTCGATACCAAACGCGCGGCGGAGTGCGTTAAGAGCCGGCCCCAGCGTTTCCATATCAAACTCGTGGTAACTAATCCCCTCGCCGTAACTGCCGTCCGCCAGATAGCTTGCCGCCATGTGATCTTCGAGCTTAAGCAGCAACCCGTGTAGATAAACCTCAAACCTTTTTGATAAAGGATCAGAAGCTTGCATATCCGGCGCAATGCCCGCAGCGGCTATGAGCGCGCCGCCCACAGTGTGCGCAATCCAATTACTCGTGTTGGCCATTACCCGATTGTCAGCGACATATTCCTTGTAAGTTGGAATGATCGCCTTCTCAATCAAGGCGTTCCTGATCTGCGTGCGCTCGGTTTCAGTGAGATCTTTGTAAAGCAGGTCATACGCAAGCGCCACGTCGGCCGCCAAAAGTCCGGCCGGATAGTAGGTATGTTGTCCCTGGGCATTGAACCAGGGAGGCTGCCAGCGCTTCCATTTGGCCACATCGAGCATGGCCGCTTTTGCCGAGGCCCGCGCTTCTGCGCTGTCTGTGATGTACGCCTCAAAAGCGTTATAAGCTATCCGTGAGCGCGCCCGGTTAAGTACGTCGAAATAGGCTAACAGTGATGGAAGCAAATACTCGGAATCAAGGAGTTCAAAGACGTCGCCTCCGTGTGCGAGGGCTCCGGTGGCGCGCGTGTTCTTAGCTGTGGTTTGCAGGTTGATCCAGAGGCTGGCGAGTTTTGGATCGCGCGAACGTTCGATAAGTTTTTGACGGTCAGTAGCGTCAAAGAAAAGGCCTGGGTGGATATTTCGGTTTGTGCGATGAACTAACAAACGAACAACGGTACTTACAGTCTCACCTCGCGCAGTCGAGCCGTCCAATTGAGCGTTCCACAAACCGGGTTGGTCGTTCGCGGATAACGAATACAGATTACTGTTTGTCCAGATTCCATCTGCTCTTTGCCGGTCTCCATGCGTGCCGTCATCGTACAGCTTGTCTGCGGCGGCAACGCGGCCGTCCGGAGTTTTCAACGTATAACTGACACGGGAAAGTTGTGCCGGCGCTCTTGCTTCAAAAGCAATCTTGTCTCCAGCGCGATAACCTTTATGGCTCACCAGTGCGGGCCAGGGTTCCAGGGCTTCTGTTTCCGGAGTCGTTATAGTGAAGTTCGCCTCACGTGTGGCCTGAAGCGATAGGTCATCAATGAAGAATCGGTACGTCGTATCCGCGTCTGTTCGATCCAGGTCAGCCAGAAGGTAGACAGCTTCGCCGTAAACACCTGATGCCGGCGCGTTACCACGCGGGTCACGAAACTCGGAAAACCTTACCTCGGCCGTGGTCCAACGGTTCGTCTGGGCGGGCATTCGTTTTTTGTAGAGTGTTCCATTCGTCCCTGCCAGCCCTATCTCTATCTGGGCACTCGGAAGCGGCGTATTAACGCGATAAGCAAACCCGATCCTCGCGCCGTCACCCACTATCATTGAAAGCTTCCGGATGAAACCAAAACGCAAAGGCCCGGGAAGGTTCGGCTTCATCACACGCATTAAGGACCGGCCACCGGGAGCGTCGAATTTCGTTGAGGGGGCCAGGCTGGGTTCGTAGCCGACATCCTGTGCCGGTGGGTAGCTGGCAAACTGGCCCAGGCTGTCGCCCTGGAAGTCTTCGCGCAATGTGTAGGGCTGGATCAGTTGCGGAATCCTGACATTGGTCTGAGCGCTTCCGTTTTGTGTTAGAACACCAGTGGCGAGAGAGCAAAAAAGTAAGATTAGCGTCAGTCGTTTCATGAAAGTTTCTAAATATTCGATTACTGGGTTTCAGTAGTTCGAGGTTATGTTAGCGATACCCCAATCCTTACAGTCGCTCAAAAATAAACCAGTTACAGAACCCAGCCCGGTAGCGCGGGATCCTTCTGGCTACTCAACATAAGACGATTGCGCCCTGTACTGTTCGCACCCTCCAGCATGCCGCGCTACCGGGCTGGGTTCTGTATGGGCTAGGCAAACTGCATCAATATCAAGTATCCGCCATGCCTCACCGCTTGAACGCGGTCTCCAGCGTGGGCCAAAGTTTTTCAATCCTCAGATTACCCGCCGCGAAAATAACGATTCCATCCGGCTTCGCCTGCCTGGCGGCCTGAATCGCCTGCATCAGTTTCTCGGGCGGGCAGAACCCTGGCGGGAGATCGCGACGCAACTGGACCAGTGCGGCCGTGAGCTTATCAATCGCCTCGGATGTAGCTGAGCGTGCGTCGTCAGCTACGACCGCCGCTACGAGCGCTCCAATCTCTCGCTCACGCTCGGGCGCAAATTGAGCGAGCCGTACTCGCAGAGCGTTGTAAGTGCTGCTAATCGCGCGCGCCTTTGCTGCGCGCTGGCCGACATCCGTTACCGGTAAACTCTTCAGCTCAGTTACTCGTTCACGCAAATCTTCCAACGGCTGCATCTCTTCGCGATAAAGATATGTGGAAGCGATGCCTGCATAGAGTGGTTTCTCCCGTCTGGTCCATTCCAGCTGCCGTCCGGTAATTTCGGTCAGGTGGGCCAGGTAATCCTCAAAGTCGCCCGCGAAATGACTTCGATACGTCATCGGCATATAAACATCGACCCACTGTGACCATTCATGCCAACGCTGCCCAATGAAGCGCCCGCTTTGCACTGGGTTCTTAAAGACGGCCGCGGAAATTTCAATCTTCGGATTGATCTTTCGGACCCTCTGGCGTGTTTCCCGGACAAACGTATCGATCTGGTGAACGCGATAGTCGTAAAAGTAATACCGCATATCAGGCGGGCCGCCGGGAATTGTGCGTCCGTTGAGAATGTAGTCCGCCATTTCACGACGGTCGCGCTGTTGCCATCCGACGGGAACCATCGTTGGATCACTCCACCAGTTGGCTTCGATTCGCTCCTGTATGTGCTTAACGCTGTAACGCTGAGTGGCGCGAGTCTCGTAACTGAGCATCGCATGGCGCGGAATGTTTTTCAGGCAGTAGTCGCAGAAGCAATAACCCTCCGGCGAGACATCGCCGGGATAACGCACGTAGTCATGATGAATACTGTCAACGGCATAGGTGGTCGCAATCTCTTCAATCATCGGGAGCAACCACTGGTCCGTGTATCCGGGTCGCCGTGCCGGACACATCCAAACATATGGGTAACGCCGCTTAGCCACGCCCAGAGTTTCTGACGCTGTGGTAGTGCCGTCGGCGTTGAGCATGGCCCATTCCGGATGTTCGCGAAACGCCGCTCCATTCTCACCTTCTGCGAAATCGACAAGCCATGCGTCAACTTTAATACCGTTGGCATGCGCCTCTTTGACGAGATGTTCAAGCACGTCGAACGACTCATAACCTTTCGCAATCGCCTGGGGAAACTTTTTGCTTCGCCAATACACTTCGCCATTCATCCCTTTGATGTCCATGACGATCGTGTCTATGTTTGCGCGTTTGCAGCGCAGCACAAACTCACGGACTGTCTCAACACTCTTACCAACGTCCGGAGGGTGCGCCCACAAAGCGTGGCCTTCTCGCGGCGTCTGAGTTGTGGCCAACGTCCTTGATTCCAGGGGTATCGCACCGAAGACCATTACCAGAACTATGGACAGTCCGCGTAGTACCCAGTTATTCCCTTTGTTCCGCATCGGATCCTCGCTTGTGGTTCTAACGTTCTTTTGGTGTTTCTTCGTGTGATTCGTGGATCGTGCTTTGGTATTCGATAAAACGATCCACCAATCACACGAAATGCCACTAATAAGATCGCTTTGCCGAAAAGCTTCCTTGTACTCAATCCGCTCAAAGCTGCTGATCACTCTCATAGGGTTCCGGGGCCGCATTTGAAAGCGAACGAAATACGCCGCGACGCGACCAGCGCATGATGAAAAGGCCGCCGCTGATTAACCCTACAGCCAACGCTACCAGGAAGATGCCCCAATGCCTTCCGAGCGGACTGATCACCGCCAGGATTGCGGCCGTACAAAAGACAACTCCCAAAAAACAATCGATCACGTCGGTTAACGTCTCTTGGCGGATTTCGCGCCGTACCTGTGGGTCAAAATCCTTTACCACGGGACCCCAAAAGCCCGGAGGCCGGCAGCGCGCGTAAAACTCGCGCAGAGTTTCGATTCGCTCCGGGCGCGTTAAGTAGGTGATGACGAGTATTGTCGCGAAACCAAGACCAAATAGAAGCAGGAAGCCCTGCCAAAAGGGATGCGCTTGCTCATTTGAAAACCCGAGTGGAAACCAGACGATGTAGCTCAGCGGCAACCCAATAATAAGCGCGGCGGCTTCGCCGTATATATTCAACCGCCACCAAAAGAACCTGAGCCATGAAAGCGGCAGAATGAAAGCGAAGACGACTGAGTTAATGAAAAGGAACCAGGCGCGCAATCCCTCGACGAAGAAGTAAGCAACGAAGAGCGAAAGAGCAAAAATTACGACCGACCCAATACGTCCCACCCACACGTAGTGGCGCTCGCTCTCCTGCGTCCGCACGAAGGGCTTGTAGAAGTCGTTTACGATGTAAGACGCGCCCCAATTCATCAACGTGCTAACCGTCGACATGTAAGCAGCGAAGATGCCGGCCACAAGAAGTCCCAACAACCCTACCGGGGCGTAGCTGCGGACCATCCGCGCCCAGATCTCGCCCGGCTCGGCGACGCTTCCGGGCGCGTACAGCGCCGCGGCAATCACGCCGAGGAAAAGGAACGGGACCACCCTCACAATCAATGTCAGAATCGCGTTGAAGAGTTGGCCCACCTGCGCGTGGAATTCGTTACGAGCAGCCATGAAGCGTTGGGCGGTGAATCCTTCCCCGCCGGTGGGCGAAGCGGCGAAAAACAATCCCTGCACGATGAACGCAAAGACGGTGAGACCATCCAGCCCCTTGACCGGGGGCAGCACCCGAAAGAATGATTCAGTCTCAATTGCGCCTCGGGTTAATTCGATTGTCTGGTACACATGGTCCATGCCGCCGGTAGCAAAGAGCACAATCGGAATCAGGATGATGTTACCGAGTAGAAAAATTCCGAACTGGTAAGCGTCGGTATAAGCGACCCCGGAGAGACCAGACGCCACGGTGTAAGCCGCGGTCACAATCGCGGAGAACAGAATCAGGCTAAGAGGTTCCCAACCGAGGATTGGACCGAGCGCAGCGCCGAGCCAACCAGATACATAACCCATGAGCACGACAATGAATCCAAAGCTCATGAAGACAGCGTAGATACCGCGATACACATGCGCGAACCTGCCGCTGTAGCGGATGTTAAGGAGCTCCGCCGAGGTTACCGTGCCCAGCCGGCGCCAATACTTGGACCACAGCACGGCGCCAATCGGCATCCAAACCACATAGGGAATCCACCAGACCGCATTGCCGAGCAGACCACCCTGATACGTAAGCATAGTCACGGCCGGCGCCAACCCGGCATCTGTGTATGTGGCCACAGCCGAGAGCGCAATTACCCACCACGGAAGATCTCGGCCAGACACAAAGTAGTCTGCCAGGCTGCGACTGGCGCGGCGCATGAAGTAGAGGCCGACAACTAACATGAAAAGAAAGTAGAGGCCGACGACGGTCCAATCGAGCGTTCTCAATTGACATACCTCACTTTATTTCGCAGCGTTCCAATCCCTTCGATTTCACAAACCATCTCATCGCCATCGCTTAATGCCGCGGATCCGCCAACTCCTGCACCAACCGGTGTCCCCGTGGAAATAATGTCTCCCGGTTCAAGAGTCATAATTGACGAGATGTATTCGACCTGTTCCGGAATGCGGAAAATCATTTCACCGGTATTTCCCTGCTGGCGGACTTCGCCGTTGACGGTAAGCTTGATGTTCAGATTGTGTGGGTCCTCAATCTCGTCTGCCGTTACGATCCATGGGCCAGATGGCGCAAAGCCGTCGAACCACTTGCCGGCCAGCCAATCAAAAAAACCGTCCATTTCTCGTTTTGTTCGATTCTCGATTCGAGAGTTCAAACGTCTTTCGGAAACGTCATTGAGAATCATGTAGCCAAAAATATGATCGTAGGCATTCTCGGCTCGAATGTTTTTTCCGCGTTTGCCGATGACGACCGCCAGTTCTGTTTCCCAACCGACTGTCTGGTTATTAAGACTGATTTCAATCTCATCGCCGTCGCCGATAATTGAGGTGGCCGGTTTCAAAAATAACTGCTGGGTAAAGATGTCTGAGGTCGAGGGCGCGATGAAACCACTCTCAACAATGTGAGCCCGATAGTTTCCGGCGAGACAGATGATCTTGCCGGGACGCGAGACCGGCGCTTCAAGCTTTACGTCGTCGATAACCAAACGCGCTCCTGCGAGTGCGTCGTCCTTTCGGTTAATCGCCTGCTTGAGTCGTGCGTATTCGCCATATGGTTCCGACGATGACCAAAGCAGTGAGACCATGTCGTGGGTCAGATCTGAACTACGAAGTTTGAGAAGGTCTGCCGCAGCGACAGTATCAATAAACCCGCCGGTGGAATCTCCAGCCGCAATGGCGATGCGCCTGGCGCCGTTGTGTTTGAAAACCGCTACCTTCATAACTTTCGGACTGAAATGTAGGGTCGTCCCTCCGTGGGCGACCCGCTTTCGTCCTTGGACGTGGGGTGCCCACGGAGGGACACCCTACAATGATGTCACTCTGCTGAAACGGCTTTCGCGTCCTCGCTTACAATCAGTGCTTGTCGCCGCATTACGCGTCCATGCAAGCGGTAGAAGCCGAAACCGAGTATGCAGATCGTGATGCCCGCAGCGAGGTTTATGTATCGTCCAATCCCGGCGGGCTGCACTACGCTGGCTATCAAAAGCAGTAAGCCAGTACCGCCAGTCACCCAACCGATAATGTAGAAGGGCGAAAACACCTCGCCCGTAACTCGCGCGTGGGTCTTGCTCACATCGATTGGCGTCGATAGTCGCACGAAGAACTCATCGATTTTCGCGCGATCCGCAGCGGTCTTGCGTTCAATTGCGCTCACCAACAAGATCGCCAATAGTGTTACTGAGAAGTTGGTAAGAATGCTGATTGCTTCATAGTCGTAACGCAGCCAGTTCGGATCAATACCGGGCTGCTTTGCCAGAACCAGTATCTTGTAGAAATAAAACGACAGCCCCGAGATGAGCCCCACGACGATTCCCGCGGCAGCGCCACGCCACGTAACACGACGGCTCAGTAGGCCGAGTAGCATTGGAATCAACATGGGCCCAATAAAAATTCCAAACACTGTGACCATCACTTCGAACAATCCTTTGCGGGCGGTGGCAATGAGCGTGACGCCGATGCTGATCGTTATGGCGCCAATCAGAAGAGTGGCTATGCGGCCGACAATGACGAGGCGTTTTTGGCTGGCATCTTTATGAAAGAGCCGCCGATAAATGTCCTCTGTCATAACA
The DNA here is from genome assembly GCA_963759585.1 of Pyrinomonadaceae bacterium. GTDB lineage: Bacteria > Acidobacteriota > Blastocatellia > Pyrinomonadales > Pyrinomonadaceae > PSRF01. Next base: position 586,044 of record CAVWZW010000002.1, read on the forward strand.
CTGGCGATAACGTTGTAATCGCCGCTAAGAGTTGACATGGTGGCGGAGAACATCGCCGCGATCATCAGGCCCATCAGACCTGCCGGAAGATACTTCAGCGACAGCGCCGCATAGGTGTACTGAGGTGAGTTTGGCGGTTGCATTAACTCGGGCATGAGACTACGGGCCGCCATGGCCGGCAGAATGAAAAGCGGCGGGCCGAGAATCTTCAAACCTACCGCCAACATTCCGGCTTTTCGCGCAGCACGTTCGTCACTAACGCTGTAAAACTTTTGCGCAAACGCCCAGTTGCCGTTGTAACTGAGGATGATCAACAGATAAAAGGCAACCACGTAAAGCGGAGAAAAGGGCGCCCCGATGGGAGACAGGAATCCTGCCTGAGCGCCCGTGGCGAGGGCTCCAAAACTGCCAACCTCCGCGAACACCAAGGGAAACAGGACCACTACGCCGAGCGTTAGAATGATGAACTGAATGTAGTCGGTGACGACAACCGCCCATAGTCCACCCATAAATGTGTAAAGCAACATCACCGCACCGCTCACGATGATGCTCATCTTCAAGTCGTATCCCATTCCGACGGAGACAAACACGCCCGTTGCGTAGATCTTCAAACCATCATCGACTACTCGGAGAGGTATGCCGGCCCACGCCAGAATCTGTCTGATTTGCTTGTTGTACCGCGCTTCGAGGAATTCGACCGGGCTCACAATTCGCGCTCGTCGCCAGCGTGAAGCCATGAAAATTGTGCCTATGGCCATCGCTGCCGCAGAACTCCAGGCCAGGGTTACGGAAACAAACCCATAGCGATAGGCGATCTCTGAGTAGGCGACGAACGAGAAAGCGCTAAATCCGGTCAGGTAAAACGACACGCCCGCAAGCCACCAGGGAATCGCGTTACCACCGGTAAAGAAATCGCGGACATGCCGCATCCGTTTCCAAAAATAGAAACCGATCAAGGTCAGCAACAGGAAGTAGCCGACGATAACGATGTGATCCGCAGTGTGTAGACCAGTTGGCATTCAGTTGATCGCGCTTGCACTTCTCATTTGCAATCGATTTATGGAAAACCTGCTTCTCAGAATCGCGGCTGTACCGCCTTCCGTGCGGAAAGCTATGCCTTTCCGGCAGTCCGAAAAAAGTGTTGGAGGCTAAGCCTCCGACAAGGCGGAGCCTCGAAGTCGGAAAGCGCTAAAGGGAAAGGCGAAGCCTTTCCGCACGGAAGGCGGCACAGCCGAATGCGCACACTTTCATCAAGGGGCGACGCTTCCTTTGGAAGCAACCTTTGACACAGATTCTGTGCCGCCCGATTCGAGCGAACGGGATACAGCATCCAGGACTGCAGTAACTTGCCGGCCATCGAAAGCGGTCACCCGGGGTTCGGTGTTGTTAACGATCGAATCGACGAAGTCCGAAAGGCATTCGACAAATGCGCCGCGCAGCTTTCCGAAGATTTCATTGGTAAGGAATGTCTTGGGATAGGAGAACTGTTCGGGCGTACTCATCTCAATCGACTCACGCTTGCGGTCAAAGTGTAAGTGCCCCTGAGTGCCGATGACTTCGACAAAGGAATCAACAATCGTCGGAAAAGTGTTGGGATAGATCCACGCCGATTCAAAGGTGGCGAAAGCTCCGCTCTCAAACTTCACCTGCGCCTGAATCAAGTCATAAGTATCTATGCCTCGTTCTGTGAGCACGCCTTTTGCGCCGTAAGCCCGCACTTCAAGAGGTTCGCTCTGGAAGTACCAACGCATGAGGTCGATATCATGCGCTCCCAAAAAATGAGTCGGTGTCGACTGAGCGGCCCAATTGATCATTTCAGTTGAAACATAGATGGTGTCGTTTTTCCGCGCATAACCAGCGATAGGACGGCCGATAGCTCCCGCTCGAATTGAGGTAAATCCCTGATGGTAGGAGGAAAGCCAGCGGTGATTGAATGCAACTTGAAGCTTAAGCTGCTTGCGAGCCTGGCTTAACGAGAGCAACTCATCCGCCTCACTTAGCAAGGTCGTGAAAGGCTTCTCACAAAGCACATGCTTGTTTGCATTAAGCGCTGCTTTGACGGGCTCGAAGTGCGCAAAATCAGGAGTGGCAACACAAACAGCATCAACGTCCGGGTGGGCCAGCAACTCACGGTAGTCCGTGAATCGGTTCTGAATCCCGTACTTGTCACCGATTTCGTTGAGCCGTTCTTCCCTGCGAGTACAGACGGCGGTAACAGTTGCCAGCGGATGCGCGTTGTAGATACGCACATACTGCTCTCCCATGATGCCGAGTCCGATTACTCCCAGTCGTACCTTATCTGTCATTTGTCCCCTTGCCGGTAGAAATAAACGAAGGTGATGTAGTGGCGGGATTTGCGCCGTCGCTGAACAATTGCTCGGTAAGACGTGTCACCTGCTCAACCAGAACGTCCGCTGCACCCGCCTGGCATTTGGATGAAACCACTTCATATCCACCCGACTCGTAAGCCTCTCGGGTTGGGAGATACCCGATGTACCCATTGGCAATTCCAAAAACAAACGTCCTGTTTGGCAGTTGCTGCTTAATAGTCAAACCGATTTCAACAAAGACCTCGGCAGGGATTGCTACGAATGCAGAATCACCGAGACGAAACCCCTGCAGCTCAATAGGCAAATGTCCGTCAGGAAGCCGCATCGCTTCTCGAGCGTAGAAGTTCGTAATCGAGGCGTAGAGCCGCTGTGTCTTTGCCGGCATTATTTTCTCGGGAGGTGCGCCGTCCGCGGTCAGTTTTGCCAGGTGCTCGTCGGCTTCGTTTAAAGACTTGATGGCTTCTTCAAGCGGTGGATAATTTTTAAGCGGCAGGTTGACTGATATTGTTAACGCTTCAAGGGCCAGGGTGTCGGTAGTGGTGATCTCCGGCAGCGAAGCCAGGGTGGCATCCGCGAGTAACTGGCCAAGCTCAGCAGCGCGTTCAAAGGTGCGCCCTGGCGTTATCACACCGATCGCACTCAGCTCGGAAGAATGGCCCATACTAATGTTGCCTTGCGTGCCGTTAACGAACATCGCAAAGCCTTCGGGGCCAAGGTTTCTTTCGATATGGTCAATAGCGAAATTGGGAAAGTCTCCGGTGACAAGTAGATTGTCCGGCCCCAGCACCGTTGGATGGCAGGAATAGTTTATGAGAATAGCTCGTGTGCGACCGACTGAATCGTCAACTTTGATGATGCCGACCTGTTCGTCGATTGGCTTTTGATCCGGGCTGCGGCGATTAACGCCTACTCCGTCAACGTGGCCCACGCCGACGCCAACCCTAGCGGCAAATCGATCTCCCCAGGCGTTGACCACACTCTGCTCAACAGACTCGGCGAGAAAGTTCATATAGGCGGCGTCGACACTCTCCTCAGGATTGAAAAAAGTGGTGATCGTAACGGGACCGGCGTGAGTGTGTGTCGATGCTATCATCACGGCGTTTGCGCTAATCCCTGTTTTTTCCTGAATCCTCGAACGAACCCGTTTCACGAATTCGATCGGAAGCGCCAACAAATCAACGCTCACCAAAGCACACGCACTTTTTCCGTCCGACAACACTAGAGACCGCGCAAACAGATCATCGTGAATGCCTGCAGAGACGCCTTCCCTTGCGGCGAATCCAGCCAGCGGCGCCCCGGTTGGAGGGGAGATGCAGACTTTTCCAAATCCTGCTTCTAACAAAGATGTTCCTCCGTGAAGATGTGGGAACGCATTTTGAGTGTTGCGATGTAAACGAGAACTGACATCGAACAACCGGGTCACATCATGGGGCCACCTGGCCCACAACGTGGACCACTTGAACCCATGATTCCTCAACCAATCAGAAATTCACCCTAGCGCCGATCTGTATAGTGTGAGGCCGGAAGAATATGTTCCTGCCCGGAATACTCCCTGTGAGCGCCTGGTTCGCGGGGTTGAGTACGGCAGCACCCGATACTGAACCGTTAATAAATGTCAGGTGCAAAACTTCACGCGTAACATCAAAGACATCCAGGCGCAGCTCCAGACTAGCGGACTCACCTAATTTGGTGACTTTGGCCATCTGAAGATCAAGTCAACGTCCGTAAGGAGCGCGAAAGATGTTGCGACCAATGTTGCCTGGCGTGCCGAGCGGGTAGTTAACACTAATCGCTCCCGGTCGAATGAAGAACAGTCTTTGACCGTTATGCCAATTCCTTACCGCTTCATCCCACTCATCGCCGCTGAGGTATGGATCACTAAAAACAAGATCGCCTCTCTCTAGAATGGAGATTCCTGTGTTGGTCCGGTTTATAGCAATTGTGTACGGCTGAAATGGTAATCCAGATTGTAGCGTGAAGATGCCGGAAAAACGCCAGCCGCCCACCAGCTTGTCCACTAATCCGCCGTTGTTCAAATAACGCTTATTCCTGCCGAAGGGCAGTTCAACGATTCCGTTTGTGACCCAGCGATGTGGTACATCAAAGGCCGAAACGCCCCTATTTGCGTCGAAGTCGTGGTTGTTTGGTAGAAACGCGTGGTTCTGGCCGAGGGTAAACACTTCTGCTCCCTGATCAATGCTCTTGGACCAGGTGTAAGTGGAAGTAAAACCGTAGCCATCGGAGAAGCGCTTTTCCAGTTCCGCCGTCCCCGCGTGGTAACTCGACTTGAGCACGTTAGCGACGATATTTGACCCGATCGTAAAAGCTGAAAAAGGCCGGCGCAAATAGGGATTAGCAGCCGGAACAAGACTGCCAAGGTTTACCGGCGTCGCACTGAAGCTCGGTTGGTTGAAGAACCATTGAACGGGAAGGTGCTTGGAAACCGAACCTTTGTAGCTAAGATCAAGCACCATATTCCCCCATGTCTCACGTTGCACACTGGCACTCCATTGCTGCGATTCCGGCGTGTCGTATGAACCAATGCCGAAAGCATTTACCACCGGTTGATTGTTAACTGCGGCAGGATTCACACCCGTAGGAAATGTAACTGAAAGTCCGCTTCCGGGCGGCAGGAACTGACTCGCGGGAAACGGGTCCGCTAAAGTGGCCGCTGGGGTATTGAAGTTAGACGGTCGGGGCTGGAAGATCGCAGTGCCGCGCAGAGGCGCGTAATAGAGCCAGTGGAAAAACTGCGAGGTGTCTGCGAAGAAAATTCCGTAGCCGGCGCGGACCACGGTCTTGGCGTCTCCGAAAGGTTGCCAGGCAACGCCAACCCGAGGGCCGAAATCGTTCTTGTCGGTCTTGGCGACACGAGGATCAGAGCAACACACGACAAGCGGGCTGTTTGCCAATCTTGCAACTTCCGGATCTGCAACGATCAGGTGCCCGCCGTTTTCGAAATCAACCGTTCTGCCGCCGAGACTCGCTTCCTTAAACGGCTGATGAAGCTCGTAGCGCAACCCGAGTGTTACGGTGAGGCTGCGTGACAATTTCCAATCGTCCTGAATGTACACAGCCCACGGAGTGTTGCTCAGGTAAGCGGGGTTGGTTGCATTTAGAGCTTGCACATTGGCCCGCCCCAGCAGGAAATCCGCAATCGAGTTGGGTCGTCCGGCGCTACCTTCCAGATTGCTGTTGGCCACGCTAAAGAGTCCACTGAAACCGAGTGTGCCATTGGCCCCAATAAAATCTGCGTTTTTGAAACGGTTGTGATCGCCTTTGAATCCGAACTTCATTGAATGGCGACCGCGCACATAGGAGAAATTATTGGCCACCTGATAGGTGTTTTGAGTTGTTTGCAAAACCGACGCACTAAACCCACCGAAGCCTAATGCTCCACCCGCTGACAAATTAAGCCTGGGCAATGTCCTAAGACTCGTATTACGAACGCCGAATTGAGTCGGATCGATCTCCGTTACGCTGTCGCCATAAACGCCCCTGACATAACCCAGCCGAAGTTCATTTACAGCATTCGGCGAGAAACTGTGGGTCCAGGAGGTGTTAACCACGCGACCATTGCCGACAATGTCCTTCTGCTGGAATGCCAGCACTAACTCGCCATCACGTTGGTTATTTTGCGACGTGTATCTTCCATAGATATGGTCGTTGTCCGAGACTTTATGGTCCAGGCGGATAGAGTGCTGGTTATTTAAAAAATCGTTCCCTTGTGGTGCTGCGTAATTTAGATCAGAGGCAGACACGAAATTGGGCAAGGGTTGTTGGACATTAATGAGCGCCACAGCGTTCTGGTCCAGACGATTTGCCGGAATCTGATTGTTGGCAAAAGGCTGACGAATGAATTGCGGGTTTAAGGCCGATGCCGCCACTGCCGGATTAAAGGCGGGATTCGCGACTGTAGTTAAGGGATCGAAAATCTGCCCCGCTCTCACACACTGGCCGGACGGTGTTCCATTGGGATTACGCAGGGGAACTTGAACCCCCGACAAAGTAAGACAAGCGCCTAAACTGGTCGAGAAGTCGCCACGTCGCTCCGCTTCAGTAAGCACGCGCGCGAAGGCGAGCGCTTTAGCATTGTTTCTGAGACCCTCGTAACTAAAGAAGAAGAAGGTCCGGTCCTTATTGAAGAAGGTTGGACCACCCTCACCGAATCGCGGTAGCCAGACTGGGCCACCGATGGTGCCGCCAAACTGGTTGTACCTCAATTTGTTTTTCCCGCGCCTTCCCTGCGAGTTTAATGGAGCATTCGGGTTACGCGGTTGGAAAAAGTCGTTTTGGGCAAACTCAAACAGAGAACCATGAAACCTTCCCGTGCCGCTTTTGGTCGCCACGTTTACCTGGGTGATTCCCTCAAACTCGGCAGAATAGGCGTTGTTTTGCAGCTGAAATTCTTTCACCGAATCAATCGAAGGAGTGATTGTCGGGGTCCCGAACGTCGGGTCGTTATTTGCTGCTCCATCAATCTTGAACGTCACTGAAGACGGCCTCGATCCCGAAATTGACAATGATCCGCCACTCTCGATGCGAAACGCTTCGGCATTGCCTGTTGGGCCGCTGTTAACGGTCGAATCCAGGGTCAGGAAGCTGTAGATATTGCGATTAGCGGTAGGCAATTGGGTCAATTGCCGGTCCGTAATAACTTGTCCAATGCTCGCAGATTCGGTTTGCAGCAATGCTGGAGTATCGACTACATCTACCCTTGCCGAAACGTCTCCCGCTGCGAGTTTTACATCCAGACGTGTCTTTTGGCCCACATTGACCACCACTGCCTTGATTACGGAAGTCGAGAAACCAGTGGCGCCAACCTCTACCTTATAAGTCGCAGGCATCAGGAATGGCGCTTCATAGAACCCTTCATCGTTTGACACCGCCGATGCCTGGGCATTGTTACCCAGGTTGATGATGGTGACAGTGGCCCCCGGCACAACCGCGCCGGTCCCATCGCTGATAACGCCTACCAGAGCGCCTCGCTCTGTCTGCGCGCAGATGACGATTGGAGTTAGCAATAGCAGGAAGAAGGGGAGAAATGGAGTGACAGTTCTTCTCATGACAAGAATCTCCTGATGCCCAGATGGGCCTGGTCCTGAAACTTGGTTCTGGGGAGTGCTTTTAGCCGTTCCGACTCGCGCTGCCGGGCAAGTAGATGAACTATTAAAGTCGCTAGGAGAGACTTTCGCTCGGCGTTCATCACAAAGTCGCGCTTAAGAACCTGACCCGAATTGGTCGTAGCTTGTCTTTAGTAACGTTTCTTCTTTACCGCTTCCGACGTTTTATTGATCAAGTCGAGGCAGCCCTCACCGAGAGTCACGGCAAGGGCCACTGAAAGCACGTCGAGCACGCATAATTGTGCGATTCTTGAAGTCAGCACTTCGCCGCCGAGTGGCGATTCCGGTGACGCAGTAAGGAGGACGATATCGGCTGCGCGGGTTATCGGCGACGGGCTAAAGTTGGTGATGGCGATGGTGGTAGCCCCGGACTTTCGCGCGATAGAGAGCGCGTCCACCACGTCTCGCGTGCTGCCGGTATTTGAGATACCGATCGCTACATCCTTTTGCGAGAGGGACGCAGCTGCCATCACCTGCAAATGAGCATCGCCGAATGCATCGGCGCTGAGTCCGAACCTGACAAATTTCAATTTGGCGTCCAACGCAGTGAAGGATGAATAGCCAACACCGTAAATATCAATTCGCCTCGCAACCGAGAGGGCCTTCGCGGCAACTTCGACCATGTCCGGGTCGAGCGCCCTCATGGTGTCTTCGACTGCCTGAAGGTTGGTTTGAAAGACCTTTTGAGCAAGGTCAGCCGTGGAGTCAGCGAAGCTTATGTTCTCGTGTATGAACTCGACGGGTTCGACGAGGTCTTGAGCAAGTCTGAGCTTGAATTCCTGATAACCCTTGTAACCGAGTGCCCGGCAGAATCTGATTACAGTCGACTCTCCAACCTCAATATCACGCGCTGCCTCGGAAACTGACATGTTCATTACCTGTTCCGCATGGCTCAGAACATAGTCAGCCACGGCCCTTTCCGACGGCTTGAACATCTCCATGGCGCTCTTGATTCTCAGTAAGCACCCCGCTTTTGCCGGGGCAATGTGCTTTGTGCGTGGCATAAGATCGGAAATGATTCTCTGGTGCTTCTCACCACTTTGCTGGAATGTGGTGGTGATATACTCCAAAGACACGGGAGATGTCAACGTTTTTTTCGGTGGATGGAGCTATCAACAGCAAGTGGAATTGACAGGCTTGAAGGTTTCGTGAAACCCCCGCTCTGTCGCCAGGGTTCGGCCAGGGCATCGAGGCTGCGAAGCAGCCGGGCAGGGCTTCGCACAAAAGTCGAATGAAGGGGCTCGCGAAACGGTATCAGAACCGGGAGCGATAGCGACCGGGTCACCGTCGGCAAGAAAAGCCGAGGGTTTCACTGTCAACCATAGCCTTAGTAGATGAGCAGCGACCCGGTCGCTATCGCTCCCGGTTCTGATTTAGTCGGCTTCGCCGACTTTTTTGTGCAAAGCCGCCGGACGCTCTCGCGGGGCTGCGCTTGGCGGTATGCCGGGCCGCACCAAATAAAAAGGCAGCGGCCAAATTGGCCGCTGCCTTCGTGATTAATTCACCGGACTCCGTCTAACGGAGCGTCTTTACTGGTCCGGCTGGTTTTGCCGGCAACTTCACCGGCTGTTTCAGCCTGGCCATCACTTCAGCAATGCCCCGCTCGAGTTGGGGATCCTTGCCTTCGATCTCAGACTTGGGATCGTTATCCACTTCAATGTCCGGATCGACGCCGTAGCCTTCGATAATCCACTCGCCGTTCTTGTTTGCGAGACCGGAGCCGGGCACGAAGATCGCGCCGCCATCGATTAGCGCGCCACGATTTTGGATGCCAACCACGCCGCCCCACGAGCGTTTCCCGATCAATGGTCCAAGTCCCGCCTCGCGAAACATGTATGGGAAGATGTCGCCGTCGGAAGCCGAGTTCTGATCCAGCAGCGCCACCATTGGACCGGTGAATACCATGTCTGGATAAGTGTTCGCATCATCGTCTGTGCGCGAGTAATTCACGCCCAGCAGTTTTCGCCGCAGCCTTTCAATCAGCATGCGCGAAACATTGCCACCGCCGTTGGCGCGCACGTCAACCACCAACCCTTCCTTCCGAATCTGCGGGTAATACCATTTGATAAACTCACGAATGCCATTAGCGCCCATGTCTGGAATGTGGATGTAGCCTACTCGTCCGCCGGTGGCGGCTTCAACCTTGCGACGGTTCCTCGCGATCCAGTCGAGATAGATCAGATTGGTTTCATCGGTAATTGGCCGGTATGAAACAATCCGCGCGCCACTCATCGAAGGCGTTTTGTTGATGGTCAAACTAACCGGGTTGTCGGCCTTGTTCTTGAGCAGACGATATATGTCGTCGGTGCCTTTGAGTTCTTCTCCGTCGATTGCCAGCACATAATCACCGACCTTCACGTCCACTCCGATCTCGGTTAGTGGCGAGCGATAAATATCTTCCTGATTCTGGCCTTCGAAGATCTTCGTTACGCGATACTTGCCTGACGCCTTATCGACTTCAAACCGCGCGCCGGGCAGTCCCACTCGTGGCCTTGGTGGAATTTGGAAGTCGCCGCCTTCGATGTAGGCGTGTTGGACGGTTAACTCCGCAATCATTTCACTAATTACAAAGTTAAGATCCGAACGATGCGAAACATACTGCAGCAGAGGCTTGTATTGTTCGCGCAAAGCGGCCCAGTCGTAGCCGTGCATGTTAGGAACGTAGAACCAATCACGATAACGCCGCCACACCTCGTGGAAGATTTGATTCCATTCTTCCGCCGGCACGCGATCTACAAACAGTCCGCCAGTTGAAACCGGCTTTCTCGTTCGGTCTCCGACTGGTGTGGCGTCGTAAATGTTGTATCCCGGACCCTGGGCCACCAGGACTTTAGATCCGTCGTCGGAGAGCACGTAACCGCGAATGTCTTCGGCGAGTGTGGTTTCCTTGCGATCTTTAAAGGCATAGATTTTCAGAGTAGTCGGACGATCTCCCTGGCGACCGTAAAAGAAAGCTGAACCTGTGGCGTACAGCAGATGACCCGTCTTGGCTGATAGACCGCCGTAGTTGTCGGCGCCCACTGGCACGCGTGCGACGCGTTCAGAGATACCGTCAAAGTCGATTGTCATCGTTGTCGGGGGCTTCGCGGCGGCGGCATCAGGCTTGGCTTCGGGGGAGGCGGCTGGCGTTGGTGAGGATGATGCTTCCGGACTCGGTTGCGCTCCGGCTGGTTCTTTCTTCACTTCCTTACTGATGTCTTTCGCTGGCGGCTTTGGTTCCACCCCGGGCGGAGTGCCCACAGGCTTTGGTGCGTCGTCAGGTTTAGCAATGGTCACTTCATCGCTCTCAGGCGGGAAAGGATGTTTGACGTCCTTTCGCAGCGCTGCGGCGTAGATGTAAGAAGTGCGATTCGTCGCGTAGTTAAACTCGATCTGCGAAATCTGCGGTTGAAACTCGCGATCGGAAAAGTAGTAAATATAGTTTCCCTGCGGGTCCCATGTCGGACTGCCCGCATTGAACATATAGTCGGTAATCCGCCGTACCTTCCCGTCCGCGGCACTCCAAATATGAATCGCTGAAAATCTACTGGCATTATCATCAAGGCTGAACGCCACGAAATTGCCGCGTGGCGCCCAGGTGTAATCACGAATCTGACCATGCGGAGAATCAGCTACTTCAACGATCTTGCGATCTGCCAACGTCACCACATAGAGCTTGCCGTCCTTGTCGCTGAACGCGATGCGTTTGCCGTCGGGCGCCCATTCAGGTTGATAACGCATGGCCTTACCGCCGTTAGTAATCTGCTGCGGAGGCTTCAATCCATCCTGCGGCATCACGTACAACTCTTCCTCGCCAGTGATGTCGGAAATGAAAGCGATGCTGGCGCCATCGGGTGACCACGTTGCCCATTTGTCATGCGCGCCGGAAGAATGCGTGAGATTGCGGGTTGGACCTTTTTCAATGGGTGCGGTGAAAACGTCCCCGCGGGCGACGAACAGAGCGCGCTCGCCTTTAGGACTTAGTCCGACTGACTCCATGAAAGAGGCTACCGGAATGCGACTCGGCCGCCGGGACAGACCTTCGTCGGGAACTGAAATAGAGATTTCGTTGCTGCGTCCGCTCTTGGTATCGAGCACTTGCAGTTCGCCGTTGAGCTCATAAATGACCCGGCTCTGACTGTCAGAGCTGGGCCAACGAACATCCCACAACTTGTTGTTGGTTACCTGCGTCGTCTTACCGCTGGGCACGTGGTAGGAGTAGAGATTGAAGTGGCCATCGCGGTCCGAGTTGTAATAAACAGTATCTCCAACCCAGTTTGGATCGCGCGTGGCGCGTGGGCCTTCAGCGATTCGTTTGGTCGCATAAGTCTTCGCATCGAAGATGTAAAGCGCGTTTGCCTGACCGCCGCTATATCGCTTTTCCGGACGAAAGTCTCGGGACTGGGGCGAGTAGACGATCTGCGAAGAGTCAGGCGAGATGTCCGCCGAGCCTGCAACCGGCATCGGCAAGGGCTCCGCCGGCCCTCCATCAACGGAAGCCCAGTACAAGCGCGCGATAGGCAAAGACCAGGAGTCGCGCTGCGACTTGTAGAAGATTCTCTTGCCATCACTGGACCATCCGTAAACCTGGTTGTCCCAACCCCAGCGCGGCGTGAACGGGCCTTTGGCGGGATAGAAAGTAATTTGTCGCGGCACGCCTCCGCCAGACGGCACCACGTAAACCTGTTCGTCGCCGTCGTATTGCCCGGTGAACGCAATCCATTTACCGTCCGGGGAAAACTTCCCAAACACTTCGACTCCAGGATGCGACGTCAGTCGAATTGCACCGCCACCGGAAGCAGGTGCAGTCCAGAGGTCGCCACTGTAAGTGAAGACGACGCGATCGCCATGGATATCAGGAAAACGCAGCAGCTTGGTTTGAGCCGAAGTTGCAACGAAAGTTAAGCAGATCAATATCGCAGGGAAAAGCGCACGGGTAATGATGTTTCGAAAAGACAACGGAATAACCTCCAGGTGATTGGGTTCTACGGATAGAGTTTTTTCGGGCCGTGCCTCTCCTGATTCGGGCCGTGGCCTCTAATTGTTAAGGAGAAGCGTTTGTGTGCTCTCCGGTCAGGAAGGAGGGCTTGCCCCCGCTCTTTCGCTCGTTACCTCGGTTCTAGAACGGAAGGGGTGGAAGATGCTTCGGCCGCTTTTACGAACAGACTTGCGCGACGAAGAGCGGGGGCAAGCCCTCCTTCCTGACCTGAGAGCACACACACGGTTCTTCTACATACAAACGTCAACCAAAACTACTTGCGACTCACTTGCGATTCCTGAAAACCTTTTTCGGTTTCTGAAAACTTACTTCCTATTCTTAAAGGCGTCGTAAAGATCCGTATGCCGGCTCGTCAACGGAATCTGCCGGCCGTCGATGAAGAGATGGCGCACGTGCGTTCGCGTCTCGAGCAGATCGCCGTCGGTCACAACAAGATTTGCCATTTTGCCAACTTCGATCGAACCCAGCCTATCGGCGACGTTCATGATCTGTGCCGGATAGAGCGTCACTGACTTCAACGCTTCAGCCTTCGGCAAACCAAACGCGGCGGCCATGCCTGCATAGAACGGAAGGTTGCGAACGTTTGCTCCGGTGTCTCCTGATGAGATCGCGAAACGTACGCCGGCCTGTTGTAGCTTGGCCGCGTTTTCGTAAAGCGTGTCGTAGAAATCGTCCTCGCGCGACGGCAGATCCCAGATGCCGGTCAGGATTACAGGCACGTTCTTCTCTTTCAAGAATGCAGCCAGCTTCCAGGCATCATCGCCACCAAGAATGATCGGCTTCAATTTCATCTCTTCCGAGAATCTGACCGCGGCCCTGATGTCGCTTTCCCTGTCTACGCGAAAAATGACCGGACGCTCACCACGAACGTAAGGAACAAGCGCTTCCAGGACAACGCTTCGGTCAGCCCGAGGCAACGTTCGGTCTTTCGCGATAGCGTCTTGGGCACGACCGTAAGCCTCGGCGTCGCGCAGCATCTTACGAATCTGCTCCACTTGTCTATTCGAGGTGGCGAGTACTTCGGTAAGATTTGTTTGCGCCAATTCGGCAAAGAAACCGCCGCCGCCACCTGCGCTGCTTCGCGGATAGTTGATTACCAACGCGGCCATGGGCACAACTGCCATCTCGAATTGGTTCGTGCCGGCAAGATGGATAATTGCCGCCTGGCCTGAAATCAATCCACCCACCGGAAGCGAAACAGCGTTGGTAACGCCATCAACTCGAGTCACACCAAAATGGGCACTGTGTGGATTGATCGCGAAAATCGCTTTCGCGTTTGGATTCAGATCGCCGACTTCTGAAGTATCGACTGTACCCGGCGCACCTTGACCCACTTCAACCAGGCCGAGCGATGTTCCGGCGTCAATCATTCCCGGATAAACGGAAAGACCGCGACCCTCGATAATCTGCGCGCCTGAAGGAACGCTAACGCCTGTCCCGACAGCTTCGATCCTCCCGTCTCGAATAATCACAGTCCCATTATCAATATCCGCCCCACTGACAGTGACGATGCGTGCATTGCGAATCGCGAAAGTGCCGCGCGGAAAGCTAACGCCCGTCTGCGTGGTTGGGTTTCCGATTTGCTGCGCCGACGCGAGCGCGCAGCAGGCTATAAGAATTAAAAACAGTGATGTCGAGTGGATTTTATTCATGGTCGAACACCTCCGTCTTCGTCGTCGTGCGAATTAGTAGGTGGACGACGCCGTGGCGCTTGCGGCGACGCTCCTCCACGCGGCGGACGATTCGGTTCCGCTTGTTCCAGCTGTGTGCGTTGCTTTAGAAAATCTGCACGGCGCGCCAGATCTTGCTGGCGATCAAAGAACACTTCGCCGTCGATAAAGGTCGTATCGACTCGCGAATACACGCTCAACGGATGTCCGTTCCAGATCGCGAGATCGGCATCCTTGCCGACTTCGATCGAGCCAACGCGATCCTGAATACCGAGTTGCCACGCCGGGTTCCACGTTATTGTTTTGAGCGCTTCGTCTTCCGTCAGTTCTCCGTAGCGTATGGCTTTGGCTGCCTCGATGTTCAAACGTCGCGCGCGTTCATCCGAATCGGAGTTGATAGAAACGTTCACTCCCGCACGCGTCATGATCGCCGCGTTGAAAGGGATCGCGTCGTACGCTTCGATTTTGTAGGCCCAGTTGTCGGCGAAGATGGAGGCGCCGGCGCCGTGCCGCGCAATCTCCTTGGCCACTTTGTAACCTTCAAGCGTGTGCTGAAAAGTCTTGATCTTAAATCCAAACTCCTCTGCCACGTTGATCAGCATCAGGATTTCATCTGCCCGGTAGTTGTGCGCGTGAACAAAACGCTTGCCTTCGAGGACTTCAACCAGCGGGTCAAGTTGAATATCGCGGCGCGGCGGAATCAGGTTTTTAACCCCACGCGAAGTCGCCGCACGGTGCTCGTCCCAGGACCTTTTGTAATCGCGCGCGCGCGTAAAAGCATCACGAATGACTTCCTCGACGCCCATGCGCGTGGCCGGGTATCGACGCTGCTGTCCGGGTTGAGGCGTCGAGCTTGCGCGTTTGGGATTTTCTCCGAGCGCAAACTTAATTCCCGGCATTGCGCCCGGAAAAATAAACTCGTCCACCGGCCGGCCGTATTTGATCTTCACGACAGTGTTGAGGCCGCCGATCGCATTCGCCGACCCGTGCAACAGATTCAAAGTGGTCACGCCGCCAGCCAACCCGCGATAAAGATCCACATCATTTGGATTAAGCACATCGCGCGCGCGGGCCATGGAAGTAACGGAGAGAGAGCCTTCGTTGATTGCGTCCATCATTGAATGGGAATGGCAGTCGACGATGCCCGGCATCACAAACTTGCCCGTGCCATCAATCACACGCGTGTTCGTTCCCGGGCTTTTGAGGTTCTTGCCGATGGCCGCTATTTTTCCGTTGCGAAGCAGCACGTCAGTATTCGTGAGCGTGCCCTTGGTGACCGTCAACACCGTTGCGTTTTGAATCAACGTCACCGAAGCCGCGCTGCGGTCCTGCGCGAAGACCTGGGGCACGATTGAACCCGCAACCATCGAGCACGCCAGAACGTTAACAAGCAACCTTTTCATGTTGGGAAGACCTTTCATTATTCAAATGCTCGAGAATCCGCTTACTCCTTGGAGTGCGGCGCCTTGTCGCCGCTTTGGCCCGCGGCGGCTTGGCGCCGCTTTGGCCGCGGCGGGTGACGCCGCTTTGGCCCGCGGCGGCCTGACGCCACGTTCTCGCGACAGATAAACCTTTGACTTTAGAGTAGACCAACCTCATCAAAGCTGCGCAGGTCGCAGCGGGCCAAAGCGCCGACAACCGGGGTCCCCGGCGCGGCAGCCGCGCTGGGGTGGCGTGGCGGCGCACTCCAAGGAGGCGCCCTTTGCAGCGATCTTTGTTAAGGCGTGGGCGCAGGTTCGGCAGCCGGCGTAGGAGCACCTGCTCGCGTTCCGGTAAACGAACCCGGGGCGCGTCCCACAATATTTACTGTCCCCTGCATTTCGTTCCCGGTGATCCGTCCTGTGAACGTTGCTTCCGAACTTCGACCTTCAAGCGTAAGCGGGACCGTGAACCGCACTTCGCCGCCTGGACCAGCGGAGGCGTTTGCGATGTCGCCGCTTCCCAGTCCTCCCTGAAGCGAGCCGCGAAGACGTTCACCCATCTGCTGGAGAATCAAGGTGGCGGCAATATCACCCGTACCAAGATCGACGCTGAGCGTCCATGTCCCGTTCGCCGAACTGGTCGCAGCGCCGCCGGGTGCAGCCGGAGTTGGTGGACGTAGATCAACCTGGCGGCCATCGATAAACACGTGAGTGATCTGCCGGTTGCGATCAAATAGGTCTCCGCGCGTAACGGTGAGATTGGCAATCTTACCGACCTCGATCGACCCGAGCCGATCCGCTACGCCCAGGATCGCCGCCGGCCACTCGGTCAACGCTTTGAGTGCGTCGTCCCGTGACAAGCCATTCTCGATTGCGCGTTGTGCATTCGCCGAAAAGTCTGCGATGTTGGCTACCCCGCCTGACTGAAACGCAAACGCCACGCGAGCGGTCGCGAGTCTGCCCGCCGTCTTGGGCGCTTCAACTCTTTCACGCAAAACTCTGACGGGTTCCGGATCAGCTTCTGGCAACGCGGCAGTGGTGCGTCTGGGAAAGTTGAGTGACAGCAGAACCGGCACCTTGCTCTCGCGAAGTCGAACCGCAACTTTGTCGGCTTCCATCCCTCCCGCAATTATCGCTTTGAGTTTGAACTCCTGCGCGAGGTCGAGGGCCCGAGTGATCTCGCGCTCGCGATCCGCATACATAACCACCGGCATCGCGCCGTCGAGTACCGGCAACAACGCCGCGAGGGAACGGTTTTGCTCCGGACGCCTGACGCCGCGCGGTGAACGCTCATAAATCTGTTGCGATTCGCGATAGCGTTGGGCGTCGAGCAATGATTGCCGGAGCGCAGCAAAAACGCCCATCAACGAATTTGGAAAACCGGCCGCCCGCAGGGGTGTGAAACCTACGTGCATTGCCACAGGCGACCGCACAATCATTTGCTGCGGATTGTCGCCCGCAAGGTTAATAAGAGCTGATTGGCCCATCCAGATTCCGGTGCGAGGCACGCTTAGCGCAGTAGTAATCCCAACGTTACGCGCCCCTTCGATCTGTTCGCCGCCGGGCCGGATGAAGTCTTCCACCATTACTTCCGGTTGAAGCCCTGGTGGTTGTGGCGAATTAGGCGCACTCAGATAGCTCAGGGGGCGAAACTGACCAAAGCCGCCACCGCCACCTCCGCCGCCGGGCGTTGGCGCGGCCGTCGGTGAAGGCTGTGGGATTCCCAGTGACGTGCTCGCGTCAATTAGCCCTGGATAGACGCTCAAGCCTATGCCGTCGATCACACGCGCATCGGCAGGCGCGGTTACATTCGCGCCCACGGCGGCGATCAGACCGTCGCGTATCACCACCGTGCCGCGTTCGATCACCGGTCCTGACACCGGCACGATGCGAGCATTGGTAATCGCGTAGGTGTCGATTCCGCTGCGTTGAGCTTCGGATGGAACTAGTGAAATAACAGAAACAAACAGGGCGAGCGCAAAGAGAGACAACCGGCGGACTTTTGTCATAAGCGACCAAATCCCCATCAATTGATATTGCGAAGGACTAGCCGGGAATGACGACCAGGCCTTCGGGTTGGAACAGATTGGCGAAAGCTTAACTTAGAAACTCCGAATCAGTAAATGCCGGCGGTGCGTTGGCTTTGTGCTTTGAGCTTTGAGCTTTGTGCTTTGTGCTTTGTTTTGCTTTGTGCTTTGTGCTTTGTGCGTTGTCCCGAGATTCTCCAGTTGATTTAAAGTACAAACTTCAAAGTACAAAGTTCAAAGTACAAAGTTCAAGCAGGAAAAACGAAAGAACAAACTACCACTTAACTGAGCCTTCTTTTGTAGTATCGATCTCGGCCTGCTCGGCCATCGGCAGCGACTCTCCAAACAGGTAACCTTTGATATTGTCGAAAAGAAAGTTTTGAGCGTCGGGGTTGGTAAGGTCCAGCCCATAGTGATTGATGATTTGGGTTTGTTTTTGCAGCCAACCACTCCAGCAAGGCTGACAGATTTCCGCGGCAATCTTCTGCCCCAGCTCGTTTGGCAGTGGCGCAAAACTCAGCGCCGGACGCTTCTCACCACAATGTTTGCATTTAACTTCGGGCATATGAACTCCTAATTGAGTGCCAGAGTTTAGCAGTTTACGAACCTGATTGCAGAATGCCCCAGGAAAACGACCCAGGCCTCGAACCAGGCGAAGCTACGATCCACGAATCACAGGAAATCACACGACCTCTTTTCGTGTTGGTCCGTGGGATTCGTGGATCGTATTTTTGTCCTATCGCCTCCACTTAACCCTGAGCCTTCTTTATCGCTTCGATCACCGCGTCGTCCTTCGGTCGAAACAATCCCAAGGGCCTCACGTCGCGATGGCGAATCGTCCCTCCGGCATCGATTACAAAAACAGAGCGCGCAACTTTTCCCGGTATCAAAGACTGCGCTCCGTACAGTTTCGCCACGTCCCCGTTCCTGTCCGACAACAGTCGCAGAGGCAAATCGTGATGCTCTGCAAACTTCTTGTGCGACTCCACCGAGTCAGTTGACAGGCCGACGACTTCGGCTCCGGTGGCTGAGTAGTCTTCCCAACGATCTCTAACGGAGCACATCTGGCGCGTACAGATGGGCGTTTCGTCGCCAGGATAAAAGAGCAACACGACCACCTTGCCGCGATTGCTATCCAAACTCCAGGACGTGCCCTCTCCATCGCTTAAGGAGAAGTGCGGCGCCGCATCTCCAACTTGTGGACTGCTTTGTTTGCTCATAGTTAATTAATCATTACAGAGGCCTGACCTGTCGGGGGTGGCGCCCGGATGCGAGTTGAATTTTGTTCTTTGTACTTTGCTCGTACAAAAAGTCTTTAACCCTAGTCCGTGATAGCGGACGAATGATAGTAGCCCAGCAGTTCACTGCTGGGAGGAGTTCTCAGTCCGTGAAGCGGACGGCTGAAACGTTGATAACATGTCTCCTCATTCAGCCGTCCGCTTCACGGACTACGCCTTCATGCCCGTTTTATCCCAGCAGTGAACTGCGGGGCTACCATCATTCGTCCGCTAAACGCGGACTGAAAACCACTTTTTGTGCAAGGCCACTGTATTTGTTCTTTGTTCTTTGTTCTTTGTACTTTGTTCTTTGTATGGAGGCTGGAGAATCATCACAAAGTACAAAGCGCAAGGCTCAAAATACAAAGTACAAAGTTCAAGGTTCCTCCAGGATCCGGCGCTACCGCGCTCGGTTCTGTATCGGTATCGCCATTGCCGCCATAGATAACGCATCAGTAGTGGAACTCTTCGCCGACCTTACCCACTCTCTTCCCGCCGGACAGATACCGAGAAAGTTACACATGCGGCAATGCATCGCAGGACGAACTGGAAACTGTCCAGGTTGAACCGAAGAAACGATGTCCATCATCGCATCATCTATCGCTCGCGCGCACGCGTCGGGCGCCAGCAAATCACCGGAGAGATGGAACTCTACATTGGGGTCGAGGAAATGCAGTGTTGATTTGATCGAAAAGCCCGCCTGCTTCAAACCGGGCATCAGCCCGTCGATTAGCTCAGCCACAGCCAGCGCGTAGGCCTGCATTTGAAGTTGGTAATCCGATGCGGTGATTCGTACTTGATCATCGACCGAGATCTCCCGCTGATCCACTGTCGCAGACGGCGACGCTACAGGCGCTTCGAAGTCGAATGCAAACTGCCCGGCTCTCTGCCTTGAATCACTTCCTGCTGCCTGCCTCCTGCCACCTGCCTCCTGCCTTCTGACTTCCTCCTCCTGGCGCCTGCTTCCTGACGCCTGCTTCCTAATGCGGTTGGTTTTGAAATCAATGATTTCAACGTCAAAACCCTCGGCCGATTTGGTAATGAGCAGCTTATCAATCGCCCCGGTCAAAACTCCCATCGGACGTCTTAAACGAAAACTCAGCTCACTCCATAAACCGCCAAACCCACCCGCTGACGCAGGTGATCCTGACAGCTCACCGCGTGCTCGCTCAACGCGTTCGAACACAGCGCTCGTCAGGTAGTTCTGGGCGAGGGGCAGTAAGTCGGCGATGGCTGCATCAGTGTTGATTTCAACAAGTCGATCGGCCAGCTCAGCCTGCCTGGTTCGCACAACCTCTTCGAAGTTTCGTCGCAGTAAGTCCTCCGAATTGTCTCCGCTTGTGTAGGTCTCACAGAAACGGTGAATCACCGCTCCCTTGAGGGTTGCGGTGAGATTCGCAGGCGGCTCAGGGGCTTCCGCATTATTCCAAACGGCCATCTGGTCCGGAGTCGGCACATGCAACACGCGATCGAAATAATACTGCCGCGGGCAACGTTGGTAGTTGATGAGTTGCGTCACACTCAAACGATGAACCGCCGTGTCACGCTCGGGCTCGAGAGGTCGCAGCAAAGGAAAACTTTCGGAGAGATCCTGACTCAATACAATCGACTCCGGGCCGGCATCAGTTGCTTCCGCACCGAGTGTTTCTGTTTCCTCATCAATGAGATTGACGCTGAGTTGGAGATGCGTGTCGTCGCCAAGTTCCACAAGCGCGCTCTGCCAGCGGGGTCCTAACTCGAGTGCCTGCCAAACGAGTTGTAGCCAACTGTCATCGCCCCTCACCAGTTTGCTGATTTCTTTCGTCGCCCCGGAAAGAATCAAGCGGTCCTGCGCGCGAGTGGCCGCTACATATAGCAGTCGCATGCTTTCAAAATTTTCACGCCACTTCGCGCGTTCGCTGAAAAAAGTAAACGTCCGGCCCGACACCATCTGCCCGCGACCGTTTGGCACCTTCAAGGTCAAACCTCGATGTCGATCGAGAAGGAAGTAACCTTCCCAGGACGGCCGCAATCTGTGTAGGTCCGGAATGATCACTACCGGAAACTCCAGCCCTTTCGCCTGGTGAATGGTCATGAGCTTCACGGCATTGGCTGAGTCATCGAGTTGCCCTTCGCTTTCGCGGCTGCCAATCGCTTCGAAGTCGTGAACGTATTTTACGAAGTCGCGAATCAGGTGGGCGCCTGAACGCTCGAAACGCTGGGCCAGGTTGAATAGCTTTTCAATGTTGGCCAGACGCTGCGCTCCGTCGTAAGTCGCGGATATCACAGTTGTGTAAGTAGATTGCTCGACGGCAAAGCGAAGCAGGTCGCCGATAGGATAACGATGCCTTCGCTCGATTAGTGACGTTAACAACTCGAACGCACGATCCAGAGCCTGACGTTCGTCCTCGTCTATGAACTCGATCTCACGTTGTTTGCGCACCGCTTGGAAAAGCGGGCGCGGATGCTTGAGCGGTTGCGGGGTTTCGCCTGCAGCCGTTTCGCCCGCGCGTGGTCCAAGGCGCAAGGCGAGCAATGTGTTATCAGAAATTCCGCAAAGTGGTGAACGTAAAACAGCCGCCAAAGCGAGCTCATCAGTGCGATTATCGAGAAAGCGGCAAAGTTGAATCAGATCGCGAATCTCTTCGCGTTCGTAGAAGCCCTTGCCTAAAACGGTTTGAAACGGGATACCCGCGCGACGAAACTCCGCTTCGTAAACAGGCACGTCAGTCATCGCGCGAAACAGCAAGGCGATGTCGCGATATTCGAACGTCTCACGCGCGGACGGTCTTCCCTGTTCGACGGGCGCCGTGGCCGTCGTCAAAGTAATTATTCGTTGGACTAACTGCTTCGCATCACGCTCACGCGCTGTCTGTTTCGCTTTCGGATCGTCTTCGCCGGCGAGCGTGTCGACCATCAACTCAACCAACGGCGGCGCATCGCGAGCCTCGCGTTTCGCTTCACTTATCTCATGCTCGACGTATCCGAGCTCACCAAGCTCGGCTTTATCGATTTCATCACTCGGCCGAAAGAACCGGGCAAACAGATGATTGAAGAAATTGATTAACTGCGGCTGACTTCGGAAGTTGAGCGGCAAAGGAACCAACTCGCCTCCGGTCGACAGCAACGCCTCGGTCATCCTGCCAAACACATCAACGTCCGCTCCTCGAAAACCGTAAATCGACTGCTTTCGATCGCCGACGATAAAAAGATTCGCGCGTCCGCCTCCCTGGAGCACAAGTGCCTCCAGCAGGTCTCGCTGTTGGCCATTGGTGTCCTGAAACTCGTCGACCAGGAAAAACTTGTAGCGTCCCGCAGCGCGCTGAAGCACTTCGGGCCGGCGAAGCAGGTCGAGGGTCCGCAGTTGCAGGTCGTCGAAATCGAGAGCTGAAAGCTCCTGTTTCTTTTCGCTGAAACGTCGATCGATGCTTTTCAGCAGGTTGACGAGCGCGGTGGCGTAATCGCGTGCGAGCAAATCAAACCGCATCTGCGGTAAACGCCCGAAACACTTTTCCTTGCTCTCGCCCCAAAAGAGTTCGTCGAGTTGCTTGACCAGCCCTTTGACTTGATCACGCGCGTCCGGACGCGCCGCTTCCCTAAACTCGGCGATTGCGCCGCAGTAATCGGCAAGTGAGACCTCATCCGCGCGCAACATCTCGCTCAGGTCGGGCCAGTCTCTTTGCGCCGCCGCCCTTTTTTCATTTGCGCGGGCGGTGAGTCCGCGAAAGGAAATGAGTTCGGGCATCAGCACGATCGAGTTCGTCGCAGAGCGCGTCGTAGTCGTCCTGCGCGGCGTGACTGGAGGCGGTTTGTTTCAGGATCGCGTTAAACGACAGGCCCTGACCTCTCACTCTCAGATACATATCCCATAGCGCAGTGGCCAGGAGCGGTCTGCCAATTCCTGCGGTCAGTCTCGACACGGATTCGTCGCGACGGCCGATCGCTTCCGAGAGTGACTCTTCGACCGCAGCCGCAAGGAGAGTTGCGGCTCGATGTTCATCCAGCAACATGAACTGCGGATCGAGTCCAGCTTCTACGGGAAACTCGCGCAGCAAGCGCATGCAGAAACCGTGAATCGTTGTGATTACAGCACCGTCGAGCGTGCGTTTGTATCGCATCCACCGAGCGCGTTCAGCGCCGCTCGCGTTTCGCAGTAGACCATCCAACTCTTTGCGAAGACGCTCGCGCATTTCGTTGGCGGCGCGGTTGGTAAAAGTGATGGCGACGATTTGATCGATTGATGCAGGCTTCTTTTCGCGCAGGATGTGAAGATAACGCTCGACGAGAACAGTCGTCTTCCCTGCGCCCGGACCGGCAGTGACGGAGATGTGCCGATCAAGCGTGTAAGCGGCTCGCGCCTGCGCAGGCTGTAATTCTCGCTTTTGTTTCATACTGCGGCTTTGCCGCCTTCCGTGCGGTAAGGCGCGTTAGGCTTGGCGATCTCTGAACCGCATTCTCGTCAATGATGTCTCGACACTTTTCCGTCGATCCGGTAGCGATCGTAGCGACACACTGACGAGTAGTCGCAGAATCGGCACGTCTTGATCCCTTGCGACGGTCTGACGCGAAAATCTCCGGCGCGCATGCCGTCAAAAAACTCCCAAATCTTCGCAATGACTTCGGCGCGAACCTGATTCCATTCAACATCCGTCAGGATAGAATTCTTCGCCTGCAATCCCAGGTACTCACCAAAATCCTTGCGATAGATGCCGCTGTTGCGGCGGCCCGGCTTCGCTTTGAGAATGTAATAACCGCCACCGGCGATAGCTTGTCCCGGCAGCAGCAGGCGTTCGAGCGCCTCCAGATAAATCGGAAGCTGCAAGCTACGGCCAGACTTCATGTCTTCTGCATCAGCGCCGGTCGAGAGCTTGTAGTCGTAAGCGATCACGGTGCCGTCTTCCGCCTGGTCCACGCGATCAATCTGTCCCTGAATTCGGATCACGTCCTCGCCGTGGACCGTCGACCGCGTCAGTTCAAGTTGTTCAGAGCTGGACTTGGGATCGGCGCCCTCTCGTGGAGTCATGCCAAAGGCCACTTCAAAATAACTGGAACGGACATCGGCCTTCGTCTGCTTCTGCACACCCAACTCGTAAAGCAAGACCTGGTCAAGAATTATCTTCCTGATCTCGCAGTCAATTTTCCAGATGTCGGGATTGAGCGGCGGTACGGCGCGTTCGTGTTCCTTAAACACCTGTTCGGCCACGTCGCGCAGCTCCAGGCGCAACGAATCTTTATCGTGCTCAGTGAGATTTTCACCGCGATGCCGTTCAAAGAAGCGTCGCAAAACGTCGTGCAACAATTTGCCGGCATCAATGGCCTGCAGATCAAGCGCCGCTTCTCCACGCGGCTCGAAGCGCAGAACGCGATTGGCAAAGAATCGATACCCACAGTTGCCATAGGTGCTCAAACCGCTGGCGCTGTGCACGTAGCCGGATCCCAGCCTCTGCTGCAACATGGCGACTAAAGCGGGCGTGGTGATTTGTCCATCGTATGCGCCAAAAATGTTCCCGGCCCTCTCGCGCTCTATTTCGACGCGTCGCATCGTGGCCGGTGATAAACAACTATCGGCGAGCAGTCGGGACGTCAATTCGTAGATGAGAGCCGCCGGCTGTACACCTTCACGTCCAGCCTTATGACGATGACGTTCATCCTGCCGGACCAGCGATACAGTTAACTCACTAATCGTCGATGCCTCGAAGATTTCCGCCCCGTCGAAATCCCGTCGAACAGGTTCGCTTGCTAGTTTGAACGGTTTGATTGCTCGAGCCAGTTCGTTGATGTAATACGAAGCGACCGTTTCCGTGCCGTCATCAAGCAACAAAGGTCTAAAGAGAAATAGCTTTTCGGTGGCGCGGCAAGCTGCCTGGTAAAAGTAGTGCTCCTCCTTCAGCAGCGTTGCCGGCGAGATGTCTTCCAACGTCAGGTCGTAATCACGTTTAAGGCGCTCGCGCTCTTCGTGCGGATAGATCCAATCGCGCGATGCGCGGAGGGGGAAGCCGCCTTCAACCAGGCCCGCAATGAAGATCGCGCGAAAATGTAGGCCACGGACATCGGTGGCTTCGAGCACCCGCAAGCCGCCGCGTTCGGCAGTTCGTCCAATCGACACTTCAACGTCAAGGGCGCGAGCCACTTCCCCAAGAAACGTGGTGATTCGCGTTTCCTCAGCAATGGAGGCAGTAACCTCTACACTTTTGACGGCCGCCAAAAAGGCACGACGCAAGCTTTCAAGACCTCGCAAATCAAGCATCACGTGAGGCAACTCGTTTTCATCGAGAGCGCCACGTACAGGTCGTCGGATTTGACTGGAGAACTGCAAACGTTCGAGAAGGGCCATCACGTCTGTACGCAAGTCGCGCGGTGCGCCTTCGCGGCCCACACTTTTAACTATTTCGCTCAGTCGTTCTAAAATCAGCGACGCCCAGGCGATTGCCGCGGGATGCACGTCGCGCGAAGGACGCCTTTTCTTTTCCACACCACGATCGTCAGTAGCAACCTTGTCGGCATCTTCGATCTGATCGGTTTCCTCATCAGCGACTCCGTTTGCGGTTTCCTGCACAACCATGTCGTTGGTGGCCTGGACCTGAGGCCAGTTCGACAAAAGTTTGCGCGCCCGCTCGAGCCACGAAGTCATGCCTAACGCGCCGCCGACGAAGGCGATTGTGTTTTCCAGAGTGTCGGGATCCCAACGACCAATACCGAGTAAATATCTGAACCGATCTCCGCCACCGTTGGACATTTCTGCATCGCTCAACAGGCCGCCGTACCGCTGTTCGAATGCTTCACTGAGTTGGCTTAGCTCAATATCATCAAGGCAGAAGTATTCCGACTTGATCAGGTCAGCCAGGTCCGCAACTTTCACCTCAGGCTTTTCGCCGCGCCCAATTTCATCGAGCATCTCAAACAGCTTGCGTGCTGCACGCACTGAAGGAATCTCAGTTACCTTAACGCGCGGGTCCAGATTGCATGGCAGTCCTTCGTCGCGCATGACACGCACGATCGTGTCGGCATAGGAGGCGCGCTCCCGCACCACGAGCGCAATGTCTGAGAGCCGGTAGTGGTCACCAATCACGAGACGTTTGATCTCTTTCGCTATCTTGCGAACCTCGGTTTCCCGATCGGCGCAGGTGAACAAGCGAATGTTCTGCTGCTCGACAGAACTGTCTTCATCTCCGGCTGCCTCACCAGGTTTAAAAAGGCTTTCGCGTAAGCCACTCAGCGAGCCACCGGCCAGTGCCGCTTCAGTGCTCTCGATAATTTTGAAATCCGCGATGCTCTTCAACTGTTCAATGGTATTGCCGAAGGGATCGAAAATCGTGGGATTGCGGGCATCGCTGTTCACGTTGACCAAAACCTGGGGAATACGGCGGATTAGTTGTCGCAGCATTTCCCCCTGCACAGGCGTGAAGTCGAAGAACCCATCGAGAATTAGTAACTCCACATTCTCGAGCCAGGGCAGCCGCACTACGCGTCGATCATTTTCCCCATTGAGAACAGCAAGCGCGCGCAACTGGTCGTTATCGGCTTCGGTAAAATTGTTTTGCTGCAGAAGCTCGGCATAGGTTGAGTAGACGAGCGCAACATCTCGATCGAAATCAGTTTGGAGGGGGATGCCGGCGGTGGCCTCTATTGGGCCATCGGGAGAGAGATCGCGCATTCGTCTGTCGACGATTTCGCTGAGCTCAGCGGGAGTCTTACCGGCGCGCTGAATCTCGCCGACAAGCGTGGAGATCGTGTTAACGCAACCTTCGCGGTGGGCCAGAGACTTGATGGCCGTTAACTTTCCGTCTGCTGCCAGTTGTTTGAGGATTTGCGAAATCAGACTGCGCTTGAGCGGCAGTTCCTCACGATCGATCGGAATCCGGGGCGTTAATCGATGTCCTGTCTCTTCGTCGACTGCGGTAGAAAGGATTCGCCTGACGAAACCACGGAAGAGATAAACCGGCAACTCGCCCCAAAGTCCAGTGTTCTTTGAGCCATCGAGAATTTGTTCGGTAACAAGCTCGAGTAGGGGATGTGACGCCGCGAGATAGAGGAACTTCTCTGACTTGCCTTGTGCGACAAGCTCAGAGCATCGTTCGATCAACTTTGAGCGATTGTTGCCGAGGAGAGGGCCTAGCAGAATTTCTTTTGACAAACACGTTCTCCACAGATTACGAGCGCCGTCCGACAGCAAATGAACAACAATTAACGCGTCGCGGCTCTGCCGCCTGATGTGCGGAAGCGGCTACGCCCTTCCGTCAAGGCTTACTTACTTGTTTGGGGCTTCGCCCCTGCGTTGTGGGGCATAGCCCCGAAATTCAGGAAGCGACTCACGGCGGGGCAGCCACCGCCGCACATCAGGCGGCGAAGCCGCGGCATTAGCCAGAGTTGCTCTCACCGGCGCCGGCGCCCTTTGCGTTGAGCAGTGGGAAGGCATCCTCTTCGTCGGGTTCCGTCGGGGCAATCACATCCGGAAACAGTCCGCCCTCGTCCAGGCTCAACGCTCGTGCAGACTTGTCGATTGGCTCGATTGTTTCTATTTCTTCCCCGGCAATCGCGCCTCGCTCCTTAAATTTTCGCGCCGTCACCAACACTCGTGCCTCCAGCGAGCCCACGCCCTTGTTGTACGAATCGAGCGCGCGATCGAGCCCCTTGCCGATGTCAGCAAAATAGTTTGTGAAGACGCGCAAACGATCGTAGAGCGTCTTGCCCAGGTTGCTTACTTCCTTGGCATTCTCAGCCATCTGCTCTTGGCGCCAACCATAGGAAACGGCTTTCAGCAAAGCGATCAAAGTGGTCGGCGTGGCGATAATCACGTTCTGGTTCACGCCGTCTTCAATCAGCTTCGGGTCGTTTTCCAGGGCAGCGCTGTAGAACGTTTCACCAGGCAGGAAGAGTAAAACAAACTCCGGCGTTGGCTGAACCGACTCCCAATAAGACTTCTTACTCAGATAACCAATGTGCGTGCGCACCAAACGTGCATGGTCCTTTAACCTGGCACACCGAATAACTTCATCGTTCGTTGAGATCGATTCGTAGAAGGCTTCGAAGGGCACTTTTGCGTCAACAACGATCGTCCGGTTGCCAGGCAGACGAACGATCACGTCGGGCCGGATGCGACTGTCTTCCGTCGCCACTGTCTCCTGCTCGACGAAGTCGCAGTATTGAAGCATGCCGGCCATCTCGACGACTCGCCGCAACTGAATCTCTCCCCAACGTCCCCGCACATGGGGAGTGCGCAGCGCCTTCACAAGGTTGCCGGTCTCAGCCTGAAGTTGGACCTGCGACGTCGCGAGGGCTTTGACTTGCTCCCGTAGTTCGGAGTACGCGCCTGCTCGTTCTCTCTCCAGGGCGCCGATTTTGACGTCAACCTTTTCCAAGGATTCCTTGAGCGGCTGGACAAGTTGATTAATCGCCTTCTGACGATAGTCAAGATCGCCCCGTGCGGTCTCTTGAAACTTCTCGAGCGTCGAGTTGGCCAACTGGAGAAAAGATTGGTTGTTGTCTCTCAAGGCGTCACGCGAGAGCGCTTTGAATTTTTCGCTTAGCTCTTCGGTGGCGCGGTTGAAAGAAGATATTCTTTCCTGAGCCGCACGGCGTTCACCTTCAAGATCGGCCTTCAGGTGTGCGTTTTCTGCCCGCGTCTGTTTGTGCTCCCCGGCTTCACGATCCATCACCTGCTGCAAGCGCTGCAGATCGTTTTCCCTGCCGGCAAGACGTTCTTTGAGCGTAGCCTGCTCGGCGGCAGTTAGGGCTCCAGCTTTTGCTTTGAGCAGCAACCAACTGACCGCCGCGCCCAAGCTGACGCCTAGAAGCAAAATGATGACGATCATGAAAACCTGGGAATCCATCTAGATAAGTCTAACAGAGCCTGTTGCGGAAATGAAACACTGGCCCGTCGCTGGGCAGATTGTAGGGGCGGCACTCCGTGGCCGCCCCAAGTGGGACGGATGCCCGCTGGCATCACCATTTCGGATGCGAGAAGGGGGCGGCCACGGAGTGCCGCCCCTACAACTTTGCGCTCACCGCCCAAAGCAGCCAACCATGCGCTCATAAATCTTGCGCGTAAGGCGCACGTCGTTAAGGTTGTACTCACGTATCGCATCCAGGCGACCTTGTTCATAGAGATCGAAAACCTTGCTGCCCTCAACTTCCGCGGTCTTGCTTGACTGAATTCCGAGCGCCCAGGCGATGTCGTCGAGGCTGACGCGAGCGCGCCGGTCGCCCAACCACCAGTGGCGCATCGTGTCGAACACGCCGCGCACGTTATATTCACGCAGATCAACCAACGGCTTGGCTGAGATGCAGTGGACCAGACAACGTTGGAAGATAAACGGCAAATCGAAACTAAGGATGTTATGCCCCACCAGCTCATCGCTGTCCGCGTCGAAGGCTTTCATGTATTGGAGAAACGCCAGTAGTGATTTCTTCTCGTCCTGCTCAGTGCCGTCCGCTTCAATTCCAAAGACGTGCTCGCTCTCGTTTTGATCGATACCACCGAAATCAAAGCCCGCTATCGGACCTTCATGAACTGCGATGGATAGTATCCGGCCTGAAGTTGCACTGAGCGACCCGAGTTGATAACAGCGCTCTTCCTCCACAGCGATGTCCTCGAGATAGCGTTGCTGCTGTTCGAGCCTCATATTCCCCAGCTTCAAGAGCTTTTCGAGTTGCGGGCCCACGCGTTCCCGGAAATCAGGAAGCGTGAGGGTCTCAATGTCCATTGTGTAAGCGCGCGGCAGAACGGGTTCTGAGTTCTGGTGCTCGCGATACTGTTCAATCGTTATTGGACGGTATTCGGCAACAACAAACTGTGAGCGTTCCTGAAATGTCTCAAGTTTCCCGGTGACGCCCCAAAGCCCTGGCTTGATCTCTTTCCAGACCTCCAGTGTTTCGCCCCAAATTTTCAAGGGCAACGATCCTGTCGCATTTCGAGCGGAGGCGTCAGCGAAGCGTTTGCCCTGCTGAGTTCGCTTTTCACGCACTGAAGTGATTACGACCATCAGCCAAAGCTCTTCGCCGTGCGGGATTTCGGGAATGGGAATGTTGCCTCTCATCTAGTTTCTAAACCCAGGTTATTAATTTCAGAACGCTATTCTATACTGCTGCCACAAAAAATGATCGACGGGCGGTTGGTTTTATATTCCGGCAGGAACGCAAACTGTTGGTTTTCGGACGCATCCGGGTAAGGCTTCGCCCAGTGTGATCTGTAACTAACGCAGGGCAAACTAACAGTTTGCTTTAGGACAGATGCTGATAATCCAAACTCAATCGCTGGCGCGCGCGGAGGCTCTGCGCCGTGTTCGTTTGCTAACCGCCAAAGATCTGAGGCCAATGGCCGACCAGTTTGGCATCACGGTTTGGAAGAATGGGAAGAAGAACAAGGGTTGGGCTGGACACGTTATCGAACGTTACTTAGGT
This sequence comes from Pyrinomonadaceae bacterium, assembly GCA_963759585.1. Taxonomy (GTDB): domain Bacteria; phylum Acidobacteriota; class Blastocatellia; order Pyrinomonadales; family Pyrinomonadaceae; genus PSRF01. Next base: position 616,249 of record CAVWZW010000002.1, read on the forward strand.
TTGCCACAGAATTCCAGGCAGGCGCCGGACTTTGGGACCTGGGAATTGAAGGTCGTGCCGTTGACGCGAAACTCGGGTGGCCAGCTTCGTGTGAAGGAATCGATGGCCATCACAATGCTTGAGCCGACGGAAGTCTTATCAAGTCGATTTGCTGATAGTCATCTCTACGACAAGCTGCGCAGTTTGATTGTGGTTGCGCGAGTTTTCGAAAACGTCCAGGACACGTCTTCTATCCTTCATTCGGCGGCTGAGTTTGACCTCGATAATCCCGCCATTCGCAAGCAGGTTGAGGACGACTATGAAGTTATACGCGGAGTGATCGGAACGAGAGGCGTGGCATCGTTAACCGGCGATACCGGGAAATATATCCAGGCACGTACCAAAGGACGCGGACACGGAAGCACTTCAAGGGCTTTTTATGCACGGCCAGTTTTGGTCGCGCACATCCTCAATCTGCAGAAGCTTGCCTGGATGCCTTTAGTTTATTCGAACGAAGAGGCCTGAAACCCAGATCACACAACTCGGCAAAGCTGCAACAAAACGGTTCCGGCTCCAGCGGAGCCATAGGTTTATAGATCTAGCTCTCTTATTCCAAGCTGCGCTCCAGCGGAGCGCGATGTTCCGTCAACGTTACGCAAGCCTCTGTACATGTCGCTCCATGGAGCGAAGAGGGTCATAAGGGGCTTGGCCTTTATAAACATTGAGTCCCTACGGGACGATAAACCCGTCGATCCTGCTAGAAAGACGAATGTTATGGGTCTTGCTTCGCCGATTAGTTTAATTAGTTCGCAGAGCCTGCGGTTGTTTTTGACACTCGCTTAACTTCTCCGTCGATCTTTCCTGTCAGCATCATCCAGATCATTTTGTAGTCACCCATAAACGACCACAGCGGATATTGAAACGTAGCCGGCTTGTTCCTTTCGATAAAGAAATGGGCCACCCACGCCAGGCCATAACCTGGTATTAAGGCGAGTGGAATAAACCACCATCGTCCTACTGCTGCGAAGTAAACAAGCCACCCAAGCGCAATTGCTGTCCCGACGAGATGCAGAAGGCGGGTTTGCGGCCGGCTGTGTTCGGCGAGGTAGTGTGGCCAGAACTCGCTAAAGGATGTGTATTGACCTTTAGACATATAAGTAGGACAGACATTCCTGTCTGTCGGTGCTTATCAAAAGGACTGTTGGCAAATCAAACAGAACCATCTTGATCACCCACAAGCTTTACGCCAAGTGAGACAGACAGGAATGTCTGTCCTACTAAGAAAACACCTGCAGCAGTTGTTCCGGGTGTAAAGGCTCCACACCCACCAGTGCGAGGTTTTCCTCGACGTGTTCACGGGTGCTCATGCCGACCAATGCGGTAGTGATTCCCGGCGCAGACCGCACAAACTGAATGGCGGTCTGTGCGTCGGTTGATAGCGATCCAAGAGTTTCACGCAGTGTCTCCGGCAACCCGCGCGCGACGCGTCCCTGGAAAATGGATGCGCTGGACATCACCGTAACGCCCAAGGTCTGTGCCGCTTCGAGCAAAGAAACGGGTTCACCGGCGACCGTCTGGTTGGCGAGGGTTAGCGCTTCCGGCATGGCCAGGTTGAACGGAAGTTGGATGAAACGAAATCCATGTGATTCCCCACCTGCTTCGCTCGCCGCCGTTACCATGCGCTCCAACGAATGATAACCCACAGTGTTGGGAGGAACTCGAAATCCATTCCATGTGGCTACGCCGTAATAAGCAACCTTCCCTGCGGCGCGACTCTCCTCCAGACTCTGAAACGCCAACACCAGGCGCTTGAAGAATTCATTCTCGGCAACATGGCCCAACTGAGACTCCGGATTGTGAATGTAATAAACGTCAACACTTTCGAGATTCATGTTACTAAGCGACTGATCCAGCTGGTTTTGTAGATAGGCCGGCGTCATGCAGTGGCTGCCACCCACGATGTCTTCAAAGCGCGCTATACCCGGCTTGACGAACGTATCCTCCACATAGGTGCGAACGTCGCGTGGCGGAGCACCATCGAAGGGCAAGTATCCGCCTTTTGTGCAAACAACGATTTCATCTCGCGAGAAACCTTCGTCGGCCAGCGCGCCTAATGCTTTGCCAATGGAACGCTCACTTCTCTGGAAGCGATAGTTGGCTGCTGTGTCGATGACGTTCGAGCCAAGCTGTACTGTTCGAACAATCGCATCTGTATATTTTGCGTCGGTGTTTTCGTCTGCATCCCCCAGGTAAGTGCCGATGCCGATCGACGACAGCTGAAGGTGTTGGGCTTCGCGAAAGTGGCTGGGCGCCGCGGTGTCCTGGAAGCGTTGGCGATAGCGTGTGGTGCCTTCAAGTGTGGCGCAAGTTGTCGTGGACATAACTATTGCTAGAGGCGTCTCCTTGGAGTGCGGCGCCTTATCGCCGCTTTGGCCAACGCCAGACTCCCTGGACCCTGGAGTTCAATTCCGTAGCGAAAGCGCCAGGCCGCCGCGGGCCAAAGCGGCGACAAGGCCCCGCACTCCAAGGAGGCGCCTCTTTCGCAACGTGCTTCTCCCGGCGCTTTGAAATCTCCGTTTAGAATTGGCACTTGTGCCATTGACGCAGGCGGACAAGTCCCGTTCTAAACGATCGTTATTAACCCTGCGGCGTTGAATATACGCGCCGCTCCAAACGCGAGCAAGCGCCTCATCGTTACGAGGTGCCAAGGGGATATGTTAGCTTTGACCCAAACCAAATTACGTAGGAAGCGTTATGAATCACGTTCTCAATTGGCAGGACCACGTGGGTTCTCAGCCAGAAAAGTTTTACAAAACCACTTTGTGGCAAGGAGAAAACACGATGATCGGGCTCAATTGTTTGGACCCCGGTCAGACGCAGAAGCTTCATGCACACGAGGGCGCGGACAAGTTCTATTTTGTGCTTGAAGGCTCGGGAAGATTCACGGTCGGAGATGAACAATTAGATGCCGGCACAGGTTCACTTGTCGTAGCGCCTTCCGGGATTCCACACGGCGTAACCAACAACGGTAGCGAACGCCTGTCAATACTCGTCTCCATATCCCCACCTTTCAAATGACACAGCCAGAACTAAGCGTGCGGCTTTCTTCTCTCGACATCTCTCCCGAGGCAATGGCGGAGCTGTCATCAAAAGTGACGGCACTGGTGACGGATTATTTAGCTGACATATCTGACCGTCCGGTATTCCCTCCAACTTCCGCAGGCAAAACTTTTGAAAGTCTCGACAAAGATCCGGGTCTGGAAGGCGAACCGCTGGAGACGCTGCTGGCGGATCTCAGAGTCGTTCTTGATAACAGCCGTCACAATGGACACCCAAGATTTTTCGGTTACGTAGCCTCACCAGCTAATCCGGTGGGCGTGTTCGCAGATCTCATTGCGTCTGCTCTCAACGCGAATGTGACCTCGTGGCGTTCGGGTCCTGCGGCGACAGAAATCGAGCGCGCCGTAGTCCGCTGGATGGGTTCGCTTGTTGGATTTAGCAACCAAGCGTCAGGACTGTTGACCAGCGGCGGGTCGATGGCAAACTTTACGGCATTGTTCGTAGCCCATCGTGCGAAATCGGAAGCCGCAGGCGCGGTGAGCCGGAACGGTTTATGGAATTCGAGTATGCCAATGACGATCTACGCTTCGGAAGAGATTCATTTATCAATTCCGAAAGCCGCCGACTTAATGGGAATAGGCCGCGAACAGGTTCGACTGGTTCCTTGCGACGATCGTCTGCGAATTGACGTGGCGAAATTGCGAGAAGCTATCGTCAATGATTTGGGCCAGGGCTTCAAACCCTTCTGTGTAGTTGGCAGCGCCGGAACGGTCAACACTGGTGCGGTAGATCCCCTCGGTGAAATTGCAAAGGTAGCAAAGGAATTTGATCTCTGGTTTCACGTTGACGGAGCTTACGGCGCTCCAGGCGTTCTCGATGAAAGCAAAAGCGCCCTCTTCGCCGGAATCGATCAGGCAGATTCGCTTTCACTCGATCCGCACAAATGGCTTTATGTTCCGCTCGACGCCGGCTGCGTCTTATTCAAGGACGAAGTGAGACACAGGGCGGCCTTCAGCTGGGAAGAAGCGGATTACATCAAGGTCCACGAGTCTGCCGACGAGGCCTTCGCGTTCTGGGATTATGGACCGGAGCTCTCGCGACGGTTTCGTGCGTTAAAGATCTGGTTCACGCTTCGTTACTACGGCGTTGCTCGCATCGCCGCCGCGATCAGTGAAGACAATTCGCTGGCACAGTATCTGGCACAAACAGTGGAAAGCTCTGACGACTTCGAGCTGCTGGCGCCCGTCGAGCTAAGCATCTGCTGTTTTCGTTATGCGCCTGAGGCGCTGCGAGGAGACGACGCTCGGTTGAATGAACTAAACACTCAGATCATGCATAAGGTGCAACGTGGCGGTGAAGCATACGTTTCAAATGCCACCATCAGCGGCAAGTTTGCGCTGCGGGCTTGCATTACAAACTTTCGAACCACACGAGCCGACATCGATCAGACGTTGGCTATTATCCGCGCTGCGGCGAGTGAATAGGGCTATCCGCAGATTACAAAGATTACGCAGATTTCCTGAAGAGTTGTTTAGAATGACGAGTTGAGCAGTTGTCGGTTTTATTATCAGCGCGGAACAAGACTCTCAGCTGTCCATCGCCAAATCTGCGTAATCGGCGGATTGTTTTATTCACCCTATGATAGAAACTGCACAATCCTACGACCGTGAGTTGCGCATCGCGCTTGATCTCGCCCGTGAAGCCGGCGCAGCCATTCTCGATTTGTACGAAGGCCCGCTGCACATCGAACAAAAAGCGTATGACGACGATCAAGAGCCCGTAACGCAAGCCGACAAAATCGCCAACGAGATCATCGTCCAGCGTCTGCAAAAAGAATTTCCGAACGACGGCATTCTTGCGGAGGAGTCGATCGATACCAGTCGACGTCTCAACAAGCAACGCGTCTGGATGATCGATCCGCTTGACGGCACGACCGGCTTCATCGACGGCAACGGTGATTTCGCTGTGCAAATAGGATTGACTGAAGGCGGGCAGTGCGTACTCGGGGTGGTCTACCAGCCTCTAACCGGCGTTATCTATCGTGCCATTCGTGGCAGTGGGACGTTGATTGAACGGCCTGGGTTTGAACCGGAAAGAGGACAGGTATCCAATCACACGGAAGTCTCGACTATGAGACTGGCCGCAAGCCGGGCTCACCGCAGCCCCCGTATGGATAGAGTAGTCAGTGCATTTGGACTCAAGGATGAAGTGCGCCGTGGTTCAGTAGGAATAAAAGTTGGTTTGCTGGTCGAGCAGCAATGCGACCTCTACGTGCATTTGTCGCCTCGGACAAAACAGTGGGACACGTGCGCACCTGAGATCATCCTGCGCGAAGCCGGCGGATCAATTACCGATTTGTTTGGTAACCCTTTGAGCTACAACAAGGCGGAAGTTCAGAATCGCAACGGTGTGGTGGCCAGTAATGGCGCGGCCCATGAGACAATCATTGAAACTCTCAGACCTCTGCTAACTCAATTCGGCCGTGTTCCCGTCGACTAAAGTCGAACCTCATCTTTCTCCAAGCCAAACAACAACCGATGGGTTAATATCCATGCCAGATATCTTGCTGGAGTCTCCCATTTGCGCTTTCGACCCAAACTCTTCCTCAGTTTCCTGGCCATCGGCCTGACTCCGCTACTGCTGTTCGCACTGTGGAATTACCGGAATAATGTGAGGACCGCTGAACTGGTCCTCGAGGAACAGCAGGAACGCGACCTATCACACTTCACCAACGAGATAAGGACCTTCCTGACTCATAACAAGAATGAACTCGCCCAGCTCAGCCGTTCGAAACATCTGCTCGAGTTCCTTGTGTCAGGCAATCAAGGCGGGGCGCAACCAATAGTAAATTCTCACCCGGCCCAATCGACTACGGGGAACATTCCGTCCGAAGTACGTGCTGCGGTAAGTTCGACTTTGAACGCGCGCACGCAGTTTTCCCTCATCTCAATTTTCGACGCCAACAAGCAGCCACGATTCGTCGCCGAACAACGGGAGTTTGAGACTTACGAACCCGTGCAGTTTCACACGCGCGACTTTCTTGCGACACAGCCAAAACCCGACGAACGCATCTGGACAGGACAACAAGGCATCTTGAACTCTCCGGTATCCGTGGCTCCATTCGGCGCCTTCACAGTTCTGACGGCGCCCGTACTCAGCAACGGCCAGGATAAGAGTAAGTTGTTAGGAGCACTCGCTGCGGAAGTGCGACTTGATCAAATTTTTGCAGATGCTGCACGTGACAACACGAATACGGCCGGAGGGTTTACTCACATCTTTGTCGTGCTCGACCGCTCCGGAACAATTCTCTACCACACAAATGAAGCCGTGCAGAATCAACCCGTTTCTACCTCATTGCCTTACTTCCTGCCGGTGGCAAATAAGATGCTTTCAAGCGAGTCAGGTAAAGAGTCTTTCATTGGACCAAACGGTGATAACTATTCGACCACATACGCCCGGCTACCAGTCCTGGACGTCTTTGTCGCTCGAGCGTCAAACTATGACAACGCACTCGCCGGTGCGCGGCGTACCGGGCTCACCAGCCTAATCGCGTCGGCAGTTCTAGGTGTTTTGACAGCGATTCTATTGACCTTCTACTGGCAAAAGAGGGCCCGCGGCTTTGAGCGTGTGAGCGAAGGTGTGGAAGCAATCGCCAGAGGAAAGCTGGACCATCGCATCGATTTACGCTCTCGCGACGATCTCAAGCCCCTGGCAGACAACCTGGAGTTGATGACCAAACAGATGCGCGAACAGATAGCGCACGAATCCGAATCACGCCAGTTTCAATCATTCGTTCGCCTCTCGGCCATTCTCACTCACGATCTGAAGAATGCAATCGAAGCTCTTTCACTGACAGTCTCAAACATGGAGCGGCATTTTGAGAACGCTGAGTTTCGTGCTGACGCTATGAAGACTTTGCGCGGAGCTACCGAGAACCTGCGGGGCCTGGTAGCACGCCTGAGCAATCCAGTTACGACGTTGAGCGGTGAACACAAACTTCCCAAGCCGGTGGATTTGGTTCCAATGCTGCGGCGCGTGATTTCGATGACTGCAGGACCGCAAAGCGGTTCGCATGAAGTGGAAGTCAAACTTCCTGAAACTCTCTTTGCCCTCGTAGACGTGCAACGAATGGATAAGGTAGTCGAGAACCTTGTCATCAATGCGCGTGAAGCGATGATGTTGAAAAACGGGACCATCACTGTGGAAGCAGGAACCACAGGCGACGGCAAACCTTTCTTTAGCGTCAGTGATACTGGCGAAGGAATGAGCCGGCGTTTCATTGAGGAGAGACTTTTCCATCCCTTTGCTACTACGAAGAAACGTGGCGTCGGTCTTGGCCTCTATACCTGCCGGGAAGTAGTAAGGGCTAATGGTGGATCGATTACAGTGACATCAGAGGAAGGCGTTGGTACGACATTTTTGGTCGTGCTACCATCGGCCGCAGATAGGGACCGCGGAACCGTTTCAAGAACCGGGACGAGCACTCACCAGCAGGGATAATCTGTCGCACGTCCCAAGCGCCGTAGCTGCGCTTCACACTCGTTCAGCTGAATCCTAATGGCATCAGAAGACCAACTCAATGGTAATCCGGCACCGCAATCCCGGGAAACCGTACTCGTAGTTGACGACGATGCTGGTGTTCGTCACGGTTTGGTCTGGACGCTAAACACGGATTACCGCGTCCTTGAGTGCTCTTCGCGCGCCGAAGCGGTCAAGCTGCTTCAGCACGAGAACATTGACGTCGTCATCAGCGATCTGCACCTGCCGCCTCACGTCGACAGTATCAGCGAAGGGTTAGCGATCATTGAGCTCGCACGAGAAACGCAGCCGCCGCTTCAGGTCGTTGTCATTACCGGCAGCAACTCCAAACACGCGGCACTCGAGGCAGTCAAGCGTGGCGCTTATGGTTTTTTTGAAAAGCCTGTCGACGCGGCGGAGGTCAGACACATTGTTAACCAGGCGGCCCGCATGCGCCGGCTGGAACTCGAGAACGCACGACTTCGCAATGAACTGCTCGCCTCGCATGGTTTCCGTCGACTGATTGGTTTCAGTCAGGCGTTAGAAAGAACTCTGAAACAGGCGCGCGCTGTGGCCGACACCAGCGCCACGGTCCTGATCGTCGGCGAGAATGGAACCGGCAAGGAAATGGTTGCGCGCGCCATCCATGAAGAGAGTCAACGCGCCAATGCCCCCTTCGTAGCCGTTAGCTGCGCCGCCCTGCCGGAATCTTTGATCGAATCCGAATTGTTTGGTCACGAGAAAGGTGCATTCACCTCCGCGACCGGCGCGAGAATGGGACGCTTCGAGTTAGCGAATGGCGGTACTTTGTTTCTCGACGAGATTGTGGAGCTGACGCCGAGTGTGCAGGTGAAGCTGCTCCGCGTCTTGCAGGAACGTGCTTTCGAACGCGTTGGCGGTACGAAGACTCTGACGGTCGATATTCGACTCATCGCGGCCAGCAATCGCGATTTGGAGGCCGAGGTTGAAGCCGGACATTTTCGAAGAGATCTGTTTTACCGTCTGAATGTTGTCCCTTTGCAGTTGCCAACCTTGCGGCAGCGAACTGAAGACATTCCGGGGTTAGCAGCACACTTCGCGGCGAAAGCAGCAGCGAAACACGGACGCCCCACGCCGCAGTTGGCCCCAGAGTTGGTCGATTCGCTTCAGGAGTATGAGTGGCCAGGGAACGTTCGAGAACTAGAGAACATCATGGAGCGGCTTGTGCTTCTTGATCGTGGTCCGACGCTGGGACTCGAGTTCCTTCCGGAGAAGATGTTAAAGGCGGTGCCGGCTCCTGGTGTTCCTTGCGAGACAACATTTGAAGGCGCGGTTGCCGGGCTCAAGAGACGGCTCATAGCCGATGCGCTCGCTGCGGAACATGACAACAAAGTAGCGGCGGCGCGTAGACTCGGCATCAGCCGCTCCTACCTGCATCGGCTGATCAATGAGTTTGAGCTCTAGGTCAAGACCCATGGCCGCACGATTCCCATGCCAATCATCTCTACGTTTTTTGGAATCATCATTCGAATGTTCTTCGCTGATCATCCGCCTCCGCACTTTCATGCGGAATATCAAGGCAAAAAGCGACGTTCACTTTCGATGGCGAGTTACTGGCTGGGAATATCTCTTCTAGGCGCGCGCGAAGGCTAATCAGGGAGTGGGCTGTGCTCCATAGATTTGAGCTCGTGTTAAACTGGCGGAACATCGAACAGGGACGCACCTTAAACAGAATTGAGCCCCTCGATTGAAGCGATGAGTTACTTACCCGAAATCAATAGAGCAAAACGCGTCAGTGGTTTTATTGTCGCGATGCGCTTCAACGATGGCACTGAAAAGCACGTCGATATCTCTCAATGGTTCAAAGGTCCGGTATTCAAGCCACTGAAAGATCCGAAGTTCTTTGCAAAATTCTTTGTTGAAGGCGGGACGCTAGCTTGGCCAAATGGCGTCGATATTGCGCCCGAAGCACTTTATGACGCAGTGGATGTAAGGACCCAACCCCAGGACAAAACAAAACCCGCCTCTCGAAAGACACGTCCGAACTCAAAATAGCCTAGAGTGTTCTGCTGTCTGAGCAGTGACGTAACAATGAACCATTGGAAATCGCACTAAAAAGTTTAAGTGTTGTTTCGCGTGATTCGTGGATCGCTTTACCGTTGGTATCTTGGAGTCCTGACCGCCACCTACTGCCCCGGATGTGTTGTGGATCCCTTTTCGTTCCGCTCGCCTAAGTTTCACAATCCAAATTCCACTGTTCAGGTCGTTGAAGTAGATCAAGCCTTTATGAGGTTGAGCGCCCCAGGTGAAAGGCAGATTAACTTTGAAGCCTTCGGGATCGCCGGCCCAGAGCCGGCCAATCTCTCGACCTTGCCGGTAGAGATCGCCGCGCAGTTCACCTGAAACATCCACCACACGCCCGCCGCCGGTGTAGTAGCCCATGTACATAATGTCGTCTTCGACCCACATGTTATGCGCGCCCGCCTCCGGCACGGGATACTCTGCTACTTTCCGCGGGCTATTAATGTCGGCAACATCAACCACGTGAACGATGCCGCGCACAGGCAGGCGCTTCCGCGCCTGGATGTCAAAAATCGGCGGAAAGACTTCGTCGCCGATGAACACATAGTTCTTGTAACGAAATACCGAGTGAGTTCCCGCGAGCCAGCCATTGCCATACAACTCATGATGATTAAATCGCAACTGGCTAACCAGCTGCGGCCTCTCCGGACTCCCGCCCTTGATCCCCTTGCCGACATCAAGAATCACGAGGCCATCGCGCCAGTAAGCGAGATAGGCGAGCCCATCTTTAACTTGAAGATCGTGAAGGTAACGTCCTCCGATGGTGTCACCGTCCGGCGTTCGAATCGTCGTGGCCACTTCATTGGGCACTTCCCATCGCGCTACTTCTTTCGGGTTTTTCACGTCGGCAAAACTGATCACGCGCATTGAACCTGTCGCGTCGTCAGTCAGATAAACGTAGTGGCCATCAACAAACGCGCTGTGCACTCCACCTGTGACTGTAGCGGTGTATTCGGAAATTGGTTTCGGATGCGCCGGATCTGAAGTGTCATAAAACGCGATGCCGTTTTTGCGGCTGGAGGCGCCTTCGCGGGAGATGACGAGTATCTTTCCGTCAGCCGTGGTGCTGATATCGTTGATGATGCGCGCATCCACTTTGATTGTGTCGGTGAGTTTGGGTTCCGCGGGGTTCGATATGTCGTAGACCAAGAACTTGTCGGAGATCGTCGAGACGTAAGCGTAGTTCCCGATGATCCACTCCTCGGCGGTGGGAACGTCCTTAATTTGCGCTCGGCCGACAACCTCCAGACTTCGTTCCGCGTTGCGTGGTGTGACGACCACCGAGGCAATTGCTTCTTGTGGACCACTTGCGGCCGTGATCACATACGACCCCGGAAGCTCAGCAACGAAACCGCCGTCGCTGTCCACAGTGGCGGCTGGCCCACTCACCGTCCAGCGCACTGCATTGTTGTCGGCCGTTCCACTTTTTGCGCGAACGTTGAAACGCACGACGTCGCCAGTGCGCGCATTGGCGGAGCGCGGTTCAATCGAAAGTCCTGACAAATTATTGGTGATCACTGTCAGGCTGACACTGCCGGAGCCGCTCCCGGACGTCGCGTTTATCTTTGCCTCACCAGGAGCCACGCCGATCACCACTCCGGCGGCGTCGACCGTGGCAACCTGTGAATTGCTTGAGACCCAAATTATCGAAGCGTCGTTGCGTGGATTGCCCTCCGAACTCCTGGCGATAGCGGCCAGTTTGGTTGTAGCGCCAACCATCAGCGGAGTCTTTACTGATTCAATGTCGACACGTGTGACAGCGCCAGCTTTGACTTTGACTGTCGTAAGCACCGTTTTCCCTCCCACGATCGCGCCCACCAAAACTTCACCGGGAGCGAAGAAAGAAACAGTTCCCGATTCGTCAACGGCTGCCAAATCAAAGGGTGCTGCGAACCAGGCAGTGGCGTTCGACTTTACATCCTTTCCTGAAGCATCTTTCGCCACCGCGTTGAACTTTACCTTTTGACCAACGGAGATTTCAGACGTTGCGGGATTGAGCACGACTGTTTTTATTGCTGTCGATGAAGCGCCGTTCGATTGCTGGGCCGTTGAGACCGCAGCCAGCATCCCGACCGCAACCGTCAAAGAAAAAACGACGAGTAAACTCTTGATTATGCGCATCCAGATTCTCCGATGATTATTCGACAAGAAGTAATTCGTTGGGAAGCGATTCGAAATCTTAGTCAGCGCAAGGAGAGGAAGCAAGTACAGGACTAATCAAACGTCGATGAAGAACTGCGGCTCCTTGGAGTGCGCCGCCTTGTCGGCGCTTTGGCCCGCGGCGGCTTGGCGCCGCTTTCTTACCCAACTAATTCTTCCGAGCACAGAAAGAAGAGTCGCGTAAAGCAGACCAAAGCGGCGCCGGGCCGCCGCACTCCAAAGAGGCGTCCTCGGTTGCGCTTCCGTATCGTTTGTCGGAGATAATGGCTGCGTCATGGCTAACATTCAACGGCGCTTGCCGGAAAACGTTCCCGGGGATTTCTTTGTCGACGCGAGCTGCATCGATTGCGATACCTGTAGCCAGCTGGCGCCGTCTATATTCCGCGACCACGGCGAACAAAGCAGTGTCCATCGCCAGCCGGAGGAGGATTCGGAAACTAGACTCGCGATGATGGCCCTCGTCGCCTGCCCTACCGGTTCAATTGGAACAACCTCAAAGCACGACGCGCACATCGGTATCGATGCGTTTCCCTCCCTCTTGACTGAAAATGTTTACTTTTGTGGTTTCACTTCGGAGGCGAGTTTTGGTGCCTGGAGTTATTTGATAGTCCGCTCTGAAAGCCAAGGAGGAAACGTACTGGTTGATTCACCCCGTTTTACCCGGCATCTGGTGAAACGTTTCCATCAAATGGGTGGCATAAGGCGAATGCTACTGACACACAGCGATGACGTCGCCGATCATGATCGGTTCGCTAAGGAGTTTGGATGTGAACGAGTCATGCACCAGGACGACGGTGCTGAACGGCTTGGCGTCGAGCGGGTGCTAAAAGGAAGCGATCAGCTCACGCTAGACGCAGATCTCCTGGCCATTCCAACGCCAGGCCACACTCGAGGTCACGTAGTCTTTCTCTACAAAAACAAGTTTCTTTTCACAGGAGATCACCTGGCCTGGTCGACTAAGCGTGAAACTTTGACGGCCTTTCGCAGCGCCACCTGGTATTCATGGACCAAACAGACAGAGTCGATGGCCCGGTTATTGAATTACAGTTTTGAGTGGGTGCTGCCCGGTCACGGCGATATACATCACGACACAGTTCAAAACATGCGGTATCATCTGCAATCTTGTCTCGCCTGGATGAAAGCTCGTCGCTAATCAGCCAGCCATAGTTCCACAAATTCAGTAGTGTTATTCACGTTTAGGGAATGAGGTAGACGATGAACCGAAACCAAAAGATTGCACTCGGGTGCGGCGGCGGCGGCTGCCTTGGCTTGATTCTGCTCGTGATTCTCGGCGTTGTACTTGTCGTCTCCGGCGTTATAAAAGCTCCGGGTCTGTACAACCCCAGCTCAAACTCCAACTACAATTCGAATCGCAACTCGAATTTCAATTACAACCGTAACTCCAATACGAACTCGAACCGTTCATCCACGACCTCAACATCGATGTCGGATGATGACAAGCACAAGCTTTTTCAGGCCGCTGCGGCGTCACGTGACGCTTCATTGACGAGGAGAGTTTCGGAGAAACTTGGCCTTCTGGATGCAAATGGCTCACCCAGTGATCAGTATGCTCCTTTTTTCAAAGATCATATCGCCTGGATATTCAAGAATTCTGCCTTCATGCAGACGATTAATACTCCGGAAAAGGCGCGAGCTTACACTGAGGAACATATTGACGATTAAGAGGACCGTGACACGGTTAGAGGTTGGGAAGGAGGGCATGCCCCCGCTCTTCTTCGCCCAAGTCTGATCATAAAAGAACATAAGAAACTCTCAAGAGCGAGGTATTCACGGAAGAGCGGGGGCATGCCCTCCTTCCCAACCTCTAACCTGTTGAGAGATCTTGCAAGAGCCAGCACCGAGACAGCATCAATACCAAGAAATCGGGCGCGTGCGGTTTAGCGCGCCTTTTGCTATTTTTGAATACAGTCCTGTGCACTATTCATGAATCCCGAACGCATTCGTAATTTTTCCATCATCGCGCACATCGATCACGGCAAATCAACGCTGGCGGATCGCCTGCTCGAATTGACCGGCGCTGTCACCGGCCGCGACATGTCCGCCCAGGTGCTGGATGACATGGACCTCGAGCGCGAACGCGGCATCACCATCAAGGCCCATTCGGTCAGACTCGATTACAAAGCCAAGGATGGCCAGTCGTACATATTGAATCTGATCGACACCCCGGGCCACGTGGATTTCTCATACGAAGTTTCGCGTTCACTTTCAGCATGCGAAGGTGCCTTGCTAATCGTTGATGCATCGCAGGGCGTCGAGGCGCAAACACTCGCGAACACTTACCTGGCGATTGAAAACAATCTCGAGTTGATTCCGGTAATCAATAAGATCGATCTCCCCGGCGCCGAGCCGGAAAAGGCGATTGAGGAGATCGAACACTTCATAGGCCTCGAAACACACAACGCTATTCTTACCAGCGCAAAGACTGGCCAGGGCGTGGCAGAAGTGTTGGAGGCGATAGTTCGCGACGTGCCGCCGCCAAAAGGAGATCCGGACGCTCCGCTAAAGGCCCTGATCTTCGATTCCTGGTACGACTCTTATCGCGGCGTGATTGTCCTCTTCCGCGTCATCGATGGCGCCATTCGCCCAGGAATGAAAATTCGTTTCCTGCAAACCGGGCGCGACTACCAGGTCGAGACGCTGGGAGTGAACCGTCCGCGCCCCGCGCCTATCGACACCTTGGGCGTAGGCGAGGTTGGGTTCTTAACTGCATCGATAAAAGCGGTCGCGGACGTGCAAATCGGCGACACGATTACTGAAGCAGCGCGGCCTACCACGGAACCGTTTCCCGGTTATCAGGAAATCAAACCTATGGTTTTTGCGGGGCTCTATCCTATCGACACGAATCAATATGAAGAATTGCGCGACGCGATGGATAAACTCCGGCTGAACGATGCTTCGTTCTTTTACGAGCCTGAGTCGTCGACCGCATTGGGCTTTGGATTTCGTTGCGGCTTTCTCGGTCTGCTGCACATGGAAATCGTGCAGGAACGTCTGGAACGAGAATTCAATCTTGATCTCATCACCACCGCACCGGGCGTGCGTTACATCGTGACCACGACAGACGGCAAGGTAACGGAAATCGACTCCCCCGCTAAGATGCCCGATCCGGGGCGCATCGCGAAGATTGAGGAGCCGGCGATTCGGGCAACAATTCTGACTCCCGAAGAACATCTCGGCGGAATCCTGGCGTTGCTGGAAGAAAAACGCGGAGTGCAGAAGGGGTTTGAGTACATCACTTCGAATCGCGTGATGCTCACCTACGAACTACCTCTTAACGAGATCGTGCTCGATTTTTATGACCGTTTAAAATCGACTTCTCGTGGTTACGCTTCACTCGATTATCATCTGGCCGGGTACTGGGAAAGTGATCTCGTCAAACTCGATGTGCTTGTTTCAGGTGAGCCTGTTGATGCGCTGTCACTTGTTCTCCACCGCGATACTGCCCAAGCGAAAGGTCGCGCGCTCGCTGCAAAAATGAAGGAGTTGATTCCGCGACAGCTCTTTGAAGTCCCTATTCAGGCTGCCATTGGCATGAAGGTGATTGCGCGTGAAACCGTCAAGGCCATGGGCAAAAACGTAATCGCCAAGTGTTACGGCGGAGACATCTCACGCAAACGCAAACTTCTCGAGAAGCAGAAAGAAGGCAAGAAGCGGATGAAGAAAGTTGGCCGAGTGGAGATTCCGCAGGAAGCGTTTCTTGCTGTACTGAGAGTTAATGATTAAGAGAAGGATCTGAAGCGGTGACTTTGAAACGTTCGAGCAAGAGTTCTGTGCGTCTCAAGGAAGTAACTATTTTTTGCGACGGCTCGAGCCTGGGTAATGGCCAGATGGCAACTCGCGCTGCGGCGGTTGCACTGCTTGGCTATCAGAGGGTCTGGCGTGCTGTTGGAACTTATCTTGGGCAAGCCACCAACCAGCAGGCTGAGGTCGTGGCTGCAGCCCTCGGACTCGAAGCACTTAAGGAGCCGTGCCGCGTTCTCTTGCATACCGATTCACGTTATGTGGTTGAAACCATGAGTGGGCGGTTTCGACGCAAGACCAATCATGAGTGGTGGCAGCGTTTGGACCAGGCGGCAGCCCGCCACCAGGTTACCTGGCAGTGGATCCGTGGACACGATGGGCACCTTGTTCAGGAGGCTGTTGATCGCGCAGCTCGTCGCATCGCAACGCTCGGTAACGTGGATGAGGAAGTTTTGCGTGACGCGATCGATAGAGTTGGAGACTGCGATCCGGCGGAACTGGTAACGGATTAACAGCTAAATAATTTTGGCTTCCCCACGGACTTGTCGCAATGTAAATCAGGATTCAGCCTGGAAATAAAACACTACCAGGATGGGGTACTGATGCAGTTTGATTCAGGCAAAGCATTACAGAACCCAGCGCGGTAGCGCGGGATCCTTTAGGCTACTCAACACTAGGTAATTAAGCCTTTCTAATGCACGCTACCTTCAGGATCCCGCGCTACCGCGCTGGGTTCTGTAGTGGTCAGCGAAGCTGCATCAGTACCAGGCTGGGACCTCCGCTACCGCGCTCGGTTCCCTATCGTTTATAATCCTGCCTTCTGTTTCCCAGACGTCTTCCCAGGCAATAAAATCCAAGCAGGCATGGTTTTCCTTAGCGCAATCAGAAGGTTGAAATCATTCGCGCGCGCTCACCCGCGGCAGGCAATTGCTCTAATAACCTGCATCGCCATTTATCTGGCAGTTCCAGTCTCTTTTGCCCAACAACATTTACCCGCCGGTTGGCAGTGGCAAAATCCGCTCCCTCAGGGCAACACCATCAACGCAGTTAAATTTGCTGACGACAAGAGACATGGTTGGGCCATTGGCAGTGACGGCGCAATCCTTCACACCAGTAACGGGGGTTACGAATGGGAGATGCAAGCGTCTCCAGCAAATACCACTCTTTACGGAATCGGTGTGGCGACGAAGTCCCGCGCGGTTATCTCTGGCGCACGTGGCGTGATCCTGACCACAAATAACGGCGGCGATAAATGGGTGGCCAGAGTCTCCGGAACTAAAGATCATCTTTTCGCGGTTGCCTTTGCCTCGGACAATCCGCTGCATGGTTGGGCGGTTGGAACGTTTGGCGCGATCGTTGCGACCACCGACGGCGGTCGCACCTGGAAAACTCAGAATAGCCGTACAACAGCCCACCTCTTCGCGGCGGCATTTCGGGACTCGACGACGGGTGTAGCAGTTGGCTCGCGAGGCACTTTGCTCACGACTACTAACGGCGGGGCAGACTGGAAACAACATAGCGGCGTACCTAATACGCAATTGACTGGTGTCGCTTTCCCTTCCGACAAGCGTGCTGTCGTAGTTGGCTACAGAGGCGCGATTCTGCAATCAGAGGATGGCGCCGCAACCTGGCGCGCAATGAATTCCCTGGTCAACACCGATCTGTTTTCAGTTACCTTTACCGATGAAACTCACGGCTGGGCATCAGGTGATAACGGCGTAGTGCTGACTACGGCTGACGGCGGCAATATCTGGTTGCCGGTCAGCGTCCGCACCAGTCCCAAGCTGACATCTGTTCACTTTGCCGACGAGTTTCTGGGTTGGGCCGCAGGGGGCGATGGGCTCGTCGTGCGCACGGATGATGGTGGTCTGTCCTGGCGTCGCCTGACTGAAGGTGGGCGGGAAGATCTGTCTCACATTTTCTTTTGGGACAACTCACATGGGTGGGCCGTGGGCGCGCGCGGGAAAATACTTTATACCAGTTCCGGCGGCAAAACCTGGGAGGTCCGACAATCCGGAACCACTAATCAACTCAATTCCATTGTCTTCAACAACCAGAAGATTGGGTTCGCGGTTGGCGATCGGGGAACGATTCTTCGATCCGACACCGGCGGCGCGATTTGGACACCTGTCAAGATCGAACCCACAGAAGATCTCTTCGGTATAGACTTTGTATCAGCATATGAGGGTTGGATTGTGGGTGCGCGTGGAACGATTTTGCGTACGTCAGACGGTGGTGAAACGTGGCATTTGCAGGTGTCCAATACTTTGAGTTGGCTCGAGGATGTTAGCTTCATGGATCCAAACCGCGGGATTGCCGTGGGTTCAAACGGAACGATCCTGCGGACAGTCGACTCCGGCCAAACGTGGAAACGAGTTGATAAGAACCTGAGGGAATGGCTATATGCCGTCACTTTTGCAAATGCCGCTCGCGGGTTTGCCGTAGGAGCGAAGGGAATTATCCTGCGGACCGATGACGGAGGCGAAACGTGGAAAGATCTCGAAAGCGGTTTCAATAGCAATCTCTTTGCCGTGTCCGCAGGTTCCCACTACGACGTGATCGCAGCCGGCGAACAGGGCAGAATCATTCACAGCGCCGACGGCGGCGACACCTGGCAAGTGCAGCCTTCTATCACCAGCTCGAGCCTTTTTTCAGTAGCCTACCGTGGCGGGTTCAATGTTTGGGTGGCCGGCAAGGGTGGAGCAATCCTGCGCCGAACAGATCCAATCGCCACCGTCAGTATTCCCAGTCCAAAACTCCCACCCGGCTTGCGCGGCAGTCCACCAAAAATCCAATCAAGCGTCGTGACACCACTTGACGACGGCGACATACCCCGGGCCGTGCCACCCGACAAGAAACCCTGAGCGGGTGGAGCTTCGCTTCAGGTGTTTAGATTGGAAGCTTGAGTCGGCGTGGTCGGGAAGGAATTAGGTTAGCGCCACGCCCGACTGTTAGCGAAGGCGCAACCTGAGGGTTGTACTTTAGACGCCTCCTTAAAAACACCCGCAAATCTTTCGCGAGAATCTGCGGGTGTTGTTGCATCATTGGTGAAATCGACGAAGAGCTTCACGGGCCACTGACGAGGAAGACATCCCAAGCCCAGCGCCCAACCTGCGCACCATGTACGTCTTTGACTTTGGCTCGATAGCGAAACTTGTTTCCGTATTGATCGGTCCGTTTCGACTCCTTGTATTTGAGTTCCAGGGTGGCTAGGCCGACTTCCGGCAAAGTGCGTAGCTCAGAAGTCTCTGAAATGCCGTTGTGATTGGCGTCTTGCCAGAAGCGCAACGATGAAAAAATCGGATCTCGATTGTCAATGACGCCATCACTATTACCGCCGTTTGTCGGTTTGTCGTATTCAGCCAGCGCAAGGAAGCCGTTTTTCTGTTCACCTGGCGCTGGAGGAGGCTGCGGCGTGAAGTTTCCGAACAACTCCTGACCGTTATCGATCATGCCGTTGCCGCTCCGGTCTAGCACGAGCCAGGCGTCATCCGAGCCTGGAGATGTCCACGCAAGTCTCTTTAGTGTCCCGCTGGCAGCGATATCAAAATCTACCCCGCCGGCAGCATCAGTTAAAGAAAAACCGTCGCCATCAATGTCTACGACAATCGGTGAGTCCGGGTCGTGAAGTAATGACTCACATTGGAAGCCGGCACACCTGAATCCAGAGCAACACTCACTATGAGTCACGCAAAAGTCAGATTCTTCGCCACAACAGGGTCCATTATCAGTTGTTGTGTTTACCACGCCGCCTGGTCCAGCACTACCAACGGTGGTGCCGTTCTGTCCATTTACCATAGTATTATTTCCGTTGAGACCAGCTTGTCCCGTAGGACCGTCGTTACCGCCGAGAGAAAGACATAAAATATTCTTGGCACCCGGGCCCGGGTCACCGCCAAACCCCGGTGGGCCGCCGCCGCTGTTTTGACCTGGCCCACCTGGCGGACCTCCTACGCCGCCGTTAACGTTGGTGCTATAAGTACCTTGATAATCGCAAGCTATGGTCAGGTTGATAGTGCCACCCGGACCACCATTTGCTCCCGGCCCTCCATTGCCGCCGGTCCCTCCGATGCTTCCCGTTCCTCCCCTTCCACCTCTGCCCCCGCTTCCGGAATTCTGAGGACAGTTGCACTCCGCGCCGGGTCCGCCTCGTCCGCCTTTACCTCCCCGAGCAGGTAAGCCGCCTGGGCCACCCGGTCCTCCTCGGCCGCCCCGTCCGCCGCGGGCCGAAAAGTGATAAGTTTGTGTGCCTGAGGGAATCGAACCGGTGAGTACTCCTGCGCCATTTCCATTGACACCGAGAAACCCGGTTCCGCCGGCTCCCGCAGCCGTGGCATTATCCCCATTGTCTCCGATGAAACCATCCGGGTGGTTTGCACCACAGTGGCCAGGGGGTCCTTGGTCGGCCTCGGGTGGTTCAACAGCGCTTTCACCCGGGGGGCCTTCTTGTCCTGTTGCGCCTGGCGCTTCGTCGATATTCTGTGACTGGATCGGTGAGTTGGCACGTGTTCCGTGGTTGCTGTAACTCTTGTTCCTTGAAGCTGCCTTCTTTCTCTTGATCCACTCCTCTGCCCCCCATCCATCGATGTTAATTGTAATGCTTTCCGGCTTGACCAATAGGCCGCGCTCCCTGGCGGTCGCAAGCAATCGCGCAGTTGAAAAGCCGGCTTTGACAAAGCTACCCGATAGTTTGCGTCTGCTGGTCTCCAAACTGTCCAGCGTGAGAGGGGCTTCCATCGGGAAGAAACTTAAGTCATGTGGTCCCTTGATGATCGGATTTTTTCCTAAGAATACAAGCTGCCTAGCGATCACAACTGTATCGCCAGTGAGCTCGACCCGCTCGGGCAATAGCAGCGTGTCAGCTAGCTGAACGCCTTCCATTTTCTGCCCGCCCTCACGAACATCCTGAAACTCCCGCATAAGAGCCAGGGACGGAGCCAACTTCTTTTTCCAATCTCCCTCTAACAATATATTGGGATCAAAAAGAACGCCGTGTTTGTTCAAGAGTTCGCGGCTGGATTTAAATGATTCACGTCTAAGCTCACGCTCTTGCTGTTCATTAGGAAAGGCGCGTCTGCCCAGCCTGCCTCTGGTTGGTCTCTGAGCGCCATCTCCTGACACAGGCAGCGCAGACCAAATCAAGGCAATGAGGCAAATCAAAAGCGCGGTTCCGCTAAAAAGCGTTCGTTTGAGGGTTCCTTGTTCTGCTTTGTGAGACATGGCAGCTCCTATTTGAGTAAGGTGACACGTAACGGGAGGTCCCCTTGGTTGCAGATCTACTGTTAAGGGTTGAGGCTAAGCGTCTTGACCCTACGCCCCCGAGGCTCGCCTGTCAATAAATCTTCCTCAGAGACGGGTTTCGTTTAGTGCAGAGATTCTTGCACCGATACTCACCACAGAAAGAGCGCATATCGTCACAAGTCTGAACTGTTAGTTTGATGGCCAAACCGAATTCCGGGTCGCCGATTCAAGATTGGTCGGGGTAAGAGGTCGAAAGGTCGATGAGAGTGGACGCTACCGCAAGCGCCTGTTGGTAGAGGTTATCGTTGGTGAGTATTTCCATTTCCCGACTGAGCAGCTGGGCCAGGCTGCGATTTCTCACGGGCAAAACGCGGCCACGGTGAATGTCAGCCCCAATATTTGCTTCGGCCAGGATGTGAAGATTGTCTGCACTGCGCTTTACCGAAAAAGATGCGGGTTGACTGCCGCTGGCGTGCAATTCGACGTTAACGAGCCTTCCGGGTTTACGCTCGCCGCGATCGATGCGGTTGAGTTCGAAGGTGATCTCTCGGGTGGCCGCGCCATCCCTAACGGTCGGGCTACTGCCCCGCTCGCGATCCCCGCTCGTAAATTTGAACGTAAGCGTTGCCGCATTTCCCCTTCCCGGTTGTTCGCTCGACAGGGTCCACTCCAAACGACTGGCCAACCAACCAGCCAATAACAACGCCTGCGGTGCGACCGCCGCCGGTTCCGCTGACGGTGCAACGTAATCGATGCGCACGTGATCGATTTCATCCAGTAACGGCTGGCACGTGGGAACGTCATAAAAATCCGCTAGCAATCCGCGCCATAACGTCAGCCTGGCCCAGTTAAGATCACTCACTCCGACCTGCTCGTCCTCGCCAAATAGTCTGTGGATCTCCAAAAGATCCCGAAGCGGATTGGCAAACTCATCCGAGTCGATCACCAGGCGGTCGCTTCCCTGCACCAGAGCTCTGAACACTCTGTCGGAAACACGCAATTCATTTCGCCACCAAAGAAAGGTAGTCAGATCGGAAACAAGCAAAGGGAGAGAGGCACTTGGCAGCTCGACGGAGAACTTGCCGCGGGCCTTCAGAATCACTACTTCGCCGCAGAGCCTTTTCGCACCCGTGCGTTTGTCGGTCTGGCAGAGGGACGTCACGAACATCTCAATGTCCTGATCGGCAGCACCGGTTTCCCCAAGCATAATCAAAGCACGGCTGGGGTGGGCCACCGTGACATCCAGGATCAACGAATTCACTTCATCAAGCATGGATTCGCGCGTCACAAACACCAGCAGGTTCGCGACCCGTGCGCGCAAGACGGCCACATCGTCATCTGACTCACCGGAGGTCTCCTGCCAGAGCTCCGCAAGTTGTCGTTCTACGATTTCAACGTCCAGTGTTTTTGGAACCGGAATTTGCTGCATAAAAACGGTGTCAGTTGTCAGTTGTCAGTTGTCAGTTGTTAGTTGTTAGTTGTCAGTTTGTTAGTCGTTAGTTGTTATTGGTCTTGTGTGTAGTTGTAGCAAAACGATAAGAAGTGCAACTAACAACTAACAACCGCCAACGAACAACTAACAACTGACAACGAACAACTGACCAGCTACAACTTGCGCCAGGTTCTCCTATCGCGTTCGATCAATTCAACAGCCGCTTCCGGACCCCACGAGCCGGCTTCGTGATTTGGAAAGCCAGTCGCGGGCTTCTGCCAGGCTTCGAGAATCGGCGACACAATCTCCCATCCTCGTTCGACCATGTCGCGTCGCGCGTAAAGTGTCGAATCACCAAGCATGCAATCCAGCAGCAAGCGTTCATAAGCCTCAGGAGGCTTGACTCCGAAAGACGAGCCATAACGAAAGTCCATATTGACCGGACGAATTCGCATCGCCTGCCCCGGAAGCTTCGCTGCGAATCTTAATGTGATTCCTTCGTTTGGCTGTATGCGAATCACCAGAACGTTTGGTTCGACCGTCGCATCGGCATCAGTAAAGAGTCGATGAGGAACGCCCTTGAATTGAATGGCGATCTCCGTGACGTGTTTCTGGAGCCGCTTACCGGAACGTATATAGAAAGGCACCCCGGCCCACCGCCAGTTGTCAAAATACATTTTGAGCGACGCGAACGTTTCGGTTGAAGAACCTGGATCGACCCCTGGCTCTTCGCGATACCCCAGCACCGTGTCTCCCAAAACTGTGCCTGGGCCATATTGTCCACGCACGGCAAGCTCTTCGATTTTCTCTGCTGGAAAGACGCGCACAGATTGCAACGCCTTCGCCTTCTCATCACGCACTGCATTCGCTGACAACGCCGCTGGCGGCTCCATGGCGATCAAAGACGTGACCTGAAACACGTGGTTCTGGATCATGTCGCGCAGCGCCCCGGCCTTTTCGTAGTAAGCGCCGCGACCTTCGACGCCTTTGGTTTCCGCGTTTGTAATCTGAATGTGATCGATGTATTGCCGGTTCCACAACGGCTCGAAAATACTGTTTGCGAAACGGAAGACTAAAAGATTCTGTACGGTCTCTTTACCGAGATAGTGATCGATTCGGTAGACCTGCTTTTCATCGAAAACCGCGGCCAGTTCTTTGTTGAGTTTGCGCGCGCTTTCAAGGTCGGTACCAAACGGCTTCTCGACAATGATGCGTGCCCAGCTTCCCTTCTTTGGACGAGCGAGCTTCGCTTCGCCGAGTTGCTTTGCGATTAGGCCAAAGAAATCAGGCAAGGTTGCGAGGTAGTAGATCCTATTGCCCTGGGCCTGAAATTCGTCGTCGATCTGTTCAAGCCGGGTCTTTATGTTTTGATAAGTCTCGGCTGCGGCGAAATCGCCGCTGATGTAAAAGATGCGTTTGGCAAAACTCTCCCATGCCGACTCATCGAGCGAATCTTCAGAACCAAATTCCTGGAGTGCCTGTTTCATCAGCTCGCGAAACTCGTCATCGCCCAGGGGATTCCGAGCGGTACCAAGAATTGCAAACTCATTCGGGATGAGTCGCTGTTGGGAGAGCCGGAACAAGGCGGGGAGGAGCTTGCGACGCGTCAGATCTCCGGTCGCGCCGAAAATTACAACCACGCAGGGCGGTGCAGTAGCTTCGAGCCGCATACCCGCACGAAGAGGGTTTTCGCGTGGCTCAGGATTAACCGCTTTCTGATCTTGATTGTCGTCTTTGATGCTCGAAAGAATAGCGAGGCTGAGCAGTGTAAAGCAAACTGTTAGTTTGATTCAGCACTTGTGACGGGGACTGGCAGCTTGGATAAAGTCCAGAGACGATCCACGAATTTACACGAAGCGACACGAAACATTGAGTACAGTTCCAGTCTTTTCGTGCTTCCCAAAGCAGATGCAAAAAGAAGAGAGCGGCACAAATAAATGTGCCGCTCTTCCTATTGAATATTCCACCGGAGCCAGACAGAAACGCCCATCTTATGCGCGGATTGGATGGTCCTTGGCGTACGAATAGGCGGTGTAGGCGGAGATGAGGTGACAGATCCACCCGAGTGTTCCCCCCGAACCAATCCAAAAGCCTGGTGTAATAATTAGCCAAAGAATTCCCGCCAGAATGCGACCGTTGTAAAGCTGTCCCACGCCTGGAATTAGAAGACTCAAAAGTCCCGCTGTAAATGGATCCCTCATTGCTCTTACCCTCCGGTCGTGACATACGACATGGGATTGCGGTTTGTTCAATTGAATTGATCAACTAGCCGCTACGACGCCGGGAACGCCAGGGAAATATTCTGAGAGTTGCTTGGCCGGCTTGCCTTAACGACGTGACGGCTAATGAAAGCGGCGTTGTTCGTAGGCGGATATTTCGGACTCGTATTGAAGCGTGAGGCCAATATCGTCAAGACCGTTTAGCAAGCAGTGGCGTTGGAATTCATCGACTACAAACGTCGCCGTGAAACCGTCGGAGTCGGTTATCCGGCACTCTTCGAGATCCACCGAGGCCTGGTAGTCTTCAATCTCGCTGGCGCGTCGTCCGAGTTCCTGCACTTCTTCTTCGCCCAGGACTACCGTCAACATTCCGTTCTTCAAACAGTTGTTGGCAAAGATGTCTGCGAATGAAGGCGCGACGACAACCCGGAAACCGTAGTCGGCGAGGGCCCAGGGCGCGTGTTCACGCGAGGAGCCGCAGCCAAAATTCTTTCCGGTAACCAGGATGGAGGCGCCGCTGTATCGTGTCTGGTTCAATGAGAAGGACGGATTGGGCGTGCCGTCCGGCAGGTATCGCCAGTCGTTGAAGAGAAACTTCCCGAATCCCGTACGCTCTATGCGCTTGAGAAACTGCTTCGGAATGATTTGATCGGTGTCGACGTTTGCGCGATCAAGCAAAGCAACTCTTCCAGTATGTATGCGGAATGGTTCCATATTAGATTACGCCCAAGTCCGAGGTCCAAAGTCCAGAGTCAGAGGCGCGAAGTTTAGAGTTCAATCTTTAGATTGTCGGTGGCTACGGACGACGCAAGCTGAAGCTTGAACTCTAAACTTCGCGCCCTGACTTTGGACATTGGACTTTGGACATTTGGACTAGTCTTTAAACTGCCACTTTCTAACGTCGGTAAAATGTCCGGTGATTGCCGCGGCCGCTGCCATCATAGGACTCACCAGGTGCGTGCGTCCGCCGCGACCTTGCCGTCCTTCAAAATTACGATTACTGGTGGAGGCACAACGTTCTCCTGGATTAAGTATGTCCGGGTTCATTCCCAGACACATCGAACAACCCGCTTCACGCCACTCGAATCCGGCGGCGCGGAAGATATGGTCAATCCCTTCTGCCTCCGCCTCTCGTTTTACGTTTTGTGACCCCGGCACAACCATCCCCTGCACTGTGGGCGTAATTCGATAGCCATTGACCACACGTGCAGCGGCGCGCAAGTCTTCAATCCGCGCGTTCGTGCAGGAACCAATGAACACCCGATCGATGGGAATGTCCTCAATGCTGGTGTGCGGTGACAACGCCATATACTCGAGTGCTCGCTCAAAAGCACTACGGTCCGCATCGTTTCCAGCTTCAGCCGGGTCGGGAACGTTTCCAGTGATGGGCGCGACCATACCCGGGCTAGTGCCCCAGGTGACAAAGGGCTCGAGCGATGCCGCGTCAATTTCTATTGTCTGATCAAAGCTGGCGCCTTCATCAGTTTTTAAGGTGGTCCAATAAGACCTGGCCTCTTCCCATGCCGCTCCCTCAGGGGCAAACCTTCGTTCTTTCAGATACGCAAACGTCGTTTCATCTGGCGCTATCATTCCAGCGCGGGCGCCCGCTTCGATACTCATGTTGCAGAGCGTCATCCGGCCTTCCATTGAAAGAGCGCGTACCGCTTCGCCCGCGTATTCCATGACGTGACCAGTCGCGCCGTCCGTGCCGATTCTGCCAATAATGCCCAGTGCCAGATCCTTGGCCGTCACGCTTTCCGGCAAGTTGCCGCTGACGCGGACCAGCATTGACCGAGGCTTTTTCTGCGGCAAACACTGCGTGGCCAGAACATGTTCGACTTCGCTGGTGCCAATGCCAAAGGCCAGTGCACCAAACGCGCCGTGTGTGCTCGTATGACTATCACCGCAAACGATGGTCATTCCAGGACGCGTCAGTCCCAGCTCCGGACCAATGACGTGCACAATTCCCTGATCCGCCGAGTCGATATCGAAAAGTTGGATGTTGTGCTCGCGACAATTGTCGCGCAGTGTGTCGATCTGCTGCTTAGCAATCGCATCAGCAATCGGCAAACTGCGATCGGTGGTGGGAACGTTATGGTCAGCCGTGGCAACCGTCAGGTCCGGACGACGAACACCGCGACCCGCCTCGCGCAGTCCTGCAAAAGCCTGCGGCGAAGTAACCTCATGGACCAGATGTAGATCGATGTAGAGGAGGGCCGGTTGTCCGGGCTGTTCCCGGACCACGTGAGCGTCCCAAAGTTTGTCGAAAAGAGTGCTGGGCATGAAGAGCTCTTCGTCAGTCGTCAGGACTAAACAGCATGATACGCGTGTCGCATCTCAGCGATTTCATCTACAGCCTCGCAGACAAACTCGCCTATTTCAGAAGTCGTCGCGCGATAATTGGGTCCAGGTGTGTCGATGTCCGGCGTGCGGTACCCTGCCTTCAGAACCATTCGAATCGCTTCTTCGATCGCATCAGCTTCCTGCTCAAGTTGTGCGGAATAGCGCAACAGCATAGCCGCCGACGCAATTGCTCCGAAAGGATTGGCAATGCCGCGACCGGCAATGTCAGGTGCTGACCCGTGCACGGGCTCGTAAAGATCCACCTCGCCGCCGATGCTTGCGGACGGCAACATTCCCAGGCTGCCTGTTATTACTGCAGCTTCGTCTGAAAGAATATCGCCAAACAGGTTCTCCGTCAGGATTACGTCAAAACGGTTCGGTGAAGTTATCAAGTGCATTGCGCACGCGTCAACATAGAGATGATCAAGGGTAATCTGGGGAAACTCCTGCGCTACTCGTGACACCGTCTGCCTCCAAAGCTGTGAGGTCTCGAGCACGTTTGCTTTATCAACTGATGTAACTTTTCGCCGCCGCTGGCCGGCGATCTCAAAGGCCACGCGCGCTACGCGTTCAATCTCGGGGATGGAATAACTCATCGTATTGGTCGCTACAGAGTTGCCGTTTGCGGGCGTGATTCCGCGCGGCTCTCCAAAGTAGAGCCCGCCCAGCAACTCCCGAACAATCAGTATGTCTGCCCCGCTTGTGACCTCCGGCCGCAGTGGTGAAACGTCAGCGATCGCGTCATAAGCAATTGCCGGCCGAAGATTCGCGAAACCACCCAACGCACGGCGCAACAGTAGTAAACCTGCTTCGGGTCGCTTGTTCGGCGGCATCCCATCAAACTCAGGAGAGCCAACAGCACCCAGTAATACGGCATCGCTCGAAAGGCAGGCGTCCAACGTTTCGGTTGGCAGAGGCGAACCGGTTTTCTTGATTGCTGCGCCGCCGATCAGCTTTTCGTTAAACTCGAATTTGTAACCATGAATTCCCGCGACCGCGCGCAAAACACGGACGGCTTCAGCTGTCACTTCCGGACCAATGCCATCGCCGGGAAGTATTGTTATCTTCATTTTTTCCCCCAACCCTTCAATCGAAAGACACGGATCGGGGCAGTAGCTCGACTGGTAAAGGGCGTCATGCCGCAACCGTGGCGCCCTCCCTAACGGGTCGTACTGCCCCGAACCAGCAGTGGAACTTAGTACCCTACAGGAGGTTTTTTTACCGATCTCACCTGTAACTCGACGCCCCCGTCCCACGCGAGGTTATGTTCTCGATAATTGCCAGCTCCGGCCGAATCTTCGTGTCGGCGGAGAGCAGTGAAATGAGATCCTGGTCGTAGATTCTCTTCTTACGATCCGCCAGGGCCGTGAAACGCCCATAAGCCTCGTCGAGCTCAACCTGCGTCAGCGAATAACCGAGATCGTCGTATCGCAGTGCGAGGGCGTGACGACCCGAATGTTTTCCTAAGACCAAATTGTTCGCCGGGACGCCTACCGACTCCGGGGTCATGATCTCGTAGCACAATGGATTATTAATGACACCGTGCTGGTGTATTCCAGCTTCGTGAGCGAAAGCATTGCGGCCAACGATTGCTTTGTTGGGCTGCACATCGCAAGAGATGATCTGCGAGAGCAGCTGGCTGGTGGGGTAAAGCTCGCGCGTGTTAATCCCGGTTTCAAACGGCAGCTTGTCCGACCGGACGTGGATGGCCATCACGAGTTCTTCGAGTGAGGCATTTCCCGCGCGCTCGCCGATGCCGTTGATTGTGCATTCAACTTGCCGTGCACCCGCTTCAACGGCCGCCAAACTGTTCGCAACTGCCAGCCCCAGATCGTTGTGACAGTGAACGCTAATAGTCACGTCGCGGTCTCGCACGACCCGTTCGCGTACTGTCGAAACCAGCTGAGAATACTCAGCAGGAAGCGTGTATCCCACTGTGTCTGGCACATTGATGATGGAAGCGCCTTCATCGACGGCAACCGAAAGTACGTCGCAAAGATAATCAACGTCGCTGCGGGTGGCGTCTTCCGCCGAGAATTCCACTTCTTCGGCAAAGCTTCGCGCCAGACGCACTGCAGCGCGGGTCATTTCAAGAACTTCACTCCGCGTCTTGCGCAGCTTGTGCTCGAGGTGGATATCCGAAGTGGCAACAAAGGTGTGGATGCGCGAGTGTGCCGCACCTGCCAACGCTTCAGCGGCACGAGCGACGTCCTGATCTGATGTTCGACAAAGCGCCGCAATTGTCGCCCGCCGGCAGGTCGAAGCAACTGCCTTCACCGCGGCGAAGTCGCCATCGGAAGCAATTGGAAATCCCGCTTCGATAATGTCGACACCGAGAATCTCGAGCTGCTGGGCCAGCCGGAGCTTCTCCTCCAGGTTCATGGAGCATCCGGGCGACTGCTCGCCGTCGCGTAAAGTCGTGTCGAAAATTGCCAGTCTTGGGGTAGACATGGTCGTAGCCCTCCGTTTCGAAAGCGCTGATGCTAGGGGCGTGGTGCCCCAAAGTCAAAGTTATAATCTTTATGAAACGATAATCATTTGTGATACCATAACTGCACGCGTGGGCGGTCATAACTTGTCGCAATTGGGCCTGGCGAGTTAGGTCTCCTCAAAACCACGAAATCGAAAGCTCCGAAACGAGGCAGGAGTTCTGATGGATATCAACCAGTTGGAAGTACTGGTCACTGTTGCGCAGGAGCAGAGCTTTTCAAGGGCTGCCAGGAAACTGCATCGCACCCAGCCAGCGGTCAGCCAGGCGATTCGCAGACTTGAGGTGGAGCTGGGTGAGCCGCTCTTTGATCGTTCATCAAAAGATGGAACCCTCACCGCCGCCGGGCGAGTGCTTCAAGGGTTTGCGCAGCAGATGCTTAACCTGCGGCACAATGCGCACACGGCGGTCAAAGAATTGAAGGACTTGCATCGCGGAAAGTTGACCCTCAGCGCCAACGAATACACTGTGATGTATTTACTGCCCGTGATTCCCGCCTTTCGTGCGCGCCATCCACACATACTGGTCGAAGTGAAGAGGAGCCTCGCGAGTCGCATACCTTCGGAAGTTCTGGGACGGGAGTTTGAGATCGGCGTGGTCTCGTACAAACCAAGTGACGCAGCGATTGCTTCGGTGCAGGTGATGACAGACGAATTGGCTCTGATCGTGCCACCTGATCACCCGCTAGCGAGTAAAGAGGTCGTTTCGGTGAAGGAGTTGGGCGCCGAGTCGTTCATCGCCCACAACGTCGCCTCGCCCTTAAGAGAAAAAGTGGTCCGTACCTTTGAGAAGTACAAGACGCCGCTCAATATTTCCACGGAGATGCCAACGCTGGAAGCGATCAAGAAATTTGTGGAACAAGGCATGGGCGTCGCACTGGTCCCGCGGCTGACTGCGCAAACAGAAATCGCACGCAAACAAGTTGTAGCTTTAACTGTGCGCGAGATGCGACTGGAACGAAGCATCCACCTGGTCTATCGAAAAGGCGCCACGCTCTCACATGCGGCGCGAGCGTTTTTAAGAATCGCGAAAGAAAAGCGAAGCGAAGGAAAGGGTCAATAGGAATATAGTTCGCGCTGATTGACTGAGTGGAAACGATTGCTGAACCGGCATCTAAATGAAGAAAAGGAGACGATCCACGAATCACACGAAAACCACTAACCACTATTTCGTGTTGATTCGTGTGGTTCGTGGATTATCGTTTCTCAACTGATAGGACGTTCCGCGCTATCCCCTCGTACCTAGAAATTAGGTTCAAAGTTGAGCCCACTCTCACCAATGCCAGTACCGCGTGGCCCGAGATTCCAAGACACACCTATCCGTTGCGCCGTGAGGCGGCAATTTTTGTTTTGATTTTGCGAACCGAAAAAACTTTTAACCAGCAAAACGACGTATCGCGTGAGAGCGTGTCGGCGGCAAGGACTCGCTGCTAGCTCGCAGGGGATCCGTTTGCTGGATCAAGAATCTACACAATCACACCAACCATCATCTGAATGAGATTCAGTGCAGCGTCAGAAACATTGCCTGTGTAATTAACGGGTGGGATATTCTCCCAGCGCATGACGTGCTGGCCGTTGTGTGCTGCGCTCGTCAGTGGCAGTGGCGGTAAGCCGACTGATGGGATATCGCCTGCCAAAGTCGACACCGCTAACATGCAAGTGTGAGCGCGATGGTCGTCAAAAGCGTTTCATGGTTGTTACTCCTTTGAGAGGTTTTTCACGATGCAAGAGTTCTTACATCGGGTGAGAATAGAGCAACATCCAAGACTTCTTGCAAGGAGCAGTGAATGCCAACTAATATCCTCACCGTACTAGTGCAAGCTCTCTTACACTCACGTTGAAAGGGCTATCTCTCATGAAGATAACCTCACTAAAACTGCATACGTCGCAACTTACGCCAAATGAAGAAGCACTCCTTAAGATGTGAGACGCGCTCTTGAACTGAAAGACAAGGGGTGTTACGAGGGGCGCACGCGAAGCGATGGGGCACTGTGGGACTCGATTGGGTGAACGTCCCGAGATTGGCGGGCTTCATCCATCGGTAGCAGCAGAGGTTTTGCTATGTGCGGGAATCTTGACGCGATGGATTGGTAGCAAGAATCAACTCGAGGAGATATCAAGAATCGCGCAGAGATCTCATCAGCGAGAGTATGAGCTTTTATGAGAGAGCGGAGATGTTAAGAAGATCGCGGCCGCCAGAGTAGAATTAGCATATTGTTACTGGTGGGAAGGCTCACTTGATGAAGCGCGCATCGTGTTTCAATGAATGCGCTACAAGAAACTGACCACGGAGGGAAATACTCGAGCCAGTGCGCTATTGGGATTGGCGGTGGTCGAGTGGTCGGCTTCACGGTACAAGGAGGCCTTGAAAATTCTTACAGACAATATCCCCTCTGTTTAGCAAGATAACTAATCATGCAACAAAGGGGGCGTATCACAGCCAACTCGCGATGGTCCTTCGAAGCTCGGCTTACACCTGAGAACAAGGAAGATCATTTCAAGCAGTGCTAATAGGGAATATCAGCAGGCGGATCATCATTTCAAACTTGCCGAAACATCGTATTTCGCGCGGACGTAAAAAACAATGTTGGTAATCTGCTTCGCCAGATGTCGCGATTCAAAGAATCGCAGTAAATATCTTGACGAGGCCCGACGTTTGAGCGTGAGTGTCAAAGACAAGGTAGGAATCGCTCAGATCGACGATACGCGCGCACAGGTATTTATCGCTCAGAAGAAATTCAAAGAAGCGGAAGCGATTGCCAAAAATGCTGTCCGTGTCTTGGAAAAGAGTGGACACCAATGTCTACTTGCGGACGCGCTGATCACGCACGGCATCGCACTCGCGCGTTTGAAGCAATTCGAGCGCGCGCGGTTCACTTTTCAAAAGGCGATCGAGGTTGCTCATCAGGTTGGTGCGCTCAACAAGGCCGGGCTCGCGGCGCTCACGATGATTGAGGAGTTGGAGGAGCTCTCGCCCGAAGCTTCATACGCGGCTTACGAGCGGGCAAGTGAATGGCTGGCGACGTCGCAAAGTCAGGACATCCTGTTGCGTCTGAACGCCGCCGCCAGAAAGATCTTCGTCAAACTGTCTTGCGAGTTAAACGCAGAAGACCTTACCACCTCTTTAACTAACAGCGCCTGTGATCTGCATGCTGAGGTTTTGAAGTTTGAAGGAAGAATAATTCGACAGGCCCTGGCCCAGTCCAATGCAAGCGTGACCAGGGCCGCCCGTCTCTTAGGACTCAGTTACCAGGGCTTAGCTTACATAATCGCTTCCAGGCACACTGATTTGCTGAAGGAACGCTCCCCCGTTCGGCGCCGCTCCCGTAAAGACACGGACGCCAAAACGAAGGATGCCGACGGGCAAGAGGAAAACCCAAACTAATAACGAGACCGAGATGCGCGATAGCGGCGCGCATCCCGGTGCGCGAGCACTCTAGTCTCCAAGGGAACCAGAGTGTGTCGCGTGGACGCCACGTCCATAGGGTGAGGCGTGGTGTTCCGAGGACCGGCACTCATCCCACCGTGCCGGTCTTATTCTACGGTTCGTCGATGCGTCTGACGTCGACAATTTCCCCGCGAAAAGCCTTCAACATTCTCTGCACAGTCGGATCCTGTTCGGCAGTCTCTCGCAGGCTTTGCTTCTCGCGACGTTTGACATCTTCTTTTGAGAGAGGAACATCGTCGCCCGCGGAGCCGTCACTAATTACGAAACGCACACCCAGATCGCCGCCCGTAATTTCTTTGCAAACTTCGCGCAGAATTTTTACGTTGTCGGCCTTTGCCAAAGTGTCGCGCAGATGTCGATCCTGGGGCGCAAACTCGACGCATAACTCTCCGTCAGTAATCGCGGCTTCGCGTGCCCCTTCGAGGGCCGTAACAAGAAACATCTTGCGACGTTTTTCGAGCGCCGATTTGATGCGGCCAATTTCGGAAGTGTCTAAGCTGGCTCCGGTGTTGGCGCCATCATGCGCGCCTGAACTCATCTCAACCGTCGACTCTTGATCGACCTCGGACGAAACAAGCTTCGTGCCAAGGGCGCCTCCGGGATCCCGCGCTTCCGCGCTGGGTTCTGTAATTCCTCGATCCGGCTCGGGAGCTCTCCTGGTCGCGGTGGCTGTAAATGAACCGGACGATGCCGTAGTTGAACTCACCGCCAAAGTGCTCGTCCCAGGCGCCTCAGAGGACCGGGGCGAAACGGATGCTCCAGAGACTGGTCGCGCCGGTCGCGAAGTCACTAAAGGTTTTCCGGAGCGAAACGATTCTTCCAACTCCGAGAGTCTTTCCAGGAGCTGATTTAAAGGCTCGAGCCGTCTCATCTCCATCAGCTTGACCAAGCCCACTTCCAACTGGTAACGCGGATGGGCTGCGGTTTTGAGCAGCGTTTCCGTTTCCGCAAGCGAGTGGAAGAAACGGACTAGATCAGCCTCCGAAAACAGCGCCGCCTGACGCTGTAATTCGTCACGATCGCAAATCGCCGACTCCAGCAACTCCTCGCTGCCGGAAACTTTGGTCACCAGCAGATCGCGGAAGTGGGCCAACAGATCGCGACAGAAGTTTCGCAAGTCGTGGCCGCGCATTACGACATCGTCGACGACCGCGAGCGCTTCGGCCGGCTGATGAGCCGCAATACCTTTGACGACGCGAATGAGAATGTCAGCGCCGGCGACGCCGAGCGCCATTTCAACGTCGTCCTTCTTGATCTTAGGGCCAGCAAAACTGATCACCTGATCAAAGGCCGACTGGGCATCCCGCATCGAGCCCTCGCCGGTTCGAGCGATCTCGCGCAAGGCATCGTCAGGGATCGAAATTTTCTCAGCGTCGGCAATCAGCCGCAGCCGTTCGAGGATTTTAGTTGTAGCTATCGTGCGAAACTCAAACTGCTGGCACCGCGAAAGAATGGTCTCCGGCACCTTGTGCCGTTCCGTCGTAGCCATGATAAAGACTACGCGCTCGGGCGGCTCTTCGACCGTTTTCAAGAGCGCATTGAACGAGTGGCTCGAGAGCATGTGCACTTCGTCGATCACGAAAACCTTGTAACGATCTCGCGCGGGGGCAAACCCAATCGAGCCAATGATGGTCTCGCGCACGTTGTCTACCTGGGTGTGCGACGCCGCATCGATCTCCTGCACATCTATTGACCTTCCCTCCGAAATCTCAGCACACGAGGGGCAGCCATCAGGATCGTCCGTACGACACGGCGTAGAGGTTGGCGATTGTGCTTTGTGACAGTTAAGTGCTTTTGCAAGCAGACGCGCTGTCGTGGTTTTGCCGACGCCGCGGGCGCCTGAGAAAAGATAAGCGTGATGAAGCCTTTGATGCTCGATCGCATTGCGCAGGGTGCGCGTGATCGGCTCCTGCCCGGTGACTTCGTCGAAAGTCTGCGGGCGCCATTTGCGTGCGATTACCTGATGGGCCATGAACTCAGTTAAACTTAGTTTGCCAAAGCTAATTTGGGAACTGGATATTTCTTCAACAGCTTCCACGCGAGGACGACGCTGCCATCGCTATCCTGGCGCAACACTCTGAAAGCTACTAACACATCCGAAGTTGAATAACCGATGGAGCGCAGCAGATACGTATTGTTGATCTTGGCAGGAACGCGATCGCGGTACTCGACGTCGTCGACGGCCAATCCTTTTCCGCCAAATTGTCGCGCTTCCAGGCGCGCTTTCGGTTCCTGCTGCGATGGATTGTAAGTCGAAATAAAACCCGCACGAGGGTGTTCGAGCGTGACTTCATCCAGACCCACATCACCCAGGTTCAACAGCATGCCGTAATCAGCTCCGGCGAAACCGACAGATAAATTACCGTTCGACAGTTGGATGTCCGAACCATAACCGTATTCATGCGTGAGACGTGCAAAGGAATAGTAGGCGCCGCCACCGCGAACAGTTAAGGCTTTTGTTTTTGGCTTATTGGCCCACACGTCGTAAACCTCGCGCGGCAGCAACCGAATAAGACCGGTATTGGGCTGCGACAGGAAAGCCGCGTGCGCGTTCAGGTCTTCTTCCGAGGGAGACAGAAACTTTTTTTCAAGTTCCAGCACCTCGCTGCGCCTGGACTCCATTTCCCTGAGCAATTCTTCGCGCGATTGCGACTGGGCCATGCAGATGGTGTGAGTGAAGGAGATTAACCCGATGAAAAGAATCGCGGTAAACAGATGCTTCATGTAGATCTCCTTGTGGGACTTATTTTTGGAACTTTAGCAAAGGATTGGTGCTGCAGCAAAGCCCAACAGTTGCCGATAAGAAACAATAAAGAGCGACAAGGAAGTCGGTCGTGCCCGTCGCTCTTTTATTGATGTTTTGGCCAGACTCCGGACTTACCCGCAACACACAGGGTCTTCGCTACCGTTGCTCCGTTCCCGGCCTGGCGGGGTTCACGAAGGCCGCCGTTGTGCGGAGCCCGAAGTCTGATAACTTGTTAAATCTCTGTCTTGCGATGGGCCAGCATTCTCAGCAACCCGTTAATCGCCAGATGCAGTATCACGTAAGCGATTATCGCAATAACAATCGGAAGCAGCAACGTGTGCCCCTCGCCGGTGCGCGGGCTGGCCACGATTCCTCGAAAGGGCTCGTAGAAGGGGTATGTCACGGCAACGATAAACTGGACAAACCCTGCGCTGCTGCGGGCTGCCAGCAACGCGAGTAGAAATCGCATGGCCAGCAGTGCATAGATTAAATAAAAGATGTAATCGATGACCTGCGAGACGCGGGCGGCAGTACGCCCACGCTCGACTTCCCTCTCTGTGTCGATTACTTCGTCAACTGCCTTCGAGCGAAAGTCGCCGGCAACTTGCTGAATGCGTTGCGGCTCACCCGCCGTGGGCTGGCTGGCACGGTCTGCAATCTCGGACTGCACCTCGCCTTCAACTTGCGCTTTCACGGATTCGTGCTGAACCGCCCGTCTCGCTTCTTCGGATGCTAATTTGTCGTCCATTTAAACCTCATTGAGTCTTTTGTGTTGTTCCGAAGGGGCAGATTGGGAGTTAGAAAAGATTGATTGGGGGTATCTATTATACCTATGTACCGTTGAAGCCTGTTCGCATACGGCGAATGTAAGCACCGGGGAATTTTCCTGTGGCTTTAACGGTCTCGAGCACACGCTTCGCCTCGGGGAGGGCCGTCCCGGCGTAAACCGCCATGATCCGGTACTTAGGATCCACACTTGAATAAAACAGGTTTTCGATGTCGACACATCTCGATGAAAAAACTTTGCGATCCGGAAATAAGATCTGCGTTTGCAACCGTTCACTCTCCGGGACGAAGACGCTGCAGTTGTCCTCCGTCGTAGTCACGCTCTTCAGAACAATTGCATAAAAGAGCTCGGTGTCAAAAATCACTGAATTTTGCGGCACCCGGAACGGCAAGTCATTGGGATTAAACGTTGCAGTTGTCCTGCAGGCGACCCGCGGATTCCCACATATCGATCCTCTGGGACGCTTCCGAGTAACCCGGGACTGGGCTGCGGTTACCTCGCCGAACCCGATCGCGGTTAGGAGGCCGAGTGTAACGGCGACAACAGTGAAACGATAACTCGTCATGCTTATTTAACGCGGAGGAGCTAACGGGAACGATCAACCCTACAGATGCTAATGCGTAAGCACAAGCTGAACCGGGAACTCTATACGGGCGTTTGCGCGTTTTAAAAAACTGGCGGAGAGGGTGGGATTCGAACCCACGGAACGGTTTCCCGTTCACAGCATTTCCAGTGCTGCCAATTCAACCACTCTTGCACCTCTCCCAAGGCCGTGACGAGTGAACAGTAACAAGTGACGAGACAAATACAATACGAGTCACCTGTCAATCGTCACCTGTGACCAATTCCAATGGCGGAGAGGGTGGGATTCGAACCCACGGTGGGCGTTAACCCACTCCGGTTTTCGAGACCGGTGCACTAATCCACTATGCGACCTCTCCAAAAACGGATGCTGGATGATAGATGTCAGATGCTAGCACTGCAGCAGCATTAACCTTCGTTATTGGCACGCCTCAGAAGCACATTTCAGCGTCTAGCATTTTCCAGCATCTAGCATCCAGCGTCTGCTTTTCCAGCATCCGGCATCTACTTTCGTCTTTCCCGAAAAAACTCCCGCATTATCTCCCGGCACTCGTCCTCCAGAACGCCGGAGGCAACTTCTATTCGATGATTCAGGAAACCGGTATCGCAAACGCCGAAGTGCGATTCGACCGCCCCCGCACGTTCATCGCGCGCGCCGTAAACCAATCGTTTTACTCGCGCTTGTATCAACGCACCCGCACACATAACGCAGGGTTCGATCGTCGAATAAACGACCGCATTCGTGATTCGATAGTTGCCCACCTTATGGGCTGCATCACGAAGCGCGACGATCTCCGCATGGGCAGTCGGATCCTGATCTGTGATGGTCCTGTTCCCAGCAACCGCCAGAATCTGTTCGTCAACGACGATGCATGTGCCGATCGGAACCTCGCCACGTTCGCGCGCGTCATGCGCCGCAGCGACCGCCTGACGCATCCACTGCGCGTCCACTTCTCTTTCTTCGGCGGCCATCATGATTGAAACAATTGCGTCAAACAGCGGAAAAATCAACTATAGGTGTCGTCCTCAAACACTGTCAAGCGAGTGGTTATCGGCGCCTTTCGAGCACTTAATTCCAACTGAAAATCATCGGCTCGCACAAGAAAATGAGTCTGGTTTGAAACAACTCAACACGGACGAATCCGGAATCGCATGTTATATTGTTTGCTCTGAGCCGGGATGTTTCCGCTCTCCTCCGGCTCTCAATCATTCAGGTTGATGACCACCGACACCCAGCAAAAAGGAAATACTTCATTATCAGGCGAACGCATGCAGCCGCGTTTGCGCTCACCTGCGTCCTCCGAACCAACGGCAACGGAACGCGCTGTGCAAACGCCTACGGCGATGATGCGCCGCATGTCGCCCGGTGAGTTCAACACCGCGATGATCCATTTCTATCGTGGTGAAGTTCAACGTTCAAATACGTGGCGCAACCGTCTTGATACGACGACAAACTGGGCCGTACTAACAGCGGGCGCAACCTTGTCCTTCGTATTCGGTTCGGCTACCAACGCGCATTTTGTTATTCCCATAAACTCGATTCTGGTTGCCATCTTTCTCTTGATGGAGGCCCGCCGCTATCGCTATTACGAGATATGGTCCAGCCGCGTGCGCATCCTCGAAACCGGTTACTTTGCCCAGCTTCTTGCGCCGGAAAGCGTGCCGCCCGACGAAGCCTGGGCCGAGCATCTGGCGTCAGACTTAATTACGCCGCATTTCACTATTACTGAATGGGAAGCGGTCGGAAGACGCTTACGGCGAAATTATCTCTGGATATTCGCCCTGCTCGCATTGAGCTGGAATCTGAAAGTTTATTTGCATCCGTTGCCGGCCCGCGATTTCGATGCGTTCATCGATCGCGCAACGGTTGGCCTTGTGCCTGGATGGCTTGTGTTTACGATCGGCGTGATCTTTAACGCTGCGATTGCCATCTTCGCTATCGGCACAGTGCGATTGCGCGAAGCGACTGGAGAGGTTCTGCCGCAGCACCAGTTCTCGTTACGTCCGTTGAAGAGGATGACGAACTGGACCAAAACTGCGGCGGCCGCCTCGCGGCGCACTACTGCGCGAGCAAAGCGCGCCCGGCAGCGCGTGCGCGGAGGTGCTACCGGTGAGTTTCGTAAGATCGATCTTAGCGAAACCCCGGATAGAGACTCGCGCCGAATCGATATTTCAGAAACACCAGATAGAGACGCAACTGTAAAAGTCTAAGGGCAGAATACAGAATTCAGGAGTCAGAATTCGGTTCTGGAATCATAGAATCCTCTTTCTGTGTCTGCTCTTCTGAATTCTGTATTCTGACTTCTCTCTTTCTATGCTTCAACTACGCGGGCAAAGACTAACGCTGGCTCAAATTGTAGCTGTAGCACATGGACTCGATCAGGTCTCGCTCGCTGATGATGCGCGGACGCGCATTGAAGCCGCGCGGGCAGTGGTAGAGAAAATCGTCGAAGAAAATCTAACTGTCTATGGCGTTAATACAGGCTTCGGAAAGTTGTCGGATGTTCGCATCGATCGCGACAATTTGCTCGCGTTGCAGTTAAACCTTGTTCGGAGTCATGCCTGCGGATTGGGGAGTCCCCTTTCCGAAGCCGAATCGCGAGCAATGTTACTGCTGCGCGCGAATGTTCTAGCCTGCGGTCTCAGTGGCGCGCGTTCCGTTTTAATCGATACGCTGATTGCAATGCTTGAACGTGGTGTGACGCCGGTGATACCTGAAAAGGGATCGGTCGGCGCCAGTGGAGACCTGGCGCCCCTCGCTCATCTCGCGATGGCCACGATCGGAGAAGGCGAAGCGTTTTATAAAGGTGAACGGCTGACCGGCGCCGAAGCGTTGCGACTTGCTGGTATCGAACCGCTCAAACTCCAGGTCAAAGAAGGTCTGGCCCTGTTGAACGGAACGCAGGCAATGGGCGCGGTCGGTGCTCTCGCGCTCAGTCGGGCCGAGCGTGTAACGCACCTTGCCGATGTTGCCGGAGCGATGTCGCTCGAGGCCCTCCGAGGAACGCCCGTCGCTTTTGACAAACGTATTCACGAAGCCAGGCCACATCCGCAGCAAACGCTCGTCGCAGCACATTTGCGTGATCTACTCGAAAACAGTCAAATCAGAGACTCGCATCTGACAAACGATCCGCGTGTGCAGGATGCCTACAGTCTGCGTTGTATGCCGCAGGTGCACGGCGCAGTACGTGGAGCATTGGCCCACGCGAGAGAGATCGTGGAGATTGAGGCCGGAAGTGCCACAGACAATCCGCTGGTTTTCGCCGAGACGGGCGACGTGCTTTCGGGTGGCAATTTCCACGGCGCACCGCTGGCCCTGGCCTTTGACTACGCGGCGATAGCGCTCACTGACTTGATCAGCATCACTGAGCGTCGCATTGATCGTTTGGTCAACCCCGATTCAAATGAGGACTTGCCGCCGTTTCTAACTCAGCAGGCAGGCACGGCATCGGGATTTATGATGCTGCAGGTAACAGCAGTAGCGCTTCTATGCGAAGCGAAGGTGTTGGCTCATCCTGCCAGTGTGGACAACGTGCCGACGGATGGCGGCAAAGAAGATCACGTTTCTATGGGTATGACCGCGGCGACGAAATTAAGGTCGATCGTCGAACTTGCCGAGCACACGACGGCGATCGAACTCATCACGGCGGCGCAGGGTTTGGAGTTTCGCGACGGGATGGCGCCCGGACGCGGCGCCAAAGCGGCTTATGACATTGTGCGTGCGCATGTGCCGAAGCTAACAAACGATCGCTCGATGACGAGGGATATCGAAAAGATCGTTGAAGCAATTCGAGCGGGCGAGTTTGATTCGCTTTTGTAGTCCAAACTGCTTTTTGTGGCGCAAACGCTAGCGTGCGAACCTTACAAAAGAGATCAGATCGGGTACAAGGTTCATCGAACAACGAAGTCTGCAACCAACAGTGCGCAAATTAACAGTTTGCGTTAGGTTGGTTGCGTAGATATCGCCTTCTTAAAACATAACGGAGGAAGCTAAATGTCTGACGCATTCGATAAACGAAGACAGGGTTTGGAAGAGGAATACTTTCACCGCAAAAATAAAGAGGCAATTGAAAAGCTGCGGGAGAAAATGAAGGTCTCGGAAGAAGCGAAGGCCGCGGCAACTGCTGCAATGACCTGCCCGCGGTGTGGCGGCACTCTGCAGGAAACAAAGATCGACGAAGTCTCGATCGACACTTGTGACAAGTGTGGTGGCGTTTGGCTGGACTCCGGTGAATTGGAGCAACTGACCAAACGCGAAGCTGGCGGAGGCGGTGGCTTCTTTGGCAAGCTGTGGGGCGGCTAGTCACTCAGGTAAAGCAAACTGTTAGTTTTTGCTTTGAACTCCAATTCAAAGCACTTTGGTGTCGAAAGATACGCAACTAACAGTTGTGCTACATAAACCACTATGTCCTCAATGACAGTGCGCGCGCCGCGCGGTCCAATTCTGAGCTGCAAGAGCTGGCATCAGGAAGCCGCTCTGCGCTGCCTCATGAATAACCTCGACCCGGACGTTGCCGAGCGTCCTCAAGACCTGATTGTCTATGGGGGCGTTGGGAAGGCTGCGCGCAACTGGGCGTCGTTTCATGCAATCGTTCGTGAGTTGCAACAACTCGAGAATGACGAGACGCTCCTGGTCCAATCTGGGAAGCCGGTCGGCGTGTTTCGTACTCATGAGTACGCGCCACGTGTTTTGATCGCCAACTCCAATCTCGTCGGCGCCTGGGCCAACTGGGAACATTTCCATGAGCTCGAGCGCAAAGGCCTGATGATGTATGGCCAGATGACCGCCGGCAGCTGGATCTACATCGGCACGCAGGGGATCGTTCAGGGGACTTTCGAGACCTTTGCCGCGATGGCCGATCGACATTTCGGCGGCGACCTGAGCGGCAAGCTCGTCGTATCAGGCGGCATGGGCGGTATGGGCGGCGCGCAACCTCTGGCAGCCACACTCAACGGCGCGGTGTTCCTGGGAATTGACGTCGATCCTGCGCGCATCGACCGCCGTGTGGCAACTGGATACTGCGATCGTCTGGCGCTGACGCTGGACGAGGCCCTTGAAATCGTCGAGGATGCACGCAAACAGAAACGGGCGGTATCAGTAGGTCTGGTGGGTAACTGCGCGGAAGTGCTTCCTGAGCTGGTCCGACGCGGAGTGAAGATCGATGCGCTCACTGACCAAACGAGCGCGCACGATCCTTTGAATGGTTATGTTCCCGCCAAACTGACGCTCGACGAAGCGGCCAATCTGCGCGAAGCCCATCCCGAAAAATATGTTGAATTGTCGATGGAGTCGA
The DNA here is from genome assembly GCA_963759585.1 of Pyrinomonadaceae bacterium. Classification (GTDB taxonomy): domain Bacteria; phylum Acidobacteriota; class Blastocatellia; order Pyrinomonadales; family Pyrinomonadaceae; genus PSRF01. Next base: position 658,368 of record CAVWZW010000002.1, read on the forward strand.
TGGCCCGGCATGTTCAAGCGATGCTGGATTTGAAACGCGCAGGCGCGATAACTTTCGACTACGGCAATAACATCCGCAAGATGGCATTTGACGCAGGAGTGAAGGACGCGTTTGAGATCCCTGGTTTTGTTCCTGAGTACATTCGTCCGCTCTTCTGCGAAGGCAAAGGTCCATTCCGTTGGGTGGCGTTGTCCGGCGACCCCAGCGATATTCAAAAGACCGACGACCTGGCCCTTGAGCTGTTCCCGGATGATCCAACTTTGAATCGTTGGCTGCGCTTGGCCCGCGACCGCGTTCAATTTCAGGGTCTGCCGGCGCGTATTTGTTGGCTGGGTTATGGCGAGCGCGCTGAGATGGGTGAAGCGATCAACGAGCTTGTGAAACGTGGTGACCTGAAAGCCCCCATTGCCATCGGCCGCGATCACCTGGACACCGGTTCTGTAGCGTCACCTTTCCGTGAAACTGAAGGCATGAAGGACGGATCGGATGCAGTTGCCGATTGGCCCATCCTGAATGCACTACTTAATACAGCCAGCGGCGCGAGTTGGGTTTCGTTTCACCACGGAGGCGGCGTAGGCATAGGCTATTCGCTCCACGCAGGTCAGGTTTCGGTCGCCGACGGTTCAGACGATGCGGCAAAGAGGCTCAACCGCGTGCTCACGAATGATCCGGGCCTGGGTGTTGCGCGACACGTGGATGCCGGTTACGAAGAAGCGGCGCAGGCTGCGACGGACAAGGGGGTCAAGATTCCGATGCTGACTGTTGACGAAAACAAATGACGAAGCACACGCGCGCACTTCTGTTGCTTGCTCTGATCGTAACGCTGACTGCGTACGCGAAGGGACCTGCAACGTCCCAACCATCCGCTTCCCAAGGCGCGCAGGCAGCGGCAACGCCAACACCGAAGCCTCAGGACCCGCGCGTCAAGACGATTCAATTCGAAAGCAAGCTGGTTGGGAAAACTCTTCCGTACAACGTGCTGTTGCCCGTTGATTACGATCAACATGCGTCGAAGACGAAACGCTATCCGGTAGTTTATCTGCTACACGGCTTGACGGGTCACTATGACAACTGGTTCGACCGAAGCAAACTAGCTGATCACGCAGCGCCGTATGGCCTAATCATCGTGACACCTGAAGGCAACGACGGTTGGTACACAGACAGCGCTTCTGTTCCTTCAGAAAAATATGAAACATACATCGTCGAGGAATTGCTTCCCGATGTGCAGCGCCGTTACCGAACGGTCGAATCACGCGAAGGGCGCGCGATTGCCGGACTCTCGATGGGCGGCTATGGAGCGCTGAAGTTTGGAGTGAAACATCCCCACACGTTTGCGTTTGCCGGGTCGATGAGCGGAGCCATGGACGTGGCTTCGTGGAAAGAAACGGCGTCCTTTCAGTGGATATGGAAAACACTCTTGCCGGTTTTTGGACCGGATGATAATGCGAATCGGCCTGCGAATGACCTGCTGAAGCTATTTCGCGAGATGCCCGCAGAAAAGGTTGGCGCCTTGCCGTATGTCTACTTTGACTGCGGTACAGAAGATCCGCTGTTTCCATCCAACCGCGCGCTTGCCGAGATATTGCTGCAACGAAAAATACCTCACCAGTATCGTCAGCTTCCGGGCAAACACGACTGGCAATACTGGGACACGCAGGTCAAAGAAGTTTTAAGGTTGGCTGCGAAGCGACTCGCTGCCTGTAACGCAAGCTGTTAGTTTCATTGAATGTAACGCAAACTGTTAGTTTGCGGACGTGACCAAAGAAATCACATCGAATCGTCGAGCTCGATCGAACCACGGAATCTGTAACTGACGGTCCGCAAACTAACAGTTTGCGTTACAGGTATGACAACACCAGCATTTACCAAACAGAATAGGGTCTCGCAGAAGGCAAGTCTCTTTACCGAGTCGGTCATTCGGGAGATGACCCGCGAAGCGCTTAAACATGGCGCTGTGAATCTCTCGCAGGGCTTTCCCGATTTCGCGGCGCCGGAAGACATCAAGCGCGTGGCGATGAAAGCTATCGCAGACGACATCAATCAATACGCAATCACCTGGGGCGCGCGCGACTTTCGCGAAGCGATCGCCAGAAAGACCAAGTGGTATCTGGGCCTCGACGTCGATCCTGAAACAGAGCTGACTGTTACTTGCGGCTCAACTGAAGGAATGATTGCGTCGATGATGGCCACGGTTGATCCCGGTGAGGAAGTAGTGATCTTTGAACCGTTTTATGAAAACTATGCCCCCGATGCAATTCTGTCTGACGCGCGACCGCGTTATGTTCCGCTGCGGGCGCCTGATTGGACTTTCGACCGGGAAGAGCTGAGATCAGTTTTCAATTCGAAGACCCGGGCAATCATTCTTTGCAATCCAAACAATCCAACCGGCAAAGTTTTTACGCTTGGCGAGATGGAGTTTATCGCAGGGCTGTGCCAGGAGTTTGATGTGCTTTGCTTCACGGATGAAATTTACGAGCACATCATCTACCCGCGTGAAGGCGCCGAGATAGCCCATATCTCCATGGCCCAGCTGCCGGGAATGCGCGAACGCACAGTCATCGTTAACTCGATGTCCAAGACCTATTCTGTTACCGGCTGGCGTGTCGGATATTGTATCGCGCCTCCTGACATCACGAGTGCGATACGCAAAGTCCACGACTTTCTGACTGTGGGAGCAGCCGCGCCACTCCAGGCTGCGGGCGCTTATGCTCTTTCACTACCCCCTGCGTACTACGACAAGTTGCAGAACGAATATCGCGCGCGACGCGATCTGATGTTACCTGTACTTGAGAACGCCGGGTTCGTCACCTTCAGTCCTGACGGCGCTTACTACATCATGACGGATATTTCGAAGTTTGGTTTTGCTGACGATGTCGAGTTCACGCGCCACCTGATCCGGGAAGTTGGCGTCGCTTGTGTTCCGGGTTCGAGTTTCTACAGCCTGCCGGAGCGGGGCGCGCAACAGGTAAGATTCTGCTTCTGCAAGAAAGACGAGACACTGCAGCTCGCGGCGGAAAGGCTGCACAAATTGCGGAGCAAGATCTGACCAATCGATCACAAGCACCAACCCTCCGGTTCACGGACTACAATTCCGTTCCAGCACTCAAGAGCTGGCTTTTCATTCGTCCGCTACGCGGACTACCAAAACATATGACGACCAGATTATTCACACGAGTTTTCAGTTGCGCTTGCGTAGTAGTTGCGAGCATGACCGCCTCGGCGCAACAGATCGCCGACCCTAACTTCAACGCCCGCGTAGAGAAGCCGGCTTACTCCAAGAACTATCCGCGCGTTCTATTCGATGAGGCCCATAACAATTTCCACACTGTCTCGGGTCGTTACAAACCGTTCGCTGAACTGATCTTTAGTGACGGTTACCAGGTGGTGGTGAATCGCAAGCCATTTACAAAAGAGTCCCTCAGGACATTTAAAGTGGTGGTGATTGCCAATGCTCTCGGCGCTGAGGACACGGACGACGACGGGGCCGATCAGCCTGCATTCACCGAAGAAGAAGCGGTCGTGCTTCATGATTGGGTGCGCGGTGGAGGGGCTCTGCTGCTCATCGCCGATCACGCGCCATTTGGCGCTGCCGCCGAAAACCTGGCCAAGCGGTTTAACGTCACGATGAGTAAAGGGTGGGTGAGGGATCCGGGCAACACGCAGCCCGGTGGCCGTTCTCTCGTTTTTTCCAGGGAGAATAAACTGTTACTCGATCACCCCATCACCCAGGGCCGAAATGAGACGGAAAGAATCGATCGAGTGCTAACTTTTACCGGTCAGGCCCTCAAAGGTGCCGAGGGCGCGATGTCATTTCTCAAACTGGGCGAACAAGCGAAAGATATGCCCGACCGGACGTCTGAAGAAGGCCTTTCGGTGGCTGGACAATCTCAAGGACTTGCGATCAAGTTTGGCAAAGGCCGGGTAGTAATGATGGGAGAAGCTGCGATGCTTTCCGCGCAGGTTAGTGGTCCTCAGAACGGGCCGATGGGAATGAATGTTCCGGGCAGCGACAACAAACAACTCGCCTTGAATATCATGCACTGGCTCTCAGGGTTGCTGAAATGACAAATGGCAGACAGGAAACAGTAAGCAGCAAACAGCCTGACTAAGCACGGTGTCTGTTGTTCAACCTGTGCTGACTACTGATTGCTGTCTGCCGTTTGCTGTCTGCTGTCTGCTGTCTGCTGTTTGCTCTTTGCTCTTTGCTCTTTGCTCTTTACCGTTTACGTCTTATGTGGGACCGCAAGCGACAACTCATTTGGCTGGCCGGAGGACTTTTACTCGGCACGTTTGTAGCTTATTCGGATTCTCATGATGAAGACGGTACCTTCGTTCCCCGTTTCTTCATCTTCATGGAGAGCATGGTGCTGCTGATAATCGCCGGCCTGTTCTATCTCTACTCCCGCAAAAAGAAATAGTTTAAAACCCAGAGTCGGAGACGCGTAGTTCAGAGTTCAACCTTTTAGGTTGTGCTTTTGGTATCGCAAAAGACACAAGCTTAAGCTTGAACTCTGAACTACGCGCCTCCTTCTCGAACACTGCGGCTTTAAACTTGGACTAGTTTGGCTGTTGTGCTGTTTTCGCGCGGACGGTGATGCCTTCGTCGCCTACCACCAGCAGGTTTCGCAACTCACCAAATGGGGCGCTGGAAGGCACATAGGATAGAACATAGCGGTTTTTTCTCAATTCATCGCAGATGGCCTTGGCGGCCACAGAGGGTTCCTCAATCGAGAAGATCGAGCCGCCGGTCCCCTCAACAAGCTTGTCGATGACCTGTTTCGGCTTGGGTACATCCCGGCGAATTGCTCCACGCGTACGGTCCTGCGCCTGGACCGCATAAACGGTGATGTCGAGTTTTTGCAGCTCGGCGAGAATCGCGTTGAACGTAGTTTTGCTACCGCGGTCGAGACCATCACTAATGACAACCATTACGCGCTTCTGTCCTGGCGTCGCTCGCAGTGCCTGGTCGATAACCGCAGTTGCCGCATCAAAGAGGTGTGGCTGCCCTTTCTTCCTGAACAGTTTCAACGAAGCCTCGATGGACTTCGCGTCGTCGGTCCAGTCGGCAACAACCTCGGCCTGTTCGTCATAACCGACGATTAACAGTTTGTCGCCCTCGTAAATTTCGTAAGCAAATTCCCTCGCCGCTTGCTCGAGCTTTTCTATGTCTGCTCGAAGTGTTAACGAGTTGTCTACCAACAGCACAATCCGGGCGGGTGATGGATCAGGGGTAAGATTTCTTATCGTTTGTTCGATGCCGTTGTCATAGACAGCAAGTTGGCGGGCAGTGATTGACTTGGCAGAGTTATCTACGCGTTTCGCCACAATGTTAAGGAGGACGCCGGCATCGTTGGAGGTGGCCGCGCGCCGTCCTGCCTGGCCCACCGCGACCACGCAGATTACGAGGGCAAGAGCTAATCCCGTCGCGCTCGTTACAACCACGCTCAAGGTTTGACTAATAGTCCTGGCTTTCGATGTAGGTTCGAAGCGTGACTGGTACATCAGCTTATCGTGGCGCTTCAATCACCTTTGGCTTTTGGTGTGGAGGCCTTTTCGGAAGTTTTCTTGGCCGGGGAGCTCTCTTTAGTTTTCTTGTCCGCTTTGTCTGATTTGTCTGATTTCGATTCGCCGGTAACGGTTGCTTCGCGTTCGGATTTCTCGTCTGCTTTCCTTGCGGCTCCGGCGTAGTCGGTCACATACCAACCCGAACCTTTGAACTGAATAGCAGGTGCTGACATTTGCTTTTCCAGTTTCCCGCCGCATTCTTTGCATTTGGTGGGCGGCTTGTCATTCATCTTTTGAAACACTTCGATGCGCGATTTGCATTTCGCACATTCATATTCGTATATCGGCATAGGGTCCTGTTTGAGTGCTGTTAAAGATTCAGGTTGGTCAGTATACGAGCCACAATCAGGCCACGCAATCAGGCGGCTGAAAAGCTTTCCTCTCGTTTCGAAAGGGCAGTTGTGCCCACCCGAGCGGACAAGTCCGCGTTCTAAACGACGAACAACCGGCCTTCTTAGCGCGCACTGCCGGAACCCCGCTTTGCAAGTTAATACTCGGTTCGTTATGATCAAACACGAATTATCCCCATGTCAGACACCGCAAAATCTCTTTCCCTTGAACGCAAGATCAAGATGCATGAGGCGCGCGAAGGTATCATTAACCGCCTCGCCTTGACGCTGCCGACGACTATCAATCTCGACCGTTTCCTGAATGTGATCGTTTCCGAGCTGGGAAGAATGATGAACGTTGATCGCTGCGATGTGATTCAACTCACATCCAGCAGCGAACTGCGAATCAGTCACGAATGGCGCGCCGGAGACGACGTCCCTTCCAGCCTGGGAACGCGAATTCCTCTCGACACCAGACAGCTTGCCCAACATGTCGACATCACCAAACCCATTCGCCTGGACGACACGTCGGCGCCGGGGTTGGACCAGAAGGTGCGATTTTTGGCGAAGAGCTTGGGTACGCGTTCGCTCCTGGTGGTTCCTGTAATTCGTGGCGAAGACGTGCTGGGCCTGGTGGGAATGCATACCACGAAAACGCCCCGCGTATGGCTCGATGATGAGGTTTCATTCCTGGAATCAATCGCGCGCCAGATTGCTGTGGGATACGAGTACACACGGCTCTACACAGACAAGGAACGCGAGGCGGAAACCAAACGAGCGTTGTTGGAGATCGCCAATGCGCTCAACGCGCGATCTGACTTTCGCGAGGTTTCTTCGCTCGTGCTCGAGCGCGCGATCACGCTTGTAGGCGCTGATTACTCGGCGCTGGGAGTACTCGATCCAAAGGGCGGACGCATTACGCTAGCGGCTTTCAAAGCAGCACCCCACGCCTCGACAGACACCGTTCAGGGACTAATCGACGAACACGCACAGTCTCTCGACGTCACTGAATTCCCTGCCGCCATGGAGGTGCTGGCCCAGGGTAAGACACTGCGCCTGCTGGATTCGGATCTTCCATTTCCTTTCCGTTTAATTTTCAATGCCACCCTCGGAGGCCGCGCCGCCCTGGTTGCTCCCGTACGAGTTGCCGGCCAAACCTTCGGGCTGCTTGGTCTGGTTTGGAGTGAAGCGCGCGCAGGCTTTCAGGACCACGAGGTTGCGCTCGTCGAGGGCATCGCCGATCAGGTGGGAACGGCCCTCGAGCGGGACCAGTTGTCCGCGGAAGTGATGAACCTTCGCGATGCGCTGCACGAACGGTACGGCGAAGGACAGATCATCGGGCAAACGTCGAATATAAAACGGGCGATTGAGCTCGCGCTCAATGTCGCGGGGACCCAAACTACCGTGCTGATTCAGGGTGAATCCGGCACCGGTAAAGAATTGCTGGCCAATCTGATTCACTACAATTCGGGACGCGAGGACCAGCCGTACATCAAGCTCAACTGCGGCGCGATTCCAGAAACGTTGCTCGAATCGGAACTATTCGGCCATGAGAAAGGGGCGTTTACCGATGCGCGCGCGCGGCGTCAGGGCCGCTTCGAGGAGGCGAATGGCGGGACGCTATTTCTTGATGAAGTTGGCGAGATGAGCTTATCGGCCCAGGTGAGACTCCTGCGCGTTCTACAAGACGGGGAATTTACGCGCGTCGGGGGTAACGATGTTTTGAAAGCTGATGTGCGCGTGATTGCAGCCTCAAACGTTGACCTGGAACGCGCAACGGAGTCAGGAACGTTTCGCAAAGATCTTTACTACCGTCTGTCGGTCTTTCCCATCAGCTTGCCGCCTCTGCGTGAACGCCCGGAAGATATTCACCCGCTCGTCATTCATTTTCTCGAACACTTCAAACAGAAGACCGGCCGATTTATCTCCGGCATTTCGAAAGACGCACTGCAGGCGTTGATTACTTACGACTGGCCGGGCAACGTGCGAGAATTGGAGAATGCGATTGAACGCGCGGTGATCATTGCATCAGGCAGGCAGATTGAATTGGAAGACTTGCCCGAAGCGATTGGTAGAATTGCCTTGCAGGAGCAGGATCGAATTAAAGTTGAGAGGGCCAAAGCAGCCAGTGAAGGCCGGACGACAACGTTTGAAGTTACAGTTCCGTCGTCCATGGATGAAATCGAACGCCAGGCGATCGAAGCGACTCTCGACTACACCAAGGGTGACAAGACTCACGCCGCCCGCGCGCTCGGCATCGGCCGCAAGACCCTCTACCGCAAACTCGACCAATACACCGGGGTGACCCTAACAAATCGGTTTGATCTTTCACCCAATCAGACCAAGGATGATTAAAGGCACCCACAGCGGCGATAATTAAGCGATCCACAAACCACACGAACAACACTAAACTGAGCGTAATTCGCGGATCGCTTGAGCGGAATTGGTCCATCTTCTTGCACCGTTTCATCCGGTTTTGCTATAGTCCAACTCCGAAAATTTAAACAGAAATCAACATTGCAGGGCCTGTGCGGCTTTGCTTCGACGAAAGGATTTTTCTTATGGGAAACGATTCTAATGACAACATATCCACTCGGCTGACTTACCTGCTCATTGGCGGCGGCATCGGCGCAGTGATCGCCCTTCTCTTCGCGCCGAAATCCGGCCAGGAGCTGCGCGGCGACATTGCCGACGCGACCCGCAAAGGTATCGACAAGTCGAGAGAGACAGCGCAGCAACTCGGCGACCGCGCCGGGGAATATTACGAACAAACTCGCGAGCGGGCGACTGAACTCTATTCGCAAGCCAGCGAACGTGCTTCTGATCTTTATTCGCAAGCGGCCGATAAGGTTGGCGGAGTGGCCCAGACGGCGCGGGAAACTGCAGGACGCAAGACCAGCACGGTAGCAGCAGCGATCGATGCCGGCAAAAAGGCCTATCAGGAAGAGAAACGTAAGACTGAGATGTCGGGCCGAATTGAAGCAGCTCCGAAGTACACCGAAAAATCCAACTAGCCGTAGGGTAAACGATGGTAGCGCTCGCGTTTCAAATCACGACAGACGACCCGATGTTCTGGATCATGGTGGTTGTCGCGTTGTCGTTCATCATCATCGCAGCGGCGATGGTAGCCATCGCTGTGTTTGTTAGCCGCGCAGTGCAATCCGTAAATCGTCTGGAGCGAAAACTCGAGCCGCTGATTGAACGTGTCACGGTGATCAGTGAGCAGGGTAAACAAATTGCCGTCCAGGGCAAGCATATTGCGGAGCAATTCACCGCCGTCTCCAATCATCTTTCGACCGCCACAATGAACCTTTCAGAGTCATTGGCGATCATCAAAGATGAGGTCGGCGAACTGAAGGAGTTGGTAAGTGAAACGGCGCACGAAGCCCGCGACAAAGTGGAGCTCGTGAGCAACACAATCGATCGTACGCACAGTCAGGTGGTTTCAACTACTGATTTCATTCAGCGTAAAGTCGTTGAACCGGCACGCGAGTTGGCTGCGATTATGACGGGCTTCCGTAGGGGGCTTGAAGTTCTGGTCGCGCCTATACCGAAGCCCATCAATCAAACCTACGGAGAGGATGAGATGTTCATCGGCTGAACCCGGAGCCATCAAGGTGAAAAGAACCCGAACCATCGCATCCGCTGGTTCGGGTTTTTTGTTGAGCTGAATGCGCTCTAAGTATTGAAGCTGATACCCAGCGGTAGCGCGGGATCCTTTAGGCTGCTCAACACTAAGTAATTCTTTTAATGCTCGCTACCTCCAGCATCCCGCGCTACCGCGCTGGGTTCTGTAAATAGCTAAAACCCACCCGCTTACGCAGGTGTTAGTGACTTCAGATAGCTGTCGCCACGGAGCTGTTTCCGGCTGATTTGGGCGGCCAAACACACCTACTGTAGTATTGCAGATTCTGGAAACGTCAAAAGATTATGTCTACTGAAACGCCACTCGACCTGAAGAAAACCATAAACCTGCCGAAGACCGGGTTCTCCCAAAAGGCGAATCTGGCGCAAAGCGAGCCCGCGCGTCTGAAGAAATGGTCGGAGGTGCGTCTTTATGATTTGATTCTCAAAGCGCGCGCCGGCGCCGAGAAGTTCATCCTTCATGATGGACCACCATACGCCAATGCCGACATCCATCTAGGCACTGCGATGAACAAAATCCTGAAGGACTTTGTGGTGAAGACGCGCAGCATGATGGGCTACGACGCGCCTTATGTGCCTGGATACGACTGCCACGGACTGCCAATCGAACTCCACGTCGAGCGTAAGCTCGGAACGAAGAAAGCAAACATGCCAGCGGCGTCGATACGGCGCGCCTGCCGTGAGTACGCGAGCAACGCTCTCAAGAGTCAAACGCGAGACTTCCAGCGGTTGGGCATTCTTGGTCTCTGGGAAAACCCTTACTCAACCATGTCGAATGGTTACGAGGCGGAAACGGCGCGGCTGTTCGGAACGTTTGCGGAGCGTGACTATGTTTATAAAGGGGCGCGGCCGGTTTACTGGTGCATACATGATCAAACCGCGCTGGCCGAGGCTGAAGTTGAGTATCACCAGCATCGCAGCCCATCGGTCTATGTGAAGTTTCCCCTCGCAAGTGATCCGGTTCAGATCGATCCGGCGTTGGCTGGCAAGAAAGTTTTCGTTCTGATCTGGACTACGACGCCGTGGACCTTGCCCGCTAACCTGGGCATTGCGGTCCATCCTGACTTCGAATACTCGGCGTTTGAGCACGGCGACGAAGTCTACATAGTTGCCTCCGAGTTGCTGGAAACCGTCATCGAGAAGTGTGGTTTGGCCGAAGGTAACGCTGACGGCGATCATGCGGCCACCAAAGTGTTGGCACGCTTCCCTGGCTCAAAATTAGATCGTCTTGAATGCCGCCATGCTTGGCTGGATCGACCGTCACTTCTGATGGTCGGTGATCATGTGACACTCGGTGGAGAGGCTGACGCGGAAACCGAGTTGGACGTCAGCGAAGCCCGCGAACGGAAGACAACGGGCAAGGCCGGGACCGGCGCCGTCCACACAGCGCCAGGTCATGGCCACGACGACTTTGTCATCGGCAAGCGTTACGGCCTGGAAATCTATTGCCCAGTCGACAACGCCGGACAATTCACTTCTGAAGTCGAACACTTCGCGGGTATGAGCGTCTTTGAGGCCAACCCTAAGATTGTTGACTTCATGCGCGAGCGCGGCGTGCTGCTCTTTTCTGAAAACTACGATCACCGTTATCCGCATTGTTGGCGTTGTAAGAATCCGGTGATCTTCCGCGCCACGCCGCAGTGGTTTATCTCGCTCGACCGCATATCTCAGGATGACGACTGGGGCTTCAGTCTACGCACAGGAGCGGAGCAGGAGATCAAAGAAAGCGTTAACTGGATTCCTGCCTGGGGCCGCGAACGTATGCTCAACATGTTTAAGAACCGCAGCGACTGGTGTGTCTCGCGCCAGCGCGTCTGGGGCGTGCCGATTCCTGCGTTTTACTGCGCATCGTGCAATAGCGAAGATCCGAACACTGTGGTGATTTTGCAATCCGACGTAATCAAGCACGTCGCTGACATTTTTGAGCAGGAATCGTCGGACGCCTGGTACAAGCGCGAGGCCAAGGAGTTGCTGCCGGAGGGTTTCAAATGCCCGACTTGCGGCGGCGACGAGTTTACGAAAGAGACTGACATTCTCGATGTTTGGTTTGACAGTGGCTCGTCGTGGCCGGCGGTATTCAAAGATTATTTTTCGGAGGAGCTTGGGAATTGGCGCCCGGCGGATGTCTACCTCGAAGGTGGCGATCAATATCGGGGTTGGTTCAACTCTTCATTGCTGATCAGCCTGGCAAAGTATCGCAAGGCGCCTTATCGAAATGTCATCACGCACGGCTGGTTGATCACTGTGGCCGGCGAGAAGATGAGTAAGTCTGCGGGCACGGGCATTTCGCCGAATGAAGTAGTGAAAGAGTCGGGAGCCGACATACTACGCCTGTGGGTGGCGTCGTCCGACTACCATGAAGATGTGCGATGTTCTCAGGAGATCCTCGAACGCACAGTCGACGCTTATCGAAAGATTCGCAACACTGCCCGCTATGCGCTCGGAAATCTTTATGGGTTTGATCCTTCGCAATCAAGCGTTTCTGAAGAAGAGATGCTCGAGATCGATCGCTGGGCGCTGGCGGAACTTGATGAGGTGGTGAAGAAAGTCCGCGAGGCTTACAATGCTTACGAGTTTCACCTGGCGACTCGAGCGATCTACTCCTTCTGCACAGTGACATTGTCTGCGCGTTACTTTGACATCATCAAAGATCGCCTGTACACGAGTGCGCCTAGAAGTCTCGCGCGCCGTTCAGCGCAGACCGCCCTTTACCGGATCGCCGAGGCATTAGCACGAATGTCAGCGCCAATTCTCGTGTTTACCGCCGACGAGATTTGGGAAAACCTTCCGAGCACCACTGGCCGACCGGATTTTGTTCACCTCGCGTTGTTGCCCGAGGCAAGCGATGTTAGTAGTGAGGAGTTACGCTCAAACTGGGAACGGCTGTTTGAGATCCGCGACGAGGTCTTGCAGGTTTTGGAAGAGGCACGAATTGGGAAACGGATTGGGAGTTCACTTGAGGCGCGCGTAGAGATCGCTGCGTCGGGTGAAAGCTATGAACAGCTGGAGCGTTATCGCGACGAGCTCCGCTACCTCTTCATAGTCTCCGGAGTTGATGTGGTTCAATCCGATGAGGGAGTCAGTGGAGTGGTAGTGAAGGTGCTGCCGGCTGAGGGTCAAAAGTGTGAACGTTGCTGGAACTATTCGACGCGCGTCGGTGAATTCGGCACGTATCCGACAGTGTGCGAACGGTGTGTTCAGGCGCTTGAGGAGATCGAGCGCGAGCAGATGACTGAGTAACCTGTCAGTACCACCTGCGTGAGCGGGTGGTAACTATTGCCGGGCCACCCCACCCGCTCACGCAGGCGGTACAGACATTAACCAAATGGACGCTGAAATAAACAAAACCGAAATTACTACACCCAGAACACGTTTTGGCTGGCGCGCTGGTTATTTGCTCGCCACCTTCGGTATTTACATGGTCGATCAAGCGACTAAGGCCTGGGCGGTGCGGACACTTCGTCATCGAGATGATTTGACCATCATTTCCGGATTCTTCGATTTGACCTACACGGAAAATCCCGGCATCGCCTTCGGACAACTGCAGGGAGGCGGCTCCATGGGTCGATGGTTTTTCGTGGGCGTGGCGGTACTCGCAGCTGTGGCAGTCTTCTACTATTTCCTGCGCACTCCGCGAAACGACGACCGCGTCCTTGGAGCCTGCGCGTTGGTCCTTGCAGGCATTTTGGGAAACCTGACCGACCGTTGGCGCTTCGGTTACGTCGTAGATTTCATTACCCTGCACGCCGGTCAATATCACTGGCCAACTTTCAATGTAGCCGACGCCAGCATCTGCATCGGCGCGCTTTTGCTTGCTTACGACATTGTGTTTGAAGCACGAAAGAAGCCTGTCGGTAGTCAGTAATCAGTTGTCAGTAGTCAGTTGTTAGTTGTTAGTAGTCAGTTGCCGAATGACACCCGGACCGTTGACTAACAACGCACCACTGAAAACTGACAACTGACCACTGACAACTAACCAATTTCAATGTACCCAGAACTTATTCGCATTGGCAGTTTCCCGGTTCACACCTACGGCGTGTTTCTGGCGCTCGCCTTCCTCTGTGCGATCCTCTTCACGGTCAAACTGGCCGCGCGCGACGGATTACCCAAAGAAAAAATATACGACCTCTGTCTCTGGATGCTCTTGGCCTCGCTCATCGGATCAAAGATCCTCATGCTCTTCACCGAGCCGGAATATCGACAGAATCCTTTAGCACTCATCTCGCTCGACTTCTTGCGTTCGGGAGGTGTTTTCTACGGCGGGTTGCTTGGGGCCGTGGTCGTCGGATACTTGCTAATGCGCCGCTACCGGCTACCCTGGTGGAAAACAGCTGACGCCTGCGCACCAGGAATCGCTCTGGGCAATTTCTTCGGACGCCAGGGCTGTTTTGCAGCGGGCTGTTGCTGGGGTGAGCCCACCAGCCTTCCCTGGGGCGTGAAGTTTAGTGAGCTGGGGCATGAAATCACGGGAGTGCCGATTCATGCACACCTGCATCCAACGCAACTTTACGAATCCTTTGCCATGCTGCTCGTCTTCTTTCTTCTGCTCTGGCTTCATAAAAACAGACGCTTTGAGGGCCAGGTGATCCTGGTTTATGCGCTTCTCTATTCAGTCATCCGATTTTTGATCGAGTTTGTGCGTGACGATCCGCGCGGCGATATCCTGGGGTTAACCACACTTACAGGACTCTCCACGTCACAAATCATCAGCATCATCATCGGAGTCAGCGCTATGCTTCTGTTGGTCAATCGCTGGCGAAAGATCAATGCGTTGTCTAAGCCCGATAGACCCCTCGCAGTTGAAGTTTAGATTGCGATTCAGGGAACGTGGTTGAGTTTTGAGTTGAAAACTCAGATTCTGAAATCGCAGGGTATACGCCGAATAGTTCGAGGTTGGGAAGGAGAGCCTGCCCCCGCTCTTAGCTACGTTTGAGAGCCTCTCTTTGTTTCGTAAAGTACTTGACAGCACAGCAGCGTTCAGTTAGGATCCTGCCATGTCGCCAATCCACCTGGTCACGCCCGAAAGAGAAGAACCGCCGGCGCTGCATGCGCGGGCGATGGATAATCTCAAGTACATTCGCGAGACAATGGAAAGGGCAACGGCCTTTACCGCGATTTCCGGTTGGGGCCTGGTCGCGATCGGCGTCACCGCGCTGGCCGCGTCTGTTATCGCGGCACAGCAAAAGACATTTAAAAACTGGATGCTGGTTTGGCTGGTAGAGGAACTAGTCGCTTTGCTCATTGCGGGCTGGTCCATTGATCGAAAAGCCCGCGTCTCCAGGATGCCGCTACTTTCAGGTCCGGGACGCAAGGTGGCGTTTAGTCTGACACCGCCAATTTTCGCGGGCGGATTGTTGACCATTGTGCTCTACCAGGCCGGGTTGACTGATGCAATACCAGGACTTTGGTTGCTACTCTATGGAACCGGCGTCGTCACGGGCGGAATGTTTTCCGTTAGGGTGGTGCCAATGATGGGTCTCGGTTTCATGGCGCTGGGAGCCGCGGCGTGTCTGGCGCCCGCAGTATTCGCCAACTGGTTTATGGCGGCAGGTTTTGGCGGATTACATATTATTTTCGGTACGATTATCGCGAGGAAGTACGGTGGCTAAACAAACAGCACTCAAACATACAACCCCAAGAAAAAGGGAAACAGCAGCCTCTGCTTTGCACGAGGCGCGCGCAAAAGCACGTAGTGCGCCCGCGGCACTCGATCGCTTGATTCACGAACGGATGCGTTTAGGAATAGTTAGCGCGTTGGCGGCAAATGAGTCTCTGACGTTCAACGATCTCAAGAGCCTGATGGATACAACCGACGGGAACTTAAGCGTCCACGCGCGAAAGCTGGAAGACGGCGGTTACATTACCTGCACCAAGTCGTTTGAAGGCCGTGTGCCAAAATCCGAATACAAGCTAACTACGGCCGGCAGGCGCGCGCTGGAGAGCTATTTAAGTCACATGGAAGCGCTGATTCATCAAATGAGAAACGGCTGAGTTATTTTTTTGCCTACCCACTTTGTGGCGCAAAGAGCTTTAAGCTCGGTATAGACGGGTTGGTGAATCGAACTGGAGGCACAAAGAGACGGGTTCAGATGTAAAGCTGGTGACGGTACGGCGCACGCGTACATTCTGTGGGTTGCCACATTGTTAGGCTAACGGCCCAGACTGACAATGGACCATGCTCTAAGAATTTGCTGTCAAACGACGAATTCGAAAAACGAGACTCAGGAGTTTTCAAAATGACCAAACGAATCATTGCCATTGCCTTCATCTTTGTCTGTGCCTCGGTAGCCTGGGCCATACTAGGCGGCACCATTTTCGCTCGCACTTACGATTCCGCTGCCACCGCTAACGACAAAGTCACGTCGACCTGGGGAGCGCCCCAGAATCAGGCCCCTCCCACGGCCACGTTTACCCGAATCGTTCCCCGTTCTGAGGAGATTTTTGAGAACGGCAAGAAAATAACGAGGACCATTAACGATCATGTAACCGTTCCTCTGCCGCTGGAAAGCAGTTTGGTCGACGTGGCCCTCGATCTGGAGCACAGGCAAAAAGGACTACTCTGGTACAGCACTTACAAAGTTGGCTTCACGGGCAATTACGCGTTTCGCAATACCAGCGACAAAGAAGAGACGATTGACTTCACACTAAATTTCCCGGCCTCAAAAGCAATTTACGATGACCTGGTGTTTTCCGTGGACGGCGCACCTTTAGCTACCACCAACCACGAAAATGCCGCGACGGGAACGATCAAGATCCCCGCCGGACACATTTCCAAATTGGCTGTCGGCTACAGGTCTCAAGGCCTGAAAGAGTGGCGTTACAGCTTTAGCAACAACGATGTGGCGCAGGTGCGAGACTTTAGTCTCACGATGAAGACCAATTTCAAAGATATCGACTTCCCGGACAACACTCTTTCTCCATCTGAGAAACATGAAACGAATGATGGTTGGGACCTGCGTTGGTCTTCCAAAAACCTGGTCTCGGGTTATCAAATAGCCATGGTGATGCCGGAGAAACTTCAGCCCGGCCCGTTGGCTGGCCGCATCAGTTTCTTTGCCCCGGTCTCGTTGTTCTTCTTTTTCTTCATCATGCTGATCATCACAACCATGCGCGGCATCGAACTTCATCCTATGAACTACTTCTTCCTCGCAGCTGCTTTCTTCTCCTTTCACCTTCTGCTTGCCTACCTTGTCGATCACGTTTCGATTCATTTGGCATTTGCGATTTCTGCCGCCGTCTCAGTCTTCCTGGTGGTTAGCTACCTGCGACTTGTAGTCGGACTGCATTTCGCCAGCCGCGAGGCTGCCCTGGCGCAGTTTGTCTATCTCGTGATGTTTTCTTACGCGTTCTTCCTTAAGGGCTTTACCGGGCTGGCAATTACCATCGGCTCCGTTGTGACGCTCTTCGTAGCTATGCAGGTCACAGGAAAAATCCGCTGGGCAGAGAGATTCTCGCTAAAACCGGTTGAGCAGCCGGCTGCCGAACTAACCTAACTGTTAACGAAAGACATGCCTCAGTCGTCTAGGTAGTGGAGAGACACTCGGAGTGTCTCTCCACTTCGGCGCGTAGTTCAGAGTTAATGCTATGTTCTGCGGGCAAAGACGCAAACTGAAGTTTGAACTCTGAACTTCAAGCCTCCGTCCAGAGGTTAATTTTTACGTTGTTTCTACAGCGAATTATTGAACCTTTCGCACACTCTTTGTCGTAAAGCTTTTTCGCGCCTGAGACTTTTCGATTTATCAATATGCGAGCAATTTTTTCCTTTTACGCCGACGCGCTGAGGATCGCCCTGCAGTCGATTTTCGCGCACAAACTGCGTGCTTTTCTCACGTTAATCGGAATCATTATCGGGGTCGCCTCGGTCGTGACTGTGGGTGCGTCGATTAGCGGTCTCAACACTTACGTGGTTGAGAAGATCGCCAAAGTCCTCGGCAGCAATCACTTCATGATCGCGCGCATTGCCTCCAACGGGCGGCTCTCTGATGATGAGTTCGAGCGAATGAATCGACGCAACAAGCGCCTCCAATGGGACGACTACGAATGGGTCAGAGACCATTGCAAGTCGTGCGCTGAAGTCGGCGCCGCAGTCGGCGGAGGAACGGACCTGAGTCAGGACGGCATTCAATTTCCCGGAGCGATGGTCTTTGGCGCCACCGCAAACATGGTCGAAATCGAAGATAAGACCATGGCCGATGGACGTTTTATTTCATCAGACGAGGTGGAGCGTTCGGCCATGGTCGTCGTTCTTGGCGGCGACATCAAGGACAAGTTTTTTCCAAACACCGACCCGATCGGCAAAACTCTGAAAGTGCGCGGGCGACCGATGCGCGTTGTTGGTGTAGAGGAAAAGCGAGGCGCCTTCTTTGGCGACTCATTTGATCGTCACATTTACATTCCGGTGACCACCCATATGCAAATCTGGGGACGTAACGGCTTGCAGATTCACGGCAAGGGTAAAAACCGGGAAGACTTTCAACAGGCCATCGAAGATGCGCGCGTGGCGCTGCGCGTCAAGCACCGGCTGAAGGGTAACGAGGAAGACGACTTCGGTTTGGTGGATGTCGAAGCGGTCAATAATCAGATCGATGAGTTTACCGCCAGCATCGCGATGGTGGTCGTCCCCATCACTCTCATCACGTTAATCGTCGGTGGGATAGTGGTAATGAATATCATGCTGGTCAGTGTGACGGAGAGGACCTTTGAGGTTGGCCTACGGAAAGCTGTTGGCGCTACGAAGCGACAAATCCTGCTTCAGTTTCTGATCGAGTCGGCGATCCTGTGCGTGCTCGGCGGTGTCATCGGGTTACTCCTATCGTGGGGCGTGACAGCGCTGATTACGGCTTTGGCGTCTATCACAATGACGATCACGATTGGCTACATCTTGATGGCTATAGTCTTTTCCACGGTAATAGGAATTGTCGCCGGCGTATATCCGGCATTTAAAGCAGCGCGGCTGGATCCCATTTTGGCGCTGACGACCGCAAAATAAGCTGGTGAAGTTAAAGTTACCAAAAAGTGTTTTGAAGGAAACGATCGCCATGGCGCTGGAGAGCGTCCGTGCGCATAAGTTCCGCAGTTTCCTGACGGTGTTGGGCATCGTGATCGGGGTGATGACCGCAATCACGATTGCTTCGATTCTCACCGGCATGAGGCAAAATATTGTTTCAATGATTGAAGAGTACGGCACGAACAATATTTATGCTTTTCACCTCTCTACCGGACCCAACCTGGGCGAAGACCGTTCGGAGAGAATGAGGAAACCGTTGACGGTGGACGACGCCGACACGATTAAGTTACAGGCAGGCGCGGTGGAAGATGTGGCCCACGTGGCAGAAAATGTTGGTTACGGTGGCGGACCCTTTGACGACAATATTATGTACAAGGGTCACAACTACCGCTGGGGAAACACGCAAGGGGTTTCGCCTAACTATGCATATATCTCCAACATGGCTTTGAGAGAGGGCCGTTTTATCACCGAGCACGATGACGCGCAACGCGCCAACGTGATGGTGATCGGCGTCAACGCGGCTGACGCTTTGTTCCCCGGACAGAACCATCAGATTGCCGGAACAGAAGTGCGCATGGGTGGATACAATTTCGAGATCATCGGAGTCCTGGAGAAGAGAAAAGCCGGTTTCTTTGGTGAGAATGAAGAAGACAATGCGGTGCTTATCCCCTTCCGTACGGCACAAAAGATAGCTCCGGCCAAGGGCCACCTTTTGTTGGTAATCAAATCTCGCTCGGGTCAAACGACTGAAGCGTTACAACAGTCTGAAGAAATTCTGCGTCGTCGACGCAATGTTAAGTTTGGCGACCCCAATAACTTTGATATCAAGACAGCCGACAAGTTTATTGAACAGTTTGACAGCATCTTCGCGATGGTCGGTTTAATTGCTATAGCGATTTCCTGTCTTGGCCTTCTGGTTGGGGGCATCGGTGTAATGAACATCATGCTGGTCAGCGTGACCGAGAGGACCAAAGAGATTGGTATTCGGAAGGCGATCGGAGCGCGGCGAAAAGACATCGTGCGCCAGTTTCTCTTCGAGGCCATGGCGCTCACATTTCTCGGCGGCGCGCTGGGCGTCATTACCGCCATCGGCGTCAGCCAGTTAATCATGCTCCTGATTCCTGCTTTACCTGCCACGATTCCCGCCTGGGCTGTAATTACAGGCCTGTCTGTTTCCATCGGTGTCGGACTCATCTTCGGAGTCTGGCCTGCGCGCAAAGCCTCGCGACTCGATCCGATTGAGTGCCTGCGCTACGAGTAATCGCTTCAACCTCATCAGCAGACTGACAACTAAAGAGTTTCTTTACGGCAACTTCTTCTATGGAGGCACGCCCGTCGCGGCTTTGCCGCTTGAGGTGCGGAAGCGGCTACGCCCTTCCGGCAAACCGAACATCAATATTGGGGCTGTGCCCCGTGACTGGGGGCATAGCCCCCAGCTATTTAGAGACGCTTACGGCGGGGCGAAGCCACCGCCGCACATCGGGCGGCAAAGCCGTAGCGTGAATGATTACGATAGCGGCGTGGTTGACTCATAGAGTTTAGCGGCCTCCTGATTCAACCTCGTCTATAATGCGACGAGTGAACAAGCCAGCATCCCAGCGTGATTTCATCAAGGAATACATAACCTATCTCCAGGTAGAGAAGGGGCTCGCGCGACACACGCTCGAAAGCTACCGCCGCGACCTTGATCGACTTGATCGCTTCGCACACAAGATTCGCCAACATGTCTCCGATCTGACGCGGCCAGACCTTCGCAAATGGATCGCGGAGCTTTCACGTGAAGGACTGGCGCCGTCCTCGGTTGCCAGGGCAGTCAGCGCGGCGCGCGGTTTTTTTCGTTTCCTGATGCTTGACGGTCACATCAAGCACCATCCGGCCGAGGATTTAGATACGCCGCAGAAGTTTTCATACTTGCCGAGGTTTTTGACAGTCGAAGAGATCGATTTGTTACTGGCCGCTCCCGACATCACTAGCGAAGAAGGCGTACGCGACCGCGCAATGCTGGAGCTAATGTATGCAGCGGGTTTACGCGTGTCGGAACTTTGCGGTTTGAAACAAACGGAAGTGGATTTACATGGCGGTGTGGTCAATTGTCATGGCAAGGGAAGCAAGGAACGTCGCGTGCCCGTCGGGAAAAGCGCGATTCACTGGTTGCAGCGATACGCATCGGTTAAAGCCGCTTATGGTCAACCAGCCTATCCGAATTTGTTTCTGCATCGCGGCAAACCCCTGGACCGCCATATGGCGTGGTCCATCATCAAACGCCACGCGGCGACCGCCGGCCTTGGCAATGTTTCGCCGCATACGCTTCGCCATAGTTTCGCTACTCATCTATTGCAACACGGCGCCGACTCCCGCTCGGTTCAAGCGTTGCTTGGCCACAGCGACATCTCCACCACACAGATTTATACGCACATGACTGACCGGCACCTGCGCGCCGCTTACGATAACCATCATCCCCGCGCCCGCGCGGCGAAGCCAAAGTCGTAAGCCACCTCTTTGTGACGACGAAGAGCGGGGGCAAGCCCTCCTTCCCAACCTCGAACTGTTCAAAGGTTCGTCCTGAGATTTACGCTAAACTTGAACTTTGGACTTTGGACTTTGAACTTTGGACTTTGAACTTTGGACTTTGAACTTTGGACTTTGAACTTTGGACTTTGGACTTTAACGATTTCACGCATGACGAAGACTCACAGTTTCCTTCACCTCCACAAGCCCACCGAGGAAACCGTGCGACAGTTCGTCGCCAGCCAACGCGCCCTGCCTTTCTCTTATTCAGAAGTCGGCGCGACAAAAACACGGGCACCGTCCGGCTATACCGTGGACCACAACCGCATCAAACTTGGCGAAGGCGAGTCAACGTACCGGCGGGCCGTCGATGCATTACGAAGTTGGAAACATTTTGATCTTGGCTGGGTGAGAATAGTTCCGGATGGCGTGCCGGTCGAGGTGGGCGAAACAGCGGCGGTCCAGGCCCGTTCACTCGGACTCTGGTCGCTTAACGCCTGCCGCATCGTTTACCTGCTGGATGAGACTCCAGAATTCAAGGCGCGGTTTGGTTTTGCTTACGGAACACTTCCCATTCATGCGGAATGCGGCGAGGAGCGCTTCACCATTGAATGGCACAAAGACGATTCCGTTTGGTATGACATCTACGCGTTCTCGCGTCCACAACACCTACTCGTCAAACTTGGATACCCACACGTGCGTCGCCTTCAAAAACAGTTCGCTAAAGACTCGCTTGCCGCCATGCGCGAAGCTTCGCGCGTGTGAATTCACCAATCATTTCCTCCATTCCAGAGGAAAGAGTTTCCCGGCCGCTTCGGGTGTCATTTTCCCGCCCAGAAGAGAAACGGCGTATGCGAGCACCGGGTCGTGTTTCGCTGCCAGGTCAGCGGCCGTCGGAAGTTTGATCTCGTCCGGGTAGACGCCTGACTTCTCCAAACTTTTGCCATCGCTCATAAGAACGTCGGCATCGCTAACGCTGACGCCATAAAACACTGCTACGTCCAGGCCAAGTTTGTGATCGTAAGACTTAGAACGCATTACAGCGCCCGCTGAACGATCTCCAATTAGACGTCCCCGTTTTTCGAGTTGGACCACGCGAGCCACTAACTCCGCGGAAGAGCCGGACTCACTGTCGATCAGAACGACTAGCTCGCCGGCGAAGATATCCTTACCGCGTGTAGTCGCCAATAGAGGTTTGACCTCTTTCCTGCGTTTGAGTTCGCCAATCTTTACGTCGTGATCAAAGAAATTCCCAATAAGCCGTAAGAGAGTTTCTTCAGCTCCTCCGCCGTTGCCCCGCAGATCGAGAATCAACCCCTTGCTTTTCCTAAACTTGTCCACCATGTCGTCGACTTCCGCCCTGCTCATATCAAAAGCGGGCATCTTCCAAATGAAGATGTCCTTCTCCATTTCGGCATACCGGTGACGTCGCAGGCGACTCTCGTTTTCACTTGCCCTGATAAGATCCCAAATAGTGTTTCCGTCAGTCAGGTCTACCACCCGCTTGCCCTCGCGCACTTTAGCCAGGACGTTGATCTGTTGTTCGCGACCGTCCGGCTTAATGACGACGAGTTGCATCCCGCCCGTCGGACGTAGCGCATTGTAGAGATAGTGAACTTTCCAGATGTTCTCTCGAACCACGCCTCTCCCATCAAGCGTAAACACCTCGTCCCCTTCCCGCAGCCCTTTCTTTTCAGCATCGCTTCCGGGTTTTACAGCCACCACGAAGGTTTTGTCACCGATCACCTGCATCTGCCATCCATACTCTGTTTGATACGAGCGGCTTGGGGGCAAAAAGAGTGTGTGCGAATCCTCGAGCTCCATCGCAAACTGCGCAATGATTCCGAATACCTGGCCAATCGAGGTCGCCTGCTTGATTTTGTCCTCAGCGGCTTTAAACCGTTCCTCAAGGTTTATTCCTCGAAAGTTTGGGTCGTAATAGTTCTTGCGTATGTCGTCTCTGATGATGCCTAACATGAGGCGGCCGCGCTCCCGGTCAAACGAGCTAAGTGTTTGGCCGTAAGCTGCAGGTGAAACACTGCCGGCGATGAGTAAACCCGCAAGGATGGACGCCAGCATGCGAACTTTCGGATAGCGAGCTGAACTAACCAGGAACACACAACGGGCGATTAGTGTGAGAGAAAACTTCATGGAACTAACCTTTCGAAAGAATTTAATACGGAAAAGGACTTCGATAATAGCTTTGCGCGTGGCTAAATCATTCGGGGTGACTGACCGTTAAAGCTAAGCGAGCTGAATTCTAAAACATGACCCAAACCGCTGCAAGCCGGAGCCGACCCAGTTTTGGCGGACTTTAATCTGCCGTGGGATCAGGCTTCTCTCAGAAAGGAGAGAAAGCGGTGGAGGAGGTGCAAACGGCCAAAACACGCCCATTATGTTACAATCAGGCACGAATCACTTAAGAAACTACCGACAAATCGCTAACTCCCGCAAGCAGGAGGAATACTCATAATGGCTACCGAACTCAAACGCGCTTCGACCCCTCTGGATCGCATTGAAGAACTACTTGGTGAAAACGCCCGGACGCTCCTGGACCACAAGTCGGAGGCGATTCCGAAGGAACAGTTGAATTTGCCCGGGCCGGATTTTATCGATCGGGTGTGGGCCATTTCAGATCGCTCGCCGGCAGTTTTACGTTCCATGCAATCGCTCTTCGACAACGGCCGGCTTGCGGGCACGGGATATCTTTCTATCCTGCCGGTGGACCAGGGCATCGAACACTCTGCCGGCGCTTCGTTTGCTCCGAATCCGCAATACTTCGATCCCGACAACATTGTGAAGCTCGCTATCGAGGGCGGCTGTAATGCTGTAGCTTCGACGTTCGGAGTTCTGGGTTCGGTGGCGCGCAGGTATGCGCATAAGATTCCGTTCGTGGTTAAGATCAATCACAACGAATTACTCACGCTGCCGAACAAGTTTGACCAGGTGTTGTTTGGTACTGTTAAGGAAGCACACAACATGGGCGCGGTGGCGGTAGGCGCGACGATCTATTTCGGTTCTGACGAGTCGACGCGGCAAATTACTGAAATCAGCGAAGCCTTTGCCCACGCGCATGAACTCGGCATGGCCACGATTCTCTGGTGTTACATTCGCAACTCAGGATTTAAAACCACCGAGGGCGACATGCATGCGGCAGCCGACCTAACGGGCCAGGCAAATCATCTGGGCGTGACAATTCAGGCAGACATCATCAAGCAAAAACTTCCGGAGCGGAATGCAGGCTACACTGCCGTGGAAAAGGCGCTAGGCAAGTCGTATGGCAAGACGAGCAAGATCGTTTACGAGAAGCTGACGACGGATAATCCGATCGATCTCGTTCGCTATCAGGTTGCCAACTGTTACATGGGCCGTGCCGGACTAATTAATTCCGGCGGCGAATCAAAGGGCGCAAGCGATTTGTCAGAAGCTGTGCGCACGGCGGTCATCAACAAACGTGGCGGCGGCACAGGTCTGATTTCTGGGCGCAAGGCTTTCCAGCGTCCGATGAGTGAAGGCATCGAACTGCTCAATGCCATTCAGGATGTTTACCTGTCGCCAGATATCACGGTGGCGTAGGCACCGAAGATAAGGAACGAGAGGGCGCGCGTGCTTCGTGCGCCCATGTTCTTTGGAACAACCAAAAAATATCCCATCCCGCAATCTGTTATCATCGCCGGGCCGTATATCAACCAGCTAAATGTCTTCCGAAGTTAAGTTTCAACAGGCAAACGCCTCTGACGTCGAGAATCTTCATGCCGTAGCCCGCGGCGACGAGGCGGCGTTAGCTCGTCTTTATGACCAGTATCGAGTAATCCTCTTTGGCCTCCTGGTCCGTATATTAGGCAGCCGGGAGGAAGCCGAGGACGTTTTGCAGGACGTTTTCATTCAGGTGTGGCGGCGGGCGGGCGATTTCGACGAAAATCGCGGCAAACCCTTTACCTGGCTGGTGACTCTGGCCCGAAGTCGGGCAATTGATCGTCTTAGGCTGCTCGGGGCGCGTCAGCGATTGGCCGAGTCGTCAGCACAGAATCAAACCGAGGAAATTTCAGACGCCTTGTCAGACACGATCCAATCCGGCCAGCGCGAAGTTATTCAGCGTGCTTTGTCAGAATTGCCGGAAGAACAAAAGCAGGCCCTGGTCCTCGCCTACTACGATGGTTTGACTCAATCCGAGATTGCGTCACGACTTGGCACTCCTCTGGGAACGGTGAAGACGCGAATGCGTTCAGGAATGGCCAAACTGCGGGGGCTCCTGGGCACTCAACTGGAGAACTTCGGTTACAGCGGGAAAGCATGAATCACGAAGACTACAAAGGGATGCTGTCCGCGAACGCTTTATCTGCGCTCGACTCGGCGGACGCCCGCGCGCTCGCAAGCCACCTCGAGGTCTGTGGTGATTGTCGTTTGGAGTTAAGTGGATGGCAGGAAACGGCATCTTTTATGGCATTCAATGTCGATCCGTCGGAACCTTCGATTCAGGTGCGCGAGCGCATAGTCGCTGCAGTTCATGCTGAGGCGGTGCGCAGTTCTAACCTTGAATCCGATCCTAAGAGCACGTCCCGCCTCCTGTCGTTCGAACCACCGCGCAGAAATATGTGGACATCGCTTGGTTCCTTTGGAGCCATTGCCGCGGCATTCATAATGGTGGCAATGCTCGCCGGGCTATTCCTTCTCTGGCGGCAAAACCGTTCAGACCGAGACGAGCTAACTCGCCTGGCGACGCAGATGCGCGAGACAAACGAGCAACTAGCAAACGAGCGCGTCCTCGTCGCATTACTGTCAACGCCCGGAGCCCGAATGACCCAACTCTCGGGAACTAACGCTGCGCCTGGCGCCCACGCCATGCTCGCGTACGATAAGACGGGCCATGCGATGTTGATGACCAGGAATCTGCCGGCAGCACCCCCTGGAAAGGTGTATCAACTTTGGTTCATCAAAGACGATCGGAAGATGCCGGGTAAGGTGTTTATGCCCGATCCTCGCGGTAACGGCGTCTTGGAGGACCAGATTCCAGCCTCAGCAATGGAGTCAGCCGTGTATGCGATCACGCTTGAGCCAACAGGCGGCGTCCAAATTCCCACCGGCGCAATCTACCTCGTTAGTGCGTCGTAAAAATAGTAGACCGTTTAGCGGGCGGACTTGTCCGCACCGGCTGGCAGAAGTGCCCGACCTAAACGGGAAACTGCTACAACGCACAACTCTTGCGGGCAAATGGTGACAGGAGTAAGCTTCGTCCGCACAGCGAGTCGCCGGTGTTCACCCACATCTCGCACCCGGGGTTCTTGCCACCGTCGTCCCGTTATAACCCTTTCGTTCCGGGAAGCCGTGAAATAAATAGGTCATAAAATTCATTCCTGCTAGGAACCCAGCTGAAAGGCTGGCGGCCTTTAGTCGAGTCCTGGTCGCACTCAAACCACTTCCTGCGACTTCGATTCGCGGAGGATCTCACGCATGGCGAACAAGAAACGGAAAAAGGGCACTCCACCGGAAGCCGAAGCAAAACGCGCGGCCAAGCCGGCAGCCGATGAATCTGCGGCTGAGGCTAAACCGGTCAAGTGGCGCTGGGGGATCACGCTTACAGCCCTGCTTGCGCTAAGCGTCATGGTTCTTTTTCTCTCGTGGATTAAGTTCTTCGATCTGCTGCGCGTCGATCGCTACATGCAGGACCTGCTCACCTCATACGTTGGCGGTACCGACTCCAAGCCCTTCGATAGCCGCATAGCGCTGATACTCGTTGATAAAGCCAATCAACCCAACCCGCCATTCGGCGCAGTGGACTTGAGCCACCGCAAGCATCACGCGGAATTGACGCGTGTGCTTACGCTGGCCGGCGCGAAAGTAATTGTTTTTGATGTTGCCTTCAGGATTAACTCACCGGAAGTTGACGCGGGTTTTGCGCAGGCCATACAGGAAGCTGAGAAAGCTGGAACGAAACTGGTGGTGGGAGCTTTACTACCACCCGGAAGCTACGAGCCGCAATTTGCAAGTTCGATCAAGGCGGCCGTAGGAGACCATTGGGGAATAATCGATGGCCGAATAATGGAGACCGGCACCCCTCTCTTCATCCGCCTCGCGACTGAAAAGAGCAGCGAACCATTCGAGGGTTATGGTGAACAACCAGCCTTCCCTGCTTTAGCGCTACATGCGATCACAAGGTTGAACTACCCGAACGAGCGTACCACCACATGGTTTAGCCCTCTGATGAGTGAGGTCAGGGTGCGAAGCGGAGAAGCCGGCGGGAAGTTGCTTTATGCAATTCCAGTGAACCGCTCCATGGATCTCCAGGTCGATCTGCCAGTTAAAGCCGAAATCACGCGCTATTCTTATCAAGACGTTCTGGCCCACCCCGACGACCACGCCGGTAATTTCAAAGACAAAATAGTTTTGATCGGTTATCAGGAAGGCGACGTCATCCAGGGCACTGAAAAGGATCCTCGCTATGGCGCCGAGATGCATGCGTCGGCAATGTCCACGCTCCTCAGCGGCAGTTACATAAGACCGCTGCCGGTCTTGTACCACTACATTTTTATCCTGATATTGGTTGCCATCGCCGCCTTACTCCAAATCCGGTTCAGCAAATGGATGAGCCAAACGCAGACGGTTCCTCTCCCTTTCCTGCCGGCGCCCTTTAACAAGATCACGATTCCCACGCCCATCCTCGTGGTCTCGCTCATTTACATCCTGTTTGCCGTCCTTGCATATGCGCTGGGCCACATTGTCTTCGATATGTCTTACCACCTTGCCGCCCTGGTGTTGACCTATTTTCTCTTCGTCCTCGCCCGCTCAAAGTTCGTCCGTCAGTGAACGAAAGGAATTCTAAATGCCGCGCCAGAAACCCTCCTTCGCACTTAGCGTACTCTCACTGTTTTTCCTGAGTCTGGGATTTCTTTTTCTGGGTCAGCAAAGTGCTGTGTCAGTGGTCGGCGAATCGGCAACTCCTGCGCAGTTCAACCAGGATCCCTTTGCCACAATCAAAACGATCGTCCGTCAGGGAGCGGAAGTCGAGAGAGCTACCTCGACGGAAGTCACCATCGTTCACGATGGTTCGACCGGTGGAGCAGAGGCCGGGATGTTGCTCTACAAGGGCGATCACATAACGACCGGGCGGGGAGTAAAAGTAACAATACTATTTCTCGACCAGACGGCCGAAAAAGATAATGAAGTTGTGGTTGACGAGCTGACCCACATCGAGCTGGGATCGGTGTTTAATTGGGCAGGCCGGATCCTTGCCAGGGTAAAGGACAGGTTTCAGGTAAAGACCAGGAGGGCGCAATGGGGTGTAGTGGGAACGGAATTCGAGTTAGCGGTAGACGAAGAGACTAACGAGAACAGACTCACAGTGCTCAAGGGTGCGGTGCAGATCGATACCATTGCGCGGCACTCGGGAGGTGCGCCTCGGAGGGCGGATCAAAACGCGTCCATGTTCATGAACGCCAGTTTCCGGGAACCTGAACCGCCACAGCAAAGTCGGATGGAATTTGTAGCAGTGTCCGGAAGAGTACTAAACGAAGAGCGGGAATTTATCCTGGCAAATAACTGCAGGCAGCGGCATGTCTATAGGGTTGCATCGCCCGTAAACCTAAGCTGGTTCCAATTCATGGGAGCCGATCAGTTTGCAATCGACGGCAATTCAACTCGCAACATCAGATTTGCTATTAAGCTCGACGCCACGAGGGTTCCGGTAGGGACACAGGAAAGTCAAATAACTTTTCCTTGCGTGGACTGCAGTTCGGAACCGGGATGCCACCTGCGGGGTTTATTACTGGCGATTACGATGAACGTTATCGGCGAGCCCAGGCCAACGCCAACCGTTCAACCTACCCCACCGGAAACCGAAGAGCGAACCACTACAGGTCCGGAGTCAGCAGTTGCCGTCAGGATGCAGGAAATCATACTGCCTTCCTCGGGTGGTTTGCGAAAATCCGACGCTTCAATTCAGCGGGTGGACCAGACGTTGAATTGGTCCAATCCGGTGATTGTGAAAGGCGAGCCTACATACTCGGCAGAGTCGGTCGTTCCTAATTTTCGAACATGGGCGGAGAGGGACCGTGTTTTCAGGGAAGTCCGGCGCAGTTCCATCATCAACGATGACCCGCGAAGCAAGGAAATCCTTGCGGACATTTATATCGATTGGGGAAACGGAGCCAAGGCACAGGAAGAGTTGAAAGGGCTTAGCCAGTCTACGCAGCAAACGCCTCAACGACTGACTACTCTGGGCGAGGCACATCGACTCATGGGCGACCTGCGGAGGGCGGAACAGTTGTTGAAGCAAGCGGTCGGTCTTGATCCGAATTGGTCTCCTGCCCTGAATGCGCTCGGCAACGTTTATCTCGATCAAGCGAAAGTTGAGCAAGACAAGAAAAACTATCCTGCTGCCCGGGCCTTTCTTGAAAGGGCGAGGGCTGAATATGCGAAAGCCCTTCAGGCCCAACCCATGAGTGCCCCAAACGATAATCATGCCCGGCCTCGCCAACAGCCGGCTCCGGCACCTCGAAAAGTCGCCACTGTTGCCCAATCAAATCTGGGAGAGGTTCAGTTGCGACTTGGCGAAATGGCCAAGGACGAAGGCAACAGCGAAGAAGCGCTGAGGCAGTTTGAAGGGGCCGAACAAGCATTCGGCAATGCAGCCAGAATCGACCGCAGTTACCAGTTTGCATTCACCGGCCTGGGCGACGTTTATCGCGAGACAGGGGAGACGCTAGCTCATCGAGGTGACAAGGCAGCGGCAGATCAAAACTTTGCCAAATCCAAGGACCAGTACAATCAGGCCTTGACGTTGCACAATCAGATGGCAGAGGCATACGTAGGCCTTGGGCGGGTGTTTGACGATACTGGTCAGCCCCGCGAGGCTCTTAGGTTTTACCGCAAGGCTACCCAGGTTCGCCCGGAGTTGCCGGAGCCTCATTACTATTACGCCGTAGCACTCGTTCCGGTTGATCCACGTCAGGCAGCGGAGCAGGCGGGCGCTTATCTGAAGACCGAGCGGAGGCCTTTGAAACAAGGTGAAAAGGCCCAAGACGCCGTCAGCATTTCCACGGACGGAACCCGAGGTATAAACACACAAACTGCAACGCCTACTCCAACGCCTACTCCAACGCCTGATCCAATTGCCACCGGCACTCCTGTGAAGGTGCCGGGTCTAAAAGGCGATCAGCCAGACGCGGCAGTAAGGGAACTACAAAGGCTGGGCCTGAGAGTGGAACGGAAGGATCAATTTGACTGTGAAGCATCCCAACGAGTGTTATACAGCGAGCCGGCGAAGGACCAAAGAGTACGGCCTGGTTCATTGATAACAATATTTGTTTCGTCACTCGATCCGAATGCCGTAACCGTTCCTCGAGTAAGCGGGTTATCCAGGTCTGAGGCAGAAGACCGACTCGGTGGCGTTGGACTGCGGGCTAATATCCGCGGAACGAGAGAAACCGACGACAGAGCACGTGATACCGTTCTTGATCAAAGTCCCGGTCAGGGAAAACCTCTGATGCGAGGGTGCGAAGTTGCGCTGACTCTTGCTGTTCCAATTCCCAGGGTCCAGGTACCAAACCTTATCGGACTCACGAGGGATGAAGCCACGCGACGTTTGCCACGTTTCGGCGGTGAATTTACTCGGGGTCAGGTGATTGAGGTCGACAACTACAGAAGTCCCGCCGGAACCGTGGTCGATCAGGATCCGAAACCCGAAACGTTGGTGCGCAGAGGAACCGCTATAACTTTATACGTTGCTCGATTCCAGCAACGAGGCACGCCACCTCCTCCGCCTCCTCCACCTCCTCAGGATGTGGTAGTCCCGAACTTGTTCGGAAAGACTGAGGCGCAAGCCAAGCTTATAATTAGTCAGACGCGAGGCGCTTTGAGGATGGGGCAGGTTAGTTATCAAACAAATTATCAGTTCACGAGCAATGTAGTTATGTCTCAAGAGCCTGTTGCGGGTCGCACCGTACGTTTCGGCACCTCGATAAACATAACTATCGCCGTTCAGCCAGTTATTCAGTAAAGGATGTGAACGCTCGTGAATGCGCGCAGTTGAAAGACGAGAACCCAAAAGCCGTCACCGGCGTGTTGAGTTTCCAAGCCCGCGGTGCGGCTGTAATAGCTAATTGCATCAACGCTTCCGAAGGCGACCCGATCAACCTTTTGCTGAAAAACTGCTACACTCTTCCCACTTTAATCAGCGGGAAAGAATGACGCCATGGACTCGGAAAAGAAACAAGAACCTAAGGTAGACAACATTATCTCGGACGAAACCGGTCAATTTGATCTTCGTTTCATCCTATGGCGACACTTCTGCACCCAGAACAATGTTCCAGTCGAGACTTTACCCAGCCAGCTTAAAGACGAGCAAAAAGAAAAGTGGGAAGAGCTCAAGGCGAGTCGTTTGAAGGGTAGTAAGTGATCTTCAACTTTACAGAATCGACCGCGGTGCGCCGGATTTGAGAGTGACTCCGGCTTGAACAATGTGACGAACCCACCCGTTACCGCACTCACAACCTTCCAGTCCCTACTTTATACATGCCCGTGAGGAATGGATTTGTCTTGCGTTCCTGGCCGATGGTCGTGACTGGGCCATGTCCGGAATAGACTTCTACATCGTCCCCAAGAGGTACAAGTTTGTTCATGATGGAATCCATAAGTTGCTCATTGGAACCACCCGGAAGATCGGTTCGGCCTACCGAACCGGCGAAGAGCACGTCGCCAACAAAAACCTTCCGTTCTTTCTCTTCAAACAACACCACGTGGCCAGGCGTATGGCCTGGACAGTGCAGGATTTTGAATTCCAGCTCGCCAACCTGATAACGCTGGCCGTCTGTCCAATACCCGTCGGCCTTCGGCGGCACCTCAAAATCAAATCCAAATGCGGGCCACTGTTCGCGAGGAATACCGACCCAGGCGGCCTGTTCGGGAAGCGCTTCATAGATAAACTCGTCCGCCTTGTGAATCATGATGTCGGCGGCAGGCTTAAGTCTCTTTATCGACGAGACGCCACCGATGTGATCCAGATGTGCATGCGTGACCGCAATCGCCTGCAACTCAAAACCATGCTTGTCGATTGCGCGCACGATCTCTTCGGAATCGTCGCCGGGATCGATGCAGATCGCCCGTTTGGTCTTTTCGCACCCGAGTATGCGCGTGTGCTGTTGGAAAGCGGTGACGGTGATTTCTTCAATGATCATAAGCTTTGTGCTGTTGTGTTTGTGCTTTGTGCTTTGTGCTGCTGTGTTTGTGCTTTGTGCTTTGAACTTAGTATGACCATAATATTTAGCAGCGCAAAGAACAAAGTTCAAAGCACAAAGATCAACGTTTTATGCCAATAAGCACCAAATCGGCCCCGCTTGCTGAAGTGCTCGATTCTCTGACGACAGAGGCCGCGCCTGAGTTGATCGAGCATCTGCCAGATGGCGCGCTTAAGTGTTACGCCTGCGGCCATCGTTGCCTCATCAAAGAAGGCAAGCGCGGTATCTGCAAAGTCCGCTTCAATGAAGGCGGACAGCTGCGCGTCCCTACAAACTACGTTGCCGCTTTGGCCTGCGATCCTACGGAAAAGAAACCGTTTTTCCACGTGTTGCCTGGTTCAGACACCCTAACTTTCGGCATGCTCGGCTGCGACCTTCACTGCGGCTATTGCCAAAACTGGCTTACGTCACAGGCCCTTCGCGATGATGCGGCCGGCACGTCTCCCAAAATCGTTACGCCCGATCGCCTGGTCAGCATGGCCAAAGCCTACGGCGCATCGATGGTTGGGAGCAGTTACAACGAACCACTCATCACGGCTGAGTGGGCAGTTGGTGTTTTCAAAGCAGCCCGCCCCGAAGGCTTTCTTACCGCGTTCATTTCAAATGGCAACGCCACGCCGCAGGTCCTCGATTACCTTCGCCCGTGGACCGATTGTTACAAAATAGATTTGAAGTCGATGAACGATCGAAACTACCGCCAACTCGGTGGCGTGGTAGACAACATTCTCGACACAGTGCAGATGGTCCACGATCGAGGTTTATGGGAAGAGATCGTCACCCTGGTTATTCCTGGCTTCAACGACTCAGAAGATGAGTTGCGTCGAGCTGCGGATTTCATCGCTTCCGTTTCACCGGACATTCCCTGGCACGTAACGGCGTTTCACCAGGATTACCATATGACAGAGAATGCAAACACTACTGCGGAGCAATTAGTGCGCGCCTGTGAGATTGGGCGAGAAGCGGGACTTCGCTACATCTATGCGGGAAATCTGCCGGGCAAGGTCGGCCGATGGGAGAATACTTACTGCCCTTCATGCGATGAGGTGCTCGTCGAGCGCTACGGTTATCTCATCAGGCAAGTGAGGGTGACACCGCAAGGAAAATGCCCGTCCTGTGCTACCACGATTCCAGGTATCTGGTCGGCTACAGGCGTATAGAGTACAACCCCGATGTATCGGGGTTGGGTCTTCGCTAAGACTCAGGCTGGCTTCTTCGCAACGCGCAAGCTAAAAGCTTGTACTCTATACGCCTCTACTTTGCGGGGCTTGGTGGTGGTTGCACCACAAGTGTGCCGCCCATGTGAAATTGGCCCAACCATTTTCCATCACGCTTGACCCATATGCTGGAATGGCGTTGCCCCTGTCGCGGAAAGTTTGGAATGGGATTGTTGAGGGTATAAGTCACCAGGGCCGCGTCCTCGTCAAAATTAACCGACTTCCAATCACTCAGAACAGCTTTGGAAGCATCAAACTGGGCTAGCTTGATTGCTGACTCACGATCGTAAATGCCTGCTGGTAGCACCTCGATAAAGTTAGGCGCCAGCAACTGGCCAAACGCCTCATAGTTTTTGGACCGGATCAAATCCCAAATAATCTTCTCGTTAGCGATTGGATCGGGACCAGTCACGGGCGCAGCGCTGGGAGTCGGCGACGCGGCGTTTGTCGCTCCCGCGTTAGGCGCTGGTGGCGGTGGCGCCGGAGGACTCGCAGGACATTCCTGGTGAAAAACCCCTACCCACTTGCCGCCGCGATTGGCCCACACTGAGCTCGAACGAACAGGCTCCGAGGGAACCTCTTGCCCTGCAAACTTTCCTTTGACGGTTACGGTGTAGACCACCAGGAACAGATCCTTGTCGATTGACAGAAATTTCCAGTCGCTAAAATTGATCTCGGATGGTTCGAATTGCTTGACGCCGGCCAGTGAGGCGGCTTTGTCCATAACGCCGTCAGGCAAAACCTCTATGAAATTGTCGGCCAACATGCTTTCGAAGCCTGCGAAATCTTTATTCTTGATCGCGTCCCAGATTGCCTTCTCTTTGGCAATCGCTTCGGCCTCCGTAACAACTGGCGCCGTATCAGTAGGGCGATTTGCGTTTCGATTAGTATCGACGGCTCCGTCACGGTTCGTCGGTGGTGCGGCGCACGAGGCGGCAAGGACTAAGGCGGACAGTAGTATTAGAGTTCTTTTCATGGCAGTACTCCCAGGCTTACCGGGCCCGCGGCGTCCATTGCAAGCTAACGGTTTGAGCGGTACAGAACCGAGCGCGGTAGAGCGGGATCCAAAGACTACTTATTAGTATGAGAACCAGTTGTCCCGAAGTAGTCTCCAGTATCAGGCGCTACCGCTTGGTTCCTAATCTCCTATTTCGCAGGCGATGGTGAAGCCGCAGGCTCCTCTGCCGGCGTTCCCTGATGGTATAAGGCCGACCACTTGCCACCGCGATTTACCCAAACAGTGCTGGATCGCATCTTCGGCGGTTTAGCGCCTGGGACAGTTACTACATAAGTAACAAGGGAGGCGTCTTCGTCGAATTTGACTGTCTTGAAATCGCTGAGCTCGGCTTTCGATGCATCGAACATTCGCACCAGCTTGAGCGTGCCTGCTTTGTCATAGACTCCATCCGGCTCCACCTCTACTTGAGCACTATCCAGGAACGATGCAAACGTATCGTAGTCTCGTCGTTTCAGTGCATCCCACACGGCTCTCTCTCTCTCCATCGGATCCGCGGATAGTGCGACGTTAGCCGTTTGGGCGGCCGGACTCACACTCGCAGTGGGGGAAGCAGCCGGAGGGGGAGGAGGAGGAGCTGTCTGGGCCAGCGTCTCCTGATAATAGATCGCCATCCATTTGCCATCGCGATTGGCCCAGGCCGAACCGACGCGATAAGGTCCGGCTGGGATATCCTCGCCCTTAAACTTTCCTTTCAGCGTCAGGTTGTACATGAGAATGGCTGCGTTTTTATTTACCTGGAGCAGTCGCCAATCTGAAAAAGTAGCGTCCGTAAAATCGAGGTCCTTCAGGTAAGCGGTGATTCCGGCCCTGTCATAGACGCCGTCCCCACCGACTTCGATGTAGTCCGACGCCAGCATATTTGCGAAGGCGTCGTAGTCCTTCTTCTTCAGCGCATCCCAGACTGCTTTTTCTTTGGCGATCGCCTCGGCTTCAGTTAACTGGGCGGGCGATTCGGCGGCACGGTTGGTACTTGTCGCGGGAGTTGCGTCACGATTTGTAGGCGGCGCAGCACATGCGGCAAGGACGATCAGAATGGATACCAAGACAAAAATCTTCTTCATTGTGTAACTCCTGGGCGTTGGTTGCAGAGCGTGTGGTTTCTATTCCAAACGAATAGATTAGTCAAGGATTTGACAGGACATTCGCTTGTAACCATTGACACAGGTAAAGGTTGGGTATATTTTCCGCAGAGTTGCAATAACTCGCGGCCCTGCGCCGAGCCCGGCTTCCAGCTTCGTATCCTACGAAAAACCGATGGCCCGCCCTGACCGCAGTGTTCGAAAGGAGTTTCCAAAAATGTTCCGCTCACTTCTTAGAGCCTCTGCCTCCGGGTCTGTTTGTGCCCTCATAATCGCCGCCGCGTTCAGCTTCAGCAGTGCTCAGGCACCGCGAAAAGTCGTCGCCAGTCACGGTGCGGGCGAAGATCCGTCACCACTGTTTCTCGAGTATCGCGGCGTGCAGCTTGGTATGACTGCCGATGAGGTACGGAAGAAACTGGGCGATCCAAGAGAAAAAGGTGACGAGCAGGACTTCTATGTTTTTGGCGAAAGCGAGACAGCTCAGTTCCTTTATGACAAGACGCATAAGGTGACGGCGATCTCCGCTGACTTCATGACTGTCGGTAATAAGACACCCACGGCGAAGGACGTGTTTGGCGCTGACGTTGAAGCGAAGGCTGACGGTTCTGTCTACAAGATGGTGCGTTACCCCAAAGCCGGCTACTGGCTTTCATTCAATCGCACCAGCGGGACGTCTCCGATGACTACCATAACTTTGCAGAGAATTCAGTAGTAGTTTCAATTTACGGTTCTCGATAGTCCCACAGTTGTCTCTCCAGTTCAGCATCCCCTTCCCCCGGCGTGGGGAGGGTCGCATTGAGGGTGTCAAGCATTGGAGCACTCTCTCTTCCCTTCCCACTTGCTAAGCCAACTGCGCGCTCGTTTGCATAGCGGCTAGACTCCCGCGCGTCCTCGCTCTTATCCTACCCATTAATGCAATTCGGAATTACAGTTGTCGAAACGGAAAACGGCCGTCGAATTCGCGAGCTCTCCGAGCGCATTAAGCAACAAGCGTTTGCAGAAGGCTTTGAAAAAGTCGGAATCGTTCCCGCGACCCGGCTCGATGAACCTCACGATCGATTACTGGCCTGGCTCGAGCGTGGCTATGAAGGCCAGATGCGGTGGATGGCGCGCGATCCTGAGATGCGCAGCGATCCAATTAAGCTTTTTCCAGCCGCGCGATCCGTAATCGTGGTCGCGATGAATTACTACACTGATGCGCAACACACGAGTGATCCGGCCACGGGCAAGGTCTCGCGTTACGCCTGGGGCGATGATTATCACGACGTTGTTGGCGGCAAACTCCGGGCATTGCTTTCATCCATCCAGCAGGAGTTCCCGGAGGTTGAAGGAAAGGTTTGCGTCGATATTCAACCGATGATGGACAAAGCGTGGGCCGTACGCGCCGGGCTGGGTTGGATCGGCAAACACACAAATCTGATTACACCCGAGTATGGCTCATGGGTTTTCATAGGCGAACTCCTGCTTAACATCGATCTCGAGTATGACCAGGAAATAATCGAAGATCACTGCGGCACCTGCACGCTTTGCATCGAAGCCTGTCCCACTCAGGCGATTACTGAGCCTTATGTGGTTGATTCCAACAAATGTATCTCATACGCCACGATTGAGCTGCGCGAACCGGAAATCGTTCCAGAGGTATCGGAGAAGTTGGATGGCTGGCTTTACGGCTGCGACATCTGTCAGGATGTCTGCCCCTGGAACCGTTTTGAACAAGTGACCGATGAACCACGCTTTGAACCGCGAACCGGCAACGTTAATTCCGAGCTCACTGGCGTGCTCGCTATGACGCCTGAGACTTATGCGGCGCAGTTTCGCGGAAGCGCCATGAAGCGAGCGAAGCTGTCGGGTCTGCAGCGCAATGCGCGCGCGCTACTGCAGAACCGAGCGCGGTAGCGCCGGATCCTGGAGGCACCCGTGCGAAGCGCTGGGTGCATCTGGGCATGTTTCCAGTGCATAGGAATCACTCCACAGCCAAGCCGCCTCTTAGATCCGGCGCTACCGCGCTCGGTTCTGTAATGCGCCCGCTTATTCCTGGACTTTATCGTCAATCATCGAGGCTAATTAATATATGAAACTGTTTCTAACATCGTCTGCGTTGCTTATTCTTTTCTCCGCCTCAACCTTCGCGCAAAAGCCAAGCACGCCTGCAGATCTGCGCAAGCTTGCCCAGGACTATTACAAGTGGCGTGATCAGAATTATCCGGTTGCTTCCAGCGACGCCGGCCTGCACACCTGGGACGATCGTCTCACGGATTATTCGCTCTCGCGCATTCTGGACCGAAAGCTACATGTTCAGGAACTACTCGCGAAAGTCCGAGCTATGCCCACGTCGAATTGGAGCAAGGATGACCGAATCGATTGGCTTCTGTTTCGCTCACAACTCGACAACGTTGATTTCTTCAATCGCGTGATCAACTTCCCCGAGACTGACCCACAGCTCTACGTGAACGAGTGCAGCAACGGCATCTTCTCTTTGCTGAAAAAGGAATACGACAGCCCGCGCGTGCGCGCGTTAGCGGCCACGGCGCGTCTGAAGCAGATGCCATTCATGATCGAACAAGCCAAAGGAAACCTTACGAAGCCTGTCCGCCTCTACGCTCAGCTGGCCATCGATTCAGCGCGATCGATCGATAGTCTTTTCAACGACAGTCTGATGACCTTGGCGAAGGACCTATCCGAGGCTGAGAGGAATAGCCTAACCGCGTCTCGTGATGCTGCCTTGAAGTCAATTCGCGGCTTTGCCGATTGGCTCGAGAGGCGCTTGCCGGGGATGGTGCCTTTCAAACCAATGGGCGAGGAGAATTACAACTACTTGCTGAAGGAAATTTACTACCTGCCCATCGACGCCATGCAGGTAGACATGCTGGGCCAAGCCGAGTTGGCGCGTTATCGGGCGCTCGAGTCTTTACTTCCCGATCCGTCCCTCGCGGATCCTAATCCGGCGCGCAGCAAGAACATTCCTGCGGACCAGCAGGCGTTTCTGAAAGCCTATGAAAGTCGTCAGGACGAGATGATCAACTTCCTCAAGACCAACAAGCTGATTACCATCCCTGATTACCTTGGCCCGTTCACGATTCGGCAGCTTCCCGAAGCGTTTAAGCCGACGAGCCCGGGTGGGTTCATGAATCCACCTGGTATCTATGACAAAGATCCAAGCGGTTTCTATTTCATCCCTACTTACAATCCGCAGTCGCGAAACTTCTACATTCGCGCCGCCATAGAAGATCCAAGACCGATCCTGGGCCACGAAGGAATCCCTGGGCACTTTCTTCAACTCTCGATTGCAAACCACTTGCCTAACGAGATTCGTCGACAGCATTACGATGGAATTCTGATCGAAGGTTGGGCCCTCTACGGCGAAGAGATGTTGATGCGTACCGGTCTCTATCCAAACAACTCGCCGGCCCAGGGACAGATACTGCGTCTTTCTCGTTATCGTGCTGCGCGCATCGGCGTTGATGTAAATCTGCATACAGGCAAATGGAACTTCGACCAGGCGGTCAACTATTTCATGGAAGCGGGTGGGCTCGATCGCGAATCGGCGACTGGCGAAGCTGCCGGCGCCGCGGCCAGCCCGACCCAGAAGATCACCTACATGGTTGGGAAGTGGCAGATTATGCGACTGCTCGGGAAGTATCGCGACAAACAAGGCGCCAACTTTCGTCTGGGCCAATACCACGACGACGTTATCAAGCACGGAAGTCTGCCGCTGTCGATGGTTGAGTGGTTGATGCTGGACGATCGGTCAACGCTGGATCAAGCGCTGAAGTAAATTACGGATAGGAACCGTCGCAACAGTTGAGAGGTGATATGCCTGAAGATTCATTGCGAGTTGTGGCGCGAATCAAAGCGCTACCCGACAAAGTTGACATGGTCCGCTCGATTCTTGTGGAAATGATCGAGCCCACAAGGAAAGAAGAAGGCTGTATTGTTTATGAGCTATTGCAGAACAAGGCTGACCCGACAGACTTTACATTCGTGGAAGAATGGCAGAGCGAGAGTGCGCTTGAGAGCCATGCAAACAGTCAACATCTCAAAATAGGACGCGAGAAGCTTCGGGGTGCGGTTGCCGAAGCGCCGGACATTCGCACTTATTCAGTGGTCTGATGCAGTTAGATTCAGAAAATCATTACAGAACCCAGCGTGGTAGCGCGGGATGCCAGAGGCGACGCGCATTATTAAGGCCTTACTGTTTATGTTAAATAGCCTAAGGGATCCCGAGCTACCGCGCTGGGTTCTGTAGTGATCAGCGAACTGCATCATTGGTGAGCTTACCTCGGGGAGGTCGGCGCATTCAGAAATCCCAAAATAAGCGGAATCGTCTTTTCCGGCGCTTCTTCATGGGGTGCGTGTCCAACTTCGGGCAGAACCACCAATCTTGAATCCGGTATCGCCTCTGTCAACATCTTTCCAATCTTTAAGGGAACAACTTTATCTTCCTCACCCCAGATGATGAGTGTAGGAACGCAGATGTCCTTGTACTTCGGCGTCAGCTCGTCGATGTTTTTGGGAATCGCCTGTCTCGCTGTTTGAAGTAGAGCTTGTCGTGCACCGGGCGATCTTATGGGTTTACTGTAAGCGTCAATCTGCTCCTTCGTAATCAACCGGTGATCGTGATAGACGTAGCGCAGTACTCGACGCGTCGACCCTTTGCCCAGAGGGACATGAATCGAAAGCCAACCAAGAACTGGGGTCTTGAGCAGTTTCAAATGCCATGGCAGGGAGTCGTTATATCCGGCACTGTCGAGAAGAATAAGTTTCGACAGCCGGCCGGGGTCCTTCTCGCAAAGCATCGTGGCCACCATCAAAGAAACCGCGCCTCCATACGAACTGCCGATTAGCGTAAGATTTCTCAGATCATGATCCTGAATGAACTGGTAGATCAGCTCGGCCTGGTCCTGGACCGAATAATGTCCGTCACGCGGCTTTGGCGAAGCGCCGCAACCTTTTAGATCTACCAGAATCAGTTTGTGGTTTTGCGACAACGGTTGGATCAGATTGCGCCACGTGTACAGACACGCTCCCAGCCCGTGCAGACAAAGCACCGGATCACCGTTTCCGTATGTCTCGAAGTAAAGCTCCGTTTTAGCAGTTTGATGTTCAGCCATCTGTGGGTGATGATAATAGGAACTTTCCGGCTACGTCATCAATCCGTAACTCGGACTTCGTCTACTTGACCAATCTTAAGCCCCGAACGTTTCGTTTACGAACCTAAACGGGTTGAATCCACAGTGAGAGGGTAACCGATGATCAAAGGCAGCGAAATCAGAAAAGCCGCGCATCCGGTAGACAATTTGTTCCTTGACCGCTGGTCGCCGCGAGCGATGACCGGGGAGCCAATTGCCCGGGAAGATCTGATGTCTCTTTTCGAGGCTGCGCGCTGGGCGCCTTCGTCATACAACAACCAGCCGTGGCGCATGCTATACGCGCACAGAGATAGTGACCAGTGGCCGCTGTTTTTCGATCTGCTGGTTGAGTTTAACCAGAGCTGGGCCAGGAACGCCGGCGCCCTGGTGTTGTTCATTTCCAAAACGATCTTCGATAAGAACGGCGAACCTTCAGTGACACACTCGTTTGATACCGGCGCGGCTTGGGAGAATTTTGCGCTTCAGGGTTGGCTAAAGGGACTGGTCGTCCACGGCATGCAGGGTTTTGACTATG
Source organism: Pyrinomonadaceae bacterium (assembly GCA_963759585.1). Classification (GTDB taxonomy): domain Bacteria; phylum Acidobacteriota; class Blastocatellia; order Pyrinomonadales; family Pyrinomonadaceae; genus PSRF01. Next base: position 699,628 of record CAVWZW010000002.1, read on the forward strand.
CACGCGCTCGCAGCGAGCTCGGTATTCCTGACACCTATAAGGTTGAAGCGATGGTCGCGATTGGTAAGCCTGCGGATCCGGAAACGTTGGCGGCGGAGTTGCGCGAGCGTGAAGCGCCGAGTGATCGACGCCCCCTTGACCAGACTATCTGCGAGGGCAGGTTCTGCTTCTAGTAGGCGCCCTCGAGCGGTTAGAAGGTGTGTCCGTAGAAGATACCAAGAGAATTATTACCACGCCCCTGATTCCCGAAATTGTAACCTGCATACAGCAGACTTTTGGGAGAGAACGTGAATCCAGCGCCAGCCACAACGTATCCATAATCGTTATTCCCGCTGGACCAGTCGGTCACAAATGAAAGCTTCTTGGTGATGGGTTGTTCGTATCCAAGTAGTACTCCAGTCTTGTCAGTTTCATCGTCAAACGAACCCACCAGCCTATACCCTCCGAATGTGAGTCGAGGAGCATACTTGCCATCAAAGCTCTTACTGCCAACGACGTAAATCTGCGCGGACTTGGTACCCAAGGAACGCCTGGTAATCGGCAGTGAAACCAACACGCCGGTGGCGAATGCCAATCCCCGTTCTTCATTCTCATAAAATTGCCATTTGAAATTCGGCTGAATCTCAATCGGCTCGGCGGGTAACGCGCGCGTATAGTATGCATTGATACCCACCTCCGTGTTTCCCGGAAGTCCAACCACTATGCGTGGTCCATAGGTACGGTAGCCGCCATCCCTGAGCCCGCCGTAGTGCATGATGAAATTGGTCTCGAGATAGATTTTTCCTGGAGATTGCACGTCAGTGGCGGGAATATTAAAAACGGTTGACTGAGCTACGGCGCTGGACAGACTCAGCAGTAAACACGTTATGAGCAGCGAGAGTTTGGCGACAATTCTTGCGCGAAGTTTATGCAAGAGACTACTCCTCTCTCTATCTAACTGGAGATTTACTTCGCTCGTGCTACAGAGGCAAGTTGCGGCCGAGGCGTCAGGGGTGTTGTGAACAATCTTTTAGCCCAGAAAATCCCAGACTGCAAGCGCCTGCGGCCTCAATGTCCGACATGGTGCAGGAATCTCTGATCAAGTTCGCATCAGAGCCCGCGGAGCGGCCGACGGCATAAAGCCTGGGGTGAAGCGCAGCGAAACCCCAGGAGCGAGGGTCGAAAATGGAAAGAGTCCGCGGAGCGGCCGACAGTCGAATCATCACGATTGCAGTTTGTAAATCAAGCCGCCATCGGCCGCTCCGCGGACTCCGAGGGTTTACTGTGAACGATCCTGGGGTTTCGCTGCGCTTCGCCCCAGGCTTTATGCCAACGGCCGCTCCGCGGACTGAATGCAAAGACCTGTGTTACTTGATCAGAGCTTCCTGAAGCATGTCGGACATTTGACTTTCCCTCGCTACCCACGTCGATTCGGCCTCGGCAACGTCCGACGACGATAACATTGCATCCACTCGGGCATTTGCACTAATCTCCGCTGAATCGAGCCGGGGCCATCTCAAATCCGCCATCACAAGGACTCATCATGTTGACACCCAAACGACTGCTCTCTCTTATCGTGTTATGCCTTGGCGCTTTTACTCCGTCAGTTGACGCGCAGTTCAAAATCGAGTTTCAAATGTGCGAAGAGATCAAGATCGTTAAGACCCAAATCTCGATTCAGGTAATTGAAACTGCCACCTGCACAAAACCCTCAAACACATTTACTCCCAAAGGAACATTGCGGAATGTGTTCATGGTGGCCACGTTTCCACCTGTCCCCACCGGCGCTGCGCTGGCTTTCAAGATCACCAAGAACGATGCCGACGGCGAGTATGTTCACATGCTGTATTACACGGTAACGCAACATCACAAGACCGCCTGGGCCGAGGCCACGATTAACCAGCCCGGTAAATATTTTGTGCAGATGATGAACTACTATCCGCCGAATCAGGTTTGGGGTACGGCAACTTTCACTGTCGGTGAAGACAAGGTTGGTCCACGCGCCACCGGTAACACCGCGGCGGGTGGAGGCAAGGTGGAAATCTGCAAAGAGATCGACGACAACTGGAAATGCGTTGAAGCTTCAAATCAGTGGAAAGCCAACACGCCGTTCAATGTCCTGTTTGAAAATCCTGTTGCCGCCGGTGTCGACTTTATCGGCATCGTTTTTCACAAGCAGGGCGCCAACGGAAAAGACGTCGAATTCGTAAACGAGTACCAGCAGAACCTTGGGAGTGAGAATCGAAGGTATGCGACCGTTGGCGATCAACTGCGGTTACCTGCGGGGGTCTATTCTGTTTACATAATTGATTGGCGCAAACGCGAAGTAAGCGAGCACCACGGCAACCTGACTGAATATTTTGCCAAGATGACGTTGACGGTGAAGTAGTACAAGCCTGGTAGGGCGGCACTCCGTGGCCGCCCCCGGGTGACAAGCCCTTTGTTAGGGTGACAAGACCCTCGCGCAACGATTGCGGTGGCCACGGAGTGCCGCCCCTACAAACTTCAGTCAGTTTAGTGGTTATGCCTTCTAATACCCCATGTGTCTAATCCATCGCCTCGGCGGAGCATCACGTAACCAACCAGAAGAGCTGAAGGATCGGCTAAGTGCAAAGGCCGGTGATCTGGTGAAACGCGCCTACGACGACATCGATCCAAGCCGCCTCATCGACCACCATACACATGTTGCCGGCATTGGCACGGGTGGTTCAAAGAATTTCGTCAATCCGAAAATGCGAACATGGCGGCACCCGTTTCATCATCTTAAGTTCAAGGTGTACCTGAGCGCGGCGGGCGTCGAAGACATCGCCGATGCCGACGCCGGAATGGTGAAACGGTTGGTGAGTCTCGTGGAGCATCTTCCCCACAAGGGCAAATATCGTCTACTTGCCTTCGATAAAAACTATTCACCGGACGGCACTCCGAATCTCGAGAAGACTGAGTTTTACGTCCCCAATGAGTACGTCTTCAAACTCGCCGAGCAGTATCCTGAGATGTTCATTCCCAACATTTCAGTTAATCCTTACCGGCCAGACGCGCTGGCCGAACTCGAGCGCTGGGCCAAACAGGGCGCGCGCATCGTCAAGTGGCTGCCAAACGCCATGGGCATCCATCCGTCCGATCCGCGCTGCGATTCGTTTTATCAGAAGATGAAAGAACTGGATCTGATCCTGCTGAGTCACGGCGGTGAAGAGAAAGCGGTTGAGGCCGAGGAAGATCAGAAGCTCGGGAATCCTCTTTTGCTCAGGCGGGCGCTTGATTCAGGTGTGAGGGTTATCGTGGCCCACTGTGCCGGACTGGGAAACAACGAAGATCTCGACGATCCGCAACGACCAAGAGTCCCGAATTTCGACCTGTTCATGCGGTTGATGGATGACAAACGATATGAAGGTCTCGTATTCGCCGACATCTCTGCGATGACGCAATTTAATCGGATTGGCCCACCGCTGAATACGATTCTGGGTCGAGAGGATCTTCAGGAGCGCCTGGTTAATGGTAGCGACTACCCCCTGCCCGCGATTAACGTCGTGATCAGAACTACTTCTTTGGTGAAGCAAGGCTATCTAACCCCGGACGAGCGCCTTTGCCTCAATGAGATTTACGATTACAACCCTCTGCTTTTTGATTTTGCGCTGAAACGCACCATCAGGCTTCCCGGCACTCAAAGGCGACTGCCCGCCGCCGTGTTCATGACTAACTCAGCACTGGGTGTTTGATATTTTAAGATTACTCCCGATGGAAGCTAAGGCGTGGTCTCGGAGGACCGGTGAAGAACATCTTATTCGTCATTATTACATCACTGATCGCTGTAACAATTCAGCCTCCGGTTTCGGCGCAGAAGCCTGCCGCTGAAAGGTTCAAACATGCGATCGAAAGATCGGAAGATTCAGCCCGGCTGATATCGCTTCTTCTCCTTCCTGACAGCGGGTTCCCAAAGGAGTTGTTTGACAGGGCAGAGATTATTGCCGTCTTTCCTCGAGCGCGCAGGCAGGATGTTCTAGTGAGGCGTTTTCTGGGAGGCTACGGCGTCGTCAGTACGCGACAGGAGCACAGTTGGTCATTGCCCGCCTTCTACAAGCTTGCTTCGGCGCCGCGAAAGTTTTCCGGTAGCTCCGAAGAAACGCTGGCCGTGATATTGCTGTTTTTGAACAAGGATGCGGTGTCGTGGTTTGGCGAGGGCAAAACGAAATTCAAATCTGAGAGAGCGGCCAGGCTTGGTCCAATAGGGAATCTCACGGACGAGCAAAGAAACAATCTGCCGGGGTCGCAGATACTTGTTTACACCTATTACAACGGAAAGATAAACGCAGACAATATTGACCCGGATTTCTTCAAAGACTTCGTGCTCGATCAGGACAACAACGTCAACAGGCCACTGTATGGCATCAAAGGCCAGGAGATTCTCACGGGCAAGAAAGTTGAACAATCGTCGCTTCCTGCTGGGGTCTCTGCGTTTCAAGAGGCCCTTCAAAAATTATCGGGACCTTAGATGACGCGTAGCTTGCGTTCAAAGTCAGTTTAGCTATTACAGCACCTAGCGCGGAATTCTGGAGGTAGCGAGCCTGGAAAAGTTGCTTAGTGTTGAGTAGCTTAATGGATCCCGCGCTACCGCGCTGGGTGCTGTAATTGGCTTAGCTGAGTCAAACTGCAGGTCCCGTCGTCGACTGAGTTTTGAAACGCCTCCCGCGACGCGTATGATTCTAATTACATAAATGACTGAAGTTCTGAAAGATTCATACAACCGGCCGATACGCGACCTCCGCGTGTCGTTGACCGATCGCTGCAACTTTCGCTGTTTTTACTGCCTGCCTCATGGTGAACCCCCAATCGCGCCCAAGGAGCAGATGCTCTCCTACGAAGAAATTGAATACGTTTGCGACATCTTTGTTTCGCTCGGTATCCATAAGATTCGTTTGACCGGCGGCGAGCCGATGATGCGCCGCGACATCGAGACGATTATTGAGAAGCTTTCGCAGCTAAAACCAAACGGGCTGCAAGACCTGGCCTTAACAACCAACGGATATTTTCTTCCTGATCGTGCACAGGCATTGAAGGACGCCGGACTCGATCGCATCACGATTAGTGTGGATAGTTTGAAGCGCGACGTGTTCAAACAAATGACCGGAGTCGACGTGCTTGATCGCGTGTTGGCGGGAATCGCAGCCGCAAAGCAAGCAGCGCTTGAACCAATAAAGATTAATGCGGTGATTGTACGCGGTCACAATGAAGATGAGGTTGCCGACTTTGCGGCGTTCGCTCGTGAGCACGACGTAAAGATGCGTTACATCGAGTTTATGCCGCTTGATTCAGGTCACGACTGGGCGCGTGATGATGTCGTTTCAGGTCGCGAGATTCGACAACGAATTGAGGAACGATTTCCACTTGTCGCAATTGATGTCGCGCGAGGGTCCGAAACGTCTTCGCGTTACCGTTTCGCTGACGGGGCGCCCGGTGAGATAGGAATCATCGCGCCGGTGAGTGAGCCTTTTTGTGGCGCTTGTTCGCGGATACGTTTGACAGCCGACGGACAAATCCGTACCTGCCTCTTTTCCACGGTCGAACACTCGCTCCGCGATGTCGTTCGAACCGGAGCTACCCGTCAAGAGATCGAAGAATTTATTGAGGCCGTCGTGCTGAAGAAGGAACCTCGCCATTACATCAACGATCCGGCCTTTGTCACACCTTCACGCTCGATGAGTTTTATCGGCGGCTGAACTCACATGTCCGACACGCTTTAAGAAGCTCTGACTAAGTTCATAAGAGTAGTTGCCTTAGCCCGCGGAGCGGCCGACGGCATAAAGCCTGGGGTGAAGCGCAGCGAACCCCAGGTCCGGGCCAGTATTTAGAGGCGAAAAGAGGTGGGCTGTTAGTAAATTATCGACTGGTGCATGATTTTCCTTTCAGTCAAAGAGACTCTGAAGGAAAGTTATTCCGTGGAGCAATCAGCACCGGATGCCAACGACCCGGCGTTCTCACAAGGAGAAACGCTACGGCCGCCCACTTTAAATTGATCGCTGCAACTGTCTTCGGTCACGGTTTTCTTGAAAAACGAGCCTGCAGGTCTCATTATCTCGGTGAGTTTTCCTACACAGCCCCCCTTGCCCCAGGAGTTATTGAAAATGACCAGAGAATTCCCACTCAAGATCCTTATACTCTTGCTTCTCTCTTCATTCGACCCTTTCGTAGTAAAGGCACAAGAGTGTAGTCCGCCGCAAATCACCGCAAATTCAAACGCCTACAACATTTTTTCGCCTGAACAAGAGATGGTACTGGGCGAGCTGACTTATCAAAGAATGTCTGGGGATTTGCGCTTTGTTCGCGACCCTGCACTCGTCGCATATGTCACGAATATCGGCGAGAAACTGATCAAGCATCTTCCTCCAACCGGACTTAAATTCAAGTTCTTCATCGTAGATATTCCGGAAGCAAACGCATTCAACATACCCGGCGGCTACGTTTTCGTGTCGCGAAAGCTAATTGGGTTTGCCAATAGCGAAGACGAGTTGGCGGGAGTGCTGGCCCACGAGCTGGGACACGCCGTCGTTCGTCATGCTGCTACCGACTTTTCTGAGTTGCTGAAGAAAATTCTGAACGTTACGAAGGTGGGCGACAGAAAAGATGTGGCTGAAAAATACAATCTTGTAATTGAAAGAAGAAGGACGAAATCGATTTCGCGAGGAGCAGGACACGAATCTGAACAGCAGTTGGAAGCTGACAAGATTGGACTCTTTGCAATGGTCGCGGCTGGATACGATCCAAACTCCTTTTCGAGTTTCTTTGGTCGACTGGTTGAGTCAAAAGCGAAAGGCGGTGGCTGGTTTAGCGATATCTTCTCGAAACCAAAGCCTGAAGAGAAGCGTCTGGGGGAAATGATCAAAGCCACGGAAAAACTTCCGGCCAGCTGTCGTGATAATCGCAACGTCAACGCTTCACAGGAATTCCTCAAATGGCAGGCGGATGTTGTTTCTTCCCGCGATTCAAATCGCACGGAGGAACTGCCGGCGCTGCTTTGGAAAAAAGAACTCTCACCCAAACTAAGAAGCGACATCACACACTTTGCCATCACGCCGGATGGAAAACACTTTCTCGCGCAGGACGACTTTGCGATTACGGTGATTCAAAGAAAGCCACTTATGGTCGCCTTTCAAATACCGGTGCCGGAAGCAAAGGAGGCCTCCTTTACTCAGGACGGTCAGTTTGTCGTGTTCGGAACTGAGGGTCTTCGTTATGAGAAGTGGAGTGTGGTGGAGAAGAAGCCGGTTGAGGTGCGGGAACTGGTGGTGCGTCGCGATTGTATTGAGCATGAATTCTCACCGGACGGGAAATATCTGGCCTGTATCGACAACGCCATTAACCTGAATCTCATCGAGACCCAAACGGGGAAAAAGGTATGGGAGAAAAAGGACTTTTACAGGCTAACTCTTTTCGAGTACATCATCTGGCTTGCAGCGCAAGCGAGGTCTGACGACCATCATGGCCCCCAAAGTCGCTTTTTTCATTTCGAGTTTTCGCCCGATTCGCGAATCATGGCGGTATCGCGCAGCAACAAGGCCCGTTTTGTTTTGCGGGTTAACTCGCTCATTGTTGATGAGTCTGAGAACACCGTCATCGCTCTCGATCTTCCAAGTCTGAAACCTCTGAATATCGGCGGCGAGGTGAAAAAAGTTACGCGCCGGTCGTTTGTGTTTCTCGACTCCAACAGGATCCTCGGCATGTCCTCAAAGAATGCTGCAGACTCTGGTGTGTTTTCCTTTCCTGAGGGAAAACGACAGGCCAAGTTTGCGCTGGGCGGAGATGAGTTGAAAGCTACCGGCAACCCGAACTACATAATCGTAAAGCCCCTGGCAAATGCGAAGCTGGGAGTTTTTGACCTCTCGCGGAACACCCTCATAAGTGCAATGAACAAGTCTGACGCTACGCTGTGGAATGATCTCATGTTGTTTGAAGGCGCCTCCGGCAAAGTCTTGATTTCAGAGGTGCAATACGATGAGGGGACTAAGATGCTTAAGGCCAAAGAGCTGGAGAGCATTGAGATCCCGGTAAGCGCAATTGGAAAACTAAACGCCGCTGAGGTCTCGGACAACCTTCAGTGGTTAGCGGTCTCTTCTCAGACCCGTGGCGCTCTTTGGGACCTCAACTCGGGTGAACGGAAGATGTTTGTCCGAGGATTTCGTGGGGCTGTACTGGGAAACGACGGAGGCGCCATCGGAGATTTTCCAAAACTTGCCCAAGCCAATCATAGTCTCGTGCTCATGAATCCACTTAACAATTCCATCGCGCCCATTCGCGAAATTCCTGAAAAGGGCGCCCGGCAACATGGCCGTTTCGTTTTGATTCGGCAGAGTTTAAAGAGTTTGGGGAAAGACCCAAAAGCAGAAAGCGAGTCTACCGACTCAACACTAACGAGAGAAGTTCGAATCGAGTTACGCGATATCGTCAGCGACAAAGTAATCTGGTCACACGATTACCCGAAGGATGCGCCGGGAATATTCTTTGATGAGTTCTCCGGACGATTGATTTTCTATTGGGCGTTGGGCAGCGAACTGGGTAAGGCACGGCTGAAGGAGGATGTTGCTCTTGCGGCCCGTTCCAGGGAAATGGGTAATAAGGATGAGGACTACCTGTTCGAAGTCTATGATGCCTTCGCCGGCAAACCGCTTGGCAGCGTGTTGCTGGAAACTGGACAGGGTTCCTTCGATATCGAAGCTGGCCACTCAGAAGGAAACTGGCTGGTCCTACAGGATTCAGGAAATCGGATCCTTGCCTTTGCCATTAATGATGGAAGTCTACATCATCGTTTTTTTGGTGCTCATGTGGCAATCAACCCCGCCCGAAACCAGATTGTGGTGGAGAATTATCCCGGCGAGCTGACGATGTATGATTTGACTACCGGCGATAGTTTGGCGCGTTTGGTGTTCCGGCGTGGAGCGGCGTTCGTGCGATTTAGTCTGGACGGGAAAAGGTTGTTTGTTTTGAGTAGCGACCAGGTAGCGCACGCATTTGACGTGGAGAAGTTGCAGTCACATCCGGTTTCGCTGGTGCAGTAGTATTCCCTGCATTCATTACTGCAGACGCATTTCGGCATCGCGGTTACCACTGCTTTGCGCTGAGATCCCGCCAGGCCTATTCGGCAACTACTTAAAACCATGAATCACGGTTCGCCTTCTGATGGTGTCGGCGCAGGCGGTGGTGCCGGCATGTTCTCTTTCGTGAACCGCGGCAGCAATTCGTCACGAGTCGCCAACTCATACACTGCAGTCGCAACTACAATCGCAGCCTTCTTTACATCGTCTTCGAGGATGCGTTCATAGGTATCGAGGTTCGTGTGCCATGTGTGTGAACCGTACTCAATAGGGTCCTGCGAAAGACTAATACCCGGTAGGCCAGCCTGGTTGAATGACGTGCTATCGGTTCCGCCAGTTCGCCGACTTCTGGTTGCAACCGCGCCCGCTACACCGTCGTCTTTGAACGGTTTGAGGATGTCGCGCAGAATCTTCGCCGTTTCGGGTGGTCCAAAAACAGAAGCGCCGCGGATGCGGCCAGTACCCGAATCGATGTTGAAATATCCGCCGAACTTTTCGTATCCGGGTTTCGGGTTCTCGAAAGATCCGAAACGCTCTTTTACGTAAGCCTGTGAACCAAGCAGCCCCTGCTCTTCACCACTCCAAAGCGCCACTCGAATTGTCCGGCGTGGCTTAAGTCCCAGCGCCTTTAGAATGCGCGCGGCCTCCATCATGATCGCGCAGCCGATGGCGTTGTCGGTGGCTCCGGTCGCGGCATGCCATGAGTCAAGGTGGCCGCCCAACATGATCACTTCGTCCGCTTTGTCGGTTCCCGGAATCTCCGAGACTGCGTTGTACGAAGTCCTGCCTTCGGGATAGTTACGATTGACGATGTTGAATTCAAGTACGACGTCCGACCCATCACCCAGGAGACGCGAAATGCGACCGTAGTCCTCATTTCTCATAACTACCGTTGGCACAACTTTATTTACATCGAAAGTACGGTTGTTGAAAGCGCGTATCTGACCGTGCTCGCGTGCGGCATCGTTAACGCGCACCAGTACCCGGTTCGCTTTCAGAAACTCGTCGACCTGGCGCTCGATCTGTCGCGCATTGAGTACATTCGGATCAGGTGACGGGGACGGCGACGGCGAAGGAGATGGCGACGGACGGGCGTCGGGATCGAAACGCCGTTCAATGATCCTGTCTTCCGTGCGCTTCGGCGCCGGAGTTAAATTGACCGGCAAGATGCGGTGCCGGCCGACCAACACGATCCGGCCGCGCACATTACTCTTTTCTTTTTCGAGGGCAGCGGCCAACACTTCCTTAGTAGGTCTTTCCGGAATCAGGAGGTGATAAGCCTTCGCGCGCACAGTGCCCCGCGTGCTTGGTGTCCACGCCAGCACCTCAGCGACGAGTGAATCTTTCACCGGCGAAATGATGTGTGCACTCAAGCGCTCGTTAAGCCATCCGGGATGTTTGAAGTCCCAGGGCTCCAGGCGGCCATTCTCGAAACCCCATTCCTGCATCTGTTTGATGGTCCACTCCGCAGCCCGTTTGTGGTTTGGCGAACCAGTCAAACGTGGGCCGTAAACATCCGCAAGCATGTGCATCGTCTTCAAAATTTGCGAATGTTCCATGCCCTCTTTCCGGATGCGCGCGCGAGTTTCATCGTCAACAGGCTGGGCGCTTGCAAGCGGAAGTAAGACGAACGACAGAATGAGGGACAACGCAACGGTGCGTTTGTTTCGCATTATCATCTCCGGAAAAGTGTTTGAAATAGTTTCGAGCTTTTGGAGTGCGGTAACCAGTTACCGCTTTGGTCTTCGGCGACCTGTCGCCGCCTTCCTCTGCATGAGCGCACGACGTTTTCTCGATTCGTATTCGAAAGCCGACGGCTGCGACAGGTCGCAGACGACCAAAGCGCTGACAGGTCAGCGCACTCCAAAAAGGCTACCCCTGCGCGGCCGACTGTCCCTGCTCCTTCATCGCGTTGATATCGTCCAACAGCACGCGCTCGTGACCCTCGGGATTTACCTTCTGGTAGGTTTTCCGCAGCGTGCCTTGAGGATCGATTACGAAGGTGGTGCGGTCCCAGTACTTCGTTCCTTTGTAATCACTCTGGCCCACTCCTGCTCCCTGCAGTAATTCCTGGTTCGGGTCCGCGAGTAGATCGATCGTAAATGAAAACTTGTTGCAGAAGTCTTTGTGAGAAGCCACGTCATCAGCGCTGACACCCACGACCGAAATGCCGGCGTCGTCAAACTCCTGTTTGGTTGCGGTAAAGGATTTTCCTTGTAACGTACAGCCCGGTGTATCGTCTTTCGGGTAAACGTAAAGGACCAGCCACTTGCCCGCGAAGTCTCCTAATGTGACGTTCTTGCCGTCCTGATTTTGGAGATTAAAGTCTACGAACTGTTGACCAATTTCTGCTGCCATTTTATTCCCTTTCATTGCCCCAACGGGGCTTGATCTGTAAAGCCCAGGGTTGCCGCGCTTTGGTCGGCTAACCTGGGAAATCGAACTATTTGATTCGTCTACCGCATCGCGGTTGCGTAAACCTGAATTCGACGTGGATGCCGCAACCGCGTTGAGGTAGAGATATCTTCCGCCCTATCCCAGGGTAGCCGCCAAAGCGCGGCAACCCTGGGCTTTAAGTCGTAGCCCCGTTGGGGCATCAGGATAGCCAGCGGTGGGAACTGCCGACGCGTCTGGCTAGTTGTCGTACCGACACCGCGCGCTCCGATTTTTGTCAGTACCACGTGGTAAGCGGGGTGGGTTCCTGACGGTCACATTACTGATCGTTGTCGTCGCTTGGCGCCGTTGCCGGTCTCGCCGGCGTTTGCACCGCGCGCTCAGTGTTGAGCGAATCAAAATTCAACAACGTATTGAAAATTAAAAAGAAGCTGCCCTGCGTTTGGTGCCGCCACATCGGGTTGTTGGCAAACATCACCACGTGCCCGCGGCCAACCGGCACGTCGATTACCGCCGGCGCGTTAGCCAACTCTGATCCACCCGCAAGCATGCCACTGATCAGCAAATTCTTTTCATCGTTAGAGAAGCGTAACACAACGCGCGGACGTTGATTGGGTGGCACGTAGAACGCGCCGAGCTGCAATCGTTGCTCGTCAGTTAAGATCTCCTCGCCGGGACGCGGGCTGGGACGAGGCGAAGGCACAGCCAAAGGCATTCCCTGAACAATGTCCGGGTCAGTTAAAGTGCCGCGGCCGGACGGTCTTCCTGTAGCCCCAGCGCCGCCGCCGCCCCCTCCTCCACCACCACCGGGAATACCCGAAGCTACCTGGAACAACGGCGCCTGATTGAAGTAGATGGGCATCGTTTCATCGTAGCCGTAAGCGATCGGGCTCTTACGGTCGCTGAAGCGTGCGTTATAAATCGAGCCGCGCGCCTGCAGAAGTCGTGGCTCCTGAATCGAGACGCCCGTGGTTATTCCAAAGTCAATTGGTATGCGCGTTGTGTTTGTCACGACGATGAACACACCGCCGTCGTTGACAAACTTCTGCAGGTTTACGACTCCACCCAGGCCCATCCCCCCACGCATATCGTCTGTCTGGTCCGGAGATAGTCCCATATTCGGGGTCAGCTCGGAACGCTTCCAGGGAATGGGTTCGCCGCGCATCGGTATGCCGTTAATAATCGCCTGCGGCGAGCCGCCTAATGGCGGGAAAATGATCACGTCATACTTGTCCTTAAGATTTGGCGTCTTGCGCACTACCTGATCGGAGATGTAGTCGTATGGAATCTGAAACTTATCAAACTCGATTCGATACCAGCCGTCGTTTTGCGTATTGGTCCATGTGTGCAGGATTGCAATCCGCGGAACGGCCAACGCATGCGACTTAACTTCGGGCACCTTGTCTACAGCGGTGGCGACGAGTCCGAGCTCGGTCACCGCCGCATCAAGACGTTGGCGAAGATCTCTGCCGTTGCCGTCGCTCTTGATGATGAAAGATCCGGCATTAAACTGGCGGTCGCCAAGCTTGAATGAATCCTCCGCCGCGTCGATCTTCACATCCTTGAGTTTGAAGCGAAGTGTGGCCAGGGTGTTTTCGGTGTTGTGATTGATGATGTACGCGACGGTAGTCGCAGGAGTGCCCGCGATCCGCCCGTTAACGCGGGCATCCGTCGTCAACAATTTCATCGGCGCTTTCAAGATCTCCTGATCGGCTTTGTCAGCGATGCGTACGGTCTTGACGTTGCGCAAGGCGCCCAGCGTCCAGCCGGTATCGTCATAGGGCCGCGGATCGTTGACGTTGTAATACTGCGTATCCAGCATCATGTCGGCCATGCGCGAATACGGTTGGTCCATACGAACGACGTAGGAGCCGGCCGGAAACTTTTGGCCCTTTGTCGCAATTTCCTTGTCCGCCGTGTGCACCTCAACTCCCATCAGACGCAGAAGGTTGACCATGTCCGCGGCTTCCACAGTTCGCGATTGATCAGAAGGAATCACATACGCGTACGGGCCTTCATTCATCGCCTTGGCGACGGAGCGCTTACTCTTGATGTAGAAATTCTGGAGAAAACGTTCCTTGTTGTTCGCCACAAAATTCATGGCCAAAAGGATTGCCGACTGCTGCATGTTGACGTTGTTACGAATGGACCATCTGACTCGTGAATGCGGTGGGTTGGGCCGATACCAGTCGCGCCGCGCCTGATCGCCGACGTTCCGCTCGACCGTGTCGGCGCCGCCATTGCCAAACGTTTCGTAGAAACGGCCAATCGCGTTATGACCATTGGCAACATAAAACATGTAGTTGGGCGCCCAGCCATCGTAAAAGCCGTGGGTCCAAACACCGGGCACGCCGCGCTTGGTCATCTCTTCGATCTCGTGATACGCGAGCAACTGCCATTCATCGATGGTTATCGGATCGAGCCAGGCGTTGTATGGGCCAGTACCGGTCGAGGTGTAAAGAAACGGGACCGACTCGTGAAGGTCGTGAAGCACAGCCGGGTGGTATTCCAGAAAAGTCTTCATCTGATTGCGCGTCAGCGCCAGCGCCATGCCCAGGCCGTCGCGATTATTGTCGTGGGCCACATACTTGCCCCAGAAGATTAGGCCCGGCGCATTCTTGCCGGGGTTGGCTTTCCGATAGTTGTAGACGTCGACCATCTTGTCGCGACCATCAACTTCGAGTGTCGGCGTGATCAGGACGATAACGTTTTTTCGAATAGCCTGGATAAAGGGCGTCTCTTCGACGGCGAGACGGTAGGCCATCTCCATCAACATCTCCGGAGAGCCAGTCTCTGGGGAATGAATTGAACCTGAGGCCCAGTAGAAAACTTTGCCTTCACCAATCAACGCAGTCGCTTCCGGTTCACTTATTGTTCGCGGGTCTGCAAGCTTCGCGGTGATCTCTTTGAAGCGATCGAGGCGCGCCATAGAGTTTTCATCGCCCACCGCGATTAGAAGTTGCTCTTTCCCTTCTTCCGATTTCTCGGCCGCATTAAATACGCGCACGCGTGGGCTCGTCTTCGCCAGCTCGCGATAGTAACGATGCATGTCCCTGGTGTAAGTCAGTTTGTTTGGTGTGCCGATTACGTAGCCAAGGATTTTATCCGGCGACGGCACCTTGTCTGACATGGGCAGGTGGTCCACCAGCTCAGTCGTAAAGTAGGGCTGAGTCGTGTACTCCCTGATCTTCTTCGTATAGTCGTTGTCGGCGACGGTTGTGTCAGGCTTAGCTGACGCAGAGGAGCCAGGGCCTGACGCCGTTGAGTCACGAGTTTGGCTTGCGTCTTTTTGCGCTGACGTGTTGCGGATGAAACTCGCGAACAAAATCGCCACCAGGCAGGTGACTATGAAGACAGATGTCCGGCGTGTGAACCGGAAGAGACGTTCTCGATCCATGGTTCCTCCGTGGAAGTGCTGGGCTTAATCTAGGGGCGTGCGGCAGGCATCTTACGAGTGTTGACGGCAAGAGTAAAGATTGCGGCTGCCCAACTACAGAACCGAGCGCGGTAGCGCCGGATCCTAAAGGCTACTCAGAAAGACCTGCTCTATTCTTTGCATCGAGCGCAGCCTTTAGCATCCGGCGCTACCGCGCTCGGTTCTCTATGGCTATGCCCTCCAAACTACCCACCAAGAGTGTGCTCTAGGCAGAGCATGGTTTTGTTATCGCGACGCGCCTGTTTGCCAGCAGACCTAAAGGGTTCTAGAATCGCGGTTAATATTGATAGACAGCCTTCGGGGGAGCCCCTTTTGAGATGGGGCTGAGAGTCTGGGAACATTGCCAATTGCCGATTGGTAATGCCAATTGAAGAACGCAGGGGCCTCTTCAATCGGCAATTGGAAATTGGAAATCGACAATGCCAGAGACCCCTTGAACCTGATACGGTTAATACCGTCGAAGGGAGAAACAGCCAGTAATGACCGTTCCATCCTTTTGATCCGATGGAGCGGTCTTTCAATTTCGGATCTCGGATTTTGGATTGATGATTTGAAAGGCCACAGAGTTCGTCCAGGAATCCGCAATCTGAAATCCGAGATCGTCAAAGGAGCACTAATGAGCGCCGCAATTAAACCAACCAGCATCGAAGACACTCAACTTCCCAACTCGCGTCGCGTTTACGTTGACGGCAAACAAGCCGGCGTTCGCGTGCCTTTTCGCGAAATTGCGCAAAGCCAAACGCGCGACTTCAAAGGTGCGCTTGAGGACAATCCACCGGTGAGGGTTTACGACACCAGTGGGCCGTATGGTGATCCTTCGCTCGATTGCGACGTGCGCGCTGGTCTGCCTGGAGTGCGTGCCGAGTGGATTCGCGCGCGTGGCGATGTAGAGGAATATGAAGGGCGCCATATCCAACCCATCGATGATGGGTATCTGACTTTTGATGCTGCCACCCGCGCGCGGCAAAAAGAAAAGTCCTCAGGCCTAAATCGCCTGGAAGACTTTCCGTCCCTCGGTCGCACGCCTTTGCGGGCTAAACACGGTCTGTGCGTGACGCAGATGCACTACGCACGGCAGGGCATCATCACGCCGGAAATGGAATTCATCGCCATCCGCGAGAACCTCGGCCGCACGTGTCCGAAAAACTTTAGTTTGCCGGCGGCCCCTCGCGACTCCCTGCTTCATCAACACCGCGGCCAATCCTTTGGCGCGTCAATTCCTGAATACGTCACCCCCGAATTCGTGCGCGACGAAGTCGCGCGCGGACGCGCCATCATTCCGGCAAACATCAATCATCCGGAATCCGAACCGATGATTATCGGTCGCAATTTCCTCGTTAAGATTAACGCCAACATCGGCAACTCGGCCGTGCTGTCTTCCATCGACGATGAAGTTGAAAAGATGCGCTGGTCCATCCGCTGCGGCTCAGACACGGTAATGGATCTTTCCACCGGCAAAAACATCCACGCCACGCGGGAATGGATCCTGCGCAACTCGCCAGTGCCTATCGGTACAGTGCCAATTTACCAGGCGCTGGAAAAGGTCGGCGGCAAGGCTGAGGAGCTGACCTGGGAAATCTTTCGCGACACACTCATTGAACAAGCGGAACAAGGCGTCGACTACTTCACAATCCACTCCGGTGTCCGTCTCCCTTACATTCCGTTAACTGCCAAACGCACTACAGGAATCGTAAGTAGAGGCGGATCGATCATGGCGAAGTGGTGCCTGGCGCATCACCAAGAGAGTTTCCTTTACACACGCTTCCGCGAGATTTGCGAAATCATGGCCGCCTACGACGTTTCATTCTCACTCGGTGACGGCCTGCGCCCCGGCTCCATCGCCGACGCGAACGACGAAGCGCAGTTTGCCGAACTGGAAACACTCGGTGAATTGACGGGCATCGCCTGGGAATACGACTGCCAGGTGATGATCGAAGGTCCGGGCCATGTGCCGATGCACCTGATCAAAGAGAACATGGACAAGCAGCTCGAAGTTTGTAATGAAGCTCCGTTCTATACGCTTGGGCCACTCACGACGGACATCGCGCCCGGGTACGATCACATCACCTCGGCAATCGGTGCGGCGATGATTGGCTGGTTTGGCACTGCAATGCTTTGTTACGTCACACCGAAAGAGCATCTCGGCCTGCCCAACAAGAAGGACGTGAAGGACGGCGTCATCGCCTACAAACTCGCAGCCCACGCCGCCGACCTCGCCAAGGGCCATCCCGGGGCGCAGTTTCGCGACAACGCTCTATCGAAAGCTCGTTTCGAATTTCGCTGGGAGGATCAATTCAATCTCTCGCTCGACCCGGAAGTCGCACGCGAATACCACGACGAAACTCTTCCACAGGAAGGCGCCAAGCTGGCCCACTTCTGCTCAATGTGCGGCCCACACTTCTGCTCGATGAAGATTACGCAAGACGTTCGAGAATATGCGGCTCAAAAAGAGCTCGACGAACAAGCAGCGCTGGAAGCTGGGATGAAGGAGAAGGCTAAGGAATTTGTCGCCGCGGGTGGCGAGATATATCAGAAGGTAAGTGAGAGGGATCGATCTCGCCATCGGTAAGAATAAGTTTTGCTGCAAAGCCATTAGACGAGCACTATTGGTCGATTTTTGTTAGCGTTGGTATGATCGTGTGTTATGAGCATTAAGGATGATAAAGAGACGAACGCAATGGCGAGCGGGTTGGGATTCATGAGCGAGCGCCTAACATCAGCGTTCATTCTTGAACCGGGTTATGTCCGAAGCCGGCTCGACACAGCCATCGCCATTGGTTCGCGGGATCCGTTCCGAGCGATCTCTAGCGCCGTCGAAACTGGCTCGTCAATTGTGTCGCTACTCGGCCCGTCATATTCAACCCTCACGTCAAAGCCGGCTACTGGTATCAATTTATCCGATACGATATCAGCACTCGGAGAACTAAATCGACCGTTTGATCGCCTTGCGAGTGTTGTTAGCTTCGAGCCTTATCTTGGCTCGATGACGAGCCTCGCATCAGCATCAAGTGTTGCTTCGACGATTAAGGGCTTAACAGGTCTAAGACCCGAGAGCAGCCTGTTGACTATCGGGGCATTGGGTGTAGAACCGTCTCTGTCAAAATTAATAACTGAGCCATCAGGTCTGCTCTCAACACATGAAGTCGCCGGTGTGTCTTTATCGAGTTCAGGCCTGAGCTTCACCACAATTTCTTCGCTGTCACCATCTATGCTTACTGACGCACTGACGAGCGCGACATTGGCATCAACAAGAGCTGTGTTAGGAGTTGAAAGTGCATATGCCCGGTTCGGTACGGACGATTATCAAAGTCCATTTAGAGCTGCGGAACCAGTTCCTTCTTATGTGACGGCACTACATGAAGGGCTTAACAGCCTAACGCTAGCTGCAAAGACTTCTTGGGATGTCCTCTCCCACAAACCCGAAGCTATCGGGGGAATGTCTCTTTTCAGTGCGCGCTCACCCGCCATTGAAATCTACTCTGCGTCGCACGCTGCCGCCGTGATTTCGTTGCCGACAAAGAGGTTCCCACCGATTGATAAGGAAATTGAAGAGATCATCGAGACGTTCAGTTGATCAATTTGAAGGGCGATTGTTTACGCTCGAGCCTGCGTTAGTGGATATGTATCGCGGAGGCATTACCGCTTTGGAACGCGGTGGCCCCGATTGGCGCCGGCAGACCATGGTTTCTTTTCGCGAATTGAGACGCACGTAATGCACATGCTCGCACCGGATGCCGACCTTAAGGGATGGGCCAAGCCTGAACATTTCTACGAGGGCAAGCTCACCAGAAGGGCGAGGTTGGAATACATTTTTGAATCGATCGCAGACGGCGAACTCACAGATTTTTTCAACGCTGATCTGAAAGCCTCAATCAAATTATTCGATCTTCTTAACAATGGCACTCATCGGCTCAGCTCGAAAGCAACTGCTGCGCAGCTAAAATATCTGCAAAGTCGGATCGTAAACTTTGTCGATGCAATGCTGGAAGCGCGTGGTCACAAAGGCAAAGAAAAACATCGGCGATAGGCGATGCGATCTATGTTCTGATTTCTGTCGCTCGCCAATCGAGCGAGAAAGGTGTAAGTTATCGGCCATGAAAGCGAGTTATCTCGAACCTGAGATTGTGACGCGAAAGGGCAAGCCTGTCTCAGTAATAACCGATCAAGGACTATGAGGATTATGGAACGAGCAGAGGACGCCGAGGACATAGAAGGGCTCAAGAAGGCTGGCCGCAAAAGCCTCGGTACGTCCGATAGAAATGTGTGCCAAACGCAGGGTTTCTGCCTGACAAGCGAGAGAATACTTAAGGCGGAGTCGAACGTCGTGACACAAATCTCGATGCGGTTTTCAAGGATGGTAACTTCAAACCGCTGAACAACGGTTCCCTGCCCTTCGCTGAGGGAAGCGAGTCAAACTAACCGTGGAAACGCCTGCCGAGACGCACGACGACTTAATTGAGCTTGCGGCACAAGTCTACGACGGCCTCACCGAAAAAGAAGTGAATGAGGTAGAACGGCTAGCCCTCGATCGCGGCTTCTTTGATAAGTCGAACCCAGGAGTTCCTCTCCACTGGTCCTAGACACTGATAACCGTTCCCTGCTTGCATCGGTATCTCGCTATCGGTTGATGTAAACTGCACCTGTGGTTTACGCGTGGGACCCGAAGAAGGCCAGGGCAAATCTACGCAAGCACCGCGTTTCTTTTGAGGAGGCAGCGACGGTCTTTCTTATCCTTCGCGGGCCAAAGCAAAAGACGATGACCGTGCCCGTTGTTAGTTACGAGAAGGAGGTCGCCTGATTTCCAGCTGCTGGTGCCTCCTCCAAGTACGGTCACCTTCTACTCGTTGAACATCACTTAGGATGTAAACCAGAGACTTATTAGCTGGATCTCCATTCTAAGCAGGCGTTGCAAATTGTAGCGAAGCCTCTTCGGCAGCACGTGTTAGGATTAAGTCTTCTAACCGCCAAGACCTCTTGTGCACCGATTTTCGGATTCCTGAAGGGAGCCCTAACGACCATGCCTCTTCACCACGGCAAACGCCTCGTTTTTGTCGCCTTCGTCTTTGTCTTCGCCTTCCTCTTTAATGCATCGCAGGTCACTGCCTGTTCATGCGGACCGCAACCCACAGTTCTCGACGCCTTCGACGGCTCGGACGTTGTAATCATCGCCAGAGTGATATCCCTAGAGAAGGTCAGGGTTATTAACACGGTCAAAGAAGCTGCCAAGGAGGTTGGGCAAGCTATTGGGGACGAAACTACCGGGAAACAGTATGTGGAGGTTATCCGTTCAGCAACGATGGTTGTTGAAAGAGTTTTTAAAGGAAATCTGAAGGTCAGGGATGAAATCGTCTTTGGACAGGGTGGCGGCTCTGATTGTATCTGGAAGTTTAGTGACGAGTCTGTTGGCGATCAACTTCTCCTTTATCTTGCCACGCCCGAAAAACTTTCAAAAGCACGTCGCCTTCCGTCGAACGATCCGGGGCTGTGGTTTGCTGGTGGCTGTGGGCGATCGAGGGGCCTGGCTGGCGCTACTGACGATTTGCTTTACCTTGAAAACATGTCGAAGCGCCGCGGGCAGACTCGAATCTCAGGCAGCATCGGCAGCTGGCGGAATCGGGAGATGGGTGTCGAAGGAAAAAGGATCAAGATCATTGGGCCCAGGAAGACTTACGTCGTGAAGACCGACAAACACGGAGTGTTTGAGATTTATGATTTACCTCCAGGCAAGTATTTGATTGAACCTGAAACTCCTTCCGGCTGGAAAATCGATGCCTATTGGCACAGGTATTCACCCAGCGTGGTGCACGACTCTCAACAAGCTGAGCTAAAGTTACCGACGCAGGTGGCGATCATGCTTGAACCCAAGAAGCATGCGGGCGTGGATATAGCATTTACAATCGACAACACAGTTCGCGGCAATGTTCTTGGGCCAAACGGGAAACCGATGCATCACGTTTGCGTTGACCTTTGGAGATTGGAACAAGAGAAGGGTTTTGGTCCATCTAACTGCACCGATGAAAAGGGACAGTTTGAGATAACCTCAATTCCGCAGGGCCAGTATGTTCTGGTTGTGAATAAGGATGGAAAGTTGAGCAGTCGCGAGCCGTTTCGAACTTTGTATTATCCAAATGTCGCGGAACGCGAGCGGGCAGCGGTGATTTCGATTGGTCCCGGGGAAACAATAAATGACATTAACATCGTCGTTCCCAAGCTGGAGGAGACGATCACCGCAGAGGGCGTGGTCCGTTACTCTGACGGCATACCCGTAACAGAAGAGTGGGTCAAGTTCAAAGTGAACGACGAAAAGGACAATAGCGGCGATGTGACTCAGCAGACGGATTCCGCCGGACGGTTCTCTTTAAAAATCTTGAAAGGATTTAGCGGTGAACTTTCGGCGCAGGAGTTTATATTTGAGGGCTATTACAAAAATTGTCCAAAGGTCGATGAACTCATAGCTAAAGGCGGTCCCAGGATTCATGTTCCAACTAACATAATTAAGATTGATGCCGAACAGAATCTTTACGATCTTGAACTGGTGTTGCCCTTCCCGCGTTGTAAGAGATGGAAGGAATAGGAACTCGATACTATATCGGGCAATTAAGTCGGCATCACCTCGGTGCGGTAGCGGGTGGGTGGCGCCAAAAAAAGCAAGACCAAGTGCCTGCGGTTGATCAACAACCCTCCCGCCACCGCGATCTATTTGACTTCGTCAGCTCCTGAAACAGACTCAGTTTAAACTACCCTTCATCATCTCGGTGTTCTGATCTTGCTGCGCGCGGTTGCTGGTTGGGCCAGGCCCGGCAGGAAACTAAAGTCAGACTGCGGAGCGGGGTTTCCCACCGCCAGGGTTGCGAAGCTGTGGCAACCAATACACGAGCCTGGTCCGGGTCCGTTCTTTAAGCTGCCCGTATAGTTCTGAATGTAAGTTTCCAAAGTGATATTCGACAACATCGCCGGCACCGCGTTAACCGGTAAAGGATTCCCCTCGCGAGGTTCCACCGCGCCACCCCATTGCGTACCGACCAACATATAGTTTTTAAACGGTGTCTTGAACGCTGACAGCGCGCGTTGCCACTGCGTGTTTAGCTGGGCCGTGGTTGGATAAATGGACCAACAACGAATCGCTTGCGGCATCGCGGTCGCCGGAGTCGTGCCGCCCTTCGCATAGGGCGCACTTGAATTCCAGGGATAGCTTGTGCCGCTACCCGGCGCGGGTTGGATGTTAGTACCAGAAGCGCTCGCGCTTTGATTGTAGTAGGAATAGCGCACCGAGGTAGAAGGCATAGCCGTTCCACAACTCGGCTGGTTGATCCAATCCGCGTTCTTGCCGCAGCCGTTGGTGACGTTGCACGGCGACTGGGCCATGGGAGCGTTATCAACATGCTCGAAGGTGGCCCAGATCCATTGAGGCAGTAATTTTGGATTGTTCTTATCGACCGGATTGCGTTGGATAATGTGCATGCCGACCAGACCGAGGGTGACATTCGCACAAACCTGCTGGCCGCCGCTTACCAAATCGGCGGGGACTGTGACCATCGCGTTCTGGGTGTAGTAGCGGGATGGATCATCGCCGGCGCTTTGATCGATGATGCGCCAGGAAGTTTTAATTTCCATCGAGCCGTTCTTTCCCAGAGGACTAGCCGACGATGGAGTGAATTGCGCGCCACCCGGATTACTCTGGATGAAGTTGGTCTGTCCCGCCTGCGTTGTCAGCGTCTGACTGGATTGTTCGTTGGGCGCCAACAGGTATCCGGCCTCGACATCGTTGACGCGGCGTTCGTAGAGCGTCCAATTCCCATTAATATCAACGAGGGGCAGGTTGGTGGAGGCCTGAAAATATTCCTCGTTATTTGGCATCGGGTTTCCTTTGCCGTCTGAGCCGATTGTGAAGACCGGCAGGCCGGTCGGGTTACTGCAGGAGGCCGTTACTGGTGAATTGCCGAAAAGCGCGCTGACCTTACGATACTTCTGAAAAACTCGCGGACCTTTCACGGTCAGACCTTTAGATGCTGGCTGTTTCACCGAACTCGCAGCCCAATTGAGTCCGACAAACATCTGCCACGCCATATTATCGAACGGCGTTTGCACGTCGTTCTTTGCCGAAGTTGGTAAAGGTCCAAAGAGTCCCGAATAGCCAAACCCGCTTTTCAATGGCGGGTCCGGGCCAATGTAACTGGGAATCATTGAACAGAGACCATTGGAGAGAATGGTGCACAACTGCGCTTTCGGAACATACCGAACTTGCGCGGCGGACCGGTGAAGTACGACCCCGGTAGCAACAGCCAAAAGCGTTACAGACATCAATAACAATTTTTTCATAGTCCCTCCCGTGAGTAGGCTAGTCGTACAGCAGAGGCGCTGGCGAAGCTAGCTGAAACAGTTGTCGAAATGAGCGGGCATGAAGATTTGCTTCATGGTCGATCGGTTTCTGGAGATCTGCCAACAGGTGTATGAAGTACAACCCCGGTGCATCGGGGTTGCGTCCTCGCGACCACGCTGCGGACTTCTAACCAGGGCCGCACGCTAAGCTTGTACTCTATACGCCTCTAACTGGGCATGAGGATTTGGTTCGTCTGAGACGGGAGGCGAAACAAATAATAATCTGTCGCGACTTTATACCCCTTATGTACCGGCTTGTCTATGATCGAATCCGGCTTAATTGCGAGCCGTTTCTCAAACTCGCTGAAGCGGACGCGCAGACGTATCTTCACCACCCCACCCCCATCGAGTAACAACTCCTCGTCGGCGTAAGCGTAGGTGGGAAACCAGAAGCCGTCGATGTCTTCGCGGTAAATTTCGACAGTGGGCTGCGGGCTGATCTTTGAGTCTGGTAGTCCTTTGCCCCGCGTCTTCACTATTTGCTTTCCTTCAGTATCAACCCAGATGCGTCCCTGAAAGACACGCTCTTTGACCTTCTTCAGATCGGGCAATGCTTTTGGTGAGACGTCAAACACGTGCAGGTCGAGCTCGTCAATGCGTTCTTTCCCGACATACTTGAAGTTGTAGAGCGACGCCTTCGAAGTTTCGAGCGCAAAGAGTGGGGCGCCGCCGAGGTCGTCCAAATCGTCCGCAGAGATCCCTATCGCGCGAAGCGTGGGTGTTGGGAAAAATAGAATCTTCTCAATACGTTTGCCACTACCATCGAATGTGAGCTGCGAGGTGCGACGGTATTCACCGGAGATCTGTTTTCCGGCCCCAATCGTTTGAGCGTGGGCGTCTCGCTTGAAACTGTACCGAGCCAAAGCGTTGCGAAATTCCGTCTCTTTAGCTGTGAAAGTACTCACGAGCCGGTCAGTGTCGGCCGGCGGCGCGACCGCAGATTGTTGCGCCGGGAGCCGGCCGTGATTCCGGGAAACCAGCGGCGAGGAAATCGTTAACGCCCCCATGAGGATTACTAAAAGAGGGAACTTCATGGGTGTTATTGGAGTCTTACCTGTTGAGTCTTGTCAATCCAATTTCATCAGACCGCGGAACGAACGTTGCTGAAGCCCGGAGGCTATTGCTCACTTACCGTTGCGGCGTTATCTTTCGCTTATAGCGCATCGCCGGTGGAAAGAATAGGTCCACGAATCACACAAAAAGGCACTAACAAGACCATGAGTTGCTTCGCCATTCTAAGAGTAGTGCTGCTCATTTCTCTCGCCGTGGCGGGAAACATATCCGCTTCATCCCAAACGTTGCGCTCAGGTGTGATTGACCCGGTTGATGAGTTTGCCGCGCAGTTAGCTGTCGCGAAGTCTGACCAGGAGCGCGCCGCGCTAATTGAACCGAAGAAAGAGTTAGTAACGATCCGCCTTCGCAGAATTCTGATCCAGAAGGGCAATGTTCTTCTTACGGCTGGACAGCATGCGAAGGCGCTTGACGCTTATGTCGCAGCTAAGCAGGTGGCCGAACAGATCGACGACAAGGAAGGCATTGCCACTGCTACGCTGGACATTGGCACCGTCTATTACCTGCAGGCCAACTATAAATCTGCCTTGGACCATTACAAACTGTCTCGCGAATTGTTTGTCCAGGTCGGGAACAACTATGAAGCCGCGAAGGCGCTTTCAGGTGTGGGCCTAATCCAGAAGGAGCGGCGGCAGGATGCCGAAGCGCTGAAATCGTTTCAACAGGTGCTCAAAGAATTTGAAGCGCTGAACGACAAGGAAGAGATGGCCAACGCGTTAAGCAGCATCGGGGCTATCTACTATGAACAGCGAAAATATGCAGAGGCCTCGAATGCATTTCTAAAAAGCACGGAGCTCAGCAGCAGCGCGGACAATACTGCTCGCATTGCCGACGCCTTTTACATGCAAGGCGACTACGCCGAAGCTTCCGATTACTACAAGAAAGCGCTCGCAATTTTTTACCAGCAGAATAATCCTGCCGGTGTAATTAGCGCATTGGGCGGCGCCGCCAATTCGGCTTACTACCTGGGCAACTACGATGAGGCACTTGAGCACTTTCAAAAGAATATCTCGGTTCAGAAGTCACATCATGATGAACTCGGCCTCGCGACATCCCTCCGAGGCGCGGGCAACGTCTACCGCTCACGCGGCGATTTCGGTCGAGCACTGGAAAACTACCAACAAAGCCTCCTCATTGCAGAACAAATAAAGGCGCCCATAGGCACCACCCTCGGGAGTATTGGACTGGTTCGCTATCTTCAAGGCGAGAACGCACAAGCGCTGGAGTACTACCTCAAGGCTTTGGCCGAGTTTGAACAAGCAGATAACAAAATTGATAAGGCCCGTGTACTGAGCCTGATCGGCAACGTCTATTACGCACAGGGCAACTATGAGTCCGCGCTCGAGTCATACCGCCGCGCCCTTGTTGTTAGGGAAACAATGGACGACAAGGCAGGCACCGCTGATTTGTTGTCGGGCATTGGCACAGTTCATTTGCGTCTGAAGGCTTATGCGGAGGCGTTGGATAGTTACAAACAGGCTTTGACTCTATTCGACGAGGCGAAACACAGGACCGGCGCTGCAAACACGCTTTCGAAAATCGCGGACACTCATCTACAACAGTCCGATTACACTCAAGCCCTCGATTTCGCTGAGCGTGGCTCTTCGCTGGCGAAGCAGATTCAAAGCAACGAAATCCTCTGGTATGCGCGAATGCTTTCAGGCAAGGCGCAACGTGGATTAGATCGACCTGCGCCAGCGCTGCAATCATTTGTTGAAGCGATCACAATCGTCGAATCGTTACGCGCGCGACCGGCGTCGAGCGAATCTGGTGTGGACCGGAGCGGAGTCCTGCCCTACCTCGCTGCCGTCGATCTTCTGGTGGAACAGAACCGGGTCGTCGAAGCCTTCGACTTTGCCGAGCGGGCAAAGACCCAGTCGCTTATCGAGCTGCTACGTAGAGGCAATTCACAAAGTGTGAAGGGCATGTCAACCGTCGAACTCGCCGAAGAACGCAAACTCAGTGCGAGCGTCGTGTCGCTTGAACTTCAACTCGATCGGGAAACGCTCTCACGCACGTCCGACGAGAACCGACGAGGGGTAATGCGCGAACGGGTAAATCAAGCGCGGACTGCTTATGCGAACTTTCGCAACCGTATCTACGTTGCACATCCATCTTTAAAAATTGAAAGAGGCGAGCTGGCACTGCTGAAGCCCGAACAGTTGCGGGCGATTCTAAATGACGGCCGACTTGCACTGCTCGAGTATGTCGTGTCTGAGAACAACGTTTATTTGTTTGTACTGACTGCCGATGCGGCAAACCGGAGGCGAGGCAGCAATCGAAACAGAGCGGGTGCACTGACCGCTTTAAAAGCTTATCCGCTATCAATCAGTCGCAACGCACTGGCACAACGCGTCGCAACGTTCCACCAATTGTTGTCAAACCGCGATGAGGCGTTCGCCCCGCTAGCGCGGGAACTATATGACTCGCTCATGAAGCCAGCGGAAGAGCAGCTCGCCGGCAAGACAAAGTTCGTGATTGTTCCCGACGGGATTCTCTGGCGCTTACCTTTTGAAGCCTTGCAACCGGCTGGCAATCGATACCTGTTGGACCAGGCTGAAGTTTCATTCGCGCCATCGATTTCAGCCCTACGTGAGATCCTGGCAAGACGTCGACAAGCTAATCGGACTGACGCCATCGATCTTGTGGCTTTCGCCAACCCACAACTATCTGACGACCTTTTGCGGCGCGTCGAACTCACCTACAAGAACGAGAAGATTCAACCGTCGCTGGAAGCCGAAGACGAGGTGCGGCGATTGAGGACTGTTTACGGTGATGCGCAAAGCCGCAGCTTTACTGGTTTGGACGCCAGCGAGGAGCGCGCAAAGTCAGAAGCGGTGCGGGCCGGTATAATGCACTTCGCTACTCCCGCTCTACTCGACGACAACAGCCCTATGTATACCTTCATCGCCTTGTCATCTGGAAACAACGCGAATGATGGTGGGTTGCAAACCAGAGAGATCATGAACCTGCAGACACCTGCGCGGTTGGTGGTAATGTCAGGGTCGCGTTTTCGAACAGACGGTGTCGCCACCGGTGGAGCAGCGTTGGGACTCGCATGGTCCTGGTTTGTCGCCGGGAGCCCGTCGGCCGTATTTAGTCGTTGGGAGGTTAAGTCTCCGGCGAACGCTCATCTTATGCCCGAGTTCCACTCGAAACTTCGGGCCCGAAATTCCAGAGCAGGCGCGCTGCAACAGAGTGCTTTAGGGCTCAGACGTTTAACCGATTATCAACATCCGCATTACTGGGCCGCGTTCTCGCTGGTCGGAGATGGGAGATAGGACGGTTCGGAGGAGCGGAAGAAAATTGGACAGGATTTACAAGATTACAAGAAATACAAGAGCGGCGAAGGTCGTTGATCATCGATACAAAGAATTTGGCAACCAGCCGACTTTGGCACTCCTGAGTCGGAGACTGTACCTCATCAATTCCCGGTATTAATCTTGTAAGTCTTGTAAATCCTGTCGACTCCCCTTTTGCTTATGCCAAAGTACATCGCACTCCTTCGGGCAATAAATGTCGGCGGGCATACCGTGAAGATGGACTACCTTCGCCGCCTGTTCGAGGATCTTGGCCTGGCTAACGTTGAAACGTTTATTGCCAGCGGCAATGTCATATTTGAATCAAAGACAAAAAACTCTGAACTTCTGGAACGCAAAATTGAAAAACATCTAGAGGAGACGCTTGGTTACGAAGTGGTCACGTTCATCCGCACTATCGAGGAAGCTAAGGAGGTTGCAAACTACAAGTCCTTTCCCGAAGTGGAGCTAAATGCCGAAGGTAACATTCTCTATGTCGGTTTTGTTCGAGTCGAACCAGACAAGCAAGCCAAAGCCGGACTAGCCGCGCTCGCCAACGAAGTTAATGACTTTCACGTGAGAGGACGAGAAGTCTTTTGGCTCCGACGCACAAAAGCAGGCGAGTCGGAGTATGCAGGTGGACTATTCGAAAAGAAGCTGGGCCAGCCGATGACCTTTCGCAACGCAACTACTGTCAGAAAGATCGCCGCAAAGTATTAACCTCCGTCATGGGCCACGCCCGGCTCTCAACGTTATCTTAGTTCATCATTGAGAATCTTCCCCAGTCGAGCGCCGGCCAGGGCGACGCGCTTCTTAGCGAGGGTGCGGGCCGCGTTTCTATAGGTTGACGTTATCGGAAACGGTCCCAATCCTGGCCCGATGGGAAATCTGTAAACGCTGTTTCGGGCGTTCACAAATCCTTCGTTTATCCAGACCGTGGCGTCCAGGTTATTAGCAAGAGCGGCTGGAGGTGTAGGCAGGGTTTGCACTACGGCGATGGCGTCGAGCGGGTTATTGCTGGTCCCCAGCAAGCCATCCCAAAACGAGTGCAACTTTTTTCCGCACTCCGGGTTGCAAACAGTGATGGAATTGCCGCCGTCGTCACCTTTCGGCTCTCCTTGTGTGAATCGAGCGGCGCAATGTAGCGGCTGGTGAACATCGCCCACTATGTGAAGCAACCAGGCCAGATCATATGACTTGAGGGCGTCCGGACTGTTCGAAGCCAGGACCGCGCGGAACGCTTCGATCTGCGTTTTGGCATTAGGGACTGGCGGGTTCTGCAGGGTCGTCCCATCAGTGGAAAACGGGAGGTCTATAAAATGCCAATACTTGTGCATCGCTCTGTCTGAGTAGCCGATGTTCCGGGCCGCCGTGCCATCATTCGGGGGCCTGTTTCCGCCAGAAGGCCCATCAGACAAATGCCAGCCGTCACCTTTTATCTCGTCAGCCCAGGTAGCGGCGTACATAAACAGCATCATTCGCTTTTGTGCGGCGGGAGCGCCGGAAGGAACCTTTGCAAACCAGATGGGGAATCTGGGATTCATCTGCACGAGCGTATCCACTCTAGCGCGCGACTGGGGATTGAGTCTCCGGTAGGCCACACAGGCGACCGCCATATGTCCTGTGTCACTCCATCCGTATGAAGGCACACTAAGGACTAGCATCAACAGCAAGGTTACGATGGTGTATCGGGGTAGAGTTTTCATTTTGGCACCTCACTATTTATGAGAGAATTTTGGAAACATTTCAACCGGGTCCTGAGGTTTACAGTTTATGAAACAAACATTGAAGCAGCCGGCCGATCCGGGTGAACGGCATATGGAACGCGTGCGGAGAATTTGTAACACGCTGCCCGAAACGACTGAGAAGATTTCACACGGCGAGCCCACCTGGTTCGTGCGCAAGAAAGTCTTCGCCATGTTCTCAAACAATCACCACAATGACGGGCATGTAGCAGTTACCGTTCCGGCGGCAATCGGAGTACAGGCGGCCTTGATTGAGGCGTCGCCGGAGAAGTTTTACAAGCCTCCGTATGTGGGCGTGCGCGGTTGGATCGGGATCGAAATGGAACGGGTGTCGGACGAGGAGCTGACAATGCATGTCAAAGAAGCATGGAGGCTAATTGCGCCCCCAAAGTTGTCAGCACAAATGCCTGCGGAGTCATCTGGGATCGAAACCTTGCCAGAGGTTCGGGATGAGTATGTTATTCCTCCAGGTTCGTCGGCCGGCAACAAGCGAAAGAAGCGGACATGAGGAAAGACGATCCACGAAATACACGAAATTACACTAACCACACTTCGTTGATTTCGGGGCTCGCAGTATCGACCAGCTGGGAAAAAGATTCTCGGAAAAGATGAGAAACGCGTATCTCGAAACGGCTGCAGCCCAACACTACGATGCAGCACGAGCTCTGCCGTCTGAGACGAAGACTCTCTGGTTGGAGGCTGTTTGTTCGGCGATTTCGGACGCCCCGATCGAGAGAGTTTTGGACCTGGGCTGCGGCACGGGCAGATTCACCGCAGCCCTCGCCCACGCGTTTCGTTGCCCAGCCATAGGAGTCGAACCGTCTGCGGCGATGCTTGCTGTTGCCTCCTCCCGTGACGAATCGAATGTTGAATGGAAACTGGGTGATGCCGAAAACATTCCGCTGAAAAGTCAGTCGGTGGATTTGGTTTTCATGTCGCAAGTCTTTCATCATCTTTCCCAACCGCAGCGGGCGCTGAATGAAATCGAGCGCGTCCTGAAACCCGGGGGTCACCTGGCCATCCGCAACGGCACGCGTGAACATAACTCGGCACTGGAATGGCTTCGGTTCTTTCCGGAAGCCTTGAAGATCGAGGAGGAGCGCACGCCTTGCGCGCATGAGCTTGAGGCAGTAGTAAAGCACCATCATTTTGTTTTGATTTCACATCAAACGATTCATCAGCTCTTCGCTTCATCGTATGCGGAGTATTTTGAAAAGATAAGCCAGCGGGGACTATCTGCCTTGATCACTATTAGTGATGAAGAGTTTCGAGTCGGGGTGGAAGAGTTTAGGCGTTGGGTCGATCAACAGCCTGGCGATGCGGCGGTTTATGAACCGGTCGACCTGTTTGTTTTCCAACGAGGTTAGTTTCATGCATGAGTCTTCCTCAAAAAGACGACCGGTCCCTTTTGACTTCGTTATTGAAGAACTGGCTTCATTGCGGCCTACCATTAAGACTGCATTTGGCTTCACGTACGTTTATCTCGATGAGAAGCTTCTCTGCTCACTTCGGAACGATACCAAGCGGCCGGGAACAAACGGCATGTGGCTGTTCACGACCACCGAGTACATCGATAGTTTGATGAAAGAGTTTCCTGACCTGCCTAAGCGGCAGGTTTGGCGCTCCGGAAAAAATTGCTGGGTTGTACTGGCTTCAAGATTGGAAGGCTTTGAAGAATACGCGTTTAAAGCGTGTGAACTAATACTCAACGGCGATCCTCGTATTGGTCGAATCACACACCGTTCCAGACCTGAGCGCGGTCGACGAAGTGAAAGAAACCCGGCTCTTAGTGCCCGAAGCGCTGACGACAAACCTCTGGAACGAAATACCCCATCGAGCGTGAAAACGTTGCACCCGCCTTTAATATAGCCGCCTGGAGAATTAAGAATGAAGCGAACAAGCATCTCTGGGTTTATCGTCCTATCCGCCTCCCTGCTGCTCACCGCGACCGCAGCCATACCGCTGGTCCGTTCTCCCGAACCGGTACAGCAGCCGGCAAAGCTCTCCGCTCACTCCGCGCCGATTACGATCCCATTCGAATTGGCCAGCAGACACATCATCCTGAAGGTCAGGATCAATGGTTCTCGTCCGCTGGCTTTTGTGCTGGACACAGGCGACAGATATGCGATTGTCGATTTTGATCGCGCGCGGGAGTTGGGGTTGCGTCTCGAAGGCCAAATTAAGATGGGAGGCGCCGGTCCGGAGACTGCTGTAGGCGCATTTGTTCGTGAAGCAACTTTTTCCGTTCAGGGTTTCGATGGGTTTTCTCAGCCGGTGACGATGGCCCTGCCAATCCGGCGGATGGCGCCGAAATTGGGTCAGGATTTCGATGGCATAATCGGACATGATTTCATCAAGCAATTCGTGGTGGAGCTTGACTATCAATCGCGGGAGATGAAACTCCACAACAAAGATAGCTTTTCGTATTCAGGGCCGGGGCAAAGTGTCCCAATCAAGATCGACTCCGCCGGTCACCCAATAGTCGAGGCAGAAGTGACGCCGGTGGGCGCCGCTCCAATAAAGGGAAAGTTTGTTGTGGACATCGGTTCCGGCCTGGCGTTAGCCCTGCATAGTCCGATTGTCAGCGAGCGGAATCTGCTTGGCCCACACGCGAAGACTATTAAAGCGCTGGGTGCAGGAGGCGCGGGCGGGCGGGTTACCGGGCAAATAGGTCGCGTTGCCGAATTGAAGATCGGGACATTCGCAATCAAGGAGCCGATTACCCTGTTCGCCGAAGACAATGCCGGGGCGTTTGCTAACTCGGCCCTGATGGGAAACATAGGCGCCCAAGTGATGAATAAGTTCAGAGTCTTTCTTGACTATGGCCGGGATAGGATCATCCTCGAGCCTAACTCAACTTTCGCGAAACCCTTTGATCGCGCATTCACCGGTCTCAGCATCGAAGCGCACGGAAATGATTACCGGACTTTTAGAATCACGGACGTGCTCGAGAATTCTCCGGCCTCCGAGAAACTCTTTTTGAGAGATGACGTCATCACGGCCATTGACGGTAAACCGGCGGTGCAGTTCACTCTCAGCAAATTGAATGAACTGTTCGAACGGCCGGTTGAGTATGAACTCACGGTCAAACGTGGTGAGCAGACGTTGAAGGTGAAGCTTACGCCGCGCAGGTTGATATAATGCGTGAGGGTACAGGTGTATGGACTACAACCTTCAGGTTACGGATTCGCGATAGCTTTCTGGTGTCTCCTTTAAACTCAGGCGAGGTTCTTCTGACGCGGCAAGCTGAAGAAGCTTGTATCTGGACACCTGTCGCTGAACGCCCCACTTACGAAAAAGGCGCGCCTTTTTAGGGGCGCGCCGATCGAGTTCCTCAATTACTTAATCAACTACGGAGTCATTTTCTTTGCTTCGGCGCTGTCCACCTTCCGCACATAAATCTCGCCGCGCGGTGTTAGTCCTGCCTTATTTGCCAGCGCGTAAACGACTGAATCAACAAGGTCCTTGTTCTGGAGTTTAAAACTCGTAACACCTGAAACATTGGTATCGGGGTCGCTGTATTGCAACGTCAGATAACGAACCTTGGTCTTAATAAAACCGAGCGGAAATCCAATGTAGGGGATGTGCTGGGCTACAGTCGCGGCAGCAGGTCTTCGTTTCTGCGTGTCAGAAAACGCAGAGTTAACAGCGTGGTAAGGAATGAAGAGCACTTCCTTCTGTTTGTTGTTCTTGAATAGCAGGCGCTTGTTGACGTCATCGAAACTCAGCGTGCCTTCCATCGTCTTGTTATATCCGAAGACGCCGCCTTCGTATTTAGCCTTCATCGATTGTGGCGCAGGGGCCGGAGTGGCCTTGGATGCGTCGGCCACTGGAGTGGTATCGATGGCCCGCGGGCGTTGCGCACAAACGACAACTGCCATCGACAGCGTCAGGAATAGAGTTGCAATCAATTTCATGAAAATCCTCCGATACTTCGTAAAGCAAATTGCTTCGCGGTAACACTAAAATTCTAAGGCCAGGTCCGCAAATAACAGGTGCTTCAAAGTACAACCCCGATGCATCGGGGTTGCTTCTTCCGCAACATCGCAAACTAAACTTGCACTCCCGAACGCCTGCTATCGTTGCGTTACAGAAACTATTTGGCAAATGGTCGAACGCGGTCAGCCGCCTCTTTGAAGTCGGCATCGCTTGGCGCCAGGCTCAAACCCTTTTCGTAAGCCGCAAGCGCCTTCGCATATTGCTTACTTACTTCGAGCGCATAGCCAAGCTCTCGATATACGTTAACGTCGTTTGGAGATTTCTGTGCCGCAGTTTGCAGCGCCGCAATCGCCTTAGGGAAATTCTTTGCGCGCGACTGCGCGATTCCCAGCAAGTAGAAAGTCACTGGCTTAACGTCAGGCGCCAGCGTGGCTCGCTCTAAGGCTGCTGCGGCGCGGACGTATTGTTCGGATCCAATCAGGGCCTGTCCAAAAAGTGTGACCGCTTCAGCGTCTGTCCTGACCTTGATTAATCCCTCTCCAGCACGAACAGCACTCAGATAATCAGCCGACGCTTTAGCTGGCTCGTCGCTCAACGCCGCTCGTCGGAGATAAACAGAGGTCAGCAAAGTCCAGGCGGCGCTGAAACGAGGATCAATCACAGTCGCACGATTCAGCGAGGAGATTGCGCCATCGAGATCGTTTTTGCCGACTGCAATTTGGCCCAGGTAAAACAGGGACAGCGAATCTTTAGGATTGGCTTTGACGACCGCGTTCAACGTTTTTTCCGCATCGAGTGGTTTACCGGTTTTGTATTCTGCCAGACCGCGATAGTAGAGCATCGCCGGATCCGGTTGACCTCCGGTGCGCGTCGTCGCCTTCACCAGCAATGGCAAAGCGCGCTCAAAGTTTTCCGACAACACCAGCGCTTGAGCCAGTGCATCCACCGTGTTCACGTCTTCTCGCTTGGAAACTTCCTGAAGGTTCAGGGCCTTCTCAAGGTCTTCGATTGCCAGGTTGTACTGCTTGAGACTCAACTCCGCAAACCCGGCGATTTTCCAGGCCTCCGCGTCATTGGGAAACTGAGCAGCGATTGCTTTCGCTTCCTTCGCGGCCTCGGCGTATTTCTTCTCCTGAAGAAGTTTGTAAGCGTTTGCCGTATCGCCAGCGGCAGTAGTGTTCACGACCGGCTTCACTGGCTGGACGTCGATCAGAGGTCGATTTGAATTGTTACGGGCGGTCGGATTCGGCGTCGGCTCGGGGCGCAGGAGAGGCTCCTCCGCCGGGGTTACCGGCTGCCCCTGCCTAACGCGGCGCGGACGGCTTGATTGAGCCTCAGCTACTCCAATCAGGCTGAAAACAAGTGCAACGATGGAAAGGGACGCTTTAAGACTTCGATTGATCATTTCCTGAATTCCCCTGGGGAGAGGGCGTATTTTGGTTTAAATAAAAGGTTCAAAAGGCATGTTTTCGGATGCCTCAGACAAGGAATTAGTTCGCCCGGCGCAAATGTAGCCTAACTTGGGCGATTCACGCCAGATACGACCGAGTCCATCGGGGTTGTACTTTAAACACTGTGGTCTAAACAGCTTGGTCTGAGGGGGCAGTAGCCCAACCGTCAGGGAGGGCGTAGTGCGCGAGCAAGCAACGCCCTCCCTACGGTCGGGCTACTCCCCCTTTACGATCGACACAAATACCAAAACCGGTCAGCAGTTCCTGAATCTCCAGGGTGCTGACCGGTCTGTGGTAAACGCGCTGACTTGGCGCAATCAGAAGTTCAGTTTCACGCCAAACTGAAACTGTCTCGGATCGTAAGAGGCGGTCGGACGGCTGTAAAAGCGGCCGTTGCCGGCGCGCTGTCCGAATTCATTAACCGCGGTAAAGAACGGCGCCGCCGCTGCTTCATTGAAACGGTTAAAGAGATTGAAACCCTCCGCGATTAGATCAAGGCGCGTGGTTTCACCAAATCGGATTGAACGCATCAACCGCATATCCAGGGCCATGTAGCTGTGGGTTAAGCCCATGTTGCGTCCCAGAGATCCGTTGGTATTCGGTGGCGGTATTACCAGCACACCGTCATCCCTCACGCTCGGGCGTTCATTCGAACCCTGAAGGTCGAAGTTTTGGTCCACACCCGAAAGGATGTTGAAGGGACGGCCCGAAGAGACCTCAAAGATCGGAGCAAGAGTGAAGTCGGCCATGAAGCGCTGAAATCCGCTGTCAGATGATCGCCACGAAACCGGCGAAGTTACCAGGCCGCTGAAAACAAACCGGTGCCGCTGATCGAAAAGCGAGTCAGCCCGATCAAGTCTCAAGTTTCGACTATCGAGAGGCTTAAGCAACGTCTGCAAGTCGGACGAATCGTCAATTGAATGTGCCCACGTGTAAGAGGCCAGGAATTGGAAGTTACGCGAGTAGCGTTTCTTCAGATCCAGGTTCAATCCGTGGTAAACAGAATTACCGATTGACGATTGCGCGTTCACATCGCCAAACGGCGCGATGATATTGGTTGGCGTCGCCAGGGACCCTGCCAGTTGCGCGTCAAACACAGCCTTCGGCACACCCAGCGATTGCGTCAGGAAATAGTTTGGACCGCTGGGACGGAAGAAGTTGACTGCCGCCGGGGATACCACGCGGCCACGCGGTCCCTGAACGATCAAACCCGGAACAACCACCGCAAAAGTCTCGCCGGTAATTGCATTCGTAAAAGTAGAACCAGGAGCTGTCGTCGGGAATCCACTGGCGAATATCGCTTCGGTGAACCCGGTTGGGTTGCGATTCGCAAACCGCCGGAAATTCGCAAGCAGCAGATCCTGCCTGATCACGTTTACGTCAATAGGCAAAGGTAAATGATGCGCACCAACAAACAGGTAACTCGCCGACAGCGACATGTCTTTGGTGATCTGACGCTCTATCGTGAAGTTGCCCTGGTTGGCGTAGGCATACTCAAAGTCTTTGCTTACCGGAAGGGTAAAAGGAAGCAATGTGCCGAAGCCCGGGAACGTTTGGTCATTAAAACGCTGCCGGCCAAACTGGTAGATCGAACTGGCAGCCGCGCCCGGCGTGTTGAAGCCGGGAGGACACAATGGATTCGCCGAAGCAGCGGTGCAGACTGTTCCCTGGAAGACCTGTGTAGCGTTTAGTAAGGCTGTGGGCGCAGGACTGCCTGCTATCAGGGTGCCTTGCTGTTGTTGTGCAGCGTCAGCAATGTCTGAGTTAAACGCGGCTGCAAGCAGCGGGTGGTCGTAGAACATTCCAAAGGCCGCGCGGATAACAGTCTTGCCATTGTTTTGAGGGTCCCAGGCAATTGCCAAACGTGGCGCCCAATTGTTCTTGTCGCGCGGAAATCCCTGCTGAACGTTGAGCACGTTCTGGGCCGCCAGAATATCGGCGGCAGTCAGGTTGATGCCAGAGAGCGGATCCCTGAATGGGACGGGCGCAATCTGGTCTGTCATTTCGTAGTCGTAGCGAATGCCGTAGTTGAGCGTTATGTTTGGCCGAATCTTCCAGGCGTCCTGGGCGAAGAAGGCCATGGGCTTATTGGCAATTTTACTAACCGGATTTCCATAACCTTGAATAAAACTACCTGGGAATCCCAAACCATATTGCTGCACTGGGGTGAAATCTGGTGCGGCGCCAACGCCCGGCAAAGTCGGAAACGCAGCCAGCGTTGTAGCTGACAAACCACCAAAATTGAACAGACCGGCAAAGTTTAGTTCAAAGACAGCTTCCGGAATCCTGACAAAAGCAAAGTCGCCGCCAAACTTGAACGAGTGATTACCGGAAAGAATATTGATGTTGTCAGTCCACTGGTAACGAGTTTCGGTACGAATAACCGGCGAAAACAATTCGCGACCGATGAATGCAGTGTCGGAAATGTTGAAAGCAACAGCTTCACCGTTCTGTGATTTGAAGGTCGCGCGCCGTTCGCCGAAGTTGAACCTCAACTCATTGACCATCGTGCTCGACAAAGTGGAAGTCAAACTTGCCACCGCTGACATGTCGCGCAGCTTCTGAATGCCCGTGCGCGAAAAATCGTTCTGGCCGAGAGACTGGTTCTGTGATTCCACCTGAATGCCGCTGATCTCACTCGGGTTGTAACCAAGGCGAAGATTCATCTGATGATCGTCGGTGATACGGTGGTCCAGACGGAATGAGTTGTACGTTGTCCGATCTTTAACCGGGAAGATTCGCAACAAACTATTCAAAGGTCGAAACGCAATGTCGGAAACTGGTACTGGGGCGCCGGTCAGAAAGAAACGTTGGCCGATTACTGTGCCTGCCGTTATCGCGCCACCAGGGCTGCGGAGGGGATTTGTGCCCGTCAGAGCAGTGACGCCGCCGCTTGATGCCAGCGTCGCGTATTGGACGGCAGCTCCAGCGATTGCCGTGCCTTGGGCGATGTTTGCCGGAACGCCGCTACCGATCAGCGCGGCCGCTGTGCCCAGCAGTCCTGTGACATAAGAAGCCTGCGGGCCGGTTATGTTACCGAACGTTTGAGTAAACGGCAGAAACGGAGCGCCGATAGTGACGCTGCCACCCAGGCCCTGGGATACGTTGCTGGTAAAAAACCCTGACTCGTCGCGCCGGCGTTGTTCAAATGCAAAGAAGAAGAAGGTGCGATCGCGATCGAGTGGTCCACCAAGCGTGACGCCGTATTGAGTTCGGCGAAAATCCGGCTTCTCAACTGGAGCAAACGGATTGCGCGCCTGAAAACTTTTGTCTCTTAAAAAACCAAACACGTTGCCGCGGAAATCATTGGTGCCGCTCTTGGTCACCACATTGACAACACCGCCAGAGGAGCGTCCAAACTCCGGCGCGAAAGAATTAGTTACAACCTGAAACTCCTGAACAGCTTCCTGGCTCACGGTGGAGCGTGAAGCGTTAACTGAGTTGTCAGTGTTGTCTGCGCCGTCAACCTGTACGAGGTTTGAACGTCCGCGCTGGCCGCCAAAGTTTAAGCCCGTCGTCGGCGCCGGTCCGATTGGCCGGCCGTTATCGCGACTCACAGTTGAGGTAGTAAGCGCAAAGGCCAGGTAATTTCGTTCGTTGATCGGAAGGTTGTCGATGCGTTGTTGGTCGACGGTCGTCGCGACTGCGGTTCTTGACGTTTCAACGATCTCAGCCGTAGCGCCGGACACAGTCACTACTTCGCTCACCTGACCAACTTCGAGCGTCAAGTCCAGGTCAGCTCGCTGTCCCACAGTCAGCGTCACGGTTGGCAGCACGGATTTCTTAAAGTTTGGAGCCTCAACCGTTAATTCGTAGTCCCCAGGAGGAAGAGCTGTTATCTGGTAGTAACCCTCATCGTTGCTGGTAGTGTTCTTGGTAGTGTTCGTCGCGGGATTACGCGCCGTCACACTAGCGCCGACGACTGCTGCGCCCTGCGCGTCCCTTACGTAACCCTGCACGTCGGCGGCATTGGCTTGCGCCTGACCTAAAGCGACGCTAGACCCGAGAAGTCCACAAACTGCTATAGCGATCAAGAACCCTGTCAAACGGAGCGAATGGTGTAGCCACTGCGTAGTAAACGCAAACATGATCTTAATCTCCTTAGTTAACTTTGAGACTCGGTGGGCTAGCTTACTATTAATTGAAAATTAACAGACACGCTTTCTCAGTTTGGTGAATACAACAAATTTCCGATTGTCCACGGCAAACCCGAGGAGCGAGTCGGCCGAAATACGACCTTTTGAGAAAGGCGCCGGGGAGCACTCAGATAAGAACGCGAGGCATTTTTACTCCAAAAGCGCCCGACTGGCAAGCGTTTAAACCCGCGACGTTATCAAACGGAGGAGTCTATCTTGTCAGTACCACCTGCGTAAGCGGGTGGGTAGTTGGCGTTAAGTCATCCCACCCGCTAACGCAGGTGGTACTGACTTAAGACTGTCGCGTGGCCCGCGCAACCCTGCGCCGGAAATGGGTGCTGACGCCGCAGAGAAAGATTACGGCTTCGGGCAGGAGTGGCACAAAAGCCGCGCGACGCAGAAGACCCGCGACACGCAAGCGTGCATGAAATCTCTTAGAGTACTCAGCTTCATATTCTCGCGATATCGATGTTGTTGCTTGAGGTCTGTCGAGTGACGTCAGGTGGCGGCTTATTATTTGAGCGACGACTTCGCCGCTCTCCAGCGCCATCAACATACCACTGCCAGTAAATGGATCTATAAAAGAAGCTGCATCCCCAATGGTCAACAAACCGGGAGCCGGCGCCGGAGTGCGTCTGCCGAAACCTTCCAGCGATACACTCAACCACGGCGTGCAACTGCGAGCTTGCGCGAGCGTTGCCGCTGCTCTTGAATTCTTCATCACCACTTCCCGCATTACTCGGTCCGGATCGGAGCCGTTGGCTCGCACGTCTTCAGCCGAGACGATGAAACACAAATTGCTGCGACCGCCTTCGACGCTGCTTAAGCCGCCGTAGCCACGGGGGTAGCTATAGATTTCGCAAGCCCCCTCAGCCACTCGCGCATTCTCCAGATGAGCTTTAAATCCAACCAGCAAATGTCTCGTCTTCTTTGTTCGATGAAGTGTTTGATCGAGGTAACGTCCCAGCGCCCGCGTTCGACCGGTGGCATCAATACATAAAGGCGCCTCGAATTCGTTTACCGATTGGCCCCGCCTTGCTTTGATACCTCTCACCAGTCCTTGCTCTTGAATGAGACCAGTTGCCTGTGTCTCCTCGAGAACGGTGACGCCGGCACTGCGGGCACGTTCAAGAAGCTTGTGGTCCATCTCTGCCCGGCTGAGACCAAGCGCGTTGGCACCGGAGTCAAACCATTCACTGGGCACTTCCACGTTCTGTCCCTTGCGAGCGTAGAAAACCGTCCTGCTAATTGCTGCGCCCCCGGCGGAAAACATCTGGTCTTTTACGCCGAGACGTTCAAAATGGGCGATGCACTCGGGAGATATAAACTCACCGCATAGTTTTGCCCTGGGAAACTTTTTCGACTCGACCAACAACACGCGGGCGCGATTCATCGCCAGATGTATAGCGGCGCTCGCGCCCCCGGGCCCCGCGCCGGCGATGATCACATCAAAGCTTTTTGAAGAGTCGTCCAAGTTGTTCAAGGCAAAGCGTCCAAAACCAGCCGATACGGAAAGCGGCGAGTTACACGAATGTTGTTAAGCGCTGCTCGTTTGCCGAGCTCTTCCAACTCGCCGGGAGTGAAACTCCGAAGGATTGAGAGAGCACCGTCTTCCCTGATGAGCCGGTTGTGCAGGAACATCCGCGCTACCGTCGTGAAGAAGTAATACGCCACTGGGTGCCTGTGCAGATCGATCACAAAAATTTTCCGGCGGGCAACGCGACTTAATTCGCGTAGGATCTCCACCACTTGATCGTTCTTGAAATGATGCGTAAAGAGCGAACAGATTGCATAGTCAAACTCATCGTCTGCAAATGGAAGTCGAAACGCATCACCCCTGATTCCGGTTATTCCACCAAAGCCCAACGACTCTTCGACGATGGCCCGGGCGGAGCGAGCGTTAAGTTCCACGCCTGTGAGGCGGGCCGTTCGCTTTGTTTGACGCGCCCAGTCGCTGATAACTCTGAGCAGCTCACCGGATCCAGCGCCGACATCCAGAACCGAAAAAGTCGAGAGGCCGGCTTGCTCAATCTCTTCCAACAACGAACTGCGTAGCGCGCTCGCGTCTCCCAGCCAGCGATTGACTCGCTGAAGTTCGACGATGCAGCCCTCGTATTCATCCGCGCTGTAATCACCTTTGTCGAGGTGCTCCAGCTCCAGGCTGCGGCGGAGAAACTGTTCGAACATGCGGGTGAGTGTACCGCCGACGTCTTGTCAGTACCACCTGCCTCGGCGGGTGGGGTAGCCTATAGCGAGTAACGGTTAGTCACTCGCGTAAGCCGGGTGTGCGACTTGTCAGTACCACCTGCGTAAGCGAGTTGGCGACTTGTCAGTACCACCTGCGTAAGCGGGTGTGGTGACTTATCAGTACCACCTGCGTAAGCGGGTGTGGTGACTTGTCAGTACCACCTGCGTAAGCGGGTGGGTCCATATGCCCTAACGGGGCTACGTCAGCAAAGCCCAGGGTTGCCGCTTCGGCTACCCTGGGGTAAGAGATCCGTTGAATCGTTCTACCGCAACGCGGTTGCGCCCGCTCTCGGGCTTCTCCGAACGAGAATGCCGCAACCGCGTTGCGGTTGAAAATTGCTATTACGTTTGTGACCCAGGGTAGCCGAAGCGGCAACCCTGGGCTTCGCTGACGTAGCCCCGTTGGGGCATGGGCATACGGGCGGAGCGAGGTTTTCATATAACTTAGTAACCGATCACCCCCGCGCAAGCGCGTGGGCTACTCGTCAGTACCACCTGCGTAAGCGAGTAGTCATCTTGTCAGTACCACCTGCGTAAGCGGGTGGGTGCATTGCCGATACCACCTGCGTAAGCGGGTGGTTAGCTCTAAAAATGACTCCGAAACCGCAGAGCGATAACTTTTTCAGTCCCGCCAATGTCGGCGACGCGGCCGAGCCAAATTACATTGGCCGATCGGCGTCGCTTGAATGCGGCGCCACCATGAAACTGTCTTTGCAAGTTGACGCGTCCCAGCGAATTTCCGATGCGAAGTTTCGCGCAGCCGGCTGCAGTGTTTTGGTAACGGCCGCGTCTTTCCTCACATCGGAAGTAAAAGGCCTGACCACTGGCGAAGCAGCGTCTCTGGCCCAACTGGCCGCCGTCGTCAACGAACACATTGGGCCAGTTCAACCGGATAGAGAGTATTGTTCCTTGCTCGCTTGCCAGGCGCTGCTCGCCGCGATTACGGAGTACAGCGATTCAATCAGAGACGAATGGAGCGGAGACGAAGCGCTAATCTGCACCTGCTTTGGAGTATCTGAAAGAGTAATTGAGCAGGAGGTTCGCTCGCGTTCGCTGGCGACAATAGAAGATGTGACACGTGCGTGCAATGCCGGCGCGGGCTGCCGCTCGTGCTACCCGTTGATTCAGGACATCCTCGATAGTCAGTAGGAACGACATTCGAGCTTATCGATCGCAACGGGGCAGTAGCCCGACCGTTAGGGAGGGCGTAGGGACGTCCTTAAGTGCGCCCTCCCTAACGGTCGGGCTACTGCCCCCTAAACGCTTGGAAGACAACTCCTACTTCGGAACCTTATAGATCACAATGTTGTCGTAGTGCCCTGGGTGTTCGAACACTTTTTGAAAGTGCTGTTGATATACCACTTCGTTCAAGCCCTGGATCATCCGGTTGTTCCGCACTCCGTCGTCAATCCCAACGTAGGCGATTTTGTGTTCGTTCAATAAACGAACCAGCTCAACTACGTCGCGTTCTTCAAACATCCGCCGGTAAATCTTCTCTCGATCACTAACGTTGTAGCCTGCCGTCCAGGCGAACAACGTGTAGCCCAGGTAAACTCTCCGGCCCGCGAAGAGTATCGGATGCGTGAGTACTGTCTGCGTCAGAAACACATCAGTCGGCTCCGTGTTGAACAAGACCCAATCGGTGAGTCGATCCCTCTGATACGGAATTACCAAAACGGAATCGTTACGTACCGGGAAGATATTGATCACTCCCTCAGCAATGGTGAAGGCTGTCAGCAGAATAGCGAGGACTGGGCCGACTCTCAGCTTGACGATTTTTAGACCAGCGATACGCCACAGCGCATAGGCGGCGTAGGTACCGGCAAACACGCTCCACATATTCAGCAACTTATGATTGTTGAAGACGTCCGTGCTTAGCTGAAAAAGAAAAACTACCGGAAGCAAACTCGATACGGCAACAAACACACGCCGATGAAAATTTGGAAGAAGAACCAGGGAGATGATTACCAGTAACCACTTGAAGCCAAAGGTCCAAACTAAGTATTTCAACAGCGTCATCAAGGTCGGGTTTTGTAGCGTGTATCCCCAATGGAAAAGTGATTGGTCTGGTGGCGTCACAGCTCCCAACCTGAAAAGGATCACTTGTGGAAGTCCTATCAGAAGGGCTGTGACTATCAGCGTGGACAAATAGGCGCGGCAGGGAAGCAGGACAAAGAAAGCCACCAGAATGATCATCGCGGTTACAAAGATCGCACTGTTCCAGTAAGGCAGACACCCAATCACAAGACCCGAGAACACGTAAGGGGCGGCGCTTTGGAGTGTGGCGCCTCTTTGGAGTGCGGCGGCCAGGCGCCGCTTTGGTCCACTCTCGCCGGAAGTTGTGCCTGGAGTTTCCTCTGTAGGTCCTTCGTCAAGGGGCGTTAGGTCAGACGAAAGCGGCGCCCGGCCGCCTCCCTCCAAAGAGTCGCCCTTGTCAAACTCCGGCTTATAACGATCGATCAGGAAGGTCAACACCACAAACATAAGACCCACCGCGCTAAGTAAGTGCCGTTGATTAGCGAACACATCGACCGTTAGTACCCCCCAGTCTTCGCCGCGGAATGGATATCCCGAAGCAACGAATTGGGTCCGTGTCCAAATTGCATGCAACGCTTCACCAAGGCTCGGCTGCGAACGCAGAAACGGGATGTAAGAGAGCGACGTAGAAAAAAAGAAGAGAAACGCGGCAATGCGGCCTGCGGCTGCCGAGTCAAACAGCATCTCGGCAAAGCTCATGATCAGAATCAGTAGTGCGACAAACGACAGGATGCTTAGAACATTGACACCCCAAACAGGATCGAGCCCGAGAAACTCCAGGTTCGCGGCTTGAAACCAAAAGAGAAAGTGGTAACGAATTATTTCGCCCGGAAAGAATGGATGCTCTGTGGGAAAGTTGTGCCCGAGCGCAAAGCTCTGAGTCAGCGAAAGGTTAGCGCCAAAGTCAGACCAGGCTTTGAAAGGAATTTGAAAACTGCCGTCTTTGAAGCCCAGCGTCGTGAAAATTAACCAACCAGCGAAAAGGGTCAGGAGGCCGAGAATGGTCCAGTCCCAGATTGCTGACGTTGGTGGTCGCGACCGGTACGCGGCAGGAGTCGGATGGGGAAGCTTAAAAACAATGACCGCAAAGACTGCCAGGAACACCAGATTGCCCGCAATAAATGGCTGCGAAATTTTCGAGAACGCCAGTGAGCCGAGATAAGTAATACAAGTGCTCAGTAGCAGGCCAACGAGAAATGCCGCAGCTACTCGATGCTGAATTGAATTAAAGCGATAAAAGGATCGGCAAATCCGATCCCCGAAGTAAGTCATTGCTACTAAGTAA
Organism: Pyrinomonadaceae bacterium; assembly: GCA_963759585.1. GTDB lineage: Bacteria > Acidobacteriota > Blastocatellia > Pyrinomonadales > Pyrinomonadaceae > PSRF01. The sequence continues at coordinate 744,109 of CAVWZW010000002.1, forward strand.
AAGACAGCCAGCATCAGCGATTGTAGGGGCGTACATATTGGGAAACCGCCAATGGTAACCTACGCTTCTCTATTTACCATTCACCATTTACCATTTACCTCATCATGATCTATCTGGACAACAACGCCACCACGCGCATCGCGCCCGAAGTTTACGACGCGATGAAACCATATCTAACCGAAGTTTACGGCAATCCTTCTTCGGCGCACTCGCTGGGCCAACGCACCAAGGGCGCAGTGGAAAACGCGCGCGAACAGGTAGCGGATTTGATAGGCGCTGCCGATCCTGCCGAGGTCGTTTTCACTTCCTGCGGCTCGGAGTCAGACAACTGGGCCATCGGTGGCTACCTCGAACAGAACCCAACCCGTAATCACATCATTACCACGAAAGTTGAGCACGAGGCCGTTCGAAACCTTTGTGAGCATCTGTCGGAAATCGGTCGTGAAGTAACCTGGCTCGAGGTGAACGAAGGCGGCGAACTCAACCTGGACGATCTACGTAAAGCCCTGCGCCGAGATACAGCGCTCGTATCGGTAATGCTCGCCAACAATGAAACCGGCGTGCTGTTTCCGATTGATGAAATTGGAAAAATCGTTCGCGAACATTCGGATGCGGTCTTTCATGTAGATGGTGTCCAGGCGGTCGGCAAGATCCCGATTGATCTGAAGAATCTTGAAGTCGATTTGTTTGCGTTGTCAGGGCACAAGCTGCACGCGCCGCAGGGCATCGGCGCCCTATACATTCGCAACGGCGTGAAGTTGCCGCCATTCATCATCGGCGGCAGCCAGGAACGCGGGCGACGCGGCGGTACTTCGGCAGTTCCAAATATCGTTGGACTTGGCGCCGCATGCGCGTTGGCGAAGAGTTTTGACAGCCACGATCACATTCAACGTCTGCGTGACAAACTTGAAGACACAATTCTCAAAGAGATCCCGAATGCTCGCCTCAATGGCCTACACAACCGTTCGAAACGTTTGCCAAACACGACAAGCATCTCGTTTGAATATGTTGAAGGCGAGAATATTCTGGTCCACCTGGATAAGGCTGGCATCTGCGTTTCCACAGGTTCGGCATGTCATTCCACCACCAAACAGTCGTCGCCAACATTACGAGCGATGAATGTCCCGTACACGGCAGCGCAGGGTTCTATCCGGTTTTCACTTGGCCGCTACAACACCGAAGCAGAGATCGATCACACGCTCAACATCTTGCCCGGAATCATCGACGAGCTCGTCGAGATGTCGCCATACGACAAAGAACTCAAAGCCCTATATGCCAGCCGCGCCTGAGACGCCTCCTTGGAGTGCGCCGCCTTGTCGGCGCTTTGGCCCGCGGCGGCCTGGCGCCGCTTCGTTACGGTTCATACAACTTACAACGGTCGAGGTGTTGACGATTAGGCCAAAGCGCCGACAAGGCGGCGCACTCCAAGGAGAGACCTCTCGCGAGAGTGGTTCATCATTGATTACGCGCTTTAGTCGTCTCGCCTTTACTGTTAGAATTCTTTTCGGATTTATCAAGTTCTCCCGCATATCATTCTCCTCGTTTCGGAGTACTGATTCGATGCCCAGCGACCAGTCAGCAGCTAGTCAACAGCCTTCTGTAGCCGTGGCCAAAACCATGTCCACGCGGAAAGCGAAGGAAGACAGCGTCAGCATGATGGAAACGGACGACTACGTTTGCATCGAACCTTCCACGCCGCTTTACCAGGCAATCGAAGTAATGAAACAGGACGAGGGCGGGTGTGCGATTGTTTGCGAACAGGATCAATCCGTGGTGGGAATTTTTACCGAGCGGGATCTGCTGACCAGGATTGTGGGCCAGTCTATCGATATAAACGATCCGGTGAGCAACTGGATGTCGCCAGTTGTGGCGACACTAGCGCCCGAGGCCACGATTGGTGAAGCCGTTTCGATGATGGACGAGAAAGGTCATCGAAACATTCCGCTCGTCAAGGACGGCAAACTGGTGGGCTCGATTTCCGTTTTTGACATTATCCGCTATCTCGCGGAGAGCTACCCAAAGACCACTATTAACCTGCCTCCTAATTCCGAGCAGATTATGGATACCGAAGAAGGCGGGTAATAGCATTGCCGATTTCCAATTGCCAATTGCCAAATGGCGCTGGGAATCGCACTCATCTTAAATTGGCAATTGGAAATCGGCAATTAACAACCAAAAGGACGATCGTGGAAACATCATGAGCACTGTTATCGAAACTCCTGTCGAACAGGTTGAAAAGCACCTCGAGGAAGTCGAAACCGTCACCATCCGTTTCGCCGGCGACTCCGGCGACGGCATGCAGTTGACGGGCACGCAGTTCACTAACACGTCAGCGGTGGTCGGCAACGACATTTCAACCCTGCCCGACTTCCCCGCCGAGATACGCGCTCCCGCGGGCAGCTTGCCTGGCGTCAGCGGTTTCCAGTTGAACTTTTCCAGCCAGGACATCAAGACGCCAGGCGATCAGCCAAATGTTCTGGTGGCCATGAACCCGGCGGCCTTGAAGGTCAATCTTTCCGACCTCGAAGATGGCGGCACGCTCATTATTAATACCGACGGCTTCACGCCGGAGAACCTAAAGTACGCCAACTACTCTTCAAATCCCCTCGACGACGGATCGCTTGCCGGCTATCGCGTGCATAAGCTTCCGGTGACCACGCTCAACATGAATGCGCTCAAAGGCAACGTCGAGCTTTCGCGCAAAGAGATCGATCGCTGCAAAAACTTCTTCGCGCTCGGCGTGCTCTATTGGCTTTACGACCGGCCGATGGAAAACACGCTCGCCTGGATCACTTCCAAGTTTGGCAAGAACCCTGAACTCGCTAAGGCCAACGAGATAGCTCTGAAAACTGGATACAACTTCGCCGATACAACCGAAGTATTCACGACACACTACACCATCAAGAAGGCGCAGATTGCGCCAGGTAAGTATCGAAAGATCACCGGTAACGAAGCGACCGCGATTGGGTTCGTCACCGCCTCCCAACTTGCAGGACGCCCGCTGTTTTACGGTTCGTATCCGATCACCCCGGCGTCAGACATTCTCCACGAGCTCGCGCGCCACAAGAGCTTCGGGGTGAAAACGTTTCAGGCGGAGGATGAAATCGCCGCGGTCTGTGCGGCAATTGGCGCCAGCTTCGCCGGACAAATTGGTTTGACGGGAACGTCGGGACCGGGCGTGGCTTTGAAACAGGAAGCTATCGGGCTGGCAGTGATGACGGAGTTGCCCCTCGTAATAATCAACGTGCAACGTGGTGGTCCATCAACAGGGTTGCCCACTAAGACTGAACAGGCCGATTTGTTCCAGGCCGTCTGGGGAAGAAACGGCGAATGCCCGGCAATCGTGTTGGCGCCCTCAACGCCGGCCGACTGTTTCCATATGGCGATTGAAGCGGTGCGCCTGGCGTTTAAATACATGAGTCCGGTCTTCTATTTGTCGGACGGCTATCTGGCAAACGGCGCGGAGCCGTGGGCCATTCCCGCGATCGACGACCTGCCGAAGATCGATGTCACCTTCGCCACCGACCCAGCCAACTTCATGCCTTACTCGCGTGACCCGGAAACGTTAGCGCGTCCGTATGCTATTCCCGGAACGCCCGGACTGGAGCATCGCATCGGCGGCATTGAGAAACAGCACATAACCGGCAACGTAAATTACGATCCGGAGAACCATCACCTGATGGTGAAACTGCGGCAGGAGAAAATCGATCGCGCCGCGAACGACATACCCCTCGTCGAAGTCTTTGGTGAAAAGACCGGCAAGGTGCTGGTGCTTGGCTGGGGCTCGACCTACGGCTCAATCAGTACGGCCGTCGAGAAACTTCAGAGCGAAGGCAAGAGCGTCTCGGCCGCGCATCTGCGCCACTTGAACCCGTTCCCGAAGAACCTCGGCGAAGTGTTAGGGGGATTTGAGACTGTAATCGTTCCGGAGATGAACCTGGGCCAACTTTGCACAATGATCCGCGCGAAGTATCTGGTTGACGCGGTTGCTTTCTCGAAAGTTAAAGGACGCCCGTTTCAGATTCGCGAGATCGTGCAGAAGGTAGAAGAGTATTTATAGGATTATTGGTCGTTTTGCGATGGAATCTCATACTACCGAAGAACTTCAGAGAAGGTCGTTAATCGATCGCTATGGTGAAGTTTCGCGTTATTTTATGCGCCAGGGGAAACTCAACATTGCGCTGGCTAATATCACCAGGGATCTAAAAGAACACGGAATTGACTATATGGTGATAGGCGCGCTTGCTCTTTTTGAGCACGGGTATGTGCGACTCACAGAGGACATTGATCTTGTGCTCACGCCCCAGGGGTTGGCAGCGTTTCATAATGAGTTGATCGGCTTGGGTTATCTTCCCGCGTTTCCGGGCGCCAGAAAACGCTTGCGCTCAACCGCAGAGGGCATCACGGTTGAGATCATGCTAACGGGGGAGTATCCCGGTGACGGAAAGCCAAAGCCGGTGGCTATTCCTGAACCGTCCGGTGCTTCAACCGAAATCAATGGCATCAAGGTCGTGACACTTGAGAAGCTAATAGAATTGAAACTAGCCTCGGGGATAAGTGCGCCACACAGGTTGAAGGATCTAGCGGACGTGCAGGAGTTAATAAAAATACGCGACTTACCGGAAAATTTTGCAGAACGACTCGACCCCTACGTCAGGGAAAAGTTTCTTGAGCTGGAGAGCGCAGTGAGGAACGCAAGCACTACCGAAGACGAACGTTAAATGCGGGTACACCCTTCCCGCGGAGAGATTAGGAACTAAGTAATGAGCACTGAAGTGCAACTCATGACCGCTGATGAGCTGATGATGATGCCGGATGACGGCTATCTCTACGAACTCATCAAAGGAGAGTTGATTAAAGTGTCTTCTCCACCTGGTCATCAACACGGGCTGGTAACGATGAATATCGCCAGTCCTCTTTACGAATATGTAAAGAGAAACAATCTCGGGAAGGTGTATGCTGCGGAGACGGGATTCCTCTTGGAACAAAACGCCGATACCGTCCGAGCGGCCGACGTTGCGTTTGTTAGACGTGAACGAATAGAACGAGCGGGACCCGTCAAAGGCTATTGGATCGGCGCCCCGGATCTTGCGGTTGAGGTCATTAGTCCAGGTGATACGGTGGGACGGATCGAGGGAAAAGTCGAAGAGTGGATGAAAGCTCGCACTCTACTGTTATGGGTTGCAAGTCCAAAACTACGCGCCATCACTGTTTACCGATCGCTAACGGACATCATGATCCTAACGGAGAAGGATAGTCTCGACGGCGGTGAGGTTATTCCGGGTTTTCGAATTCCAGTAGCGGAGATTTTTGCAGAGTAATATTCTTAAGGAGCGTTCATGAGCACAACGGGAAACGGTCATAGTGGAAACGGCAACGGCAACAAGCCAATCATTGAGGCGGTATCGGCTGACAGCGAACTCGGCTCAGCAGTCTCCGGCAGAATTGCGCCACCCCCGGGTGAGTTGAAGAAGGCTGACTTCGTTTCCGATCAGGAAGTGCGCTGGTGTCCCGGCTGCGGAGACTACGCCATCCTTAACAACGTGCAGAAGGTAATGCCCGAGCTCGGCATTCCGCGCGAAAAGATCGTTTTTGTTTCCGGCATCGGGTGCTCGTCGCGTTTTCCCTATTACATGAACACCTACGGCTTCCACTCGATTCACGGACGCGCGCCGGCAGTGGCCACAGGAATTAAGTGCGCGAATCCGGATCTGAGCGTTTGGGTAATTACCGGCGACGGCGACGCGCTCTCCATCGGCGGCAATCATTTTATGCACGCCATCCGCCGCAATCTCGATCTGAATTACATCCTTTTCAATAACCGGATTTATGGGTTGACTAAAGGGCAGTACAGCCCGACTTCGGAATTTGGCAAGAAGACGAAGTCGACGCCGCTCGGCACGATCGACTATCCAATCAATCCACTCTCACTGGCTATCGCCAGCGAGTCGACCTTCGTGGCCCGTTCGATCGACATCGATGTGAAGCATCTGGGCACGGTGGTCCAGGCAGCCGCGAAACACAAGGGCATGTCGTTCGTCGAGGTCTACCAGAACTGCAATATCTTCAACGATCACGCTTTTGATTCATTTGCCGAACGCAGCGTGCGCAATGACCGTGTGCTCTATCTCGAACACGGCAAGCCGATGATCTTTGGCAAAGACCGCAATAAAGGCATTCGCATGAACGGCGCGCATCCGGAAGTTGTGACCGTCGGCGAGAATGGCATTACTGAAAACGATCTGCTGGTCCACGACATTTACCTGGCTGACCCATCAGTCGCGTTTATGTTGGCCCGCATGGAACAGCCTGACTTCCCACAACCGGTTGGTATCTTCCGCGCCGTTGAGCGATTGACCTACGAAGACATGATGACCGATCAGATCGACGCCGCGATTGCCAAGTCCGGCCCAGGCAGTCTGGAAAAACTCATCAACAGCGGCGACACCTGGGTGGTGGAGTAGGGAACGAGTAAACAGCAGACAGTAAACAGCAATCAGCCAATCGACAACTGTTTACTGCGCGGTCTTGGCTGTCTGCTGTTTGCCGTCTGCTGTTTGCCCGCTGCGGATGCTCATGAGTAACGATCCAGTCAGGCTTGCCAAGTCTAAATGGACCAGCGGCTCCGCCATCGTCCTATACCTCGCGGCCGCAAAACTTTTATTACATCTACTCACCGCCAGCCGTTACGGCATCTTCCGCGACGAGCTTTATTACCTGGCTTGCGCTGAACATCTCGATTGGGGTTACGTCGATCAGCCTCCACTCATCGCCTTAATTGCATTCCTGGCTCGCCGCGTTTTTGGTGAATCTCTTCTCGGCCTTCGCCTGTTGCCGGCGGTCGCCGGCGCAGCTTTAGTCTGGCTGACCGGGAAAATAACTCGCGAGATGGGTGGCGGACGTTTTGCGCAGGCGCTGGCCGCACTCGCGGTTATTGCAGTTCCTATCTATCTCATTTTCCATCACTGGCTGACGATGAATGCGTTTGAACCGCTCATCTGGATGGTCGCGGTCTGGTGCGTTGTGCGCGCAATCAACAAAGAGGATGCGAAATACTGGCTGTGGTTTGGCGTCATCACCGGCGTCGGGCTCGAGACAAAGTATTCCGTCGTCTTCTTCGCGTTAGGGATCACGTTGGGATTAGTTCTAACGGGGCATCGCCGATTCCTCCGGAGTAAATGGATCTGGCTTGGAGCGCTGGCAGCCTTCATTATCTTTCTGCCGAATCTGCTGTGGCTGGTGAAACACGACTTTCCGTTCCTGGAGTTGATGCGCAACATTCGCGAGAGTGGCCGCGACGTTGCGCGTGGCCCCATCGCCTTCATCGCGGATCAGGCGTTGATTATGAATCCGCTACTGTTCCCGCTTTGGGTTGGTGGTCTCATCTGGCTTTTCTTTGGTAAGGAAGGACGCCGCTATCGAATCTTTGGGTGGGCCTACCTGGTGATGCTTGTGACGTTTATTGTAACGAAGGGCAAAAACTATTACCTCGCGCCCGCGTATCCCATGCTGTTCGCCGCCGGCGCCGTCGCCCTCGAACGACTAACAGTCCCAAATCGAAGGGGCGTTGTGGATGAGTTCGAGGTCGGGAAGGTGGGCATGCCCCCGCGCTCTTCGCTACGCTTCCCCTTCCCCGACGCTCTTCGGGCCTTATACGTCACCCTGCTCATCGCAACTGCCGCGGCGCTCGCCCCCTTCTCTCTCCCAATCCTCTCCCCAGACACTTACATCCGATATCAAGCAGCTCTTAACTTCGAACCGCCCAAATCCGAGAACCAAAACACTGGCCCACTCCCGCAACACTTCGCAGACGAATTTGGCTGGGAAGAGATGACTCGCGCCGTCGCCGACGTTTATCACAAACTCACGCCGGAAGAGCGGGCCCAAACTGCAATCTTCGCCAACAGCTACGGCCAGGCTGGCGCAATCGATTTCTTTGGCCCAAAGTATGGCTTGCCGAAAGCAATCAGTAATCACCAGAGCTACTGGCTCTGGGGCCCTCGCAACTACACTGGCTCAATTGTGATTGTCCTGGGCAGTGACGGCGAGGGCGATCGCGAACACTTCCAGACCGTCGAATCCGCCGGCCGCACATTCCATCCGTACTCACGCCGCGACGAACATTTCGACATTTTTCTATGCCGCAACCTCAATCAACCGCTCGCCTCTCTCTGGCCCAGCATTAAGAGTTGGGACTAGCCGGAGAAGCAATCAGCAAACAGCAATCAGCCGGCGGCCATGGAAGTGGGTTCGGCTGTTCGTTGTATCCTGGCTGACTGGTGATGCTAATTGCTGTTTGCTGTTTGCTGTTGGCTGTTTGCTGACTCATATCGTCGCAACGAAAAATTGGAATTCTTCCATAATCCTGGAGAGTCCAGATTTCAGGTAGCGCTCAGCTTTTTTTTCTTTCGTTTTGATGATAGAAAGACGCTTTCAAGAAACCAGTTTCCCCGTTCTTCAATAAGTCCACCGCCTACATAGGAGTAAAGAAATGAGAACTGCTCTTCCGGGTCTCCATCGAATCTCGTCACATCCGGCCAAACTAATTCAGCTTGCGGCCCTAACTTCTTTCCTTGTGATTTGCTCGATCTCTGGTGCGGCCCAGCCGGCACCGCCGCCGGCGCAGGGACCATCGTTCACAACCTTCACGCTCAAATCCGCCGTGCTTGGTGAGGACCGTCGAATTCTCGTTCGCACACCAGTTGGGTACGACGCGAACAAAATTAATTATCCGGTTCTATATATGACCGACGGCGACGCGCATATGACGCACACCGCTGGCTCAATTGAATTTCTGGCGCGAAATGGACGAATGTCGGAAGCGATCGTTGTCGGCATACCCAACACAGATCGCACGCGAGATCTGAGCCCAACCAAGCCTAAGAACACAGGCGCCACTGGCGCGCAGGATCTCCCTACCGCGGGCGGCGCCGACAACTTCCTCAAGTTCATCGAGACCGAGTTGATTCCCGAGATTGGCAAGCGGTATCGCGTAACTCCGTATCGCATCCTGGCCGGACATTCGCTCGGTGGGCTGTTTGCGGTCCATGCGATGTTGACGAAGCCTGACCTGTTTCAATCCTACATCGCAGCGAGTCCGGCTCTGAATTGGGACAACCAGGTTGCCATCAAACGCGCGGAAGACTTCTTCAAGAATCGAAAGGAATTCAATGCGACGCTCTTTATGACGATAGCGAACGAACCTGGTGACCTCGAAGATGCCTTTCATCAGATGAAACAGTTACTCACCAAAAACCAGGTAGCGGGTTTTGAGTGGGAAGCCGCAGAGATGCCGGACGAGGACCACGGCACGGTGGTGTTGCGTACTCATTACTTCGCGCTGCGCAAGATTTTTAACGGCTGGCAGATACCGCGCGATCCAAACTCGGGAGCCTTCGCCGGCGGTCTGAAAGAAGCTGATGAGCACTACGCCAGGCTTTCAAAGAAATTTCATTACACGCTGACTGTGCCGGAACAGGTTGTTAACCAGATTGGCTATCAACACTTGTTTGCAGATCAGGTTGACCAGGCGATTGCTGTGTTGAAGATACAGGTCGAGCGGTATCCTGAGTCGGCCAATCCCTACGACAGTCTCGGAGAAGCATACGAGCGTGCCGGGAAACTCGACTTGGCAGTTCCGATGTATGAGAAGGCGGCCCAGATTGGGAAGCAGAGAAACGAACCCAATGCGGCTCTGTTTCAAACGAACTACGAGCGCGCCGCTGCGAAGCTGAAGGCCCAGAAGGATGGCACTGCTGCCCCTACGAAGACGACACCCTAACGCCGGGGTGTCGGGTGTCGGGTGTCGGGTGTCGGGAAGAGCGTGACCCGCTCTTACGCACGTTACTTGACCGGAGAGATATCAGAACCCCGCCCTAATCTAGCCGACACCCGACACCTATTTCTTCAGGAATGCTTCCAAGTCCCTCACGAACCGTTCCGGCTGTTCCCAATTCGGGCAATGTCCGGTTCCCTCATAAACCTTCAACACCGCATTCGGAATTCCTTTCCTCAGCGCCTCCTGATCCGCTCGATCGGGAAAGACGGTTTCCTTGTCGCCCCAGACGATCAACGTCGGCGCAGCGACCTTTCTGAAGTCGAGCTTCGTAGGTGACGTCAGCATCCCGCTCATCACATCCTTCCAAATGCGCGCGTAAAAACCGAGTGCGGCGGTTCTGCTCAATGCGAAGCAAGGGCGTCTCCTTGGAGTGCGCCGCCTTGTCGGCGCTTTAACCTGCGGCGGCCTGGCGCCCGACGGCCGCCTGCGGCGGCCTGGCGCCGCTTCGTGGCCCGACAGAAAGCGAGAATTTCATCGTCTCTTGGCTAAGTCTGGGCCAAAGCGTTGACAAGGCGGCGCACTCCAAGGAGACGTCCTCAGAGCACTGAGTACGCCCGTTTGGCACCAACGTCCGGGGGCCAACAAGCTGAAGCATGCCGGACATCATCGCGGGTCTGCCTGGCCCATAGTTGTTTACAGCTTAATGCTTACTGTCTTAGTGAGCGGGTTAACTGTGAACCTTAATACACGCAGAGCAGTAGAACCCTGAATCGTCGGCAAAAGCGGCGTACTTGCGCCGCCGCTGCCGCCTCCGTCCCCTGGCCCCATCCCGACCGGGAAAAATTGTTTGCTGGTGATGCTTACCTGCGTCGGCCCATTTACGAAGCCAATCACGCGATAGACGTAAGTCTCGCCTGGCGTAATCATGGCGCTGACCCATTCCCGAGGACCAAAGTTAGCCGATGACGAGAGTACGTTTCCTTGCGCGTCGCGCAGCTCCAGGTCGAGATCCGGCAATGTATTAGTCTGAACCGGTGAGACTTCCATAGCTCCATCGACGCCAAAAGAATTCGCTTTGGCAACAAAAGGAAGGTCGAGGTAGTCGACACCATTTACCAGGGCCACGCCGCCCGATCCGACGACTACAGTTCCCGTGAGCACATCGGTGCTCGTAGACCGCTGAGCGGAAGTCGACAGTCCGGTGCCGTCGCCAGGCTGACTGCCATTGGCCGCAACCGCAGCGGTCCGGACACGTGCAGTGATCACCGCGCTGAACGTGAACATCCGCGACTGCGGGTTACTGAATCTCAGCCGACGCGGACTCGAAGTTGTTCCACTCGCGAGCGATTGGTTGTAGATAAACGACGCGGGATTCGATTGGCCGTCGCCGCCGTTGTCGGCATTAATCACCTTCACGGTAGGATCTGAGATACTTACAATCCTGAAATTGATTGGTGAATAAGCGGCCCCATCCACTGATGATGACACACCATCATTTCGCAGCGTCTGGTCAAACTCGAATACTCCGCCGCCAATGGTTGGATTGGAGATGCTGGCCTTAATGACTGACGTCACATCCTGAATGTTTGAGTTAACCGTGGTCCCGGCACTCAGGTCGGAAACTCCAACCTGGCGATTTGGATTCACAGACAATGCACGGACGGCGTATTCCGTCCCTAACATTTCATTAAACCCTTCACCGTTCGATACGGACTTCAGACCAGCTGGGCCAAAGAATTCGGCAATCACACCCGTGTCTACATAGCTGGTCGAACCTGCGGTTACGTAAGATACGTGACTCCAGCCGGTCGTTGAGCTATCCCCATCGAAATAAGGGTGCTCAGGCGCTCCGGCAAACTGACGTTGACCTTCGGTGCCTGACCTGCGTTTGAAAACCTCATACGCAAAGGCCCCCGCTGTCGGCTGCCATGAAACGCGCAACGTTTTCGAGGAAGCCGGCTCGACGGTTACGCCCTGCGGCGCGCTCGTGTGTCCCTGATCTGCCGCGAATTGCGGCACTCGAGTTGAAATCGTTTGCCGTCCGCCGATAACAGCGTCGGCATTAATGCCCATCTCGTGAGAAGCAAACACCTGCCAAATCAATGCTTCGTGCTGTCCGGGCGCGTTCAGATCTGATGGATCGGTGGAATAGAGAACTCGGTCTGCTTCGATCACCGCATCGCGGAACTTGATAAACGTATCCGGCGAAGTTAGTCCGAGCAGATAAATTGAGGCCAAATGCAGCCGTTCCCACGACTCCTGGCCCAGCGAGATAGGTTTGGTTGGTGAGCCGTCCACAAACGACGGGCGGAAAAAGCTCAACTGCGGCTCGGCGGTAATCATGAGATGGCGAAGGTCGAACATAGTTGAAACGTAGATTTCGCCGTCCCGATGAGACTCAAATGCGTTTCCGCCCCGCGTCCCGAGTTGTGAATACTTCAAGGTGCTGTGTGCCGAACGAATCCACGCCAAACGATTCGGGTCGCCACCGGTATCACTTGCAAACAACCGGCCTTCGCGCACGGCCTGCCGAGCTCTCGAACCCTGGACCACATACTCTCCGATAGCTTCCCCGCCAGTGATCGTATAAGCCCAGAGGTCTGCCTGTGCTTCATTAAGCGCGCCGCCTTCCGAACCTTCGAGACCGGCTATGGGCGATGAGATCGAGTGTGTGCCTTCGTGGTAAACGACCGCGCCGTCTTTCCCAAGGTCATTGAAAAGATAGCCGTGACCATAAACCGTTGGGTTGACGATTACAGTTTGTGGGCCAGCAGGGGTATCAATTGTTTCACTGGCTGAAACGGAGAATGCGTTGTCGAGCCCGAGCATCGATCGCAAAGCTGCGTCGGGACTCGTCGTGTCGAGTGGACCACCTAAGGCCGCGCCACCGTCACTTGGAAAGTGCGGCAGACCCACGAGTGGTTTGTCGCTATTTGGGAAGTTGTCGGGAAAGTCGCCCTGACCCAGTCGGTTGTGCACAGTGTCGCCGCGGCGATGGAGATCCATCATGTATTCGACGAGATAGTTGATGAAGAAGAAGATGTTGACATCGTCGATGTGTTCGGACGGCTCAGCCAGATCGTCCGCTTCATTGGGCTGAGCTTCGAGCGGTGCGTTGTTCTGTCGGAAGTGCCAGGTGCCCAAAGCGGCCTGGGGGAAAGGCTGCTGAGTTGCAAGGACGTTCTTAACAAGGGCGTGTGGACCAGTAAGAGTGCCGGTTACACCAGTCGCGTTAGTGCCTTCGTTGTATGCGCGAAGTTGCACACGTAACAAACCCGCGGGCTGGCCGCCCTCGAGCTTGAGTTCACCGGTATCAGGATTGGCGAGCTCTGGATGATTTGGATAAATGTCTGCCGTGTAAGGCAGCGGGTTCTGCGAAAGCACTTTGTTTTCGCGTGCCAGCACCTTGCCGTTGCTTGCGTCGATCTGGGTCACGAACAATCCGAGAGGATTTCGGGAAAAACTAATGACGTTCCAGGCCAACTTGTAGCCGTTGGCAGTTGGATAAACATTCAACTTCGGCGCGCGCAGTATGGGAGCTATTTCCTGTTGCAGTGCATCAAACGCCGGCTTTACTGTCTGTTCAAATCCACTCGGCAGTGTCGCCGCATAACGCACGATGTCGGCTTGCGCACTGGCCGTAGCCGCCTGGGCCGTCAACAACGGAGCTGAAGTCACATTGGGACTGCGGTAGGTGGAACCCATGACGAGGCGAATCTCTTTGTTCCTGGTCATCAGGAAGCCGAGTCCGCCGTTGACCACATTCACACCGCCCGCGGTCTGTTGGAATTTGACGAGATAGCCACCCAGCGCTTCCTTCTGATCCGCAAGCGCCAGCGACGATGGATCAACACCAAACAAAGTTGAGTTGGCCGCGACGAACGAACGGGCAACGTTCTCGGGCGTGTCGTTTGATGGGCCAGTGTGAAAATTCCTGATGATGTCAGGCGAACCGGCGAAGGCGTTCCATCTAATAGTCGCCTGGCTGCCGTAGGCGCTCTTGAACTGATCGATCGCGGAGAGTTGGGCCGCCGTAGCCGTACGCAAACCCGCGGCGGTCGCATTCACGTCAATGTTAGGTATGGCGGACCGATGTGGATCGATACCAGTGCCACCGCCGGCGCTGCGGGTTGGAAACGGCGAAAAGATCATTAACGCGGCCAGCGTCACCAACAATAGAAGTGCGATGCTTTTTAAATGATGTTTTTTCACTGAAGCTCTCCTCGTTGTCTTAGCGTCTAAGGCGCTTGAATTTAGAAGTCACCCGGTTTGCTCTTCTCTCGTGCGGAAAGGTTTTTCCTGGTTATCACTTTAGGGACGAGGCTTGAGGAATCCTTGAGGAAAACTTGAGGTGAGTTCTTGAGCTTGAGACGGCTGCACCACGCGCAAACCGGTGCCCGCCCTTTTCGCGTTAATCATTGAGGAATCACTAATGCGAGCGGATATTTGAGACCCGGACTGTCGCCCGTTAAAAGTAATCTATTCGCAACAATTAGAAAGCTCTCGATGCGTCGGGTAGCCGGATACAAGATCTATCGATAACTCTGATTGGGTAGTTCTGCCCCAACGGGGCTTCGGCTTACAGCCCAGGGTTGCCGCGCTTTGGCGGCTACCCTGGGAAAGCAGAAACCGCATCAATTCTTCAACCGCAAAGCGGTTGCGCCTGTTTGCGCTAGGGCTTTAATGACGCAACCGCGTTGCGGTTGATGACATTGTCTTCTCAGTTCCCAGGGTAGCCGCCAAAGCGCGGCAACCCTGGGCTGTAAGCCGTAGCCCCGTTGGGGCATCAGCAAACGAACTTGTGCCGGCAAACTTTCGCTCATCTTTAGGGCGCTCAGTTTTATAGCCGCGCAGTGTTCAGCCTTGGCATCATGCTGTCGGAGTTATAGAATCCCTACACCCAACCCCCAATCGGCAATCGGCAATGGCAATCAACCAATGATCTGTCCTTCATGCGGCACTGAAAACATCGACGGCATCGACCGTTGCGAGAATTGTCTTTCACCTTTTCGCAATCTTGATATCCCAAGCCCGGAAGCTGCTGAGGGTCTGGCGCGACACGTCATGGAAGACCGATTGAGCGAGCTGCAAAAGGAGACGCCCATCATCGTGGCCCCCGATGCGCCGGCGATCGATGTCGCCATGCGGATGAAGGAATTGAACACGGGGTGCGCGCTCGTTCTTGATGGCCGGAAGCTGGTCGGCATCTTCACCGAACACGACGTACTCAGTCGGATGTCCGCCAACCCACGACCGCAGCGGGGCAGCCCGACCGTTAGGGAGGGCGCCGGTTCCAACCCTTTACATGACGAGGCCGCGCCCATGATGCCGGTCGACGGAATACCCACAGCTTTCGGCGACATCCCGATCGAAGAGATTCGAGTGGAGGAAAAGTTTGTTGACGAAACGCTGGTAGAAGTCGCAGCGGCGAGAAATGAAGCGCAGGCAGAGTCAAACGACTTGAATCTTAGCTCACCGCTTGGCGTACCGGTGAAGGACCTGATGAGTCCCAATCCCGAAACGCTTCACGAGAATGAGTCGGTTGCTTTCGCGCTCAACAAAATGTCACTCGGTCGTTATCGTCACATTCCGGTGGAGAAAGAAGACGGCACGTATACCGTCGCTTCCATCAAGTCCGTTCTCAAATATATTGCACAGGAAGATTGGTAGAGTTTAAGGAAAAACAAGTAGTTCAGAGTTCAAGCTTCAGCTTGCGTCTTGCGCAGCGAAGAGCCACCTAAAGATTACAGGAGGGATCATGGTTACCAGAAGAATGTTAGTCATCGTTGCCGCGTTGCTGATGTGCAGTAGCGCATCGTTTGCACAATCAAACCAGTTGAGGCAGTCGGCAACGCAGTTGGCAGCGGAAGCCACGAGTTTTGCCGAGTTCGGCTATACAGACTACGGGCGATCGTTTCGCAGCGGAGGCGTCGATGCCGTCATGGCGGCCCATCAATTTAGCGGCGGCGCCCAACTTTTTAATCGGATGGTCAACGATCGGCGTCGCAACCAGGACTTGCGCGAGGCATTTCAGCTTTTGCAAAACTCATGGCGCACTGCTAACCGCACTGAACTACGCGACAGGCGAGGAAACAATATCGAGGGTCTGATCTCTCGGATAGCGCGGGAGTTGAGTACCGGCGATGCCGGCGATAACAATCCGTTTCCTCGGCCAGATGGACCAGGGCGAGGTGGGAGTGGACAGATGACCTGGCGAGGCACGGTTGATGACGACGTGCGAATCAGGGTGAGGGGCGGCAGCGCGGAAGTAGAAACGATAGGCGGTACGCCTTACTACGATGCGGTCACGAATTTCAGTAACTCTTTACCACCGCGTCGGACGAGCGTCAGCGTCGTTAAGCGAAGAGGACGCGGCGAGATCTTCGTTGAGCAACAGCCTTCACGCGAAAACGATTACACTGCGGTGATCCGCATTCGTGACTCTAGAGGCGGTGCGTCGGAATATGAGTTTGACCTGACCTGGGGACAGTAGGTCAGGAGGCGAGGTGGCAGGCTGCAGGTGGCAGGAAAGCAACGGGCGGGCTTGCGAAGAGCGCCCTCTTTGAGTGCGCCGGCAAGGCGGCGCTTTGGTCCAACCTTGAGATAACTCGACCTGCGTTGGTTGAATGTTGATGCATCGAAGCGGCGCCAGGCCGCCGCCGACCAAAGCGGCGCCGGGCCGCCGCACTCCAAAAATTTCGTAGCAAGTTTACGTTCCGTTGCAAGTGAATGGTTACGATTTCCGTTCACCATTTACCATTTACCATTCACCATTCACCAGCTTTACGGTTTCCCTTTTCCTTTACCTTTTCCGCCACCTCCACCTTTCGACCCGCGATCCTCTCGCTGCGGCGGACCTTTAAACTCCTGCCTCGGCTCCCTCTTCTGCTCTCGAGGGCGCTCGACCTGCTGTCGTGCGGGATTACCTACTCGCTCACCTTGCGGCTGCTGCGCACCTCTGCGCTCAACCTTCTGCTGCCGCCGCTCCTCTTGCCGATCGTTGCGTCGCATCTCTCGACGCTCCGGATTTCCAACCCGTTCACCACGCGGTTGCTCAATGGCACGGGAAGCCCGCTCCTGTTCTCTCTGCTGCTGTTCTAGCTGCCGCGCCTGTTGACGCGCTTCGCGGTTTCCGCGATCCGCTTCCTGATTCAGCCGTTGGATTTCTCGACCGCGATCATCGCGCGCCCGATCATTGTCGTCGCGCCTGTCACCACGCCCGTCTCTGACTTTGAATTTCTCCTTCTTCGCTTTGTCAGGCACCGACTCAAAACGCAGCGCCTTCGCCAGGTCTTTTCTGAATCGCGGCGTCCGGGGTGTGGCGCCTACAAAGACCCGACGGTCCTCAAGTTTCTTCGCAATTCCCGGCGGCAGATCGATCTTGCCGCGTCCCCAGGCAGAATTCAGGGCCGCATTTCGTAACGGCGTCAACGTCAGGGGATCGAGGGTAGGACGCACTGAGGCAAGCCTCTGCCGATCAATACGCCTGACCATACGCGGATCGATCACACGTCCGAAAGCGTCAATAGGCACAACCGTCACTGCGCCCGGTATGCCAAGGTTTACAAGTTGCGCCGGCACCGTGTCTGCACGGGTTAGGTAATGTGGCTGCCAGTTTTCATCGTAATAGCGCGGCACATACTGTTCGCCCGGCGCGAGCGGTACCCAGCCGATCTCGTTGTTGTCTACCGGAACAAACGCCACGAGTGCCGGGGCGTACGACGGAGTGCTATTCACTCCTTCGGGTACCCAGTACCACTGGTTTCCCACGTTGGCCCAGCGGCCATAGTGGTATGGCGCATAACCCCACGGCTCATTCGATACCCACGTCATGCCATACGGATAGTCGTTGACCCACTGACCCTGGCTGTAAGGCGTCCAGCCCGTATCGACGCGCGGCCGCCAGGCCTGGCCGTAGCCATCAACGTTCTGCCAGTCGCCGTAGTAATCGAGATCGTTTACCCCGGGGATGATTGAACTTACGTACTGATAACTCTGGTTGCGCCGGTAAGGATCGTAATAATAAGGATCGTTCAGATAAGCATCGTAGTTGTTGTCATAGCGACCGTCATAGGCGTCTGGATACTGGTAGCGATAATAATCGTCGACCATATAACCGGCATCGTTGCCGTCGAGTTTCGATAGAAGCATCTCGGCTGCTGTCTGGCCCACGAGCGTGAGTATTTCACCTTTGTTGATTTGACCGGAACCCGCAAGGCCGACCACCTGGGCCACGCCGCTCAAAACTGATACGAGCACGTTGCCGTCATCATCGAAGTCCACGTTGTAGAGTCCCGGCTCATCAAACTCGACCGCACCATGCGGCGTCGCCACTTCAAACAACTCGCCCGGATGACCGACCTCGAAGATTGCCGAGCCGTCGCGAAGCGCGAGTTGGGTGCGATCGTCATAAAGACTCACGACGTCCAGCGAAGAATTGGGATCCAGTCTGGCGAAATTTCGTCCGCTGAAGGCTAACGACGTACGCGAGTTGTCGCGTGTGTAGATCCGATCGCCGACTGAGAAAGGCTGATTAGGCGACGCGGCAATCCACTTGGCATCGTTGTCGGCGTCATTATTTTTCCCTTCGGAATTGGAGAGGGAGTCGCTGAACGCCACCTCGCCATCCACCTTTTGGATCCGCGCGGCATAAGGCAACTCTTCGGCTGAAGCCGACTCCTCATGCTTCAGATACCACGTCGTCGCTAACCCAGCGACCAACGCCACCACTACCGCAATAATCGTCAGGTGCGGCCAAAGTTTAATTCTGTTCATGAATACTCCCTTTCAAATGATGCGGTCTGGGTAGCTGATACCAACGTCTTCATTACGAAGCGAGCGCGTTGATCTCATCGTTGCTCGATCCCAGAGACCCGTTTTTTTCCAACGTTTCAATCTCCCCAAATAACCGTTCTCGTTTTGAATACTGGTTGACTCATCACCAACTCATTTCTAGTCAGTTGATTATTGGGCAACCCCCATGCCTGCCCCAGACGTTCAAATCATTGAGCGAAAGAGATTAGGCACAACCCATGCGGAACTGTTGGAATGCTTAGGCCCATGAGGCTTCGACCATGAATTAGTGACGTTTTTGCAAGAATATTGCTAGAGAGGAGATACGGGTCGATTGGAGAAATGGGCCCTGAATGCGCTAAACGGAGTGACGCTCGTACCCATTCAGAGCATTATAAAATGTCCGACATGCAGAGCCCTCGAGTGCGGGCGTCTCCTTGGAGTGCGCCGCCACGCCACCCCAACGCGGATGCCGCGCCGGGGACCCCGGTTGTCGGCGCTTTGGCCTGTGGCGGCTTGGCGCCACGCTCGTTGCAGGAAGTCCGCGATGGCGACAAGAAGCCTTTAACACGACGTGCTGCGACAGGTCACAGCAGGCCAAAGCGCCGACAACCGGGGTCCCCGGCGCGGCATCCGCGTTGCGGTGGCGTGGCGGCGCACTCCAAGGAGACGCCCCAGCCGCAGGTTAGGAGAATCGGAATTCATCACACTAAAGAAACGAGAGTGCCTTGTAACTTCGCGCGTTGAGGTTCCTAATCACCTCGACAAGCTGAAGGAAGCTCTGATTAAGTTCACTATGCGTAGTTGCCTTAGCCCGCGGAGCGCGGCGATAGCGTAGAGCCTGGGGTGAAGTGAGCTCTGCGAGCGAAACCCCAGGATCGTTTCACAAAATCCTCGCGCAGCCCGCGGAGCGGCCGATAGCGGCTTAATTTACAGATGCCATCAGAGGATACGACTGTCGGCCGCTTCGCGGGCTCTTTCCATTTTCGATAACCGCTCCTGGGGTTTCGCTGCGCTCCACCCCAGGCTTTATGCCCTCGGCCGCTCCGCGGGCTCTCAAGCCAACTTGATCAGAGCTTCCTGAAGCATGTCGGACATTGAGAAAGTACAGGTCGCCTCCTAACTACCATGTCCACCATTCAACAGGAGTTTGATCGCATAGCCCTCGCGTCTGCCGCCTCACCAGAAGGCGAGCTTCACAACGAGCATTATCACGACTTCCTTCTTCGGCATCTTCCATCAAACTGTCATAACACGCTGGAAATCGGCTGCGGCCAGGGTGCGTTTGCAAGACGTTTGGCCCAGCACTCCGATCATGTGCTCGCGCTTGACCTGTCGCCAGAGATGGTTCGCATCGCCCGCGAGCGCTCTACTCAGTTTTCGAATATTGAGTTCCAGATCGCAGATGTTTGCGACCTGCCTCTTCCTTTGGCGAGCTTCGATTGCATCGCCACGATCGCGACGCTGCATCACCTGCCATACGCGGACTTGCTCTTGAAAATGAAGGACGCATTGAAACCCGGCGGAGTGTTGTTAGTGCTGGATCTGTTTGAGCCCGCGCGCATATCGGACTCACTCGTCGCCGGTTTATCGGACTCACTCTTGAACCTGCTCGCGCTTCCGGTGAGCTCTTTTCTGAGACTACGACGTCATGGCCGCCTCTTTCCATCTCGTGAAGTACGCGACGCCTGGGCCGCACACGAAGTTCACGATTCGTACCCGACGATGCGCGACGTGCACGCACACTGCGCCCGCATACTTCCCGGCGCAAAGATCAAACAACATCTCTTGTGGCGTTACTCAATCGTCTGGCAGAAACCTGCGTCTGTCTAACAACGCTGAAAGCGTTCGCTAATTCCAGCCCAGGGTTGCGCTTGGCAACCCTGGGAATCGAGCACCTTTTATGGACTAACTCTGAAGGAGTTGCGTCCGGATTTGGCAGGCTATGGATTTGGCAACTATGCAACTCCTTCAGAGTTGCGAGAATCTCTTGGACCGCCTTTTCACCCAGGGTTGCAAAACAAACCCTGGGCTGGAATTAGCAAACGCCTTCAGCGTTTTTACGTGTGAGCCCGTCAGCGCCTTAGTCAACCGGCACCGGCACTCCCCCAATCGGCACGAGCGATACCCTGGTCCTAGTTAGCGCCACCGTCTTTCCTGTGTCGTTATCAACTATTTCGATGGAAAGCGGAAGCTTGTCGATTCTTGCCTTGGCGCGCCCAACGGAAGCAGTCCTGATTCCCAACAACCTGCCGGCAGCCCGAAAGCGTCCCGTGCGTGGGTCGCCGGGGAGGCCGATGTCGGAGCGGTTTATCTCAAAGGAGTGAGACTCGCCCGGTGCAATCTCAGCTTCGGGCGTCTCGAAGAGCAGGCGGGTCCCGTCAAGAATCTTCACATGGCCCCGAAAAGAGACTCCGCTATCTTCGGGGTTCGTCAGCGTGAAGCTTAGCGTTTGGCCCGGCACGATCCCCACGGCCCCCAGGGCCTGGACGATAGTGAGCTGACGCGTCTGCTCCGTCTTTTGCGCGTGGGCAGGTACCTGAGAGAAACACAGGACGAGCAGCGAAAAGCCCATCACACTGATCAGTTTGCGACCGAACGAGTTCGTTGATTTGCTACGGGTTAAATTGAGTTGCATGGCTTGATCCTTTTCTTTAAGACGCCGTTTCCGCGCCCATAATCGTTTTCACTTAGTAAGGCGGTGGGCGAACTCGAAAACTATCACTCATGTCCGACATGCTTCAGGAGCCTCTGATCAAGTAACACAGGTCTTTTGCATTAGTCCGCGGAGCGGCCGTTGGCATAAAGCCTGGGGTGAAGCGCAGCGAAACCCCAGGATCGTTCACACCAAACCCTCGGAGCCCGCGGAGCGGCCGATTGCGGTTTTATTTACTAACGCCAATCATGATGATTCGACTGTCGGCCGCTCCGCGGACTCTTTCTGTTTCAACACTGGCCCCTGGGGTTTCGCTGCGCTTCACCCCAGGCTTTATGCCGTCGGCCGCTCCGCGGGCTAAGGCAACTACTCGTATGAACTTAATCAGAGCTTCCTTCAGCTTGTCGCAAAGCGTGCGGGTATTGACCATCGAACTTAACAAGTTAATAGAGCTCACCGAATCCTCGGCGACAGATTAAAGGAAGCTCTTAAGAAGTCTTTTTAAATTTGTAGCGCGAGGCGGTTATGTAGTTCAGCCCGGGTTGCTGGGTTGCGCGGCTAGGCTGAAGGCCGCGTCGTCGTGTTCGGCGAAGCGGCAATGCTGGGGGAATTTTTTGGAGTGCGCTGACCTCAGCGCCTTGGTCATCTGCGACCTGTCGCAGCAGTCCGTGAGTATTCAAACTCCTGAAACGCAGCTGCACGTGCGAAGGAGTGCGGCGACAGCTCGCCCACGACAAAGCGATGACAGGTTACGCTCCATACCGAGGCTGCGAAGCAGTCGGTCAGACCACTAGCCCCATGCGCAGCGAAGCGGAGCATGGGGACCCCGCCCATGAACGTGACCAAGCCTGCGAAGCTGGCGACAGATAAGCGGGCGCCCTACGGACGCCAGTTGGTTGGGCAAAGCCACCATCGCACATCAGGCATCAGAGCCCACATTGGTGACGCTTCGCAAACGAGGCCTATTCGGTTTACCATCCACCACTTTCAAGCAATCGCGTTGAGCTACCCTCAAGGTTCACCTAACTATGAAAAGAGACTACTACTCCGCTTCGATCTCCAACTTCATTGGCGCATCTACGAACGAAATCCTAGGCGCTCTTGCGAGAAACAGTGGCTTCGCAATCGAGCAAACTCAAAGAGATGCATGGCTTGAAGAGATCAATATCCTAAAAACCCTTCTCACCAATATTGCTGGAATGGTGTATTTCGAATACTCGATTCCGCGCATGGGCAAACGTATAGATGCTGTCCTTCTAATTGGCCCCGTTCTTTTCGTTTTGGAGTTTAAAATTGGCGAAAAGGATTTTACCTCGTACGCTCTGAATCAGGCTTACGACTACGCACTCGACTTGAAGAACTTCCACGAAACCAGCCGCGAGTTATTTATCGCACCAATTGTCATTGCCACTAACTCGTCAACGCCCCTCACTACTATTACCTCGACCGTACACAACGACAAGGTCTTGGCACCCATTCGCTGCAACGTTGAAACGTTGCCCGACACTTTGCGAAGGTTGCTGGAGTTTGCTAATGGCGGTGCCATTGACCCTAGCCTCTGGGAAAGCGGAAGGTATTCTCCAACACCAACAATCATTGAAGCTGCGATGGCTCTTTACAACAGTCACTCAGTCGAAGAGATTTCCCGTAATGACGCTGCCGCGATTAATCTCGGCGTAACTTCAGCCGCAATATCAGGAATCATTGAATCGGCGCGCGCCAATTCTTTCAAAGCTGTGTGCTTCGTAACGGGTGTTCCAGGCGCTGGCAAGACACTGGTGGGTTTAAATATAGCGACGCAACGGCGCGACGAATCTGATGAGCTTTATAGCGTTTTCCTCTCAGGCAATAAGCCACTTGTCGATATTTTGCGCGAGGCTCTCGCGCGAGACCGGGTGCGTCGTGCCAAAGAAGCCGGAAAGAAAGTGATGAAAGGCGCGGCGATGAGCGAGGTGAAGGCATTTATTCAAAATGTTCACCACTTTCGTGATGAATGCATCGTTGATGAAGGTCCGCCCGTCGAGCACGTAGCACTTTTTGACGAGGCACAACGCGCGTGGAACTTGGAGCAAACAGCAAGCTTCATGCGGCGAAAAAAGGCTAACCCTAACTTCCATCAATCTGAACCGGAGTTCTTAATTTCGTGTCTTGATCGGCATCCCGATTGGGCTCTTGTAGTTTGTTTGGTTGGGGGCGGTCAGGAGATCAACACGGGCGAAGCTGGAATTAGCGAGTGGGTCGAAGCCCTGAACCGCTCCTTTCCGGATTGGCACGTCTACATATCATCCCGGCTATCCGACACTGAATACTCGGCCGGACATGCATTAGATTTATTGCGAACCCACTCGCACGTGACCCTCAAAGATGAGCTACACCTCGCTGTCTCAATGCGTTCATTCCGTGCTGAACATGTTTCTCTGCTTGTGAAGCAACTTCTTGACCTCGAGAAACATGAAGCGCGAAAGACTCTAGCCCAGGTGTCGGCAAAATATCCGATTGTGCTTACGCGCGATCTTGGAAAAGCAAAGCGTTGGCTAAGAGAGCAGGCACGTGGAACCGAACGCTACGGAATTGTCGTTTCTTCTCAGGCCGAAAGACTAAAGCCGTATGCGATCAACGTCAGATCTCCGATGCAGCCTATTCACTGGTTTCTCGATGGACCTGAAGACGTGCGTTCATCCTATTACCTCGAAGACGTTGCTACAGAATTCGACGTTTAAGGACTGGAGCTGGATTGGGCTTGCGTAACATGGGACGGTGATTTCCGATACACGCCACAAGGCTGGGAGCAGAAATCGTTTGTCGGAGATCGGTGGAACAATATTAACAAGGCCGAGCGGAGAATCTATCAAAAGAACGCTTACCGAGTTCTACTAACTCGCGCGCGACAAGGAATGGTTATAGTCGTACCACCTGGGGATGTTGATGATCCAACGCGTAAGCCTGAGTTCTACAACCCAACGTTTAATTATCTTAAGGAAATTGGTTTCCAAACTATTTAGGCGCTCTTCTTGCCCAAACTAATCTGTCATGCAAAAACGCTTTCTAACAAGCTTAATCAGTTTGAGCGTCATTGGACTTGCCTCCTTATTCCTGCCTGGGTAGATTGCTAACTCACTGGCCTCTAATTTCCAAATTTGGTACTGCTGAGTGCCACCTAATGGCACATCGAGCGTTCTCAATGTTCCCAATACTCGCTAACACCTACTTCTCTGGCGCTGGACTCATGGACATCGGTCTTCAAGCGGGTGGTCTGACATTGCAGCAGAGTTTTGAGATCGATCCTCTCTGTTGCAACACACTGCGGCGCAACTTCACTCACGAAGTGGTCCAGTGCGACATCACAAAAAAGCTGGTTCAGTCAGAAAAGGAATGTCACGATCTGAGATAACGCGATATTTCGAATAGCGGTACCTTCATCAAGGATTGCGTCGGAAGCACACATGGACGGGAGATTTCTTTCACTTGTGGTCTGCGTCCCGCGTTGTTCATTCGCTGCCGCGATCAAAGCGCTTACATACAGTTGAACCTGCTTTCGCTCCAGAGGAGCGAAATGTTTATAGCTGCGCGCTCCCCAAAGATCTCGCTTCGTTAGGAGCGAAACCCGGCAGCGACCTCACGACCTATGCAGAGCAATTGCGCTCCTACGGAGCTTGAGGTAAAGAGAAAGAACGCCCGGCTATAAACATCTCGCCCCTCTGGGGCAAAAGCGACAACGCCGAGAGATGGTCGGTCAATGGGGCCACATGGTTCCAGCTACACATCTAAACGCGAGAGATGAATGAACGCAGCCAAAGGTAAACGATGACCCTACGGTCACGGAGAAGAAACGCGATCGCTGTCAAGGCGATTGCGATCATGTTCGTTCTGCTGTTGATTCTCGCGGTTGCACTCGCGCTTCGCATCACGGGAGTTCACCGGATTCGTCATGAACAGGTAAGGATACCGTCGCGTGGCGCGGAGCTGGCCGCTACGATCTCACTTCCGCGTTGGGGCTCTGGCCCTTTTCCGGCAATCGTAACTGTGCACGGTTCGGGACCCAGGAGTGCTCAGGACTCACGCATTGTCTGGCGCAATCTGGTTCCCGAAGAGATGGTCGTGCTCACTTACGATAAACCCGGAGTAGGAGAATCAACCGGACGCTTTGAAGAAGTCAGGACCGAAACGAGCGAACAACAATTGCGCGGGAATGCAGACGATGTGCTGGCCTGCCTGGAAGTGCTAAAGAAGCACCCACTCGTTGATCCCAAAAGAGTCGGCTTGTTTGGAGGCAGCCAGGCTGGTTGGATCATTCCGCTTGCCGCCGATGTCCGGAAAGATATTCCCTTCAGCGTGATTCTGTCTGGGCCTGCAACTTCATATGGTATCGAGATGTATTACAGCTCTCTCACCGGCGAGGGACAACGCGCGGGCGCAGGGCTGAGCGCTGATGAGATCGAACAAAGACTGAATAGTTATAACGGCCTGGCGGGCTATGAACCATTATCTGTGCTGGCTCGCTCAACGATGCACACGTTGTGGCTGTTTGGTGAACGAGACATCGACATACCAGCGCGGCGCAGTGCGATGACCTTAAGAGAGCTTCAACGCCGAGGCGCACCTTTTACCGTTAAGGTTTACCCTAACGGAAACCATAATCTCGAGGACTACGAGACAGGCAAGGAGTTGGACCTCTGGCCCGACATTATCAACTGGCTGCGGGAACGACAGGTTCTCAAGTAATTTTTATTTACGCTGAAAGCGTTCGCCAATTCCAGCCCGGGGTTGCGCTTTGGCAACCCTGGGATCACTAGATGCTTTGGGAAGACGCTACCCTGAAAGGGTCGCGTCGAAGCTCGGGTAATCGCGAACGGCGTCGCAACCCCTTCAGGGTTGCGACTAATCTTTTCCAGACATTCCTTAACCCAGGGTTTCAAGGCAAACCCTGGGCTGGAATTAGCGAACGCTTTCAGCGTAAAAGGACAATGGTTCGTCAAACCCAGGATGCGACAATCAATTCAAGGTGCCGCGATCAACTCAAGGTTGGGGCAAACAACTCAAGCGCTGGCAATCAAGTCTTGAAGTTCTAGTGACAGTAATGACATGCTGCACCCGTAACACTTCGGACTCGTAAGAACGTCAGCAGGTTCACTCCCCTATGACTACTCAGATCGCCATCGTCCTCACTCTCCTGTTGATCGCGCTCGTTCTATTTGCGACCGAGCGGATTCCGATCGATATCGTGGCGTTGATTCTCGTGCTGTTGTTGGTGGTCACCGGCACGCTTACGGCGAGCGCTGCTTTTGCCGGGTTTGGCAACGACATCGTCATCACGATCGCGGGGCTGTTTGTACTTACTGGCGGGCTGGCGAAGACGGGAGTGATCGATTCGGTCGGGCGGCGGCTTCAGGGAATTGCCGGCAATAGTGAATTCCGCATGGCCGCGATGATCATGATGGTGGCAGCCCTCTGTGCGGCGTTTATGAAGAACACAACCACCACGGCGATCTTTCTTCCGGTCGTACTTGGGATTGCCGCTCGCAAGAATATCCATACTTCAAAACTACTGATGCCGCTCGCGTTCGGCGCGATACTCGGCGGCACCTGCACCCTCATCGGCACGTCGACCAACCTCGCGGTCAGCGGCGCCATGACGCGATATGGCCTGGAACCTTATTCGATGTTTGAGCTGACCCGCGTCGGCGTGGCCATCGTCGCGGTGGGTATGCTCTATATGCTCATCGTGGGACTTCGACTCTTACCCAAGCGAGAAGGCTCGGATTCGCTTACCGAGCAATACCATGTCAGACAGTACATGTCAGAAGTGTTGGTGCTCGAGGGCTCGCGTTTGATCGGTAAGCGTCTTGCCGAAGCGCCGCTCAGCGACAAGCTCGACCTGACTGTAGTAGGAATACTGCGCGGCGCAAAACGCGATCGAATAGCGCCGAACCCTGATGCCGAAATTAAGGACGGGGACCTGCTGCTCGTGCAGGGTCGAGTGGACGACATCCTGCGCGTGAAGGGCGAGGCCGGCATCGAGATCAAGGCTGACTTCGAACTTAGCGACACTCTTCTGGAGAGCGAAGACACAAAAGTCGAACTGTTTGAAGCGATGATCCCGCGCGGTTCAGACTTCACTGGGCGGAACCTGAAACGTCTCAAGTTTCTGCAACGTTACCAGTTGATCGTGCTGGCAATTAATCGTCATGGGATAAATCTGCTTTCGAAGATGAGTAAGGTCAGATTACGTTTTGGAGATGTGTTGCTGTTGCAAGGCCGGCGCGAACACGTGGAGCAACTGGCGGCTGACACGCAAATTCTCTTGCTCGAGGAAATCTCAGAGCGCCAGGTACGACCGGAGAAAAAACCCTGGGCGCTCGTCGCCTTCGGAGTGTTCCTGGTGCTTTCGGTCACACACGTGGTGCCTCTTCCGGTTGCGGTCCTCTGCGGCGTGATGGTTTTGTTGGCGAGCCGGGCGGTACGTCCACGGGAAATTTACGAGATGATCGAATGGCGGTTGATTGTGCTGATCGCCTGCATGATGAGTTTTGGTACGGCAATGGAAGGAACTCACGCCGACCAGTACCTCGCCGACCTGATTGTGAGGGCCACCGGGCATTATGGCCCACTCGCTGTGCTGTCAGGGTTTTTCCTGATGACCGTTGCTCTGACGCAGCCGATGTCGAATCAGGCTGCCGCTCTCGTGATGTTGCCGATTGCGGTTAAGACTGCGCTGCTTTTGGGACTCAACCCGCGGACTTTTGCGGTCACGATTACCTACGCGGCGTCTTGTTCATTCCTTACTCCGCTCGAGCCGGCTTGCGTACTTATCTATACGCCGGGACGGTATCGATTTCTCGACTTCGTGAAGGTGGGATCGATACTTACGCTTGCGGTGTTCGCGATCGTGATCTGGCTGGTGCCGATGTTCTGGCCGCTACAGTAGGGTTGCAGGGGCGGCACTCCGTGGCCGCCCCATCGATGGGAACAAAGTATTTGGGAACGACGGGGGGCGCCCAACGGAGGGACACCCCTACAAGGCTAATCATCCGGCTGCCCTGTGCTTAACTTTTCCCACGCGATTTTTTTAGTCTGGCCTTGAAACCAGTCTCACCCCCGCTCTCGCCTTTCCGTTTTCCTGCGGTCATCGCTGGAGTCGACGGTGAGGAGGTCCGCGGAGTGACTGCGTCACCGCCTACATGTTGAGCCGACTTGTCGGCGGCTAGCTTGTTGGCGCGCTTCCGCTTCCCGAGTACGGCTGGAGTTTCCTGTTTTTCCTCGCGGTTTTGATCGCGCGCTCCCGCCGTGCCCATCTGCTGTCCGCGCGGCTTCTTTGGAATTCCGACCTTGTGCTGGTCTGGCTTAGCTTTCATGTCTCCTCCTTGTTGAGTGCGGGCGATTATATCCACAGACTTCAAATTACGCGCGAGATCAGGCGTATGGAGTACAAGCTTTAGCTTGCGGCTTGGTGAGAAGCTACCTTCGTGGTTGGGGAAAGACACAAACTGAAGTTTGAACTCTGAACTACAAGCCAGTGGTTCAGAGTACAAGCTTTAGCTTGCGGCGTGGTTAGATGCTTGTTCGTGGTAGCGAAAGACGCAACCTGAAGGTTGTACTCAGAACACCTCTGGTCCGAGTATCGCGTTTTCCACAGGCTGTTTTAAGTTTTCCACAGGTTTGCTTCCAGGGACGCCCACCTCTATAATGCGCCAAATTTTACCGAGGCCTGTTTCTGACAGGATTCTGACGAAGAGTCCGGAAGCACGAGCTTCTTTTCTAAAAACCACTTTCAATGTCAACACCCATCAGATCGAAACAACGAGGGCGGGTCGTGCCTTTGGGCGGACAGACGCAAACCCCTCTTCGTACCTTCGCGCTGAACTTGACCGCCGCCGCACGGTCCGCGTTGACCGAACCTTACCGCCTCACGATTGAACATCATCAAATCTACCTGCGAAGGTTGCCGAAGGCGCTTGACGGCTTTCGAATTGTCCAACTTTCGGATATTCATCACAGCCGATTCACCAGCCGGCAGATTATTGAACGTGCTGTGCAAACGGCGAGCAGCCTGCAACCAGACATCATCGCCTTAACCGGCGACTATATTTCGAAAGAACGCGCATACGCCGCTCCCTGTGCCGAACTGCTGGGAAAACTGCGCGCTCGACATGGTGTGTTCGCTGTTCTCGGCAATCACGATCACTGGACTGACGCCGCTTTGATTACTGACCTCTTCCGTGCAGAAGGCATCACGATGCTCGTCAACCAGGGCATGCGTTTCGAGAAAAACGGTGCAGCATTTTGGCTGGCGGGTGTGGACGACACGATGGTTGGCCTTGAAGATTTGTCTCTGGCACTTGCCGGCGCCAGCGAAAATGAAATGAAGTTGCTGCTGGCCCATAATCCGATCATTCTCCGGCGTGCTGCGCGTGCTGGAGTTGATCTCGTCCTCAGCGGCCATACACACGGCGGTCAGGTAAGTTTGACTTCTGAACGCACTGCCGCAAGCCGGCCACGACGGCGCGTGCTTAAGGGTCTTGCAAGCGAAGGCAACACGCAAATCTATGTCACCAGGGGCCTCGGTACAGTTGTCTTGCCGGTTCGGTTTGGCTGCCCACCTGAGGTTTCGTTGCTCGAGTTACGTTCTGCCTGATAGGTAAATGGTGAAACCCGGACATCTACACATCCGGGTAGCGGATTTGTAAATAGTGCGCCGCCAGGTATTTCATCCATTCACTATTTACCATTCACTGTTTACTAATTAGATGTCATCCTCCCGGATTGTTACCGTTCCCAACATGCTCACCGTCTTCCGGATGGTGCTGATCCCCGTTTTCGTAACCCTGCTCTTTTACCAACGATTTGTTCTGGCCCTGGCAGTATTTGTTCTCGCCGGACTCACGGACGGCCTTGACGGTCTCCTTGCCCGCCGCTTTCAACAACAGTCGCAGCTCGGCACAATTCTCGATCCCATTGCCGACAAACTCATGATGGTAACGGCGTTTATTGTACTGTCGATGCGTAGCGTCTTTCCGCAACCGCTGCCGAGCCATTTGCCAATTCCGTTCTGGGTCACGATTACCGTTATCAGCCGGGATGTCTTCATTATCGTTGGGGCCGCGGCTATTAACATCATGACCGGGTTTCGGGGCTTCCGCCCTTCCCTACTGGGAAAACTCAATACCACCATCCAGATAGTCGCGATCGCCGTAATCATGTTTGCGGCCAGCATGCCTTTTTACACCGGATACTACCTCCCGACCGTCTATGCAACGGTCTTTGTTTTCGCCGTCCTCTCGGGACTTCACTACATTTTCTTTATTTCCCGACTCATGAACGAGGACAGAAAACATCCCCCAGCTACCGAAAACGCCCAAGAACCCCCGCAAAACCAGCCTTGAACCCGCTCAAGCTGTCCGCCTTGGAAAGTTGACAAGGGAACACTCAGGTATTATATTACGTACCCATTCAACCAGATTTGTAGCTGGCTTATGAAGAATTAGTTGATGGCCTGGCGCGGCGGCGAATGGCGGGCTAAATATCGTTTTGGAGAACAAAAACAGATGAGCAAGATTATAGGAATCGACTTGGGAACGACCAATTCGGTGGTGGCGGTGATGGAAGGCGGCGAGCCGACTGTGATCACCAATTCTGAAGGTGGGCGCACCACCCCTTCGGTCGTCGCGTTCACTAAGGACGGGAGCCGTTTGGTTGGCCAGGTGGCTAAACGCCAGGCCGTGACCAATCCGGAGAATACCGTTTATTCAATCAAAAGATTTATGGGGCGGAAGTTTAGCGAGGTTACTGAAGAGATCAAACAGGTCCCTTACAAGGTGAAAGCGGCGGGCACGGGCGACGTGCGGATCGAAGCCGGCGGCAAGGAATGGAGCCCACCCGAGATTTCGGCAATCATCCTGCAAAAGATGAAGCAGTCAGCCGAAGACTACCTGGGACAAAAGGTCGACAAGGCGGTGATTACAGTCCCCGCCTATTTCAACGACGCTCAGCGGCAGGCTACCAAAGATGCAGGCAAGATTGCCGGTCTGGAAGTAATGCGCATCGTTAACGAGCCGACGGCCGCAGCGCTCGCTTACGGCCTCGACAAGAAGAAAGATGAAACGATCGCTGTGTTCGACTTTGGCGGCGGCACATTTGATATCTCGATTCTCGAGGTAGGCGAAGGGGTCGTGGAAGTGAAGTCGACCAATGGTGATACGCACCTGGGCGGTGACGACATTGATGAACGCCTGACTGAGTGGATCATTGAAGAATTCAAGAAAGACCAGGGAATCGATCTTTCAAACGACAAGATGGCCCTGCAGCGTCTGAAGGAAGCTTCTGAGAAAGCGAAGATCGAGTTGTCCAGCACAATGGAAACTGAGATCAACCTTCCCTTCGTAACTGCTGATCAATCTGGCCCGAAACATCTGGCCATGAAATTGACGCGCTCGAAGTTCGAGCAGCTCGTCGAGCCCATATTTAATCGCCTCAAATCGCCCGTCGAGCAGGCGATAAAAGACGCCGGAGTTGACGCTAAGAAAATTGACGAAGTTGTTCTGGTTGGCGGCTCGACGCGCATACCCAAGGTCCAGGAGATCGTGAAGAATTTGTTTGGCGGCAAAGAGCCAAACAAGAGTGTGAACCCGGACGAAGTAGTCGCCGTTGGCGCGGCCGTACAGGCAGGCGTTTTGTCGGGGGAGAAGACCGACATCCTCCTGCTCGACGTTACGCCGCTCAGCCTGGGTATCGAAACTCTTGGTGGAGTCTTTACCAAACTGATTGAGCGCAACACCACGATCCCGACGCGCAAGTCGGAAATCTTCTCGACGGCTTCCGACAACCAGACGTCGGTTGAAGTCCACGTCCTTCAGGGCGAACGCCCGATGGCCGGTGACAATCGCACGCTTGGCAAGTTTCATCTTGTCGGTATTCCTCCCGCACCGCGCGGGATGCCGCAAGTGGAAGTCGCGTTTGATATTGACGCT
This sequence comes from Pyrinomonadaceae bacterium, assembly GCA_963759585.1. Lineage (GTDB taxonomy): Bacteria > Acidobacteriota > Blastocatellia > Pyrinomonadales > Pyrinomonadaceae > PSRF01. The sequence goes on from CAVWZW010000002.1 coordinate 776,300, forward strand.
AACGGTATCGTAAACGTGTCGGCCAAAGACATGGGCACCGGCCGCGAGCAGAAGATTACGATCACTTCGTCCTCCGGTCTTTCGAAAGAAGAGATCGACAAGATGATGCGTGAAGCAGAATCACACGCTGCCGACGACGTTAAGAAGAAGGAAGAGATCGAAGCGCGCAACCGTTTGGACGGGTTGACCTACCAGATGGAGAAAACGCTCAACGAGAACCGCGAGAAGGTTGGCGCGGTGGCAGGTGAGGTTGAAACTGCGATTGCCGAAGCCAGGAAAGCTCTGGCGGAAGGCGGCGCAGATAAACTGAACGAAGCCTTCAACCAGTTACAGGCGGTTTCACACAAAATGGCGGAAGCGCTTTACCAGCAAGCTCCGCCGCCGGGATCGGAAACTACGACCGATCAGGCTTCGGCCGCTGGAGCAGGATCGTCTGCGGGGGGCGCGGGCGACGATAATGTTATCGACGCTGAATACGTCGATGTAGACGACGAGAAGAAATAAACGCGTGACAAGTGACGAGTGACAGGTGACAAGTTAAGCTTATGAACTTGTCACTTGTTCTAATTTAGTCTCTCTTGATGGGCACAGCCCTCGCAGTTTGGTCTGTTGGTAGTCGCGAGAATTGATCGAGCGCAATCAGCCTGTGTGATGCTGGTGACAAGTGGCGAGACAAGTTTTCCGGCTTGTCACTTGTCACTATTTACTATTCACTGCTTTTAAATGGCCAAGCAAGACTATTACGAAGTACTGGGCATCAAGCGCGATGCGAAGCCTGAAGATATCAAGAAGGCTTACCGCCGGCTTGCGCGAAAGTATCATCCGGACGTGAATCCGGGCGACAAGGCGTCGGAAGATCGATTCAAGCTCACGACGGAAGCGCATGACGTGCTTTCCGATCCGAAGAAGCGCAAAGTCTACGATCGTTTTGGCGAGTACTCTGACAACCTCGCCAATGCGGCTGCACGCGGACCTGGTCCATCAACCTCGGGTCGTGCGGCGCCTGGATTCGATTTCAGCGGTTTCGATTGGAGTAACACAACCACTCCGGGAGGCGCCGGCGCCGGGGGTTCAAGTTTCAGAGACATCTTTGCCGACCTCTTTGGTGGTGGTGCAAAGGAAGAGGAACCACCTCGCGCCCAACCAAAAAAGGGCGCGGATATAGAGATGCCTTTGGCGCTGTCGTTTGAGGAAGCGCTCCAGGGAATAACTACCAATCTTACGGTCAACCGTTCCGAACAATGTTCGCGCTGCAATGGCGCAGGCGACATTGGTGGACCAGTGATGGTTTGCGCCACCTGCAAAGGATCCGGCCAGGTGCAGCGTGCCGGCGGGCGTCTGCGTTTTGCGCAGGAGTGCCAGGACTGCTCGGGAACCGGCCGGCGAAGATCGCCATGCTCTTCATGCAAGGGCAAAGGGACCACGCCGAAGAACGAAACGGTTAAGGTACGCATTCCTGCCGGGGTCGAAACAGGGTCGCGAGTAAGGATACCCGGTAAAGGCGAAGGTGGACGGCTGGGTGCATCGCCTGGTGATCTGCACATCATCACTAATGTCGGCACCCATAAATACTTCACTCGCAAAGGCGACAACATCTACGTCACTGTGCCGATAACCGTACCCGAGGCTGCCCTGGGCGCAAAGATCGAAGTGCCGACGGTTGAGGGAAAAGCCCAGTTGCGGATTCCTCCAGGCACACAGTCAGGGCAGAAGTTTCGCCTGCGACAGCGTGGGGCGCCTTCGTTGCGCAACCCTGGCGCGCGTGGCGATCAGTTTGTCGAAGCGCAGGTGATGTTACCGAAGGTTATTTCGGAAGAGACGAAGGAATTACTGCGGCAGTATTCGAAGCTTAATTCAGAGAACCCGCGGGTGGAGATGGGACTGGAGTAAATGGTGAATGGTAAATGGTAAATAGAACCACGGTTCGCAAAAACCGCACCCACGCGGGTTGATCGCTGCCTGCGATCCCACCATTTACCATTTACCCGTTCTTAGGTTATGAAAAGAAAGCCCAAGACATACACGATCAGCGCAGTGGCGGAACAATACGGCATCCATCCACAGACGCTGCGTCTTTACGAACGCGAAGGGTTGTTGAAGCCGTCGCGTTCGGAAGGGAACACACGTCTCTACACAGATCCGGATCTCGAACGGTTGGAACTGATTCTTTCGTTGACGCGCGATCTGGGTGTGAACCTCGCCGGCGTCGAAATCATTCTAAACATGCGCGAGAAGATGGACGCGATGCAGCATGAGTTTGAACGCTTCTTCCAGTATCTCCAGTCACATGCCGATGAACTGACCAATTTCGACGTGCCGGCCGAAGGCACCTCCGAATCGCTCGTGCCCATCGGACGCGCCGCCGCCCTCCGCCGCCGCACCATCTCCCGCGGCTAAATAGATCCCTTTAAAATACGCAACCTCCTTGGAGTGCGGCGCCTTGTCGCCGCTTTGGCCAGCTGCGACCTGTCGTAGCGTGCGCCTGAGTATTGATTCAACCAGACGGGCCCCTGGCGTACGCTGCGACAGGTCGCAGCTGGCCAAAGCGCCGACGAGGCGGCGCACTCCAAGGAGGCGCCTTCAAGGAGGCGCCTTCAAGGAGGCGCCTTCAAGGAGGCGCCTCCACCAGCCGACTAGGATTGCACGCGTCCGTGCTGGCTGCGGGCGAGTCGCTTGTAGGCACTCCGATCACTTGCGCGTTGTTGGTACCAGTCGACGAGGCCCTTTCGCAGATCTCGCGCCAGGCGCGCATGATCAGCTAATACTTTCAGAGTGGGTTTCCGGTGCGAACGTGGCAGGAAAGTCGCTTGGGCCACCAGGTCGCCAGCGGCCACATGGATCGAGACACCGCTGGGAGGTTTGCGTAAGACGAGGTTAACCGGATGGGCGTACCAATCCGTTTCCACCAAACCCGAGACAACGGTGAGCGGTGTTTGGTGGTTGATTAGTGGTAGAAAGAGCGTGTCCACTTCAGGCGGCGTGTGCCAGATGTAAGGCAGGTGGAGCTTGAAATGGTCCAACTGATCCTGGCGGTCAAAGAAACTAATACCTGGCTCAACCGGATTAATTTGGCGTTTCCCCTGAGCGTCGCTAACTTCCAACGTGTCCAACGTGAATGCATTCTTGATAAAACTGCAGCCTGGATCGTCCATCACATAAAAGACGCGCTCATCAGCAAACTCAGTTGGAATTCCCGGAAGATCCAGGGGCGACCGAAAGGCGTGACCACAAGTTGGCACTTCAGCCGGCCGACAAAGACCAAAACTAATCGGCGACTTTATGAGAAACCCGAGAGCATTGGCAGCGGTGAAAGGCAGGCAGTGTTCCTGCACACCATAGCCAGCCGGAATCTGCGTCCGTGTCGTCGCGCGAGCAGACCCCGGCAACAACACGCCAGGCACGAGAGGGAAGATTTGCACCTCTAACATTTCAGTTCTAACACTTGGTCAGATTAGTGAGCGAGAACGTGAGACATGGACCTTTACTGCAACCAGTTGTGAGCGAATCGTATCATCTCTCCACCGCACCGCGAAGGTCCAAAATTCGCCATTCAGAAAGCTTGTTTCGCATGTGTATCACGTGATAGATTCTGGCTCGCATCCAGCTCCCGCAAAGCGTGCATCCACCTGCCCGCAGAGTTTCATGCTCAATCACCCACAAGGTAGATATCAGTTTCTTAGCTCGTACCGTTTAGAGCGCGGACATGTCTGTCCGCTTGGGCACAGTGCCCTTCATAAATTGGTAATCGGAGTAGGAATACGCACCTGGGTGAAACATGAAAAACCTTACCACACGTCTTATCATCGTCTCAGTTTTACTCTGGGTGCCGCTTTTCATCGCACTCAACCTAACAAGGCCGCAGATCGGCCACGCTCAAGATCTAGACAACGTAAGCTTCAGCGGTAAGGTTACAGATCAAAACGCCGCAATCATTCCGGGCGCGGCAGTTTCCGCCACGCTTCTTAAGACCGGGGCGGAACGCACGGCAATCGCAGATGCCGAGGGACGTTATCGCTTGATCCAATTGGAGCCGGGTGTCTACAACTTGAAAGCTTCGTTTACGAATTTCGCAACCGAGGAAAAGACTGAGCTAACGACGGTCGCCGGACAGAACGTGCAGCTCGATTTCACTCTACGGCCCGGCAGCGTGACGGCGGACGCGGTGGTCGTAAACCAGGCCGAGACGCCTGTGGTCGATACCACTCGTACCGTCGTCGGAGGCACTGTCACCACACATGAGATTGAGTCTTTACCTGTGGCCACGCGTTCACCGCTCGATCTGATTTTCACTCTGCCCGGTGTGTCCGAAGAAGCGCTTTCCACGCGGGACGTCGCCGAAGATCGCAACTCGAATCCCGCAAATACTCCCGAAGAGTCAGGCACCTTTTCGCTTTCCGGCGGTCCGGCTTATTCAAACAACATCACGATCGACGGCCTCGACAATAACGACGATCGCGCCGCTCGCGAACGTTTTCAACCGTCCATCGAAGCAGTTGAAGAAGTTCAGGTCATCACTAATCAATTTTCCGCTGAGTATGGTCGTGCTTCAGGCGGCCGCATAAACATTCGCACGCGCGGTGGTTCAAACAAATACAGCGGCCGGGCTTTTTACTTTTTCCGTAACGACATTTTCAACGCCAACACTCCAAACAATAAGGCGCGCGGCCTGCCGCGTTTGCCGCTTGAGCAACATAACCCTGGCTTCACCTTCAGCGGTCCGGCGCGTTTACCGATTTACGACGGACGCAAGCGCACCTTTTTCTTTACTGCTTACGAATACGACACAACCCTGGATACAGCCACGATAGACACGCTCGTCCCTATTCAGCAAAATCCCTTGTTTCCGATCCCCGGGCCAACTGTCACCGACCGCGCCACGATTGGAGAACTGCGTTTCAACGCAGGCATCGCGCCGTTTATTTCAACAGTCTCGACGCCCGTTAAGAACAACATCTTTACCACGCGCATCGATCATCGATTCTCTGAAACGCATAACGGCTCGGTGCTCTATCAGTTGGGCCGTTTGAACAACCTGCGCCAGTTCGGCGGTGGCCACCGGCTGGCCGAATCGCTGCTCGGCAGGACGCGCGGCACTGACGCCGTTTCTTACACAGACAATCTCGTCGTGTCGCCGGCAGTTGTAAACCAAACGCGCATACAGTTTTCACGTCTGACGCCTTCAGTGACAGCGGAGGGCGGCAGAAGACCTGTAGTTCTGATCACGCTTGATGATCCATTGCCCGCATCTGATCCTTCCAGCCGCTCGGGTACTCTAGTCGCCGGTTCATCTACTTCCGGCGCCACGGATCGAAGTGAATCTCGCGTGCAGGTGCAGAACGTGCTCGCCTGGGCCAAAGGCAACCACGCGTTCAGGTTTGGCGGCGATATTCAACGTGTGCGCTCGACCTTCATAGATCTCACCGATGTCTCTGGCACTTTCAGTTTTGATAACGCTGCCGCATTCCTGGCGAATGAGCCGAGCCGCTTCAGGCAAAACTTCCAATCGGAATCAACTCAAAAAAATACTTATCTCGGGTTCTTTATCCAGGACGAGTGGCGCATGCAATCCAACCTCGTCCTGAGCTACGGACTTCGTTATGAGACCGAGACTATCCTTCCTGATCGAAACAATTGGGGACCGCGTGTTTCGGTTGCTTATGATCCGCTAAAAACCGGAAAGACCGTGATCAGGTTTGGCGCAGGCATTTTCTATAACCGCGCGCTGCTGCGCACGATCGACGACTTCACCCTTGGGGCTCAACAACTCTTCTTCGACACTAATGATTTGATCGATCCGGCGACCGGGCAGCTGGGAAGCGCTGATTTTCGCCGCGCCTTCATTGCCGCAAACCTTCGCTTCCCGCAAGTTCTGGCGGCGGACTCGCCATTAGTCAGGCAGTTTGGAGTGTTGAATACAGGGTTTTCACGTCGACTGGATCCGGCGTTGCGTATTCCGGAAAGCTATCAGGCTAACGTTGGTATGGAGCGGGAGATCGGTCGCGACTTTGTTTTCGAAACCAATTACACATTGAATCGCGGCCTGCACCTCTGGAGAGAATTCAACGCAAACGCGCCAGTGCTGCCCGCCGGATTCCGAGACTTTGCCGAGTATCTTGCCTCGCGTGACTTCGTAAACTTTCGTGGCCCACTCGGCGCGCGCCCTCTTTATAACGCGTCCACCGCCGGCGACGTAGTGAGATTTGTTCGTAATTCGCCTGACCCGACAAACCCGAATTCGATTGTCCGCATTAACGAACTCGGCGTGCCGGTTTCGCTGTTCAATCTCAATAGTTTCACTTCGACGACTGCGGTTGAAGTTGCCCTCGCGGCGCTAAACCGTTTGCGGCCCGACCCCACCCGTGCCGAAGTTGAACAACTCGTGGCTGCGGGCAACAGTTATTACCAGGGGTTAACGCTTGAGCTCCGCAGGAGATTTAAACGGACTAAAACTATTGGTTTCTCGTTCCGCGCAGCCTATACGCTCTCTCATCTCGAGGACGATGGCATCGTTAATACATCCGATGCCCTCGTGGCCGGCGACTTCGCGGGTGAGAGATCGCGCAGCCTCATGGACCGGCGCCATCGCTTTGTGTTTTCCGGAACGTTTGATACGCCCAGGTATCTCGGCAAGCTCCGTCTCTCACCTATACTGCGATTGGCCTCAGGAGCGCCGTTTAATATTTCCATCGGCGGCGTTGATCGAAATCTTGATGACGTCAGCAACGACCGGCCGGTATTTACGGGCGATGCGTCACTGCTCCGCTGGCGCAGTCCGGGCGTTCCTATCGATCCTGGGTTACTGAACCTCTTCTCGTTACCAACTATCGGACAGACGGGAAACCTGCCTCGGAACGCCGGTCAGGGACCGGGACAGTTCTTCCTCGATCTCAACGTCACTCGCGAATTTAAGTTGAACGAAAGGCTTCGCTTGAGGCCGGTGGTGGAGTTTAACAACGTACTCAACAAGACGGTCTACAGCTTTGGCAGCGAGTTCATTAACTTTAACTCCGTTTCACCGATCGCAACTGCCGAACAACGACAGGCCTTCCTCGATTCATTCCTCGTGACCACACGCACACTACGGCCACGACAGGTCCGCCTGGGTGTGCGACTGGATTTCTAGCCCGCGATAGCGGGCGAGTGTCCGACTGGGTTTCTAGCCCGCGATAGCGGGCGAGGGCGTAAAGCCTGGGGTGGAGCGCAGCGGAACCCCAGGGACCGGCAAGGCGAAGGTGCCGAGCCCGCGGAGCGGGCGGCAGCTTGCAATTTCAAGGACTGTCGCCCGCTCCGCGGGCTGGGATCATTATGGACCATGATCCTGGGGTTACGCTTCGCTCCACCCCAGGCTCTATGCTCTCGCCCGCTCCGCGGGCTTGGGACTGTGGCAACCTGAAGTGAAAAAAGCAGCCATGCGTGATTGGGAAGATGCAATCTGAAGATTGTGTGTGACCACTCTTATTTCGCGGGTGGAAGGCTGCGGAGAAAGGTTGCCAGCCGCGCATGGTCGTCGGGCCGGGCTTTTGTAAAACGTGATCCGATTAAATAGGTGGCGCCTGACCCTGCCAGGGTTTTCTTGAAGTAAATCGGGGTGGCCTGGAGCGCGACTGCGCCGTCGGGCAGGTGCATCTCGATGTCAAACGTGTTGTTCTTCGCATTGAGATAACGGTCGATGTTTCTGGCGGAGACGACCAATGCCACTCCTGTTTCACAGAGGTTCTTTGTACGCCCTACCAACATGAGCCGGTCCACGCCGCCAACTTTTGCGAACGAAGCAGGCGGGCTGAAGGTGATCTTCACTTCCAATTGCACTGCACGACGGCGGTATGCGCGCCGGCTGGTTTCGGTAGCTTTCATCGAGCTCACTTGCTAAGTCAGGCAAATCTTTAAGTAAGGATTACGGCGGAAGACTATCACATTTGCCAGCCTTGGGCGCAGGACTTGTGCGTGCAGTCTGATGAAGTCTGTACCACCTCGCGGTAGCGGGTGGGTCGCTAACGTTAGGGCGTACGGCAGCATAGGCGCCACCCAACTGCTACCGCGAGGTGCTACTGACTTCATGTCCGGGCACTTCATCTACTATGCTAAACTTCGCCGAGCCCAATGGTCGATCAATCATCACAATCGGATCATGTCAGCGACGTAGACACTGCCCTGCTCGACGTCGAGCTCTTCATTAAATACAAAGCTCCGGAGCGGGCCATTACCCGGCTGCGCCGCGCGCTCGAGGCAAACCCACGCTCGATTCCTTTGCGCGAACGCATGCGCGAGATCAGCATCGCGCAAACCCTTAAGGACGAGGCGGCCCGGCAATGTTTGGCCCTGGCCAGTCTCTACATCGAGCGCGACGAATTCGACAGCGCCTACGATCGGTTACTTGAAGCAAAACACCTCGACGCTCGCATCAACATCGCCGGCGGACTGGAAGCAATTCGGCGAGCACGACGTCCCGATCTGCAGCCTGGTCCAACCTCGGCTGCCCAAAGGAGTGACAAGCGTTATGTCACACTCGCGGGCGATATCGCCATCATCAGTGTCTTCGATGCTATTCAAGTGGTGGAGAATGCAAAGCTCACCGGCTCGCTGGTGCTCTCTAACGAACGACAACTTGGGCGAGTGTTATTCAATGGCGGAAAAATCGTCGACTCTGAAGCCGGAGGCGTGACAGGGGGCGAAGGCTTTAGAAGGATCGTGGAGATCAGCAACGGAAATTTCGAGTTTCAAAAGTCCGAACGCGAATTTCCCACCCGCATCCAGGCTGCCAGCAATACTAACCTCATCCTTGACACACTCCGTCAGCTCGACGAAGCAAAGCAGTAGATCGTAATTCCTCATGTAAGCCGGCCATAGTAAAAGCAACGACCAAACCAAGGTTAGAGGTTGGGAGGAGGGCTTGCTCCCGCCCGATGCTTCGCCACAAGTTTGTGAGGTTTATCAAAATCGGAATGAGACCGCGCGTTGGTGGGCACAAGTGCCCCATCTAAACGGGCCGGCAAACAAATCATCAGCTTTACTCCAGGCTGTATTGCACGGCGCTGACGATTAGGAGCGGTTTATTGTTTGAGCTCGCGCTCGCGGAGAACAAGCAAACGTCGAAGAATAGCGACGCGTTGGTATGCGAGGGTTTAACCTGTCCGTCCCACTCCACAATGAAGCCGGCGAGATCTTTAGCAAACGCGGCAATCGAGGCGTTGTCGTCACCGTTGATCTCCAACTCAATTGACGGGACCAAGACGATCGGCAACCTCGGGACCAGTTCTACCTTTTGGGCAGCGATAGCGCTCTTCGGACCCCGAACGGCCGACGCTACTCCGCCACCCTGTGTGATGTGGTACCCATAGCTCCCTGCCACACGCAATGTACGACTCGTGCCGGGAGTTGTTGGGCGATCGAGTAGTCCTTCGAGAAAGGCAGCTAGTGCTGCCTCGAGCTGCTGCGTGGAACCCGCCCCGATCGGGAAATCATCACCGAACACCAGCAGCGGGATCAAAGGTGAGGGGAAGCCAGTGTAAGGCGTGGAGTAAATAAATAATGAGTTGGTCGGCGTACTTACAAGATCTGCATTGCGTGTCACCGATGCGCTCAGCTCGAAGTCCGGGATCATGACGACGTCGAGCTTTGGTAGCGTCAGGCTGTAAGTCAGTGATTGTCCTTTCGGTACGTTCGCCGGATACGTATAGATCGCCTGCGACGAACTGCTCGAGGTGAGCGTGAGCGGGTTCATCCCGTTGCCATCGTCAACAGCAAACTCCGGCCAAAGCGTCGCTGGATTGGCCGCATTGGCAAGGACCGTCAACGTCGACAAATACTGCCCACCGTCGAGCTGGCGGATGAGCGTGTACTCGTAGGTGCCCGGCACTATCTCCGCGGCGACATTGTCGGCCGCTGGCCTCGGCGACTTGGTTAGAAGCGCGGTGGGCCACACTGTGGTGACGGCGTCAACCATCATCGCAAATGCCGCCAGAGCGCCGTAAGCGATCGGATCAGGCGCCGCCCCCGGTGCGCGTGTGGTTAATCGCGCCAGGTCGTTACTTACTGCAGGCCATACGGCGATGAACTGCGCAAGGGCCGCGAAGAGCGCGTCGGTGTCACTCGTGTTGAGCGTCCGGTTCAGTGCTCCGGAATCTGCCGTAGCGACCTCCATGCGCAGCGCGATCTCGTCCTGATCCGCATCCTGGTGCGCCCAGTTTGTTGTGGCATCCCAGCGAACGAGGTCATCGGTGTCACTCGGGGATTGGTACGAGGCCGTTGCCGTCTGCGCAACCATGAGCAGTGGTGACGGATAGGCGCGCAACGGAATTGGAATGTCTACCTTGCCGATTAGTGAACTGGACGGGCCGCTCTGCACGGGCAGCGGCTGGAGAAACTTCAGCCAGGACGATCCTTCGTAGTCGCCGATTACTGCGTGCGGATTGGGCAGTTCCAATTCGGTGACGTTGTATTGCAGGTCGAGCGCGGCGTCTTTGGACGACGCGGGCGCTTTAACGCTGAACAAAAAGGTCGCTGTGGCCGAGCCGTTTGTGAGCGCGACCTTCGCCGTGGAGAAACTGAAAGCATTCGGCAACTGTTGGCTGGCACTGCCCGCCAGTCCAACCTTACCTGAAAGCCGCGGCGCGGCGAGTGGGTCGGTCGTGCTGGACGTCACTGTGACGGGCACCTGGACGAGGGTGTCCACGGTGAAGGCGCTCGACAATTGAGTCAATAGTGCCTGTTGCATCGCTGCTTGTGCGTCGTGAAGCGAAGTTTGCTGCGGACCCTGTAGTACCCAGGTGACGAGTTGCGACAACTTCTGCGCCAGGCTCTTCTTGTCGGTAATCACACTGGTTACATCGTCCGGGCTCAGCGCATACGCGGGCACTGCGTACGCAGGGGAGAGGAAAAGATCAATGCCCTGCAGGAACGTGTCGAGCCAAACGTCCATATCAACGGCCTTGAAAGTCTGAGCTTGCTCTGGCCCGCTGAGCGGCGGTGTCTGTCCGCTGACGTAGGGCTTGATGTTCACAGTGCCGCCCTGCAGTGAAGTCGAAAGGGGAGGAAGCGCAAAGTACTCAGTCTCGTCGCCCCTGAATTGATAGCCTAACTGCGGCCCGGCCGCATTCCCCAAATTGACTGCCCAGAAAGTGCTTGCGTTTGGTGAATCGCCTTCAGCGGGCGAGGAACCAGTTGCCGCGAACAGCCCTTCAATCGCAGCCTGCAAAGCATTCGCAAACTGATTGAATGTAAACGGCGAATTGTTATCACTCGCCTGCGCTTGATCTGGTTCGGGCCGGATGCTGGTCACCGCCTGCAACACCGAAGCGACAGTGGAGAAGTCTGGATCGACCCATTTTTCGTCGCGCGAAGTGGTCACGTTAACCGCGAGGGGAAACACCGCTTGCGTAAAGTGGGGGGTGATTGCCACTCCGTTGCTATTGATCTCCACTGGCGGCACGGGTGTTACAACGGCGGTCGGGTTAATCAAGTTGGCTGTCTCGGCCAGCGCCAGTGCCACGTCGCTTACCGTGTATGCAGTGTTGTTGCTGGTAAGAACGTTCTTCGCTGCCAGCCGGTTGACCAAAGAATTGAAGGTCTCGTTCGCGGACGTGGTTAGACCCCACTGTGACAACGGCACCTGCGCGGCCAGCAAGCCCAGCGAGGCGGCGTTAGCCTGGGCCAGCGTCGCGACATCAGGCTGCCCCCCTGCCGTCAGAATGTGGTAAGCCGTTGCCAGTCCCTTCAGCGTTCGCAAATTGTTCTCACCATGCGCATCACCCTGCATCGGCGGGCAAACCCAGCGGCTTCCCTGCACCACGGCGTTGCCGTTTAGCAGACCCGGCAAGCCCAGGTTGAGCGAGCTCAGAGTCGCCGCGGTTGTCCCGAACTTTGCTGCGATGCTGTCCGCCGTATCTACGCTCGAGGCAACATAAGTGCAAAACTGTGGAGCATTTGTTTGTTGTAACGCTCCGGGAATTAACGGTTCTGCGCTTTCGAGGAAAGCCGTGGCGAGATTGGCCCCGCCCAGTTGGGCCAGCGTCACGTGATTGGACGCAGCATAACTCGCTAATGTGTCGGCCACACCGGGGGCTGCAGGTTGCGCTTCGAGTCCGATCTGGATTTCGGTTGCCGGGGCAAACAAGTTCTGGACTGTCGCATTAGCATTAGCCAGCGTGGCCACATCGCTGCTCACAAACAGGGCCAGGCTGGCTAACGTGTCTCCGTCGCTGACCGCAATGTCGTTGACCTGCAGCGTAACGTTTCCGGCAAAGAGATTGGTCAGCCATTGATTGGCCAGCCCTAACGCCTCTACCGTCACATTGAGTGCCTTGGCCGCATCAGCCAGCCTGGCGTTTACGCCCATCGTGTACTGCTTTGTGCCGACGGTCAGCACCGCGCCCTCCCGCCACAGCCCGGCTGTGTTTGCATTCGCCGCCGCCAGCGCTGCAACGGCAGCATGTGCGCGTTGGGCCGCGGCGTTAAGGGAGTCAGTTGCAGTTGCAGCGATAGTCCGCGCAGAAGTTGCACTTAAGTCCACGCCCGCGCCTAAGGGCACATCCTTATTCAAGATTGCGAGTCCCGGCACCGTCAGATGAAAGAATTGCCACTCAGGATCGTTAACGACGCTTTGCAGCGAATCACTTTGCACGGTCGCATACATCTGCGGCACAACGAGCGCGCCTGGAGCAAAAAGCTTCGTGACCAACGTGTTTTGGTTTGCTTCGAAGAGTTGCGCCGCCGTCACGCCGTATTGATCCCACAGGTTGCTAACTGTTGCCGCTCCGCTAAGCGTGGGTGTGACCTGTTGCATGCTTGCTAACGCTGCAAGGTAAACATATGCGCCGTAAGCAAAGGCAAAGAAAGGCGTCTTGTTTAGAGGGTAGCTCGACGTCTGGGTATCCAGTGACGTTTGCAGTGCGAAGGTCACATCGGGTTGGCCCATCTGGTAATAGATACCTTGATAGCTGGCCAAATCGGCTTTGATCGCAGCCTGCGCGGCTGACACCGGGATTGACGCCGAAGGGATGTAGCGTGCTTGTTGCATCGTCAGGTTCAATGCCAGCTGCGGAGCTCCGTTCGACCCTGACACTTCGTAAGACACAGCCAACGAGGGCCAGCTTGCCAGGCCGTTTAGCGTGTCGAAATAACCGACCGGCACTGGCAGGGTGGCAAGCGCCGCTGCCGCAGGGGAGTTGCCAAAGATGTCCTGTAGCTGCAGTTTGAGCGTTACGTCGTTTAACTGATTCCCGGAGCCGATGCCGTTGTAGGGATTGTTTTGCGCCGCTGGCAACGCCGCTGACGTACTGCCTTGGGGCTGAACTGCAAAAGGATTCACGACAAGTGTTTGATGGTAGAACCACTGCGTCGCTACTTCATCGTGTAAAGCGCGTTGGGTTAGACCGTCCGTTTGCGCCTGCCAACTGTCGGCGGGCGTCGTCGGTAAACCGGCGCCGCTTTGAAGGAACGGCCCAGCTGCCTCAATGCTGTAGCCGATTAAATTGAAAAGCGTATCCACGACGTCCGTGTTGGGATCCGGTGCGGTTCGCGTCAATTCAAAGCCGAGCGTCCCCTGCGGCACTGTGGCCGCGGGTTGGAGAATGCCGTTGGCGAATTGCATCGGCGCGCCTACCGCCAGGATCGGGCTAGTCGCGTTCGCCCCGGCATTAACCAAATCCTGCAAGCTACCATTTGGCAGTTGCTTCTTGACGATGCTCGCCAGCGTGTCGCCGTAGCCAATCGTGTACGGATTCTGATTCGGAATCGAAAGCGAAGCGCCCACCTGCAGGAGCAACCCAACGCCCTGATTGAAGCCCGCCACGTCGAGCACGCTGTAACTCGTCTCCCATACCTGGTTGAAAGTGTTAGTCGCGCTGGTGAGCGAATCGTTTGCCACAACAGTGTAAAGCGCCGGTTGGATGAAGAGCGTTGTAGTAGACGTATCAATGTTGTCGCCGACGATGGCGCAATTGTTGAAGGGCAAGGTGGTGGCGTCTTTGCTGCTCGCCTGAGTATCCAGCAGTACCAGCAGCGACAACGTCGCGGTCGAGCTCGTGCCAAAGACACTCGACGGGAGCGCCGCATTGCCCGCCTGATTGAAGTAACTCAAATAGAAACCACCGCTACGCGTGATGCTCGCCTCCCAAAGCAATGCCAGAAAATCGGCCGGGTCACTCAACCGTGCGGCGTAAATTCCGGTCGGATCGGTGGTAGCAAAGGCTGCGAAGTTGCCACCGCCGCTGTGCGTCAAAGTGGAGAGGTTCGTCTTTAACAAATAGCTAGCATCGGCGCTCAGCTGATCAGAAACCAGGCCACTTGGATTGCCGCTGGCAGGATTTGGCGAATAGAGCAGGTACAACTCAGCCAGGGCAGGCGCACTCACGGTTCCGCCTGTACTGGTCGCTGCTGGTTGGCCCGGTTGCGCGTAGGTGAAGGTAGTCGGGCTGGGCACGCCGGCGACGGTGAAAGCGCCGTTGAACGATGCGTCTGGCACGCCACTGATGGTGACTTGCGCGCCCGGAGCCAAGCCGTGCGCTGCCGCTGTTGTGATGGTGGTGACGGGCGTCGTTCCGCCAGTACGCACCGCGCCATTAGCCGCGATGTTCAGGGTGCGCTGGTTCTGAGTCAGGTACTGCTGGACCTGTTGCAACAAAGCCGCGCCAGTGTCATCCGCGCCGTTGACTACGTAAGCATTCGACACGGATGGCGTGGGCTGTCCCGTGGCCGGCAATGCGATCTCGAAGTCCACAATCGTGGCCCAGGCATAACAGTTTGCTTCGGCGGCTGTGACGGGCTGGCCGGGATCGTGGTGTTTGGCCGCGACGAGTTCATAAAGCAACCGTCCAGTGTTCAGCGCACTGGCCTGCTCGATTTGCTGCACCAGCGAATCGGGGAAAAGCCAGAGCGAAGGATTACCGGCCGCGCCGCCGCTGCTTAAGCAGCCACCTGGCAGCGTAGCCGCTTGCCATGCAATGTGATGCTGAAGTGCGATTCGCGGCGGAGTCATTTGATAGAGCGCGAGCCGCGTAAGGGTTTGCACATTCGGCGTTATGGGGCTGGCTGCAATAGCGCTGATAAGGTTTTGCTGACCAGCCGTCAGCCCAAACGTCGTGGAACCGGAGCCGTTGAGTTGCAGCCACGACACCTGCGCCTGGTCCGCGAGCGTGATTTGGTATGCGCCGAGATTGGTCGCTGGGAGCACGTATTGCTGGCCCGTCAGCTCATACAACGGCAGCGTCTTGATCGGTCCCACCTTGGCGGGATTGTTCATGTCGGCCAGGGTCAGACCCTGGAAGTACGCATCGTTCGGGTCCGGCAGCCGCAGGCCCGACAGCAGGAAGCGCGAGACTTGACCCGCGGCGTTGTTCCATTCGGCCTGATTGAGCAAGCCTGCCAGCAAAGTCGGCACGGAGATTTGCGGCAGATCGCTAATCGTCAACGATTGTTGCGCGGCAAAGAGCCCCGTCACATTAACGGCCTGGGTCGCGACTTCCTGCAACGTCAGGTCAAATTTCGCCGCGATGCCGCTGAAAGTGTCGCCATCATTGGTCCCAGCCTTCGCCTTGGCGGGATATTGCAGCGGGACATGCAGTACCGCCTGAGGCGCGAGCAATTGCGTTGAAGCAGGCACTGCGTCGAGATTGGTTTGAACAAAACCAGGTGTTGCCAGCAACGCTGTTGCCAACGTATTGATCGAATCACCCGCGACCAGCACGTGGACCAGCGGCGGAAATTTAATCATCGTGCCCGCTGTCAGTGGTTGCGTTGGGTCGCTGGGCAGGCCGGAATTGAGCTGTTGAACCTGCGCCAGGAAGCCCGCCACGTCGAACAGCCCTTGCGCGAAAGCTAGAGAGTAGACCGCGATCATCGTCAAACTATCGCCCGGTGCGACCGTGTACGAATTGCTGCCCGGAACGATGATGGGTTGCGGATAGGCCGCGACGCCGCTGCCGCCGGCGCTGTCGGGCAGACCGGTTTGCTGATAGGTAAAACTCAGAAGGGTGAGCGCTTTCACGACGGACACGTTGCCGTTGAAGCTTGCATCGGTAACCCCTTGAATAGTGACTGTGTCGCCTTCGGTCAGACCATGGGGCGTCAACGTCGTGATCGTCGTGAGGCCACTCTTTCGCGCCGCGCCGTTTTGCGGAGCAATGAACGCAGCCAGCGGCCGATTCGGATCACTGATGCCGGGATTGCTTTGCTGCAGGACCTGTACGGCGGGGCCAAGACCGACTACGGAATTGACTAGTGACGAACTCGCCAGGCGCAGCAACAATCGCACGGCGATCATATTGAGCGTGTCGTTGGTTTGGGTTGTGTAGCTGAGCCCGTTAAAGGTCAACAGCAGCCCGGGAGTTAGAATCCCGACAGCTCCTGCATTCGCCGCGAGCAGTTCACTCCCAGTGTATCGCTGTCCGCCAGGACTAAGCGCGCCCTGACTCTCAAAAGACGTCGCCAGACTGGTAGGGGTGTCGCCGCTGCGCACCTGGACCACAACGTTGGGCAAATTGAACATCGCGCCCTGTGCCAGAGCGGCTTTGTCCTGATTCGGCGCGACAATGCGGAGAGGTTCATCGAGCAAAGTCGGATCGAGAGCACCCGCGATGTCGCCAATACTCTGCGCGTTGTCCGGTGTCGTGTAGGCGTAGCTGTGGAGCAGGTCGATCGCGGCTTTGATCCCCGCCGTCATCAGCATGTTGAAGTAGTGCGCAAAGATGACGGTCGCTACCGAAACTGGGGCAGACGCGGTTGATTCATCATCATTTCCTTGCCCATTGTTGCGCTGCTGAAATTGAGTTTGAAGGAGTTGGAAATATGCCGCCGCCTTGGCCTGGTAGTTCTGATCCACGAGGTTGAAGTTGCTGAAGTCTACCGACGTCCCCGCCGTGTCGCTTAGCCCCACGGCAGGAACCATCGGGAAGAAGGTTACGCCCCCTGTTTCATCAACAGTACCGCCGCTGCTGTCGGCGTCGGCGCCTTGCTGTGCGTAACCGAGCGTCGTGCCGCTGGCGCTCGTAAGCTGGAACTGACCTTCAAACGAAGGATCGGTGACGCCCGCCACGCTGACTGTATCGCCAACTGCTAACCCGTGAGGCGTAGCTGTCGTAAGTGTGACGACGTTGCCGGCGCGAGCGGCGGCGGCAATGGTCCATTGCGAAGTCGTCGTCACGTCGAACACAAAATTCTCCGCCAGGAAATTGGTAAGCGTCGTGTAATCAAAGGCCGCCGCGGTGGTATCCGGGTTCTTCAATTGCTGCTGCAAGCTTTCCAGGTCATCCGCCGAAACCTGGGCTTGCCCGCCGGTCTGGGCCTGAATGGCCCACAACAGCATCGCTTCCATTAACAAATTGAACGCCGCGGTTTCGGGCGCCGCTCCAAAGAGCGCGCGATGTTCGTTCAAGGTCACGGCGTTAGGGTCAATCGAGTTCTCCGCTGTGAGAAGCAGGATCGCGTCAACGGCAGCTGCGTCAGTTTCGGATTTGGTGAATGAAGGCAGGAGTCGCAACGTCACTGTTTCGATCTGGGGGAGCACCAGCATCGCCGGCCAGTTCGTCAGCGGGGGAGTCTCCGCCAATACTGCCGCGATGCGGGCGCTGCGAAGAGCGCGCACAAAACCCGCTTGACGCACGACGGTCGAATGCAGCGTTTGTTGTCCACGCATTTGTCGCGACGGTCCGTCGCTGCCGGCCGCCAATGGTCCTGGCGTCACCTGGTCCAGGGCACGCGTAGAACGCGAGCCGGGCGAAGTCAAGGCTAATGGGCTGCGCGGTTGCCGTAACGCGTTGTTGCTGCCAGAAGAAGCGCCGCTGCCATCCGCCAGCACCCACGGCGTCGGCGTTGCGCTGCCGATCGTAAACGAGGCATGCACCGTCGCACTGAAACTGAGATGTATAGTGAAGAAAAGAATCTTGACGCTAAGCGTCACTGACACGCCCGCGCTGAGTGCGATGTAAATCGGCTGATGCGATTCAATAGTCAGCGTCACGGTGGCATACGCAGTCACGTCCAGACTGGCGCTGATGATGGCGAAATTGATCGTCGCGTAGAGCCTGCCGATGATGGAGATGCTGCCCTGAAACCAGAAGTACTCTTCTTTCGGTGCAGGCTGCGTTGGGTTGAACCAGCCAAGTACGCCTTGCAGGATTCCGATCACCGTGAGCGTGATGCCGCCCGACAGAATGCCTTCGTCAAACGTCTTGCCGACGCCGAGGGAAAGCGCCACGCCGAATTCGATCACCGGCGAAAAGTTGCCATTGGTAATCTTCGGCACTCGCGACGACGTCGCCCCGTCGAGCAATGCGAAATAGAATCCGCCAAAGCCGACGAACGGGAAAACCTGAATCGAAAACGAGTTTGAAAAATCGAGGCCAGTGGGGAATCCGAAATCCACACGGAAGTTTCCGTTGGTGTAGATGTCGAGAATGATGACGGGCAGAGTTATAGCGACTTCACCGAACTGCAGATTTCGCATCGCGTCCGGGAGCTTGAGCTCTATATGGTAGACGCCGATCGTCTCGGTAACTTTGCGATATAGAATCTCGAAGCTTAGGCCCGCGAAGATCTTTGCCTTCGCACCCGAAAGCTGAATCAGAATCCCGTATAGATTGGGATCATTGAAAATTGCGCTGATGGCGAGCGTGTCCATCACAGTGAACTGCGCGCCGATTAGCCAATTGCTGTCCTGGCTAAACATCAGACTGCCGTCTTTGCCGCCAAACTCGGGCAATTGTCCTGGCTGCGCGGGCACGACTGAGTCGTGCAACCGCTTCATCACGTCAGCGATGGTGGCAGGTTGCGGGTCCGGAAAGGCGATGTGCTGTCCAAGCCCAACGTATTCCAGATCGAACACTTTGCTGCCCTTGCCGGGGACGCTGGGCGGTTGGTCATTCATCGCGTCCCAGCCGAGGGGCGGATTGGAAGAACCTGTGCCGAACGCCTGGCCCAGGAAGGTGCCCTCGAGTTCGATTTTCACGGAACTGGCAGCGGTCGTGGCTTTGCTGTAGGTGAGGGAAATAGCCGTGATATCAATGAAGCCCAGATCGATCGAGGTGTTGTAACTCAGGCTGACTGTCGCGCCTTTACCGCTACCCTTGGGCGGCAACGTGATTTGCAAAACGAAGGCGTCGAGGCTGATGTCGAGCAGTTTGTCCCATGGTTCGCCAAGACTGATGTCGTAAGTGGGATCAACCAGATGGATCAGATGATTGAGCATCGAACCAACCGTTTCGTTGACCAGATGAATCGTGAGGGTCGTGTCTGTGTTGGGATCGTTGCTGATCGTTGCGTCTACTGAGAATTCAATGCCACCTAGCGCGAGAATGCCGTCGATCGTGCCTGTGTAGGTAGTCGAACTTCCACTTGCGTCGATGGTCAGTCCAACGTTCGTATTTATCAGCCGCAACACGTCGCTTCCGAAGAGCGTCCCGTTGACCACTGCGTGAAACGTGAAGAGTTTCTGTTCTACGGCCGCGGTAAAATTGAGATTCGAAATCGCAAAGTCGAGCAGGTCGTCCGGTAAATTGATCTCGCTGCCGGTCAGGTCACTGACAGCCTTACTGAGATTGAAATCGAGAGTGCCGTTGAAGAAGCCGCTGATGGTCCAGTCAGGAATGCTGACGCTAACGGTGAAACTGTAGTAAGCGCCGCCGCCATGCCGGTACCACGCGGTGGCCTGCAACTCAGCCATCACCACCGCATTCGTGGTCGGCGTATACACAACTCCGTAACAATCAAACGCAAATTCCAGGTCAATGCTGCTGAACGGCCGCCAGGCCAGAGCCGGCGGTTGTATGGCGGTTAGGATCGTAGCCAATCGTACCGATCAAAACGCTCGCCGAGGCCAGGGTGGGTGTAGCTCCGACCAGTAAAAGGCAATGAAATTGTTTGAAAGCGATGGCGTCGAGCAGAGAGCCGACACCGCTTTGTTGATTCACGAGGGATTGCAGTTGAGACTTGCCGTCGCTCCCAATCAATGAAACCAGATCGCCTAGTGTGGCTTGCTGGGGATTTTCCGGCGAAATGTAAAAGTCTATCGAACTGGAAGAGCCCCAAAAATCCGCGCGCAACTCCAGCGGGAAAGAACCGAGGCTTACGGTAGTAGAAAAGTATGGAGCGACGCTGGGGGAAATTAGTTTCGGATCGTTGTAACTGCTCACGTAGTCCACGGCCAAGCCGACCGTCGGTTTGCTAATCGAAAGTAAATTGCCGGGAATTGAAAACGTGAAGCTCTGAGTGTTCTGAAGTTGCAAATCAAAAAGTGGACCAGGGGGCTTATCATTCCAGGTGATGGCGCCGTAAAGCTGGAAAGCCAGGTTCGCCCCTCCAATCAACGCGGTGATCTGCGCAAGGGGACCGGCCGGGTTGTACGAACCCCAGAAGCTAACGCCGGACAAGATTGGGAAGGTAGCCGGTGCGTTCGGGTCAGGACACGTTCCTGCCGGCATGGCCTGCGTCACGGGACAGGTCGAAACGTACAGATACTGGGCCACGGCCGCTTCAGCACTTAAATTATCCGCCGCCTGCCCAGCCAGCATTGGGAAGCTATCGCCAAACAACCAGCTCGTCCCCAGGGTGACACGCATTTGGAAAACCACCTGCGTGCCGTTTAGAAAAAAGACCAGGCACACGGCGTATTTGTTCAGGCTGAGAAAGTCGCCAGTCGTTTGCCCGGTAATCTGCAACGATACGCCCGTCGTATATTGAATGCTTTGTGGGCCAGCCACGCTGATCTTCAACTCGCCGGCGCCGAGCACTTCAGTTAGCGAAGCGGACAGCCAGGCCTTATCAACGATGATGAAGCCTTGCGCAGCTTGTTGCTTAAAACAAGCTGCTAGTGAGTCGAGATTGTTGTCGGTGCAATTTGGCATGTTTGCTTCTGAGCCAGTTGTTCAAGCCGCCGCTGGCAACGTTTCAGATGTCCGCGGTAATCGCTAAATGGTCGCTGGCGTCGCGCATCTTGGTGTAGTTCCACATACCCTTAAACCCACTCAGGTTCTGCCTTAGGTCCTGGATCTTTTGGGCCATGTAGGCGTGGGGGTTTGGAGGAAAGGTGCTTGGCTTTGAGACGCGCACCCAATCGCGCACACCGTAATTTATGACTGGGCCGTTGCCGTTTGGCCCGTAATACCGCCCGAGCATGGCATCAAGCGCCACGTAGACACCTTGTTGGCGATCGCGTTTCCACCAGCCTCTCTCCCCGTTCGCAAAAACGTTCACTGCCGGCGCGGCTGGTGAGTTTGGTCTTCGAATGAGAGTAGACTGCGCCGTCGCCGTCGTCTCCAGCGTGTAGGCGTTTAGACCGCCCGCGGCGTAAGACCCTACCTGGTTCAGATTGAGCGCATTGATGTTGAAGTCGCCCGTGATAATGCAGGCCCCCGAAGTATCCTGAGTCGGAGAATCGCTGGGAATCGGAGCCAGAAGGTCGATCTTGCCTAATTCAGGCATGGCCTTGCTGCTCCACGTATATTGAGGCGGCAGGTGAACGCCGAGCAGCTTGATGACCCGGCTGTTTTGCTTGTCCCAGAAGGCCGTCAGGAATGGCACGCGCGCCCAGGAGGCGGGGAATTGCAGCGCCTGATTGTGAACGTCACTGAAGAAGACCTGACCCGCAAACTCATCCTGGTAATGGTTTCGGAATCCGACCGCAGCCGGCACTGTATGCGGCAGAGCGCCGGCCCAGGTATGCGTATAGGCCTGAATGTTGGGAGGTGGCGCCGCGAGGTTTCGCGCGCGCGGGCCGTGTTGGGTAGCCATCCATGGCCCAATAAAATCCAGGTTACGGTCACGAAAGAAAACCGCGATGCCTTCGTAATACTTCGTTTGAGTATTTGTATAAGGCGAGTTCGACGCCGCGTTCAAAACTTGTGGCGGCACGACCCACCAACCCGCCTGACTCCCACCCAGCCGCTCTCGCAAAGCCAGGACGCCCTGTGCGCCGCCGGTATCGGTAATCAAGCTGCCTATTCCAAGATTGCCGCCAGACCGCACTTCGATCACCATCAGAATGTCGGGGTCGACTGCTTTGATGGAGTCAACGATGTGACTGGCCGACAAGCTTGAGGCGCGGGTAGCGTTGGAAAAGTTCTGCTCGGAAAAAAACTGAATATTCCACGTCATTAACAAAGTCATTTCGCATCTCCCCCTGAAGCAGCGTCTAACCCTGGGCCACCACGCGGCGCGCCTACCAGAGACTTGTTAGAACCACCTCCGCCTTTTGTGTCGGTCTTTGCGTAAGCGGCGTACCAACCCAGACTCGTATTGCCCGCGCCCTGATTCGAGCCTCCCGCCGGATCGCCGAAGAGTATGAAGTTGACTTGCCCGCTGGGTGGAAAAGCAAAGCTTAGAAAGTCGAAGCTGATGTTGTAGAGCACCAGGATATAGGTAGTGCCCTGCACGATAATTTCGAGAGTCTTAAACGCGATCTGGAACAGGCCTTCGATGGGTATCGAACGTTTCGACCCACTGGAACCAGGTAGTTTCAATCCGGTAAATACCTGGTATGTGCTTCCTGAAGTTTGGTTAGGCGACCAGGCCGCGAGCAGCGTTGCGATGAAACCAGCCTGGGCGGCCAAGGCCCCGAGGGAACCCAGATTGACGTTGAAACCAAGCGCGAACCAGGGTGTCTGTAACGAACTCTGCGTGAGGGGTGATTGCACGCTCATGAAGCCACTGTCTTCGGGTTTGGCTCCCTGGGTCGCTTGGGTGAAGCCGCTGATCGTGACTGGAAAGTGACTGAAGAAACTATCCTGTCGCGGTACGCTCGCCGCCAAATCGAAGGTGAGCTTGTCGGCGTTGAAGATAAACGAAGGGTCGGATGGATCCTCATTGGGATCGAAAGTCATCTCGATTGACAGGTTGCTGAAATTTAGACCGGCGGGTGTGATGGAGCCAGCCTCCCGTCCAAATGAAAAGAGATCGAAGTTTGCAAGTGACTTAAAGTCCAGCAATCCCCAAAACACAAATTGTGAATCGGTCCATGTTGTCGCTGCGGTGCCATTCCCACTGGTCGCGTCAGACAGAGCGGTCTGTGCATAGGTGAAGGCGGTCGAACTGAGGATATTCAGTACCAGGAATGATCCGTTGAATGAAGCATCAGTCACGCCTGCAATCGCCACGGTGTCGCCGCCGTTGACGCCGTGCGGCACGGTAGTGGTAATAGTCACCGTATTGCTTACTCGCGCCGCGCCGGTGGGAGCGATGGCCCATGAATGTTGCTGTGGTGCAGTGGTGATGAATTGCCCCTTAGTGAGCTGCACCGCATTGAGCACGCCGCTTGTCATGTCGAAAGTCGCCGGCTGTCCCAACGGCGTCTGGAACAAGTAAGACTCCTGCACCTGACCGTTGACTACGTGTTTTTGATAAACGCCGTACAGCTTCACGATGTTGTTCGGGAAATCTTCGAGCGTGGCGGGCTCACCGAAGAGGGTGTTGATCTGCAAATCAATCACGCTGGAGAAGCCCGCGATAGCGGAGTTGAGGAAGAGTACCTTCAACTGCTCGACCTGGAATTGATAATCACCCATGTGAGGTTGCAGTGGTGACGGGGCCTGGTAGTTGATGAGGCCAAACATTGATGACGGTGCGATCGAAAGGGGCGTCGTGTTTACATTGATCTTCGCCGTCTCGATCGCCACATGATGTGCACGGAAGAGTGCCGGGTCGATCCCGGCCGCTAGTCCTTTGCACTGGTCAGGTAATTTCGCGAGCGGCGTGGTGACATTGAGAAACACGATCCCCTGCCAGGTCGGATCGGTCACGGCGTTGACGAAGGTCTCGAAATCGGTGTCGCCCTTGCCGTCATCGTATTTCGTAATAGCATCGTTAATCTGCTTTGCGAGACGTGCGCTCGTCGCAGCTTCGTCGGTATTGAATGGAACAGGCGATGGACCGCCGCCGCTCAGCGCTTTGGTCCAGGCACCGGTGTCATTGATGAGGTCGGAGAGCCGGCCCTGCGTGTACTTGAAGATCATCGCAGTGTCGAGCGAGGCTGGTGTTCCCTCAGGTATCCATTCGGCTGCGTCGAGCGCGAACGTCCAGGTGTCGATGATGATCTGTCGCTGGTTTGGATCCGCCGAAAGGTAGGGCGCGATCGCAGCGGGATTGCTCACTACGAGGAACAATTGATTGCTGAAGATCGCGGTACGAAGCGGATCGCCGTTCGGAAGCCCGTGGAGCGAGAAGCGCGAGCCGTCCGGCATTTGTGCGAGCACCTGTTCGTCAATCTTCTGCAAAGAAGTGTCAGTAAAAAGCGCAAGCAACCCTTGCGGCGTAGCACCGCCAAACCGAGGATCCGCCGCCGCCTTGGTCGCGAAGCGTGGCTCAAGCGTCGAAGGTGGGGGCGCTCCGCCCGTTTTAGCGACTGTCGCGCGCCGGTTGGTGCTGACGACCTTTGATTCGAGGGACGAATACGTGCCCAGATCCGGATCGTCCGACGCGATGCCGGCATACGGTAGAAGCGGGACAGCGTTTGTTGGTCCGATCGTCGACGGTAGAGCATTGGCCGCGACTTCCAGATATACGAGCGGCGTGAAATCCGCCTGCTGCGACGGTTGGTACAGCACTGCGGCATCGGGCTGCGCGAAATACGTCAATGAGGCAGGCGTAGCTCCAACGAACTCGCACGGCTGCGCCCAGGCCGTCGTTGCCGCTGTCGTAAGTTGAGTCGGATTCGGCACGGTCACGTCTGGATTGAAACCGTCGGCATAGGCCGCGCCGCCGGTGAAAAACGTTATCGCGCTGGTGTTCGCCAGGCCGATGTATTCCACGCCTGAGAGTCCACACATCAAGCGCGTTCCTGGTGGCGTCTCCGCCACCGCGGAAACCGGCCCCGCGGACTGGTTCTCTTGAAGGGCAGCGACGAGGAAATCGCCCTTGGGCACAAGCGTGTAAAGATCATCGGTCGAGGCTGGGAAAGCGCTGGGACGCAACGCGAACACCAGTTGCGCCGGGGTAGCTGATGGTCCAGTCGCGTCTATGTAAGGAGTGACACTCAAATTAAAACCGGAAACAGTGGAGTAGCACGAACGCAAGCCAGCCGATCCGACCGCGGTGAAACGAAAATAGCTGCGTGCCTCGTCAACACTCCAGGGAGCCAGCGAAGCGTTTAGCTGTAACGTCTCAGCTTCGTTGATAACCGGATAGCGTAGTGACGAGACCAGTCCTTCATCACCATTCGAGGAATCGTCCACCGGCGTCGCGTAGTAGGTGCGGATACCAACATCCAAATGCGCCAGGTCTGACACACCACCCGTCTGAGCAAGATTAAGGGAAAATTGAAATGAACCAGCGTCGGCGCCCGTGAGTGGAATTGCGACCGAGCCGGTGCCGGCAAGAGTCGTCGCGCCAAATTCCGTCGTCAGTGCGATGCTCGTCTGGTTTGTTTGGGTGAGAGTAAATGCCGGGACTGAAACGTCCAGGCTGAAGGGTGTGCCGCTGTCAACAACCAGAGCATAGTTTTGATAAGTGACCACCAGGGCGCGTCCGGTCACGTTTGGATTGCCTTGCCGGCGTGGTCAAAACGTAGCCCGTGAGTTCGCCGTCGACGGGAACGCCATTGGGGAACCACGCTATACGCGGGTTGCGAAATGAAGGATCGTCAAGAAACGTCCATGCCGCGTTGGCGAAAGCTTGCTCTCCACCAGCTGGGAGCGGCGATTCAAGAAAAATGTATGTTCCGTTGAGCGCAAGAGTTTCCGCGAGACTAAGATCGGCGGCGGCGCTGTCGCCACTTGGCAGCAGGAACCATCGAACGGTGGTCCCTGCAGGCGGTGGCTGCCCATCGTCCGACGCAGCATAGAGCTCGGAAACTGCAGCATCCCGAAGGAAACGCATCGTCACCCTCCGACAAGGAGATTCAGGGACAGAGCATCGCCGGCACAAAGCGGCAGATCGAGGGCCCGCAGATCTGTAATCGTTGCGGCGTCCGGCGCAAACAGCACGGAAACGTTATTTATCGAACCAGCTGGTTGGGCGGAATAGGCAAAACGAACCAGGTTGATGACGCTCTTCGCGTCGGTTGCCGAAAGGGGCTTCCATTTGGTGAAGCGCTCGAGAACATTGTTGACCGTCGTTCCGAGGGGCACGGTATAGGGTTGAAGCGATGAACCACCGATCCCGAGCCAGATGGAGATTTCGGGGATCACCATATCGCGCCCGAAAAAGATCCTCTTATATGGCGGGTTTGTCCTTAAGTCCGTCAGATTGTTTGCACCGACGATTTCTATGTTCTTCTGCTCACTCAAATCGCCCGTGCCGATGCCGGCGATCACGTTCTGCGGATAGATCAGCCGGTGATACTTGTAGCCGCTGTTAGTTAGTTGCAGATCGATCAGACTGTACAGCGGTGGCGTCGTGGTCGGCGGCGGAGTGATTTGGGGAGAGGAAACAGCACCCAGAAAAGCGTCAAACGCCTGCACAGAATGACCGGAAGCGGCGCTGCCGGCCACGTCCCACGAGAGCGACCCAGTTGCCACGTAGCCTGAGAACGACTGACTTGGAGGAGCAACGTATTGACGCAGCGACGGCTCGCATCTCAGCCGCATGCCGGACACGACGTCAACCGCTGGCGCGGTGCCGGTGACAAATCCTGACTCGAGACCGCACGCGTAAAGGAGCACCTCGTTTATGGGAAGCGGCATGATCTGCACCAAAGCGACCGCGATTATGGAAGTCGCTCCGGGGATCAGCTTTGGCGTTCCGCTAAGTTCGAAGTTACTCTCGATCTCCTCGATACAATTGAGAAAATTTTCGCGCAAAGCGGCGCGGGCAGCAGGCGCGGTGCTCCAGGCATTCTTGCCCGTGAGCTGCAACGTAATATTGACATCCTTCTGTCCCGGGGGCTGAACGCCGCCAACGACGACCATGTCAATCACGAAGTCGTCATTTTGGAACAGGTTCTGAGAAGTAGGCTGGTTTCCCGTTCCTATGTAGAGGTAAGGGATCGCAAAGGGGGTCGCCGGTGTGGCTTGATTAAAAGCGGACGCCGGAGGCAACAGCCAGGTCTGAGTGACGTTCGCTTGGTCAGGACCGACGTATCCGGTAAAAACCAAATACTGGGTGTTCATAATGGGGGGTGGCGCCATTGTGTCTAACTCCTTCGTAGAGAACAGTTCATTGCCCGTTCCGACTTGAATGTGCGATTGCAAATGAGGGCTATGTATTTCATAGCCGTTGCTCACATGATCTTGAGTCGTCCTGGAAACCTATGAGTGCCGTGTCGCAAGTCTCAATTGATCAACTGATCGGCGTGCGCCAAACTCTTCCGCATGAAAACCTATTCGGACGCTTGGCGCCTGTGTGAACGTCTCAGCTGAGTGAATCGATTGGTTGAGGCAAACCGTCCAGTCCTGGTAGCGCCCACGCTCCAGGGTAAGATCAACGAATGCCAGGTACCGCTATGTCAGTTTAGGGTGATGCGCTGAAAGGATTTGAGAACGGGCTCCCCCTGCTCGTAATGAGGTGGAGACTACGCAGCTCTAAATGCACAGATTGCGCTTCAAACAAAATGTTGTCAGGACGGGAGCACTCTAATACAAGCTTCTGACTAATACAAGATTTTTTGCATAGCTCCTAACACAAATTATTAGTTGCATTACAGAAGAAACTGACGGCTGGCTGGGAACTAAACTGAGCCTATACTTCGGAAACACGCAATGTCATTTAATAAATCAATCTTCAGCTTGGGGCAGCTCGATTGTGAACGTGCTGCCCTTGCCCAGTTGCGACTCGGCGGTCACTTCGCCCTTATGCGCTAAGGCCAGGTGCTTGACGATTGCGAGGCCCAATCCCGTCCCGCCCATTTCACGCGAGCGCGCGCGATCCACCCGATAGAATCTTTCGAATAGTCGCTCCAGATGCTGAGACGGAATGCCTTCGCCGGTGTCCTGGACAACGATCCGATCGGATCGAGTAACGGCGGCGGACGAGCGACCGCCGTCAAACGCGTCTTCATGGCCAGGGAGTGCGCTCTCATACTTGATGATCACCTGGCCGTTGTTTCGGTTGAACTTGATCGCATTGTCCACGAGGTTGGTCAACATCTGTTCGAGGCGAAGAGGGTCGGCGTAGACCATTGCACCATTGGGCACGTCGTTAATCATTTCTATCCCCTCCAGGTCGGCCTTAACAGCCAGGGAGGAAACGACATCATCGACAATCGGGTGGAGTTCGACTGGCTCCGCACTGACCTGCACGTTGCCCGCTTCGATTGCGCTCAACTCGAGGATGTCGTCAATCAAGTGCTGCATCCTCGTGGCGCTCTTGCGAATGATGGGAAGAAATCGACTGCGCGCTTCGTGATCGTCAATGGCTCCCGATTCAAGCGTTTCAACGTACGCGAGAATTACCGTCAGAGGTGTCCTCAGCTCGTGTGAAACGTTTGAGAGAAACTCCTGGCGCACTTGTTCCAACCGCTCGATGCGCGTCACATCTATGAAGACTCCCAGTGCGCCCGGCGTCGTGCCTCCATCTGTATTTCCATTGGCTTCGCCGAGGGGGACCACGCGCAGATCGAAAATACGCCGCTCTGGTCCATAGGTCCGAATTGTGACCCCGCTTCGTTCTATTCCCTGGAGGGCATCGAGGAAGGCATCGTAAATGTCGGGGTTGCGCGTCAGTTCCGTCAGACGCTGTCCCTCGAGTGGGCCACGAGTAGGATTGACCAAACGGTGCGCGGCCGCGTTTGACGCAACAACTCGCATATCTCTGTTAACAACCAGGAGGCCTTCGCGCATTCCACCCATCGTCGCTTCAAACAGCTTACCGAAGGCGAAAGTTTCAGTGGCAGCATCGTCAGTCCAATGCGCATCCTGCTTTGGCGATTGCGAAGCTCTGCTGTTTTGCACCAGGAGGGACAATCCGACTGCCAGAACCAACGCGGCGGCCACGGCGCGCGCGGTGAGAGACGGGATGAATAACGCTACAGCAATACCCACGGCGGCGGCGGTAATTAGAAATGCGTTGCGCCTGGACATGAGACTCGAATCGCAACCGAAACGCTAGCAACTTTGGGGGTATTCCAGGTCTCCGCTACACAGGAAGGTGTAAAGGTGACCGGTTGTCGCAAATCATGAACGATCCACGAATCACACGAATCACACGAACCACCCGAAGAGAACGCTCATTCGAGTCGCTTCGTGTGTCCTTTCGTGTCCTTTCGTGGATCCGTCTCAACGATGCACTCTGGATCTCGGATCACATACTCTGCCATAAAACACGACACCCGACACCCTTCTTACTTTTCTGCTGTGGCACAACCGACAAACCGGTAGCCGACGCCAACGACCGTCTCGATGCAATCACCGCAGTCACCGAGCTTCTGGCGCAGACGGCGGATATGAACGTCGAGCGTGCGCGCGTCACCGTAATAGCTGTATCCCCAAACGCTATCCAGAAGCTGCTGGCGAGTGATGACACGATCGGGGCTTCGCGCCAGCACGGATAGCAGCGTGAATTCTTTATTCGTTAGTTTGACCTTGCCACCGTGACAAACCACTCGGATGTCGTCAAAGTCGATCAGCAGATGATCGTCTTCATAACTCTTCCCCTTGGTCTCGTCAGTTCGGCGCATGACGGCGCGCACACGCGCAAGCAATTCGCGGATTGAAAACGGTTTCGTAATGTAGTCATCCGCGCCAAGGTCAAGACCGGCGACGCGATCAGATTCTGAAGCCTTCGCCGTCAACATAATGATCGGCGTGCGCCGGGTGGCGGGTTCGCGTCTGAACCGGCGGCACAACTCGGTGCCGCTCATTCCTGGCAACATCAAATCCAGGATGATCAGGATCGGCGGTTCCTTCTCATTGAGAGCAACCGTCAGGCCTGCTTCTGCCGTTGCCGCCGTCGCACAGGCCCACCCCTCACGTTCAAAGTTGTACTTCAAACTTTCAGCGATGTCCGGGTCGTCTTCGATAATGAGGATTGGTCGCTGCATTCAGAGCCCGTCTGCCTCACGTTCGCCTGTTGGCGCGAGATTTTGGGAAGAAGATTTTCCATGTATCATTTTTCATTTCACATTGGTCATTGGCGCCGATGGGCGCGAAGTTTAGAGTTCAAGCTTTAGCTTGCGTTGCGAAGCCAGAGCCTAAAGGCTGAACTCTAAACTTCCGGCAAACGCCACCGATTCCGGCGATGGCAAATGAGAAATGAAAAATGACATATGGAAAATTTGACGTTGAGTCGAGCGCTTCCTTAATAACCGGCACGAATGTCAGTCCTACTTGTAATGCTTGATAAACGCAGCCTCTGCCATGTAGACGGTCAACTCGCAGATGTCGGTTACATAGTCGCCGATGCGCTCGAGGTGTTTAGCCACGAAAAGCAGGCGCGCGTTACGGGTTGCCGTACCCGGTTCCGTTCCCATCATTTCGATCAACTTGTGGAAAACGTAATTGTAGAGATCGTTGATCTTTTCGTCGCTCTTGATTACTTCGCGGGCAGCGATTGCATCGCTCGAAGTAAAGGCATCCAGGGCCGCTCGCAGCATCGTTAGCGCGTGTTCTGACATGCTTTTGAGGTCGGCAACTGCGGCGAGCTCCGGCTCATTGTTGAGATCGATAGCCGCGCGCGCGATGTTGCAGGCGTGATCAGCTATTCGTTCCAGGACCGGCGCCATCTTGGCAACTGAGATAACGAAGCGCAGGTCACGAGCTGCTGGTTGTCGTAAGGCAATTATATCTATGCACTGGCGGTCGATTTCGACTTCGAGCCGATCGACCTTGTCGTCATTTTCAAGCACGACCCGCGCCAGATCGCTATCGCGATCTGTCAGCGCATGCATCGCCTGATCGAGCGCGGTCTCAGTTTCTCCACCCAGCAACAAAACTTTGTCGCGCAGCGAATCCAGCTCGTCGTCAAGTAGCCTGTGGTAATCCATTTCCTTTACTTCACCCAAACCTTCCCGTTATGTAGTCTTCGGTCACTTTCTCATCGGGATTAGTAAACATCTTCCCCGTAGGATTAACTTCAATCAATTTACCCATGAGAAAAAATGCCGTGGTATCGGAGACACGCGCTGCCTGTTGCATGTTGTGCGTGACAATCACGATCGTGTACTGCTTTTTCAGTTCAACAATCAACTCCTCAATCTTCGCCGTAGCCATCGGATCCAGAGCAGATGCAGGCTCGTCCATGAGGACCACGCTGGGCTCAATCGCCAGGGCCCGCGCAATACATAGACGTTGTTGCTGGCCGCCTGACAAGCCCTGAGCAGATTGCTGTAAACGATCTTTGACCTCATTCCAAATTGCCGCCTGCTTTAACGCCTGTTCCACGCGATCTTTCAACTCACTGTTACTCGAGGTCATCCGGTTAATTCTCAAACCATAAGCGACGTTGTCGAATATCGATTTGGGAAACGGATTAGACTTTTGAAAGACCATTCCCACTTTCCGGCGTAAATCAACGACGTCGGTACCAGGCGCATAAATGTCCTGGTCGTCGATCAACACTTTGCCCTCGACGCGGGTGCCGGCAATGATGTCGTTCATGCGATTCAACGTACGCAGAAAAGTCGACTTGCCGCACCCCGAGGGACCGATGAAGGCAGTGACGATGCGCTCCTGAATCCTGATGTTGATGTCAAAAAGCGCCTGCGATTTACCGTAGTAGAAACTAAGGTGATCCGCGCTTATTTTCACTGGCGAGTCGGCGAGGCTCTTGCCTCCCTCCGGGCTGGAAGTTGTGACAGGCTTTGGTGTTGTGGAAACCTGTGCTGACATCTAAATCGTAAAGCAAACTGTTAGTTTACGTGGCGGTTCGATTCCATTGAACTGTGCTTTTTCCATGATCCCCTGGG
This sequence comes from Pyrinomonadaceae bacterium, assembly GCA_963759585.1. Lineage (GTDB taxonomy): Bacteria > Acidobacteriota > Blastocatellia > Pyrinomonadales > Pyrinomonadaceae > PSRF01. The sequence goes on from CAVWZW010000002.1 coordinate 808,059, forward strand.
CTTTGCATCCTAACGATTCGCAAACTAACAGTTTGCGTTACATACTATCCAAAGTGGCCCGTGATGTACTCCTCAGTAAGCTTGTTCGAGGGATTCTCAAACATTTTCTTTGTTGATGCCACCTCGATGAGCTCGCCTAAATACATAAAGGCCGTCGAATCCGAAACCCGCGCCGCCTGCTGCATGTTATGAGTAACAATAACTACGGTAACATGACGCTTCAAGTCCGCGATTAAAGTCTCAATCTTCGCGGTTGCTATCGGATCTAGCGCCGAGGTTGGCTCGTCAAACAACAACATTTCGGGCTCGGTAGCGAGTGCACGTGCAATGCAAAGGCGTTGTTGTTGCCCCCCTGAAAGAGTATAGGCCGACTCACGTAAACGGTCCTTCACTTCCTCCCAAAGCGCAGCCGATCGCAACGACCTTTCTACGTGCTCGCGCAGTTCCCCTCCACCGACGCCACGCAGCCGGAGCCCGAACGCTACGTTTTCGAAAACCGACTTTGGAAACGCATTCGGCTTTTGAAACACCATGCTCATGCGCATACGCATTTCCAGCGGGTCGGTTTCCGGCCCAATCACATTCATGCCGCTAGGCTGAAGAATGATCTTTCCTTCGTAACGCGTTTCCGGATAGAGGTCATGAATACGATTGAAGCAGCGCAACAAAGTAGACTTTCCACAACCTGATGGGCCAATGATGGCCGTCACCTTGTTAGCGTGGAAGACCATGTTTATGTTCTTCAGGGCCTGGTGCTTGCCGTAGAAAAAGTTGAGCTTTTCTACCTCAGCCTTGATCTCAACAGCGTCACCCACACGTGGCCCGCTCGCCTCGACGACTTCGGGGCCAACTTGTGGATGAACTAATTGTTCTCTAGTCGACATGCCAGGTTCGAATTTCAACGTGGAGTCTGTGGTTCGCGGAGCGGGGCAGTAGCCCGACCATAAGGGAGGGCGTTCCTCTCCGGGAATACGCCCTCCCTGACGGTCGGGCTACTGCCCCGTTTAAGCATCACCACTTGATGCGCTTCCTGACGCGGTAACGAATCATTATCGCTACTGCATTCAGTAACAACGTCACCAAAATCAGCACCAGCCCGGCGCCGGCGGCGTTTGTCACGAAGTCCTGGTCCGGACGCGAAACCCAATTGAACATCTGTATCGGCAACACGGAGAACGGCGACCATAACCAGTCGAACGAAACGAAGGGCGGCTGCGAACCGATCGGCGGTGGCGGGAGGAAAGCAATAAACGTTAACGCGCCGATCGTGATCAACGGCGCAGTCTCACCAATCGCTCGGGACAGTGCAATGATAATTCCGGTCATCGTTCCGCCAAGCGAATACGGAAGCAGGTGGTGCCTTACCACCTGCCACTTTGTTGAGCCCAGCGCATAGGCAGCTTCGCGAATACCTTGCGGTATTGTCCGTAGAGCTTCACGCGTCGCTACGATCACAATCGGAAGAATTAGGAAGGCGAGAGTTAAACCACCCGTCAAAACATTCGTACCCAGACGAAATTGATAGACGAGCAAGCCGAGCGCCATCAGGCCATAGATTATTGATGGCACGCCCGCGAGGTTTGCAATGTTGATCTCGATCAGATTCGTAAGCCAGTTCCTGCGCGCGTATTCCTCCAGGTAGATTCCGGCAGCGACACCGAGTGGGACGGCGGCAAATGCGGTCACCATCATGATCAGAAGCGTGCCAACCCACGATGAAAGAATTCCGGCGCGTGAAGCAAAGCGCGACGGAAACGACGAAAGAAAAGTCCAGTTGAGACGGACCGCGCCATCCAGAAAAAGATCTACCAGCAACGCGCCGAGCGTAAGAATTCCCACGAGCGTGCAGATGATGCCAACTATATTGAAGAGGAAGTCCTGGCGCTTTCGTTTGGCGATGATGGCTTTAAAGTCGCTCACTCAATACACCTCTCTAAAGCGCTTTCGCAGTATGTAGCCGAGGATATTGAATAGCAGCGTCATGATGAAGAGAGTGACGCCGGCGGCGAAAATGGATTGGTAGCCGATGCTGCCGTGCGGTAGATCCCCGAGACTGACCTGAACGATGAAAGCCGTAATCGTTGCTGCCGGCTCGCGCGGATCCACTGTCAGATTGGGCTGCATCCCGGCCGCGATAGCTACGATCATCGTTTCGCCGATGGCGCGCGAAATGGCGAGTATGTACGACGCTACGATACCCGAGAGTGCTGCAGGGTAAACCACTTTCAAAGCAGTGATGATCCGGTTGGCGCCCATCGCATAAGCGCCTTCGCGTAAAGACATCGGAACCGCGCGCATGGCGTCTTCGCTTAATGAACTGACGTAGGGAATAATCATGATTCCCATGACCACGCCGGCGCTCAACATGTTGAAGGTGGGGAGCCCCGGAATCAGCTTCTGCAGCAATGGCGACATAAACTGCAGCGCGAAATAACCATAGACAACTGTAGGCACGGCGCTGAGCAGCTCGAGTGCAGGCTTAATGATTTCGCGAACGGTTGGCGGAGCGAACTCACTTAAGTAGATGGCAACGATTGTGCCGATTGGCAAGGCCACCGTGAGCGCAACAACCGTGGTAACTAAAGTGCCAAGCACCAACGGCATGATGCCAAACCTTGGCGACGCGAAAAGCGGCGTCCACAACGGCGCCGTTAGAAACTCCTTCAAGGAAACATGCGCAAAGAAAGTTGAAGACTCGTAGACCAGGGTACCAACGATTCCCAGCGTGATTGCCACTGACGAAAAAGCAGCCAGGAAGAGCAACGCCTCTATAAAACGCTCTTTTATGCGCGACAAGCGGCGACGTGCTGTCGGCGTCTCTGTTGGTGGAGGGTTAGCTGCGAGATCGGCAGCTGCCGCAACTGGATGCTGAAGGTTAGGTATCTCGTCCATGGAAAGCGTTACAGAACCCCGACGCGTCGGGGTAGCGCCTGATGGGTAAGACGATCCACCCACACACGCATCAACACGAAATATCTTGGGGTTGTTTAGTGTGATTTCGTGGATCGTTAACTATACTTTTGGCATCCGCCTCAGAAGTTCCTCGATCGCCAGGCCGACTTCCGGAACGCCACCAAAGCCTGACCCAACTTGCTTGTTGCGTAAGCGCTCCGTGGCCATCGCGTATGCGTTGTCGGCGAGAGGAACATACTTGACCTCTGCCGCCAGCGTCTTAACACTCGTGAGATAAAAATCGACAAACTGGCCGACCTCGGGCTTGTCGAGCGACTTGCGGCTCACGTAAATAAACAAGGGACGCGAGAGGGGATTGTAGGTGCCGGCCAGCACATTTTCTGGACTCGGCAAGACCGCCTCCTTGACCTTGTTCTTTTCCCACTGAATCGCAACCGCCTTCATTCGGCTAGCGTGCGGCGCGTAGTAAGCGTAGGGAATGTACCCAAGCGCAAACTTGTTTCCTTCAACACCCTGGACCAGGACGTTATCGTCTTCGCTCGCTGTGTAATCGCCGCGACTCGCTTTCGCTTTACCGACGACCGCTTCCGTGAAGTAGTCAAACGTTCCCGAGTCGGCGCCAGCCCCAAACAGCACGATCTTTTCATTGGGCCATTCGGGCCGTACCTGGTTCCAGTGCGTAAGCTTTCCCTGGGCCGCCGGCTCCCAAACCTTCTTCAGCTCATCAACTGTAATCGAAGTAACCCACGTGTTCTGGTTGTTGACGACGATCGTCAAGGCATCATAGGCAACGGGCAGCTCGATAAAATCGATGCCGTTTGTCTTCGCCTGGGCCATCTCCTCGGCGAGTATCGGGCGTGAAGCGTTAGTGATATCGATTTCACCGCGGACAAACTTCTTAAAACCGCCTCCTGTGCCGGAGATACCTACAGTGACTTTTACTCCGGGTTTCTCTTTTTGAAACTCTTCGGCCACAGCTTCAGTGATCGGGAAAACGGTGCTCGAGCCATCAACTTTGATGATTGCCGCCTGACCTCCAGGCCCAGCAGGGTTACCTCCGCAGGCGAATCCGACTAAAGCAAGCGAAGTGGCAAGTAGCAGGGCTACGCATCGGGGAGCTGTCCAGCAAAACATGAGAAATCTCCTAAGTTCGATCTGATTTCCAGCAAAATCCTAGACGTGAGGTGTTACATCCATCTGAACTTCATCTAAACTTGTCGTAAACAACGCGGAGCTAGCTACCGTCTTTGAGGACGAGGCGGTAACCGACGTTGACCATCGTGTCGATGCCTACCTGGTAGCCGGCAAACTTGTTCCTCAAACGATAGATATAGACGTGGAGGCTTTCCGCGTTGACGGGTTTGTCGCTCTTCCACACGTATTGCCAGAGCTCTGTAGCTGTCACGATCCTTCCGGGGGTCTGTGCCAAACGCGAAAAAACGAGAAACTCTGTGCGAGGCAGGGCGATGGACTGGCCACCGCAAGCCACGTAATAGTTGTCGTGCTCAACCCGCAAATAGCCGTCGTCGTAAATATTCAGTGACGACCTGTTATTACTCTGGTAGGTGCTCGAGCTCGGCATAGGGTTATAGGGACCTTCGATGGCGAAACACATGAAGCGCCGCTGTGGGAAGCTCGCTGGGCTGAAATGAAATGACGCGCGAAACCACTACTTTAGGTAAACAAAGTTAACGCCCTGTGAATTACGCGTTAAATCTATGTTAAGCGTCCCCGTCGCCTGGTCTCAGGGCCTCAAGGTATTCAGGTATAGTTCAGATAACGTTCAGATAGACTTTAGGGCTGCGGCTGGGATATATTGCGGGCTCTTCGTAACTGCACTTCAACAGCGGGGTGAATTCTCTAAATGGGTCTACTCAGTTTTCTGCCCAAAGAGGAACAGTACTTCGACCTCTTTCTCCAAATGACAGTCTACATTTCCGAGGCCGCTCGCGAGCTCAAGGAGATGCTGGCCGACAAGAATTACGACTACGCGGAATACGCAAAGCGCATCAAGGTGCTGGAACATGCCTGCGATGAGCTGACTCATAGCATCTCTACCAAGCTAAACAAATCGTTCATCACGCCATTCGATCGCGAAGATATTTATATGATGTCGAGTGCGCTGGACGACATCGTAGATCTGATCGACGATGCCGCCACGGCCATCATCATTTTCGATGTGCGTGAGATTAAAGACTACGCGCGCGACCTCGCGGACGTGATCGAGCGCATGGCCGTGCAACTTAAGGAAATAGTTGCGACGTTACAAAAACCAAAAGGCATTACGCAGCGGTTGGTTGAGATTCATCGTCTTGAAAATGAGGGCGACGACACATATCACGCCGCGATCCGGGAGCTGTTTCACGAAGAGCACGACGCGTTAACGGTACTGAAGTGGAAAGACGTTTACGAGAAGCTGGAAGCGGCGATCGATCGTTGTGAAAACGTCGCCAACATCATCGAGAGCGTAATCATCAAGCACGTCTAATTCGTTCGTTGCCAGTTGTTAGTCGTCAGTTGTTTGTTGGTCAGTAGTCAGTTGTTAGTGGTCAGTCGTTGCACGTGACAACGTCACTCGCACCAATACCAACGGGCAACAAACGACTGGCTACTGACCACTGACAAACTAACAACTGACCACTAACAACTGACCACTAACATCTAACAACTAACAACCAACGATGACCGCCACCTTCGCCTTCGTCCTGCTGCTGATCTTCTTCGCGCTTGTTTTCGATTACATTAACGGTTTTCACGATGCGGCAAACTCGATCGCTACGGTCGTTTCCACGCGCGTGCTTTCCCCAGGTATGGCGGTAATCTGGGCAGCATTCTTCAACTTCATTGCCTTTGCAGTTTTCGGAACCAGGGTGGCGAAATCCATCGGCGACGGTGTGCGATTGGATCTCATCACGCCCGAGGTGCGCCTTTATGTTTTGCTTGGCGCTCTACTGGGGGCGATCTTGTGGAACCTAATCACCTGGTATCTGGGCCTACCCACGTCCAGCTCCCACGCATTACTTGGTGGTTACGCAGGCGCCGGCATCGCTGCATACGGTGGGGTGAGCGGGCTTCTGAAGACTGAAGTCTGGGTACGCACGATCTCCTTTATCGTTCTCTCACCGCTGGTGGGAATGTTACTTGGCTTTACGCTAATGGTTGCGGTCCACTGGGTTTTCAGACGCTTTACGCCGAAGAAAGTGGACGGAATATTTCGCAAAGGCCAGTTGTTCTCCGCTGCCGCTTTTTCCCTTGGGCACGGTGGCAACGACGCCCAGAAGACGATGGGAATCATTACCGCTGTGCTCACCGCCAGCGGCGTAGCTGGCATGGCCTACGGTCCGAATGGCTCCCTTCCGCCAATACCGCTTTGGGTGGTCCTCTCGGCGCATGCTGCCATCGCGCTCGGAACGCTATCCGGGGGATGGCGCATTGTTCACACGATGGGCTCCAAGATTACGAAGCTTAAACCCGTCGGAGGCTTCTGCGCCGAGACCGGCGCGGCCCTGACACTAGCCTATGTCACACTCACGGGCACGCCTGTCTCAACGACGCACACCATCACGGGAGCTATTGTCGGGGTTGGATCAACCCGGCGATGGTCTGCCGTGAAGTGGGGGGTGGCTGGACGAATTCTATGGGCCTGGGTCCTGACGATACCGGCTGCTGCAACGATCGCCGCGCTTTCCTTCTGGATCGTAAGAGCTATCCACTACCTCGTGGTTTGACACGTTTCTGCTATTGATCATTGGCGTCTCGACTTGTGACGCCTGAGAAGCCCCCTCAAATAAAAAGCCTGTAACCAACGTTCACCATTGTGTCGATGCGAAGGTTGTGAGGCTGAAGCTTCCCTCGCAGACGATATATGTACACGTGAAGGCTCTCGTTGTTGAGGGGCTTGCTTTCGCCCCATGCATAGGCCCAAAGCTCTTCGGAACTGACTAGCCTTTCTGGTGAACGGGCCAAACGAGAGAGGATAAGAAACTCGGTCCGCGGAAGCTTTATTGATTGACCGGAATATGAAACGTAGTAGTTCTTGTGTTCAACCCTCAACACGCCGTCGTCATAAATATCTTCGGCGGACGGCGTGAGGCTGTTTCGATCGACCAGCGAAGTTTCGGCTAATGACATTGCGCCTCCAGGGTTGCCGAGCCGTTATCCGGTCCTCAGAATTTCAGTTTCGCCCTCAACTGCATCACGCGCGGACCGCCGACTGTGCTCGTAATCCTGCCAAAGTCGGGACTGCCCAATTCAAAATCAGGCGAGGCGAAGTTCGCCCGGTTGAAGACATTGAAAACGTCCCAGCCAAATTCCATCGCTACGTTTTCCGTGAGCTTGGTGCTCTTCATGATTCCAACGTCAAACCGCGACTGGGCGGAGGCCCGCAAGACGTTCCGACCCAGGCTCCCATTCTGGCCGAGTGCTGAACAAAGAACCCCGCGATTGAAAGCTGCTTCTGTTATGTCTGCCCCCTGCTGACTTAAGTCATCGAGCGAACCACACAGACCGGGTCTGCCAAACCCAAGTCGATATAGACCGCCTGAACCGCGAACCAGATCAGCGTATTGAACGGCTGTCTGAACTTCCGGCTCTGGTGAAAAGATTGTGTACGGCGTTCCCGTCTGGGCCTGGAAGAAACCGGAAACCTGCCAGCCTGAAAGGAACTTGCTACCCGAACCGAAAGTCGGAAGGTTGTAAACAAAGTTAAGGCTGAACCGGTGCGTGCGATCAAAATCTGAGACCGCGCGATTCGATTGGAGGTCCCGCAGATCACCCTGGACCACAAAACCGGCGTTAGGTACATCCGGCTTACCTGAACCTGCCGTACTTCCCGGGTCAGTGGAGCTGGTATCTATCGACTTCGACCAGGTGTAAGCGGCGTTGAAATGCAACCCCTTTGATAACCGCTGCGTGACGCTGAACTGGGCGCCGTGGTAGTTCGACTCGCCATTCGAACGCAGGACCAAAGCTTCCGGCACGTTGAAACCGAGCACCGGCACACGCGCTTCGAAGTTAATGACCTGACCTCCTCCCAAGGTGCTGCCGGAACAAGTCAACGCGTTTGCCAGATTTAGATCGAGCGGCGTGCCGCCCGGCAAACCTAGTACGCCGCCCGCGCAGGTAGCCGAGCCGCTGTTGCGATACGGATTCGCGAATCCAAAAGCACGACCAAGCCCACGATCACGCGCAGTTGAACCAGAGTTTAATGGTCCATTGGGTGAACCCGCTGCTACATAAGCCTGATTGAAGCGCTCGTAAATGTGATCGGGAGTATTCGGGTCGTTGAGATCGAAGCCCTGGTTGAAGGCTACTGCTTGCAATAAGTTTCTGCCGCGCGTGCCAACGTAGCGTGCTTCGAAAAGAAGGTTCTTCGTAACCTCGTATTGAAAACCAAGATTCCATTGTTGAACGAAAGGAGTTTTCAGGTCGCGATCCACCGCGCGAAATTCAAACGTTTCAGCGATGTTGCCGGAAGGACTAGTTACTGTACCTCGAGGGTCAAAACCGACGCCGGTGTTGTCGCGAATAACGTACGTGCCGGCTGCACCCGAGCCGCGGGTTACTCGGAACGGAAGCCAATTGCTCAGCGGCAAAGTAGTTGGCTGCGCCGAAAAGGCCCTTTCGATTGGCACGCTCCCCGATGGTACCGTGATCTCAATCTCCCGTAAGAACGGATAGTTGCTGAAGACCGTGTTAATAAACGAAGCCGACGGCCGGTCGTAAAAGAAGCCGAAGCCGCCGCGCACAACCAGACGGTTTGAATCGAGCGGCGAATAAGCGAATCCGACACGCGGCGCAAAGTTGTTTGTGTCCTGTCCATTAAGCGTGTGGTTGTTTCCTGCCTTGGCCGTCGCATCAATCGCGGCATCAACATTCCCAAGACCCGTGTGTCTAACATTACCGGGAACCAAAAAGCCCGATGACGGGTTGTCGCAAAGCGCGTTGGATGCGCCCGAACGTCCGAAGCACGACTCGAAGGCCGAGAAATCAAAATTTCCGATGCGGCCATCTTTCTCCGTGGGCCACATGAATAACTCATAACGCATTCCAAGATTCAGGCTCACTTTGCGGGACACCTTCCAATCATCAGCGATATATCCGCTGTAGTCTCTGAATCGGAAGCTCTTGCTGGTGACACCAAACTGCGTGTCAGCCTCGGTCGCATTCCCGGCTAGTAATTGTGTGAAGCTGTCGAACTTTTCAAACTCCGTCGCCTGCTCTTCGGGAAGGCTCGAGTCGTATTGGTGACGTTTAAAATCACCGCCAAAGCGAAAGGTGTGCTTGTCGCGAATCCAGGTGACGTTATTTGCGAAGCTGAACGTCTGCTGCTTTCGTTGGTTGAACGAATCGTTTGGGCCGCCGAAAGAAAACTGCGACATGTTGGTGCCCGGGCGTCCGATGAAGTGGCCGAGGCGCCGGGTGCCCGGACTGTCATCAAAGAGCAACGCCGGATTGGAGATCCCGAGCGCCGCGCTGGTGAAGCTCTCGGCGAGGAAGGGATCGTCAAGCCTGCGCGTGTTGTTCAGATAGAAGTAGCCGAAACGCGCTTCATTGATTAGCGTCGGGCTAACGATATGCTGGTCGGAGATGGCCAACGTCCGATTTTGATCGGCCCGGCGCAGAGTAAACGGGGACGCGAGACTGGATGGATCCGGGAATGAATCAAGCCCGGGGAAATTCGCTGCGAAGAAGGTCCCGCTGAGCGTGTTCTCCTTACTCAACCGTCCATCCAACCGGGTAGACAATTGGTGTTGCGTAAATTGCGACGGCTGCACATTGAGTTGCTGAACAAGGGGATTGTTTTCTCTCAGGGTTCGACTTGCAACTCCGGGAAAGGACCCGAACAGAAAGGCGCGCGCGCCCGCTCTATCAACGCCAATCAGACGCGCGCCTGCGCGGGGTGAAGGGATTACGAAATCACCGGTCACAGGATTCATTAAGTTGAACAGCCTCACTGCGACTGGCGATATGTCGGCAGGCGAAAGACAATTCGTTCCTGTGCATCCGCTCTCGGCGTTGAATGCTGCGGCAAGGTTTTCCGGCGTCCGCGCACCGCTGATTCGCCTGAGCGCAACCGGCAACACTGTGGTGCTTCGTGCCGTGGGTACAAAACCCGTAATCGCATCGGTGTACTGATAGCTGCCGAAGAAAAAGAATTTTTCCTTGACGATTGGTCCACCAAATGTGAAGCCGGCCTCGTTACGGCGCGCCTTGGGTCGATCTATTCCTTCCTTGTTGAAGAAGAAATCATTGGCGTTAAACTTTTCGTTCTGCAGGTAATAGTAAACGGAACCATGAAAGCTGTTGCCACCCTGTCGAGTAATCAGTTGAAAGTTGCCACCACCGGAGCGGCCGGTTGAAGCGTCGTAAAGACTCGTTTGCAACTTAACTTCCTGCAGCGTCTCTGGAGCAGGCGCGATGTTGTCGTTAAGAGAACCTTCATTGGTCGTAATGTTGGTCGCATCTATGCCATTAAAAAAAAGGCTGGTGCTCGTGGTTCGCGTTCCGTTAACTGAAGGCGACTGATTACCGTTACCGTTAGTGAGGACTGGAGAGAGTTCAGTGTTGACCCCGGCTTCGGTCGAAAGAAGTTGCGTGAAGCTTCTGGTCGAAGTTGGAACCGACACCAAATCTTCCGAAGAAAGCTGCCGGAAGGTAGTAGCGGTTTCAGAAGCAACGAGCTCCGATCCTCCGACAACGTTAACGATCGCTCCGACTTCTCCGATTTGCAGTTTGTCTTCGAGGGAGCGGGGGATGGAAGCCTCAACTGAGACACCTTCTCGTATGAGCTTCTTAAAGCCGTCAAGCTCGTATGTGATTCGATAACTGCCGACTGAAAGCCCGGGGATCGTCCAGCGTCCCTCGCTGTTGGTGACCGCGCTGCGCGATGCATCAGTGGCGACATTGAGTGCAGTCACGTTCACGCCAGGCAGGTTGGCGCCGTTTGGATCCTGGATTGTTCCAGACAGCGTACCGGTTGGTCCCGACTGGCCCAATACCACTGAAGCGTTGATAGAAAGAATTACTGCCAGCCCGAGCAGCGCCACGAGTATGCGGGGGGCTTTGATGTTCATAGAGTTCTCCTGTGATCTTCGTTTGTGCAACTAGTAATACAGAAAGATTGCTACAACTGAGGCGCTGGTTCGGGGGCGGTTGAATCCGGGGCCTCGAGTATCTGTTGATGTGTAAAGACCGAATCTATGGGCGCGAGGTTAAGCCGCTGTGAATTGCGCCTTAAATGTTTGTTAATGAGGATCGGTGTGTGCGAAGTTAACGTGCTGCAGGATAAATCACGTCATTTAACATCCTATTAACATGCGCGTAACAAAAGGGAAATAGGATGTCAGCTAATCCGTAAGTCATTACGCTTTTAAAACCCCGTTCAGATCCAGGTGAAGCCTATGGCAATTTCAAACGAGCTCAGCAGCGAGATCGCAACCGCCTTACTATTGGCAAAGGATCGTTCCAGCGAGGAGCTCTCTGATTTGAAAAATATTCTGCTGGAAGTCCACACCACTCTCCAGGACATGACCAAGCGCTATCGGATTGAGCGCGAGATTCCACCCGCTACCAAAGCAGCCACGAGCCAAGGCTGAGCTTTTAATTCTTCTCAGTAATTTAAGAATCCTTTAATCGAGTGGCTACACGTGTGTAACACGCTCCCGCCAGGCTTCAGAGAAATAGCGAGGAGCGTAAGAAATGAAGAAGCAACGAAAGAAAGTAAGTGTCGAATTCAAGGTTGTCTGTATCGCTTGCGGTGGAACCATTCGCGAAAATGCCAGCGACGATTCATATGGTCTTTGCCTGAGGTGTTTTTACCGATCGCTGGCAGCGAGATTTCGTGCTCAAAGGCGAGCGGCTGCAGGTGAGTTTGTCAGCGAGCGTTAAGGCGCCTCGCCCCTCGCAACCCAGCCCCCGAAGGGGTCGTTAGCGTAAAGCCTGGGGGTGAGCGAAGCGGAACCCCAGGGTCAGGTTCGCCAAAAAATCTTGCCAGCCCGCGAAGCGGCCGGCGGACTTTGCTAATCCAAGGCTGTCGACCGCTACGCGGGCTGGGTAATTTAATCATCCGGATCCTGGGGTTCGCTGCGCTTCACCCCAGCCTTTATGCTGCCGACCGCTTCGCGGGCTCAGAGCCAAACACGGCGAGTTACGCTGACCAGAGTTAGTCCAGGATCGTATATCCGCCGGCATCGAAGACAACGATCAGAACATCGCGATTGCCCACCGTCACCCGAGCCACTCCCTCGGGTTTCAAGATCTTATCGAACTTATGCGTTTCGCGAGGCCCCGCCCTCTGTTCATTCCCATCCCACTCCCAGAGGCCAAAGTCAGTTTGTTGCTGATCTTCAGACGCGCCACTAATTATCCTGAAGACTTTTGCCTTCTTGTCGTATTCAATGCTCCTGACCCCATTCCCTCCGAGCGACAACCGGATCGCCCTGGAGCCTTCCACTTCAATATTCTCAATCGAGAACGGACCTCTTGCGTTGCGCAGCTTCAGTGGCACCAGCAAGGCTTTGTCGTCAATGATGGGCGAGCGCAACCCAAGTAACAGTCTGCCCCTGTGCGGGTCCCAGGCTATTCCTTCGATGTTGAGCCCACCATCTTTGCTCTTCCTGTCACCGTCCGCTCGCAGCTCGGCGACATTCTCCACCAGGAATTTTTTTAGTCCACTAATCGACGCCACTTCAGCCGCGGTCTGACTGCGGGCGTCAAACTTAAACCGGACTAACCCCGCTGAAGCGATGGCCTTGGGTCGAGACTGTGAACTAACAGCGTAGAAATATGTTCCGTCTGTCGTTAGGCCTTCAATGTCTTCAATAGCGACTCCCAGTCCGGCGGATTTGATCGCGCCGGATTGCATGCGATGTTGATCGAGGCCCATCCAGAAAACTTGTCCGGGACGCCCGTTATCAACAAAGAGTACTCCGGCGGTGCCGGGTACGGCGGCAATGCCGGAGGCTTCATATGGGCCACCGACAAAGGCGGTCATGCTTTTAAGTTGAGCGTTAGCGGGAGGCGCGTCCGTTCTGAAGAGCCACAGACACAGGACGAGAATTAAGCAGAGCCCGGGCAGAAAATACAGCACGTGACGGCGGCTCAGAACGGAGAAGAGGTGCCCCATGGGGAATTAACATCCTTGAATGAAAAGATGGCAAAGGATATCAGTTGGCTATCGCAGTCACCATTCTCCGCTGCGTGGGTAATCGACGAAGTGCAATAGGCCTCGGACTATCGCAAAACAATCCACGAACCACACGAAAAATTCGAACGTGTGGCTCGTGGATCGTGATCTTGATAGTGCCTGACTAATTGATTGCCGCGGTTGAAACTGAATTGCTCGCGAAATTGGGGACCCAAATCTTAGCGCCGTCGAAAGCGATCGCAAACGGTCCGCCACCGGTTTTGTAAGTAGCGAGAATGCCGCCGTTGGCTGGACTGACTTTCATTACGGTGTTGTCGCCATTGTTAACCACCCAAAGGTTGGCGCCGTCAAACACCATTCCGGCCGCGCCGTCGCCTACCACGAATGTGCCGAGGTTAACGCCGTCGCTTGCTCGCAGCTTGGTTAAACTCTTTCCAAAATAGTTTGTTACCCAAATGTTGGCTCCTTCGGAGGCAACGCCAAACGGTCCCTTGCCGACAGCGTAGGTCCCAAGCACTGCGCCGGCCGCGCTCAGTCGTGTGACCGTGTTACCGAAGTTGTTGGTCACCCAAAGGCTGCTATTGGCGTAGATCAATCCGATCGGGCGTTTCCCGACGGCAAACGAACCTAGGTTGCCGCCAGTGCTTGCTTTCAGTTTGGTGACATTGTTGCTATTGCGATTTGCCACCCACACGTTGACGCCGTCGTAGGCGAGACCGCCCGGCCCCGTCCCCACGGTGTAGGTGCCGAGAATAGCGCCAGTGTCCTTGTTGAGTTTCATTACGTTGTTACTTAGCAGGTTAGCAACCCAGATCGAGCCGCCGGCGTATAGCAACGCGACCGGCCGCTTCCCCACCTTGAAAGTGCCGGCAATAGCCCCGTCACTCGCTCTTACTTTAGTTACGGTGTCATCGAATTGAGTGGCAACCCAGACATGCGTTCCATCAAAGGCGACTGCCTCCGGGCCCGCAGAGGAAACCTCGCTTACTCCGGCGCCTCCGGCCGGGGCCGCATTCCCATCACCGACCGGCATCGACTCTACTCCGCCGGCAATCGTGCTGGCCCCCGAAGGGCCGGTACTGCTGCCACCGAGCGCTATCTCATTCATTGGCTGTGGTTGTTGTGACACAGAGACGCCTGGCGTCAATATCCAAACCACCAGGAACACTGCCGCGGTCAATACTTTTGTGCTTAGACGACTCATGAGGCGCCTCCATTCTTTTTCATATCTTTCGGCCAATCAACCCAGCTTAGAGTTTTTACGATATAAGGCGCCTTCGACATCGCCGGACACCCTCCCCAACGTTCGATTGGTTCGTTGCCATACTTGATTACGCCGATGTGGTTTGATTTGTCCTTGTCTACCTCGGGATCAGGATCAACGTAGCCAAGCTTGCGTCGAAGAGTCTCCATATCCGCGGGTGAGCCAGTCAGAAATGTCCAGCCTGGCTTCACTTTGTGCATGTGCGCATAGTGGGCCAGCTTGCTCGGCGTATCTTCATCGGGCTTGAGCGTAAACGAATACATGAAGATGTCGCGCCCCATGCGGTCTCCCAGGAGATCCTGCACCTTTCTCAGGTTCATGGTGATGGGCATACAAATACCGTCACACTTCGCATACATGAAATTGAAGATCACGATTTTGTCTTTGACGAGGTCGTCATAGAAACGCACTTTCTTCCCGGTATGCGTAGTCAGTATCAGATTAGGGAAGTAGCGGTCACGAATACGCTCGCGAGATGGAATGCTCTTAAACCTCGGCGCCAGATCCGAGGTTAGAGCGGCAGTCTGACCGTGCACCAGCAGCCCGCCCACCAAAGGGACGGTTCCGAGCAAGCCAACCATAGTTCGTCGATTTATTTCCGCCATAAGAATCCTTTCTCAGTTGCCTCATTGAGGAGGTGACCCCGGCTCCCGGTCGCTTTTGATCCGCGACCGGTGGCCACGGCTACAACTACGGCTGGGTTTTGTTGTCACCGACGTCGTTTATCTGGCCCAACACCATCATGGCATGGTCTTCATGGACCACGTTGTGACAGTGCAGAGGAAACTTCCCGACGAAGTCACGGAAGCGGAAGTAAACCACCGCTTGCATGTTGTGCTCCAACCTGAAAACGTCTTTCCGACCCTTCGTAATCAGTCCGGAGTTCTGTGGCGCCTGGCCATTGATCGAAAGGGTCTGGAATTCCTCAAAATGCATGTGAATGGGGTGTTGCCAACCGCCGGAGTTGTTTTGGAAGATCCACTTCTCCACCGAGTTGCGCTTGATGGCAAAACGGATATCGTTGGGATCCTCGCAGTCTCCGACCAGCTTGCCGTTGACTTGCCATTGGCCGTTGCCCCTTTCAAACCGGAACGTACGCGTAATACGCGGCGCATCGGCAGTGTCTGGGAAACCATAGAAGTAGACAGGCTGGTTCGCCGGGATGTTGGCGGGGTTGATGCTATTGTCAGGGACCACGGGACCGTCGACGATAATCTTCAGGATCTTATCCCCCTGGCCCGCGCCTGCCACATCACCATCCGGTCCGCGACCGTCATCCTGTTCCAAACGGTTCTCGAGATAAAAAGTCTTATTGGCGTCGTTGGTGAAATCCACAATCACGTCCACGCGTTCAGCCACCGAGAAACGTGAGCTGTTGACCAGGACCGGCTTCTCCATAAAGTTGCCGTCGGTCGAAATCTGCCAGAAGGATTTCGTCGAGTTGTTCGGCCCCAGCACAAACATCTGATAGAAGCGCGAAGGCCCGGTATTCAACCAGCGGAAGCGATACCGTCGCGGACTAACGTGCAAGACAGGCTGTATCTTTCCGTTGACCAGGAATTTGTCACCCAGGATGCCGTCCGTATTGAACAGGTCAAACTTCAGCAGACCCGTCTGGTTATCAAAGACTTTGTCATTGAAAACCATGTAGATATCAAAGCTGGTGAGAGGGTTTTGACCGTCGCCGAAGCTGGGCAGTTTGAATCCCGGGGGTGGCGAGTTCTCGTCGCCCGTGTCATGCTCATTGAAGAGAATATAAGTCCCCGCGAGACCTTTGTAGGTGTTTTCCGCTGTGTGGTCGATACGATGATCGTGATACCAAAGCGAGTGCATCGCCTCTTTAATGTCGCCGCCCTGCGGGATATGCGTTGAGTTAACGCCGGCAAGGACATTGGGATAGTGGTGGTCATAATATTGGCCGCGCTCACTAAAGAAGCAGGGGAAGCCATCACTCTCGAGCGGTGTGTGTCCGTTGTGTAAGTGAGTCGTAACCGAGGGCAGCCCGAAGCCGCCGTTGTTGACAGGTAGATTGTTGCGGTTTCGGAAAAGGACCGACCCATCCTGAGGACTTCCCTGGATGCCGTACCTCTCGACGAACATGGGGCCGGGAGTGATTGCGTTCCCGATCACGCCATTGACGATCGGGGCAAAGCCCCAGATGGGCTGAAGCGGGAGCTCATTTAGCGGTGCCATCGCGGCTGAGCCCAGTTGCTGGGACATATGGTAGTACCGTTGAGGAGGAAACTGGTCAAAAGCCTGATGGTCAACTGTTCGAGCTTCGAACGGCAGCCCGTTGGCGGGATTTATCGCGGTATTCGGCTGCTCTGTTGGCGGAGGACCCAGCGAAGCCAGCGGTTGCGGCTGTAGCACTTGCAAGCGCGGCATGTTCTCGACGAATGGCGTCGTGTTAGGACTATTGGGCTCATCGTCATCAAGCACAAATCCCGAGCGGGTTACCGGGTGCGCGCTTAGCCCTTTCTTTGGGATCAGCATTCCAGCACTCGTCAGCAGTCCCATTTTCAGAAGGTCGCGTCGCTTAAACCCGGCTGCGATAAGCTCTCGCCGGTTGTCGGCCGCCGTCTGTCTTTCTTTCTCTCGCCTTCGATTTCTCTTTGAGATATTCGACATCTGGATCTCTCCTTGTGAGATTGCCTGGCAAGAGACGCCAGTCAACCTTAGTTTGCCTGCTAGGTACCTGCTTGATTGCCCTTGGAGTATTCAGTGCTGTCCTTCAGACGGCGAAATTCGTAGACGATCGCAGCTGTGGAGAAATACCGCCCACACTTGCGTGCTAGCTTGTAAACATCAGCCGCCCAATTGACGTTATCGCTCTCGAACTTCCGGGCCTCGGGAGATTTCAGCCTACGTGAGGAACTGTTGGGTATTGCGAAGTGGGCGCAATCTATGATGAGTTGAGGTTTTAGTCAAGCACATTTTTGAATCAGTCTAACAATTTGATGTGCGATGCTTCAGTTTTCGGCGAGATTAGTTCTATTCGAGCGTGGTCATAGAATAAATTCTGTTTCTCGTCTCGAGCGGTTTAGTCTCACAGCCTTTACGACAAGCTGAAGGAGCCTCTGATCAAGTAACGCAGGTCTTTTGCATTAGTCCGCGGAGCGGGCTAAGGCAACTACTCGTATGAACTTAATCAGAGCTTCCTGAAGCATGTCGGAGGTAAAACTAAAATCGCAGAGTGGTAGCCCTTGCCGATCTCAAAAGATCAATCTCCAACTAACCGATTCAGGCAAACACAAAATCGGTAATCGACACTCGACAACTGCCAAGTGGTCATCATTGAGCTTTCGACGTATCAAATACCACCTGGTCGTACCACCAGAGCTTCTCGAAAAATCGCGATGAGGCGCCTTTCACCTTGTCGACAATCTCTGAAATGTTGCGACGACCGTCGATTGCCTCAAACATCCGCTTCTCTTGCGCATCAATGAGCAGAAACAGATCTTGAAAAAGATGGGTCTGGTTCAGCAATACAGCCGCGGCGCCAGGAGGGAGCCCTTCCTCGAGGCACATGGTCCACGCGCGACGAATCGGCACATAGCGCAAACAGTGCTCGTCGTCGAAGCGAACCTTTAACCCATCATCGTTCATGTCGCTTCGGTAGACTACGAGATCGTGGTTAGTGATCAGCCCTCGCCACAGTTCCATCGCCAGATACTGCTCACGTTCGGGAAGTGCGGCCAACCTTTGCGCATGAGGTGTCGTCGTGATCGAACCGCATCGAGGTGAGTAAGCCGCCTGCCAGTTCCAACGTCCCATCATCAAGTCATTGCGTTCGAGGAATTCGAACAGCTGCGGTACTGAGTAGGTCCGGTCGCGCGGATTCAGGAGTGCATCAGTCAGAAGGCCGGCGTCCAGGGACTCCCTGGAGCCGCGCAGCATAGACAACAACGGATGATGTTGAGGCAGCAACTTCAGCACTTCAGTGAGATCGGTAACTTCCTGTTTTGAGGTTCCGATGCCTAGTCTCCGGCAGTATTCCTGAAGCATGTAAACGCCAGTTCGACCGTAAGGCGCGTACAGCATCAAATACATCGCACCCTCCGATCTCAACACCGACCGGAGCGCGCGCAGCCCCGCATTGGGATCGGCGAGATGATGCAGCACGCCGGTACAAATAATATGGTCGAATCGATGGTCCAAGTCGGCGGCGTTCTCGATGGGCAGCTGCAGCGTTTCGAGATTCGTCAAGTTGTACTTCCGCTTCAGCTTCTCAGTGTGCTCGAGACTGGTCGGGCTGAGATCAATCCCAACCACGCGCGCAGCGGGATGACAGAGGGCATACTTGGCGGCTTGCCACGTTCCACATCCGGCCACGAGTACGTCCAGATCGGGGCGGTACTCTTTGGCGGGCCATAACAAATGGTACTCGGCACGGTGGACATTTTCGTCCTGCCACATGACGCGAGCACGATCCAGATTTTCCACCGGAGGCGGGTAGGGGTGACTGGTATAAAACTCGGACACAGGATCGGAGCTCACGTTCGGTATGCTGGCCTCCACGTCGACCTCAAGAGATTTAGATTTCATGTGTGTTTCGCGAACGGACATAGCCATCTAACAGAGTGACCGCCTCGTTGGGTTGCATTGCAATTAACCACCACCGGCAGTCTGGACCATCGCTGTCTGTTTAGGTTCGTCTTTCTGAAGCGCCTGGTTGAAACTAAAGCTGGCGGGCCCAGCCATAACGGCCTGCCTGAGCAACCACACCGACCTGCGATCGTCGGACGTTTGGATGTAAGCGACAAGAATCTGATCTTGGACCAATGACGCGGCGGGCAACTCGCTTCCGGACTGTGTTTTGAGTTCGGTAGGGGCAGGCAGCTTGTCATCCAG
This sequence comes from Pyrinomonadaceae bacterium, assembly GCA_963759585.1. GTDB lineage: Bacteria > Acidobacteriota > Blastocatellia > Pyrinomonadales > Pyrinomonadaceae > PSRF01. The sequence continues at coordinate 827,234 of CAVWZW010000002.1, forward strand.
CGAGGAACTTATAACGCGCGCATTGGATCCCAAGTCCCCCTGCCAAATCGCGATAGCACCGTTCAGATAGGGCAAGAGAACCGGAGTCCCCTGGGCCTGGCCTTCCGCAATAAGCTGGCGCGGAGCGAAAGACTTTCCACCATCCTGCGATTTCGAATGGTAAATGCCTTTGGGGCCTGCCTCTCCGGCTGAGTACCACAGAACCTGTAACGTTCCATCGCTCAAAACGGAAAGACTCGACCCTGATACCGGACATCCCGCAATGGTCCATCGATCATCGCTCACGATGACAGGCGAAGAAAATGTCTTTCCTTGATCAGACGAAGAAGCAACTGCGATGTGTCGAAGGTCCCCTGGTAGTACTTGTCTCCAACTAACATAGACGCTCCCGCCGGGCGCAGTGGCCAGCGACGTTTTGCAACAAGGACAAACCTCGCGCGCGACCAGTTGTTTGGCTGACAACGTCTTGCCGCCGTCGTTTGAAGAGGCCACAAACAACTCGCGATTTGCTTCCTCTCCGTGTTTGTGGCCCTTCTTTCCCACTCTGTCCGAAACGGCCCCGTTCCGTTCTTGCAACCATGAGACGAAGACGGTTCCGTCGGCCGCGACCGCCAAAGAGTGCATGCCATGGGCGCCAGGACTCCTGGCGTCATTGACCTTCGCTGGCAACTCAAAGCTTTGTCCTTTATCCCGCGACGCTGATAGATAAAGGTCGGTTGCGCCCGATTCTACACGTGCTGTCCAGGTGACATAGACGGTTCCGTCTGGCGCAACGCCCAGGGCTGGTGGATCACCCCGCCATGCTCTGGCCTCCCCGGCCGTTGGATTGACCCGTATGGCAGGACCATTTGATTTACCCGTTGCAGCAACGGCGGCGAGCATTACGTCAGCACCGCCGGCTGCGTGGTGCTCCACCCACGCAAGGTAGACTGAGCCATCGGGTGCGGCGCTGATCGCCGGCTCGGCGGCATCGACGTCAATCCCGGAAACACGAACAGGTTCAGATTGAGTTGGTTGACCATGACGCGTGCAAGCCGAAAGCGCTAAGGCAAGGAACACCAAAATGACGACGATTCCAGACTCGGGACGTCTTTTGCTCATCGTCAACAAGCGCAACTGAAGGTGGTGGTCGCCACCGCCGACTCGTTACCGGCCGTGTCTATTGCTATGAGAGTGATGGTATTGACGCCTTTGACAACGTAAAGATGGCTTCGGCCCGAACCTACGTTGATGTTCTCGAGGACGCCGTTTACGTAAACGTCGTAACGGATTATCGACTGCGGATCAAGGTCGTCGGTGGACTGGTCCCAGACCAAAACAATCTCGTTTCCACCCCAATCCTCTATCCACTTGATTGTCGGCATCGTGGGTGGTGTCGTGTCATTGGGGTTGCGGGGCTCGGTGGTCACGGTGAGGGTATTGCTCGTCGGCGAAAACCTTGCTCCGTCCTTGGCTTGGACCGTAAAGGTGTGGGTCGTTTCCGGTTCCAGCAGGTAAAAGGTGCCAGACGTCTCGGGCGTCGGCTGCCTGTCCAGTCTGCCGTCCTTGAAAACCAAATAGCGAAGGGTCGACCCGCCACCTGTGGAAGACCAACCCAGCGAAATATGCGTCGGCCCAACGTCGATTACGGAGACTTCAGGGGTCGATAACTGCTGCGTTGGCGTTGGCGTCGGAGTCGGCGTTGGAGTCGGCGTTGGGGTTGGAGTCGGCGTTGGGGTTGGGGTTGGCGTCGGCGACATTGGAAGTGTCACAGTCACTGTGTTGCTGTTCTGCGATTTGTTCCCCGCGGCATCGATTGCGTAGACATTGAACTCATAAGTCCGGCCCGCGATCAGATTGGAGGTCCAGGTCAAACTTGTCTGCGTCTGGGGTGCCGAAATTTCGAGGCCTCCACTGCGGCGTATCCTATAGGAGAAGTTTCCCGAGTTATCGGTCGAAGGGTTCCATGCCAGCGAAACGCTGGATGTAGTTTTCCCCGTAACCCGCAGGTTCGACGGCGCGGTGGGAGGCGTACGGTCTCGAGCTGCTGCTGAGACGTGGAACGCTTTGAGGAAAGGAAACAATGGGTCGGTGCGCATCGAGCCTGCTAAGCAGACCAGGATGACTGCTAAAACCAGAAGCGCTATCGCCGAAAACCGTCCGATGCTCCGAGCAAACCTATTCTGAATTTCAGGAGTTCTGTAGTTTGGACCAATAGTTTTTCTCATCGGGCAAGTCCCCTTTCAGATCAATTCTTAGACTTTGCTTGTTGGTCGGAGGGTGACGTCTGCGCGTCTGTTTAGACGTCAGACGCAAACGGCTAAGAGTGTTCATCCAAACACTCTGTTGGCACTCTCTGTTTCTCTTTCCGATCCTGAGTTCTTATAGGGGGACGTCGCGAGGGTTTGAAGTTTCTATCACAAGTGACCAGGATTTTTTCAATTGTCGCAAGAACCAATCACAATCGAAACTGAAATCCGAACAAGATTGGAGTGCCGCAGCAAGATCGGCCAATACTTACCGACTAAAGAGTGCATACTCCTTCCTTTATTGCGTCCGTCAACAGAAGCTCGAGCGTTCCGTTCGGCAAGAGTGCATCTAGTGGTTCGGTCCTTGATGTTCACCTTCAAAAACTCAGCCGCAAACCAAACTGAAGCTGTCGCGGATCGGCGGCGGCTGTCGGTTGGCCGAAAGCTGGGCAATGGGGTAATGCCTGTACCGTAAACGATTATTCGGCAGTTGCAGATTTGCGCGGTTGAAGACGTTGAAGCCTTCGACCAGGGCCTCGAGGCGCACTCTTCTCGCCGAGGCTAAATCGGCGGCTTAACCGTAGATCAAGTGATGCGAAATCAAATCCTTTGCCTGAGTTCCGCCCCACTCCCACCGGCCGATCGTTAGCGTTCGTATCAAAGTTGCGATCGTTCCCCAGAACTGTATTGAAAGGAAGAGGTGAGCCAGTAACTGAAAATGTAGCTCAACTGAAAACCGCTGAGTGCGCGTCGTATGGCGGAATTGGAATTTCCACGTGGAGTCTCGAAAGTACCACTCAGAGCCAGGCGGTGCCGCTGGTCGTTGTCCGCCGGGCCCCACTCATCATGTAAGTTGGAATTGTCCTGGGGCGAAAAGAAGAACGCGTTGCCTGCATTGTCAGTGGCCTTTGACAGAGTGTAAGCGACCCGCACTCCATACCATCGCTGAAAACGGCGGTTTAGCGAGACTGTCAGGCCGTTGTAGTCCGACTCTCCTGAGCTTTCAAAACGACTGACATTCGCGAAGCGCGGATCGGGCCGGCCGAGATTCGGCACGCCGGCGGAAGCAGGAGCCGTAGGCACGTTCACGTTACGGGAAAGAATGATGTGCAGGCCTCGGGTGTGCAGAAAGCCAACCGAAAGCGAGGTTGAAGGAGACAGTTCGCGCTCGAGTTGCACGCTGGCCTGTTCGTTGTAACTGTTCCTGATATTAGGATCGATCGTCGTAATGCTCACCAGCAGGTTGGCGGGAAACTCCGGCAGTGTTTGCGGAAAGACGGGCGCACCCGGCTGACCGAAAGCGAGCACTGCAACTTTGTACTTGGTGCCGTCGCGCTGGAACGCATTGGATGTGGCGCGCAGCGGAATCCGGTCGAAATAGATACCAAAATTCCCGCGCAGCACCGTCTTGCGATCGCCTGGAGCATAGGCAATCCCAAGTCGCGGAGCGAAGTTATTCGCATCCGTGGTGACAGGATCAGGTAGAAATTGAGCGTCGTAACGCAGCCCGGCATTTATCGTTAAGTTTGGATTAACTTTCCATTCGTCCTGCACAAAAAAACCGATGTTCGGGTTCGTCTGTTCCTGGCTGGGGGCGCCGAATGCCTGCTGAAAAGTGGTGTAGCGATTCGCCAGGAAGTTGGCCAGCGACGAGAAAGCGTAGACCCCCTGGAGGGCGCCGGGAAAAGTTATGTTGACCCGGTTGTGTAGGAAACCAATCCCGCCTTTGATCGAATGCGCTCCACGCTGGGTCGTAATCGAATCGACCACCTCATAAGTGTCGAGATCACGTTGGGTGGGCGAGAAGGTAGCCGTGCCAAAGCTCGCCACGCCCGAGATGTTCACCGCCGGACCAACCGTGTCGTTGACTGGTGCTCCCAATCGGCTGTGCGTGTATTGGGCTCGAATTTCATTGATAGTGCGAGATGAAATCGTCGTCACGTTACTGGCGGTGATGGTCTGGTCGCGATTGTTGAGCGCCGTGCCCCGGCTGACGGCGTTCAATCCTCCGACGTTTCGTGCGTTGATGCTGTCAATCTCATAAAGACTATAGCGCGCAGAAAACTGGTTAGACCTGTTGATTTGATGTTCGATACGAAACAGCAGATTTGACGTATCGAAGCCAGTGGGAACGACGCCGGTCGAGATCCGCGGGCCGCCATAGCTGATTTGGTTGAGCCTGTTATTCACCGCCGTCACGTTAGGGTTCGCAATCGTGATCACGGTGGCGTTGTTCAGACGCGTCTGTTCGAAGTTTGAGAAGAAGAAGGTCCGGTCTTTGACGAGTGGCCCACCGAAACTAATCCCATATTGTGCCTGGGTCAGCGGATCTGTGGTGCTTGCCAGCGGATTTCTCGCGTCGAAGCGCTGATTGCGGAAGTAGCCGTAGACTCTGCCACGAAAGTTGTTTGTTCCCGATTGCGTGATGATGTTGATGAAGCCGCCCGACGCCCGGCCAAACTCGGCGATTCCTCCGGAAGCGATTACCTGAAACTCGCGAATGACGTCCTGGCTGTAAAAGGTCCCTGGCAGATCAGCGGCGTCGTCATTTGCCGATAGACCATCGACGACAAAACCGTTGTTGATAAAGCGCTGGCCGGTGATCGACAACCCGGATCCAGGCACTGCCGAGGTCTCGGGAAAGCGCTGGTTGGCAGTGGGATTGCTACGGGTAACTCCCGGCGTCAGGGCCGCGAGGTCTAAATAATTTCTGCCGTTAAGCGGCAAGTCATCAATCTCTCGGGGCAACAAAGTTTCGGCCACCTGCGTGCGGGTACTTTCGACTCCCGGCAGGTCGGTAGTCACTTCAACGTTCTCGGCAACACCTCCCACAGCAAGCTTCAACGGCAGATCAACAGCCTGCCCCACGGTCAGCGTGAGCTGCCGGGTTAGTCTGGCAAAGCCCGACTTCGCTACGACAAGCTCGTGTCTGCCAACGTGTAGATAGGGAAAGCGAAAACGTCCTTCACCGTCGCTGACCATCGTCTGCGTCGCATTTGTCTCCAAATTTCTAATCGTCACCGAGACGCCCTGGACTACAGCGCCGCTCGAATCCTCCACCCGCCCGCTGAGCGTCGCGGATGTAACGGTTTGTTGGGCTTGAGCCGTCAAGCTGCCTGCGAAAAACAGCAGCAACGCGAGACTCAGCCTCTCAACAAATCGCTTGCCTTTCTTTGATGAACGCATTGCACACCTCCCTTGAAGGACACGCCCGACGCAGCCGCGTTGACAGACAACGCGAGCACCGAAGTCGAGTGCACGGGCGAACGTTCGCTTAACACAGTCAGGTTAAGCGCGGTCTCATCTTTCGGATTAGATAGATTAGTGTGCTTTTAGGCGGGAGGTGCGCGAGGTCGCAAATGCAACCACTTCCGGTTGAGTGGCTTGATTTGCAGATGATCGTGTGGCGAAAGTTTACGGACTGAAGGGATGTGCGGCCTCGCCGCAAATGAAAGAGCTGATTGATCACGCGGTCGTCGCGTGATGCTTGTCGAGCAGGCGCTGCAATTTTCGTTGCAGGGCGGGCTCACGGCGCGAGCGGTGCGGAACTCCGATTCCGAAGTTGGCACATCATTGGCGTCGACGGTAAGCGGGCCTGACTGAAATTCGTCTTTCGTTAGGATCGACGGGGGTTCGGCAAACACCGTGTTTGTGGAAGCCGGCGTGCCAGCGGCTGGGGTATGACAATGTTCGCCCGCACTCGCACCGGCAACGACCGCGAGCGAAAATTCTGAAGTTGGTGCAGGATCGTGGTTGACAGAGGGCGCAGATGCGGATTGCGATTTCTTCGCGGACGCAAGCAGTCCAGTTTCGCAGGAACCCGGCACATGTCCGGGTTTGCCGGCGCAGCAGTCCATCGCGCTTGATTTGTTTACTGAGGCACTGGCAACCGGCGCCAGCGTCGCGATAAACGACAAAACTATCGTTACTGCGACGAGGCGATTTAGGTTTCTTCGTCCTGGAGGGACGATATGTTTATAGCAGCTATTACTCAAAGTTTTAGGCGCTCTGGAGGAGCGCGATGTCCGACGCAATAACTGAAGCAAGAAGCAAGACTAATTCGAACCGGTGGAAGGCTCCCTGGGGATCGGCTTCCGCACCATCTTCATCTTGCACTTATGACACGTCCCGCGTTGCTTAGACGTGACATCTTCGTGCATCGGGCACACATAGTGAAACTGAGTTCGTTTTTTCGAGTGCGCCGATCGCTCTTTCTGTTGTGCAGAGAAGCTGGGAGCGTAGCCGCTCGAAGTTGTCACGATCAATGCTGCGGCGAGCAGCGCTAGAAGCAGAAGCTTTCGGAAATTCATTTCGTACCCTTGATGCAAAGGCATCTTCCTGCTCACGTTGAATTGGCGCGAGCAGGAAGGGTTTGTTAGTGCCCAACGTGATAGGTCGGTTGTGCTTTTCTCTACATAGTGTCTGCGTTAAGCGGACTACTGTCTGCCTGGACCGCGGTGAAGCTTTTTCGACCGCCGTCAGTTGCTAAGGTGACAGGAAACCATGTTGCAATGCCTTTGCCGTTCCCTCCCGGAAAGTTCGGGAAGAGGTCCCCTGCCCCAATATACTCAATGTACTCAATTTTGTTGTCGGTACATTTGTAAAGGTTAGTCTCAGTGCATTTCGCGCCCGTCTTAAAGCCGGTGCCAATGGTTCTGAATTGTGTTTGACATACCTGTTCTCCTTCAAGGATGGAAGTTCATAACTTGCTTCCTATTCGGGAAGCACTAGTGAATTTATTGCCGGCCGCATATGGCAGAGACCCTCAGAGCAACTCCCAGCGCAGCGTCACCGATTCTTCAGGACGATACGCAATCACCATCAGCTTAACGAGCTGCTGGAAACTTGTGTCTTTCTTGTCCGCGATACGCACGAGGTAAATGTGGCCCAACTTGATTGGCGCGGTCGCAGAGGGAGTAAGCTCCGTAAAGAGTTTGGGCCCCTCTTGCAGTGGTTGGTATTCTGGCCTGCCAAGATCTTGCTTCAGAATCATGATCTTGTTGCCGTTAAGATGTATAGAAGCGAACCCGGTGGCGCCGTCCTGCGCGTCCTCAAAGCCGTAACGCCGGCGAAGCTCGTCCGGCATGCCGAGATCGACGATTGACGCCACTCGGTTGACCTCGATACCGCTAGCAAGACTGCCATTACTCGCCAGAATGTAACTAAGATCACTGCAACGGTTACGCCACTCATTATTAACAAACGCAAATCCTTCTTTGCCGTCACTAAAACACATCGTACGGGCAAGCGGATCCGTGACATACATGGTGAAGATTCCACCACGTTTTTTTGGTTGAGTTGCGCGCTTCTCATCAGGCGCAGTCGGAGTTTGGGCGCTCATCACCTGCTGGGAAGAGAATCCGATGAACACGACCAACACGATGAAGAGGAAGCGTTTCATAACCATTTGTTTGTGACTATTAAACCTCAAGTTCATATCCCCCCTTTTGGCCCTGGACTCTTGGGGAGACCGGCTTTAGTTGAGACTAACGACTAGCCACGCTCGGCATCGGCACTAGTTCCTGAAACTCTTTGTCGTCAATATGTCGCTCATCATTCCGCCGCCGGAGTTCCTTGAAGTAATAGAACGGAACAAACTTGGACCCAAACCTGTCGCTGATCCAGTCGTCCTTTTGGACGTAATTGAGAGGGTACAGATCGACATCATCCGAGCACTGGTTGAGCGTTTCCGTTACCGCCTTAACGACCAGAATATTATTGAGCGAGGTAGCATCATCTAAAGTCTCTCGACCGGTGGTGTACAAAAGCGCGCCTTCGCGGGCCCGACGTTCCCACTCCTTGATAATCTTCAACGCCCTTTCATACTGCCGGGAGTTGATTTCCAGCCGCAGTGTGGTTTCCGAGTCGTTGCGTGCCTCTCGAAGATACTTCTTGATTACGTCGGGAGGGACGGCGCCCAGGGCCCTTCCGTCTTTCGCTAAATAAACGCCGAAGGCGTCGATTGTGGGAACTCCTCCAGCCAGTTTGATAACCATGGGAAACGCCGAGCCACTGCTATCGTAGAACTCTCCCTTGCGTGCCGCGAGCACAATGAAATACCTGTCGGGATCGACCCTGGTCCAACGAGTAGTTCCCACCTCCGGTATTGCGCAAGTAATGGAAGAGTCGTCATAGCTAACGACCTTCATCGTCTTTTTGGCGGCCCCGAAGATCCGGTTCTTGCCGGTTGCCTTAAACGAAATCAACCTCGGTGAGTCGGGTTCATTGATTACTTCGTAACTGGCAGTCGCGGTCTGGCGCGGTCCCTCAGTGCCGGAAACCGAAAGTACAGTTACCCCGCCCTTGGCATCGAATTGATAGAGTATTGCCTGCGTGGGTGAGAGCTGCGCTTTCCAGATTCCTACGATATCGAATGAGCAACTCTTCTTTTCCTGGGCGAACCCGGCGGTTGAGTCCAAAAGAAAAATAGCCAACAGCGAGATTATGGCTTTAAGTTTCATCTATTTCACCCAGCACTTTCATGATAGTGCGTATTGTTTGGGCCAGGAATAGAAGCCACTTTCGGCAGCTTCTATTCCTGGTCTGATTTCGACCGTGCAAGGTCGGTTTTTTACTTAAGCCTTGACGGTCCGGTGTCGCAAACTACATTGCGTCTCGGCGTAAGTAGCCGTGTTCCTTGACGACCTGGTTGATCCGAGCCTGACGAGCCCGGATCACCGCATCCCATTCCGCAGGTGTCTTAAACGGATCGGCCCAGGAGATATGTTTCAGAATACTCTTCTGACTGGCAAACGCCTGTGCATGGACGAAGCGGTTGGTAGCATCGTTGACAATACGGAACGAGCCGGAGTGCATAGCGAAATCGGTGTCGACCCCTATATGGCCCATATTAAAGAGCCGGTAGCGGATCGTCTCGATATCGTAGGGATCTCCGGTCAGGAAATACCAACCAGGCAGATCAGCCCCGCGCATCTTGGCATAGTGCTTCAACGCGGCCGGCGTATCGTCCTGTGGTTTGACCGAGATTGAGTAAAAGAAGAGGTCCTTACCCATGCGAGCTTTCAGGTCGCGATAGGTTCGTTTCAGAACCGTAGTCACCAGAGGGCACGCGCCGTGACAGTCTGCGTACATCAAATTAATCACGGCTTGCTTGCCTCTGATCAGATCGTCATAGAACCTGACCTCTTTGTTGTCGTGTGTTCGAAGCACCGCATTTGTGAACCTCGCAGCGCCCTGCGATGACGGATGCGGCGTGAACACTCCTGGTCTCGTTAATCTGGTTAATAGTGATCTTCTATCCATTACGCCACCTCCTCACCGCTCAGTTTGGCTTCGTATTCCTTATTGGCCCTGGCAATCGTTGCGTCGCATGCAGCCTTGGCCGCTGCATCAGGAACAATGACCCAGTGCACCATCATGAACGCATCTTCGTGGCCCATGTTATGACAGTGGATCAGGTAATCTCCGAGATAGTCTCGGAAGTTCATCCTGATCAGTGCGGCCTCTCCCGCTTCCACCTTGGTTACGTCTTTCCTGCCCGCTGATAGCGGAGGCACCGGAACTTCCGTAAGTACGCCGCCGATGTTCGCATATCGCTTCAGAATGCGAAATTCCTCAAAGTGAATATGCACAGGGTGGGCCCAGTTGGTAGGTCCGGCAGGCAATTGACCGGTGTTATTGTCGATGAACCACTCTTCACAGGTGTTCTTGAGGATGCAATGCTGCGGTACATCGACATCGAAGTCACGGCCGTTGATCAAGAACCGTCGTGGAACCGTTCCGATAGGATCGCGATCAAACCTCCACGTGAACGTAGTGTTCGGCTCACATATCGGCGGATACGCACAAAGGGTCTGCGGAATGGGCGGTGTATCATCCGGGAAGTGGTTCTCTTTGTTTATCACGTCGAACCGCATTAAGACGTTTCCGATGTTGAAGGTTGACGGTAATCCCGGAAACACGTTTCCTGGGTTGACACTCTGGCTCCTAACATCTGTGAGATACAGTTTCTGGCCGTCGGTGTAGTTCGTGAAGTCGATGATCACGTCGTAGCGCTCAGCGACGTTCACTCGAATTGCGCCCGGAGTATTAATGACGTTTCCTGTGATGGCGTTGGTGTTACCTGCATTCGCCGGGCTGTCATCGACCGGAACCGGATGCTCGAGGAAATTGGCATCAGTGGCGATGCACGTCATCGTTTCAACAGCGCCTGTCGTGCCGTGGCGGAGCCTAAGGTCCCACTGGCCCGTTGTCGGTCCGGTAGAGAGAATGCGGAACCGGTACTTTCTTCGCCTGACAGTAAACCTCGGCTGAATCGCTCCGTTGACGATGAACTTATCGCCACCGGCCGCATTCACCATTTCATTTCGGCCTTGTGCATCCAGGTTACAGAACCTCTTCTCGGTCAGGATCAAAGGAATGTCAGTGACGCCGTAAATTCCAGGCAATCGCAGCGAGCCGTTGCTCGGGTGCTCATGGCCCGGATCCGTCCTGTCATGAACGATGTACATGCCGTTCAGACCCATGACGTTGTTAGGGAGGGTTTCCTCCTGACGGTGATCGTGGTACCAGAACGTGCCCATCTTTTCCCTGGCGTCACCGACTCCGTTCCCACCAGGGTTCTGGTTCGGAAAAGCCTCGATGCCGGCGTAGACATTCGGGTAGAGATGGTCTTTAAATCTGCCGCTTGGGAAAAAGTCACCCGCGAAACCATCGCTCTCTGAGCCATGGTGACCGTTATGCAAGTGGATCGTTATCTCAGGAACGCCAAACGTGTTATCGCCGTTCGGCGGCAAACTATTCCGAAACCGAACGATGGTAGATTTACCATATCGACTCAGGATCATTGGGCCTGGATAGACACCATTGAACCCCCAGACGTATGACGGACCATAGTCGGAGTGGAATGTATGCAGGCCGGGCCGGGCTTCCAATTCGGTGGTAATGTGGGCCGGCGTGAACTGAGCCCAGCGTTGATGGTTCGCTCGGTCGGCCTCACCCGCGCTTAGGTTTGCCGCCTCGGTTGTCTGTGGACTCAGTGGATGGTCTATCGCTGGAAACGGAATCGGTAGCACATCCTTAAAAGGTGTGTGTGCCGGACTCCCGTTGGCGTTTGCGGTGCACTGAACCAGGGGCGGCGCCACTGAACCGCCTTGAAGGAAGCTGGCGAGCGCTTTCCCTGGGGAAGTGATGTTGGGAGCCAGGACGGTTACAGCTCCTGCTGCCGCTCCGGCTTTGAGTACAGTCCTTCTGCTAACCGTACTCTCAGATTTCTGTCCGGCTCCCTTTGGGTGCTTAGCCTTTTTGCCAGGCATAGAATCTCCTTTCAGCCCTTAGAAGGGGCCTCAAATGATTTAAAATTCTTTTTGCTGATTCTTTCTGCAGCTACCGGGTCACGAGTGAAGACCCGGTCTTAACCCCCACGCAAGATAGCAAAGACTTCGACTTGTAAGGCGAGGCAAGTGGTCCAAGAGGTTTAATGCTTAGCACAATTGCTTAACGCGAAAATGTTGACTTGGAAAAGATATATCGGGAAAGCAGCAAGAGACTATTCCCGGCCATCTGAGATTACAAGCATTGTTGTTTGGCCTTCCTTGCTGTTAGTTAGCGGATCTTGCTGTGGTCCATCTCATCGTCGATGCCTAGATTGGCGGATCGAAGGAACAGAAACATCATTGTCTGACCGCTTTGGCCAGTTCCTTGTCATTTGAGCGCGGAAGTTCCTTTCCGGTGTCAGCTTCTTGAGTCCCTTCTTTGTCGCCTGGTGTTTTGCCATTACCAGAATTGATGTGTTTACTTCGGGAGCGAATTCGATAACGAGTTGGAGCGTCTCCGTAAACCTTTTTGAAATCGCGCACGAAGTGACTTTCATCATTCAGACCGACTTGGTGCCTAATCTCTTTGACGCTGAGAAAGCTGGTGTCCAGCAGAAATTTTGCTCGATCCATTCTCAACTCCCTCAAATATTGAATCGGAGATTTGCCTAACTCAGACGCAAAGATATGGGAGAGACGCGAGACCGAGAGGTTAACTGCCTGTGCCAATTCACTCAGCGACCACTCTCGTTGTAGATTCTCCTGCATTAACTTTTCAATGTTTTCAACGCGGGGATCCATCGGAGGTACCTCTAACGCCAACTCCGGCGTGTGACGAGAGGGCTGATCGGGCGGTTAAGAAGCAGCCTCTCAAGACCTGGCCATTCGCAAAACAACTCAACGAATAGGCTTGGATCGTAAGGCAAGCCTGAGCAATGCTTATCCGGCGAAGACCGATAAAAAGAGATAAACCTATCGTAAGAGCAGGCTACCTCTCCTTTCAATTTCTGGGCTTGGGAGTTAGTCGGGGTGTTGAGTTTGAACCATGAGGAGGAGCGAAGCTATTACCGAACGCTACTGAAGTCAAGGAATTTTTGAATCTGTGTCTAGAAATGTGGATCGCAGTGTGCAATTTGCTCAAGCTTAGATCGAGTTTCGAACGAGCCGTGTTTCGTGCCAGTTCGTGTAAATTCGTGGATCGTCCTTTCCGCTACCCTCACACGATCCACGAATCACACGAAACTAAAATCGCAGAATCGTATCAAGCTGAAGTCTGGTCGTGGACCGGTTTAGTGAACCAAGTGGGGTCGGTAAGAATGGACCAAGCAAACCGCGCGCTCGTTGCGTGACGATTCCGGTCACCACAAACAACACCCGCGGATTCGCAGTATAGGCAAAGGCGACTTTATGTCCACGCATGTCTGACTGCTGCGTGATGTCGGACATATTGAACGGAGTCAACACAGCGTCCTTTTCAATTCGCATGAAGGTATAGCCAAAAAGGAGATCGCCTCGCGCCTTCATTTGTCCGACTTGTACCTCGGCCCACAAACCGTTGTTTTCGTTGTTGGGTAGTATCAAATCAACGCCGCCGGGTCCGGCCGCAACCACGTCTCGCACCCGTGTGTTGTGAACGGCATTTAAGACGAGGGTGACAGGATATTGCCTGCTGTATTTCAGTTCGAGTCGGGCAAACAATTCGACGAGGTTGAAGCCTGACGCCAGACGTCCATCGCGGTTCGTGGCATTGTTGCTCGCAGTTGACACTCCCAAATTCGCGTTACCGGCGACGAGTTGATCGCGCGGGATAGACACCTGAGTGGTAATCGTCTGCGCTGGCGTAGCGCCGGAGGCGGGAATTGTAAACGTCACCGGAAGCGACAGCTGACTTCCGAAGACTTGCACCGGGGAAATGAATTGCGTGCCGGCATAATAAAGATCGCCTACCGCAAAATCGAATCCGATTCTGGGCGGGCACGCGGCTCTCTCTTTGTCCGTGCGCGCTGCGCTAACGCACGCGTCCCATTTGCCTTTGGATTCCAGGCGGGTCCGCAGCTGGCCGCCAAAGAGGGCCAGATCGCGTCCACCACGGCGCGACTCATCAATGTTGACTGTGCCATTACTGTTGCGCACAAAAGCAGAGTTTCGCTCAAGGAAGGGCAGTTGCCAGGCGATAAATTTAATCTCTTTCAGCCGTGATTCTTCATCTCTCTTCCTGATTACAAAAGATTCGTTAAATCCTTCCACCATCAGATCGTTGTCGGTTATCAACTCAGGGGCAGGCCAGGGACTTTCAAATCTATAGGCCCATGGTGCTTCGAATTTACCGCCCTGAAGTTGCAGCCGCGGGGCCCACTTTGGCTTATAGATAACGAAAACCTGGTCGAGCGCGAACGGTTTGCGGTTGAAAAAATCAGTCATCGTCTGGTTGGTGGAGATGTTATCGGCAAAGCTCCCGGTGGCCAGACGCAGTCCCCAGTCAAACTCCTCGCTAACCGAGCCGCGCATCGTTAGACGGGCTCGCAGACGCATGCGATGGCGAGGAGTCAAGTCATTACCCAGTGTCGATGGATTGGCAGCGTTTGCCAGGTTATTCGATTGTCCGAAAATCGATTCAGAGCGAAGACGAATGTCGCCGCTGAATCTCACCCCGCCGATTTCCGACACCCGTGTTTCGACTCTCTTAAGCCTGTCTTCAACCGTTGGAGATTGACTTGTCTGCGGCTCCGCCTCAGTGCGCACTGCCAGCACGGCCGGCGTTGCAGGCGCCGGGCTTAGCTTGCCTGCCAGTAAACGAATGATCTCCTGTTGCTCATTGACAGTCCGCTGCAACTCATCAAGGCGTTGGCCCTGGCGTTCAAGAAGTTGCTGGAGTGCCTCCACCTTCTCTTCAGTTGTCGAAGGCTTCTTATCGACAACAGATTTGTCGCCGGGTGACTCGATGGTCCTTCCGACCACATTGCTGGCCACGGCAACTTCATCTGTTGCTTGCGAAAAGGCGAGTACCGGCATCAATCCGAAGATGAAGACAACAAAAGCGAGCGCGAAGACATGCACGCTATTCGTAAAGAATCTCATCAACATGGTTGTCATCCTTTGTGAAGGGGTTTTGTTAGAGAAGCAGAATGAAAGCGAGGCCTTAACAGTTCGTGAACGGCAGATTAAATCCATGTGAAATCCCACCGAACAATCCGCAAATTATATGCGCGGCTTGGGCTGCAAAGAGGCGAAGTAAGACACGGTCACACTAAACGACACTAAAAAGACTTTCGTGCTGGTTCGTGTTGTTTCGTGGATAGTTTCTGTGTCCGTCTCGCTTACGAACAGCGTGTGGCATCCCTAAGAGCTGTTGTCTCAGTCAAGCAGCACTCGCGTGTTCAATGCTTCCGCACGTTCGATGGCCGCCAGCAAACGTACAAACTGGGAGTAGTTTTTTCCCCTTGTCGCCAGGCGCGTAATTTCGCTCTGGCTCAAATCGTTGCGGAGCAGTAAGTCGAGAAAGTCGTAGTAGTCGCCCGCCGCCTGTAAAGGTAGCTCGCGCGTGTAACCGGTTTGTTCAAAGTCTTCAGAACGAAACCCGGCAACGATGTCGAAGATATTGTCTGTTGTCAGTCGCGCGGCTGCCCTCGACAAAGTAATAGGGACTCGCAGTTCAAAAAAGCGAAGCCCTTCCGCCGTTGTCACCCGCCGCAGTTCCTTGGTTGCTTCGCCGTCAAATGGAGATTCGGAGTCGATGAGAATTCGCAGCAGTCGTGGTTGGTCGCTGACGTCCATGGTATCGAGCGCGAGTTGAACGCGATCGGCCAGAAACTTTTCAAACTGTGCCTCAATGGGATAAGTGGTCCGTCCCAAACATCCGACCGACTCACCTTCACCGGCAATCTCTTCCGGCAAGGACGCTGGACAACTCGGGCAGATGATCGTTTCAGCCTGCATCAACTCGATTTCCGGTCGAGCGTTTTCCACCCATTCAATCTTGTCCTGCGAAGGAGCGCTGGTGTCCCCAGTCGTCAGGCGAGCGTGAAGATTGCCAAGCCGTCCCCATTCGCGCAGATGTCTTTCTGAATAGCGGGCACGGAGCGGACACGGATACTGGACAGCGAATTCCAACGACATGTTGGGAGGGTAGGACAGGCATTCGTGCCTGTCAAAGCCTCTCTTAATAAGTACTACGGCGTGAACGCCCAACTCTGACTTCCGGTCTCCGGTCGAGCCGCTTTGCACAATAATCTCCCAACGCCTAGTCCGCGATAGCGGACGAATGATACTAGCCCAGCGGTTCACTGCTGGGAGGAGCCGATCGGAAGTCTAAGTCCGTGAAGCGGACGGCTGAATGATAAGAACCTTGTTATCAACGTTTCAGCCGTCCGCTTCACGGACTACGTCTTCACGCCCGTTGATCCCAGCAGTGAACTGCTGGGCTAGTATCATTCGTCCGCTTAGCGCGGACTGAAAACTGCTTTTTTGTAAACCCAGTCCAGCAAAATCTCCAGGAACAGCCAAATGCCTCTCCTGCCTGACCTCAAGGATTCCTCAAGGAGCGCCAAACCTCGCTTTTCCTAAGGAAAACACGCATTTCCGGCCGATGCCCATACTCAAGTATTTCTCAAGCGTGATTCCTAAACTCGCCTCATGAATTCGATACGAACCGGAACTGCAATTCTCAACCCTTCTGGAGGCCCGACAAATGTTTAGCAAATTCTTTTCAGTCCGTTCAGTGCTGGCGGCAATCACACTTCTGGCCGTCGGTATTTTCTTGTTTAACCGTTTGGCAATCGTTCCTGCCAGCGCCGACGCCGGCGCGGCCTCGTTTATTATCCAACTCCGCGATGATCCGGGCGCGGTTTACAAAGCCAAAACTGAGAAAAGCGGTGGAACCGTTTCTGCCGCACAACTTCAGGCCTACCGCGACGGACTTCGCGCGAAACAAGATCAATTCCTGGTTGACCTTAAGGCCCGAGGCGTGTCGTTCAGCGTTGACGGCGTTGACGTCCCCGATTTTACGGGAGCATTGGCCGGTCACGTTGATTACCGGTACACCCTCGTGCTGAACGGAATCGCGCTCAACATTAAGCCCTCCGCCATTGAGACCATCAAGAGCATGCCGCAAGTGAAAAGTGTTGAGGCAACGCGTGCACTACGAATCCAACTCGAGAAGAGTGTGAACTACGTCAATGCTCCGGCTGCTTACGGTCAGGTCAAAGAACTCTCGCCATTCGACGACCATCGCGAGGGTTATGAAGGACAAGGTATCAACGTCGCTGTCCTCGACACGGGAATCGATTGGACGCACACAATGTTTGGCGGCGATCCAACTCCGCCACGACTCGGTCTCGCACCATCAGTTGCTGCCGTCAACACAAACAAGAAAGTTATTTACTACATGTCGTTTACTGGCGGTCTGATCGACGACTTCGGTCACGGCTCGGCAGCCGCGTCAAACGTCGCCGGCTACCTCGGTCTCGCGCCCGGCGCCGACAAACTTCCAGGGACGACGGACGACATTCGACTGCACGGCGTAGCTCCACAAGCGCGCTTGATGGGTTACAAAGTTTGCCTCGGCGTCGGAAGCTGTATCAGCACATCGACGATCCTGGCGATTGAAGATGCGGTGAGCCCGGTTACTTTAAATCTCCAGCCGAAGCCCGTTGCTCATGTTATCAATCTCAGCCTGGGCGGCCCGGGTGGGCCAGACGATGACACAGCAGTGGCGGCCAGCAACGCTGCATTGCTCGGGACGATCGTCGTCGCATCGGCCGGCAACTCAGGTCCGGGCCAGGGCACGGTGGGTTCACCTGCAGCCGGCCGTCACGTTATCGCCGTCGGCGCTAACAACGATCCGGCCAGCGGCTCAAACACGGTGGACCTGCTAAGCGGTCGTTCGGGAATGATTGCAAACGCTCTCGATGGCTCGGGACCAATCACTTCGGACGTGACCAACAACTACGTGTTCTGCGGTTTTGCGGAAACGCCGGACCAGGTGCCTGACTCAGTTCGCGGGCGCATCGCCCTAATCGAACGCGGCGGCTCGGTCACCGTTGGCGAACCGGTCAATGCGGGCACTGGCCTCTTTTCAAATAAGGCTGCGTTTGCTTTCGCAAAGGGGGCCATCGCAGTCGTCATTTACAACAACGTCGATGGCGAGTTGTCAGCAGCGACGGTACGTGCTTCCGCAATTCCGGTTGTTGGTATTTCGAAACTCAACGGCGAGTATCTTCGTGCGCAACTCGGCTCTGAAGCGGTTGGCGCAGTTTCAACCAAGCAATTGCGTCTGAACAAAGCCCTGTTCTTTCAGCCGCAGATGACTGACTTCTCTTCGCGTGGTCCATTGGCTGGTCTTGGCCAGGTCAAACCCGATGTAACTGCCCCCGGGCTAGCAGTACTCAGCGCCACAGTCCGCGTCGGCAGTGCGGATGCAAATACCGCAACCATGTTTGACCCAACAGGCTACATTCACGCCAGCGGCACCAGCTTCTCCGGTCCACACGTCGCCGGCGCAGTTGCACTTATCAAGCAGGCACATCTCGATTTCACGCCCGACATGGTCCGTGCAGTTTTGGCTAACACGTCGACTAACTTGCGCAGCGAACAGGGTGTGCCCAGGGCCGACGGCAACGCTTCCGAGCCGATCATCGCTCAGGGCGGTGGCCTGATTAACGTTGCAGCAGCAATCAACGCCAAAGGCATCATGGGTGTCACAGGCGACGGCATCGTTGAGCCTTCGATTCTGGCCAGCCACTCGTTTGGCGAAGCCAACATTCTGAACAATCGAATCGTCAACACCCGCAGTGTGGCGGTAACCATTCGCGATACTTCGGGCCAGGGAGGAACGTACAACCTTTCGACAACTAATAACCGTTACTTCGATCTAGATGGCGCGACTGCGACTGTCAGTCCTTCGACTGTCACTGTTCCGGCAGGCGGCAGCGCTACCTTCACCGCAGCGGTCTCGATCGATGGCGACAAAGTTCGGGATGCTTCCGAACGCAAGGAGTTTCAGTGGTACGTCGTAGCACGTCGAGCCAACACGAGTGAAACGTTGCGAGTCCCGATGTACTGGCGCGCAAATCCCACCGTTCCATCCGACGGACTGGCGTCGATTGATTCCAAAACATATACAGGCACTGTGCTCGCCAGCGATGGCGGCGTGCAACGCGACTACCTCGAAGATTACATTGCATCGGACGTCACCTATGTTGACGTGCCGTTCGAAGTTGGCGCCTCCGCCTTGAGCATAGCCGCTGACCTCAATTTCAACTCGACCCATATCGCAGACATTCCGGGTGTGGGCACGCTCGGCGTTCCGGATCTCGACTTCATGCTTTACGACCCGGATGGGGCCGAGATCGGCAGATCGGGGAATGGTGGCGGCCCGGAGCACATCGCAGCAGCGGTTACACGCCCCGGCACCTACACCTATCGCGTTTATGGTTGGCTGAATCCGCCCACCGATTTCACGATTACCAGCCAGCAGTTGCTTGGCGCTGTGCCACCAAACGTCCAGGCCTTTGCCGGCGATTTCACAGACGCTGATGGAAAGGCGACCGACTTCGATGGCAGCTATACACTTAGCTGGACACCAAGTGGAGACGTTCTGAATTACGAAGTAGAAGAGTCGACTGACGGCACAAACTACGCGGTGGTTCGGACGGTCGGTGGAAACATCACCAGCGCTTCGTTCACTAACGTGGCAAACGGCCCACGGAATTACCGGGTGCGTTCGATTACGCCGGGCCGGACAGGATTCTTTGTCACTCTTCCAAGTAATGTGCAAAGCATCATTGTAGATATTCGCGGCAAGGTGGACATCACCAGCACCACGGGATCGGCGATTTCCAACGTGTCGTTGGGCGGCGGAGTGTTCAGACTTGACCTCGATCTGACCAACAACTCGGCGTCGACTTACGTTCCACTACTCGATCTGAACATCGTCGGCATTAACTCAGCGTCAGGTACGGTCAGGGTTCTCAACGCCGACAATGGTGGCAACGGCGCCAGCGCCGGTAACGCCGCTCTGTTTAGTTATTCAAATCTGATTGGATCGGATAATCAGTTTGGTGCGGCAGAAAAGACCGGCACGAGGACACTTCAGTTCCGCAATAACGCGTCGGAGATGTTCAGCTTCGACGCTGTAGTCACCGCTTATCAAAATGGAGGCGCCGGCGCGGCGGCAGGTGGAAGCAGCGCAGGCGCGAGTTCTTCAGGCAGTGGCGCAGGTTCGGGTCTGGGTCTGCCGCAGGTTCCAAAGCTGATGCGGTTTACTATCAACCCACTGACGAGAACGGTAACGGCCAAGCTACTCTAGTCGGGAGAGAGCAGGCCAAAACAAGCGCGTGAGGGCGAAAGCTCTCACGCGTTTTGTTTTTCAGCCTGAAGGGCTGACAGATAGTAGCCGGTGGTCGGAGCGAAGCGCAGACCACCGGACGCGGTAGGAATGATTAGCACCCTGAAGAGGTGCCAGAGGATTGGACCAGAAGTGATGAGCTGGGTTTCTGGCACCCCCTCGCGGGGTGCGGAAGCCTATTTCCTCTTATCCGAGTGGTCTATGCTCGCTCCGACCACCGGCTACTTTCTTCGAACCCTCCGGGTTAATCTTTCTCATCCGTCTGCATGTGCTCCCGTTTGTGTTTGACGGCCGCGTCTTCTGAGTCGCGATGCAGTTTTATTTCCCAACCAATTACAGAACCCAGCGCGGTAGCGCGGGATCCTATAGGCTAGTCAACGGGTAAAGAACCCGCCTTAGTGCTCGCTATCTTTTCAGGTTCATCGCCGGCGTCCGCCGGCAAATACCGTCCGGACAATGCCAGGGCTATCGACTCGAGATTCGTGCCACATGCGCGACAGAATTTGGCATCGTCGAGATTTTGGGCCGCACAGCGGGGACAGAACATTGCAGATCGCTCCTGATACTCTTTTACGAGTGGTAATAAACGGGATGTTTGAAAAAACTGGACGTCAGCCGGGAGGTCGACCATTACAGAGCCGAGCGCGGTAGCGCCGGATGCCAGGGCGTCTCCCACCAACAGTCAAACAGCAAATTCAAAAGCTGATCAGGATATCAAAACTAACCTCTGGGATCCGGCGCTACCGCGCTCGGTTCTGTAGTGTCGATCCGGCGTCCGTTCGTAATGGACTTTATGATAAGCTTTGCTATCCAACACGCTTCTTTCCGAGCGCATCCGCGGTGCGCGCGAAATCGCAATGAAAGGTTTACACCGATGGCGCTAAGTCAGGATTTGCTGGAAATACTTGCCTGCCCGCTTTGTAAAGCACGAGTTGAATTGAAGCCGGATGGCAGCGGCTTAAAATGTGTCGAATGCCGGCGCGTCTATCCCGTTCGTGACGATATTCCAGTGATGCTGATAGACGAAGCCACGATAGAAGACGGTCCGGCAGACCAGCCGTCTCAGCAAAGTTGAATAGCTTACGTGAAATAGTTGAATCCTCTCCGCAATTGCGCGGACTGCGGATGCGCAGCCTTCACGGCGATGAGTCGCCTCAACCGCTTGGTCCATCACTCTGGAACTGGGAAAACGTCCACCGGGTTTTAGTAGTACGTTTGCGCTCGATAGGCGATACGGTACTGGCGACTCCTTCACTGTTCGCCTTGAAACGATTTCTACCACACGCTTCAATTGACATGCTTCTGGAAGACTGGGTTGCCCCCGTCCTGGACGGGCACCCACACGTCGATAATGTTTTAACGATTGCCAAAGGCAGCACCGCATCGCGCGCGCGAATGATTTGGAGACTGCGCGCCAATCGCTACGACGTTGTATACAACCTGCACGGTGGGACGACCGCCACTTTTCTTTCTCGCGCGACTGGCGCTAAATACCGTGTCGGATATGAAAGTTACCAGTATTCCCGTCTGCATAATCACGCGGCGCCATCGCCCCTCGCGATCTGGTCGCGAGAGAGACTTCATTCGGCAGAACAGCAACTCGCTTTGTTAGGTTGGACCGGCGTTCCGGTAAGCGACCGTCCGCCGACGCAATTGGCGGTAACAGACGAAGCAGCAACCACTGCTGCCGAGCGGCTGGCAGATAACGGTTTGGAACAGTCGCCGTTTGCTGTGATTCATCCGGCCGCGGCATTTGCCACGAAGCAATGGGCGGCTGAAAACTTTGCCAGAATCGCTGATGAGCTTGCACGCCAGCAACTGCCGGCAGTTGTGATCACAACCGAGAGCCAGGCAGGCATCGTTGAGGAGATCAAGCGCGCGGCCGGGGCAAGAATTGTGGGCCTGACAAATTTATCGCTCCCCGAGATTACGGCGCTGCTCAATCGCGCGCGATTATTTGTAGGCAACGACAGCGGCATTGCGCACATGGCTGCGGCTGTGAGGACGCCGTCAGTGGTAATCTTTGGCTCATCAAATCGCGCGCATTGGAGTCCCTGGGCCCAAAACGCTGCCGAAGTTGTGCACGAAGACCTGGAGTGTCAACCTTGCCATGGCTACTTCTGCGAAAAGTTTGACGAACCTGAGTGCATCAAGCGTGTTCCCGTGGATCGTGTGACGGCTGCGATTGAGCGTGTGTTGAGAGAAAGCGCCTGATTAACGCGGCTTGGCCGCCTTCCGTGCGGTAAGCCTGTGGCTTACCGAAAAGATTCTTTTCTCTATGAGGCTATGCCTCCGCGTTGACATAATCGGCGGTATGCGGGAGGCGTAGCCTCGGACAACTATCACGGCTTTTCGGAAAGGCAGAGCCTTTCCGCACGGAATGCGGCAGAGCCGCCAAGCCAAATCTGAATCCAGTCGTTTATTCATGTCCGAACTAACCGAACAACGTGCTGCTGAGATTATTCGCGCGATGCGCGAGCGGAAGATCGTGATTCTCGGCGACGTAATGCTGGATGAATTTGTGTGGGGCGAAGTCACGCGCATTTCGCCCGAGGCGCCGGTGCCGGTGGTGGACGTAAGGCGCGAGTCAGTACATCTGGGCGGGGCCGCCAACGTGCTCGCCAATGTCGCTGCTCTCGGCGCCCGGGCTTGCGTGGTGGGAGTTGTAGGAAACGATGCGGCCGGAAGTCGTTTACGTCAAACACTGCAGGACACGAGTCAGCTGCAACAGAATGATTACCTGATCGTCGACGAGGGTCGGCCGTCTACGACAAAGACGCGTATTATCGCGCACAACCAATTAGTCGTTCGCGCAGACAGGGAGAAGCGATCGCCGGTCAACGGTAATGTCGAGACGCGCATCGTAGACTCACTGAAGCAGGCCCTTCAGGACGCTGACGCCTTCGTGATTTCCGACTATGATAAAGGTGTTGTCACTCCCAGTATCCTCGGTCAGGTGCTGCCGATGGCGTATGAACGGGTGCCCGTGCTCATCGATCCCAAACTGCGCAACTTCTCCCATTACCGGCCGGCTTCTTTGATAACGCCAAACCATCATGAAGCGCTGCGAATGACAAATACGGAAGAAGATTCTGACGACGGGCTGCACCAGGCGGCAAAAATAATTCAGGAACAACTTAACTGTGATGCTGTCCTAATCACTCGTGGCGACCGTGGGATAATGCTTGTTGAAGGAAACAACGAACCGGTTTACGTGGCGACAGCGGCGCGCGAAGTCTACGATGTGACCGGCGCCGGCGATACTGTTATTGCCACACTCGCCGCTGCGTTGTCTACAGGCGCAACGATGTTGGAAGCTGCCACTCTGGCCAACCATGCAGCGGGGATCGTCGTAGGCAAGGTCGGCACGGCCACGTCGAGTTCGGATGAGTTGTTGGCGAGTTTCTCGTAACGCAAACTGTTTTACGTAACGCAAACTGTTAGTTTCCGGACCTCTAATTACCAGTCGCGTAGTGATCACCGAGTGCGAGGTGACACCCAGGGCCATTATTACAGAACCCAGCGCGGTAGCGCGGGATGCTGGAGGTAGCGAGCATTAGAAAACTTCTGAGTGTTGTGTAGCCTTAAGAATCCCGCGCTACCGCGCTGGGTTCTGTAATTGGCTACCTGGTACTTCCAGTTTTGCTTTACATCCAATCATGATCGGAAAGTCTCTCGGCAATTATAAGATTCTGGAAAAGCTCGGCGTGGGCGGGCAAGGTACCGTCTATAAAGCCACCGACGGAAAACTTGGCCGCACCGTAGTGGTGAAAGTTTTACCCCCGGAATTGACCGCCAGAGAAGCGAACCTCAAACGCTTTGAGCGCGAGGCGCGTCTGGCTTCATCTCTCGATCATCCCAACATCTGCACCATCTTCGATCTTGATGAAGCCGAAGGCAACCACTTCATTGCCATGCAATACGTTGAAGGCCGCAACGTCCGTCAGCTTGTCAATGGCCATCCTCTGGAGTTGAAGAGCGCGCTACTCATCGGCATACAAGTCGCCGACGCTCTAGCCGCGGCGCACGCGCGTGGCATCATCCATCGTGACATTAAGTCAGGCAATGTGATGGTGACGCCATCAGGACAAGCAAAGATTCTCGACTTCGGTTTGGCGAAACTCCTGGAAGACGAAGAAGACGAAAAGAAGGCCAGGATCCATCGGACCGACCTGACCGAAATCGGCGTCCCCTACGGTACGGCGACGTATGCGGCGCCGGAACAGGCACGTGGCGATCGCGTGGACAAAAGGGCTGACATCTTTTCCACCGGCGTTTTGCTTTACGAGATGCTGACTGGCACCTGGCCTTTCCGCGGCAAAACAACAATTGATGTTCGTCATGCCGTGCTTCACGACGCACCTCGTCCCGTCTCCGAACTTCGCAAAGAGCCGCTGCCTCCCGTTCTGCAGGAAATTCTTGATCGTTGTATGGCGAAAGAACCGCGCGATCGTTACCAGAAGATCGAAGAATTGCGCGACGATCTGCGTCGTGTTCTGCAGGAAGTTTCCACCGCAGACGCTACCGGTCAACCCTATGCCAGCGTCACGCATGAGCCCGCGCGTCATCTGTCGGGCGCGAGCCCAGTGTCGCGGGCGATGAGGTGGCTGAAAGGGAGGGGCCGCTCTGAAGCGACGTCAGCTCCCAGCATGTCTACCCCAACCAGACCCACGATTCATGAAACGCCTTTTACTACCATCACCGATCAAGACAAGAAAAGTCTGGCCATACTTTGCTTCCGTAATCTAGGCAACGATCCGGCATCGACTTTTTACGAGTTCTCACTTGCCGACGCCGTTATCACCGAACTCGCACGTGTGCGTTCCCTCGTCGTGCGGCCGTCTTCGGTGATCGCGAAATACCAGGGCAGCAATCAGGATGCTCGAGAGATTGGCCAGGAGTTGCGGGTCAGCGCTGTTTTAACGGCGGGGTTCATGCATGCGGGTGAACGTTTTCGCGTGACGGCACAACTACTCGACGTGGCCTCAGGCGACATACTCTGGAGCGATCGCATTGATACTTCAGCCGCCGATATCATTGCCGTACAGGACACGATTGCGCAGCGCATCGTTGAGGGATTGCGGCTGGAGCTTAGTCCCGCGGAACAGGACGGCATGGCTAAACCGTCTACGCAAAACGCCACTGCTTACGAGCAATATCTTCGCGGCCGCGATCTCTTTGCCCGTTTCATTTTTCGAACTGTGGCGCCCGAAGATTGCGACGCGGCCATCGAGCATTTTCAAAGGGCCGTCGAACTGGATCCAAACTTTGCCCTGGCCCACGACGGTCTTGGCGCTGCTTACGTCAACCGCGTATTCAAAGGGTTTGGCGGTGCTGAGGATTACGAACGTGCCGAGGTTTCTTTCAATAAGGCACTGACACTTGATCCGAAGTTGATCGAAGCGCGCATGCTGATGGTTTTCGTTTACCTGTGGCGCGGACAGAAACAGAAGGCACGGGAAGAAGTGGCGCAGGCGCGCAGGGAAAACCCGGACGAACCGGTTGTTCATTTTGTTAAGGCGACACTACACCGCCTCGATGGAGAATACGGCCGCGCGCTAAGGAGCTATGAAAAGCTCATGCGTTTAGATCCGGCAGCGCACGTCGTTGCCAGTTTCAATCGTGCGCTTGTTTACATGTATATGGGCAAGTTTGACGATATGTCGCGAGAGTTAGACCACGCCGGAGATCCCGACAATCCTTTGGTGCAAACATTTCGTGCCCTTTCTTTGTACTACACGGGCCACACGGATGCGGCGGCCGAGTCGATGCAAAAGGTCGTCGACAGTCATAAGAACATGCATGGCATTCGGCCTTTCCTGGCAATGTTTCTCAGCGCGCAGGGCAAGCACAAAGAGGCTCTCGCCCAACTAAATGAGGGGGTCATTCGTAACGCTGAAGTTGATCCGGACATTGCTTACTCGGTGGCTTCAGTTTACGCGCTCGAAGGAATGCCGGAAAAGGCATTCGAATGGCTGGAGCGAGCCATCGCACTGGGCAATGCAAATCAGCCTTGTTTCGAAAACGATCCGAATTGGCTGTCGCTTAAACTTGATCCGCGGTTTCAGAACCTGATGGCAAAAGTCCGCGCCAGTCATGCTGCACACGGAATCAGTGCTTCACCATCCAGTTAAATCTCGCAAGCAAGATAATCATAAACATGCTTAAAAACGTTCGAGCCGCCGGGTTTGTCACACTTGTTCTACTCGTATCGCTTATTCAAACTACTCTGCCGTTAGCAACGGCCCAGCAGACCCAACCACAACGCGAAAGACGAGCGACTCCCGCGACAGCATCGCCTTCGCCGGTTCCGTCGCCTTCGACGGTTCCCACGGCCATCCCGTCACCTTCGCCCGAAACTCCGTCAAGCGCGACGCCCGCGCCCTCTGCAAAGACGGCAAATCCAACGGCGACGCTAACCGAGTTGCAGTCGCGCATTTCAGAAATCCTGCGCAAGCCACAATTCGCGCCCGCAATGATTGGAATCAAAGTGGCTTCGGTTGAAACGGGAAGAGTGCTGTTCGAAGAGAACTCGCACAAGCTTCTGCGCCCGGCGTCCAACATGAAGATATACACAGTCGCCGCGGCGCTTGACCGGCTGTCTCCGGATTATCGTTTTACGACCTCGGTTTACGCTGCGGCTAAACCTGATGCTAAGGGGATAGTGAAAGGCGACTTGACGCTTTACGGACGCGGCGATCCATCAATTGCTGCGCGCTTCAATAACGGCGACTACTTCAAAGGCATAAACGATCTCGCGGCGCGGATTGTCGCCGCGGGCGTTAAGCGAGTCGAGGGTGATCTTGTCGGCGATGAAACTTATTTCGTTGGCCCGCAATATGGTTCTGGCTGGCACTGGGAAGATCTGCAGTGGTGGTATGGCGCCGAAGTTACTTCGTTGACCGCCAACGACAACGCGCTGGACATCTCAGTCAAGCCGGGATCGCAGGTAGGCTCGCCTGCGGTGGTTACCACTGGTCCACCTAACCCGCTGCTTAATATCATCAACCGCGTCAAGACCGCGCCGAAAGGAACCCAGAGAGATCTTTCGGCTCATCGTGGACTGGCTTCTGACGAAGTTGAAATCAACGGCACGATCGCTATCGACGACCGCGGTTATTCCGGTGGTCTCGGCATCTCGCGGCCTGCCCTTCTGTTTGTCTATCTGCTGCGCTCGGCACTTGCGCAACAAGGCGTAATCATAAACGGCAAGAGCAGGACCACGGGCCCACTTGCAACCCTCGCGTCGGTGACAAATGCGCCGCCAGTGGCGTCGTTAGTCGAAGTAGCATCGTTGCAATCGCCGCCACTAAGTGTGATTGCCGCCCAGACAATGAAGCCAAGTCAGAATCTCTACACAGAACTTCTCCTGCGTACCCTGGGCAAGGTTGTGCCGGCTACAACTCCCCCGGGCGTCGACGACACCAGCGAATCGCTCGGCATAAGAGTTTTGAGATCGTTCTTATCGGAAGCGGGCGTGAATCCTACGTCGCTGGCTTTGAACGACGGCTCAGGCCTTTCTCGTAACGACATGATCACGCCTGAAGCTACGCTGCAGTTGCTGATGTATATGCGCAAGCATCGTTACGCGAACGCGTTTCGCGAGTCTATGCCTATAGCGGGAGTAGACGGCACACTGCGCAATCGCATGAAAGGAACAGTGGCTGAAAACAACGTGCGCGCAAAGACTGGGACACTCAGTTCCGCCTCGAGTCTTTCGGGCTTTGTTACTACCGCTGCCGGAGAAGAGCTTGTGTTTTCAATCATGGTCAACAACTATCCGCGAGATTCGAGCCCAGTGTCTGCCTGTATTGATCCGATTGCGGTATTGTTGGCGTCGTTCACTGGGCGGTCGTGACTATTCGTCGTTGTAAAGCAAACTGTTAGTTTGCGTTGGCAACGCCTGATGCTACCAACGTTTCCCGCGGCTCTGCCGCCTTCCGTGCGGTAAGCCTCTGGCTTACCGGCAGCGGCTCTTCAACGAGGCTACGCCTCCGTCGTTTTTCGAGATCGATTCGCGAGCAACCGAGGCGAAGCCTCAGATCAAGACTAGCTTTTTCGGTAAGCCATAGGCTTACCGCACGGAAAGCGGCAAAGCCGCAAAGCAAGAAGAAGGAGGTTCCCGATGTCAGTTGATAACTTGATCGGAACTTGGAAAGAAGTGAGAGGCGGGCTTATCGAAGAGGTGTCGCAGATTCCTGCTGACCAATTTTCGTTCCGTGCCACTCCTGAGACACGCAGCGTAAGCGAGCTTTTGCAACACGTGATTGAGACCCAAAAGACCCTCGTCGGTGAGGCCGCGAGAGAAGAGACCAACCTGATGCGACAGGCTCTCTTAGACCATGCCAGGGAATACGCTCCCGAAGTCGCCGGGGTCACAGATAAGAATGGTTTGCTCGAACTCCTGCGCAACAGTATGGAGACTTCAGAAGCGTCGATCCGCGCTGTGGGTGACAGGCTGCAGGCAACTGGTCTGGGCTTGGGCGGAAGAGAGGTGGCGAAAATAGACCTTTTGACTTTCGCCATCTCACACGAGATGTACCATCGAGGTCAGTTAACAGTCTACGAGAGACTCTTGCAAATTCAGCCGGCACTGACCGGGCGTTTTCAAAAACTAATGGAAAAGGTGGAAGCCAATCGGGCTGCACAAAATGCCTCCCAGGTACATTAAGCTTCACGGCTTCGGCAACGACTACATTGTGATCGAGTCCTCGGAGCTCGGCGGCCTGTCCGGCGCTCCGGAGTTGGGCGAGTTTGCTCGTCGCATTTGCAATCGCCATTACGGTGCCGGTGCGGACGGCATCGCAGTCGTTACCCGCTGGGAAACACCGGACGCGGACTTTCAGGTACGAATTTTCAACCCGGACGGCAGCGAAGCGTCGCTGTCAGGTAACGGCACCCGGTGCGCGGCCGCGTATCTCTACTATCAAAAGATCTGGAGCGGGCCTGAACTGCGTTTGACTACCCGCGCAGGGGTTAAGCTTTACACCCTGCGCGATAACAGTGAGCCTGGGTGTTATGTTTTCGATTCAGAGCTGGGCGAGCCAAAGTTTGACACGGCATCAATTCCGATGTTGACGTCGCCACCTTTGGATAAAGTGATCGACTACGAACTCGACGTCGATGGTGAGCCCTTCAAGGTGACAGCATTGCAAATTGGTAACCCAGTTAGCTGCATCTTTGTTGACGACTTCGACGCGCTCGATTGGCGTCGGATTGGCAAGAGTTTGGAGAATCACCACCAGTTTCCCGACCGCACCAACGTGGTGTTCGTCCGGGTCCAGGATCGAGGGACGATTGAGTTGCGAATCTGGGAACGCGGCGTGGGCGAGACTGAGGCTTCAGGCAGCTGTTCCTGCGCAGCCGCTGTGGCGTCGATGATTAAAGGCGAGACGGACCGGGACGTTAAGGTGCTGACGCCGGGTGGCCTAGCCAGAATAACCTGGCGAGACGACGGAAACAGCCAGGGTGAAGTTGTCATAACAGGCACTGCTGAAGTAATTTATGCAGGCGATTGGTTGCAGTAAGATAGACTTTCAGGTCTTCGGTTGCCGCCCAGGTAGTAAATCCGCAATGAACTCTCCTCTGAACAAACCGTTTCCTATCCGTTCCGGCGTCGTTAAGGGTCTGCTCGCAGTCACCGTTCTCTTAACCCTTTCGTTGTCGCTGAGCGGCTGCGGCGGAAACCTCGTTACGGAAACTATCGCCGAAACGAAGCCAGCCCCACCTCCGCCGCCGCCCCAGAGCGTTCCGACCTGGCTGGGGAATCCTTCGCGAAACTTCTACGGCGCCGGCCCGTGGTCCGACCGTCCCGCCGAAGTGCTTTGGGAGTTTGAAACCAAGCTCACCTCCGGCCCTTTGCATAAGTTGGGCTGGGGCGGATCGAGTTGGCCTGGCCAACCGTCTGTGGTCGGCAACCGCGTTTATTTCGGTTCAGCGGACAGCTACGTCTATTGTTTCGATACGGAAACTGGGACCCTTCAATGGAGTTTCAAAACCGGAGACAGCTTGAAAGCGACACCAACAATTGTTGGGGATCGGGTAATTGCCAGCGGTCTTGACCACTACATCTACTGCCTCAACCGGCATGACGGCTCGCTTATCTGGAAATATAAAACGGGATTTGAAGTCGACGGCTCGGTGGCAGCCATTGATGGGCGTTTATATTTTGGCAGCGAAGATGGGCACTTCTACTCATTAAATCTCGAAGATGGAGCGCTGATTTATAAAACCGAGCGGCTCGGTTCTATGGAGGGCAGCTGTTCCTTCGTTGATAACCGAATTTATGTGGGTACCGAGCAAGGCGATCTTTATTGCTTGAACCCGAGCGACGGAGCAATCGTCTGGAAGTCGCGCATTGGTGCCGACTCCGATTCAACGCCCGCGGTGGTGAAGGGGCGGGTTTTCACCGCGGCTGAAGACGGCTACGTCTACAGCTTCGACCAGACGACGGGAGCGTTGATTTGGAAGTTCAAGGCGGACGGTGGTTTAAGCCGGAACTTCAAAGAGCGGAGCGGCTTTTGGGCGAGCCCCATCGTCCATGACGATCGGGTCTATATCGGCTCAAACAACGGCATCATGTACTGCTTGACTGCGGATAAGGGCGAGGTTGTGTGGCAGCATCAGGTGCGCGCGCCGATCTGGGGCTCCGCTCCGTTCGTTGATGGGCGTATCGTCTTTGGCGACAAGTCGGGATGGATGTATATGCTCTCCGCGAAAGACGGCCAGCGCCTGTGGGAGTTACAGATCGGCGAAAACATCAATGCCACGCCAGCCGTTCTTGATGGACGCATCTACATCGGCGCCTTCAACGGTAAGCTTTTCGCGCTCGGTCCCAAGCAAGGCGAAACTCAGCCGCCATCAACACCCGCGAGTCAGCCGCCGGCGCGCTAGTTCCACTTTACCCCTTCCTTATTTGCCTTTACCCTGAGTCCATGACTGCGTCGTTGATCTATCTAGTCGATAACACCATCGATGGCCAGGGCGCGAGTCCGCGGGAGTTGCGCTCCGCACTCGGCCGCATTGCTGAAGGAGTGGAGATACTCACCGAGCCGTTCCATGCTGTTTCGCTTCAACGAATCAACGAGCTCAAGCCTTCCCACATCATCTTAAGCGGGCAGAGTCATCCCTGGGATCAATACCCGCAAGGGTCACTTGCCGGTGTCGTTGACGTTATAAAGCAGGCGACACAACCGACCTTGGGCGTGTGCGGTGGACACCAGCAAATAGCGATTGCTTACGGCGCGCCGGTAGACTTGATGGCGCGTCTGAAGCCCGGGCAAGGCTACGAGGGAGCAAAACGCGAGCGCGGGTATTTTCCTGTTGAAACAAACCAAAAAGGCATATTCAAAGGA
The DNA here is from genome assembly GCA_963759585.1 of Pyrinomonadaceae bacterium. GTDB lineage: Bacteria > Acidobacteriota > Blastocatellia > Pyrinomonadales > Pyrinomonadaceae > PSRF01. The sequence goes on from CAVWZW010000002.1 coordinate 858,435, forward strand.
CTGCCTTCAGTGGTTGACGTCTGGCATTCCCACTTCGACGAGGTCAAGGAACTCCCCCAGGGATTCGTCGCTATCGCTTCAAATGAGACATGCAAAATCCAGGCAATGCAACACATTGAGCGGCCCCTGTTTGGCGTTCAGTTTCATCCGGAACTGTTCGACGACAAGCATCCTCACGGGCAACATGTCATGGAGAATTTCCTCGCGATGTCTGCGTGAAATATGACTCCGCGCGTTCGATGACATTTCAGTTTCAATGCAAACTCCTTACATTTCACTAGTTAGCTATTTTTCTGCTACTTTTCTGTTTCACCTTGCTGGACACCCCCAAACGCGTGTGCTAGCCTCCTGTCCGACAAGCGGGGTTAAATGCCCCGCTTTTCATTTATCCACACACACTTGGTTTTCAGTGAGGCATGCATCAAGGATGCAAGCCCCCAACTCCGGCTGACGTTGTCCATTAACTCCTTGAGCCGGAGGTTGAGTCCAAGCCCCTTTCGGCAGATTAGAAAGCGGACTCACGCACCTCGCTGAAGCATTTACCTCGGACAGGAGACCCGACGAATGAAACCTACAATTCGTAGAAGCGCTGTTATTGTTGGCGCTTTCCTCTTTGGTTTGATAGCCGTTTCGGCCAGACCCTCAATCGCAGAAACCCTTAGTTATTTTCAATCAACCGAACAAGAATCCAAGAATACCCAACCAACAGTCTTAGGAAAATTTGAATCAGAGACGCCGGCCGAGGAATCCAAAGAAACTTCGCGTCCAGTTGGACCCACCACGCCGTATGTTGCGACCGCTTATAGTTTGAGAGGCAAGACGGCGAGTGGGCGAATGGTTAGCCGAGGATTGATAGCGGCGGACCCGCGTGTGCTGCCTTTAGGATCGCGTGTGCGCCTGGATTATCCCGGCTATTCCGGCGAATACCTGGTGGCTGACACTGGCGGGCTAATAAAAGGACGGCGCATTGATATCTGGATACCAACCTCGCGTGAAGCAATGCGCTTCGGAAGGCGCACAGTGAAACTCACGGTACTGAGCTATCCGGCCAAGCGAGCAAAGCGAACAGCCAAAGGCTGATCAACTAAATAGCAAAATGTAAAAGGGCAGGAGCATTAAACTCCTGCCCTTTTCCTTTTGCACTCGCGAGGCTCGTCGTCGCTTGTAGTTCGGGAGTGACCGCCGTTCCTTGAGACACAGAGTGGACTCAAGCCGACGCACTCCAAAGAGTCGTGTTAACATGGATCCGTTCATCCAAACCAGTTTCATGAGGTCGGCAAACACGAATGCAGGTTTCCAGACAACCGTCTGCGAATAACCTCGAGGTTCCTGCTGCGGAGCCGCTGGTTGAGGTCAAACGAGGCGGCATAACCGAGTCGCGGCACCGCGGACACATCGTCGCAGTTGATCCAGACGGACAGATTCTCGCGTATCTGGGCGCCAAGGAAACTGTTACTTATCTTCGTTCTTCGGCCAAGCCACACCAGGCGATTCCACTTATCGCCTCCGGCGCGGCCGATCGTTTCGGCTTTGATGAAAAAGAGATTGCCCTTGCCTGCGCCTCCCACAGCGGCGAGCCTATTCATACTGAAGTCGCTGCCTCAATGCTCAATAAGATTGGTTTGTCACCCGACGCTTTGAAGTGCGGCCTTCACGAACCGTTTAGTCCGGAGGTTGCTCGGCAGCTTCGCGAGAAGGGCGAACAGCCAAGTGTTTTGCAGAACAATTGTTCAGGTAAGCATGCAGGAATGCTCGCGCTGGCGTTGCACCTGGACGCACCAATAGAAACTTACGACCTCCCAGAAAACCCTGTACAGCTGGCTATCGGTGAAGTCGTTTCAAGATTCTCGGACATTGCCATCGAGGACATCGCGGTTGGTACGGACGGCTGTGGCGTTCCTGTTTTCGGGATCACGGTCAAGGCGATGGCCTTGATGTATGCGCGTCTGATCTCCCCACCTGTGGAGTTTGACCAGAAAACGAAAGACGCATGCGCAAGAATAGTGTCGGCTATGACAACCTATCCGGAACTGATTGGAGGCACCGCGGATCGTCTCGACACCGAAATAATGCGAGCGGCTGCTGGCCGTCTGGTTTCTAAAGTGGGTGCTGAAGGTGTCTACACCGTTGGCGTTTTGCCATCTGACGAATGGCCACGCGGATTTGGACTCGCGCTGAAGATCGAGGACGGCGACGATCATCGCGCCCGGCCGACGGTCGTAATCGAGTCGTTAAGACAACTGGGGGTGCTGAAGGACGAATCCCTCGAGCCGATCGCCCGTTACGCTTTTTTCGCCGTACGCAACCGGCGCGGCGATGTGGTAGGAGAAGTTATTGCGGAGTTTGATTTGAACCGAGTAACGATCAGTAAAACAAATGGCTAGTTCTCAAACAGCAAAAGACAACGGCGAAAGCGCAGGTAGTAGCCCTCCGCTGCTACGAGATGCGCGTGGTAAGGTCGATCTCGATTCTGTTCCCGACGTTATTCAATGGTTTATCGACTTCGACCAGCGAGTCGCCATTATCAAACACCCTAATGTAGAAGAGGTGTTTCAGTGGAAACAGGAACAGGACCGGCGGGCCCGCGAAGAAGTTTTTGCTTTCCCGAGGGCCGAGGACCGTCTGGCGATTGGAATAATCCAGGCCCTTTCTGAAAATTCAACCGAGCCTGCGCTTCATTCGTGGATCGGCCAGCTCCTGAATGCGCTCGATTCTGCGTCAAAGGCCAATGAATCGGCCGCCGACGCCTACAAGCTCGATCTTCAGGGTGGCGGATCTATCGTCAAGGAAGCGGAAAAAATTCCTTCCGCTCGTGGTAGGGAAGAATTCCTGATCAACTGCTGGTTGGAAACTTTGTGCACCGCGGAAGCCAGGGTCCTGGGCTGGCTTTACAAAGAGTTTTACGGTCGACCCTTTGCACCTTAAACGGGCTTTGCCCGAAAAGTCCGGCATTTCGCTTCTCGGTGCAACCTCAGTGTTCTCTGTGTCTCCGTGGTTGATTTATGGAGCCGGAAACTTTACCACGGAGACACAGAGAACACTGAGGTTACACAGAGATAGCATCTGAGGCAGTTACTTTTCGGGCAAAGCTCCTTAAACGCTAACCGCGAGCCAACCAACACACACAATGAACGACTCCCTGCGCGCTCTTTTTCCGGTAACCGAACGTGCTGTTTATCTAAATCACGCTGCCGTCTCCGCGCCTCCGATTCGTACAATCCAAGCCATACAGTCTTACCTCGCAGACGTCTGTCAGAACGGTTCATTGAACTTCCGAAACTGGCTGGCAGTGAAGGAACGTGCACGCGGCCTTCTTGCAAGCCTCCTCGGAGCACGGCCGGAACAGGTGGCATTTGTACGAAACACCTCCGACGGATTATCGAGCGTGGCAAACGGTCTCTGTTGGCGACGCGGCGATAATATCGTCACCTTCCGCAACGAGTTTCCCTCTAACGTCTATCCATGGCTCCGGGCCAGGGACGCCTTTGGGGTTGAAGTTCGCATGTGTGATGAGCGAGATGGTCGCGTCGATGTTGAGGAACTAATTGGCCTGGTTGATAACAGGACGCGAATTGTTGCCATCAGTCATGTGCAGTATGCAACGGGTTTCCGGTCGGACCTCGAACGCATCGCACGAGCGGCGCGATTGCACGATGCTCTTCTTGTTGTTGACGTTATTCAGTCGCTGGGTGTAGTTCCCGTTGACGTGGATTCCCAGTTAATCGACGTTGCTGCAGGTGCATGTCACAAGTGGCTCCTGACGCCCGAAGGCGTAGGCTTTCTTTTTCTGTCAGACAGAGCGCGTGAAAGAATTGGGCCAACGCTCGTCGGTTGGATCAGCGTGCCCAACCCGGACGACATGGGCAATTTTGAACAGGGCTGGAACAAAGGAACACTCGCGTGGGAAAGCGGCACAGGTCCCGCAGGGCTAATCCACGGACTCGAAGCGAGCCTGAAATTCCTGACTGAGATGGGAGTCCCGCTGATAGAAAACTACCTCGAGACTCTCACGGACTACTTGTGCGAACGATTGCAGGTCACCCACTACAAAGTGATCAGCTCTCGGCGCCCCGAAGAGAAATCTCAAATCGTGTCTATTGAACATCAGGGGGGAATCACCCCGATGCAGCTTTTCATTCACCTAAAAAGCAAAAACATCGTTACTGCGCCTCGAGGCCGGGGCCTTCGCATATCTCCTCACGTCTACAACACCGTTGACGAGATTGATCGGCTGTTGGCTGAACTGCCTTGAATCTGTTCCGAGCGAGTGATTATCGTCCGCTTGTTATCGATGGATGTATTGAAGATGTACGGCGATTCCGGCGTTTTTAATAGTTCATCGATGCAGTCTCGTTACCGAGCTATGATTTTCCTGAGAAAATTACCAACCACATCAAAACGAAGGTGGTTTGTTCAAATGGCACGCTCGTTGCCAAAGGATGAATCGAAACAAAAAGGGTAGAAAAGGGTAAATCGGGTCAGGCTCAAGATTACGGTGATTTGGAAGCTTTGGGGGAGGCGACCTATCACATAAAAGGCAGGCGGTGGCTCTTTCGGGGGAACGGAGTTAACGTTTGCAGGTAGTCGACGAGCAATCATTGCGAGGCTGCTGATTTCGATCCTGACGAGGCTTGGGGGAGCCTCCCAGGAAAATCAGCAGCCCGCATTAGTTTTAAGTGCTGATACAAAAAACCGAGCGCGGTAGCGCCGGATGCTAGAGTCAACTTGGTTATCTCAGTTGTCTGTAGGATCCGGCGCTACCGCGCTCCAGTCTGTAAACGGCCTTAGTTTCCGGGACCCAACAATCTCGTTGAGCTGGTTGGCGGCGTGATTTCGTCAAGATTCAGTCGAAGCATTCCGCCTGCATCACTATAGGCTTCCTGGGCCCTTTGCTGATTCCGGCGTCGCGTAAACAAGAAAGCTCCGAGAAAACCGCCAACCGCCAAACTCCCTAGTATTACCAGACCAGACGCCTTAACCACATTTACAAAAACGCCAAGCGTCGTATCAGCAAACTCCCGAACAGCCTGGTCGTACCGGTAAGGGTTCTCACCCAGCCATTGAACCATTTGTTGGTATTTAACCTGGTCAATCAACTGGTTTGCCGCTTCCTGACTCGGCGCGTCGAATACGAACACGCCGTAGTTACCTACACGTCGATAAGCCGGCAAGGCCTGTCCTTGATCTCGAAGCTCTTGCAGCTTCGCAGCAATACGCTGGTCGTTGTCGGTAGCGATTTGTGGCGTATTAAACTCAACCAGCAGCATCTTCGACCCGTTGTAATCAGCTACCGCTGCCTCTGCTCCGCCGTGAAAACGAAGAGCGTCCAACACCGGCCGGTTGCCCAGGGCGCTATTCAATCCGTCTTCATCGACTGCGTAGACCACGTTTTCTAATACGCTCTCCCAATTCGGCAAATGCTTGATGAGTACGGGGATGTCGCCCTCGCCCTGATCGAGTGTTCCCGCAAATGCTTTAGCGATGTCCAGCGGCGACTGTCCCTTGTTCTGATTCGCTTCATCCGGAGAAACGGTCACCAAAGACGTTCCTTTAACGAACAACAAGCGATCACCTACTTGAAAGCCTGCTGTTCCAACATTCGCCCGATCTGCCTTTCCCGCTAATTGCCTTTGCTTTGTTAGCTGAGCGTAAGCGCTGGAGTTAGAGGGAGCGGTCATCACAGTCAGCCAAAACTTCTGGCCATCCTTCGAGACATATGCCCTGGCTGCCGTAGAAGTAAATGCCGACGTGGATCCGGCGGCGAGGTCTGCCTTTGTTACTGCCGCCGGTCCGGCTGCTCGAAAGTCCGCCAAACGCTCAGGAAAGAGCCTGGCTGCGGGATTCAGAATAACTGACTGGCCTGCGCCTAACCCGAATGCCAGCAGCAACACAAAACCAGCCGCAAATCTGTTGTAAAGCGAGGGTCTCAAAACTTAACTCCTAACAAATCGGTAGATGCTTAGAACCCGAATATCCTTAGACGTTCCATTGAACGTGCAAGGTTGGAAAGGAAGTTTTTAGTCCATTTCAGTCTACTGCCGGCGCCGAAGTTCACGCAAAAGCAAGTCGGCATAATGGCGGGGGTTGCTGATGTTATTGAGTACGGTCGTTCCACCCATGTCACTGGCATTGTCCACGATGACATCTCCAAAGCCGAGGATTCGCTGCGGAATTGTGGCCGAAACTGTTACATCCTGGATTTTGCCGAGGGGAATGTTTCGCGTGGTGCGCGCTATGAGCCCAGTGTCGATCTCGATTTTCGCGTCGGTCAATGTGTACCGGACCATGTTGCGTTTCAGATGGTAGTAAGCCGGAATAAGCAAGAGGGACAAGGCAACTGGTATCGAGATATAGGGTGAAACGGGTATCCAGGCCAGAAGAACCACAAGAGCAATTGCTGCGATGACCGCCAGAGCGTAACCCAGCTTGATGAAGATCATCGTGGGTCGCACGGTGAAGATTACGTGCTCTAGATCGTCATCCTCAGTTTGAACAGGAAGGCCACGCTGCGCCCGCACAATTCGGGTCTGTTCGGTGTCGTCGGCCGGCGAACCGCATTCGGAACAAAAGCGTTTGCCAGGAGCGATGTAAGAGCCGCAATTGGAACAGTGCATCTTCGGGTCTGACAGACATTCCTGTCTGGGCTGACGTTCAAAATCTCCCTGCGTTCAACTCAATCGCTGGCGGAACGGATAGGGAACTGTTGTCTTACTTCTTATCAACCGGGAGACCAGCGTTCTGCCAAGCCACGAAGCCGCCTAAGAGAGCCGCTGCGTTAGTAATACCCTTTGCTTTTAAGTCGACCACCGCACGGGCGGACGTATGTTCGTTTGGTCAAGAACAGTAGGTGACGATTAACTTATTCTTCGGCAACTCGTCGCTGCGTTTCGCCACCTCCGTCTCGGGTATTAGTTTCGCGTTTTTAATATGTGCAGTGGCGTAAGCATCTTCATTCCGCACATCAACGACTACAGCCTCGTTCCTGGCGAGCATGTCTCGCAATTCAGTGGGTGTAATCCGGCGAACACCATCCGCAAATACCTGTGCAGACGCGGACGGCGCGGCCCCGCTCCCTGAAGATGGGCCACTGCCGAGTTGTTGTTCAGCAGAATTACAGGCGGTCAGCAGCAGGCCACCCAGAAGTATGATTGCAAATAAAGTCAGAACACTACGCATCGATTATCCCCCAATAGAGCGCGGATCGGATTGTTGCTCGGACAGCTAATTTCGTATGCCACCAGCCATTTGTCAACAGTAAGGCTCACCCGGTACTGAAGACATCTACTACAGAACCCAGCGCGGTAGCGCGGGATCCTTCAGGCTACTCAGCTTTGTTCAATTCAGGCATCGCCTACAGAACCCAGCGCAGTAGCGCGGGATCCTTTAGGCTACTCAGCTTAGTTTTATTCACTCATCGCCTACAACCCAGCGCGGTAGCGCGGGATCCTTCAGGCTACTCAGCTTTGTTCAATTCAGGCATCGCCTACAGAACCCAGCGCAGTAGCGCGGGATCCTTTAGGCTACTCAGCTTCGTTTAATTCAGTCATCGCCTACAGAACCCAGCGCGGTAGCGCGGGATCCTTCAGGCTACTCACCATAAACCAAACTAAGCCTTTGTCATTCCGGCGACCCCCAGCATTAACCGCGCTGGGTTCTGTACTTGGCAAGCAACAATGCATCAGTGCCGATGCAGCAAACTAACAGTTTGCTTTACATCCGAGCGTGATATAGTTTGCGCTTTCCTGCCATACTCGAGCGACATTCATGATTGAAGAGTCACAGACGCGTGCGGTTCAGTGGGCCAAGGTGATTGACCATACACGGTGCATTGGTTGTCATGCATGCACCACTGCATGCAAATCCGAAAACCTGGTGCCGCTTTCGGTGACGCGCACGTATGTTAAGCACGTCGACGTCGGAGTCTTCCCTCAGGCACGGCGCGCACACCAGGTGACGCGCTGCAATCAATGTGCACACGCGCCTTGTGTGACAGCGTGTCCTACAACGGCGATGTTCAAGCGCGCGGATGGCATTGTCGACTTCGACAAATCGATTTGCATCGGTTGCAAGGCCTGCATGGCGGCCTGTCCTTACGACGCAATTTTCATCAACCCCGAAGACCACTCGGCGGAGAAGTGTAACTTCTGCGCGCATCGGATTGACGTGGGACTCGAGCCGGCATGTGTCGTTGTTTGTCCAACACAAGCGATTTTGGTCGGCGACATGAATGACGGCGAGTCGTACGTATCGCAAATTATCAACCGCGAGGCGGTGGCCGTAAGACGTCCGGAGAAGGAGACGCTGCCAAAGCTGTTCTACAAAGGCGCGCATCAGGCGACACTCGATCCTTTAGCTGCTCGTCGTCCGGACGGCGGTATCTTCATGTGGAGCGAACAACAGCTTTCCTCAACGACAGTCGTTTCAGGAAATCCAAACTTCAACAACAGCTCCGCGGCGGCGTTGCTTTCCTACGACGTCTCGCATTCGATTCCATGGGACTGGCGCGTCAGTCTGTATACATGGACCAAGGGAATCGCCAGCGGCGTGTATCTGGTCGCGGCGCTGCTGGTCCTGTTTGGCTTCATGCGTGCTGACGGCTTGATTTGGTTGTGGGTTACGCCCGTCATCGCCGGCGCATTCCTGGCAATCACCGGCGGCTTGTTAATTTGGGACCTTGAACACCCTGAGCGTTTTTACCTGATTTTTACAAGACCGCAATGGCGTAGTTGGCTTGTAAAAGGCGCATTTGTCATTGCCGGGTATTCGCTCGTGCTGTTGCTGCATTTTCTTGCGAGCTGGATGGGCTCCGAGACTGCGCAACGGTGGCTGATAGTTCCCGGTATACCTTTAGCTGCGATGACCGCAATTTACACGGCGTATCTTTTCGCCCAGGCGAAGGCGCGTGACATGTGGCAAAATCCTCTGCTGCCACCACACCTGCTGGTTCAAGCGCTGTTGCTTGGCGCTGCGGTGATCATGCTGATTGCATCGTGGATTGAGTGGACCGGTTCTAATGAGTCAGGCTTTGCCATAACTGTCGTGGCAGGCATCTCGGCATGGATAGTGGCGATCACGAGCCTGCTGCATCTGCTGATGATCTGGGGCGAGGTTTCGCTAACGCATCCGACGGCCCATGCGCGTCTGGCGATTTGGGAAATGGTCTACGGACGTTACAAAAGCGACTTCTGGATCGGCACTGCGTTGTCAATTCTTGGTGGCCTGCTGCCGGCGCTCGCGCTTTTCGATTTAGTTTCCACGCCGGTCGGCGTTGCCGGCGCACCGCTGGCTTTGGTGGGATTGATGCTGTACGAGAATGCGTATGTGCAGGCCGGACAGTCCGTGCCGCTGGCGTAGAACTTCTGTCCTGCCGAGCGTAAAATCTGTTCGGACGAAACTCTGAAGGGAGATCGAATGCAGGAACGGATACGCGCCGTAGTTAACGACGGGAGAATCGAGCCTCGAGCAAGTTGAAAGCGATCCCGTCCTTAAAGCGACCTGGGACAATCCCACAGACGATGATTATGACAAGTTACATTTTCGCTCGGCTAATCCAGGTGGCCCGATATGAATAATCTAGTCCAATCTGATCCGGCGATCATGATGGGAAAACCTGTCATCGCTGGTACGCGGATAACCGTCGAACTAATTCTGGAGAAACTCGCGGCTGGCGAAAGCATTGAACAGCTACTTGACTCCCACCCCCGTTTGACCAGAGAAGCGGTTCTGGCTGCACTGGATTTCGCTGCCAAGGTCCTTAAAGCTGACGTCGTTTATCCAGTTCCTGATAAGGCAGCATGAATCTCGTGGCCGATGAGAGCCTCGATCGGCAGATCGTCGAGCGTTTGCGTGAAGATGGCCATGTTGTGACCTACGTTGCCGAGCTGGAACCGGGCATTTCTGATGAGATGGTGCTTAAGAAAGCAAACGAGCAGGAGGCGATGCTGCTTACCGCCGACAAAGACTTCGGAGAATTGACGTCTCGGCAAAATCTAAAACACCACGGCGTGGTGTTGGTTCGCCTCACTGGCCTATCCAATCAAACGAAAGCTCAACTTGTTGCGCAAGCATTGCGTGAACGAGGACCTGAATTCCTGAATGCATTTAGTGTCATATCGCCCGGCATGATTCGGGTTCGTCACCCAGCTAAGGCACATGAGTAATCGCGATACCTTCTACCCCGGCCCGAGCCGTAGCCATCTCGCCGCCTTTCCGCCAAAGGAGCGTTGGGATGACTGGACTGAGCTTGACTCGCAAGCCTGGCCCCGTCGAAAAGAGCGTCATTACTCGCTCGTCCCGACCACCTGCTTCAACTGCGAATCCGCCTGCGGGCTGCTGGCTTACATCGATAAGGTCACCGGCGAAGTCCAGAAGTTTGAGGGCAATCCTGAGAACCCGGGGAGCCGCGGGCGAAACTGCGCCAAGGGTCCAGCGACCTTAAATCAAATCACTGACCCGGATCGCATACTTTATCCTTTGAAGCGTGCAGGTAAACGTGGCGCCGGCAAATGGGAACGCACCACCTGGGATGAAGCTCTCGACGACATCGCGGGTCGAATCCGGAAAGCAATTGTCGAAAACCGTCGCGACGAGATCATGTATCACGTTGGGCGTCCCGGGGAAGACGGATTCACTGAGCGCATTCTCGCCGCCTGGGGCATCGACGGTCACAATTCCCACACAAACATCTGCTCCTCCGGGAGCCGCGAAGGTTATCAGCTCTGGATGGGCCTGGACCGCCCCAGCCCCGACCACTCCAACGCGAAGGTAATTCTGCTGATCAGCGCCCATCTTGAGTCGGGCCACTACTTCAATCCACACGCACAGCGCGTTATTGACGGCAAAGCCAATGGCGCCAAGTTAATCGTCTTCGACACGCGTCTCTCCCACACCGCCACGCATGCAGATTACTGGGTCGCGCCTTATCCCGGCTCCGAAGCCGCAATGCTTCTGGCAATTGCAAACTATCTGATTCAAAACAATCTCTACAACCGTGAGTTCGTGCGACGCTGGTGGAATTGGGAAGAGTGTCTTTCCGTTGAACATCCCGGCGTCCAACCCAACTTCCAAACCTTCGAGCAAGCCTTGAAAGAGACTTACAGTGAATACACCTTCGAATTCGCAGCCCAGGAGTCAGGCGTCGACGCGCGCGTGATTGAGGAGATCGCGAAACTCGTCTCCACCGCTGGTACGCGCTTTTCGAGTCACAACTGGCGCAGCGCCGCTTCCGGTGTCAGCGGTGGCTGGACCGTCGCCCGTTCGCTTTTCATGATCAACGCTCTGCTCGGAGCGATTGCCACGGAAGGCGGTGTTTTTCCGAATGCGTGGAACAAGTTTGTACCGCGACCGATTTACACGCCGCCGCATCCCAGGATGTGGAATGAAAAGTCCTGGCCGCGCGAGTATCCACTTTCGATGTTTGAGATGTCATTCCTCCTCCCACACCTTTTGAAAGATGGACGCGGCAAACTCGATGTTTACTTCACGCGGGTTTACAACCCTGTATGGACCAACCCCGACGGCTTCTCCTGGATCGAAGCTCTCACCGACGAAGCGTTGGTCGGTTGTCACATCGCGCTCACCCCCGTTTGGAGCGAGACGGCTTACTTTGCCGATTACATTCTGCCGATGGGCCTCGGTCCCGAGCGACACGATCTTCATTCCTATGAAACACATGATGCGCAGTGGCTCGGATTCCGGCAGCCGGTGATGAAAGCTGCACGCCAGCGCGACGGCGAGGAAATTGACGACACACGCCAGGTAAATCCCGGCGAGGTTTGGGAAGAAAATGAGTTTTGGATGGAGCTGACCTGGCGGATCGACAGGGACGGAAGTCTGGGTATTCGCCAGTATGTTGAGTCGAAGCAGAAACCCGGGACACGTTTGAGTGTGGATGAGTATTACGGTTGGCTCTTTGAAAACTCCGTGCCGGGTCTGCCAGAGAAAGCCGCGGAGGAAAATCTAACTCCACTCGAATACATGCGACGGTACGGCGCGTTTGAGATAACCCGAAAAGTTGGGGCGATATATGAGGAACCCGTTCCCAGCGTCGAGCTCGAGGACCTTCGGGAAGGACCGTTTGGTCGCGTCTTCTCTCGCGCTCAAAAGCCGGCGTCGCCCAATATCGTGCCCGTGCCGAATCCCGACGGCGATGACGAGGGCAGGCGGTTCGCCGGTGTGAGAGTTGATGGCGAAATTCGGCGCGGCTTTCCCACGCCTAGCGGTCGGTTGGAATTTTATTCGCAAACGCTGGCTGATTGGGGTTGGCGCGAACACGCGATTCCGTCTTACGTAAAGAGTCACGTCCACCCTGAGAACCTGGAACCGGACCAGACGATTCTGATTTCAACCTTCCGACTGCCGGTTCAGATTCACACTCGCAGCGCCAACGCAAAATGGTTAAACGAGATTGCGCACACGAATCCACTCTGGCTGCATACGGCCCACGCGGCAAAGCTCAACGTCGCCACGGGCGATCTCGTCCGAGTGGAAACCGAAATTGGATACTTTGTCGTTCGTGCCTGGGTAACGGAAGGTATCAAACCAGGCATCGTTGCTTGCAGTCATCACATGGGACGTTGGAAGGTGCACGAGAACGGCCAGCGGCAACTGATGGCCACCGTCAACCTCAGCCACAAAGGAACGAAGTGGGGACTTGAACGAAAGAATGGTGCAGGCCCTTACGAGTCAAGCGATGCTGACACTCTACGCATCTGGTGGAACGATGTCGGCGTGCATCAGAACCTGACCTTTCCGGTCCATCCGGATCCAATCTCCGGCATGCATTGCTGGCATCAGGCGGTCCGCGTGATCAAGGCAAAGCCTACAGACACTTACGGAGATATCCACGTGGACACAGAGAAGTCGCGCGAGGTTTACAAGAAGTGGCTGGCAATGACGCGACCCGCCGACAAGCATTCACCTGACGGCACACGCCGGCCTTACTGGATGCTGCGTCCGTTAAAGCCGGCAAGGGAGTCGTACAAGTTGCCTAAGTAGAAATCAAAGATACGAAATACACCAACCAGCACTAAATTGCTTAGTGTCATTTCGTGTGGTCCGCGGAATCGTAAAATATGTATTTCAAGCAGTTTTATCTAGCCTGTTTGGCGCATGCTTCTTACCTGATCGGGTCTGAAGGCGAAGCTGCAGTCGTTGATCCGCAGCGGGACGTCGACGGTTACATCGATGAAGCCGAGGCGCAAGGTCTGACGATCAAGTATGTGATCGAAACGCACCTGCACGCGGATTTCGTCAGCGGTCATCGTGAACTGGCGTCACGGACCGGCGCAGAAATTATCTTCAGCAAACGAGCGGGTGCGATGTTTAGGCATCGAGCTGTTAGCGATGGCGACGAGATTGCGATCGGGAAAGTCGTATTGCGAGTGCTTGAAACTCCGGGCCATACACCTGAGAGCATCTGCATCCTGGTAGTTGATACTGAAGTATCCGGTCAGCCTCAGAAGATACTTACCGGCGACACACTTTTTATTGGCGACGTTGGCCGCCCAGATCTCGCAGGCGGCAAGGGATACACACCGCAGATGATGGCGGCGATGATGTATGACACGCTTCACGAAAAACTGCTGAAGCTACCGGATGAAGTAGAGGTTTATCCCGCACACGGCGCCGGCTCCATGTGCGGCAAGAATATGTCGAAGGAAACCTCTTCAACCATCGGCGAGCAGCGTAAATTCAATTACGCCCTGCAGCCGATGTCGAAAGATGCGTTTGTTCGAATGATGACGGCAGACCTGCCTGAGGCGCCTGAATACTTTCCCAAAGACGCCGAAATCAATCGCTCCGGCGCAGCTTCGTTAACCGAGTTGCCCCGACCTGCGGCTCTTTCACCGCAGGAAGTAAACGAACTTGCGACGTACGGACACGTGGTTCTTGACGTTCGTTCAGCTAGAGAATTCGGCGCCGGTCACGTGCCGGGTGCGCTAAACATTGGACTCGGCGGCCAGTTTGCGACCTGGGCCGGCACACTGATCTCAATGGGAACCCCGATCGTGATTGTGGCGGAATCAGACGACAAGGTGGACGAAGCCGTGATGCGCCTGGCGCGCGTGGGCATTGAATCCGTCAAAGGATATTTACAAGGGGGCATCGACGCCTGGCGTGAATCCGGCTTGGGTATGTCCCATCTGACCCAGATCACTGTTAACGATTTGCACAATCTCATCGAGAAAGAAAGCGAACTACAGATTCTTGATGTGCGACGTCCAACTGAATATGAAGGCGGTCATGTGCCCGATGCGCGGCACCTACCGCTTTCAAGCCTGCAGCCGATTATTCCGAACCTTGCCCTCGACCCCACGAAACCCACTGCCGTAATCTGCGCAGGCGGCTATCGTTCGAGCGCCGCCACCAGCATTCTCGAACAGCATGGTTTCAAGAAGCTTCTCAACGTAACGGGCGGCACGAGCGCATGGATTGAGGCCGGGTATCCGGTGGAGACTCTGACTGCGGGGCAGTAGTTGACCTTTGGGGGGGCGTTCAGGATTCCATATTGACGCCCTCCCTACCACCGGTCGGGCTACTGCCCCATCAAAAACCGCCGTCCGTTTTACTATTCCCCATCCACCCTTTACGATTTACTCACCTTGGATCCGTTTACATTCAAACTTCTGATTTCGCTGGCCATTATTGTCATCGCCACACTGCACGGGTTTGGCGCGGCGTGGCTGGCCATCTGGATGTTGTTTCACCCTTACAAGCCGGTGAAACTCTTTGGCCTGACGATTTGGCCTCAGGGAATGATCCCGCGCCATCGTGAAAAACTGGCGCAGTCGATCGGAAACGCTGTGGGAAACGAGCTGGTTTCACAGGACACTGTGTTTGATGCGTTGTTTGAGACTAGTTTCTTTCAACGCAAGATCGAAGACTTCGTCACCTCCTATACCGAAGAGCTGCTCTCAAACGTCTATCCATCATTCATCGAAGCGCTGCCGGCGTCTGCGCGCGCTCCTGTTCTCGAAACGATCTCTGAGCTCAAGACGCGCCTGGCAGAGTACCTAGCTGATCTGCTCCGGAGTGACGAGACTGCGGCGGCCATCTCGCATTTTGTCGATCGGCAAATCGATGATCTTTTGTCACGTCGCGTGGGCGAAACTCTCAGCAAAGAGACATTGAATGAAATCCCGCAATTCGTCGAACAAGCGTTTCATCGACTGGTAAAAGCGCAAGGTTTTGAACAAAAGGTCAGTGAGTTTGTCTTGGGCCGGCTGGATGAACTCGCTCATAGCAATGCCACTCTGGCGGAGACTTTCACTCCTGAAACCGTTGCTTTCATCAAAGAGCGCATCGACAGCCAGGTGCCGCCTATCGTTCATCACCTGGCAGAGATAGCCACCAGCGAAAACACCCGCAAGACTATTGGCGCGCTCATGAAGCGCGAAGTTGACGACTATTACGAACAGCTCTCGTTCATCAAAAAAATCTTCATCTCCCGCGAGCGCATCCATAACGAAGTTGATGAGATGGTGAACAAAACGCTGCCCAGGCGTATTGAGGAATACCTGCGTGGGCCGGCATTTCTTCAGGAAGCCGAGGTGTTCCTTAATGCCACGATTGATAACGTCCTCGCGCGCCCGCTCAACGAACTGATTGGACAGATCGATTCGGAAAAATTTGACTCAATAAGGACGCTGCTTACCGAGCGCGTTCTCGAGTTTATCCAGAGCGAGGAATTGTCGGCCTCACTCTCCGCCTATGTTCACGACGGACTGGAGCGCTTGCGGCCGCAAACCGTCGGCGAAGCTCTAAAGCACTTGAACCCGGAGACTATTCAACGAGCGAAGGAGTTTTTGACGCGCAGCTTGCTGGGGTTACTCTCGCGTGAGGACACGGCTCGCACAATCAACGCGATTCTCAATTCCCAAATCGATCGCTTACTCGAAGCACCCATTGGCCGGCTCGGGGATCATTTGCCGGAAGAGACAGTGAAACGCGCAGCCGAAGCGTTAGTTGAGCGAATTACGGCGACGGCGCGGGAACGGCTTCCCACAGCGATTGCAGAGTTTGACGTGGGCGGGCTGGTGCGGAAAAAGGTTTCCGATTATCCGATTGAGAAGCTGGAGGCGCTGGTGCTTTCGGTTGCGTCGCAACACCTAAAGACGATCGAACTCTTCGGTGCGTTCATCGGATTTTTTATAGGAGTGGGGCAGGCGATCTATTTCTGGCTTACTTACAATCCAGGATAATAAACCACTGACGCGGACCGGGCACAAGTGCCATAACTAAACGGCTTTGAAGCGGCCTGACGCTCCGTTTAGATAGGGCACTTGTGCCCGGACTAAGCCCGTTGGGCGCGGCGGAGTTCACTCCGAGCATGGTTGGGCCGATCTCGCTCGGTTCTTATTTAGAACGTGCAGTTGTAGGCCTTCATCGACGCCCTTGCCTGTTCAATTGTTTGCTTGCAAGCCGCTGCCAGGGTTGGTTTGGTTTGCGGGTTCTCGGCCAGTTTCTTCCAACCGCTTCGCCATTGTTCGATGGCCGTCTTGTACTGCGCACGTGCAACTTCGGGCACCTTGCTGGAAACGCAGGCGTCGTAGGCGGCGATGAAATCGTCACATTCTGGTACTCCAATTTTATCTCCGCTGGCCACCGTCGCCGGCGCCGCGGGTGTGGCAGTTGTGGCTGCCGGTGTCGAAGCGGCGCGGTTTGTCGAATCATCCGGCCTGGCACATGCGATGAATAACAAACCACACATAAGGCAAAGGGGTAAAAGGATTCTAAATTTCATCTGAAGGCTCCTTGGTGTTCAGACAGAAATTAAGGCTGAACATTGAACGGGGATTGAAGAGCGGGGGAATAATACACGAGAGTTGCCAATTTAGACTCGTTCCCGGCGCTTGAAGGTTGTAAAGTAGATGCCTTCCGAGTCATGGCCAAAACCAACGAACATCCAATCGGCAAATCCGTCCCTCGCAAGGAGGGCCGAAAGAAAGTCACCGGCCAGGCGCTCTATGTAGACGACATCTCTTTCCCTGAGATGCTGTACGGCACAACCGTGCGCAGCTCTGTTCCGCGCGGGCGCATCAAGAACATTTCGTTTACTGGCGACATTCCCTGGGACGAGTTCACGATTGTTACGGCGAAAGACATTCCCGGAGAGAATTACGTTGCCTTGATACTGAATGATCAGCCTTATCTCGCCGGCGAAGTCATCAATCATCCTGAAGAGCCAATTCTCCTGCTGGCCCATCCGAATAAATACTTACTCGAAGAAGCCCGGCGATCTGTGAAGGTTGAGGTTGATGAGTTGCCGGCAATCTTTTCTTTAGAAGAGTCCGTCAATAAGAAAGAGATTGTCTGGGGTGCCGACAACGTTTTCAAATCGTTTCTCGTAGACAAAGGAAATGTTGACGACGCCTGGGCCGCCGCCGACCTCATCGTTGAAGGCGAGTATCACACCGGCGCGCAGGAGCAGCTTTACATTGAAAACAACGGAGTGATTGCGATTGCCAATGAACGTGAGGGGGTGACGGTGTGGGGATCGATGCAGTGTCCTTACTACGTTCATAAATCCCTGGTGAAACTCTTCGGGCTCACTGAAGAAAAAATTCGCGTCATTCAAACCGAAACCGGCGGCGGCTTCGGTGGCAAAGAAGAGTATCCGTCGATGATCGCGGGGCATGCGGGATTGCTGGCTTTGAAGTCAGGCAAGCCGGTGAAGATCATTTATGACCGGGCGGAAGACATGGCCGCGACCACGAAGCGGCATCCGTCACGCACGCGTCATAAGACTGCAGTTACCAGCGACGGCAAACTTCTGGCGATGGACATCGAGTTTATCGTCGACGGCGGTGCTTACTGCACATTGTCGCCCGTGGTCCTTTCGCGCGGGACGATTCACGCTGCTGGTCCATACTCCTCTCCCAACGTTCGCATTCGCTCGAGCGCAGTAGCCACTAATATGCCGCCGCATGGAGCGTTTCGAGGCTTTGGTGCGCCGCAGAGCATCTTTGGCTTGGAGTTACAGATGGACAAGGTGGCGAAGGCGCTCGGATTGAGCCCTGAAGAATTTCGCCGCCGCAACTTCATTCGCGAAGGAGAGACCACGGCGACCAGTCAGGTGATCAGAGAAAAAGTCGATATGGACCAGTTGCTCGATCGCGCTTTTAAGTTGACTGATTACCACGAGAAACGCGAGCGGTTTGCGCGAGAGAATGCTAACGGCGCTGATGTGAGCAGTAGCCCGACCGTCGAGGAGGGCGTGGCTGCAAGCGGCACGCGCATCAAGCGAGGCATCGGCTTCGCGTCATTCATGCATGGCGCAGGTTTCACGGGATCGGGCGAGGTTTATTTAGCTTCTGTAGTCGGCGCAGAAGCGACATCTGAAGGCCGCATTCGCATTCTCGCCGCTAGCACCGAGATTGGTCAGGGCACCAACACGGTGTTCGCGCAGATAGCCGCCGAAGCGTTGGGTGTTGACGGGGATCTGATCGAAGTGGCGCAGCCTGATACGGCAAACGTTCCCAACAGTGGACCCACGGTCGCGTCGCGGACATCGATGGTAGTTGGCAAACTGGTCGAGTCGGCCGTGTTGGGTTTGAAGCAAACCTTGATTGGCAGCGGATTGTTGAGAGAGAACTACACCTCCTCGGAATTTCAGGAAGCCTGCCGCGAACACATCAAAGTTTTCGGACCGCTAAAAGCGCTAAGCAAATATCAGCCGCCGCCCAACGTTTACTGGGACGACGAGAAATACCAGGGTGACGCTTACGGCACCTACGCCTGGGCTGTTTACGTGGCAGAGGTTGCAGTTGATTTGCTGACCTTTGAAGCACGTGTCGTTGATTTCGTAGCGGTCCAGGAAGTAGGAAGAGTCATCAACCCGATACTCGCTGCGGGACAAATTGAGGGCGGCGTGGCACAGGCGATTGGCTTTGCATTGTTTGAAAACGTCGTTTGGCAGAACGGCCGCATGGCCAACAATCAAATGACCAACTACATTATTCCCACGCCGGCTGACATCCCTCCGATTCGAGTTTATTTTGAAGAGAACCCTTACGCTTACGGACCTGGAGGAGCAAAGGGTATCGGCGAATTGCCCATGGACGGACCAGCCCCCGCGATACTGAATGCGATCGAGAACGCGACCGGCGTGAGCTTCAATCATATTCCCTTGATGCCGGAAGCGCTGATGGAGCGGTTGGGATCAGACACGAATTGACAGCTTGTCTGACTCCGTCTTACACTGTAAGCCACCATGGAGAAGACATTAACCATTCGTTTGGACGCTGAGCAGCAGCGACAACTCGGGCAGGCTGCTGAGATGTTGGGAAAGAGCATGTCGGAGCTCGTACGGGAAATCCTGCAGCAAGCACTGGCAGAGCGCCCTTTGGGGACGAAGGCCGGTCATCTGAAAGGACGTTTAAGTCTCACGCCTTCGTCACGCGACGCCTGGGCCCGCAAGTTGAAGGAGCGGAACTGGCGCGAGTGAAAGTCTGGTTACTCGACACAGGACCCCTCGTAGCATACCTGGACGGGCGCGATGCTGCTCACAGTGATGTCGCCAAATCCCTTGAAGGCTTCACAGGCCGGCTGGTCTGTACCAGCGCGGTAATCACCGAAGCTATGCATTTCGTTAGTGAGAGTTCTGAGGGACCGGAAGCGCTGGCCAGTTTTGCTAACGCTGTCGGCTTGTTGGTTTATGAATGTGCCCACCCAACGCAAATCAGAGACGCAGTCCGACTGATGAAAAAGTACGCGGATACGCCGATGGACTTCGCGGATGCAACTTTGGTCCTGTTGGCTGATCAGTTGACTGTCACAGAAATTCTCACACTCGATCGGCGCGGGTTTTCGACCTACCGCACCGGCCGCGGCAAACCATTTCGGCTCGTTTTGGATATCGATGATTGACGAAAGAGAGATTACCTGCATCGTTAACGGGAAGCCCGCAGTCATTCAAGCTTTTGCAATGGCGCGTCTCTTGGACGTTCTGCGCGAGCAATTGCACCTTACCGGCACGAAGGAAGGTTGCGGTGAAGGTGAATGCGGGGCGTGTTCCGTCTTCATCAACGGCCGGATTGTAAACAGTTGTCTGGTGCCTGTGGCCCAGGTTGAGGGTGCGGAGATCAAAACTATCGAAGGCGTTGCCACCGGGGACCAGCTTCACGCAGTGCAACAAGCGTTCATTGACTGCGGTGGCGCGCAATGTGGCATCTGCACTCCGGGAATGGTATTGGCGGCAGTTGATCTGCTGGAACGAAATCCAAATCCGACTGAAGCCGAGATTCGCACCGGACTCGCCGGTAATCTTTGTCGCTGTACCGGCTATATGAAGATATTTGATTCGGTAGTACGCGCTTGCCAGAGATAGCACGACAGCAATGTTTGATCTTTATTCTGAATTTCGAAAACTGGTGGCGGCATTAGAACGCGATAGAATCGGGTACGCTCTGTGTGGTGGTCTCGCCATGGCGATTTATGGTCGCCCCAGAGCGACTATAGACATCGATCTGTTGCTTCTTTCGGAGTCGCTTGTTCGGGCGATAGCGGTCGCCACCGAACTTGGTTACGACATTCGCGGATTGGATATGACTTTTGCGAGCGGCGCGATTGAAATAAGGAGAGTTTCCAAGATCGATCCTGAGACCGGATACGTGCTGTCGCTGGATTTGATTCTAGTAACTCCAGCAATTCAGGAGATTTGGGATTCCCGCGTGGAAGCCGATTGGCAAGACGGAACGCTTTCAGTCGTCTCGCACGCTGGATTGATCGCGCTTAAGCGGATGCGGAACAGTCCACAGGATCAAGCTGATATTGCGGCGTTGAGGGAGGGCACACCTGACGATGCTAAAACTTGATATGTCCGCGACAGCGGTTACCGCTCGACTAAAACTGGTATCGGAATTGGCAAAGCTGTGTGTCTCGTTGCAAACCGCCAAAATAAGACCGCAACCGTCAGTCAAAAGCAGTAAAGTCTTAACTAACCGCAACCCAGCCCAACTCGGAAACAAGAAGGTATGAGATCGTATATCGCCAGTTACCAACTCACTTCTCCCGAGTCTTTGGAACAAACTCTTGATCTGCTCGCGCGCCAGCCCGGCTTTTGGCAGCCCTTTGCTGGTGGAACCGATCTGATGGTTTTGCTCGAGGCGGGTAAACTGCCGCACAAGAACTATCTCAACATCTGGAACCTGGACGAATTGCGGGGCATTGAAGCCACTCCCGAACACGTAACACTGGGCGCGCTCACCACCTACACCGACATCCAGTCGAATTCCATATTGTTTGAGGAGTTTCCCATGTTGTGTCAGGCCGCAAGTGAAACCGGTGGACTCGCAATCCAGAACCGCGGCACGCTCGGCGGCAACATCGTCAACGCTTCTCCAGCCGCCGACTCACCGCCCGCGCTCCTCGCATACGATGCCGAATTGGAGCTCCTCTCGATCAACGGGGCGCGTTGGGTCCCGTATCAGGGATTTCATACCGGTTACAAACAGATCATCATGCGAGCAGACGAATTGCTCGCGCGAGTACGTCTCCCACGCACGACCCACGGCCTGTATCAGTATTATCGGAAAGTTGGCACGCGAAAGGCCCAGGCGATTTCCAAGGTCTGTCTCGCCGCAACAGCACGCATGAAGAATCAGACAATCGAGGATGTGCGTCTCGCTTACGGCAGCATCGCACCGGTTCCATTGCGCTGCGTCAACACTGAATCGACCTTGCGTGGCGCCGAGCTCGGCGGCGACAGCATTGCCAAAGCGAAAGCGGAGCTAGCTCGAGAAATCACTCCCATTGACGATATACGCTCAACTAAAAACTATCGTCTGCGAGTCAGTTTGAATTTGATCAAGGACTTCCTGGTGCAGGCGGGAAACCCCGAACGAACAAAATTCTAATCTTGAAATCCACTCCAAAACCCTGGCTTAAGTTCGTTGGTTCCCTGATTTGTAGGCGCGTCCCTCTGTGGGCCCCCCCGACCTCGCGGAAAAACGGGGTGCCCACGGAGGGACGCCCCTATAACTTTGTCACACTGTTTGTGGTTGCCCTGGGCATTAGCCTTTTTTTGGCCATTACCACTGCTGCTCAGAGTGGATGCCCAAATAAGAATGCGCCTTCGGCTGACAATCCTTTGGGCATGCTTGTAATTGGAGACTCAATCCTCTGGGGCCAGGGTTTAAAGCAGGAACGAAAAGCCTGGTGGCGGGTCAAGTGTTGGCTCGAGGAAAAGACCGGACGCGAAGTGAAAGAAGATATAAGGGCCCACTCCGGCGCTTTACTTGAAACGCCGGCAAACATTTCTGTGCGATTCAGGTCAAACGATCGTGAGGTTAACCAACCGCTACCATCCATCAATGAACAGCTCGATGAATCGCTGCAGTCGTATAACAATAATCGTTCAAGCGTGAACCTGATCCTGGTTGATGGCTGCATAAATGATGTCGGTGTCAGTAATCTATTGAATGCCGCCGCCTCTTTGGAGTCTTTACGGCCCCGCATCGAGGCGCGCTGCGGAGTTGGCATGACAGAACTGCTGCGCCGCATCGTCGCCGGATTTCCAAACGCCCAGATACTAGTCACGGGATACTACCGATCGATCTCACCGCAGACTGACGACAACGCGTTTCTTCGGTTGCTGGTGAAAAAGCTGGCCCGCGATGAAGGGAGTGCGAAGGAAAGCAAGGTTCGAGAGTTAACTTACCGGGAGATGCGCAAGCAACTAATTGCGATCTCGGAAGAGTGGTACCAGCTGTCGACTGCCACCCTCGCGAATGCCGTAAGCAGGGTCAACAATGAACTCAATCAAAAGTCGTTGTCCTCCAGGGTCACATTTGTGGAAATAAACTTCTGGCCCGAACACGCCTTTGCTGCTCCTGATACTTTGCTTTGGAATTTCAAGCTTGGTTCTACCAACCTTTCCGGATTCAGGCACCTCATCGTCGCGCTTTCGTTCGGGACCGCAGCGTTCAAAACTAACGATGAAACTCGCGATGAGAGATCGAAGAGTTGCAAGGCGACCTTCAAGAAACCGAAGGGCGTAAAAGAGACTAAAGCGGAAAAGGAATTTCGCGAGGAGAGTTATCTGACTTGCCGTTACGCTGCACTCGGCCACCCCAACCAGATGGGCGCGCTGGTTTACGCGGAAGCCATAAAGGGACATCTAAAATCGCTTCTGGAGAAGGACGGTTGGTTGCGTGAAACCATTGCACCTGCATACGAGGGGCAGTAGCCCGACCGTTAGGAAGGGCGTATGACTCTCGGCTAAAACACCCCGAAACCACGGGGCCGCTACCCGATGAAAGGACCCTGATGATGTTTGCTGATCCTCCAATTGCCGAATTCAAACGCAACGCGGTTGAGCCTATTGAATGTCTTAAAGCCGGCTGGGCTTTGGTGAAAGATCAATACTGGCTTTTTTTCGGGATGACCGCCGTGGGAGTTTTGATCGGGAGCATCGTACCGTTTGGAATTTTAATGGGCCCAATGATGTGCGGACTGTATCTGGCGTTCTTTCAAACGAGGCGAGGCCAACCAATTGAGTTTGGCACTCTCTTCAAAGGCTTTGATTACTTCGGCGATAGCGTAGTCGCGACGCTGTTGCACATGATCCCTATTCTGGTGGTTTTTGTTCCGAGTTATATTGCCTTCTACGTGGGGTTATTGCTGATGATGCCCCGGGCGGGCTCAGAACCGGACCCTACTGCGTTGCTAACGTTCTTAGGTATCGCCGCAGTTTTCTGGTTTGTTTTAATTGTGCTCCTGGTCCTTGTCTCCGTCGCCTTCACTTTTGCCTATCCCCTCATTGTGGATCGTCGGTTGTCAGGTGTTGATGCCGTGAAGTTGAGTGTCAAAGCAGCTATGGCAAATTTTTGGAGACTGCTGGGATTGCTGCTGCTAAATGGTCTCCTGAACTTTGTGGGCATCCTGTTTTGCTATGTCGGCGTGCTTTTCGTGTTTCCGGTGACGTTTGCCGCGATCGCTCATGCTTACGAACAGGTGTTCGGACTCGGTGAGTTTCAACCAAACGTACCACCGCCACCACCCACGTTCGCTTAACAGCTTCTGAACATGCCAGCGACTAATTTTGTGATTCGTGGTCGACAGGTTGTCTTGCCTGGAGCAATTTCGCCGGCCGCTATCGAAATCACCGACGGGACAATTACCGCAATCACTTCTTATGACTCTTCGCCGGCCGGTCGCGATGTGATTGAAGTGAGTGACGAGTCGATTGTAATGCCAGGGTTGGTCGATACACACGTTCACGTTAATGAGCCGGGCCGAACTGAGTGGGAGGGCTTTGCGACCGCGACGCAGGCAGCCGCGGCCGGTGGCGTGACTACGCTAATCGATATGCCTCTCAATTCGATTCCGCCAACCACTACGCTCGCAGGCCTTAAGACAAAACTCGAAGCGGCCAGTAATCAATGTCATGTCGACGTGGGGTTCTGGGGCGGTGTTGTCCCCGGAAACACGCATGAGTTGGCGCCGCTTCTTGCGGAAGGCGTCGTGGGCTTCAAATGTTTTCTGGTCCACTCCGGCGTAGATGAGTTTCCCAATGTTGAAGAAACAGATTTGAGACGAGCGATGCCCGAGCTCGCGCGGTTAGGATCGGTGTTGATAGTCCATGCGGAACTGCCGGGACCGATTGAGGTCGCGGCCGCGACAGCAGCGGTCATTGGTGATTCGCGCAGTTATAGAACGTTTCTTCAGAGTCGACCGCGTGCCGCCGAAGATGCGGCGGTGGCCTTGATGATCGCCCTGGGCCAGGAGTTTGATGCGCGTGTTCACATCGTTCATCACTCATCGGCAGATTCTCTGAGCATGCTGGCAGAAGCAAAACGTGCTGGGGTAAGAATCACTGCTGAGACCTGCCCACACTATCTTACGTTTGCGGCTGAACAGATTCCGGATGGAGCAACGGAATTCAAGTGCTGCCCGCCGATCCGTGAGCGTGAGAACCGCGAACAACTGTGGGCCGCGCTTGGGGATGACACGATCGACATGATCGTTTCCGATCATTCTCCGTGTCCGCCTGCTATGAAGTTGAAGGAAACGGGAGCCTTCCTGGCTGCCTGGGGTGGCATTTCTTCATTGCAGTTGCGGCTGCCGGTTATTTGGACTGAAGCGCAACGTCGTGGGTTCTCGCTTAAGGATTTGACTCGCTGGCTATGCCGCGCTCCGGCTAAGCTGGTGGGACTCGACAAACGGAAAGGCGCAATCGCGGTAGGGGCCGATGCCGACCTGGTCGTGTGGAATCCTTCGGCGCAATTTAAAGTTGACGGAGCTGCGTTGCATCACCGCCACAAGCTGACGCCTTATGAAGGCATGACGCTGCGCGGCGTGGTCGAGAAAACTTTTCTTCGCGGTGAGAAGATATATGTTGACGGCGAACTGATAGGCGAGCCGAAGGGGTGTTTTCTAACTCATCGTTAAAGGCGCGAGATACGAAGTGCGCACTGGGAAACAGGCGTATAGAGTACAAGCTTCAGCTTGCATGGTTCGGGAGAAGCTAGTCTCCGTAATCGCGAACGAGCAACCTGAAGGTTGTACTCTGAACACCTGTTGTCTGAAGAAACTTTCGTTTGGGGATTCGCCGCCTTCCGTGCGGAAAGGCTCTGCCTTTCCGGCGCGCGTAATATTCGACGAGGCTACGCCTCCGCCGGAATAGCCCAGAGGCATAGCCTAGAAATTGAGGGTGAACTAACGGAAAGGCAGCGCCCTTCCGCACGGAAGGCGGCAAAGCCGCAGATGAGTCAGACCTTCAGGCTGAACTAGGGCGAAGATGCTTGATAGAAATCCGCTTGATCTAAATTCGGAGGACATGTGGAGTTTACAGACCTGGTCGATCTCGGTTCAGAAAAACTCGGTGGCGCTGTCCTTGTCGCCAATGATGAGTTTTTCGCACCAAAAGAAAATCTGTTGAAGCCGAGTACGCCTATCTTCATCGAGGGCAAGTACACGGATTTGGGAAAGTGGATGGACGGATGGGAAACGCGGCGGCGCCGAACACCCGGTTACGATTGGTGCATCATTCGCCTGGGACTTCCAGGCACAATTCGCGGCATCGTCGTAGATACAAGCTTCTTCCGCGGCAATTATCCCGAACAGTGTTCACTCGAAGCCTGCACGATCGACGGGCTTCCCACGGTTGAGGAGTTGCAAAGCGAAGCTCTTCAGTGGACCGAAATTCTGCCGCTTGTCCAGCTCGCCGGCGATTCACAGAATCGGTTCGCAATTGATAGTGAGGAACGCTTCACGCACTTGCGTCTCAAGATTTACCCCGACGGCGGCGTGGCGCGTTTGCGAGTTTATGGCCAGGTCGTTCCAGATTGGGATCGTCTAAGACGCACTGGCGGCGACGCTGATTTGGCTGCCGTCGAAAATGGCGGACTGGTCCTTTCATGCAGCGACATGTTTTTCGGGCATCGTCACAATCTGATTATGCCCGGTCGGGCGGCAAACATGAGTGACGGTTGGGAAACAAAAAGACGACGCGGTCCGGGCCATGACTGGACCATCATCAAGCTCGGACAGCCAGGCACACTTCGTCGTTTGGAAGTCGACACCGCGTGGTTCAAAGGAAACTTTCCTGAGAGCTGCTCGCTTGAAGGGCTAAATGCTCCGGAGCTTTCAGACGAAAGCTTGACTGATCCTTCAGTGAGCTGGAACAACGTTCTGCAGCGCACGAAGCTACAGGCGCACACGCGCCATTTTTTTGAAAACGAGATATTGGACGCGGGCCCGTTTTCACATTTGCGATTTAATATCTTTCCGGATGGCGGCGTCAGCCGTCTGCGCGTGTTTGGAAGTATCGTTGGAGTAAAGTGATAAGAAGATCCGCCGGCAATAGTTATCCGTGGCAGTAAAGTCGCGTTTGAGCCGTCTGTTCTGGACAACTACTGATGCCCCCCTTGATCAAACTGAATTCGCTGGTTGGGCCAGAAGCAGAAAAAGAGTTTTTGAAGTGCTGCGGCTCCGCTGAATGGGCTCAACGCATGTCGAGTGCGCGTCCTTTTACGAGCGTTGAGCAGTTGCTCGAAACCGCAGATCGCATCTGGTGGTCGCTCGATTCCCAAGACTGGCTCGAAGCTTTTCACAGTCATCCGAAGATCGGAGAAAGGAAAGCTGCAGCCGCTACTTCCGCCGAAGCGCAGAAGTGGTCGGAGTCAGAGCAGGCCGGTACTCGCGGGGCCGCTAAACAGACGATTGACGCTCTGGCAGAGTTGAACCGTGAGTATGAAGAAAAGTTTGGCCACATCTTTATCGTTTGCGCAGCGGGCAAAACTTCGGAAGAGATGCTTGTTAACCTGCGCGATCGTTTTAAAAACGACCCGTCCCAGGAACTGCGTATCGCTGCAGGTGAACAAGCTAAAATTACCCGCCTCAGATTAAACAAACTTATCGATACACCGAGCGCCTAGTTGCGTGCTGGTGCAGTTTCATCGGACTGCTAAGTTTTTGTTGTTGACTCTCGATTCGAAGATTGTAGACTGCTCCGGAACTTCGATGGCCACAATCTCTACACACATACTCGACGTAGCGCGAGGTGCGCCTGCGGGCGGTGTCGCAATTGCGCTCGCCACGCAAAACACGGATGAGAGTTGGGCCGAGCTGAGTCATGCCTGGACCGATGAGGATGGCCGGGTCAAACCTTTCTTCCTGGTTACTGAACCGTTGCCGTCGGGCATCTACCGGCTTGTGTTTGATACTGATCCTTATTTCTCCGGGCTCAACGTCGAGTCCTTCTTCCCCCAGGTGATCATCGTCTTCAAGATTCACGACGCTGCTCAGCATTATCATGTGCCACTTTTGATCAGCCCGTATGGCTACTCGACTTATCGCGGCAGTTAGTTAGCACGAGGATGCTCGATCCAACTATCAGCGAATGGCTCAACCTGATTTTCCGTTGGGTACACGTGTTTGCCGGCATCATGTGGGTCGGCACCACCTACTACTTCACCTGGCTCGACGCGCGTCTCAGTGAAGAAGAAAAGGCCGCCGCCAACACTGGACAGCCGGCGCAGATTTGGATGGTCCATAGCGGCGGTTTTTATGTCGTCGAGAAAAAGAAAGTCCCGGACCTCGCCTCGCGCACGCTGCATTGGTTTCGTTGGGAGGCAGGAACCACCTGGCTGAGCGGCATGGCCTTGCTGATTATCGTCTACTACCTCGGTGGGGGTGCGCTGATTGACTCGGACGTTTACGACATCAGCCTGGCAAAGGCAGTGGGTCTCGGGATCGGCGTGCTCATCCTGGGCTGGTTTATTTACGACCTGATAATGATTTCGGCGCTTGGCAAAAACGAGAAAGTGGTCGCCGTGATTTTTTACCTGCTACTCGTCGCCACGTCGTATGGGCTTACGACGGTGTTTAGCGGTCGTGGCGCCTATATTCATTTGGGTGCAATGATGGGGACGATCATGGTCGGCAACGTCTGGATGCGGATCCTTCCCGCCCAGAAGAAAATGATTGCGGCCATTAACGCGGGTAAGAAACCTGATGACGCCTTGAGTGCTCAAGCCAAGTTGCGCTCAAAACAGAATACCTTCATGGCCGTGCCCGTGGTCTTCATCATGATCAGCAACCACTTCCCCAGCGCCAGCTACGGTGACCGCTACAACTGGGCCATACTGTCCATTCTGATCTTGCTAGGCTGGATTGCCGCCAAATTCATCAGACGCGCCTAGGGGGCAGTAGCCCGACCGTTAGGGAGGGCGTTCTTCGTTCCAACGCCCTCCCTAACGGTCGGGCTACTGCACCGAATCACAGGCTATCGTCCTACTTCGCCAGCGGGAAGATCGGCTCGATATCCACGGGCACGTCCTTGAGCCGATCGAGCGCGTCTTTCATCGGCGGGCGAAGCAACGAATATTTGTCGAGCATCGCTTTGGCTTTGTCATAAGAACCTTCCGCTTCGATCGTCAGCAATTCGTTAGTCAGCTTTCGAACAGCTTCACGGATCTTGGTGTTTTCGATACTGAACTTGCCAGTCCGCTCGTCGAACTTCACCGCGCCCTCGTCAGTGAAATAGTTAAACTGCATCGCAACGCCGCGCGCGTGAGATTCCGTCAGTCCAAATCGCACCGAGCGAAACATGCTCGCCAGGTACGTCGTGTAGAGCGTGCGCTGCATTTGTTTGTCGATAACGCCCTTGTCGATCAAATACTGCAATGCCCACAGACCTGTCACATCGGCCTTCGCCTCTTCGATCGCGGAGTACTTGTCCTTCAGCTGCAAGCGCACGGTGGACGCCTGACCATCGACCGTGATGTTGTGCGGTCCGAGTCCGTGCATCAACTCGTGCATGAGTATGTGTGTGAAAAAAGAATCGAAGGCGATGTCTCGTTGCTGCGCCGTAGACAAGACAACACGTGAAATTGGAACCAGGACCTTATTGAACTTCGCATCCTGAACATTTTTCAACATGATCCGCGCAGAGCCTTTTTCTTTAACCACGCGTTCATCGTTGGGAAGATTGAAAGCCGCAGTCTGCACGCCAGTGTTTCCTTCGCCGGAGCTGAACACTTCATTGACCACCCGCATGGGCGCACCCGGGCCCAGCTTAGGATTTCGGTAACGCGCTTCCATTGGCAGGTTGTCTTCCAGCTCCTGCAAGTACTGGCCAAACTTCGTGAGCTTGGCGCTCTCCACTGAGTCAGTCAGCGTGACGTAAGCTTCGAACCCCGCTTTGTAGCCGAAGAGCTCGTCCTCGTAGGTTTCGTAAGGCCCAATGGTCAAGTCAATCGGCGACTTAAGATCGAGCCAGGCGATATCACTCTCGTAGTAATCGTTTGAACCAAACGCGTCGGCGCGCTTAGTTAGATAGGTTTTCAAGCTCTGGTTGGTAGTAAGCGCGGCAGCCTCGCGCAGCAATTTTGCCGCAGGTTCGAGGAACTCTCGATACTCCTGGCTGTAAGGCACGGTCATTAACTTGCGATTTGCGTCACGGCGGATCGCATAGAAGTAGCCGGTGGCCTTTTCCTTTTCCGGGGCAGGCAGGGTTTCGAGCCACGAATTGAACTCTTCCCTGGTTATGTCGTCGGGATAAAAGTTCGCGTGGGGCGGCTTCTCATGCGGTACACCTTCAATAAACGGTTCGTTGCTGTCCAGCCGCGACCATGGACCATCGTTGATCAGGAAATAATGAAGACGCTGCCTGCCAACGGCGCTCTTGTCGGCTTCCAGCTTTTGTTTGAGCGCGTCATTCCCGCTCCATACCTGTCGCAGGAACAATGGGTCCAACAACTTCGCTGCTTCGATGATTTTCTGCAACGCTTTGCGATCGCCTGGCGATAACCGCGCGGTGTTTGCAGTAAGGATCGTTGGCGAGAAACGGCGAGTCTTCTTCGTTAGCTCCGGATCGCCGCCTGGCTTGACGCGATTTTGCATACCGGTAATGTTAGATGAAAGCATCGTCGCCACGATCAACACACCAATTACTAATCTCATTCTTACCTCCATGAGATTGTAGGGGCGGCACTCCGTGGCCGCCCCCTCTCTCGGTTCAACAAACGTCGCGATTGCACAAGAGCGGCACTCCGTGGCTACCCCCTCTCTCGGTTCAACAAAACGTCGCAATCGCACCACGGGGCGGCCACGGAGTGCCGCCCCTACAACTATGTTCGGTTCTTCAAGATCTTGACGAACGAGCCTGAACGAAGTTCGGCGACCGTCAGTCCGGATAACTTAACCGCCTCTTCTTCCGTGAGCGCCCCGCAATTCAACGCGCGCAAAAAGTAGTTAAGAAGTCCCTGCCCAGTCGCGGCATCATCGAAGACATCGCCTACCAGAGTCGCCTTGGCCGCCTTCTCCACAAAGTTTTTCAAACGCTCCGAAGCCGCATCCAGGCTCTCGAGGAAGAACGAATAGGTGGCGGCATAACGCGTTGGGAGTTGCGCGGGATGCAGGTCCCAACCCTGGTAGAACGCGCCCACGAGCGAATGTTGAATATGATCGTAATGGAGTTTCCAGGCGCGATGGACCACGGTGCGATTCTCAGCAATCTGTTCCGCCGTGAGCGGAGGTCCACCCTCGGTAAAGCGATGCGGGGCGACCGGCATGATGTTCGTAGCGCCGTCGGAAAGCCAAACGCCCGTGCCCGCGAAAGACACCTGCATCATGTGCTTCGCGAAGTCGCACGACGGATGCATCATGTGCTGGTGCGCCGCCGTAATGCTGCAACTCGCCGTGTAATCGTAAGTGCCAAAATGAGCTGCGACACAGCGTCCACGCGCCGCCGCCAACAATAGCGGTAGATTTATCTCACCTCGCGCATCGATAATCGATTGGGTAGTTTCGATCATCATTTCCATCTTCAGCGAGCCTGCCGCCAACCCGTTTGATTGTTCAAGCAAGTCAAAAACGTCCGTAAGCGCCTCAACCTGTTCAGGAATGGTGATCTTCGGCAGGGTGACCACGAAATTAGCCGGGAGTTTGCCGTCGGACTTTTCCACTAAAGTCGAAACGAAGATATCCAGCGTGCGCAAACTGCGTTGCCGCAGCTCCTCGGTAAACGGTTTGATTCGAATGCCGATAAACGGAGGCAAGGTACCGCTGAGCATGCCAACAGCAACTTCCGCAGCGGCTGAAGCCGCATGGCCGTCTTCTTCTCCGTCGGGACGGTTGCCGTAGCCGTCTTCGAAGTCGATGCGAAAATCCTCAACCGGCTCGCGTCGAAGTTTCTCGTTCACCCGGTTGTAAATCGAATGGGCCAACCAGGCCGCCTTATTCTCCAAACGCAGGTGATCAGGGTTGGAATCAAGTTTGGCTCTAAGGTCGCCAACCTGCTCTACCGATTCAGGTAATTGATCTGCTCCGGGCAATTGGATGGCGCGGGCAAAACTCAAGAAATCAGGTGCAAACTGATCCATCGAGCGCCGCGCCAGGGCGCCCAGTCGTCCAGCCGAATCTGATTTGAAGAGGTGTGCTCCGCCATACACCGTGTGCACCGGTTGCCGTCGTCCGCTTTCGCCGGGATAGCGTGCCGCGAAGTCGTCGTTTGCCTGTTTGAGTTTGGTAGAGAGATCGCGGAGCGACTCTTCAGTTAAAGAGTGTTTCATCGTTTCACTTTGTTAGAGAGTAAATTAACAAAAAGGATTCTACTGGATGCTTTCGTTTACTTCTACATGCTGAGTCGGCTGGCGCTCCGGTTGACCATTTTCTCCCCCAATTTTAGATCTAATCGTCCTTTGATAAAGCCAGAATATCCTCGCATTCGTCCAGTTCATCCCGTGAGTTGCGGCAAAGCCCTATCAATGCGTTAGCATTCCGAATTGTGAAGACTATTATTGCTGGCTTTCCGTTACGCAGGCGGCTGTCCCACTGAGTAAGGCAAACGGTTGGTTTTCGGATCGCGGGCTTGATTCAGCGTCGAATGTACTGAGCAGCTCGCAAATTAACAGTTGCGTTACATTACCCACCGCCGCTATGTGTCCCTGAACCAAAACTATCTATGGACTAAGGAAGCGAAACCATGAACGAAACGACTCGCCGTAGTTTTCTCCAGCAGACAGGTTTGGGACTAACTGGACTCAGTGTTGCCACGTTGGTTTTGCCCGCCAACACGCACCCTACTTTAGCCACGGTGAGCGGTGAAGATGCTAACCGTGTCTTGATCCAGATGGGAGCAATCCCGAAAGAGCCGGCTTCCCCAAGAAACGCACTGAAGCGGATTACGCCGATATCATATGGCCCCTGGTATAGGCAAGGCGCGCCGTTTCGGGCAAAGCTTTCTACGCCGGGCGAGCCGGGAACAACGTTCATTTTGTCCGGCCGAGCCTGGGCCTTCGATACAAAGCGTCCGCTGCCCGGCGTGGTCCTGGATTTCTGGCATGTCGATTTGCAGGAAAAGTATTCAGATGGAGTAACCGATTTTCGAAACCGCGGGCGGCTCGTTACCGCGGAGTCGGGCTACTACGAGGTGGAAAGCATTCGCCCGATTCCTTACCGGCCCAATCCGTCCGGCTCGCCAAGCTTCTGGCGTTGTGCACATTTTCATCTGCTGGCTGTTTGTCCGGGCTATAAACCCCTGGTCACCGAAATTCACTTCAAAGAAGATCCAAAAATGTCTGACTCGATGTATCGACCCGAAAACGCCATCGCTCCGGAAAAGCGAACTGTTAATGGCGCCAGCTTCGAGGTCGGTGTCTTTGACATTGTCCTGGAGCGCGAAACCGCAGCTAGCTGATGCAGCGCTGGCCTGACCCTCTCGAAGTGTTACTCATTAGAACTCGACGATGCTGAAGCGATGCCACCTCAGTGAAGAAAGCAATACCCAAATTGCGTTATATTGACCAATTAAACTGGTACGAATAGTGGAGCCTCAGTGAAGAAAACTACTCTTCTCCTCTTAATCCTGTCGCTGGCCTGTGTTTCCTCGCTGAGAATTAGAGCGCAGGAGCCAAGCGCCGTTGCTTTCATCAACGTCAACGTTATCCCGATGGACAAAGAGCGCGTTTTGACAAATCAAACCGTGATTGTTCGCAACGGGATAATTGTTGAAATAGGCGACGCGAAGCGTGTGAAAGTTCCGGCGGCGGCGAAGAAGATTGATGGAACCGGAAAATTCCTGGTTCCCGGCTTGGCGGACATGCACGTCCATCTGATGTCGGACGAAGATGAATTCTCTGACGCGCTCGCTGTAGATGAATTCAAGGTCATGGTGGCAAATGGCGTCACCACAATACGTTTGATGAACGGGACGCCCGAGCAGCTTGAGTGGCGAGCGAAATCGGCGCGCGGAGAGATCATAGCGCCGACGATGTACGTAGCGAGTCCGCAATTCATCGGTAAAAAATCGAGTCACGCCTTCGTCGTGACTAATGAGGCCGAGGCCCGCGAGGCTGTTCGCCAAGCGAAAAGAGACGGCTACGACTATTTGAAAATGACGACGAACCTGAAGCCTGAGGTTTACGAGGCTATTGTTGACGAAGCCGGTAAGCAAGACATCCGCGTCGTCGGTCATGCCGACAGCCGTTCGGTCGGTCTGCGCCGCGCGCTCAAGGCCCGCCAGCAAATCGAACATCTCGATTCATATCTTGAAGCACTCTTGCCGGACAATTTGTTGGCGAAAGGCTCGGTCTCGGATATCTATCTTTACAGGCCGGAAAGTTGGTTGAGCCTCGATCACATTGACGAAAACAAAATTCCGGAAATCGCGAGGGCGACAGTACGCGCGAATCCATTTTCTTCGCCGACGCTGACTCTTTTTAAATACACATTTGGGATCGGCAGAACCGAGGAGGCGATCAAGGCCCAACCCGATATTCGTTTCTATCCCCAGAAGACAATCGATTTTTGGCTGGGAGTGAATAAAAGATATTGGGCCACTGCTGCTTCAGCCGAACGACGCGCCAAATACGTGTCCATCAGGAACCGGCTCGTCAAGGCTATTCACGACGCCGGCGGCAAGATTATGGCAGGCTCCGACACCCCGGAATGGCTGTTCCTCTACGGCTACACTCTGCACCGTGAACTGCGCGCCTTGAATGAGGCTGGGCTGTCGAATTATGCGACCCTCGCCAGCGCCACGCGTAACCCCGCGGAGTTTTTCGGGACGATTGCAAAAACCGGCACGATCGAAAAAGGCAAGCAGGCCGACTTGTTGCTGCTCGAAGCCAACCCGCTGGAAAACATTGAGAATACCGAACGCCGCGCGGGCGTGATGCTCAAAGGCCGTTGGTTCACGCAGACGCAACTGGACAGGTGGCTTGACGAGATCGCGCCGCGTTTGCGACACGCCCTCGACCATTAGTACCCTTCGTACTGGATAAAAAACATTAAGCCCTTGATGGAAGAGAGCACTTCTTCGAGTCACGACGAAACTACTTCGAAATCACATGACTACTTCCAATAAATTTTCTGGGAACGAAAACCGGATAACCGCAAACACATTATCGAATCGAAGCCGCGGCTCATACCCGCGGCTCTGGTTACCTCTGTTTTTCACCCTCCTGCTATTACCCATAAGCGTATCGTCGCAGGAAATTGATCTGAACGCGCTCGAGAGTGTCATTAACGAAGAGTTGCAACAAACCAGAACTCCCGGCGCCGCGATCAGCATCGTTAGAGGTAATCGCCTAATCTTTGCCAAAGGCTTTGGCGTTGCAAACGTTGAAACGGGCGCCGCAGTTACCCCGGACACTCTATTTCGTTTGGGCTCCACCACAAAGATGTTTACGGGGGCAGCCCTCGTCTCGCTTTCTTCTGAAGGCAAACTCGGCCTCGATCAACCGATCGGCGAACGAGTAACGGGACTCAGCCCTCAACTGGCCCGGCTTACTGCTCACCAGTTGCTGAGTCTCACTGCAGGGATGGCGGATTTGCAGGCGCCCTTCATTTCCCATGACGATGAGGCTCTGTCGCGCATGGTCCGCGGATGGAAAGAAGATGTGCTGTTTGCCGAACCAGGTCAGATTTATTCATATTCCAGCGCGGCATATTGGCTGTCCGGTTTCGTTATCGAAGAAACAAGCAAGAAGTCGTATGCGACTGCGATGAACGAGTTGATTTTTGCTCCGCTGGAAATGAAGCGCACGACTCTACGCCCCCTCGAGGCCATGACCTATCCACTGGCGATGGGCCACGACGTCCGCGATTCCAAGCCGTTCATAATTAGGCCGGCCTTCAACAACGTCGCGATGTGGCCGGCCGGATCCATATATTCCACAGTCAATGATCTCTCCCGTTTTGTTATCGCACTTCTCAATGCTGGAAAGGTCGATGGCAAGCAGGTGTTGAAAGCGGATGTCGCGGCCAAACTATTTGGCAAACACGCTCCCATGCCCGGGTCTTCGGAAGTGCACTACGGCTATGGCCTGCTGAATTTTGACCTGCGGGGTAAGCGCGTCCTGATGCACGGAGGTTTTAGTCGTGGGTATGGCTCCATGATTCAGATGTTTCCCGAACAAGGCTTGGCAGTGATTGTACAGACGAATCGCAGCGGCCAAACGCTTCCTCGAAGCCGGGCCAGGGCCATCGAAACTTTCCTCAAGCTGCAACCCGAACAGCCGCCTAAGCCGAAAAAACCGGAAGCCTTGTCCGAAACTGAGCTAGCCAACTTTGCAGGCAAGTATTTTAACGGTCAACAGACTTGGGAAATCATCGGCAGGACCGGCAAACTCTATTTCAAAACTCCTGACGGCGAGCTCGAGTTAACTCGGACTGGACCATACTTGTTGTCTTTCGGCGCCAACCTGGAAAACGATCTGGTATTTGTCCCAAACAAGCGTGGTGAAATTGAATTCCTGTTTGACGGACTTTATTCTGCGAAGAAGAAGGCCTAACTTGAGACGCTGTACAAAGCTCGTGCCCTTGACTCTCTGACATGCACCCTGGTTTTGGTTTCACTGCACTCTCAACATTTATCACCGAACACGACGGCAGTCGCGAAGCTGTGGAGACAAGGACATCGTTGACCTGTTGACGCAGTTCGATAAGTTCCGAACCAAGGTCACCTGCACCGAAACGGATCTCGCGAAATTCCGAGTGATTCTTGATTAGCAGCGGGCTCTCAAAGGTCTTCATTGATTGCGGCAAGAGCCGTTAGCAGCCGGAGTATTTCGGAAAGGATTGGTAGCGCATACGGGACTCGAACCCGTGATCTCTGCCTTGAGAGGGCAGCGTGTTAACCAACTACACCAATGCGCCAAGCAGGGTTGGATTATAGAGACGCACAGAGCGACTCCGCAAGCTGACCTGAATTGAACCCGATTAACACACTTAGACCTCTTCAAAGTGTCAATTTACGTGTCAACTTATGGAGACACGAAAATGGCAAAAGAAACTACGGGATATATCGGAAAGGACAAGAGCGGCAAATGGTTTGCAAGAGTGACCTTAACCGGGACAAATGGGAAGCGCCGCAACATCGCAAGGCGCGCGGCGAGTAAGCCCGAAGCAAGGCAGATTTTGAAATCAATCCTTCGGCAGATTGAAGGCGACGGCGAAAAGGTCATAGATACTGCAAGATTAACCTTCAAGGACCTTGCAGACTTCTATGCCGCTAAATATTTGAAGGCGGCAGAGTACCGGCACGAACGCAAGGTAAGCGGTCTAAGGGCACTGGATAGGGCGGAACGTGCCCTAGCAATCTTTCGGGAATACTTTGGAGCTAAGAGGCTAGCGAATATCAGCTATGGCGACATCTATAACTTTCGCGCAAACCGGCTAGGCACTAATACTCAATACAAGCGACCGCGAAGCATTGCTAGCGTCAATCGCGAGTTAGTTGTATTGCGTCGCGTTCTTAACATAGCAGTGCGCGAGACGTGGATAACTCGCAACCCGTTCAATTGCGGAGACTCCTTAATATCCTCAGCCGATGAAAACAAGCGCGAGAGGACACTGAGCCGCGATGAAGAATCAAGATTGCTAGCGGCAATTGAAGCCGAACCAAGGCGGGAGCACTTAGCTGGCATCGTCAAACTCGCTTTGGACTGTGCATTGAGGAGAGGCGAGATTATCACGCTCAAGTGGTCGGACATTGACCTTGAAAGCCGCACAGTTACTGTGCGCGCGTTTAACTGCAAGACTGCCCGAAGTAGGACCGTCGCAATGACTAGTCGAGTTTATGAAGATTTAGACGCACGTTGGAACGCCTCAAGACATCACCGGGAAGCCCTGGTATTCGGCATTAGAGTCACGGTGAGAACATCTTTTGCCAAAGCTTGTAAGGCGGCAGACGTTGAAGACTTTCACCTGCACGATTGTCGGCACACTTCTATCACTCGCATGATTCGCGCAGGGCTTGCGCCGATTGAAGTGATGCGAGTCTCTGGGCATTCAACCCTTTCCTGCCTATATCGTTATGCGCACTTGGACTCTGAGTCTATCTTTCGCGCCGCTGCAGCCTTGGATCCCTCTTACGCGCAAGCTGCTGATAGTGATAGCCTGACACGCAATAAATAAAACTGGGATTCAGAATTATCTTACTTAGTGAATTCCGGATTTTGCGGCCAATCTCATGTTGGGTGATAACTGGTTCAAAACCATTGTGAAGTTGTTTCACTGGGTTAGTTCTTGCCTCCATCTCCAAAGAGAAAGACGAGTCTAGTTCTGTTTATTCTTATCAATCGTTTTTAGTAGCTGAACCGGAGCGTGAAATGAAAATAAAGGAAGAGCCATCGTCAGAGATTAAGTATGACATTAAGACCGAGTATGGGTGGTTGGATTGTACGTATTATCCCGATAGAGCATTAGAGCAGTTTGTTAATACATTCTCTCGCCACGTCGACCCCGATACAGATGCGAAAATCATACGATGAAGCTGAGCAATTTAACCTCTGCAAACCATACGTTTCATACGCGATGGACTTACTCGAGGGCTATGCAAAGCGAGAGTTGCAACAAGCCCTGAGGAACCTTGTGGAAAAATTGAAGTGCACACGCTGATTGCTGTCGACGCATTGAAGCCGAAAGATGCAACGAAAGTAATCGACGGGTTGATGAAAACACTTGTGAAAAAATCCAAGGTTCAGATGAACGCACCCAAGCGCGGGGGCAAGCGAGGAGAATCAGAACCCGAATATTTCACTACGGATGACAGATTGAGGAAGTATGCAGAGGTGGTGAATAGTGTGCGGCCCCTGTGGGTTTTTATTACGGACTACTTCAAGCTGAAAGGCCATAGCCTAGAGATAAAGGAGGAGATGCGGGAGGAGGCACGGTTTAAAAATTTAACTACGTTTTGTTCCGAAGTGCCGGATAGGCTTCTTGAGAACGCTCGTCAAAGACGCTACAAATTAGATTCACGTAAGAAAAAAGAGTACTCGCCGTTAGGCTTAGCCTTACGGCACGCTAGTATTGAATTGAACGTGCCCCCTTACGAGTATGAGACCTTAAAGAAACGTTATTACCAAGGACGGACCCTATTAAATATGGTGAAAGCTCACCAACGCTCGCAATACCAATCCACTACATCACGGTGACTCCGGTTCAGTAGAGTTTTACCAAGCCAACCTAGTTTTCCTTCACAGTCTGCCTCTCAAATGCCACCAATCAGGTATGTCAAACGTTGGTTTGAATACCCCGTTGGAGCCAAAACGAAAATTTGGGATACCTTTTTTTGTTTGAGATTATGTCAAGTAGAGAGGAAGCCATTCCTTAAATCTTCAGAAAACTAGGAGCTAGAAAATGATTGTACAAAATAGAAAGTTCGACCCAAAACAATATACCAGCATGAGCGACGTTGATATCGACACGCAATACGCAGAACCTAATTACCATCGCATAGCAGTAAACTTTTCAGATTTGTTAAGTGACAACAACCACTTCCGCCTGTCGAGAGCTTTAAATGTGTTTCAAAGCGTAAAACCGCTTGTTAGTCAGGGTGACTTGAGGGAAGCGGGGAATTTTTATGACATCATTATTGAAAATATCGATGCGGTACCACCCACCCAAGACGTTTTTGACACTCTCTTTCAACTCGTTCTAGCTGCGCGTGAGAACGGGCACAATATAGTTGTAAGTGGCCAACGACTCAAAGAATATTTCCAAAAACTCTTTTGTAACCTGTAACCCTCCCCTTTTTAGGACCACTCATAAGTAGAGATTTCGGGTTTTTGGGTTAACAGATATTCCCTGGGTGTCATGTTGCCCAGAGACTCATGTGGTCGTTCTTCGTTGTACTCCCGCAGCCACTTCTCGGTTTGCTCTCTGACTTCATTCAAGCTTTGAAACACAAACATGTCGAGCACCGCTTCGCGGTAGCTGCGATTGAATCTTTCGATGAAACCATTCTGCATCGGTTTGCCGGGTTTGATGAACTCGAGCAGTCACGCCGTGCTGCTCGGCCCAGTCAGCCAGCGTTACGGAGACCAACTCTGGTCCATTGTCCAATCTCAGCTTGAGTGGATAGCCGCGCGTAGCGGCTATCCGCTCGAGCGTGCGCACCACGCGCTCGGCCGGTAGATTGAAGTCCACTTCGATCGCCAGCACCTCGCGATTGAAATCATCCACCACGTTGAAGGTGCGAAAGCGCCGATCGCCCCACAACGCATCGCTCATGAAGTCTGCTGACCAACACTCATTCATCACTTCACTCACCACCAGCGGTGCCGGGCATCTTGTCGGCAAACGTTTTTTGCCTTTTCTTCTTTTGTTCAGTTTCAGGCTGCAATACACGCGATAGACGCGTTTGTGATTCCAGCGATGGCCCAGCCGCTCGCAGCCGCTTGAACAACTTCCCAAAGCCTTGTTCCGGTCGGCCATGGGCCAGCTCCAACAGCAGCTTGATGATTTCACCATCTCGGTTCGGCTG
Source organism: Pyrinomonadaceae bacterium (assembly GCA_963759585.1). Lineage (GTDB taxonomy): Bacteria > Acidobacteriota > Blastocatellia > Pyrinomonadales > Pyrinomonadaceae > PSRF01. The sequence goes on from CAVWZW010000002.1 coordinate 898,651, forward strand.
CGGCTGGTAACGATAGACCGAGCGGCGCTAGCGCCAAGACCTGACAGGCCCGGCGCTCGCTGACCTGAAACTGCTCACGTAAGCCGGCAATCAACTTCCTCTTGACTACCGGCTTTACAGCTTTTTTGTGAGCACCTCTTTCAACATCCGATGGTCCAAGGACAACTCGGCATACATCTGTTTTAAGCGGTGGTTTTCTTCTTCCAGCTCACGCAAGCGCCGGATGTCAGCCGCTTCCATACCGCCGTATTTTGTTTTCCACTTGTAGTAAGTCGCTTCGCTGAGTTCGTGCTCGCGACAGACGTCTCTGACAGCTCGTCCTGCTTCTACCGCTTTCAAGATCGTGATGATAGTGTTTTCGCTGAATTTGCTCTTCCGCATTCGGGCCTCCTGGCGTCATACTCGCCCGGAAACCTCTACTTTTCAATGGTCCAGTTTTTGGGGAGGGTTACAGATGACCGCCATAATGCGGTCCACATAGCTATGCATAGCTTCAGCTTGAAGGATTGCGCGCTGATAAAGTTGTCTAACGAGGATTAACTTCTTACGAGTGATGTCGTCTAGGGGGATAGTCATCATGGTAGCTTTGGGAGAACCGAAAGCCCCGGTTTGGACCAGGGGCACTTAAGGTTGGGCGGAAGCATTCAGCCTCGATTGGTCAACCTCACCCCAACAAGCTAGACCTGATTGGCCGACATTTTAGGAGACGGTTGAAGAGAGTCAAGTACTCGTAGGACGTTTGCATTCACATGCAAGTAACCTGAATTTTGCAACGCAAAAAGACAATGGACCCAGATTCCTTCGTAAGGGTATTTAGCTAAAAAAGAGAATCCCGGAAGCGTCCCTTGCATTTCTTCCAGCAAACGTCTAAGGCATTTTCAGAAACACGTCCCAAGCCCAGCGCCCAACCTGAGCGCCACGTACATCTTTCACTTTGGCTCGATAACGGAACTGATTGCCATGTTCATCAATCCGTTTTGATTCTTTGTATTTGAGTTCGAAGCTTGCCAACCCGAGGTCCGGCAAACTATGTAACTCGGAGACCTCGGAGATGCCGTTGTGATTTGTGTCTTGCCACAGGAGTAGCGATAAGAAAATGGCATCGTGATTATCAATCACACCATCCCCGTTACCGCCGTTTGTCGCCTTGTCAAATTCAGCCAACGCAAGAAAACCGTTTTTGTCGACTCCTGGAGGTGGTAATGATTGTGGTGTGGCGTTGCCAAACTGCTCCTCACCGCCATCGATGACGCCGTTTGCGTTGCGGTCGAGAACCAGCCAGGCATCGTCGCTATTGGGCTTAGTCCATGCAATGCGCGCAACTAGGCCGGCAACAACTTTGAACATAACCCCATCCCTAGGACTTGTAAGTTCGAAGCCATTGCCAAGCGTATCAATCAGTAGAGGCGTATAGCATTGTCCGGCGATGCAATAGGGTGCTCCGAGCACGTCGCATAGTGCTCGTTTGGCGTCATTGCAGCCATCCACGCAAGATTGGGCACATCCATCGTCCTCACAGTCGATGAGGTAATCACCGTCGTTGTCTTGCCAATCGTTGCATTCTGCAGTGGTCATTTCGGGCATTGGACTGGGGTCCGGTGGTGGGTCTCCACAGGCTCCCGTACATTCTCCCCATTCTTCGCTACAGCCTTCACCACATCTGCAAGTATGACCCTGTCGGTGGTCACTACTTGGCTGGGGTGCTCTTGAACACGTCTCCGTCACTACATCTATGAACCCAGGATAAGTCTTTTGTATCCAGTAGGCAGTGTCACCGGATTCTTCGAACATCGGGTTATCGAACCCCGGCCAACACCTTGGGCACTCATTACCGTTGTCAAGCCCCGTCTGGCCTGTGTCTGTAACGGCCACGCTCGTTCGGACATGACCATCCAGCCAGTAAATATTTGCCCAAGTTATCGTTTTGGTAAAAGATTTAGGCGTCTGGTTAGTCGCACAACCGTTACCAAAGTTCCAACTCTCCACAGGTCCGCTTTGCGTGTCACCGCAAGTAGCATAGTTAGTTCTTGTTATGAATAAGATTAAAAGAAGAGGAGTGAGAAGGAGAGGGGTGAGAGTGAGGAGTCTTTTCACTATTGCTGACCCCCTTTTCTCGCTGCTTTTATCCTTTCTTTATCTCGCTCCCGCACCTTACGCATTATGCGTAACGACTTTTCATCCCCCTCTTCAGTACCGTCCCCATAAGTTACGGCGCTAACTACGAGGGGAGCCCCAGTCGTCATCTCACCAAAACCCATCCTCAGAGTGGTAGTACCAAACGGCTCAATGACTACAATTGGGTTTTCTTCGTCCGTCAGACCGTTCTTGGTAACAGCTCCTTCTCCCGCGACAAGGTCGATAGCCATTACGGGCTTTGCACTAATATTTCGAACCACTATTTCGACACCTTCAGCAGGAGTATTTTCATCGACGCCCTTAGTACTTTCTATTTTAATCGTGCCTATCTTTGACGATACAGGAGGTATCGTTCGAGAAGTTTTTTGCTTTTGAAGTTTGCTGCTCTTACTAAACACGACCGACCCTAAAATTGTTGCAGCAACAACTACCATGAAAATCAGAAGGAATACTCGCTTGTTTTTCTTAGGCATGCTATCTCCTTTGGGTAAGGAAACTCGGAGTGAGAGGCTAGACAGGAGCGTGACTCCGGCTGAGTGTTGGAACGCTTTTCGATATACACCTAACTGTCTCTGAGAGTCAAGAAATTCTTGGCTAAATACTTAAACGCCCCGTTAAGGAGGTGTTTGGGAAGCTATTCAGGGTCAGGCTCTGATTCTGTATCTTCAGGAATAGGAGCTATCTACATCAGCCGCGAATGAATAATTCGGTAGCCTGACGTTATAGGCTTTGACTTAGAGTCCAGAAGGATAACGTCCCAATCGACCGACCGACACCACTAGCAAACTTTCTTTTTTTCAGGGTTTGTTTTCTTGCTGTGGGCGAGGGGGGAGTGAAGGGTAGGGTTCCACGTGTTACGTAATGCGCGGAGCGCGTTACCGTGAAACAATGTTTCACAACCTAGTAAAGATTTTTAAAGGCAAAGATGCAGAGTGCGACGGTACCTACAATGAAGAACAGAAAAGCAATCACGTTGAAGGCTATTCGAAGTTTTTCTTGTATTACAGCACGTTCATCAAGCGTTAAAGTGGATGACATAATAGTTGCGGCTTGAAGCATTGACGACATTGCAGTGATTGTTGTCACAGTAAAACAGATTAGACCTACGCCAATTAGTGCTTTCCATTCTTGGTCTTTGGCGAACAGTTTTTCTAGGAAAGCAACCATCAAAATTAGCGCACCAGTGCTTAGGGTTGTGAGGTGTTTTATCGAATCAAACGATAACCTCATAAGCTCCACTATGTTTTCTTCCAACAATTTTGTCTCACGCATCTAACATTTCTCCGATAAGCCGAAGGCCCCAGCTAGCGGGCCAAGGCTCTCAAGGTTTGGGGCAGTTTCCAAACGAATTTAGTCGCTGGAAAATCTCTTCTTGAAGTAGTCTTTGCTTTTCTTCTTGTTTGACAGTTCGACGCGCCATAGCCTTTATGTTTACATTCCAATCGGTTCGTTGAGCAACGGTTTCAGCGGATATACGACCAATGCGGACGCGGGACAACCAGACGCGAACCTCGGCACCTCCGTCAGGAAGGTCCTCCATAATCTCGACCTTACTACTTAGCGGCCAAATAGCTGTTGTTTCACTCTCATCAACCTCAACTCTCACCGGCTCGTCATCCATGCCTTAATTGTAAACCCCGCGCTGATGCAAAAGAAATCTGAGTCGTTTTCCGCCCGTCACGAATGTCGGCAGGAAAGACATTCAAGCTTGGGTTGGCCAGTGAAATCTCGCAACGCCTTCAAGATATGAGAAGAGTTGGAATCACCTTAAGCCCAAGGCCTGACTCAAAGAAGAAAGGCATTGCTGACCGTCTGGAATAACCTCCACCCCCCCTCGAGCGAAGATAAATCTCATAGTCTTCAGTAGCCGTGTCATCAATATGATTCTCAAGCTATTGAATTAGATTAGGCTGTCTTTGAACTACGAACTGCTTTTGAAGAATTCTGCTATCGAACAACTTGGTGGGAACTCAGTTTACAATTCCGTTTTTGCTGATGTAAATGTTATCAGCTTCGCTGGAGGAACCTTCAAAAAAGAACACAGGCGGTCAAGTGAGACTCTACTGATGTTCTCGAAATCATCTGACCATAGTTTCGCCGCCACACTTGGTGAGATATTGAGAGCCCTCTGCAATTGATAAGCAGTCGTAATGCCCCGCTTTCTCGCAATCGTTTGGACGTGAGTCTTAATCATAGTGTCAAAATAGCACAGTCCTCATATTACGGAAAGGAGTAATATTACTTGAAGCCGTAATGTATACCATGTAGAATGCTTGCGAGAACAAATCCCAAAGAATCGTCTCCGTTTATCACGGCGGCAATTCTAATGATAAACCCACACGTAGATTGTCAGTTTGAGAGAGTTAAGTGTTAACGAAAGTGTCAAAGTTTGGTAAAGATAGCGAATTTGTCAGTATTTTCGCTAGCCACGTCTGCCTTGAGAGGGCAGCGTGTTAACCAACTACACCAATGCGCCAAGCAGGGTTGGATTATAGAGACGCACAGAGCGACTCCGCAAGCTGCCCCCGAGTTGAGGTGTATATCCACTACAGAACCGAGCGCGGTAGCGCCGGAGCCGAGAGCGCCTCGAGGCAAAAAACCGTAGCCATAAAACACAGAAATGACGAAAGACAAGCAAAAGTTTTCCGGCGCCACTACAGAACCGAGCGCGTAGCGCTGGATCCGGGAAAGCCCTATAGGCAATAAACCGTTGATGCGGAGGGTGACTCCAGCATCGGCGCTACCGCGCTCGGTTCTGTAAGTTGGCGAACGACGCTAGTCACGCCTTCTAGCCATCCTCGTCTTTCTCTGTCGGCTGGTGGGGGTCGATGCCTAACGTCCACGACGGCGGATCGCTCGCCGGAAAAGTATCTTCTAGTGTTTCGTCAATTTCATCCTCAGGCATGGTTCGCTCTTCTGCAGTCACAGCCTCAGCGTTCTGATCCTTAGTGTCGGCCATTTCATTTATCTCCTCATGATCGTTAGTGGGTAGCAAATCAACCAGCCACGCTAAGATGCGTTCCAGCGAGGGCGACTTTCGAGCACTTTTCGATTACTGAGCAGCCCGACCCACATTCGGTAGCCCATTTGTTAAGAGAGGTGTATAGAGTACAACCTTTAGGTCGGTGCTTCGCACCAGACAAGCCGGCTTCTTATCAAGGACGCAAGCTAAAGCTTGTACTCTATACGCCTCTTACTCAACACTCATAAAAACGGCGGAGGAAAATCTTGTCTATGGGCCGTTCCTGGTGCGATACTGCGCAGCGTTCGCTTGATTCCCTTTCAGATAGTTTCATCTGACAATAAAATGAACATCGTAGTGCTGCGAGAATCGTTGCCGGGAGAAGCGCGTGTGGCGCTGATGCCTGAGTCCGTAAAGAAGCTCGTAGCACTCAAAGCTTCTGTGATCGTTGAGAGTGGAGCGGGTATGGGCGCGGCCCGCACCGATGACGACTACCGCGAAGCAGAGGCCCACGTTGCTGCTGATCGAGAAGGGCTTCTGGATTCCGCTGACGTATTGGTGACCGTGAACCGGCCCGGGCATGATGTTTTCGACGGGTTAAAACGCGGCGCCGTCGTGCTCGGATTTCTAAGGCCGTTAGACGAGCCCCAGGCCCTAGAGCCGGCTCTGGTCCATGGTCTAACCACCTTTGCAATGGAGTTGGTTCCGCGCATCACGCGCGCGCAGGCGATGGACGCGCTCTCATCGATGGCCACCGTGTCCGGATACAAAGCGGTACTGCTTGGCGCCTCGCACATTCCCAGGATGTTTCCTTTGTTGATGACGGCAGCGGGCACCGTGCCACCTGCGCGCGTGCTCGTGCTGGGAGCGGGCGTTGCCGGACTGCAGGCGATTGCTACAGCACGCCGGCTTGGTGCCGTGGTTGAAGGCTACGACGTGCGCGCGGCTGCGGGCGAGCAGGTGCGTTCACTGGGCGCAACATTTCTGGAGGTGGATCTCGGTGGGATCAAGACTGAAGACGCAGGTGGATACGCGGTGGAGTTGTCGGAAGAGGCGATGAGCCGCGGGCGGGATCTGATTGCCGAACACGCCAGAACGGCCGACGTGGTGATCACAACTGCGCAGGTTCCGGGCCGTCGCGCGCCCTTACTGGTGACTGAAGAGGCTGTGAAGGGCATGAAGCGCGGCGCCGTAGTCATCGATCTTGCAGGATCGACGGGAGGCAACTGTGCGCTCAGTGCGGCTGATCAGATGGTTGATGTAGATGGCGTGACGATCATGGCGCCCACAAACTTGCCCGCAACTGTTCCGGTCCATGCCAGCCAACTTTACTCGCGTAACGTCACGGCTTTTCTGTCGCTGTTGATTAAAGACGGCGAGTTGATGATTGATTTGAAGGACGACGTGGTTGGGCCATCGTGTGTGACGCATGGCGGAGAGGTTGTGAACGAACGAGTCAGAGGGAGTTTAGTTGGATGAAACCCGGTTTCGTTCCTACCGCCTGAATTAAGTGCTATATTTGGCACTAAATTCAGACCACCAGGAGTCAAAAATGGCCTTGAGAATTTCCGAAGATATTCGACCAATTACTGACTTGAAAAAGCATACCCGTGAGTTAATTGACCAGGTACGCAGGACTGGCAGACCGCTTATTCTCACGGTAAACGGTCGAGCAGACGCAGTGCTCCTCGATGCGAAGACCTACGAAAAGCATCTAAAAGCGAGTAATCTCGCACAGCTCTTGGCAGAAGGTGAGGCGGATATAGCGGCAGGTCGAACCAGGCCGATTCGTGCTTTCTTACGCGAGTTCAAGAATGCCCATAAAATTTCGAGTTAGGATTTCCGAAACAGCTGAAAGCGATTTTGTCGAGGCTTGGGGGTTCATAAGCGAGGATAATCCAGGGGCCGGCGCGGCCTTTCTGCTTCACTTGGAGAAGCAGGTTTCGACTCTTGAGACCTTTCCCTCACGTTGTCCCCTAATTGCTGAGAACCATCTAATCGGAACTCAATATCGCCATCTGATTTATGGCGACTACCGAGTAATCTTTCGAATCGAAGCAAGGATCGTGTACGTGGTAAGAATAATTCATGCCGCTCGATTGCTGGACGCCGCCGCGTTGGAAGGAGCGTAGAGATGGTATTACGAGGTGCCGTATGTCTGTAGAAAAACTAATCACAGCGCTATATATTTTTTCCCTCGCGGCGTTCGTTGGCTATCAGGTGATCTCGCGTGTGCCGCCGCTTCTGCATACACCTCTAATGTCGGCGACCAACGCCATCTCCGGCATCTCCCTCGTTGGATCCATTGTTACCGCGGGCGCTGACTACGGGACAGTCAGCACTATTCTCGGTTTCACAGCTGTATTTTGTTCTACCACAAACGTCGTAGGCGGGTTCGTGATCACCGATCGCATGTTGAAGATGTTCAAGCGGAAACCGTCTAACAAAGAAGAAAAGAAGTAAACACGATCGACGGTACGAGCGGCGATGAGCAACAGGCGTATAGAGTACAACCTTCAGGTTGCGGCTTCGCCACCAAGCATGCTGAAGCTTTGGTACCCCTTCGCCACGACGCAAGCTAAAAGCTTGTACTCTATACACCTGTAATTCGCGTAAGTCCTGACTCGTTTTCTCGACTGATCTGGTTCGGCCTCTATTCTAAAATGAACCTGCGCATTTATTTCATCGAGTTCAGTTACCTGCTGGCTTCAATTCTTTTCATTCTCGGCCTCAAGGGACTGAGCCATCCGGAAACTGCCAAACGGGGGATGCACCTCGCGGAGTTTGGCATGTTGATGGCCATCATCGGCACCCTTCTCCATCTCGAAATCGTCACCTACACGTGGATCATCCTGGGCCTGGTATTTGGTTCGCTGCTCGGCCTGGCCATGGGTTTCTGGGTGCCGATGACCGCTATGCCGCAACGGACTGCCCTCTCCCACGCTTTCGGCGCCTTCGCGGCAGCCCTCGTTGGGATTTCCGAATACCTGCGACACGGTGGACATCTTGAAACGATCACCATGAGCGCACTTGGGTTTGAAGTAATGCTTGGTGCGTTAACCACAACCGGCAGCCTGCTCGCGTTTGCAAAATTGCAGGGCCTGGTTCGGGGAACTCCTCTCACGTATCGGGGACAGAACATTTTCAACATGGCGCTGCTGGCCACGACTATCGGGATCTTTATCTATCTCATCTTCGTCCCTGGCTCCATGCCACTCTTCTTCGTCATGGTTGGTTTGGCATTTCTTTTTGGCATCCTCCTGGTGATGCCGATTGGCGCCGCGGATATGCCGGTGGTGATGTCGCTGTTGAATTCCTACGCAGGCCTGGCCTCGGCGGCAACCGGGTTTGTGTTATCGAACAAGGTACTGATCATCGCGGGCACGCTCGATGGTTTCTCCGGGTTCATCCTGTCGATCCTCATGTGCCGGGCCATGAACCGTTCGATATGGAACGTGTTGTTTGGGGCCTTTGGCAGCGCCGGAACATCCGTACAATCGGGTGAGCAGCAAGGCGTGATGCGTGAAGTGAGCATAGAAGACATCGCGGTGCAGATGGCTTATGCGAAGCAGGTGGTGTTCGTTCCAGGTTACGGTATGGCGACAGCCCAGGCCCAACATGCAGTGAGGGAGTTGGCCGACACGCTCGAGAAGCGAGGCGTTACCGTCAAGTATGCAATACATCCGGTCGCGGGCCGCATGCCGGGCCATATGAACGTCCTGCTTGCCGAAGCCAACGTGCCTTATTCATCACTCTATGAGTTGGAGCAAATCAATCCCGAGTTTCCATCAACTGACGTTGCGGTAGTAATCGGCGCAAACGATGTGGTTAACCCTGACGCGCGCGACAATCCTGGCAGCCCGATTGCTGGGATGCCGATTCTCGAAGTTGATCGTGCCAAGTCAGTGGTGGTACTGAAACGCGGACAGGGCAGAGGATTTTCGGGTCTCGAGAATCCATTGTTCTTCAAGGATGTGACCGGCATGTTGTACGGCGATGCCAAAGAGACATTGACCAGAATGGTGCAGGCGGTGCAGCAAGCGTAAGTTTCCCTGGGATAAAAACTGTAGGGGCGGCACTCCGTGGCCGCCCCAATCGTTCGTCGGATGCTTCTTACAGATAAAGAATGCGCGTAAGTCACCCGCGGGTGGCGTAGGCCAACGCACGGGGGCGCCCACGGAGTGGCGCCCCTACAGTTTATGCGACGGCCTTTTGGGGATAGTTGAAGTTATGTAACGCAAACTGTTAGTTTGCGGACAGTTGAGATGATGCTCGGAATGCCTCCAGCTGACGATCCGCAAACTAACAGTTTGCGTTACATAAAATTCAATCGGAGAAAATATGCAAAGACTAGTCGCCATTATTCTGTTGACGAGCCTGCTCGCCTTCAACTTTCCACCGGCACTCGCTCAGCGCAAGCCGGCAAAGAGCCAGAAAGCGGCGCCGGTCTCGCTCGCTACCCAGAGAGGCGCGGATAACATTACCGGCGCCCAGATTCGGGATTATTTGTCATTCATCGCTTCCGATGTTCTGGAAGGTCGCGACACGCCTTCACGTGGCCTCGATACCGCCGCACATTTCCTGGCCATGAATATGTCTCGCTGGGGACTAAAACCCGCTGGAGACGATGGGACCTTTTTTCAAAAAATTGCCTTGAGCCGAACTGCAGTCGATAAGACTGAAACGCGGGTGCAGATGAATAATCAAACGCTCGCGTTAGGTGATGATTACATTCCTCTTGCGCGCACCGCAGATGTTCCGGCGTCACAACTTGTCTTCGCCGGGACTGGATGGCTCATTAAGTCGAAGAACATCGATGCCTACCGTGGGATAGATCCGAAAGGGAAGATTGCGATCGTATTCTCGCCGCCTGATGGGTTCCCTCGCGGTATTACCCGGTCGGACATTAGCGGCAGGCGTGGCGAAGATTGGATGGGCCCCGCAGAGTATGCGTTGAAACAGGGTGCTGTCGGCATCGTAATCGTTCCTGACTTCCAGTACCTGGCGAATTGGGACCGCAATCGCACCCGCGTCACGGAGCGCGGGTCAACAACGGTAGAAAAGTTTCAGGCCGCGAGCAGTCCACAGAGTCCGGGAATTGTCGCGGCGCCGCGCCTCACAACCCTTTTGTTTCAGAATGAGAAACAGAACGCGACTTCCATCTTCGAGGCGGCCTACAGTGGTCAACCGCTCGAGCCCTTTGCACTAAGTCCGCAAAAGACACTCTCAATGACTGTCAAAGTAAAGTCGGATGTAGCTGCCACGCAGAATGTGGTGGGAGTTTTTGAAGGCAGTGACCCCATATTGAAGAACGAGTATGTGGCCCTCGGTGCTCACTACGATCACGTAGGCCTGGGCATCCCGGTTAACGGCGACGCGGTTTATAACGGAGCCGACGATGACGCTTCCGGAACGACCGCACTGCTTGTAATGGCGGAGGCGCTGGCGAAGGCGAACATACGGCCGAAACGTTCAGTGTTATTCGTTTGGCACACGGGCGAAGAGAAAGGACTGTGGGGTTCTCGTTACTTCACAGACTTTCCCACGGTTCCGCTCGACAAGATTGTGACGCAGATTAACATTGACATGATCGGCCGCAGCAAGAAAGAAGGCGACACGAATCCGCGAAATAGCGGACTCTCAGGGCCGAACGAAATTTTTGTGATCGGCTCGAAGATGATGAGCACGGAGTTGGGGGAATTAACTGAGAGCGTGAACAAGCAGTATCTGAATCTCACGTACGACTTTCGTTACGACGATCCCACTGATCCAAATCGGTTTTTCTTTCGCAGCGATCACTACAACTACGCGCGTAAGGGTGTGCCCATAGTTTTCTTTTTTGATGGTGTGCATGAAGACTATCACCGGCCTGGTGACTCACCGGACAAGATTGATTATGAAAAGATGGAGAAACTGACGCGCACGATTTACATGACCCTATGGGAAGTTGCCAGCCGGCCGGGCAGGCCGAAGGTTGATAAGCCACTGCCGCCGCAGCTGTCGGCGGGCAGGCCGTGAAGAAGGGTGTTGGGTATCGGGTGAAAGTATCGCGGTAAGCCGCGAGTAATTTCCCGCACCCTGAAAAGGGCGTAAGAAATCCTTAAATGAGAGACATCTGGCACCTGACACCCTAAACCCCACCCCCTAACCCGCTGATTTCCCGCGCTCGGCTACCAGCCGGCGGTACGCTTCGTCACGCGACAGTCCTAATTCACGCGCCGCCTTCTTAAGCGCGGCTCTGTGGTCCATGCCCTCGCTTTCAAACTCATCAACCAGGTTGGAGATATTTGCCGACTTCGCTTCCTCTTGAGTTTCTCCGTGAATGACGTCGCGGTCGATGATTAGCACCATCTCACCGCGAGCGTTTTCCGCAGCGAAGCGCTTCGCCAACTCACTCAAACGACCACGCGCAATCTCTTCATGAAGTTTCGTCAACTCCCTGGCGACAACCGCGGAGCGTTCGCCCAAAACCTCGTAAGCATCTCGTAGCGCCCCAGCGATGCGGTGCGGCGCTTCATAAAAAATTAGCGTGGCACGCATGTCGACGAGTTGCTTGAGCCGTGTGCGTCGCGCACCGGAACGGGCCGGCAGGAAGCCGCCAAAAAAGAATTCATCGGTCGGCAAACCCGAGGCGACGAGCCCCGTAATCAACGCACTAGGTCCAGGTATGGGGACTACCTGCGCGCCACCTTGAATCGCGAGTTGCGTGAGACGAAATCCGGGATCGCTAATCCCTGGCGTGCCGGCGTCTGAAACAATCGCCACGTCTGAGCCTGACTCGATTAACTGGAGCAGTTGGGTAGCGCGTTCGCGTTCATTATGTTCGTGATAGCTGATCGTGCGGGTGTTCAATCCGAAGTGGTTAAGTAGTTTTCTGGTGTGGCGAGTGTCTTCGCAGGCGATGAGATCAACCTGGCCCAGCAGTCTGACCGCGCGATGAGTGATGTCTTCCAGATTACCGATGGGGGTTGCGATGAGATAGAGCGTTCCGGGCATGAGGGTATTCTGTCATCAAGCTCCACAGATGCGAAGAGGCCTGACAGACTTACACAACCGAAGCAGTCGTGCAGTATGGTGAGGCTACGTTAATTGAGTGCGGCTTGCCGCCGCACTGTGCCGCGGCAAGCCGCATCTCCTAAAACGAAAGCCCCGCCTACTGTTTCGGTAGACGGGGCTTTGATTGCGCCTATCATTCTTTTCACTGCTGACAGGCTGATCTGTCCTTTTGTTATGGACGGGTTGGAAACGGGATTCTCCGCCACCAGTCGTCGTTGTTGTTTCGGTTGCGACGGTCATTTCGATAATCGTCGTTGTAACCGTAGCTGCCGAAAGCGCCGCCGATTACGTTTAACTCGCGCCTAATCTCGGCCCAAAGGGAACCAACGCGACCGTTGTTTCCGCGACCGAACCCAACTCTTTCGAGCTGACGAGCTTCCTGTAAAACTCTTTGCGCTTCGTCGCGACTTCGATCCATGTTTCGTCCATTGCCGAAACTCGATTTCAAGTCGCCAACAGCATCCCGAAATTGGGTTGCTTCAGAGTTAATTCTGTCTTCGCGCCGGGTGCCGTCCCTGCGGCTGCGATCTAAACTGCGATCTACTTCTCGTTCGAAGTCTTTGGCTAAGCGGTCTAACCGGTGAATAGAGTTGCGCACATGGCGATCATCATAACGGCCATTCCGGTCCCACTGCGCGGCTGCCAACATCGGTAAACAGAGAGCCATCACCGCAGCCGCAAAAATCGAAAACTTCAGTTTGTGTCGGTTCGTCATTCGTAACCCTCCTAAGATTCCTTTAATGCGGACCACACTCGGAGAAGAGCTTTTGCCAGTGTGGGCCAGCTTGTTTCGCGCTCGTCCCTGGGGACACCTGATACGTCGAGCGCTGCCAAACAGGTGTTGGCAAGCATCGTGCCTCAGAATCGGCGCTGAGTTTTGTGCGGTTTTGGCCTCGCGGAAACGCGATTTTTTAAGGGTTGAACTATTCCGGCGCAGTCGATCGGTTCGAAAACGTGCATCCACCTGCGGAAATGGTTAGGGTCGAACGAATGGCCTCGCCGGCTGTGTAAGGAGGATGGAGACGTGCCGCCGGAGATCATCTTCGTGGACCTCACGAAAGTCGTCGTCGTCTTGCTTTACGATCCAGCGAGGTGTGCCGGCGGGATCCAGGATGAGTCGTAGCTCCTCGCTTACCGATTTCAGACCAAGGTGCTTGATCTTTGCGCAGGCGAGACCGCCACCTCGAATGAAGCCGTCGCGGGGCGTCCTGGGCCAGCCCACTTCGATCGATAACTTTCGCACTCCGTTCGCCAGATTCACACGGGGCCCGACCATCGTCGTGTGGTCGATCTTGAACCCGTGGTGATCTTCGCGTGTGAGTTGCAGAGAGGCGCCGGCGCGATTGGCCTCACCGGCGACGATCGTAAATGTTGTGAGTAACCAGTCTGAACCGACCTTTCGGATAAGATCGTTGGCGGTGCGTAGGGCGAGATACTCTGATAGATCTGTTCGTCCAGCAGCGCGAGCTCGGGCTTCGGCCTCGGCCAGTGCAAGCGTCCAGGCTTCATCAAGTTCACTCATAAGAATTGTAGGGGCGTCCCTCCGTGGGCGCCCCTCCGTTGAAGCAACGTTGTGGACCGAGGTGGGGCGGTCACGGAGTGCCGCCCCTACAAGTATCGGCAGCAGCTTTCGGTAGCTCTCCTCGCTCGGCTCAAGCACGCGATGGTATCATGGGCCGCGTAAACGTCTCCCATATCGACCAGGAACGCTTCCCCGTCAAGCGCTTTTCTTTTTCATTGGCTTAACAGAGAGTTGAAAGAATGAGTTTATCAGTCCACCGGACGTCAAAATGGATTTTGCTTTTAGCTTGCTCGGCCGTCTTTTTCCTTTGCCTTGAATCAAGTCAGCTTGCGCAAGGCCAAACTGAAGTACCCGCGCGAACAGGTTACGTTAACGACTTTGCAGCGGTGATAGATGAAAAGACCAAACTCCAACTCACCACTCTCCTCGAGAACCTAAAGCAAAAAGTCGGAATCGATTTTGCCGTGGTGACGGTCCCGTCAACTGCCGGCAAGGACATCTTTGGTTTTTCACGACAAGTAGCGATCGATTGGAACGTTGGCGCACGCGCCACCAAAAACAAGAGTCTGCTCCTGGTGGTGGCGATAGGTGAGAAGGAATCGTTCACGCAGTTTAGTAGGTCGGTACAAGGGGATTTGCCCGAGGCCGTTTTAGGAGAAATGAGCCAGCGGATGAAGTCGCTCATCACCGCCGGGGATTTTGGCGGAGGCTTGAATGTAGGAGTTCACCACTTTGTGAGTTCGCTGGCCCAAAAGCTGGCGCTAAACATGGCGGACTTCGAATCGCCGGCGAGCGGTGTGGCGGCCGCTCCCTCTTCAACCAATCAACAATCGCCTGAGCCCGTAGCCGAGGCAACTACGCCTCCTGCGAGAGCAGTGCGGCCTCGAGTCGCCAGGGTCAGACCAACACCGGCACCTTCGGAGGCGCCGAGTAATCCCGTTGAGCAGCCGGCCCCGGCCGCCAAGGATCCGATAACGGTCGAAGCCAGCACAACGACACCCCCTCCGATCACGATCGAAGCGAGCACCAAAGTTAACGCTCCCGCGACTTCCACCGAGACTGCTGCTCCGGAAACGAAGAAGTCGTCCAACGATAGGGCTCCAGCGGCGCGCAACGAACGCTCTTCCGCCAAAAAGCTGCCTGAACCAACACCCGAAGACGATGCGGACGAATCTGAAGAAGTTGAACTGACGCTTACCTTGCCACTCGAGGCCCGCATTACACGGCTAAAGGAATTTCTCGCGGACTATCCCGATTCGAAATCGAAGCCAAGAGCAATCGAGTTGCTCGTTAGTGCTCATGCTGGCGTGGGCGATCAGCGCCTGAAAAAAGGCGACACCGCCGGCGGAATTGAGCAACTCATGCTGGCGATTTCCACCGCGCCCGCGGACACGTCGGAAAAGTTGTTTTCCGGAGTGATTGCCCAAATACCACTGAATTTATATTTGCGTGGTGAGCGTGCGGTTGCCGCACAAGCAGCGCAGACCATTGAAACGAAATTCGGCAGCGACGCCAAACGGCTGATCGCCCTCTCTAACTACTACATTAGTACCGAACAGTCGGGCGAAGCTGTCAGGATTGCAACGCAGGCGGTCGCCCTCTCCCCTGATTTAGCAGAAGCGCATCGAACTTTAGGGCTGGCTTTGCATATATCGTTGCGTTTGGACGAAGCGTTGGCGGAATACAGGCGGGCACTCGAGCTCGATCCAAATTCGAAAGCAGCCCGGCTCGGCGTTGCGGATCTTAGTCGTGGACTCGGCAAGTCGGACGACGCGCTGGCGCTCTATCGCCAACAACTTGCGCTTGACGCGGCGGACAAAAACGCGCGTGCAGGCATGGTCCTTTCCCTTCTTGACCTGGGTCGAATGGATGAAGCGAAGACGGAATTGGAAGCAGCCCTAAAGGCTGAGCCGAAAAATCTTTCCTTGCTCGCGGGTGTTGCATACTGGTTTGCTGCCCACAACGACACGGCGCAAGCAAATGATTTCGGCAGAAAAGCCCTGGAGATCGAACCGCGATACACGTGGTCTCACGTGGCCATGGCCCGCACATTTGTCGCACAAAAGAAGCCGCTCAACGCGGAGCGTGCACTGCGATTTGCAAGGCAGTACGGCAAATTCCCGACACTGGACTATGAGCTGGCAAACGCACTCGCCGCGACGGGACTTTACGCTGAAGCAGCTGAAGTCTTAAGTGAATCGTTTGATTGGAAAGACGGCCAGATCGAAACTCGCCTTGCCGGACGCACTTCTGCCAAAGCAAAGAGTTTTCCGGAGCTGCTGGCTCCCGAACGTCGCGGAAGTATCTTCCAATCAGTCGCAGCTGATAACGACAATAGCGCGAAAATCTTAAAAGATCTTTTGGCGTTCACCATTTTGTCTAATCAGGATCTGAAGGGCGGAACTCTCGACGAAGCGAGCGTTATCGCAGCGGCAAAAGCATTTGCTTCGGGTAACGATCCGGCGCAAGTACATCGACAACTCTATGCTGCCAGCCGGCTGCTGCAGAAAGGTATTGGATTTTCCACGGCCCATGAACTCGCCGAAGCAGCACGCAGTACAGCTGACGCAGGACTGACGGTCCCTGAAGTGACACTGGCGGTGCAGGCCGATGAGTATCGCGAGATTCGCGCGCGGGCGATCGCACAGGGAGGCACACCGGACATTGTTGAAGCTCCGCGAAACGTTTTATCAAATCTTCTGCGCGGACGCATTGAGGACATCTCGGGTTGGGCACTCTTCAACCAGGACAAGGCGGATGAAGCTGTGGACCATCTAAGGCGCGCCGCCAATATTCTTCCCGAGCGTACGCCGGTGTGGCGCACGTCTTTGTGGCACCTCGGGGCCGCGCTTGAGCGGCAGGACAAGGGCGAGGAGGCACTTTCCTACTACATCAAGAGTTACAGCGTTGGCGATCCGGATCCTGCGCGACGCACGGTCATCGAGCGACTTTACCGAAAGCTACACGGGTCACTGACGGGACTGGATGAACGAATGGGATCAGCGTTATCAAGAGTGCCCGCTCAGACTGAACTACCCGCAGTTGCCGGCAATAGTGCGGCGCAGCCGTCATCGTCCGCTGAGGTAACTCCGAACCCGGTTGCGAGCCCGATAGCAGAGTCGCCGTCAACATCAACTCCGGAACCGCAACCGTCCCCCGACCGCACGCCGCAGGCGCCGGCTGTTGTCCCCGAACGCGCGCCCATTAAGCCGAGCAGCCCTGCAGACGCGATCGTTGAAAGCATGCAAAAGCCGCGCGCCACTATCGTTACTATTAAAGGACGTCTTACTGACGCCGCAAATAATCCTATTGCCAATGCAGTTGTTGTTTTGATTAGTCCGCAGGGGACAGTGCTGGCTTCTACTACCGACGAGCAAGGTGTTTACTCATTCAAAGTGGCGCCGTCGAATAATAATTATCGAGTGATTCCTTCGAAAGAGGGCTTTACGTTTGAGCCGGTGGACAGGCTACTGCCCGGCGTCAGCGAAGATCAGAAGGACATGAATTTTGTTGGTGTTATGAAAGCCACACCGTGACGGGAGCCAGGAGGCAGGTGGCAGGCTGCAGGAGGCAGGTTCAGGAACGACCTCAGGGGCGACTCGCTTAGACAACTGTAAAAACAAAAAGGCGCGACAACATTTTCGTTGTCGCGCCTTCTTTATTGTTTGACGGGCAATCCCTCTTCCGTCACCTGCAGCCTGACACGCTTCCTGCCTCCTGCCTCCTGCCTCCTGCCTCCCGCCGCCTGCCGCCTGCCTCCTGCCGTCTGCCACCTTCTTGAATGTATCAGCCAACCGGTCGCGCCTTCTTACCATCCAAAACCCGACGCAGAAAGCTCCACCCGCCCGGCCACCTTGCCAGTCTCCAACCGAGAGCGAGCGGAAACCGAAGTGATGGACGCTGGCTGTGCCAAATTCGCGGTTGTATAATTTCAGACCCAGCGTCGCCCGTTCAAAGCAGAGATAATATGAAGATATTCAGGCCTTTCTTTCCCCAAGTGTTCTCGCTCGTTGCCGTCTTGATGACCCTTGGGGCGTCCGTCAACGCGCAACAACCTGCTCCGCAGCAGGCCGCCAGCAAATTCGATATCACGCATTATCGGATTGAAGCCCAACTCATTCCGGATCAGCACATGTTGCGCGCCGGCGCTGACATTACCGTACTGCCGTTGGAGGCAACGCGTTCCCTCGTGTTTGAACTCAACGGGTCCCTGCGGATCGAGAGTATCGACCGTGACGGCAAACCGTTGACCGGATTCGTACAGGACGCGGTTGGCGCCGGATCACTTGGCCCGAGCGTAAGAGTCGATTTGGGTCAGGTAGTTCCTGCAAACCAACCCATGACACTTCGGTTTAGATGGAGTGGCGCTCTCATATCGCCCGAAGGCGGACCTTTGGCGACGAGGCGGTTGGCCTACATAGGTAACGAAGGCTCGTACTTGATGTACGCGTCGCGCTGGTTTCCTTTTCACGATTATGCCGTCGACCGTGCGACTTCAGACATTACCTTGATTGTTCCGGCCGGCGTTCAAGTGGCGGGAACAAGTGACGATCCGGTTGTGGGGCAGTCCGCGCCGAAGGAAGGAGCGGTACGGTATCGTTTCGTACATCGTCAGCCGGTGTTGATTGGTAACTTTGCCGCCGGGCAATACATCAACCGCAATCTTCGCTTTGGTAATTACGAAATTCAGTTTTACGCAAAGCCGGGCAGCGAAGGTCGAATTAACGGCTATGCTGAGATGATGGGCCAGGTGCTCGAGTTTTATTCGAGACTTTATGGACCACCACTATTCGGAACTCGCCTGGTTGTGACGCAGGTTGACGACGATAGTCTGGATGCCTATTCCGGGCCGGGAATGATCTTTCTGGCCTCAAGACTTTTTGACTCGTCGCGGCCAATGCCCGACGAGAAGCTTGCCCGTGAAGTGGCTTACCAGTGGTGGGGACAAACAGTAGGACTCAAGTCGTTTGACGATGCGTGGCTTTCGCAGGGGCTGGCCGAGTGGAGCGCCTTTGCGTTCCGTGAGTCACAGCTAAGCGGTGGCGCCCTGGAAGCGGCGCAACGCGAACAACAGGAGCGAGCGCTCACCTTTGAACAGACTGCTTCTATCGCTCGCGCTCCGAACGCACTTGATGACCAGTCAGCCGCCTACCAGTCGATCGTGTTTCACAAAGGCGCGATGGTGTTTCGCATGCTGCGTGAAACGATGACCAAAGAGAAGTTTGATCGTCTGTTGGGAATGTTTCTGCAGCAGTATCGCGGCAAGAATGCGTCGATAGACGATTTCGAGAAACTGGCATCGCAGGTCGGCGAACAGAACCTGCGTTATTTCTTCGCCCAATGGGTGGAAGGGACTGGCGTACCCGAATTTACCGTCGATTACCAAATCATTCGCACACGTTTGGGCAAATTCCGCACGCGCGGCACTGTGAAGCAAACGCTCGAAACGCTGCGCATGCCCGTGCAATTGATGTTGCGGGCCGAAGGCGATAACCAAACAATCGTCACCAGGATTGAAGGACGTAGCGAAGACTTCGATTTTGAGTCAAACGGTCAGCCAATTGAAGTGATCGTCGATCCAAACTTTCGAATTCTGCGCATGTCTGAAGACCTGCGAGTTTCGATCATCGCGCGGCGCGGAATCGAGCAGATGAAGGAAGGACTTTACGCCGAAGCGCAACAGCAGTTTGAAGCGGCCTTGAAATTGGATCGTTCGAACTCGTGGGTTTATTACAACCTCGGGCTGCTTTATCTCGAACAGCGTAACTGGCAGCTGGCCCTCGACAACCTGGAAGCTGCTCTCAACGGAACCTTGAAGCCGTCGTGGATTGAGGTCTGGGCACGTATCAAGCGGGGCAACGCCTATGATGCAAAAGGCGATCGCAACAAGGCCGTTTACGAATACAACAAGGCCGTGCAGTCGGGAATTAATTACGACGACGCGCTGACGGTCGCTAAGAAGTTTTTGGCTACGCCATACGATCCAAAGGCGGCCCAGGCTGGGTTAATCACGCCTGGGAATTAAGCGGCTACGACTTTAACTGCCGGATGGGCGGTACATCGTGAGATGTGCCGCCCGTTTTTTTTTCCGCCCGGTGGGGCAATCATCAAGGGCATCCTGCTTTACCAGACGCTTCGAAACTTCTACTGCGGCTTCGCGATCACGAGGGGTTTCACTTCCAGTTCCCTGCGATAGAAGACGCGCGGGCGCTGGACGCTGCGCTTGTCAGGATCGGCGATATTCTGTTCGCCTTCCATGAATGCCAGGCCTACTCCACGCGTTTGCTTCATCTTCTCTTCCTGCATTTGCGGTACTCGATCGGTTGCAAAATCGAGCCATTCTCGCGCGTTAAGCGTGC
The DNA here is from genome assembly GCA_963759585.1 of Pyrinomonadaceae bacterium. Taxonomy (GTDB): domain Bacteria; phylum Acidobacteriota; class Blastocatellia; order Pyrinomonadales; family Pyrinomonadaceae; genus PSRF01. Next base: position 918,686 of record CAVWZW010000002.1, read on the forward strand.
CGTCCCTGGGTTGACTGTCTGCAACCGCGGTCTTGAGTCCTTCTTCAACTAAGGCGTACGTCAAGAGACCATGACCAAGTTGCGCTGCTTCCAGCGCGGCCTGGTAACTCTGCGCGGCCGTGAGGATGTACATCCCCTTCTCGTAAGCAAGTTGCGCCAGCCCCTTCGAATTCATGGGACCACGACGTTTTTCCTCAGCCTCGAGCGCCTGGCCCGAGTTGCACGCATCAATAACCAGCAGCAGGTGACCGGCGTCGATCCCCTCGACAACTTCTTCCAACTCCACGTCTGAAATACTGTGCGCCAGCATTGAACGCAACCCATCTTCAGTAAGCTTCGTTCTGTCACCCGTATAACCCAGGTCATGTGGAATCAAATAGAAACGTTGCGCCTGCGCGGTACCGTGGCCGGCGAAATAGATGATCACGGTGTCTTCAGGTTCTGCTCGCTTCAACCGATCAAATGGACCTGCTTTGAGAGTGGGTGGGCCGGACGTGCCGGAAAGTCGCTTCAGGGCTGCCAGTATGTTTTCTTTGGTGGCGTTCTCATTCAGCAGTGGGACCACTTCGACGTGCTCAAAGAATCCAACCTGCGCTTGCTTCGCCTTAACTTCCTTACCAAAACTCTCGGCGTCTGCCACTGCATATTTCAAGTTGTACTGTGGGTTGGCGTAGTCATTCAAGCCGACCGCTATAACGTAGGCTGTTCCGGCGCGTTTCAAACTAGCAGCGCCAGTCAGAAGCAACGGCGCGTCCTTACTCTTGACGTTGTCATGATTAAAGGCATAAGCGACAAGCTGGTTCGCCCCGGACGTGACTGTGATTTCTTCTTCCAGGGCAACGGCCGCCTGGCCTTTCAAAACATCGCCGCGCCAAACCTTCACAAGCGAACCGTTGCGGAAAAGGCGCAAGTCGTGCGCGCCCGTACCTTGAGAATGTTCTTTGTCAGCCGGCGCATCAATCACGTCGATCATTATTTTTACTCTTCGTGAAGCTATGCCCGTTGCCGGAGCCGGCTCTCCAACCAGCGACAACTTCACTTGCGGTTGGCGCCGGTCTTTCTTTGAAACATCCTGGGCCACGCGCGGACGTTTTCCGGCAAGAATATCGCTAAGCAAACCCGGGTGATAAAACTCGGTAAAAAACCATTCGATTGGCGCGACGTTGAACGTGTCCTGGTTGTAGCGCCAGAGAATCTGGTTCCACGCGGCCGGCGTGCCGTCAAACAAGCCCTGCGGTGTGACAACCATCCACTCGCCGCCGTCGTCGAGGGAGATCAGTGTCAGAAGATGTTCACCGGTGGTTGTGTCCCACAGAAAAGTGCCGCCGTCGTCGCCGGCGGAAGCGAGCAGGCGACCGTCCGGGCTGAAGTCGATCGATTCGATGTTGGATGTATGTCCTGTCAGAGTGCGAAGATCTCGTTTAGTCGCCAGGTCCCAGATCCTGATCGTATTGTCGGAACTGCCGGATGCCAACAAACGTCCGTCACGACTGAAGGCAACGGCAGTGACACCTTTGCCGTGACCCTTCAACGCCCCTAGTTGTTGACCGGTGGCGACGTCCCAAAGTTCGACCTGACCGATTGCCTCAACTTTCAGGCTCTTCATAATGTCCTGGGGATCGGGAGCGTTCTTTGAGCTTCTTTTTTGACCTTTCTGTCCAGGCATGTTGCCGCTCATCATCGCCGCCAAATCAATGTTTGACTTCGATTCCACACCTCCCGTCGCAAGGGTTCGCCCATCGGGACTAAAGGCCATAGAAGTCACGCTGCGACCCATCGTGCCGGCAGACATCGCGCCCATCATGTTGGTCATCATCGCGGATATATCGGCCAGGTTAGGCATTGTCGGCATTGAACCGGGCTTGCCGGCGCCCTTCAGGATCGCGCGAGGGTCGATCATTCCGGGGTTGACCGTTCCGGGGTTACCTGCTCCCCCCATCGTGGATCCCAGATTACCAAGCGGTGAGGATTTCAATTCACGCAGCCGGTTGCCCGACGCCGTATCCCAAAGCGAAACCTGGCCCATCGAGCCCAGCGTCGCGAGCATGCGGCCATCAGAACTGAACCCGGCTTCAAACGAACTGGAGTCGAGCGTTAACGAGCGTAACTCGCGTCCCGATTTCACGTCCCAAATTTTTAGCTGTGTCTGAAGGTCTGCAAGTGTTGGGTTCTGCTGCTGGCTGGCGCCTGGTCCATAGGAGATCATAATCATGGTGCTGTCAGCACTAAAACTCGCTCGCTGGATCACTTTGCCGCTTGAAGCGGGCGCGAGGCGCTGGATTTGTTTGCCGCTTGGTAACTCTAAAATGGTGAGCACGTCATTGTTAGGCGTGAAGTACGCGACATACTTGCCGTCCTGACTAGGCAATCCAAACAGATTGTCAGATGGACTAGTGGTTACACGCGTGCCACGACCTTCCCGCAGATCCCAGCGCGTGCGTCCGCCAGACCAAAGGCGTGTGCCGTCAGCACTGAATGCGACTTTGTACGCCATGTTAGTGCGGCCGCTCATCTTTACCAGTTGTTTCGCCGTCTCAGTTTCCCAAAGCAGCGTGGGCGTATCGAAGCCGCCGGTGGCCATCTTTTTTCCATCGTCACTAAAGCTCGTAAAAATCTGGCCCTGAGTATTGAACTGCCCACTGTTAGGCGCCTTTAAAGCCGTTAGCTCGCGCCCCGTAGCCACTTCCCAAATTTTGACCGTGTAACCTTCAGCGAACGCTACCAGTCTTCCGTCGCGGGTGAACCTGATACCGCCAAACTCCGTCGTCGTCGGTGCCAGTTCCCGTTCATTACCTTTTCCACCCACGTCCCAAATGCGTAGACGCTTGTCGATAATGCCGCCGGCGAGCAAACGTCCGTCTGTCGTGAACGAGAGCTCAAGACTCTCGATCTCCTTCTCGGGGAGATTTACAGAGCGAACTTCGCGGCCGGTAGAGAGATCCCAAAATTTCACTTGCGGTCTTCCTTCGTCCTCAGTAACAACCGCCAACTGGCTCCCGTCTTGAGCGAGGGCCGCGCCGCCGCTACCCCCCATCATCGACGTCGGGTTCAAGGTCGTAGGAATCGAACGCAGCTCTTGCCCGGACGCCGGATCCCAAATCCTGATTGCATCGCTGATCGTCACAATGCGTCCATCAGGAGTAAACGCAATATAGAAAACGCCCGCGATGGCCGAAGCCATACCGCCCTGGGAGCTCGATAGTGTTTGAATCTCGCGTCCTGTAATCACCTCCCAAACTTTGACGGTGTTATCACCAGCAGGGGCGGCGATCAGACGACTGTCGCGGCTGAACGCAACGTAAGGAGACAACGTCATTCCGGTTTGCTGGCCACCGGAAAGGTTGCGCAACTCTCGGCCGGTCGACGTCTCCCACAGTTTGATCGACGTACTCCGCATCGTGGTGGTAGCGAGTAAACGTCCGTCGGGACTGAAAACGGATCGAGTGGCGCCGATGAGGTTGTTGTAGCCGGTTTGCAGCACAAGCTCCGGCTTAGCCTCGCGTGCTTGCGGTGCGGTTTGGGAGTCAGTCTTCGATGGCCCACTTTGGATTCCCAGGCCTCGCTGATCGGGAGTGGGTGTGGGCGCCTGGGCGAATGCGAAGTTTGTAGCGGCCACCACAAACACACCGCTGACAACGAAACCGGTAATTCGTAAAATTGCTGTTCTTTTCATGCCAATATCCTGCGCCTAATCAATGCGAAGTTCAATTCAAATTGATATTAACCAATCTTAAACGTCGCGCTCGTTGCGGCTAACCTGTTTGACCATCCTCAGTGAAGCTAAACAATAAAACATGGTCCACGAAACACACGAACCACCACGAAATGTTGTTAGTGGTGATTCGTGGATCTGTTTTTTTCGCGTGTACGTGCTGTTCGCAAGGGATGGTGGGAGGCTGTCCAAAGCTGTGAATGACAAGCGGAAGCCATCAAACAATAAAACGACAACCCGGAGCCGGTAAGGCTTCGGGCTGTCGTTTGTCAGCTGGCAGTGAGTTCCCCTTAAGAATTCCCTGCTGCTGAGGCTTGTTACGCGGGGACTAGCGCTTCCCGCTTAATGCAACCATCTCGGTTGCTCGCCTGATGCTTGCCATTTCCTTGGCAGTCGCCTTTTCACTCCTCGATCTGGAAACCTGCATGCCTGTGTCATCGGCTGTCAGCCAGGCTTGCGAGAAGTAGTACCGGTCACCGTAACGATTGAATACCAATTTTGCCTCTTCACTTGTTTTGCCGATGATGCTGTTGGTCTGGACCAGAATGCTGCCGTTAGTCCCGCGGAGTTGCAACACCTTTCGGTCCGAAGCTGTGTTGGTGCAAACAACCGTGTACTCTCCAGCCGGAAAACTTTTCTCACCCACGTTAAAGGCGAATGGTATGTGTGCCCTTATCTGTTGGGCGCTGTTTGACTGGGCCCTGGCGCTGGAAAGACCGGCGACGGTGAAGAGCAATATCATTGTTGCGATCGTGTAAGCTTGCTTTTTCATTTGCGTTCTCCTTGACTAGTTTCGCTGGAGCTGAAGCCGACTCCCATGCAGTTGTTTGGGGGGCCAGTTTTCTACCGGCTTGCTTCGTCCCCGAATGTCTTCTCACCTACTAACGCGGAGCGCGCGCAGAAATTCCCTCACTGCCCGAAAACTATTGATGTAGAATCCGGCTGCATTCGCAGATCGACGTCTGAGCTGGTATTTGGGCCTTTTAACAGCTTTGCAGAAAAAACTGAGCGCACGGTTTCGCGAAGCAGTATCAGAACCGGGAGCGGTAGCGACCGGGTCGCAGAGGAACTGATAAACGATGGTTGACTGTGAAACTCTGTCTCATTTCTTGCCAACGCCGACCCGGTCGCTACCGCTTCCGGTTCTGATACCGGCGTAAAAGGCCTTTTTGTACAAGCTCTTGTTGATTGTCCTTCGTCCCATGGATGGCTTTCTGAACACCCCATGCAACCGCCAGATGGAATAACTCAACTCCTGCTTCGCTGGGGCAGCGGCGACCAGGCAGCACTCGAAAAGCTCATGCCCCTGGTCTATCGAGAACTGCGCAGGCTGGCGGGCAACTACCTCAGACGGGAGCGGAAGGAACACACCCTTCAACCAACGGCCCTGGTCAATGAGGCTTATCTCCGACTAGTCGATCAGAGGGACGCGAAATGGCAAAACCGAGCACACTTCTACGGCATTGCGGCCCAATTAATGCGGCGCATTCTGGTGGATCATGCTCGCGAGAAGCAGGCGGAGAAAAGAGGCGGCGCAGATCAACAGCGTCTTTCGATCACCAGCGCACAAGGCTTGGGGACGGAACCCGATCTCGACCTGCTCGCTTTACATGAAGCTTTGGAAGAACTTAAGACTATCGACCCGCAACAGGAACGAATCGTGGAACTGAAGTTTTTCGGCGGTCTATCTATTGAAGAAACCGCCGAAGTTATGAAACTTGGACATGCCACGGTCGAACGAGATTGGAAGATGGCGCGAGCCTGGTTAAGAAGAAAATTGGAATAACCCTCGCACACGTGAGGGGATGGTTCAGCAACCCTCGCGTTATGCAATAGAGGTCCAGCAACAACTGATGACGCTTGAACGCTGGCAACAGGTCAAAGGAGCTCTCAATTGCGCGCTCGAGCGGGAAACTCGATCGGCGATCTTTCCATGGCAAGGGCCTGTTCTGGCGATGAGGACTTGCGTCGCATAATTACAGAACCTAGCGCAGTAGCGCGGGATGCTGGAAGCAGCCAGCACAACGAAGCCTTGATTATTGTTGTTAAGTAGCCTGAAGGATCCCGCGCTACCGCGCTGGGTTCTGTAGTCCACCGCAATGACACCGGAACGTTGGCAACAAATCAAAGGGCTCTTTCACGCGGCCCTTGAGCGCGAACCGCATGCTCGCGCCCCGTTTCTCGATCAAGCCTGTCCCGGGGACGACGCCTTGCGAAGTGAAGTAGAATCCCTGCTTTCGTCACACGAACAATCCGGGGAGTTTATTGATTCGCCGGCTTATGAAGCGGCGGCAGGACTAATGAATGAGAACGCATCCGGCTTGACCGCCTCTGAAATCCTGGGTTCTTACCGCATTCTTTCGACGCTTGGTCGCGGCGGCATGGGTGAAGTGTATTTAGCTGAAGATAGCCGGTTGGGCCGCAAGGTTGCGCTGAAACTACTCCCTTCCTCTTTCACCAACGATCCCGATCGGCTGGCCCGTTTCGAACGCGAGGCACGTGCTGCCTCAGCCCTGAATCATCCAAACATTCTCACAATTTACGAGGTCGGATCTTTTGAGGATCGCAGGTTTATAGCTGCAGAGTATGTGGAAGGCGAGACCTTGCGACAACGCCAGTCCCGTTCCCGCCTGGAACTCAACGAAGTTCTCGAAATTGCTATTCAAATTGCCTCAGCGCTTGCGGCGGCCCATCAAGCAGGCATCGTCCATCGCGATATTAAACCCGACAACATAATGTTGCGCTCCGATGGTTACGTAAAGGTCGTCGATTTCGGCCTCGCTAAGCAGACAGCAAAGCCGAAGACATCAGCTGACACTTCAGTGCCGACGATGCTGCAGGTCGACACGGGCACGGGTGTGGTAATGGGCACGACTGCTTATATGTCTCCGGAGCAGGCGCGTGGGTTGGAACTGGACGCGCGCACCGACATCTGGAGCCTGGGCGTCGTGTTGTATGAAATGTTGTCGGGATCGATGCCCTTCAAAGGAAACACGCCAAGCGATCTGATCGTCTCCATCCTCGACCGTGATGCCGCTCCCCTAGTTACAGGTCCGCTGCTGCCATCTGAACTCGATTGGATTATTCGCAAGACACTACGAAAGGATCGTGAGGAGCGGTATCAGAGCGCGCGCGAATTGCTGGGCGATTTGCGCTCTTTGAAGCAGCAGTTGGATTTCGCCGCTCAGAAGGAACGTTCAGGGGATCCAGGCGCACCGGTTCAGGTCGAATCGGCTGGACTGTTGGCCACAGCTACCGAAGTGAAACCAGCGGGTTCACCAACAGGTGGGCACACGTCAACCTTAACCGACGGCATCGAACGGGCTTCGACCACGCACCCTCAACCTGCCGCTCGCCGCTCCGCAAAGGTGACTGTCGCTATTGCCGTGGGGTTAGCAGTTTTACTGGTTGGTGCTGCATTCGCCGCTTACAAGTGGTGGCCCAAAGAAAAGGCACCGTCTTTTCAGTCGATGAGAATGACGCGCCTCACAAACTCTGGGAAGGTTATCGACTCGATTCTTTCGCCAGACGGGAAGTACCTCGTTTACGCTTTAAGCGATGCCGGTAAACAGAGTCTTTGGATTAGGCAGGTGAGCATCGCTAACGACAAGGTCGTTGTGCCACCCGCCCCGGTTGGCTATTTTGGAATAGCTTTCTCACGTGACGGTAACGACGTTTATTACGTGATAAAGGAAAACCTCGATAAGGGAACGCTCTATCGTGTGCCGTCTCTGGGCGGCACGCCGGTCAAAATCCTGGAGACCATCGATTCACTCGTCGATTTTTCGCCAGAGGGAGATCAATTCGTCTTCCTGCGTGGGAACTTTCCAAATGAGGGAGAAAGCTCAGTCGTAATTGCGAACCTTAACGGCAGCGGTGAGCGAGTCCTTACCACGCGCAAAGGACCGGAACAATTTGTACCTATCTTCTTCACTGGGCCATCCTGGTCCCCGGACGGCAAACTCATCGCCGCATCCGTAGGTCGGGCAGGCGCAATGTACCGAATACTCATCTTCGCAGTGGCCGACGGCAAAGAGACTGATTTTACCCCGCCCACTCCATGGCGGTTTGCTTCGCGAGTAGAGTGGTTGCCCGACATGAGTGGTTTGCTGGTGGTCGCCGGAGATCTAACGAGCGGAGCGCAGATTTGGCTACTCTCTTATCCCGGCGGCGAAACACGCCGAATCACCAACGACTTGAGTGGCTATCGCTCCATTAGCTTAACCGCCGATGCGCGTAAATTCAGCTCCGTTCAGACGAGTGGACTGGTCAACCTCTGGTTGGCTCCCGAAGGCGACGCTAAGCGCGCGGTGCAGTTGCCGACAGGGAACGTAGGTTTCTTCAGTGCAAACGGTAACAGCGTCGCGTGGACGCCGGACGGACGTCTGGTTTTCGTTTCCAACGAAAGCGGTAGTTTTGATATCTGGCTTATGGATTCCAATGGTGAGAATCGGAAACAACTTACGACAAATGCCGGACAGAATGTGACCCCGGACGTCTCTGGCGATGGGCGTCTCATCGTGTTCACCTCAAGCCGTGAGGGAAAACGAGGAATTTGGCGTATGGATATCACTGGCAATAATCCCAGGCGATTGACCGAGGGATCGGCTGATCAGTCTCCAGCGATCTCTCCGGATGATAAGTGGGTGGTTTATACATCGCTCGTTTCCGGTAGACTTACTCTTTGGAAGGTAGGAATTGATGGCGGTACTTCGGTTCAATTAACGGAAAGGGGAGGTATAGGTCCGAGGTTCTCCCCCGACGGCAAACACATCCTTTATCTTTTCCCCACTTCTGTTGACCCTTTTGCTCCACCCAATCGAATCGGCGTCATTTCCGTTGACGGTGGAGAACCGGTCAAAGTTTTTGAACTTCCGCTTAGTGGCATCGTGACGCCGTCCGCACAGTGGGCCGCTGACGGTAAGTCGATCATGTACACCGTTAACAACAACAACGTAACAAACCTCTGGAGCCAACCCTTTGAGGGTGGCCAGGCCCAGCAGGTCACGGAATTTAAGGACAGCTTAATGACGGGATTCGCATGGTCGCGCGACGGTAAAACATTAGCCACGGCTCGCGGGGTTCTGGTAAGAGATGCAGTGCTGATTACGGAAGAGAAGTAGTCAGTTTAGCTGTATCGCGTTGGCATCTTGACAAGAGCTCGTGGCGATGAAGTCAGTACCACCTCGCGGTAGCGGGTGGGTTCGAACTATCGCCAATTGCGGTCTTCCGATTGGCAATTGGTACTTTGCCAGTCTGCCAATCGGCAATTGGCATTCGGCAATCGACAATCCTAAGGACCCACCCGCTACCGCGAGGTGGTACTGACCTCATTAGCTCAGCCGCAATTGCGTGACCTGGTTTTGATAGTTGATGATTTCATTCTCGGTCTGCTCGACGGTCCAGCCCAGATAGCTTTGGGCCACAACTGCTGCCCGCTTGACTGCATTTAATCCGCAGGTCGAATTCAAACCAACCATCGTCCGTCGCAATAGACAATCGGAAAGCGTCTGGGCCAGCTCATGTTTGAACGCGTGGACCACCTCGGCGCCGATCGCGCCGGTCTCCGGATCGAAGACCTCGCCCAGCATCGGGTTTTCACCGACCAGTTCCATGACGATGGCGGAACTCGCCCCGTAAGTTCGCAAGAGATGATCGCCAGTCATTGCGGAGAATCGATCGTCGCTTCTTAAGTTTGCTGTTAAAGCTGCGAGGTCCGTGATGTGGCCTGGGAGTGGTGCATTACCAGTTGTGCACCCGGGAGATTGTTTCCCGAGCCTTTTGAACACCAGGTCCACTGCCTCTTGGGAAAGACTGCGATATGTTGTGAGCTTGCCGCCTACGATGGAAAACAAATTCTCGAAGCGTGGATGTCTCGTAATGAAGTGGCGTCTGGTAATGCTCTGTTCGTCTTTTTCACCAACGAATGGCAACGGCCGCACGCCGGAGTAGGTATAAAGGATTTCAGGGCGCACAAGATTGGCCGAGGGAATAACACGATTCGTCTCGCGTAGAAGATACTCGACTTCCTTGGCTTCGATATGGACCGCATCGGGTTCGTCGTCGTAGCGGATATCTGTCGTCCCGATTAAATACTTCCCGTTCCAGGGGATGATAAAAAACGGGCGCCCATCCGTTTGCGCCTCAACGTAAATGGCGCTCGCCGGCGCACCGGGGAATGGTGCGACGATAATGTGGCTCCCCTTTGTGCCGCCGATTAGTCGTTGCGAATTAGTGTCTTGAGTCTGCGAAACCTCGCCGGCAAGGACTTCGTCAACCCAGGGCCCGGCGGCGTTAATTACAACGTTTGCCCGAGCTTCGCCCCGTTCGCCGGTGAGCTCGTTGCTGAATTCAACGCCACGCAGACTGTCTCCCTCCACGATGAAGCGATGGACGCGCACGTAGGTAACAACCTTCGCACCATGCTCGACGGCCGAGAGTGCGTTCTCAACCACCAATCGTTCCGCGTATTCCACCTGGGCGTCGTAATAGATCGCCGCGCCGAGTAGTCCTTCCTGCTCAAGGGCAGCCTCTTTGAGCGCCTGATCACGCGACAGCATTCGATGACGGGGCAGCGTCTTATCAAACGAGAACAGGTCGTAGAGAACCATTCCCGCGCGCATGGTCCATAGCCCACGTCGCGCGCCTTTGTATATCGGAACCAGGAGTGGCAACGGGCGCACCAGGTGGGGCGCGATCTTCATCAATGTCTCGCGTTCCCGAAGAGATTCGCGCACTAATCTAAATTCACCGTGCTCCAAATATCTAAGTCCGCCATGGATCAGTCGAGTGGACCAGCTCGAGGTGCCGCCGCCGATGTCACCCTTATCCAACAACAGCACCTTGAGACCGCGCATGGCGGAGTCTCGGGCGATACCGGCGCCATTGATGCCGGCGCCGATGACAATCACGTCAAAAGTTGTTTCAGAAAAATTCCGCTCCGCGCTTATCATTCCAGTATGAGAATTGTGCTGATGCTGTTCCTGGCAACGTCCGCCATTTGTTTCACCCAATCGAACGATGGCGCTGAGGTGGCCATCGCGATTAGGGAGGTTCCGAAGATTCCCAACGCGAGTAAGACAGACACGAATGTCCTTGTTACTGACGCGCGGATCTTACAGGACAGAGAGCCTACCGGCGACTTTACGGATCGCGCGGCCCCGCCGGTCTCGGCGGAGGCTAAACGCGAAATGGAAGCAAAGCTAATCGAAGCTCGCCAGCGTTATGAAGCCAACCCGAATGATCCTGAAGCGATTATTTGGCTTGGCCGGAGGCTCGCATACCCCGGCCGCTTTAGTGAAGCGATTCAAACCTTCAGCGAAGGCATTCGAAAGTTTCCGCGGGACGCCCGGTTTTACCGGCACAGAGGACATCGCTATATCACCCTCCGCCAGTTTGATAACGCGATTAGCGATCTGAAAAAGGCGGCCGTGTTGACCGCAGACAAACCTGATGAAGTAGAACCGGATGGCCAACCAAACGCGCGCAACACGCCGACCGGGACGCTGCAGTTCAACATCTGGTATCACCTCGGTCTGGCCCAATATCTCAAGTGCCAAAACAAAGACGCTCTGAAAAGCTATCGTGAGTGTCTAAAGGTTTCCAAAAACCCGGACGCCCTCGTGGCAACCACGCACTGGCTTTACATGACGCTGCGTCGCTTGAATCGTCCAGCCGAGGCTGCCAAGACCCTTGAGCCAATCAACGAGAATATGGAGATTATCGAAAACGCCGGGTACCATCGTCTGCTACTGATGTACAAAAGGCTGGTCACACCGGAGAGTCTCGAGCAGGAAGCACTGAAGCAGGAGGAATCCGCGGGTTCCTACAGCATCCTTTACGGAGTGGGTAATTGGCATCTCTATAACGGGCGTCGCGCCGAAGCACAGACGCTGTTTCAGAGAATGCTGGCCGGTAACCAGTGGACCAGTTTTGGGTACATTGCCGCGGAAGCTGAGCTGAGAAAATTGAAAGCGAGGCGCGGAGCTCGTGTAGTCGTCATTACAGAACCCAGCGCAGTAGCGCGGGATCCAGGAGGCGGCACGCAATTACAAAAGACATTAATGCTCTTTGGTGAGGCGCCTTAAGGATCCCGCGCTACCGCGCCGGGTTCTGTAATTGGTTGCGTGAATCCTCTTCCGCACCAAATCGTGCTGAAGATGCACCTTCTCAGGTGATGCCAAACCATTACTACCATCATTCGTAGGTTAGTTTGGCTTCTAGTCACTGTTTTCCGCCTAGTGCGCATGGGTCGGACATCGGCGAAACTAAGTCATTCATCAGGCATATTTTTTGCTCAATCGTTTCGCAGTAATCTTTCCCGTTTGAAAAAGATGACAGACCGCGACGCTGTTGTACCTGCGCAGCTGGTAGCCCGCCTCAGTTAACGCGCCGGTCACGGACACCGTCTTACAAGGGTTCCAACAATTGAATAAGGAGCGTTGTTATGCGTTCTACCCGACCTTTCTATGCCGCCTTTCTTCTTCTCCTGCTGACTTTCTTAACTTGCACGACAGTCGCGCGCGCCAGCGACGATGAGAGCGACGAGCCGGAAGAGTATGACGTCAAGGCACGCGTTGTCCGTATCAGTCTACTCACTGGCGAAGTGAGTCTTAAGCCCAACGGTGAGACCGAAACGGAACGCGCACGGCTCAACTACCCCCTTGTTGAAGGCGACATGCTTTCCACGGCCGCTGACTCGCGTGTGGAAATTCAGATAGACGCGCGTAACTTCGTTCGCCTGGGCCCGAACACGATCCTGAGAATTGTCACGTTGCGTGATGAAGGCATCGCGTTGAGCGTGGTCGAAGGAACCGCTTCGATCCGGCTGGCCCGCCTTGATGTTAGTAAAGAATCTTTTGAAGTAGACGCGCCGAATACGACTTTGACCGCGGAAAAAACCGGACTATACCGCATCGACGTGGGCAAGGACGGCCAGGTACGACTGACAGCCCGCGACGGCGGACGAGCACGAATCTATTCGCAGAAATCCGGGTTTGCATTGCGCGACGGCCGCACCGCCGAACTGATTAACGATGGACCGGATGCAGGCGAGTGGGAAGTGTTAGTGGCAAACAGGCAGGATACTCTGGACGATTGGATCCTTGAGCGTGAAGGTTTCCTGGCCCAACGCTTACGTTACCATGAAAAATATTACGACAACGACGTTTGGGGTGCGGAAGACCTGGAGGCATATGGCACATGGTCCGACACCAGTGAATATGGATGGGTCTGGAGACCATACGCAACCTCAATTGCTGCTTACAACGATTGGGTCCCTTACCGGTATGGGCAATGGACCTGGCGTCCCCCTTACGGCTGGACGTGGGTAGGTCATGAACCGTGGGGTTGGGCGCCTTATCACTACGGTCGATGGGTCTATCACAACAACTACTGGGCCTGGACCCCGCGAAGCCAATACCATCGCAAGCGCAGCTGGTGGCGGCCGGCTTTAGTTGCCTTTGTAATCGACATCAATTTCGGTGATCAGATCTGTTGGTATCCGCTCTCCTATCATCATCGCGATCCACGTTCTCGTAACTATCATCATCGGGACCGAGACCGGCGGGACCACGACGATCGGCGCTGGCGCGATCGCTGGCGCGGAGTGACGGCCATTGACCGAAGACACTTCGGACATGACAATCCCCGACCGCGTGGCGGAGATGAGCGTTGGCGACGTCGAGTGGTGGAGACTCGACCTGTGGGTGAGATCCCGATCAGGCCGCGAAGAGGCGGCGACGATCGGCCGGGCACTGTGGCCCGCGCAGATAGACCACGCGGCAACTGGCCTGACAGACGGACCGGCGCTGCGGATCGAAGTCCAGGCGTTCCGCTTGATCGAGAATTGCGGCGTTCGCGCGTTTGGAACGGACGCGAACAGCGACCCGACCTTCCGGTTACTACGGGCGGTGTTGGGCCAGCTGAAACAAGACCGACCGGAGTAGTGGTCAGGCCTTCACGCCCGTCCAGAACAATAGATCAGACAAGTGACGGCGGCCGCGATATTGATCGCGACGCTGACCGCACACCGCTGAATGACGTGCGGCCACGACCGCTTCGCACTGTTCCTCGCGAGAGTGTGCCACTTTCGATTCCGGCTCCAGCCATCGAGCCCGAACGACATCGGGAACAGCCTGTGAAGGTTCCTAATAAACCTGCAGTCGATCCAGTGGTTCCTGAAAATCGTCCCGCTCGTTCCGAGCGGCCCGAGCGAGTTACGCCGCCCGAAAACAGGGAACGCTCGGAGAGGCCAGCGCCGCCTGAGAACAGAGAAATTCGCGAGCGGCGTGATCGAAGCGAAGAAGCTTCTCCGCATAGGGAGCCCTCGGAACGACGAAGCGAGCCTCAGCCGGCACGTCCCGATCCTCCGCAGCGACAGGAGCAACCGCAGCGTAGTGAACCGCCACCGCGGAACGATCCGCCACCACGGAACGACCCGCCGCCGCGAAGTGATCCTCCTCCGCGGAATGATCCACCTCCGCCACGGGACGATCCACCGCCGCGGAATGATCCACCGCCACGGAGCGATCCACCTCCGCAATCCGAACCGGTCGAACGACAGGTTCAGAAGAGCAGGGATCCAAAGTAGCGAAACCGGCGAGGGCGTCTCCCTGGAGTGCGCCGCCTTGTCGGCGCTTTGGTCCAATCGCAGAAATCTCGACCTTTGGCTGCGGGACAGAAGCAGCGCCAGGCCGACGCAGACCAAAGCGGCGCCGGGCCGCCGCACTCCAAAGAGACGCCCGGGCCAGTTTTGGACTTTTGAATAACCCACGAAGGAGAAAAGATGTACACCCGAACCCTGACAATGTTGGTTTGCTTTCTCTTGGTTTGCCTGAGTTTCGCTTCAGCGCAGGATCGTTCGCGAATGATCAACGCGTCGCTTCCGATGAACCAGGCCGTCGTAAGAAAGGTAACCGATCCAACCTACATCCCTGCCGGTTCTCGCGTTTACGTTGCCGGCATCAATGGAATGCCCGGTTTTGAGAACAACCTGGTAGCGGCCTTTCAGAAGAAACGCGTGAATTTATTGGTAGTGACAGACAGGTCGCAGGCTGATTTCGAGATCAATGGATATGCGGAGTCTGAAAAGGCCGGCTGGGCCAAAGTTATTTTTGGCAGCGGTCTCCCCGAATCGGAAGCGAGCTTTCAATTGGTGAATTTGAGAACTGGCGTAGTTGCCTATGCGGTAGCGTCTTACAAGGTGAACTCTTTAAATGGGAACAAGAGCACCGCGGAGCACCTGGCCAAGAACGTGCGCCAGAAGATGGAGCGCGACGAGAAGCGAATCAGGTAATGGGATATCAATTAAATCCATTACAAAACCCCGACGCGTCGGGGTAGCGCCGGAATATTAGAGGTAACTTCGCTTCGATGATAACGTCCAGGAGAGACGAGAATTCATCGGGAGATCGCAATGCAAGTTATCTCTACCATCCGGCGCTACCCCGACGCGTCGGGGTTTTGTAAGGAGACCGCCTTACGAATTAGGCTTGACGCTCATCAACGGGAGCGAACGCGGTTGGCCATCGATCTCCGAGACTGTTTCCCCAATTCGATACGCACCCATTTTGGTGTAGAACCCTTCAGCATTGGGATCAGACAGAATCTCGACCTCCGAAATGTTACGCCCAGCTGCCTGCTGCATCGCGTGAATAAACAGTTCTTTCCCTACTCCCATGCCCAGGTGTTCCGGCGCCACCCACATGTGATCCAGTTCGGCTTTGTCTTTGCGATTCACTAAGGAATAGAAGCCTACGATTTGGTCATTGCTTTCAGCGACAACCACGTGATTGTGGGCCAGATAGTCAGGCGAGATCGTGAGCTCGGCCTGCCAATGGTTTATCCAACGTTCCGGGTAGCCCCAATGACGCTTGGCGTCGTGTGCAATCTTCGTGAGAGTTTCCGCTTCTTCTGCTGTTGCCGCTCGTAGCTTTAGTTCAGTTGAGGACATAGTTGATCGTCGAAGGAAATTAATTGTTTGCGCTACTAACGAGGGGTTAACGAAGTTGCCAAATGGAGCCGTCTGAGTACTCAACTCGCACTATCACCACTGCCTCACCAAGATTTGTGCGTTCATTCTTGTCGAGCGAGTGGATGCTCACGGTTTTAGTTGGAGGAGTCGTAATAAAAAACTTCAGCTCTTTGGCCTTCCCCGGCGCGATTTTTTCCTCACTGCGAAACTGTCTCCTGCCCATCTCGTTTTGATTATTGACATCGAAGAACACGTAATCCCAGTCAACACTCTTAATCGTTTTATCTCCGCTGTTTCGAACGTGGACGCGGTATAAGAACTGGTAACGACCCGGTTTATTCTTATGTATCTGGGCCGTGAGTACGGCATCAGTACGCGCATCTTTTTCAGCTCTACTGACTTCCGCTCCACTGCCCCCGCGCTTGGCGTCCGCAATTCGCTTCTCGTTCCTCGCTCTCACACGCATTTCGTCGAAGTTCTCAATCGGGCCGCTGAACGGATCCTGTTGCCAGTTAATTCGCTCCTTGGTCCAGCTAAACTTGACGACTGCCAGGCTGGGGGAATCAGTCGAACCAGGCCCAGACTGCGCGCTCGCTGAGATGCCACCACACGCTACCCAAAGCATTAAAACGACGATCTTCATAACTCAGCTCCGGCTTCTCAACTACCAGGTATCGAGGGGGCTTTGTATCAGCGCACGGGGTAGGCGGGTAATGTTGTCGATTATACCCACCCGCTTACCCAGCGGTGCTGACAAGAACAAGGTGCTGTTCAAATATAGTACTGGCTAACTATTGAAGGAAAGTTTTTCGCGACAGCTGTTCAAAGTCAAATCGGGGCTGAAGGAAATCTCAGCCCCGATCTGATTTAAGGGATTCCTAAACGCCGGCAGCCCTCGCCGCAGGTCATTTCGGAAATCTAAAACACATAACGCAGGGCCACGATTACGCGGCGGTTACCGCCGTTTGTGCCCCATTGATTAAGGAACCCGGCATTTGTGACCGTTGCTTGCGGGATTCCGAAGTCTCTCGAGTTTGTGAAGTTATAGAAGTCGGCCCGCAACTGCAGTTTTTGGTTCTCACCGAGTCGGGTCGACTTGAGGATGCCAAGGTCGATGTTGTTGATGCCGTCGGCGCGGAGAATGTTTCGACCAGCGCTTCCAACACGCTGTCCAGTCCTCAGTGTCTGGAATATCGCGTTTCCGTTAGCCGCGGTGACTGTGCCGCGGATCCTGAACAACTCCTCGACCGACATGCCAGTTACCGGCAAGAGCGAATTCGGACGAATCGCATTCCCCACCAGACCGTCAATACCACTCAAGGTTCCGGTTGGATCCGATCCGTTCAAAGGAGTAAAGGGCGCACCGCTCTGCAGCGAGAAGGCCGAGTTGATTTGCCAGCCACCGAGCAAGTGGCCTATCAGTCCGCGCTGCTCGCGATACCATGGCAACTCGTAAACGAAGTTTCCGGCAACGCGATGCGGACGGTCGAAGGTAGAGCGTGCACGATCGCCAGCCGGGTTATACGAGTCTTGTGGAACGGCTATCTCGCCGGGCGACGGATTGAAGATTTCAGACGCCTCGTCGATAAACGAGCTCCATGTGTAATGCAGACCAGCGCTGAAACCTCTGCTAAGGCGTTTCTCCATGCTCACCTGCATCGAGTGATAGATCGATGAAGCTGAGTTGGTGCGTAAACGAATTGTCGACCGCGTCGGATCGACGCGGCAGCTATCAGTCGCGACGGTGACGAACGGATTACAGCCAACTGCGTTGAGCCGTCGTGGGTTGCCATCGATGGTCTGAAACAGGTCGCTGCCCTTCGAGCCCACATAGCCCCAGCGAAGCACTGTGTCGCGGCCTATTTCACGCTGCATCTCAAAACTAAACGAGTCGTAACGCGGCGCATGGAAGTCGTCGGAAACGACAGTGCGCGCGAATGTTTTCGGATCGATGGAAGGATTTGGCAGGCTGGCGAAAGCGTTGACAGTTCCTAGCGCTCCTGCCGCCGATCCGGTTTCACCGGGCAGGGTGACCGCCGCTGTTGGGAATGTCGCAGCAGCCACAAACGGGAAGGAGCTCCAGATGTTCAATGCGATATTCGTGAATGTGTAGTCATGTGTACGTGAGAAACCTCCACGAACTACGAGCTTATCGCCACCGGTCAGGAAGCCCAACATGCTGTCGCTGGAGGTACGTGGATTCCAATTGAATCCAATTCGCGGCTGAAAATTTTTCTTATCTCGTGAGGGAATCGGCCCCACGATGAATCGCGGGTCACCGTTGGCCGCAGCCACGATCGGGGCGTTGAAATCGACCAAGTCCCCGATTGGCTGTCCGGGCAGTTCCCATCTCAGTCCATAAGTCAGCGAGAAGTTTGGCCTAATCTTCCATTCATCCTGGCCGTAAAAATAGAAGTCATGCCAGTCGAGGTTCAGGATTTGCGCAACGCCCGTTAAGTCTTTGTTGATAGCAGCGACTTGGGCCACGTCATTCACAAAGCGATTCAGCGTTGTATAGACCAGCCGCCCTCGCGTTGTAGGTTTGAATAGCTGTTCCAACTGGCTACGATGGATATCAAACCCAAACTTTAAGCCGTGGTTGCCGGCTGTGTGAGACAGATTGTCCTGGTACTGCCACGTGGTTCGGAATGAGAACTGTGGCAAATTAACGCCGAGACCGATTGCAGTCCGGCTGGCCGCCGCATTGAAACCTTGCAAGCCCAGCTGGTTGATTTCGATCGACGGAATCGTTTCTGAGTCGGGATTATTCGAGGTGGTCGCTCCCGCACTACGCAACCAGGCAAATCGTGCTTCATTTACCCAGGTTGGACCCAAAACGCTGGCAAGTGTGATGTTCAATCCCTGGGTACGGGAGATGTTGTTTTGGGTGTTTCCCGGAGGGCTCGCTTGGCCGGTCCCAACCGTGTCGGAATCCTGGTAGATGTAACGACCAAAAATCTGATGATCCGAATTGAAGTTGTAGTCCATGCGATGGGACGTTTGCCAGTCATTGAATACAAAGCTCGTACTGCCGGTTAGCGAACCGGTTGGAACCGTAAACTGGTTGGCGCCGATGTTGAATGTGGCTGACCCGGAGGCGGCAGTTTGCGCGGCGGGGAGGAAACTTAACAGCGCAGCCACTTGCGGACGGCCGCCGGCCTGAGCTTGCAGAATCGCGCGGCCCGCTTCAGTCGGCACACCCACGATAGTGATACCTGCGCCAAGTTGCCGGTCCCACCAACGTTGGACCGAACTGAAGAAGAAGAGCTTATCTTTCACCACTGGGCCGCCGACTGTTCCACCCGCCTGATTCTCGACGCGGAACGGAGCGTGCCGGTTCGAAGGATTCGTAGCGGCTTTGTTGCAGAAACCCAGGTTCTTATCGACGTTGCTGCAGGCATTCAGTGGGTTGCTGTTATGGAACCAGAACCCCGAACCATGAAAACTGTTTCCACCACGCTTGGTGATCGCGTTAAAGACCGAGCTGGAATTACGGCCAAACTCTGCCGTGAACTGGTTTGTTACCAACCTCACTTCCTGAATCACGTCAGGATTGTTTAGCGGAATGGAAGCGCCC
Source organism: Pyrinomonadaceae bacterium (assembly GCA_963759585.1). Lineage (GTDB taxonomy): Bacteria > Acidobacteriota > Blastocatellia > Pyrinomonadales > Pyrinomonadaceae > PSRF01. Next base: position 937,949 of record CAVWZW010000002.1, read on the forward strand.
GCTACGCCAAAGTCGTTGTTGTCCTGCCCGTCGATCATGAAATTGTTTGAACGAACGCGGCCGCCGTTGGACGAGTAGTTGATACCCGCTGCGAAGCCCACCTGGTTTGGCCCAAGCTGACTGACGCCCGGCGCGGAGAGCGCAAGGTTGTACACATTGCGATTGGTGGATACCGGGAGATCCGTAAGCCGTCGCGCATCGAAGCGGGTTCCAACCTCGGCGGTGGTGGTATTAAGCAATGACGCATTCTCTACCACCGTCACTACCTCTTGAACGCCCCTAAGTTTCATCCCCACGTCTACGACTGCGTCCTGATTCAGCAGGAGACTGACGCCGGTCTGGATCAGTTTGGCGAAGCCACCAGCTTCGACAGAAACTTCATATTCACCCACCGGCACGTTAGAGAAACGGTAGCGACCGTCGTCGTCTGTCTGCACCGTTCGAGACTGGTTGGTGCCGACATTTCTCAATGTGACGGTTGCGTTCGGCAGGACAGCGCCCTTCTCGTCCTTTACCTGGCCGGATAGGGAACCGGTTGTCTGGGCCAGGACTGGAATTGAGAGGCAGGCGAAACAGGCGATCAAAAGCAGCAGGGACTTGGTCGCTTTGAACATAGGGTCTCTCCTTTGTGAGCCAACTAGGAAAAACTAAGATTTGTTGCAGCGAAACGATGGTGCTACCCGGCGTGTTCTTATCTATTGCATTTTTAGGATGCAACTAATATTCCAACTGAACAGCGGTGAGATGTCCTGCGGCGTTAACAAATGTTTTGGGGAATTAATAGATGGCTGGAAGGTCTACCGGAGGTCAGATACGGTTCTGGTGTTCAAATAATTGGATTTTAATTCAATTGGCTGCACAGTCCGGACTATCGAGGGCAGATCAGAACGCAGTCAGGCGGTTGAGGCTGCGTCCGCCGCAGGAACATCATCATGATGCTCGGTCGTGTACAGGCGAAGGATATCCTGTCCTTGTCTGGATCGAGGATCGATGGTCCTCATATGCTTGCGACCCTGCATCTCCCAGATTGCCGTAACCACTCCGTCTTTCTCGACTGCATGATAAGAGATATCCTCGGCCGCCACCTCAGGGGCTGGATCTGGATTCTCACTCGCGTTAGCTGCGCCTTCGGTTTGGGCGCTTTCGTTCTCAGACATTTTTGCTTTAACACTCCTCTCGAAACTTCTTAAATTGTCTTTTGGGGTGTGGAATTGTTGCATACCACTCACACGAGTGTCTACTGGCTGGCTTGAGTCGCGCTGAGTTGCTCGTCATTGGCCATACTTGCATGCAACTTCCACCGCCAGTCGGGGAACTACCACACCCCAACCTTGTCGATCAGAGTCGATCCCGGTGACCCGTTCTGCCGTTCCAATCAAAATTCTTTTTACCTGCTGCGGAGACAGCTTCGGATTGGCCTCCAGCATCGCCGCCACAATTGAGGCCACGATAGGCGCCGCGAAAGAGGTTCCATCAACGTATTTGTAGTGTTGGCTAATGACATTGCCTTCGCGCAGCTTGATCGTAATCAACTGCCGGAGCAATGGAACCGGCAGGTCGCGGGCTTCATCAAAGTCTTTGTCGACGCCGGTGTTTGATTCGATAATCGCGGGCAACTCATCATCCGCGGCTGCGTCCAGACTAGCGTAAAGTTCGGCCTGATCGGCCGTGGGCGTAAACGGAAGAATCGGAGCTGCGACCCAGATGCCTGGGGCGATGATTTCCGGTTTTTGCAAACCGTCGATCGTTGGTCCATATGACGATCTGTACATGCCACGCTTGGCGCGATCGGGCGAGTTCTGATCGTCGAGTCCGCCTACAGAAATCGCCGAGGGCGAACAGGCCGGCGGCAGCACTGGATGTCCGGGAGACATGCCGGCATTTCCAACCGCACAAACGACAACTAGTCCTTCCTTCACCGCCCGCTCAACCGTTTCGCATAAATCGCTGTTCAAGTAAGACTGCTCAAAGTCTCCTCCAGCGGAAATATTGACGATGCGGATATTGTGTTTTTCCCGGTTGGCGATCACCCACTCCAAACCCTTCTGAATGTTCTCGTCTGGAATATGCCCGGTGCGCCCAATCTTCACGAGCACCACTTTGGCGTCAGGCGCTATGCCACGATAGAAACCATCGGATAAGTGTCCATTGCCGGCAGCCACAACCGACGTCATCATTCCATGCCAACTGGCCACGTCGGTTGTTTCCAGCGACGTGCGATCATCCTCAGCGTCAAAGATGCTGTGGTAAGCGACGATTCTGCTTTCCGGATTGGTAAGATCCTCGTGCGCATAAAATCCTGAGTCGAGAAAGGCGATAGTCACTCCGTGGCCGGTGAAACGCTCGTCGGCGTTCATCCTCAAGGGGGTTGGCAGAACATGATCGGTTTGTTCAAAAACAAGATGATGGGAATCGACCTGGGCTTTCGCGCGGCTGAAGATCTCGATGCATCCGCCACAGACGTTTACCAGCTCGCCGGCGACTTGAGCGTTTCCTTTGAGAAAACTAGCAAGATCATCGGGAAGGCCCGACAAAGGAACCTGTGGCTCGTTGACCCGGCGACAAATGTGGCAACCTGGAACAGTTTGTTTCTGGTCCTGGATTGAATCAGGCGAGATCAGCGATTCCGGCATAGCCCGCAGTTTACTTTATTCCGGCGCGAATTCAATCGGTGCCACTTAGGCGTGGGTTATGAGTCGCTTACGACTACAGGCGTATAGAGTACAACCTTCAGGTTGCGGTTTCGATAGAGGCGAAGCACCGTCCTAACGAAGACGCAACCTGAAGGTTGTCCAATGCCTCTAGTGTACGACCTGATGGCAGGGCGTCCGGGTTGTCTGCCAGCCCTTTCCGCGTGTAAGGTATTGGCGTAAACACGACAATCGAATGCGAAGTTTCTCGGGAGTTTTATGGCCAACGAACAGATATCCGTTGCTGACATTTTTCGCCGCGCACAGGAGTTGAGGCGAGACCGCCCGAGCGTTACCTACAAAGAGATAAAAGACTTGCTGGTCACGGAATATACCGGCAAACCTTTCCCGTCGCTTCATAACCTGACAATACCTGAGCAGGATGCGCGCGCGCCCGAGGAAGACTGGTCGGCCGGGCTGCCCATCGTGCGTCGTGGTATTCAGTTTCAGGATTGGAAGGAAGTAGTTGATGGAATTCTGTTGAGCCTGGAGCAGACGGAAAACTATGAAAGCCAGCGTGGGCCCGAGGGCGATCGGGACAAATGGCACGACCGGACTGTGGGGATAGAAGAGTCAACCCGGAAGGCTGTGGGCAAGTGGATGCCGGAAGAGTTGATGGCCCTCGCGGAACGGAACGCCAAAAAGTAAATCTAAGCCTAAATGAATACCAGAGTGTTACCAGCGTACATCGTTCTTGTAATCGTAGTGCTGCTCTGCGCGCCGGTGAATGCGCAGCAAGCGGGACAGCCGTCCGCCGCTCGGGAGTGTACGGCCCCAACCTATTCCGGCAAGGCAATGGATCGGAAGGCCAAAATTTTGGCCAAGCCCGAACCGGATTATGACAAGGCCGATCGTCGTAAATATGCAGACCAAGTGATTACCCTGAGCGCGATCTTATGCGGCTCGGGTGAAGTAACAGACATCCAGGTCAAGAGCGGGCCTTCAGATAGCGTACAAGCCAAAGCGGTAGAAGCGGCCCGAAAGATTAGGTTCACACCCGCGGAGAAAGACGGCGAGAAAGTCTCGACGTTTATTACTTTGCTTTACCGCATCAAGCGTTGAGAGAAATTGTTGCATGAGTTTTCTGGGAAGTTTGTTCAGCGATCCGAAATATCAAACCACCGACCCCAGAGCGCCTGAAGAGATCTCGGATCCGGAGATCATCATTAGCCCCGACACGCGCAGGGCGAATCGCGTCCCGCCAGGACAATCTCGTACAAAAAAGTGGCCCGTTCTGGATGCGCATGGCACGCCTGAAGTTGACCTCGCAACCTGGACGTTTGCAGTCGATGGACTTGTCGAGCATCCGCAGCAGTGGTCACTCGATGAGTTTATGCAGTTGCCCGCCGTGAAGGTTTATGCGGATTTTCATTGCGTCACACGCTGGTCGCGACTCGATAACGTATGGGGCGGCGTTCCCGCGCGCGCGGTGGCGAGACTGTCTGGTGTAAAACCTGAGGCGAAGTTTGTCGTCGCCGAAGCCTACGATCATGGTTGGACCACCAACGTTCCCATCGAATATTTTCTCAAAGAAGATTCGCTCTTCGCCTGGTCGCATGACGGGGCGCCGATACCACCAGAGCACGGCGGCCCGGTCCGTTTGATCATTCCTCAACTCTACGCCTGGAAATCCGCGAAGTGGATCAAAGGGGTCCGCTTTCTCGAACACGATGAGGCCGGCTTCTGGGAAGAAGGCGGCTATCACATGCGCGGCAATCCGTGGGGACCCGGCGATGGCGAAAGGTTTCGCTGGTCGTGAGTATTAGAGACGCTGCTGCGGTCATTCTTCTTCGACACCAAACGGATCCTTGCGAACCGGAAGTCTTTCTGGTTAAGCGCAGCACGAAGCTGGCATTTCTTGGCGGGTATCATGCCTTTCCCGGCGGGCAGTTTGATGAATCTGACGCAGAGGCGCCGGTTAAGAATTGCGAAGACGCCGGTACGCGGACTGCGATCACTTGTGCCGCGCGAGAGTTGTTTGAAGAAACGCAGGTCCTGGTGGCGCGCGGCGGTGACGCCTTGACGCAGGGCCAGCGGGCCTCGCTGCGCGATGATCTGCAATCCGGTCGAATGACCTGGCCGGCACTGCTCACCCACTACAACCTTAATCTGGACGCGAACGATTTCACTTTTGTCGGCCGTTGGGTGACGCCGCCATTTAGTGCCCGCCGCTTCGACACCTGGTTCTTTCTGGTTAACGCGCCTCCAAAACAACAGCCACGCATTGAGGCCGATGCCGAGCTTGAGAGCGGCGAATGGATAGCCGCGAGCGTGGCGCTTGGAAAATGGCGGCGCTCGGAGATCCTTGCGGTACCCCCTGCAGTCCACGCACTGAAGTCTTTGTCCGAAGGTCTCAATGAGAGCCTGGTAGAGCGATTCTTGTCTGTACCCAATGCTCATGGCGAGCCTGTGAGGCGCATTGAGTTTCGCCCTAATTACATCTGCTTCCCTGTTCGTACACCAACGAAACCGCCGGCCACCCACACGAACTGTTACCTGGTTTATACGTCGGACGAGTTGCTGATCATCGATCCCGGTTCACCTTATGAAGATGAGCAGCAGGCTCTGGTCGAGGCTGTCGATGATTTGATTGCCGAAGGCAGAACCGTGCGAGAGATTGTGCTGACTCATGTTCATCCGGATCACATCGGCGGAGTTAATGCGCTGAGAAATTATCTTGAAGGTCGCTATGGTCAGCAAACTAAAGTTGCGGCGCATCGAATGACAGCTGAAGGCTTAGGAGACATCCGTGTCGATCGTTTTGTTGAGGATGGCGAGGTTGTCGATTTAACGGGCACGCCGAACATCAAGCTGCGCGCGATGCATACGCCGGGCCACGCACGCGGCCATCTCTGCTTTTACGAAGGACGAACCGGCACGCTCATCTCCGGCGACAACATCGTGGGTCTTGGATCGGTTCTCATCGATCCGCCTGAAGGAAACATGCGCGACTATCTCGATTCGCTTGAGCGCATGCGTACACTGCCGAGTCTGTCAGTGATATTCGGCGGCCACGGGCCGGCAATCGGCAACCCTTACGCGAAACTCGACGAATACATTTCACACCGTCTGGAGCGTGAACGAAACATAATTGAGGCCGTTAGCGAGGGCGCGACCACGCCAAAGGAAATCGTCGCGCGCGTTTACACAGACGTTTCGCCGAAGGCTCACGCGATGGCCGAACGTGCGGTAATGGCCCACCTCGAGAAACTCGAAGCGGATGGGTTGGTCTCGCAAGACCTCGAGGGGGTGTACCAATCCAACCCCCAACCGAGTGTCTGAAGAGCCTTGGGAACCATCGCAGGCTCTGAAATTTGGGCTACGCTCGCGTGCTCTCAGGTTTGGAGGGAGGGCTTGCCCCCACTCTTCCTGCCGCCACCACAATCTCAAAACATAGAGCGCGAAGTACTCAACCAAGATGTATCCGGAGGTGCCGGTTGGATTCTCAAGAGAACCAGGTATCAACGGAAGAGCGGGGGCAGCCCTCCTTCCCTATCTGAGAGCACACACCAGTTCATTCTTCAACCTGAAGCCTCACAACCGATACAGCCCTATCACCACGTTTTAAGACCCCACCCGGTTTCAGTAACCCTCCGTTCGTACTTTATTCCCTTTGCGGTTAAACTTTCCGTAAAGCTCTTACAACTCGAGGACAACTATGGAACGAGCAAGGACGTTAGGTGAGTTACGGTCGGGCGGCTACAAAACCGTCTCCGTAAAAGACGAGCTGCGCGCTAATTTAATCAACAAACTGAAGAGCGGCGAACGACTTTTCCCAGGCATCATAGGCTACGACGAAACCGTTGTGCCTCAACTTGTGAATGCAATCCTCGCCAGGCACAACACAATTCTGCTGGGACTTCGCGGGCAAGCCAAGAGTCGCATTATTCGCCAGCTCACAGAGCTTCTCGACGAACAGATTCCAGTCATCGAAGGCTCCGAGGTGAACGACGATCCGCTAAATCCGATCTCAGCTTATGGCCGGCAAACAGTTAGTCTTAACGGCGACGAAACTCCGATCGCATGGATCAATCGCGACTCTCGTTTTGTAGAAAAGCTGGCGACCCCTGACGTTACTATCGCCGACATCATTGGTGACGTCGATCCAATCAAAGCAGCCAAGGGCGGCCATTTGCTCAGCGATGAGCTGACTATTCACTACGGTCTGCTGCCGCGCGCGAATCGCGGCATCTTTGCAATTAACGAACTGCCCGATCTCGCGGGCAAGATTCAGGTTGGACTCTTCAACATCATGCAGGAAGGGGATGTGCAGATTAAGGGTTACCCGGTACGCCTGCCGCTCGATGTGATGCTGATCTTCTCCGCCAATCCTGAGGACTACACCGCGCGGGGAAAGATCATCACGCCGTTGAAAGATCGCATCGGTTCCGAGATCACGACTCACTATCCGGCGGAGGTTCAAACCGCTGTTGAAATCACTCGACAGGAAGCATGGGTCGCCCGTGACGGATTGAAGGATCGTTTACATATTCCCGAGTTTATTCGTGAAGTGGTCGAACAAATTGCTTTTGAAGCGCGCGACGACAGTCGTGTCGACAAGCATTCTGGCGTTTCTCAGCGCCTGCCGATTACTGTGATCGAGTCGGTGATCTCAAACGCCGAACGGCGCGCTCTATTGACCGAGGAAGAAGAGATTGTGCCGCGCATTTCCGACATCTACGCCGCGATTCCGTCGATGACCGGGAAGATGGAACTGGAGTACGAAGGCGAGCAGATTGGGGCAAATCGAATTGCCAAAGATCTGATTAAGCGCGCGTCCGGCGAAGTTTTCGAAGGCTATTTTGTGGGCATCGATTTCGCGCAGACGGTGCAGTGGTTTGATCAGGGAAATAATCTGCGTCTTGCGGACACGGCATCGGCAAAGGAGTGCGTGGCGCTGCTGGATGCGGTGCCGGAGTTGATTGACAGCTCGCTAATCCCTTTCGACTTCAAGAGGGCTGACCGGGCGAACGTTGTTGCTGCTTGCGAGTTTGTGCTCGAGGGGCTATTCGCGCAAAACAAAATCAGCCGCAACGAGGAAGGCGGCTACACGGCGGTAACAAAGGCCCGAAAAGATCGCCGCGGAATGATCTACGACGACCTCACTGAAACCGGGAAATATAGTTAATTAGCCGCGGATAAACGCGGAATGACGCGAATCTGAAAAAAGAAAGAAACATTAAAGCGGAACGGAGGCCCTCACGTGAATGAAGGCGTTCTAAAGCATCGAGAATTGACTGAGAAGATTATCGGTGTCTTCTATGAAGTCTATAACGAGCTGGGTCATGGTTTTCTTGAGTCAGTGTACGAGAAGGCGTTTGAAATAGCCCTCACTGCGAAAGGGGTGGCCGTTCTTAGACAGATTGAGGTACCGGTCTGGTTTCGTGGAAAACAAGTTGGTGACTTTACAGCTGACGTGCTGGTTGAAAAATGTGTGCTCCTTGAGATTAAAGCTGGTCGATCACTTCACCCGGCACACGAAGCTCAACTTCTGAACTATCTTCGCGCGACTGAGATCGAAGTTGGCCTGCTATTCAGCTTTGGGCTTAAACCGGAATTCAAACGAATGGCGTACGATAATGTTCGCAAGAACCAAAGACAGCCCACGGGCTTATTGAGCACGCTCCTATCTAGAGAGCAAAAACTCTGCTGATTCGCGTTTATCCGCGTTCATCCGCGGCTAAGTAACCTAATGAAGTTCACCCGCTATTCAAAGTTCAAGGGTCTCGACGTCTCCGGCATAAATCTCGGTGACCTGATGGAGGGCTTGTCTGATTCCCTGCTCGACTCGGGCTACGACGACGATTATTACTGGACCCGCCAACGACGCCCTCAAGACACATCTCTCGACGCTCTGAGGCGCGCGCTCTTGCAGGCAATGATGGACCAGGGTCTGCTGGACGAGCGGCAAGCTCAGGAAATGCTTGATGACAACGAAGGTAAGTTCAAAGGTTCGTTGCTCGAGGAGATGCTCAACCAATTAATCGAGCGTCTGGTTGAAGAAGGTTACCTAACACTCAAAGAAGAACCTGCCCAGCAACAACGACAACCGCAGGGTCAGGGTAGTCCAGAAATTTCCGAACCTTTGCCTCGCAACGTCAAGTTTGAAGTCACCGAAAAAGGACTCGACTTTCTGGGTTACAAAACGCTTCGGAGCCTGCTCGGGAGTCTGGGTAAGAGTGCCGTGGGCCGTCATGAAACGTCTCACCTTTCCACCGGCGTCGAAGCCGCCGCCGCCAGTAAGCGCTATGAGTTTGGCGACACAATCAACCTCGACGTGAACACTACTTTGCTAAGCGCAATTCAACGCGAAGGCCTCACCGTTCCACTAAATCTCGAATACAGCGACTTGCACGTTCATCAATGCGACTACCAATCGTCATGCGCGACTGTCGTGATGCTCGACTGTTCACACTCGATGATTCTCTACGGCGAAGATCGTTTTACGCCAGCCAAGAAAGTCGCTCTGGCATTGTCCCATTTGATCCGAACTCAGTATCCGGGCGACTCTCTCAAGATTGTTCTCTTTCATGACTCGGCCGAAGAATTGCCACTGGCAAAACTTGCTACCACCCAGGTTGGTCCATATCACACCAACACGGCGGAAGGCTTGCGACTCGCGCGCCGGATATTGCAATCGCAGCGCAAAGAGATGAAACAGATCGTGATGGTTACTGACGGAAAGCCCACAGCGTGTTTTGTAGACATGGGGGCCCAGGCTTTCCATACTGGACGTGCCCACAAAATGAAAGCTGCAACTGCCACAGCGGCGAGTTCGAGACAAATCTACAAAAACTCGATGGGCGGCGACCCGTTTGTAATGGAAGCCACGTTTAAAGAAGTCCAGGCCTGCCGCAAAGCCGGTATCATGATTAATACTTTCATGCTGGCGAGCGACTTCTATCTCGTCGAGTTTGTGAAGCAAATGACCGCGATGACAAACGGCAAGGCTTACTTTGCCAACCCGGACAATCTCTCTCAGTTTGTCCTCGTAGATTTTCTGCGGAGGCGGACCAGCCGAGTTTCCTGACCTCCGGGACGAAGCTACAACCACGCCCTCCCTGACGGTCGGGCTACTGCCCCGTTTCCACGGAGGGACGCCCCTACAGATTAGTCAGCATCGCAATATCCCGCCCTAAAATCGTGGCGCCGTGTTTAAATACGCTTAATGGTTAGTTCTCCTTCAAGATCGTCCTTCTTACAACGAGCTCGTCATCTCACGCCCTATCTCGTTCTCGTTGCAGGCCTGGTTTTCACCATCGTCGTTTCCGTCAGGTTGGCCCAGGTTGCCGAAGCCGAGGATCGCGCGCGCTTTCAAACGCTCGTGCAGGACATCCACGCGCGCATCGAAGGCAGACTTGAATCCTACACGGCACTCTTGCGAGCAGGCGCGGGACTCTTCTCGGCATCCGATTCTGTAAACGGAAGTGAGTTCGGAAACTTCGTAATGATGCTGGGTCTAGCTGAGCGCTATCCAGGTGTACAGGGAATGGGCTTCTCGATGCGAGTCGGGCCCGAAGAGAAAGATGCGCTCATCGCAGAAAGGAAACGGGAAGGCGTTGAGGACTTTCGCTTGTGGCCCGAATCAGACAGGCAGGAAAGTCACGCAATCGTTTACCTGGAGCCACAGAACCAACGCAATCGCGCGGGCCTTGGCTTCAACATGTCAACAGAGCCCACCAGGCGTGAACCGATGAATCGAGCGCGCGATACAGGTCTTCCCGCCGCCTCTGGGCGAGTAACTTTGTTTACCCGGGTCGATCCTCAAGCCGTGCAGCCCGGGTTCGTGATTTATGTTCCCGTTTATCACAAAGAACAACCAGTGACGAACGAAAGCGAACGCAAAGCCGCGCTCAAGGGTTTTGTATTCAGCGCTTTTCGTGCTGATGATTTCTTCCGGGGGATCGTGAGTGGAGCCTACGAAAACATTGAAATCAAAATCTACGATGGCGGGGAGACACCGGAGAACCTTTTGCACTCTTCAACTGCCGCAGGTACGGAGCCCGCCAATTATCAAGCCCGTTTCTCGGCGGCCACGAACCTGACTGTTGCCGGCCGGCCGTGGACGATTGCTTACTCCAGCCGGCCGGCTTTTGATTTGGTTTACACCCGAAGTTGGATTCCCTACATTCTGCCGGCCGGGATACTTCTCAGTCTTCTCTTCTTCGTTGTCACCCGTTCCCAAACGCAGGCCCGCACAAAAGCCGAACGTTCGGAGGCGGAGACGCGAGAGTCGGAAGCAAAATTGCGAAAAACTCTTGAAGAGCGGCAACGAGCCGAACAGCTTGTCAAAGAGAGCGAGGAGCGCTATCGCGAGTTAGTTGAAAACGCTAACGATATTGTCTTCACACTTGATTTACAGGGGAATGTCACTTCGATCAACAAGGCTGTTGAGTCGCTCACTGGTTATACCCAGGCCGAGCTGCTGAAGATGAACATGAGTGATTTCCTCACGACTCAATCAACCGAAACGGCACGGCTAATGACAGCGCGCAAGATCGGCGGTGAAGAACGCACTAACTATGAAGTGGAGGTGCTGACCACAGACGGTCGCCCGGTAACGCTCGAGATCAGTAGCCGTCTGGCGCGCTCCAATGGCAATCCAGTCGGTATACAAGGCGTGGCTCGCGACATCACTAACCGCCGGCTGGCGGAAGAGGCCTTGCGTCAGGCAGACCAGCGAGCGTTGTCGGAATATGAACGACTGCTGGATCGCGTAGCGGGCCTGGCCCAAACACTGGGAACCTCGCGAGATTTGTTAGCAATCTTCGATGGCCTCCGCGAGTTCACACTTCTTTCCGTTCCGTGCAATGGATTTTTCGTTTCACTTTACGATCCGATTCGCGACGTGCGCACGGCTTGTTACGGGTGGGCTGACGGGCGGGCCATCGATGTATCAGAACTGCCCCCGATGCCCGTCACCTCTAGTGGGCCAAACAGCCGAGCCGTCAGGACCAATCAGGTAATTATCACCAACGACTACATGACCCAAACGATTGGGCGCCCGGCGCTTCTGGTTGGACCAGACAATGGTTTACGCCCGCAGTCTTCATTGTCGGCGCCAATGTCTGTGATGGGCCGGATCCTGGGCACCATCGAAGTTCAGTCATACGAAAAGGCGGCCTACCGGCCAGAGCACGTGACCGCAATGCGGATGGCGGCAAATCTGACCGCCGTGGCAATTGAAAACACAGGCCTGCTGGAACGCGAAAGCACTGCGCGAGCGACTGCGGAAGAATCCAACCGGTTGAAAGACGAGTTCCTGGCGACTGTGTCTCATGAGTTGCGCACGCCCTTGACCGCGATACTCGGTTGGTCGCGAATGCTGGAAGGTGAGCCGATGGGAAGTGAAATGGCTAGTCGCGCCATTGAAACAATCAAGCGTAACGCGAAGGCGCAGTCCCAGATTATCGACGATATTCTCGACGTTTCCCGAATCATCACCGGAAACCTCCAGCTCGATCTTCATCCAATTGAACTCGAGTCGGTGCTTGAAGGGTCTGTGAACGTCGTCCGGCCAACCGCCGATGCCAAAGGAATCAAGATCGAGTTGAGCTTCGATCAGGAACCCCTCGCAGTTTCGGGGGATGCGAATAGGCTGCAACAAGTCTTCTGGAACCTGTTGTCAAACGCAGTGAAGTTTACGCCTGCGGGCGGCGAGGTGACCGTGAAACTCCGCAAAGATGCTTCTCAGGTCCAGGTTGAAGTCGCTGACACCGGATCAGGCATTTCGCCAGCTTTTTTGCCCTTCGTGTTTGATCGATTTCGGCAGGCAGATAGCACATCGACCAGACAGCACGGCGGCCTCGGTCTGGGACTAGCAATCGCCAGACACTTAATTGAGATCCACGGAGGCACGATCGAAGTAAGGAGTGAAGGTGAAGGCGCTGGGTCAATATTTACAGTTAAGCTGCCGCTAGCGGGCTCGAAACTGGTTTCCGAAATGAAGGACGATGGGAACCTGGCACTCGAGGTTGAGCCGAAGCGTTCGCCACATACCGAGATTCTGGCTGACGTTCGCATCTTGATTGTTGACGATGATGAAGACACATTGGAATTGCTTAGTGCGGCGCTCACGCAAAGAAGCGCTGACGTGACGGCAGTGTCATCAGCTGCAGACGCCATTTCGGCCATCATGAGAGCGCGGCCTGACGTGTTGATTTCAGATATTGCCATGCCCGGTGAAGACGGGTATCAACTGATGCAGAAGGTCATCGGGCTAGGCTTCGAACGCCCAATTCCGTCGATTGCTATCACTGCGTATGCAAAGGAAGAAGATAAAGAGCGTGCGCTTGCGGCAGGCTACAAATATTATTTGTCCAAGCCGGTTGAGCTTCAGGAATTCATTTCAACAGTAGCGGAAGCCGCCGGCGTAGCTATGCCGACGTAAAGCAAACTATTAGTTTGCTGTTGGTTTATCAAGGACTAGACTGGTTTATATTCGACGGTCCGCAAACTAACAGTTTGCGTTACATCGCTCCATGTCGCCACTAAGAAAATACGTCATCGAAGAGCGCGTGCGCTGGGGTGACGTTGACGCCGCCCGAATCATCTTCTACGGGGCTTACATTCGTTTCTTTGAGTTTGCGGAGACGGAATTGTTTCGTGCGGTAGGCTTGCCTTACAGCGTGATGTTCGAAGAGCTCGACGTTTGGCTGCCTCGAGTACACCTGGAGTGCGACTTCCATCGGGCGGCGCGTCTGGATGATTTGTTGGAAGTGTCGGTGTTTGTGGGAAGGTTTGGAACCAAGTCGATGAACTTAAACTTTGAGGTACGCCGGAAGGGCGAGGATGAGTTAATCGCCGACGCGCATTTCGTGCTGGCTTCAGTCAGACGCGATACATTTGAGACGGTGCCCATTCCGGATGAACTGAAGACGAGGCTAGCGCCTTACACGGTCGCTTCTTAGGTAATCCGTATCGCGTTTGATTCGTGATGTAACCTTGACTACAGAACCGAGCGCGGTAGCGCCGGATCCGAGAAGGCGACCTTGGTAGTAAGTGGTTTCTCGTGTGACTACGCTTGTGACTAAAGTAGACTCTAGCATCCGGCGCTGCCGCGCTCGGTTCTGTAATGCACTCTCAGCACGCCAACAGATCCATCGGTGTTCCTGGATGTGCTCAGGTTTCGTCGGTGACGCAATACACGAAGTCCCGGAATGACCATTGAAACGCACAAACAACCTGTGTCTAACATCCTGGACGAGACCAAAGTCCCTGCGAATCCCGTCGCTCTATTCCGTCGCTGGTTCAACGAAGCGATTGCTTCCGGGTCGCGCCTGCCTGACTCAATGACGTTGGCGACTGCAACAAAGGACGGGAAGCCCTCAGCGCGGATGGTGTTGCTCAAGGGTGTCGAAGACAGCGGCTTTGTTTTCTATACGAATTACAACAGCCGCAAGGCGCGGGAGTTGGATGAGAATCCACGCGCGGCGCTCGTTCTGTATTGGTCACAACTCGATCGACAGGTGCGTGTTGAAGGAATTGTTGAACGAATTTCCGGCGCCGAGTCTGATGAATATTTTCAAACGCGGCCGCGCGAGAGCCAGTTAGGAGCGATTGCTTCGCCACAAAGCGAAGTAATCGAAAGCCGCAAAGTTTTGGAGGAACGATTCCGCGCGCTCGATAAGCAGTACGGCGACCAGCCTGTGGACCGACCGGGGCATTGGGGTGGCTATCGACTAAAACCCGAGCTAGTTGAATTCTGGCAAAACCGCGAGGGCCGGCTGCACGATCGAATTCTTTTCGAAAGACAGGCGGACGGCTCATGGATCATCCAACGGTTGGCGCCCTAGCTCACGCTAAAACATGAAAAGACGATCCACGAATCACACCAAGCGTCGCAACAACAGTTTCTCTGTTTCGTGTAATTCGTGGATCGTCTTGTTCTCAGAGGTTCAAATCGGGCGCAACGCGCTGCGTGCGAGTTTCTTCTTCAAACCCACATAACCCTGTTCACCCGCCACGAGATCGCCAAGGACTCTTTTGATTCCTCGATGTCCCTGGGCGAATTCAATCATTCGTTCCGTGAACGGCGCGCCCCAAAAGTTTCCGTAGAACCTTCGACGCATCTGTGAAGCCCGTCGAAGTTCACCACCAAAGTCTTTCCGCCAGCGCCGCTCGTATTGCTCTGGTCGTCCTTCAAGATAGGTTTCAGCGAAGAGTTCAGCAGAACGCAGTGCGTAGTAGATTCCTTCGCCAGTGACCGGGTCGGCGAAGCCCGCTGCGTCACCAAGCAACGCCCAGCCATCACCACACGCGCGTCGTTTATCCCAGGTTTCGTCAGCCAGACCAGGAATGCGTGCGGCGTAACGTTCGGCAGTCGTCCCTAGTTTCTCCTTAAGTCGCACGGCACAGGGTTCTTGTAATTTCGCCCAGATCTTTGCGCGCGGATCCTCGCGTTGCGAGTAGTAACCAACCATAAACCGCCACAGCAGCTCGTCAAGCGCCTTATGTTCAAACGCTTCCTGGGTTGTCGCGATGCCAAACGAAATGTGATCTGGCCGCGGAAACGCCCAGGCATAACCAACCCATGACGGAAGAAAAGCGATGACTGTAGGAGCGTCGCCCGTGTTCGGCAGCGGCGCTCGATATCCGAAGGCTACTTCCATATCGGACGCAGCCAATGGACCAGCAAGCTTCTTCGCGATCGCGCTGTTGGCTCCGTCAGCTGCGACTAACATCTTGCCTGACCATTCACGACCTCCGACGCTGCGCAGAACCCAGCCCGTTTCCGTTTTCATGATTCCCTGGTTCGAAATCTTTTCAAAGACGACGAGGGCGCCTGCTTGAGCAGCCCGGTCACGCAAGTAAGAGTCGAACGCGATGCGCGAATAGATAGCGAACGGTTCGTCAAGCTGGAGATGAAGTCGTTTGCCCGAAGGCGAGTACATCTCCAGTTCGTCGACTGTGCGACCGACGGCCTCGAGCAGGTGTGGCCAGGCCTTGAGCGCTTTCGCGGTTACGCCACCGCCACACGCTTTAGGCTCCCCATTAGGCCGTCCATCGAAAAGGGCCACTCGCACACCGGCCTTCGCCAGCCGCTCGGCCGCGAAGGATCCCGCGGGTCCGGCGCCGACAATCAACACGTCGAATACTTCGCTATTCATTAATTTGCTTTCGATAACAGGTGCATAGAGTACAAGCTTTAGCTTGCGTCCTGGGGCGACAAGAGCGCCTCTGCGCGACCGGAAGCCGCAACCTGAAGGTTGTACTCTGAACACCTGCCGCATTGCGATCAAGATCATGATAGATGGCTTCTAATGACCAGAGCAATTGGTGTGATAAAATCCCGCCATTCCCTGACAAACCCTGACGACATCTTCCTCCATGGGAAACGGCAACATTCACAGTTCGATTGTGTTCTCGGGTGTAGCACCGCATCCGCCGATTATGGTTCCGGAAGTCGGCGGGGATGCTATTGCGCAAGTGCGCGGGTCGATCGAAGCGATGGCCGAGTTCACGCGGAGCATTATCCAGACCGGCGCGGAAACCGTGATCATAATCTCGCCGCACGCTCCTCTCCACCCGGAAGCGTTTGTTGCTTATCAAGGGCCGGCTCTGCAGGGTAGCTTTAAACACTTTCGTGCATCGCAAACCAAAGTTGAATTCCCACTCAATACCGAGTTACTTGAAACGATCGTCAAAACCTCTGCCGACGACGGATATGAAGTCGTCGGCCTGGAAAACCACGAGTTGGACCACGGCTCGGCCGTGCCACTTTATTTCCTTGACCGAAACGGCTGGCAAGGCAGCGTGGTCGCAATTGGATATAGCTTTCTTTCCAACGAAGACCATCTGAAGTTTGGCGGCTCCATCAGGACGGCTGTTGATCGATTGGGTCGACCTGTTGCAATCGTCGCGAGTGGCGATTTAAGTCATCGTTTGAAGCCCGAAGCCCCCGCAGGTTACAACCCGGCAGCGTATCGTTTCGATGAAGAAATTGTAAAAGCGTTTCAGGAAAACTCGCCTGAACGAATAATCGATGTGGACCAGGACTTAAGACGAATGGCGGGGGAGTGTGGCTACCGTTCCATGCTGGTCGGATTAGGAGCGATTCAAAATCTTCCAACGGCGTGCAAGGTTTTGCATTACGAAGCGCCCTTTGGTGTCGGCTATCTGGTAGCCCAACTGACCAACGAGTTGGCGCCACACAAGGACACGTGAAGAACGTGAACTCCAGTGCGTTAATGAAGGAAAACTGTGCGGCCATCGTGCCCGCCCTCGCGCGCCTGGCAGTTGAGACTTACGTGGCCTCAGGCGCGCAGGCGTCGCCGCCAGCTGACGTAGCGGAAGCCCTCTCGGCACCGGGCGCCTGTTTCGTTTCAATCAAAACTCGCACAGGTGATTTGCGCGGCTGCATCGGCACGATTGAACCCTCAAAACAAAGTCTGGCGGAGGAAATAATCATGAACGCGATCAGTGCCGCTACTCGCGATCCGCGCTTTTCTCCAGTCTCACCAGATGAGCTGCAAAATCTCGTCTATTCAGTAGACATATTGTCGGCACCTGAGCCTGCAAGCTTTGAAGACCTCGATCCGGCGGTGTTTGGCGTTATCGTCGAAGACGAAGCAGGTTACGCGCGCGGGTTGCTCTTGCCGGATATCAAGGGAGTGGACACGGTCGCTCGGCAGGTTGAAATTGCTGCGAGTAAAGCGGGGATTTTGCCGGGAACAACTTTAAAGCTTTCGCGTTTTCGTGTGGAGAGGTTTAGCGAGGAACCGGGGCAGTAGCGCGTGCGCTGTGCTGTAGGGGTGTCACTCCGTGGGCACCCCCGTTTTTACCTTGCGTATCGGGGCGGCCACGGAGTGCCGCCCCTACAGTTTGCGGAGCACTTTTCGAGAGCTGCTACACGTCGAGGTTTCGGACGTCGAGTGCGTTGTCCTCAATAAACTTCCTGCGTGGTTCGACCTGATCCCCCATCAGAACCGTAAACATCTCATCAGTCTCAACCGCGTCGTCAATCCGTACCTGCAACAGCGTCCGCTTCTCCGGATTCATCGTGGTTTCCCAGAGCTGCTCGGGATTCATCTCGCCAAGGCCTTTGTAACGCTGAATGGATAAGTCTTTCTTTGCTGCGCTGAGCACTCTCTCCAGAAGTGCTTCACGGGTTGAAATCTCTTCGCTGGTCCCATTCGTCCCCGTAATAAAGGGCGGCGCCAGTTTGTCTTCCAAAGCCATGTAGAGTTCGACGGCCTTTTGAAACTCCACAAAACTGGCGAAGTTCCAATCGATCTTCAGATTAAGCCCGGATGTCGTGGTGGTCTCAATTTCACAGAGCCCATGCTCTTCATCGGAGGAGAGTTCGGTTTCGAAGCCGGCTTTCGCGAGCACGCCTTCAACTTTTGCCATCAGTTCACTACTCTGAAAAACCTTTCGCAGATTTGTTCCGGTTTTTCGTAGTACGCCCTTCTTGCCGGCGAAGGCCTCCAACAAAACATCGAGCATGCGAGCGTCACCGCCCAGTCGCCGCGCCGCACGTTCGCAATAACGTTTCAAATCGACGAGGTCTTCTAACGACTTGGCCAACTCTTTCCCTTCGATGTCCTGATTCGCGCCCACTGATTTGACGGTCATGTCCGCCGTCGCCATACGCATTAGGTAACGGACCATCAAGCTCTCATCTTTGATGTACTCTTCCTTCTTCCCGCGCTTTACTTTGAACAACGGTGGCTGCGCAATGTAGACGTAGCCGAGTTCGACCAACTCAGCCATCTGCCGGTAGAAGAAAGTAAGCAGCAGCGTTCTGATGTGCGAGCCGTCGACGTCCGCGTCGGTCATCAGAATGATCTTGTGGTAGCGAAGCTTGCTGGCGTCAAAATCCTCTTTGCCTATCCCGGTTCCCAGGGCCGTTATCAGGGCTTTGATTTCGCTGTGCCCCAGCATCTTGTCAAAGCGTGCTTTCTCGACGTTCAGAATCTTTCCTTTGAGAGGAAGGATGGCCTGGTTCTTACGGTCGCGGCCCTGCTTCGCCGAACCCCCTGCGGAATCACCCTCAACGATGTAGATCTCGGAAAGCGCAGGGTCTTTTTCCTGACAATCTGCAAGTTTGCCGGGCAGCATTGAGCCACCCAGAGCGCCTTTGCGCACAATCTCCCTGGCTTTCCTGGCGGCTTCGCGCGCGCGTGCAGCATCGACAGATTTGCCCACGATCTTTCTCGCCACAGTCGGATTCTGCTCGAGGTATTCAGTCAACCGTTCGTTCAGAAACGATTCAACCGCGCCTTTCACGTCTGAATTCAACTTGCCCTTCGTCTGGCCTTCAAACTGAGGTTGCGGCAACTTTACTGAAATTACCGCGACCAGGCCTTCACGGACGTCATCCCCGGAAAGCGAGCCTTTGAAGTTCTTGGCCAGACCCGACGACTGCGCATAGGCGTTGACTGTCCGGGTAAACGCCGAGCGAAACCCCGACAGGTGTGTGCCGCCGTCAACTGTGTTGATGTTGTTTGCGAACGAATAGACTTTCTCGTCGTAACCGTCGTTATATTGAATCGCAACTTCGACAGATAGCGCATCGTCTACCTTCTCAAAATAGATCGGTTTGTCGTGTAGTGTCGTCTTGTTTTTATTTAAATGTTTTACGAATTCGGCGATGCCGCCCTTGTAGTAAAACTCGTGCGAGCGCTCCGGCGCTTCGCGCTCATCTTTAATAGTTATGCGGATGCCCTTGTTGAGAAAGGCCTTTTCACGCAAGCGCTCTGAGAGTTTGTCGAAGCTGAATTCAGTGTGATCAAAGATCTGCGCGTCAGGTTTAAACGTGATCTTGGTTCCGCGTTTCCGCGTCTTGCCGGTCTGTTCCAAACGCGCTGTCGCAATCCCGCGCACATAATCCTGTTCGTAAGTCTTGCCGTCTCTCCAAATTTCCAGATGCAGCGTCTCGGAAAGAAAATTAACGCAGGAGACGCCCACGCCGTGGAGACCGCCGGAAACCTTGTAGGCGTTGGAGTCGAATTTTCCGCCAGCGTGAAGTTTGGTCATAACAACTTCAGCCGCAGACTTCCGTTCCTTCTTCATTTCATCGACCGGGATACCACGCCCGTTGTCGATTACAGTGATCGAGTTATCAAGATGGATTGCGACCTCCACGGTGTCGCAGTAACCGGCAAGGGCTTCATCAATCGAGTTGTCTACCACTTCGTACACAAGATGGTGAAGACCTAACTCCCCGGTCGATCCGATATACATCGCCGGGCGCTTGCGTACAGCTTCGCGCCCTTCGAGCACTGCTATCGACGACGAGTCGTAAGCGTTTTTCTTTCCTGTAGTAATTCCTGCTGTTGACAATTCTTTCTCCTTATTACTCTTCAATAAATCGCTCTTATCATCGTCATTCATTGCAAACCTATCGCGCTTTGGCAATCAACGTTATTCCGACGCTGCGGCCGCCGAAAAAGTGCTATCTCTCGAATCAGTCGGCACTGCCTCGCCCTGCACGATCTCTTGTACGTTTGCTTTTGAAAGGAACCCGTCCAGATGACTTCTCTTCGATGTAGTAATGAATGTTTGCGTGCGGCCTTCCAGGTGCTCCAAAAGACGTTTTATCCTTTTCTCATCCAGTTCTGCGTCAACGTCGTCGACCAGAAAAAGTGGATAAGTTTGATGCCACGAATTATACACTGAAATCGCTGCTAAGTCTAATAGTAACAATGCGCTACGCTGCTGCCCGGAGCTTCCGTAAACCCTCATTTCCCGGCCTTCCAGATTGATAGTTAAATCGTCTTTGTGCGGGCCCACCAGGGAACGGCCGGCGGCCACTTCAGCCTGCAGCCGCAGCCGCAAACGCTCTCTTAAAAGGGGTTCGTAACTATCGAGATCTCCCTTACCCTCAAGAGTCGAGGAATAACCAATTTGAAGCGCTGCTGGCTCGAATAGATTGTGCTCTATGGCCGTGTTAATCCTGGATGTGTAGTCGGTCCGTGCGGTGTGAATTTCCGTTCCCAATTTGGCAAGCTGATCGTTCCACGGCGCCAATAGATTCTCGGTCTCTTCCGCGCGAAATTCATGCTCATTCGCGTCCTGGAGAATGCGGTTTTTCTGTTTTAGTACCTTGTTGTAGTCGGTAACGATCTGCACATAGGAGGGTCGTAGTGAAGCGACTCCGCGATCGATGAAGTGACGACGCGCTTCAGCCGCGCCTCTCACAACTTCCAATTGGTCGGCAGTAAAAGCGAACACCTGCAGCTGCCCGAGGTATCGCGCAAGCGGTTCTCGCTTTCCGTTAACTGAAAACGCCTTCGTGTTCTCTCGAAGAGATACTTGTAAGTCTCTTTGAAGATTCTCACCCGTCGAAACGCGACCTGCGACTGCGGCGCTATCTTCTCCAAATTTAATCGTTTCCTGAAGACGTTGTGTGCGAAAGGATTTCGTTCTGGAGAGGAGATGGATTGCTTCAAGCCAGTTGGTCTTACCCTGGCCGTTGTTACCGTAAAAGATGTTTAGTCCCGGTCCGCAGGAGATACTTCCTCTCAGGTTTCGGAAGTTGTTTACTTCGACAGACTCGAGATACATCGCGAGATTTTAACATATGAACTAAGGCCGGAGGCGCCACGGATACTCTAAACCTACGCGCGCGTAACTACGATTCGCGTCAATTAAATTTTTCAACAACCGCGGGACGATTTGGTTATGGAAAGTTTCTACGTCAGCAAAACGCCAGGTTCAGTCAATATTGCTAGAACAAAAAGTAGGCAACAATTATTGGGTTCGAAGCCTCTGATAGTTGGACCACTAGGAAGTGGCTTTGTAAGGGTTTTCCATGGTTTTCTAAAGATGCCTGTCCATACAGATGAAGACTATGGATGAGGAAATTGAACCGGCCCTACTAATTCCTGATTAGTAGGGCCGTTATTCATCAGATAGGTTTTAGCGTCGCTGCATGAATCAGATTCGCATCGGCATAACGATGTACTTGTAATCGTAGTCGCCGCCTTCTGCTGGCCGGAGTTGGGCTTGTGAGTTGCCGTCCTTGAATTCAAAGGCTACCGGCCCTTCGCCGATAACGTTGAGAAAATCCTGCAAATACTGCGCATTGAAACCAATGTCAGTTTCGTCGCCGTTGTAATCAGTCTGAATAGTTTCGTTCGCTTCGCCTTCTTCCGCATTTTGAGAACTGATTGTTAGCTCATTCGGACCGAGATGAAAGCGAATTGCGTGGGAGCGCTCATCAGCCATTAAGGCTACTCGCCTGATTGCCTGGTTCAACAGCGCGCCGTCAAACTGAATCGACTTATCATTATTCTTCGGCATCACCATATCGTAGTTGGGAAACTGCCCGTAAAGCATTCGCGAGATCAAAAGCCGTGGACCAACTTCAAAGAAGATATGGTTGCCATCCATCCCGAGACTGATCTCTCCATCGTAGCCGGCCGTAAGCTTAGTTAACTCGGCGAGCGTCTTGCGCGGAATCAATGTATCTATAGCATCGTTGCCGTTATTCGAAACGCCCTTTCGTTCCACGTAAGCCAGGCGATGACCATCTGTTGTCACCATCTTCGCTCCGTTTTCGTCCAGAATGAACTTGGCTCCGGACAGGGTGTAGCGTGACTCTTCCTGAGTAATAGCAAAGATTGTGCGGTCGATGAAAGTCTTGATGATGGCAGCGGAAAACTTCGTTGGCGTTGATTTCGACGAAGGCACTTCGGGGAAAGCATCTTTGGCTACGCCCACCATTTTGAACTTGGATTTATCGCAGGTGACAGTTACCCAATCGTTGTCTTCCTTTTTGAAAGTCACGGGAGCGTCTGGCAACAATCTGGCGATTTCGAAAAGCTTGCGCGCCTGCACGCAAATCGAACCTGGAGTCGAAACTTCGGCATCCATGTCGCAGCGAATCGTCACATCGAGATCCGTACCCGTGAGGCGGATATTATTCTCGCCTACAGATTCGATCAGAATGTTCGACAGAACCGGGATCGTATTTTTCTTTTCCACGACACCCTGAACGTAACTAAGTTCCTTCTGAAGATTTTGTTTGCTTACGACGAATTGCATGTTCGACTCCTTACGCTTTGCACCTTCACTTGAAGCCATATAAAAACTCCTCGCTGTTTTCTGTTACTAGCTAAACCAAAGTTAACTGATCTCCAGCAGTAGTAGTAGTGACTGTTGATTTGTGGAAATCCGGCTAAACCTCAATCGGGAGAACACTATCGTGTGCTAACAACCTGGTGGATCTAATTCTGCTGGAAAGCACGTTCTGTCAATAACTTCTTCCAATTGCGGTTATTCTATTCTTTTAACACGCCGAGTTCCAAACACCTTGTGGATATCAATCGATTCGACGAGTTTCCTCGTTTTTTGCATCAATTGAAAAGGAAATCTCGGTGGAAATCCCGTTTACTTTTGCAGCGACTCCGACATATCGAGCAATAGTCTATTTAAACTTGAATCGGATGAAGCGAGTAACTGAATCTTTTCAACAGAGTGGATTACAGTCGTGTGGTGCTTGCCACCGAAGGCCCTGCCAATCTCGGGATAACTATGTTTCGTTAGCTTCTTGCAAAGATACATCGCAACCTGCCGCGGAAAAGAAAACTGCCGGGCATTGCTCTTCGAAACAAGTTGCTCGACACTTATTTTGTAATTCCCTGCTACAGTCTTTTGAATTTGATCGATCTTGATTACGCCCGACTCCTCGTCGCTGGCGATGTTCCGGATTGCGTCCCTGGCAAGGTCTTTGGATATAGGAATCCCTCGAAGCGATGAAATTGCGAGAAGGCGTACGAGGGAGCCCTCAAGCTCCCTAACGTTATTCTTAACTCGGGTCGCAATCAGCAGCGCGACGTCGTCTGGAATCAAGAAGCCCATCGTCTCAGCTTTGCGCTTGAGGATGGCCACTTTGGTTTCCAGATCCGGAGGCTCCAGGTCCGCGATCAGCCCCCATTCAAAACGTGAATGTAAACGCTCTTCAAGCGTTGGGATCTCTCGAGGCGGGCAGTCGGAGCTAATTACAATCTGTTTCTGCTGTTCGTAGAGAGCGTTAAAAGTGTGGAAAAACTCTTCCTGCGTTCGTTCCTTGCCCGCCATGAACTGGATATCGTCAATGAGGAGCACGTCGACGGAACGGTATTTTTCCCGGAAGCTTTGGGTCTTGTCGTAACGAATTGCGTTAATCAATTCGTTCATAAAGCGTTCCGAAGAAAGATATGAGAGCCGTAAATGAGGGTTTCGCTGCTTAATGGCATGACCGCAAGCGTGCATGAGGTGGGTCTTGCCCAACCCCACGCCGCCGTAAAGATAGAGCGGGTTATAGGTCTTACCCGGAGCCTCTGCCACCGCCAGTGATGCCGCATGGGCGAACTGATTGCACGAGCCAACCACAAAGCTGTCGAACGTGTATTTCGAGTTTAGCGAAGGATCAAAAGCGACTTGCCTCGCCGGAGCCAATGCTACTGACGCGGCACCAGAACCGGGCTGGCTGGTAAGAGGCACTACGGTGCTCGAATCTTCGGTAAGCGAAGAAGATGGCGCCACAGGCGCAGGAGGCGGAGCAACGTTAGCTGCCTTAAAGTTTTCATCCGGCAGCGCCCAGTCGACGGAGTAGCCAGTGAGGCTCAACTCTCCGAAGGACTGATCGATTAGGCCGGCGTAGTTGACCTTGACCCAATCTCGGACCACCGGGTTTGGGGCCCTCAAACGAACCAAACGCTGCGACTTGTCTATCCCTTCAAATTTTATTGGATGAAACCACGTCTCAAAGCTCTCATGCTGGAGTTTGGTTTTGATCGTCAGCAGCACACTGTCCCAAAGATTATTTTCCACTAACTGTCACCGGTCCTTGACTATAAAATCAAAAAAAACTGCTACACCCTGCCGGCAGGGAGCGGGTGCTTGTGAGGAGAAACGGCTCGCTGTGTTTTTGTTGCCTAGAGGGCAAGCGGGAAAACAAAACGGACTAGAATCGTTTATGCACAGGGTTTTCCTCAGTGCTGTGGAAAACCCCCTCTAGCCTTAAAGTAAAGCTTTAAGCTTATGTCTATCAACGACTTACAGGGGTTGAGTTAGGCCGAGGCGGAGACTAACACACCGTCTCGACAGGACGCAAGGGACGGGTTGTTATAAAACATTCCCTGGCCTTGAAGGGTAGACGCATGGAATAAAAGAGAGTGTTGAGGAGGACAGCAGTCAAGAAAACTGCAGGCCGGCTTAAGGCAATCAAGTCATCAGCGAAGGGCATTTGAGAGGCCGCAACCACCGCTCTGGTTGAATTCGCGTTGAGTATTCAAGGCCGCCCCGTTTCTTGACAGAAGGTGTGAGGGCGGATAGTCTTACGGTTTCTTTTTTAGGGGAGAATCTTAACTGTATGGCGAAGCGAACTTTTCAACCTAACAATCGCCGTCGCGCGAAGACCCACGGGTTTCGCGCACGAATGGCATCAAAGGCCGGAAGACTTGTACTGAAGCGGCGGCGCGCTAAAGGACGCCGGCGTCTCACGCCTGCGCATTACTGATAGGCGGAGCTCGATGACTGCTTATTTGCGTAGCAGCCAGGAATTCCAAGCGGTCTATCGTAAAGGCAAGCGTTATGACGGTGCTCTGATAACGGCATTTGTCTTACCAAACAAGCTCTCTCACAACCGATTTGGCATTACGGCATCCCGAAAAGCGATTGGCAACGCAGTTCAGAGGAATCGCGCCAGGCGACTGTTGAGAGAAACATTTCGTCTGAAGGAGTCTTCGCTAGAGGGCTTGCTGGCTAAATACGATTGGGTATTTAACGCCAAACGGAAGTTGCCTTCGCTGAAGTTAGACGCGGCGTTCGAAGAATTTGAGAAAGTTGTGGTGAGAGTTGCGCAGGAAGAAGGCAAGACCCAGAGTTTTGGGTAACAGTACGTGAAGTTCTTACTAACCGAATTTATCAGGTTCTATCAATCCGTCATTTCGCCCTTTCTTCCGCCTTCTTGCAGGTTTTCTCCAACTTGTTCTGAATATGCCGCCCAGGCGATTTCCAAGTATGGCGCCTTCAGAGGAACCGCGCTTGGGATTCGCAGAATTTTGCGATGCCATCCGTTTAGTGCTGGCGGCTATGACCCGGTCAAGTAGTGAGGCAGATTGTCTGAAGAGGAGCACGGCTTCCCGCAGTTGAGCTAAATGCAACAGAAACGGCTAATACTTGCTCTTTTAATCTCCACGGCAATTCTTTTCCTGTGGGGCTACCTCGCGCCGGTGCAAAAGCAGCCAGATCCGGCAACCACGGCGCAGCCTACGCCCACATCGCCGCCCACGACCACAAACCAAGCCGCTCCGAATCCGTCACCATCGGTCGCTCCAGCTTCATCGGTAAGCAACGCGCCACGGCGCGTAATCTCCATAAGAACCCCACTATACGATGTAAAGCTGGATAGCCAGGGTGGGGAAGCAATCAGCTGGATCATCAAGAAGAACAAGGACAGTAGTAATGAAATTCACTCCGTGGCGGGAAACAGGAAGAATCCGGTTTCCCTGGAGCTCATTTCACCCCAAGGGCTGAGTAGGGTTCCCCGCGAAGTGCCCCTTCAGTTAACGACTGGGGATGCCGCACTGGATCGTCTCCTGGCCGAGACCAGTTATTCGATCGACGGGTTGGACCCCGGAACGGGAGACACCGAAGTAAACCTCGGGGCAACCGACAGCAAGCGGATAACTTTCCGCTTCAATGATCCCAACGCAGGCTTGGAAGTCTCAAAGACGATGGTTCTAAACGGCGCCGACTACGCTGTGGACCTAGAAGTGGTGGTCAAGCGTGGCAACCAGGCAGTGCCGGCCAAGGTTCGGGTGGGGCCGAGTATTGGGGATCAGGGCGTGAAGTATTACACGTTCTATTCAGTGGCGCCGGAGGCAGTGGTGTCCGTCGGCAGTCCTGCGATCGTAACCCGATACCCGCCGCAGTCGATAAATAGCAATAAGAGTTCTCCCGATCGCTTGCCGCTGGGGGGGCCAGTTGACTGGGCCGGCGTGGGCGACACATATTTCGCCATGGTCGCGGCGCCTTCGAAGCCGGTCGAGGGACTCGAGCTACACACCACACAGTATGACTTCGCAACCAACGGATCCAAGGAAAGCCGCTTCCTGACGACCGCCTGGGTACCTGTTCCGACCGACGGGTCTCGTACCGTCGTTTATACCGGTCCCAAAGATCACTTCATTTTAGAGGAGGCCAACGGGAACATTAGCCAGGCCGTCGGCAGGTCGGTTGACCTCGAAGGGCTGATTGACTATGGCTGGTTCAGCTGGATGTCGAAGCCTCTCGCGGTGCCAATTCTTAAGGCTATCAAGTGGCTAAAGCAGATAACCGGCAGCTACGGCGTCGCAATCATCCTGTTTACAATCGTCATTTATTCGCTGTTCTTCCCGCTGAAGTGGCGCTCCTCAAAAGCCATGAAGAAGGCGCAGAAGCTTGCGCCCAAGATGAAGGAGCTTCAGGAAAAAATTAAGGGGATGAAGCAAAACGACCCGCGCTTGAAAGAGCTTCAGGTCGAGCAGCTCCGCTTAATGAAGGAAGGGAACCCTCTGGGGGGCTGTCTGCCTTTGCTGATCCAGATGCCGTTTCTCTTCGCACTCTACAGGGCCATCACTATTTCATTAGATTTTCGGCAAGCAACTTTCCTTTGGTTACCGGATCTATCGGCTGGAGACCCCTATCACATTCTGGAGTTCCTGATGGCGGGGACGATGATTGTTCTTCAGTTGATTACCCCGGCGCCATCGGCCGACCCGCTACAAAGGAAGATGATGGCCATCGGTATGCCCATCTTCATGTTGTACGTCCTTTGGGGTGCGCCGTCAGGTTTATTGCTTTACTGGCTAGTTGGAAACATAGTTGGTTTCAGTCAGCAGTTCGTAATTAACAAATTGACGCAGACAGGCGATGAACCGCCTCCACCTGCGGAGCCGGCTGGAAAAGGAAGTCCGAAGAAAGGAAGCGGCACACCGAAAGCGGTAAGGGCTTGAGACCTCTTTCAAGTGTCTGAACCATATGCAAGAGAGTTGCGCTAACGCGGGTAGTTTCCTGGAGTCGCTGTTTCAACAGACGAAGCTCAATCTCAACGTTACTGTTACAGAAACGCCAACCGAGTGTTTGCTTGACTTCAGCGGACCAGACTCCGGCCTGTTGCAGACCGAGGGTGGCGAACTTCTGCAGGCCTTGCAGCACCTTGTAACCCAGGCCTTCGGCAGAAAACTCGACGAGGGCCAACGGATCGTTTGCGACGTGGAAGGCTTTCGCGCTACTCGTGAGGCGGAGCTACGGAAGATGGCGCTGCATGCGGCAGACCGGGTTCGTTCCAGCGGCGCGCCCTTTATTTTCGGGGAGATGAATGCAAATGAGCGGCGCATTATTCACTTGACCCTGGCGGACTGCGACGATCTCTCGACCGAGTCGGTTGGTGAAGGAGCTGGTCGGAAAGTGCGCGTTGGGCCGAGACGCTGACAATGATAGAGTTCTATTTTCCCTCATGGTCTGATCTGCAGAGGTGCGATGGATACAATAGTCGCAGTCGCTACGCCGCCCGGTCGAAGTGCGATTGGCATGATTCGCTTGAGTGGACCACAGTCGGTAGAGATCCTTCGCACGTTGATTAAAGACCCACAGTTCAATCCCGCACCCAATCAAATAGTCTTAAAAGAAATCTTCCTGAACGGATCAGAAGAAGTACTCGACTCTTCTCTGGTCAGCTTCTTCAAAGCGCCGCATTCCTTTTCCGGTGAAGACATGGTTGAGATCAGTTGCCACGGTTCTCCTGTGGTCCTCCGGCAACTGCTCGATCAGATTCAGCAACTCGATGCCCGTTTAGCTGGTCCAGGTGAGTTCACATTGCGTGCTTGCAAGAATGGGAAGTTGAACCTGAGCCAGGCCGAAGCGATCCGCGATCTAATCGACGCTCGAACGAACGCGGCCGCGCAGCAGGCTACTCGACAGTTAAGGGGAGAACTCTCGACCGCGCTGCAAAGCTCCAAAGAGAAGTTAGTGACAGCGATCGTTAGATTAGAATCGGCGCTCGAGTTTGTTGAAGACGATCTGCCGCAAGTGCGAAATGATGAACTGGTGGACCAGTTGGCTCAAGTACTGGCCGGCATCAAAGTATTAGCCAGCACGTTTTCCACCGGGCACCTGTTGCGAGAGGGGATTAAGGTCGTTCTAGCAGGCCGCCCGAATGTCGGTAAGTCCAGTGTTTTCAACAGGTTGCTCCGATTTGAACGCGCTATTGTGACTGACCTGCCAGGGACTACGCGAGACAGCCTGGTTGAGTCGATTAGTCTTCAGGGCATCCCTGTTTCCCTCACGGACACAGCAGGAATGAGGGAAGCCGGCGATAGGATCGAGGCGATCGGAATCGAGCGAACCCAGCAGGCGATGGCCGACGCAGACCTGATTGTAGTGGTGGTAGATGGCTCATTGGATCTTTTTCCCGAGGACTACGTTGCGCTTGAAGAAGCATCTCGAGGCAAACACATTGTCGCTGTCAACAAAACAGATTTGCCATTAGCGTCAAAGATTGAAAATCAATTTGGAGCATCGAGTGTGGTCCATCTGTCAGCGCTCACTGGCGAAGGACTTGACGAGCTTACCGCTGCTATAGTGAAGCCGTTCGCCGCAGCTGATTCAGGAGCGCTTGGATTGATGATCACCGACAGTCGGCATTATGATCTACTGCGACGCTCCGAAAGTTCGCTTGCGGGTTCGTTACTACTCCTGAATCAGAACGCGTCTGAAGAGTTGGTGCTGGTTGGGCTTCACAACGCGCTTAAATTTCTTGGAGAGATAACCGGCGAAACTACCACTGAAGACATTCTCAGTCAGATTTTTAGTACGTTCTGCATAGGGAAATAGAGATGCCGTTTGACGAAGTATTCGATGTGATCGTGATCGGCGGGGGCCACGCAGGTTGTGAGGCTGCTTCGGCCGCAGCTCGCCTGGGCGCGGAGACAGCGCTGGTTACGCTTAACCTGGATCTCATAGGTCAGATGTCATGTAACCCGGCGATCGGCGGTATCGCCAAGGGCCATCTGGTGCGCGAGATAGATGCGCTGGGCGGAATCATGGGGCGAGTCATAGACCGGACGGGAATTCAATTTCGTCTCCTAAACCGCTCAAGGGGCCCGGCGGTGCAATCTCCGCGCGCCCAGGCAGACCGTGCGTTGTATCGCTCGGAAATGCGCGCGACGCTCGAAAACACGGCAAATCTACAGCTCAGGCAGGGAATGGTTGTGGATTTGGTTGTGGAAAACGATCGGATCCGTGGTGTTGAAATGCAAGATGGCCGTCGGATCGCGGCGTCCGCAGTAGTAATCGCCGCAGGTACATTTCTAAACGGCCTGATACATACGGGTCGAACAACGTATACAGCCGGAAGAGTCGGCGAACCCGCCTCAATAGAACTCGCCGAGTCCCTCAAGCGTCTGGGCTTTCCCGTGGGAAGGCTAAAGACTGGAACCCCGCCGCGGCTGGATGGACGGACAATCAACTGGGATTCCTTTGAGAGACAGCGTGCGGACGAACGGCCAGTGGCGTTTTCGTTTTCCACAGATGAGATCTCTCAGCCACAGATCGACTGTTACATCGGATACACAAGCAGCACCTTGCACGACGCGATTCGGCAAAACTTGCATGAATCACCGCTTTATTCGGGCAAGATCAAAGGCGTGGGGCCGCGTTATTGCCCTTCGATCGAAGATAAGGTCGTGAAGTTTGCCGATAAGGACCGCCACCAACTCTTCCTCGAACCTGAGGGGCACAACACAAATGAGGTCTACCTGAACGGGTTTTCCACATCTTTGCCCGCGGCCCTGCAGCAGGCTCTAGTGCGGATGATTCCAGGCCTCGAGGAGGTGCAAATTATTCGGCCTGGTTATGCTATTGAGTACG
Source organism: Pyrinomonadaceae bacterium (assembly GCA_963759585.1). Classification (GTDB taxonomy): domain Bacteria; phylum Acidobacteriota; class Blastocatellia; order Pyrinomonadales; family Pyrinomonadaceae; genus PSRF01. The sequence continues at coordinate 968,482 of CAVWZW010000002.1, forward strand.
ATTACGTGGATCCTCGAGAATTGGGGCCGGATCTTCAATGCCGGCGGGTACGCGGGCTATTTCATGCGGGCCAGGTTAACGGCACAACCGGCTACGAAGAAGCGGCATGTCAGGGCCTACTGGCAGGAATAAACGCAGCTCGCCAGGTGCAGCATCAAGAGGCTTTTCGATTGAGGCGCGAGCAATCTTATATCGGGGTGCTGGTGGATGACCTGATTAGGCAGGGCGTGGATGAGCCTTACCGCATCTTCACATCAAGAGCGGAATATCGTCTGGCACTTCGACATGACAATGCCGACGAGCGTTTGCGGGGGTATGGCCGAGATCTGGGATTGGTTGGTGACAACGACTGGGAGCGCTTTAATCAGCGTCGAGATCGGATTGCCATTGCCAGGAAGACACTGCAATCTACTCGTCTGCGGAGATCCGATGCGGCGCACGCAGCCTTATCGGCACAAGTTTCAGGCGACCTCGGGGATTCAGTCACTCTTGCGGAGTTAGCACAGCGGCAGGGAATAACGACTGACATAATAAGCAGGCTCCTTCCACACCAAATAGCTTCTGTTGTCGAATCCAGCGATCTTGAATTCGCGCTAGCCGACAACCTATATGCCGGCTACATCAAGGCACAGGAGTTAGTGATTCACAGGCTGAACCATCACGATGCGACACCCATTCCTATGAACACTAATTTTAAGAGCTTTGAGGGTCTTTCCCATGAGATGGTCGAACGTCTCGAGCGTGTCAGACCGTCCACCTTTGGAGAAGCCCGAACCATCCCCGGTATGACGCCAGCAGCACTATCGACCCTACTTGTCGGTGTAAGCTCTCCTTCCTAAAGCGTTTACCCGATGTTTCACGTGTCCCGTTAGTGTTAGCGTTCAAAAGGGGACACGTGAAACATCCCTTAAAACGACATCCGGCAGCATGTTTTGTGGCAACTGCGTCACTCCTATGTTAACTTTGGCCGCTTTCTTCAATAATGGCCAAAATAATAGCAATTGCGAATCAGAAGGGCGGAGTGGGTAAAACCACGACCGCCGTGAATCTGGCTGCAGTACTTGCGAGCCCGGAAGTTCCCGTTTTGCTTGTAGATGCAGACCCCCAGGGAAATGCGACCTCGGGCGTGGGGGTGCAACGTGGAAGCTTCCGAAAAAGCATTTACCATAGCATCGTCTTGCGGGAACCTGCTCAGGACGCCATTCTGGAGACAAATACGCCCCACTTGAAGGTCCTGCCGGCGAACAAGGACTTGGCGGGAGCCGAAGTCGAACTGGTGGATTTGGAGCACAGGGAGTTTCGACTTCGCCAGGCGTTAGAACCGCTCGCTCAGGATTTCCAATACATAATCATCGATTGCCCGCCTTCATTAGGGCTTCTCACCTTAAATGCATTGACTGCGGCGCACTCCTTGTTGGTCCCAATCCAGTGTGAATATTACGCCCTTGAAGGAGTGACGGAGTTGTTTGACACGCTCGCGCGCATTCGCAGGCTTCACAATCCGACGCTTACGATTGAGGGGCTACTTCTAACCATGTATGACGAGCGTACTAATCTTTCCTCGGCGGTCGCTTCCGATCTGCGAGATTTCTACGGTCGCCAGGTATTTGAAACGGTGATCCCGCGAAACGTTCGTCTCGCCGAGGCCCCAAGCTATGGGAAACCTATAGCCCTCTACGACCCTCATTCAAGAGGGGCCGACGCATACTTCCAGTTAGGCAAGGAGATAATCGCGCATGACACGAAAGGCATTGGGTCGGGGGCTGGGGGCGCTACTGTCAGCTGAAGGCACTGCTACCGCGACGGAAGATGAGAGCGAAATCCCCATCGACCTTATCGAGCCGAGCCCCTTACAACCTCGAACAGTATTCGACGAAGCGAAGTTGGCGGAACTGGCGCGGTCCATCACCGCCAACGGCGTGGTCCAGCCGCTACTCTTACGACGACGGGGAGATCGGTACGAACTCATCGCCGGCGAGCGACGATGGAGGGCAGCCCAGTTGGCCGGACTCTCAAAAGTTCCGGCCGTAGTCCGGAATGTGTCCGACGATAAGGTTCTCGAGCTCGCGCTGATCGAGAATATCCAGAGGGAAGACCTCAATCCGATTGAGGAGGCTCGCGCTTATAAGAAGCTGATTGAGACGATAGGCCTAACTCAGGAAACCGTTGCCGAACGGGTCGGCCGAGACAGATCGTACGTCACCAACTATTTACGCCTTTTGAAACTGCCTGACGATTTGCAGGAGCTTCTGCAAGCAGGAAGGCTGTCGACAGGACATGCGCGGGCCATCCTTGGTACTGACCAGATCGATATCCAACGGCGACTGGCGCGAAAAGTCATCGAGCAGGATCTTTCGGTCAGAGCCACCGAGCGGCTGGTGAGGCAGTTGAGCGAACCGGCCACCCTTGGCAAACGGTCGCCCGCCAAACGCGAGGAAGGCGACGCGAATGTAAGGGCGGCGGAGAATAAGTTGAGGCGCCACTTCGGCACTCAGGTCCGCATCGTCCCTGTTCAGGGAAGCCAACCGGGAAAGATCGAGATCGAGTTCTACAACTCCCGCGACCTTGATCGACTGTACAGCCTTCTAAGCGAACGCTCCGTTTCGTAGTACTTTATGCAACCGACCGTCGCAGCCGCGACCCGAGCTTGGTATACAAAGTACAAGGGGGACTGGGAGGTCGGTATAGGTTGGCGCCCGTCCGAAGCGAAATGCCGAAGTAAATGAAGCGCCAGGTTGTTAGCCGCCATGGCTCCCACGTGCTTGACCAGTTTTTGAGCGGTCTGTTAGACTCCGACGCTTTTGGTAACTTCTAATAATTGCAGTTTAGGGGCATAGGTTGCTGCTAGCCTTTTCTGGTCCAACCATACAGCTAGTGCCGGACGGCACTCTGCTTTTTCACCTGTTCCTCGTCATCGTTATGGTGGCGGTGGTGAACGCCACACTGCTGAAGCCTATAAACCGGATACTCGCTGAGCGAGAACGAAAGACTAAAGGACGGTTGAATGAGGCGCAGGGTGTCATGCAGAAGGTGGAGCAGGAGCTTCGCGAGTATGAGCGACGGCTCCGGGAGGCACGTTCGGAAGGCTATTCGCTGATGGAACGCGAGCGGCAGACAGTGTCGCTTGAAAGAGACCGAAAACTGACGGAGTTGAGGTCGCAGATTAGCGAGCAACTTCTAAAAGAGCGGCAGAGGCTGGAAAGCGAAACCGAGCAGGCGAAGGTCGCCCTCGAAAGAGACGCCGAAAGCCTGGCTCTGGAGATCAGTCGACAGATACTTCATCGACCTGTTGCAGGACAGGAAACTACATAGACGGGCAAGGTTGGTCCAACTTTTGTTTTTGGCTCCCTCTACAGTAATGACGTTTGTGGTATTGGCTGGTGACGGGTCTACTCCGTGGTGGGATTACCCTGGCCTGGAGTTGTGGAAGTTCATCAATCTCTTCGTCTTCATCGCAGCCGGATTCCTGATCCATCGTAAATTCGGACGCCCGATTCGCGAGGCTTTGCGCTCACGCAGTGAAGCAATCAAACGCGAGTTGCAGACGGCGCGGGAAGAGCGGGACGCTGCTTTGGGCAAACTGTCCGAGGTAGAGGCTCGTTTTGCAAGCCTGGATGCCGAGGTGACGACTGTAAAAGAAAAGGCGCGAGCCGAGGCTGAAGCCGAGAAGGCGCGCCTTGCTTTATCGACCGAGAAAGAAATCGCTAAGATCAAAGAACAGGCGAACCGGGAAATCGAAAGTGCTTCCAAAGCGGCGAAGCATGAGCTCCGTCGGTTTGCCGCTCAGGAAAGCGTGCGGCTGGCCGAAAGCATCCTGCAGAAAGAAATCAAACCCGAAGATGATGCAAGGTTAGCGAGTCAGAATGTGGAAGAGCTCGGGAGGGTACAGGCTTGAGTTCGCAGACCGTTGCACGACGTTATGCCTCGGCGCTGGCCGACGTAGTTATAGCCAACAATGAAGTGGCAGAAGTGAGGGACGAGTTATTGGCCTGGGAGAAAATGATCCTGGGCAATCAACTGCTGCTTGAGGCGATCACGAACCCCACTGTTGGCTACGAACAAAAGGTCAGGATTCTGAGAGACTTGCTGGCGCGTACAAAGGTGCGGCAGACGACCGCGAATTTCCTTCGGGTGTTGTTGAAGAACCAAAGATTGGGCGAGCTGACTCAGGTTAACGGGAAGCTTGCGCAGATCCTCGACGAACGCGCCGGCGCAGTAAGCGCTCAAATTACTTCCGCCCGCCCGCTACCTGACTCAGTGAAAACCGCGCTTGAAGAGAAGCTCCGGCAAGTAACCAAAAAGAACGTGCGCTTAAATTTTCAAACCGATGAGTCGCTACTGGGCGGAATCGTCACTCGCATTGGTTCGACTATTTACGACGGCTCAGTACGTAATCAACTCACTCGACTTGGTGAGGAACTCGCAGGTTAAGACTAGAGGTAAACGATGGAACCGATCAGAGCGGACGAGATAAACGAAATCATTCGTAGGCAGATTGAGAATTTTGAAACCGGCGTCACGGTGATGGAAGTGGGCACGGTCATCAAGGTTGGTGACGGAATCGCCGAGATCCATGGACTGGAAAAGGTGATGGCCGGCGAGCTAATCGAGTTCCCCCACGACGTCCGCGGGTTGGCTCTGAACCTCGAAGAAGACAAAGTCGGCGCCGTGCTGTTCGGCGACTTTCAGACGATCAAAGAGGGCGACATTGTTAAGCGCACCGGCCGCATCATGCAGGTGCCCGTCGGTGATGCAATGGTGGGCCGTGTTGTGGACGCTCTGGGGAACGCGATCGATAGTCGCGGTCCAGTGGTCACGGACACTTATTACCCCATTGAACGAATTGCGCCGGGCGTTGTCGATCGACAGCCGGTTAAGGAATCTCTGCAGACTGGACTTAAAGCAATCGACGCGATGGTGCCGATTGGCCGCGGTCAGCGGGAACTAATCATTGGCGACAGGCAAACTGGAAAGACCGCAGTTGCCGTTGACACGATCATCAATCAGAAGGGCAAAGACGTTATCTGTATTTACGTCGCCATCGGTCAGAAGGCATCGACGGTGGCGCAGGTAGTAAAGACGCTGGAAGACTTTGGCGCTCTGGAATACACAATCGTAGTTAAGGCCACCGCTTCTGATCCGGCGGCAATGCAGTTTCTAGCCCCATATTCCGGGGCTGCGATGGGCGAGTATTTCCGCGACAACGGGCGTCATGCGCTCACCATCTACGACGATCTTTCGAAACAGGCTGCAGCTTATCGCGAGATATCGCTATTGCTCAGGCGACCACCGGGTCGTGAGGCTTATCCGGGGGACGTTTTTTATCTCCACTCTCGCTTGCTTGAGCGCGCCGCAAAAATGTCGGACCTGAAGGGTGGGGGCTCATTAACCAGCCTTCCCATCATCGAAACGCAAGCAGGAGACATCTCAGCCTACATTCCCACAAATGTGATTTCGATCACCGATGGCCAGATCTTTCTGGAAGCGGATCTTTTCAACAGCGGCATTCGCCCGGCCATTAACGTCGGTAACAGCGTTTCGCGTGTGGGTGGTTCAGCCCAGATCAAAGCGATGCGTCAGGTTGCCGGAACGCTGCGAATTGACCTCGCACAGTTCAGAGAGCTGCAGGCGTTCGCTCAGTTTGGTTCTGACCTGGACAAAGCTACCCAGGCGCAACTCGCCCGTGGCCAGCGTTTGGTCGAAATTCTAAAGCAGCCGCAGTATCAACCAATGAATGTTGAAAACCAGGTGCTCGTGATCTGGGCTGCGAGTAACGGTTATGCTGACGACGTGCAAGTCGAAGACGTTCGTCGTTTCGAGGGAGAGCTGCTCAAGTTTGTTGAAAACTCTCATCCAGGGTTGTTGCAGAGTATTCGTGAGAAGAGAACCTTAACCGATGAGATTCTGACGGACCTAAAGCAGGTTCTGGCAGACTTCAAAATCATGTGGGCTGAAAGAACTTCAGCGGATGCAACGGCCGCGAGTGCGGCCACGGTGGCTGCGGGGCAACCTGCGCCGGCCGGAGCGTAGTTCTCGTTTAGAAATGCCGAATCTTTTAGATATTCGCCGGCGAATTAAGTCGGTCAAGAACACGCAGCAGATTACCAAGGCCATGAAAATGGTTTCCGCTGCGAAGCTGAAGCGCGCGCAAGACCGCGTGACGACGGCCCGACCGTTCGCGAACAAAATGATGGAAGTGCTGGCAGGTCTCGCGGACCGTGCGGGTGAAGATTTCCATCATCCTCTCCTTGATGCGCGCGGCGATGAGCGATACCTGCTGGTGCTGGTCACTGCCGATAAAGGTCTCTGCGGCGCCTTCAATACCAACCTAATCAAAGCTGCCCACGCTTTCATCAAAGCAAACCCTGGCAAGCAGATCGAAATTCTGGCTGTCGGCCGCAAGGGCAGAGACTTCTTTCGCAGAAGGGGCGCAACCCTGCTGGGTGAATACATCGGTCTGACCGGCAAAGGGCGGGTGGAGTTTTCCGAAGCTCTTGAAGTGGCGCACGACGTAATCCTTCGATTCACTGAAGACAAGGGAATCGACAAAGCATTTATTATTTACAACGAGTTCAAGTCGGTGATTCAGCAGCGCGTGGTAACTGAACAACTCCTGCCGGTCGCGCGACAAGACGCGACGAAGGAAGCCGCTACGTCGTCGCAACCCTTAACACTTGTTGACTACATTTACGAACAACCGCCGCAGGAGATTTTCTCCCGGCTACTTCCGCGACTGGTGGAGACGCAGATCTTTCGAGCCTTGCTCGAGTCAGTTGCTTCCGAACACGGGGCGCGTATGACCGCGATGGATTCGGCTTCGAAGAATGCGCGTGAACTAATCGATTCACTTACTTTGAACATGAACCGCGTGCGCCAGGCTGCCATTACAAACGAGATCATCGAAGTTGTTTCCGGAGCGGCAGCACTCTAACGCAGCCCATTCTCAATTCAAGCCAAGACCAGGGAAGCAGCAGCTTCCCTTTTTTCATCCCCATGGCCCAACCAGCGCCCAACCATCCAAAGGCTAACGCGTCCGCTATGCAGCGGTTGATGCGTTATGGACCAATGGTCCTGTGGATCGGATTTATTTTCTATGCTTCGACCGCGGGGTTTTCAGCAGGCAACACCTCCAGGTTTATCCGGCCGCTGCTGATCTGGTTGTTCCCGAGCTACGGCGAAGGTGAAATTGATTCACTTCATTCACTGGTTCGCAAGGTTAGCCATTTTGTTGAGTACGCCGTTTTGGCGTTTCTCGCCAGGCGGGCTTTCATAACGTCGGCGCGAGAATTCGTTCGGCGCTATTGGTTTCAGTTAGCGTTGTTGCTGGTAGTGGCGGGTTCATTGTTGGATGAATTACACCAGAGTTTTGTTCCCAGTCGAACAGGGTCGATTTACGATAGCGCCATCGATATTGCCGGTGGATTGACGGTGCTGGTTATCTTTAAGCTTTTTGTAAAGCAAACTGTTAGTTTGCGAAACGATTTGCGATAAACGCGGTTAGAGCTAACAGGCATCTGGCGCAGGTCGTAGCAAACTAACAGTTTGCTTTACATCAAGCGCCAAGCCCTTTCCTCGCGGCCTCATTTGTGCAATATTTCTTAACCTGGAACGTGGGAGAACCGTTGAACGGTTCAGCTCGTATTAAGTGACGAGCGGCTATTGCCGCACAAAGGAGAAATGAAATGGGGATTCTTGACGCCATACGTTCGCAGTTTATCGAAGTCATTGAATGGCTTGATGATTCAGGTAACACTTTACTTTATCGATTTCCGGTACACGGACAGGAAATCAAGAACGGCGCCCAGCTGACCGTACGCGAATCGCAAGCCGCTGTTTTCGTTTTCCAGGGCCAAATAGCCGATGTTTTTGGACCAGGCCTATACACGATCGATGGCGGAAACACACCCATTCTTTCCAAGCTCGGCGCCTGGAAGTATGGTTTCAATTCTCCATTTAAAGCCGAAGTTTATTTCGTAAACACGAAACAATTCACCGACCTGAAGTGGGGCACATCCAACCCGATAATGATGCGAGACGAAGATTTTGGCATGGTCCGTCTGCGCGCGTTTGGAATTTACTCGATTCGCGTATCCGACCCGCGCGCTTTTATTAAAGAGGTTGCGGGGACCAACGCGCACTTCGTCACTGAAGATATAGAGGGCCAACTCAAGCGCACTTTGGTAAGCGGGTTTAGCGACGCGCTTGCCGAATCAAAAATTGCCGCCCTCGATCTGGCTTCCAACTATGACGAGCTTGGCAAGTTTACGCGAAGCAAACTCGCGGAAGATTTCAACACGTATGGCTTGGACTTGACCAAGTTTGTGATCGAGAATATCTCGCTCCCTGCAGAAGTCGAAGCGGCGATGGACAAGCGAACCTCGATGGGTGTTATCGGAGACGTCGGGCGTTATGCACAATTTCAAGCGGCCGATGCAATGCGCGATGCCGCGCAAAATACCGGGGGCGGTGGCGCGGGGACAGGCGCGGGTTTGGGAGCCGGTTTTGCCATTGGCAACGCAATGGCCGGAGCGATGACCAATGCAATGAATCAGTCGCAGAATCAAGCACGAGGTGATGCGGGTGGTGGCGGTGTTAAAGTAGCGTGTCCGAAATGCGGCGTGGCGAATCTAACAGGCGCGAAGTTTTGCAATGACTGTGGCGCGAAGATGGAAATTGCCGGTCCGGCCCCTTGTGCCAAGTGCGGCGCTCAACTCCCACCGGGATCAAAGTTCTGCAACGACTGTGGGACGAAAGTAGAGTAATTGAAGGCACCGATCCACGAAATCACACAAAATGAAATTCCTTTCGTGCTGCTTCGTGTGGTTCGTCGATTGTTCCGGTTGTCAAGCTTTCAGTACTATTATGTTCGCGCCCGTTGACCTGACTTTTTTGCACCCGCATTTCCCCTAAGGTGGGGAGTATCGTTTTCCTTGACGCGTTAGCGGTGTTATTCTTTGCCCGCGCAATTCCGACCTTCAGCCCTGACTCAGGAAATCAAATTACATGTTTAGTCAATTAGAGCGGCTCCGGCGAGTGGTAATTACAGGCATGGGATGTGTCACGCCGATTGGTATCGGCCGCGAAGCGTTCTGGAATTCGCTGGTCAAAGGTGAAAGCGGCGTTCGTCGCATCGAGTCGTTTGATGTATCGAAATCGGCGGTAAAGATTGCCGCACAGGTTCAGAGTTTTGATTGGGAGGCGCAGCTCAACCCAAAGGACCGCAAACATGTGCCGCGCACAGTGCCGCTGGCTTTGGCCGCGGCCCGCGAAGCTTTCCAGGATGCGCAGCTTTGCTCCGAAGATCTCTCGCTCGAGGAACGGCGCTCGATTGGCGTGGTGTTGGGAACTGGCGGCGGTGGACTAGCATTCACAGAGCAGCAGTACGAATATTGGTATGTTGGTCCAACTTATAAAGCCAGTGTGTACACGATTCCGTCTTCAACTCATGGTGGTCTTTCCAGTGAGTTGTCGATGGCGTTTGGACTGCGTGGTCTATCACACATCGTCTCGACCGGTTGCACCAGTTCAACCGACGCTATTGCTTACGCGGCGGAACACATAGCACTGGGTCGCCAGGACGTGATGCTGACGGGAGGCGTCGATGCTCCCATCGCACCAGGAATTCTCGCTGGCTTTAACCTGATGACAGTGCTGACCAGCGATTGGAACGAAGAGCCTCACCGCGCGTCGCGGCCTTTCTCACTCAACCGCTCCGGCATTGTGTTGGGGGAAGGATCGTGGATATACGTGCTGGAGGAATACGAGCGCGCCAAAAACCGGGGCGCGAAGATTTACGGAGAGATTACTGGATATGGCGCCACCTGCGATGCTTATCACCGTGTGCGGCTGGAGGAAAGTGGAGATGAGCCCGCGCGCGCCATGAAAATCGCCCTTGAAGCGGCAGGCCGTGGTCCAACTGACGTTGGTTACGTAAATCTTCATGGCACCTCAACAGTGCTCAATGATCGAATCGAAACCAGCGCGCTCAAGCTGGTGTTGGATGGGCGAGCAATCAAGACGCCGATGTCGGCAACGAAATCTCAAATCGGACATCCACAGGGCGCGAGTGGCGCTGCCGGTCTGGGAGCAGCTCTTTGCGCCATGGAGACAGGAATGATTCCTCCCACAATCAATCTCGATGAGCCCGACCCCGCCTGTGATCTCGACTATGTTCCCAACCAGGCGCGAGCCGCAAACGTCCAGGTGGCGTTGTGCAACTGCATAGGATTTGGATCCAAAAATAGCGCGCTGGTTGTTGAGAAGGTCCAGTAGCGCGACTGGTCACGCGCTGTCGTTACGGAGCTTGATCCGCCTGTTAGTTGACGTAAAAAGATCCACGAATAACACGAAATATCACTAACAGCATTGGTGTTGGTTCGTGTGTTTCGTGGATTGATTTTACTCTTAAAGATCGGAAACCACGTTCTGCGAACCAGCGGTTTGCGTTACACCAATCGATCAGCTACGCTTTGAGCGTCATAATCCTTTTCCGAAATCCTATGTCATTAGTAACTGAAGAACTAGTTCTCGACGCATTGCGCCAGATCAACGATCCCGATCTGCACAAGGACATCGTCACGCTGGGTTTTATTAAGGACCTGAAAGTTGACGGCGGCGCGGTCTCTTTCCGAATTGTACTCACCACGCCGGCGTGTCCCGTGAAGGCCGAGATGGAGAGCGCCGCTCAGGAGCTTGTGAGCGCGTTGCCGGGTGTGACCTCCGTCGCAGTCACGATGGATGCCGAAGTGCCGAAGGGCCGAGGAATAGGCGACAAGCTTGCGATCGAGGGTATTCGCAACATCATCGCCGTTTCATCAGGAAAGGGCGGCGTCGGTAAGTCAACCGTTGCGGTGAACCTTGCGGTCTCGCTCGCACTCGATGGCGCGCGCGTCGGCATTATGGACATCGATGTCTATGGGCCAAACGTGCCGATGATGCTTGGTGCCGCGGATGCGCGTCCGGAAGTCGATGTCAACAAGTTGGTGCCCATCGAGGCGTACGGCGTCAAATTGATGTCGATGGCGTTGTTGCAACCAGGTGACAAGCCGATGATCGTGCGTGGCCCAATTCTGCACGGCCTCGTGAAACAGTTTTTGTCAGACGTAAAATGGGGCGAGCTGGATTACCTGATTGTCGACATGCCGCCGGGCACGGGTGATGTGCAGTTATCACTGGCCCAGTTGGTTCCTGTCCAGGGTGCTGTATTGGTAACTACTCCTCAGGACGTCGCAGTGGCAGACGTGCGACGCGCGCTACGAATGTTTGAAACGGTAGCGATTCCAATTCTGGGAATCATCGAAAACATGAGCTACTTCATCGCCCCCGACACAGGCACTCGCTATAACATTTTTGGCGAAGGCGGCGGGGCGAAGTTAGCCGAGATGTATCACGTGCCACTGCTCGGGACTGTGCCTTTAGGCATGGAAGTCCGGGAAGGTGGCGACAACGGATCGCCGGTGGTGGTCAGTCATCCGGATTCGCCCCAGGCGAAGGCGTTTAGACGCGTGGCCGAGGAAGTGGCGCGGCAGGTCTCGATTGAGGCTATGAAACCCGAGCTGGTGGTGCTGGGTAAGAGCCAGTAATAGGCAAGCCGCTATAGCCAAAGGGCCCCTGAGTTGGCACTTATGTCAGTTTGATTCAGGTAACCAAATTACAGAACCCAGCGCTGTAGCGCGGGATCCTTTTGGCTACTTAGCATAAGACTTTCTCTATGCCTGCTACCTCCAGCATCCCGCGCTACCGCGCTGGGTTCCGTAAGAGCCAAACTCCATCAGTACGGTCAGATCTACCTTTGGACTTGCAGCGTCGGTCTTGGTATCATCCTCCCGAGTAATGGACTATATAAGAAGCAATAGATAACAAAAGGAGTTTGAAGAATGTCAGCATCAACAATCCCCACAGAAACGACTGGTGCCCCAACGGGCGCGCCAACCATGACGCTCGACGTTACTGACTCGGCGATTACTGAGATACAGAAGTTTATGTCGGGCGAAGAAGGTTTGCCGGAGACCTCCGGGCTGCGGGTTCGCGTTGTTCCCGGCGGCTGTTCTGGTTTTCAATACAGTTTGAATATTGAAGAGGATTCGCGCCAGGGTGATTTCATACTAGACCAGGGCGGCGTCAAGCTTTTCGTCGACATGTTTAGCGCCCAGTATCTAAACGGCGTCAAGATCGACTACGTTACCGGTGTGATGGGTTCGGGTTTCACGTTTACGAATCCAAACGCCACCGGCAGCTGCGGTTGCGGTACGTCGTTTACGGCGTAAACAACTGCATCCTCAGACAGGCAGACAGGAATGCCTGGCCCACAAGTAAAAGCGCGGTGCGCGATATTCAGGCTCGGTGGTCAATACCATCGAGCCTTTCGCGTTATTCCACCCGGAAAATTATGTTCACGATTAAGCAAGTCGAATCGGCCGAAGAAATTGAGCAGACTCGCCAACTCTTTCATGAGTATGTTACCTGGCTGGGAGTGAATCTCTGTTTTCAAAACTACGACAGGGAAGTGGCGGAGTTGCCGGGTGAATATGCGCCTCCAACTGGTCGTCTTTATCTCGCCAGCGAAAACGATCAGGCGGCAGGGTGCATTGCTTTGCGGAAACTTGGTGATGGCGTTTGTGAAATGAAGCGACTGTACGTTCGGCCGCACGTCCGTGGGCGACGGCTGGGCCGAACGTTGGTTGACAGAATTATTGAGGACGCTCGCCAGATGGGTTATAGCCGAATGCGACTTGATACGTTACCGGGAAAGATGGATTCCGCGATTGCAATGTATCGTTCCCTCGGCTTCCGAGACATTGACCGCTACTACGATAACCCCTACGACACGGCAGCATTTATGGAGCTGGATCTGTTGTCAGTACCACCTGCCTTCGCGGGTCGGTAGCGGGGCCCGATCCGTCCCACCCGCTGGCGCAGGTGGTACTGACAAGATGTGACGCCCGCTTGCTCAAGTTTTTAAGTTGTGCGAAATTCACTAATCGTTTAAGACAACTTGCGCTGCGGAGACAGATAGTACTGTCTGCCCGTACTGCACTCAAAATTCAAGATTTGGAGTCGACTAACCTATGCCATCGATCACAGCTGAAACAGCAAACGGCACGCAGACCATTGAAGCCCCCGAAGCTAAAAAACTGGTTCTGGTTCTGGAGGACGCGGGGATTGACATTCTCCACCGTTGCGGCGGTAACGCTCGTTGTACAACCTGTCGCGTCGAAGTTCTCGACGGAGACCCCGGCGAGATGGGCGAGATGGAGCGAAATCGATTGGCAATGGAAGCAGATCTCGGAGACCACATCCGGCTTTCTTGTCAGATACGGGTTAAAGATGATCTCAAAGTTCGAGTTATCAATCAGGCGAGCGTGCGGGGCATGGATGCTGGCCCACGTCCGTTAGACGAATAAGCTACATTCCTCGCATTGTCGGCTGCTTTTTCTCTTTGACGATATAGAGAGCGCTTGTCCGCCTAACGGCCAGTGCCGACTCTGGATGAAGATTGTTGAAGCACAACTTTATTGCGCACTACCTGCCAGTGGGTGTACTCTTCGCGCGTAATCCAGACAAAGCGTAAGACGGACATCTCTGTCTGTCTTGAGACCTGAAAAATTTATTCTCGACGGACAAATGTCTGCCGTCCACGGAGGTTCGGAATGTTTATTGAGTCAACTGTTGATCTCCCCGTCAGTCTGGCTATGTTTCAGGAATTATTTCACCCACCTAATAGCGAAGCTTTAATGCGCATCATTTTTCGTTGGCTACATTTCGTAGCCGGCATCACCTGGATCGGGTTGCTCTATTTCTTCAACCTCGTAAACGTGCCGGTCCAGAAAGGTCTCGACGCCGATACGAAGAAGAAAGTTAACCCTGAACTCCTCGGACGTGCGCTTTGGTATTTTCGCTGGGGCGCAGTTGTGACCGTGTTCTTCGGGCTCGCGTATTTCGCGATGTACATCCTTAAGCCGGACGTGACCAACGCGAACACTCTTGGAGGGGGCGACCTAAACGTTTGGGTGATCCTGGGCGCCTGGCTCACATATCCCATCGTCCTGTTTGTCGTTGAATTTTTGCTGATCAAGAAAGTGCCCGCGCTTACCAAGGATGGACGTATCTTCGCCGTCGTCATGATCGTTTTGATTGCGATCGTAACGTGGGGCCTGGTTCAGTTTTTCAATGGCATGCTGACTGTCGGTGGCGAGAGCTATGCCAGCAATAAGGCTTACTCGATCGGGATTGGCGGGGCCTATGGCATTTTGATGATGCTAAACGTTTGGGGAATCATCTGGCCCAATAACAAACGCATCCTGGCTGCGACCGCGGGCACAGGCCCCGCTGCCCCTCCGGAGTTGGCTCGGCAAGCGTTTCTTGCTTCCCGCACCAATGCATGGTTGTCCCTTCCGATGCTGCTCTTCATGGGGACATCCCACGGCGACTGGGTGATATTCGGTAAGTAGAATTAGTATGCAGATCGCAAGAGGCAGTCGGCAGGAAATGTCGACTGCCTTTGTGTTTTACCTTTGATTCTCGAGGATATCCACGGCCTGCTCGACGGGGTAATTGTGCTCGACCGTGAGTTTTCCCTTCCTGCCGTTTTCTCCGGAGACCCCATCGTGGGTAAGTGGTTTCGAGCAGCGATTCTGTTCCCTAATCTCCGACAGCCGCTTTCGTATTAGATTACCAACAACGGCCGGAGAAAAATCCTGTTGAATGGTCTGTTGACCACGTGCCCCAATCATCCTTGCGAAATCCCGATCTCCTGCCAGCTTCTTCATCCAACTTGCTGCTTGATTGATGTCGGGTTCGGCCCAGACTTGTCCGGTTTTATACGGGCCGTAATTTCGGCGTAGTGTTGTCAATTCATAGTCTATGCCGATTGAATTGTCTGGCGTCATGTAATCAGTGTTTCCGGACCACCGCGTTATCATCACCGGCTTACCTAAACTCATAGCCTCCGCAGGAACGAAACCAAAACCTTCAGCACGATGCAAGGAAACGAAACAGTCCGTAATTGAAAGTAAGGAGCTTATTTCATTGTGATTCATGTTTTGCTCGAGCAGATGGATATTCGCCCAACCCTTGATCATATTGCGAAGGGCAGACACGTCGCGCCGAAAGGGGTGGCGCTCTCTTACCTTTACGATTAGTCCAACGCTTGAATCATTTCTGCCAAAGGCCTTTTGAAAAGCGGCGATGACCCCCGGAGGGTTTTTTCGCTCCATGACACTTGAAGCATCAGCCATGCACAGGAACAAAAACTGCTCCTCGGGCAGAGTCAGGCATTGCCGCGAAAGGGTACCTTTATTTCTTAGCTTTACTACCGGAGGAATCCGGGTGACCGGGACCGGTGATTTTGCTTTTAAGGCTTCCTCAATAAACCGAGAGGGCGCCCACACTTCATCGACCATTGAAAACGCAGCCTGCCAATTATCGGGAATCTCCGGCATCTCCCAAAACCAGTAGGCAATGACGTAAGGTTTAGAAAAAACGTTCTTGGGTAAGCACAGTTGCGCGTTACCCAGGTTGTCAGGATTAATGACCACGATCGTTACATCGTAGTCGGAATTCGCAGTCACTTTGTGGAGCCACGATGTATCGGCTTGGCCAGCAAAGTTATCAATTTCAAAATCTATGATATTGAATGAGATCTGAGCTGCTTCCAGCGCCTCGGCGATGCCACGCCCGGCTTGGCCTAAGCCCATCTCGCCCCGAATATATGCGGCAAGATTCACACCCGGCTTGCTTGAGTCGGAAAATCCTCCGAAGCGCGGTCTTCTCGATTGGCGAATCCTTTGATAGAAAGAGAATGCATGGCGGGCCACTCGAACCTTGAACCACGACGGTAGCATCACCATCAGCGACACAACCGAAGACAGGCAGTTTTTTAACGTAAACTTATTTGCCTTCCAGCGTGATAGGAGATCTTCGGGGTTGTTCAATTGGTTTGTTCGAGGGAGTCGAGTCGTATCTCGCACCCAGAAATAGTCAAATGTTTGGGGAGTTTGGCTGGCGGGTAAGTCTACTTTGAGTAAAGCTTGCTGACCAGCCCACATTCATATCAAACGCTCTGGTTCAACCTTGTCGCGGTTGGACCGTCACACTAAATCCTGAGCATCTCCACGCATTCGCCACACTCAGGCATGATACTGTGCAAGCGCATCTAGCGTCTTTTGCAATTGCCAATCGTTAAGTTGGTGAACCTGCCCTTCAGAAGTACTCATAACACGGAGGTGAAGAATGAGTTCAACTAATCAAAATGCCGCTTCTTATAAAGCCCGTGAATTTAACCTGAGCCGTCTTCAGGGCATTTCGGACGAAACTCTTGAAATGCACTTCAAGCTTTATGAAGGCTACGTAAAAGAGACGAATAACCTTACGGAAAAAATCACAGAATTTATTAAGGACGGAAAGGTGGACCAGGAGGAGATGCCTGCCTATTCCGAGCTTACAAGACGGCTCGGTTTCGAATACAACGGCATGGTCCTTCACGAATACTATTTCGACAATCTGAAGAGCGGTGGCGGCACCGGCGACCCGGCACGCACAACGAAATTTGCGAAGGCCGCTGAGGCGACCTTTGGAAGTTATGAGATCTGGAAAGCAGACTTTGTAGGGATCGGCAAGATGCGCGGGGTGGGTTGGGCCATCTGTAACCAGAATCCTTCGAACGGGCGCATATCAAATCACTGGATCACGCTTCATGAAACAGGAAACGTCGCCGGTTTTGCTCCGATACTGGTGATGGACGTGTGGGAACATGCGTACCTGCTGGACTATAAGCCGGCCGAACGGCCGAAATACATCGAAGCCTTCTTCACCAACATCGACTGGTCGATAGTCGAAGAACGGTTGAGCAACCAGGGCACGAAAACGGCAGGAGCGTGAGCAAGGCAGAAAGCGCAAGGCAGAAGGCAGAAGGCAGAAAGCAGAAAGCGGAAGGCACCAGGCAGGCAGGAAGGTCTTCTGTTTTCTGCTTTTCTGCTTTTGCTTCTGCCTTTTGCTTTCCGCCTTCTGCCTTCTGCCTTCTGCCTTCTGGCTTTTGCCTTCTGCTTTCTGTCGCCCGCCTAGTTCTGCGGTAATGCGGGCTTCGTCAATCCGCAATCCACATTTAGAGCTCTCAGGAAATTGAGAATATCTTCACGTTGATCCGGGAGCACGTTTCGTTTCTCCAGGTTCTTCTTATCAAGATACGGATTTGATTTGCCGCCGCCCAGCATGATGTCCACCGCCTCTTCCAGCGTCGCCGCACTTCCGTCGTGGAAATATGGGCCTGACTCGGCGATGTCGCGTAGTGTGGGGGTTTTGAACGCGCCGGTATCTTCGGGCTTATTTGTCACCTTGAAACGCCCCACGTCCGGTTCCTTCTGGTCCATCCCAATACCTACGTTGTGGTATTGCTGGTCAGTCAGTAAGACGCCGTCGTGGCAATTCGTGCATTTGATCGCCTGGAAAATGTTCCAGCCGCGCGTCGCGCTGGCGTTGAGGGCAGTTTGGTTTCCTGCTCGATAACGGTCCCACGCTGAGTCGCCGCTGACGATCGTTCGCTCGAAAGCTGCTATGGCCTTCACTATATTGTCAGGTGTCGCCTCGGCGCCGAACACTTGCTGAAACTGTGCACGATATCCCTGAAGACCGTTTAGCTTCGCGGCTATCTCCTCGGCTTTTGCCCCCATGTTCGCGCCAGTCCATGCCGCCATCGCCTGTTTCTCGAGTGATGGGCTGCGACCGTCCCAGTAGAATTCTTTGTGGTAGCCGATATTCCAAAGCGTGGGACTGCTGCGAGGCAGTTGTTTGCCGAAGGCACCCACAGATTTCGCTAGACCATCAGTGAGTCCCTTCTCGCAGACATGGCACGAATAACAAGACTTCGAACCGTCGCCGCTTAGTCGTTCATCGAAAAACAACTGCCGGCCGAGAGCGACTTTCTCCGGTGTCATCGGGTTGTCGGCCGGAATCGACATCGGTTCGTAAGTTGTTAGTTGTGGCGGTAGCGGCAATATCTCTGGCTGGAAGCCGCCGCTCTGTTGTTGCCGCTGGCAACCGATGAGAATTGCAATTGATGCTGAGAGTAAGAGTATTGCGCAGTTTAACCAAAGGGTCTTTCGTGTCATAAGATTCTCCCAAAATCTTATTTCTAATGGAGCGATGTGGTGTTTAGAGTACAGCCTTCAGGCTGCTGCTCAACCGAAACGCCGCAAGCTAAGCTTGAACTCTGAACTACAGGCCTGAAGTTCAGAGTACAGCCTTCAGGCTGCGTTTTCGCGGCGACTCAGGCTAGCTTCTCGTGTACGAGGCAAGCTAAAAGCTCGTACTCTATACGCCTCTTGCGGTAGGTGTTCAACCCTTTCGAAGCAATATCGCTTAACATTCGCCACACGATTGGCGTAACCTGTTTGGACCACGAAGGACATTAGGGAGGAAATCGATGAAGACGCTTACCAGGTGGCATGCAATCCTGATCGTTAACACTGTTGGATTACTACTTTTAGCAGCCTGTTCGGGGGATAACCAGAACCAGACTACTGCGGTGACAACGGTGACACCGCCGCCGCGCCAGGTTTTACAGGTGGTGCCCAGACCGCAAAAAATTCTCGACCTCATGAGGGAGCGAGGTGAGCAGGACCAGGCGAAACCCGTTGCTAAGATTGTCTCACCGGCAAATAACGCTGTCGTTAACGGGTCCGTAGTGCCGGTTCGGTTAAACCTGAGCGGCGATTTGAAAGGTTACAAGCCACATAAGGACCCTGCTACGAATGCCGGCAACCACGTTCACGTGATCCTTGATAATCAGCCTTACGAAGCATATTACGAGTTGGACCAACCGTTCGAGCTTCGGAATGTCACGGAGGGAAAACATACTTTGCGCGTCTTCCCATCTCGGCCGTGGCATGAGAGCTACAAGAATGAGGGAGCATTTCAAATCGTGACTTTCACCGTCAAAGGCGGTGGCGATCCAACTAAACCGACTACTACCAACACTGGTCAGGTCGTAGCGAGCCCGTCGCCAGCATCGTCTCCCGTATCTTCTCCCGCGGCAGCTACTCGCGAAGGAAAGGACGTTGCGCCAAGCACAGCCGGCGAGGTTGATTCCGCAAAGCCTCTGCTTACTTACAGCCGGCCCAAAGGCGAGTACAAGGGAGCTGATGCCGATGCAATTATGATCGACTTTTGGCTGGCAAATGCGAAACTGAAAGGCGATGGCGGTGAATACAGCGTTCGTTATATTATTGACGACGACGATCCAAGAATTATCGACAAGTGGGAGCCAATCTGGTTGTCAGGTTGGACCAACGGCAAGCATGTCGTCCGCCTGGAGTTGCTCGACAAGGACCTGCGCCCAGTAGAGAACGGCGGATACAATACAACGACTCGTGAAATCACAGTCGTGAAGTAACAACAACAGGTGCTCGGATTACAAGCTTTAGCTTGCGGCGTTGGGGTAGCGTAACCGCAGCCTGAAGGCTGTACTCTGAACACCTGTTACTGAACACCTCTGATCGCGGAGTTTAATCTGATCGCGGAGTTTAATTAGTGCGACGACGCAAAATAGATGGTTGTCCAGTAGCCGGCGCATTGCAAATGATCGGCGACAAATGGTCATTGCTCGTCGCCCGCGATCTTGCGTCAGGTCCTAAGCGGACGATGGAACTGCACGCCGGCCTTTTCCCAATCAGTAGCCGGACACTCGTAGGGCGTTTGCGCGACATGGAAAAGGATCGTCTGATCGAACGGACAGACTTTGGCGGCAATCCACCACATATCGAATACGAACTCACCGAACGTGGCCGCCTGCTTCTGCCTTTAGTTGATGCCTTAAGAGTGTTAGGACAATCGTTGGAGTGCAATGAATGCGAGGATCGAAAGAGGCATTTGGGTTTCTATTGCGAAGCTTGTCCTAAGAATGTTGTACGTTCGACACCTGAGCCCCTGACACGACAGCCGGCGCCACTACCCACCTCAAGGCCCCGCCAGCGTGACGATTCAATTGTGCTGTTGTAGATAAGATACTCATCGGAGTGAAGGCCCCTCCCTGAGTGCAGGCGTCTCCTTGGAGTGCGGCGCCTTGTCGCCGCTTTGGCCCGCGGCGGCTTGGCACCGCTTACGCTTGCATTCTCGCTCCTATGAATTTTGAGTTGAATCTGTCGTGAGATCGCGGCGCCAGGCCGCCGCAGGCCAAAGCGCCGACAAGGCGCCGCACTCCAAGGAGGCGCCCGCTTGCCGCGCCTAATCAGTCTTCCGCGGCCGCCAGGGCAGTATCGTTCGGCACCATCGTCCCGTCGGCTTCAATGATCACTTTGTGATCCGCGGTGACGTGTTCGCCCTCAATGGTGACTTCATCACCTGACGGCATCGCCACCGGCAAGTGATCCAGGAATCTTTCCGAATCGAGTGCGGACATGCAGCCAGTGCCGGCGGCGGTCACTGCCTGGCGATAACAGTTGTCCTGAACATCACCGGCCGCAAACACGCCGGGCACGTTTGTGGCGGTCGATTTTCCTGAAGTAATGATGTAACCGACGTCGTCCATGTCCAACTGGCCCTTAAACAGATCGGTATTGGGCTTATGGCCAATAGCTACAAATACACCCATGCAGGGCAACACGTGTTCTTTGTTTGTTTTCAAATTTCGCAGCCTAACGCCGGTCACGCCTAGCTCGGGTTCTCCCAAAATCTCTTCGACCCCACTGTTCCAGACAAACTCGATCTTGGGGTTTTTGAAAGCCTTGTCCTGCATGATCTTCGAGGCGCGCAGTTTGTCACGACGGTGCACGACATAAACCTTTGAGGCATAGCGCGTGAGAAACGTCGCTTCCTCCATTGCAGTGTCGCCGCCGCCTACTACGACAAGTGGTTTGTTTCTGAAAGCGGGCAGAGGGCCATCGCACGTAGCGCAGGCAGAGACGCCGTTGCCGCCGAAGCCATGTGGCACTTTCGCTTCGCCGGGAATGCCCAGCCATTTGGCCGAGGCTCCTGTAGCAATAATCAAAGTTTGAGTGCTGATTTCGTAGTCTGCGGTTTGAAGCAGGAATGGACGCTCGCTGAGATCCACTTCGGTAATCCACGCCTCGAGAAACTCCGTTCCGAAGCGTTCCGCCTGCTTGCGAAACTCGGCCATCAGCTCGGGCCCGTCAATGCCCTTTGAGAATCCGGGGTAGTTTTCCACGTCAGTAGTAATCATTAACTGGCCGCCCGGTGTGGTCTGTTTTTCCGCGTCGGGAGGCGCGTCTATCAGTAGTGGACTCAGATTGGCGCGGGCCGAGTAGATTGCGGCGGTCAATCCGGCGGGTCCCGAGCCTATGATCACAACCTCTTTGTTGAGTGTTTGCTTGGGGTTCAATGTCGTCTCCGTCCCTTTTTCGAACGCTGAAATAGCGAACAAAGTGTCTGAAAGTATAGCCTTTTCGGTTAGGCCATAGTATAACTACCGCTATTAGTGTAGTCGAACCTGAGAGCTGGGCAGCCTTACTTAGTAAACCTGGGCAAACGATTGAAATCTGGACTCGTCTCGCAAGTGATTGAAACGATTGGCGTCATCGGCGCAGGCACAATGGGCCACGGAATTGCTCAGGTGTCTGCAGCCGCAGGTTACAGGGTCACCCTTCGAGATGTGGACCGCGATTCCCTGGCGCGCGGCATTGAGGCAATAGAGCGCAATCTAACGAAAGGACTTCAACTAGGGAAACTTACTGAAGCCGATTGCGATTCCACTCTGCAACATATTCGGGGCACTACCCATTTAGAAGAAGTCGCGAACTCTGATCTGATCATTGAAGCTGCGCCTGAACGCCTGGACGTAAAGCAGCAGTTACTTCGAGAGGTTGAAACCCTTTCGCAGCGGAATTTTATTTTCGCGACAAACACGTCATCGCTTTCGATAACCGAGATAGCGAAGAGCTCGGAGCGTCCATCAAATGTTGTCGGGATGCATTTCTTCAATCCGGTGCACCTAATGCGCCTGGTTGAAATAGTGGTTGGCAAGGCAACGGGCGATGCGACGGTTGAGATCGTTCGCGAAGTGAGTCGCAAGCTGCGTAAGGAGCCGATCGTCGTCAAAGATGTTCCCGGCTTTGCATCAAGCCGCTTGGGCGTAGCGCTTGGGCTCGAAGCGATGCGCATGCTTGAACAGGGCGTGGCTTCCGCGAAAGACATTGATACGGCCATGGAGTTGGGTTACAACCACCCCATGGGCCCGCTCAAGCTAACTGATCATGTAGGTCTGGACATTCGACTAAATATTGCCGAGTATCTCTATAAAGAACTTGGTTCAGAGACATTCCGTCCGCCTGATCTTCTGCGGCTCATGGTAAAAGAAGGAAAGCTCGGGAAGAAAAGCGGCGAGGGTTTTTACAACTGGAGCGAGGAGAAGCAACGGTCCGTATTTAGTGGCCAGTAGTTAGTTGTTTTCATTTGCAAAATGGGTAATGCGTTTCAACTAACAACTGACTACTAACAACGGACAATTTTAAGAATGAACGTTCCCTACAACAACGAAGAGCGACGATTTGCGTTACGAATGGCGCTACGTTTGCCCATCGTAATCTCCGGACGTGCCGAGGACGGGTCTGCCTGGAGCGAGCCCACTGAAACTGACGACATTTCAACCTCCGGCGCTCTTTTCCATCTCAATCAAAAAGTCAGTCGCGGCGAGCGTCTGTATTTGCGCGCGCACCGCCCCGATGGCGCGCCCATCGAAGTGACTGCCGTGGTCATTCGCATCGCGCCGGCAATTTACGGCACGGCGCGAGTAGGCGTTCAGATAGCTGAATCTACTGAAAATTGGCTGCGACTCTTTGTTTCATGGGTCGCCGACGATCAGTCCGCCGCTGAGTCTGCCGATTCCGAAACTGCCCCCTCCGAATAAACGAAGGCGAGCGGTTAGTTTCCGTTGTTCGCAATCCATGACGAAATTGTAGGGGCGTCCCCTCCGGGGGCGCCCCATTTGTTCGCAAGGCTCCGTTTCACCAACGGGAGCCCCCAGAGAGTGACGCCCCTACAGATTTCGCGCCTAAATTAGTTGTCGCTCACGGTCAATTTATGTAATTCTAGTTCAGCGGATCTCACCAACAGCCACCGCGATATCGCGCCCCAACTCAAATTCGGTTTCTCCGGGAGGGACGCGATGAAACGTTGTCCACAGTGCGAATTCATCTATGAAGACGACCAGAGCAGCTGCGACATGGACGGCCAGGGCCTTGTTCAGGACCATGGTCTGTCAGTTATGCAGCCATCGCCGGCGGCGCAAATCAAAGCTTCGAAGCTGTCATCGCTGAATGGCATTGCCTTACCTGCCGGAGCCGGAGTGCTTCTGGCCCTCGCAATTTTCATCGGTTACACCGTTTCACCCAGTCCACTCCAAACGAAAACCGAAGGCGCATCCTCGCAGACTGCTCCACAGCAGATCGACGCTCCCTCATCACAGCAAAGCAATTTGACTTTGCAGTCTGCGGCATCGATCTCAGCCTTGGAGCCGCCACCATCCGAACCTTCCGAACCTGTAGCAACTTCCACCCAGGAGCGTAACGCGATTCTGAATAAGGCTGCTCACGCGCACATTCAGAAGGGCGACGAACGGTTTCCTGTCGCGCGCAGCGTTCCACCCCTTCCGCGCTTGCGTCCTATTCCACGCTTGCCAGAAGCAACGCCATTGGATAAGAAATCCAAGCCCAACGGAACTAGCCGCACGGCCCGATCTCCTCACTCAAAATCCGAATCGTCGACTACAGGGAAGAAGGACTCCAAGGTGGGCTCGTTTTTTAAGAAGACCGGACGGGTTCTGTCTAAACCATTCAGGCTGTAATTCTTCAGCTGGCGTCTTAGAAGGTTAACTAGTTATAGAAACAGCACCCTCAGCCGAAAACTCTCGCTCCTTATCGCGGTCTTCGCTACCTTCCGGCCACCAGACATCGGAGGGGCGGCAGTCGTGACCGCCTCGGTGATAAGCCTGTAGAGAGGTGCCAAGGACCTCGCGCGCGATCGGGGGCGGCCACGGAGTGCCGCCCCTACCATGTCTGATCACGCGCTATGAGAGACCTCTACGCCATGCCTCGTGATATCCTCGGTTATCGATGAGCGACGATTCGCAGGCAACTCGCATCATGAGCGAAATACGGAGTGGTGTTATCGCCCCCGGCGCCTTGCTGCGCGAGCGTTACCGCCTCGACGGTGAAATTGGCCGTGGCGGGATGGGCATCGTCTACCGAGCTACCGATCTCGAGCTCATGCGTGAAGTTGCGGTGAAGGTTCTGCCTGACACGCTGTCCTCACCTGACGCTCGCCGGCGCCTGTTGCGCGAAGCACGCGCTGCTGCAGCACTGAATCATCCGCACATCATTTCAGTTCATGACGTTGGCGAAGCCGAAGGAGTCCCGTTCTTGGTAATGGAACTGGTCCATGGGCCAAGCCTTTCACAGTCGCGGCCGGCTGAGATTTCGCGCGTCGTAACCATCGCTCTTCAGATCTGCGAAGCACTCGAACATGCACACGCTAATAATATTGTCCATCGGGACCTGAAGCCTGAGAACATTCTCATGTCCACGGCCGGCCAAACTGGAAGCGTAAAGCTCGCCGATCTGGGACTCGCGTTGCCCGCTTATGCGGCGCGCATATCTCGCGCCGGCGTGATCGTCGGCACCGCAGCTTACATGGCACCCGAGCAGGCCCTCGGGCAACAGGTCGATGGTCGTACCGATCTCTACGCGTTGGGAGTTTTGCTTTACGAGTTAACGACCGGGCGCGTCCCTTTCAAAGGTAGTGATCCGCTTGCCGTCGTCTCCCAACACATACACGCTTCAGTAGTGCCACCGCGCATGTTGCGCCAGGATATTCCGAAAGCTCTGGAAGCTGTGATTCTTCGTTTGTTGGCAAAGGATCCGGCACAACGATTTGCCAACGCGGTGGAAACCGAAGCGGCTCTGCGCGCTTCCCTTACCGCCGAAGAAACAACCACAGATGATGCTGCAGGCGCCGTTGCAATCCTCGATGCACTCTCTCGGGGACATATGGTCGGGCGGGCCACCGAATTAGCAGAAGTGCGCGACTTGTGGCACAGGGCACGCGAAGGTCGTGGTCACGCTGTGCTTTTAAGTGGCGAGCCAGGCGCAGGCAAGACACGTTTGGCGCGCGAGATAACTGTGCAGGCGGCACTCGATGGCGCCGTCGTGCTCACCGGCGGTTGCTATGAATACGAAGCGACCACTCCCTACCTGCCCTTCGTTGAAGCTTTCCGACGGTGGGTGCGGGAAGAGAAAGACGACACCACCTTGAGTGCGATACTCGGCGACTCCGGACGCCAGATTGCCAAGCTGGCGCCCGAAATCGAGAACCGGCTTGGGGCATGTGCTGATTGCCCGTCCCTGCCTCCGCATGAGGAGCGCTTACTCTTCTTTGACGCGGTGGCCAAGGTGTTTGCAAACCTCGCCCGCAAAAAAGGCTTGCTCTTCTACGCAGACGATCTTCACTGGGCGGATCGCGGCACCCTATGGCTCCTTGGACATCTGCTTCGGCAACTACGTGATGAACCTGTGCTGATTGTCGGTGCATACCGTGAAACTGAACTGGACCGCGCCCATCCTCTGGCGAAGGCACTAGTGGACTGGAACCGTGAACGACTGGTTACACGCATCGTCCTCCGCCGCTTCGATCGTTCTGAGACGTCGGCCCAGCTCGGCGCACTGCTGGGCGAAAACGTTAGCGGCGAATTCGTCGATGCAGTGCAACGTGAGACAGAAGGCAATCCATTCTTCGTCGAAGAGGTTTTAAAGGCGCTGATTGAGAAAGGTTCAGTCAGGAGGCAGAGCGGCCGCTGGCAGCGTTGCGATGTTGCAGAGCTGGTGATTCCGCAGAGTGTGAAAGAGGCAATTGGAAGTCGACTCGACCGTGTGAGCCAGGATTGCAATGAGATGCTGCGCGCAGCTGCGGTGTTAGGAAAGACGTTTACTTTCGAAGAACTCGAGGCCACGGCTGCGAATCAAAACGAAGATGTGTTGCTTGACGCGCTGGATGAAGCGGTCGGAGCGCAACTCATCAGCTCTTCCTCCGACGAAGCGTTTACCTTTACCCACGATAAGATCCGTGAGGTGCTTTATGAAGAATTGAATCCAATTCGTCGTCGTCGCCTGCATCGCCACGCAGCGGAAGCCTTAGAGCAGCGCCGTACAACTTCACATTGCTTCGTTGAAAAACTCGCTCATCACTTTATTAAAGCCGGCGACTACGAGAAGGGGTTGACCTACTCTAAACAAGCGGCGGCAGAAGCTGAGCGCGTGTTTGCATACGACGATGCGATTGCTGCCTATGTCTCTGCGCGAGATTGTGCTCAAGCTCTCGGGCTTGCAGAAGCAGAACTCGAGGTTGAAGAAGCAATCGGTAAGACGTATTGGGCGCATGGCGAAACGATTCCCGCAGGCGAACATTTTGAGCGTGCTCTGTCGTTGGCGACTGAGCCGGCGGTGAGAGCGCGCCTACAGTGTGAAGCGGCCGGGTCGCTCGTAGCCTTGGGGGACCAGCGCGGGGTTCAGTATATCCACGGGGCGCTCGCGGTCCTCAATCCTGATACTAATCCATTGGGCACCGCGAATGCCTTGTCTATCGAAGGACGCTTTCATCACCTGGCCGGACGGCACAAGGAAGCAATCGAGCTGTTGGAGCGCGCTGCCGCATTGGTCGCCCCGGCGGCCGAAGCGGATACGGTAGACAGCTTCGCTGCTCCCATGATTTCCCAGATCTACGGCTTCACCGCCGGCGCCTACCAACACTCCGGACTGTTCGCAGATGGTGATCGCTGGGCGTGGAAAGCAGTCGAGTTTGGCAAAGCCCACAACTTTCTCTTCGCTCAGGCCCTCGGTTATGAATTCCTCGCAGAAAATGCAATTAGCTCGGGCGATCATATCGCGGGCTTGAAGTATGCGGAGAACGAGATCGCGATTACCGAAAAGCTCCATTCACGCGAGCGTCGCGCGTGGGCGCAGTTTGGGGCCGCAATGAATGCAGCGGGTGCAGGTGACATCAAGCGCGCTGAAAAAGAGTTCGCGGAAGGAATCTCGTTCGCTGAGTCGATTGGCGAGCTTCGCGTCGGCGGTTTACTCAAAGCCAACCTGGCCACACTAATCGCGGATCGCGGAGCAGCAAGTGGAGATCAGCGGCTACTCGACGAGGCGTTAGCGCTCGCGCAGGAAAACCTGGAACAGGGAGAACGGCTGGGACTTCTGTATTCTCGATCCGAAGCTCACCGCTGCCTGGCTTACGTACGTCTCCGTCGCGGCGAGCTCGACGACGCGGAAGCCTTGTGTGCGCAGCTTATGGAGATTGTAAGCGTCACCGGGTCGAGGGTTATACGTTTGTGGCTGGGCCCGCTCTATATTGAAGTGCTTCATGCCCTCAGCAAACGCGCTGCAGAGTCAGGTGATTCGGAAGAAGCTGCAGCCAAACTTGCCGAAGCCCGGAACCATTTGGAACGCTACAGTAACCTTGTCGCTGTGTGTCAGGCGCCACGATTTTCACGCGAGGCTGAGCGGTGGTCTTCTTTGCTAAAGATTGATTCCGCGTCTGAGTAGCAACCGCGCTCATCCGGTTGTTTTCCGTTTAGATTGCTTCAAAGACGATCGTACTAAGTCTTCGTTTGCGCTACCGGCAGCATGACTGCAGATTTCACCGCCTCGTGCTAACATTCTTGTCGATGCTTGCTGATCAAAAACGCCCACCGTTAACAGCGATCATCCTCCTCCTCTTGCTCGCCTGTAATCTGTCAGGCTCTCAAGCCGTGCAACCCACAAAGAAACCACGTCTTGTCCTGGTGATCGTTGTCGATCAGTTTCGCTACGATTATCTAACGCGGTTTCGAGACCTCTTCGGGCCTGGCGGTTTTAAGCGACTGATGCGTGATGGCGCCCACTGGACAAACGCTCATTATCCGTACATCACAACTAAAACAGCGCCGGGCCACACGGCGATCATGACCGGCGCGCCTCCTTCCGTCAGTGGGATCGTTGCCAACGAATGGATCGAGCGCGAAACGGCAAGAAAAGTCACCAGCGTCGGCGATACCACTGCGAAGCTGCTTGGTGGTGGCCGCCGCGAAGGCGGAGAAAGTCCGCGGCGTTTGTTGGCTTCGACAGTTGGCGATGAGTTGCGACGCGCCACAAACGAACGGTCCAAGGTGATCGGAATCTCTGGTAAGCCGCGCGCGGCGATTCTGCCTGTCGGGCAGCTTGCGAATGCCGCATATTGGTTAAGTTCGACGTCCGGTAACCTGGTTTCTTCCGATTACTATTTCCGTGAGTTGCCAGATTGGGTTCAGGATTTCAACCGGGCGCAACCGCTCAATAAGTATTTTGGTGTGCGCTGGGAACGTTTGTTACCTGAAGCCAAATATCAAAAACATGCCGGCGCTGATTCACCTCCATGGGAAAAGATCAATGCACCCGGTGATACGAATGTTTTTCCGCACACGATCACCGGCGGCGAGAAACAACCTGGCAATGCCTTTTATGACGCACTCGACCATTCGCCTTTTCTCAACGAAGAGTTGGCGTCGTTTGCCAAACTGGCTATCGAAAAAGAGCAATTGGGCGCGGATGAGTTTACTGATTTACTGAGCGTCAGTTTCTCCGGCAACGACTATGTCGGACACCGGTATGGACCAGATAGTCAGGAAGTGATGGATATAGCGTTGCGTGTGGACCGCCAGATTGCCGCGCTTCTGGATTTCGCTGATGCCCGCATCGGTCTAAAGAACACCCTCGTTGTTTTCTCCGCTGATCACGGCGTGGGGCCGCTTCTGGGCCGATCAACTGCGCGCGGGATCGTTGCCACCGAGATTCGAAACGCAGACTTGCTGAAGGCCATTCGATCAGCAATCGGAAAAGTCCACGGTGCAAAGTCCACAGTTCAAAGTCCGAACACTGAGGATTACATTTTCAAATATAGAGACGGCAGTAGGTTGAGAGACGGCATCGCCAACGGCAACGTTTACTTCGATCTGGAAGCTTTAAAACGGGATGGCGTCAGCCTCGAACAGATTACAAAAGTCGCGGGTGAAGCTGCCTTGAAGGTGCCGGGTATTGCGCGATACTTCACTCGCACCGAATTGGAGCGTTGCAGAACGTCCTGTCCGCGCTGCGAAATAGATCAACCGGGGTTGATATCAAATCAACGTGGTTCAGGTGCCATGCTCAAGGGCTCGGGGATATTTATTCAACCTTGTTCCGGCTTGAGTGATCCGGTCGGCCAGCGCGTGCTGCGTGGTTTCGATCCTAAGCGGAGTGGCGACCTGATAGTCGTGCCAAAGCCTTTCCTCTATTTGGCTGACTCATTTAATACAGCTAATCACGGCTCGCCCTATTCATACGACACTCATGTGCCGGTGATCATCATGGGACAGGGCTTGAAGGCCGGACACTATCGTCAGCCCGCCACTCCACTCGACATCGCTCCAACAGTCACCACCGTCCTGGGCATCGCCACGCCCAGCAAATCGCAGGGACGGATTTTGCGCGAAGCGTTAACAATCCGGCCCCGCTGAGACCGTAGTAGGGCGGTCCGCATTACACGCCGCAAACTAAGCGAAGAGAAGATTCGATCCACGAATTACTCCAAAAGACACTAACAAATCTTTAGTGTAGTTCGTATGGTTCGAGGATCGCATCAAGTCGATCGAAATCGTGATCGAGAAACAAGCAGGTTAACGCTTACCTCGCAGATTTCCCTGTTTCGTCTTCAGTTGTTAGAATCCCATCATTCCCCTTCATAAAATCGATAAGGAAAGGCGTGTCCATGTTTCGTAACCCGTCTCAACTGTTCTTCGTTGTCATACTACTTTTAGTTTTCATCGTTTCGCCGGTCGCGGCCCAAAAATCGTGCTTCACCGCCGAGGCACGCTCGGAAGCTGAGCGCACGGCGAAGGTTTGGCAGGAACCCGACCCTGGTTACGATCCGGTTCTTGGTCATAATCCAACCGTCGGGCTAAGGGCAGGCGGCCTGCCAGTCGATTCAAATGGGCTCGCACTGCCGGTTAAATGCGTCGCGAACAAAGATCCGAACCCTGGTGCCGGCACCACGCCGAAGTTTCACTGTTCGATTCCAGGTGTTGTCGATGAAGATGGCGATCTGATTCGTTTAAAGGTGAAGCCACACTTCAAAGGACCGTCGCCTGACAAGCGCAATGGCGAGATACAGGGGGAGTTTCTGACATCTCGTTTCTCAAAGGCGCTGGGTTTCTTTGCGGATGATGAATGGGTCGCTGATGTCAACTGTCCTGATTGTCAGAAGAGTTTGACCAAAGATTTCCAGGGAGCGAGTTTTTCGCCTTTTCAACCAGCGGCGGGCATCGAGCTGGCATTGGGTCGAGGCATTGACGTTAAGTGCAACAACAAGGACGGTGCTCCCATTGGTGACGCGCTTGACGGGCTGCTTCAAAACGGTGCGAAAGCTGCCGAGATTGACGCGTTTAAGCTTTGGCTCGCGTTCATCGATCATGGCGACACGAAGACTGACAACCAGAAGTTTGCCTGCCTCGATTCCAAGAAGAATCCCGATGGAACGCGGATGTGCAAGCCCGGCCAGGCTGTGTTTTACGTGAGCGATGCGGGATCGACCTGGGGTTTTTCAGCTTCGAGCGAGAGTAAAGCCAGACTGGATAAATGGAAGGGCAAGGACCCTCTCAAAGTTAGCGGCGGTCGCTGCACGAGCACTGGCAAGAGCCTGAACAACCCGGCGATTAGCGAAGAAGGCCGTGCACTCCTGGCTACCAATCTTCAGCGACTCCTGGAGGCGGAGCAAAGCAACGGCTTGATCACCCGCGTCTTCCGCGCTTCACGTAATCACGAGCGAGACGCGGCCCCTGAGGCCTGGACAGCGGAATTTGTTCGCAAGGCTAACACCATCATTAACGCCAGTTGCCGGTAGTGGATAATTGGCAGTGCTTTTTGTAACGCAAATTGGTTAGTTTGGCGAAGGGTTGAATTACACATAGTTCGAATCCAGTCTCGGTCTGCAAACTAACAGTTTGGGTGACACAGACGGAATCGTCTTTAGGTAGTCCTCACAAAGATGCTTACCAGCCCGCGTCCTTGATCGGCGGGAAACAGCGAAGCCAGCGCCTTACTTAAGCCTGACTGTTTTTTCTCGACCGGTGGTGTGTCTACAGCGGACATGCTTTCGCGTCTTTCACTGATAGCCGCCAATCGTGCCCACCATTGAGATTCGTAAAGATTACTTCTATCGTCTGAGATTTGTTCTGCCATGAATGCCCCCTTGTTTTAAACCCTCGCTCGCCTTCCTAATCTGATGAGTGACGCGCTCTACCCTCGTTAATCCATCCGAACCGCGCTGTGCGAAATGCAAACTCGTTTCTATTCATCGCGAAATAAGCAATGACCATACCAGTCGGCGGTTTGCACCCAGACGCCGTCAGTTCTGATTAAGTCTCGATGATTTATCGAAGTAAATGGAATGATGTTGAGAGCGGGGCTCGGCGAATACTCGCTTCATCCCAAACGCAACAAGCGCCGATTAATATGAAATCGATACAGACTTTGGTGTTGGGTGTAGCGCAAAATCAAACTGTGATCGCTTGAGTATTCATCGGAGATTTCCTGGGCTCCGGATAACGCTTGAGATTGGACGGAGGTCGGCTTTGCACAAAAGTCCGATTGAAGGGGAGCGCGGAGCGGTATCAGAACCGGAAGCGATAGCGACCGGGTCACTGCTAGTAACAGAAGCCAAGGGTTTCACTGTTAACCATCGGCTTCGTAGATGAGCGGCACCCGGTCGCTACCACCACCCCAAGCGGGCTGCGGCTTTCCCCGGTCCGCTTCCAGTTCTCGATTTATTCGCTTCGCCTGTCTATTCCGGAAACCTTGAGATGCGAACGCGATCTCCACTCACTGATGATGGAGGCGTCTTTAAGCTGCTGCGCAAAGCGGGTGATAATATCCTCGACGATTCTTATACGCTCTGAAGTAGGTACATCGGGTAATCTGATTAATCCCATGATGGGTGACGTTTTCGAGGAAAACCAATTGGCCGAAATCTGGGTCAATCGTAATGAGAGTTCTGGATTCTGATGCTGCCGATTCAAGCAGCACTCGGTCACCAGGGTCTCGTTTAAAATCGGCCGCGTCGACTACATCATGTCCCTGCGAGCGCAGCCACTTTGCCAATAACGTGCCAGCACAACGGTCGACCAGAAATTTCATTAGCTTGCGATTTCGACGGAATCAAGCTTTTCGTTCGCAATAACGGTGTGGGCATAAGCGAGGCAGGCCCTCAGGTCATCCGGTTGGAGTGCGGGATAGTCTGCGAGGATAGTCTGCGAGGATAGTCTGCGAGGTTTCACCCTGTGCGAGAAGACTAAGGATTAGTTCGACAGAGATTCGCATGCCCCGAATGATAGGTTGGCCACCAAAAATCTCAGGGTTCACTGTTATCCGTTTCAGGAGAACTTCTTCAATCATCGAATTTGCTCCGCCTTCGCCTTTTCGAACATCTCGTTCGGTACAGTATTTAGGCGGAACCATGCTAAACGTCACGTTCTTGAGTGCAGCCGATCGCTCTCGAGCAGATGTTATTGGTACCACTTTCTGCCTAATCTGCTTTATCTGCGCGCGTCGTGCACTATATAAGAGCCACACCCAATAAGATCTCACTTTCAAGACCGCAATTCAGCAATCTTCAATGATGGCCACAGAGTTGCCATAGTCTCCAGCAAGGGAGACATCTACAAACATGAAAAATTATGGAAAAGGGATTGGCGGGGCTCTTCTGTCGCTCGCATTTGTTTTTGGTACGTTTACCGCGATAAGCGGCACCGCTCAGGCCCACAGTGGCAATGATGATCGCGATTACCGGCGTAGTCGCAGAAGCGAGGCCCGTGAAGATCGCAAGGAGCGGAAGCGAGAATGGAAGCGCCATCGCAAGGATGATCGCCGTGACGATCGCCGTGTTTACAGCCAGGGCGACTGGAGACGCGATCAGGACCGGAACCGTAATAACGGCGTGTATAACAATGGCCGCAATAACGGCGTCTACAACAATGGCCAGTATGGCGGCTATGGTAACAACGGCGGATACAATCAGGTCGAACTGGATCGAGGATACCAGCAGGGCCTGAACACCGGTGCGAGTGATGGTCAGCGCAATCAGAGCTACGACCCACAGCGATCGCGCTACTTCAAAAATGCTTCAACGCAGGCTTTCCGTGAGGGCTTTGTGCGTGGCTATGACCAGGGCTATCGGCAATACGCGGGTAATGGTAACCAGCGCAACAACCGCGGCGGCTGGGGAAATATCCTCGGCGGCATCCTGGGCCAACAGTAGTCAGAAGTCAAAGGTCAGAAGTCAGAGATCAGAAGTCAGAAATTAGTTCAGAAATAATGCCGCGATAGTGATGTCGCGGCATTTGTTTTATGAAACTGCGGAAACTGCGGATAGTACCCAGCATCAAACAACTGCGCGATCGGTTATTTCCAATCCCTTATCGATAATCGCAAACGCCTCGCGCATCTCCTCTTCCGTTATGCACAGCGGCGGGTTCGTGAAAAACGTATTCCACCGCACGAACGTGTAAAGACCTTCCTGCCGGAAGAACTTTCCGAGAGCTTGCATCTCCGGCGACGTGCCGTTAAATGGCGCCATTGGTTCCAGCGTCTTGCGATTTCGTACCACCTCAACTATTCCAAACAGCCCAATGTTACGAAATGCGCCAACAGAGGGATGACGGGCCTGCAGGTCCTTCAGCAAACCTCTCATCACCGTTCCCATCTGCCGCGCGTTTTCGATCAGTCCATCTTCTTCATAGACGGCGATCGTTGCCAAAGCCGCAGCGCAAGCGAGCGGATGGCTGTTGTAAGTCAGACCACCATAGAAAACGTTGTTCTGAAAATGATCGGCGATATGCCGTCTCATACCCACAGCGCCGAGCTGTACGTATGCGCTAGTCAGTCCTTTGGCCATCGAGATCAGATCAGGAACAACTTTCCAGTGGTCCACTGAGAACCAAACACCTGTGCGGCCAAACCCGGCCATGACTTCGTCAGCAATCAGTAGAATGCCGTGTTTATTACACAACTCTCGCAGTCCCTGCATGTAACCTTCGGGTGGTATTAGAACGCCGTTGGTACCAACCACGGGTTCGACAATGATCGCCGCAATGGTTTTAGGGCCTTCCAGCTCGATTATTTCCGCAGTACGCGCCAGCACATCTTCAGTTGTATCCGAGCCTCGTTGAATGCCGTGGTAAAAGTCGGGTATACGGAAAACTCCAGGGATACCCGGCTCCGCCGCCCAACGGCGTGGATCGCCGGTGAGTGTTAGCGCGCCGGCCGTTCCCCCGTGATACGAGCGATAACGGGCCCCAATTTTATGACGTCCGGTAAACATTCGCGCGATGCGAATGGCGTTCTCGTTTGCCTCAGCGCCGCCGTTGGTGAAAAAGAAAGAATCAATGTCACCAGGCGTGATCTCCGCGAGCTTCACGCTTAAACGCGCGCGCACTTCGGTAGCCATGAATGGATTGGCATAGGCTAACGTCGCAGCCTGGTCCTGGATTGCCCGAATCACCCGCTCGTCACCGTGTCCGATGTTGACGCACATCAGTTGGCTATTGAAGTCGATGTAACGCTTGTCCTCAGGTGTCCAGAAGTAAATGCCTTTGGAACGGGCGACAGGAATCGGATCAACTGCTGCCTGAGCTGACCACTCGAAAAGCGTGTGACGGCGGCAGAGATCGACGATCTCCTCGCCTGACATAGTTTCAGTATTAGTAGTCATATAAGTAGGACAGACATCCTGGCTGTCTTTCCTTCTTCACCTTGTTAGTTGTTTGGACGAAACCGCGGCGATGCTACCCAAATCGATGAGGTTGAGCAACTTCTTCGTAACGCAAACTGTTAGTACGTAACGCAAACAGTTAGTTTGCGGATCGTCAGCCAGGGCGAGGGGTTTTGTAGGGTGCCGTCCGCAAACTAACAGTTTGCGTTACAGTGGGGGGCAGTCTTTCCAAGTAATACACTACCGGGATTGGCCCCATTTCGGGTTCCATAGTCCTCCGGCCGAGAGGATGACGGAGAAGAGCGCGGTGACGCCGAGCGCGAGGAGCGTCCAGACAAAAAAGAACCCGCCGCTGGAGTTAGCGATGCCGCTGGCGACACCAACACCCTTCCCTCTCATATGGATTACGGGGACGGCCAACGCAAGGAGCGACATGAGGAGAAGGATGATGTACCCCGATCGCCGTTCGGTGAGCACGAGCGTTGCGTACAGCCAAACGACGGAGATGAGCACCCCCCCAATAAGGTTTGAGAGCCCTCCCGGCTCTAACCCGCGGACGATGTCGTCCGCCAGATGAAGCGTGAAGAAAAGGATCGAAAGCAGAGACGAGATGGTTAACATAACGCTGCGTTTCATTTGAGGATTCTCCTGCTTGGATATTGCCTGCTTCTTCCCACCTCGTCTAGTTGGCAGCAATCGCCATCACACTGTCCCTTCGACGACCTCGCGCATGAGCGCGCCTTCCGCGAACACGCGAGCCAGCACGAAGGTGAGCAGGACGGCGAGCCAGCCGTTGATTGAAAAGCCGGCATCGAGATCGAGCGGATGCCCCGGAATCGAAACGGCCCTGGCAATCGCGTCGATGACGAGGCTGAGAAGCTGCAGCGTGAGCAGCACCCAGGCGATCGCCTGCAAACGGGACGCGTTCGCTGCGACAAATGGGGCGCCAGCCCGAATCGTCTCGACGATCGCAAGCAGCCGCTTGAGGACGACATGATTGAGCGGAACCGCGACGAGGCCAAGCACGGCGATCGCCCGCAAGCCCATGACAAGCCGCTCTGCTTCAGGCGAAGGAGTGAGTTTGAAAGCGCTCATTATCCATTGCTCGTTCGGCAGGACAACCAGCAGAGCGAGAATTGCGACGCCGCCAAGCAAGTTAACGACGATGAGCAGCCGAAGTATGACGTAGGCGATCTGCAGCAAGGCGGATGACGATGTTGAACTCGACATGATTTACCTTCCCCATGGGACAGGCGAATATGAAGCTTGTTATTTTGTCCGTGAAAATTCGCCGCGCACTTCAATCGACTTACCGTCAGGAGGAATGAAATTCAACATGATGGCGTGTTTGTCCGCGTCAATGATCGTAAACACCATATCCCTCGCTAATCCTCCCCGCGTGCTTCCGGTGACATCGAGGAAACTAAACCCGATCGTCTTTCCATCCGGCGACATCTTCCCCTCCCAGCGAACGCGATTTCCGCCGTCACAAAAATGGGTCGCGAGCAAACGATCTCCCTCAACGTAGAACATGGTGATTTCGTGGTTTGGAGGGCGCTTTCCATCTGCAGTCGCCTCATGCAGAACTGCGGTACCACTGGATGCAAGGCGAATTGTGACGTTGACGGACATGTCCATAACCGTACCTTGCCAGGAACCTGTCAGGGTTTTGAGTTTCTCGAAAGTCTTTTTCGCCTCAGATTGCGTGACAGCGGTTTTCGGCGGATTGTCCTGGGCCATGACGACGGCGGGAATTGCAATAAGGATGATTAGAATTACCAGTTTTCGCATCGGTTCTCCCTTTCCACGGTGGTACAAAGATTTAGATATAAAGATGAAACCCGGTGGAGTCCCGCACCTTCTGCGGTCAGCTTCTTAGAGTCCTCGATCCACGCCTCATGGACGTGGCTCACGAATGCCGATCCGTCAGACCTAATACAGGCCACCTTGCACCATCGAGCGCAAGTAATCTTAGTGAAGGGGGCTTCAGAGCGTCCTGCGGAAACTCAGAAGAAATTCGTAAGGGTTTATGAAGGAGAGGTGGAACAGGCCACAGAAGCGGCCAGAGAAGCACTTTAGTGAGTCTCGGTTCTGACTGCCGAGGTACATAGCTCGTGGATCGTATGGCTCCGAACCTTAAACAAACGATCCACGAAATACACGAAATCTCACGAAACACAGGCACCAATGCGAGCCTCGTACGTTTTCGCCACGCTTCGCTTCGAACCAGCTCGAGACTTTGTGCAAACTAAACCAGGTTCATACGGCGCACTAATTCAGCAAACCGCGGATCAGAGCGCAAGCTGATGAGGCGAGGGTCAGCCTTAAGATATTGCAGCTGCGAATCGTGCGCAGCGTAGGCGCGGTCCAGACATTCGAAAGCCGTCTCCTTGTCGCCTAGTCCAGCGTAGATGATAGCTAACCCGAACGGCGAGACGTACTCTTTGCGCGCCTTCAACTTATCCAGGATGGCGAGCGCCTCTTCGCGCTTCCCCATCTTCGTGTACATATGACCAAGATCAATCAAGCCGCTGGGAGCACCACCGGTAAGTTTGATTGTGGTGTGGACTTCGTTGAGGGCTTGCGAATACATTCCTTTCTCCGCATAAATGCCACCAAGGATGTGGTGAGCCGTAGGGTAGTCAGGCTGCATCCTGATCATGTTTTGACACACCCGGTACGACTCGTCGTGTAGGCCTGCAACGAATAAAATAATAGCCTCTGTTCCCTTGAAACTAAGTCTGAGAGGATCAAGCTCCTGGGCTCGCCTGTTCTCTGTTAATGCCTCCTCTGTGCGTCCCGTTACACCCAATAGGAGAGCGTAGTTCCCGCGAGCTGACGATAAGTTTGGGTTAATCTCAATAGCTCGCTTGAATTCGCTCTCAGCGCCGGGCCAGTCCCACTGCTGCCGTTTGATAACGCCCATGACGTTGTGCGCCTCCGCCAGCGTTCCGTCCAGCTCGAGCGCCTTATGCGCCGCTGTCTTTCCCTTCTCAAGGGCCTCCTTTGGATCCAGGGCCCAGGCGTCGGCAAGGTTTGAATAGACCGCTGTCATACTGGCGAACGCGAGCGCAAACTCAGGGTCGAGCAAAACCGCCTGGTTGAAATACTCGAGAGCTTTCTTGTTACTCTCCAGATTCCCTCTTCTGCTTTGAGCCAATCCGGCCAGGTAAAGCTGATAAGCCTGCGGGTTGGCAGTGGCCTGCCGGGTGAGCTTTCGCTCCTGCGGGCCTGTCAGGCGCAACCGCAGCTTCTCTGCGATTTCTCGCGAGATCTCAGACTGGACCGACTGCAAGTCAGACGCGCGTTGGTTGTACTGTCTGCCCCACATCTGCGTCTTGTCGGTCGTGTTTGTTAACTCGACGCTGATCTCGAGATTGTCGCCTCGTTGAACAATCCTTCCCGTCACCACAGCTCCGACGCCGAGCGCCCGCGCCACTTCTTCCGGGTCAACCTGTTTGCCTTTGTATTTAAATGCGGAACTACGAGCGATAACTTTAAGCTGAGGCAGTTCAGTAAGGCTGTTAATCAAGTTCTCAGCCATGCCGTCAGAGATATACTCGAGGTTCGGGTCGTTGCTGAGGTTTGCGAATGGCAAGACAGCGACCGAATTTATTGCTGCGTTGTCTACGCGATTGATGTAGCTGTAAGCAGCTATAGCCACCGCGGTAACAAGTGCGATTGCTGCCACAACAGCAGCGGTCTTATGTTGCCTAACAGAATCGAACCAGGAACCTGCGCGCGAAGGCGATATCACTTCAGGTGGCGTCGTGGCTTCCTCTCTTTTGTATCCTGCCGGTGTTTTGCCACACTCCCCTGTTCCATTGCTATTTGGAAGATCAACTTCACCACGCGAGGATAAGCGTTCGTCGTTGGCACCGACCTTTGCTGCGCTGTACTCCTCCGTTACGTTGCGAATAACAGCGCTTGCGTTGGTGACCTGCGCGACGAATCGGTAGCCCCTCCTTGGCACCGTCTCAATGAAGCGGAAACCATTCTCACCATCTCCCAAAATTTTCCTTAGAGTCGAGATGTTTCGAGTAAGGCTTCCCTCTTCGACAACTGCGTCAGGCCACATCTTACTTATCAACTCCCCCTTCTCCATCAGATGGCCGCTGTTCTGAATAAGTAGAACGAGAGTGTCAAAAACTTTCGGCTCCAGCGACAAGGGCTGGCCATCGCGCAGCAGGAGACGCTCCGCCGGGTCCAGGCAGAAAGGACCAAACTCGTATAAAGGCTTATCTGACGTACTCAAAACTCCTTGGCAACTCCTTACAAATTTTTTGAGGCTTTTTGCAGGACTCGCAAGATCTCGTTCATATCATTTTCCTATAGGGGGGCAGTTGAAGAAGACAGAGTCGAAAACCCTAACGAGGCGCCGCAATTGTCGTGTAAGACTCGTTTCCTCCTGTGATCTGATACGTGAGGTCATATTCAATAGTTTCCGCCTCCCGGAGAGTTTCATACTGGTTAAATCTTGAAGCTCATTGTAAGTTCCGTCGAGACGAGGAGAAAGCCTCAGAAAACAATTGTCCCTGGTGAGTGGGAGACCGAGGCTGCGAAGCAGTCGGTCAGAGTAGTAGCTTCACGCGAGGCTTTGCGAGCCTGGGGTCAGCATGGAAAACAGGCCCTAAACCGTTCGCAAAAATGCGAAGGGCATCCATAAAGGATGCCCTCAGTTATTGATAAACTTGGTGGAGCCGAGGGGGATCGAACCCCTGACCTCATGACTGCCAGTCATGCGCTCTCCCAGCTGAGCTACGGCCCCTTTTAAATGATAACTTTCAATCCTAAACGCTTGATGCAGAGTAGCGTAGCGTTACGAATCGGGTCAAGCCACGGCATAATGGAGCAATAATGAGGCAACTTTCAGTTTTCACATTCCTCTTGATGATGGCCAGCATAGCCGGGGCGCAGACGCTTCAATCAACGGGAACGCGTCAGGTGTTTGTTTCGAGAATGCCTGGCGCGACCCTGGGCGACAAGCTGGCAGCGGCGAAAAAGATCCTTAACGGTCCAGGAGAGCTCGTGATCGAAGATGGTGGGGAGATCAACTATCAGTTCGTGGTTGAGGAGGGACAGACTGTCCGACTCTCAGGTGGTAACTACACCATTTCTTCGAAGTTTGGACCAGGCGGCCATCCATACATTCTCATGAAGAGTGGTTCGCGCTGGACCTGTGACAATCACAGTATGGTGATTAAAACCACCAGCGCACCAGGAACGTTTGTCACTCTGAAGCCTTACAACTATGCGCTCAGCGGTAAGGACCGGGATTCGAACATCGACATCATCGGCTGCCGGTGGAGCGGTGTGGGCAAAACTGGAGACGCGGCCCAGGCGATTCTTTCAATGGGCAATCTCCAGGGCGGGCTGATTGAAAACAATGTGTTCGAAGACTGCGAGTCGATCTGTGTGAATGTCGGCGGCGGCACGATGACAATCGCCAGCGCGCCCGCCACGCATCTGGACACCTGGAAAAATGCTGTTATTCGTCGAGTAGAAAATCGTGGAGTTAATGGAGCGTATTCATCTGTTCTGATCACACTTGATCGCCCGCACGAATACCGGACCGCCGACCGAGTTGCAATCTTCGACATGGCCAACTCGACGGATCTATCGCCGTCCGGCCCTCTGCGCACTCATACCTATGGAATCTGGCGCGTGTCCGCAGTACCTGCTCAGAATCAGATTTCCATCAGCAACGTTCACGTCACGAAGCCCTGCGATAGCTCGACGGCCCAGACCTGCGGCGCGAATTCGATCAATCTCTTGAATGAGTCACGCAATGTAACGGTGACTACAAGTCGCTTCATGAGGGCAATGAAAAACGGAGTAGCGTTGGCATGTGTAAATTGCGACAACGCGGATTTTAACCGGAATGTTTTTACCTTACCGCAATCGGCTTCCGGCGCCGCGATCGATTTCGAGGCGAATACCGAATGGGACTCGTTGACCAGCATCTCCGTCACTCATAACAAATTCGACTTCCTGGGATCAGCCGGCAACGTCGCTGTGTCTGCGATCAACATAAACAGCGCCGGTACTGAGTTTAATGGCCCAGGCATCATCGCGTTCAACATCATTAAGGGCGACGAGTACTACGCAGTGAACCGGCCCCAGGGCTCAGGAAGCCTCGACCCAAACGTCAACCGGGTGGTTAACAAAGTCGGTAATGCGATTCCGCAGGTCGGCATCGGCATCGTCAACATGCGAGACCTGTTGGTTTCCCAAAACATAATTCGCGGAGGCTATGTAGCGGCGATTGAGGCAACAGGAGAGCGTTTAGTTGTCGACGGCAATCTGATTTCCGGGACCAATGGAGGAAACCTGTTAAAGGATTCCGCGGACCCTGCCTACACGCTTAACTACAGCACCATCAGAAACAACATCTGCGAAACGAAAGATAAGTTTGGAAGAGACACGAGCTACAACGCGAGTTGCGCGATTATCGAAATCAATCCAGGCAGCGGAAATAATCAGTATTTGGCCAACATCGGGGTAACTGAGTACAGGCTGCATCCGAGCAGTCGCTTATGGTCCATGGTTGATCGTAGTAGAGGGATTCAGACCCCGGCCGGCGGTCGACCGTAGGAGTCGCCGAATGATTGCCGCTTTACAAGTCTTCCAGAAATATAGTCGGGCCTCCAGAATTTTGTAACCACGACTTGATTCTCGAGAATTAACAAACGCCGAGTGATCCCAAATCGCTTTCGACGCATCACAGGTGGCGTCGCAAGATTTTTCGTACCTCGCAACAGCTCACTTCAACCCCTTAAGGAGATCACTCAATGCGAGACACTACAGAAGCACGATCCCCCGAAGACTCCGAGCGGAGTCTGCCGTTCTTCGCACGTTTCCTCGAAGGCCAGGACGCCCCAGAGGTTAGCATTATGACTCTCAAGTACCCGTCCGACAGGGACGAGATCGACCAACGACTTGAGTCCACATTCGGCAACAACGAATAAATATAAAGACCGTCTCCAACGGTCGCTGATAAGCCGGCGCGCCTTGAGTATTTAGTCCCGCGGCCGCCCCGGCCCTTCGAACGCACGGGGTGCCGGCCCTCATACGAAGCATTCGCGCGATAGCTCTTTCCATCGCGGGTGCTCTCAGACGTGGGCCGCACTCTGGACTGCTCATCACCAACGCATGACTCCAAGAGCAATCCGCGACGTTGTTCTGCTGCTGACGCACAGCGGCGACTTCTACACTGTCGATCTCGTCGCGCAGGCTCTCGAGCGGAGGGGTGGCCGCCCAGTCCGCTTTAATACAGACCTCTTCCCTTCATCAGTTAAGCTCCTGGCACGCGCAGGCGACGAACGCACCGCACACTTCCATACGGATGCGGGGGACCAGTTTTCCGCTGCGGAGGTGCGCGCCGTCTGGGCGCGTAAGCTCTGGTCGCCGCGCCTGGCAGACGATCTTGACGAGCGCTATCGCGCAATGTGCATTGGCGAGTCTGGCGCGGCGCTGGAAGGCTTTCTCGACTCGCTCCACGATGCGCGCTGGATAAATAATCTTGAGCGTCAACGCTCCGCCGAAAACAAGCAGCGACAACTCCGCTTGGCTGCGCGCGCCGGCCTGCGCGTCCCGCGCACTCTCGTCACTAACGACCCCGCTGCAGCTCGTCAGTTTTTCGCAGAGACCGAAGGCCAAACGGTGGCGAAGCTCCTCCGTCCGCTACACGTCAGCATGGGCACCGCTCAGCCCTTCGTCTATACGAATCGCGTCCGCGCAGAAGATCTGGCTTGCGCCGAGACACTTCGTCATAGCCCTATGGTCTTTCAAGAGTTGATTCAGAAGGCGCACGAACTGCGCGTCGCGTGGGTGGCGGGCGAAGTCTTCGCTGGCGCGCTCGACGCGAGCGGCACATCTAGCGGGCTAACAGACTGGCGCCGCGCTGCACCTGGCGAGTGTCGATGGCAGAAGGCGCAGCTTCCCGCCGAAGTCTCAAACAGCCTGCAAGCTTTGATGTCAGAACTCGGCCTCGTCTTTGGCGCCATCGATCTAATCTGCACTCCTTCGGGCGAACACGTGTTCCTCGAAGTTAATCCTTCCGGCGAGTGGGGCATGCTCGAACGAGACCTCGGCCTTCCGATCTCGGAGGCGCTCGCCGGAGCGCTTCTCGAAGACCGCGGCCAGAGGTCGGAAGTCAGAAGTCAGAAGTCCGAAGTCAGAGGGCCGTCACACATTAGAGATCAGCTGACTCGATGCGATGACAGTTGCGCCAACACCGAGAGGACATTAAAAAGTTTTTGACCTCTGACACTAACTGCTGATTTCTGACGTCTGAGGTCTGACTTCTGATTTCTGACCGCTGACTTCTGATCTCTGACTTCTGACCTCTGGCCCTGGCCTCTGACACTTTCCCTATGTCCATTCTCATCATCACACACAGCGACGACAACGAGAGCGTCGACTTAGTGACTGAGGCTGTCGCGCGCCAGGGCGGCCACACGATCCGCTTCGACACCGACCGCTACCCTACCGAAGTGCTCCTCTCTGCTTACTACGGCAGGGCAGGAGACGAGCGTCTGACGCTTACGAACGAAGAGGGGGAGTTTGATTTGCGCGAGGTCACAGCCATCTGGCACCGCCGCCTCAACTTCGGCGCCCGTGTTCCGGCAACGCTCGACAGGCAACTGCGCACTGCGTCCCTCGGTGAGGCGAGTGCGGCTGCTTACGCCATGCTCGCCAGCCTTAAAGCCTTCCGCATGGACCAGGTGCACCACATTCGTCGCGCTGAGAACAAACAGCTACAGCTCCAGGCGGCGCGCGAACTCGGACTGGACACACCGCGCACGCTGACGACGAACGATCCCACCGCCGTCCGCGCCTTCGCGAAGATTTGCGAGGACGGGATAGTGACAAAGATGCTTTCATCCTTCGCGGTCTACGATGAAGGGAAAGAACTGGTCGTCTTCACTAACCCCGTGAAGCCCGAAGATCTAGCAGACCTTTCCGGCCTTAACCTTTGCCCGGTCACTTTTCAGGAGATGCTTCCGAAGTCGCTTGAGCTTCGCGTTACGGTCGTTGGTCACCGCGTCATGTCCGCCTCGCTGGACTCGCAGACTTCCGCGCGTGCCGCGCACGATTGGCGCCGGGACGGCCTCCGCATGGTTCAGGACTGGCGTCCCTACCAACTTCCCCTTGAAGTCGAAGCAAAACTTCTGCGCCTCATGGACTACTTCTCGTTAAACTACGGCGCCATCGATATCATCCTGACACCCGATGGGCGCTACGTCTTTCTCGAACTGAACCCGTCCGGCGAATTCTTCTGGCTCGAACACGCTCCCGGCCTCCGCATCTCCGAGGCCATCGCAGACCTTCTCCTCGAGCACTCAACGCCAATCCACGGCGTCGACTTCTTAAGTGCGTCCCGGCG
Source organism: Pyrinomonadaceae bacterium (assembly GCA_963759585.1). Taxonomy (GTDB): domain Bacteria; phylum Acidobacteriota; class Blastocatellia; order Pyrinomonadales; family Pyrinomonadaceae; genus PSRF01. The sequence goes on from CAVWZW010000002.1 coordinate 1,012,628, forward strand.
AACGAGCCGAGCATTTTAAGAATCGCGTCTTACGGACATGAACATCCTCGCCACGAGTGGGCCACAACAACGGTTTAAGCCGTTGCGCCGAGGCCATCGTAGTTATGAACGGTAAGCTTTCGTTTAATGGAATAGATTAATGAGGGTTTTCTGAGAGCGAACTCGAGCTCTGATCTCGCTGAAAGCGGGTCATGCAGGAACATTGTCTTCGACTGGAAAATACTACCAGCCACAACGACGGTCGGAGGGTAAGGATTGCGCTATGTTAAGAAAGCGCTCTTCATAACCGCGGGCGTACAACTCGACACTACGTTTGATTCTGCTAAAAAGCAGACAGCGCAAGCTGTCCTCGGCAAACCGATCGCGAAGATAGAGCATGGCGTTGGTCTCTCCCCAGTACTCGCGATCTTCCCAAATCTCGACTGGAGTGGCTCCCATCCTCCCTGCCAACTCAACCAGCCGCGGATCGCGGACATCACGACCGTTGCTTAAAAAGATCCGGTTATATTCAGGCATCAACTGGAGCTGAAGTTGATAGAGAACGGAATCACCCCTGGCTGTCCGGTTTACGTGACCAAACTCGTGGGCAATCTTGGTTGCAGCCATCGTCTCTCCGCCGATGTTGCGGCTGGTCGCGGTGGGAAGCAGTGAATTCATCACTGGAAAATAGATTGGGTTAGGTACGCCTTCATCAAGACGGCAACCCAACGTAATGGTCGCCGCCACCAGTTCGCCGTCGTCGTTCCACTCGTAGTTACCTGTAGTTCCACCTTCGGGATTCTCGTGCGTTACGATTACAGTTAAGGTGAAGTTGGGATTGTTTTGATACGAAGCCCACTGTTCCCGCCCAGTTTCGGTAGAAAGGAACTCCCGTTTCCAGTGCTGGTAGCGAGCAACATATTTCTTGGGGACCTGCTCGCGAATTCCGCCGGAGTTGCTAAGGAGCGGCTTCTCAGTCCGCGTAGCTGAACTCTCACCGACGCCGTGGTACCGGGAGACTAAAGGAAGCAACGCATCAGAACTGAGGTAGGAAGCAGTCCGTCCGTCTGGAAAGAGGGGCGACACGAGCAAGACCAACGCTATCGAAATGAACGCAATGCGTAGCCATCTCACTTGGCCCATCTGGCAACCCTCTCGTGATAACGCCGTGGTTTTTATCAAGGTGCGGGGGTTTTGGAACTAGTTGTTTCTAAACGATTCATGGGGATAAGTCAACAAATCGCAAAACGGTATTGACCTACTCTAGCGTTTACAGAACCCAGCGGCAGGGCCGAATGCTTCAGGCTACTCAACCCTAATAATCTTTTCAATACTTGCCGCCTCCAGCATCCCGCGCTAACCGCGCTGAGGTTCTGTAATTCGCTACCTGAATCACTGCATCTGCACTCAAACCGCTGGGGGGATTACGGGTGCGGCAAAGAAAAATCGACAGGATCGAATAAAAACACTTGACGGATCCCTTCCGGAGGAATATGTTCCCACTTCGAACAATATCGTTACCCCTAAGCGATGCGCAAAATAAACACCCGAGATTTCCATCTTGCCACCCGCAGCACGTCGCGCGACATAAACCGGCAGATCGCTCTCAATGTGATCAGGGAGCTTCAGCCTATATCGCGAGCGGACCTGGCGCGACACCTGAATATCACCAGGGGCGTGGTCAGCACCCTTGTGCAGGAGTTGATCGCACAGGGCGTCATCTATGAAGGCGCCACGGGTGAAGCTGCTCGAGGCCGGAAGCCAACCTTCCTTCACATCAGAACCCACGATCGTTTAGCAATCGCCGTCGATATTCGTTTCAGCAAGACGTATGTAATGCTTTGTGATTTCTCAGGGCGTGAGCTTGCGCTTGAGGCCCACGATACTATTTTCAGTATCCCCGAGCTCATAAAGGACCTATCGGCCAGAATTCGCAGAATGTTGAAAACACACAGGGCAAAAGCCACTTGTGAGGGTATCGGTGTTGTCGTGCCGGGCATGGTGGACCAACGCACCGGGTTGATTTTGAACGCGCCCGCGATGGGTTGGCGGGGTGTTGACTTGCGGGACAAGCTGGCCGCCGCTACTGGACTGCCGGTGCATATCGAAAACTCAGGCCGCGCATGCTCGTTAGCTCAGCTTTGGCTGGAACGCGGCGAGGTGTCGAGCTCGAATAGTTTTGTTTTCATCAACGTCTCGGATGGTGTGGGTGTAGGTATGGTCGCGAATGGCGAGTTGGTGCGAGGCCACGATCATATTGCTGGTGAGTTTGGACACATGCCGCTGAATCTGGATGGGCCCAGATGTATGTGCGGTTCCTCCGGCTGCTGGGAAGCTTACATCTCCAATCTCGCTACCCTCTCACGTTATTTTGGCTGGAATTTGTCCAAACTCAATCCAAATGCCCTTCGTGACGCTGAACATAGTTCCTTCACCGTTCTTGACCTTATCAACCGGGCCCGGGCAGGTGACGCGAAAGCTATGGGGGCGATTCAGTCAACGGCACGCTTCCTCGGGCTCGGGTTGGGCACGATCGTAAACGTCATTAATCCCGATTGCATTTATTTAGCAGGAGAGATCACGACGGCCTGGGACTTAATTGAGGAGACGGTGCGTCAGGCTCTGGCCGAGCGCGCGTTGACGGAGGCCGCAGGGCGAACGTCACTACGCGTCAGCGTCACGCAGGAACCATCGCGATTAAGGGGAGCCGCGGCACTGATTGCAGCGCCCAGCTTTGCAGCGCCGAGAGTCGCTTAGAGATTAACGAATGGGACCAAGGGGGATGCGCAGATTAGACGTGCAACCGGCTCGCCACCGAGGTGGCCGGGTTGCTTTGCGGGTTTCGAATATCTAATTGGAGGTCGCTGACATGTTAAGCGTGAAAACCTTTGGTTCACTGAAAATCCAATTTGCCGTACTTGCACTGTTGCTTGTGATTCCACTGGCAGCCGTCGCACAAGTTACAACCGCCACGATGGTTGGTACCGTCACAGACCCAGGCGGATCGATTATGCCTGGAGCCGAAGTCACCGCGCGCAACATCGACACTGGCCTCACCCGCACCGCGAAGTCTGGCGATGATGGAACCTACCGGCTGGAATTTCTCCCAGTAGGCAACTACGTGCTCGAGGTCACAGCTGCCGGCTTCAAGAAGGCGTTCATCAGCGACATACATTTGCAGGTCAACGATACGGCCCGTGTGGACGTCCCTCTGACTGTGGGCCAGGTCACCGAAACCGTAACCGTCACAGAGGCGATGCCTCAGATAAACACCAGCACCTCCGAGATCGGGCGCACCATTCAGTCCGCTGAGATCGTCGCTCTCCCCCTCGTGGAGCGCAACGTTTACACCCTGCTGGATCTGACACCAGGTGTGCAGTCCAACAACAACGGTGTGGCCGCCGCCTCAACGGGCACTAGTTCGCTCATCCTTGGTTTTCCCGAGCAGCGTACGCTAATCAACGGCGGTACTGACGGCGGCACCGGTTCAGTGAACTACTACCTCGACGGTGGCAGCAACATGACCAACCTGCGCAACACCGGAAACATACTGCCCAACCCGGATGCCATCCAGGAATTTCGTGTGCAGACCAACAGTTACAACGCAGAGTATGGCCGTTTTGCCAGCGGAATTATTAACGTTCTTACCAAATCCGGTACCAACGAGTTTCATGGTTCGGCTTTCGAGTTTTTGCGGAACACCAAGTTCAACGCCAACGACTGGGGCTCCCAACTAGCCAGGCCCCCGTTTCGTCGGAACCAGTTTGGTGGAACTCTGGGCGGCCCGATCAAACGCGACAAGACTTTCTTTTTCGCTTCCTATTCCGGACTGCGGCAGACCACCAGCACATTTCTGAGCGGCGCCATCGTTCCTACTGCGTTGGAACGGGCCGGCAATTTTACCGCCTCCGGAACTAAGCCCGTTGACCCCGCCACCAACGCGTCGTTCGTTTGCAATGGCGTAACTCACGTGATCTGCCCCAACCGTATCGATCCGGTTTCAAGGAGAATCATCGACGACTTTATTCCGCTCTCCAACGTTGCCGGCAGCAGGTGGCAGGGCAATGTCGCCAGCCCCTTTAACACTAATGAATTTCTGGGGAAGGTGGACCATCAAATTAACACCGCGCATCGGTTAACCGTCAGCTACTTCCTGACTCAGGGAAGCAACACAGTGAGGGCAGGCGGCGGCAACCTTCCCTGGGGCAGTCAGCAATTCAAGTGGCGGCAGCATAACGTCAACGTCAGCGACGTCTGGCTCGTCAGCGCCAACAAGATTAACCAGATCTGGTTGACGTACACCCGCAATTTTGGCGGCCGGTTGAACCTTCCCGCGACGTCGCTTGGAGATTTGGGTTCGGCGTTCACTATTCAGGGCGAGCCTTCGTTGCCGCAAATCACCGTCAACGGCTTCTTCCAACTGACAAACTCTATCGGTGGCCCCAGAGCTGGGACAAACTTTTACTCAATTCGCGACGTCTTCAGTTGGGTTAAGGGAAGCCACTCGCTGAAATTGGGTGGAGAGTTCTCGATTAATAAGGACATCCAGCAGACGCTGCTGAACAACTACGGCGTCTTCACGTTTAATAACGGCGCAACCAGAAACGCTCTGTCAGATTTCCTGATCGGTATTCCGAGCGCGGTTACGCAGGACGCACCCGTTACTGCTTACACCGATACCAGGTACATAGCAGTCTTCGCCCAGGATGATTTTCGTGTACGCCCGCGCCTGACTCTCAACCTGGGCATGCGGTGGGATGTGCAAACGCCTCCGACCGACCCGCAAAACCGCGTTACAAACTATGTTCCCGGCCAGAAGTCTACCGTCAATGCGATCGCGCCGGTTGGGGCCTTGTTCTTTGGAGATCCGGGCGTCGAACGCGGCGGAATCCCCGTAAGTTACGCTCACTTTTCCCCGCGCCTGGGCTTCGCATGGGACCCGACCGGCAGCGGCAAGACCTCCATCCGCGGAGCCGCCGGTCTTTTTTACGGCAGCATCTCAGGCAACGAGTGGAACACAATGACTAACTTCCAGCCTTTTTCCACGAGGCTCGCCTTCTCTAATATCAATCAAACGACAACTCCGGCCGGAGTGCCGCGGGGAGCTACGCTGAGCAATCCCTACAACGCCTTCGTTGGCGGGAATCCCTTCCCGTACAGGGGAACCTTTGTTACCGGCGGCGGCCTCTTTGCAGTTGCCCAAGATTTCAGATGGCCCCACTCCTACCAGTTCAACGCCTCCGTCCAGCGTCAGTTGACTAACGATCTAACCGTGGGCGCGGCTTACGTCGGCACGCAGAGCCATAACCTGCCCTTCGGACGCGACGTCAACTACCCGGTTCTGACACCTACAGCTACCTCGGCCGGAGCCAACGTCCTGTCACGCCGGCCCAACCCAGCGTTTGGCGCCGTGCTGCTTTTGGATTCGGACCAGGATGCGTCTTACCACGGTCTGCAGATCACAAGTGCAATGCGTATGAGCCGCCGCGTCAGCTTCAACGCGTTCTACACACTCAGCAAGACATGGTCCAGCGTACAACTTCACAACAACACCACACAGGGTTTGGCGCAGAACTACAGCAAGCTGTATCTGGATGCGGGACGCGCGGATACTGACCAGCGCCACGTTTTCAGCATGAGTTTCAACTACCGGCCCGACTACTTCACGCGCAGTCATTTCCTGGTTCGCAACATCCTCAACGGCTGGAGCATCTCGCCAATCATAAAGATTCGCAGCGGCCTTCCGTTCACCGTCGTCAACGGTCTTGATGCTAACCTGGACGGGAGCACTAACGATCGAGCGCGGCTTATCGGCGATCCTCACATAGACAACCCGACAGCGGCCCGATGGTTCAACACTGCTGCCTTTGCTCAGAACCCGGTCGTCAACGGTGTCGCTACCGAAGGCAGTTCGCCCCGTAACGTTCTGGACGGGCCGGGTTATAAGGTCGTCGATCTGGCCGTCTCGCGGGATTTCAATCTGAGCGAGCGCTTCAAGCTGCGGTTCCGTGCAGAGGGCACCAATATCTTCAATATGGTGAACCTGGGCCAACCCGGCGCGACCGTTCCTTCAGGAGCGACTTCGACCACCTTTGGCGTCATCACGTCTGCAGCCCCGATGCGCAGGTTGCAGTTTGGTCTGCGCCTAACCTTCTGACCTGCTTTTCAATTTCTTTTTGGCTCCAGAGGAGCCAGATGTTTATAGATCCAGCATTATGCGATTCAGCGCTCCAGCGGAGCGCGATGCTCCAGGAGTTAGGCTCGTTCGCGACTAAATTCCGCTCCGCTGGAGCGGGGTCGTGTGGAACGTAAATCTATAAACATTTGGTCCCTCCGGGACCTGATTCGAGGGGGCAGCGCCCGCGACGGTCGCCCCCCTTTAATCAACTCAGGCAGAAGTCAACACATGCTGGAAGCACAACGAACTGAAATGACTACCAACGTGGCCGGGTTCAAACTCCGGGGACTGCGCTGGTGGATCATCAGCCTGATCTTTCTCGCCACACTGATCAACTACATCGATCGGTTGACGATCTCGGTGCTGGCTCCAGTGATCACTCGCGATCTTGGTCTTAGCAACACCGAGTTTGGCGGCATCATCACCTGGTTTCTTCTCGCCTATACGATCAGCCAGAGTCTTTCGGGAAAACTTTACGACCGCGTCGGGACCAAACGAGGTTTTGTGGTATCCGTTGTCGTCTGGTCCATCGCCGCAATGGCCCATGCGTTTGCCCGCGGCCTGGCGAGCCTCAGCGCGCTTCGTTTTATTCTCGGTCTCGGTGAGGCGGGTAACTGGCCCGGTGCTGCCAAGACCGTCGCCGAATGGTTTCCTATTCGCGAGCGCGCATTTGGGATGGCCATCTTCAATAGTGGCGCCGCCATCGGTTCCGTAGTTGCGCCGCCACTGATCGTTTGGCTGAGCCTGACGTATGGATGGCAAACCACATTCCTGGTAACCGGAGCGCTAGGGTTTGGCTGGCTGGTTTTGTGGCTGGTTTTTTATGAAACACCGGACCGTCATAAATGGTTGGGCGAGGATGAGCGCCGGCTGATTCGCGAGGGACAACAAGTCGAGGGCGCTGGAGCTGCTCTGGCAACGGAGCCAGCGGTACCGCTCAAATGGCGAGAACTCCTGCGATATCGACAAGTTTGGGCGATTGTTCTCGCCCGCTTTTTGACTGACCCAATCTGGTGGCTTTACATCAGTTGGTTACCAAAATATCTCGCGGATGCGCGAGGCTTTTCCCTTGTTAAAATTGGTCTCTTCGCGTGGGTGCCGTACGTTGCAGCTGATGCGGGCAGTCTTTCAGGCGGCTGGCTCTCCGGGCATTTGATCTCTCGTGGATGGAGTGTGGATCGCGCGCGCAAGTTCGTAATTCTGATCGCCGCATTGTTGATGCCCGCCGGAATTTTTGCTGCGTTTGCGGATGATGCGATGGTGGCGTTGGCATTGATCGGGGTCGTGCTGTTTGGCTTCCAGGTCTGGATCAACAACGTGCAGACCTTGCCCAGCGATTTCTTTTCTGACAAAGCAGTTGCCTCCGTCGCGGGTTTGGGTGGGACTGGCGCCGGCATTGGCTCCATGATTTTTATTTTCAGTACGGGGTGGATCGTGGACCACTTTTCTTACGTACCGGTTTTAGTCGTGGCCGGGTTACTCGCCCCCCTTGGGACCCTGGTGTTGTTTGCGCTTTCGGGTCCTATCAAGCGTGTATCTCTAAAGCCGTCGCTAATCGGTGCTCCGGGGCAGTAGCCCGACCGTAAAGGGAGGGCGTTTGGGTTGGCTACTGCGCCCTCCCTAACGGTCGGGCTACCGCCCCGATCAGGTGTTCAGAGTACAACTGAGATCTAATGCTGTTGACGTCGTTATCCGAGGAGCTAATTTAATGAGCATGTCTTTTGACCTGCAGGGAAAGGTGGCGCTGGTTACTGGCGCCTCCTCCGGAATCGGGAGAGCAACTGCTCAATCCCTGGCCGCAAACGGGGCCCGAGTCGCGATTAACTTTCATCGCAACAATTCAGGCGCCGAAGAAGCCCGCTCGCAGATAACTGCAGACGGAGGCAGCGCAATCGTCGTGCAGGCAGACGTCACGCGGGCGAATGAAGTTAAATCGCTGGTCCAGCAGACCGTCGCCGAACTCGGCCCCATTGATATCCTGGTTAACAATGCCGGCTCCTTGGTTGAGCGTCTGCGGATTCTCGAACTGACCGAAGAGCGCTGGGACGAAGTGATAGATCTCAATCTCAAGAGCGCATTTCTATGCTGCCAGGCCGTGGCTGGTTCGATGATGGAACGCAAAACTGGCGCTATCATCAACGTCTCGTCGATCGCGGGACGCAACGGCGGGGCACTGGGCTCGATCCATTACTCCGCAGCAAAGGGTGGTGTGATCACGTTTACGAAAGGTTTGGCTAAAGAGCTGGCGCCGTTCGGCGTTCGCGTTAACGCTGTCTCGCCGGGAGTAATTGACACTCCTTACCACGAACAGTTTTCGTCGCCGGAAATGATGAAGACTTATACGGGCATGATTCCCTTGGGGAGAGTTGGAACTCCGGCTGAGGTCGGCAATGTGATTTCGTTCCTCGCGTCCGACGCGGCGAGTTTTCTAGCCGGGGAGACGATCGAAATCAACGGCGGCATGTTCATGGATTGACACTGGCTGCGGCTGTGCCGCAACCCGGTTCCGGGGCAGTAGCCCGACCGTTAGGGAGGGCGTTTAGGTTGGGCTATTGCGCCCTCCCTAACGGTTGGGCTACTGCCCCGATCGGTGCTGGGGCAAAGCAGCTACCGCACATCAGGGGGCAGAGCCCAAACCGGCCACTCCGGTTACAACGTAGAAACATGATCACCAATCCTTCAAACACCTGCAGACGCCGGTTCTTCCTTATTGTCCTGGTACTCGCCTGGTCTTCCTTACCGGTCGTTTCGCTTCGGGCCCAGGACGCGCGCGAGCTGCGGGAAGAGCGCACCGCAAGTAAGAAGCTCAAAGGCGAGCACCCGCTGTTTGAGCTGATGCGAACACGCAATTCAACTCTGCGATCCGAGTTGGCCGGCGTTCATCCTCGTGTCTATGTCACAGCCAGGGAACTAGAAGACTTGCGCCAACGCGCTCGCACTTCGCACCGTGAACTTTGGCAGAGAACGCTTAGCCGTATGCGCGCTCTCGCCGGCGATCCACCACCACCGCCTGCTCAACGTCGACGCCAACAGAATGAGGTAGGTCTCGCGATCGCGGAAGCCGCCTTCGTCTACAAGATCGAAGGCGACAAGAAATATCTGGATGCCGCGCGCAAGTACATGGACGCCGCGGTCAGTTACGACATTTGGGGTTATGCCAACAACAAGCCAAACGTCGATCTAGCCGCCGGCCATCTGCTTTACGGACTCGGATGGGGCTATGACTTGCTCTATCACGATCTCAGCGAAAGTGAGCGCACAAAGTATCGCGACAAACTGATCAAGCAAGCGCGTCTGCTGGCAGACTACTTCAAGCCCAAGTCAGGACGCACGTTTGCCTATAGCCAGAACCACACTTTCATTCCCATTACCGGGCTGGGCGTGGCGGCCTATGCGCTTTACGATGAAACGCCTGAGGCGCCCGAATGGGCCAGGCTCACGCGCGCCATCTACGATCGCGTGTTGGCAACGTATTCGCAGGACGGTTACTACTACGAAGGCTTCGAATACTGGATCTTCTCGACCCCATGGTTGGTCCATTATCTTGACGCGCACGCACATGCAACCGGCGAAGATCTCTACGACCACCCCGGATTTCGTCTGATGCATAAGTACGTAGCCCACTCGATGCTGCCTACCGGCAAATACGTCTTTGACTTTGGCGACATTTGGGAAGGACCGTGGACGCGCGCCGGCCTCGGCGAAGACTACAAGCGCACGCATCCGAACGGACGCTTCTACACAAACTACAACCTGCTCTACCGGATGGCCCAACGCTTCCAAAGTGCCGAGGCGCAAGGTGTGGCTGAGTGGATGAAGCGATTCGATCACGTGAACGCCGAAGACTTCTGGTCGCTTATCTGGTATGACGCAAAACTCAAAACCGTGCCTATCGAGAAGCAACAGGCGTGGCACTACTTTCCAGATCACGATGTCGTTTACTGGCGCAGCGACTGGTCAAAAGCCGCGACCGCTTTCGCCTTTAAGTGTGGCCCGCCGGAAGGTCATCACACAGCAGTCTCACTGCAACAATTTCCCGACTGGCGATTATCGTCCGGTCACGCACATCCAGACGCGAACAGCTTCATCATTTTTTCGCGTGGTGAGTATCTCACCGGCGACACCGGATACGCCGGTCTGCCGATGACCGAGCATCACAACACGTTACTGATCGATGGCAAAGGCCAGGCAAAAGAGGGCCTTGGTCACGACGTGTTTGCCGGAGTGGACTACGCAGACCTGAATCGGATCCGCATCAGTGAAGTAAAGGTTGATAAGAATCAACTGTTCGTACGCGGAGATGCGACTGCGGCCTACGGGCCGGAACTGGGTTTGAAAAAGTTTGTTAGAGAGTTTGCATACAGACCCGGCGCAGGCTTTACCATCTCTGATGAAGTGGAAACACAGAAACCTGCAGTCCTGACCTTCGTGTTACACGCAGACAATCGGATTGAGAAAGAGAGCGCTAACCGGTTCAGCATTAAAGCAGGCGAAGTGAAACTACGGATCGATTCAACAATCGAGGAGTCGAATCACCCTGCGTCGAGAAGTGTTCGCAAAGATATTCAGTCCATAATCGTACCAAACACGCTGACCGCCGCCGGTCCTCCCGGCGCGGTGGATAAAGGTGAGCGTCAGGAGCGCGGGCAAAAGCTTTTGCTTTCCACGGTGGCGCCTACTACCAAAGCGCGCTTTACGCTACGGCTCAACGTTGAAGACTGAGCGCTCGACTACTATTGACGCAGCGAGTTCGTTCGACATCGCTAGACTAGGGGAACGCCAAGATGCAAATCATCGAAGGGTTACAACCGCGACACACTGATTGGAGCAGTATTCCATTCGAAGAAATTGGACCTGGGATTGAGCGACAGATGATCGTCGGTGAAAAGTTGATGATTTGTCGGCTGCGTATTGCGCCAAATGTGGTCACCCCCGAACACGATCACCCTCACGAACAAATGACAATTGTCGAGAGCGGCCGCGTACTGTTTACGATTGGCGCCGAACAAAGGATTGCCGCGCCCGGTGATGTACTTCATTTCCCACCTGGAACGTGGCACGGGGCCACGATGCTCGACGAGGAAGTGATTCTGATAGATATTTTTTCGCCCATAAGAGAAGACTTTTTGCCTTAGAGACTGTTGGCGGTTGCTGAGTTTCCGGATCTCCCTAGGTCTCCAACATTGGTTCACGTGTCCGATAAACTTTAAAGCTTGTCGGTTGTAGATGAGTGGCAGTTAAGGCTGGATATCGGCAATTGAGTGCGCAAATTGCTTTTTTTCAGGCATCGAGATTCTCCAGGAAGCACTGACCAAGTCCGTCTTGGATTTGTACCGCGAAGCGGTTACGTAATTTAGCCCAGGGTTGCCGCGTTGCGCGGCTACCCTGGGTAAGAGAGTCTCGCAACACCCAACCTCAACGAGGTTGTGTCACGATAAGACGCAACCCCGTTGGGGTTGAGCCGTTATAACCTTTCGATCCCAGGGTAGCCGCGCAACGCGGCAACCCTGGGCTGAATTTCGTAACCGCTTCGCGGTACAAATCCGAGATGAACGACCTTAGAAAGCGGTAATTGCCTCAAGTCTTCCTCACAAACGAGCCGCTCGTCTGTTGTGAATCTCGAAAACAAGCTGAAGCATGTCGGACACGGGACCACCAACCCGACGTATTACGTGGGCTTGCAACGTCGTGAGAAAGCGAGTAATTAAGAGATATCAAACCCCCGCGTTGGCTGCTATTAAGGTTTTGTTCAGACGTGCGCACATCGACAATCATTCGGCTGTTTACCGGGCGCACAATTTGACCCTTTACTTTGGAGGAAGCGTATGAAGACCAATTTCAAGTACTACTACCGTGTGGCGAGTTGTTTAATCCTCCTCGCGGTTTTCGCCGCCAGCGTGGTTCCGACGTTTGGCAGCGCACAGCGGCGTCGCACGCGGCGGCGCGCGCCGGCTCCCAAAGTCGTCTATTACACGGTGCCCACAAACACCGTGATGCGCGTGCGGATGAACGAACACCTCAATTCGAAGACAGCGCGGGTCGGCGATCGCTTTTCAACAAGCGTGACCGAGCCTGTGTACGCCTCCGGCGGGACGCAAGTGATTCCCGTGGGCAGCAGGGTTTGGGGACGCGTGTCGTCAGTCCGGGCGGCGGGACGGCGCACGCCTGGAAACATCACAGTCAGTTTTACTTCGGTGCAACTGCCAAACGGTAAGTCTTATTCGATTAACGGTTCGCTGACATCACTGCAAGCCGATGATGTTAATTCCGACAACGAAGGGACGGTCCAGGGTAAAGGCAACAGAAAACGCGACGCGGTATTTATTGGTGGCGGCGCCGCAGGTGGCGCGCTGATTGGCGCGATTGCCGGTGGTGGTAAGGGTGCCGCAATAGGTGCGCTACTGGGCGGAGCACTTGGCACTGGCGCGAGAGTTTATGAAAAGGAATCGGAAGCTGACGTGAAGTCGGGGACAGAATTTGGCGTGATTCTTAATCGAGCCGTTTCAATGCCCAAGGCGGCGTGACGACGACCGATGACCGACGACCGAGGACCGGGGACCGAAGACCGAGGACCGGGGCGAAGACCGAGGACCGACCGATGACCGAGGACCTTTCGACGGTCGGCCGTCATCGGTCGCCGGTCGTTCTACCTCTTTCTCAGCGCTGCTGTATACGCTATCGCCGCGCCGACAATCAGAAGCGCGATGCCGCCGATCACGCGAAAGTAATCAGGCACTTCGCGAACATCCGTGTTGGTTATAACGACGGCGGCCCGTGGGTCGAGGTAATACGCGCGATAGGCAATCACGCCGCCGACAGCAGCAAGGACCACGCCAAAGATTACTAAGATTGGTCTTAACATCACTGACCGGGGACCGACGACGGCGCCCGCCCCAGGATTAAATTAGCACTTAACAGCAAGCGACCGTCTCCGGTCTTTCGTCACCCGTCGGTCGTCATCTTCCCTTCCACACCGGTTTCCGTTTTTCCAGAAACGCGCTTACGCCTTCATCCTTGTCCTCAGTCGAAAAACACAGGGCAAACAGATCTACTTCTCGGCGCAAGCCTTCGTCCAAAGTTGAACGCGACGCCAGCTTCACCGCTTCCTTTGCCAGGCTAAGTGCGATTGGGCTTTTGTCGGCAATGCGATTAGCAATTTCCATCGTCTTTGCTTCCAACTCCGCAGCCGGTACGACGTGATTCACCAAACCAATCTCGAAAGCCGTTCTGGCATCGATAATCTCGCCGCTCAGGATCATCTCCATTGCTTTGCCTTCACCAACCAGGCGCGTAAGGCGCTGCGTGCCGCCGCCTCCGGGAATAATTCCCAGATTAATCTCCGGTTGTCCAAACGACGCGGTCTCGCCGGCAATGCGCAGATCGCAGGCGAGGGCCAACTCGCACCCCCCGCCCAGGCAGTAGCCATTGATCATCGCAATCACGGGTTTGGGAAACGTGTCGATGGCGGTGAAGAGGGAACGCGCGGTCATGACATCGCGCTGCATCATCGCTGTGCGTCCGGCAAACTCGGCAATGTCAGCCCCTGCGATAAAAGCCTTGTCGCCTGCGCCTGTGATTACGACAACCCCGACTGAGTCGTCGTTGCGAAGTTCTTCCAACAGCTCCGCGCCTTCTTCGCGCGTCTTAATATTCAGAGCGTTTCTCTTGTCAGGCCGGTTGATTGTGACCAGACCGACGCGGCCTCGCTTCTCAAATAAAAGCGTCTCGTATTTTTGCGGCATTGCTTGCGACATGTAATGGTTCTCCCGAACGAAGTAAGGACAGACCTCATCTGTCACGTTCTAAATCTATTGCAGGTTATTTGGCCAGGATCGTAAGCCTTCGCCCCACAATCGTCAACGCGGCGTCCTGATTCAACGGACTTTAACAATGTCCGACCTGCATCAGGAACCTCTAATCGAGTATGCCAACGTCCGCTCCGCGGACTGAATACAAAAAACCTTTTACTATTTGATCAGAGCTTCCTGAAGCATGTCGGACATTGGATCACATCTTTGGTATGCTTCCGTCATTATTTTGTTTAGGAGTCCGTCATGAAACGAACCACTTCTTTACTCTCCGCGCTTCTTCTTTTACTGATCGTCTCATCGGCAAGCGCGCAACAAGCCACGCCTTCACCGTCACCCGACCCTTCTCTCTTAACCGTCGATTCCATCCTCAGCTATCGCACGCGCTCGCTTGGTCCTGTTCAGTGGCAGGAAAACGGCAGCGGCTACCTGGCACTCGAACCTTCGGCAACTCACAAAGAGTTTGTCGACATCGTGCGTTATGACGCAGTCAACGGGGAACGCACGCTCAAGGTGCCCGCTGCGAAACTCATCGCACCCGGCGCCTCGTCGCCTCTGTTAGTTGAAGAATTCACCTTCACGCCAGATGAACAGAAGTTACTAATCTTCACAAACTCTGAACGCGTTTGGCGCAGCAACACACGCGGCGACTACTGGGTGCTTGATTTGAAAAGCTGGACACTGCGCAAACTTGGCGGCACGGCTGCTAAACCGTCGTCACTGATGTTTGCGAAGTTCTCGCCCGACGCTACGCGAGTTGGCTATGTGCGCGAGAACAACATTTATGTGGAAAACCTTGACGCGGTTTTTGGCTCGCCCATTATCCAGGTAACGACCGACGGCACGCGTTACATCGTTAACGGCACTTTCGACTGGGTTTACGAAGAAGAGTTTTTCTGTCGCGACGGTTTTCGCTGGAGTCCTGACGGCAAACACATCGCCTACTGGCAGCTAAACACCGAAGGCGGCAAGGAATTCAAGCTCATTAACAACGCCGCCGGCCTTTATCCCGAAATTATTTCGTTCCCGTATCCCAAGGCCGGTGAAACAAATTCGGCGGCGCGCGTCGGCGTAGTCAGCGCCAGCGGAGGCGCCACGCGCTGGTTTGAAGTGGCCGGAGACCCGCGCAACAACTATCTGCCGCGCATGGAGTGGGCCGCCAATTCCGATGAGGTCGTGATCCAGCAGCTCAACCGTTTGCAGAACACCAACAACGTGATGCTGGGCGACGTCCGCAACGGTAAGGTCCGGACCATTCTTACCGAGAAAGACGAAGCGTGGGTGGACGTAAGCTGGGGCGATCTGGACTGGAACAAGAAGGGACTTGGGCGCGGCGACGTCGAATGGATCGAGGACGGCAAGCGGTTTCTATGGGCCAGCGAGCGCAATGGCTGGCGTCATATTTATTCCGTTTCCCGCGACGGCGGCGACCTGAAAGATATTACGCCGGGAAATTTTGACGTCATCAATGTGGAAAAAGTTGATGGCCTCAACGGTTGGATCTACTTCGAAGCCTCGCCTGATGATGCTACGCGCCGGTTCCTTTACCGGTCACCATTAAGCAGTTCTACAAAACCCGAAAGACTAACGCCGGCGCAGCCAGGCAGCCATGCTTACAACATTTCGCCGCGCGGCGATCTGGCCATCCACTTCTTTTCAAGCTTCATGAAAGCGCCCTCGACCGAAATCGTGCGGCTTCCGGGTCACGCCGTCGTGCGAGGTTTGATTGACAATCGCGAAGTGCAGGAACAGCTGGCTAAACTAAAACCAACTCCTCACGAGTTTTTCAAAGTAGACATCGGCGATGGCGTTACCCTCGATGGTTGGATGATTAAGCCTCCTGGCTTCGACAAAGGAAAGCGTTATCCTGTTTTGTTTCATGCTTACACCGAGCCGTGGTCGCAAACTGTGGTTGATGCCTGGGGCGGACTGAATCAGCGTTGGCACATGATGTTGGCCCAGCAGGGTTATCTGGTCGTGAGCGTGGACAACCGCGGCACACCCGCTCCGCGCGGTCGTGCGTGGCGCAAGATCATTTACCGGAAAATGGGCATCGTGAATTCGCTGGACCAGGCCAACGCTGCCAGGGCCATCGGCAAGTGGCCTTACGTCGACTCGTCACGCATCGCAATCTGGGGTTGGAGCGGCGGTGGCTCGGCGACTCTGAATGCGCTGTTTCGATATCCGGACGTTTACCAGGTCGGTCTCGCTGTCGCCCCGATGGCCGACCTCCGTCTTTACGACACGATTTATCAGGAGCGTTATTGCGGACTGCCCCAAGACCACCCGGAGGAATATAAGCAAAGCTCGCCCGTCACTTTCGCGGCGCAGTTAAGAGGACAGCTCCTGATCGTTCATGGCACGGGGGACGATAACGTGCATTATCAGGCGACCGAAAGACTGATCGACGAACTCGTCGCCGCGAACAAGGCGTTTACGATCATGCCTTATCCAAACCGTTCGCACGGTATCAACGAAGGCCGGGGCACCACGAGACACCTCTACGGACTTTTAACGCGTTACTTGCACGAAAAACTTCCAGCAGGAGGGAGATAGTCCAAAGTCCAATGTCCAAGGTCTAAAGCCACCCACTATCGGGGCAGTAGCCCGACCGTTAGAGAGGGCGTGCCTGCTCCAAGGCTATGAGTACCACCTCGCGTAAATCGTAAATCGAAAATCGGGGCAGTAGCCCGACCGTTAGGGAGGGCGTGCCTGCGCCAAGGCTTTACGATTCACGATTTACGATTTACGTTCCAGCGGTTTCCGAACACTGCTGTCGCGCTTCACTACGCCTGCTGACTGACCTCTTCGTTTTTCCCCATTTACCATTCACCATTTACCATTTACCCCTTTAGGCATCCGCATTGCTAAGTAAGCTGTCTGAACTTTGGTGGCAAATCTTTTGAGACGACTACAAGGAGGCACGAGATGGCTGACCGAGATACTGACAAACAAGAACGCGAAGACGGCTGGGAACCAAAAACTGCTGAAAGCGGCGAAGACGCTTTGAAGACTGAAGAGCGGTCGCTCGACATCGGCGAGTCAGGCCAGCACGCGCCGGGTGGCTACTACAACCAACAAGGCGTAAATGCGCCTGATCGTTCGACGCTTGACGATATTTAGGAAGTAAACAGTAATCAGTAAACAGCAAACAGCAAACAGGCAAGACCAGGAGGGCCGAAAGTAAATAGCCACGTCCGCGAGGGCGTGGCTATCCAGTTTAGCGGTCTGCTTGGGCGTCTCCTTGGAGTGCGCCGCCTTGTCGGCGCTTTGGTCCGCGGCGGCCTGGCGCCGCTTCGTCGCGCAAAATCAATCTGCGAAGTTAGAGGTGTCTCGAGGTTGGACCAAAGCGGCGCCAGGCCGCCGCACTCCAAAGAGACGCCCTCGACCGAGCCTGCGTCCTGCCGCCGCCTGCCACCTGCCTTCTGCCGCCTGCCTTCCCGTCTGCGATCTGCGCTACAATCATCACCCGACAACCCGCAGCTCGCGTGTCTGATACCTGGCCCATTCTTGAATAACACCACTCAAAACGAACTCTTTCTCACGCGCCTGCTCGCAGCCAGCGTCGACGGCATACTCGCCTTTGATCGCGCTTGCCGTTATACCGTCTGGAATCAGGCGATGGAACGCATTACAGGTATAGCGAGCGAAAACTTGCTCGGCAAAAACGCGTTCGAAGTTTTTCCCTTCCTGAGAGAAACAGGCGAAGACAAATGTTTCTTTGCTGCCCTGGGCGGCAAGAGCACCGCCTCTGAAAACCGACCGTACACGATTCCGGAAACTGGTCGCGAAGGCTTTTTCCGGGGCTACTACTTCCCGCTCCGCGATGAGCAAGACAGCGTGGTCGGCGGCATCGCTTTCATTCGAGACATCACCGAACACAAACGAGTTGAAGACGCAGCCCATGATGCGTATCAGCGCATGCTGTTTCACGTTGAGAATTCGCCTCTCGCCGTCGTCGAGTGGGACCCGGAGTTTCGTGTTTCGCGCTGGTCTGAGTCGGCTGAGCAATTATTTGGCTGGAAGGCTGACGAAGTGATTGGCAAGCACGTCGGTGATTGGCATTTTGTTTTCGACGAAGACGTAGACGGAGTCGAGCAAGTAACCAATCGTCAACGCGTGGGAGAGGAGCTTCAGGGAGTTCAGCGCAATCGCAATTACACGAAGGACGGCGGAGTAGTCTATTGCGAGTGGTACAACTCGGTGCTCCGTGACGATGCCGGCAATCTCGTGTCTGTACTTTCTCTCGTTCTCGACGTCACTGCCCGGAAGCTTGCGGAAGAGGAACGCGCGGCCCTCCTCGTGCGCGAGCGTGACGCGCGCCGTCAGGCGCAGGATTCCGATCGACTCAAAGACGAATTTCTGGCCACGCTCTCCCACGAGCTGCGCACGCCGCTCACTGCGATTCTTGGCTGGGCCGTATTGATTCGCAAAGGGGAAGTTGAAGAAAGTAATTACGAAAGAGCACTGGAGACGATTGAGCGTAACGCCCGCTCGCAGGCGAAGCTCATCGATGATCTACTGGACGTGTCACGCATCATCACGGGCAATCTCCGCCTCGATATTCGCCCAATCAATCTCGTGCCCGTCGTGGAGGGAGCGAAGGATGGACTCGGTCCAACAGCCGAGGCTAAACGCGTCGCGGTCCAGACCGAGTTTGAGCGGGACAGCTGTCTAGTGAAAGGTGATCCGAATCGTCTGCGGCAGGTGATTTGGAACCTGGTCTTAAACGCGATCAAGTTTACTCCCCGCGGCGGGAGCGTGACCGTGAGTCTCGAGTGTGTCGAACCGTATGTACGTCTGAGGGTGAGTGATACAGGCGAGGGTATTTCTTCGGAGTTTCTGCCTTACGTCTTCGATCGTTTCCGTCAGGCAGAAGGCTCGGTTAGACGCAAACAGGGCGGACTCGGTTTGGGTCTTGCCGTAGTGCGTCACCTGGTTGAGTTGCATGGTGGAAGTGTGAGGGCGGAGAGTCTCGGCATCGGGCACGGAGCAACGTTCACAGTAGATCTGCCACTCGCCGAAGATCGTCGCGACCCTGCGAAGGCAGGTGAGAGGAGAGTAGCGATTGAACGAAGGCGTGGCGCCGGGCGGGATGAGACCGGTGCGTCGGATATCCAGGGCGTGGCTGTGCTTCTGGTTGAAGACGACGATGATGCTCGCCAGCTGCTCGCTCAGGTGCTGAAGCGACACGGTGCTGAAGTTACTTCGGTCTCGTCGTCCGCCGAAGCGATGCAGGTGTTGATGAGAACCGGCACCGACGCCGAAGCCCCGCACCTGACACCCGACACCCTACACCCAACACCCGACACCCGGCACCACGTTATCGTCAGCGACATCGGCATGCCGGAAGAAGATGGCTACGAGTTAATGCGCAAGGTGCGGGCCCTCCCGCCAGAGCAAGGCGGACTCGTACCGGCCATCGCTCTCACCGGCTACGCAGCACGCAAAGATCGCGAGCTCGCCCTCGCAGCTGGCTATCAACTCCACCTCGCCAAGCCAGTCGAACCCGAAGCCCTGGTGGCGGCGATCGCAAGCCTGGTGATTAGAAGACAGTAGGCGGGAAGCAGTGGGCAGTGAGCAGGCGGCAGGAGGCAGGAGGCAGTAGGCAGTAGGCAGTAGGCAGCAGGACCCAAGCACAAAGCACAAGCTTGTTTCGAAACCTCAGGCAGCAGGTCCCAAGCAAAAAGCACAAGCTTGTTTCGACACCTCGAGGTATGGAAGGAGGGCATGCCCCCGCTCTTTCACCCAACTATGACGCGCAGTCATCTCACTAGCACCGTAGCTCAGCGGCTCTGCCGCCTTCCGTGCGGAAAGGCTCGGCCTTTCCGGCAACCTACTAATTATCTTCAGGAAGCTCTGATTAAGTTCATACGAGTAGTTGCCTTAGCCCGCGGAGCGGCCGACGGCATAAAGCCTGGGGTGAAGCGCAGCGAAACCCCAGGGGCCAGTGTCGAAAATAGAAAGAGTCCGCGGAGCGGCCGACAGTCGAATCATCATGATTGGCGTTAGTAAATAAAACCGCAATCGGCCGCTCCGCGGGCTCCGAGGGTTTGGTGTGAACGATCCTGGGGTTTCGCTGCGCTTCACCCCCGGCTTTATGCCAACGGCCGCTCCGCGGACTAATGCAAAAGACCTGTGTTACTTGATCAGAGGCTCCTTCAGTCTGTCGCGGCGACACATCAAGATAAACCTTATCGGACTCAAAACAGACACGCCATCAATTCTAGAAGTCGTGCACCTGGGTTTATCATTACACCCATGACCAAACCTGGCCGAAACGATCCCTGCCCTTGCGGCAGCGGAAAGAAATACAAGAAGTGCTGCCTCGTCTCCGTGGAAGACGCGGATTCCCGTCATCGACGGGCGGCTCAGGTCGAGGCAAATCTAATCCCGCGTCTCTTGAGTCATGCCTTTGAGACCTTTGGAGAAGAGTCGCTGCTGGAAGCCAGGGAGGAATTCTATGACGAAGAATGTGAGGAGATGCCGGTCACTGAGTCTTCTATGAACGCGATCTTCATGCCGTGGTTCTTGTTCAATTGGACAACCTTCACAATAGGCGACGACGGCGGGTCGATGCCTTCGGAAACCACTGTGGTTGAATCCTTTCTGCGAACTCACAGCGACCAACTATCGCCGGACGAACTGTCGCTGCTGGCAGCTCCAAACCGGTCTCCATTTACCTTTTGTGAAATTCTCGAAGTGACGCCCGGCGTGGGAATGAAGCAATTCGATCTATTGCGACGGGTGGAATATGAAATTACTGAACACCGGGCGTCTCAAACATTGAGACGCGGCGACATCATCTATTGCAAACCCTTATTGCTAGCGGGCGCCACGATCAACCATGCGATGGGCCCTTAGGCGCTGAGGCCCCTCGCCAAGCGAGAGGTGCTCGATCTGCGTAAGTGGATTCTGGATGACAGCAAGGCTGACGCGTTATCCGATAGCCACCTGGATGAGTACGAAGCCGATACTCGAGGCTTCTATTTGGATTGCGTAGACCAAATGCTCAATCCTAATCGGCAGATCACAAATACCGACGGCCACCAGTTGGTGCTGCAGAAGATATATTTCGACATTGACTCAGCTGACCAGGCATTCCATGCCCTCAAGGACCTGGCGGAAGGAGTTAAGGAAAGCGAGTTGTTATCTCGCGCGCAGATGAGGGAAGGCCGGGTGGTCAGCATCTACTTCCCATGGTTTGGCGGTAGCGAGACGGCAAGAAAGCGACTTCGCGGTCCAGTGTTGCTGGCCAATATCCGTATCAACGATGGCGAAATGGTAGTCGAGGTTAACTCTGACGAACGCGCGGAATTGGTCCGTCAAGAAATCGCAGAACGACTCGGAGCATCGGCGACCTATAAAACCACCTTCGTCGAACCCCTCGTGGCACGAGTCCCCTCAGGCGAGTCGGACAACGCCGACATTGAATCCAATGCACCAAGCAGCGGTTTTCTTTCCATGAAAGACGCGCCGCCGGAACTGCTACGCGAGTTTGCCCGGATGAACCGCGAACACTGGAAGGCGTGGTTTGACGAGCCCATTCCCGCCCTCAACGACATGACTCCACGCGCAGCCTCGCAAACAGAAGAGGGACGCGACCTTCTCAGTAGCCTGCTCCTCGATTACGAGCGTCGTAGCTCCAGCTCACCAAATAACATCTACAGCCCCGACATTCCCGCCCTCCGCCGCGACCTGGGCCTGGAATAGCGTGGCACATGAAGTCATCTATGAAGCGACGGTGTGAGTCAAGGACTTTTTGAGTAGACCTCGACCGTGACGCCGGGGCGCCTTGGTACTTGTTCTTGCTTAGGTTGTTCTTTGACATGAGACTGCTTAGTTTTTAGTTGCCGCCGTTAGCGGTTCTCAATTTGAGTAGAGCTAGCAAGCCACACTCAATCATCTATGCGGTCATCGTCCATGAGGTTTAGTTCGCTCTCTCCGTAGCTGCCCGCCGAGCGAGCCCTTAGCGAGCTCAGGCGAGGCGGGCAGCGGTGCCAGCTAAGCACCTGGAGAGGCCGACTGCCCAATCAGTACCTCGGAAACACTAGGTGGCCCTTGACTTCGTCGGGCAAGTCGAGCTGCGACGGCTCGACGTCGGAATTCCGCATAGTCGATCTCATCAGCATCATGATGTAAGCGCGGATGAGCAGTTTTCTGGCCGCCACCAAACGCGGCGTTCACCTCGGCCTCACCGACGATGAGGTTGCCTTTTATGATGCGCTCGCGGCGAACGAGAGCGCGGTGGCTGCAATGGGCGACGACCAGCTCAAAGTGATCGCCGCCGAATTGATTACTAAGGTCCGGCAAAGCGTGACTGTCGACTGGACTCTCCGCGAGAGCGCGCGAGCCAGGATTAGAGTCATGGTCAGACGCATCCTCAACAAATACGGTTACCCGCCCGATTTACCGGAAGAAGCTGTGAAGACGGTACTGGCGCAAGCAGAGTTCCTGTGTGCTGATTGGGTGTAGATAGGAATGACCGAAAATGGGCAACTTCAGGTGAGCTAGGACAAGTTTGAGATCCAAAACCTCGTAAGAAAGCAGCATGTTTCAAATGCGGTTTGCCTCGAGGTCAATGCGCGCGGCGCTTACGATCATTCGTGAAATATTCCTTTCT
Source organism: Pyrinomonadaceae bacterium (assembly GCA_963759585.1). Lineage (GTDB taxonomy): Bacteria > Acidobacteriota > Blastocatellia > Pyrinomonadales > Pyrinomonadaceae > PSRF01. The sequence goes on from CAVWZW010000002.1 coordinate 1,035,216, forward strand.
CGTTCTGCTTGCCCGATTGTGATGATGAGAGTAAAAGGTTTTAGGCAACAAGGCTTGGCGATCCTCGCAAGACTCTTAAGCACTAAGACGCTGGGCGTTTGCGAAGATCACGCCCGACTTATGTAACGTCTCGCATCCACGATCTTACCGGCAATTGCCCGAAGAATTAGTGTTGAACTCGTATCTGGTAGCAGATCGTTTCCACTCATGAAATACGACGCTTATTTATCATACAGCAGAAGAGTTGATAGACATTTCGCGCACGCTCTACTCGATGCCTTAAGTCGCTTTGACACACCTTTCTGGCCCCGGAGATCTAATCGGATATTCTCCGACCTTTTAGGCACGGACGCAGGCGCCGACCTACCTAAGACCGTACGCTTAGCACTGAAGGAATCGAAGCATTTTATTTTGCTTGCCTCGCCCGCAGCCGCACATTCCCAATTCATTGAAGAAGAGCTCTCCTTGTGGCTAGATTCACGGCCAATCGAAAACCTAATTATTGTTCTCACCGACGGCGAAATGATTCCCGGGGCCACCAGTTCGCTTCCTCCTATCCTTGAGAAGAGGGCTAACCGAGATTCACTTCCTTTCATCGATCTTCGTTGGGCGCAAGAGGTTGAAAGTTTTGAGCGCCGGTATCAATTTACGGACGCCGTTGCAGAAATTTCTGCCGTCCTTCAGGGTGTTTCAAAAGATACTCTGCTGAATAGACAGGCGAGTCGAAACGCCAGGCTTAAGAGACTTAGCCTTGCAACGACGATCGGCCTAATCGTGCTATCGCTTAGTTTGATGCTGGCTGGGAGTTATGCAGTCCGACAGGCGTCAAAGGCCAGGGAGGCGGAGGCTAGGTTAAATGAGGCCCATCAGATTGCGGAACGAGCGACTGACATGGCTGATAAGGAGCGGAAAGTTGCTGCGACGCATGCCGTCGAAGCTAATGAACTTCAACGCAGAGTGTTGATGCTACAGCAGGAAGTTCACCAATTACGCCGCCAGGGAGCCGTAATTCAAACATCAGTCGCCCAGGCTCGGATTGTGGAGCTTGAAGATTCTCTCGCGAATGCTGAAATAGACGCGGCAGCCTTTCAGCAGCAGCTCGAGGAAAAAAACAAGCTCGCTGCCGACTATAAAGCCCAATACGAGAGCGCAATTCGTCTCGCCCAATTGAACCAACAGCTCCCATCGCAAACCAATTCCTATCTAAGGGAGTTCATAAGACAGAACCTAACCCTGGTGATTTCGGCCGTGATACTGGCTGTTATTATAATTTTGTTTTCAACGCGGCTGGTGCTGCTGCTCTTACAGTTAGACATTGTCCTGCTTAGACCGTTGGCAATTGGGTTTTTCTATACTCCACTCGGAAGATGGAAGCTATATCGAAAGTACAAGAAGAGACTCGGAGCTGACGCGACTATCCATTACCACTCACAACACTACATCGATCTTCCGTATGAAACATCGGACAACGGGGGGAGTAGCAGGCCATTGGAAGCGTTCTTGGAAGACTCCATGAAGAGTCATAATGTCTGCATCGTCGCCGGTGGCGGACAAGGCAAGACTACCTTGGCTTACAAGTTGGCTTTGCAAAGCATTCACGGACAACTGCCGATTGACAATAAAAACCTCATTCCCGTGGTGGTTGATGGACTGACTTACGATGGGAATTTGTTGGAAGCAATCACCGCAACCTTGAAACAACAGCGGGTCTACGCGAATACGGCGATTGTTGGGTCTCAAATCGCGGCGGGCAACATCTTGGTGATTCTGGACGGATGGTCGGAAGTGCGTGAGTTTTACAGTGAACCAGAGGAATCGTCGGATATCCCGAAATTCATCAGCAATAACCCCGACACGCGTTTCATCTTTACTTCCCGGAGCGATCTTCCCGCATCGATTCGGCATTCATTAGGAGATGTTGCCACTATCAAGTTGAAGGATCTTGATGAGCAAACCCTGGACGAATTTCTTGGAAAGTATATCAATCGGCCCAGAGAGCAAGTTGAGAGCTTAGCCAGAGAGCTGAAGGAATCATCAAATGAGATCCCGCAGACGCCATTAATGATTAGGATGGTGGCGGAGATTTACGACAAGACCGGCGAAATTCCGAGGGATCGCATCACCTTGTTCGCGCAGTATGTGGAGAAATTATTACGTCCAGATATTATTCACCGAATGGATAAGGCCGGATTGCTGTATGTGCTGAAGCATCTGGTGCGAAACACATACGTCGCTACAGACGGGGATCGCGGCTTCCCCATTCACAAGGGGATTGAATTGATTGATGAAATTAAAGTGATGGTTGGTAACTTCGGTATCCGCCTGTTACCAATTGATCTTTTAAATTTGTTCTCGCATGCGGGCCTGTACAGACGTTCCGGTGAATATTTGCGTTTCTCGCACGATTCATTCGAGAGCTACTTTGCCGCGCGTCTTTTGGATGATGATTTTAGAGACGGTAAATATGTGTTGATAGCCCATTGTGCAGCCAGCGTCAGATTCATAGAAACCATGGGTTTCCTCCTAAGTATATGCAACGAACGGAATGAGCAGCAGAAATTGGTAGACGTGATTAGAGAAGCGAGACTCAAGTCAGGAGTGGCAATGGATGTTATAGCGTGACAAGGGCCGCCGCTTGAGTCAAGAACGTCGCCGACCCGTCGAGGGTCGCGGAATTTGTTTTTAGGTTGGGGGTTGCGTTTGTGCTCGCCCGAGGCTGCGCCCATTTGGTATTTAAGATTTCAGATCTCAGAGAGACGAGCCTTGAGCGTAGGCTCCGTGATTGTTTTGAGAGGCCCGACGGAAGAGAGCCTTTCAGCGCGAGGGCGGAATGCCGCGTTCGAACGACGCGGCGAGAGATGATGCGTAGTCTTCAGACTTGCGCAGGTTGGTTATGGTTTGTATTTGATGGCCAGGTCGCTGAACGACCAATGCGGTTGCAAAAACACCAGCATGAAAAGCAATCGGTGGGTTGGGGCTGACGTTAATTACAAATAGGGCCGAGTCCGATAGAATATCTTTGTACTCCTGAGGTGAGGTAATCATGTCAGCCACAACCGACACGTTGGTTTCAGAAATCCGCGCTTTACCTGACGCCGAGAAAATGCGCGTCGTCGACGCCATTCTTACACAGTTGCACAAACCTGATCCTGAGATCGAACGCGTGTGGGCGCAAGAAGCGAAAAAGCGTTGGGCCGCTTACAAAGATGGTCGTATCGGCACTGTGTCTTACGAGGACGTAATGGCTAAGCACCGCGAATGAATATCCGGTTTCTCACCTTAGCTGATCAAGAAGTTGACGACGCCGTCGCCTGGTATGTTCAGCAAGGGCCGAATGTTAGCCGCGGTTTCCTCGACGACTTGGATCGAGCGGTCCGACTCGCTAAAACGTACCCGCTACTTGCCACCCAGATAGAACCGGAAATCCGTCGCCTCTTACTTGTCCGTTATCCTTACTCTTTAATCTACGGCATCGACGAAGATACCCTCGTTATTATTGCTGTCGCCCATCAACACCGTGAGCCGCGTTACTGGGCTGGCCGCCTCGATTGGATCAAGAGCGAGTGAGCAGTATCCAGTGAGCTGTGAGCGTGAGTAGAAGGAAGAGTGATGAGTGCTGAGCGCGAAAAAGTTTTTTACGGGTTACTCGTTAATTTGGTTGTTGGTCGAACGATTTTGGCGCGGGGTGGCGGCGTAGCTGAGGGAGGCGAAGCCGAGAAGGGCTATGACGGTGCGAATGGTGTGGCTGCCTTCCCACGGAGCCCAGAGCTGCATAACGTTTTCGGGAGGTGAGGCCGCCTGCCAGGTCATGAGGGTTTCGTTAATCGGGACGTTGATCAGGCGAGTCAATGTGATGACACCCAGAGTGCAAATTGTCGCGATCGCAGTGAAGATGAATTCCTTACGCTCGTAGTTTCGCCGCAGCAAGACTAACGAAACAATGCCAGACAGCAGACTGCCGGCAAGCAACACCGGCATCAGCTTCCCAAAGGTCAAATGTAATTCCTGTTGATATAAAACGAAGGCGGCAGGCGGCAGCTTTGGCCTGATTGGCGATACCCCTACGCGGTCGGCGAAGAGAAGGCCGGTGTACAGGCCCGTCAGGAGTATTTGCAGCAAGCGGGTGATGGTTAGGAGCATAGCGCGTGGATCGTAGCGCGGGGAGTGCCAGGAAGCAATCAGCACGTCGTAGTGAGCGGTGAGCAGTGGAGAAGAGGAGAGGATGAGTGATGAGTGATGAGTGATGAGTGATGCGGAAGAGCTATCCGCAGATTACGCAGAGAGGTTGCCAAATGGATGATCAGACAAAGAACTTGTGGGATGTGATCCTGAATTCCCTGGCGTTGCTAGCTGCGGGTGTGGCTTTCGTATTTGGCTTGCTTCAATGGAGACAATCGCAAAAGTGGCAAAGGTCAGAGCAGCTGGATAAGTTCGTTGAGAAATTCGAAACGGATGAGCTGCTGCGGCTGGCCGCGCTGATTGTTGATTGGACTAATCGAGAGACGACATTTCGCAATCGCCAGATCGTAATAACCAATACGGATGTTTTACTGGCTCTCCGAAGTCACGAAGTGATTAAGACCAGCCCGATGTTTCCGGGCGAACAAGCGACGATTAGGGATGCCTACGATGCCTTGTTGACCTTCTTCAATCGACTCGAACTTGCCATTGCTACTGGACTCATTGACGCCGAACCCACCAAAGCATACTTCCGTTACTGGCTTGATCATTTCCTGAGATTCACCCGCCACGAGGATCGCCAAAACGTACTTGCCGCAATTACTCCCCAACAAATGGTACTGAGATATATTCAAACCTATGGGGACATCGAATCTGTCCGTCGCCTCAGCAAGGCTTTCGATATCTCCTGGACGGTGCTTCCTCCGGGTACTAAGAAATAACCCTCCGCGCGGAGATGGAGTAACTGCTTACCGCTCACTGCCTGCTGACTTACTCTTCACGCGTTTGATGGCGTCGTCGATGAGACGTTTGGCGTGGTCGGGGCCGAAGCGACCGAAAGGTTTGAACCGCTTTCCCTTGATTGTGTTGTAAGAGATGAAGAAGTGTTCGATCTCCTCAAGGAGATTATTGCCACCCGGGTGTTCGCTTTGTTGGAGCTGAGCGATTGATTCCAGGTTGCTGTGTGTGCGCGAGTCGGCAGCCACGGCGATCAGGCGATCGTTGCGTGTGGTCTCACCATCGCGCTCGGTTTGCTCCGCGGTGATCACTCCGATGAGACGCGAGGGAACGAGGCATCCGGTGAAGGCGGGTTCGTCCATAAGCACTAACACGTCGAGTGGATCACCGTCACCTCCCAGAGTAGAAGGTATGAAACCGAAATCGAACGGAAAATTCGCACCCGCCGGCAAGACTCCCGACAGCTTGAATAGCCCGTAATTATGGTCGAACTCAAACTTGTTGCGACTGCCTTTCGGCGTTTCAACAATCACGTTCAACTCGTGGGTAGCGGGATCGAAAGGCGCAAGCTGGTCGTATTGCATGGTTCGCATTTTGAAGTGTAGGAGACTGAAGGGCAAGGTGGAAGTGCAGGAGGCGGGAGGCAGGAGGCGGGAGGCAGTAGGCAGGAGGCAGGAGGCGGGAGGCAGTAGGCAGGAGGCAGTAGGCGGAGACTATCTAAGGATACCCAGGGCGAACTATAAAGGAGAAGCGATGGCGAAGAAGAAAATGATCAAGAAGCATTCGGTAAAGGCGAACTTGCATGTGGTGGAGTTGACGAGGGCGGGGTCGTCGCTCGATCTGGAGATTTATGCTGACAAAGAAAAGATCGGGACGATGATTATTGGCCAGGGATCGCTTGTTTGGTTTGGAGGGAAACGACAGCTTAGAAAGCGTATTCCCTGGAGCCGATTTGCTGAAATGATGGATAAGTTGGCTTATGAGAAGAAGTAGTGGGCAGTGGGCAGAAGAAGCAGGAGGCAGGAAGCGCTCAGAATACAAAAATTTTTGCATGGGAGCATACAGTTACAAGCTGGATTGAGACGCGATCCCGAGCCGCTGCTATGGTAGGATTTGGCTATGAAACAACGATTCTCGGCTAGCATCTGGCAAGAAGGCGAATGGTTCATCGCACAATGCGTACAAGTCGATGTCGCGAGCCAGGGCGAGACCGAAGACGAGGCCCTGGAAAATCTCAGGGACGCTCTCGAGCTTCACTTCTCACCGCCAGTGGCAACTCTGGTCCCCCATATCCGCGACATTGAAGTCGATATCAAAGCGGCATGAAGCCCTTACTCTTCCGCGAGGTAAAGCGGAAATTGGAAGCGGCAGGCTTCAGTGAAGTCGGTCAAACAGGTAGCCACATCAAATTCGCAAAATCTGTGGGCGGGGGAACGCGGACCGCAGCTGTCCCCAACCATCGCGAAGTGGCTGCTGGCACCCTTCGAAGTATCCTACGTCAAGCTGGAATCGCTGCTGAAGATTTCGAGAAGCTCTAGTCCCAGCGACATAATCCGACATAATCAAATAAGCGATGACTTGCGGCTAATGGACAAAGGCCGAGCCGTCGAGGTTCGGCAAATTTGTTTTTTGTTGAAGTTGCGTTTGTGCTCGCCCCGTTGGGGTATTTGAGATCTAAGATTTAAGATCTCAGAAGAAGCGGCCGGAGGTGCAGCTTCCTTTCAGATTTCAGGTCTCAGACTAAAACCCTCGATCGAGAATGTAGTAAGGTTTGTTGAGACATGCGGCTAAGGATTATTCAAACTATTGGGTTGGCGGTGACGGCGGTTTACGCGGTGGTGATCGTGTGGCTGTATGCGACTGAGCCGCGCAGCTTTAAAGAGGTTGCGACGGGAGCTGAGGTTGCGGCGGGCACTTACCAGGTGGACCAGGAAAGATTTAATGCTGCACTCGCCCTCTTTCGGCGCGAGCAGTTTCGCGCGGCGCGAGATGAATGGAATCGTGCCGACCCGGCGCAGGGCGATGCGCGGACTCAGTTTTATATTGCCTACGCCTTTTATCGTGAAGGGTGGGGACGGGTTTACTACGATCAGGATTTGTTCAAACAGGGTGTTAAGGCTGTTAACCGAGCGATTGCTCTTGCGCCTGGAACGCTCACTGTTGCCGATGAAAATCTGCAACTGCATACGGCTGCGGAGTTGAAGGCTGAGCTGGAGCAAGGGACGGAGAGCGGGTGGGGCGACGTTAATCCGTTGAAGGTTATGAGGCAGAGGAAGTAGCGCGGGGAAAGCGCAAAGGGAAAAGCGCAAAGGGAAAAGGCAAAGGGGAAAGGGGAAAGGGGAAAGGGTAAAGGGTAGACGCGCTGCGACCGTGGCTATAACATCCTCGCTCCGCTGGAGCGAAAACGTCGCTGCGGCTTAATGAGTAATGAGTGATGAGTGATGGGTGATGAGTGATGGGTGATGAGTGATGAGTGATGAGTGATGAGTGATGAGTGATGAGTGATGAGTGATGAGTGATGAGTGATGAGTGATGGGTGAGGAATTGAGAACTACAAGCACTGACGAGTTAATGACTGCCGAGCAGAGAGAATTAGTCGGCGTCGATGATCAGATGAGGTCTATGGTCGTCGATAATCAGCGTGACTTAGTGGCAGGCGATAATGACCGAGAGTTGGTGGCTGTCGATAAGCAGGCGGAGTTAGGGGAGGTTAATAGGTCGCGGAATCAGGCGTTGGTGAAATTTGTGTTGCTGCCGATGCTGTTCCTGACTGTCACGCTGCTGGGTGGCTTGAGGGTTAATGCTGCGGATGGCGCGTTTGTTTTTGTACCGCCTCCGCTGATAACCCTCGTCCTTGCTGTTTTGCTGATGCTGCTTTTTGTTCGCGGGCGTCTGATTGAATTGCGCGCCTGGGTGGACCATCAGTTTTCACCGCTCACGAATGTGGCGCACGTCTGGACCCTCGTGACGCTCTTTTTTGCTTCGGCGCAGGCGTTTAATTCGGTGTTGCCGGAGCGCGGGTTGTTGCACTGGCTGTTTTCATTCTTTTTTCTTTGGACGCTCTGGAATAATCAGTTCTCATCGTTTGATGCGCGCAGGTTGTTACGCAGCCTGGTGGTGCTGTTTGGAACGGCGTTCGTCCTGAAGCACATGCTGCTGGCGAGTTTGTATGCTGCGGATGGTGGATGGCTGAAGAGTTTGGCGGGTGCGCTGTTGCAGGGCGTGTCACTCGGCACGCTGGACGCGCCGGCGTTTGCGCCGGCGACGGGTTATGTCTCGTTCTTTACGCTGGGGCTGTATATCGTTGGGCTGATGCTGCTGGGGAAGAAAGGAGTGATGAGTACTGAGTGATGAGTACTGAGTGATGAGTTAAGAGCCTCCGTGCATTAAGCAGATTGTTTTGAGGCGTAGCCTCCGGCGGGTTTTACTGTTGACGGAAAGGCAGAGCCTTTCCACACGGAATGCGGCAAAGCCGCCTAAGGCCGCACGCCTATTGAAGCCGCGTTGATGACGCATCTGCAAAGTCACGCAGAGACCCACCCGCTACCGTGAGGTCGTACTGACTTCATTGCGTCGCCGCCGCCTGCCACGTGCCTCCTCCTTACTGCCGCCTGCCGCCTGCCTTCTGCCGCCGCGCCCGAGGCTTTTTCGCCTTTCTTCTTCGCGTCAGGATCGCCAGCTTCGGCGGCGGCGTGTTCGATCTCTGAATTGAGTTCCCCTCCAATGAGAATGGCGGCACCGGTCAGGTAGAGCCAAAGCATTAGTACGATCACGGCCCCGAGCGCGCCATAGGTCTTACTGTAAGAGTCGAAGTAATGCAGATAGGTGCGGAAGCCAAACGTCACTAACAACCACAGGGTCACGCCAATCGCAGCTCCCGGTGTTAACCACGCCCACTTCTGTTCACGTACGTCCGGAGCGAAGTAATAAATGAGAGCGAACGCGAGCACCATGAACGCGAGGGCGATGGGCCACTGCGCAACCTTCCATGCAATCAGGAAAGCTTCGTCAAATCCAAAACTGCCGGCAAGAAATTCAGCCAGTCGACCGCCGTACAAGACGAGTATCAAGGCCGTGATGATTAGAACTGAGAGACCCAGAGTCAAACTCACCGCGGTCAATCGTTGCTTCCACCAGGGCCGTGTTTCTTTCACGTCGTAGGCGACGTTGAGGGCCTCCGTAATGGCGCCCATGCCGTTTGACGCAGCCCACAGCGCGGCCAAAATTCCAAAAATTAGTTTGCCGCCGCCACTTGCAGCACTGACCTCATACATTGTCGAGTCGATAAGTTGAAAGGCTGAGGATGGCAGCAGCTGGCCGAGATAATTAAATAGTTTGTGGCGCAGGCCGGTTCCTGCACCCAGCACGAGGCCGATGACCGAGGTCATGAAAAGGAGGAGGGGAAATAACGCGAGGAGAAAATAATAGGCTAGTTGCGCCGCGCGACCGAAAACCTCGTCTTCCTGAATTTCACTCCAGACTCGCTTCGCCATCTTTGGCCATGACAAGCCACTCAGTCGCCACGTTGATGCCATCGTCTATACCCCTTGAAAATATTTAGTTCGCAGACTAAGCAAACGCTATGCAGGGCGGCGTGGGCTATGACATAGGGGATTTATGCTGTTAGGTTCGAGTGATGCGTCTGCAAATCGAACGAGGCGGTGGGTGTTGGTGGCCGGATAGCGCGAACAACCGCCGAGGATTCATTCGGGCAAAGGCCGGATCCAGGGCATAGCCCAAATCAAAAAGGCAACTCAACGGCGGGACAAAGCCACCGCCGCACATCAGGGCGGCAGAGCCGCGGGTGGCGATTGCAGATTGGGGCGAATTAGTGCCTTTACAGCACAGCGACGTAGTACTGACAAGAGATCAAAGCCGCATCGGCGCCAAGCCGCCGCCGGGCCAAAGCGCCGACAAGGCGGCGCACTCCAAGGTGGCGTACTGCCGCGAGCCCGCCTCAGTCTTGCGAACTGCCCTGCCACCTGCACCTGCAACTGCCACCTGCCACCTGACGCTACAGTCTAACGACGTTAACCGTTACTGCGCCGTGGACGCGGCTGAGGTCGCAGCCTTCGGGGGCGCAGATCGTGTAGGTGAACGAGTCTGAACCGACGAAGCCTGGAGCCGGCGTGTACTGCAACGTGCCGTCGGTGTTGGCCCAAACGGTGCCGTGTGATGGTTGGCGGAAACCAGTCATCGTCAACTTGTCGCCGTCGGGATCCGTGTCGTTGCCGAGCACGTCGATTCGCACCGAAGTGTTTTCAAAAGTTGTGGTGATGTCTGGGGTGGCGGTTGGCGGTAGTGCCTCGAGCACCGCTGCCAGGGCATCAATGCGTCCCCAGCCGTACGTGTTGTTAGGCACGGCGCTGTTTGAATCGAGACCGCAACCTTCGGTCGTTGTCTTTTTCACCGCAGTTTGTTCGATGATGTTTTCCAGCCGATCTACAAGTCCAGCAAGGCGCGGGTTTGCTGAGATCAGAAGGGCCACTAAACCCGCGACGTGTGGTCCAGCCATGCTGGTGCCGCTGAAACTCGCGTAGGTTCCATTCTTCACGCTCGACCGAATTCCCGAACCAGGCGCGCTGATGTTGGGCTTCATCAATCCCAAAGGATGACTCGTATCACCAAGCACTGATCCGCGACTGCTGAAGTAGGAAATGCTGTCTGTGCGATGGTCCGTTGAGCCGACGGTGAACGCTTCGGGATAACGCGCGAGTGGCGTGTTAATCGTGTTGCAGATCACGCGTCCGGAATTAATCACTCCAAGAGGACTCGAACCATCGTTGCCGGCGGAGACTGCATAGAAAATTCCAGCGGCGCGGCTGGCGCGCAGAGTGCTCTGCAACGCGGGAGGCGGGCAGCCTTCATAACAACCCCAGGAATTATTAATCACGTGTGGCGCCTTCGATGGATCGGGGTTTAGACCGGCGCTGTCGGTAGGCGCGAGAAACCACTGCATGCATTCCATGTAGGTCGGCACTGCGCCCGCACCTTCGGTCATGTTGCGACAGGCAATCCACTTTGCTTCGGGCGCCATGCCGATGCGATCGTTCGCGCCATCGTCACCAACCATCGTGCCGACTGTGTGCGTGCCGTGATCGTGATCGTCGCATGGTACTGTCGTGTCGCCGGCGCAGGTGGTGTTCTGAGCGTGAATTGAGTCGTGCCAGTTGTAACTATGATTTGCCGTTTGGGTGGCTTTGTCCCAGCCGCGATACTGGTTCTTGATCGCAGCATGTTGCCAGTAGACGCCGGTGTCGGATCCGGCAACGACCACGCCCTGCCCCATAACGCCAAGCGCCCAAACGTCGTCGGCGTTTACGTTGAGCAGGTTTGCTTCGGGATTTGGATCAGCGTTGGCGAGGTTCGATGAAGAGCGCGTCGAGACGGAGCGAGTTGAAGTTAGAGGCTGGTCTACGGGTGGCAGTTTCAATTTTCCGTCGCCGCTCGCGTAAACATGTGCGACTTCAGGTAGGGATGCGACTGCCTGGACCACCGCGAGATTGCCCTTGGCCCAGACGGCGTTAGTTACCCAAAAACTTCGATGCGCGGCGCCGAAGTTTGCCAACGTTTGCAGCACTCGAGGCTGCGTCGACGCGGCGGTGGCTGTCAGTTGCTGGTAAACAAACTGGCCCTTTTCCTCTTTGGTGCCGAGAGCGTAAGCGCCGTCGAGGTCGGCTTGCGAGTTCATGTAGATGAGAAACTCGGTCGGGCCGGTGGAAGCCGCGTTCAAGACGGATTGATCAACCTTGCTGTCCCAGCTTTGCAGTTGGGCCGTGCCGCTGGGGAGCCTGAGTAGAACCAAGGTGACTAAGAAACAACAGGCTAAGCTGAGCAATATGGTGCGTATTGGTGACCGCGTCATTGAAGTGTCTCCCTCTGCGAACTCTGCGAGGGTTACAGGATATGGAGGAGGGTTGAGAAATTCTTGAGGTAGGGGAATGCAAGGGAAATGCAACAAATCAGAGGTTAGAGGTCCAGCAGTCAGAGGTCAGAGGTCACGGAGAAACAGCACTATGAACTTACGTCCCTATGCCGCTCCGCGCGCCTATTTAACCTCTGACTGCTGAGTGCTGACCTCTGACCGCTGACTACTGACCTCTGACTTCTGACTGCTACCACGTAACCAAACGGCCCGCCGGGGTGTCTATCATATTGAATGAATTCACTGATCTTCGTGACTGTGCTGCCTTCCCGATATGAGGCTGCCTTTCTGGAGGATTTGTCATCAAACAAGGTGAAGAAATTGAGAAAAACAATAGTAATGAGGAAAAGGAATAACAGGGGAGAAACGATGAAAACCTTAGGAAGATTTAAGACGAAATTCGTCATGTTTTTGGCGATTTCGTTGATTGGGCTCGCGCCGCAGGCTTTGATGGCCCGGACCCAAACAACGTCAAGATACAATTCGGCCAATTCGCCGACTTACGAGCAGTTGTCGAAGCAGGTAAGGAAGAGGTTAGTGACACTCCCTTATTACGGTGTTTTTGACAATTTGGCTTATAGCATCGATGGCAGCCGAGTTACCTTGCATGGGCAGGTAGTGCGTCCTTCGACGCGATCCGACGCTGCACGCAGCGTTGCTCGAATCGCCGGCGTTACGCAAGTGGTTAACAACATTGAGGTGTTGCCGTTGTCAGGGTTTGACGACTCGGTGCGCATCAATACTTACAGGGCAATCCAACGCAGCGGTGGACTCTACCGCTACTTCATGGGAACGAATCCGTCTCTGCACATCGTGGTCAATCGCGGACACGTCACGCTCACGGGTGTGGTGGGCAGCAAGATGGATGCACAGCTCGCGTATATGGCAGCGCGTGGTGTCCCGGGAGCATTCTCGGTAACGAATGAGTTAGAGGTTGAAGGCGATAGAGTGCGATAAGTGACTCGCACGAAAGTCGGCACGGGCCGGGTTGGAGATTTCCAGCCCGGCCCTTTTGTTTGGGCAGACAATCGAAACGTGGGTGCCGGGTGCCGGGTGTCGGGTGTCGGGTGTCGGGTAAAGGGTAAAGGGGAACGGGCCGTTTGGGATCAGCTCCCGGCTGCTGCCCTGACGCCCGACACCCAAAACTCTACACCCAAGACCCAACCCGCCGCGCGGAACTTACGCGTTACTGCCCTCGTCAAGGAGGCTTTGCGCGAGTTCTCCACCGGCCGTCAGGGTAGTCAGAATTTCAACGATCTGCTCATCCTTGTTCATCTGAAGCTCGAGCTCCGTGGTGTTTTCAATTAATGAGTCGCGAAGCCCTACTACAGTCGCGGCGTTCTCATTGAAGATCTTGTCCAATGCCTCGTTGTGGGCAGCTGCAGAAGCGGTGAACTCGCTGTCCACAGTCGCTTCCTGGTTGCCATCTCCCCCACACTTGTCAATTAAGTCGTTGTAGCGGAGTGTCAGATAAAAATAGCGTTTGTCGATTGCTTCCAGACTGGTTGGCATTATTCGTCCTCCTTCGCTCTGCGCATGTTGTTGATCTCGTCTACGTAAAACTTTGCCCGCTCCAAGGCCGCCTGGGCGTTGTCCCATGAGATAGTTTTCTTGTTCAGAAAGTCGGTGATGTTGCTGTCAAACTCAGCGAGGGCTTCCTGAAGATTTTCAGTTGCGCCTTTGGCATTGGCCATGAACCGCTCATTGCGAAAACGAATTATGTCGATGAAAGCCTTCTTGAAGTGTTCGCGCTGTTCAGGTTCATCGACGACTTCTGTCCACTTCATACCGTAAGGTTTCGGCAACTTCTCAAACACGCCCCAGGTGGTAACCATTTCGAGCTTGATTAGTTCCTGGAGAACGGCCGTCGCGAAGACGTTGTTTTCTTGTGCGATTGAGGTGTAGGCGCCGGCTTCTTTATCGTAGAACTCTCGCAGCTTGGATAAGCCGGCCTGGACCACCTTCATCTGCTCCTTGATCTTCTTGTGCTGCTGCCATCTCTTGAGATCGCCGGCGAAACCTGCAAGCAAAGGAACGGCCGCCTCAACGCCTGGAACAGGAATGAGGGACGCGACGGTGTCGCCGAGCTTGTTAGCGGCTTCTTCAACCTTCGCACCCGGATCCGATTCACTGTAGGTCTTGAGAGTAGTAAGGAAGGTTGCCAACTGGCGCGCCATCGCCGCGCGAGATCGCAGCGCCTGTACTCGCTTGAGCATTAGCGCGGGGTGATCGTCTGGAAACTGTGGGCCACGCTTGCTTGCCGTCTTAGGTGCCGGCGCTGCACCGGTCCGTGGATTCGCGTTTACGTTTGCAGTCGCCGGACGCGTAGTTGGGGTCTTTGAGTTTCCAATTGCAGGAGCGAGATATGCACCAGGAGTTTGGTTCCTGCTGCTTGAGTTGGTAGGCGGACGATTGGATGCGTGGTTTCTGCCGTTGGTCACAGGGGCGTTGTTGGGGGCCTGACTGCTGCCGTTTGTGTTGGCAGGCACAGTGCCGGGGGTGCGTCTAGGCTCCGCACCGGCTGTCTTGTCTTCGCGGGCCGACAGGGCCATCCAGAGAATTTGCAGCTCCCTGGTGTCGTTGGTGTTTTGCGCGAGCGTTCCGTAAAACGAATAAAGCGTCGTGCTGGTCTCAACGCCCACCTTTGAAAGGTTAATTGCCTCTTGCCGGTCACACGCGAGTTGCGTCAAAAAGCTGAACACCAGCAGGAGGCTGACGGATGCGCGTTTTAGGGTCAGCGCCTGGGGGAATAGTAGTCGCATGAGTTGATCTCCTTTGTTCTCAAGTGGAAGGCAGGTGGTGAGTCGAATAGACACCGATCCTCCGAGGTCGTTAGTCCTGCTCGAAATTCCTGGACACTTAGTATGCTCAAATCCCGAAAAGCGTTTCGTCACGACTGCGGCCGGCTTTGCGCCGGTCAGAGATTTGGGGAGTATCATCGGCGCCATGAAAAATGCGACTAATCTTCGGGAGTTGTTTGGTGGGATTGATATCTACATCTTCGACCAGCTGTTAAAGGGTAGGTTTGTGCCGGGGATGCGTGTGCTGGACGCGGGATGTGGGTCGGGACGGAACCTCGTCTACTTTTTACAGAGTGGATACGAAGTGTATGGCGTAGATGAATCGGCGCCGCAGATTGCGCGGGTTAGACAAATGGCCGCAGAACTGGCGCCGCACTTGCCGGCGGAGAATTTTTGGGTGGGGTTGGTAGAGAGACTAACCGCAGGCTACACAGGGCGCTGCGACCCACCCGCTAACGCAGGTGGTACTGACAATGTGGCAGACGGCAGACGGCCAACAGCAGACAGCTCGATGGGAAGAGTCGCAGGTTTTGATGTGGTGTTGAGTAGCGCGGTGCTTCACTTTGCGCGCAACGAGGAGCAGTGGCAGGCGATGGTGAATGAGATGTGGCGAGTGCTGAAGCCGGGAGGGGTTTTCTTTGCTCGGTTGGCCTCGACGGTTGGCATTGAAAATCAGATCAAGTTGATTGAAGGGAAACGTTATCGGCTGCCGGATGGTTCGGATCGATTTCTGGTAGACGAAGCGATGTTGCATCGTGTCACTTCAGAGTTGGGCGGCGAGTTTATCGAACCGATCAAGACGACCGTAGTTGAGAACATGCGTGCGATGACGACTTGGGTAGCGAGAAAGAAGTGAGCAGTGGGCGGTGGGCAGTGGGCAGGAGGTACGAGACAGATACAAGGTCCTAGTTTGCAGGGATTGAAGAATATTTGCGTTGGCGAAGGGTTAATCGTTAGTATTTGAGGACGCCCCGCTGGATTTCCAGTCAACGTCAACCTCACTGAAATTGTTAAAAACGTAGCCCCAAAACACCTCAATCCGTTATTACCGTTTTTCAGGACTCGGTCGTCAGCCGGTTTGGGCTGCCATCGAGGGTGAGGAGGTTTTTATGGCTACGTTAGTGACGAGTGTCGTCGCATCAAGACGGGTGTGTTTGGCTTTGCTAGTGGTGTCATGCATCGGATTGCACTCGATGAGCCAGGCACAGCAATGTTCAGATCCTGTGCCGCAAACTTCCGGTTCGCATAGCTTCCACCGGCGCGGAGAGATCATCGAAATTCCGATCAGCCTCGCCGACTGTCATCCGGTTTCATTTGCGCTTCGTTGGGCCAACGGGCGAAATAATGGGACCAACCTGCAGATAACCTTCCTCGATAGTGCGGGCCAGCCAATCCACTCAAAAGCGATTTCGGCTTTCGTTAACGGGAGCATTCAGCTTCCATTTGCGACGATGGAGAATCAGCGTTGGGTACGATCCGGATCTGTAATGATGTCGGTAACGTCTGTGTCCACGATTCCAACGACCGTGAGGATCGAGGCAGTGGCGCCGTTCGCTTTGCCGGCGACGATCTCATATAGGGTCACGCGAGTAGCCGGGCGGCGTAAGGTTGAAGCGACTGCTGTCGGCAAGGACTCCAGTTGTGATTGCGCCGAAGGGAAAGCGGGGAGGTAAATGGTGAATGGTGAATGGTAAATGGTAAATGGATGGGAACTTGACTATGCACTACTCCCTCTCAACATGCGCAAAAGAGATCCGCAGATCAGAGCTAGTGTGACGTCTCACCGATCGAAGAGCGGGGGCAAGCCCACCTTCCCAACCTCGAGGTGTCTAACAGACTTTTTGAAAGGAAGGAAGGTGCCGGTGCATCACGCGACAGCAAACAGAGAAGCAACAGAACGGACGAGTTGAATGTGGGATTCACGGTTAAAACGGCACAGGCGCGTCGAGCGTTTCGCGCACCTTTCGCGCAAGGGCATGCATGCTGAACGGTTTGCCGATAAAGGCAGTTCCTTCATCGAGCACGCCGTGATGAACAATGGCATCGTCTGTATAGCCAGACATGTAGAGGACACGTGTCTCCGGACGCAAAGGTGTGAGTTGTTCACTTAACTCGCGCCCACTCATTCGGGGCATCACGACGTCAGTCAGCATCAAATGAATTTCCCCGTCATGTTGTCCAGCCAACTGCAATGCCTCGTGGCCGTCTTTCGCTTGCAGGACGTGATAACCGCATTCCTGAAGTATTTCCATGGCCATCTCTCTGACTACCTCTTCGTCTTCCACCAGCAATACAGTCTCGACGCCGACTGACAAATCAGAGACCACGGTATCGGTTTTGATTCTTTCGGCATTGCCCTGAACGGAAGGAAGATAGATCTTAAAAGTCGTGCCCTGGCCCACTTCGCTATAGACCCAAATGCTTCCGCCGCTCTGCTTCACAATGCCGTAAACAGTTGCCAATCCCAGACCCGTACCTTTCCCAACTTCCTTGGTGGTGAAGAACGGTTCAAAGATGCGAGCCTGCGTCCCAGCGTCCATGCCGCATCCTGTATCGCTGACCGCTAACATCACGTATTCGCCGGCAGGGGCCGATAGTTGTTGGCCCGCAAATTCTTCACCCAGCTGCACATTGTTTGTCTCGATAGTTATCTTCCCGCCTTTCGGCATTGCGTCGCGAGCGTTGACGCAGAGGTTCATCAAGACTTGCTCGAGTTGATTTGGATCGGCCTTCACTTTGCCGAGGTTTGCTTCAAGTCCCATCAGCAGATCAACGTCTTCGCCAATTAACCGTTGCAACATCTTACTTAGTTCTACAACGATCTGGTTAAGATCCATGACCTGCGGCTGCAGAATTTGCTTGCGACTAAATGCCAGTAGTTGCCGCGTGAGCGCGGCTGCCCGGTCACCAGTTTTCCTTATGCCTTCTACGTGGCGATAGAGGGGATCTTCCGGCGTTAACCGTCTGAGACACATTTCACTGTGACCATTGATCGCGGTCAACAGGTTGTTGAAATCGTGGGCCACGCCGCCTGCCAGTTTTCCAACCGCCTCCATCTTCAGAGCTTGTCGAAGTTGTGTTTCGCTCCGGTGCAATGCTTCCTCCGCCCGTTTACGTTCCGTGACATCGTTCGCCAACACCAGTGCGGCACTCCGTCCGGCGAAGGTCAATGGGTAAGAAGTGATCTCCACATCCATCCCGGTTCCATCTTTCTTTTGGTGACGCCACACACCCGCCTCACGTCGACCGCCGGAAGGGATACCCATAGTCTCGAGCAGCGCCGGTACATCTTCAGCAGGACGGATGTCCTTGATGGTCATGCTCAGGAATTCTTCCGCCGAATATCCATAACGAAGCACCGCCGCATCGTTCACCGCGAGAAAGGAAAGCCCCTCCCTGTCGTAAACCCACATCGGAAATGGATTGCTCTCAAAAAGCAGGCGGTAACGCCCTTCGGAATCGCGTAATGCCTCTTCCGCCAGCTTACGGTCGGCGACTTCAACTTCCAGCTCCTTATTGGTTGCGGCAAGCTGAGCGGTGCGCTGGATCACTCGAGCTTCCAGGCTCTCATTTAAGTTTTCGCTTTCAGCTGTACGCTCTGCAACGTCCCACATCTCGCTGACGCTTCGCTTAATGGCTATCAACAGAAACGTGTCTTCAAACAGAACCCAACCAGCATGTTCAAGCCAACGCCATTCGCTGGCCACGAGTATGCCGTAAACAGATTGCGGCCAGAGCAATCCGCGGAGAAAGTGGTCGGCGGCGACGATGAGGGTGGCAGGAACCAATACGCGCCAGTCACGATAGAACGAGAGGAATGCAAGCGAACCAAAAACATGGAAGTGCGTTTCGATACGACCACCGGTAAGGTGAATGAGCAATGCACCCATCAACATTTGGCCGACGGCGATGGTATAGCGTGTTGAGCTTCGCCCAGGCCGCGTGAGCGCGAGAAGGACCGGCAGAGAACTGATAGCTCCACCTAGAACCACCGCCGCCCAAACGTGAATGTGGGTTTGGCTTGTCGAACCTATCCAGGTCTTTGGTGAAATCCAATAGGCAGCAACGATGCCTCCTATCCACTGGACAATCATCAGTACCGCGAACATGCGGTCAGTGCTTTTATGAATCTCCTGTTGATGTTCACTAAAGAGTTCGTTGATCCGGCTCGATGTCGAATCGCTATTCTTTAGATTGGTGTTGATGTTGTTCATCGTTTGGTACCTTACATTCGGACGGTGGATTTAACAGAGGGCAACCAAAAACGGCAGTTTCCGCTCGCGATGGAACCGCAGCATTCACGATGGATATGATCGACTCCTGGCCGGCGTTGTCACCGAAGTGACCTCGCGATCCAGTTACGCCCCCACTGAAGAGTAGTTTGCCATCACTGTTGTAAAGGACGGTTTGACCCGAAGTCGCCGCCTTGAAGTTTCGCGCCTCAGTGCCATCTCTGTCGCTCACCACGGTGACACCGGGAATTTGGGCGGCGCTTTGCCAAAGGTCCGTTTGGTCCCAATCCGCCGTGGCGCCTGCTGGCACAGTAAATAGAACATACGCTCTGACTTTGCCCTGGCTATGCGTCATAATCTTCGCGAGTTCGCCAATACTTGCCCTGGTGCACGGACAATGGGGATGGGCCAACATGACCAGTGTCGGCTGATTGTTCGCTAGTTGAATTTGGCTGCTGGACGGCCACTGGCCAGGAGACATTGCACTGGCGCCAGGTGCGTTTTCGTAACCCCATAGCCACCACACTCCTGTGGCGACGACTGCCGCCCACACGAGGGTGCCGAAGAGGAGAACAACTTGTGCGGCTTTGCGCCGCGGTCGAGGCCCGCGTGGCAGATCCGGGCTATGGCATGCGACTGCTAAATTCATAGAGCTGGTTAATGAGAAAGTTGGTTTCTCGCTGGTATTCACTGAAAACGTAAGCGTTCGGGAAAAGCACCTGCCCAGGAAGTGATCGGAGGTTGGTAACGAGGAGCGTAGGCGGAACTGTGGGAGTCGCGCGCTTCGAGGCATCCACAATACCCTAAGCCGCTAAAATATATCAATAGCCGATTCTGGTGCTGTAAGTGAGAGGCAGAAATGTCAGTGAAACTGCCGTCTCATGGCTGGCGTGGCCCAGGAATTACCGCGCTGGCGGGCCAAGATACAGTCGGGAAGGTGGTTTAACGCCTGTCCTGAATACCCCGATCGCGAGCGAAGGCTCGAATTTTCGATCCTTAACCATTCATAGTCCAACTTGAGCTTATTTCAAAACCGGGAATTCCCTGAATTGACCGTTACTTTTCGCCTTCTAATGTTAATAAGGGTGTGAAGGTAATTTGTTCACTTCAGGCAAGCAGTTTCATGACCAACCCCCCTGACGAGGCTAAAGAAGCTGTAAGGGCTGACGAGGCCAGGCTCATTGAAAGGAGCTCTCGCGGAGATGCGGCCGCTTTTGCTCGGCTATACCAGCTTTACCGGGACCGCGTGTTTGCGTTTGCGTTGCGCATGCTGGGAGATTACCAGACGGCTGAAGATGTGACGCATGAGGCGTTTCTGGCTTTGATTGAACATCCGGAACGTTACCGGTCTGAGAGAGGCTCGTTATTGACTTTCCTTTGCGGAGTCGCTCGCAACCACATCCTGCTCCACTGGCGGCGCCGAGGTTATCAGCTCGAAGACCAATTGGAAAATGAGTGGGAAATAGCGGCGCCCAACCAGACAGCGCAGAATCCGCTGGCCCACTTCCTGGGCCGCGAACGCGAGGCGACAGTCAATGCGGCAGTTGCAGATTTACCAGTGCTACAAAGGGAAGCACTCGTCCTAAGAG
This sequence comes from Pyrinomonadaceae bacterium, assembly GCA_963759585.1. Lineage (GTDB taxonomy): Bacteria > Acidobacteriota > Blastocatellia > Pyrinomonadales > Pyrinomonadaceae > PSRF01. The sequence goes on from CAVWZW010000002.1 coordinate 1,055,680, forward strand.
AATTTCAAGAGCTCAGTTATGCCGAGATTGCGTCGGTCACGAGCACGTCGGTCGATGTTATCAGGATGCGGCTGAGACGCGCGCGCCAGTCTTTGTCTTCTCGGCTCTCAGCATATTTGAATTCGGAAAAAGGTCCACATGAATTGCAAAGAAGCCCAACAAAATCTAGAAGCTGCGCTTGATGGCGCTATCGATGTTGCCGCACAACGGCGACTTCATGAACACGTTTCCACTTGTGTTTCTTGTAAGGAAAGACTTGCGCAAATCGAGGGCGTGCGCTCGCTACTGCGCGAGTCCACTTCAACCGCGCCTTCCGAATCGCTCGACGCGCGCGTGATGCGCTCGTTTCGACGGCACCATGCCCCCGGGACGGAGAGTCGTGCAGGTGTGAATCGTTGGCGAGATTTATTTCTGGGTTCGCTGCGCGTGCCGGTGCCAATCGTGGCGATGTTATTAATCGCGATGGTCGCGATGGTGTTGATGGCGTACAGAACAGGTAAGCAAAACGCGCAGTACGTTGTCGTTAATTCACCAGCCCCCGCTGAGCCGTCGCCGGCCGGAAATGCAACCGTTCACGTCGACAGGCCGGGGCAGGTCCACGAAAAGCCGATGCCGCCTGCGATAGCGACGATAGTTCCAGTTTCAACAACTCGAAATCGAAGAAACAGATCTTCGGCGCGTGTCAAAAACGTACCAACGGAACAACCGATAAAGAGCTCGACGGTCGTCAGTTCAGACAATACCAGCTATTCAACGATCGCAGTCTTAAAAGGCTTTGAGCCATTACCTCTCGCGACGGCGCGAATTATCAAGGGAGAACCGCGATGAAGCTACAACGTTATCTTTGGATTGCTTTGGCCGTTACTGTGTTGACCGCTTCTGTAGCCTTCGATGTCGTTGCCCAGGATCGACCCGTTTGGCAGGGCGGTGTTAGTTTCCGCGATGGAACCGTAATCAAGATGGGGGTCGGGATAGTACCCGCCGGCGCTCTCGACATTAAAGATCATGGCGCTGGGACAGTGGTCGGCATGATGGCCCCTAACGAACCTGACGTACATCCGTTTATCCGCATGATCAAACTCGGTGACCGGCGGGTTGCCCTTTACATGGTGAGGGTCAAACCCTTGAAAGGGAGGCGCCAATTCGAAGTAACACTCCGCTCGGTAACCCCAACCCCAAAGCAAGCGACTGATTGGAATATCGATGGCGCGAAAGTGGAGGCGGATTTTCTCAGGAACTATGAGAAACCGATCATAGTTGATAACGGTGACACGTTGGCAATTGAAGTACTCGGAAACCCTCGCACGGGCGCGAGGCTGGTGGACTATTTTTTGATTTCGGATCGTCCCGTGCCGGAGGTGGAGAGTAATCGCGATAGTTTGGCGCGGCAGGCAAAACCACTGGCCATGGAAGACCTTGAGTTAAGCGTTTTCGGTTTTGATATCCGCCGTAATGGTAAATCGATCTACAAGAGCGAAGGCGGCGTGCGTGGGCGATTCATCTGGATGGATGTACCTGGCGCCGGGCGCTTCCTATTTTCTCTGATGCCGCGCTCCGAAGCGGGCGGCTTCACAAAAGCGGCTTACGTTACTACGCAGCAGATCAGTTTCAGTCACGGTGCTGATCAGTATGAGGTAGTAACCAACGAACCGATCGTTTACGCGTCGGGGGTGTTCAATTTATGGATGCTGTTTGATCCGACTTTTAGCTCTCCCACAACTAATCCATTTCCGGGACGAGGAGACGGATTTAGTTTTGGAGCCGCTGATGATTTCCCCGGCGTTAAAGGAACGTTGGAGTTTGAGTGAGGCGGTGAGCGGGTGCCGGGTGTCCGGGTGACAGTAAACGCGGCGTAGTGCCAGGGATCAGCAGGCTGCTGTCTTACACCCGACACCCGATGCCCAACACCCAACACCCCGCTAACCCCAACACCCAACACCCAAACACCCCCCTACCCCGCCTCAGCCGTCGATGGCCGTGCGCAGCTCACCAATAAACTTGTCGCTGTTAATAATACTTCGCAAGACAATCCTTAACGACTCCTCGGGAAAACCTGATTCGAGGGTGAAGGTATAACCAGTAAAAATGTCACCCGTTTCATCAACGCCCCAAAACAGAAATGTGCGGTCGCTCAGCCGGAGTAATTGCTTCATCAGCGACGAAGGATTCCTCACCTTGTCGACATTGATGTAGCTGTTTTTGTAGTGAGGATAAATGCGGAAGCCAATTGTATCGTTCGCGGTAACACTGACCACGACCTCAAAACTGTCCGCGTGAGCGACCCCCTGCTTGAGGGTTCCAACATAATTAAAAGGTTGTTTCTGGCTTTGGGTGAAAGCGATGTTCACGTCTGGCCCGGCTTTTGTCAGCAACTGGGCTAACTGTGCTCGCGTGCGAATTCGCGCGGCCTCTTTGGTTTGTTGCTCGGTTTGTTGCCCATAGACCGCAGGCGCCGCGGTCATGAAGAGAATGAAAAGGATGATGGCGGTTTGTTTCATCGGTTGTCCTTCCGTTGAAGAGTCTTGATGGAATTGTAACGCAAACTGTTAGTTTGCGATCCTTGCGCCTTGAGGTCAGTACCACCTCGCGGTAGCGGGTGGGGTCGCCGATTGCCGAGTGTGAAGTACCGAACAGGTCAATTAGCAATTGGCCATCGACGATGGACGACCCACCCGCTACCGCGAGGTGGTATTGACTTCATGACCCTTCGGAAACCTACCCACCGGCAGCAAACTAACAGCTTGCCTTACAACTACGCCAGCGCCTTCATCACACGAAACAGCGGGTAACTAAGAGCTAGAAGAACAATGGCGTAGAGACTGTTGCGAGTGTCGGTGGCTATGGCCCCCGCTAGAAACACGATCGATCCGATCAACGCCAGCGCGGTGGTCCATGGGTGTCCCCATGCGCGATATGGCCGCTCCTTGTCAGGCTCGCGACGCCGCAACACAAAGAGGGAAACAAATGACAACGTGTAGTTGGCCACAAAGAAAAACGCGAGGACGGTGATCACCTGTCCAAACGTCTGTCCAAAGACTATGAAAAGCACCGCGATCGCCGCGCTGAAAAACAACGCGACAGTAGGTGTGCCGCCTTCGTTCACTTTTGAAGCCTGCCTGGTAAATAGTCCGTCGCGGCTGATGGCAAACAAGACGCGTGTCGACATCAAGTGATAGGCATTGATCGCGCTCAGCATGGAAACGATCGTTAATGATCGAAACACAGTTTCGCCGTAACGGCCGAAGATGACTTGCGCGGCCGCGCCGGCGGCAAAGTCTTTCCCGGCAATCTCGGATAGCGGCAACACGTAAAGCAACGCCACGTTTACCAATAGGTAAATTGCAACCACTAGCAACACCCCGCCAAACAACGATCGGGGAATATCGCGGCCGGGATTTTTTACTTCTTCTGAGAAATAGATGACGCCCGACCAACCGTCATAGGTGTAGATCACGCCTTGCAGCGCAATGATGGCCCCAAGCAAAGTTAATCCGGCGGGGTTCGCGGTTGAGGATGTAAAGGAGCCTTGCCCGCCGAGTAGAAACGCAGCCGCAATCAATGCGAGAAAAGCGCTCGCTTTCAATAAACTGGTGATGTTTTGTGTAGCGCTGCCCCAGGCAATCCCGCGCCATTGCAATAAGGCGAATAGTATTGCCACAGTCGTTGCAATTGCCACGGCGTAATCGCTAAGCGCTGGGAACAGCGCGCCGGCAAATTCACCGATGACGAGGGAAACAGCCGCAGCTGAACCACACGTCGAAATCCAGTCGCTCCAGCCAACGATGAAACCTGCATACTCACCCAACGCGTATCGCGCGAAAACGTATTGGCCTCCCGACCTGGGAAGCATCGCTCCAAGTTCAGCCAGGCAAATTGCGCCGAGCAGAGCGTAGCACCCGCCCACAACCCAAACTCCGAGGAACAGCCCTGGATGCGGAAGCTGTTCGGCAATCTGGCCCGGCGTGCGAAAGATGCCCGCGCCGATTGTGTTTCCGATTATTACTGCGAGCCCGAAGCCGACACCGAGCACCCGCAGTAAACGACCGCGATGTTCGCCGGTGTTGGAGGATTCTTTCATCGGTACGTGTAACAGGGGTTTAGAGTACAACCTTCAGGTTGCTGCTTCGTGATCACACTGTTGATTCTATCCAGGCATGCAAGCTAAAGCTTGGACTCTATACACCTGTATGGGGTGCACTTTATCATTCCTTCGCGCACTTGAGTTATATTACGTACCTCGCGCGTATCCATTTACAACTGCACCGGTTCAAAGGAGCTGCCCGACTATGAATAACTCATTGCGGCTGTTTGCGATTTTTCTCGTTGGCATTTCGCTGGGAGCGCCAGGCGCGCTTGCACAAAGTGATTCCCTTGCGCCGGGCGACAACCTCGTGGTCGAAGGCATCCCGGCGATCCCGGCGTCGATCGCCGACGACGTTGCGCGCTATACGGAGTTTCGTTCAGCATCGATCGCAAGTTGGCATCCCACACGACGCGAGATGCTGATCAGCACGCGATTTGGAGATACGAACCAGGTCCACCTCGTGAAAATGCCCGGCGGCGCCCGCACGCAACTGACATTTTCCCGCGAGCGCGCAGGCGGCGCATCGTATCGCCCCAGGACCGGCGAGTTTTTTGTATTCAGCAAAGATATCGGCGGCAACGAGTTTTTCCAGTACTATCGCTACAACCTCAACGACGGTACCACCACACTTTTGACTGACGGCAAGTCGCGCAACACCGGCTGGAACTGGTCCAACGCGGGCGACCGCGCTGTTTACACTTCCACCCGCCGCAACGGCCGAGATACAGATCTCTATCTCATCAATCCTTCGGATCCGAAGAGTGATCGGCTGCTGCTTCAACTTGAAGGCGGCGGCTGGGGCGTCACTGACTGGTCGCCAGGCGACCAGGAGCTGCTGCTCAGCGAGTTTGTCTCTGCCAACGAGAGTTATATCTGGATTGTAGACGTCGCAGCGGGAACGAAGAAGTTGCTTACATCGAAGGAAGCGGGTGAGAAAGTCGCTTACGGCGGCGGTCGTTTCAGACTCGACGGTCAGGGAGTGTATGTGACCACTGACAAAGACTCCGAGTTCGCGCGGCTTGCTTATTTCGATCGGGCGACCACAGGACACACGTACCTGACCGATCACATCAAGTGGGATGTTGATTCAATCCAACTCTCGCCTGACGGCAGGACCATCGCGATGATCACCAACGAAGAAGGCATCGGGCGTCTCCGTTTTCTTGATACGGTCACACGAAAAGAGAAGCCGGCGCCTAAACTGCCGCCGGGCATAATCAGCGGCATTCGCTGGCATGATAACGGCGTTGACCTTGGCTTTAATTTAACGTCGGCACGCTCAGCCGCCGATGTGTATTCGCTGAACGTGCGCACAGGGAAGCTTGATCGCTGGACTGAAAGCGAGACGGGTGGAATTAATACCTCAAACTTTTCCGAGGCTGAGCTGGTACGTTGGAAGAGCTTCGATGGCCGTGACATCAGCGGCTTTCTCTACCTGCCCCCCGCGCGTTTTACCGGGCCGCGTCCGGTGGTCATCAATATCCACGGTGGACCGGAGGGCCAGTCCAGACCAAGTTTCCTCGGTCGAAGTAATTACTACCTGAACGAATTGGGCGTGGCCATGATTTATCCCAACGTGCGCGGCTCGTCCGGCTTTGGTAAGACGTTTTTGAAACTCGACAACGGATTTCTGCGCGAAGATACCTACAAAGACATTGGGGCACTGCTGGACTGGATTGCGACTGAGTCGCGCCTCGACTCGAAGCGCGTAATGGTGACTGGTGGATCTTATGGCGGCCACATGGCGTTTGCGGTGGCCACTTTGTACAACGATCGCATTAGCGCGTCGTTGCCGGTGGTTGGTATTTCGAATCTGGTTTCATTTCTGGAGAGGACGGAGGCATACCGGCGAGATCTGCGTCGCATGGAGTATGGCGACGAACGCGATGCGAAGATGCGTGAGTTTATGCTGCGAACTGCGCCTTTGAATCATGCAGCCAAAATCAAAAAGCCTATTTTTGTGGTCCAGGGCGGAAACGATCCGCGCGTGCCGCTAAACGAAGCGGAGCAGATGGTGAAAACCGTGCGCGAGAACAAAGGGCCGGTGTGGTACTTGATGGCGAAGGACGAAGGCCACGGCTTCAACAAGAAAAAGAACCAGGATTTCCAGTTTTACGCGACCGTGATGTTTATGCGCGAGCATTTGTTGAAGTAGTGACGTTAACTCAACTGTGAGTTGCCCTTGCGTCATGAAGTCAGTACCACCTCGCGGTAGCGGGTGGGTCCAGGATTGCCGAATCGGCAATTGGGATGCCTCGACCCACCCGCTACCGCGAGGTGGTACTGACTTCATGCCCGCAAACTAACAGTTTGCGTTACAGCCACGTTTCAAATCTGCGTGCAGCAACCGGTGAAACAGATGCTCACCAGCTTCGCGCCGCACTGAAAGCCGTCCTGCCTGATAAGCTCGCGACTTGAGTCCACTCTGCACTGACCTACAGATGGCGACGTCTTCATCCTGGATACGCTGACCCACCTCGATGCTCGCGAGGTTTCGTTCGCGAGCGCTTTCGGAAACATCAGGAAAGTAAAAATCGAAGATGACTTCAGTTCTGTCTACGCCACGCGGTATGACGAGGTTAGTATCCATCGAGCCGTTGTACCAGTTGATCATGAAGTTGGGATAGATCCAGTAATAAAGAGCACGTTCACCTTTACGCACCGCTCCGGTTTGATCTTCAGCGCCCTCATGGACGATAGGACTGGATTGCAGACAGAACCGCTCGCCGTTCTCGATCCGGTAGGCGCTGTAGTCGAGCACGCTGTCGAGGCCTTTGTGCAGATGCGGCACGTGGTATCCACCGTCAAGATAGTTATCGACAAAAACTTTCCAGTTGCAGTCGAAGGCGTAGTGCCGCCGCTCCAGCCAGTGAAACTCGCGCAACTTTAGTGGAGAGATTTGATTGATCAGTTCTCGTCCTGGGAAGGATTCCAGTTTGGCAGCAGCTTCGATTGAATCGTTGGCCGCAATCTGGATAAAGACCCAGTTTTCCCAAACGACCGTGTTCACCGAGACCAGGCTATTCGCTCCGCGATCAAAATCACAGACGCCGGCGAAGTCTGGCGTGCCCTTTAGTACACCTTCGAGGGAGTAGGTCCAGCCATGATATGGGCAGCGAAGGTGGGAAGCAGTTCCATGAGGTTCAGTCATCACTGCGGCAGCATGATGGCGGCACACATTGAAGAAGCCGCGCACTACATTGTCACTGCCTCGAACGACTACGATTGGCTCGCCGGCGGTTTGCACGGTGACGTATTGACCCGGTGAGCTTACTTGTTCGACACAACAGACCATTTGCCAGGTGTTGGTGAAGACAACTTGCTGCTCGAGGTCGTACAGGCGCGGATCCGTGTACCAGGATGAGGGAATTGCGAATGCCTTGTTGAGAGGAGCACTAGCGTCGTAGCTATCGATGATTTTTGAGATGGAAGAGCTCACGATACACCTGAGAACAAGTCGTAGAATTCGTGCGAGGGGGTGAACTCTCGTAGAGCCGTGCGATTGCCCTAAACGCGGCTTCGCCGCCTTCCGTGCGGAAAGGCTCTGCCTTTCCGAGCGCTGGAAATATCTAGGAGGCTCCGCCTCGGCTCCGAGGAGGCATAGCCTCCAATTTATATACGCTGCTTACGGTAAGGCGGAGCCTTACCGCACGGAAGGCGGCCGAGCCGCGTTACGAGGGCGCCAACTCTGCTTTTAAATAACAGGCGTCGCGGTCTTGCGCTTGGGATTGAAAAATGGCGTCTTCACAACAGTGGCGCCGACGCGATGCCGCTTGGCTTCGACTGTGATCTCAAATTGTAGTCTGGTTCCGAGTCGAGTGTGTTCGCGTGGCACAGTGGCGAGGGCAATCATTCGCTTTAGAGTCGGTGACCATGTGCTCGACGTCGCTTTACCAACCTGTTCGCCGCTCGCGAATACAGGAACTGCAACTCTCGATGCAATCGCTGATACTGCTGGCGGCAAACCTACGGCTTCATAAAGACTCTCTACTTCGGGCCAGTCTATCTCCAATCCCACTATGTCGCGTGCTGGGCCACGTTTGTTTTCAGCAGCCAAAGCCGCTTGCCCAATGAACCTGTTCTTGTCGAGGTGGACTAATCGTCCAAGTCCCATTTCAAAAGGCGAGTACTTTTGCTCATCAATTAACGCCTTTTTGCTACTGTTGAAGTCGACCTCAATGAGCAGCAATCCTGCTTCGATGCGAGCCACATCGAGAGCCAGCATCCCCGCCGGATGAATATCAAATGCCCGGCCCGATTCCATCAATGCGTCCCAAACCTTCACCGCAGCTTCATTTGGCGTCCAGATCTCATAACCAAGATCGCCTGTATAACCTGTCCGCGAAATCTCTACGGGCACGCCCTTGATAGTTCCTCTCGTCACGCGGAAGTATTTCAGGTTCGCGATGTCTGCATCCTGGACCAGGTTCATCAAGAGTCTTCCGGATGTTGGTCCCTGAAGGGCCAACGCGGCAACAGTTTCTGAGATGTCTTCGATCTTCACTTCCATTCCGGAAGCGTTTTGCGTGAACCAGCGCAGACTTGGATCTGCCGCAGTCCAGCGATAGGTGTTTTCCTCGAGACGCGAAACGGTACCGTCATCAATCACCTTGCCCTGTTCGTCGCACCAGGGCGTGTAAACCACCTGGCCAACGGAAACCTTGCGCATGTCGCGTGTAATGATGCGATCGACTAGACGCGTCGCGTCTTTGCCTGTGAGTTTGTACTTATATAGAGGCGAGATATCGATCAGCGCCGAAGCGTTGCGAATCGCGTTGTACTCATGCTCGTGATGCGGTTCGTAAGAGCTGACGGCGTAATAACCCGACCACTCACGGTAATTCAGGCTTTCGCACAGTTGAAATGTTCGTTCGTGAAAGGCTGTTCCGACAGGCATTTTATAAGTTAACGATAGCTTTAGCGAGGTTAGATCAGATGGCCTTTGTCGGCCTCAGTTGAACTCGTCATCGTCATTCGGTGCGCTTAGCTCCTGAGCCACGATCTCTCGCCAGGTCTTCATTTCCTCTGCTGTTGCGCCAATCGCCTCGAGAGCATTGCTGACTAGACCCGATTCGGTTTTCATCTCTGGAAAGGTCAAAAACAGTACCGCCAAATCGCGCATATCAGAAAAGCCTTTGGGTTGACCTTGGCGCGAATGAAACGAAACAGCCTTTTGCGCAATGAGTTGAGCAGGGGCTAAAACGAGGATACCTGCGATTAGTTGCGATTGTGGCAAATCCTCAACAGGGCGTACGTCGACTAAATGGCGATTGCCGGTCTTTTGGACCTGAAATAACCGATAGCCCTTGTCCCCGCGAACTGTCCGCACGCACACGGCAATGTGAAAACGTTCGCTCAAGTGTCCGCGTAGTTCGTCGGCCAGGCTCATTGCACGTGTGGACATCAGATCGATGTCCTGTGTCATACGCGGTTCATCAACATACGCATTGACCGCCGTCGCCCCGAACACAACTACGTCATCGCGTCCGCGCAAGAACTCGAGAACAGCTTCGTGAATCGTCGCCAGCAGCAGTGGTTCGCGAATGGCAAACTCCTTAAATGTGAGAACCCCCGCATTCAGCATTGCTTAAACATCTTACCTCTTAAAACTCATTCCTTATCCGTGTCCACGGGAATTGGAACCCCATATTTGTCAGCGCGAGCGATTATAAGTATCCTAGCGAATCTTCAGCAAGAGACTCCACTCCACGGGGGCAGAGACCATCCACGAAACCACACGAAAATGACTCGACTGAGAGTCTCTTTTCGTGACGTTTAGTGTGATTCGTGGATCGTCCCTCGTTTCACCGTGAAGTGAAATCTAATTCTGGTGCTTTGAGAGGCCCCTTCAAAGTTAAATGAACAAGTACGACGTCATCGTCATCGGCGGTGGACACAATGGTCTGGTCAACGCCGCGTATCTTGCTCGCGCAGGGAAGAAAGTGCTCGTGCTCGAACGCCGGCACGTACTCGGCGGAGCTGCGGTCACGGAAGAAGTGTTTCCGGGTTTCAAATTTTCTGTTTGTTCATACGTTGTCTCACTACTGCGGCCGGAGATCATTCGTGAACTTGATCTGCCGCGACATGGACTTGAAATACTTCCTCTCGATGGCACGTTCACGCCGATGCCTAACGGCGATTACCTCTGGCGGGTAAACGATCACGCCAAGACGCGCCGCGAGATCGCACGCCACTCAAGGCTGGACGCCGAAGCCTACGACGAATACGGCAAGGCAATGCTCGAGATGGCCCACTTCGTGAAGCCGATCATGAGCATGACTCCGCCTGATCCCACATCGCTGAATCCAAAAGGCCTCAGAGACTTGCTCTTCCTCGGAAAGCGTTTTCAGAAACTGCCGGACGAAGACAAATACAATCAGGTGCAGTTGATGACAATGAGCGCTGTCGATTTTCTCGACCAGTGGTTCGAGACTGACGTGCTCAAGGCAACGATGTCAGCGTCCGGAATTATCGGCACATTTCTCGGCGTGCGTTCCCCAGGAACTGCATACGTTCTGTTGCACCATTACATGGGTGAGATCGACGGCGCGTTTCGATCGTGGGGGTTGTCACGCGGCGGCACCGGCGCGATTTCAGACGCGATCGCGGGTGCGGCGCGGCAAGCGGGAGCCGAAATTCGCACCGAAGCGCCCATCGCAAAGATACTTTTGAAGAACGGCCGGGCAATCGGTGTTGTCCTCGCAAACGGCGACGAAATCTATGCGGACGTAGTTTCGTCGAGCGTCGATCCACGTCTGACTTTTATGAAGATGATCGGTGAAGAACACTTGCCTGAGGACTTCACTGATGATCTGAAGCGCTACAAATATCGTGGTTCGTCTGGAAAAGTGAATCTGGCCCTCGACGGTCTGCCGGATTTCAAATCGAAACCAGGCCCGGGCCCTCATCTGCGCGGCGCGGTTTCGATCTCTCCCGGAGTGGAATATATGGAGCGCGCTTACGACGAGGCCAAGTACGGCCGCTTCTCGCGACGGCCATACATTGACATGGTCATTCCGAGTTTGACTGATCCTTCGGTGGCGCCCCCGGGAAAACACGTGATGTCGTGCTTTGTGCAGTATGCGCCTTACAACCTGAAGGAAGGTTCGTGGGACGACAAGCGTGAGGAGTTTGGCGATACGGTAATTGATACGATTGCGGAGCATGCGCCAAACATCAAGGACTTGATACTGCACCGGCAGGTTGTGACGCCTTTGGATTTGGAGCGCGACTTTGGTTTGTCCGAAGGAAACATTTTTCAGGGCGAACTGACGCTGGAACAACTTTTCTTTCTACGGCCTGCTCCGGGGTGGGCGCAGTATCGAACACCGATCAAAAGCCTCTACATGTGTGGATCGGCAACGCATCCCGGTGGCGGCATCATGGGCGCGCCTGGGCGCAATGCCGCGATGCAAATGCTGAAGGACCTGAAGTAACTCTGCGGCTTTGCCGCTTTCCGTGCGGTAAGGCGCTGCCTTACCGGAATGCGAGGTTGAGCTCTGAGGCTACGCGTCCCAATCTACGCCGGAGGCCCAGCCTCGAAATCTCTTTAATAGGTTCTGTCGGTAAGGCAGAGCCTTACCCCTGGAAGGCGGCGAAGCGCCGTAAGCAAATGGCTATTCAAAGCAAAGCCAACACTAAGCACGACATCGTCATTATTGGTGGCGGACACAATGGTTTGGTTGCTGCCTGCTACCTGGCGAAAGCTGGGCTGAAAACGCTCGTACTCGAACGGCGTGAAGTTCTTGGCGGTGCTTCAGTCACCGAAGAGATTCATCCCGGCTTTCGATGTTCAACTCTGGCCCACTCGGCTGGTCCATTCCTACCTCAGATTACGAAAGACCTCGGTCTGGCTCGTTATGGTCTGGAGTTCGTTCAACCAGATACGCGAGTGCTGGCGTTGACGCCCGATGCTGGGTCGATCTGCATTTACAACGAGACAAACCGCACTGTCAGTGAAATAGAGAAGGTTTCCGCAGCCGATGCCAAGAGCTATCCCGAGTTCGAGCAGAGTTTCGCTCGCATCGGAAAGGTGCTGGCGCCCCTGGTTACCATGACACCGCCGGCGATTGAGAACCCCTCGGCAGGAGAGCTTTTCAATCTTGGCAAACTGGGCCTGTCGTTTCGCGGCCTGGGCAAGAAGGATTCGTACCGGTTGCTTCGCTGGGGACCAATGGCCGTAGCCGACCTTGTGTCGGAGTGGTTTGAAACAGAAGCCCTGCGAGCGACAGTAGCCGCCCGCGGCATTTTCGGCGCTTTTGCCGGACCGTGGTCGGCGGGGACGAGTCTTGGTCTGCTATGGCAGGCTGCGATAAATGGTCACGCGATTGCCCCCTCGTCGTTTGTGAAGGGTGGGATGGGCGCGGCCACCGACGCTTTGGCCAAAGCGGCTCAGGAGCTGGGCGTTGAGATCAAAACAGAGTCTGCTGTTGAAAGAATTGAAACAGAATTGGAAACGGTCTCAAAGGTTGTGCTCCAAAGCGGTGAAGAGCTTTCGGCGCGCGCTGTGGTTTCCAACGCCGACCCGCGCACGACCTTCCTGAAACTGGTCGACCCAGTTGATCTCGATCCAAATTTCCTTTTGAAGGTTCGTAATTACAGAGCGCTCGGCGTATCCGCCAAAATTAACCTGGCGCTCTCGGGCTTGCCATCCTTCGCCGTCGATGGGGACATAGCCAGGCTTTCCGGAAGGATTCATGTTGGGCCGGACATCGACTATCTCGAACGCGCTTTTGACGCTGCGAAGTATGGTGACTATTCCCCAGAACCGTACATGGATATCACCATACCTTCGTTAACCGACGACTCGCTTGCGCCGAAAGGCGCGCACGTGATGTCGATCTACGTCCAATACGCACCGTACAAACTGAAGGATGGTGATTGGCATGCACGCCGTGATGAGTTTGCAGATAATGCGCTGAATGTCTTGACGAACTACGCGCCTGATTTGAAGCGTCTAATCGTCGCTCGTCAGGTCATTACGCCACTGGATTTGGAAGAGACCTATGGACTCAGCGGTGGACATATTCACCACGGTGAGCAAACTCTCGATCAGTTTTTTACTTTCCGACCGCTAATCGGCTGGGCGCAATATCGAACGCCCATCAAAGGACTCTATTTGTGCGGAGCCGGAACGCATCCAGGAGGAGGAGTCACCGGTGGCTCGGGAGCGAATGCTGCGCGCGAGATTATTAAAGACTTTAAATCATTACGGTTCTAGTTTGTCGTCTACGGTGGTCATTAAGGAGTCCGCGGCTCTGCCGCTTTCCGTGCGGTAAGGCTTCGCCTTACCGGAGAGGCATCAAACTTCCCGAGGCTCTGCCTCCGAGGCGTAGCCTCCAAAACCAAAGGGAACTCAGCGGTAAGGCAGAGCCTTACCGCACGGAAGGCGGCAGAGCCGCGGAACTAGTCAGTATGATCAACCTGGATTAGCTCTCACGATCATGAGAAGGCATCGCTGTTTTGTATGATGGTGAATAACGCGATAACTGTCGCCGGTTCGAGAGATATAACCAGCGATACTGCCCGCATGCTCTTTGAACAACACCTTTCGATGTTTTTGTCTCAGGGCAGGAAGTGGATCCTGGGGGGCACACGTGGAGTCGACCAATGGGCAATTGAATGGTTATTGGAGCGCAGTGAGGACTGCTGGATAGTGGTTCCGTATACCAGGGCGAAACAGGCACAGTGGATCCAACCGTGGTTCGATGAGGTGGAGCGAGTGGTAGAGTTGCAACTCCCAAAACGGAAGAATGCCTACGCCATCCGAAATCGCCACATGGTTGATCTTTCACAGATCGTGTTTGGCTTCTGGTCGGGAAAGGGAGGCGGAACCATTAAGACATTGAAGTATGCTCTCAGACAACGGAAGGAAGTTCACGCGATTCCGCTATTAATCGGCGCTTAACTCGAATACATGAAGACCATAAGACCAAAACGCAGTTTTGCCAGCGACAATAACGCGGGCGTTCACCCCCACGTGATGTCGGCCATAGCCGCGGCCAACGATGGCCACGTGATCGCTTATGGCGACGACCCGTACACGGCCGGAGCCATCAAGAAATTCCAGAGGGAGTTTGGGAAAGACGCTGAAGTCTTTTTCGTTTTCGGAGGCACTGGGGCAAACGTCCTCGGCTTGAAAGCAGCGACTGCGTCGCATCACGCGATCATCTGCGCTGAAACCGCGCACATCAACGTTGACGAATGTGGCGCGCCTGAAAAATTCACCGGCTGCAAACTGCTTCCCGTTTCCACCCCAGACGGCAAGGTCCGGCCTGAACAGCTTCCGGCTTTGCTGCACGAAGTTGGTTTTGAACATCACGTGCAGCCGCGTGTAGTTTCGATTTCACAGGCAACCGAGATGGGCACGGTTTACACGCCGAACGAGTTGAAGCGCGTGGCAAGGTTTGCGCATGACCATGACATGCTGCTGCACATGGATGGCGCGCGCATCTCGAATGCGGCGGCGAGTTTGAAGGTCAAAGTTAAAGCGATAACCAGGGATGCAGGCGTGGATGTACTCTCGTTTGGCGGCGCGAAGAATGGAATGATGTATGGCGAGGCGGTAGTCTTTTTCGATAAGAGTCTAGCGAAGGATTTCAAATACACACGCAAACAAGGCACACACCTGCCGTCAAAGATGCGCTTTATCTCCGCCCAGTTTGAGGCGTTGTTGTCAAACGAGTTGTGGCGCCGGAACGCGCAGCACGCGAACGACATGGCGCAGCTCCTCGCGCGCGAGCTGCAATCGATACCGCAGATTGAGCTCACCCAAAAAGTAGAATCCAACGGCGTGTTTGCCCGCCTGCCGAAGAAATACATTCCAATCCTCCAGAAGCGATACTTCTTTTATGTCTGGAACCAGGAAATCTCCGAAGCGAGGTTCATGACTTCGTTTGATACAACGGAAGAAGATATACGCGACTTCATTGCCTTACTGAAGAAGACGATTAAATAAGGCCCCTCTTTGGAGTGCGGTGACCTGTCACCGCTTTGGTCCGCGGCGTGCTGACTTTTTGTGCAAAGCCGGTCGGGCTACTGCCCCGATAGGCACGCATTCTGTACGCACTCCAGAACGGCCCAGACAACATTTGCCTATTCATATGCGTCTGAACGATACTTACCTCTCCGAGGTCCCTCCCAAAACCTGTCCCCCCGGGCTAACACAATAGGAGTTTTGTAATGAAAAGAGTTGCCTTTGCAATTTGGGCTCTGTCCTTACTGACAGCGAGCAGCTTCGGCTCAACCCAAGCCCAGCAAACTGCTACGACACCGGCGCCGGCAAGCCAGGATCGCGTGGTCGGAGTGGTGACCGCTGTAGACAACGCCACCGGCCAGTTGACGGTAAAGACCGACACGGGAGACACCGTGACCATTGTCACCAACGACAAATCGGCGTTCCTGCGTCTGCCGCCTGGCGAAACTTCGGCTCAGAACGCGGCAAAGATCGCGCTCGCAGATGTTGCAGTGGGAGATCGTTTGTTTGCGAGAGGAGCAAACGCGGGGGACGGGAAATCAATTGCGGCGCGTCAGGTTGTAGTCACTGGGGGTGCAGTTGCCGCAGGGGCTGCCCAGGACCAGCAGCGCCAACGTGAGGAGTTTCGTCAGCGAGGCCTGATGGGCCGCATCACCGCACTCGATGCCGGTAAGAAGGAAGTCACGTTGCAATCGCGTTCACGCGAAGGCGTCGTTCCCATGACGGTGGCCGTGTCGGATTCAACGAAATTCTTTCGTTACGCTCCGGATTCAATGAACATCAAAGATGCTACGCGCGCATCGTTTTCGGATTTAAAAGTGGGCGATCAGTTACGCGCAATCGGAGAGCGGAGCGCGGAAGGCACGCGGTTCAGTGCTGAAGAAATCATTGCCGGATCGATGACTCGTACTGGCGGACAAGTGGTCGCTTCGAACCCAGCGAAGAACGAGATCACGGTCAAGAATGCTCAGGGTCAGAACATCACAGTTGTTGTCGGGCAGCGTTCAACGCTTCGCCGCGTAACCCCGGAAATGGCCGCCGCGTTTGAAGCCAGCCGGCCGCAGCGGCAGGGTGGGGCGGCCGCAGGCGGCGCTGATCGCCAGGCCAGACCAGAGGGCCAGGAGCGAAGGCCCCGTGAACCTCGCGAACGACGCGAAGGCGCTCCCGCCACAGGGGAAGAGAGACGCCCGCGCGGTGGTGGCGGTGGCGGTCGTGGTTTCCAGGACATGCTCGAGAACGCCCCCGCGATCACGGTTGCAGATTTGAAGAAAGGCGACCTGGTGTTCGTTTCAGGCTCGGAAGGCCCCGACGCATCGCGCGTGACTGCGATCATGCTCGTCACCGGCGACCCGGCATTCATAGGCAGGTTTATGCAAACTGGTCCAAATCGTGGACCACAAAGTCCGGGTCTTCCCGGTGACGTGATTGGCGGGGGAGTTGGCCCGGCGGAGCGGCCGACCAGTCCGTGAGCAGGACAGAGATCCGCAGGTCCGATATTGAGCAAGGCCTCGATGGACATTCTTTTTTGTCTACGCTGGCTAAGCCGCAAGTGACAGACAGGAATGTCTGTCGTACTAAACAGTTTTCCCCCAACAGAACTTCAAGTCACTATCCAGCTGGGTTCCCCCAACCCGGCCTGGATTAGTTTGATTTTGAAAGGACAGAGTCGATGGCAACTCGTTCAATGTGGAAGATGAAGTTAGTAGCGCTGGTAATGATGGGCTTGTATGTGCTGGTGGCCCATGGGCAACAGTCGTCGGGCACACTTCGTGGTCAGGTGTCAGATGAGTTTGGTGGATTGATCGTAGGGGCGACGGTCACCGCTGCAGATCAAACCGGAGTCGAGAAAACGGTAACCACTGACGCTGAGGGTAACTACGCCTTTCCTTCATTGCCGCCGGGACGCTACACCGTTCGCGCCACCGCCCCAGGTTTTTCCACGTTTGAAAATACCGACGTCGAAGTTACGGCGGGACGGACCATTCCTCTGAACCTCACTCTGCCGGTGGCTGTTGAGCAAGCCGAAGTCACGATCACCGCTGAATCACCAATCAGCACGGAACCAGAAAACAACGCCGGGGCGCTCATTCTCCGAGGTGAAGACCTCGAAGCCCTTCCCGACGATCCAGACGATCTTTCAGATGCTCTTGCAGCCCTCGCTGGCCCATCCGCCGGACTGGAGGGAGGCGATACCTTCATCGACGGTTTCAGCGGCGGACGTCTACCGCCAAAAGAGTCGATTCGCGAGATCCGAATCAATCGAAACCCTTTTTCCGCGGAATACGACCGGCTGGGTTTTGGCCGCATCGAGATCTTTACCAAGCCCGGGACCGACCGTCTTCGTGGCGAGGCCTCGTTAAATTTTGGGGATGAGATATTCAATTCGCGCAATCCGTTTGCCCTGACCCGTGCGCCGTTTCAAACGCGACGTTACGGCGGAAACCTGAGCGGCCCACTGAGCGCCAGGCGCGCTTCGTTTTTTATCAACGTCGAGCGTCGCGAAGTGGACGACAATTCAACTATTAATGCGATTATTCTCGACTCCGCATTTAATCCCACGCCTTTTAACTTCGTTGTGTTGTCTCCTTCCCGGCGTACGACGTTGAGTCCGCGTTTGGATTACCAGTTAAACGACAACAACACGATTGTGGCGCGCTACACGTACACCCGATCGACTTTTGAGAATGCCGGCGTCGGCGATTTCAATCTCCTCTCGCGCGCTTACGACAGGTCAAATCAGGAACATACGCTGCAACTGACCGAGACCGCACTGATTAATCAGAAGATCATCAATGAAACGCGTTTCCAGTACATACGACGGCGCAACCTGCAGGAGAGTCAAAACACCGACGTGATCACTCGCGTCTCGGAAGCTTTTACCGGCGGTGGCGCGCAAGTTGGCTTCTCATTCAATAACGAAGACCGCTACGAGTTGCAGAACTTTACTTCGTGGACCGCCGGGCAACATTCGTTGAAGGCAGGGATACGTGTTCGAGGCATTCGGATAACTGATTCGTCGCAGCAGAACTTTTCCGGCACGTATACCTTTGCCGGCGGTCTTGCACCACAGCTTGACGCAAACAATCAGATCGTCAACGACCCCGTCACCGGGCTCCCGGTGTTGATTCAGATAACCAGCATTGAGCGTTACCGCCGCACCTTGCTACTGGCCGATCGCGGGTTTACTCCTTCGCAGGTGCGGGTGCGCGGCGGCGGCGCTACGCAATTCTCCATTACTGGCGGCAATCCCGTTGCAAGTGTTACCCAAATCGACTTCGGTCCGTTCATTCAGGACGATTGGAGAATCAGGCCCAATCTTACTTTGAGCCTTGGGCTTCGCTACGAAACCCAAACAAACATTCACGATCGCACCGATTTCGCGCCGCGAGTTGCGTTTGCATGGTCACCGGGAGCTTCCGCGCAAGGTCGCCAGCAGAAGATGGTGATTCGCGGAGGGTTCGGTATTTTTTACGATCGCTTTCGAGAAAACCTGACGCTGCAGGCGAACCGTTTCAACGGCACGAACCAGCAACAGTTTGTGGTCGCGGTTAACCAGCCAAACGGTCCGGCGATCCTGGATCTTTTTCCAAATGCCCCATCGGTGACGGCGTTAACTGCGTTTAATGTGGCGCAAACAATTCGCCGGGTCGCTCCTGATCTGCAATCACCCTATACGATGGAAACGTCGTTGAGCCTGGAAAGACAGTTAGTGCAGAACGTCACTCTTTCGGTGAGTTACATCGGCGCGCGAACTCTCCACGTGCTGCGTTCACGCAACATTAACGCGCCAATAAACGGTGTGCGGCCGATTGCCGGTGTGGGAAACATTTACCAGTATGAATCGAGCGGCCGCTTCAATCAGAACCAGATGGTGGTGAGCTTCAACAATCGCCTGAGTAGAAAGTTTTCCCTGTTTTCAACTTACGTGCTCAACTACGCGAATGGCGACACTGACGGCGCGAATACGTTTCCCGCAAACCAGTATGATCTCAGCCGTGAATACGGCCGGTCTTCGGTTGACGTTCGACATCGCCTTTCGCTGGGCGGATCCATCAACGCTTTGCCCTGGCGCATCCGACTCAATCCATTTCTGAACTGGAATTCGGGACGGCCTTTCAATATCACTACCGGGCGCGATAACAATGGCGACGCATTATTTTCCGACCGGCCGGCGTTGGCCACCGATCTCTCGAGGCCTGGGATAATCAACACGCGCTACGGTACGTTTGATCCGAATCCAATAGCGGGCCAAACGATCATTCCACGAAACTTCGCCGATGGGCCGAGTTTCTTTTCAGTCAACCTGCGAATCAGTAAAGCGATTGGCTTTGGACCTGAAATAGCCAGCACGCCTCGCGGAGGCGCAGGGGGCGCCGGAGGTGGTCGCGGCGGACGTGGAGGCGGCGGTCGGGGAGGTGGTGGACGAGGCGGCGGTTTCGGTGGAGGTGGCGATGGAGACGGCACCGGGAAGCGCTACAACCTGAACTTGTCCGTTAACATTCAAAACCTGCTGAACCATACGAACCTGGGAACACCTATTGGAAATCTAAGCTCGACGTTGTTTGGGCAATCGAACACGACGGCAGGAGGATTTGGTGGAGGGGGCGGAGCGAATCTGTCGGCAGGTAACCGGCGCGTTGAGCTACAGGCTCGGTTTTCGTTTTGAGCTTGAAGACTGCCAGTGGAGAAATTGAGCCTGCCGTGTGCCCTCCTTCCTGACCGGAGAGCACACACAGGCTTACCTGCTATCTCGAGTGTCAGAGGCTTACCGATCAATCCAGCAGAAATTTCAATAAGTCTCGAGTGGAGGCGATGCCACTCACGCGATCATCGTCTCCGATGCCAATTCCTGCGTTCCGCCTATCGAGAGCGCGTTGCTCGTCGCGCAGTCGCGCTCGTTCTTCAGCAATCTCGAGACGCTCTTTCGCGCGGGCTGAATTCATGCCACCGCCGCGGATGAACTCAACGATCGAGGTAAGCTCGTCGCGATCAAACCAGCTTCCGTGCTGCTTGCAAACATCTACCACCACACCTGAACATCGGGCAAAATTGATTCGATTCATCAACTGCGAACACTCTGGACAGGGAACATAACGCACCTTGTTGGGTTTACTCGCCGACTCGGCGGGCATCGTCGAAGCCGCGCCCAACACAGCGGACTGTTGTTCGTGATCCGCACAGATCTTTTCAAACGACCGTACGTCAACCCACAAACCGTCACACTTCAAACACTGGCGCAGCGACGTAGCGCCGATAGTGACCGAGCCCATTTTAGTAAGGCACCGAGGGCAGTGGCGTGGTTCCGCTTCTACACTTTCGGCGACTGCTGCAGCCGCCCCGCAACGCTGACAGTGTTTACTGCCTATGAACATCATGGCAAAGCACGATGGACAGGCAACAGTCGCCAACCGAGAGTTGCAAAATTGACACTGCGACGCATCGCTGGAACTCGCGGCCCCACAGTTCGGGCAATTCAATGTTTCTGCTTGCATCAACTGCATTTTACCAGTTGCCGCTAAAGGTGGACTACGAAATTAGCCTGTGCGATGCTTTGAATCACGTAACGCAAACTGTTAGTTTGCGGACCGTTCGCTGGAAACTACGCTGATCTAATTCCACCACTTCGCAAACTAACAGTTTGCTTTACTGAGCATGAGCAACGTTCTCGATGAAGTTGTCGAAGGATTCGGGCCGGCGCCGGAACTACTTTCAGTGATGGGCAGATCCAAGCCGGCAGTGCTCGCGCTCGACATTGGCACCTCGGGCGTGCGTGCGGCGCTCTTCGATGACCGGGGCGACGAAGTAAACGGACAAAGCATTCGCGTAGATTCCCACGCATCAGGTCTTGCTGAGCTTGGAGCCATAGACGCCGAGGTCTTGCTAGAGCATGTTGCCGAGACCCTCGACGCCCTCTTTGCAAATCTCTACGAGTCAGAAGCCCGCATTGAATTAATTGGTGTTTCCTGTTTCTGGCACAGCCTCGTAGGTGTAGATAATGCGGGCCGGCCAACCACGCCGCTCTTTGGTTGGTCGGATCGCCGCGCGGCACAGGCTGCCCGGCAACTGCGCGCAGACTACGACGAAATTAAGTTCCATTCGCGCACCGGATGTCGCTTTCATCCCAGCTACTGGCCGGCGAAGCTGCTTCGACTAAAAACTGAGGACCCAACAACCTTCAAATCAACCATTCGTTGGCTTTCCTTTGCGGAATACCTGACGTTGCATCTCTTTGGAGAAACAGCCGTCAGCGTTTCAATGGCTTCCGGCACCGGGCTAATGGACGTGGGAACATGTGAATGGGATTTGGAACTCCTGGCAGCTCTCGGTGTCGACGTGGCCCAACTTTCCGAGATAGCCTCCGACCATCAGACGTTTCACAAACTTTCTCCTGCTTACGCAGAGCGTTGGCCGCAACTCAGCGACGCGCGGATGTTTCCGGCAATCGCTGATGGCGCTGCGAATAACATTGGCGCCGGATGCAGCACACGGGAAAAAGTCGCGCTAATGATCGGGACCTCCGGAGCCATGCGAGTGCTGTTCGAAGGTACTCCACCGGCCCGCATTCCCTCAGAGCTTTGGTGTTATCGCGCAGATCGCAAACGCGTAGTCGTCGGAGGAGCGTTGTCGGATGGTGGCTCGCTGTATGGATGGCTGAGAGAATCGTTCCTGTCCGGTGAGGATTCAGAGTGGATAGAAAATCAAGTGGATTGTCTTGACGCAGACGCCCACGGCCTCACGGTTTTGCCGTTTTGGTCAGGCGAACGCAGCACTGGCTGGAACCTGAATGCGACCGGAGCAATCATAGGAATGACCCTGGAAACGCGTCCGATCGAGATTCTACGCGCCGCACTGGAAGCAGTTGCCTATCGTTTCGCGTTGATTGCGCAGGCACTCGAGCCTTTTGCGCCGGACGCCAACATTATGATTTCCGGTCATGCGCTAAGTTCTTCTCCGGCGTGGGTGCAAATTCTGGCAGATGTGCTTGGCCGTCGTTTAAACGTTTCTGAGCGTACGGAAGCGTCTACGCGCGGCGCCGCCTTGCTTGCACTCGAAGCGGCGGGCAAAATACGGAGTATCGAAGATTTTTCAGTTCCGGTTGAGGCAGTATACGAACCTGACATGATGCGTCACGCGCGCTACCAGGTCGGGCTCGAACGCCAGCAGCAAATGTACCAACGAGTGTTCGACGAAAACTCAATCCTAAAATCAGGACGGTGAAATGAGCGCTTCAGTGCAGAAGGAAAACACCAACCCCACTCCCGACCTAGATCAACTTTGCATTAATACAATTCGGACGCTTTCGCTCGATGCGGTGCAAAAAGCCAATTCGGGGCACCCGGGTTTGCCATTGGGCGCGGCCCCGATGGCATATGTGCTCTGGACACGTTTCCTGAAACATAACCCGCGCAACCCGAAATGGGAGAACCGCGACCGCTTTTTGTTATCGGCGGGTCATGGTTCGATGTTGCTTTACTCGCTGTTGTATTTGACCGGATACGATCTCCCGCTTGAAGAGATCAAAAACTTTCGCCAGTGGGGATCGAAAACTCCTGGGCACCCTGAGTACGGCTTAACGCCTGGAGTCGAGATTACTACTGGACCACTGGGCCAGGGTTTCGCCAATGGGGTCGGTATGGCCATGGGCGCGGCGCACCTGGGCGCGAAGTTTAATCAGAAAGACTTTTCGTTAATTGATCATTACGTCTATTCGATCGTTTCTGACGGCGACTTAATGGAAGGCGTGGCGTCGGAAGCCGCCTCGCTTGCCGGCCATCTCAAACTCGGCAAGCTCATTTACCTTTACGACGACAACAAAGTCACGATCGAGGGCTTTACCGATCTCGCGTTCAGCGAAGATGTACCCAAGCGTTTCGATTCCTATGGCTGGCACACTCTGACTGTTGAAGACGGAAACGATCTCGACGCGATCGAAAGTGCGATCCGCGAAGCTCAATCAGTACCAATCAAGCCTTCGTTGATTTCAGTCAAGACCGTGATCGGGTATGGGATGCCGACCGCCGGCACGCGCAAGGCCCACAGCGACGCGCCCGGCGAAGACGCAGTGCGCGAGACGAAGAGACATCTGGGTTGGCCGGAAGATAAGCAGTTTTACGTTCCTGACGAGGTGCAGGCGCATTTTCGAGAGGCGATCGATCGGGGCGCCAGGCTTGAGGAAGAATGGAATGAGCTGGTTGGGAAATATCAGGAAAAGCATTCCGACCTTGGGCGTACCTGGCGTGCAATGATGAAGGGCGAACTGCCGGCTGATTGGGAAAAGCATCTGCCGAAGTTCGAAGACGCGAAGCCAGTGGCTACGCGCGTTGCCAGCGGCGAAGTGATCAACGCGCTCGCACCGCATCTGCCGCTGATTGGCGGCTCGGCTGACCTGGGTGTCTCAAACAACACCGACATAAAGGGCGGCGGCGACTTCGAGGCGGGATCGTACGAGGGCCGCATCATACACTTCGGCGTGCGCGAACATGCGATGGGCTCGACACTCACGGGCATTTCGCTCAATGGTGGTTTGATTCCTTACGGCGGCACGTTTCTCACCTTCTCCGACTATATGCGTCCAGCCATTCGTTTGGCGGCTCTGTCTGAAGTGCAGGTGATTTACGTTTTCACGCACGATTCAATCGGGCTTGGCGAAGATGGTCCGACGCATCAACCGGTCGAACATCTCGCGGCTTTGCGGGCGATACCACATCTGTTTTTGATTCGTCCTGCTGATCCTGCAGAGGTAAGCGAGGCCTGGCGCATTGCAATTCTGCGCAGGAACGCACCGACGGCGTTGGCATTAACGCGACAAAAAGTTGATTTGATTGACCGGAAGCGTTTTGCCTCAGCAGAAGGCCTGCGGCGTGGCGGCTACATTCTGGCCGAAGCTGAAGCGACTGGTGACGGGGCAGTAGCCCGAGCGTCAGGGAGGGCGCAGGGGGATGCTCAAACCATAGCGCCCCAGCTAATCATCATCGCCACCGGCTCGGAAGTATCCCTGGCACTCGCGGCCCGCGAGCAATTGCAAGCCGACGGCGTAGCGACCCGCGTAGTCTCCATGCCCTGCGTTGAGCTGTTCGAGGAACAACCGGAAGACTATCGCAACCAGGTGCTGCCGGTTTCTGTAACCGCGCGGTTGGCGATCGAAGCGGGAGTGCCTCAGGGTTGGGACCGTTATGTAGGACTCACGGGTCAGATAATCGGTCTCGATCGTTTTGGCGCATCGGCACCTGGTGACGTAGCGCTGCGTGAACTGGGTTTCAACGTTGAGAATATTTTGAAGCAAGCAAGAACGTTGGTCTAGAGGAATTCACGTGAACGAACTAAAGAAGCTCGAAGCGGATCTGTTAGCATCCCTTGTCATACGCAGTTCACTTTGATGAGTATCGTGCTATTTGATGGGACGCTTTCCTTACGGAGTGGTCTATCGCATTGATGGCGACAAAATCGTGGTGCTCGCTGTGGCACACTTGCGTCGTCGACCAGGGTATTGGAAAGATAGAATCACAGAGCGTTGAATCATAAAGGGGACACTCGATGAGAATAGCAATCGGCGCCGACCATGCAGGCTTCCCGCTAAACGAGCGGGTGATCGCAGAACTCAGTAAGGCCGGACATGAGATAGTTGACTTCGGAACGCGCGTCGGTAACGTCGAGGATGATTATCCGGATTACGCTCTCGAAGTGGGCCGTGCAATTCAGAACGGTGAAGCTGAGATTGGGATTTTGATCTGCGGCAGCGGCGTGGGCGCCGCAGTCGCCGCCAATAAACTCACCGGGATTCGAGCTGCGTCATGCGGCGACACGTACTCTGCGCGCCAGTCGCGAGAACATGACGATTGCAATGTGCTTTGTATCGGCGCGCGCGTAACCGGATCAGAGCTGGCGCTGGAGGTTGTGCGCGCGTTTGTGCCCGCACGGTTTTCTGGAGCGGAGAGACACAAGCGACGGCTGGAGAAGGTGGCAGAGATGGAACGGACCAGGTAGATCAACATTTTCGGCAAGCCAAGATTTTCAATTATCATTTGGCATTTTTCATGGGCCGTACCACCCAGGTCAACGATTTCTGGCACCCCTCCGGGGTGCGAATTAACTGCTGTAGCTATCAGGTGGTCTTCGCTACGCTCCGACCACCGGCTACTTTCTGAGACCCCTCCGGAGTATATTCCTATTCCCCTACCATTCGGAGTCATCTTGTTAATCCGGTCTTTCATTGCCCGTAACAAACAACAGCGCGTGGGGCATCACCCGAAACTCCACCGGCGTAACCCCGCGCACGTTTCCATCCGCTTCCATCGGCATCGCATCCTCGTCCGCAAAAGTTTCGATGCGAACTTTTGCGCCCTGTCTGATGCGCACCTTCGGGTTCCCGACGTGCCCGCCCTTATGTATCCGCGAGAGTTCGCGAACTATCTGGACGCGGGTTAGACCGGACGCGCTTACAACGTCCAGCATGCCATCGTCGTTTCTTGCTTCAGGCGAAAGCATCATGCCGCCTCCCGCATAGAGCGCATTGGCTACTGCCGCGAGGTTCATCGGGCCTTCGAAAACGTCGTCATCGTCAATCGTGATGCGCACGCGCCGCTCCCGCCATTTAGCGAGAGCGGCCATCGCTGCAGACGCGAAGCGGACCTCGCCCGAGAATCGACGCATGAAGGTTCCCTGCGCCGCTACGCGTGCTGCCGTCTCGCCTCCAATTCCCATGGTCGAAGCGTTCAGGCAAATGAAGGGAGTTGAATATCCGTCACATCGTCCATACATCACATCGACTGGGCGCGTTACGTCCTTCTGAGCCCGGCAATGAGAAACAAAGATCTCGACCCAATGATCGAGCGGTGCTCGTGTCCCGCTTGTAAGCCCACGTGCGAAGTCGTCTCCGGTACCGGCCGGGAGGATTGCCAAGGAAGCATTTGGATTCACTTGAGAAGGCGGCGCTTCAAGGTTGTCGTTGAACTCAAAGAAACCCTCGGCTGCCTCGCTCAACGTGCCATCGCCGCCGACGACGGCGACCGTTGTAACTCCGTCCAACAGAGCTTCACGAGTCCGACGTGTCGCATCTCCCGGCCGACTTGTCTCATGGAGATCAAAGTTGATGCCACTTTCTTGCAGGCGTTCAAGAACGGTCGGCCAGGCCCGCCGCGCTTTGGCAGCCGCGTGGTTGATGATGATGAGTGGCTTCTTCAACGGGTCAACGGGTCAATGGTAAATGGTGAATGATGATGGTAAATGGTGAATGGTAAATGGTAATCGCGAACAAGCCCTGTTGATGAGTGATCCTACACCTGCGAAGCTGCTTGCAGAATATTCACCGCACTTAAAAGAGCTAGGGCAGCTTCGCAACCTTGACGCCCTGTCGCCAACCACCGGCTACTTTCTTTTTAGACTCTCCGGTTAATCCCGACCGATTACAGGAAAAAGGGACAGGCATTTCTGCCTGTCCCAATCCATAACCAACGATCGCGAGTGATTAGGTGCGCGCGCGCGCGCGTCTGGCGGCTTGGGCCAGTTCACGTGCTCGCGGCATGGCATCCACTGCCCGCGCGATTTGCGGATCCTTCTCATTGATAACCTGCAGCGCCGTTGTCGTGCCGTAGGCGGCGGTCGTTAGGTCGTAACGCAGCTGGCGCTCGACGAAAGTGCGCGCTTTTTCCAATTGTTCCGGAGTCACCTTGAAAACCGACTTCGCTGCGACAAAGCGCTTGAACTCCTTCATCAAGGCATCGGTGACAGGAAAATCAGTCGGCAGGAGTTCGTGTTCATAATCGATGCCCTGCGGGACTTTGAAGTTTTCAAATCCAGCGACACGGCCGTTAGTCAGCTCCATGGCAAAGGCAAAGATCGAGTCGCTCAGTCTTGCTTCGGCCGGCGTGATTCTTCCCGGCTTAACAACCTCATCCGGGGCTATTCCGCCACCACCATAGACCGCGCGTCCCATATCAGTGTGACTCTCGGGGCCGGACGGTGGAGCAGGCGGGGCATCTCTGTTGGCCGATACTCCGCCGCGAGTGTAGTAATCGTAAACGCTGTTTGAGTAATCGCGTTGAATTAAACGGCCAGACGGCGTGTAATACTTCGCGATCGTCAGCAACAGCGCCGAATCGTATTCGAGTTGAATGGGCAACTGCACCAGGCCCTTGCCGAAAGTGCTTTCCCCAACAATCAGCGCACGGTCGTGGTCCTGCAACGCACCGGCGACGATCTCAGCGGCTGACGCCGAATCACCATTCACAAGGACAACTAAGGGAATGGGATCCGGAGTGTCGTTCTGCGCTTTGAACGTTTCCATCGCGCCTCTGAATCTTCCCTCCTGCTTAACAATCACTTGTCCGCGCTGAAGAAAAGTATTCGCTACCCTCACTGCCTGGATCAAAAGACCCCCGCGATTTCCGCGCAGGTCAAGCACCAGGGTGTTCATGCCTTTTGTATGGAGTTCCTCGAGCGCTGCTTGAAACTCTGCTGCTGTGGTCAGATTAAAACCACCGGTCATGGCCACGTAGCCGACGCCGGGCTTTAACATGTAGGCTTGCGGCACGGACGGTAAAGCCACCGCATCGCGCGTGATGGTGACGGTTTCACTTTGGCCGGTTCCGCGTTCCACCGTGACTTTGACCACAGTTCCGCGCTGGCCAAGCAAAAACTTCCTTACCTCAGGATACGTCTTCCCCTTCATCGACTGCCCATCAACGGCAGTGATGCGATCGCCGAAGCGCAGGCCGGCGCGTTGCGCCGGTGCGCCCTGGAAGGTCGCACGAATGTAAGTGTTAACCTGCTCGCCTTGCCGGAGGTCTCCGATAGTTGCACCGATACCAAAGTACTCGGAGCGCTGCTCAGTTTTGAACGATGCATATTCGATCGGGTCGAAATAGGTTGAATGCGGATCGAGTGCATTTAACATTCCGCTGATCGTGGACTTGAAGACGGAGTTGTAATCCAACTTCTTGCCGTCGATGTGGTTACCCTCAATTACGCCGAGGGCCTCCGAAATATCAGTCTTGACTACCGCGCTGTTAACCCGCGAGCCGGCAGGGGTCGCAGGTTTCGGCACAGTAGAGCTTTCGGCGGAAGTCGGGGGTTGCCGGCGGGCTGAACCATTTTGTTGCGAATAAATGATAGCGGGGAGCGAAACTGCCAAAAGAAAGAATATGACACCCGGCAAGTAACTTTTTCTCACGAAAACCCTCCTACGATCTGGTTCCTAACCGTCTGCTCTCAATTCCGCAAACTTTCGGCCCGTAGCCAAAAGCGGGCTGCCAGAATAGCACGAAGACCCAAGGCAATTGAACGCCGGACTGCGGATGCAGAAAAGTGAACTTAAAGGCAATTTCCTAAAGCTTTCAACAAACGCATCGGAAGTCGGGTGCTCAAAATGAATCCAGTGTGGGAATCCGGTCAAATTCAACAAGAATCGCCCGCGCAGTTTCTCACGAGTTAGTGAGTCGAGCTGTGGAAAACGTTGCCTTAGGTCGCGATCTCCATTGAGTAGTGATGCCGTTTTGTGAGCAGTTACAGAACCCAGCGCGGTAGCGCGGGATGCTGGAGGTGTCGAACATTTAAGAAAGACGAAGATTGTTTTATGTGATGCAGCTTTAAGGATCCAGCGCTAACGCGCCAGGTTCAGTATCGGTTTCCGTAAAAACATCGGTAACCAATTATTGCCTGTCCTACCTGCGTTGGCCGCGCATCTTGTACACTATCGGCCTCGCAATAAGATTTCGAATCCGATTCGGAGGACTCTCCAAAATGGCGAACGCGCTCGACCGGGACCAATTGTTTTCATTTGCCGCCTCTCACCGCGATGAATATGAAGCATTGCTCAAACGCTTTGTTGAAACCCCAACTGTCTCCGTCGATCCTGCGCATGCAGAAGATATTCGCGCGGGCGTCGATCTCACGGTAGAAACTTTGCGCGGTTTTGGCGGCCAGGTGGATGTTTACAAGATCGACAAGGGCAATCCGGTGGTCCATGGTGTCTTCGGTTCCTCGAAAAACGTGCCCACTGTCACCGTCTACAATCACATCGACGTACAGCCTGCCTCGAAAGAGACGGAGCCATGGGACACGGAGCCGTTTGTGATGACGCGTAAAGGTGACAGTTATTTCGGGCGCGGCACAACGGATGATAAGGGGCCGGCGTTGGCCGCACTATACGGAGCTCGCGCCGCCATGGAAGCGGAGGTGCCGGTGAACATCCGTTTTCTATGGGAGTTTGAAGAAGAGATTGGTTCGCCAAACTTCGAAAAAATTATTTCCAAAGCCGCGCCCAATCTCCGTACGGATTCAGTTGTTGTTTCCGACACTGTTTGGGTATCTCGTAAGCGGCCGGCAAATTCAGCGGGTCTCAGAGGGCTAATGGGATTCCTGCTTACTTTGGAGACTGGGACAACCGACACACACTCAGGCGAAGTCGGCGGGGCGGCGCGCAATCCGATCGGAGAACTGATGAAGGTGGTTTGCGATCTCTACGATCCAGTTAGCGGGCGCGTGAAGGTCAAAGGGTTTTACGACGACATGATTCCGCCGTCGAAAAAGGAACTCGAGGACTGGTCCAACTGCGGCTTCGACGTGAGGACATGGAAGAAGGCCCACCACCTCAAGAAATTACGTGTCGAGGAACCGCTCGACGTGATGAAGCGAATCTGGGGCATGCCGACGATGGAAGTCCACGGAGTTAGAGGCGGTTACCAGGGACCCGGTTTGAAGTCGATTGTGCCACCGCGTGGTGAAGTTAAGCTGTCGTGCAGGTTAGTGCCAGGCCAGGATCCGAAAAAGATCGCGGCGTTGATTAAAGCTGAAGTGAAGAGACTAAACCCGGACGTGAATATTCACTTTGAATCGATGGCCCCGGCTTTCCGCACCAAGGTTGAAGGCCCGTTGCCGGAGGCGTTGAAACGTGCGGTAAAGTTTGCGTTTAAGCGCGATGCTGTTTTCGTTCGCGATGGCGGGACGATCGGAGCGATGACGAGTATCGAGAAAGTCTTGCGCTGTCCAATACTGTTCCTTGGTCTGTCGTTGCCCGAGCACGGCTATCACGCACCCAATGAGAATTTTGATTGGCAGCAAGCTTCGGGCGGGATGGTAGCGTTTGCGAAGTATTTTGAGGAAATTGCGAAGCTGTGATCAAGAAGGCAGTGGGCAGTGGGCAGTGGGCAGTGGGCAGTGGGCAGTGGGCAGTGGGCGGTGAGCAGAAGGCAGTAAGCAGAAGGCCGATTTCCATGAAGTATCGCCGCGAACGTCACCGCGACGTTTGTGCAACCAGCTTACTGCCCACCGCCCACTGCCCACTGCCCACCGCCCACTAAATTACACACGCCAGCCGCTCTTCGCGCAGCGTTATAAATCCCAGCTTCTCGTAAAAACGCCGCGCCTCGGGGTTATCCACATGAACCGCAACATCGATCCGCGCTACTGATTCTTTTCTAAGCTGCGCTTTCAGTTGCTCTAATAAATCAGTGCCGATGCCTTTGCCCTGCCGGTCGCCTTTCACTGACACGTCGTCAAGCTTTGCCACAACTTCGCCCATCGAGGTTGAGATTGCATAACTGATCACACAAATAGCGGCCGCGCCATCGTCGTCGTATGCCATCCAAACGAATCCCAGCTCGGGTCGCTCGAGAAACAGATCGAGCGCATCGTTAAGTCCCTGAAAGCCGCGATCGCCATAGGCCTTGCTGCTGGCAAGGTAGTGCTCGTCTTCGGCGAGAAACGCCTGGAGCATGGCAAAGGCGTCAGAAACATCGGCGGCGGTCATTTTCCGGCAGGTAATCAAGGAAGCTCCTTTCATAGCGTAACGCAGGCCTGATAACACCCTTGTTCAGACCAGAGCTGCTCTAGCGACGGGCCAAAGACGGCTTGTAATAAGTTGGTTTCTGCATCGTTTAGTCGTAGTACTGGTGATTTCTCGATGAAGTTGATTCTAGCATCCGGCGTTACCGCACTCGGTTTTTTAACACCGGTTTTATCATGCCATACAACTTTGGCGATGCTATAATGCGCCTTCCGCATTCCTGGCAGATTACCAAGCAATTTCCAAACTTTCCGAAACGTAGGTCCAAAACTATGAAGAAAACCCTCCTCTTTGCATTGACACTGATCCTTACTGTTTCGTCGTTTGCCTTGGGACGTGAGGCACGCCTCGTTCGTTATCCGCATTATCACAATGGCCGCATTGTTTTCAGCTACCTCGGCGACGTCTGGACCGCTGATGAAAACGGCCAGAACATCCAGCGGCTGACAGTAAACCGCGCCCGCGATGTTTACGCTCGCTTCTCGCCCGATGGAAAGTCGATAGCTTTCTCCAGCGATCGAAACGGCAATCTCGATGTCTTCATCATTCCTGCCGGAGGCGGAGCGGCCAAACAGATAACTGCCCACTCATCTGACGACACAGTGCTCGGCTGGGCGCCAGATTCGCGCGCAGTCTTGTTCAGCAGTAATCGTGGCGAGGATTTTACGCCGCAGCTTTACCTGGTGAGCACGGAAGGCGGGATGCCCTGGAAGGCAGGGACTGACATGGGCGTGCAGGCGTCGTATTCACCCGACGGCAAGCGCCTGGCCTACAACCCGAAATCACAGGCTTACTGGCGCAAGTTCTATCGCGGCTCGAATCAAAGCGACGTGATCGTGATGGACGTTGCGTCGAAAAAGTTTTCGCAGCTAACGGATTTCGATGGACACGATTCGTGGCCGATGTGGGGCCAGGATGGCTTCATCTATTTTGTCAGCGACCGCGATGGCAATGGTCTGACGAATATCTGGCGTGTGTCAGATAGCGGCGGCCGCGCGGAACGTATCACTTCATTTAAGACTGGCGACGTGCGTTGGCCTTCGATTGGCGCCGATGGACGCGTAATAGTTTTCGAGCACGACTTCGGCATTTGGAAACTCGACGTCGCCGGTAAAAAAGCAACGCCGATCAAACTGGACATTGCAGCTGAGACGCAGGAAAACCTGACCGAGATGGCCCCGTTTGGCTCGCAGGCTGACGACTACGATCTTGCGCCTTCAGCACGGCGAATTGTTTTCTCAATTCACGGAGAGATATTCACGTCGCCCGTAGAAGAAGGCGACATCAAACAGCTTACCGAGAGTGCAGCGCGGGACCGCTTCGTTACCTTCTCACCGGACGGAAAGAGCATCGCTTTTGTTTCCGATCAAAGCGGCCGCGAAGAGATTTATGTGATTCCGGCCGACGGCGCCGGCCAGGCGGAAAAGCTTACTGACATTGATGCGTTGAAGTCCGGTTATAACTGGTCGCCGGATTCCAAGGAGATAGCGTTTACAGCATCCGACGATAAGCTGCGTAAGATCACAGTAGCGACCAAACAGATCGCCGTACTCGATTCGTCGCGATACGGTGGGTTCGGTTCTCCGGTCTGGTCGCCTGACGGCAAGTGGATCGCGTATTCAAAGCCGGATGCTTCGCGCACTAGCGACATTTATTTGGTTGCATCTTCAGGAACCGAGCGTGCGCCACATAGGGTAACGTTTGATTCAAACAGCGAGACGGGTCCGGTGTTTGGTCCTGATGGACGAAAACTCTTCTTTCAACGTATTGACGGCGGCACGGGAGTAGCACCCACCTCAGTTCAAATCTATTCGGTAGTGTTGGAACGCCTGGAACGCGATCCTGACGATCCGGAGGAACGTGCGGAAATGGAAGCAACCCCACGTCGTGAAGGTGGCGAAGGCGGCGAAGGTGC
This sequence comes from Pyrinomonadaceae bacterium, assembly GCA_963759585.1. Taxonomy (GTDB): domain Bacteria; phylum Acidobacteriota; class Blastocatellia; order Pyrinomonadales; family Pyrinomonadaceae; genus PSRF01. The sequence goes on from CAVWZW010000002.1 coordinate 1,088,435, forward strand.
GGACGCTGCCGGCGCTGCGCGTCGTGGACCACCAGCCGATCGCCGCGCTCCTCCGCGTGAAATCAAGATCGATTGGGACGGGTTGAAGCGACGTACCCGTCAGATCACCCGAATGCCTTTTGCAATTCCTCTCTATACAGTGGCTCCCGATAGCCGCACGCTCGTTTTTGTCACCACTGAACCTGCCGGCCCGACAAGTATTCCGGTCATTTACACGGTCCAGGACGACGGTAGACGTTTGACTCGTCTGACTTCGGGGCTGCCGCCGAGCGAAGACGCGGATGGCGGTGGCGGCGGAGGGGGTTTTGGTGGCGGCGTTGCCGAACTAAATATCTCTCGCGATGGCCGTACGCTTTTTTTCCGCGAGCGTGACGGTGTTTATTCGATCTCTCTTCCGCCTTCAGTGCCGCCGGGAGCAGCAGCAACGGCCGCGCGTCCTGCCGGTGGCGATAGCCCGCGCCGTAAGCTTGCGTTTAACGTCCGCGTGCGCGTGGATCGACCTTCGGAATGGGCGGAGATGTTTGACGATGGTTGGCGGACGATGAAGTATCGCTTCTACGATCCGCAGATGCATGGTTTCGATTGGGACGCTGCGCGCGCGAAGTATCGCCCGCTCGTCGAATACGTTGGCGATCGACAGGAGTTGCTCAACATCCTTAACGAGATGATCGGCGAGCTCAACGCTTCGCACACCGGTACGGCGCCGCCGCCTCGGGGCCGCGACAATGCCGGCGTTTCAACTTCTCATCTGGGTATCGAGTTGGAGCCTGACAAGACCGCCGGACGCTATCGTGTAACTCACATTTACGAGACAGGTCCTGCCGATAAAGATTGGGTCAAGGTTAAAGTCGGTGACTACCTGCTTGCGATTAATGGCAAACCGGTAAAATCCGGCGACGAGTACTGGCAACTTCTTAACAACCGGCTCAATCGCAAGATTGAAGTCCAGTTTAACAACAAGCCTTCGGAAGACGGCGCCTGGCGCACCAGGATTGAGGCGATCTCAACCAACGCGTACGGCCAGCTGCGCTATGACCGCTGGGTGAGTGAGCGCAGGAAGAAAGTCGATCAGCTTTCGGGTGGACGCGTGGGCTATTTGCACATCCAGGCAATGAACCAGCCTTCGTTGCGGAAGTTTGAAAAAGAGATTCGCGAGTTTCGCAACAAAGAAGCCCTCGTGATCGATCAGCGTTGGAATGGCGGCGGCAACATCGAACAGGAGTTGCTCGCGATTCTGGTGCAACGTCAGTATCAGGTGTGGCAGCCAAGAGGCACAGAGCCTATGGGCCGTCCGTTCGCAGCCTTCTTTGGACCAAAGGTGGTACTGCAAAACTGGCGATCGGCTTCAAACGCGGAGATGTTTCCCGCGGGCTTCCGCGCACTCGGTCTCGGCAAGGTAATCGGCACGCCGACCATGGGCGCAGTTATCGGCACCGGTAGCTATACGTTGATAGATGGCTCAACAGTGCGTACGCCTGGCGTGGGCGTTTTCCTCGCGGATGCGAAACGCACCAACATGGAAAACAATGGTGTGCAACCTGACATGCTGATCGATAACACACCTGAAGACACTCTGGCCGGTCGCGACCGGCAACTGGAAGCTGCGGTTGAAGAACTGATGAAACAACTGCAAGGACCACGAAAGAATTTGGCCGCCGGCGAATAGTGGTGCGAACTGACGGGCGACCTTTGTCGACGGACCCCTCCTTGGAGTGCGGTGCCTTGTCACCGCTTTGGCCCGCGGCGGCTTGGCGCCGCTTCCTATCGACAGGGCGTGATCTAGTGGTGGTGCGTGTAGCGCCGCGAGCTGCGACAGGTCGCAGCAGGCCAAAGCGCCGACAAGGCGGCGCACTCCAAGGAGACTCGCTGTCGACTGTGTTGTTCGTTACGCCGCAAGCTAAAGCTTGTACTCTGTACGCCTGTAGTTTCAGCGTCCCCAATGCCGGCTGGCTCGTTGCCCACCTTACGGCGCACAGCCGATGCGTCGTATGTAAACTGGATTCAGACGATGAATCAGACCAATGGCGACTACCGGATCATGATCAATGGCTTCATGCCCGTCTGGGTATCGCCGCTCGGCCCTTGATGCTGAAATCCGGCGCCCTTTGTCGACGGGCGACCTTTGTTGACGGACGCCTCCTTGGAGTGCGGTGCCTTTCGGCGCTTTGGCCCGCGGCGGCTTCGCGCCGCTTCGGTAGGGCGTGATCACATCGGTGGGGCGTGTTGGTGCCGCGAGCTGCGACAGGTCGCAGCAGGCCAAAGCGCCGACAAGGCGGCGCACTCCAAAGAGGCGCCCTGTCGACTGTCTTATTCGTTACGCCGCAAGCTAATGAAGGTTTGTACGTCGAACACCTGTTGGCCAACGAACAATTACAATCTTCAACATTTACAGATTAAAGGCGCCTCGAGGATTTGGGAGGCGCCTTTTTCATAGTTGGCTTAAGGGGCAGTAGCTCAGCCTTGTGATAGGTCTGGGTAGAATTGTCTGAAACGGCGCTCTCTGGGAACAAAAACCGTTCAAACGGTTTCTCTCTCCTGGACATGCTTTAATCACCGGGGCTGAAGCTGCGGTGCTAAGGAAATCGCTCCGCGTTGCTCAGTGCCTGGACCTGCAAATATCCGCAAGCCTTTCACTGTCGGCGCGTTCTCTTATAGCCGGGACAAACGACGCGGTGATCCGCCGGCATCAGTTGATAAAAGTGAATATTTCATCACGCATAGAAGGCAATAACGCAATGACCCTCAAGCCCGCCATTTCTCTACTTCTCATTTGGATCACCGTCATCACACTCCTCCCGTTGACTGCCGCACCCATCGCGCGAGGACAAGACAATGAGGTGAAAGCTGACGAGCCCGCAGGCTTACGATTTCGCTTAAGTGAAGGAAGTGAGAAGGTTGAAGCGCCAAGACCAACTCCGACTGTGACGTCTCTACCTCTATCCGAAGTGGAAACCGCAAGACTCCTGGCGCGTTTGCCTAAGCTACAAACGGAACCTGGCGACACGATGGGCTTTAGGTTGCGGGAGAGTTCATTGCCGCCCCCGCGCGCGGGACAAACAATCGCCGCCGCTTTTGCGCCGCCTTCAACCGGCGCGCCTCCTCCTGCACACAACAACGCTCCGCTCGAAGTCACAAGGTCATCACCTGAAGGCGAAGTCTCGTTAGCCCCCACCTTAAGTATTACGTTTTCACAGCCCATGGTTGCCGTCTCCTCACAAGACGAAGCCGCCTTAAATGTGCCAGTCAAACTCTCGCCGCAGCCGGGCGGCAAATGGCGTTGGCTTGGTACACAGACGTTGCTCTTTCAACCGGATGCAGAAGGCGGCAGGCTGCCAATGGCAACCAGTTACACGGTAACGATCCCAGCGGGTACAAAATCTGCGCTAGGCAATACGCTTCACGCAGCTAAAACTTTCACGTTTGCCACTCCTCCGCCGACATTGAAAAGTTCCCATCCGAGCGGCCAAAGCCAGCCTCGGGATCCTCTAATGTTCCTGGAGTTTGATCAGAGGATTGAGGCGGACGCGGTATTACGTCGACTCAAGCTTCAACCCGACGCCGCAGGTGTCCGGCTGCGCGTGGCCACTTCTGCAGAGATAGCTGCCGACCAAATAGTTAGCTCTCTCGTTAAGCAAGCTCAAGAAGGACGTTGGCTGGTAGTGCGCGCCGTAGGTCCGGATGGCGCAATCAGAAACGTTCTTCCTCCTGACACTAACATTAGTGTCTTAATTCCGGCGGGCACACCTTCCGCGGAAGGCCCACGAACGACAACGAAAAACCAAACTCTCACCTTTAAGACCTATGGCCCGTTCCGTGTTATTGATAAGAGCTGCGGCTACCAGGAACGCTGCTCTCCGTTTGACTCGCTCCATATTTCATTTAGCAACCAGCTCGACAACGAAAGTTTCCGCCCCGAGCAGGTAAAGATCTTTCCGGAAATTCCTGACGTAAAAATTAATCACCACTACAACAGAATCGATATAGACGGCGCCAAACGCAGCAACACGACGTACACGATCACACTCGACCCCACGATCAAAGACAATTTCGGACAGTCACTCACAGGCGAGACCCAACATAGTTTCAAAGTGACCACGGCTGATCCAACGCTGTTCACTACAGGCGAGGGCTTTGTTGTCCTCGATCCTGCGAACCGTCGCACCTTTACCGTTTATAGCCTCAACCACTCACGCTTGAGAGTACAAATATATAAAGTCACTCCCGACGATTGGCCCCAGTTTCGCCGGTATCAAAGCAGCCGATACTCCAACGATAAGGTAATGCCCACCCCTCCGGGTACGCTGGTTTCAAACAAAATTATTGAAATCGGAACCGGCGTTGACCAACTGATCGAGACCGCGATTGACTTATCCCCTGTGCTAAACAATGGCTACGGTCAGGTCTTCGTCAAGGTCGAACCGGTCCCGCGCCCTAACGAAGAAAAGGCAGCGGTCCCGGCTTATGCTTACCGGCAAAACAAGGCGGAAGCGTGGGTGCAGTCAACGGATATTGGCCTCGACGCTTTCGCGGACAAGAGCGAATTGTTGGTGTGGGCCAACTCGCTCAAGGACGGTCGACCTTTAGGTGGCGTGGCGCTGAGCGTCAGCGCCGACAGCATTCTAGGAACCACCGGTGACAACGGTTTGGCCCATCTGGCTTTTAAAGCAGGGCCTAAGACCAGGCGGCCGGGTTGGTCATCATTGTTGATTGCTCGTCGTGGCGACGACGTGGCAATTTTGCCGCAAACGTACTACCCCTACCACCACGACGAAGACAACAGTTGGCAACGCGATGATTCGCGCCAAAAACTGAGCTGGTACGTGATAGATGATCGCAACATGTATCGTCCCGGCGAGGTAGTAAACGTCAAAGGTTGGATTCGCAGAATTGACTTAACGCCAAAAGGCGACACGGAGATGTTCGCTTCTGCGGGGAGGACGGTGACCTATGTCTTGAAGGACTCGCAGAACAACGAGATTGCGAAGGGGAGCGTAACGCTCAACGCCCTCGCTGGCTTTAACCTCAAGCTCAACCTTCCTCCGACAATGAATCTCGGCCGTGCGACTCTGTTGTTCGACCTGAAGAATGACGAAGCGCATTCACATAACTTTCAAGTGCAGGAATTCCGGCGGCCGGAATTCGAGATAAAGACCCACGCATCGGAGGCGCCTCACTTCGTAGGAACGTTCGCGACCACCTCGATGACTGCTGCCTACTACTCAGGCGGCGGGCTCGCCGCCACGGATGTGAATTGGACAGTCACTTCGAAGCCAACAAATTACACGCCCCCGAACCGCGACGACTACACGTTTGGCAAGTTTTACGCGTGGTGGCGAGACGACGGCGAATATAGCCAGCCAACGGAGCAAAGATTCAAAGGACGTACCGATGCGGACGGCAAACACACACTCAGAATTGATTTTGATAGTGTAAATCCTCCCCGTCCATCGAGCGTGACCGCGCAAGCACTCGTGCAGGACGTGAACCGTCAAACTCTTGCCTCAACCACCACGTTGCTGGTCCACCCGGCTGATGTTTACGTTGGACTGAAGTCGGCCCGTTCCTTTGTGCAGAAGGGCGAAGCGTTTGACTTGGCAACAATCGTCACGGATCTCGACGGCAAAGCGCTTGGCGGCCGGGTAGTGGGTTTGCGGCTGGTGCGACTTGAATACGTCTACGCGAAGGGTGAATGGCAGCAAGAGGAACGCGACCCGCAAGAACAGACACTGACCAGCGGAACAGACGCGGTGAGCGCTCGTTTTCAAACGAAGGAGGGCGGCATGTACCGCCTGACGGCACGCGTTCGCGATGACCGCGAGCGGCTTAACGAGAGCGAGTTGTCCCTGTGGGTAGCAGGCGGCAAATTGCCGCCTAAACGTGAGGTCGAACAGGAGGAAGCTGAACTAATTCCTGACCGCAAGACCTACACCGCCAATGATGTAGCCGAGATTCTGGTCCAATCTCCGTTTGCGCCGGCCGAAGGCGTATTGACTATAAGACGCTCCGGTCTTTGGCGCACCGAGCGATTTACGATGCACGGAAAACTCCTACACTCTTCGCATACCACTTGAAGAGGCAATGACGCCTAACGTGCATGTGCAAGTGGACCTCGTAGGGGCGGCAGTACGCGTGGACGATGAGGGGAACACGCTCGCGAGTTTGCCAAAACGTCCGGCGTTCGCTTCCGGCGAAATCAAATTGGATATTCCGCCGGCGATGCGACGTTTGAACGTTAACGCCACACCCCGTGCAGCCGTGATCGAGCCGGGCGCTGAGACAGTCGTTGACGTTGAGGTGAAGGACGCGCGGGGACGAAGCGTGCAGGGTACTGATACGGCTGTAATCGTCGTTGATGAATCAGTGCTGGCCCTGACAAATTATAAGCTCGTCGATCCTCTGGCAGTTTTCTACGCGGAACGCGATGAAGATGTGGATGACTATCACTTGCGCGAGTGGCTGAAGCTGGCGAGTCCAGAAACAGTTGGAGAGGGTGGTGGCGTTGGTGGCGCGCCTTCTCCACCAAATGCTCCGCCGGCGGCCAGTCTTTCTGTGACAACATTAAACGTGACGAGCGAGGGTGTTGTCACCGGCAAGCTTATGGGGATGTCGGACAAAGTTGTAAGAGGGGGCTTCGCTAGCGTGGGCGCATCTCAAGCACCAATAGCCCTCCGGCAGAACTTCAACGCCCTTGCCGTATTCGCCGCCTCTTTGCCGACCGATGCGAATGGGCGCGCGCAAGTGCGAGTCAAGCTTCCTGATAACCTGACTCGCTATCGCGTAATGGCAGTATCCGTGTCTGGTGGAAAGCTGGCAGGTTCCGGTGAGTCAGCCATCACCGCTCGTAAATCACTCATGGCCCGGCCGTCGGCCCCGCGATTCCTCAACTATGGCGACGCGGCCGAGCTTCCTGTGGTCCTCCAGAACCAAACCAACGAGTCGATGAATGTGAACGTCGTGGTTCGCGCGTCGAACGCACAGTTAACCGAAGGCGCAGGCCGCCGCGTTACCGTACCCGCGAACGATCGCGTTGAGGTGCGTTTCCCGGTCGCCGCAGTTAAACCCGGCACGGCGCGTTTTCAGATCGCCGCTGTCTCGGGCTTAAAAATGGACGCTGCCGAAGTTTCTCTTCCCATCTACACGCCTGCCACGACCGAGGCGTTTGCAACCTATGGCGTGATCGATAGCGGCAGTGTCGCTCAACCTGTTAAGGCGCCGGCAAATGTGGTTAAGGCTTTTGGCGGATTGGAAATCACCACCGCCTCGACCCAACTCCAGGAACTCACCGATGCCGTTATCTATCTATTCAACTACCCATATGGTTGCAGTGAACAAATCGCTTCGCGCGTGATAAGTATCGCCGCCCTAAAAGATGTGCTGGCTGCGTTCAAATCGAAAGACATCCCATCGCCGGAAGCAATGCGCGCTTCCGTTGATGCCGATCTAAAAGTTCTGCAAGGACTGCAGAACGAAGACGGAGGGTTCGGCTTTTGGCGTCGGGGTGAAGCTTCGTTTCCATACGTCTCCGTCCATGTCGCCCACGCGTTGATACGGGCGCGGTCGAAAGACTTCGCAGTTCCGGAGGAGATGTTGCAGAGGTCGCAGGCCTACCTGCGGACGATCGAGCAGCGGATTCCTGACTCTTACACTTTCGAATCGCGGCGCGCTATTCAGGCTTATGCGCTCTACGTACGATCTTTGATGAAAGACCGCGACGCTGCCAAGGCGCGCAAACTTTTTAATGATGCAGGCGGCGCCGACAAATTGCCGCTCGAATCACTTGGTTGGCTTTTGCCAGTCCTGGCTGGGGACGCCTCGTTGAAGGAAGTGGCGATGATTCGGCGCCACCTGAATAACCGCGTCACTGAAACGGCCGGCGCCGCACACTTCGCCGATAGCTACAGAGACGGCGCCTATACTGTGCTTCACTCTAACCGCCGCACCGACGGGGTTCTTCTCGATGCATTGATCGGTGACCAGCCACAAAGCACTATCATTCCCAAACTGGTGCGCGGCCTGCTTTCCGGGCGTGATCGCGGCCGATGGACCAATACACAGGAGAATGTTTTCATTTTGCTGGCGCTCGATCGTTACTTCTCAACCTACGAAGCTGCGACGCCGACCTTCGTTGCGCGCGTTTGGCTAGGTAACGATTATGCCGGGGAACAGACTTTCAAAGGCCGTTCGATCGATCGGCAACAACTGAGTCTTCCCATGCCGCTCCTGGTCGAGCGTACAGCGGCCGCGCCAGCCAATCTTACGATCGCAAAGGAAGGCGCCGGTCGTCTCTATTTCCGCATTGGGACTAAATACGCGCCGGCTAATCTGAAAATCGCTGCTGCCGATTACGGCTTTGTAGTCGAGCGTAAGTATGAAGCGATTGACGATCCGGCGGACGTTCACCTCGAGTCTGATGGCATGTGGTCCATCAAAGCAGGCGCGCGCGTGCGCGTCAGGCTAGTGCTATCGAATCCGGCGCGTCGTTATCACGTTGCCCTTGTCGATCCACTTCCGGCTGGACTCGAAGCCCTGAATCCCGAACTGGCGACGACGGAACGATTGCCGCAAGGCCCCGCCGCATCTGGAATCTATCGGAGCTTTGATTACCGCAGCTACTGGAGCGGGACCTGGTATGAACATCAAAACCTGCGGGATGAACGCGTCGAAGCATTTACATCACTGCTTTGGGAAGGTGGTCATGAGTACACCTACTTTGCTCGAGCTACGACGCCCGGACTGTTTATAGTGCCGCCAACTAAGGCGGAGGAGATGTATTCACCGGAGACGTTTGGCCGCGGAAAAAGCGACCGCGTCCGCGTGCGATAGGAAGAAATAGGGCAAGGGGAAAGGGACAGGGGTAAGGGGGAAAGGGTAAATGCCTTCCCTTTCCCCTTCCCGTTGACTCTTTTCCTTGCCCCTTTCCCTTGACCCTTTTTCCCTTACCCTCTTCCTCGTCGGGTAACTACTTCGGCAAAAGAACCGTATCGATCACGTGAATCACGCCGTTTGATTGATTGACGTTTGCGATGGTAACGCGCGAAGTGCCACCCTTTTCATCGCGCAGAAGTAGATCATTGCCATCCATCCACGCAGCCAGGGTGTTGCCGCTGACAGTTTTAAACTTCGCCTTACCGCCGCCTTTGCCGATCTTTTTTGCAATAGCGTCCGAATCAAATTTTCCAGCCAACACGTGGTAGGTCAGTATCTTCGTCAGCATCGCTTTGTTTTCGGGCTTGACGAGGGTTTCGACCGTGCCCGCGGGCAGTTTATCGAAAGCGGCATTGGTTGGTGCAAACACGGTGAACGGGCCGGCGCTCGCCAGCGTGTCGACTAATCCGGCGGCCTTAACAGCAGCCACAAGCGTGGTGTGGTCCGCGGAATTCACGGCGTTCTCCACGATATTTTTTGTTTTGTACATGGCCGCGCCACCGACCATGGGATTCGCGTTACTCATCATCTGCGCATTCGCACTCTGGTTAGCTGCTACGAGCGCGCACACTGATACCATCAGCATAAGAAAAACTTTCTTCACTGTTTCGTTCCTCCTGAAATGAACTTAAAATTTCCGAACTCGCAGAAGATACGGAAGGTGAGGCCTAAGTGGATTGGGTACGTCTGAACGTAGTTTCCTTTAGCCCGCGGAGCGCGGCGATAGCGTAAAGCCTGGGGTGGAGCGAGGCTTTGCGAGCGGAACCCCAGGATCTTTGGAATAGAACGCTGCAGCCCGCGAAGTGGGCGACAGCCTCTTCACCACACTGACTTGCCGCGTTTGAGCTATCGCACGCTTCGCGCGCTTGAATTCCATAGTCGTCGCCAACCTGGGGTTCCGCTGCGCTCACCCCAGGCTTTACGCTATCGCCGCGCTCCGCGGGCTAAGACAAATCCAAAATGTCCCCTGGGTTTAAATTCACGGTGTGGCTGCCAGCTTGAAGTCTTTGGGCACAAACTCCATCGAAACTCCGACGCCGTTGGCTTTGGCGCGCGCATCAGTACTGGGCGTGTAGACTACCACCACATTGTTTTCCGGTTTCCGTGGACCACAAGATATTTCGTTACCCGCGTCAGGGCTATAACTTGTGATGTCGATGTGCTCGAAGCTCTTCGCAGTCAACCTAAGCAGCACGTCCCCAACCTTTACTATGAACGTAAGACCCTTCGCATCACAATCGATGCGCACCAGCTGACCCTGGACCTGGGTTTCGCCAGCCTGTGGTTTCCTCAGCGCTTCGCGGAGATAGGACGAAGGATCCGTGTTCACTTCAGCCTCAGGCCGGTTGTCAGTCGTTTCGGCCTCACGCCTGTTGCTGGTGTTAACCGGCTCTCGCAGGGTTGGTCTATTGTTCGGGTCTTCTTTCAAGTCTCGAAAGCTCGCAAATTGCTCTTCCCTTGATGCTAATTGGGTCAGCATATCCTGCGAACGCTGCCTCAGTTCAGGATCGCTATTGTTCTCACTGAGCTTTTGCAATAGCTCACGGGCGGACTTGTAATCGTCTTTCCCCATGTACACCTGGGCCAACATGAAAGTGAGATCGTTTCGTCCGGGAGAAGTGGTCAGTGCCTGCTTGAGCATTTGAACCGATTCGTCAAGGTTGCTTCCTGAAACCAAATTCACAAACGCCAGCAAGCTGTACGACTCTGGAAAGTCCGGCCGCAGCTGAATTGCCTTCCGTAGATGTTCGCGCATCTTCTCGACATTTTGTGGAGAAAACGAGCTTATAACCTCAGCATTAGAGCCTTCGCGACTAAGCGCAAACGCGTAATAGTAATGAATCAAGTAATTCTGACTGTTTGTTGCCACCGCTTGTTCGAGGCTCTGCCGGGCTTCCGCAGCCCTACCCTGGCGTACTCGCAGCATTCCCATGGAAGCCTGGGCCAACGCCAGATTCGGATTCAGCTCAAGCGCCTTTTTCAAGTAGCCTTCGGCGTGAGCGCCGTTGGCGTGTAGCAGCAAGTCGCCCAGGTATGCCTGCGCTTCCGCTTCACTGATAGGCGCAACCTGCATGGAGGTGTCAGTTCCAATCTTGCGTTCGAAGTGACCGGAGACGATCGGATAGCGGTCCTTTTGGATATATTGTTTCAGCTCCTTTTCCATCTGTTCAAAACCCATTCCAAAGGCTTTCTGAAACGCAGTCTCCATCGGGATGTTTGCCGCAATTGCCTCGAGAAACGCTCCCATTGCGGTTGCACGTTGTCCGCCGTTGCCGAGAATCAGGTAATGCATCAGGGCCCACGATTGTGCGTAAAAGACTCCTTGTTTGTCGCGCTCGTTGTAATGCGGAGACTTATGGTCCACCTGAAAGAGGGTCCTGAGTGGCAGCATCTTCTTTTGACGAAGCAGGTAAACGTGACTGCCGATTGGTTTGCCCAGCACTACCTTCTGATCATCGGTCACTGAAGTAGTGCTGTAATACTCCGCCAGTCCCTCATTGAACCATGCCGGCACGTTTCCGTTGGTGTTGTTCACGAGTAGATGCGTGTACTCGTGGAAGATGACTGTAAACGGATCCTGTTCGCCTCTGACTTCAGTGGTTAAGGTGATGTAGTTGACGTCGGGACCAGGTTGAAAATAACCGGCCGTGTTCGCATTCGGCTTAAACGGTCCGTATGACTTGTCGCTCTTGAAAACGACCACCGTTGTGGGCACAGGTGAGGTGAAATTCGCTCGTGTAAAAAGAAGCGAGAAGACCTCACGAAATTGCTCCAGGCGCGTGGCCACCTGGCGTATCTCTTTCTCGCTCACGTTCCCGATGAGGAAGAAATTCTTCGAACGAACACTTATCCAATTGTCCTTTGCCTGCACGGTGGTCTGAGAGGGGACGAACGTCAGAAAACATAGGATAGTTGCGAGGAAAAGAGCTGATCGCTTCATATTACTTAGTCCATTGGTTTTAGGGGTTTGTGACTGCCGGTAACGCGCAGACAATTGAGGAGTCGGGCCTCTAAAGCTGGGAGGAGAACGGCGCAAATAGAAGGTGGACTATACAAGCGTGCCTCTGGGAGTGTCAATTTAGCGAGGCGTTGGCAGGGGACGGGTAGTTCAGAGTTTAAGCTTTTAGCTTGCGTCGACAAGCGCAGCCTGAAGGCGTCTGGCCTTCTCGCCCCCTGTCACGGCCCACGACTCAGTTTGAAATCACTCGGTACAAACTCAATCGATTTCGTAACACCCGCAATCTGTGATCGAAGTTCGGCCGGACGGACGTAAGTCACCACCACGTTGTTTCCCGCCATGCGTGGGCCACAAGTGATCTCTCTGCCGGCGTCCGAGCTGAAACTTCTAAAATTCAGGTTCCTAAAGCCTATGGTCCGCAAACTCATTACCCGTTGGCCTACTCTCAGCAGCAGCGTAAACCCCTTGTCGTCGCAGTCGATACGTACGAGCGTTCCCTGGATCTGAGACTCGCCGTCTACTGGTTTTCGCAGCGCGTCTCGCAGGTAGTCTGACGGGTCAGTGTGCTCGACGGTTTCGAATTGGGCGTCATCCACTTGCGTCGCCTCGCGGCGTTTCTCACCGCTTAAAACCTCTTTAGGTTCGCGCTGTTTGACGAGCGCTTCTTCAATCGATGCAATCTGGCGGTTCAAGGCCTCGACTCGTTCGCGTATTGGAGCCTTGCTTTGATTGATCCGGCCAAGAGCCTGGCGCGCTGCCGCATAGTCTTCCTGGCGCATGTAGACCTGCGCCAGGGTCAACAGCAGATCATGTCGTCCCGGAGATTCGCCGAGTGACTGGCGGAGTGTTTTTACGGCCTCGTCAAGATGGCTTCCGGAGAGCAGATTTACGAAGGCCAGAAGATTGTATGATTCACGAAAGTCAGGCTTGAGTCCGATCGCCTTTTTTAGCTCGTCACGCATAAGCGCGATTGTCCCGGGAGAAAATCCGAAAACCGTTTCGCTGTCACCGATACCGCTGCGACTTAGTACGAATGCGTGGTAGTAGTGCAATAGATAATTCTCCGGGTCAGCGGCGACTGCTCGCTGCATACTGGCTCGCGCTTCCTGCGATCTTCCCTGGCGCGCTCTTAGCAGACCGAGCGAAGCGTGGGCCATCCCGAGGTCAGGGTCGAGAGCCAGCGCTTTTTGTATGTAACTCTCGCTCTCGCTGCGTTCGCCTTGCAGCATTAAATCGCCGAGATAGGCCTGCACTTCTGCCTCACTAAGTTGAGCTGTTTTCATGTCAGCATCGAAGCCGAGCTTACCTTCCAAAACGCCCGCCACAGTGGGATAGCGATCGCGCTGAAGATAACTGCGCAACTCGCTTTCCATATTTTCAATACTCATCGAAAAACTTTGCTGAAATGCCTGCTCGGCTGGCAGGTTTGCGGCAAGCAGTTCTACATACTTTGCGAGTTGAGGCGCCAGTTGGCCATTCTTGCCGGCAATCAGGTAATGCATCAATGCCCACGACTGTGCATAGAAGATACTCTGCTTGTGAAACTCGTTGTATTCAGGCGATTCGCGATCCACTCGAAAAAGCTTTTGCAGTGGCAGCATCTGATTCTGGCGAAGCAGGGAAACATGTCTCGCGATAGGCCTGCCCAACATCACCTTCTCATCGCGCGTAATATCCACTGTGCTGTAATACTCAGCCAGGCCTTCATCAAACCAGAGCGGAATGTTTGGATTTATATTATTTACAAGCAGGTGAGTGTATTCGTGAAAGACGATGGTAAAGGGATTCTGGTCGCCACGGACTTCGGTGGTTAAGGTAATGTAATTGATGTGCGGATTTGTCTGGAAAAACCCCGCCGTGTTGGGTTTAGCTTTGAATGGACGATACGATTCGTGGCTCTTGAAAATGATCACCGTCGTTGGTGAGTGTGAACCTAAGCTCGCTCTGCCAAACAAACGTGCAAATGCCGAGCGAAATTGCTCGAGCCGTATACCAACTTGCCTGATCTGCTTCTCGCTCGCATTTCCTACCAACAGGAAATTGCGGGAACGCACGCTGGTCCATTCGTCTTTGGCAACCACAGGCGCAGGAATAACTACTGACAGGAACAAAAACGTCGCGAGAGAAAAGGTGGCTCGCTTCATGACCAGAGGTATTAATCTCACGCCGAATAGATCGGCGAAATTCACGGACTGAAGATCGAAGAGTCAGACAAGCGAAAAACGTATTCGGTGGTTACCCACTGCGCTACGGCCTGTCCCTCTTTCATTGCCGGCTTAAACTTGATCTTGCAAGCAGCGCGGATCGCGTTTGTGGTCAACCCGGCAGGCAATCCCCTCATAACTCTGACTCGTGAAACTTTGGCGTCCGGACCCAAAAGTGTTCTTAGGACCACGAAACCCTGGACACCAAGACGACGCGCCTCTTTCGTATATGAGGGCGCCGGCTTGGATGTAATCGTGACGCGCGAGTCTACTTTTTTAGTTGGAAGGACTTGTGGTTCGGCTTCCTCGGTCTCGAGGATTCTGGCAAGGCTGCCATCATCGGTGCAGCGATAGTCCTGATTTCTTTCAGCCGTCACTGGAGGAGCGTCATCGGGTTGAGCCTTCGGCTTAGACTCAGTCATTTCCGGCGCGGGCGGAGGCACCGGGGCAACGATTTTCGTAGTGCGCCTTCCGGACTGAGCATTTACTGAAACACTCAGAACCAAAACTGCAATTACAGAAAAAAATACCTTCATATTTCTGGACTCCCAAGGCAGGGGTTGCGGGAGACATTCTACGCGAGCGTTCTGCTTGATTGAAGTGTATTAAGCGAGGAGACGTAGCCAATGGTATCAGAAGTTTGCAGCTGGGCAGAAGCCGACCCCGGGATCGAGCTGCATGCAACTACATCAGGATCTAACGCAGGTTGTCCTTAATTGCCAATCCATTGAGGCAATTCATCGAGATAGTCTCGGTTGACGCCTCTGAGCCAAACAAATCTGTCATCGATTTTGTGTGGTGTGACGGGTCGCACCATTGTTACTCCGAAGATTAGCGCGCCCAACAAAGCCGCTAATCCGAGCAACGCATATGTGGCGTCCTCGGTCATCGCACCCAGGACTAACCCGCCCACGCCTAATAGAGCCAGGACCCACGTTATCAGGATATAGCGTTTTCGAATTGCGCGATGCTCATCACACAGTCCTATCTCAATGGTTGCAGTCTTGCGCAAAACCATAGCCACGATTAGATAGATCAGGAGAGCCACCAGAATAATTAAGTAGATTGCCGGATGATGCCAGCTGAGTTTGCGTTTAAGTCGCCCAACTGTTGGCGCGTTGCACTTCACGCAACGATCCGGAAGCAGCGCGTCCCGGGTCATCACCAACCGCGACTTGTCGCGCCAAACGCCAGCGGTTCCCATGCTCGGCGGAGGAGGCAAGACATAGCCATCGGCGAGAACAATGCCCTGCGGACTAGATCTGACTACGCCCGCGGCCTTGGGCTCAAGTGGCGCATGACATCTTTTACAGGCAGCCTCAGCAGCGAAGTTTACCAGACCACATTGCGCGCATTTAATGGATGACACATTTCCTCCCTCAAGGAGCGCAACATATTTCAGGACAGGGCCGCGGGTAAACTACTCTTCCGGGCCGGCGCACGTTGGTCCGTGCAGGGCGGGTATTTTCTGACTGATTATCGGATAGTTCGGAGCTTCGTCAATATTGATCTGTGTCCAGTGGGCATACTGTTCCGGCACATTCGTGTCAGCGAAGATTGCTTCAACCGGACATTCGGGAACGCACGCATCACAGTCGATGCAAGTGTCGGCATTAATGTAGAGGCGGTCAGTTAGTTCATGAAATGCTTCGACGGGGCAGACAGCAGCGCAGTCGGTATACTTGCAGTCAACGCATAACTCAACAACTACATAGGTCATCGGGTCAGTAAGCTCCTTTCAAACTGACAAATAGTTATTCAGTAATGAGTGGAATGTCAACTGAAAAATATTGAATACAGAAATGTAAAACAAGTGAGCAGAGCGACTCGCCTCAAACTTTCTTTCATCACACGAAAGCTGCCAGAGTCGCCTTGCGATCAATTACGATACCGACGAACCCTTTTTCTGAACACTGCCTGGTCCATGCACAGTCTTGTTCACCACCGGGTCGCCGGAATAAACCACGCTGGAAGGGCCGGAGACCGTTACGTCGAGTTGATCTGCAGCGTGCACTTCAACTCTTGAAACACCATTCGAATTAACAACTGCGCGCGCGGACCGGAGTTTGGTCGTATCGATCTTGCCCGCACCGTTGGCATCGATATCTACCAGTTTCGTTTCACCGGATACTCTAACTGCAGTTGCGCCGTTGAGATCAATTTCAAACTTCTCATTGTTCAGTCCAGCTACATCGATTTTACCCGCGCCGTTGGTGTTGATGCCTTCCAGGTTTGGCACCGCAATTCTAAGGAAGATTGGTTCTCCGGCGGAGTAGTTCTCCTTTGATTTGATGTGAAGAACGCCGTTGGACACTTCGGTCTGGACGAGGGGCAAAATGTTATCGTCACCCTCAATTTCGAGCGCTACCGGCTTTTGCGCGACAATTTCGATATGAAATGCGCCTTCGGTGGTAATTGAAGTAAAGGACCCAATCTCGCGCGTATGCTTTTGTCTATTACCGGAACCCGAAACCCGATTCATCATTCCGTGATGACAGGCGGACACCAGAGAAGCGAGCATCAATAACAGTGTGAGTTTTTTCATTACAGTACCTTCACTTTCTTTCAGCCGGATTGGCCGGGCGCGTTACGAGAGTATTCGAGTGTGCGAGTTGTGTTTTCAGTGACACTCGAAATTGGTTCAGTCATGTTGCGCGGTTGTGCGGACGGGAGTTGACCAGGCTCGACGAACTGCCGGGGAAACTGTTGCGGCATGTCAATGATCTTTCGCTCCGGCGCACTCGTGAGCCTGGATAATTGCCTGAACAGCAAAACTTCGATGAAGATAACAGTAAAGAAGGTGAAGAGCATGAAGAACCCGATCAGCTCAACTGGCAGTTCCGCCTCTTTCTTGAGCGTCACCGCGCCACCCAGCATGATACCGAGGCCAATTGTCCCGATCAGGGTGATGGCGGTTAGGAAAGCCGCGATCGTCCCCGTTCTTGATTGGGTGGGCTCCTTCAAGCTGACGCCGCAGCGATTGCAATAACTAAGACCAGGCGCCAGCGGCGTCCCGCAAGCTATGCAGAACATACAATCTTTCCTTCCACGCACGAAGAATAGGTTCGGAGAGAGGGTCGCACAAGAAAGAAACGGTGGCAACGGTCGCCGGGTTCCACGGTTTTTGGGCTCCGGGCTGCGCAGTGGAAATCAGAGGCGCCTAATAGCAGGCGTATAGAGTACAAGCTTTAGCTTGCGTGGTACCGAAAAAGCAGCCTGAAGGCTGTACTCTATACACCTGTTGTTTGCTTTACTAAATACTGAGTGAGGATTTACGATTCCCGACATGATGCGTCCTGGACCAACCGAATCCGCCCCATACTATTTCAACTACATCAATCTGGTACCTGACGGAAACATCGTCGATACGCTTGAGAAGCAATTGGATGAAACCTCTTCGTTTCTGTCGACGATATCCGAGGACCAGTCTCTCGCACGTTACGCTTCGGATAAGTGGTCTCTGCGCGAACTTCTTAACCATGTAAACGATACTGAACGCCTTTTCGTTTTTCGCGCCCTCTGGTTTGCTCGTGGATTTGATTCGCCACTGCCAAGCTTCGATCAAGATATTGCGGTGAAGGGTGCGGGGGCGGATGAATTGTCGTGGGCCAGCCAGGTTGAGGAGTTTCGGTCAATCCGTTCCTCGACGTTGACTTTCTTTCGAGGCTTGCCAAAAGACGCATGGGATCGAAGTGGTATCGCGAGCGACAATCCCTTCACGGTGCGGGCCCTCGCCTACATCACCGCCGGACATGTCAAGCATCACCTGGATGTAATTCGCGAAAGATACCTTAACGCTGTCGCACGCTAATAATAATTGGACCTCTTTGGAGTGCGGCGGCCCGGCGCCGCTTTGGCCCGCGGCGGCCTGGCGCCGCTTCGCTGCGAGACCTTAATCTCCAAAAAGATGGGCGACTCCCGTTTGAAGCGGCGCCAGGACGCCGCGGGCCAAAGCGCCGACAAGGCGGCGCACTCCAAGGAGGGGCTTGATAACTCCTAGTTTCGGTGGCGGCGCGACGGATAGTGAGTAAATACCCTACTGAAGTTGCCACCTTCGGTTCCCGAACTCAGCCGACTCCTGGCTATCTCAAGTTGGGCCATCATGCGAATCTCTGGTCTCTCAATTTGCTTCGATAGAGAACGCGCGCCATCAAGATCCGCGCGCGCGAGTGTGCCAAGGTTTTGCTCGATGTGGTTTACCAGATTACTCAGACCGGTATGGCCACGCTTCATCCACTCCCCATCCTTCAGATAACTATTCTCAAATCCATCAAGGACAGCGGCTGCCGTTATTAATTGATTAACTACGCCGATTACCGATTGCAGCAATGCGACACTCTGCCTCGAATCGACGGTTGAATAGCACTGTGCAAGCTGCAGCTGGGCCCCAAGCTTTGCTGCGTTTGCTGGAAAGCTATCGAGCATGGCAGTAGCTTCCCCAAATACACTTCCCGCCTGGTCTTTGTCTCCACGGGCGATGAGATTGTTTCCCAGGCTGATCAGAAGGTTGAAACGTTGTTCGACATTCTTGATGCGGTCCAGCGTCTGACGCGCATCGGCAACTTTATTTTCGTTTACCGCAGCCCAAAACAATTGATTATTCAGCTGCTCGAGCAGTTGAGTTCGCTGCAGCCCTTCGGGAACAAACTCCAATATTATTTGTCGTGCCCGGTTGGCATCGCCGCTCGAGATCGCCTTGGAAACGGCATACTGATAAATCTGTTGGTGATGCTCTCGTCCATATTTTCCGGTGAGTGCCAACAGATCGTCGACCGTACCCTTCTGAGTAATATCGCTTAGTTCCTGATACATCACCGACCCGGGATCTAATGTCACTTTGATCTGCTGCGACCATTGCTTCAGAGCAATCGCGCGCGCAGGTGCATACTTTTCAAACTGGGCCATATACGCCGGAACCTGATGGGCAGAATTTTGGGCCAGAGAGTTACTCCTTCGAGCATCGGGAGGAGCGGACAACACTGCAGTCGCCAGCAGTTCAAGCAAACTGCGGTAGGAGTCTTCGGTTGACTGCGGGGGTTGAAATGATCCAAGCAAGTTCCACGAGGCATTGACGGCCTCGTGATCAGTGCTCAGGTTCGCACTTTTTAGTTTATCGACAATCTCGCTGTGTAGTGTTTGAGCAGCAATCGTATTCTTTGACCCAAATTGATTGAGCACTGCAACCACCTGATAAGTAACTCCTCTTTTGAGATTGGCACGCGCCAACTGCAGCGCCTGGGCTGGATTGCTACTCGCTATGAGACCCGCCAGGTGTAACTCCAGATTGGATTCACTCGTGTATTCGTTAGCCCTTGCCCTCAGCGCAACCGGCGGCCGCGTTGCTCGTAGAAAAGTCAGCGCCATTTCAGGATCGCGCCTGGCCATTCGTTCAACAATTTCGCGGCGCTGCTGGTGAATCGCCGACATGATGTTGTGCGACCGTTGCTCGGCAGGGTCCAGACTCGCGATGGCCGAACTTACCTCCCTGGCCAAAGACTCAAACAAGGTACGAGCACGTTTCTCATCCCGTGACCAAAGCAGATCGGCTACAGCGGCCGTTAAAAAGATGCGGTTGTCGGAACTGCGCAACGCAGGAATCCCTTCGGCGATCGACTCGAGCATCTCGAAAGCCTGTGTCTCACCGGGTTGTTCCTTCTCGGGCGATGGCTGCGTTTGTTCCTGGGCGAAGGCTAAAGTGGGACAAGCCAGCAAACACAGAATCAGCAGCTGAGAGCGTAATCGGATCATAAGCCTTTCCTCTCGTCACTTGAATGACCGGGTTAGAAACCCGGACAAGATTAGACAATGGTTGAACGGTTGGTGAGCGCAGACTTGCACTCGCAGTTGAGGAGACCGTCTAAAGGACTTGAATTCGACTTACGGACGTTTGGAAGCCGAAATTGAGGTTTGGGTTTCCCGGCGATATAAAATTTGCTGTTCTGGGCCTCCGCGCCAATAGGCGTATAGAGTACAAGCTTTAGCTTGCGGCGTTCGCACAGGCTTGCTAACTGGTCGCCAGCGACGCAACCCCGGATGCACCAGGTTTGTACTCTGAACACCTGTTGCTTATTCCGGCGGCACGCAAAGATTGGTCAGGTGTTCGGCTGTTTACTGTTAACTGATTGCCGTTTACTGCTTGTCGAGGGCGGCGTGCTGTCTTTCTTAGTGCTGCGAGGTGTGTGCAAACTCAGGCGAGTTCGCATGCGTTGTTGCCACTGGCTGCTTTGCTCGTCCACTTCTTCGATCTGGGCGAGTGCGTCGGCCAAACTTTCGCCGCCAAGCTGGCGCATCTTTAGGTAAAGCAATGCCGGGACGATCGACATCAGAGGGACGATGAAAATATTTACAAGTTGCGACAGTTGTTGGTAGACACTTTGAGAAATCCTGACTCCCCTGGTCGGCCCACCCGTTGCACCCGTTCTCACTGAAAGCCGCCCCAGCAGCATGCTTACTACTGTGGGAATCACTAGTTGTAATATCGTGACGATGATCACTGTGCGCCACGATCTCGAGGCAAGCTGTCGAGCTCGCTGTAGTGCAGCTTTCTTTTCCAACCCTTCGATTAAAACTACAGGCGCATAGAGCGCGTAGCGGATCACCATTATCAGTCCGGGGATAACCAGCAACACGAAACCGATCACGATTCGCAACGTGACGTTGAAGGCCGTTCTAAGAAACGGTTTCCAGCGTTTCTTTATGACAGCAAATGCAGTCCGCAATTCAACCGGCCGCAACGGCGCTGCCGCTAGTTGCGTCACGATTACGGCCGTCATGCCTGAAATAGCCGCGGCAGCCACGAAATGGGAAGCGATCTGAAGCAGTCCCACCAGCGCAAAGGCAACGATGTACAAAATTTTCCCCGTCGAAATTCCCGGGGCCAAATATTGACCAAGGATCTGCATGCTGATGAGGAGTGCCGTGGTGATAAAGACAGGAATGTGTGCAAGCAGGGACAACTTGAGAAACTTGGGAAAGTGCTCGCTATAAAGAGCGATGGCCCGCCGGTAAAGTGAACCAATACCTTCCGCCTGCGCGCGTAACGAACTTGCAAAGGCTGCTGCAGTTTGTGGGCGATTGGCGGGATCTTTCGCGAGGGCACTCATCACAACTTTGGCAGCGCGCTTTGATATCTTGCCGGCCCGATCACGCAATGGAGGGGGCTCACTGTTGATGTGGTCACGCATCACGTTGCCCGTTTTGCCGGCGAATGGTGGCTCACCCGCCAGCATCTGATAAGCGATAACGCCAAGGCTGTAGATGTCTGAACGCGCATCCAGCTTCTGGGCAGCGCATTGTTCGGGCGACATGTAGAGTGGCGTTCCCATGATCGCGCCTATCCGTGTGAGCTCGCTTCCTTGTGTAGTGTTTGGGTTAAGGGTGGTCGAACGTGGCGCGACCGTGGATCGCTCATCGAACATCAACGTTTTATCGTCGTCTTCGCCCGCATAAGTCCCGGCAGGTAGAGCCGAGGTGTTGCCGGCGCCTGCAAACAACTGTGTGCCTTCATCGGTAACGGGACGATACTCTCGAGTGATGTTGTCCTCGGTCACCAGGGTAGCCGCTTCGGAATTCTCTGAAGACGAGATGAGCGTAGCGCTTTCCAGATCCGGTGAGGTCGGGCCTGACTTTAAGGTTGCTCGCCCGCCGCTTACGTTTTGCTGTTGAGTTGTCAGATCTACTTCGCCGGCATCGGCTTCAGCAAGTTTGGCGATGCCGAAGTCGAGCACTTTAACGCGATAGCCCCCGAGCCGGTTTGGTTCGAGCCAAATGTTTTCAGGTTTCAAATCGCGATGGATAATTCCCTGCTGGTGTGCCTCGTGAACAGCGGAGCTGACCTGTTCAAGGATATCGACCACCCATTCCAGCGGTAGACGTTCCTCCTCTGCAAGCACGTCGCCGAGTGTGCAACCGTCAAGATATTCCATCACCAGGTAAGCGACGAGCTCGTCACCAGCGCGGGCAAACCCGAAGTCGGTTACATCAACAACATTTGGATGGCGCAAACGCCCAGCCGCGCGAGCTTCGCGTTTGAAGCGAGCGACAAACTCAGCATTACGCATGAACTGTGGCGTGATGAGTTTCAGAGCGACGTAGCGCTCGGTGCCCAGGTGTGTGGCAAGGTAGACGGCGCCCATGCCGCCGCGGCCGAGCAGACGCTCCAGCCGATACTTCTCGTCAAGCACCTGCCCGAGGTAAGGATCCGGATCAGTCATTGAGGATGAATCGTAAAGGGTGGAGCGTGAATGGTAAAGGGAACGGCTTTGCCTCCAAAGTCACGGGCTAGGTCAGACTCGGCTCAGCCGCCCGATGTGCGGCGGTGGCTATGCCCCGCCGACACAAGCCAGATTAAGTCCCGGGCTATGCCCCCTGGTTCGGGCTTGGGCCTACGGTTAATTGGGCCGAACTAAGGGCATAGCCCAAACATGAAGCGCCACTCTACGGCGGGGCATAGCCACCGCAGCACATCGGCGGCTGAGCCGCGTCCGACGGTCATACTTATCTTCCAAATCATTGAGTTTACGAGACAGCTCCGCGTTTGAAGCGAGGATGCGGCGAAGTTGAACGAAAGCGCGCATTACCGTTCTTATGGACACATCTGCCACGCCTTAATCGCCTCAATCGGAAACGTCAGCATGACGATCTCCAGTAACAGGCTGTCTTTAATCCAAAAGAGCAGGGCCAACTCCAACGCCAGGAACGCAACGACAGCCTTTCGAAACCCTAGCCGCTTCGCGATGAGGAATCCGATCAAACAGCACAAGTGTGTCGCCGAACGAATTAACGATTGTGTCGCCCGTGTAACCCAGGGCAGCCGTCACCGATCGGTAGCGTTCAATAACGAAATTAGTGTTCTCAAAAACTTCCCAGGCGGCTTCGAGTGCAATCGCGACCAGGAGTTGCCAATTTGATTTCAGGCGCGGAAAGATCAACGTCACCAGCCAATAGAAGGCGAAGCCATGAAGCACATGAGTAAAGGAGTAGGGATCGAGAAGGTGTTGAGAATTGTCTGAACTGCAGGTGTTGCTGACCCAGAATTTGATACTGCCACAGGCACAAATCCACAGGCGCCCTTCCCAGCGCATCAGCAGTGCCGTCACGACGAAGATTGTGAGCAGGCCAAACGCCAGCCAAAGTTTTTCTTTAAGACTGAGTTTGCTCCCCGTGGCTGGTATCAAACTCGTCCTCGCTTGTAGTTGAGAATGTAAGAAGGCTCTTCAATGTCTTCTGATAAACGCGGATCCTTGATTGGCTCGCTGGCCGCGAGGTGTAATGGAATTACCCCAGCCCAAACGGGCAAGGCATAATCTTCTTCATCGTCGATCGGTGGACCACGGCGCACTTTTGCGGAAGCTTCTACCAGGTCAAGCGATAGCACACTCGTAGCTGCGAGCTCCTTTTGTGTCGGTTCGCGAACCTCCTCCCAACGGCCTGGAATTACATGCTCAGAAAACGCAAATAAAGCGGCGACTTTGTCAGCTTCATCTTCTACAACCGTGGCGCGCCCGAAGATAACCACGGATCGGTAGTTCATTGAATGATTAAAAGCTGAACGCGCGAGCACCAGACCGTCAATCAAGGTCACCGTTAAGCAAACGTCAATACCACCGGCGAGGGTTCGCAGCATGCGGCTGGCTTGTGAGCCGTGGATGTAGAGGCGGTCTTCAACACGCGCGTAACCGGTTGGGATTACGAAGGGTCTTGCGTCGATAGCAAAGCCAACATGACATATGAATCCCTCATCGAGGATTCCGTAGACTGATTCCCGGTCATAAACTCCGCGCTTGGAGAGGCGTTTTAGTGTGGTGCGATCAGTTCGGAAAAATTTCATTTGTGAATCGTAAATCGTAAATGGTAAATCGTAAACCGAGTATGACAGGCATTCCCGTCCGTTGGTCTGCCCTTGCGTGAGTCTCACGACAAACTAAAAAGTTTATCGGACACTCATGACCAGGACCGCTAATCACGCACAGACATGAATGTGTGTCTTGCTGTAGTAGAATACTTCTCTTGAGCTTGTTACAACATTCGAGGCCATTAAAATCGAAGCAGTCCGCCACCCGGTTGATTCTCATTGCGCTGCTGATCGCGTGTACGTCTGCCTGCTCGAGCGACAAGACAGCCGAAACTGACGCGACGCCGGTCATTTCACGTCCGCCGTCAACAGCTTTTCCGATGCCGCCAATCAAAGCGGATTCGGAGATGGGTTGGTTGACGGCTGACGGCCAACGACAGAAACTAGCAGACTACCGAGGCAAAGTGTTGGTGATCGACTTTTACGCGACCTGGTGTGCGCCCTGCAGGGAAAGCATTCCCCACCTCGTAACACTTCAGAATCAAATGGGCGCACGAGGCGTTCAGATTGTTGGATTGAATGTGGGTGGCGCAGACGATCGAGTTAAAGTTCCACAGTTTGCACGCGACCTCGGTGTTAACTATCCGCTTGGGTTCCCGGATCAGGCTGTGACGGATCTTTTTCTATCGGACGACCAGACGATTCCGCAGACCTTCGTCTTCGGCCGTGAAGGTCAGTTATTAAAAAGGCTAATCGGGTATGAAGCATCGACCGGCGTCGAGCTTGAGAACGCAATCGCATCTGGAATTGACACAAAGTAGAGCGAAGGGTAGATGGCACACAAACAAGTTAGGAAAGCAAAGATTCTGGCGACGTTGGGACCTGCATCGCGCGAGCCTGCTGTTCTAGAGAGTCTAATCCGTGCGGGCGCGAATGGCGTGCGCATCAATATGTCTCACGGCACTCGAGAAGAGCAAGCGGACGACATCAAGAGGGCGAGGGCCGCAGCGAAGAAGTTAAATCGGCCGCTGGCGGTGTTAGTTGATCTCTCTGGACCCAAGATTCGCACGCGCCAACTCAAGGACGGGCAGCCGATAACCCTCAATGCGGGAGATACATTCACCCTCACAACCCGAGATATCGTCGGAGACGAGGCGGGAGTGGCAACGAACTACCCGGACCTTCCTCGCGTGGTCGAGCCGGGCACGAGATTGTTACTCGACGACGGCGCGATCGCCCTCGTAGTGGAAAGTACTACCAAAACTGACGTGATCTGCCTGGTTATAAACGGCGGCGTTTTGGGTGAACGAAAAGGCATTAACCTGCCGGGCGTGTCTTTGCCCATCGAGTCGCTGACAGACAAAGACATTGAGGATCTTCACTGGGCGGTCGCGCAAAGCGTCGATTACATCGCATTGTCGTTTGTCCGCAGGGCTGAGGATTGCGCGCGCGCGAAGACTCTGATCATGGAAGCAGGTGGTCATGCGCCTCTGGTCGCCAAGATTGAAAAGGCCGAGGCCATCGATCATCTCGACGAAATCATCGCGACCGCCGACGCCGTAATGGTCGCGCGTGGCGATCTTGGAGTGGAAACGAGTGTCGAGCTGGTTCCCGTTTACCAGAAACGGATCATCGAAAGAGCTGTAAAAGCCGGGAAGATGGTGATTACTGCTACGCAGATGCTTCAGTCTATGGTCTCAAGTCCAAGGCCAACTCGCGCGGAAGCATCCGACGTCGCGAATGCAGTTTGGGACGGGACTGACGCCCTCATGCTCTCAAACGAAACAGCTAGCGGACTTTACCCGGTGCCTGCGGTCGAGACGATGTGCCGGATTATTGAGACGGCGGAGGCAGGTAAAGAGCCGGATCAAAACAAGGTTTCGCAGTGGGTGGGTCGACAATCAGGACGCGTCAGTCGGGCGTTATGCGAAGGGGCTGCTTTTGCCGCAGATGAAATGGGAACGCGAGTCACTGCGGTTCTGACGGAGTCGGGATTAATGGCCCGCAGGCTTTCGACGTTGCGACCCGAACAACGGATAGTGGCTCTCACGAATTCTGAACAGGTTCAAAACGAATTGGCATTGATTTGGGGTGTCGAGTCGTTGGTGGTGCCGTCGGCCTCTACCACGGAAGATATCCTCAAAGCAGGCGAGAAAGCGCTCATCGACGGCGGTATCGTTGAGAAGGGCGAGATCATTGTGATCATGGCAGGCAGGCTGTCAGGTCTGGGTCTGTCGAGTTCAGTAACTGTCTTTACTGTGGGCGGAGCATTGACGCCGACTCGAACTTAGATCAACGTAACGCAAACTGTTAGTTTGAGGACCTCGTTCAGCTTCCACGCCGGTCTCGAATCCAAACCGAGACGTACGTCCATTACCGATCTGGCTTGTTACGATAGTTAAGCAAACTAACAGTTTGCTTTACTTTACACTCACCGGTCGGCACGCTTGTTTCTTTTCATAAAGCTGCAGGTCGTCTTTCAATTTTGCAAGTAACTCAGTCTTACGCTCCTGCTCAGCCTTACCAATAAGCTTGCGCACCAACTCCGCTGCTTCGCTGCAGCGTCCGAGTTCGGCCAGTGCCATAGTCACTACGGCGCCGTGTTGCAACAAGCCAGTCGCCTGGTAAACGCGTTGGGCCAACTCGAGTGCTCTGGCGCCATTACGAATATCCAACAGCGGCGATGCCGCGAGCAGATAAGCCAACATAAGAGCGGTCTGACCCTTCTGTGGATATCGGGCGTGACTCGCTTCCAGAATCTCAAGCGCCTGCTTGTGCTGACCTTTCTGCTGAAGAAGTTTCGAATGTTCCAACAAAGCTTCTTCGTTGTTCGGGTCCGCTTGCGTCACACGTGAGAATTCGGTCAATGCGTTTTCAAGCCGCCCAAATTTTAGAAGCTGTTGGGCCAGGAGAAACCGAGCGCTTAGATCACTGGCATCAACGCTTAGAACGGATTCAAGATGGGCGATGGCCTCAGCATTCTTGTTTTCATTGGCGAGCAGCACGGCCAGGTTGTAGTGAGCGATAGCGTTGCTCGAATCAACGCGCAGTACCTCTTCAAACTGTGTATTGGCCCCCTTTAGTTCGCCAGTTTGCGTAAGCGCGGCGCCGAGGTTGATTCGAGCGGGCACGCTGTCGGGCTTGGCGGCGACCGCCTTGCGAAACTCAACCACGGCTTCAGCAAACCTTTTCGCTTCGAATGCCAATCGCCCACGAATGAGGTGCACTCGTTCGCCCTTGATGAGATCCTGCAGCGCATCAACCAGCGGTTCTACGACGCGCACACCGACTGTGCCTTGTTTTGCCAAATGCTCTTTTGCTTTGTCGATCTCACCCAGGCCCCGATAAGCCATCGCCAGCGAATAGTGGATGCGGTTAGCGCCCGGCGCGTGCGCAAGTGCTTGCTCGAAATATTTGACCGCTGATACGTAGTCGCGGCTCGTTAAAGCGATCTGTCCCAGGCCGTACTGGGCGGCCGGAACCTGCTCGTCAAGTTCCAAAGCTTTTTTGAAACCGGCTTTTGCCTCTTCGATGCGGTTGAGTTGCAGATAGAGTTGACCCAGGTTGACGGCCACTGCGGGGTCTTCAGGTCGCAGACGGCCGGCCACCTGGAAGCGACCTATCGACTCTTCGAATCGCCCACCAAGTTGGTCTAGCTTTGCGAGAAGATAGAGCCATCGAAAGTCTTGTGGAGCCAGGTGACTCGCGTTGAAGTAACACTCCTGCGCCGGCGCCAACAGAGAATATGCGTGGTAGATTTCTCCCATCGTCCCATACGCTTCGCTGAGGACCGCGTCTGGAGTGGCCGTGTTTTTGACGACGGCGGCCAGGGAATTTTGAAACGACGACAGCTGTTCGCGGACATCCGGTTCGAGCTTCGATAGATCCGGCAAATGTAGTGTCACCAATCCGGGCTTGGATGGCGGCAAGATATTTGAGCCCTGCGAAACGCTTTGCGCTTGGATATGAGTCGAGAGAGCCAGAGTAGCAATCAGGGTCAACCACATTGCCATATACTCGCGAAGCCGCGCCGCAGATGAAATAAGTTGAAGCTTCATAGAATTGCAAGCGAGAAATTGTAGGCGCGTCCCTCCGTGGGCGCCCCGTTCTTCCTTTGTGGTCGGACGGTTTGGTCCTGACACGCTTGATTGCGCACGACCTTCAGCATCACTCGACTGAATCTTTGACGCGCGGTGGGGCGCCCACAGAGTGACGCCCCTACAGTATTATCCCGGCGTGTTTAGCGTGTGGTACTGGTCAATGCGTGGGTGCTTAAGTTCTGTCACCTTCCCATCCGGCCAATGCACACGGACTGTCTCGACACGCGTCGCATTACCAAGTCCTGCAAGTACTCGCGGGTCGCTCGCCGACAGATAGCTGCCGTCGGTGCGTACGCGCCGCCATAGGCTCTGGCCCCTGGAGATTTCGATTTCAACTCGCGTCCCCAACATGTCGCGGCCGTCTTTTTTGTTGACCAGTCTCAAGCCTAACCAATGATTGCGATTCCCAATTTGATTCAGCAATAACCTTACCGGCCCGTTGCTGTTGGTGACGACTACATCCATGTCGCCATCGTTGTCGATATCTCCGAACGCGGCGCCCCGACTGACCTCTAAGAGTTTTAAATTTGGTCCCGCTTGATCCACTACTTCCACGAAACCGCCTCGACCGTTGTTACGAAGGAGTTGGTTCGGCTGGCCCAGCGGATAAGGATCGCGTTTACGCATCAGATCCGGTAACAGTTGTACAGCGCCGTTAGCGATAAAAAGATCGAGCCACCCATCGTTATCATAGTCAAAGAACAAGGTGCCGAAGCCAGTAAAGCGGCGGTCTGAAACTCCGATATTTGCTTCTCGAGTCCGATCTTCAAAGACCGCTTTCCCAAGATTGGTGAACAGCGTGTTGGTCTCGTCCATCAAGTGAGTAACAAAAATGTCTTCAGTGCCGTTGCGATCAAAGTCTCCGGCATCAACGCCCATACCGGCCTCGGCCTTGCCGTCTCTGTTTACCGCGGCGCCGGCCAGAAGTGCATCGTTCTTGAATGTACCGTTCTTCTGGTTTATCCACAGTTGGTTGGGATCGCCATCGTTAGCCACATAGATGTCTATCCAACCGTCGCCGTCGAAATCAGCGGTCACCACGCCCAACCCATGACCAAACTCTTTATCTACGCCGGCGGCGACAGTCACATCTTCAAAGACGCCTTTGCCTTTATTGTGAAACAGCCGGTTGCCGGGAGATCGAAAAGCCCGCGGAGTGCAATAGTCTCTGGCGCTGGTCGCGGCAAAACACGCAGGACTATTGTTGACAGAAAATTCTGCGTAGTTCACTACCATTAGATCAAGCCAGCCATCGCGGTCGTAATCTACGAAAGCAGCGCTTGTGCTCCATCGCGGATCGTCCGCCCCGCTCCGTCTCGTCACATCTTCAAACGTGCCGTCACCTTTGTTCAGGTACATCTGGTTAGAGCCGAGATTGGTGAGATAAAGGTCAGTCCATCCGTCGTTGTTAATGTCGCCGGCGGTAACCCCCATCCCGTAGCCGTTCGCGACAATGCCGCTTTTCTCAGTTACATCGGTGAACTTAAGAGTGCTGCTGCCGTTTTTTCCGATCGCAAGATCGTTGCGGAAGAGTTTGCCGCGCGGAGACTCAGGCTCACGCCAGGGGAAAAGCGTGCTGACAGGCTTGCTGTCGGGTTCGAGCACATTGCCTTGCACGAGAAAGACGTCCAGGTCCCCGTCGTTGTCGAAATCAAAAAGAGCTCCACCTGCGCCCATGATTTCCGGCAAGTAAAACTTTCCTGTCATGCCATTGTAGTGTCGAAAGTTTAGTCCGGAGCTTACTGCGACCTCGTTAAAGATCGTGTCTGCAGGTGTCCTGGGCGACTGAGCGTATGCCGGATCGAACAGCAGAAGACCCTGACTGATGAACAGCGACAAAAGCATAACTCTCGCTATTAACATTTCGAGTCCTCAGATACGTCTTGGGCAGATGCACTCAAGCGAGTCGAGTGGAACGAATTATGTTTCAACCAGATCGTTCTTCGCGGCGTCGATGAGCTTGTTATTTCGATCAAACGAAACCTCGGCAGCGCCATCGACCTGAGGTGGATATCGATGTTGCCGGTAAATCGGATACGCCTCAGTGCGGAGGTGTGAAAGCATGTGATGCCCGCGACGGGCGGCGCGTTCATGTCGTAGTGCTGAGATATCAATTGGCGCTACCACGATACGCTCGCCCGGGCCGGGTGAAGCTTGCGCGAGGAGACGTCCATCGAAATCCACGACCTGACTGCCCCCGGGCCACGAATACGGCGGATAGTGTTTTAGACTTGCGCCCTGATTGGCGGCCACAACGTAAGCGATATTCTCGATTGCGCGAGCGCGGTTGATGATGGTCCACCAGTCCATCGGCTCTGTTGCGCCCCATGGATCCATGTAGGCGGAGACACGAATGAGGACCTCCGCGCCGTTTGCCGTAAGTTGTCGCATCGCTTCAGGAAACAGCCAGTCGTAACAGATGGCGCAACCGAGCCGGCCGATCGCTGTGTCGGCGACGGGAAAGAGGGGCTCGTCATAGCCTTCAAGATCGTGCGGACTTGTGTGAACCTCGTAAGGAATCCACGTGTTGACCTTGCGGTATTTGTAAAGCAGTCCCTCCGGACCGATCAGGCAAGTGGTGTTGAAAACATGACCCGGCCATTTTGGATCGGCTTCGAGCATCGATCCGCTCTGAATGTAAATGTCATGCTCGCGTGCTTTTTGTTCGAGACGCTCGGTGTGGTCATTCGGAATCTCAATCGCGAGTTTCTTCAACAACTCGGCGGCTGTTTCAAAGACAGGTGCTGAATGAGCAAACTCAGGGAAGACGACCAAGCGCACCGGTAGAAACGGCGCCGCGCCGGCCACCGCCGAATCTATCATCGACAACATGCGATCCGTGTTCGCGCGGATTCCGTTTCGCTCAATTGGATTTGGCAGATCGGTCTGGCAAGTGGCGGCTGAATATCTAATCATTGAGTGCATTAGCATGCCACGAATACATTGAGCGATCCAGGCGAGTTTATGTAGCCATGGCGCCGATCCAGCCCAGGACGTTTCTCTTTTCTCTAAGAGACTATCCACGCATCCGCAGTAAACTTCGTTAAAAGTTTCGGTGTTGATTCGAAATTTCGTGGTTGCGTTTGCTGTCTTTTGGGGAGATACGATCTGACGAATTGGCGGCGATTACTCGGCGCGAAGCACTTCGTGGATAGTGTCCTTTAGGGTGCTTGCAGGGTTAGTCGCGCCCGGCGCCTTCTGAGGATCGCGCCAGTTGTCGAGAATTCCTACCTGGTGAACACATTGAAGCGTGCAAGTGGGAGCACACCACTTCTCCGTGTTGTATTCACGATCGAAGTCCGCCATCGTGTAGTCCTCGATCGGAATACCTGGATAGCCGCGCTGTTGTGAGCACCAGTGAACTAATCCTTCTTCGCAGATGTAGAGGTAACGAGCGCCTGCCCGACAGCGCCATTGATAAGGTTTCCCTTCGGCGATGCTGTCCTGAAACCAGTTGAGGCGAGCATGGTCCTTGTTCCCCATCTTCTTGACCTGCTGGAAGATGTCCTTTTCCTTCGCAGATAGAGGTTTCAAAATACCATCGCCGTCGTGAATCACACCAACAGTAGATGAGAAGCCCAACTCCACCGCGCGGCGTGCCACCGTTAGAGCGTCGTCAGGATTCTTGATGCCGCCACCGATCACGGAATTAATGTTCACATGAAAGTCGGCATACTCCGAAAGGTAGCGAAGCTTCTTATCGAGGACGCGCAGACTCTTGCGCGAAACCTCATCCGGTTCCACGTTATCGATGCTGATTTGCAAATTATCGAGCCCGGCTTTGTTCAGGCGTTTGATTCGCTCGGGAGTGAAGTAGTACCCGTTTGAAATCAGCCCGGCAATCATTCCACGAACTCGAGTGTGGTGAATGATGTCGTCCAGTTCCGGGTGCATCATGGGTTCGCCACCGGAAATGGTGACGATCGAAGTGCCCAGATCCGCCAACTTGTCTAGACGCCGTTTGATAACATCTAGCGGCACGGGCGTGGAGTTATGGTCATATTCATTGCAGTATCCGCAAGCGAGATTGCAGCGCCGCATCGGAATCAAGTGCGCCAGCACTGGATGTCGGGTTGATGCCAGAGCCCGGCCGATGAAGGCAAACTGACGAAGTTTTTGCGTTACAAATTTGCTTTTGCGCATTACGGACGTTGGAAGTTACACCAATAGAATTGCTTTGTTAGTTATCTTGAACGCGAAGGATAGGCGACACCAGCAACGAAACGCAAATGGCACAAACCCTTTGAACGAGGAAGGAGCCACTTAAAAGGAAAGGGGCTCTGATTCAGGACGTCAGAGCCCCCGCCTTTAGAATTTGATCGGTACTTAACCTTTGACGATTTTCACACCGGAATCCAACTTAAGGCTAAACTCTTCGTTCGAAAGTTTCGGGTTTTTCTCCAGGCTGCTCAAACGCATCGTGGTGGCATCGTCATTCTTCTCGACGATCTTTGTTTGCACCGGCATGCCAGACGAGTCGACCCAGATTTCGGCATACTTGAAACTTTCGTTACCCTTGGGAACGAGTGTCAAGTGGATCGTGCTCACGCCGCCCCAGAGGGTTTCTTCGCGTACGTCCTTCACCGGCTGGAACCGAGCTTCAAGCTGTTGCCGCGTCATGTACATCATCGCCAAAACGCCGCCGGCCTTATTACGGCTCGACTTGGAACTGCCTTTATAGGCCATGTTCAAGCGTGGACGATACAGCGTGTACTGTCCATTAGATACTGCAAGAATCTCGTGCTGTGGTTTTTGCCACTCAATTCGCACCGATGCATCGCGTGCACCCGCGGGCATGTAAATAACGACTCCCTGGTACTTGTCGTTGTCACGCAACTGAGCGTTGTACTTCTCCATGCTGAGACTCGCTCTCAGCCCGCGCAGCGACTGACGATTACGCTCCATGCGATTCAGAACAGAACTTACCAAGCCGGCACTCTGCGCGTTAGCGCTAGGCACGCTCACGAAAAAAGCGGCGCTCAACAATGCCATTAATGCTATGGGGGAAACTAATCTTTTCATAAAACTCCTCTAGTCGGGGTTAATAGTCTTTTGTTATAAGCGACCCCTTGATAAAACTCGCCAATTATAAGGTTTGATTAACGTATGTCAACCTCGTAACCCTTTATCTTACCTTGGGCATCACTGAGCTTCCGGACGTCCAAAACCTGAAGATCGGTGCGTCCCGTAAGCTCTCGCAACCTTTGCTGCAGCTTGGGCTTATCCTCAGCGTTATCAATTACTTCCGGGCTAATCAGTAGGACCGCTCCAGCCGAGTTAAGATGCCGAAATCTGCCCTTCAGTTCGCTGTTTTCGAACCAACTTTTTGGTGTCAGAAAGATGAAACACAGTATCAGAACGCACAGTGCATCCCATTGCCAGGTGTTTCTGGCGTAATTCCAAAAGAACAGCTTTCGCAGTGCACTTAACACTTTTTCCGCGCTCTCAAGTAGTTCGCTTGGCAATCCGTGCGCCAACTGGTCGCATAAAGGCCGAATTCCAGTTTGCCTAAAAAGGCAGTATAAATCGCCAATCTCGATGACTAAAGCTGGATACTAGTGGCTGGCTGCACGATATGACCGTCACGCATTTGTATTATCCGTCGGCACATTGCTGCAGCCTCAGGATTGTGAGTGATCATTACAATTGTTTGATTAAACCGGTAGTTCAGCTCCTGAAACATGTTTAGTACCAGCGCTGAATTTTCCGAATCAAGATTACCGGTAGGCTCGTCAGCCAGCACGAGCGCCGGTCGTGTGACCACGGCCCTTGCCAAAGCTACGCGCTGCTGTTCGCCGCCGGAGAGTTCAAGCGGCTTATGATGCAATTTGTCTTCGAGACCAAGCAGTCGCAAAACCTCGCGCCTCCGCTCCGGATCGTCGCCACCGTTTCCATGAATTCTTTCGGCGAGCCGAAGGTTCCCTTCAGCTGTCAGGGTAGGGAATAGATTGAATCGCTGAAACACAAACCCGATCTTACGGCGTCGAATATCAGTCCGCTTTGCATCTGACGCTGCGGTCAGGTCTTCGCCGTCGAGGATGATGCGCCCGCTCGTGGGAGTGAGAAGACCTCCAAGCAGGTGGAGCATAGTTGATTTGCCGCATCCTGAAGGGCCCATGATGGCGACGAACTCGCCTTCATGCACCTCAAGCGAAACTCCGCGCAGCGCAGGGACGTCGACCTTGCCCACACGGTAGACCTTGACCAGGTCTTCAGCCTTTAGAATCGTTCTCATCAGCAGGTGATCCGATTATAGTTAACCCAGGATTGCACGTTGCATACCAGCGAATGTTGCCAGGATGCCCGATGTTAATACAGCAACAGGTTTAATAGCTACCGTGGGGAATTGGGTTGGGGTGTGGCCTTATTGCGTAAGCGTTCGTCCAGATCTACTTCCGGTAGCTGCCATCTGTTTTCCAGCACAAACGCTTCCGGTTGGAATTCCTTGTCTATTTCGACGCTGGTTGGCGACTGGTAAACAATACGCAGCTTATACTTCTCGCGGGGACGAGTTATCTCAATTCTCGAGGGAAGAACGCGTTGCACCGTTTCGCCGAGAGGTTTTTCGTCCCAATAGGAAACGTCGGTAACCAGGGCGCCGCGCTCATCGAAGCTTTGAAGCCGCGCAAGCCGATTGCCATTCACCCTGTCAAACCAAAACCGGCGAAGGAGCCTGGCTTCCCCGTTTTGAGGTTGCGCAGTTTCTTCAAGCAGGTAATAGCCTCTTACGATACGCACGCTCTTATTCGCTCTGGGCCGCGTATCCGGCTCTTCCTGGTAGAACTCACTTCTCACATAGACGAGCCCACTGGTAGCAGGATCAGGAATGGGGCTAATCAGTAAGGCCTCGGTTAGATGCTGAGGTCGCAAGTTAGATAATGCGCTTACGGTTTCTTTCCCGGTCATCTCGCGTTTCTTATCCTTCGACGCGGGAGTGCCTGCCCCATTCATGTCCAACTGTTCGTACGCCGCACTGTTGGTTCCTTTAAGAAAACGTTTATATCTTTCGTCGCCTTGAAGAATGGCGACGCGGAACGTTTCGCCGTTTGACGTCATCTGGGCTATATCACTGGCGATAAAGGGAACAGAAATGACGAGATAGATTTTGCCGAGCCGCTGCAGGGTGACCGTCCCATCAGCGCGGCGGTATTTTTCCGCAACGCCTACTTCCGCAAAAGACGTGTCTTCGAATTCAATGTCTACCTTGCCGTGAATGGACCGTACGGACGCGCGCCTATTAACCTCCGCAATCAGACGCGACGAGTCCGCCTCAGCTAAGGGAGCCAATAGTTGCGGAACCTGGACTTTCTTGCGAATACCGAAGAGTCCGCAAGCACTTACAGACAAGACAATAGAAATCAGTATGAATATGAGAGCAAGACGGGAAAGCGACAGGCGTTGAGCGTCGGTAGAATTGAGCATGAACAGGGGTCTCGGAGAACCTCACCAAGTCGCTAGCGTGCTGAATTAGGGCTCAAGCTAACAAAGACGTTTTTCCTTGTCAACGCGGGCTTTTTTGCGCTCACAGGGAATGACGCAGGATTTCGGCTCCATCCGAATTGCTTTCCTGTCAGCCCGATGTGGTGCGCGACAGGGCGAAAATGAAAGGATTCTAATCAAGCACCAGTTCTGGTTTACCAAATCGCCGGCGCAGCTTGTTGATTGCGTTCAAAACCTGCGGCCTGCTCACCAACTTGTGTTCCAGAGTTTGTTTGCCGGGGAAGTCGAGCAACATTACCCCCAGCAGAATTGTCAGGATACCTTGGCCCGGCACGCCAGGAAGTGACATCACCACGCCTAAAGCCACTAATAAAACTCCTAGAACGTTCTTTCCTGCGATGGCCAGGTAGCGCACTGCAGGGTGATGATTGGGTAGAACTTTTCTCGGGTAGTCTTCTTTGAAGTAGTCCCTTGGGATCCTCACAACAATAATTGAGACAATTGCCAGGCTCAGGCTGAACGTGATCAGAAAGAGGACAACCCCAAGGATCACTCGGTCCCAGGTAAACGCTTCGGAAATGAAAAATAGCATTTGCATCGTCTATGCGATCGTTGACTGACTAATGGATCTTGCTTCGGGCGGAGAGTATGGCTGAAACCGTTTTTCTAACCACCTCGTCAGCCACAGACGGAAGTTGGAAGTCTGCGTTTTCGGCGACTTCCCAAAATTCGTCCAAGCCTCGAGCGCCGGCACGTTCCAGCGCATAAGCTTGAACCAACAAGTCGAGCACATCCGCAGCCTTCACCAGACGTGCCTCGATACTGTTTCGCTGTTCATAGTCGTGGTAGAGAGTTTTATATTGAGACGAGCTGGCGCCGGCGGTCTCAATGATGTCCGCGAAGGCACTTGCCTCGGCGTGCTTTCGTGCGTCTGCACCAAAATAGTCAGTTGCTGTTTTTGGCATATCACCGACGCGCGTCTCGGCCCAATCGTGCATCAGCGCCATTCTGAGAACCCGCTCCATGTCGATGTCAATGCCCCGCATTTTGATTTCGTCCGCGAGCATCATCGCCGTAACGCAGACGCCGAAGGAATGTGCAGCCACTGATTCAGTGCCATTAGGCAAACCGCGCAGCGTCCAGCCGGTTCGATCAAGACGCTTTAGGCGCTGCAGTTCGATGAGAGTTGACAGCATGGACTGATACTTTAACCGCTCGTATTCCCGCCAACAACCTGGCCCTGTGACGTTAGTTCAGAGTTAAACCTTACGTTGGTTGCTCGGTTGAGAGGAGATGAAGCTAGAACTTTGGACCTGCTGGCTGCTAACCCAGCATTAGAGGCTGGCGATTGAACCACGCAAGCGGAAACGGCGCACGATTTCTCGCACGCCGTCGTTTCTGAATTGGCCAGACGAATTATTGGTCTTTCGCTGTTCCCGCGCTGGCTGACTGAGTCAGTACCAAATTGAAGTTAGTCCCTTTCTCCAATCGCAGGTTATCGCCCTGCAGTGATAAGACTGAACCGCCCTTTACTGAAGTGCTACTCGATTCGGTTATACGAATTCGGCCGAGTGAACGACCAAGGCCAGATGTGGTGTTGCCGACAGTATTCGTTGTTGAATTCACAGTTGAACCGACGGCAGACGTTGCGCCTCCGACCGCGGTACCCACGGTAGAAGTCGTGGAGTTCACAACGCCGCCGACTCCACCGAGCAGCCCCCCACTGCTCGAGGCCGAACTCGTTGTGGTCGCCCGCCCTGATCCGCTCGCGCTGGTTCCAAACATCTCGTCATTGCTGGCATTGACGCTCGTTCCAGCACTTGTTATCGAACTTATCGTCGCAGAGATTGGCATTGCCAAAGGCCCATGCTCTAGCCTGTCGAAGATGATGCCCACACGGGATTCACCATTGCCCTTGCTCTTCTGGGCCACTTCGGTCACATGGCCTATCAAACGCGCGCCTTTTCCCACAACTGTGCGGCCTCCTGCCTTGATAGCACGCGTTGTTTTCATCACCACTTGATCGCCGACTTTAGCGTTGCGCACGTCTACAGTATTTTGAAGTTGTGCTGCTAACTGCGTCCCTGATTCAAGATTGACACTCTTAGTTTCCTGCGTAATCGACGCAGAACTGTTTGAACTGGCCTGACCGCTCGCACGAGTTTCGGCGGTTTGAGCGTTAACCAATGCTGCGCACGCAAGCGAGAGACTTAAGGCCAAGGTACTTCTTTTCATAAAGGTCACCTCTCTTGATTACCACGCTGGTTGGGCGTGTGTTGACTCTGGATTTGGTCTGATTTAGGTTCGGTTCCTCTAAACTCAGTCGATTAAGGCAATTGATGGTGCCACTTGATTGGGGAAACGATGAGCCCATCTGCCAATTGACAGGATGAGGAAAGCTTAAGAGGGGTTGCCGTTAATGAGGCGACGGCGACCTTGCAAATTGATTGCAAATGCTAATCAGAAAAAGAGGGACTCGCTAAGGGGGGTTACGTAGGAAATTTCTTGGAACCTGTTGGCCCCGAACACTACGCTCGACACGGAGGGTGTTCGCAGCCGCACCCGATTTCCAACACACCTGCTTTTTCGGCATCTCTGCAGTATTCACCACAGTAGGGGCTGTCTGAAGCTGCCGGGCAATCGCAGGCTGGATGCTTGCATTTCTTTCCTTGATCGTCTGCCATAACCACCTTGCCTTCACTGATGAGTTGATCCAGTTAGCTCGATACTAGGACTCAAAACTTAGGTGGTCAAGCATGGAAAAGCCTTGAGCTCACGGCGCCTGGCGGACGATGATCGTGCGCTGAGCGTTCCCCAGCTTCACAACCATCGGCCGCTCTAATTGTATTGGGTGCTCTTCACCATCGACGCTTATTAAGAGGTTCAGACTTGTACTAGTTGGTGTGGTGGTAGTGATGGGTACCACTCTCGGAAGTAAGTTAGTGGCAACGATTCGCCAAGTGGCCGGGGCACAGCGAATTCGAACACCGGGAGCGTCAGTCTCAAACGCTTCATCCACAGCGAGCGCGCCTGCCTTGAACATGCCTTCACCGCACCGCACTCCTGCTGCGTCGTAAAAAGTTATCAGTCCTGTAACGAAGGCATAGGAAACGGCGCTGCGGTTTTTTACTACGACTCGAATGTTGGTAACCGGCGAATCCACTGCGCCATTCAGAGACGTGGTTCGCAGAGTTGCGTCAAGGGCCGGTGCTCCGCTTGCGTCAAAAGCAACCGCAATTTCACTTAAAGGAACTCGCTTTTCATCCGAGTTCGTTTGTTGAGCGACTGCACAGAAGCAACCTGCGATAATCACTAGACCCACTAGGATGATTCTCATAAGAACCCCTTTCGCAATGAGATGATCGTTTCAAACATGTTCAGGCCCCGGGACAATAACACGATCCTGCGTCGAATTTGGA
The DNA here is from genome assembly GCA_963759585.1 of Pyrinomonadaceae bacterium. Classification (GTDB taxonomy): domain Bacteria; phylum Acidobacteriota; class Blastocatellia; order Pyrinomonadales; family Pyrinomonadaceae; genus PSRF01. The sequence goes on from CAVWZW010000002.1 coordinate 1,127,275, forward strand.
GTGCGGGGCGTCGACACCGTTTTCAGTTTGGTCACCTGTTCGACGGACGCAGCAGCGTGGCGGGATCAATTGACCTGCGGGAGAAACGCGGCGCCTCGCGGCATAATATAACCCTCCACTTCCTGGGCTAAACGTTCGATCGCCTCACTCAACGATCGCGCGGGACGCATTCGCATACGGCGAACATCTTCCTCCGGCAATCCCGAAACGAGTTGAACTCGATAGCGCTCAGCTTTCGTTAGCAGCGCCCATGCTGTTTGTCCATTCACCTCGTAACGCTTGCATAGGCGTTGCGCCAGTTCCTGCGAGTTTTCTGTGTCAAACCATTTGAGGAAATCTGGGCGCCCCAAACCGTCCGGACATTCGGCGATCAAGATAATGTCTCCGCCTTCCCTGCACGCATACGCCGCCATGTCCAATGCTTTGTGCGCTTGAATCAGGTTGACGTCGTAAGGCGAGCCTCCGCAACTTACGATCGTTACTTCTCGCTTTGCGTCGATTTCCACGGAATGCTCAGCCTGATATTGACGACAGGCTGTCTCGTGGGCCAAACGCCAATCGCCGGCGAACACACGAACAGCTCGGCCGTGATCATCGACTATGGCGTTAATGCCCAGGCTTGGCCCAATCATCGCAGCAACGCGTTCACACTCTTCATGCACTGCGTTGCCCTGCAGTTGTGCAGTGTTTACTCCAGCTCGTCGGCCGCCACTCTCGCAGTCGAACGCCAGCATGTGCGTCGCCTCAATGGTTTGAGCCGAGGCTAATCCTGGACAAATTGATTTGCGGCCACCTGTGAAGCCTGCGAAATAATGAAATCCGATTGCGCCGGTGATGATTACGCGCGAATAATCTTTAAGTGCTCGGTTAACCTCGACCACGGTGCCTCGCTCAGTCGTTCCCAGCGAGAGCATGGATGAAGGGTCGTTTGCATCGTGGTCCAGCGTCTTGACACGCTGAACGATGAAAGGCGTCAACAACTCAACCTTCTCTTCAGCAGTCACACGCCGATGTATGCCGGTAGCGAAGATCACCGCAATATTGCCGGGCGAAACTCCGACTTGAATCAGCCTGCGAACCAGCAGATTGATGATCTGCGCACTCGCGGTTGCCCGTGTGGCATCGGAGACCACGATCAGTATGGTGTCGCTGGGTGAAACGAGATCATCGATGGTCGGCGAATCGATCGGATTACTCAATGCTTCGCCGATCTCAAAGTCGGTGAGAGGCCTTTCATCAAGGGGACTACCGCTGAGAATTCGAAACCGAGTGTCGTCGAACGCAAGACTTACAAAACTCCCGCCGTAGCCTAGTTGAATTTGGGCCATCGTTTGAAGCTGCGAATGTTTCCGCGACAGGGATCAAACCCCGAACTCTACAAGTCCGCGTTCAATCACGTGGAGCGAGGCAAAGTCAGATTCTCCAGCAGTGCGTGCCTCCGCAAGCCACTTGCGAAGTTGGCGGGCCTCCTCCACTGATGAGATCCGGCAAGCTCCCGTTAAGGCCAATGTCACCAGTGCGTCAGGCGCGCCGTGGGTGACGAGCGCCGCCTGCAAGGCAGCTTGCTCCCGAAGATCTAAAGTAACTAGAAGTTTAATTTCCATGGCTCGTTCTGCACCACTGACCTCACCAACCGCCGTAGCAGTTCAGACCCTATCAAGCGCACGAGTAATATCAGCGATTATATCTTCGGCGGCTTCAATACCAGCGGAGAAGCGAACAGTCGAAGGAGAAACTCCGGCGGCCCTTAGCTGATCTTCAGAGAATCCGGCGTGGGAAGAGTAGAGCGGATAGCTGGCTAGTGTTTCCACACCTCCCAACGATGGGGCCGTGCGCACCAATTGAAGTGAATCAAAAAGTTTTTCCACCTCAGGTTCACCCCCGACAACATCGATAGCTACTATGCCCCCGAAGCCACTCATCTGACGCTTCGCGATCTCGTGTCCCGGATCGTCCTCAAGGCCCGGGTAGTAAACCCGCGCCACTTTGGAATGACTACGAAGGGTTCGTGCCAGGAGAAGCGCGTTGTTGCATGATGCGCGCACCCGAACATCCAAAGTCTTCATTCCTCGTGCGAGCAGATAGGCAGCCGCGGGGTCGAGTGTCGTTCCGACCATCACCGATACTTGCCGCACGCGATCGATGAAATCCTTGTTGCCGGCCACCGCGCCGGCAGTCAAGTCGGAATGCCCTCCCAAATACTTAGTCGCGCTGTGCATTACCGCGTCGATACCATGCGATATCGGTTGTTGCAAGATAGGCGAAGCGAATGTGTTATCGATGACGGATAGGAGTTTTGCTTTACGCGATGCCTCAACGGCTACGGCCAGATCCACGATCCGGTTGAGGGGATTAGCGGGGGTTTCAAACCAGAACACTCTCGATCGCTCGCCTACCAGCTCCGGTAAGCGTTTAACTTCGTCAAGCGAGATGAACCGAGAATGGATTCCGAATCGGCTGAAGAGTTTGGTTAAGACTTTGACGGTACCGCCGTACACAGAATCGCAAGCAATTACCTCGTCGCCGCTCTTACAAACAGCCGCAATCGCGCAAAAAGTTGCCGCCGATCCGGAAGAAGTTACGACGCATCCTTCAGCCCCTTCCAACTCCGCAATTTTTCTCTCGGCCTCTGCAACAGTCGGGTTTCCGTAACGCGAGTAAAAGTAGGCTTCGGGCAACTCACCGCGCGCATAACGGCGCATCTCGTTGAAGTTTTCAAACGCAAAGGTAGCGGAATGGAAGACTGGAGATACTACCGCGCCAAACTGTTGCGGGTCGGCCAGCTCGCCTCCATGAACCGCCAGCGTCGCTTGAGACAAATGGGTGTCTTCTGCTGAACTCTTTCGGCTCATAAGAGTCTCCGATGGTTGGCGTAGAAAGCGATTTAGCTTAACAGATCATGAAGCGCGACAGAATTCTCATCGCTTCGTCACAAGACTTTTACCAGCGCGCAGAGGCCTCATGCGTCAGCATCCTGAGCCCTGCTTCCTGCCGACTTGGGATTGTCTTAAGGTGCGGCCTCTCTTTGGCAACTAACGCACGTTGATGCAGAGAAAAAATAGAGGTGTCAGTTTGGGGGCGCATAGACGCACCTGTGCTGGCGATGTGTTTTTGCGTTGCGCATTCTGGCATGTCGTATTTCAGCAATCAATATAATCGATGACTATTCCATATGGGGCGCGCGAACAATAATAAGAAGCTGCTGACCGCAATTTGTTTTTACCAATTATAAAAACAAAGGGCCACTCAACGTGGCCCTTTCCAATTTCTAGCTATCAATGACTTCGATTACAGAGCAGGCGATTTGGTTACATTGTTGAAGTCTTTATAAAGCTCGTTGAAATCTCTGAGGCGATGCTCAAGTAAGGTAGGCAACTCCGCAATGTCACTAATATTGACTACTGCGTTGACGTTATTGAGAAAAGCACTATGAGGATCCATCGTGCGAAGAGACGTCGAAAGGAGTACAAAGAAAAGTCGTCGACGTTGGGCGGGTCTTAAAACGTTTACCTCCCGAGTTACGAAAACGGCCCCTTGCTCCAGTGCGTCAAAACGCGGGTCAACGATCACGACATCCAGTTGATTCTCTCGCATGCGTTCGACCGCCTGCCTGGCATCCTCGGCGACAAATACCTGGTAGCCATTCTCGGCAAGGCTTCGTGCCAACTGTTCCCGCGCCTCTTCAGGAATGCAAACGAGCGCTCTCCTTGGATTCCATGAGGGACGGGACGTCGCCGAATGCTCTCCCGCACGAGGTTGATTGATTAATCCCGACAACAGCTCGACCAGTCGGTCGTTAACGGCTGGACCGGAATCGCTTTGTTGCACGGTGTGATCAAGCTCGAAAAGGGGCGCTGGCTTTGAATGCGCAAAACGCGAAGGACCTTGCTCGACAACGCCACTCGCCGAGAGGGCGCTCTGCTCGACGGCGGAACTCGACGGGACTGATGCGGAACTCACTTCGCTATTGCATTTGGGGCAGCGAACGTTAAAGGGACGAGATGGAAGTTTCGTCTCGTCAAATTGCAAACGCGATGAACATTTCTGGCAGACAATAATCATGGCAATTTTCTGTGGGCTTAGTCTCGTTTATTCAAGCATGCTCAGCATGGATCCGGATTCTGGAACAGAGGCCATCGGAAGAGGGGTGCCGCCACGCTGCAGATACTCATCTCCGGCCGTTACGCCCTTTAATGTGAGAAGTAGATTATGTGGATTGGTGGCGAAGTTGAGTGCATCATCGAGCGTGATGGTGCCATTCTCGACTAATCCTTTGATGACTGAATCGAAATCCTGCATACCATCCAGTTTGCCGTCTTTCATCGCATCAAGGAGAGATTTTCCATCGGCCTCGCCCGTTTCAATGTACTCACGAGTTCGTGGACTTGAACGCAGGATTTCAACCGCAGCGATTCGACCACGGCCATCTGCTCTCGGAACAAGACGCTGAGAAATGATGTATCGGAATGTTTGAGCCAGGCGCGTGCGAATAACCGGCTCTTCGTTCTTCGGGTAGAGGCCGATGATTCGGTCGACGGTTTTAGAGGCATCAATCGTATGAAGAGTTGAGAGGACCAGGTGACCCGTTTCAGCTGCTTCAAGCGCTATCTCAGTGGTTTCAAAGTCCCGCATTTCACCTATGAGAATCACTTTTGGCGCCTGACGAAGTGCTGCCCGCAGGGCTGAAGGAAAATCTTTTGTGTCGTGACCTACTTCTCGCTGATTAATTGTGGAATTCTTGTGGGAGTGCAGATATTCGATCGGGTCCTCAATCGTCACCACGTGGTAATGCTTCTTCTCGTTGATGATGTCAATGATTGAAGCCTGCGTGGAACTCTTCCCTGAACCAGTCGGCCCGGTCATCAAGACCAGTCCGTTTCTTAGTTCAGCAATCTCCTCAAGTTGGGAAGGTAAGTTGAGGGATCTAAGGGTGGGAACATCGGTGGGAATAACGCGCATAACAATCGAGTACACGCCACGCTGCTGAAAAATGTTCACGCGAAATCGGGCCCTCGAAGGAAGTGAATAGCTGAGGTCTGTCGTCCCAGTGCTCGTTAATCGTTCTGCCGCATCAGGATTGCCATGCAGTAACGCCATCGCAATAATCTCGGTCTGGTATGGCGTGAGCTTCTGCATGCCCAGCGGCTGGACCTGCGTCAGCTTTCCATTGATTTCGACTTGAGGTAATTGCCCAACAGAGAAGTTTAGATCGCTGATTTTGTCTGAAACGATGAGCATGCGCTCAATAATAGGGGGCAGATCAAAAAAGCTCATTGGGCTCAACTCCAAACGACGGTATGGTTTAGGGGGAAGAAGGCTGGTTGGATTCGGGTGGTAACGCCCTCGGGCGAAAAGGATTCTCGCGCAAAATGATGCTAAACGCAAGCTAAATATGTTGATCGGATGACGAAAGCCATTACGTCGTAAGTGCAGACAGGGCAGGAGGCCAGAGGTCGTTAATAACCGCTAATCCATCTGCTCCGGAGTTCAGGAGCGCCATACGGCTACCGGCTGTAATCCCCCCAATCGCAATGAGCGGGATGGCTCCGATCGCTTGGCGTACCAGCCGCAAGCCATCCAAGCCGATGGGAGTGTGCGTGCTCTGTTTGGTGGTCGTGGGGAAAATGGGCCCTATGGCAATGTAGTCTACCGGCAGTTCAGCCGCCAACTCAGCTTGCTTCAAAGTGTGAGTTGAGATCCCGATGATAGCCGCTGCTCCAAGCAATCGCCTGGCAGCTTCTACAGGCATGTCATCCTGGCCGAGATGGACACCATCAGCACCGAGGGCCACTGCGATATCGACCCGATCATTGACGATGATTTTTAATCCGTGTTGCCGCGCTACGGCTAATGCTGAGGCTGCTTCCAGGTAAAACTCTCTCGCAGAGAGAATCTTTTCCCGCAACTGGACGAGAGTCGCGCCTTTTTCGCTCAACCGTAAGACTTGTTGATCGTGGGGCAAGCCCGAAACGATTCTGTCAGTTAATGGATAGAGCCGGCTTTCACCCAGAGCATCTATAAACCTGGAGTTCATGTGAGGCTGTTAACCCTCTTTTCGTTTCGGCCGTTCGTTTGCACGCAAAACTCGTTTCCGCAAGCGGATAAACTGCGGCGTGACTTCCAGCAATTCATCATCGGAAAGAAACTCTATAGCTTGCTCAAGTGACAGCTCCTTTGGCGGAACCAGCCGCATCGCGTCATCAGCAGAAGCGGCCCGCATGTTGGTCAACTTCTTCTCTTTAACTGCGTTGACGTCCAGATCTACCGCCCGCGCATTCTCTCCAATGATCATACCTTCGTAGACTTTCGTCGACGGACGCACGAAGAGAGTTCCTCGTTCCTGCAGGTTGTAAAGAGCATAGGTAGTTGTTTCGCCCGTGCGATCCGCTACCAGTGAGCCGGTTGAACGGCCGCGCATAGTGCCCAGCCAGTCGCCCCAGCGAAGGAACAAAGTGTTCAGAAGACCTGTCCCTTTGGTCTCAGTCAGAAACTCGTTTCGAAACCCAATCAAACCGCGCGAAGGAGTTTCAAACTCAAGTCTCACGCGGCCCGTCCCGTGATTGACCATCTTCGTCATCTGGCCCTTACGACGCCCGACTGCCTCAGTAACCACTCCGATGAATTCTTCCGGACAATCGATGACCACCTGCTCGATTGGTTCAAGAGTCTGACCGTTAACCGTGCGGGTGATCGCTTCTGGTTTCGAAACCTGCATTTCATAACCTTCTCGACGCATCATCTCGATGAGAATTGATAACTGCAGCTCCCCTCGTCCGGAGACTTTAAACTGGTCAGGTAGTTCAGGATCGATGTCAACTCGAATGGCAACATTGCCCAGCGTTTCCTTTTCCAGGCGTTCCTTAACCTGACGTGAGGTGACAAACTTACCGTCCTTCCCGGCGAATGGAGAATTGTTCACCCCAAAGATCATCGAGATAGTAGGTTCGTCGACAGCGATGGCTGGCAGCGGTTGAGGATTATCGATGGAGGTTATCGTGTCTCCAATCTCGACATTGTCTACACCAGCGAGGGCCACAATCTCTCCGAAGCCCGCACTCTGCACGGGCTCTCGCTTTAGGCCTTCAAAAGCATATAGCTGCGACACGCGCACTTTCTGAAACGACCCATCGGGCTTCGCCACGTTCACATAGTCTCCGACGGCGATGCTGCCAGAAAAGATACGCCCGATCGCCAGCCTTCCAACATATTCGCTGTAATCCAAATTCGCCACCAGCAGTTGTAAGCTGTCAGTTCGTCCTTGCCGTGGCGCCGGGATCGTCTTAACAATCTGATCGAATAGGGGGCCCAAATCAGTCGTCTCATCCGTTAACTGTTGTTTAGCAATCCCCTCGCGCGAGATCGAATAAAGAATCGGAAACTCGATCTGCTCATCAGTTGCATCGAGATCCAGGAAGAGTTCGTAGATCTCGTTGACTACTTCCTGGGGTCTTGCGTCCTGCCGATCGATTTTGTTCACGACAGCGATTGCCGGCAAGCGAGCTTCAAGAGCTTTGCGCAGGACAAATCGCGTTTGTGGCAGACAGCCTTCGGCGGCGTCTACGAGGAGCATGACGCCGTCAACCATCTTTAGTACACGTTCAACCTCGCCCCCAAAGTCGGCGTGGCCAGGTGTGTCCACTATGTTGATCTTCACATCGTGATAATGCACGGATGTGTTCTTTGCCATGATCGTGATGCCTCGCTCGCGTTCAAGATCCATCGAATCCATCACGCGCTCGCGAACCTGCTCATTCACGCGAAAGGTTCCCGACTGGCGCAACATGGCATCAACCAGCGTCGTCTTGCCGTGATCAACGTGTGCGATTATCGCAATATTACGGATATCATTTCTTTCCTGATTCATTCTTACCTCATACAGTCATGGATAGTGCGGAATTCGCCACTAAGCGAAACCGGAGATGTTACCACTTCAAGCTCGATCTGCCACAACCGCGAGGACCGATGATGAGGAAACTGTGACGGAAGCAGATAGCAGAGGTCTACGTCGCTGTGAACGCCCCTGTTTGGCGTAACGCCTCGTAAAGGACGATGCCAACCGCTGTAGCGAGATTAAGGCTCCGAACCTGAGGATTGATAATGGGTATTTTGAGGCAACGCTCCCAATTCTCTTTGAGGAGGTCCTCTGGCAATCCGCGTGTTTCCCTGCCGAAAACCAGGCAATCGTCTGGAGTGTAGTTCCAGTTGAGGTAGGTTTTATCGGCTTTGGTAGTCAAGTATATGAAACGAGCTTGGGGGAGAGCCTCATTCAGGTCGCTTAGTGTGGCATTGCGCTCCAGGCTCACCTCGGGCCAATAGTCCAACCCGGCGCGACGAACTGCCCTCTCGTCGAGTCGGAATCCAGTGACACCGACGATGTGCAGTGGGACTCGAGTCGCCGCGCACAATCGCGCGATATTCCCGGTGTTTGGTGGGATCTCAGGTTCTACGAGAGCAACACGAATCATAAGCGGTTAGAGTCGCGGAACTACAAAACCCACGCGCGATTCAAACTGAGAGTTAAGAGAGTCTTCATGAAGAAGTAGTTTCAAAATACAAAAGGAACGACGAGATTCACTTGAAGTGCTCGTCGTTCCTTTTGAAAGGCCATGCTGGCCTCAGAATTTGATGTGCGCCAGTTGAGGGTTGCTGTTGAAACGAACCGGACCGAGTTATCTCTTCTTGGCTGCTTTCTTTGCGCCCTTCTTTGCTGCCTTCTTGGCACCACCCTTTTTCGCTGCCTTCTTTCCACCTTTTTTAGTTGCCATTCTTAGTTGCTCCTTCTTTTCAAAGATTTTGGTTTCAGGTTCATGACCACAAGATAATGTGTTTACCTCTGTCTTGTGGGCTAGTGTAAACGGCGCACAACATCTTGCTATATAAACGTAAACGACCTTTATGTCAACAACTTATTACACCTAACACCAAGAAATGTTCAGTGTGAAATCCTGAACGACAACACTTTGCTTAAGGCGGATTGTCTTAGAGACGGATCGTAATCATGAAGATCATCGTGGCGCTCAACCAGATTTGATTGAAGTGAACTCCGGAAAAGTGCGTGATGGAGTTTTCGAAGATAGGGGTACTGAACTTAACGATCACTTCATTACATGAAGATGATTATCGGAAGAGTGGTGTGAATACCCATTCGTTGTGATGCTCAATTCCGTAATAAGTAATCATTGAATTTCTTTCGCTCCGACTCGAGACACCGATGAATGGACCAGTCGAATTGCCGCCGTCAATTGAAGACGTACCAGGTGAAGCGATCCCCAACGTGGCCAACACTGGTGGAGCCATATGTTGTTCGACCCGTTGGAGTTGCGGGTCAGTCGTGGCGGGCCGCACGTTTTCTGTGAAGAGCATTAACGCTTGTTGAAAATCCGCAAGATCCGAGGACCGAGGGCGAATGGTTCTCCATTCACCGTCCGCGCTAAGAGGATCCCGCGCCGCCGAAGGACGCAGTACTTGAATACGCTTAGTCCCACTTGGAATCCCCTCCAGCAACTGGTCCATTGAGGTTGGAAGTGATGGATCACCCTGCCCTCGTCTGCTTAGCTGATGTGCGTAGTAAGCCCGAATAGCATCTGCTACTTGCTCGCCGCGAAAGATCGCTTCTATTTCGTTTTCGCGTTGGGCACGACGAGTAATGTTAGGTGCGGCTGCAGCGGCAAAGAGAGCGAGGATTGTCATCAATGCCAGGAGGGCCACAAGTGTGTATCCGCCCTCGTTCGGTTGCTTTGAAGACGGAGACGCGGCGTTGAGGACTCCAAAACGTTCCGAGCGGTGCGTCCATATCTTGTGGTGTGGTCCTACTCTAAGGTTCATCATCTTCACTCTCAACTCTGGGAGCCGGTCTTTGCAGCGGATTGTTTCCGGGACTCTGGTTGCTGAAGCCAATCGTGTGTTTGATTTTCAAATTTGTATCCATCAGGACCAATTCTTTTTCGGAGATACTCGTGACTCGAAATCTACCGCCCAGCAGATCGCCACGCTGCGCATTAAGCAGTTCCCTGGAGGACTTGTCCTGAAGGATAGCAGTATCGATGTAACGGGGTGTGCCAAGAATTCCGATGTAGGAATAATTTGGCACGGGAGGGACTGCTACATTGAATGTCGAGACGTTCGAATAGAGAGTTCCATCTTGCGAGCGCAGTGTGACCTGGCGGGTGCCGGGATTCGCAATCAAAGCGGCAGGCACCGTAGCCGAGAGTTGTTGTGGGCCTACGTAACGAGTGGCCAGCGGATTATTGTCAACCAGGACTTTCAGTTGGGACGTAAACTTGTCGCCGGAAATCTCTAGCGTGAAATCCGCTGTCCGCGCAAAGACACTTGAAGGATTGACGCTAGCCAAGAGAACTGGAGGTGTGGGGGTGGGAGTCGGCGTCGGAACCGGAACTTCCTTCACCACTACAGGCGGCGGCTCGTAGTAAACGAATATGTTGCGTTTGGCTTCAGGGACGGCGGGAACGGAATAGGCCACGGGCACAGGCTTCAGCTGGTCGATAATGTCTGTATTTACAGGTGGTTGAACGCCTCGGGGACCTGGTGAAGGTGATGGCCGTGCAGGGACGGTCTGGGCAACTTTGTTACCGCTGCCGCCGAATCCAATGAATGCCCACCAAAGGAGTGCGAGGGCAAGCAGACCGAGTCCGCCCGCCGCAATCAATTTCTTCCGTTCATTTGGGTTTCGAATATCAATGGCCTGCATAGTAAAACTCACTGCTCGCCTGAGCCGGCGACCTCACCACCTCGTTGAAAATACGTTGCCATGTCCAGGCGCAGACTCACTGCGGAATTACGTGAGCCGCCAGTAGTCTCGCCTTCCTCCGCAGACCGGTTGTTGGTATCCGTAGATCTCTCCAACTCGACAGAGTTAATAATGACGAACTGTTTGGTGGTCTCAAGGTCGCGCACAAAGCGGCGCAAGTTCTGATATGGTCCTTCGACGGTAACGCTCACCGCGACTCCTGGATAGATACTCTGCCACTTGGTGTTAGTTTTGGCGCCTCCGGTTGCGTTCTTCGTTCCGGCGGCATCGAGTGGCGTGTAAGTCGGACCAGAGGTATTGCGCAAACCGTTCTTTCTAATCAGATCGTTAAGCGCGTCGTAGAGGCTCATTCGTCCGCGAGTGGCAGTGAGTAGCTTGCTGTTCTCGAAAACATCAAGGCTCTGGGTTATTTGTTGAGCAGCACTCTCAGTAGTTTGACCATCGATAACCGCGTTCTGTGAATTCCGCAGCTGGCTTTGCAAACGCGCACGTTCAAGCTGGAGGGTGGCCAAGCGAGAGCGTGCGGGCATCTGGAAGTAGAGATAACCAATTACAACAAGGAGCAGAATGAAGAAGCTCCCGGCCAGTGCAATAATCTCAGCCGGGCCGAGCATGCCTCCCTGCCTTGAAACACTTAGCTTCTGAATACTGGCGCGTATCGCTTTGGTGTTTGGCCTTCGAGACGAGGGGGCCGGTTGTTCGCTCATCGGTTGTCTCCGCTCACCGCTTGAGCTGATGCGAGCGCAGAAGTATCCGTGGGAGCTCCTGCCCGGGGTCTATACATTACGTACAGTTCATATTCGGCGCCGGTTTCCCCTCGACCTCGTTGCAAGTTCTGCGATCGTAACTCCGCCTGCATGACACCCGCGCGCTCCATACCTGAGATCATTTCCGTAACCACCGTGGGAGTCTTAGCGACGACGATCAACTCCAATTCGGCGAGAGTTTCATTGCCCCTCGTCGTTACACCCTTTACAGCAATTCGTTTAACTCGTACGTTTCCAGGAAGTGCAGATTCCAAATCCGCGAACAGTCTCGACCAGGAAAATCTCTTGCGGTCGACAAGGACATGAGCCGAGGTCAGAGTTTGAAGTTGTTCGGGTGTAAGAGAGCTTTTTACAGCGGCCGCTTGTTTACGAAGACCCTGCTCGCGCTGACCGAGCACGTTGATATCGTTTTGAACTTCGGCGGCCTGGGTGTCGGCCTGTCTGGTATTTCTGACAATAAAAACAAGGCCTATGAGAGACACCGCTATGACGATGGCGGCCACCGCCCAAGGCAGTGCACGGTTACTAAATGGTTTGCTAGCAAGGTTTAGCTTTGTACTCACCTAATATTTCCTAAGTCCAATGAATCTTCGCCAATATAGTCAGGAAGCATACACGGCCCAATTAAGCCGTTGCAACCGAGGCTGGAGTGACCTTCCCGAGCATTACCTACACGCCAGATACGCTTCCGCGTTTCACAAAGAAGCTTTCAAAAGTCGAATAGGGTAGTCGAATGCGGAATTATGAAGTTCGCCTGGGAGGCAGAGGCCCTTCAGTTACAGCAATCGCAGGCCGGTATGCGCAAATTCGATTTCGACCGCTTCGCTTAGCCCGATATAATGCGGAATCGGCCAGCTCCACCAACTGAATTGGATCAGTAGCATCATCGGGGTACGCAGCAACACCGATGCTTATAGTTATGCGATGCGTTGTCTGAACGCCTGGCGAATCCATGCGGCTGGCCGAGAACTCATGTTGCTCCAGAGCTGCCCGCACGCGCTCGGCGGCCACTATCCCCTGGGCATAATTAGCTTCCAGCAGAAAGGCCGCAAACTCTTCTCCACCAAAACGAGCCGCAACATCACCGGCCCTTAAAGCTTCCTTTATTATTCGCCCAGTCTCTTCGAGAGTCTTACTGCCCGCCAGGTGCCCGTAAGTGTCGTTGACATCTTTAAAGTGGTCGAGGTCCATCATGAGGACGCAAAAAGGACGTGACTCTGCTTCGGCCCGAGCGGCCTCGCGCCGAAGCTCAGAAAAAAAGGACTTACTCGTCAGCAGTCCAGTAAGCTCATCGTGCGCGAGAAGCCGGTGAATCTGTTGCTGAAACTCCCGATCAATTTCGTCCAGCATATCGAAGCGAAAGAGTTGGTCGCCGATTTCGATCTTGTCTCCATCGTTGAGAGTGACTTCGGTAATCAATTCCCCGTTTACCAGGATCCCGTTGGTGGAACCAAGGTCGACTATGCGATGGTATGTTTCCTTGGTCTTTGGGTCCTGTTCGCGACGGATGCGCGCATGAAGCCGCGATGTCTTCGTATCGTTAAGTCGCACGTCAGCTTCCAGCGCACGACCGATGGTGACATCGTCGCGCTCCAGAGGAATCGGCACCGCCATTAATTCGCCGCGTAGCGAAACCAATGCCGGTCGACGTTCCTTCTGGGTTGATCTCCCTGGGTTATTTCGACGAAGTTTGGTTGGGCCGGGCGCGTCTTCTTTCATGTTTTGGCTGGATATTCGGTCCGGGCGATTGAGATCTCTGACCCGTCTTCAAGCTTTCCGCAAACAGAATCAGAACGGTTTCAGTATCTTAACGTGCGTCTGAGGCGGTCGCAATCGGATTGGTTCGCCGGACTCCACAAGATGCCGACCGGGGGCCTTGTGGCGCTCGCGGCTTTACTTCATATAAAATTGGCCCAAAGATACACTGGAAACGACGTGCAGAGGATGTAGTTTTTCGAAGGGATACTCGTTTGGAAGAACAGCAACAAGCCGTTGAGACGTGTTCGTGGTCGCAACAGGACCTTTCCGTGGAGCGGGTTGCGGTGGCCGATTTACCCACCGAATGGGGCGACTTCAAGATCGCGGGGTATAAATCTCTGACAAGCGATGAAGAATTCGTCGCTATATATAAAGGAGAGCTGCGTCGCGATACGCCCACACTCGTGCGCATTCACTCCCAATGTTTGACGGGTGACGCTTTTGGATCAACCAAATGCGACTGTGGCCCCCAGCTTCATGAAACCATGAGAATGATTGAGAGCGAGGGGCGGGGCGCAATCGTTTACCAGCAGCAGGAAGGCCGCGGCATTGGAATCATTAACAAGATTCGGGCCTATGCGCTGCAAGACGAAGGGGCAGATACGGTTGAAGCTAACGAACAATTAGGCCTGGCGGTTGACCTGCGTGACTATAAGCAGTGCGCCGAAGTCCTGTTTGAACTGGGCCTGTGTCTGGTTCGTGTAGTTTCCAACAACCCGCTGAAGCTTCGGGCGCTGGAGGAGGCGGGGTTGAAAGTTGTCGAGAGAGTCTCAATTCAGGTCGAGTCTGGCGACCGCGCTGAACAATACCTAAGGACTAAGAAAAACAAGATGGGCCATCTGCTCGATTTCAGTATTGGCTGACCCTGGTACACGTTAAGATCAAGGCCCCGGAAAACCAGTAATTTTCCGGGGCCTTCGCTCTGTTGAACCTTAATAACCTGCTTACTGTTTACTTCTAAGCTCTTTAATGGCCGCGCGGGTTCGCTCTGCATCCGGCGCTTTAGGTTCAAGCTTCAAATACACCTCAAGTTCATCCGCAGCACGCTTGTGATCGTTTCGACCCCAATAGATCCCCCCTAAGTAGCGGTGGGCCATGGCTACCTCCTGCTTTCCTGAACTCGCAGCGGTTTCCAGTTCCTTTTGAGCCTCTTCATATTTGTCCGGATGAAACTCTTTGGTCTGAGCGTCTCTGCTCAGACTTAACAGAGCAACGCCAAGATACATGTGCGCGGCTGGTGAGGCGGCGTTGATCTTTAAAGCCTCGCGGAGTTCTCTTTCCGCTTCAGCAGCCCGCTTATCGTTAAGAAGCGCAATTCCATAACGCAGGCGTGCAATAAAATTCGCGGGGGCGACTTCGGTAGCCTGCTTGAGGACTTCAGCGGCTTTGGCCGCGTCGTTCAATTTCAAATATTGGGCGCCTAGCTCAGTCAGAGCGGCTTCGAATTTAGGATGTAGAGACACCGCATTCCTGAGTGCTTCCGCTGCTTTTTTGTTGTCGCCTGCATGGCCTAATTGAACACCTGTGCGATAAGCATCAGCGGCCTGTTTGGGAATGCCCGCAAGGATTTGTTCGTCCACCTTCGTGCCGTTTTTAGGTTGAAGTCGGAAATCAACCCGCATCTTCTGGCCGGCCCGTCCGGACGGTGTGCCTTCGGTAGTGCCATAAATCGTAATAGACTGGTTTGCCGGAGCGTATTCCGGTCCACCCTCCACGGTAATACGATATTCGCCACGCGGGAGCGCATTAAACATGAACGCGCCGTCGGCATCTGTCGCAGCAGAGCGTGAAGTCAAAACGTTTGACGAAAGTCGGACCAAAATTCCCTCTTCGCCGCGCCCTGAAGGAAGTATCACGCGCCCCTCGATTGAATGAATGCCGGTCAAACTATCTGGTAATCCACGTGTGCTTCCAACTCCCCCTTGTCCCATCACCGAGCCCGCGGCGGTAATTAACAGAAGCAATAATATCGGAAAACGAAAATGAACGATTGGCATGCGGGTATCCCAACAAGCGTGAAACATGTTCACGGTCTCCCTTCGAAAGTTAATTACGTCGGATGATTTTCTAAACTGGTCTAAGTCTTATTGCGCAGTTCTTTGATTTTTTGTTGAAGCACTTCCGAGTCGGCGGCCTTGGGATAGAGCTTAAGATAGGTTTCCAGTTGATCGGCCGCGAGTTTGTATTGGCGCCGTTCCAGGTAAACGCCCCCGAGGTATCGGTGCGCCATTGCTACATCACTTGAGCGAGAGCCTATGGCCAGCTCCAACTCCTTAATTGCTTCATCCAACTTACGCTGAACTGCCAGCACAATGCCCAGGTACATGTGGGCCGTGGGCGCGGAACTGTTTTTGTTGACGGCTACTCTGAGTTGTTCTTCCGCCTCCACAAACTTCTTTTGATTCAGCAGCGCAACTCCATAATTAAGCCTGAGCTGGAATTCCTCAGGAGCAACCTTGACGCCGCCGCTCAAAACTTCGGCTGCCTTGGCGGCCTGGCCCAGCTTTAGATACTGGACTCCTAGTTCATTCAGGGCCGAAATGAAAGTCGGGTGATAGGCGAGTGCACGCTTTAACTCATCCACACACTTCTTGTTGTCTCCCGTTCGGCAAGCATCCATCGCTCGTTGATAGGCCTCGCTCGCCGCAGCCGGGACATTTACATCGGCTGCGTTAATCACCGCAGCCTTATTCGAGTAGCCGGTCTTCATCCTCAGGGTGACCATTACATTAAACGTTCGAGGTGAGTTGATACGTCCCAGATCGCCGCTCGAGATGCTTCGAGAGCGAATGCTTAGCGCCTCAATAATGACGGTTTCCCTGGCCGGTTCGTAATCTTTCCCCGCGTCTACAGTCAGGTAATAGTTGCCGGGGGCCAGTGCGTGAAAACTAAACGAGCCGTTGAGGTCAGCAATAACGGACAGTCTCTCGGAGCTGGTGCTTTCAAGGGTCACCTTAATAGATGAACTGTCCGAGCGTCGTCCCGACGGGAAATATATTCGTCCCTGCACCTTATTCTGCCCGCCAGTTCCGGTAGTTTCTATACCTCCCTGAGGAAAGACGGTGGTGGGGAACGAGGCGAAGAGAATTAACAATAAGAAATGAAGGCAGTAGCGATTGACATTAGGGCCTTTTGGCGTTCCTTCACGGGACATCTGCAACTCCTTTCCCGAAAACTCTGGAAGGTTAGGGTCCGACACTCGGTTGAAAGCGCTGCGTGTTGCTAAG
Source organism: Pyrinomonadaceae bacterium (assembly GCA_963759585.1). GTDB lineage: Bacteria > Acidobacteriota > Blastocatellia > Pyrinomonadales > Pyrinomonadaceae > PSRF01. Next base: position 1,143,795 of record CAVWZW010000002.1, read on the forward strand.
AATAACATTAAAAAAAAGGAGAAGCGCTTTATGGGCGCTCCTCCAGCAAAAAGCTTCATGCCTCCGCTAACGCGGAGGCATTTGAAGCAATCAAGTTAGAACTGGAATTTCACACCCAGTCGCAGGGATGACGGGAATTGGAAGATCGTTCCGCGTCCGTAGAACGGATTCGGGAAACGATTCGCCGCGATATTCGCGACGCCCGGAATTCCACTGTTGATGGAGAACGTCTCATCCAGACGAATTGCGCGCTGGTTATTGAAGACGTTGAACCAGTCAACCTGGAGACGTAATTGCTTAGTTTCACCAAACTGAATTGGGTAGTAAGCGTTCATGTCCAGGTTCCAGGTCGTAGGCGTGCGGACGCTGCCGATGCTGTCAACCGTGTTCGGGAAACCAGCGATGTCAATCGCCGTGTTTGGCGCCGGCACGATTGCCGTTCCACGCGGTCTACCAAATCCTTCGTTGTTACCGTAGAGCGGATGTGGAATCAGCTCATTGAAGGGAATACCAGACTGTGCGCGGAATGAAACACCCGTCATCAGCTTGAACGGCCAGCGATAGCTACCGTCAAACTTCAACTGGTGTGGGCGGTCATTAGGTAAACGACCGTACAAGCCATCCAGCAAGCTGACCAGGTCGAACAGCGAAGTGATGTTCGGGTCAGACTGTCCGTTGTCGTTTCGGAACAGACCTTCGTAGTTACCGATCAGGCTTGAGTACACATAAGAAGCGATGAACTGATAGTTGTTCGTGAAACGCTTCGTTGCGGTGAACTCAAGAGCGCGGTAGTAGCGACGTGCAAATCCGAAGCACTGCGCAACGGGTGCGCCGCCTGATCCGGTGCAAGCCAGGTCTTCCGTCGTTTCACCACCGCCACGACGGCCGGGGTTAAACAGGAAGTAGGTCGTGCCATCGTCGAACGATCCGTCTTCGATGACATTTCCCTGATTCCGATAAATGCCACGGAAGCCGATTGCGAGATCCTTGACGACCTCAAACTCGATGCCGGCAGTGTACTCGTCCACTGTTTGCGGCCTTAGACCCGGATCCGGAGGAGTGGAGTGGCAGCCGAGGCAGCCAAGACCCACCGCCGAACCCTGGAAAATGGTCGTGCCGACTGGAGCATTCAGCATGTTGACATTCGCGTGTTTGTCGAGCTGGATTTCATCTCCACCCGCTCTTACGTTGATATCAAGAGGAAGTGGGGTTTCCAGGAAACGAGCAAAGTTGACGAAAAACTTGCCTTTGCCTTGACCTGTGAAATCGTAGATGAAACCGGCGCGAGGCTGCAGGTTGTGCCAGAAGTTGTTCAACTTAATGTAAGACGAAGTCGTTCCGTAAGCCTGCTGGAAATCCCAGCGCATACCGAGATTGAGCTGGATGTTACGGTTGATCTTGTAGTCATCCTGAACGTAGAAGCTCTGGACCCGCGTACTCGTGGAATCGTTGCCAGTGTTCAGGAAGAAGTCGCGAACACGGACGCTGGAAAGAACAAGTATCGGGTTGGTGGTCGCTGCCAATTGCGCCGGGGTAAGAGCTACCGTAGTCACAGTGGTGATACCGGTAGGACCTACTCCTTGAGCCACTGCTGACGCCAGACGCGTGGTCAACGCAGCCGAGGGGCACTGCACTGCTGTGGCGCTGACGGCGATACAAACACCAAAGTTGTTGGTAACACGGATGCCGCCTGGCATGTTGGTCGCCCGGTGGTCAGGTGTTACGGGGTTTCCGTTTGAATCCAGAATTTCCTGATTCAGTGGGTCGCCGAAAGTCCTGCCCGGGCCGCTGGAACGCGTTACGATCTTGTACATGTTATCGTTGTACTCGAAACCATACTTCAAGGTATGCGGTCCAAAGATATTCTGCATTCTCGCCTGGATTTCCCAGCGATTGCGTTCCTGATCCGAAACTAGACCAAAGCCCTGTCGAACCAGATTGCGCTCGACCCTACCGCCACGGCCGTCAACAAAGGCAAGCCGCAGATTTGTTGGGTCGGCATTGAGGAAACGGTTTGTATCGGTCACTCCCACGGCCGCTCCGCCGCGAAGGATACCAAAGTTGTCGATCACTAAGGAGGTACCCGCGACCGCTGCATCGGGAATGGTGTTGGCGCGTTGGAGGTGGAGACCAAAAGCAAACTCGCCAGTCATCGTCGGGCTGATTGAAGAGTTCAAACGGGCTGCGTAATTGTGCCCGCCGGTTTCGATCGTGCCCCTAAAGCTGTTCGGATCCGTACCAAAGCCGGAATTGCCGAACAGAAAACCTTTTTGCTTGGTAAAGTCAGCAAAGGTCGACGCGGTAAACGTGTGGTTCTGGTTAATTCCCCAGGTCAGCTTGCCGGAATAAAACGGCGTGGTGATCTCATTCTCCACTTCCTGGCGGAAGGTCTGGGTCAGGAAGGAATTCTTCCTCCGCTGGGGATTGAAGGCGCCGAAGAACCAAAGCTTATCTTTTGCAATTGGTCCACCAATGTCGACACCTGCGTCAACTTCAGAGAAGCCGTTCGGGGCAGCGCCCGTGAACGGGAAATTCTTGGTTTCACGAACCAGGCCCTTGGTGCTGAAGTATCCGAACACATCGCCGTGGAATTCGTTGCCACCGCTCTTGGTGATGACATTGAAGATACCGCCGGTGCTCTTGCCATACTCAGCGCCATATGCGCCGGTCTTAATTTCAACTTCCTGGACAAACTCGAACGGAAGGTTGGCGCCAGATCCGCCAAAAGCCGGGTCGGTGGTGTTCACACCATCCAGAATGTAGTTGTTTTCAGGACCAGATGAACCGCCGACCGATGGGTCGCGATCACGACCTGAGGCGTCGCGCAGACCTGAACGAGAGACACTAGGCGCAATCGTATAAAGCGACTGGACTGTGCGCTGAGTCGGCAGGTTATTAAACTGCTCATTTGAGACGTTGGTGCCAGTCGTGTTTGAGTTGACATCAACCGAGGCGCCGGACGTGTCAGTAATCGTGACCTCTGCAGTCGTGCCGGCAAGTCTTACCTGAACGTCAGCCGTTGACGTTTTTGAGAGGTTGACCTCGACGTCACTTCTGACCGTTTCTGCAAAGCCTGCAATTGCGGCGACTGTGACGGTGTAGCGTCCGGGCGGAAGATTAAGAACGCGAAAGCGTCCCTGATCGTCCGACTGAACCGTCTGGGCACTGATCAGGTTTGCGCCTGAAACTGTGACCGTGGCATTCGGAACAACCTTTCCGTCGGGGTCGCTAACCTGCCCCTCAATTGAACCTGTCGTCTGTGTTTGTGCAAACGCGGTAAACGTAAAGCACAGAACAAACAGCGCCAGGGCAATAAATCGCATGCTGTTTTTCATGCTAAAAGATCCTTTCTGTTGTGTGATTCCTGTTGCAAGGCCGGGCATTTTTACCCCAGATCGGGGGTGCCGAAGCGCTCCAGAAAGGGCAGCCCAGCCGTAATCGTAAATTGATTCTGGAAAAAAGCGCATATTCTGACGGCCAATTTTGCAAGTCTTATGCCCAGAGCGGCTATTTGAATAAAGGCACGAACTGTCAACACTTAGCCACCGTCACAGGCGGCAAAATGCTGGAAATCCGATCCAAAAAAATGGGAACTATCCATAAATCACAACCGCCGCTGGCCCATCACACATTTTTGTAACTTAAACACAATACAGGGTTTTCCCCAACCGATTGGCGAGCGAATCCCGGGGGGCCATCCTCATCATGGGTTGCTTTCTTTGACCAACGATTAACATCGCCACTTGAGTTGACGAAGCTGCTCATCCTCGTACCGGGTTAGCGACCTGGCAGACTGCAATCAAGCGCGGGAGATTGAACCCGGAGCAAACGGAAGTGTTATTTGACTAACTCACTGGTAGCCTCGTGATAAACTCCCGCACAAAGAACCCCAGCAAATGACAGAACGCATCTACCGCGATCCAGTCCACAACATTATTCGCCTTCGCACCGACACGGACGAAGGCGCGTTGATGATGCGTCTGATCGACACGCCGGAGTTTCAGAGGTTGCGCCGCATAAAGCAGCTGGGCCTCGGCCTCTATACTTATCAAGGCGCTGAACACTCGAGGTTTACTCACTCACTGGGAGCGTTTCACCTGATGAGCCGCGTCCTCGATCGACTAAGTGAGAAACATCAAATCAGTGTTAACGATCGTGCCGCCGTTCGAGCCGCCGCTTTGCTACACGACGTGGGCCATGGATCTTTTTCGCATGTGATGGAAAAGGTGCTCGGATTTCACCATGAAAAGTGCACCGTCGAAGTAGTGTTAAGTCGCGACACCGAGATCGGAAACGAGCTTTACTCATATTCACCGGAGCTGCCGGGGAAAGTGGCGGCCATTATTGAAGGCAAGTTTCAACCAGCCGCCCTGGCCCAACTGGTCTCTTCACAACTTGACGTAGATCGCATGGACTACCTGCTGCGCGACTCATTGATGACCGGCGCAAAGTATGGAATTTACGATCTCGAATGGATTATCAACGCGCTTTCGATCGACGAAGAGAATGATCGAATCTACGTGAACGCTCGCGGGCTGTACGCGGTAGAGGAATACCTGCAGGCTCGCTACTACATGTTCCGCCAAGTTTACTTTCACCGGACGCTTCGTTCGGCTGAGGCGGTCTTGCGATCAATACTTCGCCGGGCGCTTACTCTACTCGAGTCGGGAAAGCCTCTCTGGTATGGGCCTGATACTGCGTTCGAAAAGGTCTTGCGAAGAAAACAGTTAACTATTCATGAGCACCTTGAAGTCGATGACTCCGACGTTCTCTTCCACGTCAAGCAATGGCAGCGATCGGATGACCAGATCCTCGGCGACCTCAGTCGTCGTTTTACGCACCGGCGTCTTTTCAAAGCGATCGACCTGGACATGCCGGTTGACGAGCGGCCGCAGTTCCTGGAAGAGGCGCGCGAACGCGTCAAGAATGCGGGATATGATCCTGAGTATTACTTTATCGAGGATCGAGCGAGCGACGTGCCTTATTACAACTACTACACTGCAGCCGGTGTGGAACCCAAGAGTTTAATTTATGTTGAAGATGGCTACGCCCGGCCCGTGATCCGGGAGATAAGCGAAGTGAGTGATGTTGTGCGCGGTTTGCAACGCGGATACGAATTGCACCGCGTGTGCTTCCCGGCAGAAGTGAAGACAGAAGTTTATGAGCTTTATCACGACGCGACGCCGCGGGGTCGAAGCGCGATGGTTGTAAAGTAACGAATCGTTTAGGAGACTGAAGAGTCGATGGCGCGAGTACCAGACGTAAATATCGAAGAGGCGGAGCCGTACATCAAAAATGTGCTTGATGCTCAGACGAAAGCGTGGGGCGCTCCGCTTCTCAACCACCTGATTTACGCTCGTCGCCCTTCAATTTTCCGCGGCGCGCGCGCGATGTGGACGGGAATAGATGCGTCGGGACTGTTAGATGCGGATCTGCGAGCTCTAATTAATCGACGCGTTGCTTCGCTCAACGGCTGTGAGTTTTGACAGGACATCAACGCTGCCGTGTGCAGTCGGCTTGGTGTTCCTGACGAGAAGATTGTTGATCTGCCCAACTATGTTGTCAGTGAACATTACAACGAGAGGGAACGTGTGGCCCTCGAGTTCGCTGACAACATGACGATTACCAGTCGTGAAGTCGACGATGAACTGTTTGCACGGGTGCGAAAGTTTTACAACGACGATGCTCTGGTGGAATTGACGGCTGTCATCGCCTGGGAAAACGCATCAAGTAAGTTTAATCGAGCGCTGCGCGTGCCATCGCAGAAGCTTTGGAAGAGAAGCTGACGGCGTTTCGGAACTTACTGGCAACAAAGTCTCCTCCCACTTCATCCTTAATAATAGATCCGTGAACCGGTGACTTGCGCCGTGCTTTTTAAAATACGTCTCATAGTTTTGGTAGCAGTTTGTGGGTTGGTCCTTTCAGGGTTTGACGCCGAGGCAAGCGATCAGACCAGCCCTCCAACCCTGAGAATTGCCGTCCTGGATTTCGGTAAAACATATCTGGCACGGCCGGCCTCCGAGAAACTGGCGGCCCACCTGAAACTCGAAACTGGTTTCGTGCTGATAGATCAGGATCAGGCGAGAGCCGCGGCCCAGGGCTTAGGATACAGTGGTTCTTTGAATCTGCCACTTGCTGAAGCACGTGAGGTGGGCGCTGTCCTTGGAGCCGACTTCTTTGTCGTAGGAGACGCACAAACGCTGCGACGGTCGCCCTCGACAGGTCAGGATTATTATGAATCCTACGCCTCTATCTTCGTAGTTAGTGCGCGAACCGGAAAGCTTGTTTTCTGGCAGCGGCCCAATTTTCGAGCCAACATGCCCGACGCTGCAGAACAATCGCTCCTTTCGGAAGTGACGTCTCCTCTCTTGCGACACCAGATCAGGGTTGCAATTCGACGCGCGCACGAAGATGAACGAAGCGAACGCGCGGTTGCGTTCGATCGTCAAACTCCCGTTATCGAAGCGGCCCCGGACGATGAAAAAAAAGCAGAACAGGATGGCTTACGACTGCCGCGTCCCTTTCGACGCCTGGTGCCTCCCTATCCTGATAGCGCTGCGGAAGCCGAGGCTGAGGCGACAGTCGATGTGCTCGCGGATATTGATCTGAAAGGTGACGTGACGCGTGTTGAAATTGTGCGATGGGCAGGTTTTGGATTGGATGAGTCCACGGTGGAAACCGTGAAGCGAATAAACTTTTTTCCAGCGATGCGTAATGGCGTAGCGGTACCGCTTCGCGTTTTGCTCCGCTATAACTTTCGTAAACCAGCAAAGTAATTAAGAATCCGTGCCCTTAGGTCAGGGCCGGCGGTACTCAGAATTACGATTTACTAAACACACCAAATTACACTAATGGCATTCGTGTTGGTTCGTCTCGTTTCGTGGATAATCTGTAATTCTCAAGGAGAGAACTTGAAGAGAGACAGGGGAAGCAAACTGAAAAGTCGCGGGAATGCGACCTTTAAAACCGTACTGCTTGCCGGGATCATTGCACTCCTGTTTGTTGAGGCTGGTCCCGAGACATTCGTTGCGTCCCGCGCAGCATCCGACGCGACAGCCCTTTCCACGACAACTCACGAAGGGCGCATGGCGGTATTCGATGATGCCTGGTCCACGATCAGTGAGCGTTACTACGATCAGGGATTTAGTGGGCTGCCACCGGGCCTGACTTGGGACGCTCAAAGATCAAAATTTAGAACGCTCGCTGCCGAAACTAATTCGGGACCAGAGCTATACGCAGTGTTGCGGCGAATGATCAGTTCACTTGGAGATCCTCACACTCGCGTGTTTGCGCCGGCGGAAAAGTTCGATTGGTGGCGGCCACGATTTGTGACCATCGGCTTGAGCGTAAAAGAAATTGCCTCGCTCCCTACCGTCGTTCAGGTAGAGCGCGGATCCGCTCCACACCGCGCCGGCATCGTGCCAGGAGATATTATTGAGGCGGTAAATGATCAGCCCGCTCTTTCTCTGATCCAAAAACGGCTGAACGACGGAATCGCCGCCGGTCCACCGCAGCGCGCTCGTGCTTTCGGCGGCCTCGTGGATGGCCCCCCTGAGGGTTTAGTCGAAGTTCGCTGGAAAGGAAAAGACGGAAAGAGCAGGACTGCTCAATTCAAGCGCTACTGGCGACAGCGTGAACTTGGCTTGCGAGTGCGGCGTGAGAGCGACTTCGCAATAGTTGAGATGGACGCGTTCACGCGTGAGATTTCCTATGACTTCGTGCTTGCGCTCCGGGAAAAATTTACGAACGTTCGGGGTATCGTCCTTGACCTGCGAAGCAACGGCGGTGGTGACGCGGAGGCGATGACTGATGTTGCCTCAGTATTTCTCGGATCAGGATTCAGCCTGGGCCGATTTATTGATCGCTCAGGAACGTCTTTCGGACTCATCACGCGCCGCAAGTCAGCTTTGATTCCTGATCGGCTCGCGCAAACAAAGGTCCCCCTGATAGTGTTGTCGAGCGACCGAACATCGAGCGCGGCCGAAATTTTCATCGCCGGGCTTAAATCGTCCAGTCGCGCCACGATCATCGGCACCCCCACCTGCGGATGCGTTCTGGCCATCCGCACTCGCCACGAATTACCTGACGGCGGCCTGCTGGACATCAGCGAAATGGATTACCAGACGGCTGCAGGCGTGCGCCTGGAGAGGAACGGCATCAAGCCTGATACGACAGTATTGATTGACCGTAACGATCTTTACTCGGGCTATGATCGTGCACTTGAACTGTCGATGGATAGATTGCGACACATCAATCGTCGCGACGTTAGTGTAGTACAGAACCGAGCGCGGTAGCGCCGGATCCTGGAGGCCACTCTGTCAGATGATGATATTACGACTCTCCGTGACGCAAAGCCGCCTTTTGCATCCGGCGCTACCGCTCTCGGTTCTGTAGGGGCGCTTTACCTCATGTTATTATTCCGCGCGAAAGTTTAAAGCCCGCAGGTTTAAATAATGCTTTACCTGTCTCAAGTATTGGGTCGGCCCATCCGCGACCTTGAAGGTGAGCGTGTGGCCACCATCAAGGACGTAATCGTGCGTCTGGGTGAGCACGATCATCCTCCAGTCACAGGCCTCGTCGCGCGCTTTGGTCGCCGGGATTTTTTTCTTTCGCGTTGGCGCATAACGGAACTTAACGGACACGGCGTGAGGCTCAATTCTGACAAACTTAATTTGCGTCCATTCGTGCGTCGCGAAGGCGAAGTCCTGTTGGCCCGCGACGTCCTCGATAAGCAGTTGATCGACGTGGACGGTAAACGCGTTGTGCGGGTTAACGATGTGCAGTTAATCGAAGCCGCCGGGGACTGGCGAGTGACCGGGGCAGACGTTAGCCTGCAAGGCCTCTGGAGAAGACTTGCGCCGTCAGGTTTTGTAGGCACTCGCAAACCGGTTGAAGTGCTGGACTGGGCCGACGTCGGTTATCTCGCGACAGACGCAGCGACCGTTCAGCTTAAGTCGTCAAGCGACAAGCTCGCACGTCTACATCCGGTGGAAATCGCCCGGCTCGCTGAAGCGCTTTCGTATCATCACGGCTCTGAAGTCGTCGAATCGCTGGATGATGAAACCGCTGCGGAGACTCTCGAGGAAATGCCGTCTGAGCGGCAGGTGCGCATCATCGGAGACATGGACGAAGAGCGAGCTGCGGACATACTCGAATGGATGTCGCCAGATGAAGCTGCAGACGTGCTGGGTGATCTGCCCGAGGAGAAAGCTGAAGAGCTACTCGGGCTGATGGACGACCAGGAGCAGGCTGACGTTGCCGAGCTGCTGCCTTATGAAGATGACACCGCCGGCGGTCTGATGACCACCGAGTTTGTCACGCTTCCAAGAGAACTGACCGTGGGTGAAGCGCTCGCGCGTTTGCGTGAGATGGCAGAGACGCCAAACATGATCTACTACCTTTACGTGGTAGAGCATGAGGGTTCATGGAAGATGGTGGGCGTTATCGCTCTTCGTAGTTTAATTCTAGCCGATCCTTCGGTGCCCCTCGAGGAAGTGATGCGCACGGAATTTCAAATGGCGACTGCGGATGAACCGGCAAAAGAGGTGGCGCAAAGGATCGCCGAATACAATCTGCTTGCCTTGCCTGTGATGGACGAAACGGGAGATATTCTTGGCATCATCACAGTAGACGATGCGATGGAAATCTTGCTGCCAAAGGACTGGCGGCAGCGGTTGCCAAAGTTTATTGGCTAACACGCAGGGTGTTATGAGGTCAGTACCACCTCGCGGTAGCGGGTGGGTCATGCAATTGCCAATTTTCGATCGCCGATTAACGTTTACTCAGAAAGCCAATCGGCAATCGGCAATCGGCAATCGGCAATGTGACAGACCCACCCGCTACCGCGAGGTAGTACTGACTACATCGGCGGGCAGGCCTTTAGTGCGATAAACCTAATGGAAGCGTTATGACCGACGGAGAACCTCCAAGTGCAGGCATCACGAGAAGCGGTAAGACTTCGCGGCCGACGCTTGCTGCAGCGTGGTGGTCGAAGTGTGCGCGATACCCTTTCGCGACGCCGTAGGCTTCTGGGCTACCTCGCCATTCTCGGTCCGGGAATGATCGCCGCGAGTGCCGGCAATGACGCTGGTGGAATTGCAACCTTTGCTTCCGTGGGAGCAGAACACGGTTACCGCCTTCTCTGGATCCTTATCCCCATCACAATCAGCCTCGGGTTAGTGCAGGAGATGTGCGCACGTATGGGCGCCGTCACTGGCAAAGGTCTCGCGGACCTCATTCGCGAACGCTTCGGCGTGCGCTGGACTGCGGTCGTGATGCTTGCGCTCCTGATCGCCAATGGCGGCGTAACGGTTTCAGAGTTCGTCGGCATAGCGGCGGCCACTGAACTCTTCGGCGTGTCACGTTTTGTATCTGTTCCGTTAGCGGCGATGGCGATCTGGTGGCTGGTGGTGAAGAGTTCATACCAACGCGTCGAGCGTGCATTCCTGTTGATGTCTCTGGTTTTTCTCAGTTACATCGTTTCGGCTTTCCTGGCAAAGCCGGATTGGAAGGCTGTGGCCACAGGGCTCGCGATGCCAAGCTTCACGCTCGACTACGCCTACCTGTTTACAATTGTGGCGGTCGTGGGAACCACCATCTCTCCTTATATGCAGGTTTACGTGCAGTCGTCGGTGGTGGAGAAAGGTGTCACTCCGGAAGACTACGGCAGAACGAGAATGGACGTCTGGGTCGGCACGATGCTCGCAATGTTGGTCGTCTTCTTTATCGTTGTGTCAACGGCCGCTACGCTTCACAAGCACGGGCTACACATTGAGAGTGCAGCCGATGCAGCGCGCGCTCTACGGCCCCTTGCTGGTGTTTACGCGGAGACGCTCTTTGCAGTTGGTTTGTTTGGCGCTTCCATGCTGGCTGCCGGCGTTTTGCCTTTGGCGACCGCATACTCGATCAGCGAAGCACTCGGTTTTGAAAAGGGAGTATCAAGAAGCTTCCGTGAGGCCCCGATTTTTATCGGCATCTTCACGTTTCTAGTCGCCACCGGCGCGGCCATCGCAGTAATTCCTCACCTGCCGCTAATCAAAGTGCTACTGGTAACACAGGTCATCAACGGTGTCCTTTTACCCGTAATCCTTTTCGCGGTTCTACGTCTGGTCAACGATCGCGACTTGATGGGCCCATACGTAAACGGACCCTTCTACAATTTCGCTGCCTGGGCCACCGTAATTATTGTCACGGCACTTTCGTTGCTGCTGATGGTAACAACTCTCTTCCCCGATCTCCTGGTCAGGTCGTAGGGGTGGCACTCCGCGGCCACCCCCCGTTGTGCGGAGGTTCTCAGACCATATTGGAACCTGTGAGCATAACCCGGGGGCGGCCACGGAGTGCGCCCCTACAAAGTCGCGTCAGTGTCCAATCCTTCTCGCCAAGCTTTCGAATCAGTGATAAAAGATAGGACCCTGGGATTCCAACTCCGTGAGTTTGAGCCGCCTTGGCGTTCAGCTCCGCAACGTGAAAAGCACCTACACTAAACAAAAGTTTGCCGTCTTTTTTGTCGCCACTGCCCTAGTGGTGCTGGCTCTGTATCTAGCGATCCATTTTGATGAGCCCCTCCGCAATTGGCTAACTACACAAGTACGCTGGATGCTGTCTCCGGAAGTTGCTGCGCAACCGGAAAAGGCTGCGGCAGCGATCTTGAACGCTGTACGTCTGTTTCTCTGGGCGGTGCTCGCCTACCTTTTTGTGCGCGCGCTCAGCTCGCTGATTTTCCGCCTTGGGTTTCGGTTGCGGCGTGGATTCGAGGCGCCAACGCTGGTGCGGAATATCTTTTCGATCATCGCGTTCACTGCACTCTTCTTTCTGATATTTACTCTCATCTTCCCCGGCATTAACCTCGGCGCACTTTTCACGACCTCAGCGATCTTTGGCGTCATCCTCGGTCTTGCTTTGCAAGATACCCTCGGCAATTTCTTCGCTGGTATTTCACTTCAAGCAGATAGGCCGTTTCAGGTGGGCGACGTGATTACGGTCGGAGCCCAGAGGCACACTGGCGTAGTTGAGGAAATCAGCTGGCGCGCCGTCAAAATTAGGACTTTCGCAAATCACGTTGTTCTTGTGAGTAACAGTAACGCCGCGAGGGAAGAGCTTGAGGTTTGCCCTCGCGATAACCTGAATGCACGTCTGGTGTTTTTCAACACACTCTATTCTGATTCGCCTGTAAAAACGATTCACGTCGTTCGGGAAGCAGTCCGTGAAGCTGACAATGTGTCCCAAAAGATCACTCCCATAGTTCGAATCAGAAACCTGGGCGACCACGGCGTCGACTATGAAGTGAAATACTGGCTCGACGATTACGCAAAGTATAACGACACCGATGCCCTGGTCCGCGAACGCATCTGGTATGCGTTCCGCCGTGCGGGACTTGGTTTCGCGTATCCCACTCGCACGCTATATGTGGAGCGATCGTCGAAGACCGGTATTCGGGAAGGGAAAGAGGGCGCGATCATCGATCGGCTTTCCGCGGTCGATATCTTTTCACCGCTATCACTAGAAGAGACCACGATGTTGGCTCAGGCTGCCAGCAGTCACATCTTCATGCCTGACGAGATCGTCATTCGCGCCGGCGACCCAGGATCGTCGATGTTTGTCGTGCACAATGGACGAGTTAGCGTTCAGATAAGCGAGAACGGCCGGCTGCATACGGTAGCAACCCTTAACGAGGGAGCGTTCTTCGGCGAGATGGCGCTCTTCACCGGCGAGCCCCGAACGGCAAGCATCGTCGCCGTCGAGGAAACAGAGGTCCTGGAGATTGGCCACGACGCCATGAAACGAATTTTTGACGCTAATCCTGACCTCGTCGAATCGCTCAGTCACATCATCGCTGAACGACGCCAGGGACTGGCTGCAAGTCATGAGGACATGGGCGCCGGCGATGACGAGAGCGCAGGCATTCTTTCGTCGATCAAACGCTTCTTCGGGCTTAAATAGCTACCCCCTTCGGCACAGATAACCCGCACCCGAGTCACTAAACGACCCAATTTTGTTAGACTTTTTCACCCCAGGGCAAACTTGACAAGCGAAGACTCAAATATTATTATTCTCACGCGCTCACGCCTCAAAGTGGTTTTCGGTTCATGAGGCTGTACGGCGTGAAGTAAATAAGGAGGAAAAGAAAAAATGAGTATTGTGCGTTATGACCCGTTTCGAGATTTGCGTACTCTTCAGGAAGAAGTTAACCGGCTCTTTTCCACGAACCTTACCCGAGGCTTCGGTGAAGAAGGAATCGGAAGGGGCGCCTGGAACCCAAGCGTCGACATCTACGAAAACAAAGACCAGATCGTGTTGGAAGCAGAGCTGCCGGGAATGAACCGGGAAGACTTCGAACTGACTGTTGAGAACAATGTCATCACCCTTCGCGGTGAGCGCCAGTTTGAGAAGAAGGACGACTCCGATAATTATCATCGAGTCGAACGTTCTTACGGCTCGTTTACTCGCTCCTTCACGTTGCCCCACACTGTCTCCGCAGAAGGTGCAACAGCGGAATATCGCAATGGAGTGCTGCGGGTAACGTTGCCGAAACGCGAAGAAACTAAAGCTCGACGCATCCAGGTTAGCGGCGAAGGAGCCGCTGCGGGAAAGACGATCGAGGCGAAGGCTGAAAGTAATGAAAAGGCTGAAAAGGCCGCAGCCGCACGCTAACAGGTAGCGGATAGAGCAGAAGCGAGCGGGGGTCGGTAACTGTGCCTGAAGGCCGGATATACTGATACCCCGCTTAAGCATCTTAAGAACATTACAGAACCATGCGCTTAGACAAATTTACTCTGCGAGCACAGGAAGCGATTCAATCCTCGATTGAACTCGCCGAGCGTAATCACAATCAGCAGGTCGAGCCCGAGCATCTGCTCGCAGCCATGCTGGAGCAACCGGAGGGTATCGTGCGCCCGATCCTCGGTAAGCTTGCCGTCAATATCCCTGTCTTACTCGACGACGTCCAGGCGGCTATCGGCCGCTTTCCACGCGTTGAAGGCGGCCAGCAATACTTCAGTACGCGACTAAGCCAGGTCTTCACGGCGACGCAAAAGCAAGCTGACAAGATGGGGGACGAGTTTAACTCGACCGAGCATCTGCTTATGGCGATCGTTGATGAGAAGGACGGCGAAGCGGGCAAGATTCTGAGACAGCACGGCGTGAAGCGCGATGATTTGATGAAGGTCATCGAGCAGATGCGTGGCGGGTCAAAGATTACCGATCAGAATGCGGAGCAGAATTATCAGGCACTTTCAAAGTACGCCCGGGACCTGACCGAGTTGGCACGGAAAGGTAAGCTGGATCCGGTGATCGGTCGTGACGATGAAATACGCAGGACGATTCAGGTTCTGTCGCGTCGGACTAAAAACAATCCAGTATTGATTGGAGAACCCGGTGTAGGTAAGACGGCCATCGTCGAAGGTTTGGCGCAGCGAATCGTCTCAGGTGATGTGCCGGAAACGCTTCGGAACAAGCGATTAGTTGGACTCGACCTCGGCTCGATGCTGGCCGGTGCGAAATATCGGGGTGAGTTTGAAGATCGTCTGAAAGCGGTCTTGAAAGAAATCGAGAACGCCCAGGGCCAGATCATACTTTTCATCGATGAGCTCCACACGCTTGTCGGCGCCGGAGCTGCCGAAGGCGCAATCGATGCGTCAAACATGTTGAAGCCTGCGCTGGCACGAGGTGAACTTCGTTGCGTCGGAGCAACGACGCTTAACGAATACAAGAAATACATCGAGAAGGACGCGGCGCTCGAGCGAAGGTTTCAACAGATATACGTGGGTGAGCCTACAGTTGAGGACACGATTGCGATTCTGCGGGGATTGAAAGAACGCTACGAGGTCCATCATGGCGTTCGCATAAAGGATTCAGCGATTGTCGCTGCAGCGACGCTTTCACACCGTTACATCACCGACAGGTTTCTGCCGGACAAAGCCATTGACCTGATTGACGAGGCCGCATCTCGACTCAGAATTGAAATCGATTCATTGCCGCAGGAGATAGATCAACTCGAACGCGAGATTCTTCAACTCGAGATCGAGCGGCAAGCTTTGCAACGGGAAGAGGACGCTAAGTCCAAAGCGCGTCTGCACGAGATCGAACAACGGATTGCTGACCTGCGCGAAAAGTCTTCGGGGATGAAGGCTAAATGGCAGTCGGAAAAAGAAGCCATCGAGCGGATGCGCAAAGTTAAGGCGGAGTTGGAGCAGCTAAGGCTTCAGCTCGACCAGGCGCGTAACGCCGGCGATCTGGGCCGGGCCTCGGAAATCCAGTACGGACAAATACCTGAACTTGAACGCAAACTAGGCGAAGAGCAGGAGAAGTTAGCAAACTTTCAGAAGGATGGCGTGACGCTCAAGGAAGAGGTTGATGAAGAAGACGTCGCGGAAGTTGTAGCGAAATGGACCGGCATTCCGGTCACCAAAATGCTTGAAGGCGAGATGCAGAAACTCGTCAGCATGGAAGACCGGCTTAGCAATCGTGTTATCGGCCAGGAAGAGGCGTTAAAGGCAGTCGCCGATGCGGTAAGGCGCGCGCGCGCGGGTTTGCAGGATCCTAATCGGCCGGTTGGCTCCTTCATTTTTCTTGGTCCAACTGGAGTCGGCAAGACTGAAACAGCGCGGGCGCTGGCCGAGTTTCTTTTCGACGATGAACGAGCAATGATTCGTCTCGACATGTCGGAGTACATGGAAAAGCATGCAGTGGCCCGCATGATTGGAGCGCCGCCGGGTTATGTTGGTTATGAAGAGGGTGGACAGTTAACTGAAGCGGTCCGTCGCCGTCCGTATGCGGTGGTCCTGTTTGACGAGATCGAGAAAGCGCATCCGGATGTTTTCAACGTCTTGCTGCAAATCCTTGACGACGGTCGTTTGACTGACGCGAAAGGTCGAACAGTCGACTTCAAGAATACTGTTTTGATCATGACGTCGAATCTGGGCTCTCGCGAGATTCAGGAAGCTGACGGCGACGAAGAGCAGGTGCGCGATGCGGTTTTGCAGGAGCTGCGGGCGAGTTTCAAACCCGAGTTTTTGAATCGCATCGACGACATCGTGATTTTCCACCAGCTTTCACGCGAGCAAATCATCAAGATCATCGATGTCCAGCTGGAGCGACTCCGGCATATGCTGGCCGAAAGGGGCATTCAACTGACGTTGGATGATTCGGCAAGGGAACTGCTGGCGCGCGAAGGCTACGATCCTAATTACGGGGCGCGTCCATTAAAGCGTGCGATTCAGACGTTGATTCAGAATCCGCTTGCTGTGAAATTGTTGAGTGGCGAAGTCCTGCCCGGGCAGATGGTGAAAGCGTCGGCTGCTGGCGACAAGCTGGAGCTGAAAGTCGAGGCTGCCGCTGCTGCAGCGTAGTCCGTGACATTCAAGTCTGTCGCTGGTTGGGTAAGGAACTGTTGGTCCATAAGAGGAAAAGTGTCCTCTTGAGTCCGCGGGTTAGAACGCTAATTTAAGACAGATAGGAACGTCTGTCCTAATAGAAGGAAGAGTCGATGGCACAATGGAATCCGTTGCATGACCTGGTATCGCTGCAAGATCGAATGAATAGACTATTCGAAGACGCCACGCAGCGAAGGGCGAGTGAGCCAGATCCACATGATGAGATTGAGCGGGCCGATTGGTGTCCAGCAGCCGACGTCTACGAGGCAGCCGAAGAATATGTTGTTGCTGTGGACCTGCCGGGCATCGATCGGGTGACGCTTGATGTGAGCATTGACGAAAACCGGCTAACTATTAAAGGCTCGCGGCCGGAGGGGCGCACGACACAACATAGGGAAGAATGCCCCCGGGGCAACTTCCTCAGGACGTTTAGTGTCCCTGGCTCGGTGGACCAGAAAGCTATCAAAGCCGACTACAAGGACGGTGTGCTTGAAGTCCATTTGCCAAAACGGTCTGAGCGCAAGGCGCAACGTGTTGAGATCAAGGTATCTTAAGTTGGACAGACATTCCTGTGCTGGTCGTTTGGAAGGAATCGGAGCGTACTAAAGGCAACATCGGATAGGCACGAGTGCCTGTCCTACTGGGAGCAATAAAAATGGCTAGAGATATTTTCGGCAGGAATCAAAGAAGCGCCCGCGATGAGGATGATCAAATTCGGGTTACCGACCGTCGCCGGATCCAGGTAGAAGACACCGAAGATCCGAACATCACGGTTGAACCGCCGAGCTTGAAACCGAGCTATGTGGAGGAGCTGGAGGCGCGCACTAGAGCAGCGGAGCAAAAAGTTCATGAGGTCAATTCGCGTTTCGAACAGTTGCGCAAACAGTTGCAGAAAGAAACCGATGAGACCCGCCAGCGTTTGAACAGGGCCGCCGACGAACGAGCCCTTCGCGAAAAAGCAGATTTCATCGCGGCCTTGCTGCCAGTGTTGGATAACCTGGAACGCGCCAAGCATTCGACTGCGTCAGGAGCGTCCGCCGAAGACGTGGCGGAGGGGGTGCGCCGCACAGCAACCAGTTTTGAAAATGCGCTGGCGGCCGCTGGTGTCGAGCCAATTGAGTCTGTGGGCGAAGAGTTTGATCCGGAACTACATGAGGCCGTCGATACAGAACCGGTCGAGCCGGAAGATGAAGGTAAGGTTTTAGCGGAGCACTCGCGCGGTTACAAGATCGGTGATCGGTTGTTACGGCCGGCGCGGGTGAAGGTTGGACGTTATTCGGAGAAGGCTAATCGAGCGGTGGAGTAATTTTGACCAGATCTGAGATCTGAGATTTCAAATTTGAAATCTCAAGAACCGAAAGCTGGAGAGACTGAATTGGTCCGTTCACTGAGATCCTGAGTGATCTCGAAGGAGAAACTTAAGTGGCTGCAAAAGAAATGAAGTTTCATGAGGAGGCGCGTGGCGCAATGTTGCGCGGAGTGAACACGCTTGCGAATGCGGTGCGCGTGACGCTGGGTCCGAAAGGGCGCAACGTGGTTTTGGGTAAGAAATTTGGCTCGCCCGTCATTACTAAAGACGGTGTCACCGTCGCGAAAGAAATTGACCTGAAAGACAAGTACGAAAACATGGGCGCCCAGATGGTTCGTGAGGTGGCAGTAAAGACCAACGACACTGCCGGTGATGGAACTACTACGGCGACGGTGTTGGCGCAGGCGATCTTTCGGGCGGGCGTAAAGAACGTCACCGCAGGGGCGAATCCGATGTCACTCCAGCGCGGGATTCAGATAGCAACCGAAGCCGTGGTTGCCGAGCTTCAACGCGTCTCAAAGAAGGTTAAAAGCAAAGAAGATTTAATGAACGTGGCCAGCGTGTCGGCCAACAACGACCGTGAGATCGGCAAACTAATCTCGGAAGCAATGGAACGCGTGGGCAGCGATGGAGTGGTTACCGTTGAAGAATCGAAGACGCTGCAAACCGAGCTGGAAATAGTGGAAGGTATGCAGTTTGATCGGGGCTATCTTTCGCCTTACTTCGTCACGAACTCCGACCGGATGGAATGTGTGCTCGAAGATGCTGTGGTTCTTCTTCACGAGAAGAAGATTTCGGCGATGCGTGAGCTGTTGCCTATCCTGGAGCAGACAGCGGGTAAAGGCCGGCCGCTTCTGATCGTCGCCGAAGATATCGAAGGCGACGCACTCGCCACGCTTGTAGTCAACAAACTGCGCGGCACGATCAAAGTGTGTGCGGTGAAGGCACCGGCGTTTGGTGATCGTCGCACGGCAATCCTTGAGGACCTCGCCACGCTTACTGGCGCTAAAGTCATCACCGAGGCGTTGGGCATCAAACTCGAGAATGTTGAGGTGTCAGATCTGGGAACAGCCAAGCGTGTGATAGTCGACAAAGACGCCACCACGATCGTAGAAGGAGGTGGCGATCCGAAAACCATACAGGGCCGGATAGCAACGCTCAGAAAGCAAATTGAAGAAACAACTTCCGATTATGATCGAGAGAAGTTGCAGGAACGTTTGGCCAAGCTGGCAGGTGGCGTTGCCGTCGTAAAAGTTGGTGCGCCAACTGAGATGGCAATGAAGGAGATCAAGATGCGCGTGGAAGACGCGCTCAATGCCACAAAAGCTGCCGCGCAAGAGGGCATCGTAATCGGCGGTGGAGTGGCGCTCTTACGTGCGGCGAAAGTGTTGGATGGAATGACGGACGACGACGAGGATGTAGTGACAGGCATCCGAATCGTGAGGCGTGCGCTAGAGGAACCGGTGCGTCGAATCGCTGAGAATGCGGGACTCGATGGCGCAGTCGTTGCCGGACGACTCGAAGAGCTAAAGGGCAACAAGGGATTCAATGCTGCCACGGGCGAGTATGAAGATCTCGCCGCCGCCGGCATTATCGATCCGACCAAGGTCGTCCGAACCGCTTTGCAAAACGCCGCGTCAATCGCCGGATTAATGTTGACCACGGATGCGGCAGTTACAGATGCACCTGAACCAAAGAAGGCGGCCGCGCCGATGCAGGGTGGCGAGGATTACGATTACTAAGTCCAGTACGCCGACGAGAAGCGTATAAGAAGTGCGGGAAGGGCGGTTGCGGCCCGCGTCGTTGGCCGACGAATTGCTAGGAAAGGGCCGGGAGAATTCTTATTGCATTGAAACGCAACGGCGAATATGCTCGGCACATCTAACCCATGGTAACAGGGTTGGGTTTTTTAAACGGCCCTGTAAACGTACCAGGGTTTGTCGTCGTGAAATGATGCACGACGCTTTTGTTAGGAGTAATAGGTCTTACAAATGGTTGATTTAGGATCTTATAAAGACAAGTTTGGAGAAAGCGGACAGCGGATACTCGAGCACGCGCTGAGCGAGTCGCGACAGCGCGACCAGAATTTCGTTTCGGTCGAACATGTTTTGCAGGCCCTCATGCATGAGGAGCCGGACATGTTTAATTCCGCGATGCGTGATCTCTCCCTGGATCCGGTTGTCGTCAAAATAGCAATTGATAAACGGCTGGACACCAGCCGGCAGCAACATATCGGGAAAGGTTTCAGGATTTCTCCTGACACTACCGATCTTTTCAAGCGGGCGATGGAGCGCGCACGAGCGCAGGGCCGCAAGACAATCGAAGCCACTGATATTTTTTCAGCGCTCACGAATCAGGACGGTCTCTTCCTGGAGGTGTTGAGAACCATGGGAGCTAACCCCGATCAGGTCGCAGACAACGTGCAGGCCCAGGTATCTAAACGCGAACGTGAGGAAGAACAGTATCGAAAGAAGTTCGAGCTTCCGCCATATCTGAAACACTTCGGTGTTTCTTTAAATCGCCTGGCGCGGGCCGACAAAATTCCGCCTACCATTGGCCGTGAAAAAGAAATTCAGCAGATGGTGGAAATACTCTGTCACCGCGAGCGCGCAAATTCTCCGATGCTTGTCGGAGAGCCGGGCGTCGGCAAGACGGCCGTCGTAGAGGGGCTGGCCCGGTTGATCGAGTTAGAGCCGGAGAAAGTACCGGCGCGCTTACGCGGTTCACATGTGGTCCAACTGCAGATGGGCGGCCTCGTAGCGGGCACCATGTTGCGCGGAATGTTTGAAGAGAGAATCAAGGGCATCATCGACGAAGTGAAAGAACGCGATAACCTGATTCTGTTTATCGATGAAGCACACACGATTATGGGGGCGGGTGCAGCGTTGGGTACGTCTTCCGATGCCGCCAATATGTTTAAGTCGGCTTTGGCTCGCGGCGATATGCGAATCATCGGCGCGACCACGATTACGGAATACAAGGAATACATCGGTGAAGACGAAGCTCTCGCGCGCCGTTTTCGCCTGGTGAAAGTGGCCGAGCCCTCGATCAGCGAGACCCGGGAAATTCTTCTCGGAATACGTCCTCGCCTGGAGAGAAACTACTCGGTAAAAATTTCCGACGACGCTATCAACACTGCGCTTGAGATGGCGCCGAAGTACATTCGCAATCTTCACCTGCCGGATAAAGCCATTGGCTGGCTGGACACGGCGGCGGTCAAGGTCGAAATCAACGAACCGCAAACGATGGTGGTGAAACCGGAACACGTGATCGAGGTGATTTCGCAGGAGTCGCGCATTCCACCCGACATGATCTTCCGCGATACCAGCGATCGGTTCTCAATGACCGAAGCCATGCTGGCGCAACGGGTCATTGGGCAAAAAGCTGCAATTAAGGCTGTGGCGCAACGTTTAAGGCTCAATAAGGGACCTCTTAAAGAGTCGCATTACAAGCCTGACGGCGTATTGCTGTTTCTTGGACCAACTGGAGTTGGCAAGACGGAGCTCGCGAAGGCCGTTGCCGAGTTTATGTTTGGCGACGAAGAGAAGATGGTCCGCATCGACATGTCCGAGTACAGCGACGGTACCGTTAGCATTGAAAAATTGATCGGCATGCCGAGAGGCATCGTCGGATCGGAACGGGGCGGAATCCTGACTGAACAACTTCGTGAGAATCCGTATACCGTTTTGTTGCTCGACGAAGTTGAAAAAGCGTCGCCGTATCTGATGAACCTGTTCCTGCAAGCGTTTGACGAAGGCTGGTTGACTGATGGACGTGGCAAGAGAGTTTATCTCTCAGACGCAATCGTGGTCATGACTTCCAATCTCGGTTCCGACAGCTTCAAGAGATTTGAAAAGCCGTTGGGCTTTGGGACCAAGACACCCGGCGACTTCCGTGTCGTCAACAAGGAAGTAATGAAAGCTGCGGAAACGCGTTTCTCGCCAGAGTTTCGAAATCGTATCGACGAGATCATCGTGTTTGCGCCGTTGACGATGGATGAGGTGCGCAGTATTGCCGAACTTTACCTGAACAAGTTGCAGCGACAAATGCAGCGGCAGGGTAAAGAAGTGACAGTCACCGAGGCCGCGCTGAATTTGTTGACCGAGAAGGGATACAACACAGCTTATGGGGCGCGCTTCCTGAAGCGTCACATCGATGAGAAGGTGAAGCTGCCGCTGACGGCAATGTGGAAGACGTCGTCAAGTTTTGTGGTCGATGTGGAAGACGGTGAAACGGTCGTCAAGCCGGTCGCCGGCACCAACGCAAAATTGAACTGAAGCAACTTTGCCACAGACGCGGTGTCTAAATTCAAGCTTTAGGGCGAGCATTTGGTTAGACAGTAAGGGCTTCAAGGTTATTTATTGAAGCCCTTTTTGTTTACTATTTGGAGTACGCCGGCTCGACGACGCTTTCTGGGTGCTTTGCACGGGTTAGGATCTGGCAACCAAAATCGGCCTTAACGCCGCACTCAAATTGTCTCCGATTGAAGAATTATGTTAAGCCTCCAAAAGTGTCTAATTGTTTTATTGCTCGCCCTTATTCTGCCTGCGGCTCTTCTGGCTCAGACGCCCGAGACCCCAAACCAACCTGCGTCACCTGATCCAAAGGCTGAAGCGATCATCGCCCGCGCGATTGAAGTGCTGGGGGGCGGTAACTACCTGAACGTTAAAACCGTTGTCGGCCGAGGTTTTTACACGTCCTTTCAGCAGGGCATGTCTCAACTTCCGGCCAGGTTTCTGGACTACATCGTCTTTCCGGATCGCGAACGAACCGAGTTCATAACCGGCGGCATCAAGACCATTCAAACCAACGATCGAGAAACTGGCTGGTTCTATGACGGGGGCCCCAAAGCTTTAAGCGATATGAAGGCTCCGCAGATCGAATCGTTCAAGCGTTCGATGCGGACCAGTGTAGAAAACGTCCTTCGGGGTTGGTGGAAAAAAGAGGGAGCTACGTTGACTTACGTCGGTCGACGCGAGGCCGGGCTTGCTCGTCGCAATGAGACAATTCGTCTCACTTATCCGAATGGTTTTTGGATCGAATATGAGTTTGCCGCGAAGGAAGGCTTACCGGCAAAAGTTATTTATAAACGCACGAGGGCCAAGCCAGACTCCGAGGAGACCGAAGAGATAACTGAAGAGGATCGCCTGGCCAAACCTATTACCGTGGCCGGCGTAACAGCACCCTTTGTGATCGACCACTTCATTAACGGTACGCAAACAAGCCGCATCAATTACGAGTCAATTGAATACAACCAGCCGCTCCCCGACTCACTGTTTCTGAAGCCGACAAACATAAAGGCCCTGAAGTAATGCCGGCAGTAGCCCGACCGAAGCAGCGCGTCGATATCTAAACCTAAGCTCTCCAGAGTACCGTCCCGTCGCAACCTAACAAATGAAATTCCGGTTTACATCATTGCTGCTAATCCTCGCGACGCTCTGTTGCATCTTCGTTCAATCCGCTGTCGCTCAAACGCCGTCAGAACAGGTGGATGATGTCATCCGCGTCGATACCGATTTGATCAGTCTATTATTCACTGCGAAAGACAAAAATAATCGATTCCTTACCACGCTGGAGGAGAAGGACCTTCGGCTGACCGAGGACAACGCACTTCAACAAATAGTTACGTTTCAGCGCGAGACAGACCGGCCTCTTTCCATCGCTATCCTGATCAACGTCAGTGCATCCGAAGAAAAAATGCTGCCACAGGAGAAGGCAGCCGCGCGCACCTTCATTGAGACGGTAATCAAATCCAGCAAGGACCAGGCTGCGATTGTTGCTTTCACAGGATCAACGTTTCTCGAACAGGACCTGACTCGTGATGTGCTCAGTCTCCATAAGGCTCTCGATCGCGTCGATGTGGCCCTGCCCAATTACCCCGGGTCTGGTCGCCCAATCAGCGGTGTCGCCTCCAGGCCCGGTCTGCGGCGGCCACCACCTGATGGCAGCAGTGCTATCTGGGAAGCTATATTTCTAACTGTGAGCGAAGTACTTACGCGAAAGACGGGAAAGCTAAGCCTGAACGAAAAGCGCCGCGCAGTAATTTTGTTGACCGACGGCTGGGACACGAGCAGCCGGTTTAACATGCAGGAAGCAATAAAGAGTGCACTTGCCGATGAGACGATTATCTACACGATCGGCATTGGCGATAGTAAGCACGAAGGCGTCGACAAGAATGCTCTCGAAAACCTGTCAGAAGCGACAGGCGGCCGGGCGTTCTTTCCGAAAAAAGATACCGACTTGAGGAATGCGTTTTCTGAGATCGAACAGGAACTTCGTTCGCAGTATTTGGTCACCTACTCGTCCTCAAACAAAAACCGGGACGGCTCTTATCGCCAGATGCAGCTCTGGCTTACCAATCCACAATTGCAAAAAGAAAAAGTCCAACTCCGTCACCGACCCGGCTACTTCGCAAGGCCGCTCAAGTGAAGCATGTCCGGACATTGATGCGCCATCACGCGATTAATTCGTGACCACGCGATTGCGGGTTCTGACTGTGCGCGCGGCTTCGACTTGCTTCTTCTCTTGAGGCCGGTCACTAAGTAGCGGCAACGGATTCACGGGACCACTCGTCGCATAAACACCGAAATGAAGATGAGGTGGCGTGCCTGCGGCATTCCCGGTTGTGCCAACATACCCCAGGACCGTCCTGGTGGTGACGTAGTCGCCTTCTTCTATGCGAGGGGCGTAGGAATCCAGATGTGCGTAGTAGTAAACCCTTCCGCCCGCACCAACTACCGAAATCGTTTGTCCGCCCAAAGTATTTTCACCAATCCTCAGGATATAGCCTTCGGTCGCGGAAAGAATCGGCGTGCCGCGCGGTGCAAAAATGTCCTGGCCTTCGTGGAGTCGATCTGTTCCCCGTGGCGCGTGCCATGTGTTGGCCACCTGATCCTTGAGAACGTCCTTTACTGGCATCGCCAGTTTTTGATCAGGCTCTTCCGTGTAGAGCTGGGCCATGTGGACATACAAGACCAGACGGTTGGCGATTTTTTCCGCAACGTCCCCCGCTGCGGCGTTGAAGCCTGTGACACTACCGAGGATAAGGAATGTGATCAGCAGAAAACCTGCAAGGGATAACTTTTTCACAACTACTCTTGGATGCGACAGACTAATGCGTCGTTGCGTTGTCGGCCTGCCAGGGTGGCGTGAATGCGTCATACATACTAGAAAACGAGGTTTCTCTGTGGCGGGTTCCGAAATTTGACCCGACCTTAGGATGATGGTTGTGGGTCATTTTGAGTGCTTCTTCTTTGATGGGGTCAGTTAGCGATCCACGAACCACACTAAACCTCGCGAAACACGAGGCTTTTTCGTGGAGATTCGTGTGATTCGTGGATTGCATTGTCGTACTTTCGTTAAAAATTTCCACGTAGACTGAAGTCGCCAACCACTCCGACCATCCATAAGAGCATTGCCTTCCTGAGACCTCCGCCCGTACAATTTTCGCAATCTTGTCCGCTCCTAACCCACACGGGAGGCTTAATCCATGAGCGACGAAGCTGGTTACCTCGATTTCGAAATTTCTGTGCGAAGGTCCGGAGATGCTTACCTTCTCCGCGCCGAGTCTGGCGATGGGCAGGCTGAAGTAGTCTTCACCAGTCCTTTCAACGAAGACAAGAAAGCGCTCATTGGCGCCACGCTCACCAAGGTCGCTCTGCGTTCGTCTGCGAAGGTACGCAGCTCCAGCGCGCCGGAAGTGAAAAAGATGAAGGAGGTCGGTGCGATTCTCTTTCAGCAGGCGATTTCCGGACCTGTGCGCGAGTTCTACTACAAGTGTCAGGGCCAGGCCGACCAACAGGGGAAGGGCATTCGTTGGCGTCTGTCGCTGGACCCCAGTGTTGGGGATCTGCCCTGGGAGTTCCTCTATCTGCAGGATGAGTTTCTCGCTTTGAATCCGCGCAGTCCGGTCGTGCGCTACATCAAAGGCGCCGCGCGAGTGGCGCCCTTGAAAGCTGAACACCCGATGCGGGTATTGGTTGTAATTGCGAGTCCCAGCGACGAGGTGCCGCTGGACACTGCAGCCGAAAAGGACCGGATTACCGCGGCTCTGCAACCACTGGTGAACAAGGGTTTGGTTGAAGTTACTTTCATCGAGGGGCCAGACACGTGGGAAAGGTTGATCGACGCATTACTTTCCAATCAAACACACATCCTGCACTTCATCGGACACGGCGCGTTTGATGAGAAACAAAGTGAAGGCGTGTTGATAATGGAAGACGCCGACGGGATGGCTACGCGCATCGACAGTGAACGCCTGCGGGTGCTGGTACAGGGAAAGTCGCGGCTGCGTCTGGTGGTGCTCAATTCGTGTCTGGGCACACAGGGTGACGAAGCCCAGCCTTTCTCGAGCATGGCGGCGGGTTTGGTGCGTTCCGGAATTCCGGCCGTCATTGCAATGCAGTTTGAGATCAGCGACCACGCCGCACAGGAGATCGCCGAAACGTTTTATCGTTCACTGGCCTTAAACATGCCGGTCGATGCGGCGGTAACTGAAGCACGACGCAAGATCTTTCTGTCTGACAAAGACAGTCTCGAATGGGCCACGCCGATTCTCTTCATGCAAATACCTGACGGCCGGCTATTTCAATTCGATCTTACAGCACCTCATCCAGCTCCCCGCGGTATCGCGGCAATAGAGAAATCCAAAGATACCGGGCCACTGACTCATCGGACGATCGATATCGAGCCTACTGCTACCCTGATGCGCTCGGGCTCGGACGAAAAACAGTATCTGTCGCTTGATTCGATTAAGATCGGTCGAGACCTGAAGAACGACGTTGTCATTCACGATCAGAATGTATCCCGTGATCACGCCATACTTCGGCGTTCCGGAAACACTTATGAGGTCGAGAATGTGGCGAAGTCTGGAGGCACCTGGGTCAACGACGACCGAATCACCAGACGAAAGTTGAAACACGGCGACGTCATCCGGCTTGCCGATGTGGAGTTTCGTTTTGAGTTGGTGAATCCCGGTGAGCAGAGCGACACTCCTCGCAAGTCGGCGACCGGTGCAGAAGAATCGCTGAACGCCAAAGCGGAACGACGGTATCAGGACGGTCTTGGCGCCATGGACCACGGCGAATGGGCCGAGGCTGTGAAGGCCTTCAAAGGCGTGCTTTACTTCGTACCGAGTTACAAGGACGTAGCGGAACGACTGGCTGTCTGCGAGAGTCGTGACAAGGCACTGCGTCTCTACAATCAGGCACAAAAGTCGTGTGCCGAAAAGAATTACTACAAAGCACTCCAGGCCCTGGATGAAATGAGGCGCCTGGATTCCGAGTTAGAGGATGACGCTAACATTCGACAGTTGGCCGAAGTGGGCCAGAAATACAATCGTGCCCTGGGCGAGTTGCAGGTACACAACCGCGCTAAAGGGGCTGAGTTGTTGCGCGAGGTGATCAATGTTCAGCCTGAGTTTGAAGATGCAGCACAGCGTTTAGAGCACTTGGCGGAGGGAGGCGATGGGCTTTTGGGGCAATCCGTAGCGCAGCGTCCGGGACATTTCCCGCCGCCGCAGGCGAATAGCAGCCTGCAAAGTCGTCTCTACGAAATCGCCAGCGCGGACACTGAGCAGTTGGCGGAAGTAATACGCCAGTTCTTTTTTACCAAAGGACTCACTAGCCAGGTCATCCAACAGGGAGCAGTTTGTGTTGTCCAGGGCAAAAAAGAGGATTGGACCAGCTATCTGGGAATGGGCCAGGCTGCAACAGCTATGATCGAAATGGTTGGGCCGAATCTCAAGATATCAGTTGGCGGAGGCAAGTGGCTCGAACAGGGAGCCGCAATGGCAGTTGGACTATTGCTCGTCGTGCCATTGTTTACGGGAGCGGTTGGCATGGCCCAGCAGAAACAGTTGATGGATGATCTTTGGCGAGTGGCGGAACATTTCGTGGCAACGCACGGCGGCCGGCGCATTCAATAACGGCCAGTCAAATTTGTAGGGGCGGCACTCCGTGGCCGCCCCTCCCGGTTTACAACGCAGCAATCGCATCGGAGGGGACGGCCACGGAGTGCCGCCCCTACAGCTTAACCAGCGCTATCCGTACTGTTGCTGCGAAACTCAGAAGGGTAATAGAAAGATTCGCCTCGCCTGATAAACGCAGCCAGCTTCAGCCAGGCGATGCGTTCCTGTTCAAGGTCATCCGGCAATTTCAGCTTGAATTGGTCAAGGATAAGTCCACGGTGATAATCGAATGCGGTCCGCAAATCGTTCCCAACTGATTGCGCCGCACGTACTGCCGCCCTGTAGCTTCCCATTCCGACGAGAAAGCTGATCACTGCCGCGACGATTAGCCACCTGAGGCGCACCAGTGGACCAGCCTCGGTTGCTATCCAGCCGGCTTTCGTGGCCAACGACACCAACAGACACTCAAAACCAAATACATAACTAAGGAAAGAGATGTTTAGCAGACCGTTCATGGCGCCGAAGCTGTTGGAAATCGATTCCATCCGTTCCGGCGCCAGCTCGGCACACAATCGCGGCCAGAAGACCGCGGTGTCCATGCCGTAGCGCTCAAAAGGATATTCCTCGGCGACCGCGAGGGTGTTTGCCAGATTTGTCGAGCCAACGTGGGCCACATCTACAGGCACTTCGCGAACGTTGGAATTCATTTCGAAGCCTTCGTGAAGGTTTTGAATTTCGGCTTTCAGTTGGTTGGCAATGCTATCTCGTTCCTCGTCGGTGACAGGCTCCGCGCGTTCCTCCCCGCCGGAATTTACCAGGCGCACGCCGTGGGACATGAGAAATAAATACTCGCGCCGCTTGGCCTGCAACGGTCCATACAGGCTGCTGCTTCGGCTCTGATTTCTCTTCAACCAAGGCTGGAATAACGCCCTGGTGAGCGGGAACATGCCTTGATATATCCGCAGGATCGTGCCGGAAAGCGCCGAAAGAACGACCCCGAGTACGAGCGGTAAAATAATAAGAGCGAAGATGCTGCCACTGAGAATCTGAAGAATCAGTTCGGTCGCACCTCTCCCGCCTTCGACATCGGCCTCAAACAACCTGGGCGGTTGATGGCCCAGCATTGGTCCAATCAAGAAGAGTTGAAGCAAGACGAATCCAGCTGCCGGCAGAAAGTACCAGTACAGAAATGCAGAATTGAGCGGGTTCTTGAGCCAGTCTTTTACCAGCCCGCCGGCCTCGCTGAAGACACTTGATGAGATCCCTATCATGTAGTCCTGAGTCCTGAGTCCTGAGTCCTGAGTTGTGAGTTATGAGTAGAACAGACGTCCGGCCTCGTCCACATTAGTCACTCAGTACTCATCCCTCAGCACTCATCACTTTGAATTTCATTTTGATTTCTTCGAACTCGCCAGCAGGATCGATCCGTAGTCCTTAAGGTTGACGTATTTGCCGCATAAGTCGCCGACTTTTGCAGCTGGTATCGCTCTGGAAGTACGGCTTACACCTTCAACGAGTATTCCCACCGGCAATCCTGCATGAGTGACAACTAACAGGGAACCCGGGCTTTTCCTGGCCAACGCCTGGGCTGCACGAGTTTCCATGTTGCCTTGCTCGACCGCCTTTGCTTCGCTCAAACCGGGCCAGCCATCTACCCTGGCTTGGGCGTCAGTCGACAAATCTTCGAGGCCTTCGCACAGAGTGCTAACGCGCGTGACGCCCCAACCCTTACTTGTTTGGACCAGCAGATGCCACCACGGCTGGCCACCGAGCTCCTCGAGCGCAGCCAGAACCTGGGCCACGGTGGCCTCGCCTTTCACGGCAATGAAACGGTTCTTGTTGTTTTCGATCGCTTCGTTTGAGATCGGCATCGTCAAGTTCCCCAGGTGCGCCAACTTAACGCCTTAAGGTTGTGATTGTAAAGATTTTCTGATTAGCCGTTCAGATGGCAGTGTCTAAGTGGCCCTCTTGACACATCGCCTTGGCAGCTTATAGCGTGAGCGGGTGATTCGCTCGTTCCGTGGAAAGGAGGCCAAGGCTTTATTCGACGGTCAAAGCCCCCGGCGACTTCGGCAGATCGCCAGAGTTGCGCAACGAAAGTTAATGCAACTGCACGCTGCTCATCTCCTACGTGATCTAACAGTTTTTCCTGGAAATCGACTTGAACCATTGAAGGGCGATCGGAAGGGACAGCATAGTATCCGCATCAACGACCAATACCGCATCTGTTTCGAATGGCAGGATGGTGATGCTTTTGAGGTTGAGATAGTCGATTATCACTAGGAGTTAATCATGCCTAAGAAGGACAACCACCAAATGCCCCCCGTTCACCCTGGAGAAATTCTCAAAGAGGATCTTATGAAGCCCTTGGGGCTTACGGTGACTGGCCTCGCGCGCGAATTGAAAGTCTCAGTAGGCAGGATGAGCGAAATCGTCAATGGCCGTCGCGCCATTAACGCTGATGTCGCACTGCGTTTGTCACGCTACTTTGGTAACACTCCCGAGTTCTGGATCAATCTACAAGTTGCCTACGACCTCCGCGTCACTATTCAGTCCTCCGCCAGTCGCATCGAACGCGAAGTGCGGCCACGCAAAGCTGCGTAATGCCATATCTGAGGTGGCAATTAGCGACGTGAGAATTCAAAGCTGAAATTCAAGGTTGACATGCGGGTTTCTTTAGCGATAGCCATTTACCTTTCCGAAGGATCTCTTCGGCTATAACTGAAATTGAGGATTTAAGTTCAGTGGTAGAGTTTGAGGACTAACCGTCGCGTTCAAGCGCCGCGCGGTCCCAGCCTCCGAGGTCAGCGCCGGCTTCATATGTAGTTTGGCAGAAGTCCATGAGCGCCTTCTCCGGAGAGGTCGCAGTGCGCACGGCGTCGTAGGGCAGAAAAAACTCTTTCATCTCGGAACTGTAGAAAGTCTGCGCGGGAAGAATCTTTCCCTGGCTGACTGTGTCGGCGAGTCCGGCGGGTTCCGGGGCGGTGTAGGAATAAAACGCTGCTTCCATGTCCTTGTTGCCCGGCCAGAAGCCGTGACTGATCACTTCATGTGAATACGCTTCGCGCGTGATGATGTCGGCGCCTTCGCGTTCGGGCGCACGCCGACCGGAGAAGCGCGTCACCGCCATGTCGAAGCTGCCCCAGAAGAAATGGACCGGACTACACTTGCCGATAAACCGCGAACGAAACTCCTGGAACACCTCGTCCATATTCACAAGCGCGCGCCAGAAGCGATTGGCATATTCCGCATCGTAGGACTTGTGCTCGCGATCTTCGGTAAATCGAACAGGATTTGGAACCTCGACCGGCATGGTCCACATCTTTACATCTATCCCCAACTCGTGCAGCGCCGCCATTACTTCAGCATAAAAATCAGCGACAGACTGTGGGCGCAGGTCAAGAATCTTGCTCCCTCCGTCGCTGCATTTGATTCGCAGTTTGTGATCAATGAAATCAAACTCAATCTCAAAGATACGATCGTCCGTGTAAGGCATCGCACTAGTGGTTAATCCGCGCGCGGAAACATATAGAGGCACGTTCCACCAGTGGTTCACGAGGGGCGTTACTTCGAGACGTATTTTCCCAACCACCTGCGTCCACATGTGGAGCGTGGCGAGAGTGTCTTGCCATTCAGAGAATTTCAGTTCGGGCCAGGTTGCGTTAGGCATAAGGGTGGGTAATGAGTAATCAGTTAACAGCTGGAGGGTGAATATTGAATCTAAAGGTGGAATTAGTAAAGCAAGGATCGAGTGAAGGATTCTGGCTCGCGGCTCGGCCGCTTGATGTGAGTTGGCGGCTCTGCCCCACCGGCAGAAGTCCCCCGAAAATTAATGGGGGCTCCGCCCAAACGGGGCGTAGCCCAAATGCATCTGGGAATCTCAACGGTGGGGCAGAGTCGCCACCGCACATCAGAGGGCAAAGCCACATGACAACTGGGATGGGACCTAACCCTTCGCGGCCTTCGTCCTCACGAACGCGAGATTCAACTGCGGTAGCGAATTGAATCCGGCGGCCTTTTGGCAAAACTCTTTTCCTTTTCCAGAGTCACCTTTGCCCTGATACGCCTGGCACAAGCGATATAGGTCGTAAGGGTTTTGCTGATTGGCCTGTTGAAGCTCAGAGATAGCCTTGTCGTAATCCTTCTCCGCGAGTGCAATTGATCCCGCAAGTTCATGGGCCTGACGTGTCTGGAATCGATTCTTTGAGGCTTCTGAACCTTTGCGAAACGTCTCGGCTTCGCTCCTCGCTGTGGTTAGATCTTTTTTGCCGAGCGCAACCCGAGCCAGGTTGTAATGATGAAACAGTTTCGCGTTGTCCTTGATCTCCTGAGAGAGATTTGAGCCTTCGGTCATCTTGAGCCCGCGCTCAAAGAGACCTTTGGCTTCGTCATACTTCCCCATTTCCAAAAGAATGTTCCCTTTCAACTGCAGGTCGCCCGTCATGTTGGGAACATCGTTCGTCTTCTCACCTAGCGCATATTGCTTATCCACGTCCTCGAGCGCTTTCGCCATGTCGCCGCTATCTACGTTAACTACAGTTAAAGCAAACAACGCGGTCCGTCGTTCCGCGTCGCTCCGTGCCTTATCGCTAATCTTTTGAATTTCCGCAGTCGCGTCGCTCGCTTTTCCCTGATACATCTGAGCTGCTGCGATTCCCTGGTGAGCGTTAATGAAGTTTGAATCAATCTCCAGGGCTTTCCGATACTGCGCTATTGATTCGTCGAACCGGCCCATCTTCAGCAGTAACTCGGCATATGAATCGTAGGGATTCGGGTCCTTTGGAATGAGCTCGATATATTTCCTGAACGCCGACTCGGCATTTGCGTAATCGACGTTCTGTCGATATGCGTAACCGAGCAGGTTGTACGCCGACGAATAATTCGGGTCCAACTCGGTGGCCTTCTTGTAATGCTCAATCGCTTTGGGAAACTCCTGTTGGCCAAAGTGGTAGCCGGCAAGATTGAAATGCGCCCGCTCATCACCCGGGTAAGCTGCGACGAGTTGATCTAGATATTCCTTTTGCTTGACTGCGTTCCCATTTGCACCGGCGTCAGTCGCAAGAATGAGCAGTTTCTCACCATTCGAAGCTTTGTCCGCAAGATTGACTGCTTTCTTCAGATGGTCGAAGAATTCCTTACCGGTAGGACTTACCTGTGCACGATTCAACTCGGCCCAGGCAAAGTTTGGATCAAGCGCGATGGCCCTATCAAAGTGCTGGATGGAGTCCTGGATGAGCAGCTTCTCGTTGAGATCGCGGCCTTGCAAAAACTCTTTTCGCGCCGGCTCTGACACGGTGGTAATGGGAATCTTTCCTGCCGCCGAGTTTGATGAGGTCGCGGCCGCGGGAGCTTTGCTTTCATCTACGCTTTCGCAACCACTAAAAGTCAGAACGGCTGACGCGATCAGCGTCAGAACCACGAGAGATCTGCGGTACATCGTATATCTCCTTCGAAGGTGATCAGGTGAACGAGAGATCGCAAGAAAGTGTTGCGACCTGGGGAGATCGACCAGGGAAACTAATACAACGCGAG
Organism: Pyrinomonadaceae bacterium; assembly: GCA_963759585.1. Classification (GTDB taxonomy): domain Bacteria; phylum Acidobacteriota; class Blastocatellia; order Pyrinomonadales; family Pyrinomonadaceae; genus PSRF01. The sequence continues at coordinate 1,176,916 of CAVWZW010000002.1, forward strand.
GCGGAGAAACTCAGATTCCAGAATTGCTTCGCCCAATCGTTTAGCGTGGACAACCTCTGTCGCCGAAAACAAGTGCGTGGATATTAAAAAGTTGGCGGAGAATACTAGTAGAAGCCGGTGCGGTCAAGAAATCATTTCCGCTTCCATTTATCTGGAATTTTCTACAAATTTCTGGAGTTAAATCGCAAAGGCAACAACCGCGACAGGCCTCTCCTTGGAGTGCTGCGGCCCGGCGCAACTTTGTCCTGCGGCGGCCTAGCGCCGCTTTGTTGGGAAACTCAAAGGTGGGCCATCGTCGATCTAAGTCAAGTCGTTTGCAAAGGCATGGTTGAGCTGGTCGTCAGTCTCGTTTAGATAGGGCACTTGTGCCCTCGGATGAGCGGACAAGTCCGCACTCTAAACAAAACATGAGCCGGGCAAGTGGATCTTAGTCCTACAATCTTTTTTCTCAGCACTCATCACATTTCAAGCTTACATTGCCAATCCGCCGTCAACCTGAATCACCTGGCCGGTGATGTAGCGCGCGTCATCGGAGAGCAGGAAGCAGGCGATGCGTGCCACTTCATCTGCCTCGGCGAATCGTGCGAGCGGAATCTGTTCGAGGATTTTCACACGATACGTTTCATCAAGTGCGCCGGCCATGTCGGTGGAGACCATGCCCAACGCGAGAGCATTAACCGTGACTTTGCGACTGGCAACTTCTTTGGCAAGTGCTTTTGTAAGTCCAACCATGCCGGCTTTCGATGCGGAATAGTTTGACTGCCCGGGCATACCGACGCTCCCACTGATAGAGGAGATGTTTAAAATCGATCCGCCTTCATCTTGCCGCAGCATGGTCCTGAGAGCAGCCTTTGCGAAATTCCAGGCGCCTTTGAGGTTAGTGTCCATGACGTCATCCCAATCAGATTCCTTCATGCGCAGGATGAGATTGTCTCGCGTGATGCCGGCATTGTTAACAAGGAAATCGATGCGTCCAAACTGTTCTTTAATCTGCTTCACCATCTCAGCGGCGCTTTCAGTATTGGCGACGTCGCACGGCATGGACAGAGTGCGCACTCCCAATAACTCGAGCTCTTTCGTCAGTGACTCAGCAGCCTCCGCACTTTTCGCGTAGTTGAAAGCGACGTCCGAGCCGCGACGGCCGAGTTCTAAAGCGATGGCGCGTCCGATACCGCGGGTTGCGCCGGTGACGATCGCGGTGCGTCCAGAAAATTGTTTTTGTTCGGACATGATTAATCGACCTTAAACGATCGCAAATAGTCTCGAAACTCGGGCGCCAGATCGGCATGCTTTAACGCGAATTCAACAGTCGCCATGAGAAAGCCAAGTTTGTCCCCAGCGTCGTGTCGTTTTCCTTCGAACCGCACTCCATAGAACGGTCGTTTCTTCGACAGAGATCGCATCGCATCGGTAATTTGAATCTCCCCGATGGCCCCGGGCCGGGTAGTCGCAATCTCATCGAAAATGTCCGGAGTCAGCACATACCGTCCAATAATCGCCAGATCAGACGGGGCCTCAGCGGCCGGTGGTTTCTCAACCATGTCTTTGATCTTGAACACACCTTCCTCAACCTCTTCGCCGTCGATCACACCGAAACGCGAAATCGCCTCGCCTGCAACTTCAAACACAGCTACGACGGGCGCGTCATACTTTTCATAAACGTCGAGCAACTGCTTAAGCGCGGGCGTCTCAGAGTCGATGATGTCGTCACTCAGCATCACCGCGAATGGTTCGTCTCCAACAAGATCGCGGGCCTGCAGAACAGCGTGACCCAGGCCGAGTGCTTCACGTTGGCGCACGTAACTCACGCGCGCCATCTCGGAAATGGCGTGCATTGCTTTGAGCTCGTTTTGCTTGCCTCGTTCTTCCAGAAGCTTTTCCAGCTCATACGAAATGTCAAAGTGGTCCTCGATAGCCGCTTTACCGCGACCGGTCACGATAATGACGGACTCAATGCCCGATGCTACTGCTTCCTCGACAACATATTGAATCAACGGCTTATCAACCAGCGGCAGCATCTCTTTGGGAGAGGCTTTGGTGGCGGGCAGGAAACGCGTGCCCAAACCTGCGGCAGGGAAAACGGCTTTACGTACTTTTTGCGGCATAGATGAACGGTCTAGCTTCACAGACTAATATCAAACAAAGCAATCTATCCAATAAACACAAAGGAAAATTGTTAGAGTCATTTCGTGTTATTCGTAGGCTTCGTAATATCGCATCAATTGACTTCTAAGCGCCGGTTTGGTGTCTTGACACACTTATCGTAAACGGCTAGCGTCAAACTTTTCGTCAAATCGAAGACGATTCTCTTAACATATTTTGCAGGATTAGAACAAATGCTTGTTCTCTTCTCATCCCGCAAGTTATCGAACAAAATAGTAGCTTTCTTTTTAACTCTGCCCAAAGCGCGCGTGAATTTGTTGAGCCATCCTGCGACTCTTGAAGAGTTGCCTTAGCGGCTTGGATGCCGAAGTTGTAAATCGAATAATTGGCTCTTAGTTTTCCGCGTTCTTGCAGTATCATAACCATCACTCCACATTGTTTCGTGATTGAACCAATGCGAATCCTCTAAGACGCATCCGTTAAACCCAACTCACTTGACGCATTGGATGAGAAGTATCGGACGGACGAGTCGCGGAGTAAAACGGGAAGGAAGCAGGCCTGTCGCACATACAAACAAAACGGGGGCAAGAGTTGAGCGAGTTACGGGATAAACGGAAGCATGAGTCGGTGGAGTTGCGAGCAAAGGAGCGCGACCAGGAGGGAATCACCCAACTGAGATTGCTGAAGGAAGAAATCGCGAATCTCTCGACTCAATTGGAAGCCGAAACCAAAAAAAGGGCGGATCTCGACGGTAAACTGGAAAGTCTAAGAGAACGTACTGACGAAATGATTCGCGTGCGGGACCAGGGGATTGTCTGGCTCCGCGGTGAGTTGAGCGCTTCGCAACGAAACAGCAGTGTTCTTGGCGAAAAATTATCGGCAAAGACCGATGAATTGGATCGAATAACCAGTTCGCTCGCCTGGCGTTGCATGCGGCGCTATGGACAGATCAAGTACCGGTACCTGCTACCCTTTTATCGCCTGTTTGGCAAACACTTAGCAGTTGCGCACGGAGCTCAGCGACCAACAGTTAACAGTATTAGCCACGACCACCTTGCCGCCTCCGAGAGCGTCTTGCCAGATCAGTTAGCGACGATAATCCCTGACAACCTCACTCCGCCCGGCCGCAGCTCCAGGAGCGATCAGGATGCCTTCCATGCCTACCTGACACTGCTACCTCAGCCAAGCGCGGAAGAACTCAATGCCACGGTTGGAAAAAAGTCGCCAAAACCGTTGTATCGACACGATGTGGTTTGTTTTTCGATTATTGACTGGGACTTTCGTTATCAACGGCCGCAACAAGTGATGGCACAGTTTGCCGCCAACGGACACCGAGTCTTCTACCTTAGTACCACCAGCACGCTCCCGGACGACGCCAGTCCTCGGGTGTCGGCCCGTCTGGTCAAAAAGAATATCTACGAAATAGAGTTGGCGGCGGGATGGTTGCCCGATGTGTACGGCGAATTTATTGAGGGTTTCAATAAGCGAGCGTTGCTGGAATCCCTCGAAGAACTGCGCCGGATGTTTCATATCGATGAAGCAATCGCCTATACCATGATCAGCTCATGGGCCGCTGTTGCACTCGAGACGCGCCAACGATGGGGTTGGCGAGTTGTTTATGATTGCATGGATGAGTGGGAGAGTTTTCCTGGTATCAAAAAGCCGGTGCTTGAAGCTGAACAAAAATTAGTTGCCGAGTCGGATCTGGTAGTGGTTACTGGCAAACGTCTATTCGAAAAATGGGAGCATCGCAGCGTTCGGATCGTACTAGCACGAAATGCTGTTGATTACGATTTTTATGCGGATCGTTACGCGCCAAACTCTTTGCTAGCGGGAGTCAACCAGCCGATCGTGGGTTATTACGGCGCGATTGCCGATTGGTTTGATGTTGAGTTGCTGGCGCACGTGGCGAGGTCCAGGCCTGAATATTCGTTCGTATTATTGGGGGGCGTTTTTGATGTGGACATTTCCTATTTGAAGACCCTGTCCAATGTGCATTTTCTCGGTCAACAGCCGTACGAATCGATGCCGCTGTATCTTTATCACTTCGACGCCTGCATCATTCCCTTTAAGTTGAACAAAATCACCGAGGCCACAGATCCGGTGAAGGTTTACGAATATTTGAGCGCAGGGAAACCGGTAGTATCGGTGGCGCTTCCGGAACTCTTGCCTTATCACGAGTTGATTTATGTAGCGGAACACAAGGACGACTTCGTGACGAAACTCGATCAAGCTCTCGAGGAAAGCGACGTGCAGATTGTGGCCGACCGAATTGATTTTTCGAGTCGTCAAACCTGGGAGGCACGCTATAAGGCAATCGAAGCAGGGCTGGTAGCGGCGTGTCCCCGAGCCAGCATTATCATTATCACTTACAACAATCTGCCCCTGAACAAGCTCTGTCTCGAAAGTATTATTCGTAACACCGATTATCCAAACTATGAAATCGTGGTTGTGGACAACAATTCGGTTGACGGCACCCCTGGGTACCTTCGCTACATGGCCGCTCAGCATTCGAATATCCAAGTCGCATTCAATACTGAGAACGTCGGCTTCGCATGCGCTAATAATCAGGGAATTGCGCAGAGCAACGGCGAGTTTATTGTGCTGCTGAACAACGACACTATTGTTCCGCCTGGTTGGCTTAGTCGTCTCCTGAGTCACCTGCAAAATCCAGCCGTGGGAATGGTGGGCCCGGTAACTAACTTCGCTGGCAACGAAGCGAAGATCGATGCCGGCTATCGGACCCTTGGGGAAATGGAAGCGTTTGCCGAACAACAAGTGTGGGCCAACGACGGACTCGTCACCGACATACACATGTTGGCAATGTTTTGTGTCGCTTTCAGCCGGGATACGTATCTAAAAATCGGGCCACTGGATGAGCAATTTGGCATCGGTACATTTGAAGACGACGACTATTCACTGCGAATGAAGAAGCGTAACCTGCGCGTAGTCTGCGCAGCCGATGTCTTTGTACATCACTTCGGTCAGGCAGCATTCAAAAATTTAATTGAATGTGGTCAATACGATGAGTTGTTTGAGCGCAATCGGCGTCGCTATGAAACCAAATGGAATGTCCGGTGGATACCGCACAAAAATGTCCCTTTACAGTTTGAAGAGCTGGCAAGATCGGAGTGAGCTGGCTATCAGAATGGTGTCTTCAGTTCATCAGGTAGAGTTGTTTTGCAAATGGCAAGAAGTGAGGGTGACGTGGGTTTATCGAGTGACGTTTTGCGAGAAAGATTAAGCGGGCAGCAGTGGACGTCGCATAACGTTCGACTTAACAATGAGATAACTACGCTGCCGGGGCAACCGGACTTTTTTGAAACCGACCTGCGTCTGCATGCGATCCAACGTGTACTGAGGATGTTTTATGGTAATGATTTTTCCAGGCTGAGCGTTGCTGACCTCGGATGCCTGGAAGGAGGGTTTGCTACGGCGCTCTGCCTTCAGGGTGCTACTGTGTTAGCGATAGAGGCCCGCGCGACAAATATTGAAAAGGTCGAACTACTAAAGCAACATTTCGAGCTGTCGGGGATGACCGTGCGGCGAGGTGATGTTAAGGACTTTACTATTGACCGGCACGGCGCATTTGATGTGGTACTCGCCCTGGGCATCCTCTACCATCTCGATCAACCGGTCGAATGGCTGCACCAGGTGGCTGCCGCTACCAAAGATGTTTTGATCGTCGACACGCATTTCGCCCCTGCGGACGAAGAGAGTCTTAAGCAGATAGACAGCCGCCTCGCGGCATTAAGTCCGCTCGAACAGGTCGACTTCAAGGCCTTGGCATATGAGGGTCGGTGGTTTACTGAGTATGACGAGCATCATGATCGAGAAGCGCAGTTGTGGGCTTCGTACTCCAACCTAAGGTCGTTCTGGTTAACTAAAGAATCTCTTTTGCTCGCCTTGAAGCACGCTGGGTTCAGTCTGGTATGCGAACAACATGACTACTCGATTGACTCCTACAAGTATTTTACATGCACTTTTCCACGCGGCATGTTCGTGGCAATCAAGAACGAGTAGTTGCCAGCTGAAATACCCCACGGAACACTGAGGACACTGGAAAGACATGCTTGATCTGAACTACGTTCGCGAGAATCTGCAGAAAGTGCGCGAAGCACTTCAGTCGCGCGGCGCTGCCCCCGAAGTGCTGGATGACTTTGCCGAAGCCGACGCCGAGCGCCGGCGCGTAATCGCTGAGTCTGACCAACTTAACGCCGAGCGCAACACCGCGAGTCGTGAGATTGGCTCTTTGATGAAAGAAGGCAAGCGTGAAGAGGCTGAGGGGCGCCGCAAAGAAGTTAACGAACTTAAAGAACGTATTGCCCAGTTGGACCAAATGCGCGAACAGGCTGAAACGCGCATTCAGGATCTGATCTCGACGCTGCCAAACATTCCACACGAGAGTGTGCCGGTTGGAAAAGATGAAACGGCCAACAAAGAGATTCGGCGTTGGGGCGAAAAGCCTGAGTTTGATTTTGAACCGAAGGACCATGTCGATCTGGGTAACGCTCTGGGAATCCTTGATTTGGATCGGGCGGCGAAGATTGCTTCCGCTCGCTTCGCTATTCTTTATGGAGACGGAGCGCGACTCGAACGCGCGCTGATTAGTTTCATGCTCGATCTGCATGCGCGTGAGCACGGCTATCTCGAGACACTGCCCCCGTTCATCGTCAACAAGGCAGCCCTCTTTGGCACGGGCCAGTTGCCTAAATTCGAGCAGGATCTTTTTAAGCTGACTGACGAACGCGAGCTTTATCTGGTCCCTACCGCCGAAGTGCCGGTCACGAATTATCATCGCGAAGAGATACTTGATGCTTCTCAACTGCCGATGCGCTGGGTCGCTTACACGCCCTGCTTTCGCTCGGAAGCGGGCAGCTATGGGCGTGACACTCGTGGCCTGATTCGCCAGCATCAATTCGAAAAAGTTGAACTGGTGAAATACGCTCTGCCGGAGAACTCATACGACGAGCTCGAGTCACTCACGGCCAACGCGGAGACGATTCTGCAAAAGCTTGGACTGCACTACCGCACCGTGGCACTTTCGACCGGCGATATAGGATTTGGTTCAGCCAAGACCTACGACATTGAAGTGTGGCTGCCTTCGCAGAACACGTTCCGGGAAATCTCTTCGTGCTCAAATTATGAAGCCTTCCAGGCGCGGCGCGCGCAGATTCGCTTTCGTCGTGCTGGTGGAGCGAAGCCGGAGTTTGTTCACACATTGAATGGCTCAGGCCTCGCAATCGGACGAACGTGGATTGCAATCCTGGAGAACTACCAGCAAGCGGATGGATCGATTGTTATTCCCGAGGCGTTGCGCCCTTACATGGGCGGGAGGGAAAAGATAGAAACTAGGAAGGGGTAAGGGGGGAAAGGTAAAAGGGGAATAGGCGTGGGAATTGCTGACTTACCCTTTCCCCTTTACCCCTTCCCCTTTTGTTGGCTTTACTTGATCCTCAAATCAAACGGCATCAGCAACATCGACTCGCCTTGCTTCATTCGATCAAGCAGCATCATGTAGCGGACCGCACGGCGGCCTTCCTCAGGTAACACTGAAAGCACTGCACGCCTTTGTTGCATCTCTACCCGCGTCTCGTCTCCAGATTCAAACATCTCCTCCAGGAAGGTCTTCGGGTAGGGCAGAATCACGCGCTTGACGCCTTTGTCTTTGGGCAGGTTGGCCAGCTCCTTGGCGACTTCAATCGCGCGATCCAGTCCGCCAAACTCATCGACGAGTCCCTTGTCTCGGCCCTGGGCTCCCGTCCACACGCGTCCCTGTCCCACTGAATCGATATATTCGACCGGCTTGTTTCTGCCCTTGGCGACCTTGGGAATGAAGTCGTTGTAGTAAGTGTTCTTGATCCACTCTTCAAACTTCTCGCGTTCCTCAGGAGTAAATTTCTCAGTCTCGCGAAACAGCCCGGCCCGCTTGCCGCGCATAACGTATTCATTGGAAATTCCCAACCAATCATAAAAACCTCTCATGACCGGCTTGCCTGCGAGCACGCCGATGGAGCCGGTGATAGTTGAAGGTTGCGCCAGAATTTTATTGGCGCCCGTTGAGATGTAATAGCCGCCTGAAGCAGCCACGTCGCCCATTGAAACGACGACCGGCTTCTTCGCCTTGGCAGCCTCAACTGCATACCAGATGACATCCGAAGCAAGGCCGGAACCACCCGGACTGTCGACTCGAATCACGATTGCCTTGATCGTTTTATCATCGCGGGCATCATTGAGAGCTTTCACCATCGTGTCGGAACCGATCGACTGATCACCCATCGGACTGTTTTCAGATTTTCCTGAATCTATGCCGCCGGTGGCATAAATCACGGCAATCTTTTCGCCTTTGTCGAGGCCGACAGATTCCGGTTTTATCTCACTGTAGGACGAGCTTCTTACCAGTCGGAGTTGTTCATCTTCCTTGTAACCGAGCTTAGCCTTCAGTTCTTTGTCCAGTTCTTCGCGATAGGCCACGCCGTCAATCAGTCCAGCTTCCTTTGCTTTAGGTGCGCTATAGGGTGCTTCGTCAATGATTGTTCGCACTTCTTCGGGAGACTTGTTGCGGGCCTTTGCAATCCCCTCTACAAAGCGATTGAAAAGATCGTCGACGAGCGCATTCATAAACTCGCGATGCGCTTCAGACATCTCTTTGCGTGTGAAGGTGTCGCCGGCGCTCTTGTATTTTCCAATCTGATAAATGTCGGGATAGATGCCAAGCTTGTCCAACGAGCCACGGAAGAACATAACGTCGGCGGCGAGACCATTGATGAACAACTCTCCCGGCGGCGCCACGTAAATTCGATCGCAGGCCGTGGCGATGTAATACTCCTTGTTCATCCCGTATTCCATATAGGCGTAGACCGGTTTGCCCGAGGTGCGGAAGTCGGCGATTGCATCACGAATCTCCTCGGACTTGCCCCAGCCCGCGCCCGACATCTCAATCTGTAAAATGATTGCCTTGATTCGGTTGTCGACTTTGGCTTTTCGGAATTGTTCTACAAGGCTGGATAACGACTGGTCAGTCCCTCCGAGCAGCTTTCGAAAAGGATCGTCAGGTACGTAGTCTGGGAGCATTCCTGCGACGCGGAGGGTAAGCACGCTGTTTTGAGCGATCGGTGGTTCGGTATTCCGAAAGGCCGCCACCAAAACGGCGAGTCCAATCAGCACCATCAAAATAAGGCCGACAACTATGCTGCCGACAATAATAAGAGTCTTTCTTGCACCTGACATTGGCATTCTTTTTCCCGCCTTAAGTACTTTAGTCCGGTTTATTTGTGGACAATTTCGTCCGGAAGTGTTTACGCAAAAGGAGGGGAAAAGGTTTTATTTGAGAGGGAGTGGGGGCTGCCAAATGAAAGGACCTATGTTTTGTCAGTACCACCTGCGTTAGCGGGTGGGGGTGAGATTATGTTTTGTCAGTACCACCTGCGTTAGCGGGTGGGTCGTGAGTCGTATCTCGAACCCCACCCGCTAACGCAGGTGGTACTGACAAGAGGGGCTTCGCTCTAGCTGCCCTTAACGATCCAGCCGCCGCCAACAACCTCATCGCGGTGGTAAAAGACAGTAGCCTGACCGGGCGTGATCGCACGCTGGGGCTCATCAAAATTAACTCGGACACGACCTTGAGCGAGCGGTGTGATGGTGGCCGGTGAGGGATTGTGTCGGTAACGCACGCGTACTTCGGCACGCACGGGCGAGCCCGGGGGATCAAATGGTATCCAGTTGACGCCCGCGGCGGTGAATTCACTGCTGAGTAGTTCGTCTTGACCGCCGACCGTAACCTGGTTCTTTTCACTGTCTATCGAAACAACATAGAGCGGCAGCTCTGCGGCGATGCCAATTCCGCGACGCTGTCCAATCGTGTAGCGATGAATGCCGCCATGACGACCTATAACTTCACCGTTGGCGTTGACTATATTGCCGTCACCAGGAAGTCGATCGCTTGCGTTCTCTGCTTCGAGATAGCGATCAATGAAACCGGAATAATTGCCGTCAGGCACAAAGCAGATCTCCTGCGACTCAGACTTCTCAGCTACCGCCAACGCATGTCCGCGCGCGACCTCGCGCACTTCAGGTTTCGACATCTCGCCCAGGGGAAACATCGCTCGCGACAGCTGGTCCTGAGTCAGCTCCCAGAGGAAATACGACTGGTCCTTATCGAGGTTGAGCCCTCGCAGCAGACTGTAACGTTGCGAATCTTCGTCAAATTCGACGCGCGCATAATGCCCGGTAGCAACTTTGTCGCAACCCAGGCTCGCAGCCAATCGATCAAGCGAGGCAAATTTAAGCCGGCTGTTACAAGAGACACACGGAATAGGTGTTTCGCCGTTGAGGTAGCTCTGGACAAACGGCTGCACGACGTCGCGCTCGAAATCTTTTTCCAAATTGAGGACGTAGAAAGGGAACCCAAGTTCTTCGGCGACCCGACGTGCATCGTAAACATCGTCGAGTGAACAACAACGCGACGGAAGCGAATCGCCGTTCTCATCGACGTTGATGCCGCGACGCTGGTTCCACAACTGCATCGTAAAGCCGACCAGTTCGTGGCCCTGTTCCTTGAGGATTGCGGCGGCGGCGGAAGAATCGACGCCGCCAGACATTGCTACTGCTAATTTCATAAGCGGGTGAAAGGTGAATAGTAAATGGTAAATGGTGCTGTCGCAAACGGAGGGAATCTGGCCAAATACAGAACCGAGCGCGGTAGCGCCGGATGCTGAAGGCGCCTGAGCTTTTGAGGATCGCTCCCCTTGTCATCGTGGGCGCTCACGGATCCGGCGCTTCCGCGCTCGGTTCTGTAACGGCCCGCTGGATGCTAAGATCAGCTGGACAATAAATTGAATACCGATCGCTGTATCCATTGAAGATGCCAGAACGCGCAATCGAAGAATTCCGAATTACCGAAGAGCCCTACTACCTGCCGGTCGATGGTGAGGTCGATCTGTTTTCGGCTGCCCACAGCGCCCGTTTGCCTGTGATTCTTAAGGGCCCAACCGGCTGCGGCAAGACCCGTTTTGTCGAACACATGGCGTGGCGACTTGAACGCCCACTGATTACGGTTGCTTGCCACGAAGACCTGTCCGCAACTGATCTTGTGGGACGCTTCTTACTGGAAGGTGAAGAAACGGTCTGGCACGATGGGCCATTGACAGCGGCGGTGCGTCACGGCGCTATCTGTTATCTCGATGAAGTGGTGGAAGCTCGCAAGGACACAGTAGTCATCATTCATCCCTTGACCGACCACCGTCGGCGTTTGCCGATTGAGAAGCGTGGAACGATTTTGGAGGCGCCTGCGGATTTCATGCTCGTCGTTTCCTACAACCCTGGCTATCAATCCATCCTTAAGGACTTGAAACAGTCGACTCGGCAACGCTTCGTGGCGATCGATTTTGATTATCCGCCACCGGGAATGGAAACTGAGATCGTCGCTCGCGAAGGCGGAGTGGATGAAAGCACCGCACGCGATCTGGTGATGATAGGTCAAAAAGTCCGCAACCTGCGTGGACATGGTTTGGAAGAAGGTGTGTCTACTCGTTTGCTGATTTATGCCGCGCAGATGATCAACCTCGGTATACCTCCGGTTACCGCCGCAGAAACCGCCATGTGCTCGCCCATCACTGATGATCGGGAACTGCAACGCAGTATTCGCGAGATCATTACGACGGTAATTTAAAAACATTCGTGAGGCTTCGTGTGATTAGTGGATCGAGTTTTTCTCGGCAAGGCCATCCACGAATCACACGAATAATCACGAATCAGACACCCTCATTCCTGGAATCAGTGAACGCAAATGACGGTGTACAGTTGTTCTGACATTTCGCTAACAACCAATGGAAGTGGAAAACTCTCAATCAGAACCCCTCAGTGCCGAGCGCCAATCTTTTCTCAAACTGACGCGCGAGCTTGCAGGGCTCCCAGCTGAGCAGTCCCTGGCAGTGCTGGAAACGGCGGCTGCTATCTCCGGGATCTCCCTGCGCGCAAGTATTGAGTACCTACGAGCAGCGCCCGCGGCGGCGGAGATTTTGCGCGCGGGAGAGATGCGTTCGTGGGGTGAGATGGGCCGGCGTCTGGCGATGAGCGACGTGGAAAACTCGATTAGTTTTTTTACTGAAGGCGTAGCGCATCTCCAGGAGGTTCACGAGGACGTTCGCCCGGCAGTTTTCCAGCTCTGCTCTCGTCAGATCACACTGTCAACCTCTACAGCGCTCGACACCTTGCGAAACGTTCACGAGTTGTACAGTTCGATCGGCAACAATGAAACGCTCGAGTCCGTTTTGGAAGTCGCGAGTGAAATCTCCCGTCGTTCAGCCAAACACAGCGCTGAATTTCTGGCCAAGACGCCTGAAGTTGTTGCGTGCCTGAATCGGTTTAACGATGCAGAGGTCCTGCACAAGGGCATTGAGCTGGCAAAGGAATTTGCTTCGCGCGCAGGTGGCATCGCAGCGGACGCCTGGGGCTCCCTTCCTTCTACTCTGACACGTCTCAGTTCCACGGACTCCGTGCGTTTGCTTGATGAGACCGTCAAGTTTCTGGAACGTGGTGGCGGCTCAGCCCTGCAGGTGCTGATTACCGGGGGAGAAATTCTGAGATCGCTTCCCGAGATATTTGACGAGTGGGTGCGACTGCTTTGGACGGTCGCCGCTCACGGCAACGCCAGCCTGGTTGCCTTTGTGCGCAGTGGTCCAAGGTTCGTGCAGACGCTGGCGCATGAACCCAATCGAGATCGTTTGATAGATTTGGCGACGCGCGTGATTAAGTTAACGAGGGAAATAGCCGAGACGGACGGAGAAGCTGCCCTCGCATGCTTTCGTTCCAGCGCGCTCGCGCTTCGGACAGTCACGATGGAACAGTTTGAGCAGTGGGCGCGTGAAGGTCTGGCCTCCCATCGAACCGATTCCCGTGCCCGTCGCAGTTACTTCGCATTGGAGACCCGGGGCAGTCACGACGCGCTGCATAGCGGAAGCGCGGGGGTGCCGTTAGAGAGCGTGCAGCATCTCCTGCAGCTATACATCGAAGGGTTAACGGGCAATGAAATTGAGATTGCGCCCCTGGCAGCGGTGCCATTGGAATCACGTATTGCGGATGGACGAACAATTCACTTGCCGGCTTTAGTCGCGGAGTTTGGTGATGATGATCTCGACTTTCGTCTCTACAAAGTGTTGGCAGCTCACGCCGCGGGGCAGATTGAATTTGGAACTTACGACCGAGACACGCCTGAGTTGCGTGCTGCCTACGCGAGCATGGCGGATACCTACTCGCCGGAAAACGTGGAGGCACTCGACGCCTTCGCAATCGCAGATGAACTATTGGGACAGACACCCTCGGCAGCCGGTAATTCAACAGAGTCAGATGGAAAACATAGGACCAGTAATCCTGTTGACGTCGACCACGCCGGCGTTTTGCAACTATTTCCGCAGCCGCATCTCGCGCGACGTATCTTCGGCACGCTCGAAAACTACCGCATCGATCGTCGATTGCGACAAACCTACCGCGGCCTCGCGCGCGATCTTGATTTGATTCGCGAACACCTGCGACGTGGACGCCCGTCGATTCTCGATCTACCGGCAGCGATGCTTCCGTTTGAGTTGCTGTTCCAGACGACACTGCTGGGCGGCGCGCTGGATGATTCCCGGCAGTTCTACGGTCAGATCGTCTCCGAATTGGAAACCGTCGCGACGGAATATTTTGCCAATCCGTCCAGCTACTGTAGCCGATAGCCTAATAGCAACCAGCCGCGTCTATTCGTTGTTTCAATCTACCGCTCCAAACGACGATGCGGTTCAGCAAGTCGAGAAACAACAAGAGCCTTCCGAATCAGAAGATGAAAACGCGGTGGCCACGGAAAGCCACAACCGGCGCCCTTCCGATCAAATGCCGCAGCGTCGCGACGTGCGGGAACTATTCAATGCCTGGAACGATCCTGACAGTCACGGTGAGCCGGATGAGCTTGCAGGGGCCGAGGCTTGGACCGAGGCTGAACTTCCGGAGCAGGCGATCGAAGAAGGCGAGGTAGCCTACAACTATGACGAGTGGGACCGGGAGCTGACTGATCACCGGCTGGGGTGGTGTCGCGTGATCGAGAAACACGTGAAGCATGGCGATCGTGCGTTTGTCGAACAAACCCGCGAACGACATCGAGGAGTGATTTCATCAATACGCCATCAGTTTCAATTAATGAAGCCCGAAGACCTCACGCGCGTGACAAATGAGCTCGATGGTGAAGAGTTTGATTTGAGTGCAGTGATTGATTATGTGATTGATCGACGTGCGGCGAAGGTTGGTGGGGGACATCAGTCTGAGCGTTTATACACGAAGCGCCTGCGGCGGCAGCGAGACGTGGCTGTCTCTTTTCTGCTCGATCAGTCGTCGTCGACGGCACGTACGATAGGACGTCACCCACTCCAACCATATACACGCCCGGGGCGCCGGATCATCGAGATTGAAAAGGAAGGGCTGGTCTTGATGAGCGAAGCCCTCGAAGCCGTGGGCGATGTGTATTCGATCAACGGTTTCACTTCCGAAGGCCGTCGCAACGTGAAGTTTTATGTGGTGAAGGATTTTGATGAGACTTACTCCGACGAAGTAAAGCAGCGGATTGGCGGAATTACATTTCAAAACAATACGCGACTGGGCGCGGCGATTCGTCATGCTACGGCGAAACTTGCGAAGCAGGAGGCGCGCACCCGTTTGTTGATCGTGCTTTCAGATGGCCGGCCTTACGATCACGATTACGGCGACGCGCGCTACGCTCGCGAAGACACACGCGAGGCTTTGCGGCAGGCCAAGGAGCAGGGAATCACACCGTTTTGTATTACGATCGATCGAGAGTCGGAAGCGGAATTGAAGGACCTTTATGGTGAGATTGGTTATACGATTATTGACGACGTGCTCTCTTTGCCTGAGCGCCTCCCGGGGATTTATCGACGGCTGACCACGTGATAAAAGGGTAAGGGTAAAACGGAAGAATAGGGTAAAGGGGAAGGGGTTAGGGAAAAATAAAATCATGGAATAAGTGCCGGATTTCGTTGTCTTCTCCTTCCCCTTTACCCCTTCCCCTTTGCTCTTTTCTCTTTGCCATGTCCACCCCCGCCGGGTGTTTCAATCCGCACGCGATCGCCGGCCTCCAGCTCCCAACTACCTTTCGATCGAATCTTTCGCGAGCGTCCGTTGCGGATGATTGCAGCGTTTCCCTCTTTACCGTCTTCACCGCCTTGCAGGCCGTAGGGTCGACGTTTTCTTCGATCCGAAAGCAATGACATGCGCGCCGGCGCCAGCGTCTCAATCTCTCGAATCACGCCATCACCGCCTCGTCGTTTTCCTCTGCCGCCAGAGCCTTTGCGTATGCGGTACTCGCGAACGCGCAGCGGGTACGCATACTCGAGCGCTTCCGCAGGCGTGTTGAGGCTGTTGGTCATGTGCGTATGGACGGCGCTCATACCGTCGGCTTCAGGCCGCGCGCCCATGCCGCCGGCGACGGTTTCGTAATACGAAAACTCTTTACCAGTGCGCTGGTCCATCCCGCCAATCGTCAGGTTGTTCATGGTTCCCTGGCTGGCAGCCGGAATTCTGTTCGGCAGCGCCTGGGCCAGCGACTTGAACAGGACATCCACGATGCGCTGCGACGTTTCCACGTTTCCTCCTGCGACCGAAGCCGGATGAACAGCATTGACCACCGTACCCTTTGGCGCAATTACCTCGATCGGCTCCATCAAACCGGCACTGGCCGGAACGTCACCGCCGAGCAGACAACGGAAGACGTATGAAACGGCCGAAACAGTGATCGCTTCCACCGCGTTGATTGGACCAGCAACCTGCGGCGCGCTACCGCTGAAGTCGACACGCGCGCGCTGACCTTTGATCGTGACACGTACTTTTATCGGAACCTCCACATCCGATATGCCGTCATCATCAAGCAGATCCAACGCTTGATACTCACCATCGGGAATGCCATTGATGGCGTGGCGCATTAGGCGTGCCGAATACTCGATTAAATGCGACGCGTAGTCCGTCGCCTCTCTAATGCCGCGTCGCTCAACAATCTCGAGCAGACGCGAGGCGCCGGTTTTCAACGAGCCAACCTGTGCCTGGAAATCTCCGCGCCGCTCGTCGTGACTGCGAACGTTGGCCAAAACCAAACGCATCACGTCCGTATCGATCTGCCCTCCGCGGACCAGACGAACGGGCGGAATACACAAGCCTTCACCATAAATATCCGTAGCCAGCCCCATCGAGCCAGGTGTGGCGCCGCCGATGTCCGCGTGATGCGCGCGGTTGGCGACGAAGAAGAGACAGGTGGCAGTAGGCAGGAGCGAGGGGGCAGGAGCACCGCGTCTTACTCTTCCTGCCACCTGCGGCCTGCCACCTGCCTCCTGCTCCTTGCCGTCTGCTGCCTCACCGAACACTCCCATCACCAGCGTTACGTCCGGCAGGTGTGTGCCGCCTGCGAATGGATCGTTGAGAGCAACTACGTCGCCGGGTTGAAGTTGTATTTCGCTGAGTGCTGAACCAACGGCCATCGGCATCGAACCAAGATGCACAGGCATGTGATCGCCCTGAGCAATTACGCGACCGTGCGAATCAAAAACCGCGCACGAATAATCACGTCGCTCCTTGATGTTTGGCGAAAACGCCGTACGCCTGAGAGCAATCCCCATCTCCTCCGCGACTGAAGTATAGAGAGCGCGGTAGATTTCCAGAGTTGTTGGATCGAAGTGTTTCATTCGCTAAGTTCGGGGCAGTAGCCCGACCGTTAGGGAGGGCGTTAGTGCCCGTGGCCCACGCCCTCCCTAACGGTCGGGCTACTGCTCCTCCCGCAGGTGCTAATCATAGGTTAACGATGAGATTTCCATGGGCATCAACAAGAGCTCTTGTTCCTGATGGAATCAAAGTGGTTGCCGAGTACTCCGTCACAATGCAAGGCGTGCGAAGTTGTTCGCCAGCAGCCAAATTCTTTCGCTCGTACACGGCTACACTAATCTTCTTTCCTGAAGTGTAGGACTCTACGAACCTTCCTGGCTTAGCAAATCTCTTCACTAACTTACTCGCGCGCCGCGGCGTTGCCCTCTTGGTTAACCCACTTGAACGAACACGCGCACTGACCACTTCAATCGTGTTCGACTCCTGTGCGTACCCATAGCGCTTCAAGTAGGCGCGATGAAATGAAGCGGCAATGTCCTCTTTGGTGCGCGGTATTTCTAATTCAAATGATTGACCTTTGTAACGTAATGCGAGCGAGCGCTCGTGACGCTGCCTGTCTCCGAGAAATCCTTCTTCGCGAAGCAGTCTGGCTGCCGCCCGCTCCATTTCTCGAAACGCTCGTTCGAGTTTGGGTTCAACTCCCGCGCGGAGTTCGAACATCAGAGTGCGGCTATGATCCTTAACCACGTCGGCCGCGAGCACCCCAATCGCCGAAAGCGCACCCGCGGATTTGGGCACGATAATTCGAGGAACACCAAGCGCATGGGCCAACTCAACCGCGTGCAGCCCACCCGCGCCACCGAAGGGCAGTAGAGCGAAGTCGCGAGTGTCGTAGCCTCGCTCAACTGAGATACGTCGCAGGGCTCGTTCCATGTTGGTGTTCACTACGGATATCACCCCTTGCGCAGCCTCGACCATACCCACCTTGCGACGGGCAGCTTTGCTCATGTCTTTCGCAAGTTGGGCAAGTGCCTTCCGTGAGCGGTCTTCGTCAAGTGAAAACTCGCCACCAAGCAGACCTGCGCCGCCGAAGTGGCCCAGTACCACGTGAGCATCAGTGACCGTTGGCAAAAGCGAACGCCCGTAGCACGCTGGGCCTGGGTCTGCGCCGGCGCTTTCTGGCCCAACGCGCAAAGAGCCGCCTTCGTCGACTTGCGCAATCGAACCGCCGCCTGCCCCCACCGTATGGATGTCCATCAACGAAATCGCTACCGGCAAACCAGCGACGACACCCTCGTTCGTCATTCGAAGTTTTCCCTGTTCACAAAGGGCGACGTTTGTTGACGTTCCCCCCATGTCAAACGTGATCAGGTTTTTGAAACCTGCGGCACGCGCGGTTTCCAGAGCGCCCACAACTCCGCCCGCAGGACCTGACAGGACTGTGCGCACCGGTTCTTCCGCCGCGGCCGTCGCCGAAATGCTACCGCCGGACGATTGCATAACGCGCAAACGCGAGCTCTGCCCGGAAAGGCGCCGGAGGTAATCACCCATCAGCGGTTGCAGGTAGGCATTGATGGCAACCGTCGAGGTTCGTTCAAACTCGCGATACTCGGGAAGGATCTGGTGAGATACCGACAAAGGGATGCCGAGTACCGAGAGCGCCTCTGCGATCCGTTTTTCATGCGTTGGATCAACGAACGAAAAGAGTAGGCATATCGCTGCCGATTCGATCTTTGTTTTCTGTAGGTGTTTGACTAACTTTGCCAGGGCCGCTTCATCCAGTCGAACCAGCACTTCGCCGGCCGCGGTTACTCTTTCGTCAACCCCGAAGCGAAGATCGTCGGGCACAAGCGGCGCAGGTTTCACTGCGTCGAGATTGTAGAGTTCGGGCCGCGCTTGCCGGCCGATCGCCAACACGTCTTCAAAACCATGAGTTGTGATAAGGGCTGCGCGAGCGCCACGTCGTTGCAAAAGCGCGTTTGTTCCGACGGTTGTGCCATGGACCACGTCGATAGTCTCGAGCGGCGCTCCTGTTTGCTGCTGGATAGTTTTGAGTCCGCTGGCGATCGCGACTGAAGGATCTGATGGCGTGGATGGGACCTTAAAGATCTCGACCCGGCCGTTGGAAATAAAGACGAAATCCGTGAAGGTACCTCCGGTGTCGACCCCAACGCGGACAGACGTGTTCGCTGACTGCCTTTTGCGCGGCCTACGTGAGTTCGTTTGACTGAGTGTGCCGGCGGCGTGTGACATGGACCAGTTTAATTAACGGCAGTCAATATAGTCACCGCACAGCATGGTTGACAAGAATGTCCGGTCGACTAAGATACGCACGCCAAGGAGTTACCAGTAGCCCACAAGGAGAACCCCCAATGAAAAAGAATTCATGGCAGAGCACTTTGATCGTGCTCGCCTTTTTTACAGTTTGCGTGTTGGGTTGTACGCGGTCTAGTGCCGATGTACCCAAAACCGTATCTGCGAGTCATGGAAATGCGAACGCACCGTCGGAGGGCGCGCCCACAACCGAAGACATTACGGGCAGCTATGCAATCACCGGCACAAACGAAAACGGCAGCGCTTACCAAGGCGCCCTCCAGGTCATCAAACATGGCGACGTTTATCAGTTTCGTTGGAACGCCGGCAGACAGTACGACGGCGTTGGGATACCAAATGGGAACGTTGTGGC
The DNA here is from genome assembly GCA_963759585.1 of Pyrinomonadaceae bacterium. GTDB lineage: Bacteria > Acidobacteriota > Blastocatellia > Pyrinomonadales > Pyrinomonadaceae > PSRF01. Next base: position 1,196,339 of record CAVWZW010000002.1, read on the forward strand.
AGTCGCTTTCACCGAAGGAAGCGATGGCAAAGGCTGCGGCGTAGTCAGTTATAGAATCCTCGGCGACGGCACACTCGACGGCAAATGGGGTTACTGGGGTCTAAACGAAAGCGGCACTGAAGTAGCAACGCGCACCGCCGGCTCGGGTTTAGCCGGCGCCTATAAAACCGTGGGCAAAAATCCCAACGGTGGCGAATACAAAGGCGCCCTGACGATCTCAACGAAAGCCGGAGGATACACATTCTCCTGGGACAACGAAGCGACTGGTTTTGGCATTCAACGCGCCAATAACGTTTCCGTTGGGATAGGCGGCGCGAAATGCGCTTTCGTGGCGTATGAGATCAAACCGGGTGGAGTGCTTGACGGTGTCTGGGGCGGCTATGGCAGTTATAAGACGGGCACGGAGAAGGCGACGAAGAAGTGAGCGGTGAGCAGTGGGCGGTGAGCGGTGAGCGGTGGGCAGTGGGCGGTGGGCGGTGGGCGGTGAGCGGAGGGCGGTGGGCGGTGAGCAGTGGGCGGTGGGCGGTGGGCAGTGGGCAGAAGGCAGAGGGCAAAAAAGATTTTCCATTTTTCATTTGTCATTGTGCGGCGCTAAGTCTTCTGCCGCTAGGCGAATTTCCTGGTCGCAATGAGCGACTGATAAACGAACAAATGAGCGACTGATAAATGAATAAATGACCGACTGATAAAATACAAATGAGCGACTGATAAATGACAAGTGACGACTGATAAATGACAAAAATGAAACTGACAAATGAGAAATGGAAAATCTGTTTTCTGCTGTCTGCTGTCTGCTGTCTGCCTTCTGCCTTCTGCTTACTGCCCACCGCTTACTGCCCACTTCTACGTGATCCCCACCCAGCAGCCGCTCTCATTCGACGCGCGCGCGGCGTCGAGCGCGAGCTGAGTTCGATAACCATCTTCAAACGTCGCCGCACCTTCCACAGTCTTGCGGCCTTCGCGCAACGCATCAACGATCGCGCAAGCCAGGGCCGTGAAACCACGAGACCAACTTCCATCTTTCATGCCCGGCGCGATTGTATCCTGGTCCACCTGCACCGGGCGCCATGCGGCTGAGCCGGCTGGCGAGTGCCAGAGCTCGCCGGTTTCTTCTACCATCAATGCTCCAGTGGTCCCGTACACTTCCAGCTGGTTTAAGTGTTTGCCGGATTCGACTACCGAAAGCGACGCCGTGCCTGTAGTCCTGTCGGTTAAATCTGAATCTGCAAACCGCAACATCATGTTTACTTCGTCGTCGGTGGTTACCGGGCGAGTTGTCCCACTCTTCTTATCGGGGCGTTGAACAACATGAGTAGACAGCATGCAGGATACTTCGTTCACTTCCGTGTCGAGCATCCATCGAAACGAATCGATCGCATGCGAACCAATCGCGCCGAGTGTGCCGCCGCCCATAGCTTCGTCTGACCACCAATCCCAGGGCCGATCAAGGACCCCGCGATAGTCGGAACGGAAAACATAATGGCAGTGGCGCACTTTGCCGATGGCGCCTTTTTGCAGCATCGCCCGCATGGTTTGCCGTGAATTTACAAAACGCAGTTCGTGATCGATCAATGCCAGGAACGTCGGCCGCGATCGCTCGTTCAGTCATGCGCTTGGCTTCCGACGCGTCCATGGCCATCGGCTTTTCGCAAAGGACTGCCTGGCCACGCTCGAGCGCTGCGAGTGTGATCTCCATGTGAGTCGCCGGCGGGGTTACGACGCTAACTAGATCAATGTCGTCGCGGGAAACCAACTCTTGCCAGTCGTTCGCGACATTAGGTATGCCAAACTCCTGGGCCACACTTTCAGCGTGTTCCCGGTGTTTGCTCGCGATGGCTACCACCTCTGCGCCTTCACAATTTTTGAAGCCGGGGATTTGCGTGGAGCGAGCAAAGCCGGCGCCGACGATTCCAATGCGGATTGTTTTGAAATTGGACAAGGTGTTTTAGTCGTTTCCGGTCTGTTGTTCGTTGTCAGCAGTTCAGTATCAGCGGTTAGGCATTATTGCGCCTGCCCTTCCCCTGCCTACTGGCCTGCAGGTCTTCTCAACGATAGTCAAATTGTCGCTGAGTATAGACGACTTTGAAAGAGTTCGAACAGAGACCTTCTGTCAGTTTCTGCCTTCCTGTGTTTTTAAATATCATAGGGAATCATCGACCTCAGAACACTATGAAAAACAAACAAACGGGCAGCGCACGGAAATCTGAGTCTCACAATAGTCGCAACCCCGCGGCTGTTACTTTTACCCAAACCAATACTGAGACTCACAAATTTGCTCGCATTGCTGTGATCGGGAATGCCGCCGGCGGCAAGACAACCATGTGCACTAAAATTGGAGCACACTTAGGGCTTGAGGTGTACCAGCTCGACCTTCTTCAATGGAAGCCCGGGGGAATGCCTGCACCTCTCGAAGAGTTTACAGAACAGCACAACGAACTAGTTCGGAAGGATCACTGGATAATCGATGGTTGGGGTTCGTGGGAATCCATTGAGTTGAGGTTTGCGGCGGCGGACACGATTATCTTAATTAACCATCGATTGCATGTTCATTATTGGTGGTTGTTCAAACGCCAGGTTCCACACATTATTCTGACCCGTCTAAGCTTTGCTGAGAAACGACAGCTTTTAATTGAGACATGGAAACTGGTAAAGGCAATGTGGCAGGTTCACCGGCTTGAGCGGCAAAAGCTCATTGAGGTTCTCGATTCCCACCGGGGAGTGAAACGCATTATTCATATTGGTTCTCCTAAAGAGTTGAACGAGTTTATTGCCGGTGTTTGTTCGTCCCCGCATCCGTCTCCCTGCAACTTGCCTGAGTTGATTTGATGCCGTGACTTCAGGGACACCTGCCGTTGCAACTACTCTTGACGAAGTGCTACTTTCAGCGTTTCAAACATGACAACGCTTTTCCTGTCTGCGTTAAAGAGAACGGGTATCAGTCAGACTCCACATGTCAACAAGTGTTTTCCCTCCCGGGCCGAGAGTCAGTCGTCTTAATGGTTTCCTGCTGGCAACTCGCCGCAGCTATATTCTTAATTTTTTAATGGATCTCGCTGGTAAATACGGCGACATCGTGCATTTCCAAATCGGTTCACGGCGTATCTTCCTCCTCAATCACCCTGATTACATCAAGGATGCCATGGTCCGTTATTACGATAGCTTCGCCAAGAGGCGACCGCAGGAAACGCAAACAAGACATTTCCTGGGCGAGGGATTACTGACCAGCGAAGGAGAGTTTCATCGCCGGCAGCGACAGTTGATTCAACCTGCGTTTCACAGGCAATGGTTTTCAAAGCATGAGGCCGTGATTGTGGGGGCCGGCGTCCGTGTACGCGACGGTTGGCGCCATGGACAACGGGTGGACATCATGCGCGAGATGAAATGTCTGACGCAGGAAGTTATCGGCAAGATGTTATTTGATACGACGACGGCGGGGGAAGCGGATGATATCAGTGAAGCGTTGACTTTGGTGCTATCGCAATTTTCACCATTTGGGACGCCGCTGGGTAATTTAGCAGCAAAGCTGCCCCTGTCGCGAGCGCGCCGCATTCATAAAGCCCAGCGGCGACTCGATGACATCGTGAGTCGCGTAATTACACAGCGTCGCGAAAGCGGCCGGAGTCATGACGATATTCTTTCGATGCTGATGTCAGTGCCAGACGAATCAGGCATAAACCAGGGCATGGACGATCAGCAGATACATGATGAAGTGATGACACTTTTCCTCGCGGGCCATGAAACGACTGGGACGGCCCTCGGGTGGACGTGGTATTTGCTCGCGCGAAACCAGGCCGTGCAGGAAAAACTCCACGCGGAACTTGATAGCGTACTTGGATTAAGGGTGCCTACGCTGGCTGACGTGGCCAACCTTCAGTACACGAAAATGGTACTTGCCGAAGCTATGCGTATATATCCCCCCGGGTGGGTGTTGGGTCGCTGCTTAGTCAAAGACTTTGAAACCGGCGGCTATGTAATCCCCGCTGATTCGATCGTCGTAATCAGCCAGTATCTGATGCACCATGATTCGCGTTACTTTCCTGATCCGTGGCGGTTCGATCCGGAGCGGTGGACGCCGGAGGCAAAAGGGGCCAGGCCTCAATATTCTTATTTTCCCTTCGGGGGAGGGCCAAGAGGATGCGTGGGGGAGGGGCTTTCTTGGATTAAGGGAACTCTACTCATTGCCACTCTGGCGCAACGATGGCGAATGCAACTGGTGCAGTCAAAACCAATAGAACTTCAACCGCTCATGACGTTACAACCCAAAAACAAAATTTTTATAGAACTACAACGTCGGGATCATGCCTCGCAACTGGAAGGCGGGGCATATGGTTGCACCCCACCTAACGCTTCAACGCAGGTATGCCCAACACATCACTAATGCGTCGGAGGCACGCGCTTTCCGTGGTTTTTTGATTGTGATTAAGGGGATGGACCAATAAGACGCAGCGCAAAAGAATGCGCCCATTTGCCGACGATCGGGATCTTTACGAAACGCCGTTTCAAACTAACTACGACAGGATTGCTCCAAATGCTTTCCCAGGGCCGTTTGGGGCGCGTCAACACGGGGTTACCTGAAAACGTTTCCCGCGGTATCTGCAAACTAACCGCGTCAGGGTTATCTGATAATTCTTCCTCGGGTACTTCAGAGCTAGCGACGTCGGCTTGATCTGAAACTCTTTCCTGCAATGCTTCCGAATTCACCTCACCGGAATTATCTAAGGCTGTTTCCGACGATTCATCCGCAATAACCAACGGCGACTCAATTAAAATGTTGAATTGATCTCTAATCCGAGTCGATAACCAGCGAATGTATCTGGCTGCCGCTCGCGCCTCCTCGACTGCGTCGGGCGTGCCCAGGTTTCTATACTCAGTTATCACCTCTTCATAAAGCATGAGGATTTTGTCGATCGACTTTTCGCGCCCTAACAAGTGGCGAACCCTGGCTGAGGCCTCCCTTGCATCCCTCGCGTCATATCGAGCAATTTCGCGGCAGAGATGCTGGGTGAGACTCTGAGCAGACGTGTAACTCTTCATCGCGCGAACGCCGAAGTTTGAAGGCAGCAACTGTTCGAGCTCGCTCGCAGTCACAATCGGGCCGGCGCTCCGCATGCAGTAAATGATCACCGCCGTGCCGACGGCGAGCGCTTCGGCCGCAGCTCGCGACTTAGCGAAAACGATGTCGTAGTCTCGTAAGAGTTTTTCCGGTTCCCTTGAAGCATTGCCCATCCCCAGACCCACCACATCCAGCTCCAATCCGGTAGTCGCACAAGCTTCACGGACTGCCGCCAGATTGGCATCATCCGTAGTGTAGTTGCAGTACAACAACGCGTGTTTCGGTTGGGCCGGCAGCGGGGCGCGAGGTTTAAATCGAGCGTCGTCAATAAAACTGAAGAGCAACCGGACACGCTCTTCCGGGACTGCATGCTCAAAGATGAGCTTCTCAAAGCACGTCTGATCCACCGCCACATAACGCAATACACGTGGGAAGGCTGGTGGGCTATCCAGGCCACTAAACCAATCATGGCAAAAATAGACTGCGGGCACGCCCGGAAATTGCAGCAATGCCGTCATCGTTTCCATGTGATGATGACCGTGAATTATGTCGGGCGGAGCACCAATTGAGTTGAGATCGTCAACAACTGGAATCGTCAAGGCGTGAAGCTCCCGCGCCAGATCGCCCAGCTCCGGACTGTAGATGATGGGCACATGGCCGCGCTCCTGAAGTGCCACCGCCAGGTCGCGCACATACACTTCGAGACCTGACCGCAAAGAGCATCTAAAGCTGGTGATGAGGACTTTCAAGCTCGTCATCCATGTCGTCTGGTCAGAGTCGGTTCTCGATTAGTCCTTACAACTCGCCATTTCAGATTACATGAACACCATTTCACTTCACTTGAAACGGCGCATCGAACAACACCCTCGATTATTCTCGGGTTTGAAAAGCAGAAGACAAAATGACTCACAGTATGGAAATTCTCTTTTATTTACAGGACGAAGTCTACTGCTGCAGTGGCTGCAGCGGGATTGCGTCGTTTGAAGTCAGTTTCCTGCAGTCTACTTGTAATTCTCAAGAGATAAATTAGGCCATTTACTGCTGCGAATTACTATTCACTCTATTGCGGTTCAGGACGCCGGTGTATGCGATAAAGGCAACACATTTGCATAGACATTCCGCCTCCGACGTTACGTGGCGGGTTGATATCGCGGAGAGCAGTTCTCTGCACGCAGCACCATGAGCTTACACACGCCAACAAATATCAGTTCGATATTCCCAATCATTCGCTTTTCAGGCACATGCGCGCTGTTTGGCCACAAGGTCCACCATACAGTTATCGCTGCCACCGCTCGCACGCCTTGCGCTCGCTGCGGCGCTGCGATACTTGAGCGAGGCAATGGCATTTCGCGCGTGGCCCATACGCTGTCCTGCTTTTTTGGCAAGCATCACTACGCATCAATCGCCACACGCGATGACCATCATGAGTATGTTTGCGAACAGTGCGGACACACACTGCTGTTCGAGTTAGCACGTGACCCGTACGCCAGCCTCGGCAAGTTCGGGAAGAGGGTCAATTATGCATGCGGCCTTTTTGGACATCGCGTCCATGTCGTAGCGACGAGAGCGACAGCGATCGAATACGCGTGTCTCTGCGGTCACCCTTTCGTCAAAGCACAAAATGCACTCACGGTTATCCGGCACCCGCTGGCGTGCGTACTTATGGGCCATTTCGTAACCCTCAACCAGACTCGCGGCGATTGGGCTGAATATCTTTGCAATCGGTGCGGTCATCCGTTCTACTTTCGGCTTGCCGTCTCTGGCCTGAAGGAATCTCACGAGCCACATTGATCTTATGAGTGATCAAACCCTAAGCCAGGTTCGTACGCATGACGCCTGGCGCAATTATTTTGCCCTCTTCCGCTTTCATTATCACTCCAGTTTTGTCGGGGTTTTGCTGGGTGCTCTGGTCGTCACGCGCCATTGGTCGGGACCGTTGGTCTGGCGCATCTTTCTGCTCTATTTGTCTTTGAATGTTCTGTTATACGGAGGCCTCTACACGCTTAACGCGATTACCGATGCCGACTCTGACAGTCGCCGGCCATTTAAGGACTCCCGTCCGGTTGCCTCCGGTGCGGTTTCTCGAAAAGCCGCAGGTGTATTCGCCGTGGGCCTCATCATTGCAGGGTTCGTGACGGGTTGGGCATGGTTGGGTGTGGAGGTTATGCCCGTCTACGTGCTGTTGTTTGTATTGAACGTCTCGTATTCGCTTCTTTTCCGCAATCTATTTCTGCTCGACGTATTTTTCAACAGCGTCACTCATCCGCCGCGCTTTTGGCTGGGGATGTGGATCGCAGGCGGTGGCCTCGCTTGGGATTGGCTGGCACTGGTCTTCCTTTTTGCAGTCGGCATGGCAGCCAGCCGGCGATCAGTCCTGCTGAATCACGGTTCCTGGGAATCCCGCGGACCGCTTGCGAGATATTCGACATTCAATCTGGTGATGATAAAGTGCGCCGCCTTCGGCGCGATTCTATTGCTCTGGGTAGTGATTCGGCCCAGTTTCCAAATACCCTACATCGTCACTGTGTGCGCATACGTCGTTTTCGTAGGCGGTATTGAGGCTGTGCCACGAGTACGATCCACATTCGAAACGCTGTGGTTGAGATGAAACAACGTTGGTCCATCATAACTACATCGCTTGCGTTGATCGCCTGCGTGTTGTTTCTCTGGATGTTCTTTGCGGCCGCGACACTCGAGCGGACGGCGGAACTTGGCGGAATTTCGGTTCATCCAGGCCAGGATGCGCGAGCACTTGCCTATGAATTTGCGGCAAGGTGGCGGCATGGTATGGCTGGGAATTCACCGCTCTATATGCCTGGGTTCTTCGCCGCTGCCGTCGCTATTTGGTTCTGGTGCGCAGCCAAAAGCTTGCCGCGAATGCTTGCGGAGGGCGCCCTCCTCGTCAGCGCAGCGTCAGTCTGCGCCGCCTTGCTCGCACCGTTCACCACGACTCGAATCCTGGAAGGCTTTGTTGCGCAAGAGGGCGTCACTGTATCTCACGTAACTTCATCGGGGACTTGGGTCGCCTACGCCCAGGGCATCTATAGTTTGCTAACCTGGGGGACCGTTATCATTGCCGCGAGATGGACCATCAAGCTGAGATCTGTCAAACCACTGCTTATACCGCTGGCACTTAACCTGGTCCTCGCCATTGTACGTCCCTGGACCGTTGCGGATTTCACATCACAATGGATGCGGCAGACCCTCGCTGGCGAAACCGTCGCGGTAATTTCTTTCCTGCTCGTACCGGTCATCGCAGGCTTCATGACATGGGCGGAACTGCGTTCCCCACGGAAGCCGGTTGGTGCACGAAGAGCAGCCTAGCCTCATAAAGCGACGCCTTGTTCTCGGCCGTGGCGCCCACTCTAAAAGGCCCACTTCTTGGCGCGAAACTTCCAAAGATTCCTGGGCCAATTGTGTTGACTCGATGCCCTTCTAGTAATATCCTCGCCTACCTTCAAAGGGACTCCAGCCCGGCACCGGACTTACTTACAGCACAAAGCGCCTAGTTCTCAGTTGCCGGTCTCCACTCTACTTCCATTCCGAAGTTCGTTTGGAAGCCGAGATGATTTACAGGTGAGATCCGACACCGACATATTCAAGTCCCAGGCCGAATACAAACAAACTGCTGGTCTATCTCGTCGAGACGCTTCCGACGATGCTCTTTGGTTGATGGTGTGAGATCCGTGTATGCCACAAACCGCCTCGAATTTTACTCTCCTGATTTATCCCTTCCGACACTGCGTCACTGGAGAGCGTGATCAACGGCATCTGCGACAGTTGTCCCCTCTTTGGAAGCCCTGGTGGAGCAGGCTGGTTGATGATAAAGACAGCGAGTCACTCCGGCGCGCCCTGGACGACACCTACTTTTTCATGCCTTACATCTGCAAGCTTCTCTTCCCGGAAACGGCCTGCATACGTCCCGGCGGCAACACTCAAAAAATTGAAGAGGAAGTTCTGAGCGCCCAACAACTCGCTAACCTCAGCGTTGATCAACTGGCTGAACAGTTGTCACCGCAAGGTATGCTGAGGCTTACTTACGACTCTTCTACACTGGAAAGGCTGGACGGCTTACAACTGAGGTTTGGCGAAGACTTTTGTGCGCAGACCATCATCCAGTGGATCGATGTCGCGCTATTTCCTCAGCACGTCGGGTTCCTGATCATCAAGGTGCAACTCGACGAGCCGCACTCAACCACCGATAAGCTGAACGACTTCCTTTACCACCTGCGCATGGTCCATCCGCCGAAGCTGGGTTGGCGACTGGCCTATTGGAACCTGGCGCTCCCGGAAAAGACACTGACCTTTAGTAACCAACAGTTAATCGAATTTTTGCTGCAGGACTTTGCTGACGGACCAATCGACCGTGCGCCCACGATTGAGGCTTATCTCGGCCGAAAACCTAAGGACCACACAACGAGCGGGTTTTCTACAACGGAAGCAGGCCAGGTTTTTGGGCAAACTTTCCGCGAGTATACCTACGCCTGCATTGACAACCCGTCTGAGGCCCAACATGTCCCGACCGGTAAGAGTGACGCACCCCATCTCCAGGAGGTAATTTTTGATTCAACAGCGCAGCGGGTGGCCTATGAGTTGGTGACTTGTACGCAGACCTCGCTGCCGGACTATGAGCCACACCCTGAAGGTCTGAAACGTCTCATGGACCAGGGGCGAATCGCGCTATGGACCAACTGGGAGGGAATTGCGCTCCACGACAACGTCGTCTTCCTCGGCACGAAGCTCACCCCATTCACTTCCGGTGGTCTGCCCGAAAACGTCGAGAATGATTACTTCTATCTTTATCTTCTGGCGCTTTACCAGAAGATGCGACTCAGTATTTTTTCCGGCGAGTTGATGCGGCAGAGCGAGGATTTGTACCACAACCTGAAAGAAGCGCGGTCTATGGTAGACAGCTTCGTAAAGTTTCGTAATCACTACTGGTTCGCTAACGTCACGTTCAAGCCGCAAGGCACGACGATCTACCAGCAGTTCCAACGCGGACTGGACGTCAAATCACTCTATGAGTCTGTGAGCAAAGAGGTCGCCGACCTGCAGGAATACTACGAGAAGCGGGCGGACCGCCGCAGAGAAACTCTGCTGTTCTTTCTCACCTTCGTAGGTCTACCTGCGGGACTACTTACGCAGGTCTTCGGCGGGATCCTGTTTGCGGCAGGGACTGTTGATCTCAACCTGAGAGCCTTGGCCATTATGGGTGGCGTCACGCTACTGGTCTATGCGTTCTCGGGGTTGATTTACTTCTTGTGGAAACGCTCTGGACGGTGAGCCGGTACTCAAGAATGACTAATACGCCAGAGCAAGGAGCCCCCATGACGACCAACCCGACGACTTCACCTCTGGTCCCGACCGTAGATGTCAGGCCGCTGATCAATCGAAACAAAGACAACGTGACTGACAAAGTGGAGGGCGTGCGCGACCGCATTTACAATTATTTCCGTCAAGCCTGTCTGGCTGAAAACGTTGATGGGGTTATTTTGAAATCCTACCCTTTCAGCGTGCCGGTCTGGGTTGAGTTTCAATGCTGGGTGAGGCGCTCGGGCGAGCAGCATCTCACCGATCGTTCAACTGCGAGGCTGACAATCCTGCCGCGAGAATTCCATCACTATGATCACGAAATAAATCTGGAGATTAAAGAAGGAGATAAGACCAGGCTCTATCGTTCTATTGTCGAGTTGGATCTCGCCAATGTTAAGGCGCTGGTGCACTACATGCTGCGCCGGACGAATTTCAAGGTATTCGGTTTCAAGCGAGTTCGTGCTCGCTCGTGGGAGCTTTGGTTACCCAGAAACCAGGTCACCTACCTGGGAAAAGATTGGTTGGGTCGTTCAACACCCTTCCTCTATGTGATCGGCATCCTCCTCTTGCTGGCCTTTCCATTCGTATGGCCCGTACTGTGGATGATAGGCATGGACGTGATAGGCATGCCCCCGGATTTCCTGCGGCTGATCGGTACCCTGGTTTTTCTGGCTGTTCCCTCTCTCGCGACTGTGGTTCTGCTCGGGGCTGTGGGCCTCACTGTGTATACCAAATTTCGCCGGACTTACTTTCTTAGTCCCGGCAAGCCGGTTCACGAGCCGCGAGTGCTCTTACGGATGGACTCGTGGCAAGCCCTCGTGCGCGACATTGGTCGAGAAAGCGTGAAGGTGAAAGCCGCGGTAAAAAAGGAGTTGGCAATTGGACTTTCGGAAGGAGTTCAACTTAGCGATGAAAGAATATGGTATGCGGGTGTCGACGGTCCTGAGGAGCGAGACCAAATTGTCGTGACCTTCCGGCGGGGCATTGGGTTCATTCATGTCTATTCATACGGCAAGGATCTTTATGTAGGCTGGGACGCCCACGTCAACGCAGGCGCGTGGAAGGAGAAGCCGATCTCTGACGGACTTGAACCTCAGACGCGCCAGTATTGTCGAGTGAATACAATCGAGAGCGACTGGCACGTACCCAACGAATATGACCTCACTGATACTAACTGCCTCATCGAATGGATTCACGCCGCCGTGACCAAGGTCACCGAAAGAATTCTCGCCGAATACAAGATCGACCAGGAAATCGACTTTCAGATTCTCCGCGCCGAGCGCAAAGACGTGGTAGGCAGGACGAACCCGAAGGATAAAAACAAGCCGTTCATGGCTTATCTTAAGTCCAGGTTTACCAGAGAAGCCTAAGCATCTCCGCAATGTACACAGCGCGCTACAGCGATGGGCAGTCGACCATCATTCAGAAGGCGCTCAGCTTCGGAGTAGTCGTCTTCGAGCCGGGTGACGATTTGAGTGGCTGGTCCGCTAGTTACCGCAGGGCGATGGATACAATCATCGCCGCGCCCGGCGTCGACTTCGCATTTCGCATCAGCCTCAAAGAAAAATGCTTGAAGCGTGAGCTGTTCGTCATGACTTCCGAACGGCGGGAGGAACACGTCGAGGCGCTGGCAGGTAGCTTTCTGAGGTTGAACGCACTGGTTGATGAGAGTGCAAAGGTGTGCCTCGAGAAGAATCAACATGACGAGTTGGCAGGCTATTTTCCCAAACTTCGTTACTGGGTGAGGAATGTGGCCCACCCTTACAACGACTGTCACTTGATGTGTGATTTTCGAATTCTCCCTCTCCTCGATCGTCTCTTCGATGTTGCGCTTCAAAGGGGATGGGACCTGGCAGTTCAGTTTAACGTTCGCCGCTATCAACTTACCGACGAGGATGTCCGATCGATTCGCAAGAACCTGGTCCACATCAATTCCGAAAGTGGTTTACCTCATCGCTTGATCGATCTGCAGCGAAGTCTCGCAGGAAAGGCAGAGCAGGTGCAGTTCCTAATCGATCAGTTCGTGGGTTTCGAGGGCCTTGAGTCTAAAGACTTTATGTCTGAGCAAATTGCCGAAGAGTTTGCAGCGAAGTTTGGCCGTTTCGGTTTCCCCTGCTCGTTACTTGAGGACTCAGCGGGCGACGTTGACGAGTTGCTTTGGACCGGATTTCACTCATCGCTGTTCGAGGAATCGACGCCGATGGATAAGCTGGCAGACGCGTCGACAAAGAATGAAATCGAGCAGTTGCTCTGGTGGCAACCTTCAGAATCATGGGCGGGAGAGTCCCTCTCGAACACCCGCGTTGGATACGAGCGAGACCGCGATTTCTTAAAGCGAATCGAACTCAAATTGGGCGACCTTGAACGCGCGTTACATACCCGGAATCTGGCCCCCTCAGAATGTTCGGAGTTTAAAAAAGCGCTAAGCATCAGTCGCGCCGATCCGCCCTTTGCGCTTGTTAAGACGAGACAGATATTGGAAGGAATTGTTCAGCGAGTGTACCGGGATCGTAAGCGGGACCAGCCGGCCAAGCCGCTCTACAACATGATTGATGAGTTGCTCGAAGACGGCCGCATCTTTCCCCGCCGGATTGCATCCTACCTGCACACTCTCCGAGTCCTGGGCAATCTGGTGGCCCACGGCGGGCCCCCCAAAGGTGCCCAGTCCGCGGATAACAATCTATCGGAAACCGATGTTGAACTGACTCTGTTAATGACCTTGAACCTGGTCGAGTGGTACCTGTTTGAGTACTGCGTGTCCGACTGTGCTTAAGATCAGCCTCCGGCGATGGTCTGATCGGCTTAGCACCAGCTTTAGTGGCGTATGGCTTTGCCAAAAAGTTCGCGAAGCGGTATCAGAACCGGAAGCGATAGCCACCGGGCCACTTTGTTTGAGAAAAATCAAGTGGTTCTTTGTAGACCGTCGCCTTGGACGTTGAGTCGCGACCCGGTCGCTACAGCTTCCGATTCTGATTTATCGGCTTCGACAACTTTTTGCGCAAACGTGTGGCGTATAGTAAAAAGATGAAAATACTAATTGGCTACGATGGATCGGAATGTTCTGATGTCGCGCTCGCGGAACTCAAAAACGCGGGACTGCCAAAGAATAGCGAAGCGACAATCTTGTCCACGGCGGACGTGATCCTGCCACCGCCCCTCGACGACAGCGATGAAACGTTTCCCCCTCACGAACCTGCCGCGGTGAAGAAAGCCCGGAAACGTGCGGAGCTCAAATTAAGAGAAGCGGAGTCGATGGCCAAACGGGCGAGCGATCGACTCAAAGAGCACTCTCCTGATTGGACCGTTCGCAACAAAGCTCTAGCTGATTCACCAGCGTGGGCGCTGCTGAGAACGGCAGACGATTGGAAAGCCGATCTAATTGTTGTCGGTGCGCAAGGACATTCTGTCTTGGGTGGCAGAGTAATTCTGGGAAGCGTCTCGCAACGAGTTCTTTATGAGGCGAGATGTTCAGTCAGAATCGGAAGAGGGCAAGGCCGTGAGGCTGGCTCGCCCCTACGTCTTCTAATAGGCGTAGACAATTCTTTAGACTCGAACGCTGCAGTTGAAGCAGTCGGGAAGCGCGAGTGGCCTAACGGAACTGAAGTGCGGCTGTTGGCAGTAGTCGAGACCGTGATAATGATGACTCCCGATCCGTCCGAACCTGCCATTCTCACGTGGTGGGCAGGTGAGAACGAAGACGACATGGACCAGGTGCGTCAGATGTTCGAACCATCTGCTGATAAGCTTCGCGCCGCCGGCCTTAATGCAACGGTAACGATCAAAGCCGGCAACCCTAAGGATCAAATTGTAGAAGAAGCAGAGAACTGGAAAGCAAGCTGTATTTTCCTGGGTGCCAAAGGCACGCGTGGTATAGATCGCCTGCTTCTCGGTAGCGTCTCTTCGGCAGTTGCCGCGCGTGCGCATTGTTCAGTCGAAGTTGTGAGACCAACCTAAACGCCGCCCGTGCGTTCAAGCACAGATGGCTCGCACGCCTTCCGTGAAAATTCTCGAAGATTAAGGGATAGGTCTCGGAAATTGCTGCCCCGCTAGGATTCGAACCCGAACCAACAGACGATGAGACGATGAGACGGTGTGAGGGGCATCAACGAAGCGAGACGAAGGGAGATAGAGCAGTATTTACCAAATCAGCAGCCCTCAAAGTAAGTTAGGGAATGCTAGGTAAGAGGACGGCATCGCGCCATAATCGCGCCATTACGAAATCTCACGGATGTCGCGCGTAAGGATGGCAAATAAAGCTGCAGCACCAAGGCTCTCAGGTTTTAGTTTTGACTCGTCGGGATAATAGTTTACTGCAGCAGCTGGATGGACGAGGTTTCTCCAGTCGCGAAGCGCGTGGCTTACCTCGGGTGCCTTAGTTCCGACCTTAGCGTGGCGCGCAACATTGACTAGGTTGAAGAGTATCCAGGTCTTTGGATCAGCTGGATTCTCCTTTCGGCCAAAATTCGGACGCTTGCTAGGATCTTGGTCAGCGGTGGCACTCGCAATGGCAGTCATAAGAGAGGCAGAAGGTAAACCCACAAGAAAATCGATCAAAACTGCTTCCATAGCAGACCCGAAAGCGATCAACGCGAGGCGGTAATTTCCATTTTGATGAGCTTTCGTAGCCCCGTTGTACCCGGAGGAAGCCACTTGCCGAAAGTCAGGCAATTTCATGAAATCGAGAGAATCAGGCTCTAAACCAAAGACAGGTGCGTCATCAACAGGTGCGGCTTGATCCGGCAAGAGTTGAGGACTTTCCTCAGCGATAGTCTTGTAAAGTTGATTTCTGAAGACGAGGCGCATGCCTTCTCGCTTGGCCAAACCGACGGTTTGCAAGAAACTGCAATCACTATCTGCGGGAAACAGCTTTGTGTGTCCGCTTTGTACCATCTCGGTTACCTTTGCGACGAGGCTTGGACTGGCAATGATTTTACTGAATATTCCTTCAAGATGGTTCGCAACGAGAGTTGGCAATTCATTTATCGTATCCGTGAAGGCATCTTCGATAGAAGCATCATTGCTTCGAGTTGTTTCGAGGAAGATTGTTTGAAGCAAGAAAGGCTGGCCACCCACGACTTCGAAGGCCCGATCCACAAACGGTGCTACATCGGGATGAACGCTGGTGGCAAGAATTGAAGCCTGCTCGATAGTCAGGTCGTCAGTGCTAACTTGCTGACAGACGTTGAATGGAGAGTTTTGTTCATGAACCAAACTCTCAGGGCGAAAAGTGCCGGAGAAGATGAAGCGCAAACGAGCGGCGATATCATCGGGCTGAATGTCAGCTCGCTGGCTGGAGATTTGTCTAATTTGCCCATAGAACGCATTTCTAAACTTCACGTTTTCAATGGTTGCACACTCATCGATCATCACCACTATTGGCGTCTTGCCTTGGGGGAAAATCCCACTCAACCATGACAGGAAATCTCCCTGAGATTCAGGACTTGGAGGGACAATTTCGCCATTTTCAATGCTCTTGACCAACTGATCACAAACATACCTAAGAAGCTGTTCGTAAGTCTCATAGGGTGGAAGCCGTTGAAGATCGACACTGCAGACTCCTAGTTGAGCTTCTTGGAATCTCTTTCGAAGTCTTACGAATCCCGTGCTCTTGCCGTGTTGTCGGGGACCTAACAAGAGAACCCAGCGGTCAGAAATAATTTCTTGATAGATCTCTTCCTCAAATGAACGGGGAACGTACGCTTTTGAATTCAGGGGTACTGCACCTTGATTGTAGAATTCACTCATGGAGGTCCTTCAGATATAGAGCCAGCAAGTCATCAATTCCCCCGTAGAATTCAATTGCATCGAGCAGCCAATCCAACAGCAGTTTGTAACCCGAAGCCGTAGGGCCAATGATTCCGTAGAGTTCAAGCATTCTAAGTGCCGCCCTAATTTCCCCATCCGTAAACGGAACACCTTTACTGTCCAGAAACTGCTTTTGTTGTCCTAATTCCTCGTTGCCTGTTGCAACGATAAGGGTAATAAGACGCTCAAAGACAGTAGCTTGGCCCCAGTACGTTTCTAGGTATTGTTCGGCATAAGAATAGGTATCCGATACATCGCTCAAATCAGAAGGGTCAATGGTCTCTCTCGACTCGGGTTCTCTCTCGTTAATTTGGCGTATTAACCTATCGCCTAACAACTGGAGTAACCGCGGATGTCCGTTGGTGCGTGACCACGCGACAGAGGCAAAACCATCTTCATCATCAACCTCAATTTGCATCGCCTTCAGGGGAGTCAGGATCAATTGGCGAGCCGCGTCAGGGTCCAGCCATCTCAACATTATTGAGTGGCAGAAATTCCAGTGCGGTGACTGAGGGTCCCAAAGTCGACGCGCAATTGTTCGTTCTCCCGAAAACACAAACTGTGCTATTTGTTCTTGCGAGATCGTTCGACAGGCTCTAAAGAATGCCTCAGTAACCTCGTCCTCAGGATGAACGGAATCCCATTCAAGGAGGTGATCGATCTCATCAAGCAAAAAGACTGTTTTTGAGCTGCGGGGATCAATTAGCTTCTGCACAAGCTCAAACAACTTCGATGGGGTGAAAGGTGAGTCCAAGCTGACATGCCAAGTCCTTCTCGCCATTGCTGCAAAATCAGCCCAATCTCTAACCGTTTGACAATCGGCGAAGTATGTCGCGAACCCAGCGTCACGGAGTCTCTTTTCGGCATGTCTCATTAGCGAGGTCTTGCCTATACGTCGACCACCCAAAAGAGCAACGCTGTTCGAGCCAAGTTTTGAGATCATCGTCGCCTCTTCAGCTTCCCTACCAAAGAACATCCGCTCAGGCGTCACACTGTTTACGACAAAAGGACTTGCTTTAACCAAATCAGATTGCGTAAGAACTTGGTGAGCAATGATCTCACCCGACGGCTGGACGCTTTCGGCCATGTTCAATAGTAGATTGCTGTCGATTACGACGACGTTTGAAGTCAACACCCTCTGTAAGGAGCGAAGATTAGCCGCACTCGCGCCCCCGAGGGGCTGAGGGGACAGGAGAACGGCGAATTTTGAATCAGGCGTATTTGTAAGCGCCAGACCTGCAATTTCTCTGAAAAGCGATGGGTCAGCGGTGTTGACCGACGCGCCAACCAACAACTTGTTTGGAAGCACGCCGACGTTTTTATTGATCGTCTGTATCGAGTAGGCTAGTGAGTTCACAATCCTTATCGGCTCGCTAATTGAGGCGCCAAGCAATTCTGCGAAGCAATTGACGGCTGACTCTATCGCGAAAGAAGACGTAAGAGTTCTTGCCTGATCCACGAGATCCTTCCGGCGCCAGAAAAGCAACGATCCTTCGTCGGCAAGTACCAGATCCAAATCGCTGCGCTCCTCAACGAACGTCGCTAATGCGATTCTTCCGCGATTGATTTCAACCGGTAAGTCTTTGGCGTCTATATAGCCACGTGATTGCAAAGTCGAGAGAATGATGCGGGTAATGGACCGGCTTTGAGACGGTAGAGCGGACGCCAGTCTCTTTAGCTCCGTGACCAGTTTCCCTTGGGCTGCCTCCCTAAAGGTCATGCAGCTCGCAACCCCAGAAAAGAGGGCGTCCAGTACGGAGTCTTGGGCCTGCTTAAGTCCTCTTCCATCTGCGATTACTATGAGGCTAATACCATACTCAGAGAGCTGTCTTTGTAGATTCGGAAGATTGACCGAGAGATCTTTTTGTTGCCGGCCACCTGAAGCAGTTTGAAAAACAGAGGCGATAGCAACAGAGGGTCTATTGTCTATCTCAAGAATATATTCAACTCTTTCTTTCGCGGCTGCTGGCCAATACGTTTCCTCGTATTCATGCACATCTAGATCGAACTGACTCCTTAAGACTGTGATTGCCTGCAAAACTAGCTCTTGCACCTGTTCCTTGATTGTGCCTCCCACCCGATATCGTCGCCTCAGAGCGTCTTGTGCGGTTAGTGCTACCCGAACCAAACTTTGAACATCAACTCCTGGTTCAAGCAGTCTTAACAATCCGACATCGATGAGAAGTTCGGCAATGCCTTCAAAATTTTCTACGGGACGCTGCGCAGGATCGGGCAGTTCTCGCCCGTCGTGGAAACCGACGCCTCGGGGAATTGCCAAAAGAGCGGAGGCGACTTGGTACAAGTAGGGCTCATTGCGAAGGCCGCCTGCCAGCCATACTTCGTCGAGTTTTCCGTTATCGAGGGCACGGTGGACATAGTTTATGGCCCCCGCAAATAGAGTTAATCGATCTTCAATCCCGCTCCAGTCTATGTAGGCTGAAACGTTGTATAGATCGGAGGTAACGGACTCTCGAAATTCCGTGAACCGGTCTAGGCTAGTAGAATTGATAGGCACGGTGATCTAGATTTGTCGCAAAAATGGCGCGATCGCAATAGAGCTTGGAATTATACAACATGCCGATTCAGCTCCTTGCATCACAAACCAAATCACTCCATCGTGAGATCGTGCTCCGATAGCAGTCCACTATGTCTTCGTTAGGCGCGGAGGCGAGCCCAGTGGAAAGCGATGCGCGCTTCCGCCGCCATGTATGTACTTCCAGGTTCCTCAAGCTTGGAGAGTGTCGTTTTTCGGCTTCGCGATGTGATAACTGTTCGCCTATAATTGGGAGCGTGACAGAGGCGAAGATGACGAGAGTGGCGAAAAATAAAACGATGATAGTCTGCGATCGGCGGACCGATTATCACCTCGTCCCGGCACCTGTCTAAGAAGTTCCAATTAGAAATCACCCAGCCGGCGCGAGAAGAATATCGCGCTGGCTTTTTGTTTTTTTGGCCAGTGAAAGCAACAAAGCGAGGTTGGCGGAAGTATGGCAGCTCAACTAGAAAAGGACGGGCGGGATTCGCGGGCGAACGGTCCAAATGCAATCGTGCGCGCTGACGGTATTACCCCAGCAGAACGTTTGTTGAAAAGGCTCTGTGATCGTTCGTTCCTCTCAATGTGGAGCTATTCGGGGATCTATCGCGACCAGGGACGGCCCAACCAAAAAGGCGATGGCAAAGAGGTTTGTGATCTCGTGGTTGTTTTCGAAAACCATATCATTATCTTTTCCGACAAAGATTGTGACTTCCCGAACACGGGAAATCCCGACTTGGATTGGAGCCGGTGGTACAAGAAAGCTATTCGAAAGGCAGCCGATCAGATTTGGGGTGCGGAAAGGTGGATATTATCCCATCAGGATAAGTTATTTCTTGATCGAAAGTGCACGATTCCATTTCCCATCGATTTGCCTGATCCCGCCGTCGCCAAGGTTCATCGAATTGTAGTCGCACACTCCGTCTCCGAGCGGTGCGTCAGGGAATATGGCGGTGGCAGCGGAAGCCTAATGATCGTGCCGAGCGTCATGGGGCAGATGCATACCTTGGCGAGAAAGGATGGTGGGCGGCCATTCACCATCGGCCAGGTGGATCCCGCAAAGGGTTATGTTCACGTTCTTGATGACATTAGCTTGAAAGTGGTTTTGAGGACACTCGATACAGTTACTGATTTCATCAGCTATCTCGAGAAGAAAGAACGCCTTATTCTAAGTGGCAAGTTATCCGTTGCCGCCGGCGAGGATGATCTACTAGCATTCTACTTAAAAAATATTGGCGCGCACGGAGAACACGACTTTGTATTACCGCCGAATTTCAAAACCTTCGGTGTCGATGAGGGATTTTGGAACATCTTTCAGAGTAGCCCTGAAAGGCTCGCTCAGATTGAAGCCAATCAGATCAGCTATTCGTGGGATGCGCTAATCGAGAATTTCAGCCATCACGTTTTTGCTGGTACGTCACACTACATATCCCATCCCGGGTTGGGGAATCAGGAACGGCTATTTCGCCTAATGGCGCGAGAGCCTCGCACGAGGCGTCGGCTATTGGGGCGGTCTCTTATAGAGTTTATTGAGAAAACGCCTTCGTCCGTTCGAGCAACTCGCGTTGTAATTCCTTCAAGACCAGGTGACCCACATTATCTGTTCCTCTTGTTGCCAGAAATAATTGAGGAGTCTTTTGAAAAGTACCGCGAAGTGCGTCGAGCGCTTCTTGGTAGTTACTGCACAATCACCAAGCTCGAATGTCCAGAAGCCGAGCGGATCATTGGCATCGCTACTGAGAGCGGCCGACGAGAGGCGGGGTCTGAAGATTTTCTTTTGTACGATGCTGCAAACTGGACTGAGCAAGACCGAGAGCAAGCGCTAAAGACCAAGGCAGAAATGATGGAACTTGGATTGTTAGGTGAAAGGACGCGGCATGAAGGTGTCGAAAAGGAGTTTCCCAGCGCGCGGCGATATGTTCAGCAACGGTGGCCAATGACAATGAAAGGGCGAAATAGAAACGAACCTTGTCCGTGCGGGAGCGGAAGGAAAGTGAAGAAATGTCATGGGCGTGATTAGGATTCGATTTATACATTGACGTGCGGACGGTCATCCGATAACGGCGCATTATGTCCGGGGTCAGACAGGCGTCGCGCCACCTTAAAGGCCCATGTCACGCCCCCTGCACCGGAACATAATGAACGTTATCGTACGCCAGGCGATTGGGGGTTTTTCGCGGCTTCGATAGCGCCATTTTCGTTGCCCCAGTCGATGCCAGCCTTCATCCGTCCACAAGGAAATCAAAGTCATGTAGTCGGTCGTCGTGCTGCTTAGCAATTGGCGAACCGTGCGCAGATTCGACGGAGGTCAAGTTCGGCGAAAACGAAATAGAGTTGGTTAATAGAGTGGGCAGACAAGATAGAACCAAAAAAACGGATTCGATTCAGCCGTAAGTCGTTGGTAATCAATAACTCTAGACTCTAGAAACTCTAGAAATATTCTTGAGAAACTTGAGAACTGCATCAAGTGATTTGCCATCAGTCATTTGTGGCTCAAGTTTGTCGGTTAATTTCCTCGACTCGATTTCTGAAAATAAAGTTTCCAGCCCGCAGAGGAACAGCGGTTTCGGGCGTTCTTGTCGGCACATCTGGATCAATCGACTGAAGAGCTTCATCATAACGCCGCTGAA
The DNA here is from genome assembly GCA_963759585.1 of Pyrinomonadaceae bacterium. Lineage (GTDB taxonomy): Bacteria > Acidobacteriota > Blastocatellia > Pyrinomonadales > Pyrinomonadaceae > PSRF01. The sequence goes on from CAVWZW010000002.1 coordinate 1,217,673, forward strand.
GCGAAACCCCTGGCTTCCGCTTTTTGGCACCGCCAGTTAGCTTGGTTGAAATCAAAGTGATAAGGCGAAACCAAAGTTAATAAGGTAACGCAATAAAGTGGGCAGACAAGATAGAACTGGAAAAACCAGCGAATGAAACCGCGCAAAGTCTTTGTTCTCAGCAGCTTTGTCATTGGAAAAATAAATTAGTAAAACTTGGGCAAATAGGATAGCGAGGAAGCGTTTTGCCATCATCAGTTATAGATTTATTTAGCATGTCAAATCGAACAACGCGACGGAACGGCTCGCAGAGTGTGGGCTAGAGCGTTGCGTTTTACAACTCAGGTGGTTCGTGAGCCAGCTTTCGGCTTAGCAGAATGGCAAAGAGCTAGTTTCCTGCAGGTTCTTTCGATTTCCCTCCGAAATTGTGTTTTGGCACGTCCCTTGTAATGGTCGATCCTCACCATGATCGACCAAAACTTAGACCTTAAAGAGAAACTAGCCAGCGTTATTGATCGCGCTACACAGGACGCGATTGCGCTACTCGTAGAACAGCGCGAGGCCGCGCACGCCTTCAGTTGAATCCGCGCCCGAATGGATGACCGCCAGCAACTTGCTCGTTACTGGCAGCTCGTCAATGCGAATGGAGAACCCACCACTGCCGGAATATGAAGTGGGCCAGACGCTCCGAGAATGAACATCCTTTGCCGCACGCCTACATGGGCGACCTTTTACGATTCAATCGAGACGAGGTTGATTTGTGGGCACGCGAAGAAGCTGAAAGGCGACGGATTCAAAACGAACAGCGGCGTCTGAGGATCGCATGACAGAAGAACGCTGGCGTGACAAACCGACGTGACACCAGTTCCCTCTGGATTTAGAATCGAGCCAACTTTGACGGCTGGGATTCCTTTTCCAGAAGGGAGAACAGCCGAATGGCAATTTACAAACGATACAAAGGAAGGAGACTCAAGCGCATCGGACGCGATTGGGACAAAGGCACCTGGTGGATTGAATTTAGTCTGCAAGGCAACTACATCCATCGAGTCGGTTCCCGGCGCACGAACTCAGGCTCAAGCGGAACGAGCCGAGAACCAAATGCAGAGAAGCGATTTATGAACGGAGAGTACGATCCGGGTAAAGAAGCTCTTCTCTGAATTTGTCGATGAAACATTCTTACCATGGTCCAGAGCGAACAAGCGCAGTTACCGCGAGGATGAACAGCGCTCCGTTACGCTTAAGGATTTCTTTGGTGAGAAGCATCTGCGGGACATCAAGCCAATGATGATTGAGAAATTCAAACGAGAGCGGTTGGCAACGCCGACCAAGCACGACAAGGAGGAACGGCCAAGGCCGAGCACTCCGGCGAGCGTCAATCGGGATCTCGCTTGTCTCTCGAAAATCCTCTCAATGGCTTTTGACAATGAGCTGATCGACTCGAATCCGATGAGGCGGGTGCGCCTGCTGAAGGAGAGTCCGAGCCGAGAGAGGTTCATTACCGCAGAGGAAGAGAATGAAACTGTTCGCGCAAGCTCACCGGCAGGCGAGATCATATCCGCTCCGTAGTCACCATCGCTCTTAACACGGGAATGCGGCGCGGCGAGATTCTCGGACTTGCAGTGGGAACACGTGAACTTTCTCGCTCGGACTATTTTCATCGCCAAAAGCAAGACCGGGAGGACTCGAACCATTCCCCATGAACGACATTGTCTTTAAGGAATTGATGGCGCTCAAGCAGGATGCTGGACCAAAGGATTTCGTGTTCAGCAATTCCCGAAACGGGTGTGAACATCGATTCCATCAAGACAGGATGGCGGAATGCTTGCGAAGACTGCGGGGCTCGTGAATCTCAGGTTCCATGATACGCGTCACACCTTCGCAACTCGTCTAAGAGCCAATGGCGTTCACGAATGGGACATTCGAGACTTGCTTGGTTATACGTCAGTGCGGATGACGAGCGTCTACACTCATCAGACGCCGGCGAATCTATGTCACGCAGTTAATACTCTGACCCAGACAAAGCTGGGGAAGGTTGTGCGATTCAAACGGAGAGGCGTGTCAGGAACGCTAGACCCATCCGCTACCGCAGACGGTACTGACCTCATGACCCGCCGATCGCGCGTTCCGACGGTAACAAAGCGGCGACAGGTCGCCGCACTCCAAAAAATCGCGCCATCTTCGCGCCATCGTGAGTCTGAGGACGCACCTAACAAAAACTCACGCAACGTAAGTGTAAGACAACTCGCCAGTTGATTGGTGCCCCCGCAGGGATTCGAACCCCGAACCAACAGATTATGAGTCTGCTGCTCTAACCGTTGAGCTACAGGGGCACACAAATTTAGCGGCGTTTTGATTGAGGCGTCTGCGCCAGCGTCACCCAACCTCGTTAAGAGAATGCGGCGCGATGAGTGTAACACGCGATCTTTCGGAAGATGCAAATCCGTTAGAACTTGCTGGAAAGGAGTGAAGGGAAAGTAAGAGCGGTGTCGAAGCGACTTCGTTTTCCGGTTTTCTTAGCGTTTTGAGTTCGTGGATTTTCGTGTGATTCGTGGATCGCTTCCCGTGTAGGAAAAAACATTATCCGCGAACCACACGAAGCCGGACTAATAAATCCCTCACGCGAAGCCGCACTAATAAATCCCTTCGGTGAGTTGAGCAAGACGGGCGCAAGTCGCGACCGCCGGTTAGGCGCTAAATCGCGCCCATCCTTCCCAATTGGTAATCTTTGATCGCCTGGCGAATTTCATCTTCTGTATTCATCACGAATGGACCGTAGCGCGCGACCGGTTCATTCAAGGGCACTCCAGCGATAACCAGCACTTCCAGGTTAGTCTTCTCCGCAGCCGGATTCTCAATTCTTAATTCATTGCCGTCCTGTGCGAACAGGACCATCTGCCCGTCCACAGCGCGTTCGCCCTCAGCTCCGAACAATCCTTCGCCTTCCACGATGTAAGCGAAGGCGTTGTATGGACCAGGCACCTGTTGCTTCGTAACGCCGCCGGGCTTGATCCTGTAATGCAGGTAGATGATTGGTGTGCGCGTCTCAATCACGGCTCTCTCGCCCATCGCTTCGCCTGCGATCACGCCGACGGTCACCAGGCCATCGGCCGAAGTCGCTTTAGGAATCCGCGAGCTCGGGATCTCCTGATACCTTGGCTTCATCATCTTGTCGGACTTTGGCAAGTTTACCCAAAGCTGAAATCCGTGCATGCGGCCGCCAACGCGTTGGAACTCGCGGCTCGGCATCTCTGCATGGACCACGCCGGCTCCTGCAGTCATCCACTGCACATCGCCCGGGGTTAACCTTCCTTCATGTCCCTGAGAATCTTTGTGCTCCATCTCCCCGGAGAGCATGTAAGTAACCGTTTCAAATCCTCGATGCGGATGGTCCGGCGCTCCCTTAGCTTCGCCCGGCGCTACGTCCATTGGTCCCATCTCATCAAGTAACAGAAATGGATCAAAATCTGAAAACGAGGCTTTCGGAAACGGACGGCGGACCAGAAATCCCCCGCCTTCCAAAGTCTCAATACTGTTCACGATTCCCGCGACCGTCCGGGTGGCGGCCGCTGGCGTCTCAACTTTTCTCCATGCTTCACTTACCATTGACATAACCTTTCCTCCCCTAGGTATTTGGCGTGCTCACCGGCGAGTAACGCCGGCATCTTGTTCACATTGTGCAGACAAAGTTGCCGCCTCATAACCGATCTTCTTCAGCAGGGCTATGAGCGTCTTACGCTCGGATTTGGTCAGCGAGGCCGAAGCGAGCCGTTCCATGTCGGCTGCATGAGCGGCGTAGACCCGTGTGATAAGGCTCTTGCCCGCCTTCGTTAAGTAAACAACTCTCGCTCGCCGATCGGTGCCGTGGGCACGTCGCTCCACCAGCGCCTTCTTCTCTAAGCGGTCGACCGCGACTGTAATCGACCCACTCGTCAACAGAACCTTTTTCCCAATCTCGTTTACCGGCAACGGTCCCTTGTGCAGCAGGGCCTCGAGCACTGCGAAATCGCTACCCCCCATCCCCGATGCCGAGACACTTTTTTCCGCGAAGCCCTGAGCCGCACGAGACGCCTTCCATAAGACCAGAAAAACATGAACTCCACTTCCGCCTGTCAACGATTCCACTCATCACCTCCTAAATTAACTTGATACCAAGATACTTTACTTCGAGGTAGATGTCAAGGCCATCGGCGCGGTGAATTTGAAGGAGGCGGATTGTTGCTTCAAGCGGTCAGGGTTCTTTCAATAGCAGCGTGCTCCTGTGGTAAACTCAGTTCCTCCCGCCGTTTTTGCAGCTACCTCCTGTTTCTTGCCCGCCGTACGAGGAACCGTAATGAAAATCGATCTTAGAACAGAAGCTCAGTCTGTGCTGGATGAGCTTTGGGCGGCGGAACAAATTCCCTTTCAACTGATGGCTCTCAAGGTGGAGTCGTTAGGGGCGGAGGAGTACATAATTCGTTTCCATGGAAGTCGGCTGAGATCAGTCGACGTCTCCTGGAAAAACCAGGATTCGTTTAAAGACGCGGTTCGAAGTGCTGTATCAGCGCGCATGGCAAGAATGCGTGGCCAATGACGGTTTCCGAGCGAGCTGTATGAGAGAGGCTTCGGCGCGTGCAAGAATACGTGGTCAATGACGAGAGGCTTTGAGGCTCCTAACAGTGATAATAATGGGACAATGAAACGCTACAATTAACCGCCACAATGCGCTTTTCACAAAAAAAAACTCGGCGGAGCCGACTAATCAGAACCGGGAGCGGGTAGAGGTGTGTGACGCTTAGGCAGCGACGAATCACGCTGAGTGCCTTATTCAGCGTACCCAGGTTTCATACCGTCTCGGTAGCGACTCACTAGCCCATGAAGTGAAGACGGCTTCGTGTCTCTATTTCATAACCATTCTTTTAACCGGACGGACCCGGTCGCTACTGCTCCCGGTTCTGATTTGCGCTAAGCGCGCTAATTCCACTTTTTGCGAGTACCACCACAATGAGAGAGCCTGTACGCATTCTTTTGCAGACGACGATTCCAACGATCGAGGATGACTGGAACATAAGTCGCTTTTCTCTTCTGCGCGAACATTTAAGTTCGCTGACTGACGAACAGGGTGGGGCTTTGTATGAGGTGGTCGGACGCGACCGCGTCATGAACAAGGAAGGCGACGACGAGCTTTTGAGCAAGCTTGACCAAACAGATTTTGATGAGCTTTGGCTATTCGCGGTGGACGCGGGCAACGGGTTGACGGTAGCGGATTGTGAGGGCATCACTCGTTTTCGTCAGAGAGGGGGCGGGCTTCTCACGACGCGCGACCATCAGGATCTGGGGTCGTCGCTGTGTACTCTGGGCGGCGTGGGCCGCGCGCACTTCTTCCACACCAGGCACCAGGACCCGGATGCATCGCGGCACGCGCGCGACGATCAGGACACGCCAACAATCTCATGGCCCAACTATCATTCCGGCAGCAATGGCGACTATCAACACATCGCCGCGACCGAACCGATCCACGAGCTGCTCGTTAATCCAGAATCAGCTTCTGGAGTGGTTGAGTATTTCCCGGCCCACCCACATGAAGGCAGTGTGGGAGTGCCCGAAGGCGAAAAACACGCGCGTGTTATTTTAACCGGCGTAAGTCAGGTGACACATCGACCCTTTAACCTGCTGGTGGCATTCGAACGGGCGACTGACAATCGTGGCAACACTCTCGGCCGGGCTATCGCTGACTCGAGTTTTCATCACTTCGTTGACTACAACTGGGATATCTCAAAAGGCTGCCCAAGCTTCTTAACTGAGCCTCCGGGCGATCAGATCCTCAAAGAACCTGAAAAGCTCAAGGACGTCACCACTTTCGTTAGCAATGCTGCGAAGTGGCTTGCATAACCTCGATTACTTCACGCGATTTGGTGTGGTTGCGCAGGATCGGCCTGCGGTAACAATGAAGAAGAACCTGGTCCACCGCCCGCATCGATTGACCTCGTGAGGGAGAACTTATGAAAGTGTTAGCTAACACGCTGACTGCCCTGGTGGCGGTGTTACACCTCGGATTTCTGACGCTCGAGATGTTTTTCTGGGACCACCCGATTGGCCGGAGAATTTTCTCGATGACTCCCGAGGTTTCTGCCTCATCCGCTGTGCTGGCGAAGAATCAAGGACTCTACAACGGCTTTCTGGCTGCCGGACTGATCTGGGGAATTTGGAAAGAGCGCCGAGACGTTAAGCTGTTCTTTCTGATCTGTGTGGTGGTCGCGGGCATCTTCGGCGGGCTCACCGCGAAGCCATCGATTCTCGTCACTCAGGCACTACCAGCTTTGATGGCACTGGTTTGCGTAATGCTCTCCCCGAGCGTGGAAGGCAAATAGTGCTGAGCGGCTTTGTGCTCAAACTACCGTTCGGCCTTGCACAAAATGTCGGCGAAGCCGAATAAATCTGAACCGCAGGCGGTAGCGACCGGGTCGCCGCTCATTTTACGAAGGCGACGGCTGATAGTGAGACCCTTAGCTTCTTCTTACCAACGGTGACCCGGTCGCTACCGCTTCCGGTTCTGAATATCGCTTCCGCGACAAGTCCGCGATCTAAAGCCGGCCGTATCAGCTAGCTAAACAGCAAATGAAGGCGTCAGTTGGGGCACCCCTAGCTGCACTTCAAGCGGATTAACACAGTTGTCGCACGTACCGCATCGCTCACGATCCATCGATTCACCGAAGTAATCATGTAGCAGCCCCCAGCGGCAAGCGGCACTCTGCCCGTAGAGCATTACTCGTTCAAGTTTCTCGCGATCCTTCGCTGCCTTCGCTTCCGAGAGACGTGCCAATTCTTCCAGCTCGATGCGGCCTACGCCTCCACGCAGCAAGCGAAAGCGACTCCCTCGCAATTCCTTTACGAGATCAATTTCTTTAAGGAGCGACAGGATAACTCGCACCTTCTTGTCTGCGACTGTGTTGGTATGTTCCTGGACCGTCGAAAGATCTACTGCCTCGTTTGCTGCAATCGCTTCGAGCGTTTGGTAAACGGAAAGGATGTCGTCGAACTTCGGATGCTTACCTCCGAGAAAAAATTGCTGTGTGCGACGGTCATTCAGCTGATACAGCAGCACACAATTCGCCCGCTCACCATCGCGACCCGCTCGGCCCGATTCCTGGTAGTAAGCCTCAAGGGAACCAGGCATTTGATAATGAACGACAAAACGAATGTCAGGCTTATCGATACCCATACCGAACGCATTGGTAGCCACGATCGCTTTCAGTTCGCCAGCCATGAATGCTTCCTGATTCTGCTTGCGCTCACTAGCTTTCATGCGCCCGTGATACTTCTCGATTTTGAAGTCGAAGCTACGAAGCCAGTCGGACAGTTCGTCCACAGTCTTCACGGTCGCGGCATAAATGATCCCGGTCCCGTCAGTCTCGCGAAGTATGCGAACGACCTGTTCGTGTTTTTCGCGATCATTCGTGACTCGCTGCACCTCGTAGTGCAAGTTCGGTCGATGAATGCCGGTATTGATTACTCTGAGTTTCCCCAGGTCGAGTTGCTTCTCAATATCGGCCGTGACTTCGGGAGTGGCGGTTGCAGTCAGAGCTAAGACTGGTGGCGAACCGATTGTTTTTATCGCCGCGCCAAGGGAAAGATAGGCCGGTCGAAAATCATGGCCCCATTCAGATATGCAGTGGGCTTCATCAATCACTACAAAGTCGACAGTTTTCTTGCGCAAGTCCCCGAGGAATGCTTGATTTGTAAAACGCTCAGGTGTAACGAAAATAAAGTCGGTGCTTTCAGTTTTAATTTGCTCGAGGTTCTGTTCCTGCTCGGAAGTAGTGAGAGAACTGTTGAGCTGCGAAGCTTCCAGGCCTGCCACCCCCAATTTGTCGACCTGATCTTTCATCAGCGAGATAAGTGGCGAGATTATTACTGTTGTTCCAGGTATGTGGAGCGCTGGTAGTTGGTAGCAAAGAGATTTGCCGGCCCCGGTTGGCATGATCGCCAACGTGTTCTTCCCTTCGAGTACAGACCGAATAACTTCTGCCTGACCAAAGCGCAAGCGGTCGAGACCAAAGACGTCCCGCAGAGTCCTCTTCATCCTGGTAAGTTCCCGAGTGACCTTTGGTACCAAAGCGCTCATGCACGATCTCCAGACGAGAATCCGAGTCTTCCATCACTGCGACCTAAACCTTTGCATAGAAGGTGCCGTGCCCGTAGCAATCGTAGTACCGCTTTGGTTTGAGCTTAACTACTACGATTTTTGGAAGACGAAAACGCTGATCTTAACTGATCGCAAGGGTTGGGCACCGTTATCGTCCTGCCGAAGCATTCGCCTGAAAAAGGAGACTCGCTGGAACTGATTCAGGTTTGCGAATCAGTTGTATTGGAGTGGTACAAATACTTTCATTGTCGACAAGAGTTCGTGCCATTGGAATGAGGCGAACAAGGCTTCGTGTAGCAAACTCGCCGGAGAAGCCATTGACTTCTCCGGCGAGGCAGAAATTATCCGAGTGGTTTTTGTGTTACTTGCGGCGGTCCTTCGCTGCGGAGCCTGCGTTGCTTTGTTCAAGCGCGTCAAGTCGTTCGACCAGCGCGTTCGTGGTAGCACGCAACGAGTTCAGCTCTGATCGAAGTTGTTCGACTTCCGTGTTCTTCTGCTGAATCGCAGCTGCGAGTTGCGCATTGCTCTCCTGAAGATTTGCGGTACGTGCTTCCAGAGCTTTGACTCCGACGAGGCTGACGCCTGCCAAGTCCTGCACGCCGATTGAAGTATTGCCGGTGCCGAGACCGAAGGCGGTGTAAAAGTCTTCCGCCATTGGACCCAGGTCTTCCTACTCCTAACGATCCTCAATCTCTATTGCTTGCCCGAGGCGCCTGCCTCGTGCCAGCTTCCTACACCTACAAACGCGCATTCCAAGTCCGATAAGGACTATGAGCTGAGAACATTTTTGGGGTACACGTGTGCTTAGTAGTTGCGGCTGTTGTTTGAAGACCGTCCTTTCCTTAAAACTCAGCGAAGGAAGTGCACTGTGGGTCTGACACCGCTTAGCGAAATGAATTTCCTGAATACGCTTGAAGATGCTGAGTTGAGTTGTGGTGTGCGTGTTAACATCACTCCGATTCGCAGTTGATAATCGCATGGCTGGCTCAAGCGCAACTGACCTTCACATAGTCCCACTCGGCGCAGGTGATCTCATCGATCGCGCTGTGCGTCTATATCGCCGCCATTTGTTGGTTCTCATTCGAATTGCGGCGCCTCCAGTATTTGTGTCGGCCCTGGGGTCTGTTATTTTATGGACCATCGCCGGCCCCAGAGTTTTCAGCACCGAAACCGGATCAGATCTCGCGTTCTACATACTTCTCTCTCTGCTCGGCCTCGTACTATTAATGGGAGGTCATCTGTTTAGTCTCATTGTCATGGGAGGCGCTTCCCGAAACCTTGTCGAGCACTTGCTTTGGAACGAGCCTGTCCGGGCCCGCGCCACTTATGCAGCCGTACGTTCTCGGTTTTGGTCTCTATTGGGAGCAAGTTTGATCATTGTGATGTGGATTGGGCTCTCTTCAAGTGTGGCGTTTTTTGGCTGGTATATCGTGACGTTATTTATTTCGCTCGGAGCGATTTTATTGGCGCAGTGGGCGCCTGTCTGGATGTCAGCAATTATCGGAGGGATTGGCGTTCTCGCCGGCAGTGTGGTTGCGCTCTGGTTGTTCTTTTTCATGGTTGGCAGAGTGGCGTATGTCCCGCAAGTGATGCTGGTTGAAGGAAAGCGCGTTTTTGAATCAATAGGGCGCAGCTTCGCGCTCGCCAAAGGAAACGTGCGCCGGCTCATGGCGATGACGCTCTTCATCATCTTTGCTACTTACTCGGCCATGATGATCCTGATCATTCCGCTTAGCTGGTACGGTTACCTGAACGGCATCGATCCGGCGCCATGGAGCGCAACTCAATGGCCCGTGTGGTACGCCATCAGTTACAGCATCCTGGAGCCACTGAGTTCAATCCTGCTGGCCCCGGTCTGGATGTTGGGAATGTCCCTGCTATACGTCGATGAACGGGTGAGACACGAAGGCTACGATATCGAGTTGATGGCTTCGCAAAAATTACCGCCCATGCCGCAGCTCAATGTTAATTCACCGTTGGCGCCGGCAATCTTTGTTGAACCTGGCAAGGGCGCACAGCCACAACGCAGCACGGTCGCGGGTGTGTATAGGCCGTAGGGAATAGACCTGCTGTCAGCGGGATTCTGAGTTGCTACGCGGCTCTGCCGCCTTCCGGGCGGTAAGCCTATGGCTTACCGCAGAAGATCTTTTAATGATCGAGGCTACGCCTCCGTGTGACCCGAGCCAAACGGCGGCACAGCCGCGATAGTTTTGAAACGATGTCGGTGAGGCACAGCCTCACCGCACTGAAGGCGGCAAAGCCGCGTGTTGATGAGTCGTTGTTGCGAGGCTGAGGAAGGAATAAGTTGCCAATCATGGAACGCGTTACAGCGTTGGATGACGGTTCTTGGCGAACCGCCGTCTACCGTTTCCTGCTGATTGCGGCGCTGCTCGTTATTGTCGTTCCTGCGGTCCACGCAATTTCATTCACCGAATACCATGCCAATGTCCGTCAATCTGTCAGCGCGCTCGATAGCCTGGCCCTGTCTGACGAAACCGAGAGCACCTGGGACTATGCAACGCGCACCGGTGAAACCATTTCGGGTGTACGCAAACTTCTCCCGCCCAAACAGTCCGTCGAATGGCACGGAGCAACCATCGATGTAGACAATTCCTGGCTCCATCAGGAACTGGACAATTTCAGCGACGCAAAAAACGACGACCGGCCCGCCGCCCTCAGAAAAACAACGGAACGCTTGCAAGCCCTTGAACATCGGCTCGCAGACGTTGAGGCTGCCCCTGTCATTCAGGGGATTGACAAAGCCGAAGCGAGTCGGAGGCTGAAAGAGATTTTGCAGCGCCCCGGCTACGGCACAAAGCCGAAGGGCAAGAACGCTATCTCGAGTCTTGTCGAGCGGTTTCTAAAGTGGTTTCAAGGTCTGTTCCCAAAACCTAAACCGTTATCGCCGGGCGGAGCGGGCATCCTAAGCCGGATCGCGCAAGTGGTGGTGGTGCTGCTTGCTATCGGCGTCATCGTTTTTGTGGTGATGACGTTTTTACCGCGGCTGCTGCGCAGAGAAAAACCGAAAAAGAAGAAAAGGGAGAAGGCCCGCATTGTCCTCGGCGAAATACTTGCGCCCGACCAGTCGGCGTTAGACTTGTTGTCGGAGGCAGAAGCCCTCGCGCGGCGTGGCGAGCTCCGCGCGGCGATTCGGAAAGGCTACATTGCACTGCTGGTTGAGTTGGGTGAGCGAAAGGTCCTGCACCTCGCCGAACATAAAACTAATCGAGACTACCTAAGTGCCGTTTACGAGAACCAATCACTTTACGGAAACGTGAAGCAGCTTACGGAAAGCTTTGAACGTCACTGGTATGGGCTGGCCCAGGCCTCTGAAAATGATTGGCGCGCATTCCGCTCAGCATATGAAAGAACGTTGGGATGAACTAACGGAAGAAATATCAGCCGCGGATTTACGCAGACAAACGCTGATAAGAGTGCGAAACAGTCAGAGCCATTTCCGTTTACAAGGATCGAGAACCAGGGTGTTCAATTAGTTACTGATCCGCGTTTATCCGCGTTCATCCGCCGCTGAGTTATCTACATGCAACGACGCTTTGGGATCATAATAACGATTGTAGTTGCCATCGGCGTCCTGGTGGCAATTAATTCGCTCGCCTACGTTAGTGAGGAGGAGAAACAGGATTCTGAGTTCGCGCCAAACAGATCGAGTTATAACGGCGGAGCGACCGGCACGCGTGCGCTCTACGAATTGCTAAGTGAGTCAGGGTACAAGGTGATGAGATGGAGAGAGGCGCCTGAACGGCTCCTGGGAAACGCAGGCGACCAGGTCAAAACGTTTGTGATTGTTGGCGACACTCGGGTTCCAGTCAGCGATGAGGAGGCCGACAGTTTGCGGCACTGGGTCATGAAGGGAGGCAGGCTGGTAATTATCGATCGCCGTCCGGAACCCGCACTTCTCCCGCTCGCGGGTCAGTGGCGGGTGACCGCCGAATATCTGAATTATCCTGGACTGGACACCGATCCTGCGGACGCCGAACAGATGACGAAAGAGGTGAAGCCGGTGAAACCGGCCCAGCCAACTCTTCTCACGCGGGATGTCGAGACCGTAATGCCATCGAAGTTTATGTCGGCGATTAAGTTTTCTGCTGAGAGCGAGGAGGACCAGCCCGATGAAGACGGCACGGAGAATACGAACACCGGCGGGCAGGCAGGCAGAGAACATAGTGTCGAGGACATCACCAGCTCTCAACCGCTTTCGCCTGCGCCAGTAGCTCATTTAACGTCGGCAGGACACGTAGTGCTTATCGACTATCCGCACGGTCAGGGTCGGATCGTAGTGCTGAGCGATCCGTTTATCGTCGCGAACGGCGGTATTAGTTTGGCAGACAATCTTCAACTTGCCATCAACTTGCTTTCAAGCAATGACGGCATGATTGCTTTCGATGAATTTCATCAGGGTCGCGGGATAACTCGAAACGCCTTTGCCAGTTACTTCGCCGGCACTCCTATCCTGGCAATCTGCGGACAGATAGTTCTGCTGATCCTGCTTATGCTATGGACGGGAGGCCGGAGGTTTGCTCGGCCCCTGCCTTTGCCCAGCGTGGACCGCAGATCGACCCTGGAGTTTGTAGCGTCGATGGCCGAGCTTCAACAACGCGCTCGTGCGTTTGATTTGGCAATCGAGAATGTCTATAGCCGCACCCGTCGAGTTCTGGCCCGTTACGCCGCACTCGACTACAACAGTCCGCGTGCCGAGATCGCAAAACGCGTCGCTGAACGCTCTTCGCTGGATGCACATCAACTCGAAACGTTGATGCGCCAATCGGAGGAAGCGATCAACGGAGGAGGAATCACTGACCGCCAGTCGATTCAACTGGTAAAGCGTCTCAGGGAAGTTGAAGCGTCGCTCGGCTTGCGGATGCGGTCTCGCGATGTTCGGCAGTCGGCGCAGAATATTTGACGAATAATAGAAGTTGTACTTTGATCGTTGTTCTTTGTTCTTTGTTTTTTTCTTTGTTCTTTGTCTTTGTGCTTTGAACTTTGTACTTTGAACTTTGTGCTAGTCTAGTAGCTTAGTGCTTAGTGCTTAGTGCTTAGTACTTAGTTCTTTGTGCCTGGTTTTTGGTTCTTGTCAAACGTCGTCCGTTTAGAGTGCGGACTTGTCCGCACGACGGGCACAAGTGCCCTATCTAAACGGCGTAGAAAAGAGACGAAAAACATCCACAAAGCTCAAAGTACAAAGCTCAAAGTGCAAAGTACAAAGTACCAAGAACCAAGAACCAAGAACCAAAAACTAAAGAACCAAAAACAAAAGAACAAAGCTCTACCAGCCCGTTAGTTAAGAAAGCAATCCAACCAGAATGATTGAATACGTCTCCTCCACAGTCGATCACATCCGGCGCGAACTAAAGAAGATAATCGTTGGTCAGGACGACGCAATCGAACAGATCCTGATAGCGCTGTTTGCCGAAGGGCATGCGCTTATAGAAGGTGTGCCCGGCACCGCGAAAACACTAACGGTAAAAACTCTGGCCCGGATCATCAACGCCAATTTCGGCCGCATCCAATTCACTCCCGATCTGATGCCTTCGGATATTACCGGTACCAACGTCTTCAACGTCGCAACCTCGACGTTCAACCTGCGCCAGGGGCCCGTCTTCACCGATATCCTTCTGGCTGACGAGATTAACCGTACGCCACCCAAAACGCAGGCGGCCTTGCTGGAGGCAATGGAGGAAAGGCAAGTGACGATCGACGGCGAGGGTCACGCGCTCTCACCCATCTTCACTGTCCTGGCTACGGAAAATCCGATCGAGTATGAGGGAACTTACCCCTTACCGGAGGCGCAATTAGATCGCTTCATGTTGAAAATCCTGCTCGATTATCCGGGCGAAGATCATGAGCGGCAGGTAGTAGCAAATTGGGATGCCGGCTTTAATTCGCGACGACTCGACCAGGTAGACATTCAACCATTAGCCGACGCTGATGCCATTTCTCGTTGCCGCATGGCAGTGTCAACGGCACGAATGGAGCCGGGTGTGCAGCACTATGCCGTCGACCTCGTACGGCGGACACGAATCCATCCATTCATACATTACGGCGCCAGTCCGCGTGCTTCGGTTGCGCTGTTGTTGTGCGCTAAAGCTCTGGCGGCGATCCGTGGCCGCGAGTTCTCTACTCCTGACGACGTCCGAGATGTTGCCCGTCCGGTTCTCCGCCATCGACTTGCCCTGCGTGCCGAGGCCGAGCTCGACGGCGCTACGCCCGATGCTGTGATAACCGATATCCTCAAGACGGCCCCAGTCCCCCGCTAACGACAAATCGATTAACTCAGTCCCCGGATAATTCGAATTTACGTACCCCCGTCTGAATAATTGAACTTTAGGAAAATGAAGATACTTTCGGTTTTCGGATGCGCGAAGGCGCAATTTCAAAGCCATTTCTGCTAAACGCACGTAGTTGCGGGCCATTCTGGGACAGCCCTTTTCGGAATAGCTTTTGCGAGGCAAGCTACCGCATGACACATTGTCCTTTATCCGCACCGGTGGAATCGAAAACTAGTGTCTTAACCGCTGTCCTGCACCCCAGCGGCTCGTGCAAACGTAGAACAATCAACGAGTAGTAGCAGAGGGAGAATAATATGTTCAAATTAGTATTTAGAGTCACAGGCATACTCATAGTGCTTGGGCTTTTTGGCACAGTGAACCTGATGTTCGGACAGGGCGCTTCAGGCTCGATGTCCGGCACGGTCATTGACCAGCAGGGCGCTGTCATAGCCGGCGCAACTGTTGAAGCCACCAATCTTCAAAATGGCGAAAAGCACACCGCCACGTCCGGCGATAACGGCAGCTACACGATGCCGAATCTGTCCGTCGGTCTATATAACGTCACGGCGACTGGCAGCGGATTTGCCCCGACAACCGTCAAGGATTTGAAGATCTCGGTTGCGTTTAATACCGACCAGGATTTCACCTTGAATCCGCAGGGCGCGTCTGAAACGATTGTGATTACAACCGGCGACGCGGCCACCCAGCTCAACACCACTGACCAGCAACTTTCGACCATCATTGAAAACAAGAAAATCATAGATTTGCCGTTGCTGTCGCGTGATCCGAACGCTCTTATTTTGCTTTCGCCTGGAACCGTCGCTTCAAACAGCGGCCTCGGCGGCTTTGCCGTCAACGGGCAACGCGAGCGTAACAACAACTTCATGGTTGACGGCATCGATAACAACGACGCCGACGTTCCGGGAATCCCGGGTGGTATTTCTACACCCAACATTGACGCAACCCAGGAGTTCCGCGTCATCACCGGAAACTTCAATGCCGAATACGGTCGAAACACCGGAGCCATCATCACCGTTGCAAACAAGAATGGCACCAACGACTTTCACGGTAATGCCTATCTCTACTACCGCTCCGACGCCTTTAACGCGCGAAACTTTTTCGACCAGTCCGGCAAAGCAGATTTGCAACAACGTCGACAGTTTGGCGGTTCGATTGGCGGCCCAATCATCAAGGACAAAGCCTTCTTCTTCTTTAACTACGAAGGCGATCGCTTCAACCAGGGCTTCACGATTACTCGTGTTGTGCCCACTGCTCGAGCCCGTCAAGGAAACTTTGACTTCGGGGGAGCACTGGGAACTATCAACGCCAACACCAACGCCGCTTATGGTGACGTTGTCCGGCCACAGATAACTCAGTACTTCAACAACTTTTATCCGCTTCCGAACACCGGCGGCGCTGGCCCACTCCAGGGCATCTTTGAGAACTACGTGTTCGGCTCCCAGACGACCGATAGATCAAACCAGTTCAACTCTCGCGGTGATTACCGGTTTAACGACAAACACAATCTGTCGGTAACCTTTAACACCAACCGAGCGAACGTTGAATTCTGTTGCGAGTCTTTCGCTGGAACTGACGACTCGATCAAGAGCCCGCAGAAGACTTACTTGCTGGCGTTAACTCTGGTATCGAATCTGACTCCGAACCTGGTAAACGAAGCCCGCTTCGGCGGCAACCGCTCTGAGCTGTTTTTCTATGGTGATGGCGAAGGCGGAACCAGTGGAACTTTTGCCGAGGGTTTCAGATCAACGATAACCGGGTTGGGTGCGCCGGCTCCGACGATCACGTTTGGCAATCCGAACATGGCCCAGATTGGGTTCAACAGTCCGGGTAGCGGTGTTCTCACTGCTGCGCCATTCGATACGCAGTTTCGATTCACTGGCACGACCGTGCTGGCCGAC
Source organism: Pyrinomonadaceae bacterium (assembly GCA_963759585.1). GTDB lineage: Bacteria > Acidobacteriota > Blastocatellia > Pyrinomonadales > Pyrinomonadaceae > PSRF01. The sequence continues at coordinate 1,233,980 of CAVWZW010000002.1, forward strand.
AACTTGACCTGGGTCAAAGGCAATCACACCTTCAAGTTCGGTGGTGAACATCGCCGCGTCTATACAAACGGCGCCAGCGACTTTGGCCGTATCGAGTTTTTGGATTTCAACTACTCCACCAACTTCGGCGACCCAGTCCTTCTGGACAATATGGGAAATCCGCTCTCGCTCACCGGCGCTTTCGGAACGGTGAACAATTTCGCGAACATTCTCTACGGCTTCACAGACTTCCGCACGCAGTCGCAGTATTTCAACAAGGACGGCGCGCGTACAGAGTTTGACTATCGTGGATACCGAGTGCGCGAATTGGACTTCTTCTTCCAGGACACCTGGAGAGTACGTCCGAATTTCACGCTGAATTACGGCATGAGATACGAGTACAAGGGCGTACCGTTCGAAGTTAACGGACAGATGTCTACCCTCGTCAATCAGGATCCCAGCGGATTTGAACCGACAGGCGGTTTTACCTTCGACCTGGTGGGCAAGAATTCGGGTGGCAACGGTAAGCTCTACAACAACGACCTCAACAACTTTGCTCCGCGCTTTGGATTCGCCTACAGCCCGGGTTTTGACTCCGGCATTGGCTCGAAGTTTTTCGGCGGCTCAGGGCAGAGTTCGATTCGCGGCGGCTATGGAATCTTCTATGACCGCGTCTTCGGTAACCTGTTCAGTAACTCAAGCGCTAACCCTCCGTTCCAGATCGACGTGTTCGACATAACCTTCGCATACGTTCAGAATCTGCCACGGCCCACGACTCAAACTCCGAGTCGGGTAGTCCCGAGTGGTGCACAGATTTTCCCGGTAATCTTCGCCCTGCCTGGCAACAACCAGTTTCAGAGCAAGTATGCCAATCCCTACACGCAAGCCTGGAACTTTGGTATGCAGCGTCAGTTTGGAAACAACTTCCTGGTTGAAGCTGACTACGTTGGCAATCACGGCTTGAATCAACTGCGCGTTATCGACGGGCAGATGACCAGCGTCGAGCGTGTCAACGCCATCCTTGGCTTGAACCGGACGATCAGCCCCACCAGCACGTTTACTAACTATGTTAATGGCGTGCTAAGTGAGTCGTTCTTCCAGACGGCAACTAACCTCTCGGTAGGTCAGTCGACCTATCACGCAGGTCAGTTCCGCATTACCAAGAATCTGACCAACGCGCGTTTCGGCACCGGTCAAATTCAGGGAGCTTACACCTGGAGCCACTCGATTGATGACTCAACGGATCCGCTGGTAGGTCAGACGGGTGAACGTACGTTCCCACGTGACTCTTCCGGATTTGCCCAGACCAGTGGTAGCAATCTAACTGGTTGGAGAGCGGAGAAAGGCAGTTCAGGTTTCGATGTTCGTCATCGGTTCGTTATGAACTTCCTTTACGAAGTACCGCTCAAGTTTGAGAACAATATGGCGCAGGGAATTCTTGGTGACTGGGCCCTGACAGGTATTTGGCAATGGCAGTCAGGCAGCCCGTGGACAGCCTTCGGCGGTACTGACAGCGCAGGAACAGCACTCGGCCAGCGTGCCGACTTCGCGAATCCAGGTGCTCCGGCAACCGCTGCTGGTTTCACACGGCTGACGCCGACCACAAGTGCAAACCCGCGCGTTCAAATCGGACCAAACCGCGATCAATTCAAGAACCCATGCGCCGGTGTCGTCACCATCGTGGGAACTGCGGCCGGTTCGACCTGCACCTTGCAGTTTAACGGTCGACAGGGAGACCTCGGACGCAACGCTCTTATCGGTCCAGACTTCCAGAAGTTTGATCTGGCGCTTATGAAGCGAATCCCGTTGAACAGATTCAAAGAGGGAATGAAGTTCACCATCAGGGCTGACTTCTTCAATCTCTTCAATCGGGTCAACCTTGATAAGCCTAACGCGACCAACATCAACATCAACAGCAATACGTTTGGTCAGGCGACCACTGCCCAGCCCGGACGTATCGTTCAGTTTGTCGGACGCTTTGAGTTCTAAGAGAACTCGATCATCCGGCTAACCTCCAACCTTGGGCGTTGCTCTTCGAAGAGCAGCGCCCAAGCTTTTGTGTCTTGACTGTAGGGGCGGGGCGGCGGCTTCTCGCGATTCACTGTAGGGGCGTCCCTCCGTGGGCGCCCCCTCCTCCGCGATTCCACTGCTTAGGCAAGCGCTCCTGTAGTACAGCATCGTTTAGAGGGGCGGACTTCCAAAACGCCACGGAGGGGGGGCGCCAACGGAGGGACGCCCCTACAGTTTCTTGTTTCCAGGTTCAGGTAGGTCTATGTTAAATACTAAGACCTCCCGTTAAATACTAAGATTTCCCCTGGGTTAAATTTCAAGGAGTAAAGAAATGAATAATTTCGCTATCCGTACAACCGGACGTACAGCAACCGCCTTAGTCTTTATGATCGTATTTGCGGTTTCAACATCCGTTTGCGTTTCCGCGCAGGAGAAGTTGAAAGCGGAAGACGTAATAGCCAAACACCTGGAAGCTCTTGGACCAGCCGATGCGCGCAACAGGAGCCGCATCATTCAGGGCACTGCGACCGCAAACTTTCGCCTGGGCGGCTCCGGTACGGCCCAGGGCGGAGCTGTCATTGCCTCACAAGACGTTAAGAGTTTGATCAGTGTCGTAATAGGAAGTATTGAGTATCCCTACGAACGTGTGGGCTTTGATGGAAAGAGCGTGACCACAGGTGAATTGCAACCCGGAATACGTTCAAAACTCGGCGTGTTTTTCATGCGTCACGAGATGCCGATTCGGGAGGGACTGCTCGGTGGTGTGCTTTCCACTGCATGGCCACTCCTGGACATGTCGAGCAGAAGCGCGAAACTAAAATATAACGGCACAAAAAAGCTGGGCGACAGGAAGGCCCACGTCTTAAGCTACGACTCAAAGAACAGCGGTGGATTAAAGACGTCGATGTTTTTTGACGCTGAAACTTTCCAGCATGTGCGGACCGAGTATGAGAAGAGACAGGTGCAGTTAATGGCCGACCAGCCGAGCGTCACGCAACAACAGGGCGACTCGGTTACAAAGCTGATCGAAGAGTTTTCGGATTTCAAAACTGAGGGTGGGTTGATGCTGCCACACTCGTACAAAATTCAGCTTTCGGTTGAGACGCTTAATCAGAGGGTTCTTCAGGATTGGGTATTCAGTCTGGCGACGTTCAGCTTCGACCAGAAGATTGATGATTCACAGTTTGACGTTCGAAGCTCCAGGAAATCCTAAGTATGCAGCGCGCTTGAAGGACAATGTGAGATAGAAGGGGCCGCCGTCGGCCCTTCTTTGTTGCACGGTATCACCCATGCGCTTCGTCTTCAGTAAACTCTTTTTTTTGTTGCTGGCAGGTAGTCTCGTGCTGCTGTCGCTCTCGTGGAGCAGACCGTTGCTGCGATGGGTCGTGCTTGCCTATGACGTCGCTCTTATTCTTGCAGCAATCCTCGACGCACACCTCAGCAAACTTCCCAGGACGCTCCGCATTACGCGAGAGTTCAGCGGCCGATTTGCAGTAGGCGCCGAGACCGACGTACACATCAATATTCAAAACTCAGGGGCCCGCGCGATTTCCCTCGTGATTAAGGATGAGTTTCCGCCGCAAATGAAACTGTCAGGTCTGCGCGAGGCTAACCTGAGAGTGGATGCGCAGAGTTCGTTGGCACTCGTTTACGGTCTTACTCCGCCGCGGCGAGGGAGCTTCGAATTTGGACAGATAGCAGTTCGCTATCTATCTCTCTTTAACCTTGTCTGGTGTGAAGCGAAAGCTGCAGAAGCTGTAGCGGTCAAGGTCTATCCCAACATGCGACGCGCGCGGGAGGCGGAGTTGAAGGCGCTCGGAGCGCGCTCCCTCGTGTCGTCACACAGGAAAACTTCCTGGCGGGGAGAAGGTCGTGAGTTTGAATCCATGCGCGACTACGTGCGCGGCGACGAGCTCAGACACATTTCCTGGACGGCGACGGCTCGGCGCGGAAAGTTAACCACCCGGCAGTATCAGATCGAGCGTGACCAGACCATCCTGATCGCCATCGACGGCGGACGTTTAATGACCGCGCGCATAGGGCAGGAAACTAAGTTAGATTCTGCGGTCCATGCCGCACTTGCTTTGATGTCGGCGGCGGCGCGGGCAGGCGACAATGCCGGGCTATTGGTGTTTGGCCGGAGGATCAAAAGTTTTCTGGGCCCCAGCCGCGGCCGCGATCACATGGATGCTGCGCTCGAGGCGCTCTATGCGGTTGAACCGGAGATGATTGAACCGTCTTACTCACGCGCGTTTGAGTTCATTGCCGCCAACAGCAAGAAGCGCTCGCTCGTGGTCCTACTGACGGACCTTGTGGATGAAGAGGGATCCAAAGAACTGATTACGTCGTTAAAGTTGTTGCGGCCGCGACATCTTCCGCTCGTAGTTACAATCGCCGACCGCGATCTTAAGAGTGTCGTGAGTGAAGTCCCCACAACTACGCGCGACTTGTTTACCCAATCGGTTGCCGAAGAAATCATGCATCTCCGAGAAGCGGCTTTGCGTCTGGTGGAATCGCAAGGCGGACTCGCGCTCGATGTCACCGCCGCCGCACTCGCGCCTGCACTCTTGCAAAAGTATCTGCAAGTAAAAGAGAGAGGGTTGCTCTAGTCCGGTCTGGACAAACGTTCCAGGGGGTAAAGGGGAAGGGGTAAAGGGTAAGTCACCTCATCGCACATTTGGTCGACAGGGCGGTTTAGCACCCGACGTCACCGCTGCGGCACTTGCGCCTGCACTCCTGCAAAAATACTTGCAAGTAAAAGAGAGAGGGTTGCTCTAGCCTCGTCTAGACAAAATGGCGTTCCAAGGGGTAAAGGGGAAGGGGTAAAGGGTAAGTTACCTCATCGCACATTTGGTAGATGCCGAAAAGCAACCTCTCATGAATAGGAAAATTTGCACGTTCGAAGATTTGATTGTTTGGCAAAAAGCCATAGCTTTCGTCAAACAAATCTATTTGATAACGGAGGAAGGTGGACTGAAGCGCGATTTTGGTTTGAAGGATCAGTTACGTCGAGCTGCAGTCTCTATACCCACAAATATTGCTGAGGGCTTTGAGAGGTCATCACGCAAAGAGTATTTATTCTTCTTGAATATTGCGAAGGGGTCGGCGGGTGAGGTGAGAAGCCTGTGTCGCGTTGCCTTGGACGTCGGATATCTTAAGCCAGCAACATATGATGAGCTTCGAGAAAATGCCTTGATAATCAGCCGCTCCTTATTTAATCAAATAGAGTCGATTAAAAAAGCCGCTCCTCGATATTCCTAAACACAATCTGAAGGAACCGCCTTACCCTTTCCCCGTTTCCCCTTCCCCTCTTTGTTCGTCTCGTCCCGCCAACAATAAATAAGAATAAAGCGCGATGCCCGTGATTGCCGCCACGCTGTATTTGATCGCCGCGGGAATCGGAGCTGGAGAGATAAAGCCTTCAATGATTCCGGCGATCACCAGCAACACTGCGATTCCCATCATCAGGCGTACAGCTTGTTTGCCGCGGCTCTTCAGCGCATCGGCGCGTGATAGATCGCCCGGCATCAGTAAGGCGCTGCCAATCAACAGGCCAGCGCCGCCGGCAATAAAAATACACGAGAGCTCAATCACGCCATGGCCCACCATGAATGTCACGAGGTCTCTACCGAAGCCGGCGTTATAGGTTAGCGCTACTACGGACGCGATGTGCGCGCCGTTGTAAGCGAGATAGAAAAGCGTGCCGACGCCGAACAAGGCGCCAAAGGCGAAGGTGTAGATAGTCACCTGAATGTTATTGGTGGCAATTGCGCTGGCGCCGATCTGATTAGCTTCATTCAAGTCTTCCCACCAGTGTGTCTTCGTTTCGATATACAGTTCGCGAAACGATGGCGATACACCCAGCAGTTCGGAAAACTCCGGATCGTATTTCGTACCCAGAAATCCAACTACGCTAAACAACGTAAAGACCCCGAATGACAGCGCTGTGTATCTCCAGGTACGGCGAAACGTTTGGGGAAACTCGCGCACAAAAAACTCCTTTATGCGCGAGCCACCTTGCGTCTCGGCTTGATAAATTCGGCCGTGGGCACGGATGACGAGACTGTTCAGATAATTGATCAGGCGGGGGTCGCGTGACTCGGCGCGGGCGACTGCCAGGTCCGATGCAGTGCGTCGATAAATCCGGCCCAGTTCGCGCACCTCTTCACGGTGCAAACGTCGCAACGAGCTGCCGTCAAGCAACTTGAGCAAGTCCTCAAGACGCTGCCAGGCGCTCTTGCGTTGATTGATGAAACGGTCGTTGGCCACAGTCGATTCTAGCCATTGCCAATTGCTGGTTTGACTTTGTCCTTGGTACTTTGTGCTTAGTACTTTGCTTCTCAGTAATCAAATCGACGAGACTTCCAGAATAGAGAACAAAGAACAAAGTTCCAAGCTCAAAGTACAAAAGAAGAAGTGACAGAATCAATAGTGAGCAATCAGCAATCGGCAATCGGCAACGCCCTCGTCGAGTGTGTGCCTAACTTCAGTGAAGGTCGCAAGCCTGAGACCGTGGCGAAGCTGGCGCAAGCAATTGAGTCAATCAATACGGCGTATGTGCTGGACACTCATATTGATGCCGATCACAACCGCTCGGTTATAACCTTCGTCGCTTCCCCTGAATTCGTCGTCGATGCAGCGGTGCGGGCTGTTGCCTTGGCGGCAGAGTTGATCGACCTGCGGGAACATTCGGGCCAGCATCCGCGCATCGGAGCTACCGACGTGCTGCCGTTTATTCCGGTGCGTGGAGTTGCATTGGAAGATTGTGTGAGTCTCGCTCACGACGCCGGCCAACGCATTTGGCAGGAGCTGGGAATCCCTGTGTACTTTTACGAGCGCGCAGCCTTGCGTTCGGATCGAGTGAACCTCGAAGACGTGCGCAGTAAAGGGTTCGAGCATTTGCGGGAGGAGATTGGTTCGATCCCCGAACGCGCACCTGACATTGGCGACGCGCGCGTTCACCATAGCGCGGGAGCCATTGCCATTGGCGCGCGACCGTTTCTAATCGCATTTAACATCAATCTGCGCAGTGTTGATTTATCGATCGCACGTCAGATCGCACGTGTTGTTCGTGCCCGACACGGAGGACTGCCATTTGTGAAAGCGCTTGGGTTTAACCTGGAGTCGCGTGGCCTGGTTCAGGTCTCAATGAATCTGGTGAACTACGAAACGACCGGTCTGGCGCAGGCTTATGAAGCTGTGCGCAAAGAAGCCGAACAGCTCGGCGTCGAGATCGCAGGTACGGAAATCGTTGGGTTAGTGCCTGAAGCGGCACTCGATACGAAATCAGAGTATTTCTCGCGTCTGGAAAACTTTGATGCCGACGCGGTAGTTGAACACCGGATAAAAGCGCGAAGTAAAGTATAATGTCCACTCGATATACCCTCAACCAGCAATTCGGCGCCCAGGCGTATTTTGTCATCGAACAACTCGTGTCGTGTCCATACAGTTCGAAACACAAAGTGCCTCGCCGCAGAGCGGCGAAATGTTTATAGAAGACATGACGTTAAGAAAGAACTGCTTCGCTCCGAGGAGCGAAATGGTCCTTCGCTGCCAAATGTTCGCTGCGATGGAGCGATGAGGTTCATCTTCGGGATGGTCTATAAACTTGGTCCCGCTAGGACGAAGCCAACTACGCCGAAGCTAAAGACTTCTTAGTTGCGAAGTCCTTGCAGCCGACGAGGAATCAAGCTTGGGATGTGCGTTACTACGGTGATACCGCGTGCGTCTCATTAATGACGTTGCCGTTCTTCTAGGGATATCGTGTAGCAGACAGGGAAGAGTTCGTATTCATACAGTTCTCTACAATTAGATCTGTATTCAGCCTCGCGCTTTTCATCGGCAAACCATGGATAAACACATTCTGAAATCCTGGTCCAACAAGACCCTGAGCTGACAAAGCTGTGGATAAACAGTGGTAAAAGAGAATGGCTTAGAGTAAGAGGAAAGAACGCAATTTGAGAAGGTTATTTCTCTTTTTCTATCTCGTCTAGAATAAGGTCGTGTCCTTTTCTGAAAGCTACAATTGCGACCCGTTCTTCGTAATAGGGTTGGACAATATCCTTCATCAACGCGATGGGGACTTTAACGATATGTTGGTTCGCTTCGGCGTCAATTAAATGAACTGTTCCCAGTTTTTTACTTAATGGTGAACTTGCGAATCGTAAGACGCCTTGAAGCTCGACTCTCGGAGTCTGCGTTTGGGAAAGCTCAGTAACATGAAATGTTTCCCGGACTTGTCCACGATTCTTCCTTAGTGTTAGCGGTTTTTCCTCACCCTCTCTTAGCGACTTAAACCCGACAAGCTTCACATCATCTCCGTCTGGCGCAATCTGCTCATATATGACGATTTTCCATAGACCAGTAATTAGGCACTCGATCCGGGGATTAGTAGGCATTGTTCGACTTCAGCTCGGTACATTTCACCGATGATACAGGATTGCGCATGAAGTACAAAAGAGATTAAGTAAGTATTATTGACCTGCCGCACCTGGTTACAGAGATGAGACGACCCTACGAGCCATGACACATATGCGTACGGGACCAAGGTTATGAGTGATGTCAAAGGCGGGCCCAGTTTCGCGGTTTGTGAGTAGCCGCCGTCGGTTGTTTAGTTGAGCGTCGTCGTAATCTCCGTCGCTGCGTTGTTGCCGGGACCAACTACGGTGAGAACATTTCCGAGGCAGAATGTGTAGGTAGTTGTTGCACCTCGCGGATCAGTTTTGGTCAACACGTTGCGCACAAACTCTTTCTCAATGCGAGCCGAGCTCAATCATGGCCGCGCGCAAACGGCGATGTTTCTGCATAACTGACAAGTATCTGCTCTCGTCGGAAGTTGACTTGGCCTGGATAACCTGGACGAGGGCTCGTTTTTCCAGTGCGCTCCAATACTCAAGGTCCTCAACCAGGGCCAGCGCGACGGCGAAATCACGGAGAGCAGGCAACTCAGCCTTCCGCCAATTTCCGCCATCTATGCCCACCGCACGCGAGAGTTCTTCGACCGCCTGCTCGCGAAATCTCTGTGCGTCACCACCAAACTTCGAACCCATTCGTTTTGCGACTGCGAGGCCGACGTTCCGCACTTGAAACCGATCCCAGTCGCCCGATCTTGTTTTGTCCAACTCGAAAATCATCGGCCCTTGAGCAAGCTTGCGAAGAGTTCGTGGAGGTGTGCGATAGCCCGGTTTGTCAGTCATTCGCTCTTCTTCTTTCAGCACGAGTTTCATAATCTCGGGCTTGGTGGGCCGAAAGCCGAGCTTGCGATAAAACCAGAATGCGCCAGACTCAATTCCTTCTTCGTTTTCGTAACCGATCTGGTAGGGGTCAAGAACAAAAGCCGTGACACCGGCCAGATGCCGGAAGACGTTTAGCGTTTTCGCGTATAGCCATGCAGTTTCGCCGTCGCGGAACGTGTAGTAGAGATTGAAGCCGCTCTCCATACGTTCAAAAAGCGAGAGACCTTCGAAGTATCCGACTGCGATCCCGTTCTTGAAGATCATCGCAGCGTGATATGCGCGTAAAGGTAATCGCCAACCTGGTGGCACTCCGGCTATCAGGAGCACGACGCCGCGACCGAGGTCTGCTTTGAAAACTCTACGCGGGTCGCCATGCGTGAACCCATAAAGCTCACGATAGCGAACTGTAGAAGCCTCGCGTGCCATGTCCAGAATCTTTTCCCCCTCTCTTGCCGAGAGTAGTTGCAAAGGCGGCGAAGGTTTTTCCAACTCGTCAATCAAAGAAACATCGCGCCGTTGAATAAGCGGTTGACGATGGTAAAAGACCTTTGCTCCAGCCAACCTCATGCCTGTGCGCGACGACTCGTATGCCGGGCTCCAACGAACGTAAAGTTTTTGAGAGTTGTATAGCTCGGCTTTCTCCCTCTCGCTTTTCGACTGCGATTCAAGTCGTCTTATCAACCACGGCAACTCTTCTTCGCGGCCCACTACCGCCCTTAGCCAATCGCGGTAAGGCACATTAGCTTCAACGGCGGCATCCTCTTCAAGGAGCGGAATGAAACGAGGCCAGGTGTCGGCCAGCCGGTTCTCGTCTTCGAACCAATCCCAATCCAATGTGACGCGCTCCTGGTGTTGTCGCACCAGCCATCGAACGATCGGATAAGTGAACGTGTCAGTTACAGATGTGCCGGCGATGCCGGAAACTTCTGGTGTCTCGATCGGAGAAAGATCGATCTCAGCCGCTCGCAAGGCTTCAACCCGGCGATGAAACGAAGCGAGCTCTTTGTCCACGAGGTTTACGATTCGCGAGTTGTGCGGGTAGGCACGTAGAAATAGAAGCAGTTCGTGATAACGAACCAGGGCGTCGGTATCGCTGAACTTCTGGCGCGTCAGTCGAGAGAGAGTTTTTTCGACGGCGGGAATCACATCCGGATTAAAGCGCTTCCTGAGTTCATCGAGCCGATCGAGAATTGAATTAAGGCTGCGGGTAGTCACGATGTAGTCAGGTATTAGAACCGAGCGCTTGAGCTCCGGGTGCTGAAAGTCGCCTTAGCTAAGGGTGGTTTAATCAAACGATCATTCGTGGTCGTTGAACTGTGCCATCCGGCGCTAAGGCGTTCGGTTCCCTACAAACTTTAGCGCCATGGTTTCAAAGCCCTTCGAAGTTTATCGATTGAATTTCCATAACGCCTGGCCAGGTCGTCCCTCAAAGGGTGTGGACTATCGATATAAGCTCTGAATGTACCATCTTTGTCGACTAAAAAAACGCCGGAGGGCTCCGTGCCTGCACGGACGGCCACCCGCTTGGCTCGATCAAGGTGCAGAAAAATCAGATAAGTACCACCGACGGAGTAGCGCGGACTATTCGAAAACTGAGTGACTCGTACACCATCAATATCCATCTGACCGTTAGTCTCGACCATAACAAACTCATTCTCATCGAGCGGCTTCATCTCCGTGGGCGGATCCGGGAACCATGAATAGGTCGGGAATTTAGGAATCGGCTTTTCAGATAGAGTATCGACAATCTTGAACCTGTACCAGGTGTGCAAGCCATCTGTATCTGCAAAGGTCTTCTTGTCAGTGACATTGGCCAGCATCACCGTATCTCTTGAGAGCGATTGCTGCAGGTTGCCTATATCCCAGCCGCAGATGATTAAGCTCAGTTGAACTTCATCCAGCCCCTCGGCCTTCGCATCGAGGATACGGCCTTTGAGCGTTCCGATTTCGCCATGCATAACGCTTGGCATTGGTTCCTCAGGGAACCAGGACTCAATTTTGCCGGTGATCACCCAGTGGACCGCGGGTTGAGGCGAGATCGATTCGCCTATTTCCTTTCTCAACACGATATACCGGCCCCAGGTTCCATTGCTGTTTGCCTGTATCTCTAGGTAGACCAGCGCCTGCTTCATCTCTGAATCGAAGCCGACGCTGGAAAGCGAAATCAGCCCGGGAGCCAGTGGATAGATATCATAAACCCCGCTCCAGTTTATCTTCCGACTTGATAGGGGTGAAAAGTTTACCTTCAGTTTTGTTTTAATCAGCAACCTGGACAGATCTGAGTCAGACACCATCATTGCTGGGCGTTGAAGTTTGAAGGATTTGCTTAGGGCCGCCGGCTGTTGATTTTGGGCTACGTAATCATTGAGCGTCTCTGGCCTCAAGTGGGGCAGGCGATTTCTTAAAGCCCCTGGGCTGCACCAGTCGTTGTTTCGTGCGCATTGCGCGGTGTGATCTCTAATCGGAAAGATTCGCAGACGCTCTTCGTGATGAAGCTCTTCGATGACCGTCGAATAGACGGCGTATTCCTCAGCCGAAGTGTCACGGTAAGGTTGATCAAGAGCACGCCAGGTGGCAGGCCTCTCGACCCGACTGCCCACGTAGCGCCTGGCCATAGCCACGCCCGTCGCGATGCCAGCGACGAGTATTAACGCAAACACTGTTATGAGTGACAGCTTCTTCGTATAGGTAGATGGCAACTGTGCCCGACGGGCGGACAAGTCCGCGTCCTAAACGAATGGAGCAGTAGTGTTTGCCAAACGTTTAGAGTGGGCACTTGTTCCCTGGGCGTAAATGTCCGCTCTCCAAGCGAATCAGGTGTTAGACGTCCATATAACGACTGATGTTCCGATGATTGAACGTGAGGATGAACGAGAACTTGCGTTACAAATGTTTCCGCATGAAGGTGGCGATCTTCCAGGCATCGATTGCTTTCCACGGCATCGAGGCCATTGTGTAGTGACCGCACGAGAGCCAAACAACGTCGAGAGGGATCCCTAATGCCTTTGCCTGATTGATCACGTCCAGTGAAAGGTCCACCGGGAACGTCAGATCATATCGCGCTGCGATGAAGCGCATCGGTCTCGGTTCCATTTGGGCCAGCCGGGGCAAAAACGATAACGGACTGATCGGTTTCCAATACTCACGCAGCTCCTCAAGGGTCACATGATCGGCAAAGCCTTCCCGCAGATGGCGCGTGGATAGTCCGCGCCAGCTTACGTCGGCGACATAACCGGAAACATGATTGAAAGTGCCGGCATTGAGATTTGGTTCGTGAGCGAAAGCGAGAAACGCGATGCACGAGCCGACGCTGGTTCCCAAAATACCGATCCGCTCGTAGCCCTCGTCCTTCAGCCATTTGACTGCCGCTCGGGTATCAAGCACAGCCTGTCGCATGGATTGGATCGTCCGACCGATGTTGGTGCTGACCAGATGATCGGCCCGTTCGAGTTCAGGCGGGCGGCGTTCCTGATGATAAGGAAGTGTCAAACGCAATGCCGACATGCCAATGAAATTGAAGATGCGGCATGCCTCGACATGACTTTCCGGCTGGGCGTTCCACTGCGGACAAACGACGACGGCGGTTTTAGGATCACGGGCGCGTTTAGGTTCGACTGGAAAGTAGCGGCCGCGGGCAATGTTGTTTACTTCAGAAGGCGTAGCAACCGCGCTGGTCCAGGTTAGCTGATCGCTATTCAGCGCGAAGTCATGAATATCCGGCAGCGCGTAAAACTCTTCGCTGTGCGCCATCGCTTGCTGGGAGTATTTGCGCACGACGGCGCGGGGATCATAACCATTGACATGATCGGTGATGAACTTCAGACCCCAGTCAAAGGGCCGCACCAAACGATTATTGTCCAGTGAATGAGCGGCGTGTTCGCGCCCGTGCATGTATTTCTTCCACAAAACCAGGTTGCCTCGATAGTCGAAAATAAGTCCGTAATCCTACGGGTGTATACCAATCAGATCAAGCGGGGAGAATTGCGGGGCGGGCCTAATTTGTAGGGGTGCCACTCCGTTGGCAAACCTCGCTCAGATCGGAGACGTCTTCGGGGGTCGTGGACACGAGAGGAGGGGCGGCCACGGAGTGCCGCCCCTACAGTATGACCAGAAAGACCGAGGGGCACAGCGTGTGCCGTGCCCCTCGGATTAGTGTTGGTGCCTGCGTTGAAGTAAAGCCTCACCTCAACGTTCTCACGTTGGCGATGTTGGAGTAGCCAGAATTTCCTCCGCCATTGAATGCGCGAACACGATAACGATACCTTGTGTTTCTGCTTAAACCAGTGTTGGAGAAACTGCTGACATTTGCCCCAACCTGAGCAATCTGAACAAAGTTCGTGCAGCTATTGCCAGTGCATCGCTCAATCCTGAAGCCGGTTTCATTGTTTGAGTTATCACTCCAGGAAAGATTGACCTGGGTGGTCGACACTGGGGTCGCCGTTAGGTTGCTTGGCGCCGCGGGAACGGGTGTTGGTGTCGGCGTCGGCGTCGGAGTGGGCGATGGAGTTGGCACAGGTGTCGGCGTCGGAGTTGGAGTTGGGGTGCTCGGACTCGGACTTGGAGTCGGCGTCGGGGTTGGACTACCACCACACTGTGTAAACTTAAACTTTCCGATTCGAGTCCGCCAACTAGCCGACGCGTTTGCAGCGTAGTACTGAGTGGTGTACCAGAATGTGCAGTCGTCTGATGGATCTACATTCAAAGAGCTGTAGTCACCCCAGCGCCCGCTGGTGCTTGTTTGCACCCCAGTTCCTGAAATGATTGTCTCCTCATTTTGAAACAACCCACCCGACGGATCTGTTGCCAGGCGGCCCGCATATCGAATCGAGGGGAAGACGCCGGTACTCGAAACGCTGTAACCGACGGCGATGTTCCCACTGCCGTCCATTGCCGCGCTTCCCATCCAACGATTAAGTCCATCGGCAGGAGCGTATGTGGCCTGCTCGTTCACAGACCATGCTCCACCACTGCGACGAAACTCGTAATAACGAATGCCGGCGCGATGAGTCGCCACCGTGGTTCCCGTTCCCACGTTAACCGTGTGAGTGACGACCAAAGCTTCATGCGTGCCGAAGTTTCTATACGCCAGCCGGTGCATCAAGCGGTCTTGAATCGAGTCCAGATAGTTTGAAGACCCGGCGGGCGCCGGCTGTTCAATGTCATTGCGGCCGGCAGGATTCGTAGGATTAAAAGGAGCGACGGTTACTGGACTTCCCGCCATTTCTGTAAACGTGGACAATCCAGGGTTGGCAAAGTTGGCGCGAAACTCCCAGATCCGCATGGCGTCGCCGGGGTCTCCAAACTCGCCGGCGGTAAACTGCGCAAAATAGTTTGGCGTGTTGGCGGCCGGTGGCGTAGCGCCGTCCAGGTCCGCTGGTAACAAACCGCCATCATTGGAGGCAAGGTCAAAATAGATGTAGCTTGCGCTCAAGCCCTGCAGCATCCGGCTTCGGTCAAAGGCAAAAACACCGGCGCCGCTAAACGTCACCCCGTTTGTGAATTGGTTATCGGCCATGTAATAGCCGTCTGGCCAGACACCGAAATGAGGGTAATCATTAAACTTATTATTCGGCATCTGAAACGCATAAGCGTAGTAAGCGCCCGTGGGGTCGCTGGTTTGAGAGACGGCAATACACTGGTGATACGGCGCGGCGCTGGTAAATTGACTGATCATCCAGCGGTCGGCCAGTTGATCGTAAAGGACGATCGGGTCGCCATCGTCGCGGGTCCCGCAGGGGGCGCCGAGCGAGCTGAACAGAGTACTCATCTTGAAAGCATTCGTGAGTGGAACCCCGCTCTTGTCGAAAACGCGAACTAACAAGTTGACCGCTTGAACATAATGATTAGGACCAACATCACCTACCGTGTCAGGCGGCAGGACCCTAAAGCCGAAGGCGGTCGCGTTGTTGTCGCTGCTCAATCCCTCAAAAGTTAAATCCGCCGCGGGAATATTCAAACCTTGATCCACACCTTTCTTTTGCGGGTAGTGGATTTGCAGGGCGCCGTCGTAGGAACCCAGCCGGCCTTCACTATTCTCCTCCCGCGGTAGTCCCTGATTGTTGACCTTCCTGATTTGCCGTTCGGGTTTTTCGCCCAAAACCTTAGTCTGGTCCACGGCCTCTGCCTTTGATTCGGGGATATCCCTGACCGACATGGTCCTACCAAAGGCCACGGATTTGGAAGCGAATGGCTTCACGCGTGGAGCTTCTCGTTGGGCTTGTGCATTTACCACCGAACGCTGGAAGTAGGAGGCGCACAAGCCTCCCAAAAGGACGAGAGCTAAACCCAATATCAGCAGAAAGGTCCGGTTTTTCATAACGAAGATCTCCTTGGTTGCACAGGTTGTGTATGGGTGAGCCGAGCACGCAGCGAATTAGAAACAGGCCATGATGTCTGCCGAGGGGATCTAAAACGTGAGCTGTCGAGCTTGTTCAATTTTGTGAGAAGCCAAACTGTCGGGAAACGAACGCCGGGCAGTATATGCCTTTTGATTAGCAAACGAAAGACTTTCCGGGGAGGAGGGTTTAAGGTCCGATAAGTCCCTCGGAAGCCTTACAAATGGATTCGATGAGACCTTGTTTTAGCTTGTAGCGAACCTCGCAACCGCGACCAACGAAGCGTGCGACAGATTAAACGCCGCAGTTCGTGATCATGAATGGTCTGTCGCCCGCTTCGCGGGCTAGCAACCTTTTCTATCGCACGTGTCCTGGGGTTCCGCTCGCAAAGCCTCGCTTCACCCCAGGCTTTACGCTATCGCCACGCTCCGCGGGCTAAGGCAATCAAACTGATGATCAACTTGATCTGAGCTTCCAAAAGTTTGTCGTGGTCGCAAGAAACCCCGACAGTTTGAGTGAAAAAATGAAGTGTCTGTTCTCGGAGGAACGCTTTTTGGCAAACACGACAAACTGAAAGTTTATCGGACACTCAACTAAACCCCGGAGGTCAACCGAAGGTCCAATGTCCTAACTCCGAAATTGCTTTAGCCGTCGAATCATCTGCGGGAGAAGCCGAGCCGTCTTCATGATTGAGCCGGTAGTGAAATGCGCGGCCAGACCCCGGAACAGTCCCGCCGCCTGTGGGCCATAACGAAACCACCAGAGGTCTGGAAGGAATGACACCCGATTCACGTGGATATGTTGCGGCGTGACCAACTCAAGCAAGCCCATCCGGCCGTGAGTTCTGCCGTAACCGCTGTCCTTAACTCCACCCCAGGGGGTTTGAGCGATGCCGTGTGTGTAAACTACTTCATTGACCATCACCGTTCCCGCTTCAATGCGTTCCGCAATTCGCCGGCCCTTTGCGATGTTCCTGGTCCACACACTCGCGGTAAGCCCATACGGGCTGTCATTAGCGAGACGGATAGCTTCGTCTTCGGTACCGAAAAGTCATGACTGGGAGAACGGGCCCAAACGTCTCGTCCCGCATTACAATCATGTGATGATCGACATCAACCAGAACGGTTGGTTCGTAAAAGAAGCCCTCAAGATTAGGAGCGCGCTGTCCCCCGGTTAACACCTGTGCTCCTCGCCGCACGGCATCCTCAACGTGCTCTTCAACAATCTGAAGTTGTCGCTCGTTTGTCATGGCCCCGACGTCAACCGCTACGTCGCTTCCCATTCCTTGCTTTAAATCTTTCGTTTGCTCAATGACCTTTTTGATAAATTCGTCGGCCACGGATTCGTGCACGTAGCAGCGTTCAACCGATGCGCAAGCCTGGCCGGAATTTGCGAATGCACCCCACACGGCGCCGCGCGCAGCATTCTCGATGTCGGCGTCTGCGAGAACAATCATCGGATCTTTTCCGCCAAGTTCGAGAACAACAGGCGTGAGATGTTTTGCTGCAGCTTCGGCCACCCGTTTTCCAGTCGCCACACTTCCCGTGAACATGATCTTGTCGACGCGAGCGTCGATCAGCGCCGCACCGGTTTTGCCATCGCCGGTTACGAGCCCCAACAGGCCCGAAGGTAAACCGGCGCGATTGAAAAGCTCTTCGAGCTTTAAGGCAATCAGCGGTGTTAGCTCGCTGGGTTTCAGCACAACGGCATTGCCTGCCATGAGGGCCATCACGATCTCATCCAAAGGGGTGGCCAAAGGGAAATTCCAGGGTGAGATGATCCCGATCACGCCGAGTGGTTTGAAGACGATGCGAGACGAGCGGCCCATCATGCCGTATTGGCCGATGTCGATCTTTTGCGGTTGCAGGAGGCCTTCCGAGGCGTGTGCGAAGTAATGCATCGCATCAAGCGCCGGCACGATTTCCATTGAGAGAGCTTCAGTCGCCGGCTTGCCGGTTTCCCTTGAAACAAGTTGGGCGATCTCTTCGCTCTCATCGAGCATGAGCTGCCGGACCTTCAGAATGACGCGGCCACGCTCGCGGAATGACAGGGTGGCCCATGCAGGCTGAGCCGCGCGGGCGCGGGCGACTGCACGCTCGACGTCTTCTGTTGAAGATAACGGAGCACGGCCAATCTCGCGGCCCGTCGCGGGATCGTAAGAGACGATTTCGGCAGCATCCTGCGTGCGAATTGGTAAGGCTTGAAGACTCATCGGCGGACCTGATTATCTAACAAAGCGCGTCTCGCTGCCAGGAATTCTGGACCAGCTCTTTGCATTCGTTTAGATCGGGCGTTTGTGCTCGCCACGCCGAACCGCCTTCGAACCGTTTAGATCGGGCATTTGTGCACCGCCACGCATCAAGTCGTTTAGGTCGGGCACTTGTGCCCGCCGAGTTCAGGTCCGTTTAGGTCGGGGCTGCTCACGACCGGGCACAAGTGCCCTATCTAAGACGGATCCGATTACTTAAGTTTCGTCAGCCACATCGTGCTCGGTTACAATGTGCCCTCCCTAAATCCAAAGACAATTTCCCGAGGAGCAGCTTCATGATCCGACCCCAACTCGCTGAATTCATGCGCCGCATGGACCAGAAATCCGTAGCCATCATTCCCAGCGCCCGCGAAACCACTCGTTCAAACGATACGCATTACCGCTTTCGCCAGGATTCCGACTTCTTATATCTCACCGGTTTCGAAGAGCCAGACTCAATTGCCGTCATCGCTCCCGGACGAGATCAGAAGTACACATTGTTTGTCAGGCCACGCGATCCGGAACAGGAGATTTGGGTCGGCCGTCGCGCTGGTCTCGAGGGGGCGAAGAGCGAGTTTGGCGCGGATGAAGCATTTTCAATCGCCGAGTTTGAATCGAAGCTCCAGGAAATTCTTGACAGTGCTCAGAACCTTTACTACCGCCTCGGAGTTAACGCCGAACTCGACACCACCATCATTCGCAAGATTTCCGAGATGCGCGCAGTGAATCGCAAGCCGATCCATCCGCCGCGCACGATCATCGATTCTGCCACCATTGTCCACGAGATGCGCGTGTTAAAGAGTCCGGAAGAACTCGAGATAATGCAGAAGGCAGCGGACATCGCCGCGGAAGCGCACGTTGAAGCTATGAAGGCTGTGCGTCCTGGAATGAAAGAGTATGAAGTCGAGGCGATGATTGAGCAATACTTCCGCCGTCATGGCGCGTCTGGTCCATCGTATACATCAATCGTCGGCGCTGGCGCTAACGCTACGATCCTGCATTACGTGAACAATGACGGCGAACTGCATGACGGAGATTTGTTGCTGGTCGATGCCGGCGCTGAGGTGAAGGGTTATGCGTCCGACATCACCCGCACGTTTCCCGTTAACGGGCGCTACAGTCCAGCCCAACGCGAGATCTACAACGTGGTCCTTGAAACACAGGTTTCCTGCGTCGACATGGTGAGGCCGGGCACAACGCATGATGAATTAAAGGCCCACTCGGTAGAAATGTTAACCGAGGGCATGGTTCGCATCGGACTCTTGAAGGGTAAGCCGGCGGATTTAATCAAGGAAGAGAAGTATAAGCAATTCTACATGCATGGCCTGGGCCACCTGCTGGGAATCGACGTGCACGATGTCGGCATCTACTACTACGACAAGCAATCGCGCGCGCTTGAACCAGGCATGGTGATGACGGTCGAGCCGGGAATTTATGTTTCACCGGACACTAAGGACATACCTGAGAAGTTTCTTGGCATTGGAGTGCGGATTGAAGACGACGTGCTCTGCACCAACAACGGCCCGCGAGTCTTAACAACTAAGGTGCCGAAGCAGGCGGAAGAGATCGAAGCGCTCATGGCTCGCTAGTCAAACGAGGATCGCTAAAACAGGCGTATAGAGTACAACCTCAGTGCATTGCGTCTCACGCATTTATCTCGGTAACTGCTTCCCTCATCGCCGCAAGCTAAAGCTTGTACTCTATACGCCTGTAGCAGAGTCGCCCGCCAACTCGGCGACGATTTCCTTCATTGCTTTGCGCGCTTTTTCAACTTCATCAGGCTTCAAAGAAATCGCCCCGACCACGGCATGACCGCCGCCGCCGTAGCGTTCACAAATCTTGGCGATGTTGTGAGTGCGTGGACGTGGCGCCCATGGATTTGAACCAACTGAAATCTTCGTGCGTTGTGACCCGCGCGTGAGGGCGACGGAATAAGTCGCTTCGGGAAACAGATAGTAAGGGATGAATTTGTTGAAGCCTTCGTAGCCTTCGTCAACCAGGTCGAAAGAAACGACGCCATTCTCGAAAACAGCTTTACGTTTAATTGTCTCCAAAGTCTCGAGATGCTGCTTGAGAATTGGTTGAAATCTTTTGCTGACTTCCTCGCTGGTTGCTACTTCCTCCAACGACTTAACCGTCAACTCGCGAATAACCTGCTCCACAAAATTGTCGTCGGGATCGGCTTCGATTACCTGCATGAGTTGCAGCGCCGGTTCTTTCAACTCCACGCATTGAGCGGGCGACTCATAAAGCGCGCCGTCGATGATGTGCGCCCAATGGACCAACATCTTGATCGGTTCGTCGTTGAAGCCAAACTTCTCTCGCGCAACATCGGCGATAAACTCTGTGCACGACTTGCGGTTGGCATCAAGAAACTTCTTTCCCGAATTGTCTCTGAGGAAGTGGTCCTTGTCTTCAGGTGTCAGAAAAGCCGACTCGTGGTGATCGAACCACCATGTCAGTTTTTCGGACGCCGCATACTTGAAGTCCACGATGGCGTTCTCGTCGCCATCTAACATCTCCTGATCGAAAAGGTTTCCTGGTCGATGCAACAGGCCCGCATAGCTAACTTCAGCTTCAGGATGAATGCGTTCTTTATAAAAACGGGTGAACGTGGCGGCCGAGGCGACGCCATCGAAACAATGACCGTGGTAAAGCAAACGAAGTTTCATAGAGGTACCGTCGTCCGGGCGCAAAAGAGTCGGCAATCTTAGCAACGAACCATCAAAAGCGAAAACCACGGGTGACGATGGGGGATGTGGACAAAGTTGTAGGGGCGCCACTTCCCGGCGCCCCACCTCGCGAATCCGCGCAGGTATCGGAAACATCAAGCAATCGCAACGATGGGGTGGCCACGGAGCACTCAATGTTTTCACGGTTCGATCTGCGAAGCAGGTTTACAGGCTCCGAGGCTGCGAAGCAGTCGGTCAGAGCATTAGCCCCACGCGAGGCTTTGCGAGCGTTGGAGTTGGCATGGAAATGAATTGACTCCGAAAACTTAACGAAGAATTTGGTGCAAGCGCGCGCCTTCCCTGGACCTCTCGTTAAAGGCGGCTCCTTGGAGTGCGCCGCCTTGTCGGCGCTTTGGCCCGCTGCGACGTGTCGCAGCTTCGATTGGTAAGATGGGTCTATAAACTTAGGATTAATCTTCTGTGAGATCGCGGCGCCGAGCCGCCGCTGGCCAAAGCGCCGACAAGGCGGCGCACTCCAAGGAGCCGCCATCGCGTCTGTGAGATCGCGGCGCCGAGCCGCCGCTGGCCAAAGCGCCGACAAGGCGGCGCACTCCAAGGAGCCGCCATCGCGCTCGAGGCACGAAGAAGTTTGTAGGGATCCGAGTGCAGAAGAGATTGCAGGCTCCGGGGCAAAAAAATACTGCTCACAGTTGGACGAGGAGATCAGCGTGCGGTTGTTTTGCGGAAAACCAGAAAGTAATCCATCTTGTCGGGCTTAACGAAATCGTGTTCGGCGACCAGTTCAAAACCCGCTCGCGAGGCTTCCTTCACCACCGCGTCCCGATCGAGACCGTGATCGTCGCCCTCTCCGTTTCGATCAATGATCCCCAGCAGGCCATCCTGGCGCAACGCCTTGCGTAACGCGCGGAGCATTGTGAGCGGCTTCGCAAACTCATGATAGGTCTTCAACAGCAGGATCGAATTTACCCCAGCCGTGGGCAGTAGCGGGTCGTCTTCCTTGCCCAGAATTGTACGTATGTTTCCAAGTCCCTCTTTCTCCGCGCGAGACTTAATGTGGTTTACGTACTCTTCATTAATCTCCACCGCATAGACCGCTCCTTGTGGGCCAACACGTTGCGCGGCTCTCACGGTGAACCAACCGCTGCCCGCGCCGACGTCTCCAACAATAGAACCAGCGCGTATCGCCAGAATGTCCATGACTCGATCGATCTGGAGTTTTTCAGCTCGCTTTGGATCTTCGAAGATTGACAGGCTTCCCGTATAGGGTTCGCTGGTGGGACGATTTACTTTGTCGTCTTGTGAGGGGCTCGGACTCGCTGCTGGAGTTGCGGCGCCTGATTGGCGTTGAGTCTGCTGTTGTGGCGCAGTCGCGTGGCTCCCGACAATTAGGAGCGAAACGACCCAGACTGCGATGCGCAATAAAAGCATTCCCAAAACTTTGTAGGGGCGGCACGGCACTCCCCGCCGCCCCCATCCTTTGGAGGTTCGTAACCGAGTCAGGGTGGCCAGCCTCGATCATCTCGCAAGGTGCTTGTGACCCGCCCTGGGGCGGCGGGGAGTGCCGCCACTACATTAGAAACTCTTGTCGGTGTCGTTAATCGCGGCTTAGTTTTCCTTACACGGCTCGATGACCGATGCCGTGCTTGTGCTCGGCTTCAGCCGCTCAGCAATAAACTTATCCACGTCTTCTTCTATTAACTCGCCGTTTACGACCCAGGCTTTTTCGGTCAAGACGTCTCCAGTCTTAGCAAGCAAAGCCGGCTCGAGAAAGATGTTCCACGGTGAGCCCCACCTTCGCGTGTCTCCGGTCAATTGGCGGTAACCGTAATGCGGCGTCTTGTCGCGATCTTCACGCGCTTCCGATTCACTTACGACTGTATAAGGAGCGCCGGCTGGTCCAAAATAATTGCGGACGTCATCGCGCGAACTATATTCACTCACGCCAATGACTTCAAAGCCCTGGTCTTTGTATTTCTCATAAAGCCTGGCAGCTACAGGTGCTTCGTGTTTCCAGTTTCCACACCAGGGCGCGAAGTAAAACACCATAACCAGTTTCTTGCCTTGCACCGCCGTACGCAGATCAACCGGCTTATCGTCTTTGATACTTTTGTAAGACCAGTTCTTATAGTTAACGGTCTTCTCAACCAGCGGGGAGTATTCGTGACCGCCTTGCGCGCGCCCCACGAGCGGTGCGCATGCAACGACGATTAGAAACATCAGGACGGTTTTATACATAACAAGTACCTCCCTAATCCATTACTTGCGCGCGGTGGCCGACACTTCCGTCAGCAACGGCTTAATCACAGCTTCAAATGCTGCTTGCGTTCTTTCCCCAATGAACTTCTCTCGAATTCGCCCTTCGCGATCGATGATATATGTGGTCGGCAGAGGCGACGCCGGGAGTTGAGAACCGACGTCCTTACCGCCAAGCACAACTGTGTAATCCTGCTTCAGATCTTTTTGAAACTCCTGGATTAAATCAGCAGTATCGTCGTACGAAACTCCCACTACCGTCAACCCTTCGCCGCCGAACGATTTTTCCATAGCGCTTAACGCCGGAATCTCGGAACGACAAGGGATACACCAGGTGGCCCAGAAGTTAAGGACGACCACACGGCCGCGAAGATCGGAAAGCTTCAAATTGCCGCCGTCGAGTTTTGCGAATTGCACATCCGGAGCCGCCTGAGCATTGGAGCCAGAAACCAGCGGAGCTTTTCCGGTTGTCTTGTCTTCAATAGTGAGTTTCGATTCGAGATTTGGTAAGACGCTGGCGAGCCATGAACTCGACAGCACCGTCACCCGGTTCGTCATCACCAGCAAGCCGATCGCAATGAGAATTACGCCCGAAACAACTTCCACCTTGTGTAGATGCCTGCGAAAGTTTCTGTAGAAACTAAGAAACTTGTTGATGCCGATTCCGGTAAATAAAAACGGCACCGCCAGCCCGGCAGAGTAAAAGCTCGAGAGAATCAAACCACTGCGCCATCCACCCGAGGTCGCTGCCAGTCCTATTATCCCGCCGAGAATCGGACCGATGCATGGTGTCCAACCGGCTGCGAAAGCAATACCGAGGGTCAGGGAGCCCAACATTCCGCGTGGTTTTGCATCAGAAAAAGAACGCGTGTCACGATAAAGCGCAGGGATTTTTAGCAATCCGATCAGCTGTAACCCGAATGCGATGATCACAAGGCCGCCGATGATTCTTACCCATGGATTGCTCAGGACCGCTGAGCCCACGAGGCCGGCGGTGGTGCCGAGGCTTACAAAGATAACTGACAGTCCTGCGTTGAAGGCGAGCGAATTAAAGATTACCGCTTTGCGGCTGTTGATGCCTTCCTTCAAGCCGTCGACACTGACTCCGGAAATTAAGGAGATGTAACCCGGAACGAGGGGCAGCACACACGGCGAAAGAAACGAGAGTATGCCCGCAAGAAATGAAATACCAATTGTTAATAACGTAACGTTTTCCATCTAGTACCGAGCTTTCAACCGGCTAATTCTTTCCACCCTCAGGCTTCTTCGTTGCTGCGGTTGTATCTCCGGGTGACTCCTCAAATAATTTCCGAATTCTTTTATCGAGGGCCGCGAGTTCCTGCTCGCCAACTCCCGTGGAGATGTAGCGTACCTTTCCCTCGCGATCGATCAAAAAAGACATCGGTATAGAAAACACGCCGTAGTTCATATCGTTGATACCCGAATCGGCAACTGCAAAGCCGTAGGGCAAACGATTTGTTTTTTTGAAAGTGCGCAGATATGCCAGTTCTTCAGCGGGTGTGACCTTGCGCCCCTCGACGTGTCCGAAATAGTTGGTAACTCCGACTATGACGAGGCCTTTGTCTTTGTAGGCTTCGTGCCACCGCTGGAGCTTCGGGAAAATATAACGGCACGGACCGCACCAGTGGGCCCAGAAATCCAGCAACACCACTTGTCCGCGTAAAGCCGATAACTTCACCGGCGTTTGATCGATCCACTGGCTCGCAACGATATCGGGAAGCTCCGTTGAGGTCGTTGAGGCCTCATCAAATACGCTGCGAGGGTCCATCGTACGGTCTAAGCCGAGCATTCGAATATTAGCGAATCGCAAAAGATTCCCAGACGGTATGGCTACCGCCAACTTGCGCAAATCCGCCACGGCGGCGACAGCAGCGTCTCTCTTGTTCAGCTGCACGTAAGCTTCCGCGATCAGCGAAACGCTCTTAAACAGCAAGTCGTCCCGCTTAAAAGCATTAAACTTTTTGTCGCCTGCTATAAGCATCGCGACCTTTTTCATCTCCTGCGCATGCTTCAGCATCCGTTCGTAGTCTTTCGATGCCCGCCATGCCTCGGCGATCAAGGTCTCCATGCCAAACCACTCGAGCATGTTCTTTGGTTCGTGCCTGGCAAACTCTTCAACTGCTCGTTCAGCTTCCGGAGTCAGGTTCTTCCGAGTGGCGTATAAGACCAAAACCGCACGGGCGAATTGAGCATCCACGCCGCCCGCTGGTTTCGTCGCCAGGTATCGACGCATTGCTTCAAAAGCTGCATCACCGCTGCCGGCGAAATGATTCAGCATGCCCAGGTAGTAAGCGTCCGCATCAGATAAGGGACTGCGAGCTTGCAGGGTGGCGACGTGCTTCGCGGCTAGTGACTTCTTTTCCTGTTTGACCTGAGCATCAAGTTGAGGACTGAAGGGAAGCTTCTTCTTATTGAATTCGTCAAACTTCTTGTCCACATATGTGTTGACTTCATCAAACAAGACTTTTGGTGCTCGTGTGTCAGGTGCTGCTGTCGAGCTGTCCGGCTTCGGCGGCTGGTCAACTGTCGGGGCTGTCTGAGCAAATGCACTCGCTGCCGCAAGAGAAACGAGGGCCACAACTAACAACAACTTATGAAGCATGAAACGCATATTGTTCAGCGGAGACTCAAGTTACTAACACGTGACTAAACCGATCCGGCGAAAACTTCTTAAGATCTGCAGAGACTGTTCTGTCGACGATTGCGCCGGCAATTAGCTCCCCGGTTATAGGCGTCAGGAGGATGCCGTTGCGGTAATGTCCGGTGGCATAAAAAACCCCTCCAATTTCAGCACAGGGACCAAGTACAGGCAAACCGTCAGGGGCCCGCGGCCGCAATCCCGCCCACTGATCAATCATTGGCAGCGCCCCAATATTTGGCGCGATCTCAAGCGCCGCAGACATGATTTGGGCAACTCCCTGGCCCGTAACACGTTTGTCGAAACCAGCATGTTCTGTGGTCGAACCCGCCAAAAGCCTTCCGTCGCTGCGCGGCACGACATATCCTCGAGGGCTGTAAATAACGTGGCTACAGATTCTCGGATTAGCCTCAAAGCACAGCATTTGACCGCGAACGGGTTCGATGCGAAAGGCGGGCAGGGCTTTGTCTGGACTTTGATTATTGGCTAGCCCTATTTCGGAGGTCCAGGCGCCGCCGGCAATAACTACGTTTTCCGTTGCTACACAACCTCGCGAGGTTTCGATGCCAGTCAGTCTTCCGTGCTCGACCTTTAACGATGTTACTGCAACACCAGTTTCCAGGGTGACTCCGAATTGTTCATTCGAAACGGCAAGGGCGCTTATCAAACGGCGATTTTCCACCTGCATGTCGTGCGGAAATCTGAGCACCGCGCGTACGTTGGCTGCGACGGATGGTTCAAAAAGTACGGCTGTTTCAGGGTCAAACCTTTCGACAGCAAGACCCGCTTTGGATTGCCATTCGTAACGCTGCTCCAGTTCGAACGCGTCTTCCTCTGTGAATGCCAGATAGAGAGTTCCGGTGGTGTCGAGCTCGATGCCGATACCCGTCTCCTCCTGCAAGGAGGCGGCGAAGGCTGGGTACATGTCTCGACTGCGACAACTGAAATCAAAAAAGTCGCTGTCGCAATCTGCCTCCGCTTGGGGCGCCAGCATTCCGGCGGCCGCGGAAGACGATTCGGCCCCCAACGCGGTGCGTTCAAGCAGAAGCACTCGGCGCAAACCGCGCAAAGCCAATGACCGCGCTACCGCGAGGCCGATGACGCCGCCGCCGATAATCGCGACGTCTACAGATTTTTCCGGGACGCTCATACCTTTAGTGTCAATTGTCAGTGGTTAGTTGTCAGTTATCTGTTGTCGCCTTATTCTGGGTACTGGACGGAAATTGGGGAGTGAAGCGAAAATAGTCAACATTGCCACGTTAACAACTGACAACTGACCAGTCTCAACTAACGAAATTATGAAACATCGTATCACACTGATTCCCGGCGACGGCATCGGCCCAGAAGTGGCTGCCAGCGTCGTCAGAATAATCGAAGCTGCAGGCGCCGACATTGCATGGGAAACACATTATGCGGGGGCGCAGGCGGTCGAAAAATTTGGCGAAACCCTGCCTAAAGAGTTGCTTGAATCAATCCGGCGAAACAAGGTCGCGCTTAAGGGCCCCGTCACAACTCCGATCGGCAAAGGCTTTACCTCGGTAAATGTCGGTCTGCGCAAAGCGCTCGATCTTTATGCGAACTTGCGACCTATCCGCGCGCTTCCAAATGTGCCGTCGCGCTATCCGGAGCTCGATCTGGTCATCGTCCGTGAAAACACGGAGAGTCTTTACGCCGGCCTGGAACACGTCGTCGTCCCGGGTGTGGTTGAAAGCTTGAAGATCATTACAGAAAAAGCTTCGACCCGCGTGTCCAGGTTCGCATTTGAGTATGCCAGGCGTGAGGGACGAAAGAAGATCACCTGCGGGCACAAAGCAAACATCATGAAGTTGTCGGACGGGCTGTTTCTCGACTGCTTCAGAAAAGTCGCAGCGGACTATCCTGAGATCGAGGCAGACGACAAGATTATCGATAACGCGTGTATGCAACTCGTCATGCGGCCTGAACAGTTTGACGTCATGCTGCTCGAGAATCTGTACGGCGACATAGTTTCGGACCTCTGTGCGGGGCTGATTGGCGGCCTGGGACTGGTTCCCGGCGCTAATATCGGCGAGCTTGGTGCGGTGTTTGAAGCGGTCCACGGATCGGCCCCGGACATCGCGGGACAAGGAGTAGCCAATCCGACGGCCTTGCTGCAATCGGGTATCCTAATGATGCGCTATCTTTGCGAGCGCGAGATCGCAGACCGGATTGAAAACGCAATGCTGGATGTATTTAAAGAAGGCAAAGTCCGCACACGTGATATCGGCGGCACGGCGAAGACGGCGGAGTTTACCAACGAGATCATCGCGAAGATGAAGTGATGAGGTTACATCGCTGGACGGAGCTGACATACGATCCACGAATCACACGAAAGAGATTCAGGGTG
The DNA here is from genome assembly GCA_963759585.1 of Pyrinomonadaceae bacterium. GTDB lineage: Bacteria > Acidobacteriota > Blastocatellia > Pyrinomonadales > Pyrinomonadaceae > PSRF01. The sequence continues at coordinate 1,261,757 of CAVWZW010000002.1, forward strand.
TGATTCGTGGATTGTTCTTTAGGTGCCTCATCGTTCGACGACAGGATTCTTTGAACGCGCGGCTGCGATCCACAGGGCTGAGTTTTCCAGAAACTCTTTTTGATTGTTCCGAAATTCCTCCCCAGTGGTAACTGCCTGTTTACCATTCCCCTCGACCCACCGGATTAGTTGATCGTTATCGAAGTAATACCGGTTCTCCACGGTGCGAATAACTTTGCCGGTCATCGGTTTATTGTAATGAAAGATCTTTTCGTATACGAAAATCAATTTCCCGTCTGAGTAGTAAAACTCCTCCAGGTTTCTTCCCATCTCGCCGTAGTGGGTCGCGACAATCTTGACGATAGACGGACCATCGAGGTAAGCGACGATCTGGCCGCCCTCAAGCGAGAAGCCCGATAGCTCCTTCTTGATCTTCTTTAAGCGGGCGGCGCGCTTGTTGATTGAGGCATATTGCCGGCGAATGTTGTTGATTGAAACTTCCGGTTGGGTCTGGCTGGCAGCCGCAACGGAGTTGTGCCCGGCGACCAAAAGAAAGGTTGCCAGGAGAATTGCTGAAAGTCGTTTCATGGGTTTCACTACCGTAACGGGCTCTCCACAAAAATTCGGCGAAGCCGACTAAATCGAACCGGAAGCGATAGCGACCGGGTCGCTGCTCATCTACGAAGGCGATGGTTGATAGTGAAATCACGGCTTTCTTTCCCGACCGAGACCCGGTCGCTATCGCTCCCGGTTCTGATACCGCTCCGCGAACCGCTTCCTTCGACTTTTTGTGCAAAGCCACCGTAACGCAAACTGTTAGTTTGCGGACCTTTCGTTAATAGTTCCAAGCTCATTGAAGCCCCTCGGCGCCGTCCGCAAACTAACAGTTTGCGTTACGTGATTCAACTGCAGAAATAAATCCCCCACCTCCTAAACTTTTAGTTGACAGAGCGCGCCGCTGGGCTTAAACTCCTAATCCTTTAGGAGGTGGCCATCCAATATGCCGCAGAAGAAAGCAGACCACTTGACGCCTTTGGAACTTGAAATCATGCAGGTGCTGTGGGAAACGGGACCAGCCAACGTGCAAGTCGTTCAACAACGCCTCGGTCGAGAGTTGGCGTATACGACCGTTCAAACGATGCTCAATGTTTTACATCGCAAGAAGAAGGTGAAGCGTACGTTGAAGGACAAGGCATACTTCTACCGCCCAGCGGTCAGCCATGTTCAGGCTAAGGGTCATGCAATTAGTGATTTAGTCGAGCGCATGTTCGGGGGCTCAGCTGAGAATCTCGTGATGAGTTTGTTGGAAACTCGACAGCTGACTCCCGAAAAACTTTCGCAACTGAATAAGCTCGTTGAAAGAGGGGTGCGTGATGACCAGGATAAGTGAAGTGTTGTTGAACTTCCTGATCAACGCTACATGGCAGATCCTCGCCATCGCCCTTCTCGCCTCGATCTGCGCCTGGTTATTGAAGAATGCCTCAGCTAGCTACCGCCACATACTTTGGGTCACCGCGCTTCTGTTGAGCGTGGCACTTCCTGTCTGGAGCATTTCCAGCGTGAAAACTGAATCGGCTCACCCGTCTGCGCCAGGGATGGCGGAACAGACGTTCGTGGGAAAAAATGCCGCGAACTCAGGTTTTGGCCCATCCGACGCTTCTCCAGTAATGAGCACGCCGGCTATTCAACGTCCGCCTTCGGCATTGCGCCTTATTCAGAATCGGAGTCAACAGCTCTCGGCAACGCCGGCCCTCTTACTGACACTCTCGTTTGGTTATGTACTTTTTCTTATCTATCGGTTTGAGCGTTTGTGGCGGTTCTGGAGGCGCACCGAGAAACTCAAACGATCTATCCACCACAAGGAGATACCGCCGCGGTTTGAAGCTGTTGCCCAACAATGTCGAACTGCGATAGGCCTGCGCGAGTTGCCGCCGTTGGGTTTTGCGATGACCGCTGCACCTGGTGTTGTTGGCGGACGCCGGCCTGTGATTGTTCTGCCCGACAACTTCCTGGAGGAAATTTCTGACGAGACACTTCGCTCGGTATTGGGACATGAGATGGCCCACGTTGCCCGGCACGATTTTCAGACGAACATCGTCTGGGAGTTCTTGTTGGTCCCGATTTCATTTCACCCACTTTCCCGATTTATCAAACAGCAGATCGATCGGACCAGGGAACTGGCCTGCGATGAGATGGTTACTGAAAAACTGCTCGAACCAATTACGCATGCGCGCTCGCTCCTAAGTATCGCGGGAGCCTTAATCTCTCCAGCTGACCGAGCGCTGACTCTGGGTATCTTTAACGCGAATATTCTGGAGGAAAGAATCATGACATTGACACAGAAAACCCCGAGGCTCGGATTGCGAGCCGGACGCTTGCTGATGCTCACAGCGGTCTCGATGCTGTGCATTTCCTGCCTGGCGATTTCGACGTTCTCGTTTGAACTGCGATCTGAACGGCGAAACCTGGCGGACAGCCAGGTTTCAAACGGTGATGTTTGGACGCCCACCGGTCGCGGCTTACCGTTGAAAAAGGAAAATCAGATTACCTTGCAGGACCAACGTCGTCCCGTGGCGGCACGCGCCGAAGTACAGAATAGTGATGATGCTCAGATGCGAGCACAGGCGGCATGCGACGCGGGCAGGGGTCAGCTTTTTGAGGCGATCCCGCAGTTAATCGCAATGCTTGAAGACGACAGGAAAATAGAACCAATCAAATGTTGGACCAACGGCCCCTGGAGCCCGGCGCTCTCAACGTTCAAACATCCGTCACCCGGCGAGCAGGCCGCCATCGCCCTCGCTTCACTAGGCGCTCCAGCGTTGGACCTGTTAACCCGAGCGTTAACTGATTCGAACACTACAGTTCGTCGCAACGCCGCCTGGGCCATTGGCGAACTCACGAACATGCCGCCTGGAGCGCGGGACGAAGCGGTCGTGCCCCTCATGTCTTTACTGAGCGACTCGGACGCGTGGGTCAGAATCGCTGCCGCGCGAGCGCTGGGAGAGATGAAAGACGAGCGGGCCGGCGAGCGACTGAACGCCGGTCTGCTGGATAGCGATGGACGTGTGCGGCAAATCAGCGCCTGGGCGCTGGGAGAGATGAAAGACGAGCGGGCCGTACATGCACTATGCAACGTGCTCATTGCTGATACGCAAATCGAGGTGCGACTCGCTGCCGCTGAAGCGCTCGGTGAAATCAGAGACCAGCAGGCAGTTCCATCGTTGACTCACGCTCTCAATGATTCGGAGCCGCGCGTTCGTGCGAAGGTCAGGTGGGCCATCCACGAAATTGAAGGCAGCGACGGGTAGAAGGGACCTCCCGTAGTTGCCCGTCAATAAAGACTCCGGAGTAATCTCATCCAAAGGTTAGCCGGTCTCCCTCAGTTTTCTAATCAACTCAAGTAAAGGTCAGGCAGGAGGTCGTCTCATGTTTAGACGGAAGTGTATCTCGTTATGTGTTGTCGTTTTCTGTCTCGGAGTTTCCGCGGCGGCTCAACAAAAGGCCGGCGATCTAAAACTCAAGCCGTACGTTTTTGAATACGGTGACAAAGGTAAGATGGATGCAGAGTTTGGGACGCTGCTGGTGCCTGAGAACCGCAGCAATCCTGACAGCAACCTAATCGAGCTTGCTTTTATTAGATTCAAAAGCACGTCCAGCAATCCCGGTCCCCCGATTGTTTATCTTGCGGGCGGACCCGGTGGCAGCGGCATCGGAGCTGCGCGCGGGTCGCGCTTTCCTTTGTTCATGGCCATGCGCGAGATCGGAGATGTGATCGCTTTTGACCAGCGGGGTATTGGCTTCTCCAAGCCAAATCTGACGTGTCTGCAGCGAATTGACTTGCCCCTCGACATAGTGCCCACGCGCGAGGCCGTCGTTGGCGCCATGCTCGAACGTTCAAGAGACTGTGCCTTCCATTGGAGTAAAGTCCAACGCGTCGATCTCGCTGCCTACAACTCAAACGAAAGCGCGGACGATCTTGACGACCTGCGTAAAGCCCTCGGTGCGAAACAGATTAGCCTCTGGTCCATTAGCTATGGCACACATTTATCTTTCGCGGCATTCCGACGACACCCTCGGAGTATCCACAAAGCGATCCTGGCCGGCACGGAGGGACCTGATCACACCTATAAACTTCCGGGTAATGTTCAAAAACATCTAGAAGACCTGGCCGCGGTGATAAAGGCTGATCCGGAACTGGGAAAAGAGATTCCGGATTTTCTTGGCTTGATGAAAACAGTGTTTGATCGCCTGGATCGGGAACCAGCGATTGTCGAGATTACCGACCCACGAACAAAACAGAAGGTCCAGGTCACGGTGAACAAGTTTGTAATGCAGTTCATTGCGGCAAACAATATAGGAACCGAGGTAACCGCTTCGTATCCAGCGCTCTTCTACCGGGCCTCGAAGGGCGACTATTCAAACCCGGCCCAGGTTTGGTTCAACCAGACACGCAGCGGCATCGGGTCGGCGATGTCTTATATGATGGACTGCGCGTCAGGTATCACTGCGACGCGACACGAACGGATTAAACGAGAATCGGCTGGGACCTTGCTTGAAGACCTGTCCAATTTTCCGTTCCCGGCGATTTGCGAAGTGTGGAAAGCTCCAGACCTGGGCGACGTGTTCCGATCACCCTTACGATCAAACATCCCCGTGCTCTTTATCAGCGGCACTCTTGATGCCCGCACGCCGGTCAGCAACGCTGAAGAATACAGAGTTGGATTTCCAAACAGCCAGCATTTGATCATTGACGGCGCGGTCCATAGTGATCCGCTCTTTCTTTCGTCCCCTAAGATCAAAGAGGTGATGTTGGAGTTTATGAAGGGTGCGCCACTCTCAACGACGAGAGTGACGGCGGCGCCGATGAAGTTTGCGCCCCTCAACCCTCCCAAGAAGTAACGCAAACTGTTAGGTTTGCGGACCGTTCGATATGAACCCTTGCGAAATCCAGGAACGCCTTTAGCGCGCCGGCCGCAAACTAACAGTTTGCGTTACAGTCCCTTCTTCAGCTTGCGAAACTTCCTGGTGACCATGTCTCTCTTCAACGGACTGAGGTGACGTATAAACAATATTCCGTCGCAGTGATCCGTCTCGTGCAGGAAACAACGAGCAGCCAGCCCTGTGGCCTCACGCTCAAACGTTTGTCCGGAAATGTCGTGGGCTCGCAGTATGGCCTTCTCCGGTCGTTTGAGGTCGCCGTGGACTTTGCCAACCGACAGGCAGCCCTCCTCGCCCGTCTGCTCGCCTTCAGTTGAAACGATCTCCGGATTGGCAGCCACCAACTTAATGCCCTTGCAATCCATCACAAACAAACGAAGTGGAATCCCGATCTGTTGCGCCGCCAAACCCACACCTTCCGCGTCGTACATAGTGTCAAACATGTCCTGGACGAGCGTCTTCAGTTCGTTGTCAAAAGTCTCCACCGGTTCACCGGGATTCAAAAGTACAGCGGCGGGATAATCGACTATCGGTCTTATTGCCATACGATGCAGCTCAGGTTAATGCGATTTTCATATTCACGTACGCAAAGAAATGCGGCGTAGTGTATAGTCTCTATTCTCTCCTAACAACCGCGAAGCCAAAACGCCCCCTGGCTAATTTTTCTGAACCGTTGAACAACTGATGTCTAAAGTGTCACCACACGCGTGAGGGCATGGGAAGTCGTCAGTGTGTGGCCTATAATTCCAATCTATGGCACAGAACGATCCTTTAGGAACGACCGCTCTTCCGAACATCGATCTAAGCGATGATGAAGCGGTAGGCATTAGAAAAAAAACCAGCACCGAGCCCGATTCGCCGAGGACCTTCTTGATTCTAGTCGTCGACGACTCGGCCGATAACGTGGCAATGCTCAGTTTGGATCTGCAGCAAGAGGGCTACCGGGTAGTGACTGCGACTAATGGCGAGGAGGCGATTAGCGTCGCCAATTCCACGCTCCCTGATCTAATCCTGATGGACATTAGTATGCCCAAGTTAGATGGATTGGGAGCGACCCGGAGGATCCGGGAAAAGGATGTTCTGCGTGATGTGCCGGTGATTGCGGTTACGGCATTTGGAACAGAGGGATTTCAACGAGCAGCTTACGATGTGGGAGTGTCGGGTTATTTAACTAAACCCATCGATTTTGCTCGAATGCATTCGCTGGTCGCAGGACTACTTGCCCCCAAAGGCTCGGGCAGCCTCATTCGCCCCTAGCTTCAAACACGGTGGGCTATAAACTCGCCAATGCTTCTTCAGATTCTTTCAAATACTCAAACGGCTCAATAATCTTCCCCGCAATTGCGGAAGCGGCAACAACGTAGGGCGACGCCAGATAGAGCTTGCCTGGGCCACTGCGGCCGGGGAAGTTTCTGTTCTGCGCACTGACGGTCACGGTTTCCGCCGATGGCGACGCGCCCGGGCCGGCGTTGATGCACGCGCCGCACGAGGGATCGATCAATTCAGCGCCGGCGCGTTCAAAGATTTCCAGGTAGCCTTTTTGCCGCGCGTATTCCTTGATCTTCTGCGAGCCAAACTGCAAATAGAGATGAACACCTGGAGCGACGCGCTGACCTTTGTCCAGGGCGTTTTGCAGAACCTCGGCATACATGTCCATGTCGGCCATCTTGCCGCCGGTGCATGAGCCGCCATAGGCGGTATCAATTCGCACTTCCTCCGGAAGTTGATCGATAGGGATTCCGTTGCGGGGATCGCCCGGTGTTGCGACCATTGGTCGAATCTCATCCAGGTTAATCTCAAAAACGGCGGCATATTCGGCATCAGGGTCGCTAAAGGTAAATCCTTTGCGCACTTCTTCCGCGTCCAGATCGCGTGTGCGCACAATGTAATCGAGGGTCACTTCGTCGGGTTCGATGATTCCGGTCGTGCCGCCTGCCTCCACCGACATGTTGGTTAACGTGGCCCTTTCATCCATGGCCCAGTTCTTTAGATCGTCGCCGGCAAACTCCAGGACCTTCCCGATACCTTGGCTGGTCTTCATGTAATCGGTAGCGAGGATGTAAAGCATCACGTCTTTCGCCGCAACGTCAGCGCGCTTCGTGCCCTTCAAAACATAACGAACTGTCTCGGGAACTCGGATGCGAATGTCTTTCGTGTACCAGGCATTCGCCATGTCGGTTGAGCCGACACCAAACGCGAAACAACCGAGCACGCCGGCCATGCAAGTGTGGGAGTCTGTGCCGATGACAATCTGTCCAGGCAGCGCCAGGTCTTCAACCACGGCGTTATGGCAAATGGCTTCCGACCCTCCCGAGGGGTTCTCACCGTAGAGCTTAATGTTCTGCTTCGCCGTAAAGTCCTGCTGCGTCGTCGCCAGGCCTTCCGCTCTCTCGAGCAGACCCATCTCCCGGTGCTTCGGCGACATCACCTTGCTGAGAAAAGTCAGATGATCGCGAAACGCAAACACCGACTCGGGTTCTGTTACGCGAGCGTCCTGGCCGAGCGCCTGTTTCAGAAGAGACTCCGCCATGGGTGTCACATACTCATGCGAGAAGCGCACATCGGCGACGGCAAACAGAGCATCGCCGGGTTTGACGGATTCAACCCCAATTTGGCCAGCCTTAACGAAGGCATGTCGCGCGATGATTTTCTCAACAATCGTCATCGGCCGTGCTTTGCGGATGGACCCACCCGCTACCGCAGGTGGTACTGACAAAGCTGGCGGGACAACTTCGCCCGCTACGCGCGCTTTGTTGTAGTTGAAGAGGCCGCCGTGTTCGACGATGTCTTTGGAAATCGGATCGAGTCCCTTGGTGAACTCAGCAAGAGGAATCTCCTCGCCGCGTCGAATTCGTTCGACGAGTCCCAGGTCAGTCGAAGTCAACAGGCCGATGTTTTGAGAATTTTGTCCGTAGATCTTTTCAATGCTCCTGGCGATGACTAGTTGCAGCCCCGCGGCTTTTTCAGCATAAGGCGCCGTCTCGCGAGACGAGCCACAGCCTTTCGACAGGCCAGAAACAACGACCGCGAAACCGCCGTGACGGATTTCATCTTTCTTGACGGCGCCTTCGCGCATACCGACGTAGACGTACTGGCCCAACGTCTCGTCGTAGTAAAAACAGACCCAGCCGGGAGTGATCTCGTCGGTGGAAATGTTGCTCATCAACGGCAGGTCATCGTTTGCCAGCCGCTGGGCAAGCTCGGCTTCGATACGCGCCCGTTCTTCGCCTTCAGCTTCCAGCTGCTGACGAATTAGAGAAGTGTCTTCGGTTAAGAAAAGAATCCTGCCGGTGAATTTCACCCGGCTAGACAATTCCTCTAGCTTCTGTTGATCCATATAATCCCTTATGCAAATTCCCAGGCTACTCGCTGATTATAGCTCGTGAGTTCCCACATTCACACTTTGCGTGAATAACGTTAATATCTAGAGTCTGCCACTAACATTATGTTAAGGATCGTCCGCAAACCAAATCTTCAAACGCCAAATGCGCCTCCGCTCGCGGATAACAAACGCGGAGCGATTGCCGAGCTTTTAACTCTCAACGATTACTATCGTCATAATCCTTGGCCAGAGCCGTATGACGCTACGAGTCATCGCCTCCATTTGGGCGACGCCAGAGACTTTAGCTGGATCGATGATCAAAGCGTGCACCTCATTGTTACTTCTCCGCCTTACTTCACACTTAAGAAATATGAGAACAATGAGGATCAATTAGGAGAGATCCAGGACTACGAACAGTTTTTGGACGAGCTTGACAAGGTTTGGAAGGAATGCTCTCGGGTGTTGGTTCCTGGAGGTCGCATTTGTAGTGTGGTAGGTGACGTCTGCGTTTCTCGACGTGCTGCCGGGCGCCACTATATATTGCCTCTCCACGCTGATCTCCAGGTTCGAGCGCGTAGTAGTCGGACTCGACTGCCTTACTCCAATCCTTTGGTTCAAAATCGCGAACGGTGCCACCGAGGTAAGGTAACCGAGCCGGTTTTCATGGGAAGCCTTATCAGCCCGGCGCATGGTGAAAATGATATCGAACATATACTGTTCTTTCGAAAGGGCGGCAGTTATCGATCGCCTCAGCCAATTCAGAAGGCTCTCTCTATGCTTACGAAGAAAGAGATGCAAAACTGGCTGGTTACGGCATGGACCGAATTAAGGGCGAATCAACAAGACAAGTCATCCTGCTCCATTTCCAGAGCGGCTAGCTGAGAGACTCATTAAACTTTTCTCTTTCGCTGGTGACACGGTTTTTGATCCCTTTCTTGGGACCGGTACAACGTCGGTAGCAGCCCTAAGATCAGGCAGAAATAGCATCGGCTTGGAAATCGAGCCAAAATACCTCAAAATGGCGGAGAAGAGAATGCAAATAGCTTCTGCGCAGGGGCAGATGGCCGGAGCGACCCAATCTGTTTTCAATACCAGCTGAACTCTATGAGCCAAAACGAATACGCTTTGCTCAAAGCCTTTCGCGGACTCTTTCAGGGCACTCCTTATCTCCATAGAAAATCAAACCTTGGCGACTTCGTAGCCTCTCAAGTTTACGAAGACCTTGTCACGCTGAATAAATCAGCAGGTTTAACTGGGCGGGTTCATAGGCATGAGCGTGTGGTTAACCTGCGAAATACAACTGTAGGCAAACCTGCGCGAAGAGGCGATGGAACGTTCGGCGAGATTGTACCTACTGCTGTGGCTGTTATTGAAAAGGGTATCTTGGTAGCGCGGGCCCCGGTGGCGACCATTGAGATCGGAGCCGAAACGAAAATATTGGCAAAGGCAATGATCAAACAGATCGATCGAGTCATTGGCGATCTGATTCGTCAGGTCGAGCAATTCAAGAAAAGCGGCGGTGATCCGATTTGCATAGGTTTCATCGGCGTAAATCACGCTGAACAATACACATCATATGAGGCGAGGCGTAGGTATAAAACTGACGGAAAAGCGCAGAAGCATCCGTTTCAGGAGGCACCGCGAGCGGAGGCACTCTTAATTCAGAAGGCTTTGCCTGCTTTTGATGAATTCCAACTACTAAGGTTTCGCGCTAGTAACGTTAAACCTTATCCATTCGAATGGGTAGACTTCGACAAGACAGTTATGGAATATGGGGCTTTATTGACAAGAGTTTCCCGTGAATATGACCGCCGATTCCCATAGTTACTTTCTACGGTGCGGAGTAGATCACTTCACGATTGCGCCGGCTTGCGCCGATGGCCAATCCACCAAGGGCTCCGATGCCGGCGCCAAGCGCCATGCCAGCCGAGATGTAGATGCCACAGTCACTGCTGCATTGGCTGTACTGAGCCGCGCCGATTCCTCCGCCTGTGCCTGCGCCAACCGCAGCCCCAATCAGGGCCCACTTAGTTTTGTCTGCTTTGCCAATCGAGTGTTCAATCCGCGAAATGTTGTCGCGAGAGATATTGACCACTTTCTTGTCGCGAGACATGGTCAGATTAGTTTCAGACGCTTCGATCATCTTTCCTTCGATCGTTTTACCGTCTTTTTGTTTTACGATCAGGCGATCGTCGGCAGGTACGGCTTGAACGGCGGGCCATCCACGACCCTGCCCCAACGCTATCCCGGACTGGGCGGCCAATAGCGAAATTGCTATTAGCAGACTAAAGAATTTCATTTTCATACTAACTCCTGGACTGAGGATCTTGTTTCGACCTCCCCCTAACGGCAACTACCGTTCCCACAGTTGGAGCATGAAATCTTCAATTGAACCGAATCAAGGTGAATAACCTCGTCGCTGACTGCCGCAATTTGCCGACAGTTGGTGGAACGCAACGCTGTCCGACTACTCCCGAGGGGCCGCCACCGTTTAGATGGCGCACTTGAGCGCCCCTTACGTTTAACTCGGCGCCAGGGCGGACAAGTCCGACTCCCAAACGGAATAATTGAGTTTGGCTTTAACCGTTCTCATATTCCATCGCGCCGACCACATTTCCTTCAGTGTCTTCGAAGAAAATCAATGTGCCGACCGTTGGGATGTGAAATTTCGGCATCACCACCTTGCCTCCACTGGCTTCAACGGCGGTGACTGTGGCGTCTATCGACTCAACGCCAACGGTGCACTCGAAACCAAATATGGGTTTGCCGGTGACGATTTCCCGGCGCTCCTGGAGCGCACCTTGTACGCCAGCTTCTTCATGACTCCCGGTATTGATAAGAAAAAAGTTTGGCGGGCCCCACGGCGTGAACTGCCAACCCATCACGTCCTCGTAAAACTTCCTGGCGCGGCCCACGTCATCGGCGTGAATCGCAAAGTGTTTGAGATTGTTCGGCATTGGTTTTCTCCTTCAGCGAACGGGACTGTTGGTCGGGTTACTTCTTTTAAGATGTTCACCCTTCCGTTTTGAAAGGCCAGTCTGTGCCCCTCTCCGTTTAGAAAGGGCACTTGTGCCCAACCGAGCGCCAAGTACGCCTTCCAAACGGAATGTTGCACGACGAGTCCGCCTCAGCCACTTGGAATCAGATCGTGTCAGCGCAAGCTTCGCACTGCGAGATCGTTCAGGGCATTAAACTGTTGCAAGTACGTTATCTCAGTTGATTGGTCGGTAATCGAGCGTTTATTCTATCTCCATTCGGGCAGTGTGATTCACTACCAGGGTAAGGCCAATGTTTTCTAAGTTCTTAATCCAGGCGCTCGCGTCGTCAGTCTTAACTCTCGCCATATCTGGGTCTTCCGTGACTCACGCACAATCAACCGATTCGCGAAGCAAGGACCTGGCTGAAGCCGACAAGCTCAGCACGGAAGTCGTAAGGCTTTATGGCCAGGCAAAATTCGACGAAGCGATTCCGCTCGCAAGGCGGGCCCTGAAGCTAAGAGAGAAACTTTTGTCCCCAACGGATCCAGTGTTGGCGGAGAGCTATAACAATCTTGGAATTCTGTATATCGCAACGTCGAGCTTTGGCGATGCGGAATCTCCTCTGAAGCGATCACTCGCGATTTACGAGAAAGTGTCCGAAGCCAATGGCCTGATGATCGCAAAGACTTTGGAGAACCTTGCCCTTGTACGTTACTCCAAACAGGATCCGAAGAAGGCAGAAGAGTTTTACTTGCGGGCCCTTGCCGTCAAAGAGAAGACGCTCGGTCCGGATCACGACGAAACCATTAATTCGGTTATCTACCTGACGGACTTTTATCGCCGCCAGAGAGAGTACGTGAAAGCCAACGCGACACTTCAACGTGCAATCGTCGCAAAAGAAAAGAAGCTAGGTGAGTCTCACATCGAAGTAGGTAAACTACTTGAGTCGCAATCTTGCCTGCTGCATAGGAACAACCAGACATCTGAAGCTGGAAAAGTTGAAGCCCGCGCCAACAACATTCTTTATCGAGAGTTGGCAGCGAAACAGCAGCCCCTCGATATTTCTAACGATGCCTTTCTCTGCAAAGTAGTCACAAGTCCAAGACCAGACTATTTCTCGGTTGCCCGAGGACGGCGTTATCCAGTCCCGGTCAAGCTCGCGGTTGAAATCGAAACTGACGAAGCCGGAAATGTGATCAACGCTCGCTTCATTGGATTTGATCCGGCGTTTAAATCGGTTACCGAAAAAGCTGCGCTAGGTGCGAAGCTGCGACCCACGATTGTTGACGGACGGGCGGTAAAGGTGAAGGGTGTGATCGCTCATGAGTTCTTTACGACCTCGCGTACGGTCCTGGTGCCGGTAACCGTTGGTGGGCGTCCGTGATCAAGTGCCCGGCGAAAGAGTTGACGCCCGATGGTCCATTACTGTAAGAACAGTCTACCGATTAGGGCGAGAGACGAATAATGACCAAGCTTGCGGAAACAACTCAGTCGCGTGTGACAGCGCCGGAGATTCTCGAGAGACTCGACCGTGCTCGCACCTTCATCGATCGTTGTTACGATCTACCGCTCAACCTCGATGAGATTTCCAGCCACGCCTGTTTCTCGCGCTATCATTTTCTACGGCTCTTTCGGCAGGCGTTTAATAAGACGCCGCACCAATACCTCGTTGAGCGACGTATCGAAAAAGCGAAAGAGTTGTTGAGCTCGAAAGACCTTCGAGTCACAGACATTTGCTTTGAAGTGGGGTTCGAAAGTCTGGGCTCATTTAGCAGCCTCTTTCACAAGACCGTCGGCCACCCGCCTATTACTTACCGGGAAAAAAGCCGCGAGACGCAGGCGGCCAGGCGGCAAGTACCCGGTTGCTTCCTCGTAATGTACAAACTGGAATCCGCGTGACTGAGTTGCCGCCGTTGCAGCGTTCCCGCCAGGACGCCAAGATCGCCAGGTTATAAGACTCAATAATATTGCTAAATCTTTTCGCACTTTCCTTGGCGCACTTGGCGTCTTGGCGTCGCCTTAATTTGCACTTAGCAATTTTCAAGAAGCAGTCCCCGGGTCTGATCCATTATTCTGGGCCAAATCAAATTGAGGAGATCAACAAATGATCCGCAGGATGTCCCACGCCACTATCTTCGTGAATAATCAGGAAGAGGCACTTCAGTTCTATCGAGATAAATTAGGTTTTCAGGTCCATACCGACGCGATGGTTGGTCCCGACTTTCGCTGGCTGACAATGAACACGCCGGACGATCCGGATTTTGAACTGGTGCTGATGGAAATCAAGCCCGGCATGTTGATGGATGAACCAACCGCGACCCAGTTGCGTGAGGTTCTCGCGAAGGGCGTGTTGGGTGCAGGCGTCTTCAATACAGACGACTGCCGCGGCACTTATGAAGAAATGAAGAGCAAAGGTGTGCAATTTGTTTCCGAACCTGCTGACCGCCCTTACGGCACCGAAGCCGTGTTCAAGGACAATTCGGGAAACTGGTTTAGCCTCACCCAGCCGAGCGAAGGTCACAACTAGTTCGAAGGACGCGCTTAGTCCTGCCGTCACACGTCCTCCTTCGGTCTAACATACGAGATCCCGGTTTAGATGGCGTACTTGTGCGCCCCTCTCGAACGCTCTCCAACGAAGCGGACAAGTCTGCGTCCTAAACGTAACTTTCTCTAAGACAGCTTTCTCTTTGAGAAGGCTGTCTTTTATACTTTGGGTTCATGCAACCTTAGTTTGCGGACGTCGCAATGTATGCGCGTCAAGTTTGTTCTCAACCAACAGCAAGCTAACAGTTGCTTTACATCATGTCCCAACACCTGAAGTGGACCGATCGAAAGTTTGATTTCACATTCCCGGTTGAAATCTACCCGGAGTTGATCGAACGTTTGCGAGGCACGCCTGCGCGGCTAGAGGATCGTGTGAAAGCTACAACCTCTGAGTACCTGACCATGCAGGATGGCGGCCGGTGGTCGATTCAGGAAAACGCAGGGCATCTGCTGGACCTTGAGTCGTTAGTGGCAGGCAGACTCGACGAATATCTGGCAGGAGCAGCTAGTTTGCACGCGGCTGACATGACTAATCGCAAAACGTATGATGCTGTTCATAACAAGGCTTCGATCGATTCAATTCTCGCGGAGTTTCGCCGTCAACGAACGGCGCTAACAGACAGGCTCGACAAGCTGCTGCCTGAGACCTTTGGAGTAGTGGCCCAACATCCGCGACTAAATGTGCCAATGCGGCTCGTTGATATGATTTTTTTTCAAGCCGAGCACGACGATTATCACTTGGCGCGCATCAGCGAGTTGATTCGACTGTTCGCGCGGTAAGAGCACGTTAATGTAAAAGGGTCCGGGCTCCGTAGGAGCAAAATGTTTATAGCTTCAAAATAGGGATATTCCTCTTCGCTCCGTTGGAGCGAAACATCCATTGCGTTCCTACGGGAGCGCGGTTGTTAATTGGTTAATGATCTATAAACATTTGGCTCCTACGGAGCCGAGCTAAGCGAGAGGTCGCCTGAATGAAATGAAAATACGAACTTCCTTAATTGTTCTTGTATGCATTATGTGTTTGACGGGCGTGGTGCGCGCGCAGCAGCCGCTCGACTCCATGATCGAAAAAGAGTTGGCGTCACTAGTGGCGACGTACAAAACGCTGCACGCCACTCCGGAGCTCTCCCATCACGAAGAAAAGACTGCCAGTTTCTTTGCCACCCAACTCCGTTCCCTCGGCTACACAGTCACGGAGAAAGTCGGCAAATATGAAAACCCCGGTTGGACCAGTTACGGAGTCGTCGCAGTTCTGAAAAACGGCGCCGGGCCCACCGTCTGGCTGCGAACTGACCTTGACGCGTTGCCGGTGGAAGAGCGAACGGGATTGGCATACGCGAGTACGGTGAAGACAAAGAATGAGGCTGGTCAGGAAGTGAGTGTCATGCATGCCTGCGGCCACGACATTCACATCACCAGCATGCTGGGTACTGCAAAGCTGCTGGCGGAGCTGAAGGCCCAATGGAGTGGGACGCTCGTGATTATCGGTCAGCCCGCCGAAGAAGTGATTCACGGCGCGAAGGCCATGTTGCGGGATGGGTTGTATGAAAAGTTTCCCAAGCCTGACTACGTGATCGCTTTGCATGACAACTCGGAATTAGAGGCTGGTAAGGTTGGGGTTACGCCAGGATACGCGCTTTCGAGTTCGACCTCGATTGATTTACAGATTCGCGGCGTTGGAGGTCACGGCGCCAAACCGGAGACTACAAGGGATCCAATCGTAATTGCTGCGCAGGTTGTTTTGGCGCTGCAAACATTAATCAGCCGCGAAAACTCGCCACTCGATCCGGCTGTGCTTACTGTGGGTTCGATTCACGGCGGCAGCAAACACAACATCATTCCCGACGAAGTAAACCTGCAGCTGACCGTGCGAACGTACAAAGAAGAGGTGCGGAAACGAATTCTGGCATCCATTGAGCGGGTGGCGAAGAACACCGCGCTAGCGGCAGGGGTGCCTGAAAGTCTCGCGCCCGTTGTAAAGGTGAGTGATTCGCAAGTGACGGCTTCCACTTACAACAATCCGGAACTAACTGGACGATTGACGACAGTCTTTGCCAAGGCGCTGGGCCAGGAAAACGTTGTGACGGTGCCCCCTGCAATGGTTAGCGAAGACTTTGGCTACCTCAGCCTCGATCAGAAGATTCCGGCGGTGTTGTTCTGGCTAGGCGCGGTGGATCCAGCAAAAGTGAAAGCCAGCAAGGAAACAGGCGCACCGCTACCGTCGCTGCATTCGCCGCTGTTTGCACCGGTCCCCGAGCCGACGATACGGACGGGAATTAAGGCAATGACTTCCGCTGTGCTCGACTTGATGAAGAAGTAGCGGAGGAAGGGTGCCGGGTGCCGGGTGCCGGGTGCCGGGTAATTCTCGTCGAACGCCGTTCCAACTGACCACCAAACAACTAACACGACCACTGACCACTAACCACTGACAGTCAACCCAACACCCCATTATGCTGCACATTCACAACGGTGATTCATCCGCAGATACAGCCAGGCAATCAGCTCTTGCCGGTGAGCACTTCGCTTTCCGGGAGGCGCTAATTGACGGGCCCGCTCCGTCAGGATTATCGGAGTCGGAGTGGCGCCGGATTCGCGCGTGGCATCTTTCCCAAAGTTACGGAGTCGAACAAGATTGCGAAGGCGAGTTGTTAGACCAGGAAGCGAAGTTCGCGACGTTTCGCGAACATGAGGAAGTGGTGCTGTGGTTTGAGCACGATCTTTTCTGCCAGGTCCACTTAATCTACTTGCTGAATTGGTTTGGACAACGGCAACTCGGGCAGACAAAACTTAGCTTGGTCTGCGTGGGCGAGTTTCCCGGAAAACCCAACTTTCGCGGCCTGGGCGAACTGGATCCCGACGACTTCGCTTCATTGTTCCCCAAACGCCAATCAGTAACACCCGATCAGTTGGAGATTGGTACCAGGGCCTGGCAGGCGTACGCGTCGCCGAACCCGTCCGACCTCGAAAGGGTTCTTGAGGGCGACACACGGTCTCTGCCATTCCTCAACGCAGCCTTGCGAGCACATCTCCGCAGGTTTCCTTCTACAGCCAACGGGCTTGGAGCTGTCGAGGCTCGTGGTCTGGAACTGATTCAGGACGGCCCACAGACTTTCGAAAACGTGTTTCACTACTTCAGGAAGGTGGAACCTGTCTACGGTTTGGGCGACTCACAATTCTGGCTTGCGTTACGTCGTATGATTGAAGCCCCTCAGCCGCTAATCAAGAATGGAGGCAGCCGTGAGACTCTCGACGTGAACATCAAGCCTCGCGCAACTTTTGAAATCACAGAGGTCGGCCGTCAGGTTCTGAAATCGGATGCAGATTTCGTCGAGCTAAACGGCATCGATTTGTGGCTGGGCGGAGTGCATCTGTCACACGACAGACCAATGTGGCGATGGGATGACGATTCGGAAAGGATTGTTCAGAGGTGATGTCGGTTGAACTTTGTCCTTAGTGCTTTGTGCTTAGTGCTTTGTTCTTTGCTCCTCCACCTAAAGGCGTCCCAATAACAGCGGGACAGTAAAAGCAAAGTACTAAGAACCAAGAACAAAGAACT
Source organism: Pyrinomonadaceae bacterium (assembly GCA_963759585.1). Lineage (GTDB taxonomy): Bacteria > Acidobacteriota > Blastocatellia > Pyrinomonadales > Pyrinomonadaceae > PSRF01. The sequence continues at coordinate 1,279,074 of CAVWZW010000002.1, forward strand.
AAGTACAAAGTCCAAATCGCAGAGTACGAAGACCAGGATTTACTTATGGACCTCGAATCAATCCGCAGCTTTTGTCTTTCGTTACCCCACGTAGATGAAAAGATCGCGTGGGAACACGATCTCTTGTTCCGCATCGGTGAAAAGATGTTCGCCGTCGTTGCTCTCGAACCGAGCCATGGCGTGTTGATGTCTTTGAAGGTTACACCTGAGAAGTTTTCTGAGCTGGTGGAGCAGGATGGGATGATCCCGGCGCCCTACATGGCCCGTTATCATTGGGTCGGGTTCGAGCGTTTCGATGCGGTGCCTGAAAGCGAGCTGAAGGAGCTATTAGCGAACGCCTATCATATGGTGCGAGACAAGCTGCCGAAGAAAGTACTGGCGGGATTGGACTCAGCGCCTGCATCAGGCGCTGGTACTGCCAAAGGTCGGAAGAAGCGCTGAGTCTTATTGAAACGGGGTAACGCAAACTGTTAGTTTGCGGACCTCGCGCTACGCGCCTCTTTCAACCAAGGATTTCGTCACCAACCGTCCGCAAACTAACAGTTTGCGTTACTTCCTCCTCCACGTTATCGCCGCGTTTTGAAACCTCAACTCAAGTTCTTCGTAAGTACATACGAGCAAACCTAAACTAAGTAACTCCCGATATGCCGTTTCTCGAAGCTCTAAAACTCGCGCTGGCAGCAATCCTTTCGCATAAGCTGCGTTCGTTCCTGACTCTGTTAGGTGTGATCTTCGGTGTGGCGACCGTCATCGTAGTCGTATCTTTGATCGAGGGCTTCAATTCCTATGTCGATGAAAAGATTGCAAACATCGGCACCAACGCATTCTCGGTCAGCAAATACTCCATTAATGATTTCTCGAGTGTCGAAGCGTTAAACGCGGCGCGGCGACGCAACAAAGACGTGACAGTCGAGGACGCTCAAGCGCTGGCTGCGCGGGGTGGCTCGATACAGGAAGTCGGCGCTAAAGAAGACGTCGCTGGTGACATAAAGTTTGGCTCGATTAACCTTTTTCGAGTGCACATCAGCGCCACCACGCCCAACATCGCCGAGATCGAGCGCATTGAAACGGGCTTGGGCCGCTACTTTACTAAGGCTGAAGATGACAGCCGCCGTAATGTGACCTTCATCGGCGCTGATGTGGCTGACAAATTATTTCCGACCGCGAACCCTCTGGGCCAGACCATTCGCATCGACGGGCGTCCCTTTATGGTGGTCGGGGTCGGCAAAGCGAAAGGATCGGTATTTGGCCAGCCGCAGGATCTATACGTGTCGATGCCGCTATCAACGTTTCTGGCATTCTACGGTTCGCGTCGTTCCATCACCCTGAGCGTCACTTCGACTGGCCCGGAGACTTATCAGGATGCAGTCGAAGAAGCGCGGGTGGTGATGCGCACGCGGCGCAAACTTGGCCCAAGCGAGAAAGATAACTTTGGGATAATCACACCCAGCGCCATCAACGAGCTGCGCGATAACATCTTTGGCACTATCCAGGTGGCGGCCGTGGGGATTACTTCCATTTCACTCGTGGTGGGCGGTATTGTGATCATGAATATCATGCTGGTCTCGGTAACGGAGCGGACCAAAGAGATTGGCATTCGCAAAAGCATCGGCGCGCGGCGCGGCGATATCCTGAAACAGTTTCTGGCCGAGTCTACGCTGCTGTCGCTTTTCGGAGGGGCGCTCGGCATTGCCGTCGCGTATGCGGTCGCGAAGCTGGTAGCCGTGCTGACTCCGGTACCGACCGCTTTGCCATGGTTGGCCGTCACGGTAGCACTTGCGGTTTCGGCCAGCGTTGGCTTGATCTCGGGAGTCTATCCGGCCTGGCGCGCCGCTCGGTTGGATCCTATTGAAGCCCTTCGTGCCGAATAGTCAGTTGTCGGTGGTCAGTTGTTAGTTGCACCAACGGCACCGGTGGAGATGCGAAGCAACTGACAACGAACCACTGACCACGAACCAACAGAAATGAATTTCTTTCGCAGCAACTTCCTGGAAAACATCCGCATGGGGCTGGACACGCTCTGGCAGCATAAGCTGCGTTCGTTGTTGACGGTCCTCGGCGTGGTGATCGGTACGATGACGGTGATTGTCATAGCTGCCTTCGTTTCCGGAATCGATGCGCGTGTTTCAAAAGAGATCGAATCGTTTGGCACCAACACTATTTACATCTACAGATTCGATCCGGGCTTCAACTTCAATCCGTCTCAGGAAGAGCGCATGCGCAAGCCTCTGAGCTATGAAGACACATTGGCCATCGAGAGCGATTGCCCTTCCATTCTTTACGCGGCTGCTTTCATGTCGCCGGTAGATTTCTTTGGCGGGCCATTCACCCAGCGCGTCAATGTCCGTCACCGCGACATCGAGATGACCAACGCGGCCGTGCAGGGAGCTTCGCCTTCGTATTTCAAGATGGGCGTCACAAACCTTGAGGAAGGTCGTTACTTTACCGACGAAGACAATGAACGACGAGCCAATGTTCTGGTGATTGGGCGCGACGTGGCGAATACGCTTTTTCCTTTCGTCAGCGCGGTGGACCGGGACATTACTATTAACGGACGGGCCTTCCGTGTGGTGGGTGTGTTGGCTGAGAGAGACGTATTCCTGGTCGGCGCCGAAGATCCAAACAACGAGAACAAGGCTGTGTACCTGCCGTACCTGACCCTCCGGAAACTTTATCCGGACGTTGACGACAACTTCGTTATCGCCCAGGCGCAAACGGGTGAAATGAAGGCGGCGGAAGAAGAGATACGCGACTTGTTGCGTCGCCGTCGCAAGGTGGCGTTCGGCGCTCCGGATAATTTTGGCATTTCCACGTCAGAACAAATCCTGGATCAGTTTGCCGCCATCACGGGCGGCGTGTTTGCGTTGATGGTGGCGATATCCAGCGTTGGACTTTTGATTGGTGGAATTGGCGTGATGAATATCATGCTGGTATCAGTCACCGAACGCACACGTGAAATTGGTGTTAGAAAAGCGATCGGCGCGCGGCGTCGCGACATCGTGATTCAGTTTTTGATTGAGGCTGCGACGTTGACAGGGCTGGGCGGACTGTTGGGAATAATTGCCGGCACCATCATCGCGCTGCTAATCAAGATGATCATGCCGACTTATATACCCCTCTGGGCGCCGGTTGTAGGTTTTGTTGTGTCAGTCGGACTGGGGCTTAGTTTCGGTTTATGGCCTGCGTGGAAGGCTGCGCGACTCAATCCGATTGAGGCCTTAAGGTATGAGTAAAAGACTGCCAGTCCACAGGCGTATAGAGTACAAGCTTTAGCTTGCGTGGTGGGTAAGAAGCTAGCTTGTGTTGTCGCGAAGACGCAACCCGAAGGTTGTACTCTGAACACCTGCGGGCTTACTCGTATCTGAGCGCGTCGATCGGATCAAGGGCCGCCGCCTTGCGAGCTGGATAGTAGCCAAAGAAGATTCCCACTGCCGCCGAAAAGACTACCGATCCAATGATCGCAGCGGTCGACACGCTGGTGGGCCATCCCAGCAAGGAGGGAATCAATAAAGACACGCCCAAGCCCAGCAGTATTCCCATAAACCCGCCCGTCAAACTCAGAACGACCGACTCGATGAGAAACTGTGTCCGCACCGCACCGGAGCGGGCGCCGATTGCCATGCGTATTCCGATTTCCCGCGTCCGCTCAGTGACCGAGACAAGCATGATGTTCATGATTCCGATCCCGCCGACCAGGAGTGACACACCAGCAACGCTCGCGAGCAGGATGGTCATGATGTTGTTGGTTTCGTTAGCCGCTTCAGCAATGTCGGTCATATTCCGCACGGTAAAGTCGTCAGGCTCGCGTGGTCCAAGATTGTGTCTCTGCCTTAAGAGTTCTGTAATCTGCATCTGCGCGGTATAAGTCGCGTCCTGCGAAATTGCGGAGACGTAAGCTATCTGAACTCTCGGCGAACCAAGAATCTTTTTCTGCACGGAGGTGTACGGCGCAAATGCCGTATCGTCCTGATCGCGCCCCTGCGGATCCTGCCCTTTTCGGGCCATCACTCCGACAACACGAAACGGCAGGTCTTTAACGCGCACCGTCTGCCCAACTGGATCGACGCCTGCGAAGAGACTGTCTGCAATTGTTTGTCCCACCACAATCACGCGCGCCGCACTGCGTACGTCTGCGTCGGTAAAGAAGCTGCCGTTTTGAATGGCCCACTTCCTTATCTCCGGATACTGCTCGCTTACTCCCTGAATCTGAGTGTTCCAGTTTTGATTTCCAAAGATTAACTGCGAACGCGTGTTAACGGCTGGTGTGACCATCGCCACCGTAGGAACTTCGCGTTTGACCGCTTCGAGGTCTTCAACTGTGAGCGTGTTGGTGCCGCTGTCTCCCGTACCACTGCGGACGCCGCCCTGGTTTTGGGAGCCCGCGCTAACGAAAAGCAAGTTCGTGCCGATGCTGGCGATCTGCGCCTGAACGGAAGCCTGCGCGCCCTGGCCGATGCTTACCATGGCGATCACGGCCGAAACGCCAATGATTATGCCGAGCATGGTTAGCGCTGCGCGAGTCTTGTTGCGTACCAGGGCACGGAAAGCAATTTTTACGATCATTAAGAGGTTCATTATTTTATGCCTGCACCAAATGTCGGGGCGTCGGGGCCTTAATCTGTAGGAGTGTCCCTCCGTGGGCACCCCGCTTTGCGCCAGGTCTTGAGCGCCACGGAGTGACGCCCCTACGAACCACCGCAGAGATGCAGAGAACGCCAACTAACGCGGAGTTTGGTATGAGCAATGAAATGCTCCGCGCCGTTCTTCGATTCTCTGCATCTCTGGGGTGAACCTGTTTCATAATTTCGTATTCGTCGCCCTATCAGAACCGAAGCGGTAGCGCCCGGGTCCGCTTAGGCAGAAAGTTACTCACCACAATTGGGCGCCCACCGACTTCTTAAGTAGATCGATCCGGTCGTTACCGCTTCCGGTCCTGATACCGGAAGACTGGGCGTCCTTCTTATGCAAAGTTCCTAACACGTTACTCGTCTTCATCCTCATCGATTTCCACGTCGGGCATTTGCTTTAATTCTTCAGCAGCGTTGCGCGGTTGTTCGATCGCATAGTCTTTCTTGATCTTTCCATCCTTGAAAACAAGCACGCGGTTGGCGTAGTCGGCGATGTCATGCTCGTGCGTCACCAGAATCATCGTGATCCCACGCTCGCGATTAAGGCGTTGAAAGATCTCCATCACTTCGACGGAGGTACGTGAGTCGAGATTCCCGGTAGGCTCATCCGCGAGGATCAGCGCCGGTTGATTGACTAAGGAACGCGCGATCGCGACGCGTTGTTGTTGTCCTCCAGACAGCTGATTGGGATGGTTAAGTTCTCGGCCCGCTAGTCCCACCGAAACGAGTGCCTCTTTGGCGCGCCGGCGACGCTCGACGGTTTCCACACCGGCATAAAGCATCGGCAACTCGACGTTTTCAATCGCTGAAGTGCGCGAGAGCAAATTGAAGCCCTGAAAGACAAAGCCGATTTTTCTGTTACGTACATCTGCTCGTTGGTCCTTTGACATTGCAGACACGTCCTGTCCATCGAGAATGTATGTGCCCTTTGTCGGGCGATCCAGGCAGCCGACGATGTTCATCGTGGTCGACTTGCCGGAGCCGGACGTGCCCATGATGGCCACGAACTCACCTGGTTTGATCTCCAGAGAGATACCACGCAGCGCATGCACCTCCACATCGCCCATCGTGTAGGTCTTGTGAATGTGATCGAGCTTGATCACGACCGGCGCATTAGCTTGCTCCGCGAGCACGCCCGTGGCGAGGTCGATGTTCGGCTGTTGAATTTGTATCGCTTGTTGCATGGTCTTCTTTTCTTATTAGAACCGGAAGCAGTAGCGACCGGGTCGTGCAATCTCAGAAGTTCTCGACTTTAACGTCGACCCGGTCGCTACCGCTTCCGGTACTGATTCGTCGGCGACGGCCCTTACCGTCTGCCTCCGCCGCCGCCACCCGGCGTGCGCGGTGCGCCTCCAAAGCCTGGCGTCTGGCCGCTACGTTGCGCAGTGCCACTTGAAGCGACTGTTTCGCTGGTGACCACCATCTCGCCTTCCTGTAAGTTGCCGTCAACCACTTCGGTGGCCACACCGTCGCTTAGACCAACTGTGATCCTGCGGCGTTGGGGTTTGCCATCCTGGCCCATCACCCAGACGATGCGCGTTTGACCCTGCAGAACGGGCGCACTCGGTGGTGCGAAGTTGCTGGCGCGTTCTCCGCTCGGTCCACTTCGTTGCGCCCGATTCTGCCCGGCAGCGGAGCCCCCCGAATCTACTGCCGTTTGGTCCTGGGAAGATCCACGGTTGCCACCCTGCCCGTTATTTCGCCCACCAGTTCGCTCAGCGCGTTGCTCGGCCGCATCCCGCGGCGTGAACCGAAGAGCAGCATTTGGCACCTTCAAAACTTTGCTGCGCTCATCAATTGTGAACGTCAGATTGGTCGTCATTCCGGGCTTTAGTTTCTCTTCTGGATTGCTGACCTCGATCGCCACGTTGTAAGTAACGACGTTCTGAGTGTTCACTGGGTTCAGCCTTATCTGTTGAATCGTGCCGGTGAAACTGTCACTGGGAAACGCGTCAACGCTGAACTGGACCGACTTCGCCTGTTCAACTAAACCGATGTCAGCCTGATCGATATTGGCGATGACCTGCATCTGCTTGAGGTCGTTGGCGATCGTGAACAGTGTCGGAGCTGACAGACTCGCAGCTACCGTTTGGCCCACGTCAACGTTGCGCGACACCACGACGCCGTCAATCGGCGATTGGATGGTCGTATGCGTTAGATTGATCTGGGCGAGTTGCAACGCGGCCTGGGCCTGCTGCACCTGTGCCTCCGCGCTTTGCACCTGAGCTTGCGCCTGCTGAACTTGCGCCTGCGACTGCTGGACCTGTGCATTGGTTTGTGCGACGCCTGCGCCTGCTGCCGACTGTTCGCTGACAAGCGCCTGGTTTAACTGCGCCTGGGCCTGTTCGTATCGGGCCACGGCGCCTTTGTAGGCGGTGTTTGCTATGTCGTATTCGCGCGGCGCAATAATGCCGGACTTAACCAGCGATTCCTGCTGCTTCAGAAAAGTTAGTGCATCGTCGCTCTGCGCTTTCAACGCCACGACGTTGGCCCGCGCGCTTAAGACACCGGCTTGCTGGTTCTGAACAGTTGAATTTGCGGCCAAACCTTTCGCCTGCGCGTCGGTGACGCCGGCGCGCGATGCAGCAACGGCAGCGCGGGCCTGTACCAGACCAGCGCGGGCCTGATCGAGATTCGCCCTGGCTTGTTGTACCTGTGCTTGCGAAGTCGACGGATCGAGTTGGGCAATGACTTGACCTTTTCGAACTCTCGAATTGAAGTCTGCACGGAGCGCCGAAATCGTGCCCGAAGCCTGGCTGCCTACCTGGACTGTAGTCACCGCCTGTAACGTGCCGGTCGCGGTAACCGTGTTGCGCAGGTTGCCACGGTCGACCCTGGCGGTTAGATATTGCGCTGCGCTGGTCCGCTGGCCCTGGAGATAGAATCCGGCAGCGACAACCAAAGTCATCGCGGCGACAGCGGTAACGTAACGCCGGTTACCTTTAAGAATCAGCTGGAGCCAGTCCTTAACTCTTGAAAGGGAAATGACGCCAGTCGGCATCGGGGCAGTTTTAATGATTTCAGTGCTCATACCCTTCTAGACACGGGTGGAGAGCGTTTGGTTACAGCGAAAAACACGATCCACGGAAGGACACGAAACCACACGTAAAGCGAAGCATCTTTCGTGAGATTTCAGGTGATTCGTGGAATGTTTCCTGGTTTTGGCTAAGCTTCAGCTCAACCGCGATGACGGGTAACCAATATGAATGTGGGGTCCGGTCGAAACGCCTGGAATCGCGCCGCGAAATGCCAGAAAAGGAATGGCTTTGCTTTGAAGATATCCAATCAGCGCTCGGCCTTCAGCGCTATCCGGGTGAAGACCGACATCGACTGAGTTTCTATGGTCCCAACGCATGGCATTGTGCGTGTTGCTTTGCCCAAACGTGCTGATTGGTAATTGGCGGCCAAAGGTACTCGCGAAAAACGACTGGACTGAACTAATGTTCGAGAGGGCCCAACCCGCCATACCGTTGTAGCGCATTGATGTTGGCCTTAGTAGTTTTCGCGATGCAGCCGTTGGGGTGGCTATCGTTTGGGCAGTTAAGTTTCTTTTCGGCAACTTCCGCTTCCTTAACCTGAGCAATCAAGTTGTCTGATTCTGCAATCCCCTTAAGTGTGCTTTCAAGTTTTCCTTTTGCGGTAGCAAGGGCCTCCTCGCCGGCCACGAGTTCGTTTCGAGCTATCAAACCATCGGCAACCAGTTGCCGCAATTGTTCGAGTTTCTTTGTGGCAGCGGCGATTTCCTGTTCCTGAAATTGCACAACTTCCTGTGCGCTCGACTTATATCTCTCGGTGGCTTCGATCAGCTCCGCCCGTGTCTGCGCGACCTGATTAACGGGCGCGGATTTCGATTTAATGTCAGTTTGGCCAAACACCGCTGGCGGCACAATGACCAGTGCGAATAGGGCAATCAGAAGTTGTAATCTGGTAGTAATCATGTCTCTTAAGGGTAAGACACCAGTCGCGAAGAGAAGGTTACGCTACGAATCTGGAAAAGGTTCGGCCGGTTTCGTAACGCAAACTGTTAGTTTGCGGACCGTTCCTTTTGATGGTGGTGGCGTGTAATTCCCACCGTCCGCAAACTAACAGTTTGCGTTACCAAAGCCGCCTAAATCCTAAACCATCGCTTGGTTGTAACCTTTTCGGGCATTCGGGTGTCTAGCTCCGTGGGAGGCTAATATCGGCCTCTACTAAAAGCACAAGGTTAGGAGCAATTAAAGAAAATGAAGAAGTTTTCAAGGATTAAAATGCTGACACTAGTCTCCCTGTCGAGCATTGTTCTGGTCGCTTCTGTGGCGTTTGCGCAGACAGCAGTTACCACTCAGGATAACAAGGAAAAATCTCGCGGCGAATGGCGCGGGAAGGGAAAAGAGCGTGGTCATCGTGATGGCCTCCGTGGTGGCCGTCATGGCTTCGGCGGTGGCAGGATGTTTCGTCAACTAAACTTGACGGAAGATCAGAAAGCCAGGATGACTCAGATTCGGCAAAGTTTCGGCGATCGCACCAAGACCCTGCGTGCGCAACTGCGTGCCAAGCACCAGGAGTTGCGTCAGGCGGATTCCAGCGGTACGTTCAACGAAGCACTGGCAACGCAAAAGCTTTCTGAGGAAGCTGTACTGAAGGCGAAACTGATGGGCGAGCAGCATAAACTGCAACAGGAAATGCTCACGGTTTTGACTGCGGAACAGCGAACTCAAATGGAGCAGATGCGTGAGCAGTTCAAAAACAAACGTGGCGAATTCAAACGGAATCGCGGCGAACGGAATGCAACACCGAACCAGTAACCTGGTTCATCACGGGTGGCGGACCCGGAAAGCGTTCCCGAGTTCGCCTCCCACAGCTTAGGCATAACCGGCAACCGAGTTATTTGAGGAACGCTTCTGAGCATCGACTACGATCAGGGGTCGGACCTGGAACTGGCGCAGCTCGCACGCGATGGCGACGAGCCGGCGTTTGCGGAGATCGTGCGTCGTTATAGTCCCAGGGTCTTCGCATTTGCCAGCCGGTTCTTCCGGCAACGAAGCGTGGTCGAAGAAGTGGCCCAGGAAGTTTTTATGAAGGCATTTGCACAGCTCAGCAGTTACGAAGGACGAGGCTCGATGGAAGGCTGGTTGACACGCATTACAACCAACACCTGCCTCAACATGCTGCGCAGCACAAAGCGCCGGCCTGAGATGACCGTGTCGGACATGACGGATGATGAGAGCGCCTGGATGGAAAGCAAACTGGCGGGTTCAGCTGAGGAAAGTTTTAAGGCGAGTGAGCGAAGCTATGTGGCCGCAGATCTTGCCGAACGAGTGATGGTGAATTTATCCGCAGACGATCGATTGGTATTGACCCTCGTGGACGGCGAGGACTTCTCCATCAAAGAAGTGGCAGAGATGACGGGTTGGTCGCAGTCGAAGATAAAGGTGCAAGCGTTTCGCGCGCGACGGCGAATGAGGGCCGAAGTCGAAAAACTGTTGGGTAAGTAAGTCAGTACCACCTGCGTTAGCGGGTAGGTAGAGGTAGCCGATGAAAGATAACCACATCATTAATCTTCTGGAGAGTGTTTCCTTCTCGAGTTTGAGCGAAAGCGATCACCGCGAGATGCGGGCGCACACAGCGGCTTGTCCCGCCTGCGAGCATGCTTACAACGCGGCGGCCGTATCGTCGTTGTTGTTGAAGGAAGGCACCGGCGAAGTGTTTGAACCATCGCCCTTCTTTCAGACTCGCGTCCTGGCTGCGATTCGCGAACAACAGAGCGAACCCCGCGGAATTGCGCGTCTCTGGCGAGCCGCGGGAGCACTCGCGTCATCACTGGCTGCGACTGTCGCGCTACTCGCGGTTGTGAGTGTGTGGGTTCCATCAACGCAGACAACTGCCGAGGCTTACCTCTCCACTCGATATTCGGCTGAAGAAATAATTCTCGACGGAAGTGAGGTCGCTCAAGATCAGGTGTCTGATGCTGAAGTGTTTTCGACTCTTTACGCGGGGGATGAGGACGAAAGGTAATCATGGATACGAATCGCAAAAGCAAGTGGCAAGTGAGGCTGGCGACTGTATTGATCTTTGTACTGGGATTCGCCGCCGGTGCCCTGGCATTTCATTCATATCAAAAGTGGTCGCGTAGCCGGGGGCAGGTAACACGCCAACAACGCTTCGAGCAGATGTTGGATCGCCTGCAGCTCTCCACTGAGCAGAAGACCCAGGTCCATCAGATACTGGGCGAAACTCGAGAGCAATTACAAGTGCATCGCAAAGAGTCAGAGCCACGCTTTGAGGAAATTCGCCGCCAGGCGGATGAACGTATTCAGAAGGTGTTGAATCCAGAGCAGTGGCGTCAGTTTCAACAGGAGCGTGAAGCAAACCGTGGCCGCCGCGGCCGCGGCAGACCGTAGAGCAACACCCGCATTATGAAGTCAGTGCCACCTCGCGGTAGCGGGTGGGTCGGCAATCGCAATCCCGAACCCACCCGCTACCGCGAGGTGGTACTGACCTCATCGACACAAAGTATCACCCCTGGAAGACAACCCTGGACCAGCCTTCCTGATTCCAAGGTGCAACACTCCCCGCCACGCTCTTCCATTCAGATTCGCCCGGAGGTTCTCATGAGGTCCAGATTCTCAGGTCCACTCCTCGTCCTTTTCCTGCTCGTTTCCACGCCCACCTTCGCTGAAACCAATCCCGAAACACTTGCCGCCAAAGCAATTTCCACCGATGCGGCAATATCTACGCAAGCAATTGCCCAACTGCGATTGATGGGGCCTTCGGGTCTGAACGCGCTGTTTACGGTCCATGCTGAGGAGATTAATCGCGAGATCTCAAATCCGCTCGCGAGTGAAACCGCTGAGTGGCGGCGCATAAAAACCGCGCTCGACGCGGTCAGTCAACAAAAAGACAGCTACCTTGGCCGTCTTTATTGGTACACAGATTTCAACAAAGCAAAGGCTGAGGCGCGAGCTTCAGGCAAACCCATCCTTTCGTTACGACTGCTGGGCAAGTTGAGTGAAGAATACAGTTGTGCGAACAGTCGCTTCTTCCGAACCGTGCTTTATTCGAATGCTGAAGTTTCCACTAGACTGCGCGAAAACTACATCCTTCACTGGGAGTCTGTCCGTCCTGCGCCACGCGTGACAATTGATTTCGGCGACGGCCGCAAACTGGAGCGCACGTTAACCGGAAACAGCATTCATTATGTGCTTGATATTGATGGACAGCCGATCGATGCCCTGCCGGGCCTGTATGGACCAAGAGCTTTCCTGCGTTTGCTGGGGCAGAGCGAGACGCTGTTCGCAGCAGCAGCGAGGGAAACTAAAGAGCAATCGGAAGCGCGGCGTCGTGCGCATCATCGCGAGAGCGTTAACAAGATCAACCTGGCCTGGGTGGCCGACACAAAGAAAATCGGAAGTGAGATTCCCAGGGACATTATTGTCACCTGGAATCCAGACGGCACGCCGGAAGCTATTAGGGTAGCCTCACTGGCGATCAGCAAAGCGTACTCGGAAATGACCATACTCAGGTCAATGACCGCCGGCTCCGAGCGGTTAGGGGCGATTACTGACGAAGCGGCCTGGCGCAAGATCGCGCAGCTTTATATCGCCGATGCGCAGTTAGACGCGCAGAGCATTGGCCTGATCAGGCGTCAAACTCAGAGAGTCTTAACCGCTGCGGACTCGAGGCGAAACGTGGAACAGGAACTCGCCAAACTTGTGGAGAAGCTGCAGATGAACATCGCACTCGATACTGTGCGCAATGAATACTCTTTACACTCGAAGCTTCACGCGTGGCTCGTCACAGACGCACGCCGGCATGATCTTCCCGCATTCAACAACAAGGTTTATGCAGAACTGTTTTTGACGCCCGCTTCAGATCCGTGGCTGGGACTCTTCTCATCGGATATCTACGTGGCTTTGGAAAACGGCGGGTTAAAGAGGTGAACGAGCCCCCGACGTCCTGGGCCCAGTCCGCGATAGCGGACGACAGCGTAAAGCCTGGGGTGAAGCGAAGCGGAACCCCAGGTTAAAGTGCAATTAATTGGTTAGCCCGCGGAGCTACGGTCACGGCTGTCCCCACTCCGCGGGCTTTGAGCCTGGGGTTCACCGAGTCACCCCAGGCTATGCTCGCCCGCTCCGCGGGCTGAGTTTTGTCTCTCCCGTTTCGCAGGCGGAGGCGTGTATTTCAGAGCTCGCTTACGGTCGTCTGCCCCAGGTTGGTGGTGGCGGTTCCTTCGTCATGCGATCGACCGGACGCTCTTTGAGCAGGCGCATCGCTTCTTCAACGGCGCGTTCAAGTTGCGGGTCGCGGCCGGCGATCACTTCCTTCGGCCAGTTCTCAACGTCGATGTCCGGTCCGACGCCTTCGTTCTCCACCGCCCATCGACCGTCGCGTGTAAAGAACCCACCGCGCGGAGCAATCATCGATCCGCCATCAATGAACGGCGGCGTATCGGCTGTATGGACCAACCCGCCCCAGGTGCGTTTACCCACTAGTGGGCCAAGCTTGCGCCGCTTGAACATATAGGGCATCAAGTCTCCGCCTGATCCTGCCATCTCGTTAATGATCATTACCTTCGGTCCCCAGATACCCGCGGATGGACTGGTAAACGGGAAACGATCTCCGGCGACGTTATTAAAGTAGCCATCGAAGTCGCGCGCGATCACGTCAATGATGTAGTCAGCAGCGGAACCACCGCCGTTGAAACGCTCGTCGATGATCGCGCCCTTCTTCTCCTGTTGCGAAAAGTAATAACGATTGAAACTGGTGTAACCAGGCTGGCCGGTGTTGGGAAGATACACGTACGCGAGTTGGCCGTTCGATAGCTTATCGACTAAACGCCGATTCGATTCAACCCACGCTCGTGTCCGCAACCCCTGCTCATTCGCAACCGGAACCACGGTAACGGTGCGGGCGCCCGTCATGCTGGGAGTCTTGTTGATGGTTAACGATGTTTGCCTATTCGAGGTGCCATCAAGCAGGCGGTAGATGTTATCAGGCGCTTTCAACTCGATTCCGTTGATCGCCAAAATGTAATCACCGGCTTCCACGTTGGCACCCGGCGAAGCCAAAGGCGAACGCAATTCAGGATTCCAGCTTTCATTGTCGTAGATTCGAGCGACCTTGTATCGCCCGTTCTCGATCGTAAAGTCAGCGCCCAGCAACCCGCCCTGCACTTGCGGCACATCGGGCATGTCACCGCCGCGAACATATGAATGGCCGATGGCGATCTCGGCGCCCATCATGTCCATCAGGTAGTTAAGATCGGCACGGTGCATTACATGAGGCAACATCTGGCCATACATCTGTTTCATCTTTGGCCAGTCAGTGCCATGCAGGTTGGGGACATAGAGATAGTCCCGCTGATTGCGCCAGCCTTCGTTGAAGATTTGTTTGAACTCTTCCCTCGGATCTAAATACATCCGCAAGGAAAAGCTGATCCGTCCTTGTCCTGCCTGCGGCGGGTTGCGATCCGTTTCGACTAGAAACAACGATGGAGTGGGTGGGGGCGCGCCTGGGGCCGGTGGACCAGCACCGGCGCCGCTCGTTCGATACAGAAGCTTCCGGCCGTCGGCGCTGACTTCGTATGTAGTGACGCCGTTAACAAACGTTACAACCCTGCGGTCGCACAAGCGATAACGCCAAAGTTCATTGCCTTGTCCTCCGCCTGGTCCAGCGGGAACACCGGGCGCCTCGAGGAAGAAAACTGTGCCATCCGGGCCAGCACGTAACTCCGAATACTGCCGCTCACGAACGCCGGGAACTGAAACAATTCTTTGCGCCAAACCGTCGAAATCGATCTGAACTGTCACTGGCCCGCGTGGTCCACGTGGGGTGGGAGTCGCGGTTGGTTCCTCTAGTGCGCGGTCCGGCGGCGGCGGGTCACCGGCGCAAGCTCCCGGCGGCGGTATTCGACGTCCCGTACCCACGCCGCGGTCTTCGTCGCTTTCCGGCAGCAACGGACTAGCGTCGGTCTTCTTCAAAACAGCCAGGTACAGTCCAAAGTTCGTGTTATACGGATACGACGTCATGTCCAGCCATTGCGAACGCAGGCCGAAATCGGTGGAAGCAAGAAACCAAAGATATTTCCCGCTCGCGTCCCAGGTTGGCCACACGGCATCCGCCAGTCCATCAGTAACCTGTTTCGTTTCGCCGGTCTCGACGTTGCTCACAAAGATTGCGTGATACATCGATCGCAGACGGCTGGCGTAGGCAATCCACTTTGAGTCGGGACTCCATACCGGATTGAGCGTACGCTGTGGGACCATCCAGGGATCATTGCCGACGACTTTGGCTTGGCCGCTGGCGACGTCCATCACCCAGACTTTCAAATCGGTATCGGTGTAAACGATTTTCTTCGAATCGGGCGACCAGGAAGAGGTGTAATACTGCTTAGGCTTCGTGATCACGACCTCGCGCGGAGGCGTGAGCCCGTCCTGTGCCTCAATGTACATACGGTACTCGCCCGACTTGTCGCTGAAATACGAGATGAATTTCCCATCGGGTGACCAGGCAGGATCTCTTTCGGCTGAGGAACTTGAGTTGGTGAGATTGCGGACGTCGCCTTTCTCGGAGGGGATAGTGAAGACCTCGCCACGCGCTTCGACCACTACTCTTCTTCCGGTGGGCGAGAGCCCCATGTTTGTCAGGCGATTGGAAACGTCTTTCCAGTTTGGCATCATCCAGGGAAAGTCGCCGGCAGCGTTGATGTTCACAACATTAGCTCGGCCAGTCTTCGGGTCGAGTTCGTGCACATATCCCGCTTGTTCGAAGACTATCGAACCCGCCCCGGCGTTCAGGGCCTTAACATCGAAGTCAGTAAACTTCGTGACCTGAGTTAGCTTCTTTGTCTTCGTTTGATATTCCCAGACATTCGCCACACCGTCGCGATCGGAGATGAAGTAGACAGCATCGTCTACCCAAACCGGATCCATATCTTTCGATTCAGTCCATGGAGGAGAAACCAGGTCGTAGGTTTTCAGATCAACAATCCAGATTGGACGGTTCTGACCACCCCGGTAGTTGCGTCGTTCTTCGTCCCATGAAGTGTTCATGCGATAGGCCACGCGCGAGCCGTCAGCCGAGATTTTCCCCTGATACCCGCGAGGCAGAGAGAGGGGAGATTCGACACCACCCGCGGCCGGCACGGTCCAAAAGCGTGGAGTCGCATTTGGGGCCCATGATGCGCGTGATGAAACGAAGAGAATAGAGTTGCCGTCGGGCATCCAACCCTGCACCTGATCACCGCCTGGATGCCATGTCAATCGTCTTGGTTCGCCGCCATCTGCCGCCACGACGTAGATGTCGAGGTTGCCGGCGTATTCGCCGCTGAACGCAATCCATCTTCCGTCGGGCGAAAAGTGCGGTGTGGTGGTCAGTCCCTGAAAACTCGTTATGCGACGCGCAGCTCCACCGCCACGAGGCACAGTCCAGATGTTGTTTGCGTAGGCGAAAGCGATTTGCGTTGCACTGATCGTGGGCGTGCGCAGCAACCTCGTGGAACCGGCGGGCGGTTGAGCTTGAAGCGACGCAGCGAATCCACAGATGACGGCGATGGCAGACGCAAAGAATGCGCGCGAGTAGGTAAGCATGTTGATTTCTCTCTAGGTAGCGGACGTGATGGCTAGCGCGCCACTTGTAGCATGAAGCGGACACAGCGAGCAAAGCTCAATACCGCACCATAAGACTTAGGGCGAACGCCATTTATGACCCATTGTGCGGCGGCAGAGCCGCGATATCATCGCGGAAGAGGGCAAAACCAATTCAAACTTTCTGGCTTATGTGCGAAAATACCGGGCACACCAAGTGTTGGTTCGACGTGGGGCTCTGGGTCTCCCCGGCCGTAGACAAGTCGGATCATTCCGCCAACTTTTGTGAATGCCACGCTGTCGCGTCTGGCGTTAACTACCAACAGGAGCCACACAATGATCTCGCTGAAACGTTTTTATTTTTCATCACTGGCCATCGTCATTTCTTGCACCGGGCTTTCGGTCGTGGGCCAGGTGCGTGTGCCGCGGCCCAGTCAGAAGGCCAGCGTGACGCAGACTATCGGAGTCACCGATGTGACCATTACCTACAGCCGCCCTGGTGTGAAGGGCCGTAAGATTTGGGGCGACCCTTTGCCTTCTCAAGCTGAAGTTAAGGGCGAAGCGACCCTCGATGATCAAAACGCGCGGCCAAAGGATGCGCCGATCGTTGCGTGGGGACACGCCTGGCGCACTGGGGCCAATGAAGCAACCCAGTTTGTTGTTACTGATGAAGTTTTGATCAATGGCCAGAAACTTCCCGCCGGCAGTTACAGCCTCCACACCGTCCCGAATAAGGATGAGTGGACTGTCATCTTCAACAGTACGGCCAATCAATGGGGCAGTTTCAATTACGACGCAGCTAAAGACACTTTGCGCGTGAAGGTGAAGCCGGAGTGGGTTAACGACAGTAAAGAGTGGTTGGAGTATGCGATTGACCCCGTTTCCGACACTTCGGCCCGAGTCAACATCCGCTGGGAGAAGATAGCCGTCCCTTTCACAGTTGAAGTCAAAGACGTCCCGGCTTTGGCCCTCGCGAAGGCGCGCGCTGCAGTCGCCGGCGCGAAACCCGAGGATTGGACCACTCCTCTTCAAGCGGCAAACTTCGCCTTGTCCCAACCAGGTAGCGCGGCCGAAGGCGCCGCATGGCTCGATCAATCCATCAAGGTTAAGGAGACTCATCAAAACCTGGCGCGGAAGGCGCGGCTCTTAGCTGAACAGGGTAAGACGCAGGAAGCCATCACTATTGGCGAGAAGGCGGTGACCCTCGGAAAAGCTGCGAAGGCCAACATGTCAAATCTCGAACAACGTTTGACCGAATGGAAAGCCAAAAAGTAGGAAAGACTGTAAGGGCGGCATCCGTGGCCGCCCCTCGTCGGTTCCGCAAACCTCGCATGATCAACGCACGGGGGCGCCCACGGAGGGACGCCCCTACAAGTTTCGCTACCGCGCCTATTGGCTCTGGCCCCCAAAGGATGAAAATCATGAAAACGCTTTTTGAATCCATGCTTCCTCGTTCGTTAGCGTCGCTTCTCATTATTCTTTTTGCCATCTCCCCTGCATTGGCGACCTGCGGAGGCGGCGGAGGCGGCGGCGGTGGTGGTATGCCGAGCGGCGGCGGCGGGGGCGGCGCAAGACCCGAGGTTTATTTCGTGCCCTGGAAGATTCGCGCGCCGAAGGATCCACCGGCGAAAGGATTAGTAGTCTATTGGTTTCCGGCTTCTAAAGAAGAGATCCAGAAGTCCAGCTTGCGCGAATCCCGGCCGCTCTCCCTTTATGCCACGCAATGCATATCGATGGAGTTGGCGGACAGTCGAGTTCCAAACGCAGACAAACTGATCGGCGAGTCAACCCTTCCAGTCGCCGTACTCGCAACACCTGACGGCATGCCTGTTACAAAAGTTGAAAACAAAGATGGCAAGCTCAAGGTGATTGAACTCGAGAAGGTGGTCCAAACTGAAGTGAAGCAGCGCGAGACTTCTCTCGACGAGCAGTTGAAAGAAGCCAAGGCGAAGGTTACTGCCGGCGACAGTGCGGCCGCGATCAAGCTGTATCAGGCAGTGGCGCAGCAGAAGTGCATGTTTCCAAAGAAAGCTAAAGATGCCGCGAAGGAACTGAAGAAGCTCGGTGCCACGGAAGATGCGACAATCGCGGAGGCCGAAATTCCTGTTCCGGTTTTTGACGCGCCAAAAAGTCTTCGCATCGAGCAGATCATGCGCCGCGGTTTGATCGCAGAGCTGAATGCGAGATATCCCCTCGCCGAAAAGCTTTACAGTCAGGCTCATCAACTCGATCCAGCCGACCCTGCGCCTCTGCGCTATTTGGGTGAGCTCTATCGCCATCACATCGGAGATTGGGTAAAGGCGCGAACCACCTTTGACCAGATCCTTAGGATGAACGCTGAACCGTTATCTCGTGCAGTCGCCCTGCATGGTCTCGGCAAGATGACGATCCACGATGGTGAGTTCAAAAAGGGACTGGCGCTGATGGAACAATCCGCCGAGGAGTTTCCACTGGCTTTGACCTACCGCAACCTTGCCGTTTATTGGAATTCCGAACACGACCTCAAGAAAGGCAATGAGTACACGCAGAAGGCGCTCGATCTCGATCCGAAAGATCCTTACAACCTCGTCTTTGCTGCTGTCTTTATGTCATCGGCGGGACGGGGTGCTGAGGCCCTGAAGATCGCGCGGGAGAATATCAACCTGCTGCCTGCGTCATACAACCTGGCCGGGATTTACGCTCAAAACGGTCAACGCGAAAAAGCGTTGACGTTGCTCAAACGTCACTTCTATCAATTCGAGCGTTACCATGCCGTGCGTGAGAAGGAGATGATGGAGGCACGCGTCGACGTCGTGTTTGAGTCGCTGCGCTCAGACTCCGCATTCCTCGCGCTCACGCGTCATGCCGACGGAAAGTTGCCGATGCCTATGCCGGGTATCCCGGCAACAATGGCAAGTCCGAATCGGTAGGGGGTGAAAGTTGTAGGGGCGGCACTCCGTGGCCGCCTCCGGTTTGGCCTTTGGGCGCATCTCACCTCGCAAGGGGCGGCCACGGAGTGCCGCCCCTAGAAATTTTCGCTACACTCGACTCCTCTCAGCTTTCCGGTTTACAAATAGCTTCGCAAGCGCGGCTCTGCCGCCGCACTGTTCAGCGGCAGAGCCGCATCAATCTGTGATTTCGTTGGCTCGCACAGTAGCTCTGTCGATTGAACGAAGCGGCGCTCTGTGTTTCACTTAGGTTCACGTTATCAAACCAAACGACGCGTCTGAGAAAAATGGGCGTTGCAAAACTAACAGACCAGAACACAATCGTTCCCGCCGAAAGTAAATATGCGCGAGTGGAACGTGAACGTCGTTATCTCTTACAGGATCTGCCTGAAGGATTATCGCGTGCTGATCCTCACGTACAGATTACTGACAACTACATAACCGGCACGCGGCTGCGAATCCGCAAAGTCCGTGAGCCGCGGACAAACAAGTGGACGGTCAAGTTTACCCAGAAGTTTGCGCCGGAAGTGCAGGACTATTCGCGCACAATCATCACCAACACTTACCTTAACGCGTTGGAAGCGGAAACGCTCTCCATGTTTGACGCGAACGAGATTCGAAAAAACCGTTACCAGTTTGAATACGAGGGAAGGAAGTTTTCCGTCGACATGTTTCTGGGCGGATTGTTTGGTCTGGTATTGGCTGAAGTGGGTTTTGAAACGGATGAAGAGTTGGATAATTTTACAAAGCCGTCCTTTGCTATCGCTGATGTGACAAACAATGAACTCTTCACCGGCGGCAGGCTTTGTGAGTTAACGTTTGAAGATATTCGAGACGAGATCGCGAAGAGCGGACTGATAAAATCGAGTTCAGTTGAGCAGTCCGCGTGAATGGCAGGCGTAGAGAGTACAAGCTTTAGCTTGCGTCGTTGGATGGGAGCTAGCCTGCGTGCTCACGAAGCGGCAACCTGAAGGTTCTACTCTAAACACCTGTGATGACCGGCTCGGGGGTCACAATCATCGATGCAATCAACGAAGAAATACGCAATCATCCTTATCATAATCGCAGGCTTAACCTCTTGTAAGAAAACCTCTGGTCCAGGTGAACAGGCTGCTACAGCCAACAGCGCGGCGACGCAATCCCAAGGTGCGCATGGCGGAACCACCCCTCAAGGCCAAACCAAATACTTTAAAGGGTCGATCGGCAGCGCGCTGGATTTGCAGATGAAGCTGGTGCGAGAGGGTGAACGGCTGACAGGGTCCTACTTCTACCAAAAGGTCGGAACCAAAATTGACTTGAACGGCACGATTGATAAGGACGGCAATATATTACTCGCTGAGTTTGATCCGAGCGGAAAACAGACTGGAGAGTTCAAAGGATTTTGGAAATCTGAAGAGTCGGGCCTGGTCTCAATAGCCGGCAATTGGAAAGCGCCTAACACTGCAAAGCAAACGGCGTTTTCTCTACACGAAGAGCCGATCGAGTTTAGCAGTGGTGTTGAGATCCTCGCCCGCCGCATCGCGGATAGTAATAAGAAACTTAAGTATGAAATTGAGGCTCAGTACCCGCAGTTGACGGGTTCGGGTTCTCCGAATTACGAGAAGTTTAACCAGATGGTACGCGGGTTGATTACTGGTAAGGTCAGCGAGTTTAAGAAAGATATGGAACCGGAGGAAGGCGATGATGCGGGCGCTGACTCGTTGCCGGCAGATATGGGCAGTTCGCTGGATATCGGATACACGCTATCCCTTGCTCAGGACGACTTGATCAGCCTCGATTTTGGTGTCGGAAGTTATTATCGTGGTGCGGCCCACCCAAACTCCTATTCCGAGACTGTCAATTTCGATTTAAAAAACGGCAGGCCACTCAAACTTGCCGACCTGTTCAATCCTGGATCGAAATACCTGCAATCAATATCCGCATATGCAATCCAGGATTTGAAAAAGCAATCGCAAAAGGTTGAAGGAATGCTTGACGACGACTGGATTCAAAGAGGCGCCGGCCCCGATGCGAAGAATTTTGAGAGTTGGACCATTTCAAAAAAGGGCCTGGGAATTAACTTCGACGCTTATCAGGTAGGACCTTACGCTGCGGGTCCACAGCAGGTGACAATTCCTTACTCGGCATTGAAGCACATGATCCGTAATGATGGGCCGCTGGGACGGTTTGTGAAGTAGGACCAGCAGTTCTGACCTGTGGTTTATCGTTTAGAAGTCGGACTTGTCCGCTGGCGGAGGGCACAAGTGCCCATTATTAAACGAGTGTGGCTTCAGAACCTCAAAGGCGCGAAGTCACAAGCGCTAACATTCCTTATATTGTAAGTCTCGGCGACAGCTGAAGCATGTCGGACAGGCGACATTTGACGGAGGATAAACTAATATCTTCGCCGATCTGGAAAAGCCAATAAAAGGTGGTCCACCATGCTTAGCAAATTAACTAAAACATGGCCGGTCTGGTTTACTTTGCCGATTCGGTTTGCACTTGGCGGGATTATGTTCGCGCACGGCGCCCAAAAGGTGTTGGGAAGCTGGGGCGGCCCGGGGTTTAACGCCATGATTAGCAACCCGGATGCGCCGTTTCCCTTCATGAAGCCAGCCTGGTTGTGGTGGGCCGCGGCTGCTCTTTCCGAGTTTGTTGGCGGAATTCTTATCGTGTTTGGATTGTTGACGCGTGTCGGAGCTTTCTTTGTATTCTGCACCATGCTCACCGCCATAGTGGGCGTACATTGGCCGGCTTTCTTTGGGGCCATGGGAATCGAGTATCCGTTAGCTCTGCTTGCTATGTGCGTCTCGCTTCTTATTTCCGGTGGCGGAATGGCTTCTATGGATATGGCGATTTGGGGCGGCCGCAGACGGTAACCGGGACGTACAGAAAATTGCCGAATTTAAAACCGCCTCCCAAGGCTCGGATGCGACGACGACATTTCATTTCACCATTTACCATTCACCATTTACCTATCATTAGTTCATGAAGCGCTCACCGCTCGTTGTAATCTTCACAACTGTTTTTATTGATCTACTCGGCTTCGGCATTGTCATTCCGGTCCTTCCGTTTTACGCCGAGGGGACAACGTTTAATGCCACGCCTCGCACAGTCGGTTTTCTCTTCGCTTCTTATTCCGTTATGCAGCTAATTTTTTCTCCCGTGCTTGGACGCCTATCGGACAAGCATGGACGACGGCCCGTGCTGCTCGTCTCAATCATTGGAACCGGCATCGGCTTCCTGATCCTCGGTTTTGCGACAACCCTCTGGATGCTTTTTCTCGGCCGCATTCTTGACGGCATCTCAGGCGGAAACATCTCGACGGCCCAGGCCTATATCGCTGATATCACCACCAAGGAAGATCGCGCGAAAGGGATGGGGTTACTGGGCGCTGCATTTGGTCTCGGCTTCATTTTTGGCCCGGCGATTGGCGGCATCTTGAGCCGCTGGGGAGTTCAAGTGCCATTCTTGTTTGCGGCAGGGCTCTGCTTCGCCAACGCGCTCCTGCTTTATTTCACCTTGCCTGAAACAGTCACACCTGACCATCCTGCACGCACGTCCGCCGGCCGAAGCTTTGCGCAACTATGGCTATCGCTCAAGCAGCCGCGACTCGGTTTCGTGATCACGATCTACTTTTTATTCGTAGTAGCGTTCTCGATCATGACTACTTCGTTTTCCCTCTACACGATGTTTCGCTTTGGGTACGACGCTCATCACAACGGCTATCTCTTCGCCTATGTAGGTCTGATCGCGGTGATTATTCAAGGCGTATTGATCGGCAGGCTGGTAAAGAGATTCGGGGAAATGCCGCTCGTAATGGCCGGGGCATTGTTTTTTGCGTTGAGTCTTTTCGCGGTGCCCTTTGTCGGACCAAACGCCGGAGGACTCCTGGCGCTGCTAATCGGCGGTGGGATATTTTCACTGGGAAATTCTTTGGCCACTCCAGCGCTCAACAGTTTGGCGTCGAAGCTGGTTGACCCGGCTCAGCAAGGAAGCGTTATGGGCGTGATTCAATCGGCGGCAAGTTTAGCGCGCGCGGCAGGTCCAGCTATCGCGGCCGTCTTGATTCACAGCCAGAGCGCGCATGTCGGTGCGGACGGTGTTGCCCATTACATGAGCGATCACTCGCTGCGAATCACTTTCTGGACCGGCGCGGTGATCATGTTTGTAAGTTTCCTGCTCGCTGTTTATTTCAAACGAACCTACAGAACCGATTCTCCGGAACCGGAAGTGGTGCCCGCCTAGTTTGTTTCTCCCGTTAAATTTCTCTCGTTTAGAATGGACACCTGTGCCCTCCGCCGGCGGACAAGTCCGCCTCCTAAACGACCAACACAGGATTTCTCTGACAAGCTAAAAGCATGTCGAACAGGTCCTCACGCGGCCCTGGCAAGTCGATCCGCGATCGCTTGTTTAGGCTGCGCGCCGATAAGCCTGTCAATCAGCCTGCCGTCCTTGAAGAGGAGCATTGTGGGAATACTCTGAATCTGAAATTGCGCTGCAGTGCGCTGGTTATCATCGACGTTGAGTTTTGCAATCCGGTAGCGGCCATCCGATTCGCTTGCGAGCTGGTCCATGATCGGGCCGATCATACGGCACGGGCCACACCAGGGCGCCCAACAGTCTAGAAGAACCAAACCGGGCGCGCTTAGGACATCGCGTTGAAAAGTGTCATCCGTCACGACCAACGGTTGGTCCAGCGTTGCGTCCGCCGATGTTCCCAGGGCTTCACCGCACTTTCCACAGCGTGCCACTTTACCTTCTGCTTGCTGCGGCTCAACACGGTTTTTAGTTCCACACTTGTTGCAAGCGACTACCGGCATTGGTTTATCCTCCGCGATGAATGCTGATCAAAGCTGGATGAATGCTGGCGGTAATTAATCCCGTGCACTTCTCAAAAGTTTCGCAAAAGCATCTCGCTTCACGGCTCGAAATGTGACAGCCTCAGCCATCTCGGCCGTTTAGATGGCGCACTTGTGCGCCGGACGAGTTCGGCAACTAAACGGGCGCAGCTTTTGGGCGTGGGGCCTCTTTAGAGGCTATGCCGTACATGTACAGGCCGCTTCGTAGTAAGATCTAACACATTCAATTTCTAATCAGAGGATTCGCCGACCATGCGCCGACATCGTTTAACTTTTTGGGTGGCCTGGTTAGCTTTCTCGCTGCGGTCTTCTGTAAAAGGAACCAGCAGCTTCTTGTTTCCTTGGCAAGTTTTTCGAACCCTCCGTCGTCCCGTAGGGACATAATGTTTATAGATGCAAACCAAAGGGTTCTTTCCGCTCCAGAGGAGCGGAACGTGTCGACCCCCTGTTTGTCATGCGGAACATTGCGCTCCGCTGGAGCGCTAAGTATTGGATGATTGTGTATTCTATAAACATCCGGCTCCTACGGAGCTAGTGCGTGTTTGGTTGCGGCCTTGACCGAGAACTCAAAGAATTCTGAAACCAGTCCTCGACCAGTTTGAACTTCTCCTACCGCGTTAAAGCCCCTAACCCTTACAATACCCGTCACGTTTTTAGTGTGCAGCAAATGACTATCGGATATCAAAACATTAGATTCGCCATCGACGACCGCGTCGCACGCATAACGTTCGCGCGGCCGCCAGTGAACATTTTCAACATCGCTATGATGCGGGAGATCAATGACGCACTGAACGAGTGTTCTCTGCAACGTGAAGTCGTGGCGGTGGTCTTTGACGCTGCGGCTGATTGCCGTGCGTTCAGCACTGGAGTTGCTGTTGAGGAGCATGGTGAAGATCTGATCTTTCAAATGCTCGACACATTTCATGCGATCTTCCGCACGCTAGAGCAATTAGCCCGGCCCGCAATTGCCGTGGTTGACGGCGCCGCGCTTGGGGGTGGTTGCGAGCTGGTCATGGCGTGCGACATGGCGATCGCGAGCGAGCGGGCGCGTTTTGGCCAACCCGAGATTAAGCTCGGCGTGTATCCGCCGGTTGCGGCAGTCTTGTTACCGCAGGTGATTGGTGACAAGCGGGCCCGTGAGCTAATCCTCACGGGGGAGCTAATAGAGGCAGCGGAAGCGGCGCGGCTGGGACTCGTCAATTATGTAGTGCCGGCTAACCATCTCGAAGCAAAAACACAGGAGGTGCTTGCCAAGTTTCGAGGGCTCTCAGCCACCGCACTGGAGTTGACGAAAAGAGCGATCGATCTCGGCCGCGCACGGTCTTTGGATTCTGCGCTTAAGCAAGTCGAGGATATGTATCTTCACGAACTAATGAAAACCCAGGATGCAACCGAAGGCATCAATGCGTTCATCGAGAAACGTAAGCCCGTATGGCGAAATCGATGACATCTAACTCGCGAAAATACACTCCAGCGGCAGATGGACGGCTTGGACGGATGAAGAGATTAATCAGATATCGATTGTTTGCGATGGGCGTGGTGACAGCTGCGGTCACGGTTAGTACTTTGATCGACAGCGGTCAGGCTCAGAAACGCCGTCCTATCAACGAACCTCAGAAGAGCCACTCGCGTAACGTGTTGACGGCCGAAGCACGCGAGATGGTGGACCTTGCCAGCGCTGTGGTTTGTAAAGAACGGGTGCTCGATCCAAAGGGCAGCGTTCCCATCGACGACATGCAGGGTCGGCCGTCGCTGCCGGTGCAAAGTCCTGAGGCTGTCGCGGGAGCAAAGCGTGCCCAGCGTTTGCTTCCCATTGCCAAAGATTTGGTGGCCGCTTCTCTGCGACAGCTTCTAAAAGACTACGACGTTGCCAATTCGAGGGTCCATACAGCGAGGGTGCAACGTGCCATAAACCGTGTCATGTCGGTGACGCACGTTAGGCCCGATGTAGATTCGCGGGACAACGCGTCCGTGTTTCTCCAGAACCCGCATACAATAATCTTCGGGACGATCTTTCTGGCGGGCTTGCCCTCAGACGAAGGAATCATTTCGGTGCTGGCCCACGAACTGGTTCACATCGGTGATGGGGGAGAGGACAGTCTTGGTTGGTTGTTTCGCGCCGTAGGAAACCGTGCCTCGACGCTTATCGGCGACAAGATTAGTGGCCAAAGAGCAGAAGAGCTGACGTGCGATCTGGTCGGAACTCTGGCGGCACGCGGCTATGTTTCACGCACACCCAATTATGAGCCGTTGCCGCGAAGAATCTCGCGCTCGCTGGCCCACAATTGCGTTGAGCAGGATGAGGGTGACGACGATCACCTCTCGCCCCGAACTACTATTCGTGCGCTGCTTACTCTGACTCCGGTCCTTTCGCGTGAGCTCGTATACGGACGCTGATGCCATTACAGAACCGAGCGCGGTAGCGCCGGATCCTGGAATCTACTTCTGGCAATAGAGTTTTATTAATAATGATCAAGATGGAACCAGACTTTAGCATCCGGCGCTACCGCGCTCGGTTCTGTAATAAAACCTCACTCACATTAATCGCCTTGCTGATACTGATAACGGGTTCTGTATCCTGTTCTTCGATAACTCTGCGACCGGATGATGTCAGGCCCCGCGTGCTTCGCGATGTTCCCGCGCAACGCCTGGCATATAGATTCGAGCCCGACGTACAGGTTCCTGAAGAAATAACCGCGAAATCAGCGGACGATAAGATTGAAGCTATCCAGCTTGATTTCAGCACGCGCAGGGAAAACGACGCGCTAATTAGAACGGTCCGCTCGCCGGACGGTTACCGGGCACTCGTTCTCTATAACAGCGCCGGTGAACCCAGCCAGGCATTTCGCATCGACCTGTATTCGTCAGATGGCAACTTCGTCCGCAATCTGACGCCGCCCGACCTTTCATGTGTGTTTCCGGAAGCCGTTGCGTGGTCTCCCGACGGAAACTCCATCACCTTCATCGCTCACAAAAACGAAAAACCTACTCCCACACCAACACCGCCGGATGCAACTCCTGGTTTGCTTGAACCTACTCCGCTGCCCTCGGCTGCCCCCGCGTTCGCGCCGGTTCAGGTCTTCATGACTGAGCAGATCTACATCTGCAATCGCGATGGCTACGATCTGAAACCACTGACCTCTCGAGAGGGGCTTATCTATTTCTATTCGTCATGGGCGCCGGACAGTCACGCACTAGTGGCGTTGGCTTGCCGTGAAAGCGAATGGCTTGCGAGAGAGAGAGAATATAAGCTACCGGTCGGGCGGCCTCGTTTGATTAGCCCTGATGGCTCGGAGAGATTGCTTGACGATGAGCTGACTGAAGCATTGCCGGTGTGGTCGGCTGATTCTTCAAAAGTTGCCACGGCCTTCGATACCGATGTGAAGATCTACGATGCAGCCACAGAGAAACCAACGCAGGCTGTGATCAGACTTCGCGACGCTTTGATCGCAGCGTCGAGGGCCTACGAAGCCAAGGGCGCCCAGTCTAACGCGGGAAGTCCGACCGCTCTTACGCAGGGTGCCATACCGTCGTCGTTCAATCCGATTGTGCGGCTGGAATGGCCCACGCCCGAGAATCTATATCTGCAAACGGCCTTTGTTCGACTCATCCCAAATGACACGATTACGACTTTCCAGCGCTGGCACCTTTCAATCCTCAGTCCGCAAGCGGCACTCCTAAGGTAAAGCTTACTTACTGCCGTCGTCCCCGGTATTTAGTATTCGAGTTCGCCGTTGTAAATCATATCGGCGACTTTGAAGCGCCTGTCGATCTGGATCCCAACCGGATATTCAGTGTGAAACCGAACCTCGCCGCTCTCCAAATTGAGGAAGGGCTGGCCATCGAGTTCCCGCCGGAAGATGAATCTGGCTCCGAAGCCATCCTTCCCCGGGGGGACATACTGCTCGAGGAGTAGTCGCCTGCCGTCGCTGCGTTCAATGTAGGTCTGGTTTTTTAAGGTGCTGGTGGTGGCCGTAGAAAAAGCCTGCATGATTGTGCCAAGGTAACCTCGGTCGCTGGAATCAAAAGTGGTCGTAACGATAATTGAGTTAGAGGATTTTTTATCTGCGAAGTCGCGAAGTTTTGCCAAGACCTCACCGCGTGGCTTCTGGTCAAATTCAATGAGCTTCGCGAGCGCCTGCCTGACAGGCCTGGCAGAAAAAAAACGCACTCGAAAGCTAACGTTTACTTCTTGATTGATCGCTCCTCGCGCCAATCGGGCGTTGGCGGCCGCGGTAGTGCGGTCGGTGGTCGCGTTTGGGTCAGCGGTCCGTGAGTACAATCGTTGCGAAGTGTCAGTGTCGGTCTGAGTTTTGGACCATGGCGACTCGTTGACTATCTGCTCGGCGTCGTTTCGTGACCACTCAATCCATGGGACACCTTTCCTTTGTGCGGATGCGAGGCCGAGCGGCAGGACTAACGCCAGCGTAATGAAGAGACAAATTACGGCTTTGTTCATGATCGCGGCCTTTCTATGGAAACCTGCTCTTAGCTGAAGTGGAGTAGACCAGCCTGACGAATGAACGGACAGAGTAAGGATGGCATTAAGACCCGAAAGGGTTTCTTAGTTACCGGAAAAATTGTCGTAAATTTTTGTGATGCGCCGAAGCGAAGGGTCGAAAACTCAGTGAAAACTAAGAGCTCAGTTCTGAGGTTTGCGATCGGTTTGCGGTTGCACTGATGCGCGCTTTATCTGGTCGACCACCTTCCGCAGATTGGCAGCGTCACGGGCGGTGGGGGCGAGTCCCAGGTATGTTTCCAATTCCTCAACAACACGTTGCGGAGCGCCCCGGTCCAAATAGATGGCCGCCAGGAAACGGTGCGCTTCCTTGAATTCGCCCGGACTCATCTTTATGCAGGTGATATATGCGTTCTCGGCCTCGTCATTCCGGCCTAACTTAGTGAGCGTGCGACCCAGATAATAATATGCGACGGCGGAGTCTGCTTTGGCCTTCAGCGTCGCCCGCAGGACAGTTTCGGCGTCCTTGTATTTTGTTAGTCGAAACAAAGTGATCGACCGGTTGATCAATGGCTCATAGGCTTCGGGTTTAATTTTAAGGGCCGCCTGCAGGGCCTCGTCAGCCTTATCGAGATCGTTCATCTGCAGGTAAAGAACACCCATCTGGTTGAGGGCGTTTACGAAGGACGGGTACTTGGCAACCGCGAGTTTTAATTGGTCGAGGGCCCCCTTGTAATCTTTTGCTTCCGCCAACTTCGAAGCTTTTTCGTAAAGGACCATCGCACCCTTCGGGACTCCGGCATTCGAGGCGCTGATCACAGATGGTTTTTCGGCGTTCGGCTTGGTGAGAAATCTCAAGCGAATCGTCATCGTATAGGTTTCAGGTACCGTGCTGCGCCGCCGAAGGATCTCAACTTGTTGCGTAGCATTTTCAAACTCTTTTTCCCCATCGACAAAAAGCGTATACACGCCCGATCCGACGCCGCTAAATACAAACCGTCCCCTGTCATCCGTGGTCGCCGAGAAATCACCCCAGGTCGGCGAACTTAAACGCATATTCATTCGTCTGGTGATCGGCATTCCTTCAGGCGAGTAAACCGTGCCCACGATAAAATTATTTCCCCCGAGGCGCGTGTTGGTAGTCTCTGTCAAGCCACCCGCTATCTGACCCGCCGCAAGAGACGCAGAACACGAGAATATGAAACCAAGAAAAAACAGTCGCCAGGTTAAATGTTCTGTGTTTGAGATCATGACACGCGCTCCTACCGGGTGGTTGGCTGATAGCCTACAACAAAGCCTTTTACCGAACAAACAATTCCGGATGAGGTTGGGCCATTCCAAGCGCCGGGCAAAAAAAGGCGTTGCCAATTTCTTGGCAACGCCAAAAGTAAATAGAAACTAACCCTTCCCGGTTAGAAGTTTATACGCAAGAGAAAGTCAGTAATACGGCCGCCCGGATCGTTTGATCCGTTCGGATCCTGGTAAGCCCAACCGTTGAGCATCTGGCCGAAGGTACCGGTAAAGGCCGTGATGTTGTTCACGTTGCCGGTCCAGCCGCCGAGGCGCCAATTGGTGTGGTTGAGCACATCAAACATTGTCATGCGGAACTCAACACTTCGACGCTCGCCAATGCTGAAGCGCTTACCGATCGATGAGTCGATCTTGAAGAAGTTTGGTCCGTAGATAACTAATTTACGGAAACCGCACCCTCCCGCGGTTCTTTGCTGACAATTACCGAATCCAGCCGGGGCGAGGAACGCACCAGTAGGAGCCTGTCCGGCCGCGTAACCACTCGCCGTATTACCAGTCGTCGTAAAGGCACGGATGGTGTTGGCGATGATGTCCGCGGGCAGGTAGGTCACGTTGGCGATAGACGTCGCTCCGTTAGGCTGCGTGATAGTGGTGTTGTAGTAGACACCAATCTTATCCTGCAGCTCTTTAGCAGTCATGCCAACCAGTTGGACATTTTCCATCAAGATGGGCGAGCCACTCTGCCAACGAACAGTTGGTGAGATGGTCCATCCGCCAAGAATGGTATCGGCAAACCAGTTTGACGAAGACATGAACTTCCGTCCCTTACCGAACGGAAGGTCCCAGGTAGCGTCAAACTTGAACGAGTGTCGCAGGTCGACCTGTGAAGGCGATTTGTCGGCCTCACGATTGCGCAGCGTGTTGTTTGCCGCGTTACTTTGGTCGCCGGCACCCAGCCCGAAGAATGTGGTGTTGGCAGATGCGTAGGCATTCGTAAAGGACTTGCCATACTGATAGCTCGCCTGGAAGCGCAGGCCATCGGAAAGTCTGCGACGAACCTCGATCACACCGGCGTCAAACCAACTTCTTTCGCTATTGTCGAACTGGAAGCAGAAGCCCAGCGTAGTCGGACAATTGTGGAAGAAGTTTGCCGGTCGGCCCGCCGCCGCTCCGTTGTTTCTAGTAGCCGCCGTGTTGGCCAAGGTAGCAGCAAGACCCTGCACACTTGGATTGGCGGGAGTCAGGAAAGGCACGAAGTTCTGACTTGCGAAGTTGGCCCCATAACTTGCAGGCAGGTTTGCATTCGGATTGCCGGCCTGCAGGTACGACACCAGTATCGGCAAAGGCGATGTGCCTGTGCCAGCGCCGAAGTAGGCGAAGGTTACGCCGCGACCCGCGTTAATATTCGAGATCAGGTTCTGCTGGGCGAGGGCAAACTCAGCACCGAAACCATTCTCAATCGCATTGATCTCATTGAGCAGGTATTGGACCTGCATGTCCTTACCACGATTTCCGACGTAGCGGAATTCGACTACGGTGTCTGAACCAAGCTGACGCTGGTAGCCGAAGCTCCACGAATCCACAAAGCCCGAACGGAAATCCGGAGAGAAGCCGAGGGCGGCGTCAGCCGTTGTCAGCGCTCGCGGGAAAACCGGAGTCGCATTGAAAGCCGGCGGCGCGAGGTTGGGATTGCCCGGTGTTCTTAAAGTCGTGCCCACTGTCAGGTTGCCCAGTGCAGTACTCCGGGCGAGAGAGAACGATCCACCCGGGTTTTGGCCTACGCTGTTTTCCACGATTAACGTGCCTTCGCGAATGAACGCACGAGAGAAACCACCTCGGAACACGCTGGTTCCGTTGTCGCCCAACAGTCTTCTCTTAAAGCCAGAACTGTAGTTCGGGCTCCAGACAAAACCTACGCTCGGCGCAAAGTTATTCAGGTCGTCCTGAAAAGCTTTCTCACCGGCACTGTTGCCTCGAACGGTCGGTATCGGACCGGTGAGCGTTCCGGGACTGAAAAGGTTACCTGCGCCCGAAACGTCATACACCATGTCCGGATTGCTAAGGACGGCGTAATTGGTTGTCAGCATCTTCGCACCGGTTTGCGGCTGCCATCTGACGCCGTAGCTCAGTGTCAGATTTTGTCGAATTCGCCAGGAATCCTGCACAAAGAGACCGTTTGTGTTTTCCTGAATCTCGAAGTGCCGTGGACCATTGACAGCATACTGGCCATTTGCGCCGAGGATGGCATTTGAGCCAAAGGCCGAGATGCGTGCGGTTAGCGTGGCATAGAGAGCCTGGGCATTTGCGCGCTCGGTATCGTTTGCACCCGGCAGCGTGATTACTGGGCACGAAGCGCTAAGGGTATTACAAAACACGTTGGTTACAGCCGTATCACCCGTCGCTACACCCAGCGTGAGAGTCGGCGCCACCAAGCCTACCGAATCGGAAATCGTCTGGATCTTCTTCAACTGCCCGCCAAAGCTGAAGGTGTGGTTACCTTTTACCCAGGTGACGGTATCGCTGAAATCCTGTGTCGGCGATGAACGGGAGCTAAAGGCGTTTCTAATGGTCGGATTGGTCAAACCAGAGCCGAGGCCAATGTTGTATCCCCCCATGAAATCAAACCAGCCGGTTCCGCCGACTAGTTCGAAGTTTGAAGCTCCTCCCAGCCATCCCGCCAATTGGGCGTATCGGAACTGGTTGACGACATTGCTGCCAAAGTTTGACCTGAGCCCGATCGAAAGCGACCGGCGGTCTGAGTTCTGAGTGCCTGCATTAGCAAGGCCCGGGAACGCCGGGTCCACGCTGTTCAGGAAGTCGACATTCGAGCGAAACGGCTGATCGTTATAGATGCCCTCGATCGCGTGGTCTTTTGAGAGGTTTGCATCCATACGCAACACGAAGAACCGTCTTCGTTGCTGACCGGGGTTCGCAAAGTTGAAAGGCTGCCTAAAGAACACGCCACCAGTACCAAGCGGGTCAAACGATCCCGTGGTAGCCGTGGCAGCGTTAATTATGCTGAGCATGCTCTGCACAGTTGGATCGATGGTGCTCGGAAGGCCACGCAACGCGGCAATGTTTAATAGATTGACGGATTGGGAGCCATTGGTTCCATATCGAAAGACTCCTGACTGAGCAGCGGCGGTCAACACCTGGCGTTGCCGGTTAGGCGACGTTTCATTCAGGTGGAATCTCTCATAGTTGAAGAAGAAATATGCTTTGCCCTTACCGGAGTCATACCACTCGCCGCCTTCGCCGAATTTCAGGAACGGAAGCGGGCCACCGAAGCTTCCACCGAATTGGTTCAAACGAAGCTTGGCTTTAGGCACCTTGAGGTAATTGTTTTGGAAGTTGGCCGTGTTTAGACCTTCATCGCGGTGCTGCCAGAAGGCGCTGCCATTGTAGTCGTCGGTTCCGCGGCGCGTTTGGAATCTGATTGCCACAGCGCCGTCGCCCGAGCTCTCAGCTCCGGGAGTCGCCGTTGAAACGGTAACTTCGTCGATGTTGTCGATACGTGGGCGAATGAAGGTGAAAAATCCGTCTGAGGATTTCAGGAAGTTATCCTGAACGTCGACGCCATCGATCTGAATCGTCAGCGCGCTTTTCGGCAAACCGTTAATGGAAGACGTTCGCACGACTCCGGTCGTCGTCGTCCCGGGTAGCATGGTGACGAGATCGAGAGCATCCCGTGACTGGATAGGCGTCTCCAGGATTTGCCGCCCCGAAATCGTGGTGCCAACGGTGGCCGTTTCGGTCTGCAGGAT
This sequence comes from Pyrinomonadaceae bacterium, assembly GCA_963759585.1. Taxonomy (GTDB): domain Bacteria; phylum Acidobacteriota; class Blastocatellia; order Pyrinomonadales; family Pyrinomonadaceae; genus PSRF01. Next base: position 1,312,508 of record CAVWZW010000002.1, read on the forward strand.
CTCAGCGCCCGAAGCCACAACAACTGTTTCTTCGATCTTGCCGGTCTCGAGTACCGAATTAACCGTGGCGGGGGTAGCGACGTCGACCTTAACGTTCTTGGTCACAAACGTCTTAAAGTTCGGAGCCGTTACAGTAACCGTGTAGGTTGATGTACCGGCGGCAACACCTGGGATGGTGAAAACGCCGTCGTCATTCGTGGTAGCCGAATATTCCTGGCCGGTTTCACCTTTTACGGTAACGCTGGCATTAGGCACAACCGCTCCGGTTTGATCAGTCACGGTACCTGAGATCGAACCGGTTTGCGCTTGAACAGCGATTTGGCAGATAAACAAAACCAAACCAACCATCAAGATATTTGTAAACTTTCTCATTTTCCCTCCTCAGAGAATGATGGTGTCACTGCGGGTTTTTCACTGGCGGCCACTGAAGTCGGCCAGAATCAGTAAGGGAGCAAACCTTCTGGAAGGTAATTCCCTATTGAGTTCTTTTCCAAAAAGGACTGAACGTCCGGAAGAGTGCTTAACGATTGAAGGCTTATTGCCTGATTAACCAAGGAACGGAGTACAGATCGCGACCCTTATTTCGGTGACAAAGGAATGTGGTCCTGGCCCAAAACAACGCGCAAAATATGATGTCCGAAGATCTATGAAGGAACTTACTTAAGAGAAGCAGTTCGAAATCCGCAACATTTGTGCCATCGTTCTAAACCAGAAATTTGTGGAGGTTCTGGGCTTGGCCGCCGTTGGGCGATCCATTTTTACGGATGATGATCCATTTTTACATACAAGGTCTTAGGTTAGGTGGGATGACTTTAGGATCACGAGCAGGCGTGAAGATGGTGGACTATTACTAGCTCACGGGCGCTGGCTTCGGGCGTGAGGGTTCAGGACTCAGATAGCTCGACACGGACCTCGACCGGTGCTTCTGCTGGGTAGGGCCTCCGGCGCGGGCCAGCCGGGTCTTTGCCAGATGGTGCCATCGTTGTATTCGACTCGATTGATGATTAGCTTCTCGGTAAGGCCGGCTTGCGCATTAGTCGCGTCGATTAGCCGGGTTGGTGGAAGCAAACTATACGCGTCGATTTTCTCTGTTTTCTCGGGTTTGACTTTCACTGTGCACGCGAACTGACGGTGTGAAGGATTATCCGGATCTGAGGCCGTGGAGGTCTGATAATCCAGGAAGATCCATTTAATTACTCGACTTCCGTTATTCTTCACTTCAATCATGTACTTGAACATGTCGACCGGCTTTGCTTCCTGTGCCTCTCTCCTGACAGACTCTTCGAGCTCCAACATGTCTTTGCTGCGGTTCTCGATCGAGTTACGGTTCTCCATCTCTCGCCGGTACTCTCGTCTCTGGTCTCCAGCATTGGGACGTTCACTACGCCTCAGGTCGGACGATGATCCACGATACTTGGACCAGGCGAATCTGGTCACTTCGACATCTGGAGGAGCGTCTGAATTATTCTGGCTTGCAGGCTGGCCGAGAAGATGCAGAAGCATCGAAACAAAGAATATTAATTCCATGACAGCGCCTTTCGCACGGGTAAGCGGAGAGAGTAGACACTGCTTTTCACCAGTCGACTGAACAGTCTAGAGATGAGGAGCGAGCGAAGTGTCTCATTGATAACTCCCCCTACTATTGTCATACGAATAGTTACTTGTAGAATAGTAGGAAGCAGTATGCACTACCTTCAAAATCATTTCCGTGAACGGGGAGAAAAAATGAGAACAAGCCAAAGTTACATTTGCCGGCTTTTACTTCTATTGTTACTAACCGGCATCGGTGCCTCGTTTGATCCTATTGTAGTACGAGGACAGAAACTCAAGCCAGATGAATTAGTCGCCAAACACCTGGAAGCTATCGGTCCGGCCGAAACACGGCAGTCAATCAAGAACCGAGTCATTACCGGAACGGCTGTGGTTACTTTTAAAGACCCCGGGACGGGGCAGGTTGGCGGCCGCGCGGTGCTGGCCTCTGAAGGCCTCAATAACATGGTGGCCATGGTTTTTGATAACTCGCCAAACTACGCGCAGGAGCGAGCCGCTTTTGACGGCTCCGACGTGACAGTTAGTTATGTTCGTCCCGGCTTGCGGAGCCCGCTGGCGGACTTCCTCCTGACTTACAAGACTCTTTTGAAGCAAGGCTTGATTGGCGGTTCACTTTCTCAGGCGTGGAGCTTATTGGACCTTGCGGGTAGAAAGGCTAAAATTGAACTATCCGGCACAAAAAAAATCGGCGAGCGCGAAGCCTATCAGCTTAAGTACAACCCCAGTGGAGGCTCCGATGTTCGGATTAACCTCTTCTTCGACGCGGAAACCTTCCAGCATGTTCGCACCGAATATAATCGGTCGGTAGTGGCTCCGATAGGGTCATCGCCTGAGAACGTCGGCGCGCCAAAGCGAGACCCGTTACAGGCTGGTGGAAGATTTTTCCGATTTTCGAAAAGCCGGAGGACTAACACTTCCGTATCAATACAAGATTTTGTTTGAGGTGAATAGCCCTAGAGGCGCCTTCAAAGCCGATTGGGACATGACGTTTTCAGAGTTTGCTTATAACCAAAAACTGGAGCCGGGTTCTTTTACGTTTGAGAAATAGATGCCGGTTGGATTTACGGCATCATCCGTGATCCGCTTCGGGGCAAAAAATAGGGCGCTACTCGATAAGAGTAACGCCCTTTGAATTTCGGCGGATGAAAACCCACCGAAGAAATTAGAACTCGATACGTCCGGCAAACTGAATTACGCGTTGCGCACCGCTCGAAGTGAAGGTGCTGCTAATTCTGCCGAAGTTTGAGCTGTTGATATCCGAGTTTCCGCCAAACTGAGTAAAGAAGAAGTTTGACGTGTTGAAGAGGTTGAAGGCCTCTGCACGGATTTGGAACCTGCTGGTTTCCGTCAAGCGGATGTTCTTGATAATCGAGGCATCCACGTTGAAGAACTTTGGTCCGTTTAGGAACGCGCGTTCCATGGTCCCCGTTTCTCCAATGCCGGCATTGAAAAACACCTGGCCCGGGAATGTCGCTTCACCAAAACCACGCGAACCGCGTCCGGTGGCCCCGCCTGATAGCAGTTGACTGCAATTGCCGGCAGCCAGCGCTTGCTGGTTCAGGTCGATCGCAGCAGGATTGATGTACCAGACACCGCATGGTGTTTTGAATACGCCAACCAGTTTCTTGAGTTCATCCTTGGACAGGTTCGTGTTGGCAGTCTGACGACCGTTGCGACGAGTTAAGCTGCCGCGCGGATCGATGATGGAGATAGGAGCGCCCGTAGAAAGCCGGACGATCGAGCTCACCTGCCAACCGCCAACCAACCGGTCCCACCCGCCAGTTCCGCTAAGCCAACGCTTGCCGTTACCGATGGGCAGTTCATAGATCGAGTTAAGGTTAAATACATGCGCTGTATCGTAGTCAGCACGTGAATACTCGATCTCCGGGAAAAGATTGGAGAGGTTTGGCTCAAACCGAGTTTGGCCCACACCTGAGGCATTGGTTAATGCCTTTTGGAAGGTGTAATTCGCCTGCAAATGGAAGCCCTGCGTAAAGCGGCGGCGAGCTTCTACCTGTAGCGAGTGGTAGTTGTATCGACCGTCGTTCGTCAGCAGGTCAACCGCACCAGCATTAAAGTTTGGCAGGAAGAACTGGTCGAACGTTCTGCCGTTAGTGCCGAGTGCTGTTGAAGGCGTCACATTCTGAAGATAGAAGGTGACCAAAGAGGCTGGCGTACCGGCGCGAAGGTTACCCAGCACCGTTGCGTTCGTCAGCAGACCTGCTCCGGGTAGACCCGGGAACACATTCAAGGCAACGCTGCCCGGGATGGCAGGGTTGAAGGCCGCGCTGGTGCACTTGTCGATTGGTCTTGCGGTTCCCGGAAGAGTTGCGCCCTGGGCGATGCAGTTGTTGCGAGCGCGAATAAAGTCGCTCGTGAAACCGTTTTGCCCAATGATCGCTTCGTTCAAGTCGATACCACGGACGAGATTGTTGCTCTTGCCGCCTACGTAGCGAACTTCAAGCGCAGTTTGGAAACCAATCTCGCGCTGAATACCGAAGTTCCACTCGTGGGTTGCCGGGGTCTTCAGGTTCGGGTCAATCGCGAACACGGTGCCGAAGTTGAGACCCGAAAGGGTATCGCCCTGGGCGAAGGTTCGCGGAACAGTAAAGCTGGGAGCTGGTACTGTGAACAAAGGAGCGCCAAGTCTGTTGCCGACGGATGCCGGTAGCAGGAACGCGCGTGCAGTTGAGAGGCCGGAGTTTCCACCCTGAGCGTTGTCAGGACCTCGAACATACTCGTCGTTGACGTAACTGATTCGGTAGCCGCCGCGGATTACCGTTCGGCCATCGCCGCCAAAAATCGCTCCCATCATCTTGTTCTTGAATTCCGGAGACCAGGCAAAGCTGACCACCGGTCCGATGTTGTTATAGTCGGTTTTGTAGAACTGATTTCCGCCCCCGTTTGCGCCGAGAAAATTAACCGTGCCATTCGGGTTAAGAAGCGTGGCGATGGGGTCGTTATCGCCTATGACCGGCTCGAGAGCAAATCCGTTGCGCTCTCTAAGCGCGGTGTAGATTTCGTAGCGGGCGCCCAGGTTCAAAGTTAAACGCGGGCTGACACGCCATTGATCCGCCAGGTAAAAGCCATAGTTTTCAAAGTCAAAGATCTGCCTTTGAGGAGCGCCTGGAACGAAGCCTGAAGTTGTGGTAGAGGCGTTGAACGTCTGGTCTACCCTGCCGCCAATGCCGCCAAGCAGTCCAAGCAGACTGTTTGCTGTTGCGAGTTGCGCGGCACTGATGCCGCCCGCAAAGTCGCTGGCCGCTAACTGGCCGGTTGTGCCATTAAGCTGAAGCGAGAAGCGAGGCACAGTGTCAAACTTGGCAAAGCTGTTGACTTTGTACCAGGTAGACGTTCCGCCAAAGCGGAAGGAGTGGTCACCGGTGATGAAGGTTGCGTTGTCCGCAATTGTGTAATTGTCGGCCTTGCGTCCCTGATCCTGGAAAGTAGTTTCGGGATTGCTGATAAGCGGGAGCGTCAGAAGAAAATCCGAAGGCTCCGGTTCAACGCGATTGAAAACCGGCTCGCTGATAAAGAATCCGCCGAGCAATTCGTTGGTGAAATTCGATGTCGGTGTGAAGGTCCAGCCGGTCGAGAGAAAATCTCTGGTTGCTGGCTGAATGACCAAAGGAGCGGGGGTATAACCGCTGGCCACATCCGGACGATCGTTTGTCTCAGTTCCACGCGCATAAATGAACCTGAAGCCATTCTTTTGATTGGCCTCTACGTCAAAACGCATGGTGTAGTTATCACGAACAACGTTATTAGCGACGTTGAGGCGTAAACCGGTAGTGTTGCGCTGGTCGCCGGCTTCAGTGGTATTGCCGCCAACGGGAACGCGATCCAGGATTCGCGACTGCACTACTGGATTGACGCCAGTGATGCCGAAGCGCGAGCCGAATGCGGTTACCAGGTTGATGTTGCGGGTGACGTTTGAGCTATCAACATAAGTGAACACGCCCGTGCGTGCCTGCGGCTGAAGGATCGTCTTCAGTGCCAACGTCTGCTGGCTCTGACGGAAACCTTCATAGTTGAAGAAGAAGAAGCCCTTATCGCGCCACCATGCGTTTCCGCCCTCGCCGAATCGCGGTAGTGGCATTGGTCCGCCGATCTTTCCGCCAAACTGGTTGCGATTCAGGAAAGGTCGCGTAGCACTAAAGAAGGGACGTGACGAAAACTTCGAGTTGCGATTGTAGTTGAACAGAGCACCGTGAAAATCGGTCTGGCCGCGTTCAGTCGCCACGTTGACTTGTGACGCGCCGTAACCTGACGAGGCATCTGCATTCTGAGTTGTCAGCGTGAACTCACTGATGTCATCTACGCTTGGCCGTTGCGGAGCGAAGTCGGTCGCATTGGCGCGGATGAAATTGTCCTGAATGTTAATTCCGTCACGCGTGATGTTTGTGAAAGACGAGCGCTGCCCGTTGATAGCGGTGTTGGTCGCACCGTTCGAAGAGGTGCCGGCTTGAAGGGCGATCAGCGCGAGCGGGTTACGTCCGTTGAGCGGCAATTCTTTGATCTGCCGGGGACTAACCACGTTGCTCAATTCGGCGTTGGTGGCGTTGATGACATCGGCGCCGGCAACGACCGTTACGTTTTCCTGGACATTGCCAGGCTCGAGGACGGCATTCAAAGAATACTGTTTGCCGACGTCGATCTTAAGTTGGGTCGCAGTGTAGGTCTTGAACCCCTGCGCAGTTATCTTGACCGTATAATTACCGGTCTCCAACTGGGTAACATTAAATGTTCCGTCGTCGCTGGCTTGGATAGTCCTGATTTTGCCGGTGGCATTATCAGTGACTTCAACGGTTGCGCCGGCAACGGATCCGCCGTTTTGGTCAACCGCTGTTCCAACCAGATTACCTGTGCTGGATTGGGCGAATACCGATCCTGCAAAAATGCAGAGTGTCAGCATCGCCAACATAAATCTGAAATTCTTCATCGTAGGGCTCCTTGGGAAGGGTTTTCTAAACGAACGTAAGCAGACGCTGCCCCCTCGGAGAACGCTGCAAGCAACAAACTAGATGTCTTTTTGAGCCATTTACTCAAGAAAAAGCCTAAGTACGGGTAGGCGTACTTGTGCAATCACTGTGCCGCCTCCTACCAATTCTGAAGTCGCCTAAATTGCTGAATTAGCGCGTCTTAGTTCGGACGAATCTTGCCAATTTTGGATTCTCGTACGAATACGTGAATGATATGCACTGGCGTGAATGGCTGAACGGAATTTCAAGGAAGGTTCCAGGAGACCTGATGGTTCAGAGGGCTCTTGAATCCGGACTGCTGACAGCTTTGTCCTTAACAACTTCGAACTGGAAGTGGAGCTCCTTCCCGCGAAGAATTGTGGAAAGGTAAAACTCCCAAAACTTCCGCGTGAAGCGAAACGCAGGCCAGCGTTGATCCATGTTTGTAATCCACTCGAGTCCTAGTGCCCTCCAAAGATTTGCGAGCGAGACATAGGTTCTGAGCGGGCGAAGTTCGACGGTTGTGTAGAACGGGAAAGGAGTCCGGTCGGGCATGAAGCAGGTGAAGGTATAGCTGTTGAAGTGGTTTCTGTGGGTGGGATCCGTTGCCCAGTCGGGGTTTGAGTAGTGAGGCGTTACGATATTAATCACTCCCGATGGCTTGGTTATTCGATGAAGTTCGCTGACAAACGACATGACATCGGGCACGTGCTCGATGACGTGTCGACAGATAATTTCATCGAATTCGTTGTCGGGAAAAGGATAAGGCACCTTGCCGAGGTCATGAATGACATCAGCCTGGGTCCTGGGATTTGAGTCAATCCCAATCGCGCCGGGATATTTGTTTTGGCCACATCCTACGTCGAGAATTTTTCGAGCGGGCTGAGCCGTAGAGAGGGAATGAGATCCGGGGGAAGTCATAGCAGACTCAGGATTTAAATTTTGGCCGACTAACTCAACTTGTCAATACCGCCTGCGTTAGCGGGCGGGTCAATGCGCTAGCCGATACCCATCCGCTAACGCAGATGGTACTGACCTTACAAATCGTCCGAAACCTTTTAAATCAAGCGGATAGACGGGCAAGCCAAAGTTTCGAGCAAGATCCTCCAGTTTTATTCCGTCGAGCATAATGTCTTCATCGCTCTTGAGCGTGCTCTTCGGGATGATCACGAAGTCACCGCGAATCTGGTCGCGAGCGGAAATAAGGTCCCCACCGGTCAACAACCCGGCGACTGACACATCACCGCCGAAGTAATTATTTTCAACGCCTGCAACACTCAGTTCTGTCCCGAAGCGTCCGTTCAGATCGTTAATTAGAGACTTGAGCGCTGGAGCGAAGAGTGTTCCGGTCAGGATTGTTCCTCGAACCCTTCCGGCGTTCTCGGGTGGGTTGCGTTCGAGACGTTTCATCATTGAAGCGAAGCCGTTACCAAACGAACGAACCATGCCAATGCCGTCCTCGATCTGGGGATAACTGCCGTAATGCGTTCGTCCCGGCACCGTTTGCCCTGCCCGCAAGTAGATTTCGTCACCCAAAAACGCGAACGTTGTTCCCAGCCGTTTGCGGAAATCTCGTTGAATAGCGGTAACTTCGGCAATAGTTTGCCGGCAGAAGTCGGGGGTGACCGCAGTCAACCGGTCGTCCGTGTTGTAACGGGTCAGACCGAGTGGCACGATAGCGACGCTGGTGATGCGGGGATATTCTGCAGCCAAATCCTTGATTGTCTTCCTAAGAACGGACCCGTCGTTAATCCCTGGACATAAAACTACCTGCGCGTGGATTTCGATTCCTGCGTCCAGCAAGCGTCCGAGCTTTTCGCTGATGTCAGCGCGCTTCTCGTCGACGCCCAGTAAGTATGCACGGATCGCCAGATCAGTAGCATGAACCGAAACGTACTGAGGCGAGAGCCTTTGCTCTACGATGCGTTGCATCTCATCTTCGGTGATCGAAGACAGCGTCGTGTAGTTTCCGTAGAGAAACGAGAGCCGCACGTCTTCGTCCCGCACAAACAACGACGGGCGAGCATCTTCGGGATTTCCTTTGCAAAAACAAAAGAGACATTCATTTGCACACTGTCTCGGCACTATCTGCTCAAAGCTCAGTCCAAAATCTTCTCCCTCGCCGCGTTCGATTTGAAGTTCCCATTCCTCGCCGGTGTGTTTACGAACCTCCATCACGAGTTCAGTTTCGCCGCCTGTCTGGAACCGGAAATCGAGGTAATCGCGCACGACCCGACCATTTACCTTAATGATCCGGTCTCCAGACTCAAGCTCCAATTCGGATCCAAGGCTGTCTGGAGAAACTTCTGATATCTCGACCCCGCGACGCCGAATACTTGTCACCGCCGGGGCTACTGCAAATTCATACATGGCAGGAATAATGTCCGACAAACTCCGGTTTGTCGAGCGGGTAGCAGTGGGGTTATCTACCGTTCTACATCAGGAAGAGCGGTCAAAAATTTCACCAGGAGCATTGCAACCACTGGTTGGGGTTGCGTCCGACTTAATCGTCGGACTGATTTAGTTTTTCGCGAGTAACTACAGAACCCAGCGCGGAGCGCGGGATGGGGGAGACACCGGGTATTACTAGGGTTTAGGTGTTAGTTTTAGTGGCTTGAAGGATCCCGCGCTACCGCGCAGGGTTCTGTAATGGGTTGCGGCAATCAAACTACATCAGTAAATCGTCAATTTTATTGACAATCCCAGCCCTGTTTGTTAGTTATGCACGCGCATTCGTAAATAACATTCCGCTTCCCAAAACCCGGGTAGGGCTGTCCAACGTCCAATCAATCAAGAGAGCATTGAGCTGATGAACAACAAATTGAAGCCCGCAATTATTGGCGGCGTTGTTTTAGGTATTTTATCCGTCATCCCCTTCGTCAACTGGGTGAATTTTTGCTGCTGTTTATGGGCAATTCTCGGTGGACTACTCGCCTCGCATCTTTACGTGAAGGGTTCGCCCACTCCTGCGTCGACTGGCGATGGGGCAATCGTAGGGGCGATGGCTGGTGTGGTTGGCGGGGTGATCGTCATCATCATTGGAATACCAATTAGCTATTTTGCAAGTGGCGTTATGACGGGAATCCTCGTAGGTTTCCTGGAGGGAATGAATCCTGCCCAGGCGGAAATGATGCGCGCGCAGATGGAGGCACAGTCAATCGCCGGCCATATCGTTAATGGCTTTATCATGGCGGTTTTATTAATTGTGTTTTCTACGATAGGCGGCCTGATCGGCATTTCGATCTTCGAGAAACGCAAAGGTGGCATGGCGCCGCCGCCCCCACAGAATTACGGAGGCCCGGGCGGGCAAGGCTACGGCGCAGGGATCTGAGATTTCGCGAGGCCTACGCTCCAGTTCCAGTTTACGTAAACCAAAGGTTAATTAGGAGAAACTTATAAATGTCTGAACAGTGGACGCCACCCTCCTCCTCATCGGCAGGCGGGTCGGCAAATGTTCCCAACTACTTAGTCCCGGCCATCATTTCGATTTTCTGTTGTTGGCCTCTCGGAATCGTCGCCGTCATTTTTGCAGCCCAGGTCAACGGCAAAGTTGCCTCCGGAGATATCGCCGGCGCCACGGACGCATCAAAGAAGGCCAAACTCTTTAGTTACATTTCGATCGGAATCGGGTTGGTAGTCGGAGTTATCTACCTACTGTTGACGGTCCTGGGAATTGGCTTAGGCGCGATGCAAGGTTAACGTCTCGCCAAGCTTTTATTTCACTTAGCACACGGCCTTGATACGTCGTGTGCGGTCTAAATTCGTTAAGTTGGAGAAGAAGAAGTGATGTCTAGATACTGTACAAAATGTGGGGCCGTCAACGATGACAATGCTCAGTATTGCACTACTTGCCAGGCGCCCTTGAGCCAGGTGAGCGGCTACCAACCAATGCAATCAGTAAATCAGGGAGCGCAGCAGGGTATGACAGATTACAAAGCTATGGGTGCTGATAAGAAGATCATCGCCGGCATCTGCGGGATTCTGCTGGGCGGCTTTGGTGTTCATAAATTTATCCTGGGATACACGACTGAAGGAATCATTCAAATCGTAATAACCTTCGTCACTTGCGGCATCGGCTCGATCGTGGGGTTGGTGGAAGGGATAATTTATCTCACGAAGTCTGACGAAGAATTTGTCAGGACCTACATTCAGAACAAGAAGGGTTGGTTCTAAAATTGTAGGGGGGTGCCCCTCCGTGGGCCCCCCTTTCTGCGACGGTGAGGGGCGCCCACGGAGGGACGCCCCTACACTTCTCTCACGTTTTTCTCTTCCCAACATACCGTGCTAGTTTAGCCGTCTCATGAAGTTTGAGGGACCGGTAAATCGGCGTGTGAGTGTCGGGTTGATTTGGCTGGCAATGGCCGCAGTCACCGCGTATATCTTCGTTTTTGAGCCGGGTAAAACCGGCTTCTTTCTTAATTGCCCCTTTCGGATGCTCACCGGATTTACTTGTCCTGGATGCGGAATGACGCGAGGACTGCATAGCCTGCTTCATGGCGACTTGCTCAGCGCCTTTCAATTCAATCCGCTCATGATGTTGCTCCTGCCGGTTTTTCTTTATGCATTTGTGCGTTACACCATCGCCGTCTTCCGTGATCGTCCTATAAAGAGCAACCAGCTTGACCCGAAATTCATCTGGATGTTTTTCGTAGTAGTGATGTCGTTTTGGATAATTCGCAATACGCCTGTTTATCCATTTGTTTCCTAGAAAGGCACCACTGTGTGTAACGACAGGCTGATTTCCATGCCACTTAAAATTGTTGGAGGTTTCAAGTCTATGCGTTTGTTTTTAGGAATGCTTTTAATCCTGGGTTCGGTGATTCCATCGTCAGCCCAGACGGCTGCGGCAAAACCTCAAGAGACTGTTTATCCAGGTCGTCCAGTTCACACGTTTTCCATCGTCGCGCGTGATCCGGCGACAGGCGATCTCGGCGTGGCGGTCCAGTCCCACTGGTTCTCGGTTGGTCCCCTGGTAGCGTGGGCCGAGGCGGGCATTGGCGCGATTGCCACTCAGTCGTTTGTTGAGCCCAGCTACGGCAGCGCAGGTTTGCAGATGCTGCGATTTGGACGCAGCGCCCCGGACGCGTTGAAGGTCCTGGTGGAGAACGACAAATCGAAGGACGTGCGGCAAGTTGCGATGATCGATTACAAAGGGCGCGTGGATGCATGGACTGGCAAAAACAACATCCAGTCAGCCGGTCACATCGTGGGTAAGGATTTTTCGGTCCAGGCCAACTTAATGCTGAACGACAAGGTTTGGCCGGCGATGGCAAAGGCTTTCGAAACCACTAAGGGCGATCTCGCCGAACGAATGCTTGCTGCACTCGACGCTGGCCAGGCGGCGGGCGGCGATATTCGCGGTAAACAGTCTGCTGCGCTGGTAGTTGTCACGGGACAACCCACCGGCAGGCCGTGGAAAGATCGAATCTTTGATCTGCGGGTAGATGACCATCCGGAGCCATTAAAGGAACTACGCCGTCTCGTGACTTTGCAACGCGCCTACAACCACATGAACGCCGGTGATCTGGCGGTTGAACACAAAGATAACCCAGGTGCGTTGCGGGAATACTCGGCGGCGGAAAAACTGGTTCCCGACAACGCGGAAATGAGTTACTGGCATGCGGTGGCTTTAGTAAACATGGGAAAAGTGGACGAGTCGTTGCCGCTATTCAAGAAGGTCTTTGCAATGGATAAGAATTGGGCGACGCTCACGCCGCGGCTGCCGAAAGTCGGGCTTTTGCCTGAAGATCCCAAGATCATGGAGCGAATTCTCTCGACCGCGAAGTAGTAATTACAGAACCGAGCGCGGTAGCGCCGGATCCCAGGGCGGCTTCCATAAACCGACAACGTCCAGTTAAAGCCGTTCGCCACGATTCAGTAGCCTGTGGGATCCGGCGCTACCGCGCTCGATTCTGCCGTTATTAGAACCAACTCCTGCGTTGGCCAATGACTGCCCGCCACTTACGGCTACCCGCTGCCCTCTGCTATCCTCATTCGCCCAATGTCAGACGCTGGTGCAAACCTCAAAGAACGAGTGCGCGCTTTTTGGCAAGCGAATCCGTGCGGTGTAAAGTTTGCCGATGCGCCGCCAGGGACCCGCCGATTTTACGAATTGGTCGAGGCGCACCGCTATACGAAGGAATGGCATATTCCCGGCGCCGCGGGATTTGATAAAGCCGGTGGGTTGAAGGTGCTGGAGATCGGTTGTGGACTTGGCACGGACGGGGCGCAGTTTGCTGAGGCCGGCGCCGAATACACTGGAGTTGATCTAACGGAAGCGGCTGTCGAGCTGGCGCGCAAACGCTTCGAGCTTTTCGATCTTGCTGGAAGTTTTAGAACTGCGGACGCCGAAAATCTCGACTTCGCGGACGAGAGTTTCGATCTGGTTTACTCGCACGGGGTTTTGCATCACACACCGGAGACCGGTAAGGCAATCCAGGAAATTCATCGCGTGCTTCGACCGGGTGGTCGCGCTGTGGTCATGCTCTACCACCGCAATTCTTATAACTATCGTGTAAACATTTCGATCATGCGGCGCCTGGGCGCACAGTTGTTGCGCGGCGAATCCGGAATCAAACTGGTCCATAAGATCACCGGCGAGCCCCTTGAATCCTTGCGTCAACATGCCGATCGGTTGCGGACTGAAAAGGAATCTTATCTGAAGCCGGAGGAGTTTCTGAACCAAAATACCGACGGCGCCGGCAATCCTCTGGCGCGCGTCTATACCCGAGCGGAAGCCCGCGAACTCTTCAAAGACTTTTCGGAAGTGGAAGTAAAAACGCACTTTTTGAATAAACGGTGGCTGCCTCTTATTGGGAACTTTTTGCCGCGTTCGTTGGAATCGAGCCTGGCTTCGCGTTGGGGTTGGCACCTTTGGATTTACGCTAGAAAGTAGACTTCGCGGCTTAGACCTCGTAACGCGGCTCAGCCGCGATCCGTGCGGAAAGGCTATGCCTTTCCGAGAGCCACTTCCAAGACCAGGGAGGCTATGCCTCCCAAGAGGCGCAGCCTCAGAATTCGAGTGAGTAGATCGGAAAGGCCGAGCCTTTCCGCACGGAAGGCGGCTGAGCCGCGGTGTCCAATCCGTTATGAAGAACATTTTAGTTACCGGCGGCGCTGGTTTTATCGGCTCAAGTCTTGTCGACCGTCTGCTGTCCGAAGGTGATTGGCAGGTTTCAGTAGTCGACGACTTCAACGACTTTTACGACCCGGCGATCAAACGCGAAAACGTCAGGCGGCAGAAATCGAATCCACACTACCGTTTGTTCGACGCTGATATCCGGGACAGTGAGGCACTGGCTGGGATTTTTGAAGAAAACGAATTCGACTGCATAGTTCATCTCGCTGCGCGCGCGGGTGTGCGGCCGTCGCTTGAGCTGCCGTTGCTCTACTCGCAAACAAACATAAACGGCACTCTGAATCTCCTCGAGTTGGCCAGGGCGCACGGCATAAAACAGTTTGTCTTCGGATCGTCGTCTTCCGTCTATGGTATCAACGCCAAGGTGCCTTTCAGTGAAGACGATCCGATTCGTCAACCGATTTCACCTTATGCTGCGACGAAAGCAGCCGGGGAATTGATTTGCCATACGTACACTCATCTCTATGGCATCCGTAGCGTTTGCCTTCGCTTCTTCACGGTCTATGGTCCACGACAGCGGCCTGATCTTGCGATTCACAAGTTTGCGAGGTTGTTGAGTGAGGGGAAGCCAATTCCGGTCTTCGGAGACGGCACCACACGCCGCGACTACACGTACATTGACGACATCCTCGCCGGCGTGCGCGCAGCGATAAGTCACGTGGCTGACTATTCGGCCAGTGACTATGAAGTGTTCAACCTGGGTGAGTCGCGCACGGTTGAGTTGCGAGAATTGGTATCACTCCTGGAGAAGGAGCTTAACGTTGAGGCGAAAATCGATCGACAACCCTTGCAGCCAGGCGACGTGCCCCAAACCTACGCTGATATCTCTAAAGCCCGCAGCTTGCTGGGCTACAACCCGCAGACCCAAATCGAAGATGGCATAAGACGTTTTGTCGAGTGGTTTAAGGAAACCAGGAACGTGGTGAGTGATTAATAACAGGTGCATAGAGTACAACCTTCAGGTTGCCGCTGCGAGATCACGAAAGCCAGCTTCTTCGCTGGCGTCGCAAGCTGAAGCTTGTACTCTGTACACCTGTAGCGTCGCTCATCACCTAACTTGCCCAATATGTAAGCCGCGCCCTATGCCTTACAATGCGCACCTGATAAGACTGACCAATGTCAACTAACACAAGTATCATCAGCAAACCACTGCCGCGCGAGATGCAGCAGCACACTTACGCCATCATGCGCCGCGTGGAAGAGAGCCACTGGTGGTATCTCGGTCGGCGGCGGATGATCAGGAGTTTCGTTGAGTCTATGAGTCGTATGGCGGGTAAGGGTGGCGGGTCGAACGGAGCGACTGACCGAAGTTTCGAGATTCTGGACGTGGGGTGCGGTACGGGAGCGAATCTGGAGTTGCTTTCGGATTTTGGTGATGCATCGGGGGTGGACGTTTCGGCTGAAGCTGTCTCCTTCTGTCATGCCCGCGGCTTGGAAAACGTCAAACAGGCGATTGCTGAGGCTTTGCCGTTTGCAGATAATTCTTTTGATGCAGCCACCTCGCTGGACGTCATCGAGCATTTGGATGACGACGTCGCCGGGTTGAAGGAGATACGGCGGATACTCCGACCGAACGGACGCGTCTTGATCGTGGTCCCGGCGTTTATGTTCCTATGGGGTGTCCAGGATGACGTGAGTCATCACCGTCGCCGCTACACCATGGCAGGGCTAAGAAAGGCTGTAACTAAAGCAGGATTTGAAATCGAGCGAGCAAGTTATTGGAACATTAGTTTCTTTTTTCCGACGCTTCTGGGACGCATTTTGATGCGTGCGTCCGGCGTGCGACCCGAGTCGGAAGCGAACCTTACTCCCGGGTTTCTAAATCGAATGCTTGGCGCGATCCTGGGTGCAGAGACGGCTTTGCTGCGTCATTTCAATTTCCCTTTCGGAGTTTCAATCGCATGCGTTGCGCGAAGAATTGACTAGGCTTCTCGAGGTTGCTACCAACCAGCTTTCGTTGTTTACCGATGAAGATATACGACCAGGAAGAAACCCTGCCGGTTCACTCATCCACCCAGCTCGTGCGAAGTGAAAAGCCTGAATTGTCGGTGTTTCTGCCGGTCTATAATGAAGAGCCGAACCTCCCTCCCTTGCATGAAAAGCTGGATCAGGCGCTGAGGGCGCTCGACCGCACAGCCGAAATCATTTATGTGGACGACGGTTCTACTGACGGCACATTAAAAGTCCTGCGCGAGCTGGCTGGACGCGATGATCGTGTGAAGGTGATCGCGCTAAAGCGTAACTATGGCCAAACTGCGGCGATGGCTGCCGGCATCGATGCGGCGCGGGGCGCTGTGCTGATACCAATGGATGCCGACCTGCAAAATGACCCAGCGGACATTGTCAGGTTGTTGGAGAAGCTTGATGAAGGCTACGACGTAGTTTCGGGCTGGCGCAAGAATCGTCAGGACAAAGCCATCACGCGGAAGCTTCCTTCGATGCTTGCTAATCGCCTGATCTCCTGGATTGGAGGAGTGCCTCTGCACGACTACGGCTGCACTCTGAAGGCTTACCGGCTGGAATCCCTGCAACACGTTCGCCTTTATGGAGAGATGCACCGCTTTATTCCCATACTCGCCTCGTGGGAAGGGGCGCGCGTTGCTGAATTGCCGGTGGCCCATCATGCGAGGACCATGGGCAAGTCGAAGTATGGGTTGTCGCGCACTTTCAAAGTGGTTTTCGACTTGATGACGATCAAGTTCATGGCTTCGTATCAGACAAAGCCGATCTACATCTTCGGAACATTTGGCATGTTGGCGTTTCTGGCTTCGCTGCTGGCGGCGGCTTATGCGGTGTTTCTGAAACTCTTTCACAAAGCCGACTTCGTGCAGACTCCGTTGCCAATCCTGGCGATCGTGATGTTTGCCGTCGGTATTCAATTTCTCTTGATGGGTCTGTTGGCGGAAATGCTTGTGCGCACGTATCACGAGTCGCAGGCGAAATCGATTTACGCGATCAGGGAGCGAATCGGCTGAACCTATGAATGATGAATGATGAGTAACAGGTGTATAGAGTACAACCCCGATGCATTGGGGTTGCCGCTTCCGCGATCAGCCAAGCGAGCTTTCCCCCAACCACGCAAGCTAAAAGCTTGTACTCTCTACGCCTGTTACTCACGACTCAGCACTCAGGACTCAGGACTCTTTTTGTTATGTGTGGAATAACCGGTTGGGCCAATCTTGATTCGCATGCTCCGCCGCCGCAAGGCGCGCGCGAGCTACTCCACTCAATGTGTGAGCGGATGGTCCATCGTGGGCCCGATTCGGAAGGCCTGATGGTTTCCGGCAGCGTGGCATTGGGCATGCGCCGTCTGGCGATCATTGACCTGGTGACGGGCGAGCAACCGACCCGCAACGAAGACAGAAGCGTTTCCGCCATACTCAACGGCGAAATCTACAACTACCGCGAGCTGCGCGAGGATCTCGAACGACGTGGGCACTCCTTCCGGAGCCAGTCAGACACTGAAGTGCTCCCGCACCTGTACGAAGAGTTTGGCGAGGGGATGTTGGAACGGCTCAACGGCATGTTCGCCTTTGCGTTGTGGGATTCGAAACGCCGCAAGCTTTTGCTGGCCCGCGATCGGTTTGGTGAAAAGCCGCTCTACTGGGGCGTCTTCGATAACACGTTGCTGTTTGCCTCCGAGCCAAAGGTGCTCCTGGCCCACCCGTCCGTAACCAGTTCGCTCAACCTGGAAGCGTTGCGCCAATACCTATCGTTTGACTACATTCCGGCTCCGCTCTCGATTTATCAAGGCATACACAAATTACCTGCGGCCCATCTGCTGACTCTTGAAGACGGCAAGATTGAAACCCGGCGTTATTGGCAACTCAAATACAAAACGCTTGAGCCGCCCCCGACGATTGCCGAGGCCGCCGAGCAACTGCGGGAGTTGTTGGCTGACTCGGTGCGCATGCGTCTGGTTTCAGACGTGCCCCTGGGAATTCTCCTTTCCGGCGGAGTGGACTCATCTACTGTTGCGGCGTTGGCCGTGCGCGCTTCGTCTGAACCGGTCAAAACGTTTTCGATTTCTTTTGCAGAGTCGTCGTTTGATGAGTCGTCGTATGCACGCGCAGTCGCCAAGTTCCTCGGCACCGATCACCACGAGGAACGTTTGAGCGCAAACCTCGCCGCAAACCTCGTGGGCGAGATTGGAGCGTGGATGGATGAACCGTTCAGCGATCCGTCTCTGGTGCCGACCTATTTGTTGTCGCGGTTTACACGCAGGCACGTGACTGTGGCGTTGGGCGGCGACGGAGGCGACGAAATTTTTGCCGGCTATCCGATGTACCAGGGCCACCGACTGGCTGAGCTTTATATGCGGACGCCGAATTTCCTTCGCGCAGGCTTAATCGAGCCGCTGGTGGGCTTGCTGCCGGTGAAGACGAAGAACCTTTCGTTTGACTACAAGGCAAAGCGGTTTGTGGCAGGATCGAAGCACGATCCGGTAACCAGGCACCACGTCTGGTTCGGTTCCTTCACGCCGGAAGAGCAGAAGCAGTTGTTGACTTCAGATGTGTTAGCCACGAGTAGCGATGATATTTATCGTGACGCGCGCCAGATATGGGATGAATGCGACTCAACCGATATTGTCGAGCGCATGCAAAGTATCGATACGCAGCTTTATCTGGCTGAGGATATCTTGACGAAGGTCGATCGCGCGAGCATGGCCGTGTCGCTCGAAGTACGTGCGCCTTTCCTGGATCCGCGCGTAGCCGAGTTTGCCGCCGCTTTGCCGTCAAGTTATAAGCTGCGCGGTCGCAAGACGAAGTACATTCTAAAACGTGCCATTCAGGATGACTTGCCTTCTTTCGTAACCCGCCGCGGAAAGAAAGGCTTTGGAGTCCCCGTAGCCGAATGGCTAAAGGACAACCTGCGGCCACTCGCGCGAGATCTTCTGTCGCCCGAACGTGTGCGACGGGCCGGTGTGTTCAATCCCGCCTATGTGACGCGCTTGCAGGACGAACACGAACGCGGCGTTGCAAATCATCGCAAGCTGCTCTGGACGCTGCTCATGTTTGAGCTATGGCACGAAAGCTTCATTGAAACCGCGAGGCGGATAGAAACGTCGGTCGTGAGTAGTGAGCGGTAAGAAGTGAGCGGTGGGCAGTGGGCAGTGGGCGGTGTGCAGTAAGAACTTGTCAGCAAACAGCAAAAGCAAGCAAACAGCAGACAGCAAACAGCAATTAGCAAACAGCAGACAGCAATTAGCAATCAGCAATTTGTATCAACCACGCGATTGGAGAACTTGGGTATCGTAGAGTTTAGCGACTGCTAGCCGCTTACTGCCCACTGCCCACTGCCCACTGCCTACTGCTCACTTCTTACTGCTCACTGCCCACTGCACACTTCTTACTGCCACCGCCCACTCCTTATGCTCCAGCCCACTCTTAGTCAGGCATTCAATGAACTGCTCCACTGGTGCCGTGTGCGAAACTTCTCCGGACACGATCCATTCGACGCTTTAAATAGTCAGCTTTTTCAAACGACTCCCTTTAGACATTCCCGCATTGCCCGACTTGCCTGGACGCAATTGAACAAACGCTCGCCCCTGAACCTGCGTCGCCTCGCATTTGTACCCGAGCAAAAAAACCCAAAAGGCATCGCACTTTTTGCCCTGGCAGCCCTCTCGAATTATCGACGATCTAAGACGGAGGCCGCGCAAAGCGAAGCACGCGAGCTCCTGGAAGAATTGTTGAGTTTGCAGACTCAGGGATACAGCGGATCAGCGTGGGGTTATAACTTCGATTGGCAAAGCCGGAATTTTTTTGTTCCCAAAGGCACACCCACAATCGTTCCAACGGCCTTCGCTGTCCGCGCTTTGACCGAAGCAGATGAGGCATTTCATGACGATCGCTACCAGCTTGCCGCTCGAAGCTCTTGCGACTTTATTCAGAAGGATCTGAACCGCACCGTTGAGTCAGACTCCGAGGTTTGCTTCAGCTACTCGCCGTTGGACCAAACTCAGATTTTCAATGCGAGCTTACTCGCAGCAGAGACGCTGGCCACAGTTGCTTCAACAACCGGCGAGTCTGAGCTCTCTGAACTGGCCTTGCGGGCGGCGCGATTCGTTGTTCGTAGGCAACAGCCGGATGGTGCATGGGTTTATGGCACGGCTAGTAAACAAGGCTGGATCGATAGTTTTCACACCGCGTATGTGTTGCGTTCACTGGCGGCGATTGCGCGAAGGTCGGCGGCCGCGCGGGAAGAGATTCATCCGGCGTTGCTAAATGGTTTCAGGTACTGGCGAGATAGCTTCTTTCTTGCAGACGGGTGGCCGAAATACTACCATGACGCGCTCTACCCAGCAGATGCACACGCGGCTGCAACGGCCATGGTAACGCTGGTTGAACTGCAGGAATTGGATTCGGAAGCGCTGCCACTGGCCGATAAAATCTCAGAGTGGACTATTCAGAATCTGCGCGACCGCACCGGCTTCTTTTATTATCAGCGTCGACGCTTTCATACCGTTCACACGCCATTCATGCGCTGGACCCAGGGCTGGATGCTTTACGCATTAGCTCGGTTGCTGGAAGCGAAAGCGTCGTGAGGACGCTTCTTTGGAGTGCGACGGCCCGGCGCCGCTTTGGTCCGCTGCGACCTGTCGCAGCTAGTCGTTGGGGAGCGGCCCACCGTGGTTCAGAAATTTCTTCGGTGTCATCGCGGCGCCAGGCCGCCGCGGACCAAAGCGCCGACAAGGCGGCGCACTCCAAGGAGGTTGCGGTGACGCGCAGTAAGGAATAGCGAAGAGAAATTCATGCCAATCGCCGATGATGTTTCGTTAGCACCCGATGTCCAGATCTTTCATCCCGATCTGGTGAACCTGTACGGCTGCACGATTGGGCATCTAACCAGGATCGGGGCGTTTGTAGAGATTCAGAAGAACGCCTCGGTGGGAGCGCGGTGCAAAATTTCTTCGCACAGTTTCATCTGTGAAGGTGTAACCATCGAAGATGAGGTTTTTGTCGGTCACGGCGTGATGTTTACAAATGACTTATACCCGCGCGCCGCCAACGATGACGGAACCCCGCAAAAAGAATCAGATTGGTCGGTGATAGAAACGCGCGTGAAGCGTCGCGCATCGATCGGGAGTAATGCCTGCGTTTTAGCTGGCGTGACGATTGGTGAGCAGGCATTGATTGGCGCCGGCGCCGTGGTGACCAGCGATGTTGCTGACTACGCCATCGTGGCAGGCGTACCGGCGCGAGTAATCGGAGACGTCCGCCACGCCAGAGGTGTTTAGAGTGTAAGCGTCAGCTCGCCTCTCGCGAAGGAGGCAGCCTAAAGGCTGTACTTCGTACGCCTGTTATCCAGGTCGTGGTGAGAAAACCATCACAACATAACTGTCTGACTTATTGAAAGAATGATTAAAGTCGGTGTAATCGGATACGGATATTGGGGCCCAAACCTGGTGCGCAATTTTATGGAAGCGCCGGGTTCCACAGTCGCGGCTGTTTGCGACCTTCGTAGCGAACGGTTGGTGCAGTTACAAACTCGATATCCCACAATCCAAACTGTAAGCGATTGCCAGTCGCTGTTTCAGAACCCAGATCTCGACGCCATCATCATCGCCACCCCCGTGTCATCACATTTCGAGTTGGCAATGGCGGCGTTAAAGGCCGGTAAGCACGTGCTTGTCGAGAAGCCTTTGGCGGCAAACTCAGAGCAGGCAACCCGGATTATTGATGAAGCCGCGCGCCAGAAGAAGATCCTGATGGTAGATCACACCTTCGTTTACACGGGAGCGGTGCGAAAGATTCGCGAGTTAATCACCTCAAATGCCTTGGGTGACATTTATTATTACGATGCCGTGCGTGTGAACCTGGGTCTCTTCCAGCACGATGTAAACGTGATCTGGGACCTCGCCATCCACGACCTCTCCGTTATGGACTATGTGCTCCCCACGAAGGCCACTGCCGTTTCGGCGACCGGAATAAGCCACATTCCCGGCCAGCCCGAAAACGTCGCCTACATCACTCTCTTTTTCGACGAGCCGCAAATCGCGCATGTTCACGTCAACTGGCTTACTCCGGTGAAAGTCAGACATACTCTAATCGGCGGCAGCGAGAAGATGATTCTGTACGATGACCTGGAGCCCAGCGAGAAGGTAAAGATCTATGACAAGGGCATCACCGTTTCGCAGAGTCCGGAGGCAGTTTACGAAATGCTGGTGAGTTATCGTTCCGGCGACATGTGGGCCCCTCGGCTTGATACAACCGAGGCGCTTCAAATCGAGGCTCAGCATTTTGTCGATTGCATTGAAAACAATAAGAAACCGGTAACTGACGGCGTTGATGGTCTGCGCCTCGTTCGCATAGTCGAGGCTGCGGAAAAGTCATTGCGCGCGCGCGGACAGTTAGTTGAGATTGAGCGATAACAGACACTCGAGTCTGTCCTTCATCAAAAATGATTCCATTAGTTGACTTGAAAAAACAGTACGAGACCATCAAGGACGAGATCGATACGGCGATTTCAGAGGTGCTTCAAAGTTGTCACTTCGTGTTGGGCAAGCAGGTCGAAGCCTTTGAGTCCGAGTTTGCCAATTATTGTCAGACGCGATTCGCCTTCGGCGTAAACTCGGGGACGAGTGCTTTACACCTCGCCTTTCTGGCCGCAGGCGTTGGCCCAGGCGTCGAAGTGATCACTGTAAGTTTCACCTTTATCGCAAGTGCCGCAGCCATCAGCTACACCGGCGCTACTCCGGTTTTCGTCGACGTCGATCCGGAAACCTGCACCATCGATCCAAACAAAATCGAAGCCGCCATAACTCCGCGGACCAAGGCAATCATGCCGGTGCATTTATACGGAGCCTGCGCCGACATGGATCCGATCATCGAGATCGCTCGCCGGCATAATCTGATCGTCATCGAAGATGCGGCCCAGGCACACGGCGCTGAGTACAGCGGGCGTCGCGCCGGAAGTATGGGCGAGCTTGGGTGTTTCAGTTTTTATCCGGGTAAGAATCTGGGAGCCTACGGGGAGGCCGGCGCAGTTGTTACTAACGACGAGCGGTTTGTCGATGTTATTAAGCAGCTACGCGATCACGGTCAGAGTAGCAAGTATTATCATGAGCGGGTGGGCTACAACTATCGTATGGAAGCCTTGCAGGGCGCGGTCCTGGGAGTAAAGCTAAAATACCTCGACGAATGGACTGCGGCACGTCGCAGTCATGCAGAAGTCTATCAACGTGAACTCGCCGATGCCGGCCCAAGGTTGATTGCAGAACGCGCGAATTGTAAGTCGGTGCACCACGTCTTTCCTCTGTTCGTCGAAGAACGTGACGAGATGCGCGACTATCTGGAGGCCGCAGGAATCTCAACGGGTATTCACTATCCTATTCCGGTCCACTTGCAACGCGCCTATCTTGATCTGGGATACAAAGCCGGCGACCTGCCACACACGGAACGCCTCTGTAGCGAGATGCTTTCGCTGCCCATGTACCCGGAGCTTACAAGCGAGGAGCTAACGCACATCACGGATGCGGTACGAGCTTTTTCCAGGCGGCCGGTTGCCGCCCACCCGTAGTCTCCCCACCCACCATGCGAATCTGGATCGATCTCGCAAACTCTCCGCATGTCCCATTCTTTCGTGCGCTCATAAATGAGTTTTTCAAACTCAATCATGAAGTGGTCGTGACGGCGCGAGATTTTGCGGAAACGGTCCCGCTGGCACAAGCCGCCGGACTCGCGCCGGAAGTTATTGGTGGCCACGGCGGCGGCGCGCTGTCGGGAAAGGCGGGCAATCTGGTCCAGCGAGCGATGGCCCTCGCGCGCTGGGGTCGTGCACGAAGTTTCGATCTGGCTGTCAGTCACAACTCTTATTCGCAAATTCTCGCAGCCCGGGTGCTCTCGCTAAAAGCGGTGACGCTGATGGACTACGAGCATCAGCCTGCCAATCACCTGGCGTTTCGTTTCGCGTCTCGAATCATCGTTCCTCGTGCGTTTCCCCAGGAGGCGTTAAGCCGCTACGGCGCGCAGCCGGCGAAAGTGAGAAGATACGAAGGACTGAAGGAAGATGTGTACCTCGCGGACTTTCAAAGCGATCCGCAATTTGCCAAACAACTGAGCGAGATGAGCATTAGCTCGGGGGAGGTGCTGGTTACTGTGCGGCCCCCAGCAAGCGAGGCGCTGTATCATCGCTTCGAAAACGAGTTGTTTGATCAACTCCTGCAGCATCTGGCCGCAGCGGCCAACACGAAAGTTGTACTGCTTCCTAGGAATGATGCTCAACGAAAGATGTACGCTGGACGCCAGTTGATCGTGCCGGGGCAACCGCTCGATGGCGCAAATCTGATAGCGCATAGCGACCTGGTTGTCAGCGGCGGCGGCACTATGAATCGGGAAGCCGCGGCGCTCGGTGTTCCGGCTGCGTCGATTTACGCCGGCGCATGGGCAGCAATCGACGAACAACTGGTCCAGGAAGGGCGACTTCAGAAGATCTCAACGCCGGAAGACATCAACAATCTGCGTATTCAAAAAAAAATTCCGGTCGCTGCCAGGAATGCGATCGACGTCAAAAGCCAAGTGACAAATTTGATCCTCGAATAAATGGGAGCGGCCAGAGCTTTACCATCTGGTAGCCTTCTGGCCCGCGCTGGTGGTCCTTCGTAGGAAGATAAAGACGGTCCACGAAGCACACGAAACGACACGGACCTGCGGCTTTTGTTAATGCTGGTTCTTGCGACATCGTGGATCGTTCCTGGCATTGCCACGGCCTGCTGGAGCGAGTTATTTGTTATTCTGGTTCGCAACACCGGGAGCCTTTGGACTTGTTACTTAGGATGTCATTACATCCAGGCGCTACCCCGCCTGTCGGGGTTCTGTAAATGAGAGCTGAACAGATCACCCCGATGATGGAAGCGAACGTGGTACGGGCGGCGGCCCGCGCCCCACGGTGGGTGATGCCGGCGGTCAAAGCCGCGCTTGTCGTCATTGATGCTTTCATCGCCGCCACTTCATTGCTATTGGCCTTCTATATTCGCGAAGGTGGGCCAGTCTTTCTGGAAAACGGCGGCATCTTTGACTGGAGTCCGAAGTTTGCCCCTTACGGAGCTCTCGTGCCGCTCGTAGTGCTCATCCGAGTGTCGGCGCTTCGCTATTACGATCTGTATCGCATGCGCGGTGAGTATTCCTTCGTCGACGATGGCAGTCGAGTATTCAAGGCCACCGCTATCGGCTCCTTATTGATCGTTGCTGCCGCCTTCCTCTATCGCGGTGGTTTTGATTACCGCGCATTCTCTTACGCTCGCGGCGTCTTTGTGCTTGATTTCGTAATTGCTCTGGGCTCCTACCAAATTCTTCGGCTAATCATACGCGCCGCTCAAACGTCGTTCAGACAACGGGGCATCAACCTGATTCCCACTCTGGTCGTTGGCAAAGGACCTGAAGCAGCTTTCTGTATTAGGGAAATGCGCGACAACCCTTCGCTCGGCTATCGCGTGATCGGTTCTGTGGAAAGCGGTCCTCCCGAGGCGAACTCGACAACGCTCTATGAGGGAGTGCCTGTAATCAGCGACCTGGCTGGCTTGCCTGAGGCTATTCGCAGGACGGGCGCCAACGAAGTGATCATTACCGACCCAAATGTCGATGGAGACGCGTTGTTTGATGTCATGATGCGCTGCGGCCGACGCCGCGGGGTTGAGTTCCGAATTGCGCCCAACCTTTTCAACTGCTTGCCGAGTAAGACGGAAGTTGATCAGATAGGCGCGCTGCCGATGATCAGGCTCTTCCGTGAGCCGCTCTCCGACTTTGCGCGAGGTCTGAAGCGTTTTTCCGATATCGTTATTGCTTCGCTCACCCTCGCAGTGTTTTCCCCTTTCTGGATGCTGATTGCCTTGCTCATAAAGTTTGATTCCAAAGGGCCGGTCCTTTATCAGCAGGAACGTGTGGGAATGGATGGCCGAATCTTTCTGGTTTACAAGTTCCGCACGATGAGTGTGGACGGCGACAGCGAAATACATCGCGAGTACCAACGCAAGTTCATTGCGGGACATGCAGAAGCGAATCTTGGTGACTCGAACCGTCCCACTTATAAGCTGCGAGACGATCCAAGGATCACCCGAGTCGGGCGAGCGCTCAGACGTTTCAGTCTCGATGAGGTGCCGCAGCTTTTTAACGTGCTGCGCGGCGACATGAGCATAGTCGGACCACGGCCACCTATTCCGTATGAAGTCGAAGCTTATGAGCTGCGTCATCGGAAACGGCTGGATATGAAGCCCGGGTTAACCGGCCTCTGGCAGGTCTCTGGGAGAAACCGTTTGCCGTTTGAAGAGATGGTAAAGCTGGATCTTTTTTATATTGAAAACTGGTCTATGCTCTTCGACCTGAAAATCATCCTCCGCACCGTCCTGGTGATGCTCCGCGGCGATGGCTCGTAAGATTAGATACTGTAGGGGCGCCTCTCCGTGGGCGCCCCTCGTCTCGCAGGATGAGGTCGCGCGACAACGGGGGCGCCCACGGAGGGACGCCCCTACAGGTCAACTCACGCGGCCGTTACGGGTTCGCTTTGTAGTTATGGCAGGCCGGCTAAGGCAAGTTCGAGCAACAGAATCTTCTTGATGCCGCGATACAGTGGCTCGATCTCACAATTCTCAGTGAGCGCATGCGAGTCGTCGCACGGGCCCGCTCCGGTTGAGATCGATGAAACGCCTGCCAGCAAAGCAGGACTCGAGTTGTTTGAGCCGGTGTTTGTAATCGGCGGATCGAAACCCATCGCCCGATGAACAGCTTCCGCAATCTTTACCAGCGTCGACTCGCGATGTCCCGGAATGACTGCCGCGGCTGAAGTCGAGATCACGTCTGTCTTGGCAGTCATCCCCGCGCGCTTCGCCTCTTCTTCCAATATGGTCGCGATTTTCTTTTCCAGATTCGCGATCACCTCATTACTCGTCGAACGAAGGTCGACCGTAAACCATGCGTCCGAAGCTTTTGCGTTCACCACTTCTGATCCGCCCAGCATACCGATATTCAGATTTGACGAAGGGTTGCCGGGAACTTTCAACTGATAGATCCGAGCGATCGCGCGCGCCAACGGTAAGCTTGCCGAATAAGGCGGTGTTCGCGAGCGGGTGTGCCCGCCTGGTCCAACAAAGTGGTGCCGGTACCAGTTGATGCCGATACCCGCGTAGGTGAAGCCTTCGTAACCGCCGTCGAGCGCGATGTAGTGATCGATCTTCCCTTTGTTGTCGTTAATAAACTGCCTGACGCCTTTGAAGTTTGTTTCTTCTTCCACGGTGAAGACAAAGATCAGGTCGCCTTTGGTCTTGATCTCTGCGGCGTCCAGCGCCCGGATCGTTGCCAGCAAAGCCTCGATGTTGCGGGTGTCGTCGCCGACTCCCGGTGCGTAGACCCTGCCGTCCCGCACCGTCGCCTTAATCTTCAGACCTGGTTGAAAAACCGTGTCCAGGTGCGCGTCAAACACCACTACCGGACCGCCACCCGTTCCCTTACGCACAGCTATCAGGTTTCCTGCCGTGTCGTAATGAACACTCTGGAGTTTGTATTGGCGCAAGAGCTTCTCAAGATGTTTGGCCCTCTCCTGCTCATGACCTGATGGCGCATTTATCTCTGTGATTTCAATCCACTCGCGGAGTATCTCGGCGCGATTGCCGTCGATGTAATCTACAGCGGCCTTGAACTTCGCATTCTCCTGAATCGTCTTAACCTGCTCGGCCAACGGCGAGATTGTCTGGGCGACAGGCGGAAGCGCTGCAGTCTGCAATAGGAATCCGAGCAACACTAAACAACGAAAGTATCCAGGCATTATTTTCCTCTGCGATTTGTTTGGCAGTCGCGCCTCGCGCGCACCAGTCATAAATATTTACTAAACGTCGATGACATTCTAGAGTTTACTGCATCGCCATCGAAAACGGCTGGACGGGCGGCGTGTAAAATGCTTTCGGATAATCGTTCTCAATGGGTCACCAGAGATACTTGCAAGAAACGCTTTCTTGGTGTCATGAGTCAGTGCCACCTCGCAGTAGCAGGTGGGTCCTTAATTCAGAAGCTATAAATTTATGCGTAGTTCATTTTCCAGAATCGATTCAGTTGCGGGAGGCCCACCGACCCTTTACCGCGAGGTGGTACTGACTTCATGACCCCAGAAAAGAGTCTGGGCGCGAGAATAGTCGATGGCGGCATCATCGCGTGTCTGTTTATTTTTGCTTTTGCTGCCCCTCATTCGATCGCCGGCGCACAAACTTCCTGGCTCCTGGGTATGGTGCTTTGGCTGGGGCGGTTCGCTTTTCACCCACGGCCCAGGCTGCACCGCACCCCTATCGACTATTTCGTGCTTGGCTTCTTCATCCTCACAGGTCTTTCGGCTTTCCTGTCATACCAGCCAATGGTGTCTATCGGGAAACTACGTGCTGCCAGTCTCTTCACCATCATCTATTTGTTCGCCCAGAATGTGCCTTCATTGCGAGTCGCTCGGTTGCTCGCCGTCACCCTAATCGCTTCGTGCATGATCAATGTTTTATACACGGCCGGCGATCGTCTACTCGGCCGCGGAGTCAAAGTCTACGGAGTCGCAGAAACCAGCGTGCTTTATAAAGCCGGCGTCAGAGATGGGGACACGCTCTTGACCCTGGATGATCACAAACTGGACCACCCGGACGACATCGTGAGGTTTTTGTCGCGCCCAGGGACACGCCCGGCAGCACTCAAGATTTATCGTCACGAGTGGCAGCCAACTTTCAAGATCCCGCGCGGTGAGTTTTCTCCAGGCGCGAGTGCGCTGGAGCAGCTCGGCGTGAGCAGTTCGTCTCGCGGGCGCGACTGGCGCGCGTCAGGGTTTTTCGGACATTACGTGACTTACGCCGAGGTTTTGCAGTTAGTCATTGCTCTTACGCTTGGGTGTTTTGTTAGCGCGCCTAACAAGAGAAGCTGGCCCGCCCTGTTGCTATTGGCAGCGCTGGTCGGATTGTCTTTCGCGTTGCTCATGACCGTCACACGAGCGGTATGGCTCGGCTGCCTCGTATCGTCTTTGATTATTCTCGCGTTATCGATTCGCCGCCGAACCCTGATCATCCTCGGCGCCATGGCAGTGCCGCTTATATTTGCCGGTCTCTACCTGCTTCAGCAAAAACGTAACGTGGCGTTTTTTGACAGCCGTGACGCTTCGACTACCTGGCGTCAAACTGTCTGGCGTGGTGGCTTCGATCTCCTGATGAGCAAGCCACGGCATTTGCTCATCGGTGTCGGCATGGACTCAATCAAGGCCCACTGGAGAGAGTGGGGACTGTTTGACGGAGGTCGCATTCCGATGGGCCACATGCACTCAAACTTCCTGCAGATTGCGCTGGAACGAGGCCTCCCCGCTTTATTGCTCTGGATTAGCCTTCTCTTCGTTTACGCGCGGACACTGTGGCGCTCTCTTCGCAATGCCGGATCCACGCTGGGATGGATGGAGCGGGGTATCTTGTTGGGAGCCTTGGGTGGGCTGGCGGGCTTCTTCATCTCCGGAGTTGTCCACTACAACTGGGGCGACTCGGAAGTGGTGATGGTGCTCTACATGATCATGGGATTGGCTTTAGTCGTTCATCGAGAGCTACCATCGAGCCCTCACAAAATAACAGCATAGGCCCCAAAACTGATCCGCGCGGTGGGCACAAGTACCCTGCAAACTGGAGGTGAGGTCCGAAAACCCGAATTGTGGAATGATCGTTGCTAACAAATTCTAGCAGTGGAGAATTACTTTTAAGATAACTCTGAGATGCCCAGCCCTCCCGCTAAACGATCGTTGGGGAACTTCGCACGCCGCTTCACCGCCTGGCAAATGCTCACGCTTCGTGACTTTCGTTTGCTTTGGCTTGGGCAAAGCGTATCGATTCTCGGTGACCAGTTTTATCTGGTAGCGCTGCCCTGGCTGGTGTTGCACCTAACTGGCTCCAGCCTGGCGCTCGGCAGCATTCTGTTAACTCACACCGTAATGCGCGTGGCTTTCCAACTTGTAGGTGGAGCCATCAGCGATATGATTTCCCAGCGAAAGCTGATGATTGCCTCGAGCCTCGTGCGTTCCGTAGTTTGTGCCGTTCTCACAGCTCTCGTCCTTACCAGTAAGATTCATCTCTGGCATTTATTCATCGTGGTGGCCGTTTTTGGGATGGCCGATGCCTTTTTTACCCCCGCGCTCAAAGCTTTTATTCCCGGAATAATTCCAAAAGAGAACCTGGTGGCCGGCAACTCTTTGCTAAACACCAGTTCGCTGCTTGCCATGTTTCTAGGTCCCTCAGTGGCGGGCATAGTTATTTCCATGATTGGAACCGGTGGCGCTTTCGCCTTCGACACAGCAAGTTTCGTTTTTGTCGCTGGTTGTTTGTTGTTGATGAGGAGTGCGCCGTCATCCGACGCTGCTCCGGAACAGATCATCGCGAAAACTAATGCCCGTCGTAGGCATTTATTGAGTTCTATCGGCGAAGGACTGCGTTATACCTACCACGAACCTACGCTTCGCGCGCTTCTCACGATTACCGCGGTCGTTGAATTTGCTTTCGCCGGACCTTTCACGGTCGGACTGGCATCGCTTGCCAACGTCAAATTTGCCGGAGGCGCCGCAGCTTTTGGCGCCATGCTTTCTTCTCTGGGCGGCGGGTTACTTATTGGCACTCTGATTGTGAGCGCCACTCACAGCAAGTACAGTTTCGGTAAAACAATTCTTTGGTTAACAACCGCCCTGGGATTTGGACTCACGTTGTTGGGCCTGGTACCCAATGTCATTTGGGCCTGCGTGTTGATGGCGTTAATTGGGATGATTGCGGGCTACACCCAGGTGCTAATGGCCAGCTGGCTGCAGACGAAATCCGACCCGCAATTGCGCGGCAGAGTAATGAGCGTAGTAATGCTGAGCGCCTACGGCCTCACTCCCCTCTCATATCTGCTCACGGGAGCTCTTACGCAGATCAGCGTTTCCGTGATGTTTGTCGTTACCGGAATTCTGCTTCTAATCGCTCTGGCAGTTTGCGCCTTTGGCTCCTCCGGGAGGGCCTTAATACTTAGCAGTTGAGGCATTAATGATCCTGCTCGCCTCCTAACACCCCCTTCATCACGACGTCGAGCATCCGCGGTACGTGCGCCTCATGCCGCGCAACCGCGCCCACTCCACCAAAGCCGCGCACCACTGCACCACTGGATACTCCCTAAACACCTGTTACCGCGGTATACACCCCGACCAAATCCATTCAAAGTGTGGGTTTTATTGCATGTTGTCCCAAATATAGGGTGTTTGGGTGAACTCTGGTGCTCTGCTGTATAGCTGGTAAGCACTTTTCAAATTTCCGCCGCGTTTCCGGCCTCCGAAAATATGAATCTGCAAATGACTGACAGTTAATGACTTGCGGGTAATGCTAAGTCCAATACTTCAATGGCACGTTGGTTGATAAGTAGGGAAGCGAATCGCAATTAACAGTCGGCTTGAAAAAAGAAAAATTCCCCCAAAGAAGGAACTCTTGATCGAGGCGATAAGCAAAAAGTAACTATTCGACTTCCAGGAGAAAACCAATGACTACATCAACCGAACTCAAAGGCATCATCCTTACCGACGTTTGCAAAGGCATCATCCTTACCGACATTTGCAAAGGCATCATCCTTACCGATGTTTGCAAGGGAATCATCCTGACGGACGTTTGCAAAGGGATCATCCTTACCGACTAGTAAGGTCCTTGGCTTTACCATTCGCCTCCCACTCGTAGGCGATTGCGCCTGGAATCGGTTGAAGTTCAAGGTTTACCTCCAAAAATTAATGCGGGGAGAGCGGCCCATGTAGTGTCGCCTTCCCCGTTTCGCTTTTATGTCCCTACCTCTGTCGATAAACTACCCTCGAATAACCCTTCCCCGTTAGTTGCCCAATTTGTAACTTCAGCCTACCCTGCGTTCCGACTCTTAAGACGAACCTGCAATTCTCCTTCTCGTCGGGATGAAGAAAATTCAGCTAATACCAATCTACTTTGGTCGTGACGCTTTGGTTGACAGTGAACCGGGCCCTTGTTCAAATTAGCAAACTTGAATTCGCAAATTCGTTTAGCGATTCTCCTGGGTGCGTTAAAGATCTCGACTCTCAAACGACCTATCCACTGAAGAACGAATGAATACTTTCTGGCAGGACATACGCTACGGCCTGAGGGTGATGCGGAAGAATCCCGGGTTCGTTGTCGTAGCCGTTTTGGCGCTGGCATTAGGTGTGGGCGCCAACACGGCAATCTTCAGCGTGGTGAATGCGATCCTGCTTCATCCGATCAACTACGAAAACCCCGACCAACTGGTAATGGTTTGGGAAAAGAGTGCGAAACGCGGCTTTGGGCAAATCCCCACTTCGCTTCCCAACTTCACCGACCTCCGCACCGATAACACGTCGCTACAAGACCTGGGCGCCTTCGCCGATAGTAACTTCAATCTTACTGGCAGCGAGCAGCCGGAACGCGTAATCGGTGTTAAGGTCACGGCTTCGCTTCTTTCCCTCGTTGGAATCCAGCCTCTACATGGAAGACTCTTTCTCGCCGGGGAAGATCAGCCACAGGCTACTCGGGTGCTGATACTCAGCAATCAGTTGTGGCAAAGAAGTTTTGGGGCCAATGCAAACATAGTCGGGCAGACTGTCGCGCTGAACGGTGACAGTTATACGGTGGTTGGAATAATGCCCGCCGGCTTCAAACTTCCGCCCGCCTTTTCCGCCAATGTCGCGTCGTCTCAATACGCAATGCCGACCGCGGATCTATGGGTCCCTTTGGTCCCGGACGAACTGCTGAAGGGGCGCGACGTGCGTGCGCTTTTTATGATTGGCCGGCTTAAACCTGGAGTGACAGCGGAAGCTGCGCAGTCGGAGATGAACGTCATAGCCAGTCGACTGCAAAAGGAATATCCGGCGGTTGATGCGGATATGGAGGTTGACGTTATTCCTTTGCGGCAACAGATCACCGGCGACATCCGTTTGGCGTTAATGGTGCTTTTCGCCGCCGTCGGTTGCGTGCTATTGATCGCCTGCACCAACGTCGCCAATCTCCTCTTAGCCAAGGCATCTGGACGTCAAAAAGAAGTCGCCATCCGCACCGCGCTGGGCGCTACCCGTTTGCGAGTCGTTCGACAGCTATTAACCGAAGGAATGTTGTTAGGCCTGGCGGGCGGGGTGCTGGGTTCATTGCTGGCGATATTGGTTCTGCGCCAACTAGTGATCTTCAGTCCGGCGAATGTTTCGATTCCCGAAAATATTGGGATTGATTGGAAGGTACTTGCGTTCACACTGTTGTTGTCACTCTTTACTTCTTTCGTCTTCGGGTTGGCGCCGGCGCTGCAAGCGTCGAAATTGGATCTCAACGAAACTTTGAAGGAGGGTGGACGAGGGAATACCGGAGGTTCCAAAACGAATCGCCTCCGCAGCTTGCTCGTTATCACGGAGGTTGCTCTTGCCGTTGTACTGTTAATTGCTTCAGGCTTGATGATCAAAAGCTTCCTGCGCCTGCAAAGTGTCAACCCGGGTTTCAATCCTGAAAATTTAATTACCCTGGAAATGCAGTTGCCGGAAACCAAATACCCGGATAGAGAACGGCAGGCGATCTTTCAACAGCAAGTGGTCCAGCGCGTGGCCCAAATCCCCGGTGTACAATCGGTGGGAACTGTCGACAATCTGCCCTTCAGCGGCAACGAGCTTAACGCGGGGTGGGGAATAGAAGGACAACCGCCGCTTAGTGCGGCCGACCGGCCGCGAGGCTTTCTTCGCCATGTTAGTACCAGCTACTTTGAGGCGATGGGAATCCCTCTGCGCAAAGGTCGGACTTTTGCCGACAGCGACAATGGAAACGCACCCGGCGTCGCGGTTATTAATGAGACCGCGGCGAGGAAATTCTGGCCCAACGAGGAGCCGCTCGGAAAACGGTTTAAGCGTGGCAGGACTGATTCTCAAAACCCGTGGGTCACAGTGGTCGGCGTGGTCGCGCCGGTAAGTCACACATCGCTACAAGTGGCCTCCCAGCCTGAAGTGTATTTGCCTTTCCAGCAGAATACCGGTGTGAATCTTACCCTCGTCGCACGCACCAAGTCTGATCCGAAGGCTTTCGCGGGAGCAGTGCGACGAGAGGTCTCGGCGCTGGATAAGGACTTGCCGGTTTCAAACATCAAGTTTATGGATGAAATCATTGGCAAGTCGGTCGCCCAACCTCGCGTCTATGCTTTGCTGCTGGGAATTTTCGCTGCCCTGGCGCTTGTTCTCGCAGCCATCGGTATTTACGGGGTCATTTCATATTCGGTGACACAGCGTGTTAATGAGATCGGCATTCGACTGGCGCTCGGTGCGAGGCCAGTCGATGTTTTGAAACTAGTCGTCAAACAAGGAATGATTCTAGCGCTAATTGGCGTCGTCTTAGGACTGATCGTCTCGTTTGCCTCGACCCGAGTTTTGGCTAGCCAACTTTACGGCGTTACTGCAACTGACCCACTGACCTACATAGGGATCACTTTACTTCTAATGCTTGTGGCGCTGATTGCTTGCACGATTCCTGCTGTCCGCGCGACCAAGGTTGATCCCATGATTGCAGTGCGCAACGAATAACTTTCGTGCGCGGCTAAAAGGAGACGTAACGGTTAGCTCAGTGTGAAGCTGTTATCATTCCAGGGTAAGCATGGATATCAAGCGTCCCCCAAAATCCAAACTGAAAAAGCGGGCGCGCACGATCGTTCTGGCCCTTGTTGGGCTGGTTGCGGTCGGCGGGATCACTTTTGCACTTTCAAAGCTGAAGCCGGCGGCGCCCACGCTTGATCGTTCAACCGCGGTGATTGACACCGTTAAGCGGGGGCAGATGGTCCGGGAAGTAAGAGGGATAGGAACGTTGGTGCCGCAGTTGGTGCGTTGGGTCCCGGCGCCGGCAGACGGCCGCGTGGAAAGGATTCCGTTGCAGGCAGGAGTGGTAGTTGGTCACGACACTGTGATCGCGGAGCTGTCAAACCCAAAGATGGAACAGGAAGCGATGGATGCGGAGTTTCAGGTAAAGGCCGCCGAGGCAGACGCGGAGAGTCTGCGTACACGTTTGGAAAGCGATTCGATGACGCTGCAATCGACCATTGCGAGTATCAATGCTGAATATACGCAGGCGAAGTTGCAGCTTGATACTGACGAGGTGCTTGGCAAACAAGGTCTGGTGCCTGAAATCCTTTTGAAGGTCGCGCGAGTTCGTGTGTCTGATCTCGCAAACCGGTTGAAAGTTGAGCAGCAGCGGCTGACAATGGGAAGCAAGTCCATCAAAGCGCAGATTGCCGCGCAGCAGTCGCGTATTCAGCAGTTTCGCGCGCTGTCCAGGTTGAAACGCGAGCAGGCGACTGGTCTGAAAGTCAGGGCCGGCACGAGCGGCGTGTTGCAGGAAGTGTCCGTACAGGTTGGACAGCAGGTCACTCCCGGTTTCAACATTGCACGCGTTGCTGATCCAGCGTCGTTGAAGGCAGAGCTGAAAATCGCGGAGACGCAAATCAAGGATGTGAAACTGGGCCAGGCCGTGGCCGTCGACACGCGCAACGGAATTATTCAGGGAGAAGTGTTGCGCATCGACCCCGCAGCTCGAGAAGGCACCTTCGTGGTAGATGTGACACTCACGGGACCGCTGCCGGCAAGTGCGCGACCTGATTTGAGCGTTGATGGAACCATCGAACTGGAGCGTCTGGAGAACGTTCTGTATGTGGGCCGGCCGGCATTTGGACAGGGGCAACAAACGGTAGGCTTGTTCCGGCTGAATCCGGACGGGCAAGAGGCTGTGCGCACGCAGGTCACTCTGGGACGTAGTTCGGTAAGTACAATAGAAATAGTGAACGGGCTACGTGAAGGCGATCAAGTGATTCTGTCAGACACGTCGTCGATGGATGGCTATGAACGCATTAGGGTGCGTTGACGAGCTAACACCCTTATGCGCTGATTACCCGGTCCACCCGCGTAGGCGGGTGGGTGGTCATGCGCATACCCACCCGTTCACGCAGGTACCGACACCCGATTAGCTCAGGCAGTACTGATATAACGACCTTTCCTAAGGAGACAAATGATGAGTTCATCCGATGCGCTGATTCATCTCGCAGACGTTAAGAAAGTTTTTTACACCGACGAAGTCGAGACTCACGCGCTTTCCGGCATCCATCTCGACATAAAAAAGGGCGAGTACGTTTCGATCGCCGGCCCGTCGGGTTGCGGCAAGTCTACTTTGCTGTCGATCCTCGGTTTGCTCGACACACCAAGCGACGGCGAGTATGTGCTTAATGACACGCCCGTGGCCAACCTGTCGTTGTCGGAGCGGGCACGTATTCGTAATCGGGAAGTGGGTTTTATCTTCCAGAGCTTCAATCTGATCGGAGATCTTACGGTCTACGAAAACGTCGAGCTGCCATTGACTTACCGGGGGATGAACTCGGGAGACAGGAAGACGCGTGTTACCGATGCGCTGGAGAGCGTGGGCATGGCCCATCGTGCCAAGCACCTGCCCAGCCAGCTATCGGGCGGTCAGCAGCAGCGTGTGGCTGTCGCGCGGGCGGTTGGCGGGCAGCCAAGCATCCTTCTGGCGGACGAGCCTACGGGCAACCTGGATTCAACCAATGGCGAAGCGGTAATGGAACTCTTGCGGGAACTTCATCGCGGCGGCGCGACCATTTGCATGGTGACGCACGATGCGCGTTACGCGCAGCACGCCGATCGCATTGTTCATTTATTTGACGGCACGATTGTAGAGGAAACCGGCACCAACGGGCATGAAAGCGCCGAAGCCACTCGCGCGTGAAAATGTCTTGAGATCAGCCGGTAGCGCTGAGTTGGTAGCGCTCGAGTTTGAGGTAGAGACCGCGTCGCGTTAGTCCAAGCTCACGAGCGGCGCGCGAGATGTTGCCGCCATGCTTGCGAAGCGCGTCCGCAATCATACGGCGCTCAACGTCAGCCAGAGCGTCGGCAAGGGTAACGTTCTGCAGTGCGCTCGAGGGCATTGAATTCAAAGTTGAAACCGTTGAACTCGGAGTGGTCGGAGCAGAAGTCCGCTTGAGTTCAGGAGAGAGGTGATCGGGAGTGATTATCGTCGAGTCATCTGCGCGCGCTACTACCCTTTGAACTTCATTACAAAGCTGACGAACATTTCCGGGCCAGTCGCTAACCATCAGTAAGTCGACTGCCGGTGGAGTGATCTGTATGTCCTTGCGTCCAAACTTTGCCGAGTAGTGATTGATGTAGTAGTTGACGATGGTCGGAATTTCCGAACGACGTTCGCGGAGCGGAGGCACTCGTAAGCGAATAACATTGAGTCGGTAATACAGATCCTCACGGAACCGACCTTGCGCAACCATCTCTTCCAGGTCTGTATTGGTGGCGGCAATGATTCGGACATCTACTTTGATCGGACGCTGCTCGCCCAGCGGCTGAATCTCACCCTCCTGCAAAAATCGAAGCAGCTTCGGCTGAAGATCCAGAGGCAAGTCGCCTATCTCATCGAGGAAAAGTGTTCCTCCAGCCGCCGTACGAATCACGCCTGCTGAATCCGTAACTGCCCCAGTGAAGGCGCCACGACGGTAGCCAAACAGATAACCTTCGGAAAGCTCCTTGGGCACCGCGGTGCAGTTGAAGGGGACAAACACTTTGGAGCGC
Source organism: Pyrinomonadaceae bacterium (assembly GCA_963759585.1). GTDB lineage: Bacteria > Acidobacteriota > Blastocatellia > Pyrinomonadales > Pyrinomonadaceae > PSRF01. The sequence continues at coordinate 1,349,741 of CAVWZW010000002.1, forward strand.
CGCGAAGAGATTGCATGGATGGCCCGCGCGACCAACTCCTTACCTGTGCCTGATTCGCCGGTTACCAGGACCGTGACATCTGAAGATCTAATCTTGTGAACTTCCTCGACCAGCTTCGTCATCGCCGGGCTGGAATGAATGAACCCGGGCATCAAACTGGTTGTCATCTCTGACGGTTGCTGCACTCGTGGACCCTTTGGACCACCGGCACGAAGCGCACAAACGTCCATGCCCAGTTCAGCAATGCGCATTAAAGGATCGAGCGAAAGTCCTCCTGGAAGCCTGGCCCGGTTGCGTGGAGATATATAAAGTGTTGCGGTGGGAGCGTTAGACGAACGCAATTGAAGAATTGCTGCATCGTTCTTCTTTCCGAAATCCTGCAGTTCTTCATCGCTCAGATCCTCAAGCTGCTCGGCAATCGTTCCACTCTCGGCAGGAGTGCAACCGTGGGCGATGACCACGCGTCGCCTGGAGTTTTCATCCAATTCAGTAATCACCACACGCTTGGCGTTTGTTTCCTGGCGCATGATGGCGGCGAGCTCGCGCAGCAATAGCTCCCTTGAGGTAACAGCTTCAGCCAGCCGCAGCGTTAGTAACTGAGTTACAGCCGATTGTTCTTCACTACGTTCAGGAACAGATCGATCCAGGTTGGCCAACACCGCTTCAGTTCGTTTCTGATCAAGTTTTGCTCCCAGCTCCCGAAACGCGTTAACGGCGCGCGTGAGGTGTTCGATCGCGCGGCTGGGTTGACTCGTAGCGTATGCGCGTCCGAGTTCACTATGAGCGCGAGCGGCACGATAGCGGTCACCAAGCATGTCGAAGATGGAAACGCTGCTGCCAAAATGTTGCGCTGCCGCTGGAAAGTCGCCTTTCAGTAGAGCCAGCATGCCAAAGATTCGGTGAGACTCGCCCGAGAACCCCAGGTCGTTAGCAGACTCGGTGGTCTCCTCAGTTAATCTTTCCAACTGCTCTGAGCACTTTTCAATCTCATTATTTCGGACGTGTGTTTCCGCCAGGATTAGACCCGAATCACAAATCGCCTGGCGATCTCCGATGGCTTCTGCGAGATCCATCGCTTCCTGGGCGTTGGCTAACGCCTTTGCGTGATCTTCCATAGCGAGATAGCAGCGCGCGAGTGTACGTAATGCCTGACACGCATACCATTTGTTGCCGTGTTCCGTGGCCAACTCTACGGCCCGGACCAGATAGTCTTTCGCTTCATCGAGCTCGCCGCGCAACATCAACAACTCGCCCAACGAGTCCAAAATCATTGGCACTTTGGCCGCGCGTGCGTCAACTTCAGAAGCGAGTGATAAAGCGCGCTGCAGAGCCTCCTGCGCGCGGCTCCATTGGCCAATCAAAATAAGATTTATACCGAGGTTGTTATAGCCATCGGACGCATTTGTTTTGTGATCTGTGCGCTCGTAATAAGCGATTGCCTTTTCGAGATAACGAATCCCTTCCTGCGGTCGCTTTAGGAACCAGCAAACACCTGCCATGTTTGCGTATATCTTTCCCAGGATGTAACTAGCGGGATAATCGCCGGTGAGTTTGAGGGCCTGCTGGAAGTTTTCTAGTGAAGGCTCGTGGTTTCCCTCCTGAATTTGGGCTATGGCAATGCCGAAGTAAGCTTCTGCCAAACCGCGCCATTCCCCGGTTTGTCGAAAATGCTCGAGCGCCCGTTGGGAGTAATCCAGCGCGATTGGGTATTCACTTATGCTGCGATAGACGCGGGCCAATGCCACATAGATCGGACCAAGATTATGTTCAGTCCCACCTTCGGAAAATTCTTTTAACGCGCCCTTCAGTATGGAAATGGCTTTGGGGTGATCACCGTTATAATTGTAAGCAAGACCTATCTGGACCTTCAGAGACTGAATCGCTTCCTGATCAAGTTTGGCCCGCGATTCAGGCGACTCGTACATCGCTACGGCCGCCAGCGAGTCACGATATTGACCCTGCATCTCCAGCGCAGTGGACAGCGCACAACGTGCGAGCGCAAGTATCGAAGGATTTTTTTGAGCTGCCGTGATGAGTAAGGCGAGCCGGGTTTTCGCTTCGGCGGATAGGCCCTGGTCCAACAGGGAACGAATTTCCTTTAACTCTTCCAGCAGATTGGGGTTTGCAGTCGTACGAGTGCTGGATCGCAGGCGCACACGGGCGTCGGCGAGATCGACCACACCTTTACCGCTCGAAGATTCGTCGGGTACGGGGCCTTCCCCGGAGCCTGCATTCTTAGCCATTTAGTCCTTTAAACACACCTAATTCAGGACAATTTTCATACAAGACGGTTGAGCGGTTAACAAAAGGTTGGGTGAAGCGGCATTTCCCACGAGCCGCTCAAGTTTGTTACTAACGAAACAGGGTAGAATCTAACACACGCAACCAGAGGCGTCCACAATCGCGTCTTTTCATTTTTGCTTTGAAAAGACCAGGATCGCATCACTTACCGGACGTTCGCCGGTTTGATCGGAAGGCTTGTTTACAATCTTGTCGCGAACAACCATCGTTGTAGATCCGCCTCCATCAAGGTTTATTGCCTCGACCGCCCCAAACTCAAGTAAAAGCTCAGCGAGCGTTTGCAATGACATGCCCACGCTGACGCCGGGTTGGCGACCATCAACCGTAAGCAGCAGAATTTTTCCCGAATCCAACTGTGCCAATGCTGTTCGAGGATGCCGATCGGTAGCGAAGTTTGCGACCATCTTTTCCTGTTTGTCGGTGATGTCAATTTTCCCGGCCCTGATGAGCTGAGGCCCGGCGCCGAGAATATTTTGAGCGCTGCGCCACTTTTGATCGTCTTGCTTCCTGTAAAGAGAACTCAAACGCCACCAAAATCTTGTTGGCCCACCTTTGCGCACATTCTGCTTAACCCACTCCCGCGCTCTTCCAACTGCGGAAATGACATAGCCGTCCGCCGGAATTTGAGCGCTGCCGGTTAAGTCGAAAATCGAAGCCACTCTGTTTCTGCGCACGACGACTTCAATACCGTCCGGCCTGGTCAAAGTGGTGCGATGAAATTCGGGAGTAAAGATAATCAGTTCATCCTTCGACACGGGTCTGTTCACGCCGTGTACCTTGTGTTTAGCTCGACCAACTGCGACTTCGCCAAGGTAACTGAGGTGGCCGAAGAGAACTTCAGTATTCGTTCCGTTGTTAATTAGAGCGAATTCCGCGCGGTCGTTATAAGGCTCACTGATTAGTTTGCCGTTGAGCAGCAACATTCCAAGTGATTCACCTCGATAGGTGCCGGTGGTTCGAAAGTAACCGCCATTGACCGCGGCAGTTGCCCGGTGGCGGGCTGCCAGGGAAGTCACGCTTTCCGTCCCAACGCCCGCGTCGAGCGCGCGAACAATCTTAATTGTCGCCTGGCCCAAATCGATTCTCAGAGCGTTTATGAACCACGGACCCTTCGTTTCATCCCTGCTTGCCTCCTTAGCCGCCTCGCCGGTTGTCGCCTGCGCGTGTTCCACTCCGGGCGCAACCTCCTGAAACTTAAGACTGGAGCGGCTGACACTTTCAGCCGTTTGACTAAAGGAGACTGGGAGGACCTGTCGCCACGCACCAGGCGCGAGAAGCATCAGGCTGAGCAGTACGAGACAAAGCACAGCCGGTCGAAGTTGGGAGCGACGTCGTTCGGTCTGCTGCGTTATATTCAACTTTCAGGTCTCCCTAAGTTTTTTCTCTGGTTTATGATCTAGAGTTTTGGTCTGAACCCCGGCAACGCCCAACAATATCAATAGATTAAGCTAAGGAGGGTAGTGTCCTAATTTGAGACCTCACGGCACGGTCTGTGGTCCGGCCTTTGACCGCTGCGGGGGATAAGTAGCTATATAAGAGGCAGGCGTAACAGTCTCACCAGACCAGAGAATGACAGAACCCCACCAACCAGCACCGTAGCCGCACGAACCCATGCAAGAGGGAATTCAACGCCGAGAGTTCGCTTGTTCATTCGGATGCTCACCCGTGCCAAACGCCCACTGAAGATGGCGATGAGAAGCCCCGCGATTATTTCCCCAAGCCCGTTGATCGTTTCAGCCATACAACGCAGTATAGAACACCCAGCACTTTTCGGCGTTACCGTTCATGTCCGATTGTACATAGGCACAAAACCGTGAATTCAAATTAGGACACTACCGCTAAGGAGCCTTACCTTGACACCCTTTTGGGCTGGCCGCTATCATCTCCGTTTCCGTCGCCGGCAGTAATTGTCGCCTAGTGCTCTATGTTTGAGTCCTTATCGGATAAGTTAAAGAGGACGCTGAAGAATCTGCGCGGCGAAGGCGTGCTCACGAAGGAGCATGTCAACGCGGCGCTACGCGAGATTCGTTTGGCTCTGTTAGAGGCCGATGTCAACTATAAGGTCGCAAAAGACTTTATAGCCTCTGTCAAGGAAAAGGCCGAGGGACAGCAGGTTTGGCAGGAACTGAAGCCTTCTGAACAGGTCGTCAAGATAGTTTTTGACGAGCTGGTTGATTTGCTGGGCGGGCAATCGTCGCGACTGGTATTCACGCGGCAGACCCCGAATGTCGTCATGATTGTGGGCCTGCAAGGCTCGGGAAAGACGACTTCGACGGGAAAGATCGCGCGCTGGCTGGCTGCCAACCAGGATCGCAAGCCGTTGCTGCTTTCAGTCGACGTTTACCGGCCGGCAGCGCGGGAGCAACTTAAGGTCATCGCGAAAGCGACTGGCCAACAGATCTTTGAACAGACGGATACAAACGATCCGCTCACCCTGGTGCGCAGCGCAGTTAAGCATGCGCAACAAACCGGCTTCGACACGTTACTTATCGACACCGCTGGACGTCTTCACATCGATGAAGAGTTGATGGAAGAGCTGGTGAGTATCAAGAGCGAAACGCATCCGGCCGAGATTTTGTTTGTTGCCGATGCAATGACTGGGCAGGACGCGGTTCGTTCGGCGGAAGAGTTTCACCGGCGCGTGGGAATCACGGGCGTGGTGTTGACCAAGATGGACGGCGATGCGCGAGGCGGCGCAGCGCTTTCGATCAAACAGGTAACGGGCCAACCGGTGAAGTTTGTCGGCGTCGGCGAAAAGTACGACGCCCTCGAGCCTTTCTATCCTGATCGAGTTGCCCAAAGGATTCTCGGCATGGGCGACGTCCTGTCACTCATTGAAGAGGTCCAGTCTAAGGTCGATCAGTCGGAAGCAGAAGAGCAGTTAAAGAAGCTTCAGAAAAACGAATTTTCGCTTGACGATTTTCGTTCCCAGCTTCGGCAGGTCAAGAAGCTTGGTTCTTTCTCAAAGATAATGAAGATGCTCCCGGATCAGCTCCTTGGCGGCATTGGCATGCCGCAGATGGACGAAGAACAGACGAAGGAGATGGAGAAAGAGCTCAAGCGCACCGAATCAATAATCGATTCGATGACGAGCGAGGAGCGAACGGACCACAAGATCCTGAATGCCAACCGCCGACGCAGAATTGCACGAGGCTCGGGGACGTCAGTTGCGGAAGTTAACAAGCTCATCAAGCAGTACACGGAAATGCGCCAGATGATGAGGCAGTTATCGGGTTCCGGAATGTTTGGTGGCAGTGGTTTGAAAGGGAAAATGATGCGCCGGCTCACCGGCATGCCCGACATGGGTGGCATGGGTGGCAATGGAGATGAAATGCCGACGCTGCCTTCACTGCCGGGATTGGGCGGTTCCCCATCCAGGAAGAAACTTAAGAAGAAGCGAAAGAAGAAACGACGATAGAAGAAAAACGAATGATGAGTGAAGAATGATGAGTGAAGAATGATGAAAGAGATGATGAGTGATGAGTGATGAGTGATGAGTGATGAGTGATGAGTGTTTAGTTCTGAGTGGTGATTAGGTGGTCAGTTATCGTATTGTCCGACACCGACACCCGACACCCGACACCCGACACCCGACACCCGACACCCGAAATTGTTAGTCATAAACGGAGGTAAGGATTTGTTAGCGATAAAACTAATGCGCACCGGCGCGAAGAAGCAGCCTTCATATAGAATTATTGTGAAGGAGAAACAATCAAAGCGAGACGGCGCCTATCTGGAGAACGTCGGGACTTACAATCCTACACGTCAGCCTGCTGAGGTTACGTTGAAGATGGATCGTGTTCGTTACTGGATTGAGAGAGGCGCCCAGCCAACTGACACCGTGAGCAGACTAATTAAGGCAGGCAGCAAGATAGAAGCAGCAGCAGCGCAGCCTGAAGCTTAGTCCTCCTCGCAAGTTTAATTATGAGAGAAGCCGTTGAAATGGTGGTGAAGTCCCTCGTTGACGACGTCGATGCAGTGGATGTGCGCGAAGTAGATCACCAGGGTTCAACTCTCATCGAGGTTCGCGTGGCCCCTTCGGATATGGGCAAGTTGATTGGTAGACAGGGCCGCACCATCAATGCTCTGCGCTCGCTGGCACGCGCCGTGGGCCTCAAGAGAAAGCATCGCTTCATCCTCGAAATTGTTGAATGAGTGCGCTGGATGAAGAGGGCCGAGCCGGTCTGGTGATCGTGGCGCGCGCGGTCAGAACACGCGGGCTGAAGGGTGAACTGGTTGCCGACTTGTTGACGGATTTCCCAGAGAGATTCGAAACCGTTTCCGAGTTGTGGGGCGTGGGTCCAGGCGGCGAATCGAAGCTGTTTGAACTGGAGAACTTCTGGTTTCAAAACGAACGCGTCGTCTTGAAAGTAGCCGGCTTTGACAGTGTTGAAGCGGCAAAGGCGTTGGTAGGCTACGAGTTTGGGATACCGGAGGCAGAACGTGTTCAACTTCCCGAGAACGAATTTTACGATTGGGAATTGACGGGTTGCGTGGTTGAGATAAGCGGTGGTCAAGCCATCGGCAACGTTCGGGAAGTTATGAGAACTGGCGGCGTGGAGCTGTTGGTGGTAGAGAATGAGGGTCGTGAACACCTGATTCCGTTGGCGGAACCTATCGTCCTCAGCATAGACATCGGCGCAAAGAAAATTTTGATCGACCCGCCCGAAGGTCTGTTGGATTTGTAACCGTCTTTGAAATGCACTGTGTTGCGCTGCGATATCATTACGATTTTTCCGGAGTTCTTCCGCGAAGCGTTTGACTACGGAATCATTCGCAGGGCTCGCGCAGCCGGTCTGGTTGAGACGAGCGCACACGACCTGCGTCGTTGGACAACGGACAAACATCACATTGTTGATGATCGGCCGTTCGGCGGCGGCGAAGGCATGGTGCTGAAGCCGGAACCGATTTTCACGGCGGTTGCGGAACTGACGGGCGCGAGTCGTCGCGAGGATTATCTTCCGCAAACGCGCGTCATTCTTCTGTCGCCGCAAGGTCGAGTGTTTACGCAGGAAGTTGCCCACGATCTTTCAAAAAAGGCTTCGCAGATTGTTTTGATCTGCGGCCGTTACGAGGGTGTTGACGAGCGAGTCTGTGAAGCGCTCGCGACTGACGAAATATCAATAGGCGATTATGTTTTGTCAGGAGGCGAGCCTGCCGCTTTGGTGATTGTGGACGCTGTCACCCGTTTACTGCCGGGAGCGCTGGGAAACGAATGCTCGACTACGAACGAATCGTTTTCCGCTGGACAATTGGACCACCCGCAGTACACACGGCCCACTGAGTTTGCGGGAATGAATGTTCCCGAGGTGCTTTTGACAGGGAATCATGCTGAGATTGCGCGCTGGCGTAGAGAGGCCGCGCTCAAGAAAACGCAGCGTAATCGCCCGGATCTTTTGAAGTAAGTTTTGACTGGAGTTGGGAAGCGCAGGGTGGATCCTGTATTCTGAACGACCGGATTTAATGGAGTGATGAGATGAACAGATTAGATAGTATTGAAAACACCCAATTGCGAACGAACATTCCTGATTTTCAGCCAGGGGACACCGTGCGTGTTCACGTTCGAATTAAGGAATCGGAGACCAAGGAACGGCTGCAGGCTTTTGAAGGTGTAGTAATCGCCCGCAAGCACGGCGGCGCCCGGGAAACGATTACGGTTCGCAAGACGAGCTTCGGTGTCGGCGTTGAGAGAATCTTTCCACTTCACGCAACCATCCTCGATCATATCGACGTGATCAAGCGAGGTCGCGTGCGACGCGCAAAGCTTTATTACCTGCGCGGTCTAAGAGGAAAAGCGGCACGCATTCGCGAGCGCGATACACGTGGGCAGCAGACAGCTGGGGCCTCCGCCGCTGGGAAGAAGTAAACGCCGTATTAAATCGGGGTTTGAGCTCAGCCGCTACCGCGCCAGGTTACAAGGCGCGCAAGCTTAAGCTCAGACCCTTTCCGGCATTAGCGCTTAGACAGTGGCCCCCTTTTATTCTGCCAACCGGTTTTGAACTAGACTTCTTCACCAGGTCTAATCGCAACTCTCGTCTCAGGAGTCGCAAGCTGCTTGCGTATCGCAATTGACGCCCACTCAGTTGGGACCGGACTTGGCGGCAATGAGAGTTATGCCACCAATCTAGTCGAGGCTCTGGCCGAGATCGATCGGAAGAACCAGTACACAATTTACGTAACGAAGCGAGAGGCGGTTGAACGATTCAAAAATCGTTGGCCCAATTTTACGGTTAAGTCTACTCTCCCGCACACACCCTTAATTCGTATCCCCATCACGCTTACCAGCGAGCTGCGACGCAATCGCGTTGATGTCTTGCATGTTCAGTTCACGTCGCCCCCGGTCGCTCCCTGTCCGGTAGTCGTTAGTATCCACGACCTCTCGTTCGAACATTTGCCGCTGACCTTCAAACGTCGCAGCCGGATGCAACTCCGCATGACGGTGCGAAGGTCTGCACGGCAGGCTGCCCATGTGCTGACGCTCTCGGAATACGTTCGTGAAGACGTAATTGCCACGTATGGCATTGATGCCGAAAAAGTCACCGTCGTGCCGCTCGCTGCGCCCGGCCATTTTGTTCCTGTTCGAGACGCAAAAGAACTTCAACGAGTCAGACAAAAATACGGCATAGATGAGAATTATATTTTGTCGGTTGGCGCCATCCAGCCGCGCAAGAATTTGCCTCGCTTGCTTGAAGCTTATTCACTCTTGCGCGGTGAGCAGCCGGAAGTTAATCTTCCTCAACTGGTCCTGGTTGGCAAATGCGCGTGGCTTTATGACGAAACACTGAAGAAAATCAGTGAACTCGGGCTCGACAATTTGGTGAGGCTGACCGGCTATGTTCCGGAGGCAGACTTGCCGGCACTGTATTCCGGTTCCCTCTGTTTCATCTATCCCTCATATTTTGAAGGATTTGGCTTACCGCCGCTCGAGGCGATGAAATGTGGGGCGCCAGTCGTAGTAGGGAATAGAACGAGTTTGCCCGAGGTGGTCGGCGATGCTGCCGTCCTCGTCGATCCGTTTGAAGTCTCCGAGATTGCTGCTGGAATCGCCGGAGTAATAAGTGATCCACACCTGCGAACGTCGCTGATTGAGAAGGGGCTGGAGCGAGCCCGGATTTTCGATTGGAGAATAACGGCGCGCAAGACTCTGGCGGTTTATGAAAAAGCAGCGCTCTCTCGTCGTACGCCTTAGAGTCGAACAGCCTTTCGGGACAAGAGTTTTTTAATTTATGCGCATCGCCATCCTCGGAACCCGTGGCATACCAGCCAGCTATGGTGGCTTCGAAACCTTTGCCGAGCATCTTTCAACCAGGCTCGTCGCACGCGGCCACGAGGTCACAGTCTACGGTCGCTCACATTATGTTTCGCCACGTCAGTTGGAGTACCACGGTGTTCGCATAAAAGTGCTCCCAACGATCCGTCACAAATATTTTGACACAGTAGTACATGCCTTCCTTTCTGCAATGCATGCAGTCTCGGCCCGATTCGATGCGGTACTGGTATGCAATGCGGCGAACGCGCCATTCGTTCCCATCCTAAGAATTACCGGCACTCCCGTGGCAATTAACGTCGACGGCCTTGAGCATCAAAGAAAAAAGTGGAGCTGGCTAGGAAGACGTTATTACTTGCTCGCTGAGCGCTTGTCGACAATCCTTCCAAACGTGACGGTCACGGACGCCCGAGTGATCCAGGATTACTACCGGGCACGGTACAACGCGGATTCGAAGATGATCGCCTACGGCTCTGAAGTTGAACGCCGTCCTGATCGTACTGCCGTGAGAAAGTGGCGTGTTGAGCCCAATCGATATGTGCTCTATGTTTCGCGCCTCGAACCGGAGAACAATGCGCATCTTGTAATTGAGGCTTTTAAGAGAGTCCGTACCGCGTACCGTTTACTGATTGTCGGCGATGCGCCTTATGCGCGCGATTACATCAACGATCTAAAAGCACGCGCTCGAGGAGACCGGCGGATCGGATTTACGGGTTTTGTTTTTGGGCAGGATTATCGTGCCCTGCAGCAAAATGCGTATTGTTACGTCCACGCGACCGAGGTGGGAGGGACACATCCCGCCCTCGTTGAAGCCATGGGTTACGGCAACTGTGTGCTGACCCTGGCCACACCGGAAAACATGGAGGTCGTTGGGGAAGCGGGGATTCCTTATGCGGATGAGTTGGACTTAACCGAGAAGTTGCAACGCGTTTTGCGCGATGGTTCACTCGTCCACAGTTATCGAAACCGTGCGCAGATTCGGGTGCAAAAACACTATGACTGGGAACGCGTTGTAGATCAGTATGAAGAGCTGTTTGCCGAGATGGCTGGCATACCGCTGGAAAACAAGCTGACAATTCCGGTTGAGGAGTTGTCCCAAAAGCCACTCAGCCTCACGCGCAAGTAATTCCAACAAACCCTAAAAAGAAATGTGCCCCGGCAATCGATTAAGATTGGCGGGGCAACTGTCCGGGCAGGTTCGGGTAAATACTGGGTTGGGCGATGGCAAAGAACTGAGAATCGTCACATATGGCCGATCCCGTAAACCAGGCGGTGCATTTTAGCGGGTGAGATAAAGCCGCGCGGCGCAAATAAAAGAAAACCGCGACCCTGACTAGCACCTTCGGCTTGGCTTGTCTGTTTCCAGTTCTACCAAGCTGTCAAACCGAATTAACTCTGCAATGTGTGAAATTATACGCATTACTTGTGACGTGTCAAGGACATTCTTAACCATTTCGCAAATCTTTCGTAACACTTGAGCGCCGCGGCTTATGCGCCGGAACGGGTCTGGTTTAAACGCATTGCCTGGCGGCGTACCCCTTCGGAGACATTTCGATTTTGACTAAGGCTAAGCAAGTCTTTGCTGCGAATACGGGGAAGTATGTTGACTACGGTAGGTATTGGAGTGCGCGGATTGCGCGCCAGATTGTGAATTATGGGATATGAACGGGCCCATGCAGCTTTTGCGGCAATCAATCGCAAAACCTCATCGGCCACCGTTCTCATTGACGCGATGTTTTCTACCTCCTGGTCCGTGATTCGTGGGTTATTGATAACAGCGGTGGCGACAATTCGATTAGAGTCGCGGATCAATATGCTGCGGGCCTCACGATCGCCCTTCATTCCAAGTTTCATCCGATCTTTCACGTTCATGAACATGATGCGCTTGATCAATGAAACTCGTTCAGGCGATATCTCACCCGTTTCGAGTCGTTCATTTTCCAACGTCCGCTTCACGTTAGCCGCGCGATCCTCGGCTGTTTCAGGCCTTAATTCCTCGTAACGTTCAGACGGCAGCCACGACTCGTCGATGTCCGCATCAGACACCTCAATGTGCGCAGCAATTAGCCAGGCATCTTCAATTGTGAATCCATCTTCGAGGTCGGCGCCCTCGAAGAACTCGGCGGCGGCGCTCTTGCCCCTGGCCCGCAACTCCTGGGCGATCTGTTGCGCTCCGCGTTCCTTCTCGAAAAACTCTCGTCGCGTCTCCTTGGCGCGTCTTTCGGCTTCGGCGGAGCTCGCGGAGTTGGCGAGGATCGCTTCGATAATCTTTGGGAACCGTACCAACCGTTGTTGATTGATTGAGATCAACTCCAGCAGGCTGCCATCGGAGCTTGTCGATGCAAGGTCAGCGATAGCTTGATCGGGAGTATTGCGGTTGAGAATTACTGCTTCTTGAGTCGCGCGGTCGCCGTTGTCAGAGGTTGCAAGATAATTCAAAACAGCGGGGGCAGTATCATCGCTCCTGGCCGACGCCAGGAAATCTTCCGGCGACTGAGAATTCAGGGTCTCGACTGCGGCTTCGGCAATCTCCGGATCTTTTTCGTGTTGAAGGGCAACGAGTAGCTCAAGTAAATCGGCTTGCGGAAGGGGCAGGAGTCCGCTCGCGGCCGCCAGCCGTGCTTGTGCTGGAGCTGAGCCATCCAGGATGGCAAGCACGGTGGAATTGGTTGACTTGATATTCATTCGGACCGATAGGGCGAAGCCGGTTTTCCTTCAAACCGGCTTAAACGTCAGAACAAATCTGGATCGTCGCGGAGATGGTAAGCTCGATCAGAGCAAGGTTGGAAAGATTCGAACTGCGCATCGCGCCCGGTAAAGGCGGTAGCGAACAGCAACCCATCAGTAATCCCCCTTGATTGAAACCAACTACACGCCGTGACACTTCTTATATTTTTTCCCCGAGCCACACGGGCAAGGCTCATTACGACCCACCTTAGGTTGATCGCGCACCACCGTCTTAACCTTACCATCCTCTTCACCCGCCGCGGCAGCACCCTGGTTAGGTCCGGTGAAAGTGAACGAAGATGAACGTCGAGGCAAACGTCGCTGTTGAAGCGTCTCGGGTGGTTGTTCTGCAACGACCTGCAGGTTGAACAGCGATCGGATGGTGGTGGTGTCGATTCGATCCAGCATCTGCTGAAACATATCAAAACTCTGTTTCTTATATTCAACCAGAGGATCCTTCTGTCCGTATCCGACCAGTCCGATGCCTTGTTTCAGGTGATCCAGCGACAGCAAGTGGTCTTTCCACTGCGCATCGATGATGTTGAGCATGATGATGCGCTCATAGGTGCGCATCGCTTCGGGTCCAATTTGTTGCTCTTTGTGCGCATACCTGACCTTGAGCTTTTCCCAAATGGTGTCAATCACTTCCTGAGTTGTCAGGTTCTGAAAGTTAATCTTTTCTGAGTGGGCATCGAAGTCGTAAATCGTCTTGATCTGAATCGTGTAGTTTTCAACGTCCCAATCTTCCGGAGATACGTCCGGCTTGAGATATTGATTGGTAAGGTCGGAGAGCAGGTCATACGCGACACCCGCTGCCGGCGGATCGCCCATCAGGTAATCCCGCTGGTCAGGCTCTTCCATTAACTGGCGACGCAAGCCATAGATCGTCTCGCGCTGCTTGTTCATGACGTCGTCGTATTCAAGCAAATGTTTGCGCGATTCGAAGTTTCGCCCTTCAACCGACTTCTGCGCCGATTCAATCCGTTTGGAAACCATCTTCGATTCGATGGCCACGCCCTCTTCCATGCCGAGGCGCTGCATCAGGGCCTTAACCTTATCACCCGCAAAGATGCGCATCAGATCGTCTTCGAGAGAGAGGAAGAAGCGTGATGTTCCCGGATCGCCCTGGCGTCCAGCGCGGCCGCGAAGCTGATTGTCGATGCGGCGTGATTCGTGGCGCTCAGTTCCCAGGATGTGGAGACCACCAAGACCCACGACTTCCTTGTGCTCTTCTTCCACGATCCGCTTCGCGCGCGCAAAAGCCTCAGACCACTGCTGCTCCGTAGCCTCGTCAGGATCGACTTCTTCCTTTTTAAGGAACTCACGGGTCATAAAATCCGGATTTCCGCCCAGCAAAATGTCAGTACCTCGGCCTGCCATGTTGGTGGCAATTGTGACCGCGCCTTTACGTCCGGCTTGGGCCACGATCTCCGCTTCCCGCTCGTGATACTTTGCGTTAAGAACGTTGTGGGGAACGGCATCACGTTGAAGGCGGCGAGCGATTAGTTCAGAGTTTTCGACTGAGACGGTTCCGACCAGTGTAGGCTGGCCCCGGTCGTGGCGCTCCTTTATTTCTTCAATGACTGCGTCCCATTTTTCAGGAAGGGTGCGGTAGATGACATCCGAAAAATCTTTCCTAACCATGGGCTGGTGTGTGGGGATTACTATGACTTCCAGCTTGTATGTGGTGTGAAACTCGGCCGCTTCGGTTTCGGCGGTACCGGTCATGCCCGAAAGTTTTTCGTAAAGGCGGAAGTAATTTTGCAGAGTGATCGTGGCTAGAGTTTGATTCTCTTTTTCAATCTTCACTCCCTCTTTAGCTTCAACTGCCTGGTGCAGACCGTCTGACCAGCGACGGCCCTTCATCAATCGTCCGGTGAAATCGTCGACGATGATAACTTCGCCTTCCTGGACAACATACTGATGATCGAGCCGGTAAAGCGTGTGAGCTTTGAGCGCCTGCTCCACGCAGTGAAGCAGTTCCATGTTTGAGGGATCGTAAAGATTTCCCACACCAAGCAGCCGCTCGGCCTTGTCGACACCCTCTTCGGTCAAAACTGCCGTGTGCTGTTTTTCGTCAACCACGTAGTCGCCAGTTTTCTTCCCGTCAATATCTTCGCCCTTGCGCAACTGCGGAATGATCGCATCGGCTTTGTAGTATTTGTCAGTCGCCTCATCCGATGGACCCGAGATGATCAAAGGCGTACGCGCCTCGTCGATCAGGATAGAGTCAACCTCGTCGACGACGGCGAAATAGTGGCCTCGCTGCACGCACGTAGCGAGGTCAAACTTCATGTTGTCGCGCAGGTAATCAAACCCGAACTCGTTGTTGGTGCCGTAGGTGATGTCAGCGGCGTAAGCTGTCTGCCGCTCGAAGTCGTCCATGTCGTTTTGAATGCAACCGACTTCAAGTCCCAGGAAGCGGTGAATCTGACCCATCCACTCAGCGTCGCGCGAGGCGAGATAATCGTTGACGGTGATAACGTGAACGCCCCCTCGGCCGGTAAGTGCATTGAGATATGACGGCAATGTCGCTACCAGCGTTTTGCCTTCGCCAGTCCGCATCTCAGCAATTTTGCCCTGGTGTAGAACCATGCCGCCTATCAGCTGCACGTCGAAGTGACGCATTCCTGTTGTGCGTACGCTGGCTTCACGTACCACGGCAAAGGCCTCAGGCAGAATCTCGTCCAGCACTTCCCGTTCGCGCCGCTTAAGTTCGTCTTTGTCCGTTATGCCTGCAACCTCACGTTGCATTCGCTCTTTGAATTCTGCCGTGCGGGCGCGTAGCTGTTCGTCAGACAGCTTTTTAATCTCCGGCTCGAGCGCATTGATTTGTTCAATAAGAGGCTGGACTGTCTTGAGGAAGCGTTGGTTACTGCTACCGAATACTTTAGTTAGTAATTTATCGAAACTCATACGTTATTTTGATCTTTTCTCTGAAAAACTATCTTCGATTTCTTAATGTTTACTGGTTGATTTTAGTTGAGTGGGCAGACGCGGGCAAGCGGTCACAAATGGCCTCAACCCGCCGCTAGTTGCTTCTTTATGAAGTCGACCATCGCTTGCCGCGGCATAGTAAAGTTGAAAATGATTTTCTTTCCGTTAGGCTCTGCGCTGGTGTTTCGTAGCAACACCTCCTCGTCTTTGCCCGCCCGCGATTCAGCGCCAATAACCAGGGCAGCATTAAATCCCTTCGCCAGCAAACGCGCACTGTTGTCCGATGAAACTTCCGATTCCACGGAGGCCAGTACTTCGGTTTCACCCTGCTTGATTGTGAAGACTACTTTGGTGCCCGGATTGTCGTTATCGATCGGTTTCAGATAGACGAGAAACCCGCTGTCGTTTAGTGCCCCAACCATGCGACCAAAGAGGTCGACGAGATTTGGGTCGCCCTCCTTCTTGGTAAACTTCGGGTCCTTTAGTTTTCCCTGCCCATCCAGCTCGGCTTCGATCACAATCTCGAAGGGCTTGTTCAAGTCCAGCTTCCCCTGGTTCTTTAAATCGTTGGCGTAAGCCGCGAAATCTTTTAGCGCTTTTTTATTGATCTCGCCTTCCTTGGGAAGGGTCAGGTTGTTGTCTTTCGCGACCTTGTCCAACTCGGTCTGAGCCTTGTCCGTCTTTGCGTCGCCGCTCGGGCTCGGACTCGCATTCGCCTGCGCAACGGCCTGCGTCGGCGTTCCTGTTGCGCTGGGGGTGGGCGATATTGCAACCAGAGGCGCTGGCGTGGCGGAGGCTACCGGCAACGCAGGCGTGGGCGCCTGCACGGGTCCTGTCGGTTGCGATTGAACGATTATTTGTGACGGCGGAGGCGGCAACACCGGAGGCGGCATTACCAAGCCGGGCTGTCCATCCATCGCCCAGTAACCGTCCGGATAACGAAATTTCGCGTTGGAGAGTTGGACAAACTGAACGTCGTCACCAATCTGGGTTCGTTCGTAATCCTTGTCGACAAATGTCGTGTCGGCGACGAGCCCGGCGATGCTGAGCACGTTCCGAACAGCCGGAACATGCATAAGAATAGCGATCGACAGAACGTGAACCAGCACCGACCAGGCCACCAATTTCATCACCGACAGCCCACGGGGTTCCCAATTAACCTCGAAACCTTTAAAAAGTTCAGTCATTTCCTTCTATTACAACGCCCTTAACTTAACCAATGTTCCTGATCTTAGACGCGCTCAACCTGCGAACCGTTGCGAGCGGCGACAAGTTGCTGGCATGCGTATACGTTAGCACTTTGGCTGGCAGTTGCTCAAAGTATGGGGTTTTCATCGCAGACGGATGTCAGGCGCAAAAAGGGTTAAGATGTAGGCCAAATGCGCTCATCTGAAAGAGGAAGGTCCCGGCGCGGAGGCAAGCGTCGCGACACGGCGGGGAAAAACGATCGGGATTCGCGGATCACGCGAAAACCCAACGAGCCGATCACCGGCGGTGCGGCCAAGCTGGCTCCTCACTCGCGTGAGGTGAGAAAGCTGCTGGAAGGAATCGGCACGCCTCGCGGCCTTCCCTTCAAACCCGATCCGTTTCAACTTGAAGCACTCGCCGCGCTCGAATTTGAAGATGTACTTGTGACCGCGCCCACCGGGAGCGGCAAGACCTGGATTGCGCGCGAGGAAATTCGCCGTTTGTTGGCAGCGGGCCGTCGCGCATGGTACACCACGCCTCTCAAGGCCCTGACAAACTCCAAGTATCAGGAGTTTGCCGATGAGTTTGGACAAGCAAATGTTGGAATACTCACCGGCGATCGAAAAGAGAATACCAACGCTCCACTGATCGTCGGCACCACTGAAATCTATCGCAATCAACTGTTCGATTCGCTTCGTGGCGGAAGCGACGTCAACGCCGACCTGGTCGTACTAGACGAGGCCCACTATCTCGCTGATGAGGATCGTGGACATGTTTGGGAAGAAGCGATCATTCTGACACCAGCACGCATTCGATTGCTGTTGCTGTCGGCGACGATTGGAAACGCGAAGGAGTTTGCTTCGTGGATCGAAGAAGTGCGCGGCGTGCATTGCGGAGTCGTAGGACGTCCGGGGGCACGACCGGTACCACTGCGCGCAGCGATGCTGTTGCCTGATAAACGACTTCTGCCCTTGCAAGGTGATAACGGAAGATTGAATCCTGAGATCGAGGCGCTTGGAGAGCGCGCGCGTGAAGAACGACGAGAAGCGGGACGTGGTCACAGGAGAAGATATTTTCGCTAAAGGCTCCAAGGAGATCCCTCTTAGCCGCCGGAGGTAAGTAAGCATGATGCGACGGATATTCCTGTCGATACTATTCATCCCGTGTTTGGCCGCAGGTCAAGAGACTCCGAAACCGGACGTGTGGCAGCCGTTCCAGTATTTTCTCGGAACCTGGACCGGAAGCGGCAAGGGTGAACCTGGCGTTTCTCAACTCGAACGAGAATACAAGTTTGTCCTTCGAAACAAATTCATTAGCGTCAACCATAAGTCGGTTTATCAACCTCAGGAAAAGAACCCGAAAGGCGAGACACACGAAGATTGGGGATTCTTAAGTTTCGATCGGGGACGAAAGCTTTACCTGCTGAGGCAATTTCATGTGGAAAGCTTTGTGATTCAATACCGATCCGAGACGATTGCTTCGGATGGGAAGACGTTGGTATTTACATCTGAGAGTCTTGAGAATGTTCCCTCGGGTTATAGGGCCAGGGAAACTTACAAAATCCTGAACGACGACGAATTTATCGAAGTGTTTGAGTTGGCCGCTCCAGGTAAAGAATTCGCTGTCTATTCGGAGAACCATTTCAAACGCCGGAAGTAGCCGCATGAAACTCCACATGCCCGAGTTGCCGCCAGCCACTCTATTGTCGGCGCTCGAGTCATACAACCTTCTACCGGCCATTGTGTTTCTTCCTACGCGGCGGCGGTGCGATCAAGCTGCTTCCGAATCTGCTTTGATGCGTCGAGGGCCAACTGATCAACGCAGGGAGACGCGGCGGGATCTAATGCGGACCTTCGTGGAGCAGTATCCGGAAATTCGCGGGCATCGTCATTGGGATACGATCATCAGAGGCGGCGTCGCTTCGCATCACGCGGGACACATTCCCGCCTGGAAGCTGGTGATTGAAAAGTTGATGAGCGACGGTTTGCTGGATGCAATTTTTGCTACCGCGACAGTTGCGGCGGGTGTCGATTTTCCCGCGCGTACCGTGGTCCTGACGGTGGCAGATTCGCGAACCGGCCAGGGCTGGCGGCCGCTCTCCGCTTCAGAACTGCAACAGATGACCGGTCGCGCCGGCAGGCGCGGACGCGATAACGTGGGCTTCGTGGTCGTCGCTCCCGGCCTGCATCAGGATCCAGAGAGAATCGCAGCGCTGTTAAAGTCGCCTCCTGACCCTTTGGTAAGTCAGTTTCGTGCGACCTACACCACGCTTCTGAATTTGCTTGATGCCTACGGCAACTTCGCCCAAGTGAGAGAAATTGCCGAGAAGAGCTTTGCTTATCGTGATGCTGCCCTCCAGATCACGCGACTTGAAAAGGAGCAGCGCGAATCTCAGCAGCGAATCGAGGAGCAGCTTAAGGAAGCAGCCTGCAGTTTACCGGTATCAGCTGTGACTGGTTTTGAACGACTGATCAGCTCGCGGACACAGCTTCAGCAGGCACAGCCGCAAACACGCGCCGAAGTCTTCCATCGCTGGTTGGACGACGTGGTACAGCCGGGTCGTGTGGTCGGCGTTGGCCGTAGCGGGCGCCGGCTCATCCTAATCACGGAGAAACGCGAAGGAAACATTCGTGGAATCCGCGAAGATGGACGTCACGCCAGTTTTGCCCTGGAGAGAATAGGACGGGTCTACGAACCCACTTACCGGTTGAAAGAAGAGTTTATCGAGGAAGCCTTTGAAGACGTTCGGCGGCGGGGTAAGGAGATTGTGATTTCTGAGCCGCGTTTGCGCGATGCTCGTGCTGAAGAGGTCGATGCACTTAATCTAATTGACGATCGTATTGACGAGGTTGTGCCGACACATTTCAGTCCGGAAGAAAAACAGAGATGTACGGAAGCGCTCTGGGCATCGCTGAAAGACGCTGAAGAGTACGAGTATGCGACGCGCAGAATCGAGCGCTTGCGGGAAGAAGTCTGGGAACCATTCGAACAGCGTGCGCGTGTGCTTTCGGTGTTTGGTTATATTGATTTCGAAGCGGAGAAAGTAACCGAGCGGGGCCGGTGGCTGGCAGACCTTCACATCGATCGGCCTCTCCTGGTTGGTGAAGCCCTCGAGAACGGTCTGTTCAACTCACTGGCGTTTGATCGGCTGGCTGGGGTAGTCGCCGCGCTTACTGCAGACGCTGATAGAGACTACGGTGAACTCGAGTTGGAAGACGCTCTCGTGCAGGCGCTGGCGCAGTTTGAAGAGGTGGGATTTAAAGTTGCGACCGAGGAATGGAAGTTTGGGATCGAGCCTGCCCCGGAGTTGAATTTTTCTGCGGCCGCCGCCGCCGCACGTTGGGCTGGGGGAATGGAATGGTCCGAACTAGTTCATGAGACGCGGGCAGAAGAAGGTGACTTATTCAGAATGTTGTCGCGAACAGGTGAGGCGTTACTACAAATCGCAGGTCTAAGAAGGTCGCATCCTCAAGCTGCCCAAACGGCTTCGGTCGCTGCTGACGCTGTTCTACGCGAGCCTGTACGATAGTCGTCAAATTTTAAGGGGAGTTAATTGAATGGCATTGATTACAGCCAACGACCTAAAACGTAAACTACTGATCACCGTTGACGGGCAGCCCTACGTGGTCCTTGAAGTCTTTTTTGCTTCGCCGACAGCGCGAGGCGCGGCGACGATGGTGCGCACTCGGCTGCGCCAATTGTTGAGTGGCGCAGTCATAGAAAAAAGTTTTCGTTCCAGTGAGAAGTTCGTCGAGCCCGACATTGAACTGTCCCCGGCGTCTTTCCTATACAACGATGGCCACGGATTTCATTTCATGGATGAGAAGAGCTACGAGCAGTTTACCTTTGGAGCGGAAGCGGTCGATGCCGATCGCGGTTATCTTAAAGAGGGTGTGTCGTTGCAGGTTCTGAAGTACAACGGCGCGCCAGTTTCACTGCAACTTCCGCAATACGTGGAACTCGCAGTTGTCTCCAGTGAGCCAGGCCTCCGAGGCGACACGGCCGCCGGCGGGGCAAGCAAGCAGGCAACTTTGGAAACCGGGCTGACGGTGCGAGTACCACTGTTTATCAAGGATGGTGAGGTGGTCCGAGTGAACACGCAGACCGGAGAAGTTGCCGGTCGCGCCTGAATTGAAAACATGGCTTACGGTCGGCGTTGTACAAAAGTCGCGAAGCCGAATAAATCAGAACCGGAAGCGTACCGGGGACCCCAAGCGGGCAGCCCGCTTGGGGTGGTGGTAGCGACAGGGTCGACGCTCATTTACGAAGGCGATGGTTGACAGTGAAACCCTCGGTTTCTCCTAACAACGGTAACCCGGTCGCTACTACGCTCGGTTCTGATACCGCATCCGCGAACCAGTTCATTCGACTTTGTTTGGAACCTTTCCGGAGATTGCAAACGTGTTTTCATGGACCGGGTTCCTCCTTCAATTTGAACGATGTGCTGTACCCCTCTGCAACAAAGCGCGGCCCGTTTAGGTACGTCACATCGACCCCGCAGAACAATGAAAATGCAGCAACCACCGCAATGAAATCTCCATCTTAGTCTCGGTCGCGATAACAGGACGTTGCAAAGTTCTTTGATATCGGTTGGCCATGCGTAGCGATTATAGCCAGGGAAGATAAGCGCATAAGTTCCCCGCGCGATCCCGGTAAACAGTAATCTTGGTGGTCCTGGACCATCGCTCACATGGAGAACAAAATTATGACGTTTCCCCGAAAGTTGCCCCGTTTGCATGCTGTCAAGTTTGGCCCCTTTGCAATTATTTCCCTTTTCTTTCTGACGAACTTCACCGGTTTCTTCTTCAGTCCAGCGATGGCACCCGCGGCTACCTCCCGCGCCTACATTGAAACAATCCCGGCAGATATCCCCGTCTCGGGCGATTGTGATCTCGATTGGATCATCTATCGCGCAGGCGAACGCACAGGAGTGGATCCACGCTTTATTCACGCCGTCATCAAGCAGGAATCGCGTTATAAGAACCAGGCGATTTCACACGCCGGCGCTCAAGGGCTGATGCAGTTAATGCCAGCCACCGCGAAGAGATTTGGCAACAAAGATCCGTATGACGCCGCGTCAAACGTTGAAGCTGGAACAAAGTATTTGAAGTGGCTACTGAAAAGATTTAATGGCGACGTTACCCTTGCACTTGCGGGTTACAACGCTGGCGAAGGCGCGGTCGAAAAATACAAAGGAATTCCCCCTTACAACGAAACGCAAAACTACGTGAAGAAAATCGTGGCCAACTACGGCAAGACCTACCATCCGGTAGTAACCCCCGCGGAGGCCAAGCAGGTATTCAATCTGAGCCAGGTAGCTGTAATAGTCAGTCCGGTCGGTCTCTAATCTGAATCTGAAATAGTTAAAGAAAGCGCCGCCTGGTCCATCGGACGAGGCGGCGCTCCTGTTTGTAGGGGCGGCACTCCCCGCCGCCCCTCGTTCGGTTCCTCAATCGTCGCGCTAATAACGAAAGGGGTGGCGACGGAGTGCCACCCTTACAGTTAACTCCCCCACCCAAGCCGCTACTTAAGTTCGTCGAGCCTTGTTTTGGCTTCGATGATATGCGCTCTCAACGTTTCCAACTCATCAAGCGTCATTAGTGCCGTAACCTTGTCGCATATTCCGCTCGATACTGAAGCCGCCGTACCGCTGGCACGGCCTTGCCGAAAAACGACCACTTCTAAATCACCTACAGTGCGATAGCGAGCTTCGAAGCTGGCGAGCTTTGTTACAGATTCGTTTACTCGAGCCACCGACTCCATCGCCTTTAACAACGGATCGATTTCCTCGTAATCAATGTAAGACCTGTTCTGTCGCGGTTGGGGGTCATTCGGTCCACCTCCTGGCTGCCGTAAGGAGATGACTAAACCCGTGGCCCGCAAGGGGGAAGAGCTATCTTTCATCTCGACAGCATCGATGCGAATCGCAACACCGCGAGCGATGAGAGTTTCCACCTGAGTAAAACCCTTGAACAGGATCTTCTCGTATCTGGACTCGACTGCCTCCAGCTTGGTTCGGGGCTCAAAAGGTTCGCATGCAAGTTCCCTGCGAAACTGCGGTCCAGGCCGCTGCGCCAGGGCACTGCCAGTGATCGTAGTCAGTAACCCGACAAGAACAACTGCGCGTATCAAAGCCATCAGCACACCTTCCTTTTAACTGTTTCGATTTCGTTGACCCATTGCATACACTCGCTGTCACCACTACAGTTGCATAAACTCGACCAGGTTATTACAGAGTTCCTTTGTCGCTGCTAGTATAAATTAAACTTCTCAAGCGACGGAGATCGAGATGCAACAGCTGCGGACAGGGATAAGGGGCTGGATAGCGCTGGTGACTTTGCTTCTGGTAGCCGGAGGCAGCTCTGGATGTTCACAGCAAGAAGCACAAACCAATGACCAACCGGCGAAACTGCAACCCATGCCACCAACATCTTCAGGTTCAAACACTGTGATCACCGGGCCAATAAACTATCTAGCTCTTGGGGACTCGACTGGCGCGGGCGTCGGCGCGCGACAAGGCGGTTATGTTGCGCGCCTGTTTCGCCGAATTCTCGCTCTCAGACCGGAATCGAAATTAACGAATCTTTGTGTTAGCGGAGCGACTACCTCGGATGTGTTGCGAGAGCAGTTAGACCGCGGCGTCAGTGGGCAGCCTAATTTCATCACCCTTGGCATTGGGATTAACGACATTGGTCACGGTATGAGTTTGGAAAGATTTTCCCAAAACTATGATCAGATACTGACTACTCTCAAGAGCAAGACTACGGCGACGATTGTCGTAACTAACATTCCCGAGATCTCAACCGCGCCACGAATCCCCGAGTCCATGCGTAGGGAATATCAACAGCTGATTGTCAGGTATAACCAAAAGCTCGAAGAGGTTGCTTTACGACATGGCGTAACAGTGTTTGACGTCTATACCATCACACAGGAACAGCTGCCGTCGCATCCTGAATACTTTTCCGCGGACGGGTTTCATCCATCGGATCAGGGTTATGAGCTATGGGCCGAGACGATGTGGCCAACTGTCGCCCGAGCAATCGGTTTGGAATCTTAGGCGGGTCTTTTTTATTTCGCTCGCCTGGACCTTTGATCCAGGATAAGCGCTCATCTCGATACACCTTCGGTTCCGCGAAACTGTTATCTTCCTGGCACCAATCGGTTAAAGCTACTCACGAATCGATGTCCACCTCGAACGAAAGATTTGCCACTGCGATCACTTGCATCGACGGACGCGTGCAGCGTCCCGTTTCCGATTGGGTGAAGTTGATTACTAACGTGCACCACGTGGACCAAGCTGAAGCATGTCGGACATTGAACTTGAGATGGAACAGCAAATCCATTTTTGTACGACTGACGACAACGTCCGTATCGCTTATGCCACAGTCGGTGAAGGACCTCCGCTCGTTAAAGCAGCTACGTGGCTTAGTCACCTGGAGTTTGATTGGCAGAGCCCAATATGGCGTCACATGCTGGCGGAGTTTGCGCGCGATCATTCCTTCATCCGTTACGACGAACGCGGCAATGGGCTGTCTGATTGGAACGTAACAATCTTACGTTCGACGCTTTCGTTGAGGACCTGGATCAGGTCATCCGAGCAACAACTCTCAAATTATTGACTTGGATTTAGTAATGGAATATTGTTCGAGGCCGTCACACAAGTAATAGGCTCTTTTCCGTCTAACCTCACTTCCGAAAAAGGAAGTTCCCACCCGATTCACCGAGGTTGTCGATGCCTGATCAGTCTGATACAAGCGCCGCGCAAGACTCGCTATCTCAAGTCTCGCCGACTCCGGATGTCGCATCCGCTGAAGAATTGCCATCTAAATCAAATGTCGCTTCAGCGCCCGCCCGACGAAGAATGTCGGCAGCCTTAGGTGATGCGATCAAGAACTTAATGCCCGATCGCGTTATCAAGCTCGAAGACAAGTATGGACCTGCCATTTTTGTTGGCTTTTGCCTTGGCCTGGTTGCCGGGGTCATCTTCGCCGTCGGCGCTTTGATGAAGTCAGACTGGTTAAGAGCAGCCCTACTGCCTCCCTCTGCAACCAGTTCACCCACGCCGCAACCAGGGACGGTGGAGAAAGAAAAGCTGTTAGAGATCGAATTCTCGCCAGATAGCGAAGCCCCAGTTTTCTTAGCAGACTATGTGAGATTGCTGAGTGGTTACGGCGTGGCAGGAAAACCAACGGGGATGACCGATGATCCGCCATTGGGCATAGTGGTTCGTGAGTTTCCCAAGCCCACACTGGGATTCGGCTTCAGCGTGCAGCCGCGATTGAACAATTGGCGGATCAATGCGCGCCTTTTCCGCCAGACAAAGGTGGAGGGACGTGTTACCTACGAACCCATCCTTCCGCACGAATCGTTGCCAGGCGTCATTAAGTTTAAAGTCGGCGACTGCAACGCGGGCGAGAGGTTATTGATGGTCGTGCTTGTCATACCTCAGTCTGCCCAAACCTTGTCGGGGGGAGCCATCAAGGATTATTTCAGCACTCAACTGCAGTGAAGGAGGAACCTTATGCGACTGAGCAAGCTACTTTTTGTAGTGATAGTTTCACTGTTGGTCGGCCTTCTATGTGTTACCTGGAGTCGTGCGGTCGCCGAAACAGCAAAGGTTGAGGGCTATGTCTACTCGGCGGACGCCACAACACCTATGGTAAGAGTCAAAGTGATCGTGTTTTACGCTGATGGTAAATCGGCTCAAGGTGAGACTAATGAAAAAGGCTATTACTCGGTGCCCTTCACAAAAAATAACAGGCCAATCGAAGTGAGATATATTCCCGAGCAGCAGATACTCTTCCCAGAGTTGAAGGGTCTTTCCGGCTCGACCACTCATACCATTTCGCGGACTCAGGAAAGCGGCTCGGGAAACTACTCCTCCCGTCGAGTTATTGAGCTTCACAACAGTGCGCAAGGGGCGATGGCGCTTATGGTTAAGATGCCGGCGAATGAGAGGCAGGGGTTAGAAAAATATTACCGTGGAATGCTCGATAGCGTTCGAGTGGAACAAAGAACGGTCCCAGATGAGGCGACTCGGGAGTTCCTTCAATCGACGTACGACAAAACGCGGCATCAGTATGGTCTCCCCCCCGAGACGCTAAAGAATGAAAACGGCGTACCTCTGAAGGCTTTTCTCGATAAGCGAAGGCCGCCGGGCGACTCCCAGTTTTGCCCTGAGTACGGCTCGTGCATGACGGCTGAAGTCTTGGGGGAACTCCTCAGCCGAGTCTGCAGGGAGGAGCCACCTTCAATTGCAGGGCTGAGCCCGGCCGCCAAGCGGGATCTACGTCTGTCCCTGCGTTGCCAACCGGGTTCCAGAGGGCCGCTTCGTAATGATGATGCGCCAAAGCGGCAGATACCGTAGGGACTTCCGATACATTGACACCACAGTTTGAGGCCCGGAACCCGGAACAGTAAGTAGGCCGTAAGTGTATAGGAATCCACATGGAACGATGCGCGCCGTGCGGACGTAAAGTAGTTGATGTTAGAATGAGCCACCACTTGAAACTCCCCGGTGAGCAAATGTTTTAAGGGATTTGGAGGGTTATCGATCATGACGGAAGCGAAGGAAACCTGCCAGAACGTCGTAAATGACCTTTGCGACGCTATGCGGTATTTGGGCGATGCTTCATACGCTGTGCTGCCAAAGGACGTGGCGCACAATTTGGGCGATCTTAAGAAATCGTTTTTGACCACGATTCGTACTTTGATTGACAAAGACATCGAGTGGGTAGAAGCGAGAGTGGCTGGCGGCGATAGAGTGCGCGAAGAGTGGAAGCAAAAATGGGAAAGCTGTAAGGCCGACGACACCCCTGACGCACCTGAGCCAATCAGTTAAGAGTTAAACCACGATTGAATTTAAGAGGGCCCGCAATTTCAAGAGATTGCGTGGCCCTATCGCGAAAATACATGGAAGTCTTACTAGCTGACGAATTTGGGTTTTGTTTTGGCGTTGAGCGTGCAGTCGAAATGGTTGAAGACGCGCTTGAAGAAGGTGTCCGTCCTATTCGCTCGCTCGGGCCATTGATTCACAATGCCCAGGAAATGGAACGGCTTGGTGACCTGGGAGTGTCGACGATCGATGAGCCGGCGGAAGCCGACGGCGATACTATCGCAGTAATTCGGGCTCACGGCGTTACACCGCAGGTCCAAAGGGATTTGGAAGGCCGTGCCGCGAAAGTTATTGACGCGACCTGTCCATTCGTCACGCGCGTACAGCATCTTGCGGAGCGGGCCGCCAAAGATGGCCGAGACGTCGTCGTTGCAGGCAATCCTGACCATCCGGAGATGATTGGAGTGGTTGGTTACGCGCCTGACAATACTTACGTTGTGCGTGATGCCAGCGAGGTAAGTTCGCTACCAACACTGCGGTCGCCCCTGGTTGTCTCTCAAACAACTATTAAGCTGAAGACGTTTTTAGAAGTTGCGGAAGCAGTGCGGGCGAAAGCCGACGCTGAGCCGCAAGTTGTTAACACAATCTGTTCTGCCACGCGCGACCGGCAGGATGCGGCGCGCGCATTGGCCGGACAAGTTGATGTTTTCTATGTGATTGGTGGACGGCACTCCTCAAACAGCGTCAAGCTGCTGGCCGTTTGCCAGGAACAATGCCAGCAGAGTTTCCTCATCGAAACACCCGCCGAAATCAATCCCGGTGATCTGAGCGCTGTCAAGCGTGTGGGCGTAACTGCCGGGGCCTCAACTCCAAATTGGCTGATCGATCAGGTGGTCGCGCGGCTGCATGAAATTGGAGCTGTAAGAGCTTAGCCGCCAAGGCGCCAAGAGCGCCAAGGATGAGCAGCAAAAGAGACGGTCCGCTTTTTCACCCTGTTAGAACTCCGCTAAACCAAGCAATGAGGACGTCGAGTCGACGTGCTCCATGTAGGAGGTTTGTGTGGATTCGCCAGGGGACTTCATCGCTAATCTTCTCAAGTCTGGTCCTAAAGAACCCGATCAAGAGCTTGATCGGCTGGCCCATCAAGTGATTGGGGCTGCAATCGAAGTGCATCGCCAGTTGGGCCCTGGGCTTTTGGAAGGTGTTTATGAAAACGCAATATGTATTGAGTTTGAATTAAGAGATATACCATTCAGAACTCAATCGCGCGTGGGCATTGCTTACAAAGGGCGACCAGTCGGAAAAGGCAGGTTGGATCTCATAGTAGGAGACCGTCTCATAGTAGAGCTAAAAGCTGTGGAGAAGCTGGCGCCGATTCACTTAGCTCAAATGATCTCATACCTGAGGATGACAAATCGCGCGCTTGGTTTATTAATCAATTTCAACGTTCCGGTTCTGAAGGAAAGAATAAGGCGAGTAGTGTTGTCGTAACACTTTGCGTTCTTGGCGTCTTGGCGGCTAGTTTTACAAGTCGTCCTGGTTGAGGTTCATCTGGTCCAGGGCGTTTACGATTTGCCGCGCTTCTTCCGAACCATAGTCAACTACCTGTCGACGAAGGGCGTCGCGAGCAATCTCTGAATCCACCGGGTCACTCAATAACCCAATCAACATGGAGGTAGGAAACTGGGCGAGGGTTTCATTTGCGAGCGCACGGACCACGACGTTTTGCGAGCGTGCCAGTTCGCAAATCTCGCTGGGCGCAAACTGGACCAACGCATCTGCGAGCGCATCAATGCGCGCGTAGTCACGCTGCGTGTCGGCTCGCTCGACGAGCTGGGTAAACACTTCCGCAGACCGGGTCTTTTCCTGCAGGACCGCAGCACACGTGTCTGCAATGTGACGTAATTGAACAGAATGTTGGGCGATCTCGAGGGACTTGACGGTTTCCGAGGCGCGTTCGTCCAGCGCGGTTAGCAGCAGGCTCAATTCGTGATCGGCCCGGGCATCGTAAGGCGCGTTGGAGGGACTCGGGTTACTGCGAGGTTGGGCCGGGGGATTGTTAGCTGCCTGCAACGCACGCTCGACTATGCCGCGAGTTGTTGGACGGAGCTCAGACCATACACTTGCGAGCCGTCCACCGAATTCTTCAATGGTTAAAGACAACTTTCTTAAATCTCCTAAACGTTTCGGTTACCCGAAAACTAAAACGGCGTACTATACGCGATATAGGGGGGAAAGAATAGCAGGTAACCGGAAATGGCGGGGAGTCCAGATGCGCATCGCGGCCAAATCATTGGCCATTGTGATCTTTGATTTCAGCAATGTTGGGAAAAGGAATTTTAATGAGTTCACCGTTCGCGCACTCTATCTTGACGCTGGGAGTGGTGAGTGCCTGGGTCGTTTTCATGCTACGCACGATGCCGCGGACACGGCGGCCATCAACCATGACGACCTCTATATTATCTTTGCCGTAGAGGGGTTGTAGCGCTGCTAGTGCTTTAGTGACTTCCAAGTTTGTAGTTTCCCTTCAGGCCCGCGAGCGGATGAATTTTTAAAGCTTGTCACTCGGCACCGGTTCAAAGTGCCTTGCGTCAGATAACCGTCGAAATCGCCTTTGTAGAGCATCAGCCGTGCCATGATCCACGGTGACGACCCGCAGTTTATGATCCAACGCAAGACGGGTTTGTAAACAGAGGCTGGACCTTTAACTTCAGCTGTTGTCCGCGTCGACTCGACAAGCCCGCGCGGTTTTGCAGGAGACGGCGTCAGACTTACTATATGCACAAACACGGGCCAATGGAAAGCAATGCAACCGCAAAGCTCCATTTGGCGTATTAATCGCTTGGACGTGGTTTCGCTCAATGCTCGGCCATAACGGACCGTAAATCTTATGTCTATGAAGCCTGAAATGGATTCGGCAGTTACGAACTGTGGGAACTGCCATATGCCGATGCCGAAAGAGTTGCGGTTCTGCCGCAACTGTGGTTTTCGACTTGGGGAAGGACTGGCTGAGTATACCGAGACAGTTCGTTTTCAGAACGCACCTGCGGGAGCTACACCCGGTAACAGTGCATTCGCCTATGGCGCCGGTGGCGCGATGGCAGCCGCCCCGGCCGGGCCGATAAAGAAACGCCGGCGCCGTTTGAGCGGTATGACATGGATGTTTCTTGGGTTGCTGATTTTCTTCGTTGTCGCCGCCGGATTTACTGCCATCATCCGACCAATTCGCCAAAATATTCGGGTCACGGCGCCGGCGCCGCCTCGTGCGTACGCCGGGGTCAATTCTTTCGACACTACCGATGGAGGCGTGACCTTCGACAACGTCGAGCCGCCGGGATCGCCGGCCGACAAAGCCGGACTCGTTGGCGGAGACATCATCACCAGCGTGGATGGGCAGCCGATCACTACCGATGACGAGATGATGGAGTTGCTGGGCAGTACGCCAATCGGCAAGACGCTTGAGATTGTCTACGTGCGCGACGGAGAACAGAAGACGACCAAGATGACGCCTGTCTCGAAGGAAGAGTTTGATCGCTTGCAGAGAGAGTTTCGTACTCGTCCAATCGGTAAAGGTCTGTTTGGATACGAAGAGAGCGACTCGGAGCGGGTTCCTATTCCCAACACCAAGATGTTTGGAGTGCGTCTGGACAGAATTTCACCCAGCATGCCGGCTGACATGGCAGGCATCAAAGAAGGCGACGTAGTGATTGAATTTGACGGCGTGCCGATTCGCACCAGTGAAGAGCTGCTCTCAAGGATCAGGCGGGCTGTGCCCTACAGTACGATCAAGGTAGTTCTGCTACGAGGGGAAGAGCGCATCGAGATTCCTCTCAAGATGGGGAAAGCGTAAGAAGAATGATGAACGATGAGCGGTAAGTAATAGTGCTGAGTCCTGAGGGCTGAATGCGGAGCTGAACAGGGGTTATAGGTCTTACTCATCACTCATCACTCAGTACTCAGTACTCTGTCCCGCATCCGGGCTTCTAACTCACGCCGCCTCTCTTCCCGCTGTTCTTCCGTTTCATCTTTTTCAAACGTTTCGAAAAGCGCGTAAGGCTGTTCGGCCAGTAGTCGCAGCTCCCAGGCTTCGCGTCCGCCGTGGGATGAGCGGGAAAACCACATCGCATCAATTGACGCGTCTTCCAGTTTGACGTCGTTTGGAAATGCAGAAATTTCCAGCTGAACGCGAGTTGTCGGAGTGAGGAGTAGGCGGCGCACTTGCCAGCCGTGTTTGCGATAGACCGCGAGAATTTCGTTCAAGAGATCGTTTGGTTTCACTTCTGCCACTTGGTTGCGGGAGACTCGACTTTGATTCTAACGCGCTAAGCGATCAATCGGAATACCGGATTCAGCAGCGATAGTTCGTGGAACCGCAGAGCGAGCTCATTCGCACCGCGGCTTAGCCCGGTGACTATAGGCGACGACAACGTCGTGAACCGTTTCCAACGGTTTCCTGAATTCAACAGAAACCGTTAGAAACGGTTTTAATCTAATGGGTCGCCCTCGACTTCACCGGGCTAAAGCCACGGTGCTAATGAAGAACGCTCCGCGTTCTCACCACAGAGTTTCTGATACCCCACGACGTTTCCTTGTTTGACCGGCCCTAGAAGCCCACACTATCATCGCGACAGTCACCCAGTTTACTGCCCCGTATCCCGAAAGTTGTGGTGAAGGTTTGGTTAGAAAGGCGCGCGGTCGTAAGTTTCTAATAGTTCTACTGATCTGCACCTGGCTTTGCCTGGGCCCACCAAAGGCGTTGGGCGAAACCATTGAGAAGAACCCAGAGTTGATGACTGATCTAACCAGACCTGACGACGTCCAACCGTCGGCTTCGTTTTATGACGTCTTGCGTAAGTCGTTGAAGAAGCGAAAGACGGTGATCGAAAACATTTGTCCACCGTCAGATGCCGTGGCCCGGCGGATACTGGAAGACTATGGCGCCATCTTCGTCGCCGACAAGAAAGTTAAAATCCCGCCGGTTTGCATCTTCACAAGTGAGAGTCAGGTAGAGAAATTTCAAGATGACGCTGACTACATTACTGAAACAATTGCCGGCGCGGACATTGAGCTGCAACCGGAAGCGATGAAAGCCTTGCTCAAGGCCCGTGAAGAAGCACAGAAGGAAGGTCTCGACATTACGCCGCGTGATGGTCCTGAAGCGGCCCGGCGTGGTTATCAGGACAGCCTGGAATTATGGAACACGCGATTCCTGCCGGCCCTCGATTATTGGCTGGCCCAGGGCAGGCTTAACGAAGAGCAAGTCGTGCGGTTGAAGAGTATGCCGCTTCACGTGCAGATCGCGCATGTCCTCGAGCTCGAAAAAAACGGCATCTACTTCAGCAAAGATCTTTCCAAATCAATTCTTTATTCAATCGCCGCACCTGGAACTTCTCAGCACATTGCCATGCTGGCTTTCGACGTAAACGAGTTTCTTGATCCGCGTGTGCGGGAGATACTTGCGAAGCATGGCTGGTTTCAAACAGTCTTGAGCGACTTGCCTCACTTCACTTTCCTGGGCCTGAAAGAAAAAGATCTGCCGAAGAATGGTTTGAAGAGCGTTGAGGTTGACGGCCAGGTCTTCTGGATTCCTAACGTACCTGACCAGTCTCAATAAGATGAGCCACGCCCGATTCGACGACTCCGCACGCGACGCACTCACTTCCTGCGTAAAAGAAATTGAACAGACTACCGATGCCGAGGTGGTCCTTATCGTGCGCGCTCGCTCAGGTGCTTACCGGCACGCTGACTTCCTGTTTGGCGCCCTTCTGGCATTCACCGGTTTAGTCGTTCTCCTCTTCTCGCCTGTCGAGTTTCACCCATATTGGGTGCTTATCGACGTCGTCCTCTTATTTCTTCTTGGGTTCCTCATTTCGTCTCGTAGCAACTGGCTGCGACGCCTGCTAACGACCAGGAAGTTTCGCAAGGCAACGGTACGAACCCACGCGGCGGCTATGTTTTATGAAGCGGGAATTGCAAACACCGACGCTGAGACAGGCGTGTTGATTTATCTGTCTCTCCTCGAACGACGGCTTGAGCTCATCGCCGACCGGGGAGTGCTCAAGGCAGTTCCTGCAATGGAATGGAACGAGGAACTATTTGAACTTCACGAGGCGGGCAGGCAGGCCGATCCTGAGGCATTCCAAAAGGCATTGGCGAAGCTCGGCGCCTTGCTGGCGTGTCATCTTCCCGCCACGGGAAAGAATCCAAATGAACTACCGGATCTGCCATGCTTCGACTTGTGACGGTTATTACAGAACCCCGACTCGTCGGGGTAGCGCCGCATGCTTAAGGCTACTTTGATAATAAACGTAACCCCAGAAACTTTATGTAGCGTTGCACTTCGCACCCAGCGCTACCCCGACTCGTCGGGGTTCAGTATTGTTTTGCGGAATAACCGAGGCGGCGAGTCTCTGCAAGCAAGACGATCCACGAAAGGACACGAAACAACACGAAGTAGGATTTCTTTTCGTGCTGCTTCGTGTGTTTTCGTGGATCGTTTCACTGGATTCGCTTTGCTGACGGTCGCTTGGTTGCTTCTCAATCCAATAGAAGTGTTGGCCCGCGTGGGCGGCGGCCAGGGCTATGGTGGAGGCGGTGGCGGCGATGACGACGGTGGCGCCATTGCCTGGATAGTCTTCGAAATCATTCGCTTTCTGGTTTACCTGACCATCGAGTATCCCTTAATCGGCATACCGCTCGACATCATCGTTATCTGCGCGGTGATTTACTACTTCGTAAGGAAAAGGAAAAAGGGACCAACAACTTTTACGGCCGCTTCAACCTCATCAAATCTGGGTCTCACAAGCCCTGGCGAGCAAATAAACGTTGCAGCTGGGTTTGAACGACTCAGACGTTTCGATCCCAACTTCTCAGAAATCGTCTTCACTGATTTTGCTTACACACTCTACGCACGGGCCCATCACGCGCGGGGACGTGGGCCAAATGAGTTGGATCAACTCTCGCCCTACCTCAGTGATGTTGCGCGGAAGGCTTTGCTTCAGTTGAACCCGCCGGGGCTCAAGGAAGTGAAGGGGATAATAATTGGGGCCATGCACGTGGTATCCGTGCGCGGGCTGGAAACCCCCACAGTGAACATCACCCTCGAGTTCGACGCAAACTACACTGAAGTGGTGAATGTAAACAACCAGCTCAGGGAGATGACGTACTACCTCCGTGAGCGCTGGAATCTTGAACGCCAGCGCGATCTGTTGTCACCGCCGCCAGCCGAGGCCACCGCGCTTCACTGCCCGCGTTGCGGCGCGGCCCTGCAAAAGGACACGACAGGCGCCTGCGCATTTTGTGGAGTACGGATCGCGAGTGGGGAATTTCAATGGTATGTACGTCAGAGCACGTTACTGCATCGTGAAGCGAAGGGACCATTGCTCACGTCAAATGTTCCCGAGGTTGGCACTGATTACCCGAGCGTAGTGCAACCAGGCTTTGAAAACATTCGCGCCGCATTTGAGAAAAACAATCCAAGTTTTTCCTGGGGCAAGTTTCAGCATCGGGCGCGACTTATTTTCGCCGAACTGCAGGCAGCATGGTCCACCCTCGCCTGGGAGCGAGCGCGGCCACATGAGACCGACAACCTTTTCCAGATGCACCAATACTGGATTGACGCCTACCGGCGCCAAAAACTGCGGAATGCGCTCGACCAATGTGTAATCACCACGATGCAACCCGTGAAAATAAAGGAAGACGCTTTCTACATTTCCGTCACGCTGCGCATAGGCGCTGAAGGTTATGATTACACTGTCGATGCTGACGGCCGCGTAGTTAGCGGATCGAAGAACAATCTGCGTCGCTGGAGTGAATACTGGACGTTTATTCGCAACCGCCTGGCCCCACCGGCAGCAGCCGGAGTCGATCTCAATTGTCCTAACTGCGGCGCGCCGCTCAAGGTCAACGCTGCGGGCGTTTGTCAATTCTGTGGCGGAAAGATAACC
Source organism: Pyrinomonadaceae bacterium (assembly GCA_963759585.1). Classification (GTDB taxonomy): domain Bacteria; phylum Acidobacteriota; class Blastocatellia; order Pyrinomonadales; family Pyrinomonadaceae; genus PSRF01. The sequence continues at coordinate 1,383,942 of CAVWZW010000002.1, forward strand.
TCGGGAGAGTTTGACTGGGTGTTGTCAAAGATTGAGCAAGATGAATCCTACGCAGGTTGACATCCTATTGCGGCAGTTGCTCATCGAACTTTCTCGCATGAAAATTAGACTCGCCCACGAAAAACTGCGAATTTTTTTCAACACATACGAATAAATGGAGTTTTCTGTGAAACGTACTTTGGTACTGCTCTTATTGGTTTGGTCGATGGTAGTGACTCCGGCAGCGTTTGCCGGCCAACGACGGACGCCACAACCATCTCGCGGCACTACGCCGCAGCAAACGGCAGCCGCTCCGGCGCGTTTGCCCCAGGCACAACTTGCAAACAAAATTCTGGCAAATGGACTAGAGGTGATCGTTCTGGAAGATCACTCGATTCCTCTCATCACCATCGAATTGGCGGTTAGGAATGGTTCCTACACCGAGCCTCCCGAGCTCAACGGCCTGTCGCATCTTTACGAGCACATGTTCTTCAAGACGAACCGCGCGGTAGCCAACCAGGAAGACTACGTGCGGACGATTGGCCAACTCGGTATCGCCTACAACGCATCGACGCGGGAAGAAGTAGTCAACTATTTTTTCACTACCACCAGCCCTAACCTGCGAACGTCTCTGCAGTTTATGCGCGACTCGATTCGGTACCCTTTGTTTGACGAGCGCGAGTTTGAGCGCGAACGCCAGGTGGTCATCGGCGAGATCGATCGTCAGGAGTCGAACCCGTTTTTTTACCTGAACAAGGAGATGACCAGCAGGATGTACAGCAAGTACACCAGCCGGAAGAATCCTCTGGGAAACCGCGAAACCGTGTCGGCAGCGACCACGGCGATGATGCGACTGATTCAGCAGCGTTACTACGTTCCCAATAATTCGGCGCTGGTAGTAACGGGCGATGTGACTCCCGACGAAGTCTTCAAGTTGGCCGAGGAGTTTTATTCCGACTGGCCGCGTCGCGAGAAAGAACCGTTTGTCGAGTTTCCACTCGTCGAACATCCTCCACTCGCAAAGAGCGAAGGCGGCATAATCACGCAACCGATCCAGAACGTCATCGTCAACATCGGCTGGCATGGACCATCGATTGGAAAAGACGACGCTTCAACTTACGCTGCGGATGTGTTTTCCTTCATCCTGACCCAGCCGAATTCGCGATTTCAACGCGCCCTCGTAGATAGTGGTTTGACCACGGGCGCGACTATTGGCTACTACACGCAGCGCAACGTGGGCCCAATCCAGATTCTCATTCAGACCACTCCCGACAAAGCTCAAGCCGCGATTAAGGCCGTCTACAATGAAGTGGCGCATTTTAACGACAAGGATTACTTCACAGACGAACAACTGGAGAATGCAAAAGCCCTGCTCGAGGCTGACGATCTCTATTCGCGCGAGAAGTTGAGCGAGTATGCGCACACGCTTAGTTTCTGGTGGTCCTCGACCGGCCTGGATTATTTTCGCGGTTACCTGGGACGTCTGCGGGCGACCTCTCGTGACGACATCAGCCGTTACATAACAACCTATATTCAAAACAAACCACACATCGGCCTGGCGCTCCTTTCAGACGAAGCGCAAGCGAAAGCCAGGATTTCAACGGAAGATCTAATAGGTAAATGAAGAACACATCAGGTCTCAATCGCAACGCACTAAGTAGGACACGCTCGCTCACGCGAGCATTGCTCCTGGCCATTTCTTTACTGGCCGTGGCCAATCCTTTATTGGCTCAGCAGAGCAAGCCGCGGGAAACTACCAGTCTGCAAAACATCCAGAGCCTGGTAGCTCGACAGGCGGCTCTGGTCACCGAATTCGACGTTAACGGCCTCAAGGTTCTGTATAAACGACGCGAAGGCAGCCTGACGGTAGCGGCTGGGTTATTCATCAGAGGCGGTTCGCGCAACATCACTGTGGACAATGCCGGCATCGAAGCCTTAATGCTCGATGCGGCAACGGAAGCCAGCGAATCGTTTCCGCGCGCGCGCATGCGCGATGAGCAGTCGCGGATGGGCACGGTGATTAGCTCGAGCGCCAACTACGACTACTCCGTTTTGGCCCTTCGTTGTACCCGGCCAAACTTTGATCGCTCGTGGCAGATCTTTTCCGACGTAGTCCTTCGTCCCACGTTCGCCAAGGAGAACGTTGCGTTGGTCCAGGAGCGAATGGTGGTTTCGCTCCGTGACGATACGGACGATCCTGACACTTACCTGCAACGGCTTCAGGAGCGAGTTGCCTACGCCAGGCACCCTTACCTTAACCGCGTTGAGGGAACTGCAGACTCCGTCAGCAAGCTCACAGCAGAGGATCTGCGACAGTACCACCGCAAGGTTTTAGAAACGTCGAAGTTGCTTCTGGTAATAGTTGGCGATCTTGATGTGGCGAAAGTTAAGACGCTGGTGACGGCGAGCTTCGGCAAGCTACCACGCGGCGCCTACAAATCGGAGCCTGTGCCGCAGCTTGCTTTCGATAAATCATCCGTTGAGATCACGCCGCGTAGTTTGAAAACCAACTACGTGCAGGGTCTGTTTACCGCGCCGGCGCCAAATTCACCTGACATTTATCCGATGCGCATTGCCAGCTCGCTTTTGCGCGATCGTGTTTTCCAGGAAGTGCGCGCGAAACGAAATCTTTCGTATGCGCCGGATGCTTTCCTGCGAAATCAGGGCGCCAACATCGGCGGTATCTATGTGACGGCCGTGGATGCGAATCAATCCGTGCAGCTGATGTTGGATGAGATCGCGCGACTGCAAAAAGAACCCGTCAGCAATGACGACATTCAGTCGGTTGTGGCCCAGTATCTGACGTCGTATTACATTGGTCAGGAAACAAATGCGGCGCAGGCAGGAGAATTGGCGCAGTATGAATTGATCGGTGGCGGCTGGCGCAACTCGGTGGACTTTATCGAAAAACTTAATGCGGTTACACCCGCGGATATTCAAAAAGTTTCCCAGAAGTATATGCGCAACATCCGCTTCGTGGTGTTAGGCGATCCGAAGAGCATCGATACGAAGATCTTTACGGGACAAGCGGGCGGGTGAAGCCAGGAGGCAGGCCGCAGGAGGCAGGCTGCAGGTGGCAGGCGGCAGGCGCACGACCGGGGCAGTAGCCCGACCGTTAGGGAGGGCGTCGGAGCCGCGACCGCACAGCTTAAGGGCACCAGGATCTCCCATCTGGTGCCCTTTGTTTCATAGGCCGTCCTTACGCCCTCCCTAACGGTCGGGCTACTGCCCCGGTGGTGCCGCCTCCTGCGCCTGTCGTGTGCCACCTGCCGTCTGCCGCCTGCATCCTGCCGTCTGCGGCCTGCGTCGCGCCTACTGCTCCACGCGCGTTTCGCTCACAAACTTCTCATAGAGTTTCGGATCCAATTGGCGCAGAGTTCTGGCGGCAATTAATGACTCACGTCCATTCCCGTTCTCATAGTGCGCCACCGCTAGATTGTAATGTGCGTCGGCGTTCGTCGGGCTGAGTTTGATGGCTTGCGTGTACGCCGCAATCGCATCAACCATTCTTCCGGCATAGTAGTAAGCATCGCCCAACTTGTTATGTATCTCGTCCGAGTCAGGCTTGAGCTCGAGCGCTTGTTGATACGCGCGAATGGCCTCGTCGGTTTTTCCCTGCTTCACTTTGCAATAGCCGACCTGCACCCACGCATCAACGCGCCGCGGGTTCCGATTGGCCGCCGTTTCAAAGTGTCCAAGCGCGTTGTCGTAGTTGCCCAGCCACATCGATTCGAGACCGCTACGGTATGACGATTCTGCCAGGTCACTGCGGTCTTTTGCAGGCAAAGCGGAGAGGTGACGCAACTGACCCGGACGCAGCTTCTCGACTCTGGCAGCGGCCATGGCGAGATTGATGTTTTGTCCGTTCGTTACCTTAACTGTGACGACTCCCAGCACCTGACCCTTCAGATTAAAAACGGGACTGCCGCTGTTGCCGTGGGAAGTAGGTGCAGTGATTTGAATGATCCGCCCCACGTTGGGAACTTCACGTACGGCAGACACGATGCCGTCGCTGACAGAACCTTCCAGTTTGAGTGGATTCCCGATCACGAAAATCGTTTCACCTTCATCGGGAAGCACACGCGCCAACTCACTTACCCGAGCGCGCGCAGCCGGCACAGGCATAGACACGCTTAGAAGGCAAAGGTCTCCCTCTTCGTCGACGTTGAGCGTTCCCTCTACGGGAAACACGCGTCCTTTGCCGTCCAGTGTTTTGATCTCTGCTCGCTTTGCGCCCCGCATCACGTGAAGGTTCGTCACCACCTGGCCCGGCCGCAGGAAGAAGCCGCTGCCCGTCATCAACGCTTCGCCGTCCTCGTCGTAGGTGGCGATGACAACCACGAGTGGCTTAACGCGCCTGACTAGCTCGGGAAGAGTTTCCTGCGCAGATGTTTGGTGGAAAGAGAAGACGCTGATAGCGATCAGCAGCAACTGGGGGAAGATGCGTTTGAACATGACTTTCAGTTGTAACTAGCAAACGGGCGGTTGTGGAAGCCGAGCAAAGGCGCGGCGTGTTACCTGCGGGAAGACTCGAGAGTCGGGCTCGACAAGGATTTGAGCCTGTTCAGGCGGCCCGACTCCTCGCGGCGCATAGTAACCCAGGATTAGTTTGAGCGGTAACAAATTTTGCAAATATCAATGTCCGACATGCTTCCAGCTTGTCGTAAGACCCGGGGTACCCAATGTATTCGGTGATTGAAGTCTAACAGCGTTGAGTCCCCGGCCTCACGACAAGCTTCCTTTAGTTTGCCGCAGCGCAACGACAAGCTGAAGGAAGCTCTGAACAAGTCCATTTTGGATTTGTACTCGAAGCGATTACGTAATTTCAGCCCAAGGGTTGCCCATGAGGCATGCACAAGAAGTTTTCGAGCCTAGTCCGCAAAGCGGACGACTGATGATAGCCCAGCAGTTCACTGCTGGGAGTAGGACGAACGTAAGGCGCAGTCCGTGAAGCGGACGGCTGAGAATGTAGCTCATCTAGACAGTATCATTCAGTTGTCCGCTGCACGGACTACGTTTTCTCGCGCGTCGATCCCAGCAGTAAACTGCTGGGCTATTATCAGTCGTCCGCTCAACGCGGACTGGAAACCAATTTTTTGTACAAGGCGTCCTTGCGATCGCACGACAAGCTGAACAGCTTGTCGTAGGTGGTTCAGAACCCCAATGTGCGACGCTACAAGCAGCATCATTTCTTGAGTGTTGTGAATCCAAACGGGAAGCTGGAAGCATGTCTGACAATTGGAAAAAAAAGGCCGCCAAGGGGCGGCCTTCTGGAGTCAGACATTCCTGTCTGCCTGTCGCGAGGTTATCTAATGATCTCAACTATTCCTATTGCCGGCCCAATCGGGTTTATGCCCGCAGCGGTGGCGTCTTCCATTGTCACGAGTAAACCGAAATCCCGAAGCGCGACTTCCGATTGAATCTCGGCTTCGTTCTTCGTACCCGTGTTTAGAACCTGACCAAGTTTGACAAAGGTATTGTCTGGCCCAACTGCCCAAACGTTGAACACCTTCCCCACCGGAGCATCTTTCAATTCGTGAAAACGCATCTTCACCTTCGTGCCTTTATCCTTTGAAGGAGTGATGAAAACGTTCGCACGAGCGCCGGTAAGCGCGCCACTGAAGTTCACTTTGATTTTGGTGTCATCGCCCGTCTGGTATGCCGGGATGTTGAGCATCGGCACCGTGTAGGCGTTCGCAGGTGTAGTTACCACGGTGCCGGTAGCCGCTACCTTTTCACCCACCGGCATTGTTGTATGTGGAATCACGGCAAAGCCTTCGGGCACCGCGCTGCGGAAGAAGACTTTCGTGTTCGGATCGTAAGCGGTCAATGCGGCGTCGGGCGACGCGACTAACATGAACTTCGTTAGCGGAGTAGTTGCGTTAAACGTTCCGGCGCCATTTGCAATTGCCACTGGTCCAAGCGGGGTGACCGCGCCTGTATCATCAACTGCGTAGAGATTCACTGCCGTTACGTCTGCCGGTACGCCCGACAGATTAAGAACGACTCTGGTGCCGTCGTCATCGCGCAGAATCGTGGCGACGCCTTTTGAATTCTTCAAAGCTACCGGGTTGAGCATCACCTTGACTTCTTTTTTCAATGGATACTCGATGACTGTGTAGGTGCCGTCGGGATGTTGAATGGTCTTAGTTACTGTAGTTGGACTGACTGTCGTTGTTGTAGTTGGTTCCTGGCCTACAGCGAGAGCAGCGCTGGCAATTATCAGAAGTGCTCCCACCAAAAACGTTATTGCTTTCTTACTCATGCGAATCTCCCTCCTTTAATTCAATCGCGATTGCTAGGGATTGAGGGTTGTCTGGGGAAACAATACGGGCTAATTCACACGGTAATTTGGCAATATCAATGCCAATTGATAAATGCTTTATTACGAACTAAAGACAAGGAATTTTTTAGGAAAAATTCGGGCAATGTGGACGAAAATGCGACATACAACGGTACAGGTGTCGCACTTCGAGGGAAGGGCCTTGGGTGAACACGAACGAACGGTCCACGAAACACACAAGTATCACGAAATCATTAGCTGGTTCGATGTGATTCGTGGATCGCAGTTTTGTGGTGCAATTTGTTACGGCTGATCAATACCCGTGCAACTCAGCAATTGCCTTCGCCACGTCCGCCACCTGCGGCAGGATCGCATCCTCTAGCTGCGGCGCGTACCCGACAAACGTATCCAGCGCCGCCACGCGCTGAACCGGCGCGTCAAGGTATTCAAACAACTCAGACGAAATGCGCGCGGCGATCTCGGCTCCGTAACCCCACGATATCGAGTCTTCGTGCGCAACGATAACTCGGTTGGTTTTCTTCACCGTTGCGACGATCGCATTCCAGTCGTAAGGTTGCAGACTTCGCAGGTCTACTAGTTCAACGCTGATGCCCTGTTGCTCAGCCTGCTTGGCAGCGACCAGCGACCGTTGTACGAGCGCGCCATAACTGATGATTGAAAGATCAGTTCCTTCGCGCACGGTCTTCGCTTTGCCGAAGGGAATCATGAAATCGTCGCCAGGATACTGAGACTTGTTGTAAGCCTGGCGGTAAAGATGTTTGTGCTCCAGGAACAGTACCGGATCGTCGCAACGTATCGCGGTGCGCAACAAGCCATTCGCATCGAGTGCGTTTGAAGGATAGACCACCCGCAAACCCGGAATCTGCGTGAACGTGGAAACGCCGGATTGTGAATGATAGACCGCGCCGCCCTTCAAGTAACCGCCGACCGGGACACGCAGAACCGCGGGACACTTCCACTCGCCTCCCGAACGCCAGCGCATCACAGCCAGCTCATTCCGAATCTGGTGCATCGCCGGCCAGATGTAATCGAAGAACTGAATCTCAACTACTGGCTTGAACCCACGTGTTGCCAGACCGATCGCGCGGCCGACAATATTGGCTTCCGCCAGAGGTGAATTGAAAACACGCGCACTGCCAAATTTCCTTTGCAGGTTGGCGGTGACTTTGAAAACGCCGCCTTTGCCTTTCACCTGCTCGAGGTATTGCTCGCGCGAGCAATCCGCCACGTCCTCCCCGAAAACTACGATTCGCGGATCGCGAGCCATCTCCGTATGCAGAGCACGATTGATCAGGTCAACCATGGTGCCCGGATTACCGGAGAGCTCAGCACCGTCTTCTGAATCAAAGTCTTTTGAAGTTGGATCGACGTCTGGTGAGTAAACATTTTGCAGCGCAGTCTCAGGAGCAGGCTGCGGGGCAGAAAGCGCCTCGTCCGCGGCTGCCATTACAAGGGCATCAATCTCGTCTTTAATTTTCTGCAGCTCGTCCTGATCGACAATGCCTTCTTCCACCAGCACTGAACCAAACCGCTTAACCGGATCACGCTCCGAATCCGCGACTCGCTCCTCGTCCGGGCGGTACAACCGCTCGTCGTCTGATAGCGAGTGGGAATACGGACGGATTACTTTCGCATGGACCAGGGCCGGACCCCTGCGTTCACGGCAATGTTGTACGGCGCGCTGCAGCACATCGAAGGAGTCGATCGGATCGGTGCCGTCGCAGCGTCGGAGCAGAAGGTTAGGGAAGTTTTTGACTAATTTCGAAATGTCTCCGCCTGCAGTTTGCACTTCAACCGGGACGCTAATCGCGTAGCCGTTGTCCTCAACCAAAAAGAGCACTGGCAGCTTGAGATTGCAGGCGGTGTTCAACGCCTCCCAAAACTCCCCTTCGCTGGTAGTGCCGTCACCGAGTGAAACATAGGCCACTTCGTCGCGATGAAACTTAAGCCCCAGCTTCTTGAGCTCGTCAATCAACCTGAAGCGGTAGCCCGCCTCCGCGCAACCGACGGCCTGGAGCAACTGAGTTCCTGTCGGCGACGACTGAGATACGATGTTGAGTTTCTTATGACCCCAATGCGATGGCATCTGGCGACCGTGCGAGTTTGGGTCCGATGCCGCGCCGACTGCTGACAACAACATTTCCAAAGCCGTCATGCCGAGCTGCAGGCAAAGTGCACGATCTCGATAGTAGGGATAAAACCAGTCGTAACCGGGCTTCAGGACCATGCCCGCAGCTACGAGCACAGCCTCGTGTCCCGCGCCACTGATTTGAAAGAAGATCTTGTTCTGGTTCTTGAGTTGAATCTCTTTGTCGTCGATCCGTCGCGACAGATACATGGTCCGATAGATCGCGATCATCTGCTCCCGAGAAAGCTTCGGCCTTTCACGTTGGCGAGGCTCAGGACCACGCGCAGGTTTCGCCGCTGGTTGAGTGGCCGGCGCTAGTGCCGGCTTCGATGCCGGCTGGGTTACCAATTTGGGAACAGACGGTTTAGGAACTGCCTGGGACGCCGATTTGGGAACAGACTGCGGGCCGGGTTGCGAAGGTAACGTCGATTGGGCCTTCTCAGCGGAAGGTTTTTTCTCAACCACCTCAGTAGTGGTCTTCCTAACCAGCTTCAAAACTTTTGTGTCGCTCATGGTGTTACTCGCCGGAGTCAGCAAACAGCAAACAGTAAACAGTAAACGGCAAAAGGAAACAGGCGGATCGCGTTTGCAATGGCTGTTTGCCGTTTGCTGTTTGCTGTTCGCAATTCATTAGAATTCGCTCTCGACTAACGATCGATACTCTTCCGCCATCGACGGGTGGCCATGTGCTGTGGCCGCCGCGATTCCACGTTGATAACTTTCTTTCGCCTTCTCACGCTGCCCCGAAGTTTCATAAGCACGTGCCAACATGCCGAAAGCGTTTCCTTCATCTTCGGAAACTGCCAGATAGCGTTCCAGCGTTTCAATCATCTCCGCGGTTTGGCCGGTCTTCTCATACTCTTTGGCCAGGCCAAACAGAATGCTGGTGTTAACCGGGTCAGCCGTCAGCATTTGCTTGAAGATGTCGATACGCGATGTGGTCATGGTTTAAAGAAGCAAACAGCAATCAGCAAACAGCAGTCAGCGAACCTCAATGATTCCGATGAAACGTTAAATTTGACCACTGCCTAACGACCGCCGACTCCTGCTGACTGCTGTTAACTGTTTGCTGTTTACCGTTTGCTGTTTGCTCACTTCCCAATCAGCAGCTTGGCGATCGTCTGCAACTGCATGTTTGACGTGCCTTCGTAAATCGCGCCGATCTTGGAGTCGCGCCAGAATTTTTCCACCGGATAATCTTTGACGTAACCGTAACCGCCATAAAGCTCGATCGCTAAAGAACTGATTCGTTCAGCTGCGCGCGAAGAGTACAGCTTGGCCATCGCGGCTTCTTTAACGAAATTCATGCCTGCATCCTTCATCCGCGCGGCGTTGTAGACCATCAAACGCGCTGCTTCGAGCTGGGTCGCCATTTCCGCCAGTTGAAACTGCACACCCTGAAACTGGTTGATCGGTTTACCAAACTGTTGTCGTTCACCTGTGTAAGCTACTGCCGCATCAAGTGCTCCGCGAGCAATACCGAGCATCTGGGCGCCAATGCCTATGCGCCCTTCATTGAGCGTTTCGATTGAAATCTTATAGCCCTTGCCTGCTTCGCCGAGCACGTTTTCTTTCGGGACTTTGCAATCAGTCAGGATTAGCTCAGTTGTCGATGAAGCGCGGATGCCAAGTTTGTTTTCCTTCTTGCCGACCGCGAAACCTTCAAAAGCTTTTTCAACGACGAAAGCAGTGATACCTCGATAGCCGGCCTCCGGATTTGCGTTGGCAAACAGAACGAAAACGTCGGCTTCGATTCCGTTGGTGATCCAAAGCTTCTGGCCGTTGAGCAGGTAGTGGTCGCCTTTGTCTACGGCACGTGTTTGCATAGCAAAGGCATCGGATCCGGAACCGGCTTCACTGAGCGCGTAAGCACCAACGCTCTCCGTAGCCAGTCGCGTAAGGTATTTCTTTTTTTGTTCCTCAGTTCCCCAACGGATAAAGGCGTTGTTAACGAGTGTGTTTTGCACGTCAACGAACACGCCCACTGAAGCGTCAATACGCGAAAGCTCTTCGACCGCCAGGATCGCCGTGAAAAAGGACGACCCGGCCCCGCCAAATTCTTCCGGAGTCTCAATCCCCATCAGACCCAGGTCGAAACATTGCTTAATCAGCGCAGGGTCAAGCTTTGCATGCTCTTCCATTTCCTCGACTCGAGGTCGAACCTCTCCTTCAGCAAATTCACGCACACTTGCGCGAAACATCTGCTCGTCTTCGGAAAGGGTCGTCAACGGACGACCAGCAAGCTCTTCGATAGCTGTCTGCGATTGACTCATGTTTACCTGACTCTTCGCGGGATGTGTAGATTAACCTACGCATCATAATCAAGGGAAAACTAAAAACGCAAAAGCTTTGGAGGGAATTACAGAACCGAGCGCGGTAGCGCCGGATGCTGGAGACGCTCTCGGAGAAAGATCCACACCAATCCCTGCTTGAGGGGTGCTTCTTGAATCCGGCGCTACCGCGCTCGGTTCTGTAACGCGCTTTGCTGCTGTGATACCGTATCCGTCTTCTTACCACCGTATTGATCGTATCTTCGAGGCTTTCAACTGAGTGACAAGCAAGCCCACACAGAAACGTCCTTCGTCCCGAAAATTCGCACCCCTGGGAATACTCTTCGCGCTGCTGGGCCTGCTGCTTTTCGCTTACTTTGTAAGAAAGGCAGGCGTCAATCAGATACTGGACGGCATCAAGCGACTCGGCGCCGCATATATTCTTGTCATCGCAATTTCTTCGATTCGCCACATCGTGCGGGCCCTGGCGTGGACCAAGTGTTTTGAGGCGCCTTACAAGCTTCGATTTCGCGATGCATTTGCTGCGAGACTCATGGGCGACGCGCTGGGAAACATCATCCCTTTTATCAGCATGGCCGTCTCTGAACCCTCCAAGGCGGTCTTCGCCCGGCACAAGGTCCCGCTAATGGCCGGCCTGTCTGCCATTGCCCTGGAAAATATCTTCTACAGCTTATCGGTTGTGTTGTTTATCTTCTCAGGGACCATGGCGCTGCTGCTTAGTTTTCCCTTGCCGAGCGGTTTGCGATACGCAAGCATCGGCGCCCTCGTAATAACGGCGTCGGTACTTCCTCTCGGTTATCTTGTCATTTACAAGCAATGGAAATTCGTCAGCGGGGCGTTGTCTTTTTTGGGGAGACGCGGAATTGCAAAAGCTGAAAAGATAGTTCCGCGCGCGCAAATCTTCGAAGATCGCATTTACGGGTTTTACGTGAGAAACAAGCGACTGTTTCTTCCAATCTTCGCTCTTGAAGTTTGTTTCCACCTGGCTGGCGTCCTCGAAATTTACACCACGCTGTCGTTTATCAGCGTGATAGCCCCCACGCTTCTCGGTGCGTTCATACTCGAGTCGGTCAATCGAATCATCAACGTGGTGTTTAAGTTTGTCCCGTTTCGACTGGGTGTCGATGAGGGCGGCAGCGGAATGGTGACTAAAGTTCTTGGTCTGACTCAGGGAGTCGGGGTGACGCTGGCTATTGTTCGGAAGTCGCGAGACATCTTCTGGACCACGGTGGGTGTGGCATTGATGGTCCGCAGAGGATTGTCACCGATGAACGTAAATAAAGTGCTTGAGGAAGACGGAGAGCAAGTCCAAAGTCCAAAGTCCAAAGTCCAAAGTTTGTGAGGCGATGAGCGCCCTGATGATCGAAAGCTTCTCCAGCTAGGCAGACTTTGGACTTTGGACTTTGGACATTGGACTTTGGACTCATTCATACGCCAGGGCGCTGACCGCATCCAGGTTGGAAGCTCGAAGCGCCGGATAGAGCGAACCGATCGCCCCTCCAAGAATTCCTATTGCCGCCGCAGTAAGTGCCCAGCCCCAGCTAAACTCGAAAAAGAGACCGTAAAACCGGTGAATTAGATAACCGGCTGCGAATGAAAACACGAAGCCTGCCGCCAACCCAACCACGCTAATCAACACTGCCTCTGATTCGATAATGAAAACGATATAACGTCGCGGCGCGCCCAGCGCTTTGAGGATTCCAATCTCGCGTGTGCGCTCCGTAATCGTCGTGTACATCGCCAGCATCACCACCAATGCGCTCACCACAGCCGCCAGTCCGACCAGTACACGCAGAAATATTCCCAGGTAGGGGATAGTTTTTTCGAGGCTGGTAAACAGATCGCGTGTGAACTGGATCTTGTTCCCGGGAAGTGCCGCATCGATTCGTTTGGCAACTTCGAGTTGCTCATCCGGGTTGCGCACCTTGACCAGAATGTATGAAGCGCGTCCGGGCGACTCCAGAGCCTCCTGCAGAGCTGTCAGCGACATCTTTACACGCGCGCCAGACTCCGGAGAGTAAATCCCAGCAATGCGGTATGGCTTGCCGCCAAAAAGTTCGATCGTGTCACCGACGCCGATTTTGTTGTTCCGCGACTTCGTTACGTCGATAACTATTTCGTCGTTAGCCTGCGGCGGCTTGCCTTCAACAATTTCCAGTTGGTTAACCCTGGCAAACGTGTCCCATTCGATTCCTTCGATCTGTTCGAACCCAAACCCGCGGTTACCCTGAAACACGTGCCTGATCACGGGCATGGCCTCTTCCACGCCCTCGATTTGTTTCAGCATTTCGACATACTTGGTGCTAAGGTTTGCGGAAGACGCGGTAAGTTGCATCGAGCCCGGTCGGGTGAAAATAATCTCCGCGCGTAGATTGGAAGCCCGTCGCTGCAAATCGTTGGACATGCCTCGAGCAAGTCCCGTAAAAAGCATGACCAGGCACACCCCCAACGCTACGCCGGCGACGCTGACTAATGTGCGGATGGGCCGCTGCCGAATGTTTGAGACAACAAGATTATCCATGAGTGTGATAACGATAAAACAATTAGTCCAAAGTCCAAAGTCCAAAGTCCAATGTCCAATGTCCGGGGCGGGTAGTTTAGAGTTCAAGCTTCAGCTTGCGTCGTCTTCGGCCATCGACAATCTAAAGATTGAACTCTGAACTACCCGCCCCAGACCTTGGACTTTGGACATTGGACTTTGGACTATCTCTTCAGCGCAGAAATCTGTAACAGGTTCGCGCTAATATCGCATCGACCGGCGAAAGGCCCCATCATCTTGGCCCAAGAGATCGAGACTGAATCCATTAAAGGCTATCCCCACGGGGCAGGCGTAAAATTTGACCGTACCGTTATCGTCGCCCTGATCGTCCTTCTCGTGATTGGTCTGTGCTTCCGTGTCGCAAAGCTCGAAGCCATCGGGTTCGCTGAAGACGAAGTCAACAAAGTCAATGCCATACGCGCCTATGAAAAAGGCGACATCACGGCAAACGCCGAGCACCCGATGTTGATGAAGGCTCTGATGTTCGTCTCAGTGAAGGTCGGGCGGGGACTGGGTAAAGGTAGTGACGAGGTTTTATTCCGTTTGCCTAATGCCATCTTTGGGGCGTTAACGATTTTGCCACTCTTCCTTCTGACCGCAGCCTTCTTCGATCGTTGGACGGGACTCTTGGCTGCGGCTTTCTGGACGGTTGGCGTAAACGCGATCACGATTAACCGCGTCGGTAAGGAAGACACCCTTCTCGTCTTCTTTATGCTGTTTGCTTTCTATTTTTACTTGCGAGCTAAACAGACAGATACTCGTAGCGGTAAAATCAGGAGTAAATTCTATTTACTCAGCGGAGTTTCATTCGGCCTGATGATGGCCTCGAAATACTTCCCGCATTATCTCGGTCTTAACTCGCTTTATCACCACTATGTGCGCGTAAGGCAACGCGGGCCCGGTGAGCCCGCCGGCAAGACTTCGCTCATCTTTTACGTTGCACTGCTTGCCGCTTTTCTAATTTTCAATCCCTCGATCCTGATGCCGGTCGTCTGGGAATATCTGAATTCCTATATGGGCGAGAAGCTGCTGGTCCACTCCGGTTATCTTTTTGCCGATCATCTCTACAAGAACAATGTTTCCAGAACGCCCTTCTGGGGAACGCCAATCTATTTCTACCTTGTTTTCATGGCTATAAAGATTCCGTTGACGGTGCTGATAGCGTTTCTGGTTGGCCTGGTCGCCTCGGTTAAGAACCGGCGGAATCCTGGGAATGCGTTTGTCCTTTTCATGTTTCTATTCTGGATTGTTCCTTATTCGCTAATGGGAGCGAAGTGGTTGCGCTATACGCTTTCGCTGATGCCATTTGTTTATATGCTGTCGGCCATAGGCGTTGTGACCATTGTAAGGGTTGCAGTTAAGCGTTTGAAGACGGCCGATCGCATGCGCACAGTCGTTGTCGCCGTGTCGGTGCTGGTGTTTACTGGACTGCCTGTGTGGTCTGCGTATTCGGCTGCCCCACACTATGCGCTTTACACGAATGCTATCGGCGCGAAACACGTTGGCTACTTCTTTCCGCACGATGAGTTTTATGATGACGGTTTGCGCGAGGCCATCAAGTTTGTGAGTGATAGCGCGCCACCTGGAGCAGTCATCGCCCATGAAACTCCGGCGGTGACGCGATATTATCTTCAGCGATTTGGACGCACCGATCTGCAATCAAAAGCGATTTCGTCGCCCGATTTCGACCCGGCCCAGATTCCCGTTCCGGCGTACATTATTGTTCAGCGTGGCCGCACATATTTCGAGAATCAAGAGAAGCTGGCAATGATCCGCAGGAAGTTTCGCAAGGTGCATGAGACTACAATACGGGGGATCCCCGCGGCTGAAGTGTTTGTGAACCAGGCGATTGGCTACGACGTCGCGGATTAGATGTAGATCTAGTTCGCGATAGAAGACGAGTGATGACAGTCAGTACTTTGAGTTGCTGGAACGTCTCTATACCTCTTGGGGGATAAATGGAACGTGTAAGACAGCCGTAGCGGCTTTGCCGCCCGATGTGCGGAAGTGGCTATGCCCTTCCGTCACGAGTCTGATTTATTTGGGGCTTTGCCCCGGTGTGGGGCAGAGCCCGAATCCATTAATGCTTTTTCGGCAGGGCAGAGCCACCGCCGCACATCAGGCGGCGAAGCCGCTGTCGAGGCGGAACAACAGAAGATATGAAATCTACTAGAACCATTATTACGTCATTCTCGATTTCTCTGGCACTGCTGCTCGCGAGCGTTTCCGCCCAAACTCAATCCTCAGCGCGCCCGCGGCGTGTTCACCTTGTGGTCCTCGGCACCACCGATCTTCACGGCAACATTTACCCGGTTGATTACTACACAAACAAACCCGACAACCGCGGCCTGGCGAAAGTCGCCACCTTAATCAAGCGCGTGCGCAAAGAAACCAGCAACGTTGTGCTGATTGATTCAGGCGACACCATTCAGGGAACGCCGCTCGCCTATTATCACAACAAGAAAAACAATGAGCCGCCCAACCCGATGATGTTGTCTATGAACGCGCTCGGCTACGACGCCTTAGCGGTCGGTAATCATGAATACAACTTTGGATTGAAGGTGCTGGAGAAGGCCCGCAGCGAGGCGAAGTTTCCCTGGTTGTCTGCCAACACATACAAAAAAGGGACCGGCAAGACACACTACCAGCCTTACATCGTCAAAGTGATTGACGGCGTTCGCGTAGGCATCCTGGGCCTGACGACACCGGGCGTTCCAACCTGGGAAAACCTGCCGAATTATGAAGGGCTGGAGTTTCACGAGCCCCTGGTCGAAGCGAAGAAGTGGGTACCCATCCTGCGTGGGAAAGAGCGCGCTGACGTGGTAGTGATTTCGATGCACATGGGCATCGAGGAAGACTTGCGCACGGGCGAGATCAATCCGGGCCAGGTGAAGAATGAGAACCAGGCAGTGACAATCGCCAAACAGGTGCCGGGAGTCGATGTGATCTTCATGGGCCACACTCATCGCGACACGCCGGCAGTTGTTGTCAACGGCGTCGTCCTCACGCAGGCGAATCACTGGGGCCGTCACCTCGCCCGAGCCGATCTGTACCTGCAGAACTACGCCGGCAAGTGGCGTGTCTATGCGCGGGCGGCCCGCACCATTCCGGTTGATGACAAAGTCGAGGCCGACGCGGAGATACTCAAACTTACCGAGCCTTATGATCGTGAAACGCAGGCCTGGCTCTCGCGCCCCATTGGCGAATCGTCGGCGGAACTGAGCGCGGGGGAGTCGCGCTTCAAAGACACCGCCATCATGGATCTGATTCAGCGCGTTCAACTCGAAGCGGGCAAGGCTGACGTCTCGATGGCCGCCAGTTTTAACCCGCAGGCCAGGATCGCGAAGGGGCAGGTAACTGTGCGCGATATTGCCGGACTCTATGTTTACGAAAACACGCTTGTGGTTTTGGAGGTCACCGGTCAACAGTTAAAGGACGCACTCGAGCACTCAGCGAAATACTTCAAGACGTATCAGGCGGGAAAAACTTTGGAGGAGCTGATCGACGAAAAAATCCCCGCCTACAACTTCGACCTTGCAGAAGGTGTGTCTTACGAGATCCATATTCGGAAACCGATTGGGCAAAGGATCGAGAAACTGGAGTTTCAGGGCAAGCCGGTTACTCCGACGCAAAAGTTCCGGCTGGCGACAAACAATTATCGGGTCAACGGCGGCGGAGGCTACACGATGTATAGAGGCGCGCCGGTGGTCTACCGGTCGAGTGATGAGATACGCGAACTAATCATCGACTGGGTCGAGCGATACAAGAACATCCCAAAGGAACCAAGCAATAACTGGAAAATCGTCTTCTAACGGGGCAGTAGCCCGACCGTTAGGGAGGGCGTGAGCCAAGCGCAAGCAAACCGGTATCGAGGGTCGCACGCCGGGGCAGTAGGCCGAGCGTCAGGGAGGGCTGACCTCTGGGACCCTGGGCTAACCATCAACGTCCTCGTCGTCTCTCAAACCGCCTAAGAAAAGACTCTTGCATAAATGTGGTTCGGTAGTTTTCGTTAGCGTCATTGGATCAAGCGCGGGAAAGCGTTATGGTCATGTCCATGGCTAGAGACTTTGATGACAACGAATTTCCTTTAGCTTACCTGATTAGTTACCGGGGTTATGGTACCTGGCTGCACGGCGATGAACGCGGATCAATGGATCGCAAGCACAATGTTTTCGGCACCGCGAAAATCGCTCCGAATAAGAGACTGGAAAAAGCTGATAAGACTCAACTCAAACATCCACCATTTAAACTTGATGCGAGGCGTCGGCAGGTTGTTGAAAAAGCGGTGAGCGAAGTTTGTGAACATCGAAAATACATCCTTAGAGCGCTCAACACGCGAACAAATCATGTGACCGCAGCGAAAAAACCTGAACCAAGATTGAACGCGTTCCAGGCATACTCAACCAGGAAATTACGCAAAGAGGGACTCGTCGCGCCTGGGATGAAACCCTGGTCCCGCCATGGCAGCACGGTCTATTTGTGGAAAGAACGCGATGTCGAAAAGGGGATTGAGTATGTGTTGTATGGCCAGGGCGATGAGTTATTCAGACTCGACGACGACTAACGGAAATAACCCTCTAGAACGGCAACGCGGCCTCTTGCGCTTGGCAAACGCCCTCCCTAACGATCGGGCTACTGCCCCGAACAAACACCAAAACGGCAACCCGGGGGCGTTGGGTTGCCGTTTCGGTTTCTACAACCAGCTGCGAGCGGGCGCCCGTCAACTGTTGTGGGGAGTGCGGGGCGAATTAGCGAAGCACCGCGACTTCAACAATCCCGCAGGAGCTGTCTGACAGCTCAGCGTTCGAAGCGATCGTGGAGAGCTCGCGTTCGATGGCCCGTTCCTGCCGAGATTTCAAAAGATGTCGGCCCACCTTACCTGCGCCGGTCCAAATCTCCGCGAGGAAGTATTTTTGTCCATAACGGTGAAACACCAGGCGGGCGCTCCGTCGGTTCTGCTTTGGCTCAATTGGGAAAGTGAGCCGGAGAGCTTCCGATTTGCCATTGGCGCTCTGGATCATCAAACCGTTGTCGGGAGCGTTGGTCGCCTTA
This sequence comes from Pyrinomonadaceae bacterium, assembly GCA_963759585.1. GTDB lineage: Bacteria > Acidobacteriota > Blastocatellia > Pyrinomonadales > Pyrinomonadaceae > PSRF01. The sequence goes on from CAVWZW010000002.1 coordinate 1,402,235, forward strand.
AGAGTGTATTCACCGGCGCTAAACGTTTCGTCACCAACTACAAATGCAAACGGAACGTCGGCGACGACTTTCTTAGCCGACTGGGCGTTGGCAGCAACTGCGGTTGCGAGAGCAATCGCTATTACGAGCGTTATCATCGTCAATCCTTTTACGATTTCTTTTTTCATGTTTTCTCCTTTTGCCTCGTGGGCACGGTCGAAGCGGTTCGACCTCCAAACTCTGTAGTAAGCCAGTGATCCTTTTCGAATCGCCTCTTACCTGTGGCAGCTCAACCATTGTCAAATGTTTATTGCTGGGAGCTGACCCGGTCCATTGCCATTCACGTGCCGCAGGTTTTCGTTAGTGAATTTCGTGTTGGATGTTGAAAGGAATGGCCCATGGTTGTTGTTGATTTATTCGTCCTGGGCTGTTGCGCGGGCCATGTGCGATGACAGAAGCAACCGGCGATCGGCTATCCGTTCAGATAGGGTTCGTTATCTATTTAGATAGTTGTGACGGACACTTAGATAGATAAGACTTGAACAACCGGGCGTCTCCTTGGAGTGCGCCGCCTTGTCGGCGCTTTGGCCAGTCGCGGCCCGGCGCGACCACGATTAGTTTGCAGGCGAGTTAAGTCCGAATCTTTGCGCGACGAGAGTGGCGCCCAGTCGCAGCAGGCCAAAGCGCCGACAAGGCGGCGCACTCCAAGGAGGGGCCTGTCACGCAGGAATCTTTGCGCGACGAGAAGCGGCGCCCAGTCGCCGCAGGCAAAGCGCCGACAAGGCGGCGCACTCCAAGGAGGGGCCTGCGCGCGGGAGCCTTTGCGTGACGAGAAGCGGCGCCCAGTCGCAGCAGGCCAAAGCGCTGACAAGGCGGCGCACTCCAAGGAGGAGCCTGTCACGCAGGAATCTTTGCGCGACGAGAAGCGGCGCCCAGTCGCCGCAGGCCAAAGCGCTGACAAGGCGGCGCACTCCAAGGAGGGGCCTGTCGCGCGGGAGCCTCGTGACGAGAAGCGGCGCCCAGTCGCAGCAGGCCAAAGCGCCGACAAGGCGGCGCACTCCAAGGAGGGGCTTGTCACGCAGGAATCTTCAACTGTAAAACTATTGCCCCCGCAACTGAGGACGCGTACACTTGGCCTCGCCAAATCTCCAGCTCACAACAAATCGGATGAATCCGCGACTCACAGCTATTGCCGGAAGACTCAAAGGCAGCGTCTTTACGATTGAAGATCTGCCGGTCGTGATCGGCCGCGAAACTGCCGCCACGCTCTGTATTGCCGACGCTTCCGTATCGCGACGCCATTCCCAGATTGAAAGAGAAAACGACCACTTTGTAATCCTGGATCTGGAGAGTCTCAACGGTACATTCATCAACGACGTGCCCGTAAAACGCCGCGCCCTGCACCATGGCGATCGCGTGCGTATCGGCGACTCGCAGTTTCTTTTCCTGATGCACGACGGTGACGTGCAGGTGAAGTCGAGCGAAGTTCACTTCGACGACGGCGAAATCGTCAGCGGCTCCACCCTTCAGGTGCGCTTCAACGACGCCCTCTATCTGATGGCCCGCGACCTGAGCGCGTTGATGAAGGTGAGCACTACCATCAACGCCATTCGCGGAGTAGAGAAGCTTCAGGAAACTTTGCTCGAGCTTCTATTTGAGGTGGTGCCCGCCGAGAGAGGCGCCATTCTCCTCACAGATGGAAATCCGGTCGGCCCGGAAACACAGTTTGTTTCCATGTTTGCTTTGGATCGCCGTCGTGGACCAGATCAGAAAATTAAAGTAAGCCGCACGATCACCCGCTCCGTTCTGCATCAGGGCGAAGCGCTGCTCATTAATGCTTTGGACGCCAAGGGAATTGAATCGACGGAAAGTCTGACGGGAGATCGGCCGGCGTCGGTCTTGTGTGTCCCAATCATGATGCTCGATCGTATGTTGGGCGTGCTTTATCTCGACGCTCGCGAGCCCGATGCTGTTTTCGATAAGGACCACCTGCAACTGGTGTCGGCAATTTCGGCCATTACCGCCGTGGCCATTGAGAACGCGCGCCACTTCGAATGGCTGGTCAGCGAAAACCAGCGACTCATTGCCGACTTTGGTATCGAACACAACCTTGTCGGAGAGAGCGCGCCGGTGCGCGAGGTGCTGCAATTCATTTCGAAGGTCGCTCCTACTGATTCAACCGTTCTGCTTTCGGGTGAAAGCGGCACGGGAAAAGAATTAGCGGCCAGGGCGATTCACTTAAACAGCAAGCGTGCTGGTAAGGCTTTCATGGCAGTCAATTGCGCCGCCCTCGCAGAGTCTCTGCTGGAGAGTGAACTATTTGGCCACGAGAAAGGTTCGTTTACAGGGGCACTGGGCCAAAAGAAGGGCCGGCTGGAAATCGCGGAAGGCGGTACTGTGTTTCTCGATGAGATCGGCGAGCTCTCGCCGGCGCTCCAGGTGAAACTCCTTCGGGTGTTGCAGGAACGGGAGTTTGAACGCGTCGGCGGAACACGGACCATCAAGATCGATATCCGCTTGATCACTGCTACTAACAAAGACCTCGAGGAAGCGGTGAGTCAGGGAACCTTTCGCCAGGATCTTTACTACCGGCTTAACGTTGTCAGTCTGGAAATGCCGCCGCTCAGGGAACGTCCTGAAGATATACCGTTGCTGGCGAGTTACTTTGCGGCGAAGTATGGCGAGAAATGTAATCGCAAGGTGAGTGGAATCTCTGCTGAGGCTCAGGCGCGTTTAACTGCTTACGACTGGCCCGGCAATGTGCGTGAGCTCGAGAATGCCATCGAGCGTGCGGTAGTGTTAGGCACCACCGATCGAATTCTTCCCGAAGACTTACCGGAGTCCGTTCTAGAATCGGAACCCTCTACAACTCCCGCAACGAAGTATCACGATGCCGTGGCCCAGACGAAGAAGCAGATCATTCTCCAAGCCATGCAACAAACGAAAGGTAACTTCACCGAAGCCGCGAAAATACTCGACGTCCATCCCAACTATTTGCATCGTCTGATCCGTAATTTGAATCTGAAGGATCAAATTAAGCCTTAATTAAGAATTCAAACCCGGCGGTAACGTTTGGTCTTTTTAACGATGCACAAAAAGTGCTTCGTCTGTCCGCGTTAGCGGACGACTGATAGCAGCCCAGCAGTTCACTGCTGGGATCAACGGGCGTAAAGACCTAGTCCGTGAAGCGGACGGCTGAATGATCGAGCCATGTTATCAACATTTTCAGCGGTCCGCTTTCACGGACTTGGATTTCCGTACGTGCTCCACCCAGCAGTGAACTGCTGGGCTACTATCAATCGTCCGCTAACGCGGACTGAGTGCAAGTACTTTTTCGGCAAAGCCTGTTTTATGAATTCCCGCGCTAGCAAAATTTCAAGCAAGAAAATATTGACTTCAAATTGCAGGCGGCGTAAATTGTCGCCGCCATCAATCAGATCCAGGCTCACCCGCTGGTTATCGGGAACCTCTTTAAGTGGCTAAGCTCATTCTTAGCCTTCCCCATTTCCTCCGAACTCCTGGAAGCATTTAATCTCAGTTACCTCTGGAGGCCCCTAATGTCTCAGCGCCCGCGTCGTGAAGATCTCGTCTCTTTTTTCAGGTTCGTTTCCAGTCACAGAGCGCTACTCATTACCGCGATAGTGATGCTTGGAGTGGCAGGAGCAGCCATCTCCCGTTCATTTGCCTTTAAAGAGAATTTGAGCCGGGTCGCCGCGCCGAGTCTTCCGTCCGGAAAGGAGCCTGCTCCAGGCGTTCGCTCCAAAGAGTATGTAGAGCTGCTGAAATTCGCAGGCTTTCGCCGCTCGACGGCGACATCAAGCCCGCGGAGTATGCTTGCTCCGACCGTGACGGCAACCAAGACGGATGCCTTGTTTACGGATGTTGATGGTGATCTTCAGGCCGATCCTGGCGATACACTGAAATACACGGTCACTATCAACGCCAGTGGGGAAGATGCCACAGGTGTCACTTTCACCGACACGGTGGATCCAAACACGGCGTTTGTGCCGGGAAGTTTGACTGCGAGCCCGGTTGCGGTTGACGACAGCTATGTGGCCACAGGCAATGTCCGAATTTCCGTGCCGGCCCCCGGCGTGCTCGGAAACGATTTCACAGGTGTGCCGGCAGCAACGCTGACCGCGCCATCGACGAGCGCAAATGGCGGCGACGTGGTCGTGAATGCTAATGGAAGCTTTACTTACAATCCGCCGGCAGGTTTCGAAGGAACCGATACGTTCGTTTACACCTTAACGAATGGCTCAGGCTTCAACACGGCCACGGTGACCATCAACGTCAGCGGAATGATCTGGTTCATCAACAACGCTGCCTCATGCCCTTGCGATGGCCGTCTTACCAACCCATTTAATTCCCTTGCATCTTTCCAGGCAGTTAACAACGGCGCGGGCAATAACCCGGCACCGAACGACAACATCTTCGTATACGAAAGCGCCATCAACTACGTTGGACCGGTAATACTTCTCAATGGACAAAGGTTCATCGGTCAGGATGCAACGGCAAGCTTATCGTCGATTACGGGTCTAACTCCGCCGTCATACAGCGATCCTTTACCTGCAACCAACAGCGCGAACGCCACCATCGTGAATATCACCAGCGCTGGAGCTGCGATTACGGTTGGCTCGGGCAACTCTTTGATTGGGTTTACAGGAGGTGACGCGGGAACCGACATCAGCGGTACTGGCTTCGGCACACTCACCGTCGCGGACGTCAGATTAAATGGCCTCGGTCAGGCACTTGATCTTACAAGCGGAACACTCGCTGCGGCCTTCATCAGCATCTCCTCGACCGACAGTGCTACCACCGGAATTTCACTGACAAGCGTTGGCGGCACCTTAACCAGTGGCTCAACCACCGTCAACGGCTCAGATAGCACGGGAGTCAGCCTCCTGACTAACACCGCTGCGATCACCTTTGGCTCTCTCGCCATCGCCCCCGATGCAAATCAGCGCGGACTACTCGCCACCGACAACAGTGGGGTCATAACGTCCAGCGGCGGCGCGATTACCACCAGCGGCGCGATTGCAGTCCAAATAACTCGCGGCGCTGGCACCACACCGTTGGCCATGTCGCAGACTAGCGTGTCCGCCAATGGCGGAACAAACGGTATCGTGCTCACGAATACCAGCGGCAGCTTCACAGTCGCGGGAGATGGTTCGCTTGCGCGCAACGGCAGCGGTGGAACTATCACCGCGGTGCTTGACGATGGCATCGCGCTCACGAATGCCAGCAACGTCACCCTGCAGTCGATGAACCTGACCAATAACGGAGACACAGCCCCCACGCTAACTGACGCCTCGTCGATTACCGGCGACCACACGGTGCAGATCAGCGGCGGCAGTGGCGTCGTTCTTTCTGGCGTACTTATTCAGAATCCCACGGGCTCTGGAATTGTCGCCTTGAATCTCAGCGGCACCAACCGCATCAACAGCGACAGCAGAATTACGCAACTCGCCGCCGGCCAGAGGTTTGGTATTTATGTAGAAAACGTCAATACCAATATGACGCTGTTTGAATTCAAGAATAGCCAAATGATCGATTTTTCCAGCTCAGCCTCGGCTTTCTTCTTTGTAAACACCGGCACCTCCAACATGACCCTGGACGTGAAAGGGTCAACTTTCGAGGATCTGGATACTCAGGCCCTTACGGTTGCCGCGGGAGGGACAGCCGCTACAACAGGAACGTTGACCAGCATCATCGGTGGTCCGAATGTCGCCGACCGTAACTTCTTCCAAAACGCAAAAGGAACCGGGGAGAATAATGCCGCCCTGCTCGTCAATAACGGCGCATTACACGTCGGCACAATTCAGAACAACCTGTTCGACAATATTGCTGAAAACGGAACCATTGCCAATACAAGTATTATTCGAACGCAAAACAGCGGTGGCCGCATGACCGCCGTCGTCGAAGACAACACAGTTCAGAACATCACCTACCCGACTGCCGGCCGCCACATTATCGGGCACATCTTTGAACCGATTGTATTCAGCGCTGCTGATTTTTCAGACTTGCGGTTCGAAGGGAATACGGTCACTGGTGTCACCTATGCTCAGCCCACGAATCGGGAGTTCGTATTTATCGATTACCGGCCCGCAGCATCCGGCGGTGACATCAAGATTCTCAACAACAACTTCAACATCCCGTCAGCCGATGCGCAGCAACTGTTTGAGTTACGCTTCCGGCAGACCAATGCCTCCACCGTCGACTTGCTGGTAGACGGCAACACCGGAACGGGCAACACGACCGCGCCCTTCCTGGATATCGATTCAGAAGCGGCGGCTACAGTGAATGCAACTGTGACCAACAACAACTTCACAAAGACCGGAGCGGGACAAACTCTCGACTTAGCTTCGGAAACTGCCACCGCATCGCTTTGTGCAAACATCAGTGGAAACACGCTCTCGCCGAACACCATCACACTTAACGAAGCTGCAGGAAATATGACGGTCACTCAGGCCAGTGCAGCTGCAGTTGCAGCGGCCAATGGTGGAGCAACTGTCACCGTCCTCGGCTCGCCTACTTTCGGCGCCGCAGCATGCTCGCTGCCAATGAACGCGCTGATGAGCAATGGCGGGGATTCAGAAAACTTGATGATGTCGACTGGACCGGATGCGCAGAACGACACTCTGTTCGCCGAAAGAAATGAAGGTCCGGGCGATGACAAGGTCAACCGCCTGTCGCCAGCAGCACTATCGATAATCGTTCAAACAGCGATTAGCAAGTGGCAAGACGCCGGCATTTCTGCCGGAGACCTCGCGCGACTACGAGGAGCCTCCTTCGAAATTGCCGACTTGCCGGAAGGTCAGCTGGCATCCACAAACTCTGGTCGCATAGTCATCGATCAGACCGGTGCTGGTTACGGCTGGTTCTACGATCTGTCGCCTGCCGACGATCTTGAATTTGAACTTCCAGTGCTTAATCGACAACGAGAAGCGCTCGAGTCGAGTACGGCATACGGACAGATGGATCTTCTGAGCGCTGTTATGCGCCAGCTCGGCAGCTTGCTGACGAACAAGAAGGTCCAGGGTCGCCACCCATGGCTGATGCAGAACACGCTTGCGCCGGGAATACGGCGGGCACCCGTATCCATCCGGATGTTAAGCAAGGCCGCGCCCGTTTCGGAGACGAAACTCAATAGCGTTGTCGCCGCCGCAACTCCAGGGCCGGCCAGCGCGCATCAACAGGTAGCCAGGCTAAATGATCGTCGCGTAAGAGCATTGAAACATCATGCGACGATTACTTCGCGAGCAGCATTTAACAGCATGCTTGCCGACGTTATGCTCAGCATTGGGACCTTACCCGCCGGTGAAAGCGTTACCATCACCTTCAACGTCACCGTCGATAATCCGTTTATGGGAGCACTGCCCCAGGTTTCGAACCAGGGGACTGTTTCCGGGACTAACTTTGCCGACGTGCTCACAGACGATCCGAGCGTTGGCGGCACAGCCGATCCGACAGTAACTCCGATCGACTTGCCGTCAGTTACGGTGGCAGTGTCACCAACGTCGGTTCTGGAAGACGGCGCAACAAATCTGGTCTATACCTTTACGCGTAACGGTTCAACCGCCAACGCTATGACCGTAAACTTCAGTGTGGGCGGCACTGCTTCCTTCACCGAACCCGACTACACGCAAACAGGCGCCGCAACTTTTACTGCCACCAGCGGTACGGTTGTCATACCCAGCGGCAGTTCTACGGCAACGGTTACAGTGGATCCCTCTTTGGATCTCACGGTGGAACCGGACGAGACAGTCGTTCTAACGGTGACTTCGGGCGTCGGGTACAACGTCGGGTCGCCCAGCGCAGCAACCGGCACCATCACCAACGACGACACCAGCGTAAGCGTTGCAGTCTCGCCGGGAGCGGTCGCTGAAGATGGAGTTCCAAACCTCGTCTACACCTTTACTCGAACCGGAGTTATCAGCACGCCGTTAGCGGTGGACTTCACGGTGGGTGGAACGGCTACCTTTGGAGCATCGCCTAACGATTACACGCAGACAGGGGCAACCGCCTTTACTTCTGCGGCAGGCGTCGTGACCTTCACTGCTGGCAGTTCCACGGCGACCGTCATAGTCGATCCGGAAACTGACAGCACGGTTGAACCTGACGAGACTGTCATCCTGACGGTGATTGCTGGAGTCGGCTATACCCCCGGCGCACCCGCCTCAGCGACAGGCACGATCACTAATGACGATACGGACGTTACTCTTGCCGTATCGCCTGGCTCAGTTGCTGAAGACGGCGCAACGAACCTGGTCTATACGTTTACCCGCAACGGCGTTACCAGCAACGCTTTGACGGTGAACTTCACAGTGGCCGGAACTGCAAGCTTCCCGGGCGACTATTCGCAGAGTGGAGCGACCAGCTTTACTCCGCCAACGGGAACGGTGACCTTCGCTGCGAACAGTTCGACCGCGACGGTAACCATTGATCCAATAGCCGACAGCACCGTCGAAAGCGACGAAACGGTGGTCATAACGTTGGCTTCTGGCACGGGCTACAACGTGGCCACACCAGGCCCTATCACCGGCACGATCACCAACGACGATACTGACGTCACTCTTGCCGTATCGCCTGGCTCAGTTGCTGAAGACGGCGCAACGAACCTGGTCTATACGTTTACCCGTAACGGCGTTACCAACAACGCTTTGACGGTGAACTTCACAGTGGCCGGAAGTGCAAGCTTCCCGGGCGACTATTCGCAGAGCGGAGCGACCAGCTTTACTCCGCCAACGGGAACGGTGACCTTCGCTGCGAACAGTTCGACCGCGACGGTAACCATTGATCCAATAGCCGACACCACCGTCGAAGGCGACGAGACGGTAGACATAGCTTTGGCCCCAGGTGCGGGCTACAACGTTGGGTCACCCAGCGCTGCCAGCGGCACGATCACCAACGACGATACCGACGTCAGCATCGCCGTCGCTCCAGCCTCAGTTGCTGAGGACGGTGCAACGAACCTTGTCTACACCTTCACGCGCAACGGTGTTACCAGCGGCGCGTTGACGGTCAACTTCTCGGTGGGTGGAACGGCGAGCTTTGGCGCCTCACCCAACGATTACACGCAGACAGGCGCGACCACTTACTCCGCCAGCGCCGGCTCCGTGACCTTCGCCGCTATGAGTTCGACGGCAACGGTAATCGTGAATCCGGAAACCGATACCACGATTGAAGCAGACGAGACGGTTATCCTGACCCTGGCAGCGGGTACGGGATATAACGTCAGCTCGCCTTCTTCAGCCACAGGAACGATCGCCAACGACGATGCCGACGTCAGCGTTGCGGTGGCTCCAGCCTCAGTAGCCGAAGATGGGGCCACAAACCTTGTCTACACGTTTACGCGAACTGGATTTACTGCTGGCGCGTTGACGGTGAACTTCTCGGTTGGCGGTACGGCCGTCTTTGGTCCATCACCGGACGATTACACCCAAACGGGTGCAACCACCTACACCACCACCTCGGGCAGCGTGACTTTCGCACCAGGCAGCCCGACAGCAACGGTGACAGTGGATCCGGAAGTCGACCTTATAGCCGAAGCTGATGAGACCGTCGTCATCACACTGACGGCGGGGGCGAGTTATAACGCCGTAAGCCCGAACTCAGCCACCGGGACCATTCTGAATGATGACACGCTCGTGAGTGTTGTCGTGGCGCCGTCGTCTACTGCTGAGGGCGGAGCAAACCTCGTCTACACCTTCTCTCGCACTGGCCCAACCACCAGCGCGCTGGCCGTTAACTTCTCGGTGGGTGGCACTGCCAGCTTCCCGGGAGATTACACGCAGAGTGGTGCGACGACGTTTACGCCGCCGACTGCCACCGTGACCTTCGGAGCAGGTAGCTCCACCGCCACAGTAACGGTGACACCACTTACTGACTGCATCGTGGAAGGCAACGAGACAGTTGACTTCACCGTGCAGCCCGGAGCGGGTTACGGGGTGGGCTCACCGAGTGCGGCGAGCGGGACAATCACGAATACGCCGGATTCGACTGCACCAACGATCACGCTCATTCCCAACGTGAACATGACGTTGTGGCCGCCGAATCACCAGTATGAATCCATAGCCGTGACTGACTTCGTCGCCAGCGCAAGTGATGACTGCGACCCATCGGTCAACGTTAACAGTGTCTACATCGTGAAGATCACCAGCGATGAACCGGAGAATGGTGGCGGCGATGGAAATACGCTCAACGACATTGTTATCGGGGCGAGTTGCAAGACGGCGCAGCTACGCGCGGAACGCGCCGGCAATGCTGACGGTCGTGTCTACAACATCACCTTCAAGGCGTCGGACTCCGCGGGTAACTTTACGACGGCGACAACATCGGTGACGGTCCGTAAATCGCCGAATAAACCTGCGGTCGACAGCGGAACGCAATATACAGTCAATAGCGTCTGCCCATGACGCTTCGTTGACGCCAGAGTGGATGGACGCGACTGCCTGAGCGGCAAGATCGCAACAGGGAGTTCGCGTTCATCTCGAGATTATTTTGTTTGACTTGTTTATGACCGAGAGGACTTCGCCATGAAAATACAAAGCACGTTTCTAAACCTGGGAAATTGTATCCGACTCGCGATGTTGGTCGCTGTACTGTGCAGCCTGGGCACAGTGTTCCTGCTCCACGCTGCCCCTGCGCAAAGCGTAAGCCTCACTATCGTGAATAACTCGACAAGGGACATCCGCGCCCTCTACCTTTCGCCTGCCGAGAATGATAACTGGGGGACCGATCAGCTTAACGAATCGGCCATCAGCCCGGGAGCTACGCGGACCCTCAATATCACCTGGGAGCAAGCATCCGTAAAGCTCGTTGGTGAGGATCAGGATGGGTGCTTTCTAACCACGACAGTGAATGTGAGTAGCAGTATCCAGTGGACAATTGCCAATGACGCGCCACGTAACTGTGGAAACTAATCCACGTTAGGATCCACCTCCGCTTCTGGCTGCTCGCCTTTAGTGTTAACGTTCGCCTGCGCTATCGTTACAGCGACGGCTGAGTTCGCATACGACGAGCCAGCTATCCGACCACCGGCTATTTTCTGACACCCCGCTGGGTTGAAAAATACATTTCTTCTCTATCGTGCGGTATGACAGATGTGTCTCCAGCAACGTTCGGCGACGTCTTCGACGCGTTGGAACGTAATAACGTTCCGTATGTCGTGGTTAGCGGAGTTGCCGTAGTCCTCCACGGCCACCTTCGTCCTGTCTTCGATCTTGATATCGTTATAGGCCCCACGCCTGAGGAACAAGACCGCGCGCTGCAAACGCTGATGCATGCTGGCTTCTTCCCCAGCATCCCGGTGCCGCTGCACATGCTGACGGTCTTGAGGATGTTTGATCAGGCTGAAAGAGAGATTGATCTTTTCGTCAGGTACCACATTCCGTTTCACGAGCTCTGGGCAAGCTCTGAGCAGCGACACATAGGCGCTCATGTAGCGCGTGTGGTATCGCTTGAGCACTTGCTTCGGGCCAAGCGGATCACGGGTAGAGAACATGATTTAATGGACGTCGACGCTTTGTTGGCCTTACAACCTGGAAGGCTTCCAGGGTATTAGCCGCGTGGTTAGCGGGCAGTAGCCTGACCGTTAGGGAAGGCGTTTCTTTTCGCCGACTTTCGCCCTCAGTCCGCTGGACGCGGACTGGAATCGCGGCGCGTTGCAAGACTCTCTAAGTTCGAATTGGGAGTTGTGTTATTTTCTGGCGTGCATTGACCGGAAGTAGTTTGTGGATTCAAGAGGAGAAAACGATGGCCGCGAGTTTGACCGAAGCAGAATTTTCGAAACATGTAAACACGATCTTTCGCCTCAATCTCGAAGCCCAGGATGCAGTGGATCTGGAGCTGGTCCAGGTGAAGGGCTATATGAACAAGCCTGGCGAGGCAGATGGGATGGAGAGGTTTTCGGCCTACTTCAGAGGACCCAAGCCACGCCTGCCTCAGAACACGTATTCACTCTCAAACGAGGGAATGGGCACAATCGATGTCTTCCTCGTGCCAATTGGAGTGGATGGCGATGGCTTTCGCTACGAAGCGGTATTTAATTACTTTAAAGAGAAGTGATGAGTGATGAGTGACGAGTGACGAGTGATGAGTGATGAGTGATGAGTGATGAGTGACGAGTGATGAGTGACGAGTGATGAGTGACGAGTGATGAGTGATGAGTGATGAGTGATGAGTGATGAGTGATGAGTGATGAGCCTGCTCATCACCACTCAGTACTCATCACTCAGTACTCATCGCTTTTGTTGGTCTGTACTCCATGTGCTTATACGCGCCCAGGTCCTCAATGATTACAAACCCGAGTCGCTCATAGAAGCGATGAGCGTCGTTGTTGAGGACGAAGACCATGTGCCGCAGCATTTTTCCCGCCTCCGCAGCTTCTGCCATTAATCGCTTGAGCAAGATTGTACCGGCGCCGCGTTTTTGAAATTGCGGCAGCAGTGCTATGTCAAGCAATCGAATCTGTTCATCGTCTTCACCTGTCCAAATTCTTCCAGCGGTCTCGCCGTCGATTACGATCAATTGGTATCTGGCATCCGGGAAACGAGCGTCATACTCCCGCCGCTGTAAATCGAATTGCCAACGCACGAAGGCTTCCCTTTGCCCCTCCTGCCATTCCGCCTGGTCCAACTCTTCGGCGCGTGTGCTGGCATAGACCTTCAGCAAAAAGGGATCGTCGTCTTTGGTTACCGGCCGCAGGCTTAAGTTCAAATCATCTTTAATCATTGAGTGGTGAGTATACGAATAGAAGGCGGGAAGCAGAAACTAGAAAGCAGAAGGCAAAAAGCAGAAAGCAAAAGGCAGAAGCCGTTGGTGACTTCTGCTTGCTGCCTTCTGCTTACTGCCTACTGACGCTATTCGATGCGGCTAAAGACAGCTACATGGGTGAATGTTCCGTCCTCCAACCTACGGCTGGTCAGAAATAGATCAAATCGACCCAGCGCCGGGTGGTTCATCTTATGGATGGAAGTAAACGTTGGTAGTTTCTGGGTGGAACTGAATGTTAGGGCGAAGGATTCCGTCTGGCGCGTGTTCTTGTTCGCCAGCCTCGTGGATTTTTTGACTCTGTATTCACTCACGTTGGCAAGTCGAAGTGAAATCATTTGGCCCAGAGCATTCGGTATCTGGAAAATGTCCCCAACATAAGGTTCAAACGTTGAAGCGTTGAAATAAAAAAGATCTTCTTCTCGAGCCTCAAAGGGAATGGCAAATTCCTCAGCGTTCACCTGCTGCATCGCCTTGGGCGGTGGCGTTTCTCTTCGGACAATCCCGCCAGCTCTGGTTTGAGCAAAGATTGCATTCGCGCTGAACACAGCGAGGCCAGCTGAAATGGTCGTTTTGGTAGCGGACTTTAAAAAGTTGCGACGAGCGATAGACATTCTTTTGACGTCTCCTAAAAGGTCTCGGGTGGGACAGTAATATTAAACTGTGAAGGGAACAGGCTTTCCCCAAGGGCCTGCGGGAGGCACAGTGTATTTCAGTTTGCGGTTAAGCGCTACTGGAAAAGCTGACCGAAGACCGGCGACCGACGACGGAAGGCCGATGACCGCCGAGGCATGAAGGGCAGTAGACCGACCGTTAGGGAGGGGTTTTGGTGCGATGGACCGTGCCCTCGCGACGGTCGGGCTACCGCCCCGAAAGCTGTCGGTCGTCGGTCTTCCGTCATCCGTCAGGGGCTCGGCCCGAATGCAAGAATTCTTGCTTGTAATTTTTTCGGGTTGCGTTTAGAATCCCCGCGCTTCAGATTTCAACAGCTCTTCAAGTTTCAAAACGGCGCGTTCCTTTCTTCCCAAGCAGCAATCCACACAGGGTGGGCCAGCGCCGGTAATCACGGGTACACAAGGTTAGGGTTCGTTAGTCTCTGCGGCTGACCTATCGGCCGCTCCACCATTCAGGCGACCTCCCAACGCATTCTTCAGGTCGATTGAAATTCTGGATTACCAACTTACTCCAGGAGTAAAAATCATGGCAGAACCATTTCTTTCTGAAATTAGAATCATGAGTTTCGGTTATGCACCAAAAGGCTGGGCAATGTGTAACGGCCAGTTGTTGCCTATTAACCAGAATCAGGCACTCTTTAGCTTGTTAGGCACCACATTCGGAGGCGACGGGCGAGTTAACTTCGCACTTCCTGATGTGCGCGGCCGCACTCCGATTCATGTCGGCAGTGGCCACACGTTAGGTGAGCGAGGCGGTGAGCAGGCGCACACTTTGACGATTTCTGAGCTGCCGACTCACACCCACGTCCTTAACGGGACCGCGGTCATCGCAACGCTTGATACACCAAGTAATAACTTACTTGCACAGTTGGCGACCGTTAATGCCTATGGTCCGAATGCCAATGCCGCGACCAACGCCGGCACAATGGGGAATACCGGCGGCAGCCAGGCTCACCTGAACATGCAGCCGTTCCTGACGCTTACTTTTTGCATTGCGCTTCAGGGTATTTTCCCATCGCCAAACTAAGCAGAACTTAGAAGGAGAAATTCTAATGGCACAACCATATATCGGGGAAATCAGAATGTTTGCGGGAAACTTTCCCCCGGTGGGGTGGATGTTTTGCGAAGGACAGTTGCTTCCCATCTCCGAAAACGACGCCCTATTCACTCTAATCGGCACTACCTACGGCGGCGACGGCGAATCAACTTTCGCCTTGCCTGACCTGCGTGGCCGAATTCCTATCCATCAGGGTAATGGTTTTATTCTGGCGGAAACCGGTGGCGTTGAAGAGGTTACGCTTACGGTCAACCAGATTCCCGCCCACACCCACCCGTGGCTCTGCTCATCGGGCGTGGCGACATCCAAGTCGCCAGCAGGAGGAGTCGGTGCGGTTGCCCAGGGCGATATTTACACTACCGGCTTCTCAGCCACAAATTTTGCGCCTCAGGCCGTGGGGCCCGTGGGCGGCAGTCAGCCGCACACCAATTTTCAGCCGTACTTGTGTATCAACTTCATCATTTCGCTGTTCGGAATTTTCCCGCAACAGTCATGATGTAACGCGAGCCTTTTACAGACGCGTTTGAGTTAGCTTTCATCACACAAGTTTTCTTGCGACTCTGGAGGAGTTTCTCATGGCAGACCCATTTGTAGCAGAAATCAGAATTTTCCCATTTAACTTTGCCCCGAAGGGTTGGGCGTGGTGTAACGGACAGCTGTTGCCGCTCTCGCAAAACACCGCTCTCTTCTCCTTGCTTGGCACCACTTACGGAGGCGACGGTAAGTCAACGTTCGCCCTGCCGGATCTGGAAGGCCGTGCCCCGATGCATCCAGGACAAGGGCCTGGCCTCTCACTGCATGATCTCGGTGAGACCGGAGGCTCCGAAACCGTCACGCTGCTGGAATCCGAAATTCCGGCACACTCGCACCAGGCTCGGGGGTCGACGGACGACGACGACGCGACAATCCCGGTGGGAAATGCGTACGGACAGTTAACTGTCGCCTACGCTCCCGCAGCATCAGCACTCTCGGCGATGTCGCCCAACGCGCTGGCGCCCGCAGGCGGCGATCAGCCGCACAACAACCTGATGCCTTACCTGACCTTCTATTTTAATATCGCGCTGCAAGGCGTATTCCCGGCGCGGCCTTAGGGAAGTTCAGGCAATTGGCAAAAGAATTCCGCCAGTACGATCGGATGCGATCGTGCTGGCGGTTTTGTTTGAGCCCGCCTAATTTTGTGAAAGGGAAATGATTCAGCCTTGATTGTGAATTCGAACCTCCGTAATCTATGCCAAAGTCTTGGACACGAATTATGAAAACAGTTTTTGCAATCTTTCTATTAGTTTCAGGCGTGTGTGTCGCATGTGCCTCCCGCCAGACGACTTCGCAAACGACACAAAACCCTCCTGATGTGACAAGTGCATCTCCCTCGCAAACACCTGGCACCACCAGTTCCGATAAGTTGCCTTGTAGCATGGCCATGGAGCACGCTCCGGTCGTCTACGGTCTCAGAATTGGATTGACGCTGGATGAAGTCCTGGCTTTGTTTCCCGGAATCAAAGACGATGCAGAAGTTCGTGCCAGCGTAGCCGTACCGCCCAGCCCGATTGGCGTTTCCAGCTTTATCATCAGCCCTGATAAGTACGGGTCAAAAGATAAGTTTGCTGGAGTGAATCAAATTACATTCACGCTTCTGGACGGGCGCGTTTCAAAGCTTCACATCGGCTACAACGGCCCAGAATACCCACACGTGGATAAATTTGTAGAAAAGTTTGTCGAGGGAACTAATTTGCCGGCCGGCGATGCCTGGGACCCTTACGTCGGGATGGATAATCAATTGAAGACTCTCAAGTGCCGAGACTTTGAGATTAGGGTTTTTGCCGGCGGCCAGGGTGGGAATCTTAACCATGTGATAGTGCATGACTTAGTAGCAGACAAGGCCCTGAAGGAGCGCCGGGCTAAAGCCAGGCAGAAAGCCAGCCCCTGATCCCGGGGAGGGTTACGATAACGGGGCATGACGGCTGTGCACAAAAAGTCGGCGAAGCCGACTAAATCAGAACCGGACGCGAACCGGGGAAAGCCGCAGCCCGCTTGGGGTGGTAGTAGCGACCGGGTCGCTGCTCATCTACGAAGGCGATGGTCGATAGTGACATCACGGCCTTTCTTTCCGACCGAGACCCGGTCGCTATCGCTTCCGGTTCTGATACCGCTTCGCGAACCCCTTCACTCGACTTTTTGTGCAAAGCCGGGCGTGACAGTCCGACTCATCCGTTCCCTGCACATACAACAATCCCACAGCCCGCTTTCCTGATGTCAGGCATAATCATCGAGATCTGCGGATAATCCCACAAACATTAACTTGTTAAGTTTCCTTAGCTTGTGGTAATTTTGCTGACCATTCGGATGAGCGTCTGCCGCATATAGCTAAGACCTCGGTAAATCAGACGTAACTACAAGGCAGGTTCCTCTTTAATAAGCCGGCAACCCGCAGATTACTAATTACTTTGAATTAACTTAACTGTCGGCCAGTCATAATTGTGGTTCTCCCCAATTGCAATTCTTTATGTATATGCCGACCCGCAAGGGCCCGGTGGTCCATCAACCTCGCAACCCCAAATCTCTAAGGAGAAGTAATGCATCGATCAATCCCTCGCGCCCACGGCAATCTAAGAGTTTTCTTCGCCTGCTTGCTCTCCTTCATGACGATGATGGCCCCCCTTGCGTCGGTGTCGGCTTCGGCAAACTATCGATCCGCGTTGCCACTAACAACGTCGGCTGCGAACAATTCAACGACTCCGGACACAGCTTCTACCATCAAGAAAACTGAATCGACGGACGCCACCGAGGCGTCCTTGTTTTTGCCCGCCGCCCCTCCAGCGCCTGCGGCGGCAAACGTCGTCGCTTCACGATTTGCTTCCGCGTTTGGAGGCGTCGGCTCGGTGTCGTTTTTTATGCCGGCAGTTGGTGATGTGACCGCTACCATGAGCGACGCGCTACTTGCGGGGGATGATCTGAACAGTGACGGCAATGTCGACCCAGGCGAGGCTATCACCTACACGGCGACGCTCAGCAACCCCGCCGCAGGGGGAGCTGCGACCGGTCTCTCCTTCAACGTTCCAATTGATTCACATACGACACTCACGGGTTCCGTCCAAAGCACCCCGGTCGCATTCGACCAGGTATTTCCGGCGTTTAATGAGGATTCCGGCGCGCAAAACATTACCTTGACGGGACAGGATCCCGATGGCAGCAACGTCACATTCGCTATCGTCACTCCTCCCAACGTCGCGAAGGGTTCGCTCGGCCCGATCGGTTCAGTGACCTGCACCAACGGAGTGTGCTCGGCCGTCGTCGCATACACCCCTGTCGCAAACTTTTTTGGCAGCGACTCATTTACCTTCAGAGTGAATGATGGCACGTCCAATTCGAACGAGGTGGGAACGGTTTCGATCACGGTCAACTCGGTAAACGATGCGCCGAGCTTCAATACACCCGGTAACCCTCCAGCGGTGAACGAAGATGTAGCGGGACAGACTATTGTCTCCTTCGTCACCGGCATCAGTCCTGGCCCATCGCCAAGTGAAAACGGACAAACGGTCGATTTCGTTATTGATAGCAACTCGCATTCAGCGCTGTTCACGGTCCAACCGGCCATTAGCCCCACCGGCACGCTGACTTACACACCGGCAGCGAACGCAAATGGCAGCGCGACTATCACCTATCACTTACACGACGATGGTGGGACAGCCAACGGGGGCGTGAATGTTTCATCCCCGAATCAGCAGTTCACCATCACCGTGAATGCGGTTAACGACGCACCTGTGGCCCAGAACAAGGCATTCACTGTGCAGTCGAACATGAAGATTAGTGGGCTAACAGGTTTGCTTGTCGGCGTTACAGATCCCGATGCGACTAACGGCGCTGCCGATCCTTTATCAGCGGACGCGATCGCGGGCTATACATCTCCCAGCGTAACTCTTACGAGTATTACGGCGAACACCTGTACGAATTCCACCTCCACGATCACCAGCAACGCCACGGGCACCTTCAATTTCGATCCACCGCCGGGTCTGAGGATGGGTGCGACCTGCGTGTTGAAATACACCGTGACAGACACCGGACACCCTGGCAGTGCGGTAAGCGTAGCCAAAGACATTACGATAACCGCGCAAGGCCCAGCTATCTGGTTTGTGCAACCCGGTCGCGCCACCAACGGTAACGGCACGCTTTCAGATACGTCCGCAGCTGTTGGCCCATTCAACAGTCTGGCATCGGCGAAAGCGAAGCTGGATGACCTGACTTCGAGTCAAAGGGTCTTTGTTTACAAAGGCACAGGGTCAACTGCAGTGGGCGAAACTCTCACGTTGAACGGATCAGGTACTCAGGCGGCTGCTCACTGGCTCATTGGCCAAGGCGCCATAGCCACGGATTTCGACACATTGATGGGCCTTACCGGCGGAAGCGCTCCCCCTATGGGGACGATCGCGCGTCCGACGATCTCGAACACTTCTAACGGCGGTACAAACAGACCGATCATCCAGGGCACCGTGACCATGAAGGACAATACGGTTGTCCAAGGTCTCAATATCAACGTTACAACAACCAAGGGGCTTACCAACGGCGGTACTGTTCTTGGTGGCGGTAGTGTGCTGACGATAAAGGACGTGAGCGTCACGTCAACGACAGGCATAGCGGTTGACTTCGTTTCAGCTCAAACCTTGAGCTATACCAGCAGCGACGCGACGAATTCTCCAAACGTTGTGTCCTCCACCACCGGTATTGCCATCAACATTGTCACGACGACTATTGGCGCGAGCGGAATGACTTTTAAGAGTGTCTCCTCGAATGGGGCATCTAGTGGAATCGTGCTCAACGGTACGGGAACCGGCCCATTCACTGTTTTGGGCGATGGCACCCTCGCGCGTAACGGCACGGGCGGCACGATCCAGTCCAGCACCGATGATGGGATAGCATTGACCAACGCGAACAACGTTACGCTGCAGTCGATGAACCTGACCAACAACGGCAACGTTGCGACTGACACAACAACCGCTACCACCACGACGGGCGATCAGACTGTTCAAATCAGCGGCGGCAGCAACGTTGTTCTTTCCGGCATACTTATTCAAAACCCGACTGGTAGCGGCTACCTGGCCTTGAACCTTGGCGGTACGAACCGCATTAATAACAATTGCCTCTTTACCAGCTTCCCGGATGGCGCCAAGCATGGCGTCTACGTGGTTAACACCAACACCAACATGACGCTGTTCGAGTTTAAGAACAGCACGATGAACAATTCCCTAAACGACGCCTCCATGTTTTTCTTCGCCAATGCGGGCACGTCAAACATGACCCTGGATGTTAAAGGCGCGACCTTCGAGAATCTCGACGTCCAGGCTATGACGGTCGCTGCAGGCGGTGTGGGAGCCACAACCGGCACTCTGACCAGCACCATCGGCGGACCTGCCGTGGCTGACCGCAACCGTTTCATCAACGCGCGCAGTTTTGTAGTTGGCGGTACCACGATAACCTCGGAGAACAACCTCGGCGTCCTGGTCAACAACGGCGCCACGCACAACTCCACGGTGCAGAACAACCTCTTCGACAACATCGCCGAGGAGGGCCTGGTCGCCAACACGAGTGTCGTTCGAACCCAAAACAGCGGCGGCAAGATAACTGCCACCATCACCGGCAACACGATTTCAAATATCAATAATGCAACTGGGGCAGGCGGCCGTCACGTCATCGGCCACATCTTCGAACCTGTAGCTTATAACGCCGCAGACTTCTCCAATATCACTATCACCGGAAATACGGTTACCAACGTTACCTACACTCTGACTAGTCGCGAGTTCGTATTCGTTGACTTCCGGCTTAACTCTTCCAAGGGCAACATTACAGTCAGCAATAATAACTTCAATATGCCCTCTGCTGGTTCGCAGGAAGCTCTGGAGCTTCGTTTCCGTCCACAAAACTCCTCGAACGTAAACGTGGCGGTTACCGGTAATACCGGAACGGCTAACACGAGTGCCCGCTATCTTCATATCCAGGCTGAGGAGTCCGCCCAACTGAGCACTACCGTAACAAACAACAACTTTACGGACTCGCAGGCGGCGAGCGCCGGCATCGCGATTACATCCGAAGACAACGCCGCAGCCGGGTCTAACCCCTCGCACTGCGCTAACATCTCCGGAAATACATTGACCGGAATGAACACCATCCTCCTCGACGAACAAGCGGGGACGATGACGATTCAGCAAGCTAATTCAGCCGCGCTCACGGCCGCCAACGGTGGCGCAGTTGTGACTACCGGCGGCACGCCCACCTTCAACGTCGCCTGCCCAGTGCTGGTCACACAGCTGCTTAACCCGTTCGATCAGGGATCGGCGCTTGAGACGGCAAACGCAAAACTTTCGATGCCTGTTGGTCCTGACACATCTTTGACCAACGGCGGTAGTGCCGCTTCGACGACATCATTCGCATGGCTGCGAAGCGTCATGTATCCGGTCTCTGCGTTCGCGGGACAATTACGTTTCATGAACTACGTTGACGCGTCGGCGACACCTAGCGCGATGGCGGTGGGAAGTCAGGTCGCATCCGAAGGCGTCAGCGCTGAAGGTATGTCTGCGATGGCCTTTGCTTCGATTGGAAGCACTTCCCTCGAGGCAACGAGTGACGACGTTAAACTGAATCAGGCTCCGGAAGCAACAGCCTCCAAGGCCAACGACATCGCTACCGAGAGTCGCAACGAAACTGCGGCTAACACAGTCGCCATGCAGCCCGTGGTTATGCCACTTCTCCCAGCGGGAAGCTTCCCGGTAAATGGCGGTGGTCCAGCGTTTGGCTTCAGTCTGCCTCCGGGCAAGACCACAACCATAACCTTCAAGGTGACGGTCAAGAATCCGCCGAACTTCTCGAGTCCCACCACGAACAAAGTTTCGCATCAGGGCACGCTTTCCGGCGCGTTCCAGAACAACCCACTCGTGACAGACGATCCGAGTACCGGCGCCGCAAACGACGCGACGGAACAAACAGTCGATCTCTTCAACACGACTACAACTT
Organism: Pyrinomonadaceae bacterium; assembly: GCA_963759585.1. GTDB lineage: Bacteria > Acidobacteriota > Blastocatellia > Pyrinomonadales > Pyrinomonadaceae > PSRF01. Next base: position 1,423,721 of record CAVWZW010000002.1, read on the forward strand.
TAGCTTCATCGCCGACGACGCCCGCGAGCGGTCAGGCGGTTACGTACACGGCGACGGTGGCATTTGATGGGACCACTGCGCCGCCATCTCCGGCAGCGGGCACCGATCCGACCGGAACGGTTAGCTTCTTTGACAATGGATCTCTGACTGCAATCACGGGTTGCGCGAACGTGCCGGTTACCGGCCCGTCCGGCAATCGCACGGCGCAGTGTAGTGTCGCTTCCATCGGCAGCGGCGGACACTCAGTCGTTGCCAAGTACAGCGGCGACGGCAACTTCGACCCGAGCGACAGCGCGGCTCTCGTGCAGAGCGTTGCTCAGTCGTCCACTTCAACCTCTGTTATCACTTCCCTAAATCCGTCTCTGGTTACAGAGAACGTTACCTTCACGGCAACAGTAACGACGGCCACGTCGCCCGCTCCGCCAATCACCGGCACGGTGGTATTCAAAGACGGCGGTACGGATATCGTTTGCGACAGTGGCGTTGCCTTCAATGGCACCACGGCTACCTGCGTCACGAATGATTTGGCGGCCGGTACCCACATCATCACCGCTGTCTACAGCGGCGACACTAATTTCACAACCAGCACCGGCACGTTGTCGCCGGATCAAGTGGTCAACAAGTCGGGCACCACAACAACCCTGGTTTCGGGTCAGAACCCGTCGTCTCCAGGTGATGTCACCTTTACCGCGACAGTCGCGTCCCAGACTTCGGTAACTGGACCACCTACCGGCACGGTTGATTTCAAGAACGGCGCGGTGGTCGTTTGCGATGACGTTGCGCTCGCCTCAGGCTCGGCGCAGTGCATCATCAACTTCCCGACGGACGGTTCATTTAACATCACCGCCGAATACAGCAGCTCGGCGACATTCCTCGCCAGCACCTCGAACACGGTCGTCCAGGAGATCTCTACCTGCTCGGCAAACATCGTGGTGGCAAACACGAATGACAGCGGCGTGGGTTCGCTGCGCGATGCGATCTTCAATGTTTGCGAAGGCGGCACGATCACGTTTGACCCGGCGCTCACGTCGGGTGGCCCAGCGACAATTTCGCTCACGAGTGGCGAATTGGCCGTCAATAAGAGTGTCACCATTACCGGCCCAGGCGCTGCTCTCTTAACGGTTGAAAGAAACAGCGGCGCTGCGACGAAGTTCCGCATCTTCAACATTGCGGCGACCAAGACGGTCAACATCTCCGGACTCACCATCACCAAGGGCCGGGCTCTTGACGGTGTTGCCGGAACAATAGGTTCAACCGGAAGCACACCGGGGACACCGGCTGCGCCACCGGTTGCAGCCGCTAACACGAATGGCACGACCGGCACCGCAGGAACTATCGGCGGTACAGGTGGCCTCGGGACTAACGGCACTGGGGGTGAAGACGGCGGCGGTATTCGGAACAGCGGTACGCTGACGCTGACAAACGTTGTGGTCAGCAATAACTTTGCCGGCAGCGGCGGCACCGGTGGCCCGGGTGGACCGGGCGGAACGGGCGGCACTGGCGGACCAGGCGGCCAGGGTGGGCCAGTCGCTTCCGGTACCAATACAAATGGTGGCGACGGTGGGGTTGGCGGTACGGGCGGCACAGGCGGCGCTGGCGGCACAGGCGGAGCAGGGGGCTTGGGTGGCGGTATCTACAACGCGGCGGGAGCCACGCTCACATTAACCAATACCACAGTGACGCTCAACGAATCGGGAGCGGGCGGCAATGCCGGCGCTGCCGGAGTTGCAGGCACAGGCGGCGCAGGCGGTACCGGTGGTCCGGCTGGAACAGGCGGCACGGGCGGTAACGCCGGAACGACAGGAGCAACCGGCGCGGCAGGTAGCATAGGTACGGCAGGCGCACTTGGCGCCGGAGGCTCAGGTGGCGGTATCTACAATGTTGGTACGTCAGTCACTATTGAGAGGTCTACACTTGACGGCAATAAAGCCTACGGTGCGACGTCAGGCGGTGGTATCAACAGCCAGAGCGGGACGCTGGTCATTACAAACAGCACGCTGAGCGGCAACACTACCAACGGTTCAGGCGGAGGTCTGTTCAATGGCGGCACATCCGCCGCGACCTTGACCGCTGTTACAGTAACCCTCAACCGCGCCGATAACGACGATAATCTCACCGGAGATGGTGGTGGTATTGCTCACTCAAGCAGCAACCCACTGACGTTGAGGAATACGATCGTGGCCGGTAACTTCAAGGGCACCGGCCTGGTGAGTAGCGATGTGTTTGGCGCCGTTGACGGCACCAGCACCTTCAATCTAATCGGCATCGATACCGGCATGACCGGCATCACCCACGGCACCGGCAATAACCAGGTAGGCACCGGTGTGGCTATAGATCCAATGCTCGGCGCCCTGGCAAACAATGGTGGTCCTACGCAAACCCATGCTTTGCTGACAGGCAGCCCGGCGCTCGACAAGGGCAACGCATTTACTCTGTCAGTTGACCAGCGTGGACTGCCGCGACCAGTCGACTCAGATAGCACCGCCCCGGTTTCGCCTTTTGACGATTCCGACATCGGTGCGTTTGAAAAGCAGGCTGCAGCAGTTGCCCCGAATGCCCCGGTGCTTGATCCGGCGAGCGATTCGGCCCCGACAGGCGACAACACAACCAACGACAATTCACCGACATTCAATATCAGCGGCGTTACCACAGGCGCTACCGTCGAATTGTTGCGGGATGGAACACCCGTAGCCAGTGGCGTAGCCGCCGGCTCATCAATTCAGTTGACCGATCCAGGTCCGGTTGCTAACGGGTTGCATCAATACACGGCCCGGCAAACGGTTGGTACTGATACGAGCCCAGAATCGGCGCAAACGCCGTTAACGATCACCACCACACCCAACACGCCGGATCTTGATGCGGCCAGCGACACTGGCGCGAGCAACGTTGATAACAATACTGCCGACAACAGCCCGACATTTACGATCACCGGTGTGCTTAACGGCGCTACAGTTGAACTTCTGCGTGACGGCACTATGGTCGCGAGCGGCGTCGCTGCAGGCACCAGCATTCAGCTGACCGATCCCGGTCCGGCTGCGGAAGGGAGTCGCAGTTACACTGCGCGGCAAACTCCTTCCGGAGGCTCGCTCAGCTCCGCGTCAGCCGCCCTCTTGGTCACAATCAATATCACTCCGGACACACCGGACCTCGATGCAGCAAGTGATACCGGAAGCAGCTCGGTCGACAACAACACGAGCGACACGACACCAACGTTTACAATCAATAACGTAGCCATAGGCGCGACGGTCCATCTGCTCCGCGATGGTACATCGGTAGCAAATCAGGTTGCCGTGGCCACGAGCATTCAGCTGACCGATCCAGCGGCCCCGGTTGGCACACGTAGTTACCAATCGCGACAAGTTGTCAACACCGCTACCAGCGCCGACTCCGCCGCGCTAGCGGTAGTAATCGATAATGTTGTCACCGCTTCAGTCCCAGACCTGCAGGCAGCCAGCGACACCGGCTCGCTTGATACCGACAACCGGACCGGCGCCACGCCGCGTGTCTTTGACATCGCAACTTCGGAAACCGGCTCCACGCTTGTCCTGCTGCGAAATGGATCTCCAGTGGCGGGAGCAGGTGCAACCACTACCGGAACTGGCGGCGCCGTAACACTAACCGACGCTAACGCGATCGCAGACGGCGTCTACAACTACAGCACTCGGGAAACCGATCTTGCCGGCAATATCGGCACATCAGGCGACCTCGCGGTCACCATCGACACAACAGCACCATCAGTGTTGTCGAGCAATCGCGTAGGGGCCAGCCCGACTAACGCCGCCACGGTCGACTTCACAGTCACCTTCAACGAAAGCGTTACCGGTGTCGACGCTGCCGACTTTGTCGTGACGACCACGGGCGGGATCGTTCTCATTCCGTCGCCGGTAACAAACGTGGTCGGCTCGGGAGCGGTTTACACAGTGACCGTGGACACGGGCACCGGCGACGGCACAATACGTCTCGACGTGGTCAACACCGACGCGACTACGCCGATCACGGACGTGATGAACCTGACGCTTGGCGCCGGATTCACCACCGGTCAGGTCTACACAATCAACAAGTCAGACCCATCCGTAGTTTCAATCAATCGCGCCAATCCAAATCCGACAAATCTCGGCACGGTGAACTGGACCGTGATCTTTAATAAGAACGTGACCGGCGTTGACGCTACTGACTTTGCCCTGGCTCCAACGGGAGTGGCCGGTGCTGCAATCGGCGTCGTGACGGGATCAGGAACCACCTACAACGTGCCTGTTACCACCGGCACCGGTGACGGCACACTTGGTCTCAATCTGGTTGATAACGATTCGATTATCGATTCAGGTGCTCGACCGCTGGGCGGAACCGGCACATCGGGCGCCGGCGATGGGAGCTTTACCGGACAGGTTTACACCATCGATAAGACTGCTCCGACGGTAACAATAGCTAAGGCCTCAGATCAGGCAGACCCGGCTACCGGCCCAACGGCGACCACGTCCATCCGCTTCAAGGCCGTGTTCAGCGAACCGGTCACCGGGCTGATTGCCTCTGATATCACTGTTGGAGGGACCGCCGGCGCTACCCTGGCTACTATCACGGAGGTTGCGCCCGACTACCCGGCTAACACTCTTCCGCTCGACGGTACCACTTACGAAGTTTCGATCAGTGGTATGACGCAGAGTGGCACGGTCACTGCCCAGGTCAACAACAACGCGGCCCAGGATGCTGCGGGGAACCTCAGCACCCCTGCCTCAGCCACGGCCTCTGTGCAATTCAACGCGGACAACTCGGCTTCGTTTGAAGTGAACACCGTCGCTGATACAACTGACGGCAGTTGCGATCCGCTCGGCACCGGCCCGGGTAATCAGGATTGCACCCTTCGCGAAGCTATCCTGGTTGCCAACGCTGACTTCGGCGCTGAAACGATCGCCTTTAACGCGACGGTGTTTGCAACACCTGGACCGTACACAATCAACCTGACGGGCGTGCTGCCGGATTTGGCAACCGACATGACTATCGCAGGCCCAGGCGCGAAGGTTCTGACGGTGAAGCGCAACACAGGTGGCGACTACCGTATCTTTACTATTACTGGCGGTGGTAACCCGAGCGTTACCATTGATGGTTTGACGATCAGCAATGGAAATGTTGTCGGCATAGCCGCCCCGGCTAATCAGGGTGCCGGCATTCTTGTCAGTACTACGGGTACGGTCAATATTTCCAACAGCACCATCTCTGGAAATACTGCCTCTGGCCCCGGCGGTGGCATTTACCACCAACTGGCGACGCTAAATATCACGAACACCACCGTTAGCGGTAATTCAGCTGGCCAGGGAGGTGCCCTTGAGACATCCAGTGGAACCCTGAACATCACCAACAGCACCCTCAGCGGCAACTCCGTTTCGGGTAACGGGGGCGGCCTGCTGGTCTCCGTCACTAACGTCACAATCACCCACACTACGATCACCGCCAACGTTGCCGATAGTGACAACAATGGTGGCAGTGGCGGCGGGATCTTCAGAAGCAGCGGAACCGTTACCCTGCGCAACACGATCGTGGCGCGCAATCTTAATGGGAATGAAAAACAGGTTGAGACGGCGACTGTTTCCGGCACGATCGACGCTAACGGTGCGGGTAATGCCAAGGTCACAGTAACCGCGATAGGCATGGCTAACACTCCCAAGACGCTTTTCGTGGCCGTCGCTAACAATGACACCGCGAGCGATGTAGCGGGCAAGATGCGTACGGCATTGGCTGCCGATCCGGACGTGAGCGGCTTCTTCGCCGTCTCCGGTGCGGGCGCAAACATTGTGCTGACGGCCCTGACCGCCAGGGCAACCGACACAACCCTGAACATCGCCACCGATAACGACACGTCAACCGGGCTCACGCCGGCACCGACCTCCGCGGATACAACAGCGGGAGCTACCGCCGACGACATCGCAGGTACGATGGTGGCGACAAGCTCCTTCAACCTGATCGGTGCCGGCGGCGCCGGTACCCTGGTGAATGGCACCAACGACAACCAGGTTGGCGTAACCGATCCAGGCCTGTTCCCGCTTGCTGACAATGGCGGCCAAACTATGACGCATGCACTACAGTGCGTCAGCCCGGCGATCGACAAGGGTTCCGCGTTCGCCGTATTCAACGATCAACGTGGCGGGGCGCGTCCGCTAGATCTCGCCGACGCTGTTTATCCAAACGCCTCGAGTCCGGGCACCGGCGCCGACGGATCAGACATTGGCGCATTCGAAGTACAAACCGGCGGTGGCTGCGTGCCGCTGGCAGTTCCGCCAGCCATCGATCCGACGGTAACGAATGAGGACACGGCAGTGGTGATCACTCTGACCGGTACTTATTCTCAGAACACGCCACTTACGTTTACGATTACAGACCAGCCGGATAACGGCGGTGCTTTGACACCGACTGCTCCGGTCTGCAACTTCTCTACCTTCCAGACGTGTACTTCCACCGTGACTTACACGCCCAACGCTGACTATTTCGGACCGGATGCCTTCAAGTTCATAGTGAGCGCCGGCGGGCTCAACTCTGACGAGGCCGAGGTCAACATCACAGTTAACTCAGTCAACGATCGGCCGGTGGCGAATAACGACACATTGTCCGATGTGATCATGAATTCGGGTCAGCGGATCATTCCGTGGTCCGATTTGCTCGGCAACGATTCACCTGGACCAGCTGACGAGTCTGGCCAAACCTTAGTGGTTAGCTCTGTAAGCAACCCGGTGGGCGGCACCGTCACAAACGACCCGGCGAACAGCCGTGTGCTCTTTACGCCGACCAACAACTTCTTTGGCCCGGCGGGCTTCAGATACTTTGTCCAGGACAACGGTGCGGCGCCGAATACCAGCGCCACGTTTGGCGTAGTCGGCTTCACTATCATCTCGCCGCCATTGATCGAGAAGAGCTTCAGCGACACGACCGTTGACATGAATGTGGAAACGGTTGCGCTGACCTTCAAGGTCACTAACCCAAACAACGGCACAGTCCTCAACGGCATCGGCTTCGTCGACAACCTGCCCGGCGGGCTCGAAGTTGCGACACCGAGTGGCTTGAGCGGAACCTGCGGCGGCGGCACTATCACGGCGGCGGATGGTTCAACTCAAATCTCGCTCGCGGGAGCTACGCTTAACGCGAATGTTTTCTGCACCTTCAGTGTAAACATTCGCGGCACCAGCATTGGCTTGAAGACCAATGTCACCGATGCCGTCACTTCAACCGAAGGTGGTAGCGGCGGTACTGCAACCGCCAGCGTCACGGTGCTCGCGCCTGACATGACCATCACCAAGACACACTCTGGCAGCTTTGATCAGGGCCAGAGCGAAACCTATACGATCATTGTGACCAACTCGGGTAACGCCGACACGACGGCCCCTGTGACCGTAACCGACGTGTTGCCGGTTGGGCTCACGCCAACGGCCCCGTCCGGTGTGGTCAATGGTTGGACCTGCAATATCAACGTTCAAACAGTTACTTGCACACGCAGTGACGTGTTGGCTCCAGCCGCGAGTTATCCCGCCATCACTGTGACCGTTACCGTGGCCGACCCGGCTCCTTTAACGGTTATCAATACGGCCACGGTTTCCGGCGGCGGTGAGCAAACTACTACCAACAATTCAGCGAGCGACATGACCAGCATCAATTGCAATCAGGACTTCTCGTTGAATAACGCCAACCCGCTGATGATCAGCAGGTTCCGCATGAACGGACCAGGTGGTCCACAGGATGAGTTTGTCGAGATTTATAATCCTGGATCCACACCACACACAGTCGCCTCAGGCAACTGCGCGGGTGGCGGCTACGGCGTTTATGCCTCGGCCGGCAACGGGACTACTTCAAACTCCTCGCCGCTGGTTTGCTACATCCCCAACGGCACGGTGATCCCTGCGGGTGGTTACTACCTGTGCACCGGGGCGACCTACAGCCTCAGTAATCTGGGTCGTAACGGCGGCGCCGCCGGCGCTACCTCGGTAAGCGATGCGCCGATTGGTTGTGGCGGTGGTTGCATCAATGACATTCCGAATGATGCTGGCCTGGCGCTGCTTAACGTGGCCCAGGGTATTACCCTGTTGCCTGGAAGCTTCGATGGCGGAGTACCCGCCGCGGGCTTCATCGCCTATGACATGGTCGGCTTTGGACCATACGGTGCGGGAGCGCCTTCCTCTGGTTATCCACCACTGGCGGGTAACTACTGCGAAGGTGGCGCCTGCCTGCAGCCGGTTGGCGATGCTTCGACCGGTGCACTTTGCACTAACCCAAGCGGTCTCTACCCGGTCTTCCCGGCGTCGCCTGCCTGCTACGGCATGTCAGGACAATATGAGTTCCTGCGCCGGCAGACCACGTTTGATGCCAACCTCGGCACGGTCCATCAAGACACTAACAACAGTGCCAACGACTGGATTCTGGTGGCGCCAAACGCTTCCGGGAACATGGGACTTGCAGTAACCGGAATCTCCGGTGTGACGTCAATCCATGGAGCCGCCGGGCCGCAAGGTTCGACTGCTCCTGGCGACACTCCGTCGACCAGCCTGAAACAGGCCCCGTTTGATGGCACCAATCAGCTTGGTCCCCGCAACGCGGAGCGGAATTTCTCACCGGATTTCACGGTCGTTGATCCGGCCAACAATCCGCTGGGCACTTTCAGCCTGCGACTGCGCTTTACCAATAACTCGGGTAGCGATATTTCCGGGCTCAGATTCAGAGTGGAGAATGTGTCCACGCTCTGTGGTCCGCAGAACGCCTCCCCGACAGTTGGTAGCGGTAACGCGAAGAACCTGTCCTCCACACCAGACTGCGGCACGGGTAGCTTGACTGCAATTCTCAAGCTGTTGAACTCAACACAGGAAGTAGTGGTTGACAGCACCAGCACTCCGCAGACGGTCCATGGCACGGTGATGGAAGACCTGAGCGCGTCGGCTACGCCCACACCTCCAGGTGCGGGACCGCTGTCGCCGGCAGGTGGCGGTGTTGACAGCTCGCTTGTCATCAACCCATCGACTTCACCGGCGTCTGTTGGAGACGGCGTAACCGGTGGCTCGGGCATATTCGCAACGGCCATCAGCACCACTGATCCGACGAAGGTGATAAGGGTCAAGATCAAGTTTGGCGTCGTCAGAGGCGGACGGTTCGTCCTCCTCATCACGCCGATGACAACTCCGGCGCCGTAACAAAAGTTGTGCCCGGCACCCTGTCAACTGACAGGTGTGCCGGACACAGCAAGAGGTGTATAGAGTACAACCTTCAGGTTGCATCTCTCGCCAGAGGCCCGGCATTCATTTGTATTAACCATCATTGAATAAAGAAGCGCCCTGCTTTTTGGCGGGCGTTTTTTTAAGGCGAAGGAACCGTTCGTATTGCAATCGTTGAGCAACACTTTAGGCGTGATCGGTGATGCTAAGTGTCCGTTAGCGAGTGAACCCCCGCCGAGAAACGAAAAAATGTCCACCACTTCAAGGAGTTAAAAATGTCATTCTTCAGGGGCAGCTTATGTGTGTCTGCGATTCTTTTCTTTTCGCTGACGGCCTTAGCTCAGAGCGATCTCAGGGTTTTAAAAACAACTTCCGACCGTGCCGCGGCCAACACTGATGTCACGTTCAACATTCAAGTCGCCAACGACGGCCCCGAGGCGGCGTCAAGCGCTACCTTGACGGACACCATCCCTACGGGAATGACATTTGTTTCCATCAGCGCCAGTCCTGGGGGCATATTTTCTCCTTGCACGACACCGCCGGTTGGTTCTGAAGGCACTATCACATGCACGGCCACGCCCTTTGCAGCCGGGGCAGTCGTAAACTTCACCCTGGTGCTTCACATCCCAGCCAACACACCGCCGGGCACATCATTTAGCAACGTCGCTACCATCGGGTTTACCCCTGATTTTGAAGGCGTTGATCCAAATGGCGACAACAACACCAGCGCGGCTGACGTAACGCCTCAGGGAAGCGATCTCGCAGTCACAAAAACAGGTCCCGAAAGCGCCGCGGCCGACACCAATGTGACCTTTAACATCAACGTCATTAATTTTGGGCCCGACGCGGCAACCGGTGTCACCTTGACAGACGCGATACCTGCGGGACTAACGTTCGTTTCTTTGACCGCCACCACAGGCGCCGGAATCTTCACTGAGCCTTGCTCAACTCCGGCAGTGGGTTCCGGTGGAACAATCACCTGCACGGCCCCAACCTTCGCTGCCGGGGCGACAGTAAACTTCGCTCTGGTGCTGCACATTCCGTCCGAAACTCCTCCGGGCACGACCTTTACTAATGTTGCCACCATTTCGTTTTCCGAGGGATTTGATCCAAATGACGAGAACAACACCAGTGCGACAAGTCTAACGACCAGTGGCGCCTCCATGGCAGATCTCTTAGCAACTAAGAGTGCTCCCGGATCTGCTGCACCCGACAGCAACGTTTCATTCGTAATCATGATTCAAAACGCCGGTCCGACGGCGGCTGCGAATGTGAGCTTTTCCGACACGTTGCCCGGTAACATGACCTTCGTGTCGATAATGCAGAATAATGGTCCTACTTTCGACTGCTCATCTCAGCCAGCGGTCGGTTCAGGCGGGACTGTCACCTGTACCATTGCGTCGTTGCCAGCGAGCGCAAGTGCGTCATTCACCCTGACGGCGCATATTCCTCCGGAATCAGGTGGCACCGAGTACCAGAACACGGTTACTGTCACTTCAACTACCCCCGACCCTAACACTGAAAACAATACCGGTGTTGCCGGCGTCATCGCTTCGGCCGCTGATGTCGGAATAACTAAGACCGGACCAACCACCGGAACTGCGGGCAATCAGATTTCCTGGACCTTAACGCTCTCGAATGCGGGACCAGATACCGCAGTAGATGCCACCTTTTCGGACCAACTCCCCAGCGGCACTACATTCTTTTCGGTTGTGCAGAACAATGGACTTGAGGGAGTTTGCAATACGCCCCCACAAGGGACCAACGGCATCGTTAGTTGCACCACAACGTTGATTTCAGGAGCGAGCGCACAATTCACGCTCACCGCTACGATTTCTTCCAACGTTGCAAACGGCACCGTGCTCAGCAACACCGCCACAGCAACTTCGGCAAGTTCTGACCCGAATCCTGAGAACAACAGCAGTACCTTTCAAACTACGGTAGAGACCTCGGCAAACGTCAGTGTGACGAAGACGGATTCACCCGACCCCGTCAACGCCGGTTCTAATCTGACTTATACAATCACCGTCGGAAACGGTGGTCCAAGCGATGCCGCCAGTCCCCAATTAAGCGATCTGTTACCACCAGGCACCACCCTGGTGTCTTTCACCGTTCCCGCCGGTTGGACACGAACGGATGCAGTCCCCGTAGGCGGCACGGGCACTGTCACCGCCACCGCGCCTTCGCTCGCGGCAGGTTCCAATGCCGTGTTTACCCTCGTGGTTAGGGTCAACTCGAATGCTCCGGGCGGCGATATCACTAATACGGCCACGGTCACGACGACTACCCCTGACCCTAACAGCGACAACAACTCTGCGACGGCAACCACGACCGTAGTCCCGCAGCCTGACCTGACGATCAGCAAGACCCACTCGGGTAACTTCACCGCCGGCCAACCCGGGAGCTACACGATCACGGTCACTAACGTCGGCGGCGGCGCCACTACCGGGCTCGTGACAGTTACAGACACTGTGCCGAATGGCTTGACGCCTACCGGGCCCTCGGGCTTGCACAACGGTTGGAATTGCTCCATTAACGGGCAAACCGTGACCTGCGAACGCTTCGACGTGTTGGCTGGGGGTTCGAGCTACCCAAGCATTACCTTGACCGTTCAGGTTATTAATCCAGCACCGTTGTCAGTAACAAATACTGCGACTGTTTCGGGCGGCGGCGATATAAACCCGACTAACAATTCAGCCAGTGACCCTACTACCATCAACTGCAGCGCTGACCCAACGCTTACGAATACCAACCCACTGGTGATCAGCCGGTTCAGGCAGAATGGACCAGGTGGGCCAACGGATGAATTCGTCGAGATCTACAATCCGAGCGCTGAGGAATACGTAGTGGCTACGGGCAATTGCACTGGTGGATTGTCGGTAGTTGCTTCAGCCGGCAACGGAACTACTTCGAATGCCGTCCTTCAGGTTTGCCATATACCAAACGGCACCGTGATTCCGGCCGGAGGCTACTATCTCTGTACCGGCGCCACTTACAGCTTGAATAGTCTCGGGCTCAACAGCGGCCAGGACGCCGCTAACGCCGTGGGAGATACACCGATTGGTTGTGGAGGATCGTGCACTGGCGATATTCCTAACGACGCTGGTCTGGCACTGTTGGACGTTGGCGCCAACATCGTCACCCTCTGTCAAAAAGGTTCGTTTAACTGCCCGAGTGGATTTAGTTTCTCGAATCCGCAAACGGGCGGGAGCGCCGGAGTGTACGACTCGGTCGGCTTCAACGCTTATGGGCCAGGCGCGCCCATTCAGGGTCGTCCTTCGCTGGCAGGAAACTTCTGCGAGGGTCCCTGCCTGCAACCGGTTGGCGATGCCAGCACGGCGGCAAGCTGTGCTAACCCCGGTGGTTTATTCCCGGTCATTGCAGTGGCGCCTGCCTGTTACGGTCAGGCTGGGCAATACGAATTGCTACGCCGGCAAACGACCTTTGACGCATTGCGAGGAACTCTCCATCAGGACAACAACAGCAACACCGATGACTTCATCTTCCTGGCGCCAAACTCGGCAGCTAACATGGGCCTGAATCTGACGGGGATTTCAGGAGTCACTTCAGTCCTCGGCGCTTCCGTACCGCAAAATTCCAATGCGCCCACCGACATGCCGAGGGCGCAGTTTACCCAAGCGCCGTTTGACACGGGTTCGCAGTTAAGCGCGCGAAACGCCGAGCGCAATTACACACTCGATCCTACGATAGCTAATCCGGTAAACAATCCGCTGGGAACGTTTATCCTAAGGTTGCGGTTCACAAATAACAGCGGACTGCCTATCAGTCCAATCCGATTCAGAGTGGACAACCTGTCGACGCTGTGTGGACCACAAAACGCTTCTCCGGCTGTGGCTACTGGAGATGCCAGGAATCTGTCTACTGCGCCGGGCTGTGGCGCCAATGGATTCACGGCTATCCTGAAGCTGGTCAATTCAACGCAGGAGACGGTGGTCGACAGCGGAGGTACGTCGCAGTTCGTTTACGGCACGGTGATGGACGATTTGAGCGTGGGCGAGCCGGCCGCACCTGGACCACTATCTCCATTGGGCGGCGGTGTCGACAACACCGTTACACTAAACCCATCGGCTAATAGTGCAACTGTAGGTGATGGTGTTACAGGCGGAACGGGTCAATACAATTCGGTCTCGTTCTCGAGTGCGCCGGCAAATGTATTGAGACTCAGGATTAAATTCGGAGTAGTGAAGAGCGGGCGCTTCATTCTTCTGCTGACCCCGCAGGCCAAGTTCGGCTCGGCGCCACTTGAGGGAATTAATTCAACGGAAAAGACGGGGCGGTGATTCTAGTGACTCGCTAAGCGGCTTGCCGCCCTCCGTGCGGTAAGGCTTTGCCTTACCGTTAGGCCATAAAACATTGAGGCTGCGCCTCTTTTCGGAGGCGCAGCCTCTTCATTATTCAGGGCTTTCGGAAAGGCTGAGCCTTTCCGCGCGGAAGGCGGCGAAGCCGCTGAGATCCCTTCCTCGACTCGATCTAGCTAGTCGTTGTGAAAACTGCGTAATCTGCCAGTTAAGGTATCTGCCGCACGGAAAGCGGCGATTCAGCTTCCGGCGTGTGACCTGGGCGTGCCTGGTCATAAACAACTGGCGGCGGCGGATTGGCGACCAGCACCTCCAACGCGGCGTCGATCACTTCGCTAGTCCGCGATACGAAGACGATCGTCAACTCCTTGCTAACGTCATCTGGAATGTCTTCGATATCGGCTTCGTTTCGCGAAGGCATGATGATGCGGCGAATTCCAGCTCGATGCGCCGATAACACTTTCTCTTTTATCCCACCCACTGGAAACACCAAACCGGAGAGTGTGATTTCCCCGGTCATGGCCGTATCGGGCCGTACACGTCTCCCGGTATAGAGTGACGCAAGAGCCGCGGTGATGCTGACTCCCGCGCTTGGTCCATCCTTGGGAATCGCACCCGCAGGCACGTGCAGATGCACGCCATAGTCTTTGAACATCTCAGGACGGATCCCAAACTCAGTTGCGTGAGACCATAGAAACGACTGCGCCGCCCGTGCTGATTCCTGCATCACTTCGCCGAGTTGTCCGGTGATGGTTAGGCCTCTGCCGTTGGGCAGCAGCGTCGCTTCAATGAACAAAACTTCTCCACCCATCTCCGTCCAGGCCATTCCGGTTGCCACGCCGGCGGGCAACTCTTTGCGGGCCTGTTCCGGATAAAACCTTGGCGGTCCAAGAAATTCCGGAACCTGGGCGACGTCAACGCTAACTTTTTCCGCTTCGCCTTGTGCAATTCTTAAAGCAACCTTCCGCGCCACGCGGCCGATGGTCCTTTCCAATTGCCGTACGCCTGCTTCGCGCGTGTAGCGAGTGGACATTAGTTCAATCGCCGCATCGCTGATAGTTAATTGGTCCGGGTTCAAACCGTTTTCCTGTATTTGACGCGGAATCAGATAACGTTTGGCAATCTCCAATTTTTCCCGATCGCTATACCCGGCAATCGAAATTACTTCCATGCGATCTCGCAGTGGCGGCGGTATTGGGCCAAGCTGGTTTGCTGTCGCAATGAAGAAGACCTTCGAAAGATCAAACGGAAGATCGAGGTAATGATCGCGGAAACTATTGTTCTGTTGTGGATCCAGAATCTCCAGCAATGCCGAAGCCGGATCTCCGCGGTAGTCGTTGCCGAGTTTGTCGATCTCGTCGAGCATCAGCACCGGGTTGTTAACGCCTGCGCGGCGAAGCGACTGAATTATCCGGCCCGGCATGGAGCCGATGTAGGTTCGGCGATGCCCGCGGAGTTCAGCCTCGTCGCGCATGCCACCAAGTGACATTCGTTCAAACTGGCGCCCCAGTGCCCGCGCTATCGAACGTCCAAGCGAAGTTTTGCCGACGCCTGGAGGACCAACGAAACAGAGTATGGGACTCTTTGTATCCGGTCGCAGCTTTATCACTGCCAGAAACTCGAGGATGCGCTCTTTTACGTCTTCCAGACCATAGTGGTCCTCATCGAGTATCCTGCGTGCTTCCTTGAGATCGAGCTTGTCTTCCGACGACTTCTTCCATGGCAGCTCGAGAACGTAGTCGAGATATGTGCGAATAACGTGGTAATCGGGCGCAGCCGCGGGTAGCTTTTCCAGACGCTTCAGCTCGCGGTCCGCTTCAGTTCTTACCTCGTCCGGCAAGTCGGCTTTCGCCAGGCGCTCGCGCAACATCTCCGCTTCGGCGCGTTCGCCGCCTTCGTCCTCGCCCAGTTCCTTTTGAATCGCCTTCATCTGCTGCCGCAGAATGTAGTCTCGCTGCGACTTGTCCATCTCTGACTGCGCTTCGGTGGCGATCTTTGAGCGTAGCTGAATAATCTCCAGCTCGCGGGCCAGGTAGGTGTGGGCCAGACGCAGCAGTTCATCCGCAGTGTCGGCCTCGAGCATCTTTTGTTCCTGCTCAACGCCGAGATTCAAGATCGAGCCCAGGAAATACGCGAGCTTCACAGGCTCAACTGCGCCCATCATCGCTACACGCACTTCCGGTGGAATACCGGGCAACAGGGCCAGCGCCTGTTGGACCATAGACTGGACGTTACGCTTGATCGCTTCGACTTCTTCAGCGTCTACAACTTTGACTTCGGGAAGAATCTGGACCACTGCACGCAGGTAGGGTGACTCCTGTTTCCATTCGATGACCTTAACTCTTTCCTGACCCTGCGCGATTATGTGCATCGTGTCTTCGATGCGTTCCATTCGCTTGATCATGGCCAGGGTACCCACTTGATACAGGTCCGCCGGCGCCGCATCTTGCGAGGTAGTGTTGGCATCGGCACGCACAGTAATGCAGCCCAGGAGCTTTTCTTCGGTAGCGAGGGCTGCTTCAACGGCGGCCACCGAACGCGGCCGTCCCACAGCCAGGGGCACGACCGTATCCGGAAACAGGGTCGTGTTCTGCAAAGCCAAAACCGGAATCTCGAAAGACTGGGGGGCTGGTGTCGAAGCCGTGGTCTCAGCCGGTTCCTGCGTTTGGCCTGCGGGTTCAGGCGTGGAATCAGATTTCTCGGAAGTTTCTGCCATGGTTTCAGTCCGATCGGATTATTTGCAGCGCAGGTTGATGATTAGAAATCCGTCCTGGTAGTCGTGTTCCAGCGACGCTTCTTCGACCGGGCAAGGGAATTGAATGGTTTTTTCAAATTTGCTGTAGGTAATTTCCATCTGCTGATAAGTAAGACCTTCGCGGTAAAGCGTATCGCGCCGGCAACCTCGAATCTTCAGGAGTGGACTAGCAAACTCCAATTCCAACTCGTCCGCGCAAATGCCTGCGAGATCTACTTTGACCATCCACCCGTCTTCACTTCGATAGACATCGGCGGCAGGGTTCCATAAATGCCCGGAAGGCCTGACCCGGTGAGCTACGGTGAACATAGCAACCTGACGATTTCGATTTGGCATAGTTGGTTGGCTACAGCATAAGTGAAATCGCAGTTGCGTGAAAGCCGTCCGGCCTTGTGCAAAACAGCATGGCAGCTGGCGCAAATAGTCGAATGAAGGGTACGCGAAGCGGTATCAGAACCGGGCGCAGTAGCGACCGGGTCACCGTTGGTATGAAAAAAGCCAAGGGTTTCACAGTCCACCATCGCCTCTTTAGATAAGCGGCGACTCGGTCGTACGCTTCCGGTCCTGATTTATTCGGCTTCGCAGACTTTTGTGCAATGCCTACATCGCTATGTGCAGACAAGCCGGACATAGTGTTCACAGAAACGCCCGGCACCTGCGGAGCTGGCCAGAATCAGCTGCGCTATTTACCCGAAAACCTTTCCCCAGAAGGACGACTCTTTCGAGATGTGTTCAAGGGCGTTTGCGAGTTCACTGTCTGCTTCGGTTTCCACTGCGATATCCCCCATGG
Source organism: Pyrinomonadaceae bacterium (assembly GCA_963759585.1). GTDB lineage: Bacteria > Acidobacteriota > Blastocatellia > Pyrinomonadales > Pyrinomonadaceae > PSRF01. Next base: position 1,440,767 of record CAVWZW010000002.1, read on the forward strand.
AAACCACCCCCAGCAGTTTACCGTTTTCGTTAACGACCGGAATACGACGCACCTGCTTGTCGCCCATCTTTCGAATTACCTCGACCACTCGCTCATGCGGTCTGGCCGTATGCAGGTCAGTCGACATGAGTTCTTCAGCCCGCGTGGCATTGCAGTCCTTGCCGTCGGCCACTCCGCGGACAACGATGTCGCGGTCCGTGATCAAGCCTATTAACTTTCCGTGGGTGTAGTTGCTGCTCGTCCGGCGGTCCTCCGTTGTAGCTCCCCCATTGCCGTTACCCACATAGTCGACAACCGGGATCACGCCTGTATCTTCATCTCTCATCATCGCTGCAACCTGGCGCAAGGTTGTTTCGCGAGAGGCGACAGCCAGATCGCGAGTCATGATGTCGCGAACGCGAAGTCGTGATCGTTCGGTCCGGTCGTAGTAAGAAGAACGGGAGCGCAGATCGCGTCCCTCGTATGAACTACGGTGAAAATCATCCGGGGAACGCCCGGGATAATCGTTGTAACGCGGTTCATTGTTTTGATAGTCGGCCCGCTCGCCAAATCTTCCTGGTCCGTGACGGGTGTCGGCTTCTGACACGCGCCCGCGGTCCGGAAAAGGCTGGCTGTAACTCCAGGGCCGCTCCCTTTCAAAACGATCCTGCCGGGACTGATATTCAAACTCGTCATCAAAATCGTTGCGGTATCTGCCCATATCTCCCTCCTCGTCAAAGAAATGAAGCCTCGCATGCGACGAGGCGAGTATTCGATCTCACTTGGGGGCTTATTGCAGACCAACGCCTGCGATTAATGGGAGAAAATCTGCCTGGAGGAACGGCGGCGACTCTATCTCGAAACCTTTCCCTGGTCTAACGCTACAGGCAACTCCTTGGAGTGCGCCGCCTCGTCGGCGCTTTGGCCCGCGGCGGCTTGGCGCCGCTTTATAACGCCAGATTTACGTTTAATCTAACAATCGACTCACTTAGGAGAATCTGCGACAAGTCGCAGCGGACCAAAGCGCCGACAAGGCGGCGCACTCCAAGGAGACGCCCCACCGCAAGCCGCCTATTATCGCACCGGCGCCTCGATCTCGGCGATCAACTGCACCCTCGAAGTTATATCCAGCGTGCCGATTTCAATCGGCGTCGCCGTCGCTCCCGCTCCGGCCCTCATGGTCTGCATCTGGTCCATCTCATAAACCGGACGCGGCCTGTTAGTTCCTTCCTCCTGCACCTCGACGATGCGTACTACCCTGCCGCCCAGCGCTTGAGCAATTACCCGCGCCTTTGCGAGCGCTTCGCGAGTTGCTTCTCCCAGCGCTTGATCGCGGGCTGGCCGATCCTGTCGCAAAGTAAATGAGAGCCCGGAGACATCATTGGTCCCCGCCTGCGATGCAGCGTCAATAACAGTTCCAACCTTCGTTAAATCCGGCATGGTCACAGTCACACTGTTGCGGGCTTCATAACCGGTGATCGTGGGCGGCTGGTTTTCGCGATAGACCCTCATCGGTTGCAGGCTGTAGCCGCTGGTTTTAACTTCGGCGCCCGATCCAGCCGCACTCTTTAGAGCACGCACGACCGCATCGCTCTTGGTAGCATTCTCCTGTTGCGCGTCGATCGCCCGTTTCGACTGAGTAACAACTGCAATCGTCAATATCGCTGTGTCAGGTTGCGCTTGCACGATCGAGTCGCCGCTTACGATCACTCTGGTGAGTTCTCCGCTTCTTCCCTGTGTGACCGCCGACGATTGCTCTAAAGGACGCATCGTGCGAGCTTCAAATGGAATGCCCTCCATGTAAGTGGTCATTACGTCAGTCTTTGTTTCGCCCGATGCTTCTACTTCTTTCGCTGGAGCAAACCAACTTTCATTTTGAAAACTCTGCGCGTTGAGAATCAAATATTTTTGGTTGTCAGAGACAATTACCCATCCACCATGTTCAACCGTTCGCTGCAACATTCCGCGTACCGTAATCTCTTTTGCAAAAGATTGGCCCGCGAGAAGTGTCACCATTGCTACCGCCCCAAGTATTGTTATTAATCTTCGTTTCATTGCATTACTCTCTTTCTATATTTTATCGTCCGGCGAAGTTTGCATAACTCCCCGGCAATAAGAACGCGAGAGCATACTGCTTCTTGCGCTAACGACCCCTCGGGCCACGCCCGAAGGCCGGCGCACTGGACGCGTAGTTTGGAGTTCAAACTTCAGCTTGCGTGCGCAAAAGCAGAGCCTGAAGGCTCAACTCTGCACTACGGGCCTTTTCCCAGCCTCAAGAGGCGGTTTGCCCTTTAATACTGTTTTGTTACGATTCATGCGATGCAATCATTCGATACTGAAAACGGCGATTTCGCTCACAGCAGGCTAAATAGCCAAATCATTATCATCGGCCGTGTCGAAGATTTGCCTTTAGGGAGTTGCAAAACTATTGAACTTCCAGAAGGACAAGAGCTTGCCGTCTACAATGTTGGTGGCGAATTCTATGCCACCGACAACTTCTGCCCCCACAAAGGTGCGCCGCTGGCTGGAGGCATATTATGTGGCCATGTGATCGAGTGTGATTTGCACGGCTGGCAATTCGACGTGCGAACAGGCGACTGCCTAACTGTTCCGGATAAGATTGAGACTTACGAGGTTGTGGTTGAGGATGGAGTCGTTAAGGTGGCCGGGTACGACAGGCATTCCTGACCGATCGCTGAAATAGGGATCAGGTGGGTGTTAATAAAGAAAATTTTCCATATGTCATTTTCCATTTTTCATTTGTCATTTGACCTGGATTGTCAGGGCTTGCAGCACCAGGGTTCGGCAATGACAAATGAGAAATGGAAAATCTCATGTCTCTTATTTTCTGCCCACTTTAAAACAACTGAAGTCTTACTCGTTGTCTGACGCGCCGTCATTGCCGATCGCTTCGACCGGACAACAAGTCAACGCTTCTTCACATGCTGCTTTTTCTTCTTCCGTCTCCGGCTGCTTGAATACAAATGAATAGCTGTTGGCATCCGACCGCATAAAATTCTCTGCGGCAGTGTCGCGGCAGACATCACAGTCGATACACGTGGAGTCTACATAGTAGGCTCCGGACACATTCTCTTTTACGCGATCGTTGCGATCTGGCATAGGGCAGAAGTCAGAAGTCAGAGTCCGGGCGTCAGGGAGCAGGGGTCAAGTAAAGGGACAAGGGTAAGGGGACAAGGGTCAAGGGTAAGGGCAAGGCGCCCTTAAGCCTTTCCCCTTGACCCTTTCCCCTGACCCTTGCGCATGCCCTTTTCCTCCGGCCTCTGCCTTTACGGGTGCGTCATTTCTTCCGGCTTGACGAGCCTGTCAAAATCTTCGCCGCTCAGAAAATCCAGCTCGACTGCCGACTCACGCAGGCTGATGCCTTTCTTATGTGCGTTTTTGGCCACCTTTGCGGCTTTGTCATAACCGATATGCGGATTCAATGCCGTCACCAGCATTAGTGAATCTTGCAAATGCTCATCTATCTGTTCACGGTTCAACTCGATGCCTTTAACGCAGTACTCGAGAAAACTCTGGGAGGAGTCGCGGAGTAAACGTATCGAGTGAAGCAGGTTGTGAATCATCACCGGCTTGAAAACGTTTAGCTCGAAGTTCCCTTGCGACCCGGCAATTGTAATAGCCACGTCGTTTCCAAACACCTGCACCGCCACCATCGTTACCGCTTCGCTCTGCGTAGGGTTGACTTTGCCGGGCATGATCGACGACCCGGGCTCATTCTCCGGAATAATCAGCTCGCCAAGTCCGCAGCGTGGACCCGACGCTAACCAGCGAATATCGTTGGCGATTTTCATCAGCGAAGCCGCCAGGGTTTTCAAAGCGCCACTCGCGAAAACTATTTCATCGTGGGCTGACAGCGCCGCAAACTTGTTCGGATGCGACTTGAACGGCAACCCGGTCAACTCGGCAATCTTCTTCGCCGCACGTTCGCCAAACTCCGGGTGGGAATTCAAACCGGTGCCCACCGCGGTGCCGCCGATCGCCAGCTCCATCAGCCCCGGCAACACTAACTTCAGTCGCTCGATGTCGCGTTCCAACAGGTTGGCCCAACCGGACATTTCCTGGCCCACTGTCAGGGGCGTGGCATCCTGAAGATGCGTACGGCCAATCTTTACGACATCCTTAAACTCATTTGCCTTCTGATCGATCGCATCATGAAGTTCCTGGATCGCGGGGAGGAGCTTCGTCAACTCTTCGGCGGCAGCGATGTACATGGCAGTCGGAAAAGTATCGTTTGAAGACTGCGACATGTTCACATCGTCGTTGGGGTGCACAGGCTTTTTGCTGCCCATTACTCCGCCTGCGAGCTCGATCGCACGATTCGAAATCACTTCGTTCGCGTTCATGTTCGTTTGGGTACCGCTGCCGGTTTGCCAAACGCGCAAAGGAAAGTGCTCGTCAAGCTTTCCTTCGACCACTTCGTCAGCTGCCTGTTCGATCAATTTGAGCTTGTCCTCCGGCAGCTTGTCTAAATCCCGGTTTACCTGGGCCGCAGCCTTTTTAAGAATCCCCAGGGCGCGGATCATTTCGCGCGGCATCCTGTCGTCGCCGATGTTGAAATGATGAAGGCTGCGCTCGGTTTGGGCGCCCCAATATCTATCGCCCGCCACAGTGATCTCGCCCATCGAATCGGACTCGACACGCGTCGATGTTTCTTTGCCGCTGGCCTCAGATGACATTGTTAGTTTCCTGGCTGGAGAGTTGATATGTGAGCGCGGGGTTCTGCTTAAACTTGGGATTGGGCATGGGTCCTCGACGTTGCCAATTCTACATCACACTCCCCCCTGACTAAACCGCGCAACAGTCAACCTTGTAGGGGCGGCACTCCTCGCCGCCCCCTTTCGGTTTCACAAACGTCACCATAGCTAACTGAAGGGGCGGCGAGGAGAGCCGCCCCTACAGTTTTCAATGGTTAACAGCGTAACCGTTTTGTGAAACGGTAAACTTGCTATCGACAGATTCTTACGTTATAGAAGTGACGCAAGCAACATCACAACCACCCCGAATTCAGCCTTTGGAATCGCAGGAAACGAGTCCCGGTGGCAATGTCAATCCCGGTCCAGGACAGTCCCTCAAGCAGTGCGCTAATTCTAGTAGTTGAGCGCAACACCGCCGTGCAACGGCTCGAGCGGTTTTTTCTCGAGCAGGCCGGTTATCAGGTTGAGTTCGTCAACGATGGATTGATGGCCCTGGCACGTACGAAAGAACTATGTCCCAGGATCGTCGTCACGGAAATCCTGGTCCCCAAACTTGATGGGCTAAATCTTTGTCGAGCCATCAAATCTGAACCCGATACCAATAAGATTCTCGTTATGATTTTTAGTCACCTGCATGCGGAAGATCGGGCCACCGAAGCGGGCGCCGATGCTTTCCTGATCAAACCTCTCGACGAGGAATTGCTGATCGGGACCCTTGAGAAGCTGTTGGCTTTACGACAGTCGGGAGACATTCAATGACCCTGGACAAAATACCAACCGGATGTCCGGGACTCGACGAAGTGTTGAGGGGTGGATTTCCGGCCAACACTATCAACGTCATCATGGGGGCGCCCGGTACAGGCAAAACCATCCTGGCAGAACAATTTGCCTTCGCCAACGCCACCCCCGAAGCGCCGGCCCTTTATTTGACAACACTGTCTGAGCCGCTCGAGAAGTTTATAGTCCATGGACAGAGTCATAGTTTCTTTGACGTAGCAAAGGTGGGCGAGTCAGTCTTCTATGAAGATCTGGGGATCATGTTGCGCGACGCTGGTGTCGACAAGTTGCCTGATATTGTTACCGAACTGCTGATCGAGCGGCGACCAAAATTTGTCTTTATCGACTCGTTCAAAGCGCTCAATGAGTTGATGCACTCGGCCGAACGGAAGCGCACCGTCGTGTACGACCTGGCCAGCGTGCTGTCGTCCTATCAATGCACTAGTTTTCTCGTGGGTGAGTACGCGCATGAGATGATGACTGAGTTGCCGGAGTTTGCGATCGCCGACGGCGTCATTCAGATGATGAAGCATGCGACTAACGTGAGAGAACAGCGCTTCCTCAGAGTTGAAAAGCTTCGAGGATCGGGCTCCATCCCGGGTATGCACGCATTTGCAATCAGCGCAGATGGTGTGGAGCTTTTTCCGCGACTTTTGGCGCCAGCAGTTTCGCCCGATTATTCAGCCCGGGTAGAACGCGTTAACACCGGAGTCGAAGGCCTGGATGAGATGGTGGCCGGGGGCTTTTGGCGGGGAAGCACTACGCTCGTCGCGGGGCCTACCGGCTCGGGAAAAACGATAATCGGACTTTCGTTTGTTCGCAACGGAATCGATCGAGGGGAGGAGAGCCTTTATGTAGGGTTCCAGGAAAACCCGACTCAGCTCACGCGGATAATGCGAAATTTCGGCTGGATTGGAGAGAGTTCATCAGACAATTCAGGATTCGAGTTAATGTATTCGTCCCCGGTTGAAGTCCAGCTCGACTACGTGGCCCACAAAATCTTTCGTCGCGTTCGTGAGGGAAGGGTCAAACGCGTAGTAATAGACGCGCTGGGAGATCTGGAAAGAGGCAGCTACGACACGGAGCGGTTCGGGGATTTTATCTATGCGCTAACTCAGTGGTTTGCCAAGGAAAACGTCACCTGTCTGATGACCTATGAGATGAATAATTTGTTTGACGTCAGAGGAATTAGCAACAACGACGTCTCAAATCTTAGCGATAACATCATGCTGCTCAGATATAAATCGGGACCCGAGCTTCAGCGCACACTGCAAATCGTGAAAACGCGTGGCAGCGCTCATGATAGTCGCGAACATCAACTCGAGATAACCAAGAAGGGCATTCTCGTCAAGAAAGTGAAATAGTCACGTTTTATGTCCGAGCCAGGGTCAGTAGATAAGGGACCGTCCGGCCGATTAGCTGAAATCAATCGGGCCATCACCACCTCCCTCAACTTCGACGAAGTTCTCGATCTGATCGTAGAGAACGCCGCTCAACTGGTCGATGCCAAAGTGTGCCTGCTATTGCTGGTGGGTAGCGAGGAGAACCTTCGCATCCGCGCCGCGCGCGGCGTCGACTCGAGTTTAATCGAAGAATTTTCGGGCCGGATGGAGGAAGATGTACTCAACGATTTACAGCAAGCGCTGAAGATTGGACCGGAAGAGCACCTGGTGTCGGTGCCGGTCATCGACCAGCAATCGCTCAACGGTTTGTTGGTCATAGTCCGTGAACACCCAATCAATGCCGAGGAGCGTTGGCAATTGTCCGCTCTCGCGGACCAGGCGGCCATCGCCCTGCGAAACGCGCGTTTGTACCAAATGGAACTGGCTGAAGCGTTGCGTGCGCGCGATCTTTCCCTCACCGCCCAGCGTCATCTGGCCGCCATCATTGAGTCGTCAGACGATGCGATTGTCAGCAAAGACCTTAATGGCATCATCACCAGTTGGAACAAAGGTGCCCAGCAACTCTTCGGGTATGACGAGGCGGAAGTCGTAGGCAAGCCAATAACTATTCTGATTCCTCACGAGCGGCACGATGAAGAGCGGATGATTCTCGAGCGCGTACGTCGCGGTGAACCTATTGAGCATTTTGAAACCGAGAGGGTGCACAAAGACGGGCACTTCATAGATATTTCTCTGGTCATTTCGCCAATAAAAGATGAGGTTGGCCGGGTGGTGGGCGCGTCAAAGATCGCTCGCGATATTACCGAACGAAGGAAGTCTGAAGAACGACTGCGGCGGGCCCTCGAGTTTGATGAAACCGTCATGCTGAGCATGGGCGAAGGCCTTTTTACAGTCGATAGCGAAGGCAGAGTCACCTTCATGAACCCGGCGGCCCAAAAGATTTTGGGTTGGACGATCGACGAAATGCTCGGACGCAGAATGCATGATGTCACACATCATACGCGGCCCGACGGTACGCCCTTTCCGGGAAGTGAATGTGCGGCGCTGGCGGTACTGAAGCACGGCAGAATGCTCAGCGAGTTTGAAGATGCCTTCATTCGCAAAGATGGCGCCTTCTTTGACGTGGTCTATAGCTCTTCACCGCTTCGCGGGGACGGAAAAATTACGGGACTCGTAGTTGTCTTCCGCGACATCTCAGATCGTAAACAGGCCGAAGAGGAACGCGCCCGCTTGCTCGCGGCCGAGCGCGAAGCAAGAGCTGAAGCGGAGAAAGCCAACCGCCTCAAAGACGAATTCCTGGCGACGTTATCTCATGAGCTGAGAAATCCTCTGAACGTGGTTATTGGATATGCAGAATTACTGCGACGTAGCGAGGAGTTTCAGCAGAACTCATTCGTCCTTAAAGCCGCGGAGACAATTCGACGCAATGCTTTGGCCCAGGCGCAACTGGTATCTGACTTGCTCGATCTGTCGCGTCTTCAAATGGGCAAACTCTCGCTCAACCGGCAACCGGTTTTCTTCTCCACGATTATTTCTGACGGGATCGAGACGGTGCGCACCGAGGCAACTGCCAAACGAATATCCCTCGACGTAAGGTTTGACAAGGAAGTGTTGGTTGTTGAAGGTGATCCTGTCCGGCTGGGCCAGATCGCGTGGAACCTTCTTAACAACGCCATCAAATTCACGCCCGCCGAGGGAAAGGTGCGCATCACTCTTAGCGTCGAAGGTGAGTACTGTGTGCTGGCTGTAGAGGATTCGGGGCAGGGAATTGCCCCGGAGTTTCTGCCGCACGTGTTTGAGATCTTTCGCCAGGCGGATGCAAGCATCGTTCGAAAGCAAGGTGGCATGGGAATCGGACTCGCGCTCGTAAGACAGTTGGCTGAACTACATGGGGGTGAGGTGAAGGCGGAATCAGAAGGTGTAGGTAAGGGCGCGCGCTTTACTGTGAAGATTCCACTCTACACTCCGGGAGTGTCGGCGTTGCCTTCGGAAAAGGCTGGGGCGACCGGTGCGCTAAATAGAAAATTCATACTGATCGTGGATGATTCGCCGGAAACGACTGAGATGCTTGGGAAGCTGTTGGAGATGGAAGGAGCGTTTGTCGACCTGGCGAAGAGCGGTAAGGAAGCCCTCGAGATTGCCCGCCAGAAACGCTTCGACCTGGTGGTGTCAGACATCTCAATGCCGGTGATGGATGGCTATCAACTGCTGCGCAAGCTGCGTGAATTGCCGGACATGAAAGATGTCCCTGTTGTTGCGCTGACAGGCTACGGCCGGTCAAACGACATCGACCGCGCGCACGAAGAAGGCTTCGCCGAACACCTAACCAAGCCGCTCGACCTGGATAAGCTGTTGCACATCGTGAGGCGACTGACAAACTAGGGCTCTTCTCCCTGTGGGGCGGCGACCGTTGGCGACCTATTTAATCCCTTTCAATCGGCGCGCCGGAGTCTTCCCAGGCCTTCCAACCACCCGTCATGGAAAATACATTCGTGTAGCCCATCCGCTGGAGCATGTCGGTGGCGAGTGCGGAACGATAGCCGCCTCCGCAATAGAGAATCACTTCAGTGGATCTATCCGGCACCTTCACCTCGATATCGCGTTCGATGATTCCTTTGCTGAGGTGTTCAGCCCCGGTGGCATGAGCGGTTTGCCATTCGTTGTCTTCGCGAACGTCAAACAGTTTCGCGTCAGGGTTGGCGGACAGGCGTTCCTGCGTTTCCTCAACCGTGATTTCGCGGATCCGCGTCTTAGCGTCGTTGACGAGTTCAAGAAAGCCTTCAGAGTGATTCATGCGTTTGCGTTTCCTCGCTGCACCTCTGTGTCGATGAGGTCAGTACCACCTCGCGGTAGCGGGTGGGTGCTTAAGTACACGTTGTGCTCAGATGCACTCGCTAGCGTTTGACGTTACAGAACCGAGCGCGGTAGCGCCGGATGCCAGAGGTTACTTTCGTTACCAGTGTTGTGAAAGGAGCGACATCCATTGAAGTAGCTCATTGTCATCACACCAGGCAATCTGTTGACTCCCAGTAACTCTGGCATCCGGCGCTACCGCGCTCGGTTCTGTAGTCTCCGCCTTACCGGATCCTCCAATTGGATGAAATACCTGTGAATGATTATAATGCCAGACTCAATAAAGAAAGCACTTGTGAGTTCGTGGAACTGGCGGAACCTGCTACCGCCCTGCGCGTGCTGCGCATTTTGACGAGAGGAACTTCAATAAATTGGCTAACGAACAGTTTGATGTGACGATTATCGGAAGCGGACCGGGCGGCTACGTAGCAGCCATACGGGCCGGGCAGCTTGGACTCAGGGCTGCGATTATTGAAAAAGATACGCGCCTCGGCGGCACCTGCACGCTGCGTGGCTGTATACCCACCAAGCAGATGCTGATGTCGGCCCACGTTTATGAACAGATGCAGCATGCGGCGGATTTTGGCGTGCAGGCCACGGGGATTCAGCTGGCCTTTGCTGACGTGCAGAAACGCAAAAACAAAGTGGTGCTGAAGAATTCCAAAGGCATTGAATACCTGATGAAGAAAAACAAAGTCACGGTGTTCAAGGGGGCAGGAAAACTTGCGCTGCCAGGAAAAGTAGAAGTCACGGGCGCCGACGGAGCGAAGCAGACCATTGAAAGCAAGAACATCATCATCGCCACCGGCTCGGTCGTGCGGCCTATTCCAGGTTTTGAAACCGACGGCGCGCACGTCGTCAGCAGCGATCACATTCTCGAGCTGACCGAAGTTCCAAAGTCTTTGATCGTGATGGGCTCTGGAGCGGTAGGCGTCGAGTTTGCTTCCGTCTATTCACGTTTTGGCGCAGCGACAACTCTGGTTGAATTGCTGCCGCGTCTGGTGCCGCTCGAGGACGAAGAGGTTTCGAAAGAGCTCGAGAAGTCGTTTCGGAAACGCGGAATCAAGGCGCAGCTGGACACTAAACTCGAAAAGCTGGAGAAGACTGACACCGGGGTTCGCGTCACCGGCAAGACTTCGAAGGGCGAAGAAGTAACGCTCGAAGCCGAAATGCTTTTAGTCGCCGTGGGCCGCATGCCGTTCACCGAAGGCCTTGGTCTGGAAGGCACGAAGATCAAAGTTGAGAAGGGCTTCATCCAGGTTGACGAATTTCAGCAAACGGCCGAGAAAGGCGTCTACGCGATCGGCGACGTCGTACCGACACCGCTTCTGGCCCACCTTGCCTCGAAGGAAGGCATCGTGGCGGTTGAACACATGTCGGGTCAGAAGAATGTGCGCCCCATCAATCTCCGACTCGTTCCAAACTGTACCTATTGCGATCCGGAAGTTGCCTCAGTTGGCTTGACTGAAGCGAAAGCGAAGGAGCAGGGATACGACGTGAAGGTCGGGAAGTTTCCGTTCTCCGCTTCGGGCAAGGCGCGCATCCTCGGCGAAGAAGAGGGTTTCGTCAAAATAGTCGGCGAGAAGAAGTACGACGAAATTCTGGGAGTGCACATCATTGGCCCGCATGCGACCGAACTGATAGCCGAAGCGTGTGTGGCGATGCAGCTTGAATCAACGGCAGAAGAGCTGGGTCGAACGATGCACGCCCATCCGACAATTTCGGAAGCGGTTATGGAAGCAGCGGAGGGTGTACACGATTTGGCGGTGCACATTTAGAAAAGAAGACGGTCCACGAATCAGACGAAGTTACACCAACATATTTCGTGTCATCGTGTAATTCGTGGATCGTCTGTTTTGGTTTTCAACACTAACGATGGATCAACCAAATAAATCGAACGATCAAGAGCGCCGTCCAGGCAATGGCAGCCGCCGGCGTGGCCCGCGCCGTCCATCGCGTTTCCAGATGCGTATCAGCACAAAGCACGCGCCGCGAAAACCGGTCGATGGTGTTGCCCTCACGTGTACAACCGAGACCACGCTCAAGCCTGAGCAGATGCTCGAGCTTTACCGCTATTTGAAACTCACGCGACTGGTTGAAGAACGCCTGGTTAATCTTTACCGGCAGACGAAAGTTGTCGGCGGTGTGTTTCGATCGCTCGGCCAGGAAGCAACTGCGGTTGGGACCGCCTACGCTTTGGAGCAGAAAGATTTCATTACCCCTTTGATTCGCGATCTTGGCGCCGTGCTCGTTAAGGGCATCAAACCCCGCGAAATCTTTGCGCAGTATATGGCGAAGGCCTGGGGGCCATCCGGCGGTCGCGACCTGAATATACACTTCGGCGACATGGAAAAGGGCTTCATTGGGCCAATCTCGCATCTTGGGGACATGATTCCTGTGATGAACGGAGTTCTGATTGCTGCGCGGATGCAAAAGAAACCGACGGTGGCAGTTGCCTACATTGGCGACGGAGGCATGAGCACGGGTGCGTTTCATGAAGGCTTAAATTTCGCGGCAGTGCAAAAGCTGCCACTGATTATTGTGGCTGAACATAATCAGTATGCGTATTCAACGCCGACAAGTTTACAGACTGCGGTCAAGGACCTGGCGGAGAAAGCCGCCGGTTACGGAATTCCCGGCCACATAGTTGACGGCAACGACGTGATAGCGTGTTACGAAGTCACGAAGAAGGCTGTTGAGATAGCCAGACGTGGTGGAGGTGCGGTGCTGATTGAAGCGAAGACCTATCGCCGCAAAGGACACGCGGAGCATGACGATCAACGCTATGTACCCGGCGGAGAGATCGAGTGGTGGGAGAAGAACAACGATCCTCTGGATCGTTATGAGCTACATCTGCTCCAGCAAAAAGTCGCAACTAAAGAGAAGCTGGACGAAATAACCGGGGAAGTGACGCGCGAGATTGAAGAAGATTGCGCCTGGGCGGAGTCGTCGCCAATGCCGGAAGCGGAGAAGGCTGCGTACGGAGTGTTTGACAACAACATCGTACAGCCGGCGTTTCGCCCGGAAGTGTTGAAGAACTAAAGGCGGAAGCAGAGGGCGGAAGGCAGAAGGCAGAGATATTTTGTTCGCGTTGATTGGTGTGATTAGTGGATCGTCTTTGTACAAACGATTGGAATGAGTCGAAGAGGCACAAAACCACACGAACACAGACCCAGACGTTGTCAGCATGAAACTTCTAAGTTAAGTAAAGGGGGATTGAACAATGGGTGATAATGAGGAAGTTGGTTTGGCCGAAGAGACGGGTGATGAGGGAACGAATGCCGTAGATAACGAGGGCACAAGCGAGGCCGAGGGTAGAGCTTTGCTACAAAAATTGAGGGACGCAGGTTTCGAAGGAAGCGATGAAAAACTCGCGATCGCCCTGGGACGGCCCATTGAAGAAGTGGAAGGTTGGATGAATGGCACAGAGCCTGTCGATGACGATGTCGTCATGAAAGCGCGTGGGATCGCTAAAGAGAGAGCAATCGAAGTCGAATGATCTGTTGCGAGTGCTAATCTTTGTTCTTTGAGCTTTGAACTTGGTTCTTTGCTTGAAGGCAGAAGTCATACAACGAACAAAGAACAAAGAGCAGAGTCAGAATCAAGGCCCTTTAAAGCCCGTCAAATCGTATGTCGACCGCAACCAAGAAAGAGCACAAGTCAGCGCGTCCTGAACGTGGTGGTCAGGCGACGCTCGTCGAAGCCATTCGCCAGGGCATCTGGGAAGAGATGGAACGCGACCCGACTGTCTTCGTAATCGGCGAAGACGTGGGTGCGTATGGCGGAGCTTTTAAAGTCACCGATGGGTTAATCGATGAATTTGGAGAAGGCCGAGTCATCGACACTCCGATTTCCGAAGGTGCGATCGTGGGCGCCGCATGCGGCGCAGGACTAATGGGTATGAAGGCTGTGGCTGAGTTTCAGTTCATCGACTTCATATCAGCGGGCTTCGATCTGCTGACGAACTACGCAGCCAAGAGCCGGTACCGTTGGGGCGCAAACATTCCGGCAGTGTTTCGTGGTCCATGCGGTTCAGGAGTGCGTTCGGGACCGTTTCATTCCATCAACGCCGAGGCGTTTTTCCTTAACACTGCGGGTTTGAAGATCGTCGAACCTTCCAGCGCCTACGATGCGAAGGGCCTGATCAAGGCAGCGATTCGCGATCCAGATCCTGTGTTGTTCTTTGAACACAAAAAACTTTACCGTCTGCCGAGGCTGCGCGAGGAATTACCTTCGGAAGATTACATTGTCGAAATCGGCAAGGCACGCACTGTGCGCGAGGGACGCGATCTCTCAATCATAACCTTTGGCGCGATGGTGCTGACTGCGATGGATGCTGCCGAGGAACTCGAAAAGGAAGGCCTCGACGTTGAGGTCATCGATCTGCGCACGCTCGCGCCTATGGATAAAACGGCGATACTCGCAAGCGTGAAGAAGACAAACAAAGTGATCGTGTTGCACGAAGCTTCTCGTACCGGTGGTATTGGCGGTGAAATTGCCGCCACCATTTCGGAAGAAGCGTTTGAGTGGCTTGATGCGCCTGTGTTGCGGATCGCTTCGATTGACACGCCTGTGCCGTATTCCCCGCCGCTCGAGGATTACTATTTGCCGCAGACAAAAGATGTGCTGGAGGCGGCCCGCAAACTGGCGGCGTACTGAGGAACAGGGGTCAGAGGTCAGATGTCCGACATGCTTTAGGAAGCTCTGATTAAGTTGGCTTCAGAGCCCGCGGAGCGGCCGATGGCGTAAAGCCTGGGGTGAAGCGAAGCGAAACCCCAGGGGCCAGTGTCGAAATAGAAAGAGTCCGCGGAGCGGCCGAAAGTCGAATCATCATGATCGGCGTTAGTAAATCAAACCGCCATCGGCCGCTCCGCGGGCTCCGAGGGTTTTGTGTGAACGATCCTGGGGTTTCGCTGCGCTTCACCCCAGGCTTTATGCCAACGGCCGCTCCGCGGACTAATGCAAAAGACCTGCGTACTTGATCAGAGGATCCTGAAGCATGTCGGACATTTTTAAGATCCAAAAGAAGAAGGAGGGTAGAGCAAATGCCAAAGTATGTAATCGAGAGAGAGATTCCCGGCGCCGGTAATTTGTCGCCGCAAGAGCTGCAAGGCATTTCGGAAAAGTCGTGCAGCGTGCTGAGAAATCTGGGCCCGGAAATTCAGTGGGTGCAGAGCTACGTAACAGGCGACAAGGTCTACTGTATCTACATTGCCCCGAATGAAGAGCTGATCCGTGAACACGCCAACCAGGGCGGTTTCCCGGCCAATAGCATTTCAGAAATCAAAACCACTATCGATCCGACGACGGCTGAGATTACGCAGTCTGCTAGTGATGGCCCGACCATTGTTCAGGGAATGTCAGGAAGATAGTGTCAGCGCCCATCGGAGCGCAATGTTTAGGGCTCACCGGAGAAACAACATTCCGGCCCTCTTGAAGCGGGGAATGGTTTTAGCCATGCGGTCTATAAACATTTGTACGGGGACGGCCGGCATGGAGCACATTTACCCAGGAAATAACCCACTGCCTTATTGAAAGTTGGAGTAAGAAATGAGTACTGAAGTTGTAATGCCGCAGATGGGCGAATCGATCGCCGAGGGCACGATTACCAAATGGCTGAAGAAGGTCGGCGATCGCGTCGAACGCGACGAGCCGTTGTTCGAGATTTCCACCGACAAAGTCGACGCGGAAATCCCTTCACCCGCCGCCGGCACGTTAACTGAAATCCTTTTCAACGAAGGCGACACGGTTGAGGTGAATAAGACCGTCGCCGTGCTTGATGGTGGAGCCGCCGGAAGTGCTGCTGCGCCAGCCGAAACCCAGGCGGCAGCTCCCGCACAGGAAACGAGGGCGGAACCTCAGCCGGAAACGAAGCCTGCAGAAACCGCGCCGGCGGCGCCACCGCCAGCTCCTGCGGCGCCAACAGCACAACCTGTCGTTCAGGAAGCAAAGCCAGCGGAATCCTCAGTCGCCCAACAGCCAAAGTCTTCCGAAGCGCAAGCAGGTTCTTCCGCTCAGCAGGATTCTTCATCTGCGAAGCCCGCTACCGCAGCGGGTAACGGCAGCAGTGCAAGTGCCACAGCCGAAGAACTGCGCCGTACAAAGTCCAGCCCACTGGTCCGCAAGATTGCCGAAGAGCATGGAGTCGATATTGCCAAGCTTGAGGGCACGGGCATGAGCGGCCGCGTCACCAAAAACGACATCCTGAGTTTCATCGAATCAGGTGCGCCCGCCGCGCCCGCGCGAGCGGCAACGACGGGGAGCGCTTCGGTGCAACCGGCGCCGCCATCGCTCAAGCCCGCTGAAGGTGATCGCGTCGAGCAGATGTCTGTGATGCGCAAGAAGATTTCCGAGCACATGGTCCAATCGCGGCGCACGTCGGCCCACGTGACCACGGTCTACGAAATCGATATGACGCGCATTGCGAAATTGCGCGAGAAGCACAAGGACGAGTTCTACGACCGGACCGGCACTAAACTCACGTTTATGCCTTTCATCTTCCAGGCCGTCACCAACGCCCTGCGAAAGTTTCCCATCTTTAATGCCCAGGTGAGTGGGGACCAGATAATCTACAAGCGCGACGTCAATCTCGGGATGGCCGTGGCTCTGGATTGGGGTTTAATTGTTCCGGTGATCAAACGCGCCGACGATCTATCAATCTCGGGGTTGGCCCGCGCAGCAAACGACCTGGCCGATCGCGCGCGTACCAAGCAGCTGAAACCCGATGAAGTGGCCGGTGGCACGTTCACCATTACTAACCCGGGCGTGTTCGGAGGGTTGTTTGGAACGCCAATCATAAATCAACCGCAACTGGCGATACTCGGTGTGGGCAAGATTGAGAAACGCGCCAAAGTTCTGACCACTGACGATGGCGATGATTTTATTGCGATTCGTTGGATGGCGTTTTTCGCACTCAGCTTCGATCATCGCGTGATTGATGGCGCCGACGCGGAACGCTTCCTGGCTTACGTGAAGGAACTGTTGGAAGCCGGCGAGTTTTCGCTTTAATTTACGAAACGTTAGAGGCGTACGGAGTACAAGCTTTAGCTTGCTTTTAGAGAGAAGCTTCTATATCGCGGAAGCGCTCTTGCGAAAGAAGCAAGCTAAAGCTTGTACTCCATACGCCTCTAATCGTCAGGCTTCATGCTGCGCGGTGATAGACCACTTTGTTAGGTTTATCACCGCGACTTTCTTTTTCCCGGCCCCAGTTATTGCGATCGAATGGCAATTAGATGATGAATGCTTTGGTGGTGGGTAAACCGCTTGACTTAGACGGACCAGAGGGCTAAGACATGTCGGATCGCTACGCAGGACGGGCAACACTAGTTCGAAATTGTTCGTCAGAGTTTAAAGCCCACGGCTCGATGAAGAGCTGTCCACTTCGAGTTTTTAGACAATAAGGAGATAGTTACTTATGCCAATCCCGAAATTCAGAATGTTTTCTAGCCTCATGCTCGCAGTCTCCCTTCTAGCTGTCTCAGCATCTCTCGCGATCGCACAAGACACAACAGCACCGTCCGGCGCACGCACAGTTGCCAGCGGTCAGAAGATGAAGCTCAAAGGCGTCGTAGTCAGACGCGATGCCGATACGTTTGTTGTGCGTGACATTAATGGTGTGGACACCACGGTTGCCCTCGACGATCGCACCAGCGTAAAAACCAAGGGCGGTTTCCTGCGCAGTGGTTCAAATTATGGACAGACGCAGATCCTGCGTGGGTTAAATCTCGAAGTCGAAGGCCGTGGCGATGCTTCGGGTAATCTTGTGGCAGAGAAGATCAGGTTCAATGAGTCGGATCTCCGGGTAGCGCGCGCCGTCGAATCCCGCGCTGCGCCCCTCGAGACTAAGGTCAGTGAGGTCGAACAAAACGCACAGCGTCTCTCCGGACAGTTAGATGAACTAGCGGCCGTTGCTAACACAGCAAAGGGTGGAGCGAAGGCAGCACAGGATACCGCGGATGCAGCAGTGCAGGGCGTTAATGTAACCAACGAGCGCATCTCCGCACTGGACGACTACGTGCCGCAGTCAGTGTTGGCCGTAAATTTCCGGACCGGCAGCGCCGTGTTGTCGCCCGATTCAAAAACTAAACTCGACGAGATTGCCACCAAGGCGCTCAATGCCAAGGGCTATGTAATCGAGGTTTCGGGTTTCGCGGACGCCACCGGCAGTGTTGAAAGAAATCGCGCGCTGAGCCAGCGTCGCGCTGATGCCGTGATTCGTTACCTGGTTGAGAACCACAGCATCCCGCTGCGTCGCATCATTACGCCGTACGGGTTTGGAGAATCCAATCCGGTTGCGGAAAACAATTCTCGCGATGGCCGCGCACAGAACCGGCGCGTCGAAGTGAAGTTGTTAGTCAACAAGGGCATCCTGCAACAGGCCCCGACTATGACTACCAGCTCAGGCGAGTAAGAGAGGTAAAACCAACAAGGGAAAGTTGTCCGGCTGATACAACCGAACCAAAGACCGTCCCAGGCGGACAGCCCGTTTGGGGTGGTAAACAGCCGGCACTAACGCCATGAATCATGCCGCCAAAAAATTTGTTGACAAGACAAACTAAGGCCAGCAACCTTGGCGGCATGAGGAGTGGTTTGATGACTATTCGAGCGGGAAAACAATTTGGGCCGGCACTGCTTTTTGCAGTGCTGGCTCTTTTCTGCGCAGTGAGCCCAGCGGCCGCGCAAACGATTAGAGATCTTCCACCGCCGCCGGCGAAACCAACGCCAAAGCCAACACCTCCGCCAGCACCGAAAGATGAAGACTACGAAGTTGTGAAGGTGAAGACCAGCCTGGTGATGGTCCCGGTGTCGGTAGTAGATACGATGGGCCAGCCGGTCCTTGGATTACAAAAGGGCGACTTCCGCATTGACGAAGAGGGGCAAACGCAAGAGGTCGTCGAAATTGGCAACCCGGATCAAGTGCCGTTGGATATTGCTATCCTGTTTGATGTTTCCAGCAGTGTCAGTCAAAAGGGTTTTTTTGAATTCCAGCAGAAGGCCGCTGCCAGCTTTTTGAAACAGGTCATGAAGCCGGTCGACCGGGCAGCGATTTTCACTATCAAGGGTGAACCGGGCATGGTTGCGCCCCTGGCTTCCGCCGATGCTGCTGCGGCAACAATTTTGCGGATTCCGGCTGCGAGCGTCCCTGTCGCAACCGCGTTTTATGACACTGTGTTGGCCGCGGCGAAGTATCTTACGGACAATTCCGCCGACGGACATCGTCGCGTGGTGCTCGTGCTTTCCGATGGCGATGACAATATCAGCAGCGCCGTAAGAGACCTGACTCGTGCCGAGGCGCGCGCCACTCAAAACGGAGAAGTCACACCTGCGGCAGCAAAAGTCAATCTGGACGCGCGCCGACGCCGCGCTGTGGGAGACGTGCAGCGGTCCGTACAGCGTGCAGACGCTGCTTTCTACTCGATTAACCCTGGCGGGACGTCGATTCGTTTAAATCAGGTAAGCACTCGCGCGCAAAACGATATGCAGTCGATCGCGTCAGCGACCGGAGGCACCGCTTACGTGCCGAACAACGAGAATGATTTACAGAGGGTCTTCAGTGAAGTTGCCGCGGAGCTGCGGGGGCAGTATCTGCTTCAGTATTACTCAAATTCGCAAGCTTCAGGCGCTCAGTTTCGCCGCATAGCAGTCTCAGTTCCAGCCAAAACCCAACTCCGCGTCCGTGCCCGGCAAGGGTACTATCCAAAAGCCAAGTAGGACAGTCATTCCTGTTTAGAATTCCAGGGACAAGTCTGTCAATTAACGCAGCGCACGAAGATTTTCCATATGTCATTTTCCATTTCTCATTTGTCATTGCAGAGGCGTCGCCGGGCGTTGTCCGTCAATCCCAGGAATGTTGGAGTGCTTTCAATGGGAAATGAAAACTGAAAAATGTTATATGGAAAATGATTACATTTCCTGTAACGCATCTGTTAATCGACCAACCACGTCCAGCAGCGTGCGCCCAGCTTTATCAAATTGATTAGCGGCGGCTTGTTGTTCCGCTGTGGCAGCTCCTGCGGCAACGCCAGCTATCTTGATGTAGTAACGCTGCAATTCCGGCGTCGCGCGAATGTGTGATTCCAGTTGGTCCAAACCGTCCTTCACATTCCGGATGCTGTTACGAACCACGGCCTTGCTCTTCTCTGCCTGATCGATGGCTGCAGGTGAAGCCTGATTCCGCCGGGCGGCATCGTCAACACTTTCGAGTCCTTTGGCCACGCCTCCGAGCAAATAAATAAACTTAGTCAGAGTCTTGATTTGGTCCGCGACGCGGGTTGCTCCATCGCGTTGAATCTCCGCGACCCTCTGCTGCGCCAAACTCGGCCGAGGCGGAGCTTTTGAAGTTGCGCGCCTTCTTGTTTGCGCGAGACCTGTAATAGGGAGAAGGACCAACGTTAAAACCATTAGCGTTACGACTCGTTTCACTTTGTTTTCTCCTGTGGTGGTTTCAAATTATTATACTCGCAAGTCACTCGAGAATCGCCTGCCCGAAGTAATACAGAACCCAGCGCGGTAGCGCGGGATCCAGGAAGCTACTTAAGTAGTGGAAGCGGCGCTACCGCGCACGGTTCTGTAAATCATCTGAGCGGCGTAGTCTGCGGACAGGTGTGCTTTGCGTTAGAATGAGCGCACCGAATCAAATAGGAATAACGGTGAACGAGAAAAGAAGACTTGCAACAAGACAGTTGGGTCGCGTGGGCTATAGCGACGCGCTCAGGATCCAGCGCGAAACCGAACTGGCAGTCAGGGACGGCTTTGAAGTTGATACCCTGTTGTTGCTGGAACATCCACACACTTTGACTGTGGGCCGGCGCGGTGATGCCACCAGCATACTCATGTCTGAAGAACTCCTCAGAGCACGTGGCGTGACGGTGTTTGAAACAAATCGCGGTGGAAAATTAACCTACCACGGGCTGGGCCAAATTGTCGGTTACCCAATAATCAAACTCAGTCCGGATCGAGAAGATGTGCGCCAGTACGTTCGTGATCTGGAAGAAGTTTTGATCAGGACCCTTGCGGATTTTGAGATAGCAGGGTTTCGAATCGAAGGGTTCACCGGCGTTCATACGTCCCGAGGAAAGGTTGCGGCGATTGGCGTGCACATTGCTCGCTGGGTAACCACCCACGGGTTTGCCCTGAATGTAAATACGGATCTCAGTTTCTTCAATTTGATCATCGCCTGCGACGGCGAACAGGTAACTTCGATGGAGGACCTGCTGGGCCATGAAGTTGATGTGAGCGAGGTTGAAGATCGGATCATTCGGCGCTTCGCTGAGGTTTTCGATTTTGAGGTTGTTACTGAACCCAGCGCGGTAGCGCGGGATGCTGCCCGGTTACTTCGGTGATTAGTCACTGACCACCGCGACCAATTCAGGATTACTTGTTTGAGGGCGAATAGCTTCTGGCAGCCGGCGCTACCGCGCTCGGTTATGTACTGATTGTTGATAAACTACACGCCAACTACATGCTGACCTTAGACCTTATTCGAGAAGCTGCCGCCAGAATAGACGGCCACATTCATCGTACACCGGTAATCACTTCGCGATCTTTCAACGAACGCGCCGGTTGCGAAGTGTTTTTCAAATGCGAAAACCTGCAGCGTGCCGGGGCCTTCAAGATTCGCGGGGCTACCAACAAAATTCTTTCATTGAGCGATGACGAAAAACGACGCGGCGTAGCGGCCTTTTCTTCCGGCAATCATGCCCAGGCGGTCGCTTTGGCATCAAGGGAGGCTGGGGTGAGTGCGGTGATCGCGATGCCGGACGATGCCCCGAAAGCCAAGGTCGCCGCAACGCGAGCTTACGGCGCCGAGATCGTTTTCTACGATCGGCAAACTCAGGACCGGGAAGGGGTGGCTATTGAAATCGCGCAACGCGATGGGCGCGTGCTGGTGCCGCCTTACGACGACTATTTGATCCTCGCGGGCCAAGGTACCTGCGGGTTGGAGTTTCTTGAGGAAGTTCCTGATCTGGATTGTTTGCTGGCGCCGTGTAGTGGGGGCGGGCTCTTTGCCGGAGTCAGTGTTGCGGCCAGGGCGTTGAATACTGACGTTCGTTGTTTTCCGGTCGAGCCTGACACTGCTGACGACACCCGCCAATCGTTTCTCAAGGGTGAACGCGTTTCGATTCCGCCCCCTCCCACAATTGCCGATGGCTTGCGTGTGCAGTCACCGGGGACGTTGACCTTTCCAGTGTTACAGAAGACTGCGGCCGATGTTTTGACGGTTTCGGATGATCAGATAATTCAAACGATCAAGTTCTTTCTGTTTCGCATGAAGTTGTTGGTGGAGCCTTCAGGTGCTGCCGCCGCCGCGGCAGTGCTGATGCGCAAGTTACCCGGAGATGCGAAGCGAGTGGGAGTAATCGTATCCGGTGGGAATATTGACGCGGAGTTGTTGTCGCAACTCTTAAGTCAGAAGGAAGATTCGGCGTGAATCAGCTTCTCTTCTTATTTGATGTACCGCCCCCTGGTCCGATGCAATCAGTCGGATGGGGCGTAATCATGGCGTTGCTGGCTGTAATACTGGTTCTATCAATGGCGTTTTGTGGAGGATTGGTATTTCTGCTCATCCGGTATAAACGACGTAAGCTGGAAGCCACTACAGAACCGAGCGCGGTAGCGCCGGATGCGAGAGGTTAACTTGGCAATATCCTCAGGCCATACACCCAATTACTGTGCAAGGAGAAGCGACATGCGTTTCATTAGATTACCTCCGTCAGGATTTCAAGGTTGGGAGCGGCGTGGAAGATCAGATTTTCGCGCGAAGTATAACGCAAAACTTGCGAAGCTAGGTGAAAGCGAGAACACACTGACTACGCACCGCTAAAGGCGCCTCCCTGGAGTGCGCCGCCTTGTCGGCGCTTTGGCCCGCTGCGACTGGTCGCAGCTTATTTACGGTGGAGTCGTGTTGGCGACAGAGTTAATCCAGCGCCACGAAGCGGCGCCAGGCCGCCGCGGACCAAAGCGCCGACAAGGCGGCGCACTCCAAGGAGGCGCCCTATGAAGGAGACCTCTCAAGTCCCGAATCCAGCGGGCGATGTTAGAATCCAGGAACCGAATCAAACAGAAATGTTGGTGGATCCCTTTCGCTAAAGGCGCCTCCCTGGGGTGCGCCGCCTTGTCGGCGCTTTGGCCCGCTGCGACTGGTCGCAGCTTACTTACGGTGGAGTCGTGTTGGCGACAGAGTTAATCCAGCGCAACGAAGCGGCGCCAGGCCGCCGCGGACCAAAGCGCCGACAAGGCGGCGCACTCCAAGGAGACGCCCTATGAAGGAGACCTCTCAAGTCCCGAATCCAGCGGGCGATGTTAGAATCCAGGAACCGAATCAAACAGAAATGTTGGTGGATCCCTTTCGCTAAAGGCGCCTCCCTGGAGTGCGCCGCCTTGTCGGCGCTTTGGCCCGCTGCGACTGGTCGCAGCTTATTTACGGTGGAGTCGTGTTGGCGACAGAGTTAATCCAGCGCAACGAAGCGGCGCCAGGCCGCCGCGGACCAAAGCGCCGACAAGGCGGCGCACTCCAAGGAGGCGCCCTATGAAGGAGACCTCTCAAGTCCCGAATCCAGCGGGCGATGTTAGAATCCAGGAACCGAATCAAACAGAAATGTTGGTGGATCCCTTTCGCTAAAGGCGCCTCCCTGGAGTGCGCCGCCTTGTCGGCGCTTTGGCCCGCTGCGACTGGTCGCAGCTTACTTACGGTGGAGTCGTGTTGGCGACAGAGTTAATCCAGCGCCACGAAGCGGCGCCAGGCCGCCGCGGACTAAAGCGCCGACAAGGCGGCGCACTCCAAGGAGACGCCCTATGAAGGAGACCTCTCAAGTCCCGAATCCAGCGGGCGATGTTAGAATCCAGGAACCGAATCAAACAGAAATGTTGGTGGATCCCTTTCGCTAAAGGCGCCTCCCTGGAGTGCGCCGCCTTGTCGGCGCTTTGGCCCGCTGCGACTGGTCGCAGCTTATTTACGGTGGAGTCGTGTTGGCGACAGAGTTAATCCAGCGCAACGAAGCGGCGCCAGGCCGCCGCGGACCAAAGCGCCGACAAGGCGGCGCACTCCAAGGAGGCGCCCTATGAAGGAGACCTCTCAAGTCCCGAATCCAGCGGGCGATGTTAGAATCCAGGAACCGAATCAAACAGAAATGTTGGTGGATCCCTTTCGCTAAAGGCGCCTCCCTGGAGTGCGCCGCCTTGTCGGCGCTTTGGCCCGCTGCGACTGGTCGCAGCTTATTTACGGTGGAGTCGTGTTGGCGACAGAGTTAATCCAGCGCAACGAAGCGGCGCCAGGCCGCCGCGGACCAAAGCGCCGACAAGGCGGCGCACTCCAAGGAGACGCCCTATGAAGGAGACCTCTCAAGTCCCGAATCCAGCGGGCGATGTTAGAATCCAGGAACCGAATCAAACAGAAATGTTGGTGGATCCCTTTCGCTAAAGGCGCCTCCCTGGAGTGCGCCGCCTTGTCGGCGCTTTGGCCCGCTGCGACTGGTCGCAGCTTATTTACGGTGGAGTCGTGTTGGCGACAGAGTTAATCCAGCGCAACGAAGCGGCGCCAGGCCGCCGCGGACCAAAGCGCCGACAAGGCGGCGCACTCCAAGGAGGCGCACTCCAAAGAGACGCACTTCAAGGAGGCTGTCTCCACGGAGACGCCTTAAGTGCCGAATCCAGCGGGCGATGTTAGAATCCAGGGACCGAATCAAACAGAGAACACGATGTCACGAGAACTCCGAGTAATAAGCAATACCGTCAAACCGCGTCAGCCAAAGCCTGAGTGGCTGAAGGTCCGCCTGGGTGATCCGGCTAATCAGAACCATGTGTTGAACCTCATCGATGGTCTAAACCTGCATACCGTTTGCCAGGAGGCGCATTGTCCAAACATCTTCGAATGCTGGTCGGACCGCACGGCCACATTCATGTTGGGTGGTGACATCTGTACACGGCATTGCGGCTTCTGCGCCGTCGGTAAAGGTGCGCCGGGTTCTCTTGATGCCGAGGAACCGCGTCACGTCGCGGAAGCCGTTAGCCAGCTCAACCTGGCCCATGCGGTGATTACTTCTGTTAACCGCGACGACCTCCCTGACGGTGGTGCAGCGCATTGGGCAGAGACAGTTCGCGAAGTCCGTTTTCTCAATCCCGAATGCAAGATTGAAGTCTTGATTCCCGACTTCAACGGCGACGAAGCTGCGCTCAACGCAGTGCTTGACGCTCAGCCCGACGTGCTCAATCACAACACGGAAACGATCGCACGGCTGTACCGGCGGGTTCGTCCGGATGCTGTTTACGAGCAGTCAATGACTCTACTCACCCGCGCAGCTGCGCGACGCGACGAGGAAAAACGCGGCATGCTGACGAAGAGCGGCATCATGGTAGGTCTCGGTGAAGAGTTTGACGAAGTCGTCGAGTTGATGAGGGACTTGCGCGCCGCATCGTGCAACATCATGACCATCGGCCAGTATCTACAGCCTCATGCGCGCCGCCTGCCGGTTGAGCGATATGTAACTCCGGAAGAGTTTGAGCGGTGGCGCGAGATCGGGATGGACATGGGATTTAAGCATGTCGAATCGAGTCCGCTGACCAGATCTTCCTACCATGCACGGCAGCAAGCTGAGTAGGACAGACTCCTCTCGCCAATCCCAAACAACAAGCGCATTGGAGTACAGGCGCACAGAGTATAAGCTTCAGCTTGCCGCGTGGAGGAGGAACTTGCGAGTCTGCGAATGAATTTGATCTTCGCAGCCTCGTTCGTGGTGATATTCCGTATTACCGCGGATCCCTACGCTTCGCTGTTGTCCTTCCTGAGGGTTTACCGAACACCCACTGAGGGTTCTACACCCGTCCGACTGTAGTTCTCATTCTTGGCAAAATCCTTCGAAGCCGCTATTTACGTAATAGATGATGTATTTCAGAAAACTAGCTGCGTCGTTTGCTGTCCTCTGTTTATCCGTCGTGCTACCAGGATGCGCCGGGAAGGGGCACGCGGAAGCCACTCATTCCATAACTTCATTTCCGCCCGTCGTCCTTTGGGCGTGGGAACGCCCCGAAGATCTCACGTTTCTGGATCCGGAACGTTACGGCGTGGCGTTTTTGGCGCAGACGCTTGTGCTGCAGAACGATGAGGTCGTTTTTCGTCCTCGTCGCCAGCCCCTGAAGGTTTCGCCTGCTACCAAACTAATTGCCGTCACGCGTATTGAATCTGTCAAAACCAGCGGGGAGCGGGCGGCCCTGAGTTCTGCACAGGTGGAGAAGCTGGTTTCCCTCGTACACAAGACGTTGGAACTCGACAACGTGTCTGCGATCCAGATCGACTTCGATGCTGTTAAATCAGAGAGGGCATTCTACCGGGGGCTCCTGGTGAAATTGCGCCAGAGTTTACCGAACCACGTAGCACTCTCGATGACCGCACTAGCATCGTTCTGCGTCGGCGATCGGTGGCTCGATGGTTTGCCCGTTGATGAAGCGGTGCCGATGATATTTCGTATGGGTCTGGACAACCAGACCATTAAAGGCTTTCTTGCGGACGGCAATGACTTCCGCGAGCCGCTTTGCCAGAAGAGCTACGGGATTGCTGTTGACGAACCTCTTAAGATCTCGTTTGAACCCGGACGACGTCTTTATGTTTTCAACCATAACGCCTGGAACCCCAAAGACTTGCCCCACGTCGAACGGAGCGTGATGCAATGAACCACTTTCGGTGCATCCTCGTCCTGGTCCTAATCGCGCTTACGCTCGGGAGATTTATTCCCCAGGTGAACGCCTGCGGTCCAAGCTACATCGAGCCTATCTTCGTATTTAAAGAATCCCCAGACTTGCCGTTCGAGAATTTCACTAACGGCAACATAGGCATTGTGCAGCCAACCTTCGGCCGCAAGACTTTGGTGATCGCTTACCGGTATCTCAACGGCGGCTCGTTTGGCGCCGACGAGCAAACGGAATTAACCAGAGCGCTGAAGAATACTCGACCTGAAGAGGATAGCGGCGAGGCAGTGAAAACATGGATCTCGGCGCGTAAGAAATTCCTGAATGAAGATGAAAAACTTCCTGAGATTTACGTTGAAAGGCAGTATGGCGGGTACGACTACTTCCCAAACTGCGCCAGGAACGCATTCGAGGTAGCCACCGAAACATTGAAAGACCGCGTGACCAGCCATGGCGCGGAAAGTCCAGGCATTCGCGAATGGCTGGCGGCGCAAGACACCGTCTTCAAGAACTGTGTAAGCGGTTCCACCTTGCCCGAAGAGGTTGGACCAGAGAAGCCTCTGTGGCTCCGTAAAGATCGCGATTATCAAATTGCAGCGGCGTTGCTTTATTCAGTGAGATTCGATCAGGCGCGCAATCGTTTTGAGCAAATCGCTGCCGACATCCAGTCTCCCTGGCAACATACCGCCGAATACCTCGTGCCGCGTACCCTCGTCCGTCAGGCGAGTTTAAGTCAAAACGATTCGAGGAAACGGCAACTATACGAGCAGGCGGAAGTCCACCTGCAAA
This sequence comes from Pyrinomonadaceae bacterium, assembly GCA_963759585.1. Lineage (GTDB taxonomy): Bacteria > Acidobacteriota > Blastocatellia > Pyrinomonadales > Pyrinomonadaceae > PSRF01. The sequence goes on from CAVWZW010000002.1 coordinate 1,467,963, forward strand.
CGCTGGTTAGCCGAGGCGGCAAGTTTCAAGGCGCCTCTCAACGGATGCTCAGTTTGGTGAAGTACCGATTACATCCTGAGGAAAGGGTGAGGGAGCTGGCGCGCACCCTGGCCGTGCAAAATGGAATTGAGAATCTGGGCCAGGATTTGATTGATTACGTTTGGCTGCTTGATAAGTTTGAGACCCGGATTCTTAAAGAAGTAGAGGAACGCAAAACGGGACGTGGCGAGGAGAAGGTTGAATCAAACGCGTGGTTCAACAAAGCGGCCCAGGAAAAATATGAGGCAATCCAAAGGGGTGAGCTGATCGAGGTCAGAATCTATTTGAAGAAACCAGACGGAAGTCCGGATTACGGAAGTCATGGTGTGGGATTCGAGTTTAAGAGCGACGTCGCCGAGTCTGAAATTTTTCAAGCCTTTGAGATTAAGCTGGGAAGGAAGATAACTTCGGAAGAAGCGCAGGAAATAAGAACAGCGCACAAATCTGCCTTATCCCATAGAGACTATATGATTAGTCCTAACCGGCTATTGCAATTGCGCGAATACGAAGGTGAATACCAAACCGAAAAACTCAGCCTGAGCCTGCTGCCTGATTTTCTCCTGCTTGATGATCTGAGTAATTGGATCTTTAGTGTCCAGACCGATGATCCCGCCGCCTACAACCATGCATTTAAGAAATGGCGCGACACTGGTTCACATGCGTGGTTAACTGCGGCATTGTTAAAGGCGGAACCTAGTTCGCCTGGACTGGAACGCTTGCTGCGCGCAGCTGAAAACGTGGATCGCGGAGCGCCGGCTTTTGCCGGCAGCCTCTACCACCGCGTTCGCTTGAAAGTTGCAACCGGCAGGAAAGCGGAGGCGCGAGCCCTCCTCGACGGAATCATCGCTTCCGGGCTGGACCAGTTCCCAGTCTCAACGCGCAATTTGTTAAGCGAACAACGAATGGACCTTGCCGAAGATTTGAATGTGTTCTTGAGGACGGGACTGCGAATGCCAGTGGCCTTTTATGACGATGGTCGACTCGGAAAGTTGGGTCAATTTCGTGAAGAGGATTGGGTGTGGAATCCGGAGTATCACAAGCGGAGCAAGGAGGAGTTTGAGAGTCGGATAGAAGATCATTACAGGAAGTTGCTGCCCTGGAACGACCGGCTAGTTTTTGATTCGAAGACCACCGAGATTCTGAACACGCATTTCTCATTGCCCGCGCTGATGGATGTAGCTCGCAGCGCCGGTGTCCCGGAGTACCTTCGACGGCGCATAGTACTCACGATTTGGACTCGGGCAGTTCTCCTAAAGAACCAGGACGTCGCCGACAGAATAATGCCTGATGTTCTGAAGATGGCCCCGGAGATGACCAGGCTATTTGAGCCCTATCAGAAGGCACCGACGTTGAGGGCAAAACAGCAGGCAACACTCTTCATATTACTCAAGTCGCCCTTACTTTCACCTTTGATTGCCGATGGTTTACCAGAGTCATTCGATGCTGAAGAACCCAGCTATTACTATGAAAGCTCATGGTGGTGTCAACCTTCTCAAACTGAATACGATCGAGAGGGTAATCAGGTCGCCAGGGGTGTGCCGGTACCAGGGTTTTTAGCCGCCGATCAGCTCGCCGCAGCGAAACGAGACCAGGCGGCGCTGATAGCAATAGGAGATGCAAAATCTTTTCTAGGCAAGCGCGTCCTTGAATGGGCCAGAAGTGCTCCTGATGATCCGCGCCTTCCGGAAGCTCTGTTCATTACTAGTAGGGCCAACGATCGCTACAAGTACGGCTGTAGTGGTTGGGAGCACGATCTTAAAACTAAGGAAGAAGCGGAAAACGTTTTGCGCAAGCGTTACCCAAGTAGCCCGTGGACTGCGAAACTGGACGAATACTCAAACTGAACGGCGGGGTAACGTTGTAGGGGTGCCACTCCGTGGCCACCCCCTTCCGTCGTAACCGCAACGATTGTGGATTGCAGTTGATATAATCAGCGCATGATGAATGCAGTTGTCTTCAATCAACACGGTGGACCAGAGGTATTGGAGTACACCGAAGCGGCGGCGCCAACGATCAAGGCCAACGAAGTCATGGTGGAGGTGAAGGCGTGTGCTCTGAATCACCTCGACATCTGGGCGCGCGGTGGATTGCCTGGAATTGATATTCCTTTGCCGCACATACTTGGCAACGACATTGCGGGAATCGTGCGCGAGGTAGGCGAGCTAGTCTCATGGGTGAAGGCCGGAGACGAAGTAATGCTGCAGCCCGGTGTCTCTTGCGGTCATTGCGCGGAATGTTTCGCGGGCCGCGACAATCTCTGCCGTGAGTACGACATCCTCGGCTATCGTCGCCACGGTGGTTATGCGGAACTCGTGGCCGCGCCGGGCGTGAATGTGATTCCCAAGCCTAAGGATCTCAGTTGGGAAGAAGCGGCAGCTCTTCCACTCGTGACGGTCACGGCCTGGCACATGCTCGTCACTCGCGCTGATGTGCAGCCGGGTGAGGATGTCTTGATCCACGCGGCCGGAAGCGGCGTGGGCTCTATTGGAATTCAGATTGCCAAGCTTCGCGGGGCGCGAGTCATTGCCACGGCGGGCTCAGACGAGAAGCTGGCGAAGGCAAAGGAGTTGGGGGCCGATGAAGTGGTTAACTACAGCCGAGAGGATTGGCCCAAAGAGGTTAAGCGTCTGACAAATCGGAAAGGCGTTGACGTTGTCTTCGAACATACGGGAGCAGCGACGTGGCCCGGTTCAATTGCCTCGTTGAAATTGAATGGACGATTGGTTACTTGCGGCGCGACGAGCGGGTACGCCGCGCAAACCGATCTGCGCCAGGTTTTCTACCGGCACATCACGATCTTCGGGTCGTTTATGGGATCTAAAGCTGAGCTGCTCGAGGCGATGAAGTTTGTCGAGAGTGGAAAGATTCGGGCGGTTGTCGATCAGGTGTTACCGCTGGCTGAGGCTCGGCGTGCGCATGAGTTGATGGAAGAGCGCGCGCAGTTTGGGAAGATTGTGCTGGTGCCTTAAAGAAAGAAGGCAGAAAGCGGAAAGCAGGAGGCAAAAGGCAGAAGGCAGAAGGCAAAAGGCAAAGGCAGAAGGCAGAAGGCAGAAAGCTGACATCTCTTCGAATCCGAAGGGCTTCTGTTTTCTGCTTTCTGCTTTCTGCTTTCTGCCTTCTGCTTTCTGCCTTCTAACGTTACCGGCCCGTGTAGTCCTCGGCGACGAAGCGCTTCTTCAGTAGCTCCAGATTTCCCTGCGCTAGATCGAAGTTGGTTCCCACGATTACTTTTGTGCCGTTGTCTGTGATGACCCTGTCAACCACCTGCGGCGCGGTCGTTCGGAGAAACTCCGCGTCTTCTCTGTCGATAGGTTTACCGTCTTTCCTCGAAAACACCCAAACGTAGGTGTATTGCCCTTTGCGAACAAAGTCCAGGTCCTTCGCAAAACCTGTCAATGGCGCGGAGCTGGGTGCGGGCGCGGAACTGCTTCCTGGGCTGTTTGAGGCTGGCGGATTCCCGCTGCCGCATGAGCTAACGCCGGCAAGTACCAGTAGCAAAAGGGAAGCAACGAAGAGTTTGTTAAGCATGACGGTTAAGATATTAATCCAAAAAATACTTGTTAGGAATTTGTGGTACATCACGAAGTGCGACTTAGTTGGGCGGGCAAACAACTCGATCCACGAAACACACGAAATTGCACTAATGGAAGCCTTCTCCCGGTCCTTTCCAGACTCTTTGTGGGCAACGCAGTGGAGTCTGCTCACGGAGGCCCGTTCTCTTCAGTCTCCTCTTCCGGTTCTTCAGTAGGCGTCTCTTCCGATTCTGTTTCGCCTTTTTGATCGAGTATGTGGAGAATCGTGCATTCGTTATCTTCGTACACTATCTCAAACCAACCGCTATGCCGGGCATTATCAAAAAAGTCCTGGTGGTGATTATCTGTGAACACGTAACGCGCGCCGAAACGATCGCGAATCAGTGGACCGGGGTCTTCTTCTTCGCCGAGCGTAATGCGATCGTAGAGTTTCGAGAGCGCCGGGTTTCTATCGTAGAGATAAGTTGGATCGAGTCCGGAAATGTAACTGTGCGTCGGGTCGTAATAAAACAGGCGAGGGAAGTCGTCCCAGTCTGTGTTGAAGACAAGTTGGCCGGGAGGCACGTTGGCGCGCATCCACTCCGCACCGCGCCTGTAATAGTCGTGCCTTTCACTCCCCGCAATGTCTTTAATCGTCACGCGCAGATTAAAAAAGAGGACGGTGCCAAGGATGATCGCAACTACAGCTAGGGCGAGTGTTTCCAAAAGCGCCCGAGTGTCATCTCTCTTCGCTGACGGTGACGACCTGTCGAGGAACGGCTGCAACTCATCAAGCATGTCCGTCGGCAACTGCGTTAGCGTCGAGCGCGCGCCCTGCAGCCAGGGGTGAAGTGCAAACGCGCAAAACATCACTGCGAATGGAGGCCAATACTCGGAAATCCGTTTCCAACGCGCAGTCATGATCATTAGGGCCGTGGCAAAGAGCAGCATGAACAACGGATAGTGCGCTCTTTTGCGATCCGAAGGTTCGAACGCGATATAACCAATCAACATTGCCGCGCAGGCGACCAGCGAGTTGCCGATGAATTCCCATGAGTCGTATGGGTACCACTCCTTCCCGACGCTGGTAGAGAAGTCTGAAGGCGTGATCTTTATTCGAATGTGCTGGTAAAGAAGCTGAAGGTTCGTCGGAAAATAAGGGTTGATAACAGTTCCGGCTACAGCTCCGGCAAGCACCCAGGCGAGCGGCCGCCATTCAAATCGTCGCTCAGTCCAGCCGATTACAGCAGTCCAGATGACTGCCGCGAGAATCAGCAGCACAAACATGTCGTAGGTAAGAGCGAACACAAACCCGAGCGGAGCCAGCGGCCAATACTTCCTTTTGAAGAGCAGATAAATCCCTATCACCAGGTAAATAATGGCGAAAGGCGGCGCCTTCGACATGTTCATCCGGTAAAGAAACGGCGCCGAGCAGGCCAGCAGGGCAACTAGCCAGATGAGCGAGTAGCGCATCCGGTAATGGACCAGCATCCAGTAACAGGAGAACACCGCGAGGCTCGCGAAGATGGTCGCCGAAATCTTTGCTGCCAGACGCAGGTCAAATAACCAGGTGAACGGGATCTGGAAACCATGAAACAGCAGGTGATGGTCTACGAAGTGTTTGGGATCCAGTGTGGTCAGGGGCAGCAAGTTAAACGGAGGCGGAAAAATTCCCTGACGAATACCATCCCAAAGCATGCGGCCCCATTTGATGTGATAGTAACCATCAAAATCACCGCAACAAATTGAGTCGGTGGAAAATTGAAGTCTGACGAAGATGATTCCGATGACGATCGCACCAGTGACCAGGGCAAGGAGGCGCGATGCAGTCTCGGATTGAAGCCAGGCTGGAAGGTGTGGCGAGGTTTTCATTTACCGCCCAACTGTCGCGACCGCTCTCCAGCCTTACAGTTGATCGATAAGATCGAGGAAAGCACGCGGATCGATTGGCTTGGTTACATGTTCGTTGAATCCGGCGCTGAGCGAACGATTGCGATCATCAAACATTGAATAGCCCGTGACGGCGACCATCGGTATGTTTTCGTAACCCGGCAAAAGCCTTAAAGCTTTGGCAAGCTCGTAGCCGTTCATTTCAGGCATGCCAATGTCGGAGATAATGACATCAAAGCTGTGCTCGCGTGCGAGACCGATGGCATCGCGCGCAGAAGACGCTGTGGACACCTCGTATCCGGCGTGAGTCATCAACACCGAAAGCATCTCAGTGACATCCGAAACATCGTCAACGACGAGCGCCCAGCGGCGGCTTCTGGAATCGCTGACAGAGGAGTGTGTCTTAGGAGAGCCCGACTCGATCGGTTGTCCCCGGGAGGGCAACAAATGGTTGGAAAAGAGAATAACCGTGAAATCGGGAGAAGAGGTCGGGGTATTGCTGGTCTCAGTCATCGATACCTACCGTTAGCTCGTTTAATTTTTTGGGGGGACTTAATTTAGCCGAAAGACTAATCGGTGTCTAGGAAATCTATTCACGGTGCTCTTTCTTTTGGTTTCCTGGCGGCCACGCACATACTAACGCCAGTTTATGTCGGCAGGATTGTAAAGGAAAACTTTTGGCTGGGGTCTTTTCGTGCAACTTCGAGTGATTCGTGGATAGTGCCTGGCTCTAATTATGACTTACGCATTCTGACGCGCAGCCAGGAGACGTTCAACCGCCTGTGCCAGTTCGTCCGGGTCGATCGGTTTCGACAAGTGCAAATCGAAGCCGGCCGCGCGGGTGGCCTCAATGTCTCCCTTGGAAGCATATCCGGTAAGTGCGATGGCTAAAATATTGTTGTGCGCCTCGCTTTGTCGCAAATCTTTGATTAGCTGAAAACCGTCGATCGTCGGCATCCCGATATCCGAGATTAAAACATCCAGCCGCTCCCGAGCTGTAATTTGAATGGCTTCAGTTGCTGAACCACAACCCATAACGTCATAGCCTCGTTGCTGCAGACTTAGCGTCAGCATCTCCAACGTATCGGGTTGATCTTCTACCACGAGGATCCGGATATCACCCTTGCTAATCCCCAACACAGCTTGCTTTTCATTTAGCCCGTCAGTCACTTCTTGAACGCTGGCGCGAGGGATTTTGACTATGAACGTGCTTCCTTTTCCTTCTCCTTCGCTGAGCGCTTCGACGGTGCCGAGATGCGCTTCTACAAAACTCTGAACCAGTGACAGGCCAAGTCCGAGGCCTCCATAGGTACGCGTGCGGGAACCGTCAGCCTGCCGAAACCTTTCGAACACGTGTGGCAAGAACTTTACTGGTATGCCTTCACCCTGGTCCTTGAACCGAATGATCACATCCGTGTCTTCAGCTTCACACTTCACCAGCACCAATCCATTCTGAGGCGAGAACTTTATTGCGTTATGTAAAATATTGCAGAAGGTTTGGTTCAACCGGCTGCGATCTCCTCTTACGATTAAAGCCTGAGGCGCGGCGTTAATCTTGAGCCGCAATTGCACCTTTGCGTCGGCGGCGTAAGGACGCATGGTTTCGAAAGACTCTTCCAGCACACTGACCGCAGATACAAGTGATTCTTCAATTCGCATCTTGCCGCTGAGAATTGCCGACATATCCAGCAAATCATTTATCAAACGCTTAAGGCTGTAAGCGTTTCGATTGACAACCGAGAGGACCCTATTGAAGTCAGCTTCAGGCAGGATTCCGTTCTGCATCATGTGTACCCAACCGATGATGGGCGTTAGTGGCGTGCGTAGTTCGTGCGACAGGATTGTAAGAAACTCATCTTTAGCCTGGTTGGCTGCTTCGGCTTCGTCTCTAGCGGTCCTCTCAACCTCGTAAAGCCGAGCGCTTTCCACTGCGAGGGCTATGCGAAAAGCCGCGAGTTCCAGCAGGCTGACATCTTCTTCGGTAAACTTATGCGGCTCCAACTTGCCCACGTGAAGCACGCCTGTAGCGCGGCCTTCAACCAGGAGGGGAACGCCAAGCAGCGACTTTATGCCTTTCTGCTTGAGCAGAGGATTGAAGACGTCTGCCTTGGAGATGTCGTCGATGATGATGGGCTTTCGCTGCGCGACGACCTTGCCGGCAAAGCCTTTCCCCACTGGTATGCGGATGCCCATTTCCACTTCCTCTTCCAAGCCGTGTGCCGCCCAGGCGAATAGCTCGTCACCGTCGGCTTCCAGCAAAAGAACCGCGACCGTGTCGACGTTCAAAACTTCGCGAATGCGGTTGAGGGATTCTTGAAGCACCTGATCGACAGTGAAGTGGCCCAGGGCGGCATCGGTGATGCGTTGCACTGCTGTCAGTCGGTTGCTGAGCTCTTCAGCTTCTTTGCGCGCATCGTGCGCGCGCAAGAGAGCAGTGATCAGTTCCTGCTCTGCATTCTTTCGTTCAATGAACTGCGCGATTTGGCTCCCGATCGCGGTCAAGGTGTAGACCGTCGCCTCGTCTGCATCTCTCGTTTCTTCAGAAAAGAGTTCGATCGCCCCGAGCGATTCATCGCCAAGGATAATGGGGAAACCAAACGCGGCGTGCAGATTAGCGCGAGCAGCGACTGGCGATCTGGGGAAAGTTTCGCGCGCGAAATCTGTAATCCACGAGGGCTGCTTGCTGGCGACAATCGTCCCCGGGAATCCAGTTGTTGGGTCGTAAGTTGGTTGAAGGCTAGCCGTTTCAAGTTCCGCAGCTCCCACGGAACCCGGCGCTCTCCAGTAGGTCTCCAATTGCAGCGCTTTGTTTTCAGAATTTACCGACCAGAGGACTGCAAACTGCCAGTCAAGGTTTGAGCAAATTGTCTCCAAAAGTTGCGGGGCTGCACCGGCCAGAGTGGAAGCGTCTGCGAGGATTTGCGCGACCGTATGCTGTAGTGCCAGACGGCGTTCATCACGTTTCCGCCTCGTTATGTCGCGCGCAATGCCGGTGAAAAACTTGCGGCCATCCTTGCTAAACTCACCGAAGGAAAGCTCGAGGGAAATCTCTCTGCCGTCCTTGTGTAGACCGGGCAGCTCAATCGCCTCCCAGGAGATATGTCTGTGCCCGGTATCAACATAGTTCTTCAGGCCGGCCCGATGAACATGCCGGAGATATTCGGGCATCAACATCGTCAGTTCCGAGCCGAGCATTTCTTCAGCTGAGTAACCGAAGATGCTGACGGTAGCGCCGTTTACGAAGAGGATAGTGCTGTTTTCGTCAATAGTAACGATTGCGTCGGAAGCGGTTTCGGCAATGATGCGTGAGTTTTCGACGATATTCTGGAATTGAACATCGACATTGCTGCCCGGCTCAGTGAGCGACTTGTTGTATGCCATTGAGCGGATTGTCGCAATGATGGCTGTCGTAAAGCAAACTGTTAGTTTGCTGATCGTGTGAGGGTAGTGGTCAGACCGAAGGATGCATTTAGGTGCAGCGTGACGCAAACTAACAGTTTGCTTTAGACGAGGTTTACGCAAGCTACTACTTTGCGTTACAACAGCAATGATGTATCCATCAGGGAATCTCTTTATACCTACCAGTCACGGCCAGCTCGAGGCGATATTGAAAGAACCGAGTGGCGAAGCGTCTGGCGTCGCGCTCGTGCTTCATCCACACCCGCTCGGCGGCGGGACGATGCACAACAAAGTAGTGTTTCGAGCCGCGGCGGCACTAAATGACGCAGGAATGATTACTCTGCGCATCAACTTTCGTGGTGTGGGCCAAAGCACTGGCAAACACGACGAAGGCCGCGGTGAAGTGGAGGACGTTCGCGCGGGTCTTGAATACCTTGGGTTGAAATACCCGGGCCAACCCATAACGTTGTGCGGGTTTTCCTTTGGAGCTCGGGTCGGCCTGGAAGCTGGCATTACAGACGAGCGAGTTGTGAAGCTAATCAGCATTGGCACGCCAGTCAATAAATACGACTTCAGCTTTCTTGAAGCTTGCCGTAAACCCATTCTTTTCGTGCACGGCAATCTCGATGAGTTTGGCGACCTGGATCGAATTCAAAGCCTGGTGGAAAAAATCAAGCCACATACGGACGTTGAGCTGCATGTCATAAACGATTGCGGCCACTTCTTTGAAGGACACTTGGATGAATTAAAGCAGGTCATCACGGAGTGGGCGGAGCGCCATTTGAATTGAGTAGTGAAGACTAACGACTATGAATGAAACCAACGAAGCTAAACGTAATCCGGCGATTCGCATAACGCTCCTGCCGCGCGACACGAATTCCGCCGGCACCATCTTCGGCGGCGTCATCCTCAGCTACATCGACATGGCGGGCGCGATTGAAGCCCACCGCCGCACGCGTATGGAACGGTTCGTTACTGTCGCTATGCGCGAGGTCATCTTTCATAAACCTGTTTTTGTGGGCGATCTCGTCAGCTTCTACGCAGAGACCGTAAGGATAGGAACTACTTCGATAACAATTCGCGTGGTCGTGGAAGCGGAACGGGTGGGAACAGGGACGGAAGAAGTTCGAGTTACGGAAGCTGAGGTTGTTTACGTTGCAGTAGATGCGAACCGGCAAAAGATCAAGATCGGTTCATGACTTTGATGGGGGTGGCTCCTTGGCCACCCATTCGTTGCATTGTAGGGGTGGCACTCCGTGGCCCCCCCTTCGTTGCAACCGTAGCTGCACAAACTCACCAATTTTCGATTCGTTTAGTTCGGGACACTTGTGTCCTGCGGCGGCGGACAAGTCCGCCTTCTAAACGGAGGAGGCAGGGAACATGGGGCGGCCACGGAGTGCCGCCCCTACAAATATTTTTATTATTTACTGTGAATAGCGGACGCGCTCGTCGAGGGCAGCGGGGCCGCGCTTCCTTTTTTTGGAACCCGGGCAGCCATGGCTTTACCCTCTGCGGAGGTCCACGGCTGTCCGTAGAAAAGCCCCGCGGCTGACGCTTCAGGCACAAGCCGCTTATCCAGCGGGCTTCCGCCGGCAGGAATCACCATATCCACGATGTACGAATTGAAGTAAAGATTCACATTGCCTTTTTGTTCAGGGTGGAGTTCGGGCCTACCATCGCCGCCGACTCGCCATTTCCACGTGCGCCACACCTCGCCATTGTTCATCAAACTACATTCCCAGTTACCCGGATAATCTTCCAGAGCGAGACGGTTTGTGGCGCGCACGCTTCCCCACGTTAATGGCGCCTGCACACGCACCATTCGAAACCCAAGCTTGTCGCGGTATTCCGTGCCGCGTTTATACTGAGGGGCCAAACGGTCCTGGTAAATAACCACAAAGTTTCGCTCAGCCCGACTGATTGCCTGGTCGGCGTAGGGCATTGGACCAGGCATCGAAAGCCGTTTTCCGTCAACCGAACAGCGCATGTAGCCGTGCGGAAGGTTTTCTCCGATCTCGCTTGGGGAGAGGTTGAAGAAGAGCTCGACGTGGTTCGCGCCCGAACGTTCGGGACGGCTGCCGTATTCGAAATAAGTTGTGTAGCCAGTTGGACGGAGAAAAATGAAACTAACCGGCGCTTCGGCGTGTCGAGGAATGTAGTAATCCGGCGGGGCTACGCCGGGTTGTTGGCCCGACAGTACATGGTCGACCGTGCGGACTTCCATTTTGTAAGTGCGCACGAGCTTCTCTTCGTCCGTATCGCCGTTGACTGTAAAGACCTTAACCTCGAAATTGCCGATCTCCTTTGTCGCCGTGTCTTTCCGCCAGCACTCGTTGGTCCACATGTAACTCTGGTCAACCGCATTTCCCTCGCGCCGATAGATATCCACCTCGCAACGAGTGGTGGCAACGGCCTTTCCACCTTTTGCAACGACAAGCTTGATCGCGCTCCGATTGGGATACTCGCCAAAAATCCGGACATGACTTTTCAGGACCCAGCCCGTGCTATAGGGAATGTTGTTGTGGCCCAGCGCTTCGGTGGCAACTGCTTCAAACCACGTGAATCCATCATCGACATAGTTAGCCGTGCTTGCCTGCGAGACCATCGAAGGTTGCTCTACGATTTGCCGTGGCGCCTCGGATGGGGCTGGCGTCGCGGATGGCGATGGCTGCGTCGTTAGAATTCGCCCTGGTCTGGGAATCCCTACCCTTCTTTGTCCAGCGCCCGTGACATTGGTTAACGCGAGCACCGAAACGCAAAAGCAAACAATGAGAACTGACTTTTTCATTTGTTGTTTTCCTTTCACCGCCTCCAGCTTACTTTGAACGGGACGCAATTGATTATGTAGAGCTCAGTGTTAGTTCGCGTTGGTTGTCTATGAATGGCTTTGCACAAAAACTAGTGCCGGATGTATCCATGAGTCTGAGTCTCATTTCTTCTTCGGCAGGTTTGCAGTAAATGTGCCTTTGATTAATTTGTCAGCTTCGGTCAGATTCACTTCGCCACTGACTGTGTCTGCGGTAACGGCGGTAATCTTTACCTCACCTTCGACAGGCTTTCTCGAAGACAGCGTTTCGAAACTCGTCTTCGTCTCCTTGCCGTCAGTCAGCGTGTTGATGATTACCGCGCGAACTGTGTTGAACTTGTCGCCTTTTGCGCTATAGGTCCCGACCTTGAATGGCGAGTCGTCCTTCGTTCCATCTTCGCCAGTCAGTTGAATGTCGATACGCATATGCTCCGGCGACGCCAGCGGTTTTCTAACCCAACCGGGATAAGACGTGTCCATCTCGTAATTGGCGAGGTAGATAGTATGGGCAAAAGTTTGAACGTTTGGCTTTCCGGGGGCGGTGGAAATTACATTGCCGTAATAAACGGCCCCGGGCTTGAGGTTCAGAGTCGAATCTTTGCCGCCCATTTTGACATCGAATTTATGCGGGCCGGTGCCGGACAGCGCCGTGCCGCAACCGGTAAGAAGCAGTGCGGCGAGAACGGCTGCTAAAACATTTTGCATGGCATCTCCTGGTTATTTCGGTTCCAGGCGCACAGAGTACAGGCTTCAGCCTGCCTCTTCCGCATCCGCAACCTGAAGGTTGTACTCCGAACACCTGTGACTTAAAGCGTTTTCCTTTCTCCAGCGGAAGAGAGCATCCGGAGCCAGGCCTGCTTAGGATTATCACGGTAAAGTCTGATCTCGAAAATGCGCGCCACTCGCTCTTTCCCGCCGACGTCGTTCGTCTTTTCGGTGTAGACCGCCGTCACGTTGAACGAAACCGAATTCGGCGTGTGCCACTGGAAGTTGGGTTCATCCGAGAGACCGATCGATTCAACCCTCCCGATCAGGCGATTGAATTGATAGTTGCCCATGACCTGTTCGAGCCCAAACTTCACGATCAAAGCTTGCACGTCGTCGGCCGTGGGATTCGGCAGACCGTCATAGCTGTTTGACGTAGTAAACGTTCGCCAAAAAACAAACCCGCCGCCAATTATGTCGTACGACGCATAACCCTTTACGATCACGAAGATCCCCGGGTCATCGGTTTTTAGCTTCGCGGTGAAGTTGCGGTTCCAGACGAACTTCTTGTAGGTCCTGCTCCACTCTCGCGTACCGGGTTTGCCCAGCGTAATGGAAACAGTTTTCGGGGCGGTCAAGTCTTTCTTGATTTGGGCGTCAGACGGTTGGGCGGACACGCCGCTCAAAAAGCCGAGGCCGACTGTAAGCAGAGCGGCGGCCATCAAGTTGGATGTACGTCGTTGTCGCATAGATACTCCTTCAAAACGCTACTCTTGGAGTGCGCCGCCACGCCACCCCCAGCGCGGCTGCCGCGACGGGCACCCCGGTTGTCGGGGCTTTGACCCGCTGCGGCTTGTCGCCGTATTGGTTAAGCGTGAGTCGCCCGCGAAATCACAAGGGGAATCTTCCGCGAGATTGCGGCGCAAAGCCGCCGCAGGCCAAAGCGCCGACAAGGCGGCGCACTCCAAGGAGGCGCACACAATGGGAGGCGCACACAATGATCGTACTAGTCCGGAATAAAGGTGCAAATTGCAACGACCCTTTGCGTCGAAGTGTCAAAGACAACGGCCACGACTTTAACCGTTCGACTGTTGCTTACGACCACCCCGCGCACCGGCGAACCTGTGTTTGGAATATCGATGGAAGTCGCTTCGCCCGGTGACAGCGATAGCGCAGGTGATGTGCTGGAAGATGCAACTCGGTAGATATTGCCCTGTTCCATGTATTCCATCTGTCTGAATCGGACGCGGGCAGCGTCGTCACTGTTCAGGTCGCCGGTAGCGACAGTAATCCGAAGTACCTGGTTCGGACCGAGGGTGAGCATCCCTGTGTCGGCGATAGCTTTCATTCCGCCTTGTGCCTGCGCCGCGACGGACATCAGCATGATGCTTAGACCAAGCGCAATTGAAAATGTCACTCTGTTTTTCATGATTCCTCCCTAACTCGTCATTATCAAAATGAACAAAAGTTTCTTCCGTTTCGCTGTTTCATTGCTTATTCGTGGCCAGGCCAGTAAACGCTCCGGGAATGGTGTTACCCATCAGAGAGTTACCCTGGAAGGAGAAGATCGAGCCGGCCGGTGTGGATAATCCGGTCGCGTTCTGCGCAATGATGCTATCTGATACGCGCAGTTCTGAACCTGAGCTCGACTCCAATCCAGCCAGTGAATAAGAGACGAACACATCATCAATGTTGAGCTGCGAATCAGTCCCACTCGTTTTGATTCCGGCTCCCGCATTGTGGTTGAAGATGCTATTGCTAATCGCGCCCCTGACTCGGTCGGTTGCTTCAAAGCCGTCGCCGCCGGAACTCATGACGCGAGTTCGATCAATTGTGGCGAGAAGTTGGAAGCCTGCGGCCGTGCCAATCCTGATGCCGTCTCCATCGATGTCTTCAATGAGTGTGTCGAGTATTTTCAAGTTGCCGTTAGCGGTGAGATTGGCGTCAATCCCGTCGCCGCTGAATCCGTGAATCAGACAACCCTCAACTACCAGGCTGTTTCCTGCGAGGTACCGTATGCCGTCGAAACCGTTCTGACCGCCGTTAATTTGAAGGTTACGTAGGATGACAGTGGATGTCGTCGGATTAGTTGACACGTTGACTATAAAAGCACTGCCTCCGGAAAAGGTGCCCGCCAGAGTTCCTGTGCCGTCAATTGTCATTGATTTCGTGATCGTGACCCCACCGAAACCAGCAGGATCCAAAGCGTCAATCTCGCCGTATTCTGCGGTCTTTGAGATGGCGCCGGCGAAAGTCTTGCAAGGCGCTGTGCGGCTGCATGGGTTCACATCGTCACCCGTGCCTGATACAAATGTGCGACTGGCTTGTGCTTGCGCGAGCGTGGCCCAGCCAAGCGTAACGAGTAAGAGGCCTAATATTCTAAGGGTGGCTTTTCGGTTCGTCATCGTCGTTCTCCTTTTTGAAAATGTTGTTCGTTTGCCAAGTCGTCATGAGCATCCGGGTGAGCGGTGATGACTTGGAATTGTCCGTGCTACGCGCTCCTCTTATTTGCGCAGGTAGATAGTCAGCTTCGAATCATCGGAGCTGGACTTCGCCAGGAGACGAACGCTGTTAACATGACGCCCATCTGAGAAATCGAGCAGGTTGTAGACCCCGGCCCTTTGGGCGCTATCGTTGAAGTCCACTACTTGCACGTTGCCGTTGCCGAAGACCACTTCGGCAAAACTGAGCTGCGCTAACCCGTCGATCTTAATGAAGAGGGCATTGCCCGTGTTGTCGACACCCAGGTTTGTATCTACCCAACCTTCGTCGCTATGTATCTCTTCGCTGTCTTCCCAAACGACACGTTCACTCGATGGCAGTGAAACAACTGTCGCGTTCCACGTGCGGCCAGGCAGATAAACGACAGGCGCATTCAACGCGATTACTCTCCGGGCAGGACGGACCACAACCGTCGAAGGCAGGACTCGCCGGATCGGATGCCCCCTGCGTACGACCAATGTGCTGCGCGCGGCGGGCCGGCGGACTACAACACGGGCTGGTCGCGCGTGTCGTGCTGGCCGCACCACCACGCGACGCTGTCCAGCCATCGACTCAGGTGTAACTACTGCGGCAGTCAATAGGGTGAAACTAAGTAGGCTCAAAGTTAGTCGTTTCATGCTCATCTCCTCTTAAGTACGGCAGACGTTCCGGTCAGCCGGTAACTCCAAACGTCAGCAGACAGACAGGAATGTCTGTCCTTCGTTGGTTCGAATTTGTCAGTGCGTTCTCTGTGTTCCT
Source organism: Pyrinomonadaceae bacterium (assembly GCA_963759585.1). Lineage (GTDB taxonomy): Bacteria > Acidobacteriota > Blastocatellia > Pyrinomonadales > Pyrinomonadaceae > PSRF01. The sequence continues at coordinate 1,483,554 of CAVWZW010000002.1, forward strand.
TGCCCTGCAGTGAACTAATTTCGGTCAATAACCACAGAGACGCAGAGGACGCACTGACAAATTCAAACCCGGCTATCATCGATTTCAAGCGGCTCTTGCCTTTCACTAGCGACACTCTTATGCTTCTGGCAGTCAGAAGTCCTTTAAACTTCTCTTAGAAATTGTTAGAGAATTTATTAGAGCCCCCGAATGTCCCGCCAAGTTAGACATCTCTACGAATTCGGCCCATTTAGACTGGATCCCGAGAAGCCCTGCCTGTGGCGGAATGGCGAGCTTGTGTCGCTCACGCCCAAGGCGGTTGAAACGCTGCTTGTTCTGGTTCAACAGAACGGGAGGCTGGTGGAGCGCGAACAATTAATGAGCGCTATCTGGCCGGACACGTTTGTTGAAGATGGCAACCTTAATTTCAACGTGTCGGTGCTGAGAAAGGCTTTGGGGACGGACGAGGCTGGCGAGCAGTACATTCAGACAATTCCGAAACATGGCTACCGGTTTAGCGCCGAAGTTCGGGAAGTTGCCGAAGAAGTGCCGACCCTTGTTGTTGAGAAACACACTCGGCCGCGAATTCTCGTCGATGAGAGGGAACTGCCGGCAGTCGCCGAGTCGACGGTAGTAGCACCAGACCTGCCGCCGGCCCATGCCGGTCAAACACGCAAAGGAATCTACGCAATTGGCGCGGTTGTCCTTGTGGCACTTGGGGCTTTGGCGTGGTTTATGTTGGCACGACAGGCTGCGCCGGATCCGCCCGATGAAGCTGCCACACCGGGGATCCGTTCGATTGCGGTTCTGCCTCTTAAGCCGTTGAGGAATGTGGAGGCTGACAGGACCCTGGCGCTGGGTTTGACTGACACGCTGGTGACCAGGCTCGGTACGCTCAGCTCAATCGTTGTTCGTCCAGTCTCAAATGCCGGCGATGCACCCGACTCGATTGAGATCGGCCGGAAGATCAAGGTTGACGCCGTTTTGGAGGCGACGCTGCAGCGCACTGATCAGCGCCTGCGAGTTAATACGCGCCTGCTCCGCGTCGCCGACGGTGCCCTGATATGGTCGGCGAGTTTTGATGAAGACGAAACGGATATTTTCAAACTGCAAAACGCGCTCGCAGTCCAGATAACAGAATCTCTGGGCGCGAAATTGAATCCCAGGGAAATGGAGCTGCTCACCAAAGGTGACACTCAAAATCGCGGAGCGTTTCATGCTTATTGGCGTGGAAGGTTTTTTCTGGAGAAAAGAAACCCCCAAAAAGCGATTGCCGAATTTCAGCACGCGATAACTCTCGACCCGCGTTATGCGTTGGCTTTCACGGGCCTGGCCGACGCCTATATCTGGCAGGCAAGTTTTACTAACGAAGCCGACAAGGAGCTATACGGCAAAGCCAAAACTGCCACCGACAAAGCACTGGAACTGGATCCGCATCTCGCCGATGCTCATAGTTCACTCGGCCGAATAAAACATTGGTACGAGTGGGATTGGGAAGGCGCGGAGAAGTCATTCCGCCGGGCGATTGAACTTAATCCAAACAGCGTCAATGCTCGTCAGTTCTACTCGCGGTTGCTGACAACTCTTGGCCGTTACGACGAAGCCCTCAACGAATTGTACAAGGCGCAGGAGCTTGACCCGCGCTCGGCGGACCTGGGCGTCCCCCTTTCCGGCATTCTGGAAAAGCGCGGCGAATTTGATGAGGCTCTGCGCGTCCTGCAATCGACGCTGGATATGGACCAGGATTCGAGGTTTGCTCGACGCGGAATCGCCAACGCTTATTTGCTCAAGGGCGAATACACTAAAGTCATTGAACTAGGCAATGACGAGTCTCCCAACCCAAGAGAAACCGATTTTGCCTGGACTTCAATGCTGGCGACCGCGTATCACAAGAGCGGACAATTCGCTAAAGCTAAGGAAATGCGGAATCGCCTGAAGAAGTTGGCGGAAAGAGATCCGAAGTCGCTCTATTTCCTGGCTTATCATGACAGCGAAATTGGACGACTGGATGAAGCTATTGCTGCGTTGTGGAAATGTATCGAGCTTCGGGAAGAGCGAATTGTAACTACCAAAGATGACCCAAGATTTGCTGCGATCAAGGACGACCCGCGTTTCCGCGCAATTCTGCAAAAAGTTAATCTCGCAGACTGAGAAAGCAGAAAGCAGAAAGCAGAAGACAGTATGAGCACCAACTAAATAAGACTAGACGAAGGAGCCCCGTGCAAACATTTAAATTGCTGCTGACTGCGCTTATCCTGATCTTTGGATGCTCGGTTCGCGTGATGTCGCAAAGCCCTGGGCAAGGCATTCGGCCTGAACCGCCCGAAGGCCGAGGCGTCGTGGCGCTGCGGGCCGCGCGTTTGATCGACGGCACCGGCGCGCCTCCGCTTCGTAACCCGATCATCATCGTCACTAACAATAAGATTTCAGCGGTCGGTGACGCTGCGTCGGTTCGTATACCGTCGGGCGCGAGAGTCATCGATCTGGGCGACGTCACTCTGCTTCCGGGTTTTATCGATGCTCACACGCATCTGATTGGTCGCGTGCTCGGCGATCCCGAAGGGGACATGGCTGCGGTCAGGGACTACGACGCGTTTGGAGCGATCCTCGGCGTCAACCATGCGCGCGCTACTTTGATGGCTGGGTTCACGACTGTGCGCAACGTTGGCGCCTCCGGTCCGTTCAACGACATCGCTTTGCGCAAGGCGATCAACGAAGGCTGGACGCCTGGACCACGAATGATAACCGCGGGCCACTCACTGGGAATCACCGGCGGCCATTGCGATAACAACGGTTTACGCCCGGGCCTGTTGGAGCGTTCGATATCAGAAGGGATTGCCAATGGACCTGATGAAATTCGGGCGGCGGTCCGGTATCAGGTCAAGTATGGCGCTGACGTGATCAAGACCTGTGCGACTGGCGGCGTGTTGTCGGAAGGAGATGCGGTCGGTACGACGCAGTACAACTTTGAAGAAATGAAGGCGATGGTGGAGGAAGCGCATCAACATGAACGCAAGGTGGCCGCACATGCGCACGGCACGGAGGGTATTAAGATCGCGAGCCGTGCTGGGGTTGCTTCTATCGAGCACGGATCATTTCTTGATGAAGAAGGCGCGCGCCTAATGGCCGAGCGCGGCACTTACATGGTGCCTACGATGATGGCTGGAGAAGCGGTTGAGCGCGCGGCAAAAGTTGGGATCTTAAAAGGACTCCGCGCGGAGAAGGCGCTGGCCGCCGCCGCAGCCATGCGCAAAGCGATCAAGATCGCGATTGCCAATAAGGTTCCGATTGCCCTGGGAACAGACGCGGGTGTGATTCCACATGGAACCAACGCGCGCGAGTTTGTGCTGATGGTTGAATGGGGCGGCATGAATAACATGGAGGCGATCAAAGCCGGCACAATGAACGCGGCGACCTTGTTGGGCTGGGAAAAGAACATTGGCTCGGTGGCAGTGGGGAAGTGGGCAGACATCATCGCCGTCTCAGGCGATCCGCTCAAGGATATCCACGCGACAGAGAAGGTTGTGTTTGTGATGAAGAATGGCGTGATTTACAAGCAGGGTGGCCGTTAGCGGCAGCGATTGAAACTCGGGGCCTCCAGAACCCGAGAGTCCTTTCATTGAAAAACTCTAGCGCGAGGTTAAGCTTCGCTTATGAGTTTCAATGAAGTCATTGCAGAGCTGCCACGTCTGACTTTTGAAGAGCGTCAAATTCTGATTCGCCAAGTATTGGAGCTCGATGACCTGCCTTTGTCAGAAGCGGATGAAAAGTTGGTGGCGACACGGTTGGAAGACCATCACTCTGATCCGGCTACTTCATTACCTTTGGCTGATTTCAAGAGCCGTCTACGCTCAAGATCGAAGTCATGAGCTGGAATGTCGTCGTCCGTCCCCAGGCTGAAGATGACATTCTTGGAGCTGCTCACTGGTACGATGCTCCGCGCGCGGGCTTAGGCGATGAATTCATCGATGAACCCTTTGCTACATTTGATGCCCTTGAAGTAAATCCACTTCTGCATTGTCGGAAACATCCTATCCGGAACATCCGTTGGCGTTATCCCAAGCGCTTCCCTTATCGAATCATTTATGAAGTAATTCAAGAGCAACGGCTGGTAATCATTGCTGCCATTATTCATGCAGCCCGACACGATCGCGTGTGGCAAGACCGAGTCTAGATTCACATCGGTCTAAAAGCTCAACCTCACCCGTGCGGTAATCTGGCGGTTACCCGCCGCAACTCCGCCTGGCCCAAAGAAGAAATTGTTTGAAAGACTGGTGGATTGCAGAAAAAATGGTGACGACATGTTTCCTACAGGGTTCGCCTTGTTTGCGTGGTTCAAAATGTTCGACGCATACAGCGACATCCCAAACGAATACGGTCTCTGCACCGGAGGCTTCTCCAGTGGTTTGGCGCCGGTCGTGGTTGTTCCTGCGGTTGGGGATGTGGTCACAACGCTGCCCGGACCGGGTGGCGGTGATTTAGGTGGGATGGCCCTGCCAAATTTGAAAGTCTTCTCGACGCCAACGTTCAGAGAAATGAAGCTTGGACCGATTCCGAAGTTCCGCGGGATGATCTGTTGTCCGGCAACGGGGTTGGGATCAAATGCGCCGAGTGGAGTGACCACCACTCCAGGCTTACTCAGGTCTGTGGCAAACGCCGGACGTTCAGCAAAAGCATTGTCGCGATTCGTGTCTCGCCCAGTGGTGATGTCGAACGGCCGGCCCGACATGGCAATCATAAATGCATTGATGCTGAGCAGGGATTTGGTTTGATAGTAGCCCCCCGCCCACAAACTGTTGCGAGCTGTAAACGGCGATCGCGACCATTCGTTGCTGAAGTCGTAAGGGTCGAATGGGTGACTGCTTGAGCCGCCATCAGTGTTTCTGCTCCTGCTCAAGTTATAGTTACCCCAAAAGTTTACCTTCTTGATCGTTCCGTTAAGGTTCACACTAAAAGAATTGCTCACCGTCCTTCCGTTTGATTGAGATTCCTGAATGTTGCCTTCGCTTTCGCCCAGAGGTCGCAAGCCGGTAAACGCAAGGGGCGCGTTGATATTCACAATACGCATAGTGCGCTGAGTACGCGTGTGGTAGTAGGTAAAAGTCACTTTGAAATTTGGATCCAACTGTTGCTCGATAGAGAAGGAAGATCGAAGTGACGCAGACGGAGCCAGATGTTCGTCAAGAGATCGTCTCGTTTGCAGTTGAGCAAATGCAGTCAGGGCCCCGATTGGCGGCACAGCAGGAAACAAGTCGAGCACGGCCGGATCGGTTACGATGAATTGCTGTTGGTTGATGCCGTTGAACCGGAGCGACTGCAGGACCAGATCTTCCGAGATGCGATTGTAAAAAACACCAAAGCCTCCACGCATTACGGTTTTATATCTGGGTGGTTTGGGAGGCTTAGCTGGAGCTGGCGGGTTTGACTTCGCTTCTGCGGAAGGTTGGGCCACCTTCGTATCCGACGTGACTGGTTTCTTTCCACTACCCCATGTTGGCGACCACGCGAAAGCAACCCGCGGCGCGAGATTCAAATTGCTGTTGATATTACTTTGGTTCTCGTAACGCAGTCCCGGAGAGATTGTGAAGTTAGGTCGCAGTTTCCATTCGTCCTGCACATAAAGAGCGAAGTCGCTTTGTCTGACCCTCGCTTCCGGATTACCACCCGCGATTGAGAACTGCGTGGCGCCTCCGCCCAGCCCCCTGATTTGCGCGGGACTTAGTCCGGCGCGCTGAAACGAAAGTGTGCGGCGGTAACGTTCCAAACTGCTGAGGGCAATTGTGCCTGCACCTGGAACTATTTGATCGTTGGCATCAAGAACCGGTCCGGGGCCGCCGGCGAATGTATATGATCCACCAAAGTTTCCTGGCGAAATACTCTCGACTCGAATGTGTCTGAGGCGACCGCCTACTTTCACGAAATGTTTGCCGGTAGACCATGAAGTAAAGTTTTGCACTTCGAGCCGGTCCTGTCTGTTAGACGCGAGGCCAATCTGAGAACCGCCGCCGAAAAACGAGTCAGCTACGGTGAGTGACGGCAGAAGGGTCCCAGCTGTTTGGCGGAAGGTGTTGTGGCTGAGGGCAAGGCGCGTTTCGTTAACCATCTTCTCACTGAGCAACGCCGTCTCGGTCAGTTGCAAAGTATGGTTGGATCGCTCGCCGCGAAACGCTCGCGACGGGAGGGAAAACCCGCCGATGCCCTGAAGGTTTTGAGTGCCGCTGCCGTATTCGTAATTACCTATCAATGTATGTTTCTTGTTGATCTTCAGGTCGCCGCGGGAACTCGTGTACAGCTGGACCTGCGGTGTTAGAAACGACTGATTGAAGAGAACCGGACTCAACGTTACCGGATCCAGAATAGTTGCGTTGACGACCGCATTATTGTCAGTCGCGTAACGCCCCATGTAGAAATTAAACGATGCACGCTTGGGCGCGATTGGACCAGACAAGCTTCCCTGGAAGCCGCGTTGTTGAAACGGAGCCCGGCGTGGGGCAAACGGATTGCGCGAGTTAAGGCTCTCGTCATTAAAGTTGAAGTTGATGCTGCCGTGGTATTTATCAGAGCCCGGCTGAGTGAAAATCTCTATACCACTCCAACCGGGATATTCATTTTCAGCGGAGTAAGGGTTCTGGTTAATACGAACTTCGCGGATCGCTTCCTTCGGCGGCAGCTGGCCGCCCGAAAATCCGTCAACCTTTATCTGTGCCCCACCTTCGCCGTCGGTGGGTCCCGCCATGGCCTGTAAAGCTGCGGCCAGTGCGACTGGATCATTGGGTAATGCCTCGAGGTCGCGTTCGCGCAGAATCAAGGCGTCGGCATTTCGATCTGAATCGGTGCTGAGGTCTTTGTTATCGACCGTGACGGACTGCTCCAAAGGGAGTAGCTCTAACTGTGGATCAAGGGTCGTGGTTCTGCCTGCGGCGACTTCAACGTCTTTAGTTTCGAAGTCGGTAAATCCAACCGCGACGACCCGCAAAGTGTAGCGACCAGCGGAGAGGGATTTGAATTCATAATTACCGGATTGATTTGTGGTTGCCGTTCGTTCAACGCCACGCGAATCTTTCGCGGTCACCGTAGCGCTCACAATCAGGCTGCCTAACTGGTCGCTGACTGTGCCCCTGATTGCGCCGGTGGTTTGCTGCCCGGGAGATGTGGGGACAAAACTACAAACGGTAATTAAAAGTGCAAGGACTCTAAGGGTCGGGGATTTACGACCAGGAAACATAAGGCCTCCGTGGGAGAGAAACGGTATCCGGATTATGCGAAGGACTTGAACCGAAACTGCGACGTCCAGGCGGTTACACGTCACGAAGCCGGTTCGGTTTCAATTTGTCGTTGAGAGGGAGACAACCGGCCTGAAAAACTATCACGAATCTTGCCTGCGGTTCCAGATAAATACCCCGCTTAACCAGACTCGTTTTTGTGGTTTAGACCCCGGTGAACAACAGGCGTATGGAGTACAACCTTCAGGTTGCGTTTTCGCTACCACGAAGACTAACTTCTAAACCCACCCACGCAAGCTGAAGCTTGAACTCTAAACTACCGGTCCTATTCAAGAAAGATTGCCCATAGCCTATTGCCGATTCAGTTGGCGTAGTATCCCGGTCGCGTTCGCGCCGCTAGGTCCGGTAGATTGGGCAATTGTATCTTGACGGTTCTCCACTTACCGTCTTTTTTCTCGTTGGTTGGCTTATAACCGATGCTGTAAACCTTCCCGAGATCTTCGATCACCTGGCCGTACACGCCGTCAAGATCTTCAATCTTCTTCGCTTTGTAATAGAGTCCGCCGCTTTCATCTGCCAGTAAGCTCAAAGTCTTTCGCGCGTTTTCGTATATCCGATCAGTGAATGCGTTGGAATAGTCGTCGTTTTCCGTATCGAGAAAGATGGGGATGATCAAGGTGTCGTTGCGTCGAACTACTTCCAACAAATCTGCAAAGGTGATGGCTGACCCACGCGTCCCGAGCCTCGGGCTGCCGGCCAATGCGTTGTCGACGCCATCAGTCATAAACACGACGGCCCGCCGCCGTTGGAGGCTCTTTGGACCGATAACCTGATCGAGCGTGAACTTCAACGCGTCCCAAACATTCGAACCGCCTACCTCGTCGCCAATTCGCTCAATGCTCTGCAAGAGCCTCGTGCGATCGTCCGTCAAAGTCGATACGACATTCGGTGTAGTTGAGAAAGTAACAATGGCGACCCTGTCTGAACGACGCGTGGCCTCGATGAAACGCTGCGTGGATTTTCGAATCAACTTCCGTTTGCCGGCGGTGGAACCCGACAAATCAATCAGCAATACCAGGTCGAAGGGAACGGCTGTCGTCGCAAAATAGGTAATCGCCTCTTCATGTCCGTCTTCACTGATGGTGAAGTCGTTGCGCCCAAGGGTGCTGACGTGTGTTCTAAGCTTGTTGCTATAAACACTCACATTAAGACTTACCAGATTCGTATCGACGCGAACGACTTCCTCTTCAGCGACCGTCTGACCTTCAGTGAGACCCGCCGAAGTAGACCTGGCAATCGACGCCTTCACCTGGTCGGAGAATTGATTGGTAAGGACGCCGGTCGACTTAATCAACGGCAATCGATACTTCGCCTGAAGAAAGTGAAGATAATCGGCCAACGGGGGCAACTGATATTGCTTTCGGCGTGCTTCAACATTCTCTTCCGCTTCAATCGGATATAAAACGAGAAGTCCATCGCTGATAGTCGCTTGAGTGCCGAACAGCTGTTTTAGACCCGCTTCAAGACGCAGTCGATCAATGTAACTGGCAAAATCCGGAGGCGAAATATCGCCGCGCGTCGCTGCCGCAGTAATCGCCTGGACCAGTTCAACCTTAACGGAAGCCGCAGAGCTATTTCTCAATACGTAGAAGGCCGCCTCTACTCCATCGTGCCCAACCAAATCCGGGGTAGGCCAGCCATGTTGTTTCAGGATGGCGCACAAGCGTTCGGTGTTCTTCGCACGAAAAGCTCTCATTCGGCCCATAAGTGCTTCAGGTTTGCGGTTGCCGCTAATGTCCTCGTTCAAGCGTTCCTGGCTCTGCTCCTTCAGCTTCAGCAACTGGTCTCGCAGTTTCTTGTTCAGCGTTACAGGAGCAGTGTTGGCCGCCGGGTCTGTGATCTTTTTGATTTCATCCGGAGAAAGACAGCGATCCTGGGCGGGTATTGATTGAGAGCAGACGAAGAACGAGCTGACGACGAGAAACAACCTTAGTGTTTTTCCGAGGTGATGTTGACGCACGGTTAGATCTAGTTAGCCTAATTCAGTAGCGCTTGCATACGGTGAAGTCCGCTGGCTGCTTCGGTAAAGCCTGGCTGTTGTTCGAGTGCCTTGCCATAATGCCGCGCAGCTTCGATGTACTTCTTCCGAGTCTCATAAACGCGACCGAGATTGAAGTGGGGAAACGCATACGATTCATAACGGGGTGCGAAGAGTGCACGTTTAAACCAGCGCACACTGCTGTAAGAATCACCCTTCGCCAGAAGATAACTGCCGATATCGTTATAGGGATTGCCCAGCGTCTCGTCGACGCGAATTGCTTCCAGGCATTCCTCGATCGCTTCGTCGTAACGGTCCTGAAAACTATAGACCCAACCGAGGAAGGTGTGCGCTTCCGCGGTAGGGTAGGTTTCAATCGAGCGCTTATAAAGCTCGATCGCTTCCTCAAAGTTTTCCGCCTGCTGCGCCTGGTAAGCCTCTTGAAAAAGCTGCTTAGCTTCGTATTTTGCGGCCGGCGAAGAATCGTCTTCGAAGAGTTCGTGTTTCATCTCATTTAACGCAGTCTGCCTGCTGTTTCTGATCTGTATCGAGACGCTTGATGCGGCCGTCAGTTTTAGGCGCAATTACTTTCCGCGCCACAATCGACGCCCGCAGGACATCGGAATCAAACTTAGCCTGCTCCGGTGCAATCAGCACGCGGGCTTCCTTCAACATCGCATATCCGTCGCCACCATTGATGCCGACGTAATCGCTCGTAGCGAGAGTATATTTTTTCGTTTCCTCCAGCGGCTTACCATTCACAGTAACATCGACTACTCGAGAACCTGGCGGCCGGCTGGCATCGAACGAAAACCGCAAGCCGGAGACTTGGGGAAAACGGCCGGGTTCGGCATCTTCAGCACTGCGCGCCACACCGTGTTCAAGGGTGCGCTTCAATAATTCCCCGGTCACCTCCAATTTTACTACTTTGTTTTTGAACGGAAGAATCGCCAGCACGTCCCTCTGTGTGATGGGACCCGGGCGGATGATCTCGTCTGCGCGAATCAGGCCACCATTCGAAAACCCGATATCGGATGCAGTGGCCGCGCGAAAGGCGTCTGCGATTAAGTTGCCAACGTTGGTTTCCTGCTTCCGTCCGACGGCACTGCGAGCGTCGAGTTCTACGCTGGTGCGGCCAACAACTCGCGACAGCTCTTTGAGCAGCGCGCCATATTTGAGATTGATCGCGGCGAAGCTTTGGTCTTCTTTAATTTCCGCGTTTACCGGAATCACCTTCCAATCGATGCTTTCGACGGCACCTGTTTCTTTCGAAATATTCAAATCTATCCGTCCGAGTTCGCGAGCGTCCGCAGTCATCTTGAGGATCGGAGCACCGCCTGACGACGACTCGAGCAAGGAATGTTCGTGGCCTCCGATAACCACATCAACGTCCGCGCAACGCGCCACTTCCTTGTCTTCAGCCATGGAGAGGTGGGTCAGGGCGACGACGCTTTTCACCCCAAGGCTATGTAGCTCTGTAACAACCTTTCGTGCCGTTTCGCAGGGGTTGAGAAAATCAACGTCGGGACCCGGTCGTGATGTAGTTCTCGTTTCTGGCAAAACCAGCCCAAAGATTCCAACCTTCACGCCGTCAAATTCGCGAATGATAAACGGCAGTGCGTCGCCGAACGGTTTGCCGGTCTTCTTGTCAATCACGTTTGCGGCGATCCACTTGAAGCGCGACTCTTTCATTCGCTCGAGCAACACGTCTGGGCCGAAATCGAATTCATGATTTCCGAAAGTTGCATAGTCGAGACCAACCATGTTCCAGGCGTCGATCATCTGGGATCCTTTGTAGGTTATCGATTCGACGGAGGGCGAAATCGTGTCCCCTGCCATCAGGAAAAGAGTATGCGGCGACTCTTTTTCAATTGCTTTCTTTAGAGTCAGGACCCGTCCCAACCCGCCGCGCGCTCCCTGATCGACGGGTGCAAATTGGTAGACGTCGTTCACCTGGAGCAGCGTTACCTTTACTGTGCAGTCAGCTTTCTGCTGTGCTGAAAGTGAAACGAAAGTCGAGAGTAGGAGGACGCATAAGACCGCAAGCCTCTGTGGTATCAGTTTTCTACTCATCCAATTTCTCCATAAGACTCCGTGAATTTTTGCAGATCCGAAATCATCACTGGTTATGTTGTTTCGTGGAGTGGATTATACTCAGCCCGTTCAGAGGAGGCGAAACCCTGATCTTTCAGGCGCCTGACGACCGCGCATTTCAACCGGTGTAGTGTGATTGCAACCAGAAGGGCCTGAAAACCACGCGGACTCCCGAGTGGCCGCGCACCAACGGGAGCTTTCAACAGCTAAGATTCTCATTATGTCATCTCAGGAAACTTTTTTTGTAACAGGTTTTCCCGGCTTCATAGCAGGCCGGCTGCTGCGTCAGCTTGCGAAGAAAAACGGACGTTTCCTGTTGCTTATACAGCCTTCGTTTGTTGGACGCGCTAACGAGGAACTCGGAACCATTGCCGAGGAAGCGGGAAGGGCTCGCGCAGACTTCGTTATCATGCCGGGCGATATCACAGCGCCCAATCTGGGACTCTCGCAAACTGATTTGGAAACTGTTTACTCGGAAGCCACCGTTGTCTTCCATCTCGCGGCAGTTTATGACCTGGCGGTGGCGCGAGAACTGGCCACTCGCGTCAATGTGGAAGGCACCCGCAACGTCAATCAGTTTGTTGGTTTACTTCGAAGTCTTAAACACTACCACTATGTTTCAACGTGCTATGTGGCCGGCAAGCGTACCGGCGTGATCCTGGAAAACGAGTTGAGCCATGACGCCGGATTCCGTAATCACTATGAAGAAACGAAGTATCTGGCTGAACTCGAAGTGGAAGCGTTGAAACCCGACTTGCCGATTACTATTCATCGCCCGTCGGTGGTTTGTGGTGATTCGCGCACAGGAGAAACGGCGAAGTATGACGGCATTTATTACTTGATTCGTTACCTGCTCAAGTGGCCTTCGGTGCTCAGTACTTTTAATATCGGAAACAGTGAAGTCACTTTGAACCTGGTTCCTGTCGACTTTGTGGTGGAAGCGATGTCAGTCCTGGCGCGCGACTCGAGCTCGATTGGCAGGACGATTCAGATAGCGGATCCGCGGCCACTCACAACACGCGAACTATTCGACACCATCGCACGCTCACTCGAAGGGAAGGGCTCACGTCTAACGGTTCCGGCCTCGCTCGTGGAAGCTTCCTTGATGCTACCGCTCTCGCCGAAAATCACTGACTTGCCCCACTCGGCGGTCCCGTACTTTTTTCTCAAGCAAACCTACGATACGGCCGAGGCCACAAAGCTAATTCAGCCCCACGGCATTTTTTGTCCGCCGTTTGAAAGCTACGTGGAGACAATCACACACTACGCTTTGGAGCACCCGACGCTCTAGCTGCTCGCGGTGCTGGACCTCATAGTTCGAATCCCTCTCTCAGACTGGAGGGTTGCCCAACGGCCACTTGACAGATTACCAATTTAGAATTAGTCTAAATATATTAATGGTTAAGCCGCTCAAAACATTCAGGACTGAAGACAAGTTGACCCGCCAGCGGGACGCGATTCTGCAGGTCATTCGCGAACGTGAAGATCACCCGACAGCGAATGAGATCTTTCAAGCAGCGCTTTTGCGCTTGCCGGCAATTAGTTATGCCACGGTCTACAACTCTCTTAGGTTTCTAAAAGAAGCCGGCCTCGTAAGCGAGATTAAGTTTGGCGATGGCGCCAGTCGTTACGACCGGGAAACTGGCCGCCACGATCATGCTATTTGCAACGAGTGCGGCAAGTTAGTTGACTTCGATCTGCCGGAGGCAGCGGAACTGCTGAAGGTGGCGGCACGCAAATCCAGATTCAAACCAGAATCGGTACATTTGACGCTCAGGGGTTTGTGTCCTGAGTGTCGAAAAGCATAGCCATTAAGAGTTGGTTAGAAAATTTCAGCAACGTTAAGTGGAGGATTCATGACAGCAGCAACAGCAATAGCAATGGAACGCGCGATGGTCGGTCAGCCGGCGCCGGATTTTGATATGGCCTCAACGAAAAATATTGAGAAGCTGAATGAGAATGTGAAGCTCTCGGATTACAGCGGGAAATGGTTAGTAGTCTTGTTCTACCCGTTGGATTTTACCTTCGTGTGCCCGACCGAGTTAACTGCCTTTAGCGATCGCTATGAGGATTTTGAAGGCATCGGCGCCGACATCATTGGTGTCTCAACAGATTCAGTGTTTTCACACCGTGCATGGCTTAAAACCCCGCGGGATAAGGGCGGAGTCGAGGGATTAAAATATCCACTGGCTGCCGATGCGACCAAGAATGTCGCTCGCGACTTCGGCGTTTTGATCGAAGACCGCGGCATCGCTCTTCGCGGACTCTTCATCGTCGATCCGGAAGGCATTCTTCGTTACAAAGTGGTACACGATCTGAATGTCGGCCGTTCTGCTGAGGAGACACTTCGCGTGATTCAGGCATTGCAAACCGGCGGTCTCTGCCAGGCTGAATGGAAGCCCGGTCAGAAGACACTGAACGCCTAGTACGACCGAGGACGGACGACGGCCGACCGCCGCATATCCTGGGCACGGCCGTCACGTCGTCGGGTGGAATTTGTGGAGCAGTTTATCGACGGTCGGCGATCGCCCGTCAACGTTCAAAAAACTATGGGAATGAGAATAGGAACAGAGATGCCCGCGCTCAATGGAGCGACGGAGTGGTTTAATGGAACACAGTCTCACGCTGAGATGGAAACCAAAGGCCGGCCCACGCTGGTCCACTTCTGGTCGCTTAGTTGTGGAATCTGCAAAGACAACATGCCGCGCATTGGCGAGTGGCGCGACGAGCTAAAGGAGCGGGGGCTGAACGTCGTTGCTATTCATATGCCCCGTTATGAAGCGGATACGGATGTGGAGAGTGTGCGCGAGGCTGTCTCGGTGAATAACATCTCCGAGCCCTGTGCCGTTGATAACGAACATAAGCTGAAAGATGCATTCCAGAACGATCAAGGTTATGTGCCGGCGTATTACTTATTCGATGGTGACGGGAAGCTGCGTAGTTTTGCCGCAGGCGAACGCGGGCTGGACTTGCTCAAATCGACTCTGGACCGAGTACTTAATCACGCACAGATAACTGCGAAATCTTAAGCGAGTCGATCGCAGCTCAGTTAATCAGGTTTCCTTGTCACGCATTTCAGCTTCAGATTCTCTCTTGGCCGAAGCAGGCTGAGAAGAAGTCGAAGTTTCAACTGCCCCAAAGGTGTAATAGATCAGATAACGCCCGTCGGGCAGAACTACACGTCGCGTTATCACTTCTTCATAAGGCTTTCATAGCCCCTCTCCGGTTCCATCATCCAGCTCTCGTGCAAAATGGTTGTCATGTGGGGCGGCGCGATGCGTCCGGTGTCTACCAGATCATTGACTCCCCAGGCGGACAATTGGCCATTAAACAGAAGTCGGCCTTCCTCATTCAATTCATATTTGTCCGGGTCCGATGGGCTTAGGTTTTGTAAAACAGCTTGTCCCTCTTCGGTTAAATCTGCGACTACTTCCCGGCCGTTTGGTAACTGATAGATTGCTCGGTCTTTAAGATACATTGTTTTCATTTACTGATGTGTGATCCACCGGAGCGAAGGCCGATATACAAAGCCACTGCTGAGATGGACCAATTCGATCATTCGGATTCAGCCGCGACGCTGTTAGAAGGCGCAAACATTCATCGATCCACGACAATCCAACTGTGTGCAGCCTCCGGGGCCGTTAGTTTTCACAGAATCGGAGGACGATTGTTGCTGACCCCGGGGCCTACTAATCGTTCCAGATCTTTGATGTATCCGCTCCCTTGATCCCGCTGGAGTCTTTCACTCATGAAGCAGCTGCAGCTTTGTTTTGCTGTTTGGCGGCTTGAAGCTGCTCACCCAGCGTTTCTATTTCTTCTTCGCTCAGCGCCTTTCGTGCTTTCTTGAACATTTCGCCTTCTTCTTCCTCGACGTGATGCTCAATGTTTTCCTTGAGCACAGAAAACTTTGCCGTCCACTCTTCAGTGTCTTTCGGCTCGGCTTCCAGCTCAGTCAGCAATTGCTTCACCAAACGATGCTCTTCATAAGCCTCGAGCGTGATCTCGCGAGCATCCTCAGTGTTTTCCAATGCTGGATAAAGAATTTCTTCCTCGATCTTAGCGTGAAGATCTAACTCTGATTTAAGTCGCGCAAAAAGCTCGTCTCGGCCCTTGACCGCGCGTTCGGTCGTCTCTTCGATTGAACTGAGTATTCCCGCCACTGTTTCGTGGTCGGCTTTAAGCAATGTAAATGCATTCATGGGTCTGTCTCCTGTTTGTTTGAAAAGGGTATACAACTTCCGCTAAAGCTTCTTGGGATTAGCGGACATCATCACCACCCGAAATCGCTCTTAAAACCACCGTTAGCTCAAAAACGAGAGAACGTAGCCCTGGCCGTCTCCTCTAAACAATGCTTGTCCTTTGAGTGTCCGGGCGCGACGCAACCGCGCGAATCTCACCCTTTTGCCGTTTTGTTCTCGTACGCAATGTGACTGTCACCTGTTATTTAGCAACTGCCATACCGCCGTCTTGACCGCTCCGTTTTAGCGAACCTTGCGCCCCAGGGCGGACAAGTCCGTCCTCTAAATGGCTCGTTCAGAGTTTGATCGCGAATGTTGATTCAGACAGGAGCTTTACCGGGACACCCGGCGTTTTCTTGTGGGTCTATGAAATAGCTTTGGGGAATGGGGATTACACAGTCACCGCCCTGGTTAACTGCTCGGCAATAAGCATTAGCAGGTAGAAGCTCACGGCTGCTGCGCCGATCGCCAGTCCGATGAGCAACAGGATAATCAATCCCACGAACAGCCAGTCGCCAATCGTTCCTTGTCTGGCTTCTTCGGCTGAAACCGTTGCGCGTTTGCTCAGCAAGTCGACGTTTTGCTGATTTGACTTCCACCAGGCGTCGAAGAAATCTCCCACAACCGGCAATGAGCCGACGATGTAGTCAATTCCCAGATTCATTCCCATGCGCAGGAGCGTGACTTTGGGGACACCGTACCGGACTGCGGACACAAGAATATAAAAGGATACAAGCGAAGTTGCGGTGTCGCCGAAACCCGGAATCAGCCCCACTAACGCATCGAGGCCCACACGCCAGCCAATTACGGGCAAGCGAATGAAGTCGTCCATTAGCCAACTCAGCTTCTCGAGACTCTCGTCGATCTTGACCTGACGTTCCTTCGTTACCACCGCATCGCGTTTGTAAGGTTGCATCTTAGTAGATCGATTAAATCTGCCGTTGGCTGAAAACTGCGAACCGGCAAGGTTTGTATCATGCTGCCCGTTTGGGTAGGGCAGTGGCGTTGCACAAAAAGTCGGCGAAGCCGACTAAATCAGAACCGGAAGCGAACCGGGGCCCCCAAGCGGGCAGCCCGCTTGGGGTGTGGTAGCGACCGGGTCGATGCTCATCTACGAAGGCGATGGTTGATAGTGAAATCACGGCTTTTCTTTCCACCGAGACCCGGTCGCTATCGCTCCCGGTTCTGATACCGCTTCGCAGACCTCTTCATTCGACTTCTTGTGCAAAGCCTGGGGCACTTGCACGTCGCGGGGACAAGTCCGCTCTCTAAACGATCGAGTTGAACTGGCTCTGCGTCCTACCTTATTCGAGTCATCTGTTGCCAGAAGAATTTTCCTACACGTGCAAAGGCGCCGAGGGCGTTGCGGTCACGCTGTTGATTCGGTTTTGTTGGCAGTCCCAACGAATTGGCCAGCTCTGCGTCAGGCTTCGCAATGTCTTCGTCACCGCGCCTGCTCGCCAGCCAGCGATTAATTGTCCTGGCCACGGCCCGTCTTTGTTCAGGAGGAGCTTCTGCGATCAACTCGTCGCGCAAGTCGTTTAGCGAAGCGACCTTCAGCAAATGAGTTTGATAATAGCGGCGAAGGGCAGCGAGCAATTTATCCGGCCCAAGCTGGCGTCCCAGGTGAACCAACATCAAGGCGCCCTTGGTTGTGACCAGAGCGGCATACTGAAAACTGTTTTTGTAATCGCGAGACGGGCGGTTGGCGTTCATGTCTTCGCCGCCAAAGGTCCGGTACAAGCGATACACACCTTGAAGTTGGTCCTGCTGAATCGCGGCCGCTTTTTGTTCGCCGTAGCGTTCTCTGAAATAAGTGAGCGCCGACCAACTCGACATCGCTTCGTCCAGCACCGGTTCGCGCGCCGGATCATTGCCGACCGCCGCACCCCACCATTGATGCGCAACCAGATGTGCCACGCTCCATTCAAGACTCTCTTCGACGGACGGCCGTTGTTCACGAATGATTTCCGGAAGATTTCGCATCGCCGGCGAATCGAAATCAACGTAGTAGGCGCTGGCAATTACGTTAAGACCGGAAAACTCGGTGCTGCCGAGCCCCGCAACCAGGGGGGCTTCTGCCATGTTGATTGTCTTGAAAGGCAGTGGTCCAAACTTCGCAACAAAAATCTTCATAGCGTCTTCAGCCATCACCAGCACGCGTTTGCCGACCCGTTCGTGCTCCGGCAGGTAAATGGATCGCAGAGTGGTTTCGCCAACCTGCACTTGCTGGGAACGCAAGCTGCGCCCGGCAACGATGGCAAAGTCGCGCAAGGCAGTTGCTGAAAAGACCCTGGACGTTTCATTCTCAGGCTGGCCCGGAGCTTCCGCGGCGGAAGTGAACACCATCACGCCCGGTGCGGCCTCTATTTTGACTTCGTAATCCGCCACTTCATTAAACACGACATCGCCGACGCTCGACTCGATCTTGCGCAACCACTCGCCGCCTTCGTTTACCGCCAGCACCGGGTAAAATGTCCCGAGCATCATCACGCCGCGGCAGCGAAAGTTCAGATCTCGTGGCCGGCGCGTTTCGCGCTCGCCTCGCAGGGCCGCGCTAACCTGCTTCACCACATGTGTAGTCAGACCCGTTTCTTCCGAATCAACCTCGGGTACGTTTCCTTTGAAGCCGATCACAACTTCCGTTGAGTCGCCCGGGTCCACGGGTTCAGCAAGCGTAATTCGCAGAGTTGTTCCGCGGTCATCAATCGAGTAGGAAAGCGGGGCCGCGCTCGTGAAGGAGCGCACGTCGGTGATTTGAATCCGCGGTTCCTCAGCTTCAGCGGGTAAAGAATTTGCGGCCGTCTCTGTCGTTTCCGGACGAAGATTTGAATAAAGGTGAAAGTAGAGCGCAGACGTTGGGCGGTCGCTGCGATTGGTCCAATGCACTTGCTCACTGCCTGAGTAAGAGAGCGCATCAAAGTCTATTTTCAATTGAATTTGATAGCGCGGAATCGATTGCGGAATTTTTTCCTGAGCTGGCTGCGTTTGAGGAAACGCCGGCGAAGCGAGTAAGACAACTAATAAACAAACGCATACCCAGTCGGAGCTAAGCTCAAGCTTGAACTTGCGCTCAGGAACCTTAGGTTGGTTAAAACTCTTCATACTGAAACCATCGTACTACCTTCTGCGTCTCGATGCGGCGGCTGCGCCTTCCTGAATAGTTATTGAACGAATAACATCGCCGCGGGAGATGCTGTCGACTACTTTCATTCCCTCAACGACATTACCAAAAACCGTATAACCACCATCCAGGTGCGGTTGAGGTGCGTGCGTCACAAACCACTGCGAGCCGCCCGTGTCTTTGCCGGAGAGCGCCATTCCCACTGCGCCGCGTTCGTAAGAGGCTTCGTTTATTTCACAACGAATCTGGTAACCAGGCCCGCCGTTTCCATCGCCGCGAGGATCGCCATCCTGGATCACGAAATTTGGCACTACCCGATGAACCGTGATGCCGCGGAAGTATCCGCGTTTAGCTAGCGTGATGAAGTTGTCCACAGTGAGGGGAGCTTCTTCGGGTAGCAAACGAATGGTGAAGACTCCTTTTGTTGTTGAGACCCGAGCGTTGACAGTCTTGCCGATGCGGGCGATTGCGCGATCGTAGTCAGAAATTCTGTTTAGTGTTTTAACTGTGCCGATACGCGCAGAAAAATCACCCGCGCCGTTCGCTTTCAAAAGTGCGACGGCGCGACGCCTGATTAAGTGATCATCCGAATCAAGCGCTGTTTTAATTGCTTCGTTCGCCGTGCCCGTCTTTTGTTTGGCCAGCCCATCGAGGATTGAAAGCGCCGCATCGTTCAGCTCCTTATCTCGAAGCGCAGTGGGCAACGCCTCGATCAAAGCGCCGGAGTTTGCCTCATCGGAAGGGAGCTCTCCGAGCAGGTCTGCTGCCGTTCCGCGAATGATTGCATCCGATTCTTTGAGGTGTTTCCGGAGGACGTCCGCCAGGTCCTTTGGCTTATGTGCAGCAAACGCCCGCAACACATCGGGTATCGCATATTCAGAATGAACGGCCACGAGGGTATTAATAGTGATGCCTGAGTTACGGTAGTCGAGCATTCCGCGCAGAAGATCCGCAGCCTGCTCGCGCGTGGCTTTGTTCTCTCGATTGGAATCGGGCGCCGTCGCGATTTCACCGAGTCCCTGAGCGAAACTCGAGGCTGCCCGCCAATCAAGCAACATTAGTTCCTGAGCTTTATGCCTGGCAACCGGGCCCGAGCCGAGTTGGCTTAGATAGGCGCTGGGATAGATTCTGGCGAGGGCAATTTCCAGCTCAGGTGCGCCGGGACCTGTAGCAGGTCTTACTTCACGGATCCACTTGATGGTCCTTTCATCATCCGAGTGTTGTCTCAATCTACCGATTGTCGTAACGATCTCAAGTAGTTCGTTGACCTCTGCCGGAGGTGCAGCAAGAGTAGCGCTATCTTTTGACCGCTTCGCTTCTACTACTACTGTGGAACCTCTTTCCATGAGAGGCCTCATGGCCCGCCCATCCTTAAGGCTTGCAAGCGCACGGATGGCACTAACGCGCACTCGAGAATCCACATCGTTTAGTGATCGATCGAGCAACTTCTCAAACGACTCTTTATCTTCAGTCGTGCCCAGCACTCGGGCTGCATTAGCACGGACGACCGGATCGGGATCGCTGGTCAAAAGTTTGCGCAACAGGGAATTGCCGTCGTTTAAACGAAGCCGGGCAAGTGTGTTGCCGGCATCAGCGCGAATTTGCGGATCGGTAAACGTCAGGAACTGCGCAATCGTAGGGCCGGAGTTTGCGGGCTTGGCGCGCAGTGCGGCTGTCAGGCCCAGCAGGATCGTCATTTTATCCGAAGCTGAACGGCGCTGCGCTTCGGTTCTTAAGACTTCCAAAATGGCGTTGCGGCTTTCCTGGGCGTTCGCTTCCTGTTCCTTTGGAACCGCGGCAGCAATCTTCCCAAGCGCCTCGAGAATTCGCGCCCTAACTAACCGATCATTTGTTTCTTTCAATCTCGAGAGTAATGCCGGGCCGCTGGATAACGATTCAACTTCGCCTAGCGCGAAAGCAGCCATCGCACGGACGTTACTATCCTCGTCTTCCTGGAGCAGCGCGGCCAATTCGCTAACCGCCCTCGCGTCGCCGATTCGTCCGGCTGCGAGTGCTGCACGCCGGCGTACGGCAGAATTCCGATGAGCAAACAGGCGTATAAGTCCATCGTCCCAGCGCCGTTCATCTTCCGCGCGGACGATTTCAACCATTTCTGCGTTACCAATTTTACCGTGCGCGGCTCGTGACGACGGCAGGCGCGTTTGAGACAACGCACTACTCGCACGAAGTCGAGGCAGTGGCCCGACCGTAAGGAAGGGCGTCGAGTTAGGTGCGTTTAGAACGCCCTCCCTTACGGTCGGGCCACTGCCCCGGGCTGACAAAAGCAGTGAAATGGTGAGAGCACCAACAACCAATCGGCTGTTGAAGTTGATTCGGTGAGAGGCTTTCAGCATCAGCGGATAAAAGCGTTTTCTGCGGTTCACACTCTATTTTAGGGAGTTTGCGCTATATGTATCAGGGAGGCGAGTGAGTAATGTCAAGGTGAGCAGAAAACTAAAAGCGCCTCACCCTTTGCGAGGATGAGGCGCTTTTTAAACTCTCGGGTAATCGTTAGCTGGCCACTGCTGAGATGTTTGAGATTTTTGTTGATTTATCGTCAACAACGTCGGAGCGAATGGCGTTGTCCTTTGACGCGACGGGTTCAACATCGCGGCCGTTAATCTTCGGCTTCCCTGACGCGGCGTTAATCATCTTTGTCATCTTACAGGTGCCTTCGAAGAGAGCGCCAGGTTCGATTACAAGCGATGCGGTCTGGATGTTTCCATTAAGCCTGGCCGCGCGCCCGAGTTCAAGACGTTGGGTTGCGATGACGTCGCCATTGACTACGCCGTGAATTGTGGCGATGGCGACCTCAATATTGGCATCCACTTTTCCATTAGCGCCGACAATCAGCGTTCCACTCGTTGAACTTATTCGGCCCGACAAGTGCCCGTCAACCCGCATTAACGCTTTGAAGTTAGCTTCACCTGTGACAACTGTGCCACTGCCGACGAATCCACTTAGATTGCCTTCTTTAATTTCCCGCGCCAGATTTTCACTTTCAGTCATAGCCTTTGGCGCCGCCGAAACATTGTCAGTTTGGGTTTGTGGTCTGGCTTCAGGAACCGGCTGCTGGGAATACGGTCTGGCGGAAGCGTAGGGGGATGTTTCGTGTCGTTCGGGTTGAGATTCGGGTTCCATTGAATCTTTGGGGTTCTTTCCTATCCTTAGCATTAGTAACCTCCGTAGTTTGGGGGGCCGCGGGACTAGTCGCCGGTGCAAATCGGGACGGGAAAAGCGAACGACGCGGCTTGTGTTAGTGGATTGCCAGCTGGTGACTGTTTAGATCAAACGCCCAACGGCTGGGCAGACATAATAGACAAACGCACCTTTCAATGTCTAGGTTCGCAACCAAAATACAATGTCGTCTTCCGGAGATGATTGGCGGAAGACGTTCTTCTCACTTAATGAAAGATCCGGCCCCGCCAAACCCTTTTTAGGCTAACTCTTCGGCTTGAAGTGACGGGCGGTTGCTCATGCTTAATTTGACTCTCCAGGGTCAGTTGGTTTTCGACCGGCTCTTCGTCGGCCTTAGCTTCCAAAAGACACTTCGGATTCTCTAAATGACACTTGCCTTCGATGATTGCTCCGCCTTGAATTATCAGTGCGGGCGTATCAATCTCCCCAATGATCACTGCGTGATGCTCCACTATAACGCTGTCGGTCGCTGTGATTTTCCCTTTAAAAACACCCCTGATTACAGCAACGGTGACGGTGATGTCTCCCTGGAGCATGCCATGCTCGGCCACGACGAGAGTTCCAGGCATCTCCAGCTTGTCTGCTAGCTGATCGTCAAAGCTTCCCCCAGTCCCGTAATCCAATTCGAAACCATTGAGCAGGACCCCTGGAGCCCGTTCTGGGAACTCTCGATTGCGGAGCCTTTCAACGTCCTGAAACCACTGATCAAACAGCGCTCCAGGATTAAACCCGAAATCCGCAGATGGTTGGTCTGCGGGGACGTCAACTGTTTGTACGTCAACCTCGACCGTCGGCGCTAATTTTGTGGCTGTAGAGCTTACCATCGACCGGGAACTGACCGTCGTCCGACCGTTATGGATAATCTGTGATTGCAAGCCACGGCGGAAGACGCCGCCGCTTCTGGCAAATCAGAGCGCATCCGATTACTGCTGAATGCTTTTGCGCGTACGCAAAGTCCGCTTTCCATTACCAGGGGCTATTAAACTACGACGAACACATTTCTTGAATTCGGAATAAATTTCGGCCCTACGAGGTGGGACTAATCTATCCTGGGCGAAACTCAAAGGAGAGCCGCAAGGTATCACAATCCGGACAATTTCGACAAGCCGGTTTGAGGGGGTGCTTGTTTTAGAAAATGATGTACTTGCGGGTATTAAAGGAGCCGGCAATAGGAGAATTCATTGACGTTTGGGGGAATACGAATTAACGTGACCGCAGTCATGCGTAGAATACTCGGCACCAACAGAATTCTCTCTATTTTTGTACTCGCCGTCTGTCTGCATGCAGTCTGGCCCGCGACTAACTACAACTCGCGCTTAGAGCTTTTCAATCCCAGCACAGATCCTTCTGAAACTCAGTCGAAACCTGCGGCACGTACGATTCAGGTGACACGTGATCGTTTCACAGGTTCATTCATAAGCTTCACTTCCGCCCGTTCGAAATTCCCGGAGCCGCAAGTCGTTCATGCCGCAATTCCTATCTATCAGAAGTCGTTCCCGGCGGCGGATGATTCGCAAATTGCCGAAGATCGATACGCGTCGAATCTCTACTCCTCGCGCTCAGTACCCCGTGCGTCCGGCCGTGGGCCGCCTCGCTTACTTGCTTAACTCCTGAACATATTCATCAGGCTCCGCGGATGGTCGCAACGTTTATCGTATTGTAACTATCCATATGGGCTTGGCATCATTCATCCGTTTTCAAGTAAGGAGAATTTGATATGCGAAGAACTGATCAGGTTAAACGAGCGATCGTAGTTGCAGGCATCGGTCTAATGTTCGGGGCGGGCGGCCCTAGCACGGAGCTTCAGGCGCGACAGCTTCGCTTGGCTAAACTCAACAACGCGACCACGCGAATTCACTATTACTCGGCGAGAACTCAGCAGCCGGAATCGCCGCCACGTAAGATCGAGGGCGATTGGGAAGGCACACTTGACGCCGGCACGATGAAGCTCAGGTTAGTCGTTCATATTGTTAAAAAAGATGGAGTACTTAGCGCGACTCTGGACACTCCCGATCAAGGACACACTGGTCTACCGATTGACACGATAACTCTGACGTCAGGCGATCTTCGTTTTGAGATGAAATCGTTGGGAGGTGTTTACGAAGGTCAGCTGGCGAAAGACGATTCTCAAATGGCGGGGAACTGGATGCAGGGAGGGCAGAAATTCCCGCTGATTCTCAAACGGGCCGGGTCCACAGCCAGCGAGACGACTGCGAGTCCGCTGACATTACAAAAGGTTGAAGTCGGCGGCCATAGTCTTAATCTGCTGATAGGTGGCAAACGCGACGAAGGAACTCCGGCAGTGATTCTTGAAGGAGGATTTGGAACCGGCATCGCATCCTGGTCTCCTGTTCAGCGAGAGATTGCGAAGTTTACGCAAGTTGTTTCGTACGACCGTGCGGGGGTGGGACAGTCTGGTTTGGGTCCGAAGCCTCGTGACGCGAAACAGGTCGCAACCGAACTGCACATGGCCCTCCAGAAATCAGGCGTCAAGCCGCCTTATGTATTGGTGGGGCATTCATTGGGCGGTCCTTACACGCGCGTATATGCCAGCATGTACCCAAACGAAGTTGTGGGACTGGTCCTGATCGATCCGTCTCAGGAGGCATTCCATCTCTGGACGAAAACCAATCCGCTGCCAGGATTCAAAGAAGAAGCGGCGAAGATGGCCCAGGCTCCCGTAGGTATTCGCGATGAATATGCTGCCGTTGATGCGATTTACGACCAGGCTAAAGCCGCGGGGCTACCCTCCGGTATTCCTGTAACGTTAATAACGGCCATGAAGGACGACAGCATGCCCGCCGAAGTCAGGAACGTCTGGACGCAGACACATAAGGAATGGATTCAAAAGGTGGCGGGTGGCAAACACATCATCGCAGAAAAGAGTGGTCACTTTATTCAGGGCGAAGAGCCCGCTTTGGTCATTGATGCGGTTAGACAAGTGATCGAAGCGCGCTCGCGGAAACCAGCGGTACCATAAGTCCGCGAGTCAGATTGTCGGGGCGTCACTCCATTGGCGCCCCGCGCTTTGACCGAGGCAGTTACGATCCACGAAACTAACAGGAACCAACACGAAAAGCGTTAGTGTTCCTTTCGTGTACTTCGTGGATCGTTTTGGCGCTCTTCTTGGGTGCTAGAATAGTTTACAAAGCTTCGGTGATAATGACCTGGAACGGGGAAGTAGCTCGACCGTTAGGGAAGGCGTTAGGTGGCTTTTGACGTCGCCCGTCCGAACGGTCGGGCTACTGTCCCGAACTATGACGACGCAAATGGCTCAAGAATCTAAACTCAAAACAAGACTCCTTCGCGGAGTGGGAAACGCGATCTCCGACTTCAGTATGATCGAAGACGGCGATCGCATAATGGTTTGCCTTTCGGGTGGCAAAGACAGCTACACGATGCTGGAGTTGCTGCTCGACCTGCAGACGCGTGCTCCCGTCCTTTTCGATCTATTGGTCGTGAACCTCGATCAGAAACAACCGGGTTTCCCGGCGGAAGTTTTGCCGAATTTTCTAGAGCAACGTGGCGTTCCATTCCGCATTGTCGAACGCGACACGTACTCAATAGTTAAACGACTGGTGCCCGAGGGTAAGGCGTTTTGTTCTGTCTGCTCTCGTTTGAGGCGCGGGATTCTCTACAACATCGCGGTAGAGGAGCGTTGCAACAAGATAGCCCTGGGCCATCATGCCGACGACATCATCACGACCTTCCTGCTCAACTTGTTCTTTGTCGGTTCGCTCAAGGCAATGCCGGCGGTGCTTCGTTCAAACGATGGCCGTAACACTGTGATCAGACCGCTCGCTTATTGCCGCGAATCGGATATCGTTGCGTTCGCCGAGACGCAGGGTTTTCCTATCATCCCCTGCGATTTATGCGGCTCGCAGCCAAACCTTAAACGCGCACGCATCAAGCGGCTGATCGCCGATCTGGAAAAAGAAATTCCGAATGTTCGTAGCTCGATGCTGACAGCGCTCGGCAATGCCATTCCGTCGCACTTGCTGGACCATAAGCTTTTCGATTTTAAAGAACTCAAGGCGGCCACTGGTGACGTGGAAGCGGAACTTGACCTCGCCGTTGGTCATTCGGATGAAGATTTAAGTCAAATGCTTGTCCCGATCCGTTTGTTCTTGGCACCAACTGAGCGAGGTTGAGTCGTCGTATTCTGAACTGTTTCAAGGACGAACCATCCGTCATCAACATGACGACACACGAAACCTTATCGCGCACTGATGCGTTTTCGCGGAGCGCTACAGAACCCAGCGCGGTAGCCCGGGATGCTGCTAATACCGAGTATTTAAAGGAAGATTATTTTTGAGAGCCTTCCCGCGCTACCGCGCCGGGTTCTGTGACTAGGTGTCCTGATCAAAACTGCATCATTACGTCATTCGTAATGTTAGGGCGTGTGTTTCGTGAATCGTATCTTTCTACTGTGGGTTGAAGATCACCATGCCAAAGGCCGCCGCAAAACAGGAACTCGACTTCAGCGAGTTTCCTCCAGGCTCCGTCACTGAATATTCCACCATCGTTTGTCTCGCCTGTACGTTCGACATCTTTACCAAGCAACTCGGTTTGGCTCCGCGCACCGCGTATTCGGAAATCAAGAAGTATGCGCCTACCATCGCTGAGCTGACCGCGCCCAAAGCAGCGCGGCCGTTTTTTGATTCTGACGAGAAACACCCACACTGTCCTTACTGCAACGCCGTAAGGCGTTGGCATTCGCGCCTGGATACATTTTGCGTCGAGGGCGGAAAGTCGACCGATGCGCTGCGTCGCAAGCTGATCAAAAAACTCCCGCAAAAAGAAGGTCAGTATCAAATCATTGAAAGCAAGTCTGACAAGCGAACAATTTTCTTTGATTGGCTCGACACTCTCGACCGGCACATCGATCTCGATGACAATGCATGGTTGATTGAAACGACGCGAGCTTATCTGGCACGCCTGGAACCAAAGACTAACTGGAGTGAAGTGTTCGAAGGTCTCCGTGCAGTGCGGCGTTCGCAACGTCTCGAAGAAGGATGGGAAAAGGACGGCACGCGCCTATTCTTGTCGCCGCAGATCTATCATGACGTTGTAATAGTTCAGTATCTGTTGAGTCGATCACACGTTCACGGCGGCCGCACGTTTGAAGGCCGTCTAACTTTGCAGGAGCTAATTCGGCGTTTGCGTTACAGTGGCTATCTCAAATCGAAGGAAATCGCGGAAGGCGATCAGTTTGAAATCCTGGAGCAAGTGATTGAGAAACTTTCAGGCTCAGGAAACACTAAGCTGTACCACATCGTCGACCGCAGAGACTTTTTGGACAAGGTGAAGTCGGTTTACGCGCGATATGCGACCTAAGTAGGACGCCTCCTTGGAGTGCGCCGCCTTGTCGGCGCTTTGGCCGGTCGCGGCCTGGCGCGACCCCGATGCGCTTCAGATCAATCACCGGTTGACGAGCCCCCATCCTCGGTTGCGGCGCCAAGCCGCCGCAGGCCAAAGCGCCGACAAGGCGGCGCACTCCAAGGAGGGGCGCGGACGCAACGCGTTTCCCTTAGCACTTAACCGCAGGGTCTCTTCTATACCGGTGACTGATCGGCCGCCGCCGTCCGATCCCAATCGCGTTCCTCGAAATGATCAAAGTAGGCGGCAACTGGCGACGCTTGAATTCGTTGGCCGGCGACTCGACCCGGTTGAGAATATCGTAGACCATGTTCGAATCGTTTCCCGCTGCCACAATCTCGTCCGGCGTGGCCCTTTGCTCGAAATACATTCTAAGAATCGGATCGAGCGTGTCGTACGGCGGCAACGATTGATCATCAAACTGCCCGGGCGCCAATTCCGCTGACGGTCTTTTCGTGATGATCTGTTCCGGAATGATCTCGCTATTCCTGTTGAGATGCCGGGCGAGAGTGAAAACCTCCGTTTTCAAAACGTCGCCTATCACCGCGAGCCCGCCGTTGGTGTCACCGTATAGCGTGCAATAACCCAGGGCGAGTTCCGACTTGTTTCCCGTCGAAAGCAACAGACGACCCTCGTTGTTGGAGATCGTCATCAGGATGTTTCCGCGCAGCCGCGATTGAAGGTTCTCTGCAGCGTGTGACCCACCTCCCGTGGAAGGCGGCGGAATCTCAAGCCCCTTCAACAACACCTCGTAAGCATCGGTGATGGGACGTTCGATTACCGGCATTCCCAGCCGTCTCGCGAGATCCACGGAGTCGTCGATGCTGGACCGCGACGAGAAAGGCGATGGCATCATCACCGCTAACACATTCGACGCGCCTAATGCTTCGCAGGCCAGAGCTGCCACCACGGCCGAGTCGATGCCCCCTGACAACCCGAGGACCGCAGTCGTAAATCTGTTCTTGCTTGCATAGTCCTTAATGCCCAGCACGAGAGCGCTGCGAACGGTTTCAATGTCATCACCCGGCAGGCAGCGTTCGTCGGCAACTCCGCAATCAAGATCAACCGTGCCGAAAAATTCTTCGAAGGGTGGCGCTTGCAAAACTATCTTTCCCAAACAATCCGAAACAATGCTCGCGCCGTCGAAGATGACTCCGTCGTTCCCACCGACAAGATTGACGAAGACGATGGGAATGTTTGCCATCCGCGCGCGGTGGGAAACCATCGAACATCGTTGGCCCATCTTCCCCTTGTTGAAGGGCGACGCATTGATGGAAATCAGTAGTTCGGAACCCATCGAGATCAGCTCGTCAGCAGGGTCGTGGCCGTAGAGCCGCTCCTTCCAGAACGTCTTATCGTTCCAGAAGTCCTCGCAAACTGCGACGCCCATCCTGCAGTCTCCCGCGGTAAACAAGCGTCGCTCACGCGCGGGTTCGAAATAGCGCGGATCGTCAAAAACGTCGTACTCGGGGAGCAGGGTCTTGTCAGCAAACCCGACCAACTGCCGGTCGCGTATGATGGCGGCGGAGTTGAAAAGTCTTCGACCTGTTGGTTGATCGTTTGGCCGAACGGTGCCGACTATGGCGGTGATGCCTTCAGTGGCCGCCTTGATCTTTTCGAGTGGCTGCAGGACGCAGCGAACAACATCGCGATCAAGAAACCAATCAAACGAGGTGTAGCCCTGAATACATGTTTCGGGCAACACAACTACATCCGCGGCAGTCTTCTTTCCGTATTCGATGGCACGAATGACAGCCGCGGTGTTCCCCTCGTAGTCTCCGTTAGTAGTGTTTATCTGACCGATGGTGACGCGCATTTTGTTTGACCACGATCTTAGACCTTCGCTCTCAAAACGCGCAAATGAGCGGCGAGCAACCAATGTAAAGCAAACTGTTAGTTTGCTCGGTGAGTACGCTTTAACGTTGTACCCACGGGCGCCTCTTTGGAGTGCGGCGGCCTGGCGCCGCTTTGGTCCAACGAATACAGAACCGAGCGCGGTAGCGCCGGAAGCGGAAGCCACTTTCGAATAACGAATACTTGGAACGGTTCTCCAGTAGCCTACAACATCCGGCGCTACCGCGCGCGGTTCTGTAATTCACTGACCAAAGCGGCGCCGGGCCGCCGCACTCCAAAGAGTTCATTTCGACGGCGCACATTTGAGAGGTGCGGCGAGCTACGTTATAGTTTCACCAATGCGGAGGGGTCGCATAATGGTAGTGCAGCGGTCTTGAAAACCGCCGGCCGAAAGGCTATGCAGGTTCGAGTCCTGTCCCCTCCGCCATGCTTGCCATAACCATCGACGTTTGGGAACGAGCACAACACGGAAACATGTTGTGCTTATTTTGTCTTAAAGCGTCGAGTTTCGCTTTCAGCGACCCCGCCTTTGCCGTCTTCAGCAATCACTTTCCAGGAATAGTCTTTGCCGGGTTGCAATGCGTCAACTGTTTTGACAACGGCCCCAGAGTGGATTCCCGCCTTGCGGAGATAGAAAACAACGATAACTGAAGCTAGAACAGCTATCGCCAGGAGGATCAGAAGGACCGGCTTTCTTTGCTTACGCGCGAGGATTAGAAAAAGAAGCAGCAACAAGCAAATCACCAAAGCCAGCAGCACTGCCCACAAAAGATTTTTGCGTCGCGAAGTTCCCTGAATTGGCGCCGGCTCACACTTGTTATTGTCAGGAAGTTGTCCCAGGGCCCACACGCAGTGCCGATAGGTAACGACGTCGCCATCCGGATCTGTTGCAGTGTTCCAGGTAAACGTAACCGGCAAAGCAACATTGGTTTTGTTGGTCTGGTAGTAATCCCCCGGTGAAGTAAGGTTAGGTACACCGGGACTGGCATTGCGTTGAATCTGATCCGTCAGCGTGTAAGTGGCTGCGAAATGGGTGTCGCCCGTCACCATCACGTCTTTTATACAATTGATCTTCCGATCAGCCGTAACGATGCCGGCACACGCCTGTTGAGCCGCTGTCAATGTGAGCGCAGGGAGAGGAGGTTTGGGCGCAGGCACTCCCGTCTGCCGCGGGACCTGGCAAGTCTGCGGATTCTCTATGGGCCAACTCTCGATGGTAAAGGTGCTGGTTGAGGTGCCGCGCGCGTAGTCAAACAGCGTGGTTGAATCTGTCACTCGCCAGGCAGATTCAAATCTTTCGTATAGATCGATATACCGTTGAGGTAGTTCATCTGGCTTACGGCCAAGAGAAGTTCCATCAGGAAGCGCGGGCAACCAGCTTCCAGGCGCAATAGCACCCATGATCCCTTCTGTCGCTCGGGCACGGACCACATTTACGTCCATGTGCCACACCTGCCAGTAGTCCCAAAACCTGGGTGTTACGATCACCGCGGAGCCACCAGGAGCTTCGATCCGAATCCCAGCAGGCGCAGTGGTCTGCATGATCCGCACGCCTGAACCAACAGGAATTCCTGCCGCGGTCAAAGTAGTAAGTTTGCCGTTAATGCGCAATTGGAGACCGCTGGGATCGGGCTGCCCACTGAGGTTCGGCTGGTAGGTGATTCGCTGATCGTGGACGCGAACGGCCACTGCGCCGTTGAGGCTGACGCAAGAACTCAACTCGGTGTGCTGGTCTGGACCAAGCGGAGATCCTGTATCGATCGGAATTTGGCGGGTCTGGATCTCCAGGTTTTCGCCACGCAGAAGAACAAATTCGCCGGCGCTTTGAAAATCATAGTTTTGTCCGTCGATGGTCCTTATGTGGGGATCACCTTCTGAATAAGCAGGCGAACCTGTGATCCACCGCGCGATTGTATTTATGTCTGCCTGACTGAGCCATGGTCCCCCACAGGGCATGTAGTAACCGACACAATCCTCACTCGTCGCACTCGTTGAGTTCACTCGCCGATAGAGGTCAGAAGTGTCAAGAGTCGGTCCTATGCGTGCCACCGCCTGCCCATGTGAACGTTCCATGCGACGCCTGGTGCCCCTTATCGGATATTCTTCTTCCGAGAGATCAAAGTGACCATCGGGCGCAAAAGTGCCGTCAGGGCGGGGCGCTACCATGTTGCCGTATGGTGGATACAACAAACCACCATGGCACTCGATACAACTCTTGTTGAAGATTCTTTGTATGTCAGTGTATTTGGGCGAGGGGTCTCCGGCACTAATCAATGGTCCAACGGAATCGTTGATCGCGTCTATTACATCGCTACAATCGAAGGGCGCGGTCAGTGTTCCAAAACGATCGGTCGGCAGACTCAAACTCGTCTCGAGACCGGCCCTCAGAGGGTTCGTATAAGTCGAGTCGTTAAACACGTCTGCAAAGCTATAGGTCCGTGACCGGCCACGAACCCCCAGCGACCATTTATCAACTGATACACCGAGTGGCTCCAGGAAATAGCGAAAGAGCGCCACCCTTTCTGTGTTGAAATCGCCGAGCGAATAGTCTTCCCGATCGACATAAAACCCGCCTATCACCGAATCGGGGAAGAAGGCTAGGGCCGCGTCGGGCGGCCGCCGAAACACTTCTTGTCGTAGGCGATCCAGTCCCGAGGTTGTCAGTGAGGTACCAGTGCCGTACTGCTGGAGAAGGCCTTTAGGTGTAGGTGTTGGTAAAGGTCGTAGAGCAAGGTACGGATCCAGGGAGCCGTCAAACTGCATTCGATCTAAATTCATTCTGTGGATGTCGGCTTTTCGTCGGGGAATGCTCTGTGCACGCTGACGGGTATCGTCGAACAACTGAGTGAGGGTCAAGCCACCGTTTCTTTGTTGAAAGAAATCGA
Organism: Pyrinomonadaceae bacterium; assembly: GCA_963759585.1. GTDB lineage: Bacteria > Acidobacteriota > Blastocatellia > Pyrinomonadales > Pyrinomonadaceae > PSRF01. The sequence goes on from CAVWZW010000002.1 coordinate 1,515,566, forward strand.
CTACGCCGGCATCCAGCCCGGGCGTTACATTACTTCCGGATCGTGAAAGACAACGCTTCGCAATCGCGAGGGCAAGTGGGCGAACATCGATGGGAACGCTTCCGGGAGCGAAGCGGTGAGTCGCAAGTTCGTCGACTATTCGCAGCACATTAAGGTTCGAGTCAGGGCCAGGAAAGCCGTCAAGGTCGTCGCCCTGCGCTCCGCCAAGGAAGTCGAAAAATCGTACGCCGCGTCCTTCGGCCAGTGGGCCCGTCGAGGTTAAGCTGCTCGTGTGACGAAGCAAAACAGATCTGCCGCCGCGTTGTACGTCTGAACCAACGGACATGCTCCTCACCCGATCAAACGAATAATTTACCGGCGTAACTACCGGAGTGGGCGGAGGAGAACCTGAAGGAGTAGGCTCCACTGTTACGATCGAAGCTCCGTCAAAAGCAAATCGAATGTGGCCTTCATCTGGTCCACTAGAGATGCGCTCGATCCGGTCTTCTGCGGGAATCGTTAGATCGGGCTGAAGTTCTAACAGCTCAAGTACTGACCTTACAGAATCGTTGGCACTCCAGTTCCAAAGATTAAAGATGTTACGGAACGCAGCCGCTTCTAAAGAACCTTGAAAAATGCGGTCGCGATTGAACGGTAGCATCCCGCCCCAACTGTCGTACGTGTCCCAGTTAGGTTTGTTTTTGGCTACGACCGGGTCAACCGGAAGGCGTATGCCAGGAGGAATTATGTCAGTGCCGGGAAGCGGCCTGACCGCCGGCGGAGACACCGTGCGATCAATGTTCAGCACATTTCTGGTCGAGTGACATTTTGGGCATTTGGCGTCGTCTATCGAAATGCTCCTCCCCCTTGCTGGAAAGAGCCTCACTCTTGTGCCGTCGTCAAAACGAATAGTTTCGCCCATGTCGGGAATGTTTTTTAGAATGACTTCATGGAAGCGGAAATTCTTTTGGGCCGGGTCCCATTGCATATACTCAATGGCATTTGGATCCGCGCCGGGGTAAGAACTACTCAGGGTCATTCCCACCGTAAATACAAATTTAGCATCCTCACTTGGCAGTAGTATTCGCGGCGAATCTGCAGTGCCCGTCTGAAGAGATTCCGAGCGCGACATCAGAATCCAATTCTTTCTGAACTCGGGTGCTAACGCCGCAATAAACCGCGCCGGCGAATTGACCACGTCATTCTCTGAACGACCTAGATAATCTCGAATTCCCTCGGGCGTTAAGTCAGTTAGCGGTGGGATGTCAGCCTGGAGCGGACTAAACTCTGCTTTCACCCAATGCGCCGTTGTGACATTCGCCTGGCACCGATCAGGCGCGGTGACGGTGCAGTCGCCTATCCACCTCGAAAAGCGTGAAAAACTATCAAGGGGATCAGGCGCCGCAATGAGCTCCACCATTCTGGCCGCCGGATAACCCGCACTACACGTCGGGCCACAATTGATTGAGCCGTCCGTTGACGTAACGGTGCCGGCACCCAACCCCACCTTCATCACCTTCAATGCAGGCGTACGAGTCTGTGCAGAAGGCCTGAGGGCAATGAAGAGAACGACGATTCCGAGGATGAATACAAAGAACACGTGCCTCGGTTTTGATCGCGCAAAGCGAATGAATTTTGTCGTTCCCATGAAGCCTTCTCCTTTTCAGTTCGGCTTGGAAGCCCCACCCAGTGCTTCTGTAATCAATACTTGTCTACCCCGATCATTTGTCGGGCTTTGTCCGGAAGGTTTATTTCAACAAACTTTCGCACTCTTCCCTCGCGCGAGATCGGAGCGCTAGGCGCACGGCATTCTGACGTTAGGTCTGGTCGCTCAAAAATTGCAGCAATCGATGATGATGCCGTGCTGTATGCCTAACTTGATATGGGAAAGCAGGACAAAATTTTGCTAGTGAGTCACCGGCAATACGCGCGAGGGAATCGTTGAGAATGATGACCATAAACGCCTGAGGAAACGTTTTGCGAGAGTGGGCCGTTTTTAACACTGGGGGTAATGAAGTGTCAATAGATAGCGGAGAATTGTTAAGGTAATTTTCCAGGCGCACCCGGGAATTGGTTCACGCAACAAACGCCGATTACTCAGATTAGAGAGAACAGAACTCACATATCATGACAGGCTATGCACAAAACTCTTATTTGGTTTCGTTCGTGTGGTTTAGTGTGACTCCCGGGATCGTATTGGCTCCGAACCTTAAACAAACGATCCACGAAATACACGAAATCTCACGAAACAACAGCACTAATACGAGCCCTGTACGTTCTCAACGCTCCGCTTCGAACCGGCTCAACACTTTTTGTGCAAAGCAGACATGACAGTAGGGACAACTGCTCACGTCGAACCTGTGCAATCGGCGTAGTCTGGATTATTCACGATTACTTCGACTTGTATTGAAACGTAATCCGGGTCTCCTCATCCAACACCAGCGGTCTTACGAAGCGATACGATCTGCCGCTGCGCGGAACGTCGATCTTGACCGGGAGAATGCCTGCCACGCGTCGCTGCAGATTAGTTACATTCACGGACGGCGCCATGAGTAGATTTAGCTGTCTCTTCCTTGCCTGATCCTCCATTTGATTAATGCCGTCGATCGTCATGGAGCTCCCGGTTACGTTTACCGTTTCACTCACCACGCCGACTGGAAGTGTAAATCCCAACCGGGTGGCTCGCGCTCCACTCACCTCAATTTCCTGCTGCACCGTTTTAAACCCGGGAGAGTCTACGCCCACTCGAACTGGCCCAGGTTGCATTCCCGAAATTACCCAACGTCCATCCCCGTCAGACCTGGTAGTTAAACTTGCGCCTGTTTGCGTGTGACTAACAGTCACGAGCGCGTTGGCCACCACCGCTCCATTGGGATCCACGATGATGCCGCCGATTTGTCCTGCCTCCAGATTAGTGAGATCGGTTTGAGACCAAACTCCTGCGTCGAGCCGGCTGACGTCATCAACGTCCTCGACCGTCTGAACCGCCGCGGGAAGAAGTTCAGCCGCGATCGCGTTTCCGCCAAACTGTTTCACTTCAAGCCGATCGGGCAGTGATACTTCCCACGTCAACAAGTTGACGGGAACATCGAGCTTCGGAAGCCCCATGTCATAAGAACCATTCTTCATGAATCGTGATCCTGAAGAAAGATAAACGAACGACACGGTGTAAGCCCCGGATGGATTAAATCCGGCACGCAGCAGCGGTACGCGGCTGCCATCAGCACCCTGGACCGGTTTCACGCTTTCGCCTTCAACCTCGGCTGAAAGAAGTTGGGCCCCGGTTGGTAATTCGACCTTGACGAATGGTTGTGCATGGTTACGCACGCGCAACGTCACTTCAGTGAGTGATCTGCCTTCGCCATTTATTAGTGTGGTCACAGTAGCGCGTTCAGCAACAGCGGACAGGACACGTGCGTCGGGAAACAGTGTCCACTCGAGCTGGAGTTCGGGCGCGTCACCGGCGCGACGGTTGTAACGAAACGCAGCTTGCAAGGGGAAACGCGCGAGTGATCTGGCGACGGCACCGGCTTCACGCACGTCCATGCGTCTGAGTCCACCTGCTTCAGTCGCCGTCATTTCCATTGCCCCGACGGCCTCGACCAGTAGTTCACCTGTTTCGCGTTGTGCACCTGCAAAGGCGAGCAATGGAGCTTCTACTTTCTGGTCACGATTTGTTCTTTCCATAGCAATCAGAAACTGATGGCTGCGGCGGTGGGGCTCCCGAACTCTCAGAATTAACATTCCTTTGTCTGACTCGAAGGAGTCCAGTGTGCTGCCGGTCACTTCCGTCATCTCAAAACCAGAGGGCACCAGCATTCTGAACTCGGCAGCCTCTCCCTGGATCACCGTCAAGTCGCAAAGAGCCGTAAGTTTCAATTGCGAATCGCCGACTGAGACTACGGTCTTGATGTCCGACAGAAAACGGACTTCACGTTGAGTGACAGGCGCGGCAATCTCCCGAGTGGTCCACCAAACTCGCGCCGGCTTACCCGGCTCGAGAGCTGCCTCGATGATCGTGTTTCCATTTGAAGTGGTGCGACTGGTAACGAGTCCAGGCTCCACGCGGACATTCGCGTGGTCGCCCGGCAGTTCAAGAGTTAATAGAGAACTGCTTGCGGCCGGCACGGGCAGGGTAAAGGAGGCGCGCCCGGCCTCAATGGTTAGAGCCGAGGCGACGCTAAGCGAAACTGCGAAAGGCCCCGGCCCATTCAGGATCGCTGCGTGGCCCGCTCCCTCCTGCAGGAGGGGCAGATGACTGCCGGCCTGTCTTGCTTCGAGAATTGTAAGACCTGTGGTCAGCGGTGCTTTCACCGATCCTTTTTCCAACAAGTTTCCATCGATCTCCACTGAACCGAGCAGCGACCCATCCTGGACACGAAGTTTGAAAGCAGCGCGCGACAAGACATAAGGAAGCGGCGCGCCCTCGGGCGTTTTTGCAGGTCGCGAACTCAGCTCAACAAGCCGGTTATATTCCGACAGCGAAAGCGTAACCGTCCCAGCTGAACCTGGCGCCGGCAGCGCTGCATCTACAGGCACCGTCCTGTATTGTCCGTAAGCCGCTGTAATAAAAAATAGAATCAAGACTATGGTTGCTTTCCTGTTAATCATCGCCCACCTCTCTTTTTGTCACGTTGAAAGTCAAACTCTACTGCGGGTGTTTGGTTTTCTCCGGTCAACTCCGATTTGAGAAAAATCGAAGGCCCGAAATGAGGAAACACCACACGCAGCGGAAGATTGCGAGCCGGCCTTGCAGCGCGCGCGGGAAGACGCGAGATCAGTTGCTTCGTGGCCTCAGAGGCGTTTTCAACGACCTCGGTCCGTGGCTTTCCGCTTGGCATATGCTGCATCGCACCGGGTTGTAAGGCTTTAGATTCGGCCGCCTCGAAAGGTGCAACCCGAAAACTTCCCGATATCCCCGGCAGTGGCGTCACTCGAAACAGCGGTGGATGGTGTAACAACAAACGCGATTTCGAAATTGGCAAATCAACCGCCACCAACGCCACGCGCGCATGACCTTTATCGGTCCACGCTGGACCGCGGTCGATATACGAAACTTCAACAACAAAAGCAGGCGCTTCGTCCCCTGACCTTGTCTTCTCAAGCGGAAGCAGAAGGGAACCATCAGGCGCACGGCCCGGCCTGATCGGACGGCCGGCAACCGACGCGCTCCACAGAACGGCGGTGGCGGGCAGATCCAGTTTCAGGAAATTTCGCTGGTTGTTGCGTACCGCGAAACGCGATTGCACCAGCATCTTTCCATCGGATGCGATGAGGGCTTTGTATTCAGCCTCTTCGATGTTGGCAGTGAGCACGGCTTGCGGCGTATAGCGGGCCACGTCGAGCGAAAGGGTCCTGATGGATTTTCCCTCTGCGGGTTGGAGCCTAAAGGCAATAAGTGATGGCGACTGACGGCTCGAGATCAGTTGGCCCAATTCCGCAGCCTCGGCTTCTTCCAAACCACTTGCCTGCCGGTCTTTTATTTCTCCCGCACCCAATACCTCGATTGCGACGCCGCCGGTTTCACGTTCAGCAGTCGGTAAACGAATAAGAGGAACGTCCAACTTACCTGCGCGCGCCATCCGTAGTTCGCCGCTGACAGTGAACCGGGTTGTGTTTTCGACGGCCTCAATGAAGGTAACCTTCAAATCTCCATTTGAAACATCCCAGTCTGAAACCATTGCACCCGACACCTGGTTTACAGTGAACTGCTCCGGCAGTTGGACGTGAACTTCCTGGGCGAGTCCCTGCAAGACCTCAACCTGAACTTCGGCGTTAACCTGAGTTGCATCTTCTCCGAGTCCGATGAGTTGAGTGACTGTTCCTCGCATGCGCAGTGGCTGAGCGGCGCGCGTGACATCCACTTTCCGCCGCCAGGCAAAGGTCAGTGGTTCACTACCGCGTCCGTTGGCTACCCAACGACTGCTGGAAGCTGACTCCGAATGCTCGAGCAGCAAACCGCCCGTGATATGGACATCTATTCCCTGACGCGTTAACTCGACCGCGGCCCGCGAGATCGCAGAATTGCTGACTGGAAGTTTGAGGATATCTGTTCCAGCCACTGTGGAAACCGGAGCAACGATCTTCAGAGTCAACACTGAGCGGCCAGGCTTCGATAGCAGCAGTTCGAACTTACTTTGTCCCTTGTCAGCAGTGCGGGTCACAAGTGTTACCTGGCGGCCATCGATACGCGCATCGCGCACCATGAGTCCGTCAGGAATGGCTACGCGCACCCAACCGTTTTTAACTACATCAACGGTGAGACGGGCATCACCGGACGCAATGTCCCCGTCGATTTTGAGGTCATAGTCAATACGACTGAGTGTCGCTTCGATCGGCGGCGGCGCAGGCTCAGCGTCAAGTGGAAAGGCGGCGCGCCGCAGCGACGTGTACTCACTAACCGGGAGCACAACCCAACCGTCCCGTGAGGGGGCGGTTTGAGCTGAACCGGAAATAGCAGCGAGGATAACGGTGAACGCAAAAAAAATTGCTCTGATCGAGATGCAACTTTTTGGAGTGCGGCCTGGCGCCGATTTGGTCTGCTGCGACCTGTCGCAGCTTTGGGTGGGGTGAGGGACAGTGTTGTATCCAGACAGAAATCGTGGCGCCGGGCCGCCACGGGCCAAAGCGGCGCCGGGCCGCCACACTCCAAAACCGCGTTCTTTGCTAGTAGGCTTGATTGAGATTGTTGTCTCGCATGTCGACGGTGCGACAGATGTCGCGCGCTTGTTTCGTTGCGCGCGCGACGCAATTGAAGGTAGACGTTTCATGTGTTTCTCCTTTGAAAAATTGTGTGCTTCGGAAGGCACACTTCCAGGCACAGCGACGCCAACGGCGTTGCCGAAAGAACTCAATCCGCACTTTGGTTCGGGTCGAGACCGAGGTGTGGTCTCTGTGTAAGCTCAACGAACGGGAGACGTAGGCCCGGACTAGTCAAGGGGAGACGAGCGAGAAAGTTCCGAGTGTCGACGGCTATGATGCAGAGAGTTTGCGGAAAGGTAGCCTACGGGTGGTGGAATGAGCTCGCGCAGCCGAGCCTGCGTTTAGGTACTTCTAGATTTGCAATACTCACTCATCGATAAATGCCTTACACTCCGAGACGCAGTTAAGCCTCATTCCGTGGGCTCGTACTTATGAACTGGATCCCGTTTGCTTTAATCGTCCTCGTAACCGCCCAGGCTTTGCCTGGCCATTCCGGACTAGAGTCACAGGTATCCACGTCAACCATTTCCACAACCCAAAAGAACGAGGCACGCAAGGTTCTCCTTCAGGCTAAAACTGCAGCCTTGAAGATAAGGATCTATTTCAAGCGTCAGTTTGTCTTGGATGAAATTGGTGCAGCCCAGGCGAGGGCCGGCGATCTCGAAGGTGCAATAGATACAGCCAATCAAACGTCATTCTCTAGCGCAACGATCAATCAAATTGGAGAAGAACTCGCGGCCACCAATGACTTAAGCCGCGCCAGATCTCTTGGGCTTCAACTGAAGGAGGGCGGATCTTCAGCAATCATTTCCTACATAGCGCGTGGCCAGGCGAAGGCAGGAAAGATTGATCAAGCACTGATGACCGCCGAACAGATCCCGTTCATGGAGGTGCGGAGTTACGCTCTGGAAGATATCGCTATGCACCAGGGTATTAACGGCGACTACGCGGGCGCGAGGAAAACTTTCGCGCTGGCCAGACAGGCGCACGAAAAGGGATTGGTCACTGCGGACACTCTGGATCTCATCATTGTGATGAAACAGCTTTCACCAGAGACTGCCAACGCAACGCGCAAGACCATTGATTCATGGCCCGATGCCGATAAGAGATTCGCGGCGCTGATGGGTGCTGCGGAGTTTTTTTGGCAAAAGGGCGACAAGGCAAGCGCCGCTGACTGGCTCAACCACTTCTTTCGGGAATTGCCGGTGGGTAAGGACCACGAATTTTTCCGCTATCTGGCCATTCCGCTTTTAGTAAAGCTTGGTCAACAGGATCGTGCTATGAATTTGGCCGACGAACTGTCGGAGGGGATGCGAGCAAAGGCATACAACGCTCTGGCAGTAACGTCTGTAGAAACCGACGATCTAGCCACCTTAAACGCAGCGATCGATCGACTGCGGCTGCTTGCAACTCCAAAGAACACGGCCACAGGGGTGTCGGAGTACGGAGTCACGCTGCTGACTCTAAACCTCACGGCAGCACTTATCGACCATGGTCAATTCGACGAGGCCTCTCGCTTAATCGCCGAGATTGAAAAACAACCCGATGTGGTGTCAAAGATTTCGATTGAGCCGCGAGCTCAATTGCAGCGGGTTTTCATCTTAGCGCAGCAAGAACAATTCGACGCGGCGCGTTCTCTGGCCCTAAGGATCCGAGCCGGGGCTGTTGATGAGGTTGAGCGAGGCACGGCCTTACGCGTCGCCTTCCTGTTACAGACGAGGAAGAATGGGATAGCTTCCACTCAATCGGGGGCTTCGAAACTCAAGGACGTGGAGGATCGGGCGTATGCTCTCCTCGGTATTGCGCAGGCGCTGCTGAACATCGATAAGGTAAAGTTGGGTTACGGCTCAATTCAGGTCCACTGAGGCAAAAGAGGATAACCTTAGCGCTAATGATCTGTTGTTATCCTCAAAACTTCCGCATGGAGCTTGGCGCCAGTCGTGAGGACCAGTGCGGCAACACTTCAAAAGAGCCGCCCGGCCCCGGTCCGCCCGTTAATCGCAATCTGAGCAGCAAACGAACGGCACTTCCGTCAAAGGCGACGTCCTAAGGATGCGATGGTGGCCGAGCGCTTCGTTTAATGGGCTTGGACCTTCCTGAAAATCATTGGTCGAAGCGGACGCCTGGGAACCTCCGGCCATCTTTCTACCCTCACCAATCCCTGCCGGCAGAACGAATGTGTTAGCTTTCGAGCCTAACGACGCAATCAGCGCCAACATCTCTTGCTGACCGAAGTCCGGAATGTGCGCCTTGAAGTTCGTAATCGTGGGTAGAATCTCCACCACCAAAACACTAAGCGGCGAATCTGTCGGGAGCCCGTATAGCTTGAGCAGTTGCACGACCTCTTTGTTGGTCCAAACCACGGTACCGTACTTTGTCGCGTCCTTATTTACGGTTAAAAAGTCGGCCAGTTTGATCACGTGCCTGGTTTGCGCATATTGAATCTCGTCCTTCGAGTTTCTAAGACTAATGTCCTTCAGAAGGTTTCGTTGTTTTAGGTCGTACCTGCTTAGCCAGTCGACGTCCTTCTCCTTTTCCACCTGCACTCGCCAGTCGAGTTGCTTATCGTCAAGGAGAATATTCCGGAAGTCTTTGTTATCGGCTTGCCTGACCTGGGCGTACAAAAGACACCACAACTTCGTGCGCGGCGGATCGGCCGTCACATTCTTGCCGCCGAAGACTGCAACAGCGTAAGGCGCCGACACCCAGATCTTTTCTTCATCACGATTGACCATACAGGTAAGCGTGGGGGCGGGATGCTGAATTCCTGTAGCCCGCAAAGGGCGTCCGAATCTTCCCTGGGCCGTGCACCAAACCATGTCTTCCTTTTCGGGTGTGTGCGCGTCTTTGTGATGGCCCACCCTGAATTCATAAGTGAAAAATCCAAACATATCATCAGCGTCTCCATGCAAACCCGGCGGCAACGGCAGCAGGTAATGCTTCTTGCTGTCTTTCGCCTTGATCATTGGCTGCATGGCCTTCAGTCCGGCGAGGTCGTTAGTGGCGCCGTGAGGGACCACACGGATGTATTCCGGGTCGATGGGCAGGCTTGGTTCTTCCGGAGCGACAAACAATTCCGGGTTGTTGTTACTGATCAGTTGATCGGGTGCGTAAGCTAATACGCGCGCAAAGTAGGTATCGTTTGGATCTTCAACCGGCTCTTGAAACTCGATCCAGAGGAACCGCCGGCGTGGTTCTGTTGCCGAGTACTTTTCATTGCGACTGTAAGGAGACAACGCTATACCCGCTGATGCGATTCGAGGTATTTGCGTGGGATTCGTAGTGATCGGAAGTTTAACCTCAAGCTCTTCTTCCCCATCGTTGTCGACACCGTTGCCAGCTTTGAATTTCGGTTCGATTGAGTAGGTGACTTCAATCGTGTCGGGGAAACGCGGCTTGGCATGATTCGGCACCGGTTGCTTACGTTCTGTTTTGGGCTCCACGGCATCGATGAAGATCAGCCGCGTGAAATTACGGTTTGGGTCCTGCAGTGCTTCAAAGGAAGCAGTGCGCCTAATTTCGATGTCGCCTACTTCCGCAGTTTCAGTTTCGCTAACTTTGTCGTTTGTGAATCGTTTCGTACGTTTGATGATGAAAGCCCTGTCTTCCAGCGCGTCCCAGGTCCAGTCGCGATCAATCGTGATATTGAGACAACAGAGCCAGTGGTTCATCAGATCGCCCTTTGAAGAAAAAGTAAGAGACGAACTTTCGGGCGCAAGGGTATGCCTGATGCGGCTTGAGCAGCCAAACTGCACTCGCTCGCCCTTCGGCGCATTGAGAGTCAGGTCGGTACACTCGAGATCGAGTTGCCTGGCGAGCCGTTGAATCATGACCGGAGGTTTGTTGACCTTCTTACCGATTAACAGGCTGACGGTAGTTCCGTCAAACAACTGCGGCGGATCGGGCTGCAAAAAGATTCCCTGGATTCTCTGCGCGGTGGCTGCATCTGTAAACAGGTCTTCCTCGTTAGTCGAACTCTTATACGCCATCAACTCAAGAATGTGTCCGTAGCGAACATCCTTGTTGCGATCGGTTGCGTGCATCAAACCGTAATAGGCCTCGTTGTTTACCTTGTCTTCGCAGAGCGCCCGCAGAGTGAGCCTGATCGTGCGCGCGGTAGGCAAAATGATCTCTGTCAGATTCTCTGTGTTCGCCGGCAGGCCAAGATCCGCCGCCAGGTTTTTATCATCTCCCGTGTGCAGCACCGGGCAATCCACGTAGCTGATGGGAATGGTCAAGGTCGCGTCGAAGTCGTCCTCGTTGACTACCGGCGGAAACGCACACTTGGTTGTGTACAAGTGCACGTAGTTATCCTTACCGGACACGCTGAGGAGGTTGTCCATCTTCAGGGTTTGTACTTCAACCGTGACCTCTACTCGATTCACATCCGGGTCGGAGATGCCGAATGCATGTCCGGTTCCGTCGTCCATTGCATTCTGCGAGGCGTCAATCAATCTGGCGATCGGGTTGGCATACTTGTCAGGGATGTAACGCGCAGCCGGGTATCCAATCAGAGGACGGCGAACGTTAAGCACATTGATCTCTTCGACAGCATCGGTATCAAAAGGCAACTCGTTAATGCGGAGTTGGCTCGGCGACACATACCTTTTGAAATCACACTTGCCGATGTTGGAAGCAGTTTCATTGACCATCTCGGCGCCAGTCGGCGTCCCGCCGCCGCTGAGGTCCTTCAGCCGGACGCGGAATTCATACTTTCGGCCGTAACGCAGCTCGACGTTGTTAGGCCCCGGATCATAAATTTCGTTCAACCTGTTTTGGGCCGGGCCCGTCACTCCGGTCTTGTCGGGATCAGGCTGGACTGTGCTGGTGGTCCGGTAAATCGCGGCCGCATCTCCATCCGGCAAGACCATGCTTTGACCGTTCCAATTCGCAAAATACATTGGCAGCCAATAACTCTTGTTGGCATGGCCATCCAGTTGCGATGGATAGACCTGATAAGGCAACTCGTCCTGGAAGTCGCCGATGGGAATCCCATCGAGCGTTAGCGTTTCCTTGCTTTGGACCATGTTCAGTGAGGTCCATGGATTTGCGGGATTAGCTTCGCGTACGTCTATCGCATAACCCAGCACGCCGAAGGGCGCGTCAGGATCGATCATCATCTGTCGAATTTGCCAAATCAGAATCTGCTCATCGTCCCAGCCAAGACGTATGCCGACATCTTTTACCGGATGCGCGCCATCGCTTTGTTCGGCCAGCAGATTGCGGCTGCGTGGTTGATGCGAATGCACAATCTTCGCGAAGCCGTCATCGTAAGCGGCAGTTTCAATGAAGAGGTTGTCGTAGTTTCCCACCGGGGCCGGATCCGGATCGCCCGGGTTTTCTTTGTACAGCACGGGAAACAGGAGTGGCGCAAATACGTGGCGAGGTTCCGCCGGTTTCAGCGGCGGAATACGTGCGGCATACCTCTTTATGAAGGCCGCATCAGCCTGATGTTGATCCAGGTAATCGCTACCGGGCGCGAGATCGATGTAGAGCCAGCCGCCCTGGGGATAGTCAGTCGCAACGATGTCGACCTCGGTCTTGTAAATCATCCCCAGTTGTTCTGCGAGCAGAGGGTGGCGCAACGCGAAGGCAAACACTTTCCCCCAACTTATCGTCTCCGGGCTACGCTTGAAACCCGGAGCCAAACCCGCGTCACGGACTGCACAATGGTAACTGTCATCAGTGACGGCGTTGCGATGTCGCGGCGTTGTAAAGTTGAAAGCCTGGCGGTAACTGACCGGCAGATACTTCTTGACTGTTAGATCCTCCGAGACGGCCTTCTTTGCTTTGTCCCAATTGTTGTCGAGGTCTTCGTTGGTCGGGTTGGTGTCTTTGATCTTGAAGTTGTTCGCTAATGCCTGAAAAAGATCCAGTGCCTGCGCCGGTGGTGCTGTCTGCACGGCCTTGCTGATTCCCGGCAACTCGGCGAAGGGAAAGGCGCTCAAGCTGCTTACGATGCGCGCTTCAAAAGAGAGTTTAGCTTCCGCGAATGCCGCGGCGCCATTCGGTATTCCGGGGTAGTTCACGATCGGCGCATTGAAAGGATTCTGGTTCCGAGGCATAACCACGATATTCAAAGTGAGCGTGCCGCCGTCGTAGCGTTGCGGGAAGGGAAGCAATGTGAATCTTCTTGGTTTTTCCATATGCGCACCTGCGAAAAGTTTTGAAGTCCTGTGTGTCAACGATCAGAGATCGTTATGAAGCGTAGATAGTGGTTGCTGCTCTTTGCCCCAACGGGGCTGCGACTTATAGCCCAGGGTTGCCGCGCTTTGGCGGCTACCCTGGGATGGAACCGATCGGATCGTCCAACCGCAAAGCGGTTGCGGCGAGCTTGAACTAGCCCTCCTATGTACGTTGGCCGTGACGCAACCGCGTTGCGGTTGAGATATGGGCTCCATGGTACCCAGGGTAGCCGTCAAAGCACGGCAACCCTGGGCTGGAAGACGCATCCCCGTTGGGGCAGTTAAGCAATCTGCCTGCGCTCTTCCCATGATTCACTTATCTCGATGTCAATGATCCAGAAGACTGTGATTTCAAGGGCGAAGGTCACCTGGGCGGCCATGTCGGTTCTTGCTGGTGGACCGTTATCCTTGGCGACCGTTCCTTTTGCTTCAATCGTGATCGTTACGCTGACAAGGCCACCAAGAATTTCGGCATGCCCCTGAAACAAGAGGAAGCCACTAACGATTAACAGGCTGGAGTCGACATACATTTCGATGCCGACCATGAAGAGCACGCTGACGTTCGCTATCACCGGCAGGCCTACGACGATCTGCGCGCCGAATCCAAACTTCAATTTCAGGAAAGCCCCGGACTTCGTGTCAGCGCCGATGTCCACGTTTACCTGGCCTACAGCGTAGATCGTTGCCGCGGCGAGCGAGACACACATCACGGACAACCGGCCGTAAAATCCCAGGTAACCGCCGGCAGTTGGTAAGAGTTGTGCCGGATCGGTGGTCACTTTGAGCGCCGCATTAAAGTAAGCGCCCAGCTTCAAGCCGGCTTCCAGCTTGAGTGGGGCCTGCGGGCTGTCATACGCCGGGCCGGGTGGAAAGCGCACACAGGGAATCTCCTTGGAGGCCTCGAACTTGTATTCCCAGGTGCCGGCCTTGTTGCTCATGGCCAGCTTCAAACCTTTGCCAAACGCGCCCGCATAGTCGTCTCCCGAGAGACTCTGCAGAATTTCCAGAATGTCGATGATTGGTTGCAGCTCGGACGCAAACTCAATCTGCGGCTGCGGTACTGACCCTCCCCCTCCATACTGCGCCTCGGAACCCTTCTTGGCGTCCCAGTTTCCTTTGATAGTCATCAGCCGCTCGATACCGCAGAGGTCCACGACCAGACCCACGCTGCTCATGCGGCTCTTCCACTTCTCGGCCACATCGTTGGCAAACGAGTTGACGTTGAAGTCTAAACTTCCCTTGAAGTTGTCCTCGCCGCCGCCGGCTGTCTTAACCTTGTCGGCCTTGTACTCGATGTAAATTCTGAAATCGCCGCCGATGTTGATCAGGTCCCAAGCCGTCGGTGGTAGATCGAAAGTGTCTACCAGCTTCTTCAATTGATATCCGGCTTCGCCCGCCGCATTTGGCACCCCAGCGATATCCATAACCTCCAGCACCTTCTTACCGGCATCGGTAACGGACGGGTTCTCAAAAAACTCGGTTCCTTTTGTATAGAGCGAGATGGCGTCGCCAAAGTTGTTAATTGCATTTCCGACTTTGGGGAAGATGGCTTTCGAGTTAACGATACGGAAGGCATCGACAAACAGCGGAGGCGTCTTGCTCAGCATGACCTTCATTCCTTGTTTGAACGCAGGTGTCAGGAATAGCGCCTTTTGCGTGTCAGTGCTCAGCAGAAATCCGTAGTTGATAGTGTCGTTAACAGCCGGTCGCAAAATTTCAGTGGGATTTGCAATGCGCAATAGTTGTTCTCCAGGTTCGAGAACTAGTTGCTCGTTTTGACTTATGAGCCGGCCGATGCGGATGAGAGGCACGCTCAGATCCTGCGGCACCGGGCTGATTTCACCCAGGCCGTGTTCGTGCTTAACCAAAGTCCACGAACCGTCCTTGGGCAACAGCACATTGCCGCGACCGGAAGCCACGAATATCGGATCGGTGCCGTTTGATTTGACCGAGTTGCTGACGTCGAAGCGGTTCAACCGCATTTGCTGATTGCTGTTGCCGATATCAACAACAGTGTCGATTGGACCTCCAATTGAACCTTGCTGGCTTTTGATTAGTTCACGAAACAGCTCTTTGGGTATGGGGAAACCGCGCGGAGCTAGTTGCACGAAACCGAGAATTCCCTTGGACGGAACCAGCTTCTTGTTTGATCCATCCTTGACAACAAAACCGCTTACCGGATTCTCAATGTCCACGTCCGCATTGAAATAGACCGGCCACAGTTTGTACGTACTCGCGAGTTGATTGCCGGGACCCGGAGGATATGTTGCTTCCTCGCCTGTTTCTTCATCGGCAAACTTGTCGCCTGGTTTGAGGACCAGGGGTCCCTCGAACGGCTTGATATCTTCTGTCTCTATGATCTCTTTGACGTTGTAGAGGCCTTTGACGACTCCGGGATGTATCTCAAAGGGGCTGGATCTAAACTCCGGCTTAAGAGTGCCGTCGCCCTGGGCGATGTTTACATAAAACCCAAAGTCGTATTTGCCATCGCTTTCAGCTTTCCAGCCGCTGTCATGACGGAAGACGTAATTGGTTGACGTTCGAAATAGGGTAATCGTGCGCACTACCCTGATGCCCCACGGGTAAAGAATGCTTTTGACCTGGATAACCTCGTGTGAGCAACGGCCGACGAAGACATCAAACTTAGCCTGACTGGTGGCGGCAATGGTTGCCTTGGGGTTCAGCCAGTTGCTGAAAATGCTGGCGCCGTAACCGCTCAGATCCATTCGAGTCAGAGGCACGCCGCGCTGGCGCAGAATGTCGGTGGGATCCTTAGGCATAAACTCGAGATTGAAGATCTCAGTCACACTCGCGCCCAAAGTGCTGTTGCCCATAGCACTGCCGTCCATCTCCAGGACGTTGTTTTCCTGGATGGTGCAGCCCACAAACATCTTGCTTTCGCCCTGCACGAGCGGGTTGCCGGCGTACATCTCGAGCTGTCGACCGCCTCTGAGTGTTTCAGAGAAATGCCTTGGGTCCATAAGCAGCTTTGTGCCGAGCCGCTTCTGGTTGTTGAACTCATAATCGTTCTGCAGTAGAGCCAGGGCCCGCAAACCAAACGGCAAAGTGAAGCTGGCCAAAGCAGCAAAGTTGTCGTTGTCTTCGAAGGTCTCTACCAGGTAGTCGGTAAGGGGAATTGGAGCGAGAGCGACCTGGTCCACTCCGGTGTTGAAGATGCGAGTTGGGCCGCCATCATCAGGGTAATAATTGAATCCTTCCGTAGGATCGCCCGCTCTTTTCGGTCCAGTTAGATTGAAAACCGGCTCCCAGGAAATTGGTGGAACGGTGAACGCGCGCACATTGCTGCCGCGACTGACCACGTCCATGCCTTTCACCTGCAACGGAAAACCAGACGGATCCTGGGCCTGGTCGTTCGCCGTGTGGGTCCTTACCATTAACATGTTTCGCTCGCCGAATGTGCCGAAGCTAATGCCAAACAGGTCGGCGTTAGTGCTGACATCCAGTAACGAAAAATAGTCCTGGGGGAGGCGTGCGTTTTTGTCCCAGATCTCACCGTAGTCGGGCAGCCCATGACCGGTCATCGCCATGCGATGAACCTGGGTTTCGCCCGGCGCCTCGGTTGATCCTGCAATGCGAAAATCGAGTGCCGGTTGCCCCCCTTCAGTCGTTATGGTCGAGCTGGTATTCGCCTCCGACGTCGTTTGTTGGCCCTGCCCCTGCAGAGGCGCGAAGTGAAACGACACTTCTACGTCATCAAATTCCGCGTTTGCCGGTTCCCACTTGACCAGGCAAATTAGCCAGAGCCAAACCGTGCCGCCGATGCTATTGAGGCGATCGTCTCGGCCACGAAATTGAAATCTTAAGGCCCCCAGATTGGCCGCGTAAGGATCGGGCAAAGTGGGAAGGTAGGCAAACACACCAAAACCTGTGAACAGGAGACCCTTGGTAACTTTCACGAAGTCTTCGTCTAACCTGCCAAACAAAACACAGCTGTTAACCGGCGTCACTTTAAACAGCGCGTTCTTCAGCGCTAAAGCTATTGGCTTGGGCAAGATTGGCGGCTTAACAGTTAAATCGATGCTGTCGACCAGAATGTTTTCGTCAAACAAGTAAATCAGCCGCATAGACTTACTTGCCGAAAGGATCAAAAGCGAATTCTTCGAGCGGATTGCCAGGGCCTCGCCCGCGACCGTTACGGGACGATCGGTCTGCACATCGGCATGGCCCAGGACCATGAGAGTTTCATTCCCATTGGCGTGTGTGAAATAAAAGAAGGGCGTGCTTTGCGGATAAGTGATCGCCACCGAAGTGCCGAAAGGGTTCTGTTCGTCCTTCCACAACTGGAAAACTTGTTGCGCGAAAATGTTTCCCGCGCCGAAGTCTGACATCGCAATGGCGCCCGGTTCGGCCAACAACAAGGGCTGATTAAGATTGAGCTGCCCTCCATCGAGTCCCTTCCATTCATTGGTCAGGCCCTTGCCGCAAGCAATCAACAATCCGCCAATCCCGGCGGCAGCCGTGGGATGGAGAATGTCTATCGGCGCGGACGTGAGCGCCCAGGCACTCTTTTTGATTGGCGCTGCACCTGCCAACGTATGAAACGGTGACTTGCTGGATGCGATTTCAAAGTCTGCCCGGGAACACTTGAATGGAATCAGGATCCGGTTGATGACATTGTCATAGGTGGGGGCACCTTGTTTGTTCCACTCAAAAGAGGCTATGTGGCCGAAGACGTCCCACTGTGCGTTCGGAATTTCATCAAGGGTGCGGCCGGCGCCAGAAAAATGAAAAGACAGGCTCGCGGGTAACTGCAAAGACGCGTTACGAGCATCGACCCCGTAAGGGCTCGAGGGATCAGCATCGGTCACCCCGGGTTGACTGAGTTGCAGCTTTACCGTAACGACCGCGTTAGGCGATGCGGTAAGTTTTCCATTGATGGTCTGAGGCGGGATGCTGATCGTGATCAGACCACTTTTGATCGTGAGACCCGTGTAATAGCCGGCAGGGGCGTTGGCGGCAAATAGCTGTGAATGGATCCAAATGCTTCCCGACGGCAGGCTGTATGAACTAGCGGCTTGCGCGGTCGGAGGTAGAAGGGGGCTGATGAATTGAATCCCGGATCTTATTTTGAAAAGCAATACGGGGTTTGGCTGGTTTTGAACGTAAAGGGCAACGAGCTTTTCAATTCTGAAAAAGTCGAACCACAACTGGCGTCCGTCCAGGCTGGTCAATGGTCCAATAGTTTGCTCTACCCGCGCGCCCTCTGCCCATGACGGTACGGAAGCATGAAGCTGCGCGCTGCGTACCGGCGTTTCTCGAACGAAGGCACGATATTCGGGCTCGGCGTCTGCCTGTTTTTCCAGGACAGAGTGCAATGAATACTCGCGCTCTTCAGAAACCTTCTCACTTGCGAAAAGGTCGGCATTTTCGAATGCGAAGCTGCTGGCCTTCAGCTGTTGGACGTCTTCGGGGACAAGCGAGCGAGATAGTAATCGGTTGGCCTTTTGTATCTCTCTTTCCTCGCTTGAACTACCAGTAGTCAAACGGCCCGAAAGGCTCCCGAGCATGGCGTGGAAGTGTTCTTTGTTCATGGCAGGTGTAGTCGGTCAGTTGTGCCGAAGCGTCAGGAATAGGGAAACGAAGTGAGTCGGAGGTCACTGTTCCCAGAGTTCCGAAATTGATGATCGGCCAGGTGAAGTCCTCTTTAAGGGAGGACTGGGGCGCTCTACAGCTTCGAGGCTGGGTTCTGCGCGAATGCGAAAATGAGAGCAGCTCGTGAGAAGACAGCCAGGGTGTTATTAGAGTGCGATGCGAAAGTTATGACTGAGCGGTACTAAAGTCAAGTTTTTGGCGAGGCCTTGTTTGGTTGCAAGAAAATCATAATCAAGGGCAGCTTTGCCCAAAAAAGTCTTTCAAATCCTGGTCCGCGGTAGCGGACGGATGACAATAGCCCAGCAGTTCACTGCTGGGTGGAGCGCGACCGGAAGTCTAAGTCCGTGAAGCGGACGACTGAAGTGTGGATAACATGGCTCTTATCATTCATCCGTCCGCTTCACGGACTAGGTCCTCAGGTCCGTTGATCCCAGCAGTGAACTGCTGGGCTATTGTCATTCGTCCGCTGTCGCGGACTGAAAACAACTTTTTGTGCAAAGCCATCAAGGACAGCAGTTCGAAGTGAGAACCACTACCGCCATAAGAACTCGAATCTTGAGGTTACTCGAAAGAGCGATGCACGAAGTCACACGAATCTCCACGAACTGGACTTGTGTTTCGTGATGCTTAAGTTGGTTCGTGGAGCGTGGGCTATCCCAGCTAACGACAACTTCAAATGAGGACTTGCCGGCTTCCTAGGTTTGTAATCGCCCCAGGCAACGAGATGTCCGACACGTGGGCCACGATAAGTCATCGGATTGTCGTGATACTATCGAGGCTCGCGCTAAATCTTAGACACCTTAAAGTTGGACATGCAACTCTTCATAAACCTTCAGCTCGGCGTCGCGCTCCTGCTCTGGCAGGAGGAGGATGGACTGTTTAAGAGGGCCTGGCGCTACATCAACCAGAGCTTCACTTTCGGGAGGATTGAGGTTTCGCTTGCGACCCTCGTGCAGGGACTGATCATCCTCGCTTTAGCAATCATCATTTCGCGTTGGCTAAGCTCTCTTTTAGAACGCCGCATCGCGAAACGCGCCAGCATCGATCCGGGAATCGGCTACACCATCGGGCGTCTGACGAAGTATGTGGTCACCGCGATCGGCGTCATGCTGTTTTTGCAAATTGCGCTACGGGTGGACCTCACAACTCTGGCAGTGCTTTTTACTGCTCTTTCGGTCGGCATCGGTTTTGGTTTGCAGTACATCGCCGCGGACATTGCCTCCGGATTCATATTGCTTTTTGAACGGCCGGTTCGTGTCGGCGATCGGGTAACGATCGGCGAGGACGAAGGCGACGTGCAAAGCATTAATTTGCGTACGACGACAGTAATCACAAACGATCGCATCGCGATCATCGTGCCGAATTCCAAACTTGTCAGTCAGCGTGTGATCAACTGGTCCTACGGCGATCCGCGCGCGCGCATCCCGATCCCCATCAGCGTTGCAGTCAATTCCGATGTTCAGCAAGTTACCGAGACTTTGCTCCTGGCCGCCGAAGGTGTGGATCGAGTGCTTACCGATCCGCCGCCGAAGGTGCAGTTTTTGAGTTTCGGAGGCTATTCGCTCGACTTCCGTCTGCTGGTTTGGACGCGGCATCCAAACCGTCACCCGCAGATCAGAAGCGATATCAACTTCCGTATTGAAAAACTTTTCCGCGAGCGAGACATCGAGATTCCTCTTCCGACTCAGGAGTTTCTAATCAAAACACCGGCCGGCGCAAAACTCGCCAACGATCTTCTGGCTGAGGGAAGAGCTGACAACCCGCCCAAAGAACCAGACGAACGAAAGACTCCGCGCGGGTAGTCCAGGGCCAGAAGGCAGAAGGACAATCAGAATTCAGAATTCAGAATTCAGAAGTCAGAATTCTGGTCAACTTCAGGAAGCACCAGTGCACAGTTAGAGGTTGGGAAGGAGGGCATGTCCCCGCTCTTCCTCCCGCAAGTTAAATCATTAAAGTTTAGTCCTCAGTAACCAGCGCGGACCGCTGAAGGTTCCTGATTCAAATTCTTACAAAGAGCTAATCAGCGAAGAGCGGGGGCATGCCCTCCTTCCCAACCTCTAACTATTCACAGGTGCTTCCTAAAAGGCATGCATCGTTCCCAACCTCTAACTATTCACATGTCCCTGAAGATGAATTAGAACTTCTGAATTCTGAATTCTCAATTCTGGCTTCTGCCTTCCGACCTCTGACTTTGGACTTGGACATTGGACTACTGTACGCTAGCGGCCACTGAGTGATTGTTCATTCATAAGAAACTATGAGGGCCGCACGTTCACTAAATTCAGATCGCCCTGTGGTCGCCGACAAACGTGAGGCGATCCTGCGCGCCGCCATCAGCGTCTTCGCTCATAACGGCTACTTCAACTCCAAAGTCGCCGATATCGCACGTGAAGCTGGCGTCGCCGACGGCACTGTGTATCTCTACTTTAAAAGCAAAGAGGAGATTCTGCATTCAATCTTCGACCGCAGCATGGAAGAAGCTATCGCTGCCGGTAACAAGGAGTTGCAGGGAATCTCCGACCCCCGTGAGAAGCTGAGAAGCATTGCCCATCTCCACCTCGAGCGCGTCGGGTCCGATCGAGATCTCGCCGTCGTTTTTCAGGTTGAGTTGCGGGGCTCCACCAAGTTTATGGAGGAGTTCTCAGCGGCCGGCTTCGCTGAGTATCTCAATTTGATCAGGACCACTTTCGAGGAAGGCCAGCGGGCGGGTGTCTTTCGCGCCGAACTAAATGCCAAAGTGGTTGCGAAAGTGCTTTTTGGCGCCCTGGACGAGATGGCGACTAACTGGATCCTGTCAAAGCGCAGGTACAAACTCGCGCCCATGGCGGATCAAGTGCTGGACATTTTTCTAAACGGAGTAGCCACGAAGTGAGATCATCCAACCCCCAATGGAATCGAAAATAAAAAAGGCGGAGCGCGTGCCACTCAATCCCAATGAGCCGGCAACGCTGGTTGAAGTGTTTGAGCACGCGGTGCGCGCCCACAACCGTCCTGACGCGGTTAACTACAAGCACGACGGCTGCTGGGTTCCTATTTCATCTGACGAATTGCTGCAGCGCATTCAACACGTTGCCTGCGGTCTGAAATCGTTGGGTGTCGGGCCCGGAGATCGTGTGGCCCTGCTTTCAGAGAGCCGGCCTGAATGGACATTGAGCGATGCAGGTTGCCTGTTTGCCGGGGCAATCGATGTCCCCATCTATCCGACGCTGACTCCCTTTCAAGTCCGCTACATTCTGCGAGACTCTGGCGCTCGTGTCCTGATCGTTTCGAGTATCGAAAAATTCCGAGAAATTCAACAGGTGGTTTCGGAGTGCCCCGCCTTGGAGCACATCGTTTTCATCGAACCAACATCGGGCCAGGACGTGCAGGGAATTTCCCTCGCGGAGCTGGAACAACACGGCGCCACACTCGCACAAGAGCAGCCTGAAACGTTCAAGAATCTGGGACGGGAAATCTCGCCTGACGAGCTCGCCACGATCATTTACACCTCCGGCACGACCGGCGAACCCAAAGGTGTGATGCTCACGCACTCCAACCTGGTTTCGAATCTGATCGACTCGTCGGCCCATCTTTCGTTTGAAAGAGAAGACAGCGTGTTGTCAGTTTTGCCTTTGTCACACGTGCTCGAGCGAGTAGCCATGTATATGTATCTGTATCACGGCATGGCGGTTTACTTCGGCGAGTCTCTGGAAATGATTGGGGCGAATCTGCGCGAAGTGAGACCCACCATATTCGTGGGCGTGCCGCGAATATTCGAAAAGATTTTTGCTCGTGTGAAAGAGAAAACTGCCGAAAAAGGCAAGATGAATGTCGCCATTCTCAACTGGGCCGTGGCGGTTGGCAAAGAGTTTGCGAAGTTGTCGGTTAGTCACCAGAAGATTCCGGCCGGGTTGGGTTTAAAGCATAAGATTGCCGACAAGTTAATTTTTTCAAAAATGCGTGCGGCCCTTGGTGGACGAATTCGTTTGCTGGTTTCGGGTGGCGCGGCGCTTCCGGAAGAACTGGGATACATATATATCGGGGCGGGATTACCGATCGTCCAGGGTTACGGGTTGACTGAAACCTCGCCTGTTATCACCGCGGGAAGAGTGGACGACAACCGCATCGGCACTGTGGGAAAACCTATTCCAAACGTCGAAGTGCGAATCGCCGCCGACGGAGAGATTGAAACGCGTGGTCCACACGTGATGCGTGGTTACTACAACAAGCCGTCGGAGACTGACGCGGTACTGAGCGCTGATGGCTGGTTTAAAACGGGAGACATCGGCGCCTTTGATGAAGACGGATTCCTGCGCATAACGGATCGTAAGAAGGAACTGTTTAAGACGTCAGGCGGCAAGTACATCGCGCCGCAGCCAATCGAACAGATGATTAAAGGCTCTCAGTTTGTCAGTCAGGTCGTCTTGATAGGCAACGGACGTAAGTTTGCAGCGGCCTTAATCGTGCCCGATTGGGAACGAGTGAACTCGTACGTTCAACTCAAAGGCATCAAGGCAGGCAGCCGCGCGGAGTTGTGTAAGGACCCGCGAATCATCGATCTCTTTCAGCGACAAGTGGACTCACTTACTGGCGAGCTGGCGCAGTATGAAAGCGTCAAAAAGGTTGCACTGCTGGAAAATGAAATGACGATCGATGGCGGTGAGCTGACGCCAACCATGAAGGTTAAACGTCGTGTGGTGGATGAGAAATACCATGACGTGATCGATGCGCTCTACTCTGATAACGATCTTCACACCACGGCGTAATACAAAACCGTGAAGCCTCTCCTTGGAGTGCGCCGCCTTGTCGGCGCTTTGGCCAGCGGCGGTCTGGCGCCGCGACTCTGCGGAAGAATCCTTCCCATGCTTTAAATAAATATTGCGAAACGAGGCTGCGACCAAGTCGCAGCAGGCCAAAGCGCCGACAAGGCGGCGCACTCCAAGGAGAGGCCTCAAGCACCGGGATATGTTCTATGTCGCTTACGAACCTGGCAGTGGCCGCGTCTGAAAGTGCATCGCCGCAAGAATTCGCTCAGCAGCATCTTTTGCTGCCTGGTTATACATGTAGTCTCCGTACAGTCCACCGGTTCTCGTCGTAGGTATCACACTCCTGTTGCGATACGCCTGGGGATAAGTGCGGCCTGACGTGACTACCTTCGCGGTTGTCGGAGCGAAGACAATATATTCAATAAACACATTATTGATGTTAGAGTTCGCGCCCTGCGATGAGTCATACCTGTCGAGCGCGACGTGTAACCAGACAACGTGCTGACCCTCTGTTCCTGACTTTGCTTTCTTAACGGCGTCGCCGCGTCCCATGGGTTGGTTTTCTCTTACTACCTTCACCGAAGCCGAATCATTAAGCCGATCGATACAACTGTCCAGGACGCCGGAGGTTGCACTCAACGGTATTCGTGAGAAGCCGTCCGTTCGATCCATACCGACGAGCAAGACGGCGAGAGGAGCAAGTTTCTCCGGCGAAGGCTTTGGCGTTGCCGGCTCAGGCGTTGGTGCGACAGGAGGAACGGTCGATGGTTTCGTCGCACGCCTACCAGACTGTGCCGTAGCAATGAAGGTGAAACTTAACACCAGCCCGCAAACGAAAAGCGTAGCCAGGATTTGTAAAAATTTTGAATGTTTCATGATGGCTTGATCGCAGGTAACTAAGTTAATTCCGAGGAGTTGCCCGGCATTGTATCACCAGCCGGGGCACAATCGGATAGCAAACCTGCAGAGTTGTTTGCAGATGATCTGCCTGATGCGCCAAGAGGTGTTCAGAGTACAACCTTCAGGTTGCTTCTTTCCCCGCCTTGCCAGCTAAACTTCAGGATGCCTCTTTCGCAACAACGCAAGCTAAAGCTTGTACTCTGAACGCCTCTGAATTCAGCTTGACTCATGCAGCTTATTACAGAACCCAGCGCGGTAGCGCGGGATCCTAGAGGCTACTTAACACTCTGTAGTTAATCCTTGTAATGCACGCTGCCTCCAGCATCCCGCGCTACCGCGCTGGGTTCTGTAATTATGAAACTGCCTCAGTACCAGACCCTTCAAGCCTTATGCCCACCAATGCTTCGGGGGTTAAACTGACGAAGGCGCAAACAAAAATTTCTTCCGGGGACCATCAATCGTTGTCTTCTCTAATTATCACAAGGGTTCGCGACCAGGCGCGCGGCGTTCGCTCGTTCGACCTAATGCCCGAGGGCGCGCGCGAGTCTCACGGAGTGTCGTTTATTCCCGGGCAGGTTGCTGTGTTGTCTGTTCCTGGTGAAGCTCCCGCCTATTTTGCGTTTGCCGGTGCGCCGGAAGACAGGGAACTTGAAGTGCTGGTGAAACAGAAGATGGGAGCCAGCAATCTGATCTTCGATATGCAGCCTGGCGAACGAATTGAATTGATGAATGTCGCCGGACACGGGTTTGACCTTGATCGACAGAAAGGCAAGGACCTGGTGTTTGTGGCGATGGGCACAGGAGTAGCGCCCCTGCGTTCAGCATTGCGTCACGTGCTGAAACGAAAGGCTGACTTCGGACAGTCAGTTGTGCTTTACGGCGCCCGCACGCCGGATGATTTTTGTTTTCGAGACGAGACTGAGAGCTGGGAGGAGGCCGGCGTTGAATTGCGCCAGGTGATTTCAAGGCCTGACGGGCACGACTGGTCGGGGCCCACGGGTTATGTGCAGTCATTGCTGGACAACGTGCTGCCGGATTTGAAATCTCCGGTTGCGCTTATCTGTGGTTCTTTGGAAATGATCGAACAAACCCGCGGCCGCCTGGGCCAAATGGGCTTCGCGCCTGATGAGATTTTGACGAATTATTGAGAAGTGGGCGGAGGAAAGTGTGCAGTGGGCAGTGGGCAGTGGGCAGTGAGCGCTCAGCAATCAATGGGCAAGGGAAAGCAGATTTTCCATTTCTCATTTGTCATTGCTCGCTAGGGGAAGGCGCGCAGTTCAGAGTTCAAGCTTCAGCTTGTCGTTGCCATGTGCAACCTCAAAATGAACCTAAACTTCGGGCCTCAAGTGAACTATTCCAGCAATGACAAATGAAAAATGGAAAATGATATATGGAAAATCTGCTTTCCCTTGACCATTGACTCACCGCCCACCGCCTAACGCCCACTGCCAACCGCTCACTGCTTTTCGCTACACTTCACACACTTACATCCCATCGGCTGAATGATGTCTTCAAAGTATTCCTTACCGTAGTCATACGTCACTTCTTCACCCGGTTTAATATTTCTTCGTGACCAAATCCAAACCCGCCGTCCGGTAATTATTGCCTCCGCATTGGGTCTGCATGAGTGATTGATGTAACGCGCGATATTGCTGCGCGGGCTACCATCGATCGACCATTTCGAATTTACCCCGAAGAAGTATTTTCCCGATCTCTGATCGACCACTTCGTTTGGAAGATATGGACCGGTGTATTCGATGATGCGTTTTCCTTTTGGAATTGGCTTTAGCGCAAAGTACCCCAGGCCCGTGGCCGTGCGCCGGATTTCATAGTCAGTCCCCTTGATCATGCGGCTCCCTTGGATGGCTGAATTGAGTGGTGCTAACGAGCGAGATTCAATTTACAACGAAGTGGCACTGATGAGAAGTTGCCCGATGGTAACGTGGAGTGCGGTAGCGTTTTGGAGTGCGGTAACCTGTTACCGCTTTGGTCTTCGGCGACCTGTCGCCGCCGTCCCCCTGAGGATTTCCCCTCCAAAATCTTCAGCGCCGATCAAGCAAGGTTCGTGGTGTGTTCCGTGATACTCGCTGGTTGGACCATCTCGGCCGTGTTTACCCGTGAGCTCGAGATCGGAATACTTTGCGGCGGCGGTAAAGCAGGCGCGTATGCATTGCCGCTGGGTATGTCATCTCGATTCGGAGCGTCTTCGGCGAAGAGCCTATGAAACGTCTTCGGAAAAACGTTTGTAAGAGCGAGGGTGATGATAAAGGACAAAACGGAGATGAGCAGGAAAGGCATGCGCATGTCCGCGCCTGAGAACATCGCCACAAACGTCGAGGTCAACATCACGATGTACATGGCGATGGCGCCCCGGTTTGCATCGCTGCGCCGCGGAGCGATCGCGCCTTCGGCGGGGAATAGCTTATGGAGCAACAGCAACAAAGGGCGCGAGAGCAGCAGCACGTTTATGAGGACGAGGGTAAGCACCAACAGAGTAGCGCCAATGAAAACCGTCGGAGGACCCGAACTAATGATTCTTGAAGAAGCCATTGCGAGCGCCGCTCCAAGAAACATTAAGGTGGCGCCAATGTTTACATCTAGCTGGCGAGGGAGTTCACGTTCAACTGAAGCTCCGGTCTCCTGCGGAATAGGCGGATAGGCCGCGAGCAGCTCTTTGACTACATTGAGCTGAAAACCACAGCGCGAGCAAAATCGCACATGCTCGGAAACCTGCTCCTGGCTGCATTGAGGACAGTACATTGCTCACCTCGCTGATTCGAAGATGTTGCAAAGGATACGATTAAATTAGGCTTCGCGTTCTATATATTCCGAAGCTCCATGTTTTCCTATCTGTGTCGAATCAAAACGTAAACGAGCGAAGCGTCCTCCGTTACAGCCTGAATCTCGTAGTCACGCGAAAGTAGTAAAACAAAGCCACCTGCGCGGTCCAGAAGGTTTGAGGAAAATCGCGGGTGACGAACAGGCTGCGTGAGAGCCATCGTCGTTGCTCATTTCAGTCGGAGAGTTTGGAAAAATTACGGTGAAGTTAGACACCGCCGCGGCAGGAATGTTCCGGAACTGCAGGCACGCGAGGGAGTGTATTTGGCACGGCACTGCGCGGCCAATTGTTTTTGAGCGGCTTCAGATTCCGATCGATTGAGATCTCTACGGCTTCTTTATTTCACACGACTCCGTGGCCACGCATTGCCAGCGACCGTCACGCTTGACCCAGACATCGATATATCGATACACCTCAACGACCCTGGTCCCGTCCTTCTTGCGTGAGGTGATCGTGTCGTTGGCAATCAGTATCGCCATATCACCATAAACGCGCACATCAAAATTATCGCTAACGGCCGACTCGATTATAGTTTCAGGGGAACCGATAAATGCCAGGTAGCCGGCCTTGGGTGTTCCCGACAAGGTGAATTCGTCAGCTAACAAGCGGTCCAGAGTTTTCACATCGCGTTTGACGGTCGCCGCGTCCCATTGCCGCACCAGCTTCTTTAATTCGCTCTCGACTTTCTCGTTTCGATGAGATGGTTTGGTTTGAGCGTTAGCAATCGAGACAAACGCGAGGGCCAACACGAGAATTAGTGTTCGCTTCATGAGTTCTTCTCCGCTTTAATTATTGAAAACTGGTTATACCGTTTCGACGTCCTAACAAACAGAATAGCATCCCCGCGATCTGGTACAGCGAACTCCGTGTTGATGTAGTCATTACTACCTCGGGGTGTGGGTTGGCCGCACGATAGCGGGGCAGTAGCCCGACCGTTAGGGAGGGCGCCGGTTGGCTAACCTCTACGCCCTCCCTAACGGTCGGGCTGCTGCCCCCTAATCGTCGACCCCTAACGGTCGGGCTACTGCCCAGCGAGACCAAGCGTCGCGATGCAAAAATCTTTTCAAAAACCGATTTCCACCCTCGCCGGCATTTCTATTGACAGACGCGTTCCACGTGGCCTAGATTCCGCCGCGTAAATTTCAATCCTCTGTTTACGTGCGACTCACACCCTAAGCCACGTCAAAGTTTCTAATTTCACCCCTAGTCCATCGGCCGCACCGTTACGCATGACCCTCGTCGATCGTAGTTCCGCGATTGAGTTGCTCTCCATCTGGAATGCGATCGGCACCAATCGTAGTCCAGGAGTCGCCTATGGATACCCGTGTTTCCCTCCCACGCCAGGACACACCTTCAAACAAACAACGTCTCGCGTCGATCATCGGCGCAGTTGCCCGTCACGCGCGCGCAACACTCTGTTTGATAATCGTGTGGACGTTGTTTTGCCAGAGCGTCGCGCCTAATTTCGGACGGGTCCCGAGCAATGCCTCCCCTGGACCAACGGAAGAGATCTCAGCGCCTGAAATATCAAGAGCAGGTTGGCTGGCAAAGCATGTTCGAAGCGTAATGCCTGCCGTGTTCGACGCCGAGGCCCCCGCTACGGTTACGACGCAGACAGACACGCTGACTGATGCGGTGATCTCGCGCCGGCGTCCTACGATTTCGAGTGGACGAATCGAAGGATCGCTCCGAGTGCTGCATGGTGAATCGTTTGCCATCGGCGGGAGTCCGCAAATCTGGGGCGACATTTTTCTCCCGGGCACGCCTGCGATTCAATTAAACGGTGCCGCTCAACATGGAGGCGTCGTAAGCAGTGGCGGCGCTGCCCTGCCCAACTATTCACTCACGTTGTCAGGTGGAATCACCCTTCCTGGGAAGATCCATACGCAAACGGATGCGGCTCCGTTGCCGTCTGACTTCCCGTCTTCTGTTCCCGGAGCGGCAGGCACGCGCAGCATCACCGTAAGCTCTCAATCCGACATTGCATTGATCGGTAACTGGCAAACGGTACGCGATCTGAGCGTCACCAGGTCAGGTCTCACGGTACACGTGCCTCCGGGCAATTACGGCACGTTCACGGTCAACGGCAACAGCCGCCTGAACTTCACCGCCGGTACGTACAACTTTGCCAACACTTTCAATCTGGACGGCAGCGCGAGTTTGCAGGCGACTGGTCTGGTTACCATCAACGTATCGGAAAATCTGACTATCAACAGCGGAGCAGTAGTCCTCGGTAGTTACACGGCGCCGGGCGATGTTCATCTGAATGTCCTTGGTTCTTCCCTAAAAGTAAACGGCAGCAGCCAGGTATCCGGTATGGTGCGCGCCTATAACGGCGTAGTTACCTTGCACGGTACGTCACAGGTGCGCGGCCAGGTTATCGCAGACAGCTTCACGCTAAACGGCGGGAAGGTGATTGGAGCGGTGTGGCCCGCTCAATCTGGCAGCACCATCACGACGTTTGGACCGCGGCGTTTCGATCGCACTACGGGCGCGCCCAATCAATATCTTGAACAGTTTTCTTTGCCGGCGGGAATCACCTCGCCTTACACGCTGCACCTCCAAAACGGGGAGCCGAACGGAGCAAACCGCGTCTCCAGTGCGACGATAAAACTGAACGGCAAGGAAATTCTGGTTCCAAGCGACTTGAACCAGAATGTCGCAGCTCTCGATCGCACCGTCACTTTAAACAGCACCAATACGCTGGAAGTGCGTCTCACCAGCAATCCCGGTTCATATCTGACTATCAATATCGTTGGTGTCAGCGCGCCGGCAGATACGGCGCCGCCATTATTGTCGATCACCACACCTGCAAACGACACCATTACGACAGCAGAGACGATCAGTGTCAGCGGCACAGTGTCTGATGCGGGCAACCCTGCGTCAGGCGTCACCCACGTCTATGTCAACGGCGTCGAAGCGACACTCAATCCGACTAACGTCACATGGTCAATCGCCGGCGTACTGTTGTCGGTGGGCGATAACCAGATAACGGCGCGCGCCGTGGACGCTGCGAGCAATGAAGCAACGGTCAGTATCAACGTCAAGAGGGAAGCTCAAAACGGGTCGCCGGCGGTCTATGCCGGTACCGACCAAACCCTGACGCTGCCACATACTGCGTCCCTGCACGGCACCGCGTCGGACGATGGCTTACCCACCGGCAGTAGTTTGACGACGAACTGGAGCGTCGTAAGCAATCCGGCTTCGGTCGCTTTCACCAATATCAATTCGCTTCAGACGGTCGCCAGCTTTGGCGCGTCAGGCACATACGTGCTGCGTCTGACCGCCAGCGACGGCGAAATCTCAGACAGTGACGACATTACGATCACGGTCGAGCCACAGAACCAACCGCCAACAGTTAGCGCGGGACAGAATCAGACTATCGCGCTGCCGCGCACGGCGACCCTCAATGGAACGGTGACCGATGACGGTTTGCCTGCGGACGGCTCGCTTACAAGTTTGTGGTCGCAGGTAAGCGGTCCGGGAACGATTACTTTTGAAGATTCGGTGTCGAGTGAAACGCTCGCGTCATTTTCTGCGCCAGGCATTTATGTCTTATGCCTTACGGCAACCGACGGTGAACTGAGCATTAGCAATGAAGTAGTCATTACAGTTCAGCCGGAGAACCGTGCACCTGCAGTAAACGCCGGTCCGGATCGGACGTGCAGCCTGCCAGGTATCTTGAGCCTCAACGGCAGCACGAGCGACGACGGTCTACCGGCGGGCAGCGTGTTAACAACTACCTGGAGCAAGTTTAGCGGTCCCGGTATTGTTGAGTTTGGCAATGCGAACGTTACCGTCACAACCGCGATGTTCGGCATGCCCGGTTTTTATGTGTTGCGTCTCACCGCTAGCGATTCCGAGTTGACTGCGAACGATGATGTGCACGTCGTGGTGCTTCCGCAAAACCTTGCACCCGCCGTCACTGCCGGCGCGGACCAGACCATCAACTACCTCACGAATGCAAATCTAAACGGAAGCGCCAGCGATGACGGCCTGCCGGGTGGCGGCAACGTCGCCACTGTGTGGAGCCAGGTAAGTGGTCCAGGTCTCGTGACGTTTGGTAACCCCGCAGTCACCGTAACCAGCGCATCGTTTAGTTTGCCGGGAACTTATGCACTTCGTTTGACGGCGAGTGATACAGAACTCACGTCGTTCGATGACATCACTATCACCGTGAACGATTTGCGCGTGCCACCCAAAGCGGATTTCGCTGTGAACGAAGGTGTAGACAGCCTAATTTCCTTGCGCGGCCAGAACAGCGTGGGCCTGGCGCAATCGCCCGCTTTGATTGCGAACGGCGCAGCCGTTTACCGCTCCAGTTATCCCGGCGGCGACGTCTCTCCGAATGGACTGCTCAGCTACAACAACGGCGGATGGGCGCCACCGCTCGCTTCCAGCCCGTATGCAGTCATTCAACTTGCCGGAGAGGATCTCCACACGCTGAAGGGCGTGAAGATCGCGAGCATGCATGCTGTGTTTTCCCAAACCATTGAGTATGCAGTTAGGAATTTCGAAGTCTGGGTTTCCTCGACGACTCCTGACGACGCTTCGTTTTCTAAAGTCCTCACGGCCACTGCCGCCCTCAATCCGAGTCTACAGACTTTCATGCTGCCGGGTGGTCCAGTCCAGGCGCGGTACGTCAAGTATGTGCCCCTTACCAACGGCGGAAGCGTCGTCGTCAATACCCAGTCCTTCGATGTGATTGCAGAAGGTGTGGCGCAGTTGGCGAGTTCGTCAACGCAGACTCAGAGCAACTTCAATCCTCCTGAAGCCGCACTCGATTCCGATGACAATAGCATCTGGTTTTCACCCGGTGGCGCAACGACCAACGTATGGCTGAAGACGTCGCTTGCGAATGAACAAACGCACAAGTTGTACGGCGTGCGAGCTTATCCAGTCAACGACTTCACTAATGGACAGCGTGGACCCAAAGACTTTGAGATACGCGTTTCCACGTCCAATACTGACGATGCCTCTTTCACGACTGTTTATTCAGGGACGTTGGCGGGGACTTTCAATGCGGGGCCACAGGAATTTTTGTTCCCTGCGTTCATCGATGCGAAGTATGTGCAATTCTTCTGGAAGAATTCCTATAGCACCTCAAATATCGGTGTGCGGACGCTCGAGGTTCTGGCAGCGCCCACTCGAGGCGCAGCTCTCGTAGGAGTCTCCAGTCAGGAGTCGCCGGCCACGAATGCATTGGACCTGGATACGAGCAATCAGTGGGTGACTGCTCAAAACCAACCCACCAACCAATGGATGAAATTGCTCCTGGCGCGCGGTGAACTGGCGACGCTGCATCACGTGGCATTGCAGCCGGCCATCGCCACTAATGGCAACTACAGCGCCCCGAAAGATTTCGAGCTTCAGGTCTCGACTACCGACAGCGCCGACGCTTCCTTCACAACCGTACTCGCCGCGACGCTGACCAACTCAACACAGTTGCAGGACTTCTACCTTGCACCCGTGCAAGCACGCTACGTCCGTTTGTTGTTGGAGACCAATTATGGCGGTGGCGGGCGTTATGGTTTAGCGAGTTTCCATCTTTATTCCCCAAACCAAATTGGCACTACCACGCGATTCACCGACCGTTCTACGGATACAGATGGCGCTGTCGTCGAATGGTCATGGAATTTCGGCGACGGTAGGACCAGCAACGAACAACATCCAACGCATACCTTCACAGCACCCGGCAACTACGCGGTTTCTCTCACAGCCACCGACAACAGCGGACTTAGCCACACGCGACAGAGTGTCTATCACGTAGTGGCAGCGGCACGCGTAGATTTCGCCTTCTCGCCGATGATTGCGCACGAAGGCGGGGAGACCGTCCGCTTCACCGACCTCACTCGATTGCTTTCCGACCCAAACACTTCTCGCCGCTATGACTTCGGAGATGGCTTCACGCTAACGCAGGCCACTAGTCAGAGCTTTCACCGCTTCGACGATAGCGGCACATATCCAGTCACGCTGCGTATCGGCAACCATCTCGGTGTTGATCACCAGGTTACAAAAAATATTGTTGTGCTCAATATGACGCCAACCGTAGATATTCCGGCCGGTAAGACTGTGGTTTGGGGTGAACAATGGACCAGTGTGCCTGCTATCACCGATCAAAGCCCCGTTGATCGACTGACGTTACAGGGTAAGTGGAACTTCGGCGACGGCCAGACTTCGGTGTGCACTAACTGCACGAATGCAAACGCCACAGTCACTCACGCTTACAGCAATCCCGGCATTTACACGGCGGTCCTTACAATTACCGACAAGGACGGAGCTAGTGCGTCAGACAGTGCCGTCTACACGGTCAACAAGCGGCCGATCAGTCTCGCGTTTCAAGGGACGGCTACGCCTGAAGTGGGCCAACCTGTGCTCTTGCGTGTTCGGCTCGTAGACCGTTTTGCCAATCAACCGTTGGCAGGTCGCATCATTCAGTTTGGTCTTAATGGCGTCTCGGCGAGCGGGGTAACAGACATCGAGGGCTTTGCCGAAGCGACGGTCACCTTCGCAGCCGGCCTCGGCGCCAATACAGCCACGGCCACCTTTGCGGAAGAGGAGTTCTATCTCGGCGGGTCAACTTACCGCCTGCTAGTGGGGGATTCGAACCAGCGCACCTGCACTCGACCCAGCAGAGGCACCGATTTCTGGTTGATG
Organism: Pyrinomonadaceae bacterium; assembly: GCA_963759585.1. Taxonomy (GTDB): domain Bacteria; phylum Acidobacteriota; class Blastocatellia; order Pyrinomonadales; family Pyrinomonadaceae; genus PSRF01. Next base: position 1,549,186 of record CAVWZW010000002.1, read on the forward strand.
TTTCCGGGCAACCATATCGAACGGGCGCCCGGTTCGCAGGAAGGCACGTTCCTCGACATCTCTGCTGAAGTCGCCACCACCGGCACAGTTACTGTTCCAGGCCTCAACATAACCAAGCCTTTCACCGTAGCCGCGCATTCGACGACCCGCGTGCAGGTGAATACCGAAGTTACCAATAACAACCTGGTTGAGAGTCGCGGCATTCACATCGTGGCCCAACACCCAGTTACCGTCTACGGTCTCAACAACCAATTCGCCACCGTTAGACGCTTACCTTGGGCTGCCGATTGCGTCGCTGGGAAACAACTACGTCGTGCTCGGATACTCGAACGGTGGTGTCTTGAAGGGAACTCAGTTTGGCGTTGTTGCGTCGGCAGCCGCCACCACCATTACCATCACGCCATCGGCGACTGTTGGTTCGCGCACCGCCGGTGTTCCTTACAACATCACCTTGAACCAGGGGCAGACCTACATGCTTCGCGATGATGTTGGCCCAACGGGTGATCTCAGCGGCACGTTCATCCAATCCGACAAACCGATTGCGGTCTTTGGCGGTCACAGGTGTGCCAACATTCCCGTGCCGGTTTCCTACTGCGACTACGTGATAGAGCAATTGCCCCCGGTTGATACCTGGGGCACTTACTTCGCAACTCTGCCGCTCGCCACCCGGACCAGGGGCGATACTTTCCGCTTTCTCGCCGCAACCAACAACACGAATGTCTTTCTCAATAGTTCGCGCATCGCCACGCTGAACCGGGGACAGTTTTTCGAGAGGATTGTGGAAGGCCCCGGCGAAATAACTTCCGATCATCCGATCCTCGTAGCCCAGTACTCAAACAGCCACCAGTATGACAACGGACTTGGCGACCCCTTTATGATGCTGGTGCCTCCCCTCGAACACTACCTTAGCGCTTATACCGTCACTTCACTTAGCGGCTTCAATCCCAACCTTATCAATGTGGTCGCGCAGACATCAGACATCGGCGCGGTCATGTTTGATGGCGCACCAATCCCAGCGTCCGCCTTTGTCCCGATCGGAAATACAGGTACGTATGGCGCGCAACTCACGGTCAGTGCGGGGACGCACAATCTTTCCGGCCCGCATTCCTTCGGCGTCTATGTTTACGGTTTTGGGTTGGATGTGTCATACGGATTCCCCGGAAGCGCCTGTCTCTCCTCAGTGCTTGGGCCAACCTCCATCACGCTTGCCCCCAAATCTCAGAACGCGACGATTGGTGCGCAGACTTGTGTGAACGCAACCGTAAGAGATCACAACGATATCCCGGTCAACAATCAGATCGTAAGCTTCGGGATTGCGGGTGCTCATCCGCAATCACCGTCTTCTCAGCTAACGAATGCACTCGGCCAGGTACAGCTTTGTTACACGGCCCAAACGGCAGGCCACGATCTGATCACCGCGACCAGCAATGATTCTTTGGATTCGGCCAGCGTTGGTTGGCGACCAGCCAACCAGCCGCCGGTTGTGAATGCCGGTGCGGACCAGAGCGAAACCACCCCTGTTCCGGTCAGCCTGTCCGGCTCAGCTACGGACGACGGTCTGCCGACCGGCACGCTTACGTTTGCGTGGACCAAAGTCAGTGGCCCAGGCACTGTTATCTTTGTTGATCCCGGCTCTCCGACCACGGCCGCGACATTCGATGTCTCAGGCGTTTACGTTTTACGTCTGACATCCAGCGATGCAGAACTGAGCGGCAGTGATGAAATCCAGATCACAGTTAACTCGGCGCCGCCGAATCAACCACCCACAGCAAACGCGGGACCGGACCAGTCCTCCACCATAAACGGCAACCTGATCTTCAATGGCGGCAATGACGAGCAACCGGTAAACGGCGAGATTGCTGGCTGGACCGAAGTGCAGGGAACTTCGTGGATGCAGGGTTCAGCGAATACTGTCGCGGGTTTTCCGGAACCACAGCGCGGCACCGCTTACTTCTTAGCGAGTGATGCTCAACAAGCGGAGCTGCGCCAGGATGTCGATGTCGCCGCCTACGCCGCAAGCCATTGCCGCGGGCACGCAGCAGTTTGAGCTCAAGGTCCACCTGCGTTCCGCAGTAGAAGCCACACCGGATTCCGGGCGCGTCATTGTCGAGTATCGCGACGCCACTAACACGAGCGCGCTCGCCACCCTCGACTCCGGCGAGATCACTTCAACCAGCCTCTGGCACCTGACTGAAGACACGCGAGTCGTGCCCTTTGGTACTGGTTGGATCCGCGTGCGCTTGATCGCCACGCGCAATAGCGGAGGAACGAACGACGCGTTCTTCGATTCCGTAACCCTGCGCCCCATCGGCAACGCGGCCGTCAAGCTCAATGGCACTGCGACGGATGATGGGTTGCCGTATGGCAGCACCGTCACGTCCACGTGGAGCACCGTCTCCGGTCCGGGTGTCGTTGCGTTTGCCAATCCCAACTCATCGGTTTCTGGTGCATCGTTCACGACTGCCGGTACTTACGTTCTCCGGTTAACGAGTACTGATGGGGAGGCAACTGTCAGCGACGATGTCACGGTAATTATTAATCCGGCCAACCAGGCTCCACTTGTTAACGCCGGAACGAACCAGACGATCACGCTGCCGGCGACTGCCAATCTCAGCGGCGCGGTCACAGATGATGGACAACCTCCGGGGAGTAGTCTGTCTGTGAACTGGATCAAGGCCAGCGGCCCGGGCATCGTGACATTCGCGAACGCTAATGCGGCCGCGACTTCTGCGAGTTTCAGCGTACCCGGAACTTATATGCTGCGTTTGGCTGCGGACGACACGGAATACAGCAGCTACGCGGACGTGACTGTCATCGTTAATCCGGCGCCCGTGCAGATCAATCAACCGCCTGCAGTCGATCCTGGTCCAAACCAAACGATTGAGCTACCGGCAGACACTGTCACACTAAATGGCACCGCGACAGACGACGGCTTGCCCGCGGGCAGCACGCTCACAATTACCTGGTCCCAGGTCAGTGGTCCCGGGACCGTCACGTTTGGTAATGCGAACAGCGCCGTAACCAGCGCGCAGTTCAGCGCGGTCGGTAGTTATGTCTTACGTCTAAACGCCAGCGACGGGGCCTACCTCGTGAGCGCTGACGTGGGCGTGATCCTGAGGCCACAGAACCAGCCGCCTTCGGCAAATGCCGGCGTCGATCAAACAACTCTGGTGTCGCAACCTGCACAGTTAAACGGCAGTGCCAGCGACGACGGCCTGCCGGCGGGAAACGTTACGACCTCATGGTCCAAAGTCAGCGGTCCTGGCACTGTCACCTTCACTAACCCTAATGTCACGGTAACCGGCGCGACGTTCAGCGCGGTGGGCACCTACGTCTTGCGCCTGACGGCAAACGACGGTGCGTTGACCGGCAGCGACGAAATCACGATTACGGTGATCGAAGATGTCGCACCGCCCACTGTCGAGATCAGCACTCCCTCTGACAGCGACGAACTAACCGAGCCCACCTCTGTGACCGGATCGGTAAGCAACGGCTCCTGGGTCCTGGAATACAGTCTTAACTCCGAAGACGGCGCCGCCAATCAGGTCTGGACACCAGTCTCGTCCGGTACGGGTTCGGTAACCAACGGCCCACTCGGAACGGTCGACACAACGCTGATGCTCAACGGCATCTACTCTGTGCGTTTGAGGGCGACCGATCAGTATGGTCAGACTGGCTCCACATCGCTTGCGGTCCTGGTCGACAAAGACTTCAAGGTGGGCCAGTTCCAGGTTGCCTTCAGCGATCTAAACTTGCCCGTCGCGGGACTGCCGATCGAAGTGATTCGCAGCTACGACAGCCGCGACAAACGGGCCGGGGATTTTGGCGTGGGCTGGCAACTTGGAGTGCGCAGCGCCCGCGTCGAAAAGACTGGGATACTCGGATTCGGCTGGCATCAGACAGCAACCAGCGGCGCCTCTCCGACCTATTGCCTCGAGCCTTCGCGGCCGCACAAAGTGGCCATCACATTTGGCGACGGCAAAGTCTTCAAGTTCCGCGCGTCAACGGCGATTCGTTGTCAGCAGCTGGCGCCGATATCCGCTACCCACTTGACCTTCACGCCCGAACCCGGCACGCATGCCACTCTGGAATCGACCACAGCCACGGATGTCCTCGTCGCAGTGCAGGGCAGCATTCCCGGACCGGTCCATCTCATCAATCAGAGCAATCCTGACATCTACAACACCGGCACGTTCCGGCTCACCACAGCCGAGGGTCTTGTCTATGTCATTGATCAGCGCACCGGCGTTAACACCGTGCGCGATCCTTACGGCAACACTCTCACGGTGGACGCCGGTGGCATTGTCCATTCCTCAGGACAGAGCGTCGCTTTCACCCGCGACGGCGCGGGGCGCATCACCCAAGTCACCGACCCAAACGGTAACGCGCAAACTTACGTTTACGATGTCAACGGCGATCTGACGAGTTACACCGATCGCGAACAACAGACGACCACCTTTACCTACAACTCCAACCATCATCTCCTCTCGATTACTGACGCGCGTGGCGTGGAGCTGCTCAGCAACCAGTATGACGCCGGAGGTCGCATGATTGGGCAGACGGATGCCTTCAACAAATCGCTTATCTATGACCACGACGTTGCCGGTCGCGTAGAGACGATCACAAATCGCCTGGGTCATTCCACGCGATACGAGTATGACCAGCGCGGCAACGTTCTGCGGCAGGTTGACGCCAAAGGTGGGGTCAAGACGTTCACCTACGATGCCTTCGACAATGTGCTCACGGAAACCAACGCCCTCGGCAAAACGACTACCTACACCTACGACGCGGCGGACAACCGGACCAGCGTGATCGATCCGCTCGGTAATGTGACAACCATTACGTACAACGTCGCGCGGCAGCCGTTAACTGTGAGGGATGCCCTTGGGAATGTCACTACCAACACCTACGACACCGCCGGCACAAACCTTCTGACCACGAGCGATCCACTCTCGAAAACCACGACTTTCGGCTACAGCATTTTCACCGGTCAGCGAACCTCGATGAAAGACGCGCTCGGATCATGTGACCCAGTACGGATACGACAACGCAGGTCGTTTGACTAGTGAAACCGACGCCCTTGGTCACGTCACCACCTTCAGCTACGACATTAACGGCAATCGGACAACGCAGACGGTCACACGCACCAACGCTGTCGGCCAGGCTGAGACGATTACCACCACTTCCACTTACGACAAGCTGAACCGGCTGATTAAGACCACCTTTGCCGATGGTTCATTCACGCGGGTTGAATACAACGCCATTGGCCAACAGGCCGTAACGATTGATCAGCTCGGCCGGCGCACGGAGTTTACTTACGACGACATGGGCCGTCTGTCTCGCACCGATTATCCGGACGGCGCGCATGACGGAGACTACTTACGATGCCGAAGGGAGAAGGCTGACGAGCAAAGACCGCGCCGGCCGGGTCACTTCTTTTGAATATGACGAGCTGGGGCGGCTGACCAAGACGACTTATCCGGACCACACGTTTACCTCAACGACCTATGACGCCAGCGGGCAAGTGTTGACGACCACTGATGCGCGGGGCAATGTCACGACTTACTTCTACGACGCTGCGGGTCACCGGACCAGGATCAAAAATGGGCTCAACGAGGAGACCACGTTTACCTACGACGCGAACGGCAATCAGTTGACGATGACTGACTCGTTGCTTCACACCACTACTTTCGAATACGACGATAACAACCGTCGCACAACGACCATCTATCCCGACAGTTCCTTCGACACGGTTGACTACGATGCGCTTGGCCGGAGTGTGTCCAAAACGGATCAGGCCGGCAAGACCACGCATTTCACTTACGACGCTTTGGGCCGTCTCAAAAAAGTGAAGGACGCGCTGAATCAGGAGACTTCGTATGCTTACAACGAACTGGGCCAGCAAATCTCGCAAACTGACGCAAACAACCACACAACCCGGTTTGAATACGATCAGCTCGGACACCGGGTGAAACGTATTCTCCCCGCTGGTCAGTTTGAAACCTACTCATACGACACCGGCGGCAACCTTCAGAGCCGTACTGACTTCAACGGCAAGATCACAACATTCAACTACGACGTGATGCGGCGGCTTCTGTCGAAGGTCCCCGATGCGTCGCTCAATCAACCAACCATCAACTTCACCTACAACCTCAGTGGTCAGCGCGCGACGATGACCGACGCTTCCGGGACGACTGTTTACAGCTATGACGGCCGCAACCGGCTCTCAAGCAAACAGACGCCCTTTGGCACGTTGAGCTACACGTATGACGACAGCGGGAACTTGCTTACTACGCGGTCTTCAAACGCTAATGGCACCAGCGTCGACTACACCTATGACCCCTTGAATCGTTTAGACACCATTAAGGACAACCGCCTGTTAGCCCTCAACGGCGGAGTTACCCGCTACAGTTATGATTCTGTTGGAAACCTGAAGAGTTATCTCTACCCCAACGGCGTCACCACCACTTACAACTACAATTCGCTGAATCGCCTGGCGTCGATGAACTCGGCAACAAACGTCGCGACGCTTTCAAGTTATGCCTACACGCTCGGCGCCGCCGGTCACCGCACCGCCGTCACTGAGCTCAGCGGTCGCACTGTCAACTACACCTACGACGACCTTTACCGGCTAACGAACGAAACTATCGCTCATGACACACACGGCATCAACGGCAGCGTTGGCTACGGCTACGACGCCGTGGGCAACCGACTCTCACGCACCTCTTCAGTCGCCGGGGTGTCATCGCAAAACTCAACCTACGACGCCAACGATCGACTCAGCAGCGATACCTACGACGCCAACGGCAATACGAAAGGGAGTAGTGGAAATAACTATGGTTACGATTTCGAAAACCGTCTCACGTCACTCATCACTCAAGACTCATCACTTGTAACTTACGTTTACGACGGTGACGGCAACCGCGTCGCGAAGACCGCCGGCGGCGTAACGACGAACTACCTTGTCGACACCAACAACCACACCGGCTACGCCCAGGTCGTTGAAGAACTTCAGGCCGGCGCCGTTACTAAACAATTCACTTACGGACACGACCTCATCTCGCAACGTTGCGCACCACTCACAGCTACCTGCTCACTTTCGTTCTACGGCTACGATGGCCACGGCTCCGTGCGTTTCTTAACCAGCGCGTCCGCCGCCATCACCGATACCTACACCTACGACGCCTTCGGCAACCTCATCTCCCGCACCGGCACCACTTCAAACGACTACCTCTACTCGGGCGAGCAACTCGATGCGAGCCTCGGTTTCTATTACCTGCGCGCGCGCTACATGAATCCGTCGAGCGGACGCTTCTGGTCCATGGATTCGTATGAAGGCGCGAGCTACTCACCGATCACGACTCTTCACAAGTACCTATATGCCAATCTTGATCCAGCAAACGTTATTGATCCGTCTGGGCACATTGGCGTCGGCCCGAAATCATTGGCCATGTCGCATCGCTAGGTTTAAGAGCAACTGTCTTTGCCCTATATAGCCAGCGATTTCGCGCCACGCTCAAACTGATGGGCGACGCGGTCTTGCTCGGTGGGTTCAATTGGTGGGACTGATGAGGAACGCCACGGGACATATCGCAATCTCAGGTGGTCCAGCTGCAGTGGCGGTTCACTCGCGCAACAATCGTCAGTCATGCGGAGTGTGGCGGCCGAAGTACATTGAACGTGGTGATAGCGACGGAGCGTGCTCACTACAAGTCCGGCTGAGATGGCCAAATCAATACAGGTGACAAGGTGGATTATGGCGAGTGGATAGAGTGGTTCAATAGGACCCTGTATCGCGGCGAAATTAATCAATGCGGGCGAGTCCGCATGTGACGGGCTTTATTTACTTCTGAGCGAACAATAATCGGGTAGGCGGAGATGCAACAAAGTTGTTTGAAGGATCTTCAGGGCGGGCCATATTATGGGCAGTACCGTAACGGCGTAACATGCATTTGAAGTTTGAGATGGCACTGTTCTGCGGCAGCGGGCATAGTTAGAGCGAATCCTCAAGTATGGGTCCGGTGGGTCTCCCGCATAATATAAGTGCCGAATTAGGGAGGACACGAAAATGAAAGCCCGATGAAATCTACCCGCTGAAGTAATACGGGTCGTACCACCGCCGGAATAGGAGGGGAAGATGACCCAGGAGGTCGATTAAGGGATCGGATATACTCGAGACACCAGCCTTGAATACTCGGTTTGTTCGCATTTGCAGCCGATTCTCGAATTGTTATCGCAAAATCGGAAATGCTATTGATAATTCAATGCCTCTCGATAAAACCAGAGGCGGGGCCACCCGCCTAGTAAAAAAGTTAATTAACTGTTGATTTGATCGAACGAGAATTCGAAATCCCGAAGTTCATTGAATTGAACCGACCGGAGCGGGCAGTGATCTGCCGAAAATGCTGGTGTGACATTGCAGAAGAACCTCAGCCTCTGGCCAAACAGCAATAGGGCGGAAAAGAACGATCCACTAAACACACGAACCAGGTTATTTGGCTTTGAGTCTACGGAATTGAGTGTAGGTCGCTGCAGAGTTAAGCGAAACGACTAGCCTCAGTTTGTGCTCCGGACAAGGCTGGTGCGGTTGGCGGGGTTTGTTTCCAGACGTAGGAAATCACTTCTTTCGAGAAGAGGTTTCGAAAGAAGTAAACGATGAGGGTGAATTGAGCCAGGCCCAGAATACCCATGCCAAACCTGCGCAAGTCGTATTGCCATTCTCCTGTTATTGGCATCAAGAGCAGCTGAAGGCTGTATGAGAACGGCGCAGCGGGTCGCGCTCATCACCAGCAGCACATAACTCATGCGACTACGTTTGGCCACAACCGACATGCCGCTGAGGAAAAAGTTGAAGAACATCAGGGCCGCGAAGAGTACGGATTTTTTAAGCGGCATAGATCCCAGAAGCAGGATTCGCAAAGCCACAATGAGTCCCAGTAAGTTTGCGAGAGCGCAGACGTAGGTGACGCGTTTTGGCGCATTCATGATCTGCGCTTTCGCAAGTTCACGTTCATGGTTATTCATTCTGTTTCTCCTTTTCGGATTGATGTGAAGTAATGAGGACGATACGTCTTACAGAAAATCAAGCTCGCTCCTGGTTTGCAAAGAATCAGTGCCAGGAATGGTCTATGCAACGTGGGATGGTTGTTTGAGACTGGAACTATTTTCTCTGAAGGAAACGTGAGGCGAGCTTTGGAGCGTTTAATAGTCGAGGCTCGCTATAGGGCGGCCTGACAATCACCCTACTTCAACAAAGCGCGGATCGTCAAAAGAATTTCGTCAGGGGTGGGGACGTGAAGATGCAAGAGTTCTGGTAGTCAGATCGATGATACGCGCGGTACTGATGCGGTTTCGTGTCAGGCCAATTACAGAACCCAGCGCGGTAGCGCGGGATGCTGGAGGCCGCCAGCATGACAAAGGTCAATCGCTTTTATGTTGAGTAGCCGAAAGGATCCCGCGCTACCGCGCTGGGTTCTGTAACTGACTGAAGTCAAACCGCAAGTATCAGATGACGATACGATCCTCAGGCAAATCTGTTACTGGCTTACCACAGCGATCGCGCGTTCGAGTTGCTCATCTCTCATTTCCGCTACGCCACGGATGGTCCGCGATACGGGCACGGTCGGTTGAATCCCTACCCCGTGATGTTTTGAACCGTCGTGCTTGAGTACCTTCATTCCGGTCCATACCACGCGGTAGTCGCCCGGCAGTAGGAACGGATTCACATTGCCGTTGGTGCCCGCGGTGGGTTCGCCGACGATCTCCGCTAGTTTGTACGCTTCGATGATCCCCATATACGACTCCGCATAACTAATCGCACGTCCGTCAGTAATGAATGCGATCTTCGCTTTTAGTCGAGGAGCTACCGGCGGGAGATTCCAACGGCCGCGTTCATCGAATGAGGGAACGCCCCCACGATCAGGCGCGGTAATGATTGGCACCAGCCAACGCGCCGACTCCACGGGATTATCTATCAAGTGAGAAATGACCATGGGCGACACCTGGGGATAGCCGCGCAAATCAAAAACGATCCCTCGAGCCTGCTCCAGTTTCGGCAATATAGCTTTAAAGTCTTCGTCTTTGATGCGGTCTAAATCAAGGTAGAAGATTCCGGGCTTGATCTCACTGACGTGGGGCGGACGCGTTTCTCTCAACGTTAGAGACTCTGAATCGCGACGTAAGAGCACAGTGCGAGGGTTACCTGTGCGCGGTTGCACTTCGAGTTTGAGTTCAGAATCCTTTGCCCCCATCCTAAGTCTTCGGAGGGAGATGTGGCGTCGCCATTGCGGTGTCGCGCCGGAAATGAGCCCTTCGGCTTCCGCCAGAAACGCAACCGCATCTTTACCGTCAACCTTGAGTACTACATCTCCGGGCTGTAATTCGCCGGCGCCTTGGGGAGCGATTTGCGTAATGACAAGACGATCTTCAACCCAACCGAAGACGACAGGCGTGGCGGAAGCCGGTTGTTCGCTCGCATGGTAAACGCCGCCATGGCCGTCGTGCAGTTTAGCCACCATTTGCCTGAAGGTTCCCAGAAAAGCTTTTTCATCGGTGTCGGTAGCAGCGGCAGTGAGCGCGTCTTTGAGTGCGAGCGGCCAATCGGTTTTCACCGCATCGAAGTAAGGATAGAAATGCTGAAAGATATTCCAGGCGAGGACAATGTTTGCCAGTCGCGTGGCACGATCGTTACCTGAATACTTCACTAGTGGCGCATCGCCCGCTACCTTTGGCGCGCCGTGCGGGAGCGTCCCCTTGGCGTCCATGTACAACGCGAGCGGCATCGCTACCGAAACACCTCCCTCAAGATTTGCCGTGAAAGGTTTCAGCGGATCCGGAGAGTCCGCGGGCGCTTTGCCACCGGGCAGGTCCTTTATTACTCGTTCCGTCTGATAGATGTTGAAGGGTGGCGCTGTTTTTTGCCCGAAACCCTTGTGACGATATGAAATAGCTTTGATTGACGGTTCATTGCCCGGCATCAACACCGCTATCGGTCCCGGTCGCTTCCCGGTTGGGAACACTCGCAGACTGGGTGCAACCGGACGAAAGAAGGTTTCAAGCTTCTGCGCCAGATCAGACGCATCCTTCGCTCCTTCAGCAATGCGCACGCCTTCCACCGTGAAGACGTCCCAATCCGTCGCGAACGCTTCGTCACTCGGATGGAAATGACGAACGTATCCCAGCACGCGCGTAAACGCTGTCAGATTTTCCAGACCTCTATTGGTTAATGGTCGCGCCGGTTCAGCAAGCGCGACCGGCTTGCCCAATTCCACTAGCGAAACATCGTCAAGCCATGCTTTGCCTTTACCTATCAACATCATGCCGATGTTGACTACAGTCGCATCGTTATCGACATCGCCCACGATCTCGTAATACTGCCACGCTGTGGCTCTGATTGGGCGATCATCCATGTTGTTAAAGAAGCCCATCTGCTTCTCGGGACGATCCACGCGCAGCCATAACTGCGCTCGTGCACTCGGATCCTCGCCCTCTATCCGCACGGCCGCGCGGAAACGCACGCGTCGCCCGCGCAACTGCGTGGCATCAATTGTCTGCATTAAATTACCGAATACACGCGGATCAATCTCGCCCCCGGGCATACTTCGTACCATTGCGGCGCGCTTGCCCGTCTTCGGATTTGCGTCAACCACTTCCACCGGATAACCCATCGCGGCGGTCGGCGCAATCCAACCGTCCGGCTGTTGGCCCACGTTTCCCAATTCAAAATCCGGATTAGCCAATGACGACTGGGGAGCCGGACGCGGGGGACCAGTTTGCGCGCTAATGTCATGTTTTGTAATAGCGGCGCAGCAAAGCAGGGTAACGGTAAGGCAGAGAGTGAATAGTTTGTGATGGTGGTTCATCTATAATTCCCTTTTTGAACTGAGGAAGATCTTGGGTCAAGCGCTAAGATGTTGGTCCCAGGATGGTACTTCAGTTGACCCGCCGGAGGTCATTTGAGTTTTTCTGTCGAGTTGAGAAAACGTGGATACGAGAAGTATATGATGGCAGCGATTGCGGTTAATTGAAAGCCGAGCATGGAACATTTCGACGTGATCATCGTGGGCGCCGGGCTCTCCGGAGTTGGCGCAGCCTGCCACCTGCGGCAAAGGCACCCGCGCAAGAGTTTCGCCATTCTTGAGGGGCGGTCCGCGATGGGCGGCACCTGGGACTTGTTCCGCTATCCCGGTGTGCGATCGGACTCCGATATGTACACGCTCGGCTACCGGTTCCGCCCCTGGCGCGACGCCAAGGCAATCGCTGACGGGCCCGCAATCCTCAACTACATCCGCGAAACCGCCGCCGAGTTCGACGTAGACAAAGAGATTCGCTACGGCTACCGCGTGAAGCGCTCCTCGTGGTCGTCCGCAGACGCGCTCTGGATCGTAGATGCCGAGAGCGAGCCAGATAAAACCATCGTCCGTTTCACGTGCAACTTCCTCTATCTCTGCACTGGTTACTACGACTACGAGGGTGGATACACGCCTGAGTGGACCGGCGTCGAACGGTTCGGGGGGCAGATTGTGCATCCACAGAAGTGGCCGGAGGCGCTCGACTACAACGGCAAGCGGGTGGTGGTAATAGGCAGCGGCGCCACCGCCGTCACACTGGTTCCTGCGATGGCCGAGCGGGCGACGCACGTCACCATGCTGCAGCGCTCGCCCACCTACGTTGTTTCGCGGCCCGCAGAGGACATCGTGGCGAACTTTCTCCGAGGATTCTTACCGGCCGGCGCGGCCTACGCGCTGACGCGTTGGAAGAACGTGCTGTTCGGAATGTTCTTTTACAACCTGGCCCGGTCGCGCCCCGGCGTCTTTAAAAGGATGCTTCGGAAGAAGGTTCGGCACGAGCTCGGTGAGCAATATGACCTCAAGCACTTCACCCCACAATATAACCCGTGGGACCAACGGTTATGCCTGGTTCCGGATTCCGACCTCTTCAAGTCAATACGCGAAGGGCGCGCTTCGGTAGTCACTGACCACATTAATACTTTCACGGAAACGGGCTTACAGCTGAAGAGTGGCGCGCATCTCGACGCTGACATTATCGTGACTGCCACTGGACTAGTGCTGAAGCTTATGAGCGGGCTGCAACTGGTAGTGGACGATGTCCCTGTGGACCTGTCGAAGACGATGGCCTACAAGGGAATGATGTTTAGCGACGTTCCAAACCTCGCCTCCGCATTCGGCTACACAAACGCGTCCTGGACGTTGAAGTGCGACCTTACTGCCGAGTACGTCTGCAGGCTCTTAAACCATATGGACCAGCACGGTTACGCGCAGTGTACTCCGCGAGTGAATGACCCTGGGTTAACGGAAGAGCCTGTTCTCGACTTCACCTCCGGCTACGTGCTCAGGGCGCTCCACACTTTGCCACGACAAGGGTCGAAGACGCCCTGGCGCCTACATCAAAACTACGTGAAGGACCTTTCGATGATGCGGTTCGGGCGCGTTGACGACGGCACCATGGAGTTCAAAGCGGCGCCGATCGGACTCGGCGCGGGGGTGGCTCAGCGTGGCTAAGCGCATGCGCCTGGAAGGTCGCACGGCAGTGATCACTGGCGCGGCAGGTGGCATCGGAAGGGCGATCGCAGTATCACTGGCGCGACGCGGTTGCCATCTCGCGTTGGCTGACGTAGACGAAGCGGGGATGGCCGGTACCGAAGAGCTTGTGCGAGCCCCCAGTGTTCGCGTAACGCGTCACCGGATCGATGTTGCCGACCGCGCTGCCGTCGCGGGCTTTCCGGAGCAGGTCGCGTCTGAGCATCCCGGCGTCGACGTGTTGGTCAACAATGCGGGCGTCGCAGTAGGCGGCACTTTCGAGCAGGTCTCCGAGGAAGATTTCGAGTGGCTTTTCGAGATCAATTTCTGGGGCGTGGTGCGGATGACGCGTGCGTTCCTGCCCGCGTTGCGCGCGAGCGGCGACTCGCGTGTGGTGAACCTCTCGAGCGTTTTCGGTCTGGTGGCGCCACCGGAGCAGGTGGCGTATGCAGCTAGCAAGTTTGCGGTGCGCGGATTTTCAGAGGGGCTGCGCCACGAGCTGGAAGGCTCAAGCGTTGGCGTCACAGTTGTCCATCCCGCCGGCGTCGCCACTTCGATCTCGGAGAACGCGCGCGTTCCTGTGGGCGTGAGTGACGAGGAAGTGGAGCGCCGTCGCGCGCGGTTCAGGAAATTGCTGACGCTGCCTCCTGAGGTCGCCGGGGAAACGATAGTGCGCGGAATCGAACGACGTAAACCGCGAGTGCTCGTCGGCGCTGAAGCCAGAGTCATCTCAGTGATCGCCCGTGCACTGCCTGTGTCTTACTGGAAGGCGCTCGTGATGCGAGCGGGGAAGTGAACTTTCACCTCCCACCGTATCGACTACTTGGACTGTCACGCCTGACGCCTTTGGTTCCATATTTTACACCCACGTGACCTTGCTGAATGAACGCTCATTCAGTATTATCTCGGCAGCTTCATCGGGGACAGATGTCAAATAAAACCGAGCGGCAGCAATGTCTGTCGACTTAGATTCTTACTGGAAAATAATGCGTATAGAAAAAGCTGCTGTTCTGGGTGCGGGGACGATGGGGGCGCAGATTGCCGCGCACCTCGCGAATGCCGGAGTACCGACCGTCTTGCTCGACATCGCACCGCGCGAGTTGACCAAAGAAGAAGTGGGGAAAGGGCTGACGCTGGAATCGAAAGAGGTCCGCAGCCGCATCGCCCGCGCGGGGCTCGAAGCCGCGAAGAAAGCCAAGCCCGCGGCATTTTTTACGCCAGCCCTGGCGTCGCTTGTGAGCGTTGGCAACTTCGAAGATGATCTCCCAAAACTCAAAGACTGTGATCTGATCATCGAGGCAGTTGTCGAAAACCTCAACATCAAACGCAGCCTGTACGAACGCGTTGAACAACACCGCCGGCCGGGCTCCATCGTTGGTTCAAACACCAGCGGCATTCCCATTCGTCAATTAGCCGAAGGCCGTTCAGACGATTTCAAGCAGCACTTTCTCGGCGTCCACTTCTTTAACCCGCCTCGATATCTGCATCTGGTCGAAATCATTCGCACTGAATGGACCAAGCCTGAAATCTCCTGTTTCCTTTACGGCTTTCTTGATCAGCGGCTGGGGAAAGGCGTGGTTCCGGCGAAAGACGTACCAAACTTTATCGCGAATCGAATCGGCACCTACGGCTCGATGATCACTATTAATACCATGCTCGAAGATGGTTACACGATCGAAGAGGTCGACAAGATCACCGGCCAGGCCGTGGGCCGGCCCAAGAGCGCTACCTTTCGCACGTTAGATATTGTTGGGCTCGACGTCGGCGGTCACGTCATCAAGAACCTATACGAAGCGCTCACAGAAGATGAGGAGCGTGATGTCTTTATAGCGCCTGAGTTTTTGAAACAGATGATCGGGCGCGGGATTCTTGGTAATAAAACCAAAGGCGGTTTCTATCGCCGGCAACCGGGTGAGGGCGGCAAGAAAGAAATCTGGGCGATAGACCATGCGACTTTAGAATACCGGCCGGCGGAGAAGGTGAAACTGCCGGCGCTCGATATGGCGAAAAACATCGAAGACTTGCCTGAACGCATCAAGGCCCTCGTATGGGGCAAGGACCGCGTGGGCGCTTTTCTTTGGAAGGTCATGTCGCGTGCATTTCGTTACACCGCCAACCGCATCCCCGAGATCGCCGACACCATCGTCGATGTGGACCGCGCAATGCGCTGGGGTTACAGCTGGGAGCTCGGCGTTTTTGAAACCTGGGACGCGATTGGCGTGGAGAAGTCAGTTGCGCGGATGAAGGAAGAGGGCCAGTCGATACCTGCGAATGTGCAGAAGCTCCTGGACGCCGGCGCGAAGTCTTTCTACAAGAAACACGACGGACAGCAGTTCTATTTTGACTTTGGTACAGAGCAATACTTACCACTGGCAGAGCAACCGGGTGTAACCGTGCTCAAGGCGGTTAAGGACCGCACCGGAGTTATCAAGAAAAATTCCGGAGCGTCGCTGATCGATATCGGTGACGGAGTCGCATGCCTCGAGTTTCATTCGAAGATGAACGCGATCGGCGGCGACACGCTGCAGATGTTGAAGCAGTCGCTCGCCGAAGTTGAGAAGAATTTCCTTGGCCTCGTGGTCGGCAACCAGGGAGCAAACTTCTGTGTGGGCGCCAACATCATGCTGATGCTGATGGAGGCGCAGGAAGAGAATTGGGAAGAGCTCGACATGATGGCGCGCGCGTTCCAGCAGTCCACGATGAGCCTGCGTTATTCGCCGAAGCCCACAGTGGTTGCGCCGTTCAATATGGTGTTTGGGGGCGGCTGCGAAATGGTAATTCATGGTGACAAAGTGCGTGCGGCGGCTGAGACCTACATTGGATTGGTGGAGGTAGGTGTAGGAATCATCCCCGCGGGCGGCGGCACCAAGGAGATGCTGCTGCGGACGCTCGACTCGATTCCGAAAAATGTTGACGACGCGGATCCGTTTCCCTTTGTGAAGCGCGCGTTTGAAACGATTGCTTTAGCAAAGGTGGCGACCTCGGCTGAGGAAGCACGCACGTTAGGGTTCCTTGCTGAAGACGACAATATTTCGATGAATGGGGATCGGCTGATCGCAGACGCGAAGAAGGAGGTGCTGGCGTTGGCTGCGAGTGGTTATGTGCAGCCTCAACAACGCACGGACATCCTGGCGCTAGGCAATTCGGCGCTGGCAACTTTGAAACTCGGTATTCATCAGATGAAGCGTGGCGGATATATTTCAGACCACGATGCGTTAATTGGAGAAAAGTTGGCGCGCATACTAACCGGCGGCGACTTGAATCATGAGACGCGTGTTTCCGAGCAGTACTTGCTTGACCTTGAACGGGAAGCGTTCTTGTCGCTTGCTGGTACGCGTAAGACACAAGAGCGACTTGGTGCGATGCTGAAGACAGGGAAACCGCTAAGGAATTAGAGAGGGATTCAGAATCAAGAATCCAGAATCCAGAATAATTTGGCAGGAAGCTCAAAATACCTCAAATGAGGATTTCCGAGGCCGCTAGTTGTTAACTGTGGAGCCACCCTTCTCCGCAATGAACTTGGAGGGCCTATGGAACGACTACCGGCGCGAAGTTTTCAGGATTTGGTTGTTTGGCAAAAGGCACATCAGTTTGTGCTCGAAGTTTATAGATTAACTAGAGCGTTTCCGCGTGAAGAAATATACGGTCTCACGTCCCAATTCAGACGGGCCTCAGCTTCTATTCCGGCGAATATTGCGGAGGGTTTTAAGAAGAGGGGAAGGGCCGACAAGGTGAGGTTCATGAACGTTGCTGAAGGGTCGTTGGAGGAATGTCGCTATTACTTAATCCTTACGAAGGATTTACAGTACGGTGATACCTCAAAGTTACTCCCCAAGTTGGAAGAAGTTAGTAAGCTTCTGAGCAGTTACGCAACCGCAATTAGGGGGTCCATTGCCTGACTTCTGAATTCTGAATTCTGTATTCGAGGTTCTTTATGAAAGACGCAGTAATCGTTTCAGCAGTTCGCACAGCGGTAGGTAAAGCGCCGAAAGGCACTTTGCGAAACACTCGCCCTGACGAAATGGGTGGGGCAGTGATCAAGGAAGCGTTAGCTCGCGTGCCCGGTGTCGAACTATCGGAGATCGAAGATGTGATCATGGGATGCGCGATGCCCGAAGCGGAGCAGGGAATGAACGTTGCCCGCGCCGCCGCGATTCGCGCCGGACTGCCGGTCGAGACCAGCGCGATGACGATCAACCGCTTCTGCTCTTCTGGACTTCAATCGATCGCGATGGCGGCCGATCGAATTCGTACCGGCGGCGTCGATACGATCATCGCGGGTGGGCTGGAAACGATGTCGATGATTCCGATGGGCGGCCACATCATTCGTCCCAATCCATACCTTGTCGAACACTATCCCGACTTTTATTTAAATATGGGATTGGCGACTGAGAACGTCGCGCACAAATACAACGTCAGCCGCGAAGAGCAGGATGAGTTTGCACTGCGTTCACACCAGCGTGCGGCTGCAGCTCTCGATGCTGACAAGTTTAAAGACGAGACGGTGCCTCTCAACGTTACGTTTGAAGAGCTTGACGAAAAGGGCCGCAAACAGAAACGTGAAGTCGTGTTTGACCGCGACGAAGGCGTCCGGCGTGACAGTACGATCGAAGGCCTGCAAAAGCTTAGGCCGGCATTCAACATCAAAGGAACGATAACGGCGGGCAACGCCTCGCAAATGTCTGACGGCGCCGCCGCGGCGGTCGTGATGTCGGATGACAAGGCGAAGAGCCTGGGACTGAAGCCCATGGCGCGTTTTGTGGCTTATGCGACAGCCGGATGTCCACCCGAAGAGATGGGTATTGGACCTGTCTTTGCGATTCCAAAGGTGTTGAAGTTGGCAGGATTGACCCTCGATCAGATTGATGTGATCGAGTTGAATGAAGCGTTTGCCGCGCAGTCGCTGGCGGTGATCAAGACGCTCGGCCTCGACATCGATAAAGTTAACGTGAACGGTGGCGCGATTGCCCTCGGCCATCCTCTTGGATGCACGGGTGCGAAATTAACGGCGTCGATATTGCGCGAGCTCGAGCGTCGCAATGGGCGCTATGGCATGGTAACGATGTGCGTGGGTGGCGGTATGGGCGCAGCGGGAATTTTTGAGAGACTGAGCTAGCGTTTGAGTATCACCATGACGGAGGCGGAGATTTTTGAATCAGTGACTGGGAGCGGGAGCTCGGATTTCGCCGCCCTGGTCGCGATTCTAAACCGTCATGGAGGTTGGTGTTTGATTGGCGGCCTCGCGGTTAACTGCTTTGTGGAACCGGTCTATACGATAGATGCAGACATCGTCGTTTCAGCCCCCCAACTTCCATCGATCAAGAAGGGTTTGAACGATGCCGGTTTTTCAACTCAGGAGTTTCCCCATTCGTTGAACGCTCAAATGGCTGGAAGTAATCTCCGCATCCAGTTGACTCTGGATGATCGTTATCAGGATTTTGTTCATGACGCCACCGTGAGGGAAGTGTTGGGTCAGTCAGTCCCGGTTGCGTCGTTAGTCAACCTAATACGAGGGAAAGTTTGGGCGTTGCGCGACGCGCAAGGCAGACCAACAAAGCGCAAGAAGGACGAACTTGATCTAATGAGAATTCTTGAGGCGTATCCGGAAACGCGCCATTTGATGCCGGAAGAAATAAAGCAACAGGTTCCGGAGTAAACGTTGCAACACGTCGGCCAACTTAATTAGGAGAAGACATATGTCAGCCGTAGTCGAACAAAAGCAAATAGTCAAAGGTGGCGCGTTTCTGATTGAGGAGCGTACCCCTGCAGAGATCTTCACCCCGGAAGATTTCACCGAAGAGCACCGCATGATTGCCGAAACGACTCGGCAGTTTATCGACAACGAGGTAACTCCACGTGTCGATGAGCTTGAACACCACGACTGGGCACTCGCGCGCGAGCTGGTCAGGAAAGCAGCGGACCTCGGTCTAATCAGCGCAAACATTCCCGAAGAGTATGGCGGACTCGGGCTGGACCAGACGAGTGGCGCGCTTGTCGGCGAGAACATCGGGCGTTGCGCCTCATTTGCCACCACACTCGGAGCGGAGAGCGGCATTGGTCTCTTGCCGATCATTTATTTCGGCACCGAAGCGGCGAAAGAAAAGTATCTGCCGAAGATTGCGACAGGTGAATTGATTACGGCTTACGCCTTGACCGAAGCCGGCTCCGGTTCGGATGCAATGGCTGCGAAGGCGACCGCGCGGCTCAGTGAAGACGGAACGCATTACATTCTCAATGGCGAGAAGATGTTCATCACTAACGGCGGCTTTGCCGACATCTTCATCGTGTTCGCGAAAGTAGACGGCGACAAATTTACGGCGTTCATCGTGGAGAAGCAGGAAGGCGTAACGCCGGGCGCGGAAGAACACAAGATGGGTATCAAGGGGTCAAGCACGACGCCGCTCGTGCTGACCGATGCAAAGGCGCCGGTTGAGAACCTGCTCGCGGAAGTGGGCAAGGGCGCCAAGATTGCTTTCAACACCTTGAACATTGGCCGCTTCAAACTCGGCGCCATGTGTATCGGCGGCATGAAGCTGATGGTCCATGAGTCGGTTCGTTATGCAAACGAACGACAGCAGTTTGGCAAACCGATTTCATCGTTTGGGGCCATCAAGTCGAAGCTGGCTGAGATGGCCATTCGCACGTGGGTCGGCGAGGCGATGACATATCGTACGCTGGGGATGATCGAAGATGCGATTACCGATACGTCAGATCCGAATGCGAAGCTGAAGGCGATTGAGGAGTATTCGGCGGAGTGCTCGATCATTAAAGTGGCACTGTCTGAATACTGCGACTACGTGGTTGACGAGATGGTGCAGATTTACGGCGGCTATGGCTACTCGGCGCACTACCCGGCGGAACGTGCATATCGTGATTCGCGCATCAATCGGATCTTCGAGGGCACAAACGAAATCAATCGCATGTTGATTCCGGGCCGTTTGATGAAGGCTGCAATGAGTGGACAACTGGCGCTGCTGCCGGCCGCGCAGGCGTTGATGGATGAGATATTGACGCCGCAAATGGCGAGCTTTGACGATGACGAGGCAGTGCTGGCAGCGGAACAGAAGCTGGCGCAAAACGCTAAGAAGGTAGCGCTAATGACGCTCGGCACTGCGGCGCAGAAATACATGATGAAGCTGGGCGATCAACAGGAGATTTTGCTTGGAATTGCGGATGTCATCATGGATGCGTATGCGATGGAGTCGGCGATCCTGCGAGCTCAAAAGCTGGCAGCGTCGCAGGGTGAGACGGCCGCGGCGCGGTACATCGATATGACTCGAGTGTTTTGCAACGACGCAGTGGAACGCATTGAAGCGCGTGCGAAGAATACCTTCGCAGGAATGTCGGAAGGGGATGAGTTGCGGACGTTGTTGGCAGCTTTGCGACGCTTTACCAAACTGACGCCGATGAACACAATCGCAGCGCGACAGCGGGTGGCGGAAGTGTTGATTGAAGCGAACAAGTGGGCGTATTAAGAGAGGGTGTTGGGTGTTGGGTGTCGGGAAGAATTAAGAGCGGTGCGTTGATCTGAGATCTCAAATTTAGATCTCAGATCTCAAGGTGCGGGCGACGATCTCGTTCTAGCAAAAATTCTTTTAAGACATGCGTTTTGGGCAGAACGCTCTGCAGGTTGTGAATTGGAGCTCAGATTGAAATAGTCTCCTTTGTTCCACTGACTTCCACCAGGAGCGTGCCCAATGAAATATAACCGCTTCGAAGAACTGCCTGTTTGGAATGCTTCAATCGATCTTGCAGTTGCGGTCTATACGTTTAGCTGCTCAACCCGCCTTCAAAGGACATTACAGTTTGAAGGATCAGCTTGAACGCGCTGCCGTTTCAGTTTCCAACAATATTGCTGAAGGATTTGAGCGAGGCACCACCCAGGAGCTTTTAACTTTTTTATATATCGCGCGAGGGTCTTTAGGGAGAAGTCCGGTCAATGCTCTGCTTGCTCGAACGCTTACCTGGCTTTGGCAATTTCAAATTTGAAATTTCAAATCTCAAATCTCCAGCTGAGCAGGTTTCACGACAGTTGCGCACATGGGCGGGCTATCTGCAGAACGCGGAAATTCAGGGGCAACGCTACCTGACTAACAAAGGAAAACGACTAACCAGGGAAGCGCGGGAGCGCGAAGAGTTTATCAAGGAGCTCGCAGAAGTTCGTAATCGCAAATCGACCAACGCACCGGCCGAATGAACTACATCACCGATGAGTAATCGGCAATTGGCAATTGGCAATCGGAAATGACCTAATGCGCATCATCCCAATCTCGCTGCCCACACCCTTCTACGTCGGTCCGGTTAACGTCTACCTGATCGCGGAAGATCCCATCACGCTCATCGACACTGGCCCCAAGACAAAAGAAACGATTGAAGCCTTGCGAGAGGGTCTCAGAAAAGCGGGCTTCCGCGTCTCTGATATTCGCCGCATCGTGTTGACGCATGCGCACGAGGACCATTGCGGATTGGCAAGATCAATTCGCGACGAAGCAAAGGACGCCGAGGTCTTGGTGCACGCCTGGGAAAGTGGACACCGCGTCGGCAGGCTGGAGTATGACGATCATCGAACGCTCCTGGTGCGCGCCGGTGTGACCTCGGACGAGGTCGAGAGCATGCGCAAAGTTTACGAGGGCGTACGACAATATGCCGATTCATTCGAGCCGGGCGAATATGGCGAGCTGCGCGACGAAGAAGAACTCGAATTCACTGCCGGCGCTTTGAAGACGCTGCACACCCCCGGTCACACGCCGGGCTCCTGTTCGTTTGTGCGCGAAGCCGATCGCACCGTGATCGCCGGTGACTGCGTGCTCAAGAGAATTACGCCGAATCCGATTCTCTCGCCAGATCCGGTGGATCCTTCAAAACGTTTTGCTTCGCTGTCCGAATACCTCGTGAGTTTGGCACGTTTGCGAAGCTTTGCGCCGACGCTCGTTCATGGAGGTCATGGCGCTCCAGTGAACGATTTTGAAGAGTTGTTTAATCGCTACCTGCGTGCGATCCGGGAGCGACAGGCGTCCGTGATTCGGTTGCTGCCCAAATCCGGTGCGACCGCCTGGCAAATTGCGCAGCAGATGTTTCCGGATGCCGACGATGTGCATCGCTTTCTCTCCGTTTCTGAAGCAGTCGCCCACCTCGACCTGGCCCATTCTGAAGGAAAGATCGCTGTAGAATTCGCAGATGGCGTCGAAGTCTACCGCCAGCTTTCCTAGGGTCCGAAATCAAAACCCATCTATTTGCATCAATAGCTCAAGACATTCCTTTGTCGCGGTTTTGCCGCCCGATGTGCGGCGGAAGGCTTTGCCCCGCCGTAGCAGTTCCCATATCTGGGCTGCGCCCTCGAATCCGAGACGCAGCCGTATAATTAAGGCCAATACTACGGAAGGGCATAGCCACCTCCGCACATCAGGCGGCAAGCCGCTAAGGCATCAGGACGGTCCTATTCTGCGCAGCCGTCGGATTCTCAGTTTTTGGAACCCGGACACGGCACCCGCGTGTAATCGACAAATCTATCCGGAGGACTCTCTCTTCTATGAATTTAAGAAAAGCCTTTCTTTTTATCGTCTCCCTCGTCTTAACTTGCGGCACTGTGCTGGCGCAGCAGGGTACGCCGGCCCCGCCGAGCACCCCGCCGCCGTCCACCCCAGAGGTATTTAGCTGGTCCGGAGACGCGCCGGGTAACTTTACGTTTTTCCTTCAGGGCGGCAGCTTCCTCGGCGTGCATACCGAGGACATAAACAAGGAAAACATGGCCCGTTACAACATGCGCGAGGCTCGCGGCGTCGGTATCACCGAGGTGGTGAAGGACAGTCCCGCGGAAAAGGCCGGACTGCGGAAAGATGACGTGATCGTGAGGTTTGAGGGCGACAGTGTTACCAGCACGCGCAAGCTCACGCGCCTCGTTTCGGAAGTAGCACCCGACCAGACTGTAAAACTTGCGATTAGCCGTTCAGGTGGCGAACAGGAAGTTTCAGTCACGATGGCGAAGCGCGACAACAAGCTGAACGCGTTTCACCGGCTTGAAGGACTGGAAGGCTTCAAGAAGTTCGATGGAATGGACAAGCTCAAGGATTTGTACAAAGCCTTTCCACCAGACGGCACGCCCGGAGGCAAGAACTGGAAGTGGGAAGGACCAATGGGCGGGGACAATAGCCTGTTCTTTTCCATGGGTAACCATCGGCGCATTGGCGTGACCACAATTCAGCTCACCAAACAACTTGCTGACTACTTTGGTATCGCGGACGGGAAGGGTGTGCTAGTCACCGCCGTAACTGAAGATAGCCCGGCAGCGAAAGCAGGCTTAAAGGCAGGAGATGTGATCACGGCAATTGACGGCGACAAGGTTGAAGGTGCAGGCGATCTTTCCCGTACTATCAACAAGAAGAAAGAAGGCGATGTGGCTTTGACGATCGTGCGCAACAAGAACTCGCGGACGATTACTGTAACGCCAAAAGCCGCCGAGTCGCTGCTGAAGCCAGGAACGATTCGCCAGACCGGCGATCGAACGATCGTGGTTCCGCGGGTTGCGCTTGGATCGATTCCCGCAGTGAACATTGCGGTTCCCGAAATCACGCTTCCTGTAATTCCGGAAATCAATATTCAGGTTCCGGGAAAAATAGTGATGCCGCGGGTGATCAGAACCGGGACAAACCAGCCGATCTAAAAAAGTGCGAGGGGAACGGGTAAAAGAAAAGGGAAGGGGAAAGGGTAAGGGGGAACGGGTAAAAGGTATTCCTCGTCCTGCTTTACCCCTTCCCCTTTCCCCTTTCCCCCTTCCCCCTTTCCTTCCGTTCCCCCTTACCGATTACGGCGCAGCCAGTTTCCGTTTTCCTTCGAGGGCATCTTTGTATGCGCCACCAAGCACATCGCCTACCTGAATCGCTTTATCAAACTCGCTTGAAGCTTCGGCGGGTTTTTCCAGGAAGGCATAGATTCTGCCCATCGCCTCATGTGCCCGCGAAATAATCGCGCGGTCAGTTTCGGGCGAAGAAGCTTCCAGTGCCAACCGGTAATTCGCCAGCGCTCGATTAAGGCGCTCCGCCTGCACGTCTTCATCGGTAGCATCCGCCGCGGCCAGACTCGCCGTTTGCGCGAGGGCAAAGAAGATTCGCGGCTCGCGCGAGTACTCCTTCATCAGTTCTTTCAAACGCGCTTCCGCGTTGACGTAATCTTTTTGGCGCAGCACCTGCTCTATATCGGCCAGCTTCTTAAGCAACGCTGATACTTTGGCGGCTTCTTCCGGTGTGTAAATGGGGGCGACTTCAATCTTTCGAGCACTTAAGCGTGCTTGCCTCGCCGCCAGCCCGCGTTGACGCGCTGCGGAGTTTTCAGTCAACCGCTGCGACTCGCGCTTGGGATCGAATGAAGTGATCATGTCGACGAAAAAATTGGCCACGTCAAAGCCAGAGCTTTCAACGCCTTTCAACTGATCCGCAAAAAAGAAAGCCAGGACGGCGCCTCTTTCAAACTGCTCTGCGAGTCGCGCGACAGTCTCATCCTGAATCGCGGTGGTGCTGGCCTGAAACTCTTTAGTTATCGATTGCCTTGTGGCGTCGTCTTTTGCTGCAGCGAGTCTGGGCCGAGTCTCCCTCGAGAGTTGCTCGAGCCTGCTCACTTCTTCGAAACGAGCATCAGCCGCTGCCACGAAGGACCTGGACACCGTGATAAAAACATCAGGACTTACGGAAGCGCCGGCTTTTTCGCTTTCAGTAAGGAGCTGCTTGATTGGCTCGCGACGTGCCGCAATGTCGCGATTGAATCTCACTAACAGCGGATCGATTACGTATTGCAGGTATCCGCGGCGCAGCTCAGAAGCCGCGGGATCGGCGCCTTCCGGGAGGACCGCGTAATAGTCGTCGCCGATAACTCTAAAGTTGAGAGCACCCGGCGCAGCGAGTAAATCCGGGACCACAAAAAACCGGCGCAGTTGTTCTCGCGTTGTGTACGTTTGTGGCGCGTTCTTTCTTTTCCTTGCGGTAGGCGCAGTTGTTACAACTCGTTCCAGACTAACCGTCACGGGCCGCGTATGCAGGTAAGACAAAACGTCTCGCACAACCTCGGCGGTCGGTTTCCTTAAGCGGTCGCTCTCAGCGTGGTAAGCGCGCGTGTATGTAGGGATGCGTTCGTCAATATTCGACTTGCGGTAAAACTGCTGGACAAGGGGTGCGAAATCAAGGACCTCTAACAGACTCGTGGGCAGGTCCTCAGATCTGGGGGGAGCATCGAGGGAGGGTGGTGGACCCAGTGCAAACGCGAGAGACACGTAGCGCGCAGCCTGATCAGCCGCGGTAGCAGGCGCCGGCAATTTATTGCGCTCGTAAAAACTGCGCATTCGCGTGCGCAGGTCGGGATCCAGGTCCGCCAAATCTTTTCTAACTTGCGCCCTGAAAACGGTAGGTTCGCTTCCACTAGGCGTGGGATCAAAACCAGCGGCCTCCAGCGCCGCCATCATGATGATCAGCCGCGGCTCGATCTGAAAACTAATTCCATATTCCGCCAAGTCAAAACTCGCCGGCTCGCGTTGTGGCACTGTTTGATTGCCGGCAGGGCGAGGCGTGTTTGGCGTCACCTGCGAGTAGGCAAGAGAACAACTTAAGGCGGAAAAAAAAGCTAGTGAAAGAAACTTCTTCATTTTAATGCTTGGTGTTGAGTTTAGGGTGTTTGGTGTTTGGTCTCGTGTTTTTGTATCAGGTCTCGGAGATTCAAGATCTGTTGTTTGCGATTTTGATTTATTGGTGGAACTCAATGATGCAATACTTCTGACCGACACCCTATACCCAACACCCTACACCCTTCTTCTCCGGCGCGCCCTCAAAAGCCATAATGTTACCGGATAAGCAATTAGCGAACAAACGACCGAAAGTACTGACGCCCCAATCGTAAATGGCCAAACAATTTGCCAGCTTTCCCGGAATAATTGCCGGTAATAATCCGCAGTAAGTAGATGAGGATTCCGCAGCAACTCGATGCCTTCGCTTGGAATTCGGAGTGGTTCACTCAGGATGAAAGCGCCGATGGCGTAGGAGGCAATGATAATTGGAACGAGGGTCAGAAACGGGTTATTGATGAAAGTCCCGGCGTAGATTGCCACTTTGTTAAAGCGAAACAGGAAAGCAACCGAAGTCGCCAGGATTGTGTGAAGACCGAGGAGCGGCGAGAAAGCAATGAAGACACCGATAGAAAAAGCAAGCGCCGTCCGCTCGGGTGGATCATCCAGCGCGAGCAGACGGCGAAAGGTAGAACGCAACATTTGTTGGACAGGCATTCCTGCCTGTCGTTCTCGAGTCTTCGTGACGTGGACAGGCAGGAATGCCTGTCCTACCCTATTTAAAACTGCTCAAGGCTTCCGATTCGTTATCGTAAGAGTCGAACACAGTCAGGAGCTTGGTGATTACCAAAAGGTTCTGGATTTTCTCCGTCAGGTTCAATAGTTTCAATTGCCCGCCATCGCGGCTAACAGTCGTGTAGTTCGCAATCAACTCACCGATTCCGCTGGAGTCGATATTCTTAACTGCGTGCAGGTTGAGAAGGATTTTATTCTTGCCCTGGTCGACCAGCCCGCGAATGGAGTTACGTAGCGAGATAGCGCCTTCACCCATTCTCACCGAGCCATTCATGTCGAGGATTGTGACGTCTCCCGCCTGCCGCTCATTGACTTCGAGTTCTGCCATCTTTTATCTCCCTTGAAATCTGTCCAACACCTTTCGTGTAACTACTTGTAGCTGGCTAGGGCCTCGGCTTCGCTTTCGTAAACGTCAAACACTGTGAGCAGCTTCGTAATGGTTAACAGGTCTTGAAGCTTCTGAGTCAAATTGAGAAGTTTCAATTCTCCACCGTCCTTGTTTATCGCGGTGTAGCTGGAAACCAGTTCACCGATGCCACTCGAGTCGATATAACTTACGCGCGCGAGGTTGAGAAGAATCTTTTTCTTCCCCTCTTCCAACAGGCGGCGAATGGCCGTTCTCAGCGCGACGCTGCCCTCGCCAATAGTGATCTTTCCATCCATGTCGAGGATGGTCACGTCTCCTGATTGGCGCTCTGATATGTTTAGCTCTGCCATTTCAGCAATCTCCTTTAACCGACTTGCAAACCCAAATGTAAAAACTGAATTAGATCTTTTTCATCATGCGCACGGTTGTGCCGCCATTGGGATCCATCGACCATTCGACCTCGTCCATCAAGCTGCGCATGAAAAAAATGCCGCGCCCGGACGTCTTTAGAATATTCTCTGCTTCGGTTGGATCCGGAATGCTGTTTGAATCGAAGCCGGTACCCTGGTCGTGCACTGTAATTTCAAAAGCTCCGGGAAGAATCTTCAGACTCACTTCGGCAAACTTCGTTTCGTCCAGTTTGTTTCCGTGGAGCACTGCATTCGTAACGGCTTCGCGCACAGCCATGTCGATGCCAAAAGCAACGTCTTCGCCAACACCTGCGCGATTCAGAAATTCAGAAACTGCTTGAGCGGCTTCTTCAACTGCCCCAAGACGGCTGGGGAATCTTAGTTCGGTCGTCTCTAGAGTCACATTAAAAGAAGACACTGGCCGCTCCAAGAGCCATGGTGTGTGGTCCCGGCAATTTAGAACTCCCAAACGCTGTACGAAGGTTCGAGGGTGTAACATGCTGAGCTATCGGCTGTCAATTGTCGGGTGCCGGATGGCAAGCGTCACTAGCCGCCTTATAGGTATTAGTTAGTCCGATGTGAATATGAAGACTAGTCTGCATCAAAACTCTGGCCTTTTCTTCCCGACACCCGTCACCCGACACCCGGAACCCCGCTAAGAGGTTATATTGAAGCGATGAAAATCAGCCCGGCCCGGCGCATAAAAGGAAGAGTCAGCGTTCCTGGAGACAAATCTATCTCCCATCGAGCGGCGCTAATTGCGGCGCTCGCGAATCAAAGCTCGCAGATCTCAAATTACTCTTCGAGCAAGGATTGCGGTTCGACTCTCTCCTGCTTGCAGGCTCTTGGAGTTTCTATCGAACAGGACGGCAACGACTTGCTGATCGAGGGAATCGGCAACGGGCGATTTGTCGCGCCGGTTGAACCACTGGATTGCGGAAACAGTGGCTCAACCATGCGCATGATCGCGGGAATTCTCGCTGGTCAGGAATTCACAACGATACTTACCGGCGACGAATCACTGCGTTCGCGACCGATGGGCCGAATCGTTGAGCCGCTCATGAAAATGGGCGCGCGAGTGTTCTCTGAAAATGGCAAGCCACCGCTCCGGATCGAAGGCCGCCAGCCACTGACAGCGATTCGATATGAACTACCGGTCGCCAGCGCGCAGGTGAAGAGTTGTGTGCTGCTCGCGGGGCTGAATGCGGAAGGGCGAACAGAGGTAATTGAGCCAAATGGGTTTACCACGCGAGATCACACGGAACGAATGCTGAAATGGTTTGGTGCGCCTGTAGAGATTGGAGCAACGTGCGCGGTGATTGGTCCGGCCAGCTTTGGCGGGCGCGAAGTGAGAATTCCTGGTGACTTCTCTAGCGCTGCTTTCCTAATGGCGGCCGCGGCCATGATGCCCGGCTCGGAACTGCAAATCGAGAACCTTGGATTAAACCCGACGCGCACGCAGTTTCTACACGTGCTGCGCTCGGTGGGTGCGGACATCGAAATTGTGGCGGAATGGGAGGACTCCAACGAGCCGATTGGGACGATTTCTGTGCGCGGCAGTTGGCAACCGCGCGGCTCGAAAGTGATCAATGGGCCGATGGTGGCCGCATTGATTGACGAGTTGCCGCTGCTGGCTGTTGTGGGAACTCAGATTCCCGGCGGCATTGTTATTCGCGATGCGGCTGAATTGCGGACTAAAGAGAGCGATCGAATTGCTGCGACCGCAAGTAACCTAAGGGCAATGGGCGCGGAAGTTGAACAATATCACGACGGCATGGCGGTTAACGGACCGGTGCAATTACATGGAGCCACGATCGACGCGTATGGAGATCATCGTATAGCGATGGCGTTTACGGTTGCGGCACTCATAGCGCGCGGCGAGTCAGAAATACTGGGAAGTGATTGCGTTGAGATTTCTTTCCCGAATTTCTTTGAACGTATCGAGTCGATCGTAGAAAGATAAAATGGGTCAACACCTCATCGTCATCACCGGTTTCATGGGTTCGGGAAAAACGACTGTGGCCCGCGAGCTTGCGGGTTTGCTCGGATGCGTCGCGAGGGATATGGACGAGTTTGTGACGAGGAGTAAGAAGCGCAGTCCGAAAGAGATTATCGATCAGGACGGCGAGGAAAAATTTCGCGAGATTGAAACGAGTGTACTGGCGGACTTGCTGGAAGAAGACTCAGGCGGTGTCGTTGCGCTCGGTGGAGGGACATGGACCATACCAAAAAATCGCAAGCTGCTGGCCGAACACGGCGCAACCACGATCTGGCTCGACGCGGCGTTTGAGCTGTGTTGGAATCGGATTGAACCAGGTGGGCAAGAGCGACCGCTCGCGCCATCGTATGAGGCGGCGAGGAGGCGTTACGAGGATCGAATCGAAATTTATGCACTGGCTGATTATCGAATTGGCATCGATGCGAGCCAAAACGCCGAAGAGATCGCTAGAACAATTTCCTCAGTTTTGAGAGATGGAGCGGCTCTACTCGGCTTTACATAAAAAGGCTTTAGGCCGCGTTAAGCGGACGAATGAGAGTAGCCCAGCAGTTCACTGCTGGGATCAACGCTCTTGAAGGCTTAGTCCGTGAAGCTGACGGCTGAATGATTGGGCCACGTTTCAACTTTTCAGCCGTCCGTTTCACAGACTTAGACTTCTGTTCGCGTTATCCCCACCAGTGAACTGGGGGGCTAACATCATTCGTCCGCTATCGCGGACTGGCTTTGAAAAAGTTTTTCGTGCTAATCCGCTCCGCCAGGGAACGATCCAAATCATGAGTGATTCAATCAGACAACCTAACTCAGCCAAAATCGATAAGACCCTGAAGAACGCCTCAAACTGGAAGTCGTTCGCACAACCCAGCGGCGAAGGCTTTTACCATCTCCAAACGGACGACATCGGCCACGTCCCTGTCAGAATGTTTCTCACGGCGGAGCTGCTTCACAATGCAGAAGATAACCTCTATCGCCAAATCGTGAACGCCACCCGCTTCCCGGGTGTGAAGCTGGTTGTGATCACACCGGATGTTCACTACGGCTACGGCGTGCCGGTCGGTTGCGTGATACTAACTGACGCTACCGCCGGCGCGGTCGCGATGGGACCGGTAGGTTACGACATTGGCTGCGGCATGATGAGCGCCCGTTCCGAGGTTCCTTTTGATCGCGCCACACCGGAAAAGAAAGCTGCATTCAACCGTGCCGTGATGGAGCGCGTGCAGATGGGCTTCGGTGGCAAGAGTGATCGATTTGGAAGTCTTTCTGACACAGAATTCAATAACCTTGTTCGTGGCGGCGCTGAACACTATGTCGATAAGTATGGCGCTACGTTTGATCGCAGCCGGGCTGAAAGGCATCGCATACCTGTTGACGATGCGTGGCAAATTCCTAAGGGAGGCAAGGGCAGACCTGAGCGCGGCATGAACCAACTTGGAAGCCTTGGCGGCGGCAACCATTTCATTGAGCTGCAACGCTCCGAAACGACGGGCACTCTCTTCGTGCAGGTCCACACAGGTAGCCGGGGATTCGGCCACGGCCTGGCAACTAACTATTTCGAGATGGCGAGAGAAGCGCGACCTGATGCAGTCACGGATATTGATCTCGGATACTTCACACCCGACTCTCCTCATTACCGTAGTTACTTAAACGCGGTTGCGGCGGGAGGGAATTATGCAATCCTGAACCGGCTGATAATTTTCGAACAGGTCGCTGAAGCATTTCGCCAAGTGTTCGGCTCCGACCTCGAGCTGGTTTACGAGATTAGCCACAACCTGGTCCAAAAGGAATGGCATCCGGATTTTGGTGAAGTGTTGGTGCACCGAAAGGGCGCCACGCGTGCGTTTCCCGCCGGCCATCCTTCTCTTGAAGGCACAACGTGGGAAACGACGGGCCATCCGGTATTGATCCCAGGCAGCAACAAAGATTACAGCTACATCCTGCGTCCACTACCCGGCGCGGTGAAAAGCGGTTTCTCGGTAAACCACGGAGCAGGTCGCCGTCTTTCTCGAGGTGAAGCCAACCGCACACTATCGCAACGGCAGATCGACGATGAATACGCTGCAGCTGGAATCCTGGTGAACATGGATGGCCGTGTACCTCTCGACGAAGCGGCGCCTGCATATAAGTCTTCCGAAGAGGTCTTGCGAGCTGTGACTGAGGCGGGTTTAGCGGAAGTTGAGCACAAGCTCTGGCCGCTTGCTTCACTCAAGGGAATTGACGAAAAGAAGCGCGGGCGCAAACAAAAAGGGAAACGCGGCAAGAGATCGAGCCAGCACTATTGAGTACCCGTGTCGACGTCTTGGGGATAAATACGATCCACGAATCACACGATACCGACGGCCTCGCGAACCGCCTTCATTCGACTTTTTGTGCAAGCCCGAACCAACACAAATTTATCTTAGTGTGACTTAGTGTGGTTCGCGGATCGTTTATTTCTGATTCAGGAGAGAAGAGGGGACGGGACAAGGCCGAAGCTGGGATTCGAATTGATCGTATAGTGGCTCCACCGAGTCGGTAAAACTCCTCAGGCGTGGCACCAAATGAAAATAATCATTCCAGGTGGTTCTGGTCAGGTGGGAACGGTCCTCGCGACGGCATTCAAAAGCGAGGGCCACGACGTGACTGTTCTCAGTCGAAGCCGCGCCGACCGCCCATGGAGAACGGCGTTGTGGGATGGCGAATCGCTCGGCGACTGGGCTTCAGAACTTGAAGATGCTGACGTTGTAATCAATCTCGCCGGTCAAAGTGTTAACTGCCGTTACACACCAGAGAATCGCCGAATCATCATGGACTCGCGTCTGAAGTCCACGAAGGTCCTGGGCGAAGCTATCGCGCAGTTGGAAAAGCCGCCGCGTGTTTGGCTACAGGCAAGCACCGCCACCATCTACGCTCATCGTTATGACGCGCCGCATGATGAAGCTACCGGAATAATCGGGGGTTCGGAGCCGAACGCGCCCGACACCTGGCTGTTCAGCATTGACGTCGCGACCAGCTGGGAACGTGTGTTCAATGAAGCAGCTACGCCTTTAACGCGGAAGGTGCTACTCCGTTCTGCAATTATCATGAGTCCTTTGGGAGGCGGGCCGTTCGATCTTTTGTTACAACTCGTACGTTTTGGTCTCGGCGGCACAGTTGGCAATGGCAAGCAGTTTGTTTCATGGATTCACGATCAGGATTTCGTTCGCGCCGTTCTTTGGTTGATTGAACACGAGGAGCTGGATGGACCAGTCAACGTCGCGTCGCCGAATCCTTTAACCAATGCTGAGTTTATGCGTGACCTGCGCGCGGCCTGGGGCATTCCCTTTGGTCTTCCTGCGAGCGAGTGGATGTTGGAGATTGGAGCCTTCCTATTGCGAAGCGAAAGTGAGTTGGCGCTGAAGAGCCGGCGCGTAGTTCCGGCGAGGCTGCTGGAAAGTGGATTCACCTTCAAGTTTCCCACCTGGCCGGAAGCGGCTGCAGATCTTTGTGCAAAGTGGCGAAATTCGCATTGAGGCAATACGATGCACGAAATAAGACTAACAATATCTCGGGTTGGTTAGTGTGGTTCGTGGATCGCACTGAGATTCGAAAAGTGACTCAAACAACGAACGAGAATCGAGGTCTCGTCGAAGCTCTGGTAGGCGATGGTCGTCCATTGCTTATCCTTGCGGGCTTGAGCCTTGTTGTCTTTGGGTGCTTCGCGTTTTTCCTTTCCGCAAGCAGACAGTTTCTGCCTCACGACGTTCAGTTTCTCGGAATCACTGCAGAAGAACTGTGCCGTATCAGCGACTGCCGCGTGGTCTATTTCATGTTTCACGATCGTGTTGCTTTCGGCGGCGCGCTCATCGCCATTGGGTCGCTCTACGTGTGGATGGCCGAGTTTCCTTTGAGACAAGGTGAAACGTGGGCGTGGTGGCTCTTCATCGTGAGCGGTGCGGTTGGTTTCAGCAGTTTTCTTGCTTATCTCGGCTATGGATACCTCGACACGTGGCACGGCGCCGGCACGCTGGTCTTGCTGCCCCTCTTCATCGTGGGCCTTATCAAAACCTACGCCCTACTTAAGCCATCGAAAAGTGTGAAATCTTTGCTTCAACCTGGCGTGAGAGTGCCGTGGCTCTCGATGTACGGAGTGGGGCGTGCGCTTTTGTTGGCGACAGCGGCAGGAATGATCGCCGGTGGTTTGACGGTGATGATAGTCGGAATGACGACAGTGTTTGTTCCCCAGGACCTGAGTTTCATGTCGATGGAGCGCGCGCAGTTGCATGCGATCAGCGATCGACTGGTACCGTTAATCGCGCATGACCGCGCAGGATTTGGCGGCGCGATTTGCGCGACAGGAATAACGGTCCTTTTCTGTGTCTGGTGTGCGAAGCCTTCGAAGAGTCTGTGGCAGGTTCTATTGGTTTCCGGGTTTGTAGGATTTGCTGCCGCCATCGGCGTGCACCCGGCCGTGGGTTACACGGATCTGTTTCACCTGGCCCCGGCGATCCTCGGCGCAATTATATTTCTCGTCGGTCTGATCCTCTGTTACCGGCCGATGCACTCGCCTGCAACTCCGCTCCCCTAAAAGCCCGATGGTTTGCGACTCCGCAAACAATCTGGATGTGGTGGTACCTCATCGAGGCTGCGAAGCAGTCGGACAGAGCTCTAGCCCCACGCGCAGCGAAGCGAAGCGTGGGGGACCGTCACGAGGATGACTTTAGCCTGCGAAGCCGGCGACAGAACCGACTGATCTGATGGCGCGTTCGTGATAACAGTCTTCCAAGTCTGTCGCCAGCTTCGCAGGCTCGGTTGTTGTAAACCTTGGGTTCCCCACGGTCCGCTTCGTTGCGCGTTGGGCTAGCATTCTGTCCGACTGCTGAGCAGCCTCGTGCGCGATGACACTTCAGCTCGTGGGAGACTGTTCGCGGCCCGTTTGTTCCGGGACTGAAGATGCGTCGCCTCGTGAAAGGGACGGCATCGAATTTCACATCTTGCGTTTTATGATCACGCTGGCGAGGCGATCGGCGACGAGCGGGTCGATGGCTTTTAGCTTCTGCTGGAGTTCCATCGCTTTGGCGGTGTTGCCGAGCATGAGGTTGCTAATGGCGTAGTTGAAATAATACGAAGGTTCTCTGGGCGAGAGAGTAATCGCTTTCTCGTGAAGTGCGATCGCTTCCTTCGCTCTTCCGGCTTTTGAGAGCGTCACTGCGAGGCCGTCGTAAGCGAGCGGATAATCCGGGTTCGCTTTAATCAGATTCCGAAACACAAACTCCGAATAACGAAAATTCTTCATCCGATCGTAGGTCACTGCCTGGTTGTATTTTGCCTTCACCAGTTTCGGATCCAGGCCCACTGCCTTATTAAACGCTTCGATCGCGCGTGGATATTGCTTCAACTCTCCCAACGCTTCCCCGAGCAGGTTGTAAGCTTCCGCATAGCCTGGGCTCAGCGTCACAGCGCGTTGAAATGCGGCTTCAGCATTCCCAAACTTACCCTGGGCCATGTTGACGTTGCCAATCAATAGACTCGCGACAGATGCCGTTCGAGGTTGGTTTGCCGATAACGAAATGACGCGGTTGTATCTGGCAATCGCTTCGTCAAAGCGCCCAGCATCGAAGGCCGCTTGACCGTCAGCGAGCAGCTTGTTGACGTCGTTCGTTGCGAGTGAATTCGGTGGAGTGTTAAGCGGCGTTTTTGATGAGCCTGGCGCCGGACTTCGCACAATGCTTTTCGCGGGTTGCTGGCCCATTGCTGTATAGGAACTACCACCTGCCAGCAACAACGCGGCGGCGCCAAGACTGGCCAACATTGTTGTCGCTTTTGTTCTTGCTTGTCTCAAAGAGTCCATGATAAAAGAGTGCCCCTTTTCAAATAAACGGGTAATCAACAGAAAAATTGGAAGGACGTGCGGATTCCTATTTTTCTTATCACCATACGGTTCTGTATGTATCTTGCCCCAGCGCGGCTAACGCGTGAGGGACCCAGGTGATGGGAAATCATCAAGGAGGACTACCGCCCATGCGTAAGCTACTTCTGCTCGTCGCGATTATCCTTGTCTGTGCACCGGCCGGATTCGCGCAGAGCGACTATTCCAGTTGGGAGTTTTTCATCGGTTACGCTCACGAGCGTGCCATCAACGGCGGCGACCGCCTGGACGCTCAGGGACGTGCTATCAATGCCAACGGCACCACGTCGCGTGTCGATTTTCCAAACAAGCGTCTTCCGCACAACGGTGTGACCGGAGAGGTCGTGGCGAATGTGCATAAGAACGTTGGGCTGGTGGGGAACTTCAGCGCTACTTTCACCGACCACGACTTCCAGGATCGTCTCAGCGGCCGCACATTCAATGCTCGAATCGCCAGATACACAATGCTTTTCGGGCCGCGCTTTAATTGGCGCAATTCGTCGCCCGCGATTCCTTTCGCCCACGCGCTGTTTGGTGTTACACGCTACAACGCGGATTTCGCGAACGACGATTTTACTTGTCCTGACACTAACGAGACTGCGTTTGCCATGGCTTTGGGAGCAGGTCTCGACATCAAGGCCAGTGATCGAATCAACGTCAGACCAATCCAGGTCGATTATGTCCCGGTTTTCTTTGATAACCGGCGGGAAGATGGCATTCGATTTTCAGCGGGCGTGAAGATTAAGAATTAGTTAAGCTTCAGCGTCTGCCGGCGATCGAAGAAATCAGACCAGGCATTGCCTTTCTTTTTGAGCAGGGCGGGAACGTTTCTGACTGTGAAGTCGGAAATCTTCACGCCCTGCTCAATCTGTTTCCACGTCAACGGCATCGAGACAGTCGCTTTCGGTTTCGCTCTTGCAGTGAACACTGAAGCTAAACTCTTGCCGCGGGCGTTCTGCATCCAGTCAACGTAAACCTGTTCTTTCTTCCGCTTGGCGATCGTGCGTTCTACTGTCGCGATTTTCGGTACGCGCTGAGCGATCTCTTCAGCCAGCAGCCTGGAAAACTCCGCCACCTTTTGATAATCATTCACCGGTTTTAAGGGCAGATAGATGTGTATGCCAGAGGAACCGGAAGTCTTCACAAAGGCATTCAATCCGATTTCATCGCAAACTTGCTTGCAGGTGAGCGCTACCTGCAAAACGTTTTCCCACGGCGCCTGTTTAGGATCGAGGTCGATTGCAATCCAGTCTGGCTTGTCGAGTTTGGCGATTATGGAATGCCATGGATGTTGTTCAATCGATCCGAGATTTACGAAATGCAGCAGGGAAGCCGTCGTGGTGTAAACGGCGTAATCGATTTCGCGGCCTTCCTTGTTTGTCAGCCTTGAAGTTTTAATAAAAGCCGGCGCGCTCTCCAGGTCCTGTTGGAAAAACATTGGCGCATTAATTCCACGCGGCCAGCGTTGAAGAATTGCCGGTCGGTTTTTTAGGAACGGCATGAGATGAGAGCTGACGTCGAGGTAATAACGCAGCAACTCAAACTTCGTGATCTTTTCGTCGGGCCAATAGACGCGATCGAGGCTGGTGAGCGAAACACGTTCGCCCTCAACTGCCAGCATTAAATTGCCTTTGGGGTTTTTTAAAGCGAGAAACTCGTCGACGGTTATGGCGGGAGCAGTCGAGGCGCGCGTGCGTTTAACGGCGGTCTTCTTCGGTTCAGTTGTCTTCTTCGTTGCCATGCTTCCCTTAAACCTTGTCCAAAGGCGAACGCCCTGGGCGGGTAGTTTAGAGTTCAAGCTTCAGCTTGCGTCGCTTTGCCCCCGCAGCAATCTAAAGATTGGACTCTGAACTACACGCCCTAATTCGAATAGCCGTTCGGGTGTTTCTGCATCCAGCGCCAGGCCGATTCTATGATTACGCGCAGATCCTGAAACTCAGGCTTCCAGCCTAGCTCACGTTTGATCTTGTCCGAAGCAGCAATGAGGGTCGCGGGATCGCCAGCGCGTCTTGGGCCCACGCGGGCCGCAATCTCTTTTCCCGTTACCTCCCGCGCCGTTTCCAACACCTGTTTCACGCTATAACCGTCGCCGCCACAGCCGAGATTATATATGCGGCTGCCCTCATCAAGGACGCTGAGCGCAAGAATATGCGCCCGTGCGAGATCGATCACATGAATGTAATCGCGCACGCACGTGCCGTCCGGAGTGGGGTAATCGTCTCCGTAAACTTCCACGTGGGCGCGTTGACCTGCGGCGGCCTGGAGGGCGATGGGAATCAGGTGGCTCTCGGGATCGTGGTCCTCGCCGAAATTTTCGGTAGCGCCGGCGGCGTTGAAATAGCGCAATGAAGCGTAACGCAGCCCATAAGCTTCCGTATACCAGCGCATCGCGTGTTCAGATGCGAGCTTGGTTTCACCGTAAGGGTTAGTCGGCCTGGTTAAGGCGGTCTCTTCTATCGGCTGCTTTTCGGGTTCGCCGTAGGTGGCCGCCGTGGAGGAGAAAACGATGCGATTAACACTTGCTTCTCGCATAGCCTCCAGCAACGTGAGGCCGTTTACCAGATTGTTTTGGTAATATTTCGCAGGATCAACGCACGACTCACCAACCAGAGAGTAGGCCGCCATGTGGATCACAGCTTCGATCGCGTTACCTGATAGCGTGTTTCGAAGAGTTGAGGCGTCAGCCAAATCAGCCTGGACAAACGAAGCTTCAGGCGCGATTGCCGAACGGTGTCCTTTAGAGAGATTGTCGTAGACGACTACCTCGTGACCGTCCCTGATGAGTTCTTCAGTGACGACACTCCCGATATACCCCGCACCACCTGTCACCAATATTTTCATTCTTGAGAGAGAACTCGTGCCTAGGTGTGGGCCATCTTCGGTTGGGCTGCATCCGCACTGGCGGGAGTCGTGCCCGACGGAACGTAGTAGAGGATCCGATTGCAGTTGTCGCAGGTGATTACTTCGTCGCCGCGCCGCACCTGGGCCATAGCCTGCGGTCTCAGTGACATGAAGCACGCCATGCAAGCGCCGTTGCGGGCTTCAGCCACGGCCACACCATCGCGAATGCGCGCGCTAATGCGATTGTAAAGCGCACCCATGGGTTTGGGCAGAATGCCTAACAAACGCTCGCGCTCCGTGCGGTCCCTAGCCAGCTTCTCTGCCTGCAAACGTGTCTCTTCATCAAACGATTGCAGACGCGCGTCACGATCGGAGTTCAAAGAGGCGATTTCTTCAGAGCGCTCGTCGAGGGAGGCTTGTGCTTTATCAAGTAGCTCCATCTGCTCGAGGATTTGGGTTTCAAACGCTGAAATCTGTTTGCGGGCGGCATCGGCTTCACGAATTGCAGCTGTGTACTCGTCTTGTCGCTTGGACGACATCAGGTTGCGTTCGGCGCGCTCGACTCTAATGCGCTGCTCGGAAACCTCTGCCTCCACACGCGTACGTGTATGTCGAGCTTCATCTCGTGAATTCTCGAGGGCCCGAATTTCAAAAGCGCGCTGATCGAATTCTTTTTCGATCTCGGCGCGCCTTTGGGGTATCGCTTCCAGTTCTTCTTGTAGTCTTCTTATGCTTGTATCCAGATTTTGTAGAGCGACTAGTTGCTGTATTTCCGCTTTCACTCTATAGCACTCCTTAAAAGATCAGGTCGGGTTTTATGTGAATCAAGACAATCATTGGGGGGATTATCCGGCATCCCCATCTGGTTCGCAAGTCAGCACGCTTTGGAACAACAAAAACACTCACAAAACAGGCGCATAGACCCTTCAGGTTGCGGCGACTTACAGAACCGAGCGCGGTAGCGCCGGATTGAGGATGCGCCATCGAAAAGAGCCGGACTGTTTATTCGGCAATTAGACTCTATTATCCGGCGCTACCGCGCTCGGTTCTGTAACCACGACTTTTGTCCCCAGACTAAGAGGAATCAACGAAGATCGCCAAACGAGTGTTGCAGCAACGCGGCGACAGTGATCGCGGCAGTTTCTGCTCTCAGGGTGCGGCCGCCAAGAGTCACAATTCGCCACCCGGCCTTCCTCGCCAGCGTGATTTCCTGATCAGTCCAGCCACCTTCAGAGCCGACAAGCGCGGTCAACGAAGCCGCGCTGCCGGTGAGCGACTCACAAGCTAACGCCAGCGACTGGCCGTCGCGTTCAGAAAACATTAACGCTCCGGCGTTGGTGTGACGAACGAGGGATTCGAAAGTAACTGGGTTGACTACCTCGGGCACGACTGCGCGGCCGGATTGTTTGGCGGCTTCCAGAGCAATTCGCTGCCAGCGCAGAACGCGTTTTGCTGCGTCGGATGTATCTCGCAAGCGGATGTCCGCCAGCTTCGTTACAACCGGCACAACACGCGTCACGCCTAACTCCGTAGCCTTCTGCACGACCAAATCAAATTTTTCGCCCTTGAGCAGAGCCACAGCCAGTGTCAATTCCAGCGGCGACTCAGGTCGCGCCGTTGCGACCTCCTGAAGAACATTGAGCGTTGCAGCGTCGCGTCTACTTTCTTCGATCCGGCATTGAAACTCTTTGCCTTCACCGTCGAAAACGTAAACTTCGTCCCCGGCTTTCAAACGCAAAACTTCGCGAAGGTAACGTGCCTCGTCCGTCGCGAGGGTTACGCTCTGACGATGAAAATTGAAGGCGCTGGGCGGCGCATGAAATCGGCGGCGAGTCATAGCGTTTCAAATTACGAGAGCAGCCCACTCTCCATCGCTCATGGTCTCAACTGGATTTGCGACGCCGCACTCGCGAAGACGGGCGACTACGTCGTCTACTTGAGTATCCAGA
The DNA here is from genome assembly GCA_963759585.1 of Pyrinomonadaceae bacterium. GTDB lineage: Bacteria > Acidobacteriota > Blastocatellia > Pyrinomonadales > Pyrinomonadaceae > PSRF01. Next base: position 1,589,489 of record CAVWZW010000002.1, read on the forward strand.
ATTCCGGACAGTACGAGACGGCCGCAAGTGACACCTAGCAAAGAGGGCATGAGCCCTTGAATCACGTCGGCCGTGAGATTTGCGCAAACAAAATCGGCGGATGCTGATTCATCGATAGAACCAACCTCGAAGTGAATCCTGTCGCCGGTGTCATTCAAGCTCGCATTCTCTCTCGCGATTTCCACAGCCGCAGCGTCAGTGTCGCAGGCATTAATTCGTGCATCAGGGCAGAGTTTGGCAGCGGCGATAGCCAGGATTCCGGTGCCCGTCCCCACGTCGAGAAAGCTGCCACCCTCAAAATACTTTTCGATGGCCGCCAGGCACAGACGCGTAGTTTCGTGCGTCCCGGTCCCGAACGCCATTCCAGGCTCGATGCGAATCACTATCCGATCGTTGGTGAGCTCGAGTTCACTCCACGGCGGTGCGACTATGAAGCGGCCCGATTCAACGGGCTGCCAATTCTTCTTCCACTCACCGAGCCAGTCTTCATTCGCCACGTCTCGTAGATTCATATCCAGTACCGATGACGATGGAAGGTCATATATGCGGAGAGCTTCCGCTAACTGGGCTCGCACTTGTTCGCGATCCGGCGTTCCGTCGAAATACCCGGTAACCATAAGAGTTTCACCTTCCGTTGTTTCCGTTCCGAGTGCGCCGGCCTCCATGAGGGCATACTCGACGGCCTCGCGCGCCGCGGGCTCGAGATCAATATCGAGTGCGTGCCACGAGCTTGCGAGCTGATCTCCTTTTTGCGTGCTCAATCAGGGCGTTCCGTTCTCTGAGATTCTGACATGGAGAATATACGATCCATGAAATCAGATAAAATCGACACCCTCGAAGAAACGATCCACGAAATCACACGAAGCAGCACTAAAATCTTTTTTAGTGTCGTTTAGTGTGATTCATGGATATTCATTCTCGCGGTTAACCGACGGTCGTGGATAAACCGTTAGAAACGGTTCCAGAGATGATCGTCAAATTCTTGCAACTAACTGGCTATAACGGCGTACACTCAACTGTTAACGTTCCCAGGTCAACCCCCTTCTCATCCGAAAAGAGGAAAAGAAAATGAATCATCGCGCCAGAATGCTGACCATAGCGTTTTGCTTGCTCGCTTTCCTTGTTGGAGCCAGTGCGCAGGGTCCGGCGACTAAAGCAAGGAAACCAAAAGTAGATCCGCTTATAGAAGCGCGCCGCACGATGGCGGTCTCCCTGGTTACCTCTCTGGCCGAGGAGTCGCGCAGCTTTCGAGACCTGGTGCTTCGCGCACGCGTGCAAGCGCGTTCCGCGGATGTGTTGTGGGATACCGACCCCGAGAGTGCGCGCGCGCTGTTTCGGCGCGCCTGGGATTCGGCTGAATCAGCTGACGAGGAGAACGCGCGCCTTACGGAAGAGCAACGTCGAGCCCTGGTTAATTCCCGCGGGACCACAGTCCGGCGTCAGCCGCCCGGCATGCGACGCGAAGTCTTGCGTCTAGCGGCACGACATGATCGAGAACTCGGCGAAGAGTTTCTGGCGAAGCTCGACGACGCACGGAAGAGGGAAGCGGAAAAGGCCCCTGCACCTGAGGGTCCTGGGAGCGGAACCCGCCGAATCAACCCTGACGATCCCCCGCAGGACATGGCCCAGCGCCTGAGTCTGGCGCGTCAACTGCTGGAAGACGGCGATCTTGAACGCGCCCTGCAATTCGCTGATCCGGCGCTTTATCCCGTCAACACGTTCGGCATGAACATCCTGGACATGCTTTATGATCGGAACCCAGACCTTGCCAATCAGCGCTACGTTTCATTACTCGCCCGCGCCGCAAACGATCCGGTCTCGGATGCCAATACGATCTCTCTGCTCTCCGCCTACGCCTTCATGCCTTATCTCTACGTGACAGTAAACAAAGAGGGCAACGCTCATACGCGGCGGTGGAACGATAAAAACAGCCCCCGCGACGAGATTCCGCCGGCGGTGCGCAACGCATTCTTCAGTACTGCGGCAACAGTGTTGCTTGGTCCGTTTAGTGAGCCGGACCTGTCTTCATCGGGACGCCTCGGATCGTTTGTTGTTATTACGCGAATGCTTCCCCTTTTCGAAAAGCATGGGATGGCCCAGGTGCCGGCCCTCCGTGCGCGCCTCTCAATGCTTACTCAGGAAGTACCGGACAGATTGCGTCAACCGGACGATCCACTATTCACCCGCGGCATTGTTCCTGAAGATCCCAACCGGGATCGCGTACAGGAAGCCCTCGATCGCTTGCCGCGTGCAAAGACAGCAGACGAGCGGGACCGTCTGTATTACTCGGCTGCGATGGCCGCTGCTGACAAAGACGGCGACAGAGCGCGAGAGTTTGCCGAGAAAATCGAGGAGCCTGGTCTAAGAAAGGGTCTGCTTGCGTATCTCGCCTTCGATGCGATGCGGAGTGCTATCAAAAACAAGAAGCCTGACGAGGCCCTTAGTTTGGCGCGCAGCATGGAGCTGACAAATGTGCAAAGGGCTTGGGGACTGACTGAAATTGGAGGACTACTCGCGAAGACCGAGCCGCAGCGCGCAGCAGAGATTCTTGACACGGCCACAGAAGAAGCCAAACGTATCGATCAGACTTCGCCGGACCGTGTGCGATCGTTGATTGCTATCGTCACTCAATTTCAAAAACTGGATAACGCGCGGGCGTGGGGGATGATGGCAGACGTCATCAAGTCTGCCAATGCCTTTAGCGACTTTAGCGGCGAGGATGGCGAGATGACTTTGCGTGTCCTGTTCAAAGGCGGGGGTGCAATGACGAACAACTTCAACATCGAAAGTTTTGATCTGACGGGACTCTTCACAGCACTGGCGCAGGAAGACTTCAATCGTGCGGTTGATTTGCCGAAGGGGTTCACTGGTGAGTCGCCGCGGTCAGTGGCAGTACTGGCGATCGCGCGGACTGTATTGGATAAGAAACAAAAACCAGCAACTCGGTAATGGGTTAGTTTCACTTTAGAGGACTGTAGGGGCGGCACTCCGTGGCCGCCCCGTATTTTGCCAGAGGCCTCTTTGAGACTTGGAACTACTTGCGCCACCGAATGGGGCGCCCACGGAGGGACGCCCCGACAATTCTCAGCGGCGCTTTCACTCAAACTAGTCTAAGATACGCCCTCTAATGGGGCCCACAAGTTCAACCCGCACCGGCGCGGTCGGCGTCGCAACTCCCGCCTACAGCATCTGGAAGGTCATCGCGGCCTCAGCCGTGGGCACGATGATCGAGTGGTACGACTTCTACATTTTCGGAAGTCTGGCCACTGTCATCTCTCCGCTCTTCTATCCACAAGGCAACGACACCCTGGCGCTGATCGCTTATCTGTCGACCTTCGCGGTTGGTTTCGTGGTCCGGCCCTTTGGCGCGCTTTTCTTTGGACGCATCGGCGACCTCGTGGGGCGCAAGTATGCCTTCCTCGTAACGCTTCTGATTATGGGCGGCGCCACGGCTCTGATCGGTTTTCTTCCGACCTACGCGACGATCGGGATCGCGGCTCCGATAATTCTTCTCATGATTCGCATTCTGCAGGGACTTGCGCTGGGCGGCGAGTATGGCGGTGCGGCTGTTTACGTGGCCGAACACGTGCCCGACAACAAGCGGGGGTTCTACACCAGCTTCATTCAGATTACGGCGACGCTTGGTCTCTTTGTCTCTCTGTTCGTGATTCTCTTGATACAGAACATGATGAGTAAGGAAGACTTCAGCTCCTGGGGCTGGCGCATTCCATTTCTGATTTCGATCTTCCTCGTCGGCATTTCTCTGTACATCCGGCTGCGCATGAAAGAGTCGCCAATCTTCCAGCACATTAAGAGCGCAGGTATGACGTCGGCCAAGCCCTTGAAGGAAGCGTTTACGAAGTGGCCAAACCTGAAGCGGGTCTTGATTTCACTTTTCGGGGCTACTGCAGGCCAGGGTGTTGTTTGGTATACGGGCCAGTTCTACGCCTTGTTTTATTTGCAAACGGTCCTCAACGTAAATGGCACGGCGGCAAACTACATCATCGCGATCGCCCTCCTGCTTGGCATGCCCTTCTTCGTGCTGTTTGGCGGACTGTCTGATCGTATCGGTCGCAAGCGAATCATGATGCTGGGGTGTTTTCTGGCGGCGGTTTCATACATTCCGATTTACCGGGCCATGCAAGCGTCGGCGGGTTCGAATGTCGTGACTGCTTCGCCGATCCGCAATCAGGTGACTGGAGCAATCTCGCTTACGCCGCAGACTTATGTTGACGGTGTTTTGCAACCCGCAAAGCAAGTCCTCCCTTACACCAGCTTCGCGGAACTGATCAGTAATCCGATAGCATGGAAGCTGATCCTGCTCGTATTTATTCAGGTGATTTGGGTGACGATGGTCTATGGCCCAATCGCCGCATACCTCGTAGAGGCCTTTCCCGCGAAAATCAGATACACGTCGCTCTCGCTGCCTTACCATATCGGCAACGGTGTCTTCGGCGGACTGCTCCCGTTAATCGGACTTTACGTGGTTGCTAGAACAGGAAACATCTACGCGGGTCTGTATTATCCAATCATCGTAGCAGGTCTGACGTTTATCGTGGGCTCGCTATTATTGAAGGAGAGCAGACACGTAACGATTTGGAGTGAGGTGGAGAATAATTCGGAACTTCTGAAGCGAGACGCTTAATCCTGACGGGCAGCGGCAAATGCTTTTTCATAGGAGGTCGGAGAATGGCAGAGAATTCAAAAGACCGATGGTGGCTTCCCTTGATCGTTGGTTTGATCGCATTTTTGGGCGCCGGATTAGGAGCAGTCCTTCCTCGTTGGTACTTCGAAAGTGAAGAAACACAAAGGAGACTGATAGAGGCGCGAATAAATGCTTACAACGATTTCTTCAAAGGGCAAGCACGGTTACAGGAAGGTACCGAGTTGCCTGAACAAGGAAAGGGATCCGAGGCCGGACAGGTTAAGGACAGTTCCGCGGCTCCACATACTCAGGAGAAGACTTCCGCGGCCCCAAAGGTTCAGGACAACAATTCTGTCATGATCACGGACGCCAGGTTCAGGGTCGCCACTTATGGCAATAAATCGGAATTAGAGGCTTTAGAAAAATATTACCGGCAATATCTTCCGGTCCCGCCCTGCAAAGGCACGAGACAGAAATGGTTAGATGACATTAGAACGTATCAGGAGATTCGTAACGGGATCTTTGAAGGAGATTCCAGGCAAAAGATTGATGACGCGAAATTAATCCTTTTGCTGTTCAATTGCCACATACCAGCTTGAAGCTAAGTCGAGGTTGGTCGGAACCAGGTGCGCTTATCTCAGAGTTGGGTAGTCAAACTTCAGGCATTTCGGATACCCATATCGTCGAGCAAATTCACTTTGTCGCGCCAGTCTTCCTCGACTTTTACAAACAACTCCAGATGCACACGATGGCCCAGCAGATGTTCAATCTCATGGCGAGCGCGTGTGCCGGTTTCTTTCAATTGCAAAGCGCCCTTCCCGATCACAATTTTTTTCTGACCTGGTCTCTCAACGAAGATCGCGCAGTGGATGCGTGTGAAGTCCTCGCGCTCGTCTTCCCACTTCTCTACGACCACCGCCGTCACGTACGGAATCTCGTCGCCCGTCGTTTGCAGAATCTTCTCGCGAATGATCTCCGCAACCATGGTACGCACTGATTGGTCAGTTAGCTCATCCTCTTCAAATAAGGGCTCCGCTTCCGGAAGATGTTTGATCATTTCATCCGGAAGGGAATCGATCTCGTTTCCCTTAAGAGCGGAGATGGGAATGATCTCACTCCATTCGTATTCGTTCCGGTAAAAATCCATCAAAGGCAAGAGCGCGGACTTGTCTTTGAGTTTGTCGATCTTGTTAAGCAGCAGGAGTGCGGGCTTGCCGGAGCGTTGGACTAATTCGAGAACGAACTTGTCGCCGTTGCCGGTCGGCGTGGAGGCATCGCGGATCAGGCAAACAAGGTCCACTCCCATCAATGCGTCCTGCACGGCGGACATCATCCGGCGGTTCATTTCGTAACCGGGTTTGTGCACGCCGGGGGTGTCGACCAGAACGATTTGGCCTTCAGGCTTCGTGATTACGCCCTGGATTTTGAAACGCGTCGTCTGTGGTTTGTCGGAAACTGCGGCTATCTTTTGTCCGATTAGTGTGTTGAGCAGAGTCGACTTCCCGGCGTTGGGTCTGCCGACAAGAGCGACATATCCAGCCCGAAACGGTTCCATTTCACTTCTCAACTTCATCTTCGTGCCATAACCGATCGTTTAATGCACATGAACGTATAAATCAATTGTAGTTAAGCGTGGCCCTTCAAGCGCTGCTCAAGATCCGCCAAGAGCTCGGGCATTTCCAGCACCTCAGCAAATTGTTTCACCCAGTAACGCACCCTCGACAAATCGAGGTTGGGATAAACAGTTAGTAGATTCTCAATATCAAGCAGATCCTTTCCCCTATGGGCAATAGCCTTCGTAATAAGTAGATCTTCAGGTGTGGCAACCTTGATGACCAGTTCATCCATCTGGAACTCGATCGAGCGTTCAATCATTTCTTGTTCGAAAGCAAGAGCACCACAAGAGACATCCACGCTCAGACCAGTTTCTTCATGGGTCAACAGGATCATGCGCGAATTCTCGGCGAACGACTGGGGATCCGCTACACGAGAAACAAACCCAAAGTGGGTGGCACTTCTCAGGAGGACAGGTAGATCGACAAGATTGATCCACGCTACAGCGTCGATATCCTGCGTCTCACGCGGTTGGGCGATTAGTCCGATTGCGAGTCCGCCAATAATTGCATAAGAAACATTTTGATCAGTGAACCAATCTGCCAGGGATGAAAGAACAGGCAGGATATCTTTTGGCGGAGCAACTTCAGGCATTTAGTCGTTCTTTAAGGAGTCGCCAGCGCTCCCGCGCTTCCGCGGAGCCATCGGGCAAATCTGGCTCACGGAGTCGGTGTGCGGTTGCAATCATTGTTCGCAATTGCCGGAAACGAATCTCGGGCGGGGTAGTTCGAATCTCCTCAGCAATGAAATCATTCACAAACTGCCAGCGGTTTTTGAACTCGAGTGCTTCCTCTTTAGTCATGTCAACTCCGTTGAAGCATTTTAGCATCAGCAGCCCACAGGCGTCGCTTGAGAACAGCCCGGCACTGAAGCCGTTTGATCAGGCATCAATTACAGAATTCCGCCTCGTTGGAATAGCACCGGGATCCTTAAGGCTGAACACTAAATAATGGTTTTCTCAACCAATCGACACCTCCAGCATCCCCGCGCTACGGCGCTGCGATGTAACCAGATGTGTTTATTTGCCCTTCTCGGCGAAGATCTGGACAAGGTGAACCAGTGTCTCGGTGCTCTTTTCCAGGCCACGTCGTGAGTTAAACTCCAGCTTGCCGTGAAAGTTGTTTCCACCGGTGAACAGGTTCGGCGTCGGTAAACCTCTAAAGGTTAACCTCGCCCCATCGGTGCCGCCACGAATCGGATCCATGTAAGGCTTGAGTCCAGCACGTCGCGCTGCCTCAAACGCGTTCTCGGTCAACTGCGGAAACTTCTTCAGCTCTTCCTTCATGTTCTGGTAGTTCTCTTTGACGTCTATGCTGATTTTGACTTGAGGAAACTTCGCCTGGGTCTGGGCCATCATGTCTTTCAGCATTTTTTCTTTGGCGTCCAGTCCACTCACATCGAAATCCCGCAGCAGCACCTTGATACTCGACTGTTCGATGTCAGCCACGCCGGAGTAAGGATGCACAAAGCCGACGCGTCCTTCAGTCGTTTCCGGCAACATGTCTTTGGGAAAGCGGCCCAGATAGTCGCCGAGCGCATACGCGGCATTAATCATGATGTTCTTGGCGGTTCCGGGATGTGTGCTCAAGCCTTTGAAGGTTACCGTCGCGGTGCGCGCGGCCCAGGTTTCTTCGTTGATAGCTCCTAGTGATTTTCCGTCCACAGTGTATGCGAACTCGGCCCCGAAACTCTTCACGTCAAACTTGTCGATCCCGCCGCCCACTTCTTCGTCGGGTGTAAACGCGATAGCGAGTGTGCCGTGTTTTATCTGCGGATTTTGGATCAAGGTGTCAACCATCGTCATGATCTCGGCGATCCCTGACTTGTCATCTGAACCAAGCAGGGTCGTGCCGTCGGCGGTAATGATGTCGTCGCCGATCAATTCTTTGAGTACCGGAGTCTTCGCCACGGTGATGATTTGAGTCGGGTCTTTCGGTAAGACGATGTCGCCGCCCTGGTAGTTTTTATGAATGACAACATTAACGTTTTCGCCGGAGACTGCGGGCGACGTGTCCATGTGTGCGATGAAACCGATGACCGGGGCCTTCGAATTGTCTGGAAGATTGCCAGGCAAAGACGCGTACACTATTCCAAACTCGCTGACGCGGACATTCTGCGCACCGAGATCCTTCAGCTCCTGGGCCAGCAGGTTGGCCAGAGTTAACTGTTTGCGTGTGCTGGGTACTGTGGTTTGATCCTCGGCCGACTGGGTATCGATTTTTACATAACGTAGAAACCGGTCCATGGCCGTTTCTTTAGGCGGTTTTGCGGACTGTGCCTGGGCCGAAACGGCAATAAAAAGACCCAATAAAATGACAGACAAAGATTTCACTGGATTAACTCCTTAAGATCATTTGTGCGGGGGAGTGATTGAGAGAGATTAACCAAGGATGCGCTGAAAGCAAAACGTGCTGCCTCGGTGAGGGGACAGAACACGGTTGGAAAGACTATTCGTCAGATTCCAGGACGTCGGGGGAAATTACAATTTCTTCAGGTGGCACAATAACAACCCTGCCATCCTTCCAGACTGCTATCGAATTCCCGAGGCGCTTGTGGGTCAGCACAGCTCTGTTGACTGCACGCCTCAAAATCTTCTCAATATCTCTTGCGTGCGTGGCAACAAAATTATTTGTTAAGGCTAGTTTGGGATGCTCACTCATCGATTAGTCTATGAAAAGTTTTCCCAGGCATCTGTTTCCATTACCTCGAGCGGTCGATCTCGACCGCCTAGCGCAATCAACCTTGGTTCGGACGAGCTTGAATTATCGTATACAGACCAAACATCCGCCAAACGGCTGGTAGATTGCACGGAGGTTCTTTAAACCCCGAGCATACCTTCTAATGACAACAGCCTCCGGGATGTCGTGGCCGCCGGACTGCACCCGTTCGCGCCCGCCGTACTGCAAGCTCAGGACTTCGCAACCATAGAAAGATCAACTGGAAGTTGTAACCACGGTGGCGGAGTTGCTCAATCCAGGCCGCATAAAACCTGGTTGCGAGTGTGGTCTCGAATGCAAAGCTTTTCTTTGTTCGGCAAGGTTAATCAGCCGATTCAGCATCACCCGGCCAGCCTTGAAGGCCACGCTTCCGGGAATCAAAGCCGGAGAGTCCAACTGCGATTGGATCAGCGTTGACATATTCGCGAAGGTCGAGTGTGTCGCGGAGAAGAGAAGGTGCAAGAGTTGATTTTCCCGCACCATTGGGTCCAGCGATAATAACAACCTGGGGGTTTGCTTCGTCCATATCGTTCAGCGACCTAGGCGCCATTCATCACCGCGAAGATTCAGATCATCAAGCGCTTTCTGCAGTTCATCACGTTTCGCAGCCAACAGGTCTTCGTCGGCATCCGCCGGCACGTAAATCGGCGGGGCGACATACACGCGCGCGCGCGTGAACGGCTTTGGAATCTGAAACGAATCCCAACTCGGAGCTTTCCAATGGCTTTTAAGGGTCATGGTCACCGGCAACATCGGGTGGCCCGATTTCTTCGCGAGTAGTACCGGACCCATCTTCGCGACGTAAGGCGGCCCCTTTGGTCCATCGAGGGTGAACGCCGTAGTGCATCCTTTGCGCATCAAGCGCACCATCTCCACAATCGCGCCCACGCCGCCTCGCGTCGACGAGCCTCGCACTGCGCCATAACCAAACCTCTGAATAAAGCGAGCGATGTATTCGCCGTCGAAGCTTTTTGAGGTCAACACGACGATCCGCCGTTTGCGCCACCAGTATGTAGTGAGGAAAATTCGATCGTGCCAGAAGTTGTAAATCGGCAATCCACCATTGCGTGTGACTGCTTCGTGGTTCTCCCAATCGATAACTTCAAACCTCGTGGTCAGCCCGATCATATTGATGACCAGATAAAAAGCGAGGTCGGCGGCGCGAATCAGGAGCCGCTCCTTGAACGAGTAACCGGAGAGATCGGCAAACGTGTAGGCACGTTCCACGGACTGCTCGATTCGATCCGAACGAAGGTCTTGTTCTGCGGAAGCTTGCATTACAGAGTTCGAGTATATCGAAATTCTTTTGCGCTCGCCTTGAGTACTGACGTAGTTTGATTCCGAGAATCACCTATAGAACCCAGCGCGGTAGCGCGGAATCCTGGAGTGGCCAGCATTACAAGGTGAATTTCTTTATGTTGAGTAGCCGAAAGGATCCCGCGCTACCGCGCTGGGTTCTGTAACTGATTGCTCTCAAACCGCATCTGAGCCTTCCTTTTGTAATGCTTCGTGTGTTTCGTGGACCGACCCTGGCTTTCTTAGGCTATCAGTAGATTTCTTTCTCACCAGGCGGCCTGGTCTTCCAGCGCTTGTGAATCCAAAGCCACTGATCCGGATAACGTCTGATGTAGTCTTCGACGCTGCGCGAAAGCTCGGCCGTGAATTTTCGAACGTCCTCCTGTTCATCACCGGTTCTTTCGATCGAAACCGGCGGCAGCATGTGGACCAGGAACTTCCCAAGCTTCTCGTCCCAGGGCGCAAATATCGGCAAAACGACCGCGTCGGTGCGCAGCGCCAGCTTGGCCAACATGAAGGTGGTCGCCGCCTGGACTCCGAAGAAGTCGACAAAGATCGCCTCGTCATCCAACGTGTTTAGATCAACCAAAAGCCCAAGCGTGCCGCCATTCTTGAGGATGGTGAGCATGGGCCGCGCAGCTCCGCGCTTGTCTACTGACTGATTTCCGAAACGAGTGCGAATTCGATCTACTAACTGCTCGACCTTCGGGTTATCAAGCCGGCGAACGAGAAAACTCAGTGCGTGCCCCTGCAGAGACAGCCCAAAGCTGGACAACTCCCAGGCGCCAACATGGCCTGTGAAAAGGATGACGGCGTGACCATGCGATTTAGCGGTCTCTAAATTTTCGAGGCCTCTCCATTCGATATGACTTAACAACTCTTCGCGACTCTCAGTTGAGAAATGACTGAAGAGTCCCAATTGTCTTCCCAAACTACGGAAACAAGCTGAGAGTATCGCGCGTCGCTCCTGACCGCTTTTCTCGGGAAAAGCCAATTGCAGATTACGCTCGCCTGTCTGTCTGAGATTGCCTGCCAGTCGATGGGCCACGCTTCCCATGGAGCGTCCAAGGCCCATCGCCCAGTTGAGCGGGAGAGCGCTTAACACAGCGAGCACGGAACGCGCGGCGGCGTATTCAATCCATGTTCGAGCTTTTCCAGGTTTTGCCATAGGGGTTGGACGGGAGGCGTAGTTTACCGTATGAGGCGGCCAGGATGCTTGCGGACGTCATTCGTAAAGAAAACTGTTAATTTGCGATGTTACGCTAGATGCTAATAATCATTGCTATATGATCCCACCGCACCGCCCGCAAACTAACAGTTTGCGTTACCTGCCGCACCTTTGGCCCTTATCACTTCCGCGGTGCTGGTGATATATTGCGGAACGCTGCGGCCAGTAATTTCGTAAATGCTTATACCGACGCCCGTCCGGCGTCGTTCTCTCCCGCGGACATCAGATTGGAGCCGAATGCAGAAACGCAGGATTCTCATCGTCGACAACAACGATGAGCTCCGTACAATTCTCGAGGACGTGCTGGGCAAACTGGGCCATGAGGTCCTGGTTACCGGCGATCGGGAACAAGCGCTTGAGCGGGATGATCTTGAAGACTTCGACCTGATTATCAGCGACCTCACTGAAGAAGCAACCAATGGCCGGCCCATCGGCGAGCTGCAACGCAAACACCTGATAGTTCAACCTCACGCAGAAAAGCCGGAGGTGATCAAAGCTTTTAAGCTTGGTGCAGCAAACTATCTACGATCTGCTTACGACAAGGAGGAACTCCGCGAAATTGTCGAGCAGACGCTGTCCTACAAACTTCGCTATGTCGACGACCCCAGCCTGCTGGCCCATACTCACGAGAAAATTGAATTCGAAATTCCGAGTGACCTGGCACTTATGGATGGCGTGTTGCAATACCTGCTGGAGCGTGTTTCCAAGCTTGGGCTAATTGCGCCGGAGGGTTCAAACCTGTTCGTTGCCCTCGACGAAGCATTCGTCAATGCCGTCAAACACGGAAACAAAAACGATCCAACAAAGCTTGTGCGCGTTGGTGCGGAACTGTCTCCCAGCGAGGCATGCTTTACGATTGAAGATGAGGGGGAGGGATTCGACGTGCAAACCATCCCCGACCCGTGCGATCCGGCCAACTTATTCAAATCGTCGGGTCGTGGCGTGCTGCTTATTTACAACATCATGGATGAAGTTGAGTACAATGCGCAGGGTAATCGCGTCAAAATGGTGAAGCGGCCGCAGCGCTCAGTCGAATCTCAACTCATTGAACCAGACACATCCAACGACAAACACGCCTCCAACGTCTGATCGCTCGACCAAAAGCCACAACTCCGTGGCGGCAATAGAATCGTCTCCGTCCTTTTGGCAAGCATGGCCCTGGTGGGCAATCCCCGCCCTCACCGCCCTTGCGCTCGTGCTCATGTTTGTCGATCCATTCATCGGTGATTGGGATGGACTCGACTACACAATGCTATCCATTGCGGGTTACCCGTCCTCGATGGCGCTGGGCCGGAATCTTTTCATCTTCGGGAACTACGCGTTGTATGAAATCGCCCGCGTACTTTTCAAGGTGCAGCCGGAAAGCGCCTATCTCCTTTTCAAGTATGCGGTAGTGGCCCAGGCTCCTTTGGCGGTGACAGCGTGTTGGATACTCGCACGCCAGATTTCAGGTTCCATTCAAGCTGCAACGCTGGCTGCTCTATTCGTGGTGTTCTCGCCGGTGTTTGTACTTTACGGCGGGCAGGTGATGACTGATGTACCCTCAGTGCTCCTACTCGCCTCCGCTTTGATTGTCCATTATCGAGGCCTGCAAACGAATCGACTCTGGATGGTTATGCTCGGTGCCGCGTTGTTGGGCCTGGGTATGAATCTACGAGAGACGATTGGTTTCTACCTGCCCTGGTTGGTTCTGGCGCCGTTTGTTTGTGGGTGGAAACTGCGTCGACGCGAGATCCTTTTGGTGTTGTTCTCGTGTGTTCTGTTTTTTGCTTTCGCTTTTGGCTGGTTCGCGTTCTGGTTCCTGACCGATCAGCACTACAACACCGTCTGGCATGGTTGGCGCGAATCGATGCGACAGGAATCGACGCGGCACCCGGCTGTGCAGCTGAAAAATCTCTTGCCCTATGTGGGTTTCTTTTTTGCGAGTGCGCCGCTGGTATTTCTCACGTTGCCGTTTGCCTTCGTCAGTGAATGGCGTTTGCGGCGCCTCTCGCCAATGCTGTTGCTCGCAGCAATAGGTTTGTTGGGCGACCTGGCATTGTTTTTTAACTACAGCACGGCTGTTAACTGGCGATACTTTCTGACTGGACTGCCAGCGCTTGCTCCGCTCTGCGCAACTTTTCAGATTCGCCTGGTCAAGCGCCTGGTAAAGAAGGAACGACTTGCATTCGCTTCATGCGCGATCGCCGTGATTGTAGTAGGAGTAACCTTTGGCCTCCTCGTTCGACGCGCGAGCCGGCAATTTGCAGAACGGCGAGCTATCAGCAAGGAATATCGTTACCAACTGGAGAAAGTGCCGCGCGATGCTGTCATGATGTCCGGTGCGCAGACGATTGCCGTGATCTACTGGAAGGCCATGGGAATTGGCTCGTGGAAGACTGTTGGTACCGGCGGCGGTTGGCCTGGAGACAAGAATCTCGTACCCGTAATCCAAGACTACCTGAAAGAAGGACGGCAGGTGTTTATCGATGCCGACCCAAGGTGGTGGATGCCTTGCGGGTGGCAACGCGGTGAACTTCCGGCGATAGCAAGCCTGCAACAGCATTTCCGTTTTCGCAGGGTCACGGAAACGATTTATGAGCTGAGACCACAAGACGATCAAACTGCGAACGATTCACCGCACCTGGAACGACTACTGCCGGAGAACCGCCCGGAAGATACGAAGAAGTGCGCCCCGCTGATGGGATGAGTAAATGTACTTGCTAAACTCCAGGCCCTTCCTTGGAGTGTGCCGCCTTGTCGGCGCTTTGGTAAGCAGCGGCCTGGCGCGGCGATCGTCGCATCACGTTAGTGGGCTAACGGAAGTCTGGTTGCATTAAGCAGTCTTCATCTCCGGGTAGTTTGCGGCCAACAACGGGCCAAAGCGCCGACGAGGCGGCGCACTCCAAGGAGGGGCCTCCGGCGATGCTAACTCTGTTCTATATTGCGCACTGTTATGCCTTACGAATTCTTTCTGGCCCTTCGTCATCTGCGTTCGCGCCGCAAGCGAAGGCTCGCTCGAGTAACGACGCTTATTGCCCTCACGGGGATTGCAATGGGCGTTGCCGCGCTGATTGTTGCGTTGGCACTCGCCAATGGTTTTCGCGATGAGATGCGCGACAAGATACTACGTGGCACTGCCCACATTACCGTTGCCCGCAACGACGGGCAGCCAATGGGCGACTACGGTGAGATTTCCGATCGCATCAGGCAAGTGAATAGTGTCGTTGCCGCCACAGGGACCACCTATGATGGCTCGGTTATCACTGGCCCGAAGGGGTCGGCCTTTGCAGTACTTCGCGGGATTGACGCCTCGCAACAAGTCAGACCAGATATCGTTGCTTCGATAATTCAGGGTTCACCAGATCCGCTGTTTGAAGCGAGGAAGAGCGGTCAGGACCTGCCAAACATCTTGCTCGGCGCTGAACTGGCGGCGAGAACTGGGCTGAACATAGGGAGCCGGGCTGAAATTATTCCAGCAAGTTCTGCTTTCCTTTCCAATGCGGCGACCAAACGCAGCGCCCGCGTCGCTGGAACTTTTCGCACCGGCCTGTTTGAATACGACGCCACCTGGATTTATCTTCCGCTCGAAACAGCAGCAGTTTTTGCCGGAGGCGCCCATTCCGCCTCAGTGATCAGCGTCCAGGTCAAAGACATCTACAACGTTAAGCAATCTGCCGCGAAAATACGCGAGTTGCTTGGGCCTGCGTACACAACAATTGACTGGCAGGATGCAAATCGCCCGTTGTTTGCGGCTTTGACGCTTGAGCGCCGTATCGGACTCATCATCATCGCTCTCATCATTTTCATAGCCGCGCTGAACATAACTACTACGCTGATCCTCGTGGTGACTGAGCGGCGCCAGGATATCGCGATTCTTAATGCCATGGGCGCCACCCGCAAAAGCATCATGAGTATTTTCGTAATTGAAGGGGCGATAACAGGCGTGATGGGAGCACTGATCGGGGTGTTGCTTGGTGCGGCGACCACCTTAATTGCAGATCGTTACAAGCTGGTTAGCTTACCGGCGGATGTGTACTCGATCGGCAGCGTGCCGCTTAATTTGAACCTGCGCGACATGGCGCTGGCTGCTGTCGTGGCGATTGCTTTAAGTATTATCGCGACTTTGTATCCTGCCCGAGCCGCCGCAAGGATGCGGCCTGCAGAATTGCTGCGTGACGCTTAAGTACAGGTCCAATGTTCAAAGTCAAAAGTCCAAAGTCGGTGGCTGAAATAATTGGCGCGCCTGAAACTGCGGCGGCTTCGAGAAACCAACCATCGGCCCCTAATAATCAACTTGGCAACAAAAACTTTGGACTTTGGACATTGGACTTTGGACTAACCGTCACAGATCTTCGCAAGAGTTTCATTGCGCCCTCCGGTGACAGAATTGAAGTCTTGCGTGGCGTTTCGTTCTCTGCAGTGCCAGGTGAGGTAATCGCGATCGTCGGATCCTCTGGCGCCGGTAAATCAACTCTGTTGCACTTGCTGGCGGGTCTGGAAGAACCTGATCACGGTAGTGTCGTCGCGGGAGACTTTGCGGTTCACAGCGCTTCGCCTTCAGGGCTTGCGCACTTTCGTAACCGGCGCCTCGGTTTGATATTTCAGTTTCACCATCTGCTCAGGGATCTTACCGCCGAGGAGAACATAAGTTTGCCCCTTCGGATCAACCGTAGGGGGGCGGCGGAGGCTGCGGCTGCCGCGAAGGACATGCTTAAAGGTGTTGGCCTGACTAGCCGTGGCACACACTTGATTACCCATCTATCAGGCGGTGAGCAGCAGCGAGTTGCTGTGTGTCGTGCGCTAGTAACCAAGCCTGTTATCGTGCTCGCGGACGAGCCGACTGGTAATCTTGATGCGTCGGCAGGCGATGCGATTGCTGCCTCGCTTATTACATATGCCCGAGAAACTCCGGCGATAGTCATTCTCGCCACACATAATCAAAGCCTGGCGTCGGCCTGTGATCGCACTCTGGTGTTAAGGGACGGCAGGCTCTTCCAGATTTGATTAGGGCCGGGACTAACGCATTTGAAATAAGCTATGGCTTGGGACTTTTATCATGGGGAAACCTTACAAACCTTTTTGCACTCTCATTGATAGGTTATAATGCCGGGCCAGTTGCCGGGCGAACGATTTGAGTCGCCCGGCACGCTAATCATAAGGGTCTGTTCGACGAGTAAAACGAATGTTCGAACGCTACACCGAAAAAGCACGCCGCGTAATTTTCTTTGCACGTTATGAAGCGTCACAGTTTGGCGCGCCCGCGATTGAACCGGAACACCTTCTTCTGGGTCTGATGCGGGAAGACAAGACGTTGACCGGTCGCTTCTTTCCCAGGGCGCAGGTTTCCATCGAGTCGATTCGCAAGGAAATCGAAGGACGCACTCTTCTGCGCGAAAAGATCTCCACTTCGGTTGAACTTCCCCTCGCGCCGGAGACAAAGCGCGTCCTGGCTTACGCCCACGAGGAAAGCGATCGGCTCCAGCACCGCCACATCGGGACTGAGCATCTGCTCCTTGGACTTCTGCGAGAAGACCGTTCGATGGCCGCCGAGATTCTTTACGAGCGCGGTCTCAGACTAAACGCTGTGCGCGACGAGATCGCGCGACAGTCGGGAGTAGACGCACGCAGCTCACAAAAGAAAGACACGCCACACCTGGTTGAGTTTTCCCGCGATCTGACTGACGACGCTTCAAGCGACAAACTTGATCCCTTGATCGGCCGGGAGGCGGAGATTGAGCGAGTCGTACAAATTCTCTGCCGGCGGACAAAAAACAATCCAGTGCTGATTGGCGAACCTGGCGTGGGCAAGACAGCGATCGTCGAAGGACTTGCTCAACGAATTGTTAGAGGTGAGGTGCCGTCGTTCCTCGAAAACAAGCGCATCCTTTCACTCGACCTTTCTTTAATCGTTGCCGGTACAAAATACAGAGGTCAGTTTGAAGAGCGCTTGAAGCAGATCATGCGCGAGCTGATCGAAAACCCGCAGTACATTGTTTTTATCGATGAGTTGCACACGCTCGTCGGGGCAGGCTCAGCCGAGGGCTCCCTTGATGCAGCAAACATTCTGAAACCGGCCCTTTCGCGGGGCGAAATTCAATGTATAGGCGCAACCACGCCAGCAGAATTTCGTAAGTCGATTGAGAAAGATCGTTCGCTGGAGAGGCGCTTTCAGGCTGTGAAGGTTCCACCTCCTTCTGAAGCAGAGGCCGTCGAAATCCTTGTTGGCGTCCGTGAACGTTACGAGAGTTTTCATCAAGTCCATTACACGGACGAAGCCTTGGAAGCAGCCGTCTATCAGTCGCATCGCTACATTCCCGACCGTTTTCTGCCGGATAAAGCCATCGATGTCATTGATGAGGCAGGTGCTCGGGTAAAGCTTCGGGTACGCCGCGAGCAGGGAAATCTTTCTGACTGGAGTCAGATCTCCGAGTGGTCGCGTGAACCGGATGCAGGCTTCGGGCTTGAAGAGCAAGCCGACGACGACGAATTAATGTCGGCGCAGGTTACGCGCGACGACGTCGAAGAAGTCATCGCTCGTTGGACAGGGATTCCTGTTACCTCGCTGAAGGAAGAAGAAACCAACAAGCTTCTGCGGATTGAAATCGAGTTGCACGAACGCGTCGTTTCTCAACGCACGGCAATCTCTGCCCTCGCTCGAGCCATCCGACGATCACGCGCCGGTTTGAAGAATCCGCTACGGCCGGTTGGATCGTTCCTGTTCCTGGGACCGACCGGTGTCGGGAAAACAGAAGTTGCGCGTTCGCTCGCGCAGGTATTGTTTGGCAGCGAGCGTTCAATGATTCGTTTTGACATGTCTGAGTTCATGGAGAAGCATTCCGTTTCGAAGTTGATCGGATCCCCTCCGGGCTACGTCGGACACGAAGAAGGCGGCCAATTGACGGAACGCATCAAACGCGCGCCTTATTCGGTTTTGCTGTTCGACGAGATTGAGAAAGCACACCCCGACATTTTCAACGTCTTGTTGCAGGTTTTTGAGGATGGAGTTCTCACAGACGCGCTCGGTAATTCCGTGGATTTCAAAAACGCCATCATCATCATGACGTCAAACATTGGCGCCCGCTTCATTCAAAAGAAGGGCACGATGGGTTTCCAGGGAACCACTGACGCGACCAGAGAGAAGATGGAAGAGATGGTGATGTCGACTGTCAAGCAAACGTTCAACCCTGAGTTTATCAATCGGCTCGACGAGATCATCATCTTCGACGAGTTGCTCAATCATGAGTTGCTCGACGTAATCCAGCTTCAGATTGAGCAGATTAACAGGACGATGCTGCGCCACGGATTCGAAGTCAGGCTTACGGACGAGGCCAAGAGGTGGATTGTCCAGAAAACCTGCGCCGACAGGTCTTATGGAGCCCGGCCACTGCGGCGTGCGCTGCAAAAGTATGTCGAGGACCCGCTTTCTGAAGCACTGATTCAGGGGCAACTGGTGGGAGCTTCGTTAATTGAAGTGTTTCTCGATGGCAGTGACCTTAACTACCGTCCGGTGGGGGTTGAAGAACCTGACGATGCGCTTCTTATCCATTAATTGGCTTTAGTGGGTGAACGAGCGGTAAGGGAAGAACTGGAGATTGTAGGGGCATCCCTCGGTGGGTGCCCCTTTTCGCGCAATCCGAGCACCCGCGGTAGGAGCCGCCTATTTAGCTACACCCTCAGTTTACTTTGCCTTTTTACTTTTGCGAGGTGGGTTGAGTATAATGCGCGACTTTGCTGGACTAGCTTTGGCAACGAGACCGTTATACTTCGGAATCCAAGAGTTCCACACTCGTTGAGTGCATTCAAGCTTGGGCCGATTTTCGGTTTTCGCCTTATTTCGAGCAGATAAATTATAACGCCCATTTCAAAGCTCCCCGAGTATCTGAGATCCTGTAAGAACCTGAGGGAAAAGGCACCTATGCATTCATATCGCGGGTTTTTGCTCATTCTTGTGAGCGGAATCATCCTGCTGGCTTCATTGATCCCCGAACCGCGACCCGTTAATGCACAACAGGGCCAACGCCTCGTTGAGTCGGTTGAGATTAGCGGTAACCGACGCCTCAGGAAGGACGACGTCCTTTATTACGTCCAAACCCGCCCCGGCGATGTCTACAACGAACAGCAAGTCCAGCGTGATTTACAGGCAATATTAGCGCTCGGTTTCTTTGATAAGACGGCAACGCGAGTTCTCACCGAAGATGGCGCTCGTGGCGGCATCAACGTGATCTTCGAGGTCAAAGAACTCCCGATCATTCGTGATCTGCAGTTTGAGGGACTTAAGAGCGTTCCCGAATCAGACGTGCTTAAGGCATTTCGCGAACGGCGGGTCGGTATCTCGAAAGAAAGCACTTATGATCCGGTGAAAGCCCGGAATGCGGTCCGCGTGCTAAAGGAATTGCTATCGGCACGAGGGCATCCAAACGCAACTATTGAGGAAAGACGCGATGAGGTATCCGCGACTTCAACGGCGCTTACTTTTGTAATTAACGAGGGAGAGCGCGTCCGCGTTGTTGAGATCCATTTCGAAGGAAACACTATCTTTAGCGATGGCAAGCTTCGCGGCGCGATGAAGCTGGTAAAAGAGGCCGGGTTATTTAGTCGCTTCAAAGGGCAGGACATACTTGATCGCGACAAGCTGGAATTCGATCTACGCAATGTCGATAACTACATGCGATCGAAGGGTTACCTTCAGGCGCGTCATGGCGATGCCAGGGTCGAAGGGGTTGGTCCGCGCCGCACTGGTTTCCCCGTATTGCCGCTTCCTTTTCTTTCGTCGGTTGACGAAGGTCTGAGAGTTACTGTCCCGATCGTCGAAGGAAAGCTGTATCGCATAGGCGAAATGAAGATCGAGGGGAATTCGATTTTCTCCGAACAAAACGTTCGCGATGTCATCGGCCTTAACAAGGGCGACATAGCTAACGGCGAAAAGATCGGTAAGGCCCTGTTTGAAAACCTGAAGAAGTATTACGGGCAGCAGGGGTTTGTCGAATACACAGCGGAACCAACTCCAACCTTCAAAGACAATCCACAGAAACCTGACGAGGGAATCGTTGATTTTGTAATTACTATCGAAGAAGGCAAGCAGTTTTCGCTTCGTCGTCTCGAGTTTATTGGTAACACGTTTACCCGCGACAACGTGCTTCGCCGCGAGGTGTTGGTCAACGAAGGCGACATTTATAACCAGACGGCCTGGGAGTATTCGATTATCAAGCTCAACCAGCTTGGTTATTTCGATCCTATCGACAAAGACAAGGACGCCGACTTCAGGACCAATGATGAAGAGGCAACGGTTGACGTTAACTTAAAAGTGACCGAACGAGGCCGGCAGCAAATATCTTTCAACGGCGGCCTCTCAGGTATCGGAGGATCCTTCTTCGGTCTCGAATACTCGACCAACAATCTCCTCGGACGAGGCGAAATACTTTCCCTGAATATGTCCGCTGGAAACCGTCAAAAGTATCTACAGTTTTCATTCACGGAGCCGTACATCAACAACCGCCCGATCACGGCAGGTTTTTCGCTGTTTGGCTATACACAGAAGTTTTTTGGCGAAGGGACCTTCCTTTCCCAGAACTTTGAAGCCCAGCAGGGCCTTTCCGGAAATCAGATTGATTTTCTGAATGTGAGTGATGAAAACCTCTTCACTCGCACCTCCTACGGTGGCTCTATATTCGCGAGTGCTCCGTTATCCGAGTTTTACCGGAAGCGTCGCTTCACGCAGTTTTCGCGAGTTGGATTGTCGTACCAGTTTTCTACCTCCAGCGTGAAGGACCCGGAGGTAAATGAGGATCCGGAGAACCCAAGCCAATTCATTCCGGTTGTGTATGCCCAGGACAGCATCATCACCAGCCGGGCTACGCTAAGCTTTGCTTACGACACGAGGAACGCCAGCATCGATCCGACAACCGGCAGAGAACTGTCCTTACAGTTTGCTCTGGCAGGACTGGGCGGTGACGTTCGCACTTATCAGCCCACCCTTACTTACTCGCAGTTTTTCCCGATGCGACGAAAGAGGTCGGAGCATCCGGAAGTATTCGGTTTCCGAATCATCGCCGGGACCGTCGGCAGCTTTGCGCTTTCGTCTAAGGTGCGAAACTCGCAGTCGTTAGCTTTCGTCGATGGCGTGCCTATTTTCGAGCGCTTCTTCCTCGGTGATGAGTTTAGTATCCGTGGGTATAATGTTCGTCACATTAGTCCGATAGCGCCGTTTGATACTTTCATCACTTCCCAGAATGTGGTGGTTGCCTCAAACCCGTTCGAGGATCCTATTCCTGTTCCCGGACTACCCGCGTCACTCGCGAGTATTGGGCTCTTTACCGGGGCCTCCGGAGCGAATTCGGTCCAGTTGCCACGGTTCTACAATCCCATCGGCGCCGACACTCAGTTGTTAGGAAACTTCGAGTATCGAATTCCGGTGATAGGAAATACGGTTGGGTTAGCGGCCTTTGCTGATATCGGATCCGCTTTTAATATCCGCGGCAAGAATGACCAGATTTTCAACAGTAATTTTCTAGAGGATCAACCGTTTCTGAGCACAGTTGGCGTTGTCCGTTGTCCAAGGGTACTCCAGGGGCTGGCGCAGGTAAGCTTATCAACGCTGGCGGCCTGCAATAATTCCTCTGATCTGGCGTTGACTGGCGGCGTAAGTGGTATTCCAGGACTGGTGGTGCGCGATGGCCGTTTGGTGACCACTCAGGAACTTGATAACGCACGGACCCTCGGTGCGTTTGACCCCGTAACTGGTTTGCCGTTTGGCTTCCAACAGGTATTTCTACGCGGTGAGGCCCAGACCAACACCAGGGTGGGTGTTTCGCAGAGTCTCTTTAACAAACTGGGCGATTACAGGGCCAGCCTTGGGATGGAGGTCCGCGTCCAGGTGCCCGTGATCAACGTGCCTTTTCGCCTGATCTTTGCGTATAATCCCCGAGCCAGAGAAGACCAGATCATTGACGGTTTTCCTTTCATCTTTAACGAGAAAAAGAAAGTGGTCCGCTTCAGCGTCGGGCGCACCTTTTAATCAATCCAAGCCAACCCCCGCGGTGGTCTGAACAACTAAGTGACTCGACCAACCGCCTTATTTGAGGAGCATTACAAGAAAGTCATGAAGAAAGATAGATTAGTCTTCGCCTTAGCCTTCGTCCTGGCCCTGGCTGTTTCACCCGCGTGGGCACAGACACGACCGGCAGCGCCCGCAACTACCCCGGCATCGCCGGCAGCGGCAAATGTTCCCGAGAGCAAGATTGCCTTGATCTACTCGGACGCCTTTCTCGATGCGAAAACCGGTATCGGCCGATTCAATACGCTGATTACCACTTTGAATCGGGAATTTCAGCCGCGCCAGACTGAACTGCAGACATTGCAGCAGAGAATTCAAACGATGACGGACGACATCAGTAAGACTGCTTCGGTGGCCGATCCCAAAACGATCGCTAACAAGCAAGAGCAGCTTGATGGAATGAAGAAAGATTTTCAGCGCAAGGGTGAGGATGCCCAGGCCGCCTACAACAAGCGCCGCCAGGAGATGTTTTCGCCGCTTCAGGAAGACATTGGCAAGGCCCTCGAAGCGTATGCGAAGTCCCGCAATATTCATGTGATCATCGATGGTAGTCAGGTGCCGCTGGTTTACGCCGCTGACGCTTTGGATATCACTCGGGCGTTCATCAACGAGTTCAATACCAAGAATCCAGCGACTGCGGCTGCGGCAGTCACGCCTGTTACGCCTACGCCATAAGAGTAATTTCGAGTTGGAGGCTTCTCGTTTGAGACGCGGCGATGCGGTAGTTAATGCCGCGGGCCGCGTCTCTTTATTGTGATTATGGAAACCATTCTCGATTCCCAGGCAATTCAAGAGCTCCTGCCGCACCGGTATCCGTTTCTTTTAGTGGACCGAATCGTGGAGTTGGTTCCCAAGATACGCATCGTGGGCATCAAGCAGGTCAGTATCAATGAACCGTTTTTCCAGGGACATTTCCCGGGGGCGCCGGTGATGCCGGGGGTCCTGGTCGTGGAGGCCCTGGCTCAGGTAGGTGCGGTGCTCGCTCTTCGTGAGATTGAAGATCGCGATCAGAAGCTGGTGCTGTTCACCGGAATTAGAGAAGCACGCTTTCGTCGTCCAGTAGTTCCTGGCGACACCTTGACTCTTGAGGTTACTGCCTTACGAATTGGCTCGCGCGTCCAGCGCATGAGAGGCGAGGCCAAGGTTGAAGGGCAACTCGTGGCGGACGCGGACATTATGAGTGTAATAGCTGACCGAGGGTCGGCGGTATAAGAAAAGGGAAACGGGGCAAGGGTAAAGGGGAACGATTCATCTCACCTTACCCATGCTCCTGTCCCCAACTTGATTCATGGCTGTCGCTACAAAACCAATTAACGTTCACCCTACCGCGGTTGTTAGTCCACGGGCACGCATCGGCACCGGTTGCCACATTGGTCCATATTGCATAGTTAATGACGAAGTGGTACTGGAAGATGACGTTCATCTTGAATCTCACTGCGTCATTGACGGTCGCACAACTATCGGCCAGGGCACACGCGTGTTTCCGTTCGTCTCGATTGGACTTGCTCCTCAGGACTTGAAGTACAAGGGCGAGCCCTCCGAAACCCGCATTGGCCGTCGCAACATGATCCGGGAGTTTGTCACCATCCATCGGGGCACTGGCGGGGGTGGAATGTTGACGCAGATCGGCGACGACTGTTTGTTGATGGCCCAAACCCATATCGCACACGATTGCATCATTGGCAACAATGTCATCATGGCCAACGCAGCTACCCTGGCGGGCCACGTGATTATTGAGGACCACGCAAACGTTGGAGCTTATTCTGGCGTCCATCAGTTTTGCCGGGTGGGAAAAGAAGCCTACGTCGGGGGTTATTCGGTAGTAGTGAAAGACGCACTGCCTTTCGCGCTGACCGTCGGTAACCATGCCAGGTGTTATGGCTTGAACACAACGGGAATGAAACGGCGCGGTTACGGGCGTCAACAGATTAGCGCGTTGCACCGGGCATTTCATCTTCTGCTTTCTTCCAAACTAAATACGTCGCAGGCTGTCGACAAAATCCGAGAAGAGATCAAGGACTCGACGGAAGTGGAAACACTTGTCAGGTTCATAGAGACTTCGCAGCGAGGTGTCGTTAAGTAAGGGATGAAGGCTGACCTGAGGGATGAATAAGCGGTTTAACGTCTTCATCTCTCATCCCTCATCCTTCATCCCTCCTCCCTTATTTCATGCGCTACGGATTAATCGCAGGCAACGGCAGGTTTCCTTTTATGGTTGCCGAGGGCGCGCGCCGGGCAGGCGTTTTGCTTTCGGTGGCTGCTATTCGAGAGGAGACTGATCCGGAACTCGAGCGCCAGGTCGATCGGTTTACCTGGGTCGGCATTGGTCAGCTCGGAAAAATGATTCGCTTCTTCAAAGGTGAAGGAGTGGACAAAGCCATCATGGCCGGACAGGTGAGACACGTTCAGATCTTTAGTCGCGCCATCCCCGACGCCCGCATGCTCAAGGTGCTGCTAAAGCTTCCGCGCCGCAATACCGATTCGTTAATCGGGGCCATCGCAGCTGAACTCGCAAGCGAGGGCATCGATTTAATTGATTCCACTTTTTTTCTTAAAGACTACTTACCTGCGGCAGGCACATTGACCAGCCGCGAGCCGAGTGCCGCCGAACGTGCTGACATTGAATACGGATTGGATATAGCCCGCGAAATCGCGCGTCTCGATCTGGGCCAGACAATCATCGTTCGCGGTAAAGCCTGCGTGGCGATTGAAGCGATGGAGGGAACTGACGCGACGATTCAAAGGGCCGGCGAACTGATGCGCGGAAAGGGCACGTTGGGCGTGATCAAGTTGAGTAGCGGCGCGCTGACTGTCCTGAAAGTAGCTAAGCCGGATCAAGACATGAGATTCGATGTGCCGGTAGTTGGCGTTCCTACAATCGAAAGAATGGTCGAAGCCGGAGCCACGTGTCTTGCGATCAGCGCCGGCAAAACCCTAATGGTTGACCGCGATGAAGTGGTCGCGCTGGCTAACCGGAAAAAGATCGCTGTCGTCGCCGTTTAGTCGGCAATCTCGTCTTCAAGACCACGTCGATCATCCGGCCCACTCTCTGGTGCAACCTCAGGTCCGGGCACGCGATATTCCTCGCTTACCCATTTACCCAGATCAACAAGCTTGCAGCGTTCCGAACAGAACGGACGGTTAAGATTGTCCTGCCACTTTACGTTTTTGCCGCAGGTGGGACACTTCATGAATAAGAGATTAGCCCAGGCGAGTTAACCAGCTAGCGGAACTTCGGCGACTGTGTGCAGCAGTCCTTCGGGACGCTTCACCAGAATTCTTCTGTTGACAAACTCGATCGTGCCCTCACGCCGCATTGCGTTAAGGCGAACGGTGACGCTCTCGCGAGTGGAGCCAACGATCGAAGCAATTTCACGGTGAGGCAAAGAAATGTCGATCAATACGCCTTCTGACTCGCGCACGCCGTAGCGGTTGGAGAAATCTGCCAGCAGCCGATCAAGACGAGCTGGAATAGCGTTGAGAGCGAAATCAGCAAGTCGCTGCTCCGCGCGTTCCAATCGTTGACCGATCAGTCGAAACGTATATTCGTGAAGATGAGGTTCCTCGGCCATCGCGGTCTTGAATTGGGGCGCTGGAATCTTTAGCAGGGTGCATGATTCATATGCGACTGCCCAGTTTTCCCGCCGTCCTGCACTTGAGTAGAGAGCTGAATCTCCAAACAGAGATCCTTGCGGGAGGATATCAATCACGGCTTCGCGATCGGTGTTTGGCTCGATACGGCAAAGCTTGATGCGTCCTTTGACAATCACATACAACGCATCAGCCAGTTCGCCGGCTCGGTAAACAAAACGCCGTCTGCGGGCCTCCAGCACTACCGAGTTACGGGCAAACTCCGCCACAGTTTCATCGCTAAGGCTGGCGCCGAACTCCAGTTGGCGAATAATCCTGGCCCGGTCTGACGGTGTCAGATCATGTGGGCGGCGGGGGCTCTTTACTTTCAATTCAATATCGTTCATGGGGGTCACTCTTTAAGAGATTGAGTAAAGGCTTTGGATTTGACGCCCTTACGAAACTCTAACGCGCGGTGGTTCAGTCCCTGGTTTGGAGTATTCGGTAACGTAAGGGTTCCCTGGTGCGTGCCCGAGGTTTGAACTTCTTCAGCTATTGTACTATCTCTAAAGGCGAGTGGTAGAGCCAAGCAGACAACCACTGAATGGCCGCACTGTAGCATGAAGACGTGGGCCGCGCAAGATTCGCATCAGATAATATTGGGGCTGTTGAGTGAAGTATTGAACCCTCTGACGGCCCAAAACGTACGAATGGTTGTTGCCAGATTCAAATTGCAAGGAATTGAGCAAGAGGGGACAGAAAGGGTCTAATACAACCCGAATCTGACGAGGATTTTATGGCTGACTACAAAGACACTATTGATGATTGGCAGAAGACCATGCGCCGTAAGGCACGAGAACTGGACCAGAAGTATTCCATCTCGGACCTTGTGGACGAAGGCGCCCGGGCAGCCGGCGAAGCAGCGAAGAAGGGTGCCCAGACCGTAAGTGCGGGAGCAGAGAAGCTCCGCGTTGAGGCAGAACGGTTAGCAGACGAGCGACAGGTGGGAGACAAGGCCCGGCGAGCGTCTGACGAAGCTATGAAGGGCGCGAAGAAGGCTGGCGAAGTGATCGTTAACGCGGCAGGAGACGCCGGTAAAAAGGCGGGAGAGTTTATTGATGATGCCAAGGTGTATTACGACAATGCCGCGAGGGTCTACGACACCGGAGCAAAGGTAACTCGCGCTTCGAGCGCTGCAACGGCCGGAATTCTTAAGGCCCGAGATTGGGTTAAGGAGAACCCTGGGAAAGCTGCCGCGGTGACGTTCTCCCTCGTGTTGGGTGTTCGGATGGGGGCTGCCTTCCCCGGAATTGACGCGGTTCTGCTCGGTTCACATCCCCATTGGCTGACTCATTCAGCACTGCCGATCTTCGGCGCTCGTAAGATAAGCGAGAGTTTTGATGCTTATTTACGCAAGAAGGAAGAGCTGATAGCCCAGGGGCAACTGTCAGACGCTGAGCGCGAGCGCGTGGAGTTTGAACGGAACATTACAAAATATGTAGGCGCCCCCTTACTGGGAGCGTTCAGTTGCGCTGCCGGTGCTGCAATGTTTGCGACTATTGTTTCTTCAGGTGGAGTCGCGGGTGCTCCGGTAAGCTGGTTGGTGGGCGGCAATCCTTTTCTCGGTGGCGTTTGGCTGTTTGCCAACGGCGTGATCTGTTTCCACGAAGGCTACAAGTTTTTCATGATTGCTCTGGCAGACCAGGAAGAGGTTGCTAAAGTCGTGCGCGAGATCAAGGGGCTCCTTCCGGCAACGACCTGAAATCCCAGATCTGCCGGATCTAATTGAGAGAGAGACGGTCTACGAATCACACGAACCATCACGAAAGTTATCAGTGTTGTTTAGTGGCTCGTGTGTTTTCGTCTGTTCCGCAGGACGCCGCTGCTAGATTCTTAGCTTCACAGCCCTAAGTAATCGCGATCGGAAACGGCCAGAACGACAGAGCGAAAACGATGAACGTGATGATGGCAACGATGGTGCGCCCGGCGCCTAATGGTTCCATCACCCGAGGCGCCGGATGGCGGACCCTCAGCATCACTGCCAACAGAACGGTATAGAGGAAACCGCTCGGACTCGCATACCAAACGAAGCCCAACACTGCTACGAGGGCCATCGTAATGAACGCTACCAGCCCGATTTGCTTATGAGCGCGTTGTCCAAAGAGCGCAAACGTTCCATGCCCGCCATCCAGTTGACCTACCGGCATTAAGTTCAGACTTGTCACAAGCAGGCCGATCCACGCCGCCATGTAGAAGGGGTTAGGCATTGCATCGACAAGGTTAGCGCCAGTTAGCTTCCCAATGATTCGAATCAGGAGTGGATCGTTGAATATGATCGCGCCACCATCATGAGGCGGCGCCGCCTGAAGCGTAAGTACGCCCACTACGGCAATCGGCACTAAGACGACGAAGCCGGCAAGAGGCCCTGCCAGCCCAATATCAAACAGCGCTCGTCTTGAGGGAATGGGTGACTTCATCTTTATGAAGGCGCCAAAGGTCCCGGCCAGGAAAAGCGGCGGAGCGGGAATAAAAAATGGGAGGGTGGCTTCGACTCCATAACGGCGGCACGCCAGGTAGTGTCCCATCTCGTGGGCTGTCAGTATGGTCAACAATGCCGTCGCAAATATAAGCCCGGCGCCGAGCACAGGAGGATGCGACATCGCATAAGTTAAAAGTGCGCCAAC
Organism: Pyrinomonadaceae bacterium; assembly: GCA_963759585.1. GTDB lineage: Bacteria > Acidobacteriota > Blastocatellia > Pyrinomonadales > Pyrinomonadaceae > PSRF01. The sequence continues at coordinate 1,618,278 of CAVWZW010000002.1, forward strand.
GATTCGAAGATAGTATTCGGGGACATAAAGAAGGTAACCAATGATGCCGTTCGCTGCCGGCTCAGAGATGGGAAGCTCAGGAGACGAGATAACAATGCCTGCAAAAGTGGTGGTTAGAAAGGTTAGGAGGAATAGACCCGTATGTTTCAGCCACTCGCGCGCTGTCGGACGAACACTCGACCTGAGGGCAGCGCTGTCAATCGTCTCGCGTGATTGAACAAACGGTGGAATTGCTTCGACGGATTCTGACATACGCCTTTTCGAGATTAGAGGCTAGAGCGTTGGTTTAATCTCCAACACGCTAGCCTCTCAAAGTTAATCAACGCGTTCCGAACTCTAGTCGAAGTCTGAATCCTCAGCATCCGGTCCATCACTGATTTCCACACCGTCGCTGACTTGCAGATCTTTTCCTGGCTTGAAGCGAATGGTTTTACCGGATGGAATCGCAACTTCCTCGCCGGTCCTGGGGTTTCGGCCGACACCGCGCTTTCTTGGTTTAACCACGAAAACACCAAAGCCGCGAAGTTCGATGCGTTCGCCGCGGGTGAGCGCTTCCTTCATTGAGTGAAACAGGGCATCCACAGCCTGTTCCGCTTTCATCTTAGGGACGCCGGTTTTTTCCGCCACCCGGTTAACGATGTCTAGTTTGATCACGGCTTATCAGCCTCCGTTCGAGCCTCTCTTGGGGGTTTCTTTGAGCCGAACTTGAGGGAGGATGATAGAGAGGCGTAGCAGAGACTGTCAACCATTGCCGACGTTGACCTCGACTTGCGTCGATCCATTGTTTGACAAGCAGGTAGGTGGAAGCTAACCTCATTCGTTGCAGAGGAACTCGATTTATAACGAAGAAGAAGGCGACTTTAGAAACGATTCAAATGTTAGGATTCAAAACCCGCCATCCGCCCCCGTTTGGTGGTGTTGATATAAACGACGATAAAGACATTCAGGTGCATCGACCTGTTGACGCGTCGAGAAATACGCTCTGGTCTGAGGGCCGACTGTTGTTTCGGGACCTGCTTTTTGCGCTCATGGTCGCGGCTCTGGTGGTTGTTTTTATTGTGCAGCCAGTCAAGGTGGAAGGCACTTCGATGCTGCCCCGACTTCATGATGGTGAGCGAATCTTCGTCAATAAGTTGATTTACTACGATGAGTATAGTTGGGCGCCTAAGGTGGATCGGGGGGATATTGTTGTTTTTTGGTTCCCTGACGATCCATCCAAGAGTTATATCAAGCGGGTCGTGGGTTTGCCGGGAGACACGATCGAGATGCGGGACGGGATGGTGCGAGTAAACGGCGCTGAGATCAGTGAACAATACCTCGACCCGAGGTTAAACATCTCTCCCAGAAGTCAGGCGCCGGTCTACGTTAGACCGAATTATTATTTTGTTATGGGTGATAACCGGGACAATTCCAGCGATTCTCGCAGTTGGGGACTGGTGCCAAAGAAGTATGTTTATGGTAAGGCGTTGTTTAGGTATTGGCCGTTAGCTTCAGCCAGCGTGATTCATCATGAAAACATTACGCCCGCAGTTCCGAGACCGGGGACCCAGCCCACTCTGCAAGAAATACCAGACCCGATTCAGGAGCCATAACTAGGGTCTGATCCCGAGGGTGAGAACAGAGTTGAACGTACTTGATTGGTTACGGCTTCTTGGAATGGTTTTCTACGCGCCCGGGCGTGCCCTTCGAGAAGTGCGCGACCGTGGCGCCCTGGCTCCGTCTGCGCTGGTTGCGCTTATCGCTCACGCCATCTTCTTCTATTGCCTTACCCTGCTATACCTCGGATTCCTGGGCAGCGCGCGCAATCCTTCCACCATCTTCTCAGTCATAATTCAGTCGGGCGGTTCGCTTGTGATTATCGCCCTGGTTTTCTGTCCACTGGCTTTGTTTCTCTCAAACATGTTTGTTCGGCGTGGCAGCTTCCGACTGCTCCTGCAACAGGAGTATGGCTCACTGGCGTCAACCATGTTTTTTGCCCTAGCCGGATCGAGTCTCATCGCGACAGTCCTAACTATCGCTGCGAGCTTGAGCGGAGTTCAACAAGCACTGGCTAACAGCATGCTCGGCGCGCTTCTCGCGCAGAGGAGCCAGCTTCCTCCGGAGCTTTTGGCGGCGATGGAGCAGGGACTGTTACGCGCAGAGCTACTGGCGGCGGCCCTCTCCTTAATGGCCTTGTTCGCGATCTTCGGGATATGGGCCATCGTTGCCGTACGTGCAGTATTTCGTTTGTCGTGGATTCAATCTGTGATTGTCGTCCTGGTAAGTGGTACGTTGCTAATCCCGGCCTCCCGATTGATACCGATAGCCGGAATGATTTTGGCGTCGCCATTCCTTCTGGTGATGATCTTCCTACTGCTGCGGGGCTACGTCTCTGAAATCACACGTTCCCAGCGCTCGCGCGAGTCGTTCAAACAGAATTTGGAAGCGGCCACACTCAATCCAGCCGATGCATCAGCCCACTACAATCTGGGACTGATTCACCAGCAACGAGGAGAACTGGATTCGGCGCGAGAGCGTTTTGAACGCGCGGTGCAAATCGACGAGGAAGAGATTGACGCGCACTATCAACTTGGCCGTATTGCGCGTACCCAAAAACGATCCGCTGATGCTATTAAAAACTTTGAGCAGGTAGTGGCGCGCGATCCTTCGCATAGTCTTCATGAAATCTGGCGCGAAGTGGGCGCAACGTATCTCAGCGCGGGCCAGTTTGAAGATGCGCGCGACGCACTTGAGCGGTTTCTCGACAACCGGCCTTCAGACCCGGAAGGTCTGTATCTGATGGGGCGCTCACACGCGGGACTGGGTCATCAACGCGAAGCCGCCAGTTCAATGCAAGCTTGTATTGATGCCGTAAAGACAGCACCGGCCTATAAGTATCGGGCCGACAAGCGCTGGCTCAACGAAGCCCAACAGTTTATTAAGAGCAGCCAATAAGTTTCGAGCTTGAACTTGTGATTGGTTAGAGGTTGGAAAGGCGGGCTTGCCCCCGCTCAGGATCGTGGCATTCAACGAGCGGGGGTAAACCCTCCTTCCCAACCTCTAACTATTTAGAGTTCAATCTTGAACCATTCCTGGTTGATGTTGGAACATCGACCAGGCACATGAATCATGATGAATAATCGCAACCCTGCATTACTTGCGCTCGAAGACGGACGCACTTTCCGAGGCCGCTCGTGGGCCGCTGAAGGTGAAACGTGCGGCGAGATGGTCTTCAATACTTCCATGACCGGATATCAGGAAGTGCTAACCGATCCCTCGTATGCGGGCCAAATCGTTTGTATGACGTATCCGCTGATCGGCAACTATGGAGTCAATAGCGACGACGAAGAATCGGCGCGGCCATGGGTGGAAGGTTTTGTAGTCCGCGAGGCGAGCCGCATGGCTTCGAGTTGGCGCGCACAGGAAACGCTTGACGCTTATTTGAAACGCTGGAACATCGTGGCCATTGAGGGCATCGACACGCGGGCCCTGGTGCGGCACATCCGCGACAAGGGCGCGATGCGCGCCTGTCTCTCGACCACTGACCTCGACGAGGAGAGTTTGGTCGCCAGGGCGCGTCAGTCGCCGCCGATGGAAAACCGCGAGCTGGCGAGCGTGGTTACCACCAAAGAATCGTATGAGGTTGTGCCTGAAGGTGAGGAACGTTTTCATGTCGTCTGTTACGACTTCGGTGTGAAGCGAAATTCTTTGCGAGAACTCGCGCGGCTGGGTTGTCGGGTTACAGTCGTGCCCGCTTCAACCGCTTCCGCAGAGGTGCTGGCACTCTCCCCTGATGGGATTTTTCTTTCGAATGGTCCCGGCGATCCCGCGTCAATGAATAACGAAGTCGAAGAGATCAAGAGACTACTGGGGGCCAAAGTGCCTACGTTTGGAATCTGCTTCGGTCATCAACTGCTGGGCCGCGCGTTTGGCGGGAAGACTTTCAAACTCACTTTTGGACATCGTGGCGGTAACCAGCCGGTCAAGGATCTGCAAGAGGGCGGCGTTGAAATTACGTCGCACAATCATGGATTCGCAGTCGAGGCGGAGAGTCTCCCGGCGGACGTTGAAGTGACGCATATCAATCTCAACGATCGGTGTGTCGAAGGCATGCGCCACAAGACGCTTCCAGTGGTCTCGGTCCAATATCACCCCGAAGCCGCGCCCGGACCTCACGACGCCGCGCACCACTTCCGACGATTCATCTCGCTAATGGAAGCCGGTGACACCCAGGGATAGAGTCCTGACTGTGACTAACCTTCTATGCCCGAGCGAAGTTAGTGCGATTTCGTGTGAACCGTGGATCGTGCAGATTTACCAATAAAGAAAGAAAATCCACGAAAGGACACTAACCAACACGAAAGATGATTACACGCACTACCGACAACGCCGCCAGCTGACACTGATGAAACGGCAAATACTGATCTACGGCTTGCTTGGTGGAATCCTCATCGCCGCGCTCAAATTAATCGAGTACCGCTTTCTCGTGGTCGAACATTCGGTGGAGATCTACGGCGGCTTGATCGCCGCGGTGTTTGCGATCCTGGGAATCTGGCTGGGTCTTAAGCTCACGAGGAAGAAGGAAGTCATCATCGAGCGAGAGGTCCTGGTTCCAGCTGGACGGCCCTTTTCACTAAACCAACAGAGGCTGGCTCAACTCGGGATCACCAAACGCGAGCTGGAGATTCTTGGGTTGATCGCTACCGGACTAAGCAATCGTGAAATTGCGGAAAAGCTTTTTGTCAGTGAGAACACGGTTAAGACCCACTCGAGCCGCCTATTCGAAAAGCTGAGCGCCAAGCGACGGACGCAGGCTGTGCAACTTGGTAAAGAGATGGGCTTGATTCCGTAGTTGCAACCGGAACTTTACGCTCATCCAAAAGCAGTATTTCCACTTCCAAACCGCTAAAGAACTCAAAATCACTCGAAAGTATGACGACAGAACTCTGCCGGAACTCTATCTTCCTGCGCGTTCGTTAAGTCATTACAGTCGGGAAGGAACCGCAATGAAAAAGACAGTCTTAACTTTCGGGCTCATTTCCGGGGCCATCATGGGCGCCATGATGCTGATCACGTTCCCTTTTATCGACAGGATCGGTTTCGACAAAGCTGAGATCATCGGCTACACGACTATGCTGGTGGCGTTTCTCATGGTCTTCTTCGGCATCCGTTCGTACCGGGAAAATGTAGGCGAGGGGAAAATCACCTTCGGTAAAGCATTCGTAGTGGGAATCCTGATCACGGTGATCGCCTGTGCCTGTTATGTGGTCGTCTGGGAAATTATCCACTTCTATCTGGTGCCTGATTTTGTGGATAAGTTTGTCCAGCACTTGACCGACAAGGTCAGGGCCTCGGGTGCCAGTCAGCAGGTAATCGACGCGGAGATTCAGAAGATGCAGAGTTTCAAATCGATGTTTGAGAATCCGCTGATCAATGTCGCGATCACGTTTGTTGAGCCGTTCCCTATCGGCCTGATCATCACTTTGATCTCTTCGGCGATACTAAAAAGGAAATAGGGTTTTAGAGTGGACAGGGGAGATGGGAAGTATGGCCAGCCATATTCACTTATCAGCAGCGACTGGAGTGCGACTGCTGTGCAGCTAATCTCCGACCGGCATTTTTAGCTCGCCAGTCGTAAGGTCTGGTCGCTCGGCGGCCATCTCTTCGGGCGTCGTATTCAGATTGGGATGACTATAGGTTACTTCGCTTTCCTCTGTGCCAATCACACCAGCGCTCGTGACAGCTAACGTCTCCTTCAATTCAACGCTCTCGACGGGCGTTGTTTCCAAAAGATCTGCCAACCCTTCACTGCCGCGATGTTCAAGCCAGTGTCGATAGCTTACCGTGAGGATCGCTACCACCGGAATTGCGAGAAATACTCCTGCAATGCCCGCCAGTTCATGTCCCGACAGTATTGCTAGGATCACCGCCAGGGGATGGAGATGTATGCCCTGGCCAATCAAGCGTGGATAGACAACATAATCCTGGACGATGCGAAGTACCCCGAGAAATAGCAAGACAATCAGTGCGGAGAACGGGCCCGCGTGTAGCAGGGCCGCGATCCCTGCAATCACCGCGATAGCGAGGGGCCCAACAAGCGGGATGAACTCAAAAACTCCAGCGATTAGACCAAGCACTAGGGGACTGGGAACTCCGAGGAGGGTGAATCCAATTGCACAAACGACTCCGATGAAAAGGCAGGCCGTTAGTTGCGCGCGTATGTAAGCCGCCAGTGTGCTGTTCACGTCCTGGAAAAACTCGTCCCCGCGCCAACGCCAGCGTCCCTTAGGAAGCATCTGCAACGCCGACCGTCGAAAAGCATCCGCATCTTTGAGGAAGAAGAAGCTCAGTATTGGAATCAGGACCAGCCAGGGAATATAGATTAGCCATCCCGCCATATGTGACACGATTTCGCTGACAGTCTGACTGACCTTCTCAATTACGGTAGGAATGGCTTGGTTAACGGTATCAAGCAGTGGCCCTGGCATGCGGTGGGTACGGAAGTATTCGACCCAACCCTGAGTACGTTCACCGACTGAGGCCCAATAGCTGCGGGCTTGTTCGGTAAACTCCGGGAACTGATTGCCAAGACGCGGAGCCAGAAAGTAAATGCCACCGGTGACTACAGAGATGATTATTAAATAGGCCAGGGCGATCGCGGCCACGCGTGGCATCACGAATTGACGTTTACCAAGCGGCACCGGGCGACGAAGAAATTCGACCATCGGGTAAACGAGGTAGGCGAAGAAGACAGACAGGATCAGCAACAAGATCACGCCCGTCAACTTCACGATAATCCAAAGCGTCACCGTTACGGCCAGCACAATCAGGATGATGCGCAACACAGCTCGCGTTTGCGGCCATGTCGCAGCGGTCGCGGCATGCGCCGCCGTTTGCGCTATCTCTTTGGTCTGCTCGTCTGGCACGATTGAATTCCTTAACGGTAGAGTCTGGCTATGATTCCGCCCACTGCAAGCTGGTCGGATGGAGTGATACTCCGAAATTCGACGCCAAATGTATCGGGGGTCGCATGATGGACTACTTCACCGTGCAACGACAGCGCATCTTCGTGGTCCATAAGCAACAAGCCGAGTTTATCGCCTACCCTCACGTTGGGACACTTCGGTAAATTACAGACGCGAAGGCCACCTAAACTGATATCACCTGGTTCGCCAATGCCGATAGACTCACTCAAACTCTCATCGTCGATCGCAAGAGTGAGCCTGGCATTTACGTAATACCGGGGAAACCTGCGCCTTTCATGCTCGGGTAACACTGAACCGGGGGTGTTCATCGGGGGAAGTCCTTTCAGTTAGCGAATTCGTCATCCTCCTCATCATCTTCGTCACCATCCTCGGATGGAGGCGGTGGCGCAACTACGCGCGGCGCGGCTGGCTCCCAGATTAGTCCCTTCCATTCGTCCGTCTCGCCCACCACTTGAAGCGCGGCGAGCGGATGGCCGGGATTACGTTCAATGCGAAGCACCTCAGCGACAACCTGTAGCTTCTTGCCGTCTTCACCCTGTACTTCCAAACGCACGCGACTGCCCACTTGAGGCAGCCCTTTCGGCAGGTGAACCAACGTACCTTCAGGCCCGACATTCTCCGTCGTTCCCTGGGCTACAATATGAGAACCGCCGGCGTCGTCCCATTCAGCGCGCACTTCAAACGATGCAAGGTAGCGTTGCCCTGCACGGGTTTCCGTATCCATTTGCCGGACCATTGAATTCAGACTCCTTGTAGACGGCCGCAGAGGAAAGTAAACAGTTAGTTTGCTTTGCGCTGCTCTAGTAGCCTCGGTTCACCGCAGTTTGCTTTTTGCTGTACAGCCTATAGAGGCGCGTATTGTACCTGACATCGGTGCCGCGCGTTGTCATTCTTCGTCGGCCCGTAGTTTCTCCAAAACTGAAAAGTCTTCGAGCGTAGTGACATCGCCGGCAACGGTCCCGCTGGTTGCAATCTCCCGCAACAGCCGGCGCATGATCTTGCCCGACCGCGTTTTGGGCAGTGCATCCGAGAAACGGACTTCATCCGGGCGGGCGAGCGCGCCAATCTCTTTCACCACGTGCGCGCGCAACTCAGCATTTAACTCCGGTGACGCAGTATGAGAACCCTCAAGAGTCACAAACGCGACGATAGCTGATCCTTTCAATTCATCGGGGCGGGCTACTACCGCCGCTTCAGCAACCGCAACATGCGAGACCAGTGCGCTTTCCACTTCGGCCGTGCCCAAACGGTGGCCGCTGACGTTGATGACATCGTCGATTCGTCCCATGATCCAGAAGTAACCATCCGGATCGCGTCTGGCGCCATCGCCGGCGAAATAGATGTTTTCAATCTGAGACCAATACTGTTCTCGATAACGATCGTCGTCACCCCAAATTGTGCGCAGCATCGAAGGCCAGGGTCTTTTGATCACGAGATAGCCGCCCTCGTTTGCACCGACGGGCTTACCATCACGTGTCATCACATCGGCTTCGATTCCAGGAAGTGGTTTGGTAGCAGAGCCGGGTTTGGTCGGTGTCGCGCCGGGGAGCGGCGAGATCATTATTGCGCCCGTTTCGGTCTGCCACCAGGTGTCGACAATCGGGCAACGCTCTCTGCCAATCACTTTGTAATACCAGATCCATGCTTCGGGATTGATCGGCTCACCTACAGATCCCAACAAACGCAGGCTGGAGAGGTCGTGTTTTAGCGGCCACTGTTCACCCCATTTGATGAAAGCGCGTATCGCTGTGGGGGCCGTGTAGAGAATGTTGACGCGATGACGCTCGATGATGTCCCAGAAACGATCCGGTTCCGGATGATTTGGGGCGCCTTCATACATCAACACAGTGGCGCCGTTGGAGAGTGGGCCATACACAACGTAACTGTGCCCGGTGACCCAACCGATGTCGGCCGTACACCAGTAAATATCCTCGTCTTTGAAATCGAAGACCCATTTTGAAGTCAGATGGGTTTGCAGGAGGTAGCCTGCGCTGGTGTGAAGGATACCTTTCGGCTTTCCGGTAGTGCCTGACGTGTAGAGAATGTAGAGTGGATGCTCGCTATCCAATTCGGCCGCCGCGCAGTTTGCGTTTTCATTGGCCACCAACTCGTGCCACCAGTGGTCGCGGCCCGCCTCCATGTGAATCGGACTGCCTGTTCGTCGCACGACGATGCATGTCTTTACAGACGGGGTTTGCTTCAACGCTTCGTCAACCGCCGGCTTGAGTTTTACTTCATTACCTCGTCGCCATCCTCCGTCGGCTGTAACTACTGCCTTACAACTCGCGTCGTTAATGCGATCAATAAGGGCAGCGCTCGAGAAGCCGCCGAAGATCACCGAATGGGTCGCGCCAATCCGCGCACACGCGAGCATCGCAATCGCCAGCTCGGGAATGAGGGGCATATAGAGCGCGACGCGATCTCCTTTCTCAATTCCGGAGCTTTTCAGAGCATTGGCAAATTTGCATACTTCGGAATGCAGTTGCTGATAGGTAAGTGTTCTTTGCTCGCCGGGTTCCCCTTCCCAGATGAGGGCAGCTTTGTTTCGTCGCCATGTTTCGAGGTGTCGATCAAGGCAGTTGTAAGCGATATTGATTTTGCCGCCGACAAACCACTCCGCGTGTGGGGGATCCCATTTCAGGACCGTGTCCCATTTCTTAAACCAATGAAGCTCTTCAGCCATGCGCGCCCAGAATCCCTCCGGGTCCGCGCTCGCTTCGGCCCGCAAACGCTCGAGCTCTTCCACTGATTTGATGTGCGCGTTGGCGGCAAATTCAGGCGGCGGCGGGAAGAGACGATCCTCATGCTGAAGTGATTCAATGTTCGTGGTCATTGATGACATTTTCAGTGTATTTCCAAGCAAGATGTACTGCTGTTTGTGGTCGACTTGTGTACCACAGAACTACTTGACGCCACAACAACTTGCTAGCACTATGGATCGTGAACGTGGGGGAAACATGAGCCAAACGATCGACGCAATTATTGATGAACACGGCTCGGTCCGTCTCCTAAGACCGATTCAGTTACCTGAGGCACGCCGCGCGCTGGTTATGATATTGGACGAACAGCCCGCATTGAGCGAGGCCGAGTTGGAAGCGGGATATCGTGCAATGGCCCAGGACGAGGAGCATGAGATTGAAGCTCTGGAGCTGAGTGAAGCGACTATCGCAGATGTGTCAAATGAAACGAGGTGAAGTTTGGTGGGTAAATTTCGCGCCTTCATTGGGAGGCGAAATTAGAAAGACACGCCCGGCAGTAATCCTCAGTAATGACGTCTCAAACAGATATCTCAATCGCGTCCAAGTTGTGCCACTCACAACCAACATAGCGCATTTATCCGAGCGAAACTTACGTGACGATTGGTGGTAAGCAAAGCAAGGCAATGGCCAACCAGCTAACAACTGTAAGCAACGACGTTTGGTTAATTCACTCGGAATGCTGTCTCCCGCCGATGTTGAAGCGGTTGAGTCGGTGGTCAGGACTCAACTCGGTTTCTAACACAGATTCCTGGCCTTAGAACCATTGGAAACAACGTCTTCAAGATGTGGTCAATGCGGCGCGGAGTTGTTGCCCGCCACCAGCTTCTGCCGGAAATGTGGCGCCGCGGTTACCGGACCGTTCGTCCAAAGTTCTGAACAACCGACCGCAATCCTTGGCGACACTGACAGCGCCACAACTCAACGGCTTCAGCCGAGGGGGACCAGCCCCGCAATTAGTGGGCTCTCAAGCGCGCCTAAGCAGCGCAACATCTTGATTGCCGCTGCACTTGGTCTTCTCATCCTCGGAATTATCACTGCTGTGGCGATCGTGCGCATGCGGAACCAAACAGGCGCTCCCACACTCAGCCAGTTGAAGTATCCCGGTGCCCAGGCCGTTATTGACATGACCAACACCGATGGCAGCCGAACGATTCAGTTACAAACGCCCGACTCGCTCGCCAAAGTTGAAAGCTGGTATCACAACAGCCTCAAATTAACTAAAACCATGAGATTGACGTCCACCAGCTACGTTATGAAAAACGATAAGGTGACCGTCACGCTTGCTACCGAAGACAACAACACGAATATTCTTATTAAGCAATTGCCCTAATGGCTCGCTGAAGACTGACAGACGAATCCACGAATCACACGAAATAACACTACGCAGAAAACTTATTTCGTCTCGCGGTTTCGTGTAGTTATTGGCTTTTGACCAGCGCACCTCGGTACAGACACTCAAGCTAAAGCCTCTAACCTGAAAACCTTTTATCTTTCTTGATTATGAATCTTTACGTCGGCACGAGCGGCTACAGCTACAAGGAGTGGAAGGGCAGCTTTTATCCGGAGAAGATTCCGGCGAAGGACATGCTCAACTACTATTCGGAGCGGCTGAGCACGGTTGAGATCAACGCCACTTTCTATCGCATGCCGCAGAAGAGCATGCTGGAAAACTGGAAAGAGCAAGTTCCAAAAAACTTCCGTTTCTCACTGAAGGCGCCACAGCGTGTGACCCACTTCAAGCGACTAAAGGAGACTGAGGAAGAAACGAAGTATTTCTTTGAGACCGCGGCAGTACTCGAGGATCAACTTGGCGTTGTCTTGTTCCAACTGCCGCCAAACATGAAAAAGGACCTGCCCCGGCTAGAGTCTTTCCTGGATCAGTTGCCTCAACAACCACGAGCCGCATTCGAATTTCGACATCCGTCCTGGTTCGATGATGATGTTTTGGAGGTTCTGCGCAGCCGCAACCTCGCACTCTGTATCTCCGACACTGACGACCTTCCCGTAAGCCATATCGATAAGACTTCAGACTGGGGTTACCTTCGTCTGCGTCGAGTCGAGTATTCGGAGGATAATCTAAAGGATTGGCTGCAAAAAATTGAGGAGCAAGTTTGGAACGAGACGTTTGTCTTCTTCAAGCACGAGGACGAAGCGACGGGACCGAGGTTGGCAGCGCAGTTTTTGAAGTTGGCTAGTCAGTACCACCTGGGTTAGCTGGTAGGTGAGGCCTGCCCTCCCGCTAACCCATTGGTACTGACAAGCGTTGGGTTAGAAATTTCCGCTGCAATCCGGATGGCCGCAGTCGCAATCAAGTTGGATTGTATCGCCTGTTCCTTCACAAGCCGCACTGCAATACTTGCTGCCTTCCGAGCGCGGACAACCACACGGTGCGTTATCACAAGTTTCTCTCTCGTCTGCCATGATTCCTCCTGAAGTGTCAGTTTGGGGCGGATAGAGTAACACAGTACAACCCCCAGGTTGCGCCTTTCGCGACCGTGCACTGTGAATTATTCTCCACCGCCGCAATCTGAGGCTCGTACTTTATACGCCCTCTAACTACTAATCCTTTTCAACCTGCGCTACGGTCTCTACCGCTCCTTTAGATTTGAGGAACCGCACGACAACGCGGTGATCCCCATCCATTGCATGGGCCAGGGCATCCATCTTTTCCTTGTCCCTGGCGGTGATATCCGCCCCGGCCATTACCAGCGCGCGCACGTTGTTTACCAAACCTTCCGAGGCAGCTAGTATCAGCGCAGTTTTACCCTCTTCGTTTCTGACATTTACTTCTGCACCGGCATCGAGCAACGTCTTCAAGGCGTCGAGGTTGTTTGTTGAGGCCATTTGCATCAGCGCCGTAGTCCCAAAGTTATCTTTATGTTTTACGTTTGCGCCTGCATTGAGCAAATCCCAGATTAGGTCGGTAGTCGCGTCGTCATCCAGCATCATCAATACCGTCTCGCCCGAATCGTCTGTCTTGTTCACATCAGCCCCAGCCGATAGCAGCAGTTGGACCATCTCACGATTGGCGTTCTTTACTGCGTGCTCCAGGGCGGTGGTCTCGCTTCGTTTGTCGCGTAAGTTAACGTCCATGCCCGCGATCAATGCCGTGAGAGCTTCGAGGTCATCTTCCTGCGCTGCTTTTACGAAAGGGTGTTCAGGTGCAACGTAAGCGACCACTCCACTGGTCGTCTGAAATACTTCCGGGTTCGACTCAATCTCGACCGTCTCTGCAATCTGCGCGACTTTCAGGGTCCGATCCACCCGCGCCTCTCCACTTGTCGGAAGGTATAGTCCTTCCGTTTCGTCCGCGGCAAACCCGGGTGCTTCGATGCGGAGTTTGTAGACAGCGGATTGCAGATTGGCGATCTTGAATTGCCCATCCAAACCGCTACTCGCATACAGTGCAACCCGCAACTCCGCGCTGGAGAGATAGATGGTGGCGCCAGGTATTAACGCGCCGTTCTGGTCGGTGATCGTGCCTGCGATGCTGGATGCGAGCACTCCCCTGGGAATCACCTGCGCCGCAGTTGGGGGGGGCACACTTTGGGCGTAGCCTGAATTCTGGGCCACCGCACTCGTAATGCTCAGAGTCGCACCGAATGCTCCTGCTGCAATTCGCGATACTCGTCTATTAATCCGATGGAGCTTCTGGGCTAAAGGGAGGGTGAGGGGCCGGCCGGCCTGGTCCTTATGATAACGAACGCAGAGGCGGCCTCTCGATCTTGATACGAACCGCTGCGCCTGAGTGCGGGTCATCTGGGAAAGATTGTGGACGTCAAGACTGCAATGTTCGCAAAAGCGTACCTGATCGTTACCGACCATCGAGTTCCAGTCGACACTGCAAGGTGATGGAATGGTTATATTGTTTAGAAAGTTCTTGGGCGGCATGGCAGGGTCTCCTTATCAATTGTTGATCGGAGCCCGGGGAGAGAAGCTCGGGGTGGAATCTACGCGCGCAGACTTAGACAAACATCCGGAACAAACGTTCCGAATCAATCTTCTCAAATTGCACTTGCGAGAGTTGTAGACCTGGGGAGGAGCCCTTGATTCGACCGTGAGATGTTTAATAACAACGAGCGGGTTGCAAAAAATTTCGGAGAAGCCTTCAAGAATTTGAACGCGTCAACACCTTGCTGATCTCAAAAGAAATTTCAGACGCCACGCGAGCATTGTTTTCCAGCAAACCAATATTGGCCCTGAGAGTGGCGCCTCCACTTTCCTGGGCCATGCGCGATAAAAGGAATGGCGTGAGATCGCGCCCGGAGATTTGCTGGGCTTCAGCCTCGGAAAGTGCGGCCTTTAGCGCTGCTTCCAATTCTTCAACCGGAACCTCGACCTCAGCCGGGACCGGAACGGTTACCAACAGGGCCTGGTTGATTCCTAACGCTTGCTGCGCCAGAAACACACCGGCCACATCGTGGGCCGAATCGACTCGTAGGTCGATCGGCAAGCCGCTCTTACGCGAATAAAACGCCGGCATCTCGTCACACTGGTAACCGATGACTGGGATGCCTTGAGTCTCCAGCCACTCGCGTGTCGCCGGAAGATCCAGAACGATCTTGGCTCCTGAACAAACTACTACGATCGAAGTCGTTGTCAGCGCTGGCAAATCTCCAGAAACATCGGGCAATGAACCACGATGAACCCCGCCGATGCCTCCGGTCGCGAAGACGTTTATTCCCGCACGTTGCGCTATCCAACTGGTTGAAGCAACTGTGGTGGCGCCATTCCATTTTTGCGCGATGGCAATGGGCAGGTCGCGGATACTCACCTTATGAATGTCGTCGTTCTCGGCGATAAAATTGAGTTGCTCGGCGCTTAGTCCAACGCATAGCTTTCCCTCAAGCACGGCGATGGTCGCCGGCACAGCACCACCGTCACGGACGATCTGTTCGAGGCGTTGGGCAGTTTGAAGATTTTGAGGGCGGGGCAATCCATGAGCTGTGACGGTGGATTCGAGCGCGACGATGGGTTTGGCGTTAGCGAGTGCTGCCGCAACTTCGGAGCTAAAAGTGAAATGTTTGTGATCTACCATTTGTGCTGTCGCTAGTTGGTCCGCTCCCTCGACGTCGTTTAATGAAGACTCTTGTGTTCAACTTCAGCTCGTGACAACCGGTGCGACATTAGTTTTCCTTAACGTAAACACCGTGCCGCCGCTTCCACGTTTGTCCCAGGTTAACTTTGCATCAATCAGGCTCGCACGAGCGAGCATGTTTGCTAATCCGCGGCCTCTGCTCTTCTGATCGGGATCGAAGGCGCGCCCGTTGTCTTCGATCGTAATTACGAAATCCCCTGCGGCTGAAGAATGTACTTCCATTCGTACTTGCGTAGCCCCTGCGTGTCTCCAGATATTGTTCACTGCCTCCTGCACGATCCGGTAGATCTGCATCTGGACGTTTGGCGGCAGTTGTAGTTTCTCATCAAGAGCTTCATCGCAGATGAACTCGTATTCAAACCTTCTATCCGCAGCCGCGTCCTGCACCGCATGTGAAAGAGCAAACTCCAGGGCCGCGGCAAAGCCTACATTCTGTAAAACCGATGGGCTCAAGTCCTCGCAAATGCGGCGAACCTCTTGCGAGATCGATTCAATTTCCGTCCGCAGCGCAGCAGGATCTAGTTGCTTTCCGTTTCCACCGGGCGTTGGGGCTTGATCACTGAGCATCATCAAGTGGCGCAGGTCAGCCAGCGTTTGATCGTGGAGGTCGCGCGCAATCCGACGACGCTCGCGCTCAGCTTCATTGGCCAGGTTGAGTCGCGCGTCAGCCAGTTCACGGTTCGCCACGAACAGCGCAGCACTGGTCCTTGCGATGCGACGTCTTTCCAAAATCGCCCACAGTAGTGCCATCAACGCGAGCGCCAGGAGGATAGCCAGTGCGGTTGAAGTCCAGGGAAAAGGGGCTCTGGGAATGCTTAACCCAAATGACATCGGCTCCGATGAAACAAGATCCTTGCTAAACGCACGAGCTGTTACTCGATACGACCCCGGGCTGAGTCCTTCCATTGTGAACTGAGATTCACGAGACAACTTCTGTCTGATTACTTTGCCGTTGTCGTTCGCGAGCGTAAAGGCGTATTGAAATTTTTCCGGGAACGTCCGACTGCTCACTGCCGCCACGTCGAGCAGCAAGCTGTTTTGTGGGTATTCAAGATGAAGGCCGGCCTGCAATTCGCCTGGTGAGTGCACACGTTTACTAATCACGCGCGCGGCGTAAAGCGTTGGGGGCGCCGTGCCAGGTCGGTAGCGGGCGACGCCGCGACTGGTCCCGATCAAAATTGATTTGCTGCCTTGAGCGTCAGTTTGCGGCAGTGCCGCAAAAACGTTTTGGGACGGCAAACCCTGTTCGGCATCAAGCTGCGAAACCACAGGACCAAATTGATCGTCGAGCGTAATCTTCAATAGCCCGCTCCCCGTCGTGGCGCACCAAACGTCGTTTGTGGGGCCCCTGGTAAGACTGCGCGCTTCGTATCCGGGCGCTACAGCGACGCAGTCTGCATTTGGCTTGCAAAGAAATACGCCCTGGTTCGTCGCGAACCATAGGCTCTGATCGGCAGTGGTCACGATTGAGCGGACTGTGCTCGTCTCCATCACATCAAACGCTGAATCGCGTGTTAGTTGACTGCCGTCAAAAACAAGCACTCCATCTTTCGCGGTTCCGATTAGCAGTCTCGCGTCTCCATCCGCATGCACACTGATAACTTCGCGACTCAGCGGGGAGTTGGCAGGCCAGATGTTCGTTACTCGATTGTCCTCGAACCGTTCTACACCGCGACTGTAGTTGGC
Source organism: Pyrinomonadaceae bacterium (assembly GCA_963759585.1). Classification (GTDB taxonomy): domain Bacteria; phylum Acidobacteriota; class Blastocatellia; order Pyrinomonadales; family Pyrinomonadaceae; genus PSRF01. The sequence goes on from CAVWZW010000002.1 coordinate 1,634,786, forward strand.
TAAATAGATTGCACCTTTAAAGATGGTAATGCTGCGGATGCTGCCGGCCCCGTCAGTATTTCCGGAGCCCACTGTGAGTCGCGAGAAACTCTGGAATTCAATCGCGCCGTCTCTCCCTCCTTTTGGCCCAACGTAAAAACCGCTCGCGGAACCAACCAGCAGGCGACCGCTACTGTCTTCTCCGATTGAGTAAATAATATTTCGCGCCAGTTCCTGAACAACGTTCCAGGTAGAATTTTTGGTGTCGTTTACAAAAAGTCCGCGATTGGTCCCGGCCAGAATTCGGCCATCGGAAGTTTGATACAGCGTGCGTACAAAATTGCTCTCGGCGGTGTCTCCAATGGTTTCGATTTTCGGGGCATTGAGATCCAGACGAGACACACCGCGGTCAGTGCCGAACCAAATTACGTCCTCGCGGTCAATGAAGATGGCGAAGACACTGTTTGAGCGTAGTCCCCCGGCCGTGCCGTCAAAAGTGAACTGCATCGGCTTTCGCGACGCGGGGAAATAAAAGACACCGTTCCCATCGGTGCCCACCCACATGTCGTCATTTCGCCCCGCCTGAAGCGAGATCGCAGCGCCGGTTACAGACTCTTCCGTAACCAATTCTGAAGGGTCGGCGGCGGAATGCAATGCCGGCTCGTTTTTCTTGCTTCTGGTTCCTACCCATAACTGGCCGCGCGCATCAGTCTCGAGTGCACGTACGAAGTATGTGGGCCGTCGTGCTTCAATTTCAGTAGCCGTGTTGTTTTCAATTGCGAGCAGACCGCGACTAAGCGAACCGGCGATCAACTTGTCATGGGCCATTGTTAAACTTGTGAGGGGGAGAGGCCCGGGACGGTCGACATCGGCGCTGACGAGAGAATCAGCGAGAAGTTGTTTGACTTCGAAACCGCCGTCGGTCTTGAGGCCGCACTCGAACACCATTCCTTGTTCGGTCGCCATAAGTAATCGACCGTCGGACGGTTCGATGATGGCATTGATCGTCTGGCCTTTTAGCCCACCGACTGTTTCGACGCGGCCGCTGATAATACGAGCCGCACCACTGTCAGTGCCCACCCACAGCGATCCACGCGCATCAGTGTGGAGTGCCAGCACGCGTCCCTGCGGCAACTCAGGATCGACGAGGGTCTGCGTGCGGCGGCCGTCGAATCTTGCGAGACCTGCTTCCGTTCCAAACCACATCATGCCGTCACCGCCCTGAGCAATCGCCCGCACCCGATCAGACGGTAGACCATGGAAGAGTGTGACCGCGCCCCACTGATGCAATCCCGTCACGGGCGTCGGCGACGGCAACGGGGTTGGCGACGGAGAAGGACTGGGCGACGGAGAAGGGGATGGTTCGGTGATTTGCGAGGAAACCGGAGGAAGCAGAAAACAGAAAGCAGGAAGCAGAAGGCAGAACGCTACGAGCAGAAGGCGTAAGTTTGGAGTTGTAGCCTGGAACTTGGCGTCCATTCTTCTTCGTTATTTCTTCCGTTGATTCCCACTCTTCTCTTCGTCCAGGAAGCGTTTGCGGTCGCGTTCAATCCAAACATCAAGATCGCCGGCGGCTTTTTCCAGTTCATCGTTGTTCAGCAGGCCGCGCCGGAGGGCCTCGAAGAAGGCGCGAGTACGCACGTTGTAAGCAAGTTTTTCGTAAGCCTCGTGGTCCGTTCCTTCCGCGATGGAAATAAAAAGCTTTTCATAGAGTGTCGCCAGGCGGCTTTCGACTCCGCGCAGACTGAGCGAACACTTGCGCGCGATGGCCCAGTTGGAAAGTCCAAGCGCCAGGTAGTAAAGCGCTTCGGATTCGAACTCCGTCAGCAGCGGTCGTTTGAAAGAATCTTTGAAAGCCGGATCGATCATGTCGGCGCCGTCTTCCAGCACGGCGGCAACGAACCGAAGAAAACGCGACTCGGGGTTGTTCTTGTGAATGAAGCCGTAAGCCGGTGGCGGATCCACTGACTTTACGATCTTGCGGATCTCGTTGATGTAAATCTCATGAGGAAACTGCGTCCAGAAAATTATCCGGGCAGAAGGGAAGTCGCGCCAGATAGCACGCGCGGCTTTGACGCCGGACAGCTTTGGCATCTGAATATCGAGGATGCAAACTTCCGGTTTCTGGGCGAGGGCCAGTTTCACCGTCTCTTCGCCGTCGGCGGCTTCAACGACAGGCGCGTGAGAAGGGAATTCCTTTTCCAGTATCTCGCGCAGGTAGTGGCGCTGGGCCACATTATCTTCGGCAATTAGGATAGACATCGCGGAGGATAATAGCTTGAAACGGGTGTTGCCGGAATGTGGCTCGCCACACCTCGCTTTGAGGTTCTGCCGCCTGTTGACAGCAAGACGATCCACGAACCACCCTAAATGACTCAAATCACCGACAGTTTTTCGTGAGTTTAGTGTGATTGGTGAATCGTTCTGAGTTTCGATACCTGGTTCCAAACCCAGCGGATGCCGACCACGACGAGTTTATTTTGCTTCATCCTCGTCTACCAGAAAGATCTCTTCGACCGGTTTACCAAAAAGTTTACCCAACTTGATTGCCAGCGGCAGGCTGGGGTCGTATTTGCCGGTTTCAATCGCGTTGATTGCCTGCCGCGAAACGCCGACAGTCTGGGCCAACTGTTCCTGAGTAAGGTTGTTCTCGGCCCGCAGCACTTTCAAACGGTTCTTCATGTCCAAACCTCAACAGCAGGCGTTTGCCTCAACGGTATTTCATCCAGGCGAGGCCGTAGCCGATTCCGTATGCAACGAGCATGACCATGGGCAAATCGCGTGGGTCGCGACCCTGCAACAGGCCTTCTGCGCCGAAATAGCCGATGGCCCAAACGAGAACCAACGATAGTGGAAAACCAATGGCCAGCGCGTAGAGCTGAATTTGTCTTTGATATTCGTCCAGACTGGCCACCAGGCGGGAATAGACGAAGATGAATGATGCGAGGGCCAGCACCATGAGGGTAGTGATAACCAGTCGGACGGTGTGGCCCGGGGGATAATATTCACGCAGTAGCATGTGCGTAATCCCGAGGGCGATCGTCAGAATGCACAGGATAAAAACCAGAGATGAGAATCCGCCGGACTGTTTCTTGACCATTAGAGTAGCTCCTTCCATCGTTCCTGCCTCTCTTTCCCAGTGTTTATTCGAACGGCCGGGAGTGTAAAGCATCCCTGTCGATATGTCAAGTATGCTTTACATAGGCCAAGCGCTTCGCATGAACGAAGTAAGGATTCAGACCGTCGACATAAGACGCTCAAAGCGAGCTACTTAGGGATCGTCTCATGCTCGGCTTTCCTTGCCCGAAGGGGGCTACGCCTTACAGCCCAGGGTTAGCCTTGCTCTGACGGCTACCCTGGGAACTCCGAAGTTTTTGTTTCCAACCGCAACGCGGTTGTGCCCCCGTGCATCGGAGCAAGCCCACAATCCGACGCAACCGCATTGCGGTTGGAGGAATCGATCTTCCCCTTTTCCCAGGGTAGCCGCCAAAGCGCGGCAACCCTGGGCTATATGTCGAAGCCCCGATGGGGCAATAGACTTCAGGACAAGACAATTTTTCTCAGAGCTTCCTTTACTCTGTTTGCGGTTTCAACAGCTTGACTAGCCGCGCGGCTTATCTGCACTATGGCGCCTGCCATAACCTGCAATTATTCTCCCCTGAAAGGTATCAAATGAGTTTTCCAAGAATTCTTTGTCTTGTAATCGCATGTCTTCAAGCCCTCGCGCCTTTGAGCGTTAATGCTCAGCAGTCCGCGGCCTCGACGGACACACCCGCGCGCGACGAGAAACTTTGGAAGCGGGCGCTGGATATTCAGCGGAAGTCGATCGTAGTGGACTCACACAACGACATTCTCTCGATCATGTTTGACGAGAACTACGATCTGGGAGTGTCGTCGGTCGGTAAGTATCACACCGACCTGGCGCGGATGAAGCAGGGTGGTCTCAGCGCAGAGTTCTTTTCTGTCTACATCGATCGCAGCTACGCGCGCGATGGCGGTTCTGCACGCCGAGCACTCGATCTGATCGACTACACCTATCGCGCAGTCGAAAAGTATCCGAATGATCTGATGATGGCATATTCAACCGCCGACATTCGTAATGCGAAGAAGCAAAAAAAGATTGCGGCGCTGATGGGAATCGAAGGCGGCCACGCGATTGAGGACTCGTTGAGCGCACTGCGAGACTTCTACCGCTTGGGAATTCGGTACATGACGTTGACGCACAACAACACTAACAACTGGGCCGATGCATGTTGCGACACGTCCAAGCACAATGGTCTTTCAGACTTTGGTAAAGAAGTCGTGCGCGAGATGAACCGTCTGGGCATGCTGATCGATGTTTCACACGTTTCTGACAAGACGATGAGCGACGTGTTTGATGTGACGAAGTCGCCGGTCATCGCATCCCACTCGTCGGCGCGGGCTCTGGGGGACCGACCGCGTAATATTCCTGACGATTTGTTGCGTCGCTTTGGCCAGAACGGCGGCGTAGTGATGGTCAATTTTTATCCGGGCTTCATCGATCAAAAAGTAGTTGTGGCTTCCAGAGAACGCGATGTGCGCCTTAAGCCACAAACTGATGCGCTTAAGGAACAGTACAAGAACGACCCCAAAAAGCTTGAGGAAGAGACCAACAAGCTGCATGCTGTGAATCCTTTACCTGCGACTCCCTTGTCGGTTCTTTTGGACCACTTCGATCACATTGCCAAAGTCGCGGGCGTAGATCACGTGGGGATTGGTTCTGACTTCGATGGTATACCGAGCGTGCCCATCGGGATGGAAGACATCTCTAAGCTCCCGGTTCTTACTTACGAGCTGCTGAAGCGGGGTTACAGTGAGAAAGACGTGCGCAAGATTTTGGGTGAAAACTTTATGCGTGCCTTCGGTGAAGCCGAACGGGTATCGCGCAGCATGAGCAGGACAATTAGCGCGGATGGTAGCGTGCGACGCATTAAGTAGCAGTGGGCGGTGGGCGGTGGGCGGTGAGGCAGGAGAGCAGAAGGCAGAAGGCAGAAGGCAGTTACTCAGTCTGCCTTCTGCCCTTTTAGTTACTGCTTACTGCCTACCGCTTACTGCTCACTGCTTACCGCTTACTGCTTTTCAAATCCGCCCTCATTAAGGTTGCGGTTTCCTTCCTGACCTTTTCCTAGTCCCTGATCTTTGCCCTGGTCAGTTCCGCTACGCTGTCCGGCGGACTGATCCTCATTTGGGTTTCGTCCCGGCGACTGCTGATTTTGACCCCGGCGGTCATCCAGATTTTGGCCAGTGTTCATCTCAGAGTTCTGATTATTTCTGTCGTCTGCCATAGTAAGCGTCCTCCTTGTTTAAGGTTCCCCGGTTCAAAAATTACCGGCTCGGATTTTCTATTCGCGATAAAAAGTAACAAACAGCATGCCAACTCGATTTGCATTGTTTACGCTAATCAATGAACGAAATTCCGGTTCTCAAACCGTACACGCGATGAAAGAAATAGATACAGACAGGATTGCCTTTTCTTGTCCCGTTAAACCCAACCATTCGACTTGACCAACCTGAGCGATGGCAAAAATCTTAATAGCTCGAAGTTGTCATCTCTCCGGGGTTTCGAGCGCGCAGTCTTAAGCAGAAACCGCGTGTTATAATTTTGTCACATTGAAACAAGCCGGCGTTTACATTCACATACCGTTTTGCCGCTCGCGTTGTTCCTATTGCGACTTCGCTACGGGCATGTACGACGGCGATCTTGCCGAGCGTTACGTGCGAAGTGTGATTAAGGAGATCGAGTCGTTTAGCGAAGAAGCGAAGCGGCCCGTAGACACGATCTACTTTGGCGGGGGCACACCGTCGCTCCTTTCCGCCGCGCAACTGGAAATGCTTTTGATTAGTGCGGGGAAGCGCTTTGCGGTTTCCCGAGCGGCTGAAGTCACCATGGAAATGAATCCGGGAACAGTCACTCCCGAAAAGCTTTTAGAATTCAAGACACTCGGCATAAATCGCGCAAGTTTTGGCGCGCAGACATTTGATGATGCAGAACTGGCACGGCTGGGCCGTTCGCATTCGGCGGCTGATACGCGGCAAACATTCCGATATCTGCGTGATGCGGGTTTCGACAACATCAGTTTCGATCTAATAGCAGGCTTGCCCGGGCAAACGATGGACGGATGGATTCGGAATCTCGACGAAGCGTTTGCTCTACTTCCCGAACACCTTTCTTTCTATCTACTCGAGGTACACCAGGGAACGCCACTCGCGGACCATATTCGTCGTGGTATTCAACCCAAACCTGATGAAGACCTTGCGGCTGAGATGTACGAGGTGATGCTTGAACGAGCGGGGGCAAGCGGATATGAGCATTACGAGATCTCGAACCTGTGTTTGCCCGGGCGTCAATCGATCCATAACACGAAGTATTGGACGGGCTCGCCATACTACGGGTTTGGCTGTTCGGCCCACTCTTACGATGGCGAGTTTCGACGCTGGGCCAACGAACGCGACATCGCGCGCTATATGGCAGCGATTGAAACCGGCAACTCAGCGGTGGTTCTGCAAACGGAATTGACGCCGCACGACCGGCAGGCTGAGGCGGTTTTTCTTGGCTTGCGGATGATGGAAGGGTTTAGCGTCGAACGTTATCGCGAACTCTTTGGGGCGGACATTCGCGAGACGCATGCTGACGATCTGAATCGTTTCCGCGAGGCCGGTTTGATTGAATTGAGCGGCGATCTGGTTAAGCTGACTCGAGCTGGGGCACTGATGTCGAATGAGGTGTTCGCTGCGTTTGTGTAGCGAACGGCAAACAGCAAACGGCAAACAGCAAGCAGCAAGCAGCAAACAGCAAACAGCAAACGGCAAACAGCAAACGGCAAGCAGCAAACAGCAACGGCGTAGAGCGCAGAGCCAAGAGCGCAGAGCCAAGAGGACAGAACCCAGAGGACAGAACCCAGAACCCAGAACCCAGAGCAAAGAACCAAGAACAAAGAACAAAGAACAAAGAACCAAGAACAAAAACCAAGAACAAAAACCAAGAACAAAAACCAAGAACCCAAGAACAAGCACCAAGAACAAATCCATTTGTCCCGTCCCCTTATCATCGCGATTGATGGTCCATCCGGCGCCGGCAAGTCAACGCTCGGCCGCATGCTCGCCCGTTCTCTCAATCTGCTCTACATCGATACTGGCTCCATGTATCGCGCGGTGGCCCTGGCGGTGATGGAGTCGAGTGTGAACACGCAGGACGACATTGCGGTCGGCTCACTAGCCAGCCGGGTTGATATTGATCTGGCCGGCGACCCTGATTCGTTGCGTGTGACGCTTGAAGGGCGCGATGTAACCGATCAGATTCGCAGCGAAGAAGTTACGGAAATGTCCTCGATTGTCTCAACTATTCCCGAAGTCAGGCGTGCAATGGTGCAGCGGCAGAGAGAAATGGGAACGCGCGGAGCAGTCCTCAACGGCCGCGACATAGGGACAGTTGTTTTTCCTGACGCGGATCTAAAGTTTTTCCTGACTGCGGTGCCGCAGGAGCGTGCCGAGCGCCGGTATATCGAGGAACGCGCGCAGGATCCGAAGGCTGACTTTGAATCAACGTTCGCGGACATGACAGAACGTGATCGTAGAGACTCGACTCGCATTGATTCTCCTCTGAAGGCTGCAGACGACGCGATAATCGTTGACTCGACCGGGCTCTCGATCGATGAAGTATTTGAAAAGATGATGGCAGCGGTGAAAGAAAAGAGCAGAGAGTTGTGAAGCAGATTAGATTTTCATTTAAGCGCGAGCCTGTATGGATGCTGGTCTTCTCGCTTGCTCCGGCTGTAGGCGGCTTGTTGGTTTTAGTAGTCCTGTTGATTTTGAAATCGTTGCGTTAATTGTAAAGCAAACTGTTAGTTTGCTGGTGCTCACGCCGGAGACACCTTTTTTCAATCACCGGACTTCTAGCTCACGGTCCGCAAACTAACAGTCTCCGTTACGATCGCCGGACCACGATTATTATGTTCACCGGAATCATAGAAGAGCTGGGCCGCGTCAGGAGCGTCGAGCAGAACGGCGAGAATGCGCGCATCATTATCCAGGCGCGCATCGTTACCGAGGACACAAAACACGGCGACTCGATATCAGTTAACGGAGTTTGCTTAACGGCCCTCGATATCCAGCCAGATTCCTTTGCCGCTGATGTCTCGCGAGAGACCCTGGATCGCTCCACGCTCGGACGACTCAAAGCCCGAACTCCGGTGAACCTTGAACGAGCGGTCACCCCCGCGACACGTCTCGGCGGTCACATCGTGCAGGGACACGTCGATGCCACAGGCAGATTTATTCACGCCCTGGACCACGAAGGTTCGTGGACCGTACGCATTGCCTATCCAACCCAAATCGCCCGGTATCTTGTTTTCAAAGGTTCTGTAGCAGTGGAAGGAATCAGCCTCACGATAGCGAACCTCGCCGATGATTACTTTGAAATCGCCATCATCCCCAAGACCTGGCAAGTAACAAATCTGTCTCAACTGCAGCCGGACGACGAGGTGAATCTGGAGGTCGATGTGATTGCAAAATACGTCGAACGGCTACTGTCGGTGTCCGGGGAGCCCAGCAGGGAGGAGCATTAGAGCGAGACTGGCGCCTCGTGGCTGCGCCCCTGAACCTAGGGCGGAGCCCAACCCACCAGGTGGGATCTTCGGAAGATCGGAGACTTCCGCACATCGAGCGGCCCAGCCGCGCAAAGGCCTTCTCTCCCGTTCTCGAACCCCCGGTCGAAAATTCCAGTGCTTTCGGGTAACATTGCATCCAGTTAGCAAATTTCAGATCTCAGATTTCAGATCTCAGATTCAAGATTGCAGATTTCGTTTAAGAACGCAGATCGGACGAGCCCGGAAGCCTAATGTCATTTGCCTCGATTGAAGACGCCATCGCCGAAATACGCGAAGGGCGCATGATCATTATCGTTGACGACGAAGACCGCGAGAACGAAGGTGACCTGGTGTGCGCCGCCGAGAAGGTGACTCCTGAGATCATCAACTTCATGGCCCGCCATGCGCGCGGATTAATTTGTTTACCGCTCACTGAAGAGCGTTGCGATGAACTGCATCTGACCACCCAGGTTGCCGACAACACTTCTTTTCTCGGTACGGCGTTCACAGTTTCCATCGACGCTCGCAAAGGGATCACAACCGGAATCTCGGCCGCCGATCGCGCTACGACTATACTGACTGCCGTCGATCCCAAAACCCGGCCACAGGACATTGCCCGGCCTGGTCATATCTTTCCCCTGCGCGCCAAGAATGGTGGCGTGTTGGTGCGCGTCGGTCAGACCGAAGCCAGCGTCGACATTGCGCGCATGGCCGGACTCAATCCGGCGGGTGTGATTTGCGAGATCATGAACGAAGACGGAACGATGGCCCGGCTGCCTGAGCTCAAGGAGTTTGCCGCGACGCACAACCTGAAAATGATTACCGTCGCTGACCTCGTCAGATATCGCATCACCAAAGAGACGTTGATAAAGCGAGCCGTCGACACCGAGCTGCCGACCGTCTATGGACGTTTTCGCGCAGTCGCTTACGAAAACATAATCAACGGTGACGTGCATCTGGCCATGGTTATGGGAAACGTGGAGACGGAAGATCCGGTGCTTGTTCGTGTACACACAGAAAACGTTACCTGCGATATGTTTGGCTCTTTGATTGACGACACTGGTTTCCAACTTCACACGGCCCTGGAGAAAATTGCCGCCGCCGGCCAGGGCGTTGTCCTTTACCTGCGTCAACGCGAACACAGCCTGGATCTGGTGAACCAATTGCGCACTTACTCTGTGATGCAGGCAAAGAAGATTGGTAAACGTGAAGCCTGTCTTGAAACAGGTTACGGTGTGTCTCGCGACTACGGCGTAGGCGCGCAGATTCTTCATGACCTGGGCCTGCGTCGTATACAATTGCTGACGAACCATCCCCCAAAAGTTGCTGCTCTCGAGGGCTTTGCGCTGGAAGTTGTTGGAAGCGTTCCACTGGGTGAACCGGCGCATCTCAAATACTCCGACGGGGACGCAAAAGACTCCGAGCGGGAAAAGAGAGAGCAACGCACCTAAGATAGTGTTTGGAGTGTGGCGGCTTGACGCCGCCTGGTCAACGTGGCCTACCACGAGCTTAAATTCTTGATTCTCGAAAGCAGCGGCGCCAGGCCGTACTCCAAATTTCCTCTCCCTTTTTGAACTACTTTAGTGCCGCTTCGGTGGCTGCCTGCTAATGAGCATAGACGATCCCAACAACGTTTCGGGCAAAGACTCGACGCGGTCGCCGGGTTCTTCCTCAAAAGAAGAAATCCGCGAGGCCTTGCAGTCTGATACCGACGAGCCGTTGCCGCCCAAAGCGGAGGCTGCCGCCAATCGTGATGCGGAACGTCGACATCCCGTGACGCCCCAGGGCCGCCGGCGCCGGTTCCTCAATCGCCGCAATCTGGTGATTGCTACGATTGCTGCTTCCATCGGAATTGTCGCGCTGATTCTGCTGGTGTTCCTAAGTTACCGCCTGGGATACGTGGATCGTTACGTTGCGGGACAAATCAAGGACACGTTTGCCAAGTACGGCATACGCGCCGAGATTAAAGAATTTCATACTGCCTTCACGCCCCAAACAGTGGAGATGGTAGGCCTGGAGCTCTATGACGCCCAGACAGGCGAGAAGCTGGGGAAGATCGATCGTCTGTTGGCAACCGTCCGCATTGAAGATCTTTACGCGTTTAATCTGCAGCGAAACATCAATCTCAAGGACCTGACGGTTGAAGGTCTTGAAGCATGGGTCACGTTCGATGACCAGGGGCGCTCGAATTTTCGCAATATTCACATTCCCCCACCCGAACCGAACAAACGAATCCTTTTCGCGTATTCAACCGCCCGCATCGAGATCAAGAACGGCGTTATTCATTACGGTGACAAACGCCACGAAATTACCGGAGAAGCGCGAAACCTTACCGCAACTATCCAACCGGATGATCCATCAGCCCCAGCCGCAAGTTGGATGAACACGGTTACCTTTGCACTCTCGAATTCCACCTTCACTTACGACGGCCGGCCCATTGACAACATCGACATTCAGGCGCGCGGACGGGTCAATCAAACCCGCGCGGAAATTCAGGAGCTGGTATTGAAGTCGCCGGTGGCTGAAGCGCGCTTGCAGGGGACGATGGACGACTGGCGAGCCCTTCGTTACCAGATGAATATCACTTCGTCGGTTGATCTCACGCAGCTTTCCGACGTGTTGCAGCCAGGTGCGACGATGCGAGGTACCGGCAATTTCGCTGGTGTGGTGTCGGGGGAAGGCGATCAATACCGAGTTGAGGGCACGATCACGTCTGACGCCCTGGCTGCCGATGGAGTGCGGTTGCAGGGATTGAACATAACCGCAAACGGCACCGGAAAAGACACTACCTACAACATCAACGGTCGCGCGGTCGCAACACTCTTGACCGCTGGCGACTTTCAACTGAACAACGTGCAACTGGTTGGTGGCGTAATGGGAACCGGATCGGATTTCCGCTGGGTCGGCGAGCTTCGGGCGGCGGCTGAAAGGAGTTACGGCACTACCATCACCGGGCTGATTCTTCAGGACGCGCGCGCGGAGATGAATGATGGAGTGCTGACAGCGTCTTCGGGTCAGTTCACCGCAGGAAGCCTGACCTCTTCAGGCGCGAGAGTGAATGGACTGAGCGCCTCTGACCTGCGTGTGCGAAGCGAGAACAACGTTACTACTGCAAGTGTCGGGAAAGCCAGGGCCGGAACCATCGTGGCTTCCGGAACAAAGATTAATGGCGTTACGGCTAACGACATCAACATTGCCAGTCGCGATGGCGTTACCAGTGTCGTAGTGAAGGATGTCCAGGTTGGCGCGACTTCAGCGGCTGGCGCGGAGATCGGCGCCATCAATATAGCGGGGGTGCGTTTGTCTGTGCGCGGCGGTCGAGTTGAAGGATCAACCGCCGACATAAATGCCGGGACAGTCAAACTTGCTGATGGACAAGCTAACGACGTGAAGCTCGCAAAGCCTGTGTTTGTTGTCGAGCCCTCTGGCCGTTATCGAGCGAGCGCGGACTTAAGCCTCGGCGGCGGTGTGCTGGGCCAGATGGACATGGGCCAGGCCAGCGCCAGGCTGGTTGCTACCAATACCGAAATCCAGCTCAACGATTTTAAAGCCGACATCTTTCAAGGAACGGCTAACGGTAACGCGAGAATCGCGATCGCCAGGGGAGGCACGTCGCGAATTCAGGCTACGTTTGATGGCCTTGAGATTTCCGGACCGTTCACTGCTTTCGCCGGTGCCGCAGTACCACTCGCAGGACAGGCGAGTGGCAAAGTTGATCTGGCTTTTCCCGGGACCGATTTCAAGCAAGCCTCTGGAACAATCGCAACCACCTTAACCGCCGAAGACCTGGGAACGGATACGGGACGCGTGCCGATTTCGGGTGTTGTGTCCGTGCGCGCCAATCGTGGCGTATTCGACATCGATCAGGTTGACCTGCAGACACGGGCTACTAAGTTGAATGCGACGGGGCGTTTTTCTTTTGAGGGCGACTCAAACCTCAATGTGGATCTCAATTCGTCCGACGCATCCGAGCTTCAGGCCGTCCTCATCTCGTCAGGACTGTTAACCGAAGTCGAAGCGCAGATGGACGACTACGGACTTGGTTTGGACGGAGCGTTAAGCTTTAAGGGCAACGTGCGCGGCAGACTAAGTTCGCCGGATCTTGACGGCCAGTTTTCGTTAGGTTCGCTGACTATTAACGGCCGGGACCTCGGTTCCGTATCCGCGGCTTTAAAGATGACCGCGGCTGAACTCCGTGTCGACAATGGCCGGCTGGTTGAGCGTGACGGTGGTGGAATGCAGTTTACGCTTGCGGCCCCGCGCACCGGTACAGACAACATCAGTTTCGAGGCGACACTTGATCGCGTTAACGCCGGTAACTTGATCGCGGCGCTGGGAACGCGCCGGTCAAGCGTTGGCGACCCCGGAACCGATTTAAGAACTCAACTTAGTGACACTCAAGCCGATGCTTCCGGCCAGATAAAGATTACGGGCATACCAAATTCGATGAGTGGCAGCGCCGATTTGCGCCTGGGTCCAGGACGCATTGCAGGCGAGCCCCTCGAAGGCGGTGTCGCCCGCGCAACCTTTAGCGGCTCGCAAATCACAATCGAAAACATTGACGCGCGTTTCACCGCCGGGCATATCGTCGCCAGCGGTAACTACAACACAAGTACGAAGGTATTCGATCTCCAGGGCCGCGCCGAAGGCGTGCAGCTAAGCCGTCTCGTCGCTCTCGCGAACAAACCAGGAGTCGGAACGGTGAGCGGAGTCGCTAATTTCAATGCACGCATAGCCGGCAACATGTCGAAGGGAGACTTCGCCGACTATCAGATTACGTTTGACGGTGAAGGAAAAGACGTAGTCATCAATGGCCGGCCGGCAGGTACGGTGGCTCTCGTCGGCCGGACTGAGAACAAACAACTCAGTATTACGCTCACCACCGGCATTCTTGGTCCAACTCCGCAAGTCGTTGCGGCGCAAATCAACCTTGCGAGCGAGCGGTTGTCGGCGAATGTTGAGACCACTCTGACCAACGCGGATCTGACAGCCATCCTGGCGATGGTGATGCCGCAGACCGATGTGAAGCTTTCCGGCCGGGCCACCGGGACGCTCAAAGCCACCGGCAACTTACTTGACGAGGACGGGTACTTTTCCGCCGGAGGACTCCAGGGCACTGCAGAGTTTTCCGAACTCAACTTCAGAGTAGCGGACGTTCAGCTGGACGCCACGACTCCGCTAATCGTGCGCTTCTCTCCCAGCGAAATCACTTTCGAGAAAACGCAGTTTACTGGACCAGGAACAAACATCTCATTGGGCGGAACTCTCGCCGTTGGTCCAGCAGGCCGGCAGAATCTCAATGTTGACGGACAACTCAACCTCCGGTTTTTGAATGGTCTGTCGCCTGACTTTTTCTCTTCGGGAGCTGCCGAAGTTGCCGTGCGAGTTTCCGGCACTTACGAGCGGCCGCGACTTAATGGCACAGCCTCGGTCAACGGTGGTTCGTTCGCTGTTCTCATAGGCAACGAGCGTTGGCAGGTGGCGAACCTCAGATCAGTTGTGAGGTTCAATGCGAACCAGGCCCAAATCGAATCCATGACGGGCACACTTGGTGGCGGGCAAGTTTCGGCGACAGGCGGCGCCTTGCTCGACGGTTTCACGGTTTCGCGTTTCCTCTTCAACGTTCACGGCGACGATGTGACGGTGCCGATTCCGGAAAACTTCCGCACGACCGCCGACATCGATCTGGAGATTAGGGGCAGTGCGCGCGAGCAACTGATTGGCGGGGTCGTAAATGTGCGCCGCACGGAATACACAGAGGACATCGAAATCGCCGACCTGATCAACTTCCGCGCTGAGGAATCCATCGAAGAAGGCGGTGAGGGCACTCTGGCGCGCACGGCGCTGTTTAGTGATTTGAGAATTGAAGGACGGAACGCCCTGGTTGTGAGAAACAATTTGGCGGACCTGGTTGGCTCGGTTTCTTTGCAGCTTAATGGACCAGTGAAAGACCCGGTAATCTCCGGAAGAATCACGGCTACCAGCGGTACACTCAACTTCCGCAACGATCGTTATGAAATAACCAGGGCCCTGGTTGATTTGCCTCCGCAGAGAGGCGCCGATCCGCTTATTAACATTCAGGGTGAAGCGCAGATTCGTGGCTATCGCGTCACTGTTGGGTTGGCGGGTCCGCTCTCGCAACCTCAGGCGATCATCAGTTCTGACCCCGCGTTGCCGCAGGCGGATGTCGTGTCACTAATTACGACCGGTCAGCTTGCCACCGGCGACACCAGCGCCTCGGTCCTTTCGCAATCCGGTCTTGGCACGGCTACCAGTCTGCTAACCGATGCGATCATCAATGCGCCGGTGCAACGTGCGACCAGCAGGCTTTTCGGGCTCAGCCGGTTTGAGATCAATCCGACACTTGGTGGCCGTGGCTCGTCACCAGCGGCGCGGCTAACGCTCGGCAAACGCATCAACAAAGACCTCTCGATTACATATTCGACCAATGTAGGGTCAGATACGAATATGATCTTCGCTGTGGAGTATCGCGTTTCGGACAAGCTGTTTTTTGTGGCGCAATATGAGCAAGCATCGACGCGGAAGCTTACTTCGCAGAGCGACAACTTTAGTTTTGAGATTCGGTTTAGAAGACGATTTTGAGCATGGGCGTGGCACATTCACGGAATCGGGGTTCAAGTCGGCCGGCGTACGTCGCGGCTGTGCCGCCTGATGTGCGGCGGTGGCTCTGCCCCGCCGTAAGGCGGCCACTAAAATTCGGGGCTGTGCCTCAACTCCGGGGCGAAGCCCCAATGTTGATAGCAGTCGACTGCGGAAGGGCGCAGCCGCTTCCGCCCATCAAGCGGCAAAGCCGCGCGCACCCACTAACCCAAAAATTAGGTTGGTTGGTTGCGGCTGCAGTTGTTGTGGCGACGACGTTGAGTTTTGTTCTGGACGCCCGGGCGAGTTCGACCTTCGAGGAATACGAAGGCCGCGTTATTGCCGCCATAGAAATCACTTTCGAAGGCTCTCCCGCAGATGAAGCCGCCCAAGCTGAACTCCTTTCCCTCATCAGGCTGGCTCCAAACACGGAATTTTCCGCCGTCAACATTCGCAATGCTCTGCAACTTCTATTCGATTCGGAACGCGTAGCAAATGCGCGGGTGGAAGTATTTGACGCCGGCCCTGGCGAACGCGGTCCTATTCGTCTGCGTTTCGTTATTCAGCGGCAGGTGCAGATCGGGGACGTTCGTTTTGAGATTGGTCCCGTCAACGGAACTCCAATCTCTGAAGACGAGCTTCGCGGTCGCGTGAATCTGACGCAACCGGGGACCAGGCTCACCAAACAGATAACTGTTCGTAACACAGATGAGTTGTTGGTGTATCTCCGCGATCAGGGTTACTTCAACGCGGTAGTCGAACCGGCGGAACAACTGGATCCAACCGGCACCAGGGCAACTGTGATTTACCGCGTCACTCCGAACGAGCAGGCGCGAGTCGAGTCGTTCAACTTTCAGATCACCGGGTTTGATCCGGCGCCGGTGCGCGCGCTTCTGAAACTTGCGCCCGGCGCGCCGTTTACGCGAGAAGCGCTTGGTCAGGACATTAAGATTATTCGGCAGGCCATCATCGATAAGGGTTACCTTTCGCCTTTGCTTGACGACGCGCGTGTGGTGCGCGATCCGGAAAGCAATAGGGTGGCGATAAATCTCAAGGGAGCGGTGGGGCCTAAGGTGACCGTCACAGTGCCGAATTATCCGATGAAGGAGAAGACGGCGCGTGAACTTCTGCCGGTGAAACGCGAGGGCAATATCGACACGTCAGCGATCATCGAAGGCGCCCGTCGCATCAGAAACAAACTTCAGGAGGATGGCTACTTCTTTACCGAAGTAACGGCCGTGTGCACCGTGACTCCGCCGACTCCTGACCTGGGGGAAAACGCCACCGCCACAACCTGTGAAAATTTGAATCCCGAGACCTTGAGCGGTCGCGCAGTTGAAATACGTTATGACATTGAACGCGGTCGCCGTTTCAAGCTCACGGACATCCGCGTGACCGGTACTAACAAGCTCGCCTACGAAGACGTTGCTGCAGACCTCAGAACTCAGAGGGCCAGCGCTATCGGTTTGATTCCTCTTCTGGGATACGGACGTGGCTACACCAGCCTTGCGCTTCTGGAACAGGACCGCCGGACCATTCAGGCCTACATGCGG
Organism: Pyrinomonadaceae bacterium; assembly: GCA_963759585.1. Lineage (GTDB taxonomy): Bacteria > Acidobacteriota > Blastocatellia > Pyrinomonadales > Pyrinomonadaceae > PSRF01. The sequence goes on from CAVWZW010000002.1 coordinate 1,651,524, forward strand.
GACCTTGGCTATCGGCGCGCGAACGTGAATGTGCTTCAGGGTGTTTCCATCAACGGCGAGAGTTTAATCATTACGTTTCAAGTCGAAGAAGGGGCCCTGACGCGGGTCGCCGCTTCAGAAGTTCGCGGCAACACAATCTATACCGATGAAAGATTGCGCGACGAACTAAAAACTGTGATCGACGCACCTTACTCGCGCTCTCAGGCGCGGGCCGATGGCGAACGCGTGGTGGCCCTCTATTCACGCGAAGGTTATGTGAATGCCCAGATGGACTTTTCTATCGTTGAGCTGCCAAAGAAGGGTGACGACGAGCAGGTCCGGCTCATTTACTCAATCACGAATGAAGGCGACAAGGTATTTATCAATCGCATTGTGATCAACGGCGTAACCGGAAGCGCGAGCACGCAAAACACGAAACGAACCGCGATCATGCGAGTGATTCCGATCGCGGAGGGAGACGTCCTGCGGTCGGATCGAATCGCCGAGAGCGAGCGCGAGCTGTATCTGACGGATGCGTACCGCCAGGTGATCATTCGCTCGGAGCCTGCTGGAGAAACTTTGGCCGGTTTCAAACAACGCGACGTGATCATCGACGTCGAAGAGAAGAAGCCGCGAGTGATGGACTACGGCGGCGGTTTTTCCACCGACACCGGTGCCCTCGGTTTGTTTGAAATCAGCAACGTTAACTTGCAGAACAAGCTGCGCCACGGCGCGATGCGCCTGCGTGCCAGCCGAAGTCAGCAGCTGGTGCGATTGGAATATTTAGACCCGCGGTTTGCTCGTTATGGCGAGAGGCAGTTTGCGCCCCTCGGGGTTTCTCTGGAATACCGGCGAGACTCGACCGTGACGCGTTTCTTCCGCTCGGCGATTGATCGCGGGACCATGGGAATTGTGCAGCGCCTCGATACTGAGGGAAATGCCCTCGATGAGTTTGGTGTCAGGGTTAAGGAACCAACCATCAATCGCTTTACTGCCATCATCGAAACGCGGCGAGTGCTTGATCCGAAAACGCGGACGATGCTGTTTGTGCGGTATAGCTACGAGGATGTTCGACTCTTCAATTTGCAGAGCCTGGTAGTCAGACCAATTCTCCACCCGGATCGGGCCGTTCGTCTCTCGCGTTTCGGGACGTCGTTTGTACGCGACACGCGCGAGCGATGCGAACGTGGTCTCCTCGGGGCCGTCCGAAATCCCGATGAAGAGACGGGCGCGCCAGGTGAGATCTGCCGATACAACCAACTGGACGCAACGAGAGGCGCATTCTTTAACCTCGACTACGCGATTGCTCTCCGGCAACTCGGAGGCAACCTATCCTTCAATAAGTTGCAGGCCAGCTATCGTCGTTATTACAAAATTAACAGGTTGAACGGGACAGTCTTCGCCGCGAATGCGACCCTCGGTCTGGCAAATCTTTTTAATCCGCGTGACCGCGACGGCAATGGAACCATCGACGAAATAGACCTGACCCTGCCAATCAGTGAAAGGTTTTTCTCCGGCGGTTCGACCACGCTGCGCGGCTTTGACTTCGAGGAAGCAGGGCCGCGTTCGGTGATAATTCCTGAAGGAACGTTTCTCGATCAGGAAAAGAACCCTGTTTTCCTGGATCCATTTACTGTGCCGGTAGGCGGCAACGCGCTAGCGATTGTGAACCTGGAGGCGCGGGTTCCAATTTCAAGAACGTTGCAGATGGTCCCCTTTTATGATGGTGGTAACGTGTTTCGACGCGTTGGAGATTTGTTTGGAAAGGATGACGATCCGGTGCCGCCTGGCGATGTGTTGGCTGCTATTAACGCGGCGAACTTGCGTGCTCGTTGGAGCCACACGCTCGGGCTTGGCTTTAGAATTCAGACTCCACTCGGCGGCGCCCTCGCAATCGATTATGGCTTCCTGCTTAACCCGCCGGAGTTTTTGATTCCGCAGCGTGGGCCAGGCGGCATTTTGTTCGACGGGACGCCGGCGATCTACCGGCTGAAGCGGACGCAGGTGCACTTCAGGTTTACACAAGCGTTCTAGCGCGAAGAGCAAGGGGCAAAGTGCAAAGAGGAAAGTTGTAATGACTATTAAATTCAGGGGTTCAACGCGCGTGGTAATGACCATCCTTTTCGTGGTTCTTACCCTTTGCCCTTTGCCCTTTGCCCTTGGCTCGCCCCAGGAGGTCGTCGACAAAATGGTTGCGACCGTTAACGCCGGCGTTGTGCCCGAGTGCCGCAACATCTGCCTGATAACTTATTCCGATCTTCTGTGGCAGCTAGCACTGCAGCCTGACACTCCGCTCGCCAACCCCACTTCAACGGATCTAAAGCGCTCACTTACCCTGCTCATCGACCAGCGTCTTATTCTGCAGGAGGCCGAAAAGCTGCCGTCGATTGAACCCACAGCCGAAGAGGTCAAGACCGCCCGCGATGAGCTGGTAAAGAGATTTCCGTCACTAACGGAATTTCAACAGCGATTGCAACGCGTGGGATTGAACGTCAGGGAAGTTGGACGAGATTCTTGAGCACCGCCTTAAGATCGAAAAGTATCTCGACTTCCGTTTTCGCAACTTTGTGGTGATCACTCAGAAAGAGGTTGCGGATTATTATCGTGACGTTTATGTCCCTCGCCTCAGGAATCGCGGACAAATCATTCCCACCCTGGAGCAAGCTTCCGCTGAGATCGAAACGGTCCTAACCGAATCAAAAATCGAATCCGACACAGACTCCTTCCTCGACAGCGCCCGCGAACGCGCGGAAATTGTGATGCTGAATCCGGTTTAAAGCTTTGGACCTTTCTAGGCCGGTCGGCGAAGGTAAGAACGAAGCGGTGGCGGCGTAGCTTTGCGCATGAGCGCGGCTTTCGCTTTCCATTCCATTGGGCGGCTAAGCTCAACCAGAAACTTTGGTTCTCCTGATTCGAGAACGGCAACGGGTTCACCGTTGTAGTAAAGAATCCGGTTTGAGGTGAATGCAGTGATTCGTCCCCCCGGCGTAATGATGCCGGCCAGGTTTAGAGGATCCGCAGCGCTGACGGAGATCATGCTCTCTTGGGCATTGCCTGTTGCTTCAGGCGCAGTTGTTACTGACAGTGAGCCTGGGGCAGCTTCCATGAGCGCTGATGAACGGAAACCGAAGTCAACAGTTCCAGTTCGAGCACGACGAATTGCCCGCAACATGCCCACCGCTTCAGCCAGCGCAAACTGCTCGCCGGAGATACCCGCCACAAATCGGCCACCACGAATCTCACCGCGCGCTTCGAGTCGATGATAGATCCTGAGTAACACCCGCCATGGCAAAGCGATTCCTTCGCGCTCGAGCAAACGTTTGAAAACGACGCCGTAACGCTTGAGGAGAATGCGTGCGATTTCTTCGGCTGCCTCTGGGGAAACGACCGCGCCCTCCCTGACGGTCGGGCTACTGCCCCGAACGAGTGCGCCCTCCCTGACCGTGGGGCTACCTCCCCGAACGCCTTTGCCGTTCGACGCTGCGGGCGAAGCGCCCGCGCTCGATGTGTGGCGCTGTAATAACGACCAGCGGCCCGCGCTCGACATCTCATAGACCGGTTGACGATGTTTCCTTTTCGCTGCCGCCTGCGTTTTACGACTTGCGGGTGTGAGCAGCGCACGTAGTCCGGCGAAGCTGTCTGAAATAACCAGGCCATTCGCAACCAAATCACCGAGGGCTTCTTCGACCTGGCTGCGCAGGAGTTTTGTATTCTCAACAATGTCTGTGAAAAAAGAGGCGCCGTGAGACGACAGAAAATCGTGGACCGCCTGTGTCGTAGTCGAGAATTCGAGTTCACTCAGCGTTGGCTGCGGAAACACCGAACTCCAAATCGCGAAATTCTTGCGTTGCAAAAGCGCGATGGGCGTGTTGCGCACCGGCGCGGCGCCACGCGCTTTCTCGACGCCGTTTTCAGCAGTCGCAGCTGACGAACGCGCCGGCGGAGTTAACCTAGCCCACACAACCTCACCCGAAAGGCACAACGCATCCAGCCAGGCAGGGTCGTATTCCGCGAGCCGGCTGGGCAACAGTTCGCCTTCCCATGCAGCTGCCGGTGCTTCGAAGCCTTCCAACTGTTCGATAATTGCCCGAACACTCTCGGCCCCCTCCATCTGATGTTCGGGAGCAAGCTTTTGCCAGGCGAGAAGGTAACGAATGAAGTCGGCAGTTGATACGGGCTCGATCTCCTGACGCAGGCGGTTCAGCGTGTAACTGTGAATGCGTGCCAGGAGACGGCGGGCAGACCATTCGGTCACGTCTAAGCCGGGTGAGAACTTTCCGCGGATTACAAAACCCTCCGCCTCCAGTTTAAGCAAACCGGCTTCGACTTCAGCGTTGCTAAGCCCCATCGAATTTGCGAGGCCTTCAACCGTCACCGGTCCAAGCCCTTCCAATCTTCCCCGAAGGACCTCGACCATCGCCTCTTCCAAAGACCAAACCTTCTCACTCATACTTGCCGGCGCGACGATCGGCGGTTTGAGTGTCCTTGACGGGAAGATTGCTTGTAATTGAGGGAGCCTTTCTGCAGCGACCCAGAGACTTACCATCTCCTGATGCTCTCCCTCGCTCGAGTCAACGCCTTCGCTGACGGTCGGGCTACTGCCTCGTGCAGAGGCGTCAAGGTAGAGCACAGCAGCACGTCGATCATTCTGCAGTTCCGTAAGATAAGTTTGCCAATCGGCGCCTTCTTCAGCAGTGACAAATCCAAGCTCAACCAGCGCATCGTGCAGCTCGTCGGCGTTTTCTACTCTCGGCCACGCCTCGTCACGTACACGATCGATGGCGCCTTGATCGAGCTTACCCATGTCAGACGCAGTTTGTGGATCCAGCCAGCGCCGTTGATAAACCGCTCTCGTCCGCCGCTCCTCAAGCGGTGCATCGTCCAGATAAGCATATGGTCGAGCGTTGAGTATTTCCTGGGCCAGCGGTGAGGCTTCGATTACATCGCGAGCGAATAGGTTCTTCTCGTTACGTTCGATCGCACCCAGAAGTTTCTCAAGCGAGTCAACGTCCATTGCCTCTTCCAGGCAGTCCTTGACTGTTTGGTCAACCAACGGGTGCTCGGGAATCTCGCGTTCACCTGCGGGAAGGTTCTCGAAGCAGGCGATCTGGTCGGGGAAGATTGCAGTCAGCAGGTCTTCCGCATCCATGCGTTGCAGTTGAGCCGGAATTTTCTTCCCACCGCGACGGCGCAGCACCGCCAGGGAACGGGTGACGTTCCAACGCCAGCGAATGTTCCACATGGGCGCGTCGAGCAGGGCCTGACACAAAAGCTGACGAACTCCCTTGGAGTTCAAATAATGAAAGACTTCCTCGAGCGGAAAACTGTGCGATGGACCAAGCGAGAGTACAATCGCGTCTTCGGTCGCCGCCGCCTGCAGCTCAAAATTAAACTTGCGGCAGAAGCGCTTCCTTAGCGCCAGGCCCCAGGCGCGATTGAGGCGGCTGCCAAACGGCGAATGCACAATGAGCTGCATGCTGCCGCTATCGTCAAAGAACCGCTCCAAAACAAGATTATCCTGCGATGGCATCACGCCCAGGACTGCCTTCGCGCCGGCGAGATAGTCGACAATCTGTTCCGCCGCTGCTTGGGAGATACCGACCTCATCAGTGAGATGTTTCAGGGCGGGCTCAAGATTGAGCGAGTGCGTCAGACTTGGATCACTGTTCGGCTCGGAATCGTCAACAACCTTGACCTCTGTCACCTCTACCTTGTTAGCTACATCTTCGCGCAGGCGCGATACAGACACCGACAATTCGTGCGTGCGTGCCGGCGCTTCGCCCAGCCAGAAAGGAATCGACGGCGGTTGGCCTGCGGCATCCTCAACTCTTACTTTCCCTTGCTCAACTCGCAGAACGCGCCATGAAGTATTTCCAAGTTGGAAGATGTCTCCCTGCAAACTTTCAATCGCAAAGTCTTCGTTGACGGAACCGATCACGAGATCGCTCGGTTCGAGGACCACAGCGTAATCGGCTGTATCAGGAATTGCGCCACCCGAAGTAATCGCCGACAGGCGGGCATTGCGTCGTCCGCGTATGCGTTGGTTCACCGCATCGTGGTGGAGATAAGCTGCACGCCGGCCGCGCTTCGTCGAGAAACCGTCGGCGAGCATCCGTATCACTTCATCAAACTTCGAGCGTACCAGGTTTCGATATGGATAAGCCCGTCGCACCATCTCAAAGAGATCAGCCTCGCTCCATTCTTCCGGAGCGGACGCGGCCACAATCTGCTGCGCCAGAATATCGAGGGGCTGTTCGGGCAACTCGAGCCGGTCAAGTTCGCCGCGGCGCACAGCGTCTACTATCGCTGCACACTCAACTAATTCGTCTCGCGAGAGAGGAAAGATTCTGCCTTTCGGAAAACCCTCGACCGTGTGATTCGAACGCCCGACACGCTGCAGGAGGCTGGCTATCGAGCGAGTTGAGCCAATCTGGCAAACGAGGTTGACGTCGCCAATATCAATTCCGAGCTCGAGGGAGGCTGTCGCGACCAGGGCGCTCAACTCCCCGGCCTTCAGTCTCTGCTCTGCTGCCAGACGCTGTTCGCGCGCCAGGCTGCCGTGGTGTGCTGCAATGTTTTCGTCGCCAATGCGTGAACCCAGATGGCGTGAAACACGTTCAGCGAGCCGGCGTGTGTTTACGAAAACGAGGGTCGTTTTGTGTTGGCGAATTAGTTGCGCCAGCCGATCGTAAACTTCCTCCCAAACATCGCCCGACATCACTGCCTGCAAAGGCGAATCGGGAAGCTCAATCGCCAGGTCAAGACGGCGAGAATGACCACTGTCGACAATGGCGCAGTCTGGCGTGCCATCGCTCTTGATGTTTGAGGTGCCGACAAGAAAACGCGCAACCTCTTCGATCGGGCGCTGGGTGGCGGAGAGTCCGATGCGGACGAGGCCGGGGTGTCGGGTGTCGGGTATCGGGTGCCTGGGAAATAACTCATCTCCGGCTTCGGATCCTTGCTGTTCTTTTCGATACTGGCGGACAAGTTGTTCCAAGCGTTCCATCGAGAGCGCCAGGTGTGAGCCTCGCTTGTCACCGACGACGGCGTGAATCTCATCCAGAATCACTGTTCGCGTTGTCTGCAGCATCCGTCGCCCACCGTCGCTGGTCAGCAAAATGTAAAGTGATTCAGGAGTAGTGACCACGATGTGCGGCGGACGTTTTATCATCGCTGTCCGCTCGGCAGCGGGTGTATCTCCAGTGCGGACCAGGGTTCGGATGTTTATTTGAGGTAGCCCCAGCGCGTTGAGTTCTTCTGCAATGCCGGCCAGCGGAATTTGTAGATTGCGTTGAATATCGTTGCTGAGGGCTTTCAGAGGAGAAACGTAAACAACGTGGGTAGTGTCGTCGAGTTTGCCGTCGACTCCCAGGCGCACAAGGTCATCAATCGCGGCCAGGAAAGCGGCCAAAGTCTTACCGGAACCGGTAGGCGCGGCAATCAGCGTGTTGCGATGCGCCTTGATAGCTGGCCAGGCCTCTTCCTGGGGAGGGGTGGCGGAGGGAAAGCTCTTCGTGAACCAGCGCGCGACCGCTGGATGAAATATTTCGAGGTTCATAAGTTGGCAGATTATAACGCAGGAGGCAGGGAATTGCACAAATGAAACACTGGCCTAGCGGCGAAAACAAAGTCCAAAGTCCAATGTCCAAAGTCAGGGGCGCGTAGTTCAGGGTTCAAGCTTAAGCTTGCGTGGGCCGGCGAAAAGCACAACCTGAAGGTTGAACTCTGAACTACGCGCCCCGACTTTGGACATTGGACTTTGGACTTCTTGTTAGCTTTCGCAGCTTGTCTTGAGTTGATCGAGCGCGTGAGCCCAGGCAGCCCTCAGTCCATCGGCCTCAGCTCGGGTCTGAATCCGCGTGTGGTTTACGAGTAAACCGGTCTTGCCTTTTCCCTTATCCTGAAATTGCACGTCGACCTGGGTTGGAGCGGAGGTGTCTTTGGTTTCGAAGGTCATGCGGATGTCTTTGTTTTCTCGTACGCGAAGAAAAGTGCCTTTGTCGCCCTCCTTGCTTTCAAAAGACCCGCCGTCTTTAACGTCGGCTTTGGTGCCGCCCCCAAACCACTTGCTCAGCTCCGCGCCGGACGACCAGGCTTTGAACACATCAGCCGGAGGAGCCGCGATTGTCTTGGTTGCACAAACGAAGTAGCCCTCGAATAGACCGTCTTTCTTGCGTATGTCGTGATGCTTCTCATACTCGACGGCGATTGTGGCGCACCACCACGGATCGAGTTTCTGTTCATACAGGCGATTATTGATTTCACGCCGGCCGAGCTTCAGGCCATCAGCCTTGTCCAGTTCAGTGAACCATTGATCCATCGTCTTTCCTGTAGAGGCTTTTGCGGCTTCGTTTGTTAGCGGATGTTCGGGTTTAGGGGTGTATTTCATTAGGCTCCTTTTTATCCAAATATTACGCATCAACCTTACAAAACCGAGCGCGGTAGCGCCGGATGCTGGAAGCTGCTTATGTTTGCGGCGTATAGGTGACGCCGGTAGCGCGACTGTGAAGTGCTCCGATAAATTCAAAGAAGCCTTCAGCATCCGGCGCTACCGCGCTCGGTTCTGTAGGTCCTCTTATGTTTGCGGCGTATAGGTGATGCCGGTAGCGCGACTGTGAAGTGCTCCGATAAATTCAAAGAAGCCTTCAGCATCCGGCGCTACCGCGCTCGGTTCTGTATCGCTGGCGATTATCTCCACGCGCCGAGGATCGCGCCCATGACGGTGAAGGCCACAGTCATGTAGCCGCCGTTAATCAAAATATATGCCCCCGAGCGATTCTCGAATACGCTGATAATCGCGATCGCCATGGCCACCCAGCCCACGCCGGCCAATGCTCCGGCGATCATTCCCCACGTCACGTCGGTGTTTGGCCCGGCGAGAAACATCGCGAGATTCAACGACATTATTAAAGAGAAAATGAACGACCAGCCAAACATTCGCGCCTTGCTAAAGGTTTGGAGATCCGACTCCGAGAAACTGTTAGTCCGCATCCAGGCCTTGCCGAAGAGCATAGGCGAATACCAGAGTCCGCCGAGCATAAAAGTCGAGAGCGCGGCGACGAGCACGGCAAGATAGTTAATGTTTGAAAGGTCCATAGTTTGACTCCTCCGTTTGTGTAAGACAATCGGGAGTCTAAGGAAATCGGCTGGGCCTGTATTGTAAAAAATTAACCTGCCAATTCTTAAAGCAAACTGTTAGTTTGCGAATGCGGTTATTACCAAGCCCGCGTGGGTCGCCGGGCCCGCAAACTAACAGTTTGCGTTACCTTCGCTAATGGATCGGAATGTAGTTTACGTAGTCGCCGCGTTGTTTCAGATACGCGGTAGGGTTTAGTCCGGAGAAGGTTTGAAACTCATGGATGAAGTGGGCTTGATCGTAGTAGCCACAATCGGCGGCGACGGTCGCCCATTCAACTTCCTTTTGCTCCTCGATCAAGTTGACGACCTTCTGAAACTTGCAGACGCGGGCAAAACTCTTGGGGCGCAGGCCGACAACCTTTTCAAACTGCGAAATCAAGTGCTTTTGCGTTATGCCGATTGTAGTCGCCAGATCTCGAATGGCCAGAAATTGCGGCGAGTGCTGTAACTGATGCACGGCAAACGTAATCAACCGGTTCGCTTCGAGAGACCGCCTGGCTTGACACAGTAGAAACGACTCCAGGTGCGGCAACCTCTCTTCGGGTGAGATACACATCAGTTGCTCCCGAATCTCGTCAACCAGTTTGCCCCAGATCAGATCCAGTTCCGTCACCGACTCACTAAGTTCCGAAATGGGAAAACGAAAGAAAGGGTAGGCGCCACCCGGTCGAAAACGGATGCCTACCATCGATTGGTTTGTATCCGCAGCGATGATGATGTAGCGGGTACGCTCGCCTGAAATCCAACCTTTGGTGACCGTGCGAAAATTCTCGGAAGTTTCGTCTTCGAAAATGGTTTTGGGCCGGCTATCGAGATCGATGATTAACTCAATAGCTCCATCCGGCAGAATTTTTTCACGAGTGTAGTCGGCTACAAAACCCTGGACCAGCCACATGTTTTCCACGAACTGCGAAAGTGGGGGTTGGGGGTAATGAAGTTTGTGAATCATGACGATTTATATCCGCAGAACAGGCGGTATTACAGAACCGAATTACAGAACCGAGCGCGGTAGCGCCGGATCATAGAATTAGCCTCGCCAATCTTCGATGACTTCAAATGCTGAGGTGCCTCCACCATCCGCAGATTACGCGGTATTACAGAACCGAATTACAGAACCGAGCGCGGTAGCGCTGGATCATAGAATTAGCATCGCCAATTTCGATGACTTCAAATGCTGAGGTGCCTCCACCATCCGCAGATTACGAAGTATTACAGAACCGAATTACAGAACCGAGCGCGGTAGCGCCGGATCATAAGAATTAGCATCGCCAATTTCGATGACTTCAAATGCTGAGGTGCCTCCACTATCCGCAGATTACGAAGTATTACAGAACCGAATTACAGAACCGAGCGCGGTAGCGCCGGATCATAGAATTAGCATCGCCAATTTCGATGACTTCAAATGCTGAGGTGCCTCCACCATCCGCAGATTACGAAGTATTACAGAACCGAATTTACAGAACCGAGCGCGGTAGCGCCGGATCATAGAATTAGCATCGCCAATTTCGATGACTTCAAATGCTGAGGTACCTCCACCATCCGGCGCTACCGCGCTCGGTTCTGTAACCCTTTACGTTGGCGATTATTCGAATTGTTTCTTGAACACGTCAAACTGTTCGCGCAGTTGCGCAACTTCGGTTTTTAGGTTTTCAACTTCAGCTTCCAGCGCCGTCACTCGGTCGCTGTCGCCGCCACGAGCGCGGCTTCGAGGCGTTGAAGTCTCTTCGGCCAGCGAGTCGATCGAGATTTCGCCTGAAAGCAAATGCGCGACGCGAGCTTCTTTCTGCCCCGGCTGCCGCGGCAGGCGCATTATCAGTGACTCTGGCTCACGGGAAACGAGCGAGTTCAACGTCTCCTCAACTTCGTCCAACCCGGAAAACTCATAAAGTCGCGCACCGTTTCCGCGGAGTTCGCCGATTGTCTGTGGTCCGCGAAGCATCAGCACACACATCACCGACATCTGCGGTTTGCTCAGGTGCATTACTTCAGGCATGACGTGTTTGTACTTGGGAACGCGGCTGGTGCTGCCATGGAAAACGTATGTCAGGTTTTTCTCGCGCAAAGTTTCGAGGGCCTGGGACACTTCGTTATCCGAATAGGCTGTGACTGGGTTGCGGTTGTTTTTTTGATTACATGCGAGCGTTAGCGCGTTTAGCGTTAATGGATAGTACTCAGGCGTGGTGACTTGTTTTTCCACAAGGCATCCGAGCACGCGTACTTCGATGTCACTCAGAATTGTGGTCACTAAGGTTGGTTTACCGCCGATCTGGGTTGATAGATTTTAAAGAACTCTTTGAATACTTCGTGAAGGTCCGCGGTGGTTTTGTATTCACGAAGAATCACACCGCTGCAACCCGCAATCATGCCCGAGAGTCTCCGGCCTTCGCTGGGACGATAGAGACACAGCACAGGCTTCTGCCATTCGGTCGCCTTCCCGATCTCATAGCCGACGCCCAGACTTGGGGTTGTAACTTCGGCGACGAGGTAGTCTGATTCTCTTAACCAGCCGAGATCGCGGTCATGTATTTTCTGATCGCCGAGGTCTTCACCGATGGCGCTCAACTCAACGTCGCCGACATGCTCGGTTAACACCTTGCCATAGTCCCTCAACTGCTTAACGATTTCCAGATACGCGCCCCAATCGTCACGACCGCCGCGGATGGATGCTGCGAAATAGATGTTCAAGGTGGGGGAATCGTAACGCAAACTGTTAGTTTGCGGAACCGTTGAGATTTTGCATCTCCGAGAATAGCGTGCTTCGAGCGCCAGCTTGTGATCGCAGGGCACATTAAGACAACGTTTACCTGCGATGAGCAACCTGGATTATCAACCAGCTTATAGGCGGAATCTTCCCCACCTGCAGCCAGCAGGGGCAACCTTTTTCGTAACTTTCCGATTGGCGGGATCTCTCCCTCAGGAGGTGTTAAGGCAGTTTAAGCGAGAACAGCAGTGGCTCGCACACCTGGCGCGTAACAACCCCGACCACTATGAAAAGGTTATTCAAGACTTCGAAAGAGTTTGGTTCAAAAAGTTTGAGACCTTACTTGATGGAGCGACTTTCGGGCCAGTTTGGTTAAAGGATGACAGGGTAGCGTCGATAGTCGCTGAAAGTTTGCATTATCGAGACGGAGGAGTCTATCGGTTAGACGCATTTACGATAATGGCCAATCACGTGCACACCGTTATCAAGCCTTTACCCCGGTTTCTCGAGCGAGACAAAAGTAATTTGCGAGCTGAGGATGTTGAATACTATTCATTAGCGTCAATCATGCAGTCGCTCAAGGGATACACCGCCTTTTATGCCAATCAGGTTTTAGGGCGCGAAGGAGAATTCTGGGCGCATGAAAGCTACGAGCGATCACTGGATACGGGATTCCGACGAGTGGCAGCGCGTAATCGCGTATGTACTAAACAATCCTTTGAAAGCTGGTTACTTGGAGAACTGGAAGAACTGGAAGTGGAACTATCGAAGAGTGTGAGCGGTCAGTCGGTCTTCGCGCTCGTCGCAACTCGTCTCAACCTCCGAGGTGATGCGAGGCCGCAAACTAACAGTTTGCGTTACAGGTCCTTTGCGCACCTGAATCCTGAGACCATCCAACGCTCGTGTGCATGGAAGAAGTTTCGATACGTCGAACGAATGTGCAGTTGCGGCGTGGCAAACGAACCGCCGCGCAGGACCTTCTGATTCACGAACCACTTGTCGTTGTATTCGTCGAACTCGGATTTAAAACCGGGGTAGGGAACGTAATCTGATGTGGTCCACTCCCATACGTCGCCAATCATCTGGTGGCAGTTGTATTTGTTCACACCCCCTGGAAAAGCGCCCACAGGCGCCGGCGCCCACAGACCGTTCTCGAAAAGATTTGCTTTGGAGGAGTCTGGCTCATCATTACCCCAGGGGAAAGCGATACGCTCGCCTGTTTGTGGGTCAAACGTGGCAGCCTTTTCCCACTCAGCTTCGGTGGGCAGACGTTTACCGGCCCATTTCGCAAACGCCGAGGCCTCGTGAAAGCTGACGTGTGAAACCGGTTCATGGGCTTTCTCTGAAACCGGATGAATCCCGTTGAAGTCGCGAATCACCCACTGGCCATCGTGGACCTCCCAATACATTGGACCGAGCCAGGGCTCGCGATTTACAACCTCCCAGCCTTCGGAAAACCACCAACGAAAATCCTGGTAACCGTTGTCGCGCATAAACTCGAGGTATTCGCCATTCGTGACCAGGCACCGATCGAGCGCGTAGTCCTGAAGGAAAACCTGGTGCGCCGGCTTCTCATTGTCGAACGCGAATTCGTAGTTCAAAGGACTTTGGACTTTGGACTTTGGACCTTGGACTTCTTTCCCGCATCCCAGCCAAAACAGTCCCCCTTCAATCTCTGCCATTCCGGTAACTTCCACAGACGAAGCCGGCGCAGTTTGAACGGGCGCGTCAAACTGATCGCATAGCAGATGCTTGATGTCGTAAACCAGCAACTCCTGATGTTGCATCTCGTGCTCGAGACCTAAGCGAACCAGCGACAGGACAGTTTCCGCGCTCGGATGGCTCTCGACTGTCTCCAGAAACCGAAGCATCTGCGCGTCAACGTGATCCCGATAATCGACCGTGGCGCGAACTGTAGGCCGCGACTTGGTGCCGCGCTTGGGTCGTTCGATCCGCGCGCCGAATCCCTCGTAGTAGGAATTGAAGTAAAAGAGAAATTCTTCGGAATACGTCTGGTATCCCGGCTGGTAAGTCCTGAGCAGCGTTTCAAAAAACCAGGAGGTGTGTCCTATGTGCCAGCGCGGCGGACTCATGTATTCTGCCGTTTGAATTACGTAGTCTTCAATCTCGAGGGGCGTAACGATCTGCATCGTGCGCGCGCGCACGTCTCGGTAGAGCGCCATTATCGAGGGCGCCGAAACTGCCACGGATGCTGGAATGATGGAAGGCATTGGTCGTGTCAGGATACTCGGTTCGCTGGCGCACGGACAAACCACCCTGTCCACGGACTAGCTAACGACGCTGTTTAGTGTTGTTTCGGGTGTTTAGTGGAATGTCCTTCTTGCGTGAGAAAGCGGCGCCAGGCCGCCGCGGACCAAAGCGGCCACAAGGCGCCGCACTCCAAGGAGCCGCCTACGCGGGAAGTCGATCAGTCGACCCTTATGTTGTGGTCACCCCGATCAATCACGCGTCCGACTATTTGCGCCGACAAATACTGTTCACGTAGACGCTGTAATAGTTCTTTTGCGCCCGCGGACGTGACTGAAATCAACATCCCCCCGGCCGTCTGGGGATCAAACAACAGCTTGACCAGATTCTCGTCAACGGAGTCGCCAATCTTGACACCTTCGCCGACATACTCGCGATTGGTCTTGTTCCCGCTTGTCAACATTCCAGCGGCCACCAGTTCCAACGCGCCCTCAAGTATAGGCACGTCGGCGGCGTTGATCTCAATGGTGACCTGGCTGGCACGGGCCATCTCCCAGGCATGTCCGAGAAGCGCAAAGCCCGTTACGTCTGTCGCCGCCTTTACACCAAACTCGCGCATCGCCTCCGCCGCATAACGCCCTGGAGTCAGCATCGTCTCAACTGAAAGCGCGACAGTTTCGGGCGAGGCTTTGCCGAATTTGATGCCCGTCGAAATCACTCCTGTACCGATCGGCTTAGTCAGGATGATGATGTCGCCCGCCCGCGCGCCGGAATTGGTCGCGATCTTCGACGGATCGATTACCCCAGTAACCGCATAACCAAACATGATCTGCTCGCTGTCGACGCTGTGACCGCCAATCAAAGTGACGCCGTATTTATTCAGCGTCTCTAAACCGCCCCGCATGATTTCGCCGAGTATTGCCGGGTCGACACCCTTTTTCGGGAAGCACGTTATGGCGAGCGCAGTTAAAGGAGTTCCAGCCATTGCCCATACGTCGTTGATCGAATTCAAAGCGGAAATCCTTCCATAGTCGTAAGGGTCATCGACGATGGGCGTGAAGAAGTCGACGGTTTGAACGATCGCGAGGTCGTCGCGCAGTAGATACACTCCGGCGTCGTCGGCTGTGTCAAAGCCGACCAAAACGTTTTCATTCCTGGGCTGTGTTGGTAGCCCGCTCAACACCTGAGCGAGTAAGCTCGGTGACAGCTTAGCCGCTCAACCAGAGCACGAAACCATTTCGGTAAGACGCATCGGTTCTCCTTTCACGTGACAACTAGTCGCGAAGTTGAGACATCTTTATAGCAAATAGCACCGCAATTATCTTGTTCGAGATGGTCGCGAAGGCATTGAATACGCCGGCAACAGGTGTTCAGAGTACAACCTTCAGGTTGCGGATGCGCTAGACGCAAGCTAAAGCTTGTACTCCATACGCCTGTTAGCGGAGCTAGAGGACACATTAAAATGCACTCAGCACTTCGCCTGCTTCGGTATTTCTTGTTTGCGGCTCTGTTAATATCTGCGCCTGCAGCGGACGCCCAAACCCCAGAGATGCTGGCCCACTTCGACTACGACAAGAACGCGCCACTCGGGATCAAGGAAATCGGCGTTGAGAAACGCGGCGACGTTAGCATTCACGACATTACTTATGTCAGTCCGAAGGGCGGCGTGGTACCGGCCTACCTCGTGGTGCCAAAAGGGAAGGGGCCCTTCGCGGCCGTGGTGTGGGGACATTGGTACTGGGGCAACTCGCCCATGCGCAATCGTAAACAGTTTCTCGACGAGGCCGTGGCTCTGGCCCCTACCGGCGTCGTATCTCTCTTAACTGATGGGCCGGTTGCCCGGCCAGGCCATGTACAGAACAGAGAACCTCTGAACGAGCAGCAGGTTACCGATCTGGTGCAGCAAGTTATCGACATGCGTCGCGGCGTTGATCTGTTGCTGGCGCGCAAGGATGTAGACGCGAAACGTATTGCGTTTGTCGGACACAGCGCCAATGGGGTAATCGGGGCTTTCCTGAGTGGAGTGGACAAGCGGTTCAAGGCTTTTGTCCTGATGGCTGCAACCATGTCGGATGACGTCACCAGGAAGACGCCGGAGTATGAGGCTTATCGCAAAGAAGTTGGGGCTGCGAAATTCGATGCTTTTGAAGCGAAGTATTCCTGGGCCGATCAAGGTAAGTATGTCTCTCGAGCCGCTCCGGCAGTCGTGTTTCTTCAATATGCGACGCAGGAGAATTTCATAACTCCGGAGCGGGCGAGGCTGTATGCAGCCGTCGTTAGTGAGCCGAAGCGTTTCAAACTATATGAGGCGCCACATTCTCTCAACGCTGAAGCCCGGCAGGATCGCATTGCGTTTCTTGCTGAGCAACTCAAGCTCAGGCCACTTGCCGCTGAAGTCATTGCTAAAATTCCCGATCTTTATCAGCCTCCGAGACCGAATTGATTGCGACAATCAAAGGGTGCCGCGGCTTTGCCGCGCTCCGTGCGGAAAGGTTTTGCCTTTCCGACCGTAAACATTTTTGAAAGAGGCTATACCTCCCGACCTCCGTTGCCGAGGCGTAGCCTCAAGAACAGAATGAGCCACGGAAAGGCAGAGCCTTTCCGCACGGAAGGCGGCGCAGCCGAACCCCGGAGCTCCGAGACAAACCGCACACCATTATTGATGAGCATCCACACAACCATTCGTGTCGGACCGGCCGGCTGGTCTTACAAAGACTGGGAAGGCATTGTCTACCCGCAAAAACCCGGCGCGAAGTTTGACCCGCTCGAATACCTTGCCCGCTTCTTCGACACGATCGAAATAAACAGTAGTTTCTATCGTCCCTTTACCGCGTCCACTGCGAAGTCCTGGATCAGACGGGTCGCTGCCGCCAGGGATTTTCGGTTCACCGCCAAGCTGCATCGGGTCTTCACCCACGAGAGAGGTAAAGCGACCGCAGAGGATGAGAAAGCAGTACGCCAAGGGATGGACGTGCTTGCCGGTGACAAGAGACTAGGTGCTTTGTTGCTGCAGTTTCCGTGGTCCTTCAAAAACACTGACGACGACCGGGTGTATCTTTCGAGATTATTGGAGAAATTCAAGGATTACCCACTCGTGGTCGAGGTCAGACACACCTCCTGGAACAACTCGAAGATTCACGAATGGTTGGAAGAGTTAAACGTGGGAATTTGCAATGTTGACCAACCGTTGTTCGCAAAGTCGATCAAGCCGGACGCGATGACGACCTCACAAGTTGGTTATGTGCGACTCCATGGCAGGAACTACCAGGATTGGTTTCGCGAGAAGGCGCCACGCGATGACCGCTACAACTATTTGTATTCCCTGGACGAGCTTGAGCCCTGGATTACGAGGATTAAGGAAATCGCGGCAAAGACAAACGAGTCGTATGTGATCACCAACAATCACTTCCGAGGGCAGGCTGTAGTGAATGCTTTGGAGATTAAATCGACGTTGAGGGAAGAGCGAGTGCCGGGGCCGGCGCCGCTATTTAAGAAATATAAAACACTGGCGGAATCGGCCAAGCCCGAACGCGAATCTGGCGAGTTGAAGTTGTTCGAGTGATGTTTCTTCAAAACGGCGCTACTTCCAATACTTCATTGGTGTTGGAACAGTTAGAGGTTAGGGAGGAGGGCATGCCCCGCTCTTCCTCTTGCAAGTAGTTTTCCAGGAGAACTCAAGAACGTGGCTGGAAGGCCTGAATACCCCTAACGAACCGGTTACCGAAAGGGAGAGCAGGGGCATGCCCTCCCTCCCGACCTCGATATTACTGACGGCGCCTGCACGAATTAACTCTTTGCCAACTCGAGATCACTTCGACGCGCCCTGGGATTACTTCGGGGCGCCCTGCGCGATCAGTTGGGCGAACGAAACGGGTAGACCGTCCGGATCAATCGCAACCGCCAAACGAATACCCTCACCTTCTCTTTGCGTTGGCGGCATTACGAACTTAATTCCCTTTGCTTGCAATTCCTCGTAGGTTTTGTCCACGTCTTCCACATTGAATCCAATCGAGCAATGTCCGGCTTGCTTCGAAGGGTCACCAGCGGGCGGACCTTGCGGGGCGACGCCTCCGCCATGCAAAGCCAGCGTGGTCGCGCCGGTTTGAAACTCGGTCCATTCAGGCGATTGAAACTTGAGGGGAATTCCCAGCTTGTCCCGGTAGAATTCCACGGAACGGTCCATATTGGAAACAACAACCATTGTGTAGTCGATTTGCTTGAACATTCTTTGACTCCGTTCTCCAAATTACTTCCTGCGCGTCTTGCCGTCGCCAGTGGCCACGATGATGTCAAATTCGTCTTTAGTAAGTGGCATTACAGACAGCTGCGACTGACGAATCAAGGGCAGTTCCGCGAGTCGCTTGTCGTAACGTATTGCGGCCAGAGGAACCGGATTCTTCAAGGGTCTAATTGGTTTCAAGTCAACCGCAATCCACTGCTCGTCCTCAGCCGTTGGATCCGGATACGCGCTTTTTACGACCTCCGCTACTCCAACCACTGCTTTGTCTTTACCCGAGTGATAGAAGAGAACTCGTTGACCCGTCTTCATCTCTCGCAGATTATTTCGCGCCTGGTAATTTCTGACGCCGCTCCAGTCAGTTTTTCCGTCCTTTACGAAATCTTCCCACGAATAAGTTTCAGGTTCCTGCTTAACCATCCAATAGCCACTCTTCTTCTTAGTCTTCATTTGACTCTCCTCATGATTCTTGCCCGCTGGATGGTGACAAACTAGAATGTGCGGCCCCAATTAGCCCAAAAAACAGGAGCAGGAAAATATGCTTAAAGAAGGAAGTGTTGCACCAGACTTCAAAGCCACGAATACCCAGGGCGAAACAATACGCCTCAAAGACCTTCGCGGGCAAAAGGTCGTTCTCTACTTTTATCCAAAAGACGACACGCCCGGATGCACTAAGGAGGCCTGTTCGTTTCGAGACGCCTTCTCCGACTTCAAGAAGCGAGGTATTGAAGTAATTGGGGTATCAACTGACAGTGCGACTTCCCACCAGAAGTTCACAACAAAGTACAAACTCCCTTTCACACTGCTTGCGGACACAGATCATTCCATCGCAGACGCTTACGGAGTGTATGGTGAGAAAAAGTTTATGGGCCGAACATATCTGGGCGTCAAACGGATGACCTTCCTAATCGACGAAAAGGGCAAGATTAAGAAGATATTTGAAAAGGTCAAGCCAGACGTGCACGCGCAAGAGGTCCTGGAATCATTCTAGACCTCTCGCGCGCGTCTTCGCGCAGCTAGGCTGCCACCCAGCCGCCAATCTTTTCCTGCTCACCCTCTGGATTCTTGCCCGGCATCAGGCCTTGCAGAGCACTAAAGGAGCTCGGCACGTCGCGTTTACGTTGGGGAACGTCGAAAACATCCTCACGCAGCGGCGCGCGCGGCGTTTCATTAATGGAATAGGCTCGTACATTGTCGACCATTTCAGTCTTGATCTCACGCGTCCATAAGAGAAGGTTGGCGAGGGCGTCACCAATCTCATCTTTGCCGAGTCGCGTTTCCTGTGCGATCTCTTTCTGTGTGCGCGCGCCTTTTTTGATTGCCTCTCGGACGCGTTCAACAGGAGATAACTTACTGAGGATGCGGGGATAGTTTCCCGAAGGTTCACCATCGACGAACGAACCACTCTCACTGACTGGCTGACCGACGTAACGTTTTCGAGCCGATCGATATTCTTTCAACGCCTTGCGGCTGTCGGTTACTTTCTTTCGAATGCAACCCTTGCAATATAGGTTTCGTCCGTCTTTACGCGCTCGACAAACACCAAACTCAGATAATGGCAATTGCAGTGAACAAATAGGACAATTCTTGGTGGAAACATCTGGGGCTACTGTCATTTCAACGCTCCAATCAAACTAAAACTACAAGTTTTTCCCACAGGAAGGCACACTCAGCCCTTCGGGCAAAGTCCGTCTTCCGACCGCAGATTGGCGTTGACTAATTTTTCAGTTTACACCCGTCAGAGTAAGAGGGCGTTCACCAGGGCTTGCCTGAGCGTCTTCATTTGCTGAAGGGGCTCACTAACACCCTGATTTGGATTTCGCGTAGCAGGTCAGCGGGGCCAACAAAATTTATAAGAGCGAGTAACCTGCAAACAACACAAAACCAAAATCAGGTCCGACTTTTTCAACGCTTCACTTCGGGGGCAACCAATCGCTTCAAGCGAGGGGAACGCATTATAGTGATCGAAATCTTTTTTGCAACTCCTTTTTCGATTACTGGTGGTCCATATATTTCATCAATAAAAATCTGCATAGACAGCGGCGCCGATCGTCACTTTTCGCATCGCAAACAACTCTCTTGCGAGAGGATAGATGATCGCTTGAAGAAGAATCTCAATTGAAGAAAAAATGAATACAACAATGAAAGTTCGTTTTGAATGTGGAAAATTATCGAGAAAAATTATGGGTCCTTTGTGTCATTACAATGTGTTCGCCCGTTGTATCGCGCAACACTTACTACTCTTATAGCTTGGTCCTACCATCCATAGTCCTGCTGGTCCAAAAGACTCCAGGGGGACTATTGTCGGAACCACTAACTAAAAAAAATTCTTTGCGAGTTGTGCTTAATGTGAGATGCAAACGCGTTAGCGATCTTTCAAACGATATACAAACTTGAGTCCTGACCATACATCGTTCACTGCACAGATTTTTACATCGACGAGACCTTCAGCAAGTCCAAACTTTTGTACGATGTTGAAATCGAGATCGGTCACCACGCCTGAGCTCTTCTTTGGCCACGCTACCCAAAGCGACCCGTTCGGCGGCAACTTGCGCATCATCCTGGGAAACTCTTTCATTAACCTTTTCTCGGAATCGACGAATAAGAGGATTAACTCAAGCTGTTTGGGTAAGCTCTCATTGAGGATGCTTACATTCTCAGGCAATGTCCCGAGTTCTTTCTTAAAGCCGTTCGGTGAGTTAACCAGGCCAACGCGAAAGTTTTCCTTGATTCCAAGTTTTTTGGCGAGTGGTGTTCCTGAGTAGCCTGCCATATTTGTCCTCAGTTGTAACTCAAACCGTTTTTTATGTAACGCAAACTGTTAGTTGCGGACTTTGCATTAGAAGCTAGTCTGGTTTTTAGGGCTTGCACAAAAAGTCGGCGAAGCCGACTAAATCAGAACCGGAAGCGAACAGGGGAAAGCGCAGCCCGCTTGGGGTGGTAATGGTAGCGACCGGGTCGCTGCTCATCTACGAGGGCGATGGTTGATAGTGAAATCACGGCTTTTCTTTCCGACCGACACCCGGTCGCTATCGCTCCCGGTTCTGATACCGCTTCGCGAACCCCTTCATTCGACTTTTTGTGCAAAGCCGGTTTTAGCCAATCTCCCAGACGGTTAGTGCTTTTGTGGCACTTCGGATTTATACCGGCATCTTATAAAAGAGTGTTGAGGAACGATTTACTCAACTCCACGAAGAGTTTGTAGCGTTACTCCGTGTTGTTCGTGGATCGTTTCCAGTAGTTATATTTAAGTCCCTTATTTGGCAGAGTTCGCGGTAACAGAACCAGTTAGCTAACTAAGTTCGTAAATACTATGGGCGAAGAGAACAGGTTGAGCAGCAATGTTAATCAAGAAGCCTGACGACATTAAATCCAGCGAAATCACAGATAAGAAGGCTTATCTGAACCGTCGCTTGTTCATGCGCGGATCAGCGCTGGCAGCTACAACGGCCGCGACAAGTCTTATTTATCGAAAGCTCAATCCCGCAGCAGAGGAAAAGCCAGCCGGCGAAAAACTTAGGAGCGTCTCGAAACCGCCGGCCGATGACTCGATTCGCCAGGGTTTCACTGTGACCGATAACCTGACGCCCATTTCAGACATCACTAACTACAATAATTTTTACGAGTTTTCCACCCTGAAGCAGGCGGTTGCGCGCGAATCAAAGGGATTTGTGACACGCCCCTGGAGCGTTCTGGTCGATGGCCTGGTAAACAAACCGACGATCTTTGACCTGGAAGAACTCTTGCGGTTCCCACTCGAGGAACGCATCTATCGCCTGCGCTGCGTCGAAGGCTGGTCGATGGTGATTCCGTGGCTTGGATTTCCTTTGTCAGCTCTGCTTAGTAGGGTTGAACCGACTTTCCAAGCCAAATATGTCGCTTTCCAAACTCTTTACGATCCGAAGCGCATGCCGAACCAGTTGACTGGTGTTCTTCCGTGGCCTTACGTGGAGGGCCTTCGACTGGATGAGGCCATGCACCCCCTCACCATCCTGGCCACCGGCCTCTACGGCGAGACTCTGCCGCCGCAGGACGGTGCTCCGGTCAGACTAGTGGTGCCATGGAAGTATGGATTCAAGAGTATCAAATCAATCGTGAAGATTAGCCTCGTCGACCGCGAACCGCCTGCCACCTGGAACATTCAGGCTCCACGCGAGTACGGATTCTATTCCAACGTTAATCCGAGTGTGCCGCATCCTCGTTGGAGCCAGGCTTTCGAAGATCGCATTGGGGAATTCAGGCGGCGCCCCACGTTGATGTTTAACGGATATGCGGATCAGGTCGCGCATTTGTATAGCGGAATGGACCTGCAAAAGAATTTCTGAGCGGGTTGGTTAGGGCGTACTCCCAGGAGGCGCCCGCGTGGACGCATCAGGAGTCAGCATGAAAGGTTTAAATTGAAAGACGTGCGGTTTGCCAAGTTCGTGTTAGCGGTCAACGGTTTAGCGCCGTTGGCACTAATGCTGTGGGACGTTTATCAAAAACGCGTGGGCGCCAATCCGTTGGAGTTTGTTACGCGCACCACCGGGATGCTGACGCTGGTATTTCTTATGTTAACCCTGGCGATTACGCCCGTGCGCCACACAACGCGCTTAAACTGGCTGATCAAATTTCGCCGGACGCTCGGACTCTTCGCATTCTTTTACGGATTCCTTCATCTGGCGACTTATCTCGCCTTTGATCGTTATTTTGATATTAAGTCTGTCCCGGGAGACGTGGTGCAACGCCCGTTTATCGCTCTGGGAATGCTCGCTTTCTTTTTGATGATCCCGCTCGCGATTACTTCAACCAACAAGATGGTCAAGCGCCTGGGCGGAACGCGCTGGAATATGCTGCATAAGCTGATCTATGTTGCCGGCGTCGCCGGTGTACTGCACTTTTGGCTTTTGGTGAAGTCGGATATCCGCTTACCACTAACGTTTGGATTTATTCTGTTACTGCTGCTGGGTCACCGTTTACTGGTGAAGTTTTACCCTACGGAGAAGACACCGCCCAACGGCGGGTTGTTTCTTCGAGAAACCTCATTGCGAGAAGAATAATTCCGGCACCTTACAGAACCGAGCGCGGTAGCGCCGAATCCAAAAGATGACTTAAAGTTCAAGTCGTCCAAGGCATTCTTGGAAATTTATTTGTTCAAAGTAGATTCCAGGGATCCGGCGCTACCGCGCTCGGTTCTGTACCAGGCGCGGTAGCATCGGAGCCAAAAGATGACCTAAAGTTCAAGTCGTCCAGGCATTCCTGGAAATTTATTTGTTCAAAGTAGATTCCGAGATCCGGCGCTACCGCGCTCGGTTCTGTACCAGGCGCGGAAGCATCGGAGCCAAAAGATGACTTAAAGTTCATGTCGTCCAAGGCATTCTTGGAAATTCATTCGTTCAAACTAGATCTGAGATCCGGCGCTACCGCGCTCGGTTCTGTACCAGGCGCGGAAGCATCGGAGCCAAAAGATGACTTAAAGTTCATGTCGTCCAAGGCATTCCTGGAAATTTATTTGTTCAAAGTAGATTCCAGGGATCCGGCGCTACCGCGCTCGGTTCTGTACCAGGCGCGATAGCATCGGAGCCAAAAGATGACCTAAAGTTCAAGTCGTCCAGGCATTCTTGGAAATTCATTCGCTCGAAGTAGATTCCAGGGATCCGGCGCTACCGCGCTCGGTTCTGTACCGACCACCTCCTTCGATAGAATCCGCTATGGCCAATCATCTAAACCGCTTTTCAAGCCGCGTTGAAAACTACGTCAAGTATCGCCCCGGCTATCCGCCGGAGACTCTCGGAATTCTCAAGCAGGAATGCGCATTAACCGAAGCCTGCCTGATTGCCGATGTGGGTTCGGGGACGGGGATCCTGTCTGAACTATTCCTGCGAAACGGAAACAAAGTATTCGGTATTGAGCCCAACGCGCCCATGAGATTGGCAGGTGAGCAAATCCTGAGTCAGTTTGAAAACTTCGTCAGCATCGATGGCGCTGCCGAAGCCACGACGCTGCAGTCGCAAAGCGTTGACTTTGTTACGGCCGCCCAGGCATTCCACTGGTTCAAACGTAGCGAAGCCCAGGTCGAGTTCATGCGGATCCTAAAACCTGGCGGATGGGTAGTGCTTATCTGGAACGAACGGCTCGTCGATTCGACACCGTTTCTACGAGGTTACGAGGGCCTTTTACTTCGCTACGGGACAGATTACCAGGAGATTCGGCACGAGAACGTCGAACCGGAAATTGCCGATTTCTTCTCGCCTCTTGGATTCCAATTGAAAAGCTTGGCGAATTTTCAGCAATTCGACTTTGAGGCTCTTAAGGGTCGGGTCTATTCCTCTTCGTATGCTCCCGAGCCAGAACATCCGAATTTCGAACCTATGCTGAGAGGCTTGGGAGAATTATTCGACACTCATGCAGACAACGGGGTTGTTACATTCGAATATGAGACCAAGATCTACTACGGGCGTCTGAAATCATAGTGATCGAGCTAGGGTTGGACGCGGCTCTGCCGCCGTCCATACTTTAGTGACTTAGAGAAGTTTGTTGCGCCAAGTTTTCCCAAACTGTATCTTTAGCGCGCCTATTAACTCTTTGCCGTAACCAAACAAATGTCTGAGCGACGCACCGACCAACGAATCCAGTTAAACCTTGACGCCAGGTGGGACGGCCTGTCCGGCGGTCATGAAGCACGCATTGAAGACCTGAGCCTCGGTGGATGCTTTGTAAATACTACCGGAAGAGTGGATGTCGGTGAGGAAGTCGTTATCGAGATCAAATTGCCGGCAGGGGATTGGCTGCAACTTCCTGCGAAGGTCGTCGCCTCCCAGCATGGAATTGGTTTTGGAGTGGTGTTCTCGCTCCTCACAGAGATAGACGAGGAAGCCATTCGCGAGCTAATGCCGTAGAACTGCTCTAACGAGTGCGGTTTAGTCCGCAAGAACGCAGCCTAAAGGCTGAACTCCCGCCCTCCGCTCAAGATCCAGCTGATCAAGGCAGTGAGCCCGACCGTTAGGGAGGCGTTGCTCCATCTACAGCGACGCTCCCTCCCTGACGGTCGACCTACTGCCCAGATCAGCTAATGGGTCGGGCTACGGCCGCGTGGTTTACTGCACTGCGCGTCTTTGAAATGCCGCGATTGCCTGGGCTAAGTCACCGCGTGTGAAGGTCCCGTTAGGTTTGAAAGAACTTTCCGCCTTGAGTAGTCCGTGCGACACCGCTACTGAGACATAGCCTCGCAGGTCGCTTGGGATAGTAGCGGCGTCGAGGAAGGCGAGAGGAGTTCCGGCCCTGCCCTCGGCCTCAGAACGCAACCCGGCCGCCCGTACCAGCGCCACAGCCGCAGCCAGCCGCGTCGTATTGTCGTTCGGGCGAAACTGTCCGCCTTTGGCTACGTCTATAAAAAGAGGTCCATTCGGCGAAGCCTGTACACTTTCGACGAAAAGCATTGTCGAGGAATCGCGTATATCTTTGTAACTCGGCTGGCCGGGAAGATACTGCGGGACGCGCGCGGACAGAACGAGCGCGGTGGCTAAATCGCTGCGCGACACGCCGAGATCCGCACGAAACTTTGAACCGATTGGCCACATGGAGAAAGAGCGAAGGCTCTGGTAAATATCCTCTCTCAGCGCTGGACTGAGTGAGCCTACGTCCTGCATCCGCGCGTAGCGGGCGCGGTTAATTTCCATCACCCCATAAAACGGCTGTGACGTTGACAGCCCGCCGAACGAATTCCTAACGGTTACCCTCCATGCACCCGCCCCGGGCGTCGTGAGTGAAACACTCTCGCGTTTGCCGTTAATCCCCGCGAGGTTAAGCGTGTTTGAATGGGCGCGAACAACACCATTCTGATCGGAAACGGACAGTCCCAGGTCATTTGTGCTCCAGAGCGGTCCCCACGAAATCTGAACCGACGCTGCTACGGTGCCTTCTGGAATCGACACGCTGGCTTCTGCAGGGCCGCCCGGTTGAACAGTCCCGGAGAACTTGATGGGCGCGTCGCTGACAAAATCAACTTGATCGCGGTCAAGAGTCCCGCGCCACAAACCAATCCGTCGTGATGGAAACTCTGCCTCAAGGACGGCGGCATGCACGTTCAGCATTCCGGTACCGATCTCGTAACTGTAGTAAGGCGGCAGTGGCGTTGCCGTACGTTGAAGGATTCCCTTTACGTCAGCTGGCGTTAGAGCCGGATTAGCCTCCAACATCAAGGCGATAGCGCCGGCCACCTGTGGGGCTGAGAAGCTTGTGCCGTTGGCTGTCGTGTAATTAGGTAGTTCGGTGGAACTAAGCTGCTTTGAATCGGCGCCAGCCAGTCCCTGGGCCCCGGTGACATTGGCGATTCCGGAACCACGTAGACTGACCACATCAACGCCCGGTGCGACGAGTGTGGGTTGAAACTGTGGGCTGGCAAATCCGCCACGCGAAGAGAAGCTCGCGAGGCGGCCCTGAGTGTCCGTCGCACCAACACTTACGACCCATGGCGCGGCTGCGTACGGGTTAAGCGTATGCTGGCCAGGGCCTGTATTACCCGCCGAAAACACTACATTAATGCCTGCGCCGGTTAGCATTTTGGTAGCTACGTTCACCGGATCATTCGCGTCGTACAAGGTATTGGCTGAGAAGCTGCAGTTAACAACCTTCACGCCCAAATCGCGACCATTCGCCAGCAGGTAATCGAACCCGGACAGAATGTTAAGCAGCGTCAAATCACCTGCCCCGAGTCCAACCAAACGCGCATCCGGGGCCACGCCGCTGTACTTCCCACCCGATAGACTTCCATTGCCGGAAAGGATACCGGCGACGAAGGTTCCGTGGCCGTAGAGGTTGTCGGTGTTTTCGAGGTGCTCCGAATTGATCGGGTAATTGAATCCGATGTTGGCGCTTTGCGTCTCAGCCAGCTTGATGTTCTTGCTGATACGTCCGGCAAGGTCTCGGTGCGTGCCGTCAATGCCAGTGTCGAGAATCGCAATCGCTACATTTTTTCCTGTTAACGGCAGACCGCGGTTGGAACTGATGATTTCCGAATCCCTCCAAGCGCGTTCGACGCCCGTCACAGCCCTGACCTCAGGTTCGCTGTTCAAGGTTAGCGTTCGGTTTCCATAAATCGATCGAACGGCCGGCAGCTTGGAAATGTCCGAAAGCTGGTCTCTGGTACCCGTGACCGTTACAACCGGAAGTACGCGATAGCGTGTGCCGCCCACGATTCCAATCGTCTGGAGATCGGAAAGATCTGATTCCGTTGGCAGCCGATGGTAGACGATTGCTGCATTCACGTTACTGTCGTCAGCGAGGGTGTTTAGCGTTACCGCCAATTCAGGATCGACGCTCTGAAGCCCCACGGGGGCAGTTGCTGACAGGCCATCGGCGCCAGTCATGACGATCCCATCGGCGCCGGTCATCACAATGCCATCAGCGCCGGTCATGACGATCCCATCGGCCCCGGTCATTACAATTCCGTCAACGCCGCTAAATCTTAGTCCCTCAGGAGTGACTGAGAAGACTTTCCCGTCCGCGCCGGTAGCTCTGACTGAATCCGCTCCAGTCATCACAATACCGTCGGCGCCGGTCATTACGATTCCATCTGCGCCCGTCATGACGATTCCGTCGCCCGCTTTACGCTGAACACCGTCGGCCCCGGTCATTACAATTCCATCTGCGCCGGTCATCACGATGCCGGTAGGGAGAACCACTGTCACGGAGTCGACGTGATAACTGACTCCATCCGCGCCCGTCATGACGATGCCGTCGGCGCCGGTCATCACGATTCCATCCGCTCCCGTCATAACGATGCCGTCGGCACTGATTGTGCGAAGACTATTGGGATAGGCGACACCATCGGCACCTGTCATGACTATGCCGTCAGCCCCGGTCATCACAATACCGTCCGCTCCAGTCATCACGATTCCGTTTGTGTTGGCGTTGAAGAAGCTGTCGGCCCCGGTCATGACGATGCCATCAGCGCCGGTCATAACGATCCCGTCCGCACCGGTCATCACAATCCCGTTGGTTTTGCTGATGTTGAGGCCGGCCACAACCGGAGACACCATGACCAACACGACAAGAGTCATGGCAAGGCACTGCCGCAGTCTTAGGACGCTGGAATCTATACGGAACCTGCTTAGCAAACTATCACCTCAGTCGGGTTTATCGGCGCAGTCATGCTAACGAACTGGCGAGGTCGCTGCTGTAAAGAACTATTTTGGGAATCTGCAGAGGTTGCCGGCTCTCGGGGAACCCATGATTCCCCAAGTGCCGCCTGCCTGATTTTCAACCCCGCGATGCCAAGCTTGCCAAAAAGTGTAGGGCATTCTAGTTTGTGCATCACTGCCGTGTGTTGCGGTAACCTTGCGTTTATTAAACGAAATTGACCCATTATCTGAGGTCTCAACCAACTAGTTGTTGATAAAGCTTTCTGGTTTCAAGACTTGGCTCCACTCCTAATTCGCTCGCCAGCATCCGTTTTAGACCTTCGTAATGCTCTTTGGCGGCGCCGCGATTACCCATCGCAGCGTGGGCTTTGATTAAGACGCAGTGAATATCCTCCCGAAACTGGTCTTCCCGAATGATTAACTGCGCCAATTGCATCGCTTTCGGCCAGTCTTCTGAGGTTTGGGCAACGCCCGCCAGCGCTTCCAATAGACGGAGATATTGCTCGCGGTAATAAGTGCGCTGCTCTTCGACCCACGGTTCATAGCTCCCTTGCATGAATTCCCCGCGGTAAAGGCCGAGTGCGCTCTCATAGGCGGCGATGCACTGTTCAAGCTGGCGTGCGCGGCGTGCGTTTTCGCCTTCGCTGAGAAGCTGGTCGAATTGTTCAATGTCGATGCGGTAGGAAAACTCAGAGTTCAACTGATAGTCGCCATCGCGATAAAGCAGGAAGTTTTGCTTGAGCGGCTGGTTACTGTTGAGCGCTTTGCGAATATGCGAAACCGTAGGATGGAAGTTTTTCTCGACGACGTCGAAGTCGGTTTCGCCCCAGAAAGTATCAATGATTGTGTCTTTTGAAGCGCGATGGTGACGCCGGGAGACGATGAAGCACAGAATGTCGCGTGCGCGCCGCGTTGGCCAGGCGTCCGCCGCCAGGGGTCGCGTCGGATCCCGGAGAATCTCCACCGGCCCCAGCATGTTAACGGCCAGATCTGTTACGGGCTGAGGAATCAGCGCGATCTCCGAAACCTGGGCCGGCACCTCCATCAGCGGTTGTGAAGGAGTTGCGGCCGCCTGTTCGCGTAAGTCCAGTGGCAAAAGCTCTAACGCCTCTTCTGAGGCGAATAATTCCGGATGCTGGGTCACCTGGCGCTTCAGCCAGTATTCGTAGTCGTATCGCGCGGCCAGGTCGATTGCGCGCCGCAAGCGCTCAACCATTTCAGGTTCTTTGCCGAGGTGAAAATCACACAAGGCTATTACTACGCTCGCCTGCGCTTCGTAGTAGTAAAAACTATGGTTGTGGAAATACTCGAGCGCCGGGGTTAGCTCTTCTCGGGCCACCCCATGCTCGCCGCGGGCCGTCAAAATGCGACCGCGCGTCAGCGATGCCGTGAAGAAGGCACGTTCGTCCTTCTCCTTCGGGCGCCATGCGATCAGTTTGTCAATTTGCCCCTGCGCAGCGCCGAGGTCTCCAATCTGAAGTCCCAACAACGCGCGCTCTTCAAACAGCTCGGTGCGATCCAACGTGATCCCGGCTTCGTCATAGGCGCGGGCTGCACGCTCGTAGTATTCGACCGCCCTTTCAATTTCTCCACGTTCCCGATAGAGGTTCCCGTAGCTTTCGAATGTCTCTGCGCGCACCGCCACGAGGTTAAAAAGTTGGCAGCGTGCCAGAGCGTCGTCGAGATGTTGTTCGCAGGCTGGGAATTCGCCTCGGTACAGGTAGCAGCGCGCCATATTCAAATGCGCGACGGCCTCCTGAGGCATAGGTGCCGTTTGGGGATCCTTGCGAAGCATGCGGCCAAGCCAACGGAGTGCTTCGCCAAAGTCGCCCCGGATGCCGGCCGGCGTTCCTAGATTATGGGCAATTAAACGAATGTAATGTTCGTCGTTTCTTTCTTCTGCTGACTGCAACGCAGCCCTGAATTCACGCTCAGCAGCGGTCCACTCTCCCATCGCTACCAGGCACAACCCCCGCGTGTTGCCACATTTGATCCGCACCACAGAATTCTGGTCGCTGAGACTGATGGCACGGTCGAGATAAGTGAAAGCCAGTTCGAAGTCTCCCTGACGTCGTGCGAGCGTGGCCAGCGAGTGAAGGGCGTCCGCTTCGCCTTCCTTATCGCCTCGCTCCTGCAATAGTGCTCCCGCCCTACGCAGCATCGCGTGGGCAAATTCGTATTCGCCACGTAAACGGGCGACTTCGGCACGATGGGCGAGCGCACGCGGGTGCGCTTCGACTGCGGTGGCAGGCAGAGAGTCGGCGAGAGATGCGAGTGACCCGAATGCCCCAGAAGAAATCCACTCAACTCCGCGTTCGGCGATCAGGCTGGCGGCGCCCTGAAAATCTTCGGCGGCGATGAGGTGCCTGACAGCTTGCTCCCAGGACTCACGACCCATGAAGTATGCGGCGCACCGCTGATGCTCTGCTGCCACGCCGGCCCGGCCAATCTCGCTGCGCAAGCGGCGACGGAGAAAATTCTGAAAGAGGGGGTGCAGCCGGTATTCTTCACCCCGGCGATCGCTGGCAACCGAAATGAAAACATTTCGCCGGACCAGGTTTGGCAGCACCCGCGAGCAGTTGAAGCCAGGATAAAGAGTAGCGCAGGTGTCGAGCTCGATACGGTCCAAAAGCGAAACTTGCAGCAGCAGCTTGCGGACGTCTTCGGGCTCATCGGCAAAAACTTCTTCCGCAAAATAATCGAAGATATCGCGTTCCGATTGCCTCAGGACCTCGACCAGATCAGGGACGCCCGCGTGTCCGTCGCGATTGGTGAGGACGTTTCGATGTGCTACCTGCCGGACCAATTGCAGCGCCGTGATCCAGCCGTGCGTTCGCTCACGATATTCCGCGAGCTGTTCGGTGGTAAGTTCCAAATCAAAAACCTGGCGGAATAGTTCCCGCGTCTCTTCATCCGTAAATAGCAAATCTGAGCGGTCGATGTTTGAAAGTGGAGAATGCGTGCGCAGCCTGCCCAAAGCCAGAGGAGGCATTTCACGGGAAATGATAATTACGTGGAGAACGTCGGGCAGATAGGCAAGCAGACGATCGAGAACCGCGTGGACACCGGTTTCGGCGCCCAGGTGATGATAATCATCGAGTACCAGGATGAGTTGCTGCTCAACTCGATCAAGTACCTCGTTCAGGAAAACGTCTACTGCGCGTTCCGGATGCTGGGCTAACTCGCCCGCCGCTTCGTGAAAATACGAAAACATGGCTTCGCCAAAGCCAGGAACAAGCTGCCGGATGCCGAATCCGAGGTAACCAAGAAACACGGATGGGTCTGCATCAGTATGATCGAGCTGGTACCAAACAAACTGGCGCTTGTGGGTCCGGAGAAAGTCAGCGACGAGCGTAGTTTTCCCGGAGCCGGCATTGGCTGTAACGAGAGTGAGCGGATAGCTAAGATTTCCGAGTAGCCGGTCGGTGAGTCGAGGCCGCTGTAACAACTCAGGCGCGGGCCGAGGAGGCAATAACTTGGTCCGCAGAAAGAAACTTGGACGCGCCACCTGAGCGTTACCAGCGCCCGGAACAACTGGCGTTGGGAAGGGCCTGGGCTGACGGTCTTTGGGCGCCATTCGTTCCTGCCTCTCCAAACTATCGTTTGTGGCGGGCAGGTTAGCATGGCGAAATGGTATCAATCCACCATCCGGAAGGATGGACATGATTTCCAATGTAGCCTCTTTGGGGGTCATGAATTACTTCGGACTTCAAGCGTTATTGCGTTTGCCAGCAGCTACGCTACGGCGCTCGCAGGTTCGTTTTGCGCCGGGGGTTTTGAGTGCTTGATAAACGCAGCAAACTCATCCAATGCGGCAGCTCGGCCGTGCGTGTGGTCCAGAGCAATATTTGCCTGCTCGCTGGAGACTCCATAACTGTCAAACAGAGCAATCACTTCGAGCCGGGTAAAGGCAAGTGTTTCCTCGTCAATGACCACCAACGACTGCTTCGAACGCATTCTCCACAGAGGAGCGGGTGGCAGACTCCGGCTGGTGATCAACACATGTACATTTGAAGGCAGAAGCGGCAGCAAACGAGTGAAGAAAGGCACCAGCCAATCAGAGTCGGACACCAGGTGCACATCTTCTATCACGAGGAGTAGCGGGCCGGCGCCCTCACCCTCCGCCAATTCATAAACAAACGCCTCCGTAAGCCAGGCGATGTGATCGAGGTCAACCACTCCCACGAGGGGCATCAGCGACGTGGCCCCAAAACCAGGTCGCTGCTCACGAATACTGGCCACCAAATATTGAAAAAACAATTTAGGGTCAGCTTCCGGTGCATCAACTTTGTACCAGGCGATCGGTCGGCCACATTTTCGCGCAAAATCCACTGCCAACGAGGTTTTCCCGGTACCTGCACGTCCGCTGATTATTGTTGAAGTGCCCGCCGCCATGCTTTTTTCCAGCATGCTCAGCAACCGCGCCCTTGAAACTCGAGGGGGAGGGGCGGGTTCGCAGATCTTTTCCGTAATAAGCTCCGCGTTCGCGCCCGCGAGATTTGGAGAGGAGTCAATTAAGAACATTAGTTGAGAGGAAATCCTTCCTTGATGATTTGTCGCTGGCCCTTGAAATCTCATAAAACAGGCCCGTTTGCCTAAATTGCTCACCGGCTAACCAACGGAAATACTTTTATTGCAATCACCTTGAGGAATTCTTGAGTTTTTAAACACGGATGGGCACGGCGCAGTCGCAGGTGGCAGGAGGCAGGAGGCAGGAGGCAGGCGGAAGGCAGAAGCAGATGGCAAAAGAAGAAGGGCGGGTAAGCAGAAAGCGATGGGCAAGGAAAAGACAAAGGGAATCGGTATCCTCTCCTGCCTCCTGCCTCCTGCCTCCTGCTTACCGCTTCCGACGCGCTTTTACATCGGTGGAGACGATACTGAGTGCAAGGCCAAGCCCCGCGATAGCAGCGAGCATAAAGAAAATCATCGGCAGTCCGGGGTAGCCCAGGATCCGGAATGAAGTTTCCACGCGCATCAGCATGGCGGCGCCAACAATGAGAGCTGCGAGGATTAGTCCGAGTGTGATTCTGTTTGCAACCTTTTGAAATCCTTCGACGATCATCTTTTCGTCGATGGCGTCCACGTTAACTTTCAATTCATTATTGCCTACAGTGTCCAGAATCTTGTTGATTCTTGAAGGAAGTTTTTCGGCAAACTCCTTGAGCTCGATCACTTCATTGATGATGTTGGCCGGCGTCAGGCTCTTCATCAGGTTCCGCTGAAGTATTTCGGTCGCACGTTGACGGATCACGGCCGCCGGCTCGAAATTCGGGTCGAGTGTAAAGACCACTCGATCGAGATTCAAAAGCGCTTTTGCTACAAGTGTGAACTCCATAGGAAGACGAAACCACGTGTCCGCCGAGATCTTCGTTATCTCAAGCACAACCTGGCCCGAATTCAAACGGCTGACACTGGCGTCGGCATGCTCGGCGACGAGATCGCCCACGCGTCGGGTGAATTCACCTTTATCAAAGCCGCTTTTTGGCTCTCCCATTCGAATTGAAATCTGTGCAGCTTCCTCCCCACGGCCTTCGCTGATTGCCATCAACAGACGCAATAAATTGTCTTGAAAACCAGGCAGCAGACGCGTGACCATTCCGAGGTCCAACAAGGCAATGCATTCATCGTCCGTTAAAAGGAGGTTTCCCGGATGCGGATCCGCATGGACCAGCCCGTCAATAAGAATCTGTTTCAGATAGGCCCTGAATAATTCCCGCGCCAGACCTCGACCATCAATCTCCATCAGCCTGAGCGGGCTCAACTCTGTGATCTTCTTGCCCGGGATGAAATCCATTGTGAGGACCCGGGAGGTTGTAAAATCATCCACCGGTTCGGGGACGACTATCAGTTCAAACTCCTTCAGGTTCTCAGCGAACGCGATGAGATTGTTCGCTTCGAGTTTGAAGTCCAACTCGCGCAACAAGCTGCGACGCAAACTCAGTAGCAGGTTACGAAATTCGTAGCGTTTGCCGACTTCAGTGTGCTCGTCAAGGAACGTGGCAATCTCTTCCAGTGCTTCGAGGTCTTCAACAATCTGCTCGCGAATGTTCGGCCGCTGCACTTTGACCACCACCGCGCGGCCGTCGCGCATGTAAGCCCGATGTACCTGGGCCAGTGAAGCAGCGCCGATAGGCTTGGGATCGAACTCCGCAAAGGCCTTGGAAATCCGCACACCGAGTTCACTCGAAACAATTCGATCGACTTCCTCATAGGGAAAAGGCTCGATGTGATCCTGGAGACGGGAGAGCGCTTCAAGGTAAGGCGCTGGGAGCAGATCGGCGCGAGTGGAAAGTAACTGACCCAGCTTGATAAATGTCGGCCCAAGCTTTTCAAGATCGGCCGCCAGTTCCTTTGCCTCCGGCGCCGTTTCTGCTAAAGCCGCATCATCAAGCTCCATGTGCTCTTCAAGCCCGGCCTGCTTGACGAGATCAGAACGCCCATACTTCACCATCAGCATGGTGATGTCTTTGTAACGTTTCAAACGTTCAGGCTTGAGCGAAACCATTCTATTCTTCCCTCTATGACTCCGGCTGCAGGATGTAGTTCAGAGTTCAAGCTTAAGCTTGCGTGCCGAAGCCGCAACCTGAAGGTTGAACTCTGAACTTCCGACTTCTTTGGTCAGATTGTACTAAAACTTGCCCCGGCAAGTCTCAGAGTCTATGCTTCGGGCGATTTGAGGCATCTTGTTTGACGTTAGTGTGTCGCGGCGAAGTCGGAAGTATTACTTTGCCCGATGTTTCAAGGGTGTGGTTTGGCCGCAAACCTGGATTACGATTTGAAACGGAGGAGTTGGACCACATGACTAAGAGAATCTCAGCGTTATTGTTTTCCCTTCTGGTTGTTGCCGGTACTGCTTTCGCACAGCCGGCGCCGCAGCAGCCATCAACGGCTCCGCCTCCCGCGCCAAAGACGCATTTGAAGGTGGGCCAACCCGCGCCTGACTTCACTCTGCGTGCGACGGATGGCAAGACTTATAAGCTCAGCGACTTCAAAGGCAAAAAGAATGTTGTGCTCGCGGCGTATGTGCTGGCGTTTACCGGTGGTTGAACGAGAGAGATGAAGGCGTATCAGGCTGATATCGCCAAATTTGAAGCAACCGACACTCTGGTTTTCGGTCTAAGCGTTGACAGCGTTCCCGCCAACCGCGAATTTGCAAAGCAGATCGGCGTAACCTTTCCCATCCTCAGCGACTTCAAACGCACCGTTGTCAGGGACTACGGAATCTTCAACGAAGAACAGGGCTTCGGCAATCGCGCTACTTTCGTAATCGATAAAGAGGGGATCATCCGTCACATCGATGAAGGCGCAGCTGCGATCGATCCAGGCAGCGCTGCCGAGGCTTGCAATATCCTGACTCGCAAGAAGGCGGCGGCGCAGTAGCTAGACGTTTCAGCCTGACGGACCGTTTTGTTGTTTGAGAGAAGGTCTGAGGCGGAAAACTAAAGGCTCTCCACGAAACACACGAAGCGTCACGAAAAAATCCTGGTTCGTGTCGTTTAGCGTGTTTCGTGGATCGTTCTCCTGGGAAAGCGTCCGCCGCTGTTGGATGCTTAAATCTACTGGGAAGATTTGGATGCGTTCGGGCCAGCCAATGCGCGGTCTATCGACTCGACGAGTCCCGCGGCGCTTAGCACTCTCAACGCGACACCGTTCACGAAAATTGTCGGAGTGCTATCAATGCCATAAATTTCACCGTCCCTGATGTCCTTCTTTATTTCGGCTGCGTATTTCCCGCTATCCAGCTCAGCATCAAAGCGCGCGCGATTCAACCCAAGCTCGGTCGCATACTTCTTCAGTGAAGCCACGTCGAGAGCGTTTTGACGTTTGAACAACAATGCGGTGTATTCGAAGAATTTTCCCTGCGCGTGAGCTGCATTTGCTGCCTCGGCGGCTTTGCGTGCGTTGGCATGCATGGGTAGCGGGAAATCGCGTATCACCAGTCTAACCTTACCTCCATAAACTTTCAGCACGTTCTCGATGACCGGGTGCATGGATGCGCATGAGGGGCATTGAAAGTCGGTAAACTCGACAATCGTAACCGCAGCGTTGGCGTCGCCGCGCGAAGGATCATCGTCGACGCTAATCGCCTGTACAGGAGGTTCAGGTTCGGAAGTAAGCAACCGAATGTCGGAACCTTTTCTGAGTCTCTCAGAAAATTCTGTTTCTAACCGACTACGCTCCTGCTCCTGCAAGTAATTGGCAAGCTGTGGTCTGATGGAATTAAGCTCACCTTTAATTCGGGCCTTGTTGTCCGCGTAGAATTTATCCACGTCGGCATCAGTGGGTACCTTGATTTTTTCGCTTATCTCCTTGCGCACAATTTCTTCAGGCGGAACATTGCGCCGGTTGGCTTCGGCCAGTAACAGCAGATCGTTGATGGTTGTGTCCAGAGCCGGCTTCTGCACCAGCCAGGTATTCAAGCGCAGTCGATAGATGATCGGCTTGAGCCGCTCAATTACGCGGCCGGCAGTTATCGTTTGCCCTCCGACGGTAGCCAGGACGACGGATGGAGCAAGATTGTCGTTGGTGAAATCTGCGCCCTTGATGATGGGCGTTGAAGTGCGGAGCCGCTTTACCAGATCGCCCGAAATCTTTGCTTCGCGTTCACCGACGAGAAAAGCTTTAACGTCTTCACGCACGTGGGCCGGATCGCTCTGGTCAAGTTGATCGCCGTTCTCCTGGATGAACTTATCTATTTCCGCCGCAGTGGGTACCGTGAGCTTTTTAGTAACCTCCGTGTCGTACAGCTGCTGTGAAGTTATCCTTCGCTTCGTGGCCTCACTTTCAAGCAACAGAGTATTGATCTCGAGTTCGAGCACCTGCCTTCGAGCATCCGCGATCTTCAGAGGTAAGCTCTCAATGTCCTGACGGGCCTTCGGATCAATTTCTGCAGTTGTGACATTTTGTCCGTTTACAACGGCCAACAAGACTGGCTCCAGTGGTGCGGGGGGCGGCGCTGCGGGCTCGACCGATGCCGCCGGTTCCGGCGCAGGTTGGGCGGGAACAACCTTCGTGGTTGCCGGGCGACTGGCGCCTCGCCGGCGCTGTCCCTGGACGTCAACCACAGTGGTGGACAAAACGAGCAAACAGGTAATGAGAAACGTTAGAGTTTTCATAGTTGTATCTTGAAGAAATTTGAACGGATGATATTTGAACTGGCGGTTAGAGCACAAACCTCCGGCCCGGCGTTGCATCTTACGCCGGCCGAAATGGACAGGGGTGATGATGTGGATTAATTGGGCGGTTAAGTTAACAACTCAATGAAAGCGGATTATGCTGCGCCTGCGTTTTTTCACCGGTTTTCGCGAGGCCAAAAGGTCTTTATGACGACCGTTCAGAATAAAAGCGAGACCCTGGTGGGTGATACCCAGTATACGAGCGGCGCGCGTCACGCTGCCTTCAGAAGTGCGGAGCGCCTCTTTGATCAACTGGCCCTCATAACATCGAACTTGTTCGTCCAACGTAGCATTCACTGATGAGTCTGGTGAGCCAGCCGGCTGGTGCGATAGGTTAGGTTCAATCAGAGCGTCTCCATCAGGCGCAGCGTCGAACGGTCTCTTGGCTGTCCTGGCAAGGAGCGCTTCGTGTGTAAGAAGGAGCCTGGCACATTCGCCAAGTCGCTTTTGAATATCCGGATTGTCAGAGCCTTTTAGATCCGAGTCCGCCATCCGAAAGTATTCAAGCAATTCATTAGACGGAAGATGCTCCGTTAACTCCTCCACGATAGCCAGCGCGGCGACGCCGCCGCTCTCGGGATCGCCGGCCGTGTGGGATGTCCTGATAGCTTTTTCAAAGTTAGCACGAGCTTTACCAAAGTTACCCGAACGAGCTAGCGCAGTTCCGTGCGTGGTCAAAGCCTCAGCAAGCATCGACAACTGATCACCCTCTTCCAGTGCCTTCACCGAACTTCGTGCAATCGTCTCTGCCTTTGAAAATTGACCCTGGGCGATGAAGGCGCGGGCGCGTGAATCATCGAACTGCGCAACCAAACCTCGATCTTTCAAACCAACAGCCACTGCACGGGCGCGATTCAAATGCTGGTGGGCGTTGTCGAATCTGCCCAGATGAACAAACAAGAATCCCAGGTTGTTTTCAACGACTCCGTGATAACGCTTGTGACTAGCCTGCTCAAAATGGAAGCTCGCTGCTGAAAACTCGATCAAGGCCTGATCGAGATAGTCGTCTCGGTGCTCTGCCAAGCCCAGATTCTTCAGCACTACTGCATACACGTTGTGAAATTTTCCCTTGAGCGCATGGTTTCGACTGGCGTCAAATAGTGGAGCAGCCTCTCGATGAATTCGTAGCGCCTTTCTATATTGCTTAGAGGCGGTTTCGACCAGCGCTTTGTTCAAGAAGGCCCTGAGTCTTTGCTCGCTGTCGATATCGCCCAGTTGCAGTAACGCGTCATCAAGCGTTATGCGAGCCTCATCAAAAGCTCCTTCCCGCCAGTAACAGATGGCCAGGTCGATACGGGCCTCGGCAACGCGCTCAACCAAGCCGAGTTTTCCAAACGTTCCGGCACTCTTTGAGATCAAGTCTTTTGCGATCTCCTGGGCGCCTGCAATCTGGCGGGTGCTGCCTATCCAACCAGAAAGAGCGCCAGCTCGCAGCAGTGCCTCTGCTTGGGCGATTTCATCCAGGCCCTCTAATCGTGGGAGTTCGCCAATACGCTCCCAAAATTCGCTTATAGCCTCCCGCGCCGCCTCAAATTCTCCGGCTTCCTCAAGTTCTTTCGCACGTTTGCAGGCTGATTGAACACGAAGGCTCCTACTTAAGATTGTTTCTTTTGTTGTGGATGAAACGATGGAATCTAATTTCATGTGAGGTCGCTCCTTCTAGTATTATGCAAGAAATCTTGCATGAAGATTGGGCGGCGGCTATTATGCGCCCCGTTAAGAACCCCCGGGCAGTTGGTTTTCGTCTGTGAACAACTGCACTTACCAACCCAAAAACGAATTAGGAGAACAAACTATGAAATCCCTGAAATCAATCTGCACAACCGCAACTCTTGCCTTAATACTCAGCGTTCCAGTTTATGCTGGTGACGTTCTGACGCCGGGCTACACAACTCCTCCACCACCACCACCACCGCAGTCTCGCGTCACAATGGAGCCGGTAGGACCGACTGAAGTGCCTTCCACCGGAATCGATCTAGATACGCCGGGTTTGACGGATGTTTTCTTTCTTCTGCTCGCGATTTTCTAAGAACGGACTCTGCCCAGAAACAGAGATTTCCAACCTGCCGTGATTAGTCACCCGCGATCCTGTTCGGTGTGAGCGACTTGCCGGGGGCGGGGCATCGTCGAATTCGAGCAGGGCGGGTCGTGACAGGGCGCATGCTAACTTCATACGGCACGCTAAAGCAAGAGCCAATTAAGGGAAAAGCCTTTCTTGAAGGCATTTGGAGAAACTGCTTCAAATGCTGCATCGAGCGGCTTTGCCGTCGGATGGGTTAGTTAATGTTAGCGGCGACCAGTTTTTGCACGGTTTCCAGAGTGTCAGCTTCCTCCGGTTTCTTGTCAGGCCGCAGTCTCAGGATTCTGGGAAAGCGTAACGCGTAGCCGCTCTTATGCCGTTTTGAAGGTTGGACTCGGTCAAATGTCACTTCAATTACCACCGAAGGTTCAACTAGA
Source organism: Pyrinomonadaceae bacterium (assembly GCA_963759585.1). Lineage (GTDB taxonomy): Bacteria > Acidobacteriota > Blastocatellia > Pyrinomonadales > Pyrinomonadaceae > PSRF01. The sequence goes on from CAVWZW010000002.1 coordinate 1,691,541, forward strand.
CGGACTCTTCCGTGCGCGAATTCCTGAAGAGTATGACTTTTGAACCAGGCCGTCATTTCTGTCAGCTCAGCGTCGGTGAGGCCTGAATAAGCCTTACCGATATTGAGTAGCTCATTCTCGGCTTCGGAGCGGCGGACGGCGAACGTATAGTCTGATAGCAGGTTTCTACGTTTGCCGTGTCCGACCTCGACGGCCGTCACCACTACATCGAGCGTCGCAATCGCTCGCTTCACCTTTAACCAGTCGCGGCCGCGTCGTCCCGGCTTGTAAAACGAAGATGGACTCTTGACCATCAATCCTTCGTTGCCGCGGGCGCGGGCCGCATCAAATTCATCATCGAGAGCCCCAACTTCATCAAATCTTTTAGCAACGGACGCGCGAATCACCCCACTCGCTGGGATAATCTCTTCCAGGATCTTTCGCCGCTCCTCCAGGGAATCGTCAGTCAAGACCCTGCCGCGCGCGTAGAAAAGATCGTAGACGACCAGAATGACCGGCACTTCAGCTAACAAGTCTTCGCCGATTGTTTTTCTACCCAGCCGTTTCTGAAGTTCACTAAAGGGTAGAATGCGGTCATCGCGTGCCGGTACGATCTCGCCGTCGATCACAGCATCGGTACCGAGGTTTTGAAGAGGTTCCAGCAGCTCAGGAAAACGATGCGTAATCTCATCCATGGTCCGTGAGTAGATTGCCACCCGGCCGTCTTTCGTATGCGCCTGGGCGCGGATGCCATCAAACTTATCTTCGACAAAAAAATCATCGGGCATGGTTCGGGCAATGTCTGCGAGATCCACTGCGGGCGTGGCCAACATGAATTTGATCGGATGAAACAGTCGCAGACCAACGTCTTCGAGGTCCTTTCGTCGAGCACGCACGGCCGTTTCACCGATGTCACCGAGTAACATGTTGACCTGGGCGACCTTTGCCAGAGGCTGCTCGAAGGCCCGCGCGATCGCGTCTTCAACCAGGCCTTCGCGCAGGCCGATCCTTAGATCTCCGGCAAGCAACTTGATTAAGTATTTTGCCTCGAGTGGAGTGGCACGACTTAAGACGGTTACCAGGATTCCTGTTTTATTTTTAATGCCGCGTGTTTCACTCAGCCGCGTGATGATTGACTCTGTTTCGATAAGGGTGATGGTTGGTTGGTGGTAGCGCATTGCTGCTTCTACCGCTTCATGTGCAGTTTCACCGGCGTCGCCAAGCCGAACATAAATTGGCGCTAACGTCTCGAGGCTCAGGCCAGTGGCTTCGCTCAAAGCGCTCGAGATGATGCTGCCGCCGACGTTGGTGGTTCGTGAGTCATTGGAAGCAAATTGGTGCCCCGCAAAGTAACGGGCTGCCCGGCTTAGATCTTCGTCTTCGAGTTGCTTGAGATAGTTACCGAGGAAGGCCGCTTTCTCGAGTTTCTTTGTGGTCGAAGCTACCTGTTCCGCGACAGTTGCCAATCGCTCGAGAGAACCAGGCGCGGTGTCGGCATCGGCGGCAGAATCAGCAGCGTCGTTAAGAGCTGACATAAATTATCGTCTTCAATTCCGGATCTTGTTTTGGAGAGCAAGGTTGCGGGAGACTGCAAGCGCGTGTCAAGAAGCGGTTTCGAGAGAAGTTTCTGCTTTGTCGAGACAAAGGGTACAATCGGCAGAGTTCCGAATAGGCTCATAAGGGTTTTGATGAACCAACACGCGGAGAGGTTTTGAGCACGTGGTTTTGCTGATTCTTGAGTCGCTTGGCAGCACCGAGCTTGCGTTCATTCTGGTGATGGCGCTGGTCTTTCTGGGTCCTCGCAAATTGCCGCAGTTGAGCCGCACCATCGGCAAGAACCTCGCTAACTTTCGCCGGGCCTCGGAGGATTTCAAGCGTACCTGGGACAAGGAAGTAAACCTCGAAGAACTGAATCTCTCCCGGCTTGATCTCGAGCCGAGTTTTTCGTCCAGCGATAATTCAATATTGAGCAACCAGGATGGGCAGGAAGATAACCCGTCCTCGCTGGCAGCACCGAGCATTGAGGCGGTCGACCCTGACCGCGTCGTACCCAGACAATCCCACGTTGTAGAAAAAGACGAATCGGCCAGCCAAAGTGTTGAGGTTGGGCCGGGGGAACTGCTCCCCAAACGCGAGTGGCTCTAAAATTAGTCGGGCCAACATCATATTAATGTCAACATTTCTTAGACCACTCGCTAAGGGAAAGCGCAAGGAAGATGAACTCGGCGGCCAGATGTCTTTTCTCGCACATCTGGACGAACTTCGACGTCGTCTGATTCGCTCGGTCCTCTTTGTGTTTATCGCGGGGATGGCGTGTTGGTTTGTTTCGGATCGGATCTACGCCTTCCTGGCAGTTCCGGTCGAGAGAGCGCTCGCTGAAGCACAAAGACAACAAGTCCCTATAAATGACGGGTTGACCGGCAAGGAGCAAATCCTGCCGTTGACTTCGCTCCAGGAGAACGAAGTTGGACGCTACATCTTTCCCAAGGAGACAAAAATAGGAAACATCGTAATTCCGGCGGGTGTGTCAGTGCAGGCGCGGGCCGTCAAAGGTGCCCAGGGAAATTTTGGATTGTTCACCGAGGAGGCGCTTTACGCAGGAAACACGATCATTCCAAAAGGCGTCCGCCTACCGGTAGATTTCGCGGCATCTTCGGACCAGTTTTCTGGCACCAGCGATAAATTGATCGTTACCAGTGCCATGGAGCCGTTCGCTCTCTACGTCAAGGTTTCATTGTATGCGGCGATCTGTTTGTCGGTTCCATTTCTGCTTTGGCAGATTTGGGCTTTCGTCGCACCCGGGCTCTACCCGCATGAGCGTGGGTACGTCACGCCGTTCATCGCGCTGTCGTCGATCTCGTTCGTGCTCGGGGCGATGTTCGCCTATAAAATTATTTTTCCTCCGGCGGCCAAATATTTGCTGGGCTTAGGCTCTGAATTCCGCCTTCTTTTGAAAGCTGACGACTATTTCGACTTCATTATCCTTGTCATGCTCGGAATGGGAATCGTTTTTCAAATGCCCGCTGTGACTTACGTCCTGGCGCGCATCGGGCTGGTGACCGCCGGGTTTTTGGTGAGAATTTGGAAGACTGCGCTAATCGTGATTCTCATTTCCGCAGCGCTCATTTCGCCAACCAGTGACATTCCAAACATGCTCCTGTTTGCGGCGCCGATGATTGTCCTGTACCTGGTGTCCATATTCGTGGCGTGGATCTTTAACCGGCCGCGTACTGCGACTGGGTAAGGTGGATAATCGCTTTAGGCGGAATTATTTGGGCCGATTTTGAGTAGCAAAAAGGCAACGAAAGACCCGAGTCGCCGCATCTTGACTGTGTTCTTGGTGAAACCTTAGAATCCGTTGCTTCCGCATCGGGCCCGAACCTGCTGCCGTATCGTGTTGAGTCTCAAACACATTTTGTTAGGAGTTTAGTTATGTCGTTCCAGAAAGCCGCTTTTCGCTTGGCGATTCTCCCCCTGCTTCTGGCTGGCGCGTTCCTGCCGGGCTACGCGCAGGACCCGCGGCAAGGCCAGGATCCGATGGATAAGCCACGCAACGTTAAGCCGGAGTTGAAGAAGGCTTACAAGGACTGGCTGGAGAAGGACGTTACCTACGTCATCACGGACGAAGAACGCAGGGCTTTCAAGCGGTTGCAAACGGACGACGAGCGCGAAAAGTTTATAGAGGAATTTTGGCGCCGTCGCGATCCTGATCCGGATACGGATGAAAACGAATTCAAAGAGGAATACTACGAGCGCATCGCTTACGCCAATGAACACTTCGCCTCCGGAATCCCGGGTTGGAAAACCGACCGTGGTCGAATCTGGATCATGTATGGCAAGCCCCACGAGAGAGAGACTCATCCGATGGGTGGGAATTACGACCGACCTTCCTATCACGGTGGAGGTTCCACGACCACCTATCCGTTTGAGATCTGGTTTTACCGTTATCTGCCCGGCGTAGGCTCGGGCGTAGAGATCGAATTCGTCGATCCCACGGGGAGTGGCGAGTATCGCATTGCCCGCAGTCCCGATGAGAAAGATGCAATGTTGATGGTGCCGGGAGCGGGCCTCACGCTTTCAGAGCAATTGGGCCTGAGCAACAAGGCTGACCGAATCACCGGTATGAACGGTGGCGCGAATCACTATCAACGTGAGCAGGACAGCCCATTCTCGCGGCTGCAACTGCTGGCCGACCTTCAGCGTCCGCCGCAAGTCAAATTTAATGATCTGGCATCAAGAGTTAACACGCCGGTCATCGAGGACAATCCGCTCAACTTTGATATTCGTGTCGACTATTTCCGGCAGTCAGACGAACGCGTGATTACCGCATTCACTATTCAAACGGACAACAAGGATCTTGTGTTTCAGGATAGCGGCGGTCTGCAAGAAGCAAGAATAAACATCTTCGGCAGAATCACTTCTGTGGCTGGTCGCCGTTCGGGCACGTTTGAAGATCCGGTGATCACAACGGCGACGACCCAGGAGCTGACAGATGCCAAGGACCGGAAGTCGGCTTATCAGAAAGCGATCGCGCTGGCCCCGGGCACTTACAAAGTGGATGTCATTGTTCGCGACGTCGCATCGGGAGCGACGGGTGTAAGGCACATCGGTTTTACTGTTCCTAAATACGATCCGCAGAAATTATCAACTTCAACGCTCGTGTTGGCTTCGAAACTCGAAGCGCTTGGCGATCAGCCAGCGGTCGGACAGTTTGTTATTGGTCAGCAGAAAGTGATTCCAAACGTTTCTGGTGTCTACCGTCGCGGCCAGCCGGTTGGTGTTTATCTGCAGGTTTACAACGCCGGAATCGATCAGACGACGCTGCGCCCTTCAGTCGACGTTGAATATGCGCTGATGAAGGATGGCAAGGAATTAGGGAAGCAAGCGGAAGACTGGCGAGGCATGAGCGATGCCGGACAGAGATTGACCCTGGCTAAACTAATTGATTCGCGGTCTTTGGCGCCGGGCGAATACGAGCTAGCGATTCGCATTCGGGATCGTGTTTCAGGGCAGGCGCTTACGCCGACCGCGAAGTTCACGGTTCAATAGACTAGTCTGTCTCGCCGACAAAAGAAGATGGTGAGTGGCAAATGTCACTCGCCATTTTTATTTCGCGTATGTTGCGCGTTTCGAATTTGACGAAGTTAACGGAAAGAAGGATCGCTTCTGGTCTTCAGAAACAATATGTCCGCCAGTACTGACTAAATGCCCCGGATGTTAGAATTGAATCAAATGGAAGAGCGGACAAATGTGGTCGGGTTAACCCAGGGCGAACTTGTTACCTTCATGGGGCAGGCGGGTCAACCATCTTATCGTGGCCGCCAGGTTTTTTCCGGGCTGCACGATCGGCGGCTGCGCAGTTTCGATGAGATTACGGATTTGCCTAAGGCCTTGCGCGAAGGGCTGAGCGAAACCGCGACCGCCTCCACGCTTTCAGTGGAGTCTCGTTACGTTTCCGAAGATGGCACCCGTCGCTACCTGATGAAAACTCACGACAATCTTCCGGTTGAGACGGTTTTCATTCCAGAAGAACGTCGTGACACTATCTGTTTTTCTTCGCAGTCGGGTTGTCCGCTGCAGTGCACGTTTTGCCTAACCGCACAATTGGGTTTACTGCGGTCGCTAACGGCGGGAGAAATAGTCGAGCAGATTATTATCGTGCTTAACGACGTCTACGGCGTGGGCGAGAAGCCGCCGCACGGTACTAACCTGGTTGGCATGGGCGCGGGCGAACCATTTTTGAATTTCGAATCGCTGATGAAAGCACTGGAGATCATGTCCGATCCAAACGGGCTCTTCATCGTCCCGCATCGCGTTACGATTTCAACCGCCGGTATTGTTCCACGTATTCGCGAACTCGCCACCGTCGGCGCACGGCCGCACCTGGCAATTTCACTGGCCGCGCCGACTAACGAGCTGCGCAACACGCTAATGCCGATCAACAAGAAATGGCCACTCGAAGAATTGTTGGCGGCTTGCAAAGAGTTTGAGCAGACATTGAAGCCCGGCGAGCTGTTTACATTTGAATACGTAATGCTAGATGGCGTTAACGATTCAGACGAGCACGCTCGCCAACTGGCAAACCTGCTCAACCGGCATGCTCTGCGAGCGAAGGTTAATTTGATTCCACATAATCCGGCGGATCCCCTTCCTTATCAGCCGTCGCCGTCGTACCGGGTTGAACAGTTCAAATCTATTCTAGAGTCTAAGGGGGTGCGTGCTTACGTGCGCAAGCCTCGAGGCAGGGACATTTTCGCAGCGTGTGGCCAGCTGGCTGCGCGGCGTGAAATGAAAAATATACAAGGCATTCCACAAACGATTGGGGCATAGGGAACAACGCATGAAACTTTTACGATTCACTCAACTGTCATTCATTCTGGCTTTTCTAGTTCTTCCTACAACGCTGTATTCATCGCCTGCGCCGCAGTCGGCGCCAAATATCGGTGTCAGCGGATCGCTTCGACCCGATAAAGTCCGAAAGGGCCGGACTGTACAGGGAACTATTGTGATGGATATTCCGGGCGGCTATCACGTCAACTCAAACAAGCCTCTGGAGAGATTCCTGATTCCAACACAGCTAAAGATTGAAGCACCGGGCGGTATGCGAGTTGGAACAATAGTTTATCCACGGGCGCTTTTAAGGACGCTGAAGTTTTCGAAGAACAAAGTGGCGGTTTACGAAGGCCGAACGACGATTCGCTTTACGGTAACCGTGCCTCCGGGGTTTTCATCAAACTCCGCGGAGCTGAAGGCGCGTTTGAGATACCAGAGCTGTAGCGACGAGGTTTGCTTCCCGCCACAGAATAAAGACGTGAGCCTCTGGCTTAACGTGGAATGATGCGGGATAGATAACAGGCGTATAGCGGAGTACAACCTTCAGGTTGCTTCGTTGGGATGAAGCCAGTTTGCATGATTGCGTAGCCGCAACCTGAAGGTTGTACTCTATATGCCTGTTATCGCTTCCCGCCTGCCGATAACGGACATCAGGCGTCCAACCTTGCCGTAGGTTTTCTTCTCGCGACGATAAGAGAAAAACAGATCCGTGCGACACATGGTACAGAGGGGCGAAGTGATGACGCGCTCTAGGATGGACGCCCGCTGAAACGAGTTGTGTTCGATTCGCCTGGAAGAGATTTATGCAGGCGTGGTTTTCCCGAGTTTCCTTAAAGAGGTCCTGGTGACTAGCGAATGTGTTGCTGAAAGCGTCGATAACGTCGCGGCCAACTTCGTAACAACAAGACCCGGCTGCCGGACCAATTGCTACCAACACGTCTGCCGGCTTTGTTTGATACTCGGCAGTCATACGCGCCAGAGCTTTCCCGGCGACTTCGGCGAGCGTTCCACGCCATCCAGCATGCACGGCGGCAAACGCCCCGGTCGTGGGGTCTCCAATCAGGACAGGAACGCAGTCCGCTGTTTTCACTCCTGCGAGAACGCCGCGAGCGTTGCTGACAATCGCGTCACAGTAGACTGTGTCGCCGCGCGCGTCCTCGGCCGGCTTTGCGTCGGCAACGTTTTGCACCAGTCTGATGTCAGAGCCATGGACCTGCCAACATCCTGCCAGCAGCCAATCGCCATCGAAAAGCTTGAGAAAGCGACGACGATTCTCCAGAATGTTTTCCGCATCGTCTTCATTGAAGCCCGCGAGGTTAAGAGAGTTCTCGGGCATCGCGCTGGTGCCGCCGCCGCGAGTTGAAAATCCGTTAGCGAAACCGGCTTGCTCAAGGGGTGCGCAGATCAGGGCACGCACACCGTCAGTCTCGCGCCAGTAGAATCCGGCGCGATGTAATTCTTCATCGCTTATGATTGTTTCCATCGGTATAGACATTATCGAAGTCAAACGAATTCGCGAAGTGCTCCTGCGTACACCGCGTTTTGGCGAACGCGTATTCACTGAAGCCGAGCGGGCGTATTGCGACAGTCGCGGTGCAGTTGCCGCTCAGCATTATGCCGCGCGTTTTGCGGCAAAAGAAGCAGCGCTAAAAGCTTTGCAAACCGGGTGGAGCGGCGGGATTGGTTGGCAGGATGTGGAGATCGCTTCGAACGATTCAGGAGCGCCGTATTTGATTCTCCACGGCCAGGTGAAGGAGCTTTTCGAGAACTCCGGCGCGACAATGGTCCACCTTTCGATGTCACACACAACCGAGCACGCAATCGCACAGGTGGTATTGGAGAGAGTTTAAAAACCGAAGCTCGGATGTGTTGCGTGTGCCACACCTTAGGCAACGTCGCGGCTTTGCCGCCCGATGTGCGGAAGGTCTCTGACCTTCCGAAAAGTTCACCGGGGTATTTTGGGATGGGGGAGAGTACTCTACCGCAAATCATTCACGAGCGTTCGCTTTCCTTTGCGGTCGAGATCAATGCGGGTGGAGCCAAATCTTAATGAAGTTGCCGGCAGAATGAGTTTCTTCGGCAGAACCGGCGCACGATGGTGCGCAACTGTCACCGGGTCGCTTGATTGAAGATTACCTCCTGGACCTTCAATCACGGGGGGTAGGTTCCCATGTACAAAACATTCAATGTTAGGCGCGAGCCGGTCAGTGACCGCGATCAACTCTCGATGCGGGCAGGACAGCGTAGACAGTGAACCATCTTGGGAATCAATCTCCACAAACTTGATTCCTTCCGGACACTCAAAACTTCTGCCTCCCAATTCCGGTTTCAATTCGACCGCACTCTTGATGAAATCCATCCACGCCGGCAACGCCGCATCCGCCCCTGTGCGTCCGAGTTGCTGATTGTCATCAAATCCAATCCAGACGACGCAGACCAGATTCGGGGTGTAACCCACAAACCATCCATCTCTGGAGGTGCCGGTTTTGCCCGCGATGGCGGTGGTCCTTGAAAGGTCTCGCGCAGCCCGTGCGGTTCCGTGATCTACTACCGCCGACAACATATTTGTGATCATGTAGGCAGTGGTCGGTTTAATGACTTGCGCATCGACATCCGCCGAGGCGTGCGTGGCTGGCGGTTCACCGATGCTTTCAATAACTCGGGGCTCGATGCGACGGCCGCCATTAACGAAACTCGCATAGGCGGAGGCCAGTTCCAGCGGCGTCACTTCTTTAGTGCCCAGGGCGAGGGCCGGATACTTTTCAGGTCTTGGTAAACCAAACGTTTCCGACAGATTGGCGATACGCGCCAGACCTGTTTGCATGGCAACGTCCACCGTCACGACATTCAGGGATCGCACTAACCCGGAACGCATAGTCACGTCGCGCATCGAGTACCCGCCGCCGAAATTTTTTGGCCGGTAAATCTTGTCGCGGTCGTAAACAAACTCGCGTGGCCCGTCCGCAAAAGTTTGCACCGGCGACATTCCATCTTCGATCGCCGCGGCATAAACAAAAGGCTTGAAGGTGGAGCCGGGCTGACGCCGCGCATCTGTTGCGCGATTGAGTTGCGACTCAGCGTAGTTGCGGCCGCCAACCATTGCCAGCACTTTGCCTGTGTGCGGATCGAGAGCAATCAACGCGGCTTCAGGCCGGGCGCCATCACGAGAAGAAGAGTCCAGTTTGTCTAACTGACGGCTAAGCGCCGTTTCGGCGAGTTGCTGAAGATCCAGGTCGACGGTTGTGTAGATCCTGTGATTCGTGTTCTGCGCATCGGCGCGAGCTGCGTTTCGATTAACGTAGTCTACGAAATACGGAGCTAGCGAGTCTGTATTTGCGAGGCGGGTGACATGGACTCCTTCTTTCGTCGCGGTATTGAGCTCTGCGGCGTTAATCCAACCGTTGCGCATCATCGCAGCCAGGACAATATTACGACGCGCCCGAGCGGCTTCAACCTGATGCACGGGCGAGTAGCGACCGGGGCTTTGAATCATTCCGGCGAGCGTGGCAGCTTCGGAAAGCGATAGCTCGTTCAGGTCTTTTCCAAAATAAATTCGAGCTGCCTCTCTCACACCACGCGCCGCGACGGCTCCGCGTTGGCCCAGGTATATTTCGTCGCAATAAAGCGCAAAGATGTCGTGCTTGGAAAGTCGCCGTTCAAGTGCAAGCGCCAGCATCGCTTCCGCATACTTGCGTCTAAAAGTTCGTTCTGATGACAGGTAGGTGTTCTTTACCAGCTGCTGAGTAATCGTGGAACCGCCCTGAGCGACTCGCTCGTCACCTGCATTTCTCAGCAAAGCACGCGCAATCCCAAATGGATCCAAACCTGAGTGCTCAAAGAAGCGTTGGTCTTCTATAGAGAGAATCGCCTGGATTAGCACTGGTGGGATTTCGGAAAAAGAAAGCGTTTCACGTTTGGCGGTCTTGAACGATAGATCGTTTGATAAGGCCTCAGGCTCCAGCGCGAACTCTTTGAGCGGCAGATCGTCGCCGGTCAACTCGGCGACACGGTTATCCGAGTCAAAGGTGATGCGGACAAGGGAAGGTCTATTGCCGTTGACGGGCCGGACTTCAACTGTTGAGTTTCTTTGTTTATATGTTCCGCTGTAGACGGCGCTGGCGTGCGCCTGGACGTAGCCTGCTCGTCGCAGCGATCTAATGAAGCCGGAGGCTGATAATTTCTGTCCGGGCTGGATGACTTTTGGCGCAGCATAGATACCTGGCCGACTAGTGAGATACCCCCCCGCCAGCCGGGCATCGATGAGCCTTGAGTAGTATTTGTAAGAGCGTAAAAGAGGATCGCCGCCTAAGACGAGTGCAATCATCAGGAGGTAGAAGACGGATCGAAAAACGATCCGACCACGACTTAATGAAGCGTCGTATCTGAAGCATTGGAGGGTTCGCCTGAAAGGGCGCAGAACTCCGACCTTGTCGGGGACGTGTGTAACTTCGATGGCCATGAAGACAGACCCGGGGAAAGGCAGTCGGGGACTTTACCCGCCGTTGCCCTTCAGTGCCTCCGCAGTTTTCTTGAATGCTAGTTATATAGTGCGAATAAAGGTTGAATTCTTGAGAGGTAGGAAGGTGTCGGGTTTAGGGTTGTGAGCTGGGCGTTATGGAAAAATCCCCGATGCTAATACTCTTCTCACCTCTTCCCGACACCCGACACCCAGCACCCTTTCGGGCGACACCCGGCACCGCCACGCCAACGGCTGGTTATGTTAAGTCTGCGGAGTCTAGATATAATGGGTCACCCTTAATTCATTCAAAGTCTTTGGAGTTCCCCTATGCCCACCACAAAAAATGTTAACGTCAATCCGGGCGACGTATTGATTCTTGCAGGAACGATGAAAGGTGCTTTCGTGCTTCGCTCCGACCAGTCACGTAAGGACTGGGAAGTAGGCGGGCCATACTTCCCCGGTCGAGCTATTTATGCTCTCGCATTCGACGATCGGAATGGACGCCAACGCTTATGGGCGGCAGTCAACAGCTCTTACTGGGGCTCTTACCTTAGTTCGTCAGACGATTTCGGAAAGACCTGGACCGAGCCCGAAGCTTACGGCGTGAAGTTTCCTGAAGGCACTGATAATGCAGTGAAACAGATCTGGCAGATCGCCCTCGGCCATCCCGATGAGCCGGACACGCTTTATTGTGGTGTTGAGCCTGCGGCACTTTTCAAATCCACAGATGCGGGCGAGACATGGTCACTCGTGCAAGGCTTGTATGATCATCCGCATCGCTCGCAGTGGATGCCTGGTGGAGGTGGACTCTGCCTGCATACGATTTTGCCGGACCCTTCAAACCCTCAGCGGTTGTTTGTTGCGATTTCTACGGGTGGCGTTTATCGCACAGACGATGGCGGTGAAAACTGGCAACCGCGGAATCAGGGAGTGCGGGCGCAGTTTCTGCCGCCGGACCAGCAGTATCCGGAATGGGGACAGTGCGTTCACAAGATCGCGTTTCATCCTTCGAATCCGAAACGAATGTTTTTGCAAAATCACTGGGGGCTTTACAAGAGCGAAGACGGTGGCGATTCATGGACCGACGTCGCGAAGGGCGTACCGTCTGATTTTGGTTTTGCGATGGAATCGGACCCGAATGATCCAGCGAGCTTCTTTATTGTCCCGCTCGAGTCAGACGAGTTTCGCTGTACACCGGAAGGGAAGTTGCGGGTTTACCGCACGAATGCCGATGGGGACTCCTGGACCGCGTTATCGAATGGACTGCCGCAGGAGAATGCTCTGGAGACTGTGTTGCGCGATGGACTAACAGCCGACGTCCTAAAGCCGACCGGAGTTTACTTCGGCACGCGAAGCGGAAAGCTGTTTGGTTCGCGAGATGCCGGTGAATCGTGGAACGCAATTCTTGAGAGTTTGCCGCCGGTGGTGTCGGTTAAAACCGCCGTAGTGTAATGAGGTCAAAACCACCTAGCGGTAGCGGGTGGGCGGTGACATTTCCAAATTCCAATTGCCATATGCCGATTGGTTCTAAGCAACGTCAATCGAAAATCCGCAATCGGCAATAACGACCCCCCCGCTACCGCGAGGTGGTACTGACTTCAAGGCGTGGAGGCCTGAGTCGACGACAGTACATTGTCTTCAATTTCTACAGTATTTAGTTCAACCCTGGGAATGTTTATGAAGAAAACGACTTTAATCATCGCTCTGTTTTTTTCCTCAATAGTGATACCGACATTTGCACTAGCGCAGGAGAAGAAAGATCCAGCTCCGAAGATGGTCCAGTTTCACATGGCGTTGCTGAAACGAGGTCCGAAGTGGTCAGCGAAGGGAATGATTCCCGAGGTGGAAAAGGGACACGTAACACATATCATGTCCTTGCTTGATACCGGCAAAGCCGTAATTGCTGGGCCCATAGCTGAGAGTGGAGACCTCGTGGGTATATACATTTTGCGCGCGAAGTCTGCGGAAGAAGCAAAGGCCTGGACCGACAGCGACCCTGCGGTCATCTCCGGAGACCTGATGCCTGAGATGCATCCGTGGTGGTCGGAAGAGGTAATGAAGAAAGCCACCACGCCGATGAAATTGACCACAGCGTATATCGGCTTTCTTTCGCGCGGCCCAAAGTGGACACCCGAAAAGACCCCGGCCACTGAGGAATTACAAAAGGCGCACATGGCAAATATCAATCGCCTCGCCGAGACGAAGAAGCTGGTGATGGCCGGGCCTTTTGGAGATAACGGCACGCTACGCGGGATATTCGTCTTCAAAGTTGCTTCGCTGGGTGAAGCGAAGGAATTAGCTGAAACGGACCCTTCGGTTAAAGCGGGACGATTAGCGATTGACGTGCTTCCCTGGATGGTTCCGGAAGGCATTCTTCCATAGCGGCAAGCTGATGAAGCTTGAACTCTAAACCACAGCTAGTAGTTCAGAGTTCAACCTTCAGGACGGACGCAAGCTAAAGCTTGAACTCTAAACTGCGTCATTGAAGCTGATGATTACTTTCAACGTCACCGGATTTCTAACTGATTTCACTGCGGGCAGACATAAAATTGAGATCGGCGAATCCCACCCAAAAGTCGGCGCCGCGTTAAATGAGTTATGGAAGTTGTATCCGGGACTGAGAGATCGAGTGGTCAACGAACAGGGCGTCTTGCGCCCCCACGTTAATATTTTCGTTAACGACGAAAACGTTCGGCGGCGCGAGATGTTGGAAACAAGTCTGCCCGAGACTTGCGAGATCACGATTCTGCCGTCGGTGAGCGGTGGAACGACGGCCGACCGACGACAGCCGGACGCTTGGAGTAACTAACGGAATTTTTTTGGCGCCGTCAACGTCTTCCGTCGCCGGTCGCCGGTCATTCTTATGAAAGCAAACTGGAAAAACACAACCATCGCGGAAAGTGACGACACTGTTGTCGTTGAAGGCAATCACTATTTTCCTCCTGAGTCAGTCAATCAGGAGTTTCTGCAACCCAGCACCAAGCACACAATTTGTCCCTGGAAAGGCGAAGCAAGTTATTACAACGTCGTAGTCAGCGGCGAAGTGAATGGCGACGCCGCCTGGTATTACCCCGATCCGAAACCAGCTGCCGCCGAGATTAAAGATCGGATCGCTTTTTGGCGTGGTGTTGTGGTTGAGGAGTAACTCCTACGGGGAATAAATCGGACTGGGGACCGGAGACGGAGGACGGGGAACCACCGTGCGTCGCAGTACGATGAAACGTCGGTCTCCGGTCATCGGTCATTCTTAGACGTCGGTCATCCGTCCTCGGTCATCGGTCGTTTTTATGTACTGTCCTTCCTGCGGTTCAGAAGAGCGTCAGCTCAGCCAATATTGCCGGGCTTGCGGCACCGATCTGCGCGTCATCCGCGCGGGACTTGAACGCGTCGACACTGTTACCGCTTCAGCCGCTTCGGCGCGCGATCACATCAGCCGGGCCGTAGCTGACAAGATACGTGACACGCAGTCTCCAGAAGATCTCAAGAAGGTGGCCGAGGAAGTGTTGCCGGAGATTGAGAAGTTCCTGGAATCGCCCGAAGAGAAGCGACTGCGGCGCATACGTGCCGGAGTTATCTTTGCGGCAATCGGTCTGGGAGGGTCGCTAATCTCACTGTTTCTTACCCTCGAGGATAGTGAGTTTTTGCCCCTTCTGCTTCCCGGGGTCGTGATGTTTTTTATCGGCTTGGGAATGATCCTGAATGGAATTTTCTTTACCCTCCCGCGAAAAGAGTTGAGGGACGAGACGGATCGAGCGCGTGAGCAGATTGAATTGGACGCTCAACTAAGAAATATCGCGAGCTTGAGTCCGGCCTCGATTCGGCAACCGTCCACCAACGAACTCGACGCGCGCGAGCGCGTAGCTCTTAGACCTTCCGTCACTGAACACACCACGCACCAACTCAAACCGGATCTAAAGTAAGACAGATATCCCTGTCTGTAAGGCTGTTCGACAACTTTCGCAGATCGAGGCGGAAGCTGGTTTTCCATATATCATTTTTCATTTCTCATTTGTCATCGTGGCCCAGGGCGCGAAGTACAGAGTTCAAGCTTTAACTTGCGTTGCCAGGCCACAGCCTAAAAGGCTGAACTCTGAACTTTTGGCAGTATCAACGATTCCGGGCGAATGCCAAATGAGAAATGATGTAGGGAAATTATCCTTGATACTACCGAATGAACCGCAAATGACCGACAAACAGAAATGTCTGTCCTACCTGAAGTCCCGTATGTCTTTGAATGGCGTTTCCGGATTTTCGAAATCGGGGCGGTAGTAGAATGAGGCGCCGTCGAATTCCTGCAACCAGCCTTCCTGCATTCCCAGTTCATCGAGGGCATTGACCGCGCGCATCCATTCCGTCTCCGAAATACGGCGAGACAACAACACGAACCGCTGGTTCGATGCGGCCTGGTGTGTCGGGTAATACTGGGCCATCAATGAAACCGCCACCCGCGGGCTTAGCTCGTCTCTGATCCACTCGAGCGACTCGCGCACGCCGCCAATGTCATTTGGCAAAACGAGCAGCCGTATAATCAGCCCGCGTTTCACCAGCCCATCGTCACCGTAAACCAGCTCGTCGCCAACCTGCCGGTACATTTCCGCGATCGCCAACCGCGAATACTCTTTATAACTTTTCACTTTCGAGTAGGCGTATCCAGCTTCATCCTCGGAATACTTAAGATCCGGTAAATAAACGTCCACGATGCTATCGAGCAGCCGCAGCACTTCGACCGAATCATACGCGTTAGTGTTGTATACAACCGGCACCTGCAAGCCGCGTTCTGCGGCAATAAGAATGCTGCGCGCCATTTGAGGGGCGAAGTGAGTAGGCGAAACGAAGTTGATGTTGTGACAACCCTTCGCCTGAAGCTCGAGCATTATCTCGGCCAGTCGCTCGTGAGAAACTTCGTTTTTGAGTTGCTGCTTGTGCGTTTGCGAGATCTGGTAATTCTGACAATAGACGCAGCGGAGATTGCAGTTACCGAAAAAAATGTTTCCGGCGCCATGCTTTCCCACCAGAGCAGGCTCTTCCCCGAAGTGCGGAGTGTAGGAGGAAACGATTGGAAGCCGCCCTGAATAACAGGCCGCGATCTCGTCCTTGAGTCGATTGTTCAAACAATCGCGAGGACAAACCGTGCAGCGTTTAAGCAAAGCTTCGAGTGATTCCACACGTGGCAGAAGCTGGCCGCTTGCAAGTAGCGATATATATGACGGTGTTTTCATCTTAAGTTTACTTCTTAACGTTTCCGCTGGCTTTGACCCAGATGTTTCAAAACCCAGTCCGCGATAGCGGACGACTGATAATAGCCCAGTGATTCATCGCTGGGGGAGCGCGAAAAATGATTGAAGTCCGTGAAGCGGACGGCTGAAGAGTTTAGCTGGTTAGCCATACCATTCAGCCGTCCGCTTCAAGGACTACGTTCTTTGGACTGTCATCCCCAGCAGTGAACTGCTGGGCTACTATCATTCGTCCGCTATTGCGGACTGATAAACCACTCTACGTGCTTCTCTGTCATTAATGACGCCGGAAATGGATGAAGTGTGGTTTGTGTTGCTCGACCAAATCCGCGGGCGCCACCTTCGTCGTTTGCCGCCAAATGAAATCCATCTCCAGGTGGATGGTGCTTAGTGCTAATTTGGCTTCAAAAATCAGGAGCATGCTGCCGTAAAAGAGAAAGCAAGCTCCAACCAGGCCCAGGATTACCGGCACAATGTTATAACGCGCGTTACCAGTCACGGCGACTACGCCGATTGCGACACTCGTGGCCACAAACATTCCAAGCGCGAGGTAGAAGGTTACCATCGACCGTTGCAGGATTCGCGCGCGACTGGTCAGTTTATCCATCTGCGCGAAGATTACGGTCTGTCTTTCTTTCGCGTCGAGAGGATCGAGTTGTTGTTTAGTGGCAAGCTCCTCAAGTCTGTCTGAGAGCGCGCGCACCCTGTCCACCACGCGGCCCAGCCTGTGTGACGTAGAAAGGATCATGCTCCCGCAGGCAGAAATAAGCACTGCGGGAGTGATCATTGCCGTCAGGACGGCAAGCGCTGAAGACATCGGATCCATCTTCGTAAAGCAAACTGGTAGTTTGCTGACCGCTCATTTCAATTTTGCAGGGGTCTACCCCGACGATCCGCAAACTAAAAGTTTGCGATACTTTTCCGCGCCAACCGTCAATTTCTTCTCCTGACACGACGTTTTGGTCGAACAGGCTTCGTCGCTGTCTTTGTGGTGCTGGTACTCGCCTCATCTTTCTTCGGTTCCATCTGCTTTTTAATCATCTCCACAACCATCTGCTGCGGGAAGTCGGCCCTGAGTGTCACGTCATCCCCTTCAGGCGCTATGGCGATGGTCTTCAGCATTGATTGCGCGGCCGGGTCCGGGATTGCGCTGCCGGCGTATCCGAGAAGGCCGGTCAACAAGTTGCTGACTATTTTCGCTGTGTCAGGATTGTCTTCATTCATTGCGCCGCGAAGGATGAAGTTAGTCGCATCCATCGTTACAGCGGCGTAGAAATCGCCGAGCTTCATATCGCAGCGAGCAGCGCGCTCAGCAGTTTCAGTGCCCATCATGCCAAAGCTTTTCGCGAACGAATTCCATGGCCTGCCTGCCACGCTAATCAACGCGCTTGAATCTCTGACCAGAGAATTCAGAGTTTCTGCACTGATTCGGCCCTTACCATCGCCGGCATCAATCGCTGCACGAACGTAACCAGGCGTGCCAGCGGCGAGAGTGTTGCCGTTGAGTGCAACGATAGCGACTTCCGAAAAACTGCGGAGTAAAGGATTCTTTTCCGCTTCTTTAGCAATTGGATCAATTGTCATCAAACCCAGCGTCTTAGCGCCATACGTTTCATCGCGGAGTTGTCCGCCTGAAATCATTCGCGCCAGCCCGAGCAACGCCTCGGCATTGAAGTCGCCGCCGGCGACGATCAAAGCTTCCGGCGGCTGGAATTTGAGTTCGGCGGTGGGCTTTCGAAACCGTACTGCCACCACGATGTACTCAACCTGTTTGGGATCCAAGCCCATTTCTTTCTTAGCTTCTTCGAATCCCTTCCTCATTTGTTCCACGTCCTTCGCCGGGAGTACCTTCGGCAAAACTTCGTTGAGAATGCGCTGAGGGTTGATGTAAATGATCGTGTCCACGTCAGGCAGGTTGGCCAGGGCGCTGATCGTGTTCTGATTCGCCGGTGTTGGGAGTGAAGCGGAAGTCCTGTTTAGCTGCACGTTGCTCGCGCCGTTTTGATCCTGCGCATTCGCGAGGCCAAACGACACCAGCAAAGCGACGAGGGCCAGTACTGAGAACTTGAATTTTTTCACGTGGGAAACCTCCATACCGAGTTTTGCTTATCTTCACACAAGTGGATTGTGTTAGTCAGCAGTTTAGATCCGACGAAGCGTTTGTTTGGTCAATTCGTTTGTGACATTGCCTGTGTTCAGCGTCGATGCCGGTTCAAACAAGAGTACGTGCGTCTCTTCAACAGCCACAGGACGGTGCTCCACGCCGCGAGGTACTACGACGAATTCACCTTCCTCCAGCCATAATTGCTTGTCGAGTTCAGGCGTTTCTTTGTCACGATAATCCATGCGAAACCTTCCCTTAACGACCAGAAACATTTCGTCTTCGTTTTCATGATGATGCCACGAAAAGGGACCTTCAAACTTTACGAGCTTCACGTATTGGCCATTCAATTCGGCGGCTATATGTGGGTCCCAGTGTGTACTAATGCGTGAAAGCTTGTCGTTGATATTCACTTTGTTCATGGTGTTATGTGTCGCAGTCGTAAAGCAAACTGTTAGTTTGCTGATCGTTCATTTCCAAGCCGGCTGGTTTCTAACGCACGGTCCGCAAACTAACAGTTTGCGTTACAAGACAGGGCGCGTTTACGAGAAAATTGCGTCGAGCAGTTTGGCTAGACGAAAGCCACCTTTGGAAAGCTGGTGACGTACGACTTCGCGGTTAACAGTTTCGTAACTATCGGGTCGTCTGATGTCGTAGACGATCTCGGTAACGGGTTGCCCGTTCTTCAATACCTGTTTGCCGTCATGCATCACCGGAACAACGCGTTTACGAACGACGCCTACCCCTCGGTAAGAATGGTCGCGCGACTGCTGTAACGAATCTGTGGCCCACTGGGCCGCCCACGAAGGTAAACGTCCGCGCGGCTTCCAACTCGACTTCGGCTTAACAGTTTGTTGCAAAAACAGGCCCAACTGATCAGACGTTTGTTTGTCAGTTGCAAGCATCAACGCCTTGACAAGGTCAAAATCCCAGAATGAATGAAGCCGTTTTCGGTTGTTATCAATGATCAATTGATTTCCGCCACGATCACTGTCCAGGCGATTTCGCTTGATTGCCGCTGGGTCCCTTTCGATAACGATCGAGCCGTTTGGCCCGTTCTCTTCGAGATAGCCAGTGCCTACATGGAGTGGCTGGTGCATATCTCCCACCAGGTGGACCAGCAGCCGGAGCGCGTTCCGTTTGCTCAGCGGATAATTCGGATCCGGACGCCCTCGAAGCGTACGGATGCAGACATTGATCATATTCACCACGTCATTTTCCGCGCTGAAGCCACTACAGGTTTGGTAACTCCGGCAATTTAACGGCAGATTAACGTAATGCCATTCTCTATTCTTTTCGTTATGAGCTATGTCTTGAAGAAAGGCGTTCGTGTCCGGGTCAGGATCGATCTCGCCCACTCTCTCTTTGACGCTGTCAGCCCAGGTGGAAACGCTGGCCAGGGTTTCTCCTGGCCTCAGGATGCCAGCGATTTTCCGTGCGGTTCCAGGCTTAACGCGAAGCGATGCAATCCGGCCGACAGTCTGATGGCCATCGCTGCCCCAGGCAAATGCGGAGCTGGTACTGCCTAAGAGAATTAATGCGATGAGCCAGACGGAAACGAGTCGCTTCATCCGATGTCGTTGTCTCCTTAGAATGTGTTCGAGCGGGATAAGGATAACGCGCGGCATGAGGTCAGTACCACCTCGCGATAGCGGGCGGGTAGCGATCGCCTTCGTGCTAGCTCCTTTGTTAAAGCACCCACCCGCTACCGCGAGGTGGTACTGACTTCATGTTGAGGCAAACAACAAAAGGCGCGGCGAATAGAAAATCGCCGCGCCCAGTTAGCAATTGCACTTCGGCTACGGCTGCCGACCCTGGCTAAGCACTTTTGAGCTGATCACTTTGCCTGCCGAGTCCAGCGTAAGCTCGATCACGCCACCCGCTGTGTCCTGCACGCGTCGCAGAGTTTGACCGGTTGCATTTCGGGTCTCGCCCAGCACACGCAGACTCGTAACATTGCCTACCGTGTTTGAGTTGACGACCTTGCCGGTGGTATCAAGCGTCTTCTCAACGATGTTGCCCGTGGCATCAACCGTACGCTGCACCGTCTGGCCCAACGTATTGATTGTCTGACTTAACACGCCACCAGGTTGGAGTGCCGTGTTGGCCACACTGCCAACGGTTCCTACAGTCTTGTCCACGCTCTCGAGCAACTTGGTGAGAATCTCGGGATTACGATCGATGGTGGTTAACGTCCGATCGATAATCGCCGCGACATTGTCCAACTTCACTTTCAAAAGTACTTCGGCCCTCACGCCCTTAATCTGAAGCTTTACCTTGTCGATTGAAACATCAGCGCCTGCCGTGAGCGCAAGGAGGTTCGCCAGTCGCGCATCAAGCGACACTTTTGCTTTCAGGTTCTCAACCTCAAGCGTGATTTCATCGACCGAAAGATTAGGCACGTCGAGAAGCACATCCGGGTCGCCGCTGTTTGCTGACTGTTGTCGTCGAGCACTTGCCGCTTGCTGTCGCTGGCGATCTTCCTCCGAGAGAGGCCGCACAGGTGTGACAGGAGCGATAGGAGTAGGACTCGGCCGAGGCCTGGGTTGAGTTGTTTGGCTTGACGTGATTGAAGCATCACGAGAACCCGTGGTTGTGGTTTGCTGGCCCAGGGCGCCAGCTGAGAGGGCAATAATGAAAAGAGTTATTGCCCCCGTTCGCGCAGTGTTAATCATAGATCCCTCCAGGAAAATCAAAATGCAAATAATACCAAGGCAAAGCTGGGGGGCCCGTCTGGGGGCCAAACTCATTTTGGGCTGGGGGTTGGCGACTGAGCCGGTCGCCGGGTATCGATCATTTCCAGAATGCGATCCAAGGAGCCACGAAAACGGACGCGGCCTTGCACATTTTTGAGCAGCACCTCAATCCGTCCGGCGGCCAGGCTCACACCGATTTGTAGATTTAGTCTGGAGTCCTCGTCCGTGGCCACGGAAGTCGAGGCCTCAAAATTCTCACGGCTGATGCGACGCACGTCGATATTCAGATCAAAGGTTTCGTCAGCATTTGGTCGTGCCGGCGTGCTCGCAGCCGGCTTCTCCTGGTCCTTAAGTCGGACGCTTTGGCTCGCCACCCAGGACGCCGATATACTAATTATTGAAAGAAACAGAAATGCCCGAACGGAAGTCTTCATCAACGCTTCCTTTTGGGGGAACGTGAACGATCTGCCTTGATACTGGAGGGGGCGGGCGTCTTGTCCGATGACTTATGTGATGGTTCAAGTGCGGCGGTTTTAGTGTCATCTGTTATGGCGACTTCACCTAGAGCTTCGGCAACTATTTGATCGATGTCACGGAACACGCTGGTGATTTTCAAGCGGATACCGATGTTTCGATACGTAACGCCTGGCTCGACCGGTGTCGGAAGATTTTCTCTTTGAGCTTCCCAGACCGTCTCGCGGGTATGAGTTCCCGGAAAGGTCACTGTCGGGTTCGGCACCGTTTCGAATACCAACGAGCGGGCACGCACGTTCGCAGTGATGGCAATGTCAGCGGCTTCAACAGACGGATCGGGAGGGAGCCGTTCGAGCTGTATCTCCGGTTCGCGTGGGGTTGGCACCGGCGGCTTGGCCTTGGCGCGTGTCGTGGCGGCCGGCGTTTGTGGCTGCCTTCTTCGCTGACCCGCTAAGGTAGTTAAGCTGGCGCACACGAAGAGCATACTGAACAAGAGCACGCTCGCACCTGTGATGCTTTGCTTTTCTACCATATTGGCCTGAACCATATCAGAGATTGTCAGAAAGATCGTTTTCTTTTTGTGGCAAAAGTGTGCGTTAGGCGGCCAGCTGTAAGTTAGAAAAACACTTTTCCACAAACCACACGAAGGGAGCTGGAATGGCCTTTAGTATTCTTCGTGTTTTTTCGTGGATTGTGTCTTCACCCCTGGCCGGTTAGTGGTTTGATCTTCGCCCCCCACTTTCGCGAACTGCGCCTGACCATATATTCTGTGTAGCCAAACACTTTATTCTGAGGGACCGCACACTTGCTCAACTTTGCCATGCAGATCGCCCGCGAGGCAGGCGGCATTCTTACCGATCGTTTAGGACGCGCACTCCAGGTCTCGAATAAGGGTGCCATCGACCTGGTTACTGAAGCCGACCTCGCCTCTGAAAAGTTAATCATCGAAAGAATCAAATCATACTACCCTCGCCACGCCGTGCTGGCTGAGGAGTCGGGAGCTTCGTCGGAAAGTGAGAAAAGCGAGTGGAAGTGGATTATCGATCCGCTCGATGGGACGACAAACTACGCCCACGGCTATCCCTGTTTCTGCGTTTCGATTGCGCTTGAACATGATGGCAAGATTGAACTGGGAGTTGTTTACAATCCGACACGCGACGAAATGTTTGCCGCCGAGCGAGGTCAGGGGGCAACACTGAATGCGCGACGCATACGAGTGTCGGAAACTGAGGAACTAAGTGCCGCGCTTCTTTGTACCGGCTTTCCTTACAACGTGCGTGAGAGGCCACACTTTACCCGCGACTTCGAGAATTTCACGATGACATCGCAGGCAGTCCGACGCGATGGGTCGGCGGCACTCGACCTTGCTTATGTTGCCTGCGGACGTTTTGACGGGTTATGGGAAGAAGGGCTAAAGGTTTGGGACGTGGCTGCGGGAGCTATCTTGATAGAAGAAGCGGGAGGGACGGTGACCGATTTTCAGGGATCACCTCTCGAACTCTGCACTCCGAAAGTTTATGCGCCGAAAGTGCTGGTAAGTAACGGGCTGATACATGACGAGATGATGCGCGTGCTGCGGAGCTGAAACGTAGGGTGCCCCTCCTTGGAGTGCGCCGCCTTGTCGGCGCTTTGGCCAGCGGCGGCCTGGCGCCGCTCTGTTTCGCCCCAAAAACTCATAAGCACAGAAAGCTGCGACAAGTCTCAGCGGGCGAAAGCGCCGACAAAGCGGCGCACTCCAAGGGGAACCCTACAACGCTGAGGCAATAATCCCGCTCAACCGTTCCGTCTCTCGTCGAGCGCAGGCGCGAGTTTCTTCTCCCGGTAAGGGACGTACGTGGATGATCGGGTGATAGATGATCTCGACTCTTCCCGTGCGAGGTAGGCGTTTTCCTGCGGGCCAAACTCGATTCGCGCCACGAATGGTGACCGGCAAGATAGGCACACCGGCTTCGAGCGCTATTCTTACCGCACCGCCTTTCATGCGAATCAGGGAACCATCCGGCTTGCCCCGCCCACCTTCGGGAAATATGACTACCACACCACCTTCTCGCAGCCAGGTTAATGAGCGACGAATTGTTGCCGGGTCGCTGCCCTCTACCTGAAGTGGCCAGGCGCCGAGCAGTTGAATCGCCTTGCCGATTACCGGCCAGGAGAACGCTTCACTCCAGGCGAGGAAGCGAATCGGCCGCTTTATCGCCAAAGCCAGCCATGCAGGATCGCCGTAACTTTGATGATTCGAAGCTATTATGACCCCGCCCTCGCGCGGTATGTTTTCCACTCCCTTGAATTCCAAACGCCAAAAGACACGACTCACCACACTCACAACCGGCCGCACCAGATCGATGGACCACTGTGGTAACGCGGTTTCCGGCCTGGATTTAACATGCGGCGGTTCGCGCGGTAATGTTCCTGGGTCGCTCAAATCTTTTTGGGTGGATGTCACGCGGGATCACAACGGCCAATCTCGATCGATAAACTCGACATGTATTCTCGGCACGCCTGACGCTCCAGTACTGTGACCTCTAACTGCCGCATGGACTGTGAGTTTGTATTCCGCGCTCGTCAACCGTATGAATCTACCGACCGGTACGTTTAGGCTGGAATAAATTGCCGCGCCCTGGCTGCTGATATTCTCTGCGACGGTTTGTTCTTTACCTACCAGAGCGCCCTTGTCATCGAAGGTTTCAATCAATATGTCTACGGGAATGTTGTGACGCGTGTGCTTTCGGTTGTCCTCAAACGTCATGGCCTGCGGCCTATAGTCCTGCACGGCGCCAAAGCTATCAGGCGTCTCGCCCTCACTCTCATAACGTCGGGTTGGATCTTCCTCGTAGCTTCGCGGTGGATGCTTCCCGACGAAGGCAACTCCAACCTCGAACACGCGCGATGCATTACCGGCTTGTTCGATCAACCGAATTCTTCGCACCAGGGCCCAAATTTTGTATTGGTCCTCTACGTGATCAAACACGCGAAGCTGTCGTGGCATCGGGATCGTCATATGCAGCAGGCGCCCTTTTTCAATCGGACGCTTTAGCGTGAAGCCGCAGCCAAACGGAGTTACGTCAATGAGGCGCGTGATTTCTGTCCACTCGAAATCGGCAGACTCGCGGCAGCGCACACGGACCGGTAACTTGAGCTCCAGCCGCTCTCGAACACGCATGGGTTTCTGCTGATCGGGCATGTGAAGATCAACGTTGAAGCAAGGTGCTCTTGCCGTCAAGTCAAACGTCTTCCGAGGCCTTTAACGGGCGACTTACTCTCAATCCAAGATCGGGGCCGAAGCCGTTGATTTTATTAGGGTTTTGCCTGTTCCTGGCGGTTGCCAAAAGTCACATTTTCACGGTACAATGCCACTTACTTTTTGGGGCCCGGAGATGCCTGTAGCGAGGCAGCTTACAACCTGATTTCGGCGCGAACGAACCCACTAAAAATCAACTGTCTACCAGCTGAGAATCGAGCTGGAAATTGTCCTGCGCTGACAGGCAGGAACTTGGAAAGCAAAGCCCACGGCGGGCGGATTGTACTGGAAAGGCCAACGGATGGAAACCACTTCTGAACGCGATCATATAAACATCGAAGACGAGATGCGGCGCTCGTATCTCGACTATGCCATGTCTGTAATCATTGGGCGCGCCTTGCCTGATGTGCGTGACGGATTGAAGCCCGTGCACCGTCGCGTGCTATGGGCCATGCACGAGTTGGGCAACACCTACAACAAGGCCTACAAGAAGAGCGCGCGTATCGTCGGTGACGTTATCGGTAAATATCACCCGCACGGCGACACTGCTGTTTACGACACGATCGTCCGTTTGGCCCAGGATTTTTCCATGCGCTATCCCCTGATCGATGGCCAGGGAAACTTCGGTTCCGTGGATGGCGACGCAGCCGCCGCCATGCGTTACACAGAGATTCGCATGGCCCGCGTGGCCAACGCCATCCTCGCGGATCTCGAAAAAGAAACAGTCGACTTTCAACCTAACTACGACGAGTCGCTAAGTGAGCCGAAGGTGATGCCGGCGCGCATACCAAACCTGCTGATCAATGGCTCTGACGGGATCGCAGTCGGAATGGCGACAAAGATTCCGCCTCACAACCTGACAGAAATCGTAGACGCCACCCTCGCGCTCCTGCGTAAACCTGAAATCGAACTCGAAGAGTTGATGAAGATCGTGACCGGTCCCGACTTCCCGACCGGCGGGTTCATCTATGGGGGCGAAGAACTTAAGAAATCGTATCTGACCGGCCGGGGCATCATCCAGATGCGCGCGCGCGCCGGTATCGACCGCATTGGACGCGGGACTCAGGAACGCGATGCGGTTGTAATTACTGAAATTCCGTTCCAGGTAAACAAAGCTCGATTGATCGAGCGCATAGCCGAGCTCATTAACGAGAAGAAGCTTGACGGTGTGGCTGACCTGCGCGACGAGTCGGATCGATCTGGAATGCGCATAGTCGTCGAGCTGAAGCGCGATGCCGTGCCGCAAATCGTTCTCAATAAGCTTTACAAGCTAACGCCGATGCAGTCGTCGTTTGGGGTCATTAACCTGGCCATCGTTAATGGCCAGCCAAGAGTGCTGAATCTGAAACAGATGCTGGAGTGCTTCGTCGACTTCCGTCGCGAAGTGGTCCGGCGCCGCACCGAATACGACCTTCGTAAGGCTAAGGCGCGCGCGCACATTCTCGAGGGTCTGACCAAGGCGATCGATATCCTGGATTACGTGGTGCTCTTGATCCGAAACTCGCGCTCGGTAGATGAAGCCAGGCAGTGGCTGACGGGTCAGTTGAAGACGACCGGCGAAGTGAAGACCTGGAAAGGCGCGCCCACCGATGTCGCGATCAAGACATATCTCGCGAAAGTCCAGAAGACAATGGAGCGTCTGGCTTTCTCGGATCTCCAGGCGCAGGCGATTCTGGATCTCCAACTGCGACGGCTGTCTGCTCTGGAACGCCAGAAGATCACCGACGAGTATGAAGGCATCATCAAGCTGATCGCGGAGCTGGAAGAGATTCTTTCCAACGAACGATCGCTGCGCCGCGTAATCGGCGATGAGCTGGAAGAAGTCAAAAAAGACTTTGGCGACAAGCGCAGAACTGAAATTGTTGAAGAAGGCGTCGAGTACTCGATCGAGGATTTGATTGCCGATGAAGATGTTGCCATCACGGTCACTAATAGCGGTTACATCAAGCGAACACCAATCACCACGTACCAACGACAGGGACGTGGAGGCAAAGGCCGCTTCGGAGCGGCTGCGAAGGGAAGCGATTACGTTGAGCACCTTTTCATCGCTTCAACTCATGCCTATCTGATGATCTTCACCGACGACGGCATGGTCTATAAGTTGAAGGTCCATGAAGTGCCTGACGCTGCTGCCGCGGCTCGTGGCAAAGCGGTGGTGAACCTGATCAATATTCCGTCGGAGCGAAAACTTGCGGGCGTGGTGCCGGTCCGTGATTTTGCCGAGGGCCGTTATGTGTTGATGGTCACCCGCAAAGGTGTGATTAAGAAGACGTCCCTCGCGGATTTCCAGAACATACGCACAAACGGAATCATCGCCATTAACATCGACGATGGCGATCAGCTGCTCGACGTGGTCTTGACTGACGGCAGCAAGCGAATTTTCATTGCCACCCATAACGGCCTCGCGATTCGGTTTGACGAGAAAAACGTGAGACCAATGGGCCGCGCTACTCGAGGCGTTAGAGGCATCGACTTGCGCGCGGACGATTATGTAGTCTCGGTTTGTCCTGTTTCGGCTGATGACAACGAGAAGATGCTTTCGGTGTCTGAAAAGGGCTATGGCAAACAAACGCCGATCACGACCTACCGGCTGCAGTCTCGTGGCGGCAAGGGCGTAATCAATATGAAGACTACGGACAAGACCGGAAAAGTAGTGGCGGTATTTCCGGTGGATGCCGAATCTGAAATCATGATCATCACGCAACAGGCTAAGTTGATTCGGCTCGAAGCGGACGCTATTAGAAAGACCGGCCGCAGTGCGCAAGGCGTCAGGCTCATAAAGATCGACGAGGGTGACAGGGTCACCAGCGCCTCGTTAGTCGAAGCTTCGGAAGAGGAGACCGAAGAAGTTGGGTAAATTTGGAGTGCTCGCCGAAGGCAGCGCGCGCACTCCAGATCGATATGGTTCGCAAAAAGTGCTCGCGACCGGGTCTTTTTTCGTGACGTTTTAAGTGAATGTTATTTCAGGTTTCAACGCTTCGGGATTGAAGCGATGTAAAGAAACCTCTTCTCCGGGCGGCCAAAGCGTGCTCACGGAACCAGGCCGATAGAAGGTAGCAGTCAAGCTGCGACGCGACTCATGGCATTCCGGTACAACCGGGGAGACTGCGTGCCACGAGTTGTCAGAACGTACCATCACGGCCGAAGTGGCGACGATCGGCGGGATCTCAGCTGTCACATCCGAAGGATCAGGCGAACGCAAGATCAACAAACAACCTCCATCTTCAGGGTTCCAAGAGGTGTTGAAGTACAACACGTGGGTAACCAGCTTGTCCGGCAGGTCGGGATGAGGACCCAGCAGGGCACGCGGTCCATAATGGAAAAGATTTACTTCCAGGGGCGCCCATGACAAGTCGTGGCCGGTAAGTGAAGATATTGCTTTACGATAGTCTCGCGAAAGAAAATCGCGCGCTAACGCCAGCCATGCGGCGCTTAGTTCGTGTGCATTCGCAACTTTAGTAGCGCCCATCGCTATAAGCGAACGGGCTTCATACGCGTAGTCTTTCTCGCCACCATAGCCTGTTACCGTTTTGAAATTATCAGTAGGAAACGTCGCTGCCAGCGCTCCGCTATCTTCTGGTGTGAAAAGATTAGTAATGCGGGCCCATGCATAAGGTTCACTCTCCATCTGCTGAGCGCGGATTTGCACCAGATCCATTACTCGAGTAGATGTTTTGCTGCGCCTCAATCGTTTTAGATTCCGCATCAAGAAGCGCGCCGGCGTCGTTATTCGCCATGAAGGAGAATTTACGATTCGGGCAATACGGTCGTCACGTTGCACGAGCTGCTTGTTGAGATCAATTATCTTTTCGTCACGTTCTGCCATATCTGCCAGCCTCACAGCCAGAAGATCCTTTAACTCCTCAGTGCGCTCAAGCAAAGTCGGCAATGACTGCCAGAATCGATTCAAAGCCGGAAGCGTGTCGGGGGGGCCTTTGCGAATCGCGTCCGTTATCCTATCCCAATGCTCGGTTAATTGATCGACGGCGGCAGCAGCCTCTGGCGACGCCGCTGTTTTACCGACCTTTGAGATGAACCACGCAGGGTCCTTCTCCCCATCTCCCCGCAATGAATACAATGTTTTAAAATTCGAAAAAGCGGCGTACTTTCCAGCAGTCAAATCCGCGATACTGAATACTGGGACCCCTGAAGCGAGAGCAGTAATCGCCAAATGGTAGCTTAGCCCAATCGCCCCGGAAGCCTGACTGATTATCTCCGCTAGTAGCAACGGGTGAGGCCATTTGGGAAGTTGGACCACGTTAGGAATATGGCCGTCGAGGATAGCTTCGGCATCGCCTAACACTGGGCCAATAGGCAGTACTAGAAAACGATAATCTCGCAATAAGTGTGACTTACATTTCAAGAATTTCAGATAAGGCACAATTCCAGGGACGGGCTGGATCACGATGTAAGGTGTGGTCAAATCAAGGTTTCGCCGCAGTTGTGCAAACTCTTGAGTTGGCGTTTTTTCATCGATTAGCCTCGATATTCCAAAGGCTGTATCCGGGGTAACCTCGATTCGGGCTCCCTCGGAGAGATAGGAGAGCGCGGAGCGAGAGGCCTCATCCCGCACTGAAACGTAGGAACTCAAGCTCAGAGCAACTCTCAGAAGCGGTTCGGCCCAGTTCGGGATTTCGTTACAATGCATGCCGGGTGCGTTCCAAATAAGAGGAACGCGCTGTTGTAAGGCGATCAGAGCCGGAGTGAGCCAGTAACCCGTTGGATGGTGGATAAATGGCGCTGGCGAAGCGTAGCCCTCAGCAATGAATTTGTCGAAGCGAATGATGAAGCCGCCGCCGATTAGAAGGCCGTCTAAACTACTGGCCATCCGGGGCAATTCTGTCACCGATGTTACAGCGTAAGGCCATTCGGGCGGTTGTTTCGAGTTGTAGGAAAACGCACTCACCTTTACCGGACCGAGTCGTTTGCTTAACTCAGCCTGGGCAATGATCGGGAAAAGGAGATCTCCGTAATTCTCGACATCGAAGGTGCCAACGATTCCTATGTTGAAGATGCGATCCGTCATCAAGCTGGTCGATTTTGTTATTCCGATAAGACGCTACACAGTTGCGGCGATTTAGGTGTGCTAAACCATTTGAGTGGCGTTAGGATAAATCGTTAATCCTATTAAGGCAACCGGTACATTTCCATCATGAACCCTCAGCTTCGACCCACACTTCGCCGTCCTCGAAAACCTCTTTCTTCCAGATTGGCACGGTGCGTTTCAGTTCTTTAATGGCCCATTCACACGCTTCGAACGCGGCGCGTCGATGAGGAGCCCCCACCGAGATCACCACGCTGGTCTCGCCATTTTCCAGCCGGCCGGTTCGGTGTACGATGCCGATATACGCAATCTCGAAACGCTGGTGGGCCTCGCGACCGAGCCGTCGTAATTCAAACAACGCCATTGAAGGGTATGCTTCGTAAATGAGATGAAGCGTGCGCCGGCCACGCGTCCATTCGCGCGCGTAGCCGTCGAGTGTTACGGTGGCGCCGCATTCCGGAAGGACCACCCGGCGCGCCACTGCGCCAACGTCGATCGTATTGGTGGTCAGTTCAAAAAAATCATGCTGTCCCTGGCCGGTCTCCTTTTGCGGCACTGAGCCTCCGCTAACGGGCGGGAAAACAGCCAGCTCATCTCCGTCCTTCACTTCGCGATCCTCGCGGGCATACTCCTGGTTCACTGCAAACAAAAGAGAGTTGCCGAAGCGACCTAGTTTGGGAAATTGGTCGATCAGTTTCGCCAGTACTTGGGATGACGTGGTAACGCCGGTGAAGACTAATTCCTTTTCACTCTGTCCGACCGCATCGCGGGCGGCGCCAAAAAAGAGGACCTTTACACGCATGTTTTAAGTTGTGACAGACCTTCCTGTCTGTGGGGTTCACAAAGCCTTTGTTCGATCAAAAGCCCGCAATTTTCCATATCGCATTTTCCATTTCTCATTTGTCATTGGAAGAAAGCTTATCGTTCAAATCGTTCGTGTCAGGTGGTTGGGTAGCCAGAACCGTAGCTTGTTATCTTTCGCAATGATTAATGAGCGATGGAAATGATATATGGAAAATCGCTGGCTCATAACCTTAAGAAGGACAGACCGGAAGCAATTTATTCTATTTCGATCTTCTTGCCGCTGTGGCCATTGCCTTTAGCCAACTCATGCACTCTGGCCCGCTCTTCATAGTTTGAGAGCGCGCGATTGAGCATCTCCCGCAGGCGACTCAATCGCTCAGAAGTAGAACGCAGTTCGAGTAGCTCCATTTTTGCATCGGAGTCCACTTCCATTGCTGCCGCGACGAGAAACGAAAGCCGCTGCGGCTCCGTTTCGCTGATGTCTGGTAGCCTGGTCCGCTCGTCGTTGATGGCTCGCACCGCGCGCGCGATGCGGGTGAAACTCTCAGCGACCTCGCGCGAGCTTTCTCGCAGGGGTTCGCCTTCCTCGTCTTCGTCTTCAAAAAAACTCACCCGCGCCACCAGGTATGGATCGCCCCGCTCGATATACTCTTCAATGCGATACCGGATCAGGCCAATCGTGAGAATGTTTGAACGACCATCGGGCATTGGCTGAGTCTCGGTGACTTCGGCGACGCATCCGATATGACCGGCCGGCGGAATTTCCTTTTCGGTGGTCGAAGCATCGAAGTAGGAAAGGCCAAATAGATTATTTCCAGCCTGAATATCCGTGAGCATCTGCCGGTAACGCGGCTCGAAGATGTGCAGGGGAAGCGGGACGCCGGGAAATAAAACCACCGACAAAGGAAAGATTGGGAGTTCACTAACTCCGTTCACTTTATCTCTGGCTTCACTCATCGCAAAAATTACTGCGGAACTTTATGGTCCCGGAGTTAATCGTCGATCACCGGATTTTGAATTGAAAAACGCGAGGTGTGTATTATCGCAGACTGTTACCTAAACTGTTAGCACTGTAACACAAACTGTTAGTTTGCGGAGGTTACGCAGGTAGTACGATTGAGGTAAAGGTGTTTCGGCCCAAACGTCCGCAAACTAATAGTTGCGTTTCGAAGTCTAAGGTTTGTATTACCGAAGCCTAGGCAATCTCCATTTGGCGGGGGGCCATTCGGCGCATCGTCGCGAGCAGCTGTTCGGTGTCGAAGGGCTTATCAAGAAACTCGTCCGCCCCTACCGCGTAACAAACCTTGCGTGTCTGGATCCCAATGGACGCGCTTATTACCAGGACCTTGGACTTCGGCACGTGCGACTTGATGTACTCCAAAATTCTGAGACCCACTTCCACCGTGTCCACGTCAGGAGGCAGATGCAGGTCGAGAATGGCAACCGTAGGCGGGTAAGTGATGAGGCGTCGAACCGCCGTTTGCATGTCATTCGCAACCATCACGTCGTATTCTTCGCTGAGCGTCCATCGCAATTGCTGCGTGACTGCTTCATCGTCGTCAACGATTAGAATTCTGGGCTTCATGACCGGGAGTTTCTCCTTACTGCAAAACTGCTTCGGATTGTCTCCTGTTTAAGCAATGCCCATACCTCAGGCTGGCTAAAACTCAAACAATGGGCTGTTAGAAGATCGTGAATAAGCAGGGACTCTTTCAAGCCGCTTCACGAAACCGATCGGATAGAGGTGTCTACGAATGTGGACGGGAGAAAAGGTGAATGGTGAATGGTGAATGGTGAATGGTAAATGGTAAATGTTGAAGGCGACTGGCTACCTTTGCCCGGGTTCAATCCGCAGGAAATCAATTCCGGCGGCGCCTTCGGCAACATCAACACTCGCTACGATTTTGAGTGTTGCCAGATCAACGATCTCGACAGTTCCAGGTTCCGCTCCTATTCCCTCAACTGAAACAAACGCATACCGGTCGTCTGGGGAGACGACTGCCCCGTGCAACACTTTCCGGCGGGTTTGTATCCTTGCGAGTTCGCGTCCGCTCTTTATTTCCACAACAGTGATCGACTGGTCGCGTTTGTTGGTGGCGATTAGCCGCGTTCCGTCCTTTGTGACGGCAAGATTATAGACCCCCGCGCGTGCAGGAATGCGCCGCTTCACCTTCCAGCCGGCTGCATCGATTTCGACAATCTCATCCGACTTGTTGCACGCCACAAACACAGACGCGCCCGTCGCGGACGGTTGCGCCCACGTCGGTGAACAGGAAACGTCTCCGGCTTTCGGCGGCTCCATTCCATGGCCACCCGTGTCGTGCTTCATCGCGGCCGTTCTAGCGGTAGGCGCAGCCGGTGCGCCAGTCATTCCCATCTCGCGTCCCTTAGTTAGAACAAAGTGACGGGAAACTTTCAGTGTCTGAGTGTCGATCTCGACGAGGGTGTCGTCCATCATGCAGGCCGAGTAGTGTTTGGTTCCGCGGGGATTCAAACGCGAACCGTGCGGCATCGCGCAGGTCTTGATACGCGTGACTTCCAGCATAGGCTCTGTTGCCACGACCGAAACAGTTGAAGGCACCATATCACCATGCAGGTTGAAATTAACTACGTAAATCAGGCTGCCGTCCGCATTGATGTCCATTGTTGCTGGAAAGTGGCCGAGCGTGACCCGGCCCAACACGCGATCGCCGTTAGTCGAGTACTTCCAGACTGAGCCAAACGGTCGGCCGTGGGCGATGGAAACGTAATAGGTCTTCTTGTCAGGTGAGATGGCAAGTCCGTGTGGACCATCAATGTCTGTGGGCATGTCACCGGTAGCAAACTCGCGATCGACTCGCGCTCCGCTCGGGCCAAAACGAATTAGAGCAATCTTGTCAGCCGCTTCGGAGAGGACGTAAACGAGGTAGTCTTTGTCCGGCAGAACCTGGGATATGACGGTGTTGGCAGGAACCAGGGTGAGCAGAGATGCGAGCGCGCACAATAGCAGGCTACGGTTTCTCAGGCGGAAAATCCTTTTCATCGATCTCATCGATCACCTTCAACTCCGCGCCGAATTTCTGATAACCACGGAAACGAATTTCATTACGACTCTGAACAGTCATATCGCGGGCCACGCTCGTAAGTCGCAGATCTGAAATCGTGGGCAGCAAGTACTTGTTTTCGGAAATAGTAACCCAATCGTAATCGATAACCGTGCTGGCCGCAGTAATTTGAAAGTCGCCCGGGATCTCAGTGGCGATCTGCTCGAAACGCAGCACTCGATTCGTTTCGCGATCGATCCAAAGGCGACCTCGCGAACCGGCGCCAACCCGTGCATCTCCGGCACTGAGGGTCAATTTTGAAAACGGCAGCTTAACTTCGTATTCGTAAACCAACGTGCGACGCCCGCGAATTTGGTCAGTATCAACCACCCGGAATTCAGTTTTGGATTCCGGTTTGAAAAGGTCCGCCAGCGCGGAAATGTATTCAACACCGCTGGAACTTGCCCCGCCCACATACTTGCTGTAGTCGCTGCCTTCGGTCACCTCCCGGCCCAGGGGCATGCCATTCTTCGCCAGCACTTTGTATTGCTCCCCTGCGTTGGCCCGGTAGCCGACAGCAATCGTTAGGTTATCGTGGGGCAGCCAGTTGTTGGTTGTGCCGTAAGCCACAGACCGTTTGATAAGTTGTTTGACGATGAAGTCGGGCATCGACTGGGCGGCGGCCAGCGTCGCTACGCGCGTACGCTCGAGCAGATCGTTGGCTTCGGCTTCCGCCGGGCGGGCCGAAGCTGTCGGGTTCACACGTCTGCGCTCCGCTTCTTCGAGCGTGCGACGCAGCAGGACATCATTGCCACTCTTGCTGGCTACCAGCGAACGCATGCCGTCGGTGAGCTGAAAAGCGATGCCGCGCTTCCGTATTTCTTCGACGACTTCGTCGCGCCGCTCGGGGTATTGCGGCAACTGATAGACGAGCGCCACCAGCTCGCGGTTAGTGAGTGGGGAAGCGGGCTGCGGAGACTGGCTAACAACACTGAAAGCGCAAATCAGCAGGGCAAGAACGGTCGAGAAGTACCTGGGAATTGAATGCATGTGATCAAAACGTGGGCTAACCAATTATACCTGCGAAGTGTTCCGATGGAACAACGGGCGCTGTAGTTGCCTCGGGGGCTCAGAACGCCGCCTTGGAGTGCGCCGCCTTGTCGGCGCTTTGGTCAGCTGCGACCTGTCGCGGCGACTTTGCGTTGGAGGCTTCTTTAACATCGAGAGACATCTGGCAAGGAACGTGGCGCCAAGCCGCCACGGGCCAAAGCGCCGACAAGGCGGCGCACTCCAAGGCGGCGCACTCCAAGGGCGCACTCCAAGGAGGCGCCACTTAGGCAGACTCTCATTAGAAATACCATTACAAACACAGAGCCCGGATCGCTTCCTTCAAGATCTCCACGCACCGCTCAAGCTCCTCAATAGGAACAAACTCGCCGGTCCGGTGCGCGACGCGGATGTCTCCCGGCCCAATCACCACCGCCTCCGCTCCGAGCGCAGTCATCTGAGCGGCTTCGGTCCCAAATGCGACGGTGCCTGAAGGCTGTCGGCTCAGTTTTTCAAGTAGCTTTACCAGCTGGGAATCGGGAGAGGTTTCGTAGCCCTCATCAGTGCGACCGGCATCCACTTCAAACACAAGTCCGGGATCGCAGTTTTTCTCCTCTTCAATGGCCGCTGACAAAAGCTGCAAAAGTTTTTCAGCCCCCTGGCCCGGGATCGGTCGCCACTCAAGAGTGAACTTACACTCGCCTGCAATCACGTTCTTGGCAGTGCCGCCGCGTATGAGACCAATATTCAAAGTCGTGAACGAAGGATCAAAGGCCGCGTGCTGGTCACTCTGCATCTGACCAGCGATAGTTTCAATCCGGGTAATCAAACGCGCGGCGCCAACTACCGCGGAAGATCCTAATGCAGGATAGGCGCTATGAGCTTCGCGGCCCTTCACGATGACCTCGGCCAGACAATAGCCTTTGCCGCCACGCATTGGACGCAAAGATGTGGGTTCGCCAACGATCGCGTAACGCGTACGCAGGGCCCGAGCTTCTGCCAAACGCTTGGCGCCGATCAATCCGATCTCTTCGTCGGCTGTAAAAATCAAAGCTAACGGTCGGGTTAGTCTGCTCAGGTCGAGGTTCGCAACGGCTGACAAGGTTGCAGCAATGAATGCCTTTGTGTCACATGCGCCGCGGCCGAAAAGCTTCCCGTCCTTCTCGGTCAACGTCAGAGCTTCTTTCCAATTTGGGTCGAATGGAACGGTGTCTGTATGGCCCACGAGGGCCAACTCCACTTCGGGCGTACCTGACAATTCAGTTCCGGCGACGGCAATGAGATTTACTTTTTCGATGCCGACGGCGTCGGTGTAGGGAAGTCGTTTGACTGCGAAACCCAGCGCTTCACAACGTTTCGCGAGGTAGTCGCACATCTCGACGTTCGAGCGTGACGAGACCGAATTAATTGCCACCAATTGGGCGAGTGTTTCTTTAACAGTCATCTTTAATTTGGGCGTCTCTTTGGAGTGCGCCGCCTTGTCGGCGCTTTGGCCGGTCGCGGCTTGGCGCGACCACGCTTCGCCTGAGTCTAGTCACCATAGCGGCGTCAAGCCGCCGAAGATTAAAGCGCCGCGTGGCGGCGCACTCCAAGGAGACGCTTCAATCCCACAGCTTCTTCTGCAATGCATTAAACTTCTCGACGATCTCTTCCTGCTGCGCGTGTCTTCCATCTTCGACGATCCGCTTTCCGCCCACGACCACATCCTTAACCGCTGTTCGCGAGAGCGAAAACACGATGCTCGAAAGTAAGTCGTCAGGAGAGGCCCCGGCAATCGATGGGTCATCGAGATCTACTGTAAAGAAGTCTGCCACGTGGCCGGGCCCCAGGATTCCCACCGGCGCGCCAATACTGCTTGCGCCTTTCACCGTGGCGCATTCAAACAGCCGGGCCGCAAGGGCTGAGCGTCCTTCGTCGTCTGGTCCAGCCAGTACAGCGCGCTCCATTTTCTGAAGTCTCAGGTGATACTCCAGCTCCCGAGCGTCTTCCAACAAATCGATCTCGACATGGCTATCGCTTCCCAAAGCCACCGGCACACCCTGTTTGAAAAACTCATCGACCGGAACGACACCGTCTCCCAGATTTCTCTCCGTAGTCGGACAAGCGCAAACCGTCGCGCCGGAGGAAGCCAACATACCGACAGCCTTGGGAGTAACGTGAATCACATGCACGCCGGTGAAGCGTTCACTCAGCAAGCCTTCCGTTCCCAGCAACGCCACCGGCGATCTTCCGTATTCAGCAATACAGGCGGAAACTTCGGCCGGCTGTTCTGCGACATGCATATGGACCATCAACCGCCGCTCGTTTGCAAACTGAATGATTCGCCTCAGGTAATCCAGAGGCACTGCCCGCACACTATGCGGAGCCAAACCTGCCCACGCCTCACCTGCCGCGCTCGCCAGATCGCTTTGCAACTGGTCGACATGTTTCAGGTAAACTTCTGGATCGCTCTCAATAAACCGAGCTTGCCGCGGATTTGTTTCTGTCTCAAACCCCGAACGCGCATAAGCAACTCGCAGCAACGCGATTCGCAGGCCCACGTCCTGCGCTGCCCGTACAACTTCTTTCGCCAGCAGGTTTGGATCGTCGTAAGGCTTGCCCTCAGGCGTGTGGTGCAGATAGTGAAACTCACCGACGGCAGTGATGCCGCTGAGCGCCATCTCGAGAAACGCCATCCTTGACGCGTCGTAAAGGTCTTCGGGCGTCAGGCGCGCGGCGGCGCTGTACATCATCTCCCGCCACGTCCAGAAACTGTCTTTCTTGTTGGCCGTTCGGTATTCGGTGCGGCCGCGAATTACGCGTTGGAATGCATGCGAATGAGCGTTTACGAGACCGGGCAACATTGCCCGACGCGTAAAATTAACTTCGACGCCGTCGATGCCGGCAACAGCTTCAATTCGCCCGCCCTCGTCGCACAGGACGCTCGCGCCGGAAACAAATCGTCCTTGTGTATGGATGAGGTCGGCCGAGAAAACGAGTCGCGACTTATCACTCATTTGTAGCTAAGAACTGGTGCAGCGTTTTGCATTTGCATCTGCCAAAGACGAACGGAGATTGCGCAAACTATATCAGGTTGTGTTGAAAAGTGCGGGAATGGGTTTAGTAATGCTGCCTGGATCTCTTAGGGCGTTGGAGTAGTTGAGGGGCTTCGAAGTGAAACTTCAATCAACTCATCAATTGTCTTCGGCGCCACTACAATAGGAATCGATCCGGTCGGGATGTTGGTAATCGGCTCCGTCACGAAATAGCTGAGTTTGCAGGTTTTCAGTAACTCTTCGAGCTCCTTCGGGGGAGACATTGACGAAATTGTAGTCAACGCTCGCGCGGGCGAAAGGCTGGCTACTTTACTTAACATCTCCGTCTTGGCAGGTAGTTCGATGGCGATGAGCTGTAGATGATAGTCGGCGGCTAACGTAGCGATCTGCAGGCGTTTAAGCTCTTTCAGGAAACTAGCCACTTCGTTAATGGCGAAAATTGCGGCTCCGTTCGTTAAAGATACGTGCCAACTATCCGGAGTCGACATCTGTTCAAGACGAATTATGAGTGCATTGGTTCGTTGAGTATCAGTCTTAAGCCAGCGGTGCGTATCTTCCACCCATTGGCCCATCAACGGATCGGAAGTTCCTGATTTAACTGCCAATTTCTCCGCAAGTTCGAATAGTCCCAGCTTAAGTGCAGCAGCTACTGGCATCCACGGCGGAAGCTCATTTTCCAGAAGCGATAGAAGCAACTGCTTGGACCATACACGCGCCGTTATGGCTGAAAAGTCGCTATTCAACTCGCCCCCGGGTCCCTTTCTTATGAACGTGAAGACATCGAAGTAATCGGTATCGAATTTAGTCGTGCCCTCCTGGAAATGTTTGCTGAAACGATCGCGGTAACGGCCCCAGGCGTCGGCGACAATAATGTTCGCGGTTTCATCCGTTGCCTTATCCGCTTTCGCTCGTTGGCTGACGACGTTGATAATTTCATCGAAGGGTTTTTCAGGATCCAAGGGCGGACCAGGTACCGAGGAAAGTAAGTATTTCAGCTTGGCCAGGTCTTCAGGAACGGCGGTAAGTTTTAAAGCCTGGCTGACCTCCCGAAGTGCGACCGTCAGCCTTAGGCCCGGAGTCGGAAGGGATAGAGATATCTCTGGCGCAAAAACGGCTGCGCATAGGAGTGCGGCACTTATGTTCGGCTCGAAATCCTGCAGCGTGGTTTTAAACTCTTGCACTACGTCCGCATCCACACTCATGTCCGGGTAATCGTTGCCGCCGGCGCTTAACTCGTCAAGCCGATTTAAAGCGGGTATCACCCTCTGCTCTAACTCGGAGGGTCTCGGAATGATGTTTAGTGTGGCCAGGGTTTGCAGATCACCAGTAATTCCTACTTCGGCGAGATCGGCCATGAAGGTCCTGATATATGTAACCGCGTCTCCCGCCTCTCTAATGATTTCTTCGGCTTCGCGAGTACGGAGGTAGCTCCCGCTAACGTCGTAGAGCCACTGGTAGCGGGGCTCATTATTTTTTTGGATCATCAATCGGAAGGCTCTCTCATCCGGTATCTCATTTAAGATAAAATCGGGAGGTGGCGTTCGCGGTCCGCGCTGCATCTCAGCGATAAGTTGCTGCGGGTGACAAAGAAACCTCAGCAACTCCTGAATCTTGCTCATCAGAAACTCAAAATCTTTTCCGCTCAGGCGTGCTGCAGCTCGCGGTCCCTTTCCGGCCACCTTCGGCTGAGAGCTGTTTTTAGGCCGGTCCTCCACTGCAATTCGCGATTCCAGGTATTCGGCAAATTTACTCTCATCCAAAACGAGTCCCGGTTTTCGTTCCTTCTCATTTGTCCTGAAGTCATAAAACCCCGGCACTTGCGGATTGTCGGACCCAGCGTCTTCCCATAATCTTGGGACGTAGTACATCGCATCGTAAATAACCTGGCGATAGTGAGGGCTTCCATTGAGTCGTGTCTTAACATCGTCACCGTCAAGCAGCCACTCAATAGCCACTTGTATCAGAATTTCGAAGCGGTAACGCGGTGAAGGAAGACGTTCTGCCAGAGCGAAGGTTCCCGTCAGGTTATCCAGTTGGCGTCGCAGATCGATTGGGTGCATCCGAGCGCGGAACAGCAGGACATACGAAAGTTTGTCCAGTTCCTGCTTTTCGGCAGCCGGTAGGGCTGTAATGGGAACGCCGCCAGCCACGAAGCCAATCGCTTTGGTGACAAAATTACGTAGTTCTGCGGGACTATAGACAACGAGCAGTCGGTTAGAAAAATAGGTGTATTCTTTCGCATATGCCGATTGCGTTGATTGGCGATCGAGATACGTGAAGTATCGCCGGTCAACCAGAAAACAGGAAAACGAATTCTCAGTCACTAAAAACTTAAGATGACGGACCAGGTTTGTCATCCTGCTTTCCAGGTTCTCTACCTTGTCCAGCTCATCAATGACGAAGATCGGAGCGAGACCGATCATTTTCAAACGATCGACAAGTAATGGGACTACGCTTGACAAAGTCGTTACTGAACGATCTTTCGTGAAGATGCTCTCAAGAGTGTCTTCGCGGTTACGAGTCCGCTCGCTCTTATAAGAGAAAACGAGTGAAACGATTCCTCCAGTCAGCAATCCGAGGAGTACTGCGGCAAATGGATTCGTGGAACCGACAGATACACCCACAAATCCTCCACTGAGCAAACCGGCAACCGGAGCCAAAAGATTTTTCAGTTCGTAGGCAGTGCTAATGGAACTCGAGCGAGTGTCTTTGTCCGAACTCAGCCGGCGGGAAATATCTTCCAGCTTGCCCGAGGTAATCCGATACGCCTCACTTAAGGCCGATAAAACTAAAATCTCCTGTAGTCCCGTATCGGTTGCGACCATGGGCGATGGAGTGGAGAGATCGCCCGAAGCAGATTCTGGTGCCGACGGCGAATAAACCTTATACGCAGAGCGATCGACATTGAAGAGTATTCCGCGACGAAATGCATTAATTCGATGCCAAAAGGTCCTGAGCCTCGCCGGGGTTACATAATCAGTCAGCTCAAAATCAAACTGCGCCGCCACCTCCAGTAGATCGTCTCTAACAACACTATCGCTCCGCCTTAGAATCTCCTCCCGATAACAACGACGATACTCACTACTGACGTGCCGGTAGAGCGCCTTCACCATCTGGATCAAGACAGCCTCGAGTTCCGTCTCGTCTGCCGTTCGAGGTTTCGCAGCGGGTGCTGGTTTTTTTGTCGCATCAGGTTTTGTGCCAGGCGTGGGTGCAGCCGCCTTGTCTTCCTTTGCAGCCGCATCGGCAGCAGCGGGCGATGCCGGCGGTGCTTCTGATTGTTTTTCTTCCAGCAATATCGGGGGCAAGAGATCCGGTCCATGGAGACGGACAAACAGAGGGCGATTTGGCAGTCCCTGAGAACGCCGTATTAGTTCCTCAATAGCATGGTGGACCATCATGGTTTTGCCAGAACCGCGGTGGCCGCCAATCAAATAGGATCGTCCGAGGATCTCGCCCTTCGTATATCTCTCCAGATCGAATCGAAGCCGCTGGTACTCAGCCGACTGCGCCAGGATTGGGGGCTCAGCTTTGGCATGCTCGGAAAAAGGCTCGGCCAGAGTTTTGACGCGGAAAGACATTGTGATTGATGACTAAGGATTTGTTGGTGTTGGTCTGTTGACGCTTGGCGTTGGGGTTGCTCCCGATCCTGGAGCCGATGTTAACGGCGCCGGCGTGGTTGCTGTCGGCGGAGTCGGCGTAGGAGTCGGCGTAGGAGTCGGAGTGGGCGTCGGAGTTGGTGACCCTGAAGCTTGCGCGTTTGGCGGCGGCCCATAAACCTGCCAGCCAATCGCCGCCATCAGCACCAGGAGAGAAAGGATCCCTAACAAATAAATGAGCGGAGTTGATAACCTGAATCCGCCAATTCCACCGCCAAGACCGCCCCAATGGCTCTCAATGGCAACACCTTCACCGCGGCTTAGCGAGCGACCGAAGGCAACCAATAGCATTATTAGAAAAATGACGATCAATATCAGGAAAAAACTCTTCGGGTGAAAGAAATTTGGGGTCTGAAGGTGAATGGGCCACGCGACGTTGTTTAGTGACACTTGGCGCGCGACAATCGCGATAAGCACCGTGGTGATGAATGCAACCCAAGGGATAAGTTTAAGACCGTGTTGTTCATCCACGCCAAGTTTCTTGATGAAGAGGTGAGAAATCAGCGTGAGGATTAGATAGGCTGGAACGCCAATAATTACGCCAGTAGCGAACGGACCCCACCAGGCGGAGTAAAAGACTCCCGACAAGATCAACGCGATACTAAGCAAGAGAACTAATGCCGGAGCGGAATATTTCGGAAACCAGTCGAACATGGGGGTCCCCCCGTGGGTAGAGTGAGTGAAGAAAACTTACCGATTAGGGGGCGTACGGTATCACAGAATGGCTAGCGCGGCCAGATTTTTGAGGCTTTTGCTGAGGCGCAAATATCAACGGACCGAGCACATTCAACAAAGCGATTCAGCGGTGATTCACTCAGTTTCTTTATTGCAACTCGCTCCCGCGAGTAGGGCGGGTGGAGGGCTTACATCATGGGCGCGTGTAAAGTTTGTGGCTTGTCTATTTCTTCGTCGCGATCCACTGCACAACATTCCTCTCCAGCACATCTAGCGGCACCGCGCCCGATCCCAGCACCACTTCATGAAAATCGCGGATATCAAATTTGCTTCCCAACTCCTGCCGTGAACGCGCGCGTAGTTCCTTTATCTTCAGTTCACCCGTCTTGTAGGCCAACGCCTGCCCGGGCCAGGCAATATACCGGTCCACTTCGTTGACGATATCCAATTCCTGTTTGGCCGCGTTCTCCATGAAGTAATCTATCGCCTGCTTCCGCGTCCAGCGCATCTGGTGCATTCCCGTATCAACAACCAAACGCACCGCGCGCCACATTTCGTAAGTGAGTTGCCCAAACTTCGCATACGGATCGTCATACAGTCCCATGTCTTCACCCAACGATTCCGCATAGAGTCCCCAGCCTTCGACAAAAGCTGTGTAGCCACCAAAGCG
This sequence comes from Pyrinomonadaceae bacterium, assembly GCA_963759585.1. Classification (GTDB taxonomy): domain Bacteria; phylum Acidobacteriota; class Blastocatellia; order Pyrinomonadales; family Pyrinomonadaceae; genus PSRF01. The sequence goes on from CAVWZW010000002.1 coordinate 1,734,012, forward strand.
GCGGAAATTGGGAATGTCGCCCTGCTCCTGGGCCAGCGCGATCTGAAGGTGATGGCCCGGCACCGCCTCATGCAGCGAGAGCGCCATCATCTCCCACTTGGGCCGCGACTCAGGCTTATAGAGATTCACGAAATAAGTTCCCGCGCGCGAACCGTCGGCGGAAGGTTGCCGGTAATAAGCCGTCGTCGTATCCGGTGCCACAGCCGCGGGGATCACGTCAACGCCGTAAGGCATACGCGGCAATTTTCTGAAAACCTTCACCAGGTTTGGATCGATTCGCTTGGACATCGCCTGGTAAGCCGCAAGCAACTCTGCGGGCGTGTCGTAATAGAAGCGCTTGTCAGTCCTGAGAAATGTGAAGAACTCAGCGAGGGTGCCCTTGAAGCCAACCTGGTTCATTACCTCGTGCATAGCCGCGCGAATGCGTTTGACTTCACTTATACCTTTGTCATGGACCTCACGCGGCGTCACATTAGTGGTCGTGTACTTCCGGACCATGTGTGCATACATCGCTTCGCCCTGCGGGAGTTGCCAGGCGCCAACCTCATCAAACGACGCGGCCAGGTATTCATCGACGAAAAACTTCTTGAAGCGTTTGTACGACGGAATGATGTTTGTGCTGATGGCCGTTTGCGCACTGCGTGACAGCCGTTCACGCTCTGCAGCAGGAATAGCGTCAGGAAACCGCTTGAACGGTTTGTAGAAGAGACTGTCTTCGGGCTGATCGACAATCTGCTTGTCGATTTGAGCGGGCACGCGCTGCATGATTACTTTCGGCAGCACTACGCGCGCTTTGATTCCCTCGTTCATCAAGGCGATAGTCTGGTCCATGTAGACTGGGAACGCATTCATCCGCGCGATCCAATCGTCATAGTCTTTGATACTTTCGAAGCGCAGCGAGTCGGCCAGTTCGTTTTGGCTTTGAATCCCGCCACGCTGATTCAAAGGCGCCAGATACCAGCGATACTTGTACTCCTCGATGTCGGTTTCATACTCCTTCTTGAACAGATCGTAATTCAACTGGTCCGCGGCTGAGAGTTTTGCCCGGTCGATCTTTGCGAGACGCTGTAACACGTCGAGGTCGTGCTCGTGTCGCGACTTGATGGCTGCGAGGCTGCGGTCGCCCCAGCGATCATTCCAGCGACGGTCGCCCAATGAAGACGCGCGCGTGGGACTCTGCTGAAGATCGTATTCCCACTCTTGAGCGAAGAGATCGTGGAGTGTTTTCGTGGTGGCCGCGTCCTGCGCGAAGGCCGCTGGTGTTAGCAGGAAGAGCGCACAAGTGATGACGAGTAAACCTCTAATTAGTTGCATTCATGACCTCCAATGAACAATCGCAAAAGGCCCCTCCTTGGAGTGCGCCGCCTTGTCGGCGCTTTGGCCCGCGGCGGCCTGGCGCCGTTTCGTTGCGCAACATTAACCCCACAGGCTTTTAAGGTTGGACCAAAGCGCCGCCGGGCCGGCGCACTCCAAAGAGGCGTCGTTACTTCAAATTCCTGGTCGCTAAAACCTCTTTCGCTGCTGTTCGATCACCGGTGCAGCTAATTCGCCTTGGACCAGCGAGATACCTGAGTTGAAACCCGAGTCGCTTGTACAGCTTGACGATTCGCTTCGTCGCCTGATTTGAAAGGACGACCGGTCCGGGATGGGATGCCAGCCATTCCGCAGCGCGTTCCTGATCGTTCCAATCGAACCCGTCCTTGCTATAGGTCGTGAACTCGACATCGTAAGGCGGGTCGGCATAGATGAAGTCGTCTGGTTTCACCGGAATGGCCGCGAGATCCCCGGCAGAGAATACCCATTCGCGAAACACACCTCGAAATGCGGAAAAGTCGTCGGCGTAATTAATCGACTTGTGGGTGCCAAACGGCACGTTGAATTCACCGCTTTGGTTGAAACGGCATAGGCCGTTGAAGCCTGTGCGATTCAAGTAGTAAAAGAGCTGCGCGGCTTCGCTTCCGGATGCTTTCCCGGAGCTGATCAGTTCATTGAAGCGAGCGCGGTTCTTGTAAAAAGTTTGCTCGTCGTTTTCCATCTCGATTGTCACATCGAGGCCGCGCTGAAGATGCGTGTAGAAGTTTATCAGATGGGGATTGACGTCGTTTAGCAGGGCGCGATCTGGCTCCAGTCCCAGTGCCGCCGCCAGCCCTCCGCAAAATGGTTCAACGTAACGGCGGTGTGAATGCGGCCGCCATAGGCGCTCAAGGTGTGGGACCAACCAACGCTTGCCGCCCGCCCACTTCAAGGGCGGGCTGGCGGACGAGCCACTGCTTTCAGACGCACGAGCACGAGAACCTTGCATCGAAACTGCTGCAGATGAGGCTTGGCCTAAGACGATGTTGAATCCGGACTCTGACGCTAATGGGTTCTTAGTTTTCACGTTCGCAAGAGCGAAACATAACAGTCGCGATGATCCCCGTCAAAGAATAAGGCTCGCACTAGTTTGATTATTCGGCAGTCGTAAATTTTCTCGACAAGCTGAGAGCATGTCGGACATTGGAGTACAATACTTCTTGGGCCCAGAGTTTGGTTTGACGCGGGGTTACGACAAGCTGAAAGCATGTCGGACATTGATTGAGGTTTTGTAGTTTCCTGCACAGCCCCAACATAGTGCGACAGCGAACATTTTCGCCCCAACTAATGGATAATATGATAAACTGCCGCCCATCATTCTTGCCCAGAATGATTGAGAAACTTATCGATGGAGATAGTCCATGAATCGCAGCAACCTCTCCCGGTTGCTCGAACCAAAAATCTGATCGTCAAAGAATTGCCTGACGAGACTTTGATCTACGATCTCGACTCTGATAAGGCGCATTGCCTCAATCAGACCGCCGCACTCGTGTGGAAAAATTGCGACGGCAAATGTGATGTACACCAGCTCAGGAAACTTATCGAAAAAGAAAGTTCTTTCGCGGTACCTGAGGAAGTCGTCTGGATGGCATTGAACCAGCTAACGAGATTTCAATTATTGGAAAAAGTACCGGAAAGACCTTCGCCTCTGACTGGAATGCACCGGCGAGAATTGGTGAGACGTTTCGGAGTGACGCTGTCTCTACCTTTGATAATTTCCATTGTCGCCCCCACCGCGCTGGCACAAGGCAGCCCGGGTTGTAAAAACCAGATTTGTGCTAGCGACGCGGACTGCTGCCCACAAAATCCTGACTGCGGTAACTCAGGCAAGTGTAAATGAAGCCGTAGAACCGCCGCGTCGAGACATCCCAACTGCGACCCTTCTTTAAATCTCGCATTGATCTAAGGACAAAGACACAGGACTTTAAGCGGTGGAGTGCTGCTTGAGATCTTGCATAAACCCGCTTTAGTAGTTTTGCTGAAAGGCATTGACCTTTATTTTGGACAGTGCTAGTTTCCTCCGCGTTCAAAACAATCAATCCAGCTGCGAAGACAACTATTCAGCAATCCATAGTTGTCGGTAGCAAGATCGCAAAGGTTGGGATAGTGAGCCTCGCTCTTCCTCCCCCGGAAGAACCAACCGCCGATTCGAGAAGCGAGGAGAAGGTAAAACCGTTTTCACATGAAAGCGCCTTCGGGATTTCTACCAAAAGCTCGTCGTGAAGGAATCATCACCAAAGAGGTTGATGGTGAACTGCTCATTTACGATCTCGAACGAAACAAGGCCCACTGCCTGAATCCATCCGCTGCCTTAGTCTGGAAGAACTGCGATGGGCGACGGAGTGTTTCTGCGCTTGCCGCCGTGCTTAACAGAGAGTTGGACGCGGGGTTTGACGAAGACGTCATTTATCTTGCAATCAAGCAACTAAACCGCGACCACTTGCTGGACAACGGCCAGGAAGAGATTCCGCTGTCGATTGATCTTTCGAGGCGTGCAGTCGTGCGGCGTCTGGGCATCGCTGTGGTGCTGATTCCATTGATAACGAGCATCAATACCCCGACCGCGTTGGCGAATGTGAGTTGTAGCGGAGCTTGCGTTCCCAACGGTCCCAACAGTTGTGCTGCAGGTTGTACCTGTTCTGCGTTCACCAACACTTGTGTGGCTGTCCCATGAAAAAGGCACGAGCGTCTTCAACATTCTTAGCAGCACTGGTGCGCAACTCGTTCTCAGGCGAATGTGGTCGCGGCCAAGGGATTTCTATGGAGCAACGACGGCGGTTATCGCACCTCCGCAAGCACCTCTGCGTGGCGCTGGGGATGTTAGGCGTTTCTGCAGCACTGATAATGGTCCACAGGGTGTTAGCTGCCGAGGTAGCAATCGATTTATCTCCAAGTCCTGCGGTTACCAGCCACAATGGCAGTAGTCCGACGGTGGTCTTTACAAGCGATCAAAATGGTTACGCGTTTTACAGGGATAACAACGGCTCCTGTGTCTATAGCAAGACGATTAACGGCGGCACTAGTTGGGGATCCGCGCTCACTGTAGATGCTCAAACCGACTGCATTAAGATTGCAGTTTGGTACGACCAATGGACACCCGGAAACACTTCCGATCCCAATATTCACATTGTGACTGCCAACAGTCTTACAGACGATCTTTATTATCAACGTCTCGACACGACTTCTTTGGACGCATTCACTCCCATAAGTGGGCCAGTCAACGTCACCGACGCGACAAGCACCAATCGAGGAGGGAGTTTCACAGTTGAGTCAAGTACCCCCTCGATCACGAGGGGCACCGATGGCGATCTCTATTTGGGCATTCTGGATGATGCTGATTCATTTGTAGTCAAGTGTGTTGCTACATGCGAGAACGGAGCGAGCTGGTCGGAAGCCGGCAATGGCGCAACCGCTTTTGGAGGGTTTAACGACTGGCTTATTCTCATGCCGCTATCCGCCGGGAACATAATGGCTATGAGAAATCATCTATCAACGGATGACATCGAGTACAACATTTATAGCGATGCATTGAATTCGTGGGCGACCACCAGTGCGCTCTCAGTGGACATAGATAGTAATGCCCCTGTTAATACAGATTATGATGCCCCTTTCGGCGCAACCCTCAATAAGTCAACCGGCACCATCTATCTGGCATACGCTGCCGAGTCCGATAGCCTCAATGACCTCAACGACGGCACTGACGACATTAGGACCGCTTCGTTTAACGGTGCCATTTGGACCGCGAAAGGGAATGTTCTTACCGATGACAGCCGAGGCGTGGTGGGCGTTAAGTTAGCTACCAAGGAGAGCACAGACGCTATATATGTTGTTTATACCGTGCGCACTACGAGTGGGGTTCCCAACAGCGGGGGAATTTATTGGAAGCTATCCACCGATGCAATGACGACTTGGGGAACAGAGCAAGGACCTCTCAATACCGAAACCAACACTGAAATTTACGGCGCTCGCGTCAACATAATGTCGACGGAACGTATTTATGCCAGTTGGTGCGATTGCACAAGTGATGACCTTCTTGGGAATACAGTCGCTGATCTCGGAACCAGCTCAGTTGATATGTCTGAGTTCAGCGCCACGAGCACCGATAAGGGCGTTTTGCTTGAATGGCGCACCGGTTACGAAGTCGACAATTTAGGTTTCAACTTGTACCGCGAAAGGAACGGCCGCCGCGTTCTTGTTAATCCATCCATCATCGCAGGCTCGGCGTTCATCATTAGTGCGCGCGCGCCGATGACAGCAGGTGATTCCTACGCCTGGCTTGATCCGCACGGCACATCCGACTCCGTCTACTATCTGGAAGACCTCGATCTCAATGGCACTTCCACGATGCACCGTGCCGCTGCTCCAACACCTGAAACACCTGGTTCGCCCCGGCGGGGGAAGACTTCTAAGTTTGAGCGCACGTTGCTGCTCAACGAGTTGAACGATCACGCTCTCCGACAGACTGGCCCAGCAACTTCCCAAAGGGGATGGGCGACTGCACGGGGATCGGGTGAGGTTTCCACACCGATCACTTCTGTCTTAGATGATGACTACGGTTCGAGATCGACTCGCCGTTTACCCGACTTAGAAGGGTCGGCTAAATCGCACAAGGTGCCCGAGCTATTCTCGAAGGCGCCGACGACAAATCTGACTTCAATCGAGCAGCAGAAGGTTTTGGCGGGCATGCCCGCGGTGAAGCTTGCGGTTCGTACCGATGGCTGGTATCGCGTGGCCCAACCGGCGCTCGTAGCAGGCGGGTTGGATGCAAACGCAGACATGAAGAACCTGCAACTCTACTCTGACGGCATCGAGGTTCCCATCAGAATTAATAGTAGCAACAACAGCGGTGCCCTCTCTGTCGGCGATTCAATAGAGTTTTATGGTGTCGCCAGCAATACGCCATCCACGGACACACGTCAGTACTGGCTGATTTCAGCTTCAACCGAAGGAAGCAGGATAAGTCCGCAGAGCCTGAAGGTGACCGGTGCGATTGGGGGTGCGCGCAACTTCGACTACACAGTCGAGCGTAGAGAGCGTCTGATTCATGTTTCGTCCCTGTTAAACGGCGATACGGAAAACTTCTTCGGGCGCGTAATCAACACCACGCCCGTCTCGCAGACACTTTCGATTCGACACCTGGACGCCGTCGATATAACAAGTCCGCAGCTGGAAGTGGCGCTGCAAGGCGCGGTGCTTCAGGATCACGCAGTAAGAGTTCTTCTGAACGGTAACGAAGTAGGTACGATGAGCTTCTCGGGATTTTCAAACAAGGTGACGAGGTTCCCGATTAGTGTTGGTGCATTGCGCGAAGGCGATAACACGATAACGCTCGAGCGCACAAGCGGTATTAGCCTGGTGGATTACTTGCGCTTAACTTACGCGCATACCTACGAGGCAGAAAACAATCAATTGCAGTTTACCGTCCGAGGCCGTGCACGCGTTTCCGGCTTCACTCTTCCGCGTATCATTCTGTTGGATATCACCGATCCGAATGCGGTGAAGGTCTTTAATCCAAAAATTGAAAAAGCCCGCGGCGGATATGCATTCAGTGTTAACACCCCTGACACGCGCACGTTCCTCGCGGTGACGGAGCAGGCTGCCGTGCAGCCCTTTGCAATAACGCGCAACGAAGCCTCTCACTGGAACGCGAGCACTCAGGGCGCGGACCTTGTGATCATAGCCCCGGGAAACTTCCGCGATAGTGTGGAGCCCCTTGCTCAGTTGCGACGCAGTCAGGGACTGTCGGTTGCGGTTGTTGCCATTGAAGATGTTTACGATGAGTTCAGCTTCGGCGCTCCAACGCCACGGGCGCTTCGCGACTTCCTAAATTGGGCTGGAACTAACTGGGCCAAAGCGCCGCGCTTCGTGCTGCTCGCCGGAGATGGCAGTTACGATCCACGAAATTATCTCGGCAACCTCGAAAAGGACCTGGTGCCGGTGCGTTTGATCGACACTGCCGTAATGGAAACGGTTTCTGACGATTGGTTCGTAGATTTCGATGACGACGGCATTGGGGAAATGGCGATCGGACGTTTGCCCGCCCGCACGCCTGCCGAACTGGACACGATGATTTCGAAGATCGTGGGCTACTTGCCGTCCAACACGATGCAAAGCGCGTTGATGGTCGCCGACAAGACCGACGCGAAAACGAATTTTGACTTCGAAGCCGCAACGAATGAGTTAGGCGCACTGCTGCCCACTGGAATTGGAATTCAAAAGATTTTCCGCGGCGACAACGCGACCTCGACAGTGCACGATCAGATTGTGGACGCCATCAACCAAGGACCCTACGTAGTTAATTACCTGGGTCACGGTTCGGTTGAAGTGTGGACCGGTGGGCCGATCCTTAGCACTACCGACGCAAGCGCATATCAGAACGGTTCGCGACTGCCTGTATTTCTAATGATGACGTGCTTGAATGCGTACTACCAGAATCCAAGCCGCGAGAGTTTGGCGGAATCGCTACTTCGAGCGAACACTGGGGGCGCGGTCGCAGTTTGGGCTTCTTCGGGAATGACCGAGCCTCGCCCACAGTTTGACGTGAGTAAAACACTTTATCAGGAGCTCTTTGGCAATGAACCGATCACGTTGGGTGAGGCCATTCGCCAAGCAAAGATTGGAAGCGCGGATCGCGACGTTAGTCGCACATGGATCTTCCTTGGCGACCCATCTATGAGAATCAGATAGGACGGACGACATCAGTCAGCCGTCCGCGGTCTTCGGTTGCGATTCCGCCACAACTCGCCTTATCATCCTTTCCCTGCAACGCCGGAGTGGCGAAATTGGTATACGCACCAGACTCAAAATCTGGCGAGGTCACACTCATGTCGGTTCGAGTCCGACCTCCGGCACCAGCGACTTTCAGTCGCTTTTAAAAGCACTATCTCCAAAATCCACCAAGGGCTGACCGCTTTCTCCCGAGTTAACGTCTGAGCCTCTCTGGTCCTGGAACACATACCGGAACACATTCGGCAGCGGCAACTATAAACTGCTTGTCAAGCCCCCTTGTTTTCGCCAAGCTTAGACCACTTGGGGGAGGTCGGGGAGGTCGGGGAGGTCTTCCAAACAGCTAGCACGAGACTTTTACCTTGGCCTCACTCCCCCCAAACTATCTCCCCTATCTCCCCATCTCCCCACTAGGAGAGAGATTTTGACTGAGGTTGCAGGATGATGAAAGCATCACGCTGCGCATGCGCGAAGGGGCGAGTTGTCTCAGGGGTATGATAGACGTCTTTATAGTAAGGAGGAGTTCACAGACCATCTCCAAAATTTTTCTGAATTTTTTGCGCAGTGTCATGCGCTTCGCCCACTCTTCTATGCTTTCTTCGTCATCATCCCCGACCTTGTTGTAAAGCCTGTACACAAAGACTACCCGCACATAGCGAATAAGGGGCGGTAGGTGGTGCAATTGCCGCAATGGATTTGGTTACTGGTATCGGCCTCGTTATGGGAGTCCTCTCCACGGCTGATTTGGCCTACAAGTATCTTCCTGCCCTTTAAAAAAAGAAATTTCTCGTCGACGCGCCAAAATGAGCGGTCTGAGGATTTTAAAAAAGTCTAAAATAAGATCTTCCCCTTCTTGCTGGAGGCTGACCACATCCTTTGTCTAGTTCGGTTTGCGCTTCATGACGACATAGCCAGCATTTGACGACACCGGTCCGTCGGAAGGAGAATTAGTCGTGCCCTCCCAGGCCAGAAAACTGCATAAAGCCGCTATCCTTGCGCCTATGGTGCGGCAGTTCGAACCCATGCTGCCGACCTTGGTCCAGAAACCATTTTCCAGTCAGCAATGGTTGTTTGAGCCAAAGTGGGATGGCTGGCGCGCGATGTGTTTCGTCAGAGGCAAGGAAGTGCAATTCATTTCGCGCAAGCAGAACAGTTTGAACGAACGATTTCCACAACTAAAGGACGCGGGCAAAATCATCCAAGCAACGACCGCCGTGCTAGATGGTGAGATAGTCGCCTTGGATGAAAAGGGTCTCCCGAGATTCGATGGTCTGCGCTCAAAGCGAACAAGAAGCGCCGTTGTCTTTTATGCCTTTGATTTACTTTACCTCGATGGCTATGACCTGAGTCGTTGCCCTTTGATTAAACGCAAAGAACTTTTAAAGAAGATTCTGCCGAAAGATAATACCGGACGCGTTCGTTATACCGACCACATTAGCGGTAGCGGTGAACGTTTATTTGAAAAGATTGAAGCACTGAATCTCGAAGGCATGGTAATGAAGCGTAAGGATAGCGTTTATGCCTTCGCACGATGCCGGGACTGGTTGAAAGTCAGGACGACTTCCGGTCGAGTGACGATTCAGAAGCGAATCGAGAATTGGAAGTAACCGAAAAGGCGAGCTTATGGCTAAACCAATCGGAGTGAACTATGCGGAGTCGTAACACATCGTACAATGTCCACTCGCCATATACGCGTTTGTAGCGCAGTAGAGACACTCCCGTTCTGGTTCAATGTATGTCGATTTTGAGCGGTACTCCGCACTTAACCTCATTATCGAATCAAAATGTCGAGTTATCGCTTGTTCTACTTCTTCTTGACTCGGTTGGTAAGTGTACTCTTCCATATAACAAATAAGCGGCTCGTCGTTCAAGAATCCAATTCCGTCGAGAAGGATATCGAAGTTGGCAAGATTTTTTTTATTCCTAAAGATAAATACGCGGGTCTTAAATTAGAGCCCTGGAATAAACGACTACCTGTAGTTCTGTCTCATAAAGCAACTGAAGTTGTTATACCTACAGAACAATTAGTCAGAGCTTTTGGAGGTAAACTTAGCGGTAAAGCCTCTGTGCGTATACTTGATGTGTTAGGTAACGCCTCATCAAGCCCAACTGAGTTTTATGACCTTGAAGATATAGGCAATTATTTCGCCACGTATTCGGACCAAATGAAATGGGTGAGAGAGCAAGCAGCGGAAAAGGAAGCCAGGGAACACGGGGACCAATGAGCTTGTTTCCCACAGAATCCTTTTCCAACCCGAGTACCCAAAAGATGCGGAGTGCTGTATGCGACAGCGCACAAAACTAAAACTAAGAGGGTTCGATTCATGGTGAGCCTCCGAGGAAAAGAGGGATGAGAGCACGCGAGGAACGGCAGAGTTATATCACAACTAGTGGCAGAAAGACCGCGCCTTAAGCGCTTACTATATCGATTGGATAGGATTTGACTCGCGGCATACAGAATAGTATACCCATGAATGAAATAACTTGATTTTTGTTCTCACAGTTGCAAGCTCAATGCAGCTTTAGAACCTCTTCATCACCCTTCGCTCCGGGAGGAAAACCTAGATGCAAACTAAGCTACTTGCAGCGGTCGCATTCGTCGTTCTTTTGTTTGGCCTTGGCGCCAGCGGTTTGCTCAATACGGGCACGCAGAAAAAGGAGATTCTAGGTTGGGAGGAAAAACGCTCCCTGAAGTCAATAGCGCGACGCATGAAGGCTGAGGGGAAACGCAAAGGTGACATCCCGGGCTACCACGTTGACTATCCAGGTATGAATATGACGCTTGACGAGGCGGTCAAGGACTTTAGTTTGGTTGTTGCGCACCTAGTCGAAAGCAAGAGCTACCCACACAACTCCTACGGTATCAGAACTTGGTACCGCTTCCAGGTCACCGATCCGATCTCCGAGAAGCATGCAGACTTTTGTCCTACTTGCCCTCAACCGCCCGAGATCCCCGAAGACTTTTCTCCTCCAGGATCCGACGAAATTATACTGGCTACGGGTGGTGGCGTCCTCAATGTTGATGATGTTGACTTGACCATGGTCAATAACACTCTGCCACAGTTCGAAAATGGCAAGAAGTATTTACTTGTGGTGAGGATAGCCCCGTCGAGAGTAGCGCTGCTTGGAGCCGGTCCGGCCGGAGTTCTTAGAGTCGATGAAAGTGAAAAGCTTGAAGCTATTGAGAAGGGCGGATGGCCAATGCACGCTGAAATACGTAAACGTTTCAGCGGAAACCTCAATAACCTGAAAACTCACATAAACACTAAGTGACTGGTAAGTCACTGGAGGATATAAATGTCCTACCGTCTCACTTCTCTCACTTGGGCGAGGGTGTTTTCTGTATTAGTGATTTGTTTTGCTACTGGCTTCGAGGTGAGTGCCGACTGTCCCGATTCTCGGAGCCGTCCGAGTTACATGCTTTGCCGGACTTGGGGTTGGCAACCTTAGAACTCAAATACAAGGAATCAAAACGGATTGATGAACATGGTAATCAGTTCCGTTATCGAGCCAAAGTGAAAGATGTACGCGGCGCTCAGATTGGGCGCTGGGCTTGGGATGTGGTTTTGAGGATGCCGTGAGGAGTCTCGGCCCGAATCCCACGTTCGCAAATAGAGGAGTTAAGAAGCCGGAACCGGACTTATGCTTCGCTTTTCCGCTTCTGTTCTGACCTTCCCGCCGGTGGTCACAAACGACCGTTTGTGCCACCAATTCTTCCAAAATGGACAGAGTAAGAATACATTCCACATCCGCACATTCGGCTGAATGCTCCGATATTGAACTTCGACAGATAAACACGACGCGACTGATTTTCCGACCTATGTTGGTGGAGAATCCATCTAACTCGCGTGCTGCGGTTAATGGCGTCTTTGTATTTCAAAGAAAAGGCTTAAAGGATGCATGGGCAGATACCACGACAATTCCGCTGTCCAGGCTGAAGAAAGATGAAGGATATAAGTTAGAGATTAACTCTTCTGAACTGCTTACCCTGTTCGAGGGTCTATAGTGGCGAGGGTTTTATTCTCCGCCCGTTTTTTCACATTGCGGCGCCTACCTGTCTTGTCTGTATAAGTGAGCCTTGCATACCATGTCTTTCGGTCCTCAGCGTAGTAAACATAACCTTTGCGAGCTTTCATATTCTCTCCCTGATACTGCCCTCATCCGGTGGGTCGGGACGTCGCCCGGGACACACTGATTTTGAACAGTGGCTTAGGAGAGAAAGCGATTAGTCATTTTGTGTGGAATTCTGCAAGGAGAGGTTGAGGCACCAGACTCAAAATCTGGCGAGGTCACACTCATGTCGGTTCGAGTCCGACCTCCGGCACCAACCTACCTATCCTCGAATAAATCAGATCATCTTTCGAAACGTGTCCCAACCAGTCCAGGACTTTCATTTCCCTCAACAGGCAAATGAAGAGGGCAGTTCGAATAAATCGATGCTGCCCTAATTCTCTCCGTACACTCACCTGCTTCGGCGCCAGGTCTCCCCGTTGCCCTAGCCTCCAAGTATATATCGAAGATTTAACACACCAAATCAAGGAACTCTTGATCCAACGTCCCAATTATGGAGCCCAGAACTCCCCCGATCCCCGTCCTGTTTTGGTCACAGTGTGCTCACCGCTACGTTCACCGGGGAAGTGAACGCGGCCGATTAGGTGAGACGTTTCGCTTAGACGCAGTGGGCCAACCCGCAGACAGTGGAACTTAAATATTCAACGCACCAAATGAGCGGCACCAAGCGCTTAATGATGCGGTCAAGCGTCTTGCGGTCAATATTTAAAAGTCGCGCCGCTGCCTGCTTGTTGCCTTCTGTATGCCGGAGCACTGTCGACACATAGGCACCTTGAAACTCAGAGAGGTGAGGCCATTCTTTCTGCCCCGACTTAGCTTCGATGATTGCTTGCAGGAACGGCTCTATTTCGTCGGGCGGGATTCCGTGATGGCGGGCCAACTGTCTGATGTTTTCAATAACGGACGGCCATTGTCCTAAGCCGGTTATCTTGGGTTCAGGTAATTCGTCATGAGGTTTTCCACGTTGCTGAGGCATAGAGGCTCCTTTTTCGGGAGGAAAATAAAACTGGGCAGGCATTAAGACGTCACAGGCGTTATCCGTTGTGTGAGATAGATAACGCGCCAGTAGAGCGAATCGTGCGTCGGGCTAAACTTATAAATCTAAATTCCCACACGTGCAAGTTGTCGGTTGCCCCAAAGTTTCATTTCACATTCAACCCTTAAAGACGTTCGCCCATTGTGGTAGAATCGGCCACTCCTCCAAAAGCCCCCTTTTAAAAACTGTTCTCTCCCCTAGCGACGTTTGCGTCGAAAGGAAGAACCAATGAAGAAGTTAGTTTCAATACTCATATTGTTAGCATTTTTCGTAATGCTGGAGGTGCCGGTTTCAGCCCAACGGTGCGGCAGGTTTAGACATCGCCACGGCAATACCTCGCATACCCATTCGAGCTGTGTGGGGGACAGTCATCGCCATGGAAGAAGCTTTTGGCAGAAGCATCGCGATAAGTTGACTACGGCCGGTGGCGCCGGAGCAGGGGCGCTTATTGGCGGCCTGGCGGGGGGCAAGAAGGGCGCGGCAATCGGTGCCGTAGCAGGCGGCGGCGGTGCGGCAGTTTACACTTACGGAATTCGCAAACGACGTTGATCAGCACGTTATTGATTGCTGGCTTCAATCACTCCTGGGCGCGTCATCCGGAGAGTCTCGGCAGACGCGCCCTCCATCCCTCCAGAAAAGCGGGCCTCAACCGGCCGCTGGTCTCCGCTAAACCTTATCATTCCAACACTTGTGCGGTTGCAAAAACCTGTTTGCCACAGTTGTTCAAAATCTGTAGAATTGCCTGTCCTTTAGGGCAGGACTTCTGACGGCCCTTCACCCCCAAACAGTTAAGTGTCTTCCAGGTCTCCGCGGTTGTGTCCGCTCAAATTCCCCCAGGAGCCGAAAATGCCAGATATTGCTCGGTCACGAATTCTTTTTGTCGATGATGAACCCGAGATCACCGCGATTCTCGCGGACCTGTTTGAAGGTCAATACGACTGTGAGACGGCGGGTTCAGCCGAGCAAGCTCTTGAGCGTGTAAATGAGAGCGAATTTGATCTCGTGGTAAGCGACATCACTATGCCCGGACTGAGTGGTCTGGAGATGATTCCTCATATCAAGCGTCTCGCGCCGAATGCGGTAGTTGTCATGATCAGCGGCGTTCAGACAGTCGAAAGTGCTATTGGCGCTTTGAGATTGGGGGCCTTCGATTATGTGATGAAGCCCTTCGACCTGCGCCAGGTTGAAGCGGTGGTGAAGCGCGCGCTTGATCATCAGGATTTAATCGTCGCCAAGCAGCGTTACGAGGATCATCTGGAAGAGTTGGTGGAACAGCGAACTGCCGAGCTCGACAAAACGTTGAACTCACTTGAGAACGCCTATCGTTCGACCCTCAAGGCATTGACTGCCGCACTGGAAACCCGAGACCAGGAGACGCACGGACATTCGGAGCGCGTAGTCACCTACAGCCTGCGACTTGGAAAAGAATTTGGGCTCGATCAACCGCGTATGAAAGCGCTCGAGTTTGGCTCGCTGCTTCATGATATTGGAAAGATCGGTGTCCCGGATATGATCCTACGAAAGCCCGCGAAGTTGACGGACGAAGAGTGGGTACTGATGCGCCAGCATCCGGCACACGGCCAGCAGATTCTGCGAGGCATCGCCTTTTTGGAAGGCGCAGCGCGCGTGGTTGCACAGCATCACGAAAAGTGGGATGGCTCTGGCTATCCGCTGGGTTTGAGCGGCGACGACATTGACGTTTGTGCCCGAATATTTTCAGTGGCTGACGCGTTCGACGCGATGACCAGCGACCGTGTATATCGCAAGGGAAAACCTTACGAAGCGGCCGCGACCGAGCTAGACGAGTGGGCTGGAAGACAGTTTGACCCTAAAGTGGTAGAAGCTTTTCATCGAGTGCCCAAAGAAGATTGGGCTGAGCTGCACGCCCGTTCTTTAGTGAAGCATGAAGATGGCGACGATATTGCCCGCGTGATTGAGATGATCGAGGCGCAGTATGAAGCCGTGGTCCACTAAAAAGTTCAGCCTTAATTCCGCTTGCTCTCATCCACCTGAGAAGGCACCACGTAACCCTTCCGCGAACGCAAAGTCAATCCAACCCGTCGCGATGCGACTTCAATTTTCCGGTATTCGCCTGGAGATGAAAACGCGAGTGCGCGCTTTGGCCTGTATGTAACAACATACTCTGCGCCGATCTCTCGTGCAGCTTCTCTGGCTTGCTCGACCATCTGTTCGCCTGACGTAGGCAGGAAGATTTGTCCGCCGGTCTCTTCAGCCAGCGTCGTCAGCACTTGCTGGCTCTTGTTGACCTCTGCTTCGTAAGCCTTTCGCTGCCGCTTCATCGCTGGATCAAACGTAATACTGTGAATGACGTAAGCCGGACTGCGGGTGGTACCCTGCGTTAGCGTGGGATCATTGCTGGAAATTGGATCGCGCGAGACGGGCACTTGCCGGACGGCGTTGGCGTCAGGTTTTTTGACGGGCTTCTCCCTGACCAATGCCGTGTAACTGAGTATGTGCACGGTGGACCGGGTCGCGGCCAACTTCTTGAATGCCTGTGTACGATCGATCTTGCCTCCGGGTGTGTCTACTCCGTCTGTAATGAACACCACGTGGCGGGTCCCTTCCGGACGATCTTTCAAAAGCTCGGCGGCCGCGGCTACAGCATCGGCGAAACGCGCTCGTTTGCCTGATGAGAGCTTGGTTCGCAATGCCTTAAGAACACTTTGACGATCGGTGGTCCATGGTTGAATTACGGTGACTGAGTTGTTGAATTGCATTGCCGCGACAGAAGTGTTTTGAGCGAGGCGTTTTAGAAGCTCGACAGCCACATCCCGGGTCAGGCTGGTCCGCTTTGAGAGTCCACCGAGACCACTTAATTCGCCGCCGGTATCAAGAACTATTACGACGTTGGCGGGAATATGCCGAACACTCTTTATCTGTTGGGCCACCCCGTCCTCAAGTATGAGAACGTCATCCGGCACGACTGTAGGGTCGTAGTGGCCGAACTGATCGACAGCTATGACAGGCAGCCGCACTTCTTCGGTGAATACCTTTACGGGAGTGTCATCTTCAACCGGCGGCGTCGGACTGGGTGCGGGTTTCTGTTGCGTCTGTGCGGAAATACCAAGAGCTAGTGAAATGAGGATGGAAAACAATAATGCGGAACGTTTGAACAAGATATCGCCTTTCGGTTTGGGAATTGCCGAAGTTTGATGCCGGCCAGGGCGGTGGTGGTTTGCCTGAACGCTCCGGCGTGGCGGGCTTTTCTCGGACGATCCCGGCCGCCGCTACTGTCGAGCTTGTGATTGCACAGCGGTGATGGCGACGGCGTCGACGATATCTTCGGCTTTGCACCCGCGCGAGAGGTCGTTTGCCGGCTTGTCGAGTCCCTGGAGAATCGGCCCGATGGCGGTCGCGCCCGCGAGCCTTTCGGTGAGTTTATAAGCGATATTGCCTGATTGGAGATCCGGGAAGATCAAGACGTTTGCCCGGCCACCGACCGGCGAGCCGGGGGCTTTCGACTGTGCTACTCCAGGCACTAGCGCGGCATCCGCTTGCAACTCACCATCGATTTCCAACTGAGGCGCTCGCGCTTTCGCGGTCCTGGTGGCCTCAACTACTTTGTCTACCAAGCGATGTTTAGCACTGCCTTTGGTGGAAAATGAAAGCATAGCCACCCGTGGCGTTGCGCCCAGCAACGCCTGGCAGGAATCCGCGGAAGCAATTGCAATCTCCGCCAACTCAGCAGCTGAGGGTTCAATGACTACGCCGCAGTCTGCGTAAATCAGTGCACCCTCAAGGCCAAAGCTGCTATCCGGCAGTGCCATTAGAAAAAAACTGGAAACGAGCTTGAATCCGGGACGCACGCCGATGCAATGCAAAGCAGCACGCACGGTGTGTGAGGTGGTGTTGGTCGCTCCTGCCACCGAGCCATCTGCCTTACCCAGACGCACCATGAGGTTTCCATAGTAGAGCGGATCCATGACTAAAGTGCGGGCCTCATCAGCCATCAACCCTTTAGCGCGTCGCATCTCGTGAAACATCGACACCATCTTTTCGAAGTCAGGCGACTTCCGGTGGTCCACCACTTCGACGCCACCGAGATCCACGCCTTCACGTTGCGCCGTTTCACGGATGGTCGACTCGTCGCCCAGGACCGTGATCCGAGCCAGGCGTTGCTTAACACATGAAGCTGCGGCTACCACGGTGCGCGGATCGTTTCCTTCGGGCAAGACGACGTGCCGCAAGTTTGCGGCGGCACGCTGGCGGATGCGTTCAAGAATATTCATGCCTAAGATTCCACTGCCTCAATATAGGAATTGCGGCCCATGCTTGTTCGGCTCACCTTGGGTCTACACGACCGAGCACGGTACGCCGGGAGCCAGGAGGCGACCAAAGAGTCAAGCTGGCATAGCACCACGGCGACCTTAACCGACGTTGACTCTAGCGTCCGGCGCTACCGCGCTCGGTTCTGTAACGTCTTGCTCCGGGTCCGGTCGAGCCACCAGAAGAGGTTTGGGCGACTCCGCGGCTTCGACTCGCGAGGTGAGAACTCTGCGGATTGGCTTTGGCAAAAACTTGGCCGCCGTCATCGCAGCCGCACCGATGAGCTCTACGATGTCGCCGCCGCCCTGCCAGTGTTCACGAACAATTTTTGGATCTGTACGCTCCATCAGCCGCAGCAAGGACAGCGCGATTAGATACGCATCATCGATTTGTCCAACGAAGGGCAGCATGTCAGGTATCAGGTCGAGCGGTACGATGGCATAGACGATGGCGCCGGCGACGAGGGCGCGTTCGGTGGTGGGCACCCGAGAATCCGCAAGCAGCCGTACGCACAACATGACCATGTTTGGAATAAATAACAGCAGGTTCTTCAGTCGACGTTTTGCAAGAAGTGCGGACATCGTGCCTCCGGAATGTTTGTCGTTATTTAGCGTTAAGTTATCACAGTAAGCAGTGAGCGGTAAGCAGTGGGCGGTGGGCAGTGGGCGGTGGGCGGTTAACGGGGCTGCTCCACTTATACGACTAATCGGTGAGCTCGGCGGCTCACTGCTTCTCTTACTTGGTTACTGCTGGCGGCTCACTACTCACTGCTTACTGCCCACTGCCCACTGCCCACCGCCACTGCTCACTGCTCACTGCTCACTATTTTCTCTTTCAATCGCTCGAGCAGCTTTTCGTGAATCCCGCCAAAGCCACCGTTGGACATGATCGCTACGACATCGCCTTCGCGAAGTTGCGGCATGAGGTGTTCGATTATTTCCGGTGCACCAGGAAATGCAATGGCAGGTTTGTCATGACTGGAAATGTCGGCCATTAACTTTTGGGTATCGAGGGTTTGCCCCTTCTCCGAGGCCTTCTGGCTGTCGAAGACCTGGGCGAGCACTACGTAATCCGCGTCAGCGAACGCGTTGGCGTAGTCGTCCTGAAAAACTGCCAGGCGCGACGACCATGATCGTGGTTCAAACACAGCGATCAAACGACGACCACGATAACGGTTGCGCAGGCCGCGTAGCGTTTCACGCACAGCGGTTGGATGATGCGCAAAATCGTCAATCACGGTTACCCCGCGTTCCTCACCTCTTACTTCGGCGCGCCGGCGAACATTTTTGAAAGACTTCAGGGCTTCACGGATGCGGGTGCGTTCGATACCCCAGGCGTCGGCCGCGATGATCACTGCCAGACAATTGAGCAGGTTGAAGTCGCCGATCAAGGGCGTCTCGAATTGTTCCCACTGTGCGCCGTCCCGGGTCACGGTGAAGGCGCTCATCTCACTGGAAAAATCCATTTCGCTGATCCGCCACCTTGCGTCGGCACTGGTGCCGAAAGTTTCCAGTTGAGTAAACAGCTTCTGGCCCATCGAGGCGACCACGTCGCGAACGTTTGGACTGTCCCAGTTTGCAATTAAACGGCCGTTGCCGGGCACCAGGTTCATCAATCTGCGAAACGCCAGTTTTACGGCGTCGAGATCTTTGTAAATGTCGGCGTGATCAAACTCGACGTTATTCACGATCGCGATTTCAGGCAGGTAGTGCATGAACTTCGGGCCTTTGTCGAAATACGCCGTGTCGTATTCATCGCCTTCGATGATGAAGTAGTCGCTGTCAGTAACGCGAAAGCTGACTCCGAAGTTTTGAGCCACGCCGCCGATGAGGAACGTCGGGTCGAGTCCGCCCTGGTCCAACACCCAGGCTGCGATGCTGGTGGTGGTGGTCTTGCCATGTGTTCCGGCAACCACGAGGGAGCGCCGGCCGCGAATGAACTGTTCTTTTACGACTTCCGCTTGGGAGTGATATCTGAGTTTGCTGTTGAGAGTCGTTTCGACTTCTGGGTTGCCGCGGGGAATTGCATTGCCCACGATCACGCGGTCTGGCGGTGGCTCCAGGTGTTCTGATTTGTATCCCGTCATCACCGGGACGCCCAGGGAAGCCAGCATTGTCGACATCGGCGGATACACGTGCTCGTCAGACCCGGTGACACGATGTCCGCGCGCTTGAAGCATTCCAGCCAACGCGGCCATCGCGGTGCCGCAGATCCCAATCAAGTGATAGTGCATGTGATAGTTGTTCCCGGAAAGTTCGGGACATTCTACACAAAGGGATCCTGACTACAGAACCGTGCGCGGTAGATGAGATGTCATCTAGAAGGGCTGAAATCCAATTGCGGCGTTGAGGCCGCGCCGACGAGTTCGGTCCTGTAATGATTTGCGCGCGCGTCGTCATGCCAGTTATTCTCAGCCGCCGCGAACGACACTTTCGAAACCCACCCGCTGACGCAGGTGGTACTGACAGGACGGCAAACAGGACGGCAAACGGGACGGCCAACCACTAACAATGCGCAAATTCTTCATCACCGGCGGTGCCGGTTTCATTGGTTCAGCATTCGTGCGGTTAATTCTTGATGAAACCCCCGACTGCGAAGTTGTGAATTATGACCTGCTGACTTATGCGGGCAACCTCGACAATCTGAAAGATATTGACAGCCCGCGCTATCAATTCGTACGCGGCGACATTTCTGATCGCGAAGCCGTGCTGGCGGCATTGCCAGACGACACGGACGCAATCATTAATTTCGCTGCCGAGTCTCACGTGGACCGTAGCATTACCTCCGCTGCTGAATTCCTGAGAACAAATATTATCGGAACGCAGGTTTTGCTTGATGCCGCTCGTGAGCGCGGCGTGCGCCGTTTCGTTCAAGTGTCCACGGACGAGGTAATGGGAAGTCTGCCTGAAGACGATCAAGCCTTTTTCACAGAGTCGTCGCCGTTTGCACCGAACAGTCCGTATGCCGCTTCCAAGGCTTCTGCAGAGCATATGGTGCGCGCCGCTCATCATACGTTCGGGTTTGACACAGTGATCACGCGCTGTGGAAACAACTATGGTCCACGCCAGTTTCCCGAAAAGTTTTTGCCCCTGGCAATCTCCAATGCATTGAATGACCAGGCAATTCCGGTTTACGGCGACGGTCTTAACGTGCGCGACTGGATCTACGTCGACGATCATTGCCGAGGAATTCTTCTGTCCCTGCAAAAGGGGAACTCGGGTGCGGTCTACAACTTCGGCGCGCGCAACGAGCGCCGAAATATCGAAGTCGTGAAGTCCTTGCTCGACTTGCTTGGCAAACCACACTCGCTTCTGCGTTTCGTCAAAGACCGGCCCGGTCACGATCGCCGTTATGCCATCGACCCTATCCTGGCTGAGACCGAACTTGGATGGAAACCTATGCTGACCTGGGAAGAAGGTTTAAATAAGACCATCGGTTGGTATCAGGAAAACACTGATTGGATTTCGAGAACGCGTAGCGGCGCTTATCGTGACTATTACGAACAACAGTATGGGACGGAGGTCTCCGCGAGTTGAAAGTATTGGTGACAGGGGCTGGTGGTATGGTGGGGCGGGCTTTGACGGGCCACTGCAGGACCCTCGGCGACGAAGTCTTCGGTTACGATCATCAGGCACTTGATATCGCAAACGAGGAGTTGGTGAAGTCAACGCTGCTGTCGGTACAGCCCGAGGCGGTGATCAACTGTGCCGCCTGGACTGATGTTGACGGTTGCGAGATCGATCCCGAACGCGCTACAGCCGCAAACGCTGCTGGCCCTGAAAATCTTGCTAAAGCTAGTCGTTTGATTAACGCCGCCTTCGTTACTATTTCAACCGACTACGTGTTCGACGGCAGCAAGGAGGGTTTTTACACACAGCAGGACGACCCGCGCCCTCAAAGCGTTTACGGGCGTTCCAAGCTTGACGGCGAGCGACGTGCACAGCTTGGTTACCCGCGTTCTGTGGTCGTGCGCAGCGGGTTCATTTTTGGTGACGGCGGGAAGAATTTCCTGAGCACAATCGTGGACCGGGCCAGTCGCGGCGAGCCTTTAAGAGCGATTAGTGATGCTTATGGTACCCCCACCTTCGCGCCGCATTTGGCCGCCCGCCTGAGAGAATTGGCCCATCTCGGCCACCCGGGCGTATTTCATGTCGTCAATGAAGGAAGTGGCGTAAGTTACGAGGAGTTTGCGCGTGAGGCGCTCGACAGGGCTGGTTTCAAGAGCGTGAATCTCGAGGGCATCGAGATGGATTCACTTAAAAGGCCGGCGCCGCGTCCCCGTAATTCCCGTTTAAAATGCCTTGTTTCGGCAGGCGCCGGGCTCTCGCCGCTGCCATTATGGGACCAGGCACTCGAAGAGTTTGTGTCGTCCTCATATCAAGCAGGAACCGTTGGTGAGGCCTAAACGCTCACACTCTACTTGCCACATGGCGAGTCTCTGCTATTATTCTATCCTTCCGCGGGATTTACTCTGCAAATTGAAGGTTAAAGTTATATGGTCACACAAGATAATCGCTTAATACCGTCCTCGCTCGAACGTGGTTTGGATCGACCGCTTACAGATCTGACCCAGGGCAAACCTTACGGCGCTTCGGCCACCTCAACGGCCAACATCCGGGACTATTTATTTGTCATATTAAAGCGAAAGTGGCTGATCCTGAGCTTGATGCTCGTAGTCACGTCATTGGTGACGATACAGATGTTTCGTACGCCGTCGATCTACCAGGGTGAAACGACCATTAAGATCGATCAGAAGCCACGGAGTATTTTGCAGACCCAGGGAATTACAATCAACACCACCAACGATCCAACATTTTGGGGCACTCAGCTTAAGCTTCTGCAAAACCCGACGCTGGCTCGTCAGGTGGTCTTGACACTAGACCTTCAAAACAATCCAAACTTCCTGGGAAATCAGTCGCAGGGAGGATTTTTCAACTCGCTGCGCAGAATCGTGGCTCGGGAAAACAAGCCACGTGCCGCGTCCCCTGCGGTTGCGTCCGGTGCACCCGTAGTGGGTGAAGAGGCTTTGCTCGATCGGTCACTTTCACCCGAACAACTGGCCCGACTCGAACCGTATGAAGATGCCATCACAGCAAATGAACTTGTAGAGCCGATCGAGAAGACTAATTTGATCACGATCAAATTTACTCATACCGATCCTGAACTGGCGCAAAAAGTTCCCAACACGATTGCCGAAGTGTTCATGGCTAACAACATCAGCCGTGCGACTATCGGATCGAAGAATGCTGTGGACCAGTTGGCGCGGCAAATTAGCGAAACGCAATTACAAGTTAAGCGCGACAGGGAACGGCAATTCAATTACGCCAAGCTTAAGAACCTCCCCCTGACGCCTGACGCAACCACAAACGTGGAAGTAAACCGGCTTCGAGAACTAAGCACACAAATGTTGGAGGCTGAGAATGAGCGTAAAGAAGCGCAGGCCCAATATGAGAGTGCCAGGACCAGCGCCAAAAACAACGATATGTTCTCGATTCCCGATGTACAGAAGTCGGAATACGTTGCGGGCCTGAGAGAGAAGATATCTGAGCTCAGACAAAAGCGTGATGCTTTACTGGTTGGGTATACGGAGGAGTGGCCCGAAGTTAAAAAGATTAAGAGCCAGCTGGAGCCCAGGGAGAGGGAACTCGAAAAGGCCACCGCCGAAATCGTGAGTGGCATGAAAGCGCGCTACGACTCAGCCCAAGCCAAGGAAAACTATCTTCGTAAAACCTATAACGAGCAGCGGGGTACCACAACTCAACAGACCCATGACCAGATCGAAATGATGGCGATTTCGGCGGAGCTGGAAACGAACAAGCAATACCTCAATGCTCTACTTCAAAAGCAACGTGAGTTGGAAGGCGTCAATTCGGGTGACCGGCCAAACGAAGTAAGCGTGGCCACTTATAGCCGGCTGCCCAAAGTGCCGGTTGGTCCACCTCGGATGCGAAACATAATGTTTGCTTTCATGCTTTCCTTGATTGCTGGAATCGGTCTTGCTTTCCTGCTCGACTTCCTCGACGACACCGTCAACTCAATGGAGGATGTCGACCGTTATATTCATCTGCCTGCGTTGGCTTTGATTCCGGCCACCAGGAGCGAGAAGAAAGGCTTGCTGCCACTGCCTGGCGGGGGCCCAAGCGTTCCCGCGGCTTCGACGGCCTTGGCCCTGGTAGACGATGCGAGATCACCGGTCGCCGAGTCGTATCGCCACCTGCGCACTTCGTTGCTGTTGTCTTCGGCGGGCCAGCCGCCTAAGACGATCCTGGTTACTTCGAGCCAGCCGTCAGAGGGTAAAACTACGACAGCGATAAACACCGCGGTCATGCTGGCCCAGACCGGCGCCCAAGTATTGATCATTGACTGCGACTTGAGACGGCCGAGACTGCACGCGCACTTCGAAATCTCGAATTCATCGGGGCTAACCAACTGGCTTTCGGGTGAGCGGGACATAGACAAGCTGGTGCAAACCTATGAGAAGCTACCCAATTTGAAGCTTCTCACGTCCGGTCCCGTGCCGCCGAATCCGGCCGAACTTCTGGGCTCGGACGAGATGCGAAAACTTCTGGGCGTGCTCAGCGAGAAATTTGCTCACATCATTATCGATTCACCACCAGCAATTTCATTTACCGATGCGTCGATTCTCTCGACAATGGTCGACGGAGTGGTCTTGATCGTGCACGGTGGAAAGAGTTCGCGGGCTGTCGTTCGCCGCGCCAAGCAGCAACTGCTCGACGTAGGCGCTCACATATTCGGAGTAGTGCTCAACAACGTGAAGCTCGAGAGCCAGCAGGATTACTATTACGCTGGTTACTATGGTTATTACTCGAGTTACTACAGCGAGCCAGACGAAGAGAAGGCCGACGACGCGGCCGCCGCTGGTACACGTTAGGAAGCATCAGCTCGGATTCAACACGATCCACGAAGTCACACGAACCAACACGAATAGCCTTCGTGTCCTTTCGTGGAACTCGTGGATCGTTATTTTTGGTTCGGGTGATCCTGTAGGGTGATAGTTGTCGCAAACCTGAACCGCCCTATATCAGCTGTAGGATTCCAAACGACTAGCATGGCGAAACGCTCCTTCCGAATAGAGAGAGAGTTTGGACTGATAGTTGGCGCCGTGTTTCTCCTACTGGGGACCTGGTGGTTTTATCGCGGAAAATTTCCGGACGTTTCTCGAGCATTGCTCCTGGTCGGGGCCGCGTTGATTCTGTTGGGGACGATTCTCCCCAAAGCACTCACTTACCCAAACAAGGCCTGGATGAAGTTGGCCGAAGCGCTCGCCTTCGTCATGACCAGAGTGGTTCTGGGAATAGTATTTTTCCTCATCGTGACACCCATCGGCGTAGTTAAAAGACTGTTCGGTTGGGATCCGCTTTATCGTCGAAGTGGTCCCAGCGAGTCATATTGGCGGCCCTATTCTGAACGGCAACGCGATACGCGTCACTACGAAAAGATGTATTAGTGCGGCAGCTCGACGTCGCAACAAATTCTTCTCAGGAGTTTCGGATGTCGAAAATCCAGGTTATCAGCGAGCTGTGGCAGTTCATGAAGGAGAACAAGAAGTATTGGCTCGCTCCGATCGTCATAACTCTGGTTGGAGTGGGCGCCTTGCTGGTGCTGGCGAAGGGCTCAGCCATAGCACCCTTCATCTATACACTGTTCTAAAGAGGGAAGACGTAACCGGGTGGTAAGCATTCTTGGCGTATCTGCCTTCTACCACGACTCCGCCGCTTGTCTCGTTGTCGATGGTGAGATAGTTGCCGCGGCGCAGGAAGAGCGGTTCACTCGCATCAAGCATGATCCCGGTTTTCCAGTTAACGCTGCGCGCTACTGCCTGGGCGAAGCTCAACTCTCCGCCGCCGACCTTGATTACGTCGGGTTTTATGACAAGCCATTATTAAAGTTTGATCGTTTGCTCGAAACTTACCTCGACTACGCTCCCACCGGGTTCAGTTCATTCCTCAAAGCGATGCCGCTATGGATGCGGGAAAAGCTTTGGATGCCTGATCTGATTCGCACCGAATTGGCCAAGACAAGCGGCGAGTCTGATGAACGAGCTGCAAAGAAGCTGGGACGAAAGTTTGATTGGAGACTGCTCTTTGGTGATCACCATGA
The DNA here is from genome assembly GCA_963759585.1 of Pyrinomonadaceae bacterium. Lineage (GTDB taxonomy): Bacteria > Acidobacteriota > Blastocatellia > Pyrinomonadales > Pyrinomonadaceae > PSRF01. Next base: position 1,759,606 of record CAVWZW010000002.1, read on the forward strand.
AAGCCACGCCGCCAGCGCTTTCTATCCTTCACCATTCGAAGAAGCCGCGATTCTAACTATCGATGGCGTTGGTGAATGGGCCACCAGCTCCCTTGGAGTCGGAAAAGGCAATGAGATCACCTTGCTGAAGGAACTGCGTTTTCCAGACAGTCTGGGCCTGCTATACAGCGCGTTTACCTATTACACGGGGTTCAGAGTCAACAGTGGTGAATACAAGGTGATGGGACTCGCTCCTTACGGTGAGCCGAAATACGTTTCGCTCATCAAAGACAAGCTGCTCGAGATTCGCGACGACGGCAGCCTGAAGATGAACCACGAATACTTCGGCTACGCCCACGGCCTGCGGATGACAAACAAAGCATTTGCAAAACTACTCGGCGGAGAGCCTCGGAAACCGGAATCGCGAATTACGCAAAGAGAGATGGATCTGGCCCGCAGCATCCAGGTAATCACTGAAGAAGTGATGCTGAAGATGACGAACTATGCGCATCGTGAAACGGGGATGAAGAAACTTTGTATGGCGGGCGGCGTCGCACTGAATTGTGTGGCAAACGGGCGCGTGCTGCGGGAAGTTACCTTCGAAGATATTTGGATCCAACCGGCGGCGGGTGATGCCGGAGGAGCGCTGGGAATAGCTTTGGCCATCTGGCATCGTTATTTGGGGAAACCACGAATGAGTCCCGAAGCAGCCGGCGCCTGGCAGTCAACCCGCCCCACTCGGAATACTGTAGCCGGCAACGGATTACCGGCATACGCCGATGGCATGAAGGGTTCCTACCTGGGTCCCCGGTTTAGTGACGAGGAGGTCGAGAGTTTCCTGCAGTCGCGCGAAGTGCCCTACAAAAAGTATTCGCGTGAGGAGTTACCGAGAGTTGTTGCGGAGCTGCTGGCTGCCGGGAAGATCGCTGGGCTCCATCAAGGACGAATGGAGTTTGGCCCACGAGCTTTAGGAGCTCGCAGCATTATTGGAGATCCGCGTTCACCACAGATGCAGGCCACGATGAATCTTAAAATCAAGTATCGTGAGAGCTTTCGTCCCTTTGCACCCAGCGTGTTGAGAGAACGGGTAGCTGATTGGTTTGAACTGGATCGTGAGAGTCCGTATATGTTGCTGGTAGCTGACGTGGTCCCATCGCGTCGGCGAAAGTTGACTGCCGAAGAAGAAGCTCTGTGGGGAATAGATCGGCTTAACGTTCAACGATCCCAAATTCCGGCTGTCACACACGTCGATTACTCAGCCCGCATCCAGACGGTGAGGCGAGAAGAAAATCCGCTCTACTGGGAAATCATTGACGCCTTTCAAAAGAAGACCGGCTGTCCAATTGTTGTTAACACGAGTTTCAACGTCAGGGGAGAGCCGATGGTTTGCTCGCCGGAAGACAGTTATCGTTGTTTCATGAGGACGCAGATGGATTTCCTGGTTTTGGAAACCTGCGTGCTCGATAAGAAAGATCAGCCGTCATACACTGACGCTCACAGCTGGCGCGCGGAGTTTGACTTTGATTAGATTGGTCTTATTCAATTCGACTTCTTCGCACAAGAAGAATCTCAGGCTAGGCCTTCGGCATTAGAGCCCAGAGTAAGTAACTGGCTTGGAGAAAAGGCTAGTAAACGAATAATTGAGAGTAACGGACTCTGCCGGTAGTACTACTCGGTCGCTATTGCCCCCGGTTCTTATACGGGATGAGGTCGCGTGCTTGTTGGGCAAAGCACAGTTCGCCCATTGAAGGCACTCTTTTGAATTAGGATGACTAAATCCAGCCAAACCCCCAAGCCTTTATCCGGCCCCAACGCGCTTCTGACCAAAATCCTGCGGGCCTATCATCGCTCGAGTTTGAGAGGGCAAACGCTACTGACGCTGCTCCTGGCGCGGAGGATCAAATCCCTTCAAGCCGTATCGATTCAAATTGCTGATTGGCCGCCGATCTATATGGACATGCGCTATCAAAACTCGCATCCATGGTTCGCCGGCACGCCATTCGAGAGTTGTCCACACGAAGTCAACGAACAGTCTGTGATGCGCCGGTTTGTTGAGCCTGGAAATGTGGTGTTTGATATCGGCGCGAATTTGGGTTTACATACCGCGCTGTTGTCGGAATTGGTGGGACCAGGCGGGCTTGTTTTCGCGTTTGAACCAAACGTCGAGTTGCTCGATCTGCTCGAGCTTACGATTAAGGGATTTAACAACGCCAGGCTATTCCCATGCGCACTGTCTGACGAAAATATGGAATCTCAACTCTTCGTGCCTGATGATCACTCGATGGCAAGTTTGGCTGATTGGAAGCCCGAAGAGAAATCAGTGAGGGTTAGCCGTCTCTTTGGTTTAGGTCGAACGCACAAGGTTTTATGCCGCCAACGCCGCATGGATGATCTATGTAAAATCGATGGCGTTCCACCGCCGGACTTCATCAAGTGTGACGTCGAGGGTGCAGAATTGAAGGTGTTTCAAGGCGGCCGAAACACGCTCAATCGTGCAGAAGCACCTTTCATTTTGTTTGAGGCCGGCGGCGACACGGCCAGTGGGTTCAATCAGCAAGTGAGCGCAGCTGCTGATTTCCTGACCAGTCTTCCGCACCCTGGTTACCAGATTCTGGCGATAGATGAAGACGGAGGACTTCACTGGGTTAGATCCTCTGAGTTTAAGCAGAAGAACCAAAACATCCTGGCCGTGCCGAAATCGAAATGGCACAGACTCTAGTCTGTTATGGCGGGAGCTACAGAATAGTCTTTGGCCGCCGAAAGTCCACAGCCTAAAGTCTGTGCGACTGCCAGACGTACAACAGAGAATAAGTTGTCAGTAGAAACGATGTCAGGTCTTGATCGCAGGCAGGCAGCATGGGATGTGCGCCAGGGGCCGAAGAACTATGCCGCGTTAGTCGGCGCCCAATTCGCAAGCGCAATCTTATCGTTCGCGGCAGTTTGGCTGATCACGCATTTACTTGGCCCGACGGGCTACGGGGGAATAGTCGCCATCATCGCGGCGTCTCAGGCGGTCGTGCAGTTGGCGGTTAACTGGACCGCAGTTTCACTTTCACGGTTCGGCACCGAAGAATTTGTTGAGACGGGGCACATTGCCAAGACGTTCTGGACACGAGTCTGGATCTGGATTCCTAACGTCCTCCTGGTCCTAGCCACGGCTCCTCTCTGGCTGCCTTTTCTTTCTTCACTGCTAAAGCTTTCACCGCAAGCTTACCCACTTGTCCTCGGCCTCTTTTTGGCGAGTGCTCTGTGGGGCCACGTCCAACAGGCGTTGCTGGGCGCAAAATTGATCCGATTGCAAGGCAGCCTGTTGGCGTTTGAGCGCTTCCTGGTGTTTCCGATCATTCTGGTCTGTTTCCTCAGTGGTAAAGTTTCCTTTTTGAATCTCACCCTCGCCTATATTCTCGCTCCGCTCGGCGCCAGCGTGATTGGATTTTGGCGATTGCGAAAACTTATTTTTCCAGTGGCAGGCATTGATCGTGGCTTGCTGAAGCGGATGTTAAAGTTTGCCTTGCCAATCCTCCCAGCTTCTCTGGTTGGGTACATGTCGACCAACTACCTTGACGCATTTTTCATAACTCACTATCTCTCAGGGGCTGACCTCGGTGTTTACGCCGTCGCTTTTCAAGTCACCGGGACTGGGTTGCAGTTGCCGCTGCTGGTGGGCTCGGTTTTGATGCCTTTGTTCGTCACTCTACAAGTTGAAGGGCAGTTCGACCGCGCCGAGCGTTTTATGCAGAGTGTGCTGCCGCTGATCACGCTGTTCTGGGGGATTGCCTGCGCGCTGGCCGCCGCGATTGGCAGTCACCTCTTTCCGCGAATCTTCGGCGAACAATTTGCGGGAATCGCGCCCTTGTTGTGGCCGTTGATGGCTGCAGCGGCTCTGGCTGGGCCGGTTTTGATGGGGTACGCGCCATTTTCGAATTCCAGATTCGTCACGTATATTGCCATGCTCGGCGCAATTGCAGCGGCGGTAGCAAATGTCTTGATGAATTATTTGCTGATCCCGACTTTCGGGTTGGTCGGTTGCGCATGGGCCACAACCGCAGCGTTTGGTGTCAGTTTGTTGGTGATTGTTTTATTGGTGCATTGGCGGCTGCTTTCGAGCAAGCCCTGGACTATTCAAGCTGTCGCTCCCATGATCGCCGGGGCGATGCTGGCCTCGTTTGGCGGGTTTAACTTTATCGCTCTGGCGGTAACGTTGTTGTTAAGCGCGGCGTTAATGCCGCTCCATAAAGGATCTGTCACCGTGGGTTTTCGAATGCTTAGAAATTTTCAGCGCGGAGATCGCGGGACGCAGAGTTTGGCGGAATCCTTGAAATGATTTGCCGCGAACTTGTTGTTTGAAATCGTTTGAAATACTGAATCAACAACCGATGCTAAAGATGTATCACGAGCGAGCGCACAAGGGTGACTCGGCTGAGCTGTGGGAAGAGAATTGGGTAAACACTGACTTCGAAGCAGGCCTGCGCTTTTGTGAAAATGATCCACTCCGGAACCTCTTTGAACGCCACGCGCAAGACGGAAAGGTAATGCTGGAAGGCGGCTGCGGCCAGGGACAGTATGTCGCTTTCTACGGTGCCCGGGGAGTCAGAGTTGTAGGCCTGGACTTTGCGCAGTCGACTCTCGCTCGTCTCCGTAAGCGTTACGATCAGTTAATGCTGTGCTCGGGTGATGTTGCCGCGCTTCCATTCTCCGATGAAGCATTTGATCTCTACTACTCGGGCGGTGTCGTCGAACACTTTGAAACAGGAGCCGAGCCGGCCCTGCTGGAGGCGAGGCGGGTTTTAAAGCCCGATGGGGTGCTTCTGATTAGCGTGCCCTACGTCAACGTTCTACGTCGCGCGCTGTCGCCGTTTAGGTCGAGCTTGTGGAAGCGTGTCAGAAGTGCTGAAGTTGACGGCAAAAGCTCCGAGAATAGACAGTTCTTTCAATATGTTTACACGCGGGGCGAATTTGAAAAGCTACTGGCTTCGGCAGGTTTGCGCGTTATTGGTCGTCAGGGCTACGGTGTTATGTGGGGGCTGTTTGAGTTTCCTTTTTTCGGGAAGATTGCGGAGAGACTGAACCAGCGAGTGGGATCGCCACCACCGGCCGGCGTGCCGGCGAAAGAGTTTTACAAGGAACCGTCCGCCGCGGTCGGACAGGATGCTCCCGCTTCATCGCGCTCGATCATAAGGCGCCTGGTCGTCAACGAAGACGACCGCGTCCCGATGCTGGGCCTGGGAGTGCGCTTCATGCGATGGGCTGCGGCGAATATGATGATGTACGTTTGTGTGCCCGAAGGCTCGGATAAACAGTAATAACGCTATGGCAACAATTTCGATGGTTGACAAGAGTGGATCGCCAGGTGAAGCCAAATCTCGGGGCGAGGTCAAAGAGGGCGTAGCACGTGCGCTGCACGTGTTACACGTTATTAATGTCGAGACTTCAAATTACTACCTCAACAACCTCGTTGATTACACCTCAAAAGAAGATATCGAGTTCTTCTTTGTAACGTTTGGATCCGAAGGCTCTTTTGTTGACGATCTCCGCCGCCGCGGAGTGACAGCCTATGCGTTAAACATTGGGAGTCGATCCAGCTACTTTCGAGCAGTGCGCGAGCTTTCCAGAATCATTAAGCGCCACGAGATCGATATCGTTCATACCCACTTGTTTGATCCGACCTACCTGGGTTTGATAGCGGCCAGGTTACACGGCCGGAAAATGATATTTACCCGGCATCATTCGATTTCGTTGTATGTGAACCCGTCCTGGATTAAGCGCAAGGTATATCTTCTGATCGAGAAGTTTGTTAATGCTCGTGCTGATCACATTATTGTTCCATCAAGACTGGTGAAAGAAATACTGATCGGGAAAGAGCAAGTTCCGCAGGCGAAGGTTTCGCTTGTTCCTTATGGGCAAACGGTCGAACGGTTCGACGCTGTTTCCCCCGCGAGGATTGAAGAGTTACGGCGCGAGCTAAACGTAGGCGATGCCTTATCGCTCGTTTTTGTCGCTCGCCTCTTTGGGCGCAAAGGGCACAGCGAGCTGTTTACGGCACTTGCAGCTCTTCTGAAAAAAGGTCTCAATCTTCAACTCTACCTTGTGGGGGCCGGGCCCGAGCGAACAAAGATTGAGCAACTGGCTCGCGATCTCGGCATTGAAAAGCATGTGCATTGCCTGGGGTGGAGAGATGATGCCCTCGCGGTGATTGCAGGTGCGGATATTGTAGTGCACCCATCGCTTGAGGAGACATTGCCGTCGGCTGTTATCGAAGCGTTAATGCTCGAGCGCCCAATTGTTGCCAGCGATGTTGGGGGTGTAAGAGATATCCTCGGCGATAGCGAATACGGACAAATCGTTCCGCCCGGGGACCCAGTTGCCCTTGGCTCAGCTCTTGAAGCAACGATCAACAATCTCGAGGACGCGCGCGAACGGGCCCGACGCGGGCGGCAGCACGTCGTGAAGTACATGGACGCCGGCCGCGTAGCTCGGGCTTACACTGAGTGTTACAACAATGTGTCCGATAAGCTTTTAGCTTGTCGTTGAACTTTGGCCACCAAATTGTTCCCGGTAAATGAAGGGTAGCGGGTTGCGAATCCCAGGCACCCACGACAAGCTGAAGGAACCTGTGATTTTAGATTCATTATCAGTACTGGCCTTAGTCCGCGGAGCGGCCGTTGGCATGAAGCCTGGAGTGAAGCGCAGCGAAACCCCAGGATCGTTCTCTGTCGGCCGCTCCGCGGACTCTTTCTATTTCGACACTGGCCCCTGGGGTTTCGCTTCGCTTCACCCCAGGCTTTATGCCGTCGGCCGCTCCGCGGGCTCTGAAGCCAATTTAATCAGAGCTTCCTTCAGCTTGTCGTAGCGGCGCGACAACTAAAGCTTAGCGGACAGCTCTAGCCAATTCGATTTGATGAGAGAAGCATCTTAAAGATCAATGGAAACTCTATTAATAACCGGCGGCACTGGATTCCTCGGCAGGCATTTGGGTGCGTCATTGCAGGATCGTTACCGCGTGGTGCTGACCGGCCGCAATAACAAATTTAACAAAGACGCTGAAGCGTTTTCGGGGTGCCAGACGCTGCCCATGGACGTCACTAATATTGAGTCGATCCGTGACGTGTTTACGGAAGTTCGTCCTGACATCGTGGTCCATGCTGCGGCTACGAAATACGTCGATCTTTCTGAGCTTCAGCCGATGGAATGTCTCGATGTAAACGTAATCGGTTCGCAAAACATAGCGCGGGTCTGTGTCGAAAAAGGCGTTTCTACGGTAATCGGCATGTCGACCGACAAAACCGCGCCGCCTGTCGCCAATACTTATGGATTGACCAAGGCCCTGATGGAACGACTCTTTTGCGCCATGAACGCGAAGACCGAGAAGACCCGGTTTGCCTGCGTGCGTCATGGCAATATTGCATGGTCCACCGGTTCTGTTTTTCCCATCTGGAAGAAAATGCATGACACGACCGGCGTAATCGGCAGCACTGGCCCGGACATGACCCGCTACTTTTCCAAAGTTGACGAAGCAGTAGATCTCGTGACTACAGCTATAGACCACATTGACGAAGTGCAGGGCGCCGTTTTGTCGCGCAAGATGAAAGCGGCCGTAATCAGAGACTTTCTCGAAGTCTGGATAAAGCACAAAGGCGGTAGATGGGAGCAGATTGAAGGGCGACCGGGCGAGAGGCCACACGAATACCTGATCGGCCAGCCGGAGCTTATGTACACGCGCGAAGCCGAGTACAACGCCGTCCCACATTTCGTGATCAAGTTTAATCACCCCGTTTCTGATCCGCTGCCTGCACCGTTTTGCTCGGCAGACGCCCCGCGTTTGACGGAGGCGGAGATGCTTGACATCATCAACAATCCCCCGATTGAAGTGCAATGAGTTCAGTTATTCGACATGGAATCATCATGGCAGCTGGTCGCGGCATGCGGATGGCCCCGCTTACGGACGCGATCCCGAAACCCATGGCCCCTTACGACGGGACTACCTTGATAGCGCGCGGCATCGAACGCCTGGCCGAACGACTCGACCACATACATGTCACCGTAGGCTACAAGAAAGCGATGTTGGCCCAGCATGTGATTGAACACGGCGCCAGCTCAGTTTTCAACACTGAAGGACACAGCAACTGTTGGTGGATCTACAACACGCTTTTAAGCCGCCTCGACGAACCCATCGTAGTGCTGACCTGTGATAACGTCGTCGAACTGGATTTCGAATTGTTGGAGGAAAATTATTTATCCCTTGATTCACCCGCCTGCATGCTGGTGCCGGTCCGGCCGATTGTGGGTTACGACGGTGATTATGTTTTTCACGACAATCACATTGTCAGGGAGATCAGTCGCGATAAAGAAAGCGAAATATATTGTTCAGGTATTCAGGTGCTCAATCCCTATCGTCTCAATCAAATTACCCGTGAAGGCGAGAATTTTTATGACGTCTGGCGACAATTGATCGATCAAGAGTCATTGTTCGTTTCCTCTGTCTATCCCAAAAAGTGGTTTGCGGTAGATACCATCGAACAGCTGACGACCCTGAACAGATCACCCTTTTAATGGTATCGGGGTCAGTTTGTTAATGAGCGAGTATCCCTTCTTCTCCGTAGTTATCCCCACATACAACCGGGCGGCGTTTATCGAAGCGACGCTGCAGAGTGTCCTGAAGCAGACATATCCCCACTACGAGATCATCGTGGTTGATAACGCTTCAACCGATAACACGGAAGAGTTACTCCAGGAGTACCTTCGATCGGGCAAGATCAAGTTTATCCGTCACGATCAAAATTACGAACGGGCGCGCTCACGCAACACCGGCATGGCAGCAGCTCGCGGCGACTTTGTTACCCTCCTTGATTCAGACGACTTCATGTACCCGGATAATTTGGCCGACGCGGCTGAGTATGCACGCGCAAATCCGGCGATGAAGTGCTTCCACAATCTGTATGAGTATGTTGACTCCGACAAGAATGTGTTACGTAAAGTGGTGATGCCGTCGCTCGACGATCGGCTGAACGCCATTGCCGAGGGAAATTTCATGAGTTGCATCGGCGACTTTATTCACCGGGACATTTACCAGCATTACCAGTTTGATACCGCCGAGACTTTGACCGGTGGTGAGGATTGGGATTTCTGGTTGCGCGTGTTGGCGGACCACAAAGTTGGACGCATTGAAAAGGTCAACAGTGGAGTTTTGCAGCATGAAGGGCGTAGCGTTAATCATCAGAATTTGGAGAAGACCAGGGCCGGGGTGGAATATCTTTGCGCCAAGTTATCCAGTGACCCGCACCTGAAGGAAGTTTACCGGCCATATATCAAGCGGATTCAGGGAAATTCTGTTTTGTACATGGCTATACTGGCGAACGGCAGCGGCCTGTTCCACGAGGCACGAGGCTTTCTGAGGGAAGCATTAAAGAAAGACCCGGGGTTAATCCTGAACGGTCGGTTTTGGCGAGTGGCTCGTCGGGCATGGTTCAAACTGCAGCCGAAGTGACCCGTAAATCGTGAATCGTAAATAGAGATCGTGAATAGGTGAATAGTGAATCGCAAACATGTCGTTGAGGTCGAACGGGATCGCAAATAAGTAACCTCCATTCACGATTTACGATTCACGATTCACGTTCCTAATTTCTATGCGCACTCTTTATCTTTGTTATTTCGGATTACGCGAACCTCTGGTCCAGACACAAGTTCTACCATACCTGCGTGAGCTTAGGCGTGATGGTGTCGATGTCAGCCTGCTCACGTTTGAACCGAATGGTAGTCGCGCATGGTCCACGGGGGAAAAGCAGGAATGGCTATCCCGACTCAAGTCTGAGGGTATCCAGTGGCTGAGTTTGCCGTATCACAAAAGGCCCTCGGCACTTGTGACACCTTATGACATTCTGCGGGGAGCGTGGTTGGCAGCACGGATCGCCCGGCGTCAGAAGATAGATGTCCTGCATGCACGCGGACATGTCCCGGCACTCATGGGCGCGCTCGCGAAACGCCTCAGTGGCAGCCGTCTCTTGTTCGACATTCGTGGTTTTCTGCCGGAGGAATATACAGACGCCGGCATTTGGCCCCAAGGTGGCTATTTATTTCGCACCTTGAAGCATCTGGAGCGACACCTTTTTTCCACGTCGGACGCTTTCGTAGTGCTTACTAAACGGGCCAGCGAGATTCTTTTCCCCGGACGGACGGACGTCGATGTGAAGGGCCGGCCGATTGAAGTGATACCTTGCTGTGTGGATGAAGCGAGGTTTGATGCGGCTGAAGAGTACTCACGCGACGAAGCGCGCTCAAAATTAAATGTTGAAGGACGACGGGTGTTTGTTTACGTCGGGTCCTTTGGCGGTTGGTACATGACGGATGAGATGACAAAATTCCTGGCGGAAGCATATCGACAGGATTCGTCTACCTACTCGATGATTTTGACGCAGAGCCGTCCCGAAGAAGTTGTTGATCGTTTACACAATCTGGGAATGAAAGATGAAGATTTTTTTGTCGGTCAAGTGAGTCCGCAAGATGTGCCCCACTACCTGCGCGCGGCTGATGTCGCAATTTCGTTTATCCGTCCGTGTTATTCGAAGCTGTCTTCATCACCGACCAAGATCGCAGAATATCTTGCTAGTGGCTTGCCGGTTATTTGTAACTCCGGAGTAGGAGATCTTGACGAACTAATCGAGACTGATCGTGTCGGCGTGATTATTTCGGAGTTCAATAACGATGCTTACGGCCGGGCTCTGATGCAACTCGAAGTGCTGAGACAAGACGAAACGCTTTCGGATCGTTGTCGCGCCAGCGCCAAAAAGCGCTTTAGCTTGAAAAACGTTGGTGGAGAAAGCTATCGTCGCTTGTATCGCCGAATGCTTGCCAGATAGTTCAGAGTTTGCGACGAATCGTGAGCAAAATATTGCATACAACATCTACTCCCGTCCCTGGCGCAGTCGATCTTCTCGACCTCTGGTGGCAGAAACAGGCAAAGGGCCTGGTTCGTTACGATCCAAATCTAATGGTGTTTCATGGATTGGAAGATGGTAGCGGGGGTTTTGGTTGGGGGACAGTCTTCTACAGCAAGGCGCGCGAGGAATACAAAAATCGGGTTGGCAGTTTGCCGGAAGCACGTGCGGCCACTTTTGATCTCGAACTGATGGCCCAACTGGAACTGGCGCGCGCCGGCGGTCTAATTATCGCCGCGAATCCGAACAGCATCGTGGCCGGACACCTTGTCGTTTATCCGGAGGCAAGACGCGCGGATTTGTCCCTTGCTGACCTCCAGGACATGTGTCATCTCGCCGCGGTGCAAACTGCGTGGACGTTTATCCACAACATGGAGAATGCGGCGGCGTCCATCGTTGATTGGGCCCATTACCAGGCTTACCCCTGGGACTTCCCGATGGCCCAGGAGCTACCGGAAACGATTTTTGAATCATCAAGCTTGAACCTGTCGCGTTTGCCGGACTCTTATCCAACCTACACTTTGACTGCGTCAAGCGTGAGCGAAGAGGTCCTGGCCGCTTGGTTGTTTGAAATGCTCAGTGCATTAAAGACTGCCGAGCCGGCAAGAGGAGGGAATCGAACTCCCTGCAACATTCCGTGCAATATCGTTTGGCGGGGCCGGCGGGCCTGGCTCATTCCACGTTCGCTTTCGCAAAGCACGCTTGCCGCCACTTACATCGGCGCCCTGGAGCTGGGTGGGCTTTTCTGTTTACCTAACGCCGACAGCCTTCGACAGTATTTGCCCGAAGCGTTGCGCGCGGAAGTACGCCAGGCAGGCATTTCAGATGAGCGCGGGTTGCTCGATCGGATTGAGCAAACAGCGCGCGAAGCCGCAGCGAGAGTATCGTGACAATACAAAGCCAAATGGACGCGCGTGATGCTGATATAGGCACTGTGATTGACGCGTCTCGCATCGAACGAGTGATGAAGCACGGCGCGCTCTTGCTGGATGTCGACGATACGCTTCTGGTGCGTGAACGCGCCGTCGGCGGTGGATCAGAGACTTTTGCCGATAGCCCGTCCGCTGCTTTGTTGCCACAACTTCTCGATCGTGGCGTGCGGTTGTGTCTCATCACGGGCCATGGCTGGCAGCAATTGGAGACGCGTTTGATTGCCCCTCTTATTGAACATCTGCAGAGCCCAGGCTCACTCAAGAGACTTTCCATTTATGCCAACCGGGGCGCGACGAAGATTCTTTGGGACGGCTCACGGCACGTCGTTGATGAGGCGTACGGAGTTAGCTACCAACTTCGCGCCGGCGAATTGAAGAGCTTGAGCGATTTGTTTAACTCCCTTGCTGATGAGTTTAGAGTCGACTTTGACTCTCGAGCGGATTGGTACCGTAAAACTTTCCCTCGTTTCGATTTCACGTCGCTGCCGGCCACGGTAACGGCGCGTGAAGGTGCGTTGTTGGTTTTGCGACCGGTACCGACTGCAAAGCACGCTGAGTCAGCGACTGCGATTGATGTTCGGGATCGGTTATATGAACGCGGGCTTGAATTATTGGAGCAGGCTGGATTCACTGACGACTACGAAATTGCCCGGAGCGGGCGCAGTAGCATTGAAATCACACGCCGCGGCGTTTCCAAAGAAGTGGCGGTGCGAGACTTGATTGCCGGGATTGTGAAATCGTCCCGCGAAAGCCCGTCGCTCGTGGAGGAGTCAATGGTTTACGTCGGTGATGAGTTCTTTCCTGGCGGTAATGACTATGAGCTGCCGGCCCTGTTTCCCACTGTCATTTTCCTGTCTGTGTCAGGTGAGGGGGCTCCTGACAAGCTCGCTTCGGGTGTAATCTCCCTGGAGGCAGTCACCAGGAAATCGGGCCCTGCGGCCACTGAAGTGGTGTTGAGGCATTTTGCAGTGTCTCGGTAGCTCATTGGGCCCATCCCCCGAGGGAAAACGGGGCGCCCCACGGAGGGACGCGCCTACAACCCGCCCCCGGGGCATTCTCAACTTGTCGGTATGAGCGGGATTGTGCATTATTTACGGTTTCTGCGTTTGGGGTGATTGCGCTTAGTTTTTCGAGCGATATTAGAAAGATAAATGGAAGAAGTACTTCAATCGGCAAGCGGGTTTAACGTAGTGATTCTGTGCGGCGGTCGCGGTAGCGGGCCGCTAGCCAATCAGCTGCTGGATCAGAACGCCAATGTCACCTGCCTCGTCAACGCCTACGACGACGGGTTGAGCACTGGACGGCTGCGTTACGTCTTCGACGAGCTCGGCCCTTCCGACCTTCGCAAGAACCTTCTCTCCCTGATGGATCTCGACGCAGCTGGCTATTGGTCACGATTTGAAGTCTTTGCTTACCGGTATCCCGCTGAAAACGAGCGTGCTGCTGAGTTTCGAAGCGAGATAGAAGATCTCTGCGCAGGCGGCGGAAGCCAGTTGACACGCGGCGAGCACCGTGAGCTTTTGAAGATGGTGGCGCGGCTGCCGGCCGAAGCCCGCGAGAGGTTTATTGACTACCTGCGTGTCTTCATGTCTGAGCTCGTCAAGCGCGAGCAACAGGGCGCCGAGTTTTCATTCAGCGACTGCGCTCTCGGTAATTGCATTCTGCTTGGCGCTTATTACAAACATGGCCGTAGTTGGATTGAAGCCCTGCGAGTGATGCAGGACGTGCTCAAGGTGCGTGGCCACGTCGAGATCGCTTCCGAAGAGAACCGGCATCTCTTCGCACTTTGCGAAGACGGACGTGTGCTCCCTTCAGAGGCAGCGCTGATCACTGAATCTGACGGCGACATACTGGAAATCTTCCTCGCGAAGGACCCGGTTGCTCCATTGGGTTTGGACAAATGGGCGGCCGATGGTGGCGTGGAAGCTGTGCGGGAACGTATCCGCCGCGAGGTTCATGCGCCCACCGTTGCGAGTCCTTCAGCCATACAAGCATTGGAACAGGCGGACGTAATCATTTACGGGCCAGGCACGTTTTATTCGTCGCTTCTGCCGACTTTGATGATTGACGGAATCAGCGAGGCGATTCTTCGAAGCCGAGCGACGAAGATTATGGTCGTCAACATCGTCGAAGAAGCCGACACGCGCGGCGCAACCGGCGCGGAACTCGCTGCGCGCCTGGCGGAATACGTCGGCGACGGAGCGTATGAATACTTAATCGCGAATGAGCCGCACAACCGAGACCGCGAAGGTTATTTCACTGTTGATGAAAAGACACTCGAAGGCACGAAGGTAAAACTGACCACGCGCGACCTCGAGGATCGAACTCGACCCGGCCGTCATCGTGCCTCGCCCCTGGTGCAAACGATTCTCAGTATCGTCAAACCCGAATCGGCGGTGGTGGCCCGCAGTAAACAGGAGCAGCCCTTAGTCAGCATCGTAATGCTGGCCTGGAACCGTAAGGGCGAAGTTGAAATTGGTTTGAACGAACTGCGCAAGCTCACCTATCCAAACATCGAAATGATCGTTGTTGATAACGGCTCATCGGACGGCACTGCGCAGATGGTTTACGAGAAGTTTCCCGAAGTGAATGTCGTCAGGCTCCACGACAACACCGGCATGACTGGTTACAACGTTGGCTTTGCCACTGCGCGCGGCAAGTATGTCGCCATGCTTGACGATGACTCACACCTTGCGCCGGAGTCGATTGAGACGATGGTGAACCTTTGGGAAGATGAGGTAAACAAAGATGTGGCAGTGATGGCGTTTCGCGTTATGAATCCTCATCTAGGCAGTTTGGTCACGCACTTGTGGGAAGAACGTCTGCGGCCAACAGAGCCCGGCCGTGAGCGAGAGATAACCTCATTCGCAGCCTGCGGCGCCGCTATCCGGCGCGACGTGCTCGACGAGTGTGGCTATTTCGATGACGACTTTTTCATATACGCCACCGAAGACGATCTTGCGATTCGTCTCTGGGATGCCGGGTACAAAGTAATCTACGAACCGCGCTGTTTGTCTTATCACCGCGAAAGCCGTCAGCAGCGCTCATGGAAACGCTACGGTCGCGGCTTCCGCAACGCCGCGTGGTTCAATTTAAAACACCTGCCATTCCATGTTTTGCCCCTGGTGTTCGTGCGCAACTTGTTTTGGTTGACCGTCCGCGGCATCCGGTTCCGTTCGTTCGCATATTTCTTTTACGGCCTGGTTGGATACTTCCAGGGTTATCTCCAGTTCCGCACTCCGCTAAAAAAACGTCGCCGGGTCAAGAGTGAAATCGCGCGCTTCTGTTTGGAAGACGACTGGATCAGCCGCCCCATCTTCAGCACGGTGCGTCGTATCTTCGCCGACAAACGATACATCCTGGACAAACGAGGAGTTGCCCCATGAGCGCCGCGGCCCAGATTCTACCGGGCGAAACCACGGCCGATTTCGACTTTCGTGACACCGCGTGTGGAGCGTGTGGCGGTGAAAACGCCGAGTTGATCGGGTGGCGCGGTGGCGATGCACATCATGGCGGCGAAGGCGTCCGTACACGCATCGTGCAATGTCGCGCGTGTTCACATATTTATCCTAATCCAATGCCGTTTCCCGCGCGCAGCCTGGATGAACTCTATACAGACACGGAAGATTATTTTCATGGCCACGACCTGGAGGCGAAGAAACAGAAAGCCTTAGAGAAGATGGCTTACTTTGAAAAGACCCTGGGACACCGCGGGCGTTATCTCGATATTGCCTGCGGGCGCGGCGAGAGTCTTTGGGCGGGACGAGAGGCAGGCTGGGAGTATGAAGGAGTAGACGCGTCGTCTACCTATTTGGACTGGGGCGAAGAGAACCTGGGTGTTCGCGGTCGTTTAGGCACTCTCGAAGAAATTAGTTTTCCGGACAGCCATTTCGACGCGGTGACCATGAATGCAATCATCGAGCATCTCTACGATCCGCACGGCACGATGACTGAAGTGTTTCGCGTACTCAAGCCGGGTGGGCTGCTCTATTTCGACGCGCCCAACGAGGACGGTTTGTATATGCGGGTGGGGAATCTTTATATGAGGGGTCTTGGTCGAGATTGGTGCGTTAACCTGGCCCCGACGTTTCCTCCTTATCATGTTCAAGGCTTCACTCCTTCATCACTGCGCACACTCCTGCGCCGCGTGGGTTTCGAGATCCTGGACCTCAAGGTGGAAGGTGCAATTTGGCCGATGACTGGGGAACAGTCGCTCCGTAAACGTCTCGAGCACAAAGCCGCGAAGGTGGTTTCGTGGGTGGGGAATAAGACGGGAACGGGCAGTTATATGGACATTATGGTGAGAAAACCGGCGGCCTAATTGTATGAGCCACCTCCCCCACAGTAGCTTTTCTGCTTTCGGGCCTGTTCGAAGCGAAGCGTTGAAAACGTACAAGGTTCGTATTAGCGCCTGTGTTCGTGAGATCTCGTGTATTTCGTGGATCGTTTTTTAAGGTTCGGAGCCAATCCTATCCACGAATCACACTAAACCACACGAACGGACACCAAATAAGAGTTTTGTGCAAGCCAGTCTTTTTACTTTTCTGCGCGGGTTTGTTAGGTTTTAGTTTCAATTCGAAGGGTAAATCCCCACCTGCAGTATTCAAGGTAGCAATCACTGCATCGCATAGGTTTTATGTACATTCTTGGACTGACAACTCTGGGTGACTCTGCGGCCACGCTAATTCATGACGGCGAAATTGTCGCTGCGGCCGAAGAAGAGCGCTTCTCCCGCAAGAAACATCACAGCGGGTTTCCCTACCATGCCATGCAGTATTGTCTGGACGAAGCTGGGATCAAAATTGCTGACGTCGCTCATGTAGGGCTTTATTGGAAGCCATGGGTCTTGCGCCACAAAGCTATGCAAGCCCTGAAGGCGGCCGTGATTTCGCGAGACATGTTCAAGGCGCGCGTTGACCGTGGCGTGAGCCAGGTAGGCGAAAGTTATTTGGGCATGCTCAAGCATCCGAAACTTATTCGCAAACATTACGGACCCGGCGATTTTCGTTTTCACTTTTTAGAACATCATCAGTGTCACGCGGCCAGCGCATTCTTCGTTTCCGGTTTTGATCGTGCTGCGATCATGACGTGGGACGGAACCGGCGAAGATACGACAACGCTCTTCTCTCAGGGGGAAGGAAACCGGCTGAAGGTCCTGAAGCGAATCAAACTGCCTCACTCGCTGGGCCAGTTTTATTCTGCGGTCACAAACTTTATCGGTTTCGATATGTTTGGCGGCGACGAGTGGAAAGTAATGGGACTCGCTGCCTACGGTAAGCCGGAATACTACGATTTCCTCAAAGACAAGGTCCTGACGACCAACGGCAATAACGACTTTCACCTTAACATTCGAATCCTCGACCACCACCTGGCGAAGCATTATCAGTTTGGCGAAGAGATCAGTCGCGAGCTGGGGCCGCCGCGAGCGCCGGACAGCGAATTGACTGAGCGACATTGGAACATCGCCGCCAGCGCGCAGAAGGTCCTGGAAGATACTGCGCTGCATCTATTGCGAGGTCTGCACGAGCGCACCGGTGAGGAGAACCTGTGCATGGCCGGGGGCGTAGCGTTTAATTCTGTGATGAACGGCCGGATCATGACTGAGTCGCCGTTTAAGAATTATTTTGTGCAACCGGCGGCCGGCGATGCAGGCTGTTCTCTCGGCGCGGCCCTCATGATTCATCACCAGATTCTGAAACAGCCGCGCAAGTTTAGAATGCAACACGCGTATTACGGCCCAGGGTTTACTTCGGCCCAGTGTGCTGCAGCATTAAAAGAGGCCGGACTGGATTTTGAAACATTGCCTGACGCCGAGATGCTGCCGCGCGTGGCGCAGATGCTGGTTGACGGCGCGATTATCGGGTGGTTCCAGGGGCGTATGGAGTTTGGACCGCGGGCGCTGGGCAACCGAAGTTTTATTGCCGATCCGCGTCGCGGCGATATGCGTGAACTGCTAAACAAAAAGGTCAAACTGCGTGAGTGGTTCCGCCCGCTGGCTCCTTCGATGAAGGAAGAGGTAAGCACGGAAATCTTCGGACGCCCGCACCATGATCCGTTTATGATTACGGTGTTGCATGTCGCGACTGAACAACAGGAACGCTTTCCTGCAGTGGTTCACATCGACGGCACTGCGCGCCCGCAGATGGTCAGCCGAAAGACGAATCCGCGCTATTGGCAGTTAATAACTGAGTTTGAAAAACTAACCGGGTGTCCGATGGTGCTCAATACATCATTTAACATCCAGGAACCGATCGTATGCCGCCCTCAGGATGCAATCAACACCTTTAGTGGGGCCAACTTCGACGCGTTAGTGTCTGGAAGATCATCTCGTGGTGCGCAAATCGAAGCAGTAAATTACAGTTGACGCGAACGCGTTCACACGCGGAGTCGTTGGCGTGAACTTTTTCTTTATTCTATGAACGCTGTAATTGCAGTATTGGCCTTGATCGTTTGCGTTGGGGTATTGGTTGTCGTACCGAATAGCTCCGACGCGGCTGCAGCGCTATTCATTTGTTCGCTCGCAGCCATCCCTGCAGCGCTGATCATCTCCAGAGCACAGACCGAACCCACCTTCTTATTCAAACTCTTTATCGGTGGTCTCCTCATCCGAATGCTGGTTGCCACGTTAATCAACGTCTTCCAGTTGCAGGACTTCTTTGGAGGAGACGCTTACACCTACGATTACTATGGCATGGCGCTAATTCGCGCCTTCGAGGGCGACCAGTATTACGCCGGCATGGTAGATAGATTTTATGGCCAGTTGGGCAGTGGCGCTGTGGGTATGATTTACCTGGTAGCAGCCGTTTACAAACTCGTCGGACAAAACATGCTTGCCGTCCAATTTGTAAACTGTACCCTGGGTGCCGCCACTGCCCCCGCCATCTTCCTCATCGCTCACAATATCTTCGGTAATCTTCGGGTGGCCAAAATTGCCGGATTGTTTGTCGCGTTCTTCCCCTCATTGGTCTTGTGGTCGTGCCAGGGTCTCAAAGACGGTCCGATCGTTTTCATGCTTAGTTTGGCCGTCCTGATGACATTGCGCCTCGGAGAGAAGTTCAGTTTAAAAAATGCCACATTCCTGGCGCTGACCCTGGCGGCCTTGACAACCTTTCGCTTCTATCTGTTTTACATGGTCATCGTCGCCATTGTCGGGGCATTCACCGTTGGCACGCGGCAATTTACGGCAGTTAGTTTTGTGCGCCATTTGCTGATTGTTGCGAGTATCGGGTTGGCCCTGACTTATCTCGGCGTCATCCGAACAGCAAACCTGCAGTTCGAATACTTCAGTGACCTCACGGTGGTCCAGAGAAGCCGGCTTGACCTGGCTACCAGCGCGAAATCAGGCTTCGGCGAGGACGTAGACGTGTCAACT
Source organism: Pyrinomonadaceae bacterium (assembly GCA_963759585.1). Taxonomy (GTDB): domain Bacteria; phylum Acidobacteriota; class Blastocatellia; order Pyrinomonadales; family Pyrinomonadaceae; genus PSRF01. The sequence continues at coordinate 1,778,820 of CAVWZW010000002.1, forward strand.
GCCTCGGGTGCAATTCGGGCGGTTCCCACGGGCATCCTCTATCTCCTGTTTGCCCCGTTTCCCTGGCAGCTACAGTCGCTACGCCAAAGTATTACACTTCCTGAAATGCTGATTTGGTGGGCATGCTTTCCATTCCTTGTGGTTGGGCTCTGGTTTACCTTCCGCTACCGGCTGAGACAGTCGTTCGTGATCTTTATTTTCACTACGATGTTGACGCTGGCCTACTCGATCTTTCAGGGCAACGTAGGAACAGCTTACCGGCAGCGTGCGCAAATTCTTGTGTTCTACTTTATTTTCGTCGCGGTAGGGATTGTCTTGTTGAGAGAGAGATGGGAAGAACGAAGAGCACAAGAACAGGTAGAACGAAGCAAATTTCGCCACGTGACTCCCGTGCTTCCAACGAGCCAACCCACAGCAAAGACACCTAACACGTTTCAACCGTCCTAGATCTTTCCTCTGATCCTGGCCCATACCAGTCCCATATACTCATGCATAGCGAGTTCTGCTTTTCGCAACTCGCTGGCACTCGGATAAAAGGATGATGGGCGCAAACCCTCGCGCGCCGAAGACCTGTAGTCGGTAGGCGCCGCAATTGGATTCAAGCCGACCTTCCGGAACAGGGCAATCGAACGAGGCATATGGGCCGCCGAGGTAACGAGAATAAAGCGATCGTTTCCAACCATTGGACGAATCAACTGGGCTTGGCCCTCAGTGTCCTGTGATTGTCGTTCAAGGATCATTGCGTCACTTGCTACGCCCAGGTCCTGGGCAACACTGCCCATCACATCTGCCACCGGCACTGGGTCAAAGATAGCTCCTTCGGACAGGATGAGCTTGGCGGCGGGAATCTGTCGCTGTAGGCGAATGCCTTCAACCAGCCTTGCCAGGGTGGCCGGCGATAGCTGGCTGGCGCCCGGGAGCTGGGAGCTAAATGCCCCCCCGCCTCCCAACACGACGATCCACTTTATTGGGTTCTCCTGAGTCGATACCGACGACGCCATCAGGAGTGGTTGATGCTGGCGCTCGAGCGGTGCCAGTGTCCAGGGTGCAAAGGTCCCAAAACTCAAGCTAACCAACCAGAACGCACCCGCTGACACCAGCACCTTTCCCGCCTTCTGTCTTCGTGTAAACCATAGAAAAATCAGACCGAGTATGAGTAACAAGGCCACGAGCGGGAGCGGGAACAGTAAAGGGCCAACAATCTTTTTAAAGAGGAACATTCATTACCTGCCTTCTACGATAGAACCTGGATGCCGGTTATACACCTCGCCGCGCGAGCGGATCCCTAACTTGATCCATTTGCAGGGGGCCGATACACTGCGAGATAAGACAGGGCCAAAAGTACTTAAAAATCACGTGTTCAGCAAAGTCACAAGTAAGATTCGGGCTATCATCCGGCTATTTGGGTTGGCGCTGGGATTTGTTTTCAAAAGTCCTCGCGAGGCCTGGCTACTGCTGAGGATGGCCGTTTGGGTGGTCCTGATATCTGTGCTGATGCGGATCCAACCTTTGCCACGAGTCTTGTCCCTGGCGACGCCAAAAGGCACCCCGGGCGAGAGTTCGATATCCAATCAGCGGATGGCTGAATTGCTGGACCTGCTTCTCGAGACAGACGTATTTGTATTTACTCCTACGTGTTGGAAGCGTGCAGCCGTGCTTTACCGGTACGTGTCGATGAATGGGACGGATGCACAAATCGTATTTGGAGTGCGCAAAGAAGGCGATGGGATTTTGAACGGGCATGCATGGCTCGAATCAGCGCGGCAACCGATACTTGAGAAAGACCCACCCCAGTATCGCGCTACCTACTCTTTTCCTTCGTAGCCTGCCTTCATAACTTCCTGTACAGAATGTACTGGCCGCTTTCCAGGAGAATCTCGCAGTTGGTACAGCCGACGTCGGAGCTAATGACTAGCGCCCCCGATGGCGGCTGAGCGCGATAAGGGAGATGCACGAATTCAGAAGTGCTGCGACCTTCAACCGTCGCGTACCACAACGCATGTATGTAACCCGGCCCCCAGTGTCCATCCACGAGGTAAATCGGTCTGGAGGGCATTTGCGTGGCCATGTCGTAGACCTCCTTGTAGGTTGCGTCCCAGGCATAAGGGCGGTCGTAGCCAGCACGCCAAAACATCAGTTGAAAATACGTCGCCTGGGCCAGGGTAGCCACCAGGAGCAGGGCCAGCATCGCGCGCCTCAAAGAAAGCCTCGTCCAAAGATTCGCGGCTTTAGAGGCGGACCCAGCCGCTCCGCCTGCGACCTCTGCCGCCGGTTCGGCCTTTGCCATTAACCACTCGAGAGCCGGTATCGTGAACACCAGGAGAAAAACCGGGTAGGCGATCATGCGCCCGGTGTGAAATGCATCTGTGGTCAAAGCACCGGGGATCACCGAGGCAAGCGTGCCAAAAATGATGAAACGCCACAGTGGATCATAACGGCGATGGACCAGCACGATCATGAAGCCGATCAGCGCCAGCACAAAGGTGGCGACCAGAAAGCTTCCTGCAGTTTCGGGAACATGATGCCGGGGATTAATGTCGCCCCTGGTGAGCAAGCCAAGCAAACTGAGATCTTGAAAATAGCGCGTTATGAATTTAACAAGGACTCCCTGAAGCGTTGTCTCCGTGCGAAGGTATGAGAGCAGCATGAACCGTGAGCTGAGTGCCTGGGGGTGGCGTAGATAGAAAACAAAAAACGGTATGAGAGTAAGGCCATACGCCATCCATGTTTTAACTACATCGACGAGCCGGCCTCTGTTAACAGCGAAACAGACCAAACCCAATGCAAGGAGCGGAGCCAGCAGTCGACCAATCGTGTAGGTATAGGTCAAAAGACCGAGGGTAAGCGCGATCAAGATGACGTTTTTCCAGCTCCAGCGTTTTTTCAAACTTGCGCTATGCAGCGCGAGCAGAAACAGGGCAAGCGCGAGCGGATAATACGAGGCGTCGGAAAACCAACGGCTAAACTCAAAGAACCAGGGTGTCACGAGGGCCGTGAGACCTACTATTATTCCGATCGATTGTTTGCCGGACATCCTGAAACCGAGTAGACCCAGAAGCATACCTGCTTCTAACCCGGCCAAGGCGCTTAACATGCGCGCCAGCCAGATGCTCGGTGGAAAAACGAGGAAGAGCGCAGCCAGTAGATAAAGGTGGACCGGGTTTACGAAAACTGTGAACGGCGGCTCGAAGTTCTGAAAGAACAACGGCCAGCGCACGCCGAATTCACTAGCTCCGGTTTTGGCAATCGAGTAGGCGTTGTATGCAAACGCTGACTCGTCAACGTAAAAACCCGGCGGGTTATCAGTTAGATCATGTGTGTAAAGGAAAAAGAGGATGGCCAGGCAAAGTAACGCGAAATACAAACCGTAGCGTTCGATTAAGTTTCCCTTCGCTACCGAGACTGGCAGACTCATCAATAATATTGTCCCTTGTTTTAGTTTCCGTAGAGCAGTTTAACGGCTGGTGCGTTCCCGCTACCCTAAACCTTACGCCGCTGGCATTTGCGTGGTTGGACGGGCCATAATCGCATTGTTCGCATTTCACCTGAAGAAGCGGTTATTGTACCTCTCGTCGAAAAGCTTCGCCATGAGGTGTGTTCGACAGTGTTCTACTGTCGTTCAACGTTAACACCGAGGTTACGCCAGGTTTGGATCCACTCCTTACCCGCGAGATATCGCCACAGGCTAATCAGCATCCTGACGCGCCTCGAAATGAAGTTCGATGGCGCTGGGGGTTACTCGCGGCAGTGGCAATGGCTCTGTTGTCGCTCTATCCTCAGATTGATTTGTGGGTTACGCGTGGAGCCCAATGGAACGGGTCTTTTGCTTCCCAATCATATGATGAAGAAATCTATGCGGCGTATATCAATGGACTAGCCCTGGGGCGACCGCGCCTGAGCCTGCCGCTCGAGATTCCCACACCAAACAAACCGTCATACGAATCGTTTTACTCAATACAACTCGTGCCTGCGTACCTGGTTTCCACTTTCGTACGCGCGTCTGGCTTCACCGTCAGCGAGGCTTTTATTCTGCTGACACCCCTGATGGCTTACTTGTCGACTTTGGTCCTGTTCAATCTATTCGTCTCGATTACTCGCGACGAAAGATTCGCGGCCGTGAGCGCAGTGGGAGCTTTAGTCTTTGGCACACTCGCGGCCCGACACAGCGTCATGTTGGACTGGTTGGGAATGAGCGGTTGGTACGGGAGCTTCCTTTTCCTCCGTCGCTATACACATGCGGTGTCCTTTCCGATGTTTTTACTTTTTATCGTGCTGATATGGCATTTGTTTACCTTGCGAGAAGGTCGATCACGAATCATCTCGATCGCGGCAGCCGTGACTTTTGTGTTGCTCATTTTTTCATACGCTTTTATGTGGACTGCTGCATTGGCCTGGCTAGTCTGCTTCACTGCGGTTTGGCTGATAGCTCGGCCTTTAGAGTGGCGAAGGGTCGTTGTGCTGCTCCTTCCTTTATTTCTCATGGGAGCCTCGGCCCTTGCGCTGTATGCGATGTTCTTGCAACGTCGTGATCCCGAGTTTGATCGTCTTCAGCTTCTTGAATTTACCAGGGCTCCCGATTTTTACAGGGCGCCCATATGGATTTCGGTCATCGTCATATTTTTGTTGATTTGGGCAATCAGACGCGGATGGGCGGAGTGGCGCCAGCCGGCGATCTTGCTAACATTGTCCTTCGCTTTGACGCCGCTTGCGGTCTTTAATCAACAAATAGTAACCGGCCGCAGTTTACAGCCGGACCATTATGAAATGTTTAGCGCGAATTACGTGGCGCTTGTGGCCGTCAGTCTAATCGCGTTCACCATCTGGAAAGGCCATCAGGGCAGTCCTGAGCGCCCATTAGCACGATGGGTAATCGCCCTGCTGGGTTGTGCGATCATTGGTTGGGGATTGCTTGAGATCGGGGTCATCACACTCAAAAACCGGGAAAGAAACGTCCAGCGCGATAGTTTTGTGCCCGTGACACGGAGGCTCACACAACTAGCGATCGCTCAAGGTAAAGGAGCTGTTGATCGTGAAGTAGTCTTCTCTCCAGATGTGATTGTAGTCTCGGAGAATGTATCGGCCTTGGCGCCGCAGGCGCCTTTGATGAGTATGACTCTGCCATTTGCAGCGGGATTATCGATTCAGGAGTGGCGTGAAAGATATTTCCAATATCTGTACTATTGCGGCGCGCAACCCAATGATTTGTTGCGCGCTCTTAGAGAAAACGAGATGGTTTCCACTATGTCAACGTTTGGTTATGAACGATACAATCCTAACCTGACTAATGATTTCAGGCCGGTTACCGATGACGAGATTCAGGAAAAAGTGCGGGAGTACACTCGATATATCGGAAGTTTTAATCTTCAACACTCGACATATCCGCGTATCTCCTATGTTGTTGTCGAGAAGAATTCCGATTTTGACTTTTCGAACCTTGATCGCTGGTACAGTCGCGACGCTGGCGAATTGATAGGTCCGTTTGCCCTTTATCAAGTCGAGCATAGGACGGCTCGCGCGTCAGGTGCCCCTTAGTTAACTCTTCAGTTTTACGGGAGAGCGCCGCTTCGAGGCGCGCTACAAAGTAATACCATCCTTGGAGGGCGAGTCAACGAATGACGGAAACCACGACGACGCCTACGTTTTTTCAAAGACTGGCGAGCGAACAGCTTGCGCTTTTCTTTCTCATAGGGCTTTCGTTGTTCATAGCTTTAGCCCGGTATCATACCTACGATGAACCGCTTGAACACGACATCACAGCTACAGCCGTGATCGCCAACGAAATGCGACTCGGCCGGCAGTATTACTCAGACGTTTGGGAAAACAAACCTCCAGCGCTTTACATCGTTCATATCATGGCCCAGTCGGTGTTTGGCTACGGCCGAGGTGCGTTGTTTGCGATTAACCTGACGCTCGGCCTCCTCTCTTTGTTCGGCGTGTACTTCGCGGCATCGAGTGGGGGTGGAAATATGGTAAGCGGACTGTGGGCTGCTGTTTTCTGGACGGTGACTTCGGGTGATCTGGATCTTCAAGCCAATCAACCGAACACCGAAGCTTTCATGAATGCGCCACTCATCTGGGCTTTCGCTCTGCTTTTAAGTTTGGACAGAAGTGAAAGTAGGGCGAGAGTGATACGTGCAGTCCTGGTTGGCGCCCTCGTGGCCCTATGTTCGTTTTATAAGCCACACAGTGTGGTCTATGGGGTGTTCCTGGGGTTGGGTCACATAGTGTTTCCTCCGGAAGCTACTCCCAGCGGTCGCAAGAGAGCTATAAAAGACGTTTTGATTATCGGCGGAACAGGGGCGATTGCGTGGCTGGCGTTCCTGGCCTACTTCGCTCTGACTGGCCGCAGCCAAATTCTCTACACCACGATGCTTGTCTATCCACGTTATTACTCTGGAAATATGTTGTGGAATTTGTTGGTCGGGTTGGGGTCGCATCTCTATCCAGCACAGTTGCATTTAGTAACTCCACTAGTTTTCCTTACTCTGGCTGGAGGGGTGATCGCCTGGAAAAGCGGATTAAAGCGTCCCTGGGCCTTGCTAATCGCATACGCGGTGGCGACCCAGTTTACGATCGCGGCGCCTGGAAGATTTTATATACACTATTACCAACTATGGCTTCCGATAGTTGCAGTAGGTGCGGGCTGGTCTATCGTGCTGCTGGGCCAGGCAATCAAGGAACAATTCAGAAGCTGGTTGCCACACGTCTTCGCTGCGATAGCTCTACTGTTCATGTTGCCTCCAGAGATCGGGGCGTACCGGATGGATCCGGTAGAGTGGTCCCGAAAATCGTATGGAGGAGTTTATGTCGCCAGCGAGAGCCTTGCCAGCAATCTTAATGATGTGCTGCAGCCTGATGAAACTCTGTTCGTACTGGGAGACGAACCAAACTTCTATTTCATCACTGGGCGGCGTCCTGCCGTAGGCACGTTCTTTTTACAGGATATAGCTAGTGGGCCACTGGCCGAGGAGTTTTCAGTCCGAATGATAAATGATCTGAACCGCAAGCCACCTGATCTTGTGGTAATTCAAAATTCGGCGATTGGGCCGAAGACGGTTGGCCCAAAGAACGCTAGATTAGGACCGGACCATCCAGTCAGAAAATGGGTTAGTGACAATTACTGCCCTGTGGATACTAATCCACGTAGCTTCTTTACGATCTGTGCCAAACCCGGCAGTTCTATGGAGCAACGCCCATCCTATCGGAGGTTAGCTGCGATCCTCTCAACCAATGTCCCGTGATCTTGCTCTGCCAGGTCACGGCGCAAAGTCGCAAATCCCAAGTCTTAATGGTGAAGATCCATAATAGAAATACTCAGTTCGGGTCGATCGGTTGAATCCCTGGTTTAGGAAATAATTGGTAGACTTCTTGTTAAGCTATGAAAGAAAGACTTCTTCAGTATCTGGCCTGTCCTTCCTGCGATGGTGCTATTCGGCAGTTAACGGCATCGAGGGTTGATGACAGGGAAATCATGGAGGGAGAGTTGGAGTGCGCAGGCTGTAACCGGCGCTTTCCTGTAGTTCGGGGGATACCACGCTTCGTAGACTCGGCGCAGGTTGAACCTGATAAGGCTGCCACCGCGGAAAAGTTTGGATGGGAATGGCAACACTTCAACCATTCAGATTCGCTTTACGCCGAGCAGTTTCTGGGCTGGCTCGCTCCAGTCACTCCCGATTTTTTTCGCGACAAGGTTGTGCTCGAAGGTGGCTGCGGCAAAGGACGACACACTCAGTTGGCCGCCGGTTGGGGAGCGCGCGACATCGTCTCCGTGGATTTGAGTGATGCAGTGGAGCCGGCGTTTGCCGCAACGAGAGGACTCGAGAACGCGCACATTATTCAAGCCGACATGTATCGCTTACCGGTGCGGCGCGTGTTCGATTATGCTTTTTCAGTCGGCGTATTGCACCATCTGCCGGATCCTCGTGGCGGGTTTGTTTCACTGGCAGCCAAAGTCAAACCGGGCGGACATATTTCTGCCTGGGTTTACGGCGCTGAGAACAACGATTGGATAGTTAGGTGGGTCAACCCTCTACGAACGTCGATCACGTCGCGCATAGACCCTCGCGCTTTGCTTCAACTTTCAAAAGCGCCGACCGCGGTGCTTTTCGCCGCCACCAAGTTGCTCTATGGTCCTCTAAACAGAAGCGAGAAGGGCAGGGGTGTAGCGCGGCGCTTGTTCTACAACGATTACCTCAAAGCAATTTCGGTTTTTGATTGGAGGGAACACCATGCGATCGTTTTCGATCACCTGGTGGCTCCGACCGCGTTCTACCTTTCCCGAGACGAATTTGAAGAGTGGTGGCGTGGAATTGGTGCTACCGAAGTCGCGATTGGTTGGCACAACAAGAATAGCTGGCGTGGTCTTGGTAAGGTCAACGACTAGAGAATTGCAATGGGCAAAACCGGGTCGAAAGGGAAAACTGATACCGAACAACCAAGTGAGTACTTCCTGCTGAGCAAACTCGGCGAAAAGTTTCCCCGGTTAAAGCAGACACTCCTCGATTTATTTTCTATCGACCTGCGCACTTTGGCACTTACGCGAGTTGCTTTTGCCTTGATTGTGCTGATCGACCTCGCGCTTCGTTTATCTGACCTTGAAGCGTTCTACACGGATAAGGGTGTGCTACCGCGCGCTGCTGTCCATCAGCTTCGTCCGCTTTCCTGGCTTACATCTCTTCATTTTCTCAGCGGCAGAACCGAGATCGAAGCGCTGATGTTTCTGCTCAGCGGTGTCTTCGCCGTGCTCCTCCTGATCGGACATCGAACGCGGCGGGCTTCTTTTTGGGTGTGGCTACTGTTCGCGTCCCTTTGTGTTCGAAATTATTTTGTTGTCCATGGCGCCGACAGCTTACTCAAAGTGCTTCTGTTCTGGGGCATGTTCGTTCCCTGGGGCACACGTTTCTCAGTCGAGAGCGCATTTAATCCGGCTTCGAATCGTTTACCTAAGCGCGTATTTTCGGTTGGGACAGTTGCCCTGCTGCTTCAAATGCCATTGGTTTACTTCTTTGGTGGAGTGTTGAAGAACGGGCTCGAATGGCGTCATGATTTCACGGCCATTTTCTACACTTTGAAGTCTCCCGATTACGCGCTCCCGCTCGGTGTTTGGATGACTTCATATCCAGGGTGGCTCAAGGTACTCACGGCTTCAACATTGGTGCTGGAGATGGCCGGAGCTATTCTCCTGTTTTGCCCGTTTCGAACAAAGACAGTTCGGTTCTGGGTGATCCTGGCTTTCTTTTGTTTACAGCTTGGGCTGGCTCTTACGCTTAAGCTTGGGCTATTCCCGTTGGTGAGCATGGCTGCCCTCCTGCCGTTCATACCTGGGTCGTTTTGGGATCGCATGCTTTCTCAACTTCGAACTACTGAACGAACCGGACTGCGGATTTACTACGACGCGGATTGTGGATTCTGCAAAAAACTCCTCCGTCTGATTCACACCTTTTTCCTGTTGCCGGATACGAATATTCAACCTGCTCAAAGCGATCCTGCAATTGACAAAGATATGCACGAGCGGAACTCGTGGGTGGTGATCGACAGCCAGGGGAACATGCACTACAAGTTTGATGCCCTGATCGAAGTGTTTCGAGTCTCACCTCTCCTCTGGCCAGTTGTTCCCATTTTGCGATTGGGCCCGTTCAGGGCCCTTGGCACATGGACGTATGAATGGATTGCGAATAACCGAGGGCGGCTGGGCCTATTTTTAACGAGTCTACGCTACCGGCGATTAACAGTTCGGCAGCCTTTGTGGCTCACGCTCATCTGCGCGTTCTGTCTAGCTTACGTCGTGGCAGATAATATGGGCAGCGTTGCAAGATCGCCTATCAGGATTCCTGCAAGGATGGCGCCGGTGGGACAACTTCTCAACATTCACCAAAACTGGAAAATGTTTGCCCCGAGTCCGATTCGGGTTTATTCATGGTACGTGGTCGTGGGAAGGCTTTCTGATGGCCGGGAAATAGATCTGTGGAGAGGTGATACGGTCAGCTGGGAAAAACCAAAGGTCCCCATACCCTGGCAACAGAACTATCGTTGGCGTACTTACATGAAATACGTCGGCAGTGAGAAGCAGCGATCGTTGCGTCAATACTTTGGGGACTACGTTTGTCGTGAGTGGAATGAAGACCATCCAGGAAGCGCGGCCGTACAGGAACTGACTCTCTACAGACTCGATGAGCGAATTAGCCTTGACTGGTCTCCCCAGCCAATCGAGAAGACAGTTCTTTGGCACCAGTCCTGCGGTTCAACACAGGAGCCAGAAGCCACCAGTGTTTACTAGATCCGACGAGCGAACGCTGGGAAGCTTCTAACGGGTTAGTTCCAGGGTGTCAAACTGCTGGAGGATTTTCTCAACACTGTTCACTGCATGCTCCTGCGATACCTCAAATGTTGAGGTAAGTTTTTCGGCAATCTCGAAGACCGTCTGACCTTTTTCAAGACCATCCCAAACCAGCATTGCCGTCTCATTTAACTGGTAGTAGCGTTTGGTATCGAGATCGACGAGCACCCCATCTCCGTCATCAAATAGCGTAGATACAATCTGTTTATTTGGCATCACTTACTTAATTATCAACCTCTCAAACGAAAAACATCGCTGGCTAGTAGCCTGGTGTGGACCATCCTGACTTATCTTGGAGACGCAATTCTAACGTGGCTGGAAAAGGGATTCAACCTGTAGGGCCTGGGCGATTGAGGAAGTGATGCCGGCCGTATTAGCTCGCGACCTTCTTAGGCGCATTCTCGAGCAGCGGCACTAAGAGAGTCTCAGCGAGTAGTGGATCGCTTAGAAGATCAAGCCCGGCACGAAAGGAGTAAGCTCGACACTGCGTGGATAAGCGACTGAGAACACGTAGGTGATTCTTGGCAGTAAGCCTATCGTAGCTCGCCCACGGATTGGATCGGATCAGTCTGCTCATTGTTTCGGCTTGAGTAATCGGCAGGACCTCAGTCCTTGCCTGCTGACTTATCGAAGAGAAAAACAGAGCGCTGGGTTTGCACGAGGTGACAAACTGGCCGGGGAAGGCCACAGCAGGCTCGAGACGTCTCTTGTTCGGGTCAGAAAGCATTGTGCCCCCCAGCACCTCCGGCCGGTTCAGCAGGGAGGAGCTAGCCAGCGTGACTTGAGATGCCGCGAAGAACTTGCGAATGCCTCTTGCCTTTATGACACTATCTTCGTCATTCAGCAGCAACGCGTCATCAGTCATGTAAGACCAACCCCTGGAGGCCAGTAGGGCTGTCAGGGTTGATTTACCGCTTCCAGACGCACCGAGGATTAAGGCTGCGGCTTTCGTTCCTGGCAACTCAACACCGGCGCCGTGTAATTGGTAAAGTCCTGAGCGGCGAAGTGAAATCTCCAAAACGTAAGCCAATAGATTAACTAGTGCGAGTGGGTGGCGCGCGCGCGATGTGTTGCCAACGCAAACACTCAGGGAAGCGTTGGCCTCGACAATGATGAGCGAGTCTTCTACGGCCAAGTAGTATCGTTGACCGTCTGTAGAGCAGTGGCCAAAGGCTACTTCGAAGGTATCCAGTCCGTTTGGCACTGAAGGCACCGCTGTTTGAGACGAAATGAAAATGGAGTAATCCGGAGGAGTGGTGAGGTCGACGGGCTCGAGGTGGAAGTCCCGCAAGAAGTTCTGGGCGAGCGAGGCGGAGAGTTCGTCAGAAGCTTCTATAGACAGAGAACGACCGGCGATAGTGTAAGAATGCATTATCGCCGGTCGAATCATGTAAGCCAACAGTTGTGGTGCCCAACGGGCCGGATCGAGAACAGCTTGTTGCCGAACTCTCTAGACTCCGAGGTCGCCGGCTACGTCTGTACCGCCCACGATGGCTTGAAAAAATGCAGTCGCTTCAAGGACATCTACCGGGCCTGAAATCTCCGGTTCGACAAAAAGCTTCTTCGTCGGTTCGTCCACGCTAAGCGTCCGTATAGTCTGATCTGTATTCTGAGTAGTCAACTTCTTTTCCTCCTAATCAAGGCGTTACATTCTGCTCAGCTGGCTGCTCAGCCTGAACCCCTGAGTAATTTTCAATCGTAATTCGAAGTGGCTTTGACACGAAACTTTCAAGGTCCGTGCGCCAGTATAAACGAATACCGTTGGGAAACCAAGTGGTTGTTAATTCTTCCAGAGTGGCGTTGCTAATACTCCAACTGACCACCTCATCGATCTCTTTCTGGGCACCGTTATTTGTCAGAATAACAAAGGGAATACCCGCTTTGTCGGCGATCTCTTGTAGTACGTCGGTAAGATACTGCTTATGAACCTTCACTGTAAAGAGATTATCTTTAAAAGTAACACTGAGGTCCCGCTCTTTTATCTCCAGAGCAGCCTTTTCCTCTTCCTCGGTGGCGTAAACCACCCCGACCACGATCTCGGCTCCTGACCGGTTTGCCATCCAGGGACCTACCCGGGGCGGCTGTTCGTTGTAAGCCATTAGATAAATGGACTTGGGCTGTTTCGTCGAACCCAGGGAGCCGTTTCCGCCCGTTATGATGTAGTCAATTATCACGCGCGGAGCCAGAAGCCTAGCGGCTGCTTCCACCGTAAAGTTCTCGAAATCGGTGGTCAGCTGCTCTTGCCTCAGCGATGCACTCAGAACGACAGGCACCTTAAGCTGGCGCTCTATCTCGGCTGCAACGGCCGTCATAGGCGCCTTTTTGGCGTGAACTGAGATCGAAGGGATAGGCACGTCAGAAATGACGTGAACGCGAAAGGTCGGACGCTTCGCCGGCTTCTGCTTCTCCGCCGCCGTACTTCGGGGCGTCGTCGCAGCAGGCTTATTCTGCTGAGTTGCGGGCGCCACTGGCGCCGAACTCGGTTCCTTAGCGACGTCCTTCGCTGGTTCGACCTTTTGCTGGTACGAACTGGCGCTAAAGGCGCTGCCTAACGACAAAATTGCAAATAAAAGGGTAGCCACAAAGCGGGCTTCCCAGCGCTTTCGCGCTGGGAAGCCCGCTCTTGCTCCCTGCTCTAGGTTAACCATGAGGAATCCCCTTGGATGCCCCGTCTCCGTATTTATGGAGCGGGGGAACCGGCACCTGCCACTTCAGGCCCAATTAACAGCTTGAAGCGACCGCTCTTCACGACGCCAAACTTGAAGGCGACGCGACGAACTGTTCCAGACTGAGCAAACGTACCAACACCACCATTGACACCATCTCCAACGATAGCGCCGACAGCGCCACCGGGAAGCGGTGTGGCGTTAGTAGTAACGTAACTGCTGTTGCTACCACCACCAAGTGGTTGATGACGACCGACGGCCGGAGTTCCGGCACCGGCGACGCTGGTGTCCTCAAGAATGGTGCCCAACACGAGCTGTGCAGTGTTCGAAGCATCCACAACGGTTTCGGCGTAGTGGTTCACAGCCTTAAGAACAGCCGTGAATGCACCTGCATCCGAACCCTCACCCTGACAGGTGGGAGTCGGCGCGACTGCCGGCGACGCTGCGAAGTTCGGACCACGCAGGTTGCGGGCTTCCTGAGTCGCTACTGTCGAACCGGCTCCGTTGGTTCCAGTCTGACCGCCGCACAGAGTCGAGATATCGTCGATACGATAACGCGCACCCGTTACAGCAAGCCCTGAGGCGTTAGTAAAGCGACGCCGCAGAATGAAGGTTCCCAATGGGTCGTTTGACGTGTTCAGGATCGCAGGATCCTGTCCATATCGACGTTCGGCATTGCGCGGCGAAAGAGCATTTGCCGGCGCAGGGTCGAACCCAGACTCCGTGTATCGTGCCGCTCCGATAATTGGAGGTGCGATGGAATTATGCGGGCCAGCAGCGCCAAGCACTGATGACACACCTGGTGTTCCCGTAACACTCTGGCCAACGTTGCCGGTGCCAGGATTCGGGGCGTCCAGAATGAAGTCGTCAGCGTTATTGTCTGTGTCGCGGTGAAGGCTGCCTGCACTCGCGTCAAACTGCTGAGCAGACCGGCGACGGTCAATCTTGTATTGACCAGACTCACCGTAGCAGATTGGTGTTGGAGGCGCGCCCAGAAATCCACCAGGCAGAACCGGAAACGCCGCAGGATCCGAAGTAGGACCTACCGCCGCCGGACACGTGCTGCCACCAGTTAAAGTAATCGTGCTAGCGTCACCGACCGGCTGAAGGCAGGTACCCTCGCAATACTGCGATGCCAATGACGGATAACCGACCTGCCCTGGAGCGCCCGGACCGTAGGGCCGGAAGCCAACCTTGTCAAACACTGTGGCGTTACCGCTGCCGGTCGTGTCGGAGAAGTTGAAGCCAGTCGGGCAAGCAAAATCACCAATCGTGCATGCCGTTACAATGTTCGTGCCGATGTTAAGCAGCGCAAGACCGGCGTCGTTTGGAATGTCCCCGGGGAACGCGTTAAGTGTGCCGATGGTTACATCAGGCACAGAGTGGGCTGTTCCGCCGTTGGCTCCGAGGCTGCTCAGACTGTAACGGTTGCCACCGCAGAGATACCAACCACGGCCCTTAATTACCACACCGCCGGCTATCTGGCAGCGAAGGAAAACGCCGTTGGCAAGTGCTCCCGCATTGTTGCCGCCGTTCGAAAATACGCCAATACCGCGAGCGGTACCGTTCGGGTCACCAGACAAGCTGCTAACGGTCACGTCTGCGGTGGATGGATTGAAGATTTCTACAAACTCATCGCCGGTGCCGTTAGGACCATTCTCTCGGAATGCGCTAATGACCAGCGTTTTAGATTTGACTGCATTCGGAGCGCTTTGCGCGCCCACTTTCTGTTCAAGCCGCGGGCGGAAGACGGCGACTGTAATAACCAGCGCTGTCAGCCCGAGAGCTATGAGGCTATACCGAACCAAAGATCGCATTGGAATTCCTCCTGTTGAGCGGGAAAGTTGTTGTGTTTCATTAGGAACGAGAGGCTTTTTGAAAGCCCTTGAGCCTAGACTTCAAGAAATTAAAGCTGGAACTGCGGGGAAAGCTATCACCACCCTCAAGCCTTGTCAATTACAAAATCACCTGTGTAACCAGCAATTTACCAAAGCCCGAACAGTCCCGGGGCGTTAGATAAGCCTAAGGCGGGGCAAGTTAGCACACGCTAGTACCGTAGTCAACACTTCCATGGGTTTTTGGCCCTTTGGAATGCCGTTAACTGGTGCGTCGTAGCCCTCTCAGGACAAGTTGCACAAAGATCAGGTAAGCACAGCGCAAGGGAGAGAAGTTAGCGCGCTCTGCGAATCCGGTGGCTGACTAAAACCCTGGATACTTGCTCCAATCATGACGCGAGACGCGAAGTGTACCCGAGGATATCCAGCTCGTCTATCTTTCAGGTGACATAACACACGAACTTTGTCTCAATTTGTTGACGTGAGAATTACATCTCGCTCACGGTTCTAACAAAGAGAGTAGCTTGTAGCGGGAGAGGGTAATCACGTTGCCGAGCCGGAGTTGCGAGTGCTCTAACGACGTATTATGATTCCGCAAATTTGTTTTGCTGTGTGGAGGAGTGTTCCGGATGAAAAAACAATGGCTTCTTCTGATTTTCCCAGTGGCGCTCATCGCGATTCTAATCGTGGTGAGACAATTTGGGGGAAACCGGAATCCCAACGAAAAAGAAGTGACTCTTACAAAGCCTGCGGTTGTGCTTAAGGATGTGGCGCCCGCGAGTAACCTGCCTGTGGACGAGGTGCCTAACACGGATCTGGCTACTCAACAACGACTGGCCCCTGAAATTGTCGAAAAAATCTCAGTGACGCTAGAGACTTATATTAAGGACAACCCAAAAGCCCCTGACATCGCTGACGCCTACTTCAACCTTGGAAGCCTCTACTATCAGGGCGGGGAATATGAAAAGGCTATCGAGCCGTTACAGAAGGCCCTGGTTCATCACCCATATGATTCAGATGCGCACTACACACTTGGCAATGCTTTTGACAAATTGAAACGTTATCAGGAAGCGGCCAAGGAATTTGAGACGATGGCCCGAATTGAACCGCAGAACAGCTCGGTTTTCTATAATTTAGGCAATGCCTATCTGAACCTCAAGAAAAACGGCGAGGCCGTCGAGCAATACAAGAAAGCCATTGCGCTTAACCCAAGGAGTGCTTCCACACACTATGGTTTGGGATTAGCCTACCAGCGTCAGAATAAACCCGCGGAAGCAATAGCGGCATTTCAGCAGGCCATCAACATCGATTCGAATAACGCTGAAGCACATTACTCCCTGGCTTTGGCCAAGCTCGAAACTGGCGATCGAAAGGGCGCTCAGGACCAGCAAGACTTACTCAAGAAAATAAAGCCGGGGTATGCAGACGAGCTGGGTAAGAAAATGAATCCTTAAACAAAGCTAAGATATTCGCCTCTTAATGATCGTAGATTCTCTCGGATCCAGAGCATGCGGCATCGAGTTAGCGTGCTCCCAGTCGCGTTCCAATCGCAAACCGTAACTTATTTAACGATCACGTCTCCGAACGCTGACCGATAGTTCGGAGCTGCGGATACCCGGGTTCCCGATTCAAGACCAGACAAAGTTTTTCAATGACCGACGGCAACGAGAAAGACTCACCCTTAGTGGTTGACGCCTTGAAAGACCCAGAAGTCCCTACGGGTGTGTGGCGCGCGAGCGCCCTCGGCGTTCTTCTGGTCGGCGGGCTCCTTCGTCTTTACCACCTCAGCCTGGTTCCGCTGCACCACGATGAAGGAGTAAACGGACTCTTTCTAAAATATTTAGTGAGCGGTGGATATTATCGGTACGACCCGGAAAACTACCACGGGCCAACTCTGTATTACCTCTCGGCAATCATTCCATGGATCTCAAAATTGCTGTTGGGGGGTGAGGCCGGAGAAAGATACGGCTTGACGATTTTTACGATTCGATTAATACCCGCAGTGTTGGGGGTATTAACAATCTGGTTGGTTCTGAGGTTGAGAAAGCAGATCGGAAACGTAGGCGCGCTTGCTGCCGCTGCCTTGCTCGCTGTCTCGCCTGGTGCGGTATACCTGTCGCGTTATTTCATCCACGAGACATTCCTTGTCTGCTTCACGCTCGGAGCGGTTATCGCTGCGCTAAAGTTTTACGAAACCGCGCGCTCGGGCTACCTGCTGCTCATGGCCAGCCTGGTGGCTATGATGTTTGCCACCAAGGAAACTGCGATCATCAGCGCGGGTGTGTTGTTAATTGCGCTGGCATCGACCTTAGTTTTCATTCGCATCCGAAAAATTTTGGAGGGCCCACAGATCGACCAACGGGAAATTGAGGCAGGCAACCCACCTCCAGCCTCAGGCTGGTCTATCAAACGCTTTGGTGGCGCCTCATCTCTGTTAATCCTTACGATCGCCGCGCTGTCGGTATTCCTAACCATCAATCTTCTGTTTTACTCCTCGTTCTTTACAAACTACCCGCAAGGTGTCTTCGACGCGATCAAGACGTTTAAGTTCTGGACCAAAACTGGAACCCAGGTTCATGTACACCCGTGGTCGACCTATATAAGTTGGATGTGGCGAAAGGAAACCGCGCTACTGCTACTCGGAACAGTAGGCATTGGTGTGGCGATGTGGCGAGGAAGAAACCCATTCGCTGTTTTCTCGGCTTTGTGGGCGTTCGGGATAATTCTCGCTTACTCACTCATCCCCTACAAGACACCATGGCTGATGCTGAACTTTGCGTTGCCGCTTGCGATAGTAGCTGGTTATGCGGTGCAGGAAATTTACAGGCAAGCAAAAAAATCCAGTTGGCTGCCAGTCCCTCTAGCCCTCGGAGCAGCGGCCCTCAGCGTGTCGCTCTACCAGAGTGTCACGCTCAATTTTTTTCATTACGACGATCCGACCTATGTCTATGTTTACGCACACACCCACCGCGACTTTCTCCCGCTCGTCGATGAAATCAATCGCATAGCGAACCAGGCCGGCACAGGAAACCAGACGGAGATTACGGTCACCGCGCCGGAGTATTGGCCCTTACCCTGGTATCTTAAGGATTACTCCCAAATCAAATTCCCGGGGCGCCTCTTGCCGACAACGAATCCCGTCGTGGTTGGCTCAGTCCTACAGGCGCCGGACTTACAAGCGTTGCTTGGTGCTCGATACGTTGTGGTCAGATCCAAATCCAATCCACTCGGAACGTTTCCACTGCGTCCGGACGTCGATTTGGTTCTGCTTGTAAGAGATGATCTGCTGAAGAAGTGAAGCCATCGGCTGAGTCGCGTACTATTCATTACTCTGAACTGTCTCTCGCTTGGTTGCTGAAACGCAAACGCCATGGAGTGACGATCGATTCCAGTATCACTTTTCTCGAAATCTTGGATTTCCCTTCACGCCGGTCGACGAAAGTGATCGGAACTTCAGCAATCGAAAGTCCGACATTATGCGCCTGGTAAGTTGTTTCCACGAGGAAGGCGTATCCTTCTGCGAGAATGGAATTCGCCACCAGCGTTTCCAGCGCTTTCCGTCCATAACAGCGGAAACCACTCGTCGCGTCTTTCACTTTCAATCCTGTGATTACTGAGACATAACGATTCGCGAAACGACTAAGCAGTCGTCGCCGAAGCGGCCAATTGCCGACGCGGCCTCCGCCGCAGTAGCGCGAGCCGATTACAACGTTCTCGCTCGAGCTGAGCCGAATTAAATCCGGAAGTGAATCAGGATCGTGAGAGAAGTCAGCGTCCATCTGGACCAGCCGGACATAGCCGTTATTGAGGGCGTAACGATAGCCATCCGCGTAGCTGCGGCCTAGTCCACGCGGACCCTGGCGACGCATGACCGAAAACCGCGGTTCGGCAACAAACAATTCCTCCGCGTAATCGGCCGTGTTGTCGGGCGAACCATCATCGACGAGAAGAACATCTGCATCCGGCACCACGCTCAAAATCTTTTGGACCAGCGTCGGCACATTTTCGCGCTCATTGTAGGTAGGGATGATGATTAGCGTACGCTCTAAGGTCATTCGTTGTTGAGGGCGCGGCCAAAACACCGCAAACAATCCAGGACGCCTCTTGCTCAAAGCCGACAAGATAAGTCCGTGCGGGTCATATTACAAGGAGCTCAACAACTCCATCTGTAGTGAAGTGATTAGAAGTCTAAGCGGGACGCATGCAAATTTGTGGACGTTAGCTGAAGAGAAATTTGGAACGATTGGTACGCATGCGCCGAAAAGATCGGGAGAGCGACCGCAGCCAAGTCGGTAAAGGATGAAGATAGAACCGCGGCAGCAATAGTCGGTGCTGTTGAAATGAGGGGTCGGGCATTTCACTGCCCTGCAGTTTTCCTGGTCTATCCTCCGCACACTCTGACCGACGTCGAGGCGGCGACTCGGGGGAACTGGTTGCCACCGCGTGTGGAACAGACGTCGCCCACCCGCCCGGCTATCCGACAAACTTCCTCATTAGCGCTGCGAACGCTAGCGGAGGCGATCGATTAATGCTTGACGCGGCCGCGACTGCGCTCGAGGACATCATCAGCCGCAAACCCAACCCGATCCTTTTGTTTTCAAGCGCCTGGGCAGGCTTACAACAAACTTGTGGTCCACGATCCCAGTTATCAAGATAAGATGAAATCGTTTGGCAAAAAATATCTTGCCCGTCCGACGCAGGATGACCCGCAACTAACAGAGATTTAGAAAATCTCTGAACCAGTAGGCCGGCAGTTTCCTACTTTAAAGACCGCAGTTCGTCTGTCGGTTTCAACTATTCAACATATGGCAAATGGCGAAACGCCCACCGATGCGAATATTGCGCGCTTCGAATCTCACATCTCGGCGCTACCCTGGTTAGCGGGGCTCTTCATTTTCATCGTTTACCTCTACACGCTTGCGCCCAGCATCATCGGTGGCGATACCGGTGAGCTGGTGGCGGTCGCCTGCGCTACTGGTGTGGCCCATCCTCCCGGGTATCCGCTCTTCAGCATGCTCGCCAAACTCTTCAGCTTCATTCCTCTGAGCTCAATTGCCTGGCGGGTAAATCTCTTGTCAGCAGTGTGCGACAGCATCGCAGCGGTAGTAATCCTCATCACCGTCCGCCGTTGGACCAGAAATCAGTGGGCGGGCTTGGTCGCCGCCGGCTTGTTTGCGTTCTCACCTGTGATATGGGCCAACGCGGTGGTAGCAGAAGTCTTCGCGTTAAATAATTTGCTGGTGGCAATCATGCTTTACCTCGGCCTTCGTTTCTCCGAAGATCGCTCTCCGAAGTTTGCGTACCTCAGCGCCCTTGCTTTTGGAATCGGGATGACCAACCACCACACCTGCCTCTTTTACGGAATTCCGATCATGCTGTGGATACTCTTTATGGGCCGTGGTCAGCTTTGGACCATCCGCCGATTGGCCACTATTGCCGGTTGTTTCGCCGTCGGCCTTCTGCCTTACGTCTATCTTCCGTTAGCGGACCTGCGAACCACAGCAATGTCCTGGGGAAACACCTCAAGCGTAAGAGGATTTCTCACTCATCTGATGAGGACCGAGTATGGAACGTTTAACCTTGGGGCCAACAAGCCAGACAGTGGTGGGTATTTCCTGCTCGGCATTGGTGAATACTTTCGGGCGTTGCCGTATCAAACACTTTTCGTAGGTACTATTCTCGCCCTCATCGGGCTGTACCATGCCATTCGTCGTGAAGGTACAAAGGGTTTTACGGTCATCACGTTGGTAGCGTTTTCGTTCTACGTGATTGTTTTTCACGTGCTCGCCAACGTGCCTATAGATCAGCCGTTGTATCTGAAGATACAGTCGCGCTTTTGGCAGCAAGCTAATGTGTTCGTGTGTGTTTGGGCGGGGCTCGGATTCGGGGCAGCGGTGGCCTACCTCGCAGGTTTGAAGTGGCGTCGTGTGGTGGAGGTCAACCTGGCAATTGTCATCGTATTGGTTCAGGCAGCAGTCCATTTTCGTGACGCAGACCACAGCTCAAATCTAGTCGTTCCTAATTATGCTCGCGAATTGTTGAGGCCGCTTCCCGAAAACGCTGTCGTTTGGTCCAGAGAAGACATAATTACGTTTCCGGTCTACTACTTACAACAGTGTGAGGGATATCGCACCGACGTTCAAGTGCTCAATCGCGAATTGTTACGATCGCCGTGGATGAGGCGATTGGTGAACGCGAATTATCCGGAGGTCGTTCTCCCAGGTAGCTCTTATCTCGGAGCCGTGCAGCCGTACGACACTAAACAACTATTCGACGCCAACGAGGGACGATTTGAGATGTTTGCCAATCGCCTTGAATGGGACCGACCGCCTGACTGGAGCTGGGACAGGGAATACGAGTTATGGCCGTTTGGAATGGTGAGTTGGATTAGGCCGCGACGTGTCCAGGTTGACGTTCGATCGTACGTGACTGAATCAGAAAAAGCGCTGCCGCAACTGGACTTCGATACGTTGGTGAAATATCCGGAGGGCACCTGGGAAAACGAGATATTGAAATACTACTGGGAAGCCCGCGTAAACCGCGCCAACCATCTGATCGATTACGCAAACGCGCACGGTGCTGATCGTGTTTTGTTGGAGGCTGGTGTTACCGGACTTGAAGACATGGTTCAACGGCTGCGAATAACTGATCCAACGATCTTCAAGAGGCTGAGTGAAGCTTACGGTAAACTTGCGGTCTACGATCCGGCGTACCGACTCAAGGCTGACGACGCGTGGGCAAAGTATTTAAAGGGGAGTTTGCGGGGCGAAGAAACCGACACGAACAAGTTCGGGAAGTGAGCTTTTTTTCTTGGTGCTTGATCTTTGTTCTTTGATCTTTGTGCTTTGTCTTAGATCGCTGAGCTTAGGATTGCTGAGGCCGCTGTTCTAAAGGCCCAATCGCGCTCAAAGCCAAGTACAAAATACAAAGAACGAAGTACAAAGAACGAAGTACAAAGCACAAAGAACCAGCTAGTCTGGCATTCTGTACGCTCCCATTATCTCGGCGATTCTGAATTAACCGCTTCCATCACAGCCCGGCCAACCTGACCAAGGCTTTCGGCTGAGCACTTGTCTGGGAGATCTTCCATCGTGTGATACCACGGATAGTCATAATCGATGAGCAGCGCGACCGGAATACCCTTTTCGATAAACGCTGACTGATCGTCGAAAATGTTGCGGGTGAATCCATCCGCAAAGGCAGGCGAGCCCACACGCTCTGCCGCTTCCCAGATCCGTCTCACAGCTTTACACGCTCGGGCCGCAGATTGTTTTTCCTTAACTATACGAAGCGAGGAATCCCCGACCATGTCAAGAATAAGGCCCCACTCTGGCCTGTATTCCGGGTGGTCCCTCACCCACGCCTTCGACCCGAGCAGATAGTCGCGTAAGACGCCCTCTCTTCCAAACTCTTCTCCGTCAAAGAAAATAAGATCGACGCCGACGGGCGGCGGCTGCTCCTTCCAGGCCCTGGCCATCTCGAGCATCACGGCGACTCCGGAAGCGCCATCATTGGCCCCGACGATCGGAGTTGATCTAAGTTCCTGACGTTGATCGCGATCCGCCCACGATCGAGTGTCGTAGTGTGTGCCTATAAGAATCCTTGCTTGCTCGGTTGGCCTGAAGCGGCCAACGATGTTTCTAAACGAAGCGGGAGTGGTCGCGGTTTTCGAAGTATAAGTAAACTCGTGAACCGAGACTTCAGCCCCTGCTTCGCGAAGCTTGTCCTGAATCCACTTCTCAGCTTTGAGCTTGGTTTCGCTGCCATGATCTCTTGGCCCAAGATTGCACAGCTCCTTTAATAAAGTGTAGGCGTGCTCCTGATTGAAGCTCGGTGGGCGCGTAGGCGATGAAACCTTCGTCTGACAAGCCAATGGAAAAACCAGTGCTGCCATCGCCAGCAATCTAAAACACCATAGTGTCAACTGGCGCATAGTCATCGGTGAGCAACGGAACATCGTTGGTTCTGACAGGCTGCTTGTGCAAATGAAGGGCGTCGCTCAAGAACGTTGGACTGCTAACCGCGTTCTGTTGAAGCAGTGTGTTTGCCGCGGAGACGACAGATTCGGGCGTCCAGTTTGCCGGCGCGTTTAGCCCCACGAGCATCACGTTGCGCGGTCTCGTCAGGACCACCGACTTTGAAGGACCAATCTCATTGTCAAAAGGTCTGGGAAACAGGTAGACCGCAGGAAAGACGCTTGCCGCGGTCTTGTACTCGGCGCGCAGTATCTGGCTCTTTGGGCCATCGAGGGCGGAATTAATGTTTGATAAAAACAGACCGTCCGGTGCAAGAACGTTTCGGATCTCCAGCATGAACTCCTGCGTCGCGAGATGAAATGGAATCTGTCCACCCTCTGTAAATGCGTCAAGAATTACCAGGTCGTACTTCTCGGTTGTCCGGCGCACAAATTTCCTGCCGTCTTCGACATAAGTCTTTAAACGGCTGTCGTCCTGAAGATGAAAGTAGTCGCGGCTGAGATCGACGACGAGTGGATCAATTTCAACAATGTCGACTTTGATGTCCCTGTCCTGTTCAAGGAAATTCCTTGGGCCAATCGCGCCGCCGCCGCCAATAAATAGAACCCGCGTCAACTTCGGTTTGAATATCCGCGCCAGCTCGAACGAGTTTGTATAACTGTTGCTGCGGTAGGGAGGTTTCTGGTCGACGATGCTCTGGATGTGATTGTTGAAACGCAAGAGTCGCCAACCTAACCGCTCATCATCTACTACCATCACGTGGTGATAGGCGGAATCGCCTTCGAAACGCACATGCTGATCAGGTCTTAAAGAAATGAAGGGAGCCGATCTGACAAGGAATGCGGGAATCGCAATGAATACTACGGCCGCGGCGGCAATCAGAGTAGAGCGAGATCTTGGCAGACCGATGATGGCAACTGCGATAAGCGTCAGGCCCAGAGACTTGAGAATTGTGTTGACGCCAATCATTGGAATTAGCCAAAACGCAGTCACCAGAGTGCCTACGATGCTACCAACTGTAGAGATGGCGTAAAGGCGTCCCGCGGTGTTGCCGATGCGATCGATTGCCGATGCGGCGAGTCGAACAGCAAACGGCGATACCATCCCCATCACGATGCTTGGACCACCGAAGAGCAGTGTTGTAGCCAACAACGGCTCCAGCCTCGCGCCAAGGCTGGCGGAACGAATCACCCTGCAAACGTAGTTTGCGTAGAGCGGCAGTAGCAGTAACCAGCACCCGGCCACCAACACCAAAACATTGAGCAGAAAAAACGAAGGCTTTCGATCGGCCGCAAGGCCTCCGACAAAATAACCGCCGGAGAGCGCGGCCAGGAAGATCCCGATGATTGAACCCCAGACGTAAATCGACGAACCAAAGTGCGCGGCCAGAACGCGGCTGCCGGCCATCTCAAGTCCCATCAGCACCGCGCCTGACACAAAGACAAGAAGCGTCAGTCGCCAATTTGTGACCTTCGCGACTGGGCTCGAATTCAGCGGGTGGTTCGTTATGCCGGGTAGACGTTCACTGGCCATGTTCTGGAAATCATCGGCGAGAAATTCGAGTCAGGTTAATTTGCGTGCGAAGTATAGAAGGGAACCACTTGAGTATCAAAACTTGAATCCAGTTTGGTAATGGTGGAGTTTGATTTTAAGCAATCTATTGCGACGAGTCGGGATAGCGCGGGATGCTTTTGGGATGCTCAAGATAAAGCAATTAAGCCCTTGTAATGTTAGTTGTCCCTAGCATTCCGCACTACCGCGTGGGTTCTGTAATGCTCAGCACTGGATTAGTCCCTTCTTGTTGCTCAAGCAACTTCGGCGTCCTGTCAAATCCTCGAGGTGGGGTTTCGCCCTGGAAGTCGACGGCCTTAACGTCGCTTCTCCTCGAGTTTGTCCTCGATCAATCTGCTCATCGCTTCAATCTGGACCTTCCAGTCGCAAAGGGCAGCCACTTCGCGCCGGCGCGCTATCGTCTCCGAATCGTTTGGAAGCTGCAGCGCCGCTTCAATACCTTTGAGGAACTCGTCGCGTTTGTTTTCCGAAGTAATCAGAATGTGATGACGTTCGTTGAACTCAATGACCGTGGGAAGAGCAGTTGAAACTACAGGTTTTCCCGCGGCGAGATACTCATTGATTTTGGTTGGAGTCACGCTCTCTGTGTAAGCGCTCTGTTGATACGGGACGATACAGACATCGAAGTGCTGAAGATAGCTTGCCAATTCTTCGTGTGGCTTCGGCCCCTCAAGATGTACGTTTTTATGACTCTGGAGTTTTTCCGCTGAAGCCTGCAAAGGACCAACCATAACCCAGGACCACTCGGGCCGGGCGTCGGCAATCTGCTCCAACAAATCGAAATCCACGTGGCGATGGAGTCCGCCTATGTAGCCAATTATGGGCCGCGGCAGAGTCTCTATCGTCTCATTGTCCTGCTGCGGCTTTGGTCCACTTGCGGAATCAGGCGTCAGTGGAAATGCGTCAAGGTCAACGCCCGGAGGAAAGACATTTACGTGATCGGTCCACTCAAGCAGTCGATGGGAAAGCTGATTACACTGAGCAAAAACAAGGTCACTTTGTTGGACCAGTAACCGTTCGCTCTCCTCGAGCTGAGTAGAATCCGGAGTTAACTGGGAAAACTCCGCCATGCAGTAATAAATCGTTACGCTCAGCTTCGTCTGCAACAACTTGATCAGATCCAGGACAGTGTCTGTGGGTAGATAGCTCCAAATTAGAACATCTCGCATTTCGAGTTTGCGGGCTGCACGAAGAATCAACGGCAGTAGTAGATGGCGGTTGATGAACTTCCGCGCACCGGAGCCGAAAGGCGGCAAGACCAGAGGCGAGCAGACGTAAACGCCTGGGGCGACTTCTCGCACGCCGCGGGATTTCATAGAGCCCATCCAACTCGTGAGGCGTGCCAAAACTCTGCCCGCGTCGCCGAAACCAGGTGCCCGGACTCCGGTGTTCTCTATATAAAGGATACGGTTTCCGGCCCTTGCCAGACGTAGCGCAATCTCCTGATGTGGTTGCCAGAGGAAGTTCCACTCAATACTCGAGATGTAAATGATGTCACGACCGGTCAGCATTTATGGAATCGGTTGCGCGAATGCGAGAGCAGTATCAACTTGTAAACACAGACCTTTTAGACTTTATCAACACAAAGTCTTAGATTGATCTACTGCGTACTTTTTCGCAAGTCGAAAGGGTCTAAGTAGCGGATAGAGAAAACTCATAGACGCGGGCAGCGGCAAGATTTCCCAGTCGACGGGAGTCGAAGTGAACAGAAGTCGAGCACAGTATCTAAGTCGATCAAGCTGCCCATCCTTCGTCCTCAAATGGAAGAACATTCTCTCGCGTACGCCAGGGGAGGTTCCGTTGACAAGGTTCACTCGAATCTGAGCAGCAAGTGTTGGAATAATGCGATCGCTTTCGATTCGCATGACAACCGAATCCGGAAGCTTTGCGTCGAAAAACTCTCTTGCCAAATAGCAGCCGAGATACAGAATTCTTTCAGCTCCGGTTTCCTGAGCCGAGCGCCTGACAGTTTCCCAATCCCGATCGTCAAGCTTGCGCACGAGCTCGGCGATTCCACAAATCCATTCGAGCCGCTCCCACATGTCCTTTGCTCCGTGCACGCAAAGAAGCAACAACAGATCTGCGTGAGCTGGGGCTAACACTTGCTTGCCCATCAGATCCAGGTTGACCAGCCGTGACCAAAATCGATCGGTATCGAGCGAGAAAGTGAAAAACCTCGAAGCGATCCCCCAGTGCAGCTCCACTACGCTCATGCCTTTGTCGCGTGTGAACATTTGGACGTAGCCCAACTTGAGGAAGGCGGGCAACTGACGTGGCGTGATATTAAAATGGGGCTGATACCCGAGCGAGATTAGTAACTCCTGACAACGCCAAACGTCTTGTTTGCGAACCAGGATATCGAGGTCGATAAATTGGCGGAGACCGATCCGCCCATAAATTGACATCGCAATCGATGGCCCTTTGTAGGGCATCGCCGCCAGCCCTTCCGACTCGAACAGATTTAGAATTCTGATAAGTTCGGCCGTTAAAATAGTGCTGCGGGCCGAGGTAAGTTCGTACATACCCTTTAGCTTATTTAGTGAATCCTTAGGCACCACACCAGAGGCTTGCGCTTTGAGGTTTTCATACAGGAGTGGCATCAACCCGTGGGTGAGCGCCGTTTGAGTAAGACCGTCCCAGTCGAGGGATCTTTGCGCCAAGCCTCTGATGCGATCTGCCATCTCGTTATTGACTTGTGTCCGGCCGCAGGCCAACAGCAAGGCTATTTCCGGAGGCATTTCCTGAAGTATCAGCTTGGGGTTAGTGCTCATAAAACCTAAGAAACTGTATTGCAAACTGTTAGTTTGCGAACAATCAGTTGTGGAACCATTACGAATTCAAGAGCGTTTTCCGGCGCAGCGTCCGCAAACTAACAGTTTGCGTTACGTTCAGGCAGCTTGCTTTCGCAGTATAGAAGGGAATTATTGGATGTCAAAAGAGTCCAGTATGCCAACGTCGAGCATTTACGGAGGAAACAGCTCCCGATCGCTTTGTCCACGCACCGAGCTGACAGCCGAACTGATAGTCGCATGACTTTTAAATCAAAGAGGTAAGCCAAATTTCGCTGAGAGTCTTGCCAACTGCAGCTTGTCCGCTTGATTTGTGCGCCCCTGATCAACTACGTTTCTGGCTTACTCGTAAACGACAGAACAGACGGTAAGCTAAAAGTCCCAAGCAATAAGCCCAACAACCTTTATGTGTGGAATCGTCGGCATAGTTCGCAAAGATAATCGGCCAATCGATCAGGCGCTTGTATCGCGCATGTGCACGGCGATCCGGCATCGCGGGCCGGATGACGATGGTTTTTATTTCAACGACCACGTTGGGCTGGGAATGCGCCGCCTCTCGATCATCGACGTCGCCGGGGGCCAGCAGCCAATACACAATCAGGATCGCTCAGCCTGGATCGTTTTTAACGGCGAGATCTACAACTACCAGGAGCTGCGCGATAAGCTCGAGAAACTCGGCCACACTTTTTATACAAACAGCGACACAGAAGCGATCGTCCATGCCTACGATCAATACGGCGCTGACTGTCCCAAGCATCTCCGAGGAATGTTTGCCTTTGCGATCTGGGATACACGCACCGAGGAGTTGTTCCTGGCGCGTGATCGCGTTGGTAAGAAACCGGTTCTTTACGCACAAGTAAACGGTCAGTTGGTATTCGGCTCCGAGTTCAGCGCTTTGTTGTTGCATCCCGACATCAGCCGCGACATAGACCACGAAGCGATTCACCACTACCTCTCGTTCATGTGTGTTCCTGCTCCAATGACTGCCTACAAATCAATCAGGAAGTTGGAGCCCGGTCACAGTCTGACCTGGAAAAAAGGTGAAATAAAGATTCAGCAGTACTGGCGACCTGACTTCACAAAGAAAATCGACATTGACGAACACGAAGCGGGCGAGCAGGCGATTAGGATTCTTCGCGACGCGGTCAAGTGCCGCCTGATGTCTGAAGTGCCTTTGGGAGCTTTCTTATCTGGGGGAATTGATTCGAGCGCGGTCGTCGCTTTGATGAGCGAAGAATCCAGCGAACCCGTTAAGACGTTTTCAATCGGATTTGAAGAACAGGATTTCAGCGAGCTACATCACGCGCGCCGAGTTGCCGAGCACGTCGGCGCCGATCATCACGAGTTCATCGTGAAATTGGACGCCATGGAAGTGTTGCCCCTTTTGGTTGAGCACTACGGCGAACCTTACGCAGATTCATCAGCCCTTCCCACTTACTATGTAGCCCGCGAAACTCGCAAGCATGTGACCGTGGCTTTGAACGGCGACGGTGGCGATGAATCGTTCGCGGGATACGAACGCTACGCTGCCATGCGGCTGGCGGAAAGATATCATCGAATTCCGGCATTACTGCGCGAGGGCGTGGTTCAGCAGGCTATTGGGTTGATCCCTTCGTCGGAAACGAAGCGCAGTCGGGCCAGAGATGTGAAGCGTTTCATTCAGGCCGCTTCGTTGCCAAAAGTTGACCGCTATCTCCAATGGGTCAGCGTCTTCAATTCAGCCGCCAAGACCGACTTGTATTCCGATGGCTTCGCGCGAGAAACGCAGGACAGCTCCGTTAAGGGAATGCTGGATCCGTGGTTTGTTAATGCGAATGGGTCGGGAATCGTCGATGCGACCTTGCTGGCGGACATCATGACTTATCTGCCAAACGATCTTCTGGTGAAGGTCGATATCGCTACCATGGCGGTTTCACTCGAAGCGAGATCGCCCTTTCTCGATCATCACGTGATCGAGTTTGCGGCCAGCCTGCCGGAGAAGCTTAAGCTGCGTGGATTAACGACGAAGTATCTGTTGAAGCGCATGCTCAAGAAATTGTTGCCGGCGGAAAACCTGGATCGGAAGAAGATGGGATTTGGTGTGCCAATAGGTCACTGGTTCCGTGGTGGGCTTCAGCCATTCCTGCGCGAAACTGTTCTTTCAGAACGAGCTCTAAAGCGCCAACTGTTCAAGCCGGAAGCAGTGACGCGAATGGTTGAATTGCATGCGCGTGGGGAGCGAGACTACGCGCATCAACTGTGGACGCTGATGATGCTGGAGCTGTGGTTCCAAAGATTTATTGATTAGCTATCGAATCAGACGAAATGAATTCCATACTTAGAATCACGCGATCGGGAGTAGTGTTCACCGGTTCTGACTCAGACATTGAACAAGCGCGGCTCGACTTTGAAAAACAGGATTGGATCCGCTTGCCGGGTCTCCTGGATCCGGAGTTGTGGGACATGCTGCAGCCGCAAATCGAAGCCAGCAACCTGGATAAAGAGAAGGGCGTGATTTATCGAGACTTGAACATCAGCGATAGCGCTATCCTGCTGCTGCTAAATAATCCGCACGTTTTTAAGCTTCTCGAACAGATCACCGGTTGCGGACACATCGGCTGCTTTCGTGGTCGTACATACCGGATTGAGCCGGGCGGAAACCGACAGGTCGAGCAAACCCACTATCAAACGCCATACGAAATACTCACCGGATGGCATACGGACTTGAACGGCACTCGACGTCTCGCGCTTTCAATCAACATGAATTCAGAGCCTTACCAGGGCGGTGTGCTTAGCATTCGGGAGGCTGAATCCAAACGAATGCTTTGGGAACTAACAAATCATGGGTTGGGAGATGCACTCCTCTTCCGTGTGGATGAGCGCCTGGAGCATCGTGTGTCTGAGGTCGAGGGCACGGTTACAAAGAGGGCGTTTTCGGGCTGGTTCGAATCGGAGCCAGACTTCCGGACGCTGCTGGCAGAAGGAATTGCGAACTCGATCAGAAAAACCGTGTGACGAAATCCATGCTTCAAATAACCAGATCCGGACTGGTATTCTCAGGTTCAGATTCAGACATTGAGACAGCCCGCGGCGACTTTGAGAAACAGGATTGGATACGTTTGCCCGCCATCCTGGATCGGCAATTATGGGACGTGGCCCAGGAGCAACTCGAGAAAAGTGATTTCGAAGAACGAAACGCGCGTCTCTACCGTGAACTTGTCGTCAGTGACAGTGCGCTTCCTTTCGCGCTCCTGCTGCTGTTAAATAACGCGCAGCTATTCAGGATCATTGAACGGATCACCGGTTGCGGCCACATCGGATGTTTTCGCGGTCGTATTTATCGCAATCTCCCGGGCGCTTCCCATGTTGCCTGGCACACAGACTTGAACCGGACCCGCCTGCTCGCGCTCACGATCAATCTGAATACTGAGCCTTACCAGGGTGGGTCGCTCACCATTCGTGAAGCCGGGACCGGACGAATAGTTTGTGAGCTGACCAATTCCGGGTTTGGAGACGCGATCCTTTTTCGGATCGATAAACGACTCGAGCATCGCGTTTCAGATGTTGAGGGAACAGTGGCTAAGACAGCCCTGGCTGGTTGGTTTGAATCGGAGCCCGAGTATCGCACGATGCTGGCTGAAGGGTTTGCGCAGTCGCTCGGGAAGAATATAGGAGTGCCAGCTAACAAGTGAGAGGTGACAAGTAAGCCGCAGCATTCTTACTTGTCACCTGTCACTCGTAACTTGTCACCGCGCTAAGGAGGATTGATTAAATGAAGGGTGTTGTGCTCGCTGGAGGCCTGGGTACGCGGCTACGTCCGCTAACCGCAGTTACAAATAAGCATCTGCTTCCAGTCTACGATCAGCCGATGATCTATTACCCGATTCAGACATTGGTCAACGCGGGCATAACCGACATCATGATCGTTACCGGCGGCAATTCTGCGGGTGACTTTTTAAAACTGTTGGGAAACGGAAAAGCCTTCGGTCTCAAACACCTCAATTACACCTACCAGGAAGGCGAGGGTGGGATCGCCGAGGCGCTCGCCCTGGTCGAACATTTTGCCGCGGGCGACCCAGTCTGTGTTGTTCTTGGTGACAACATCATTGAGAAGAATATTGCCCCGGCAGTCCGGGCCTACCGGCAACAGGGCCGAGGTGCGAAGATCATTCTGAAAAAGGTCCCAGATCCGGAGCGCTTCGGTGTTCCTGAACTAAACGGACAGAGCGTCGTCCGCATCGAAGAGAAGCCTTCATCACCGAAGTCGGAATACGCTGTGATTGGGATCTACATGTACGACGGAAACGTGTATGACATCATTCGCACGCTCAAGCCGTCCGGCAGAGGAGAACTCGAGATCACTGACGTTAACAACGCCTACATCCGCCGTAACGAAATGACCTGGGAGGAGCTCCACGGCTGGTGGACCGACGCTGGGACTTTCGAGAGTCTTTTGCGCGCTTCCTCGCTGGTAGCCGAAACCGGGGCAAATAAACTTGAGACACCTGCAACCGAAATCAGTGCCAATGTCTGAGACCTTCAACCCCGGTGAAATAAATGGAGTGGTTGTGCGCGACCTGCGCAAGTATGCCGACTCGCGCGGCTGGCTGGCAGAACTATTTCGTCACGATGAGCTCGAGCCCGAGTTCTACCCGGTTATGGCCTACAATTCATCGACCAGGCCGGGGGTGACGCGCGGGCCGCATGAACATGTGGGCCAGGCTGATTTTTTCTGTTTTATTGGCCCGTCTAATTTCAAGCTACGACTGTGGGACAACCGTAGAGACTCCGAGACCTTTAATAACGTCGTCACCTTAATCGTTGGCGAAGATAACCCAAAGTCAGTGTTAATTCCTGCCGGCGTGGTCCATGCATATCAAAATGTCGGGTTGCTTGACGGTATCGTATTCAATTGTCCCAATCGGCTGTACATGGGGGTTGATAAAAAGGAACCCATTGACGAAATTCGTCATGAAGACGATCCCGAAACGATTTATCGAATAGACGACTGATGGCATTGCCGATTGCCGATTTCCAAATGCCGATTGATCGTCCGGCCAGCACCGTTCGAAGAGGCGAAACCATCCACGAAACACACTAAAAACACTAATAGAGCGGTAACGCCAGGAGTTTTCGTGCTGGTTCGTGGGCTTAGTGGATCGTATGTATTCGATAGAAGTCTTGTCCTGAGGCTGCCATTAAAGTAAACGAGAAGTTGTTGCCTCTCCATCACCATTTACCGGTGGAAATAGAATGAAAGTAGTTCGCGTTATCGCTCGACTGAATGTCGGTGGTCCAGCCCGGCATGTCGTGTGGCTGACGAAGGGCCTGGAGAGCAAGGACTGTCAAACGGTGCTTGTATCGGGAACTGTGCCTCCCGGCGAAGACGACATGGGTTACTTTGCCAACGAGATGGGCGTGTCGCCCCACTTTGTTCAGGAAATGAGCCGCGAGATTTCCGCAAAAGATGCCATCACGATTTGGAAACTCTACCGGCTTTTTCTACGCGAACGACCGGACATAATTCATACGCACACAGCTAAGGCGGGAACGGTTGGAAGATTTGCCGGACTGCTCTATCGCTGGTTAACCCCTGGCACTTTGGTGGGCCAACCGCGTCAGTGTCGTTTCGTTCATACCTACCACGGCCATATCTTCCACAGTTATTACGGGCCGCTTAAGACTCGTCTCTTCCTCCTGATTGAAAAGCTTTTGGCAAAATTGGCTACCGATCGCATCGTTGTGATTACCGATCAGCAGCGGCGAGAAATCAATGTAGATTTTGGAGTGGGCCGCGCAGATCGATTTGTTGTAATCCCGCTCGGGCTTGACGTCGATGCGTTTGCGGGCTGGAGAGATCGTGGACAACCGTTTCGTGATGAGGTCGGGGCAAAACCTGATGATGCTTTGGTAGGGATTGTTGGACGACTGACTGAAATCAAAAATCACGAACTTTTTCTCAAAGCGGCGGCAGAGTTTAAAGCGAGCGCAAAACCCTCTGATACAGTCGTGCGATTTGTGATTATCGGAGACGGAGCGCTCAAGAGCCGCCTTGAACAGCAAGCTCGCTCACTGGGCCTCACCGAAGACGTTGTATTTGCGGGCAGTCGCCGGGACATCGAAAACATTTATCCTGCCCTGGATGTTGTTGCCCTGACATCGTTGAACGAGGGAACACCGCTGACGTTAATTGAGGCAATGGCTAATGCCCGCCCAGTGATTTCAACCATGGTGGGCGGGGTAGTTGACCTCTTGGGAGATGCGCTGCCGCAGCCAGCCGGCCGGACATTTAAGGTCTATCAGCGCGGCGTTGGGGTGCCTTCAAACGATGCGCGGGCCTTTGCAGATGGATTGGCACACCTGGTGTCAGACGTTGGCCTGCGTCGCGAAATCGGCGAGCGTAGTTTACAATTCATCGAAAGCCGCTATTCAAAGGACCGTCTGCTCGAAGATATCAGGGCTTTGTATGCTGATCTCTTGAAAGAGAAGACGCTTCAGGTGAATTCCCAGGCGACGGAGACGAGCGTAAATTCCAGCGCAAGTCTTTGATGAAAGCAGTCGGGCCAACAAGCTGATTTGACAAGAGGAGTCTAACTTTTTGCGTGTACTTATAACCGGCGGCGCCGGATTCATTGGATCACATCTTGCCGATGCGTATTTGCAACGCGGCGATGAAGTGCTTGTAATCGACGACTTGTCCACCGGCACTATCGAAAACATTCGGCACCTTAAGGACCATCCACGATTTCACTACACAATCGATTCGGTTCACAACCAACCCGTTACTGCGGAGCTAGTGGACCAGAGTGACGTCGTTGTCCATCTCGCTGCTGCAGTGGGCGTGAAGCTTATCGTTGAGAGTCCAGTGCGCACTATCGAAACCAACGTGCGCGGCACTGAAGTGGTGCTTGAGCTGGCAAACAAGAAAAAGAAGAAAGTGTTGATTGCCTCTACTTCGGAAGTTTACGGTCTCAGTGCCGACGTGCCTTTTCGTGAAGACGGTAACCTGGTAATGGGGGCCACGACTAAGGGGCGTTGGAGTTACGCATGCTCCAAGGCGATTGACGAGTTTTTGGCTTTGGCCTACTGGCGCGAGAAGAAACTTCCTACCACCATCGTGAGACTCTTCAATACGGTTGGCCCACGCCAGACCGGCCGTTACGGGATGGTAATCCCAACGTTTGTTCGCCAGGCACTTGCAGGTCGACCCATAACGGTTTACGGAAACGGTAAACAGACGCGTTGCTTCGGCTACGTGGGAGACGTTACCGGCGCGTTGGTTAAGTTGATGGACCACCCAGAGTCTGTGGGCCAGGTTTTCAATATCGGGTCAAATGAAGAGATCTCAATCCTGCAGCTCGCGGAGCGGGTCAAGGAACTGACTGAATCAAATTCTGAAATTGTGTTCATGCCCTACGACGAGGCTTACGAGGAAGGCTTTGAAGATATGCCGCGGCGCGTGCCGGACATTACCAAAATCAAGCAGCTTGTCGGTTTTAATCCCGATATGAAACTAAACGGGATTCTTAAGAGCGTCATAGACTTCCACAGTGGCAGGCCGTCCTCACTCGACGACTAAAACCAGGGTGGTGCGTCGGGTAACAGAAGAAACGTGATGACCTCTGGCTTGGAACGAGGGTTAGCCCCGCTCTTCGTGGCCCAGCTCCAACCATGAATAGTCTTACTCTTACACTGCCCGGTTAGAACTCTTCAAATCTCGCTTTGGTGATGCCTTTTACCACGCTTCAACTCCTGGCTTTCATCGGGTCGGCTGCATTGGCACTTGGGTTGACGCCTCTGGTCCGCGCCCTCGCCAGGCGCGTCGGCATGGTGGCAAAGCCGAAGAGCGATCGGTGGCACAAAAAACCGACGGCCATGTTAGGTGGATTGGCGATCTGGCTTTCGGTCGTAATCGGTTACTTCCTGTTCGTTCCCTCTAATCCTTACAGCGGCCGCATTCTTCTGGCGAGTACATTTCTATTCGTTGTTGGCCTGCTCGATGACATCCTTCACACGAAGCCTTATCAAAAACTGATCGGTCAGGTGATGGGTGCGGCCTATGTGATTTACTACGGGCTCACGCTGCCATGGACAGGCTATTCGTCGCTCAATGTGGTACTTACGATTTTCTGGCTGATTGGTATCACCAACGCGATAAATCTCCTCGACAACATGGACGGCCTGGCCCCGGGCATCGCACTGATTGCCTCTTGTTTTCTTGCGATCAGCTTCATCGCGGGCAACCAGCCCGCGGACGTGTTGATGATGCTTGTCTTTTCCGGCGCGTTGCTGGGGTTCCTTGTTTACAACTCAAATCCCGCGTCGATCTTCATGGGTGATTCGGGCTCGATGTTCGTAGGGTTTTTCCTGGCTAGTGCAGCCCTCGTCAATCTGTCGGGCGGGCGCTCCAGAAGTTTGGTGCCCATCCTCGCAGTACCCATCCTCGTTCTATTCATCCCTATTTTTGATACGACCTTCGTTACGATTTTACGTAAGGTTTCTGGTCGCGCAGCTTCGCAAGGCGGAAGAGACCACACGTCTCACCGGCTTGTGGCGCTCGGAATGTCGGAGCGTCGCGCAGTCTGGATGCTATACGGCTTTGCGTTGCTGTCAGGTGTTCTCGCCCTTTTGGTCCAGCGTGTGAAACTTGACGTGAGTTTGGCGGCCATTGCGGCGTTTACGATTCTGTTAACGTTGCTGGGAGTCTATCTGGCGGGTGTCAAAGTTTACGACGAAACCGACGAAACCCTCGCGCTTCGGGACAAACCGGTATATGGATTTTTGATCGACCTCTCATACAAGCGACGTATCTTTGAGGTCCTACTCGACGTAATCCTTATCCTCCTCGCTTACTGGTGTGCCTATGCGTTTAAGTTTGGCGCGCTTTCCGGAAGTACAGCATGGACGCTATTTCTGCGCACACTGCCGGTTCTGGTATTCGTGAAGATGGCGGCGTTTTTGTTGACGGGAGTTTATCGCGGCATTTGGCGGTACACGGGTCTTGATGATCTGATCGTCTTTGCCAAAGCGTCGGTCCTGGCGTCTGTCCTTAGCGTTTTGGCGGTGCTGTTTACTTTTAGATTCGAAGGTTACTCGCGGACGATCTTTATCATCGACGGCATCTTGATGTTTATGTTTCTCGCCGGAAGCCGTATGGCGTTTCGATTGTTCCGGCACATGCTCCCGGTATCAAACAATGGCGAAGGCCGGCGAGTTCTTATTTATGGAGCAGGTGATGCCGGCGAATTGCTATTGCGTGAGTTGCTCAATAATCGGGCACTGAAGTATTCCCCAGTAGGGTTTCTGGATGACGACCCGGCAAAGAACGGAAAGTTAATTCATGGCCTCAGGGTTTACGGCGGGAATGGAGATGTTAGTTTAGTTTGTCGGCAACAATCAGTTAACGAAGTGCTCATTGCCAGCTCGAGGATGACTCAGGAACGTGTGCAGGAGATCCTGGATTATTGTCGAGCCCAGGATATCTCGGTCAAGCGCATGAAAATAACGATCGAAGATCTGTCAGAAGGGCTGGGTTAGCCCGTAGAACGGCTACGAATATGTCGGAAGAATTAATTCAGGTAAAAGTTACTACTCCGCTGAAGCTGGTTATGGTGCTGACGATCTTGTTGTCGTTAGTAGCTTCATGGTTTGTGGTTCGCTGGTACCTGGGCAATACGATCGCCGAAAACCTCCTAAATGACCCGCAGCAATTAGCCACAGCTGAGATGGCGGTGAGGCTGGCGCCTCACGATCCCTTGCCTCATTGGAGGCTGGGCAAGTTTATCCAAGCCGAGCTCCATTCAGATCAGATCAATCGAGCCGTGGCCGAGTTTGAACAAGCAGTCAGTCTCGGGCCCAACGACTATCGCTTCTGGATGGATTTTGGCGGAGCGCTGGAGCAAGCGGGCGAAATCGACAAGGCTGAAAAAGCACTACGAACCGCAGTGAAACTTGCCCCTGAATATGCTTATCCCCGTTGGTACCTGGGAAATGTGCTGATCCGTGATGGTCGATATTCGGAAGCGTTTGCAGAACTTCAGCGGGCGAGTGAGGCTAACGAGACGTTTCGGCCACAGTTGTTCAACCTTGCATGGCAGGTCAACAAGGACGACTTCGAGGCGTTAAAGGCGGCCATCGGTAACGCTCCTGGAACGCGGGCGCAGTTCGCGCAGCACCTCGTGGGGCGGGGGAAGTTTGATGAGGGACTCCAACTCTGGAATAGCTTGACCGAAGCCGAAAAGAAATTTGATCGTCCAGTAGCTGAAGCAATCATTGCCAGTCTGAATACGGCGAAGCGTTTTCATCAAGCTGTCGGAGTTTGGAACGACGTAACTTCAGTCGCGTATCACCGAGTCCAAATGGGTCAACTCATTGATCCTGGCTTTGAATTTGATTTTATAAACGTGCCCCGCTCTGTTTTTGGTTGGCAAGTGCCTTCGATTGCGCAAGTGCAGATCGCCGTGGATGCCAGTCAAAGCCACACAGGGAGTCGCAGCTTGAAACTCGTGTTCCAGGTTCCCAATCAACTCGATTCTATTAACGTGTCGCAACTTGTGCCGGTTGAACCGAACACGCAGTATGAACTTCAATGGCATTTGAAGACGAACAAGCTCGTTAGTGCTGCGACACCAATTGTAATCCTGACGGACGCTGCAGATGACTCGGTCCTGGCTACTTCAGAGTCGGCGCCGACTGGAGAAAACGATTGGCAACGACTGTCCATGACTTTTAAGACCGGCGCGAAGACCGAAGCCTTGAGATTAAAAATCAACCGCACCAAGTGCGATGCGGACAACCCCGTTTGCCCGATCTACGGTACCCTTTGGTATGACGACTTCAACCTTAAGACCGGAAAATAACGAGCTCGTCTCCACCGCTACCGAGACGGGGCTGGTTCAAACGACCGGAGGTCTTGTTCGTCACACCCTTCCGAGCCGCTTTGCCTTTCTTATTGTCTGTCTAGCCATCATCCTTTCAACCCTGGCGTACGGAACGGTTCACTCTTGGGCGCTCTCAGTATGTTTTGTAGGTGCCTTATCGGTCCTGGCGTTGTTGGTTCTAGATAGCTGGAGTTTGGGATTGGTTCGAATCAGCCGAAATGTTCTGCAGTTGCCGCTGCTAGGAATGATATTACTTGGACTGATTCAACTGCTGCCGCTACGAGGTTCGGATAACGCCGCCATCGGCTCGATTCCATTAGTGCGCAGCCTCTCTTTTGATCCCTACGCAACCCGGTTAGTTGTTCTTCAGTTAATCGCATTATTTATCTACTTCGCGGCGACTCTGGTTTTCGTTGATACACCCAAACGCCTAAAATTGCTGACCAGAACTATCACAATTTTTGGGTTCCTGCTGGCCATCTTCGGACTCACGCAACAATTCACCAGCCCAAGCAAAATCTATTGGATCAGGGAGCCAGCTCAAGCACAACCCTTTGGTCCATTTATCAACCGCCATCACTTTGCGGGTTATATGGAGCTTGCTCTTGCCCTGCCCCTTGGACTGCTTTTCTCGGGAGCACTCGGTAAGGAGAAGAGGTTTATCTACCTCTTTGCGGCACTACTGATGGCCATCGCTTTGATAATGACCAGCTCGCGGGGTGGCCTGATCGCCCTGACGGCCGAAATACTTTTCCTCGTCGCCACCACGGGATTCTGGCGTCGCGAAAAAAGAGAGACGTTAGAAAAAAGGTCCACCATGCGGCGAGCGGCGACAAAGGCGGGATTGGCGCTGGCATTAATCGTAGCGATCTTTGGAGGCGTCGTGTTTTTGGGAGGAGAAGACGTCCTCAGACGGATAGTGGGAACTGTTAACACTGAGGATCCTACGTCGGGTCGAACTCATTTCTGGACGGTGACAGTAGACATAATAGAAAACCACCCAGTCATGGGGATTGGGCTTGGGGCCTTTGCGGTCGTTTACACAGGCTACGACTCTCGCAACGGGCTCTACCGGCTTGAGCAGGTACATAACGACTATTTGCAGATCCTGGTTGACGGAGGAATTCTGGGTGCCGCAATGGGACTGCTATTTGTGGTGAGTCTGTTCAGGATGGGCTTTGTGCGACGAGAGAGCGGCGACAATTTCCGGCGGGGAATTGCTAACGGTGCGTTGGCCGGATGCTTTGCAGTGCTTGTCCACAGTTTTTTTGACTTCACATTGCATACAACCGCAAACGGTTTGCTATTTCTGGTCCTCGCCGCTCTAGCGACGATGAATGGACGCGTCGAGGAAACGGATTCCCGTCGGAGAAAGAGGCGACGTCGCAAGTCGCACTCAGGCTCGCCGGTCGAGCCGGAAGTCGCGCCTGGGTGAAGGAGCCCGAGGCTGTAGTATTATCAACCACCATTCCCACCCCCATTAATCGGTTTCGGAATCTCGGGAGGCATAAAACGCTTGGCTTCAGCAGCTTCTGCAAAAACTAAGATAGAACAAGACACGCAGGACAGTCCGGCTCTGTCAGTTCCCGAACTCTGCCTGAGGGCAGCCTTGAAACATGCGAAGGAAGATGCCTTGAATCATAAGGTCGGGGACGAGTGGATCAATATTTCAGGTGAGGAATTCGTTGACCGAGTTCGACATGTGGCTTTAGGACTTGCGGAGTTAGGAATTAAGCCGGGTGATCGGGTGGCGCTGTTATCGGAGAATAGACCGGAGTGGTCGATTGCAGACCTTGCCATCCTCAGTCTCGGCGCTATCAATGTTCCGATCTATACGACCCAGGCGGTCGACCAGATAAAGTACATCCTCACTGATTCCGGCACGCGCGCGATTTTTATTTCCAACAAGAAGTTGTTTAAGCATGCAGAAGAAGCGCTCGAAGGTTTGGATTTTCTTGAAAAGATAATTTTCTTCGAACCCGATGCGACAAAAAATATAGCTAGGTCGACCTCGTTGGAAACTTTGGAGAAGACTGGCCGCGAGCGCGCAAAAAACAAGCCCGCTGCATTTGATTCTTATCTGAAAGCAATTCGACCCGACGATCTAGCTACAATTATCTACACGTCCGGAACGACTGGTGAACCTAAGGGCGTAATGCTGACGCATTCGAATTTCATGTCGAATGTACTATCGATAACCTCTGGTCTGCCGATTTCGTCTACCGATGTCGCGCTCTCTGTGCTTCCTCTATCGCACATCTTTGAACGAAGTGGCTTTTACATTTTCTGTTATAGCGGCGTATCGGTGTATTACACGGCGTCGTTCGATCAGGTAGGCGAGAACCTGAGGGAGGTCAGGCCCACAGTTATGACTGCTGTGCCTCGATTATTCGAGAAGGTCTATCACCGGATCGTTAAGAAAGGGTTTTCACAGAAAGGCTTGAAACGTCGCGTGTTCGTGCATTCGCTTGAAGTTGGCCAGCGATATGCTGAATTGAGGGATAAAGGCGGACGCGTTTGGCCTAAGCTGGCACTCCAGCACAAAC
Organism: Pyrinomonadaceae bacterium; assembly: GCA_963759585.1. Taxonomy (GTDB): domain Bacteria; phylum Acidobacteriota; class Blastocatellia; order Pyrinomonadales; family Pyrinomonadaceae; genus PSRF01. Next base: position 1,819,399 of record CAVWZW010000002.1, read on the forward strand.
TGGCCGATCGGCTTGTTTTTTCTAAATGGCGCGAAGGGGTTGGCGGTCGGCTGAGATATTTCGTATCCGGCGGGGCACCGCTTTCACCTGCCCTCTCATATGCGTTCTTGGCCGCCGGCATTCCGATCTTGCAGGGATACGGAGCTACGGAAACCTGCATTGTTTCGGCGAATCGGCCTGAGAATAATCAGGTAGGCTCGGTGGGCCAACCGTTTGACGGTATAGAAATCAAAATCGCGGGTGACGGCGAGATTCTGTTGCGCGGTCCTAACATCATGCGTGGCTATTACGGGCACCCCGAGGAAACTGATTCAGTTTTGATTGACGGATGGTTTGCTACCGGAGACGTAGGACACTTGGATGATCGGGGACGACTTTACATCACCGATAGAAAGAAAGACCTATTCAAACTGTCCAATGGAAAATATATAGCTCCACAGCAAATCGAAAGTCTTCTGAAGCAAAGTGAGTATGTCAGTCAGGCGGTGGTGGTAGGTGCAGGACGAAAACAGCCCTCTGCTTTAATCGTCCCTGAATGGGAAGCTGTGCGCCAGGCACTGTCTGCAGCCGGTGAGGAGGTTCCTCGTGATCGAGCTGAGCTGGCAAAGTTTCCGGCGGCCCTAAAGTTAGTTCAGAGTGACGTTGCACAGCTTACTCGTGAACTCGCCGACTACGAGCGAATCCGACGTGTTGCCTTACTAGCAGATGAATTTACAATTGATAGAGGGGAGTTGACGCCAACACTCAAGGTAAAGCGACGGGTTATTGACGAGAGATTTGGCGACTTGATTGAAGAGCTTTATTCGTAGACCGTTTAAACAAAAGCGGCGAGGCAGACCCACCAAAAGCCTCACACCGGTCGTCATTCCTCAGCGGAATTTCGTTCTTCCAAAATCTCGGCGGCTGTGTGATCAACCTTATCCCTTCCTAAAATAGATTCTGCCAATAGTCTTAAGTTGATGGGTAACTCTGGCGTGCGGATCTCTCCTTTTTTCGGCGCGGTATAGAAGGCCAGAAGCGGCACTTCGCAATAGCAAAAGTCACAAGCGGAAAGGTGGTGCCTGATTAGGAAGTTTATTTCACGCGCCAATACCTGGCGACGAAAAGAGAGAAGAAGGTTTGAAGAGGGGCAAGCTAGTTTCTTGCTAAATGACTTTACACTGGCAGCTTTCATCCATTTGCCCCCTAGTTTTGCACGGATCGACTAGGTTCCTATTCAGGTTTTAGATAGAGATGCGCTTACGGAGATTGAGGAAGACAAGGGGGCAAGTTGCTTGTGCCTCAATCCAAGATAAACATGCGATATCATCCGCTTGTTCAACAGCTTAATAGACGTAATTCTGCGCCTGTTCCATAACTTTCTTAGCCAGTCGTGGTACCTTTGTGGTCTGGAATCAATAACTTGGCGCTAATGTAAAAACATGTTGCTCATTCTTGGCAATGTTGTTAATATGCTTCCCGTCGTCAGGGAGCCTCCGCTCTATGACTCAATTCCAGGACAGCCCACCTAGTTTCAAAGACCGTTTCGGGCAAATTCAAATTGACTCCGCGTAGCCCTCAGCGAGTCCAGCTTATAAATAAGAACCTCGGATGTAACGCCTACAAGAAGCTCTGGTTTCTTTCAGATCGGTTTTATTGCATAGGAACCACGCGGTCTCGCGAGAGCCCCCAAGCCGTATTCCCACCGTAAAAAGCCCTATCAACTCCGTTACCCAAAGAATAATCCTTGTGAAATCTCTAAGTCACGAAGTCGAAAAAGAAGTTGAGCTGAACCCGATCAGCCAGGCACCGCAAACCGCTCGTGCAAAACGCTCCGCGGAACGAATGGCAAAGAGCGGCAAATGGGTCGAGAGTCTCAAAAGCTCCGACGTCAATCGCCTTTGGACGGAATTACACCGGATCGTCTCGCATCATCCATTGGTACGAGCTTCCAGGAGCGCCGGCCTTCTCGTGGAAGAAGGAGCGTCCAGTGCCTATACGGATTTGACTCAGGAACTCTTTGTCCAATTATTAAGCAAGAATCGCTTCGAGCACTATCTTGAGTCTGAGATGACGGACTATGAGATCGAATGCGAAATTGGACAGATTGAGCTCACGAATCTTTTAACCGCCGAGCTCCGGAAACGCCACCCCGAGAGTTATCGCCTAGCCCGCCGCATCTCCACCTTGATTCAGTCAAGCGCGAACTTTCGTCGCTTTGATACCAGTGGGACGGGCGACGAACCCCACCGCCGTTTGGCCGATAGGATTTATGGTCTTAGCGAATGGGCAGATGGTAAGCGCCGTCGCGATTCGCACGATATAGAACAACGTGTGCATATCATCCCAGTTCGTGCTCGCGATACGAGAATGGTCGGGTGCACCGGCGACTCGCAAGTCGTAATCAGCAACTCCGATCTGGAAGATCTCATTATCTCTGTCTTGGACGCGGTAGATTCCCCTGTTGATGTCAGGGCTCTTCGTAGTCTTGTGATGTCCCGACTCCCGGTAATGGATATCTATCTGGTCCCACTGGATGGAGACGACAACGATGGTGAAGGCAACCATTTTCAACCTGTTGATAAGGGCGAAGATCCAGAGCAAGGGCTGTTGCGACGCGAGTCCGAGGATGAAGCCGCAGGATTTGTGGATCAGTTTCTTACTAACCTGAACGTGACGGTTCGAGGAAAGATAAAGCAGTACAACAGAATTATCGGGGTGTTGTGGCACTGCTACTTGAGCCCGCAACACGCAACCCAACTGGAAGTTGCCGCCGTGCTTGGAGTATCTGATTCCCTGGTTTCCGACTACCGCCGACGAATCGAACAGGAATTACGTGCCCTTTCATTCTCTGAAGTAGAAGAGGCCAGGAGATTCGAAGGGGCCTTGCGAGAGCGTGTACGGTCCCTTGTGGTTGCAACTCAGGAGAGTGGTGTTTCGGTCTAAATGTGCGGAAAAGCGTAGTCGCGTCAGTTCACAGATTGTGCCATTAAACGGGGCATTGAGGCTCAGGTGACTAAGGCACCGAGGCCCATTTTGCGTTTTGGGGTCCTATTTTTCTGTCGGTTGTCTGATAGCCCGCAAATCGCTGAGGATTGAAAAAAATTGCTCCGGAAATCCAGCCTATCAGATTGGGAACCCACGACTCGCTATCCTTCGGGAAGCAAGTCCAACCCCCCTGATTTGACTGCGGAGACTGAGCCATGGTTTGACCGCGTTAGGGCGCTGTCAACGGGCCGAAACCAAACCGACCGCGACACGAAGCATACGTCCCTCCGAGTGACTAATGCTCCGCGGCAGACCAGTTCCCGCCAAACTGTACCACCCAGGAAAGACCTCGAGGTCGGCAAACTAAGCAACAAGTTTGAGGCGCAGACACTCCTTCGACGTGGCCATAGTTTGACTTACGTTGGACTCTTTCTTTTCACGGTTGTTCTTTATGCCAGGCCCGCAGAGTTCTATCCGTCACCGTGGACGGCTTCAATCGCCCTGATCATAGGCGTCCTGACTGTGATCGTTTTCCTTTTCTCTCAACTAGCCATCGAAGGCACTCTGACGGCGCGCCCGAAGGAAGTGAACCTTGTTCTGCTTTTTTGCCTGACGGGTCTGCTCTCAATTCCGACCGCAATCGACGCCTCGGAAGCCTGGTCACAGTTTAGCGGGACGTTCATCCGCTGCATCGTGATTTTTGTCGTAATGGTGAATGCTCTGCGCACGGAAAGACGTTTGAAGTGGCTACTTTTTCTGGCAATAGCCGTAAGTTGCTGGCTCAGTATGGGTGCGCTTAATGATTACCGGTTAGGGCTACTAACGGTCGAGGGTTATCGCGTCGGCGGGGTGGGCCAAGGGATCTTTGGCAACTCCAACGATATGGCTTTTTACCTGGTGACAATAATGCCCATCGCCATCTCACTCATTTTCGCGTCGCGTGGGATGTTTGGAAAAATGGTGCTCGGTATCTCAGTCGCATTGATGATGGGAGCAGTTGTCGTCACATATTCACGTGGCGCTTTCCTTGGCGCAGTTGTGGCGCTTAGCTTTCTGGCGTGGAAACTCGGTGGTAACAACCGCCTGAATGTAATCGTGTTAGGTGTAGTCATTTTGATACTACTCCTTATCGCAGCGCCCGGTAATTATTTGACTCGTCTCCTGTCGATCTTCATTCCCAGCCTTGATCCGGTAGGTTCTTCCGGCGCCAGACAAGGGGAGCTAATCAGATCTCTCCACGTTGCTCTTCGCCATCCACTACTCGGTATCGGCATGGGTAACTATGCGAAGGAAATGTCCTACTCTGGCCTCGTTACGCATAACTCTTACACTCAGGTGGCAGCAGAGATGGGTGCCGCCGCCCTCGTCATCTACACGATGTTCGTGGTGACCCCTCTGAAGAAACTGAGCCGGATTGCTCGCGAGACTTTTGCCACACGCCACAAATCAAAGCATTACTACCTCGCGATAGGCATACAAGCCTCGCTTTTGTCCTACCTTGTTTCGAGCTTCTTCGGTTCCGTGGCGTATCTCTGGTACGTCTACTACCTCGTGGCCTATGCCGTTTGTTTACGACGCTTGTACGAAGCTGAGACTGGAAAGCCTGTCGTTTTAGAGAAACGCAAGGCCAAGCAGGGACGCCTACGTGTCGCATCGGCACCAACTGGAAAAGTGGGGCATCAACAATATGAGTCTTAGATTCGCATCCGAAGTCGTTTTCTGGCTGAGTGCGATAGCCCTCGTATATGCCTACGTTGGTTATCCGATCTTGCTGGTGGTTCTAAGTCTCCTGCGCCCGCGGACTGTGCGCCGCGCTGATTTGACGCCGAGCGTCACTCTAATCATCACAGCCTATAACGAGGAACAAGACCTGGCCGCCAAGCTGGAAAACACTTTGGCACTCGATTACCCAGAGGCCTGTTTAGAAGTAATGGTCGCTTCGGATTGCTCAAGCGATCGCACGGATGAGATCGCGCGCGAGTTTGTCCCACGGGGCGTTCGACTTCATCGTCAGCCGCAAAGGTTAGGAAAAACTGCAGCTCAAAACGCGGCCGTTGAACTGGCATCGGGCGAGATAATTGTCTTTTCGGATGCTACGACTTTCTACCAAAAGGACGTGCTGCGGACGATGATGCCGAACTTCGCGGACCCTACTGTGGGCTGCGTCACGGGCCGGTTGATCTACACGGACTCGACGCAATCAAGCGTTGGCCACGGTGCCCGTTCATACTGGGAGTACGAATCCTTCCTAAGGCAGCATGAAAGTTCTGTTCGTTCCCTGATCGGAGTCTGTGGCTGTCTTTATGCGGTGCGCCGTTCAGCGTACCGTCCGCTTTATCATGAGGCGTGTAGTGATTTCGTGATTGCCACGAAGATGGTCGAGCAGGGGTTAAGAGCGGTCTACGAACCGGCAGCCGTTTGCACCGAAGAGACCAACGTTCAGGCGAATAAGGAACTAACAACCAGAGTGCGAATCATCACGCAGACGTTTGCTGACCTATGGCGGAACCGCGCGATGATGAATCCGCTGACCAGCGGTTTCTTTGCCGTTCAACTTCTGTCCCATAAAGTGCTGCGTTATCTGGTGCCGGTATTTCTCATGGCCATACTCGCTTCGTCTGCTGTCCTCGCGTCAAGCTCGATCCTCTTTGCCTTTGTTTTCGCGGGACAGATTGGGTTCTATCTTGCCGCCGCAATGGCGAGCTTGCTCGAAAGGTCGGGTCTGCATAGTCGTCTTCTTGCCATCCCACACTACTTTGTCCTCGGTAATCTCGCTTCTGTAATCGCGTTTTACCAGTTCTTGCGGGGTGAACGATACATTCGTTGGGATCCCATTCGCAGCAACGGGACGCCATAGGGAGCCTCACCGATTAGCTCATCAATTATCGTCCTATTTTGGTCGTTGGTAAAATTCGATGTGTGGCATAACCGGTTTCATAGCTCAAGATAACTTTCCCGATCAGGATGAGAGTGCGCTCGTGCTAGATCGGATGTGTCGTCGAATAGCTCATCGAGGACCAGATGACCAGGGAATGCTAGTTTCCGGTGGCGTCGCACTTGGTATGCGTCGGCTTTCGGTTATCGATCTTGCCGGCGGACAGCAACCAATCTCGGGTTGTTCAAGTGCGGTAACGATCGTCTTCAACGGCGAAATTTATAACTACCGCGAGTTGCAGCGCGAACTCCAGGGCCGCGGCCACGAGTTCAAGACAAACTCAGACACGGAGACCATTCTCCACGCCTACGAAGAGTTCGGGCGTGCGTGTGTCGAGCGCCTACGCGGAATGTTCGCGTTTGCCATCTGGGACGGGCGACGTCAGGAGCTCTTCATCGCGCGCGACCGCGCGGGCAAAAAGCCTCTTTATTACAGTCTCACTGCGCAAGGAACATTGATCTTCGGGTCGGAATTGAAATCTTTGCGAGAGCATCCGGAGTTTCGCGGCGAGACCAGCGCTGAAGCTCTCGACAGTTACCTCACGTGGGGTTACGTCCCCGATCCGTTGACCATTTTCCGCGACGTTCACAAGTTGCCGCCGGGCCACCACTTAAGGTTCAGTGGTGGTCGCGTTCACGTCGAGCAGTACTGGGACTTTCCTTATGATGAATCCTTGACAAAACCGGCGGGTAGTGAGGAAGAATGTATAAAAGAATTGCGCGCGTTGCTCGACGAAGCGGTGCGTGTCCGGTTGGTTGCGGATGTCCCCTTGGGTGCGTTCCTGTCAGGTGGAGTTGATTCTAGTGCTGTTGTGGGGCTGATGGCGCGGCATACGCCACAACCAGTCAAGACCTTCTCTATCGGTTTCCACGAGGACAGTTATAACGAGCTGAAATATGCTCGCCTTGCGGCCAAGCAGTTCGCAACAGATCATCACGAGTTCGTGGTCACGCCCGACATTTGCGAAATTGTCGACGAACTAGTTTGGCACTTCGATGAACCCTTCGCGGATTCTTCGGCAATTCCAACTTACATAGTTTCAAAGATGGCGCGAGAATTCGTGACCGTGGTGCTCTCAGGGGACGGAGGCGATGAGCTTTTTGGGGGGTACACGCGTTATGCAACCGACCGCAAACGCAGCGGGTACTCGCGGCTACCGCGCGCCTTGCGTCAAGGCTTGATGCAGCCCCTGGGCAGCAACCTTCCCCATGGCGCCTGGGGACGCAACTACATTTACGTGATGGCGTTTGATGCCATTGATCGTTACATCGAGGACGTCTCAATCTTCACTCGCCTTAACAAGCGCGCACTTTACACGGATGGGTTTCGCCGGCAGCTAGGATCGACGGAAGCTGCGGGACGCTTTCGCGACCATGTTGAACGTTCGGGGTCTAGCGATTCTCTACATCGGTTGCTTTACCTCGATAGCAAGACCTATTTGCCTGGGGATATCCTGACGAAGGTTGACCGGATGAGCATGGCGGTCTCTTTGGAAGCTCGCGTACCGCTCCTGGATCAAAAATTAATTGAGTTCGTCTGCACCCGGATACCGTCTTCGTTGAAGTTGAAGGGACTCGAAACGAAGCACCTCTTCAAGCGTGCGATTAGCGATCTTGTACCAGTGGAGATTCTGAATCGTCCTAAGCAAGGATTTGGCGTGCCTATCGAGCAGTGGATCAACCAGCAATTGCGTGAGCGCGTTCACGAGACGCTTACTGAACCACGAACGAGTCAACGGGGCTTCATCGAGCCCCGCTATGTGAAGGTATTGCTCGACGAGCACGAGCGTGGGCGGCGTGATCATGCGACTGAGCTCTGGGCACTATTTATGCTCGAATTGTGGCACCGTACCTTTGTTGACTCGTCTGACGCTCCAGCCCTCGCCGGGCAAGTGAGTCCAAATCTGACAAACGCAGTTGCCTGACCGTGAAAGCAAACGTCCTACACATCATCAACAGTTTCGAGCAGGGCGGCACCGAGCGCCAGGCGGTGCAACTTGTGCGCCTTCTGCACGAAGACACGCGTTACCGCATACATCTTGCGACCTTAGACAACCGCGGCATCTTGTGTAATGAGGCTGAACTCATTGGTCTTGGAGAGATCAAAGAATACCCGCTCAACAGTTTTTACGATCGAAACTTCTTGAAGCAGATCAGACGATGCGTGCGTTTCTTAAAAAACCACGAGATAGACATCGTCCACACCCACGATTTCTATACCAACACTTTCGGAATGACAGCAGCGCGACTTGCAGGCGTACCGGTGAGGATTGCGTCGAAGCGCGACACTCAAGGGTTTTGCAGCCCAACTCAGAGGCGCGTCGAGCGGACTATTTATCGAATGGCTCATTCAGTGATTACTAATGCTGAAGCCGTTCGGAAACAGTTGATTGGGGAAAACGTGTCCGCGGGGAAAATAGTAACCGTTTACAACGGTCTGGACATGAAGCGCGTCGCGCCCCAGTCACATTTAGACCGAGCAGCAGTGCTAACGATGCTCAATCTGCCAAATGGCCGTCTTTTCGTAACCATCGTAGCCAACATTCAACATCCCGTGAAAGATCATGCGACGTTTCTGCGTGCTGCAGCCCATGTGCATAAAAAGGTGCCTGAAGCGGGGTTCGTGATTGCCGGGGAAGGTAGATTGATGAACGAGTTGAAGGCGCTTGCTGCCGAATTGGGGATTGGAAACGACACTTTCTTCATTGGTCGTTGCCAACACGTGGCTGAGTTGCTTTCAATCTCGAACGTCTGTGTTTTGAGTTCCATCGCTGAAGGCTTTTCAAACTCCATTCTTGAATACATGGCCGCAGGCCGGCCCGTGGTTGTGACTGATGTCGGCGGCGCGCGTGAAGCCGTCAGTGACAATGAAACCGGATTTCTCGTGGCAGCTGGCGACGATCAAAATATGGCGGCCCGGATCGTTACTCTGCTTACTGAACCCGAACGTGCGCGCGTGATGGGCGAGCGGGGAAGAGCGATCGTCGAAGAGAGGTTCTCGTGCGTTGCGCAACTTGAGAACACAACTGCTCTGTATGAACGGCTGCTGGCTCGATCACCAGAGACTGTCGAGACCGCTCTTAAAGGTTTGCACCGCGAAAGAGCATGAAGTGGCGCTCCCGATCTCCGTTATCTAAAAACATCTTGCGCTGGTGCGGCCTTGCACTCCTGACTATCGTTTCAGCACCCCTCGTTGCCTGGCTCGCTGCTGAAGCCTTAATCGTAAGAGCACATCTGGGGCATGCTGATGCATTGGTTGTGCTGGGCGGTTCGTCTACCTATCGAGAGCGCACGAGTCGCGCAGCACAACTCTTTAAGGAAGGCCGAGCATCCAGAATACTTCTGACGAACGATAATGTGCAGGGTGGATACTCGCCCAAAGAGGACCGCAATCCTTTGTTTGTTGAACTCGCTTTTGACGAGCTTAAGCGTCAGGGAGTGCCAGCCGACAAGATCGACATCGTACCGGGCACAGTCTCGAGTACATATGACGAGGCTGTGTGCTTACGCATATATGCAGATGAAATGAAGTTCCGATCAATCCTGATTGTGACTTCCGCTTACCAGTCCCGCCGTGCGCTCTGGACCATGAGACGCGCTTTTCGTGGCAGCAAGACTGAGATTGGAATAGAACCGGTTGCGCCGGGTGCCCAATCTCCGCGAGCTTGGACATGGTGGCGGTACAGGCTGGGTTGGCAGATGGTGCCTGGCGAGTATGTGAAGATTGCTTACTACCGGCTTAAATATTGACGGCTGCGCATGCGAAAAGCAGAGGGTGTCATACGCGTCTCGGAGTCGTTGTATCGCACATCGCCACCCCACCACGCCCCGCTACGCTCGAGGCTTTGCAGTAAATCCCACCAAGCCTACTCACCGTAATATGCGGAACCGGTTCTCTGGCTGCGCCGCCGGCCGTGAAAAGCCATTTTTTCTCGAGTTTCATTCCTAAAGCGGACAGAGGGCATTCGAATTTCTTGTTTTCAGAGGTAATGACTATTCGGCTCTGATTCCATTCGGAGCTAATGGGACGCCGAGCGAAAGCCATTGGAGGACTTGGGTGTTCGGTTGCTTTCGGAAGGTTAACAGCATTCGACCTTTGCTTCCATCACACTAGAAGACCGTTTCGCTGCCGAAAGGAAACAGCCTGTGGCCGAATCAAAGTCGTTGCTCGTACAAAATCTTCTCGCACGTCCGGAAATGCATCGTCAGTGGGAAGGTGACTACCGAACAGCAGACAACGAGAATTTTTACGAACGAGCCTTCGACTATCTCATCGGTGTCTTGAACCCTGCGCCTGAAGCAACTTTCCTCGACGCTGGTTGCGGTCCAGGTGCCCATTCAGTGCGACTCGCCAGACGCGGCTTCAAAGTTCACGCGATAGATTTTTCGCAGAGCGCTCTCGGCATGGCCCGCGAATTCGTCGAATCGAAGGGAATGGAAGATAGGATAACGCTGCAGAGATCGAGCTTGCTTGAACTTTCATTTCCTTCAGCGAGCTTCGATTACGTGCTGTGCTGGGGCGTGCTTATGCACGTTCCCGAAGTGGAGCGTGCGGTGTCTGAACTTGCACGGGTTGTCAGGCCGGGCGGCAAACTCGTCATCAGCGAAAGCAACAAGTCTTCGCTGGAAGCTGTTGCGATGCGCAACTTGAGAGGGCTTTTGGGTAAGGAGAAGGCAACCGTAAGAGAGAGGCCGGCGGGAGTTGAGTACTGGAAGGACAAAGACGGTGATGCGCTGGTAACACGTCAGGCCAACATCTCATGGTTGGTCCGTAGCTTTAAGGACAGTGGGCTTGTACTTGACCGCCAAGTCGCTGGGCAATTCTCAGAGAGCTACACACGGGTTCCGGGCGAACCGCTCAAGAAGTTCGTACATAAACTCAATAAAATCTGGTTCGAAAAGATCAGATGGGCGGGACCGTCGATTGGCAACATCCTCATTTTCCGCAAGCCTCAATAGTCTATTCAACTTCCGACCCGGCGGACGAGAACCGCGCTTTAAACTACAATCCAAGGCCGCCGAGATAAGTCCGCGTGACAAGTGATGAACCTAAGAGCGAGCTTCGATTTTCACGAGGGAACGATAGAGCTTAACAAGCGAGCGAATCTGGGTCTCAGGAGCGTAAGCCGTAGTGACCAGCGAGTAAGCAGTTGTTTTTAATCGCCGAGCAAGCTCCGGCTCGGCCAGAACCTGTGCAATTGCAGAGGCCATTGCTCGCGGCTCACGAGACCGCACAAGCAGCGCGCTTTCCTCGTGCGTAATTATCTCCGGCACACCCCCAACAGCGGTGGCAACAATAGGAACTTTCGCGGCCATCGCTTCGAGTAACACATAGGGTGAACCCTCGCTGTGCGAAGGCAGTACAAAAACATCAGCAGCGCCGTAGTACGGTTGAACGTTCATTACTTCGCCGATGAATGTCACTTGGTCATTTAGGCCAAACGAATTTACGGAGGCTGCCAGACGTCCACGCTCGGGACCCTCGCCCACGATAACAAGCCTCGCCTGAGTATCGGGATAGTTTGTGCGCAGCTGATTGAAGGCAACGAGTAAATCCATGTGGGCTTTCTCGCGTGAGAGCCGGCCCACAGTGAGCACTACAGCTTCCTCGTCACTAATGCCCAGACGTCGTCTTAAAAGTTTGGCCTCATCCAAGCTCCCCGAGGGTTCAGTCCGAATGGAATTATGTTGAACATGAATACGTTTCCGTTGTACGCCTGCAAGGCTCAGCTCGCGAGCGAAGGCCTCGCAGACAGTGACTACTCCATCAGCGGCCGGCAACGACCAGCGGTTAAGCAGGTTGTACGCTCGCATCTTTCGATCAGTAGTGGTGTAGCCGTGATGGAAAGCAACCCATGGAAATTGTTGTGACAGCCGCGAAAGTTTCATCAGTAGATGGGACTTGACCTGATGGGTGAGGACGATGTCAGGCGCTTGGCGCACGACGATTCGGCGAAGGGCCGGAATGACGCTCGTATCGAAACGGAATCGCTCAGGAATGACGTTGACTTCCAAACCCTGGTCACGCGCAGCCTTCACAAATTCGGTGTCGGGTTGGGCCCGGTTATTTGGGCGGACAAAGGTTACCAGTGAAATCTCGACAGTCATCGACGCCGGATCTTTTTGTTTAAGATCTCGCGCAGCCTTGTGAAATTCCAACATGTTTTTAGCCACCGCGTTGACCGTTGTGGCTTCAACCACGGCGAGAATCTTGAGGCAGTCCGCTTCAATTGCTTTCCCCATTTTTACTCTGGAAACCTTACCTGCGTTCCGGTTCTATATCGATCTACTCTCGCGCGCAGTGTCCCGTCTCGAGCTCTTCGTCATGACATTAAGCTGCGCCATGTTTTACCCAGCAATGAACCCGCCGGCGTGCTGCAAATAAGTCCGGGCGCATAATACGGAAGTTGCCAGTACCGGGGCGTGGTAAAGCGTTGCATAAGCAGCCTTGCTTTCCGCCACTCACCCCAATAACCGAGCACGCAAGCAGTCTTGGCTGCACGGATTGCAAGAATACGCTTGAGAAGACCGCGAAGAAGGGGCGGACATGAAGCCTCGATTTCATGCGGGTCGATCAAGAATGGTTCTATGGGACGAGCGCCTTGTAGGTTTTTGCTTAACTCAGAAGCCTCATGGTGTATCTTCACTAAGGGCTTGAAAGAGAACGCCACATTTTCATTCAGCAAGACTTTTAGCCACAGGAAGGCGTCTTCGGCAAACAGGCATCTTCGGCCGTCGTAGAATCCGCCCCACTTTCGAATTACTTCAGTGCGTGCCACCGTTGTTGGTGGTGTCATGTATGCCAGTGCAATCACCACCAGTGACGGTGTGGTTTCTGGCGTGACACGAAAAGTTCCCTCTTCGAGCGCCCGTTTTCGCCACATGCTTTCTTTAGACTCACCAGCTGGATACTCAAGGTAACCGAAGGAAATTGCCGCGACCTCCGTGCCGAACACCTCAAACGAGCGAATAGCCTCCTCGAGATAAGTTGGAAGCCACTCGTCGTCGGCATCGAGGAAGGCTATGAATTCACCGCGGGCTTCAGCGATGCCTTTGTTCCGCGCTGGACCCGGGCCGGCGTTGGGTTGGCCGATGAGACGAACCCGATGATCCGAATGTGCCGCTACCACTGAAGCTCCATCATCAGTCGAACCGTCGTCCACGACGATGACTTCGAAATCAGACAGCGTTTGTGCGCGAATTGAATCCAGCGCGCGCTTTATGTAGGGCGCTTTGTTGTAAAGAGGGATGACGATTGAAACTTTCAAACTGAATATTCTGCGGCCAGGTTCAGTGGACGGGAAAGTGGTGGAAACCAGACAAAACCGCGCAGACGTTCCGCACCTGGTACTTGAGAAGAATTCTGTGTCACACCGAGCAAATTCATTTCAAGTTCTAGTTTATCGCTGCACGTTGTCATCGGGGACATCAATCGATGATAGCGATAAGAAGGGTGAAACTCCAAACATTTCGCCACCCAACCTAACTCATTCGACCTGCCGTCGCGCTGGATCCAAACAATCGCCTGGACTTTTTTTTCGTCAGTAGGGAGGCTGCCAAGAATACAGGGGCTATTAGATCTTTCTACACTTCGGCGACCTGCGGAGCCCTGGTCCTTCAGGATCGCCACGTTATTGCCCGCTTCGTAAATTGTTTACTTCGCACGCAGAGATTGCCCCTTTGCCGCGGAGAAACTGGCCGGAACATCATGAGTGTCGCACCTTCCCTGGAAAAATCTCAGGTAATCGATTGTGACGAAAATCGTCACTTCTCCACTGATCACTTAAACCACGATCTCGGCGGTCGTAGCGCGCGCGCTGGCGTAGTGACACTTGCATCGCAAGGCGTCAAGTTTATCGCCAGCATGGTTGCGACGGTCGTGCTTGCACGCCTCCTGACCCCACAAGACTACGGCCTGATCAGCATGGTTGCGATCATCGTCAACTTCGTTTCCATGTTTCAGTACATGGGCCTTTCCACAGCGACCATTAAATGGGCTGAACTCAATCATCAACAAGTAAGCACCCTCTTCTGGCTGAACATGGCACTAAGCGCTGTGATCATGTTGGCCATGGCAGCGAGCGCTCCGATCGTAGCCTGGTTTTTTGGCGATCCCCGCCTGGCTTGGATCACTGTGGGATACGCAATCTCGATTTTGTTTACGGGACTGTATATCCAGCATGAAGCAATTCTCAGTAGGCAGATGCGCTTTACCTCGATAGCCGTTATCGAGATCGCTGCGATCCTGATCGGTTTTGCCGCCGCCATCGCAGCAGCGTGGCTCGGTGCGGGTTATTGGGCGATATTCCTTAACCAGATGGTCATGACTTTGGCAACCGTAGTGGGCGTTTGGCTCGCATGCAAATGGCGGCCAGGACTTCCTTCACACGGCGCTGGGGTCCGGTCCATGTTGTCATTTGGAGGAAGTCTTACCGGCTTTAATGTGGCCAGTTTCTTCTCACGGAATTTGGACAACGCCTTAATTGGAAAGTTTTGGGGAGCGGAGCAGCTGGGGGTGTATTCGCGGGCTTATCAGATATTGCTGATGCCCATGCAGCAACTTAACGCGCCTCTTGTGGCCGTTGCAGTTCCGGCCTTGAGCCGGTTGGTGGATTCTCCTGACCGCTATCGCGCTGCATATCTTAAAATCCTGGAAAAGATTTCGATTGTTTCCATGCCGGGCGTCATTTTCATGATTGCCACATCTGACTGGCTTGTACTATTTCTCCTCGGCCCACAATGGAGTGGAACAGCACAAATTTTCGCGCTGCTCGGTCTGTCAGCTGTAATTCAGCCTGTTACGCGCACCGCACTATGGTTGTTTACCACGCAGGGACGCGGGCGCGAGATATTCAACTGGGGTTTGGTCGGTGGGATCATTGCAACAGTTTCCATTGTCGCAGGACTTCCGTGGGGGGCCATTGGCGTTGCAGCATCCTACGCTGCCGCAGATCTTTTTATCAGCACGCCAATCCTATTTTGGTATGCCGGTCGCAGAGGACCAGTTCGGACCAGCGATCTTTACCGCACCATCTTTCCTGCTACCTGCGCCTCGTTATGTTCACTGATCGCGCTGCTGATTTGTCGTCCATGGCTTGAAGGCTTTCAGCAACTCTTTCCGCGCTTGTGCATATCCTTTGGAATTACGATCACAACCTCTTTGCTCGTCCTCGCCGCATTGCCTGCGGGAAGACTGGCGATAATCAATTTCAAGGAGCTGCTGATGATCATGTTGAAAAGGAAGAGTGAGTTGGCTGTGTAGATACTTACTGAGGATTCATCAAATGGAAGAAACCTACAGCTTGCCGAACGCGTCACCGGCAACAATGAGCAAACTAAAACGAATCGTTCCCCGGCCGGTTAAGCACGCCATCAAGGAAGCGATACGTGAACGTCGATTTCGTCGTGCGTTGCAAAACATTACCAAGCTTTCTGACGGGGAGCTCCCGAGTCGTGACTTGCTAATCGAACTGCAGATGGGATGGGGAAACGAGGGCTACGCCGCCAAGTATGATTACCTTGAGGAGGTCATCAAGAGGGCTTATTTATCGAAGGGGCCAATTCTCGAATGTGGAAGCGGACTGACGAGCATTCTTCTTGGATTGCTGGTCGGACGGCGTGGTGTTGA
Source organism: Pyrinomonadaceae bacterium (assembly GCA_963759585.1). GTDB lineage: Bacteria > Acidobacteriota > Blastocatellia > Pyrinomonadales > Pyrinomonadaceae > PSRF01. The sequence goes on from CAVWZW010000002.1 coordinate 1,834,928, forward strand.
GATTTGGTCACTCGAACATATTTCCGAGTGGCATGCTCGCGTGGGGATGCTTCTTGAACAACATCGCGTTCACGGAGTCCACCTCTGTCTCGCTCCGCTTCGAGAGTATGGAGACTTCTCCTGGTACGATCCACCGCTTGATGCCCTGCCAAAAAACTTCTCACTTGTGGTTTGTGATGGTCCGCCGGGGAACACTCCCGGGGGGCGCTATGGTCTACTGCCGTTACTTTGTAGTTACCTTCAAGCCGGAGCGCTAGTCCTTTTAGACGATGCGGAGCGTCCGGGCGAAACTGAGACTCTAAATCGCTGGATGGCGGAAAAAAATGTGCGCGCCGCAGTGTGCGACACACCGACGGGAGCCTTTGCACTAGTAAATTATGGTCAGGCTTAAACGCACCCTATTTAGATCTTGGCCTTGCAGATGGATTCATGAATGTGATTCCCAAGCAGATCTACGTCTTCCTGACAAGCACATACTTAAAGGACTAACCGCCGCGTTGGCCTTCATCCTTAGCGTTGGTGGAACCAGTATCCCCGAACACAAGATTCACGCTCAAAGTAGACCGGGCATCAAAGCAGATCGAGCAGTCTACCCGGAGCCGAAGTTGCCGAGATTGCCCGCAGCTGGAGGCAAGTTCACCGATCCCGTGTTCGGCACGCAGATGATGCGCGTCACGGATGCGAGCGATTGCCCTGTGCCTGGTTGCGGCACCTGGTATTCGCAGTGGCCGACTTTGAATTCCGACAATACTCGCCTTTTGATTCGCAACGGCGTAACCGGGGACGTGATTATCAAAGCATTCGATCCTACGACATTCACGCTTGGCGCGACGCTACGCAGGTCTCCTAAATTAAGCGGTGGAGTGGCGATGGATTGGCAGGGCGCAACCTGGTCCCGTACGGATCCTGATCTGATTTATCTTCACGTTGGTTACTACAACAAGGACTACCCGGCAACGGGCATGAAGCTGTACACGTATCGACCTTCCACAAATGTTTTTAAGCTGCTGAAAGACTTCGCGCCTGAACTAGCCCCGGGCCAGCCAGACTACCTTTTTGAGATGCATATCGCGCAAGACGGTAAAGATGACATCTTTACGTTAATGCAGAGTCGGGTAGGCAACTCCGATAATAATCCTGTGTACTTCATCGTATGGAAGAGGTCTACCGATACGGTGTTGCAACACATTTTGAACGCCAAATTCGATGCCAATGCGGCCCTCCCTGACAAGAGCGGGCGCTGGATATTTTTCCCCCTGAATAAGACGCAGTCTGATGGGACCCGAATCAGGGTGCTTGATATGCAGACCAAGCGCTGGCAAACAATTTACTGGAACGGATCTGACGATTCACCGTCTCACGGAGACGTGGGAGCAGGAACAGTGACCGGACGCGGTGGTTTTAGCGGCGGATACAATCTTCGGTCATTGACCAATGTGCACAACCGTACAATTTTGTTCGACAACAAGGACGCGAAGGGCGCGCTCGACTGGAGCAACGACCAACATACGTCGCTGTACGCGGATGATGAGAGTTGGGCGCTTTTGGGGATGTATGACGATCCCGCGGAGAAGGGGACGGAGACGGGGACGCTCGAAAATGAAGTAGTGCAGGTTGCGATGGACGGGTCGCAGCGAATTCGTCGCCTGTTTCATCACCGTTCGCAAATTGACAACAAGACAGACACGACCGGGTACTGGGCGGTTCCGAAACCAACCATTTCCAAAGACGGACAGTTCATTGCGTTTACGTCCAATTGGGGAAACAGCGGCCGTTACGATCTATTTATTGCGAAGATCGATCCGGCGCCACGGCTTCCGGGTCTTGCCAAGACGCCGGCGCCATCATCTTCAACTCTCGTTCGGCAGAGGCGGGTCACTCAAGCGGGTCCATCAAGCAAACAGTCGCGCAAGGAAAACTAATTCGTCAGATGCTCAAACAGATTAAGCAAACAACACTCGGCACTCTCAAGACCTCCGGCATTTTCAAGCTCGTTGAAAACAGTCGCTGGCGGCAGCGTCATCTTTTGATTCTGGCGTACCACGGCATTGCTCTTGATGATGAGCACGAATGGGATCCCTCCCTTTACATGACACCCAACTTCTTCAGACAAAGAATGCAGTTGCTTAAAGATTCAAACTGCACAGTCTTGCCTCTGGATGAAGCGATAAAACGATTGTATGCGGAGGATTTACCTGAAAGGAGTGTCGCGCTCACCTTTGACGATGGCAACTACGATTTCTATGCGGGCGCCTGGCCCATCCTGCGAGAGTTTGGTTTTCCAGTCACCGTCTATTTATCGACTTACTACTCGATCTTTCCCAAGCCCGTATTTGACGTCATGTGTTCTTACCTGCTTTGGAAGGGAGGCAAAGACAGGCTGGACCTCAAGCCACTGACGGGACAGGCGAAGGTGGTGGACTTATCGACTAATGGAACAGCTGGTCACGCAGTTAATGAGCTATTGAAGTTTGCCCGCGATCAAAAGTTATCGGGGGAAGAAAAAGATGAACTTGCCGCGTCGGTAGCGGCTCAAATGAACATAGATTATGAGGCGTTACTTGGAAAGCGTCTGCTGCATCTCGTGTCTCCCGATGAGGTAAGAACTCTCGCCGCAGAAGGCGTTGATATTCAACTTCACACCCATCGTCATCGGGTACCTTTAGAGCGCTCGCTGTTTTTGCGTGAGATCAATGATAACAGAAAAAGTATTCAGGAGATGACGGGTGGCGTCCCTTCGCATTTCTGCTATCCAAGCGGAGCTTACCATCAGTCGTTTCTGCCGTGGCTTGAGAAAGCAGGCGTCCTTTCCGCGACAACCTGCGATGTGGGTTTCGCTTCGCGCCAGTCGCACCCGCTCTTATTACCACGATTGCTGGACGGCTCAGGACTATCGGAGATTGAGTTTGAAGGCTGGCTCACCGGAGTTTCCGCAGCGCTGCCTCGCAGGAAGGAAGCTTAAAACATGAGTCTATCGCCCGCTGTCAGTGTGGTCATACCAGCCTACAATTCGGCGCCTTTCATTGGCGAGACGTTGGACTCCGTTTTTGACCAGTCGTTCTCAGATTTTGAAGTGATCATCGTGAACGACGGATCGCCTGACACGATAGATCTTGAACGAGTGCTGCAGCCTTACATGGGCCGCATCTGTTACATCAAGCAGAAAAATTTTGGTGCGGCCGCAGCTCGAAATGAGGGACTGCGCGCAGCAAAAGGGGAACTAATCGCCTTCCTGGACTCTGACGATTTGTGGCTCCCTGACTATCTGGACCAGCAATTGAAGTTTCTGCGCGAACAAAAGTGTGATCTGGTGTGTGCCGATGCGCTTGTGTTTGGAGACGCTCCAGACGCCGGCGGAACCTACATGGAGAACCTGATGGCCAAGGCCCCGCCGACCGGCAGGGTTTCTTTTCTTGACCTTGTGAGCGGAGAGAGAAGCCTTATAACTTCCGGCGTAATTGCCCGTAGAGATCTGATTCTCAAAGTAGGGCTGTTCGACGAAGCTTTACGCAACGCGCAGGATTTCGATCTCTGGCTGCGTCTGGCGCATACAGGCGCGCGATTGATGTATCACCGGCGTGTGCTCTTGCGCTATCGGACGCGTGCGAACAGCCTTACTGGCGGCGAAATCAATTCACTCGCTCGAGAACTGCGCGTCCTGGACAAGATTAAACATTCCTACAATCTAACGCCTGAAGAGAGCGCCGAAGTCTTTCCGATAATTCGCAGCCGGGAAGCGCTCCTGCAATTTGAATTGGGCAAACATCTTGTGGCTCGAGGTGATATCGGTCCTGCCCTTGCGGCTTTCTCGAAGGCCGATCGCTCGCAGCGGAGTTGGAAAACCCAAATAGCCATCTGGTTCTCCCGCGTTGCACCGAATCAAATGCAGGCCCTTTGTCTTCGGCGTTTGCAACCAAAAGCTGCCTCTACCGCAGGAGTTGTTCACGCATGATTCAAGTCGATCGATTAAATCTTAAGCGGCAAGAAGTGCACTCGTGGCCCACGCCAACTAGTCCACAGGTGACACAATTAACCGCTGAGCTTGAAGCTAACGGCATCGTCGTCCTGCCCAGTCTGCTTAGTGCGGCACAACTGCGTGATATGCAGAAAGCCTTTGCCGTGAAGTTACGCCGCATGCGTTGGAACAACATTGATGGCTATCAAAAAACCGAACGCTTTCGTCACATGGTCGAAGATGTGTTGCAGCTCGATCAGGGATTCGTCGATCTCGCGCTGCATTCATTGGTCAAAGATATCCTGAATAGTTATCTGGGAATGCACTATGAGCTTACGGAAGCCAAAGGTTGGAAATCCTTGCCCACGAAGCGCGATTTCCACGGTTGGCACGGTGACGCGTGGTACGACCAAACACAAGCAACCGAGATCCATCGCGAAGTCAAGCTTGCGTTTTATCTCACCGACGTGCGCACCGGCTCCTTCAATTACATCAAGGGAAGTCATCGTCAGCAGCACCCGCGCATGGTGAAAAACCACGAGGTTAATGATCAACTGGCCTCGCGCATAGTTGAATTAACCGGCCCAGCAGGCACAGCCTTTTTGTTTGACAGCTCAGGAATTCATCGACAGGGCGTTCCAATGCTCGAGCCCCGACAGGCCATCTTCCTTAACTACCACGACCCGCGAGTTAGGCTGCAACAGGAAGATGTAACTTACTATCGCTACCATCCGCTGATGCTTAATGCTGCTTTCCTCGGAAATCTCTCCGCAGAGGATCAGCGCATTCTGGGTTTTGGCAACAAGACTAACTTTCAACCAGCCTTTGAGCGACAAACCCAAACACCTCCAGGTTACAAAGCATTCAATGCCGCCTATGACGCGCAACTTGGTGTTGCCAGCTTGCGCGAGAGAATCGGTGCAAGGCTGAAGAAACTGTTCCACATGTCCAACTAAAATTGATTGGTTAGAGACGCTTATATGCCAACACTAGTTTCAATATTTGGAGTTGAACCCCGTCGAATCGGAGGAACCGAAACCTTTGCGCGCGAGTTGTCATGTCAACTGGCTGATCGTGGCTGGAAGAGCGTGCTCTGTTTCTTATCCGAGCCAACTGAAGAAGTAAGACGCTTCCTCGATCTGCCAAACGTCTCCCTCCAGGTTTATGGGTCCGCATCCGACGGCAGTTTGAAGACAGGGAAGAATATTGCGGCGATCACGCGCGAACACAGTCCGGATATTCTCCACCTCCACTACGTTGGCTTTATCAATCCTTATTCGTGGATCGCGCGCCTCCAATCCGTAAAGCAGGTTTTCTTCACAGATCACCATTCGCGCCCTGCAGGCTACACTGCGACCCGCGCACCGCTATGGAAACGGGCTATCGGTCGCGCGGTTAATGGCCCACTCACGAAGGTGATATGTGTCAGCAACTACGGCCACCAGTGCATGTCCTCGTTTGGATTGTTGCCCCAGGATCGTTTTCAGATGATCTACAACGGGGTGGATCTTTCCCGGGTTAAATCCGATCCGCAGCGCGCCATCGAGTTTCGGCGGCGTTATTCAATTCCCCTGGATCGTTCGATCGTGACTCAGGTGAGCTGGGTGATTCCGGAGAAGGGGATCATCAATTTTCTCGAGACTGCGCGTCTCGTTACTCGCCAGAATCGCAATGTTCAGTTTGTTGTGGTGGGCGAGGGGGCCTATCGCGAAGAGTATATGAAGCGGGCCCATGAGATGGGGATCGGAGATCGGGTGACCTGGACCGGAATGGTTGAGGATCCATTTGGCGAAGGAGTTTTTGAAGCTGCTGACGTGGTTTGCCAATTCTCACGCTGGGAAGAAGTGTTCGGGTGGATGATTGCCGAAGCGATGGCCCACGGCAAACCGGTTGTGGCTACGCGTGTGGGTGGAATACCCGAACTAGTAAAGCATCATCAATCGGGATACCTGGTCGATCGTGGTGACACTAAGACAATGTCGAACCAGGTTATGGCGCTGTTAAATGATGCTGTGCTACGCAAGCGCATGGGCCGAATGGGCAAAAATATCGTGCATGAGAAGTTCAGTCTCACCAATAACGTGGCCAAGCTAGTCGCAGCATACGGGCTTGAAGAGCGTCGTTCGGTTCGTGAGAGTATCCCCGTAAGACGCTACGAATTGAACGGGGCCTGACGGGAAACGTTTATTCGGAACTGTTTAAATAACCTGAGCGACCTCATTCATCAAAAGCAAACCAGGAAACGAACCGAAGCCGCACGAAAGGAGAATTCCCTTCGAGTTGTTTCGTGTGATTCGTGGATCGTCTTGCTATTGGTAGAATGGCCCGTCGATAGTCAAAGGGTCTAAACCAAGGCAGCAATCCGAAGCATTGCTTCTAAACTACGTTCGACGTCAGCATCGGTAGTGGCCCAACACGAAACGCTGATCCGCATCGCGGTTTTCCCCTGCCAGACTGTCCCGCCGCACCAGCACGTTCCGTCTGTCTGAATTTCACTGATGACGCGATTAGTTTTCTCAGATTCGCCAAACGAGACGAGCACCTGATTGAGCACCACGTCGTTCAGCACTTCGTAACCGGCCGCCGCGAAGCCTTCAGCAAACCGTCTAGCCTGCCGGCAATTGCGTTCAATCATCTCAGCCAAGCCGCTGCGACCAAGGGAAGCGAGCGCCGCCCATACCTCAATTCCGCGCCCTCGGCGCGATAACTCCGGAGTGAAGTCAGACGGATTGCGGTATTCAGTTTCCGTTGGAAGATACTCTGCTGTAATGGCCAAGGAGGCCCTTAGCGAATCTGCATCTCGTACGAAGGCAATACCGCTGTCGTACGGCACGTTAAGCCACTTGTGCGCATCGGTGGCCCAGGAGTCTGCTGCTTCAAGACCTTCGGCTAGATGCGCGTATTCCCGCGTTGCCCGAGCCCACAATCCAAACGCGCCATCTACGTGAACCCACGCGCCGGATTCGTGAACGCGCTCACACACCTCCCTGATTGGGTCAAACGATCCAGTGTTAACGTTTCCGGCTTGAACGCAAATGATCGTTGGACCAGTTAACGCGGGTAATGCATCAGCTCTCAGGCGGCCCTGATTATCAACAGGAACCCTCACAACTCGGCTGCGGCCCAGACCTAACATGCCGAGTGATTTGTAAACTGTAGGATGCGTCTCAGCGCTGGTAATTATTGTTATCGGTGGCGCGCCGAAAAGCCCCTCGGCTTCGACGTTCCAACCTACGCGCGCGAGCACAACATGACGAGCCGCTGCCAGCGCAGTGAAATTGGCAACGGTCGCGCCAGTAACAAATCCACCTCCACTCTCAGAGGGCAACTGCAATACGTCGAGAAGCCAGCCCAGCGCAACCTGCTCAAGTTCCGCTGTGAGTGGAGTTGAAGTGTGGAGCCCGCTGTTTTGGTCCCAGGCGGTGGCGAGCCAGTTCGCGGCGACAGTAGCCGGCAGTGCGCCACCGATGACGAAGCCAAAGAAACGTGGACCAGGCATCGCCATGGTTGCCGGTGAGCCTATTTCGTCAAGTTGCTTGAGCAGCGCAAGCGGATTAATCGGTTCCGCTGGGCAAGGTACTCTAAAAGCGGCGAGTGCTTCCACAGCATCTTTAGTCGGGGCCACGCGGCGCTCCGGTAAGGATTCCAGATAACGGATAGCTCGCTCGGCAGTGTCGTTTAACAATTCTCTCAAGAGGGTCGCTCCATTAATAGAATCGCAAGGCTGAGCCCTGGTCTACCAAAACTTCGCAAACTTTTTCGACTGTTCGACCTGGGCCAGATATTCAGCGGGCACGAAGTATTGATAGTGGCCGCACCCGCAACAAACATAAACCTCCATCTTGCCCCCGCGCCACCACGGATGAGCGCCAGGCAACATGTCAGGTGCATGTCCTCCACCAGCGCTGATCACCGCGCGATAAATCTCGCTACTGCCAAGATCCGAGCCAATGCGCAGAACATTGCCATCCGGATCCTCTACCTGCATCTTCGAAGGGCCAGGTGTAGTTGGTTGGTGGATGCCGTATCTTTGCGCCCTTGATTTGAAACTCTTTAAAAATCAATTCGACGTCCGCCACGCCGATCCACACCCACGCGCCCGCGTGACCTGATCACCCTCGACCAAAAAGATGCCGCAACGATCCCGTGAGACCGACGCCATCCCCGGCGTCTGAAAATCAATCTTGAATCCTAGGCAGTTCACGTATAGTCGACGCTCACCGGCAGGTTTTCCACGCGGAAGATAGGTTTCACACCGCCAAACCTGTTCTCGTTCGCTTTCGTGGTTGGTGTCTCTGACATGCTCTCTACAACTTGATCACGTCGACATAGTACAAATCGGTCGCGACTGCGAATTCGTCTTTCTTCAGCGGACTTTTCATAGTCTGCCACGCAGTCGTCGGCCGGATGGTGTGCCACCGGTCCTTCTCGCCGACGCGCACCGGCATCGCAAATTCCGCCTCGTCAACCTTCCAACGATAGGAAATCTCTCCGCGAGGTTCGTCAAATTTGAGCTCCAGGACAGGTATAGCAGGATGACGAAGATATTGATCGAATACCGGTGTCAGGTCAGAACGCATGCCGCGATTAAAAAAGGCAATCACGTCCTCAGTCATGATGTTTTGGTACTTGAACCTCTCATAGAAACCGCGGATCAGCGTCCACCAACGTTTGTCGTCGTCAACAATGCTTCGCAGCGTGTTTAGAAAAAGCGCGCCTTTGAAGTATTGATCCTGCGGCGGTTCCGCGTGTACGCCGCGCGGCGTCACGATTGGCGTGCGATTCCTCACCTTTGAGCGGTAAGCGTTTGTATATTTCAGACCGTCCGCTTTTCCAAAGATGTATTCGACGTAGAGACACTCGAGATATGTGGTCCAGCCTTCATGAATCCACATGTCGGACACGTCGGCTGCGCTCACACTGTTGCCGAACCATTCGTGTCCGCTTTCGTGAATGATGATGAAGTCAAACTTAGGACTGATGCCGACACCAGTCCAATCACGTTCCAGATAACCGTTTGCAAAACGGTTGCCGTAGGTCACGGCGCTCTGGTGCTCCATGCCCGCATAGGGAACTTCGATCAACTTGAAGCCGTCTTTCTTAAACGGATAATCGCCAAAGTAATGTTGAAAGGCCTGGAACATCCCGCGGGTCTGCGCGAACTGTTTCTTCGCCTTCTCCAGGTTTTCCGGCAGGACGTAGAAGTCGACGGTTAGGTCGTTAACGTGATCTGAAAAATGAATGTACTCGCCGATGTTCACAGAGACGTTGTAATTGTTGATAGGGTAATGGACCAGCCAATCCCAGCGCGTGTAGCCGTCACCCAGGTCGGTCTTGCCCTGGAACCTCCCATTCGAAACGTCGACGAGCTTATTCGGTATCGCAACGCTGATTCGCATCGATTCAACTTCGTCTCGCCACTGATCTTTGTTTGGCCACCAGGTGCTTGCGCCAGGACCTTCGCAAGCCGTGTTAATCCAATGACGGCCTTGCGGGTCTTTCTTGAACGCGAAACCATCGAATCTGCCGACAGCCTTCGGATAACCGGAGTAGTAAAAATCGATCGTGTAAACACGACCGGTGCGAAGCGTCTGCGGGAAGTCGATAAAAACCGCACCCTCTTCGCGCACAAATTTCAGCTCAGTTTCTGGCTTTTGACTCTGGCTATTGGACGCTGGATTGACGAGCAGAATTGTTTCAACTTCCATCGGACGCTGAAGGTCGAGCTGGATACGCGTGGCGTCCTTAAGCATGCGGAACCTTATGGTGGTTTTTCCACTGATGAACTTTTTCTCGGGGTCGACACGAAGATCGAGATGATAGAAAAGCAGATCGTTGTTCGCGCGGTATGGGCCATACTCACCGCGAAGGATGTCGGCACGTGTGGGCGGCTTGGATTGGGATGGGGTAGTTTGTGCGAGCGTTTGACCGGTGACCGCAACGCCCATGATCAATGCCAGGATAGTAATGAATCCACGAAATTGCATGATGTGCAAACTATTCAGCCTCAAAGGGCTGTCAGAAAGTAGCCTGTGGTGGAGCGAAGCGTAGACCACCGGTGACCGCACGAAAGAATTGGCAACCTGAAGGGTTGCAAGAAAAAAATCTGGCGCCCCCGGTTCTGAACTGGGGGCATTCTAGACCGATACTCCTAGCGCTTTTCGGAGATCATGAGACCGTATCGGAAGGCGCCGGATTTATATCCATCCTTCATAGCCTTGAATGACTTGAGAAACGCGACGAAATCCTTGCCGTGTCTGTAAGCTAATTGCCAGGTTGCTTTCTTCCTGGCGATTTCGAGGCAGGCATCCCATGTGTGCGCCACCCTATTACTGATGTCCTCGTAGTAACGCAGTCTTAAATTATTACTACTAAGGTGGTGCTTGTACTCGGACAGTGTAGGAAGGTCGACCAACATGCCTTCCTCTATCGGACGGATATACCTTTCTTCCTTATCCGGGTTCAGGTCCTCGTCTTTTAGCCAGGCGGCCTCGCAGATGATCCCTCCCTTAACTAATAGTTTTGAGGCTCGTTTGAAAAACTCCGCCCGGTTGCTTAGATGGGATATGACTTCCACCGCCCATATTGCGTCAAAGTCGCCCGTCACTTTTAAGTCGTTTGCGTCGTGAAGCAGAAAGGTTGGTTTTTCTTTAAGTTGTCCTGCCGCCTCACCAGCCATTTGAACCTGCACCGGACTTATGGTGATGCCGGTGACCTTGCATCCCATGTGCTCGGTTAACCAAATGGAAGTGCCGCCGATACCGCATCCGACGTCAAGAACCCTCGCGCCTCTCGGGAAGTCTGAGCGTTCGACGATTAGCTGAATTAGTCGCTCGGAGGCCTCAGCTTTGGATTCTGTCCCGGTCTCGTAGTAACCGTGGTGAAGATGTTGTCCCCAAAGGTCTTTGTAGTATGGTGATGCGAGATCGTAATGATCTTTGATGGTACTTGTTACGTTAAACGACACTGATTAGTTACCTCAGTTTTTTGGTACTGATGCAGTTCGATTTCAAGCAACCAATTACAGAACCCAGCGCGTTAGCGCGGGATCCTTTCGGCTACTCAAGTTAAGCAATTACCTTTTCTAATGCTGGCCGCCTCCAGCATCCCGCGCTGGGTTCTGTATTTGGCTATTGAAACTGCCTCAATACCCGATTTCCGTTCGATGAAAAGTTGTGAGAGTACAACCCCGATGTATTCGTGGTTCTACTCCAAACACTATGGACTATTCGTAACCGATTGCTTCGACTACCCGCAGTCGCATCGCTCGTTGGGCCGTCCACCAGGCAGCGCCGATGGCGACAATCAGCACAACCGGCAATGTGACAAGGACAACCATCAACGGGAATTCAAAACGAAGACTGAACCCTGCAATAAGACGGGCGGCAGTACGTACCAGGAAGTACGCATTGAACAGCCCCGCGATTACTCCTGTTGCGAAACCTACGAAAGAGATCGCCACCGCTTCGAGAATGACGATCTTACGGACCTGGCTGCGCAGCCCGCCGAGTGCGCGAAGTATTCCCAGTTCACGTTGTCGCTCTGATACCGAAACTACGAGCATGTTGACCAGCCCCATGGTGGCTACGAAAATCGCAATGAGCATCTCCAGATAAGTGAGCGTAAAGAATTGATCGGTCAAACGCGCGCTCCACGCTTTCAGTTCTTCACTCGTATAGATGAAGGCCCGTTGTTCACCCGCCATCGCGCGATTTATTTCACCTTTGAACGACGCGCGATCGACTCCCGGCTGAAGGTTGAGCAGGATGAGGTCGACGGCGTTGTCACCCCAAAACTGCTTGTAGAGATTCCGATCCATGAAGACCGAACCTTTTTCCACATAGTAGAACTCGACGACGCCGACGACCGGGCGGGTAAGAGGCCCCTTTGGCGTTTCCAAAGTGAGCGGATCATCGACCTGCAGGTCATTTTTGAAGGATAGATTCTGCGAGATGACAAAGCCCTCGCCACTGCTCGACTGTTGCTGGGCCCGCTTCTCATCGCCCTCCTCAAGGAGCCCGGGTGAGTTTGTAAACCATAGGCCCATATTACGAGCCATCACCATAATCTCATCACTGCCGTGGGCCACGGCCGTTACCCGCATTCCGTCTGCATCCTGCACACCCGACAGGGCAGCGACGCGTCGTTCCTGTTCTTCACTGAAGTGGTAGGTGCGCGATCGCAGTTGATCTGATGTCGCAATCGTAAGGTCCGCGTTGATGCATCTATCCAGCATTCGATCAAGAGCACTCTTGTGGCTATGAATAAAAGCGCCGACGGAGAAGACAAAAGACAGACCGAGCATTAACGAGCCTACGGTTGCCGACGTACGTCGCGGCATCCTTACTGCGGCATCAATCGCCATTAAGCCCTCGGCGCCAAACAATCCCCCCATGACTGGACGCAGAAAGCGTGATCCCCAAACCACAAACTTTGGCAGCAGCAGAATCATGCCAAACTGGACCATGATCGAGTAACTGAAATGGACCATCAGCCCAACGCCGGGTGGAGAAAAAATCGACAGTGCCAAACCAGCAAGGATGAACGAAAGCCCTACGGCGAAACGTGTCCAGCCCAGCACGCCTTCACCTCTTTGAACTTCAATGTTGTGTAGCGCTTGAATGGGGCTGAGGTGAGATGCGGCGCGTGCCGGGAGCCATGCCGCGAGGAGGGAGCAGGCGACGCCGATCGCGAAAGCGGTAATCGCGAAATCCCAACGAAAGGGCGGTGCTTGCGGTGTTGACGCCAATCCATAAAAGGTCGCCGAAACATTGCTCATGATCCTGGTGGCGCCCCCAGCGAGGATGTAGCCGAGACCGACACCCACCGCAGAGCCAACCATGCCAAGGACGACAGCCTCCACCAAAAACATCTTCTGCACACGATGGCCCTCGACTCCGATGGACCGCAGAACGCCGATCTCTTTCCAGCGCTGATTCACGCTGACGCTTAGCGAGTTGAAAATGATAAAGACACCGACCGTCACGGCCAGCAGACTCATGATGAGAAGGCTTAAATGCATCGCCGAGACGGCTTTCTCGATGCTTTCGCTACGTCGATCGGGCTTAGCCACTTCATAGCCCGCCGAGAGTTGCTGCCGCAAACTCTGCTGGACCGCGCCCACATTCAAGGCTGGGTCAGTCATGATGTCTATGCGGTCTAACTTGCCAACCCTATCGAATGCCGCTTGCGCGGCATGAATGTCCATCATGGCAATGTTGCCGCCAAAGACAACGCTGGCGCCGGCAGTCTTGAAGAAACCGCGCACGACAAAATCCTGACGACCGCGCGGGGTGTAGATGGGAATGCGGTCGCCGTCCTTCAATCCATAACGATCTGCGAAGGAGCGGGAGAGAGCGATTGAATCGGACCGCTCCGTAAACGCGAGTGGGTTGCTGATTTCCAGACTCGACTGGTCAAACTCGCCTTCGTACATCTTCAAGTCGCTGCCCGTATCCATGCCCATCACTAATAGGTTAGGCGCATCTGGCAAAGCAGTCTCAACGACTTTTTCAATGACCGGCTCCGCCAGTTTCACCCCAGGAGTTTGACGCACCTTGGTCAGAACGTCCTGTGGCAGAGTAGCTTCACCGGCGGAGACCTGTAGTGTGGCGTGTCCAGCTAGCTTTTCTACGGTGGCGGCCAGCGAACTCACGAGTGTCGTGTTAGCAGTGCGCACAGCAAAGAAGACCGCGACGCCAAGGGCAATGCCTGCGAGCGTGAGAAACAAACGGAGCCTGTGCTGGCCCCATTGGCGGAAGGTCACAAATGCTAGCGGTCCAGTCATCATACCGATTCGGTCAACACGCTCTCGCTGGTTGTTGGGTGAGCACTGTCCTCCGCTATGCGTCCATCGCGTAAGATCAACATACGTTCACAACTCTCGGCCGTGTATCGATCGTGTGTTACCAGCAGGATGGTGTTGTTGAGTTCGCGGTGAAGTTCATTCAGCAGGTTCAACACCCCCTCACCACTCGCCGAGTCAAGGTTCCCGGTAGGCTCGTCGGCCAAAAGCACCGGAGGATCGAAAATCAACGCCCGCGCGATCGCTACTCGCTGGCACTCTCCACCAGACATTTCGTCAGGGCGATGGGTTGCCTGCCTGTCCAGGCCTACGCGTTCGAGCATCTCCTTGGCGCGCTTCTCGGCCTCACGACGTGATCTGTCGCGCAATCGCAAAGGCAGCGATACGTTTTCAAGGGCCGAAAGTGTCGGCAGAAGGTTGAACGACTGAAAGATCATGCCGACTTTCTCGCGGCGAAGACGTGTACGCTCGTCGTCGCTCAACTGCGATATGTCGGTACCCTCGATGAAGACGCGTCCTGACGTTGGAACGTCGAGACCGCAAATCAAATTCAGCATCGTTGATTTGCCTGAGCCCGAAGGGCCCATGATGGCCACACGTTCTCCGCGCCCGATTTCGAGATCGACGTGATTGAGCGCATAAAACGTCTGCCCGTCTGTATATGCCTTAGCGAGCTTTTCCAGTCGTACAACGCTATTTGATTCAGTCATTTCGCTTTTCCGTATACGCTGTCAACGGGTGCAGAGAATACAACCTTCAGGTTGCTGCTTCGTCGCAGGAAGTTGCGATAATTCTTCACGGCTCGACTAGTCTCTGCGCGACGATGCAAGCTAAAGCTTGTACTCTGTACGCCTGCTACTTGCGCTGCGATATTTGTTTCAAGCGATCTCGCGAGAACATTGCGTCATCAACTTTTTCAGGGAATTCGAGAGCCAGCGTTTCAATCGTGATTTTCGTTTGGCGCAAAAGATTATCAATCTCGGTCAACCAGATGACGCCACGACCGTCGATGTTGTTGTACTTTCCAACCTTAAAACTTCTCAGCTCTTTGCCTTCGGAATTGAACAGGTGCATCTCCGCCGGTAGATAGTTGTCGCCACGAAAGAGAGTTATAGAACGCGTGATCACGGAATAACCGGGAGTGTTGAGATTGCCTTCAACTTCATAAACTTTGACGCCATTTAGATCCTTTTCACTCAGCAACTGGTAATCGTACTTGTCCCACTCGCCCAAAAGCTCCTGCGCGGTCAAGCCTCCAAAGAACATCTTGTTGGTTCCGGTTTCACGAAACTCGTCGGCTGACGAAACGTAAGTTACGTTGATGGCGTGCTGTCCTTCACGTTCGATGCTCAAGGCGGCAAGGTCGCTCTCGTCCGCCGGTTGAACGATGTGGGTTAACGTCAGAGTTTCCGCGGGGGCCTGCTTGCGCCAGATTTCCAGCTCGTAAACTTTTACCGGCTCAGACGGCGTTGCGATAGTCATGCGAACGCGATTCTTGCGGTAAGGCGATGCATCTCGCTTGAGATATTCCGCAACAACTTGTTCGCCACGTTGCTGTCGCATCGCGTGGTTGTCCGTCGAAGGCGACGATGCTTCACGATTGCACGAGCTGAGCGAAACGAAGGTGAATAGTAGAAGACTGAAGACAACGACTTGGAAAACACGCCGATTAGAAAACGAAGGTTTTGATTCCGTGTGCATACGTCGCATAGCAGGGCAAGTAAGGGTTTAGATTAACTTAAAGCTTTCAGGGCCAGGAGGCTGGCCACAGCAAACACCACGGATAGCTTGAAGCAAATACTGGAGATGGCGGTAGTCGAACGTCGCAATTAAAAATCGCAGCGCCACGCTTGTATTACGAATGTGCTTCGCGAGTCAATGCTTCTAAGTTTGTATTCTATTTTTCCAGCATTTCTCAACCACCCAAAACTCAGATTATGCGGGGAAAGTCTTTCAACAATGTCATTCATCGAGGTATATTCTAGAACGTCTCGCCCCCTTACTTAACAATCACAAAGTTTTAAGGTTTTGTTCTGTTCACTGGTAAACCGAGAATGAATGCCTTGTGGGCCGGATCCAAGATGATAACGTGTGAGCGAGAAGTCGTAGGCTGGTTCTATGTGCTCCTTTTTTCCACCTTTCTAATCGTTCCTTCAGGTGTCAGCGCCTTCAGTGGGCAAGGGGAATCTTCCCTGTCTTCGAAAGGCACAACAACAGCACTGCAGCCGGTGCTCTCCGGGCTAAGCAGCCCGGTGCTGGTGACGAATGCGAAAGATGGCAGCAATCGACTGTTCATCGTAGAGCTGGGCGGAGTCGTTAAGGTCCTGCAGCCGGGTTCCATTACGCCAATGGTGTTTCTCGATATATCGTCCCGGATCATCGCGGGAGGCGAGCAAGGATTGCTTGGCTTGGCTTTCCATCCGCAGTACGAAAGCAACCGGCGGTTTTTTGTTAATTACACCCGGAAAGCCGATGGGGCGACCGTGATTGCCGAGTATAGAGCGTCAGTAGGAAATCCTAATGTGGCTGACCTCACCGAAATTCACATCCTGACAATTCCGCAGCCGTTCACCAATCACAACGGAGGGATGATTGAATTTGGCCCTGATGGTTTTCTCTACATTGGCATGGGCGACGGTGGGTCCGGTAACGATCCCGGGAATCGCGCACAGAATAAAGATGACCTGTTAGGCAAGATGCTGCGCATCAACATCGACATTCCCAACGGGGCTGCCGCATATTCTTCACCCGCCGATAATCCTTTCTTCGGACCCACCTCCGGCCGAGACGAGATTTACGCAGTGGGTTTTCGAAACCCGTTTAGATGGTCGTTCGATCGGGGCACTGGCCGGTTGTTCGTAGGCGATGTAGGACAAAGCGCGCGAGAAGAGATTGATATCGTCACCTTGGGAGGCAATTACGGATGGCGTGTTTTCGAAGGCACGCTTTGCACAAATCTTGATCCGTTGTGTGGTAGCGGTGGATTTACTCCGCCGATCGCGGAGTATGATCACTCCAATGCGCGCTGCTCGGTTACCGGAGGATATGTCTATCGCGGATCTCAATCGACGCTACCGTTAGGCTCATACGTCTTCGCCGACTTCTGTACGGGAGAAATTTTTATTTTGGATCATGGTGTTCAAACGGTGCTTTTGGGTACTTCTGAGTTCATCTCGTCTTTCGGAGAAGACGAATCCGGCGAGATTTATATGGTGGGGTTCACAGGCTCAGTTTATAAGCTGGTCAATATAGACACGCGCACTGGCTCGCTCTCAGCTGCTCCGAATCCCATCCAGGTTTGCGACGGAAGCGGCTTCGGAAGAACCACACTTTCATGGAGTTCTACTGAAACGTCGGTTGTGGAAGTGCGCGTGGGCTCGCCTGATGGTCTATTGTTCACTCGTGGGAATGCTTCCGGCGGTGCGACAACGGGCAAATGGGTGGGCGAGGGAACGCAATTCTTTTTGCAGGACGTTTCCGGAGGACGACCTCTCACGTCTGTTAACACAATTGCTACGGTCACGGTGGGCCTGACGACCGCTGGTTGTGACGGACGCACGGGTTCAATCACTGCTAATCCGAATCCGATTCAGGTTTGCGATGGGAGCGGCTACGGGGCTACGACTCTATCCTGGCAGTCAACTGGTACGACAACGGTGCAGGTCCGGGTAGGCTCGCCAAGTGGCGCTTTGTTCACGCATGCGGGTCCGACGGGTAGCGCTACAACCGGCCCTTGGGTCGGCCACGGAACACAGTTCTTCCTACAGGATGTTTCAGGAGGGCTCCCTCCAACGCCGGCAAATACGCTTGCAACGGTTACAGTAAGTCTGACAACGAATGGATGCTCTGGTCGCACCGGCAACATCGCCGCTAACCCTAATCCAATTCCAGTTTGTGATGGCAGCGGATTTGGAGTCACACAGCTGTCGTGGTCATCAACCGCAACGACCACCGTGCAAGTGCGAGTGGGTTCGCCGACTGGTGCGTTGTTCGCCCATACCGGTCCAAACGGGAGCGGCGGCACCGGAAAATGGGTTGGTCAGGGAACCCAGTTCTTCCTGCAAGATGTTTCGGGAGGACTGCCCCTGACACCGGCAAACACACTTTCGATCGTCACCGTCGGTCTGACATCAAGCGGATGCACAAACTAAACTTTTATTTAGTTTGACGCTGACGCGGGTGCGTCCGACTCCACCTGGAACCTCTGTGATTTGCTAATGTGCGGCCGTTTTACACTCCGATCAATAGACAGGCTTAGAGAAAGATTCCCGACACTCAACTGGGCCGAAATCTCGGGACTGGCGCAGCTTGTCCCGCGTTTCAATATCGCGCCAAGCCAGGACGTGATGACGATCGTTCAGTCCGGAAATGAGGCTGGGTTTGAGTTGATGATTTGGGGACTGATTCCATCGTGGAGCCGCGAACCGGCAGGCTTGATCAATGCGAGAGCTGAAACGCTGGAAGAGAAACCCAGCTTCAGTGAGCCGTTTTCCAGGCGGAGATGCCTGATTCCCGCCGACGGTTTTTATGAGTGGCAGCGAAATGGAAAAGCAAAGCAGCCCTATTACTTTCGAATGAATGACGGGGCGTCGTTTTCTTTTGCCGGCTTATGGGATCGCTGGCGAAATCCAAATGGTGAACTTTCACCTGCAAGCCGAGAGGGCCCCATCACTTCCTGTTCAATCATTACCACCACAGCAAATGAAGTGTTAGCGCCAATTCATAATCGCATGCCCGTGATCCTCGCTCCTGAAGATTACGAGAGATGGTTAAGTGAAGACGCTAGAGCTGAAGAGCTGAGAGAGATGCTTACACCTTTTCCCGCTGATGAGATGACAAGTTTTCCTGTCAGCCTACAGGTGAACCATGCCCAAGCCGAAGGGCCGCAACTCGTTGAGCCGGTCGAGGTCGAGCCTGCCGCGCAGGGTGTGTTGTTTTAGGGCCCGAGGAAACCCTGGAGCTCTTGTCTGCGTTGCCCTGCATTACACGTTTATGCGATTGCCCGTTCGGGTTGTTCCGCGACGCTCAACTCGGATTCCAAAGCCGCTACCAGGGCGTCTACCGCAACCTTTTTTTGCACAGCCAAACGCAACTGCTGCTCGGTCCCGCCTATCTTGTTGCTGCACTCGCGTACGAGTAGGCCGTGATGCTTGAGTAGTCGATCACGCAGCCTGCGCCCGGACACGCCGGCCGGCAGTTCGACGAAAAGGAAATTTGCCTGGGACGGATAGATCACGAGGCCGGGCACCGTCGCCAGTCGCTGCGCCATATAGCATCTGTCCTCAGCGACTAGCGCAAAGCTTTCCAGATACTCCCGCTTGAATCTCGTGACTGTCTTAAGAACGAATGTCGCCAATCCATTAATGTTCCAGAAGGGCTGGAGGGCGCGAAGCTTCTCGGCCCGCGCGGGTTCCGCCACTGCATAGCCCAGCCTGACACCGTGCCAACCTAAAGACTTACCCATGCTCTTGACGACGACCAGATTAGGAAAGTCGCCGGCGAAGCTGGCCACACTCGCAACGCCTGGCAGATCGGCGAAGTCTATGAACGACTCGTCAATGATGACTGCGTCCAGGTCTGGCAACGACTGAGCTAGCATTTGGACCTCGTCGAGAGTTAGCCAAGCGCCCGTGGGATTGTTTGGATTACTGATGATAAGTGTGCGAGCGCGAACTTCGCGGACACGGTCAGCGATCTCATCTACTTCGAGCCTGAATGCGTTGCCTCGTTTGCGCACCAGCGTGTGGAGCGGAACGTCTAAGTCTTGCGGAAGATCGGTCCAACGGCTAAAGGTTGGGACTGAGGTGACAATTGGGCCTTCGGCCTGTTGGCAAAGTCTAGTGATGATCTCGGTCGAGCCGTTGACCGGGACGATCGTTTCCGGGGCGAGCCCGGTCATTTCGCCGATGTGCTGTTGATGAACGTCTGCGTAATCCGGGTAGTATCGAAGAATCTCGTCGAGGTTCTCATGGACCAACTGGACCATCTCGGCAGGAGGGAAGTGAAGGTTTACCGGAATACAGAAATCAAGGAGTTGCCTGCCGTTGGCAGCGGTGTGCTTGATGGCAAAAAAGGATGGATTGTGCGAGCGGACATTAAACAGCTCCGCGACTGCGTCATTGCTCATAACGATTCTCCAGCCAATAAGACGGCTTTGGCGTTAACTTTCTTCCATGTTGACGGGAGATATCTGGGAGCGCACCGAGGAGAGCTTGGGTTGTGGACTAGGAACGCACGAGGGTGGCGGGCCTTGCGCGTCTATTTCGGTATCAAAATCGTCTTACCGACGTATCAGAACAGCGAGCGCTGCCTGGAGTTGGTAACCAGCCGAGGTCGGGACTTAGGTTTGTCGTCGAAAACGGAACGTCCGCCAAGCGATCGCGAAATAGCATTTTCGTGGGCGACGAGGGCGTTGAAGTGAGCTTCAGGCTGGAGGTTCGTTTCGACGCCGCGTACGAACCGTTCGAGGCGGCGGAAGCCGTCGAGCTTTTCTTTGTCGCCAACCTTTGCAGCGTCGAGGGACTTTCGTAAGAAGTCTAGAGATTCGTCGTATGTCTTGAGCGGCACTGGAAATGGATGGCGATCCTTACCTCCGTGTGCGAAGGAAAAACGCGCTGGGTCCTCGAAGCGACTCGGCGCGCCGTGAACTACCTCGGCAACCAACGCCAGGGACTGAAGAGTGCGGGGGCCAAGCTTCTCAACTAACAACAATTCTGCGAAGTCGTGGAGATCGCGCTCATATGCAACCGCGAGAACAGCACCAAGTCGCTTGAGATCGATGTCCTTTTCCTTTACCTCATGGTGCGCCGGCAGTCGCAGATGTCGTGCAGTACTTAGGGTTTTCTCAGGATCATCGTGTGCAATCTCTAGCAACGCTTTTTGTGCTGACTTCGACTGGGCATCGACCAGGTTCATGATTGTGCCCTGGTTCTCTCCAACAATTCCCGTATGAGGTTCTGCAACAAAGTCGCTGACTGAAGCTGAATGCCAATGGTATCGGCGAGCCATCCCGCTGCGATCGTTTAAACCCTGCTGCACGACTGCCCATTCGCCACTCGACGTCACCACAAAACTGTGTAGATAGATTTGAAAGCCATCGGCAATGGCATTGTTGTCGACTCGCGCCGTAAGACGGCTGGTACGAACAAGGGCTTCCCCGTCGAAACCGCGACGGTCCGCGATTTGGCGAAGTTCGTGAGGGGTCAGTCGAGCGTGTTTTCCTCGTCCGCCGCAGATGTATACGCCGAGTTCATCCGCTCTCGATGCCAGGCCTCGTTTCAATGCGCCCATCACTGAAGTGGTGATACCGGAAGAATGCCAATCCATGCCCATCACTGAGCCGAGCGCCTGAAACCAGAACGGATCGCTTAGACGAGAAAGGAAAGCCGACGTGCCGTATTCGTGAATAATTGTTTCGGTGATCGCTGTGCCGAGTTTAGTCATGCGTTCGGCAAGCCATGGCGGCACTCGACCACCGTGGAGAGGAAGATCTGCAACACCGGAACGCTTCATAGTTTTAGATTGTAGCGAAGATGATTGACGACCGCGAAAGCCCCGGCTACGACCTCAACGTGACAACTTGCGTCACTCCACGCAAGTAATTCTCTTCCAACCTTTGATCATGGAATTCCGTTCCCTTTACATCTTTCTTGTGATTGGGTCATACGAGGTATGTCTCGCCCGGTCAGACCCTTTGAAAAACAATCTCGGTTTCCGTTGGGGAATTGCCCTTCCCGAGCGGCGACATCATAAAAATCCACATGAGTGTCACCTTAAGTGCCTTCGGCACAAAACGCCTCTGGCAGATTCTCGCCATTTCAACCGCTCTGGCATTTACTTATGCCGCAGTCCTGGTAAAGCTTGGCCAAACCTGGTGGACCGATGAAAACTATTCACACGGTCTACTGATTCCCTTAATCATCGGTTACATCCTGTGGAGTCAACGAGCGCGGCTTGCTGACGCCGTGACGCGTCCTTCTGCATTCTGGGGACTGTCTACCGTCGTGGTTGGGTTGATCGCTCTCTGGGCTGGCACGGCAGGCGCCGAACTCTACATGCAGAGGATGTCCTTAGTCCTCTTGCTCGCCGGAACCGTCATATATTTTTGGGGGTTTAGCCTCCTGCGATTTCTGGTCGCGCCGCTGTTCCTGCTGATTCTGGCAATTCCAATTCCCGCAATAATCTTCAACAAAGTCGCCTTTCCGCTACAGCTGTTTGCTTCGCGCTGTGCTGTCGGCGCAATGACATTATTCGACATTCCCGTTCTTCGTCAGGGGAACGTGATCGAACTGATGCCCCTTGGCGCCCGCGAAACCAAGAAACTCGAAGTGGTCGAGGCGTGCAGCGGTATTCGCTCGCTGATGACCCTCGTCACCCTGGCGGTCGTATTTGCCTACTTCACCCATCCACGCGGCGGCAATGGGGGAGACGGTGAGAGTCACACAAGCCGCGGGTCTCAAATCGCATCGCGATTACGGAGGTATGGTCTGTTTAGATCATCTGTAATCGTTTTGTCGGCAGTTCCCATCGCAATTCTTACAAACGCGCTCCGAGTCAGCGGCACTGGTGTCCTGGCCCACTATTACGGCACCAAAGTGGCCGACGGCTTTTTCCATAGTTTCTCAGGATGGGTCATTTACGTCGTAGCTTTTCTTATGCTTTTTGCGGTCGGCTGGCTTCTCGATCGAGTTAAACCCAACTTGAGAGAAGCGAACGTGGGGCAAAACAAAAGCTCCCGTCCTGCGACAATCCAGTTTGTCCGCGCGGAAGGAGTGGAATAAATGAAAAGCATGCGATTTTTAATTCTACTTGTCCTTCTTATGGCGGGGGGCGCTGTGGTGAACGGATGGAATTTCCTGGGTGAAGCGCGCGTCGAACGCAAGGAGTTACGGAGTTTTCCCAAACAGGTTGGTTCCTGGGAGCAAACCGGCGGGGACCAGCAGCTGGACAATCAAACTATGGCGGTCTTACGCGCCAGCGACTATCTACTCCGCAGTTATCGAGCGCCGGATGGTCGCATCATGAATTTCTACGTCGGCTACTTTGCCAGCCAGCGCGACGGCGCTACCTATCACAGCCCTTTGAACTGTCTTCCGGGATCAGGATGGACAATGAAAGAACCTGGTGAAATCACCATCAAACCCGAGGGGCGCACACCGTTTGTGGCAAACAGATACGTAATTCAAAACGGCGATTACAAAGAGTTGTTGATTTACTGGTACCAGGGCCGCGGCCGCTCCACCGCCAGTGAATACTGGGGCAAGGTTTACACGGTAGTAGACAGCGTTCGTCTCCGCCGCTCTGATGGCGCCATGGTGAGAATAACGACGCCGGTGCAGGGTTCGGAAGCGGCTGCCCTTGAAGCTGCGGGTCAATTGGCCGCGCAGGTTTCGACCATCCTGCCCGAATTCATCCCAGACTGATGAACTTCTGAAACACCGTCTGCTCATCACCACCAATTACGGAAAGCCTTCTGAATTAGCCTTTTTGTAGATATGTCTCCCTCTCGGGAAACTGTTACGTGGCGTTGCCCGCTACTGACGTCGAAACGAGAGAAATTCAGACGAAACCGAGGAAAGATAATGAAAATTGAGTGCCGAGTTACCCTTTACCGCGTCACCCTTCTGTCCATTCTCCTGGTAGCCCTCTTCGCAATCAGCGGCTGCTCAAATCCCGAAAAAACGAAAATAGCCCACGTGGAAAAGGGCGAAGCTTACCTAAAGAGCGAGAAGTTTCAGGAAGCCTCGCTTGAGTTCCGCAATGCTGTTCAGATTGATGAAAATCTGGCGTCGGCCCACTGGGGCCTCGCGCGGTCTTACGAAGGGCTTCAGCGTTTTCAGGAGGCCTTCGAAGAGCTGCGTAAGACCACCCAACTCGATCCAGAAAACCTGGACGCGCGTGTAAAGCTCGGCAACTACTACATCGCCGCCGCAAAAGGAAACTCACAGTTGGTGGCTGAAGCTGACCGGCTCGCCAAAGAGATCCTGCAGAAAGATCCGAACCACGTTGAGGGTCACATTCTAATGGGCAGCGTTCTTTATGCTCAGAACGAACGTGAAAAGGCTTTCGCTGAAATAAACCATGCGATCCAGCTAAATCCCAAGCGTGTTGAGTCTTACTTGAGTCTGGCCCGCTTCTACATCGTCACCAACGACAAAGCAAAAGCTGAAGAGACATTTCAACGGGCGATTTCGGTAAACAGCAACTCTGGCCTGGCCCACACCGAATACGGCAAGTATTTGGCGCAACTGGCCCGGCTCGGTGAGGCCGAAGCTGAAATGCGCAAGGCAGTTGAAGTCGAACCCACAAATCGGGCTTCGCGGTTTGTGTTGGCAAGTTTCTATCTGGTTAACAAACAGTTTGACAAAGCCGAGGTCGCTTACAAAGCGCTGGCCGACCTCGATAAAGACAAGCCAGACAGCAGGGCCGTGCTGGCTGATTTCTATTCGTCCATCAATCGCCTCGACGAGGCAATCAACATTTATCAAGACATATTGACTAAGTCGCCAGATTTTACTCAGGGGCGTTACCGGCTCGGCGAAATCATGCTGATGCGCGGCGACACGCAAGGCGCGATTGCCCAGATTAATGAAGTACTGGCCAAGGACAAAAACGATCGCCAGGCGTTGCTTCTACGGGCTCGCGTTCGTGCCCAAACCGGTCTTTCAGAAGACTTGCTCGCAGCCGTTGAGGATCTGAAAGAAGTTTTGGTCCAGGAGCCTAACTCGCGGCCCGGCCTCTACTTCATGGCGCAGGCGAATTTCAACCTCGGCAATATGGACCAGGCGCGAGGTTTCGCAGGCGACCTCGAACGCAATTATCCCGACTATCTTCCTGCCAAGTTGATGCAGGCCCAGATCAGTCTTGCTTCAGGGGATTCGAAGAGCGCCTTACGTTTGTCGTCGGAGTTGATTGAACGCTTGGCCCAAACGGCCCCGGATCGTCAAAACTCTCCACAAATGTTGGCAGAACTCCGCGCTAAGGCGTTTCTGGCACGTGGTGCGGCGGCCCTGGATCAACGAAATACTAAAGCCGCGCGCCAGGATTTCATGATGGCCCGCGATGCGGCCCCTGGTGACACCTACCCGCATATCAGCCTTGCGGGTGTTGCGCTGGCGGAAGGAAACGGCGACGAAGCCGCAGCCTTCTACGAGAATGCGCTATCAGTCGATAGCACGAATTTCAACGCCTTGAGCGGATTGATCCGACTCTACGGACGCAACAATGATCTCGGCAAGGCGCACGCCAGAATAGACCAGGTGCTCAGCAGTCATCCAAACAACGCTTCCCTGCATTACTTGAAAGCACAAATCTACGGCTTCGAACGAAACCCGAGCCAGGCTGAAGCTTCACTGCGCAAGACGCTGGAACTGGATCAGAATTACATTGCAGCATACTCCGCCCTTGGTGCGTTGTTCATAAACACCAACCAGCAGGAACGCGCGATTGCGGAGTATCAAAAGATCCTCGAGCGCCGCCCCGACAATGCTACCGCTTACACGATGATCGGCATGCTTGATGACTCTCGAAAGAACTACGACGCCGCCGCCGAGAGCTACAAGAAAGCTCTGGGCAAAGATCAAAACGCTGTGATTGCAGCAAACAATCTGGCCTGGCTATATGCCGTCAACGGTAACGGTAATCTCGATGAAGCCGTTCGGTTGGCCCAGAGCGTGGTGCAGAAGAACCCAAACATTCCCGGGTTTGTGGATACGCTTGGATGGGTCTACTACAAAAAGGGCCTCTATGGCGCCGCGGTTGAGCAGCTTCAAAAAGCAGTCACGCTCGATGAGCGGGCCGCCAAAAGCGGCAACGGCACTCCGGCAGCGAATTATCAATTCCACCTCGGAATGGCTTTGAAAGCACGCGGCGACAAAGCCGCTGCGCGACGCGCGCTCGAGCAGGCTGTTCGGCTCAGCGAAAAGGCGCCGTTTTCAGAAGCCGACGAAGCCCGCAACGTTTTAGCAACGCTCTAAGCGAGCTGACTTTCGAGGAGAGTGCCCAATGAGTATTGAATTCCGCCAAAGAACCCCGGGCGAATACGCGAAGATTGCCTGGAAGCGCAAGTGGTTGATCATTCTTCCCGCTATTGCGATTGCAGCGGCGGTTTCCTGGGTGGTATTCCGCCTGCCTGACCTCTACGAGTCGTCAACGCTGATCGTCGTCAAACCCTCAACGTTGCCCACTAATGTAGTCCCGACCATTACGGAAGACAGCCTGACGCGACAAATCAACAGCATCGCCCAGGTCGTTACCAGCCGAAGTTCACTCGAACCGCTCATTCAAAAATACGATCTGTATAAGACTGAACGGCTGCGCGGCGAGCCCACTGAACTGCTCAACGAATACATGCGCAAGAGTATCAAGGTCGAAGTAAACACCAGCCGCAACGACATAACCAACGGCTTCAACATCACCTACCGCGGCCGGGATCCAAAGTCGACTCAGGCGGTAACTGCGGAGTTGGCCAGCAAATATATCGACGAGCAAACGAAAAACACTATCAACTCGACGACCTCCGCGAAACAATTCATAGACCAGCAGGTCCGCCAGACGAAGGAAGAACTCGACGCAGTCGATCGGCAGCGTTTGGACTTCATGCAGAAAAACGTGGGGAACTTGCCTTCGGAAGCAGCGTCTTTGGTTGGCCAGTTGACAGGGCTGCGTGAACAGCAAAAAGCCTACATTTCGGAATCAGGACGGCTTCAGGATCGACGCTCAGCGCTCACCAGCCAGCTCGCGCTCGTGAAGAAGAGCTCTGAGCAGATTAAGGATGACGTAGCTGAGAATACAACTGATCCGAAAACCACTCTGGCATGGTCTCAACTCGTCGCTCGAAAAGCAGATCTTGAATCGCAGTTGACGCGCATGTTGACTGAACTCCGGCCGAAGCATCCAGATGTTTTGGCGAAGCAAGCCGAGGTCGATTCCGTCAACACCGCGATGGCCCAGATGATTGACGAGTGGAAGGAGCGCATCAAGGAGAAGCAGGACAAGCTCCGCGCTCGTCCGGATCTTACGGTTGGCAATCTCGAGGTTGAGCTTCAACTTGTGGATGGGGAGATTAAGCGGCAGCAGGGCGTACTGGCCGAAATTGATAAGCAAGTCGGCGCCGTTATGGGCCGGATTAACAACGTTCCAGGCGCCGAAGTTACTTTGGGCGCGCTCGATCGCGATTACCATACAAAGAAACACACTTATGATCAGCTTCTTCTGCAAGCGCAGCAAATCGGCTTAGGCGCGGATGCGGCGAGCCAACAACAGGGCGAAGGCATTCAGGTTGTCGATCCAGCCAACTTACCGGCCCGGCCTGTGGCCCCGAAGCGTTTCATCCTGTTTGGCGGTGCCATTGGACTTGGACTCGCCGTGGGCTTCCTCCTTGTTGGACTCTTTGAAGCACCAAGGCTGTTGACCATTCAAACAAGCGAAGACGCAGCCCACTACACGTCGCTGCCAGTATTGCTAACGGTTCCGGAGTTGCTAACACCGCGTGAAGCACGCTCTCGTCCACGACGTCGAAAAATGTTGGTTGGAGTCGGAGTTGCAGCCGCGGTTCTCGCGATTCCCGCACTCGTTGTTATTTTGCAATTGACCCAGGTGTTCGAGCGCTTCGCGGTGTAAAAGCCTGCGATGCCCATCCGGTATAGCCGGAATTGGAGGATTGAAAAGTGTATACAGAATTTTATGGGCTAAAAGAATTGCCATTTGCGCTGACTCCCGATCCGCGTTTCATCTATTTCACTCCGTCGCACACGGAAGTTATGGCCAACCTCCACTACGGCATTGAGAGTGGCAAAGGGCTGGTCGTGGTGACCGGGGAAGTTGGGACGGGGAAGACCACCATCCTGCGCTGGATCATGCAGCGATTGGAGCGGACGGTCTTAGTCGCATACCTGTTCAACCCACGGTTGTCAGTCACAGAGTTTTATCAACAGGTGGCGAGTTTGCTCGATATCCAGAAATGGGAAACGAAACCCGAACTACTGGTGGCGCTTGGTCAGGCCCTGGAATCGCGTCACTCCCGCGGTCTGCGAACGGTTTTGATTATCGATGAGGCGCAAGGGCTATCACCCAACGTTCTGGAAGAGATTCGATTGCTTTCAAACTTCGAATCAGACACAGCCAAGCAGCTCCAGATAGTTCTAACCGGGCAACCGGAATTGCGCGACGTGCTTAATGATCCGGATCTTCGGCAACTCAAACAGCGCGTTGCCCTGCGTTGCGTAATTAAGGCGCTGCCGAATGTTGACGAGACCGACCGTTACATCACCTCCCGCTTGCTGGCCAGCGGCGCCGAACGTACGGGCATCTTTTCACCCGAAGCGATCGACTACATCTATCGCTGTACTGAGGGGATTCCACGCAACATCAATAACCTCTGCGACAACGCTTTGTTGGCCGGTTACGCGTCGGGCGACCTGGTCATCGGCCGTTCCATTATTGAAGAGGTCGCAGCAAATCTTGACATGTTGCCGCGACCAGAGCGCGGGGTTCAGCTTGGTGAAGAAAAAGAGCTACCTGCGAGAATCTTTTCCGCTGCCGGGCGCGCTGAACTTTGGGCCGCCGGTAACGGCAATGGCGATCATAACTAGTAGCGAAACAGGTGTTCAGAGTCCAACCCTCAGGTTGCCTCTTCGTCACCTAACAAGCCGCTCTTCGGGCGAGAGACGCAAGCTAAAGCTTGTACTCGTAACACCGGTTGACTTTCCTGTCCCTTACTTCAAGGAGACCCAAAATGGGCACAGTCTACGACGCGTTAAGACGAGCTGGTACTAATGGCCCAAGCCATCCCAGATCTCATCCGTCCACGAATTCTCGCGGCGAAGTCCGCAACCACCGCATCGTTCCTTCGTCGGCGCAGGTTGAAGAAGAGTTGTTCAACGTCTCTTCTATCCTTGGCCGCGCGGAAGATGCCGTGAAAAGTTCAGCGTTCACTGCGCACACTGCGAATGCATCCGACGGGACGGCACTCCCCACCGGAAAAGCCTCGCGTGATGCTGGGGCAACTTTGGACGCTGCCAGGCCGGCGCGCGCAAAGGGTTTCGTCGCTTACGACGTAGCCCCTGCGCGCGTCGAGCCCCATCTTGTCGCCATCACCCAACCGCGCTCAGCCTACTGTGAGCAGTACCGATCCCTGCGGACAAGAATTCTGCAGGCGGGCGAACGTGAGCAAATGCGTACGTTTGTTATTACAAGTGCGGGAATGGGCGAAGGCAAAACCTTGACTGCACTTAACCTCGCTTGGCTATTGGCTCAAACCGAGGGCGTGCGTGCGCTCGTAATAGATAGTGACTTGCGACAGCCGTGCGCCACAGACTATCTGGCCATCGATGCGCCACGCGGCCTTTCGGAGATACTGGGCGGCGAGCTCAGCCTACGCGATGCGATCGTACGTTTAGATCCAGCTGGACTCTACTTGCTTCCCGGCGGCAAGGCGCGCGACGACGTGGCCGAACTTCTTTCCGGTCCAACCTACGCCGCAGTGATTGCCGAGGCGCGTCGGATGTTTGACTTCATCATCATTGATGCCCCGCCGTTGGGAATCTTTACTGACGCAAACGTTCTGATTAACCGCGCTGACGCTGCTGTAATGGTGGTTCGGGCAGGAAAGACCCGTTACGCCATGGCCCATAAACTCCTGGAAGAACTTCCGCAGGAAAAAATGTTGGGCGTTGTATTGAACCGCGCTGATGAAGCGCTCGAATCCAACTCTTACCAATACCGGCAGCAGTATCAACGTCCGGACAGAACGCCGCCAGCGGAAGAGAAACTTCGTTTGGTAGAAACGGAAGATGAAGAAGAGGTTGCGATAGCAAGTTGAAATCGTCTCGCGCAAATACTCGGACCCTGCTGCTGCTTCTCGCCGAAGCGGCCGTCGTTTATGGCGGCATCGTGGGAGCCGTGTATCTGCGTGTCGGAAGTGAATCGTACTATGAATTGCTAGAACGTCAAGGTTTCCTGAAAGCCGCGCTGGCCACTGCCTTTTGCATGGCTGCGTTTTACCTTTTCGACCTTTATGACTTCGTGGTCATGCACGACCGGCGGGAGTTGTTACTCAGGCTGGTCCAGGCATTAGGACTGGCGTGGACTGCGTTGGCGCTGGCTTTTTACGTTTTCCCTCAGGTCATGTTGGGGCGCGGAATTTCTTTGATCGCTTTACCGTTGGCACTCGCGTTGATGGTTGGCTGGCGGATGTCGGTCCATTGGTTACTGGGCCACCCCGATTTTGGCGAAAGAATTCTGATAGTCGGCTCAGGGAATCTGGCCGTTGATATCGCAAGGGAAATGCTCAATCGGCCCGACGCTGGTTATCGAATTGCCGGCTTCGTTGGCAACGATCCGGACCTGCTAGGCAAGAGCTTAATCAACCCGCGGGTGATTGGTTTGACGTCTGAGCTGGACCAGGTTGTGAAGAGAGAGAACATTGATCGCATCATTGTCGCGATGGGAGAGCGGCGAGGACAGTTGCCTACTAATGAACTCCTGCAAATGAGCCTGGCGGGAACCGTAAACATCGAGGAGGGCGCTTCGTTTTACGAGCGCGTTACGGGACGCGTCTCACTCAACATGATTCGCCCTTCGTGGTTGATCTTCTCAGGTCGTGGCAGACAAGCACGAATCTCCGGCATTGCGCGAATGATTGTTCACCGTTTGGTTGCGTTGGTTGGCGGAGTGCTTTCGCTGCCGATCGCGCTTGTTACCGCAGTGTTGATTAAGCTCGAATCGCCTGGCCCGGTTCTGTACAAACAGGAACGAGTGGGAAAAAACGGTCGCTCTTTCCGAGTCATGAAATTTCGATCGATGCGGACCGACGCAGAGAAGGCAGGACCGGTTTGGGCCAGTCAGGACGACGATCGCGCCACCCGCGTGGGGCGTTTCATCCGCAGGGTTCGCATCGATGAGATCCCGCAGTTTTGGAACATCATCCGTGGCGATATGGACTTTGTGGGCCCCCGCCCGGAACGGCCCCACTTTGTTTCCCAGTTAGCCCAGGAGATTCCTTACTACGAACAGCGTCACTTGATTGCCCCGGGACTTACGGGCTGGGCACAGATTAAATATCCATACGGCGCATCGATCGAAGATGCTCGTCAAAAGCTTGAATACGATCTCTATTACATCAAGAACCAGAGTTTAGTCCTCGACGCAATCATTCTCTTTGAAACGATAAAGATCATTGTTTTCGGCCGCGGTCGCTAGTGTCAGTACCAGCAGCTTCTGCTGGTGGTTTTAACCCGAGAGTTCTGGAGGTTGTTATGAAAAAAGTAAACAGATTCCTGGTTGGCCTGATAGCCGCTACGCTTTTGGGTATTTCCACCGGCGTAGTTTCAGCACAGACGCCTGAAGCGGGACCCACGGAGGCCGCAAAAACGCGCCAGCGATTTGCTAACAAGACTGCGGAGCCTGCCAAGGAAAGTGGCGAGCCTGCCGGCGATAACATGGCTGCTCCAGCCAAAAGTTCCGACGCCAAAAAAGGTAAGAACGGCGCAGAGGACGATTTAGGGCCAATCGTGATCGGTGGAAACGATCGGGCTGACTCTTCCGCTCCGGCTCGTGTTTCCACGGATGGCTCAACAGCGGACCCAGGTCGACATGAACAGCCTTCGGAAGAAGCCGACATCGTTAACTCGTATAACAACTTCTTCAGCACTTACCGCCTCGGGCCGGAAGACGTTATTTCCGTAAGCGTGTTTGGTCAGGATCGTTATTCGAGATCTGGAATCATCATTCCTCCGAGTGGCCGCATCTCTCTAGCTTTGGTTCCCGGCGGGATCTTTGTCAATGGAAAGACCGTCGAAGAAGTTGCTGAGTTGATTAAGAAACGCTACGACGAATACATCATCGAACCGCAAGTCGACGTTGCGCTGGACAAAGCATCCTCCTACCGGTACAGCGTGATTGGTGACGTCGCACAGCCAGGCATTCGTTTGATGAGCCGTCGCCTGACTGTGGCTGAAGCATTGGGAGAAGCCGGCGGCGTATTGCAGACGGGCGATAAGAGCAAAGTTGTGGTCTTGCGCAAACAGGCTAGCGGTGTCCTCTCGCCCATCGCTGTTAACGTAAGCGCAATCTATAAAGGCAAGGCCCCAGACTCGACTTATCTCGTACCTGGAGACCAGGTAATCGTGCCGGGCAACAAGTTTAAGAGCTTCCAGAAGATCATGAACTTTTTCCCAATCCTGAGCTTCGCGCGAATCTTTACTGGGGGCGTTTTCCCTTGAGCAGCTACAGAAGTTCGTCTCCGTCGCGGCGTGGCCGCTTGATGTGCGGATGGTCTTGGACCTTCCGTAAAGGCAGTCAGAATTCGGGTTCCGCCCTAGGATCGGAGCCGTTGCCAAGGGCCCGCGTCTTGTCCCAGCTACTTACTATTATCTGCTTAGTGTTAACTGCCTTAGTTGCGGCGCCTACTGCGTCTGCGTCCACATGGGCGCGGCAACGCGCAGGCTCTCTGGCCTGGCTGCATTCGGTTTTCTTTTTAAACCAGAACCGCGGATGGGCTGCCGGTAGTCGTGGCACAGTGCTCCTAACGACTGACGGCGGAGCGACCTGGCAAGCGAGGCCGCAACCGACATCAGACGCAATTCGAGACATCTACTTCCTTGACGAACTCAACGGCTTTCTCGTCTGCGAAAGAAACATCTACGATCTCAAATCAAACGATGAACCACGCGCCTACCTGATGAAAACTACTGACGGAGGCGTCGAGTGGAAACGTTTGGACCTACGTGGCGCTGACGCTGATACGCGGTTGACGCGAGCGATTTTCGACAGCAGCGGCTACGGTTGGGCATTTGGGGAAGGCGGCGCGGTATACACGACGCGTGACTCCGGCGCCAACTGGGTTCGCATGCAAAGTCCCACTCGTTATCTCTTGCTTGGCGGGACTTTTATTAACCAGAACAGTGGTTGGTTGGTTGGAGCGGGCTCGACAATTCTGCAAACCTCGGACGGCGGTCAAACGTGGAACCACTCACGACTGCCGAACAAAACCAACGTGCGGTTTAATTCAACGTCCTTCGTCGATGGGCGTTTGGGTTGGGCTGTTGGTAGCGGTGGCACCATCTACCGAACAATCAATGGCGGCCTCTCGTGGCAGGTACAAAACTCAGGTGTGACTGCTGACCTGCTGGATGTGAAATTTCTCGATGCCGTTGAGGGTTGGGCAGTCGGCAGCGAAGGCACTGTGCTGCATACAACCAACGGCGGCATCTACTGGACCCAGGAGCGAAGCGGCACGCCGCACACACTCGAGCGTATCTTCTTCACCGATCGCAAACACGGCTGGGCAGTAGGTTTTGGCGGAACGATCATCGCATATGGACCAGCCAACGCGCCCAGTTTGCGTCAATAAGCTGGTTAGTCAACTTTCCAAAAAAACGATCCACGAAATTGCACGAATCAACACTAAACGTCTGTGTGATTTCGTGTCTTTTCGTGGATCGTATTTTTGGTTTGCGTTCCTTCGCAGCCGCAAGCTAAAGCTTGAACTCTAAACTGTGTCGTACCTGCAATTGGTTTCCTACGGACCGTTGTTTGTGATCTCAGCTTGTTCGTCTGGTTGCAGCTCACCCGGCTTACGTTCCGGCCTCATGTGCGGGAACAGGATCACATCTCGTATTGACGTGCGGTTCGTCAGCAACATCACAAAGCGATCGACGCCGATGCCGATCCCGGCAGCGGGCGGCATGCCATACGACAGGGCACGGATGTAGTCTTCATCCATCACCATCGCCTCGTCATCGCCTCGCTCGCGTTGCAGCATCTGATCGTTAAAACGGTCAAACTGTTCTTTCGGATCGTTCAGCTCGGAGAAACCGTTGGCGACATTCCATTCCGGCGATAAATAATTCAAAACGCTCGGCAATTGGCGGTTTGACGGGTCGGCCTTGGATAGCGGCGACACTGCTTTCGGAAAAGCCGTAATGAAAGTTGGTTGCTCTAAATTCGCTTCCACAAAATCTTCAAACAGGGCAATTAGATTTGCAGCTGTTTGGACTTCAGTGAACACGTGGGACTGGTTCATCTCGGTTAAGCGATTCCATTCCGTTTGTCGTAGTTGTCGTCGCTCTTCCTCTGAAGCGCTCCAAATTATCTCCCCCGTCGCGTCTTCCTTCTCTATTAAACTTATATATTCATTGTCTCGCCACCAAAGGAAATCCAGGAGAGCTTTCGCCTTAGCGCTGTCATTCAACAGACCTTCTAAGTCTTCACCTGCTACATCACTTACTATGCTGGCTACATGTTGAACGATCGCCTCTTTCATTGTAAAGCGGTCGAAACGTTCGAAATCGATCGTCATCTCCTTGACGAGTTTTTCGCGAAGAAGGAAAACTACTCCTCGAAAATCTCCTTTGAATTTGATTTGTAACGTGCCAGTTGTGTTAAGAACCACGGCCCGGATCATTTGCTCGCAGAAGTCCATCATTTGGTTAACATCCGCGTAAGCCCAGTAAAATTCAAGCATCGTGAACTCGGGTTGTGAGTGCGGTCGATGCCTTCATTACGAAAGTTGCGATTGAGCTCGTAAACTTTCTCAAAACCGCCCACTAGCAGTCTCTTCAAATACAACTCAGGTGCGATGCGCGCATATAAATCAATACCTAGCGTGTTGTGACGTGTTTTAAACGGTTTCGCTGCTGCGCCCGTCGCCTGCGGCGTTAACATCGGTGTCTCAACTTCAACGTAGCCATGATCGTCGAGAATATTCCGCATCTCCCGAATTACCTTTGAACGGCGTTCAAAAACTTCACGAGGAGTTAGTTCTTCTGATCTGGTCAGACTTGCTAATTTATCTTCATCTCCTTCCTCCCCATTCTCTTCTTCTTCTTTCTTGCCTCGATCTTTAAACTACCCGCAATTAAATCTGACGTATCTTTGACGTTGTCGAATCTCGCGATCGTGATGCCGTGAATTTTGTCCGGCATCGGCAGAAAGCGCTTTAGCGAGAAATTGCACTTCACAACATGGACGAAAGTTCGCCGGTTTCGTAATGAAAAGATAACCTTCAACCCCAATAAAGTCCCCATGGTCAAGAAGCTGTAATAACTGCCAGCCCTTATCGAGTTCATCGATCGGATTTCCCGTGGCATTGTTCTACACACCTTTTACTTCGTCTCGGCTTACGTAGATTTGCAAACGTGCTAGGCCATCCGAGATGTGCACAAATGCAGTTTTGCCCTTCATCCGAGGCGGGCGAGGCAATGCGGCCGGCGATCCGTAGCGTCATGCCTATTCAGTTGCTGGTTGCAGAGGTCGATTTCTTCAGGCGCCGGAAGTTCACCTCTGTGTGCTGACGACAGAGAGCCGCGAAACTTTTTAACCATCGCGGAAATAGTGTCTTCTCGTCCGGGCTCAATTATTTGGCTGCGCTCGAACTTGTTTGGGTAGGCGTTGCCGACAAGCTTCGTGAGTGCCTCGAGATGCTCGTGACGCGCCTGCGTTTGATCGTTCTCTTCAATGAAGGGAATGGACATAAGAAACATCGTAAATCGTAAATGCGAAATGGTAAATCCGTCAGGCTTGGCTTCGGCCAGCTTTTCGCCAACAAATGCCCATCGTGGTAGATTGTTCTCAACCGATGAAAGAGAAGATTCTGAGCCAGGTGGAACTGCTCGGAGTGCGCCAGGGTCTGCGCGCCGATGGCAAACGCCTGGTTTTTACCAATGGTGTTTTTGACCTCTTACACGTCGGACACGTCCGCTACCTGGCCGCAGCTCGCAGCCTGGGCGACGCCCTGGTGGTTGCGATTAACAGCGACAGAACGGTGCGAGAGTTGAAAGGTGACAATCGACCGGTAGTTAATGAAAACGAACGTGCCGAGATTCTTGCCGCGTTGCGTGCCGTTACATATGTATCGGTTTTTGACGAGATATCACCGCGTTCCCTAATTACGAAACTTCTCCCCGACGTGCTTGTGAAAGGCGGGGATTACGCACTGGATGAGATTCACGGGCGCGAAGAGGTTGAAGCCGCTGGCGGACGGGTCGTGTCTTTGCCGTTTGTTGAAGGCTCGTCGACCAGCACGATTATTGAGCGAATGAAAAGCGCCAGCAGGAATCGATAAGAAATTAAAGATGAGTGGTACGTTTCAGGTAACCAACAGTCTCCAGGCAGCGTTACACCGCGTAACCGAAACGCCCGAGTTCAAGCGGGTGGTCGATGAGGTTAACCGCGGCGCGCGCGTGGTCTCGATCAGCGGATTGGTGGCAGGTTCTGCGCGTGCGCTAGCCCTCGCAGCCCTGCAGCGAGAAACGGGTCGATTGTTTGCGATTGTCACTCAATCAAATCGCGACCTTGAACCATGGGAAAGTGACCTGCGTTTTTGGTATTGCGCGCTCGCGGGGAAGAAGCACTGCGAAAAAGAGGTCCTGATCCTCCCTGCCTCGGAAAGTGATCCCTACGCCGGCTCTTCACCACATCCCGAGACACTCGAGCAAAGAGCGTTGGCTTTGTGGCGTTTGGCGAACCAGTCGCAGGACTTCGTTCTGCTAACCGCACGCGCGTTGGCGCGACGCACTGTTGCGCCGGAAGAAATCAAACGCGCCGGAGCTTTTCTCGTGCGCGGCGATACACAGTCGCCGGAAGAACTTGTTGAGCGACTAGTGGCGGCCGGATACGTGCGCGAAGATCCCGTTGGTGCAGTAGGCGAGTTTTCAATGCGTGGTGGAATACTTGACCTGTGGTCGCCCGGACAGGCCGGCCCAGTCCGTATCGAGTTTTTCGGCGACGAAGTCGATTCGATCCGCGGCTTCGATCCAGAGACCCAGCTCTCGACCAGTCAATTGAAGGAAATTGAAATCGTTCCCATGCGTGAACTGGTAGTTCGGAGTCAGGACTTCGCTGACTGGGCCATCATAGCTCGCGAGCGCTGGGACAACGTCCGTTTTGCGCGGGCCCTCCGCGACCGGACTGAGTTTGCTGATGAAGGAGAGAGCTTTGGCGGATGGGAATGGTTGATGACGATTCTTCGCGACCGGAGCAGCAGCGTTCTTGACTACCTGAAAGACGCTGTCCTGGTAGTTGATGAACCAACGGCTGTCGACTCGTATCTTGGCGAAGTCTATCAAACGCTTAGTGATCGTTTCGCTGAGACCGACGCCGTCGACGATATCGCCCTGCGACCCGAAGAGCTGTACCTGACGCCCGAGGAACTACGAGCGAAACTGGACCAGAAGCAACGAATCGAGCTGCGGATACTGGGCCGTGCTGCGGCAGAGCTGGATCAGGAAATTGCTTTGGACGCCGAGACACCAAAAGTCCAGCTCGGCCGGGCCCGAAGCGTGCGGACTCCGCTATTCCTGTTTCCGACGGCGATGCCGGCGCCCGAAGTTCAGTGGAAAACTCAATCCGTTCTCAAATATCACGGGCGACTCGCGAGTCTCGCGGAGGACCTGAAGCACGCCCAGGAAAACGGAACAACCACGCTCTTCGTCATGCCGAGTATTGGCGTCGCCGAAAGGGTGGCAGAGATCCTGGCTGAATATGGGATTCAGGCCAGACTTTCCGCAGCTGAGGAGCCCTCAGAATCAAACGAAGCCGCGCAAACGATTGTGACTGTCGGTCGTCTTAGCGCAGGCTTTGAAATGCCTGAGGCACGACTGTTATCACACGTCGAACCTGACTTGTT
Organism: Pyrinomonadaceae bacterium; assembly: GCA_963759585.1. Lineage (GTDB taxonomy): Bacteria > Acidobacteriota > Blastocatellia > Pyrinomonadales > Pyrinomonadaceae > PSRF01. The sequence goes on from CAVWZW010000002.1 coordinate 1,872,314, forward strand.
TGACGAAGCGAGTTCTCAGGCGCTCGAACGCCGAGCCGTTGGTCCAGAAGGCAGGAAGCAGGCGGCAGGAGTCAGGAAGAAGAAATCGAAGACGGCGGCGTTTCTATCGGACTTTCGTGATCTTCGGCCCGGCGACTACGTTGTCCACGTAGACCACGGCATCGCGCGTTTCGGTGGATTGCAAACGCTTGATTTAGGAACTCGCAGCGGCGAGTTCATGCTGCTCTATTACGCCGAGGACGCAAAGCTTTATGTCCCGGTAGAACGCATGGATCTGGTGCAACGCTACTCCAGCGGCGAAGGCGCCCAACCCACGCTCGATCGCCTTGGTGGGATCGGCTGGCAGAAAACGAAGGCCAAAGCGAAGCGGGCCATGCGAGACATGGCTGACGAGCTTTTGCGTCTATACGCCGAACGAAAACTTGTGGGGGGATTCGCGTTTGCCGCCGACACGCCATGGCAGCGCGAATTTGAAGATGGCTTTGAATACGTTCTGACGCCTGATCAGGAAACTGCGATTGAAGATGTAAAACACGACATGGAAGAGCCCACGCCCATGGACCGGCTCTTATGCGGCGACGTGGGTTACGGGAAAACTGAAGTTGCGATGCGCGCTGCTTTCAAAGCGGTGATGGAAGGAAAACAGGCAGCCGTCCTGACGCCGACGACCGTGCTCGCTTATCAGCACTACGACACTTTCCGCAGTAGGTTCGCGCCGTTTCCAGTCAAGGTGGAATTGCTATCACGCTTTCGCAATGCGAAGGAGCAGAAGGATATTGCCAAGCGAGTGGAGTCGGGCGAAGTGGACGTCGTGATTGGAACTCACCGGCTGCTTTCGAAAGATGTTCGCTTCAAAGAGCTTGGACTGGTGGTGGTCGACGAGGAACAGCGTTTTGGCGTGGCCCACAAAGAACGTCTGAAACACTTGAAGAAAAAGGTGGACGTTCTGACGCTTTCGGCAACTCCAATTCCGCGCACGCTCAACATGTCACTCAGTGGACTGCGGGATATGTCGCTGATTGAGACTCCGCCTCGTGATCGACTGGCAATCCAAACCCAGGTTGTTCAATTCTCGGAGAACGTTATGAAGAGTGCAATTGAGCTCGAGCTCGGCCGTGGCGGGCAGGTTTTTCTCATACACAACCGGGTTGAAACTATCGATACGATTGCGGCGCTCGTCCAGCGTCTGGTGCCGCAGGCCCGCATGATCGTCGGTCACGGGCAAATGAACGAAAAGGACATGGAGAAGGTAATGCTCGATTTTATTGAGCATAAACACGATGTCCTGGTAGCGACCACCATCATCGAGAACGGCATAGACATCCCACGCGCAAACACGATCATCATAAATCGCGCCGATCAATACGGTCTTTCTCAACTCTACCAACTGCGCGGGCGTGTGGGGCGCTCGAATCGCCGGGCTTACGCCTATCTGCTTATTCCTGGTGAACAGGAGCTGACGCCCATTGCCAAGCGACGACTAGCAGCCATTCGTGAGTTTTCAGACTTGGGCGCGGGCTTTCGAATTGCCGCATTGGATCTCGAACTTCGGGGGGCAGGGAATCTTCTCGGCGGGCAGCAATCAGGCCACATGGATGCCCTGGGTTTTGATCTTTACACTCAGATGCTGGAACGCACGGTAGCGGAGTTGCGCGGTGAAGCGGTTGAAGATGAAACCAGCGTCACCATCAATCTCGGCGTCGATGTGGCTATTCCCGATGAGTACATCAGCGACATGGGCCAGCGACTAAGGACGTACAAGCGAGTTTCTTCTGCCCGCGATGAAGATGCGCTGGCAATTATTCGGCAAGAGACTCGCGACCGATACGGGCGTTTGCCGGAGTCGGTCGAACAGCTTTTCAGCTACGCGCTTCTGAGACGGCTGGCGGAGGAGACCGGGGTCCTGTCGATAGATAAGACGGCCGATGGCGTGGCACTCAAATTTACCGAAAAGGCCCGCATCTCGCCCGAGAAGTTAATGGAGTTTGTCGGCAGTAGTGAGGGTAGAGTCTTTACGCCCACCGGCGTTTTGCGAATGGGACTTACCGAGGATGAGCAAGACAACGTGCTGGACGTTGTGCGTGGGGTTTTAAACGAGCTCCGGTATGAGGTGGTATTGACTTCATGACGACGGCTGATTAATCCAGGAAGGCAACTTGCGTCGCCGCCAGTTTGTTAAAACCAGCATCCTTATGGTCAAATCTACGGCGCTAACTAGAGCAATTCCCGATTCCGGCCACAACGATTGCCGGGTTTCCACTGATTATCAATAAGACATTTAGGAGTATTTCGTGAAATACAAATTTTTATCAGCTGCAACCACGTGGGCGTTCTTGTTAATGCTCGTCGCTTTGGTTCCGTTTTCAGCCAAGGCGCAGGAAGGTGAGTTGCGGGTAGTTGACGAGGTAATCGCCCAAATCAATGACGATGTGCTAACCCTGTCAATGCTCAGACGCGAATCGAAAGAGCGGATTGAGTCACTCAAGCAAGGTGGCATGACGGCTGAGCAGGCCGCGGAAGAGGTTAACAAGCGGCAGACGGAATTGATCGCTACGCTTATCAACGAGCAGCTGTTATTGCAAAAGGGAAAGGAACTTGAACTCACCAGCGATGTCGAGGCTGAAGTGAACCGGCGAATGCTGGAGGTGGCAAAGGAACAGGGAATTACGACGATTGAGAAACTTGATGCCGCCATGCGCGAGAGTGGAGTGGATCCTGCCCTGACCCGTCAGACGTTGCGCACGGAGATCATGAAGCAGATGGTCATTCAGCAGGAGGTGGATCGCAAAATTTTCTTCAGCCTTACAATGGATGAGCTGAAGAAGCATTTCCAGGCGAACCAGGACAAGTTTAAAAAGCCTGAGAACGTAACGCTTTCTGAAATATTTTTGAGTTCGGCCGGCAAGAACGAAGCTGAGGTCAAGGCACGAGCACTTGAGCTGGTTAGGCAATTGAGGGCTGGCGCGGATTTTGCCGCGATAGCTGCGGCAAACTCTGAACGCGAGCTGAATGGAGTGCGGATAGCTCCGGAGAATAAGGGAAGGGTGGGCGTCTTTGAAGTGCCCAATCTGCGGCAAGACATCGCCGACGCAGTCAAGAGCGTGAAGGCTGGAGGAGTCAGTGAGCCGCTAAAGAGCAATGATGGTTATCAGATACTACGCGTCGATGAACGAGAAGCCGGCAGCGCGACCGCGACATTCAACGAAAACAGGGTGCGCGAGGCGATGACAATTGAGCGCTCGCCAAAGCAGCGCGAGGATTATCTCCAGAGCTTGCGCGACGATGCGTACATCAAGCTGTCTGCCAACTATCGCGACACGGTGGGGCCGCTTCTGAAACTGGCGCCGGAGAAGACTGCGGATAACAGCAGCACTCAAACCGCGAAACCGGAAGAGAAGAAGAAGGGTAAGCTGTTGGGAATTTTTCCGAAGCCGTAGGAAGGCTGTTAAGAGTAAGCAGAAGGCAGAAGGAAGAAAGCAGAAAGCAGAAAGCAGAAAGCAGAAGGCAGAAGGCAGAAGGCAGAAGGCAGAAGGCAGAAGGCAGAATTCAAGGGCGCTCCGGCGCCCTTCGGTCTTATGAATTCGATTTTTTGAATCCGTCCGTTTAGAAACCGGACTCGTCCGCACGACGGGGCACAAGTGCCCGTTCTAGACGGGAGGGACGGGGGCACAGGACTCAGGACTCAGGACTCAGGACTCAGAACTCAGAACTCAGAACTCAGGACTCCAGACTCAGGACTCCAGACTTCCTACCGATGCGGCTTGATCTATTTCTGAAAGCTAGCCGGCTGTGCCAGCGTCGCACGGTGGCCCAAAAGATTTGTGAGGCTGGCCGCGTCGAGGTGAATGGCAATCCATCTAAGTCTTCCTACACCGTAAAGGTCGGCGACGAAATCCTAATCCGCACGCATTCAAGGATAAAGAGAGTTAAAGTTTTGACCGTTCCCTCCACTCGTCAGACATCGCGAAAAGAATCGCTGGCCTTGTTTGAACTTTTGAGCGAAGAGATTTTAGAGGAGCAGTAACTTAGCGGCGGCTGAAGCACCTCCTTGGAGTGCGCCGCCTTGTCGGCGCTTTGGCCGGTCGCGGCTCGGCGCGACCACGATTCGATTAAGACTAGAAATATTTGCTCGCCTTTTCCCTGCGTTTACGGCGTCAAGCCGCCGCGGACCAAAGCGCCGACAAGGCGGGCACTCCAAGGAGACGCACCAACCATGAGAAACTTTCTTCTACTTCTCGTCCTCCTTTGCCTCAGTTTTCCAGCTGAGGGCGATGTGGGTTTGGAACGAGTTGAGCGCGGTCAGGTAAAGTCAGCACTACTTCTTCCTTTAAAGAGCCCTCGCATCGTCGTGATGAAGGGCAAACGACGCATGGATTTGTACTCAGGTGGTGCTGTGGTTCGTACTTACCAAATCGGCCTCGGCCTCAGTCCGGTCGCCGATAAGATACGACAGGGTGATCGCGCCACGCCTGAAGGCGAGTTTTATATATTCACTAAGAACAACAAGAGCGCGTTCTATTTGTCGCTGGGAATTAGTTATCCAAACGTTGAAGACGCAGGGCGTGGCCTTCGCGATGGCTTAATATCCCGGGCGCAGCACGACGCAATTGTCCGAGCAATCAAGAGAAAAGCTACGCCCCCACAAAACACACAACTTGGCGGGGACATTTACATTCACGGAAACGGGGCGAAAAGCGATTGGACATGGGGCTGCGTCGCATTAGAAAATGTCGACATGCGTGAACTGTTTGATGCAATTCCGGTAGGAACACCGGTTACGATTAAGCCATGACGGAAATCAAACCATTCAAGATTCGCGACGTCGAGATCAATCCGCCGCTGATTCTTTCGCCTATGGCGGGCGTGACGGACGTTTCGTTTCGGCGTTTGCTGAAGCGGCGCGGCGGCGTTGGTTTGAGCGTCTCTGAGTTTATTTCTGTTGAGGGACTGACACGCAATAACCCAAAGTCGAAAAGGCAAATGCGGTTTTACGCAGACGAGCGTCCCTTTGCAGTGCAGATCTTTGGTGGACAACCCGAGCGTATGCGCATGGCCGCGGAGATGGCTGAAGAAGTCGGGGCGGATATTCTGGATATTAACTGCGGATGTCCGGCGCCTAAGGTTGTGAAGCATGGCGGCGGCTCTGGTTTGCTGAAGGACCATTCACGCCTCGAGACGATTCTTAAAGAAATCAAAAAGACGATTAAGATTCCTCTCACGATTAAGATTCGCGCGGGCTTTTACGATCACACCATCAATGCTGTTGAGACCGCGAAGCTTGCAGAAGATTGCGGGGTAGAGCACATCGCGTTACATGGCCGCACGAAGGAACAGGGTTATCGCGGGCTGGCGAACTGGGACCTGGTCAAGCAGATAAAAGAGACGGTGAGCGTGCCGGTGTCGGGAAGCGGTGATGTCACCACGATCGAACAGGCGTTTGGGCGGTTTCGGGAAACGGGCTGCGATGGTGTCTTGATTGGGCGAGGGGCGATGGTTAACCCGTGGATCTTTCGTCAGATTGAGGATGCTATTCACGGCCGGGAAATCTTTCAGCCAAGCCTTGCGGACAAGCGCGCGATCCTGCACGAATATTTCGACATGTTGCGCGAAGATATGCCGGAGACTCCGGCGATCAATCGCATGAAGCAACTGGCGGGACAGTTCACACGCGGACTGCAAGGGGGCGCCCTCTTCCGGACTTCAATTTATCACTCTCACTCGGTGGACGAAGTTCTGGGTCGCATCGAGGAATACTTTGAAGCCATCGAGACCGGGAAGCCATACTTTGGCGAAGCCGGTGCGCCGATAGAAGACGCCCCTGAACTCGATTCCTGCGATGCCGCTACTGCTGCCTAGCCTTAGTGTCCCTTCCATTCGTTTAGAATGCGGACTTGTCCGCTCGACGAAGGCACAAGTGCCCGTTCTAAACGAGAAAAGGAGCAAGTGCCGATTTTTAACGCGGGGAAAAACACCAAGAGGAGAATCAAACCAAAGAGAACCGTCCCGGTAAACAGGAGCTCACTTATGCGTAAAGTTGTATTTGGCGGCGCTAACAGTCTCGACAATTACTTCGCTCGCAAAGACGATTCAGTTGATTGGTTAATGTGGAGCGATGAAGTCACTGAATTCTTGGGTGACTATTGGAAGAGGTTTGACACGATCGTCGAAGGACGCAGGACCTATGAAGTGCAACTGCGAATGGGTGGCGGATCGGGTGAGTTTCCGGGTGTCAAGAGTTACGTCTTCTCGCGGACGCTGAAGAAGAAATCCTCGCCGGGACTTGAGATCATTTCTGAAGATGCAGCGGAGTTTGTTCGCAAATTAAAAGCTCAGAAGGGCAAAGACATTTGCGTGATGGGCGGCGGTCTGTTGGCGAAGTCGCTCTTCGAAGCAGACTTAATCGATGAGGTTGGCTTCAATATTCATCCGGTATTGCTGGGTTCTGGAATTCCAATCTTTTATGAGATGGACCATCAGATCGATTTGGAGCTGATGGAGTGTAGGACTTTGAAGAACGGCTGCGTGCTGGTTACTTATCGAGTGAAGCCGCGAGGCGAAGAGCGGATGAAAGCAAGAAAAGCCTCGGACAAAAAGAAATCCAGCAAAGCAAAGAACGCTATAGCTAAGAGCGCCAAGGCGACGAAGCGTACCAGGAAGTGACTGCACTCGATAATTGTGGATTATTTATTAAATCGGTCCACGAAACACACGAGGTCACGCTAAACTTTTTAGTGATATTTCGTGTTATTCGTGGACCTTTTTGGCCGAGCGCAGTCGCAACTAAGGCCGCTTCGGAGAGCCTTCCGCGACCGGTCGCGCCATGGCGACAGTGCCTGCCGGCTTACCACTGCCAGTATCGAAGTTCACTGCCGTTGGATAACCCTTGCCTTTAAGCGCCGCCAACTCAATTACAACTTCCTTTTGATTCTTGCCAATCGGTTTGCGGGTCACTGACGCCGTCTGCTTTTTGTCTGCGGTTTTGTCGGCCGTTTGAGCCGCGGCTTCGGGTGACGCAGAGGTAGCCGGTTTGGCAGCTTCCTTCAATGGCTTGCGCGACATTGCGTTTAGTGTCTCAAGAATCTGAGCGCGTTCCTCGGGTTTAAAGTCTTCAAACTTTACCCCGTTTGCTTCCAGAACTGTGCGAAGGTTCGCTTCGGTGTTCGTGTCCATGTCGTAGACGTCTTTGTAGATTTTTAGTTTACCGTCTTCGACCACGATCGTTTCGTAGCGCAACTCGACAGGCACAGCCTGATTCAATTTCACTGTCTCAGTCTTGGTCTTGTCCTTGAAGTAGCCTTGTAAGGCCTTGTCGGTTATTTCCCCGCCGGCAACCTGGGCCAGCAGTTTAGAAAAGTCCTGAACTTGCGGAGTAGTCAGACCGACGCAGCCGTGCGATGCAAACGTACCCAGTTTCGCCGGGGACTTTCCACCATGGATCAGCGAGGGCTGGCCGATGGGTATCTTGATTGGACCAAGCGGGTTCAATTTGCTGCCGGCGGCTACTTTCTCGCCCACCGCCACACCCTTCATCTTGTCGACCCAGGGTTCGTCGGGTGGGGTCCAGGTTGGGTTGAAGATAATCGTTTGCGCCTTTCTGAGTCCTGTCGGCAGTGGAAATTCCGGATAGCCGATGCCGATCTTGTACGACTTGACTAACTCACCCTGGCGAAAGACATCCATGCGATAGGCCGGAATGTTAACGACAACACGTGTGTCCGTCGGAACTGCATTGGGCTTGGTCGATGCCGAACCCGGCGACGAAGCGGTCTTGTTGTCTTCAGTTGTTTCACCGCCTTTCCCCCAGTAGTCGCCAACGAAGGCAAACAAGGCCGTGGCTTTTTGCTCACCAACAACATTTCGGATCGACTCGCTCGCGTGGCGACGGGCTTCCTCAGCCGGGCTTTCCTGAGTCGAGCTCACATCTTCCAGGTTTGACTGCCGCAACTTAGCAACTTCGTCGGCAGCAATCTTTTGAAGCTGCGTTACCTGAGCGTCCGTTAGCTCGATTTGTGTCTTCAGTTTGGCTTTGAATACTTCATCGGAAAACAGCGCGTCCAATACCGGCAACGTCACAGGGACGCGGCTGCCGGCGGCGGTCGGGCTCGCGACCGGCGACGCCGAAGGTGATGGACTCGCAGAAGGTGTTGAATTGTTGTTGGCTGCGGGGTCACACCCAGCGGCAAACAGAAGCGAGAGCACGATAAGAATGAGAGCGGATAAGTTTATTCGTCGATGAATCATGGTTTTGCCTCGTTCCAGTAAGATTGAAAAGCGAGCTGATAGTCGCTTGCGCATCAGTTTCCAGCAATGGGTGTACCCACATCGTTTAGCTGGGCTGGCCCACACAGGCTGCACTGAAACCCTCGCTTCTCGGGGTGGGCCCCGCACGATAAGCGAACGGGGGACTAGTAAACGGGGCAGTAGCCCGACCGTCAGGGAGGTGCGTTTAAGCGCACGCCCTCCCAACGGTCGGGCTACTGCCCCGTTACTTGCGCAGCAGTGGATACGGATTGATGTTGGTGCCTTCCCAGTAGCGATTCGGATCGGCGAGTACGGCGATTGAGAAGTGAAGATGGTAGTTTCCAGCGCCGGCATTCCCAGTGTCACCCACAAACCCAATCACTTCTCCTTGCCGAACAAACTTCCCGGCGACTATTCCGCCGGCGTACGCTTGGAGATGTGCGTAGTAAAAGATGAGTTTCTTGTCGGGGCTGAACTGATAAATCGTGGTGCCGCCGCGGTCGCTCTGGAAGAGTCTGGAGATTTCTCCGTCCGAGACAGCCAGGACCGCCGTGCCCGCTGGCGCGAGAATGTCGATGGCGTCATGCGAGCGTCCTTCCGATCGTGCGTCAGTAAATGTGTCCAACAACTGTTCCGGTTTGACTCCCGCGACGGGAACGATGAGGTTGAGTTTGCCGATGAAAGTGTTCGACGCCGTTGCATCTTCAGCCGGCTGGCTTGATGACAGGCCGGGTTCGGTTGGGATGTCTAATTGGGACTGAGTCGGCGATGTGACAGTTGGGCCTGTCGTGAGAGTTGGGGTTGCAGTTGCGCTTGGCGTGTCCTCGTTGATTGTGGTTAAAGGGGTTACGGAGGACTTTCTGTTTCTGGTCCACAAAAATGACCCGAGCGCTCCGGACGTCACCACAACGATCACAACCACTCGGATGCGAGCCCGCCCTGTTGCACCAAGCGCCACGAAAAGCTACCTCTGAATTCCCAACGGCAAGAGCGGGCGGGGGGCCGTTCCGCCAAAAAACCAGCTCGCGCCGACGCGCAGACGGTGATGCCAGGTTGGCAGCCTGGAAGTGTAAAGAGCAAAGCGGGCCTGGCGCGCGAGTGGACCACCAAACGCCTTTCCTCCAGCTAACACTGCAGCTCGTTCGGTGCCCAAACTAACGGCTTCACCTAATTCCTCGAAGTGCTTTGTCCCCAGTTCATCACCCGAGAGAAACGCTTTAACATTGTCGGCGACCAGTCCTGCCTGCTGTAACGCGAGTTGAGCGGTGCCAGCGAGAGTCGGTGTTGCATCAGGATAGAAGGCGATGTCGCCCAAGGCGAACACATTGCCGTGACGACGCGTCTGAAGCGTAGGCTCAACGAAGATCAGACCGCGCTCGTTTTTGTCGAGGTCCAATTTCTCTACGACTGGGCTGACACGCACGCCTCCGGTCCAGACGACGGCAGCCGCTTCAACCTCCGTTTGCTGACCGTTGTGTTCGATCGTGAACCCGTTAGGGCCAACTCTGACCACGCGGGTAAGCGTATGGACTTCGACATGAGATTGGCGCAAAGCGTCCTCCACGAACTCGCGAATATCTTCGCCCATACCCGGTACAACCCTATCTCCCATCTCAATCACGAGGACTCGCGGCTCGCCGTGAAGAGCACGGCGCTTGAACGCATCGAGTAGCAGGTCAGCCATTTTGGTCGCAAGCTCGACGCCGCTCGCCCCTGCCCCGACAACGCCAAACGTGAGCGCACGCTGGACATCCTGCGGTGGCAGGTCAGGGGGCACATGATCGAGGGCGTCAACCATTCGTTCGCGCAACTGATCGGCGTGGGCAATTTTACGAAAGGGGATGGAATTTTCCGCGGCACCTGGAACCCCGGCGTAGTTTGTCTCACCGCCCAAGGCAACCACCAAAGCGTCGTATGACAGGTTGGCAGTACCGTTTTTGAATTTGATCGACCGGGCATCCAGGTCAATCTCGCTTACTTTGTCCTGGATCACGTTTACGTTTTCTTCGAGGAGTTCGTGGTACTTGGGTGCGATATGCCAGGCTTCTACCTCGCCGCTCAGATACTCGTAAAGCATGGGCGTGAAGAGAAAATGGTCTGCGTCGCTGATGAGCGTAACTTTGGCGGTGCCGGCCAGATCCAGCGCGGTGAACAGGCCGCCGAAGCCTCCGCCAACGATTACGATGTGCGCGTCTTTGTTTGTCATGGGTTTGGAGTCGAATGGTATCAGACGGACCGCTAAACTCGAATGTGGCCGCACCGGCTAATTTGTAGGGGCATCCCTCTGTGGGTGCCCCGGAGTGGATGAAAAGCCCCACCGAGCTGAAGGTGCAACACGCTAGAGCGCTTTTTGTTATCACGTGATGTTTTCCGGATCGTTATCACCACACCTTTTACACTTTGCCGGTCTTTCGGCCGAAAAGGGAGGCGCCCACGCATGGACGCCCCTACAGCTTGACCGTCAAGGAGCCCCGCTGGACAGTGCCCAGAGTGCGTGGTAACTTACCCCGACACTTAATCTTAGCGGTTACCGTCAGTTGACGGGTCTACTGCTGTCCAGGAGGATCATCTCAAGCAGTGCCTTTAGCAAAAGAAACGAAAGCACAGATTGTTACCGATTTCCGCAGCCATGATGCGGACACTGGCTCGCCACAGGTTCAGGTGGCTTTGCTTAGTAAACGAATCAACGAACTTACAGAGCACTTCAAGATCCATAAAAAGGACAACCACTCGCGGCGCGGCCTGCTTAAGATGGTCTCGCAGCGGAGAAGTCTATTGGATTACTTGAAGCGCACGGATATTGAGCGTTATCACGAGGTAGTCACTCGTTTGGGCCTGCGACGTTAGGCGCCAAACGGCCTTGAGAACGAGAGAACTTCGAATCTCAAATTTCAGAAAGCCCGCGTCTTTCGAAGAGTTTGCCGAGGAAGCCGAACGTGACGGCGATATTCCGAGGCAGGCAGACGCGTTCGGCCTTAGCGTAACGCAAAAAAGGCGGCATGAGCTCACGGTTTTGAGCCTCGTGCCGCCTTTTTTGATGTTAAACCTCAACCCTTAACGCTTCACGTAGCGTCCGAATCGAACTGAATAACAAAAGCGAGGCGCACGAGACGCTCGCGGCCTGAGTGGTTTCAGGTAATTGTCCCAAGGAGACAAACAAGATGACAGTAAAGAAATATCTTAAAGAATCAATCAAACTGGGCGACAAGGAATTGACCGTTGAAACCGGTCGAGTCGCCAAACAAGCAGACGGCTCTGTGATAATCACGTATGGCGACACAATGTTACTGGTCGCTGCCGTAGGGGCGCCGCACACGCGCGAAGGAATCGATTTCTTCCCGCTTACCGTCGAGTATCGCGAAGCGAATTATGCAGCCGGCCGAATTCCCGGCAACTACTTTAGACGTGAAGGACGGCCAACTGAAAAGGAAACGCTTACCAGCCGCCTAATCGACCGTCCCTGCCGACCGCTCTTTGCCGAAGGTTATCGCAACGAAACACAGGTAATAGCCAGCGTTATATCAGCAGACCCAGACAATAACCCGGACGTGATCGCAATCACCGGCGCTTCGTGTGCGCTCTATCTTTCCGACATTCCCTTCATGAATCCGATCGCGGGCGTTCGCATCGGGCTAATAGAAGGACGTTATGTCGTCAATCCAACTTACGACGAAGTACGTGAATCACGACTCAATCTGATCGTGGCCGGTACCGAAGAAGCGATTGTGATGGTGGAAGCCGGCGCCTCAGAAGTCTCTGAAGAGATCATGCTTGAAGCCCTGATGCTGGCCCACAAGGAAATTAACCGTCTTTGTCGCTGGCAGAAAGAGCTTTATAAGGCGCTCGACATCAAGAAGCGCGAGGTTGAGCCTCCCGTCCTGAACGAGGAGATGCTGGGAGAAATTCAAAGAAACTATGCAGATCGCCTGCGCGCGGCGTTGGACACCACGAGTCAGGAAAAACGCGACAGCTACGCAGGGGTTGATGCACTAAAGAAAGAAGTCGTCGAAGGTTATCCGGAGGATGAACCTGAAAAACGGCAGATGTCGAAAAAGGTGTTCGATCATCTGAAGGAAACGATCTTCCGTGATGACATCCTGAATAATAGACGCCGCCCCGATGGCCGCCGTTTCTCTGAAATCCGGCCCATCAGCTGCGAAGTTGGTTGGCTGCCACGCGTTCATGGTTCTGCGCTGTTCACACGCGGTGAGACCCAGGCGATTGTTACCACCACGCTGGGCACCAAGGAAGACGAGCAGTTCATGGATGACCTGGAAAAGGGAGAAGTGAAACGACGCTTCCTGCTCCACTACAACTTCCCGCATTACTCCGTGGGCGAGGTTGGGCGATTTGGTTCTTCAAGTCGTCGTGAGATCGGACACGGGGCCCTGGCGCGAAGGGCTATTGAGCCCGTGCTGCCTGATGAATCTGTATTCCCATATACCTTGCGAATTGTTTCAGACATAACCGAGTCGAACGGTTCGTCGTCGATGGCCAGCGTCTGCGGCGGAATACTTTCACTAATGGATGCGGGTGTGCCCTTGAAAGCCCCAGTCGCCGGCGTGGCGATGGGTTTGGTGATGGAAGGTAATAAGTACGCAATCCTGACGGATATCGCCGGTGCGGAGGATCACTATGGAGACATGGACTTCAAAGTCACTGGAACCAACGAAGGTATTACCGCCCTGCAGATGGACATCAAGATTGCGGGTATTAACGCTCAAATCATGGCTGAGGCACTTGAACAAGCACGGAAAGGTCGCTTGCATATTCTTAACGTGATGCAGCAGGCCATCGCAGAGCCGCGCCAGGATATTTCAGCTCACGCGCCTCGCATTATCCAAATCAAGATTAATCCGGACAAGATCCGCGACGTCATTGGACCAGGCGGCAAGATGATTCGTGCACTCGTGGAAGAAACGGGAGCGAAGATTGACGTTTCAGACGACGGCACGATTTCGATTGCCACCGCCAGTGGCGAAGCAGCCGAGGCTGCGGTGAACAGGATTCGCGGCATCACCGCGGAAGCCGAAGTAGGTCAATCCTACCTGGGCACAGTTTCCCGGATCGTTGACTTCGGTGCATTCGTCGAAATATTTCCAGGAACTGACGGACTGCTTCACATTTCAGAAATTGCAGACCGGCGTGTGAAGGATGTCCGCGACGAGCTGAAGGAAGGCCAGCAGATTATGGTCAAGTGCATTGGCAAAGAAGGGAATAAGATTAAATTGTCCCGCAAGGCCGTGCTACGCGACGAAGAAAAAGCTGAAGCCGCGAGTGCCGGAGAAGCCGACTAGGTTTCGTTGTTGGGTCACTATTCTGAGGGAGGTTTGCCGAGTGCAAACCTCCCTTTTTGTTCAGGTTAAACACTAAAGTTACCGCGCTATTAAATTGGAATCCCTTCTGCATTAGCCATCTTTTCCTATCAACCAGCGATACCGCCCCGGCAAATCATGCCGAACGCGAAAACATTCGGGCCTTCTGCGCTGCGTTCAACAAGTTTAACAACGAAACTTTCCCCATTAGTAGTTTTGGGAAAGAACTAGGAGGAATTTCAACTGATGATGAGTCGAGCTTTTCGTTCAACTGCCGCGATACTCAGCATCTTGCTTTTGACTGGCGTCCCCACTCATGCGGCGCCGGTGGTAATTAGCGAGGTGATACAGGTCATGGGCAGCTACCAGAATCCTCCAGAGCTACGGCTCCGCAGTATTTCCCAAAACACAAGTGCGGCAGTAGAGGGCGAAGGACCATCGCCTGTGGCCTCGGCGTCGCAAGAGTCGGCAGCGGGAGATGTTGTTGAGGTAGCTGATGGCAGCACAGTCGACGTCACCAGTGGCAACACGCTTTTGTCAGGTGTGGCAGTGAGTATGGAACCGCAAGCCGGTGTCGATGTTGTTGACCAGGGTGAAGTCGAAGGTACAATCTGTGACTGCGGTGAGATCACAGTGCCCGGCGGCGGATTTCCGAAATGGCCACTGCTCTTCCTGGCGGCCATTCCGTTCTTCTTCATACATGGTTGCGACGACTGCGATGTACCTCCGCCGACAACTACGCCACCTCCACCAGACGAGGTGATTCCCGAGCCTGCGTCACTGCTCCTGTTTGGGACTGGCCTGGCTGCCATCGGCGCGCGCTTTCGTAAACGCCGATCCAAAGCAGCTCCGCAGATTACGGAGGAGGGCTAAACAAAATGTCGACAACAATCCTGAAGCACCGTTACGCTAAATTCACACTCGCCGCCCTGGTGGCGCTGACATTTTGCATGGTCCATCCTGCGTCGACTGCTCAGGCCGCAAAGAAGCGGAAGCTGGCGAAGTATGGAACGATTAAAATTTTAACCACGCCCGGCGGGCTGCCGATCGAAGTTGACGGCAAACCTGAAGGAATTACCAGCACTGACTATCGCGAGTTTGACCGCGATCCTGGTGTGCACACGATTGTTATCACGCTTCCAAACGGCCAAAGATGGACGCGGGAAATCGACCTCGAAGCCGGCCGTATCAAATGCGTGGCGCTCAATTACAGACCAGCACCACCCGTAGTCAAGTCTCCTTGTCCCTATCCCGTGAACATCTCTGCCCCTACTCAGGTAAACGAGGGCGAGGTGATCACATACACGGCTGACGTTGCCTACACGGGCACGGCTGCTCTTAACTACACATGGACGGTCAGCCCTGCCGGCGCCAGATTACTGAGCGGCGCAGGAACACCCACCATTACAGTGGATTCGACGGGCCTGGCCGGCCAGCGCATCACGGCCACTCTGGTTGTTGATGACGGCTCGGGCGACTCGGCTTGCCGTCAGGTTAGCGAGGCGTCAACGTTTGTTCCGCCGCCGCCGCCACGTGAGAATCCCTCGCGACAGTTTGACGTCTGCTGCAGTTGTTCCTTCGACGATCAGAAAGCGCGTTTGGACAACCTCGCGGTCGAGTTACAAAACGATCCGGCGACCACCACCTACGTCATTGCATACGGTGGCCGCAGGAGCCGAATGGGCCAGGCCGACTTGCTGGGAACTCGCGCACGCGACTACCTTGTGAGCCAGCGCGGAATCGATGCCTCGAGAATCATTGTTCTCAATGGCGGTTTTCGAGAGGAAGACTGTGTCGAGTTGTGGGTAGTGCCGAGTGGCGCCACACCTCCGACGGCGACGCCGACAGTCTCAGCCGGAGAGGTTCGCCCAGCTCCGAGTGCTGCGCCTCGACGCCGTAGACGTGGCCGAAACGATTAAGTCACTAGCATTAAGGCTGGCTTGATTAAGGGAGACAGGGACCATTCCTGTCTCCCTTAGTTTTTGGCGCTTCATCCCTCCTGGACCTGCCACATATTCGTTCAGATAAGGCACTTTGTGCCCTCCGTCGTTCGCGGACAAGTCCGCATTCTAAACGAATCGCAAAAGCTGGCAGGTAACCCCGTAGTTGTTTAAGCAGCACCTAAGCCACGACCATTACCATTTTTGACTTGGTAGATTGACCGTAGTCCAGCCTTATGGAACAATCGCTCGCATCCCCCGTTCAGCTAAACAAAGCAGACCCTTTTCAACAGGAGGCGTCGAGTTATGGGAGATAATGGTGATGGCGGCGGTAGCGGTAGCACCGGCGTAGTAGCAGTCCTCGTGATCTTTGTGATTATTGTTCTGGTTGTGCTCTTTGCATTCAGAGGACGATTGTTTGGTGGCGGCGGCACACAGAAAATTGACGTCAACGTCCAAACGCCTGCGAAGTAATTAGCCTAAAGACAGATTCGTTACGAAAAGAGGAGCGCTCTAGTGCTCCTCTTTTCAATTCGCGAAAGCAGCGCGCGGTTTGGTTTTTCGCGTTTTCCATTTACCATTCACGATTTACGATTCACCTTATGACGGCTCCTAACATCGAAACCATCGTCTCCCTCGCCAAACGGCGGGGCTTTGTATATCCCTCCTCGGAAAACTACGGCGGGCTGGGCAGCGCCTGGGATTACGGCCCGCTGGGCGTCGAACTCTGTAACAACGTCAAGCAGGCGTGGTGGCGCTGGATGGTCTATGAGCGCGACGACATCGAAGGTTTGGACTCCTCGATAATTCTGAACCGGTTAGTCTGGAAATACTCCGGCCATGAAGATACGTTTAGCGACCCTCTAGTTGATTGTCGCGAATGCAATACACGTCTCCGTGCCGACAAACTCGACAATGGGAAGTGCCCGAATTGCGGTTCGAAAAACCTGACGGATCCGAGGCCCTTCAATCTGATGTTTCAAACGCACGTAGGCGCAACGGCTGAAGAGGATCTGTCGTCGCTTGTTTATCTGCGTCCTGAGACGGCCCAGGGAATCTTTATCAACTTTCTCAACGTGCTAACCACCAGCCGTCGCAAATTGCCTTTCGGTGTGGCGCAGATTGGAAAATCGTTTCGCAATGAAGTGACGCCGGGGAATTTCATCTTCCGCACGCGCGAGTTTGAGCAGATGGAGATGGAATACTTTGTGCGGCCCGGGGAAGACGAGGCGGTCCACCAGGAGTGGATTGACGGGTGTTTCCAGTGGTTCACGACGCTCGGAGTATCAGCGGATAACCTCCGGCTATATGAACAGCCCAAGGAGGAGTTGGCCCACTACGCCAAGCGGACGGTTGACATTCAGTATCGATTCTTTCCGGAGCGCGGAGAAGACGAGCGGCAGTGGGACGAGTTGATGGGGATCGCGAATCGCACGGACTTCGATCTCCGCACCCACTCCAAGAAACCGGAAGACGCCGAAGGGAAGCGAATCAATCCGGACTCGACTGAGGACCTTTCCTATTTCGATGAGGCCGCGAAGGAGCGATTTTATCCGTACGTCATTGAACCGGCTGCTGGTGTGAATCGAACGGTACTGGCTGTTCTAATGGATGCCTACACGGAGAAGACAAACGACAAGGGCGAGATGCGCGTGATCTTGAAGTTGCATCCTTCACTGGCGCCGATCAAGGTTGCGGTTTTGCCTTTGGCGAAGAACAAGCCGGAGATCGTAGCGTTGGCGAAGTCGATCAAGCGCTCGCTGCAACCGTCGATGCGGGCGGTTTACGATGACACGGGTGGGATTGGAAAACTTTACGCCCGTCAGGACGAGATTGGCACTCCGTTCTGCGTCACCGTTGATCATCAATCGCTCGAGGACGACGCCGTGACCGTGCGCGATCGAGATACCTGGGAACAGGAGCGCGTTAAGATTTCCGACCTGAAGGATTATTTGCTGAAGAGATTGAATACGTAGTCCAAAGTCCAATGTCCAAAGTCCGTGTGGCGCGGTGTTCGTGAGTCCCCAACAGTGTCGGGGACAAAAAGTCACTTCAGGTTTTCGACTTTGGACTTTAGACATTGGACTCTGGACTTGTTTAAGCGATGCCTGTAGTCAAAAAAAGAAATCAGCAGACTGAGTCACGCCTTTTACTCGAAGGTGACGAGCCGATTGAGTTGCCGCCGGCCGCGATTGAAGAGAGGGATGTGCTGGTTCAGTTTCCTCAGTTCAAGCAGTTCATTCCGGAACTGGTCGAGGAACTGCGTGAAGGTACGATTGCCGAACCCGTTGCTGTCATGAACGACGGTTCGACTTTCGCAATCCATGGCGACACTCGAACTTTCTGGGTCAAACTCTGGCACGCGAACGGCACAGGCTTGACGCAAATCGATCGCGCCCAGGTAATCAGTTGCCTCCCATCTACGCGAGGTATTCAAGTAGTCGTCGATGACTATGACGACGCCGACGCAAAGGAAGATTTCGAAGCCACGCAAGCTTCAAACAACAGGAACGACTATTAAAGCGGCGTTCCGCGGATCAATCAAAGAACCAGCGCCGTAGCGCGGGATGCTGAAGTCGGCGAACATTAAAGAAGATTGAAATCTGGTTTTGAGTAGCCCGAAGGATCCCGCGCTACCGCGCTGGGTTCTGTAATTGGTTACAAGACCATTGTTAAGACACTGGACAGATGATGCTGGACAACCTCGGAAATTTAGAACGCACACATTCCTGCGGCGCCATGCGCGCGGATGACGTCGGCAAAACAGTCACCCTAATGGGGTGGGTGGCGCGGAGACGCGACTTTGGCGAGCTCAGCTTTATTGATTTGCGCGACCGTGAGGGTATAACTCAAGTTGTCTTCAATTCAGAGGATGCGCCTGAAGCACACGCCAAAGCCAAGGAAGCCCGCGGCGAATTCGTAATCGCTGTGGTCGGCGATGTCGTCCTGCGCGATCAGGCTTCGAGAAATGCAAAACTCCCGACTGGTGAGGTCGAAGTGCAGGCGCGTGAGTTATTCATTCTCAACGACGCTCGCACTCTTCCATTTCAACTCGATGCTTCCAACGAGTCTCTTGCCAGTGAAGACTTGCGTTTGAAATATCGTTATCTGGATCTGCGCCGTCCGCAGCTTCAGGCGAATCTGCGTCTGCGTCATCGCGTGGTGACGGAGATCCGCCGTTACATGGACGAGCAAACGTATACAGAAATTGAAACGCCAATTCTGATCAAGTCGACTCCGGAAGGCGCCCGCGACTACATCGTTCCTTCACGCATTCAGCCGGGACGATTTTTTGCACTGCCGCAATCGCCGCAACTGTTCAAGCAGATTTGTATGATTGCGGGACTGGACAAGTACTTTCAGATCGCGCGCTGCTTTCGCGATGAAGATCTGCGCGCAGATCGCCAACCGGAGTTTACCCAACTCGACGTTGAGCTGAGTTTTGCGACCACCGAGCAGGTATACAGGCTTATTGAGGGACTGTTTCAAAGGGTCTTTCGACTAATAGGGGTGGAGATATCGGTACCGTTTCCAAGACTTACTTATGCCGAGGTAATGGATCGTTACGGCTCCGATAAACCCGATCTCCGCATTTCGGGAATGGAGTTGACGGACCTTTCCGACGTTCTTAAAGACACGACTTTCGCTCCTTACGCAGCGGCCCTTTCTCAAAAAGGAACGGTAAAGGGAATCGTGGTCCGCGGCGGAGCATTAATGTCTCGAAAAGCTTTGGACGAGCTTCAGGAATTTGCCAGACGATATGGAGCTTCGGCACTCGCATGGATCAAGCTCGGCGACGAGTTATCTTCTTCGCTTCTTAAACCGCTGGGCCCGGAAGTGGTCCAACAGTTGGCGGATCACACGAAAGCGGAAAAGGGCGACGCGGTTCTGATAGTTGCCGGCAAGACAAAGACGGTGACGGCAAGTTTAGGTGCGCTGCGAAATGAGATTGCCAAGCGAGAGAAGTTAATCCCGGAGAATGTCTTTGCGCCGCTATGGGTCACCGAGTTCCCGATGTTTGAATACCATGAGGACGATGGGCGCTACTATTCAATGCACCATCCGTTCACCTCGCCCGTAGATGACGACCTGTCGCTACTTGAGCGGGCTGTGCAGAGCAACGAGACCAATCTTTTTGGCGACATCAGGGCCAAGGCCTATGACGCAGTGATCAACGGAGTGGAAGTTGCCGGAGGCTCAATTCGAATACACCGGCGCGATGTGCAGGACCTCGCCTTCAAGGCGCTGGGGATGACACCGGAAGTTGCGCGCGCCCGCTTTGGATTTTTCCTGGACGCGCTTGCATTTGGAACTC
The DNA here is from genome assembly GCA_963759585.1 of Pyrinomonadaceae bacterium. GTDB lineage: Bacteria > Acidobacteriota > Blastocatellia > Pyrinomonadales > Pyrinomonadaceae > PSRF01. The sequence goes on from CAVWZW010000002.1 coordinate 1,892,125, forward strand.
CGCCGCACGGAGGCATCGCGTCAGGTATTGAGCGACTGATGATGGTTTTGGTACCAACAGATAACATTCGCGACGTGATGGCTTTTCCCAAGACTGCATCAGCAACTGATTTAATGATCGACGCACCGGGTGAGGTTGATCCCAAGCAGTTGGAAGAGCTGCACCTTCATGTGGTTAACGAGTCGTAAGTTGGGGCCCAGCAGTCTCAGTGCATCGTTATGTGGCGGCGTCCTGGTGAAATCAGTACCACCTCGCGGTAGCGGGTGGGTGCGTAAAATAACAGATCTGCATGAATAAAACGGACCCACCCGCTACCGCGAGGTGGTACTGACCTCATATCACCGCACGACCACAATTCAGAGCTGTGTTCATAGTTGCTTGAATGATCACACTTACCCATCCCCAGTTAGAAAGGATTTTTGCCCACGCCAGGGAATCGTCACCCGCCGAGTGCTGTGGGCTGATTGGTGGCGGCAAAGATCTACTGGCAAGGACGATCTACCAGTTACACAACGTATCAGCCAACGCCAATGTTTCTTACGAGGCTGCGCCTGAAGATCTGTTTGCGGCCCAGCGCCTGATGCGCGACCGCGACGAACAGCTTCTGGCCATCTACCATTCACATCCACGTTCCCCCGAGCCCTGTCCTTCGGAAACAGACGTCCGCCTGGCGTACTATCCACAAGCCTTATACTTCATCGTGGGGTTAGGGGGGGTGCAACCAGTGATGAGGGCTTTCCGTATATCTGAACGAGACCAGCTGTGGGAACAGGTTGAGTATGCGTTAACGGACGAGTAAGATTAACCAATCCCGAGACACAGTTATGGAGCCGAAGAAAAGCAAATACGATACGAATCCGCTGGATCCCGACTTCGTGAAAAACGCGGACGATAATTGGGGTGAAGGGGAGCCCGGCCCGGCGACGCGAGAGGTCGGAGGAGCCACGCGCGAAATCGGCTCATCGGGAAATGAAGCAGCAAGGCGCGACACATATTCGGAAGCGCCTACGCGCCGTTACGATAATGTGCCTTTAGACTCGCCGTACCAATCGGTTTTTATTCCGCCGACTTACTCACAACCTGCACCTTATAAACCATCGTCGGCCGCGTTCGCGGGCGCGACTCAAAGGCCTACATCCAGGACCGTGTCCGGTATCGGTTTGCCTGAGAAGTGGGCCAACATGTTGCCCTATGCGCCGTTTTATATTGGCGTAATAGTTTCACTGCTCGAGTTGTTCATGGTTCCCAGAAGCGAGGCGCGGACTCGTTTTCATGCTTCTCAAGGGCTCGCGCTTCATATCGCTATTCTCGTGGTCCAAACGCTCTTCAAGGTGATCGAAGCAGTCACTGATTCCGGCATCGGCGGTGCGCTCTTCTGGTTGGCTTCCACGGTATTCCTGGTTATATCGATGATTCGTGTCTGGAAGGGTGAGGCTCACCACATCTCGCCGCTCGACGAACCGGCGAGTTGGCTGAACGAAAAAATCAAACGCGGCAAATAGTAACTGGCGGCAACTAATTCGTAGGGGCGTTCCTCCGTGGGCGCCCCTCGGCGCGCGGAAAAGCGGGGCGCCCACGGAGGGACGCCCCTACAGTTATGATTCCCGGGCCTGCTGGCACTCACCTTGCAGTACATACGGGCCGGAGGGGTTGTAATAACTGCTTGCGAAATCTTCGAACTGAAATCGTGCTAAAGGACGCAAACGATGTTGCGTTTTGGTTCAGCTTTAGCTTTCGATTTGCAACATTTACGCAGCAGCAATCAGGCAAACGCCCTCTGACAGTGACTCATCAAATGCCGGCCAGGCCCACAGCTCTCTTCCCTAAACGGCGTGAGTATGGTGAGACGGACCTTTTCGGGGAGGATAAGACGAAGTTGTGAGCGGCATTCCTCTCGGATTCAACCGCTCTTTGTTTTAATACGCTTTCGGGCCTTTTGATAATGGCTTCGATAAGCGCGTCGGACGGAGGACAGTGATGATCAAAAGAAATTACAACATTCGGCAACAACTATTAGCGACCCTGGCAACTATTGCACTTTTTGCGATGCCCGTTTCCGTTTTCGGGCAAACGCAGATCAAGCTTCATAGCAATAAATACAAAGTTGAAGATGACGTAAAGCTCGGCCGTCAGGCTGCAGCGGAAGCTGAACGACAATTTCCCATCCTTAACGACTCGGATGTAAACGGTTACGTGTCGCGGGTGGGCCAGCGACTGGTTAACAGTATTCCGTCTCAATATCAACATCCCGGGTTTAGTTACTATTTCAAAGTCGTTAATGCTCGCGACATTAACGCGTTCGCGTTGCCCGGCGGGCCAATGTACGTTAATCGTGGAATGATCGAGGCTGCGCGCAACGAAGGCGAAATGGCTGGTGTCATGGCCCACGAACTGAGCCACGTCGCCCTGCGCCATGGTACGGCCCAGGCTTCAAAGGGGCAGAAGTATGGCCTGCTCGCTGGGATTCTTGGTATTGGCGGCGCAATTCTAGGTGGTCCAGCGGGGGCGGCCGCTCAGATCGCGGGGCAGGGAGTTGGCGTTTACTTCCTCAAGTTCAGCCGCGAGTATGAAACCGAAGCTGACATTCTGGGGGCGCAGATCATGGCCCGTGCCGGCTATGATCCAATGGACCTCGCAAACATGTTTCGAACGATTGAGCAACAGGGCGGCGGTAGTAGCGGCGGGTTTTTGAGCAGTCACCCCAGCCCTGCAAACCGTTACGCGCGAATTCAACAGGAAGCCCGAATGTTGCGCATCGAGAATCCGAATCGTAACAGCGCGGACTTCTCACGTGTCCAGGCGCGACTGCGCAACCAGGGCCGAGCCCCTTCAATGGAGGAAATCGCGCGAAGCGGTCAGCGATACCCGACTGGTGAGAACACTGGAAACTATCCGACCAACTATCCAACCAACGCTCCACGCGGTCGAGTTGAATATCCATCGACGCGTTATCAAACCATCAATATATTTGGCGGCGGCTTACGTGTAAGCGTGCCTAGCAATTGGCGCGAGCTGCCGAGCGGCGATTCAGTCTGGTTTGCACCCGAAGGCGCTTATGGCCAATATCAGGGCCAGGCAGTCTTTACACACGGAGTAAACTTTGGCGTGGCGCAGACGCAAAGCCGCAATCTACAACAGGGAACAAATGAATTTCTGCAGGGCCTCGCTCAAAGCAATAACATGAGACAGCGCTCCGGCCTGCAGCGTACTACCCTGGGTGGACGTGCTGGGCTTACCACCTCGTTTACGAACACCAACGAGGCGACCGGACAGACCGAGAATGTAACGGTGATCACCACACAACTTCGGGACGGGCGGCTGCTTTATATGATCGCCGTCGCACCTGAAAACGAGGCGGCATCGTTTCAGAACGCGTTCCGAAACGTGATGCGGACTGTCCAGATTAACGGCTAACAGTCACTAATAAACCTGCTTGCCAAAAGGCCCGCTTTTCGGAGCGGGCCTTTTGCTGTGCCAACTTTCGCGATAAGCTACCGGCCTGATGGATGGTAAGACGATTCAAGGACGAACGTGGCCCAAGTGGATCTTGATTGGCGCCGGTTGGACCCTCTTCGCAATTTTCTTCGCGAGTGAGTCGGTTGTAAGCCGTGCCTATTTGGGTCGTCCACTTCGTGTGTCTGAATCGCTTGGGTCCTGGTTACTCTGCGCTTACATCTGGCTGGCTGCGACTCCACTAATTCTCGCTCTGTCCCGACGATTTCCGCTTGAACGGCGCAGTTGGAAAAAGAATCTGTTGGTCCATCTCGGTGCGAGTTGCGCATTTGCATTCGTACTCCTCGGCATATACGTGGGTATTGGCAGGTTGGTTATTCAGGAGATGGCCGCCATCCCATTTAATCAGGCCCTCAAAAGCCAATTCATCGCCAGCTTCCACGCTGAGGTTTTGACCTATTGGGCTGTGATCGGCCTCAGTCACGCAGTGGATTACTACCGCAAGTATCGCGAGCGTGAGGTGCGAGCGTCACAACTGGAAGCTCAACTTGCTCGCGCGCAGCTTGACGCCCTCAGGATGCAGCTACAACCACATTTTCTTTTTAACACGCTCAACACAATTTCAGTCTTGATGGCCGAAGACGTCGCGCTTGCTAATCGCGTGCTGCTTCGTTTGAGCGACCTGCTGCGCCTCGCGTTGAAGAACACCGAGACGCATGAAGTTTCGCTGCGCGAAGAGTTGGAGTTTCTACGCAACTACCTGGAGATCGAGCAGACGCGTTTCCAGGACCGACTGACAGTGCGATTTGAAGTCGCGGAAGATGCGGCGGATGCCCAAGTGCCAAACCTCATTTTGCAGCCCCTGGTCGAGAACGCAATTCGGCATGCAGTTGCTCCGAGGGCGTCGAAGAGTTTGGTCGAGATTAGCGCAGTGCGCCGGAATGGGGAGGTGCAACTCCAGGTTCGCGATGATGGCCCAGGTCTCAGCTCCGACGCAGTCGCTGCGAAAGGAATAGGGTTGAGTAATACGCGTGCGCGGCTGGAGAAACTCTATGGATCGGCCCACTCTTTTCAGCTCGCGCCCGCCCCACGTGGCGGACTGCTGGTGACGATCACAATTCCTTTTCACACCGCGGATGGCGGCGGGGTAACTTCCAATGGCGAAAATCCGCGCGTTGATCGTTGACGACGAACCCATCGCTCGCCGCGGCATTCGTCGTCAATTGGAATCAGAGTCTGACATCGAGATCATTGGTGAGTGCACAAACGGCAGGGAAGCGGTCTCGGCCATCAGGAAACAAACTCCTGATCTTGTGTTTCTCGATGTGCAGATGCCTTTGCTGAGCGGCTTCGGAGTTGTGGAAGCTGTAGGCGTGGAAAACGTGCCTGCTGTTGTTTTCGTCACTGCTCATGACGAGCATGCGATCCGGGCGTTTGAAGTCGATGCGCTCGACTACGTGTTGAAGCCAATCGACGGCGAACGTTTTCAAAAAACTCTCGCACGTGTCCGTAAGCAGCTCGAAAACGCGAAGGGTAGCCAACTTCAGGACAGACTCTCGGCGCTTTTGCGTCGATTGGACGAAACGAAAAAGGGTGAGCAACCAACCCGCTTCGTCGAACGCGTGGCCATCAAGAAATCCGGACGCGTCTTCTTCCTTAATATAGAAGATATCGATTGGATCAGCGCTCACGGAAACTACGTGCAGGTAAACGCTAAGGGACAGGCCCACCTCCTGCGCGAAACGATGGACGGCATGGAACAAAAGCTGGATCCGAGCCAGTTCGTTCGCCTGCGCCGCTCAACGATCGCACGCATCGAACGGATCAGGGAATTGCAGCCGCTATTCAATGGCGAGTATGCCCTCACTCTGAAAGATGGCACGCAGTTAACTTCGAGTCGTCGTTACCGCAAGAACCTGGATATTTTGCTTAAAAACTAGCTCGCCGTTTCTCCAGCCTCACGGCATCCATTCCGCATGTCACCGATTTACAACCGCCTGTCACAAGACTGTTGAAGTTGCTTAACAATGAAGGTATCTCTCTTGCGCGCGCGAAATGTGCAAATGTGTAAAGAAGGACGGGGATTATGAAAATGACAAGACTGCTCTTCCTGGTTCTGGTAATCCTGTGGCTGCCCGGCGCTGCACCCGCTCAGAGTAATCCTGCGCGTGAGGTGCAGGATTTAGAACGCGCCTGGCTCAACGCTTATGAACAGCACGACCAAAAGGCGATGGACGCGATTCTCGCCGACGACTTCTTGATTACCTTTTCCGACGGCTCGATCCAAAACAAGTCACAGGTGGTATCGTCACTCAATGCTCAGCCGGGAAGCAATCGACCAACGACGAAGTTTTACACGGAAGACGTGAAGGCGCGTATGTATGGTGACACGGTCATACTTACAGGCAGAGTTGTGGCTGAGTGGCACCGCGATGGCAAACAAGTCGGTAAAGAACTGTCGCGTTATACCGATACCTATGTGAAACGAAACGGGCGTTGGCAAGTGGTCGCGTCTCATCTCTCCAACGACCCATCGGCGGCGAAGCCTAAATAGGTTTGTTAGCAAACTGTTAGTTCGTTGATCGACTGTGCACAAGAATCGGCGAAGCCGAATAAATCAGAACCGGAAGCGATAGCGCCCGGGTCGATAACACCCCTGGCTTTTCTTACCCAACGGTGACCCGGTCGCTACGGCTCCCGGTTCTGATACCGCTTCGCGAACCCCGGTCATTCGACTTTTTATGTGAGAAGCTTTGCTGTAATCAGTGTCGAGGCACTCTCAGTTTCGAAATAGTTCGCATATGAAAGTACTGTTACTAATTTCCCTAACCGGTTTGGGAGCTTTACTCCAGGTCGGACCGTTACAGATCACACAAAAGTCCAAGGTAAAAGGCGAGAGGAGTGTAGTCAGCGACAAGTCGAAGCCTGTGCGCCGCGAGTTGGAGAAGCAATACGCCAAACTTAGCGAAGCTCTGCGGAACAAAGACTTCAAAGCTTTTCACGCGCTCCGCACGAATGACTTCTCCACGCGAGACCTCAACGGACAACCACAAACAACTGAACAAATGATTGCGCGCACTCGGTTGTTGCTGGAGAGAATTCAACCGCCGATTAAAGCAATTTTTGAGATTGACACGATCGATCTGCGGGGAAACGTCGCAGTGGCCACAATTCATCAGAAATTTTCGCGAATGCAGCTGGTTGCCGGGCAGCTTCGCAAAGTCGAGACAAGCGTTACCCAGGATGAAACCTGGGTGAAAACTGAGGACGGCTGGAAGTTGAAATTTGTAGAAAAAGAACGAAACCCGTTGCGGTACATCGATGGGAAGCGAGTTGAGCCAGGCAAACCGTATGACCCAGCGGCGCCGCCATATGATCCAAAGGAAAGGAAACCAGAATGAAAAAGATTTTCTTGATGTTAGCTGTCGTGACCATCTGTTCTTTCGGACAGGTGCAGGCCCAAACGCCCGTAACGGACGCTGATAAGGCGGCCATAACTCAGACAGCGCTCGATTATCTGGAAGGGTGGTATGCGGCCGATGGGGAACGAATGGAACGGGCGCTTCATCCGGAGTTGGCTAAGCGAATTGTGCGAACCAATCCGCAAGGCAGCCGGCTGGACCAGATGGGAGCGATGACACTTGTGCAATACACCCGGCGCGGAGGTGGGAGAAATACCCCAAAGGAAAAACAACAGAAGGACGTTGTGATCCTCGATATTTTTGGGAATACGGCAAGCGTCAAAGCTACGGCGTCTGATTGGATCGACTATCTGCACATAGCGAAGTTTAACGGTAAATGGGTAATCGTTAATGTCTTGTGGGAAATGAAACCACAGCAAAAAAACTGATTTGTGGAGGATATGGACCGCTCGCAAGACTGAAATGCAGGTTCAGCATGGTCTCTGACCAGAATGAGAGGCACCAAGCCAAAATGGACAATGTGGCTTCGAGAAAAGTAACGAGTGCGTTCCTGCTGACCATTTTGTTTCTTAGCGTTGTCGTGTCTCAGCCGCCAGTCCAAACCGACACGAACAGCTTAATCAAAAGAAACGACCTGGAGATGCTCCTCGATCCCATCTTCGCGGAACAGATGTCGAAGTCGAATATCCCGGGAGCAGCGATTGCAATAGTGAAAGATGGAAAGGTTCTTTTCAGCAAAGGCTACGGCTATGCCGACATTGAAAAGAAAACTCCAGTCGTGCCTGAGAAGACAATTTTCCGTATTGGTTCAATCACCAAAGTGTTCACGGCGACCGCGATCATGCAGTTATCCGACCGCGGCCGGATAATGCTGGAGGACGATGTCAACAAGTATCTCAGCAGCGTCAAAGTTCCCGCGACGTTTCCACAACCGATCACATTCAAGGATTTGCTGACGCACACCTCCGGCCTGGACGAGATCAGTCCAGGCCGCAGAACATCCGATGCAACCAAGGTGGTGTCGCTGGGTGAATTCCTAAAAACCAGATTAGTGCGGCTATCACCGCCCGGCGAAATAATTAGCTACAGCACTTATAATCCGGCGCTCGGTGCGTTGGTAGTTGAGCAAATCACTAAGAAGCCTTTCAAAGTTTATCTTAGGCAGAACATCTTCGAACCGCTGAGAATGGGTCGCACGAGCATCGCCGATATCATGCCTGAACATAAACAGGATCTGGCCATCGGGTACGAATACGACGGGAAGAACTATCAAAAACTTCCGTTTCAGTGGTTTCACACATACCCGGCGTCTGACATTAATAGCACTGCAACGGACATGGCGCGTTTCATGATTGCGAACCTGCAATACGGCAAGCTTGATGGCAAAAGGATATTGAGCGAGAAATCTGCGCGGGATATGCAGCAGACTCATTTCAGAAATCACCCGCGGATTTCAGGTTGGGCGTACGGCTTTTATGAGGGCACCCAAAACAATCTTCGATTTATCGAACACGGGGGCAGCATGGATGACGGTTATTCCGCTTTGATGACCTTATTGCCTGAGAAAGACCTGGGAATCTTCGTCGCATGCAACACCGAAGCGGGTGGCTTCACCATTGGCGGAGCGGTGAAAAATGCATTTATGAATCGTTATTTTCCCATGACGGCAAAGCCGGAGGTCCCGAAAACACCAAATCCAAATCCTGATACGCTCAAGAAGTTTGCCGGCGAATACCAGTCAATTATCTATTGCCATTCATGTCCGCCCAACACTTCCTATGTACCCAAGCCGTTTGAGATAAACGTCACTTCCGATGGCATGCTCGCTTTTCTGGGCGGGCATTGGAAGCAGGTTGGACCGATGCTTTTTGTTTTAGGGGACGGTGCGCGGGCAGGCCAGGTGTTTTTTGGATTCAAAGATAACTCAAAGGGAGAAATCACTTATATGTTCAACGATGCGTACATGGTTTATGAAAGAGTTCGAAAGTAGTTTGGTCCTTACTTTACCCTCTTCGCCTGCTGCCACAGCTCTTCCATCTCATCGAGACTTACCTTGTCGAAAGCCTGTCCTCGTTCCCTCAACTTCTTTTCAATGTAGCCAAAGCGTTGCCGGAATTTTCGGTTGGTTAGCTTCAATGCAGCTTCCGGCTCGACCTGAAGATGGCGAGCAATGTTTGTAGCTGCGAATAACAAGTCGCCAATCTCTTCGCGCACCAGAGCATGATCGGCTTCGCTGTTTGAGGTCGAATGATTTTCGATCGCCGCGCGGAGTTCCCCGATCTCTTCCTGCAGCTTATCGAATATGTCTTCTACGCGTTTCCAATCGAAACCAACGCGCGCGGCTTTGGTCGAGAGCTGGTGCGCTTCCATCAGCGCCGGCGCCTTTGACGAGACGCCATCGAGCAGTGAACCCTCACGCTCGTTCTTTCCGGCCGCGCGACGTTCCTCCGCTTTCATAGTTTCCCAATTGCGCAGGACGGTAGCTGAGTCGTCAGCGCTGGTGTCACCGAAGACGTGTGGATGCCGCCGGACCATCTTCGAATGAATCGCTTCAGTGACGTTGTTGATTTCGAAGTCGCCTTTCTCCTTTGCGACCTGAGCGTAGAAGACAATCTGGAAAAGCAGATCGCCAAGCTCGTCGCGCAACTCGTTCGGATTACCTTCGCGCGCCTCCTCGACCGCTTCAAATGCTTCGTACGCTTCTTCAAGAAGCATCGGGGCGAGCGTGGCGTAGTTTTGTTCGCGGTCCCAGGGACAACCCTCCGGCGAACGCAGTTTCTGCATTAGTTCGACAAGATCTTCAAATGTGGCAGGCATGTGGATAGTCTAAAGCGCAAAGGTGCCAAGTCCAAAGTTGAAGGTGCAAGAAATATTGCGTCTAGAATGCGGAACTCTCCTCCTGCTCTGGCGAAACCAAACTCGAGGCGCACGAATGCGCGCTCTGCACCGCGCGCCTCCTTGGAGTGCGCCGCCTTGTCGGCGCTTTGGCCCGTGGCGGCTTGGCGCCAGGCTCGAGCGCCTGAATAACCTTCATATTCAAGAGGCTTTCAGCCCAGGTCGCTGCGACAGGTCGCAGCGAGCCAAAGCGCCGCCAAGGCGGCGCACTCCAAGGAGCCGCCCTATTCCTCCATCGGCATGGCGACTTACGAATTGAGCCAAAAGGAATGTTGGTTGCTTAATAGGTAGTGAGCAGAGTTTAGTGTTCGGATTCAAACCACGGGGAGTCTCATTCGATGAGGAGTAGTCACGAGTTAACGCTAAGAAAAAGGGCGCTTGAATCCTTGGAGAGGTCGACCAAGATGTTACTGGTCGCGGTTCGCCTCCTAAAACAAGGGAATCGCGCCGAAGCCGACCGCGTGCGGGACGAAGCCCGGACACAGCGTTCGATTTCCACGCTGTTGTTAGCAGAAGCAAACAGAATCGAACTGAGTTTCCAGGGCCATCAGTACGCAGCCAATAACTACTCTGTCCGACATATTCAAGATAAACGCTCTTGAGTTTTCCTGATTGCCAGTGTCTTGCGACCCTCTGATGGGGGTGCTACCATCCAACCCACACAATAATTTCAGGTTCGGCGACCCTACTATCTTCACAGTATTGGGTTTCAAAGGCGGGAAAATGAGCGAAGAACAAACGAGTTACAAAGTTACCGATCGCCGGCTTTTCAATCCCGATGGCAGCCCGCGAGATGTACCTCCGGAAGAGCGCCCGGCGCCGGCGCCGGTAACACCAGAGCCACCTCCTGTCACTGAGACGGTTGCTGCTCCTGAGACCACGGAAGATGCGCCTCCAATAGCCGAAGCGAAGAGTCCCGAACCGGAACCGCAAACTACGCCTGAAGCTCAATTGCCCGAAGAAGAAGTTGAGCTACCCGGCGCGGACGACCCGGCGAGCTTCGCGAGCTTTCTGATGTCTATTGCGTCGAATGCTGCCTCGTCACTGGGGATGATGGAACATCCCGTCACCGGCAAGCGCGAAGTTGACCTGGAACTTGGCAAACACTGGATCGATGTACTTGGCATGCTGCAGAAAAAGACCCGCGGCAATCTGTTGCCACAGGAGCAGCAGATCCTGGAAGGACTGCTCGCCGATTTGCGCATGCAGTATGTTTCCCTCACCAACGCCACGCCTCCGAAAGCGCGCACGTTTTCGAGCCGCGACATCACGGGCGGCTAAGACGAGTCCAAGGCCAAAGTCCAATGTCCACAGTCCGGCAACGTTCACCGATTTGACTTTGGACTTTGGACTTTGGACATTGGACTACGATCATGAAACTTACGTTCTTAGGCACAGGCACATCGACCGGCGTCCCTTCCATCGGTTGTGAGTGCGAGACTTGTACCTCTGAAGATCCTCGCGACAAACGCCTGCGAGTTTCAGTGCTGGTCGAGCATGCCGATCAATCTGTGCTCATCGATACTTCCTCCGACTTCCGGCAACAGGCTTTGCGCTATGGTTTGAAACGGCTTGACGCTGTTTTGATCACGCATTGCCACGCGGACCACATCTTTGGCCTCGACGACATTCGCCCACTTAATTTTCGCTACGGCGCCCTCGGGATTTATGCGAACGACCGCGCCTGGGTCGACATTCGGCGCATCTTCAAATACGTCTTCGAGCCTTCGCATTTTGGTGGCGGCTTGCCGCAGGTGATTCCCCACACGGTCCAGCCCGGAGCGTCGTTTTGCCTAGGCGGCGATCTCGAGATCACGCCGCTTGAGGTAATTCACGGACGTCTCCCGGTAATGGCTTACCGCCTCAACGATTTTGCTTACGCGACCGACTTGAGTGAAATACCCGAGGCCACGATGGACGCCTTGCGTGATTTGGACGTTTTGGCGCTCGACTGTCTGCGGTTTGCCAAACATCCGACTCATCTCTGGCTCGATAAAGCTCTGGAGTACATTGAGAAACTGAAGCCCAAGCGAACTTACCTAACCCATATCGCACACGATGTAATGCACGGGCGCGACTCGGCCAAATTACCTGACGGAGTCGAATGGGCATATGACGGACTGGAAGTTAGTGATGAGTGATGAGTGATGAGTTATGAGTGCTGAGTGCTGAGTGGCTGAATGAGTGTTAGTCATCCGATTACTCATCACTCATCACTCATCACTCATCACTATCTTTATGAGACTATTCCACGGGACTGACAACGCTGATATTCAACGGCCGACGGTGTTAACCCTCGGCGTGTTTGATGGATTGCATCTGGGCCACCAGCTAATCATTCGCACGGTCGTCGAGCGGGCCAGCGAAGTCGCCGCGGTGCCGACGGTAATTACCTTCGATCCACATCCGCGCGCTGTTCTGCATCCCGATTCTGCCCCTCCGCTCCTTCAGACTCTCGATCAAAAGGTTGAAGGATTCGGTGTGCTTGGGATTGAGCAGACTATTGTTGTGCGATTCGACGAAGCGTTTTCCCAAACTCCAGCCGAGGACTTTCTGCGCGACGTCGTCAAAGAACGTCTGCACGCAAAAGAGGTTTACCTCGGCTGCGGTTTCGCTTTTGGTCACGATCGCGAGGGCAACATCGAACTGCTACGACGGGTGAGCCAGGAACTGGGATTCTTTGCGGACGAAGTTCCCGAGGTTCGCTTTCGGGGCCACCGGGTCAGCTCCAGCAGGATTCGCGAGCTGTTAGCTGCCGGTAAGGTGAATTTGGCGCGTCGGCTTCTGGGCCGCCCGTATGGCGTCGAAGGCCGCGTTGAGAGAGGCTCCGAAAGGGGACAGGTTCTGGGATTTCCCACAGCCAACTTGCACCCCAGGAATCGCGTCATACCCCGCAACGGCGTTTATGTAACCGGCGCCTTGATTGAGGGCAAATGGCGGAGAAGTGTGACAAATATTGGCGTTCGCCCCACTTTTGAGACCGATGCGGAACCTTCGGTAGAGACGTTCGTAATGGATTGGGCGGGGGATTTGTATGGCGACGTCATTCGCGTAAGGTTTTTGCACCGGTTGCGGGATGAGCGTAAATTCGGTTCCATTGAGGAGTTGAAAACCCAAATCGACCGGGACGTTAAACGGGCGCAAAGCTATTTCGAACGAAGCGGTTCGCAGCACACGCTATCGCTGGTTTGAAAACCACTTTGTCGCCGGGTTCCTTCGGATCACTAACTCTACGGGGCGATAACGTAACGCGTATCGCGTATCCTCCAGGATCCGGCGCTACCGCGCTCGGTTCTGTAATGTTTGTTAAATAGAGAATGAACACTAACCAGGCACTAGTTCCATTGTCCGACGTGATAGCGCCGCCGCGCGAAGTGACTCCAGCTGTTTCAAGAAACGGTGAGCGCCCGCGTGCGGCTCCGCCGAAACCCTCGCCGGAGCCCGAGCCGCTCACGGATGAAAGCGTTGCTGCTATCCTCGAAGGTCGGGGTCTGCGTGGCTGGCTGCGCGTCTTCAATGTGGCGCGCGTGCTTGGACTGTTTACGCTGTATATATTTCTTGATACCTACGACATCCGTGCCGCTTTCAACCAACGCATGGCTCGCCGGCGAAAGGCCGAGACCGCAGACCTAACGCTAGCTGCGCGGCTGAGGAACACCTGGCGAAACGGTCTGCAAGCAGGTTTGGATAAGCTGATTCGCCTCGTCCGGTTTGTGGTCTTTCGAGGGGCTGATGGTTCGAATAATAAGGAAGAGCGTCTGGCAAAGCAGGCAGTTTGGCTGCGCCAGAGTTTGGTCTCACTGGGACCGACGTTCATCAAGATCGGCCAGGCTCTTGGGACTCGCGCCGACTTGCTACCGTTGAGTTATGTGAAGGAACTCTCGACGCTTCAGGATCAGGTGCCCGCGTTTTCTGACAGTGACGCCTACGCCAGCATTGAAGCCGAACTCGGCCGAAGTTTGCAGGAATGTTTTGCAGAGCTCGACAGTGCTCCAATCGCGGCAGCTTCGCTCGGCCAGGTATATCGCGCGCGCCTGCATTCAGGTGAAGAAGTCGCAGTGAAGGTGCAGCGGCCCAACCTTGAACAAACGATTACTTTCGATGTCGCCGTTCTTTACAAGATCGTTAAGCTGACTAACCGCTTTTTTCCCAAGGCTAATGAAAATGCTGATTGGGAAGGAATGCTGCGTGAGTTTCATTCAACCATCTTTGAAGAGATGGACTACGTAAAGGAAGGCCGGAACGCGGATCGGTTTCGTTACAACTTTCAAACATGGCGCACGATTCGCGTGCCGAAGATCTACTGGTCACACTCCAGTCGTCGAGTGCTGACGCTCGAGTTTATTCGCGGCACCAAAGTCACCGACATTGAAGGCCTGTATGCGCGTCGCATCTCTCCTGTAAAGGTAAATCGACTGCTGGTTCGCACGTATCTGAAACAACTTCTGGAAGATGGCTTCTTTCATGCCGACCCACATCCAGGCAATCTCATGGTTATGGACTCGGGCCATCTCGCCTTCTTTGATTTTGGAATGGTGGGACGGATTACGCCGAAGCTTCAGTCGCAAATGATTGGAGCGTTCTTCCATGTCGTGGCTCGGGATGTGCGCGGTCTGGGTCAGGACATCATCGACCTCAACTTTCTCAAGCCTGGCGTCGACCCGGAAACAGTGCGACCTGTGGTTGAGAATCTCTTCAAGCTTTATCTCGACCTGAAATTGGGGGAGGTGAAGTTTAAGGAGTTGACTTACGATCTTGCCGAAGTGGTCTACGAGTATCCGTTCCGTCTCCCGGCGAACTTCACCTACGTCATGCGGGCGCTAATGACGCTTGAAGGCATCGGTATCGCTACGGATCCGGGCTTCAGCTTCTTTGAAACCGCGAAGCCTTATGCGAAAGAGTTCATGCTGCGAAGAGAAGGCAAGGCCTTCCGAAAACTGATTTTCGATAAGGTCACGGGCCGTGAAAACGGCAGCGGCCGCATTGAATGGTCGCGCGTGTGGAAACTCACTAAGATGGCCGCACAGATGTATCTGGACCGCTAACCCGCTCGAAAACCAACGTTGCAAACAGGCGTATAGAGTACAAGCTTTAGCTTGCGTGGTGGCGAAGAAGCCTCCAAGGCTTCAGCGGGCACGATAGCGAAGACGCAACCTGAAGGTTGTACTCCGTACGCCTGTTAATGGATTGCATTCTTGTCACTGTGCCTTGCAAACCAGACCGCTCCAAAGGCGGCCAACAGAATCAGGGCGGTGCCAACTAAACAGATTGCGCCGGCAATTTTTGCGGTCGACTGAAGCAATCCCATGCTACCGAGCAAGTAGTTCCAGTCGTGAGTTGAGTCCTCGCCCAATAAGAGGCAGTTCCAACTTCAGCGAGTCGCCTGCGTAAACCGATACGGAATTCTCCGAGCGGGCTGAAGATTAGGTGCCTGCTTCGTGAATCACAAGATTAACGCCATGATCAAGTGCCATTGGTGAGGATCGTAGGCACACCAGAAGAAATACAAACTGGCGAGCACGGCACCGGCCAGCTTGATCCGATCAACTCGCGTCGAATCATTGTTTGTCGCTGATTGCATTGAATAGCAAAGGGTAAGTGGCCAGCGACTGGGCGCGATATTGTGGGCGGAAGCCAAAGAGAATTATGCGGCCTTTACCTAGTTCCACTTCAACCAGCGCGGCCTTTCCCTTCAAGCGATCAGCACCCAGCAACCAACCCGACAGCAGCGGATTCCGGTCCTGGGGATAACGCGCGATGACTCGAACGTTTTGCTGCCCGGAAGTTCCGAGTCCTTCCATAATCTCAAACACAGGCGAGTCCTCGACCCACGCAATGCTCTGTTTCGACATTCCGCGGGTGATTGGATGTGAAGTGTCCAGTTCAATACGGAGAATTGAGCCGGGGACAAAAAACTCTTTTTCAGGCACGCCGGCGACGGTGTTTTGTACCGGAAGCTGGAACTGTTCGATAGCAAAGATTGAGGCGCGATTTAAGCAGATCAAAGTTCCCCCTTGTTCGACAAACTCGCGTAAAGCTTTGACACCTTCAGCTCCCAAACCGCCAGTATATTCAGTTGGCATGATGCCGAGCCGGTGGCCGTTAAGGATTGTGCTCGGCGCCTGGTCGGGAATGATAATGGTCCTGTAGCGATCTGGTTTCTGGCCTGCCACACCCCGAGACGTTCGACTGAACCTTCCCTGCCGAATCTCCCGATCTTCAATGGTTTCGTATTCGATGCAAGTGCGACTAAAAATCCATCGAGTCCAGCCTTCATCCATGGAGGGGACGCTCGAACGGTAGAGCGCAACGTCGTTCGGTCCACCTCTCATGCAATCCGGCCTTCCAATGCTCAGGCGAACGCGCGAGAGAAAGTTTCCTGTAAAGGGTGCACGAATCGGAGCAGCCTGAACGTTCATCAAGAGTGGCAAGCTGTGGGCGGTCACATCGTAAGGCGAAATTGGATGACCGGATGCATCTCGCAAATCCGGGTAGCGTTGTGTTTCCAATAATGATTTTGCGAAGGCTCCGTAGGGCTGAGCAAGAGGAACAATTGCTTTTCTTCCCGGGAAACCGGCGGTCCCTCCGAAATGAGCATCGATAGGGACTTCGATAGCCTTGTCGTTGGTTAACCAACGCACTTCCACCTGAGCTTTTTCGAGGATATCGAGCAGAGGCTTGGTATTCGTTTCGACCTTGATCTCAAATCCATAGAGCTCGCCCGCGCGTCGCGGGCGGACTGCCTCTTTCCCAATCTCATAGAATCTGCTCAACCATTGCTCGCGATTTTGTGCGGCGTGCCTCAGCAGCGTGAACGCGCCAGTAGTCATGTAGTTTGTGATATTGCGGAGACCCCAGTCACCTCCGCGCCACAAGGGCCCAAACTTGTCGGACTCCTTTTGCGGATCGTAGCCTTCGCGGGATCGCAGCTCTTCAAACTTCAAATTGATCGGGGTGGCAATCCGTGCCGATGCGGTTTCGGAAAGTATTCGCACGCCGCCGTGGTAATGGGAATACGAACGGGCGGGCGTCCACGCGTCATAGGTTGAGCCAGTAGTGATACCTTCAAATCCAGCACGGCGCATTTCGCCGGCCATCCAGTTTCCCAGTTCGCTATACCCTTCGACTATCTGCTTCGGCACGTTGGGCTCGACCGGCGGCATGTAAGGCGGCAAGAAAAGGCGCGAACCGAATTCGCCCTGCTGATGAATGTCGTGAACGATCTGCGGGTGCCAAACGTTATGAATTTTCGAAACCGTGATCTGTGTTTCGACTTGTGTGAATGCGTACCAGTCGCGATTGTTATCGTGGCCTACGTACTTGTGATAGAGCTCAGGAGGGCTGGTCCCTTCGAATTGAGTGCCCAGCGTTTTGTCGTACCACTTCTTCACGATGTCCACGCCGTCAGGGTTCAGCGATGGCACCAATAGAATGATCGTGTTCTTCAGGATGTCCTGGATTTCGGGCCCATTCGACGAGGCGAGCCGGTGCGCGATGAGCATGCTCGAAAGATACGAGCCGACTTCTGTTGAGTGAATTCCGCAGGTAATCAGCACGATTGTCTTGCCGCGCTTAATCAGCTCCGCTGCCTTTCGATCCCGCGTGCCAGTGGCGCCTAACTTCCTCGGGTCGGCCAATAACTCCTGAATTTCCCTGTATTCGTCCAACCTCGCGAGGTTCTCCGGCGCGCTAATGGTAGCCATTACAAACGGCACGTCCATCGTGGTTTTACCAAGCGCTTCAAACTTCACGCGATCGCTCGCCTGGTCCAGCTTGTCGAAATAGGTAAGCACCTGGTTCCAACTCGCGAGCTTACGATCATCACCGGGTGTGAAGCCCAGAACCTCCGCCGGGGAGGGAATGCGGCCTGGCGTTGTTTCCGGGCGGTACCTCGGCCTGGGTCGTCTCTGAGCTGTGACTAACTCAAATGAAAGAAAGGGAAGGGAGACCGAAAGCGCCAGGATGAGCGCGAAGAATCGTGTTCGCATCGAGGTGGTTTAAGTTGTGCGTTTAGAAATATTAAGACGCGACAGTGTAATCGAAAATGATGCCGTCGGCACAGGGTTAGACCGAGTCAGTAGCCCGACCGTTAGGGAGGGCGAGGAACGCCGGCCAGATATCAGAACATATTCTGTAACGAACGCCCTTCCTAACGGTCGAGCTACGGCCCCTGTAGTCGCATGGGCCAGTAACCGCTTGCCTCACATACTGGTGGCGTGTAAAGTAGCGGCGTTCAAACCCCTAAGATCTCCCAGAACTAACAATTTGGAGGTGACATTAATGTCCACTGAAGGTGTTGACTCTGCCGAGGCTGCACGAGCGCAGGGGTTCCCCGATAGAACAGGCTGGAAGCCCGACAATCCTTACCTGACAACGTTTCGTCCATTCATTCCTGCAAACGTTATCATTCCCGAACTTACGCTGCGCGCAATAATCGTGGGCACGGTTCTCGGCATAATCTTCGGCGCTTCGTCACTATACCTTGTGTTAAAGGTCGGCCTCACGGTAAGCGCTTCGATTCCGGTCGCCGTGATATCGATCACACTCTTCCGCGTACTTTCAAAGGTTGGAGTTCGCAACGCTACCATTCTTGAGAACAACATTGTTCAGACAGCCGGTTCTGCAGGTGAGTCAATCGCCTTCGGTCTTGGTGTCACCATGCCGGCGATCTTGATCCTGGGATTCGACCTCGATATTACCCGCGTAATGCTTGTGGCAGTCCTCGGAGGGCTCCTCGGTATTCTCATGATGATTCCGCTGCGACGCGCGCTGATTGTGCAGCAGCATGGAATTTTAAAGTATCCCGAAGGGACGGCGTGTGGGGAGGTGCTGAAAGCCGGCGCTTCCGAGGAATCTTTAGAGGCGGCCCACAAGGACCCGCTTTCGGCGAAGGTCGCCGATCAAGCGACCATCGGCGGCAAAACAATCGTCGCGGGCTTTGGTATTGGCTTCGTTTTCTACGCGCTTCAGCAGATTTTCAAAACCTGGAAGGAAATCCCCCAGAAGGTTTTCGGTGCGCCTTTTCAGGCGGGTTCAATTTCGATTGAAAACAATCCGGCCTTGCTTGGTGTGGGCTACATCATCGGGCCACGCATCGCTTCAATCATGTTTGGCGGGGGCGTGCTTTCCTACCTGGTCTTGATCCCGATGATCAAATACTTCGGCGAGGGGCTGATAGGCCCGCTTCCGCCCGGGACCAAGCCAATCTCACAGATGGCGATTGATGGAAAAGACAGCATTCAGAGCACATACATTCTTTACATCGGCGCCGGCGCGGTTGCGGCCGGGGGCATTATCAGCCTCGTCCGAAGCCTGCCGATTATTTGGAGCGGTCTCAAAGGGGGACTGGCGGATTTGCGTGGCAGCCAGGCTGGCAGGGCGAACTCATTGCGTACCGACCAGGATCTGTCGATGAGGTTTGTCATCGGCGGCATCATTGCGATGCTGGGCGCGATCATGCTGGCGCCACAGCTCAACCTGCGCTTCAACCTTCTCGGCGCGCTCCTTATTGTTGCCTTTGGTTTTCTGTTCGTCACAGTATCATCGCGTCTTACGGGCGAAGTAGGTTCTTCGTCAAATCCGATTTCCGGAATGACCGTAGCCACGTTGCTGTTAACGTGTTTGGTGTTTCTGATTATCGGTTGGACCACGCCGCCGTATTTCGTCACAGCACTTTCTATTGGCGGCATCGTTTGCATCGCGGCGTCAAACGGAGGAACAACCTCTCAGGATCTGAAGACCGGTTTCCTTGTCGGCGCGACGCCTAAGAATCAGCAGATCGCGATCCTGATCGGCGCCCTGGCGTCGGCACTGGTTCTTGGTTACGTCCTGTTATGGCTTAACCAGGCGTCGACGGTCTATGCACCGGCCGCTGATGCCAAGTACGTCACTCTTCCAGCCGGTCACCGTTTTGATCTGACAAAATGCGAACAGAGCGGCAGCGGACCAAAGCGTGAAGATCATGCCGGAGCCTCTTATGTGGTTTGCCACCAGACCGACACTAACGTTGGCACAACCGGACGGTTCCTCGTAGACGATCAGGGTCAGCCTGCGTTTTTAGTGGACCCGGGGATAAATGGAGTTATCACGCAAACACCCGACGGGCATAGTGTAGTGAAGTATAACGCGCCCAAAGCGACGCTGATGTCTTACATCATCAAGGGCATTCTCAGTCGGGAACTTCCATGGGGCCTGGTGTTGTTAGGCGTGTTCATCGCTATTGTGCTGGAGTTGGCGGGCATACCTTCGCTGGCCTTTGCGGTTGGGGTCTACCTGCCTGTTTTCGTCTCAGCGCCAATCTTCGTGGGAGGCATGGTCCGTCTCGGGGTGGACAAATATCTGCGGCGCAAATTCGCCAGCGAAAAAATGTCGGAGGAACAGTTCGTAGCTGAAACGGACAAGAGCCCGGGAGTTTTGCTGGCCTCCGGTTACATTGCGGGGGGAGCGCTCGCTGGAGTTGCGTACGCGTTCCTGAATCTTAGCGAGGGTATTACCGCACGGCTAAACGGATTTGAGGACTGGTCGAAAGCGAACAACGCATTTTACGTTGGCGAAAATGCCGGGCTTTTGGCTCTAATTCCATTTGGCATTATTACAATCGTGCTGTATCTGGTGGGTCGAGAACTGCTTCTAAAGCCTAAACCGAAACGCTAGCGGGGCAGGAACGGCCGTTGGCACCGATTTCCCGGATGGGGCGCCCACATCGGGACGCCCCTCAAATAGGTTTCGGCTTTAGTTTCCGAGCCGAATCGTGTAACTTTTGATGTCTTCCCGAGGCGCGCTGCTATGTTGAGAGCGCGCCTCGCATTACAGTAGGACAAGCAATCGTTCGTCAACCGCAAGAAGGCTGTTAGTCGACCCAAGTTATAATGGCTAATTCAAAGATTCTTTATCGCTCGCTTTTGGTGCTCTGTATCACCTTCGCTATTCAGAGCGGTTCGGCTCTGGAAGGAATCGCCCAGAATCCCGCGCGCTCCCCGTCTGACACTGTGCGTGAGTTTTACAAAGGCATGCGCGAAAAGAGATTTCGCGACGCTTTCAGCGTGTCTATTTACAAACCGGCAATCGACTCGCTGAAGCCCCAGGAGTTTGAAGACCTGCGTCCCGACTTTGAACGCATGGCGGTGGCCATGAACGAAAGACTACCCGCGAATTTTGATGTTACCGGAGAACAGATTAGCGGCGACCAGGCGACCGTGTTTGTGAAGGTTCTCGATAGCGAAGGCAAAGAAAAAATAGAACCAGCCTCATTGATTAAAGTTGACGGCGCCTGGACCCTCGGCGACCGTGAGAGCCTGGACCTTGTTAAGAAAGCCGGCAAGCAGTTTTTTTTCAACGCTCGCATCGACGCACATCACAACGATGTGCAGGACATGCTTACGCGAATCACCCTGGCCCAGGTCGTTTACAGCCAACAACACAATGGCCAGTTTGCGGATCTTCCCACCTTGATTTCCGCGGGTCTGGTGCCAAAGGATCTCGAATCCACCGACTCAACTGGATACCGCTTCCGCGTAAATGTCGTTACCGGTGGCAAAGCATGGAATGCAGGCGCCGAACCTGCCCAATACGGCCGCACCGGGAAGCTCTCGTTTTATCTGGATCCTTCCGGAGTGAAAAGCAGCGATATCGGCGGAAAACCTCTTATTCCCCGTCCTCAATAATTTAACGTTATAACGCCAGGGAATATTCAAGGATTAACTATCATGAAAGCCGTGCCTCGCAATTATGCACCTCTGTGCTTACTGTCTCTCCTTTTCGTTTTTGCATTCATCTCTGAGACGTCGATAGCCAAAGCCCAGTCTGGTGTTATGAGACCTCGGGTTTCCGGGCCACCTCCGCGACCTGCAACGGTTCAGGCAACGGGCCAGTCGACAGTAAGGGGTCGCGTTTCAATGCTCAGGCCTAGAAAGGCACTCGCGTAAAGGATTTTCACTTCAAGCGATGTGGGACTGGTGGCATTCACAAACGACCGCCGGAAGTTTCGGGTAGATAATCTCGCCGCTGGACAATATCAGTAAAACCGTAACGCAACTGAGAGTTTTGCGGACGTTGCCCAAGGACACCTCAGCATTTGTTGGACATGCGCGGCCGGCCGCAAACTAACTGTTTGCGGGAGGCAGGGATATTTCTATTGCACCCGCGGTGACAGATAACTAGAATTACCTCGAAATTCTCCCGACCGTTTCCCAGTTGCCCTCCTCTTATTCATTCGGAATTTGCTTCAAGGCGTAAGATTTCGTCAGGTCTGCGAAAACCACGCGTGTATTCTGATCCGGAAGTGGCATAGGCATGGAACTGGCTCGTTCACTGGTCTCACGTTTGCGGCGGTACGTTGGTAACCGCCGCCACTCTACTCGGAGAAAAGTTCGTCTTCCGTTTAGTATCTTCGTGGCTGGTCCGGCAAAAAATGTAAGTGGTTCAAGGCAGACTCGTAGTCTTCAGGGCCACACCCTTGATATCAGCCCTGCTGGAATGTCTCTAGTCGTTCCAGCCATCCGTATTGGGGAGTACCACCTCGTTGGAGAGAACCGGGGATTTTCTCTAAAACTGGAGTTGCCAACCGGTGACATTGAGATGCAGGTCGCCCCGGTTCGGTATGAGAGTTTGGAGGAGCACAAGACAGAGACTGGTTTTCTGATTGGAGTGAAAATCGTCGATATGCCTGAAACTAATCGCGCAACGTTTGCGCAGTATGTTTCTGAGCTATAGGTCATTCCGATCCTCGGACAAATCGGAGTGGGCCAAAGGCCTCTGGTATATGAAAGTTTGGTTCTGCCGTAAAAGTCGGTTGCCACGCCAGGTAACGTTCGTTGCCTAAACCCACACATCGAAATAGATTCGCTCGCCACTCATCGCCAGGCTGAGGTTTGGGAATGGAAGCGCTCCAGGGAATGCGCATTCCGATCATCACCTGAGTCTCGGAAGTTATCGCTGCGACTGTCATACCCGAAACAAAACCAAAATCATTTTCGCGATTCGATTCGCTAAAACGAACGGACAAATCCACCCACTCCCCGGTAGGCGCAGCTTCGAACTCGAAATAGTGACACGGCTGCTCGGGAAAAGGGGCGATGAAGATCTCGCAGACGTCTCTATCCCACAATCCGATTGTCTTTTGATCGAGTTGCGGATTCTCGCTCACCACCAATGGCTGGTTTTGATGACAGGTAAACTGCACGTTGAGCGATTCGTCGGACCAGACGATGCGGGCTTCGGCATGACTTCCAACTGGAGCTTCTTGCCCTGACCAAAAACGAGTGAGGGAAACGGGTTGAGCAGTTGCCCACGCGGAGTCTTGAAACTGGTCCGGGCGGAGATCTGGCTCGACATGACGGGCCAAAATTGTTTCGACGTAATGCATTAAGAGACCCCCGCACCCAGCCACCGTCGACTTGCAGCGTCACCCCAATGATGTATGACGACACGACGCAACACTTGCGCCCGTTTCCCCATGGTTCTTTTCGCCGCGTCTTTCATCGCGCGGGCAAAGAACCACGGCACGCAGCTTCCAACACCAATTCGCGAGCTGCCGCGAAGCCGATCCCTCGGCTGGGCGGCAAGAAGCGCCACCCGGTCGGTTATTTCTAAATTCATGTTGATATTGCCTGCTAAGCGCGACGTTGACTCAGAGCCTTGAGGCACGCATCAAGCAACTTGCTCGGGTCGTCATCCTCCACTACTTGTGCACCTGTTTTCTTTGAAAACTTTTTCAGTAGGTATTGGGCTTCATCCGCTACTCCGCCAGTGTTAGTTAGGCAGCCAATTATCTTCCCTTCATCGTGAGCGATAGTGAATTCATTCAAAGAGCCCATCGCCCCCGCAATAAAAAGCACCACTTCGCTAGACCTGACTAAAACAACATTACGGCCTTTCAAACCAAAGCCGGTGTAAACGATTAGGTCACACGCATCCAGCGGTAACTTATAACTTTTCTCGTGTTCTTCGCTGTCGATCGCGGGAGAAATTCCCAGATGAAAGACGCCGGCATCATGCGCCGCCTTTCCTACAACATATACCAATCCGGTTGTGGCTCCCGTAAGTAGAAGCAAATCTCGATCGGCGATCACGCGCGCCAACTCAGTCGCCTTCTCAGCTAGAGAAGCTTTTGTGCCGGAAAGCGGCGCCTCGCCTGCTGAACCCATGACTCCAACTTTGATCTTCATCGCGCTATTGACCTGTTAGCCCGACAAGCGAGCGGTTTCGACTTCGACTTCATCTTGTTCGGTTCCAGCACTTTCGATGGCGCCGGGTTGTTCGCGGTCCCACCATTTTTGTGTCACAAACCAAACAACGCCAGGAAGGATAAATAGAACCCCGATGCCCACCGTGACGGCGCGAGGAGATAATTGAAAGCGATCGAGCATTTCGCCCGTCACGTAATTTGAAGCGGCCATCGTTAGAGTAAGCAAGGCCAGTTCTGCCGCAAACACCCGGCCGCGAAAATTATCCTCCACTCCACGCTGCAACAACACTGTCGAAAACACCCAGAGAATGCTGCCGCCCATGTGAGCGATTCCGAGAACAATGAGCGCTACGACTAGACTCATCGACAAACCAAATGCGATATAAAACACCCCCCCAATCAAAAATGCCAGTCCGATCGAAACCTGCATTCGTTGCTTGCCCTCACCAGAAATGCGGCGCGCTACAATCGGGCCTACCGCCGTTCCAATTCCGCGAGCAGCGAAGAGTACGCCGATTCCGCCCGCAGCGGTTTTCCCGAACGGAAAAATCTTCTCTCCAAAGACTGCTAGCAACGTCAGAATGCCACCGCCAAGTCCCCACGCCGGCTTCACTAGTAACAGCGCCAATACCCGCGGCCTCCGTTTGACATACCTTATCCCTTCAATGGTCTCACTTATTCCCAATGCCCGATTAACCGTCAGTTTGTGCTTCTTGCGCGGCGGGCGTTTGGGAACGCGGACTCCTGCAATTAGAACTGCCGAAAGCAGATAGGTTAGAGCGTCAAGGACGAACGCGACATCGGTTCCAAACCAGTCGGTAACAAGTCCGCCAATGGCGGCGCCCAACGTAAGCATCGCCGACCAGGTAACCGAAGAGATGGCGTTGGCAGAAACGAGTTCTCGATCAGAAACGATTGAGGGAATGGCAGCGGTTTTGGCGGGCTCGAAAAATGTCGACAACGCAAGCTGCAGGACTGTGAGCACATAGATAAGCCACAACTGGTCAGCCCGTCGAATGAAAAGAAAGCCAAGCACCACAACCGCTCGCAGCAGATCGGAGACGATCATGATTGAGCGGCGACTGAAACGATCTGCTAGCACACCGGAAAGCGAACCGAATACAAAGCTTGGAAGGAATCGGGCTACCATCATTAGTCCGATGTACCGCCCCGATCCTGTCAAATTCAAGATGATCGTGTAGACCGCGATGGTATTGAACCAATCGCCCAACTGACTGACAACCTGCCCTAACCAAAGCAGTCGGAAACCACGATTGCCACGCAGAAGTTCGATGTAGCCAATCGGAGCGGTTGGTTCCAAAGTTATGTTGTTCTGTGGCAACTTCTAGCGACTCAGGGACGAGGCTGGAATTCTGCAATTACATCTAATCTGATTTCAGGAAAGAAGGTTGCCCCGAGTAATCGGTGTTGTCAACCGACAGATCGGGAAGGTTCGGATGCTTTGCGCAACGTATTTCTCAGCAGGTTGATTGAACATGCTCATTCTGACTCGTCAAACTGATGAGCGTGAACAAGAAAGAGCATTTCTTGCTGAAAGATCACAGGCGAACGCTGAACAAAACCTTTCTCTTATCCTGGAAATGGTTTTTAACTTCTGCGGCACGACTATTGAAATGGGGAATAGCGCGGCTGAGAAGCTCAAGCTTCACGGGCTCTCCGCACGGAGTCCGAGCCGCTAAATTTTAAACAGAAGGGGCAGAAGCGGCTGCCCTATCTTTGACAAGCTCTCACCCAGCAAGGCGGGCATAGGCTCGCCGGGCTTGCCCCTTACCAGGTCGAGAGTAAGGCTGAGTTGCTCCCAGCTTTGCTCTCGGCCGCAACGCGAGTGTTGCGCATGGGCCAGTGAGGGCCACAAAAATTTCTTAGGTTCTTGTGAATCAAACAGGTAGCAAGAGGAGTGCGGATGAACCTGCTGGACATGTCTCAATTCAACTCAGGAACTCGAAGCCTACCGGCAAAGCCCTATCGTCTTCTGATGCTTGCCGGCGGCGCTTTTATTGCTGCCTGGGTTATTCACCAGGCATTCTCGCTCGCGCTATTGAGCATAACCATTATTGCCGGCGCCCAGGTAATTTATCTTGCGTGGCATCGACTCAGCGCACGAACACGAGAGTCGCAGGAACTTAGCCGCATACACTTTGCGACCGCTGAAGCCTTAGCCACGGCGATCGATGCAAAGGACCAGACCACACATTGTCACGTTCGTCGTGTGCAAATTTACGCTGCGGGCATGGGCGAAGTCTTGGGACTCGCCAGGGATGAGATCGCGGCCCTCAAAGCAGGCGCCTTGCTTCATGATATTGGCAAGCTGGCCGTGCCCGCTCACATCATAAACAAGCCCGGCAGGTTAACTCCTGCCGAGTTTGAAAAGATGAAAATCCATACGACCGTGGGCGCGCAGATCTTGAGTCGCGTTGACTTCCCATACTCAGTAACACCAATCGTGCGTCACCATCACGAACAGTGGGACGGGCTTGGTTACCCCGACGGACTTAAAGAACAACAAATACCGATCACAGCGCGCATCATTTCAGTCGTCGATTGTTTCGACTCAGTAAGGGAAGATCGTCCATTCCGTCGTGGCATGACCCGCGATGAAGCAATTGCATTTCTTCTGCGAGGATCGGGAACACATTTTGATCCAAACGTCGTGGAGTTGTTTATCAAGCATCTCCCACGTTTCGAGGCTCAAATCGCCGCAGCCGGTCTGCCGCAGCAATTACCACCGAGTGATGCTAGTGAACCGTTTGCTCTCAACGAAGTGGACATGGCTCAAACCAGAGAGCGCGGATCATTCATGGCTTACGATCAGATCAAGAGCGCGCATCAGGAAGTCTATGCCATGTATGAAATCGCAAGAACGTTTGGCTCATCGCTCGACGTTAGGAACACTGTGGAGGCGCTCGTAGATAAGGTTGGACAGGTTGTACCTTTTGATACTTGTGCAGTTTACCTTCACGATGAGGTGAAGGGTTACGCTGTTTCGGCGCATGTGGTGGGGAGAAACGCGAACATTTTGGCAGCTAGATGTGTTGCGCCAGGTAACGGGGTGACAGGTTTTGCTTTAGCAAACCGCACTAGTATCAATGAGCTTCATCCAAGTTTGGATTTTGTCGGACTTGAAATTGAACGGGAATATCGTTCGATGGCATCGCTCCCGTTGTTTAAGGACGACATGCTGCTCGGCGCGTTGTCGGTTTACTCGACAGAGCTCGAACACTACACCGACGATCACATGCGCCTACTGGAAACAGTAACGCGCCTGGCTTCGGATGCATTGTCGAATGCGATGCACCACGCAGAAGCGGAGTCGAATGCCTTGACCGATGCACTCACTGGTTTGCCGAATGCGCGTTACATAGCTCTGCGCTTCGATGAAGAGGCTTCTCGAGCGAGACGCAGCGGCCGACCTTTTCAGGTGGTAATGCTTGACCTGGATGATTTCAAGTTGGTCAACGATACGTTTGGCCATAAGGTCGGGGACAAGATGTTGCGTGAAATGGGCCGGATAATTCAGGGCCAATTGCGCGAATACGATTTTCTGGCACGTTACGCTGGTGACGAGTTTGTTGCTATCGTTCAGGAACTGGTCGGCAACCAGGTTGAAGACCTTCGACACCGCATCGAGACAGCCGTTTCCGACTTCTCGCTTCGCGTGCGAGGTCGTGGACATGCGCGGGTAGGCATCAGCGTAGGTACTGCGACTTACGGAGTCGATGGCGAGACGTTGGACCAGCTGCTCGTCGCTGCCGATCAGGCAATGTATCGTGACAAGTCTGCTCACAAGCTCGAAAAAATCGCGAGTCAGGCATCAGCACAAGCTGATGTCGTAGTCGAACTCGATAACGACGAATTAGCTTCGGTCTCAGTAAATTAATAACTGCTTCAAAGGGTAAACGGGCGGGACTTGTTCCCGCCCGTTTTTGTTTGTCGCGAAGCACGGGTTGATCAATCTTGACATTCGCGTAGGCATTCGCTTTCAATCGTTGACGGATTCGCGCGTAGTGATCTTGGGAATCAGACCAAGCGCGCTCTGAGGCCAGTATCAAATGTAGAGCTGGGCCGACGTTTCAGGATCGCAGCATGCCCCTTCTGAATACTCCTAAACAAAATGCGACCGTACTTGTTGTCGATAATGATCTCCACTCAAGCGAAAACCTCAGTCGTAGTTTCGAAAGCAATGGCTATCGTACCCTGAGCGTTGCTGACGCACGCTCAGCTATTCTCCTGCTTCAAAAAGAACCGTGCGACCTGGTGGTCCTCGATCTCGATCTGCCGAAAGTTGATGGCTTCAAACTCTGTAGAGTCTTGCGTGCCCAACCATCAACAAGCAAGCTTCCCATAATCGCTTTATCGCAACTGGACGACAGTAACCAGAAAAGCCAGGCTTTCGCTGCAGGGGCTGACGACTTTATCGTACGAACATCTTCGGCAGACGAAATAGTTTCTCGCTCAGCGACCCACCTGCGAGCGGCGCAACGAGAACGTGCGCTGCTTGGCAGCAACCGCGAACTGAGATTCCTGGCGGATCTTGGCCGCGGGTTACTCCGGGCCCTGGAGCCGGAACAGTTGGTGCGCCGCGTAGCTGGAGCGACGTACGAGGGGACCAGCGCCACGTTGGCCGCGGCCTTTGTAAAACTGAATGAGCAAGGCGAGGCAGCATGTGTTTTCGATCGGGAGGGAAGCGCAGAAGACTCTACTTTATTACGAGTTGATCTCCTGGAAAGCTGGCTCGGTTCGTCAAATGTTGTACCCGTTCTGCTCAGTGACAGCAGCACGTTCTTCCTGCGGGACGACCGGCACACGGTTGAATACGCGGCTCCACTGAAATTCAGTGGTCGGGCCAATGGGGCGTTGATCGTCGGTTTTGACAACCGGGGCGACTGCGATGAAACGGTGTGCGGTCTGGTTGATGCTGCAGCGCAGCAAACGTCGCTTGCGGTACACATTTCGACACTTTATCAGGCGGCGCGGCAGGTCTCCGCAGGGCTGGCAGTGGAAGTTGAGCGACGCACGGCTGAGGTCGAAGCGCAACGGCGGTTCATCGAGGCCATTATCGACGGTTTGCCGCTTTCGCTTTACGCTATAGATCGCGACTACAACATCGTGGCCTGGAATCGCAATCGTGAGTTGGGCGAACTGGGCATTCCGCGCGGATCAGTTTTAGGAAAAAATATCTTTAGCGTCTTGACTCGCCAGAAGAGAGAGTTGCTTGAAAATGAGTTTTCACTCGTTTTCGAGACAGGAGAAATTAAACGGATCGAGCTCGAAACGACTGCTGCTAACGGCCGGGTCACTCACTGGCTAATAAGCAAGATTCCGATGTGGATTGATCGCAGTGGTGAAGTTTCACATGTCATCACGGTCGGTGAAGATATTAGCGTGCGAGTGGAAGCCAACCGGGGTGTTGCCAGGGCCGAAAAGCTCGCTGCGGTGGGCCGGCTCGCGGCTGGAGTTGTACATGAGATCAACAACCCGCTGGCGACCATTTCTGCCTGCGCTGAATCGCTGGAATCGCGATTAAAGGAAGGCACTTTTGGAGATTCTGCCGCAGTCGATGACTTTCGCGAATACCTCGGCTTGATAAGGAGCGAAGCCTTCCGCTGCAAATCGATTACTAATGGCCTGCTTGATTTCAGTCGCACGCGAGCCGCCAAACATTCCCCGTTGAATCTTGGGGATGTCATATCGTCGGCGACGAGGCTGCTGGCCCATCAACAACGGCGCGAAGGAATCGAATTTCAAATCAACGTTCCTGATGATTTGCCGCTTGTGTCTGGCGATCCCGGACAGTTGCAACAGGTGATAATTGCCCTTTCCACTAATGCCATTGACGCCATGCCCGACGGCGGCGTGCTTTCGATCACGGCCAAAACTAATTGGACCAACGTCCTGGTCGAGATCAATGATACCGGTCTGGGCATCCCACCGGAGCACCTAACCAAAATCTTTGAGCCCTTCTTCACGACCAAAGAAGTCGGCAAAGGCACGGGTCTTGGCTTAGCGGTTTGTTATGGTATCTTAACCGAGCACGGCGGTAGCCTGGATGTACAATCTGCGGTTGATGTTGGTACTACTTTTACCGTTTCAATCCCAGCTGTGATGGAAGGGTAGAGGTCCAACTGCGTCGTTTGTAAAGAAGCATTGTCGAGTTGACGCGGGGACCAGCCGTTTCCAGGTTTAATCTCAAAGTTGTTTTGGACGGAGAATCGCAGACTTGAGCGAGCAACGAGTAGCACGAATTCTAATCGCCGAGGACGAAGCTAATCTTCGCACGGTGTTGCAGAAGGAGTTGGAGCGCTTGGGATATCGAGTGCAGGTAGCTCCGGATGGTGAAGCAGCCCTGCGCAAGCTCGAGGAAAGCAACGTCGACGTTCTGCTTTGCGACATCAACATGCCGCGCATCGACGGCATGGAGGTCCTCAGGCGCGTCCACGAACGCCCAAATCCCCCTGAAGTGATCATGCTAACCGGTCAAGCGACCGTGGAAACGGCTATCGAGGCCATGAAGCTCGGAGCCTACGACTACCTAACCAAGCCTTACATTATTGCGGAACTCGACGTGCGCGTCAGACAGGCGTCCGAGAAGCGACGACTTCGCGTTGATAACCTGCGACTACGCGAACAACTCGCGCGCCAATCGGGACTGCCGAATATAGTTTCAGTTTCTGAAGCGATGAAAGAAGCGTTGAGGCTGGTCGAGCGTGTGGCTCCTTCAGACGCCTCGGTCTTGATCACTGGAGAATCCGGTACCGGAAAAGAATTGATCGCACAAGCGATTCACCGGTTATCAAACCGAGCGGAAGGTTCATTCATCGACATCAATTGCGCCGCGTTTCAGGAGTCACTGCTTGAGTCGGAGCTTTTTGGATACGAGGCCGGCGCCTTCTCGGGAGCCAAAGGGCGAAAGCTTGGGCTAATCGAGCTTGCCGACGGCGGAACTCTTTTCCTCGACGAAGTCACTGAATTGCCTGCACAGCTTCAGGCGAAACTACTTCGCGCGATCGAGACTAGGACATTCTTCAGAGTTGGTGGTGTGCGCAAAGTTGAGGTGAACGTGCGAATTGTGGCGGCCACAAATCGAAACCTCGATTCTGTTGTCTCCGATGGATCGTTCCGTTCGGATTTGCTCTACCGCATCAACGGTTTTCAGATCTCACTATCTCCGTTGCGTGAACGCCCGGAAGACGTCGAACCGCTCGCCCGTTACCTTTTGAACGACGTTGGCGGAACCACTCCTCCGGCGCTTGACCCTTCAGCGCTTGAGGCGCTTCGTTCCTACACCTGGCCCGGAAATGTCAGACAGCTGAAGAATTGCCTGGAGCGAGCTGTCATCCTGGCGAACAACGGGCGCATAACAACGGCTGAGCTTCCTCCTGAAGTTGTCAGGCCTCCGGTTCCGGTTTCTGTCGCCGCCACTTCGCCTCAACACGTAGCAGCCTCTGAGCTCGGCGCTAGTGTGAGTTCAACGCCTACATCATTGCGGGACGTTGAGCGCCAGCAAATACTTTCGGCACTCGAACAGACCGGTTGGCATCGAGGCAAAACGGCTGAGATTCTTGGCATCTCCCCCTCCACTCTCTATCGACGACTTCGTGACTATAACCTCGAACGCCGCCCTCGTTAGCTTTGCAAGCCAATAACTGCGCCTATCTGTCACTCCGCTAATTACATTCGTCCCGTATCTGGGCCGATTCGCGTCAAATCCTTCGCCTAGTTCGAATTAATCATATAGAAGACTCGCGAGATTCTGCTGAAACAGCTTGAGATTGCGCCAATGTTGGATTCTCTCGAGTCGCGGCCTTAATTTCTGTCAACAAATAGGAGCCTGAAGATGACCACCTCTCTATTCCTTACTCGTCTGTTTGCTAAGCATCCGTTTTCCAATCGCGATTCAAATTTGACCCGTAAGTTCCTCGGAGCCCTTTTCGTGCTGGCGCTCTGTTCAATAGCTGCGTATGCCCAGGGTCCACAAATTCCCGGAGTGTCAACACTGACAATAAAATCCAGCGTGCTTGGTGAAGATCGCGTGATCCTCGTGCGCACACCTCAGGGCTACGACACAAATAAACTGAGCTATCCGGTGCTATATATGACGGATGGCGATGCGCACATTGCCCACACTTCGAGCAGCGTGCAGTTTCTGGCGAGAAACGGACGCATGTCCGAATTGATTGTCGTTGGAATCACTAATACGGACCGTACGCGAGATCTTAGTCCCACCAAGCCTGCTCAAACCGGAGCCACCGGAGCCCCACAGTTTCCCACGGCAGGCGGCGCGGACAAGTTTCTCAAATTCATCGAAACCGAGTTGATTCCCGAGATCGAAAAACGTTATCGCGTCAGGCCATATCGCATTCTCGCAGGGCATTCGCTGGGCGGTCTATTTACAGTTCATTCATTGTTGTCGAGGCCTGAAGTTTTCAACTCCTATGTGGCAGTCAGTCCATCGTTGCAGTGGGACAACCAAATAACTGTCAAACGCGCCGAAGATTTTTTCAAAGCGCGCAAAGATTTAAACGCGACACTTTTCATGACGCTAGGCAACGAGCCGGGCCCAATTGAGGACGGCTTCCACCAGATGCAGCAAGTGCTCGCGAAAAATACCGTCAAGGGTTTTGAATGGGAGGCGCAGCAATGGCCAGACGAGGATCACGGCTCTGTGGTCCTACGCAGTCACTACTTTGGTTTACGCAAGGTCTATGCGGGATGGCAAATACCGAGAGACCCCAACATGGGAACCGTAGCCGGTGGGATGAAAGGTGCGGAGGAGCATTACCAAAAGCTTTCAGACAAATTCCGATACACAATCCCGGTCCCTGAGGCGCTTATTAACCAGATTGGTTACCAGCACCTTTTCGGCGATCAAAACGAACAGGCAATCGCGGTCTTCAAGATGAACGTTGAGCGCTATCCTGATTCCGCAAATGTTTACGACAGTTTGGCCGAAGCCTACGAAAGGACGGGGCGAATTGATCTGGCCGCGCCTCTCTACGAAAAAGCGCAGGCGCTTGGGCAACAGAACAAAGACCCGAATGCGGCGATATTCAAGACAAACTACGAGAGGGCTGCTGAAAAACTAAAACAGGATACCGCCAAGAAGGCGGAAGCTGGAGCCCAGAAGAAGACCAGGTAAACGAGAAGCGGAGTGGCCGGCAGGGAAGGATAATCGGACGCGGTTCGTGGCAAGAGACGGTCACGAACAACCGGTATCTCTGCCGGCTTCTCAGCTTTGGTGTTTAACAGCTGGCGCGCGGGCCAGGGACTGCGGATGCTTAGTGAAGACTAGTCCACACTTATTCCCAATCGGTCCGCGCATTTGTAAAGCGAAAGCCCCAGTAGACACGCGATCACCAGATTGAAATAGAACGTGAACGTCCCGTCGATAAACTTGGCCGGAAGGTTTCCGAAGAACGGCAGAGCCAAAGGCGCGGTGACGAAAGCAACCATAATGTTAACCACGAATGCCACGAGCTGTATTAGTAAGACCATGCCAAAAGCCTTGAAGTAAGTGCCGCCCATACGTCGTATCGTGTCCAAACCTACTAACGGGTTGATAACAGAACCAAAGCTCTGCGTGTAACCTGCCACAGCGAGTGCCATTGGGTAGTAGAAGATAGCCCAGGCTATTGCAATTAAAAGGAGCACCGCCAAAGCGATACCTGCTCCGAGGTATGGCAGCAGCATCTGAATTCCCGAGGTTGGATCGTCCTGGTTCTTGGTTCGCTCAGCCTCCCTGCTGATATCGGCGCCGGGTCTGAGCTCGTTCAGTTTCTTGTTCGCTTCTTCAAGTTTGGCGGGATCGGCATTGGGATCCAGAAGTGCATCGAGACCCTCTCCGGTGGGCCCTGGTTGTTCGGCTGCGGCGCCGACAGGCGTGCCCAACGGGGAAACGCCAGGCACAGCGCTCATCACCCCAAGAAGGAGTGCGAGGAACAAAACGATTACCGGTCCCCAGCTTACAATCGTAATGCCTATTCCCAGAAAGATTGGTTGGACCAGATCTTCCCATAATGAGAATTCGCTGAACTCCGGCATGAAGCTACGGTCTAGTCTGCCCCAGGCAACCTGGCTGATTACATGCGACATGCAACCAAAGAGAATGACGTAGGCAATTACTCCCGTCCGGAAACCACCGAGGAGCAATAATCCGTACGCAAGGGCTCCGAACAATAATGCCACTTTGTGTTGAAACGGATAGCGAACAGCGCGCGCGAAGTCTGCAAACCCAAAACCTGCGGCTTGAAATTCCCTGCTGACAGCTTTAGTCTTAACCTGTTCATAAGGCATGCAGAGATCGCCGCACAGCGGACACAGCCTTATTGTCCTTACGACTGACGTGCATTCGTTACAAAACAATTCACCGCCTATTCGGCAAATGTAAACTGGGGGCACGTCAGGATGGTTGTGACAGGAAACGCCGTTTAGTGGTTGGCTAACGACCGGTGTAAGAGGCAGCGGATGGGCATGACTCGGTTCCGCAGCCAACGGCGCGGGAACTTCATCAGGCTGGCTCTGTTCATGATGAATCGCAGCGGGCTCGGCGGGCAGCACAACGGCCAACGGAACTCGCTCGCCGCTGAATGCGGCCTTGAGCATTGGAGCTCTGCCAGCCTCTATCCAGTTGAGGCTTCCTTTGCTCACTTTGTCTGTTGGCAAAACGCAGCCTTCGGCAATCCACTGCTTCAGGGTTTCCAGATCGGCTTCAAACTCTCCTTCAGCCGTGCTGACACGCCATAGTTCAACTTGTGCGCTCATCGAATTGGTCCTTTGGTTGAGGTGACTGGATTCGCATCCTGGACGGATACGACTTGCTCGTCGGCGGGGCCGCCGTCTCCGGAAGGTGGTCTGAGGGCCGGAACGCTCGATAAATACTAATGTCTGCGATTTGGCCGCGTCAATAGTTTGATTGTCGCGTTGGGGAGAACCTTGGCAGAAGCGCTGGATTTCCGAGGCGTTCTGACATTTTGATTGACAATCTCCAGTTTGAAGCCTTTTAATCCACAAGGTCTTAAGTTAGACCATCAGCTTTCCACTAGACCCTCACAAGTCCAACAGTAGCCCTTCCTAAATCTGAAGACCTTCGGCAGCGTCTGGCGCTTCAACCCTGGGATCATCATGAAAACAGTTAGCCTATTTCTCATCTCGTGCCTAATGCTTATCGCAGTTCAACCGGCGAAGGCTGTGGTATTACGCGGCATAGTAACCGAGGTCCGCGATGGCCAAAGCGTAATTGTATTAAGCGGCGGGCGAAAGTTTACTGTCTTTCTTCTTGGGGTGGCTGCTCCTGAACTGGAGCAGGACTTTGGCGACGCGTCGCGTCAGCACCTCGCCTACCTGGTCCTCAACAAGCCGGTTGAGCTCGACTTCAGTCAACTGGAATCAGACCATGTAATCGGGAAGATACGGTGTAACCAAAGCGACATCGGCTTGCAGGTAATTAGAGATGGTGCGGCATGGCATGACAAGTCGAACGGCCGCAGCCTCTCCGAAACAGAACGCAATCTTTACTCAGAAGCAGAACAACTTGCGCGCGGTGAGATGCGGGGTCTCTGGCAGGACGGAACACCAATGCCTCCGTGGGAATGGCGACGTGTTCAAGGAGCTAAACGTGCTCCGCAGACAGCATACAAATCAGGGAACGGACGATCACTTCAAACCGAAGATCTTGGGTTTGCCAGACTAACGTCTGCACCCAACCTGGCAGCGGATCCGAGGAATTTTCGCTCATTACCAAAGCCAACGGCTAAGCCTTTCAATACGCCAGGCCAGGATGCTGACTATCGCGCGTATTTGGGTCAGGGGCGCGTCAGTATCGTTTACTTTTACGCTGATTGGTGCCCAGCTTGTCGCAAACTCACGCCGGTGATGGACACAGTCAACGCGCAAGCTCCTGATATGCAAGTCGTCTTTATGGACATTGGCGGGTGGAACACACCTGTCGCAGCGCAACACGGCGTTAACTTCGTTCCGTATCTAAAAGTTTACGACAAGACCGGAAACCTCATCGCCGAGGGAAAGTCTGCGAGAGCCTGGCTTCAACAAGCAATGGCGGAGCGCAAGTAAGACCTTTCCACAGTTTGACTCTGTTACGGTATCAACAACAGCTTTCCGGTCGTTTTTCTTCCTTCAAGATCGAGGTGCGCGGTTGCAGCTTCGGCTAGCGAATAGGTTTTGTGAATCCGAAGTTTGAGGTTTCCTTGTGCAATCATCTCCAGGAACGTCGCCGGATCGTTTCTCGAGCTCTTCGCGGGTGTGAACGTAATGATGCAAGCTTGGACGAGTGACGTAAAGCGACCCCTTCTTGTTTAAAAGCATCAGATCGAATGGCGGTACTGCGCCACTCGAGGCACCGTACAGAACCAGGTAACCACGCAGGCGAAGAACGTTGAGATCTTTCTCGAACGTTGTTTTACCCACGCCGTCATAAACGGCGTCGACACCCTTCCCATCAGTGAGCCGCTGGGTTTCAGACTCAAAGTCCTGGGTGGTGTAAAGAATTACTTCGTCGGCTCCGGCGTCGCGAGCAAGTTGGGCTTTAGCCTCAGAACCAGCAGTTCCGATTACGCGTGCGCCCAAATGTTTAGCCATCTGTACAAGTAGCAACCCGACACCGCCGGCAGCTGCATGAATTAATACAGTGTCGCCCTGCTTGATCGGATAAGTACTGTGACTCAGGTAATGCGCGGTCATTCCCTGAAGCATTGCGGCCGCCGCCTGTTTGAAGTCCAGGTCATTTGGAATTCCCACCAGTCGGTCTTCGGGCACGGCCGCATATTCAGCGTAACTGCCTAGCACGCCCGTGTAAGCCACGCGATCTCCAACCTTGAGATTTGTCACGTCAGAGCCGACAGCGGTTACAACACCGGCGCCTTCCTGGCCCACGGTGAAGGGAAGTGGCGCGGGATAACGACCCTCGCGGTAGTAAACGTCAATGAAGTTGACGCCAGCCGCTTTGATCTCGACGACCGCTTCATTTGTTTTGGGCTCTGGGATCGGAAGGTCTACGTGAGTAAGCGCTTCTGGCCCGCCGGGTTTGAAAACTTGAATGGCTTTCATAGTAATCGATAGTAAATCGCTAAGAGTGAAATCGTAAACCGTGCCCGGCGTTTACTTCGCCTTGGTATTTTGACTCCTACCGGGGAAGGGCGAAAAGACCATTGAATGGAGTGTCCACCCACTATCGGGCGCATTTTGTTTGTGCGCGAATTGCTGAAGCTGCATTGTCCACCGGTGTGGCGGATAAACTTACGGAAGACTGGTACAATTGGACATCGCGGTTGCCGGAGGATTTAGATTGAGCGGCTGAAAGGAATTATATGAGCTGGAATCAAAACTCTTTGAATAGAAACCCCGACAGGGAAGTGCCATTTTTGCCTGTTGACGTGCGCGACGAGCGAGTAGGCGCATTCCTCAGTAAGGTCTACGGATGGATGTTTGTGGGTTTGCTGATTACAGCGGTAACAGCTTATGTGGTGGCTTCTTCCCCGGCCCTAATCGAAGCTGTGATCGTTAACCGCATTGTGTTTTGGGTATTGATAATTGCTCAGCTTGGTCTGGTCTTTTATCTCTCGGCGCGCGTAGAACATATGGCGCCAGCAACAGCGGCCGGGCTATTCATGCTGTATTCAGCTCTCGTAGGCGTCACAACCTCCGTCATTCTGTTGGTTTATACCGGCTCCTCCATCGCTTCCACATTTATCATTACGGCAGGAATGTTTGGAGGAATGGCATTCTTCGGCACGGTGACGAAACGGAGCTTGGCGGGCTGGGGCCAGTTTCTTTTCATGGGCTTGATTGGACTAATCATTGCGATGGTCGTCGGCCTGTTTTGGCAAAACGACGCGCTGCAATTCGTTATTTCGGTGATAGGAGTGTTGATCTTTACGGGACTAACAGCCTGGGATGCTCAGCGTCTGAAACAGATGGCGGTATCACTACCGGATGGCCGGGTGGGTTCGTATGCGGTGGTTGGGGCCCTGTCGCTTTACCTCGACTTCATCAACCTCTTCTTCTTCCTATTGCGATTGACTGGAAGCCGCCGCGACTAATTTGGCGTAACGCAACTGTTAGTTTTCGGACCTACCGCTGCATACTTGAGTAGTATCTGTGGCTTGTTCAGCCAGGTCCGCAAACTAACAGTTTGCGTTACGGTTGATCCAGTTTGCGTTAGAGTTGCTTGAGTAGTTTGCGGTCTATCTTGCCGCGGTCGTTTTTTGGGAGGGAAGTTACGAAATCGATCCAGCGCGGATACTTGTAAACCGCCAGGTGTGTCTTTACAAACTCTTTTAGTTCTTCGGCCAGCGAATCGGTCGAGGCTCGCTCTTCCCTAAGAACCACGAACGCTTTTGGTTTGACAAGTCCGTCGCCTCCGTCAGCGCCGATGACCGCGCATTCCAGCACTGACTCATGCTGGAGCAGACAATTTTCAATCTCAGCGGGGGCCACGAAGATTCCCGACACCTTCAGCATGTCGTCAGTGCGTCCGTGGTACCAATAATACCCTTCCTCGTCGACGTGAAACTGGTCACCGGTCGTGCACCAATCTCCCGCGAAGGTTTCCTTCGACTTCTCGTGTGCATTCCAATAACAGAGCGCCGCGGAGTCACCCTTGATACGAAGAGTGCCCATGTCTCCCGCCGGGACCTCCCTCCCGTCTGCATCTACGATTCTCGCTTCGTAACCGTTCACAACCTTGCCAAGGCTTCCGGGTTTCACATCACCGGGCCGGTTTGAAATGTAGATATGAAACATCTCAGCAGAGCCAATGCCATCGAAGATCTCCACGCCGACAATCTTCTGCCAACGTTCGTAGAGCTCAATCGGCAAAGCCTCACCGGCTGAATAACAGAATCGCAGACTCGATAGATCATGCCCGCTGAGGTCTCCGGAATTGAGCATTGAGTTAATCATGGTGGGCACGGTGGTCAGGATCGTAGGCCGATATCTTTCTATTGCTTCAAACAGCTTCTCGGGCGTCGAGCGTTCGGCGAAGAGCGCGGTTGCGCCGCCGACCGCGAATGGAAACAGCAAGTTTGTGCCGGTGGCGTAGCCAAAGAAAAGTTTAGGCACCGACAACGTCAGATCCTCTTCGTTGACACCAATCGTGCCCTTGGCAAAGACTTCGGTGTTATACGGAAGATCGTGTTGGAGGTGGACGGCCCCTTTAGGATGGCCCGTCGAACCGGATGTAAATAGCCAGATCGCGAGGTCGTCGCAATGCGTATCAGCGGGTTGGCACTCATCCGATTGCGCTTCAACAATCTCATTAAAAGACACGAACTTTGGCTCACGGCGCGTCATACCGAGAGCTGCCTCTTTTTCCGTGTGAGTATCTTGATAACGAGGAAGGAGCGCGCCGCTTTCGTTGACGACGAGCACCGCTCTGAGGTATGCGGAACTATTTGCGACTTCACGAAAACTCTCGGCCAGTGTTTGCGGGATGACAGCGACGCGGGCGCGGGTGTATTCGAGATAGTATTTGTAGTCCTCTGCAGGCAGCAGCGGATTAACCATGGTGATTACGGCACCAATTCGCGCCGCACCAAACCACGTCCAAACAAACTCCGGACAATCCGGTAAAACGATTAGGACGCGATCCTCAACATCTGTCCCCAGTTCGCGCAGCGCGTTTCCCGCACGATTCGACATCCGAGCAGTGTCGCCATACGTGAACTTTTTGTCTTCGAAATACAGGCAGACTTTGTTTTCCCGGCCCTCCTCCAGATTGTGGTAGAGGAAGTATTCCGCCATGTTGAAGCGTTCGGGAAATGAGACCGACATTGTCCTGGTGTTTATTAGAGGCGCTCGTTACTTCATTGTTGTTGGCGTTCAGCGGCCGCCAATTCCTGGGCCAAAAACTGTTCCAAACGCTTACGTTCATCATCTGGTATCGAAGTGAATTGCACCGCGAATCCGATCTCATTCGCGGCATCAACCACTTCACCCCAGGCAGAGATCTCTGTTTCGTCGGGAAACATGATCTCTATTCGAACCAGTTCTTTGTTTTCCACCATTCCGCCGCTGAGTACAAAACAGCCGTGCAGGCTTAGGTTAGTGACATCGGCGTCGAGGAGTGATGCAGCACCCTCCCAGCGTGCCGGTAGGTTCACGTTAATTCGCGGAGACCGTCTTCGTTCACGTCCCATACAGAGAGTCCAGGGTGCTAGTCCGAAACGTAGCGTTCACTCTTTGGCAAAGGGACATCCACCATCGCCATGTTTGGTATCAAGGTATGTGCGCGCCTCCCAAAGTTCGGGAAAAAACTTTTTGTCGAGAGTACTCCGCAGATAGCCGACGCCTTCTGAACCGCCGGTTCCTCGTTTAGTTCCCACCATACGTTCGACCATTTTGATGTGATGCGAGCGCCAGAGCGAAAAATACTCGTCATGTTCGAGTAATACTTCCGCTAAGTGAAATTCTTCAAACCGATCTTCAAAATGGGTAAGAATCTCCAACACGGCCCTGGTTCGCTTGCCGTAGCGTTTCTTATGTTCATCTTGATCCACCGACTCGTCGAGCGCCGGAGCCTCAAATCCACGTTTTGTGATGGCTGCAAAAAATGCTTCACGCAACGACACGTTTTCGAAGCGCGCACGCAAACGACCATAGGCGAATTCATCATCGCGAAATTCCCTAAGCATCTTCTCGTCTTTGAGCCCCGAGGCAAATTCAATCTCTCGAAACTGCATTGATTGAAAGCCGCTAGCCGGGTTCAGCTCGTCCCGGAAACCCAGGAAATTGATTGGCGTCATCGTTTCAAGAATATGGATCTGGTTGATTAACAGTTTTTCAATTTCGACGACGCGCCTCATCGCATACGCAGCCGCCGCAAGGCGATCTTCGCCCATCAAAGTGCCGGCAGCATCGACTTCATGAAGTATCTGTTTAAACCAGAGCTCATAAGCCTGATGGACCGTAATAAACAACAACTCGTCGTGATGTTTCGGATCAGAAAGGCATTGCTGAAGCCCGATCAAATCCTGGACCTTTAGGTATGAGTTGTAGGAAAGCAGCGAATTCTTGCCGTAGTCTTTGGACATATATCGGTTATGCAGGGAAGCCGGCCGTATCACGAACTCTCTTTGCCTGGGCCAGGTGTCGCCAGCCGTGAACTACAGTAACCACGAAAGCGTCGGCGAGGCTGTAACGCATCAATGGGGTGACCGGCGACCGCAATCTTACTTTGTTGTAATCGATTCCCCTGGTTTCGCCCACGAAGCCTAAGAACTCTTTTTGCTGTTTTAAATATTTCTCCAACGCTCCTTCAATCGCGGCTGATTGAGATGGCCGGAAAAGTTTCGGCGACGGTACTTTCCTGGTCGTCTCGGGAACGACTTGCTTGATAAGCCAACCACCGACCCAGCTGGGTCTGTACGGCACATCTAACGTGACCGGCCATTTTTCGCGACCCTGCTTTATTGCCGTGGTGAAGTAAGTATTGAATTGCCTGCTCGTTACCGCCAGGTGATCGAGACACTGTGCGACGCTCCATCTGTCTGGGGACGACGTCCAACTGAGTTGAATGTCACTAAGGCCCGCAGCCAGTTGCTGTGCTCCCTGGCTGTTCATCTCCGCCTCATCGATGACAGTTTGGAGAAAGTCCTGGGATTCGAGGAATTGCTTCACTGCGTGTCCTCTTTGAATCTAGAAGGCGGCGCCAACTTTCCCCGCCGACTCATAAGATCGCGTGTCGCGAATCTTTTTCATCTCGTTAATTACTACTTCCATTTCCTCATCGGTGTTGTAGAAGTGCGGTGAGATTCGCACTCCAGCGCCCGGGCGATAGTCGACGATGATCTCTCGTTTGATCAGTTCAGTTGCAATCGCCCCAGCGTCCGGATGTCCGACAGTGATTGTGCCTCCGCGGTCTGCGGCATTCTTCGGGCTCGTCACGTTAAAGCCGGCTTCCTCCGCGAGTTCGATTAGTCGGGTCGTCTGTCTGATGCTCTTCTGCCTGATATTTTCGACGCCCACGCTGTTGATGACCTGATAACCGGAATGTGCGGCGTAGAGGGCCGGAATCGCCGGCGAACCATGGAGAAACC
This sequence comes from Pyrinomonadaceae bacterium, assembly GCA_963759585.1. Classification (GTDB taxonomy): domain Bacteria; phylum Acidobacteriota; class Blastocatellia; order Pyrinomonadales; family Pyrinomonadaceae; genus PSRF01. Next base: position 1,934,148 of record CAVWZW010000002.1, read on the forward strand.
TTCTGATGCCTGTCGCATAACGAAGGTCGGTATCGAATGCAAACGGTTGTTCATGGGCCATCCAACCCGTTGTCTTGGGTTCGAGTTGGTCGTGAAGATCGGGACGCACGTAAAGGTAGCCCGCGCCAGGACCTCCGCAAAGCCACTTGACCGAGCCGCCGGTCGCGAAATCAACATTCAAATCCTTGACGTTGAAAGGAACTGTTCCGGCCGATTGATAACAGTCGAGCACGACTCGCGCGCCGACTTCATGCGCTCGGTCGGTGATGGCCTTTGCGTTTTGCAGGAAACCACTCTTGAAAAGCACGTGAGAGAAGGGAACCAGCAGGGTTTCTTCGTCGATGGCTTCCAGAAAACGATCGAGTGGTACGGTGATCCCGTCATCCGACTTCACAGTCTCGATGCGCAGTTTTTCTCCGCGAGCGTGAGCCTCGTAAACATACATCACTGACGGAAAATTCAGTTCCGAATAAACGATCTTGTTTCTTTTTGGTGTGGGCTCGAAGCAGGAAAGAATGAGCGACTGGCAAATCGAAACATTCTGATGCATGACTACGGTATCGGGGTCAGCGCCGATGATTCGCGCGACCTCGTTGCCGGTCGTCAGCGGCATGTCCCACCAGCCTTCAGCCCAAGCCCTCACGCCGCGTGTCGCCCAGGTTTCGGCATACTCCGTCAGGCGCGTAAATGTCTCGCGCGGCATTGCGCCGAGACTGTGGGAGATTAGATAGACGGTCTTTCCCAGGATCGGAAACTCAAGCCGCCACTTAAGAAGATCGTCACTCAAAACGGTTTACTCCAGGTATTTGAAAGTCCAACCAATTTAACACAGAGGCCTTAGTTAAAGCAGGCTTGGTTGGAAGCCTGGTGGTTTATAGCGCTGTAGCGGCGCCCCTCCGTGGAAGCCCCTCGTCACGCCGAGGAAGGGGGCGCCCACGGAGGGACGCCCCTACAGTTTTCCATTGGGTCGCTTGCTCGCATGGCGTTTTTCTAGTAGTGGTAGAGACCTCAAAATGTGGAAATTCAAGAATCCGATCCGGCACCAGATTCCTGACGCCCGCTGGCCGACAGCCGCAGAGGCTGCAGCGTCTCGCCTTTTTCAACCCATTAGAATCGGGCCGATCGAAGCAGAAAGCCGAACGTGGGTACCGGCGATGGTTCCCTGGCGGGCGACAGACGATGGCTTTGTGACGCAGGAAAACCTTGATTGGTACTGGCGTTTTGCCGAAGGAAGACCGGGGGTAATAGTCGTAGAGGCAACAGGTGTTCGAGATATTCCCAGCGGCCCACTCCTGCGCATTGGCCACGATCGGTTTATTCCTGGATTGAAGAAGCTGGTGGAGACCGTCCGCGAGGCGAGCGAAGGACACACGAAACTCTTCATACAGATCATTGACTTCCTAAGCGTGAAGCGACGCCCGGAGCCGAATAAGTATTTCGAGCGGTTTCTGCAAATCACAGATCGACATCGGAGTGCGCTCGTCGATGTTACCAGCAATTCAGGATGGCTGAACGCGACTGAAACCGAGCTGCGACAGTATATTTCAGGCGCTCCCGATGAAGTCGTTGAAAAGATTCTCGACGCTCGCGAGCTGGAGGCTCTGCGATTCGGCTACCGTGAATCAGTAACTGACACCGACCTGCCCCACATCGGCGAGCTTCCAGACGTGTTACCAGAAATATTTGCTGACGCTGCAGGTCGTTCCCGCGAAGCGGGTTTCGACGGCGTTGAACTCCACTACGCGCACGCGTACACGATGGCGGGATTCCTTAGCGCGCTGAATGTTCGCAAAGACGGTTACGGTGGACCAAAGGAAAACCGCGTACGACTGCCGCTTGAGGTTTTTCGGGCGGTGCGGCAGGAAGTCGGGGATGATTATGTAGTTGGGGTAAGGTTTCTGGGGGATGAGGTGATCGCTGGAGGTAATCGTATCAACGACGCGGTCTACTTCGGTGTTGAGTTTGCTAAGGCTGGCTTTGATTTTCTCTCGGTCTCGAAGGGCGGAAAGTTTGAAGACGCGCAGCAGCCAAAGGTGGGCCAGGCTGTTTACCCATACACGGGCCAGAGTGGTTATGAATGCATGCCAACAGTGCTTTCGGACGAGGCGGGACCATTTCTGCGCAGCCTGCCTCTGGTTGCTGACATAAAGCGTGGAGTGCGTGCTGCAGGTTTTAAGACACCGGTTGTTGCCACCGGGGGCATCAGTACGTTTGAACAGGCGGAATCAATACTGGAAAGCGGCGACGCAGACATCGTTGGTCTCGCGCGTCAGGCATTGGCGGATCCCGACTGGTTTATGAAAGTGAAACTCGGGCAGGGCGAGGAAGTCAGGCGTTGTACCTACACGAACTATTGCGAAGCGCTGGACCAGGCTCACCGTGCGGTAACCTGCAAGCTTTGGGACCGGGTGGAATTGGATGAACCGGGAATAGCAACGGTCGATGGCGGAACAAGGCGGCTGCTGGCGCCGAAGTGGAAGAGATAGGTGGCAGCTGGCAGGAGGCAGGCGGCAGGAAGCGGGCGGCAGGAGGGCCGGCGGCAGTAATCTGTAAACTCTAAATAGTTAGAGGTTGGGAAGGTGGGCTCGCCCCCGCTCTTCCGTGGGTAAACTAATTCATTGAATCTGATTCCGTTGCAACCTTTCAGCTACCTCTCGCCGGCGGCGACGTGTGCGGCAATAAACGCCGGGTCGCGGCGCTTCAGGTCTTCGTAGTCAACCCGCCCGCTCCTGGTCATCAACGCGTACGCTAACTCAATAGGGCTAAGGTTCATGAACTCCCGCGCATTCTCGAACCAGCGCATACTTTCAAAAGCCGCCGACTGATACGCTTCAATTACAGGTTTGCGAACTGATTCAAAATCAGCCAAAGCAGAGCGGACATCAACTGACTTCTGAAAACATTTGTGCAGCGCAATCGCATCTTCAATGGCCAACTTTGTGCCCGAACCTATCGAGAAATGAGCCGTGTGTAGCGCATCACCGAGCAGAACCACATTCTCGAAACTCCAGTGCTGATTCTTTACCAGCAGGAAGTTGATCCACTTCGAGTTGTTCGAGAGAAGCGGTTGCCCCTCCAGATCGCAAGCAAAAACCTTCTCGATGTAAGCTCGGGTTTGTGCGTCATCGAGATTGGCGAAGCCGGATGCTTCCCAGGTTTCCTGATCGCATTCAACAATGAATGTGCTGGTGGTTTTACTAAACTTGTATGAGTGGGCGGCAAAAACACCGGCTTCGTTTCCCCGGAACGTAAGCGTCAGTCCATGAAAAAGTCTGTTTGTGCCATACCAGATATAGCGATTGGGACGAACATCAAGCGCCGGAGCGAACTGAGCTGCATACTGCTTTCTAACTGTACTGTTTACTCCGTCAGCCGCTACGAGCAAGTCACAGCTGGCTCGCATGGAGTCAATGTCCGACATCTCGCGACTGAAAACCAACGCGATGCCGAGCTCTTCACAGCGTCGCTGCAAAATCTTCAACAGGTCCAGGCGAGCGATGCCGGAAAAACTGTTTCCATGAATCGAGATCTTCTGGTCGCGATGGACCACATCAACATTGTCCCAAGCCTCAAAACTTCGCGTGATTTCGGCGTGAGATTCTTCGTCAGCCGCGCGCAAATTTGCCAGGGTCTTGCCTGAAAACACCACCCCCCATCCGAAGGTGTCGTCAGGGCCGTTGCGTTCGTAGACGGCAATCTTATGACACGGGTCGGTCTTCTTCATCAGGATTGCGAAGTACATTCCTGCCGGCCCGCCGCCGATAATGTTTATTTTCATTACGCGTTCTGAAAAACCTATAACCGCCAAGAAGCCAGGAGCGCCGAGCTTAATCCAGAGTCTCGGCGGCCTTAGCGTCCTGGCGGTGTTTTTTGTCTACCCCTTCAATAACTGGCTGGCGATGATCAGTTTCTGAATCTCAGACGTCCCTTCGTAAATCCTTAACGCGCGAACATCTCGATAGAGTCGTTCCACGACACTGCCGCGCACAAGTCCCGCGCCGCCGTGAATCTGAACTGCCTGATCAATAATCCGACCGGCTGCTTCAGTAGCGAAGAGTTTGGCTTCGCTTGACTCGCGTGTGACACGCCCTGTTCCGGTGTCCCTCAAATATGCAGCGCGATAGACGAGGAGCCGCGCCGCGTCCAGCTCAGTAATCATGTCGGCGAGTTTTTCCTGTACGAGTTGGTGCTCCGCCAGTACCCGCCCGAATTGTTTGCGGTTCTTCGCGTAGGCGACTGCTTCGTCGAGTCCACGCCGCGCCTGACCGCAAGCTGCCGCACCCACACTTGGCCGGAACATATCCAACGTTCGCATGGCCAACAGGAATCCATCGCCTTCTTTGCCGACCATATCTTCGGCGGGAACGCGACAGTCTTTAAATTCAATCTGTCCGATTGGATGTGCGGCAATCATCGGCGTCCGTTCGACCACCCGGAAGCCCGGTAACTTTGCGCCAACCACAAACGCTGACAACGAAGCGCGGCCGTTAGCCTCGGTCCCGGTTTTTGCAAACACGGTATAGAAGTCCGCCACACCGGCGTTGGAGATAAAGCGCTTGGTGCCATTAATCACATACTGGTCGCCGTCACGCTCAGCCGTAGTCTTGATTGCCGACACGTCCGACCCCGCCTCAGGTTCAGTTAACGCGAAGGCTGCGACAGCTTTGCCTTCGGCCGCCCGCGAAACCCAAAAGTCACGCACGTGTTCGGGTGCCGCCTGGCTGATGGCGTAGGTGCCGAGTCCCTGCATTACGAAAGCGAGGTCGGCGAGCGCGGAGGAATAGGAAAGTGTCTCGCGAATCAAACACATCGCGCGAACGTCAGGTTTCCTGCCGGCCGATGCAACTACAAATTCCAACACGCCTGCCTGGCCCAAACTGCCGACGTATTCTCGAAGCCGTGCATCTACATCGCCTTCTTCGTCCGCCGCTCCGTCAATTTCCTGTTCAACAAAAGTGTCGAGGTCGGCCGCGAGACTGCGATGTTCCGCTGCCAGGAAGGGAAGTTGTTCAATGAATTTATCGGGCATGATTACAAAGTGCGAACCTGGTAGTTTTGAGCTTAAATCTTTGTACTTAGTGCTTTGTCGATTTTACAAAGAACTAAGTACCAGGAACAAAGTTCAAGTCACTGAAACTTCGGTTCTCGTTTCGCGACAAACGCTTCGTACGCTTCGCGATAATCGGGGTGCTGCATACAAATCGCCTGTGCCTGCGCTTCACACTCCAGAGCTGCGGTTAGATTCATGTCCAACTCACGATTAAGCATCTCTTTGGTCTTAGCCAGAGCGAAGCCGGGGCCCCTCGCCAAACGCTCCGCGATCTCTCTTGTTGTTGTGGCTAGATTCTCAGCTGTGACGACCCGATTGTACAGCCCAATTTGCTCGGCCTCTGCGGCGGAAATGAAATCACCCGTATAGAGTAGTTCCGTGGCCTTCGCAAGACCGACCACGCGCGGCAGCAAATAGGCTGCACCCATGTCCGCGCCAGAAAGGCCAACTTTAACGAACAAGAAAGCGATCCTGGCCTCTTCACTCGCGATGCGAATGTCTGACGCCAGTGCTATACAAGCTCCTGCACCAGCTGTCGTTCCGTTAAGACTGGCGATAACCGGCTTATGAAGCGCACGGATATTCCCCACCAGCTCACACGTCATTCGAGTAAACTCAAGCAATCCTTCGATGTCGCGATCAAAGAGCTCGCCGATGATGTCGTGCACATCTCCACCCGAACAGAAGGCCCGTCCCGCCCCGGTTATGACAACCACGCGAACGTCTGCTTCATCTCGCAACGCCATGAAGGTGTCGGTTAACTCGCGATAAACCTCGAAAGTCAACGCATTGAGACGCTCAGGACGATTCAGCGTTATGGTTGCAATGCCGGTATCGGTGAGTTCAAAGAGAAAGCTTGTTGGGTTTTTCATTTAGCGTCGCGCACACTACTTTTCGTTATTTCCGACCCTAACGATCTTTAGAGGCGCCGGCAGCGCGCCAGTGCGCAGAGCGAGCGCCAGATCTTCCGCCTGCAGTTTCGTGAATCGTCCGGCGATCTCGCCCTGATCACCAATTTGACTCTTGATATAGACTATCGATTTAACATCCCCATTGAGCACTACCCCGAGATAGCTATTAATGTGGGCGCCGGTCCAGGTTGCAAACCTGTCAGCGCCTTCGGGCTTCAGCGAGAAGTGAATCAGATAGCCGTCGGAGCTGATTCTCGATGGAGCAGCGAGTGCATTACGCAGGTCAGGTCCGCTCACGATAGCGGGCGTTTCAACCACTACCCACTCGCTCGGTTGCGGGTTTGCTGAAGGGCTTTGCTCGTCGCGTAGAGGGTCGCTGCGGTCGAGGTAAGGGAGCACACGCCGATTCTCGGGAACCGCACTTCCGAGAGAAGCCAGAGCAGCCTCCCTGGAGGGATGTATCTGCACAGGCGCGGGATTAGGCGGGCTAACAACAGATACCAACTCCAACAAGCCACCGCTGGTAATTAACTTCGTCAATCGCTCACGATCAGCGACATCAGGAAGGTTCACCAGGATCTGTCCGTTTGGGGGAGTGCCCTGAGCCACTACGGTAAAACTGTGCACGTTCGCACCATCTAAACGCCGTTCAATGACACTCACGGTCTGTTTTACCGCCTCGTCTCTTTGAGGCAGTGGGGCATCGACCTCGAGGAGCAAGTGCCAGGTTAACGCCTGTTTCTGACGGAGCACCGAACAGGCTCCTCCGATCAGGATTAGTAACAGGACGGCGCCTGAAGCAGTAAGTCTCAAATGCATGACAGTTGGTGTGGAAGCTAAGAACTTAGAATAGCTACCGCTTCAATTTCCACTTTAGCCGCCGGGTCGAGTAGACCTTTCACTTCAACCAGCGTCATCGCCGGAAAGTGTTTCCCCATGCGTGCTCGATAGCGCTCGCCAATGCTGCGCGTATGTTCGAGATACTCAAGCCTGTTGGTAACGTATACAGCCATCCGCGCTATATCGCCGGAATGCCCACCGGCTTCCTTGACGACCGTCAGCACATTCTCAAGCGCGCGATCAAACTGCTCAACGAAGTCTTCGCTGACAATCGTTTGCCTTTCATCCCAGCCAATTTGGCCGGCCACAAATAGCAATTGGCCGCCAGGTTTGCACAAAACGCCGTTTGCATAGCCGCGGGGTCGCCCGAGTGATTCCGGGTTAATAAGCTGCATAGGATTTGGCTCCAAACTTTGTATGCAAGTTATTAGATTCCGAGCATTGGAGCAAGTGAGGTGGGGGCTGAAGAGAGCGGAGTTCGGTAGCGCCGGATGCGGAGGCTTCCTTGAAATTTAGTGAAAGTTGACTTGATGATTAAGAGCCACAGAAAAAGGGCCGCCTCGCGAAAGGCAGCCCTTAAGAAGCTGGTTCAATAACGATTAGTCGAGGACTCTAACCAGTCGCGAGGCGAGTTGGTTCGCCAGGTTGCCTTGCGGATCGAGCCCGCCAATAGGTTCGCCGTCAGGATTACCGTTCTTATCCAGTATTACTATCGACGGCAACTGGTCGACGCCAAACTTCCTGGACACTGCACCATCAGGGTCCCGCAGCACGGTTACCTTAAGGCCGTATTTTTCAGCAAACGCGCGAAGCTGTGCGTCGCTCGCATAGTTCTTCGATTTGGGGTCATCAGACTCGGTGCTTACCCAGTAAACCACAACCCCACGATTGGCGTACTCGTCGGCCAGCTTTCTAATTCCCTGTAACTGTGCCTTCGAGAGCGGTAGCCACGAAGCCCCAAACGCCAGAATTACAACTTCGCCCCGCAAGCTGTCTGAAGTGATCGTCTGGCCGTTAATCGAGCGTAAAGAAAATTCAGCTGGCCCGCGATCCTGGGCCAATACAAGGGAAGATCCCAGCAGACCGGTCAAAACAACGGCTAACAGGGGGATTCTAAATTTTTGAAGCATTTCTCTCCTTTGCCCGTCCTGGGGGAGTGGGGCAATGCTTTAGATGAGTGGCGAAACCTTTTAGTTGGACTCCCGGCGAAAGCCGGAATTGCTGCGGTAAATACCGGAATTTCAAAAGTTCGGTATATATGCTTGCTATTCGCCACCAGGCTAAGTTTTAACGTCGTCAAAGCGAGCGCTCAAATCCGTGGCTCGGATAGCCGGTTCCACGCCAAAGACTTCCCTGTGTAATGCGGCGTAATCTTCCCACGTGTCGATGTCGCGCGCAACGTTATTCGAGTCCACGGGCAGGCGTTTTACCTGGACCATACGATTGTCAAAAAGAGACTTCATCCCGAGATCGGAGTCCAGATTGAGTAGCTCGTTTCTAAAACTCAGGTCAACCAGGACCGGGTGACCACCTCTTCCTCGCCAGGTCGGCTTGACCAGGCGATGGCCTTTCTTCCATTCACCGATAAGCTGGGAAATCACCCCAGACGGTACTGCCGGATAATCAGCAGGGGTGATCAGAACGGCCTTCGACTCCTGAGAAAGCTCGCGTACACCACACGCTATCGAATCGCTCATTTCACTTTCAGGATCGAGATTTACAGCAAACAAGGCACCGGACGTTGCGAGGTGATCCCTCAACTCCTCGCCGCGATGGCCCAGCACCACGACGACTGTTTCAACTCCGCCCTCACGCAGGTTCTGAAGACACGACTCAATGACAGTTGTCTCACCGAATGGAAGGAGGGGCTTGAATGCGCCCATGCGTTCAGAACGCCCCGCGGCGAGAACAATGGCGGCGATGTCTTTCACGAGGGGTTAACTGCCGGCCTGCAACTCACGCAGGGCGCGAATGGTGTATTGCCGGGCCATTTGCTTGCGCCAGTTCATGACGAAGTCGGTATTGTCGAGGGGACGAGCGCGGACGTAAGCGGCCTCAGCAGCTGCCTCGATGCTTTCCTGATCGAGAAGCTGACCTTTTAACGCGTCACCGGCATCCGTGATATCGAGCGGTGACGGAGCGATTCCACCGAGGACTATGCGTGCGTCCTTAACGCGACCACTACCGTTATTCTCCATCTGAACGTACGCGGCAACTCCTAACACCGGAAAATCAAACGCTCCTCGGCGGCGAAGCTTTTGATATGACGCCCGCCAACCATTGATCGGGGGCAGGTGAATGTCGACCAGCAACTCGTCCGGACGTTTCTTCAGATAGTCGATGCCGTCATCGTTGTAAAAACCCGCGGCTTCGATCATTCTTTCGCCCAGGGTTGATGCCAAACGAAACCTCGCGCCGATTGCAACCATCACCGGAACCAGATCGGAAGACTGCACCGCCCAACACTTCGAACTCCCGGGCGCTACCCAACACACGTCGCCGTCTTTCTTCAAGCAGAAGTTAATGCCTTTGCGCCATTCGTAGTTCTGATCGTAATAGTTGCAACGGGTGTCGAGGAGGAGATTGCCGCCGATCGTACCCATGTTGCGAAGAATCGGCGTTGAGATCGTGCGGGCCGCTTGAGCTATAACAGGGTAATCGCGATTGATAAGTGGATGCTCGACAATGTCAGTGAGTGTTACCGAAGCGCCGATGCGAATTCCCGATTTGCCGTCACCGTTGATTTGATTCAACTCCGGCACGCGCATCACCGAGATCACAGTCTTCGGCATCTGCTGCCGCCGCTTCATGTTGGGGTATAGATCTGTGCCCCCCGCGACAAACTGTCCTTCTGGACCAGTGCCGGCCATGATCTTAACCGCCTCCGCGATATCTCGCGGCACGCGGTATTCAAATTTTGGAAGACGCATCATAAACGGCCATTCACAGCGGAAGTCAGTAATGTTCCCCTACCGAAGGATCGGTTTCTAAGGTTACCCAGTTATCATCCCACTCGTGCTCGGAAAACAGCTTGAGCTTTCTTTGCTCATCAAAAATCTGATGCCTCAGTTTCATGTACTCCGGCGGTTCATTGACCCATTCTGCCACACTATCAAAATCCAAATGCTCTGCAGCGACAGTCGACCATTCCCGAGTACTCAGCCAAGCGTCTAGTTCATCTTTGGTCGTGAAAAAGACACGATAAGTAGCCCCGGTCAAGTCGGCGAAGCGGCGGAACGCGGGATGGTTGGCAGTAAGAATACTCCGAACGGCATCGTCGCTGCTGCGCCGCTCTTGCGTCAAAAATTCGACAAGCTGCTTTAAGCGTCGAAGAGACCGATTTCATCTCCTCCAAAACCCGAATTTCTGAGAGGCGCTTCTGGTCTTGAAGGAACCGCTGAAATAGTCCGGACCATTGAGCCTGCAGATAAGCAACGATATCCGCAGACCTCTCAAAAGATGCTATCGGATTGTTACGTGGTAACTTCTGAAGTTCTTCGATGAACTGAAAAATCCTTATGTTATCGACAAACTTATACCGGGTGTCAGGTCTTTCCTTATTTAAAAGGTAGGTGGAGAACTCGGCTAACACCCCCGTTTCGATGAAAATGAAGACTTGGATGCCGCGGTCGAGAGCTCGCCGGAGTTCATTCTGCGAGATTGAATATCCATCTTCTTGCCGAGATTCGCTGCCGAATCTGCCACCTATGACTGCGATGATTATGTCGCACAGCTCCACTTCTCTGTAAGCGTAGGTCTCGGGTGATTCGTCCTTGCCGTATGGAATACTTCCTGTTTCGTTGCGCACGGCCTCATACCCCAGATCTCTGATGAATCTTTCCAGGTCTTCTCGGATATGACGGAGGTCATAAAAGGTTGAACTAATAAAGACTCTGGGTTTTGCCATTTCTTCTTCCCATAACGTTTCAAGCCCTGCCCGCTCTCGCTTTTGGGAGAACGTTAAGCCGCCACAAGGTCAAGCTTGATGCGCAGCTTCACAATTTGCGTGCGATCGATAATGTCAGTTTCGGTGCCGAGCTTCCCGGTTTCGTTAACGAACTCAACAATGAGCCCAGCCGGATGATCGGCCGTCGATTCAAAGACTTGAACAACGGTGCCCAGGTCTCCGCGATGCAAGCCAGTTTCAGGTTTATCAACCAGAACTGCCACGAGGTCGTTTTCTTGAATCTCGTCGTCCATCTGTTGCTCACCATTCATTCACAATCTAATTCATTAATCACGCTGCTTCATCCTTTCGAAAATGAAGCTTCATCAATTGATCGGGGCGAAGAGCGACGAAGGCGTACGCTTTTCCCGAATTGTCGCTAAATTCAACTTCAAATACTCCATCCTTCCATTCTTCCACCACTGTCCCTACCTCGCCACGACGCAAGCCTTCGGCAGGTAACGCTTCGATCAGGGCCACAACATCTAGAAGTTTGATTTCATCCATAACTGCTCCTTAAAGAACGTAACAGGAAGTCAACCGTGGATTCTCCTCTCCGTTCCTGACCATCCAAGCCGTTCTTATCCTCGCCGTACCAAGCGATACCGTCAAATCAAAGTCAACGACGAACCTTTTCCCGTATGGCGTAGGTGTTCGCGGTTCAGCATCGTTAGTCATGATCGTCCTCATCCCATTAACGATCTAATGAATTTCTACCACGCCTCGAACGCTCCTTTGCGCGACCCTCGACTTGCTGCGAAAACCTAGGACGCGGCACGATTACGAGAGTTTACTGAACGCAAGCCCGCTTCATTTCATCAAGCTTCAATTCCGGATGACGCTTGAGAAACCCGCCACGCCTCATCTTGTACCGGCCGGTTTTGAGCATGTCATCTTCCGTCCAACCTCGCTTTAGGCCTGCCTCATAGTCCTCCCGCGTCATGATAAGTTCGACTTCGGTCTGGCGGAGGTTCGGATTTCTCATCTTTCTTGTTCTTCGTGACCATCGAATCTCATCCCCGTTCGACGCCGGCCAGCTTCAAAACAAACTCCGGCGTTCGTGGTTCACCCTTGAAAAAGCCGTCAGGCACAGTCCGAGTGAGCGCCCAACGATCAATCCAGGATATTCCGTATGCACCGGTTGTGGTATCCGCAGAACGATAAGCACTGTCCTTCAAGGCGTCTTCTAGAGTGATGAACTTGTAACCGCGCTTTTTCATCATCGCGACCAGTTCACCAAAATGATCGGCATTGATTGCATTTGCATGCAGTAATAAAACTTGTTTGATTTGTCTGCCAAACAATTTCGAAGACAAATTTTCGAAATGGGCGAAGTAAGACTCCATGTAGGGAATGTAAGCCTCTGCAACACGCGACATGGCGGCTGGATCGTTTGCATCGCGTGCTTTGTCATATGCGCTCGCGAATATCCATTCGGAGTTGTCGATTGTTACGGGCGCCACTGTGTAGCCGTGCGTACTTAAGAATGACTCAAAAGCTTGCCGAGTCTCCAAACTTCTCCCGGTGTGAAGGAACGGGTGCCGGAAGTAACGCAGTTTTGAATGTTTCGCTTTCGTCAGTTCGCGCAGTACTTTCTCCCCACGCAAAACATCAGCTTGAAATTCCGCCAACGGCGTAGAATTGAGCGAACGGTGAGAGAAAGTGTGATTGCCAAGTTCTAATCCGGCATCTAACCAGGCTTTCAAGAGGGCGACTCGTTGCGGATTAAGCTTACCGTCGTTATAGAGTTTACCTTCGTTCACAAAGCCAATTACAGGAAGCTTATTTCGCTTCATGGTCGCGAGGAGCTTCTGGGTGATTTGGGCCCATCCCTCATCAGTCCGCACCGTAGAGACGACAGGAAGGTCATCGAAGGTGATTGCGACCTGTTTCTGTTCTTGAGCCTGCGTCGGTGAAGTAGTTGCCAGGCAGGCGAGAGCCATAACTAATACAAATGCTCGGTTACTTCTAAACATAGATTCTAATGCGCCGCCACGCGCGATAGGCCGCTGGACTCCAGGATTCCCTTGATCTTGATCATCGGCTGATCCGGGTGTGCTGGGTTGCCCACGACGCAGTGGTTAGCGCAATCAACCTGTAGGTCCAGGCTTTCGAGAACGGTTTGTCCGATCAGCACTTCAGAACCGAGGACCAGCGTCTCCTCGGTTGTCCGCCGGCCGTTAATGTTAATACCAACGACTTCGCTGACATCAACATCCCCTGAGGCGTCATTCGCGTAAGTCGCTCTTGCCTTGCCTACGGTGGCGAGGCCCAGGTGCTGAACGACATGAAGTGGCAAAACCGAACGGATCGCACCTGTATCCACCAGAGCGTCAGCGTCATAGCTACGGACTTTATCGGCCGTCAGCAATCCTCGACGAACCAGGATTTCATCGCCGGCATTGGTCAGCCTAACCTTTACTTTTACTTCTCCCACAATCGCATTCTCCCGAATGGTATTTGCAAACAAGGAAGCACGTCGGCCTCCACGAGCAGCGATACGGATTGTGCGGAGGTTGTTTTGAGAAGGCAATTCGTCTCCGTGTGATGTCGTTGTCTTACTCATGCAAGTCCTCTGGCAACGTTTATGAATGTATGGCCACGCCTGGCATTTCTTTGCCATCGCCGCCCTCCGCTGGTGTCAGCACGCGTAATGGTTCAGGCCATTCGACCGATGGAACTGAAGCCGGACCAAAGCGCCCGTCGCGGCCTTTTGCTTTTTCACGCAGCGCCTTCAACACTTTCTCGGGTGTAATTGGAACTTCGTCCACGCGAACACCGACCGCGTCGTAAACAGCGTTCGCAACTGCCGGTGGCACAGGAAGCAGCGGTCCCTGTCCAACTTCCTTCGCTCCATATGGTCCGTTTGGATCCGGATCTTCGATGAGGTAAGTCTTGACGTCGCACATCTCCATCGTCGTCGGACTCTTATACTCGAGCATCGACGGAAACTTGTGCACCACGTTGCGGTTCGCACGGTAAACCATCTCTTCCATCAGTATCTCGCCGAGCCCCATGTAGACGCTGCCCTCAACCTGGCCCATCACCAGCATCGGATTGATCGACTTTCCGATGTCATGTGCGATCCACACTCGTTCGACCACCACGATGCCCGTATCGGGATCGACGTCTACCTCCGCCACCGCCGCGGAATAACTGTAGGCCGGCGACGGACCGACCCCAGCGCCTTTGTATCGGCCCGGTGAACGTGGTGGCGAGTAGGATCCGACGGTCCCGATCGTTCCAAACTTAGATTCTGCAAGGACGACTGCTTCGGCAAATGAGACGCCTACTTCAGGATTCTCAACGTCGAAAACACGCCGTTCACCCATCGAAATATTTTCGATGGGAGCGCCAATCTTTTCCGCCACCGCCATCACGAGCAGTTCGCGCGCGCGCTCGGCGGCCTGAATCGCAGCGTTTCCGGTCATCAAAGTCACCCGGCTCGAGTAGCTGCCAAGGTCAACGGGCGTCAAATCGGTGTCCGCAGTGATCACTCGAATATCAAATGGGTCGATTCCTAAAACTTCTGCCACGATGTAGGCGAGAATCGAATCTGAGCCCTGGCCAATATCTGTTGAACCACACATCACGCAGACGCCACCCTGGCGATCGAGCCGGAGCTGGACTCCCGACTGCGGCATGTTGTTCCAGTAGATGGGCAGCCCTGCGCCGCAAATGTAGGAGCTGCAAGCGATGCCGATTCCTTTGCCGTAGGGAAGTTTTCGATTGTTCTGGTCCCACCCGGAGAACCTGTTTTTCCAATTAGAGCCTTTGACTACCTTGTCGATGCATTGGCCCAAGCCCATGCTGCCGATGCGCAGGTAATTGGCTGTTACAGTATTCGGCTTAACGAGATTCGCTCGACGCATTGCCGCCGGATCGAGTTTCAGTTGTTCGGCAATCTTGTCGAGATGAACCTCGAGGCCGTATCGGGGCTGCGGGGTTCCGTGCCCGCGTTTTGGACCACACGGCGGTTTATTGGTGAAGGCTCGAAGTCCCTGGAATTTGTATCGCGGCACTTCGTAGGTGACTGTCTGCAGCGCGCCCGTATAAAACGTGCTGGCGACTCCGTAGCTGCCATAAGCGCCGCCGTCGAGAAACGACTGAAAATGCATGCCGGTGATCGCGCCGTCTTTCTTGACGCCCGTCTTGACCTTCATCAACACCGGATGACGTCCGCGGTGACAATAGAAAACCTCCTCGCGGGTGAGCGTAATCTTCACGGGCCGTCCAGTCATCATCGACAGCTTGCAGACGACGACTTCGTGGTTAAAAGGGTCACTCTTGCCGCCAAACCCGCCACCGTTTGGAGTCGCTATGACTCGAATATGACTGGCCGGCATCTCCAAAACTTTTGCCAGCGCGCGATGGACGTAGTGTGGAGTCTGTGTCGAACTCCAGAGTGTCAGCTTGTTGTCCGGATCGAAGTTGCCAACAGCAGCGTGTTGTTCCATCGGCAAGTGCGTATTGCCTTCGTAGAAGAAGACGTCTTCCCGCACGAGATCCGCCAAGGCGAAACCATCTTCTACATTGCCGAATTCAAGCGAAACCTTTTTGTGGATGTTTCCTTCGTCGCCGTATTCATGGATACGAGGTTCGTCTATAAGAATCGCCTCGTCGATCGACGAGATTGTATTTAACGGTTCGTATTCGACTTCGATCAGGTTCATCGCATCGAAGGCAATGTCTTCGTCAACGGCGGCTACAGCAGCCACGGGGTCGCCGATAAAACGAACTTTGTCGATGCAGAGCGCGTGTTCGTCCTGACTCACGGGCAGGATGCCGTAAGAGATAGGCAGATCCTTTCCGGTGATAATTGCAATCACCCCCGGCAAAGCTGCGGCCTTCGACACATCGACGCTTTTAATAAGCGCATGAGGCAAATGGCTGCGAAGAAGTTTGCAGAAGAGCATTCGCGGCAACACGATGTCGTCAGCAAACTTCGTCTGGCCGACACACTTCGCCCGCGCATCGACTTTGCGGAATGGTTTGCCGACTACATTTAATGGCTTGCCGTTCTTATTGTTTCCGTTCTTTGCCATTTGTATTCAACGACCAGCTTTTATTTCGTGTTTTTTCGTGTGATTCGTGGATCCGTTCCACCGGTGGACAGGGGAACCATTCACGAAATACACGAAATAGCACGAACAAAGCCAAAAGAAAATAGGACTTAAACTTTCCCGTGCGGTTCTATTCCAACCCGTACACGCTCTCTCGCGGCAGCTCCACTTCTTCTCCGCGCATTCGCGCCGCCGCTAACTCAACAGCCTCGTAAATCTTTATGTAGCCGGTGCACCGGCAGAGATTGCCGGACAACGCTTCCTTAATCACTTCGCGCGAAGGATTCGGATCTTTCTTCAGCAGCTCTTCGGCCACCAACAAAAATCCTGGTGAGCAGTAGCCACACTGCGCTGCCCCGGTGTCCGCAAACGTTACTTGCAGCGGATGAAGCTGGGCGCCTTCGGCCATGCCCTCAATTGTCTTGACGTCCTGTCCCTCGGCGTCCAGCCCAAGCATCAGACACGATAGGATCGACCGCCCATTTACCAGAACCGCGCACGTTCCGCATTCGCCCAATTCGCAGCCGTGCTTCGTTCCCGTCAAATTCAAATCCTCGCGCAGGACCTCGAGCAGCGTCTTGTGCGGCGCGAAAGCTACTTCCGCTGCCTCGCCGTTCAGATTGAAACGGATATGAGTTTTTTCTTTTCCCGTCATCATCCTTTAACTAACATCCCACGGGTCCGACGGCAGCCCACTCAGATCTCTTGCTCCGTGGATCACTGAAAGCACTTCAACAAATTCATTTTTTAGACGATAGATTATGCGATAGTTATGATAAAGAAGCTCGCGAATCTCTCATTGTTTGACTCCGGCACAACTCGTCCCATTTCAGCGTGATCAGCTGTCTTTCCACAACCGCTATCAATCGTTGTACAAATCCGCTGCCGTACAGCTCGGAGTCTCTGGCTATGTAGGCGTGTAATTCGCGAAGGTCTTCAATGGCGGGGTCAGTCCAAACAAGCTGCTTCATTCTCGTGCAAAGAGCTCTTTCACCTTATCGTGAGAAACGACGCGGCCCTCTTCCGCGGCCTTAATACCGTCCTCAATCTTCCGTTTCACATAGAGGCGATACATGATGTCTTCCCAGGTAACCTCCTCAGGCAGCCTTGAGATCAACTCCATCGCGTCTTCTTTAGTGGTACTCATGCCGACTTCCTTTAAACGACTGAAATCAAAAATATAGCACAAAATCCCATGCGATTACGTTTTGGGAGAGCCAGCGTCCTTCTTCACTTTATTCAAAATCGTGTTGTCGATCAGACGTGTCTTTCCCACATAAGCAGCCACTGCGATCAGGGTCGGGCGCTCGTCAATTTTGTCCAACTTCTCGAGTGTGTCGGCGTCAACAATGCTTACGTAATCAACGCGCACTCGGGGCTCTGCTTCAATAGTTGTCCGGACGATCTCTTCAAGCTTGGCCGAATGTCGTTCGCCCTTCTTGAAAACTTCCTTTGCTTTAAGCAGGCCACGATGAATCACCGATGCAGATTCCTGCTCCTCAGGTTTCAGATATAAATTGCGCGACGAAATCGCCAGGCCCGAATCCTCGCGCACAGTCGGCAGCACGACTATCTCAGTATCGAAAGCCAGGTCTCTCACCATTCGCTTAATGATTACCGCTTGCTGCGCGTCCTTCTGACCAAAGAAAGCAAAGTCAGGGCGAATTGTATTCAGAAGTATTGCAACAACCGTGGCTACCCCGCGAAAGTGGCCTGGCCTCATTTCGCCCTCGAGTGGTTTCGACAGCCCGCTGACATTCACGTAGGTGGAGAAGTCTTTCGGATAAATTTCTTCGGCGGAGGGAGCAAAAATGTAGTCGACGTTGTAGTCCGTGAGTAGCGCGGTGTCTTTAGTCAAATCGCGCGGGTAGTGTTCGTAGTCTTCGGCTGGACCAAACTGCGCAGGATTTACAAACACGGAAACCACCACGACGTCGCACATTCGTCGCGCCTCTCTGACGAGACTCAGGTGTCCTTCATGCAATGCTCCCATCGTCGGCACCACGCCGATGGTTCGATCCTGGTCGCGGCGAATTTTGCGCGCGACGGAGCTCATGCGCTGACGGCGATTAATAATTTCCATAGTTTATCGAGGGAGACTCAGGACTTTTCCGCTTTGGGTTCTTTGGCTGGGACGTTGATTTTCAGCTCCTCTGCCGCTTCGGCAGGCAGCGCATACGATTCATCGTCCGAAGGATAGTTGCCGCTGCGAACGTCATCGGCGTACCGAGTGACCGCTTCACTCATCACGTCATGCAGGTTTGCATATGGACGAACAAAGCGCGCGAGTTTTCCGACTGACAGTCCGAGCATGTCGTGTAATACCAGGACTTGAATATCGCAATGTGAACCTGCTCCGATGCCAATGGTTGGAATACTAATGCTCTCAGTAATGAGCTGTGCGATCTCACGAGGTACAACTTCCAAAACGATCGCGAAAGCCCCAGCGTCTTCAAGCGCCCGCGCATCATCGAGCAACTCCCGCGCGGTGGCCGCAGTTTTCCCCTGCACACGATAGGCCCCCAACTTGTTGATTGACTGGGGTGTCAGACCGATGTGGCCCATCACGGCAATCTCCTCGTCGACCAAACGTTTCACGAGTTGCACGCGCTTGTGCCCGCCTTCGAGTTTAATCGCTTCGGCGCCACCCTCTTTCACCAGGCGCAACGCGTTCCTGACTGCGTCATCGGCGCCGGTGTGAAACGAACCGTAAGGCATGTCTGCAACCAGCAGTGCGCGTTGCACCGCCCTGCGTACGGCCTTCAGGTGGATCAAAATTTCTTCCAGAGTCACTGGGACCGTGTTGCCATAACCCAGCACTACATTGCCGAGACTGTCGCCGACCAGAATGATGTCGATCCCTGCCTCGTCGACAATGCGTGCAGTCGGGAAATCATAAGCGGTCAGACATACCAGCCGTTCGCCGCGTTGTTTGCTTGTTTTTAGCGACGGGGCGTTAACCTTCTCAGGGCGTTCTGGCTTCAGATACGGCATTTTTCAGCTCTCGGGGGGCGCTTCAGGGGCGGCCACTTGGATAGGCAGTTATCGATCGAAACGCAAACCTTGGTCTGCGTTGGGACAAAATAGACTGGAAATTTGTAAGGCGCTCTAGCAAGTGGCGCCATTATAACGACAAAACGAAAACAAGTGTAAAGCAAAGGGGGTTACTGAACCGGGTCGGGTTAGCGCCGGACTCGATGGTTCTACGGAAATACTCCTCACGACGTCGGTCGTCCTTAGCATCCGGCGCTACCGCGCTCGGTTCTCTACTGACCTACGGATTCCACAGATTTATGTCTGCCTCGTCGCTTAAAGATGCGAGCAGCTCACCTACTGTCTTGTTCAACGTTGGATGAACAAGGCCGGGAGCAAGCTCAGCCAAAGGCACGAGCACAAACCGACGCCGATGAAGCTGCGGATGGGGCAGTTTCAAAGAGTCGGTGTCGCTCGTTGCATCTCCGTAAAGGAGCAGATCAAGATCAATTGAGCGCGGGCCCTGTGAAATCTGACGAGTCCTGCCAAGAGAGGTTTCCACCTGCAGCAAGCGCGACATTAGTTCCTCGGGATTAAGTAGCGCGCTACGCACTTCCGCGACCATATTTAGATATTGCGGCTGCGCGAAAGTCTCAAATGGTTCCGTTTCATAAATACTCGACAGACGAATGACCTCGATTCCTGACTCAGTCATGCCTTGAACTCCCAAATCGAGATTGGTGGCCCGATCGCCAAGATTGGAGCCGAGGCCGATGTATGCGGTTGGAAGCATGGGGAAGTGGGCGGTGTGCATTGTGCAGTGAGCAGTCAGCAATCAGTCGTCAGCGATTAGTGGTCAGCGGTCAAAAAAAAAGGCAGCAGTCGATCACGATGAAATAGAAGTGCGTAAATTAGATGTTCGTGCTGAGTCAGCGTTTCATTTTATACTGAAGCCGCGATTTTGGTTTGGATTACTACAAGCTACTGACCGCTAACAGCTGATCGCATACTGCTCACGGCTTACTATTCAAGTGTTTCAACTGCGCACACTAGTCTGGCTCAAGTGGACCCTGTTCCGAAACTCACTCCGTACTTCTAAAGCGGTGGTGAACCGGCTGGCGTCTGTGCTGACAATGGGCGCTGCAATCACTTTTGCTGTGCTGATGGCCGTCGGTCTTGGTTTTGCGGCTTACGCGTTATCCTCTCCGGCGTTTGCGCAGCGGAGTGTGGAAATAGCTGCACGGCGAGGGGGTCCAACTCCGTCGGCTGAGTTTCTATTCCTCTCCATTTTTTCCATGTTCTACATTCTTTGGGCCACCCTCGGCATTGGCCCCAGCAGACAATTCGATCCAGGCAATCTGCTTCTCTATCCAATCAGTTTCCGAAAACTTTTTGCGGTTGACCTGATCACTGAAGTTGCGAGTCTGCAATCAGTCCTGGCTATTCCTTCAATCCTGGGAATCGGTGTGGGCGTGGGACTGGCGCGGGGACAGTTGCTTAGTGCGCTGTTAGTCGTGCTGCTGGCAGCCGTGTTTGGAATCGTGCTTTCGAAATGGATTTCCACATCAATAGGGTCGTTATTTCGGAATAAGCGCACACGAGGTGAGACTTTCCTGGCATTGGCTGGAGCACTTGCAGCACTTTCCGGTGTTGCGTTTGCGCAGATTGCGCCGATGATTTTTCGTCATGTGGCGGGAAACACTGTTTTGCGTTGGACTCCGCCAGGCGCCATCGCCTTCGCTTTAACAGAAGGTTTGAAACCGGGCCAGGCCTTATGGTTCATCCTATCAATAACGGTTTTGAGCGCCTACACCGTTGTTTTCATAGGGCTAACCTATTGGCTCATACTGCGTAGTCTCCCGGGAAGTGGGCCAACAAAACGTCGAGGGCGGCGAAAGGCCGTCCAGGAAACTAATGAGGGGTACAAGGGGCTCGACTTGCCCCTGGGTCCTTCCGAGCTATCGGCGGTGGTTGAAAAGGAACTGCGCTACGCTTCGAGAAACGCGCAACTCCGCATGATGGCGGTTATGCCGCTCATACTCGTCGCCCTCAGGTTGATGAACAGGCGCTTGTTTGATCCAAGCGCATCTGCTGATAGTCCATTTGCAGCCGAATTGTTTAAGTATGGAGAGGGCCTGATCACAAGCGGAGGAATACTGTATGTGTTTCTGATTCTAACCGGGCTCTCGTGCAATCTATTCGCGTTTGAACACGCGGGGATGCGCACGCTTGTGCTCTCCCCCGTGGACCGCCGGATGATTCTGCTAGGTAAGAATCTCGCCATAACATTTGTGTCGCTGATTCTAAGCGCCGCCTTGCTTATTATTAATTGGCTGGTCTTTCGGGATCTGACGTGGGGAGCGTTGCTGTTCGGCGGTCTTAGCTTCTTAATCTATGCGGCCCTGATTTCCGTTATCGGCAACTGGCTATCAATTCGCTTTCCAAAGCGCATGAAAATCGGCACCAGGATGAACGTTTCCGGCGTAGTTGGGTTGCTGCTAATCCCGATGATTTTTCTCCTGGGTTTACCACCGTTGGCCGCTGTCGCAGCCGGCTTCGTCGCGCAGAGTTTAGCCGCCGTATATGCTACACTCGCGATCCTGGCAGTGCTTTCAGTCGGTCTTTATTTGCTGATGATCGGCGCCCAAGGCGAGTTACTTCAGCAGCGGGAACTGGATCTGCTTTCGGCGGTAAACGACCCGGGCAACGACTGAGTTTGAAAGCGCTTTAATAAAACTAATTCCAGCGATGTCCTGGTGAGTATCGGACATCCGGGCGGGCAAAAGGGAAGCGGCCCCGTCAACACAAAAATGGCTCGCAGAAGATTCCGCAGTAACCAGCGGCACGAACCCGCCACTGAACGTTCCCTTCAAGAGTATTTTCTTTCCACCCCAGCTCCGCAAACTTCAAGAACTGAACTTCTCCGGTTGATACGTGGAGGCGAAGACACGTTTCTGGAGCTCAAGGTCAAACTCTCAAACTCGGAAAAAATCGCGCAAGAGATCGTCGCCATGGCGAATACCGGCGGCGGCGTGATGGTGTTTGGGGTTAATGATCAGCTGCGGATAGAAGGTGTCGATGATCCGGAAAGTGTTCAGGACGAGCTGGTGCGGATTTGTCGTGAAGACATCGAGCCGCCGCTTTTTCCGTATGTCGATCGAATTGCTTTCGACAATGGACGGCGCATCGTTGCTCTCGACATTGAGGCGAAGCGGCGTCCTTATCGAACACACGATGGACGGTTCTACGTGCGTTTTGGATCCGAGAAACGCGAAGCGACAACTGAGGAAGTCGCGTCGCTCTTCGATGAGACGCGACCCGCGCGGCTGGAAAACCTGCCGGCGCTGGACGCCACGATTGCCGACATCGATGAAGCGCATTTGTGGAGCTTTCTTCGAGAATTTGAAGGGGACGCTATTGATGATCCAGGCGTCAGCGGCTATCCGACCCCAGTTGTCCTACATCGCGATCTTCTGCTGGCAACAGATTACAGGGGTGATGTAGTTCCCACCGTAGCCGGCTTGCTTCTTTTCGGAAGAGACGATCGAGTCGCGGCTCTCTTTCCTCGCTCGTCGATAGCAGCCATCAGGTTTGCCGGCGACTCGGTCCAGTCGCCCGTGATCGAGCGAGTTAATCTCGAAGGCAATTTACTGACGCTGTACGAATCAGCCTTACGCTTCCTTGGCCGCTATTGTGATTTTTGGGATGCACGACCACGAAAGTTTCCCGCAGCTGATGAAGATAGTCCGATTGCTGCCCGCGCAAACTATCACCGGGGAGCTGTGTCAGAGGCAGTCTGCAATTTAATGGTCCATCGGGACCTCGCGCTTCGCGATCAGACGACACGGATTCATATTTTCGATCACTCAATTGAACTGATTAACCCGCGCCGGACGGCTGGTTTTGCAACGGTTGCACAGAAGGCGATTCGCTATGGAGTTCCTCAACGATTGAACCCGCAACTCACGGCGATATTCTCGAATCAGGGTTATGGGGTGAAACTGACTCCTGGCGGACTTCCGATGGTGATGCGCGAAGCAAGACTCTTTTCTGATCGTCGTCCGGAGATTGCGGCGTTCAATGACGAGTTTCGTCTCCGTATCCATGGCGCGTAAGAGACAGGGGACAGGAGGCAGACGGCAGGAGGCTGGCGGCCCCGCTCTTGGCTGTTTACCTCGGCGCATGAAAGCATAGCGAATCGTCGGCTAGTCACTGAACTCACGCTATCATTGATTTAGAACGAAGAGCGGGGGCAAGCCCACCTTCCCAACCTCTAACTGTTCTCCGGCGTCCTGAAAGTACTAAATCTGAGATTCTTTATTTCTTTAGCGCGACACCTGCCACCTGCAGTCTGCCGCCTCTCTAGACCGACTGGCCCGCTGCGTAACCCGACGCCCACGCCCATTGAAAGTTGTACCCTCCGAGATGGCCCGTTACGTCTACAACCTCTCCAATGAAATACAGGCCGGATACTTTCTTAGCTTCCATGGTGTTCGACGAGAGCTCGTTCGTTGAGACGCCTCCGGCGGTGACCTCCGCCTTCTTGTAGCCTTCAGTTCCAGACGGAACCACTTCCCAACGATTCAACTTGCCGGCAATCTCGACCAGATGGGCCGGTGTGTAACGCTTGAGAGGCTGTGACGGCGAGTTGAGGTCACACCATGCCTGCGCAAACCGCCTCGGGAGTAACCGGCTGAGGAAGGTGGCGAGCGTAAGTTCCCGGTTGCTTTGATCGCGAAGGAGTTGAAGAGCGTCATAATCGGGTAGCAGATTGATTGTGACAGCCAGCCCAGGCCGCCAATACGAAGAGATTTGCAGAATCGCCGGACCGCTAAGGCCTCGATGCGTGATGAGAATGTTTTCTCGGAATTGTTGTCTTTCGCAGCTGACGATTGCGTCGATGGAGACTCCGCTTAATGGCGCTAGTTCCTGCTGCACCTCGCGCGGAAGAGTGAAGGGAACCAGGGCCGGCCAAGGATCGCGAATTTCCAGACTAAACTGGCGGGCCATCTGGTAACCGAAATCGGTGGCGCCGAGAGGAGGGATCGAGAGTCCGCCCGTCGCAATAACCAGTGACCCGGCAACAAATCGCCCCTGGTTAGTTTCGACGTCAAATTTTTCTCTCTTCGTAACGCTTCGCACCGACGACTCACTCACTATCTTTACACCCGCGTCGGTGCATTCCGTTAACAGCATGTCGATGATTCGTTTCGAACCTTCGTTACAAAACAGTTGTCCCAACTTTTTCTCGTGATAGCCGATGCCATGCTTTTCGACCAACGAAATGAAGTCCTGCGGTGTGTAACGCGCCAGTGCAGACTTGCAGAAGTGTGGGTTCGCTGAAATGAAGTTCTCGGCGGTGACCTGGAGATTTGTGAAGTTGCAACGCCCGCCGCCTGAAATCGCTATTTTCTTCCCAATCCGATCTGAGTGGTCCAGCACTACGACCTTGCGTCCACGCTTTCCGGCTTCAATCGCGCAAAAGAGCCCTGCCGCGCCACCTCCGATGATCAGTACATCTGTTTCTCGCACGCACAAAGCGTAGCATTGCTGTCCGCAGAACACGCAGAACTGACTGCGCGGTCTGGACCGAAAATAAGCAAAAGCCAGATCCTCGAATCACACTAAACAACACTAACCTGACCTCGCGCCGGTTCGGGCGTTCCGTGAAATCGTTTCTTCAATAAGCCGTGCGTTCAAAAACAAGAAATCAATAGCCGGATAAGAAAAAAAAGGCGGCGAACAAATGCTCGCCGCCTCTTGTAACTCACTCGTGCGATTTATCTGACTACTTAGCCATGGTGCCATCCGGCTTGGGAGCGTTGTAAAACTCCCGCGATTGAATGACATACTCCTTGTCGTCGTAGGTGCCGTCGCCATTTACATCAACGCTGAGCTTCAACTTGTGTTGTTTGCCGTCCCGAATCTCACCGGGATTGAACGCCAGACTATACTGACTGCGCAGGAGCGCATTGATTGACCCGAGCACCTTCGGCAATTCACCTTCAAACGTCACAGGGAAGTAGGCCCCACCAGTTTCCTTCGCAAAGGTCTTGAGAGTGTTTTGGGCCTGAAGCCACGTCATACGCCCAGGCATGCCGCTAATACTGTCCACTGCATCGAGCTGAGCATCGTACTTCTTGAAAAACAAATTGCCGATGCCAATGATGTAGATCGGGATACCAGCATTCTGCGCAATCTTTCGCGCGTTGCCATAGTTGATCTTGCTGAAAGTATCGATGCCGGAAGCGATAAGTATGACGGCCCGGCGCCGGCCCTGTACGCTCACCATGCCCGAGTAATCTGATTTTGCCGATTCAGAGTTGTCCAACACGACCGAGTCACCTCGTCCACCGATCAAGGTAAACTTCAAAGCATCAAAAAGATTTGTTTCACGAAAAGCAGGGTAATTCCGAAGCAGCAAGGTAATTACCTGATTGATGCGTGCGGGATCGTTGGTGAAATCGGTAAGGGGCGTAGGACGCATATCGAAAGCGACTACTGAAACATAATCGTCGGGTGGCTTGATAAATTGTTGAAGAAACATCGCCGTCGGTCGAATCACCTCGTAAGTACCCGGATCGTATCCGCCACTTCCAAAGTAACCAAACATCTCCGTCCATTTGCTGTACTCAATCACCATCGAAACAGTGATGGGCGCTTCGGGCGTGCCAAAGTTTGTAATCACCTGCTGCGCGCCATCGGAGAAGACCGCAAAGTTTTCTTTCTTCAGTCCGGTAACAATCTGTCCGCTCTTCTTGTGATAGACCACTGCATCGATGTTTACGATTTGGGTGGAGACTGTGACCTTGTCAGCTTCCTGAGGTTTGCCCTCGAGATCCTGGGGCAGTGGTTCGTCTTCGGGCTTTTGGTCGGGCTTTTGGTCCGGCTGGGGTCGCTGGTTCTTTTTCTGATTACCAGCTGGCGGTTGCCGGCGCGATTGCCCGATGGCGAAGCTGGAAGTTAGGCCGGCGAGCAGGCTCGAGGCCACAAGCAAAACAAAGAATGACCGCACGAACCTGGAGAATCTCATTGAAAACCACCTGTAAAGATAAGGCGAAAATGGGAAGAGGACTGGATTGTCCGATCCGCGCTTTCACACACTATTAACTTCGTTTAGTGTGATGCCGATAACTCAAACGAAGTTTGCCCAAATCCTACCTGGGACCGCTACCGCCGGCCTCAGCCTCAATGACCACATCATAGGTACCGGTATTGTCGTTCAAATTTCCTTCATTTACGCCAAGAAACAGCACGCCGTCACGTTGTGCTACGAAATCGCGACGGGTCCCTATCACCAGGAAATCGTCATTATCGTCGCCAATTACGGCGATGAGTGACCCCGTTGCTTCACTACGCATCAGTTTGTCGTTGTCCACGCCCGGAATCCCATTGGGGGTTGAAAACCTGCCGCCCCCCAGGGAAACTCGGCCCGTCGAGCTTATTCTCAGCCGTTGACCCTTGCGCACCACGAGACCGCTGTTTGTCCAGCCGTTATTTGTATTGTCGGCGCGAACGGACAACTTAATAGTGAAAAATGTTGGCGCGCTAGTCGTCGTCGGAGGAGGGTTGGTAGTAGGGCGTACGGGCTGATTGTTTCTGGGCGGTTGGTAGTCGGGGGTACTGGTGTTGTCCGAGGTTGGACGATTGTCATTTGGGAGGCCTGAAGCGGCTCCTGTAGTTTCGGAATCAAACTCAATCGATTCGACATCCTCTACATAAATAAGCGTGCGGCTGCGGCGACCCTGGGCACCAGAGCCAATCAAAACTGTGAACTGTTGGTCTTTGAATCCAACTACCTGACCTCGAATTACGCTGCCGTCCTTGAGACGGATCGTGTCAGCTGCAATGGGAGCAACCAAAGCCAGGACTAAAACAAGGGAGTAGAGGGCGTGTCGAGTAGTTTTCATAATTATCTCCAGTAGGGCATTACATCACGAGGTTTAGCAATAGTTTAGTACTTTTGCAAGCGGGAGAGGAAAGCGGCGGTTTGTCCGATGCCGTCAAGCTTGGAAAGGTTGTGGGAAACAGGCCTTGGGAGTATGCAGGCAAGTGAGAGTTGCATGGAGCCCTCGCCGAAAACCTTCGCCAGATAAGTGTGCTGGAGACGTTTGCGCACCTGCACTTCGCCAGGACTAATGTCTGGGGCCATTCAGATTGCGGCCAGATCCACGTCTGCGTATTAGCTTGTTTTGACCGATTGCCAATCTGTAAATTGCGCGTTATAGTATGCCCAACTAGATGGTTGGTGAATCCTTCCATCCACGTGGTTGCTGGGGTGAGGACAGTGACCACATTAGATTAGGCGCGACAGTCCAAAAACTGTCGCGCCTTTTCGCTTGCTCAGGTACGTGGGCTCGGAAAAAGCGGTTCACGCCGTATGGTAGACTAATTATCCTAAGCAGGTTCAAGTTGCTAACGCGTTAACACCTATTCCGCATCGGGCGCAACCGCGCTTTATATGAACAATCTGCCAAGTCGATTAGCGACGCTGTCGCTCCAGATTGCCCGGACGCTGCCTCCTCCCGTTAAGAGCGCACTGTGGCGCGGTGCCAGATCCATTTACATTTTGCGCGCGGCGATTAACGGAAGGCATAGATGTTCTGTCTGTGATGGGCGAGTGGCCACCTTTGTGCCACTTCCTCCTAATGACCAAATTAATAGCTCCACTTATTCAACAGAAGATTCAGAAACCTGTAACAGCAAGAATTACACATGCCCACATTGCGAGGCGACGGACCGCGACAGACTCTACGCGCTGTACCTTGCAGATTATTTCCAGGGTCTTAACTCGAGCGAGCCGATCAAGATTATTGATTTCGCGCCCAATCCTTCTCTCTCACGTTTTATCGCAAAATTTACCAGTGGTCTGCCCCAGAGTTTTGTGTATCGCACTGCCGATCTAATGATGGAGAAAGTCGATGACAGACTCGATATTTCCGACATGGCGGTTTATGAGGATCAGGCCTTCGACTTTTTCATTTGTTCGCATGTTCTTGAACACGTTGACGACGATAAGGCAGCGATGGCAGAGCTCCATCGCATTCTGAAACGAGGCGGGCGAGGCATTCTTATGGTGCCAATTTTCCTGACCGCGACTTCAATCGACGAAGATCCTTCGGTGACCGACCCGGCGGAACGTTGGCGTCGCTTCGGACAACATGATCACGTGCGACTATACTCCAAGGCTGGGTTTCTGGAGCGAGTCCGTCAAGCAGGCTTTAGTGTCTCCGAACTCGGTCATGAGTTCTTTGGCAAAGAGTTGCTTTTGAAGCATGGCATCCTTGAAGGGAGCGTGTTGTATGTGGTCGAAAGAACCAGTTAACCCATTCGCACCTCAAAATACTCGGAGGCCGTGGCGCGATGTGCCAGCCCAAGACTACCCCGGTTAGCTCGAGCTAAGTATCGGTGAAAGATTGTGAGACGACCGATGGGACAGTCGACGGCAACAATATCGTTATCGTCATGCTCGGGAGGTTATGTTTGAAGCCTCGTAACTCGTCGAGAAACCTACTGGAGAATAGTTTCTCGTACGAGGTTTTCCTCAATTGGGTCGCCAGGGTGACCGCAAAGCCTGAGCTTTGTGTTGACACCATAACTCTGGCAGCCCTCCATGCACGCTTTTACCATCCGGGCCGGTTTGCTGATGGCAACCTGGAGAACTGGGCACTGCGGTTAGGTTTGGCTGGCTTGCCGAAAGCTGACTCGTCGAAGACAACTCTAGGGCTCACCACTCGAAAAAACTCAAAAACCCTACACGTAGTCAGCGAGGTCTACCCGATAGGTGGACATAGTCGGGTTTTATCAAAGTGGATCTTGCGCGACACTAGTTCGGCTCACGGAGTTGTTTTAACGCAACAGCGGGGTCCTCTTCCCGGGTTTTTCCAGGAGGCAGTTACACAGACCGGAGGAGCGTTGCTTTGCTTGTCCTCTCATGAGTCTGCAATTACTCGCGCAAGCAAACTGCGGAGCGTCGCGAAGGATTTTGACCGCGTAATCCTGCATACTCACCCAAATGACGTGTTGCCGATCCTCGCGTTTGCTCCACCTGACTTACCTCCCGTAGCGATGTTCAACCACGCACACTTCAGCTTTTGTCTGGGGACTACCGTCTCCGATCTGGTAGTCAACACGCAGGAATACTATGAAAACATTAGCCGGGAATATCGCTACGCCCGTCGCACATCTCAGCTTACTACTGTGGCAGGCCTGACTGACCTTTCGACTGGCGATGTTGATAAGGCCGCTGCTAAAAGGAAATTGGGATTCGATTCGTCGGCACGGTTGATGATGACGATAGCTTATGAGAGCTATTTCACTCCCGCTTTCGGATACGACTTCTTTCGGACTGCCTCCAGGTTGCTAAAAGATATTCCGGATGTTCATTTGATAGTAGTGGGAGTGCCTTCGAATTCGTCGCTGGCCCACCTGGGTTCAGCAGCGGTCGAGTTAACCAATGAACCGCGCTGCCACTTCGTAGGGGCTGTCGCTGATCCGGAACCATACTACCGTGCCGCCGACATCTCTTTGGAATCATTCCCCATGGCTTCGTCCGGTGGCTTTGTTGAGGCCGTCACTTACGGCGAGGCCTTTCCGATTCGTGTTTACGGTGAGGGCGAGAGCGTTCTACGGTCACGATTGTCACCGTGGCTGGACGGTATAGAACGTTCCCGAAACGAGGACGAGTACGTTGACGACGTTGCACGAATCGCTTCACACCTGCCTTCAGCACGGCAGCGCGCTCGCGAACTCCGTCTAATGATGTTTCAGTATGACCAAACCTTTGGCGAGCGCCTGGAGCAATTGAATCGATCTATCGACATGGTCCCGCATGGGCCTGCTGAGATTCCCAGCAGTGCAATGATCGATTCTTCCGATACGCGTACGCTTGCCGATTTGAGGCCTTCAAATCTTCTCACCACGATTTATAAGTTGCTGCCCACTCAGAGTGCTTCCCGGAACAGGCTGTTAACTGGCGTCAGGTATTTGATTCCGCCGCGGGCTGCCGCTGGTTTGATGGCGACCGGGCTCAGACGACTGTCTTCGGCTACGCACAGTAATCGCATGCCTGCCAAACGTCGCGACTCGTAGATTAGGGATGACTTCGGTCTGGAGTCCGGCGACAATGCACCTCTCCCTCGTTCTGCAAAAATTCTGACTGATGCCCGACTAGGATTCTTCTGCCACAGTTAACCGAAAATTTGGCTCGCTGTTTCATGGTAGAACCCACGACAGGCGTCGGGTAAGGAGGACGTAACCCGACACCTGTGTTATCTGATCGCGCCGGGCCGAGTGAATTAATTTCCAAACTCAATTCGCAGATTCTTTGTACTCGTAAGCTCAAAAAACTTTCTCGTCATATGAATATAAATGAATTACAATGCGCCCACTAAGTTCCATCTAACAAAAATCGTTCGACCCGGGGAAGTGCAACCATCCCTGGAAGGAGGAGCAATGAGGTATCCGCCCAGATGGTCGGTATGTTTGTTCGTATTGCTGTTTGTGATCGCGGGTGTAACCCTTTTGAGCGGAGAACGCGCCTCCGCCAATCATCCTGTGCTGGTTGAGGGCAACTGCGACAGCCCCGTGCCATCAACCACAATTGTTACCATTAACTCGTGCGGAGACTACGACGGTGATGGCCGTATTGGAACTGCTGAAGACACTGACGGCGCCGACCGTATTTTCGGCACGCTTGCCGCGGCGATAGGACCGGGAACGGGCGCTGCCGCAGGAACAGGGGCGAACTGGAATGGCCGAGTGATTATCGTTAGGTCGGGCCGCTTCGCTGAGCAGCTTGTGATTCAGCCTGCAAGCCCCGGAAACTTGCAGATCGAGGCCGCTCCGGGAGTTGAGGCTGACATCGATGCTGTATTACAGGGTGACCCGGCAGGCGGAAACAACGCACGACAGGCCGGCATAGGGATATACATCGATATGGCTGGCACAGTGACGCTACGAAATCTCACCATACGAAATTTCCTGGTGGGAGTCGAGATCGTCAACAGTTCACGCGTGTTTGTGGACAACTGCCGAGTCGAAAACAACCTCGACTACGGATTCCGAGCGAGAATCCTGTCTCGCTTGATCATTAACAACTCCAGCATTTCTAATACCGGCCGGCGTGTAGGTACCGGGCAGGCCTCTCCCACGCCAGGGGCGGGCAGTGGCATCCAGTTTGAAGACGTCGCCGGGGGCGTCATCTCCAATTCGATAATTGCACAAAGTGTAAATGCCGCGATCAGCAACCTCTCTGGTAACACACAGACACGCACTTTCCACCTTGTGTTCGCTGACAACGATGGAGGGCCTGTAGTTGGGACTCCGGTAATCAAGGAAGATTACTGAGCCACGTCGGGGCACTTAGTCGCATGCGCGACATGAGCCTGCTGAGATTCTTAATAACGCAATGGTCGATGGAAGCGAATGCGCATTACTAGGTTCCATCTAACAAAAAATTGTTCGACCCGGGGAAGTGCAACTATCCCTGGAAGGAGGAGTGCAATGAAGTATCCGCCCAGATGGTCGGTATGTTTGTTCGTATTGCTGTTTGTGATTACAGGTGTGACCCTTTTGAGCGGAGAACGCGCCTCCGCCAATCATCCCGTGTTGGTTGAGGGCAACTGCGACAGCCCAGTGCCAGGAACCACAATTGTTAACATTAACGCGTGCGGAGACTACGACGGTGATGGCCGTATTGGAACTGCTGAAGACACTGACGGCGCCGACCGTATTTTCGGCACGCTTGCCGCGGCGATAGGACCGGGAACGGGCGCTGCCGCAGGAACAGGGGCGAACTGGAATGGCCGAGTGATTATCGTTAGGTCGGGCCGCTTCGCTGAGCAGCTTGTGATTCAGCCTGCAAGCCCCGGAAACTTGCAGATCGAGGCCGCTCCGGGAGTTGAGGCTAACATCGATGCAGTATTACAGGGTGATCCGGCTGGGGGAAATACGGCGCGACAGGCCGGCATCGGGATATACATCGATATGGCAGGCACAGTGACGCTACGAAATCTGACCATACGAAATTTCATGGTAGGAGTCGAGATCGTCAACAGTTCACGCGTGTTTGTGGACAATTGCCGAGTTGAAAACAACCTCGACTATGGATTCCGAGCGAGAATCCTGTCCCGCTTGATCATTAATAACTCCAGCATCTCTAACACTGGCCGGCGTATCCCCGGTGCGCTTCCGTCACCTGGCGCGGGCAATGGCATCCAGTTTGAAGATG
Organism: Pyrinomonadaceae bacterium; assembly: GCA_963759585.1. GTDB lineage: Bacteria > Acidobacteriota > Blastocatellia > Pyrinomonadales > Pyrinomonadaceae > PSRF01. The sequence continues at coordinate 1,966,162 of CAVWZW010000002.1, forward strand.
TCGCCGGTGGCGTCATCTCCAATTCGATAATTGCCCAAAGCTCGGGTGCTGCGATTAACAACCTCTCCGGTAACACCCAGACTCGAACCTTCCATCTTGTGTTTGCCGACAACGATGGGGGGCCTGTAGTTGGGACTCCGGTGATTAAGGAAGATTACTAGACAGTCGCTCGGGGCGCTCAGTCCTGAGCCTTCATGGCAAATGTGGTGAGTGTCCTAATTGGATGGCCACGCACATTGGTACGCCCCAGGCGTCGTAACACCAATGTGGGTTTCAACTAATTAGGGCACTTGCCGCGATTGAGCTAACTCCATTGAGTCGCACACGCCACGAGCAGAAGGGGCCTCTCTCGTGAGTCGAGCGGGCAGCCGCCTTGCCAACCCCACCGGACGCTACCCACCAGGCATCAATCGCCGCGCGCACTATAACTCCGAATTTGTAATTCCAATCCACCCCACCTAGGATGATGTAAATGACGGCACCGGAGTTAGCGGGGTATCTGCATCCTGGATACGCTGCCTCGTTGGCTGAATTTGGCACACCGCGACAATTACCCCGCAGTGGCGGTTGGGTGTTGGAACGAGAAATACCCGACGCTTCGTCGCGCGACGCGATGGGTTGCTACCCTCTCTTCTTTTGCCAGGACTGGAAGCGCCTCCCTGAGGACTTGAAGGAGCTGGAGCAGGACGTTGTCAGTCTAACGCTGGTGACAGATCCTTTGGGCGAATACACCATTGACGTATTACGTGACTGCTTCCCAGATCGGTTAAATCCTTTTAAAGAACATTTTGTAATCGACTTTAAGGCCGAGCACACGATTTCGAAGCACCACCGGTATTATGCACAACGTGCGCAGGCAGCAATACAGGTGGAACTGGTCACCGACTTCCAAATGTTTCTTGATGATTGGATGATGGTTTATCAGCGATTATCAGCGCGGCACGGGCTCACCGGCATTAAGGGTTTTTCTCGCGCCTGCTTCGAGCGGCAGCTGAATGTTCCGGGGATGGTGGCACTAAGGGCCCGTCATGGTGGCGAAACTGTAGGCGCGCATCTATGGTACGTTCAAGGTTCGTTAGCTTATAGCCATCTAATGGCCCTTACCGCACGGGGTTACGAATTGATGGCGTCTTATGCACTTTATCCCGCCGCGCTGGATTACTTCGCAGGCCGGGTGGATATGATCGATCTGGGAAGTGGAGCGGGTATTCATTCTGACGCTGACGATGGACTTACTCGATTCAAGCGAGGTTGGGCCAATAGCACGAGAACAGCTTTCCTGTGCGGCAAGATTTTCGACAAAGGGAAATATCAACAGCTTGTTCGCACCAGAGCAGTGACGGCCGACAATTATTTTCCGGCGTACCGGGCAAATGAATTTGAGTCGGCCGTAGGCTCTGGCAAAGGTGCAGGTTTAGCGCCGCGTCTGATGCCGAGCGCTCGTGAAAAGGAGGTGGGACAATAATGGCGAAGATTGTTGTTTTTGGAACCAGCCAGTGGGCGGAGTTGGCCCACTTTTATCTAACTCACGATTCGCCCCACGAAGTCGTGGCGTTCACGTTGGACCGCGACTATATCGATTCAGACAGTTACAAAGGTTTGCCGGTAGTGCCGTTTGACGAAGTCGAGAAACATTTTCCGCCGGATCAGTTCAAGATGTTTATTCCGATCAGTTTCAAAAGGATGAACCACGCGCGAGCCGAGAAATATCAGAATGCCAGGGACCGCGGCTACGAGCTAATTAGCTATGTTAGTTCCAAAGCCACTACATTCCCTGGATTTGAATGCGGCGACAACTGCTTTATTTTTGAAGACAATACCATCCAGCCATTCGTCAAAATCGGTAACAACGTAATTATGTGGAGCGGAAATCACATCGGCCATCATAGCGTTATCAAGGACCACGTGATGATCACTTCTCATGTTGTCATCTCCGGTTGCTGCACGATCGAGCCGTACTGCTTTTTTGGAGTTAATGCGACCGTCCGAGATGAAACCATCATTGCCAGGGAGACTTTGGTCGGAATGGCAGTGACGATTCTTAAGGACACCAAAGAGTTTGAAGTCTATAAAGCTGTCGGCACAGAGCCGGCCAGCTTTCGCAGCGACGAGATCAGGACCCTCTCCCACAAATCAAAAGGTTAAGCGCGCATGCGTTGGAAAAAGCAGGGCCTGATTTTTACGGTCGCACATAACTATGAGTGGATGGACCACCACGCTTGCGTCCCTGTCGCCGATAAGGTCAACGATGAAGTTCTGCGCATTTACTTCGGGCCCCGTGATACGCAGGGGCGTACGACCACAACCTTCATCGAAGTCGAAGCCGACAATCCCGCGAACGTGCTCTATGTTCACGACCAGCCCGTCCTGGGACTTGGCAAATTAGGCGCTTTTGATGACAGCGGCGCCATGCCCTCTTCGATTGTCGAGCGCGATGGAAGGAAATTTCTTTTCTACATTGGATGGAATCGCGGGGTCACTGTCCCGTACCGGAATTCGGTTGGACTGGCCGTCAGCGACGACGGCGGGTTGACCTTCAGTCGCGTATGCGAAGGCCCGGTCGTGGATCGCTCCATGGCGGAGCCTTACTTCTGCGCCTCACCTTTCGCAATGTATGACGCAGACGAGGACAAATGGAAACTTTGGTACGCCTCGAGTACAGGCTGGACGGTAGTCAACGATCATCCTGAACCGTTGTACCAGATCAAGTATGCCCAGTCGGCTGACGGGGTGCATTGGATTCGCAACAACGTAACTTGCCTCGAATACACCTTCGAGGGCGAAGCTAACGCCCGCCCGTCAGTAATCAAGGAAAACGGCAGGTATCGAATGTGGTATTGCTTCCGGGGGAGCGTCGACTACCGGACAAACAAGGAGCAAAGTTACCGGTTGGGGTACGCGGAATCTCCGGATGGGATTCACTGGGAAAGAATGGACCAGCAGGTAGGCATCGAACGTTCGGAACAGGGTTGGGATTCCGTCATGATGGAATATCCTTTCGTCTACGAGCACAGAGGCCGGAAGTACATGCTGTACAACGGTAATGGTTTCGGCGAAACGGGTTTCGGCTATGCAGTGCTGGAAGAAGATCGAATTTGATAATGGGCCAAAGCTTTCGTTCACCTGCAAAAATTGCGCGGCGCATGAAGCTGCTGCCATTGGCCCGCCGCAAAATTAAGAATTGGCCGGCGTTTATGTATAACTACGCCCTCGGATTAACACCGGTTGGAAGTTACGATTTTCGGAATGGGGCGAGAGTTAGGATCGGTCGCGGCATTGACCACGTTCCTATCATCGAGATATTTCTGCGGGAAGACTACGGCGAAATGCCGGACAATTCGGTAATCCTCGATCTGGGAGCAAACATCGGGGTCTTCACGATCTATGCCACCACCACCGCCAGCAATGTTGTTGTTTTTGCCTATGAGCCGTTGCAGGATTACTACAATTTGATGCAAGAAAACCTTGAGCTAAACCAGCGAAGCCAATCAGTGACCTGTTTTAACCTGGCGGTCGCGGGCGACTCAACCAATAGGACTCTTTTTGTAAAAGGGACCGACTTTTTTTTCCCGACGCTCGTGGGTGAAAACTCAAACAACCAGGAGTCGGTTGAAGTTAAATGCACCACCCTTGCCCACATACTAGAGACGAACAATATCGATAGAGTTGACATACTAAAAATGGACTGCGAAGGTGCGGAGTATGAGATCCTCTATCCAACCGCGGATCGATATTTTGAGCGTATAAAAGAGATTAGGATGGAGTATCACAATCTGGATCAGGACCAACGGAGGCTCGAACGACTCAAAGAATTTCTCACCGGGAAGGGTTACACTGTTACCCGGATCCAGGCGACATCAGATACTAACGGCAGCTTGTGGGCAAAAAGATGACGACGCAGACTTTGCCAAAGCCGGTAACAGAATCGAAGTCGATCAACGCCGCAGAGTTTAAAGAGCAGGGTTTCTTGCTGCTCAAGAATTTCTTCGAGAAAGCTGAGATCGAAACGATCCGAAGTGAAGCGAAAAGCATCTTCGCGACCCAGATGCTTAGCCATGGGATTATTTCATCTACCGATTTGACCGAAGCAGAGTTTGAAGCGGGAATGTTCAAACTCTTCGAGCTCGACCTGCAGGCGTTCACTAACTGCGGTAAACACGCCCAGCATCTAATTTCGCTTCATCGCCTATCCCTCGATCCTCGGATCGTGGATGCTCTGCAGGCTTTGGGTTTAGGTTTCCCCTGCGTCAGCACTCGGCCCGTGTTGTATTTCAATGCCGAGCGGCTTGCCAAAAAGGAAGTGTATTGGAAGCTGTCCACACACCAGGATTGGCGCAGCATGCAAGGCTCGCTGGACTCGACCGTTGTTTGGATTCCACTCATCGACCTCGATATACGTTTAGGGGCCCTCGAAGTAATTCCCGGCAGCCACAAATGGGGTTTGTTAGAGGCAGATATTGTTGACGGTTACGGCAATTTGCGCCAGAGCGTTGATGAGTCGGGCCTGGTTCCAGTGGAGATCAAGGCTGGGGATGCGCTCTTCTTTTCCTCGTTTCTGGTCCATCGCTCGGGCACAAACGTCACCGGCTCTATTCGATGGTCTTGCCATTTCAGGTACAACAATCTGGAAGAACCCACCTTTATCGAGCGTGGCTTTCCTCATCCTTATATTTACCGTCCCCAGGAAGAACTAATCACGCCAGGCTTTCCCAAACGAGAAGACGTCGAAAGAGTTTTTGAGGCGGTTCATGATGAAAAATAGCCACCGGGACCTGGCAATATTTGGCGGTGCACCGGCGTTTCACCAAAGACTGCACGTGGGACGGCCAAACATAGGGAGCCGCGAGAATCTTTTCGCGCGCATCGATAACATCCTGGACAGAGGCTGGCTGACCAATAATGGTCCTGAAGTCAAAGAGTTCGAACGACGAATTGCAGATTTTGCCGGGGCCCGTCATTGCATTGCCACCTGCAACGCAACCGTAGCGCTGGGCATTGCTTTGCGCGCGCTTGATCTTAAGGGTGAGGTGATAGTGCCGTCGTTCACTTTTATCGCCACGGCCCACGTTCTGCAATGGCAGGGGATTACGCCTGTGTTCTGCGATGTGAGCAAGCAGAATCATCTCATCGACCCTGCTCGTGTGGAGCAACTGATTACCTCACGAACCAGTGGAATCCTGGGCGTGCACCTGTGGGGGCAGGCGTGCGACGTTGGTGCTCTAGCCGAGATTGCTTTGCGCCACAATCTGAAAATTCTCTACGATGCCGCACATGCCTTCGCCTGCTCACACAGGGGACGCATGATTGGCAACTTCGGAAATGCAGAGGTTTACAGTTTTCATGCGACGAAATTCTTCAACTCGTTTGAAGGCGGCGCGGTCGTAACGAACGATGACGAGCTGGCGAAGAAGATTCGCCTCATGAAGAATTTCGGTTTTTCCGATTACGATGAGGTCAGTTACATCGGCATTAACGGCAAAATGACGGAAGTGTGTGCCGCAATGGGTCTGACGTCACTCGAGAGTATCGATGCCTTTATCAGTGCTAACCGAAACAACTACGAACAATACCTCAGGGAACTCGACGACGTGCCCGGTGTGCGCTTGTTGATTTATGACGCGACGGAGAAGATGAACTATCAGTATGTGGTGCTGGAGATTGATCCGGTCGTTGCCAAACTGACAAGGGACGAAATATTAAAAGTGTTGTGGGCTGAGAATGTATATGCGCGAAGGTATTTCTATCCTGGCTGCCACCGAATGGAGCCTTATCGCTCCTATTACCCGAACGCCGGCATCATGTTGCCTGTCACGGAACAACTTGTAGCCCAAGTGTTAACGCTGCCGACCGGCGCGTCGGTTTTACCGGAAGACATTTCGAAGATCTGCCAGATAATCAAGACAGCAGTCTCTAATGCTGAAATCGTTCACCAACTGATGTCTGATGAGTTGCTGAAAGATGGAGTCAGGAATACTAGCGTCGGTGACGGCTGAGCGACCTCACTGAAGTTGGGGGCTTAACGGCGCACTTCGATCTTGCCACGTCCGTATTTTGCACCAACAAAAGAGTATGACGAGATAGGGAAACTCTCACAGTTTACCTCGTCGTTCTTCTGAGAAATTTTTCCGGCGTCATCGGGTCTCTCAGCATCACTCGCCACCCAACTCGCCGCAGGTGCATCGTCTGGCCGCTCACCGTCCGTTGCCACCCAGTTCTTCGCTGTTGATCGATAGAATCCCCACGTTAGCTTGTCACGCAAAGCGGGCAAGAGACTGTCCCCATCCTGGACCACCAGGACCACGCGCCGGCCCACGTAACCCGCGCTGCTCGATTCAGTAACTGTGCCGCTCATCACCGCTTCCACTCCACTGATCTTCAGACAGTCGCACACTGCTTTCGCAAAGAACGTTGGCTCTCCCGCAGGTTGTTCGGCGTGAGGCTTAGGTGGAGACGCTTTGGAAATGTCGCGAAAAGTAATTTCTCCTGATGTGCTTCCGTCTTGACCAGCCGAAGCATTAAAGGTGATCTCTCGCGATGTACTGCTATCGACAGAAATCCGGTAACTGCCGAATGCTGACGGGCCACTGTTTTCAGCTACCGTAGCTGGGAGAGCGAAGCACAACAGCAAAAGAGTTTGAAGCAAAATACCAAAAGCACTTTTCATTGATTTTTTCCTGGGCGGGCCCGTATGGAGCCAAGTTTGACGCGATGGTTATATAGGGTTTGCCAGCAATAATCAAACACGATCGCAAAAATGTTTGGCTCGCGGATTAACTGTTATATGGCCCAAATGGGCCCTATTCCCCACCTCGATACGAAAAATTACTGAAGACCGCGAGCAAAAAATAATGCTTGACATCTTGCTAAGAATGGTCTAAAAAGCGCGCTCCAGAAGTTAAGGTCTTTCGAGATGTTTGGAGCCGGTTAATTCCCTGCGACCTCGCCGGATAAACCTAAACGATCCTTTACCAAGGTGGGCAACACACCTAAAAAGCCGTTCTGAGTAGTTTCACAATATTCTTTGGAATCGAGTCGTTTCACCCAGATTAGTTAGACTCGGACGCCGCAATTACGGAGATCTTCCCAGCTACCGTCTTCGATCCATCGGCAATACAAACCGACTAGCTTCATCTTGATCAACACTCAGCAATGGCTGCGAATTCTGACTGCACGACGCGGTGGTGCCAACCCCTTGAAACGGCGCCTACCAGGAATTAAAACTCCCATGGGTTTTTTTGATTGAAGGAGAATGTAAATGCCAACAGCAAACGCCCCCCGAAATGTATTAAAACGGCTTTCTTCTATTCTTTTAATTGGAGTCTTCGTAATTGTCGCGGCTGTTTTGGCTGTGCCAGTATACTCAGTGCATTCGACTTCTAAGTCGGTCGGTTCTTCGCAGGCGAAAATCGCCGCTGGACCAACCGCAAAGGCGAGTCAGCTGAATTTACTCCCCCGCTCGTCCTCAACTCTAGACTTTTTGCCAGTTCCTGCGAATGCGGCGCAAACCATCGCGACGTTCGCACAGGATTGCACCACGCCCAAGACCGTCTTCCAGTTGGGAGATACGGTTTGCGCAGCCGTTAGTATGGTGGAGGAAACGGATCGTTTCGTTAACTGGCTTGCTCCACCGGATTCTACTGTGGCATTCAGTAGCCCAACCATTCCAGACAATCAAACGCATACTTATTCGTACACTCCCCTTGTTGCCGGAGGCTGGAAGGCTACTATTGCCGACCCAACCGACAGTTCCATTACTCCAGTAGAATTTCTTGTTGTTGGTCCGCAGACTGACCCTATCGCCACCTATGCGGGCGACTGCTTAACGCCCAAGACAACTTTCACTTTAGGCGACACCGTTTGCGCGAAACAGATTGGCTCCGACCTGGCAGATAACCGGCGTTTTGCCTGGGTTGATCCTGCAGGACTTACCCGCGTCTTCACGCCGATACTGAGTGATCCCCAGAACGATTCATTGACCTTGCCGACGGCTGATACGACAGTAATCGACATTTTCGTGGTCGACAACCGCGGCAAATGGAAAGTGAATGTGGTTGCAGCCAGGGGCACAACAGTTTTCAGCGCCCCATTCCTGGTTAAAGGCGCCACGCCAACCGCTGATCTATCCATGAGTAAAGCGATAAACGGTGGAGCGCCGGACGCGGGTGCTCAATTTACTTACGACCTTACCCTAATCAACCTGGGGCCGAACGCGGCGTCAAACGTTTCCATTTCGGATCCATCGCCCCTCAACGCAACGTTTGTCTCAGTAAACCAAAGTTCGGGCCCGGCCTTTAACTGCACCGGCTCGGATCCAGTTGTATGTACTCGTTCCACCCTGGCAGTCGGTGAGACAGCTTCCTTTGTGCTCACTTACACCGCGGGTGCCGCAGACTCAAGCATCACAAATGTGGCCACCGTAACCAGCGACACCGACGAGCTGAATCCGTTTGATAACACGGCAAGTTCTGGTCGCGTCACTGTCGGTGGCGGTGGCGGTTCGCCTTCTACCTGCACGGTTGAATGTCCAAATGACATAACTGTAGCCTCCGAATCGGCCAACGGCGCCAATGTGACCTTCGCGAGCCCTGAGCCATTTGGAGACTGCGGAACAGTTACCACGAGCCACGCTTCCGGATCACTCTTCCCGATCGGAACAACTACCGTAACGGCCAGTTCCACTGTCGGAAACGGTTCGTGTAGTTTCACCGTGACTGTAATTGACGTGCCCGATCCAACCATCTCGTGCCCTGGGAACCAAACCGTCGCGGCCCCATCTGGCGCGAGCCAGGTGAATGTCAATACCGGTTCGCCGACGGCGACTGGCGACAACGTCACAATCGTCGGAATCAGGAGCGACGCAGAGCTTGACGAGGCAGGAAATCCCAACGTCAGTGTGAATGACCCGTTCCACGTCGGCACGACGCACGTTACGTGGAGAGCGACCGATCAAAGTGGTCGTACAGCATCCTGCGTTCAGACTATCGTGGTTACCTCAGAGGACGCGCCGACCATCAGCTGTCCATCGAACAAGACCTTCAATACCGCTTCAGGCTGCCAGTACACGGCTACCTCTGGTGAAATCGGGACACCGACAACTACAGGAACCAGCGTCGTTATCACTTCAAGACGAGGTGATGACCTGGGGCTGACGGATCCCTATCCTGCAGGTCAAACAATTATCACCTGGACAGCGACAAACGCCCTGGGCGCGGCATCCTGCCAGCAGGTAATAACGGTCCAGGCCAATGCCTCCGACAATACACCGCCAACTCTCGTCGTGCCGGCGAACGTCAGTGTCACTACTAGTGGCTGCTCAGCACTACTTGATGACGAGCTTGGAGTGGCTACCGCTGAAGACAACTGCACGGCTTCCGTAAATGTTAAACGAACAGGTGTTCCAACGTTTGCGTGTCCGATTCCAGGAGACCCGGGTCGCCAATGCGAAAGCTTTGTCTTCCCGACCGGAACGACGACAGTTACCTACACTGCAACCGATGCGGCCGGAAACACGGCGACTGGCGTCCAGTTGGTAACCGTGACCGAGAGCCCGGCTGTACCGCCGACTATCGCCGCACCCGGACCCGTGACTCTGTTCACTGGCCCCGGAGCTACATCGTGTGGCGTTACCGTCAGCAACCTCGACGCGACACTGGGCACTGCCACCGCGTCTGACAATTGTCCGGGCGTTACTGTCACCCGTAGTAATGTTCCAGTGGGTAACGTATTCCCGCTGGGCAACACTGTAGTCACATACACGGCAACCGACAGGAACGGCAACAGCGATACTGACACTCAACTGGTGACGGTGGTTGATAATACGGCGCCTACCATCAGCGCTCCGGCTGACGTGACGCTTTATACCGGACCTGGTGCCACATCCTGCGGTGTGACCGTTGCAAACCTGGATACAACTCTGGGTACCGCGACCACCGGTGACAATTGCCCGGGTGCAGTCACAGTCGTCCGTGGTGGAGTGCCGGCGGGTAACGTCTTCCCGCTGGGCGATACGTTCGTCACCTATACGGCCACCGATGCCAACACCAACTCGTCGGCGCCGGTGACTCAGAAGGTTACGGTAGTTGACAACACACCGCCGGTAGTAACACCTCCGGCAAACATAGTCGTACAATTGCCGCTTAATTCGCCGGCAACCAGCATGGTCGTTAATTATCCGAACCCTGCAACGGCAACCGACAATTGTCCGGGCGCGATCACATTTGTTTACAGTCCGGCTTCGGGCTCGACCTTCCCGGTCGGTCCCACCACGGTTACTGTGACTGCGACCGATGCCCACAACAACAGCGCAACGGCCACGTTTACCGTGACGGTGCTCTACAACTTCACAGGCTTTGACAATCCTGTAAGCAACCCGCCAACCGTGAACAATGTTAACGCGGGACGTTCGATACCATTGAAGTTCAGCCTGAGTGGTAACAAAGGCTTGAACATCTTTGCTGTGGGTTATCCTGCTTCGCAGCAAATCACGTGTGATTCCTCAGCACCATTGTCCGACCTGGAGGGCACTGAGACGCCAGGAGGCAGCACGCTTACGTACAGCCCAGACAAGTATCACTACAACTGGAAGACAGAAGGCTCATGGGCTGGAACCTGCCGCAAACTCATAGTGAAGCTCAATGACGGCAGTGAACACATAGCGCTGTTCAAGTTCAAGTAGGCTCGGGATGCCTGCGGGCGCGAAAGCGCCCGTAGGCAAGCGGCCAGACCCTTGAGGGCGCTGTAGGGAGGTTCGCTTTTCAGAAGTTTCTGAAAAGAAACTCAGAAGGATTTCAGGGATTTTTAAAGACGCCCTCGAGTTTTGTGAAGTAAGCTGTTTGAGTTCGAAGACAAGGAATCACGCGGTCGGAAGTGAAATTAACCTTCGATCGGATTTACAAATACAAAAATGTATTTCTGGCAAAAAATGGGACATACGACGCAGCAGTGGCCGGAACGGATCCGTGTTCTACTGGTGCCATCCCCGCAACCTTAAACGTAAGAAGGAGACTCCAAATGAACAAGTTTCGGTTCACCCTCAAGACATTAGCGATCGCCATTTTCATGTGCGCTTTTGCTTCAATGGCCCAGGCCCAAGCTACCCGAACATGGGTATCCGGCGTTGGCGACGATGTTAACCCCTGCAGCCGCACCGCCCCCTGCAAAACATATGCGGGCGCAATTTCCAAAACCGCCGCCGGAGGTGAGATTTCCACACTCGACCCGGGTGGGTTTGGCTCAGTGACCATCACCAAATCTTTGACCATCGACGGAACCAAGGGTCAAGGCTTTGGCTCCATTCTCGCCAGCGGTACCCAGGGAGTTACCGTAAACGACGCTCTTGCAGTTAGCCCGGGTACTGCGGTTGTTACTCTCAGGAACCTATCGATTAACGGCGCCGGCAACCCCGCGGGGCAAAACGGAATTAGATTTCTATCCGGCAAGACCGTAAATGTGGAAGGTTGCCAAATCTTCGGGTTTCTCGGCGGCACAGGTTTCGGTATCGACGTTTCGCTCGCTGCCACCGACAAGAATATCCATGTTAAGGACACCAACATTTTCAATTGCATCACTGGAATCCGCGTGACCACTTCTGTCGGTTTCGTAGTGGGCAATTTTGACAACGTTAACATCGAGCAAATGACGACCGGGTCCGGCATCGCTCTCCAAAACGGAGCATTTGCTTCAATCAGGGACTCCCTGATCGCTCGTAACCCAACGGGGATTAACATCACTGGTGGCGCAAACTCTGCAGCCAGTCTCATCAACACAACCGTATTTAGCAACACGACGGGAATCGCAGTTGGAGGCAGTACGTCTCGCATGGGCGGTTCATCGCTTATTGCTAATACGACCGGTGTTACGCTGACCGCCGGCGGTGCAATGAGAACCGGCTGTGACAACTTCATCGATGGCAATACGACTGAGATAACCGGCGGCGGTTTCTCGAACGCCTGCGTGAAGTAAGCGTCTGACATACCCTTAGAAAGGTACCGCCCACTCCGCCTATCCGGCGGGGTGGGCGGTTGTCGTGTTCTCATGGGTCTTAGGCTTGGAGTTTGTCAGGATCTTGCTATGATGATCTCTTAAAAGCAGTAAAGCTAAGAAGGGAACCGGCATGGGTCGAAAGGATTGCAGGAGATGAAGGTCGTGATCCTGGCGGGTGGGCTGGGCACTCGCCTATCCGAAGAAACGGAAATCAAGCCGAAGCCAATGGTGGAGATCGGCGGCAGACCGATTCTTTGGCACATTATGAAGCACTATGCGCACCATGGCTTCAACGAGTTTTTCATCGCCCTGGGCCATCGTGGCGAAATCGTAAAACGTTTCTTTTACGACTACTGCTCGCTCAGCGGCAATTTGACTGTCGACCTTGCGCGAGGCGTCATGGAGACGCAGGAAAGCGACGCTGAAGACTGGATCGTTCACATGAAAGACACTGGCCAGGAGACCAACACGGGTGGGCGGCTCAAGCGTTTAGCGCCGATGCTCAGTGATGGAACTTTCATGGTCACTTATGGCGATGGAGTGACTGATGCAAACCTGCAGGACTTGCTCGCTTTTCATCGCGCACATGGTCGCATCGCCACGGTCACCGCCGTCAGGCCCCCGGCCCGCTTCGGTGGCTTGGTTTTCGATGGCGACAATATGGTTATGGATTTCACTGAGAAGCCGCAGATAGGCGAAGGGTGGATAAATGGCGGCTTCATGGCCTTTGAACCCGCGCTCTTCGATTACCTGGAGGGAGACGACAGCAGTCTGGAGGCCCACGCGTTAGAACGCCTGGCTTCAGAACGCCAACTCGCTGCCTACCAGCATGAAGGCTTTTGGCAGTGTATGGACACCCTCCGCGATAAACGCTTACTGGAAGGCTTATGGCACGAGCGTCGTGCTCCCTGGAAAGTATGGTGATGACTGCTAAACAGTTCTGGCTTGACCGTCCGACACTGGTGACCGGATCTACTGGCTTGATTGGGGGATGGCTCATCCAGCACTTGCTGAATCAGGGTGCGGACGTGGTCTGTCTCGTCCGCGACTGGGTCCCGAATTCCGAGTTTGTTCGCAGACGATTGATTGACAAAGTCAACGTGGTACGCGGAGACGTAAGCGATCAGCAATTAATCGAGAGAACGCTCGGCGAATATGAAGTTGACACAGTAATCCACCTGGCTGCACAAACGATTGTCGGTATCGCCAATCGGAATCCTGTCTCTACATTTCAAACCAACATTGCGGGTACCTGGTCGATTCTCGAAGCCTGCCGTCGCAGTCCCACTGTGAAACAGATCGTTGTGGCTTCCTCCGATAAGGCTTACGGCGAACATGAAGTCCTTCCTTATACGGAAGACGCAACTTTGCGTGGTCGACATCCTTACGACGTAAGCAAATCCTGCGCTGATTTGATTGCGCAATCCTACGCGGCGACTTTCGGCCTGCCGGTGGGCATTACACGCTGCGGCAATTTTTATGGTGGCGGCGATCTAAATTGGAACCGCCTGGTACCGGGGACGATCCGTTCAGTGCTGCGTGGACAGCGCCCTCTAATCCGCTCCGATGGCCTTTTCGTGCGCGACTATTTTTATGCCGAGGACGGGGCTCTGGCGAATATGTTGTTGGCGGAAAAATTGGCGGAGAATTCGGGGCTGCATGGCCACGCCTTCAACTTCTCAAACGAAGTGCAAGTGACCGTTCTGGATCTGGTTAACCGGATTTCAAGCCTGATGGGATCTGAGTTGGAGCCAGACGTGCGCAATGAGGCTAGCAATGAGATCCGCCATCAATATCTGAATGCAGCGAAAGCCAGGACGCTGCTGGCCTGGCAGCCGTTGGTTACCCTCGATGAAGGATTAAAGCGCACGATTGATTGGTATCGGGATTTCCTGGGGAACTCGCAAGGATGACGAAGATCGAAAGTGGCCGGGAACCTCAGGCGCAGGTCGACGAGCGCGAATCAAATCTTAGCGATCAGTCTTCAGTTGCCTGCCGCAGTTGTGAGTATCGCGGTCTCACCTCCATCCTTTCGTTGGGAATGACGCCGCTCGCCAACGCATTGTTGACTGCGGAGCAACTCTCAGAACCTGAAGAGAAATTTCCGCTCGACCTGGTTTTCTGTCCTCAATGCTCGCTCGTTCAAATTACCGAAACAGTTAATCCTGAAAAGTTGTTTCATAAGTACTTCTACCTTTCCTCATTTGCTGACACGACATTACGCAATGCGGAAACAGTAGCGCGTGAGGTCCAGAGCACCTTCAAACTCGGGCCGGAAAGCCTCGTTATCGAAATAGCCAGCAACGACGGCTACCTGCTTCAGTTTCACAAAAAGGCAGGCATTCCGGTACTCGGGATTGAGCCCGCGACAAACATCGCCCTTATCGCCGAAGAGCAACGTGGCATTCCCACAGTTTGCGCCTTCTTTGATGAAACCCTCGCGGTGAAGCTGGCGTCTCAGGGTAAGCGCGCGGATGTTATCCATGCCAATAATGTTCTGGCCCATGTAGCAGATTTGCGCGGCTTCACGAGAGGTATAGAAGCGTTGCTGAAGGACGAGGGGGTGGCGGTAATTGAGGTTCCATACGTCAAGGAAATGATTGACCGTTGTGAGTTTGATACGATCTACCACGAACATCTTTGTTATTTCTCGCTCACCGCGCTTTCGAATCTATTTCAAAGGGAAGGACTGGTAATCAGCCACGTCGAGCAGGTCGACATTCACGGCGGTACTCTGCGTATCTTCGCTCGCAAAATGCCGCAGCTGACCAGGGAGGGAGAGGGTCATGGAACCAGTCTCTCATCAAGCGCTGTGGAACTTCTCAAGAAAGAAGCGGAATGGGGCGTGAATAAGTCGGACTTCTACCGCGGATTTGGCGCAAAGGTCGAACGACTGCGAAGCGAATTGTTGGAATTGCTGGCTGGTCTAAAGTCTGAAGGAAAACGCCTTGCGGTCTACGGGGCTTCGGCTAAAGGAAGCACCCTGCTAAATTATTTCGGCATTGGGAGGGAGACTCTCGACTATGTAGTGGACCGCAGCACGGTCAAGCAAGGGCACTTTACTCCCGGGATACATCTTTCCATCCACGACCCGGAGAAATTGCTCGAAGACCTGCCCGACTATGTAATCCTGTTAACCTGGAACTTTGCCGAAGAAATACTGGAACAGCAAGCTGAATATCGTAATCGCGGCGGGCGCTTCATAATTCCCATACCGGAAATCAGAATCGTTTGATAAAAGACCCCAATTGACTTGGGTAAAAAATTATTGTGATTTTTAGGGAAACAAAACTTCCGGGGGCCTTTGTCATCGAGCCGGAGCGTCTCGCGGACGAGCGCGGCTTTTTTGCCCGCACCTGGTCGCAGAGCGAGTTCTCAGATCGAGGACTGAGTTCTGAGTTGCTCGAATGCAATATCTCGTTCAATCGGAAGCGGGGCACACTTCGCGGGATGCACTTCCAAACCGCTCCGAATGCTCAAGCCAAACTAGTCCGTTGCACGATGGGCGCTCTTTACGATGTTGTCATCGATTTGCGCACTGACTCACCTACTTTCAAACAGTGGGTGGCCGTGGAGCTGTCGGCGCAAAACCACATGATGTTCTACATCCCCGAAGGATTTGCCCACGGTTTCCAGACGCTTGAAGATAACACTGAACTTCTCTATCAAATGTCTTCGAGCTACGCGCCTGAAAGCGCTCGCGGAGTGCGCTGGAACGATCGCGCGTTTGGCATTGACTGGCCGCCGGTTTTGGAACGAACCATAATCGCAAGAGATCAGGAGTATGCTGACTTTCTCGAATGAAAATCATCTTGCGGAGTCTACTGACGGACATGCCATTTTCCAATAGTGCTGTAGTTAGAACAGGTGAGGATTGTTGTGGCTTCTGAGATTACATCTGACAATTCAACTTTAGCTCAGGCCCTGGGTGTTGCGGGCCAAAGCGATTTATTGCGCAACACTATCTTCGACTTGTTGCGAGAAGCTGAATCAGAAGCCGACAATCCGGGCCAATTCTCCGAAGAGGTGAGGTGGCCCCTAATACTCTCATTGCTGAGCGTGGTAAAGACCCATCGCATAGTTCTGGAAAATGGATTGGTCTTTGAGGTCGCTCCAGATAGTCGTATCGAGCGAGCACTGCTCTTAAGTCAGTCAAAACACCCTGACCACGTTTGGGAGCCCCAAACTACAAAATTGCTGACGACACTTTCCACTGGCTCTGCTCACGTTATCGTCGGCGGCGCCTACATCGGTGACCAGGTCATCCCGATGGCCCACAGCGCTGCTGATGGCGAAAGTCCGGCGGGGTTCATTCATGCTTTCGAGCCCATGGAGCGTGCACATAGTCAGCTGGTGCGAAATCTACAGCTCAATAAGATTACAAACGTAGTAACTCATCGCATGGGCTTATGGGATGACAGTGGAGTGAGCCTAAGTCTTGATGGGTACCTGGCTCTTGCCTCGTCCGTACCAATTGATCAGGTACAGGGCAAACCCGGCGAGGTGGTCCAATCGGTGACGATAGATAACTACGTCGAGTCACACAGACTGCCGAAAGTAGATCTCATCATGCTGGACACTGAAGGTGGGGAGGAGCAGGCACTTAGGGGCGCGACTGAACTCCTTTCGCGTCCGTGGCCGGAATCACCGCATATTGTTTTCGAGGTCCATCGCCATTTCACTGACTGGAGCGAGGGACTTGAGAACACGTCGATAGTTCAACTGCTTACCTCGCACAACTACACCGTTTTCGCAATCCGCGACTTTCACAACAATTATCCCATGGCCGGATATCCGATTGAGATCATTCCAGTAGACTGTGTCTATCTTGAGGGCCCGCCCCATGGTTTCAATCTACTGGCAACGAAGGATCCAGACCTCGTAGCGCGACTCGGACTACGTATTGTCAAGAATGTCAGTCCCAAGTTGCTTCTCGACAAGGACCCCGCGTTGCATCGGCCACTGCACCACGCATAGCAGGGAAAGTGCTTCAAGACATGCCGAGCCCTCCAAACACCATAACCGTACTGGGAGCCTCTGGCTTTATCGGGTCACACCTTTCGAAGAAACTTATGGAGACGGGAAGCGATGTGTTCACGCCCGACCGGGAAGCTGAACTTTCAGGCAAGAACCTCGGCCACGTCATTTATTGTATCGGGCTGACTTCTGATTTCAGAAGCCGGCCTCTCGATACAGTTACAGCTCACGTCAGCCGGTTGGTCGAACTAATGCGGGATTCGGATTTCGACTCGCTCGTATATCTCTCGTCCACTCGTTTACACAACAACAAATCAAGCGTTGCGCGAGAAGAAGATCCTATTGAGGTCGCCTCCCTGGACCCTGACCACCTGTACAACATCTCAAAACTAATGGGCGAGTCACTCACCCTCTCCGCTGGGAAAAAGGCATGCATTGCGAGAATCTCTCATGTGTATGGCGGTGATTTCGCGTCTCAAAATTTCCTTTCGGCGGTCATAAAGCAGGCGATTTCGGAAAAGAAAGTGACGTTGTTCACGTCCCCGGAATCGGAGAAAGATTATGTTAGTATCGATGACGTTGTTGATGGGCTAATCAATATCCTTACAGGTTTTCCGCGCCAAATTTACAATCTTGCAAGTGGCACAAATTTGTCGAACAAGGTTGTGTTGGACAGGATTAGCTTGCATACGGGCTGTGAGGTTGTGTATACGCCGGGCGCCGCGGAAGTTAGACAGGCTCCTATCAGCATAGATTCCATGAGGGCCGATTTCGACTTTAACCCATCGAACCTGCTTGATGACCTGGAGAAACTGATCGAGTTGTACGGTGAAAATAGAGGAAGCTGGAATGATTGAAGTTGATCTGGAACTAGGCACTGTAAGCATCAAGGACAAAGAAGAGACAGTCAAATATTCGTTAGATACCCCTGAGGCCTTTGACGTTATTTCGAAGGCCTGGCTGCGGGCCGGCTGGGACAACAAATATGTCTACAGTTTCACCTGGCTCGGGAGACCGATCATACAGTTGCCGGAGGACATGATTCGGTTACAGGAAGTGATCTACGCGATCAAGCCGGACGTGATCATCGAAACTGGCGTGGCCCACGGAGGTTCGCTGATTTTTTATGCCAGCTTATGTAAAGCGATGGAGAAGGGGAGGGTCATCGGAATCGACATCGAGATCCGTTCGGCCAATCGCGCGGCCATCGAGGCCCATCAGCTGTACCCGTTGATAACGCTCATCGAGGGAAGTTCCATTGACGCGCAGGTTGTCACCGCGGTCAGCGACCAGGTTAGTGAGGGTCAGACAGTTCTGATTTTTCTCGACTCGTGTCATACGAAGGCCCATGTACTCGCTGAGCTACGTGCTTACTCGTCCCTCGTGAGCGTGGGCTCATACATCGTCGCCATGGACGGGATCATGGAAGAAATTGTGGGCGCCCCACGCACTCAGTCCGACTGGTCGTGGAACAACCCGAAACAGGCGGCCCTCGAGTTCGTCAAATCTGATCCAGATTTTGTGATCGAAGAACCGGCGTTCGCGTTTAACGAGGGCCAGATTACTCAACCCATAACTTATTGGCCTTCGGCTTTTATTAAGCGAATCAAATAACTACTCGGACAGCCTAAAGCCGAGCGGGCCGTTGTACATTGACCTCAGCGCTTGCGTCCTTCAATCTTGCCCCGTTACGCACGACTATGAGAATCCTCTTCTTTTCCCCTTTTTGCGGACGTACCGGATCTGAGTTGGCGCTCTATCATCTTATTCGGAACGCTGATAGAACGAGGATCAAGATGGGAATTGCCTGCGGCGCCATGGGGGCCCTTAATAAAACGTTCCCGCCTGACGTCTCTGTTTTCAGGTATTGGCACGCACTGTCGTGGGCCGATCGCGCTTTCCAAAAAGACTCATGGGCTACCTCGATCGCCGATTCTACTTTCAATACGATTATCCGGCGTGCTCACAACAGTATGCGGCCAGACGCCTGGTACCTTAATACGATCGTGCAACCTAATGTTCTTGCCCTAGCCCAAACACTTCAGGTGCCGTGCATTCTGCACTCGCATGAGTTTGAGTTTGCGCTCTCTATCCTCAAACCAAAAGACGTCGAGCAAATGGTTCAGTACCCGAAGCTAATTATTGCCGCATCAGAGTGTGCAGCGAGTGTGTTTCGCACCCTCGGGCGGCACGAGAATATCGAGATCTGCCATGAACCAATCGTTGCAGATCAGATTCAAAGTGACCGTGGACGCTCCGAGGCGATACGTCAGAGTTTGGGTATTCCCACGGACGCCTTCGTCTGGATAATGTCAGGTACCCGGGATGTTAGAAAGAACGTATTAGGCTTTGTGCGAACGGCAGCTTCGCTCTCAAAAAAGGACCCGCGCGCTTACTTCATGTGGTTGGGAGGCGCCGAAACGGCTTATAGCCTGTATGCTCAGGCACTCGCTAAAACGCTAAATCTCGAAGACAGAATTTTATGGGTGGCTGCGCGTGACAATGATTACTACGATTATTTGAATGTGGCAAATGGATTTGTTTTGACTTCCGTGGATGACACCTTTCCGATAGTCATGCTGGAAGCGGCTGCGTTAGGCACGCCGTTTACATCTTTCAATTCGGGTGGCGCGAAGGAGTTCTTCAGGGAGGGTATGGGAGCGGTTATCGACTCGTGGAACGTTGAGGATTTGGCGTCCGCGATGTTGCAAGTTATGAACGGGGAAATTCCCGTGGACCGCGAAAAGACGAGGGCCCGAGCCAGAGAGTTTGATATCTCAATTATCGGCAAGCGATGGGAACAGATTCTTTGGAGACATTTTGGCAACTAGATTAAACCAGTCGATTCCCTCAACAGATATTAGGCTGCTACAGTCTGCTCGCGATTTCCCGGCGGGCAAACCATGAATCAACCGGCACAACTATCAGAATTGCAGTACCAGACTTCCACTAAAAACCCTCTCGTCAGCATTGGTGTACCCGTATACAACGAGGAGCGATTTCTGCGTCACACGCTCGATTCTCTGCTCGCGCAGAATTATGGCGATCTCGAAATCATAATTTCCGATAATGCTTCCACGGATGGTACGGCCCAGATATGCCAGGAATATTTGTCAAAAGACGACCGGGTTAGCTATTACAGAAATGAGACGAACGTAGGGAGTCTTATTAATTTCAGTAAGGCTTTTGAACGCGCCCAGGGCGAGTTTTTCATGTGGGCCTCGGGTCATGATCTATACCATGCGGCGTTCGTCTCGCGGTGTGTGGACACAATGAAACAGGATCCCTCGATTGTTTTGTGTCATGCGAAGACCTTATGGATTGATACTAACGGTCAGCCATTGGAAATGCTTGTGGATAGTCTTGACACTCGAGGCGTGGTTTCACAGTCGTCACGCCTGAATTTAGTACTATGGAAACTGAGCATGTTGGCATTCCCAATTTGTGGGATGCACCGGACCAGCGCGCTGAGGCAGACACAATTATTTCAGAACGTAGCGGCTCCCGATGTTGCCTTGCTCGCCGAACTATCTTTGATTGGGACATTTGCCCACATATCCGAGCCGTTATTCTACGCACGCAAGTTGTCTGATTGGGGCAGCTGGCGGAGATACATGGAGAAACATTTCAAGTTCAAGGGCGGGGGTTGGCAAGCGCAGTTGCTGTTTTGGCGTATGTTAAGCGCGATGATAGGTAGTGTTAACCGCCACGTCGACGGTTTCTCAGATAAAGTGATTGGAACAGCATCAGTAATTGCCTGCGTATTCTGGAAATACCATTGGATGTTTTGGGGGCTATTATCTCTCTCCATTCGAAAGCCGCGCCGCGAAGAACAGCCTTCCCTCACCTGAGTACTGAGGATCATCAATGAGCCTTGTGAAGAAGAACATTGCCGCAAATTTTTTCGGTAATGGCCTAACAGCGCTTTTGGCGTTGTTCTTAATCCCACTGTACATCAAATTTCTTGGGGTTGAGGCTTGGGGAGTCATTGCGATATTCACTACTCTGCAAACGCTTTCCTTCCTGTTGGACCTGGGACTTAGCTCTACTCTCAACCGTGAAACGGCTCGACTTTCTCTACAAGAAAATAACGGCCCGGAGATGCGTGATCTGGTTCGCACCCTCGAACTCATTTATTGGGCGATGGCGATAATTATTGGAGTCTCAGTCTTTGTGCTTGCTCCTCTCATCGCAAATCAGTGGCTGCACGCCCGTGTCCTTTCTCCCACCACTATTCAAAATGCAATTCGGTTGATGGGACTGGCTCTATTTTTCCAAAGTTCATTCACTTTGTATTCAGGTGGTCTGCTGGGTCTTCAGCGGATGGTCTTATTGAGCAGTATTAACGTCGTCAGTGCGACCGCGCGAGGTGTGGGGGCTGTTCTAATCCTTTGGAAAATTTCCGCTACCCTGGAGGCATTTTTTCTTTGGTATGTTGTAACTGGTCTGTTTCAGACGGTGTTAACCAGAACGTTACTTTGGCGAAGCCTCCCGGGAAGTGACACGGCTCCGCGGTTCCGCCGGGAACTCCTTCACCAGAGTTGGCGCTTTGCTGCCGGGATAAGCGGAATCACGATCCTCTCTCTCATCTTTACTCAGGTGGATAAGTTGGTCCTCAGCCGCATGCTAAGTCTGGAGATGTTTGGTTACTACGTTCTGGCAAGTTCGGTTGCCACCAGTCTTTACTTGTTGTCGATGCCAGTGTTTTACGCACTCTATCCGAGGTTCACACAGTTGGTGGCGCTCGGCGATCAGGATGCTCTTAGAGAGATTTACCATCATAGCTGTCAATTGATGTCAGTCCTCCTTATTCCTCTCGGCGTAATCATCGTCTTGTTCTCAAGGGAAATACTGACGCTTTGGACTGGAAACGCCACGACAGTCGAATACACGTACCAGCTACTCAGTCTTCTGACCATCGGGGCGGCCGTGAATGGATTGCTGCATTTACCCAACGCTCTGCAATTGGCCCACGGCTGGACTAAACTCCTCTTCTATCTCTATCTCATCTCAGTCCTGTTGCTGACGCCTCTGATTATTGTGATTTCGAGGTCCTACGGCGCAGTCGGTGCAGCTATCACTGTCGTTTCCTTCGTTGCGGTAATGACGGTGGTGACAATTCACCTCATGCATCGACGGATTCTCAAGGGCGAACAGTGGAGATGGTACCTGGTAGACGTAGGCTTGCCGCTTAGTGTTTCTTTGGGGGCCTCGTTATTTTGTAGAGCTCTGGCGCCTGTCACTACGGCGCGATTCCAGCTGCTTATAACTTTGGGGAGTATTTCACTTTTCGTCATTGCGGCAACTGCACTCGCAACTCCTGTGACGAGAGAGGCGCTGTTTAACTTTTTCCGGAGTCGGCAACGCCGAGTCTTAAGAGCTTCCTGATCAGTCCCTACACGACTTGCTGCTAAACCCCGACCTTGCTGGCAACTACATAAGTGGTTGAGGCGACAATGTGCGATTCAGGCTTGCGATTAATGAACCTGTCCAGGGGAGTGACCAACAACGCGGTAGCGGCGAACACTTGTGACAGAAGTTTTCCTAACGGCAGATATTCAAATATGTAGTTGTAAATCAATATCGTCAAAGCGAAGGTGGGCCCGACACAAGTTCCGGATTCATTTATCTGAAACCCCTTGGACTGAAAAAGGTGGACGTGCCCCTTGAGGGTAAAGTTTTGATAGTGGTGGGGATAACCGTGATAGGGTTGCAGGAAAGGCGTGATCGCCAAAACTTTCCCTCCCGGTTTCAGCACCCGATACATCTCGGTTGCGGCAAGGTTAGGGTCGCGCAAATGCTCCAGTACGGCCTCACAATCGATGACATCGACGCTGTTGTCAGCGTACGGAAGGGAATGAGCATCGGCAATCACATCCACACCTGGCGACGGATCAATATTCAAGTTTACGAGATTTGCGCTTAACCTGGTCGGGCCTCCGCCTATAGCAAGACACAATGCGTTGCCGGGTGCATCTTCGATGATGCTACGGAAAGCGGCGATCGACGAATCAGACCTGTGATCCCTGACCAGCTTGAGCTTAACTCTATTTAAAAACGATTCCGCTTGTGCTGTCTGCGCTGTTAAGCCTGCGGTATAGCTCCCGGCCAATTCTTCGTCTGCAAGTAAAACTGGAATCGATCCGTCCAGCAGCAGATACTTTGATGAGCCGTCTGCCGTAACCAGGAATGAATCTGTCTCGTCGAAAAACAGCGGCTTCCTCGACTTCGGACACACCAGCTTCCCAGTGGCAACTTGTTCGCTCAAACTCATCATACTTAGTGAAACAATTCCTCGCTGAAAGCCAGTGCCCCGTAGTTCTGCTGAAAATCGATTGCTAACCCGCTGCCGTAGGCATGCCACCTTCGGGCTGTCGAGCCGATGGTCCGCGCTCGCGGCCCAGGACAACGAATTGATCCCAGGCGTAGGTCCAGCGGAACCTTCGCAACAATTGGAAATCTGAAAGGACCCGAAGCGATGTCGCTAACCGCCGCCTTTTATCAATCTGAGGGCGATGCTGATAAACCCATTGATAGGATGCCGCCTTGGCTTTCATAAATGACCACCCTCGCAAAAAGCAATAGCCCCACATGAGTATTTCGGTGGCAAAGAAGGCAGGCAAAAGAATCAGCAGAGTAGAAGAATGTAAGTAAGCGAGCAGCATGGCCCACCGGTTTCGTTCCAGCAGATGCAGCTTCTCGGGGTACATCGAAAGAAAGTAATCATGACGAACAACTGCCTCAGGTACGCAGTAAAGATCGAAGCCCATTAGGTTCAATAGCCACGAGAGATTCACGTCTTCGTGATACAGAAACCCAGTTGTATCCATACCGCCCATTCGTTTAAGTAAACTGCGACGAACCACGAACGCCGCTCCCTGAATTCCTGACACGCGGAAAGGGCCCGAGGGAACGTCCCTCATCGACTTACCCAAACCGCGGTTAAACCCCAGCCCTGTTATATGTAAATACTGACCCATGGCATTGATACGTTCACTGTCTGCCAGGGCCAGGAGAGGGTTGACCGCGCCAACCTCCGAGTGTTCTTCAAGGAAGTTAATCATGGGTTCCAGCCATCCAGATTCAACAACAACATCCATATTTAAGACGGCAATATAATCTCCTCGAGCTGCTTCCATGGCGAGGTTCACGCCACCTGCGTAGCCCAGATTCTGTTTGCTCCAGATCACAATCAACTCGGAATGCTTACTCGCAGCATCTTTGAGGATGATGTCGCTGCCATCTGAAGAAGCGTTATCCACGATGATCAACTCGCGGGCGGGATAGGCGGCCTCTTGTAATGACTTCAAACAGCGAAGAATCTTCTCTCCACCGTTGTAGTTCACAACTATGATTGAAACGAACGGGCGGTTGGAAGTTCCTGAGGGAGTTGTGGATGAAGGCCGTAAGGTTTCTGCCATCTTTCTTAGATCAATTATGTGCGAATGCCATCGTCCGACAACTACAGTAGTCTCGAGTCCTTTTCACGTTTGCGAAACGCGTCTTCGGCAAAGCTTTGCAGCTGAAAATCCAGCTCCTGAAAGCGACGGCTAATCGTGTGCAGAATTAAGCCGACGACCATGCTGATGGTGCCGAGAAGTACCAGGCCCATCGCGAGCACCGCCGATGGCAGTCTGGGTACCAGACCGGTCTTAACATAATCCATGATTACCCAGGTGCCCGGCACACACCCCAGAAGGATGATTGCAAGTCCGAGGCCTCCGAAAAACGTGAGGGGCTTGTAATCGCGAAAGAGAGTCAGGATCGTTCGCAGGATAAGCAATCCGTCCTGGACCACTCTGATCTTCGAGTGACTGCCGGTTGGGCGGTGGCTTAAATCTACGGGTAACTCAAGAATCGAAAAACCGCGCTCAAGCGACTTAATTGTCATCTCTGCTTCAGTTTCGAAGCCGCCGCCGAACAATGGTAAACTTCGCACCAACCGACGATTAAATACTCGATAACCGGACAGCAGGTCAGTGAGCCGGACCGCGAAAATACGATTCAATAAAAACCGAAACATGTGATTGCCTAGTCGATTCCTAAGTCGGAATTCGCTGTTGGCAGTTTGATGAAGTCGGGAGCCAATCACCATGTCGGCCTCGCCTCTGCGGACCGGCTCAATTAGCATGTTAATTGCGTCGGCTGGGTATGTGCCGTCGCCATCTACCATCACATAAATGTCCGCATCAACTTTCCGAAACATTGATTGCACGACATAGCCTTTGCCTTGCCGTTTTTCATGAAACACTTTCGCGCCCGCCTCGATAGCGCGCTCGACAGTCTTGTCAGATGAATTATTGTCGAAGACATATATCTCGGCGGCGGGGAGCTGGTCACGAAACTGTCGAACGACTTCTGCGATGGTTATCTCTTCGTTATAGCAGGGAATTAGAACTGCGACCGTTCCGGGATCGGCGCTCCAATCCAGCGTGATCGCATCTCTGCCAGCTTCCATAGTTGTATCGGGATAACTCATATTTTGTTCGGTAAGTTAATTTCCGGCGCAGATTACATCACGTCCGCCCCGATTGCGGCAAATTGGACTCTTAGCCGGGACGGGGCCTCATTCAAACTGAAAAAGACCGCCACTGCTGCTGAAATCACCTTGCTAATCCTATAATGAAAGCAAGCCTGTCATGTCGACTTTGACTGTTGAGATAAGATCTCTAAACTGATCGAGCTTTTCTCGAGACTTTTTCAGCCAGGGAATGCATGAGGTCAGGACCGCTCCGCCGACCGGGTGGGTTTTTGGTTTAGAAGAGGCCATCAGTCTCGGGCCTGTGAGACTGCGCCGCAAGAGATTGAACTACGCTCGCAAGTAGAAGGCTGGCTAAGCTTAATCGGTAACGATTGTTTCTGAAATTAAAATGAAATCACCTTTCGTCCTTAATCCGGAAAAACTCAAAAACCTGGCCGAAGTTCACCGTGAAGACTACGTGCAGGCGAAGCCTTTTCCTCATATCGTGATCGACGACTTCCTGCCGGAAGAAATTCTGGATCAGGTTATCTCCGAGTTTCCCAAGCCTAAAGAGGTTAATTGGCAAAACTTTAATAATCCGGCGGAGAAAAAGCTCGCCCTCAAAGATGAAACTCAAATGGGACCAGTTACGCGATCTCTCTTGCACGAATTAAACTCTTCAGTATTCATTAACTTCATGGAGCGGCTAACGAACATTGAAGGTTTAGTCCCTGATCCACATTTTTGGGGAGGCGGTCTTCACCAGATTACGAGAGGCGGTTACCTGAAGGTACACGCGGATTTTAACCGGTATACCAAGCTGCAACTGGATCGGCGGCTGAATCTTTTAGTCTATCTCAATCGAGATTGGGAGGAAGAATACGGAGGACATCTGGAGCTTTGGGCAAGGGACATGTCCCGAAGCGAAAAGCGGGTCCTGCCAGTGTTTAATCGATGTGTTATTTTCAGCACCACGGATTTTTCTTATCACGGCCATCCCGATCCCTTGAACTGCCCGGAAGGACGAACGCGAAAGTCGCTGGCACTTTACTATTACACCAATGGCCGCCCCCCGGAGGAGGTTTCTCCGCTGCATACTACTTTGTTTCAAAGGCGCCCTCACGAAGGAAGTGGCGCTTCAGTCTTCTCCTTCCTGACCCGATTGACTCCACCTATTCTGATAGAAGCGCAGAACTATCTCACACGGGCTTTGTCTCGCCGAAGACGGTAGATAAAGGTATATAGCGAATGCAAAGCACCGGGCCTAAGGTCTCAGTAATCATCGTCAATTACAACGGGCAACATCTCCTCGGCGAACTCTTTGAATCCCTTGCCAAACAGACGCGCCCAGCCGACGAAGTCGTCATGGTAGACAACGCATCGGCCGACGATAGCGTCGAGTATGTCCGGCGGCACTTCGATTGGGTGAAAGTAGTTGCATCGAAGGTCAACACTGGCTTCGCTGAAGGAAATAATATTGGACTGGCAAACACGTCGGGAGATTACATCGCTCTGCTTAACAGCGACACCGCGGTAGACGAGCGATGGTTAGCGGAACTGATCTCGATGCTGGACGCAGATGCGAGCATCGGAGCGGCGGTGTCAAAGATCTACCAGACAGGCAACACTCCGACGATTGACTGCGCCGGCGCTGAATTCAACAATCTGGGCTTCGTGTGGGGGCGTGGAACGAATGAGCTTGATCAGGGACAATTCGAGTCGGTTATGAGTGTGCCATCACTCACTGCCTGCGCGGCGCTGATACGGCGCACCGCATTTGAAAAGGAACCACTGTTTGACTCAAGACTGTTCATGTACTACGAGGAGTTTGATCTGGCCCTTCGCCTCCGTGGCCGCGGGCACTCCATAGTTTACGTTCCTTCCTCGCTCGTCTACCATAAGCGTTCACAATCGGTGCAGAAGGTAAGTAAACCTCGTCTTTTCCATCAGTTTTACAGCAATCGCAACCGCATCAAGATCTTAACCAAGTACTACCCCGTTTCAGTTCTGGCTCGGAGCCTGCCATTAATTCTACTGAGTCTCGTTTATTGTGATTGGTTTTTGTTGCGCACGGGTGGGCCTGGTCTTTTCTTGCGCGCGGTGTCGGCTCAGATTCGTTACGCTGTTCAGGGCATCCGCGAACGACTAAACGGCCGTTCGGTTGATTCCAGACAGTGGTTGCCGTGGATGACTACGCATAAGCTTGCGGATATTTTGGCCTTGAAATCAAAGCTGGGAACGTATGTTTAATGAAAGCAAAAAAGAATAGGCCAAAACGCCCTCAACCAAAACCTGCGACCCCCTCTCCCATAGTCGAAGAGCCGCCTCCTCCCATGGTCGAGGAGCCGCCAAAGCCGGAGGGAAAGCAATTCGTTTTCGGCAAGGTAGCGGTTGTGATTCCATGGCTAGTCGCGTTGTGGCTGATTGTCACAGCTGTGTGGTACCTCCAGACTGTCGCCGAAGCCATTAAACATCCACTGAACAAGGGCAGTGAGATGGAGCTATTCAAAGTTTGGATAATTCTCATCGCTTCGGTTGTGGTTTCTCACGCAATATTCCTGCGACGTTTTGTCACTCTGGCCTGGATTGCAATTCTGGCGGTGGCCGCCGGAAAGATAATTATTTCAAGTCAATCCGTGACGTCTGTCTCGCTCCTGATCTGGCTTCTAATCTTGTCGTATGTTTCGGCAGATTGGATTGTTCGCCGGCTTGGGGCAAAGCCGTCAGACGTTCCGTTGGAATGGACGTCGGTGTGTTTACCCGTGGGCCTTGCCCTTCTTGCAATGCTGGGACTTGCGTTGGGTTTCATCGGTAGGTTGAATGCAAAATTAGTCTGGATACTGCTGATCGTATTAACCCTTGTTCAATTCCGAGGTGTTTGGCGGATGGCGGCAGACCTGCTTAATTCAGTAAGAATGCAGGTCGCGTCTGCCGGCACTCGCATCTCCAATGAACATGGCGCTGTGGTCGTAGTAATCGGAATAATTGCCTTGTTTAATCTCATGTGGGCCCTGTCGCCTGAGATTCACTACGACGCACTCAATTACCACCTCC
This sequence comes from Pyrinomonadaceae bacterium, assembly GCA_963759585.1. Taxonomy (GTDB): domain Bacteria; phylum Acidobacteriota; class Blastocatellia; order Pyrinomonadales; family Pyrinomonadaceae; genus PSRF01. The sequence goes on from CAVWZW010000002.1 coordinate 1,994,636, forward strand.
CAACAGCCAGAACGTATCTCGCCGAGCAGAAATTGATTCTCGCCTCCCATACACTCCCCGCGCATCTGGTGGAGATGCTTTACACCATCGGCGTCGCACTTCAGGGCCAAATAGTCGCCAAGTTAGTAACATTTGCATGCAGCATCATTGCCGCCATAGCTGTTTATGTTCTGGGACGGACTTATTTTAGTTCGCGGGTTGGCGTTTGGGCCGCGGCACTCTTCTATTGCACGCCCTTAGTTAGTTGGCTTGCCGTCAATACATACATTGACGAGGTTGTGGGCATGTTCCTCGTCACCGCTTTGGTTACCTTGTTGCGCTGGCGGACAACAAAACAGAACGGATGGTTGTGGACTTGCGGAATATTAACCGGTGCAGCCGCAGGATCGAAGCTTACTGCTTTCCTGGGTTTTCCTATCATCGGCCTTGTGCTGCTTTGGGACTTGTTCCGATTACGGGGGCTTGGCGTCGGCGCAAAACTAAAAGCGTTTTCAGGTTACCTGCTTAGTGCAGCTCTGTTTAGTGCGCCATGGTTTTACAAGGTATTTATGCTTACCGGTAATCCCTTTTTTCCATTGTTGAATGGAGTGTTTAAGAGTCCCTATGGGAGTGCGTCAAACCTGAATTCCAATGCACATTTGTTCAGTCTGGGTCCGTCCAAGTGGTCCATATTCAATATGCCTTTCGCCTTTACGTATGAAACCGATCGTTTTGGCGAAGCTCTGCCCCGAGGCAGTCTCGGATTCGCATTGGTACTTTTCCCACTTGCTATCCTGTTGCTGGCGAAACGTCACATCGTGGCCGGCATCTTATTTGCGGCGGCAACTGTTTACCTGTTGTTGCTGGGCTCTACGATGCCGTATGCCCGCTACTACATCCCTATTCTGCCGGTAGTCGCGGTATTGGGTTCTGCCGCCGCAATTCATTTATCGTCGACAAGCCGCTTAAAGCATCTCAACCTTTTCGTCCTGGGGGTTGTGTTGATCGCGCAGGCTTCACTCATTCCAGTGATGTATTGGAACATTCCGGAGCGTGTTCCCTTGCAGTTGGCGTTAGGTACCGAGAGTCGCGATGCCTTTCTGAGTCGGGCCCTGCCAAACTATGCAGCCGTTCATTATGTCAACACCAAGAGTCCGCCAGACAAGAAAGTGCTGATGGTAGGCGGCGAGAACTTACGTTTCTACGTCAATTCGGTGTTGCAAACTCCATATGAAGCGTCGCAATACCTGCAAGGTTCAACGCCCCAGGAATTAGCTTCGTCATTGATTCAACACGGCTTCACATACCTGATCGTGAATAAAAGTTCGTCGGAGACTACGCTTCCTCTGCCTTATCTGCAGGAAGACTTTCTGGCGAACTTCGCGGAACTCGAATACACAGTCAGCGGTACAGATATCTATCGTCTTTCGGAGAATCTTATTCAGATCGGGCCCCCGCAGAATCTGCTGCCGAATCCCAGCTTTGAGACGCTGGATGCGGCAGGGATGCCGGCAGAATGGTTAAGCTATGGGCAGCCACGAATCGTTCGCGAAAAAAGCGGCGCGCGTTCTGGCACAGTCTCCGTCTCTGTTAATTCCGGCGGTGGGCTGTTTTCGCGACTTCCTGTTGAGCCCGGCAAAATTTATTCCCTGGCCCATTGGAGTCGTTCGGATAAGCCGGGTCAGTTTGCGCGTCTGCAAATTAATTGGGTAAATGCAAAACTCGAGATCGTAGGCGTAAGCATTGACGTAGTGGCCGCCGGTCCGCAGTGGGGTTGGAATAAGCTGGCGGCGGTGGCCCCTGGTACGGCTAGTCAGGCTCAGATATATGTAAGTGTTCACGAACAGGGCGAAGTTTGGTTTGACGATTACACGTTTGTGAGAGGGCGTCTACGAGCTGCACCTTAATTGTTCTGACAAGCGGCGGTAGGTGAAGCATTAGCTGGCGGAAGAGTGGAACAATCATTTGGAGGAAGTTATTAAAAAACTAATCTTATTGACCCTGGTGTTTGCCTGCGACGGGATCGCCGCGCACGCATTCTTTCCTCATGATCAGCCCTATCACGACGCTGAGCTCTCTAAAACGCAACGTTTCAACGCTCGTGCTCAGAGTGCCTCTCGAAACAACGGACGCGTGTGGATCAATGTAAAGGAGTTTGCTGGAGCAAAGGGTGACGGCGCAACCGATGATACCGCTCAAATAAATTCCGCAATTGCAGCAGCCGCTGGTGGGGTGGTCTATTTCCCCAAAGGAACGTACATCGTTAGAAAGTTGACAGCACCAGCCCCGCGGACCCGAATCATCGGTGATGGCAAGGGCGTAAGCATTCTGAAGCGAAAGAATCTAACCAATGATAGCTATATTGTTTACCTTGAAGGCTCAGGTTCGAAGCTTTCAGGAATAACTGTCGATGGCAACCTAAGAAATAACCCTGGAATTGTTGGTGGCGAAATTGTCGTAGGCGGTGACGATGTTGAACTTAACGATTTTGAAGTCGTGAATTCAGCCTGGATTTCTGTCCAGGTCCACGCAAAAAGAACCCGTATCAAAGATTGCAACCTGATTGGCAGCGCCTCCGCAACCGAGGGTGCCGTTACCGGAATCTGGATGGCGACTCAGTTAACGACAGATGCCGTTATTGAAAGCTGTTCAATGTTTGACTATCGCTGGGGCGCAATCTTCGCGGGGGGTGCTGGGGCAAACGCAGCGGGAAGAATCCGCATAATTAACAACACGTTCTCAGGTAATCATCGGCAGAACACAAACACGGGAGGCGGTCAGGTCGCCTTTGGCGGACCTGGCGGACATGTGCTGATGGGAAACACCTTCATTGTTGGTAGTGGCCAGGAATCGACACTCACATCAGGAATCGAAGCGAACGCAGGCGCGATAATAGTTGGAAATTTCTTTGATGGAGGCGGCGTTCATATCGACGGAATCGTTTTGCAAATTGGTTCACACTACTCGGTTTCTGGTAATCAGATTCGTGGGTTTAGAGGTGGTGGAGTGCTGATTAACGAAACGGTTACTGATATCACGATTACAACCAACGATCTGAACGGGAACGGCATACCGATCGCCGACGGTTCTAAAACAACCGAGAAACAAATCCTCGCAAACCTTCCCATGACGACGGGAGATAAAGATCGACGTCATGAGTGGTGGCTTCAGCGTCAGGGAAGGCCTGTAACGCGATAGTCTTTAGTCCGCGAAGTTATTTACATCCGGCGGTCGACGTGTTCACGGTTACCGTTGCCATAGTGTTAGCGGGAGTACGCGGCAAACCATTCGTCACATCCTGAAGGTAGAAAACGGCTCCAGGTCCTACAAAGTTGCCGGTAGTCTTGGATCCCTGGGCGCCGGCTTGAGCAATAAGCAGCCCATCAGGAGCACCCATGCGCACTTCAACCATTTGTGCGCCGGTGAAATTCCAGGTGAGGTTGGCCGCACCCATGCCGGAGGCCTCGCAGGCCTGAATGGGGTTTGGGGTAACGTTGATGTTGCCGGTTGCTCCAGAACTCGCCTTTCTCGTGGTTGTTCCCGGTGTCGCAGCAGGCGCTGCGCCGCTGGGGGGCGCCGGAGCAGGACTGGTTGCGTTCGATGAAGGTGGCGCAGCTGCAGGTGCGTTTGCGGTGTTTGTGTTTGACGGTGTACTGGTGTCACACGCGCTGGTGGCTGTCAGGCCTAAAACGAGACTCAATAATAAGCAAAGCTGCAGACTTGTTTTTGATACCTTCATATCGGGGAAGCTCCTAACTCGGATTGATCTGAAATAGGAGTAACCGTTTACCACGGCGATGAGCGGAAAGCAAGACTTCGGAAAGGCCCTACGGTATGTAGAGAGCCTATGTTGGGCTATCATGCTGTGGTTGTTTTAATTATCGGCACTTATCCGAGAGCACGTACCCATGTGTTGGCCGCTTACAGAGCTAACCACCGGGAAAGCGCCGATTCCGGAAGGTCTTAGTGAAAATGAAGGCAGAACACTCGCATCACCACCCCAAACCTGGAACTGCGGAGTATGACGAGCATGTCCGCGAAGAGATCGAGCACTACGGGCGGATTTTTGAGAACGAGGTTGGGCGAGAGAAACTCGTGCAACCAGTTCCATCATCCTGGACCGAAGTCGAACGTCGCGCCCAGGTATTAATTCGAGCTACCACCGGAAATGATTTGGCCGGCCATGTAGTTGAACGGCTTAACCGTCGTTCAGGCGTACGAATGCTTTCCCTTGGTTCTGGTCCCGGAGGTGTGGAGCTAGGCTTGGCGCAGGGGGCGCCGCACGCTGAGCTCGTTTGCACCGACATAAATCCACAGCTGCTGGAACTCGGCCGGCAACGGGCAAAAGATTTAAAACTTAACGTTCAGTTCACCGAGGCCGACCTGAATACCGTGGAGTTGCCGCAGGCCGAATTTGACGTAGTGTTTTGCCACGCGTCACTCCATCACGTAATTGAGTTGGAGCGAGTGGCCCAGCAGATAATACGCACTCTGCGTCCCGGTGGTGTTCTGATAACAGTCGACGTAGTGACGCGAAATGGATATCTGATGTGGCCTGAAACGCGTAAGGAAGTTGAAGCGATATGGCGAACACTTCCGGAGAAGTTTCACCTAAATCATACCGCTTATTCCGAACCCCGTCTTGATGATGAGATTTGGGAGGCCGACACCAGTGTCAGTGGCATGGAATGCGCTCGATCGGAGGATATCCTGCAGGTGCTCCAGAGAAACTTTGTTGCCGAGCACTATGTACCTTACTTCAGTATCAGCCGGCGCTTCTTCGATACCATGTATGGACCAAACTTCAATCTCGCCTCGCCTCTCGATAGAGCAATTGTTGAGTGGATTTGGGAGCTTGATCTCTACTACCTGATGACACGCCGCCTGCGACCGGAAACGTTTTTCGGAGTCTATCGGCCGGCTTAATGTTGGCCTTTGGCGCGGGTTTTTTCCTTTTCCACCGCGGTTTCCCTTGCCGTGAATGCAGGTTCAGGCGCTGCGTATTTGTGCGGAATCCACTCCATCTTCCATTTCCGCTCAAAGCGTCGACGGTTCTCGTCAAACAACCCCTGATACTGACCATTCTCAACCAGCTTTTTGAACGACGCCTGGCCAAAGTGGTGTACGAACGCATCGGCAGCGCAAACAACACGAAAGCCCTCGGCCTTCATCCGCAGCGTGTAATCGTCATCTTCAAATAGCCCGAGCCCAAACTGCTCGTCGAGGGTACCCACTTTTTCGAAGACTGCTCTCCTCATGGCTACGCAGAACATTGCCAGCATGGGAATTGAAAACACCTTGCCCGCATTCCGTTGGACAAAGTCTGCTGCCCAGGCGGGCATGTCTTCGAGGCTGGTGTAATTAACCTCTACTTTTGCTTCGTTACCGATGGAATTCGTTACCGGTCCAATTAGACCGATCTCTTGATTTGTGTGCAGGTGGCGAATAAGTGTCGACAACCATCCCCGAGTTACTACAGTGTCGTTATTTAGCAACACAAGGTAATCACCGGTTGCCCGCTGCAACCCGATATTGTTGCCTGCGGCAAATCCGAGATTGGTTTCATTCAGAACTACCTTCAGATTCGGGAAGCTGTTTTCCGCCTCCCTCAAATATTCAGGAGTACCGTCCGTCGAATTGTTGTCAACGACTATCACTTCGAAAACGGGCCACTCGGTGCGTTCGAAGATACTCTCCAGACACAAGCGGTTTAGTTGGAGATTGTTATACGTGACCACGATGATCGAGGCCTTGGGAAAAACGCTTTGGACGGCCGGAGCAAGCGTCTCGTATCGTTTCTCCCACGTATTCTCTGCAGCAAATTCGCGACGCTGTTGTACTAACTCAGGTTGGTCTTCCGCTAGCGCCTCAATAATTTCCTTTTCGAATTCCTCTGCAGTCGAAGCAAGTCTCACCAATGGCGCCAGCGCTGCCATTTCGGGAATTGGAACCGAGACGAGCGGCTTACCCGACGCAAGAATTTCATACGCCTTCACCGGATTTGTTGCTTCAGTCAGTGCTGAACGCTTGAAGGGAATAATCGCGACATCGAATTGACCGAGCCAATCGGGAATCTCCGCGTAGTGTTTCTCACCGGGCAAGGTGACGTTAGGAAGTTTGGAAAGCCTTCGGACGTCTGCGCTAAATGTTGAGCCAACCAGAAGGAAGTGCCAGTCGGGACGTCGCTCGGCCAAATTCGCAACCAGATCGGAATCGAACCAGTCGGCAATCGCGCCATAGTAGCCGATCGTGATTCGCTCGTTTTTGGTCACGCGTGCATTAGAGAAATGCTCGTAATCGCATGCATTGGGTACCAGCAGAACGTTGGCATTGTGCATCACGGCCTGTTCATGCAAGAAGGCTGAGGATGCAACTACCAGATCGGCCTCCGTTAACAAGTCCTGCTCCTGGTCAACCATCACCTTCTTATTGGTAGAGAAGCCGGCGTGATGGTCCATGCAGTCGTAAACCAGGGGCCAGGCAAACTGAGCTCGCGTTTTACTAGCGAGGGGCGACCAGAATGGCAACTGTGCAAATGCAACCGTGGCTCCTAGCAACACATCCCGGCGTAATGCTTCCAACGACTCAAACAAGACATCACGTTCTTTGTCGCCCATTACGTCGGCGTAGACTACCTGCTCGAAACCCCGCAGCGCGACCTCATAAACGTTTTGCCGCTTCTTCTCAATCGTGTAAGCAGGACCCGACGAGTATGAGCAAGCCGATACATAAAATACCCGGTGTCCGGCGTCGGCAAACCGCGACATCAATTGCTGCGGACGCTGAAAACGAAAGTCCCAATTAATGATGGGAAAACAGATCACGTCAAAGGCATTTGATTCCAGAGGAAGCGGGATTATCTCTGTCGTCCGTTGTGTGCCAAATGAGATCATCAGCTCAGAGCTGCCTGGGACGGCAGGGGAGACTTGAAACGAGGATCGACTTTCGCCGTTACTTCTAACCGCGGTCCGCTGATATGGCGGAAGCCGAAGCAACCGGTATAACGGTAGAAGATGTCGATACTTGAACCGTCCATAACGATTCAGCACCCTCCAGCCCAGAGTTTGAGTTATTCGATCGAGCTCATTTGATTTAGCTGAAAGCTGCGCCGAGAGAAGATCCTTGTTCCTCACCCAATGATCCCGTTCTTCCTTCAGCGGCGAGCTGGAACCTTCCAGGGCATCGATCTTTATCTTTAGCGCGGTATTAAGTTCAGTAGCGCACTGATAATCCTGCTGGGATTCAGAAAGAGCTTCCTGCAACTGAATGACCTTCAGTTGGAGTTCGCCCTTAGCATCCTCCTTCTCAGCCTGAATCGCACCAGGCGATGCGGACACCTTCGCGAGTTGTGATAACCGCGTCTGAAGAGTCGCAATCGTAGAGTGAGCCACGGTAATTGCTTCGTCTTTTTCCAGTCGCAGCCGTATTCGCTGACCGAGTTGATGAAAGAAATCGCGGGTGAGTGCGGCATCACTTTCCGGCAAATTGAAAAGCTCGTTTAAGCCTGCAGGGATGTTTGAGCCTGTTGAAATTACGCCCAGCCCGTGTTCATGTACGAACTCAAAATGCGGATAAGTTTGCTTTAACGCATCCCAAAACTTCCAAACGCCGAAACCAGGGTCTCTGACATTGATGTCGTGGAAAAGAATAACGCCCCGGTCACTCATCTTATTGAGCCACCTGTCAAAATCGTTCTTAACGGCCTCGTACGAGTGATAGCCATCGATGTGCAGTAGATCAATCGTTGAGTCTTCAAATTGATCAACCGCTTCGTCAAAGGTACTCTTAATCAGACAAGAGAAATTCTCGTAAAGAGGATCATGGTGGGCCCTAAGGTCGTCAAGGATTTCAGGGCCATAAGGGCCGCTATTCCTATCTCCCTGCCAAGTATCTACACCATAGCAACGAGTTTCCAGATTCAGCGCCTTGACGGCCTGACAAAAGGCGCAATAGGACATCCCGCTGTAGACGCCCAACTCAACAATTGTTCGCGGCCGCAGGAGATCCACCAGGAACATCGCAAAAGGGATGTGTGCGGCCCACGCCGTCGAAGCGAGGCGCAAAGGCCAACTAAGGCATATTGGATGTTTTAGCGGATCAAACATAGTAGTTGCGAGTTGGAGGTTACGATTGAACCTTGCTGCGAGCGAGGCAGTGTAGCATGTCAAATGTGCGCCGCAGAAGCCTCCGCTACTTTGAATCTTCCCTGGTAATCGGTCAGTGCTCACCCATTCGAGATGTCGCCAAAGCCTAACGGATTGCCCGATACAGTAAGCCCGATTGTCTTCTGTCTTCCATCGATTGACGACCTGCAGAGGCTTTGCACAAAAACTCGATGAACGGGTTGGCGAAGCGGTATCACAACCGGAAGCGATAGCGACCGGGTTATGTTGGTAAGACAAAGACAGGGGGTTAGCAAAGCCACCAGGGAGCGATTAGCGACGCCCCGGTCCGGATGCTGTTATTATCCCTGACGTTGTTAAGCTTTTAGCCGTAGAAAAGGGTAGATCAGCACAATTTATGGCGCAACGCCGCCCAGACTTGTCTGTTGTCGTGGTGGTCTACAACATGGACCGGGAAGCGCCACGAACACTGTTTTCTCTGTCAGCCGCTTACCAGCGTCATATCGATCCCGAGGACTACGAAGTCATCGTTGTGGACAACGGTTCCCACCCTCAATTCGATCCGAAGGTAATCGAAAGTCTGTCCGGAATCTTCCGTCTGATTCGTCTGGATCCAGCGCCGCCGTCACCAGTGCATGCTATTAATCGTGGTATTGCTGAAGCTCGCGGAGACGTCATTGGCGTAATGATTGATGGGGCCCGCATCGTCACACCTGGCGTGCTTAATTTCGCTCGTCACGGTGCACGCCTCTATGATCAGGCTGTCGTAGCAACGCTTGGTTGGTATCTCGGGAACGATTTGCAAACACGATCCATCGAGTGTGGCTACGACCATGTGCGCGAGGATGCACTGCTCGATTCCATCGATTGGCCCACAGACGGTTACCGGCTGTTTGAAATCGGCGCTATGGATGAGTCGTCTCTGGATGGTTGGCTTCAACCGATCTCAGAATCCAACGCCTTGTTTTTGCGGCGTGAGTTATGGGAGATGCTTGGCGGGTTTGACGAGAGGTTCAACGCTGCCGGGGGAGGTCTGGTTAATTTGGACACGTTCACTCGGGCTCTGAACTTGCCAGAATCCGAACTTGTTATCCTGTTGGGGGAGGCAACGTTTCACCAGTTACATGGAGGGACCAACACTAACGCGCGACGCGATCGCCAAATCGCCAACTGGAATCAGTGGGCGGCTCAATACGAGAATATTCGCGGAAGCTCTTATCGAGTCGAGCGCCCGAAACATCCGCCCACATATGTCGGCACGTTGCCGCAAGCGGCGCTTGCTCGCGTGGTCCGCGCTGCAATTAATCCGATTTCGCGTCACTTTGAACAACCGCTGGGTCCCGATTTTGACAAAGATGCTTGGTCGAGCTCTTCTGTTCCGCGGCCGGCTGACAAAACGATCGCGGCGCTGATGGATCTGGCGGAAAGGGAAATGCGCCGCAACCATTGGGAGGCTGCGTGCGCGGTAGCACGTTTGACCCGAAAACACGCACCTGACGAACCCGCGCCGCAGCGCTTGCTCAGTTTCATAGGCGCATCGATGATCGAGGAGGGCCCGGACGGCGATTTGCGGATTGATTATCATCTCGCGTTAGCCGAGGCCTACCGCGTGCTCGGTGAGAACGAGATGGCCGCATCGAATTATCGCGCCGCACTGTCGCTCAATCCGAATTTATCTCAAGCCGATATCGCACTTGCCGAGATGTGGGTCACGAAGGACGATTAACAGCTGGGCCAAGCCGGCGAAGTTAAAATGAGTGTGCTATTCGCGCGCGCCCAAATAAAAATAATCGTCTATACTTTGGCCTTTGAGCTTGTAGGATCTCTGAATTGAATCTCAGGGAAGAGATTTCCGTTTGAATGGAAAGCAAGCAAACCGACATTAGAGCCCTGGCCAAGAAGATCTCAATCGTCGTTCCTGTCTATTTCAACGAACAATCCCTGCCGCATCTATTTGAAGCCCTTCTGAACATTGAAAGCAGTTTGCTCGAAAAGAATGTCGAGACGGAATTAATCTTCGTCGACGACGGATCCGGGGATCGTTCTCTCGAAGAACTGCTCAAACTGAAGAAGCGCAGAGAAAAAACCAAAGTCATCAAACTGACCAGAAACTTCGGCGCAGTACACGCCTCAAAGACGGGACTTCAATTCGTCACCGGAGACTGCTTCCTACTGCTCGCCGCGGACTTGCAAGATCCTCCGGAGCTGATACCGCAGATGATCGACCAGTGGCTCAAGGGCGCCAAGTTCATTATCTGCCAGAGGTCCCACCGGACCGATCCGCCCACGACAAAACTATTCGCATGGATATTTTACAGGCTTGTGCGTTTCTTCGTGGTGGAAGACTATCCATGGCGCGGATACGACCTGGCTTTAATGGATCGCGCCCTCTTGCCTTATCTCCAAAACAGCAGCAAGAATCTAAATCCACATTTGCTTGCTTACTGGCTTGGCTTTCAGCCGGAACTCATTTCATACTCAAGGCAGAAAAGAGCTCACGGCAAATCGCGTTGGACCTTCTCGAAACGAGTCAAGCTGTTTCTCGATTCAATTTTGGGACTGTCTGTACTTCCTATTCGCCTAATCTCAATGATCGGGTTTTTCGTTTCCCTCGTCACCCTCGTTTATGGCACCTGGATTTCCATTAATGCACTTCGCGGCAAAGCCATTGTTTTGGGTTTTGCCACCATTGTGACGATTCTTTCGTTTCTTCTCGGGCTAATCATTATTATGCTCGGGGTGATCGGGGAATATATCTGGCGTATTTTCGATGAGATCAATAAAAGGCCCGAATCCGTTATAGATGAGATCTATTAATCGTGAGTTCTACCGGTTTGTCCTTTGGGGCGCTGTCAACACGCTGTTAGGTTATCTGGTCTACGCGGTCCTGCTGCTGTTTTTGCCGTATTTGCTTGCCTACACAGTCGCTTTTCTCATTAGCATTTTCATTTCTTATTTGTTTAATTCGAGGTTCGTTTTCAACCAAAAGTTGAAATTGAGCAAGGCAGTCAAGTATCCCCTGGTCTATCTGATTCAGTATGTGGTTGGCACTATCTCTTTGTACCTGCTGGTTGAGGTCATGAGAGTCAATCAGTTATTGGCGCCAGCTCTGGTGGTCGTGCTTACAATTCCCTTAACTTATTTCTTGAGCCGGAGAATTGTTAAAGGGAAGAAGGAATCAGAAGACAGTCCAATTCACTCGAGACACGCAGAGTTCTAATAGCAGGCTGATCATACGGAGTAGTATTATTGGGCCTGTTTAGGCTGCTGCTTGGTATTAAAGCCCAGCGAATCTGTGGCTATGATCTTAGCGGCCCAGTGTCCCGCCACTGCCTCTTCACCTTTTAGACTCCAATGGACCAGGTCCACGTGGATCGTCAAATCATCGTACGGTAAGAGTTGGTCGAGATCCAAAAAGTCGATTTGCTCCGCTTTGAAGAACCTTCGGAGTTCGTTGTTGACTGCCACAATTTTTACAGGAGGATGAACCCAGTGGGCAGTGGCTGCCAGGAACTTGGCGTTATACTCATTCGAAATCGCCCGCATCAACCTCAGGTTGCGCTCGAAATATTGGATGGCCTCGATCGGGTTCGGTGAAATCCTACGCTGCGAGATCATCTCTTCCGGATAGACTTGCGAACTTAAGTCCGCCCGCCTGCCCGCAACCCGGTCAAACTTGAACAACGTCACACTCGCAAGGTATGACTTGAAAGCCCAGTCGGGCAGCATTGACTGGAGCGTTCGCTCGCGTTCATCGTACTTCGCCAGGAGGTTTCGGTAATCCGGCACTAAACCAAACCTCCCTATGGCCGCGGTATCGTTCACCCCATCATAGGAAATGACCAGGTCCGGCCCGTATTCGACCCCCAGGAAAGCCAAATTAATAAGGCTGTAAGGCGAAGAAGCCATATCCACAGCGAGATTAACTACCTCTATCTTGTAGCCGCTACTCGCGTAATGCTCGTTTAGTCTTTTCTCCAAAAGCGCGGGCCATGTTTGCTCGTTGGTTGGGCCGTCGACGGTGGTAGAACCCCCGAGCGTAATCACACGCTTGGTCATAGCGGGTTTCTCGAAAGGCCTTTCGGGCGTGCGAAACCCCAGCGAGTTGTTGGTGTAGTCACATTCGACGATCCGCCCGACAGCCTCGCGGTAAGGTAAGAGTTTTCGGGAATCAAAGGGACGCGGGGCATAGGGCAAAAAAGGATGAGAGGTGAATCTGTTGCGGTCGTCCTTGGTGACGGTGGAGTAATAGAAACTTGGCCGATACTCGCTAATCTCTTTATTGGTAAACGCGAAATAAGCTCTGAACGCTCCCTCTAAGGCAAACAACGTGAGGCAGGTGCTGGCGACAACTAGAAAGAGTTTAGATTTGAGTATGCGAGGCGTTGCTGACATTAAGATGAGCCTCCTGCCGTGATGCTTCTTTTAACTGCAGACTTATTCTTGATAAAGAAGAAGTAAATGATAAAGCCGACTAACAAAACCGCCAGACCCTGAATGACATACATCCTTCCCGACATGCTCGGCCCAAGGCTCATAAAGAGCCGTTGGTTCGCCAAAAGAACATTACCAGCTCCGTTGAAATCTATCGGACCTATTGTGAACCAGGCTTTTGATGCCAGCAAAGAAAGTATGGCGAGAAGCAAGTATTGTTTCCAACTCCATCGCATGGAGTCAGTTGCTCTCGAAAGGAAGACGACGAACAGTGGCATGAAGTTAGTCATGTGACGCGACTCACTGTCCAAGCTAAGAATAAAACAGCAAACGGCACACAAACTCATCCCGGCTCCATGTTGGTTGATCAGGCGACAGACCTCCGGCCAAAGAAAAAGCAGCAGGATAATAATTGGTCCGAAGTAAATCACATGAGAGATAAGAGATGCGCCTGGATAGAGAATGCTGACCCAAAAGGTAACTGACAGATAACTCGACACAGAATAAGAGAAGCCCTGCGGGGCCGAGAGGGCCTGCTGTGAAAGCTCTATCAAACCGATCAGGAGAATCACCGAAATCACTCTGACAGCGAATCTCCAGCTCCGGAGAGTGCGAAAACATACGGTTGATATTCAACAGGTCTCCGGTTGATAAAAGGGTTTTCATTCCCCAAAAAATATATAAAACCACCAACGCAAGACTGAGGTAAAAAGCCGGTTGGAAATGAGGAAGAGCAACCTTAAATCCGATGCGATGTAAATAAATAATGAAGACCAGAGCAAAGAGTGAGAAAAGCGCCGAAACAATAAGGGCGGCTTTCTTTAAATAAGGAGGAGCCGCGGATGCACTAACACCGGGCGCTTCTTGTCGAAAAAAAATGAGCAAGAGGATGCCTTGAATCAGTAAGGTTGGCCAGACGAAAGCTCCAATGATGGTTGACACAACCAGTCCGATATCATTCCTGGTGAGGTAGAAATAAAACATAAGCATGCCAACGGCGTAGGCGCACGTATCGGTGAGGATCGGCGAATAGACTTGATGTTTAAGAATTGCGAAATTGAAGAAGAGGCCGATGAAGCCGAGCCATTTTCCGCGAACAGACAGAGCCAGATGGTCGGCAATCAAGGTGAAGAGATAACCGGTTACCGTGATGCACAGTGCGTTGAAAATGATAAACGCGACGATCAGGTGTGAGTCGGTGGGCTGAACATGAAACAGTCGAAAGACATAATAGATAATGGCTGACGGAAGTATCCGTTGGACATGGTAGGGGCCAATGCGTTCCAGCCCCGCGTAGAGGTCGCGGGCCAGACTCGCGTAGACCGAAGCATCCCAGGGAGCAATTCCATTAACGTGAAGGTGGTCGCCGGAAAGGTATCCCGAAAATCCTGCGAGCCCTACCGCGAGGGACGCCAGCACAACCAGGAGGTTAGTCCTCCCACGGACCTTATCTTGCCAGCCTGTTGGCGAGCCATGCTTCCCAGACTTGCCACGCCCCTGCGTTGTGCCAGGAATCATCCTTACTGTTTACCAACCTCTCAACAGTGGCTAAGAAGAGCTATGTCCGTGTCGCGCACGCGGCAATTATGAAAAGGAGTCTAGTGCTTTGTGGCGTCGGCAACGAACATTTCGTAATCGCGATAGTAATCGGATTCGTCGAAGAGCTCGGAAGCCAGGACCAGGCAAACTGATCCTGAGGAAAAATTGTCAATGTCGCGCCAAACCATAGGCGGGATGTATAGACCACGATGCGAGCGATTCAGATGGAACTTTTTCTTCGCACGGCCGTCGTCAAGTTCAACATCAAAACTTCCCGACACTGCAATCATCAATTGTTTGAGTGTCTTATGCCCGTGCCCCGCCCGCGTAGCGCCTCCCGGCAAGTCCGAAAGATAGTAAACACGCTTTATCTCGAACGGAAGAAGGTTTCCGGCTTCAATAAACGTGAGATTGCCACGCGGGTCAGTCATGCGAGGCAACTCGATGATTCGGCAGTCTTGTAAAGCCATCCGATCTCTTGACACTAATTAATCAAATTAACTTCGTAAAACTCATGAACAACGCCACCACCGCCAAACTCCGATTTGTATTGGTGAAGCGTGGCGTTTAAATACTGTCCTTCGCTTTCGGTGCTTACGCCAAAGTTGAAATAGCGAGCTCCCAGAGTTCGTGCTTTTTCAATGCAATGTTCAAAAACCATATCAAGCGCGCTGACCTCATGGCCATTACTGTTCGCTGCCGTGTATTGGACATGAACGACCCGTGGCGTGATGAACAGGACCACGCCGCCAATTACTTCCGACTTCGTTCGGGCCACGACGAAATTTATATTGTCTGGAAACAGAGAATGAAGCTTTTGTATCTCCTCGAGCGAGTGTACGGGACGTAGGTTGAATCGTTTCGCGAGATTCTCTTCCAGTACTTGCCAGAAGGGCTCAATAAAGTTTGGACCACCGACAACCTCAACGCCGTGCTTGAGGGCTTTCTTCAGGCCGCGGTGACGCCGCTCACTTATCGCCTGGCGGTGTTCAAGGTCGATTGCACAAGAGAGATCGCAACGATAGCGAACGGCTCCCAGCCGGAACAGGGCGTAGAGATCATCTGACGACGGAGCTTGATGATAAATGGCGGGCACGACCTTATATCGCAGACTTTCGAAACCGAGCTGCCGGTAATAGTCTGTAAGCAAACCGAATACTTCCAGTACGCGTTGGCTTCGAAGTTCTCCGTTATGTAACAAACCGCCATACGTGATTCCGGGATGGCTCACGACTAGCTCCTCGCGATCGGAGTCCATCGCTGCTGGGAACACCGCGAGGAGGCGACCCCTGGAGTCTTTGATTAAAACTGAAGAGTCTTTGAAGCGATCGGCGTGGTAGGAAAGATACCTGCGCGAATGGAGAAAAGTTGCCATCGGACTCTTGTCGAGAAACTTGTCCCATAAGGTGGCATCGCTCGGCGAATAAGGGAAGACACGCATCCAGAGTGTTATTGATCAAGAGGTCGCTCGTTAGCTCTTACTGTTCCAGCCTACTCTGTAATTATGATTAACCGGGCGCTAACAGTCACGATTGCAGACGGGCCACGCCAAATCCGGTTTCCCCATAGTTGTTTCCGTCATAGAACATATAGGTTCCGCTTTTGGTCTCTTGAATGTACGAGAAACAAATCATTTCTGAATCCCATCCAGTCTCCGAAACGTCAACACCAACGTCAGCATCTTTGCGTCTCCACTGCCGGCCGTCGTCGGATTCGGCGTAACCGAGCCGATATCCCTTGCTCATGGTGCGGATGGAATACCACATCTTGAAGACCCCATCCTCTTTGATGACGAACGGTCTACCAAATCCGAATTCGTCATCGTCATCGGCAAGCTCCAAACAAACCTCGCCACGTTTGTCCCAGACCGCGTGATCGTAGGATTCAAGATAACGCATGTTGTATGTTGGCACCTGCTTGCCGCCGACTTCGATCCAGCGGCTGCCGGCAATGTACCACATCCTCCATTTGTCGCCGTCGCGGAGGACATGGGCAGCAGAGCGCACCAACAATTCCCCGTCGCTCCGGTCGAGGATCGGCGCCTGAGAAATTCTGCTGAACATTTCACCACCATCCTCGCTGACCGCCAGGCCCATGAAAAGGTAGTAGCGAACTTTCACCCCCATCTGCCAGCCGACGTAATAGAGATACAGTTTTTCGCCCACGGACAAAAGGCAAACCGGGGAGACCCCGCTGTCGTCGAAGGCCCCGGGGGCGCCAATGTCAAGCACACACTTTTCTGAAACCCTTAGGACACGTCGAGGATCATCGGCATCAAGATCTACAAACCCGATTCTTCCGATCTTCTCGCGATCGAGAAAGGCGACATAGACCCGGATGCGCTCTTCATCGAGCATCATCGACGTGGGGATAAAGGCGTGTGATTGCGCCCAGTCATACTCCCCGTTGGCACAGTAGACCCGTCCCAGCTTTTCCCAGCGCATGTTCACTCCGCGACTTTGAAATACTCGAGGGTGGAGACTTTTCCGATCTCGTCAGGATTAGGTTTCATGAAGGTACCTTCAGGAGTGTCCTTTACGATGGTAACGTTAGGTCCCAGCCAGCAATCTCTTCCGATGGTGACGTTGTTAACAATGGTCGAGTTGACCCCAAGGAAACAATTTTCACCGACCTCAACATAGCCGGACACGACCACGTGCGATGAGATGAAGCAATTGTCTTTGATCGTGGAATGGTGACCGATGTGATTGCCACTCCACAACACAATGTTGTTCCCGAGCTTCACGAAAGGCTGCAGTGTGTTGTCCTCGAAGATGAAGCAATGCTCGCCGAGTTTGACATTCGGCCAGACAAAAGCCCGGCTGCTCACGTAGCTGGCCAGGGCAAATCCCTTCCGCCTGGCCTCAAGGCTCAGCCGGGTCCTGAGTCGATTCATTTGAGTGTAGACGGTTGCTACATAGACGTCGTGCGCGCTTGAATCGAATTCGTTTTCCAGAGATTCAAACGGGACCACCCGAAGTCCGAAAAGCTCTTCACGGTTCAAGTAATTGCTCTCCACGCTGAAGGCGACAACCTGGTAACTCGAGTCGTAGGTGAAGTATTCGTAGGCAATTTCGGCGAAGGCGCTGTCGCCGACAATGACCAACTTCCGGTTCTTTTCCATGATCAGCCTACGGTTTTCGGATCAAAATGTCTTCGCGTCTATTGGCCATGGGCAAATCGTCAGCCTGCGGCAGAACGTAAGCATCAAAGCCTTGATGGCGCGCCCGCATCAAAAGGGAAAAAATAACGCCGTCATCTATTTGTCTACGCTCGATCTGGTTAAAGGCGACTTCGGGACTTTCATGAGTCTGCATGAACTCCTGGTGAAATTTCACGCCCGCAGGACTGCCAAAAAACCGTTTCCGTTTGGACACGTTCGGTATGTCGCCGATTAGCATCTCACCCCCATGGGCGAGTAGCGCCAGCGACTGGTCAAGAAAATCCCAGACGTTAGACTCAGTGAAGATGTAGTGCAGAACGCTGTAGGTAAGGATTGCGTCAACCTTCCCGGCAAACTCATCGAGAAAGCTGGGACAATTAGGGTAGTATCCCGCGATCTTTGTGACGAAAGGGGCGTCCGGCAGTTGTGACAGCATCTCCTCAGAGTCAATCAATATCAGCGAATGACCATGTTGCCGGCATAACTCGATCAACATGTCAGGAAGTTTGCTGCACCCGGGTCCGATGTCCAGCACGATCCTGTTTTTAGAGTTCAGCGGAGCCAGTTTAGACGAGATGTCATGGAAGATAGCTTCCTCTTTTCCGGAGCGGTATGCATCCGGGAATCCCACTTTTTCGTGTCGGCTGAGCGAGCTATCGAGAGCCATGCGGCGGAAATCATCGAAGCTTAAATCGGCAAAGCTTTGGTATTTGGTGCCAGACATATTCACCAGGATCTGCGGGCCAGAATCTTATGCCCGGCTTCCTTTCTGTGCAATATTCTGAGCGGCCGAATGGCCCGAGGCAAAGTTTTCGGAAAAGACATTTCGCTCGCCTTTTTAGGCGTCCGGAAGAAACGTCTTCTCCCAAACACGAGCGCCTTAAACTCAATTGACCGAAAGCTTACGTCTATTACATTATCACAAAACAAGTCTTTCATATTTTCATCCGCGACCCGGAGACTTGCTTTAGAATTTCATCCTGCGCTAAAAACGCGCGTGAGATTTGAACTCACAGGCAAGTCGATTTGTATCAAGTATGCTCGTTTCAATTGGCATCCCTTCCTATAACCACGCTGAGTTCCTGCCGGAGGCCATCGAGAGTTGCCTCAATCAAACGTACAAAGATATCGAGATCATCATCGTTGACGACGGGTCGAGCGATAACAGCCTGGAGATCGCGCGCCAGTATGAGCAACTTCATCCCTCAGTCATCAGCGTCTTCACACACCCGGAGAATCGTCACCTCGGCATCTCCGCAGCCGTTAACCTGGCCTTCTCTAAATCTCAAGGCGAATTTTATTCTGGCTTGGCATCTGACGATGTTCTTTATCCTGAAAAGACGGAGAAACAGGTTAACTACCTGCTCAACCATTCCGATGTAGGCTGGGTGTATTCGAAGGCCCAATGGTTTGGGGCCATGTCTAAGATTGTAAGCATAGACATCTCGCAAGATCCCGATCCATTGGAGACACTAATTATACGTAACAGGATTTGGGGCATTACGGTCCTGGCCCGCCGAGATGTATGGGATCGTACAGGCCCTCATGATGAAACCCTCGTGATCTCTGACTGGGATTTTTGGGTGCGGATGCTCAAGGTTTCCCAGGTGGGATTCATGGATGAGGTCCTGGCGGGGGCGAGAATCCACTCAGGTAACACGAGCGTTGGGATCAGTTTGAAAGAAGCGTGCGAGTATTCCGTGGAAGTGATGACGGCGATGCGGGCTCAGCACTTCGAGCCTAAGCACCTGGGCCTGATCAACTTAAAACTCTCCGAAAACCTTTTTGAGCTCGGCCGACTTGCAGAGGCGCGTGAACGCCTTGGGGACGCCTTCGATGTAAGTGATGATGCAGCCTCGTATCTTGCTTATTTCGCGCGGTTGACTTCAGCCGAATACCGGCGCTGGGCTCTGCCTATCCTGCCCTCTGTTTCTGCGATAACGCGCGAAGGTCCTTACATTAAAGCGGAACCGAATCCGGTGTACGGCGGTGACGAACTTCTTGGCAAAACTCTCATCAGCTGGTCCACCAGCGACACTGCAACGAAGCAAGTAGATGTGTACGTCCATAATCCGGCAGCAGGAGAGAGTTTGTTTGCAAGCGGCGCAAACGGCTCGAAAGAGGCTCCATGGATCGAATTTGGTTTACCTGCTGAGTTTCGGCTCTATTCCGTGGAGGAATCGATGCGAAGCCTTCTCGACCGAGTAGTCGTCACGCGTCAGAGTTTGGAACCGAATGCATTGCCGGGGGACCTTAGTCTTGCAGAACGAGATCATAGGGTTCAGGAGCTTTTAGCTCAGCTGACGGCTAAAGATGTAATAGTTGAGGAATATTTAAAACAGATTGCAAAGGAAATTGAAAACGCTCGATTACTTTCTTCGCAACTTGCGGAGAAAGATAAAATTGTTCAGATGCTTTCAGAAGAAATTGCAGAACAAGAACTAGTCGGACAATCGCGAGCTGAATACGACGCCGAAAGGATCGCTGAGCTTTCAGCGCAACTTCTCGACACCCAAACTCAACTCAAGCGTATCAGGGAAACGCTGGGCTGGCGCCTGCTGAGTCAATACGGCCGCATAAAATATAGGTATCTGTTGCCCGCCTACCAGCGGTTCCGACCAGACCCAACCGAAACCGGATCCAGGAGCACTGACGACTGAATTCCGACCGGGCGGTGAGCCTTTAGAATCTCGCGACATCCGGCCCAACTTGTTCAACATGCTTCAGGAAGCTCTGATTAAGTTCATACGAGTAGTTTCCTTAGCCCGCGGAGCGGCCGACGGCATAAAGTCTCGCACCCCAGCCGAGCTGCTCGGCTGGGGACCCCGCCCTGGGGTGAAGCGCAGCGAACCCCAGGGGCCAGTGTCGAAAATAGAAAGAGTCCGCGGAGCGGCCGACAGTCGAATCATCATGATTGGCGTTAAATCAAACCGCAATCGGCCGCTCCGCGGGCTCCGAGGGTTTGGTGTGAACGATCCTGGGGTTTCGCTGCGCTTCACCCCAGGCTTTATGCCGTCGGCCGCTCCGCGGGCTAAGGCAACTACTCGTTTGAACTTAATCAGAGCTTCCTGAAGCATGTGGGACATATCGGGTTTCGCTAAGATTGTATGCCCTCGCGTACAAAACCTTCCGCGATTAAATAGTTCAAAACAAGGCGGGCATTTTCTTCCGCGGCGTGAGCTACGGTTTCAAGAGTCAACTCGGGAGCAAGCGGCGCTTCGTAAGGATCATCAATGCCGGTAACGTTTTCGATTTCGCCCCGCCGGGCTTTAGCGTAAATGCCCTTGGTGTCTCGCGCTTCACATACTTCGAGGGGTGTATCGACAAACACTTCAACGAAGCGGTCCGGACCAACCATGTTTCGCACGTCAGAGCGCGTGCTTCGATACGGGCTTACCGCTGCACATATGGTCACGCCTCCGTGGCGCACGATCTCAGCGGCCACAAACCCGATCCGTCTGATGTTGATGTCCCGATCTTCCTTGCTGAATCCAAGTCCTTTGGAAAGGTGAGTGCGCACCACATCTCCATCAAGTAAAGTTAACTGTCGACCATGTTCCAGCAACAACTCCGTCAGTATTTCCGCAGTCGTTGATTTGCCCGAGCCGCTTAGTCCGGTAAACCAGATGCAAACTCCTTGCAGGTGACGCGGCGGGTAAGCTTCCTTGAGTATCTGCGCTACTTCGGAACGAGTGAACCACTCAGGCAAGACTCGTCCCTGGTCCAAGTACTCTTCTCGAACCTCGGTGCCGGAAAGCGTTATGCCGTTCGTAGCCTTGGAAGCTTCCTCGTACTGGTCTTCTTTGGGGAGATAAACAAGCTCTTCGAATGGGACAACTTTGACCCCGAGCTCTTCGCTGAATTGCTCTACCAATTGTTGAGCGTCGTAAGGGCCGTAGAAAGGAAGGTTCTGTGAATCGTTGCCGGGACTGGCATGGTCTCGTCCGACAATGAGATGGTTAGCGCCATAGTTTCGTCGTATGACTGCATGCCATAACGCTTCTCGGGGTCCCGCCAGTCGCATCGCCAGGGGCAATAGCGAAAGTAGAATTCGGTCTTGATCGTAATAACGCTCCGCCAGCACTTTATAGCTACGCACACGAGTGTAATGGTTGATGTCGCCCGGCTTCGTCATTCCAACCACCGGATGTAGCAGCAGCACGCCGTCGATCTGGTCCATGGCCCGCTTGGTGAGTTCCTCATGAGCACGATGCAATGGGTTTCGCGTTTGAAAGGCCACGACATTTGGACGTCCGAGAAGTTCCAGCCCCTCTCGCACCTCCGCCGGCTTGAGACGCAACTCCTGGAAATCGTAGTAGTGAGGCAGTTGAAGCACACGCAAGCGTCCGGCGACATTGAGTTTCCCCCACCGCTCCATTTCTGTAATCAGAGGGTGTTTGGAATCTTCAGTACCAAAAACCTTATGGCTCAACTCGGCCAAGTCACACTCGTATATCTCCTCCACTGTCATGACGGCGAGTAAATCGTTGCGCGAATTACGGAGCGCGATGTCGCGATCAAGTTGAAGTTCGGGAAAAGGATCTACAGGCAGCGTCAACGGAATCGGAAAGAGGTGACCGCTTTGCAAACGCATCTCTTCGAGAATTAGCGCGTAGTCGTCTCGACCTACAAAACGATCCAAAGGAGAGAAGGCGCCGCAAGCCAGCAGTTCAAGATCGCAAACGGACCGTTCTGAGAGCTGCAGGGAAGGGAGGCGGCCGGCGTAGGACCACACTTCTTCAAAATTCTCTGGTGGCACCATGAGGTCCACCAGCTCGCCGCCGTAAGGCGGGACAAGAATGGAGTCTTTCATCTTTTAGTTAACCGTTAGCAGAATTCGCTTGATCAAACGGTCATTCAGATGCGGCTACGATTGAGTCTTAGAAAAGTTAAGCGAAACAGCCGCAACCAATCCTTGCATTCCACGACGCCTTATCGAGTTGGTGTGGACGCATTCTGCTCTTCCCTGGGTTTTTGATTGCAGCGACTTTCCCAGGCCTGCCTGGCCTCGGCCGCGAGTGTCACCTCTCGAGGAGTGTGGGTTAGGGATTCGGCTAATGAGAGTTCACCCCCGGCCTGGGCACACTTCCCGGTGGCCGTGTGAATCTGGGTGGCCCAAAGGTTTCCAAAAAAGTCGTAGGGTGATTTGCTGAGAACGTCTGCTACAAAAAACTCCGCCTCATCAAACTTCTTTTGCTGGATCAAGATTACTGCCAATCGATCATAAAGCGTCCTTCTGATCACTGGCGTTGGATTCAATCCCAGGGCGCGCTTATAGAGCTCTGCGGCCTTATCTGGTTCGGTCTCCTGATATGTATTTCCAAGGTTTAGCGCGGCACGAGGAGAACTGGGCACGGCTTTATAGTTTGCCGCCCATAAAGTGCGTTCGTTTTTCCACACCCTATTTTGTACCACAGTCATTATTGCCAGGATCAAAACGGCGGAGCCGGCGACCGTATACGCAATTTTCCTCGCCGCCGGACTCTTGAGACTAATCTTTCTGACCAGCAGGCCTGCAAATAAGCCAAAGCTAATCATCGGCAGATATAAATAGTGGTCCGCGAGTAGCTCATGATGCGGAATGATGTGACTCACCGGAAGCAGCATTACGAAATACGAGAGAACCGCGAATGCCATCAATCTGTCGCGCTTCAGTAATAAGAATCCAGCGCACACGACGGCGCCAACAACCACAGACGACAGCACAAAACTCCAATCGAGGATCGACTGCGAGATCTCAAATGCCCCAAGGTACTGAATGATAGGTGTGGGGAATATAAGCTGTTTTAAATACCATGCGTGCACGCGAATCACAGTCAAGAAGTTTAGATAGAAACTGCCGCCCCAGTATTCAAGGTTCCTCGCCCGCTGCGACGCTGAGGTCAGCAATACGCTATAGGCAGTGAAGGCCATGCCCCCCACAAAAAGCGCAACCCAGAACCATCTATCTCTGGAAAACGTCTTTGCCAGCGTCTTGAAGAATTGACGCGCCGGGTTGGGTCCCGCTTCCCACGCCTCGCAGAAGTGCCATATGAAAATCACAATAGGAAGGCTGGCCGCCATTTCTTTGGACATTAAACTCAGCGCCCAAAAAACCAGAAACAAGAAGACATAGACTGCTGTTCGGAAGGACCCCCTTGACCGGTAGTAAGTGAGATAGGTATGAAACGCTGCCAGGTAGAAAAAGGTAAAGAGCAGGTCTCGGCGTCCGGAAATATATGAAACAGCCTCAGTTTGAATCGGGTGAACAGCGAAAATCGCTGCTGCCAGTATGGCTGAGATTAAGTTTTCGCTGAGCCTCCGCACCAGGGCAAACACCAGTAAGACATTGCCGGCATGAATCAGTATGTTGGTTAGATGAAAACCGAAAGGCCCTTCGCCCCATATGACAATATCGATTGCGTATGAAACGTCCCTGAGAGGACGGTAGGAGCTTAGAAGGAGTGGCAGGTCTAGAGTCCGCAACCGCTGGTTAAACTGGACCAGGTAGATGTCGTCGAAAACAAAATCATTGCCTAAAGTGTTCGCATAGGTGAGGAAGACTACGACAACCAAAGCTACGATTGCGAGCAGCTGCTTATCGGCTGCCAGCTGCGAGACCAAGCCTTGGTTCCTTTTTCGAGGGGGTGCGGGTTTCTTTTTAAGGGCTTTACTGCCTGGCGATCGAGAAGCTTTCATGGTCCCGCTGGAGTTAATTAGTTATCCATTGAAGCCCGGCACGGCGGGCCGACGCTTCGTCGGTTTCTCTCGTGTTCGCTTAAGCCTGGAACGCTTCCGCCGGCAGGTTGGAAGATTTGAGATAGTGGTCAACCACATCGGCGGCGGGGCCACTCATTTGGAGTCGTCCATCTTTTATCAAGATAGCGTTCTGACATAAATGCTTCACCACGCCCATGCCATGTGTGACCAGTAATATGGTTCGCCCACTCTTGATGACTTCATTCATCTTATCGAAACACTTCTTCTGAAATTCAGCGTCTCCCACTGCCAGGACCTCATCGATGATAAGTATCTCAGGATTCAGATGGGCAGCCACCGAGAATGCCAGACGCACATACATGCCGCTGGAGTATCTCTTAACAGGAGTTTCAAGGAACCTTTCGATGCCGGAGAACGCAACTATTTCGTCATACCGCGCCATGATTTCGCGCCTCTTCATTCCGAGCACCGCCCCATTCAGGAAAATGTTTTCCCTGCCGGTTAAATCAGGATGGAAACCCGTGCCAATCTCAAGGAGACTGCCAACATGGCCGTACAGTTCGGCGTAACCACTGGTCGGCTCGATTATCCGTGACAGGATCTGGAGCAAGGTGGATTTACCTGCGCCATTAGGGCCGATAATACCCAACACTTCGCCAGGGTTTACTTCGAAACTTACATTTTTCAGGGCCCAGAGCCGCTCTTTGGTGTGGCCATTTTTTCTGAGTCTGTTGAACGAACTGCGAACAGCGGAGACCATCGATTCTCGCAGGGTGTCATACCGCATTAGAGAATTGGAGTTGGCGTCGATCCGGTACTGCTTGCTGATATTTTCTACTTTGATGATTGGTCGCATTGGATTTGGACAATTGCGCAAAACTAGATCACTTCGGCAAAGCTCCTCTCCATTCTGCGGAACAAATACGCTGAGACCAGGAGAAGCGCGAGGGCAAACACAATGCAATAGGCAAGCGCCCACCAATCAGGTGCGCGACCAAACAGCGAGGCACGAAAACCTTCGACGATGCCGGTCATAGGATTCAGACGAAGCAGCCAGCGATACTCCTCCGGCACGATACTGCTCGGATAAATGATAGGCGAAACAAACATCCATACCTGCAGTATGAACGGAAGCGCGTATCGAACATCCCGGTACTTTGTGTTCAGGGCGGAGAATGCAATGCCGATACCCAGGGCCAACGTGGTAAGGAGTATGGAAAGGGGTACCAGCAGCAAAATACCCCAGGTGAAAACAAAGCCGTAGTAGATGAGTAGCAGAAGCAGCAAGACCGACGAGATCGCCAGGTCAACCAACCCCGCTCCAACTGCGGCGCTCGGAATTATGAGTTTGGGAAAATAGACCTTTGTAATGAGATTCGTATTGCCTAGCAGACTGTTGGCGCCGTTAAGCGCGGCATTCGAAAAGAATATCCAGGCCACCAGCCCCGTATAATAAAACGGCGCCGAGGGGATGCCTTCAGTAGGAATGCGTGCCAACTTACTGAAGAAGAAAGTAAACACGATCATCATCACCAGCGGCTGCAGGATTGCCCAGGCTGCGCCCAGCATCGTTTGTTTATAGCGGACCTTGATGTCCCGCCAGATGAGGAAAAATAGCAACTCCCGATACGACCAAAGGGCACGCAGGTCGATCGAAGACCACGGCTTGCTGGGTTTAATAGTGATCAGGGGCGAGGTCGGGAGAGCATACGCCCTGTCGCCAGGTAACGGCCCAGAGGGTCCATTCGTGGAAGGAGGCCCTTCAGCCACAGCAGCCGCACCGGCGGAACTCTCATAACTTGTCGAAGACATGCAGTCCTTATATAGTAACTCTATTGCTAGTACGCATCGACTTACCGCAGAGGATTAACAGCGGTTCAGTCTACCATAGGAACATAAAGCCTGGAGTTGCCAGTAGGTTAGTAACCAAATCACGAGTCGCGACACCCAGTCGCACGCCCGAAATGAAGCGGACAATCGTGAGACTGCTTAGGAGTTATTTTGACGCACAGCTTTAGGCACGAGAAACCAGACTCGAGCCTGTTATCACTTTCAGTCGTGGTTCCGATATACAACGAACGGCCGGCCCTGGTTGAGTTGTACGAGAGATTGTCATCTGTTCTGCGGGACCTCTCACGACGCTACGAAATTATCTTTGTTGACGATGGCAGCAACGACGGTTCCTTAATCACCCTTAGAGAGTTTAGGTCCGTTGACCCCTCGGTACGATACATACGCTTCCGCAGGAATTTTGGTAAGTCGGCTGCCCTGGCCGCCGGCTTTCGCGCCGCCCGTTACGGCATCGTGGTTACCATGGATGGCGATCTTCAGGATCTGCCGGAAGAATTGCCGCGCCTGCTCGACAAGCTGGGCGAAGGCTTTGATGTCGTTAGCGGTTGGCGTCACAGCAGGCACGACAGGCTCACCAAGCGAATTGGTTCGAGAATCTATAACTCGGCCACAGGATTTCTTACCGGCGTTCGGCTTCACGATCTGAATTGCGGATTCAAAGTAATCAAGCGCGAGGTGCTGGATGAGGTGATGGTCTACGGCGAACGTCACAGGTTTTTGCCTGTTCTGGCGAGTTATCGTGGCTTCCTCTTAGGGGAAGTAAAGATCGCACACGCGCCCAGGAAGTACGGGGCTTCACGCTACGGCCTGGAGAGAGTGTTTGGCGGAATGTTCAGCCTCCTGACGGTCATTCTTATGACCCGTTACAACAACAAGCCCCTTCATTTCTTTGGTTTCCTGGGGACCTTTCTCGCCGGCATTGGTTTGATAATTGATTCGTATCTGATCCTGCTGCGGGTTCTTCAGAAGCAGTGGTTGAGCAATCGGCCGCTTCTAATCATTGGGACTTTGCTCATCATAGTTGGAGTTCAGTTAGTTTTATTCGGCCTCCTCGCCGAGATGGTGGCCTTTTCCTACCGGCGTGAAAGTGATTACTCGGTTGTGGAAACTGATGGGCGAGAAGGTGGACTGGGTCTCGATGAAGATGTTAGCAGGTTTCAAGTCGAGGCCGAACGCGTTGCTCGATGAGGGTTTCAATCATTGGCCCAGCGTATCCACTGAGAGGCGGAATCTCGCATCATATCTACTACCTAAAAAGGGAATTGACCAACCAGGGCCATCTGGTCCAGGTAGTTTCCTTCCGAAAGCTTTACCCTCGTCTTCTTTTCCCGGGTTCCAACCAGTTTGATACCAGCACCTACGGTCTTGACGCAGGCGGCGAAGCGCTTCTGAGTTCACTAAATCCGCTCACCTGGATCAAGGCCTCGAGAGCTGTTACAGCATTTGCCCCCGATGTGGTTGTGTTTCAATGGTGGCACTCGTTTTTTGCGCCAGTAGTCGGAACACTCGCTCGCGCGTTTCACAAAAAGGGAATCAGGTGTGTGCTTGAATGTCACAACGTGTTTCCTCACGAGAGAACCGTCCTGGATACCTCACTGCTGAAGTTTGTCTCACAGCCAATAGACCACTACATCACGCACTCAAGTAAGGATCGCACTGACCTCCAACCGATCGCTTCCGGCAAGGACATCAACGTTTGTGCGCTTCCCGTTCCGGACGAGTTTTCCGGTGGGGCAAATAACAACCGCAGTGGACGCACGCTTCTTTTTTTTGGCACCGTCCGAAAATACAAAGGCCTCGAAGTACTACTCGCCGCTTTGCCAAAGGTCCTGGCCAAAGCCGATTGTCAACTATTGATCGTCGGTGAGTTTTACGAACCTGAGGAAAAATACCGCGAGGCTATTCGGGAGTATGGAATCGAGCAACATGTGCAGATCGACAATCGCTATGTTCCGAACGAAGAGATTTCAAGCATCTTTGATCGGGCTGACGTGCTCGTCTTGCCCTATTTGACGGCAACCCAAAGTGCGGTAGCGGGGATAGCCCTATCGAATGGTTTACCGCTGATCGCGTCGCGCACCGGCGGACTATCGGAGGTCGTGATTGAGAATGAGAATGGCCTACTCTTTTCCGCGGGCAACGCCGACGAGCTTGCCGATCAGATCCTGGCTTTCTTTGCCGAGGATATGGGGCCTAAATTCTCGAAGAACATTCGGGCGAGCTCGCCGGTAGATCCGTTGCGCAGTGTCGCGCAAACTTTGGAGCGAATCGGCGGTGGATAACCTCGCCCCCAAACGCTGATATATTTAAAGTCGCATAAATGCCGCAAAGCGATACAACGGTTACTGTCATCGTGCCGTGCTACAACTCCGAGCGCACCATACGTCTCTGTCTCACCGCTATCCTCAATCAGCGAACTACCATCGCTTTTGACGTCATCGTCGTTGATAGCTCCAACGATCAAACTTCTCAGATTGTTGAACAGGAATTCCCTTCAGTGAAGCTGATTCGACTTGAGAATCGCACTTTCGCCGGCGCTGCTCGGAACGTTGGGGTGAAGGCAACTAACGCTGCGCTTTGTGTGATGATTGATTCTGACTGTATTGCTGCTCCTGATGTAATTGAGCGCATGGTTGCGCGCCATGCTGACGGAGACTATGCGGCTGTCGGCGGTTCAGTAATCAATGGAACGCCGGGTAGCTTAAGTGGGTGGATCGGATACTTGATGGAGTTTAAAGAACTGATGCCATCCACGCCGGAGAGGCTCGTTCGAACAGTGCCGACTGGCAATGCGGCGTATAAGCGAAAGGTCTTCAAACATTATGGATATTTTGATGACGACCTATGGCTGACTGAAGATCTTTTGTTTAACTGGAAGCTTTATAGTGCGGGGGAACGACTCTTATTCGATCCGGCGATACAGGTGACGCATTTGAACCGTACCGGCTGGCGCAACGTCCTGGGCTATCAGGTAAACCTGGGGAGGACCGCAATGATTGCGCGTAAGCGTGGCGACGGTCTTGGGTTTCGTGGCAAGGATACACTTGTTAGATATCCGATCCTCATTGCGCTAATGCCCTTTGCTCGTCTGAAAAACGCAGCCCTCTGGCTGGCTTCATATGATCGGAAAGCGTTGCTGCTGTTTTTGCTGGTCTGGCCCATGTACTTGCTCGCTGCCGCGTTTTGGTCTTTCGGTTTTTTTCGGGGAGTGAAGGAAGCGGAGTGACTAACATTACCGATTGCCAATTGCCAATTGCCAATTTCCGATTGTTGGTTACTTTTACGCAAGGCAGTAATTCGGCAATCGGCAATTGGCATCTTCGACACCCGCTAACCGCGAAGTGGTGTTGACTTCATGGCGCAGATAGAATGCCTCTCATGCTGTCGAGAACCGGGACGAGTCCCCTTGTCTCCGTAATCATTCCTTGCCGGAATTCTGAACGCACGATACGCCCTTGCCTTGATGCTTTGATGGTTCAAAGCACATCGGTCTCCTACGACATCACCGTGGTCGACAGTTCAACGGATCTCACACCATCGATTGTTCGGCAGGAATACCCTTCAGTTAATCTGATTCATCTTGAGAAACGGACCTTCGCGGGGGCTGCGCGAAACGTAGGTATCAAGGCTACCCAGTCCACTTACTGCCTGATGATCGATTCGGATTGCATAGCCGAGCCTGATCTCATCGAAAAAGCCATCCAGCGACACAATGAAAATAATTACGCTGCGGTGGGAGGTTCACTGGCGAACGGAACTCCAAACAGCCTCAGTGGCTTTATCGGCTATCTCATCGAGTTCAAAGACTTCATGCCAAGCGCACCCTTGAGACTTGAAAAGGGCAACCCGACGGCCAACATTACTTACCGTCGTGAATCTTTGGAAACGTATGGCGGTTTCGACGACGACATGTGGCTGGCCGAAGACATCCTGCTTCACTGGAGAATGTTTCAAAACGGCGAGCGAATTCTTTTCGATCCCGAAATCAAAGTTGCGCACTTGAACAAGACGGGATGGAAGCAGGTGCTCGGGTATCAGGTGGATTTAGGCAGACTGTCGGCGGTAGCGCGACGGCGGGGCGGACTTCCAGGCTCTATTCTCCTCAAGTATCCGCCGCTGGTTTTACTGATGCCGTTCGTCAGGACCTTTAAAGCAATGGCTTGGTTTGCACGACACGATGGCCGAGTGTTTTTGTTGTTTCTCCTGATTTGGCCCATCTACCTTTTGGCTGCGGCGTTTTGGTCTTACGGGTTCTTAAGTGAACGCTGGACCAGGGATGGCCCGCGCAATGAAGTCAGTACCACCTCGCGATAGCGGGTGGGTCTGTCGATTGGCGATTGCCGAATGCCAATTGCCGATTGGCTTTCTGGGTAACTTCAATCGGCAATCGAAAATTGGCAATCGGCAATGTGACGGACCCAACCGCTACCGCGAGGTGGTACCGACTTCATTGCGCGCTCGTCGAGTCAGGAACTCAGACGCTGCGACAGAATTTCCACGATGCGTTCGGCTGCGTGCCCGTCTCCAAATGGATTCAAGGCAGTGGACATCCGCTCATACCGTTTCTGATTTTCCAGCAGATCAGACACTTCTTCGATGATGCTTTGAGTCTCTGTGCCGATTACTTTACCTGCTCCCACTTCCACCACCTCGGGGCGCTCAGTAACTTCGCGAAGCACTAACACTGGTTTGTGGAAGGAGACGGCTTCCTCCTGAATGCCCCCTGAGTCAGTCAAAATCAAGTAACAGCGGCTCATTACTCCGAGGAGGTCGCGATAAGAGATTGGACCAGTCAAATGGATTCCCGAAGTTTCACCCAGCTCTTCGTGGACTGCGCCCCTCACATTGGGATTCAAATGGACCGGAAAAACTATCTCAACGTCGTCAAACTTGTGCACCAGCGTTTTTAACGCAGCGCATATTGATTTGAGGTTTGGGCCATGGTTCTCGCGGCGATGCGCGGTCACCAGCACGATCCGTCTGCTGCTGAAGTTAATCTGTTCCAGGCTTTGCTCTTCGAAGGCTTGGGCAGTTGAGATCGACTGAAGAGCATCAACAATTGTGTTTCCTGTGACGAAGACATCGTCGCCGGATATGCCTTCGCGGAGGAGGTTTTCTCTGGCACGTTCGGTGGGCGCGAAATGCAGATCGGTGACGCAGCTGGCAATCCGCCGGTTGATTTCTTCTGGAAACGGATTGCGCCGCTCAAACGAACGGAGCCCGGCTTCCACGTGACCAACACGCACGCCCAGGTAGAATGCAGCTAAAGCAGCTGTCATTACTGTGGTTGTATCGCCCTGAACCAGAATCACGTCCGGTCTGATCTCCGCGAAGAGTGTTGAGAGAGCCGAAAGGGAACGAGACGCAAAGGAACCAAGCGTTTGATTCTCCTGCATTAGCTCCAGGTCTACATCCGGTTTCATTCCGAACATCGCTAAAGCCGTGAAGAGCATTTGCCGATGTTGCGAAGTAGTTACCAGCTGATGATCAAATTCGGATTTGCGCCGATCGAGTTCGATCACGACGGGCGCCATCTTGATCACCTCCGGGCGGGTGCCAACAATTGTGACGACTCTATGACGCATCATCTTGTGTACTCGCGAAGAGATTGAACAGCTCTTTCTCCCCGATGACCTTCTTCGTATTCATATCCGAATAACTCGACATCCAGGGCGAAATGCTGCAGAAAGATTCGGCGGGCCTCATCGTCGAAATAGTCAGTGTAGTGCTTTCTGACCCCTTGATTGTTGTGGGCCAGCACACGCCTCGGTTTACCGATGATGTCACAAACCTGATCGAAATCATGTTGGAGTGTCTCAAAACGCATGAGGTAGTCGATGATGGGGCGACCATTCTCATCACAGAGAATCTCATACTGCGGTCTGGTCAGATGGCGATAGTCAGCGCCCTCGCTGGGCATATTCGTAAGCACGTCCAGCAGAGACCGTTCACGAGTGGCAGTCAGGTTTTTCCAGCCCGAGATGAAGCGGTCCCATGGGTTCCTGACAATGGAAAAATAAAAATACCCAGGCGGGGCAGACGAATATTCAGGGCTCACCACTCCATCGTTCATGAAGTGCCAATCCGGATCGGCGACTGTGAAATCGAAAGCGTTGATGATCGAAGATCCAGCGCATTTTCTCTGGTGGATGAAAATGCATTCATAGGGGTGACTGATCATCGTGTCGGACGTCTCGGTTGCGCTATCGGCAATTTCACCTGGCGGGGCGTTAGTTGACCCGACTACAAGTACAATAAATTATTACTGTCGAGGCTCGCTGTTTTATCTGGTGACTTTCGACTCATGCGGCTTTAGGCGAAGGAACCGGTAAACTGGAAGAAGATAAGGATATTTAATTTTCCCATACAGCTTTAACAACCTCCAGCCCAGAGTATTGGTGATCGTACTTAGGGCTTGCTTTTTGTCTTCGATATCGCGCGCGAGAGATTCTATCTTTTGTACTTTTTCCGCCACCAGCGATGACAGTGACGGGGCTATAAACAGAGGGGCAAGCTGACCGTCGTTCCATCTATCAAGCACCCATTCACCTCCTCGTGAATTGACCAACTCCAAAAAGATTCTTGCGGACTGGATGCTGAGCTCATTGGCCAAGCCAAGTTCTGGAACGAAATCAAACAAGTTTTGAATGATCATGCCATGCTTTTTATAGAAGTAAGCAATGGCCTCGATACACTTTATGGATCCCTGCCGCCTGTCCTTTGCTGATATGGACTGGGCGTGGACCACCGGTTCATGAGAATGAATGCAGAGTGATTCGATAACTCTCTCAAAACGACCTGCTCCAATCTGTTTCAGTCGATAGCACCACTCCAGGTCTTCGTAATAGCCTCTCTTCGTGAAATCAAGTGATACGTCAAACGGGTGCTCTAACAAAACGCTTTTGCGAAATATCGTCAGTGAGGCATTCACCCAGTTACATGTGC
Organism: Pyrinomonadaceae bacterium; assembly: GCA_963759585.1. Classification (GTDB taxonomy): domain Bacteria; phylum Acidobacteriota; class Blastocatellia; order Pyrinomonadales; family Pyrinomonadaceae; genus PSRF01. Next base: position 2,027,369 of record CAVWZW010000002.1, read on the forward strand.
CGGATGGCCTTACACCAGGATCGTTAAATTGCTTTGCTGTTCCCAGTAGTTCGTAAAACAAAACGCCATTTTCAGGCCAATAGTCTCCGCCGGAAACGTGAACAGAGCCGTTAGGGAAAACAGCCATCCCGGTCGCCGCGGTAATATCGGGGTCCAGTTTCATCGAGTACAAAAGATGTTCCACCGCCCCCGGCAGCACCTCAAAATCATTGTCCACGAATATCACATACTCAGTCTTAACGAATTGCAGAGCATACATTCTGCCCCGGGTACACCCAAGATTCTCTTGTAAAAGAATTAAGTCGAGGAATTCATTCTGTGACTGAGCCTCCTCCAACTGCTTCTGTATTTCATCCCCAGAGTTGTTGTCTATCAACAGGAGTCTAAAAGGGATACGCACATTGTCTCGTAACGAACGAACGGCATTGAGCGTCCTGTCATTGCGACCATACGAAAGCATCACTATGGTTACTTCAACTTCTCGATGCTTTTCATAAAACGTCTCCGGAATCAGTGCGGCGTTTCTTCTTGCCCGATCAATCAGTGCTTCTTTGACTCGCTCAGCTCTCCTCTCCTTAACAATCAATCTCCCGGTCACGCGCGGTTTCGAATTACCAGCGACCTGCATCGTGACGCCAGGGGATGTTCTCTTAATCAACATCTCTTCAAACATTCGTTGATAGGCACGGGACCGGACCGTCCAGTCCCAAATCTGAATGTCCTGGTGAATACGTTGGCCCAGCGATGTCCGTAAAGATGAATTGTCGCGCAGCAGACATAGCTTCTGTTTGAGATCTTCAACGTCGTGCTCGATAAAAAAACCGTTGACTCCATGTCGCAGTAACTCAGGCATATTGCCAACGCGTGTAGTCAATAGGGGCGCACCGCAGGCCGCAGCCTCCAAACACGGGTTAGGTGTCCCTTCCGTGCGACTGGCGCAGACATATACATCCAGCAATTGGTAAAAGGCGCGCATCTCTTCAGGCCCACGCCATTTCTCTTCACAAGCGGCCGTGACCAGTTCCATTCCTCCAACGGCGCTGACAGCAGGGACGATCAAGTCATGGTAACCACGATAATCGGCCTCTCGATTGGTTAGGCTACCTGCCCACCCAACTCGCACCCCGGTTGGCCGCTCTTCGTCAGATGGATGGTAAAAGGTCGTATCTACGCCATTAGGAGTATAGAAGACCGGCTTTCTCAGGATGGATTGATAGTCACGGTACAAAAACAGGTTGTTCACAAACACGCCGCTGGCAAACTCGCGCAAAAACTCCATTCCGGATTTCCGGCGTTCTGCCTCTAATTCCCAATCGGCTGTAATGCCCACAAGAAGCCGGTTGCGATTGCGCCTGAAGGCAGAGGCCAGATGCGGCAGTCTCTCAAGTTGAAGCCAGTAATAAACGAGAATCAGATCGGCTTGATCGAGATCATCCTCGGTAAGATCCTTCTGATAACATTTACGAATTTCATACTCTTTACCGAGTACACGTTTAAGGTTTTCAGTCTTGAAATCGTGGGCCCAATTCGGTACGTCCACCACAAAGTGAATCAGTGGCCTGGCGCCGGGTCTGGACAGCGAGCGGTTGCTGTCGGTTTTACCCTGCCTATACGTATTCATACTGTTACCAGGTTTTGGCAGACAATGGATAAATAATGGATCGCTGATGAATGACGGTAATGCTCAATTCCAACACTCTTCCGTTTTGCTTCCGCGCGTATTGGCTGGTAACGTCTTACTTTATCCTAACTAATATTGGAGTGCGAAGTCGTATATTTAAGACTGGCAAGGGCTGTGAAAAATCGCAGAGGCTTCAGTAGTTTCCTGGACCATGGCGAATGGTGCCTGCAAAAATAATGAGTGACCAACTTCTCAAGGATCAAAGCTTTCTCGGACACGTTTTCGATAACTACCAGAACATGATGCAGATCGCCCGGTGTTTGCGCGAGGCTTCGCGACAAACGGGCACAAGCCGGCCATGCTTGTTGGAATTATCAAGGCGAACGACCGGCATCCACGATTATTTCCCGGAAGCAGACTGGACGCGCTACCCGACTCATAAGAATGAGGCCCCGATCCTTGGCCACCCTGTAGAGCTGCCGTTTAACGATGGGTCGTTCGACGGTTGTTTGATTAGCGACGTGTATGAGCATATTCCGGCCGAATCGCGCCCCGGGCTGCTCAAAGAAATGCTTCGTGTCACGAACGGTTTGGTTTTGGTAGCGACGCCGAACGGCAACGAGCTCGTCTCAAAACTCGATAGGGTCGTTTTTGATTTCATCTGGGGGAAGTATGGTGAGCGGTTTACTCCGCTTGCGCAACACGTAGAGTTCGGCGTTGAACCCCTGGAGCAAATAGTTGAAACGCTCAAAGGGCAGGGGGCGAAACGAGTAGCTGTTTTGCCGGCGAATTATGTTTATCGCTGGATTCATATGATTTTGATCTACTTCGATTTGCAACACCGGAATCCCCACAGAGATATCTTCAGTTCGTTCAACCAAATTTACAACGAGCGCCTTTCTCCTTTCGATTATCGAGAACCTTGTTACCGCTATCTGATGGCCATCCCTACGAATCCGCAGTTGGACATGGACGAGCTTAATAGGGCTCTGGAAAATCCAGCACAGCCCCCGGCCGCCGCAAGTGAAACTGATGAAATGCTTTTAAAGACATTTGCCGAGATCGACTCGAGATCGGCGGACGAATTGCGGCGAAGCGCGGGTGAGATTAGCAGGTTGGAGTTGTTGCAATCCGCCACGAGCAAACAAAACGATGAACAGGAACGACTACTTTCCAGTTACGAAGCGGAAGCGACGCGTTTACGAGAGACCGTTCTGATTACTGAAACTGAGAAGTTTGAACTGGAGAAAGCCAACGCTCTTATTCAGGCTCGCCTGGAACAAATTGAAAATGACAACCGCCGGCTCACGGACCAGTTGGCTATTGAGCAGGGGCAACTGATCACAACGGAAGCTGAACTGAAGAAAATTTCCAACTCGCTCGGATGGCGATTGCTTTCCCGATACGGACCAATAAAATATAAGTACCTGCTACCACTCTACCGCTTCCTTGGCCTATCGCCTGGTGTCGGCAGTGATCGCGAAGCAGACTGACTAATTCGCCAACATCAGCCGTGCCTTAACCGATCGAAACGTAGTCATCGCACCACGTCAGGGTTTGATCTTGAGTTCAGTTCGTGCGCGTTCGCTCAGGAATATGCCGTCGATGTGCGGGTGAATTCGCTCAATGACAATATCGGGTTTTTGTGCGCGGACTGCCTGAATAACAACCGCATAAAAGACGGCGTGCGGGTCTATCAGCACCACATCAGCAGCGGAGATCTGGTCCGGGACTACGCCCTGCAGGATTTCGGGTTGTACATGTACATCGATTTCCTGCATGGACGATCGGGTAGTCGTCAGACGATTCATTACAAAACTGTGCTCGAGGGCCCAACGTTCCGCCAGTGGAGCTGGCACAATCGAGACTATTTTGAGTGGCGCCTGTTCAGTGCTATGGATACTGCCTATCCATTGGTCGAGGGTAGTTTGCGAAGGGGTCGTCACCTGGATCGGCAGCCATCCTCCCGGCAGCCGATTGTTTCTGCCTATCCACCAGGCCACACTCTGAATTGCCATCATTAAAACCAGCACCGCCGGCAATGCATATCGAACAGGGAAACGCCGCATAATCTTTAGCCATACCAGCGCTGCATAAGGAAAGAGATTCACGAATTGGACCATGAGATACCTCAATTGCGGGCGCCAGGCGGAGGTCAGCGTAAAGAAAAAATAAAAGCTGACCTGAGCGACAAACATCCAGGCAAACAGGTCAGTGAGAGCCCGCCGGCGGTTTTCCCATAGCCCCCATAGTCCGGGCAAAACCACGATCAAAGTGGGCGCTGCGGCTAGCATCAGTACCCACTGATATAGCGCCTCTTTACGGGAAATGTTCGCAAGCAGATTGTTAATCTCTTTAAATTTGGAGACCAGGGTCAGGTAGTCGAAATAAGAACCGCCATGCAACATTGGTTCAACGAAATACCATGCGCAAAGCAAACCGGGAATCGTCACGAAGGCCGCGAAAATTTTCGGGTTTCTAACTTCGAGCAGATACCATAGGGCGAAGAGGCCCACCAGAAGCAGCCCTTCATTGCGCAGAAGTAACGCCAGCGTCAGGAATAAACCGCAGGCAACGGCATCTTTCCCCTGGCGTGTCGCTCGGACCTTTTCCGCGTAATTCACTGCCAGCAGCACAAACAACAAATACGGAACCTCACTCCAGTAAGAGGAGGTCAGCCAGATGTGGGTCCAGTAAACAGCGAGGAGGAGAGCACAAAGGCTGGCGACCGCTGGTCCAAACCTATGACGAACCGCGTTTCGAAAAACGAAGAGAGTTAGTACTCCGCAAAAGAAGCCGATCAGCTTTGCCAGCAGGACGGGTTGATTCCAAAGTCGAATTAGAATTCCCAGAGCATAAATATGCGCCGGCGGCCAGGCGCCTGAGACCCCTAGCCAAACAGGACGCTCGGCCCACCTCATCGCCATCGCAATTTTCGTAGTGGCGTCGACGTACACGCCGATGTCACCCCACACGCCGGCAATTATTCGCAGGGCGACGCCTAAGACGATGGCTGCCAGGAAGAGCTGGTTTGGAAGGGAGGACCGGTCGAGCTCGTTTGTCTGATTGTTAGAAATCTTCATATCGGCTTATGAACTCTCAACAATCCGAGCTCCATGTTTCTACTTCGTTGTACGCTAGACCTGGTTCAATTGCCTTTTGTACAAAAGAGTCGGCGACGCCGACTTTTGTACGCATCCGTCACCTTAATCTTTCACATTTCGCTTCGGTCTCAAAACTCGACCAATACCTTCATAGGCGGGCAGGAGAAACCTATATTTTATCTTGCCGTACCGGCTGAGTAGCCTCCAACCGAAAGATTCGGTAATTCGTTTCAACCTCGCGTCACTCTCGTCCAATCTGACGGTCAGTTCCTGAACTGCCAGGTTAAGATTCCGTACGTTTTCTATCTCCGAAGTAATCCTGCGCAGTGAATCGGTGATTTGTTTGAGCTCTGCTTCTCTTTTGTCCCGTTTCAGCGTCAGCTCCTGAACTTGTAGTTTAAGACTGCGTTCGTGCTCCTTTTGAGAAGCAAGCATGCTCAGAAAATCCGTGACTCGTTTAAGCTGCCCATCCCTTTCCTCCAGTCTCAGCCTCAATTCCTGAATCACCAGCGCAGGGTCCTTTTCGATCTTCCGTGCGGGCCTTTTCACGCCCACTCCCGAAAGTCGCTCTACCAGGTAAGTGTTATAGAAACCGTTCTCAATGAAGGTAGTCAGTCTCGAGGGCGAGATCACAAAGGATTGATCCTGCTGGATGTGATCATATTGATTGTGCCAGCCCCGTGCCCTCTCTGCGACGTTCCATCGGGTTCTCCGTTCGCGGAATATTTTCCTCTCGCCGTGTTCTTGCGACCTGAAGGGATAATGCTTTAACAAGAACTTGAAAGGGTAGAGGCGGCGTCCGGAGAATTTGAGATCATGGCCTCCGGACTTAGCCATGGAGATTGACGGCCCGTCGTTCTTCCATGCTTTGATTTGCTGAAAGTCGCCCTGGTGTTTGCCAAAGACAAAATGTTGAAAATAAGACTCGTGGTCCAGCCCAGCCTTAAAGTCGTTATCGACGGGATAAAAATTAATCACCGTGTGATCGACACAGTTGTAGCCCGCCAAATGCAGAAGGTAAAGACCATCTCTATAACTCAATCCCGGCCAGGGTGACATCAACACTTCGTCGGCGCCACGCCGGACAAACCAATCGGCTTCGAGTTCGCTGGCGAGTGCTTCAATCCGTTCGAGCATTGCACTCCAATCGAAATAGTCTGAAGGGCCATCTGCCGGAAACCTTTCAACTGTCACTAGCTGCCCCTCTAACTGCCTGGCCAGTTCATATGTCGCGTCAGTCGACCAATTTTCAAGCAGGTGCACGTGAACACCCTGGTCGGTCCAGTTCTTGATTGACTTAACAATGATGTCCTCTTCGTTGTAAGCCGCCATGAATGCGACCACACGGAAGTCAGCAGGAGTCTTCAATTCGTTCTGTTTGTCGGTGGCGCTGGATTGGCGATTTGTAAGCACCGCAAGAATGGTTTGCTTCTCGTAGTTGATATTCTCCGTTGCAGTTAGGCCGATAAACTCGACGTAAAATCCCTCCGCGCGCAGGAATCGTTCTATTTCTGCAAGTCCGAAATCTCTCTGATAAACGTCATTGAAGCCTGCGACACTGTTGTTCAGCCGCATCAAATCCTTTTCAGAAATTGTCAGAAGGCAAACCGGAGCATGATCGAGCCAGCCTTTCAGGATTTGCAAAAGATGGGCTGAGGTTTCGAGGCGATCCATTACCATCGTGCACACAATGATCGCACTCTCCAGAATCTCGTTTGCTAACGAGATTTCGGTTGAACTTTGCTGGTCCCAGCCCAGCCACGTGCCAAACTCATATTGCTGACTATAGGCTTGCACAATCGATTCATGTACGACTCCTATAACTTCAAAGTCAGGAAGAAAATCCTTGAGGTTGTCGGCGGCTAGCTCGCCCACGCCTATTATGTATTTGGTACCGAGACGCTTGCCCAGGTAGTCGGCAAACGGATAAACATCCGGCAGGAGTTGCGTTAAAGGAGTTGGCAAAGCAGTTTATAACAGAAGCAGTTATGAAGTCGGAATGGCCCTTTCAGCTGGTCCTGGCCCATCTCACCAAGGCGTCAGCTATCGGGCGAACATGTATCCGGTATCGCAAAACCTCCTGGTAGTGACCGGCGGCAACTTGTTTCTCGCCATGAACTTCATAATACGGAGTCTCCGAACCGCCGAAGCAATTTGAGGAGGCAAGGCGCAGATGTTCGGTGTGAACTGCATTCATCCCCTCGCGATTCAGGGTTTGATCGATATCAGTGGATAGCTCCACATAAGCATCAGCAGCAGCGAGCTTTCTTAGAGAGCTTTCTTCATCCAATCGTAGCCAAATATCATCTTTCAAAGGAGTGGTTGATTCTGAGTTGAGGAAGACTTCAAAATTCAAAATAGGTTTTTGTCTCATGCGGTTTGTCTTTTCTACCGCCGCGTTGATCATGAAACGACATATATCGTGCGCTGGGTTGTAGCCTTCCAGGGCGTCCCCAGCAACATAATCAATCTCTTCGCTGATCAATTCCCCGGCCAGCTCGTTGGCAAGATTGATAAAAAGATCGAGGTCACCCTTTAACATAGCCGAGTAGATTTCCTGGTCTTTCAGGCGTCCATAAACGCCACCTCGGCGGGCGCCAGCGTGTTCGAGATTACTCGTGGTGGCGTGCAGTCTTGATTTGCCCACATGTCCCGAGCCGTCCGTCAGGACGAAACAAAGGGGACGAGCTAAACAAAGCCATTGATAAATGCGCAGCTCGTGGCCAGGGTGGGCAACAACGAGAGCAGCCCGGCTGTCGGTTAACGAGATCTTCATACTTCGAGATTGCAATTCGAAGACTTAGCATACCATCGAGGTTCGGTGACGCGAACTGCGGGAAACTGTCGATGCTGGTTAGGGTTGACCTGCCTGGCTGAGCCTGATGCGCAAACGCTGTATCGCTACATCGGCGGTTGCTAGTGCCGACTGAAAGCGATTTCGTTCCTGGCGTATTAATTCCAGTTGAGCGAGCAGACCTTGCTTTTCCAAACTGAGCCTCCTCCGGACGGAGTCACGCGCCTCTTCCGGGCGGACCAAACCGACCCCTACAAACAACCGCTCGATGTTCTCGGGTTTGAGTTGATTATCAACTAGATCGAGACGCCCCTGAAGGGCGAATTGTCTCTCAAGGTTTTCGCGTAATTTGGCCTGGAGTGATTCCGCGCGTTGTTCTTCACCGACGAGGAGTACGCGAGTGACATCAAAGAGGCGCTCTTTTTCGAGATCGGAAACTCTCTTTGCGAGTCGCTCAACCTGAGTTGCAAGTCGCCGGATGCTTCGCCGAAGCTGGTCCATCTCGTCCGCGTCCTGCGGTGGCTCTGCAACGGGGTCGCGTGTTGTGTTTTTAGCAGGCTCCTGAAGTGCGGTTCGCGTCAAGGCGACACTTGAGTGTGGGTTGGAGGCAACTGCAAAGAGAAATCCCGCCACCGCCAGAAACCTGCGAAGCTTCGGTTGAGAAATGTTAATGCTCATTTGTGAGTTCTCCATTCAAAAGAGCCGGCCCTTGCAGCGAAACATATATCACCGCGGTGTCTATGCGAGGAAGTGAAATTCGTAAACACTATGCGCCTTGTCAACTGAGGGCGGTCTGCTCAAAACTTTACAGCCGTGGCTTCGCTGGCATAATGTCTGGGTCACGACTCATAACACGCCCTACTCCCCGTCTCAGTTCCCTTGAGAAAGTATTGTTTAGGCCTGGAGACAATATGACCAGAAAAGCAACGCTGATATTCATCGTTCTCTTGATGTTTCAATTTACCCTTGCGTCTGGAAGTCTTTTCTTTTGCACTTCCTCGTCGCTGGCACGCATCGAAGATGACCGACTCCTGGCTGATGTGCGGTACAGGCTCGATGCAGGCAAAAGCAAATTCATGGTACGAGCATTTTCCGGCGGGCTACTGTGGTTCAAGGGACACGATCACTTTATTGCGGTGACAGACTTCGACGGCGAAGTTAGGGTCACGCCGCAGGCTATCTCGCCGGCGTCTTTGGAGATGACAATCCGAAGTAAGTCGCTAGCGGAAACCCGCGATACCTTCACCGAGCAGCAAAAACAAATAATTAATCAGGAGCTAAGAAAGGGCGTCCTGGAAACCGAAAAGTATCCGACGATAACATTCAAGAGCACGAACGTCACCGGGAGGCTGCGTCCAGACGGATCCTTTGACGCGAAGATACAGGGCGAACTAACGATGCACGGCGTTACGCGCCGCATCAACATTCCGGCACGCGTCAGTTTGGCCGGAAACGACCTGAGGGCCCAGGGCGAGTTCACGGTTAACCGAAGCGATTTCAACGTAAAAACGAAATCCGCTTTTCATGGCACGGTTCGGGTCAGGGACAAGCTGAAGTTTACTTTCGACATGGTGGGCCATCGGTACTGAGGTCAGAAGACAGAAGGCAGAAGGCAGAGGTCAGAAGGCAGAAGGCAGAAGGCAGAAAGAGGTCAGAGGTCAGAGGTCAGAGGTCAGAAGTCAAAAATCAGATTTGTAGGGTTTAAGCTGCATTCTCAGTCACTCAGGTCTCGCGTCGTCTGATCGCCGATCTCTGATCTCTGACCTCTGATTTCTGACCCCTGGCTTCCGCTCTGCTTAGTTCGTCCAGTCGACGGCGGACGTACGTTTGCTCAACCTCGTTTGAGGTCAAGGGCAGCGCTTGCGAGTAAGCTATTGCTGCCTCGTCATACCGCTCAAGTCGCCGTAACAAGTCAGCGCGTGCGGCGTGGAAAAAGTAATATTGTTCGAGTTTTCCGCCAGCTCCTACTTCGTCGATCAGACCCAAGCCTTTCGCAAAGCCTTCACTCATAGCTACCGCAGCGGCGTGGTTCAAAGCCACGATTGGCGATTTGTCGATACGCATTAGCGCGGAATAAAGCGCGACGATCTGACGCCAATCAGTTTCGGCGGCCGTTTTAGCTTCCGCATGGACCGCGGCGATCGCCGCCTGCAATTGATAAGGGCCGACACGGCGTAACCTCAGCGCTGTCTCTACCAGCCGTAAGCCTTCTTCAATCTCGTCCCGGTTCCAAAGCGCGCGATCCTGTTCATCGAGAGTCGTTAGTTCGCCCTGCGGATTGATACGCGCGCTACGCCGAGAATCCTGCAATAGCATCAGGGCCAGCAGTCCAAGATTCTCCGGCTCATGGGCCGCCTCAGGCAGGAGACAGCAAAGCACTCGCGCGAGTCGAATCGCTTCAAGGCATAGATCGTTTCGAATGAGATTCTTGCCTGAGGTAGCTGCGTAGCCTTCATTGAAAATCAGATAGATTACTGCCTTTACGGCAGCCAGGCGTTCCGGCAACACCTCCCGAGGTGGTACCTGATAAGGAATGCGAGCAACACGAATCTTGTTCTTTGCCCGCACGAGGCGCTGGGCAAGGGTAGGCTCGGGTAACAGAAATGCGCGAGCGATCTCATGTGTCGCGAGGCCGCCTAGCGTGCGCAGTGTGAGCGCAACCTGGGCTTCCTGTTTGAGAGAAGGATGACAACAGGTGAATATCAGTCGCAACCTGTCATCAGGATGCACCAGGTTGGAATCCGGTCCTTCGTCAAGCTGGGAGGGAAAGCCTTCATCCTGCAGACGTCGAGTTTCATATTCCAGTTCCGACTGCTTTTCGCTTTTCGTTTTTTCACGCCGCAGCGTATCAACCAGTTTTCGATGGGCCACCCGTGTGAGCCAGGCGGCGGGATTTTGCGGCGTGCCCTTGTGTCCCCAACTGGCGAGTGCTGCCGAGAACGCCTCTTGCAAAGATTCTTCAGCCAACTCAAAAGAGCCGGAGCGTCGGATGAGAGACGCGATAATCAGCCCATACTCCTCTCGGAAAACTTGCTTGAGCGACTCGCGTGCATGCGGCATACGCCGTAAGCGTTGCACGCGCAAACCTGCAGAAGCAAGTTGTAGGGGTGGCACTCCCCGCCACCCCACCTCACGCTTCCTAAACCCGAGGGATAACCTATTCGACCGAGGGGTGGCGGGGAGTGCCACCCCTACAACGAACATCGCCCGCGATACTACGCGTTCGCCGGCGCTGCGGACTCAGACAGCGGGCGCACCTCAATAGTGCCGACGCGTGCTGAGGGAATCCGCGCCGCTATCGCGATTGCGTCGTCAAGATTCGCAGCCTCAATCACGTAGTAGCCTCCGAGCTGCTCCTTCGTTTCTGCGAATGGACCATCGGTCGCGAGTTGTTGCCCATCGCGGACTCGCACACTGGTTGCTGTAGATATCGGGTGTAATTCGGAACCCCCGACGTAATGACCGCTCGACATGATGTCTTGGGTAAACTGGCCGTATTCGGCATACATTTTTTGCCGGCCCTCTTCTGTAAGTCCACCCCAAGCCTGTTCGGCGTGATAAATCAGCAGTATGTATTTCATGGTAGAGCTCTCCTTTTCTAATCGAAACTTCGCTTTCAACACTACGACGGATGAAACAACGCAGATCGACAATCGGCCTCTAAGAAATTTTTGGATGTAATCCGTGAGATTCGGTTATCGGTTCATCGGACCAATGCGGTACTGTTCACGTTTGCGCCAAGCTCTACCCGCTGCCCCAGTACCATTACTGTAAATTCTCTCAGAGAGAAACCCAAGACTTAAACCCACATGGAAAGTTTAGTCGGCAAAGCTGCGAAAGTTCTCTTGATCAATAGGCATCGCAGGGCTATCCTCGCCGCGGCGTGCAGGCCGCCACCAAGTCCGCGGGCAGGACTGAGTCCACCTGATCGATTCTGAACACTCGCAGGTTCCGATGCGAACCTCCTTTCGCCCGACAAGCGGACAACGGGCACGACCAAAGGAGGCTCGTATGTCTAATGATCAAATTCCATCGACCCGCCGACTTCCCGTTCGTCCAAATCTTGATCAACTAAAACACCAGGCAAAGGATTTGCTTCGCGGGATCCGTAACGGAGATCCGTCTGCTATCAAAGAATTCAATACGTGTCATCCTGAACCTAACGCACTCGGTCAGGCGAAACTAGCGGATGCCCAGCTTGCCCTCGCACGCAGTTACGACTCTCCCAGTTGGCCCAGACTGGTCCAGGCGTGCAAACTTATAGACGCGATCTGGCGCGACGACATTGAAGCAGTCCGCGAGTTAGTTACGAAGAACCCAGCCCTCATACACGAGCCCGCCCTTATTCGCGAACGCAATTGGGGACCGCCCATGACTTATGCCGCAAACGTCGGCCGCAACGAGATCATCAAAATGCTTCACCAGCTCGGCGCAACCGATCTTGAGTCGGCGATCGAGCGCGCCACTCTGCAAAGTAAGATTGACACTGCGAGGATGCTGCACGAGATGATGGGTTCACCGCGCCCGCCCGACGATGCGCTCGAAGGACCAGCATATACGCTGAGCGCTTCGGGAACCGCACTCATGTTGGAGTTTGGCGCTGACGTTCGTGATCCGAATGGACGCCGATTGGCCCCCGTTCATGTGGTCCTGGAATCAGATAGCCGGAAACCGTCAGCAAAACACGAGATCCTCGAGATGTATGTGCAACACGGACTCGAATTGCCCGACACCCCAACTATGGCACTGCATCGGGGACGCATCGATCTTCTTGAAGAGCATTTACGACGCGACCCGAAGTTATTGCAACGGACGTTTGCACACGAGGAAATTTACCCGCCCGAATTGGGATGTCACGACGAAGTGCTTGCGACGCAGGGAACTCCGCTAAAGGGCACGACACTATTGCATATGTGCGTCGACTACGATGAGATTGAGATTGCGCGCTGGCTGGTAGAACGCGGCATGGATGTCGACGCCAGAGGTGAGGTTGATGCGGAGGGTTTCGGTGGCCATACAGCACTGTTCGCAACGGTGGTGTCGCAGCCGAATTACCACATGAACCGCGCGATGCACGCGAAGGAACTCGAGACACTTCGTGCAGAGGATCTTGCGCCGTTTACCAGTTTGTTGTTAGACCATGGCGCGAATCCAAACGCGCGTGCCTCGCTGCGCAAGAAACTTCATCCTGGTTATGCGCCTGAGTTTGATGTGGAGCTATACGAATATCGCAACGTCACACCTCTTTCGTGGGGCGCGCAGTTTCATACCAGGATGTTCGTAAGTGCGCCCGCGATGCATTTGATCGCTGAACGAGGCGGGCACGAGTAACCGAAAATGGGGGGCCATGGCCTCGTGAGTGAGCCCCAGAAGAGATGATGACCGCTAGACCTCCAGCCGCACCAATACACGAGGAATCGTCATCGGCAACGAGTCGCCGAGAGCGCATTCTCCGACGCCTCTGGCGGGCCGAGGTGTTTTATGCTGCAGGGCTAATGGCATTCGCGGTCCTAGCCTTTTTGGCGTACTCTCACGCACATTTTGGTTGGGACGCAACAATTCAGCAGAGGGTTCGAAGCATATCTCTGCCTGGTTTCAGTGCGCTGATGCGCATCATCTCAATCCCTGGCAACGGAAAAATTCCGCACATGATCGCAGCTCTCAGTGCTGTCATGTTTCTGCTCATACGCATGCGAACCGAAGCCGCTGGAATCCTCCTGAGCACTGCGGGCAGTGGTTTAATTAACATGGGGATCAAATTGCTGATTGGTCGACCGCGTCCAGAATTGCAAGCCGACATGCTCTGGACGCAATACTCCGGCAATAGCTTTCCTTCAGGCCACGTCACATTTTATGTTTGTTATTTCGGATTCCTCTTCTTCCTGGCTTACGCTCTGTTGCCTCGTGCCTCCCTCACCCGGCGCATCGCACTCTTGTTAGCAGTGCTTCCGGTCCTGCTGATCCCGCTCTCGCGCGTGCACTTGCTCGCACACTGGCCCAGCGATACCCTCGGCTCATTTCTTCTAGGTGGATTGTGGCTAGGTTTTTCGTTGGACATTTACCGCCGCTGGAAGGCTCGAACACCTGGCCCTAAGGAGACGCCTTAGTAATCATCCTTCCACATTCTGCTGAATAACCAGACAGAAAGCCGTGTACTCGAGACTCATAGATTTGGTTTTTGTCTGGTCAGCATTGCGGATACTCAAAGCTATAAGTGAACTTAGGGTGTTTGGCGATTCCGATTGATTGAGACAAACTAGTTCTTCAAAATAGTTCGAAGGAGCGGTTCCAGTTTTCTATGGTTACAGTAAAACGCATCGGTGTGTTAACGGGAGGTGGGGACGCCCCCGGTCTAAACCCCGCCATCAAGGGTTTGGTTTATCGCGCTTCGGAACTGGGTATGCAAACAGTTGGGCTCAGCGACGGTTGGCTAAGTTTGCTCAGCCCTCCATTCGAGGTCGTACCGCTGAAACGCGCGACTGTCCGACGCTGGGATCGGGACGGAGGGACCAATCTCGGATCATCGAGGACCAATCCCTTTCAAACACTCAATGAGATGGGAGAGCGTATTGACAGATCGGCTGAGGTGGTCGCCAACATCGAGAAACTCGGACTCGATGCCGTCGTTGCCTGCGGCGGTGAAGACACGCTCGGGGTTGCTGCACGCCTCTCTCAAATGGGCGTGCCCATTGTGGGCGTTCCCAAAACGATCGATAAAGATCTGTCAGGAACAGACTACACGCTCGGATTCGACACGGCGTTAAGAAACGTAACTGAAGTGATTGAAAGGTCGCGCACGCCCGCGGGCTCACACGGCTGGGTTCAGGTGCTCGAAGTGATGGGCCGACATTCGGGGCATCTGGCCCTTTGGTCGGGTGTCGCAGGTCAAGCAGATATCGTACTGATTCCCGAACATCCATTTCGCTACGAGAAGGTCTACCGTCTGCTGAAAGATAAGCTCGGAGATTCAACTTCGCATCCACGAGATCCGCGGCATCCGCGCTATTCGGTAATCGTCGTGGCCGAAGGAGCCTACGCGGAAGACGGTGAGCTAATAATTCTCGACGATCGTCATGACGCTTTCGGCCATGCTCGGCTTGGGGGCATTGCTGAAGTTCTGGCACGAAGGATTTTGAGCGAAACACCGTACGAGGCCCGTTCGGTAATTCTTGGTCATCCGCAACGTGGTGGTGCGCCTTCGCCAGTAGACCGAATTATGGGGTTGTTATTTGGGGCCAGGGCGGCGGATGCCGTTGCCGAAGGTGACTTCGGAAAGATGGTTTCGTCGCGCGGTATTGCACCTGCTTGCGATCTCTCGCTGGTAGACATCTCGATGGTGCTTGGAAAGATCGATGTGGTGGATGTATCGCGTTTTTACGATACGGATCGCTACCACATAAAAGGCGTTGGGATGTGATGCTGCCGGTTCGTCAACGTATTTGCCGATGTTGTCGTGATCCGTTTCTGCGAGAGAAGCCGTTGACTTCGGCCTCCCTTTGTAATATTGATCCGTCCCACTTCTTCGAAAGCCGCCAGGCTGACTGGTTAGGACCCTAGGCTCAGGACACAGTTAGGATGGAAGGGTAACGCGAGTGCGACGAATTGATCTGCGAAATGTTCAGGCCGCCAATCCACACACCATCCGCGATATTAATCGGCAAATCGTTCTCAACTACGTTCGCGAAAGGGAACCGATATCGCGAGCCACAATCGCACGCGAGACAGCGCTGCAACGCTCTACCATCTCAGAAATTGTTGAAGCACTGACGGGCGAGGGATTGGTTGAGGAGATTGGTGAAGGTCAATCAACCGGCGGCCGACGCCCGACGTTACTGCGGTTACGCACAGGTGGCGCTATCGCTATTGGCGTAAACATCACTCCCACCGATACGACAATCGCGAGTAGTGATCTCGCCGGCGTCGTGGTGCAGCAACAAAGTTTCCCGACTGATCCGGTCCCCGAACGGACAGTGAGCCGTGCCATAGAAATCATTCGCAAGTTTTCTGAGCATGACTCAATTGAAGGCGTCGGCATTAGCATTCCAGGGTTGGTGACGCCGGCGACGGGTAACGTGATCTTTGTGCCTTATTTTAAGTGGCGCGACTTGCCGATAGGCGAAATGATCACTCAGGCGACGGGACTGCCGGTCACCATTGACAATGATGCTAATGCGGTGGCCCTCGCCGAGTTGTGGTTTGGCCGGCCAGAAATCAGGGATGCGCGAGATTTCATATTCGTGCTGGTGGCGGATGGAGTCGGCACCGGAATCATTTTTGATGGTCAGGTCTATCGAGGCGTGCGGGGAGCAGCAGGCGAGTTTGGTCACATGATCGTGGGAAGCAATGCCCCGGTTCCTTGTTCGTGCGCAAACGACGACTGCTGGGAGGCCTTCGCTTCGGAGCGCGCTGCAACTGCGCGCTATATGAAGCTGAATGGCGGGAAGAGAGCACCGGATTTTGGGACCCTCATTGATCGGGCCCTGGCGGGTGAACAGCATGCAAAGACCGCCCTCACAGAGACTGCCCGTTACCTCGGAATCGGCATATCCAATTTAGTCGTCGGCTTCAGCCCTGAAGCAGTGATCGTCGGTGGCGCGATAACTCGCGCCTGGGCCTTAATCGAAAAAGATCTCACGGAAAAAATAGAACGAAGCGTTCGTCGCGGGGTACCTTCTGCGCGAATACTTCGCTCGACATTGAATGGAGACCCGACGTTGATGGGAGCGTTGAGTCTGGTTCTAACCAGCAAATTTGCCGGCGCGGCTGCGGCTTAGCCAGACTGAGGGATCGTTGGACACGTCTCCCTACGAAGTCTTTCTCATTAGTCACCTCCTCCGGTTGCTCTCACGTTACTTGCCAAGAACCGCTGATTTGACCCAGGCCTCCAAGCGATTAATGGTCTGTGAAACAGAAAGTAGTTGACTGGCAGGCTATGGTGTAATACTTAATAGCACCAGTCGACATAAGTCTGTTACGGCGACCACCTAACCTCGGAGAAACGTACCCACAACCCCAGGTTCATCGTGCGACGAATAGATCTCAAAAAGGCCAATGTTGCGCGCTCGAATACGATCCGCGACATAAACCGCCAGATAGTGCTCAATTACGTGCGGGAGCTCGGACCCATCTCGCGCGCCGAGATAGCGCGTGAAACAGCGCTTCAACGCTCGACAGTTTCACTTATCGTCGATGAATTAACGGACCACGGACTTATCGAAGAGGTGAGCGGCGAGTCAACCGGCGGGCGCCCACCAAGTTTACTGTCACTGCGAACGGCAGACGCGGTTGCAATTGGGGTTGATCTCGGCACAATCAATACGGTCATGGCGACGAGCGATCTGGCGGGGCGCGTATTGAGCCAGGAGGAATTTCTCACCGATCCCGACGCGAATAAAACCACGGCAAAAATTGTCGAGTGTGCCTTGCGGGTCATGCGAAAGAACCGAAACACAATTGAGGGAATCGGTATCAGTTTCCCTGGATGGGTCGATCCAGAGACCACACGGTCTTTCTCGCCCCATTTCAACTGGCGCGACCTACCAATTGCCGAAACGCTTCAGGAGGCCACCTCCTTGCAAGTAGCTATCGACAACGATGCCAACGCTGCAGCACTTGCAGAACTTTGGTTTGGACGCCCCGAAATAAAGGAAATTCGCGATTTCATACTCGTACTGGTTGAGTCAGGCCTCGGCACCGGCGTCGTGTTTGATGGACAGGTCTATCGAGGAGAGGGCGGCACCGCCGGCGAATTCGGACACATGACCATAGGCTCTGGAGCACCTGTGGCCTGTGCCGCAGGGAGCACTGAATGTTGGGAAGCGTTTGCCTCTGAACGCGCGACCCTGGCTCGCTACGCAAAAATGAGCCAGCAGAATGGAGGCAGCGACGTGAATTTTACAAGGCTGGTGGATCTGGCCCTCAGAGGTGAGGGCAGCGCGCGCACTGCATTGAAAACAACAGCTCGTTACCTGGGAATCGGCATCGCGAATTTGATCCAGGGTCTGGCTCCCGAAACCGTAATCGTAGGTGGGCCAATCGTGCGCGCATGGCCAATCATTGAGCACGATCTCAAAGCGTCGGTGGAAAAAAGCATCTGTCGGGGTCTCCCCTCTACTCCAATCATCAGCTCAACCTTGGGCGCCCAACCGACGTTGATGGGGGCCCTAAGTCTTGTTCTTGCTAGCAAGTTCGCATCGGTCGCCTAAGGTCCTAATTGAGTCCGAGCTGCCCGAAACGCTCCTTGGGTTTGCTGAGAAAATTACATAAATCGGAAAAAGTTCTTGACAAGAATCTCACTTAGGAGTAAATGCTTTTGTCTGAGTGTGCAACAAAGTATTCCCTCTCTAACAAAGTAGTCCAGTCAAAGGGTAATCGTGGCATTGGTTCCAGAGTCGTTCTGGGGTTCCTTGATTTTCATTCGCGTCGTGTTGCCTTGGTAATTTCCCTGCGTTGCCCGATGTTTAAGTCGCTGAGCAACCGTTTGCCTCGGGTCTGAAGACTTAGGAGGTCTGTATGCTGAAGAAGCTTTTCATGAACGCTTTGTTGGCCGTGATGGCCATTGGGCTTTTCTCTGTCGCTAACGCACAAACGGCAACGGTAGGCAGTCTGAGCGGCACGGTTCGTGATCCCAGTGGCGCGGCTGTGCCCAAAGCGGACGTGGAAATAAAGGATGAAAACACTGGCGCCACGCGTACCGCTCATGCAAACGACGATGGGCACTACATTTTTTCCAGTTTACCGGCAGGACGATACACAGTAAGCACGTCTCCCCCGGGTTTCAAGACAACGGTTGCTACCGGTGTCGAGGTGCACGTCACCGAGAATAGAGTGCTGAACCTGGATGTCCAGGTGGGCCAGGTGAGTGAAACGGTCAATGTTACCGGCGACACGGCACCCGTCGAAACACGGAGCGGGGATGTCAGCAGCCTGATTACTGAAAAGCAGATTACCGAACTACCGCTGAACGGCCGCAACTATTCGCAGCTGGCATTAATGGTGCCGGGTGTCTCCCCAGTCACACAGGCCGGAGCGGGGGGCGCCTTCGCAGCTCGTGGGACCGGGCTTGACGGTGGTGTCGACATGTCGGTCAACGGTAATGGTTCCAACCAGAACCTTTGGACTGTAGACGGCGTCAACAACATGGACGTTGGCTCAAACCGCACACTTCTCGTCTTTCCGTCTATCGACTCCATTGCCGAATTTCGCGTCATGCGTAACAGCTTCAGTGCTGAGTATGGACAGGCACAGGGCGCGGTGGTGAACCTGATAACCAAGGGCGGCACCAATGATTTTCATGGCGGCGGCTTTGGGTTTTTCAGAAGTGACAAGTGGAATGCGGCCCCTTTCTTTCTTAATGCTCAGGGTAACTTCCCCGACGGATCACCAAGAGCGCCGAAGGGCAAACTGAAATACAAAAACTTCGGTGGCAACTTTAGCGGTCCAATTGTGAAGAACAAGCTTTTCTTCTTCTGGTCAGAGGAGTGGCGATTTGAAGATCGTGGTACCACCGTTCAGGGACGAGTGCCGAGTGCAGCTGAAAAGATTGGAGATTTCAGTGCTCCACGGGCATTGTTGACTGGCGGCTTGCCGCATAGGCCGGGACAGTCCTGTGACCCTGAAAATGCATTGAACTATGGTCCCAATCCTGTAGAGGCCGGTTGCTATCCGGGAAATAGAATTCCAATTGCCCAACTCAGCCCGGCGGGTTTGGCCCTTGTGAAAATTTATTCTGATCCTACGTCAAATAGTTCAGGAATAAACTGGGCGGCATCACCAATACAGCCGATTCGAACGCGACAGGATTCGATCCGCGGCGATTGGACTGCCACGAGCAACATGAACGTGATGGTCCGCTACATCAACGAGAAGTGGACACACGGTCAGGACACGCAGCAGTGGGGCGATGTTCCCTTTCCAACCCTGGCAGACGATTGGGCCCAACCGAGCAGGAGCTTCTCTGTGAAGTTAACCAACACGTTAAGTTCCACTGCCGTAAACGATTTCCAGTTTTCGCGTGCGGGTAATGACATCTTCATCAGCACCAGTCCGCAATCGACAGCGCTGGTTGACGAAATCGCGAGCAAGTTCCCAACGGTCTTCCCGCATGCGGCTAACGTACCCAGCGTTATGTGGGGTCCCGGTGGATTCAATGACATCTGGCATCAAGCGCCCTGGCAGAATCACGAAGACCTATTCAGTTGGAAGGATGACTTCTCGAAAGTCCTGGGTGCCCATGAATTGAAGCTCGGCGCTCTCTACAGTCACAACATCAAGAACGAACAAGCTGGCGGCGCTGGTGGTGGCAATACGCCTGCGTTCATTACCGGTTGCGGCAGCAAAACCGGAAATTGTATGGCTGACTTGCTTGATAGGACTTTGACGCTGACGAACTATGCTGAGATCGATCAGACCAACACGGCGCTCGGTCGTTGGCGTGATACCGAGTTCTACGCTAATGACACCTGGAAGATAAAGCCAACTGTGACGCTCACATTGGGTCTGCGCTATTCTCAATTTCCATCCGCCCACGTGGCCAACGATGAAATGTCTAACTTCATCCCGCAGTTCTATGATGGCGTGAGTTACACAAGCGCTTTAATTACACCGGCTACGGCTGGCGCTAAAGGATTGCCACGCTCGTTGGTGAAGCCTTACAACGGTGGCTTCCAGCCACGCGTAGGTGTCGCCTGGGATGTTTTCGGCGACGGCAAGACAGCACTTCGTGCGGGTTTTGGCCGGTACATGAGTCGAACCAATGTGATCGAAGACGTTAACCGCATGGTTGGCAATCCGCCCTGGACACAGTCAATCGATTCAGGTTGGTCCGGAGCGACTGACACTCTCGCCACATGCCCAAACTGCCGCACGATGGATGCGATTGGACCAGGCTTGCGTAATCAGGTTGTGGGCGTAAGTCAGACTGGCGCTTTCGCTGCGGTGGACATCGATTTCCGTCCGCCCGAGAGCTATCAGTGGAATCTGACTGTATCTCGCGAGGTCATTAAGAACACTGTTCTGGAACTCTCGTACATCGGCAACCATGGTCTTCATATTTGGCGACGGAACGTCAACTGGAACGACGTCCCTCCAGGCGTAGCCTGCAGAGGCGCCCAGTGCGATCCCACTTTGCCAAATAACGCTCGCTTTCAAATCGCTGCACAGGCCCGCCGCGGAATTAACGTCGATGGCCTGGTCGCGGCGAATCGCAGAATCAATACGCTTGGGCCTATCACCATGGCCCAGTCGACCGGAAATTCTAATTACAATGGTTTGCAGGTCTGGCTGAATCGCCGCTTCGCAGACAGGTTGTCGTACCAGGTTTCTTACACCTGGTCGCATACGATCTCGGATATTCCGATCACATCGTTTACCAACTCGACAACTGATCCGTTTAACTATCCGCTTGATAAGGGTGATGCGGATCTTGATCGGCGACATTCGATGGTCGCTAACATGGTCTATCAGTTGCCGACCTTTGAGAAGTGGGGCAAGGCCGCAAAATATCTCTTAGGAGATTGGCAGCTAAATGCGATCTACTCCTTCTTTGGCGCTACGCCAGTCGACGTGTTATCGGGTGTTAATACTTATGGTACGGCGGGAAATGTCAATCCGCGTCCGAATCTGGTTCCGGGGGTTCCCATCTACCTGGATACCGCAGATTCGACGCAATGGCTTAACCCTGCTGCATTCGCCTTGCCGGGAGTCGGAGAGATCGGCAGCCTCGGAAAGGGATCGATACGAGGCAAAGCGATTAACAATATGGACTTCTCGATTGCCAAAAACTGGCGATTTAAAGAGCGGTATGGTTTCCAGTTCCGTGCGGAGATGTTCAACGCCTTCAACCACACAAATTTTGTTGGGTTCAACAACAACCTGCAATTCGACGGAGTTAGTGTCCTCTCAAATGGGGCCCCTAACCCCAACTTTGGCAGGCCAACTAATTCATCCTTTGGACGGCTTACTGCGGCTCAGGCCCCACGGGAAATCCAATTTGGATTGAAGTTTACCTTCTGATCTACTTCTGTTTGGACGAAGCGAAACGGAGGACTGAATGTTATAATTCAGTCCTCCGTTTTGACTTTGTCGAATCTGTAAATAAGCAAAAATCAGATTATGTTTTACGGCCCAGCGTTCTTTCTGTTTCTCTCTTTACTACTCCCCGTACAAAGCTCGCGCGATTCAATTCAACTTCACCACGAGAAAGCTGAAGCGCTGCGTCGCGCCAAAAATCTGCAGGGCGCCGAGACTGAATACAAAGCACTCCTTGGCGAGGCGTATCAGAAATTAGGGCGCGTACGTTCCGCGCAGGTGAACTATCCGGCAGCAGTAACCGCTCTGGAGGCTGCATTACTTTATCGACCAGACTCTCACGAGCTACTGATTGACTTGGGCATCGCCTACTTCCACGCCGAACAGTACGAGAAAGCTTTAGCGCCCCTCATCAACGCAGCCTTGCAACGGCCTGATAGTCCTGGCGCTCATCATATGCTGGGAAAGACGTTGTTCATGTTGGGTAATTTCGAGAAGGCCACCGCCGAACTCGAGAAAGCGCTGAAGCTGTCGCCGAATGATTACGACGTTGCCTACACGCTGGGCCTGGCCTATCTGAAAGAACATAAGCTTCAACCTGCTAAACAGATCTACGATCGCATGATCCAGCGACTCGGCAATCGGCCACAGCTTCGCGTGCTGATTGGTCGAGCCTATCGCGAAACAGGTTTCTTGACGGAAGCAATTGAAGAGTTTCAAAAGGCCGTAGCGCTCGATCCGCGCTTCCCGCGGGTGCATTACTATCTGGGACTTACGATCCTGCTTAAAGGTGGCGTGGACAAACTGGGCGAGGCCCGGGAACGGTTCAAGATTGAATTGGCCAACCATCCCGACGAGTTTTTCGCACATTACTATCTAGGCATTGCTGCAACGGTAGACAGGAATTGGACTGAGGCAGTCGGCTATTTGCAAAAGGCTTCTCAACTCCAGCCAAATAATCCTGACCCATACTTTTTTATCGGCCAGGCTTTTCAAGGCTTGAACAAGCACACGGAAGCGATCGCTGCTTTCAAGAGGAACATCGCACTCAACCCCAATTTGAAGCACAACGGTTATCAGGTTACCAACTCGCATTACCGACTTGGGCAGTCGCTGATGAAGATGGGTCTGACGACCGAAGGCGAGCAGGAACTCAAACTTGCCGCAGACCTCAAGACTGCAGCGTTCAAAAGAGATGAAGCCAAAATTGAAGCTTTTACCGCTAACGAAGGTAATAAGCTTTCCGAACTCGTGGCGGCTGAGGGCGTGACTGCGGAGGCGGCTAAGCAGGACACCGCGACCCAGGAAGCGGTCAGTAATGAAGGCCAGTTTTATTCGAAAGTACTGGCGGCCACTCACAACAACATTGGCTTGTTGCGTGCAGAGCAGCAGGATTTTCGCGGTGCGATAGAACAGTTTCGCCTCGCAGGCAAATGGAACCCGCAGCTTGAAGGCCTGGACTTTAACCTGGGGTTGGCTTCCTACAAGGCAGAACAATATGCGGATGCGCTTATGCCGTTGGCAAACGCGTTGAAGGCCCATCCGGATAATGTCGCAGTGAAACAGTTGTTGGGGTTGAGTTATTTCATGACGGATAACTTCCCGCAAGCCTCCGCGCTGTTGACTGAAGTTGTGTCGGCAAAGCCAAACGAGGCTGCTCTTTACTATCCGCTCGCACTCTCTCTCATTAACCAGAACAAGACTGAAGAGGCTAATCAATTCATCCGCCAGATGGTGACGCTCGGCGGTAACAGTCCTCAGCTACACATTCTCCTGGGCCGTGCGTCCTACGATCAGGGAGACTCGGAAAAGGCCCTCGAGGAATTAAAGAAGGCGATCGCGCTGGATAAAAAGCTTCTGCTGGCTCATTTCTACTCGGGTGTGGTCTACCTGAAAATGGGGAAGTTTGAAGAGGCGAAAAAGGAATTTGGAGCAGAGCTGGCGCTTAATCCAAACGACTTGCAGGCCAAATATAATCTGGCGTACGTGTTGCTGGCTGGGCAAGAAACCGAGCGGGGCATCAAGTTGATGGGCGAAGTCATATCGCGAAAGCCAGAATTTGCTGACGCGCATTATGAGTTGGGAAAAGCCCTTCTAAAGGTCGGCCGACTGAAGGAGGCAATCGAGACCCTGGAGATAGCTGCCCGGCTCGATCCAGCCAAGGCACATATCCGTTATCAACTCGGGCGTGCTTACCTTTCGGCAGGGCGGAAGATGGAAGGTGACGGCCAGATCGAAATCTCCCGGCAACTTAAAGAAAAAGAGCGAACTCAAACAAATCAATAAGCTGGCTAGAGAGGTGTTTGCCGTTGCCCTATCGAAAATTGTGGTTCATCTGTGTTCTGCTGGCTTTGCTTCCGGGCCCGCGGCTAATTTCTCAGACAAAGCCTCAAGCGATTCCCGTTCAGTTTGTCGACATTACCGAAAAGGCCGGCATCACTTTTAAGCATGTGTCCTCACCGGAAAAAAAGTACATCGTAGAGTCGATGAGTGGAGGTGTTGCCCTCCTGGATTATGACAATGACGACTACCTCGATATTTATTTCGTCAACTCGCTGACGGCTGAGATGGTGAAAACCAAACAAAAAACCAGGAGTGCACTTTATCGCAACAATCGGGACGGCACGTTTACCGATGTCACAGACAAGGCAGGTGTCGGTGATGTTGGCTGGGGAATGGGAGTCGCGACCGGCGATTATGATAACGACGGTTTCGAAGATATTTACGTGACCTGCCTTGGTCCAAACCGGCTGCTTCGAAATACCGGTAAGGGAACGTTTGTTGACGTCACGCAGACCGCCGGTGTTACCGATCCCCGCTGGTCCACCGGCGCCGCTTTTGTGGACTATGACAACGACGGCCAGCTGGATCTGTTCGTCGCCAATTACGTGGATTTCGACGTTAATAACTTGCCTGAGTTTGGTAAAGGGCGGAGCTGCCAATTTAAAGGGATACCGGTGCAATGTGGCCCAAGAGGGCTTAGGGGGGCAGGCGATTCGCTTTACCGGAACAACGGCAACGGAACGTTTACCGATGTGACAAAAAAGGCCGGTGTTTCTGATCCCGATGGCTATTACGGAATGGGCGTGATCTGCAGTGATTTTGACGATGACGGCCTGATAGATATCTTCGTCGCAAACGATTCAACGCCCAACTTCCTCTGGAAAAACAACGGTGACGGCACGTTCAAGGACATCGGATTTCCTTCTGGGACTGCGGTGAATGAAAACGGCAGCGAGCAGGGAAGCATGGGCGTTACTCTGGGTGACTACGACCATGATGGCAGGCTGGATCTGTTCGTCACGAATTTCGATGATGATTACAACACGCTCTACCACAAAGATGGCCGCAATTCATTTACAGACGTTTCTTATGCGACCAGGGTGGCGGCGGTAAGCCTTCCTTACGTCGGTTGGGGGACGAAGTTTTTTGACTATGACAACGACGGCTGGGTTGATCTTCTGGTTGTCAATGGTCACGTTTATCCGCAGTTGCCAACCTACAAACAGCGCAATCTCATGCACCACAACAATCGCGACGGGACGTTTTCCGAGATAGGGGCCGAACTCGGCGCTCCCTTCGCTGAGAAGCGGACCGGCCGTGGGGCGGCGTTTGGAGACATCGATAACGATGGCGATGTTGACGTAATCATCAGCAACCTTGACGGCGCTGCGCAATTGCTGCGTAACGATGGTGGCAACGTGAATAATTCCGTCCTGATTAAGACCATCGGCGCAAAGAGCAACCGCAGTGGTATTGGCGCGCGTGTCAGCGTGGTTTCGGCGGACTTGAAGCAAGTAGAAGAGGTTTACAGTGGTGCAACCTACATCTCGCAAAACGATCTGCGCTTACACTTTGGACTCGAGAAACGGACCAAAATTGATTCGATAGAGGTGCGCTGGCCTAACGGTGCGATTGAAAGAATCACCGGTGCGAGCGCAAACAAACTTCTTACGATCAAAGAAGGCCAGGGGTTGATCAGTCAGAAAGAGTTTAATAGTCCTCCACGGAAGTAGTTCGAGGGAAACGGAAGGGGAAGGGGTAAAGGGCAAAGGGAAAGAAAAGTTGAAGCGGTGAAGGTAAAGGCCGAGTTTTGGTTACCCCTTACCCGTTCCCCTTTCCAGTTCCACCTAACCCGTTCCCCTTTCCCTCAATATTGGGTCTAACCTGAGCGATGCAGTTACGTTCTATCATCACCTTCTGTTTGTTCTTGCCCCTGGTCTATCAATCGCCTCAGGACACGATCCGACAGCACTACCAATCAGCCGAAGCGGCGCGAAACGCAGGCAATCTCGAGGCTGCGGAATCCGAATACGCTTTCATCCTCGCCGAAGGCTATCAACGGCTGGGAAAAATCTATTCCGCGCGTTCCGAATACCCACTTGCTCTTACGGCACTTGAAGCCGCTCAGAAGTATCGACCGGATTCGCCCGAAGTTTTGGTGGATTTGGCGATTGCTTACTTCGGTGCTCAACAGTATGAAAAGGCCGTGAGTCCGTTGAATAGAGCGCTTGTCATCGCCCCAGGAAACGCGGGGGCGCACCAAATGCTCGGCAAGACTTATTTCATGCTTGGTGACCTGGGGAAGTCGATTGTTGAATTGGAAGCCGCCGCCAGGTTAGCGCCCAACGATGTCGACGTCGCCTATACCCTCGCGATTGCATACCTGCGAAACCGTCAACCCGATGCAGCCAAGCAACTTTTTAATTCACTAGTAAAAACCTACGGGGAGAAGCCGCAACTCCATATCGTCATCGGTCGGGCCTACCGGCAAAGTGGTTTGCTAACCGATGCCGTGGGGGAATTTAAGAAGGCCATTGCGATCGATCCGAGCTTTCCTCGCGCCCACTATTATCTCGGCATCGCATATCTCCTCGACGAAGGGCAAAGCAAAACACGTGAAGCCCTAGAAGAATTCAAGATCGAAGTTGCTGCGAACCCGGACGAGTTCTTTGCCAACTATTACATGGGAGTCGTCTATAACTTTCAAAGGCAATGGGACCTTGCAATAACCTCACTGCAAAAAGCCTCTTCCCTTCAGCCCCACAACCCAGATCCTTACTTTCAACTTAGCCAGGCATATCAGGAATTGAATAATCATCAACGTGCGATTGAGGCACTAAAAAAAACCATCGCGCTTAATCCAAACCTCGCACACAACAAAGGCCAGGTCACTACTGCGCATCATCGATTGGCGCAGTCGCTGCTCAAGACGGGGCAAACCGAGGCAGGGCGGAAGGAGTTGCAGATCGCGGCAGACCTGAAGGCCCAGGCCTTCAAGCTGGAACAGGAGACGAAAACGGCCGCTTCCGGAATGGCTTCGCCGGGGGCTCACCTCCTGGAGATTGGTTCAGACGAGCCTAAAGCGTTAAGTAGTGATCTGAATGAGACCGCCAAACGGGAATTACAGAGCGGCGAAGCTTACTTCAAGAAAATCGTGGGCACCGCTCACAACAACATCGGACAGCTGCGCGGTGAGCGGCGGGATTTTCCTGGGGCGGCTGAGCAGTTTGCACTGGCTGCGAGATGGGACCCTCAGCAAGAGGGTCTCGATTACAATCTGGGCCTCGCCTACTACAAGTCTCAGTCGTACAAACAGGCAGCGCCCCCGCTTGAAAGAGAACTCAAGGTCCATCCTGCTAACCGGCCCGCAGCGGTGCTACTCGGTACCACCTACTTCAGGTTGGGAAACTACAGCAAAGCCGCGGAGGTGTTAAGCGGAGTTGCCGATCAGTCAACTGACGTCAATACATCCTATGCATTCGCTTCTTCATTAATCAGGCAAGGGAAAGCGAAAGAAGCAGAGCGCGTTATCCAACAGATGAAGACAGTGGCGGCAGACGCCCCGCAGCTCCATTTGCTGATGGCAGAGATTTATGACGCCAGCGGTGCTACCGCTAAGGCGATCATAGAGCTGGGGCAGGTTTCCTCTTCAAGCAGCGACGCGCCGCTGGCCCACTACTATGCTGGACTACTCTATCTAAAACTGAACAAGCGCGATGAAGCGGTGAAGGAATTCGAGAGAGAGCTGGTTGTAAATCCCACGGACATACAGGCGAAGTACGCGCTCGGAAATGTTTTGCTGGAAGGCAAGAATAATGAGCGCGGCCTGGCTTTGACTCGCGAAGTTATCAAGGCTTCGCCGGACCACGCCGAAGCGCGTTTTGCTTTAGGAAAGGCCTTGCTTCAGAGGGGCGACGTGTCTGGAGCGATCGACAGTTTGGAAAGCGCTTCAAAGCTGGAACCCGAGAAGGCCGAGTTTCATTATCAACTGGGCCAGGCCTACGTCGCTGCTGGACGCAAGGCTGAAGGCAAGAGCCAGATCGAGATCTCGAAACAACTTCGTAGTCGAAATCCGCCAACCCGGAATGACAAATAGAACGGCTGGATTCGTGAAAGAACCTGTAGACAGGTCTTCGGGCGTTTAGGAGGCAATTTTGTCTTTGCCCCAACGGGGCAAGGGATCGCCAAGCCTGACGGCTGGATTTATCAGAACGATTCAAGTTATGAGACTTGTTGCTCCGATTGTTGTCTTAGTCCTACTCGTATCTTTCTCATTGAATACCGCTGTCCCTGAACCTCTCACCAGCGCACTCAGGGGTCAGACTACAGACTTGTCGCCCGCAACTCAGACAAACGAACAGCGCTTCACTGAAATCTCAAGACAAGCCGGCATCACATTCCAGCATGTGTTTTCACCAGAAAAGAAATACATTGCAGAGTCGATGAGCGGTGGTGTGGCCTTGTTTGACTACGACAACGATGGCTATCTGGACGTTTACTTTGTAAATTCCCTGACCGTCGCTCTGGCCAAATCTCGTCAAAAGACGAGGAGCGCTCTTTATCGTAACAATGGAAACAACACTTTCACGGACGTCACCGACAAAGCTGGTGTAGGGGATATCGGCTTCGGAATGGGAGTCGCAGTTGGAGACTACAACAACGACGGGTTTGAAGATCTCTATGTCACCTGCCTGGGACCCGACTATTTGTTCAAGAACAACGGCAATGGGACTTTCAGCGAGGTGACACAAAAGGCCGGCGTGAGCGATCCGCGATGGACCACGGGAGCGGCCTTTGTCGATTACGATAATGATGGCAAGCTCGATCTCTTTGTCTCAAACTACGTTGGGTTCGACATCAATCAACTGCCGGAATTTGGCGTGGGGCGTAACTGTGTATTTAAAGCAGTGCCGGTGCAATGTGGGCCCAGAGGTTTGCCCGGCGCCGGAGACTCGCTTTATCGCAATAATGGCGATGGGACTTTCACCGACGTTTCCAAAAAGACGGGCGTTTCGGATCCCAATGGATACTATGGTTTGGGAGTTATAGCCAGCGACTTTGATGAAGATGGTTTCGTCGATATTTTTGTCGCCAATGACTCGACGCCAAACTTCTTCTATCATAATAACGGCGACGGCACGTTTAAGGAGATAGCGTTTATCTCCGGGACCGCAGTAAATGAAAGCGGTAGTGAGCAAGGTTGCATGGGCGTCACCCTTGGTGACTATGATCATGACGGCAAGCTTGATCTGTTCATTACCAATTTCGACGACGAGTACAACATTCTCTACCACAATGACGGCCGCAATTCATTTAGTGACGTTTCCTTCAAATCGAAAATCGCCCAGGTTAGTCTTCCTTATGTAGGCTGGGGCACGAAGTTCTTTGATTATGATAACGACGGTTGGTCGGATCTCTTTGTGGCCAACGGGCACGTATATCCGCAACGAGGGCAGTATCGTCAGCGTGAGCTGTTGCACCACAACAACCGGGACGGAACGTTTTCGGAAGTGGCGAGTAATATGGGCAGTGCGCTTGTGGAAGAACGCGTGGGACGTGGCGCTGCTTTTGGCGACATAGACAATGACGGAGACGTTGATGTAGTGGTCAACGATCTTGACGGTAGCCCTCAACTGTTACGCAACGACGGTGGCAATTCAAACAATTCGGTGCTGATCAAGACAATTGGTGTGAAGAGCAACCGCAGCGGCATTGGCGCGCGAGTGAAGATTGTTTCGGGAGGCTTGAGCCAGATTGACGAGGTGCGCAGCGGGGGAAGTTATCTTTCGCAGAACGATCTACGCCTGCATTTTGGTTTCGAGAAACGAACAAAAATTGACCTAATCGAAATACGTTGGCCAGGCGGCGCAATCGACAAGGTAACTAACGTGAGCGCCAACAAGATTCTGACAATTAGAGAAGGCAAAGGCGTGGTTGAGCAAAAGGATTTCAGTTCCCGTGGCAAGTGAGATCAAAACTGTAGGGGCGTCCCTCCGTGGTCGCCCCATCCACCCGGAAAAGACGGGGCGCCCACGGAGGGACGCCCCTACAAGTGATGCCTCGCCACGCGCCATTCTCACTCTACTCTTCGCGCTTCTGATCACCACTTCAACCGCATCTGCCCAGGCAGATAACCTGCTCAAACAACTTGAGAATGCAGCCGCCCTGATTGCGGACAACCGCACGACCGAGGCTGAAAAAGAACTTGCCTCTATTCTGCGAGCGTCGCCCAATGAACCAGCTGCGCTAAATCTGTTCGGTACGATTCGAGCCAAGCAAGGCCGGCTGCGTGAAGCCGAAACCCTATTCCTTCGCGCGGTCAGTGGCGATAAGCAGTACACCGCCGCACACATGAATTTGGCCCACCTTTACACGCTCATGGGCCAGCCGAGAAACACAATCGCGCAGTTGAAGAAGGTCCTCGTATGGGATCCGAAGAATGTTCAGGCGCTTGACAGGCTCGCTCGACTCTTACTCAGCCAGGGAGAAATCGACGAAGGAATCAAAGTGATGGAGCAGGCAGAAACCTCACAGCCGCTCTCGGCAAAGTTCCATATTTTGCTGGGGGACGCTTACTTAAAGAAGGGAAGCGCCGCGCAGGCCGAAGCACGTTACCAGCGGGCGCTTGATGAGCAAGGTGACGAAACTGACGCAGTGCTCGGTTTGGCCCAGGCCGCGCAGCTTAAGGGTGATCGTGATGCGACTTCACTTCACCTGGAGCGCGCCCGAAAGATGGTCGCGAGGTCGCCCGACACCTTGTACCGGTTTGCTCTGGTTGCCCTGAAGGCCGGTCTTTATGAAGAAGCAAATGGAACTCTGCTGGCGGCGATCAAGATCAATCCTGGGGACCCAGCTTACTTTCTCGCTTTAGGAACCACCTGGATCAAAAAGCCCGATTTGGCTGAGGCTGAGCATGCTTTCCGACGCGCCATTAAGCTGCAGCCAGATAGTCCTAAGGCCCAGATGTATCTGGGTTACACCTTGCTGGAACAGAAGAAATACCCGGAGGCGCGCGAGTGGCTGGAAAAGAGTTTGCAGAAAGACAAGAGCGTTCCCGAGACTTTTTATTACCTGGGCCAGCTAGCTCAGGAACAAAACGAGGATGAACGCGCCATTCAATTCTTTAAACAAGCTCTCGCGCTGTTGCCTTCCTACTCTTTTGCGCACGCCGCGTTAGGCGCCAGTTATCTCAGGTTGAAGAACTACCCGTTGGCCCAGCAGGAGTTGGAATTAAGTATCAAGCTCAATCCGAATGATGCCAAAGCCCATTACAATCTCGCCGTGCTGTTTGCCCGACTCAAGAACCCGGAGCGGGCCGCGGAGGAAATGCGCATCGTCGAAAAATTGAAGAATGCCAAACCAAATGAACCAGACGCGGCCAGGTCATCAGAGCCAAGGTGAAAAGAGGTTTTGTGTTTCGTGATTCTTCGTGCAAGTTGGAGGATAGTATTTTCCGTTTAAGGACGGTCCACGAAATCACACAAAGTCACACGAAGAAAAACCATCATCAATTATTCCTGACTTTCTGTCTGGCCTTAACGCTCTCCTTCAACTTCGCGTTCCTTACTAACGCTCAGCAAACGTTGACGCCTGCAAAGTCCGGAGTGACCTTTCAAGAAATAACTCCTAAGCAATCGGGTATCACCTGGGTCCATACCAATGCCCACTCGTCTGAACGTCACTTGCCGGAGACCGTTGGCGCCGGCGGCGCTCTCTTCGACTACGACAACGACGGCTGGATGGACATCTATCTGGTCAATAGTGGCCCGGCGGATTTCTTTAAACCAAATACGCCTCTCAAGAATGCGCTCTACCGCAACAATCGTGACGGCACCTTCACCGATGTCACTGACAAGGCGGGTGTGACTGGCGGCACTTTTGGGATGGGCGCCACCGCTGCTGATTACAACGGCGACGGTTGGGTTGACCTTTACGTCACGAGTTACGGCCGAAACATTCTCTACCATAACAACGGGAACTCGACGTTTACCGACGTTACTGACAAGGCCGGCACAGCGGCTCCCGGCTGGTCCACCTGCGCAGTCTGGTTTGATTATGACAGGGATGGGAAGCTTGACCTGTTTGTCTCGAGCTTTGTCTACTACGACAAGACGCTAAACGTGCTGTGCACCGATGACGTTAACCGCCGCTACTACTGCATTCCTCGTCATTACAAACCCAGGCCCAGTCACCTTTTTCGCAACAACGGCAATGGAACTTTTACTGACGTCAGTAAACAATCGGGTATAGCGGACTCTCCCGGGAAATCATTCGGAGCTGTGGCGACCGATCTGAATAACGACGGGTTAATGGATCTCTTTGTCGCGAACGATACCATGCCCAACTTTTTGTTCATCAACCAAGGCGGCGGCAAATTCGAGGAGTCGGGGTTGGCATCAGGAGTGGCTTTCAGCGCCTCTGGTAAGGCCCGTTCGGGAATGGGTGTAGATGCAGCAGATTATGACAACGACGGTTGGCAGGACCTGTTTGTGGCGAACATCGAACATGAGTTCTTCAGCCTCTATCGTAACCAGAAGGACCTCACCTTTACCGACGAGCCCGGAGCAATCGCGCCGGCGAGCCAGTTTCTCAGCGGGTGGGGCTTGCGGTTCTTTGATTATGACAACGACGGTAATTCTGATCTTTTCCTGGTGAATGGCCATCCTGACGATTTCATCGAGATGCGAAATCCTCGGGTGAAATACCGCGAGCAGTTGCTCCTGTTTCGTAACAACGGCAAGACTTTCAAAAACGTGAGCGCGGATTCGGGTGCGGTCTTCAACAAATATTTTTCCGGACGAGGCATGGCGACCGGCGACCTTGATAACGACGGCGACCTCGATGTGCTGGTCGTAAACAACGGAGAGCCCCCGGTGTTGCTTCGTAACGAAGGCGGTAATCGCCAGAACTGGATTGGATTGCAATTAGTGGCCAGGCAGAGCAATCCCGGCGCAGTGGGTGCGGTAATCAATTGGCAGGCAGGAACACTCAAGCGCAGCCGGATGAAGACGTCGGGCGGCAGCTACCTTGCTTCACACGACCCGCGCGAAATACTCGGTGTTGGATCGGCCTCAAAGGTTGAGTACGTCGAAATTCGCTGGCCGAGCGGCAAGGTTGATAGACTCACGAACCCGCCGATGAATCGTTACCTCAAGGTTGTTGAAGGATCAACCGCGTCGAAGTAAAGCAAAGCTAAATGACCGCTCGATAGACGCCCGTTTAGATGGCGCACTTGTGCGCCCCTACGTCGATTGTGTCCCCGCGAGCGGACAAGTCCGCACTCTAACGGTCGTGATTACCTTCATTTATTTCCGCCATTAGGTTTCTGTCTCGCCTCGGGTTCCTTAATCGTAAGGTATTGATTGGCGCGAACATCCTTAAGCGTGCCGATCTGCCCGCTCGGCCAGGTCACTTTAATCTCAGCTGCCTTGCCGCTGGTTCCCAACCCAAAAAGCAGACGCGCATCCGAGGCCGAGCAATAACTCCCGCCGCCGAGCTTTTGTTTATCTCTCCGTCTACCATTTGCCGTGACAGTAACTTTCGCGCCCACCGCATCGCGATTGCTCGTAGTCCCAACCAGGTTAATCCCCAACCATCGATTCCGATTACCGCCATCGTTGCGCAGCAGCGCGGGCGGTTCACCTACATTCATCAGCAGGAGATCCGAATCCCCGTCGTTATCGATATCACCCACGGCCAGCCCGCGGCCGGCGTAGAACTTCTTGAGCGGCGCGCCATGCCCAGCAGCGACGTCACGAAATCCCTTGCCGGTGTTCTCGAAAAGGAACGGCGGTTCTTTGTATGTGGTCCCCGGAAAGAGCTTGTTGATAGGCTCGAACGGATGTCCATTGTGCACAAAAAGATCGACCAGCCCATCGTTGTTGTAATCAAAAAACCGTGAACCGAAGCCGCTCATCGGAAGACTAATCGCACCCAGTCCAAACTTGTTTGTGACTTCGGTAAACACTCCTTCACCGTCGTTACGAAACAAGGCATTCGTTTCATCGGAAAAGTTCGCCACAAAAATCTCCTGGAAGCCATCGCCGTCCAGGTCTTCGGCGTCCACACCCATGCCGCCTCGCGCGTTGCCATTCGGATCAAAAGCCACACCGGCTTCCAGTGCTACCTCGGAAAATACGCCGCCGCCCATATTGTGATAGAGGAAATTGGCGGTGGTATCGTTGGCCTGGAAAATATCCATTTGGCCATCGTTATCGTAGTCGAGGGCGACGACGCCTAAACCTTTTCCATTCGGGTTGGCAATACGTGCCTTCGCAGTCACATCGGTGAAAGTTCCATCGCGGTTGTTATGAAAGAGCCGGCTTGCGGAGCCCTTGAAGTTTTTGATCAGGCAATACGGTTTTCCTTCGTAGAGAGTGCAGGGGAGGTTTTTTTCATCGTACGTGAGGTAGTTGCAGACAAAGAGATCCAGATAGCCGTCGTTGTCATAATCGAGAAAAGCGGAACTCGTGCCCCACAGTTGGTTGCTGACGCCCGCCTGCGTTGTCACATCAGTGAAAGTGCCTTTGCCTGTATTCCTGTAAAGCTTACTGGCGCCGTAACCGGTGATGTACAGGTCGGGCCAGCCGTCGTTGTTGTAGTCGCCAACCGCCAAGCCCATGCCCAACATGCTATTGGCAATGCCTGCTTTCGCAGTCACATCAGTAAACGTGCCATCGCCATTATTCCGGTAGAGAACATCGCTTAGCTTACTGGCCCCGGCAGGCTGTGGCGTTTGGGAGTAGGAAATGAGATAGATATCCAACAGTCCATCGCCGTCATAGTCGACAAAACCACCGCCTCCGCCCATGGTCTCGATTAAATATTTCGCCCCCGGCGCGAGCGATTTCAGATTCCAGTTGATGCCTGCTTTAGCAGTGATATCAACGAATTCAATCGGAGCTGTTTGCGAAATCCTTGAACCAACCGGAGTTGATTTCAATGGAGCGAAGCCCAGAGCTAGCAGACACGATAGAAGTAAGAACTTCATAAGCGAGATTGAGACGTTTGCCGAGTAGAACGTCGCTACGCGGCTTTGCACAAAAAGTCAGCGAAGCTGACTAAATCAGAACCGGAAGCGTGCCGGGGTCCCCAAGCGGGCAGCCCGCTTGGGGTGGTGGTAGCGACCGGGTCTCAGCTAACCTACGAAGGCGATCGTTGACAGTGAAACCCTTGGCTTCTTATCAACGGTGACCCGGTCGCTACCGCTTCCGGTTCTGATACCGCTTCGCGAACCCCTTCATTCCGACTTTTTGGGCAAAGGCTCGCTACGCGGTGTTCTAAACAGAACGGAGGACGAATCCACTAAACACACTAAACAACACTAATTCTTCTTCGTGGGATTTCGTGTGTTTCGTGGATCGTCTTCCGAAGCGGCGAGTTTAGCGTTACACCCGCCAACCCGGGACGCTCCGAAGGTGCGCAACAAAAGAATGATCTTCGTTTAAAAGCGGACTTAAGCTGCGGTCTGAGAGTTTTGACCCAGCGGGCGCACAAGTGAGCAAACTAAACGGACGGTTGCAATGCTACCTGGGCGGTTCCGCTGCGGCGACAATCAATTTTTTGATGCTTGGAATGATGACTAACTCCAGGGCGGCTTTAGGTTTTGCAGCCTCGTCGAGTTTGGCCAACTGAGCGTCACGCCATTGCGCAGTGGCTTGATTACCCGCCGTCAGATAGGCAAGCGCCTCCAGCCCCGCAGCGGCAACACTCGCTAAATCTTTTGCCAGCGGTCGAGCCTCGTGCAAGGCGGGAGCTCGATCGATTATCGGATCGAGTTGGGCGCCAGCGTCCCGCCAATTTGTAAGTGAATCGCGAATGTCAGAACGGTAGAGTTGAAAGCGTGGCCCATCGGCTAACATTCCATCAACCATCGAAGCAAACTGCCGCGCGGCTCCGCTATCTGGCCGCGCCGCGTCGACCAGTCCGGTTAGGGGACTTAGCATCGTCTGTGGACGCATTCGATAGCGCCGGTATTCTTTAACCGGCTCGATCACTGATGCCAGACTGCGAAGCGCATCAATATCGTCACCATTGGCGAGTCGCCTGAGCAAGACAGGGTAGTTTCTCTCGTGTGTGATCCCGAGTTCTTCAAGCTGGCGACTAATCACCGGAAGTCGTCTATACATATCGTCGGCGTCCGTCACGGTACGTGGCGACCAAAGCCGCTCGGCAATAGCCGCCGTGCGCGGCCAGATCCTTGAATCAATAGTTTCAGGACTGACCCATTCACTCCACATCGTGGCCTCGCCGCCGAGCACGTGCTTCGCTTCTTCAGGAGTCAAAGTGTTGTCCGCTGGTAGCGGGTCGGTTCTGTAGTGTTGAGAAGTAGGGAAGATCAAGTCGATGTAAAAGCCATTCGAAAGAATACCGTCGTAACCTTTTTTGGCGGCTTCAGCGAGGGCCGCAGTCCCGCGCCATGAGTGAATCACAACGTCTTTCGGGAGCTCCGGCTGCAGAATCTCGTCCCATCCGATCATCTTTTTCCCATGTTTCTGAAGTATCTTCAAAACTCGCACGTTGAAATAGGCCTGGAGCGCGTGATTGTCCTTGATCCCCTTTTCCTTCATGAAAGCCTGGATCTGCGGGTTGCGGTCCCACTGCTTGCCTTCGTTTTCGTCACCGCCGATGTGCATGTAGGCATCAGGAAACAACGCCGCCATCTCGCCCAAAAATACATCCAGGAATTTGTACGTCTGGTCCCTGGTCGGGTTGAGTGCGGGCTCAAAGATTCCCGCACCTCGTTCAATCTTGTATGGCCCAGGGGCGCTGCCGAGTTCCGGATGGCCAACCAACCAACTTGTGGCGTGACCGGGAATATCAAACTCAGGTATCACACGAATGCCGCGTTCGGTTGCGTAAGCAATGATTTCGCGCACTTGATCCTGGGTGTAAAAGAAACCGTCCGATCCCATTGTATGGAGCCTGGGATATTTCTTACTCTCGACGCGGAATCCCTGATCCTCTGTCAGATGCCAGTGAAAGACATTGAGCTTGACGGCGGCCATCGCATCGAGATTGCGTCTGAGAACTTCCGGCGGCTGATAGTGGCGGGCGATGTCGATCATTAGCCCGCGCCAGGGAAAGCGTGGCTGATCGCGGATGCTGGCAGCAGGTAGATAAAAGCCGTCGCGATCGCCATGAAGGAGTTGCAGAAAAGTTTCCAAACCGCGTAAGGCACCGACAACGGTGGGTGCCACGAGGCGCGCCTGCTTGTCAGTGATCTCGAGCGTATAACTTTCATTTTCGCTAAGAGACGGGATTGCCGCACCGGGCCGCTCAGTTTGGACTACCAGCGTGGCAGCGTTCTCATCAATTGCGAGATCCGGCGGCAACGTTATTACAGTTCGTCCGGCAAGCCGCCTCGACATGCGCGCAATCGCGCTGCGCAAACGATCATCTGCGTGACCTTTGATTGCGACGGTGAAAGTGTTGGTAATCGGCAACCTGCCGGTTTGTAGCTGCACCGACGCGGGCACCGGCATCAGGTTGAGTTGACGCGGAGCCGTAGCCGGTCCCTGCGCTTGACCGGCGATACTCGAAGTGAAAGTTAAGAGCAGAGCCAGGAGCGAGTGGTTAGCAATCTTCATGTTTTGATCTCGAGTTCGTGTGTTGGGGTTCTTTGGGCAATTTGATGTCCTATGAGCTTTAAGCTTGTCGTGGAGTCGCGAAAAATTAACGGGGCTGTCGTCGGCTTCGCGGGCTGCAACATTTTATTGCACGGATCCCTGGGGTTCCGCTCGCAGGCCTCGCTGCACCCCAGGCTTTACGCTATCGCCGCGCTCCGCGGGCTAAGGCAACTCCGCATAGGAAGATTTTATTACGTCCAAATTAGTGACATAATTACCGCCAAATCTTTGAGCGCATTGTAGCCGATCCGGGAAGAATTTTGTTGATACGTTGCTCCCTTTGGAGGGATTTTTAATGCCTAAAAGGAAGGATCGAAAGTGTCGTCTAAGAAAAGTTCTTCCGTGTTCTGATGCAGGTAAGTTCGCCTTCCGTCTCGGCTTAATTATCTCTGTTCTACTTTCATCATCACCGCTCTGTGAAACAACCTCGGCGATTGAATCAAAGGCTTGGCGTTTGACCTGGAGTGATGAATTCAATGAGGCAACCGGCTCGACTCCGGATTCGAACAAGTGGTCATTCGATATCGGCGGCGGCGGATGGGGCAACAACGAGCTACAAACCTACACGGACCGTCTGGCTAACGCGCGGGTTGAAAGCGGTTCGCTGGTGATTCGAGCAATAGAGGAAACCTTCACCGGCCCCGACAAGATTAAGCGCAACTACACTTCAGCCCGAATCCTTACTAAGAACAAGTTTACGCAAGCCTACGGACGTTTTGAGGCGCGCGTCAAGGTGCCATATGGACAAGGCATCTGGCCGGCCTTTTGGATGCTGGGAAGCGATATCGATACAGCCGGCTGGCCCAGGTGCGGCGAGATAGACATCATGGAGCACATCGGCAAAGAGCCATCAACCGTTTATGGCACGCTCCATGGGCCAGGATACTCCGGAGCTAAGGGCGTATCCGCGTCGTATCCTTTGCCCTCTTCGCAGAAGTTCGCCGACGACTATCACACGTTTGCCGTGGAGTGGGAGCCTAACGTAATTCGGTTCTACGTTGACGGCCGGCTCTACAAAACGCGAACGCCCGCTGATCTGCCGGCAGGCACGGCCTGGGTCTTTAACCACCCGTTCTTCATTATTCTGAATGTGGCTGTCGGCGGCTCATGGCCCGGGCTGCCAGATGTAACCACGGTTTTCCCCCAACAGATGCTGGTTGACTACGTTCGCGTCTATCAACGCGCGACCTAATCGACTAAACTATTGCTTCCTCAGATGAAGGCCCAAGCCGAGCGGCATTGGTATTATCTGAATGCAGGACCACGGCTGACCAACGAAAGGAATGTGTCATGAGATATAGAGTGATTAGTCTTATTAGACCGGCCGGTTATTTCGCAGCCGGACTCGTCACCTTAAGTATGGCAGCTCCTTCTTTGGCCCAGGGCGGCGCGCCTGCGGGGGCAGGACCACCTCCGATTATTAGTATCAAGCGCGAGGAACATGGGCGGCGTTCCAGCGAAGCAAAGCTTCGTAGCGTCGAGATGGAGGCAGACGCAGAAGCGGAGAGTCAAAAACATATTCAGGCAGCAATCACAAATATGAAGCAGGACTTCACGCGCATCCAGGTGCTGCGGAATAACATCGCGCGCCATCTGGTCGCTCGCAAACCTCTTGACTACAACCTCGTTACAGAGCAGACGGGGGAGATAAACAAGCGCGCTCACCGGCTAAATGTTTACATGCTGGCTCACGTTCCTGAACATAAGGAACCCGACCCTACATTCGATCTCAAAAGCGAAGAGATGGTCGAGTCGCTCGTCAAACTGTGCAAACTAATCGATAGTTTCACTGAGAATCCCGCGCTCAAGAACGCTGCCACGGTTGATGCGAAAAACGTTGAGAAAGCCAAGACGGATAAGGCGAAGGCTGATGGAGATCTGCTGGCGATTATCAAACTGAGCAACCGCATTCACAAAAAGTCGGACGGCTTAAGGACGCCGAAGTAGTTTTCGGGGCCTTGGGACATTCCACCTTCAAATTCGTTTAGATGGCGGACTTGTCCGCCCTTCTTTAAAGAGTCATAGTGATCACGAAAGGGCAGCGCACAAGTGCACACTCTAAACGGCGATTGAATTAGATCCAAGAACCGTCTTAGCACAGTCACTTAGTGACCGTGAATCCAGTCTCTTGCTTAACCACCTTCTTTTGGGCCACCTCTGTAGCTTCAATTACCACCGAATACTTTCCCGGCGCCAGCCCGGCAAGCTTCACGTATTTGGCAAAAGTCAGATGTGGTACAGGTTCAGTCTCGAGTTGTGTGAGTTCGTACCTGAGCGGTTGAATCGCCTGTTTACCATCCTTCATAAGCGTGACCGTGACGTTAATCACGGGCTTTCCCGCCCCAGCCGCTGTTGTCACGTTATAGAGCTTGAAGAAGATGATTAGGTTATCCGAAGCTTGAAATTCACGACTCGGGGAAGGGCGTATCTGGACATTACCTGCACTGAAAACATCCGTTGGGGCGTTTAAGGGCCGTGTCCACGGTTCGGCATGACGACTTAACACCGCTTCAGTCGCCGAGAATTCCGAATTCGCAACGGGCAAGAGCAGAGTGTGGCGTTTGGCGGCCACCTTTCCTGAGAGCCGATCCTTTACGACCAGATCAATCGTGTACGAGCCAGCCTCCAATTCCACGTCTTGTCGATAAAAGATGTTGTCGTTAAGGATCGACTGGTATTGCCCCGGGGTTAGTTCAACGTCAAATGTTCCGCCCAGGCGGGTAAGAATCTTATCGTCCCCTCGGGCTCGCACGAGTCCCAGGACATCGAGCTGCAAGCGCTGCTTTTTGTCCTTCATATCAAACTCCACGGCGAGCGGAGGTATTTCGAAAGAGACAGGAACGATGTAGTAACCCGGCTGCGAGCGGAAGGAATTTAGTTCCCAGGACACGGGCAAAGTTGGACGGGCAGATATCGTCTCAAAGTTTGCTATTAACTTCCTGTCGTCAGGAGAGAGGGGCACAATTTGGCTGGCCGGAATCGCATAGTATCCTGGCCGGGCCATCACCTTTACGTCAGGCCGGCGTACTTCGATCTTTACCTTCCGAAAACTGCCGTCAAAGTTTGGATCGGTGCTGCGGTACGCCAGGGTATATCGTGAGCGAATCTCTTCATGGATACGCTCGAGGCCGGCGCCGATGTCGTTGGTGTTTTTTATGAATTGCCCGCCGGTATCCCCTGAAATTCGATACAACAGATCTTGTTGGCGATCCAGTCCCTCTTGTCGCGCGACATCAAACACACTCTCTCCGGCGCCCGCTCGAATACGATTCTCCTGACTGGTTGCCGCGGAAATTCCAGAAAGCGCAGATCCAGGAACAAGTGCTCCTGATTGAGGAGTGCCGCCTGTCAAACCACCCGAGTCGATAACATAGA
Source organism: Pyrinomonadaceae bacterium (assembly GCA_963759585.1). GTDB lineage: Bacteria > Acidobacteriota > Blastocatellia > Pyrinomonadales > Pyrinomonadaceae > PSRF01. Next base: position 2,068,202 of record CAVWZW010000002.1, read on the forward strand.
TCGCAACATTGGCACGGTTGGCAATGTCGATTGTGCTTTGCACCTGCCAATCAAGATTCTGCGGCGCGACGAATCCCTGTGAGAACATCACTAGTGTTTTCTTGCCGCGTATCGCCCGCAGGCCTTCGCAGATTGCTGCCAGGCCGGCCAGGACGGGTCGTGTCTGCTGAGTACTTAACGCCGATCGCAACTGCACATATTGTTCAAGCACGCGCCGCGAGATCATTGCCTGCGCGGCCGCCGAACCTCCGGCCGTTGAGGTTATTTCAGGCGGGGGTGCGGCCGCCAATTGGTCACGAATTGCAGCCATGGCTTCGTTAATACCGCGCTGTTCGGACGTCTTTGAAACGGTTGATACGCCATCGGCTTTTTCCACCGCCGAGATCAGTTTCGCCTTGTCCTGGGTAAAAGGTTGTAGCAGTTGCAGTCCACCAGAGATCGCAAACAAGGCAACTGAGTCATGAACAGTGATGCGATCACGAATATACTTGGTCATCCCCTCGCGCACTTGTTTCAAGTTCGCGCCACCAGTGGTTTGCCCATCAAGGACGAGTGCGACGATGTTTCGCGGAAGATTGTTTGGTGGCCGTGGTCCTGGTGACTCTGAAGTGGACGACGATGAGGTCGGTTCATTGCCGCTTGAGAGAGTCGAGTCGAAGAACTCGATTGTCTGGCGCACACCGTTTTCGGAAATCACAAAGTCTTCTGCTTTGAGATCCGTGACCGGCTTTCCTTTTTTGTCCTTGACCATCACGTCGACGTTTACAACGTTTGCAGTGACCTTGATGACGTCGTCCTGGTCGTCACTAGTTTGCTTTTTGTCTTGTGAATGAATGGGGAGAGCGGCGATAAGCACAGCCAACGTCACGAGCAGGTTAAGGTTGCATACTCTAGTCGAACGCCTCAGGAAGAGATTGTGGTAACGCATGATTTGGTTCGAGGGCGTCTCCCTGGAGTGCGCCGCCTTGTCGGCGCTTTGGCCCACTGCGACTTGTCGCAGCTACCGTACGGTTAGAAACTTGTAAACCACTCACAGCCTTGTGCGTCGAGCGTCGCGCGCCAAGCCGCCACGGGCCAAAGCGCCGACAAGGCGGCGCACTCCAAGGAGGTACTAGCCTCGTACGCCTCACATCATTTCAATTCGAACTTGTCTTTCAGTCCGCCGACCGTGACTTCAAACTCGCCGGCCTCTATCACCGGCTTGTTATTTATACCGATGAACGAGAGATCATCTCGTCGCAGCTTGAAGGTCAGCGTGCGACTCTGCCCCGGCTCCAGATTAATCTTTGCAAAACGTTTCAACCTTTTTCCCGGAGGCGACAGAGACGCTACCAGATCGCCTAAGTAAAGTTGGACCACTTCCTTGCCGGCGCGAGTGCCCGTGTTCTTTACAGTAACGCTGACCGAGAGATCATCGTTTACGGTGATCGCCTTTTGACCGAGGCGCAAATCGCTGTAGGCAAAGGTCGTATAGCTGAGTCCTTGTCCGAATTCGAATTGCGGCTTGAAAGCCATGTTGCCGAAAGCGGTGTTCTCGGTTTCGAAGGGTTTATGATCGTAAGTAATCAAACCGTTAGGCGTGCGCGGATAGGTGAAGGGAAGTTTTCCCGACGGATTAATGTCGCCGAAAAGCACGTCGGCGATAGCCTGCCCGCCCTCGTTACCGGGGTTGTACGCCATCAGCACAGCGCCGGCCTTATCAACGATGCGGTTGATGATTCTGGGACGGCCTTCCAGCAGCACCAGCACAATCGGTTTCCCCGTGGCTGCGATAGCTTCGGCAAGTTTCAGTTGCGGTTCACCGAGATTTAAATCAGTGATGTTGCCGGGTGTTTCCGTGTAGGAACCTTCGCCAAGACAAAGCACCACTACATCCGCGGCTTGCGCGGCACGCACGGCCGCCGGGATATCGACTTCCGTTTCAACATCGGTCGGGCTGCTGTTTGAGGGAGACCCCGGAGCACGCGTGATCTTTGTGCCGGGAGCGTAGGTGACGTTTGCCGCTCCTGCTTTCGTTTCGATCGCGCGCCGAACGGTCGGGCGATCCTTTGGATATAGCGACTCTTCAGAACCTTGCCAGACGTAACTCCAACCATTATTGAGGGAGATCATTGAATCGGCGGTTGGGCCAGTGACGAGGATCTTACGATTTTTGGCCAAGGGCAGAAGGTTATTCGCATTCTTCAGTAGCGTCATCGATTCACGGGCCGCCTCCAGCGCAGCTTGTCGCGATTCGGGCAATCCGATCTTCGACTTAAGCGCAGGATCGGGCGTGGGCTTTTCGAAGAGTCCTAACTCAAACTTTACTCTCAAGATTCTGCGCACGGCTTCATCAATTCGTGACTGTGGAACACCGCCTTCCTTAACCAGTGCAATCAGATGATCGGCGAAACTGTAATCGAGTGGGACCATGCTCATGTCGTTGCCGGCCATCACTGCCATCCGCGTAGCTTCTTTCTCATTTGGCGCGACACGCCAGATCGTTACGAGTTTCTTGATGTCTTCCCAGTCAGTAACGACAAATCCCTTGAAGCCCAATTCATCGCGCAGGATGCCGGTCAACAGATGATGATTAATGTGTCCGGGAACGCCGTTGATCTCTCCGGAGTTGACCATTATCGTGCGCGCCCCGGCTTTAACCGCAGCGGCAAAGGGGGGCAGGACGTATTCGCGCAAGTGGTTTTCGGGAATCAGTGCCGGAGTTCGGTCGCGGCCCGTTAGAGGCAGACTGTAGCCCATGTAATGCTTCAAGCTGGACGCGACACGATCCTGCGCGGCAACGTCCAATCCTTCCAATCCACGCACAAAAGCCACGCCCATGACTTTCGTGAGATAAGGATCTTCGCCGAATGTCTCCCAGAAGCGCGGCCAAAGCGGTTGGCGTCCAATATCAAGTACCGGTGAAAAGCTCCAGGGGATGCCCGCGGCGCGAGTTTCCATCGCGGCGATCTCCGAGCCCTGCTTCATCAACTCAGGATTCCAGGTTGCTGCCATTCCGATTTCCTGTGGGAAGAGGGTTGCACCTTGAACGTAGTTTGCGCCGTGAATCGAATCGATGCCGTAGATGACCGGAATACCGAGACGCGTTTTCTTTGTAGCTGCGTCCTGAATCTGTTTGATGGTGTCGTGCCACTTGTCAGGAGTTAGCGCCTGGTCCGAGACGTTGAGAATCGATCCCACGCCGTAACGCACGATCGCCTTTTCCAGTTTCGCCGGATCAATTTGGATATTCTGATCCTGGCCGGTGACGATCATGCCGATGGTCAGCTGAGTCATCTGGCCGACCTTTTCCTCCAGCGTCATACGCTTAAGCAGGTCTTCGATCTTTCGCGAGTTGTCGCGTTCAGGTCCTGTCTTGAGTGCAGCCTGAAAAAACTCGTCACTATCGGTGACGTCTGCTACTGGCCCACGAGCGACCATCGCTTGACCTTGTCCGGCTACCATTTTCATAGTCGTTCGCTCCGCACCCGCGGTGTTTGAAGTGTCAGCTTTTGGTACCGGTAGAGCAAAGCAAATCGAGAACGTAACAACCGCCACAGCAAGCGCAGTCTTTTTCATCGTTTCTGTTTTCCTTCGGGAAGTGGATCAGCGGAGCAGTGCTATTCTCTCATCTAGCGATGCATTCAAGAAGTGTCGAAAAGGAGATAGTTGGGCTGGTAAACAAAGGGGAAGAGAACTCATCCTGCATCAGGCGCTACCGAGTGCGTGGGCAAACGATGGCCCTCCTTGGAGTGGCGGCGCTTTGGCCGGCAGCGGCTTGGCGCCGCGATGTTGGACGAAAGCGAGTTTGGTGTAAACGTACATCCGGGCTAAGGAAGCTGCGACAGGTCGCAGCGGACCAAAGCGCCGACAAGGCGGCGCACTCCAGGGAGGGGCCCTAACGCCCTCGGTTCTGTAAACGTTTACTGACTTCGCGCCAGGTGACCAGCTTAACGTTATTATCCTGAAGCAGCTTGCGGAAAGCATCACTGGTAACAAAATCAAAATCACGCTGCCGCCACTGGGAGCCCCATTCCGGATGATTGAATGCAACGCCGCGCATTTCCTCATCGTCGTATGCGAGGTGAACGATCATTTCCGTAATGCCCGGCTGGAGATTTTTTACAGCGTCGCTATAGAACCTGGCCCAGCCCTCGGCGGCTACATTAGGGCCAATGCTAATGATGGTATTCATCACTACATCATCTGGACCAAGCAGTGAACGTAGGAACGGCGCGGACGTTAACCATTCGCGTGAAACTCTAATTAGTAGCTTGTGATCCCTCGATACCCGGAAAAACATTTCAAACAAAGGTTGAGTTTGGTAGAGCGTGCCCATGTGAGAGTCGACGTGAGTGGGTTGAATGCCCATCGCTCTGGCGCGTGCAATCTGCGCGCGAATCTCAGCCTCTGCTTCTTTAGGATCGATGCGCGCAGCGGCTTCCGTTTCGGTGGGATAAAGATATCCGCTGGTTTCGAAAAGAGATGGGACTCGCTCTTTTGGCAGCACCGGTCCCCAGCGGTAAAGACTCCATTCGCTGGTGAGCGTCAAGTGCAACCCGAGATCGGCTTCGGGATGACTTTTCGCGTAGGCCGCGATCTCTGGAAGCCATGGACACGGAATCATGATGCTGGCTGAACTGACCAACCCACTCTCAAGCCCTCTGATCGACGCGCGATTGATCGAGTGGGCCATGCCCAGATCGTCCGCATGAACGATCAGCAGCTTTGCATCCTGCGGGTAGCCAAGGCGTTCCAGCAAAGCCTTCGCGTCGAGCGCGCCCGGGCGTGGAGATTGTGCGGATGTAATCAACGCTACAAGAAGGAGGCTAAGGGTTGCTATTAAGATATTCAGTTTCATGAGAGGTGACTCCTTGGAGTGCGCCGCCTTGTCGGCGCTTTGGTCCGCTGCGACCTGTCGCAGCTTTCTTAGCCGGATGTACGTTTAGATCAGCCTCGCATCTTGCGTGGAAATCGCGGCGCCAGGCCGCCGCTGGCCAAAGCGCCGACAAGGCGGCGCACTCCAAGGAGTCGCACTATGCGCCGAAGTCGTTTGTGCACGCCTTCGCATTCTTTTGCAGATTAAAATCCCATGTGGAGTGCGGAAATTGTATGATGCTACCCTGTGACGGTCAATCTTCTTTGCGGCTGAGCCCGCCATAGTTACTAGCTTGCATTATGGGGCAGTCGCCCGACCGTTAGGGGAGGGCGCCGCGGTTCACGACGCCCTTCCTAACGGTCGGGCTACGGCCCCGTAACGTCATCGTTCGATCATGAAACCGCTAAAAATCGGGATCACAGGTGTGCGCGGGATTGTGGGCCAGACCTTCACGCCGGAGGTGGCGGTAGGGTTTTCTCAGGCGTTCGCTACTTATCTCGATGGCGGACGTATTCTCGTTTGCCGCGATACGCGTGCTTCGGGTCCGATGGTGCGTGCTGCAGTCATTTCCGGGCTGCTGGCGGCGGGCTGTGAAGTGATTGACCTTGGAGTCGCGCCGACACCAAGCCTGCAGTTAGCTGTTACATCACTTCGAGCAGACGGCGGCATCGCAATTACAGCAGGTCACAACCCGGCTCATTGGAACGCGTTGAAGTTTGTGCGCGGCGATGGACTCTACTTGAATCCGACACAGGCCGAAGAACTCCTCGACATATTCCACCAGGGAGAGTTTGCCAAAGCGACCTGGGACCAGATCAAGCCGGCAATACAGCATCATGATCCGATTGATCACCACATAGAATTGCTCAACGGGACTTTTGATATCGAGGCGATTAAACAAAGCCGTCTCAAGGTGGCTGTCGATTGCTGCAATGGTGCGTGCTCGCGTTTGATTCCCAGATGGTTAAAGGAAATCGGTTGCGAAGTGCTGGCGATCAATGACGACCCCACTGCGCCGTTTCCCCATCCTCCTGAACCAAAGCCGGAGACAATGGCGCAGCTGAGCGCAGTTGTTAAAGCCGGAAAAGCTGACATCGGATTCGCTCACGACGCTGACGGCGAGCGACTCGGAATTGTTACCGAGTTGGGCCAGGCGCTTTCAGAAGAATTAACTTTCGCGATTGCTACCCGTATTCGTCTTGAGCAGAAGACAGGGACGGTAGTGACGAATGTTTCAACCACGGGGGCAATTGAGCGAATTGCCGAAGTTTATGGAGGAACGGTTGTGCGCACGCAGGTTGGGCAGGCCTACATCTCAGAGAGCATGATCGAAAACCACGGCGTTCTCGGCGGCGAAGGCAGCGGGGGTGTAACCGTTCCGGAGCTACATCCGACGCATGATAGCGCTGCCGCTGTGGGTCTGATTCTTGAAGGGCTTGCGCGTCGCGGTAAACCAGTTTCCGAATTATTTGATGAACTGCCGCGAATGACGATGTTGAAACACAATCTGGCCGTCGAACCGAATCGACTCTATTCGGTGCTGCAGAATTTCCGCGTGAGTATAGAGCGTGAGCAACTGCCTTATGATTTGACGGACGGAATCAGAGTCGTGTTACCACAGGGTTGGATTCATGTGCGGGCTTCGAATACCGAATCGATGATTCGCGTTATCGTTGAAGCTGAGGAAACGAAGAGCGCACAGAATTTACTTGATTGGGTGAGGGATCGGTTGAACAAGTGAGTGGTGTGCGAAGTATTTTGTCGATGCCCAAACGGCCGGCACTCAACATTTCTTAGGTTCCAGTCCGCGTTAGCGGACGGCTGACAATAGCCCAGCGATTTATCGCTGGGATCAGAGGAATTTCAAGATTGAGTCCGTGAAGCGGACGGCTGAAATAGACAGCTATCGGGCAACTGGTTTCAACCGTCCGCTTCACGGACTGGATTCCTTTTGCATCTTTTCCCAGCAGTGAACTGCTGGGCTAGTGTCAGTCGTCCGCTAACCGCGGACTGAGATCCAGAACGTCTTGAACGTTAGCAGTACTATTCAGGCGTGACTCATGCGAGCAATACCAACACTCAAGATCAGCATATCCGGTGTTCGCGGAGTAATTGGCGAGTCGCTGACGCCGGTGCTGTTGACGCGCTTTGCTCAGGCGTTTGGCACCTACGTCGGGCCCGCCACGATTGTGATTGGCCACGATCCCCGCACCTCCGCCGAGATGGTCAAGCAAGCAGTCATCGCTGGGCTTTTGTCGAGCGGCTGTCGCGTTATTGATATCGGAATGTGCCCGGTGCCCACTGTTCAACTACTCGTTCGCCATCATCGCGCACACGGAGGCATTGCGATTACTGCGAGCCATAATCCGGCGGAGTGGAATGCTCTGAAGTTTATTAATGCCGATGGACTTTTCCTGAATAGCGGTCAGGCTCGCGAGATGCTCGACATTTACCATCAGGGCGAGTACACGAAAGTTGGCGGCGCCGAAATGAGGGAAGTCGAGGAAATTTCGGGAGCCACTGATCTACACATCACACGAATTATCGAAGTCCTTGGACCGTTGCCCCAGCGTGAAAAACCGTTGCGAGTAGTGCTCGATGCCTGCAATGGTGCGGGCTCCCTCGTTGGCCCAAGGCTGCTCGAAGCTTTGGGTGCTGAAGTTGCAACGATTAATGTAATTCCCAATGGATCGTTCCCGCGTCCAGCAGAACCTGTAGCCGAAAACCTGACGGACCTTTCGGCCGCAGTCAAAGAACATGGCGCCGATGTTGGTTTTGCGCAGGATATGGACGCCGATCGTCTGGCCATCGTCTCCGAGCAGGGAATACCTATCGGCGAGGATTACACGCTACTGCTCGCAACGCTTTATGTTCTCGGCAAAGAGCGAGGCCCGGTAGTGGCAAATCTATCTTCGACGGGCGTGCTTCAGGAAGTTGCCGACCGGTTTAGTAGCCCGGTCTTCCTAACCAAAATTGGCGAAGTTAATGTCACGGAAGAGATGCAGAAACAAAATGCGGTAATAGGCGGCGAGGGCAATGGGGGCGTGATCTATCCTCGCATTAATTTTGCGCGAGACAGTCTGACGGGCATGGCCCTGGTTCTACACCTGCTGGCGGAAACGGGTCAGACCGTAACGGAGTTAGTCAACAGTGTCCCAGCCTTCAGCATGGTTAAAGAGAAACTGCGGTGTCCCTCAGATAAGATCGCGGCGGTGCTTAGGATGCTGCGTCAAGAGTATGCGGGTTATCCGCTGGACCTGCGTGACGGCGTGAAAGTCACTGTGCCAGCCGGGTGGTTTCTCGTGAGAGGATCAAATACAGAACCGATCATTCGTGTCATCGCAGAGGCGAAGGACGCATCAACAGCGCGCGAGATTGTTGACCGTGTTTTTAACAAGGTACAGGCGTGTATCGAGGCCTAATTCAGCCCATGGCTACTCCAAGGAGAACAATCTAAACCGTGGACTACAAAATACTGAATGACGCTCTTGCCCGGCGTGAATTTATGAAAATCGCGAGTGTAGGCGCGCTGGGTCTTGCGCTTCCAGAACATACTCTGGTGTCGGGGGCGCCGCGCTCTTCTGAACTGCTCCTCTACGTCGGAACCTATACCTCAGGTAAAAGCGAGGGTATATACCTGTATCGCCTGGACCTTTCTTCGGGTGAGTTAAATCCCGTCGCCACCACCAAAGGTGTAAAGGATCCTTCGTATCTTGCGCTTGAGCCCAACCGTCGCTACTTGTACGCAGTTAACGAACTCGAAGAATTTGCGGGTAAGAAAAGTGGCGCTGTCAGCGCTTTTGCAGTTGATAGGACGACGGGTAATCTCAGGTTTTTGAATCAACAGCCATCGTTGGGTGGCTCGCCGTGTTACGTCGATGTTGATCGAACCGGTCGATTTGTTTTAGTAGCAAATTATTCCGGGGGCAACGTAGCTGTGCTTCCAATACGCAGCGACGGCAGTTTGGGCGAGGCCACTGACATGAAGCAGGACGAGGGTTCGAGCATTAACGCTGAGCGTCAGCAAGGACCACACGCACACTGCATCGTGCTGGATCCCGCCGACCGGTTCGCCTACACCTGCGATCTCGGGACAGACAAGATTATGATCTATCGTTTTGACAGGCGTGGTGGGAAGCTGATTCCAACCACCAATCCTTCGGTGCAGGTTACGCCTGGAGCGGGGCCGCGTCATTTAACTTTCCATCCTCGTGGCCCCTACGCGTTCCTGATGAATGAAATGCACGTAACCGTCACCGCTTTCGCCCACGATCAGCGCAATGGCAATTTGAGAGAATTACAAACCCTACCCGCTTTGCCGGCGGCACCTACATCGGCAGACTCGGGAGCTGATATCCACGTTTCTCCCGACGGTCGATTTCTCTACTGCTCTAACCGCGGTCACGACAGTATCGCTGCCTTCAACATTGATCAGCGAAACGGCAAGTTGACTTTCGTCGCTCACGAGTCAACTGGAGGAAAGACGCCGCGCAACTTTGTGATTGATCCGACAGGTGAGTTTCTCCTGGTGGCGAATCAACGTTCGGACAACATCGTTACGTTCCGTCGCGACAAGAAAACAGGCCGGCTCAGTGCAACGGGTCACGTCGCCGAAGTGCCGTCGCCTGTGTGTCTGAAGTTTTCAATACGCCAGTAAAATGGATAAAAGTGACATGAGCCACGGTAGGTCGGCTTCGCCGCCTGATGTGAGGCGGCGGCTCTGCCCCGCCGACCGCAGTTAGATTCATTTCGGGGGCTACGCCCCATGTCCGGGCGCAGCCTTCCTGAGTTCACGGGTCAAAGTCCGCACCAAGGGCACAGCCCAGGATGCAGGCGCCGCTCTACGGCGGGGCTAAGCCACCGCCGCACATCCGGCGGCTAAGCCGAACACAACGTGGCCCATGACGCTTTAAGGCAAGCTGGCAAGGCTAGTGTGGGAAAACCGGAGCATTGCTCGATGACTTGGTTTAGACGACCAGCACTGTGTTCGAAAGTGCTTCTGCTTTTAACCTTAGCAGCTGCAACCTCGATTCACGCCCAATCGAGATTCGTTACCACTCGTGGAAAAGATCTGGTCTCAACGGACGGCAAACCTCTCCTGCTGAAGGGCATCAATCTCGGCAATTGGCTATTGCCAGAAGGCTACATGTTCAAGTTCAAGACCGCCAACTCTCCGCAGCGGATCTACACCGTAATCAATGAATTGGTTGGTGAAGACGAAGCCCGGCGATTTTGGAAGTCGTTTCACGGGAATTACATCACGGCAGAAGACATCAGGTTCATCAAACAGTCCGGGTTCAATTCCGTGCGCGTACCCTTCAGTTACCGGTTGTTTGTCTCAAGCGCGGATCCGGAAAAACTCGAAGGCGAAGGCTACCGGCTTTTAGACGATGTCGTCGTCTGGTGCAAGAAAGAAAATCTTTACGTAATTTTCGACATGCACGGCGCGCCCGGTGGACAGACTGGAGACAACATCGACGATAGTTGGGGTTATCCGTTTTTATTTGAAAACGCCGAGAGCCAGGATCTCACGGTTAACATCTGGCGCAAGATTGCCGCGCGGTATCAAAATGAGCCGGTAGTCATCGGCTACGATCTGCTCAACGAGCCGATTGCTCATTATTTTGACGCGACTTATCTGAATCCAAAGCTGGAACCGCTTTATCGCCGCATCGTGGCGGCCATAAGAGAGGTAGACAGGAATCACGTCATCTTCCTCGGCGGGGCGCAGTGGAACACCAACTTCAAAGTCTTTGGGCCACCTTTCGATCCTAAACTCGTTTACACTTTTCATAAGTACTGGATGGAAGTTAACAAGGGGGCGATTCAGGAGTATCTGGACTTCCGCGATAAACACAACGTGCCAGTTTGGATGGGAGAATCAGGCGAGAATACCGACGAATGGATTAGCTCGTTCAGGACGTTGCTCGAGACACATAACATTGGATGGTGTTTCTGGCCGTACAAGAAACTTGACGCGACCTCGAACGTCGTCTCGATCAACAAACCAGCAGATTGGGACGCGATTGTCACCTTCGCTGAAGGCCCACGCACAACCTTTGAGGACATAAGGAAGAACCGGCCGCCGAAGGAAAAGGTGCAGAAGGCATTGAGCGATTACCTGGAGCAGATAAAATTCGCGAACTGTCGAGTCAACCATGGATACCTGAAGGCCCTTGGCGTCGCCAGCACGGGGCAGTAGCCCGACCGTCAGGGAGGGCGTAAGGTTTGGCGCCAATACGCCCTCCCTGACGGTCGGGCTACTGCCCCGAACAGAGCACGCCCCTACAAGCAAGCAAAACATGAATCGCATAAAATTATTCTCAGCAATCCTGGCGTTACTAGCCTGCACTGGCCACGCCTCTCAATCGCAGACAAGTCCTCAATTGAAGCGAACCTCGCACATAAAGATCCCAATCCGCGCCGGCTGGCAATTTCGTGAAGTTAATAAGGACACCTGGCACTCGGCAACCGTGCCTGGTGTTGTGCATACAGACCTGCTTAACAACAAACTAATCGACGATCCGTTCTACCGCGACAACGAAGCGAAGCTGCAATGGATTGGCAAGACGGATTGGGAGTATCAAACGACCTTCAATGTCGCTCCGGCAATTCTCGAGCGTAGCAACATCGATATAGTCTTCGAGGGTCTCGACACCTACGCCAATGTCTTCCTCAACGATCAACCTCTGTTGAATGCCGACAACATGTTTCGCACATGGCGGACGGACAGTAAACGGTTTCTCAGGCCCGGACCCAACAATTTACGCATCCGCTTTCGTTCCCCCATCAACGAAGTCTTGCCGGTCATGGCAAAGCTAGATTACCAGTTGCCCGCTGGTAACGATCAGGGTGAAAAGACAAGCCCGCACACACGCAAGGCGCCGTATCAGTTCGGATGGGACTGGGGCCCGCGTTTTGTCACGAGCGGTATTTGGCGACCGGTTTTTCTTGAGGCGTGGGATAAAGCACGTGTAAGTGATCTTCAGATCCTGCCGACAAAGATCAATAAGGACGCCGCCTCTTTAACCGCTAATGTTGAAGTGCAGTCGAGCGTCACCGGTAACGCAACGATCGTTTTGGACAGTTTGACGGACAAGACTGTTGCGGTTAAGCAAGACGTCAAACTTGAGAAGGGCCTTAATCGGGTTGCCGTTAATTTCGCTATCGCTCGCCCGGCGCTTTGGTGGCCCAACGGGCTCGGTGGTCAGCCACTCTACACCTTTAAAGTACGACTGTTGATCGATGGCAAGCCGATTGATACGACCACGACCCGCACGGGTCTGCGGTCGTTAGAGCTAAGGCAGGAGCGCGATGCTTCCGGCAAGAGTTTCACGTTTGTAATCAATGGCGTGCCCGTCTTCGCCAAGGGCGCCAACTGGATTCCGGCCGACAGTTTTCCCTCGCGCGTCAGTAAAGCCAAATACCGCCATATGCTGGAGTCAGCCCGCGATACCAACATGAACATGGTCCGGGTTTGGGGCGGCGGCATTTACGAGCGCGACGATTTTTACGAGCTGGCTGATGAGATGGGAATTCTCATTTGGCAGGATTTCATGTTTGGCTGCAGCTTGTATCCCGGCGACGATGCCTTCCTTGATAACGTACGGCAGGAAGCGATTGATAACGTAAAGCGTCTGCGCAATCATCCCAGCATCGTGGCCTGGGTGGGCAACAACGAAATCGAGTCTGGCTGGTTTCATTGGGGCTGGAAGGACCAACTGCCGGCAAAGCTCTGGGACGATTATTTGAAACTCTTCTACGGCGTGCTCCCCGAAGTTTGTGCCTCGCTGGATCCTTCGCGTCCCTACTGGCCGAGTTCACCCAGTTCAAACCTTGAAGAAGACAATCAGTCTCAGAAGATGGGTGACTTTCACTATTGGGAGGTCTGGCACGCATCGCTGCCGTTTAGCGAATATGAAAAACAGTCCCCGCGTTTTATGAGCGAGTACGGTTTCCAATCGTTTCCCCAGGTCGAAACAGTCAACACCTACACGGTGCCTTCAGATCACGATATCGAATCGACAGTGATGATGGCCCACCAGCGGCATCCACGCGGCAACCCATTGATACGCGAATACATGCTGCGCGAGTATCCTGCGCCAAAGGACTTCGAATCGTTTCTCTATGTTAGCCAGGTGTTGCAAGCCGAAGGGATCAAGCTCGGGGCTGAACATTTTCGTCGCATCATGCCGCACAACATGGGCTCGCTGTTTTGGCAGCTTAACGACTGTTGGCCCGCTGCTTCGTGGTCGAGCATCGATTACACCGGACGTTGGAAGGCGTTGCAATACTACGCGCGGCGTTTCTATAGCGAGATACTGGTTAGCCCGCGTCATGAGAATGGTAACATCAACGTTTTTGTCGTCTCTGATCGATTAAAACCAGTGACGGCCCAGTTGAATCTAAGCCTGATCGACTTCGACGGAAATAGGTTGTGGACACAAGGGCAAACGATCGAGATCGCCGCGCTTACCAGCCGATCTTATTCGACCATTCCAGTAAAGACTTTGCTGGCAGGGAAGAATAAAGAGGTGTTTCTCCTTACGGAAGTGCTCGAAAATGGCAAGCGCGTCTCAAGCAACAAACAGTTCTTTGGAGTGTACAAGGATTTGTCTTTGCCGAGGCCCCACATAACTTTTGAGGTGATGCCTGTGCGAGGTGGATTCAAGATCACCCTGGCCGCTGACAAGTTTGCGCGGGCGGTTTACTTGTCGGCGCCTAACCACAACGGCTTCTTCACGGACAATTATTTTGACCTAATCCCTGGTGAGAAAGTTGAGGTGCTTTTTCGGGCGAGCGATAGAACGAAGCTTAGCGACTTTCGAAATGAATCTCAAGATTCGCAGTATGGTGGATTCGTTCTAAACTCGGCGAGCGGTAATGGCGTCAGGCCTGGCTCCAGCGGGCCAAATGTTCATAGACACCTCACTATAGGGAATCGCGCTCCAGAGGAGCGCAATGCTTCGGCGATGAGTATATGGGATTGCGTTTCGCTCCTCTGGAGCGAGGAGCATCTTATGGGCCATCGTTCTATAAACATTACGGCCCTACGGGACGACGGGCGTAACGGAAACCTTGTCGAGAATCATGGTCGCTAACGACGGCCCTCGCGACCAACCATTTTATTTTGATCGATCAGGACTGAATCGATCGACGGAACCTCAGCCGTCACCACCCGTGTGTTGTATTTCTCGATGTAAGCACGTCGCACCGCCGTCATCGGATAAGTTTCAGAATCGGCGTAGGGATACTTCGTCATTCCATGGAAGGGCAACGGCCAGACCTGGTCCGGAATAGCGGAGTTAATGTCCATCTCTTTGCTATACCCATCGGCATAGAGCAGGAATGTTCGAGTCCAGCCAGCGCGAAGTGGCGGCAACTTCCGCGCGTCGAACGACAAACTAATTTCATCGCCGGGTCGCGAGATGACGAACATGTCGTCTGACTTGAGTAATAACTCCCGCACGTCACCTTCACGCGTATATCGCCCCGGCATAACTTTCCAGGGAGAAGTAAATTTAATCTTTGCGTAGTCGTAACCAAACGGCTCACGACCGTCAGGCGTGACCTCGTGTGAGAAGCCGCGCCAGCGCAAGTTCGCGACAACCGGATCTAACCGCAGCGTTTGGGCTGTAGTTTTCTCGTCAGACGTATCCACTAGCACCTGGTCCCAAAGAATCCTCAGGTTAGTAACGATACGAACTTCACGACTCGCGCTAAGAAACTTTCCGGTGAGATCCACCGTCACGGTTTGCGGTCTCCCGACCGGAATGCCGATGTCCTGGATTACAGTCTTCCACTGGCCGCGTTCATCTTTGACCTGAAGCGCCGGCAGCATCATCGCCTTCCCGGCTTGCGTTGCCGCCAGGTTGTCGCTGGACCAGGCGTAGTCAGTCCAGCCGGTTAACAGCAACACCATGCGCTGCTTCGCTGGGGACGTTTCGGCCAGCTTCATAGTCAGCGTGTGTTCGTCTGCGTAACCGCGAATGCGATCGCGACGGAAATTATCAGGATACTGCCGGTCCATGCGCTCTATTCGCGACAGCACGTCGTTTCCATGATCGTCCACGGCGGAAAGTGGTGGACGAGCGCCGCGCGTCGCATAGAGTTTAAAAGGACGAGGCGGGTCGGTCAGGCCCTCGTTTGGATAAACCTCAACCCCCTGTGGATGGTCCACGGCCATTAGCTGGAACTGATCTGCAAACACTGCCTCCTCTAATTCGTTGGTCACGCGCAGTTCGTAACGGCCGTTCCGTTCTTTTAGTTGGTCACTGCGAATTCGCACGTACTCATTCGGATCAGGTTTATTGTAGCGAGAAGGCTCTTCCAGGTGGCCCATCTCGCCGCCGCCCATGAAATCTGTGATGAACTCAAATCGTTCGCCGTTCCACGCGTAGAGATACGGACACGACGAAGGCTTGCGGTCGAGTTCCGTCACATCGAGCGTCACCAGCGTTGCTTTCGCACCAGCTGCTTTGGCAATCTCGGTCTCCGCTTGAACGATACCGGCGGGCCAGATTACGCGAACGGCGTCCGCCGTCGGGCGCTTGCCGAGTCCGAATAGCACATCTGCAGGCACGGCTGCAGGACTAGTCGAGGACGTTTCAATTTTCTGAAGCAAGCTGCCGGCGCGAACTTCGATCTTGGTGCCCACGCTGCTTCGGTTACTTACTTTGCCCGTCAATTTAACGCGCAACGAATGATTACTGTTTCCGCCATCGTTACGGCCGATCCTTAAAGGTCCCGAGGCGGAAGATAGAATGTCTGTATCACCATCGTTGTCGAGGTCGCCTGCACCGAAGCCGCGCCCCGCGGATGAACCACTCCTCAAGTCCGCTGCGACGGCGCGTTCGCTCGTGTCGATCCAATCGTTTCCAACGTTCCGCCAAATACGCAAGCCTTTGTCCGTGAGCATTGCACAGTCCAGCAACCCGTCATTGTCGTAGTCCAACAACTGAATTGCTCGCGCGGCTTCCGAACCGGCGGGCAGGGGACTGGTCTTAAACTTTTCCTTGCCGTCGCTGGCCACAAAAAGCGCTGGCCCATCGGCGCGCCCGATAAGGAAGTCGGTATAGCCGTCCTTGTTTACGTCGCCGGCGGTCGCGCTGGTCCAGTTGCCCACTATGTCCAGGCCGACATCCTTCGAAACATTGCGAAACGTGCCGTCTCGTTGGTTGCTATGGAGTTCCAGGGCCTTCCCATAGTTTACGACGAGAAGATCCATGTCGCGGCGATTGTTGAAATCTGTCGGTATAACGGAAACAGCGTGGCCTATGACATTTAATTGCGCCGCAGTGGTGAGGTCGCTGAATTTTCCGTTGCCGTCATTCCGCAGGAGCAAGTTGGGAGCGCCGGCAAACTCGTTAGGAAAAACAGATGATGCGGCTTTCGGTGTTTTCGAAAGATCGGCTAATCCGGCAATGAAGATGTCGAGGTCACCGTCATGGTCCATGTCAACAAAAGCCACCGATGACGGCAGATACGGATACGCAGGAATGCCTGCAGCTGCGGTCGTGTCGGAAAACTTTCCGGCGCCGTCGTTGTGGTAGAGCGAAAGGCTTCCGTCACGGATTACGAATAGATCGGGTTTGCTGTCGTTGTCGTAGTCTCCCGCGACGGCGCCCATAGGTGTGCCGGAAAACTTCGCTGCCAGACCGACAGACTGTTCGGTAGCGCCAGTGAATTTACCTCCAGCGCCCCGAAATAATTGCTGCGAAGTCGGTGTCACACGGAACACGTCGAGAGTGCCATCACCGTCCATGTCAAAGACGGTCACGTTACCGCCGAAAGCTGCTGCAAGCTCTTGCCGGCTCGCCTCATTCCAATTGCTTGTATTGATTTGGCGGCCAAAGATCGACGAAGCAGCTGACGTCGACGCTGGTGCGGCGGCACCGCCGGGCGATCCAGAAAACATCGATGCAGTCGCGTCTGTGAACGTGACGGCTGGGACGTTTCGATCAACCAATTCAGGCTCAGCGCCGGTAGAAGCAATAGCCTCGGCGTAGCGACCCTGCTCCAGATAATTCTGCCCGATGGTGGTGGCGCTGCCGCGTTCGCGTAACTGTCTAAAGCGTTCGGTTGCCTTCGTCCCTTCTTCACGCTGGCCCGCACGCATCAGCGCCTGGCCCAGGTTGTAAAGCGCAGTCACATTGTATGGTTCGGCGGCAAGGGCCAACCGGAAAGCTGCAATCGCTTCCGGGTACTTGCGCTGTTGCGAGAGCAGTTGGCCCACATTGATGTTCGCGCCCACGTCATTCGGATCAATCTTCAGGACACGTTGAAAAGCGGCGAGCGCTTCTTCGGGTTTACTCTGAAGCTTGGCGATGAGGCCGAGGATGTAATAAGGCTGCGGAACTTCGGGAGCGAGAGCCGAGGCGCTTTGCGCTTCACGTTGAGAGGCGACCAGATCGGGCACATTAAACAGCGCGATGCTGAGGTTGATGCGTGCCAGAGTTAACTTCGGATCAATTTTCAGTGCATTCCTGAAAGCCTCCGCAGCTTCTTTATGTTTGAACTGCTCGAGCAGGGCCACGCCGATGTTGTTGGCCCGATAGGCGTCCTCGCGCGAAGGTGGGCTGGGAGACGTTTGGCGATAGGCCCGCGAGCTTCCGTTTAAGAAGAGAGCCGGTACAAGCAGCGTGGATAAGAGGAGAAAGAAAATAGAGCTTCGGAAAAGTTTCATGGATCAGGATCTCAATCTGTGGATCACTTGCCATTAGTAATCGGGCTGATTGTAAATGACTATGGCGCGGCATATGAAGTCAGTACCACCTCGCTGTTCCGTGCTGCTAACGAGCCGTCTACTCCGCCGCGTTAATGTTCGCGGGTTTGATGTCGAGCGGAATAAACTGGCGGTCAATCAAGTCCTTCATCGCGATTGGTCCTTGCAGGATCCCCGCCTTGACTCCCATATCATTGATGCGCTGCAAGTCCTCATCGGTTGGCGTCAGCATTCGATAGCTCACGCGATTCGGCGGCTGGGTGAGCACATACCGAATAACTTTCTCGTCCTGGCGAAAATACGGCGCCACCACTTTAGCCGCCTCCAGGCGATGGCCCTCGGCCCATTCGCCGCTTTCTGCAATACCGCGCACAAGGTCGCGCACCACTTCGGGTCGTTCGCGAATCAATTTCTCCGTCACTACGAGAACGCAGGAAATAAACTGTGGCCAGATATCTTTTGCGTGATAAAGAACGCGCCCGCTGCCGTCCAGCTCGGCTTTCGCTGCATGCGGTTCGCCTACGAAGTAACCGTCAATGGCCTGGGCCGCAAGCGCGCCCGGCATGTCGGGCGGCGGCAATTCCACGAACCGAATTTCTTCCGGCTTCACACCCTGATCTTCCATTAGCTTGTTAATGACCAGGTATTGGTTGCTGTACTTACTGGGAATGGCGAAGGTTTTGCCGCGCAAGTCGCGCAGGCTTTCCGCCGGAAGGTCTTTGCGAACGATAACGGTCGAGCCGTCGCGATGGCCCAGGTAGACTATCTTTACTGGTACGCCCTGTTCACGAAGCTTCATAGCCAGGGGCGCGATCATGAAGGTCGCATCCAGGCGGCCGCCTTTGACTGACTCGACGACTGTAGGAAAGTCAGTGAAGCGCTGCGATTCAAAGCGACTGGTTGTGCTGGTCCGGGTGGCGAAATCGGTGACCGGACAGGTTAAGTGGCATGTGACCGGCAGGAATCCGACCTTTAATTCCTGGCGAGCGGAATTCGACGTGCCGCTTAATGTTTCCTCAGAGCGCGATTGCCATGGCTTGAATCGGAGCAGGCCAAGCACCACGATGAAAGCGACGATTCCAATCAGCCAACGGGTGATGGGCGAGCGAAGCATCTCCAAAGACTATTAGAACGATCGGTGTAACGCAAATTATGCATTGAGTAGGGGGCTGGATAACGTTGAACTTTGTACTTTGTACTTTGTACTTGAACTTTGTCCTTTGTTCTTAGTTCTTTTAGCTTTGAACTTTGTACTTTGTGCTCTGTTCTTGGCTTAAGCTCCGGAGGAGCCGAATGTTTATAGCTGCTGAGCTCGCTTTGCATTCACGCTCCATTAGGAGCGTAACGTCCAATCACGCCCCTTTGGGGCTCACTCAAACTTAATAGAGGACTTCAGGCTATAAACATTTGGCTCCTCCGGAGCAAAGAGAGGTCCAAACAAAGAACAAAGCACCAAGCCCAAAGCACAAAGCACCAAGCCCAAAGCACAAAGCACAAGCCCAAAGCACAAAGCACCAAGCCCAAAGTACAAAGCACCAAGCCCAAAGTACAAAGCACCAAGCCCAAAGAACAAAGCCCAAAGTACAAGAACCAAGTACAAAGCACAAAGTTCAAAGCACAAAGTGCAAAGAACAAACCCCAAGCCTGGATCCAAACAAATTACCGCTGTTCAGTTTTGTTCGAGTCCAAATTCAGCCAGGATCGCATGCACCGTCTCTACAACTTCCGGATGCGTTAGCTCGCGCGGTCTTGGGGTAGATACTGACAACTCTCGACAGACGCGAGCCGGTCGATCGGAAAGCACCACTATTCGATCGGCGAGCTGTGCCGCTTCCTCGATATCATGTGTCACTAGCACAACCGTGCGCGGCAATTCCTCTAACATGCGGGCCAACTCTCGGCGCAAACGCAGGCGCGTTAGATAATCGAGCGAGGAAAACGGCTCGTCCAGAAGAAGTATGTCGGTAGCGCCTGCGAGCGCTCTGGCTAATTCGACGCGCTGTCGCATTCCGCCCGAAAGTTGATGCGGATAATGCGCAGCAAACTCCTCCAGATTAATCAGGCGCAGCATCGCTTCGAGTTGCTCCGTGCGTTCACGCTCGCTGACCAGGTCGCGCAGGCCCATGGAAATATTTTGCGCTGCTGTTTGCCAGGGGAAGAGGCTGTCGTGCTGGTAAACCGTTCGCACCCGACCGGTGCACACAACGTTACCCGACGATGGTTTCAAAAAGCCGGAGAATAGATTGAGCAAGGTGGTCTTGCCGCAGCCGGATGGACCAACCACGGCGACGAATTCGCCACGTGCGATTTCCAGGGAGAGGTTTCGAAAGACGTGAACGGAGCCGAAGCTTACCCCCGCGTCGTCGATGCGCAGCGGTTTATCGTTCATAACCCCATCTGACGCTGCGAATTTTCGTGAGTCCCATCAGGACGCGATCGATGACCATGCCGATGACGCCGATTACGATCATCCCGGCAACGAGTAGATCCATTCGCAGTCCATTGCGCGCGTCCCAGATGGCGAAGCCCAGTCCATCGCGTCCTGCAATCATCTCGGCCGCAACCACGACGAGCCATGCAAGGCCCGCCGTTACCCGCAGCGAAGTGATCACCTGGGGTGCAATCGCCGGCAAGGTAACTTTTGTTAAGAGCTCCAGTCCGCTGTACCCGTAGTCGCGTGCGACTCGGAAATAAACTGATGGGATACTCGCCACCGCTGACAATGTCGCTACTACCACCGGAAAGAAACAGGCCATGAAGATCAGGAAGATTGCCGGCAGGTCACCAATTCCGAACCAGAGAATGGCAAACGGTATCCAGGCAAGTGGCGAGAGGCTGCGAAAAAAATTAATCAGCGGCAGGAAAGCCATACGGGAACGAAGATGATTACCAAGCCCCAACCCCACGGGGACACCGAGAACGACTGCGAGCATAAAGCCCGTGGTAACGCGGAAGAGCGAGGCGACAAGATCGCCGGGCAGACGTCCGGTGCGAGCTTCTTCGCCAATACCCTTCGCCACCGCCCAGGGAGAAGGAAAAACTGAGGGCGGAAAGACTTGCAACAGCCAGAGTGCTGACCAGATGGCAATGGCCACAAGGAGCACGATTAAAGGCAGTATGGCTGACCGAGGCAGGAATGGGTTTTTTGACATTGGGAAGAATGCGAAAACGATCCGTTTAGAAGGCGGACTTGTCCGCTCACGGGGTGCGCAAGTGCACTATCTAAACGGATGCGAGTGTCTTACTTGCCCAGGATTCTTTCCTGGTTGGCTAAGATTCGTTCCTGATTCGCTATCACGGTATCAAGCTTACCTTGATTCGAAAGGATCGACTCCTGGTTAGAGATTATTGTTGCCTGGTTTGACAAAGCCTTATCCAGCTTTGCCTGGTTGGCTTTGATCTGCTCCTGATTTTCGAGGAGAGTCTTTTGGTTTGCGATGATCGTCTGCTGGTTGGCCAATACTTCGTCACTCGACATTTGATTGTCCTCGTTTCCTTTAAGGGGTCCGGCGGATCGTAGCTCTTCTCGGCAAACGCGAGGTCATACTTTAGTTGGAGGTGCTCGTCAGCCAAAGGGTGCAGAGGCTACCGGCGGGCCTATGCTATCTTGGCTCTCCAAATCAGACTGAGTCGCTGTTCTTAATAGTCACTCCCTACATCTTCGCGTAGTCCTTCTGAGGTAAGAATCAAACACCCGTACCATCAATCTGCCGTGGCGTTGATCGTCGGACTCTTGCTGCTGACGGCATCGTGTCGTACGGGCGACCAGCTGCCGGCGAAGGGTTCGAAAGAATACAACGAGGTGGTTCGGGCGTTTTATATAGGCCTGGCTGCGCTGCAAGTTGGCGACGACGTGCGCGCAGACAGCAAGCTCGCGCAAGTCACTCAATTAGTCCCAGCTGAACCGGCCGGATGGGCCAACTGGGGATTGCTCGCCTTACGCCAACGGAATTTCGACCCTGCGGCAGAGAGGTTGGAACGGGCGCGCGCGCTCGCTCCCCAGGACGATCGGATTTTCTATCTCTTAGGTCTCCTGGAAAGCGGCCGCGGACGGTCCGCGGAAGCCGTCACCGCGCTTCGCAAGGCGGTCGAGATCAATCCCAGGAATTTAATAACCTCTTACAAGCTTGCAGAAGAGATCGAGCGGCAGGGCGACGAGAATAGCGAAGCGGAATATCAGCAGCTCATTCAAAAGATGCTGGACGTCCAGCCCGACAATCTGGCAGTCTCGCTTGAACTTGGACGCATCGCCGCCAAACGCGGCGATGCTGAGACGCTTCGCCGCGTGGTCAGCAAAATCTCCGAGCGCGCTTCGGGTTGGCCTGCTGAAGTCCAACAACAACTGACCGCCGTGCAGACGGCGGCCACGGGATCCGATGTGCGACAGGCAGCGACGCGGATTACGTTTCTGCGAAATGTGCTGGTCCGTGTGCTCGAATATCGTCGCGACCTCAGCGAGATCAAACCTCCTCCGGGTGAAGAAGCAATACCGTTTACACATTTCCTGAGGCTGGAGTCCCCAGCCTTTACCCCCGCGACTGCCGATACCGGTATCAATTTTTCGTCCGAGCCGGTGCCGACTGTAAGTGCCGGAAAATGGAGTTGGATCGGCGCGGTTTCGCTTAACGGGGAAGGTGCGCCCCTCGTCGTAGTAGGTAACCAAAAAGAAGTGCACATTGGCAATTCAATCCATCCGTTTCCGGGAGGATCGTCGTTGGCACTACCTCAGGAGGGAATTGCGGCCCTTGATTTCAACTACGATTTCAAGACTGATTTGGTGCTGGCGGGCGCCGGTGGTCTGCGACTGCTGAAACAGGAAAGCGCCGAAAAGTTCATGGACGTGACAGCTCAGACCAAACTGGCCGCGTCGATTCTAAGTGCCAGTTATACCGGAGCTCGTGCGGCAGACATTGACGCGGATGGTGATCTCGATATTGTGATGGGCGTCGAAAGTGTGCCGCCGCCGGTCTTGCGCAACAACGGCGACGGGAGCTTTACGGAGATTCAACCATTCCAGGGTGTTTCAGGATTACGCGGGTTTGTCTGGGCCGACATCGACGGTGACGGCGATCCCGATGCCTCCTTGATCGACAGTCAATGGAAGCTGCATGTTTTTACAAACGAACGAAGCGGCCAATTCATCCAGCGAGTTTCACCACCAAATTTTACACTCATAAGGGCTATCAGCGTGGCTGACTTCAACAACGATAGCGTCTTGGATTTGATTGTGCTGGAGGCCAACGGAACGGTCAGCCGACTTTCAGATAAGAAAGAAGGGCAGGAATGGGAGACTGCCGATATTGCCAAACTTGATAACACAGCAAGCACTCTGGAAGGCAGATCTATACGCATCCTTGATCTCGACAATAACGGCGGAAACGACTTGCTACTGACTGAGTCAGGCGTTTCGCCAGCAGCTGAGACCGGAGCTTTGGTCTGGTTAACGGATGAACAGGGCAAACTAATTGCGGTTGACAAGGCGATTGGACCAGGTTTGGTTTTTGATGCCGCGGACCTTAACGGCGATGGCAGGCTCGACCTCCTGGGGCTGACGAACGAAGGCCAGCCGGTCCAGGCCATCAACCGGGGCACGAAGAACTATCACTGGCAGGCAATTCGTCCCCGCGCTGCTCAAGCGTCGGGGGATCAACGCATTAACAGTTTCGGCATCGGTGGTGAAATGGAAATCCGGGCCGGGCTGCTCGTGCAAAAGCGATTGATTACGGGTCCAGTTGTTCATTTTGGTCTCGGCGACCAGAGCGGCGCAGATGTTGTGCGAATCGTGTGGCCCAATGGAGCTGTGCGCGCCGAGTTTGAAACAAAGGCTGATCAAACCATCCTTGCCGAACAGCGTTTGAAAGGTTCATGTCCATTTCTTTATGCCTTCAACGGCAAAGAAATGAAGTTTGTCAAAGATGCCGTGCCCTGGAGTTCCGCGATCGGCCTCCGCATCAACACCCTCGGCACCGCGAGAGTGGAAGCCACCGAAGAGTGGTACAAGATCGGTGGGGATGAACTCGCGCCTCGTGATGGTTACTACGATCTGCGCATCACAGGGGAGCTCTGGGAAACCTACTACTACGATCAATTGGCGCTGATGACAGTGGATCATCCAGCGGGAACAGACATCTTCGTCGATGAGCGTTTTGTGATTCCGCCGGCGAAGCTGGCAATCACTGCCGTCGAGACGCCACGCAAGATAGCGCATGCTGTGGACGACAACGGCAACACCGTCACGGACATTGTCAGCGCTCTTGACGAGCGGTATCTCGATACCTTTGGGCGCGGGCGTTATCAAGGTGTAAGCCGCGACCATTATGTTGAGGTCGATCTCGGCGCGGACGCACCGCAAAGTGGCCCGCTATGGTTGATTGCTAAAGGTTGGATGCACCCGACTGACTCTTCCATTAACGTGGCAATTAGTCAGGGCCAGGAGGTACGTCCGCAGCCTTTGAGCATGGAGGTTCCCGATGGCAACGGCGGTTGGATTGTGGCCCAACCAAACCTGGGCTTTCCTGCGGGGCGCAAGAAGATCTGCCTGTTCGATCTAAGCAGCGTATTCCGCCCGGGCACACCGCGTCGCTTGCGCCTGCGTACTAATCTCGAAATTTTTTGGGACTCGATCGAGTGGGCCAGGGGTGTTTCGGATGCGCAGTTGAAAACAATCCGAATTGAACTGGGGATGGCTGACCTTCACTATCGCGGTTACTCTGTGATCAACCAACCGAATAGTTCATCTCCCGAAGTACCTGACTACAATAAGATCGCGGCTTCGAAACAGGTCTGGCGCGATCTGGTCGGCTATTACACACGTTTTGGCGACGTGCGAGAACTGCTCCAGAGGGCTGACGACCGCTATGTGATTATGAATGCAGGAGATGAGATGACATTTCGCTTTCCCGAGCAACCACCGCCACCTGAAACCTGGGTGCGTGACTATGTTTTGGTTGGTGACGGCTGGATCAAGGACGGCGACTATAACTCGACTTTTTCCAAGACAGTGCTCCCTTTGCCCTACCATGCGAAGCAGGAGTACACGACACCACCGGGTAGACTCGAGGATGAATGGGTTTATAAAAAACATCCTGAGGACTGGCAGAAGTATCACACGCGTTATGTAACGCCCGTAGTCTTCAGAAATGGCTTGCGGATTAGGTAAGTGAGATTTTCGGTAGGGGGGGCGCATCAATGTCCGACATGCTTCGGAAAGTTCTGACCAATTAGCAAAGGTTTTTTGTATTCAGTCCGCGGAGCGGACGTTAGCATCAAGCCTGGGGTGAAGCGCAGCGAAACCCCAGGATCGTTCTCTTTCTATTTTCGACACTGGCCCCTGGGGTTCGCTGCGCTTCACCCCCGGCTTTATGCCGTCGGCCGCTCCGCGGGCTCTAAGGCAGACTTACAGCAGTATGATACTTAATAGTGGTGAATCTCGAAGCTGAAAGCATGTCGGACATTATGAAGCAATTTACTTCAAGCGAAGAGAGTCCTAACAGCGTAGAACAGTACCCAAAATGACCCCGAGTCGTTCATTTAGAATTGTGCTCTTGATTTTGTTTCTGGCCCTGCTCGCGACGCCTCTTTTGCTTAAGCGACTGGCGGCGCGGCGTGAGGCGGGCAATTCGAAACTCGAAGCAAGCCAGGCGTTAACCCGCCACGGATTTCACTTTCAGGAAGTGGCCCAGGCGTCGGGCATAAATTTCGTCCACCAGGCTCCGAAGTTAGACCAGAAGCTGGATCACATCATGCCCCAAGTCGCCTCGATGGGTGCCGGCGCTTCCGTAGTTGATTTCGATCGAGATGGCTGGCAGGACATCTATCTAACGAACAGCGGTGAGGGCAGCAAGAACTCTCTGTATCGAAACGCCGGCGATGGCTCCTTCCAAGATGTTGCCGGTGAGCTGGGTGTTGCGGATCTCAACCAGCAGGGAACTGGCGTTTCGATGGGCGCGGTCTGGGGGGATTACGACAATGATGGTTTCGAAGATCTCTTCCTTTACAAATGGGGTCTTCCGGAACTATTTCACAACGACGGCGGGCGCTCTTTCACGCGTGTCACCGATCAAGCTGGATTGCCTGCCTGGGTGAATGCCAACACGGCAATCTGGTTTGACTACGACGGCGACGGCCTGCTGGATCTGTTTGTCGGTGGTTACTATTCCGAAGACGTCGACCTGTGGCATTTGAAGACGACGAAGATGATGCCGGAGAGTTTCGAGTATGCGAAGAACGGCGGGCGTAAATATCTCTTTCATAATCTCGGCGCGGGAAAGTTTGAAGAGGTCAGTGCCAAACTTGGCATCGACAGTCGCCGCTGGGCCCTCGCGGCCGCTGCTGGTGACTTGAGAGGCACGGGCCGGCAGGATTTGTTTATCGCGAACGACTACGGCGTTTCGGAGTTGTATTTCAACGACGGCAAACAGTTTCGTGAAGTGGGGGAGCAAACCGGTGTCGGCTTCGCTCCCAAGAGCGGGATGACGGCCGCGTTTGGCGACGTTCTTAATCAGGGTAGGTATGCCATCTACGTCTCAAACATTTCTGAAGACGGTGTTCTCATTCAGGGGAATAATCTTTGGGTCCCTCAGGAAGGCACATCCGGCGATGGCTTAAAGTATGAGAACCTCGCGCGAGCGTTGGGCGTGGAAATGGGCGGCTGGAGCTGGGGCATGCAGTTTGGGGATCTCAATAACGACGGCACGTTAGACGTCTATCTGACCAACGGCTACGTCTCGGCGGATCGGGACAAGAGTTACTGGTACGACTTTTCAAAAGTTGCGGGCGGCAACAGCACGATCATCAGTGATGCTGCAAACTGGCCGCCGATGGAGGGACGCAGTTTGTCTGGTTACCAG
Source organism: Pyrinomonadaceae bacterium (assembly GCA_963759585.1). Classification (GTDB taxonomy): domain Bacteria; phylum Acidobacteriota; class Blastocatellia; order Pyrinomonadales; family Pyrinomonadaceae; genus PSRF01. The sequence goes on from CAVWZW010000002.1 coordinate 2,094,633, forward strand.
CAGAAGCGCGTTTGGCTCAATGATGGCGCCGGCAAGTTCAACGACGTAGCCCAGGCGGTCGGCGCGACTGACACCTACGATGGACGCTCGGTAGCTCTCGCCGATCTATGGAATCGAGGCGTGCTTGATGTGATAGTCACTAACCAACGCGGGCCATTGCTGATCTACAAGAATACTGTGGCGCTGGAAAACAAATGGATCGATTTCGAGCTGGAAGGGTCGGCGAGTAACCGCAGTGCGCTTGGTGCTGAGGTGAAAGTGTTCTGGAGCGGACGACAACAAGCCCAAACCGTTTCCGGTGGCAGTGGATTCTGCGCGCAGAATCAAAGGCGCTTGCACTTTGGGTTGGGCAGGAATGCTCAAATTGAGAAGGCTGTGATCCGGTGGCCGTCTGGAAAGACTGAAACCATTCAGAATCCAGCGACGGGCCAGGTACACAAGATTAAGGAGGCTGCATGAGCCAGGCTTCCGGCGAGTCTGCAGTTACCCCGCTCGAAGTGGTCAAGCCACGACGAATCCGTTTCGACAATCGTTACGTGGCGCCTCTCTTCATCACCTTCATCCTGTTGGTAGGCCACCTCTCCTACGGCATCCTCGAAAGCTACGACAAAACTGCCCTCGCGATCGCGGCCGCAATTGTTACCGAGTTAATCCTGGGCCGCATCTTCTTCGGGAAGTGGTTAAATCTTGCCAGCGCTTACATCACAGGAATCAGCGTAGGAATCCTGGTGCGTTCGCCGGCTTACTGGCCGTTCCTCTTGTGCAGCGTGATCTCGATAATGTCGAAGTATGTGTTGCGTGTCAGAGGGCGACACATCTGGAACCCGTCCAACTTCGGCATCGCTGTCCTCTTGTTTCTAGCGCCGGAGACAATGGCGGTCCTGAGTATTCAATGGGGCAACAACCTGTTGCCGATTGTAGTTATCTGGAGCCTGGGCTCGATCATAATTTGGCGCGCGCGGCGTTTTCACATTTGCGCTACGTACGTGGTTTCGTTCTTTCTGTTTGCGTTCCTGCGTAGCTGGATTACGGGACATCCGTGGCAGTCGGAGGTGGCGCCCATCACCGGGCCGATGTATCAACTGTTTGTGTTCTTCATGATTACGGATCCGAAGACGACTGTGCGGACTCGGGTGGGACAATGCGTGGTTGCGTTCTGTGTGGCGCTGGTTGAGTTTCTATTGAGGCTGAATCAAGTGGTGTACGCGCCGATTTACGCGTTGTTCCTGGTCGGGCCGGCGGCGCTTCTGATCGAGATGTGGCTAGACTCGCGCAGGCAGGAGACGTCGCCGGTGTCATGAAGTCCCTCCTTGGAGTGCGCCGCCTTGTCGGCGCTTTGGCCTGCTGCGACTGTTGCGGCTTGAAGGGGTTCACTAACCTCTCAGGTAAAGAAGCGGCGCCAAGCCGCCGCGGGCCAAAGCGGCGACAAGGCGCTGCACTCCAAGGAGAGCCTTCATGACCCTGATCATTATTCTGATGGAGAGAACTCAATACTAATGCGACGTTATTCATTGATCTGCTGCACGTTGTTCAGTTCGTTGCTTCTATCCTCAGCGTGTAAGCAGTCGGCGCCTCCGGTCAACGCGCCTACTGCCGAAGTGGCAAACCAAACCGCTTCACCGTCGCCAAGTCCCACGCCGCCTCGGCCGTCAGGACCAATCGAATTTACTGATGTCACAGCCCAGGCCGGAATTCATTTCAAACACAACAGCGGTGCTTTCGGTAAAAAGTACCTGCCGGAGACGCTCGGCAATGGCTGCGCGTTTCTTGATTACGACAACGACGGTTGGCAGGACGTCCTGATCGTCAATTCAACCGCATGGCCTGAGCGCAAAACGCCCAAATCGTTTCTCGCCCTTTATCACAACAACCAGGATGGCACTTTCACGGATATGACGCGTCAGGCTGGGCTCGCGGTGGAAATGTACGGCATCGGCGTCGCGGCGGCCGACTACGATAACGATGGCAACCAGGACATCTATGTTACTGGCGTGGGACCGAATCGACTCTTTCGCAATCTGGGAGGTGGAAAATTCGCTGACGTTACCGCCCGGGCGGGGGTGGGGGATCCTGGTTTCTCAACCAGCGCAGCGTGGTTCGACTATGACAACGACGGCAAGCTGGATCTCTTTGTGGCAAACTACGTCGACTGGACCGTGGAAAAAGATCAGCTCTGCTCGCTCGACGGGAAGAATAAATCCTACTGCACACCGCAGTCGTACCAGGGTCAGAGTCCGACGCTATACCACAACAGGGGTAACGGCACTTTTGAGAACGTCACGCAACGCGCCGGGCTAAACGATCCCTCGTGCAAATCGCTTGGCGTAGCCTTACTCGACTACAACGGCGACGGTTGGATGGATCTCTTTGTGGCCAACGACACCGAACCAAACAAGCTTTACAAGAACAACGGCAACGGGACTTTTACGGACGAAGCGGTGACAGCGGGCGTGGCGTTTAGCGAAGCTGGCACCGCGCGGGCTGGAATGGGTGTTGACGCCGCCGATTATGACGGCTCCGGAAGACAGGGTGTAGTAATTGGAAACTTCACCAACGAAAGTATGGCCCTCTACTCCAACGATGGCAGTGGCCTCTTTACCGACGAGGCACCCAAATCAGGCATCGGGAAAATGTCAGCCCAGTCGCTCACGTTTGCGGTTTTCTTTTTCGATTACGATCTCGATGGGCTACTCGACGTATTTGCTGCCAACGGGCATGTCTCAGACGACATCAGTGTGGTCCAGCCCAACGTCAAGTATGCGCAGCCGCCACACCTTTTCCGTAATCGAGGCAAAAAGAAGTTTGAGGAGAAGACGGGCCAGCTAGGCCGTGCGTTGCAACGGGCAATTGTCGGTCGCGGCGCGGCCTACGGCGACTTCGATAACGACGGCGATCTGGATCTCTTGATTACATCGAATAACGGGCCGGCGCGCCTGCTGCGAAACGAGAATGGCAATCAGAACGATCTTGTGCGCGTCAAGACCATGGGCACGCGAGCAAACCGCGACGGGATTGGCGCTCGTGTCACTTTGAACACTGGAAAAGCCAAACTCTTCAACATGGTGAAGACCGGCTCCAGCTATTGTTCACAGAGCGAGTTGCCAATCGTTTTTGGTCTGGGCGCTCCTGAGCCAACGCGAACGTTAACGTTGGAGATCATCTGGCCCGGCGGGCAGAAAGATACGATCACCAACGTTCAGCCGAACCAGTCAATTACTGTTCAGGAAGGTAAGGGAATAACCTCGTCGACGGCGATAGTGTTTGCTAAGCCCGCGCCGGCACCAACGCCCACACCGCAAGCGTCGCCGCGTTAGTTAACGCGTGAACAGGTTGACACTGATTCCGGAGGCAATTGAATGAAGGCATATCTCATGACGACCGGCGCACTCTTTGCGCTGCTCACCTTGGCGCACCTTGTCAGAATTGTAGTTGAAGGACGGCACGTCGCGACGGATCCGGTATTCGCAATCTTTACAATTATCGCTGCAGGTCTTTGCGTTTGGGCGTTGCTGTTGCTGAGGAAGTCGTCACGCTCGTGACGGTCGCGTTGGGCCTGGGAACCTGATCGGCATACAGAACCGAGCGCGGTAGCGCCGGATGCTTCAGGCAACTGTCGTTTGACGTGAGTTGCTTCTGGGATCCTGCGCCATCGCGTCGGGGTTCTGTAATGGTTGAGTTTTTTTTGGCTTTCTAAGGGGTGGCCCAGTCCCGAATTCAAATATGCGACTCAGCGGTCCCTTTTTGACTGTGCAACCAGTAGGAAGGATTACGGGGACCTCGAATCAACGAACCCGGGACTGGGAATTTTGAACCAACGGGACGGAGATTAACAGCGACTATGGCTGGTGTCATGGCCCGGAAGGTGGGGTAGGGGATCAAACTTAAGTTGGAGATTGCGAACCACCGAAACCGGCAACGCCGTTTAGAGTGAGGACTTTCCGCTGCCACGGCGGGCACAAGTGCCCCATCTAAGCGGGTGATGGTGGTGAATCAAGGTTCGAACGTTGAGAGACGCAAGCGGCAGTTGGATTATCGCAGATGGACCAACCCGCGTTGCAGGGCGGTGGTAGCGGCCTGGGTGCGGTCGGTGACACCCAGTTTACTGAGAATGTTGTTGATATGACTCTTCACCGTCGCTTCGCTGATGCTCAGGCTGGCGCCGATTTCCTTATTGCTTTGGCCTCGCACGATCAACTCAAGCACTTCCATCTCCCTGCTGGTTAGATCCGACCCCGCCATTCGTTCGGCAAGCCGTTCGGCAATCGCTGCGGGGATGTGTCGGGACCCGGCGTGTACTGTCCTAATCGCAGTCTCGAGTTCTTCGAAAAAGACGTCCTTCAACAAATAGCCTCGAGCCCCAGCCTGTAGCGATCGGTAAATATCTTCGTCGCCATCGTAGGTGGTGAGCACGACTAAACGAGCATCGGGAAACTCCCGTCGAATGGCGGCGATAGCTTCGACTCCCCCCAACACCGGCATACGCAAATCAATGAGGGTCACTGCAGGCTTGTGTTGGCGATATAGGTCAATTGCTTGTTGCCCGTTGATTCCCTCGGCGATCACTTCCATGTCCGCGACGGTATTAATCAAAGCGACGAAGCCTTGTCTCACGACCGCCTGGTCGTCAATCACCATGATGCTGATTTTGTTGTTAGTCACTTGATACAGAACCGAGCGCGGTAGCGCCGGATGCCACAATCTACTGTGCAATGAACAGGGTCGTTTCGTGTAATCCGTGGATCGTTTCCTACGCTCGTCAATGCGATCCACCAATCACACGAAACAGCAGTAAAGAATCTGGCGTAAGTCAGTAAACGCGGTTTCGACAGCGGCGCTAGTATCTAGAAATAACAGCGGACAAATCCGCATTCTAAACGAATCGCTTTGGAAACGACGTACAGGGCTCAATACTTCTCACCCGAACGGCTCAGATGTTTTGTCGTCGGTTCCGTGACGCTAAACGGCTGGACGATTCCCCCAGTATCAGCAGCTCGAAGGGAGGGAGGAATTGCAAATCCTTCCAAACGCTCCTGGTCCATTGGCTCGTCCCTCTTCGCAGCTTCCACAAGTTTCCTGCTCACGACAACTCCGTTGGTTATGAGCGCTAAGCCAATAAATAGAGGTATCACACCTGCAATCCAAAGACGACTCAAAATCTCGGCGGTCTCGGGCGAGGGTGCGCCGCTCGCAATCAGGCCGCCCATGAAGACAAACAGGAAAATGGCTATCGCAATTCCCAGGCTGCTGACGATCACGCCGGCCTTGATTTCGTTGTAACGCTTAATCTCAGGTGTGATGCCGCGCTCACGTTCGATCTCTGCCTTTCGCCTTTTCTTCTCATCTGCAGAGAGGAACATCTCCTGAACCCATGTCTTGCTCCAATCGAATTTCTCCTCTGGTTCTCGCGCGGCCACTACCTGCATAACGGCATACAGGTTCACTCCACACACTTTGCAGAACTTCAGGTCTTCACTCTGGGTAGAACCACACTGGGGACAGAACATACAAACTCCTATCGAAAACTGCCGGCAGAGGATACGAGCACAATACTCTCTAAGTTCATCCCTTCAGATGCCTTTGCACAAAAAGTCGAATGAAGGGGTTCGCGAAGCGGTATCAGAACCGGAAGCGGTAGCGACCGGGTCACGTCGAAAAGATAACGCCAAGGGTTTCACTGTCGACGACCGCCTTCGTAGGTTAGCTGCGACCCGGTCGCTATCGCTTCCGGTTCTGATTTAGTCGGCTTCGCCGATTTTTTGTTCCAGAGCCGCTTCAGATCGAAGTACAACCGTTCACTTCGAAGTCAACCCTTCAATCTACCCGTTTAGATGGGGCACTTGTGCCCCCAGGCGTCGCTCGCGGACAAGTCCGCTTTCTAAACGAATCGTAGCGCGCTTTAACTACTAATCGGCACATCAGCCACGACCTCAGTCCCAGCGCCTTCGGTGCTGTGAATCGACAAAGTACCACCAATCTGTTCGGCGCGCTCGCGCATCCCGACAAATCCGAAATGACCACCCTTGCCATTACCCACCGCTTGATTATCAAAACCGCGCCCGTCATCCCTCACGCTCAGTTGCACTCGCCGCGCGTCGAATACAAGATTTACAAAGATCTTCTGGGCCTTCGCATGTTTCACTGCATTGTTCACGGCCTCTTGTCCTATGCGCAGCAGGTTGTCCTCGACCAGTCGCGGCAATGGCCGAAATGTGCCATTCACCTCAACCTGGGCCTGGATATCTGTCTGGTGCGTCAATCGTCGCGCAGTCTCGCTTAACGCTGTGGGTAGATCATTATTTTCAAGGGCCGGCGATCGTAGTTCCCACACATACCGACGTGCTTCAGCGATCCCATGTCGGACCTGTTGACGCGCGCGGTCAAGGTGAGTCTTCGCGGCTGCGGACTCGGGTGACATGGTGCGTGCCACGACCTCGAGTTGCACGGAGATTCCGGCCATCTCCTGGGCCAGGTTGTCGTGGATCTCACGAGCGATGCGAGTTCGCTCAGCCAGCACCGCCCCGAATTGTGCTTGCATCCCTCGCACGCGCATTCGAAATAGCAACCATGCAAGCATCGCCAGGCCAAGCAACAGGAGCGCGTAGAACCAATATGTTTGATAGAAGTATGGCTTCAGATAAAAGCCGAAAGCCGCGCCCGTTTCATTCCACACGCCGTCGTTGTTACTGGCGATAACACGAAACGTGTAATCGCCCGGCCGCAGGTTAGTGTAGTAGGCGATACGACGTGTACCACCATCAATCCACTCTTTGTCGAAGCCTTCGAGCTTGTATTTAAACCTGACCTTCTCAGGCGCCACGAAACTTGGGGCTGTGTAATACAGATCAAAACGCGCGGTCCCTCGCGGCAATTCCATCTGATTACTCGGCGTGATTGATTGATCGTCGATACGTATTTGCTCGATCACGACCGGCGGCGGTTGAGAATTTATTTTGATTCTTTCCGGGTGAATCATCGCCACGCCTTTAATGGTTGGGAACCAGAGCGTTCCATCTGACGCTTTCCATCCTGCCGGATCGCCACCTCCACTACACTCGCGCGTCATCATGCCGTCTGCGGTGCCGTAAGCAACCGGTGAGATTGAACTGATCCTTCTGCCGGCAAATTCGTCCAGCTCTTTTTTGTTAATGTGAAAGATGCCCTTGCGGCAACTCAACCACAAATTATTCTTGCCGTCTTCCATGATTCGGTAGACAACATCGTCAAGCAATCCATTGCTGGTCGTGTAGGTGGCGAGCTTCCCGTCTTTCAGCCGATTCAAACCGCCGCCATTAGTGCCAATCCAGAGCGTGTTATCGGAGTCTTCATAAAGTGAGATGATTGCATCGCTCGACAGTCCATCCCTGGTCGTAAGCGTCGTGAACTCGTCGTTTGCGAGTCTACTCAGACCTCCAAACGTTCCAATCCACAGGCTACCTTTGGCGTCCTCGTGAAGTGTGGTGATTAGATCATTCGGCAACCCATCCACCTCAGTGAAGGTTTTAAAAACGCCGTCCTTCATTCGGGTCAAACCGCCGCGCGTGCCGATCCATAGACTGCCGTTTCGATCAGCTGAGATGGATCTGACATCGTTATTCGCCAAACCATCCGCCGCGGTGTAAACAGTAAACTTTCCGTCTCTAAGACGATTCAATCCGTCGGGGGTACCTGCCCAAAGATTTCCTGCACTGTCGCCGAAGAGAGCCAGCACGACGTTGCTCGAAAGTCCTTCGCGAGTTGTGTAGACACTGACTTTGCCATCCTTCAGCAAATTCAATCCGCCGCCGTCAGTCCCGAGCCAGGTGTTTCCCAAGCCGTCGGCATAGATCGACTTGATGACATCGTTGGATAGTCCGTTTCGTACGGTGTAGGTCGTAAACTTCGTGTCTTTTAGTAAGTTCACGCCGCCAGACTCAGTGCCGATCCACAGGTTGCCTTCAAGGTCTTCGAGGAGGGAAAGAATCGTGCTGGTTGAGAGTGCCGCGCCGGAACTGATTCCACTGAAACGTCCATCGATGAACCGGCAAAGACCTCCAGCCGTTCCGATTAACAGCCCGCCGTCCCGGCTCGCATGTAACGAAATGATCCTATCGTTTGGCAGACCGTCGCGTGTTGTATAAGTCGTGAAACGACCGCCGCTAAACGACGTCAGTCCAGCGAGAGAGCCAAACCATAAACGGCCCTCGCGGTCTTGTTGGATCGTCCTCACTGTGTTGCTGCCTAGTCCGTCGCGGACCGTGTAGTTTGTAAACGCCCCGTCTTTGACACGGCCAACTCCGTATGGCGTGGCAATCCACAGCGCGCCTTCCGCGTCTTCGAACAACGCCTGTATGCTGCCGCCAATCAGGCGCTCTTTTGTGGTGAACGTGGTCACGCCGCCACTTTTGAAAAGACCCAAACCGGTAGCAGTAGCCACCCAGAGATTACCCCCACGATCTTCAAAGACAGCCTGGATAGTATTACTGGGGAGCCCTTCATTAGTCGTGAACAGAGTAAACTGACCATTGAGCATGCGGACCAGGCCTTCGGCCGTGCCGATCCAGAGTGCACCCTGGCGATCAGCCAGGAGCGCGCGAATGTAATTGCTTTTGAGTTGCGGGGTGTTCTGTCGATCGAAAACGCTGAACCTTACGCCATCGAATCGCGCCAAACCTTCTTCGGTGCCGATCCAGATGTAGCCATCCTTCGTTTGCGCGATTGCGTGAACGGTGTTCTGCGGCAGGCCGTTTTCCGTGAGCCAGACCTGATGGCTCAGTTGAGATAGTTCGCGCCGCGAGTCAATCGCGAAGACAGGCACACTGCTACCGAGCAACAGGAAAAGGATGAAATTTAGCCAGTGAATAGGACTTGATCGGCGCATTGATTCTGGGGCATTGTCAGCTTAAGAGGCTAAAAGATGCAATAAGCTGACCTCGTCGTTTAGAAGGCGTGGGCTTTGCACAAGAACAGTTATTTGGTGTTTCGTTCGTGTGGTTTAGTGTGGTTCGTGGATTGTATTGCTCCGAACCTTAAACAAACGATCCACGAATTACACGAAATCTCACGAACCAACCGGCACTAATACGAGCCTTGTACGTTCTCAACGCTCCGCTTCGAACCGACCCGACACGTTTTGTGAAAAGCAGGAGACGGACTTGTCCGCGAACGGCGGAACAAGGACCCTATCTAAACGGCATGAAGGGCTTTTCATGACGAAAGCCGTTAATTTAGTGTCGTTTGGTCTGATTCGTGGATCGTCTGCTTTCGTACCAGGAGGGTTCCACGAACACCGCCACAAACCTGGACTTGAGACCTGGGACCTGACAGTAATACGATACGCTCGATCTTTATCCATACCTTGGTTCGTTGCAAATCCAAATTGTGGAGGAACGTGTATGAAGAGACTGGTGATGCTCCGGTGTGTCGGCTTGGCATTGCTTGCGTTTGTTGTCGCCATCCCAGCTTTGGCCCAGGAGGCCGCGAAGACTAACGACGCCTCGAAGCTCGTCTATGCCGATTTTCAAAATTTACAGGACGGCCGCCCGATAAGCAGCCGGGGCGGGATGACGCGGCTAAATCGGTATTCCGAGAACCCCGGAAACGCGCCGACATTCCGTGGTCTGGAAAAAGCAGAGCCACCCGCACCCGCACCCGCGCGCGTGACTAACGACGATGTAGCGGCCGCTTTCGATTACGAATTGCGGATTCCAAACGAGTGGGCAGGGGTAAACCTGGAAATTTTCGGGCAGCCTGAGAAAGAAGGCAAACTCACGCCCGACGATGTGAGCGGCTACAAGTTCATCACGATGCGCGTGTTTGCCAAAGGGCCGCAACACATACGTCTCGAACTTATTACTCGCGGGCACGGCGCCAATCTCGAGTCGGGATATCCCATGGCTTCGTTCCGAGTTTCTCCAGGTTTCAATACGTATAAACTCAAGCTCGACTCCTTCAACCAGCCGCAGTGGGCGATGCCATTAGATCTCAAGCGGGACGTTCTCAAGAAGTTGACGTCTATCACGCTGGGGGTGCACTGCGACAAATGCACTATGGAGAAGGGAACTGTGGTGGTCGATAACATCGCTTTTGAGAAGTGAAAACGAAAAATTGTAGGGGCGGCCCTCCGTGGCCGCCCCTCGTTCGTCCCATTTACTCTCTCCCGCAATGGACATCCTGCAAGCCATTGGCAACACCTCGATGGTTCGACTTCGAAAAGTCGTCCCAATCGGCTGTGCTGAAATCTGTGTGAAGCTCGAATGGGAGAATCCGACCGGCAGCTTCAAGGACCGGATGGCCCACGCGGTGATTTCGCAGGCGGAGAAGGACGGCCGACTAAAGGCGGGATACACAGTTATCGAATACACGGGTGGCAGCACGGGGACATCGCTTGCCTTTGTTTGCGCTGCCAAAGGCTATCGTATTCATATCGTAAGCTCCGATGCGTTTAGCAAGGAGAAGCTGGACCACATGTCGGCGCTGGGTGCGCGGCTGACGCTCGTTGCGAGTGAAGGGGGCTTGACGACCAGGAAACTCATTCTCGACATGATTGAGACGGCCCGTCAGTTGAGCGAGGAGCCAAATACCTACTGGACCGATCAACTCAATAACCACGACACCATCGCGGGTTACTATCCATTGGGCGAGGAGATCTGGAGTCAAACGAAAGGAGAGGTTGACGCCTTCGTTCACTGCGTGGGTACGGCAGCTTCATCGCGTGGGGTCGCCACGGTGCTGAAGCGTTACAAACCGGAAGTTAAGATCGTTGTCGTCGAACCGGGCGAGTCTTCAGTGTTGTTGGGAGGCGAGGCAGGGCCTCACAAAATTGAAGGAGTCGGGATCGGTTATACCCCTCCACTCTTTGAGCCTTCGCTCGTCGACGAGATTATGGCCGTGAGCACTGGCGATGCGAAGGAGATGGCACGGCGGCTCGCGCGTGAAGAAGGCGTCTTCGCAGGTACTTCTTCCGGCGCAAACGTCGTGGCGGCGATCCGATTGGCCGAGCGCCTGGGACCAAAGGCCAGGGTCGTCACGCTGATAGGTGACTCAGGGCTCAAATACCTCAGCACAGACGTTTACCGGAGCGGTTAGACCTGAGGTTAGAAAGATTGTTAGCCTCGCCTCAAGAGTCTTAAGTCAGGTCAGGGTGTTCGCAATAACGGAACGCGTACTTGCACAGCGCATACATAACGAAAGAAAATACAGTCTCTCCCGTCCGGCAACAACAACGGAAAACTTTCTGGAGTAAACATCGAACTCATGGGCAAAGCATTAAGTTTGATTTTCATTATTTTGTTTCTTCCACAGATCTCCGCTGCCGGAGACTGGCGCGGCATTGTCCCTCTGCGTTCGACTCGCGCGGATGTCGAACGTCTTTTGGGCCAGGCTGAGCAAGGATCAAGAAACGTCTATCGCACATCCGATGAGAAGGTAGTAGTTACCTATTCGCAGATCCCTTGTGATTATGGATGGCAAGTTCGTCTTGATACGGTCATAAGTGTTTCAGTCTACCCAAAGACTTTGCCCAAGTTAGTTGATTTAAAACTGGTCGAAAGCAAGTATCAGAAACGAAAGGACCCCCACCTTGAGGCCACCTACTACTACGTTAATGAAGCGGAAGGACTCAATTACACGGTCCACGTTGGTCGGGGAGAAGTGAACGCTATCGAATACTACGCTTCTGCGAAAGATAAGCGCCTGCAATGTCCGCAGTTGAAAGGTACCGCGAGTCCGAAAGAGCGTTCCGCGCTTGACGCCTATCTTGCCGGTTATAGAGTTCAAAAAGAGAATGCTGGCAATCGGCCCGCGCCACCAAGGTCCATTGCCGGGCTTTCGACCGCAGAGCGCGTAAGGGAGATGGAGCGGCTGGCACCTACATACGAGTTTGCCTGCCCGATGCACTCGGACGTGAGACAAACTCAGGAGGGCGAGTGCCCCAAATGTGGGATGATGCTTACTACTGTCAAGCCCTCAGTACTCGGAGAATACAAACTCGCCGTAACCACCAGGCCCTTGAAACCGAAGGTTGGAGAGAAGACAGTGCTGCGGTTTGTCATTTCCAATCCCAAGACGGGCGCGCCCGTCAGGAAGTATGTAGTTAATCACGAGAAGCTGTTTCATCTCTTCATCGTCAGCCAGGACCTGGCGGAGTATCAACACATCCATCCACAACTGCGGCGCGACGGTAGTTTCGAAGTCGAGACTGTGCTTCCAAGAGCAGGTCTATACAAACTTCATGCAGACTTCTTCCCAGCCGGTGGCACGACCCAGGTGATTCATCGCGAACTCTCGACCGCGAATTACAGTGTGTCTAAGCCGGCAGTGCCGGCGCTGGTTGCCGATGAGAAGCTGGTTAAGACTGTTGCAGGTATGTCGATCAGTTTGGAGTTGACTGGAACTCCGGTGGCCGGCGCTCTCGTGCCGCTGAAGTACCGGTTAACGGACGAGAAGACTGGCGAGCCGGTTCGTGACCTTGAGCCATACCTGGGCGCGTGGGGCCACACGTTGATGCTGAACGCAGATCAATCCGAGTATTTACATTCACATCCGACGCAGATGCTCCCCCTCGATGGAAACCTTGCAGCCTTGCGAGGTGGACCGGAAGTAGAGTTCAAAACAATGTTTCCCGCGGGGGGTAACTACCGCATCTGGACCCAGTTTCAACGCGCGGGGAAGGTCATTACTGTATTCTTCACGGTCAAGGTTGTGGATTGAAATGTGGCGAAGTGCAACTGACAAAATTATAGGGGCGGCACTCCCCGCCGCCCCTCGTCACGTCAACTTCAGACTCTGTCAAGAATGGGCCAGACAACAGAAGTGTTGTTGCGTCGATTGTGTTTTGTTTGGAAGGTCGCACCACCAGGGACGGGGTGGCCACGAAGTGCCACCCCGACAAGGAGCGTCGTGTTTAGGGGTTAAGCGCACGACGCGAGCGGAGCGCGGTGAATTGCGACCGCGGCTCGGCGACTGCGTGAAACTGCCGGGAAGAATTCCACGGCCGGCGTGATCTGAAAAACCGTATCCAGGTGCGTAATCTCGAATACGCGCCTTATTTGTCTCGGCACGTTTATAAGCTCGAGGCGAATTCTTTTTGATTGAACCTGCTCACGCAACTCCAACATCACTCCTAAACCGCCCGCATCGACTGTTGTAACACGCCCCAAATCGAGTTTTATTGCGCTAATCTCCGGTAGGGCCGCCAAGTGCACAGCATTGCGCAAAATCTCGGTTTGGCCGTTTACCACCTGCCCTTGCAAAGAAAGGACAGCTAAGGAATCTAGATTTTTGGAGTGTATTTTCAACATGACTTTGTTCCCCTTACTCAATTAACGCGGATACCCTGGTTCGGTTTCGTTTTGTTTCCGTCACTATTAAAGACGCTTCAATACGGATTCTGTTAACTCTATCCAAACTTTTCTACCGAAAAACACCCCGTTTAGAGTGCGGACTTGTCCGCTGCGACGAGGGCACAAGTGCCCATTCTAAACGGGGAGGGTGGTACACGCTGCGAGCAATTGGCAATTGGCAACTTCATGACCCACCCGCCTGATGTCCAGGGACCTTCACAAACCAGGCACACACGGCGAGCACCAACACCACAAACGTCAGGGCATAGAACATCGCTGCGTATGAGCCAGTTCGCGCTACACACTCAGCCAGCAGTAATGGCCCAATCGCAGAGGCGACGACTGTGAGGGCTTGCGCGGCGCCCTGGATTTTTCCCAGGTGAGCACGGCCATAGGCACGACTCCAGAACGCAAAGAAAATCACGATCACAAAACCGCCGGCCAGTCCCATTACAAATGCGTAAGCAGCGACATGGACCTGTGTGCTTACGTGAGGGAGCGCCAGCAGGGAGCCGGCCAGCAAGATCATCGCGACTGCTAACAAACGGTTCATCCGTCCACGCGAAATCACCCAGCCTCCAAGAAAGTTTCCCGCAAGTGCGGTGAGAGCAACGATGACAAGACTGCGATGGTAGGTCGAGGCATCGAAACCTCGTTCGGCCAGGATTGACTCATTAAACAAGGCGATGCCGGAGGCAATTAGTCCGTAAACGGCGCCCGCGATTCCAAACACCCAGAAGCCGGGCGTGAGGATCGCCTGCTTGAGAGTGAAACTGAGAGCAGCGTCATCTTTAACCTGCGCTTCTGCATCGTCGACGTCAGGTGGAAGCGAACAGGATTCGGGCGAGTTTCGCACCAGCAACCACGCTATGGGCGCCAACCCAAACATCAACGCCAGGCCGATGGTCCACCAGGTTTTCCGCCAGCCACTCTCAATCACCGTGGCACCGATCAGCGGAAAGGCGAGCATGAAACCAACGCTGAGGACCACCGTGTAAACGGCCATTGCCAGGTTAAGGCGCCGCACAAACCACTTGCCAACCATCGTGATACTGACGACAGAAAGGGCGCTCTGTCCAAATCCACGGGTTAGCGTAATCAGGACCGCCAGATGAAAAGCGCTTCGTGCTCCACTCATTACCAGCACTATTATTGCGAGGGCGAGCACGACAATCGTCAGGACGATCCGGCTGCCAAACCGATCGACCACTCTGCCCACGCCCAGGGCAAAGATGGCTCCTATCAACGTGGCCCAAAGGTTGATTCGGGCGAAGACAACGCGATCGATTTGCAGGTCGGCAAGTAAGGGTTCGGTGATGAGCCCCAGGCCCTGCGTCCGGCCCGGCAGAGTTCCAACCATGGCAAGCGCTGCGACAAAGACTGTGACCCATCCGTAGTAAAAAGGAAGGGCTACTGGTCCAACCAACTGGCGGCGCGTCTCAGTGTTCATGGCTCGGTTTGGCAGCGACAGTATCAGAGGGATGAAGTCAGTACCACCTGCGAAAGCTGAAGGTCAGCACCACCTCGCGTTAGCGGGTGGGCGTACCGTTGCCAAATGCCGATTTTCGATTGCCCATTCGCGTTTACCCGGAAGCCAATTGGCAATCGGCAATGTGACGGGCCTCATTGCCGAACAATCCGCCACCACGCAATCGTCAAGATGAGGGATACACCCAACCCTACCCACCTTACAATGCCATTAACAAACACCACCGTTGCGTTGAAGATGATGAAGATAAAGAGACCGTGCCACAGCGCCACGACGGGCCACCGTCGTTTCCGATAGGAATCAATCCCACTACGCCACCACCAGCCGATGTCTACAATCCAGGCGATCAGCAGAGCGTAGTTGATGAATAGGCCGCCGCCCCAACTCACACCAAACAGTTCTTCTGTCTGCCGCGCAGTGTCGCGGTAAGCGGCAGCATGACTCCAACCATGGTGGAAATGAAACGCGCTAATGAAGTGAGCAATCAAGCTGGCACAGGCAATGGTCCATATAACCCGCACTACCGAATCCCACAGTAGTCTTCTTTCGCTCGAGGAGGACAAGGCGAAAATGACACTTCCTACGACATACCCGGCAATGGAAACCCAGATCGTTGCGAGTGTTAAGGATTCACCACTATTCATTTGCGATGACCCCACCGGCGGACGAGGCTGTCTGTATTGACCTCTGGCGCTGTGTCTTTGACCGCTTACTGCCCACTGCCCACCGCCCACTTCTTCCCGCCCTCCTCTTGCGCCAATCGAATCACCGTGCCAATTCCTGCCCCCAGACACAATCCGTACGCAATCCCCCACAACAACATTCCGCCCTGACCGCCGACGTAATCGTTGACCGCAGAGCCAACAAAATATCCGATGGAGTTTGAAACAAACAGGATGGCCGACAACTTCACGAGTGAACGAATCGCGCCGAACCCTACCGCGAAGACGAGGGCCATCAATATCGATGCGGCGATTGAGCCAACCCATTCCCCCGCGGTATTTCTTAACGTGAAGTATGCCCCGATCCAACCGACGGCATAAGCGAAGAAGGCGATGCCATAGAGCAGATAAAACTTCGGCAAACGCCAGCGGCCAACCACCAGGGAACCAAATACCGCGCCGCCGAGCAGGATGAAGAGAATGGTCCAAACTAAATAGGCGCCCCAGAGACCAAGTTGCGTGTACATCCACCTTTCACCGAAGGCGACGGTCGCAAACACGCATAGGCTCGCTATACCGAAACCGAGTGCGCCGATTGCGATTGATCGCGCGAGCGATGGCAATGATTTGGATTGATTAGTCATATTGGATAGCAGCACTCACTTTCAAATTTGGCTGGGTTTACACTTGAATCGAACCGCATCTTTACCACAAATTCATAGGCAACGTCAGGTCCAACGGTTCGTGTGATTCGTGTAATTTCGTGGATCGTTCTTTCTCGCGAGCCGAGGACGATCCACGAATCACACTAAAACACACGAATCACGATCACTCCGCTGAAGTCAGCTCCGACTTCGTCGTTTCGGCAAACCTTTTAACAAAACATCCATAATCTGGAGTAGGCGGTTGAAGTTGCACCGGCGGCTCCAGAGTACTTACGAGGATCGTGAGAAAATGCGAAACTAGACGTCATGAGTCATCGCATTCTCCGACTTATTTCCGTCGCTGCCGTCCTATTCACTGCATCGCTTTCAATTTGCGCCGAGCCACCGGTCGACTCTTCTCAACGCGTTTTACCAACCGACAAGCGCACCAGCCCGATCTTCATTTTCCATAATGACGAGTTCTGGCTAAACCTGCATCACTTCCTTTACGTTCTTGGTCGCGCGGAGAACAAGGAGCGTGACACGGCACGCGCGGCGGTAGCCGGCGCTCCCGCCGATCAGGAACGCGGCTTCAAAAAGCTAAGCGCGAAAGAGCAGGAGATCTGGCGCGAGGCCGTTGCTTCGTACGCTGCCGGAGTGAGCAAGAAGGATCTGGTATTCGACGCGCCACTGCCGGCTTTCACCGCCGCCCTGGCGCGTGCATCTGATTCCAAAAAGCTGAGGGCATCAGAAATCGATCCGAAACTTGTGGCGATTCTCGAACGTGCGGCGCCCATCTACCGGAAAGCTTGGTGGAAGCAGCATCGTGACGCCAATCGCAATTGGCAAAAGTCTATCGAGTTGCTAATAGATCAACACGGCGCTGCCGTGCTCGCTTTCATTACTAAAGCCTACAAGATGGAGTGGCCCACGGCGGGATTTCCGGTGCACCTATCCGGTTACTCGAATTGGGCCGGCGCTTACTCGACTGACGGCAACCTTCTCGTGATTTCCAGCCAGAGTCCGGAACTGCAAGGGCTCTATGGTTTCGAAACTGCTTTTCATGAAGCTATGCACCAGTGGGACGAGCAGATCTTTGAGGTCCTCCGTCAGCAAGCGATTAAGCTGGATAAAGTTTTCCCGCGAGGCCTGAGCCATTCGATAATTTTCTATACGTCAGGACAAGCGGTTTTAAGCGTTGTGCCGAGTCATGTGCCTTACGCAGATAAGTATGCCGTCTGGCAACGAGGCATGGACCAGTTCAAAGCGCCTCTCGTAGAAGTTTGGAAACCGTATCTCGACGGCAGCGGCACTCGAGACGAAGCCTTCGCCGCCCTCATTAAGGCAGTAAGCAGTAAGCGGCCGGATAAAGGGTAAGGGGGAAGGGGGAAGGGGGAAGGGGGAAGGGGAAGGGGTAAAGGGGAAGGACCAAGGTTCCCCTTTACCCATCCCCTCACTGCACACTGCACACCGCTCACTGCACACTGCACACCGCTCACTGCACACTGCACACCGCTCACTGCACACTGCCCATCGCACACTGCCCGCTGCCCACCGCACACTGCCACCGCCCACTGCTCACTGTGGCGTGGCCTCCGAGTTGCAGTTCACACGCCAGAATTTCTAAGCGTGTACGGATTCTAGTCAAGATAGTTGGATCTGTGCATGGAGAGCGAATTGATGACGAATAACAGTTCACGCGGTAGCGAGGATCAAGAGCCCACGAAGGAAGAGCTTCAAAGGCAGATGGAAGACTCTCGCGAACGACTCGCGCAAACTGTAGGGGAGATCAAAGAGACAGTCGAAGACCAGTATCTCGCCGCTAAGGAAACCATCACCGGCGTTCTCGACTATCGCGAGCATTTTTCAAAAGAACCTTTGGTTTGGAGTTTGGGCGCCTTGTCAGCCGGATTCGCGCTCGGCTACACCATGGGTTATGCACATAAGAGAACGAAAGGCAGTAAGCGGCAATCAGAGATAGCAGCTTTCGCTAACAGTCTTCTGGAGGAACTTTCGACAGTTGGAAACAACATGGTGATGCCCTCTCTCAATCCAAGGATTAAGAAATTGTTTGGCTTCGACTTCTCTGATCTGTTAGATGAGATCGGAAGCGATTCGAAGCCGAAAGCTCCACGCCGGACAAAAACCGTGGCCAAGAAGAAACGAGCAGCGGTTAAGAAGAAGAAAAAATCAGTCTGATCAAATTTGTATTTGTGCGACACTACGAAATCTCAACTAACGAACACGGAGGATCATATGGCAGCAAAGAAAACGAAAAAAGGATCAGGAGCCAGCAAGTCTGGTGGCTCTAAGAAGTCCGGTGGATCGAAGAAGGGGAGTAAGAAATCCAGTAAGGTCTCGCCGCGAGGTCTCTTGAACCAGGCGAAAAAAGCGATCGGCAAAGTTGCTGTAGCTGCCGCTAAGGGCGCGGCGGTCGGCGCCCTGCAAGGGGCAGTCGAAGAAGGAAGTAACGTTAAAGGTGTACAGCAACTTAAGCAGGCCAGTACCAAGAGCTCGAAAGGCTCCGCCAAGAAGACCTCGAAAGGCGCCGCTAAAAAGACCAGTAAGAAGAAATAAACATCTTGACGGGTAAGCGGTTAATGGTAAGGGGGAATGGGTAAGGAGAAGGATAAGAGTTTTCCTCTCTACCCGTTGCCCCCTTCTCTTTTTATCCATTCGATTCTGCAGTTGGTCGAGAGTCGAGCAACCGCAACCAGCGACAGTCTGAAAGCAGGTAGGGGTGCCACTCCGTGGGCACCCCTTCCTCGTGACATGCTTCCAGCGACCCGGGGCGCCCACGGAGTGGCGCCCCTACAAACCAGCGCACAGATTTTCTCCAAAGGGCTGCGGCACTCCAGGGAGAGGCCTCTAAACCAGGAATCCTTTGGTTGGGAAAAGGATCAGGTGTACTATCCCAGCCCTGTAAATGTGCGAGTTACCCCTGTAAATTGTGAGACACCCCATGAGTAATTTTTCCCGCGCAATGAAAGTCTGGCTGCTGGTTGTTGTGTTACTGGCGACAGCGTTGGCTACAACGATAGTGTTTGGTAATCCTCAGACCAAACAACAGCCGCAGTCTCGTCAGTTACAGCAAATCTCCTCAGTGGAGAGTTGGCCCAGCAAGCCAAAGCGTTGGGCCCTCGTAATCGGCGTTGATAAATATGCTGACACTCAGATTACGACTCTGGGTGGCTCGTCTAACGATGCCAAGGCAATAGCCGATGCTTTAGTACGCTATGCTGGATTTCCATCCGATCAGGTGATGCTGCTGGCGTCGGATCAACCGGCCGAACGACAGCCCACGCGCGGCAACATTCTGCGGCGTCTTTCAAATCTTGCCTCAGTCGTTAGTCCGGATGGACTATTGTTTGTCTCGTTTGCCGGTCATGGTATGGAGCGAGGCGGCCAGGCCTTCCTGCTCCCGGCCGACGCCCAAGTCAGCAACGACGTGGACCTGCTTGAACAGACTGCCGTCAACGTTTCACAGATGAAGGATCGAATTCGCAAGACTGGCGTGGGTCAGGTCGTCCTGGTGATTGACGCATGCCGAAACGATCCTATCGGTCGCAGCAACGAAGACAATAATCTGACGCCGGCCTATGTGCGCGCGTTTAACTTTGATCTGCGTAATCGTGAAGTCACGGCATTCGCCACGCTGTATGCAACGGCGGTGGGCCAACGCGCGTACGAGTATAAGGAGAAGCAGCAGGGCTACTTCACCTGGGAGCTGGTCGAAGGTCTCAAGGGCGGCGCGGCAAATGAGCGCGGCGAGATCACACTCGCGAACCTGCTCCGGTATGTGCAGGAGCGCGTGCCAAAACACGTGCTGGCTGATCTGGGCGCGGGCAAGGAACAAAAGCCGTTTGCCGAGATTGGCGGCTATCGCGCGGAGCAGCTGGTGATTGCGGTCTCATCGGCAGCGGGGAACACTACATCGACTGTTAACCCGAAGGACGATCAACCTCCAGTGTCGAGATCAGACCCGGCGGCTTTCGAGCTTGCCTATTGGGACACGATCAAGAACAGCAGCGATCCAAAAGACTTCAAATCCTATCTGGATAAATATCCCAACGGACACTTTGTCGATCTAGCGCGCCGGCGTATCGCCGAGAAAGTCGTTGCCGAGAAACCAATCGTCGAGAGACCCGCGGCAACGAGAACCCTTCTGTTTAAGGATGACTTTATCCGCAGCTCTGGTGATCTCGCACCTCTCTTCGGTAAGCAGGTTATGGCTTTCCAATCTGCAAATGGCGTGGCGCAGTTGACCGGTAAGTTTGCGGGAATTTTGCCGGTGATGTACCGAAATTTGGATCTCAGGGATTTTGTAGCAGAGTTTGATATCAAGAACTTAAACGCTCCCAAGTCGAGCGCCGGTCTGCTCTTCCGCAGCCGACCGGCCGCGGACGGAGGACTCTCTGCTTACTATGCCGTCGGACTGGGGTTTGTCACGCCCACGGCCACGTTGTTTTGTTTCAAGGATGGTAGTTGGCCGGTCGTTCAGGAGTTCATGCTTACGAACGTGGGCGAGACGGCTTCGGGGTTTCACCGAGTGCGCTTGGAGGTGTCGGGGGAAAAGTTGCGTCTATTCGTTGATGATAAACATGCGTTTGAATTTACGGATGGCAATTTACTTTCGACCGGTGGCGTGGGTCTGTTCATAACTTCCGACAAAGCTTCACCTGCGACGGTGCAAGTCTCGAATCTGCGGATTTATGCTGTTGGCCAGTGAGGGTGTTGGGTGTCGGGTGCGGGGTGTCAGGTCGTTGAAGCCGAGTGGCCGACTAACCAAGCGCAAGCCCCACACGGCGTAGCCGGTTTCATAGATTAAAAGACAGTTAGCGCCGGTCGTGTGTCTAGTAATCGTCCTGTTGAGAACTCAAAGAGCGATCCACGAATCACACACGAAGCCGCACGGAAAGAACGCTTAGAGCGCTTCCTAAAAACTGGTGTTACGGCAAATGAGGAATACGGTTGATTGGTAATGATTTCGAACCTTCGCGCAAACCTTGCGGCCTGCGCGAAGGATCGGTGTACCCAATTAAGCCGTTGCGTTGCCTTTATCGACCACGGCCTTTAACGCCTGAAACGTTGGTGGCCAGAGACCTACGAAGATTCCCGCCTTTTGCTTTCCACTAAGGAATAATGCGATTGACGCACCGATTGACGCTAGCGTCACGATGTGAAAAAGGCTCACGCCCGTAGCCTTTTGCGTTGAATTGTCCACTACCTTGAGCATTGACTCTGCGGCATCGCGCTTTGCAGGTGCCTGCGAAGCAGTGTTTTCGCTCGTGTCCTTCTTAGTTCCTGATAATGATGTTTGTGTTGCTGACATAGGTCCCCTTTGATTGAAATGATACAGCTGTTATTAGCTATAGCTTGTCTTGCAATACCTGTACCCACAGAAGCAGAGGTCATAAGTCAGAAGTCAGAAATCAGAAATCACAGGTCTAGGATCCTATTCACGGATCAACAACGAATCACACCTAACGGACGAAAGAAACTTTTCCATACAACTTGCCTTAGATAACCAATGACCCTGCGGAGCGGCCTGTCGACCGCTCCGCGGGAAGGGACACTCCTAATTCTGTGGTGCGATTTTAAAGATCCGCGCGCGCGTGACCATGGACCTGGCTTTGTCCGGTTCGGTCGCTTCGAGGAAAGCCTCGGTTATTTCGTTGCGATCCTTTTCGGAACGTCGCGCACGATCCGCAGCGAATGCCGGCCCGATTCTGTCAGCCGCGGCCATCGTTGCCGTGGCAATCCAGACGAAGTGAGTCCAATTACCATCGGTCTTCACTTCTTCCGCGGCCAAACCATAAGCCAACAGAACACCGTCGGCGACCAGCTTGTCGAAGACAGGCTTGTTGTACTTCTCCCAGGTTCGCCGGTAGTCGGCACCTTTTCCTGGTTTCACTTTTATAAAGTTATAGCGGGTGAAGGGAAGTACTCCCGCTGCCGGAGGTGAACCAAAGCCGGCAACTATATCGCGCGTAAGCCAATCGCGTGTCTTGGTTCCATCAAACACCGACCGGCTGCGTTCGGCTGTAGTCATCGGCGGTCGCGGCTTACCGCGCGCCGCGAGGGCTTCGTCGGCCGCCAGCTTTGCGAGCCTCGCTTCCATTGCATTCAGGACTTTTTCAACGCCCGCCCAGTTTGCCACGGTAAACCAGATGAGATGTGTGGTTCCGCCAGGGTAGCGCAAGATGGGAGTCTCCAGGCCCCATGCCAACACTACGCCTTCCGCCATGAGCTTGTCGCGGACCGGTGCACCGACGGTCCGAATTAGTGTGTTCAATTCCTCCTCCTTGCCGGGGAAGACGGAGTAGTCGTAATAGAACGTGATTGGTCCAGGAGTGGGAGTCGGCTGTTGGGCTTGCGCGTCCATAGCGGCGGCACAGCAGAGGAAGAGAAGGGTTAAGGGGAGTATAAGTTTACGCATTGTTTCTCCTATGAGCCGGAATAAGCGGGCTCGGCTTTAGTGGTTGGGAAGAGCTGAGTTAGATATCTGGGCGACCGCTTGTGACCTGAGTTGGGAAGTTGTCGACTGAAGACTGCCAGCTCGTCAAATCAAGACTGGCTTGCCCTCTGGTG
Organism: Pyrinomonadaceae bacterium; assembly: GCA_963759585.1. Taxonomy (GTDB): domain Bacteria; phylum Acidobacteriota; class Blastocatellia; order Pyrinomonadales; family Pyrinomonadaceae; genus PSRF01. Next base: position 2,117,338 of record CAVWZW010000002.1, read on the forward strand.
CTCGGTTGGAATCGCTAAGCGTGAAAACAAGCTGCTTGTAATTGATCTGCAGTGCGGAGTCAAGCACTCGTGCATGCCGTGCGTTGAGTGCCCCTCGTGTCCTATTAGATCGAGTGTGCTGTTGAAAGATGCGGTCCACGAATCACGCTAAGCCGCACGAGAAGACTCTGTAGACGGGCCGGCACCAGTAAGCCGGCAATTATGGAGAGAAGATCGCCAATTTAAGGCAACGCGCGCGATGCTGATTTCGTACGATCCATCCATAACTTGAGAAGTACGGATTCAAGTCCTTACAACCCGAGAGACTCCAAAGAACAGTCTCCAATCATCAAGGTGTTATGAAAAAGATTTTGGTAATTGGCCCAGGCGGCGCGGGCAAGTCAACCTTCGCTAATCGTTTGGGCGAATTGCTTAATATTGAAGTCATCCATCTTGATAAATGCTACTGGCGCCCGGGCTGGATCGAAACGCCTAAACCTGAGTGGCGGAAGGTGGTCGAAGAACTGATCGGACGTGATGCATGGATCATGGATGGGAACTATTCAGGCACTCTCGACATACGTCTTAAGGAATGCGACACCGTAATCTTCCTGAATATGCCACGCACGCTTTGTCTGTGGCGCGTCTTGAGGAGAGCAGTGATGTATCGAAGCAAGGGTCGGCCGGATATGGCAGAGGGTTGTCCGGAAGGGTTGAACCTGGAATTCATCCTGTGGATATGGAACTATCGGCGACGATCGAGACCAAAAGCTTTAAAGCTTTTCGAATCGAATTCCCAGGGAAAGAAGATCATCTGGCTGAAGTCTCGATCGGATGTAGAGACTTTTCTCGCTGGCGACTAGGAAGTCGAAAGCCCGCATCCATAGGCGATGCGGGCTTTGGTAATCGCGCGGTAAGTAATCCGGCGAAGATTTGTTATCGGTTGCGACGTCCGAAGACGGGATGGGTTCGCGATCCTGCTCCTCGGCGATAGTAGCCGTTCCCGCGCCTTCGATCATTGCGACCGTTGTTGTAGCTCGGCCGGCGATCATTGTCACGGATTTGTCGACGAACGTATCGATCCTGCCCGCGCTCGTCCTGACGGATTTCGCGACGCTCTTCGCGCGTCAGTGTCCCGTCCGAACGATAACCGCGGCGTTCAACGCGTATCAGTCGCTCGCGCTCTCGTATCTCGCGGGCTTCGTCACGCGTAATGCGGCCTGAACGAATCCCCCGTTGGATCTGTCGACGATCTTGAACATTGTTATAGCGTCCACTGCGATTGCCAGTTTGCGAGTAAGCATCGGACGTTCCCGCCAAAAGCAATGCGACGGCACCTAGAAGTAAAAATCTTTTCATGTTGACCCTTTTCCTTGTAGTTAGATTGCAGACCTGTGGCATTTGATTAACGGATGTCCACGCCGTCGAAGAGAGTTCGATAGATGTCGCAGACTGTCTGGCAACTACCATTCCCTACAAATCTCTTGTGACTTCACCACGTTTTACTGGGGTTTGGGGTGCCCCCGGGCGGCTTCGGCCCCAGGCTACAGTTTTGCAGTGCGGTTATGCTTCACAGCCGTGCACCATTACGCACGTTCTTAACTCCTGAGATGGAATTCGTGACTGTTCGTGTCTATCTGTGGATTGTTCGTTGCCCACGGTCGGGACACTGTTGACGAAATAGAATTACGATTCTGTGGCTGAACGTTTTTCTTTTCGTGGAGACTTGTAGGGCGTCGTAAATGCGCTGTGCATGATATGTCTATTGCGACTTGAGCGTGAGCGCCACTATCTCAGGCGGCACACCAAAGCGCAGCGGAAGAATGCTGGTGCCAATTCCCGTAGTTACGAAGAGATGATGATCGTTTTCGAAAACGTGCCCGCGAGCGAAATGATCGCCAACTCTTGAAGGTTCAACTACCATTCCGAAAATCGGAAACTTGATTTGTCCCCCGTGGGTATGGCCAGCTAATAAAAGCTGTACCCGCCGGGGAAGCCTTGGAAAGATGTCGGGATTGTGTGTGAGCGCGATAACGGGCGCGCCTTGAGGCACCTTCGCGATTGTTTGCTCGATGCGTTGCGGCCGTGTCCACAAATCGGCGAGACCGGCAATCCAAACGGAGCTGCCTCGGGCTTTAACTTCAAATACTTCATCATCCAGTACCTTGATGCCATTTGCCTCCAGACCACGTCTCACTCGTGGACCGTCCCACCACCAGTCATGATTGCCGAGGACTGAGTAAACGCCGAACGGGGCGCGCAGATCCTTTAACACAGCAGCAAAAACCTCGGGCTCCATCCGGTCGCTCGTCGAACTGTCGCCTGAGATGTAGTCACCCGCGATGACCACCAGGTCCGGCTGTAGTTGATTCGTGCGTTCGACAATTAATCGCAATTTATCGTCGTCGATGAACCAGCCTCCGGCGTGGATGTCGGAGATAACCGCTACTTTTAGATCGCTAAGCTCCCGGGGCCAATTAGCTATTGTAATCGTCTCTTGACGAACAACCAGACGGTTCGGTTCAACCAGGAATGCCCAAAAAACAATGCAGCCGAGCAAAAGCGGAATGGCCGCAAACGTGACTCGGAGTCTTTTCTTCCAATGCGGAGTATGACCCCACTTCTTTGGCCCAGGTGCCCGGCGGACTTCCTTATAAAGAACGAAGGCTAACCCACCGAGAAGGACAACGCCAATAATGATTGCTATGGTTTCGCTCATCTTCTAAACCCGAAGAATACAATATCCATCATCTTCCGAGACCTTGCATCTTAGATACGGCTTAGCCGCCGGATGTGCGGCGCGGGCTCTGCCCCGCCGAAAGCTGGGCTTCATAAGTTGGGCTATGCCCCTCGTGCGGGCTCGCCCCATGATGAAAGAAAACTTGTATTCCGATTTACACCTTGTTCGAGCTTCACCCTTTACCCAGATCTGGAAGACCAGTAGGTTGGAACCATTCTCAGGTAAAGGAGAGCTACCAATGGCCCACCGTTTTGTCATTTCACAAGACTCCCCGGTCCTCTACATCACTCTGGTTACGAAAGATAGACTTCCAGTGTTTCGCCGAGACGACATGAAGGAACTAATAAGTCGCTCGATTGATGAAGCGCGAAAGTCTGCAGGCTTTTTGCTATTTGCATATGTTGTAATGCTCGATCACTTACACCTCCTTACCAGTCGACCATCAACGACGTCAGATGTCCTTCGTGTGTTAAAAGGGCTAACAGCCAGACGAATAATCGATTCTCTAAAAGTAAACAACTACTTGAAGTCGTTAGAGAAGTTGGCCCACCATGAGATGGACCGAAACTATAAGTACTCACTGTGGCAAACAGAAAAGAATGTGCTTCCGATTTTTAGTGAGGGGATGTTTATGGAGAAGGTCAACTATATACATCTGAACCCAGTACGCGCTGGCTTAGCGGAGCGGCCATCGGATTATCGTTGGTCCAGCGCGCGCATTTGGCAAGGTTGTCCGCTGGAGGATGAGCCACTGTCGGTTGACAAAGAACTCATCTTTTGGCGAAGGGCGGCGCGGATCAGATAGAGCAGAGCTCGGACCAGGGGCATAGCCCCAGGACTCCTTAGCCAATTCGGCGGGGCAGAGCCCTCGCCGCACATCCGGCGGCAGAGCCGTGACGATAGTTTCACGACATATCCGCACTGAACGATGGACAATTGGCCAATCATTTGAAATTCAAAGTCATAGCACTGAGCGCCCACCGTTACAGCGAGCCGAGTATTGACTTCAAAACAGGGATCATTTCGTGGCTTGCCATGCGGTGTCGCGATGACGTAGTTTGCACCAAACTGAAAGCAACATACAGGTGAGGTGAAGCCCATGAAACTGACGGAGTTTTTACTTGAAGAGTTTGAACGTGAGGTGGGGCGTTCGCGTCGTGCGTTGGAGCAGGTACCCGAAGGGAAGTACGACTGGAAGCCGCACGAGAAGTCGATGGTCTTTGGCTATCTGGCAAACATGGTGGCGACGATTCCTCAGTGGATTGACATGATCATGACGCAGGACGAGCTGGATGTGGCGCCAGTCGACGGTTCCAAGATGGAACAGAAACGAATGGACACTAGCGGAGAGTTGGTGGAGGCGCTCGATAAGGCAGCGACTGGCGCACGCCAGGCTTTTGAGCAGACGACTGACGACTTCCTGAACACGTCCTGGCGTTTACTTGCGCGGGGACAAGTGGTCATGGAGTTGCCCCGCTACTTAATGATTCAGGACTCAATCAATCATTGGTCACATCACCGCGGGCAGATGACGGTGTATTTGCGTTTGCTCGGCGCGAAGGTCCCAGCGCTTTACGGACCATCCGCAGATGAAGCTCAGTTTGCGTAAAAGGCAGTAGCCCGACCGTCAGGGAGGGCGTTAATAGTTGGAGCCCTCCTTAATGGTCGGGCTACTGCCCGTAGAGCGCGCCCTCCCTGATGGTCGGGCTACTGCCCCGTTTCTACATGCCCATGCCGTCGGACATTCCACCCTGCTTGTCGTCACCCTGAAGCTCTGAAATCAAGGCTTCGGTGGTGAGCATCAAACCAGCGATCGACGCTGCGTTTTGCAGCGCGCACCGCGTGACTTTTGCGGGATCAATAATCCCCGCGGCCACGAGGTCCTCGAAAGTCTCAGTAGCAGCGTTGTAGCCGAAGTTTGCATCTTTGCTGGCCCGAACTTTCTCAACAATGACTGCACCTTCTTTGCCTGCGTTTGCGACGATCTGACGGAGCGGCTCTTCCAAGGCACGCTTGACGATGTTCACGCCAATCTGCTCGTCCGGGTCTCCGTCGGTAACGCCCTCTTCATCAGTTTCGAAAACTTTGAACTTGTCCAGCGCCTTGGCCGCGCGAATCAAGGCCACGCCTCCGCCCGCTACGATACCTTCCTCAACCGCCGCCCGGGTGGCGTTCATTGCATCTTCGACCCGCGCTTTCTTTTCCTTGAGTTCAGTTTCAGTGGCTGCGCCGACGCGAATAACGGCCACTCCGCCGACTAGTTTCGCCAGACGCTCCTGCAGTTTCTCGCGATCGTAATCTGACGAAGTGTCTTCAATCTGCGCCTTCAGAGTTTTTACGCGTGCGCGCAGTGCGTCTGTGTCGCCGGCGCCATCGATGATTAGTGTGTTGTCTTTGTTGATCGTAACCTTCTTGGCCCGGCCCAAATCCTCAACTTTAACGTTCTCGAGTTTGATACCCAGGTCTTCACTGATGACTTTGCCGCCGGTGAGAACTGCAATGTCCTCAAGCATCGCCTTGCGACGATCGCCGAAGCCCGGAGCTTTAACTGCAGCCACGTTGATCGTGCCTCGCAGTTTATTAACCACCAGTGTCGCGAGAGCTTCCCCTTCGACGTCTTCGGCAATGATCAAAATGGGTTTGCCCAGCTTGGCGACTTGCTCAAGAATCGGCAGCAAGTCTCTCATCGAAGCAATCTTCTTTTCGCTGAGCAGGATTACCGGATTCTCGAGTACGGCTTCCATCTTCTCCGGGTTGGTAATGAAGTATGGCGACAAGTAGCCTCGATCAAACTGCATCCCTTCGACAAATTCCAAATCCGTTTCCATCGTTTTCGCGTCTTCAACCGTAATGACTCCGTCTTTTCCCACCTTCTCCATTGCTTCGGCAATCAACTCGCCGATAGCCGCATCGCCGTTAGCGGAGATCGTGCCGACCTGCGCAATCATTTCGCCCGCGACCGGCTTAGACATTTTCTTAATCGCTGCCGTCGCTCGCTCAACTGCCTTATCGATGCCGCGCTTCAACGCCATTGGGTTCGCGCCGGCGGCGACAGTTTTCACACCCTCGCGGAAGATTGCCTGGGCCAGCACAGTCGCAGTAGTTGTGCCGTCGCCCGCGACGTCACTCGTCTTCGACGCTACTTCGCGCACCATCTGCGCGCCCATATTCTCCGTTGGATCTTTCAGGTCGATCTCTTTCGCAACAGTCACACCGTCTTTCGTGATTGTCGGGCTGCCGTATTTCTTATCGAGAACAACGTTGCGGCCCTTTGGTCCAAGCGTGATTTTTACTGCGTCGGCGAGCTGATTCACTCCGCGCAAAATTGCCGCCCGAGACTCTTCACCATGAATTATTTGCTTTGCCATAATCTTTTTCTTTTCTCCAGATCTCATTACGCAGACTGTTAGTTTGCGTGTCGTTGGTTGGATGCGACGCTGCGTGTAATGCAAGCGTCCGCAAACTAACAGTTTGCGTTACACCAAAACCTACTTGCTTTTCCTGCCGCCGGCAGCTGCACCCGCGCGTTGAATGATTCCCAGAATCTCATCCTCGCGCATGATCAACAGTTCTTCACCGTCGATCTTAATCTCCGAGCTGCTGTACTTGCCGAACAAAACACGGTCGCCGGTTTTAACGTCCAGGGGTTGGCGGGTGCCGTCTTCCTTGTATTTGCCAAGGCCTGCGGCAATCACTTCACCTTCCTGTGGTTTCTCTTTCGCCGAGTCGGGAATAATGATGCCGCCGCGAACCTGCTCGCCTTCATCAATGCGTTTCACAATCACGCGATCATGCAGTGGTTGAATATTCGTCGTCATAACTTCTTTCGATCTCCTTCTTGATTCACTACCAAAAGCTTGAGGTCTACGGGGCGGGGGTTTGGCGTGCCCTGATGACGTGCGTTCACATCAGTAACGCAAATTGTTAGTTTGCGGATCGTTAGTTAATAGCCGCAGGGGTCCTCTGGGGGCGGTCCGCAATCTAACAGACGGCGTTACAACACCCTGACGTTTTGGTAGTTGAGCTGTAGGTTTCAGACGGTCTGGCGGGTCCAGAAAAGCTGAGAATGGAGTTAGCTGGTCTCTGTTCCACCAAACCTTACGCTTCGTAGGGTTATATGTCAAAGGGAGCATATAGTACACACGCACTACATAGCGTATGTAAACTTCCAAGGCCCTCCATCGCGTGATATGCTACGCGCGTCATCTATGCTTATATTGACGGTTAAAACGCCCCCAAAGTCTCCGATCCTCGCTATTTTGGCGTTGTTAATAATTTAAAGAGCAGCATGTCCCAAACATCCAGATTGAGTGAGCCAGCCGAAAACCGCCTACTGGCCGCACTGCCACCAGAGGACTATCAACGGCTCCTTCCGCAACTTCAGCAAGTGCCTTTTTCTCTCGGCGAAGTTGTCTATGAATTCGGTGGCCAGTTGGACTACGTTTACTTTCCTATCACCTCAATTGTCTCTTTGCTTTACACGATGGAAAACGGTACCAGCGCTGAGATGGGCTTAACCGGTAACGACGGCGTGGTAGGGATCGCCCTTTTCATGGGGGGCGGCACCATGCCCAACCGGGCCGTCGTACAGAGCGCAGGCAGCGCCATACGGATGAAGGCGAAATTGCTCCAGGATGAATTCGCCCGAGGTGGAAGATTCCAACAGTTGCTGCTTCGCTATACCCAGGCCCTAATCACACAGATATCTCAAACGGCCGTTTGCAACCGGCTTCACACGGTCGAACAGCAACTCTGCCGTTGGTTATTGCTAAGCCACGACCGTATTCAGTCAGACGAGTTGATAATGACCCAGGAGCTGATCGCTGACATGCTGGGCGTCCGCCGCGAAGGCGTTACTGTCGCTGCCGGGCGCCTTCAGGATTCGGGAGCGATTAGTTATGTGCGTGGCCGCATAACCATACTCGACCGGCAGAAGCTGGAAGAGACTGCCTGCGAATGTTACCAGGTGGTCAAAGATGAGTTTGACCGGTTGCTCGGATAAATCCAGCAGCTCTTCACGATCATCAACAGACCTGGCCCCACTAAACTGAATCATTGACGTCGATCTCATGTTCACTCTTCGCGCTATGTGTGCTACCGCACAGACTGTTCGCCTTCGGATTGCTATAACGTGTTAGCTCCGCATTAGAAATCACCTCCGACATCGGGAATAGCGTCATCAGATCTCTTCCTGGGCCGCGTGTAATCTCCATTCGATGGATCATATGAGGATTGCTCCGCCGGCAGATGCGGCCGTTGCTATTCCTCGCCGTAGAGTTAGCCTTAGGAGGCGCAATGGGTAAGAAATTAGATCGCAAACCAAAGATTGACGAGGAGTTTAGAGACCTGGATCGTGGATGGGTCGCGGCCTATATGCACGGAGATCCTGAGTTATTCTCCCGGATCTGGGCTGATGGCTTCATCTTTACTTTTCCTTTTGCTCAATTCAGCAACAAGGAGCAGGCGCTCGCAGACATCAAGTCTGGGAATCTCGCCTTCGAGTCGCTCTCAACGGAAGATATGTCAGTCAAATTTTACGGCAAGACGGCCGTGATGGCCGGACGCTTCATGATGAAGGGGCAATACAGAGGTCACGATATTAGCGGTGCGTACAACTACACCAATGTGTTGGAAAAATTGCAGGAGCACTCCTGGCAAATAGTCGCGTCACACGCAGCGCCAGTTGCCTAGCAAGCACTTGAAGCCTTGCCTACTCTTCTGTTTCATCCTTTTCATCCTGGTCGTTTCCCTGATTGTTTCCGTCAGGTCGGCTCGCAAAAAGGGGCGTTCCGGATTCTTCAGAGGCGCTGCTAAACGCCGGCTTCTCGTCCTCAGCTTCAGCTTTCAGTTCCTGTCCCAGTTCATTACCGGCATTCCAGTTCTGCGTGTTTTTTGTGGAATTCATTCCGTCTTCAACGCCTTCATTGAATTCGGCAGAGTTGGAATCCACGCTTTGCTTTGTGGCTTCATTCATAGCTTTTACTCCTTGTTGAAATTGTCTCATGAACAACCTTCACGCGGAATCCACCGTTTAGTGTTTCGGCGCGTTTGATGTGAACGCTCATGCTGGAATCAACTGCCTGTGTTCATCTCATTTGAAGGAAACGACCCTGGCGAAACAGAGCGTGATAAACGAACATGAACACTGCGGCTCCAACCACCGCCACAATCAGGCTATAGAAATCCGGACCGGCTACACCAGGTGTTCCTATTAAATTAGCCAGGAAACCGCCCACTATTGCCCCAACAATCCCCATGAGGCAGTCGCGACCTCTACCGTAACCTGTCTTGTTGAGAATTACGCTGGCGATGAAGCCGGTGATCAAACCGAGCACAATCCAGGATGCAAACGACCAGGCCGAGCTTGCCTGTCGATCTGTGATGAACATTCCAATTGTTGTTGGATCGATAAGTGACATTGAATTCTCCCCTGAAAATAGCGATTTTCACAAACTACAGCTAGGCAGGCCTGGACGTCTGTGCGCCATCACACACAGGCGTAATTTGGAGTGACGCACCCCTTGGATTCCTAAACGTCCGACAGGGATGGACGCCAATCCTAACCTGGGTGAAATCGCACACATGGTGTGTTTTATATGTGTGTTGCCGTACAGACCAATGTTCGGGCGTGTTCTATCCTCGCCACATGCGATAACGTCCCCATTTGAAGTTAAGGAACCCAAAATGACGTCTACCCCCCGGCCGCGTGTTCTGTATGTCGAGGACAATGAAGACTCTCGTGAGATGTTAAGTCAGATTCTGCAGATGGCATCGATCGATGCAACCACAGTTGGAACTGCGGCCGAAGCTTTGTCATCGATTCAAGCCGAAAGGTTCGATCTCTATTTACTGGACTCAACCTTACCCGATCTCGATGGTTTCGAGCTGTGTCGCCGAGTCCGCCACGTGGATGCGAACACCCCGATCCTTTTCTTCTCTGGCGCAGGTTATGAAGCCGACAAACAGAAGGGGATCGAGGCAGGAGCGAATGCCTACGTCATTAAACCCGACCTCGAGGCCTTGCTTGGCCGAATCAACGAGTTCGTTTTTCCGGCGCAAAGCGGAGCCGCCCTAACCACTTTACTTAACTGACATGATTGTCTTGAAGAATCCAGACACTGTCGATCTCGAGCCCGGAGCCAAGTTGGCTCTTCCGGAGCCGGAGAAGCGTGTCCACCCGGCTCTGTATTCAGTTTCATCCAGGCAGTATCTCGACGTAGACGATGTGCTCGCGCGCTCGCTGCCCGCGTGTCAGGCGTTAAGCGCTTCACCCTTACGGAAACGGATTTTTCAATGGCCCTGGCGTAATAGGTTAACCGCCTCACAGGCCATCAAGCAGCCTGTGGAACCTGTTTCAGCAGACGACTGAGGAGACTCCTCAACTGATTGAAGTTGTCGGGTCGCGTAACATGTACATTCTGGCCGATCTCAACTTCATCACCCTCGGCAATTTCCTCAATGCAGAAAACAACGACTGGCACGTTTTCACCTACTGCCGAACGCTCGCGGATGCGATGAGCGGTCTCGATAACCTCGCGCGGTAACCCAGCCAAACTAACTAGAATCAGTCCCGGGGATTCTCGCAGGGCGCCCTCTATCGCGTCTTGTTCATCTCTCGCTAATCCGACTCGATAGCCGTCGGCCTTCAGCAATCTCTCAATGCCGTCCCGAGTCTCGTGCACGTCCTCTACGACGAGGATGAGGGGGCTAGTCATAAAACACCTTTCTGGATTTGGCCTTGACTGAGTATGTGACAAAAACGCGCACCCATCCGTGCGGCAACACACATATAGAAGAGGCCTGAGTATGAACCAGCCTGCGAAGCTGCCTTCACGCCACGGCTTTGCACAAAAACTCTTATTTGGTGTTCGTTCGTGTGGAAATTCGTGGATGGTATTGGCCCCGAACCTTAAACAAACGATCTGCGAATCTTGCGAAACAATAGGCACTAATACGAGCCTTTGTACGTTTTTCAACGCTCCGCTTCGAACCGGCTCGAGACTTTTTTGTGCAAAGAAGTGCGCCGGCTTCCCAGCTCGGTGGATGTTTCCTCCACCTTTTCTGAAATCAAACCAGCAAAGTGGAACGCCAAGCGGCGCATTTTCCGAAAGTGCGTATCTTCCTACGCCGCGCGGTTCAGCGCACGAACCGCAAGCACCAAACAAACGAACGCAAATATTAGGAGTGCTGCCCCTTCGAGCAACAGTGAACTCGGTGATCCGACGCCGAGAACACTAAAACGAAGCAGATCAACCTGCCACGTCATCGGGTTAAGGTAAGCGGGTATGCGAAACCAACTCGGCAAGTTGTCCAATGGATAAAACATCGAGCTGAAAAACATCAACAGAATATACGCGGCGCTCACCACAGTGTTGAACGCGTCCATCCGAGCTAACTGAATGGCAAACACGCTGAACAGGAAAAACCAGGATGCAGTTGACGCAACGACGATGACAAAGGTTAACGGTAATAACTCCCAACGAATTGAAGCCCCCAATGCTACATCACCAAGAACCATTGCCAGCCCGGATCCGATAACGGCAAGCAGGACGTTAAAACTGATCTTACCGATTAGTAGCTGTGCGCGCGTAATGGGGTAGGTGAGCAGCTCGTAAAAAATTCCCGAATCCTTGTCCATGAAAAACCCCCACGATGTGTTCATCGCTACCGAGAAGGTGACCATGCCAAGAACACCGGGAACCAGAAACGTCGTGTAGCTGAAAGCCTGACCCGCCAGGGGTATGGTCGACGTCATCATGCGTTCGAAACCAACTCCAAACAGGACCAGATAGGCGAGGGGCACAAAGAGATCCCAGAACACGAATCCAATGTTCGTCATCCGCTGACGATAGTCGCGAAAGAAGACCGCAGTTATCCCGCTCATCTCGTCTCCTTCATTAAGGCGATAAATATTTCCTCCAGAGTTGGGCCTCGCACTTCAAACTGAAGAATCGGTGTGTCCTTCGAGATGTTTGCCAGGTTTCCCAGAAGCGATGATTCTTCGCCGCGGAATACCATCTCAACAGTCTTACCGTTCACCTCCAGTGTCTCGGGTTTGAGCGCTTCAAGCCGGCCCACCAGGTCGCCATTGGTTTCGGCGAAAGTCAGACTTACACGAAACATGCGGGTTGAAAGCTTGCGTAACTCGGGTAAGGTTCCTGACGCCATCGACTGGCCACGATCGAGTATCATGATGCTTTCGCACAGTTCTTCTGCTTCGCTCAACACCTGAGTGGTGAGCAGGATGGTCCGTCCGTTGCGCGCCTCGTCACGAAGGCGATCCATCACGCGGCGTTTCATTAATGGGTCCATGCCGGTGGTGGCCTCGTCTAGTATGATCACCGGAGCGTCAAGCATGAAGATCTTGGCTACCTGGATTCGCCGTTTCATTCCCAAACTAAGTTCCTGCACGGTGTCACGCATCATTCCGTCAAGTTCAAACTCCTCGGCTACGGCCTTCATCCTTTGCTTCGCTTCCGCAGGTTTGACCCCGTGCAGGTAGGCATAAACCAGAAGATTATCGCGGACTGTTAGAAGACTCTCCGTTGCCGTCTGCTGAAGAACTACAGCAAGTTGCTTTCGCGCCGCTAACGAATGGCTAACGACGTCGAAGCCCATGATGGAAGCCTGGCCGGAGGATGGAGGAGTGATGGTGCTGAGAATTTTTACCAGGGTGGACTTTCCCGCTCCGTTTGGACCGAGCAAGCCATGGATGCGGCCTTGCGGGACCTGAAACGAAACACCATCCAGGGCCTTAACCGGATCACCGCTCTTGCTGCGGTAAACCTTTCGCAAGTCATGAATTTCAATCGCGTGTGTCATCGGAAATTTTTCTCTGTCAGATAATACGATGGATCAGTTCGCGGATAGGAAGCCGAGCACCGGTTAAACTACTTAACGAGCTTGCACAAGAAGTCGAGTGAAGGGGTTCGCGAAGCGGTATCAGAACCGGGAGCGGTAGCGACCGGGCCCCGTTGGTAAGAAAAACCAAGGATTTCACTGTCAACCATCGCCTTTATGAATGAACATCGACCCGGTCGCCATCGCTTCCGGTTCTGATTTATTCGGCTTCGCCGAATTTGTGCAAGTCCTACTTAGCGGATAATTCTCGTCAATGTCCGACATGCTTCAGGAGCCTCTGATCAAGTAACACAGGTCTTTTGCATTCAGTCCGCGGAGCGGCCGTTGGCATAAAGCCTGGGGTGAAGCGCAGCGAAACCCCAGGATCGTTCACACAAAACCCTCGGAGCCCGCGGAGCGGCCGATTGCGGTTTGATTTACTAACGCCAATCATGATGATTCGACTGTCGGCGGCTCCGCGGACTCTTTCTATTTTCGACACTGGCCCCTGGGGTTTCGCTTCGCTTCACCCCAGGCTTTACGCCATCGGCCGCTCCGCGGGCTCTGAAGCCAACTTAATCAGAGCTTCCTTCAGCTTGTCGTTGATCACAACACTCAGGGAAAGATACCGCTTGTATAGTCGCACGTTGAGAGTTCCCAATCCTGAAGATGTCGGATATATCCCGCCAAGTTGGGATCCAAGGGCTTATAAAGTAACTTTAATCATCATGTCGCGACAGCAAGAAATCCAAATCAAAACTGAACGGCTACTTCGCTTGATGTCTCAAGCCGGATTGGGCGGTGTCCTGATCAATTCGCAACCTAACTTCGCCTGGTTGACGGCAGGTGGCAGAAACGCCACTGACATGAGCCGTGAAGCCGGCGCCGGCACGTTACTTTTGCGCGGCGACGGCAAGCGTTTCGTCATCGCCAATAGGATCGAAATAGAACGGCTCATGACCGAAGAACTTGAACGTCAAGGTTACGAGCCTGTCGATTTCCCGTGGGAAGAAGAGAAGGGCAACCCATCCCTCATTGCCCAAACCGCGCGGTCGCTGATGACAGCAAGCTTACCGATCGGAAGTGATTTGATTTCGGCTGAGGGCCTGCGTCTGATTGAAGGCGACATTGCGCGCGCTCGCTACCAGCTTACCGAAGATGAGATCGATAGATTTAAATCGCTGGGCAAGGATGCTGGTCTAGCGTTAGGCGATGTGGCCCGCAACCTGGAACCGGGGATCACGGAGAAGGAAGTAGCCGCCCGCACCATCGAAGCGCTGACGGCTGTAAACGCGTTTCCCATAGTTACACTCGTGGCCGCGGATGATCGTCTGAAACGTTTCCGGCATCCCGTGCCGACTGATCTAAAATGGAAAAAGGTCGTGATGATTGTTGTGTGCGCTCGCCGACAGGGACTGGTTGCCTCGCTGACTCGAATTGTTTGCCACGGCGCAATTCCTGAAGACCTGGATGTTCGTACTCGTGGGAGTGCATTTGTAAATGCAGCCCTCTTCGATGCTACCAGGCCGGGAATTACGGGCAGCGAGCTTTATGCAGTCGCAGCACGCGCGTACGGTGAGGTTGGTTTCCCGGGAGAAGAACATCTTCATCACCAGGGTGGGGCAGCTGGATATCGAACGCGCGATTGGGTTGCCCATCCATTGAACACGGAGAAAGTGGAAAACGGACAGGCCTTCGCCTGGAATCCGTCAATCACCGGATCGAAGGTTGAAGAGACTTGTATTGCTTTTGGGGATCGGATTGAAATAATTACCGCCAGTCCAGACTGGCCGTCTATTTCTGTTGAAGTCGAAAGGCGCAGCTACGTTTTGCCTGGCGTGTTGTCGCTGTGAACGTTTCGATGACAGACGTATAGAGTACAAGCTTCAGGTTGCGACGTTGCGAATTAGACTATCCTGGCTTCTTGGGACGGCGGCAACCTGATTTAGCTTGCGGCGTAACGAATAAGACAGTCGACAGGGCGCCTCCCTGGAGTGCGCCGCCTTGTCGGCGCTTTGGCCTGCTGCGACTTGTCGCAGCTCGCGGCGCCTACACGCACCACCACTAGATCACCCCCCTGTCGATAGGAAGCGGCGCCAAGCCGCCGCGGGCCAAAGCGGTGACAAGGCACCGCACTCCAGGGAGGCGTCCGTCGACAAAGGTCGTCCGTCGACAAAGGGCGCGCCAGATTCAGCAGACCAAGGCGACTACCGGACCATGATCAACGGCTTCATGAACTCGTCTGAGTGTCGCCGCCGCTTCGGCCCTTGAGGTGTGGGCTGCGTGCCCGCCGGCCTTGGGACGCTGAAACTACAGGCGTACAGAGTACAAGCTTTAGCTTGCGTGGTGCGTAACAAGCTATTCAGCGTGGTAGCGAAGCGGCAACCTAAAGGTTGTACTCTATACGCCTGTTACCTGTCTCTTCACTACTTTGCCGGCACCTGGGCAATCAACCGCGCGTAAGCGTCAAACTGTCCCAGGTAGTAAGTTCGCGTCAGCTCTTTGTCGAGCGCGTTGAGCGTTGCTGCTTTGGCTGGCTCGGCCTGTTTTGCTTCCTGCAGGCGCGCTCGCAGTTGGCGAAAAGTTTTCTCTTTTAACCAGTAGCCGTGGTCGTGTCGCTCACCAATCGATGAGGCGAATGCCAGCTTGTCAGTTTCTGGCGTGGTGAGCCCGCGTCGCCATGCTGCGCGATAAACTGTCAATGCCTCCTGCCAGGACTGGTTGGCCAGTCGCGTCAACACTGAATTCAAACCCTTCCAGCCTTCACGGTGTGTGTCAATGAGCGGCGACACGTCCGGGTGCGGTTGACTTGAGCTTTTGTAATCCAGTAGCGACACGCGCAAATCAATCGTGCGATCGCCGTCGTAGTCGTATTCGATGGTATCAAGAAAGCCGTTGTTATCCGTGTCGGTGTACTTAACTACCTCGCCTACAACGGGCGCGCGTGGCTTGGGAGATGGCGTCTTGACGCCGCCGTGAAACTCCCCGTTCTTGTCGACCAGCCATGCGCCCCATTCGGCGCCGGCCAGGTGTAGCTTCCGGTCGAAGACGCCCATGTAGAGTTTGCCGCCGCCCGAATTGTCTTCATCAAATTCGCCGCGATCGCCAAGCGAGTCTGCCTGTGGGTGGCCCGCGATTCCGGGTCGTTCGCTCTCGGCAACCATGTCTTCCTGCGCGTAATTGCTTCGCCGCCAACGCTTGGTTGAGTAAAGATCAATTTCCTTCGGGCCACCGAAGCCATGCATCGGATAGTACATTTCCACGCGTTCCCAGCGATGGTCATCGTCGTCTTCGTCGAACACGAAATACATGCTGGTCCAGCCAGCAGAAAAGAACGAGTCGTAGCTGCGCGCGTGCGGCATGTAGATGAGCTCGTCGATTTGTCGCCAGTTGTTCCATTGGAAACAGGCGTCGAATTTTGGATTGCCTTTCAGCGCAGGATACTTCTGCACGAACGAACGGTAAGGCACTCCGGGCCCACCTGCGCCACGAAGAGACATGTCGTAGTCTGTCTCGTTTCCTCTTGTTGTGTCGTTATCCAGATCGAAAGTAACGAAGGCCTCATCGAGGATGCCCGAGAGTTTCGTTAGCCCCTGCTCGAGCGGAGGAACGGGGTCTAGCCAGCGCATCGCCATCTCGCTGGCGCCGTCACCATCGAAATCATAAAAGGCAAACGGATTCTCCCAATTAAGCCGGGGGTCGGGCAGTGATTGCGGTGGACGGTGTATTTTCAGAAACACTGCATCGCCGTTGTAATCGGGCAGCCAGTTTGTGGTTCCCGTGTATCCCCAGTTGTCGTTGCTAAAATCAAACTTCTCCCAGTCGAGCCAGCCAAGTACGCCGTCTTTCTCGACGTCAATGAATAGCATCCAATGAGAACCGCTGGTGTTCCAATTGTCTTTGGACCATTCGGGCGAATGGGTGACCCACGCCTGGAGATCGGGTTTGCCGTCGTGGTCATTGTCGGCCCACTTAACGTTTAAATCGTTTGGGCCGTCATAAACTCCGTCTCCGTTTTTGTCTACTTGAAGTACGTCTGCGATCTGATCGCCGCGCGTATCGGTAGCGAGCATGTCACCGTTCTCATCCAGCCAGCGCACGCGTTTCCCATTCCACCAGCGCTCAATGATGTCCGGACGTCCGTCCTTATCGATATCGACGCGTACGATTTCATCCGATTGAGTGTTGGACTTGAGACTTGACTGCCGGAAATTCTGGTTCCGCTGTTGGGCAGACGACGGCCGGGTTGTGGCCACGTTGGAAACCACAGCGGCGGTGATTAAGAAAAGAAGAAATGACAGATGCACTCAGTGATACCTCGATAGGTTACAAAGCTCGCTCTCGCGGACGATTGATGATAGCCCAGCACTTCGAGTGCGGGATCGGCGGGTTCTTTATACATGAAACCCGCGCGGCGCATCCACGTAAATGAGGTAGGTTTTGAATGGTAACCGCCAACAAGACTTCGAGTGTGATTGTGCAGGTTTGGTCCCGCTCGTAGAAACAATCCTCGTTGACTTTCCTGTTGATGTGTCTACTCTCGACGTGGTTTGATCGAACCGGGGCAGTAGCCCGACCGTTAGGGAGGGCGTTCGTTTGGGAGGGTAACGTCCTGCCTAACGGTCGGGCTACTGCCCCGTCTCGATTCGCTCTAAAATAATAGCCGTCTTATGAAGACAATCCGCTGGGGAATCATTGGTTGCGGCGACGTAACTGAAATCAAAAGTGGTCCGGGATTTCAGAAATCGGAGCATTCACAATTAGTCGCGGTGATGCGTCGCAATGGTCATTTGGCGAAGGACTATGCCGAGCGGCATAACGTGCCGCGTTGGTACGACGATGCGTCTGCGCTGATTCATGATCCGGAAGTTGATGCGGTTTACGTCGCCACCCCGCCTTCATCTCACAAGCTCTACGCAATCATGACGGCAGCAGCAGGCAAGCCGGTTTACGTTGAAAAACCGATGGCGCTTAACTTCGGTGAGTGTGAGGAAATGATTGATGCCTGTCGCAACGCGGGTGTGCCATTGCTCGTGGCCTATTACCGGCGAGCTTTGCCGCGTTTTCTCAAGATTAAGCAACTCGTCGAGTCGGGCACGATCGGTGAAATTCGTTTCGTAAACGTCACTCTCTTTCAACCAGCGGCGGCTGCCGATCCCTCTGTTGAGTCGCTACCTTGGCGCGTTATGCCGGAAATCGCCGGCGGTGGACACTTTGTAGATCTGGCGTCACACACACTGGACTTTCTCGATTACGCGCTTGGTCCAATTGTTGAGGCGCATGGCCTGGCTTCAAACCAGGCAGCAGAATACCCGGCTGAGGACATCGTGACGGGTACGTTTAGGTTTAAATCAGGAGTTCACGGAACCGGCACGTGGTGTTTTAGCGCGTATGAGAAATGCGATCTGACGGAGATTGTTGGCAGCAAGGGCAAAATTTCATTTTCCACGTTCGACGCTACGCCTGTCAGGCTGAGCAAGGCCAACGACATAGTTCAGGATTACCCGTTTGACTACCCTCCACACATCGCGCAGCCGTTAATTCAAACAGTGGTGAATGAATTGATTGGAGAGGGTAAATGTCCGAGCACGGGCGAATCGGGTGCACGCACTTCGCGGGTTATGGACCAGATGCTCAAGACGTAAGATTCAAGGTGCAAAATGTGTCTGTCAGAATAATGTTGCGAAACGTGGGGCGGAGGGGAGTGCCGCTCTGCTTTTGTTGGTGAAATTCTCCCTTCGGGTCTTACAATGACAAAAACAATGCAGCGCTTGTTACTCGCAATCATCATCATCGGTGCGGTGTCCTCGGGGACAGCCGCCGCCTCTGGAACCAAAGTCATTAAGTTATCTGTTACTAATCCCACCAGCGATAACCGAAAAGCAGAAAACGTTGTGGTTAACGTGGCGGAGTTGCGCCGCATTGCGCCAGATTTCAAACCGGCCGCGGTAATTATCACGACCAGCGATGCTGCAACCGCCGACGAAGACACGAGAACGTTACAAGCAACAGAATTGGCCTCCCAGGCCGACGACCTCGATGGCGATCATAAAATTGACGAACTCGCATTTCAGATCGATTTGAAACCAAAACAGACTCGCATCGTCACCATTTCCTATGGCGACCAGGCTACGATTGCGCGTTTGCGCAGCAGTTATCCGCAACGCACTCATGCGAAATTTGCGACCAGGTTTGAAGGCATGGGTTGGGAGTCGGACATTACAGCATGGAGGCTTTACTTCGATAAGAGAAACGCCATTGATCTTTTCGGAAAGCGGCGCCCGGGTCTCTATCTCGAGATGTTTGGTTCACCCGAATACGATTACCACGAAGAATCACCGTTTGGTCGGGACATATACAAGATTGGTAATGCGCTCGGACTCGGAGCGGTCGGCGCTCTGGTTGAAGGAAAAGTGGTGAAGGTTGCCGAAGTCGGCGACCGCACGTGGCGCATAGTTTCTGATGGCCCAGTACGATCTATGGTCGAATTGATTTATAAAGGGTGGAAAGTCGGAGATCGTTCCGTCGATCTAACCAGTCGCATGACAATCTGGGCCGGCGAGCGAGGCTTTGAACATCGGATTAGCGCCACCAACGCAGACGGCCTCGTGTTCGTTACAGGTCTGCCACGAAAGCCTGGACTGTCTGAAATCACCAGGTCGGAGGTTGGCGCTGCGTTAGAGATAGTCGGAACGTGGGGACACCAGGTGTTAAAGACCGGGGCCACCGCAACCGAGTCAACGCCTGATCAGAATTTAGGTCTCGCGATTTTCCTGCCCCCACCAGTCGAAAGCTCGTCACCTTTACCTCAGGACGCCGACAACTATCTCGCTCGCGTTCAACTCACCAATGGAATCGCGCGGTGGTATGTCGCTGGCGCGTGGGATCAGGAGAGCAGCGAGCCCATTCTCTCAAGCGCCGGTAACTCGAAGAATAACACCACCCTGGTCTTTCCTTCGCGCGGACTGAGAAAGCGCGAAGAGTTCGTCACTTTCGCCAGACAGATGGACGCTTTGCTGACGCAGCCGGCCAAGGTTGCTTTACTCTCGACCAGCGCGGCGCCGCAATCGCCCTGACTCGCTCGCGGTTACAGTCCGCAAAACCTACGTGTTGTTTAGTGTGTTTTCGTGGATCCCTCGATTAGTTTAGATAAGTACGATCACGAATTACACGAAACTGTACGAACAAGGAAGATGTCTGAAACTTGTTTATCCCCGACCGCACGGTTGGCGGTTCGCGGATCATCGGTGACTGAGAAACGCAATTCGACTGAGGTAGTTGAGTAAGTGCTTCCACAACAATCCCTGAACGAATACCAGCGACAATGAAAGCATGCGTGCTTGTTGATGTCAGACGGCTCGAACTCCGCGACGTGCCGAAGCCGATGCTGTCGTCGCGAGATGTCCTTCTGCGCGTCGCGGCCGTGGGCATTTGTGGCACCGATTCACACATCTTCTCGGGACACGCGAACTACAACTATGACAAGAATGGCCGTCCAATTCCCCTCGACGTTGAGCCGCAAATACTCGGGCATGAATTCAATGGCTACGTAGTTGAGAAGGGAAGTGCCGTTTCCGACCTGGAGCTCGGTGACCACGTGGCTGTCGACCAGGGTTTGAACTGCATCAGTGTGGGCCGAACGCCAACGTGCGAATTCTGCCAAACAGGAGATTCACATCAATGTGAGTTTTATCGCGAACAAGGAATCGCAGGACTACCCGGTGCACTCGCGGAGTTCATAAGTGTGCCCGCCGTAAACGCCCTCCCTGTTCGCTCAGGCCTTGACCCAGCTGAAGCCGCGCTCGTTGAACCGCTCGGCTGCATCATTCATTCCTCGGATGCGGTCCAACGCGCACACACTCGCTACGCGATCAACGCTGATTCCAGCGATCGTCGCGTGCGAAGCGTGGTGATCTGTGGAGCGGGCCCTGCTGGGTTGTTGTTCACTCAATACCTGCGCCGCGTCCTTGGTTATGAAGGACGGTTGCTGGTTTCTGCCCCGACGGAATGGAAGCGACAGTTTGCGAAAGACTTCGGCGCCGACGATGTAGTCGATGCTAACGATCCTGATCTGGCGAAAGTTGTGGGTGAGAAAACGGGGGGCAGGGGTGCTGAATACGTGATTGAGGCATCAGGTGCGGGAAAGGCAATTGCTTCAATACCCGGACTGATGCGCAAGCAGGCGACCGTGCTGCTTTACGGCCATGGCCACGCTGGAGTTGATTTAAGTGTTCTGAATAACGTGATGTTTCGCGAGCCAACTCTGGTTACACCCGTCGGCGCCTCGGGCGGTTTTCGGGACGATGGCCGGCCGTCTGTTTACGCCCGTTCATTGGAGTTGATCGAAGGGAAAACGATAAATGTTGCTCCCATAATCACACACCGGTATAGGTCATTGGACGCCGTGCAGGGTGCACTCGAAAACGACATGCGCTTGCCGCATTACCTTAAGGGCGTGGTGCTTTTCTAACCGCGAAATTTGGATGTCATGGGCTGGAACGTTGTTAGCAATACCGTCGCGGCTTAGCCGCCCGATGTGCGGAAGGTCGGCCGTGGCGGAGCAAGGGACTTCCGTGAGCGCGACAATCACCTTCATTACTGGCCCATCGCGAACCGCTGACATCGAGTTGACTCTGGCAATAGGTGTCCACGGTCCGCAAGAGTTATTTGTCATTGTCAATGAAGGGCCGGCGCTAACAGTCTCCACAGTGATTGCTCATCCGAACGGAGGTCAGGACTGAAATTGATTCGTTTAGCCATCTTACTCACCGCCATGATTGCCAGCACCGTTATTGGTGTCGCGCAGTCTCAGCAACCATCGCCGACTCCCAGCCTGGAAACTCCTGAGTGCACACAGGCAAAAGCTACTGTTACGCGGTTGGAAACCCGGCTGAGTGACTGGCCAGCGCTCGCGCGTTACCGCGATCATAATGGGAAGGTCATGCCGCCTGCTAAGAGCGAAAAACGTGTGGTGTTTATGGGCGACTCGATCACCGATTCGTGGGACGAACCCAGGTATGGCGGTTTCTTTCCCGGGAAGCCTTATGTGAACCGGGGGATCAGCGGTCAAACGACGCCGCAGATGTTGATTCGCTTTCGTCCTGATGTGATTGCGCTTAAGCCCGACGTAGTGGTGATTCTTGCGGGGACGAACGACATCGCCGGCAATACTGGCCCCATGACACTGGAGGCGATTGGAGACAATGTTACCTCGATGGCTGAGTTGGCCCGGCTGAATCGAATCCGTGTCGTCCTCGCTTCCGTGCTTCCCGTTAGTGACTACGAAAAGACTGCTGAGGGTCAGCCTCGGAATCAAACCACGCGCCGCCCGCCGGAAAAAATCAAGGCGCTCAATGAATGGATGAAAAACTACGCGACGCAGAACAAGCTTGTTTATCTCGATTACTACTCAGCGATGATTGACGACAAGGGATTCTTAAAAGACGAATTAAGCAATGACGGCTTGCATCCGAATGAGAAGGGCTATCAGGTAATGACGCCGCTCGTAGAACAGGCGATTGAGCGTGCGCTAAAAGGTAAGAGATAATGCGCGGCTTTGCCGCCTGATGTGCGGTGGTGGTCTTTGTGGTTAGGCCCTTCCCTCAAGAAGCTTTGTTTACCAGATAAAGATCCCGCCCCGCATTCTCAACCGTCAAAGTGTTTGGATCGTTCTCGTAGTCTTCTCTGCGGATCGTGCGATGATCAAGAAATCCGAGCTTTACTCGACGGCAAACTTCTTCGGGCACAGACGAAGCTAGCGTGATCTGAAAACGCGGTGTGACGCGACCATGCTGGTCAAGCGCGCTCCCATAGCTCACGTGGGCCAGATGTGCTGCGACACAAAGATTCGCACGCAGTTCATCCGAGTACTCCACCATCTCACGCACAGTCTCGAGCGGCGCGTAACCATACTTCTCAATCAATTTTCCATGAGTCGCGGAAATGTTGTTCAGGTGCGGTGCGTAAATGATCAGCTCGCCGCCCTCTTCGATCACGCTGCCAAGTTTGTAACTGGCTTTTCCGCCTACCCAGAGCTCGTCGTAATGCTCATCGAGCAGCGCCAACACTCGAGCGTATTTGCGCCCAGTGTATTTGATGTGGACCTGTGCGCTTACTTCAGCTGCGCGCCGCAGCGTTGCCTTAATCTCACCGGCAAAGAGCGCATGTGTCTTGAGGCCGGTCACATCTCGCGTGTTGACCGACGTGAAGGAAATAACTTCAGCGTGCACGAACGCGGCCGCAGCCTCGATCATTCTCCTCGTCGGTGTTTCGACACGTCCGATCACCTGCTCAATCGTTGCGAGCGCGCCGAGCCAGTGAGTCATGTGAGTTAACTCGGGCCCGGCCACACCCGGGAAAAAATACTTTGCGCCGCCCGCGAAGCCGGCTACTTCGTGCGGCATGGTAGCGCCAAAAACCAGGACCGTATCGTAAACACCAGGCGCCAGCAGTGCGTTGAGTCTCACGTCTACGGCTTCGTTGATTAGCCCACCGGTTAGCTTGTTTACTTCGGCGCTACTCAGTTGACCAAGCGTCACAAGCTCATTCGAGTCGTCCCATCGATGATCGAAGATTCGACCGAGCCCCGGAAGTTCTGCAGTGCCGGCGCCGATCTTTGCGAGCTTCTGCGTTTCCGACATTGGCCCATGCGTTCCCTGGGCCACCAGCGCGTCAAACTGTGCAATATTCCGGCGCGCCAGAAACTGCGCGGCCATTGGGAAGAGAAGATCAGTGTTATCGTCTCGCGTCCTGTCAGGAATGATTGCGAGGACACGCTGGCCCGGTTGTACTTCGTCGAGGGCTTCCTCGACAATTGCGCGCAGGTCCGCAGTGGACAGCGAGGAAGTGGCGCTGCCGGTACCGACAACCGATTCTATGACACCAGTTACCATCGAAACTGAAGGGCTGCGTATCAAAAGGTGAGAGCGATGCCCTTCATCAAAGTGTCCGCGTCAAGACTATCAACCTCGCTCTCTGCTGATGCCCCAACGGGGCTACGTCTTACAGCCCAGGGTTGCCGCGCTTTGGCGGCTACCCTGGGTACAGAGAAGACAAAGTTTCTTCAACCGACGCGGTTGAGTCTTTGTAGAAAAGTCAAAGCGGCCGCAACCGCGTTGCGGTTGAGGGCTAGTCGTTCGCTTTCCCAGGGTAGCCACCAAAGCGCGGCAACCCTGGGCTATAAGTCGCAGCCCCGATGGGGCAATGGAACTCAGACGGATTCGAACTTTCACCTGGCCTGTACCGCACGCGGTCCATAACGTTTGGGATCCACTACTCAAGCGAAGATTTCCTTCGATTTATTCAGCGCAGCGCGTGCATCCCTTACAGCGTCAACATACTCGCGCGCCGCTGCAATAACAGATTCACGATCACCTGATCTGATTGCTTCGGTGTTTACCAGGTCAGCGCCCACGCCGAGCGCCCACGCACCGGCGACGATGAAATCTTTCGCCGTTGCGAGGGAGACGCCGCCCGTTGGCACCAATCTGATTTGAGGTAAGGGCGCTTTGAGAGCGCGCAAATACTTTGCACCACCTACAGCGCTGCATGGAAAAACTTTGACGGCGTCGGCGCCGGCGTTCCACGCGGTGACAACTTCAGTGGGAGTTAGAGCGCCGGGAAGGATGACGATGTCCTCGCGATTACAGAGTTCAATTGTTTGAACGTTGAGAGCGGGACTGACGACAAACTGCGCGCCGGCTTTTATGCAGTCACTCGCCGCTTCAGGATCCAGCACCGTCCCTGCTCCTACCAGGACGTCGTTCCCATAACGTTTGCTGAGCTCGGCAATGACTTCTACGGCGTCTGGCACCGTCATCGTGATTTCGAGAACCGGAATACCGCCTTCGCCAATTGCCTCAGCTACCGCGATTGCCTCTTCGGCCGAGGCTGCACGGACCACCGGTACGACTCCGATCTCCTCGATCCATTTAAGAACGTCGCCTTTAGTCATGGTTCTAACGCGCAACTCGCGCTGTGCCGCCTTTCATCACTCGTTCAACGTCCGCCATCGTTGCCGTCGTCGTATCACCCGGAGTTGTCATGGCCAACGCACCATGGGCGGCGCCACATTCGACTGCCCACTGCGGCCCTTTGTTTTCGAGGAAGCCATAGATCAGTCCCGAGGCGAAGGAGTCGCCGCCACCGACACGGTCGTAGATTTCCAAATCTTCCCGGGTCGCGGATTGATAAAGTTTCCCGTCTGCATAACACACGGCGCCCCAATCGTTGCGCGTGGCAGTTTTGGCATTACGAAGAGTTGTAGCCACCACTTTCATGTTAGGGAATTCTTTTACCGCCTGTTCGATCATCCGACGGAAGTTCTCCACGTCGAGCTTGGAATGCTGTTCATCGAGGCCGTCGACTTCGAAACCAAGTGCGGCCGTGAAGTCTTCTTCATTCCCGATCATTACGTCGACTAGCGGCGCCAGCTTGCGATTAACTTCGCGAGCGCGGGCCTGGCCACCGATCGACTGCCAGAGTGACGCGCGGTAATTCAGGTCGTATGAAATTATCGCCCCGTGTTTTCTGGCAGCCTGCATCGCCTCCTCGGCGACTTCGGGAGTCGTATCCGACAAAGCACAGAAAATTCCCCCCGTGTGAAACCAGCGCGCGCCTTCTTCGCCAAAGATTGTTTCCCAATCGATGTCACCGCGTTTTAGCTGTGAGACCGCGGTGTGCCCACGATCGGAAGAGCCAAGCGCAGCGCGAATACCAAAGCCCCGCTCCGTGAAATTCAAACCATTGCGAACGGTCCTACCGACGCCATCAAACTTCACCCAATTCAAATGGGACTGGTCTACTCCGCCTTGATAGATTAGGTCCTGCACCAATCGTCCCACCGGATTATCGGCGAGCGCAGTAATGATGGCGGTATTGAGACCGAAGCAACGCTTCAGTCCGCGTGCGACGTTGTACTCGCCGCCGCCCTCCCACACTTTGAATGAGCGCGTCGTGTGGATCCGTTCATCACCTGGATCGAGGCGTAACATCACTTCACCCAGACTTACACAGTCCCAACGACAAGCGTCTCTTTGTTTGATCTTGAATGTTGCGGACATTTGTATGGTAACGATCTTACGAACCCACACGAATAAAAACTAATGTCCTTCGTGATGTTTCGTGCGTTTGGTGGATCTTCTAATTTTATTGGTTAACGCCGCTGGCAAGAAATCCGCCATCCACCACCAGTATCTCACCGGTAACAAAGCTCGCAGCGTCGGAGGCCAGAAACACGGCAGCGCCTGCCAGCTCTTCAACCTTCCCAAACCGCTTCATCGGTGTGCGCAGTAAGAATTCCCGACCGCGTTCCGTTTCATCGAGTAGTTTCTGGTTGAGTGCCGTTCGAAACACGCCAGGCGCAATAGCGTTTACACAAACGCCATGCGAGGCCCATTCTACTGCCAGCGATTTCGTCAGTGACGCAACTGCAGCCTTGCTTGCCGAGTAAGCAGCGACTTCGTAAAGTGCCACGAAGGTGGAGAGTGATGCAATGTTAATGATGCGACCATAGTTCCGCTCGAGCATGTGCTTTCCGAATACCTGGCAGGCCCGGAGCGTGCCGCTCAGATTGGTTTCCATGATCGCGTTCCAATCTTCGTCGGAAAAGTCGAGCGTTGGCGCGCGCTTGGTACGACCTGCTGAGTTCACCAGGATGTCCACCTTGCCAAACGCCTTGACGCTCTCTGCGAGAAGGCTGTCCAGCGAAGACCGATCTGAAACATCAGAATTGACTCGGAGTGTCTTTCGGCCTCGCGATTCTATCTCGGCGGCCGTCGCCTCTACTTGCTCCAGCCTTCTTGAAGTTGGCACAACATCTGCGCCCGCTTCCGCCAAACCGTGCGCGATCGCGCGGCCGATTCCAGACGTACCGCCAATGACGACCGCAGTCTTGCCTTCTAAGTTAAATGCCGAGTAGCCCATGGGTTTTAGTTAAATCAGGCGCCGGGATTACTTTTATCATGGCGCATGCCAAATACTTACGTTTAGATGGCGCACTTGTGCGCGCCGTAGCATGTGTCGCCGAGCAAGCGGACAAGTCCGCATCCTAAACGGGATTGGTTGAGTTGCCGGACTTTTAATCGTGTAACTCGGATCGCTCTCACCGGCCCATCCAGCCACCATCAACAACCAGAATATGTCCGTTGAGGTAGTCGCTCGCAGTAGACGAAAGAAACACTGCCGCGCCGGCGAGGTCGTCGGGCTCGCCCCAGCGACCCGCTGGAATGCGCTCGAGAATTTGCCGGTTGCGATTCTCATCGGCCTGCAATGCGGCAGTGTTGTCGGTGCGCATGTAACCGGGAGCGATGGCGTTAACGTTTATTTTGTGTTTGGCCCACTCGTTAGCAAGCGCCTTGGTTAACTGCGCCACGGCCCCTTTCGAAGCTGCATAAGCCGGCACGGTTATGCCGCCTTGAAAAGCCAGCAACGACGCGATGTTTATGATCTTTCCGCCTTCTCGCCTCTCGATCATCTCCCGGCCGGCTAACTGAGAAAGACGAAAGACACTGTCGAGGTTTACCGCGATGACTGTGGCCCAGTCGTCTTCTGTGTAATCGACCGCTGGCGCGCGACGAATGGTACCGGCGTTGTTGATGAGAATATCCAACCGGCCAAACTCATCAAGCGTTTGCGTGATCAACTTTTGCGGTACGGTCTTGTCGGCAAGATCGCCAAGCAGCGCCAGACCACGCCGACCTGCGCCCTTAATCAGTTCGCAGGTTTTGTCAGGTGTGCGCGTGTTGCCGTGGGCCGCTACGTTCGCCCCGGCTTCGGCCAGGGCGATCGCCATCGATGCACCAAGTCCGGCCGAGGCGCCCGTAACTAAAGCAACCTTCCCATCTAGTTTGAACGAGTCGAGTATCAAGCAGCAGCCTCATCGTCAACAGGTGCAGGGTCAAACCGTGGTACGAGTAAATGCACGAAGAGAAGTGCTAACAAGTAGGTTGAACCCGCGATAATGAAGATGGAGAAATAACTCCCGGTCCATTGAAGTACGTAGCCGACGATTTTGGCGATGAACATCCCACCAATCGCCCCGGCCATTCCTCCAATTCCCACAACCGATCCTACGGCGCGACGGGGAAACAGATCGGAAGTCATGGTAAAGACATTTGCCGACCAACCCTGGTGCGCGGCAGCAGCCAGGCCGATGAGACCGACTGCAACCCAAATGTTCGATGTTTGCGACACGAACATGATGGGCGTAACGCAGAGAGCGCAAACCAGCATGGCGGTTTTGCGTGCGCTGGCGATGGACCAACCTCGTTTGATTAGGGATGACGACAGCCAGCCGCCGCCGACACTGCCGACGTCCGCAGCGAGATAGATTACGACCAGCGGAAGTCCAAAGCTCGTGATGCTGTCTGATGGGACCTTATATTGATCGTGAAGGAACCCCGGTATCCAAAACAGGTAGAACCACCAGATTGGATCAGTCATGAATTTAGCCACAGCGAAAGCCCATGTCTGGCGATGTGGAATCAGACGCGCCCAGGGGATCCTGGTTTCTTTATCAGGCGGATCGCTATTGATGTACGCGAGTTCAGCAGGTGTACAGCGGCTGTGTTCATGTGGCTTGCGATAAAGCGCGATCCAGAATACCAGCCAAATAAAACCAAGTGCGCCGGTAAGAAGAAAAGCCCAACGCCAACCCCAAAACCGAACGATTACGGGGACACTTAAAGGAGTAATGATCGCGCCGACATTTGTGCCCGCATTAAAAATACCGGTAGCCAGCGCTCGTTCCTTCTTTGGAAACCATTCGGCGACTGTCTTGATCGCCGCGGGAAAGTTTCCAGCTTCGCCGAGACCAAGAGCGAACCTCGCCACACTAAACGTCATTACCGAATTGGCAGCAGCATGGGCCATGGCCGCGATACTCCAGAAAACTATCGCGAACGAGAATCCCTTACGCGTTCCCATCCTGTCCATCAGGCGGCCCATGAGTATGAAACCGATCGCATACGCTGCCTGGAACCAAAACACAACGTTGCTATAGGCAATCTCGTCCCAGCCCAGCTCTGCCTTAAGCGTGGGCTTGAGAATGCCGATCACCTGCCGATCGATGTAATTGATGGTGGCAGCGAAGAATAGGAGGGCGCATATGGTCCAACGGAAGCGGCCGATACGCTCTTTAAGACTGGGTGCGTGGTCCATTCAGAATTGTCTCCACAGACCTTATTACAGAACTGCAGTAGTCGGATGGGGGAGTTAACTTCCGAACAGCTGCGGGCAGTACCAGAACTTAAAGGATTTAATTCTTAAAAACGGAAGAGGGCTTAAACCGTATCTCTCGACGCGCATAGTTTTCCGGACCAACGGCGCCTGGTTACTACTAATTAACAATTGCGAGCGTTGCCCTCGCCGTTTGCTCGCCAGTGCGTTTAGCGTCCGGCCACGGCTTCCAATCCGGATCCGTCGGCTGCGTATTCCGGCTGCACATTCACCACCCCATATTGGCGGTCTTCGCCTTCCTTTATCGCAGCCATCATCCAAAGAAAATTGATCTGTCCGCCTGGCGCGGCAACGTTTGGGTGATAACCCTTTGGCATTAAAACGCAGTCGCCTTCGCGGACGACCTGGACCAATTCCGGAGATTCTGGATTCGTATAAACAAATTGCACGCCGAAGGAAGGGGACGGCATATCAATGAAAAGATACGCTTCCTCGAGCATGTTCGAGTGTTCGTGAGGAGGCCACGAGGTCCAGTTGCCCGGCGTGGAGAACGTGACGCCGGCCATGATGCGACCGGCATCCACGTTTGCGCCGATCAAAACGTTCAGGTCGCGCTCGGCCGGCGGTTTGCCGGCGATTAGGTGGAGCTTGGGATTCTGCCTTACTTCAGAATACGAAACGAATTTGATTGGATAGCCTTGGGACACAGGAGCCGAAACCTCAGCCAGGTCGCAACCGTCCGCGCCACTCGCTTGAACGTCAATGCTCGAATCGCGCGGAATGTAGACGGCGTCGTAACGCGAGAGCTCAAAGCTTTCTCCGCCTGACGAAACACGAGCGGCGCCATTCAGACAGATGAGCCCGGTTTCATGTTCACCATTCTCGAAAGTAATTGGAGCATCGGCTGCGCCAAGCGTAATCCGCCCATAGTGAAGAAATCGTGACGCGGTAGCGCCTGGGGCGACAGCGGTGCGCCGGCCTTTGCCCTTATGCGTCGCCGGTACAAAACAGGTCTCAGGTGTAATGTTATTTAGCGTTATATCTTCAGACATATTCTCTCCCATGATGTTTGACTCAGTTCTTTGTCACTGAGTTCTCATCTACTGTCAAAGTAAGCTCGTAGCGTAACGGTTTACCGGGTTGCACATTTATATTAGTCGCCTCGAAAATTAAATGCAGCGGAATTGCTCCACGCACTCCGCGGCCCAACGGACTATCACCTGTGGCAAGGACCCGTGTGGTAAAAGGGAAACTTGCGCTCGCCATCCTGACTTCCAGACTGCCCTCTGTAGATGAAAACTTGTCTACGCGCACGTTGCCGCGTGGAGCGGTGTCGAGGTTTGCATGAGTAGTGGGGACGGCAAGTTTCCAGCGGCGAATCGTCAGAGGCTGGTTTGCAGTCAGTATTTCCTCACGAACCAAAGTATTGTTCGTTATCACCCATCGGACTTCACTGCTTAAACCTACGTCAACCGGCTGCGCGGGCTTACCACCGACGATGGCCCATCGATTCCAACGCACACGCAGTGACTGTCCATCACTCGACGGCTCGATCACGTCTGCGCCATCGGTTGCCACGATCGTTCGTCCATCTTCAAGCTCAATATAAGGCACGAGCGATGGATAGACTTGCTCCACGGGCGCGGAGAACCCGGTCAAGCCGTAGGGCACCGGCAGGTAGTCAGACATGCCGGGCCTGGGGCCAGTCGTAATCGGCAAAGCAAAACGCAAAGCACCCTGTCGCACTAACCAAACTCCAGCAGAACGATCAGGGTGTTTTCGAAAGAATTCAAAGCGCGCGACCGGCGACAATGTCGGCACTGCCGGAAATGATGTCACGCCTTCGCGATCGAGTGCATTCATCAGAGGCGTGTGCGAGTTTGCGAGTTTGCCGAAGAAACCAGTGGTCTGTTGCCATTCGCGGTCACGACTGATGTAGGCATAATTGCCCCGTCCGAAAGCAAACAACGAAAGCAGGTGTGCGTTGTCCCGGAAATCACTTCGCAGGTAACGCCATGCTTGATAGTAGTGGGCTGCAATTTCCGGGAGTGGCGCAGGTCGAAACTCGGCGTGCGAAGCCAGGAAACCAGCAATCTCCGGAGTGTCGAGGTAGCTCACAATACCCTGGCTGCGCCCCCAGTTGTAGCCGTATCCGTCTGCCGAAACTAAATCCCACCAGAGCTTCATTTGCGTCGTAAGCGATGGACGCAATTTGTCGAGCAGGTCATTACGTCCCGCGATTTCAGCAGACTCCCAAACGTAACGAGCATACTCGTTTGAATAGCGATCGTAACGTCCAGTAGGAGGTGCGTCGTCGGCATAAATTGCCCCAGTGGTAAATTGAGCGGCAGCCCTATCGAGAAGCTTGTCAAGAAAGTTGCGATCGCTTGAAATGCCTAGTTGATATCCGATGCTGGCGATCCGTGCGGCCACTCCGAGGTAGTTGTCGGGGAGATTGATGACTTTGTTTGTTTTTGGATCGTAGAAGCGTTCGGGGTTTAAGAGTGAACGCCAAGCCGTCTGTTCTTGGGGAGACAGCTTGTTCCAGAGTGAGTTCGTCTTTAGGTCGCGACCGAAGTGACGAAGAGCAAGAGCAGCATACAGCTGCGAAAACGCTTTGCCGCCGCCCTTCGCTTCGACTAATCCAATCTTTCCCACCCACTGGGCCAGGTCGCGCCCCGCTAACTCCGTCTGTCCTGTCGTGTCGGCGTAGGCAGCCAAAGCACGCATGAAGGTCCCCCAGGAATACTCGCCGGTCGTTAGCGCACCGACTACACGATCAGGTGGCGAATCCAAGGCCTTGATATCGTGCAAATGGGCGGCAAGTTCTTTGCCGAGAAAGTCGTTGACCTCAGCGCGTAACTCGCTGGTTTTGACAGGAGTCGCCGGCGCTCGCAGCGTTGATTGTCCCTCGACGCGGTTGACTACACCGACGGTCAGGAATGATGCCGCGAGTGCGAGCACCAACCGTTTAGAAGTCTGTCTTGTTGCGACCATGAGAGACCCAGTGGTTAGGATCGTTTGAGATTGTTCCATCTGTCTGAACCGCTATGCCACTTTTGGGGCAGCGAATGCCGGAGCGGCGACCAGAGCGGCGGCTCCTCTCAGCCGTGGATGTTCATCTACTGATACGGTTCTGATTTCGGTGCGTGCCGCAAGATTGGTCAGGGCCCGTTCGGCCAGAGCTGCTTTTACCGCCGATTCAATCAGGTCCCAGGCGGCAGTGATCTCACCACTAATGTAAATTCGCCCGGGATCGACGCCGTTAATGATTGAGGCCAACCCTAAACCCAGGTAACGAGCGGTCAAAAGCAACGCCGCAAGGGCTTTGCCGTCGCCACTCCTGGCCCGCGCAATAAGATCTTCTATCGTGAAAGTCGTGTTTTCCGCGGGGATAGGTTTTGCGTCCGTGGGACTACGACCGAAGTAACGAGACAAGGTAGCGAGGTTGGATACGTACGCTTCCCAACAACCGGTCGCGCCGCAAGAGCAACGAGGTCCATCAATACTGAGAGGCACATGTCCAAACTCGCCGGCAATGTTGTGTCGCCCGCGCACCAGCTCGCCGTTAGAAACAACGCCCACTCCGACACCGTCAGAAACGCTCACGAATGCCAGGTCACCGGAATGACCGCCGCCACGTGTGGCCCATACCTGGGCCAGCGCGCAGGCCCGTCCCGAGTTCTCAATCTGAACAGTCAGACCCGTCGCGACGGAAAGAGCATCCTTTAGATCCACGTCGCGCCAGCCGAGAGCAGGAGCATGCAACACTCGACCGGAACCGTGGTCGGTCATACCCGGTACTACCACGCCGACGCCCTCACATGTTGCCGTAGACCGATGGTCGGCAACGAGCGACTTGATCCTTTTGCTCAATTCCGAAATCAACGACTTAACATCGCGATTCGTCGGAAAGTTTGTGATGCCGACGAGCGTCTTGCCGATGAGGTCGGTAGCCATCAGGTAGGTGCGCGTTGCACGTATATCAACCGCGATGACGTAGCGCTCGCGCGAGTCAATATATAAGAAGGTGGGTTTGCGTCCGCGACCGCCGCCTTCACCCATCGCACCTTCGAAAATCAGTCCTTCCGTTAACAGTTCACTGACGAGAAGAGAAGCGGCGCCACGTCTGGTTCCCATTAGCCTTGCGAGGTCGGCACGCGAGACAGGCTGGTGGGTACGAATCAAGGTGAGCGCTATTTGCCGGTTAATCTCGCGCGACGTACGGCGCTTGGCGATCTGAAAGCGTCTGGGGTCGATCTTGCGCATATTGCCAAATATGTCCGCTTCTGGGGCAAATTACCTGAAAGGAACCGAGCCAGCTAGGTCTACAGGCAACTAGGTCTCGCCTTTATGCTGGGCTTTTCCCTAATGGCCATGGCTTTGCCAGTCGAGCGGCTACTAGGTGGTTCCTGTTATTGTCCTAAGGCGGGACATATTAACCGAGAAACCAAAAATGTCAACGGTCATGTGTTGGTCGAACTAAAGAACGGCGTGGATACCTGCGCTAATTACAATGCAGAAGTCGATTTGGTTATGTTTACAAATGACAAGGAGGATTGGGGTACAGGACAATCAAAACGGAGAGTTAGGGGTGAGGTGAAATAATGGTGGAGCTGAGGGATCAAGCTCGAATTGGATTAGACTTGGAAACATAGTCATTGTATGATCTATTAGAGATTTTGAATGGGGGATAGGGAATTGGTTTGCGTCTTCGGTTGAGCTTTTGTAAACAAGACGTTCACAATCATTCAATGATGGTTCTGTAGGTGAAATTGGCAGTGGGTCGCTCTCTTTCGCTGAAACTGAATCTCCAACAGACGGACGTTGGATCGTTCGTTCAAGTTGAATTGTTTCAGCTTATCTAGTGAACACAAGGCTCGAAAAACTCCTGCCGGATCTTCAAAAACGTCGATTGCGTCAGTAGTGACGAACGCGAATAACTGGAACCGGCTAAACGAGTCCTCGGCTGCGGCTGTGGTCCATCGGAACGATAACGGCTTCTTTCCTTTCCATAGGAAGCTTCGCTGGGCGCTAATCGCAAATCGCGGATCTGCACTCGATCCTTTGCTCTGCGACATACACAATCGGCTGGCGGCAACAGTTGAGTCCAGTAACCATCGGTGTATTCACTCTCGATCCTCCGTCCGCGTTGATCTTTGGATCAGTCTGAAGATAACTCGTTTGAAGCGCAGTTTAATGAAGTGAAAAGCGAGATCAGCTATCACCGGGTTACTAGTTTCCTTTTCCAGGACCACTGGCGGTGGTTGGAAGAACGATGAGTTCGCAAACAATGGAGCTCCGGTCACAACATCAAACGTATTGCCAATGGCTCCGGTGGGTCGCGGCAAAACTACATCGCATTGGCCATACGGATCATCGGGCAACTCGATAATTGGATCTGGCGAAACTGAGGTCGCGTTTCATTCAGCGATTCGGGCAGTTTCACACTAATGAGGTCGCTGCAAAGACTTTCACCAGACCGCTATCTCCTCGCCGTACACGGTTCATCGAGGACCACCAGCCATCCGGCCGCATTCCTGGTTCCACCTATGCCGGCTACAGATTGAGTCAGCGGCAGCACCAGTTTCACGGCTGGTTTTGGTACTTGCTGTGCCAAAGCGATTCGCGGACATACCGTTTCCATTGGAGTGGTCGATCTGGAGGGGTGGGCCTGGCGGAGTCTAAGGGCGCGGGATCCTCAAGCAGCTCTTCATACCGGCTATACGCGCGCACCGCAAATCGGTAATAGAGCACGCCGGCTTTGTTGCTCCAATCTATGTCCTGATGGTTGACTGCTTTGGAAATGCAGGATCGGCAAACTCAACCTGGGTTGGGAAAATACTTGCATCAGTTTCTTCGCGGGAAGAAAACAACATTCCGTCGCCGTCAAACTGGCAACTCACCCAATTCGGTAAAGGGTATGCCGCTTTGTGGGGCGCAGGGTCGGGGTCTTCGGGAGGGGTAATTCGTAAACTGGCCGCTCGTCCATCGCTAACGCTGACTAACGAGTTCTACTCGATGCACCAGTGCGGAAAATGCATTGAACTGCGTCGAGTCTAGCTTGACGGCTAACTTATTGTTGACTCGTTCTAATTTCAAGCCATCGTATAACTGCTTCACGGCGGCATTGTCTTTGGGTAGTTGCCGGGCCACTCAACTGTCATCGAAAGCGGTTCCAGCTTCTTGATCACATCCTGCACAAACATCTGCTTAAACGTATCGGGCACGGTCGGCATGAAATTCATCCGCCAGATTTCACCGTGCGGAATACTAAGTTTGTAGGTGTTGGTGACAGTATCTAATTCGAATTTCGGTTCAGTGACGTCAGCGCTGGCGACTGTGAACTTAATGGCCGCTTTTTGTTCCGCTGCAACTCTTCAACGGTGGCCGGTCGCGGCTTAAACGTCGGCTCGATAGTGGATTTGAATTCTTTGTGGCTCGGCCAAAGTCGCGTACCGCTGACAGCGAACCGGTTACGAACGGATCATCGACGGTCGCATCACCATGCTTTAAGTTTCCGCGTCAGCTCAAACCTCAGGGTGTGCGCGTCACAAGTACCTCCTGGCGCCTCACGCGATTAGTGCTGGCGGTCCGACATCGTCAGAATACACCGATCCCACACCTTGAGATCGAGCGCGGGCGGACGCAGGGAGACATCCACTGACTGCCGACCAGATTAATGTTCCATCCAGTCTTTTTTGAAGGAATTAACAGCAACAGCGGATTTTTGTTTGACGGCATTGGCTGGACCATCGGGTTTATCGTGTCCGGAGATCTTTCCAGGACGGGAGCGATTGGATAAACTCGCTCAGGTACCTCGGGTGGGAAATTCCCAGCTTCAACGATCCGCAACTCACCTACCGGACAACTTCGCAATAATCCAGGGTTGGGCACCGGGCAATACCATGGTGTCGGCAGGCATGACAAATGACCATGGCAGTTTTGGTTCCTCCGTCCGAGGCTGCGAGCTCTTTCGGCAATGATCCGCCATTAGCAAAATAGAAAGGTGCGGCGAGATACTTTTGTCCATAGACCAGTCGCTCAAGCAGCCATTCCGGCCACCGCTGCCATTCCTCTTGTAGGGAGAGTCATAGCGGACCAGTCCATGATCAGGATCTGACAACTTCCTGCGGCTCAAGCTCACGACTTGGTGAAAGTCGACTCCAGGGACTTAACGCGATCAGTGGTTGGTTCAGATATTTAATGAACTCCTGACGCAGGTCTCCGGAATATGCAAATCTGTAAGGAACGGCCTTCGCGCTCGTATCGAAAGGGTTGTGCTTGCCGGTGGAAATGTTCAACCCTCGATATTCGCCATGTTTAGACAACGCCATGGTCCATTCAGCCTCTTCAGTAGCACACCCACGCCTGTGATAAGTCGCAAATAATCTTGCTTGTCCTTGACCTGATCGCTTGGATTGATTTCAACCTTATCGACCTTAATCAGAAGACCGTCTGAGGTTGAATCTAAAGGAATGTCCGGCGCCTGTAGCATGACCGTGCGCACCTGGTCATTAATAATCCTGGTCCAGTCAGCATCGCCGGTGGGCCAGGTTTCCTTGCCAAACGTCTCAAGCCCCTTGATGACGCTGTCCTTCGCCTTAAGGAATTCTTCGCCCGGGGGATGCCGTCGGGAAATAATTACCGCGTCAGGTTGGACCAGCAGCATGCGCCAACAGGTGAAGATGAAGTTAGGGAATCTTCTCTAGTTCATCAATCAACTTCTTTCTCAGCTCTTCGGTCCAAGCGGCGCCAAAAAATCGTTTCCAAAGTTCGAGGATGAGTAGGGTGAGCGTATTGGATTGCCGAAACTGACTCTGAATTGCTGCCCAGTCGTCACGAAATGCCGATGGGGTCCGAAAATCGGGCGGAAATTTTTCGACTCGGAAAGCTGAGCCGCGAGCATCTTTTAGCGCCTTCTCAAGCATTTGTGGCCAGTCAGCAGGCGCCACGGGCCCCGAATCCAAAAGGGTCTAAAAGCGGGTTGATTTTGCGTGGCAATTTCGAAAGGCCATCGCCGAACGGAGGTTGGCGGGAGTCATCAATTGCCGCGCTAACGATCGAGAACGCAGATCTGAACAGCAGTCCGCCTACAGACTCGTCACGGGCTTTCCTGAGGCTACTCTTGTCCGTACCCAGCCCAGAAGACGTTCCACACCATCGAAGGCCTGTGCCAAGCGATCGTCCAATTGCACAGTCCAATCTCCTCCGCCATCAAGCACAAGTCCATTCCGCCACTGAGTGCGGATGTTTATGAAAGTCGTATGTCGGGAACTGATGACTGCGGTGCATTCAAAAACGCAGAGGCGTCGCCGTCGTACTCCCACTGAAACACGCCTGGTTTTCCGGCGACCGGCTTAAGAGAGAGTTGGGATCTTTGGGTTTATAAGCGGTGGCATCGATCGTAAAGTGCGGGGCGGCGAGAACGACGTCCGCGTCGTCGGCCGTGGTGTCCGGGACAACCACGAAATTTAAATTCAGAGCAGTCCCGATTCCACCGGGGAAAGTGCCGACGTGGCCCACCCAGGAGCGCCAATCACGACCCTTGCGACCGTTCCAGGCTGTGGGCGGTTTTGGAAACGCGCCAACAAAGACGACGGCGAAACTGACGAGGGCCAGCGGAAAACGCCGGAAAACGGAGGGCGAGCGCGCGGCACAGGCGAGTCACCGGCCAGGCGCACAAGCGGCGGAAACGAAAGCGGAGCGGGCCAGACAGGGCGCAGCGGACCCAGGACGGGGAGTGGCGAAAGCACGACAGCGAGAGAAAAGAAGGGCGCCGAACGGACGAGGCGACAGGCGCAAGTAGGACAGGCACCCGACAAACAAACACGAACACAGCGCGGGAAGAGCGGAACCACGAGCGTCCACAAAGAACGTGACAGCGGCGCACCAGAACGAGAACAACCAACAACACGAACGACGACGCGCCGGGAGACGGCGTCAAGCGGCACAGACCGAGCGCAGCCACGGAAGAAGCGAGAACGGACCCGCCGGCGAAAAAACCAGCGGACGCGAGACGACCACCGCGACGGGAGCAAGGCACCCGAAGCAGGCAAGAGCACGAGACGGACCGAGCGAGAGCAGGCGACAGACGCGAAAACGCGACGAGGCACGAAGCAACGCCAGCGGCGGCAGAAAGCACCCGAAGGAAAAGCCGCCCACCAGGAAAACACCGAGAGGGCGAAGGGGCGGCGGCAACCAACGGAAAAGCGGCCGAGGCGAAAACAGGAACGCCAAAGCGAACAGGAAACCAACACCAGGCGCGACGCAAACGAGCCGCCGACGGGGCACCGGCAAATTCAACGTTGTTTGTACACCTCGGGGAGTAATCGCTACTTTGAAGCTGTTTTCTGATCTGCTGAAGAGCTTCAGATCTAACAGGAAGTTCAGCGGCGGTTTTAACTGTACTTTTGCTGGCGTGACATGAAAGCGAATACGCTCGCTTTCATCAAACTGCAAAGTGCAGTCGTTGAGCTCTACTAGATCGAACCCGCTGGCAGAGATGCTCCAGTCACCCCTAATTGCGCTAAATGTTTTTTGTCGCTGTTGCTGACTCAGAACTGCGTCCACCCGAATCGTGGCAGTGATGCGAGCGCGCGAAAGCATCAACCTGACACCGGCGATATCAAAAACCGGCAAGGTCTCCTGATATGTCACATCTACATCCGACTGGAGCTAGCCACTGCGCGTAGCCTCATCAATCCCATGAGTTACGCGCACGCCCTCGTTGGCTATTGATGGCATACGAAGCGCACGAAACAAGTGAGTGAGATCAGATACAGCTATCCGCGGCAGCGCTTTCAGAGGTCAAACCTGGCTATATCGAACGGCACAGATCGATCGAGTAATTGTTTCACCGGGACCGACAGGTTCACGCCGTTGAGAACATCTTTCGCTAGTTTGTTTGCTGCTGCAGCCACTGGTGAGAGATCGATATGAGGTAACAGTTTCGGGAGCTTGCTGAGGAGGTCGAGCTCAACGAAGTAGTAGCCTACTCGTGGGAGTGTGAAATTTATTGCGGAAGTTCCGGCACCTTACCAAAACTTCGGAAGAGTCTAATAGATCGTCCGATGACAATCTTGGGGGTTTAACTTTTGGGAAGATGAACGCTGGCTAGCGTAGTCAAGCCACCGGCAGTGTCCAGCATTTCGGTAAGGATCTGATCCACTCGCCGAAGAAACTCAGCTGGTGCAATGCTCGAAGGCAACAGCTTTTTAAGGTCCTTCAACTTCTGACTGTCCAACACCGACTTTAAGTATTTCTCGATCTCCGCAGCGGAAGCTAAAATGTCTCTGCAGATGCTCTTGCTAGGGCTCCCGCTGCTTCGGAGGCGCTAGTCTGCGTGATGAGTGCCTCAAGTTGCGCGTCGACTTTGTTGTAAAACTGTGCGGCTGCTTCATCAAAAGCTTGGAAAACTTTAGCCTGGTCAATGGTATCGAGCTTGTTGATGGCTTCGAGAATTTGCGCTTCAATGCTCCCCAACACATTCTCAATGGGCTAGGGTTCTTCAGTGTCAGGGTCGAAAATCGAACGCTAGTTCTCATCCAGCGCTGCGATAAGATCGACAATGATTTTGTAAGCATCTCCGGCTAAAAATCTTAGCGCCTCAACAACCTCGTCCTTGGTCTTCTTGCTCAACTCATCTACTAGTTTGTCGATCTTTCCATTGAGGGTTTGCTGGCTAGTGTCGAGTTCAATGCGTGCTTTATCAGGCAGGGTGCTCAACTATGTGCGGGCTATCTCAGCGATGCGATAGTCGATGCTGCTGCGTGTGAGAAGCTCATCTGCCTCCTTTGTTAGCTTGTTAAGCTCATCGAGGATCTTTGACAGAGTCGCTGGGGGAATCGGAAAAGGCTGATCGGGCAGATCCCCAATCGTGACCATTGCTTTAGCAAACGCCTCATCCACGCGCGCGTTCAGCTCGCGCAGATCCTGAAATTTGATCTAACTTTGCTAGAGCTTCGCTAGGCATGCCCCGCAAATTGCGAAGCTGTGCCGAGCTCCGCTCGTATCGCCGGCTACATCTGACAGAGCGTCACAAGCTTCTGCTTCAGTTCTAGCAGGTCGGCAACCGGAAAGACTTGTTTGGCGATTGTCCGAAACTGCAGCTCGAACAAATGAAGTGCAGAGGCAGCTTCGAGCTTCGCTTCAGCGGCAAATTGCTGGAACTGCGTTGCCCCCTTCGCTGCAATTCTTCACAAACATTTGTGCTACCTTTTATGACAGTCAAGGCAACATCGGAAGAGGCCTTGGCTTTAAGAAATGCCTCATCGAATTTTTTCAGGGCGGCATCGAAATCTTTAATCGGGTCAGCATTAACAAAAGCCGCAAATGAGTTCTCGATATCGCTACGCAGTTCTCGCACTGCTGTCTGTTCCTCACTTGCCGAGACGAGTTCAGTGATCCCGGCGCGCATCACGGTGATGTTTTCAGGAATGGCGCTGATTGCCTTGTCCGTGGTGCGGCCGTCCACATGGTTCACCGCGGCAGGCGACGGCTGTAGTCTGAGGGTGAACGCTCCAACCCTTTGCTGATCGGAAAATCCTCGGCTTTGTAATTGACCGGATCCCCGATTACATCAGACGGCGGGGGGGTCAACCACGTAGGATCGACGGCGCTAAAGTCAATTCCTTCAACCGCGGGCCAGGCATTTGTATCAACCCCAAGGTCCCGGTCCGTACTGGTGTAGAAATACAGCTTGTCCGGATCGTCAAGGGCCACGGGGACGCGTTCGCCGCGAGCGTTAGCGCCTAAAATGAAAATGGTTGGTTTTGGATAAACGTCACCGGGCTGAGCGCTTCTAATCCAGAGCGGGATCTTCGAACCCGAGGTGCCAATGTCGCGGCCCAACGACTGTTAACGCGGATACGAGGGGGCTCACCATCCGCGAAACG
Organism: Pyrinomonadaceae bacterium; assembly: GCA_963759585.1. Taxonomy (GTDB): domain Bacteria; phylum Acidobacteriota; class Blastocatellia; order Pyrinomonadales; family Pyrinomonadaceae; genus PSRF01. The sequence goes on from CAVWZW010000002.1 coordinate 2,157,970, forward strand.
GCATCCAGTTACAGATCCACGACTCGACGCCGGCGCGTCTCGCTCGGGAAAATCTCTTTCGGGCTCGAGGATTTCAATATACTCGTCGACCTTGCGAAGCACCGGGTTTCCAACGAGGGGATGTTGTTCCTGGTAGAACTGTCGCGAGGCCGCTACCGTTCGTTCATAAACGATGACGTGCTTGGCGCGATTCCAGAAGACACTGATACGGCCGATTCGTTCGAGAACGATGGTCGAAGCGCGGCCCATGTCGACACGCGAAATAATCGTCGATAGACCACGATCAAAAACCGCGCGCTGCTGACCCCAGCCACCTAACGACGACAAATAGAATCCTGTTAAAGTGCCCGCGAAAGATTTTGGCTCACGGGTAACAGCGTTAAGCACATTTTGCGATTCAAAGCCCCATGACCAACCACCTTTGAGACCCTTAGGCTTGAAGTACTTTGGCAAACTCACCGAAGGGCTCGAGTCATCCTCTCCACGCACGGGATAGTAGAGCGATGCGGTTTCACGCAGTTGAAACTGAAGACCATCTTCCTCAGTAATTACGAATGAGGGCTGCAACGGAGACCACGGCTCCAAGACCGCCAGCCGGCTCAGTATGCCGCCGAGAATTCCAAACCACAGCTCGCGCGTTTTCTTGTAGATGTTTTTTTGATCCCAATCAGCCGGCCATGGCAGATGCCTTGAGGGCACTCCAGGGTATTGGCCTAACCGGGCGGTAATTTCCGATAAGCGTAGAGTGCGCGATTTAAACTTGCCGTCGACGCCGTAAAGCAACTCGAAACCTGCTTCCAGCAAGCCCGCGCCCAGTGGTGTTTCGGTGATACGTCGCAGGTTCCACGCCGGCTCGGTAAACCGGCGCATTTCTTTCATCGGTTGCAACTTGAGTCGCGCAGGTTGGGTGAAACGGAAGTCTATGGGCCTGCCAGGGACAATGTCGTCGTCCTCACGGCGCCGGTGCATTGCTTCACCAATAGCCTGTGGCGGCATCACGAGGTCGAAGCTGAGAGGTTGTGCTTGCACTTGCCAACCGGCGCCCAGGTTGGCGCGGTTGGTCCAGTTTGCGATCTCGTTAGTAGTCTCCGGGTCGAGGGCTTTCAACGGAAGGGCTTCGACGAGACTCACCATCCACGGTTGCGGATCGATGATCACAGCTCTGGCAGGAGCAAGTTTTGAATCGGGGTTAATGCGTACTTCGTGCAGCGTAAAGTCGACTGTTTGGGTCTCGCGGGGCTCGATGACTTCGGCCATCTCGAGGCGGTAGCGCGGCAGCCAGGGATTAGCTTCGACTGTGTCCAGCGCAAAGACCAGGGGACGCTTGCGCTGTCCAAGACGTTCAACGTCGATGAGCGCCTCTGCGTCGACGTGAAGATCTTCCGCGTATTCCTCACCGGGCACGTCATCTTCACCGCCGGGTGCAATTGAGCTTATGCCGACCGCAACTTTCCCTCGACGGAACCAGGGCTTCGTGGCTTTGAATGAGTTCGCTACTTCCGTCTCCCACCATGCTTCGTACTCATTGGAAGCAGCGCTCCACTCGAATTCCAAAGATTGTACGTCCCCTGTTTTCTTCTCCCGCGGCAGGAAGTGAAGATCAAATGCCCCCATCCTTACTTGCTGCGAAGTAGGGACGTCATGTTGAGTGGGAGGCTTTTCCTGTTTCAGACTGAATGCCAGGCTCTGTTCTCCATCGAAATGATAGTTTTGCTCCGAAGAAAACGTTGTTGGTAGACAGGAAAAACTGGCAACAAGGGAATCACCGTTCAGCTTTTTCATGGCGGTGAAAGCCGCCGTCACACGAGGATTATTATTCTTCCGCGGGGTTACTCGCCGGGGCACAACAGTAACGAAATTGTCGGGTTCTGTGCCGGTGGCTCGAGCGACTGAACCCGCTCGAAAGTTTGCCCTTTTTAACTCCTTACCTTCATGGCGATCGAAGAAAGTAAACCAGGCATTCCAGGTCGGCGGATTGTTTGGATCAGGGACTGTTTCGGTTTCTAACGACGGTAACGTAGTTAACGGCCGTCCCGCTTCGATTAATCTGACAGCAGCGGCGATCGGGGTAACAACTGCCTCCGTCCAATGTGCGAGGAGAGGAGTCTGCGGAAAGTCTGTCCGCACCAGCCAGCTTCCGGTTCCTCGATTCTGACGCGTAAATGTCCAATCAGACGGCAACTGCTGGCTGAAGGTCATGTAGTAAACATTCGGCAAAGAGCTGCCCGCGCCCCGAACGGGAAACTCAGATCCTTTGCAGGCCAGGTCGAAGCAGGGAAACTTTTGACCACCACTGGCGATCGGAAATTCGGCGGAGCGCTGGAGCACCAGCGTTGCGTGAGGAGTCTTCCGCTCCTTCGGGTTCTCCGGTTTCACGAAGCGATTGGTTATTCTCCATTTATGCTGCCCAGGATCGGGCCCTCCCGCAGGTTGCAGGTCCAGGGCCAGGTCGTCGGCATAGGGTGGCGTGTAAACACGCGAACTGTGCTCGACCTTTAGGGTAATGCTTTCGAGGGTGGCTAGATTACATTCCAGATTCTTGTCGTCAACGGTACCGATCTTTAGCAGGTTAAATCTCACCAGCGTTGCGGCAGCAGCAGACGCAACCACATCCATTTCGAAGCTGCTTGACCCGTGGGAAGCAGTAGAAGGCAAAAAGCTGCGAATATCTCCCTGGAGATTGAAACGACCGTTTTGCTTATCATCCAACTCAAAAGTCTTTGCCAGCACCGGCAATACAAATAGCGCCTTTTCGGTTTGCGCGAAGGGTTCGAGCAAGACCAGCAGCCTCACCTCTTTGCACGGAGGGACGCCGGTGAGGAGGAGTTTGTTGTTGACCCAACGCAGCTCGAACACAACCTTCTCGTCAATATCCAACCCACGTACGGCGACGCGGTTGTCTTTAGATTCCGGCATCTGCTGAAGCCTCCTCGTATGAAAATGGCATGAATTAAAAGGGTGATGAGCCGAGGCCCGTCTCATCAAGGGTGAACGAATTGCGTCTCGACGAGGGAGCTTTATCTTTGTATTTCGGATCCGGGTGCGGGTATTTACTTATCTCTTTGCAGGCGAGTGCTCTATCAAACCGTTCGCCAATACTTGATGATGTGTGTTTCTTAAGCGACTTGACCAGGGCAAGCTCATCGGCGGGAGTCCAGTCACTGGTCATCTTTTTTAGATCAACCTTCGAGTTCTTTATCACGTCCTCCAGTCGTTGATTCGGTACTCCGTTCTTGAAGACTACGTTGGGCTGCAATACGTGCCACTCCATCAACCAAATCATGCTTTGCTCTGAAGTGAAGACATCGCCCAGCGTGGCCTTAGCTCCCGCCCCGTTCTTGATTCCGAGTCCCGCCGGGGCACTTCGTATGTCGCGCAGACGAAACCGCGCCATGTCCCACATCACTCTTTGAAGCTCGGCCGACGTGCGAGTAGCCATCTGAAAGCGATAGAACCAGTGCCATGAACGCAAAAAATTGTAGCGATTCCGATCAAAAGGCATTGGCAGCCGTTTCTCGACGTTATTTTCGAGGACCATCTGCGAAAACTGTGATTCATACTTGCGAGTATCCTTATTCAAGATCTTCGGATTGGTGTCGTACCACTGGTTCAAAGGCTCCAGGCCGGTCTCAGCCGTGATGGCCTTTGGCAATACATTCGGCTTCATCTTTTTCCCATAGGCCAACAAGGCCTCAAGTTCCCCAAGATGAAGCACATCGTTGTCATCTTTGTCTTTGTCAGGAAAGGCGATGGTCCAATGACATAATCCGATCGACATCAACGCTTTATCCCAGCAGTTGATAGTGTCGTAGTAGCCATAACACTCCGCTTCTGAGACCGCTCGAATTACGCGGTACGTGATCTTCGCCTCATAACTCAACTGGTCATAGGGTTTGCCAGCCAGCAGCTCAGGAGTAACCCGAATCGCGACAAGTCGGCCCGCCAGGTCAGCAACCGGACCGTCCTCCGCGGAAGTCTTGACGACCTTATCGCCTTTTTTTCCAGTTCCTGATTTTAGAGCTTGCCTACCAAGCAAAAGACGGGACCAGGCCACGTCGGGGTCCACCAGGCGTTTGTAAGCATCATGATTATCGAAACGCTGGGTGAAATCGCGGACGAACATTCTTCGTCCCCGAGCAGGGGCGTCATATTTTTTCGGGTCGTCCCAAAGACGAATATTCTCACCATAAGGCGCTTTTAGTGGGGTCCCATCGGGTAGAGGCCAGCGGCCCCACCAACGGGTGCCATCCTCGAGTTTTGTCTCCTTTGACCCCCAACACTCAATCACCACCGGACACCGATACTTTTGCGCAATCCAAATATCTATCAGCTCTATTGTTCGAGCAGTGGCGGCGCCGGTTACGGACTCTGTTGTCAACTGATGTTGAAGAGGAAGCGGTACCGATTTTAGTCGGGCTCCGTAGTAAGGTTTCGTTGGGTCGTCTACCTGCGCGACGAAAGAGAGTTTTGCGTAACTCTGAAATTCGCGAATCGCCAGTTCCAATCTCAGCGCAGGCGTGGCGAATTTCGTATCCGTGACAAACCAATAACCAAGGGTATGCAACTTGTCATCCAAGTCAGCCATGTAGACCTCTCGTGTTCATTTGTGAATTGGAAACCTTGTTCTGTCTTCGTGACGAAAAAGAATCCCGCCGCGCTCATGAGGCCGCCGACGACAATGACTCAGTGGCGGTTCACAACGACTTTTCGAATCTCAGACGCAACCCAAGTAGGAAGACTCTCCCTTGTCGCTAAGAGTCTAACTAATCAAAAAACGTCGTCTTTTCTCACTGCTTGTAATGAACCAGGTAGATCGACCAATGCCCGAAATTTATCGTCGTTCTCGAATACTTCAAGGTCATTGTCTTCCGGATTCTTGCCCGGAAAGTCCTTGACCAGTAGCTCGCGAACTCTCTTCTTCCAGGAGTCGCCAAACTTCACCGCGTTAGCGGCAGCATTCAATGCCTTGTCCCGCGCCTTTGCTATCTCTTTCTCCGGAGCTGACTGCTTGATCAACCAGGCAGCCTTTTGACCGTAACCGCATGCCAGGTTTGTCCAAATAGCCGGGAATGGCAGGGTGTCTGCGCTGTTGACATACTCCTCACCAAACTTAATTGCGTCTTCGAATCCGTCGGGTGGAGGTACGTATAATGCCTGAAAAGTCAGCGAGCGATAGATGTTTTTCTTCAGCTCAGGATCCATCGTCGGAGTTATGAATTGACGCGCGACCAACATTCGGCTGTAGGCCTCATCACGTTTGCCGAGATAAAAGAGGGCCACTGCGTATTCAAATGCAACCTTCGGATCGTTGGGCCAGCGATTCAAAAGTTCCTGATACACCTCGACGGCCTCAGCGTATTTCCCCAGGCTAAGCAAAGCCTTGGCTTTCGTCGCTAATTCACTACGCGTTGAACTGTCATTTACGGGCGCCTTGGCAAGACTTAAAGCGGCCTCACGATCGGTGGGAGTCAATTTCCGAGGTAAGTCGTCCAGCCGAACATCGATGCTTTCGACCTGGATAATGTCGCTGGCGCGCTGATTGGCAGCCTGGTCTGCCCGGCTAAACGCGCCGGCGATGTAAAGACGTGTTATGAGATAGAAGCCTAGAAAACCGACTAAGGAAAAGTAAACAATCAGCGCTCCGGCAAAGAACTTGGAGCCATTTCCCAAGCCATACGCGACGAAGGTCGCGGCACGATTCAGGTGCTCTGGAACACGCTGCAACTGAATCAAACCGAGTCCGACAAAGATCTTGGTCAGCCAATCAGATATCTGCTCAAGGTTGGTATTGACTCGTATGGTGTAAGTGCCGAAGCCCCCCGGCTGGCTGCCGGCAACTCCGGGAGGAGGGTTAGGGGTAGACACTCCGTCCTGCTGCAGTACTCTGGGGATACCAAAGAGAAATCCAATAACAGCTCCCACTGTGAAACACCCGAAGGCCCAAAGCAGCGCGGTGAATGGTTTACCACTCCACTCCTCGAAGAGTGACCATGGCGATACCTGCGACAAAAAATATCAGCAGGTAATAGGAAACTGTTGACGCGTCACTTCAGTTTCTACCGTCACCCCTTCTAAGGGCGGTTGCCGCCGCAGCCATGGGATTCTCCTTTCAGCGTTTCGATAGACTCAGAGCATCTCTTTCACAGCACTACCTATTATGTCGAAGCAGTTGTTTTCATTTCGTTGATTTGAGTTGACCGGCAATTTCGCTGAAATAACTAATGCTGGATGATGGCAAAGCGCGCGATATCTAAGCTCTCGCGACTTGAGCGAATGGACTTGAAAGTCTGTATTACGTTGCGAGGAAGTAAAAGGGGTTTTACAAAGACACTATCAAGGGCACCATGAGAGCACGGTTAATACTTGCAGTTAACCCAGCCTGCTACCGTTGTTCACAACAGCGCTGGGATAAGTTCTTCCGGACAAGCTGAGAACGTGCGTCCGATCGTAAACGTCCCGGAAGTTCTAAGTTTGCGCTGGCTAGGGAGAACCTAAAGAGTCTGGGAAATGCGCGCGGACTATTTTGTGAAGAACCGAGGTCAATATCCGCAATTGCAGCTTTGTTGACCATCACGAGATTAGGGTGAGGAATTCCTCATTACATTCACTGAAGAAGACGTACGACCAGTCGCTGCAACTGATCTGAGTCTTCGTAATAACAAATCCAATCGTTCGAGCCTACGTTTTCGTCAGTGCCTTCCACATCTTCGGCGACTCGCTCCGGCATTACCACCAAAGGCGTCTGCTGGTGGTATCGACCTTGGGCACGCAACCCTCGCCCAATCGTCAACGCTTCCTCTGGAGACTTTCCAATCAGATCGATTAACAATAGGTCGGCGTGTATGTATGCACTACTACTGATCCATTCAAGTGCATCTTCCAGGTTGGCAGCGACGAGCAAGCGGTATCCGAACTGGCGCAGGTTCTTCGTCAAACACGGGCGAGCACCATTGTCCTCTTCGACAACGAAAATAGTCGGCGGCAGTTGTGGCGGGGTATGAATAATGTCGTCCATCATAATCGCCGCTGAGTTTCGGTGGCGTGTGTGAATCGCTAGTAAGCAGGGAAGAGTTAATTCAGATGTTCTAGAAGATCTACAGTTGGATAGGAATCTACAGGTTGGAAGAGTGAAGTTCTGTACGCTAGCGATCTTTCGTTGACTCTAATGCCTAATTTATCCTCTCACCTCCGAGATAAAGCTTCATACAAGTCCTCATACTCTTTTTTCACAGCCGCGTAGCATTCGCAAGCTAATGTTTCCAGCCCTCGCTGATCAACCACTTGCATGTGCCCGCGCCGATAATCAATCACACCGGCATTTCGAAAACCATTAGCAGCTTCAGTAACTCCTGCACGCCGCACACCCAGCGTGAGCGCTATAAGGTCATGAGTGAGCGCTAACTCCTCACCAGTATAGTCGCGCATCATGAGCAACCAACGGGCTAGTTGCTGTTCGGTACTGTGGACCTTATTGCAAGCGCCAGAACGAGCTGTCATCGCCAACAACATTTGCGTGTAGCGTATCAACTTGTCGGCGATGGCGTTGCGTTCGATTCTTAACGCTTCTTTGAAGACACTTGCCCGCATCCTTTTTGCATCGCCCGCTATGTGCACAATGACCTGATCCAGTGATATCTCCGCGCCCAGGAAGAGACGGAGTCCTACCAGGCCTTCATGTCCCACCGGACCGACCTCCACAGTTCTACCATCCTCCATGGTGCTAAGCATGGAGAATACCGAAGTTTCAGGAAAGTATACGTAGTCAATACGGCCTTCGGCTTCGTAGATAACTTCGCCCTGAACGAGCGAGACGGGCTCCAATTGGGAGAACAGATTTTCATAATCTGCATCGTTTAGCGAGGCTAAGATTTTGTTCTCTGATGGAGGTTGCGGAGCCATGCCTATGATTGCGCCTTTCAAGACTCTTGGTGGAGGGACTGTAATCTTACCACAGCGCGGCCGGTTCTTCCGGAACGCTCGTCCATTCGAATTCAAACAGGTACGCTGATTTGCTTGGCTGTTCAGTTACAGAACCAAGCGCGGTAGCGCAGGATGCAGGAGGTATCCAGCATAAAGGCTTTAGCGCTACGCGCACTATTCCGACTTTTTGTGCAAAGCCCCTTACGCTTATCCACACGCGCTCGCTGCGAGATTCAAATCTGAATTGATCCTTGCTTCTTCGATTTCGTTTTGCTGGATCAGTAGTTCAGCAGCTAGCGGCTGATATATCTCACGGTAGCCTTGCTCGTCAGCCATACCCCAAAGACCAGTTTCGCAGTGACGGTCATCTCCCCACCCGGGAAAGTCGACGATCGGATATAAACAGATTCCCTCTACAGGTATGCCAAGTTTAAGCGCTTCACAAACTTCACCTCCAACATAACGCAGCCAATCTGCCCTGCCGTCGGACTCAGCCCCCGTCTCCGAAATGAAGAGCGGTCGCCGGTAACGTTCATAAACTTCCTGGAGAAGACTGCTCAAGGGCCGATACTGTCGATCCGAAACGTTCAGCCATCCTTCCGGATGGAAGCTGGTTTCGCCACATAGCCATTGGTTGTTGGGATAGTAGTTAACACCGATGATATCCAGGTATTTTTCATCGCCGCCTAAATCCGGACGGCGAAGACCTGCGATCATGTCCCACGCTTGAAACATTAAGAGACGGTAATATTCGGCGACTTCAAACTCCTCGGGCCGCGACAGGTTGTGCACGACGTTGATCAAAGGATCGGTATGAACAATTCTCGTGTTTCGATTGACAGACCATGAGGCTTCTATGCCTTCAATGGCAGCGCGAACTAGCTGGGCTTTAAGTTCATGCGGACGATCGGTGTGAAAGGGATTTAGATAGGCTGATTCTCCTCCGGCCCACGCGAAAAAGGAGATTTCGTTGATTGGCGCGACGAACAGCGGCAGCTCGCTTTCCTCATGCAGTACATGGACGAAGCCTTTGACAAGGCTCGCAAAACGCTTGATGAACTCAGTACTAAAAATGTCGATGTCGCTGGGCCATCCGTAATGGCACAAGTCCCAAATGATCTGAGTCCGGGTTTCGCGAGCTGCACGCAGCATTGGAAGGACACTGGAAAAATCGTAGCGATAGGGAGCCGGCTCGATTAAATGCCAGCGTATGCCGTCGCGAGCGACGCTTATTTGATGTTCATGCAGGCGTCTGTAATCCTGCGCAGCATATCGATCATGCTGAGTCGCGGCCGTCAGATCCAGGCGCCGGCCGCAAAGAAGTTGATGGGAGGCACACTCGAATCCTCCTATGAAAAAACTGGAAAACAACGGTGTATCGGTAATCATCGAAGTCACGGACAAAGCGTTTCTGATCGCGAAGTTAAGAAGTCACCAAAACCGGATCGCAGGCTGTGCGTGTTGACGCTCGCTGGCTTTGAAGTTCCTGTTTGATCAAACTAAAGACTTCAGCCAGGTGCCGTTCTGTGGTGAGCACATTTCCCACCGCGACGCGCATTGCCACGTTCTTGCCAAGTTCCGTATGAGTTAAGTAGGCCCACCCGGTGGCGTTTACCGACTTCACAACCGATCGATTGAGATCATTCGTTCGCTCAACCAGGTCGTCACCGCGATCGTCGCCGACAATAGCTCGAAAACAAACAACGCCCATCTGGACCGGCGCGAGCAATTCAAAATCAAGATCGTTCTCTACCCAGGTGGCGAAGAGCCTCGCTAACCGGATGTGCTCGCGAATCCTGGCGACCAGTCCCGACTCACCGAAGGCGCAAAAGACCATCCAGGCTTTCAAGGCACGGAACCTTCGACCGAGTTGAATGCCATAGTCCATGTAATTGATCTCAGACTGCTCAGCATCCCCGCGCAGGTATTCCGGAACCAGGGAAAAGACTTCTCGAAGCAGCCGCGGATGTTTTATGTAGAGAGTACTGAAGTCCAAAGGTACTAATAGCCACTTGTGCGGATTGACTACAAGCGAGTCAGCGGAATCGACACCCTCCATCAGATGACGACCTTCGGGCAGCAAGGCAATCGCGCCGCCGTAAGCAGCGTCGATGTGCAACCAGATTTTCTCGGCCTTGCAGAACGCAGCAACTTCAGGAACTGGATCTACGGCGGCGGCAGATGTTGTACCCACGGTTGCGATCACGGCGAGAGGCATGTAACCCGCAGCGCGATCATGTTGGACCGCGAGTCTGAGACTATCGAGATCCATTCGAAACAGGCCGTCGCTGCGAATCCGCTTAACGTTTGTCTCGCCAATGCCAAGCGTAATTGCCGCTTTAATAATAGAGCTGTGGGCTTGATCGGAAGCGTAGATTCTTAGCCGTGGCAGATCGTTGCGGCCGGTTAATCCCAGGGCGCGAATGTTCAGGTCGAGACTCTCCCGGGCCGCCGCGAGGGCATGAAGGGTCGCAACAGACGCCGTGTCATACACCACACCGAAAAACTCTTCGGGTAGCCGGAGCAGTTCTCGCAGCCATTGCAAAACTACGGACTCCAACTCGGTCGCGGCCGGCGAAGTCGCCCAGGTCATCGCACTCACATTAAGAGTCGCAGCCATTAACTCGCCGAGGATGCCCGGCGCGGTAGTAGTGGAACCGAAATAGCCGAGAAAAGCGGGATGGCCCCAGTGGACCAGATTCGGAAGGATCAGCCGTTGGAAATCTGCCATGACATCTTCAATCGAAGTCGGCAGCGCAGGCATGCTGGACGGCAATGCGGCTGACACGTCCCCAGGTTTTCCTCCAGGGGATATGGAACGTTGCTCAAGGTTCAATCGATAGTTTGCGGCCCACTCAGCAGCGTGATGAAGCGCAACGCGGAATTCCTCGTCAGGCAGATCTCCCAACATCCCTGTACTCTCTTTGGGTATTGGCTTAGACATTTTGCTGATCGATCAAGGTTCGAAACCGTTCCGGGTTTGCCAGGTTCTGGCTCTGAATTTTCCCGCCGGCAATCCAAGCATCGCCAGTCCCCTTGGAAAGCAGCTTTTGTCCGAATGGGTAACCACCGTAACGAGCCCACCAATACACGGCCCAATAAACGCTAATCGAGCGTTCAAGTACCCAGAGGGGAGCAAACAACGGCGAACTGACTGGAAAGAATCGGTAGGCTGCGTTGAGTAGCAACCCTCGACTGCTTAGCGCCACCGCTAATAGAGACAGCAGCGACAGAAACAGCATCGCAGTACGAGCACCCAATAGAACGCTGAGTGCCAACGTCATGGGTACTACGGAGAGGAAGGCGGCAGTCTTCGCCCGCATCACGAAGTCTTCATAAGCTTGGCGGGGACGCTGCTCCAGCCACTTGCTAAACGTCGGCGGCAACTTGTGAATAAAGAAGTCGAGCGCGTAATTTATCCCCACACCGTTAAGAGCGAAGTGACGCACGATTTCTTCATTGTCAAAGAGGACGTCGCCGTCGTATGGGCCAACCTGGCGCATCGTGGAACGACGAAACCCGCACGTTCCTGGATAGTCGCCCGCTCGGAGCACACCTCTATTTATCAGGATTCGAGCGTTCTCAAGTCGGGCCCACCAGGGCAGCGGAGCGATGAAGTTTTGCGGACGAACCATCTCAAAGGTATCGAGGAGAAGGCAAATCCTTTTGACATCGGCAGCGCTATAGCGGATGTCGTCATCGGCAAGAATAATTCGTTCGCACGACGCCAAATCAACTCCCGTATGGACGCCGTTCACTTTTCCATTTAAGTAGGTATACCTGGGATCAGGAGCGACGTGCCGCGAAAAGGCTTCCCAGGATTTCTTGTGCTCCTCAAAAATTGGTGCGGGGGAGCCGTCGACTACCAGGACTTCACAACCTGCCAGCCGGAGCAACTTGAAGTAGGCTGCCAACCGCTCGATCTCACTCGCATCAACCTTCACGCGGCGAATTGGGACGATAAACGAGCAACGGACATCCCGCTTAATTTCAGCGCTCATGCTGCCGCCTCAAAGCTTGCTTCGCGACGAATCGAGTTAGCCCGATCGACGCAGTCAGCCTGCTTAACTGACTCCGCCGTAGCTTTGCCAGCCCGATCACTCATAAATTTTTGTTGGTCATAACCCAGCAGCAATTCTGATGCGTTGCGCGGGTACATCCTGGCAAGTGGCACAGCGACATCATCAAGCATCCAGCGTCCGTGGCGTTCATCCTCCTTGATGTGCAGTTCCCAATAACCTCTTGCTTTCTCGGACATGCCGAGACGTTCCGCAGCAAGACGATAACTATCGAACGCCGCCGGCACCGAAGTTTCTGTGAAAAGTAAACCGCCGACATAGCGCAAGTAGAAACGCTTCCGTTCTGAGAGCAGGAAACTGTGATTAATGGTGGCCAGCACTTCCCAGGGAACCACTTCAAAGTGCGCTTCCGGAACGGCGCTGATATCCAGTTCCTCTAACATGTGAGTGAAGTAGGACGAGTGTTTTCGATTGAGCCGGCCGCCACCGTATTCTTCAACCAGAAGCTTCGTCATCGTCGCGTGAATTTCGTTTGTCACTCCGCCAAGCGTCCGCGATAGCTGACTCGCTTCTACGAGTCCATCCAGCGAAGCGATTTGCAGGAGCCGTCGGTACCCGGCCATCCCCATGTGGTCGCGAAAATAGATTGCTTCCCTGGAAGGTGTGGGTGTCAGGTCTTCGGCAGCGCGCCGGCGCAGCGCTTCGGCTACCTCGACTTCGCCGCTGCTCGGTTCAAAAGCAAGTTGAGCCAGTTCCCAAGGTTCCCACGCTGATTCGATGCGGTGCCTGACTTGCCGCAAAAAGCCTGAGCGTTCGTTGTCATAGTTGCTCAGATCGTCGTACCAGAAAAACTTGAGTCTGTTTATGCGATAGAGAACTCTCTGCAGGAAGAGGTGGTGTGCATCATTGTCGGCCTGATTGCCAAACGCGGAACGCAGCGCAAAGGCCAGGGCCTGTTCGAATTCTCGGGCGCCTGAGTCATTCGGCACCCGCTGGTCCAGATCATCCATCACAATCAATGATGCGAAGTGCGCCTCTGCCTTGCCGAAATACTCAGCTAGCCGCGCTTTCGGCATATTCTTACTAAAACTTTCCATCACCGACCCTCCCCTTATTCGTTCACTTCCTGATTCTTCGACGACTCGCTAAAAAGTAGACTCAAGCAGGACAGACTTCCCTCGGCCTTGCGAAACTCCGAAATGTCCAGCGTGTCTACGCTTTCGACGTATGGTTGGACCAGATCGACAGTTCGCGGCGCCCCTCCTTCAAGACATACTGCGCCGCCCATGCGGATCGTGTTGGCGGCCCATGGCTCTTCCTCTGAAACGTGGAGTTGTCTGAGTCCTTTGAATGCAGAAGCGTCAAGCCAACGCGGGTTCAAGAGCACCGTTTCGTCATTCACGATGCCGCAGCCGGTGGTCAAATGCAGTCCGCCGTTCACAACGACGGGCACGACCGTATACCCAAAGGGCTGAACGATGCGGCGCAAGGCGTCAATGCCGTGAGCGTTGGTGCGCGTTGAGAGCCCCACAAACAGTCGCTTGTCAAATTGCACCACGTCGCCTCCATCGAGAGTTGCCGGCGAAAAGATTCGTCGGATTCTGCGCAGCGGTGCGATTAGTTTTTCCACTTCTGAAACTTCGCCGAGCCGGGCAGGCGCACCCATGCTGGCGATCACACAGACCTCATCGAGCACCACCGCAGTATCCTGGACAAAACAACTGTCCGGATAAGAATCACTCGCAGGGAGAGGCATCACATCCACGCCCCAGTTGCGGAGTAGATCACAATAACGCTCGAGTTGAGTAACAGCCTTCTGATACTCGATGGGCTCGCGCGATCGGTAGGTAAGTTCGCAAGCGGCTATTCTGCGCGACACGCCGCGTGTAATTGCTTTGAAGGAAAGCTCTTTGAGAGAACGCTGCCGCGTCTCAACCAGCGCCGAGGTGGTGATTCCTCGAAGCGGCTCTTCCGTGGCCACCGCTAAAGCAGTTCCGAATATCCTGCTATCCAGAATTCGACCATTGGAAGCGAGTGGCGTGGCGCCACGTGCGGATGGGAGTGTCGATGACATTGCTTGACCCTGCTTGATCTCTAAATTGCGATGACGTGTCTGCGCTATAATCGTACGACGTTGAATTGCTTTGTCTCTTATTCGCCCTGAGACTGCGAATTTTTGAAACCGGCTCTTCCGTCAAGCAATGTCGATGCCGCTAACGCTGCGACGCCTAGCTTTCTCGGGAACATGCCAATCAATTTCCTTACTTTTCTACACAAGACGTTGAGGTCGGATGGTTTTATCAAGTAACACTGTGCCCCATTGCTAAGTGCGGTCGTTCGATCAGCCTCATACGCGGCGCCTGAAAGAAACATTATCGGAATGCCCGGATCGAACTCGCAAAGTCTCCTAAAAAGGTCAATTCCAGAACCATCCGGAAGCCAGGAGTCGAGCAAATAAATATCAAAGTGGTGCTCATGAGCGAATTTTAAAGCATCGGCGATGTTTGACCCTGTTGTTACGCGATAATTGCATTCTGTTAAAACCAGTGTGACAAGTTCACGTGTGTCGTCGTGGTCCTCAATGTAAAGAACGTGATGCTGCTTTCTGCTTTCCATGGATCTCCAGCTCAACGGGTTATAAACACTACAAGTGGGATGCAAACGGAGCGGAGAAAACTATAGCCTGAGATTGGATCGCAGTTGCGAGGACTACGAAGCAACCCCAGGCATCCCTGCTTGTTCTGGGCATTAAACTACCCGTTAGGTGGGCCAGCGTCGGTACCTAAACGTACGAAACTCCCACTCATTTTTCCGCCTTTTATTAACGTATTTACGAGAAGCTTACGAATTTGTGTCAGGTCTCTTAGAGTACGTTAGCGTACCGAAGCCTTTCGAGCTGCGGGGTAGGATACCGCCACTCCAAGCAAAGGATCTGAAGTGGTCAGGGTTAACTTCGCACTGCTGTTGAACCCGGGAGGTCTTCAAGGATGGTGCATGGAGATGGCATCAATCTTGCTCGGTGACGGAAACAACCGTAGTGGATATGTTTGTCGGTTGATAAGAAAACGGAAACGATTTTTCGTTGTATTGATTTAGAGCGAAGGCGCTGCTGGATCTCATTGCAAATCTTCGGCGGGCCCTGAAGCTAATGCTTCACGAGTTAGTCGGAAGTCGAGTTTTAACCTGTGACTATTATCTGGATACTCATCTCTCTTAGGGACAGGTGTGTGTTGCGTTACGCATGGAGGAACGAGGATGAAATCAGAAGCGAGAATCTTACAAACTAAGGGCCAGTCAGGAACTGAAGGTTTGGCCGGGCCGGACTTTGGGCACACGCAGAGGAAGCGGAGCGTAAGAAGTGGGGGTTCCGAGAAATTTCCGAGCGTCGGTCTAAAAATTTCTGATGTGGTTTGCTTCTCACACCTGCGCTGGGATTTTGTTTATCAACGGCCGCAGCATTTGTTGACGCGTTGCGCTAGGGATCGGCGAGTGTTTTTCATTGAAGAGCCGATTTTTGGAAACGGCTCCATGCGCCTGGACGTGCAAGAGCGCGATGGCGGTGTGCGGGTTGTCGTACCACACTTGCCTGAAGGTCTGCGCAGTGAAGTTGCAACAACGGCTGTACTCAAGGAGATGATTCGCAGGTTGTTTGCCGAGCAGGGCATTCGAGAATACGTGTTTTGGTATTACACGCCGATGGCCCTGAGCTTTTCGAGGAACTTTTCTCCGATAGCTTCAATCTACGATTGCATGGATGAGCTCTCAGCCTTCAAAGGAGCGCACTCGCGACTGGCAGACTTTGAGCAGGAGCTTTTCAAACAAGTGGATCTGGTTTTCACCGGCGGGCAAAGTTTGTATGAGGCGAAGCGCAATGCTCACCCGGCCGTTCATGCCTTTCCCAGCAGCATCGATGTTTCACATTTTGGCAAGGCCCGTTCTATTGCCGATGATCCAATGGACCAAGCCGGCATTCCGCACCCGCGTTTGGGTTTCTTCGGTGTGATTGATGAGCGCTTCGATATTGAACTGCTAGATGCAGTGGCAAAAGAGCGCCCTGATTGGCACTTCGTAATGATTGGGCCGGTGGTCAAGATTCACGAGGACGCTTTACCTAAGCACCCGAACATTCATTACCTCGGCCCGAAGAAGTATGAAGAGTTGCCTGCCTACCTGGCAGGTTGGGACGTTGCGCTGCTGTTGTTTGCGCGAAACGAATCCACGAAGTTTATCAGTCCGACAAAGACTCCGGAGTATTTAGCTGCGGGCAAACCAGTCATCTCTACTTCTATTCGCGACGTAGTCCGTCCGTATGGTGAGTTGAACCTGGTACGGATCGCGGACAGTGCGGCTGACTTTATCTGCGCCGCAGAAGATCTCATGAGTAGAGGTGAGAATAATAGTGAGTGGCTTACGAGAGTCGACGATTTTCTCGCAGACATATCGTGGGACAAAACGTGGGCGGAAATGTCTCATTTGATTAATCAGACGATCCAGTCCAGGCAGAGCGGAAATGCGAGAGCCGTTTCCACAGCCGACGTCAGGACGCAGAGCGCAGCGATTGTCGCCTGATTTTTATTGTTGACAGGATCTATTCACAAGGAAGGATTCAAGGAGGGTATAGAAATGTTTGACTATTTAATTGTAGGGGCGGGTTTCGCGGGAAGCGTGCTTGCGGAGCGACTGGCTGCCGGTTCTGATAAGAAAGTCCTGATTTGCGATAAACGTCCGCACATTGGCGGAAATGCATACGACCATTACAACGAAGCCGGAATTCTTGTACACAAGTATGGTCCGCATATTTTTCACACAAACGCACGGGACGTTTTTGAATATCTTTCAAGATTCACGGAATGGCGCCCTTATGAACATCGCGTCCGCGCCAGCGTCGACGGTCAGATAGTTCCAATTCCAATTAACCTGGACACCATCAATACGCTCTACGGACTCAACCTGACCTCCTTCGAAGTGGAAGACTTTTTCCAGAAGGTTGCGGAGCCGTGTGAAGAGATTCGCACTTCCGAAGATGTGGTGGTGAACAGGGTAGGCCGAGAGCTCTATGAGAAGTTCTTCCGAAATTACACGCGCAAGCAATGGGGACTGGATCCTTCCGAGCTGGATGCGAGTGTAACTTCACGAGTGCCGACGCGCACCAATCGAGATGACCGGTATTTCACCGACACCTACCAGGCGATGCCGTTGCACGGTTACACGCGCATGTTTGAGCGAATGCTGGATCACCCAAACATCAAAGTGCTGCTGAATTGTGATTACCGGGAAGTGGAAAAAGACATTCCGTTTCGCGAAATGATCTACACCGGCCCAGTGGATACTTACTTTGATTATTGCTACGGAAAGTTGCCCTACCGTTCGTTAGAGTTCAAACACGAGACTCACGATCAAGCGGTATTTCAATCAGCTCCCGTGGTCAATTATCCAAACGAGCAAGCTTACACGCGCGTGACTGAATTCAAATACCTGACGGGTCAGGAACATACTCGAACCAGCGTTGTTTACGAGTTTCCGCAAGCTGAGGGCGATCCATATTACCCGGTGCCGCGAAAGGAAAACGCCGCAATCTACGCGAAGTACAAAGCCCTGGCTGATCGAACCACGGGCGTGACCTTCGTAGGACGCCTGGCGACTTACAAGTACTACAACATGGATCAGATCGTGGCGCAGGCTCTGACCACTTACGGAAAGATCGCCGGTATGAAGAGAATTGAAGCGGCTCTACACAGTAGTAACGGCAATGGCAACGGCAATGGGCACAAACCAGATTCGGAACCGCTTGCGATTTCCGGGCTCGCTATGACGGCCGCAACTCGTTGATACGTCATGAGCGTCGAAAATCTTACTCTTCCGCTACTCGAGCTTTGGGCTGGAGTGGAATGCACAGTGAACCGCGTTGGCGACAAGTACTCCGACCAACTCGAACGCAGTGGGCATGCGATGCGTTCGAGGGATATGGAGCGACTAGCCGCGTTGGGTGTTCGCACTTTGCGATATCCAATCCTGTGGGAACGAACTGCGCCACAAGCGTTGGACAATCCGGATTGGTCATGGGCCGATGAACGCATGGCGTCTATGCGTCGCCTCGGACTAGCGCCAATTGTCGGCTTGGTTCATCACGGCAGCGGACCCTCCTACACCAGTCTGCTCGATCCGGCATTTCCAGAAAAACTCGCAACCTATGCAGGAGCGGTGGCTCGACGTTTCCCATGGGTTGATGCTTACACGCCTGTCAACGAGCCGCTGACGACTGCGCGGTTTAGTTGTTTATATGGTCATTGGTATCCGCATGTCCGCGACGCCTTAACGTTTGCAAGAGCGCTACTCGCGCAGTGCCGGGCAACAATCCTGGCGATGAGGGCAATACGTTTAATTCAACCCACAGCCCGTTTGGTACAGACCGAAGACTTGGGAAAAACCTATAGTACGCAGACTCTTGTTTACCAGGCGGAGTTTGAAAACGAACGCCGCTGGCTGACGTTTGATCTCTTATGCGGGCGTGTCACGCCGGGTACTCCGATGTGGGATTACCTGACCTGGCTGGGGATCGAGCCGAGCGAGCTGGAATGGTTTTCGGAGAATCAGACTGCGCCCGAAGTGCTGGGGATAAATCATTACGTTACCAGCGAGCGATTTCTCGATCACCGGCTTGGTCGATATCCGGTTGCTTTTCATGGCGGCAATGGACGTCAGGCATACGCAGACGTTGAGGCAGTAAGAGTGTGTTCAGAAGGCGTGGCCGGACCAAAGGCGATTATGCGTGAGGTATGGGAGCGTTATCATTTGCCGCTTGCCATTACGGAGGCACACCTCGGTTGCACGCGCGAAGAGCAACTACGTTGGCTCGATGAAATTTGGCACGCCGCGCAGCAATCGCGCGAAGAGCAAGTTGACGTGCGTGCTGTAACCGCCTGGGCCGCTTTTGGAACGTACGATTGGAACAATCTATTAACATCCACGAGCGGAACATACGAGCCAGGCATTTTCGACTTGCGTTCCCCCGCGCCGCGAGAGACGGCCCTGGCTGGTTTTATTCGAACCATCGCTTCAGGAGAAGAATTCGATCATCCCACGCTCGACGCCCCCGGCTGGTGGCACCGGTTGGACCGGCTCAGCTATCCACCTGTCGCTCGCCGTGGCCAGGGAATTTCGTCGAGCGTAAGATCCGTCAAGAAGTCGGGAGAGGCGAGTCGTCCGCTTTTGATCTCCGGGGCCACAGGAACATTGGGCCAGGCATTCGCGAGAATTTGTGAACAGCGGGGACTCGCATACCAACTGCTATCTCGCGCGCAACTCGACATTGCCGACCCTGTCTCGGTGGTCAATGCATTCAACCAGTATGAGCCCTGGGCGGTAGTTAATGCGGCGGGCTATGTGCGCGTGGACGATGCAGAGGCGGATGCTGAAACTTGCCGGCGCGAGAACGTTACTGGGCCAACTCGCCTTGCTGAAGCATGTGAAAGCCGCGACTTGCCCCTGATTACATTCTCTTCGGATCTAGTTTTTGATGGGGACAAAGCCGAGCCGTACGTTGAAAGCGATGCTACTTGCCCACTCAATGTTTACGGCGCCAGCAAAGCAGACGCGGAAGAGGAAGTACTTGGAAAGTTTCCGGCGGCGTTAATAATCCGCACCAGCGCGTTCTTTGGTCCATGGGATCGCTACAATTTTGTTTATGACGTTATGAATGATTTGGCGAACGGGCGCACGGTGGTTGCTGCCGACGACATCAGTGTCTCGCCTACGTACGTTCCCGATCTGGTAAACGCCTCGCTCGATCTTCTTATTGATGGAGAACGCGGAATTTGGCACCTGACTAATCCTGGGGTCATCACTTGGGCAGCATTTGCCCGTATGGTCGCTGACATGGCCGGACACGATTGCGGGCGCGTCGAATCTCGTGCGAGTGCTGAGCTCGGGTTCATAGCGCTGAGGCCAAGCTTCACTCCGCTCACAAGCGAGCGGGGCAGCCTCATGCCTTGCCTTGAAGATGGTCTTAATCGATTTTTCCTTGATTGGGCATGGAACCGGCAGCGAAGCGCGGCGCAACCGGGACTACTTTTTAGAAATAAAATTTCAGGATGAATATTTTAGTAACGGGCCCAGTGTGGTTGTTGAGGAATTGATCAGCGACGGACACGAAGTCGAACCTGCCTGAACGCTTAAGAAAACAAGGGACGCTGCAGCGCTGTTCATGCAGCAGGTGAGTCGACGCAAATAAAAAAGAACGAACCGGGGAGTGAAGAGATGAATTTGAAGGACCGCGCAATCTACCAGCTACCGAATGGTCGCGAGCTGATTGCTTGCTTGACCTGCGACCAGCAAACTGTTTTGTTTGGTGTCAGTGCTGATGTATCCGGCCTATATGAGTTGAATTCTGACGGCCGGCTCCTGGTTGACGGTCAACTGACTGCGTGGGAGATTGATGACCTGTTGGAAACGGGTCGCGTGGCAGGACCCGAAATGACGGCAAAGCTTTCAGAAAACTATGGCAGCTCGCGGGGCAACGAATGAGCAAAGCGTCTGAGAAAATTAACAAGCGACGAGTACTGATGGCGGCTGGCAGTTATCTCATTTTTTACAACTTTGTACCTTTCGATCATCCCGCCTCTTCGCACTCGGGCGTTCCAATCGCAAAAGCCAAGGCTGACAATTCGGCTGAGGAAAACTGAGTGTCTGAACTACGCTGGAACCCGCTACTCGGAGAGTGGGTGGCCACTGCCACCGCGCGTCAGGAAAGAACCTTTTTACCTCCGGATGACTATTGTCCGCTTTGCCCTACCAAACCGGCCGGTTTCCCGACCGAGGTGCCGGAAGCCGATTACGACATCGTGGTATTTGAAAATCGCTTTCCCAGTCTGAAGGCGCTCCCTGATCCCCCTGCGGTCGAAGGCTCCGACCTCTATCCTGTACGGCCGGCGCACGGAGTGTGCGAGGTTGTTCTTTACAGTCCTAACCATCGTTCATCACTCGCAGGGGAGCCGGTTGAACAAATCTACAAGCTAGTGCGTGTTTGGACAGATCGATTTCGCGAGTTGGGCGCGCTCGATTTCGTCAAGTATGTTTTTATTTTTGAAAACAAGGGAGAGGCGATCGGTGTAACTCTTCATCATCCTCACGGACAGATCTATGCATACCCATTTATTCCTCCGCGAATTGAAACTGAACT
Organism: Pyrinomonadaceae bacterium; assembly: GCA_963759585.1. GTDB lineage: Bacteria > Acidobacteriota > Blastocatellia > Pyrinomonadales > Pyrinomonadaceae > PSRF01. The sequence goes on from CAVWZW010000002.1 coordinate 2,179,087, forward strand.
AAAACAATTTGCCGATTACGAAGAAAATAACGGGCATTGTTTACTGTGTGATGTGATGTTGGAAGAGCTTCGCGCTAAGCGCCGGATAGTTGCGGAGAGTGATTTCTTTGTTGCCTTGATACCATTCTTTGCCCGCTGGCCGTATGAAACACACATCTATTCGAGGCGCCACTTCCAGGCATTGACTGACATGTCGGAGGCTGAAACGAGAGACTTGGCAGGTATCTTGAAAGCAGTGCTGGTCGCTTTCGATAAGCTATTCGAGACTTCATTTCCTTACATGATGGTGATGCACCAGCGCCCTGTCGACGGCCCCTACGACTTCTACCATTTTCACATCGAGTTTTATCCGCCGCTGCGATCTGCGAACCGGTTGAAGTACCTCGCCGGAAGCGAGACAGGCGCCGGTATGTTCATCAATGACACGTTGCCGGAAGAGAAAGCCACCGAACTCCGCGCGCATGTTCGGGAGGTAGTTTGGCAAGCGCAGGACTGAAAGTAAGATGGTTGACCTCTCAAAACTGCGAAGTGCCTTTGCAGAACTATCGGCAGCGGAGCCACGTGTGTTTTCAGCTCCCGGCAGGGTAAATCTGATTGGGGAACACACAGACTACAACGAAGGTTTTGTGCTTCCCATGGCCGCGAACCTGAGAACGTATGTCGCAGTTGGGCTGCGCAAGGACGGACAGGTACGCGTGCATTCGGTGGATTTGAGTGAGACCGCAAGTTTTTCTCTAAACGGCGAAAAACCTTCGCCAACGGGTAAACAGGACTGGGTCAGTTACGTTGAGGGGATAACCAGGACTCTAAACCTGACGGGAACCCACTTTGGCGGTGCAAATTTGGCGATAGTTTCTGACGTTCCGATTGGCGCAGGCTTGTCCTCTTCCGCTGCACTTGAAATTTCGGTTGGTTTCGCGCTCGCTGAAATCGCAGGACTGAAAATCAGTCGCCTCGATCTCGCGCGGGCCGCACAGGAAGCTGAGCATGTGTTTGTTGGTACCAATTCAGGTTTGATGGACCAGTTGACGGCTACTCTTGCTGAAGAGAATCACGCGATGTTGATTGACTGTCGCTCGTTCCAAGTGACGCAGATCCCGATTCGGTTATCGCCGGCTGCGATAGTGATTTGCGATACACGAGTGAAACACGCTCTGGTGAGTTCTGCTTACAATGAGAGGCGCAGGGAATGCGAGCGTGCCGTACAGCTTCTCAATAAAAAGAAACCGGGTGTTCGTGCCCTTCGAGATCTGGATATTGATGATTTAGGTCTTGTGGAGGATCTTCCGGAAATTGAACGCCGGCGCGCGCGACACGTGGTTGCTGAAAACGAACGAACAATACAAGCTGCGCAAGCGTTAAAGGCCAGCGCTGTTAGTAAGCTTGGGGGATTAATGGTGGAATCTCACAAATCTTTGCGTGACGATTTTGAAGTTAGTTGTCGTGAATTAAACATCATGTTTCAACTGGCCCTAAGCCAGGATGGTATCGCCGGAGCCAGGATGATGGGCGGTGGCTTCGGGGGCTGCACGATTAATTTGGTAGATCGCGCGCAACTCGAGATCTTTAACCAGCGGATGACCGTGGGTTACCAGCAAGCAACCGGACTGGTCCCCAGTATTTTTGAGGTCAAGGCCGATCCCGGAGTGAGTGAGTTGTTCGTTTGACCAGACCGTATTCGTACAACCAATCGATGCCTTTGAATCAGAAAGAAGTTCCGCGCCCGGAATATCCGCGACCACAGTTCGCTCGCAGTTTATGGTTCAACCTGAACGGCGAGTGGGAGTTTGCCTTTGACGATGCCGACGAAGGTTTGCAATCAGGTTGGCAAGATGGCCGTGAATTGCCAAAACGTATCAACGTTCCCTTCGCCTATCAGACGGAGCGCTCCGGCATCAATGACAAAACTGTTCATGAACTGGTGTGGTATGCGCGGACTTTTGAGCTTCCGGCAGAGTTTTATCAGAGAGATCTTCTACTGAACTTCGGGGCAGTGGATTATGCGTGCACAGTCTGGGTCAATGGACAGGAAGTGGGACACAACCGCGGCGGCCATGTGCCTTTTCAGTTTGACATTGCGCCTTACGTAAAGCCCGGGCCCAATCGCTTGACGGTGCGAGTTGAGGATCGACAGGATGCCGACCAACCTCGCGGCAAACAGTCGCACGCCGGCATGCCTCGGGAAATTGATTACTACTGCACTACCGGGATTTGGCAAACCGTTTGGCTGGAACCTGTCCCCTCAATCCGTGTAGAAGAGATTCATGTAGTCACTCACGCGAAGAGAAACATTCTGGAGCTTACGGTGTTTCTGCACGCACCCTCGGCCACCTGGCGTATTGAAGTTGAGGTTCTTGAGGACGGGAAGCTAATAGCGTCTGGTGAAGACCAAACAGCCGTGGCTACCGGGCGGCTTGACCTCGCGATACCGTACGCGAAGCTTTGGTCGCCTGAGCATCCTCATCTTTATGATCTGCAGATCCGACTCTACGACGGCGATAAGTTGCTGGATGAAGTTGGCTCATACGTAGGTATGAGAAGCATCGAGCTCCGCGATGGCAAATTTCTATTGAATGGGCAACCGACCTACCTAAAGATGGTGCTCGACCAGGGCTACTGGCCGGATGGCTACCTCACCGCTCCTTCAGACGAAGCACTCCAAACCGACATCGGTTGGATCAAGATGTTTGGCTTTAATGGAGTGCGCAAACATCAAAAAATTGAAGACCCGCGTTGGCTTTACTGGTGCGATCGTTTGGGCCTGCTGGTTTGGGAAGAAATGCCCAATGCGCGCGAGTGGTCACCCAAAGCGGAGGACCTCCTTTCCGCGGAATGGCAAACAGCCGTGAGACGCGACTACAACCATCCGTGCATTGTTGCCTGGGTTCCGGTTAACGAGAGTATGGGATTTCCCGAGTTGGGCCACGAACACGCCGGACAATACGCCTTCATCGAACGCATGGTTCGAGTTACCCGACGACTGGATTCGACTCGGCCCGTGATAGACAACGACGGCTGGGAGCATACCGACATTACAGATATCTGTGCGATTCACGATTACACGCCGTCGGCGTCAAAGCTTGAAGAACGGTATAGCGAAACCTTAACGACTGGTGAGTTACCGGCAACTGTTTGGATCGGCGGGAAGCCGTTATTTGCGCGCGGATCAAAATACCGAGGTCAACCGGTGGTGTTATCTGAGGTTGGAGGCTTCCTGGCGATCCCGGAAGATATTCCCACGGAAGAACGCGATGTGCTTTATCAGTTTTACGATTCATTTAAGACTTCCGAGGAGCTGCTGGAAAAATATCGCGACTTGATTAAGGGGATTGCTTCACTAAAGTTTCTGGCTGGCTTTTGCTACACACAACTTACCGACATTGAACAGGAGGTCAACGGGCTGTTGACCTATGACCGTAGGCCGAAGGTTCCGGTTGAGCAGATAGCGGCGATTCACCTGGATTCATTTCGATCGCAAGGGTAGCTTTGTCGGCGAGTCCGCTGGTAACGCCTTCAAGCCCAAAGTCCAAGTCCAAAGTCGCTGGTTCTCAGGGTGAATGAAGTCCCAGGGCGACTTCAATAGTTAGAGGTTGGAAGGAGGGCATGCCCCCGCTCTTCGCTGATAAGCTCTTTCTATGAATTTGATCAAGACCTCAGGTGTCTCCGCTGGTCGGCTGGTTACTGACTCGCTGAATTTTTTAACAAGATACCTTGCGGGAGGAAGAGCGGGGGCATGCCCTCCTTCCCAACCTCGAACTATTCAAAGTCGCCCCAGAGACTTCACAACTCCGGTAACCACTGACCTTGGACATTGGACCTTGGACCTTGGACCTTGGACATTGGACTTTGGACTATGAACGGCCAGTCGCGCCCTCGAAAATCGTTAAGCAGTTTCAGTTCGCAAGCGAACCACTTCTACCGAACAATGTGCGCGTGCGGCAACTGCTGCCGAAACGCTTCCCACAAGGAAGCGCTCAATGGGGTTGCTGAAACCAGTCGCTCCCGTGAAGATGCAATCGGCTCCGAACTCTTCGGCGTGTCGAACAAGCACCTGCTTAGGATCGCCCGTTAAAACTGCCGATGATACCGTAACGCTTTTACCGTCTAGTTCTGAACGTAATTGCATTTCCGTCTCCTCGGCAATTCGTTCTGCCTCCGTGCGTTCGCTTAAGTTCACTTCTTCTACATACTCATCGATTGGTGGAATTATCCGGTAAACCGAGTTGGCCATCAGCAAATCATCTGCGACGATAACGCGCACCTCGCTACCTGGGGTCCAACCGCGGGCCGCAACCACACGCACCGCCTCCCGTCCCCCCGCTGAGCCGTCGACACCGATGACGATGCGTGCCGCCGATGCTCCGGTTCCAGCTGTCTGACGTGCAACGCGAACTGAAGTTTGCGCTTCAGTTAATACTTTTTGGGAGACACTACCCAGGACAAATCTTCCCAACGCCGAGCGGCCATGCGACCCGACGACAATAAGATCGGGCTGCCATTCTCGATCGAGATTCAAAACCTCATGTGCAGGCGATCCGGCTACGGCCTTGTGATGCACTGACCATCGCGGAAAGATCTGATGCACGCGTTTGTGGCCACGCGCCGACAACTCCTGCGCTTCTTCTACAATCTGCGACGCGTGGGCGCGCGCTCGTTTGAGGCCGGCAGGAATCTGAAGAGGAAAAGTATCGTCAAAATCACCTCGAGGCGGCGGAAGCCAAACCTCTGCTACCGAGACAACTAACGCATCAGCTTCTAATGGCAGGCCAGCGCGACTGAGATCATCAATCCCTTTGTCCGCGCTTTCCGATCCGTCATAAGCGATAAGAATCTTCATCTCTTTTTACCTACCTAACTTGCGAGCACGTCATTTGTTTTGCCAGCGGGAACGCCCCGTAACCAATTAAGCGCACGATACATTGCCTTGGCGTTTAGCGTAACTGAAACAATATCATCAGTCCAAAGTGTGAGCGCCTCTTCTACTTGTGAGTCTCCGAATTGATCTAAAGGGTATCCGGCCTTCTCAAATTCTCGTCGGATATTCTCGAGCGCTCAACGTCGCCTCCTGGCTTGTAGCATCTGATAGAACTTCTTGACCACTTTCTTTTCCTCCGTTTCATCCCCGGTACCACGCCAGCCGCGATATCAGGTGTTCATAGCCTGGGTGACAACGACTCTTTCTCGAAAGCGTATAAATACTTGAGAACATCAAGTGTTTACACTTGAGACCAGTTCCTTGCGGCCTTGCAAAGGTCCTTCCCTTAACGTAGGTGAAAGCTCCGCGCGATGGATTCGGTTTGGTCGGACAGGCTCCGCAACTTATCTGGGGATCCCGTAAATTCCAACCTGTAAATAATGCGGTTGTCGGCTTCCAGGTAATATATAAGCCCGGCCATCGCCTTACCCGTCTTGATGTATTCGTAAGGGTATTTGGCGCCGCTCAGGCGTCCTGTGAAGACTTCATCTTTCCCTTTAATGTACCCGCGTAGATAAACGCGATCCGATCTTTGCTGGCGCTGGACCAGGTCTGCCGGTGACACATCGGCGTCCACTAATTCTCTGCGGATGCGCAGATGTATCGGACTTCGCTCACCGTATCTAAACTCAGTGCTCGTATGAGAGACGCTCGGTACTTTAATTGCGCGCCACTTGGTTGATGGGAGCTCAAGAGCGTAATCAAGAGTCTCGTTTGTGTAGGGCCAGGTTTGAGCCTTCGCGGCGATTGGAAATAGCACGAGGATCAGAATCATGGCCAGGAAGACCCTAAGACGGCCTGGTTTAAGAGAAGAAATCATAATTATTGGTTTCGTGTTCATTCTCAAAGACTAAGACATACGGTTGTCTTGCGAAAGCGTGTTTCCACCTGCCGTTTCCGCGTGATTACGCCTTAGTTGTTAAGAATTGTAAGAAACTCGAATGTGTTAGGTGGTAACACGCAGCCTGTCGAGTGCTATCACTCTGTAAGTAGTGCCCCCCGTCGATTAAGGTCAATCTGCTGATCGTTGCCGGCGACGAACTTACCGGATGCGAGCGGGTATCTGGGAGGTGCCCGCTGTGGGCGAATCCGGTTTAATGTTCTCGCTGCAACGATCGGCGCTCTTGCTCCGATTAAAACTCACGTATCACTTCGCATCATGGGCCAGTAAGCATCACCTTCGTCGCCCAGTTCACAGCATCGCGATCAGGAAGTGAAAACACCCGTAGCGAGCGCGTGATAACACGGTTTCTAGGACTTCGCATTCACCTTAGAGTGGTAGATGTAATGCAGAGTTTCACGGAAACGCATTTACAACTTTGAAAAGTGAGGAAGAAAAGAATGTCGACCGCAATTGGAACTGAAACAAAGACAGTACCGCTTACCTTTATGGTGAACGAAGAAACTCAGAAGGTGGGTGAAGCATTGTCAAACGTGCTGGCTGATACCTTCACGCTATATCTCAAGACGCACAATTTTCACTGGAACGTCGTTGGACCAATGTTCCACACGCTGCACTTGATGTTCGAAGAGCAGTACAACGAACTCTGGCTGGCCGGCGATGCCATCGCCGAACGAATCCGCGCGATCGGTTGCACCGCCCCCGGTTCGTACCGCGAGTTCTCGAAGCTCACCTACCTGCGAGAGCCTGAGGCTGCACTGAGTGCTACCGAGATGATCGCAGAATTGCTGAGAGATCATGAAACGAGTGCACGCACCGCCCGCAGGGCACTCTCGATTGCACGCACAGCCGTTGATGCGCCGACTGAAGACTTGCTGACACAGCGTTTGATAGCTCACGAGAAAGCTGCGTGGATGCTCAGAAGCCTGTTGGCCGAAGAATAGCTTTCGCATCGCTCAGCCACTCGAAGCCGGCAGATGAACTTAGAAATAAGTTGGCAGGGGACTTGAGAAAACAAACGAAACGGGATTGGTTAACATGAGGCATAAAAACAGAATCAAATTACAAAGACGACGTCGTAGCAGATTCTTTTGGCTATTTGCGGCGGCTGCGGTTTCCGCATTGGTGTTCGGGGAACAAGTAGCAGTCCTCTACGTGCTTTCGACGCTGGCGATAAGCGGACTATTGATCGTGGTAGCGTTTTCGAATTTGGAAGCCAGGGATGGGCAGATGCAGACCGCCGCCATCAGAGAATCCGCTGGCGACAGCAGCACTGACTCCAGGAATTTGATCAGAGGAGAAAGAAGAGCGGCGTAACGATCGGGCCGAGAGAAACAAAAGGATTATGAGACTACATAAGTCATCGTTAATAACTCTACTTAGCCGCTGGGCAAAGTTGCTTACTGGATTAGCCTTTATCGGTTTCAGCATCGCTTTTATGAAACACGCCAATTTAGGACTAGGTCCATGGGACGTTTTAAACGACAGCCTGGCTGGATTAACAGGAATACGGCTCGGCACAGTTTCTATTGTCGTAGGAGCGATTGTGCTCTTGCTTTGGATCCCGATGCGTGAAAAGCCGGGAGTCGCCTTAATACCGAGCATTGTATTGATCGGAGCATTTACAAACATAGGTATGGCTTTGGTCGAAAGCGCAAGCAGCGCATTCCTAAGAAGTGCCTGGTTGATAGCTGGGATACTGCTCGCCAGCTTCGGTAGTGCTTTATATCTTGGAAGTCAACTCGGAGCTGGTCCACGGGACGGCCTCATGTTGGGCCTGAGCAGAAAGACAGGTTGGAGTGTTGGCCGCACTCGCACAGCCCTGGAAGTCCTGGTACTTGTGGTTGGTTGGATATTAGGCGGAGCTGTAGGTATAGGGACGGTGATCTCTGCTCTGACAATTGGGCCAGCTATTCAGTTCATGGCTGGTAAATCCGGGCAAACGCTTGAGGGCAAGGGTAGACCCGCGGCAGTCTCTCTTGCGAGATAGTGCTTAAAAAAAATTTGCTCGCGTTCGAGCCCAAACAGCCGTCACACTTCTCAGTTTTCACTTCCAATGACTTCGAAACGGCAACGCGGAGGTCCTTCGCGGTCGCAGTGCTCTCGGACTTCCACTCCTATTATTTCGGAAAGGAGTGTTTCCGCGAGACTGCAAACCTCCGGATGCTCAGTCACAGCCGTAGCCAGCGGGCAACTCTCGCTGCGGATGACAAACTTTTCATTTTCCCTGTCAACACGAGCAGCCCCGCCTATTGCCTCAAGGGCAGCCAGTGCTCTAACGATGCGGCTATCTAAGTCACCGTTGTCACCGCTCTTTCCGCCCGCAGCTTGAGTCCTCGCTAACGAACGGCCTACCTCTCGCAAAACCTCCTCGAGCGCTGATGGCGTTAGTCGTCCCTTAAGTACGGCAATAAGTTCAGTGAGTAGGGCGTCGTACGCTTTAGGGAAGAGATGCTCAGCTTCATCAGTCACCTCGTATGCGAAATGCGGCTTACGTGTCCCGCGCTGAATGCCTCTCTGCCTGATAAGGCCGTCACGTTCCAACGAAAGCAGGTGGGCACGAACGGCGTTGTCCGTCAGTTCGAGCTCTTCGGCTAACTCATTGACGGTTTTCGTAGTTCCCCTTAGCAGGGTGACAATCCGACCTCTCGTACTCCCAAAAAATCGTTTGTCTAATTTCGTTCGCTTCATTTTCAGGCGGAGTATTGCATACTTCCCCAATAAATACAATAAATCAAGTTAGTCCTTGACTTATTAGAGTAAAGGAGTATTCTTCGGTCAAAAGAACAGTCGCTCAAGCGGAAACTAAATTCTTTAGCACTTAGGAGGATACGAAGATGGAACACATTATCGACAGCCCGGTCCGAACCACTTCTCGAAATAGAACGCATGCGGAAGCCGATGCGTCTGGCCCAGCCTACGAGGCTTACAAAATCTTGCACGTTGGCTTCGTCGTCGCGCCGATAGTCGCTGGCTTGGACAAGTTTTTCAATCTGCTTGTGAACTGGGAGCAGTACCTCCCTGCATTCGTGAACAAAATGGTCGGCGGTCACGGTCACGAATTGATGCTTGTTGCCGGCGTGATCGAAATCATCGCGGGACTCGGAGTTCTGTTCAAACCAAAGTTCTTTGCTTATGTCGTTTCAGCTTGGCTCTTAATGATTGTGGTGAACCTGCTGCTGATCCCAGGCTACTACGACATCGCGCTACGGGATTTTGGTCTTGCGTTAGGCGCTCTCGCCCTTGCGCGTCTAAGCCAGAAATATGATCGCTGAACTATGGTCGCTGAGGGAATGTCAGCCGCTCCTCTTTCTTTCAGCAAGAAGGTCATGTTTCTGTAGCGAAAGAATCAGCCGAGAAGCGTAGCGAAGCTTACTAGTGTAATTCACAGGTGGCGAAGCAAGTGGAAACACTCGTGACCGCACGTGATAACACCGGCGCTAACACAAACTGATAACGTTACGGTTGGCTACTCGATTATCGATTGAAATACGCCTCTGAGAACTACGACCACGAATGGTTGGTCAAGAGACTGGTGAAACTAGTCAACATGAAGGAGATAAAAAATGTCACAAGCAGGAGTCATTGATGACAGAGATGACGGAGGCAATACGCTATTGATGCGCACCGCGCTCAATGGGGACACCGCGGCCGTGAGACATTTGCTCCGAAAGGGAGCCGGCGTGAATGCGCAAAATCACGAGGGGCGAACGGCGCTAATGTTTGCTGTCATTAACCTAAGGACCGCCACGGTAAAAACGTTGTTGCAGTTTGGGGCCGACGTGAATGTCCAGGCCCATTGTGGTTGCACGCCCTTAATGCTTGCGGCCTGTAGCGGCGACGTTGGAATTACTCAAGCTTTGATAAATCGCGGTGCTGACCCGAGAAAGATCTGCGCGCCGGGTAAGACGGCCCTGGTTGTGGCCTTAGCACGCGGCTACCACGCCATCGCTGAATTGCTCAAAACGGCGATGGGCCAATCAACCCGGGTAAGGCCGGAAAAGCTTTCCAACATAGAAGGCGCGAACGGTCTACGGCCCTTTCCGCGACAAATTGAACTACGGGCACCAGGAAAACTTAGAGCCCAAAACTGAAGAGGAGAGATGAAATGATAAATACGAATTCATACCAGGCTAGACAATTCAATCTGAGTGGCTTAAGTGGCATCTCCGATCGAACGTTGGAGATGCACTTCAAACTCTACGAGGGTTATGTCAAGGAGACGAATAAGTTGACAGAAAAAATTTCCGAGTTTCTGAGCGACGGAAAAGTGGATCAGGAGGAAGTGCCCGCCTACTCCGAACTCACGCGCCGCCTGGGATTCGAATACAATGGCATGGTCCTGCATGAATACTATTTCGGCAACATGAAACAAGGTGGTTCGGGTGACCCGGAACGAACCTCCGGTTTCTTCCGTGCGGCCGAAGAGAGCTTCGGCAGCTACGATATCTGGAAGGCGGATTTTGTGGGCATCGGCAAGATGCGCGGCGTTGGTTGGGCCATCTGTTACGAGAATCCGGCCAATGGACGACTATCCAATCACTGGATTACGCTCCATGAGACTGGAAACGTGGCCGGTTTCAATCCGGTGCTGGTGATGGACGTGTGGGAGCATGCATTCCTGCTCGACTACAAGCCGGCGGAGCGGCCAAAGTATATTGAAGCATTCTTCTCCAACATAGCCTGGAATGTTTGCGACGAGCGCTTGAATAGAGATTTGGCTGCGCGCTCTACCTCAACTCGAGGAATTCGCTAAAGAGCGTTGAACTTTTGGCAGAACATCGAATCGGAGATCACTTCACACATGCAAGACACCCTACACAGTAACGGAGGAGATAAACGCGATGTATGGAAGGGCCTCGCAGCGGGTCTCGTTGGGGGGCTGGTGGCTTCGTGGACCATGAACCGGTTTCAGGATGTGTGGAGCAGATTGGCCAAGGGTAGCGGAACGTCATCCGGTAACGAATTCCAGGATGTATGGAGCGAGATTGCCGAGGGTGCTGAAGGGTCGCCTGGCAAACTAGGTTCGCAGACAGAGTCGCAGGCAGAAGTTGAAGATGACACGACTGTGAGGGCGGCCTCAGCAGTTTCAGAGGGACTTTTTGGCCACAAGTTAACGCGGGGTCAAAAGAAGGTTGGAGGTACGGCGGTTCACTACGTTCTCGGCACAGGCGTAGGCGGCCTATACGGTGCCACCGCCGAAATAGAGCCCAAGGTCACTGCGGGAGTGGGACTACCTTTCGGCGCGGTCTTTTGGTTAGTGGTGGATGAAGGCGCGGTGCCGTTACTGGGCCTGTCAAAAGGACCAACGGCTTACCCGCTTTCGACCCACGCCTATGCGCTCTCATCACATTTCGTTTATGGGCTGACGGCGGAGGTAGTGCGGCGCGCGGTCCGCAAGGCAATGTAGTCGTTGTCATCATGGGAGATTTTGAACCGAGAGTTGCAGCGAGGTCTAACCAGGCGTCTTTTTCTGATCGCGAGCTTGAAGAACTCCAGCGCCTTACCTTCGACTACTTTCTGAAAGAAGCAAATCGTGAGAATGGCCTGGTGCCGGACAGCACCCGCCAGGGAGCACCTTGCAGCATCGCTCCAACCGGATTTGCCTTAGCTGCTTATCCCGTCGGCGTCGAACGCGGATTTCTCACGCGCGATGATGCCATTAAGCGAACTCTCACTAGCTTGCGCTTCTTTTTTAATAGCGCGCAAGGTCCGGAACCAGATGCCACCGGCCACCACGGTTTTTATTATCACTTTCTCGATATGAAGACCGGCAGGCGTACGCTTGATTGTGAACTGTCAACAATCGATTCGACCTTTGTAATCGCCGGAGCACTGGCTGCTGCCGAATATTTCAAACGCGACACTGAAGATGAGCGCGAAATCCATAACCTTGCTGATGCCCTATATCGACGAGTGGATTGGCAATGGGCGCAAAACGGCGGAGAGACCGTCACGCATGGTTGGACGCCCGAAGATGGGTTTATTAAGTATCGTTGGGAAGGCTATAGCGAAGCATTGATTCTCTACCTTCTTGGTCTGGCTTCTCCGACGCATCCCTTACCCAAAGAGAGCTACCACGCCTGGACCAGCACTTACGAGTGGAAGAGTCTCTACGGATACGAATTTCTCTACGCCGGGCCGCTCTTCATCCATCAACTGGCCCACATGTGGATCGATTTTCGAGGTATTCAGGATGAGTACATGCGCGAGATCGGAATTGATTATTTCGAGAACAGCCGGCGCGCGACTTACATTCAGCAGCAGTACGCTATTCAGAACCCAAGAGACTTCAAAGGTTATAGTGAATTCATTTGGGGTCTGACGGCGAGCGATGGTCCTGGACCAGCAATCGAAGTGATCGACGGAAAGGCACGCCAATTCTACGACTACATAAACCGTGGCGTTCCAGATGGCCCGGACGACGGCACGCTGGCTCCATGGGCCGTCATTGCTTCACTCCCGTTCGCTCCCGAAATTGTATTGCCCTCGATTCGCTACTTCGACGAAACGTTTCCTGACATGACGAGCAAATATGGATTCAAGTGCAGTTTTAATCCGACGTTTTCACAATCAGGCAAAGGCTGGATCTCCAAAGGTTACTACGGTCTGGATCAGGGTCCGATAGTTTTGATGATCGAAAACTACCGCTCAGAATTTGTCTGGCGCTTGATGCGAAGCTGCCCTCACATAGTTACCGGGCTTCGACGCGCAGGGTTTTCCGGCGGTTGGCTTGGACACAATGCGCAGCTCGCTTCCTCCTAAGTCGTCAAACCGGGAACACTACAACTGAGGTAATAAAGTGACGACCCAAACAGAAGGTTGTCCGGCGAAACGTGAAACAAAAGTCTATTTAGTAGTTTCTTGAGACATTGTCGCTCGTAACAGTGCCCGATAATAAAACCGAGACCCAAACGCTGAACTGTAAGTAACGCGAACCATGGAAGACGAACAGTACTATCTCGCAACTGAAAAGAACCTACTTCAGGCTCTCACCGATCCCTCTGCGGTGAAGGCTGTGCTTGACCAGGTAAGGATCAAAGTTGAGCGTGTGTTGGATATCGGCTGCGGAATTGGACAGGCGCTACTACCTCTGGCTGTGCACAGCGGAGCGACCGGAATCGGGGTTGACGTTTCGCCGGTGAGCTTACGCATGGGGCGTACGTTCTACGGCACTCATTTGCCAGAGGCGCGCATCGCGTTCATACGAGCCCCGGCCGAGATGCTTCCCTTCGCGACTGAAAGTTTTGATCTGGTGAACTGCGGCCTGGCGCTGCCATATATGCACAACGCTCGCGCTATCGCCGAAGCGGCGCGGGTACTTCGCCGGGAAGGGATATTCCTTTTGAAAATTCATCACCCGCGCTATTACCTGCGAGAGCTTTGGCTGGGTTTGAACAACTGCGATCTGTTATCGGTAGTACACAGCGCGCGAGCGTTGATCGCCGGCAGTTTGTATCATCTTACACGGCGTCAACCACAAACCTGGCTCCTGAACGAATCGTATCAAACGGAGTGGATGCTACGCCGCGAGCTGGCCAAACATGGAATGTTTATTGAGCGTGCGCAACTGCAGACTAACCCGCTAACTCCGGCATTCGTTATCCGCAAACAATAGCTGGTCGCTCGGTTTGTAAATTACACCGAAGTGAAATGCCCATAAACTCCTGGAGTACTTATACCTATTGAAGATGAGGCACTGACCGCTCAAGTTACACGCTATGCGGCATCCTTTCAGATCGATCATCCGTTTTACGTCGCGCTTCCAGTTTTTGCTCTACCCTCGGTTGCTCGAGAAAGCGTTGAATCTCGCTCTCCTTGTAACCCCACTCACGTAAGATCAAGCGCATCCTCCCGTGGTCGGCAGCACGCTCGGCCAGAATAATTGCTCCCTGGTCCGTTTTCATTCCTTCTACACTTAAATAGTTTTTTGTCACGTCTCTGCTCTCCGATATTAGAACTCTTGTTAAATCCTATCTTCACTTCAGCACGGCGACACGCGCCGGCCGAAGCAGTTCGCCGTTTATAAAGTAGCCGCGTCGATGTTCGGTATAGACCATTCCTGACTCTTCGCCCTCACTATCAATCACGGTCATCGCCTCGTGCACAGTTGGGTCGAACGGTTTGCCCTCACTGTCAAACGGTGTGACGCCATTCGAGTGAAGCACATCGCTGAATCGCTGACGAATCAGTCTAAGGCCGTCGGCCACGGCATCCGGTGCTTCGCCCAGATGCAACAGAGCGCGGTCAAAGTCATCCATTACGTCGAGGAGCGCGAGAAGCACTTCGCGCTTCCCGTTCTGTTGTGCAAGGGCTTGCTCCTGGCGCGTGCGTCGTCGGTAGTTATCAAATTCAGCCAACATTCGAAGACCTCGCTCGCGCTCGGCAGCTAATTCTTCCCTCAGGCGGATGGTCTCAGGGTCAGGCTCTCCGGTACGCTCCCCTGCGACGACTTCGTAGAGTTCGTTATCAGACAGTTTGGTTTCTTGTATGTGCGATAAGGTTTGCATTTACGTTCCTCAAGTTATACCGATTGTTCCAGAGCTGCGGCATCAGCACGCCTTACGGGAAGATGCCAAGCTCGGCGTAACAAGTAGCTATCTTGTTTATCGCGCCGATAAAAGCCGCTGTCCTGAGATTGGGAATTCCAGGAGCTGATTTCCATGTCTCCCGAATCTGGTTGTAAGCGACAGCCATCGACTCTTCGAGACCGGAGTTAACCAGATCGATCTCGTCAGCGCCACGCGTGACCGTTCTTCTTTCCGCATCGGAGAGTCTTCGTCCGGTGTTTTCTTCGATGACGCGTAGCAGGTTTTCAGAACTTGTCTGCTCAAACCGCTTACCCATCCTGCCGAATCGAACGTGTGAAAGATTTTTCAGCCATTCGAAATATGAGGCAGTCACGCCGCCTGCGTTCAAATAGATGTCGGGGATAACCATGACGCCCTTGCGCAGAAGGATCTCAGCTGCCTCCGCAGTGGTCGGTCCATTGGCAGCCTCGGCAAGAATCTTCGCCTTAATGCGCCCGGCGTTCTCCTCCGTAATCTGATTTTCGAGCGCAGCCGGAATCAAAATGTCGCAATCAAGTTCGAGCGCTTCCTCGCGTGTGCCGAGGTTGGTTGCTCCCGGAAAGTTGAGGAGAGATCCAGTTTCCTTCCGGTGCTTCATCACCGCCTCAACGTCCAGCCCCGTTGGGTTATGAATGGCGCCTTCGAATTCCGCTAGTGCGATGATGACTGCGCCTCCGTGCTGACAGAACTGAGCCGCGTTGTAACCAACGTTTCCCAATCCCTGTACTACGACGCGTTTACCCTCTAACCCAACGTCGAGCCCTAGTTGCGCCATGTCATCTCCGTGGCTGCAAACTTCGCGCAGACCGAAGAAGACTCCGCGTCCTGTGGCCTCAAGCCTTCCTCGCACGCCGCCCTGTGAAACTGGTTTACCGGTAACGCAGGCAAGCGCATCAATCTGTCCCGGGTGGAAGGCGGCATAGGTGTCAGCTATCCAGGACATTTCTCGCTGGCCAGTGCCGTAATCAGGCGCCGGCACATCTACTCCGGGACCAATAAAGTTCTTCTTGATCAACTCCGAGGTGTATCTCCGCGTGATCTGTTCCAACTCCTCGATCGAGTAATTCTTCGGGTCGATCTTTACAGCGCCTTTGGCGCCACCGAACGGTACGTCCATCACCGCGCACTTGTAAGTCATGAGCGCGGCCAATGCTTTTACCTCATCCTCATTGGCATCTTCGGAATATCTGATTCCACCTTTTACAGGCAGTTTGTGGTGACTGTGTTGGGCGCGCCAGCCCGAAATAACTTCATAGCCTCGCCGCGTGCGTACGGGAAATTTGAACGAGTAGACGCTGTTACAGACCTTTATCTGATCTAACAGACCTTGCGGATACTGTGTAAACGACGCGGCTTGATCAAAATAAACTGACACGTTGTCAAAAAAGCCCGTCTGAGATTGAGCTGTATTCATTGGACACTCCTTCGATTAGTTGTTGGGCTCGACAATTTTACCCACCCCGTACTCATCGAGTAAAAGAAGATACCCGAGAGCAAGCGGCTCATCCTCCAACCTGTCACTCACGTCAAGATCGCGCGGTGGCACGCTCCCGTTTAGCCGCTTAAGAGACCAATCAAGATACTGACGAATTGGCCCACCACCATAACCATATTCGCTGTCGTCTCGCTCCAGCGCACGCACAACTTCGATCGCAGACCCTCCGCTAACGTCTTTTCCTCGAAGTTTAAAAATCATTTGGTCCACACCTCGATTGCTTCCTCCAACAGGCGCTCCTTCAAGTTCCGATCAAATCCGGGTCTGCCCATTGATTCAACGAGTCCATCATATTCATCAAGCCGAGCTGCAACGAGCGTGTTATCACGCATGCGGCGCAGGAGTTTTCTCCTGTAAGTGCGGCCCAGGTTGCTATACTTCGAGAACTACAAGTCAGTTTGGAGACAGGGATGAGTATCCGCGGTCGATTATTAGCGTTGGCAATAGGTGGTGTTCTGCCGCTTTTGTTAGTTGGACTTTCAGTCCTTTGGATAGTTTGGAGTGACAAGCAAAACCAGCTGAATGAAAGTCTGGAGCAGCAAGCAGAATTAGCCGCGGTCGTTTTCGATCGCTGGCTTGACGCCCAATACCAGCCGCTCAAAACCATCGCTTCATATCCGCCTAACCACCTGAATGACAAGCCCGCTCTCGAAGAAAACCTGAAAGCCGCGCTAAGAAACCGCACGCATTGGCTCGATCTGCGCGTGCTCGACGCGAACGGAAAAGTTGTGGCGACTGAACCCGTTGGCGCCGGGAATCTTCCGCCCGGCCTGGCCGAAAAGCTCGTCGGTGAAGTGAGAGGCGGAATGCCGGACGTTGAGACGGACTGGACCCTGGGAGAAGGACGGTATCTTGTGGCCGTCGCGGTACCGCTTGAAGGTGGCGGTGCTGTAGTCGCACGCATCGACGGCGCGGCGTTAAAGGATCCACTTCACGGGATCACCCTGCCGGATCGCGCGGTCGTTACTCTTCTCGATCAGCGATACCGCGTGGTCTATCGTAGCCAGACTCCAGAATCCGCAATAGGAATGGATCTGAGCAATTCCGATTTTCTCTCGGCGCTTCAGAATCAGGATACCGGACTCGTAGTCGTGCGGAGTTCAATTGATGGTGTTGAGCGTGTTTATGGTCTCGGTCGAGTGGGCAAAACTGGGTACATAGTTATGGTCGGTATTCCGAGCGCGATTCTTTATGCTTCGGCAAGGCGACAGCTGATGGGGTATACGCTCGTTGGCTTGATCGTTGTTCTCGGTACGATGAGCGGGGCATTACTTATTGCAAGAAGTATCGCTCGCCCCGTGCAGCTACTGAACTTCGCCGCGGAAGAGTTCGGAGTAGGGAATTTTTCAGCGCGAGCTCCAACTGAAGGAAAAGACGAAGTGTCGCGGCTTGGGATGAACTTTAACGCGATGGCTGAGCGACTGGCGAAAAGAGAGGCGCGATTTGCCGAGCTAGACCGGCTCAAGTCGGAGTTCGTTTCAACTGTTTCGCACGAGCTGCGCACACCTTTGACTACAATCAAAGCGCTAACTCGACTTCTGATGCGCGATGGACTGGATGAAGCGAAAAGGCGCGAGTATATAGAAACGATTTCGGTTGAATGCGATCGCCAGATTGATTTTGTTCTAAACCTGCTGGACCTTTCGCGTATCGAAGGGGGTGTGTTACGCGTTACACATGAACGAGTTGAAGTGGATGAAGTGATCTCTTCCGTTGTTAAGTCAGAGGCGCGAGCAGCTGAAAAAAGGCGTCACGAACTTCGAGTCGATCCCCAGCCTGCGGTTCCGCCTGTATGCGCTGATCCGAAAGAGCTTCGCCGGGTCCTTTCGAACATCGTCGAGAACGCTATTAAGTACACACCAGACGGCGGTCGCATTATTCTATCGGCTCGTGAAGAAGACTCGCATGTAGCGATAAGCGTAACCGACAACGGCCGGGGCATACCCGCTGAGGACATGCCAATTCTCTTCGACAAATTTCACCGGGGACGTCCGGCGCCCCATTCCGCTGCGATGGCTGAGGGCACGACTAACGCTGAGTTCCTCGAGGATGCCGATGTGTCAGGCCTTGGCCTCGGTCTATACCTGGCGCGTAATGTCATGGAGAGAATGGGAGGGCGGATCAGCGTAGACAGCAAAGTCGGACGCGGCAGCACCTTCAAATTGCTCTTGCCGTTGTGGCATGACGGAGGATGCACAATCCGGAGTAGCGAGGATTAACACCATGGCCAAACAGTTGCTGGTTGTCGACGACGACCCCGGTCTCCTGCTTGCAGTATCCGAGACATTGCGTGCAGAAGGTTACGATGTGCAGACGGCTCGCCGTGGAGCAGAAGCTATGGTGCGCGTTGCCGAATCACTTCCCGATCTGATCATCAGCGACATTCGAATGCCCGGCATGGATGGTTACGCGCTGGTGCGTAATCTACGCGCGTCGCCGCGCAGCAGGCTTGTACCCATTATCTTCCTCACAGCGAAAGATGACACCGCAGACCGCATCACGGGATTTCGCACTGGCGTAGATGCCTACGTCACAAAGCCTTTCGAGTCCGAGGAACTGTTGGCTATCGTCAAGAGTATCCTTGAGCGAGTGCAACGAACTCATTCCGACCTCGCACGCATGTTCGGTGATCAAGAGGGGGACGACACGGATCTAGTACGCGATGAAGACTTAACAGATGCGGAGTGGCGCGTGGCCGAAGCCGTCGCGCGCGGGCTCGCAAACAAGGAGATTGCGTCCGAGCTAAAGCTCAGTCTCAGAACCATCGAGGGTCACATCAGTCGCATCCTCGACAAAAAGAATCTAAGCAACCGCGTGGAGTTGGCGCTTCATGTGCGAGGACGCAAAGCCGAATAAAAGTGCATTCAATCGGGACCGGTTCATTTTGAAACAGATTGTGAGTATGTGCGCCGAAGAGCGTTCGTTAATTTCATGGTATGAACCCTGGGCAAGGAATCTCGTCAATAGATCTTCGCCACTCTGAAGAATTTGCGCCGAGCCATAAAAAGTCATCCCGGGTCTACGCGAAGCAATCTCATTAGCACCGTGGCTTCAGCCCGGTGAGCCAAAAGCCACCCAACGCCCCTAACCGTTTTAACGGCAGTAATATACTTGACGCATCAACAGTGACACCAACACCGAAGGTGTTCGCGAATTGCAGCCCAGGGTTGCGCTTCGGCAACCCTGGGAAGTGACAGGGCTCATAGTTGAAGCAACTCTGTAGGAGTTGCGACGGTCGCAGTTTTTCTACGACTCGGCAACTCCTTCAGAGTTGCAAAGCCGAAGATTGCGTTTTGTGTCCCCCAGGGTTTCCAAGCAAACCCTGGGCTGAAATTAGCGAACACCTTCGGTGTTGGTTGATGCGTCAAGTATGTTAATGCCGTTTTGACGGTCTACTGTTGCGCGGAAACCGTTGAACGGTTAGACGCATGAAATAACGTCCATGAACCACCGGGCTGAAGCCACGGTGCTAATGAGATCGCCTCGCGTAGACCGGCGGTCGGACTTTTGAGGCCAAGCCAATTCTTCCTTACTCTCATTATCGTAATCCGTCCCTTTAGCGGTATCTCCCAGTCGTCGACGCGTGCATAAGCGTCGGGTGTAAATACCCGCAAAAATTAGGTGTTAATACGCTATTTCCCTTTAGCCCTAACAGCTAGTCTAGCACCGTAACAAGCGCATCACGCGACTGACAACGGAGCGACCAGCATATGGGATTACAACCAGGTGAACACAGTGCCATAACGGCACCTGAGACTAGAAAAGGAGCGCGAAAAAATTGGCTGGATACGTTGAAGCAATGGCTAGTGCAATGTCCGGAGTGCTCCGAGGTCCGGTTGGTAGTAGGCGCCCACGAAAAGGATCGATACATCTGCAAAGAGTGTGGGCATAGTTTTGTCATCGGCCTTCAAGCCGCGATGAACAATTCGCCAGGTAAGGCTTGAGGCGTGTGACGACTGAAATTTTAAATGATGAGGAAATAAAAAGTTATGTCATATCAAGGTCCACTTGTAATTAGAGAACCAGAACTGCGATGGCCGATCGTTCTCCTGGCTATTGTCATCACCGCGCTTATCGCCCTGGTGGCAGCGAGCTTGCACTATGTGGCCATGACCCAGCCCGCGAACATCTATTCGGGACCGCGCCTGTCAGGTGCATTACGAGCGGGACAGCCGGAGTTTGAACAGGTTCGCGAACAAATTGAGATAGCTGAATTGTTAGCCATTGAGCAGGTACATCCTTTCAATCGTCCGGCGGTGGGTGTGACGGCGACGGTCAGAAACAACACGGGACGAACCATAAACGGATTGGAAATGCGCGGCGCAATCGTCAACGCTCAAAACTCAACGCTGCGCGAGCGCACGGTGATGGTTATTCCCGAGCGGCAAACCGCACTTGAACCGAGTGAGGCAATCGGTGTTCGTGTTCTGCTCGAAGATATTGGCAAGGATTACGAACGAGGAAATATGGTGTTGGAAGTTACCGGCCGTCCGTTTTGATTGATCGCGATGGATGCAAAGGGACAAGAACCGATTGCTTCAAATCGCGTGGAGGGCAACATGTCATTGCAAATAGCTAGAAATGAACACAGTTTTGCAGGGCCGTCGCACGCCGTATCCAAGGCAGAGGATTTGGATAGAAGTATTAAAGTCCTGATTCCTTACGATGGTTCGGAAAGTGCCGAAACGGCCCTGGGCGATATGAGGAGAGCGGGCTTGCCGCAAGCACTTGACGCCGTCGTGGCAGTGACGAATGTATGGCTACCGTTATCGCCATACGAAATCACCCGCGCTGTTAGCTCTCGTCGAATGAGCGTTCTAAATTCAGGAGCGTCTTCGTTTGCACCTGCGTTAAGAGATCATGAAGAGCAAAGGGTGTTGTCACTTGAAGCTGAACGCCGGATTAGTTCCATCTTTCCTTCAGGTACGGTAAGAGCTGAGGCGATAGAAGACACGGCCACGGTTGCGAATGAGATTCTCCGAAAAGCTAAACAGTGGGGAGCCGATCTTATTATCGTGGGGTCCAGCCCTGGTCCTTCGCCGCACATAACTGACTACGCTGGACCGGCTCTCAAGGTAGCTCGAGAGGCGCATTGCTCAGTACGCATTGCCCGCGCGTCTGAGCGAAAGGATGGCGCTCCAATACGGATCATCGCCGGCTTAGATGGCTCTGTTGCCATGATGGGCCGAGTGGTTGACGCAGTGGCGGATCGGACCTGGCCGCCGGGAAGCGAAGCACGCTTAGTGGCGGTTCGCAAAGACGGCCCGCGCGACCCCTGGAGGGACGCTGAAACCGGGGTTGCGTTGGACAGGGCCGCACAAGTACTGCGCGCGAAGGGTTTGACCGTTTCAACTGCTATTAGAGATGGGAGGCCGCAGGACGTGCTCCTTCATGAGGCACGCGAGTTCGCGGCCGATTGCATATTCATCGACTCTCGCGAACTAAGCCACGAGTTAGACGCTGGCTATGACCGGCGAGACTTCAGCAAAGCCGCTGAAGCGCTGGCATTGGGAGCACACTGTTCAGTTGAGATTGTTCGCGCAGGAAAAATTCGTCATCGAAACTTGAAGCCCGCTGCCTGATTGGGGCGCGGTTTGAAGAGCAATACAGAAGGCACAGGAGTACAGACCATGAAGAAGAAATCAAAAAAGGCAGTGAACATTTACATAACCGAGCCGGACTATCAACGTCTTAGCGGATTGATCGAAACCACCCGCGAACGGAACGGCGTGGACAGGGAATACCTGAACAAGTTGGAAGCCGAACTGGATCGAGCAGAGATTGTTGATCCCAAAAAGATTCCGGCCGATGTAATCACCATGCGTTCAAAGGTTCGCCTGAAGGATCTGGTTAGTGGTGAAGCTAATACCTATTCATTGGTGTTTCCAACTGAGGCGAACTTTAGCGAAGGTAAGATTTCTATTCTCGCGCCAATTGGTACGGCCATCCTGGGTTACAAACGGGGCGACACTATCGAGTGGCCAGTACCCTCCGGTGTGCGCCGACTTAAAGTCGACGAGATTCTTTATCAGCCGGAGGCCGCAGGTAACTATGAGCTTTAGTTGGCCAAGGCGGCTGAATGCAGTCGCGGTGAAGAGGCGTAATATTGTCTCAAAGCGAATTAGAGCTGTAGGGAGTTACCAACTTTGCCCAGGGCTCATTTATGAAATATGAAAGGAGGAAGAGATGACAATGAGAATTTTGATCGGCTATGACGGCTCCGAGAGCGCAGACGTGGCGCTTGATGATCTACGGAGGGCGGGATTGCCGCGCGACGTGGAAGCCCTCGTGGTCTCAGTGGGAGAGGTTATGATGCCGCCTGCCTCACATGAGGTGGGCGGGCCAGCCCTGACTTCGCGAAGACTAAGTGTGGTCCTCGCGCAGGTGGAGACTCAGGCAGCAGAGAAACTAAAAGAGGTGGAAGACTTAGCAGCGAAAGCCGGTGAACGCCTCCGGTCATCCTTCCCCGGTTGGGAAGTGCAGGCGGTAGGTCTGGCAGGCAGCCCATCTACAGAATTGATTAACAAAGCGGATGAGTGGAAAGCGGACCTGGTTGTCGTCGGTTCGCATGGGCACTCGGCCTTCGAGCGGTTCATGCTCGGCAGCGTTTCGAAGAAGGTGGTCACCGATTCACATCACTCGGTTCGAGTGGCGCGCGGAACGGTCAAGCAAGACAACTTGCCGCCGAAGATAATGATCGGTGTTGACGCATCACCCGAAGCTGAGCACGCCGTTCGCGCAGTAGGTATGCGCGTGTGGCCGGAGGGAACCCAGGTGCGGATCATTGCTATTGACGATGGTACCTCTCCCGCGAGAATTTCCACCGTGCTACCGACTGCGGCTGCGATGATCAGGAGCAGCAATGAAAATGTGTCAGAGGCAGCGCGCCTGATGGTTGGGTGGGCTGAGAATGAGTTGAGCGCTATCGGGTTGCACGTCTCAGTTGCAGTTGAGAAAGGCGATCCGCAACGAGTCCTCATCGAGGAAGCTGGAAAGTGGGACGCCGATTCGATTTTCGTGGGAGGGCGCAAATTCAGCGGCGCGATCGAGAGGTTCCGGCTTGGAAGCGTTTCGACGGCGTTGGTCACAAAGGCGCATTGTTCGGTCGAGGTCGTACGCAGCGCGACGAGCTGATTATTCGCTAGCCGGGAAGCAGCATGCCCCTTCGACGGCTAGTGAAAATCTTAAAGGACGGCTAGTAAAGGTATAGAACTATGAAGCTATTGATTGCGGTTGATTCAGCGATTTCAACCGAAGTGCTCGTCGGCGCGGTGGGGGTGCGTCCCTGGCCCGACGGTACTACGGCCCACGTGCTTTCGGTTGTGTCGGACGCGGATGTTCCCCTCGAGGTGTGGCGCGAGTTTGGGTACGGAAAAGACACCGTGCGACAGGAGATGAAGAGGAGAGGGGAACAGATAACCGCCCTCGCCGTTGAGCGCCTAAAGGAGGTTGGCATTCCGGCGGAAGTAACGGTGACGAGGGGAGACCCGCGACATCTCATTCCGTTCCTCGCACGGAAGTGGTCTTCGGACTTAATTTTCGTACGCGCTCACGTCCGCAAGGACTTTGAACACTGGATGCTTGGCAGCGTCGCCAGAGCGGTCGTCACGACAGGTCCTTGCACCGTCCAGATCGTGCGCGACCAAACGAAAAATCCCGCGGACACTTTGGACAGTAAGAGAAGGGTGCTGCTCGCAACTGATGGTTCGGAGATTTCGATGGCGGCGGCCCAGGCGCTCGCAGGGCGACCTTGGCCCAGCGGGAGCGAGTTCAGGATTGTAAGCGTCGAAGAGCCATGGGCGCTCACAGGTCCGGGGGTGAGGGACAATGATCAGGCCCAGGCGGCAGTCAGCCGCGCTGAACAGGTGCTGGCTTCCGCAGGTTTGGAAGCGAAGGGGACTGTGCTCTCCGGTAACACGAAAGAAGTTATCCTGGAAGAAGCGAAAAAATGGGGTGCCGATCTGATCGTCGTCGGTTCACATGGACGGCGCGGTTTCAAGCGATTGTTGTTGGGAAGCGTCTCCGAGGCGGTCGCGATGAACGCGCATTGCTCGGTTGTGGTTGTGCGCGGTCCCGCCCGGTCGTCAAGAAAAGGCCGGGCATCAGGGTAAAGTTTTGGCAAAGCCAAAGTTTTTCGTCTCACACAGGGCAGTGTCCCAGTTGCCCTCGCTCGCTCGAAGGAGCGAAACGTTGATGTCCTTTGCCGCACGTTGCGCTCCTACTGAGCGCTCGCATGGAACCCGTGAAGCTATAAACATCTTGCTCCTCCGCAGCAAAGACTGCACAACTACCTTCCACCAGATACGGTTCAATACCTTTAGCCAATTTTGACTGAAAGCATCGAGATTGAACCTCCGTCGAAGCCCTCTACGGGAAACCTAATCTCATCGCCTTCCCTCATTTGAGCAATCACATATACGAATGGCAGATAATGGTCCGGTGTTGGAACTGAGAGCATCGCGTCACGGCCGAACTTCTCGTAGGCAATCAGTGATTCGTGGTGGCCGGCGAGCAACATTTCGCGCGCGTGGTTCTCGAAGCGTGAGGCCCAGTCGAACGGCTTGATTTGTCGACGGCCCCAACCGTAAGCGTGCAGGTTGTGCACGAGGTTACCGCTGCCCAGGATTAGGACGCCCTGGTCGCGCAAGCCGGCGAGACGTTTCCCCAACTCGTAGTGGACCAGGGCCGGTTGCGTCTCATCAATACTTAGTTGCACCACCGGGATGTTGGCTTTAGGGAAAAGGTGACAGAGTACCGACCAGGTTCCGTGATCCAGACCCCAACGTTTGTCCAGGGTAACTGAGACGGGCGCAAGTAAGGTCTTGATGTGGCTCGCAAGATTCGGATCGCCAGGCGCAGGGTATTTAATTGCTCGCAGGGTTGGCGGAAATCCGGCGAAGTCGTATATCGTGCGCGGCGCCGGCATTGCCGTCACTCGTGTGCCCGGAAGATACCAGTGAGCGGATATCGAGAGTATAGCTCGGGGCCGCGGAATTTCGGCTCGCATAGCCGCCCAGCCGTCCGTCCAGGCATTATGTGCCAGTGCGTTCATCGGGTTACCGTGCCCGAAGAAAATGGCAGGCATAGGCTTCGCCACGTTCAATACTCCTCGCTTCGAAATGCTAAGTGATAGGCCTCACATCACTCGATCGCTTCATCAATCTTTGTTTTCATTTCACTTCGCGATTTGCGGGCGCAACGGGCAGTTGCCAACCGCGAGCGATCGCGATCAGGCGAAGGCAGAAGCAGACCACTGCGCCCAGGATAGCCGCGACGGTAGGCGCAATGCCAAATTGGTGGCCAGTCACGACCACGACCGCACCCGCCAACGCTGCCACTGCATACAGATCCGCGCGCAACACGTTGGGAATTTCCGCGACTAAAATATCACGCATCATTCCGCCGCCGATTCCCGTCAGCATCCCGAGCAGCGACGCCATTACCGGATTGAGCCCATAGCCCATAGCCTTTTGCGTTCCTGAGACGGCAAAAAGCGCCAGCCCTGCTGCATCGAAAAGCAGCACGAAGTTGCGCACTCTGGACGATCGCTGGCTACGTGGGAACCAAATGAATATCAGCAAGCCCGCGATCACCGAGCTGGCCATGTAGCGCCAGTCTCTAATAGCAGCCGGTGGCACCGAGTCGATCAGAAGGTCGCGTATGATGCCACCCGCGCTGCCTGCGGCAAAAGAAAGAACGAGTACGCCGAAGATATCGAGACGCCGCTTGACGCCAACAACCGCGCCGCTAAGGGCAAAGACAAACGTACCGACCAGATCAAGCACCAGGAGCGTGCTCGTCGCGTACTCCCTAAATGTTACCGTCACGTCGTACAAGATTTCTGCAAAGCTGCGACCACTAATGGTCAGCACACTCACTCAGTTGGGTAGTTAGAGCCGTAGCAATTGGGACGATATCACGCTCGCAGCGTCAATCGATCCTGCTTAGGTACGGTTACGATAATCGCGATCATCGCGATGACCACCATTAAGACGTTGAATAGCAGTGCCACGGCGGCCGCGAATCGAATAGCGACGTTGTCAGTCCTACCGAGGAACAGGTCTGACATTGCTGTGAAGCCGGTATCAACTTCGCTGAGTGCGGTAAAGAGCGCTGCGGAGAGGGCCACACCGAAAGCTGCCCCGAGAGATGATGCCATCTTGTAGATGCCAGACGCGGCGCCTGCCTTCTCGTCTGGCACATTCGAGAGTGCCGCGTCAGTAGATGGGGTGGCATAGAAGCCGAGCCCGACGCCAAAGAGGGTGAAGCCGATAAAGGCCACAATCATGTACTGACCCGCCAAAAGGAAAGTAAAAGTCGTCAGCAGTATTCCGGTAGCGGTGATGGCGCAGCCCATCAACATCGGCTTTCGCGGGCCCATCTTCTGGAGCAGCTTTTCACCGACACGAATGGTGCTCAGGATGGCCACCAGATAGCCAATGGTCAGCAATCCGGATTGCAGAGACGACAGTCCCGCACCCTGCTGAACCAGCGAAAGAGCAACGAGCAATGTCCCGGCAGCACCATTAAGCAGGAAGTTGGAGAGCGTTGCGCCGGTATATGTCTTGTTCTTAAACAGGGTGAGGTCAACGAAGCCATTAACATTGCCCGATTCAATCTTGAAGAAGACCACCACGGCGATGACGAACACGATGGCCAGTGTGATGATCACGGGACTCAGCCAACCCAGCGTGGCGCCCTGTCCGATCACGATGTTCACAGCCACCATGGCAACGATAAAAGCGGCGAAGCCGGACCAGTCGAAGCGGCCCTCTTCAGTCGACTTGACCTTGCTTTCCGGGGTCCCCTTGAGCAGCAGGAAACTGACGACCGCGACAAGAATTGAAATCCAGAAAATCCAGCGCCATCCGAGAGAGGACGCAACTAGGCCGCCGAAAAGCGCCGAGACGCCGGAGCCACCCCATGAGCCGATGGACCAGAAGCTAAGTGCGCGTTGGCGCTCACTGCCGTCGAAATAGGCCTTCATGAAAGCCAGCGTCGCCGGCATGATGCAGGCGGCGGAAAGGCCTTGAATGATGCGGCCGCTGATCAGAAAAACGGCGGTGCCGGATGGGGATAGCGCGATCAGGAGGGAACCCAGGATGGCCAGGGCGAGACCGATGTAGGTCAGCTTCACTCGACCGAGCCGGTCTGCCAGGCTACCGGCGGCGACGATGAAGATGCCGGAGAAAAGCGCGGCGATGCTGACCGCGATGTTGGTCAAGCTATCACTGATTAGCAGCTCATCACGCATCGTGGGTGCAACATTCAATGTGGTCTGCGCGAAGAGCCAGAAGGTGATGACCGCAAGGACAATCCCGAAAATGAGTTTGTTGGTGCCTCTATACTCGTCGGCAGCCGCTGCTGAAGTTTTAGAGACCATGACAACCCTCACTTCGCGAGATACGTAAGAGCCGCAACTACCAGGGCCTGTGTTCCAGTTGACAGCGTCGGTTCAATGACCGGAGCAAAGAATTCCGAGTGGTTGACCGGGATGTCTTGTTCCACCCGACCTGCCTTGAGAGCTTGCTCGTATTTCTCTGGGTCAATACAGCCAACCCCCCAATAAGTGTAGGGCGTTCCTAAGGCATTGGGGATGTGGCTGAAATCCTCGCTGGCAGTCACTCTTCCCAGGTCGAAGACGGTCTCCGATCCAAAGTGGCTCCGAAATGCGGAGGCGATTTTCCCGGTGACTTCCGCGTGATTCTCGGTCAGCGGATACTGATCGTAATACTCGAACTCGGGCTGGTGCGGTGAACCGGATGCCACGCACTCGGCTTGGACCATGCGCTCGATGCCGTCGATCATGCGCTGGCGCACGGCCATGTCATAAGTCCGCAGATTGACCAGGAGCACTGCGCGGTCCGAAATGATATTGCTCTTGGAGCCGGCCACGCTGCTACCAACCGTGAGGACCGCGAACTCGCCTGGCTTCGTCTCGCGCGAGACAATCGTCTGGAGACGTAGCACAACCACTGCGGCCAGCACTACGGGGTCAACGCTGTTATGGGGCATCGAGCCATGCGATCCTTTGCCGTGCAGGGTGATGCGAATACTGTCCCCGGCCGATAACACAGGACCTGCCTGAGTGCCGATCTTTCCCGCCGGGTAGGACAGCACGTGCTGTGAAAATGCGACATCGGGTTTCGGAATCCGCTCGCGCAAGCCGTCTTCTACCATGGCCTTCGCGCCGCCCGCGACTTCTTCCGCGGGTTGGAACAACGCGATGAAAGTTCCGCCCCACGAATCGCGCGCCTTTGCTAGCAATTCCGCCGCGCCCAACAGACACGTCACATGCGCGTCGTGTCCGCAGGCGTGTGCGACGCTGACCTTTTCCCCCGCATCATCAGTCGCGCTAAGTGTGGAGCTGTACGACAGACCAGTGTTCTCCTTAACTGGAAGCGCGTCCATGTCAGCCCGTGCGAGCACGGTCTGGCCCTCGCCGTTACGAAGGACGCCGACAACTCCGGTGCGACCAATCTTTTCGATAACTTCGTAGCCGAGTTCCTTCAGCTTGGACGCCGCGAGTGCGGCTGTTTCGGTCTCATGAAAACTTAGCTCCGGATGAGCATGGAGTTGTTTGTATACACGTTCCTGCCAACGTGAGGTCGCCTGCAAATCGGCCAGCACTTTCATGCTTGGAGAAGCTGGACCTTGGTCACCTGATTTTTCAGTCATCGTTTCTATTCCAGCGATCAACGGGAAGCATGTTCAACGCATATTCTTTCTAAGATCCACCAATACATTCTCGACCATAGCCTTCCTATCCCTTGCGATCATCCGATTCGCTCTTGTCCACTCCACCAGATTCTGAAGGAGCTGGCGGATGAAGTTTTTCGTCGCGTCATGCGTCAGATTACCCTCCGCGTCGAACCGCTCGGAGGCGTTTCCAATCATCACCTCAGGTTGGTTGATCGGAAACATGTTTAGGAAGACCATCATCTGGCGCAGATGATACTGCGCCCGCGCCGTGCCGATGGTTCCCACCGAAGCGCCCATGATCGCCGCAGGTTTCCCGTTCCACGCGCTGTCCCCGTAAGGGCGGGACGCCCAGTCAATCGCATTCTTCAACACTCCCGGAATCGAGTAGTTATATTCCGGCGTCACAATGAGGATGGCGTCCGCCCCGCGTATCCGCTTCTTCAATTCTGTGACTTCGGCAGGCGGATTCTGCTCCTCGTCCTGGTTGAAGCCCGGAATGCCGTCCAGCTCGAAGACCTCGATGGTCGCGCCCTCGGGCACGAGTTCGGTGGCGGCGCGCAGGGCCGCGCGGTTGAAAGAGTCACGCCGTAAGCTGCCGGCGATGCCGAGAATGCGAATAGGTTCGCTCATGTGATGCTCTCCTTTTTAATTGGTTGAGTAAGTAATGGCTGACGCCGATTGAATGACACATGCTTCATCGATAGACCAGGCGGCCATCAATCAAGCGAGCCTGTTATTCCTGTTGACCAGTCGAATTTTCGGCAAGTTTCCTCAAGGCCGCGCACAGCCGATATAACGACTCAGCTTATTTCGTGTAATTCGTGGATCGATTTCCTGCTACCAAAAAGACGATCCACGAAACACACGAAGCGATCGGAGGGACTTCTTAAGTTCTCTACTGAGTTTGACCAGCCCCCTTTGAAGGTCACTTTCCCTTCAATCATCGACGACAAAAATCAAACTTTGAATCTTGATCGTTTTACGACTCGCTAGGGATACCGCACGACGGCGGGTCCAGAACCGGGGAGTGGGATGAATTCCGTCTCTTGTGGTACCGGCGCGAACCGGCCTGCCTTCCAGTCCTCTTTGGCCTGCTCGATCAGTTCCTTCGAGCTGGAGACGAAGTTCCACCAGATGTGTCGCGGTCCGTCCATCGGCTCTCCGCCCAACAGCATCATCCGTGCGAGGGAAGATTCATGCCCTCGCAGCGTGATCTCCGCGCCCGGCTTAAATATAAGGAGTTGCCCGGCGCTATAAGTTCCGCCGTCGGGTAGAAGCTCGACCGACCCTTCAATGATGTACGCGGCGCGCTCTTCGTGCTCGGATGGTATTGCGAGGCGCGCTCCCTCCACAAGCGTGATGTCCGCGTAGAACATTTCCGAGAGCGTCTGGACAGGGGAGTGGGCGCCATAGAGTGATCCGGTAATGAGGCGCATCCGTTTGCCCTCGCCCTCGATGACTGGCAACTCCGAAGTCCCATGGTGAGCGAAAGCAGGATCCGACTCCTCGTATTTCTTCGGCAGTGCGACCCACGACTGAATGCCAAACAGTTCTGATCCCGACAGTCTCATCTCCTGCGGCGTTCGTTCAGAATGTGCGATGCCGCGCCCCGCTGTCATCCAGTTGACCTCGCCGGGGCGTATGGCCTGGACGATGCCGAGGCCGTCGCGGTGCATGAGTTCGCCCTCGAAGAGGTAGGTCACGGTGGCGAGTCCGATGTGCGGGTGCGGCGCCACGTCCAGCCCGTGGCCAGTCCGCAGCACCTCAGGGCCCATCTGGTCCAGGAAAATGAAGGGGCCGACCATGCGTCGCTTGGCAGTCGGGAGGGCGCGGCGGACCTTGAAGTGGTCCACTATTTCGCGCTCGCGGGTCACGATGACCATTTCAAGACCGTTCGGTATTTCTCGTTCCTTTGGCGGAGACATAGGGTTCATTTAGTGTTACTAACTTGTTTTTTATGCAGTACGTCTCCGAAGTTGAGCAGTCCTGTCTGGGGCAGCCTCTGAAAAACAAAAGGATGAAGCCTTCCTGGTGAAGACTTCATCCTTTAAACGGGAACACTTGTCGAGCTGTCTAAACTATCCAGCGCACAATCTATCTGTCTCTTAAAACAGCAAGCCGCACGCGGACCACCCCGACCAGCCATTGTTCACCTCCGAACTCAGAGGACGCGGCTCGACGGAGGGTGTGGACCAACCGTTCCGAACGTCAGAGAAGTTCAACCCGACTGTAAGAAACTTCGTCCCGTGGAAAGCCTGTCTACGAGCTCCTGTAGTTGTTGAGCCGCTAGCTCTAACCGCTAAATTTTCTCTTGGAATTCAGCAAGCTATCATATAGAAACTAAGTATTCAATCGCAGGCCTTATGCCTCCGCGTTTCGGAGGAGGAGATTATTAACGGTGCTTCAATTGCGGAGTATCACGGCTGCATTGCTGTCCTTTACATAAGGCGTGCGCTACTAATTATCGTGTGCCGAACGGAGGTGGAAAGATGGAGAGCAAGCCTAAGCGGGAGACAATGGACGAGCTGCCGACTGGATCGGTAAGTGAAGACAGGATCGAAGCGAAGATAGACCGAGACCTGCAGGATTCTTTTCCGGCTAGTGACCCGCCAGGTTGGGTGCTTGGAGTGAAGCAACGTCACACAGCGCAGGAAGAGAAGGATGCCAGTTCTTCTTCAACGACTGGAGACACTGAAGGAAGTTGAATTGAAATACGGACGAGTTGCGATTGTTTGTAACAGTATTCCCAAACAATTGCTTCTGAGAATTTAATCAAGGGAAAGCGAGTCTAAACATGTCCACCATCAGCGAAGTGTTTCTTCCCGGCGTCGGGCGCAAGTTTCAAGTCGAGACCATGACGGGCGACCGGTTAGTGATAGTGATTCACGATGACGGCACGCGCGAACTCTACCATTTCACCAGCCGAAACATGGATCGCGCGGCCTCAGTCTTGAGGCTTTCGGACGGCGAGGCGCGCCAGATCGCGGGAATTGTCGGAGGACTGACCTACGTGCCGCGAAACCTCCCGATGGCAGAGGTCATTTTAGGCGATCTCCTGCTCGAGTGGTTCACCATTGAGCGAGGCGCCGCGTGTGTTGGCAGAACAATACGCGACCTCAAAGTTCGCACTCTGACGGGCGCCTCCATAGTGTCGATCATCGAACCCGACCAGACGAAGCGGACTAACCCCGAAGCCGATACCGTCCTGAACGAGGGCGCTACCCTAATCGCCGCGGGCGACAGACTAACCATCAATGCACTAAAGCGACTGCTGGTTGAAGGAAGTGCGGGGTGAACTGGTGGATAACATTATTCTAGAAATCGGCTTGGCGTTGGGGTTGATCGCATTTGCCATTGCTCTCGCTAACAAGCTGGGCGTGTCCAACATTCCTTTCCTGATCCTGATCGGAATCGCGGTGGGCCCCCACGCCCCTCAATTCGGCGCCTTCGATTTCCGTTTTGTCGAGACCGGCTCGCTCATCACCTTCATGGGGCGCATCGGCGTCCTGTTTCTCCTTTTCTATCTCGGGCTGGAAGCAAACCTGACACGTTTGATTGAGGCGGGGCGGTCCATACTGATTGGCGGCGCGATCTACGTCACAATCAATTTCACTTTTGGGTTCACTTTCGGTTATCTCGCGGGTTTTCCCTTGCGTGAAGCGCTGATCATCGCGGGGCTGACGACCGTTTCTTCGAGTGCCATCGTCGCTAAAATTCTCTTTGACTACCGTCGCATGGCAAATTCCGAGACCCAGGTCATCCTCGGCATTACGATGTTTGAGGACATTTTTCTCGCAGTATATCTATCGCTGATCTCCGGCATCGTGCTGAGCGGGGCAACCTCTCTAACTGGCGTACTCTCCTCTGGCGGTATCGCGCTGGGCTTCATCGTCGGCTTGATGCTGGTGGGCCGTTGGGCGACGCCCCTCCTAAACCGGGCGCTTCGAATTTCCTCGAATGAACTTTTCGTGGTCGTGATTTTCGGCTGCCTGTTTCTGCTCGCCGGGCTCGGCGAGACGATTCACGTTGCAGAATCAATCGGCGCCCTGTTGCTTGGATTGATACTCGGCGAAACCGAGCACAGCGAGCGGATGGAGCGTCTGGTCGTGCCGTTTCGCGATTTCTTCGGCGCCATCTTCTTCTTCAGCTTCGGTCTGTCGATCGACCCGTTCACGTTAGGTGGCGCGGCCTGGCCGGCGGTAGGGGCAGCGCTACTGTCATTAGTCGGTGTTGTCATCGCCGGATTCATTGTGGCCTGGCGTGCCAACCTATCTCCCGTCGGATCTTTGAATACGTCATTCACGCTGCTGGCGCGCGGCGAGTTTTCCATCATCATCGTCAACCTTGCGATCGCCGGCGGTTTAATGTCGGTCCTTACGCCGTTCGCCGCACTGTATGTGTTGATCCTGGCGAGTGCTTCGCCGCTGCTGGCGAAAGAATCGGAGCGCATTTACGGTTTGTTTGTGAGGTTAGTCAGCCGTCTTCGGAGGAAAAAGAAACGGGATGCGGAAGTCGAAGATGCAAAAGAATGAATCGGGGCAATGATCCGGCAGTTTACTTCTGCTCCAACCGAACGGTTGACGATAGCCAAAGACATCGCCGGCGCACGCAAGATCTTCATCACAAGATCGCAAAGTCGGCGCGCCCCGCAACCCACGCTCCAGTATCTGCACGCTGCGTTTGAGCGTGACTCATTTTTGAGGAGGCTTGCGCTTCTTTGTCGGAGATGCCGGCCCGCCGACTGTAGACCTATCGAGCGAAGAAGATAGTTTCTTACTACCGCCCTTATCTCCGCTCGTATGCGTGGTAACGTCCGCGGTTGTCGTTTCGGCGGCAATCGTTCCGCCTTCGTTCTCCCATCGTTCGAGCATTTTTTTCTTCAGACGCTTTCTGGCGATCGGATCAGGCATCGTGGGTCCCTCCTACTCTGCTTCCCATTTCAAATCTACTCTGGTTGGCAAATGCAGCTTCATATTTCGTCGTCGGGTAGCGCTATTATCGCTGTTGAGTCTTGATCTTCAACCTCCCGCGCGATCCTCGGCCCACAAAAAGTCAGTCACTTTCGGTCGATGCTTGTTAATTTCACAAGATTTCGGCCTCGCTGTTAGCAAGTCCCACGTTCCTCTTAAACTATTAGTACCGCATATAAATAACAAGGTATTCGTGGACTCTGAAGGGAGCGGATCCTGATGCCAGTCTCAAACTCCGGCAAAAAAGTTTGTCACATATTGGCGAGTTGGGAGTTCCAAGCCGGAGGAGCGATCGTGTGAGAATTGAAAGGAGAAGAGTTCTGGTGGAGCAGAGGTGTAACCCTCCCCAAAAACAGGGCCATTGAAAAGTAGAGGTTTCCGGGCGAGTATGACGCCAGGAGGCCAGAATGCGAAAGAGCAAATTCAGCGAAAACACTATCATCACGATCTTGAAAGCGGTGGAAGCGGGACGAGCTGTGAGAGAAGTTTGTCGCGAGCACGAAATCAGCGAAGCGACTTACTACAAGTGGAAGACAAAATACGGCGGCATGGAGGCGGCTGACATTCGGCGCCTGCGTGAACTTGAAGAGGAAAACCAGCGCTTAAAACAGATGTATGCCGAGTTGTCGATGGACCATCGGATCTTGAAAGAGGTGCTCACAAAAAAGCTGTAAAGCCGGTAGTCAAGAGGAAGTTGATTGCCGGCTTACGTGAGCAGTTTCAGGTCAGCGAGCGCCAAGTCTGCCGGGTATTGGCGTTACCGCGCTCGGTTTATCGTTACCAGCCGCTGCCGAACCGGGACCAGGAGATCGTCAAGTTGCTATTGGAGCTGGCCCATGGGCGACCAGAGCAAGGCTTTGGCAAGTTGTTCAAGCGACTGCGGCGGTTGGGCCATGGTTGGAACCACAAACGCGTCTATCGCGTGTATTGCAGCCTGAAACTGAATAAACGAAGGAAAGGCAAAAAGCGTTTGCCAACAAGATGCCCGGCCCCGCTGGTTGTAAGTGAAGCGATGAATGAGTGTTGGTCAGCGGATTTCATGAGCGATGCGTTGTGGTGTGGCCGTCGCTTTCGTACCTTCAACGTGGTGGACGACTTCAATCGCGAGGTCCTGGCGATTGAAGTGGACTTTAATCTGCCGGCCGAGCGCGTGGTGCGCACGCTCGATCGGATAGCCGCTACGCGCGGCTATCCTCTCAAGCTGAGGTTGGACAATGGACCGGAGTTCGTTTCCGTAGCGCTGGCTGACTGGGCCGAACAACACGGCGTGCTGCTCGAGTTCATCAAACCAGGCAAACCGATGCAGAATGGTTTCATTGAGAGATTCAACCGCAGCTACCGCGAGGCGGTACTCGATATGTTTGTGTTTCAAAGCTTGAGCGAAGTCAGAGAGCAGACCGAAAAGTGGCTGCGGGAGTACAACGAAGAACGACCACACGAGTCTCTGGGCCACATGACACCCAGGGAATACCTGTTAACCCAAAAACCCGAAGTCTCTAGTTATGAGTGGTCCTAAAAGGGGGAGGGTTACAAGAGGGGGATCGAACCCCTGACCTCCGCATTGCGAACGCGGTTTATGGTCCACTGCATAGTTTGACACTCTATGAGATGCAGTGACATTAACTAACAATTCTTCAATAGGTTGCAGCCGTCAACAGGAGCAATTTCTTACGCAGTTTTTGACATCGATTTTCATCGATTTGCAGAGAGTCGAGTGACGAATTGGTGACATTTTTTGAGGCTTTGGGCCTCGGCATTTCCGTCAGAGTAGGCGTGCCCAAATTGTTCAAAAGTTCACGCTCACGCATGTCAACTAATAAACATTCTCATTTTTTCCCACGCGATTTCAATATCCTTATCCAAACTAAATAGCCCAGATGTGCCAATGACAAATTGATTGGCACCTGCGGCTTTCATTCTCGAGAAATTCCTTGCATTGCAGGAGCCATCAACTTCGATGTCAAAAAAATAGGGTTGGGCTTTCTTGATGGTTGCAACTTGAGCCACCTTTTCCAGAGTAACCTCGACTAGCTCCTGACCCGCTATTCCGGGGTCAAATGTCATGACCGTGATCTTGTCAGCTATTGCTAGGATATAATTAAGGTTTTCTAAAGGTGAAATTGGATTAATTGCGATACCAACTCTGATTCCCGCCTCCTTAATTTTCCCGATGACTCTGAATGCATTAGAAGCGACACTTTCAATGTGTATCGTAATCACGTCGACGTGAAGTTGAATCAATCGTTCGACGAGCTCTTCGACGTTTTCTGACATTAAATGCACATCAATTGGCAAAGTAGCGATCTCTTTTACGGTGACCAGGAATTCGAACGGAAGTCCAAATGCGGGAGCAAAGTGGTTATCGATAATATCAAAGTGGTAAAGGTCCGCCAGCTTATTCAGGGCAGCAATCTGTTTCCCAACTTCAAGGAAGTCCATGCATAAAAGCGATGGCGCGATTTTTATCTGCCTTGCTGCTTCCATATTCCTAGACAGTTACTAACGGGCTCGGTGTCCTGCTGATGTCCGGTTGTAGTAATAACAACATCATTCTTCGGAATAATTATCAGATATTGACCTTCGGAGCCGTCGCAGTAGTAATTACCATCCTGACAAATCCAAAGGTTCATGCCATAGGACCATTTCGGATAAGCCCTGTCTGCCACATATCTGTGAGTTGGGCTGGCCACTTGCGGTGTTCTCATTTTGTCTATCCAGTCACGCGGCACCAACTGCTTTCCATCGTACTCGCCGTTATTGATGAGGAGTCGCCCAATTTTATGCAAATCCTCATTTTGCATTTTCAATCCGGTACAACCTGCGCAATACTTGCCAAAGTTCTTCCATGAATAATCAGATATGCCCATAGGCGAAAAAATATGCTCGTCAACAAACTGATCAAGACCCTTCCCGAGATATTCCGTAATCAATGTTGAAATCAAGAAAGTGCCGGCATTTGAGTATTTGAAATCCTTTCCAACTTCTCCCGTAATTGGATAATTAACGACATAGTTTACTAAATCATTCTCGTTATGTTCCTTTA
Source organism: Pyrinomonadaceae bacterium (assembly GCA_963759585.1). Taxonomy (GTDB): domain Bacteria; phylum Acidobacteriota; class Blastocatellia; order Pyrinomonadales; family Pyrinomonadaceae; genus PSRF01. The sequence goes on from CAVWZW010000002.1 coordinate 2,215,743, forward strand.
TGTCTGAACTAAACATTAACCCCTTGTCGTGACCCATCGTGATTCTAAGACAATCCAATAGTGTTTCCTTCTGCCACTGTTTTACGTTTTCAGGGTCATTAACGGTGGTGTACTTCGATAGAAATTGCCAAACAGGAGTTTCCAATCCAATTTTTATTCCATCGAAATACAGTCCCTCCTCAATGCCCGCGCCTATTGCCATGCACACAATAGGCTTCGCTATAGACCTGATGTCGACAGTTTCTCTTTGCTTAAAATAGTGGGAATACTGGTTGACTCCATCAGAAACAATGATGCTAGCCATGTTAAGGTGATTACCCTTCTTGTCCAGCACTGTCTCCAACTGATTGACAACGCCACTAAATGTTTCTTGATTCATCATGTTACTCACTATCTGAACTTAGGGTGTGGATGTGCAAAATACTTTCGCTTCGTGCCAGGTCTTCGTTCAGTATTGTCACAGTCATACCAACATCCATCTGCAGGAAAATAGGCGTTGGGCAATTGCCATGTGTAATTCTCTTTAACATACAGTCTGACCTCGCACTCAATTGCCGCTTTGTTTAGTCCATATTTTGACGCAACCGCTTCTATAATGGGAGACAGCAAGTACTCGCCGACCTTAAAATCGTAAATGAAACTTGGCCGGATTGAGTAGAAGTAACTACCCCCGTCGAAGCACATGTATGGATAACTTTCCCACCTATCGTTCAACTTAAAATGACTTGCCAATGGAATATCCTTATCAACCGAATCCATATCCTTTATCACGACTCTTCTTATATTAAAGTCTTCGTCGACTTCAAATAGACAGTTTTGCGCATGACATTCAAGATGAAACGCGCAGTTCAAAACAACACCCCAATAACAATCGACAATCATCTTAAGAACATTAACCAGATACTCACGTGGCTCACGATTACTAAGTTCAATGAATTGGTTGATTAGGAATTCATCAGTCACGCTGTGCGCATCCCTACCAAACAGAGAAAAGCCTGGCACCACGACAGTGTTGTTATCTGTGTAAGGATACGGCTTTCCCTCCCTATAAATAGCGCCCCATTCGTATACGTTATCATCTAGCTTTAGCATAGATATTTTTGATGACTCTTCTAACAACAATGAAAATGTCTCTGGAAGCTTTCCTTCGTCAATGCACGTCTTCATGCTCCGTGACACTTCCAAGCTCGATTGACAGTGTTTTAAGGTCAACTGGCGATCTACTCTACCAATTCTCGAAACGTCATACGTTAACTTAAGAAATCCTTCGGGGGTAGGCGATCTGATCAACATTGTCCTTCCGCCTGCCATCGGCGAGACAACAAGATTAGATTCCACAACTTTTCTACCGGACTCTTCCAAATGCTTCGATTTAAGAGAATCGGGATGCGCATAGTTAATTCCTTCTTCGAATAGCTCTTGCTTGGTTCCTAAATGAACACATTCAATATCTTCATCACTGAATTCAAGTAACGGAAAACTCGCCTCGCCCGTAACCGGACTGGTCCTGGCCGATGTTGTACGAGAATGAAAACCACTTGGAGATCCATCGTTCACGTATCTCTCGAGATAGACGTACGTGTCTCTTTTGTTTAGGAATAACTTCTTTGCATCCATGCTTCTTAGATCTCTTATATGTTCTTGCTTAGGCGAGCGTACAGGAATGTGGCAATCGCACGGCAACCAGACCAAAAAACCCAGCAACAAGTGCGGCCCACCAGCCAGCCCATATTGCATCAAATACCGCTGTATGACTAACCCTCAGGTTCAAGAGTATTAGCACCAAGAGCCCTAGCAATATAAGCACCATTCCCAATAGAGCTAGCGATAGGTTCCTCGTTTGCAAGATTCTCTTTTCGTTAGCCAGAATCTTCTTTTCATTTGCCACGAGTTTCAGATTTAAACGTTCTTTTCCTTCCTCAAGATAATCGATGGTTTCGTAAAGATTACTTAGCCTGTCATTCGTTTCGGCGGTTGCTTCGACTTTTCTTTCTTGGTTGGTTTTCAGATCGAAGAAAAAATCATTGATTGCAAAGCTGAACGCTTTATCGTATGCGCCGATCGCGTACATCGCTTTCGCGGTTGTCCCCAGATCATCGCTCCACATGTTTGTTCTTGGGTTAAACTGGGAGTGCAATATTTCAATTCCTTTTGTGATTAAAGTATTTATCGTATTCATCGAAGCGTCGTACTCAAGATCTAAGTTCATACGCTTCGACCAACATCGCTGTGATTTCGGCTGTATCACTAATGTTCTTCCAAATACCAGAAACGTCTTGCCTCTCTTTGAGAATTGTTTCGATCTTTCTTAGGTAGGTAACTGCTTTTTTGCCATTAAGATTGTCGTCGATTCTGATCATGCAGAGTGTTTGATAGAGCCTGCACAAATCAATACTTGACCTATTTCCTGTTTTTGAGGACAAGGAGTTTTCTAAAACGCTCGCTAACAGTTCTGTAAGCTTTCCTTTGATAGCAGCATCTAACGACTCATACCGGTTACTCTTTAGGAAGTACAACAAGCAATAACAAATATCCTGGTCAACCAGTGCTCCTGCTTCGATCTTTCCAAGTATCCACGTGTCTGCGGATTGAATGAACGTCATCTATTACATGAAGAGAATCGTCATCGCTGACAACGTAAGCTTTATTCTGAAAGTAGTTGAGAATTTCCAACATCTTACACGTTGCATTGAAGACGTTGTCATAACATCCGGTTAATTCTGACTCCCCTGTAGCCTCATCTTTTTTCGTAAAATGCCCGCTCAATTCCCGGTACAGTCTCTTTGCGACAACCGGAATATCAAAATCAAAAAATTCAATCAGCTTCAAAATATAGCTATATATCCAAACACTCTTGTTCCATGAACCCGACAAGTAGTCGCTAAGTAGATTTTGGACGACAGCGTCTTTCAGTACGTCGACCGAAGAAAAATTGCAGTATTTTGTCAGTTTATGACTATTATTCGAGGAGTCAGCCGTCCGACAAATATGATAGATGGCGAAATATGTACTCTCTTTGGTCAACAATGAAGCATAGAGGTTTTCAATTTCTCCCGTCCTCCAATCTGGCGAGAAGATCAATGCTTCTCCCGGCGTTCGAGCATGTTCGTAGAGATCAGCTCTCGAGATCACTCGGTACGGCAGATTTGCTGTGTTGGCGCGCACGATGTAAGAATCAATGATTGCACTTCGAGTGTGCTCACTCTCCTTCTTTACAAAGGTTGTTAGCGGTTTCGATTGGGTGATAAATGTCAAAATGTTGCATAGGAGTTCGGTGTGATTCGCCCAATCCAAAGCCATCGTCGAAATAACAATCCGTTTGCTGTGTCGACTCGATAAAAGCATCTTTCTCTCCCGATTTATGTAGGCTAATTCCTTTTGAGAAACGAAAGGACTCGTGCTATCGGACAATACGGTGTCGTAAGAGTGTGAATGTTTGGGAATGATCAAGGATCTGTAGGTATGAGCTATGAATTGGTTGTTTTCACAGTGATTCTTTATGATTTCGTCACTAATCTTGTATGGGTACAAAAGGAGTCTATTAGTCCCGGGAAATGTGCTGACTATGCCTTCCGAAGAGAATTTCTCCGGGCGGTCAAACAAGTAGTAATCGAAACGCTCCGGCAGAAAGCCCGCGCTCCTGAATTTTTCTTTTGATAACCGCCCGTTACTTAGCTTCTTTTGGGAGGAAACAAAGATGCCTTTATTGTCATCAATGAATGCTTCGAGGCTTCCTTTGTTGCGGGAGAAGACCTCATGGACTCTTAGGTTAAAGCTCATTGCGTTCGTGGCAATGAATATACCGTCCAAAGTCTTGATATTGTTCTCGCCCTCTTCAAACAGGGTATGGACATTGAATTTATCGAAAACTGAGAAATGATAAGAATTGCCTTTCCTTCCGTTATCATTGCACCCGTCTAATGCCGATTGAAGTGCACCCAGGGTATCTGCGTACCTTGAGTGAGAAACCTCGTTTTCGTTAATGATTATTCCTACTCTATACATTGGTTGTGCTTTCTTGCGGTTTCCCCTCCGCAGCTACCGCACACTTCAATTCAAATCGATCAGAGTCATGTTCTCGGAATCGCCCTGACCTAGATACATGGTCACGACATGGGATTGACCTGATTCATCCGATACTGAATCCACATCAACGCGTAGCGTCATTCGTGCCCCCCTAGCTCTTGGACGACCGGTGATAACGTAGGCCCCAACAACAATCACATCACCGGCTACCAAAGAACTCTCGAGAAACCGACGAAACAATGCCGAGACATCAGACAACTTCTTCCCGCGTTGGATCATTCGCAGATGGGCGTGAGGAATGACGCGCAATTTCCATCTCGTATCGGCGACAATGAATTCATCACTCAACTGAGGGAACAACGCGAGTATCTCAGGTTCGCGGATGAACTCTTCCGCAAACTCTCCTGATAACTCGTCTTCGATTTGAGCTAGTTGGTCCTGGTCTTCGATTCGCTCGCGGAGGTACTTCAGCAGGCGGAGAACTTCCTCGCGGCGTAACAAACCCATTTATTAAGCACCCTGAAGGGATACTTCGCGAGGAGATCTGTCAGGAGACCAGGAGCTGAGCAGTGCTGCGAATTCTCGGTCTGGTGTCATAGTGACGAAATAGGTTCGGTCTGGGCCATAGATCTATAATTGCCTTCATGCTCGTTTTCTACCCGCGCAAGAGCCCCATTCAACAAAAGGTCTCGCAGGCCACGAAGGTAAGGCTCTTGCTCTTGTGCGTAGGCGACGACGCGCATTCGATCACTGAAGCGAAGGCCCCTCCACATTTCTTTACCGCTCTGAGCCTCCTCCGGCCAGATTCTTGCTATTACTTCCCTTTGCTCGGGCCGACTCAGGTGGTGGGCACTCTCGACAATCTCCGTTACCCTCACAGTAGGAATAGGTATCTCTGTGTCCGGCGGCACGTCTGCTGAAATTGCCTTAAGCCAGTCAAGGATTAGAGGTATTGGACTGGTTCCTTCGAAAACATAGTCGGCGATGTGAGGTAAGACTCGCGCGACTTGCTCCTCAGTTGGGTGAGTCTCGACAAGGATCAACTCTTGGTCATCGATGCCTTCGTCGCGCAATCGTTGTTTGCGAACCTGGTCATCTACTTTCAAATAAGCGAGGACATATCTTGAAGGCGCAACCAAGCTGCGCAACAATGTATTCACTTCGGCATGTCGCACGCCCTCGATGACCAAGGCCTGACCTCGTTTCCAATCAGCTTGCGCTAGAACTGACTGGCAGAAGCTCTCTAAATTCGTTCTAATCAACTCGTCGCCCACTTCCTGCAGAGTCTCTCGGCTCTCAACGAGACCGCGACCCTTGGCAACGGAGCGCACGTAATCCCCAAAGCTTACACACGGGCAGCCAACCTCTCTGGCGAACTCATTCGCGAGCGTTGATTTGCCACTAGCAATCTTGCCTGATAAGGCTATTACGGTGCTCATAACCTAAACCATTTCCAACGTCGCTTGTTTTGAATCTCTTTGCAACACTACCCAACCACGGCGATCCTTTTTTTCCACCTTTATGGGATTGATCGTCTGTACGTGTTTGATGCGCATTAGCGTCGCAAAGGATGCGTCCTCTCGCGCTTCCCAAAAGGTCGGATCTCAGCGCAGATCTCTGTCGCGAAAGTCTTTATTTCTCGCCAAGAGTCTTCTTCAAGTTGGTAGAACCGTACGCTAGCGATCTGGCAAATACCAACCACGGGTCCCCCAGCTTTCTTGAGCAGAACTACATCTCCCAGCTTGACGCGTTCATATGGAGCGCACCTCATGGAAGAGAATCGTGATTCTATCGTCTTTTGTCCGTCCAGGATATATCTGAGGAAAGGCTCAATGCAGACAGCCAGATGAAGATCAAAAGGAGCGCGTCTTCCGCGAACCAAAGGTTCAAGATAACTTTTTCCAAAAGACACTATCGCTAACGGCGCTCACAATATCATCGGCAACTGCTGAGTGCCAATCAAGTATTCGTACAGTTCTCCGAGAAGAGCTGGTTTTCGCTCTGCTCCAAAGCCACGACTTCGGTCAATTGTTTCGCAGTCTCCCGTAGAAGATTCCGCTCGCTCTCGGAAAGCTCACGCGCGAGTTTGACAGCCACAAGCGCCTGCGGGCATCCCTTTGTTGCCAATGCTCGCAAGATAGCACTAAGCAAACTCCGGCCCGCACATGCATAAATTCGATTGCCGGATGTCCAAACATCAGCACGTACCCGACGATTATCACGGCGACTCGATGAAGGCAGAATGTCGCCGGCCACAATTGTCACGAGCCTTGGGTCCTTGAAGTCTTCGCAATCATCGTACCTGACTCGTACCCTTACTCCGTCTATGATCTCTTCCACCCAAGTGTCTTCAAAACCCGTTTGTATGGCTGGTCGCAAAGAGGAATGATCTTCGTCTTTTACGAATGTGCCCAAATCACCTCGGCGCCACTCTTGGAGAATACCATGAAAACCTTCAGCTTTGAGTGCATTGATTTCAAATGGCGGAGACTTGTAGGGGAGTATTCCCAACTCTAATCGCAGTTTTCTTAGACCTAGGCGTTTCATCCACTCGAAGAGCTTCTCACGATCCCGTTCGATGGAAGGCCGCGTCCCGATCGGTGGGACGCTTGCTAGGACATGGCGTCCCGTCTTACACAGTTGGGCTGCCGCCCAGGCGAAGCTAGCAAGATGCTCCTCGTACCAGGGAGGATCGACTATGACCAACGAGGCCTCAATCTCTGGAAGCGGGTCCCTTAAGACGTTGCACAGCATCACTCGCGCATTCCCAGAGGACGCTGCAGCAAGTCGAGCTACCACCTCCGGGTTAGAGTCCAGCAAGACTAAGCTGCGAGGGAAGGAAGATTCTAAGGCGTTGCGTAAGACTGTGGGTGCTCCAAGTAGCGCAATAGTCTCGTCCGCAGTCGTTAATTCCAAGGAACGATCAAGTAAGTATCTGACTGCCGAATCAGCGAACCGCCAGTCGTAGTCAAGCGGGTGTGGAATAGGCAAAGCAATTGCGTGACTCGAACTTGGGCACAACTCGAACGAGGGATCTGATCCCATTCGGGGTATGGCTTGCAATGACAGAATTTCCATTGGTGAGTTTACCCGCCTTTAAAAGACGAGCGAGCGAGTCGCGGACGACAGACGGATACACACCCGGAAGCGAAGCTAAGAGACTATTTAACGTAGTAACGCCACGGGTAACGGCCCCATATACCCAACGATCAACCTTCTGATTGTAGCTTTGCGTCCTATGATCCATTTCGTTGAGAATTAACCCCCGAGTCGAACGTCAGCGATGTTTAGCGCGCGCTCGGCGCTAGAGAATCGATCCTCCAATACCTTCAGCCAAGCCTCAACAGCACTCCATTGGTTCTTGAGGGCGCACCTCTTCGTCTCGTCCAGTCGCTTCACAACCGGAGTGAACAACTGAATTTCCAACGGGATAGTACGGAGGGGAAGTTTCTCGTCCAACACCTGAAGTCGATCAACAAAACGTCTCATAGGATCCGACACATGTGTTGCGGACGGAGTCGTGATCGTCGCATAGGCGTACAGGTCAACTCCGGTCGATATTAGTCTTTTCATGAGCTCGAACTGTCTGTCGAATAAGTCCGGTTCCGCCGCCGTATTAAACGAGAATGACTCTGTGTCGAAGCCTTTGAAGCAACAAACCCGTCCGTAATTCTTGTAGGTCGCGATAAGTTCTCGATCTTTATCGGATAAGAAACGCCAGAAATAATCGTTACTAAGATTGTCGTCTGACCAAATGTATGTGCTTTCGGCTAGACCACGATTCCGAAGTTCATTCATCATCCAAGGGATCCACTCGGGAACCAAATCAGGCTGCCCGCCTGTTAAATCAATTATCCTGGGAGGATCGTCTTGACTGAGATACAAATCCACTAGCTGGGCCGCGCCTAACCAGTCGGAATACTTGCGGTTGGCAGATAACAAGTTGAAAGGTACGAAACAATACCAACACCGCCAATTACAAGAGGCGTTTTGAAACGCCTGCGCTCGAATGATGTCAACAGGGCGCAGCCCGAGGGCTTTGCATGCCGGATCTATCGGTAGAGGGTTTGAAGGCCAGCCAGGAGTTGTTACCCGACGGAAGTGCCGAACACGGCCGAAGCCAATAGCGTTGGCAGGTTCGGAGAGATCCTTTTTCCTGCTCGGTATCGTGGAAGTTGGTAATGAGCAGACGCCGACCATCAAGATCGATCGACTCCTTGCGGTAGCGCGCAGACAAAACGTCGGTGTTGATGGTCATCTTATTTCCGTGTCTTGCCAGTGACCTTCGCTCTCAGGCTCGGCACCTTCTGCTTCTGGTCGGGCAAATCGGGAAAACGATCGTTCAGATACATTGTAACCAAGCGCGTTAGGTAATTAATTTGCTCTTCCTTCAATGGCTGGTCACGTGGAATACCGTGCCATTTTTCAATGCACTTTCGGCAACACGCTGCGGTAGCGTGCTGTGCATAAAAAATCGGATTGCCCACCCACTTTGTTCTGCGACCATCGAAAGCATCGACCGGACCACCCACTGATGATCGGATTCTAGACTCAGCAGTGCTTAGAAGTTCGATCCGGCCTTTACGCAACGCGTAGTTGATCGCTTTCTGATCAAACGGCCGATGCCAATAAGAGTGCCTCACCAATTCCAGTTTGAGAGCCTCGAAAGTATGTTCAACATCGTTGAGGTCACATTTTCTAACACGAGCCCAGTCAACCAAGTCGGCGTTGCATTTCTTACAGACCGGTGGTTCATTGTTCTCCCGCATCTTCTTCGTCTCTCTAAAATAGTGTCGGTTGCTGGCACAGTGCGAGGACGAACACCTGATCTTCAGCGGTTCCATTTCGTTTGTGTCATCCGACATCTTCTTACCCCTCACATATCCGACACCGCTTGTTGCAGTAGGCTTCTGTCGGTGTCGTTCAAACTACCTAGATTCACATTCTTCAAAAACATATCTCGCGCAACCCTCCAGGGTTCCTCGTCCGAACGTTGAAGGTTCGTCGCAGCGGGCCACCAATTCTCACCCTGTAACGACAAGCGGAACGCCATGTAATTTGCGAGAGCAGCCACTGGAACATTCTCCCTGGCTGCGACCAAGGGAACCGCCTTTTTAAGCCGCTCAAGCGCTCCGTCCGCAGTCTCGACGCACTTCTTAGCTAACTCTTCGGCCCTTCCAGCTAATATGACATCACCCGCAAACCGACCCGCCGTTTTCTCCTCATCAGAATTCCGGCCCTCGCGAGAAAACTCTTGCGATTCAATCACCTCATGCTGCTTTTGATTGGGCTTCTCCCCTGCGTGACGCGATTCATGGAGACTATCGTACAGCCAACGTGCTGAGGATGCGGTCTGCTGCTTAAGCACGATAATGTTGCGCCCATCTTCACGAATGCATGCACCGTGAAAAGCACCGGGATCCCTAAGAGGAAGCACAGGAACTCCTAGACTCCACAAATACCTTAGAACAGTCTCAAATGACACCGAACCATGCGCAGTCAAGACTTGCGCCCTGAATTCCGTGGGATCTGTCGGTATTGGTTTTTGAACCAAGTCTGAAGTTGCTTCGAGAGTAAGAAGGGCGAGATAGACGGCGTACAATGTATAAGCATTAAGCCGACGTTCATTCGTTCGAGCAGCGACCTTATAACGCACCGTACCAGTTGCGATCTTATCAAACTGTAGTGGAGATTCCCCAAAAAGAGCCGCGGTTGAACAGCCCAGTACTCTGCTGATGCTTGATGCTGCCCTAAGAACTAGATTCCCTTCAGACTCCTTTGCACCCCCGTTTCCTAACTGTGCCGCTAGTCCCTTTGGAACGAGCTTGCTTAGGACAAACTTTCGATCAAACCCTGCTTCTCGAAGCTGCTTGAAAAGTTTCGCAGCTGTGAGTTGAACGCCAGGAAGGATCACGTCCTCTCTTACCGTAAGACCGAGCGCGTTAATTATCTCTTTGACCCGATCCATGCTAGCCGAGGCATACTCGGTGGCCTCATAACGTTGAAGTTGTTGCTCCTTGAGCCCAAGTCTTTCCGCTAGTTCTTTTTGGCTCAATCCGAGAGCTATCCGCGCCTGAATCAGAGCGCGAGGTAGGTCATCGAACGAGGTAAGCTCAAGCACTCTGCACTCACCCGAACGCAAAGAGTTGTAATCAGCAAGCTGTCTGTTTAGGTCAGCGAGTTGGCTGGCTAGAGCGTCCCTCTGCGCCTTCACTATTAACGGATGCAGCGTTGTGGTATCGGGTGTAGCAGCAACCTGCGCAAGAGCCTGCCCAAACTTGTCTGCCTGAGACTTGGTAATGCGATATTGCCTTTCGTTCTTAATCATGTTGACACCCTCTACAAGTCAATTCCGATGATCCCCTTAGGATCGCCGGTCTCTTTGTCCTGTTGAAAAAATTCAAGAAACGTTCGCCCGGCTCCTAAAACCCTTGTCTCTGCTATGAAGAATTCTCCCAGGAATTTGGCCTTCTGCGCAGCCCGGCCAGCAGAGAAATCGAGCAGTATTGGGTCGAGGCGTTCTGGGATGACTCCGTCAGCATCCCAGCAACCGTCAAAATCATTTGGGACGGCTTTGTCTGTAATTAAGCTGCCGTCGATGTACGCTCTCTTGCATCCGGCCGCCTTCAACGAATTCAGGGCAGCTCTGAGTCCTCCTAATAGTTGCCGGCGATGAACTGTTCCTCCAAAACATTCGACAACCTCATCCCAAGTCGTATCGTGTACGCCCGGCGGAAGGTTTCCGTTTTCGTCGAAATCCGGTAGCATCAACACAACTATAATGTTGTGTTGGGTCCGGTGTCAAGTGTATTTAGCCGAGGTTGCGACAACCCTCGTTCAAAGTGTAGGTTCGTGGAGGCGATGTCGGTTGGCAGATCATTCGGCAGGCGCAAGGCCTGCGGAGCGCACGTTGCGGGTCGAGTAAAGCGGGCTGTCTCCGCTATGGGCATTAAGCCAATCAGCATAACCGGTGATCTCCGGACCGCCGAGATTAATTGCGAGTTCAAGTCCGAAGAGCGCTAATACAAAATAGTATTCAGTAGCTTTTGTAACCAATATGTCGAACTCGAAGACAACTTGCAGTGCTTCTCCCGAATGGTCTATCCATTTTCGTTGCGCCTCATAGATTCGCCGTACATGGATGGGCCATTGCGAAGGGGCACCAATCCTGGCGTGATTGCGTACGAGATCGAGCTGAGCCTCCCCTACTAGGTAGTCGAGGCCATCAGGAAAGCGGACCAGCCGCAGCGCCATGGCTTCCAATCCAGCTTTCGCTAGGAAGCGAGATACGAGAGCGCCAGTAGGTAAGGGTGCCTCAGACGGAAAAACGAGTGCACCGGAGTTCTTTGCGTAAAGACTAGAGATCGCTTCTGGACTCAACCAAACCGACGCCGCTAACGGTCCTTTTGAATAGCGGCGAACGAGAGCCGGGAAACCCGGTAGTAATAGCCCTTGAGCGGGAGGAATAATACCCCGCTTGCTTTGGAGCTCCTGATCAAAGCGCAACATCAAAATGGCAGTCGATTCAAGAAAAGGTTTTTCCACTTTCCTAGCGAAATAATTGTTACAGCGATCACAAACTACTCCTCGCGGCAGCACGTGAGATTTGTTCCCGAGAGACTCTGGGATAATGTGCTCGACGCTGCGTGACTTACTTGAATCTACTTTGCAGAACAGACATCGCATAATGACATTATACAAATCAGTTGGACTCCGGGTGAACTTGGGTTGTAATGAGGAACTGTCGCCAAAACGATATTTGTCGCCAACTGAACCTTTCAGCTTGACCAGATGCTCCGCTTGCGGTTGATCGCTAGTTAGGTTTTCTTTATGCAGATTGCTCCTGGTGTAGATTCATCTGAATGGCAATCGCTGAAGTTGGATGATCCCATTAGTCCTGATTGGAAGAGGGCGATTTCAATTTTACGCGAGCGAATTTACGGAAGATACTTTGATCCTGTCGACCAACTTATTCTAAGCGAGGACGGTAAACCTGCCTACGAACGGCGTTTCGGTTTCGCGATACTTGCGATTGACTGTCTACTAATCGAGACTTTCGGGGCGTTTCTTCAAGGCTTCGAAACCACGGATGGAATCTCGAAAGCAACCTTCTGCAAATTCCTTACTAGTAGGCACCGATTTAGCGGTGCGTTTACCGAGCACCTCGCGAAGCAATTTTACGAGGAGTTTCGATGCGGCATTCTGCATCAAGCTGAAATCGGGGGTGAGAGCAAAGTGTGGTCAATTGGCGACTTAGTTAAGGAAATCAACGGCAGCTTGATTATCAATCGAAACGAATTGCATGAAAGACTGAAGGCTGACTTTGACGCCTATCTGACCGAGTTGGCCGAGTCAACCAATATTATTGCCCGGCAAAACTTTCGTAAGAAAATGGATTTTATTTGTCGGCACTAATCTCGGGTCCGCTTGCCCTTCACAAGAAAACCTGCAAGAGGGCTAATGCAGCGCTACTCTGAATGCCAAGCTTAGTCAGCAAAGTCTGGACATTAGTTATTGTGATGGTCTGAAAGAAGTTCGTGATATCGACTCGCAAGAGTAGCGCGGACCCGGCGTGTTTCTCGGCGTTCGTCAGATCCCTGCCTCGCTGTAGCGGACTTCTTACTAGCGGGCTTCCGCCAATACGCTATTGTTGAGGATCCTGCTAACCGCACGGGCCATAAGAAGCAACCTGGTGAATTAGCGAAGAAACGCTTTGAGCGACTTCGGGATCGAATACGTCTCATTCAGGGACTGCCTACGCATCAGAACTTTAGTCGCAAATTCCCGTTTCAGCCTTGGCCCGACGGGCGGCCTACCATGCCCTACTGAGGGTACTCAAGTTCCAAATCACATTCGGACGGTCATCCGATAATCGGGCATTATGTAATCGGGCAGCGCTCCTGCCATCAAAAAGCTATGGCATGCGCGGCTGCGGGTCTTACATAATGACGATTATCGTACGCCTCGCGTCTATTACTTTCCCTCCGGATGTTACACCTCGCCCATTCCTAATGAACCTCGCTCGTGACCGAGAAAACATGGTTCGCTTGAGTGCCATCTGATGGAAATAAAGTTTGCGGAAGGGTGATAAAGAATCAAACTAGGGAGGGCAGACAAGATAGAACGCGATTTCAAACTTTATCAATCCTCTAAGTCTCGTCTTTTCAGTAGCTTTAGAATAAAGCAAATCATACGAAGAAACTTGGGCAACTGGGAAAGTTACTCAAGTTCCGAAGGTTCTTGAGTTTGTGGCTTTATTTTTGCTCTCCGTACGGCATTTCGATAAAGCGGAGGGCATATGACTGTAAGGCCACGAGGAAGGAAAAGAACGCTCTCAAAACATGTCTCATCCTTCAACATGTGGATGGATCAGGTCTACCAGGTGCGGGCAATCATGGAGGCAACGGGAGCCGTTAAGGACGCGCCCGTCATTCGCGAGTTGCTCGATGAGGCACTCGGTGCGCGTCGAAGAAAGCAGGCTGAAATTAACGACTCTGAAGAGCCGCCGGGACAAGGCACCGCAGAAACGCTGCACACGCTGCAGACCCTTTTGCTTAGGCTGATTGGGCACGAGGACTTGTTACTTCGTAATCAGAGAGTAGGGACCAAACTTCTGCTCGAAACCTTTGTTGAAGCGCGCACAGGCAGGGCTTTGGCGTGGGAAGAACTTATCGAAAGGCCTCTGATGCAGAAAGGTAGAACGGAGCAGGATCTAACCAACTACTTTGACATGAAAACCCGCTACGCAAAGGAATATGCGGTCGAATTGTTGGAGAAAATCGAGAAGGAAGAGGCCAAGAGTCGCTAACCGGCAAGCTGAGGTGTTGGATTTTACATGCACTTTGGGTGTTGTGTTTTACAACAGGGGTGATCGACGCGCTTAGCTAACCAGCCAGAATTCGGCTTCACACTTTCCGATTTTCCCCATCCAGTTCCATCGCATCCTCTCTTTTTCCATTCCTTCCGTGACTGTGCGTTCTGGCACCTTGATTGTCATAGAGCTGAGATGTGATGAGTTTACCGCAGCAATCGAGCCTCCCTTTCGGAAAGGCTGACATGAATCTAAAACAAGCAAAGAACTGCCGATTTATCTAACGCTGAAGGAAGTCGCGGAATGCTAAAGGTGAAGCCACGAACTATCTACGCCTGGGTAAGCGACAAGCGAATTCCCTTCGAACGCAAGGGTAGTCTCCTGCGATTCAGGCTTGATGCAGTTATCGCCTGGAACGAGCCAGCACGATAACGAAGACAAAACAATCGTGAAGTGACTAAATCAGCGGAGCGTGTGCGCGTGGTAGAATGCCGTCCGCTCCTGTGATGGCTGCAACCGGAAAGGAGCACGATGTCAGTTTACAAGCGTAGGGGAAGGTGGTTCTGTGACACCACGATCGACGGCCGGCGAGTGCAGCGGGTTCTAAAGAAGGCCCGCACGCGAGCACAAGCAATCAAGGCCAAGAGCGTGATCGAGAACAAGCTCTTTGAAAACCGATACAAGGTTAAGAGGAGGCCGGAAGTTGGCTTTGACAAATTCGTCAAGGATCATTTCCTGCCTTACTCAGAATTACACAAGCGAACGTACCCAGATGACGTGAAGATTTGCGAAATGCTTAAGGAGACGTTCGGACGGATGACGCTCTCCGAAATCGATCCGACCACGATCGAAAAGTGGAAGCAGAAGAGACTTGAGGGAAAGACGATGTACAAGCGGCAGCGAAAGCCGGCAACGGTAAATCGCGAGTTTGCGTGTTATCAAAGATTTTCTCTCTGGCGTTCGATGCCGAATTGATCGAAAGCAATCCTTGTCGCCGAGTGCGGAAGTTTCGCACGAACAACGGAAGGGTGCGTTATTTGACTTCCGAGGAGGAAGCTAGGTTGTTCGAGAAACTTGAAGGTCAGGAATGGGTACAGCGGATCGTTACGATGGCTATTAACACCGGAATGAGGCAGGGCGAGATTTTCGATCTCACCTGGTTCGACGTGGACTTGCCGCGAGGGGTGATTCACGTTCGAGTCTCCAAGAACGGCAAAGATCGTTTCGTTTCGATCAATCAGACGATTCGCGCAATGTTGGAAGGACTGCCACATACCAGCGAGTACGTCTTTCCGAGTCCGAAGACCAAAGGAACGTCTTGTCGACGTGAAGTTTCGATTCGATAAGGCGAAGAGGGAAGCAGGAATCAGAGATTTCCGCTTTCACGACTTGCGTCATACCGCAGCCACTCGGATGGCTGACGGCGGAGCGGATGCGTTCGCATTGGCTGAAATCTTCGGATGGTCAGACGTTCGAATGGCTCTGCGTTACACGCACGCGACCGACGAGGCGAAGCGCCGAGCAGTTGAAAATCTGGTGAAACCGATTGGACCAAGTGACGAATCGGTGACAAATGAAAAAGGCAGGGTCGCCGCCCTGCCGTAAGTCATTGATTTATTGGTGGAGCAGAGGGGGATCGAACCCCTGACCTCCGCATTGCGAACGCGGCGCTCTGCCAAACTGAGCTACTGCCCCACGGACGGCAAGAATACAGTTTCGAGTTTGAGGATTCAAGTTAGTGCGCAAAGTCGAAAATCCGGTTTTCGCTGGGTTTGCACAAACAGCCGAGCGATAAATCAGAACCGGAAGCGAACCGGGGTCCCCAAACGGGCAGCCCGCTTGGGGTGGTGGTAGTCGACCGGGTCGCCGCTAATTTACGAAGGCGATAGTTGACATTGATCCTTGGCCCTTTTCTCGCTCACGGTGCCACGGTCGCTTCCGGTTCTGATACCGCTTCGCGAACCATTCATTCGACTTTGTGTAAGCCCTGGGCTACACAATCAGTCCGTCAAGACGCAGATCAAGATGAAGATGAAAAGACCCGGTGCTGCTTCAGATTAAGAGTTTGCGCGCCTGATTGATGGCTTCTTCAAGTTGTTCGATGTTCTTACCACCACCCTGGGCCATGTCGGGCCTGCCGCCGCCGCGGCCGTCCAGGATTTCGCATGCAGTCTTCATTAGCGAGTTCATGTCACCTGGAGCGTCGCCAGAACGGGCGAAGACCAGACGCGCCGAGCCTTTCTCGCGAGAGCCCAGCAGCGCCACGGTGTGGGGATGATAAATGAGCGCCTGGGCCAGGTGCTTCAATGACTGGGCGTCACGGCTGTCAAAAATCTTAGTGATCACTCGAGGTCCGATCGGATTCATGCCCGTCACTCGCGGCTGTTCTGTGACCCTTTCAGGGTCAATCTTATCGGCGGACAGGAGTTCCTCGGCTTCGACACGTGCCGCGATCTCCTCAAGAGCGCGAACACGCCGGTGCAACTCCTTGTTCTCTTCCAACACGCGGGCGGTTAATTTGGCTGCATCGTCACGCGCCGAGCTATACAGCGCCGCAACCGCCCGTGCGGTTTTGTTTGCGCGACGATAATCGCTGAGCGCTCGTGTGCCGGCGACAAACTCGATCCGTGTCAGTCCTTTGGCCCGCTCCCAATGCCGCACAGCAATCATTCCCACTTCGCCAGTGCGGTAGGCATGTGTGCCGCCGCAGGGTGTCAGGTCAAAACCGTCGATTTCAATTACGCGAAGCTCGCCCTCGCGCGAGGGCTCCTTACGTAAGGGAAGTTTAGCCGCCTCTTCTGCAGTCACCGTTCTGATCGTAATTGTACGGTCTTCCCAAATGACGTTGTTGGCAAGTTCAACCGCGCGCTCGATCACCTCCGTCGCTGGGTTAGACAAGTCAACGTCGATTTCACAGGATTCTTCCAACACGCGGAAGCTTCGGGTGGGGGCGTTGAAAAGAGTGAGCAACGCCTGGGAGAGGATGTGCTGGCCCGTGTGTTGTTGCATGTGGTCCAGCCGCCGAGCCCAGTCGATTCTTCCCCTTACGGGTGAACCAATTGCCGGAGCCCGACCCTGGATAACGTGGAGTACACCGTTGTTTTCGTCGTCAATGCACTCAACGACACGCGTGCCGTTTAAGGTGCCGGTATCACTCGGCTGGCCGCCGCCAGTTGGATAGAAGGCCGTGCGATCGAGAGTCACCGCGGTCCACCCGCTGACGCGTTCGCTCGTGTCGACGACGCGGGCTTCGAACTCGATCAGGTGAGAATCGTTGTAGTAGAGACGTTCGGTGCCGGGCATAAGAGCAGAGGTCAGAAGATAGAAGACAGAAATCAGAAGTCAAAAGACAGAGGCAGAGTCTATGATCTCAGGTTTGGAACTGCAAACCGGAGAGCCGGGAGCAAGTCCTCCTTCCGAACCTCGAACCTCCTTCCGAACCTCGAATCTCCCCCCAATCTCTAACCTCCTTCCCAATCTCGAACCAGGGTAAGTGCAGCCCGTTACCCAAGCGGTGCTTTGACACTCTTTCTCGGCAACCCGGATAATCGCGTCTCTTGTTAGTCATTATTCTAATGGAGTCATACGTATGAACTTATCTTCGAAGAGCCTTCGAAATCGTCTAAGTCTGGGTTGTCTATTCGTTTTCTTACTGTGCGGAATGGCTTCCGCGCAAGAGCAACCGATGCGTTCGATCGCTTACCGGCTTTCGATGTCGCGGCCGGTGTCGCATCTGTTCGAGGTGGCGATCGAAGTTGAGTTGCCGGTAGGTTCGAAAGCAAAGTCTGTGGACTTCCAGATGGCCAAGTGGTCGCCCGGCCGATACGGGGTCTTCGACTTCGCCAAAAACGTACAGGAGTTTCAGGCGCTGGCAGGAATCTGCCCGCGCAATGCGCAATGCAAGATGGCGCCTTTGCCGGTTAGTCGAGTTGACGACCAGACGTGGCGAGTCGCTGTAGGTGATTCCCCAACAGACGCGACAGGCATAACCGTTCGCTACAAAGTTTTCGGAAACGATCTTTCGGGCACGTTTTCACAACTCGACGCTCGCCATGCAAACTATAACGGCCATTCCGTTTTCATGTATGTGGTGAATCACAAACCAGATCCAGTAAAGCTTTCGATTGACCCACCGGCGGGTTGGAAGATCATGAACGGCCGTATGGATCAGGCGGGCCAACGCGAATGGCAGTTTCCAAACTGGGACATTTTTGTGGACACGCCGACCGAGATTGCCCCTGACTTCACCGTCGATGAATTTCAGGTTGATGGGAAGAAGTATCACGTGATGGTCCATTCCTTCGGCGATGAAGGCGGAAAGCGCCCGGCCCTGGTTCGTGACATCGAAAAGATCGTTCGCGCGCAAAACGCCATGTGGGGGCAGCCCGAGTTTGAATCCTACACGTTCCTTTTACACTTCGCGGCTGACGATATTTCAGGCGACGGGATGGAACATCTAACGTCGACGCAGATTATCGAACCGGGCGCGCTCGGCGAGTCTGGAATTTATGAGAGCGCACTGGGCACGGTGGCGCACGAGTTTTTTCATGTTTGGAACGTAAAGAGGCTTCGTCCGGTCGAGCTGGGGCCATGGGATTTTACGCGCCCCGTGAGCACGCGCAGTCTATGGATCGCCGAAGGCCTGACAAATTACTACGGCCACCTAATGATGCACCGAGCGGGCATCTGGGACGAGACTC
Organism: Pyrinomonadaceae bacterium; assembly: GCA_963759585.1. GTDB lineage: Bacteria > Acidobacteriota > Blastocatellia > Pyrinomonadales > Pyrinomonadaceae > PSRF01. The sequence goes on from CAVWZW010000002.1 coordinate 2,234,280, forward strand.
GTTTCCTGGCTCGTCAAAGTCAAACCATCTTCGGAATCGAAAACGCCCCCGGCAGCCGCTTGATGAGTGCGGAAAACGCTTCCTTATCAGCACCATTTCTTGACGATGCGCCCCATGCACAGCGCACGAATCTGCAAAACACGGCCATTAGTTATTACCCGAAGGGCGAGTTAGTTGGGATGGTCCTCGATTTAATTATTCGAGGGAAGTCTAACGGTAAGGCGTCACTTGATGACGTCTTGCGGCGCATGTATTCGGACTTTTATCTCAAGAGTCCGAATGCGACTTATTACCTCCGTGGACGCGGCTACACGCCTGAGGATTTAGAGAGCATCGCTTCCGACGTGGCGGGTCACAGCTTCAATGATTTTTTCAAACGCCATGTTCGTGATGTCGAAGTGCTGCCTTATGACGAAGCCTTTGGTTATGTCGGACTGCGAGTGGCGCGTTCAGTCGCTCGCGAGCCGTTTAATGCAGGTATCGCGCTGGATGGCGAAGACACCGAAAGCTTGCGCATAGGTAGTGTTCGCAACTATTCACCTGCCGAAGACGCCGGCTTGCAAGAGGACGATGAGGTCCTCACTATCGACGGCAAGAAGATCAAACGTGAAAATTTTCTGCTCGCACTTAGCCGCCGCAAAGAAGGGGACCGTATTCCGATTACCGTGAAACGTAACCGTCAAACGGTTCGTGCGACGCTCGTGCTTGGCCCACCAGAGCGTTTCGACTACAGGATCGAAGAGAAGAAAGATGCGACGCCGCAACAGAAAGCTCTAAGGGCGGCATGGTTGAAGGGCTAAACAGAATCCAACGGGAAGGGAGTTGCGCGATATGAGGAAAGTCTGTCGGGCGCCTTACGAGGAGGCCTTTCGACTGTAATATTTGGGACGGGCCGGGTCCTGTAGCCGCTGAACCGCAACACCGCGCTTATTGACCGTAGGGTTAATTCTCGGTATCAAGTCTTCAGGAAAATTCTTACTGATAAGCTCATCAAGCTTTTTACGAAAGGCTTCGAAATCGCTTGTCGAAAGTTTCATGTAATGCCTAAGTTCTTGTTCCTGAGTTCGCAAACGCGCAAAGAGCTGCCGCACAGTGTTGATTTCCAGGCCCCGCAAACCTTTTAAGATCGGCGCGGAAATAAATCCCACTTTGTTGAGTTTGATATCCTGCATCACAACTAACCCTCTCTCGCGCAAAAGATATCAATTCAGGAAGGGCGAATCAAATGTGTGATCCCTCCCCTGCCCGCAATCTGCTTACACGTTTGCATACCAGGCTTCAATGCCTTCTTTTATCACATAACGATAAGGCAAGCTGCCAAAACCGCGATCTGGTCGTCCTGCACCCCAATTCGGACCCCAGCTATTCTTAAAGATGAAGTATCCGTCAGTGTGTGTTGCATCATTGTCTTTATAGCCAACAAGGCAAATCGCGTGTGCTCCGTCTGGCTTGATACGAAACGGAAGTGAAATGATACCCTCGCGCCAGGTGTAGTTATCGGTCCAAAAATGGTAGGTGTAAACCGAAAGCCCCACACAATGATTGCGAGCGATGGCCGTTTTCAGATCCTTGATGGAGGTTGGATCTAGCTTGGTATATCCACTGATACGATAGGCTTTGCCTTTAATTCCCTGGATGGCTTTGATCGCTTTCTTTGGAGGCGGATCGTGAGACTGATTGCCGCTGATAGAAACAGAGTCGTACGGCCACTCCTGTTCCTTACAGACTCCTGCGGGATAGTCTTTGAGCTTGACGCCTTTCAACAAAACTTCCATGGCGTATTCAATAAACGTTCCCTCATCATTTGCAGCGCCATCAATCTGTTTGCAGGCCCAATAGAGATACTGTTCCGACAAATCCAATCGACGCGTTGCCGTATTTCGATAGATCAATTCAAACTCAAGAAGGGCCGCGGCTGTGTGAGCAACACAAGTTCCCCGAAACGGCCCTTGATCCCTTACTTTGGTCACCTTGTTTGTTAGAAGCACGTTGGAAGGAAGTTTGGGCGTCCGCGCAGATTTGGGAAACGGTGGCGGCGTGGCTGACGCCTGCTTCTTCACGGGCACACCTATGGCCCGGCTAATACGTGCCAGATTTACTCCGCGCGTTACAGGATAACGGGGAAAAGCAGCTACCAGAGCCCGGTTACGCTGATCGGCATCTATTGCTGCCAGAAACTGTTTGATCGCTTCTCTCGGAACGTTGAGGAACTTGGAAAAGGCATCTACCTCCGGTTGATAATTCTTCACGCGATGATAAAAAGCTGACACGGTTGATATGCCAGCCAGGTTTAGCTTGGCGGCTATTTGCTGACTGTCCTTTTTGAAGTATTGCTCGATACTCTGGGAGAACTTATCTCGACCTTGAGGACCAAGCTTGACATCTCTGATTGAGAGACGACTCTCGGCAAGATGTGCATTAAATAGTCTCGCGCCTGCAAGCTCACCAGAAACCGTAGCCGTTTTGTTATGAAGGTAAGAAAATAACATCTTACCCATGACCTCCATCTCCTTCTTCGATAAAGGCGCTCCTTGAGGGTAAGGAATAAGGGTTAGGGCACCTCGCGATGTTTGAATGCGAGCGCGCCCCTGCTTGTCGATCTGGATTGAACCCGAGAAACGTTTCGGAAGCATGAGGTTCTCCTAGGGGTGACGTGCTTTTTGCGAGGTCTGAGATTAACCGTGCCGGATTATGTCATCGTTAGATTTTTTGCTCAAGAAGAATAAGAGTTGCGCGGGTAGGGTGACCTGAGGCTGACGGCATTTCGTTTGCTACAGATGGGTTTACGTTGACCCAAATTGTGCAGAGTTTGACGTGACAAGATTTGTCAGACTTCAGCGCGGTCGCGTGTTGTCAGATTTTTCATCAGGGAAGAGGGGTTATGGAAGCAACATTAGGAACATTAGAGCGGTATCCACACAGAAGTCGTGGATTGACTAACGTAGCGACAGGAGTTCGAACCTGGGTCGCACGCGTCTTTGGTTGTTCACACAAAGAGTTGAGTCGTCCTTTTTCAAGACATGGCGAAAGCTATCGTGTCTGTATAGATTGCGGGGCGCGGCGAAAATTCGATTCGCAAACGTGGGATTCCCGCGGACCTTTCTACTACAAACCGGCAAATACGTCTGAGCTTTTGGAAGTGGATTGCACCGCTCTGAGAAGCGTTTGAGTTTACGCAATCAGGGTAAGCGAATCGACTACTCCAGCCGGTAGTTTGGCGCTTCCTTGGTAATGATCACGTCGTGGACGTGTGACTCACGGAGTCCAGCCGAGGTGATGCGGATGAACCGGCTCTTCTCCTGGAACTCTTTGATCGATCGGCAGCCCGTATAGCCCATGCCGGACCGCAAACCGCCGACGAGCTGTGTGGTCATCTCGGCGATCGTTCCTTTGTAAGCTACGCGCCCTTCGATGCCCTCCGGCACTAACTTCGATTCCGCCTCTGTCATTTCCTGCGCGTAGCGATCGCGCGAGCCTTCACGCATTGCGCCAATCGAGCCCATCCCGCGATACGTCTTGAACGAACGCCCCTGAAACAGAATTACCTCCCCAGGCGCTTCCTCTGTACCGGCGAAAAGCGATCCGATCATTACCGTGTCTGCTCCAGCGGCTATTGCCTTAGCGACGTCGCCGGAAAACTTAACACCACCATCGGAAATCACAGGAATGCCAGCGGCCTGCGCAGCCTTTACACATGACTGAATTGCGGTTATCTGCGGCACGCCCGCGCCAGTCACAACGCGAGTCGTGCAGATTGAGCCTGGCCCAATACCAACCTTAACGGCGTCAACTCCCGCTTCTGCCAGCTCCTGCGCTCCTTCAAAGGTCCCCACATTGCCGGCAATCAGATCGGTGTCAGGGTAACGGCCCTTAATTTCGCGGACGGCTTCAATTACGCGCAACGAATGTCCGTGAGCCGTATCGACAACTAAACAATCGACGCGAGCTTTTACAAGTTCAGCGGCCCGTTCGCGAAAATCTCCTGTAGCCCCAATGGCAGCGGCGACACGTAAACGACCCAGATCATCTTTGGCCGCAGAGGGGTATTTGATGGCCTTTTGAATGTCTTTGACCGTAATCAATCCCTTGATGCGTTTGTCGTCATCAACCACCAGAAGCTTCTCGATGCGATGTTTTTGGAGAACCGCCTTGGCCTGCTCGAGCGTTGTGCCTACCGGGACCGTGACCAGGGGCTGCGCGGTCATCACTTCTGAAACCGGAATATCAAACCGCGTTTCAAATCGCAGGTCGCGATTAGTGATGATGCCAACGAGGTGTCCGTCTTCGTCTACGACGGGCACACCGCTAATGTGAAAGCGCTCCATTACCTCAAGGGCTGCTCGCACAGGTTTGGTTGGCAGAATCGTTACGGGGTCGACAATCATGCCCGACTCCGACCGCTTCACCTTGTCAACCTCTTCCGCCTGACGCTCGATGCTGAGGTTCTTATGGATGACGCCGATGCCGCCCTGCTGGGCGAGCGCTATCGCGAGCGCAGCTTCGGTTACCGTATCCATCGCGGCAGAGCAGAGTGGGATTTGTAATCTGATGTTACGAGTGAATTGAGTTGACGCGTCTGTTTCCGACGGCAGCACGTCTGAGCGTGCCGGTAGTAGAAGTACGTCGTCGAATGTAAGACCTTCGGAAATGTTGGCAGAGATCATAAGGACTGTTTTTAACTCCTCAACCCGTTATCAGGTTGAATAAATAATGTATACGGAAATGCCCGCCATTAAGCGGGCAGATTCAAAGCGACTTACAAACTCCTGGCGCGCGCGCCTCATCTGGTCTGCCTGTTGGCACACGCGCGAAGAGAGAACAACTACTATTGCAGAACCTTTTCGTAATCAGTTTTCCAAATATCCAAACCGCCCGATCCTTTCGGGCCAATTGAACCAGATCGCTCATAGTTGCCAGTGATGAGTTCCTGGGACGAATACGTTTCCTGAAGCAGCTGCGTCGATTGCCGCTGGTACCATTTTAATATCGCTAACGCGGCTGCGGTTAAGATTCCTAAAATCACAATCGCCAGCACTACTGTCAGGATCGGCGATCGTGTCGCTGGCGTGTCGGTGTAAACGATCGAATGACGAGAACTAGCAACCTCTTCGCCATCTTCTCCCGACTCCCGCATGTAGCGCGTGTAGCCTTCGACGGCTTCCTTCTCATCAACTCCGACGTACTTCGCATAGGCTTTTACGAAGCTGCGATTGAATATACCCCCTGGAAGCCGTTGGAAGTCGTTGACTTCAATGGCCTCGAGGTAGTGAATTGAAATTCGCGTCTGATCCGACACTTCGCGCAACGGTATCTGCTGCTCCTCGCGGGCGAGCCGCAACTGTTCACCGATAGTCGCTGCTGTCACCAATTCGCGTGCGCCTCTTGCACCTACTGTTGGTGGATGTGAGTCCTGCCAGAGGCCAGTCGAAAATAGTCCTCAAACTAGATTCCCTGGCTCGGGGATGAATTCAGCGCGCTCTGCAAGACCAAACTAACTGGTTGCGGCGAATATATATTGCGTGACATATGGTGTCAAACTTCTGCGCAGGAAGGTAGTTGGGGTGTTGGGTGTTGGGTGTTGGCGGTGGGGTGCCGGGTGTCGGCGCCGGGTCACAGTAGTTGTTGTCACTCAAGCGAAGACTTGATCGAATGTTCTGCTCGCTCTTCCTGAAACCAAACACCTAACACGCAACACCCCGACACCCAACACCCTGACACCCCACACCCTTCCATTCTGAAACGTCGCGTCTCTTGATTCTTCGCGCGCACGGTGATAGGTTGACGCCAGAAACAATAACTCGACTTTAATTTCTACAACAGGAAAAGTGAGGACTACGGAGATGCCCTTAGAAGCACTCGGAATGGTTGAGACCAAAGGCTTCGTCGGAGCCGTGGAAGCGGCTGACGCAATGGTAAAAGCGGCGAACGTTACGCTCCTGGGAAAAGAGTACATCGGTGCGGGCTACGTCACGATATTTGTGCGCGGCGATGTGGGCGCCGTGAAGGCAGCAACCGACGCCGGCGCAGCTGCAGCGCGCAGGGTAGGAGAACTGATTAGCGTTCACGTTATTCCTCGCCCGCATGCTGAAGTTGAGCGTGTTTTACCGGTTGACGGACGTACCGGCTTGAGTCCCGACGAACGGTCTCTCCAGGGTGGCGGCGCACGCGGGCAGCTGGGCGAGGGCGAGGGCCGTTCGCTTCAATCGGGTGGTGCGCGAGAGGGAAGTAAGGAAAGAGCCAGGTAATTTCCGATTGCCAATTGTCAATTGCCGATTGAAAGAAATCAACTCGCTTTCAATTGGAAATTGGAAATCGGCAATTGGCAATGGCTTGCGGGGGGGTTGTTATGTCCGCAGACAAAGACCTCATATCAGTTCAGCAGGCGCGGGATTTGGTCGAAAACGCTGCCAGGGCCCAACAGGAAATCGCGCGTTTTGACCAGGCGAAGATCGATAGAATCTGCGAGGCGATGTCAAAAGCTGCGCTGCGCGAGGCGGGGCGACTGGGGGCGATGGCGGTTGAGGAAACCGGCTATGGCGTCGCCGATGACAAACGAGAAAAGAACCGTTTTGCCGCAGAAGATGTTTGGAATTACTTTCGCGGCCTGCGCACTGTCGGAGTGATTTCCGAATCGAAAGACGTTGTAGAGATAGCCAGCCCGCGCGGCGTTGTTGCGGGCATCATTCCTTCCACCAACCCAACCTCCACGGCAATTTTCAAAATCCTGATTGCGATTAAATCGCGAAACGCGATTGTTCTTTCGCCGCACCCGTCAGCCGCCAAGTGTATAAGCGAAAGTGCGCGCGTGATGCGTGATGCCGGCGTGAAGGAAGGTTTGCCGGCGGAAGCAATCGGCTGCATGACAACGGCCACCATCGAAGGCACCGAAGCTTTGATGAAGCACAAGCAAACCGCCGTGATACTGGCGACTGGCGGTATCGGCCTGGTACGAGCCGCATATTCTTCAGGTAAGCCGGCGTTTGGAGTTGGTCCCGGCAATGTTCCGGTATTCATCGAAAGAACGGCTGACGTTCCCAAAGCGGTGCAGGACATACTGACGGGAAAGTGTTTTGATAACGGAACAATTTGCGCTTCGGAACAGGCAGTTGTTTGCGATGCTCCAATTGAACAGGCTGTCAGAGAGCAATTCAAAGCGCAGGGTGCATACTTCGTCTCTCAATCTGAAGCTGATCAACTTGGCAAGATCGTCTCTACCCCGCAGCGTTCACTCAATCCCGCTATCGTTGGCAGATCGGTTGAAGTAATCGCTAAGATGGCGGGCATCAGCGTGCCGCCGGGAACGCGTTGCTTAATTGCCGACGTGGCTGGCGTTGGACGCGAGTATCCGCTCTCCATGGAGAAGTTATCGCCGATTCTCGCGTTCTATGTTGTAGATGGATTGGTCAAGGGCGCGGAACGCTGTTACGAAGTCTTGCGTTACGGAGGCATGGGCCACACGGCTGGAGTGCACACGCGCTCGCGCGAGGCTGCGGTGCAATATGGCAGCGAGATGCCCGCATCGAGAATCACGGTCAACACGCCGACAACACACGGAGCCATTGGCTTTTCAACAGCCTTGCCACCTTCCATGACGTTGGGCTGCGGTTCGTGGGGCGGAAATGTCACATCAGACAATGTGTCACCACTGCACTTGCTGGATATAAAGCGAGTGGCGTTTGAGACCAGGCCAGTGAAGAGCGCTCGACCGGCGGCATCTGCCGCGGCGACGCGCACAGCGGCTCCGGTACATGCACCTTCAACCCTACAACAACCGCGGCAGCCCCAGGTTGTAGTCGGCGCGGGAGGCAAGATTAATCGCGAAGAGATCTCCGCGATTGTGGACAAATTCCTTGCCGGTCGTCGACCGGAGCAACCAACTCGAGCAGCGCAACCGGCGAGCGAACCCGCGCGACCGGCGGCCGAGTCAGTAGAAGCTGGAAGTATGTATGCCGGCCCCAGCCAGGCGCCGAGCCAGAGTCAGGGCTCAAGGCAAACAGAAAACGGTGGCAGGGGCGCTCCGCCGCCACCAACAGTTGCTTCACCTTCTACGAACGGAAATAAAACTGTTGACTTCGTCAGTGAAGACGATGTTCGCCGGGCTATTCAGAAGGGCGAAAAGATCTACATCAACGCGAAAACGATTATTACGCCCGCTGCCCGCGACATGGGAGAGCCGGCGGAAGTGTTTGCTAAAGGGTAAGGACGTCAGTGGTCAGTTGTCCGTTGTCAGTTGCTTTTTAGTGATGGCCAATTGACAAAAACTAACAACTGACAACTAACAACTAACATGTTTCTAGCAAAAGTCGTAGGCACAGTTTGGTCTACCAAGAAGTCACCGGACCTTGAAGGAATCCGGTTTCTGGTGGTGCACCCGTTTGATCTCTGATAAAGAGCCGACGAGGAACATCGTTGTAGTTGCAGACCGGCTCGGCGCGGGCACCGGTGAGATGGTGATGTGTGCCTTTGGGAAAGCAGCCCGCACTGCCATTGGCAATCAGGACATGGCGATCGAGGCCGCGGTCGTCGGAATTGTTGATCGAGTGGACATCACGGGCGAGGTTTCAGAAGAGATGCGCGAAGAGGCGGTCAAACTCGGCAGAGATAATGGTCGGCGGTGAAGTTGGACGAGGTTGTTTGAACTTTGAACTTTGAACTTTGTACTTTGAACTTTGAACTTTGTACTTTGAACTTTGTACTTTGAACTTTGAACTTGGCACTAAGTATTAAGCACAAAGAACAAAGAACCAAGAACAAAGAACCAAGAACAAAGAACCAAGAACAAAGAACAAAGAACAACACCCTAAGCTCAGTCATTTATGGCGAATGAAGATCTGATTTATCGATTGACGAAAGCTGTTTACAGCCGTTTAGGCACTTCAGCAGACGAGCAGACAGTAGAACAACTAGTCACCGAGATTTATCGCGAGATCGAACCTTTCGTTAGTACCAACGGCAGTTCTTATACCCCGCAGTCGTATTCAACAAGTAGATCCGTAACTCCGCAGACTGAAGGCTCCTCGGATCGAATGATCATAACCGTGTTTGGCGTGGACCACCCTGGCATCGTCGCAGGGGTCGCCGATGTTCTGGCGGAAGCAAATTGCAGCATAGTGGACATCGATCAGACCGTAGTCCAGGGCAAGTTTGCGATGGTGATCATTGCCAACATTTCGCGCGCGGCTGAGAGTGCTACGGAATTGAAAGAACGGTTGCGCCAGGCGGGCGAAAAACTCGGAGTCCACATCTACGCTCAGCGCGAAGACCTCTTCAACGCGATGCATAGGATTTAGTCGTAAATGGTAAATACGTAAGAACCGTGTCAAGCCGCCCGCTCTCACCAACCCGAACCCTAAACCAGCAAGTGACTATTTACCATTTACCATTTACCATTCACGCCGTTAACCATTTACCCGCATGAATGAACCCAAGATTGCCCGCCGTTGTCCCACCTGCCATGTATCAATTCGTGATCAGGCGTTCTTCTGTCCCCAGTGCGGCGATAAGTTAGATCGTTCGCCAACGCCTCCTTCCGAAGCTCCAACGAAGATTCATGACACTGAAGAAGTAATCATTGATAGTGGCAAGACTTTGACGGAGTCGGATTTTCGGGCGCACAACATAGAAAAGAAAGCCGCCCCGGATGAGGCGGCGAAACTGTCGAGTCGCAAACGTGCCATGGGGGAAGTTGGCTCGAAGTTTCAAAAGGTAACTACTAAAGCGCGCGATGTCGAAGGCGACGTAAAACAGCGCGTACAGAAGTTTCGTGAGATATCGAGCGTTGTAATAGACGAAGCAGGTTATGACCCGAGTCTGCGATTTGTTTTGGTGGCGGCCGCACTGTTTGTTTTGTTTTTGGTGATTGTGTTGTTGAACAGGCTGATTGGCTGAGGACGCAGAAACCGAGTCGCGATAGAGACTGTGTGAAAACTGATTTGTAGGGGTGGCACTCCGTGCCACTCCTCCTGGAGTTTGCAATATCTTTCAAGAATTGAGGCACCTGAAGAGGGGGTGCCCACGGAGGGACACCCCTACAATTGTTTTCACATTGGCTTGGTAGCGCCCGCGCGTTACCGTAATTAAGATGGAATACTCGCAGGCAGAAATCCTCCAAACGGTCGCGATGACGGAGATGGAACATCTCGACGTCCGCACCGTCACGCTCGGCCTGAGTTTGCGCGACTGCGCAAGTGAAACCATCGAGCGGACCGCCGCGCGAGTGACCGACAAGATTCATCGCTTTGCCGATCGTCTCGTTGAAACTGTCGACGGGATCGGAGACGAATATGGCATCCGCATCGCCAACAAGCGAATTGCTGTCACTCCGATATCAATGATCATCGAGGGCGCGACGGGAGACACGGTTCAGCTTGCGCGAGCTATCGACGAAGCAGCGGGCGCAGTGGGCATCGACTTCCTTGGTGGGTATTCCGCACTCGTCCACAAGGGAACAACCGACTCAGAGCGCGCGTTTCTCAACACTATTCCTGAAGCCCTCGCTTCGACGCAGCGCCTCTGTTCTTCAGTGAACGTCGCTACCACTCGCGCCGGCATCAACATGGATGCCGTGGCCCATGTGGGTCGGCTAATCAAAGAAGCCGCTGAGCGTACCAGCGGCCAGGGCGGTCTGGCCTGCGCAAAGTTTGTCTGTTTTGCAAATTCGGTTGAAGACAATCCGTTCATGGCTGGCGCTTTTCATGGCCCAGGCGAGGCGGAAGCGGTTATCAATGTGGGCGTCTCTGGTCCAGGGGTGGTGAATTATGCCATCAAGCACGCCGCGAAGGACGCGCCGCTTCAGGATCTCGCTGAGATTATCAAGAAGCTTTCTTTCAAACTCTCCCGCGCCGGAGAGTTGGTAGGACGCGAAGCAGCTCGCCGGCTGGGAATTCCTTTTGGCATCATTGATCTGTCGCTTGCGCCGACGCCGGTGCCCGGCGACTCAGTCGCCAACATCATAGAGGGAATGGGATTTGAAAGAGCGGGAACTCATGGCACTACCGCCGCGCTGGCTTTATTGACTGATGCAGTCAAAAAAGGCGGAGCGATGGCCAGTGGATCGGTAGGCGGTATGAGCGGCGCATTCATTCCTGTCTCCGAAGACGCAGGGATGATTGAAGCGGCGCAGCTGGGCGCCTTGTCACTTGATAAACTCGAAGCGTGGACCAGCGTATGTTCGGTTGGCATCGACATGGTGGCGGTTCCCGGTTCAACCTCGGCGGAAACCATTTCGGCGATCATTGCCGATGAGATGGCGATTGGAGTGATGAACAACAAGACGACTGCCGTGCGCATTATTCCGGTGCCCGGACGCGACGTCGGGGAGATGGTCGAGTTTGGTGGACTGTTGGGGAGCGCGCCAATCATGGCGGTGAATAAGTTTTCGTCTGCGGATTTTATTCGGCGCGGTGGAAGAATACCCGCGCCGATTCATTCGTTACGGAACTAGTAGCACTCCCTGGAAATTCGCCGACAAGGGTTGCATTGAGTTTTTGCGGGCACAAAGACAAGGGGTAGAATCTCTGCTATTAAAGAAGCATCATTATGAAATGTAGTCTAGGCCAAAGACTGATAAGCCCTGAGTGCCACCTTGATATTCCCACGATATTGGAGCGAATGCGATCCCTGCCGGAAGAACCGCGCCGATGTCCTGAGTGCACTGAATTGGTGCATGTTCGTCCGTTCCCTAACAACAACCCCAATGGGCCGCCATTTGACAAGGCCGCCGTCATAGGCTGTGAAAAAATGATCGATGCAGTAATCGAGAGATTTATCGACGAATTTAGATCTGTCGTAGGATTTAGTTTGGCAGATTGTCTTGCAGGCAACATGTCACAGAACGCTTCAGGAGTGTCGCACTAATGTCGAAAAGAATCACAACTCTCGATGATACTGCTTCGGTTTTGTTGCCGCCCGAGGCGGTTGAGGCTTTGGGAGTTGACGCGGGCGAAGATCTGGACATCGAGATTGTTGGAAGAGCGTTGGTTCTCCGCTCTGTCGGCGAGGCGCGACGCTCGCGCGAGTTTCTTGATACCTTTGAAATAGTTCTGAAGAAACGCCGCGAAGCCTACCAGGAGTTAGCTGAAGGACCCAAATAACGACGACCACACCTTCATGAAATTTCCTGACAAATTGGATGTGCTGGCGGCACACTCCCGATTGATGAAGGAAACAGGCGGAAGTGGGAATCAGAGATGTAGGCCTGCTTGAATCTGCTCTTGCCGTCCCGGAGGATCGGCATAACTATGAGAACGCCGATCTTGTTCAGTGCGCCGCTCCTACGCCTATCACCTGACCCAGGCGCATGCTTTCATTGACGGCAACAAACGTGTCGCGGCTGCTGTTACGGAAACTTTTCTGATAACCAACGGGGCTCAGCTCCTGATGACTGATGCGGAAATCGTTCGGCTCTTTCTGGACATTGCTGCCGGACTTATCAACCGCGCCGAAGTGGAACAATTACTTAGAGCAGAAATTACGGACGCAGAGTGAGCCGGTATCCGTACTGGAAATTTCGCCCACATGCAGATAATCTTGATGTAACTTCGGAGACGACAATATGGCAGAAGCACTTGGAATGGTTGAATGCATGGGCCTGGTGGCGATGATCGAAGCTGCTGATGCGATGGTCAAATCTGCCAACGTCAAACTGGTCGGTTGGGAAAAAATCGACGCCGGTTTGGTAACTGCGATTGTCCGCGGCGATGTGGCTGCAGTGCGAAGCGCTGTCGATGCCGGTGCTGCCGCCGGGCGCAGAGTCGGAGTGGTAGTCGCAACTCACGTGATTCCTCAACCGCACGACGATGTCGACCTCGGCTTACCTGTTTTGAAAACCGGCGAAACTACCAAAAAGAAAATTAGCGGTTCAGTGCGGGCGAAGTAAACGAAGTCTAAGCCATCCAGGCCTTTTGGGTTGTCCTTCCGCTCCGGTTTCTCAACATGCCTCTGTCTCTTTATCTGCTTCGTCACGGGCAAACGGCGCTCAGCCGCCAGGATGTCTTTTGCGGTTCGGGCCTGGATCCGGAACTAACACAAGATGGCCTGGAGATGGCCCAGGCGTTTGCTGAGGTTTACAAAACCAATTCGTGGTCTGCAATCGTCACTAGTCAGTTGCGGCGAACGATCGACACGGCTGCGCCCCTGTGCCATGCGTTGGGGGTTCAAGCAGAGGTTTACCCCGGGCTAAATGAGATCGGCTACGGGAGTTGGGAAGGGGAGACGAAGGAACAGGTCGATCGCGCCTTCCATGACGACTATGTTCACTGGCTCACTGACCCAGCGTGGCACGCGCCGACGGGAGGGGAACTGGCCGTTGAAGTTGCCCGGCGCAGCTTGCAAGTCGTGGAGGGCATTACCGGACGTTTCCGCGATGGCAACGTGCTGGCGGTTTCTCATAAGGCCACGATCAGAATTATTCTTTGCAGCCTGATGGGCATCGATGTTGGACGTTTCCGTTACCGGCTCGGCTGTCCTGTAGGGTCGGTGAGTATCGTAGAGTTCACATCGCAAGGTCCGTTGCTGAGGAGCATGGCTGATCGTTCACATCTAAACGAGCGTTTGCGATTATTGCCGGGGACCTAAACCGCTGAGAGACATCACATCAATGACCGAATCGCGTCTCCCACGCCAACATTTCAAATTAATATTTCCCCTTCTGCTTTTGATTCTGTTTGGTGTTTCCACCCGCGCTCAACAGCCATTCGTCACTGACGATGCCGATGTAACTCCAAAAGGGACGTTTCATTTTGAGTTCAGCAACGAGCTGGACTGGCTTCGTCGGTCTTCGTTACCCAATCTCCGGCAAAATACTGCGTCCTTTGAATTCGGCTATGGACTTCTTAAGAACGTTGAGGTGGGCATCGAAGTGCCTTTAATTTCGATTTTCAATACTGCCGGAACCTTTCCGCGTAACCTGTCTGGAATTGGAGATACTAACGTGGCGCTGAAGTACAATTTCCTGCAGGAACGAGAAAATTCACGACTGCCCGCCATGGCAATCGGCGTGAATGTTGAGATTCCAACCGGCGACACCAAACGTCAACTCGGCTCCGGATTGGCTGACCTCTACCTCAATAGTATTTTTCAGAAATCCCTTTCGTCGAAAACAAAGCTGCGATGGAACGCAGGCATTCTCTTTTCCGGTAATGAGACGACCGGTGTGGTAGGAATTAAGAGCCGGAGCACCGTCTTCACCGGCGGGGCATCGCTGGTGAAGCAAATTAAGCCGAAACTACAACTTGGTGCTGAACTGACAGGGGCGTTCACCACGTCTTTTGAGAGCGGTCAAGGTCAACTGAGAACTATGGTAGGAGGAAACTACCAATTTAGAGATAACGCTTCGTTCGACTTTGGTTTGCTTACGGGAAAATTTGCGGCGAGCCCCCGCGTGGGCGCACAGGTTGGAATCTCGATCGACTTTTGAGCTAACGAAGAGGCTCGCAGTTCAGAGTTCAGCCTTCAGGCTGCGTCTTTGCGCACGCAAGCTGAAGCTTAAACTCTGAACTTCGGGCTCGTTGTCGATCGGCATCAATCTAAAAACCCTGCCAAGCTTTGTGTTATCCGCAGGCTCAGTGAGCGGCAGGTCTACTATCAATGGGTCGTGATCGGAGATGCGATCCTCGAAGCTATTGTTAAGTTCTTTCAAGGTCCGTGCGAAATGTGGCGCCATCAAGAATGGTTGGCCCTCGGCATAGGGAGATGTTAACCCTGCCGGCTTCACAAAAATCCAGTCCAACTTGTACTTGCCGACAAAACCGATAGCGCGTTCGACTTCAAACGTGGTGATGAATCCCTTACCTCCGCGTTGATTAGAGTTAGCCAGGGGCGAGTTACCACTGCCAATGGATCGCTGACGGTCGCCGCGAAAATCAAAAGCCCCGCCATCGCTGAATCGAAACTTCTTCAACGTCTCAAAAAACTTTGCCTCAGGATTGGTGGCGACGAAATGGATACTTCGCACCGTGGGATCCGCTTGTTTGCGATACTCGTTCGCCCCTGCCAGCAGCAGACTATTGGGCCACGATAGGCCTGCCAGAAATCTTAGCCCCTGTTCCAGCCAATACTTCTTGCTGCCGAAGCGCTTCTTAAGTTCGCGTTTGATAGATGTGGGCGTGGAGTCTTGAGCGGAAGTGTTCATGTCGCCGGCAACTACCACCGGATTGCGCACGGGTTTGATGATCTCAAGCAACTCCTCCAATTGTTTCACTCGATTGCTGGGTTTAGTCCTGGACTCGAGATGCGTAGCTACGATTGTCAGACGCCCGGTGGGAATTTCGGGACTCTCTATGTCTGCCAGAAGCATCGTGCGTCCACCGCGCCGGATCTCGCGAGCGACCTTTTCGTGAAACGCTACTTCTGATGCGAACCGCCTTCCTTTTTCGATTGTGGTCAAACCCTTTTTCTCGGTGCCATACCAATCGTGGCCCTGCGTTTTGAAAGGGATTAAACGAACATTCAGCAAAGGCAATCGGCTCAGAATCGCAGTGCCATGCAAACCTTTATAGCGCGCCGGGTCAATTGTAATTTGCTCTGCCAGGACCCCTCGATCTGTAGCTTTAACACCGTCGAACTTTTCTGTTCCTAATGAGATCGGATCGACTTCTATGAATTCAGTGCCGAAAGCAAAATTCATCTTCAGTGCAGCAGCGAGATCGGCTACAACATTGCGGTACCCTGTGCGTTTCATTCCCCAATCAACTTCATTGAGGACAATGATGTCGGCCTGCCGCAACAGTTCCGCTTGCTCCAACACCTTCGCTCTCTTCGGGCTGCCAGGCGGATATTTCGCTAAATCCAAACGTGAAACGTACTTTGCAGGATCGCTCAGGACACTTTCCAAAGCGTCATATTCGAGACCACGCTCGATGTTCCATTGACCTATGCGTAACTCGCGTCCGATCGCTGAATCTGGCTTCAAGGAAACCGTAGCGGATGCCGAGTGCTCGTTGTTGACAAAGGGCGTAGTCAACAGTTTCTGTACTTTGGAACGAAGAACTTCGGTGGGAATTTCCTTCTCGTAGAGTTCTACGAGTTCGTTGTAAGTAAGCAGTTCAATTGAAGAATGGGGCGCGGGACGCGCCGGCGGAATTGAGGCGCAGAAAACAAGTAAACACAGAAGTGCTTTTGTTGAAATGTCGGGGCGGCTAAGCATTTGTTGTGGACTTCTTCATCTTAGAAGAAGTCTCCGCAACCGGCAACGGTCTTCAGACAACGAAAGCTTAACCGTCGATCGAGTTCCTGAGTTGGGGGCGGTATCGTTAAGTTAACTAGTATTAAAGTGATCGTAATGCGGCGCATCATTACCAGGGTAATCGTTCCCAGATGGTCCTTCCGGTCGAGGATCCGCCTCCACTCATGCCTCGGGCTCTCAGAATCGAGGCGGCGTCTACTAACGAGCGCAAAGGCACTTCGCCGGAGAAATTCTGATCAAACCGTTTCTCTGTGATGAACAGCGGAAGTGTGAAGGCCGAGTCGAGTTCGTAACTCAGGCGGCCGCGATTCGTGAACGCCGACCAAACCACACCCGGTATTGAGCGAAGATGGACCGTGACCGGGAGATTCACGCGAGAAGCACGCCGTCCGCCAACCTTGAGAGTTCCGTTATGGCTGCCTTCGATCAAATCCTGATCGCCAAGCCGGAGACGGTAGTCGAAGTCTTTCAGACTCACGGGAATCAGACCATTCGCCACGTCGAGGCCGACATTGAGATTCGCGGTTTGGTTGCGAAAGTCGATCGATTCGAGCGTGATTTCGCCGACTTTGAGTTGGACGTTGACCGCATCGCCGATACGGTCGAGATCCGGTAGACGAATCTGGGCCGGGACCTCCTGTGCGGAGCCAAACGCGATCAGCGCCAGGGCCATCATCATCCCCAAAATACGTATTTGTCCGATTACTTTAAACATCTCTTACCTCTATGTCCGAAATCCATCTTCAGAAGTAGTTTGCGGAAACCTGCATCGGGGTGCAAGGCACCGCCCAGGAATAACAACCAGCGTGCCACTTTCGTTTCGGGGTTTTTGGGGACGGGAGAGTGGGACTCGCACACGAAAAGCGCAGACCGTTAACTGTATCGTGTGAGCAAGTGTAATGGGATAAACATTCCTGTTTGTCGCTTGGCCCAAATGGTGTTTCGAAGCCCAGTCCGCTTAACGCGGACTACAAACCGCGGGGTGAAATTCCATTGCATGTCATGAACGACTGCCTTCTAATAGCGCGCAATCAGAACCTCGCTAACCCTGGTTAGAGAAAGCATTTCACAACCGGAGGCTTTATCATGCCGCGAAAGAAAAAAACACTTAGTGATCTGCTGGAGCGATTTTCGCTGAAAGCGACCAAGGCGACCGGAAGCTCGATGGCTTTTGTTCTGGCGCTTCTGGTGATCGTTATTTGGCTGACGAGCGGTCCATTCTTCCATTTCTCCGATACGTGGCAATTGGTAATTAACACCGGCACAACCATCGTCACCTTTCTCATGGTCTTTCTGATCCAGCGCACGCAGAATAAGGATTCGCTGGCCATTCACCTGAAGCTGAATGAGATTGTCGCTGCGATCGATGGCGCCAGTAACAGGCTAATCGACGTTGAGGACCTCACGGAACATGAAATTGAGATACTGCACACGCATTATCGAAAGCTCGCAGGTATGGCGAGGAAAGACTTGAAACTTACGCAAAGCCATTCGATCGAAGAAGCGGAAGCTCGGCACATCCGGAAGCACAGAAAGCACCAGCACTAACTGGGTTCATATGCCACGTCGCAAGTCTGTTACAACAAGAGTCCGAACAGTCACTGAATCCCTTCAGGAGTATGGTCGCGGGGTGGCGGGCGGATTAATGTTCAGCCTCCCACTGCTGTACACCATGGAAGTGTGGTGGGCCGGAGTCGTCGCCCATCCCTACAGGCTATTTCTGTATTTGGTTGCCACTTTTGTTTTACTACTTGGCTACAATCGCTATGCGGGTTTGAGGCGAGATACGAGCATGAAGGAGGTGGCCATCGACTCAGTAGAAGAGATGGGCATCGGTATTCTTCTCGCGGCCCTGGTTCTGTTTCTTCTCGGCCTTATTACACTGGACATGTCCTTCAATGAAATTGCCGGCATCATCGTGGTAGAAGCCGCCACGGTTGCAATCGGTGTTTCAGTTGGCACCGCACAGCTTGGCGCTGGGGGCAAGGAAGACGAGGGAATGGGGAAGACTTCAGCCGGCAACAAACCTCATTTCGGCGCCCAGATTGTTTTTGCGTTTTGCGGGGCCGTGCTGTTTGCGGCGAACCTGGCGCCAACCGAAGAAATCGTGATCATCGGGATTCAGACGTCATGGTGGAAAATAATTGGGCTGGCCGTGATGTCGCTTTTAATTGCCTTTCTGATTCTGCACTACAGCGACTTCAAAGGCGCTGGAGAGTTTGTTCGCAAAGATCACCCCACCCTTATTCTGCTTGGTACCGTGGTTACGTATGCGATTGCGCTGAGTTCCTCGGCTTTAATTCTCTGGTTCTTTGGCCGGTTTGACGGAGTCACCATGGTCACCGCGTTGGCCCAGACTGTGGCGCTTGGACTGGCAGCGACTCTAGGCGCATCTGCGGGAAGGCTATTGCTTCAATGAAAAAGATCAAAAAGAATTGGTTGGAGTGGATTGTCTTCGCTGTCGGTCTAGTCCTGGTCTTATCCGCGCTGGGTTATCTCATCTACGCGGGAATCTCCATGGGGAATGAATCACCGAGTCTGGAGGTTCGGCTCGGGACGCCGGAACAAAAACAATTTGGCTTCAGTGTGCCTGTTACAGTCGTTAATCATGGGGATGAAACAGCCGCGGGAGTGCGCATCGAAGTGGTGATGGAAAGCGGTGGCGAAGAGAAAGCGCGGGGGGAACTCGATATACCTTTTCTGCCGCGCCATGCGTTTCGCGAAGGGTGGGTAACGTTTGAACAAGATCCCCGCGCAGCTCAACTAAAAGCCCGCGTGCTTGGGTATCAAAAACCTTGAGAATGGGTGTAACGCAAACTGTTAGTTTGCGGATCGGACCCCAACAGGCAGTTGAACACTTTAGTCCTACCTTGCGCACGGTCCGCAAACTAACAGTTTGCGTTACCCTTGATTTGGTTCATGCCTGGTTTGATTCTTGATGATTTTGACTACTTGACCTTTTGGTCCTCGCTCTTAGCCTCCGCCATCGCTTCCGGCTCTAGTTCCTCGGCGCTCTTGTTCAATCTGATGAATACGCCCCAGGCAGCCAGTAACACCCCGGCAGCTACGCCGATTGCCGCGGCATGTGGCAGCCGCGCTGGATCCTCATGAGCAACCTCAAAGACGGTCACCAAACATTCTATTGAAAGCGCCACTACGACAACCACCATGAACCGCGACAAGAATCTTCGCACGCGGGTGGGTGCGCTTACCTGCACTTTTCGCAGTACTTCCTCCTCGAGGACAGTTTGGCCCAGTTCGAGAGCCACGACGGCGATGGTTAATAATCCAATACTTTCCAGAATTGAATTGAACCGGCCTCTTAGCTCCAACGCCTCATTGGGATTGATTCCATGCCAAAGCTGTAGTGCGGCAAAGAAGATTAGAGCGAGGGCGCTGCAGAAGAACAGGAATATAATTGCTGAGTAGCTTGCGGCAAAAAGCCTTTGGATAATCTGCAAAGCCTGGTGTTCCTTTCATGCGGGCTGGAGTAAGGCCCGCCTGCTTGCGGAATTTCGTGTCCGCCTCGAACTCTCATGTTCACACGCTGCTGGTTTGGAACTTTGAGGATAATAGGCCACGGCGGAGGCACGGCACAATCTCAAGCCCCCGGGGCACTGGCACCGGCGGAGTTGTCCCCTGCTTTCGGAATGAGTCGAACCTTTCGAATGCGCCGGCGCTCAACTCGTTCGACGATGAAACTATTGCCCTGGTACTCGACCGCGCTCTGTTCTTCGAGGATCTGGCCAGCCTGGGCCATTAGGAAGCCGGCGATCGTTGTGTAGCCGTCATGCTCCGGAAGTTGCAATTTGAGAAGGCGATTAGCGTCACGCACTGCCAGAGTTCCGTTCAGCAAGTAGGAATTCTGCTCCTTGACTATCTGCGCTCGAGACTCCTCGTCAAACTCATCATCAATCTCACCAACGATCTCTTCAAGCAAGTCTTCGAGCGTAATGATCCCTTCTATCCCACCGTGTTCATCGACAACGCATGCGAGGTGAGTTCGGTGGGCCCGAAATTGTTTAAGCGCAACGCCCAAAGACGCCTTGTCCGGTATGAAGAGCGCAGGATGAATTACGCGCTCAAGTGAGAAAGGTAAGTTTGGGTTTTCCAGAAAAGCTTCAAGGTCTCTGCGAAAAACGATGCCCGCCACGTCGTCCATTCTCTCCCGGTAGACAGGCATTCGCGAGTAACCAGTGGAGCTAAACATCTCCTTCGTTTCGCGGAGGGAAGCCGTTACCGGCAGCGCCGATACAGCTGTCCGGGGAATCATCGCTTCACGCACTTCAGCTTCACCAAAATCGAAGACGCGGTTAATTAACTTTTCATCTTCGGCTTTGAGATGCCCGCTATCACGAGAAATGTTGATGAGTTGACGTAATTCATCTGCACTATAAATCGAAGCGTGTTCGCCGGATGGATGAAGTCCGAATAGTCGCACGGTGCGTGTGCCGGCCCAATCGAGCAAACGTATGGGCCAGGAGAATATTTTGTAGAAAATGTGAAGCGGCCGGGCGATGGCCAGGGATACCTTTTCCGCCCTTTCCAGTGCCAGGGTCTTCGGCGCGAGTTCGCCAAGAACAATATGCAGAAAAGTGATGATCGTAAACGCCACCGAAAACGAGATCGTGTGAAGTACGGCGTCCGAGACACGGCCTTTAAGCGGTTCCTCGAGCAGAGCGGCAACCACAGGTTCGCCAATCCACCCGAGGGCCAAAGATGCCATCGTGATTCCGAGTTGAGTGGCCGAGATATAAGCGTTGAGGTTATCGACTAACTGGAGCAGCAGCTGCGCGCGCCGGCTACCGCTCTGGGCCAGGGTCGCAATCCGCGAGCGACGCACGCCGACCAGGGCAAACTCGGAGGCCACGAAAAAGCCGTTTGCCAGAACCAGGAAAACGACCAGGAGCACATATAGGACAGCGAACACAGGACCACTATGCTAGTTACTGGCGTGAACCACGTCAAACACGGGCTTCTTTGTTAGGGGCGCCACTCCGTGGGCGCCCCCGTGCTTGGAAGGAAGATATGTGTTCATCGTTGACCGCAGGCAAAGAAGAAAGGGGGTGCCCACGGAGTGGCACCCCTACGATTAAACGCCGACGTCACTTTGCTGCCAGGCTTTTTTCCAGTCTTTCAAAACGGGCCATGACGTTTTCGTAGATCCGATCTGTCTTCTCGTGCAGGTGCCCAATTTCCAGCTCAGCCTTGATGTTCACCTCGTATTCAATATCGGCCCTGACGCGATCTTTCTCAGCCTGCCGATTCTGGCTGACCAACACGAAGCACGACAGAAAGATGGCCTCGAGTGACACGATCATCGTCAGTAGTCCGAAGGGAAACGGATCGAAGGAAGCACTGCCAATCGGTAACGTGTTGAGACCGATCCAGATGATAAACCACGTGGCATTGAGGATCAGGAAGGCCATGCTGCCGCTGAACCATGCGATCCAATCGGCAATTTTCTGCAAAGGCGTGGAGTGGACTTCGATCTCCTCATTGACGTTGCGTGACACACGTGTGCGTAGCAACTCATCAGCTTTCCGCGTCAAGCTGCTTAAAGATGCGAGCATGTGAAGCGCCGTTTCCGGTTTCCTTTTAAAGAGCAGGATCAGGTCGTCTCGATCGAGGACGAGCACGTCGCAGTCGGTTAAGGCAAGTGCCGTTGCCGTTCGTGCGCCGGTGTCCAGCATTGCCAGCTCGCCAAACATGTCGCCGGGACCCGCCGTGGTCAGCACAATCTTTTGACCGACAGTGTCTTTGATAAAAAGTTCGACTTCACCTCCACGAACGAGGAAGAGGGAATCGCCGGGATCGCCGGCGTGAAAGAGCGTTTCACCAGCTGGCACTCTCAGGTCGTCAAGCACATCGGCGAGCGCGACGCGATCGTCCAGATCCAGATGTTCGAACAGTTTGATGTTAGTTAGAAAAGAGGGGTCGCAGGGCATCGGGGTTCTTCTCCGGGCTGAGCTGACGCACGCTTCGCCAACGAATCGCCAGGGGCCACGTGCGTATTAGAGCAGCGGCATTATAAGGCAAGGCAGGCATGTGGTGAGCCACCTCTCAGCAGTGAAGGCATTTTCAAACGAGATCGGAGTTGCGAGTGCCAGGCAACGCGGTCTGACGCCGCACAGTGCGGTACGGCGCTGGCTCACCGGGCACAGCCACTCGTTTAAGTTTTTCCTGAAGCTGAGCCTCGGAAATAGAGTAACGGGCGCGAACGGTAAGGCAGAGCCTAACCGCACTGTGCGGCGGCAGAGCCGTGATCATGTAGCCAGAGATAGCTTGGATATAACTGGTTCTGAACCCTGCACAGTCGTGCGGCCCTAACGGAAGGCAGACTCGAAGGCTCCGGCCTGACCAAAGCGGCGCCGGGCCGCCGCACTCCAAAGAGTAGCATCAGGCGTGTCTGCAATAAGCTAAGGCGTTTTGGTTCCAGCGACTGGTTTGGGTGTAGTTCGAGTAGCCGGAATCTTCCCGGGCGCGGGTTCACCCTTCGGCGCGATGCGTCCATTGCGCGTAAGCGCGATGCGTCTGTCCCGACTGGAGTCCTGATCCACGGTGACTTTAATCGCACGGAATGAACCATCCCGATTCTTGTTGGTAGGATTGTAGGAAAGCACGTACTGGGTCCGCAGATCACGCACAATTTCATTGGCGATTTGCGGTAATTCAGAAAGCGATTGCGGCATGAAAGCCCGCCCGCCGGTTTCGGTCGCCAGCTTGTTGATCAGGTTGACTGCTTTGTCACGGGGACTTTTGCGGATCAAGCCGCCATCTTTGTCGAGCTCGTTCACAAAACCGATAACATAGATCTGGACGTCGGCCTCTCGTAGTCGAGCAAAAAGTTTTTCCTGAGAGTAGAAGCTGGATCGATCTTCACCGTCCGTTATGACAATCAACGCGCGGCGCCGGCGATCGCTGTCGTCGCCTTTTTTGTATTCTGCGACGTGATCAGCAGTCAGATAAACAGCATCGATTATCGCCGTCTGGCCGCCCTCGACGTAAAGACTGTCCAACCCATCAATCAGCAAATCCTGTTTCGAGGTAAAGTCCTGCACAGTTTCAATCTTGTCGCTGCTGATGAAACGGACCAGAAACGTCTCGTCACCCGGCCGGTTGCTATTGATGATGGTCTTGCCGGCGTCGATCACACCCTGCAACTGAGAGCGCAATGACCCGGAGGTGTCTACCGCCAATCCATAACTAATGGGTACTTCTTCGCGGGTAAACGACTCGATCGGCTGCGGCACGCCGTCTTCAAACACGTGGAAATCGGTTTCACGCACGGTGTTGATGGGCCGATTGTTCCTATCAATGACGCGCACATTTAGGGTGACCAGTTCCGTGTTCACGCGGACGATGCTGCCTTCGTCGATGTCCTCCTCAGGCGGCGTCGGGGTCGGTTTCGGTTTCAGGACAGGCGGCGGCGGAGGCTCACCTAATTGCGGCGCGATACGGTCAACTGGGCCGGCCGGCCTTTGCGCCGGTGTTGGAGTTGGTGTTGGTGCCGCGGTTCGGTTAACAGTTGTTTGGGGCGTACGTGGCGGCGTTTGAATAGTGCGCGGAGTTGGCGTAGGCGTTGGTTGCTGCGTGGTGGTGCTTCTTGGTCGCGAATTCTGACTGCGCGCCGCGGGGACAAGAGTAGATGCAAACAGGAAAACGCCTGTGACCGCTACGGCTGTCAGCATTCCTGGTTTTCGATATTTCTTGCCGGCCAACATGCCTTTATTACAACGTTTGTTGTGACCTTTAATCATCATTAATCCCAAACTAATAAACCGTTAATACCAAGTACTGCCCAGCGGACTCGAAAATCAGTTCTCAGTTTAACCTTTCAAGCCAACCCGTGCGAAGCCTGATCCAGAACTGGTGAGGCCTATGGTCGTAATCGCGCGACCCTAAAAAGATGTTTGGGAGAGTGAATGCGTTGGCCGGAGGCCTTTTTGTAAAGCAAACTGTTAGTTTGCTAACGTTGAGGTACGGGCCCCCCCTTTGTTTTCGGAACCCCCGGGGTAACGTCCGCAAACTAACAGTTTGCGTTACACTAATACAGTTTCAATAAAAGAAGGGGCGCCCACGGAGTGACGCCCCTTCAATGTTGTCGAGTTGGTTGTTCTCTATTTGGAACCTGGAATAGCGTAATAGCCTTCCTTTGATCGTACAAAGAGCCTCGGCAGTCCACGTGGGGGTGTTACTTTCACTTTCACTTTTCGCCACTTGCCATCGCCGTTAAAAGTAGGCGGTTTGTAGCCAATCGAATATTGATGCCGCAGCTCGAGCGCAATCTGCTCGAATATGTCATCCATCTCGGCTGCGCTGCGCGGGAAAAATGCCTTGCCTCCGGAAACGCTCGCCAGTTCGTCCAGGATGCCCTGTCCTTCCATGCCTAACGAACTTCCAGCGTCGCCGCCGCTGAGTATGCCGATGCCGTAGAGCACGACATCCGATTCTTTCAACAACCGGCGCAGCTCGTTAAATGTGTAACGGGAATTGTTGTCCTGGCCGTCACTAATCAGGAGCAGTGCTCGCTTGGGATGCGTGCCGCGTTGGACCTTCTCAACCCCCAGGTAACAGGCGTCGTAAAGCGCTGTGTTGTTTCGCGTCTGGACGAAACTGAGTTTGTCGAGGACGGAATTACCGTCGCGCGTTTTATCAAGCAGCAGTTGGGCCTGTGAGTTGAACGCGATCAAAAAGTATTCGTCGGAGTTGTGACTCGTCTGGATAAACTTCGCCAGGGCGTCGCGCGAGCGTTTGATTTTATCTCCACCCATCGATCCTGAAACGTCGAAGATCACGCCGACTGAAACGGGCGAGTCGTCATCACTGAAGAAAGTTATCTCCTGAGGCTTTTTCTCATCGAGTACGGTAAACGCGCCCTTATTCAAGCCGGAGACAAATCGACCGTAAGTGTCGGTGACGGTAACGGTCAGCGTGATCAGGTCGGTATTCGTGACCACCACGCCACCTTTAATTTCGTCGGCGAGCTTTTTCTCCAGGGTGCTTGCGTCACCTTTCGGTGGCGTGGGCTCAGCCGTGGCTTTCGCTTCGCCGTCGGCCTTTGGCTGGGCGTTCACGACGATTGATGTAGTGGACAGGAGAAAAACTAATGCCAGGCAGGCGAAGTAAACAGGGGAAACGGAGAAGACGGAAAAGATGGGCGTGTCAACCTTAACAGCGCGTCCAGAAGGTAATTGCATGTGACCCTCGCGTTCTCGCAAGCGTTCGACCTGAATTGTATGACTAAGAAAAGGGGCTGTAAACCAGATGCGACAAGCAGCCATGACTGATGCCCGCACTTCAGTTTGTTTTTAAAACTTTTTCAGGAATTGGCTGACGTGGGGAAACGCGGCCGTCGTTACTTCCGTTCAGTTGTGTCAATGGCTTGGATTGTAGGACAGGCAGTGTCGCAGGTAAAGCGAAAAGGAAGAAGGGTAGTGTCCCAATTTGGCTTTGTAGTTTACTTAGTTGACGGTCTTATGTGTTTTCTAGATTCGGCGTCTGCTTTTTTGAGTATCTCATCAACCTCCGCGAGCCTTTTCTTGATGTCTTCCGGCAGGAAGTACGTATTTGGCTTTCGTCCCACCCGCACCCGCACTGTGTTCTCGGGAAGATCGGGGTGGGGTGCATGGCTTCTAGCCTTCACCTTCCGCGCATTAAGCTCATCAATAAGGATGCTAGAGTGCAATCTGGAGTCTATCAACGTCTTGCGACAGCCCTCGTGGGTTGAATGCTACAGTAACGTCGTCAAACCACTCGTCTGGCATATCAGCGTGCCGGAGGATGTTCCACCCCGCGATTTGTGCCACAACCGCCAACTCCCCTGCTAACTGCCTAGCCTCTGGTTCGCTAATTGTTTCGATAATTACCTGTACACCCGGGACGGTCGCTAGCTTCTGGGCAAAACTACTCTGTTCACCAGCCGAGCGCGGAGCAACCGCTAGCTGCAGTTCCTCTCTAGCACTACGTTCCGCCTCCAATCGCTTTTCAGTTTCGAGGTTTTGTTGTCTAAGCTCTTCGGTGGCTCTATTCGCAGCGGATAGATCTCGTGTTTGCCGCTGATTGAGAAGGTATCCAATGGCAACTGTTAAACCCAGAATTATTGCAGAGGCAACTTGGAGTGCGGAAAACCAGTTGTCCAGAGTCCAAGAAAACGGATTTAGCATCGGAAATCCTTTGTGCCGGATTATTTGTTCTTGTCGAATGCTCAGTTGCGGTTTTCATTTAAATAACCCATTAGCGACCGTCAACTTTTTGATTCCGCGCTCAACCGCGAAGAGCTGCCATTCTCCCGGAACGCCCGCAAGCCGGTGGGCGCCTCTATCCTCGAATCTAATCCCCGAGCCAGCGACCAGGTCCTTTACTGTGCTTGAAACCAAAACCTCATTGGGCGCAGCTTTATTCGCGACCTGCGCGCCAATCTCCGCGGCGATTCCGCCGACCTTGCCGTCTACCATGTCACATTCGCCGGTGTGCAAACCGGCCCGCATATAAGCGCCCAGACGTGACGCGTACTCGCTGATCGCGGTCGCGCAGCGAATCGCGCGCGCTGGTCCATCGAAGATCGCCAGCGGACGATTGCCATCCATGTCGACGTCGCGTCCCCTGAACCATTCGATCTCTTTCCGAGCATGCGCCCGCAGACGATCGACAAGCGCTGCCCAACCGCTATCCTCATGCAGTCCCTGTTCTTTCGTGCTAACTATTTGCATGAAGAGCACGGTTGCCAGAACGCGATCTGGCTCAAGCGTGTGGCGGACCCCGGTTACGAACTCTTCTACCTCATCGAGAATGGCATCCTGATCACCTACAAAAGGAAGATGGTCGCGACCGGGCAATTCAACATACTTCGCGCCAGGGATTCGCTCCGCCACATAACGCCCCTCGTCAACTTTCAGACACAGGTCCTCGCTGCGGTGAATGACCAGTGTCGGAACACGAATCGACGGAAGAACCTGGCGCACGTCGATCTCAGCGTTCATCTGAGTGAGGGCCAACGCTGCACCTGGACTCGCGCCCATCCGCAGGTATGTGGCCCACCACTGGCGAAACTCCGGATCGTCAGCGACGGTGGGTGCGCGCTCTTCCAAACCAACAGGGCCTCCCCAGTTCTCACGGATCTCGTCAAAAAACTCCTGACGATGTTCAGGGGTTGGCGCCCATGGATAGTCATCATCGCGAATGCGCTTTGCGTAAGTTCCGATCATAACGAGAGCCAGTGTCTTCTCCGGATAAGTTGCCGCAAAGAGACTGCACATTGGACCACCCTCTGACACGCCACACAACGCTGCCCGCTCAGAGCCAACAGCATCCATCACTGCCCGCACGTCATCCATGCGTTGCTCGAGGGTGGGAAGCTCGTTGATGGGCACGCGGTCTGAAAGTCCGGTACCACGTTTGTCGAACAGGATTAGACGTGCAAAGGACGCGAGGCGCAGCAGGAATCGGGCAAAGCTCGGCTCACGCCAGAAATACTCGAGATGAGAAACCCATCCCATCACGAAAACCAGATCGAGAGGTGCATCCCCGATCACCTGGTAAGCGATATTCACGTCGCCGCTTCGCGCGTACATCGTTTCAGGTGGCCGCTGCAGTTCGTAGCGAGGCGTCGATGACGGGTCGGGAGTAGATATCGATGGTACGTCAATAACGCGAGGTCGCTTTTCAAACGCCGGCCATGGCTCGTCATCGCGGATTTCTTCCTGAATAACGATTTTTGAGCGTGTATGCTCGTGAATCAACAGCCCTGCCGGTTCATCCGTTATTTCACTGACATCTGCCGCAAAGCGATAACCGCGTTTCGGCACGGTTTCGATGAATTTTACTCCGCCCGCATCCAGCACTTTCCTTAGCGTTGAGATGTTCTGCGCCAGATTGTTTTCTTCCACGAAGCTGTCAGGCCAGACCTGCTTCATCAACTCCTCTTTGTCGAGTACATGGCCGCTGTTTTGAACCAGAAACAGCAAAAGGTCGAAAGCCTTGGGCGTGAGGGGGACAGGCCCCTTTTCGCTGAGCAGAACCCGTTCGGTGACGTCGATTCGAAAGACGCCAAATACGTATAACCGCTTGGTTTGGCCTTTCCTCATCAGCTTTCAGAACTCTTTCAAGGAAACTTCAGATTTCTCTAAATACGCAGTGTTACACGTGGAGGTATCGTCCATCGCGTTAGGCAAGAGCCGCTGCAGTTGGGTTGAAAGTCAAAAAAGACTGCCGAAAGCGCGCGCTCATATTAATCCGAAATCCGTTGGCAGGAAACGTTGAACAGGCCACGACGATGCAGAAGAGGACCGAAATCACAATCGAGACAGAAAGGTTTATGGTCGTGAGTCGTCGCCCCGATGACGGAAGTCTTTGGTGTAGCCATTGCTCCGACCACCTGCCAGTACTGACCGTTGACGAGGCAGCAACGGCAACATCCCGTACACCCTTAGCGATTTTCAGGTTGGTCGAAGCCGGAAGACTTCACTTCGCAGTAGCTCCAGACGGCCGACACTTGATTTGCCCAAACTCTCTCGCGTCGGAAAGAGCAGCCGATGTTTCGAGTGGGCTGGAATTGCATTCAACACTTTGACTTAAAACTTAAGGAGTTTCTTCAATGAGAACCACAGCATACGCCGCCCTTTTTGCATTAATCCTGATCGGCCTCGCGACACCCTGGTCGACCCTGGCCCGTGTCAGTGGACCAGCTGCCAGCGGCACTTACAGAGTTGTTTCAGAAGATGGCTCATCGAAGCAGGTGGAATTTAATGCCAACTCGGATCGAGAAGGTGTTGCCACCGGCCAGATGACTTTACGCGACGAGGCAGGGGTCATGGACCAGGATCCGGACGGTGAAGAACGTCGCGAGGAATCACCGGCAGAATTTTCGCTGACGGCGGACCTCGACAGTCTGACGATAGAAAACAATCGGGCCTTGTTGGGCGGAACGGTCAGGGAGTCCAGTCACAGCAGCTATATCGGCAAATGGGTGCAACTGGTTGTCGAAGACAACGGCAACGATCCCGACAAGGTCAGTTGGCGTCTATGCCAGCCTGAGCCAGGCGGATGGGTACCGGCGGATGCGGAGGAACCACGTGACGACGGAGCGTGGTCGCGCTGGTGGGCCACAGACGCAGAGGTGAGAGAGGATCAGGGAGTGGCATCAGTGAATATCATTCCCGGGACCCGGCGCGGTTGCGCAACGTATCCGCTTTCGAGCTATGAGTTTCCTGAGGTTAGAGGCGAAGGACAAATTCAGGTTCAGCCGTAACACATTGCAAGGAACTCTAAACAAAGAGGCCGGGCTGGAGTCAACGCGGAGCGATCTCATTAGCACCGCGGCTTCAGCCCGGTGGTACAAGGGGCTTTGCACAAAAGCCGAATCAAGAAGTTCGCGAAGCGGTATCAGAACCGGGAGCAGTAGCGACCGGATCACCGTTGATAAGAAAAAGCCAAAGGTCTTACTGTAACCATCTCCTTTGTTGATGAGCGGTGACCCGGTCGTTACCGCTTCCGGTTCTGATTTATTCGGCTTCGCCGACTTTTTGTCGAAAGCGGGAACAAAGAGCGTTTATCTCTCCTTAACCGTGGCATTCGTGAACGTGGACCACGGTCACCAGGCTGAATCTGCGGTAGTAATGAAATCGCTCCGCGCGGTGACGATGAGTGAATTACTGTGAGTGCTCACCAGCATTGCGACCTCAAGTAATTACACTAACCGCCACAAATCCCTCACGCCAAGGCAAAGAAACCGGCACCGTATTGCATCCGAAAGGAACGTC
Source organism: Pyrinomonadaceae bacterium (assembly GCA_963759585.1). Classification (GTDB taxonomy): domain Bacteria; phylum Acidobacteriota; class Blastocatellia; order Pyrinomonadales; family Pyrinomonadaceae; genus PSRF01. Next base: position 2,264,223 of record CAVWZW010000002.1, read on the forward strand.
TCAGGAACTTTCCGATCGTGTAATCGTGTAATGCAAGTGCCAATGATGCCGGTCAGCTACCCCGCGAGGCGCATGCTATACTTTCGCGTTAAACTGAACTGCAATCCTTAACTTATGGCTGAGTTTATCTGTCGACTGGGAACGCCTGCGGGCGAAGTTGTAACGCGCACTATTGAAGCGGCAGGCGTCCACGAGGCACGCGCCCGACTGGAACGTGAGGGCTTCCGAGTATTCAACGTCACTCCGCCGAAAACAACCGGAGTTACTGCCTTAACCCGCCTCGGCGGCCGCAGTGGTCAACCTCGCGTCAAGGCAAACGACTTCCTTCTGTTCAACCAGCAACTTGCCGCACTGTTCCGCGCGGGCATTCCGATCCTCCAAGCTATCGCAATGCTACGCAAACGTGCCGCGTCATCTCGTTTGCGCGCGGTGCTGGGCGAGGTTGAGGACCAGATACGAGGCGGAGCTGCGTTGTCGGAGGCTTTTGCGGCGCAAGGGAGTATCTTCCCCCGAATCTATACAGCTTCCATCCTGGCCGGCGAGCGCTCCGGCGCGCTTGATGAAGTTTTAAATCGCTATGTCACCTACATGCGACGGAACGTGGCGCTGCGTAGAAAGATTCGCGGGGCCCTCGCCTATCCGCTCTTTCTCCTCTTTGCGTCCGCCATCATGGTGATCTTTTTGACTGTTTACGTGGTGCCGCGAATGTCGGATCTGTTTACCGGATTTGGCACCGAGCTGCCAACGGTAACGCAGATCGTCGTAGGCCTTTCAAACTGGATGTCGTCAAACATCTTTTGGTTTGCGCCATTGTTCATTGGCGGCGCGGTGGCGCTCTTTCTCTGGACGCGCACGTCGGCAGGACGAATGCACGTCGATGCTTTTCTGTTGAAAATACCACTGGCGGGTAAGCTGGTAATTCAGCTCTCGGTTGCACAGGCCACTCGTTCTCTGGCGACGCTGCTTGCAGGCGGCATCACCCTTGTTGAATCCTGGGAGATTGCCGCAGAGTCGATCACGAACCGCGAACTGCGTCGTCGCAGCTCCGAGATATTGCCGATGATTCGAGAGGGACGGACCTTTACCGAGAGTCTGGAGGCCGCCAACTGGGTGCCTGCACTGGCAATTGACATGGTGGGAATCGGCGAGCGGTCTGGCAGTTTACGAGAGATGCTCGACGAGGTGGCGGTCTTTTACGATGCCGAATCAGAGGTGCGCCTTGAGCAGTTGACGACCACGCTTGAGCCTGCGATTCTTGTGGTCATGGGAGGGGTCGTTATCACGATTTTGTTGGCGATTTACCTGCCGATTATTCAATCAATTTCCGGCGCTTCGGGAATTACTGGCCACCGATAGAGACGCGGATGAATACACATGGTTCGGGGCAGTAGCCCGACCGTTTAGGGAGGGCGTTAAGACCCCGCCATTGGCGCCCTCCCTAACGGTCGGGCTACTGCCCCGGATTGGAAGCGCAAAGCGCGCTCCCTAACGGTTAAGCTACCGCCTGGATGAATTGAATGAAACAGTTGACTGAAAATCCCTCGCAGACCCCCATAGCGCCACAGCCTCTAAAGCCAGACGCAGGCGTTGTCGAAAAGCCTTCGTCTGTCATTGAGAACCACGACCCGCCAGAGGTGCGTGCGGCAAAAGACCTCGCTCGCCGCTACCGCTTGCAGTTTGTTGAGTTGCTTCCCGCCGATCAGGAGTCTCCAATTGACTACGAGATCTTTCAGCAGATTCCCGTCGACTTAATGGTGCGCCATCAGTTTCTGCCGCTCAAGCGAGACGAGAAGGGGATGCACCTCGCGATGGCGGATCCCAGCGACCTCGAGCGTTTAGACGAACTGTCCAGTGCGCTGCGGGCCCGGATCGTTCCTTACGTCGCCACCGCTGGAGCGATCGAAGTCATCCTTCGCCGCGGTGATGCAACCCAGCGCGTGTTGCAGGAAGCGGCATCAGGTTTTCGCATTTCGCTGGTAAGAGAAACGGAAACCGGCGAAGAGGTGCTCGATCTCGATCGGCTGGCGACTGACTCCGAGATGTCGCCGATTATCAAGCTGGTCGACACGATTATCTACAACGCAATGGAGTCGCGCGCGTCAGACATACACATCGAAACGCGCGACACCGAGGTGCAGGTCAAGTATCGAATTGACGGCGCCCTCTACGCCAAAGTTGACCCAATCGATCTGGCTTTCCATCAGACTTTAATCTCGCGCATAAAAGTAATGTCTGAACTCGACATCGCCGAGAGACGCGTGCCCCAGGATGGCCGCTTCCGAGTTCGTTATAAAGGACGCAATGTAGACTTCCGCGTTTCGATCATGCCCACGATTCATGGCGAGGATGCTGTGATTCGTATTCTCGATAAGGAGCAGATCAACGAGGAGTTTAAAAACCTGAATCTGGACGTCGTTGGATTTGACGCAGATGACCTGAGGAAGTTTCGCCACTACATCGCGGAGCCTTACGGCATGGTGCTGGTGACCGGACCAACGGGCTCAGGAAAAACTACTACGCTTTACGCAGCCCTCAACGAGATACGAAATGAAGAGGACAAGATTGTCACGATCGAAGATCCGGTCGAGTATCAATTGCACGGCATCACGCAAATTCCGGTTAACGAGAAAAAGGGGCTGACGTTTGATCGAGGACTACGTTCAATCCTGCGTCACGATCCGGACAAGATCATGGTCGGTGAGATTCGCGACACCGAAACAGCGCAGATTGCCATCCAGTCTGCGTTGACGGGCCACCTCGTGTTCACCACAGTCCACGCCAACAACGTCATCGACGTGATCGGACGTTTTCTCAATATGGGCGTGGAACCCTACAACTTCGTTTCGTCATTAAACTGTGTGTTGGCGCAGAGGTTGATTCGTATGCTTTGCCCCTATTGCAAGCGCGAGTATCACGCCAAAGAGGAAGAGCTGCACGAGTCAGGACTGAGACTGGAGGAGCATCGCACAACTCCTTTCTATATAAATGTCGGTTGCGACGCCTGCAATCACACCGGTTATCGAGGACGAACTGCTATTCATGAGCTCCTCGATCTTTCCGACAATATTCGCGAGATGATTGTGGAGCGTCGTCCCGGCTCGGAGGTGCGACGCGCAGCCGAAGCAGAAGGATTAAGAAGTTTGAGGGACTCGGCGCTGAAAAAGGTGTTTGCCGGCGTTTCCACGCTGCACGAGATCAACCGCGTAACCTTCGTAGAAGAGATAAAAGCCGGCGGGTAACCCGCGCCAGGCCCGTTGTAACAGGTATACAGAGTACAGCCTTCGGGCTGACCTTTCCGTAACCAAGACCCAAGCTAAAGCTTGTACTCCGAACACCTGCTTTGAAGTTGAAGCTAAATGCTCGGGCGCAGTCCTTATAAAGGAACCTCAGTTTTTCAAGAGCGTGTAAAGCAAATGAATAGCGACGGTTTGCATCTTAACCCCCTGAAACGGCATTATTAGCCCACGTATTCGGTTAGCCACCTCTACCAGAGAGACCAAAATGAGAAATAAAACCCAAACTCGCCTCTTCGTTTCACTGCTGCTCACTTTTAGCTTGTTGATGGTGCCGATAACGGCGCTGGCCAAGAAAGGTGAGAAGAACTTTAAGCAGGGAATGAAATACGAAGCTGCACAGCAATGGGAGAAGGCCGCACAGGAGTTTACGCTCGCCGTCGCTGCGGACCCATCCAGTGCCGAATACCAACTCCATTTTCGCAGGGCCTGTTTCAACGCCTCGCAGGCTTTTATGCAGCAGGGGCGCACCCTTGCAGAACAACGCGATTTCGTCGGGGCTTATAACGCCTTCAGGCAGGCGTACGGCTACGACCCGGTGAACGAGTTGGCGGTTTCAGAGATGGAGCGAATGCTGCGTCTTCAAGCAGTCAAAGAAGGCAGAAACGGAGCTGTGGGCACAAAGATTGGGGATGTTTCCGACGGGACAGTGTCTCCAGCAAGTGCGCAGGAGGGTCCTTTACCGATCTCGCCGCGAACAGAGCAGATGCGAATCATCAGTTATAAGGGTGATTTGAAAGAATTCATCCGCAGTCTCGCCGAACAACTCAACCTTAATGTGATCTTCGACCGGCAGTCTTTTGTCCAGCCCCGAACTATCGACATCAATATGAAGGATGTCACCACTTCGCAAGCGCTCGACTACATCTTTCTGCAAGAGGGGATGTTCTTCCAAAAACTTAGTAGGCGGACAATTCTTGTTGCCGATCAAACGCGCCGTCCTCAGTATCAGCAACTTGTTCTCCGCACCTTTTACCTGGCAAACAGTGAACCTGAAAAAGTAAAGAGCCTCGTGGCCCAGGCAATTCCCGCATCAGTCGGCCGTCCGCAAACAATCGTCGTTGCCGACAAAGATACGAACAGCTTGACGGTGCGTGACACGGCGGAAAACGTTCGCTTGATCGGCGAGTTGATCCAGAGCATCGACAAGGACCGCGCCGAAGTTGTGATGGATGTCAACATCTACGAAGTTACGAAAACAAATTTTCTGCAGTTTGGAAATCAAATTGGTAATGGCCCGTTCAATCTTGGAGGTAGCCCGGGATTTTCGCTTCTTACTGACAACGCCGTAACTACCGGACGCACGCTCGCTGATATAACTCGCGGAGTTAACGTTGCCGGTCTCGTTGGCGGAATTCCCACAGCGCTGGCCGCGGCCCTGGTGGTTCCACCTTCAGTACTGACCGCCTTTAATAGCAAGAACAATACAAGGCTGATTGCCTCGACCCAGGTCCATGCCTTCAATGGTGAGGAATCAACTGCGCGTATTGGTCAACGTGTGCCCGTGCAAACTGCACAGGCTTATCCTTTTGGTGTTCAAACAGGCCAGCCCCAAACGGGAAGTAACTTTCCCAGCGGCGGATTTCCGGTAATCAATTATGAACCGACCGGACTAACCTTGAAATTTACGCCACAGGTATTTCCTAATCAGGACGTGCAGGTGAAGATGTCCATCGAATCGAAAGACGTGCTGGGCGCCAGTACTTTGACGCCCACCTTCACCGAGCGAACTATTACGGGTACGGCGCGAGTCCAAAACAATAAGACGATGATGCTCGCGAGTGTGGCCCAGGATATTCAGTCAGACGGTCGCCAGGGCCTGCCCATAATTGGTTTGATCCCCGTGTTGGGACGTTTGTTTACGTCGCCCACCAAGGACAATCGCCGCATCGACATCGTGATCGCTGTTACACCTCGAGTATTGCGCGCGCCGGCCGTGACGCCGCGAGACGAAGAGATGCGCCCCAGCGGAACATTGCAGTCGCCGACAACGGGCACGCTCGAAGCAATGCTGCGTGAAGTCGATCGCGAGGATCAATTAGCTGCAGCACAGGCGCAAAAACAGAATGCTATCGCGAAGGCGCGCACACCTGCTCCTGAGCCCGTATGGACACTCCACACTAACGCTGAAGCGAAGCGAGCCGAGTCAAACGCTACTGGCAATCCGGCCAACAACCCGGCGCACTTGACCAACACGACTGTAGCGAAAGATACAACCAGCGCGGTTCAGCCATTGCCTGGTGCAATTCAGCCAAGCGCCAAGGAGGCGGTTGCGGCTGAAGATGCTCCGGCTTTTGTTCCAGCGCCGAAATCGCTCGTAAGCAGCTCGGATGCAGCCAATGTCGCCACGGTGAACTCGAACCTCAAGGGTGAAGGTCATGCCGTGCTCACCAGTCTGGTTAAACCGGTGGAGGTCGCAAATACTCCCGCTGCTCCAGCGGGGAAAACCGTGCAAATGTCAGTGGTCCCTGCAAACGAAGCACTGAAGGCAGACGACACATTGACGGTTGGCGAAACACGTCGCTTCGCTATAGAGGTGAAAGCCGGTGCCCAGTTATCTTTCGCAATGCTGGCGCTACGGTTCGATCCGAAGGTTGTAAAGATTAAGACCATTACGCCCGGCAATATTTTGGCAAGTCAGGACAGCAAACCCGCAGACGGTGTAACGCAATCACTCGATCTGTCAGGTCTTTGTTTAATTTCTATTACTAACGCTAACGGGTTGTTTTCCGCGAGCGCTGGGAATCTCTTGTTTATTGAAGTGGAAGCAATTGCCTTTGGCGCTCCGGGACTTGTTCTCGACAAAGGCTCGATGCATCTCGTGGCGAAAGACGCTCAAGGTGTAACGCTTGATCTAACTCCGATTCGTGTTATTCCAAAGCAGTAAGATGTTGAACCAGCAAGACCCAGCAACGACTAGACGAGAACGCGGCGATGAGGTGAGAGCGGTTAGGCTTCCCGGTCGCCGCGTAACTATGTCGCGCGCAGGCGGCGAGCAGAGCATGCTTCCTCGCGTTAGTAGCGGAGGTTTCACACTGATCGAGCTCGTGATCACAGTCACGGTGTTGACCATCCTTACCCTCGGTGTGGTGCCTCTGATGCAAGTGTCAGTCAAGCGTCAAAGGGAGCAGCAACTGCGCGACGCCCTGCGACAGATGCGTTCGTCGATTGATGATTTCCGTCGCGATACAGTCGGTATGAGATGTACTGCTTTAGGGGCTGCGCCCGGCGCCCCGGCACCTGCTCCCGGCGGCATCGACAGCGGCAGGCCCGCCCCGGGTGGTCCAACGTACATCGATCCACGGAGCAGGGTAGTGGTCTCAGATTGCACAATCTTCGGTGTGGATAATCCGGATAGGTATCCGCCGGATCTTCAAACACTGGTCGATGGAGTCAATGTTGTGCCTCGGGCAGCCAGTCTTGGGGGACGCGGGGATATCGGCGTTGATGCGACTAAAGTGGGTGAATTGTCTACGAAGAAAAAAATCTATCTGCGCGCGATCCCAATCGATCCTATGACGGGGGAAGCTAATTGGGATTTCTGCTCTTGTTACGACGAAGCGAAGTGCGAATCCTGGGGCGGCGAGAATGTTTTCGATGTCCGCTCGAAATCAAAAGGGACGGCCCTGAACGGTGAGAACTACAGTGACTGGTGAAGGAAGCGGAATGCAGAAGGCAGAATGCAGAATGCAGAATGCAGAGTATAAGAAGCGCGGAGCTCGCTTTCTGCCTTCTGCTTTCCGCCTTCTGCCTTCCGGTCGCCGTGGCTTCACGCTGCTCGAGCTGATGATCGTGATTACGATCATCATCATCCTGGCGGCCATAGCCTTACCGCAATATCAGAGGACAATTAAGGCCACGCGAGAAGCTGTGCTGCGCAATGATCTTTACCAGATGCGTTCGCTGATCGATCAATATGGAGCCGACAAACAGAAGCTCCCGCAATCGCTGGAGGATTTGGTTTCGGCGGGGTATATGCGACAACTGCCAGTAGACCCATTCACGAATCAAACGGACTGGACCACAACCCCAGGCGAAGATCCTAGTTCGACCAGCGGCGAACAAGGCATAGTAAATGTGCACAGCGCCTCTACTGACATTTCAAGCGAAGGCACGCCCTATAGCGAGTGGTAGTTCATTGCCAATTGCCGATTGGCGCTTACCAAAGCCGATCGTACTACAGAACCGAGCGCGGTAGCGCCGGATCATGGATGCACGTCGTATTATTTGGTTCTTGTCGTCACGTCAGAAACTCGTAACGAGCCTCTTTGATCCGGCGCTACCGCGCTCGGTTCTGTATTGAGCAAGAATGGCAAACTTAGTCTCCAAATTGATCAAGCCCTGGTACCCCTCGACTGCCGTGGGGTTTGAGAAGGGTCTGGCTACGATAGTGCAGCTCGAACGCCGCAAAGGCGGGGCTGCAAACCTCAAGCGAGGGGCTACGGTCGTCATACCCGATTCCCTGATTCAACCGAGCTTTGAAGATCCCAATGTTTCGGATCCAGCGGAATTAGCCAGAGCAGTCAGCGAGTTGGCGACGAGCGCCGGATTGCTTCGAGAAAAACGCTGGTCTGTCGCTTTACCCGAAGCCGCCAGCCGGAGCTTGATCTTGACGCTCGAGTCGCGTCCCGCTTCAAGCGCTGAACTTGAGGAAGTGTTGAACTGGAAAATGGAGCGCGGATTCGCCAGTCCGTTAGAGGAACTATCAATTTCAAAACAGCGTCTGCCGCCTGACCAGCAGGGACGAGACCGCTACATGGTCGTGGCTACCCGCGCTTCGGTTGTGCGCGAGTTCGAAAACGTCTTGCGTTCACTCGGCTGGCGTGCAGGCCTAATCCTCCCGCGCCACATGGGCGAGGGGCAATGGCTGACGATGAATGGCGCGCCCGGTGATGCGCTCTTACTCACTTCCTCCGGTGAAGGTTTTTTGGCAGTCATGTTTCGCCGCAAAGAGCCGTTAATGATTCGTGCCGTCTCGTGCGGCACCGACGAATGCGAAGACGAATTGTATCGCCTGCTCCTTTACTATCGGGATCGCCGGGGTGGTGAAACGGGAACTGCCACCCAGTTACTAAACCGTGTGCTGGTAATAGGCGAGACGTTTGAGAAAAACCGAGCTGTAGAGATCGTTAACGAAACGCTGGGAACGGAGCTGCGGCCGCTGGCTGCAAGAGATCTTGGCCTGCAGCTTCCGACAAACGACCTGAGCTTTGACGCCATTGCCGCGCCGGCCGGGTTGGCAACGCTTGCCTGGCAATGAGCCACTACAGAACCAGGCGCGGTAGCGCCGGATCAGGAAGGCTCCTGTAAACGCCCGCTTAACCAATTGATCAATCCTATACTAAGGTCGCCTTCGAGATCCGGCGCTACCGCGCTCGGTTCTGTAAGGCATTGAAACCTGATTGCGTCCTCAAGCGTAATACCTTGGCATCATGAATAGTGCTGCGACACCCATTGTTTTGAATTTCGCCAATACGTCAGACCGCGAGCTTGTTGCTTCAGCAATAAACGGTTTCGACGGAGGGTTTGAGGAACTGGTCAAGCGTTACCAGCGCCCCATCTCGGCCTATGTCTACCGCATGGTGGGCGATTATGAGGCGGCTTTGGATTTGACCCAGGAGATCTTCATCAAGATCTATGGATCCCTTTCCAGGTATCGTCCTGAATTCAAGTTCTCCACCTGGATTTACAAGATTGCTCACAACGCCGCCATAGATCATCTACGCCGTAACACCGGAAGAGAGCGCTCTCTGCAAAACGGGACGGAAACCGATTCCTACGATCTTCCTATCGAAAGCGAAGGTCTCAGTCCGGAACAACAAAGTGAGCGGGCCGAGCGTAGAGCAGAAATTGAAACCGTGGTGCGTTCGCTGCCCACACCCTATCGCGAGCTCATCGTTTTGCGACATTCGCAGGACCTGACGTACGAAGAGATTGTCGAAGTTACGGGCTTGCCTCTGGGAACTGTAAAGAACCGCTTGTTCAGGGCGCGTGACATGATGCGGCAACAGTTTCTGCATCGAGGGATCACCGGGATTTAGACTCTCAGGCTTTCATGTCGACCACCGAATACATCTGCGACGTAGAGAAAATTGCTTCCTTCATCGAGGGTGATCTCGAAACAGCTGAACGACTGACCGTGGAAGCCCACATCGCGCAATGCGATCTGTGCACTTCCGAACTGCAGTCGCAACAACTCTTCATGTGTGAACTGGAATCGGCGTTGGCCAATGCCGATGATGTTGCGGTGCCTAACAATTTTGCGAAGGTTGTAGCCGTTCGCGCTGAAAGCGATATGAGCGGACTTCGTAACACTGCAGAGCATAAGAAGGCTTTGCGGCTTTGTCTGGTGCTGGCTTTGGCAACGTTTGCGTTGCTGGGAGTTACTGCAACCAAATCAGTTTTTGTCGACGCACAATCAATAGTAAATAAAGCGTTCGCATTTTTCGGACTGTTTGGAAAGGCCATTTTGGACGCCGCCGCAAGCTTTGCGGTGGTTTTGCGGGTCCTCAGTGGCGGAATTATCTCCGACTCGCGGTTCGCGGGTTTAACTGCTCTCCTTTTGGTAGCTCTCGCCATCGGTCTGCTCACGCTCTTGATTTCTCGTTATCACCGTACGCGCCTAAGTCAGTAAGCGCGCGCCGGTGCATGGATACCAACTTTATCAATGGTGAATGAATCAGTTTTTCCGCCAGATCCCGATCTACTTTCATTTCCCTGGCTGAAGATTGTTCTCCTCCCAGCGCTTTTGCTGGTTACCCTCGTGTTAATGCTTGGAGTGGTCCAGGCCCAAACCAGCGCGACATCGCCGGCTACTGCTGGGCCGTCGCCGGTAGAAACTATCCAGACGTCACCGTCGGAAAGCCCTTACGTCGTTGATGGTGTGCGTGACACTATGGCCTACTCGGTGGGCCGCTCGTTGAAAGTCGTTGGCACCGTTAAAGACGGCGCCATTGCTTTGGGGGGCGACGTTATTATCGAGGGTGTGGTTGAAGGCGATGTTGCTTCGATCGGCGGGTCGGTGATTCAAATGGGAGGCGCGCGCATCGGAGGCGACGTGATGGTCGTTGGTGGCGCGTACCGGCACGCAGATGAAAAGCCGCTTCGTCGCGAAGGCGCGCAGACAATCATGTACGCAGGTTATGAGCAGGAACTACGAAACATTATGCGTAACCCTACAGACCTGCTCGCGCCGAGCTGGTCTGCGGCCTATTTGGGGTTTCGGCTGCTCGCCATCCTTTTCTGGTTCGTTGTCTCACTCGCGGTCACCGCGGCAATGCCGGGCACAATCAGCCGGGGAATTGAGCGGCTTCAACTCAACAGCCTGCGCGTAGCTGTCATCGGATTTGTCGGAGCCCTTGTTATCGCCGTCCTCGTTCCTTCGCTTCATTATCTGCCGTTTGCCCTCGGTCTCGTACTCGGTTTAATGGCCCTGCTTCTGATACTTGTTGCCGGTCTCTTTGGCCGCGTGATCATCTATGCCGCGACTGGACGCTGGCTGCAACGCAAGTTTCTTAAAGCTGGAAGAAATTCCGAGTCTGTGGCGCTACTCCTCGGTACTGCCTTCTGGATTACCCTCTCGTCCCTACCTTACGTGTGGCCCTTCGTGGTAGCTGTGGTTGTAGTCACCAGTCTCGGTCTGGCGCTGACCGCTCGCTACCGGGTCGGCTGGCGGCGTCAGGAAGCGTAACTTTCCGTTAAATAACCAAAAATACTTAAACGATTTGAGGCCTTGGCGCATCAAACGCTTTCCGGTTTTTTCCGGTACGGGTGGATTTGTGCAACTTTGCCAGACACCGAGCGTGACTACCCGGTACGCGTGCGCTCGGATAGCCATATCACAGAGCAACTTAGGTAGAACATTCGCCGCTAAGAATGCGTAACAGTTTGCGTCCATCTGGCGGAAGCCCGGGTACCTCCCGGCACTAATCCGGAATCTTTATCGGTAGCTCGTTTGTTCTCATTCGATCAGGAGGAGTAATGAAAGCGCTTTTTCTCGTAATTGCGTTGGTTGGGACCTTGTTTTTGACCGATTCTAATACTTTTGCACAGCCAGCGACGTCGGCTGCGGCGCCCGCGGCTGGCCAGGCAGGGGATCCAAACGTCACTGCAAACCACGCCATCGGCGAGATTAAGGTCATTGACCCTGCCGCGAAGCAGCTAGTCATCAAGACTGACGCCGGCAGCCTGGTAACGGTCGCTTTAAGTGATGCCACCCCCTATAAGCGCCTTGCGCCTGGCGAGAAGACGTTAACAAATGCCACCACCATAGCGTTTACAGATCTGGGGGAAGGTGATCGTGTGTGGGCGCGAGGTAAGGTTTCTGACGATCGCAAGACCGTAGCGGCTACTGCTCTGATTGTTATGAACAAGGTAGACATCGCGAAAAAGCAGGAAGCAGAGCGGGCCGAATGGAAGCGACGAGGAATGCTGGGATTGATCACAGCCATTAAGCCGGAAACAAAAGAGATCACAATTTCGAGTCGAACGATGGCGGGAATGCAATCTGTAACAATCCCGGTCTCAGACAAGGTCGAGATGCGTCGTTACGCTCCTGACTCCATCAAGTTTTCCGACGCCAAGCCAGCCACCTTCGAGGAACTGAAGGTTGGCGATCAGGTCCGGGCGCTCGGCGATCGTAGCGTTGATGGCGCCTCATTCACGGCTGAAAAGGTTGTAACCGGCGCGTTCAAGACAGTGGCCGGGGTGGTTACTGCGATCGATGCGGCTACGGGCGAAGTGAAAATTAATGACATGCAGACCAAACAGCCTTTGACGATCGTGGTCAAGCAGGACGCGGTACTGCGAAAGTTTCCTGCGGCAGGTGAAGGCGGAATGATGATGGGCGGCGGCGGCGGTGCCAGACCGGCCCCACCGGCGGGGGCTCCCGCTGGAGCTCAAGGCGCCGGCCCAGGTCCTGGCGGCGGCATGCGCCCGGGCGGCGGCATGAACATCCAGGACTTGCTGGAACGACTCCCAACGATTGCAGTCGCCGATGTAAAAGTGGGCGACACTATTATCGTATCCAGCACAAAGGGTGCTGACCCGACGCGTTTAACCGCAATTAGTCTAATCTCCGGCGCCGACACGCTATTGACCATGATGGCGCCAAGACCACAGGGCGGTGGTCCAAGCGCACCAAATCCCTCGGCTGGACTGGGTGCCGCGCAATTTGGCATTGGTTTGCCGTAGATACACTTAAGTTAGGAATAGATAAGGTCTCAATTATGAACGTCTCCACAACTTTTCTTCGGCGCGGTTTGAGTGTCTCCCTCGTCATCTTGTTATCGGCAGTGTTTGCGTTTGGACAGCAGTCTCGTGGAACACTACGTGGCGTGGTTAAAGACGAACTCGGTGGCACGGTCACTGGCGCTACGGTTACGTTGATCGATCAAAGCGGAACGGTAAAGACCGCAATTACAAACGCCGAGGGTGCCTATGTTTTCACCGCACTGGCTCCGGGCAAATACGTGGTCAGCGCTACCGCACCAGGTTTTAGTGTGACTGACGATGCCGAGGTGGATGTTGTGGCAGGGCAACGGCCCGCCGTCGACCTCACCTTAAAGGTCACGATTGAAGAGCAACGGGTAACGGTCGCCGCGGAAACGCCGATCAGTACCGACGCGACGAACAATGCCAACCAGACTTTAATCACTGGTAAAGATCTCGATGCCCTTCCGGACGATCCGGATGAGTTGGCCGCCGCCCTTCAGGCGCTTGCCGGACCATCAATGGGTCCAAACGGTGGACAGATTTTTGTCGATGGTTTCTCTGGCGGCCGCATGCCGTCGAAAGATTCCATTCGCGAGATTCGCATCAACCAGAATCCGTTCTCAGCCGAAAACGAACAGGCCTCGGGTCGTATCGAGATTCTGACGCGCCCCGGTACCGACAAGCTTCGCGGCAGCACTTTCGTTCAGTTTGAAGACGAGAGTCTTAACTCACGTAACCCTTTCTCGAGTAGTCGCACGCCATACCAGATACGTTCCTTCGGCGGCAATCTCGGTGGTCCAATTGTGCAGAAGAAAGCCTCTTTCTTCATCGACTTCGACCGGCGCGAAACTGACGATAATGAATTAGTGCGGGTCTCCCAACTGGACGCGAACCTGGTTCCTTTCGAATCCGGCTTCGGCGTCGTCGTGCCCAGGCGAAACTTGAGTTTCGGGCCCCGCATCGACTACCAGATCAACCCAAACAACACTTTGGTAGCACGTTACAACTACAACCGCTCCCGGATTGAGAACAACGGCGTCAGAGAGTTTTCGCTCCCCGAGCGTGCTTTTGACACCTTCTTTACGTCGCACACGATAACCCTGACTGAGACGGCCGTGCTCAATGCCTCGATGATCAATGAGACCCGGTTTCAGTATTCAAAGAACACCAGCGAAAGCGTCGGCCCCAACGCCATTCCTGCCCTTAATGTCAGCCAGGCATTTATCAGCGGCGACTCACAGGTAGGCTTAGCGCTCAGTAACAACAGCCGATGGGAGCTGCAAAGCTTCCTGGCCTGGCAGAAGGGAACTCACGCAATTAAGTTTGGCGGCAAGGTGCGAGGCATCTCGCTTTCGGACAGCAACACGAATAACTTCGGGGGTACCTATGTCTTCAGTGGCGGCTTCGTACCGACGTTGGACGCCAGCAACAACCCGATTCCCAGTCAGCCTGTCTTCGTTGACAGTCTCGAGCGATACCGCCGCACTTTGTTGGGGCAGCAGCTTGGCCGCAACGCCGAGCAGATTCGCGCGATGGGCGGCGGCGCCTCTCAATTCAGTATCAACAGCGGCAGTGCCGAAGCTAGTGTGAGTCAGATAGACGGGGGAGTTTACGTGCAGGACGACTGGCGCTTTCGACCCAATCTGACCTTTGGCCTTGGGTTGCGCTACGAGAACCAGACGAATATCAACAGCAAGTTTAACTTCGGACCTCGGGTGTTTATGGCATGGTCTCCTGGTGCGGCGGACTCAACCCGCCCGCCGACCATGGTTATTCGAGTGGGCGCTGGAGTTTTCTACAACCGGTTTAGCGAAAACAATACTCTCACTGCGAACCGCTTCAACGGAACCACTCAGCAGCAGTTCTTCGTAACTGAGCGGCCGGTGTATCAAAACATCAATGGCACGCTGCAGTTTGTCCCACCTGTTCTGCCGAGTCCGCTTGACTCTTTTCCGAATGTGCCTTCGCCAGCGAGTCTGAGCCTTGCGCCGCGATTAATCACATGGCGCGTCGCTGATGATGTTCAAGCGCCAGCTGTTTATGTTGCTGGTGTGCAGGTCGAGCGGCAGCTGCCCTACAAGTTCACAATGTTTACCGGGTTTTACTCGGTTCATGTGAACCACGTCATCAGGGCCCGAGATATTAATGCTCCGTTACCCGGATCGATTACCCTCTTAAATCCGAACGGCACGCGACCTCTTGGCAATATTGGCGATGTTTATCAATACGAGTCGAGTGGCCGGTTCGATCAGAACCAGTGGTTTCTTGGTTTCAATAACCGTTTCAACAGGACCATACAGTTTTCCGCAAACTACTCTTTGAGTAAGACTCAAAACGATACCGATGGACAGGGCGGAGGTATGTTCCCGGTAAATTCTTATGACTTCACCGGAGAATATGGACGCGCCGCCTTTGACGTTCGTCACCGCTTTAACTTTTTTGGAACAGTAAACTTGCCATGGCAGGTCACTTTGAACCCATTGGTTAACTACAGCTCAGGCCGGCCTTTTAACATCATCACGGGCCAGGATTCGAATCTCGACCGGCAGTTTACTGAACGTCCGTCGTTCGCGCCGGATGGTGTAGATTGCAATAACGCGCCGGCGAATATTCTTTGCACCCGCTTTGGCAATTTCAATCGCAATCCGGGACCAGGCGAACTGCTCATACCACGCAACTTTGGCGAAGGCCCAGGCTTCTTTGCCGTTAACCTGCGAGTTACCAAGACCTGGAGCTTTGGAAGCACGGCCTCGAGCCGAGCAGCCAGTCAGAGGAATGCGCAACAGCAACCGGGGACGCAGGCGAATGCAGCGCGCGGCGGCGGTGGCCCAGGCGGACCCCCGCGAGTTCCCAGCGGTGGCGGTGGCCCGGGTGGCGGTGGTCCAGGAGGCGGTGGTGGCGGACAGCGAGGTGGCGGCGGCCCGGGTGGCGGTGGCCTTGGTGTTCCGGGTGGCGGTGGCGCGGAAGCGAAGCGCTATACCATGCAGTTTTCCGTGAATTTCCAGAACCTATTTAACAAGGTCAATCTCGCTAACCCGACCGGCTCGTTATCTTCACCATCTTTCGGTGAAAGCCTGTCGCTCCAGACCCAATTCGGTGGCTTCGGCGGCGGCAGCACCGGTGCGGGTAATCGGCGAGTTTCGGCCCAGGTGCGGTTCAGTTTCTAAGGGGTTTAGGAAACTACGTGTCTCCCTTGAGATTAATTGTAAACATCCCCGGAGTATGGAATGAAAAGAATTCTAGTCAGTACGTTGTGTTGTAGCGCACTCTTGTTTTGTATTTCAGCAAGTGCTTTCGCTCAGGCAGAAATGACTTCGAAGCCCGTTGACGCTAAGGCCATTGCTCCGGCAATCGCTATTAATGCCACGACTTCGCCTCTCGATTTGGCTCGCGCAGCACTCACCGCGCAGGGTGGGGAAAAGTTCAGGTCAGTAAAGAGCATGGTGCTCAGAGGTTCAGTTGATCTCTACGCGCCAAACTCAACTCAATCAATTCCCGGAGGCTTCATGTTGGTTACCGCGGGACAGAAAGTGCGGGTTGAGATTGATGCGCGTCCTGCGGTGAGTTTCAAGCAGATTTTCAACGGAGAACAATCTTATAGCTCGCTTCCCGGAGTGGAGATGGCACCTTTCAACCGGATTGGTCTTGCACTGCTTTCCAGGTTCGACCAGCCGGGCATCACGGTCACAGCGATCCCTGACAAGAAGAAGCATCGAGGATTCCGTGTTGCTGACGCTGAGGGGTACAGCACCGACTTCTACCTTGATCCAGCGACTGGCCGGATCATGAGTTTCATCGTTCCACTGCAAGGTCAAACATTTGGAGTTGAGAACAAGAAGTTCAAAGAGATCGATGGCGTGCTTGTTCCTTCGAGTTTTACCTGGCGTATGGAAATGCCCCAGGGGGCGTTCTTCGCCGACTACACCGTCAAGGACATGAAAATCAACAGCCCGATCGGTGACGACGTGTTCGTGATACCCAACTAGCTCAAACATGCAAGTAGGTTTAAGAGGGGTACGGTGCGCCGTACCCCTTTTTTATGTGGTAGTCCTCCATAGGTGCAGCTCATTCAATCCTATGTCTCCGTGGTAAACGGTTCTTAAATTTTGCCACCGCACAGATGTAGGAAGCATGAGACAAAAAGAATAAATCAGAACCGGAAGAGGTAGCGACCGGGTCGCCGCTCATCTACAAAAGTGGTGGTTACAGTGAAAGCCTGGCTTTTTCTCACCAACGGGTCACCCGGTCGCTACTGCTCCCGGTTCTGATACGCTTCGCGAACCACTTCTTCGACTTTTGTGCAAAGCTGCGCTCGCCCCCTAAATTCTTGTAACCTTTTCTACTCATCCGTCACTTACTCCTCGAATACCGACGCAGGCGTGAGGAGGCGCAGATGAAGAACAAAAGTTTACGCGTGACGATGGCATCAGTCTTAATGACTGCGGTGGTGACAATCGCAGGCGCTCAACAGGCTCTTCCGGTTGCGGACACGCTTCTGGAACTCCGAAATCGCGGCATCGACTACTATAAGGCGCAACAGTTTAGTAAAGCCGTCGAAGCCTTCAACCGTGCGCTGGCACTGCAGCCCGATGACGCAGCAACCAATAACAATCTGGGCACTGCATACGCGGCCCTGGGACGTAATCAGGAAGCGATTAAATATCTTGAGCGGGCCGTCAAGCTTGATCCCGAATTCGCGGAAGCGCTTTGTAACCTGGGAACGCAGTATTACCACGTTGGGGATTGGAGTAATGCCACCGAGTTTCTCAGGCGGGCAGTTAGCTTAAGATCGGACTATGTGCTCGCACTTAACAATCTGGCCGGCGTTTATCTCGAAACCAGATTCCCTCGTGAAGCAATTACTCTCTATGAACGGGTGGTGCGCCTTAGTCCTCAATATGCCGAGGGATACTGGGGCCTGGCTGTAGCGTTTGCGCGCGAAGGGAACTACGACGCTGCCATTAAGCATCTCACCGAGGCAATCCGGCTCAAGCCGGATTACGTTGAAGCGCACAATAATCTGGGCGTGGCTTATTACCACCAGGAAAAATACAAACAAGCGAGCGATTCCTTCGCACGTGCGATCGAGTTGAGTCCAGGATATGAACATGCCATCTTCAACCTTGGTGTCCTCAGGATTCATCGGAAGCAGCGAACAGACGCACTGGCGCAGTATGACAAACTTAAAAAGATTAACCCGGAACTGGCTAATGAACTTTACCGCGGGCTTTACAAAGGAATGGTTCTAAGTCTGCGAAACAAAAATTGAACGGGGGCGTTTCGTATACAAGGCGAATGGGTGAGGGGATTGAAGCGGGAATCGGTTTTAATGAGTCGGACTTCGACTTTCTAAGAGGAAAGCCAAAAGCGTAAATGATCGATCGTCTCGCATTAAATGCGAAGAGTTCGGAAAAACCAGACGGCTCGCATGCCGGTGTCGTGATGAACAGTTTGGAGGACCTCATCGCGCGGGCACGCGCAGGCGACCAGGGCGCCTTTGGTGTGCTTTTTGAAAGGCACGCTCGTCCAGTTTTGGGGTTTCTGTATAACCAGGTCGGTAGTCGCGACGCAGCGGAGGAACTGACCCAGGAGACTTTTGTTCGCGCCTACCGTTGTCTGCCGGACTTTCGCGATGAAGCACGATTCTCTACCTGGCTGTTTGGAATTGCCCGAAATGTTGCGCGCGAATGGATGCGATCAATGAATGCCGGTCGCTTGCGAGCTGTCGAACATCATCTTGTTTCAAACAATGTTGCTTCACCCTCTCCCGTTGACGAACTGCTGGGCAAAGAACTCAACAGCATTATGGAAGGTGCTTTGCAGTCGCTGGATGAAGATCGACGAGTGGTGTTTGCCCTCAAAGTGATTCAGCAACGTAGCTACCTTGAGATCGTCGAGATCACAGGATTCTCACTGGCCAAAGTTAAAATCGAACTGCACCGAGCACGCGGAGAAATGAGACGGCGCCTGCACGCCTACCTGGAGGCTAATCGATGAAATGCGAAGAATTCCGACCGCTAGTTGAAGAGTATCTCGATAGCGAGCTCAACGAATCGGCAACTGCCGGGGTTGCAAGACATCTTGATACTTGTGTTGCGTGCGCTGAACTCGTTTCTAAACTTGGCGTGGAACGTGAAATGTACTCACGATACGAACCGGATATACAAGTCACTCCGGCATTGTGGGCAGGGATCCAGAAGAGAATCGCAAGTGATGAGGTGATTCAGAAACCTCATGGAGTTGCGTGGTTAATTACCACGTTGAAGGAAGCGCTTGCGATTCCGCGCGTGAGCGGTTGGGCCACCGCGGCACTGGTGCTTCTGGCCATTGGTTCGACGGCGGTGTTCATGAGGTACATGCAGCGCGAGACCAACGCTCCGCTTTCCGGGGCCAGGACAGTGGTTGAAAATCCAACACCCAAACCAGAAACACCGCAGGAGACCAGTAGTCCTGTAGCTGCCGGCGAACGAACAGCACAAACAACTCCAGCGCCGCCGAAGCGCAGAATCAACGTCAACGCTGGGCGAGCGAATCAGGGGGAAAGGCAGGGCCGTGAGGCAATAGGGCCGAGGACTCCTCACCAACTCGTGCGCGAAGCTGAACAAAAATATATTGCGGCGATTGCCATGTTGTCTCGCAACGCCGTACGGAAGAGGTCGCAAATGGATCCGGTGACTCTTGAGAAACTCGACCAGGCCATAGTGGCGATCAACCGAACAATTGCGGGAACGCGAAAGGCCGTTCGAGAGCACCCGGACGATCCGGTTGCTGTGCAATACATGTTGACTGCTTATGCCAGGAAGGTTGACGTGCTGCGCGAGATGGCGGCGCAGTAGAAGGACACTCTATGAAAGACTTCAAAAGCACTATCAGGTTAAGTTTCGCGGCGCTCCTGGTGGCCCTCGTCGCCACAGGATCCTTTCGAACGGTCCGGGCTGACGAGACGAAGGAACGCTATCTCGGTCGAGTCAGCATTAATGTGGCGCGCGGCGTAAAAGTATTTTTCGACAATCGCACGACCGGCCGCATTACCGTCAAGGGGTGGGATCGCGACGTGATTGAAGCGCGTGCGCTAAGTACACGCGGTGATGAAGTAGTAGTTGTAAAAACATCCGAAGAATCATCCGGGAAAAGGATCAGTTTGAAGGCCGACTACGCCGACCGCGATCAACCCGACGCCCCCACCAACCCGCTTGACGAGCCTCCGCAAAGCGAAGGCTCCAATCTCCAGGTCCACTTGGAGGTCAGCGTCCCTCGACATACGGAGATTGGACTGATTGAAGTTTGGCGGAGTGACGTGGAAGTGAGCGGGGTGGAAACGTTGGTTGCAGTGTTGACTCAGCGAAGCACTGTACTGCTGAAAGATGTTGGCGCCGCCGAGGTCCGGAGCCGGAGTGGCAACGTTGAGATCGACGGCATCAACGGCTTGGCGTTAGTGATGACTTCAAGCGGTGCAATTCGCGTGAGTAATTCTAAAAACGCCGTTCGTGCAGTTTCAATTGCCGGACCGATCGAGATCAAGTGCTCGGCTGGTCGCATCGATGTTTCAAATACTGAAGCTCCGATCGAGTTGGTAAACATTGACGGCGACGTAGATGCGATCGCCACGAACAGCAGCGTTAGGCTTACGGGTAAGTTGAGAGACGGAGGGCGTTACTTCTTGAAGTCGATGTCGGGCAGAGTGGAGATGCTTTTGCCGGCAAACCCTTCCGGGTTCAATGCCACGCTTTCGTCTTATCGGGGGATTGTCGAGAGTGACTTCGAACTCTCAACTAAACAATCGCCGTCAGACGCAGCCCACAATCGTCGCCGCGTCGGCGCTTATGGAAATGGAAAGGCCCAAATCACACTCGACTCGTTTGAAGGATTTGTTCGCCTTACGAAGTTATCAACGATGCCGACCTGCAATTGACGGTAAATGCGGTGGAATCAGTCTCGGCAGTGGGCTTGCCCAAAAGTCGGCGAAGCCGAATAAATCAGAACCGGAAGCGGTAGCGACCGGGTCGCCGCTCAGTTACGAAGGCGCTGGCTGATAGTGAAACGCTTAGCCATTTCTTACCAACGGTGAGCCGGTCGCGACCCTGACTTAGTCGGGGTTCTAATACCGCTTCGCGAACTCCTTCACTCGACTTTTGGGCGCTTCAGGCAGTAGTACAGGGAGTTCTTCGCGTCCGAGCATTGCAGGCGCGGATGACTGAGGCGCGAAGTTACGGCAAGATGTGCGTGGCGTGATCGCCCAATCGGCAACGCCCTAAACGCTCATCAGTTCCTGCTCTTTTGATTTGCTAAGATCGTCGATCTTGCCAATGTAGGTGTTGGTGAGTTTCTGCACCTCGTCGAGCCCGTCGCGCTCCGCGTCTTCCGAAATCTGTTTGTCCTTCAGCATCTTCTTCAAACGATCGTTGGCATCGCGACGAATGTTACGAGCGGCGGTGCGATGATCCTCGGCGATTTCGTGGACTTGTTTGGCGAGTTGCTTGCGACGCTCTTCGGTCAGTGGTGGAATGGGAATTCTAACCAGCTTGCCGTCGTTAGAAGGATTCAGGCCCAGGTCGGATGAGCGGACTGCTTTCTCTATAGCCGCTACCTGCGTTTGGTCCCATGGCTGAACGGTCAGCATCTGCGGCTCCGGCGCATGGACGGATGCCATCTGGCTTAAAGGCGTCTGGGTGCCGTAGTAATCCACCATCACTGAATCCAAAAGGCTGACTGCGGCGCGTCCCGTCCGCACGGTCGCGAGTTTACGGCGAAAGTCCTCAATGACCGTTTCCATCCGCGGCCGCGTATCTTTGATTACGTCCTTCTCGCTCATATTCGACTCCTGATTATCGCTCTTGCACTACCCACCAGCTACCGCGAGGTGGTACTCACTTCATGACCCAAGTTTGTTCACTTGCGCAGTGAAACTCTGGTACCGACGCCTGCCTCGCCTTTTACCACGCGAAGTATATTGCCAGCCTGGCGCATGTTGAAGACCAGGATCGGCAGATTGTTGTCCATGCAAAGAGAAATCGCCGAAGCGTCCATCACCTTCAACTGTTTCTCCAGAACTTCCTGATAGGTGATGCAGTCAAAACGAATGGCCGTGGCGTCCAGCATCGGATCGGCGTTGTAGATGCCCTCGACCTTGGTTGCTTTTAGAATAATGTCGGCTTTGATTTCCAGTGCACGCAGCGCCGCGGCCGAGTCGGTTGTGAAATACGGATTGCCTGTGCCCGCCGCGAAGATGACTACTCGCCCCTTTTCGA
The DNA here is from genome assembly GCA_963759585.1 of Pyrinomonadaceae bacterium. Taxonomy (GTDB): domain Bacteria; phylum Acidobacteriota; class Blastocatellia; order Pyrinomonadales; family Pyrinomonadaceae; genus PSRF01. The sequence continues at coordinate 2,285,977 of CAVWZW010000002.1, forward strand.
GATGGCGAACCGCGCGTCTGCGAATAAAGGGCTCGGCAAGTTGAGGGATGTTGAGTGCCGACATCACGCGGGTGTGAACGTCCAGTTTTTCCAGCGCGTCCTGAAGCACGACCGCGTTCATCACAGTGGCGAGCATGCCGATGTAGTCGGCCGACGATCGATCCATATTGCCGGCGCTTTTGGAAACGCCGCGAAAGATGTTGCCGCCGCCGACGACTACGGCCACCTCGACGCCCAGCGCGCGAACCGCTTTGAGCTCTTCGGCAACCTGGCGGGCGATGTCAACGTCGATGCCGTAGTTCTGCTCGCCCATGAGCGCTTCGCCGGAAATCTTCAATAACACACGGCGGAAGGCGACGTTGGTAGATTCTGGAAGTGGCTGGGCAGACATATTTTCCTGGGACATAAGGTCAGCACCGCCTGCGTTAGCGGGCGGGTCGTCTTGCCACGAAACCCACCCGCTAACGCAGGCGGTACTGACAAACTTATTGGCTAGCCGACCATTGACGCTACTTCGTTGCCGAAGTCTTCATCGCGCTTCTCGAGTCCTTCGCCCATCTTATAGCGGGTAAAGCGTCGAATGGTAATCTTTTCACCAGTCTTGGCGACCTTCTCTGTGACGACGTCGCCGACGGTCTTCGTCGAGTCTTTGACGAACGGTTGATCCAATAAAACCGTCTCTTCGTAATACTTGTTGATGCGGCCTTCAACAATCTTGTCGATTACCTGGTCCGGTTTGTTTGCATTCTTAGGTTCGTTCTTCGCCTGAGCGCGGGCGATTTCTCTTTCCTTGTCCAAATCGGTCGCGTTCACTTCCTCGCGAGAAACGTATCTGGGCTCGGACGCTGCCACGTGCATTGCGATGTCTTTTACCAGCTGCTGAAACTCGTCGCCGCGAGCGACAAAGTCAGTTTCGCAATTTACCTCCACCAACACCCCGACCTTTCCGCCCATGTGAATGTAGGAGGCTACGATTCCTTCGGCGGCGATCCGGCCCTCGCGTTTCTTGGCGGAGGCCAGCCCACGCTTACGCAAAATCTCGATCGCGCTCTCTTCGTTGCCCGCGGATTCAACCAGTGCGTTTTTGCATTCCATCATTCCCGCGCCTGTCTTTTCGCGAAGCGCCTTGACCGCTGCTGCTGTTACTTCTGCCATGATTACAAATGTCTCCGGTTTAGTGTGCCACTAAAGTTCGTGTCACCTTGCCAATAAAAAGCGCAGCCTCGGCGGAAGTCCCGCTTTATAGGCTGCGCTCGCCGATAAGTAAAAATCTAGGGTTCGAGTTTCAGCTCGCCGCCACAACCGACTCAGCGTTTTTGTCCGCACCAGCATTCGCTTCAACCGGCTCTGGAGCTGTCGAAGGTTCAACTGCCAGCGCAGGCGCACCACCATCATTTGTTTCTGCGGCTTGCCCTGGTTCTGCTGCTGCCTCAGTAGCAGGTGCTTCCGTCGCCGGAGCAGATGTTGCTTCTTGAGCCGCATCCCCTGCGCCTTCGCTGCCTTCAGCTTGCTCGGCCACGCCGCCTTCAGTAGCTATCTGTTGGCCTTCCAAAATTGAATCTGCGATTCGGGAGGCGAAGAGCCTTACCGCGCGCAGAGCGTCGTCGTTGCCCGGAATGACATAGTCAATTCCTTCAGGAGAGCAGTTGGTGTCTACGACAGCCACAATTGGAATTCCAAGACGGTTGGCCTCCGCAACTGCGATCTCTTCCTTCCTCACGTCGATAATAAAAATGATATCGGGCAGTCGAGTCATCGACTTAATACCCGATAAGTTCTTATTCAAGCCTTCTCGTTCGCGATCGAGCTTGATGCGTTCCTTCTTCGTGAGTTTTTCATAACGGCCATCGGTCTGCATGGCCTCGAGATCTTTCAGACGCTTGATGGACTTCTGAACGGTCTGGAAGTTTGTCAGCAATCCGCCTAACCAGCGTTGATTGACGTAATACTGGCTGGCACGCTCTGCCTCTTCGCGGACTGCGTCCTGAGCCTGTCTTTTGGTTCCTACAAAGAGCACGGTCTTGCCGCGATCTTCGGCAATCGCATTCGTAACGAAGGCGATCGCATCGCGAAACATGCGCTGCGTCTTTTGCAGGTCAATAATGTAAATGCCATTGCGCTCGCCGAAGATGTATTCCTTCATCTTCGGATTCCAGCGCCGGACCTGGTGGCCGAAGTGCACGCCGGCCTCCAGCAATTCTTTCATCGTAACCGAAACCAAACTAAGTCTCCTTTGTAAATTGGTTTAATGTACTCACCGCACTCGAGGCCCTTTAATGAAGAGCAACCAATCCGAGATACGGCAATGGATTAAATAAAACGATGAATGCTGAATGCTGAACGATGAATAGAAATCGCCGATTGGCTAATCATCATTCCGTGTTCATAATTCATCATTCTCTTCATCGTTATCTCTTCGAGAACTGGAAGCGCTTGCGAGCGCCTTTCTGTCCATACTTCTTACGCTCTTTAATGCGGTCATCCCGCGTTACGAGTCCTGCCTGCTTCAGAGCCGGACGCAGATCAGCGTTGTATTCGAGCAGCGCTCTGGTGATGCCGTGACGAATCGCGCCTGCCTGTCCCGCCGGGCCACCGCCTCGGACGTTGATTAAAACGTCAAACTTGCCGACTGTCTCCGTCAGGTTCAAAGGCTGACGAATAATCATGCGCAACGTTTCGTTGGGGAAGTACTGGTCAAATGGCTTTCGATTGATTAGAAAATCGCCGCCGCCTGCACGCAGGTAGACCCTCGCAGTCGAGGTCTTCCGTCTTCCGGTTCCGTAGTATTGAATTTCAGCCACAGCTATGTCGTCCTCTTATTAAAGCCGCATCCTAAAGTTGATTTTGCTTGTCCTGCTTGGGGTGACGCGAGGTGAGTTTGAGATCCTGAGGGCGCTGAGCGGTATGTGGGTGTTCGCCATCGGCGTATACCTTAAGCTTCTTCGCCATTGCCTTACCCAGTTTATTCTTGGGTAGCATGCCCTGGACGGCCAGTGAAATCACCTTTTCAGGTTTCTTGGCAAACATCTCGGTAGCCGAAACCTCGCGCAAGCCACCCGGATAGAGTGTGTGGTGGCGATACATTTTCTGATCAATCTTGGAACCCTTCAGTACCGCCTGGCGGGCGTTGATCACGATCACGTGATCGCCCATATCTATGAAAGGGGTCCAGGCCGGATTTCGCTTCCCGGTTAGGATTGAAGCCACTTCAGACGCCAGATGACCGACCGTTTGTCCGGCGGCATCGATGACGTACCATTTGCGTTTTCCAGCGAGATCTTTGCCGCTGGGGAAGTATGTAGACATGGTTAACTATCTCTGTTTTCAGCGAGTAAAACGCGAACGGTTAGAATACTGGAGCACCAAAAGAGTGTCAAGTTGGGGACTTAGCGGGTCGTAGCGTGAATTCAGGTTTTCCTTTGTGCAAGCTCTGAGAACTCTGTGTCTCAGTGGTGAGTTCTCCAGCCGATTGCTCAACGCAGACACTGAGGATGCACAGATACTCCAAAATGCGACACTACCACTTAGCGTCGCTGGAGGTAACGCAAAACTGTAACTGCTGCCGCTGACGATACGCGGTTATTGATTCAACCCAGAAAAGACCACAAAACAAAAAGGCTCCCGAGCATTTCGCTCGGGAGCCTTCTAAGCTTCGAGGACAACCGGCTATTCCGGTTTGGCCCCGGGATTTGTCTTCAACTTGGGAGCTTCCTGTTTCTCAATCGGAGTCCCGTCGGGATTAGTTGTCGACTCATCCGGAGTTGGTTGACGACGCTTCAGTGTCGGTCTTCCTGGAGCACCCTCTTCTGCACCCGGCAACGCTCCGGCTGTCGAAGCCCTGGCGTTGGAGAGTCTTAACAGCCGATTCTTAACTCGCTGAAATTCCGAGGTACTTATCACATATTCATCATGCTCCGGGAACCGGGCCGCCAGTGCCAACGCAGCAGCGCGCCGATCTGGAGGAGCAGGGTGGGAAGCGAAGGCTCGCGATATCAATCCGGGCTTTTTCTTGTTCTTGGCCTCAAGCTTCTCAAACATCGTGGCCATTGCACTCGGGTCGTAACCTGCGGCCCACATATACTGAACGCCCAATTTGTCGGCTTCCGATTCAGCGTTGCGGCTAAACTTCATAAAGGCGCCCAACAATCCCAATCCGGCGGTGTTCTGGAAAATCATTCCGGGAATGCCACCGAGAAAAATCGATGTGCCGAGAGCGAGATACTCGAGTAAGCCGGCCTTTGTCTGGTTTTCCAGAGCATGGCGCGCAGCGACGTGAGCAATCTCATGCGCCATCACGCCCGCTACCTCGGCTTCATTGTCCGCCACCAGAATCAACCCTTTGTTGACGTAGAAGAAACCACCTGGAAGGGCAAACGCGTTTACCTCGTCAGAGTCAATAACCTTGATGGTGAAAGGAATCCTCGCATCTGAGTGGAGAACGACGTTCTGACCGACTCGGTTTACGTACTCAGTAATGACGGGATCATCTACAAACTTCGCCTGGCGGTCGACTTCAGCCGCCAACTCGCGTCCAAGCCTAACTTCCTTCTCGGTTCCGCCACTCATCTTGGCAATAATGCCTTTGTTGATGTTTCGCTTACCGATAAGGGCCGGATCCTCGTTCACCGAGAGTGGCTTCTTCGAGCTGCTGGCCGTAGTTGTCTTCTTCTCGTCCTTTTTGTTGTCGTCCTTTTTAACGGCGGTCGCCTGATCATTTTGAGCCGGCGACTGGGACGTCTGGGTCGTTTGAGCAATGCCCGCGATTGAGCCCGTCAGGATCGAAGCTACCAGCATGAGAGCGGTAGCAATGCGGGAGAAGCAATTCATTTTGAGAACCTCCAGAGATTTCGGCATATATCTTTGCTGAAAAGAATTCTGGGGAAACACTTTCCAGGGCTGCTGATTGAGGGTAAATGCGCAGGCGAAACTACTGATTTACCGCAAACCCAAGCCGGGGACGGCACGAGCGGTTTTCGCAATTTCAAACGCGCAGTCTATGATGCCCCGTTGTTGGTCGATGGTTGCGCGTTCAAAGTACTGGAAAGTAAGCGCAAGCATTAGACTCGCCCGGCGAAAAAAGTCTTACCTTTTTGGCACTTGCGGGATGGCCGCCATTATAATGCACCGCCCTGAGAATACCTAAGAAATGTGGCGCAAATGTAAATGAGATTGGATGGGTGTCACTCTGTGGACACCTCAGCCGCCATATCGCAAGCGGGGCGTGCCCTGGGAGTGACCCCTACGTGTTCCCGGTTGCCTCCCGCGCAGATTCCGCGAAAATGCCCAAACACTCGCAACTTCCGAATCCGACCGTAGCGATCATTGGTTCCGGTCGTCTCGGGCGCGCCCTGGCCATCGCGCTGGCCGAGTCGGGTTACTCCATCAGAGCTTTAGTCGCGCGTCGGGCCAGCGAGGCCGAAAAAGCTTCTAAATTAATAGGCCGGGCCTCGACGCCCGTTCAGACGTTCGGTGCCAGAGATCTGGCGAGGCTCGAGCCCACAGCGCTGACGCTGATTACCACTCCCGATGACGCTATCGAGGAGGTTGCTCATAACCTCGCCGAGCTGGCGAATGGTCACACTGCCCTGAAAAACGGCAACTCCCGCAATCGGACTGTGCTTCACACCAGCGGGGCATTGTCTTCAAGCGTCCTTGCTCCGTTGTCTGACGTTGGATTTCACACGGGCTCGCTGCACCCGCTGGTTTCGGTAAGTGACCCTCGTACGGGCGCAAGGGATCTGCGCGGTGCGTTTTATTGCGTCGAGGGAGACACGGTCGCGAAGCGACTGGCGCGAAGAATCGTTAACGACTTTGGCGGCAAGAGCTTTTCAGTCCCTGCGAAGAGCAAGGCGCTTTACCACGCTGCGGCATTAACTGCTGCCGGCCATCTGACGGCCCTTATCGACGTGGCCATGGAGATGTTGGTCTCCTGCGGACTCAGCCGGGCGGCTGCGCAGCAGGTGCTGATGCCGCTGATCGGGAGTGCTGTTAATAATTTGAAGGCCTCACCGCCGGAGAAAGCTTTAACCGGAACGTTTGCTCGGGGCGATCTGGCAACGGTTAAACGACATCTTCAGGCTCTGAATGGAAGCGAACACTCCGCGGCGTTAAAGATCTATAAGCTGCTGGGCTTGCATTCGCTTCAAGTGGCCGGAAAGAAGGGAATCGATCCGAAGGTCGTCAGGAAGATTAGGAAGCTTCTTAAGTAGGACGGTGCGGGCTTCGCTGCTTGGCTGATCGACAAAAGCCTGCGATAGTCATGGCCATGTCGATTTGTCATAGCGTTCCCAGGGCTGAGTGTAAGCGTAACCCCGGGTCTGTGGGCCAAGTCAATGATTCCAGCTCGCGGAGTCGGGCGAAGTCTTAGCCACTTCTAGAGCTGTGGCCCGCTCCGCGGCTTTGTCTCGTGATCGCGACAAGCTTTACCCGTGGGTTCCGATGCGGCTAACGGGTAGCTGGCAACTGCACTGTCAAATGAGAATGAGAAATGATATATGGAAAATTTCGTCCGCTCAACGCGGACTTGTACCGAGTCTCAGTCCTACTTGCCTCACTCTTCCGTGAGCGTTAGAGTTTGGCGAAACCCCCAATCGAATGCATCAAGGAGATCCGCTTCGTGGAACGCGTCCCCAGCGCCAGTTATAGCCTGACCTTGCGCGTCAAACTCTCGACGCGCGCCGGCACCCTCGGTGAGGTCGCCACGGCGATCGGCCGTGCGGGCGGAGACATCGGCGCGATCGATATCGTCAACGCCGGGCCTGACTACATCATTCGTGACATCACGGTTAACACCGTATCCAGCGAGCATGGCGACAAGATCATTCAGGCAGTTAGGGACATAGATGGCATCGAGGTCATCAATGTTTCTGATCGCACTTTCCTGATGCACCTGGGAGGCAAGATTGAAGTTGTCTCCAAAATGCCTTTGAAGACCCGCGCCGATCTTTCCATGGCCTATACGCCGGGCGTCGCGCGCGTCTGTGAAGCCATTCATGATGACCCGGATAAAGCGTTCACTTTAACCATCAAGAAAAACACAGTCGCAGTGGTTACCGACGGCACGGCCGTACTCGGCCTCGGCGATATTGGGCCGGCGGCGGCGATGCCGGTAATGGAAGGCAAGGCGATGCTGTTCAAGGAATTCGCCGGCGTTAATGCTTTTCCGATTTGCCTCAATACGAAGGAGCCGGACGAGATTGTGCGCACCGTCAAAGCAATCGCCACGGCTTTCGGCGGAATCAACCTCGAAGACATTTCCGCGCCACGTTGTTTCGAGATCGAGGATCGACTCAAAGAGGAGCTTGATATCCCTGTCTTTCACGACGACCAACATGGCACGGCAGTCGTGGTGCTGGCGGCGCTAATCAACGCTTTGAAGATCGTCGGCAAGGGAATGAGTGACATCAAGGTGGTTGTTAACGGTGTCGGCGCCGCAGGTGTCGCTTGCACCAAGATCATCCTGGCGGCGGGCGTGCGCAATGTGGTTGGCTGCGATCAGGAGGGCGCGATCTATCGTGGACGCAAGGAGCGCATGAATTGGATCAAGGAGTGGTACGCCCAGAACACGAACCCGAACGATGAAAAAGGAACGGTCCACGACGTCATCAAGGCCGCGGATGTTTTCATGGGATTGTCGGTTCCCGGAGTAATAGCTGCCGAAGACATTCAGGCGATGGCGCCCAAACCAGTCGTCTTCGCCATGGCTAACCCGACACCGGAAATAATGCCGGAGGACGCGGCGCCTTACGTTGCCGTCATGGCGACCGGCCGCTCTGACTATCCAAACCAAATCAATAACGTGCTTTGTTTCCCCGGAATTTTTAAAGGAGCACTCGCCTGTCGCGCTTCACGTATCAATGAAGAAATGAAACTCGCTGCCGCGCACGCGATTGCCGGCATCATCACACCCGCCGAACTCCATCCGGAATATATCGTGCCATCAGTATTCGATAAACGTGTCGCCGAGGCTGTGGCCCATGCTGTCGAAGAAGCTGCTTACAAAACCCATGTCGCCCGCCGCGACCGCGCCGCGCAAGATGGGATGTAAGTTGTGATATGGGGCTGCGCATAACGTCCGCCTACGGTCGGCCCGTCGAATTAAGGTAGGATACAAACCACAGATTACACGGAATTAACTCGCACCGGTTATATGCCTCAGTTGCCGATCATTGTTTCAGATCCACATCTACGAAAAGGTAATTGAAACTTGCTTTACAAAGAACGCAGAAAACGAATCGTTGGCCAGGGTGTCAACATCCTTCTCATCGTCCTCGGCATCTTTTCTGCCGGCTTGGGCCTAAAAGGATTTCTGATGTCCAGCCGGTTCATCGATGGCGGCGTCACCGGTGTTTCCATGTTGCTGGCAAACGTCCTCGGATGGCCGCTGTCGATTCTTATCCTCGTAATCAATCTACCGTTTATCGCCCTTGGCTATCGACAAATCGGAAAGGCCTTCGCAATCAAGAGCACCCTCGCGATCGCCGGCCTCTCTGTGGTTCTCGCGTTCGTGAAATATCCGGATGTCACTTCGGATAGATTGCTGACGGCCGTTTTCGGTGGCTTCTTCATCGGCGCCGGAATTGGACTTGCAATTCGCGGTGGCGCCGTCCTGGATGGGACCGAAATCGCCGCCCTCTTGATTAGCAAAAGCAGCAACATACTCAAGGTTGGAGATGTGATTCTGTTGCTCAACATTGCGATCTTTGCGGCCGCCGCGTTCTTTCTTGGCATTGAATCAGCTCTCTACTCGATGCTCACTTATTTCGCGGCTTCCAAGACTGTCGACTTCCTGATTCATGGAGTTGAGGAGTACACCGCAGTCATCATTATGTCTGAACGCAGTGAAGAGATTCGACAGGCGATTCTTAGAGACTTGCGCCGCGGTGTGACAATCTACAAAGGGCGTGGGGGGTTGAGCGATACTGAGCAGGATATTCTGTTCTGTGTCGTGACGCGTTTAGAGATCGGTCGGATAAAGAGTGCGGCGCAGGACATTGACCCGGGCGCATTCATCGTGGTCCACCCTCTGGCTGATGCTTCAGGCGGCGTGCTTAAGCGACTCCAGCTGACGCCTGAACGGTGAATGGTGAATGATGAATGGTGAATGAAGTAGGGATGCGTTCCTCAGGCGTGAGCGGCAACAGGTGTATAGAGTACAACCTTCAGGTTGCGTCTTCCTGACTAAACAAGCTCGCTTGTCAGAGACCAAGTGAAGCTTGTGTCCCGACCAAAAACACAACCTGAAATTGAACTGTGAACTACCAGCTCGTTGTTCAGAGTTCTGTAAGTTTCGGTTTCAAAATTTCAATTGGAGAATCCACACTAATGTCCACGCAGAAAGCTGTAACACCCGAAAACTGTATGAAGTTGGGCCTTGGCTTTATGGCGTCAAAGACGCTTTTGAGCGCGATTGAGCTTGGGGTATTTACGACTCTTGCCGATGGCCCAAAGACTGCTGAGCATTTGACCGCTCAGCTTGGTTTGCATCAGCGAAGCGCGCTGGATTTCTATGACACTCTGGTGTCGTTGGGGATGCTCGAGCGCGAAGACGGCCTCTACCGAAACACACCAGAGTCAGATCACTTCCTCGTCCGCGGAAAACTGAGCTACATCGGCGGCCTGCTCGAGATGGCCAATGAACGGCTCTACCAATTTTGGGGTTCGCTTACTGAAGGGCTACGCACCGGCCTACCTCAAAATGAAGTTAAGACGGGAGGGTCGGGACTTTTCGAAGCGCTCTACAACGATCCCGAGCGCCTGCGACTTTTCCTCGGCGCCATGACAGGTCTAAGCATGGGCGCTTCGAAAGGCATCGCGGAAAAGTTTCCCTGGAAAGATTATCAAACTTTGGTTGACGTTGGCGGCGCGCAGGGCGGACTTCTGGTCCAGGTCTGTTTGGCCCATCAACACCTGCGCGGACACAATTTCGATCTGCCCATCGTTGGCCCAATTTTTGAAGAGTATGTCGCGTCGAATGGATTAAGCGACCGGCTGAGATTTCTACCGGGAAACTTCTTCGAGGGTCCCCTTCCTACCGCTGACGTGATCACAATGGGCCACATCCTGCACGACTGGGACCTCGACGAGAAACGTATGCTGCTCGATAAAGCTTACTCCGCACTCCCTGAGGGCGGCGCGCTGATTGTGTTTGAAGCGCTAATCGACGATGAGCGGCGACAAAATGCATTTGGCTTATTGATGAGCCTGAACATGTTGATTGAAACACCCGGCGGTTTTGATTACACCGGCAAGGACTGCTCTGAGTGGATGCGCGAGGCAGGCTTCAGGTCGACCAGGGTAGAGCACCTTGCAGGGCCCGACTCGATGGTCGTGGGAATTAAGTAATGTTCTTCCGGGGGCTACTGACCCAAAAAAAACTGTAGGGGCGTCTCTCCGCGGGCGCCCCGTTCTTCCGAACAAGGATGATGATAATTAGTGGCGGTGTTTTCTCGGCGGTGAGGGGCGCCCACGGAGGGACGCCCCCTACAAATAACCCACAAAGTTCTTGACAGGATTTCAGGGGCTTACCTATAGTAGCCGCTCGCTTCGGTTGAACCGGACACATTGAGATGAACAACAGCCGCTCATTTTATTATTTCGCCTTTACGTTCCGCTTCTCCTATGGGGAGGGCGGGCCGGCGAATTGTGAGCGTGACGTGCTGAAGTCCTAAGACCCAGCACAAAAAGCTTCAAATGAGCCAGCCGCGACGCCCCAAAGGGAACAAGTCGCGGCTGGCTTTTTTGTGATCAAGAAACATTGTGATGGAAGGTGGTATCAGAACCGGAAGCGGTAGCGACCGGGTCGACTGCAAGTATCACTGAGGACTCAATTCGAACCAGACCCGGTCGCTACCGCTTCCGGTTCTGATACGGGGTAACGTCGAGTACCAAGCGGAGGACTAACATGAATATCGAATACTGGCGCAACGAGATAGACGACGTAGACCGGGAACTGCTTCAACTCCTGAATCGCCGGGCGCGGCTGGCAATGAAGGTTGGCAGTCTGAAGAGGGCAGCAGGCTTACCTTTGAGTGATCCGGAGCGTGAACAAGTGGTCCTTCAGAATTTGCAGCAAGCGAATACCGGCCCTCTCGATCGCCGCGCGGTCACCAAACTCTTCCGACGCATTATTCGCGAAACGAGACGCGTTGAGGGGCAGGGGATGGAACCATTGGCGCGCCGCGAGATAGGCGCCGACAATTTGCGACTCGTCCGGCAAGCGGGGCACCGCCGCGAGGCGTTGCTGTGAGCTACAGCGGCCCGAAACCCAGGGTAGCTTTTCAGGGCGAGCACGGCGCCTTCAGCGAAGAAGCCGCGATCAAACTGCTAGGGCCGGCCATCGAGCTGGTTCCGCGAAGCACGTTTGTAGAGCTCTTCAGCAGCGTTGAAGAGGGCCGGGCTGAGTATGTCCTGGCTCCGGTTGAGAATAGTCTCGCCGGAGCTATTACGACGACGATTGATCTCGTGAGCGAAAGCGCCCTGGTGGCCGCGGACGAAGTGGTCATCAGAATAGAGCAGCAATTAATTGGATGTCCCGGGTCGGTTTTCGACGAGGTCGAAGCGGTGGAGTCACACCCCGTGGCTCTGGCCCAGTGCCGGAGATTCTTCGCCAACAATCCGCGAATAACGATGATTGAATCAGACGACACAGCGGGAAGCGTGGCACGAATTATCGCCGCCGGTGACAAAAAGCATGCGGCTATTGCCAGCAGGCGTGCAGCAGAGATTTACGGTGGAACGATTCTTTGTGAAAACGTGGAAGACGATCCCGACAATTACACGCGCTTCCTCTTGCTGACACGAGAGGAGAACCTCCTTGGAGTGCGGCGACCAGTCGCCGCTTTGGCCCGCGGCGGCCTGGCGCCGCTTCCTCGCTGAGCAAGTAGTGACCGACATCGTGACCGCCACACGACCGGCCAAAGCGCCGACAAGGCGGCGCACTCCAAGGAGGGGCAATCCGCTGACACTGGCGAAACCCTGACTAACAAGTAATCAAAAGGAATTAAAGCCATGATCATAAACATGTCAACACTCGCTAACGCTGAAGAGATCAATCACGTCATCGACAGAATTAAAGAATGCGGCTATCAAGCGCACGTCATCCAGGGCGCGGAACGCACCGTAATCGGCGCCGTCGGTAGCAAGGGCCGGAGGTCAGAACTTGAAGCATTGCGCGCGGCCCCGGGCGTCGAGGACGTGATCCAGATCACGCATCCCTTCAAGCTTGTTAGCCGACAGCTTCGACAGCGTTGCACGGTTGTCGATGTCAGTGGAGTCAAGATTGGCGGCGGAAGCCTGGCAGTGATGGCGGGGCCGTGCTCGGTCGAATCGGCCGAGCAGCTAATGGAAACTGCTCGCGCGGTGAAAGCTGCCGGCGCCAACCTTTTGCGCGGTGGAGCTTACAAGCCACGGACCTCGCCTTACGATTTTCAGGGACTGGGTGTAGAAGCGCTGCGTTTGTTGCGCGACGCGAGCGAAGAAACGGGGTTACCGATCGTAACCGAAGTCATGAGTGAGACGGATGTTGAAGTAGTTGCAGAGTACGCCGACATGCTCCAGGTGGGCGCACGCAACATGCAAAACTTTTCCCTCCTGCGAAAGCTTGCCGGTTCGCATCGTCCCATTCTTCTGAAGCGTGGACCATCGGCCACAATCAACGAGTGGTTGCTAGCTGCCGAGTATCTTCTGGCAGGAGGCAATCCCGACGTGGTCCTTTGCGAACGCGGTATCAAAACTTTTGAAACGGCCACGCGGAATACACTTGACCTCGCGGCAATCGCGTTAGCAAAAGAGTTGACTCATTTGCCTGTAATTGCCGACCCGTCACACGGCACTGGCTTGCGGAGTCTGGTGCCTCCGATGTCGCGGGCTGCCGTTGCCGCAGGTGCGGATGGCTTGATGATCGAAGTTCACCCGTGTCCGGAGCGAGCGCTGTCTGATGGACCACAGTCGTTGGATCTCCCGGGCTTTGCGGAGTTGATGAAACAACTGGGAAGGGAACCGATACGAGAAGTGAAGGCTGCCTGACTTTGGAATAGTGGACGTCGGAGCTAGAGGTGTTCAGATTACAACCTTTAGGTTGCCGGTTGGCGATCACGCCGCTCAAGCTCTGGAAGCCTCCACGCCACGACGCAAGCTAAAGCTTGTACTCTAAACACCTGTCGCTTGGCGTTCTCGTTGTTCTCCTTAAGGTTTGGAGGGTTTTGCCTTAGGCGTGGCCTTTCCGCGCTGTTTCGATGGATCCAGGCAGGGTTCAATCACTGCGAGCGTTATCAACGTGCGCAACGATTTATTGGCGAAGTTTGATGCCTGGTAGATCGTGCCATCGAAGTCTGACTTTGCCATCTGTTTGAAGGCGCTCTCAGGATTAAATCCCGGCGTATGAAATGCCGCATAGCTGCCGAAATTCTTCCCCTCAATTCTTCTCAGAATAAACTGACGCGAAAAGTCAGGCGCTTCGAGACCATTGATGGTCTTTACTGCATCTGAGAGCACCGCAATTGCTCGAACCGGATCGATCTTTGTGTACAAGTTGGCGACGCCGAGAAGCGTGCGAGCACTTACCATAGTTGCTGAAGATTTCATCGCCGCATTAACAACTTCTTCCAACATCTCGCGCGCTTGAGTTTGGTCAAGGCTCTCTTTCAGCGACTCCTCTGCGATCCTGAGATACAGATAACTTCGTTGATCAAGTTCTTCTACCTTCGCCGCCAAACTACGCGCGTTGATCAACTGCTTTTGCCTGATCGCTTCAGTCGTGCGGCCGAAGTAAAGCCAGTTGAGCAGTTGGCCGCGCGTTTTAGAGTCGGATATTTTGTTGACAGCTCGCAGGATAAGCTCCAGCTCTTCCTCTGACGACGCACCCATAACCGCAAAAACCAGCGCCTGATCTCGCGCGTCTACATTGGGGTTCTTCTCCGCGGCCTCAACCTTTTCGACAAAGCTCAATTGCGGCCCTTTTGGGGGATTCAAAACGTTCGTAAGTTGTCGTTGAGAAGTCTCCGGCAGTTGCGCCGCGAGATTGATTCGCGCCTGTGCAACCTGCGGAACAAGTTCCGGCATGCTCTGTCCGATCTGTATTTCCAGACGACTAAAGGCCAGCCACAATTGTTCTACATCCGTGATGCGGCTTTGGGGAACCGGATTGGAAGGCCGCGCAAGTTCCTGCTGAGCTCGATTCAAAAGAAGTTGAACAAAGAGCCGCTGCAGCAGCGGATTCGGCGTGAAGGTTTTAGGCACATCATACACAGTGTAACCAGGCATCTCTCCCACTTCGCGATCATTGCCGAATGGATAAGACGAAAGGTACAACAACCTATTCATCGGAGCTTTCGAATAAGCGGCGAGTGCTGACTGGTAGAACTGATCACCGGCGGCCTGGTTTACCTCAGCAAGCTCGTAGAGAAATAAGGGCAAATGCATGGTGGCGGGAAACCGTAAACTTTGAATCGCGAAACTCAGGGCCGCAGCTTGATCCTTAGCGAGCACTTGAGTTGCAGTGCTGAGGAGCTTTTCTGCCGTTCTATTTTCACGGACGGGGTCCGCTGCATTCTTTTCCCTGGCCTCAGCTAGCTGGTCGTTCAGCAGTTGGTCCATCAGTTTTTTGGCCCAGGCCAGATCGCGTTTGGAGATGGCGGTGATCACCGTAAAGCGCATATCCGGCGTGGTGATTGCCATTCCAACACCTTCCATCTGTGGCTCATCGCCTTTTGCTTTGAAGTTCTCAGTCGCAAGTTCAAAGGCTTCGAGATAGGCCGCGCGTGACCTCTCCAGCTTGTAGGGCCAAAGTAGATCAGCAGCTCGCAGCAAAGCAGTAATTCTTTCGACCTCGTCATTGAATGTTTTTGTTTCGGCGAGTTGCTGCTGAATCATTTCAAGCGCAGCGTCGTGATTACATGAAGACGAAGCAACTGTGGCGGCCGATGGCTTCTGTTGTGCAAATGTGCTGGCGCTGAGTGCGGTAACAAGGCAGAACGCGAACGAGAGCTGCAGGAAGACTCCCTTCATACTGTGCATCCTTTCAACTCGGATTGGCCGGCTTGTAGATTATCTCGCCACGGTCGAGCGCAGACTTTGCGCAATGATTGGGACAATTTGACGTGGCACATCGATGGCAGCTTTGATGTGGCGTTGATGCGTAAAGTGGCCTGCTACATAAACTCCACGCACGTTAGTCTCAAAAGTCTCCGGATCGTAGACGGGGACTTCGGTTAACTTGCCTGGCTCAGTTTTTACGCCGAGCTTCTTCAACAAGGTGAGATCGGCGTCGCTGCCAATGAGTACAAATACGACGTCGTTCGCGATAGTCAGTAGCTCACCGTCTTCGCTGGTTAACGTAACGTCGCGATCAGTAATCGTGTTTATATCTTTGTACAGGATTACGCGCAGGTGGCCCTCCGCGATTTGCTTGTCAAGTGGCTGGCGCACCCAATGTTTCATGGCACCGGCTTTGGGATCGCGGTTCTCCCAGTCTTCACGCCAGATGGCGAGCGTGGTGCGCGCGCCTTCTTCCGCCAGAAAGAGGGCTGCTTCGGCGGCACTGTTTCCTCCGCCTACCACGAGAGCGTCGCGGCGAACGTATGGATAAGGTTCTACAAAAAGATGATGGACCTTGGGAAGGGCTTCGCCGGGAATACTTAGTTGCCGCGGATGGGCCATGGCGCCGATTGCAAACAAGATTTTAGCGGCCCGGTATTCATTCTGTGTCGTGCGAATCGAAAATCCTTCCGTGAGCGTCTCGACTTCGACCACTTCCTCGCCCGTGTTGATTTTCAAATCATAATCAAGAACGAAGTGAATGTAGTGAGATAGTAATTCTTCGCGAGTCGGCTTCTCTCGGCACGGCTTCAGCGCGCCATCAGACATTTCCAGTTCGTTAGGAGTGGAGAAAAGTGTTCTGCCTACCGGGTAACGACGAATTGTATCTGCGATGGTGCCTTTTTCAATTACCAGGTATGTGAGACCTTCCTGCGCGGCGCTCCGGGCTGCGGAGAGCCCGGCCGGGCCGGCGCCGATGATTAATAGATCGAGTGGTTCACTCATTCAGCTTTATAGCCAGAAGTCAGAAGTCAGAAGGCAAAAGGCAAAAGGCAAAAGGCAAAAGGCAGAACTTAGAATCAAAGTCACAAGTCAAAAGTTTGCTAAGTGGGTGGTTAAACTATGAATCGTCAGAGGTAGGGAAGGAGGGCATGCCCCCGCTCTTTGGTTCACTACCTCGTCGATTTGAGTGATTACCGACCTCGAGCCACCTCTGGTAATCAGACATCTCATCTCTTCAATCCTGTTGCGCGAGGAAAAGCGGGGGCATGCCCTCCTTCCCAACCTCTAACTATTTAAACCGTCCTTGGACATTCAAACGCTTGGACAACTATAAAGGCGGCTCTTGATATTGAGCCTGACTTTGGACTTTGGACATTGGACTTTGGACTAATCAAAACTCAACTTCGCCGCGCGCCACCACCACCGATTGGCCGCCTACGCGTACTTCATCAACGCGCCCAGCTTCGCCGCTGACTTCAAGATGAATACGGCTTGGGCGGTTTATAAAGTCGCCCTGCTCGATCACGAATTTATGTTTTCCCTCATCGGGTTCTGTGCCGGAAGCCGCATGATGGACCAGGTAAGCGCCCAACGCACCGCATGCGCTGCCGGTGGCAGGATCTTCGGGAATGTTATCGGCCGGCGCGAAAAAGCGTGCATGGGCGCGGGATTCACCGATCTCAATAGTCTCCCTGGCGAAGGCAAGGCATCCTGTCGCGCCCAGACGAACATAGATCTCGGCGAGCATGCTGGAGTTGACGCGGCAGTGAGATAAATCCGAAAGGGAGCGAATCGGGACGGCGAGGCATGACAGCCCGGTTGTGATTACTTGAATCGGCAAACTCTCGTCGAGGTCTTCACGAGCTCGCCCAAGTGCCCGCGCGATTTCCGCCTGTTCCTGCCCGTCGTCGATCTCGCGCAAGATCTCAAACTTTCCCTGTGTCATCACCACCTGCGACGGCCCGCCATCTGTAAATTCAATGTCGACCGGCAGAACACCGACGCCGACCTCATGATGAATGCGCGTCCAGCCGTTCCCACCCTCCGGCACAGGCACAATGCCTTCACGAGCCAGCGCATTCCAGGTGCCAACGATGGGATGGCCTGCGAAAGGAATCTCGCGCGCAGGTGTGAAGATGCGCAGCCGCTTCAAGGTCTTTTCGTCGCGGGGCGGCAAAACAAAAACCGTCTCCGAGAGATTCATCTCGCGGGCGATCTTCATCATGTCGTCGTCGCTAAGACCTTCTACGTCTGGGAAAACAGCCAGCGGGTTCCCAGCGAATGATCGATCGGTGAAGACGTCCAATTGCACGAAACGATATTTCCCCAATTTTTTTATCTCCTGTAGTTTGTCTAATGCACTAATGATCACTGCAAACCCATTGCTAATCAAGAGCAGGCGGTTTCATGAAATTCCTTAGTTTAAGAAAACTAAGGACGACGCGACTACTGCCACGGCGCTACTTCAGGGAATCTTTTCGATCTTTCGGTGGAAGCAAGAATTCGGAAGTGGTCATGCAAACTGTTAGTTTGCGGACGGTGCGTTGGGGAGTATTTTAATTTGAACCTGTCCTGTATCGAATATCCGTAAACAAACACTATGCGCTACAGGTATCAGAGGAATACTACGTAACAAATGCAGAAAATTTCCTGAGAAGCTTTCTAGGACAGAAAACAAAGGCAATGCAGATAATCACGACCGCCCCACCTAACGACAGTATGGAAGCAGGAAACATCCAGTAGAACTTTGGCCGCATCAGGTTCAACACTACGCCGCTCAGGCCAAGTAGACCCGCAAATAGAAAAAGAAGACCGGGAATGGCAAAGAGATCACGCCGCCACATCAAGAGCACGCCGATTAGCAAGCTGAAGATGAACAGAAACGCCCATTTGGCCAGCGAAGAATAGCGGATGCTGTTTGCCAGTGAATCGCTTACATCTCCCGAGACTGCTTTGAACATTCCGCGATTCTCGACCAGGTCCAGGATCGCAGCAAGTATCACGCAGGTTGCCGCAAGCCAGCCCACAGGCCGCGCCCAGGATAAACTCATGCGCGAAAGCAACAAGCTCAAAATGACGAAGAAGAGAGTGTAAACGAAGATGTAGCCGTAATCTTTGGTGAGGCTCGTCTTAAGGAAGGGGATCGCTTTGCCCCCTTCAGCCTTGCTAATCGCATCTATATCGGCCCCGTTCTTTACTAACTCAAGCGCCAGCACCGGACTCGAATAACCCGCGGGCAGGCCTTCCATCTTCAGTTGGCCCATCCAAAGGGAGTACAGGATGAAAACGAAAGCCATCCCACCGACGAGTCGAACTTGGGTTAGGTCAGACAAGGCGTCCTTACGTCCTTTCGCGAAATGTTTGTGGCGCCCGTTTCTTTGAGAGCGCGTCACTTCGATTCTTCAACCGCCCAACCTCTCTTGTGAGGCTTGCCGAGCTTCCATAGGACCAGTATTCCAAGCAGTGCAACTATCAACGGCAAGAACCGCAACACAAAACCCCAGATTGATTTTCCTAATTTATCTTCAAACCAACTCGAGAGTTGCTGAAGGTTGTGACTAATCCAGGTCAGAGGCGGCAGGTCGTTTATCGTCACGCCAAATAGGACCCCAGCCAGCTTGAGTCCGCCGACTATTGCCAACAACGCGAAGACCATCGCCAGTAGCAGAATAACGAACCGCAAGATTACTCGCCTGCGTTGCATGAAGTCGTTGAGCCACCAGGTGATGACATTAACTGATACTGTGATGCCCAGCAGGGTCCATCCTAATTGCGCAGCCCCAGGTTTGGATAAAAGCGTGGCGGCAACGATCAAGAACACCTCGAACAGGTACAGCAATTTGAGCCAGTGTCTCAACAAAAGATTGGGAATGCTGCGAGGCACTGACACTTCCACCAACGAGGCAAAAATCTGTCCGAACCTTGCGATCCATGCAACTGAACTGGACTTAACGTTACGCCTGTCAGAGAGATCGCTGAGCATGTTGCCGATAACTGTCGTAGCGCGGGCAGCAAGCTTCACGGTCGGCTCCGGATCGAGACGGCTCTTAAAGGCAAATGTATCCAGGTAGTGTTGGCGCAAAGCTTTGTCATCGATGAGGGTCTTGAGTCGACCTGCCCTGTCGTAAGTTTTCAAGTTACCGATAAACTGCGTGAGGAGTTCACACTCTGCAGTTCCGGAACGCGTGCGCATCGCTGACTCGCAAAGTAAATTTTTGGCTTCAGTTTCGCCCAGCGATGTTCCCTGCGGCATCAGGGCCTCATGCACGATTGCGGCGTGAGCTTCGCCGATTAACTGGCGAGCGAGTTTTGGATCGTTTGGCAGTAGAGCTGTAATGATGCGCTCAGCGCCATCGAGGCGACCCCACAAAATATCGTTTCGTCGCCACAGTGGATCGAGAAAAGCGCCGAAGTGTCCGAGGGCACTGCCTGCGAGTTTGTAGCAGCCGGTCTCGCGTTCATTGATGAGTGCGGTCGCATCCTCGGGACTAATGCGAATAATGTCTACTCTGGCCGCCTCGCCAATCTCTGTTCCATAAATGATGGGAAAAATGATCCGGTCATACTCGTCGTAATTCTCATAGTAGTAGGCCAGGTATCTGCGGCTGTTGGTCTTCGCGTCTGGTGGCTCCGAACCACTATTGAGACCCGCTTCATTCAGGCCCAGAGCGGCGCGGCAGTTCTCGTCGGCTGTCTTCTTTGCCGGGCCGATCTGCGCCTTCAAAGCGTCTGCGATGGGCACGAATAAGGCAGCGAATGCCGGGTCTTTAAACAGCTCTCTGGCACGAGCGTCACACTCATCTTTGATGTTGTTGCTGGTGCTACTTTCCGGGCGCACACCGAGGAAGTATTCAACGACGGACTCACCGGGATTCTCGAGCTGGCGTCGCACATCGTCCGGCAGCCGCTTCGTCGTTTCCACGGCCAGGGCTGCTTTCAGTTTCTGAATTGCCTCGTATGCCGGGCTTGGTACGGAAGCGGAAGAGGCTTCGCCGGCCTTCGCCGGAATCTGACGAGATCGCAAGAGTCTGGCGGTGCGCCTCAAATTCTTATATTCCTGATTGAGCTTCGTCTTGATCTCAATAAGTTCTGCCTGGGCGACCGGATCCCCCACATACTCGTCCTCCGCTCCTAATTCGGAAATTTTCGTCCGTAAGAAATTTATCCTTCGCATCGGATAGCTGAGATTGAACTCAAACAAGAAGGTATTTAGTGATGGCTTTCCCTTACCATGTTCGACGTAAGTATTTGCCCTCCAGGCACCCACTAAACTTCGGATGATCATAAAATGATCCGACTGCTCATCGAATCCGGCTACACGTGTCATCAGTTTGGCTAGATCATCCGAAACTGCAGAGATGTCTAATCGATGGTAGGCAACGTAACCAACGCCTTTTTCTCGAACCACTTCAGCTAGATCCAGCTTGCCCCACTCTTCGTCGTTCCAGCGTTTCTTAGGCGGCAGGCTGCCCAACTTTTTATCCACCTCGACACTCTTCAAAATGCTATTCACGCGCTCGACGAGTCGATTGTGATCGCGCACGCGTTGCAGGTCTTCGCGAATAGTCTCGTAGCGAGGCAGTGATAGCAGAGCAGCTCCAACGTTTTTTATGGCGTCCGGTTTACCCTCGGCATCGGGCTGCTCCTCCGGATGTTCTGGGGAGGGTTCAATGTAAATAAGCTTGCGCGTTACGAGCAGATCCGCCTGGCGACGGGCCACAGTCTCAGTCGCGTAGGTAAATGGTTTGTTATCCAAATAGCCGCCGTCGGCGAATGCCCGTTGGGGAAACCTGACTGTGTTGACTCCGGCCGGGTTTAAATAATCTTTGTAGAATCGCTGCCAATCGCTGCTGTCCGATCGGCAATTCTCCTTCTTTGCGTATGGAGCGTAATTTTTCAGAATCGCATCGGTGTCACACAGACTCATGGGCTCAAACGCAACCGGAAACGCCGAGGTGCAGCGGGCTGCGTAGGCAAGGAATGGATTGAAGGTAGCCTCAAAATCGTTTCGATCTCGGGTTTCTCCGCTCACATCACTGTTGGAGTACACGAAGCGCAGCACGTTGCGATGGCGGCGTTCGTAAACGACACCGTCCGAGAGCCGAATGGGCAAGGTCACTCCCGACAAGTCTGTAGTTGTGACGAACAAATCCAACTCGTCGACAAATGGCGCTGAGCCCGCGCCCGTCGCCCCCATACTGTCGAAGGCTTTCAACAATTCGAAATACATACGTTGGCTGTTGAGTAACGACGCCGGAGGATCCTGCAACTTCACAGGTCCCTCAACGGATTTCTTATCGTTGATCAGGGTCCTCATGTCGCCCTCCTTGATCCAAAGGTTCTCGAGGCCGCTGATGTCCTCGCCGTTAGCCAGCGCTTTGGCGAGAAAGATGCCGTTGATTCCGCCGGCTGACGTACCCGACAAAATGTCTACGATGAATCGCGTACGGAGAGGTTCATTGGCGGCAAGTTGTTCCTCAGCTCGCTTCAACGTCTCATCGGGATCGGGAGAACGCTGCGCGCCGCCTTCGGACAAGATGTAACTAAGCTTCCGATAGACGCGTTCCGTACCACTCAATGTCGGTGCGGTGTCCGTGCCGTTTGCATTTGTTGACGGATTGCTGGGGATGAGGGCCACGTCCCTATCAGAATGCTTGGCCGTTGAACGCGCCCACCGTAGCAGCTCCTGTGCGATGCCGTTTATGTAAATGGCCAGCGACACGCCGCCATACATCACCACCGCGAAGCGTACTTCCCTGGTGTAATCAACGTCTGGTGAAGAAGCGTTAGACATAAAAACCTCCGTGTAAGTTAAGTCATGGCACTCGGCGCGAGCAGAGTTAATTCTCATATCAAATGAGACGAGCAGGCTGAGAGTCAGCACTGACCCGCAGGCGCAGCGCAAGTAGCTCTTAAAGAAAAGTTCGCTAAGTGAGAATCATCAGGTCTAACTTGAGCGCGTGAGAAACCTAATACATGGCGAGCGTTGGCTAATCACGATAGTTGACCAAGTGCGAGACGCGCGCACAGTATTGCGATTGAGGGATGGTTGTCAATAGTCAACCGCTAGAATCAATGAATGAAATATTTTGCCTCTCAAAAACATTATGATTGGGAAGAGAAATCATTTCACACCGCTCCAGATGAAGCTCGTCGGTAGTTTCATCGCCAGCCCCAAACTCCGGTCCGGGCTCGCTTGCTTGTCATGTATTAATTGCCTCGCACCTAATGACATATCAGATGCAACGACGATAGCGATTTTCTTGACAGGGTTTTTGCATTAAGGGTATAAGGCGGCTGTCTCAAAATGGCATCCGCTCACCACCAAACAGGCGTGGCCAGAATCATAAGCTTGCCGACCATAAGTTGATATTTGCTCTTAAATTGGGTTCGCAGAACGTCCCTTGTAACAGCTTCACTATCGTTTTAGTTTGAGCCGAACCGGGGAATGCGAAACGTTTTGCTGCTCGTCGACATTATTAGTGAGTTGGGAATGTTTCTTTTGGCAACGGTCCAAGACGCCACGTGGGAAGGTCCCCCCTTCAATGGCGACGCGACCAACGATTTTTTTGTCCGATTCAGTCACGGTAGGTATAGGAGGCGCCTCCTCGCCCGATCCAGTGCTCCACGTACCACGCCATTGTTTCGTTAGGAATTAGTCATCTCTCAAAGTCATAGGTTCCTAATCTCGCGGCTCGGAGGTTTATCCAGATGTTAAGGTCCCTCACTATGACGTCCCTCAGGATGAAACGACCAGGCATCGCCGGACTCATTTTGGCAATCAGTTTCACCCTCATCTTTAGCCTTCA
This sequence comes from Pyrinomonadaceae bacterium, assembly GCA_963759585.1. Taxonomy (GTDB): domain Bacteria; phylum Acidobacteriota; class Blastocatellia; order Pyrinomonadales; family Pyrinomonadaceae; genus PSRF01. Next base: position 2,308,824 of record CAVWZW010000002.1, read on the forward strand.
GGCACGCGCGGAGTCGCAACCCACACCAACGCCCACTCCTACCCCGATACCAACGCCTAAGCCTCCGCCGGTGATCATGACCGTTAAAAGCGTTCAGCCGTATACCAGTACGCCAGGTGAAGCAGGTATGGGGGAGTGGATCGTTGTCGAGGTAAATAATCTGGCGCCGGCTGTCAAAAGCGACGGGATCGATCCTCGAGCGTTCGTGCTGTACCTCAATGGACGGCCGCTTCAGGGCGTTACGGGGCTACCAATTGAATCAAACAAACTGGCCTTCCAACTCAAGCGTACAGATGCATCTCGCGAGGCATGGAGCACGCTACTTGGCCGGCCTGGTTTTCAAAACCACGTGCGTCCCGTAACGGTCAGCGTCGGGTCCGACAAGCAGTCTTTTGCATTTGAAGATCCATCAAAACCTCCCCAAATGAATCTCCGTGTTTACCATCCATGGTGGGCGGTTGGGTCACTCGTCGTTTTGATACTGCTGGTGATTTATTTCATCTACAAAGCGAAGACGAGCAACATAATTCGTGATTCAAATCCACCGCAACCGCCCGTTGGTGACAAAAAGCCGTATAGCCTGGCACTGACTCAGGCTGCATGGTGGTTTTTTCTGGTGATCGGCTCCTTCATTTTCATCTACTTGATCACCGGTGATTACAACACGATCACCGAACAAGCATTGATCCTGATGGGAATCGGCATCGGAACGGCCCTGGGAGCAACCATGATTGATGCCACTAAGCGAGACACCGCGGGGAACGAACTTAGTGGCCTTCGACCTCGCCAGGCAGCGTTGGCGGCGGAGGTACAGGCCTTGAATGCGAGGAAGGCTGAATTGGAAAGTAAGATAACAGCCGCCGGAGCGACCCCGAATCCCGCTGATCAACTGGCTCTGAGAGACGTGGAAATAGCAATAAGTGAAAAGCAGACCAACCTGGAAGAGACCGCAAAGAAGATCGAGGATGCGGCAGCAGGATTATCAAGCCCCGTTTCGACAAGTTTTCGAAACGACTTGTTCACCGATGTTAACGGTCTCAGTCTCCACCGTTTTCAAATGGGCATCTGGACTGTCGTGCTTGGCGTTCTATTTCTAATCGGCGTCTACAAGGAACTGGCGATGCCGGAGTTTAGTACGACTATGCTGGCTTTAATGGGGATCAGCGCCGGAACCTACCTGGGTTTCAAGATTCCCGAGAAGCAGACCAAACCCTAGTCGCTGCATGCGCAAATTGTTCACTTCACTAACCTGATTTTTTTCAACTGAGAGGTTCATATGAAAGTACGAAATGGTAACGCATTAGACCTTGCCGGAGCGCAAGGGGAGAAGATTACGGTAACGGTTGAGGAAACTACTGGGAAACCCCTCCTCGTGAGCTTCGACCGCAATGGAGTGGAAACAGGATCGCTAGACCCCGGTAAGCAAAGCGACTGTTTCGAGTTTAACCTCGATCGGGGTGAGAGGGATCCCACGCGCCTCACAATGCTTTTTACCTTCACAGGTTCGGACGATTTCTACGATATCGTGGTCCAGGGAGACCCGAATGGTGATACTTCGCAATTCGCTGTGGCCCAGGACTTCAACGTGCCCGGTGACGCGATCACATACACCTTCGACATCACTTAGCTCAGTTAACCACGGGAGAGGCAGGGCCATATATGAAAAATAGGGTAACGATCTTAATAGCAATAGTTGGCTTGGCGCTGGCATTCGGTCTGGTTGCGCGGGCGCAAGATCCCGGGCAGTCAATAGATCAACAGATCAAACAGAAGGAAGCTGAGCTCGAGCGGCTAAAAGAAATCAAGAAGCGTCAGGACCAAATACGGCAACTTCAAGAGGAAATCAAACGGATTGAAGGAGGAGAGGCGGTGCCTAACAATGACGCACCCCAAACTCCTAACCCAGAACCGCAAGCCGCCGCAACTCCAGTCCCTCAAGTCGACAACCAACTGGTAGCCTCACCCGCTGCAGCCGGTAATGGTCCCGCCACACCTGTTCAGCCGGCAATGATGGCCGCCAGATCTTTTGTGGCCACCGCGTCTCCGTCGACCTCGGACCTCCCGCCCCTTCGCGATTGCACCACGGTCAAGACTCTAAGTGACGCGGCTTTCGCAGCTCGTACTCCAGACCCGACCTCACTTATTGAGCGTTATATCTGTCGCACCGTTAATAAAGTCAAAGACAGAAAGCTCGGAAACGCGAGGATGCGTCTGGCCGCAAATCCTTCGGCAGGAATGAATCTTCGAGAAGATTTCTTCCCGCTAATGATCGCCCTACTGGCGCGCGAAGGTAGGGCGCAGTATGTCATCGATGCTGAAAATGAAACGGTTGATACGCAAGTCGGTTCAGATGCGTCGAGTAGTGGCAGCACCTCACTCGTGACAAAGGGCAGCGTGCCCGCGATTCTCGGATTTGCTGTTGATAACGGCGGATTACTCCGATCCAGCGACGGCTCGACCATTACCTTTCGCGGAAACGTGGCGGGCTTGGCCAAGTCCGTAGCCGGCAAGGGATTCATCAGCGGCTACGATGAAGATAGCGCGGCGGCCCGCTTCTTCAGACGGACGGCCTTCGCTTTCTCGTTTGATACTTCCCGGGGAAACGTACCCGGTACTTTCACCGGCAGCAAACAGCAAATTTCCAGTTATTCGGCGCACCTCGATCTCTACAACAAGCGTGACGCGAGATTGCCAAGGTATCGAGACGACTGGAAGACATTCTTATCGACGGTCTCAGAAGCGTTTGTCGCTCAGATCGGGAGATCGTTTGATGTTCTTGCCGACAGCACTTCAGACACGTGGAATGATCCCGCTCTGCAGAGTTGGTATGTTGTAACTAATGCTGCAATACAGAGTGCCTCCCCTCAGGATGTCGAGACGGTAATGTTGGCTGCACTCACTAAAGCGCCGACAGATCTTGCGGATACCACCATCACCGAGTTACGCGGATTTGACCAACATTTCAAGGCCTGGCTGGACGGACGTGAGGCCATCCTCGACAAGATAGCCAAAGCTCCAATCATCAGCCTTGACTACGTTAACGATCGTCCGTTGAATTCCCTTACTCTTTCAAAATTCAACTTAATTGGGGAGTTAGGTTTTGGTCCCAGACTGGACTTAACTTTCAACGGCGCAATCACGCTTTTTAACAAAAAGCCCTCGACGCCCGGGGTGGGCAGGGTGCGGGACTTCCAGTTTGCAACCCAGCTTGATGTGCCGTTTGGAGAGATGGGGCTGGGGATCGGAAAACCCGTTCTTTCGTTCGCCGGTAGGTATGAACGGCTTATGGAAGACGCGAGCACCTTAGCCGGCACGACGTTGCCTAACACCCGCGGCGACATCGGAGTCGGACAGATTAAGCTCGTGATTCCGATTAAGAACTCGGGTGTACGAATACCCTTTTCGTTTTCCTTTGCTAATCGCACCGAGCTCGTGAAAGAAAAAGAAGTGAGAGGCAATTTCGGCTTCACCTTTGACCTTGACACGATCTTCGCGAAGTTTAATCCGTTTGGAAAAAATTAATCGAATGAACTGGAGGTAAGTGAAATGGCAACCGCAACTATCGTCATCGATCCCGGTCATGGCGGGACCGGCAGCATCGGCGGGTCGGATGGCAATCATGCCGTCAGTCCCAGTGGCGTGAAAGAAAAGGACCTCACATTGATCCTCGCTAACCTTGTGAAGTCAGAATTACAGAGTGCCGCTACAGCTGGCGGACACACGCTTAACATCGCGATGACTCGAACTGGCGACACGAATCTCAGCTTGCTGGATCAGAGCGCGTGTCGCGAAGACTAAAACTGCCGAGAGGTTTTTGAGCATTCATCTCAACGGCTTCAACAAAGTGACCAGAGGCACTGAGACGTATGTCAGGCGCGCGGTGGACAACGTCAACCTGGCCGACGACAAACGCTTTGCCGGTAACATTCAAAACGCTGTCTTCAATGCCATCAAGAGCGCCGACGCCGGCGCGAAGAATCGAGGGGTTAAAGAGGAGAAGTTTGGTGTGCTGAATGATGCAGCGCTCGGCAACACGAATGGAGGCCATTGCCGCGCCTGTCTCCTGGAAGTGGAATTTATGGATGTGCAGGCCGTCGACGTTTTACTGAACACCGGACCCAATGCAGCTACCGTCCGCAGCCAGATTGCGAAGGCGATTGCCGGCGCGATCATCACGGACCTGATACATCCCTAGACCTGTTGGGGCATGCAGGGCCACCTCGCGATAGTGCGTGGGCTACACATTCCGATTGATTGCAATTGGACTTGGGGTAAACATCATCCTCAATCGGAAATCGGCAATTGACAATTGACAAAATCATGACCCACCCGCTACCGCAAGGTGGTACTACCTTCATGCACCTGGTAATTTGTTTGGTTTGACCCCTACCACTAATCAAAACACGGCAGCCATCGCGCTTGATTGCGGCCTCTTCAAACGGGCTCTATAATTCCGCGCCTAATGAAAAGTGATTTTCGACCTAATCTTCGTGCGGGTCTGAATGAGATCCTGCTACCGATCACCACTCCGTTTCTCGCCGATGGCGCGCTGGATTTTTCCGGTGTGCGCTCGAATATTGGCAAGTGGAATGAAACGGGTATCTCAGGTTACGTAGTCCTCGGTTCAACCGGCGAGCGTGTTCATCTCAATGAAAACGAAGTAATCGAAACGATAAAAATCGCTCGCGACGCGGTTGATGAGAGCCACTTATTTATCGCAGGATGCGGTCAGCAAAGCACTCTCGGAACCGTTAACGAGATCAAGCGCATCGCTACCGCGGTTTCGGTTGATGCTGTACTAGTCCTAACGCCGTATTTCTATCGTGCCGCCATCACGCAGGACGCACTCGTTCGTCACTACCAGCAGGTCGCAGATGAATCCCCGGTTCCAGTACTGCTCTACAGCATGCCTGCACTGACGGGAATAAAGATCGATTCTGAAACTGTCGTACGTCTGAGTGAACATGAAAACATTATCGGGCTCAAAGACAGCTCGAATGATGTTGCGGGTTTGCAGGAAACGGTAAAGCAAGTCGATGCCGCGTTCGCAGTTTTAACTGGTAATGGCACGGTGCTCGAACCTGCATTACTTGCGGGCGCCTCCGGTGCGATCCTGGCTGTGGGATGCGCTGCCCCCGCGTTGTGCATTGCGATCCTGGAAGCTGTGAGGTCGCGAGATGCTGAACGCGCAGCGACGTTGCAATCGAGTCTTACGCCATTGGCTGCGGCGGTGACGACACGCTTTGGGATCGGCGGACTCAAGTCTGCGCTTGAAATGATTGGTTATTCCGGCGGTCTCGTGCGTGATCCTCTGCGCATGCCTGACGCCGAAGCCCGCGAAGAGATCCGCCAATGCCTGGAAAATGCCCAGAACGCCCTAACGGAATATTCAACTAAAGCTTCCTTAACCGCGTAAGACAGTTTATGTCAGTACCACCTGCGCTAGCGGGTGGGTATGCGCTGGAACAGTCTAAAAGGCTGCGAACCACCCACCCGGTGACGCAGGTGGTACTGACCTACTTCGATCGCAACGTTTGCGCCATGACTAGGTAGAAGCAGCCTCGCCCGCGTAAAATGATCCCCAGGAGCAAACAACAAATTGAGCACGGTCGAACCCGCTTGTTACAGCACGCCTGAAGAATCAGGCCTACGAGTCGAGAGCATTCCTTTCGAAAGGATTCCGAATCAATCGCGCCTCTTCCTCGACTACCTTCGGGACCCTCTCTCGTTGCGTGAGTTCTATCCTTCGGCGGTCCGCTTTCATCATGAGTTACCTGCGCGCGCACCCGAAGTGCTCGCAGCCTATCAGACCGATCGCAATGTTTTGTGCGATGCGCTCGCCGACATGAACGCGGCGTGGGGCGCCGGAAGCGAGACTCTCCGGAACATTGAATTGCTTCGCGAAGCAGATTGCGTAGCAGTTGTGTCCGGCCAACAGGCGGGTGTGTTTTCCGGGCCTCTGTACACAATCTACAAAGCGCTATCCGCTGTGAAACTTGCCGGTTGCCTCACGCAGCGAAACACGAAGGCCGTACCTGTTTTCTGGATAGCCACCGAAGATCACGATTTCATTGAAGTTGCGAAAGCAGAATTTATCGCGCGGGACTGTAGGTTGGCCCAGGTTGAAGTTTCTCCGAAATTGCATCATGAGAACCAACCGGTGGGCCGCGTAGTAATCGATGGCTCAATCAATGATGTTCTCGAAAAATTGTTTGAGCAACTTCCCAGTTCAGAGTTCAGCGGGGATCTCGAAACGCTCTTGCGTGATGCGTGGGCCCCGGGACGTGGCTACGGGGAAGCGTTCGCGCGAATGATCACGTCGCTCGTTAGCCTGCATGGTTTGGTGCTACTCGATCCGCTCGATTCTCGATTAAAGACGTTGGCCGCACCGCTCTACGCGAAGGCCGCACTAAAGGCACACGAAATTGCCACCGCTATCGAGGTTCGAAGTCGACGTCTCGTCGAGGCCGGTTATCACGCGCAAGTAACGCCATCTGAAAATTCCTTCCCGCTGTTTATGCACGACGCGGAAGGCGCGCGACACGCATTAGTCAGAACCTCTGAGGGCAAGTATGCGGTTAAAAACAGCGATGAAGCTTATACCGCGGAAGAAATTTCCCAGCTTGCGCTGTCTGAGCCCCACCGGTTTAGTCCAAACGTAACACTGCGCGCGGTGGTCCAGGATTATTTGCTGCCGACAATTGCCTATTACGGTGGCGCGGCAGAGATTGCTTACTTCGCTCAGACCGGCGAAGTTTACCGTTTGCTCGAACGGCCTACCACGCCGATACTGCCGCGTTCAAGTCTGACGATTGTTGAATCGCATACCGGGCGGGTGCTCGAGCGTTATGGACTGCGTCTGGAAGATTTGTTTCCCGGTCCGGAAAGCGTCCTGGCGCGGGTGGTGGAAGAACATCTGGGCGCGCAGACCGCTCAGTCTTTTATCAAAACTGAGGAGACAGTCAACGGCCAACTCGATAGTTTGCGCGAACAACTGCGCTCAATCGATCCAACCCTGGCCGATGCGCTCGAAACCGGACGACGTAAGATCAACTACCAACTGGAGGGATTGCGTACCCGTTTCCATCGAGCCCAAATGGCCCGAGACGAAGCCGCCCACCGGCAGTTGATCCGAGCTTTCGAACAACTCTACCCGCACAAAGAACTGCAGGAGCGCCACATCAACATTACCTCCCTGCTCGCGCGTCACGGCCGATACGTTGTCGACTGGATTTACCACGCGATCAATATCGGTTCGAACGAGCATCAGATTGTCTTTTTGTGATTGCCAATTGCCGATTGCCAATTTGAAGAGAGCGCAACAAACGTATATGAACCAAAAATCGACCTTGGGTGATCAAACGAAAATTGGCAATTGGCAATTGGAAATCGGCAATGTCTAGAATACGTCTCCTGCCCGACCACGTTGCCAACCAGATCGCCGCCGGTGAAGTCGTAGAGCGTCCCGCTTCAGTAGCTAAGGAGCTGGTTGAGAACGCAATAGACGCAGGGGCTACACGCATCACGATTGACATCGAAGCAGGTGGACGTCGACTCCTGAAAGTTTCTGACGACGGCGGGGGTATGGATCGAGATGACGCGGTGCTCGCCTTCGAACGACACGCCACCTCCAAGATTGCCAAGTCAGAAGACCTGAGCTCGATCAGCACCCTCGGCTTTCGCGGTGAAGCCCTGGCGTCGATCGCCTCAGTCGCGCGTGTTGACCTTACGACCAAAACTGAAGACGCTGCAGCAGCCACACGCGTAATGATTGAAGGCGGCAAGATGCGCGACGTTAAGGATGCAGCGCACCCACGCGGCGCCACCCTCGTGGTCAAAGACCTCTTCTTTAATGTTCCAGCGCGAAGGAAGTTTCTCCGCTCCGAGGCGACCGAAAGCTTTCATCTGACGAACCTGGTAACCCACTACGCCCTGGCCCATCCGGAAATCGCGTTTACCTTAACCAACAACGGCCGTGAGATTTTGCGTGCTGCGCCGGCCAAAGACCTGCGTGAACGCGCTTATCAAATTTTTGGCGCCGATTTTCTAGACAACTTGTTGGAGGTAAACGGCGGCGACGCGAAAGTAGCGCGGGTGAGTGGGTTTGTTTCGGCGCCGCGCGACCGGCGAACGTCGCGAGATGCTCAGTACCTGTTCGTTAACGGGCGTTTCGTACGCGATCGTTTGATCGGGCGCGCTCTCTCGGACGGTTATCGTTCAATCCTACCGCATGGCGTTTACCCGGCAGCGTTGCTGTTTATCGAAACGCCGCTCGAAGAGGTCGATGTAAACGTCCACCCGGCGAAGACCGAAGTGAGGTTTCGGCGCGCGGCTGCGGTGGCCGATTCGGTACGCGACGCCGTGCGATCGGCACTCGCGAGTGCGGGGTATGTCCGCGCCGAATCACGAGAGCAATCCTCCGAAGACCAATCTGGGGCGAGGAACGAGAGTGTCGCTTCGATGGCGGCAACCGCTAGCGAACACATCGGCGCAACTCCACCGGTAACCGCACTGCAGACAGAACAGGAGTACGACGGCGGTTCGCGTGATGGCAGCCCCATTCTGAGCGAGAGCATGCAAAGAGCTGATGCGCGAGGCGCTGGACCATCAGGAGAGGGTGAACGTCTGGATGTGACGCGCGGCGGGCCGTCCGTTACAGAGGGTGTTCAGCCACGTATCGATTTTTCCTCCCTGCCCATTCAGGAAGGAGAGTACTCCGGAGAAGATGACGGGCACATGTTCGATGCCGCTGATAGAAACGCGGGCAAAGGCGCTAAAAGATCAGATACCGCGCGCGACCTCGAAGCGATCCTGCGCGAAGCCATCGCCGACGAGCCGCCGGTGATGCTAGAGGCAGACGGCGGACAGCAGGCGGCAGGAGGCAGGCGGCAGGAGGCAGGTGGCGGACACCCTGACTCGGATCGCGCCTCACTTCCTCCGCTCAACTCAGCCGCGAGGTTCGCGCGCGAGGTATCAGTCGAGTCACTTTCCAACGACATCCGCCCCCTCGGACAGCTGGACGAGAGTTTCATCATCGCCACTGACAACGAAGGCCTGCTGCTTATCGATCAGCACGTGGCCCACGAGCGCGTCTTGTTTGACAAGTATCGGGCACTTGAATCAAACCGAATCCTCCAGGTCGCAGCATCTACTGATTCCGGAGACTTTCGATCTAACTCCGGCCCAGGCGGCGATATTCGATGTGATTGCTACCGAGCTGGAAGCGTATGGCTTTGAATTGATGCGTTTGTCAGGTAGGACGGTCGCCATCAAAGCCGCTCCTGCCGATCTACCCGCGGGCGAAGCTCGCAATATGCTGGCGGAACTTCTGGATACGGTCGATGCGGAGAAGAAGGGAAGCGCAAGGGAAACTCTTCGCGACGAAATCGCCGCGTCGCTGGCCTGTCATGCAGCCATCAAAGTAAACATGCCGCTGACCACCGAGAAGATGCGCTGGCTTATCGATCGACTATTGAAAACGTCTTCCCCGACCACCTGCCCCCACGGCCGCCCGGTAATCCTTCGCCTCGCCACTCGCGACATTCTTAAAGGCTTCCACCGCGTATAGTCGCCACACCGATGAGGTCCTTAGGCTAAGCATACGAGTTGAAGTCAGTACCACCTGCGTTAGCGGGTGGGTTCGGGAAATTGCCAATGAGTACGACCCACCCGCTAACGCAGGTGGTACTGTCTTCACTTCAGGCGCTCAAGATAGTTCCTTTCGATCGGCTAGCACAATTCAATCTTCGCTTCGGCTAACAGAAGGCTCTATAATCCAAAGTCATTCGGGCGAGGTCAAATATGAAAAACATTCAAGCATCGAAAATTCTGCTCATCTTGAGCCTTCTATTTTGTCCGCTACTGATCAACGCTCAGCCGTCGGGCCGAGGCGTGCGTGTTTCTTCCGATCCAGTAAAGTCTCTGCCGCCGGCGTCGAAGCGTTTCGCGATCGTGATCGGCGTTGACAATTATGCTGACACGCAGATCACGACCCTCGGTGGCGCGAGTAACGATGCGAAGACGTTGGGAAACGCATTGATTCAATATGCCGGTTTCCCGGCGGAGCAGGTGACGTTGCTCGCTTCAGACCAACCGGCTGAACGCCTGCCGACGCGGGGTAATATCCTGCGGCGTTTATCAAACATGGCTGCCGTCGTGCCGCCTGACGGGTTGCTGCTGGTTTCGTTTGCCGGTCATGGAATGAACGCAGCGGCCAGGCGTTCCTGTTGCCGTCTGATTCGCAGGTGAGTGATGACGTTGACCTGCTTGAGCAGACGGCCATCAACGTGGCCCAGGTCAAGGACAGGATAAAGAAGATTGGCGTCAGGCAGGTCCTGATCATTCTTGATGCATGTCGTAACGATCCGGTGGGACGCGCCAACGCGGATAACAAGCTCACCAGCGCCTACACGAAAGGCTTCGATTTCAGTGTTCGTAACAACGAAGTGCAGGCTTTCGTCACGTTGTATGCCACCGAAGTGGGCCATCGCGCGTATGAGTTTAAAGAGAAGAAGCAGGGCTATTTCACTTTCGTCCTGGTTGAAGCATTGAAAGGCGGCGCAGCGAATGAGAAAGGTGAGGTCACGCTCGCGGGGCTGGTGAAATACCTGCAGGACCGTGTGCCCAAACGAGTGTTGCAGGACCTTGGTCCCGGGAAGCAGCAGAAACCCTTCGCGGTCGTCGAAGGATATCGGGCCGACGAACTCGTGGTTTCCCTACGCGACGCAAAGGCCGGAGCTGCGCAGCCCTATGTGCCTGACCTGAATACGCAGACCAGTGGTCCAGGAAGAGAGACCACCGTCGAAGTGTCCGCGTTGAAGAATGCGTTGGATGGGACGGCATGGACCGGTTCGCGACCTGAGACGGGCGAGTACACGATTGAGTTTTTGAAGGACGGAAAACTCAACTACATCATTAACGTCATGCAGAATGGCGTCACCGCGCCGCGTACTGTCAAAGGAACATGGAAGCAGGCAGGCGACAGTGTCCAGATCGTGATCGGCAATTCGTATTCAGTCTTGCAGGGAAAGATTGAGGGCGCACTGATGAAAGGCGAAGGCACTAATCAGGAAGGCACGACGTGGAAGTGGACGCTGTTTAAGAAACAGTAGGAGCCCTGACGGTTGGACGCCTCCTTGGAGTGCGGTGCCTTGTCACCGCTTTGGCCCGTGGCGGCCTGGCGCCACGCTGTCGCCGAAGAATTGACAAGTTAATTTCGGGCTAATGGATATGCAACGGTTACGACCTGCAGCCGCTTTGATGATGCTGGACGCTCTACCGTGCGGATCTGGTTCCACCGTGAGGAAGCGGCGCCAAGCCGCCGCGGGCCAAAGCGCCGACAAGGCGGCGCACTCCAAGGAGGCGCCCGCGGCGGAAAGCGCCCACGTAGCGCTTCGCGGTAAATCCGTTTAGCATGTGACTTCGTACTTCCATCAGGAGACTAAAACAAATGTTAACCGCGATTTTCCTTGGTTCTGCCTTCGTTCTCATCGGCTTCTCGATGGCCTGCAATCGCGCTAACGCTTCGGCTACCGCGATTCCGGACCCGACAGTGGACGCACCCCTGGCGAAAGATAAAAGCCAACAAACTGCTGTGCTGGCAGGAGGCTGCTTCTGGGGAGTTGAGGCGGTGTTTGAACACGTCAAGGGCGTTAGCGACGTGAAGTCGGGTTATGCAGGCGGAACCTCCAGTACGGCTGACTACCGAAAGGTGAGCTCAGGGCAAACCGGACACGCGGAGTCGGTACACGTCACCTACGATCCGTCCCAAGTCTCCTATGGCCAGCTTCTCAAGGTTTTCTTTTCGGTGGCCCACGATCCGACTGAACTAAACCGGCAGGGGCCCGACAGAGGCACGCAGTATCGCTCAGCCATCTTCTATTCCAACGACGAGCAAAAGCGTATTGCCGAGGCGTACATCGATCAGTTGAACAAGGCCAAAGTCTTTGGTGAACCCATCGTCACGCAAGTTGGCCCACTTGAAGCGTTTTACGACGCTGAAGCCTACCACCAGGATTACCTGGCCCAACATCCGGATGAGCCGTACATCGTCATCAACGATCTACCGAAGGTTGAAAACCTTCGTAAGCAACTGCCGGGGTTGTACAAGAAGAAATAGTTAAGAGTTTGGTTGATAGGGGCGGCTCCTTGGAGTGCGGTGCCTTGTCACCGCTTTGGCCCGCGGCGGCTTGGCGCCGCTTTGGCCCGCGGCGGCTTGGCGCCGCTTTCTTTGCCAGGGCGTGATCACATCGATGGGGGCGTGCAGGCGCCGCGAAAGCTGCGACAAGTCGCAGCGGGCCAAAGCGCCGACAAGGCGGCGCACTCCAAGGAGGCGCCCTCGGCGGGCGGCGCACTCCAAGGAGCCGTTCATCGCGAAGGCGCGATTGATAAACTATTTAGAGCTTACCCAGCGTTTGCATAACCAATTCGAGGTTAGATAAGTCCGGTAGCACCGCGTCAGGTTTGCAGCTGGTGAGATCTTCCAGTTCGTAGAAGCGCCCGGTATGCACGGCCAGTGAACGCGCACCGAAATGCTTAGCGCATTCGATATCGTTAGGCGTATCACCGATGACGATGAACTGTTCAGGCGCAAGGTCAAGGTTGAGTTGGCATCGGATTCTTTCAGCTGCCAGCGCCGGCAGATCGCGTCGATCGTGGGATTCGTCGCCGAAAGCTCCAGGGAGAGGAAAGTAATCTGCGAGCCCCATCATCTCCATCTTTAAATAAGCGGCCGGTTCGATGTTGCCGGTGAGCAGCGCTGATTTATAACGCGGGTGGTCTGTAACCGCCTCGAGTACTTCACGCACTCCCGGCAAAACTTCAAACACCTCTTCACCGTTTCCTGTGAATTTGTGCATGGCCTTCATATAACTCTCGCGTAGCTCGTGAACGCGTTCGCGGATGTGCTCATGAGTGAAGCCTTCATGTTTCAAAGCCTCGCCCACGATCTGCAGGTCGGTCATACCCGACACTCTCATTTCCGGCAGACGCCCGGCCGTGCCGAAAACTTCCTCGAGCATCGGAATCGTGTAGTCTTTGAATGAGCCGGCCTTCGTAGATCGAATCAGAGTGCCATCAATGTCCCACAGCAGAATGCGTAACGATGAATGCTGATCGATGAATGATGAATAGTTGTTAGTCATAAGGGTTTTGCATGAAACCTTGTTGCTTGAGGTTCATCGTTTAGCATCCATCATTCAGCGTCATTCAATTACCGCCAACACATCGCCCGCGCTGACGGTGGCCCCGGCTTCCGCGCTGAGCGATGCAACAACTCCAGCCTTGGGCGACTTCAACTCGTTCTGCATCTTCATCGCTTCTACGACTACTATTCCATCACCAGCCTCGACCTGTCCGCCTTGTTCCACTAAGACTCGGACGATTTTTCCGCGCATCGGAGAGACGACTTCAGCGGAGCCATGTTCGTGAGCGGCGGACGCCTGCCCGCTGCGCAGCCGTTTGGGATCGATGACCTTGATATCGTACCCATGGCCATGAAGAGATACTTCAAATGACTGTCGCGAATCCTGCTTCTGTTCGACTCGGCAGCGAAAGACGTTCGTGCCGTGGAGTACAAGATACTCACCGCTGCTTAGTTTGCGGACTTGGAGCTCATATGGTCTACCGTCAATGCTGGCGGTGACACTGCTGTCCCCGAGATCGACGGCAATCTCGTGGTCAGTATCATTTAAATGGGCTTTGAACTTCATGAGTAACTACCCAAATATCACAGCGCTACGAAGCTCTCCAGCAAAGTGACGCCTCGGCTCCAGCGGAGCCAAATGTTTATAGGTCAAAAGTATTCGCTCAGATCTGCGCTCCAGCGGAGCGCGATGTCTCAGCACTGAGCGCGAACTTTTGTTCATTTCGCTCGGTCGAAGCGAAGAGAGTCTTTGTTAGCATCGCGTTCTATAAACATTAGGTCCCTAACGGGACATAAACCTAAAACAAGAAGTTGTCGGGTTAATTGCGTAAGAGTTATAAAACTGAGCCGTCTTTTGTTCGGCTAAATCCCTGCAATCTGCTGGACCTGTGGACCATCTTCCAACGGCTTTGAGAACCCGAAGAGTTATTCTCCACAACCGCCGCTCGTTGCAACTTCGCATAATGGACCGACGCCGCAATCAAAGCGATGTCTTGCTCGGTCTCGTTCACCTCCGCAGTCTCGCGGGCGGTATCGCGCCGTTCATTGAAACGCGAGATGAATCCAGTATCGAGACGGGCAGACTTAAACTCCTCATCCCTAACGATCTCGCGGAAAAAGGGAAGCGTCGTTTTGATTCCTCCAACCTCGTACTCGTCGAGGGCGCGTCGCAGACGGTCGATAGCCTCGTCACGCGTGCGTCCCCAGGCGGCCAGTTTTGAAATTAGCGGGTCGTAGTGGATCGAGACTTCCGAGTCTATTTCTACGCCGCTGTCGTCGCGTATTCCCGGTCCGGAAGGCACGCGCAAGTAAGTAATCAGTCCCGGAGACGGAAAGAAATTGTTTTCCGGATCTTCGGCGTACACGCGGCATTCGATCGCGTGGCCGCTCCACCCGATCTCCTCCTGGGTAAACCCGAGCGCAGCGCCGCTGGCGACTGTGATCTGTTCACGAACGAGATCGATTCCGGTTACAAGTTCGGTGACGGGATGTTCAACCTGGAGGCGAGTATTCATCTCAAGGAAGAAGAATTCTCGAGTTATGTCCGAGACAAGGAACTCCACGGTGCCAGCGCCGACATAGTTTACCGCGCGGGCGAGTTTCACTGCCGCTCCACCCATAACTGCGCGTAGCGACGCGTCGTTAATTGGTGAAGGGCACTCCTCAATTACCTTTTGATGACGACGTTGAATCGAACACTCGCGTTCGCCGAGATGGACCACATTGCCGGCCGTGTCGGCGAAAATCTGTATCTCGATGTGACGCGGACGTTCAATAGCTTTCTCCAGATACAGCGAATCGTCGCCGAAGGCAGCAGAGGCTTCCGACTTCGCGTTTTCGAAGCTGGAGCGCAATTCTTCAGGTGAGCCGACCAGTCGCATGCCTTTGCCGCCACCTCCGGCAGCAGCTTTTAGCATCACCGGATAGCCAAACTCTTTCGCGAGTGACTGGGCTTCTTCCGGCGAGGTCAGAGGCTCGACTGTTCCGGGAACAATCGGCACACCGGCTGCCACAGCGGCACGGCGCGCGCTCGTCTTCGAACCCATGATTCGCATCGCGTCCGCGCTCGGGCCAATAAACACGAGGCCGGCGTCGTTGGTTGCTTCGGCGAAGTCTGCGTTCTCGGCCAAAAACCCATAGCCCGGATGAATTGCCTCAGCGCCAGTCCTTTTGGCTGCGTCGATGATCGCGGGGATGTTGAGGTAGCTCTGTACTGAAGGTGCCGGACCAATGCAGACTGCTTCATCGGAAAGGCGAACGTGAACCGCGTCAATGTCGGCCTCAGAGTAGACAGCAACAGGCGAGACACCCAGGTCACGACAGGCGCGAACTACGCGAACGGCGATCTCACCGCGATTGGCAATTAGAATTTTGCGAAACATGACAACTATCGAAGCCGTCGTAGACCTCGGATGCTATTTGTACTTTGAACTTGGAGCTTGGAAACTAGTCCAACCAATTTTTGATTAGATTCTAACTTAGACTCAAAGTTCAAAGCACAAAGCACCAAGAACACCGATGGAAATGTCCGGCGTGATTGTGCGCGGTTCTATAAAGCTCCCTAAACAATAAACCCCTCAACTTGCGAAGAGGGGTATCGCTAATAAATTGTGTCCGGGCGCTACCGCTTTACGGCTTTGGTATTAACGGTAGTGTTTCCCAACCGGCGCGTTGTGTCCGACGCTTTGGTAATTAAACCGTCACGCATGATCATATCGTCTTCCGTACCGAGCAGTTTGTCGGGGCCAGGCAACTGAAGTTCGTAGTTCGTAAACGATATGCGTTCGGTCGGTACATCGTCGGCAGCGTCGCTCGACGCATTTAGAATCACAGCGCCACGCAATGGGCGGGGTTTCTTGCTGGGAGCAGCCGCCAGCTCAGCGCTCGGCTTATAGCCGTTCTCATCTACATTCTCTAAGGCCGCTGCCAGTGAGCCATCCGGATCCGCCAGACGTCTCAGGTCACTCACATGACTTGGCAACGTTTCAAACTCTTTCTTGTACTCGTCAAAGGCGCGATCGAGCCGGTAACCCCGGGCATTTATCCCGGCCTGGATTCCCAGCTCTCTCTGTACCAACCGATCGGGAACTGTGATGCCTATCAGAATGAGAACCAGAAGAGGGAAGGCAAGCGAAGCCACATAACCGCGCCGCGCGTAACGGAGTCCGCAGAAACGCGCTGGGGATTCTTTAATGGATCGATAAAGCCGCCGGCTACCGAAGAGGATGAGAAGCGTGATCGGAATCGCTATCCACTTCAGACGCCAGGCCGCAGTTTGCGCAGCGGCCATCCACGCCCAGAAATCAAATGCAGCGACACCCGCTGCGTAGAAAGCCTCTTTGCTGGTTTTTTCAGTCGGTAGTTTCTGAGCGAAGGAGCCAACTGTTTGGAGCAGGAATAGCAGTACGAAAAGTGAGCCGCTGGCGACCAATAACAACGACCGGCCAAACGATGGGAGCTCGTGTTCCGGAAGGGGTAATGGCTCACCAACCGGGCGGGCGCCACAGGACCTACATCCGTCACCCGAAGTGTGACTGATAATGGCGTCAGATTTAAAACCGCAGCAGGGGCAGATCGTCACAGTTAGAATTCCTCGATGCTGAAAGCAGGTGTCAGATAGATATCGTCGGGTGCTTGCCTAGCCAGCTTTAGTTACCAATTGCTGTTCGGCGTGTCGTTCAGACCCGGTGTTAGATGCGGAAAGAGGAGCTTGCGCCTCTTCAATTTGTTTAGCCTCTAATTTGTTCAATTCAACCCACGTGTGGTACATGCGATGAGCAAAGGTCCAATATGAACCAACAGCAAGTACCCACAGGACCGCCGGCATTCGGTTAGCGAAGAAATTTGTCGAATCCGGATGAGTGCTTAAGGCCCCAATGATGAAAAGAACTACTCGCTCGGGCCGGCGCAAAAAACCAACATCACATTTCGGTATTAAACTTTCGGCCCGGGCGCTGGCGTAGCTTACCATAACTGACCCCATTAGTCCTGCACCGGCAAGAAAAACGTTAAGGGTCGAATGAAACTGCGTATCGCGCGCGTAAAATACCATCAAACCAACAAAAACGACCATGTCGGAGAGGCGGTCCAGAGACGAATCGAGGAAGCCGCCGAAGCGTGTTACTCGCCCAGAAAGCCGGGCGACTTGCCCGTCCAACATGTCAAAGAGGTTGGCGATAATCAGGACGATGCCGGCCCAGAAAAATTGCCCGTAACCGAAGAGCAGACCTGAACCGACGTTGATGGCTACGCCGATGACCGTCAAAATGTTTGGATTGATATGGCCGTAGGCAAGCCAGCGCACCATCGCATCGATGATCCTTTGCGCACCGCGACCTATACCACCTACAAACATTCTTCCTCAATTCTCCTTTACGACATTATGCCGAAAACTTCTGGTACTTAACAGCCGTCTGCACAACAAGCGGCGAATTTTAGGAATAGATCAGGTTGGTGTCAAAGTTACCTGGGATCCAGGGAATGGCGGTCAATTGACGAGAAGGCTCGTGAGAACGTTTAGGCCAGGAAAAAAACACCCGCGAAGCCATGATAGCTCTCGCGGGTGATTCAGCTTTAGTCCAGTGGGACGCTTTACTGAACTGTCAAAAACACATCCCACGCCCATCTGTTAGCGCGCGTGCCATGGACATCATAGACCTTCGCTCGGTAGCGAAACTTGTTTCCGTGCGCGTCGGTTTTTTTTGATTCTTTGTAATCAAGATCAATAGCGCTAATGCCCGAAGCTCCTGCGGTATGCAACTCATTTGGCTCTGAAACGCCGTTGTAATTTACATCCTGCCATAACCTGAGGTGCGAGAAGATTGAATCGAGGGCCTCAATCCTGCCGCTACTATTACCGCCCTTGGCGGGTTTGTCATACTCGGCTAGTGCCAGGAATCCGTTGGGCTCACTCGAAGCTGGTTGAGGCGTAATATCACCGAACAATTCCTCGCCATTGTCGATCGTGCCGTTGCCGTTCCGATCGAGAACGAGAAACGCGTTGGTTGAACCCGCTGCGGTCCACGAGAGTTGTAGCGGGACTCCGTCGTTGAGCATGTCAAAAACTACTCCCCCAGGCGCATTGCTCATCGAGAATCCCCTGTTGTCAACATCAATAACGATGGGCGACATGTAGCCGCCGCCGCTACAGACACATTCCTCGGGGTCGTAGTCTTCACATCGACTTATAAAGGCGCCGCTGCGCGTGCAAGGGCCTTGGAAAAACAATCCTGTGATGCAACCAGTGTTAGGGTGGTTTATGAAATCCTGCTGGCCGAGGCATTGACCAGGGCAGGCGTGGGAATACCTGTGCAGCCACCCAAGTGTTTCAGTTCCGCAAGATGCGTTGCCATCATTGATTTTGGCGTTGAGGTCAGCCAATCTTTTGGACGCAGTGTCTTAGGATTTTGTTTTTTGGCGCTAAAGACTCCAACACTGATGATTGTGGCAGTCACCGCTACGGTGGCGAAGACCAGAAACCAGCTTCTTCGCTTAGTAGGTCGATTTATCATGTTTTCTCGCTTCCGCTTGATCGCGGTTATGCAGGCTGGATGAGTTGTGAGTAGCGACTTAAAGTCGCGAGAACGCTTGAGATATCACACTCGAAATCAACAATGCGAGCTTTAGTTTAAGCGAGAGATTGCGTGTAAAACGTGCGGTCGCTTTGTGGGAGCGAAGTCCTGCTGATCAGTGATTTACTACGCAACTGCAGCCAACTCCCGGGTTACCCCGCAGTCAAAGTTTTCGGGGACCCGTCCGACAGCGAGCTCGTTTCTACGGCAGGGTTATGAGTTGTTTTCACTTTCGTCATGGATCGTGGTGAGTCGCTTGATCTCAAAGTTAAGTGCGTCGGCAGGCGTACGGACCCCAACCCGTTACTCTCTTCTTTACCCATCAAGCATTTGCCCACGCGCGAGGTAGTATAAATTAGGCCTGCTTTGACCTGGGGCGTTTGACTACTGCGCTGATCCCTTCTCAACTTGATCGTGAATCGTCGTAAGCCGTTTGATCTCAAAATTGCGCGCGCCGGCGGGAGTGCGGACCACTACCTCATCGCCTTCCTCTTTTCCCATCAAGCTGCGGCCCACCGGCGACGTTGTTGAAATTAGTCCCTGCTGAGGATCGCTTTCTTCGGGTGTGACCAAACGGTAAGTCACTTCTTCATCCTTCTCGCCGTCAAACAGTACCAGCGTCGATCCATAGCCGGCCTTGTCGCGAGAGATTTTGGAAAGGTCAATCGACGCGATTTCACTAATACGCTGGCGTAGTTCCACGATGCGCGCTTTGACTACGTTCTGCCGGTCAAGCGCCGCTCGATACTCCGAGTTTTCACGCAGGTCGCCAAACTCAAGGGCGCGTTTTATCTCTTTGGGCAAGTGGACGCGCAACTCGCTTTCGAGCTCATCCAATTCCGTCTGCAGTTTTGTTTTAATGTCTGACAACTACTTACCTCGCTTCTTTCGCTGCACATCCAAGGTGGAGCTTCGATTCTACTAAGATTTCGAGTCGGCAGCTCGATGGTGTTTAGCCTCGTCGGCAGCGCCAAAGGAAATGCCGGTATCTCGGGCCGTGCGCACAAGCTGGCCCTCCGCCGGAACAGTTTTGATGTTCGCGATGGCCTGATTGATCGGAACCGTAATTACGTCGCCGGCTTGCAGCGCAACCATCACGCCTCGTTTACCTTCAACCACCGCTCGCACGGCGCACGATCCATAATTCGTTGCCAGCATGCGATCGAAAGCATTTGGCCGGCCGCCCCGCTGCAGATGGCCCAGCACGACACACCGTGTCTCTTTGCCGGTTAAGTCTTCCAAAGTTCTTTGACAGTATGAGCCGATCCCACCTAGCCGCGGTGCATGTTGGCGGTCGCCTTTATCCTGGTAGATCAACTCACGACCTGCCTCGCGGGCGCCTTCAGCAGCCACAATGATACTGAAGTTTGATCCGGCTTCGTCGCGGGCCCGAATCCGATCTGCCACCGACTGCATGGTAAACGGAATCTCAGGAATCAGGATCACGTCGGCGCCGCCGGCGAGCCCCGAATGTAAGGCAATCCAACCGGTGTTGCGCCCCATCACTTCCAGAATCATCACGCGTTCGTGCGACTCGGCGGTCGTGTGAAGTCTATCGAGCGCATCGGTGGCGATGTCTAGCGCGGTGATGAAACCGAAGGTTAGTTCCGTACAGGCCAGATCGTTATCGATCGTCTTAGGGACGCCGACAACCGGAATACCGAGCCGGTTAAACTCCACTGCAATTCCCAGGGTGCCTTCGCCTCCTAAAACGACCAGGGCGTCGATTTCCAACCGCTCGATATTTTCGACAGCCTCCTTGTAAACGGCTGCCGGTTTGGAAGTATTTCCTTCCGCGTTGATCTCGACAAACTTGCCGCGATTGCGTGTGCCCAGGATTGTGCCACCGCGCGGTAGCAACCCGCGCACATCCGCGGCGGTAAGTTGGCGCGTTTGCGTCTCGCCTAAGAGGCCCTCGAATCCGTCTTCAATGCCGATGACCTTCATCCCGTATTGGCCTGTCGCAGTAGTCACGACAGCACGAATTACAGCATTGAGACCGGGAGCATCACCGCCACCTGTTAATATTCCGATAGTCTTGTACATGAGAATGAAACTCTGTGATCAGGTGCATAGAATACAACCTTCAGGTTGCGTCTTCGCTACCAGGGCCGCCGTCGGCTCTTAACTCGGCCCTGGCCCACCATGCAAGCTAAAGCTTGTACTCTATACACCTGTACTCGGCGTGCTTCGTCAACCTAAAGCCTTCACGCGCGGAGGTTCATGAAACTCGCCGTATTCCGGATACTCGTAAGTCAGAAACTGACCAGGTTGCGTGTCCTCAGTGAACATTGTCAGCGCGTCCTTTAGGATTTTTGCCTGCAGTTCCCGCATGCCCGGTTTGCCCAAACTGTTTCCAATCTTGAAGCCGTTGGGATACATCGCGCGTGGTGGCCGCATCTGCGCCGAAACTTCAGGACTGACTGTAATCAGGACCGTCGGTATGCCCTTCATCTCAATTTCACGTTGGACCGCTACGACCGTGCGGTGGCAAACGCTTGGTCAACCGCCGGTCAACACCACCAGATCCGCACGTGAGCCTTTATCAATCTCATTGGCAATCTCACGAGCAGTGCCTTCATACATCGCCTTGAGCTGCATGGTGTAACCCATGTAACCGACATGTTTCTTTGCCACGCCGCGAATAAAGCCCTCAGCCTGTAGATCCCGGAGCACATCGATAGGGAAGACGACGTTGATGTCCTTATCCGCGTCACTGTGGTTGTAGTGATGATGCGTCACCATCAATTGCGAGGACTCGACGTCTTCGGGAATGATGCGGTAGCCAAGATCGCCCAACTCATCTGCAATATTAAACGGCTCCTGGTCCTGCAGGTGGACGCCAGCCGCAGTCACTAGCGCAACCGTGCTCTTACTCAGGTCGCCATCGAAGGGCGTGAAGGGAACGCATTTTCGCGAAATGGTCATACGCTGTGGGTGTTGGGTGTTGGGTGTCGGGTGTTTCCCGATTCAACCTTCAGTTACTCTTCGCAAAGACGCAAGCTAAAGCTTGAACTCTGAACTACCGCCATCTAAGTCCCGGCACCCGACACCCAACACCCGACACCCCTCCTCTTACAGTTTTCTCAACACTTCAAACAAGTCCTCGTTGTCCGGCTGGTCGGCAATGTTGTGGATGTCTGCAAAGGCGAGTTTGCCTTCCTTGTCCACGATGAATATCGCCCGCTCGCTGATGCCGTCGCTCTCGCGATAGGCGCCGTATTGTTTGGCAACTTCGCCCTTGGGATGAAAGTCGCTTAGAAGATCATAGGACAAGCCACCGAGGCTTTTGGCCCATGCCGTGTTACACGGCACGCTGTCGACAGATATGCCCAGGACCTGGGCATCGTAGCCTTTGAAGCGTTCGAGGTCGGCCTCGTACGCAGGCATCTGCGCCGTTCAGACTGGTGTCCAGGCAAGCGGATAAAACGCGAGCACCACACTGTTCTTGCCGCGGAAATCTGAGAGCTTCACCTTCTTTCCTTTTTCCAGATGGCTCGGCAACTCGAAATCCGGGGCGGTGTCTCCAACTTGAGGCATAGAGATGTCCTCCCTTTCGAAGAAGTCTTCCTAGCTAGATTGGGGGTTATCAGGGTTAAGAGTAATGGACAGGGTTGCAGAGTTCAACCCTGACGGGGGCCGATTTCCCATTTGTCATTTTTCAGTGGTCATTTGTCATCGCAAGCAGGCGCGTCTTCTTCGATGAAAAATGAGAAATGAAAGATGAGAAATGGAAAATCATCTTCTCTAATCCTGAAATCACGGCCTCAAATCGAAGTGCTGTCTTTGATTTAGAGTTCAGGAACTTGATGGTTGACCCTCCTCTATTGCTCGCGTAGCATGTCGGCAGATTTCTTCGGGAAGTATTAACCAGCAAGGGCGATTACGATTGGAAATAGACGACGACGCAAAAGAGATCGTTCGCGAAATTGGAACGGCGATTAATGAGTCGGTCGAAAACTCATCCAAAGTCGCCGAGGCAATTGAACGACTCCGAGACGCAGGCTACGAGATGGAGTTGACACTGCGACTGGAGATTGGTTTGAGGCCCCACGCCGGGGAAGAATCCGGTGACGTTGGTGACGGGACGCTCGATCTTACGGATGAAGACGTTCAGGTGCTCCAACGAATGAAGATTCGCATCGACCCGGAAGAGAAGGTTTAAAGCGCGAAGAAGAATCCTCGCATTGAAGAAACTGTAGGGGCGCTACTCCGTGGGCGCCCCATTGTTTTGCCTGAATGTACGTCCACGAACCGGGGCCGCCCACGGAGGGACGCCTACAGTCCACCTCAATTAGTCCACCTCGATTCTCTCATCACGTTTGGCGCAACTTTCGCCCCTGTGTTATCTTTTCTGGCTTTTAATCCTTCCAGTTTTTCGCCTTGTTAAGGCACAAAGAGGAGCAGAAACATAGTATGGCTACGTCCAGTGCAAATGCGCCCACCAACGGCCAGGCGGTCGGTCGCGTGGTGCAAATTATCGGCCCGGTAGTTGACGTCGAGTTTGAAGAAAAGCATCTGCCGCCGATCTATCAGGCTCTTCGAATTGTTTCCGAGGGCTTCGATGTCCCAACTCAAGTCGACGTCATTGCTGAAGTGCAGCAGCACCTGGGTGAGGGCCGGGTCCGCACAGTCTCCATGTTGCCCACAGACGGCATGGTACGCGGCATGAAAGCCATCGACACCGGTGGTCCGATTACGATGCCCGTCGGTGAGGGAACACTCGGACGCGTGCTTAATGTTATTGGGCAGCCAGTGGACACTCTTGGCCCGGTGAAGCACGAGGAGCGCTATCCCATCCATCGTCATGCGCCTACCTTTGAAGAACAATCGACCGAGCTGCAGATGTTTGAGACCGGAATCAAAGTCATCGACTTGATTCAGCCGTTCGTACGCGGCGGCAAGATTGGTTTGTTCGGCGGCGCTGGCGTAGGCAAGACGGTTATCGTGATGGAGTTGATTAACAACATTGCGAAGGCGCGTTCCGGCTTTTCGGTTTTCGCAGGTGTGGGCGAACGAACACGCGAAGGCAACGACCTGTTGCGCGAAATGGTTGAGTCGCAGGTTATCCAGTTTGGCGAAGCCTTCAACAAACATTTCCACGACACCGGCGAGTTTGACATGACGAAAGTCGACATGGAGACGCTGGGGCAGTCGAAGGTGGCACTCATTTATGGACAGATGACGGAACCTCCCGGAGCTCGTCTGCGGGTGGCGCTTTCCGGACTGACAGTCGCAGAGTATTTCCGCGACAAAGGCCTCGACGTGCTGTTGTTCATCGACAACATCTTCAGGTTTACCCAGGCGGGTTCTGAAGTATCGGCACTGCTCGGGCGCATGCCTTCGGCGGTGGGTTATCAGCCAAACCTTGCGTCGGAAATGGGCGAGATGCAGGAACGCATCACTTCGACGAAGACCGGATCGATCACTTCGATTCAGGCGGTGTACGTTCCCGCTGACGACTACACCGATCCAGCACCGGCTACTACGTTTGCGCACCTTGACGCGGTCACTGCACTTTCCCGGCAGATTGTGGAGCTGGGTATTTATCCGGCGGTAGATCCTCTCTCGTCGTCTTCACGTATTCTCGATCCACGCATCATCGGCGAGGAGCATTACAACACCGCGCAAGACGTGAAGCGCGTGTTGCAGACGTACAAAGACTTGCAGGACATCATCGCGATTCTCGGTCTCGATGAGCTGTCGGATGAACAGAAATTGGTCGTGTCGCGCGCACGGAAGGTGCAGCGCTTCTTCTCGCAGCCGTTCTTCGTGGCCGCGCAGTTTACGGGTCTTGAAGGCAAGTATGTAAAACTCGAAGACACGATTAAAGGCTTCCGCGAGATCGTTGAAGGCAAGCACGACGATCTTCCGGAACAGGCTTTCTACATGGTCGGCACCATCGAAGAGGCTGTCGAAAAAGGCAAGACGATCGCACAGTAGGACAGGCATTCCTGCCTGTCTGACGTTGCTTACAGGCAAGGTAGTTTGCACTACTCAGACCGACAAGAGGCTTAGCTTCGACAGACAGGAATGTCTGTCCTACTTAATATGGCTCAACTTCAACTGGAAGTAGTTACACCGGAGCGCAGAGTGCTCTCCGAGGCTGTTGATCAGGTTACCGTGCCGGGTCTCGGCGGTGAGCTGGGCATACTGCCCGGGCACACTCCACTCATCTCTCAATTGCAAACCGGTGTGCTTTCTTACACGACCGGCGGGAAGACGCTTCAGCTACACGTATCCGGTGGCTTCCTCGAAGTTAAAGATGATCACGTGTCTGTGCTGGCGGAGATTGCGGAGCGCCCGGAAGAAATCGATGCCGCTCGCGCGCGTCTCGCGCGAGAGCATATCGAAAAAGAATTGACGGCGTGGAGCGGTACTGAAGAAGACTTCGAAAAGGCCCGCGCGAAGTTGGAGCGTTCGGTTGTGCGTATGCAACTCGCCGGCGGCGGCTCGCGCAACTAGGGCGTGAAGTTCAGAGTTCAAGCTCATCTTGTGTAGGGGCAGTAGCCCGACCGTTTGGGAGGGCGTAAAGCTACCTGATATACGCCCTCCCTAACGGTTGGGCTACTGCCCCGCTCCTAAGTCAGCTTTTGCGGCCAGTCTGAATAGCTTCTCGGATCTCCCTTACCGCTCGTTCCAATCCCACAAAAATAGCACGCGAGATGATGTGGTGTCCGATGTTGAACTCTGCGACTTCGGGAATTGCCGCCACCGCGCCAACGTTTTTGTAAGTGAGCCCATGTCCCGCGGCGATCAGCAATCCATACTGTTTTCCGAGTGCGGCGCCTTCACGCAACCGCCTTAGTTCCTGCCCGACGTGCAACGCGCCTTCGCCGTGAATTCCCCGCGCGCCCAAAGTGGCTTCAGCATACGCAGCCGTGCACAACTCGATCTGCTGTGCGTTGACTTCATGGGCCGCTTCGATCTGTTTTGGATCGGGATCGATAAACAGACTAGCGAGTATTCCCGCTTGTCGGAGGCGGCTGACGGTCGCCCGTACGATTGAGAGGTTGGCTACAACGTCCAGGCCGCCCTCGGTTGTTATTTCGTTCGGGTTCTCAGGAACCAGACTGACGGCCTCAGGCCGCGCGTCCAGAGCGATGGCCAACATTTCTTCCGTCGCAGCCATCTCGAGGTTCAGGTAGGTCGCAACCGTCGCGCGCAGGTTCTTTACGTCCGCGTCCTGAATATGCCGCCGATCTCCGCGCAGGTGGATGGTGATGCCGTCAGCACCTGCCTGTTCACACAACATGGCCGCGGCCACAACGCTTGGCTCCGGCGCCCGCCGCGCCTGCCTGACGGTGGCTACATGATCGATGTTTACGTTAAGTCGGGCTGTCATTTTTTATCTTTGTGTTTTGTTCTTTGCTCTTTGTTCTTTGTTAGTTCTTTGTTCTTTGTTCTTTGTTCTTTGTTCTTTGTTAGTTGTTCCTCATGCGACTGAAGTAACGACTAACAATCGACCACTAACAACTAACAATAACAACGAACAAAGAACAAAGAACAAAGAACTAAGATCAAAGATTCAAAGTTCAAAGTCCAAAGAACCTCCTCATACAGCTTGCGTATCATGCACCGTCTTGATCGCCCGGTCATAAACCCCACGCCTCGCCTGCTGACGAATACGTCCCACCTCACTGAGCATCTTGAGGCTATCGCTGGCGACGTTGACCTTGCTGCCCTCCGCATGGTCCCAGCGCACGGGAATTTCCTTCAATCGCAATCCGGCGCGGTAACCGACATAAAGCAATTCGACGTCGAAGCCGAATCGATCAATCGTGGCGCCTTCAATCAGCGGCCGGCAGACATTCATCCGAAACGCCTTAAACCCACATTGCGTGTCCCAGAAGGGAAGTCCTGTTGCCACTCGTACGGCAAGGTTAAATACACGCCCGCCTTGCTCGCGTCGCCAGGGCTGATGCACGCCGATCAAACTGCGATCAAGCGCTCTCGACCCGAAGGCGATATCGCATTCATTTCGCTCGATTGGTTCCACGAGCTTTGGAGTCTCGGTGATAGGAGTCGAAAGATCGGCATCCATAAACAGCGCGACATTGCTGCGTGAAGCCAGAAGTCCCAGCCTGACCGCCCGGCCTTTACCGAGGTTGGATTGATAACTGATCACCGAAGTATGGACTGCCCCGGAGTCGCTCAATTCCTGCCGCGCAGCTTCAGCGGTATTGTCGGTGGATCCATCGTCAACGACGATCAACTCAGACTGTGGAGCGTTATCATTGAGATACCCCACGATTGTGCGCAGCGACTTACCCAGTCGCGCACCTTCGTTGTATGCCGGAACAACAATTGACAGCGGATTCATCATCTAAGGTTCGCCGCGAATATACCACAGCGATGGAGTAGGAACATTTCAGCGACTTCGGTAAGGACAACTCCCTGGAGTGCGGCGCCTTGTCGCCGCTTTGGCCCGTGGCGACTTGGCGCCACGCTTCGTTAGGACAAGACTCTTTGCTGATTACAAGCTTCTTTTACCCGCGGCTGCGATAAGTCGCAGTTGGCCAAAAGCGCCGACAAGGCGGCGCACTCCAAGGAGGAGCATCCTGTGTTAATATTCCCCGTGTTTTTCGACTGACTGCGAGTTTGAAGTAAGAATTATGTCAAGGCGATTCATTATCACTGCCAGCGCGATCATCCTGATTGCCGCCCTCGTTGGGGGCACGATCGGGCGCTCGCGCCGGTTGCGTTACAACGCGCCGAGTGCCAGCGCTGCCTCGCGGACCCAGTCAGAAGACATTGAGAAGGATTTCAACGAAGCCCTTTCCTCGATTTCCGATAGTTATGCCGGCAACGTCGACTATGAAAAAGCGACGCAGGCGGCGATCCAGGGGATGCTTTCTACCCTCGATCCCCACTCGATGTATTTTCCCTACAACGAATTCCGTAAGCTGAAGGAAGATCAGGATTCGAGGTTCTATGGCATCGGCGTGACTATCGTGCAGCACCGCGACGGCGTTTACATCCAGTCGGCCGTTGAAGGGACACCGGCCGGTCGTCTGGGGCTTCGTTATGGTGATCGCATACTTGAAGTTGACGGTCAGGACGCGCGCGACTGGACCAGCGAACAGGTTTCGAAGAAGGTCCGGGGCGGCAAAGGCGAGCCGGTAAGACTCAGAGTTGATAGGGCCGGCTCGGAGGGACCTCTTGATTTTACAATCATTCGCGATTCCGTTCCCCTCCCTTCGATACGTAATGCTTACATGCTTCGTCCGGGCACCGGCTATGTCGGTTTGACTGGCGGTTTCCAGAGCACCAGCGACGAAGAACTGCGCGAAGCTATTACAAAGTTGAAAGCCCAGGGCATGCGGCAACTGATACTTGACCTGCGTGGCAATCCTGGCGGACTTCTAAACCAGGCAATTGATGTGTCGAGTGAGTTCTTGCCGCGTGGCCAGGTAGTCGTTTCGGTGAAGGGCCGGACCGACTACAGCGATCCGATCGTTTACAAGTCGAGTGGCTCCGACCCTGAAGATGTGCCGCTCGTCATATTGATCAATCGAGGTTCGGCGTCAGCATCGGAGATTGTGGCCGGCGCAATTCAGGACCATGGACGCGGCTTGATTGTCGGCGAGACCAGTTTCGGCAAAGGCCTGGTCCAACACGTATTTCAGCTCCCCTTCAATACCGGACTGACGCTGACGACCGCCCGTTACTACACACCGTACGGGAGGTCTTTGCAGCGCGACTACTCCAGCGGCTCGCTTTACGATTATTACACCAGACATGAAGAAGTGACGCCGTCAGGGTCACCATCATCAAAAGCGTCACCATCGCCCGTGGCCGTAGCCTCGCCGACGCCTCCTGTGCCAAATGGACCAGGCGTGAAGACCGCGGCCAATCGCGTCTTTTATGGAGGTGGCGGCATTACACCCGACATCGACGCCAAGCCTCTCGCGTTTACGCCTGTTAGAAGTCGCATCGCCGAGGCCGCGTTCCAATTTACCCGCCGGCTTGCCGCGGGACTTGTTACTGGGCTTGACGGCTACAAGGTCGAGAAGGTGCACTATGGGCAAAACCCCAAGGCAGGCGACTATCCAATTAACGAGCGAGTCGTCGAGGCGTTCCGGAGTTTTGTGCGAACTGACGTTGAATCACATCTGACGGCCCAGCAACTTGATGAGGACATGGACTTCGTGAAGTTGCGTCTTCGCGAAGAGATCGTAACAGCGGCTTATTCGAATGATGCCGGCGCGCGGGTGCTACTTGATAGCGACCCACAGGTACTGCGCGCTCTCGAAGCACTGCCAGATGCCAGGAAGCTGGCCGAGAGCGTGCAATCAGAAATACTTCGCAGTTAATCTCAAACCCGGAGAAACAGATGAGTCTCAGACACCTCATCGTCGCGACCGCCTCCGTACTTTGCCTGCTGAGCAGTGTTAGCGCTCAAGAACCACCAAAGCCTCAAAACGCAGACAGCGGGCTTGCGCTCGAAGTTACCTTTCTGCGAGACACAGCTCCAGCCTACCAGATGGTAACTCGGACCGAAGCACCCAAAGGTGGGACATGGTATGCGCGCTTTGGCCGGGTTGCAGGATGGCGACTTCCACCAGGACAGAAGCCGATAGGTGCTGTCCGGGTAGTACCTTATCTGGAGGATGACAAGGTAAGGGTTGTTGTTTCTCTTTTGCGAGGTAAGTTTCTCGAGGTCGAAGAAACTGTCGCAACCTATCATTGCCGCGAGAACGGGAAACTTACAGTACCGGAACTCCAGGATTTCGGTATCCAACCTTTTGAAATTAAGGTGGTTAGAGTCGGCCAACAGGTGACGGAGATAGGCCCCACTATAAATCGCACCCGGTCTCTCCAGCTCGTGGGTATAGAACCGATGGTTGAAACGTTCCCTTGTTATAAACTCACCCTTAACAATCAATCGGACAAGAATGTCGGTGCGCTTAGTATCACTGTGATGGACGGGGGAAAGAGAGGGCTGTCCACAATGCCTCAGGGAAAAAAGGGAGAACCTCTGATCAAGGCGAACGATAGTTATGAATTGAAGCAATACTTATCTTTCAAAGTGCAAGCGGCACCCCGGGATTACACGCCCGCCTCCTCTTCACCGCAGATAGTTATCGAGACCCTGATTTACGAAGATGGTACTTACGAAGGCGATTCGCAACCTGCGGCGCTCTACCTCGGCTTCACCGCTGGCCGCAAGACCGAGTTGAAGCGGATCGTTCCTGTCCTGGAGAGCGCATTAGCAACGTCTGCATCACTGGAAGAACTTCGATTGCAACTTACAAGACTCAGTTACAACGTCGACGATGCGGACGTCTCTGCCCTGGTGCAAGGTTTTCCTAAGCTTGATCGAATGCGGCTGAAATCTCCTATTGATACGGCAATCCATGGGGTTAGAAAAGAACTGCTCGATGACCTCGACCGGTTTCAGAAAGACCAGTACAGAACAGGCACTCCTCTCGAATGGTTGACCCGTACGCGAGACGTTTATTCCGGTTGGCTGTCCCGGTTGAGCGCTCACAAAATTGCCCAGCCTTAACATCGCTTCAATCCACCATCCGCGCAATTACACACTTCAAATAGTAAGTCTCAGGCACGGTCAACAGGATCGGATGATCGCTGGACTGCACGCGCTTCTCAATAATTTGTACTTTGCGGTGCGCATCGTTTGCGGCTTGGGCGATCAGTTCGAGGAATAGATGTTCCGGCATGTGATAAGAGCAGGTGCAGGTGATGAGTATGCCGCCCGGATTCAAGAGTTTCATGGCGCGGAGATTTATTTCCTTATAACCACGTTCCGCAGCCTTCACGCTCGAGCGGTTCTTCGCAAACGCAGGTGGATCAAGCACGATGCTGTCGAAGCGTTCTCCGGCGGCTTCCATCTCGCGCAAAGCGTCGAACACGTTGGCTTCGCGGAATTCGACGTTGGTAATCCCGTTGAGCTGTGCATTCTCCCGTGCGAGTTTTACTGCGTCGGCCGAGATGTCGATGCCAATTACGCTCTCGCAGGCGCTCGCCAGGTGCAGTGCAAAGGCGCCGTTGAAAGTAAAACAATCGAGCGCGCGCCCGTGTGCGATGTTCTTTGCGGCGATGCGGTTTTCACGCTGGTCCAAAAACGAGCCGGTCTTCTGACCCGCGAGCGGTGCGACCTTGAAACGAACCCCGTCTTGAAGTATTTCAAACTCATCCGGGACCTCTCCGTAAAGCGTTCCCGATATCATTTCGAGACCTTCGTGCAACCGCACTCGTACGTCGTTGCGTTCAATGATCGCAGCCGGGGCAAATTCTTCCGTTAAAAGTTCGACGAGCATCGGTTTGATTGCTTCCGAACCCTGGGAAAGTGTCTGGAGTACCAGTACCTCGTGGTAGCGATCAACAATCAACGAAGGCAGTAAGTCTCCCTCCGAGTAGATAAGGCGATAAGCGTTAGTGTTTGGCGCTATTCGATTACGTCGAGCCGCTGCTTCGCGGATCCGCGTGCGCCACCATTCGCGGTCGATTACTTCGCCGGTCGGAGTCAGGAAGCGTAGAGCTATTTGGGATGAATCACTGTAGAGAGCCTGGCCAATCAGGTTGTTGCCCTGGTCCACGACACGGACAACCGAGCCACCCGCTGCTTCACGTGTGTCGACTACATCACTTCGATAGATCCAGAGGTGTCCGCGGCGAATGCGATCAGCCCCGCGCTTGTTTACCGTGACTTGGTTCATTTGCGACTACTCTGACATAAGGTAAAGCCGAGCGCCACCGAGAGTTGGAATACCTGAGTTCAACTACAGAACCGAGCGCGGTAGCGCCCCGATGCTGGAGGCTACTTTAGGAGAGAACGTATTGCTCAGTTTTGTCGAAGGTAGCTTCCAGCACCCGGCGCTACCGCGCTCGGTTCTGTATTGAGTCAATTGCGACGCTTTATTCGCTATGCTAGGCTTCGAAAAACATGACGACGAAGTCACAGTCACAGCGCCGCAAGCGTTTTGAAACGCCTTCGGGGATCGATCTCCCCGCCGATTTCAATCCCTCAAACACAGACACGCTCGACTACGAAAAAGATCTCAATTCGCCCGGCGATTTCCCCTTCACTCGCGGCGTCTATCCAAACATGTATCGCGGCCGTTTGTGGACCATGCGGCAGTATGCCGGTTACGCCACTGCGGAAGAGTCAAATGCGCGTTACAAGTATCTTTTGGCACAGGGAACCACAGGGCTTTCTGTAGCATTTGATCTGCCCACGCAAATTGGTCTCGACTCAGACGATCCACTCGCCGCCGGCGAGGTCGGTAAAGTTGGCGTGGCCATCGACTCGCTCGAAGACATGTCGCGACTATTTCATGACATCCCTCTCGACAGCGTCTCAACCTCGATGACCATCAACGCGACTGCGGCGATCCTCCTCAGTCTTTACCTGGCAGTAGCACGCAAGCAAAACGTGTCCTTTGATAAGGTGAAAGGCACGCTGCAAAACGACATTCTCAAGGAGTACATTGCGCGCGGCACTTACGTTTATCCGCCATCCCCATCGCTTCGCCTGGTTACCGACACGTTTGCATACTGTGCTCGTGAAGTGCCGAACTGGAACACCATTTCGATTAGCGGTTATCACATACGCGAAGCGGGATCGACCGCAGTGCAGGAAGTGGCTTTCACCCTCGCGGATGGAATTACCTACGTCGAAGCAGCATTGAAAGCCGGTCTGGACATTGACGATTTCGCTCCGCGCATCTCGTTCTTTTTCAATGCCCACAATAACCTGCTCGAGGAGATTGCGAAATTTCGCGCCGCGCGCCGTTTGTGGGCGAGGATTATGCGCGAGCGTTTCAAAGCGCGAGACGAGCGCTCGTTGATGCTGCGTTTCCACACGCAAACTGCCGGTTCGTCACTGACTGCGCAGCAGCCTGAAGTAAACGTCGTACGCACAACCATCCAGGCCCTCGCGGCCGTGTTAGGAGGCACGCAGTCGTTGCATACAAACGCGATGGACGAAGCCCTCGCCCTCCCGACCGAAGAAGCCGCGCGTCTTGCTTTAAGGACGCAGCAGGTGATCGCGCACGAATCCGGCGTTGCGGACACCGCCGACCCACTCGCAGGCTCTTATACTATTGAACATTTGACCAACGAGATTGAGGACCGCGCTAATAACTATCTTGGCAAAATTGACGCGATGGGCGGAATGTTGCGGGCAATTGAAACAGGTTACGTGCAGCGTGAAATTCAGGAATCGGCCTACAGGTATCAACGTGCGATCGAAAACGAGGAAACCATCGTAGTTGGTATGAATCGATTTCAATCCACGGAAGAATCGAACGTGCCGACGTTGCGAGTGGATCCAAAGATCGAGCAGGAACAGATTGACCGTCTTCGAGCGGTGCGCGGGCGGCGTGACGCCACCGCGGCCGAGAACGCACTGGCCAGGGTTGAAGATGCCGCAAGGGGAACTGAAAACCTCTTGCCGCGAATCCTGGAAAGTGTCGAAGCCAACGTTACTGTCGGCGAGATTAGCAATCGACTGCGGATGGTTTGGGGCGAGTACCGAGAAGCGCCGACGGTGTAGAAAACATCCCCCGTTGGCGGAGGTGCCTCCCTGGAGTGCGGTGCCTTGTCACCGCTTTGGCCCGCGGAGGCTTGGCGCCGCTTCCTATCAGTACAGGCGTATTGGCGCCGCGACAGGTCGCAGCGGGCCAAAGCGCCGACAACCGGGGTCCCCGGCGCGGCATTCGCGCTGGGGTGGCGTGGCGGCGCACTCCAAGGAGCCGCCCTTATAGAGATATGTCACACCTGCTCGAAGTTAAGAACCTGCAGACGCACTTTCCCACCCGCGGCGGGTTGGTAAAGGCGGTGAATGGTGTCAGCTTTCATCTTGACGCAGGCGAGTTGTTAGGACTGGTCGGCGAATCAGGTTGCGGAAAGTCGATCACCGCACTTTCGATCATGCGTTTGATTGCGGCGCCGGGAAAGATTGTCGGCGGCGAACTGACCTTCGACGGCAAAAACCTGCTCAAGCTTTCAGACGCCGAGATGCGACAAATCCGCGGTGACGACATCGCAATGATCTTTCAGGATCCGATGACCTCGCTAAATCCCGTTTTCACTGTCGGCGAGCAGATAGCCGAAGCGCTACGACTTCACCGAAAACTTTCGCGTAAAGCCGCGCGGGCTGCTGCAATCGACGCGATGCGCGAAGTGTCCATCCCCGATCCAGCGCGGCGCGCAGATGATTATCCACATCAACTTTCGGGCGGTATGCGCCAGCGCGTGATGATTGCCATGGCTCTGGCCTGCGATCCGAAGCTCTTGATCGCCGACGAGCCGACAACCGCTCTGGACGTCACTATCCAGGCGCAAATTCTCGAATTGCTCGAGGAGCTTAGACAACATCGTGAATTAGCAGTGTTGCTGATCACGCATGATTTGGGGGTTGTGGCCGAGGTCGCGGATCGTGTGGCGGTGATGTACACGGGACGCATTGTCGAAGAGTCAACGGTTGATGAATTGTTTGCCCGGCCAAAGCATCCGTACACCGAAGGACTCTTGCGTTCGGTGCCTAAGCTAACGGCTGCCGACGTGTTGAAAAAGGAGCGCCTGGAAACAATCGAAGGGACGGTGCCGAGTCCCAC
The DNA here is from genome assembly GCA_963759585.1 of Pyrinomonadaceae bacterium. Taxonomy (GTDB): domain Bacteria; phylum Acidobacteriota; class Blastocatellia; order Pyrinomonadales; family Pyrinomonadaceae; genus PSRF01. Next base: position 2,343,122 of record CAVWZW010000002.1, read on the forward strand.
TGATCTGCCGCCGGGTTGTCACTTCGCGCCGCGTTGTCCCCATCGAATGCCGCGCTGCACCGAGGAAGACATTCCGCTTTACGAACTTGAGGGTGCGGTGAAGGTGCGCTGCGTGCTTTACGATTTGGCCGCTGCGGTGACGGCAGACCATCAGGTTGAGCGGAAGTTGTCACCGTAAGGTTGAACCGCCAGGACGCCAAGGTCGCCAGGATCAAATTGAAGAGTATTAGACCAGCCGATTCGGCTCAGGTCCCTTTCTAAACTTGGCGTTCTTGGTGTCTAGGCGGCTAGTTTTTAAGAAATGACCACTAATCATCAACAACTGGTTAAAGTGCGGAAGCTGGTTAAGCATTTCGCTGTGGAAGGCAGCGATGACGTCGTACGCGCGGTTGACGGAGTCTCGTTCGACATTTTTCCCGGTGAAACACTTGGCCTTGTGGGTGAATCGGGATGTGGCAAGTCGACTGTCGGACGTTGTCTGCTGCGACTCATCGAACCGACCTCGGGCGAGATCGATTTTGAAGGACGCGACGTGTTGAAGTTGGGGAAGACGGAGCTGCGCGAGATGCGCCGGCAAATGCAGATCGTTTTTCAGGATCCTTATGCGTCGCTGAACCCACGTATGAAGGTGGGCGACATCGTGGGCGAGCCTCTCGTAATTCACAAGGTGGGCACGAAGAAGGAACGCAGCGATCGCGTGGCTGAACTTCTGAAGCGAGTCGGCCTCGATCCCGATTACCGCAAGCGCTACAGCCACGAATTTTCCGGCGGACAACGACAACGCATTGGCGTGGCCCGCACGCTGGCTCTAAACCCGAAACTGATTGTCGCCGATGAACCTGTGTCGGCCCTCGACGTTTCGGTTCAGGCGCAAGTAGTTAATCTGCTCCAGGAGCTGCAACAAGAATTCGGCCTGGCCTACCTTTTCATTTCGCATGGACTCGCGGTGGTCGAACACATCTCGAATCGCGTGGCAGTTATGTATCTCGGCCGAATCGTGGAGGTGGCCAGCGCCGCTGAACTTTACGCGCGCGCGCTGCATCCGTACACGCAGGCGCTGCTTTCGGCGATTCCTATTCCGGATCCTAAGCAGAAACGCGAACGCATCGTCTTGCAGGGCGATGTGCCGACTCCGATCAATCCGCCTTCCGGATGTCGCTTCCGCACACGTTGTCCGATAGCTATTGAGGAGTGTGCGCGTATTGATCCTGAGCTCAGAGAAATTTCACCGGGACACACGGTGGCATGCATACGCGTGCCAGGTTGGTTTGAGGCCCCGATTGCGGAATAGACAGAATACGATCCACAAATCAGACGAGCCAACACCAAGTGTCTTTTAGTGTCCTTTAGTGTATTTCGTGGATAGCGTCTTCTTTTGTTGGGTGCCGGAGCCCGTTCATAAATACGATTGTCTTGAAACTAGTTCTCCAAACCGACCGTATTAGCACAACAACGACTCGGACGGAGCTTTCTCCCCGTCCTCTTACTATCAGGAGGATAAGCAAATGAGCGATCCGAACCCCTCTGACTTTCAACCACCACCGCCGCCCCACGCACCGCCTGAAGAGATTCAAGCGCCGCGGCCAGGCAAACTGCGACCGGTTGCAATCGGTTTATTTGTCCTGGGATTGATTCTGATTGGAGCCGCTATCGCCAAGCTCCTGCCGGGCGCCGCGACTACTGGGGCCTCTTTCGCATTCTGGGGAATGCTGCTCTTTGCCCTCAGCTTCATTCGTTTGCCGGTACCGGATCCGAATGAGCCGCCAATGTCGGGAGTGCAAAAAGTCCTGGGTGTTTTTTATGAGCCGACTCGGGTGTTCAGAAACTTGCGATCTCATCCGTATTGGCTCGCGGCTTTTCTGGTTATCGCCCTCGTTAATCTGGCCTATGCGAACGCGTTCTTCCAGCGTTTGACTCCCGAGCGCATCGTGGAATACACGATGGAGAAACTCGAACAGAGTCCGATCAAGCCACCGGCGGAGGCAATGGAAGCCACGAAACAGGATGCGCTTCAGGGAGCAACGGTGCCCACGCGAAGAATTCTCACTGCCGCGCAAAGTTTTGTCGGCGTGTTTGTGATGAACTGTTTCGTGGCCGGTCTATGTTTCGTTGGCGTGCTGGCTTTCGGCGGCAAATTGAATTTCTGGCAAGCGTTTGCGGCAGTGCTGTACGCCAACCTGCCGGTTATTGTTATTTCCAAACTGTTAAGTTTGGTAATCCTCTACGTAAAAGATCCCGGTGACATTCATCCCGTTCTTGGCCAGGAGACACTGGTAACAGACAACCTGGGAATTTTGTTTACCCCGGGAGAACGTCCGGCGCTCTTCGTGCTTGGTGCGTCGATCGGTGTGTTGTCTTTTTACGGACTGTGGTTGAGAGCGAAAGCGTTAACTAACGCCGGAACAAAGGTGAGCTCCAGCGCCGGCTGGAGTGTGGCGATACTCCTTTGGATACTGGCATTGATCCTTGGGATGATCTTCGCGACGTTGTTCTCAAGCTTTATATCGTAGGGTGGGGCAGTAGCCCGACCGTCAGGGAGGGCGTATCCTCACCATCAACAACCGAGAGGGCACCAGGTTAATTCCCTGGTGCCCTTTGTCTTTTGACTCGAGCAGTCGCCTGGGTCCAGACTCGGCGGCTAACACGCGGAGCGGGGCAGTAGCCCGACCGTTAGGGAGGGCGCAACGATAGCCTCGTTAACCCGACGCCCTCCCTAACGGTCGGGCTACTGCCCCGTTAGTAGTCAGCCTGGATTGTGAGTGCTACTCATAGCGCAGCGATTCAATCGGATCCAATCGCGCGGCCTTCCACGCCGGCCAGATTCCAAACAGCAGACCGATACCGACGCTGGCAACAAGTCCACCGATAGGGGCCCAGATGGGTACGTATGAGGGAAGCAAGAGACGGAGCAGGAGTGTCAGGAGCCAACCGATAGAGAGCCCCACGATGCCACCAATGCCGGTGAGGGTGGCGGCTTCAATCAGAAATTGCCACAGGATGTCGCTGCGCCGGGCGCCGATCGCTTTGCGAATACCAATCTCGCGAGTTCGTTCAGTTACCGAAACCAGCATGATGTTCATCACCCCGATCCCGCCCACCATCAAGCCAACCGAAGAGATGACAACCATCGCGATCGCCAGCCCGGCAGTAATCGAGCGAAAGTTGTTGAGAATGCTCTCGGAGGTTTCCATGCCGAAGTTATCAGCCGCAGCGAATGGGACCTGGCGGCGCACTCTCAACATATCCCGCACCTGATCTTTCGCTTCATCCATCATTCCCGCTTTACCGACAGCGAGAATAAAGATGTCGTCGGCGTTAGGCTTTAGTTTCTTGGCGACGCTGAAGGGAAGGTAGATGACGTTGTTTTGATCATCGCTGCCGCCACTGATGAGAAACTGTTCGCGCTTCTGCAATGTCCCCACGACGCGAAACTCATCCGAACCAATCTTGATCGTCTGGCCCACAGGCGACCCAAAGGGGAAGAAATCGTCGGCGACCTTTGAACCAACAACACAAACGTCCTGCTTGGTGTCGTTTTCACTTTGCGAGAAAAACCTGCCCTCCGAAACCACCTGAGTTCCGGCGCGTTCAAACTCCGGCAGCGTGCCCTGCAGGGCCACTCCCGCAGTCGTCTTGCCGCCACCCGACACCATTAGCTTCTGGCCAAAGAAATTGTTCGTGATATCGAGAAAGGGAACTGACAATTCAACTGCCGGAAGAGTTGAAAGCGCGATCGCGTCGTCATAGGTGAGTTCCTTGCGCATGCGCTCTTCGCGCGACATGCGGCCGACATGTATGCCCGGGTTGTACTTGCTAATGAAGATCGAGCGGGTGCCAAACGACTCCACTTCCTTGGTTATGGAAACGTCGATGCCGCTGATGATCGAGGCAATCAGCATGACAGTGATCACACCGATAACCACACCGAAAACCGTCAGGAAGGAACGGAGCTTATTTGCGAGCAGCGTTGAAAGCGCCATCCTTAGGTTTTCGTAAATGTCACTTCGAATGAGTTTCATTGCTTTTTTGATCGTTGATAGTCGTTAGTTGTTGGTGCTTTGTCCTTTGTACTTTGTTCTTTGTTCTTCGCTTTTTCTTACGGATGTTTCGGCTAAGTCAGGCACTAAACCAAGCGCAAAGTACAAAGCACAAAGAACAAAGCATTAAGAACAACCAAAGTACTGACAACCGACAACTAACGACGAACGCTCCCTAATCTGCGCGCAATGCCTCAATCGGATCGAGCCGCGCGGCTTTCCAGGCTGGAAAAACACCGGCCGCTACCCCAACCAGCATCGATATTCCCACCGCAATGCCAATCGCGCCGGGAGAGAGGGCAGTCGGGAAAAACATTGCCGTCAACACCCGCCCAATAAGCCAGGCGATCATGACACCGACGGCGCCTCCAATGGCCGATAGCGATACCGCCTCCACCAAAAACTGCTTCAGTATGTCCATTTGCCGCGCGCCCAGGGATTTTCGAATTCCGATTTCTTTTGTTCGCTCGGTGACGGAAACCAGCATGATATTCATGATAACGATCGCGCCGACCAGTAGAGCGATGCTGGGCACGGCAATGGCGACGAGGAAGATGGTCCCAAACAAGCGATCGCGAAGGCCTGTGATCGCGTCAGGCGTAACGATGCCGAAGTTGTCTTTCTCCTTTGGCTCAAGCTTACGTCGCACGCGCATCAGGAACCGCGCCTCGTCCACGGCATCGTTGAAGGTGTCGTCCGTTTTGGAAGTCGCCACAAAATAGAGCGAACGCTGGCGAATCAATGAGCCGAAATTGTTTGCGTAGGTCTTCAAAGGCACGACTATGAAATTGTCCTGCGGAATCCCAAAGACAGTGCCCTTCGCAACTTCGACACCGATGACCCGGTATGGCATTCCGGCGATTGTTAGCTCCTGACCGACTGGGCTTCCCGCCGGAAACATTTTATCGGCCACGTCTGCTCCGAGATATGCCACACGCTGCGCCGCGTCGTTCTCCGCGTCAACCAGAAAACGCCCGTCGGCAATATCGCGATTCTCAATATCAGCAATCGCTGATGTCGCGCCTGATACGAAAACATCTTCGAGGACCTGGTCCCCCCGTTTTATTTCTGAAGGTGTACCGCGGGCCCTGGCGCCGATCTTCCCGATCAGCGTCGCCCTTTCTTTCAGATACTCAAACTCATCCATGGTCAGGTCTTTGTTACGGCGTTGGGCGGCGGCAATAGTGTCAGTATCTTTGAAGTCCTCGAGCGGGTTGAAGCGTTGCACGTTGAACGACTTCGCGCCGATGCCGGCGATTTTTTCGTCAACATAGGTGTTAAAGCCCTGAATCAGCGAATAAACGACGACCACTGCCATGACGCCGATGATCATGCCCAGCAGCGTTAGCGCAGAGCGCAGCTTGTGTGCCCAGATGGCCGCAACAGCCAGTTTGAGTGTTTCGATAAATTTCACGGGTGATTAATACGGCTTAGCATACCTTATGGTTGCAGGATAGCGGTACAGAATCAGGACAGAGGCGGGAGTAAACGGCCAGGGCGAAAGCAGAGACCTTGGTGTGCTCTCAGGTTGGGAATGGGCTTCTCCTTGGAGTGCGCCGCCTTGTCGGCGCTTTGGCCCCCGCTGCGACTAGTCAGCCTCATCAGCCTTAGATGGCCGCTGAAAAAACTAGGTGACTCTTTGGCGTGATGGGGCGCCAGGCCGCCCCAAGGCCAAAGCGCCGACAAGGCGGCGCACTCCAAGGAGAAGCTTGTGAAACGCGGCTACCGAATCTTCTCGTCTTTTTCGATTAACCCGTCACGAATAGAGATGATGCGATGCGCACGTGCGGCGATGTCGTGTTCGTGTGTGACGACGATGATCGTATTGCCTTCTCCGTGCAACCGCTCGAAAAGGTCCATGATCTCCATACTTGTGTGCGAGTCGAGTGCGCCGGTAGGTTCGTCTGCGAGCAGGATTGAAGGGTGGTTGACCAACGCGCGGGCGATGGCCACGCGCTGTCTCTGTCCGCCGGAAAGTTCGTTTGGACGGTGCATCATTCGGTCAGCGAGGTCAACGGCGGCCAAAGCCTTCTCCGCCATTTCGTGACGCTGTGTGGAGCCGATACCCCCGTAAATCAGCGGTAATTCAACATTATGAAGTGCGGAGGCGCGGGCAAGTAAATTGAATGTTTGAAACACGAAGCCGACTTCCCGATTGCGAATACGCGCCAGCTCATCATCGTCCATCTCCGACACATTCTTACTATTTAACCAGTACTCGCCCTGGCTCGGTGTGTCGAGACAGCCAATTAAATTCATTAAGGTTGACTTGCCTGAGCCCGATGGTCCAATGATGGCGATGTACTCACCCTTCTTCACGTCAAACGAAACGCCGTGCAGGGCGTGTACTTGCTCAGCGCCCATCTGGTAGGTCTTCCAGAGGTTGCGCATCGAGATCAGTGAAGTGACGTTGTGTCCCGGAGCGGGGTTAGCCGCTTGCACGACAGTGGGCGCCGGAGGAGTTGCTAGTGTGACGTTGCTCATTAGGCGCCCTCGTTTGAATTGGAGTTACCGGGCTTGCGTGTCTGTCGTTTCACGGTCATACCGTCTTTGAGTGTCTTCAACACACGGCTTGGCCCGCGCACTATCTCCTGACCTGACTGTACGCCACTGGTGATTTCGATGTCAGCTTCACCCGTGATTCCGGTTGTCACTTCAATAAACCTCACCTTGTTACCTTCGATAACGTAAACACCTTTGAGGCTCTTCGCTCTTTCGCCAGTCGGCTGCGGCGTCGGCGCACTGCCGGCAGCTGCTGGTGAAGGTGGCGGAGCAGCTTTTTCCACGATGGCTTCAAGCGGCACGGCGACAACGCTGTTTTTGGTTTTGGTAGTAATGGTTGCTGTAGCGCTCATACCCGGACGAAGAGCGTTGCGAATTTCATCCGGCATATCCCGCAGCTCAACCGTAACTTTAAATTCCTTTGCTTCCTGCACGTTTACGCGATTTGAAAGTCCGCCTTGCGTATCCGACTTGGAAACGGCCAGCGGGTTCTTCTGCGTTACCACTGCGGTTATCTCTTTGTCGCCCAGTGCATCAACTTTGACTTTCGTGTGCTGGCCGACCTCGACGTTGGAGATTTCAGTTTCATCGACGTTGACTTCCACGTTGATGGTGGACATGTCGGCGATGGTCATCAGCGGTGTACTAGACAGACTCGCCACCGCGTACTCACCGACGCGCGTAGGAATGTCAGCGATGACGCCGTTCAGCGGCGAGATCTGCGTTGCCTTCGACCGTTGACTCGACTGGCCTCGCAGCAAGGCTGATTGTTGATTGGCGCGCATCTCGGATGACCTGATACCGGTCTTGGCTTCCTGGACCGCGACCTTCTGAAGGTTCGCTCTTTCCTGCGATTCCTTCACCGCAATTCGTTGCGTCTCCAGATTCGCTCTGGCCGTCTGTAAGGCAATCTTCGCTTGATCAAAACGGTCCTTAGCGGCGTCATACTCTGACCGGGAAGCAACTCCCGCTTCGATGAGGTCGCTATAGCGTTTCAACTCTCGTTGGGCGGTATTGAGATCAACCTGGGCGCGATCTACGGAAGTCTGCAAAGACACCAATTGTTGGCGCGCCGATGCTACAGATGCTTCCGACACGACCAGACCCTGCTGTGCCGACGCGACAGCATTCCGGGCATTCTGGATATCGTTCATAGCGCCCTGAGCCGCGGCCCATTGCGCTTCCTGACTCGACTGAAGCTGGGTCGGATCAATCCTCACCAGGGGTTTGCCCAGAATCACCTGGTCGCCCGGGTTTACATAGATTTCCTCAATACGGCCGGCGACTTCGCTAGTCAGCTTAATGTAACGAATCGGTCTGACCTCGCCTGAGGCCGTCACGGTTTGCCGCAGCTCGGGTTTCACATCCAATTTGACTGTCGTTACTTCTGGTTCTTCCTTGCGGCTCGCAAACACGCTGATAATGATGATCAGACCTAAAACCGCGACCGCCGAAACCGCGATAATAATCTTCTTCTTCCGGGTCAAAGCCATGACTTAATTCCTTCGTCTGGGGGGTTTAAATCTTACCTGAAATAAAACGCTACTATCGGGCAAAAAGCTTAGTTCTTCAGGCCGTTTCCGTTCGCCTAACTCTTACGTCAAAAATTCGGAAACAGTTTCAAATATGCGCATTTGATGCGGGGCCAAAACATCACGGTGCCTAATTATGCGCCATCAATGCATTCTAAGAAAACCTTGCCGTTGGCGAGTCGAATGCTTTCGCGCTAGAATGACCCACCGTTCCTGGACTCAGTTCTGGCGTACAAGCTGAGAATCTAACGCTGATTGGGCGTGAGTCGCAAAACTCCCGAAAAACGATGATTACGTGTGAAAGGTGCAAAACCGAGAACCTCGACGGCGCCCAGTATTGCGATGAGTGTGGGGCGCCCCTTCGACCCAACCCGCGCTCCAGTTCTGGTCTTCATCCTTCAGGCGCAAATCTTTTCAAGGCTGAGCCGGAAGGACAGAACGGTTCTCGATCTCACGCACAGGTTCCGCAACCGGAAGTCGCAGGCAAGGCCGCGGCAGGGGTAAATGTTCCCTCGCCGTCGAAGTCAAATGCCAAGGTCCACGCCAGGCTGGTAATCGAGCGAGGGAAGTCAGTCGGGAAGCAATTCACTTTGAGCGCCGACGAATCGGAGATCGGCCGTTGGGACGCCGACGGCGGCATCTTTCCCGACGTGGATTTGGATTCCGACGATCCCGAAGCGAAGGTGTCACGCCGGCACGCACGCATCACCATGACTGAGGGACAATATTTTCTAGAGGATTTGGGATCAACTAATGGGACCTTTGTTAATCGAGGGCGGCGCCTGCCACCGGGTGAACGCCATCAGCTGAGAGACGGCGACGAAATTATTGTCGGGAAAACTTTTTTGCGATTTCAAATGGTTAGGTAACTTCGGCAGCAAATTGTCAGGGCTATATACATTGTGACGGGCCTCAATAATGTCTAAGTGTCTCGAATGCGGTACGGCTACGGTGCCAGGCGAAGCGTTCTGCAGCAACTGCGGGACGAAGAACCCTGTGGTTTCGCAGGTTTCGCCGGGGCTTGATGCCGATGGCACTGGTGCCGCGCCCGCCCCTGAGGTGCCTAAGGAGCTGGCGGAAACAGACGAGAACGTTTTCCTCTCGGAGCAGTCTCTGGGCGGCCACTCAACCGACGAGGTCGAGGTCCAGTCCAACGTCAAACATACTCAAAAAGGAACCACCGGCGGCCATCAACCGGCGGTTAAACAACTTGACCCCGGCAGTGTTTTGAATTCGCGTTACGAGCTCGTCCGCCGTATTGGCGGAGGCGGCATGGGCGCTGTTTACCTGGCCAAAGATCGCAACCTTGGCGATGCGCCGCGCGCCGTCAAAGAGATGGTCGAGGCACACCTCGATCCGGCGATGCATGAAAAAGCCATCGGAGACTTCAAGCGCGAATCGTTGCTGCTAACTTCGCTGGAACATCCCTCGATTCCCACCATCTACGACTATTTTTACGACGAGAAGCTTGGTCGGTTCTACTTAGTGATGAAGTTCATCTCGGGCGGCGATCTGGCCTCGCGGCTACGCAACGCCCCTGGCGGAAAAATCGATGAAAGGACCGTCGTTGACTGGGGAATGCAGACCGCTGATGTTTTGCAGTATCTCCACAGCAGGCCGAAGCCAATTATCTACCGCGATCTCAAACCGGCGAATCTGATGATCGACGGAAATACCAGTCGCATCATGCTGATTGATTTCGGCATCGCCCGCTGGGTGAAGCAGGAAGAAAAGGGCGTGACCGCGGTCGGCACTATGGGCTACGCGCCTCCTGAGCTTTTCGGCGGCCGCGTGGAGCCGCGTTCAGACGTTTATAGTTTGGGCGCTACAATGTTTCACCTGCTCACCGGTTCTGACCCGCAGGACAATCCGCTGCTCATTTTTGACTTTACGAAAAACCCGCGGCCGCGCCAGATCACACCGTCACTCTCGAGCGAGATCGAACAGATCCTGATGCGTTCAGTGGAGTACAAGCCAGAAGATCGTTTCGCCTCAGCCGGCGCGATGCGCGATGCACTTGCAAGCCATCTGGAAAAGCTGATGTCCGGCCAGGTAACTTACGGAACTGCCGTTTCGCATGTGGGCAGTGAGACCGTTCAGGTGCAAACCGTCTATTGTGGTTTTTGCGGAGGGAGAATTGCCGCCGACGATGTTTTCTGTGCGCATTGCGGAGCGCGTCAGCCAATGGCAGGCGCCGGATCCAGCGCCACTTTGAGGGCGGCGCGTCCGACTGCGAAACTGGTGGTGGCCGGAACGACAGAGCTTGATGCTTCGTTCGTTCTGCAGAAGGACAATAATCTCCTGGGCCGCACCGATCCGCATTCAAACGTTTTTCCAGAGATTGATCTTTCAAGATTCGACCCGGAAACAAAAGTATCTCGCCGGCACGCGAGAATCTGGCGCGAAGGCGAAACGTTTTTGGTAGAAGATTTGGGATCGGTTAACGGGACCGTTATCAACGATTCGGTGAGACTTGCACCACGTCAGCCACGAGTCCTGGACAGTGGCGACAAGCTTCGTCTCGGCGAAACGACTTTGCACTTTCTTTTAGGGTAGTCAGTTGTCAGGTGTTAGTGGTCAGTTGTAATCACCTAGTGCTGTGCTGGCTTGTGCTTTGTGCTTTGTTCTTTGCACTTCTGAAACGGCTGTGCGGAATGAGCGAAAGATCTTAGACGAGCAATGACCAGACCAACGCAACGAACAAAGAACAAAGCACTAAGTACCAAGCACAAAGTACAAAGTACAAAGTACAAAGCAAGCAACTGACAACGAACAACTGACCACTGACAAAGAGACTGACAAACATTTAATGACCGCTAGAGTTGAAACGGCAAGACCACCGCAAAAATTGAAGCCGCGTCCGGTAGTTCATTCAGTACCGGCAGTACGCGCACCATTCTCTTTAAGGTGCGGCGCGATTCTGGTCGATTACATTATTCTGGTTGCGATAGTCGCCTTTAGCACACTCGTCAGTCGTCTGTTGGGTGGCGGAGCACGCTCCGCAGGCAATTCGTCGGAAACGATTGGAATTGTCCTGGCGCTTCTCGCGGCGGCCCTGAATCTGGGGTTGCTGCCCGGCCTTACTGGATTAACAGCCGGCAAATGGGCCACTGGCCTCAGAATACGGCGCGCGGATGGAGGCGAGATTGGAATAGGGCGAGCATTCCTGCGCCACTTCGTGGGCTACCCGGCTTCATTTCTAACTTTAGGTATAGGCTTTTTGGCAGCCGCGTTCACCAAGCGCGGCCGCGGCCTTCACGATCTGATTGGCGGCACAATCGTCGTGCGGGATGGACCGGCGTTGCGGAGATAAAAGTCCCTAAACTTTGTTTTGGATTTGAGATTTTAAGATCTCAAATCAGAATCGAATCTAGAATCTGAAATCCGAGATCTGAAATCAGACCAGATGGCTGAGCTAATCGTCAAATACCCCGACCGCGCGCCTGATCGTTTCCCCCTCGGCAGACTACGAATCACGCTCGGCCGTTCCGCGCGCAACGACCTTTGCATCCCTGACCCCTTCGCTTCCCGCGTTCACGCCGAGGTGCGTCGTGAAGGTGAAGAGTATTTCCTGCAGGATCTTGGCTCAGCCAACGGCACGCTGTACAACGGCAGCACAGTCGAAGGCACTGTCCCTCTTACTGCCGGTAGCCGTATCCAAATCGGTGAAACTGAAATCGTGTTCGACGATGGCTCCTACCACTCGAGTATGGGCGCCACGATGATCACGGACAATTCGTCTACCTCTCTTCCTGAAGCCACAATCGCGTTGGCCTCCGGCGACCGGACGACCTCAGGCCTGTTGGAGGCAATCGAGGGCGCCCGCACAAAACCCGAAGAGAGGGTGGCCGAACGCGTCGCCAGGGAAGGCGACTTGCTCGCGCTGATCAGCAAGGTAGGTATTACTTTGCTGGCTTCAAACACACTCAGTGAGACCCTCGAACAGATCGTCTCTCTCGTGTTCGAAGCTGTCCCCGCTGATCGCTGTCTCCTGATGATGCGCGACGAAGCCAACGAAGAGTTGAAAGTGGCGGTGGCGCGTTTGCGGGATCGGGTTGGCGAAGTCGGCGAAATTCGCGTCAGCCGCAACGTGATGGATGAAGTCGTAATGCGGGGTAATTCTGTGCTCACGTCCGATGCGCAACACGATCCACGTTTCGCGAGTGGCACAATGGTACTGCAGGGCGTGAGATCGGTGTTGGCAGTGCCCCTTGGTGTTTCGGAAAAGGTTTTCGGCATCATCTACGCCGACTCGCCAATCGCTGAAGGCAGATTTACCGAAGACCACCTAAAAGTGTTAACTACTCTGGCGTCGGTGGCGGCCATTCGCGTCGAGAACGCGAAACTTACAGAAGCGCGCTTTCAGCAGGAGCGCCTCGAGCGCGAGCTACAACTCGCCAGTGAAATCCAACAGCGGTTTCAGCCGGCAGCGCCTCCGGTTGTCGCCGGTTACGAGCTGCAGGGCATTAGTTTTCCGTGTTACGAAATTGGCGGTGACTACTACGATTTCATCGAGCGAGACGATGGCCGTCTGGTGATTGCGCTGGGAGACGTTTCAGGAAAGGGAACTGCCGCAGCCCTGCTGATGTCGTCGCTGCATGCAGCGATTCACGCGCAGACTGGTTCGCACGACACGATCGTGGAAACGATCTCAGCGGTCAATCGCTATCTGGCCGACAACATTCCGCCGAATCGCTTTATCACTCTCTTCTATGCCGAGCTTGATCCCGAATCAGGAGCAGTCTCGTTTCTGAACGCCGGTCATAATCCACCACTCATCGTTCATGCTGCGGGGACCGTTGAGCAACTCGCTTCGGGAGGCTTGCCTCTGGGCATCAAAGCCGATGCCGATTACCGCGAAGGCCGGACCACTTTGCAGATGGGCGACGTGCTGGTGATTTATTCCGACGGCGTGACTGAAGCGGCGAGTCCGAACGGTGAAGAGTTTGGACCGACGAGGCTCTACGAAGTGGTATCTCGTAACGTTGACGCTTCGGCCGCGGGTATTCGCGATCGAATAGAATCCGCGCTGACGAAATTCTCACAGGGCACGCAAGCTGCTGACGACATCACGCTTGTGATCGTTAAACGGCAAACTGAGACCAGACGCCTCGCGGTCAGCGGCGCACACTGACTCCGTTGCTACCCCGATCTACGCAACAGGCGTATTGAATACAAGTTTTAGCTTGCGCGGCGTGGCAAGGAGTAAGCCCAAGCTCCGTCGAGGCTTGGTCGCCAAGAAGCAGCCTGAAGGCTGTACTCTATACGCCTGTTACTAGTCGCCCATCATTCATTAGCGCGTCCAGTCAGTAGCGCATCGCTCTTAAGTGTTTGCGGACCACTGTCGTTGCACATGGCGTAGGACGCGCCTGGATACATTGAGACCCCGGCGTGCTCCCCTTTAGCGTTGATGATGTAGAAGTTGATGCCGAAGTTTGGATTGCCTTTGCTGTTGAGCAGACGTTTCTCGACGGTGTTGACCTTGATGCGGCGAAGCGCTTCCATGCCTGCGTCCTTCGGTTGCTTACCCCTGCGCATTTCCTCGACGATAAGAAACGAACAGAGGTTGTAAAGATTGGCTTCGCCTCTGCCGGTTGAACCCGCGGCGCCCACGTCTCCGTCGACATACAGTCCGGCCCCAAGGATGGGCGAATCGCCCACGCGTCCGGGAATCTTCCAGGAAAGTCCGCTGGTGGTGGTGACGCCACAAATCTCACCCTTCGAATTTATCCCGTTGCAATTGATTGTGCCGTAGTAGTGTTCGCGATCGATTAACCCCTCCTCAACCATCTTCAACCCCTCGCGTCGCCAAACTTCAGCTCGCGTCTTCGGGTCGAGATAGTGAGACGGGTCGGTGCGACGTTTCCACTCCAACCAAAGCCTGCGGGAATTCTCGGTGTTCAGATCGTCTTCGATTTTGAACCCCATGTTGCGCGCAAATGTTTGCGCACCCTTGCCGACGATCAAGTGATGATCAGTGTAATCCAACACTGCCTTCGCCACATTTGACGGAGTGCGCACGCCCTCTAATGAGGCGACTGCGCCGGCCCGCTTCTTTGGCCCATGCATGCAGGAGGCATCAAGCTGCACGACGCCGTCGGCATTCGGCAATCCGCCATACCCAACGCTGTCGTCGAGTGGATCGAGTTCACAGATATTCACGCCCGCGATAACCGCGTCCAGGACGTCAGCCCCCTGCGTCATCATCGTGAACGCCTTTTGCACCGAAGTCATAGCGCCGCCGTTTTTGAAACGATTGCCATTGGCCGACGCCACAACTACCGGCTTAACACCTGATTGGATCAGGATATTTGGAAACTGCGCGACTGACGATTTTGCCGAGGCTAGCGTTAGTCCGGCGACGGCGCTGTCGCGCATGAAGTCGCGACGTTTAATTTTTTTCATGGGCTCTCTTTTGGTTTGGGCTAGTAGTTCAGAGTTCAAACTTTAGTTTGCGTCTTCCTCACCCAACAAAAGGGTAACGATAAAGAAGCAAGCATTCGCACCTTGGGTGACACTATATATCCCATTTCTTACCATAGTCTAGAATCCGGTAGTCTAACCAAGTGCGCTTGGCCCGCTCCAAGCCGACTTCATTAAGGTATCTTCGGGCACTGGACCATGGCCAATCTGTCCACTTCTTAACGTACCCATGATGCACCGGATTGTGGTGAACGTAATTTAGAGTAGTCCAGAAATGTCGCTCTGACTTCATCGCCCTTTCGAAGCAGTTGTACCAAACCTTGCGACCGCGCCGTTCATCCTCACCATTCCATTTGAAGGAAGAGCGTCCGTTGAACTGTCCAAGTCTGTGCCGGAGTTCCTTGATACGCTCGGTTCTTACCAAAGCATGATAGTGATTTGGAAGTATGCACCACGCATAAATGCGTGAACAGAGGTCATCACAAATTGTGAGAATGTCTGATTCGCATTCCGTCATCCGTTCCGGGTTTTTCCCAATCACAGCAGCATGTTCATAGCAGGAAGCGGAGATCAAATACTGCTTGGCCACAGTGAAGTCAAGATGCGGCGGTGTGTGCCAGGGAAGCCTGCGGGCCTTTCGAAGTTGAAGAGCGCGTGTTCTGTCTAATTCCGACATCTTTCGCCAGTCGTACATGGCGAACCTGTATAAATTTTGCGAATGAAAGGCAAGCTATGGACTGCGGTAGGCGTTTTCAGGGATTGCAAGCGGTGTTGTATGGGGCACGATTGCGGACGAAAGACACAAGCTGAAGCTTGAACCCTGAACTACTCGCTTGTGCCCAAGCGCTGCCGAGTTGGCTACCGAAAAACACAAGCTGAAGCTTGAACTCTGAACTACTAGCTTGTGTCAGAGGCTGTCTTTGATCCTCTCCGCAGTCTTTGGGCCAATCCCGTCTACCATCTCGAGCCCGCCGCCATCAACAAATTTCTTCAGCTCTTCTCGCGATGAAACTTTGAACTTTTGGTGAAGCAGGGCCGCGGTCTTTGGACCAATCCCCGGAATCTCTAGCAGGTCTAACACACTCTCTGGCGTTTCTGCAGTGAGTCGTTCCCAGGCATTGAACGTGCCTCGCTCAAACAACTCAACGATCTTCCCGGCGATTGCTTTACCCACCCCGGGGATTGACTGTAAACCGGCAATCCCTTCATCCGCGGCGATTTGTTTTAATTGCGTGGGCCAGGTCTCAATCGCTTCGGCAGCGTTTCGATACGAACGCAGACGGAAAGGATCGTCGCCGCGAATATCCATCAACGCGGCAAGGCGATAAAACCGTCTGGCGATAGCTTCGTTATCCACTTTGTTCGCTGGATGAATGCAAAGATTCTTGTAAATCCTCGATTCATCTGCTGGGTAGAGTGCTCTTCCGACTCGGGATTCTTGGCCAGTATACTGCACGCCGAGGGATGTTTTAAAACCGCAGTGGATCGATTGACAGGGTCTGGATGAACTCCTAGACTCGCCTAAATGGCAAGTGTAGAAATCAAGATCTCAGACGAATTGCTCAAGGCTGCGAGGGTACCTGCTGAGCGAAGATCGGAAGAAGTAGCTAAACTTCTGGCTCTTGAGCTTTACCGCGAGAGGAGTGTCTCGCTGGGTCGAGCTGCTGAGTTGGGTGGCGTATCAATCGCTGAGTTCATGGAATTCGCCGGAGAACGCAAGGTCGAATTGGACTTTGAGGTTGAGGACTCTGCGAAGGATTAAACAGGTCTCGAAAGCTGCAACCTTTGATAGTTGTCTCGAATGCCACGCCCCTTATCACCCTCGCCAAAGTTGGACATTTTGAACTCCTTCGCAAGCTCTTCACTGAAATTACCATTTCACGAGAAGTCTGGGATGAAGTAGTAGTGAAAGGCGCTGGCCGAGCCGGAGCGCTCGAAACGGCCAACGCTAGCTGGATTCACGTTTCACGAATCACCGGCCCCACACCGCTTCTCTTGCAGAGGTATTCAAACCTTGGCAGTGGGGAGGTCTCAACTATCATCCTGGCAAAAGAGTTGTCAGCTGGCTTGGCGCTGATCGACGACCGCAAAGCACGTGCACTCGCGACGAGTCAGGGATTGCGCCTGGGCGGATCAATCTCAGTACTTGAAAGCGCTTATCTTCAGAGTCAGGTGGATGATCTAAAAAGAATTTACTTAGACTTGTTGGCTGCGGAAATATGGATCGAGCGCGCAACGCTAAACGCCAGCCTCGCCAAGATTGGCTTATCGGCCCTCTAAAGATTTACGTTACGCCTCGATTGTTAAGATGCGACGATCATTGTGCCGGTGCCGCTGTCGGTGAAGATTTCCGTAAGCAGTGCATTGCGAGATGTGCCGCTCAGAATATGCGCGCTGTGAACGCCGCGCCGAAGGAGTTCAACAATACTCTGTAGCTTGGGAATCATTCCTCCCGTGGCCGTGCCGTTAGTGATCATCGCTTCAGCCTCTTCAGCGGTGAGGCGGGAAAGTTTTGTGGCAGGTTCGCCCGGTCGCAAATAGAGACCATCAACATCGGAAAGCAGAATTAGTTTTTCTGCCCTCAACTGCGCCGCGATTTCGGCAGCGATGGTGTCAGCGTTGATATTGAAGACCGTGCCTTCGGCGTCCGCGCCCAGGGAAGAGATGACTGGCAGATAACCCTGGTCGAGCAGGACGGTCAGCAGACGCGAGTTGATCTTCACAACGTCGCCGACGTGTCCGAAATCAACTTGCGACCGCACACCTGTTTCTCGGTTTAGTACTTCCTTCGGTGGCCGGCGTTCGGCGTGCACGATGTTGCCGTCAACTCCTGACAATCCCACGGCTTCGATTCCACGGTTGCGCAAGGCTGAGAGGATGTCGGTATTTATCTTGCCGGCGAAGATCATCTTGGCCATCTCGAGGGTCGCATCGTCGGTGACGCGCCGGCCTTCAATAATCGTCTGCTCGACCCCCATTTGCAGAGCGAGGTCGTTCAGCTGTTTTCCGCCTCCATGGACCACGCAGATACGCATGCCCACCTGGTGAAGTAAGGCTAGCTCCTGGGCGAGCGAGCTAAGGTTTTCGCGGTCTTCGGTGGCCTTACCTGAAAGCTTTACGACAAAAGTCTGACCCTTGAACCGCTGGATGTAAGGCAGCGCTTCGCGAAGTAAATCAAGCCTCAGTTGATCGCCGACTTCGTTAGTATTGGTCATCTCATTCATATCCGCTTTGGCTCCCGCTACTGCATTCCGTTTACCGAGTGGACTTGTCCGCCCGGCCGGGGCACAAGTTCCGCGCTAAACGCGAGGTAACAAACTCTCCAGGATAGCCTTCTGCACGTGCAGCCGATTCTCCGCTTCGTCAATCACGACCGAAGCGGGCGAGTCGATCACTCCGTCAGTAACGATAACGTTTCTTCGGACCGGCAAACAGTGCATGAAGATACCGTGGTTCGTTCGTGCCATCTTTGCCTCATCCACAATCCACTTGTCGCGATATTGAGATCGTTCAGCGACATCTGTTTCCGCGGCGCCGTAAAAATTCTTGCTGCCCCAGCTCTTGGCATAAATGACTTCAGCGCCTTCAAAGGCGTTGTCGATTTCGTCCGTGACTTCGAGAGTGCCTCCTGCTTCAACGGCTTTCTCTTTAACTGTCGCCATCAGTTTGTCGTCAAGCTCATAAGATTTTGGGTGGGCGATCATCACATCGTGGCCCATCTGCGCAGCCGCGAGAATAAAACTATTCGGCACTGCCATCGGTAGAGGCTTTGGATGCCAGGCCCATGTGAGGACCACGCGCTTGCGTCCGCCGCCGAGCTTTTCGCGAATCGTCATCATGTCAGCCATCGACTGACACGGGTGATGCATCGCGGACTCCAGGTTAACGATGGGAACTTCGGAATACTTTGCAAACGATGTCAGGACCGGGTCGGTCCGTTCCTCCGCCCAGTTTTTAAGCGCGGCAAATGTTCTTACACCAATGGCCGAACAGTAGCGCCCCAGCACGCGTACAAACTCGGCCACGTGCTCAGTCTTATCGCCATCCATGACCACGCCATCACGATGTTCGAGGGTCCAGCTCGTTCCGCCTGGCTCGAGCACTACGGCATTTCCACCCATTTCATGAATGCCAATTTGCATCGATGCGCGGGTGCGCAGACTGGGATTGAAAAACACCAGCGCGACGGACCGCCCAGCGAGGGGACCCGGCGAATTCAGGTCGGCGCGACTCTGCTTGAACTGCAATGCTGAATTGATCAGGGCATCGAGTTCATTACGAGACCAATCGGCGGTGGTTAAAAAGTGTTTCATCCGTGGCAATCAGGCTGCAGTTGGGGTTTGGTTCGCAAAGACGCAAGCTGAAGCTTGAACTCTAACTGCAGGCTTGTAGTTCAGAGTTACGCCCTCCCTTACGGTCGGGCTACTGCCCCGGCCTGCGGCTACTACTGCCCCGGCCTGGGTAACGGCCTCGGCCTGGGGCTACTGCCCTGGCCTGGATACCAACGATCGTGTCAGACCGAACAAACTAATCAAGAACCAGAAAGCTTCCATCAAAAAAGCCGATAGGTTGAAGTCGAACAACAGCGAAATCATCACCAGCATCGCGCCCAAGGCATTGAGCAAAGAATAAGCCGGCGCGGTGCTCGGCAGTTTGTTGAGCTGCAGCAACAAGTAGGCGATTACGATCAGCACCACGCCCGCAAATCCGGTGACGTCAAACCAACTGAGACTCATTATTCATCCTTTGGTTTGCCGGCAATTGCTTGCAACTCATTCACAAACAGGTCAACCTCAGCGGTCTTTAAACACAGGGGCGGGAGAAGTCGCAACACGTTCGGTTCGCTCGACGTGCCAGTGATGATTTTGCGTTGGAGCAGCGCCCGATGAATGGGCGCCGCTTTGTAGTTGAACTCCAAGCCGAGTAGAAAGCCTCGCCCTCGCACCGCCACAACCTCGGGCACTTCAGACAAACGCTCCCTGAGATACGCCTCGACTGTTCTTACGTTCTCAATCATCCGATCATTTTCGATCGCTTCCAGAGTCGCGTTTACCGCAGCCATCGCGACCATCCCGCCACCAAAAGTCGTTCCGAGATCATTTTCTTTGATGTGCGACGCGACATGTTCATTTACGAGGCAGGCACCGACTGGAATACCGCTGCCAAGGGCTTTTGCGAGGGTGATAACGTCGGGCAGGATTCCCGCGCCTGCTTCACTGCCGGCGAAGAACCATTCACCTGTGCGGCCGACTCCTGTCTGGACTTCGTCATAGATCAAAATCATCCCGCGTTCATCGCAAACATCACGCAGGGCCCGAAAGAATTCAGGCTCCGCCGTTCGCACCCCCGCCATTGACTGGATGGGCTCGAGCATCACGGCAGCAACAGTGTCATCGGCAACCGCGCGTACCGATTCGATGTCACCGAATTCAGCCGAAAGATGGCCGGGCACGTTTGGTTTGCCGATCTCTCGATACTTGCCGAGAAAGGTGGCACTAATGGCGTCGGCAGTGCGTCCGTGAAACCCGCCGGAGAAGGTGATAATTTTCTCGCGTCCGGTCGCCATGCGCGCCATTCGCATCGCATTCTCGTTGGCTTCAGTTCCGGAGTTGCAGAAGAACGCCTTGCTTAAAGCTTCAGGCGCGATTGAAACCAGTTTCGCCGCTGCCTTGGCACGAGTGGTCGAGTAAACCAGATTGGAATAAAACAGAAGCTTCTCGGCCTGATCACGGATAGCGGCAACCACGTGAGGATGCGAGTGACCTGTTCCCGCAACAGCGTGGCCGCCGTAAAGATCGAGGTACTTTTCGCCGTCACTGGAATAGACCCAGACACCCTCGCCGCGTTCGGCGACAAGCGGCATCTTTTTGTAGGTCGCCAGCTGACAGCGATCCTCGAGCGTGGTTATGTCCTCGAGAGTGGCACGCGTTTCTGTTTTCATCCGACTCTGGCTCCGTTTGGGACTGGAGATTCAGGTAAGGCAAGAACGGGGAGCAATCCATCCGCATAGCCTACGTCGAAAAGCAGGCCTTCTGACAACTCGCCAAACATCTTCTTTTGCTCAAGGTTGACTACAAATAACGCTTGCTTACCCTCGATCTCCCGCGGATATTCGCGTTCCATTTTCATCCCCGTCAGAATGCTTCGACGATGATCGCCAAAATCGACGATCAACTTCACCAACTTATCTGAGCCTTTGACATCCTCAACCGAGAGAATGGTTCCTACTCGAACGTCGATCTCGTCCAAGCGTGCGACCGGAATGGTCGGCTTTACCGGCGCCGGTTTGAATTGGTCGGTCGTCATGGATTGGTTCCCACCAACATCAGCCCTGTTTTCTCATCAAGCCCGAACATTAAATTCATATTCTGCACAGCCTGGCCCGCTGCTCCTTTGACGAGGTTGTCGATGGCAGAAAACACAACGACCTGATGACCTCGCACGGCAAAGCCCAGATCGCAAAAGTTTGTTGTCTTGACTGAATTGATGTCCGGTGAGCCTTTCACCAACCTTACAAAGAACGAATCCCGATAGAAGTCCTGGTAGATTTCGCGAAGTCGTGCCTCAGTTAACTCGTCTTTCGTTTCCGTGTAGATCGAAGCGAAGATACCGCGCGATACCGGCAGCGAATGCGTCATGAACACTAGCTCGCTGGTCCAATCGCCGACGCTCGCGAGTTCCTGTTCAATCTCCGGCACATGCTGATGTGTAAACGGCTTGTAAGCGTAAAACGAGTTCATGCGTTGGGGATGATGCGTGTTGGCCGCAGCCTTGGCGCCGGAACCAGACGAACCGGTCTTGGCATCGACGATGACGCGGCCATTCGTCAGGCCGTTGGCAACCAGGGGTGCGAGGCCGAGCAGGGTGCCGGTAGCGAAGCATCCAGGATTCGCAATCAGACGCGCTTTGCGAACTGCCTCACGATTAGTTTCCGTCAGGCCATAGACAAACTCTGTCTGCGACTCCATCGCCGTGTGCTCGCGACCGTAGTGTTGCTCGAACGCCTGGCGGTCGCGGAGACGAAAGTCACCAGACAAGTCGATTGCCTTAACGTGATTGGGTAGACGCGGAACGACATCCATGGCCTGGCCGTGCGGAAGTGCGAGAAAAACGCAATCAAGATCAGGCAAGGTGCCCAAGTCTTCCGGAGCCGAGATAAAACTGAGGTCGGTAAGGCCGTAGAGATTTCGGTGAACTTCGCTTACAGCTTTTCCCGCCTGTTCATTAGCGGTCACGAACAGTACCTCGGCGTTTGGATGGAAGAGCAGAATACGGAGCAACTCCGACCCGCCATAGCCGGAGCCGCCAAAGATGCCGATGCGAATCTGTTTACCGGTCATTCTTGAATTGCCTCAAAAGTTTTCGCTGTTAACCCAACCAGGGACACAATGCTTATAGAACAGCCAAGTCATAAGAGATTGCCGGCTCCGTAGGAGCGAAATGTTTTCGTCCGGCTGGCTACTCGCCCCCAAACGTCGCGCTCCTCGGGAGCGCCAATTCGAGTTTGATTGTCGTTTCTATAAACATTGGGCTCCTCCGGAGCTGAGGTCTTGCAAACTGCTCGATGTAGACTTAACTATTTGTTACCCTACGACTCGTTCCAAACCCCAATAGCCCAAGGTCATTTTCTATGCGAAACATCGCCCCTCTGTTCCTGGTTCTCGCTATCGCCTTTATAGCCATCGGCATCAGCGGCCAGCGAACATTTCTCTTCGTTGGACTTGCGTTCCTGGTAGTCGCTCTGTTGCGCTTTCTCCCGAGACGCCCTAAACGCTAACACCCGCGGTCGCAAGCTCGAGTTTGGATTGAATAATCTTGAAGAGCTGCGCACCATCTCGGCGCGCATTCGCTGCCGGAACGCCAAATTCTTTTTCGATGTAATCCTCTCCCATCTGCGAGTCAGTTACAGAACCAGCGATCAAAGCCACTTCGATCCCACGCCGTCGGAATAGTTCGATGCCACCCCAGGCGCCGACGTAATCGGAAGCGCAGAACACAATCGCGGCGGTGGCTTCGCGGAGTTCCACGTCATTGAAAACGGATTCAACTGAATAACCACCCAAAATCCCGTCCCCTAATTCGATGACGATCAGATCGGGATTGCATTCGTTGAGCTTCGACACCACGGCCTTGGCCATGGGCGCCAGGTCGCCCGCGTCAACCGTTGACGGCAGACCGCAATCGAGGAAGCTCGCTGTCGTGACAGCGCCGTGGTCGGCCATGTTTAGCGTGTCGCGCAAACAGGCTATGCCCGAAAGTTTCGCTGCCGCCACACGCAAACCATTCCGCGTCGCCTGTTTGATTAGTTCCGTGGCCGCATAGGTCTTGCCGCTGTTCATGCATGTGCCGGCAATGATCACGAGGGGCGCTGTCTCTCCGAGTTTGGCCCTCGGCGGTAATGCGGCGTCACCAATGTTCAAAACGCGTCCGTGTTCGCCGCCGGCGAGACCAATGACTTCAACCTTTATTGCGTCACTCAAACTCGAGTGGTGACCAGTGCACTTTCCAATGACGCCACCCATGTTGAGAAGGTGCAACTCATCGCCGGCCGCGATTGTTTCAGGCACATCGCCGACGAAACCTTTCAACGCGCGTCGCCGGCCGAGCACACCGATTAGTATGTCGCCTGGATTTATTTTAGCCAGCCGCCCCGTCGGTAACTCGAGCATGTTGTAAGTAGCGCTGTCCGTGAGAGCGCGGACTACTACTACGTCGCCGGATTGTGGCGTTGGACAATCGGCAATGACTGCGACCGTTTTGTTGAGACCGAGCGGCGAGGTTGCTGAACCAATCTTGTCGGCGTCGATCACTTTAAGAGTTCTTGTCATCGTTTCTCCTTCAGTCGCTCGAATTCAGCCGCGGGCGCCAAGCCTTAATCTCAACGCGTTGAGTTTAATGAACCCCTCAGCATCGCGCTGGTTATAGACAGTGTCTGCCTCAAACGTCGCCACGTTTTCGTCGTAGAGGGAATGCGGCGATCGACGCCCAACGACGATTGCGTTTCCGCGGAAAAGTTTTAAACGAACGTCGCCGGAAACTTTTTGCTGCGTTTCGTCAATCATCTTGCGTATCAGTTCAAACTCCGGCGAAAACCAGAAGCCGTAATAAATGCTCTCGGCAATCTTTACACCAAGCGAGTCGCGCAGATGCATTACTTCGCGATCGAGCGTGATCGATTCCAGCGCTCGATGCGCTGCCTGGAGAATCGTTACACCAGGCGTCTCGTAAACGCCGCGTGATTTCATGCCGACGAAGCGGTTCTCAACCAGATCGATCCGGCCAATACCGTGTTCACCGCCAACTTTGTTTAGACTCTCGAGCAAAGCCACGGGATCGAGTTTTTGGCCGTTTACGGCCACGGGTTCACCTTTTTCAAAAGACAACTCGATTTCTTCTGCTTCCGCCTTTGCGCTCTCCGGTGAACGCGTCATTTGGAAAATATCTTCCGGCGGCGCAGCCCATGGGTCTTCCAGAATTCCGCCTTCGTAAGAAACGTGCATTAAGTTGCGATCGGTCGAATATGGCTTTGCGTGCGTCGCGGTGATTGGAATGTTGTGCTCTTCAGCGTAAGCGATTAGATCGGTGCGTCCCTTGAAGTCCCACTCGCGCCAGGGGGCGATCACCTTGATGTCTGGTTGTAAGGCGTAGTAAGTGAGCTCGAATCGGACTTGATCGTTCCCCTTGCCGGTGGAGCCATGCGCCACTGCATCGGCGCCTTCTTTGCGGGCGATCTCGATCTGGCGTTTGGCGATGACTGGACGGGCAAGGGAAGTGCCGAGCAGGTAGACACCTTCGTAGACCGCGTTCGCTTTCACGGCTGTCCAGACATACTCGCGCACAAACTCCTCGCGAAGATCTTCAACGTAGAGTTTTGAAGCTCCGCTGGCGAGAGCTTTCTCTTCCAGTCCAGTTAGCTCTTCACCCTGGCCCACGTCGGCGCAATAACAAACCACTTCGCAGCCGTATTCTTCCTTCAGCCAACGAAGCATGACCGAGGTATCGAGTCCACCGGAATATGCCAGGACAATCTTTTTGATTTTGGTCTTATTGTTTTCCATAATCACGTGTTTTGAACTTAGTTCTTTGTTCTTTGGTCTTTGTACTTAGTACTTTGAACTTTGTACTCCGTAAACGTAACGCAGGGACTCTGCTAATCATGTTCCGTCAAAGTACGAAGCACAAAGAACAAAGAACAAAGCACAAAGAACAGAACAAAGTACAAAGAACAAATCACCGACCTCGGATCATCCAAACAGTTCCCAGATTCTCTTCATCACCACCCGCTGTGATTTCGCATCGCGAACAGCGACGAAGATCGTGTCTTCTCCAGCGATGGTCCCAACGATGTCTTCAATTGCCTCGCCATCAATGTCCACCGCAACCGCGGATGCTAATCCTGGTTCCGTCCTGGCCACGACCAGGTTGTCCCCGGCCAGATCCAGACTTAAAAGGCCCCTGGCTGCGGCGTTGGTTGATTTAGGCACCGTGTAATGGCCGCGGTGCTTTACAATCCCCAGTTCCTCCATGTCTCTGGAAAGACTGGATTGAGTTGCCGGCACCCCAGCGCGCTCGAGCGAATCGCGCAGTTCAGCCTGAGTACCAAAAGGCTTTGCCTGGATCAGGCTCAACAACTTCTTTTGCCGGAAACTCTTCTGCATATCGCCCGCCAGCTATGCAGTTAACTTGCATAACTAATGCATAGATGCATAAACTATCAACTGCGGTGGCCTGAGTCAAGCGGGTCAATTGGGAAATAAAACGATGAATGAAGGCAAAAACCTTTGGGGCGGACGATTTACGGGACGACCTGATCCTTCTTTCGCGGACTTCAACAATTCATTCGGCGTGGATCGCCGTCTATTTGAAGTTGATGTTCGTGCGAGCCTCGCCCACTGCAATGGCCTGGTCGGCGCGGGTGTGCTGAGTCGCGATGAAGGCGATCGAATCAAGGGCGGGCTTAACGCGATACTCGAACGAGGTCTCCACAGCTCCGGCTATTTCGATGAGGTCGAATCGGAAGACGTACATTCGTTTGTCGAAGCGCGGCTGGTGGAAATGATTGGCGACGCTGGTCGCAAACTACATACGAGCCGCAGCCGTAACGATCAGGTTGCGACAGATCTTCGTCTGTGGCTAAGAGATGCCATTGACCAACTGTCAGCGGGAGCGCGTAGTACGCAAGAGGCGCTGCTGGAGATGGCGGAGAAAAACAGCGCCACCGTGATGCCGGGTTACACGCATCTGCAACGAGCGCAGCCAATACTCTTTGCACATTGGTGCCTTGCTTATTTCGAGATGTTGTCCCGCGATCGCGAGCGGCTGAGCGAGATTCGAAAGCGAGTGAACATCATGCCGCTCGGTTCTGGCGCTCTTGCAGGAGCGTCGTTTGCTATCGATCGAAATGCCGTCGCGGAAGAGCTTGGCTTCGACGGTGTCTCGCGAAACAGCGTTGATGCTGTGAGCGATCGTGATTTCTGTGTGGAGTTTGCGGCCGCGTGTTCGCTGATCATGGTGCACCTCTCGCGCCTGGCAGAAGAGATTATCCTTTACTCGACGACGGAGTTTGGCTTTTTCGAGCTCAGCGATGCGGTCGCGACGGGGTCGAGCCTGATGCCGCAGAAAAAGAACCCGGATTCAATGGAACTCGTGCGCGGGAAAGCCGGACGTGTTTTCGGCGATACGTTCTCGCTGCTGACCATACTTAAGGGACTGCCGCTCGCTTACAACAAAGACATGCAGGAGGACAAGGAAGCGGTCTTTGACGCGTTTGATGCAACGAGCGGCTCGCTCGAGGTGTCTGCCCTCGTTTTGCGAAACCTGTCATTGAACGAAGGCCGCATGCGCGAGGCCGCATCGAAGGGAATGATGAATGCGACCGAACTCGCGGATTACCTGGTTCGCAAGGGTATGCCCTTCCGGGAAGCGCATGAGGCGGTGGGCCGGATCGTAGTTCGCGCGATAGAGCGTGGAGTTGAGTTGCAGGAACTCCCGTTGGATGAATTACGCTCCATCTCGGCTTTGATTGATGAAGATGTGCTTGACGCGCTTTCACTGGAGAAGACACTCGCAACCAAAGCACAAACGGGCGGTACCTCACCGGCTCGAGTGTCCGAGGCTCTGACAAATGCTCGAAAGTCGTTAATGAGCTAAAACAGCGTCAACCCATAGTCTGCGGCACAGATTCAGTTTGATCTCAGGCAATCAATCAAAATCCCGACCTGTCGGGATAGCGTGGGATCCCTTGGGCTACTTAACGTAAGAATTAAGTCTTTGTAACGCTGGCCGCCTCGAGCATCCGGCGCTACCGCGCTCGGTTCTGTACCTGTTGACAATTCTCATCGTCCGGCGTTAGATCTTCCCGCCCTTTGTTCAATTCCAACCTTAAGAGGCCAGTTCATGACAACCTCTCGACGCGATTTCATCAAGACTGCAGGTGTAGCTGCGGGCGCGGTAGCTTTGCCATCCACGCTGCCATCGTGGATTAGTGACGTTAATGCGGCAGAAGCTGCGGCGGCGGCGACGGTCGACAAAAACGCACTTGCCGATATTGCACTAAGCACGGCGCGGCGGCTGGGCGTCACCTATGCCGACATTCGCATTAACCGCTATCGCACCGAGGCGATCTCGACGCGCGAGAAGCAGGTGCAGAATGTGTCGCGCAGCCAAAACTTCGGCTTTGGCGTTCGGGTTCTTTACAAAGGGACCTGGGGCTTTGCTTCAAGCCGGGACGTGAATCCCGAAGAGGTGGCGCGCATCACGAGGCAGGCGGTCGACATTGCCCGCGCAAACTCGGTCTACCAACGGAAGCGCATTGCCATGGCGCCGGCGAGAAAAGTTGTTGCCAAGTGGAAGAGTGCGTTTGAAAAGGACCCATTCGACGTAGCGATTGACGACAAGATCCAATTTTTGCTCAAGCTTAACGAACATGCGATGAAGACCCAGGGCGTTGGTTTCGTGACTTCATCGATGGGTTTTGTTAATGAGCAAAAATTTTACGCCTCAACTGATGGCTCGCGCATCGAGCAGTACATCATTCGCGCCAATCCCGGATTCAATGTGACGGCAGTGAACCGCACAACCGGCGACTTTCAATCTCGCAGCTCGCTCGGCGGACCACAGGGATTGGGCTATGAGTACATGGAGAAATACCCATGGATGAGCGAAGCCGAAAGGGCAGGCGAAGATGCGGTCGCGAAGTTAAAGGCCAGGCCCATTGAGGCTGGAAAATATGACTTGGTCCTGCATCCCTCGCATCTGTGGCTGACGATTCACGAGTCAGTGGGTCATCCTACCGAATTAGATCGATCTTTATGGTGGGAGGCGAACTACGCCGGAACCAGTTTCCTCACCCGCGACAAGATTGGCAAACTACAGTTTGGCTCGAAGATCGTTAATTTTATTGCTGACAGAACGCAGCGGGGCGGCCTGGCTACCATTGGTTACGACGATGAAGGTGTTCCGGGTCAGAAGTGGCACCTAATCAAGGACGGCGTATTCGTCGATTGGCAGACCACTCGCGATCTCGCGTCAATGTCTCCGCAAAAGAAATCCTACGGATGTCTGCACGCTGACAGCTGGGGAAGCGTTTCCTTCCCCCGCATGCCGAACGTTTCGCTGCAACCCGGAGCTGAAAATCGTAGCCTTGACGATTTGGTAGCGGGCGTGGAGAAGGGAATTCTGATCTACGGCAACGGAAGCTATTCAATCGATCAGCAACGATACAACTTTCAGTTTGGCGGCCAGACATTTTGGGAGATTAAGAACGGCAAGGTCGGTTCGATGGTCCGCGACGTCGCATATCAATCGCGCACCACCGACTTCTGGAATTCCTGTGATGCACTGGGTGGCATGGCGACATACGAACTTGGCGGCAGCTTCAACGACGGTAAAGGCGAGCCGGGTCAGTCGAACACGGTCAGCCACGGCTGTCCTGTCGCGCGGTTCCGACAGGTAAACGTTTTAAATACGGCGGCGCAGTCGTTGTAGGACAGATATTCCTGGCTGTCTGACGTTCGATACCGGGGCAGTAGCCCGACCGTTAGGGAGGGCGTTGTACTGACCGAACAACGCCCTCCCTAACGGTCGGGCTACTGCCCGGAACCAACTTAGGGAAAATGTTCTGATCTTATATTCAACGAAACAGACAGCTCTGTCTGTCCTACTGGAGGGAAGATGCTTAGTGAAAGCGACGCAAAAGAACTCACGCAGAAACTGCTGAGCTACGTAAAGGCTGATGACGCGAGCTTAACTGTAGGCAGTGAGAATTATTCTCACTTGCGCTTTGCCGCCAACGCGTTCACCACTAGCGGTGCGCGCGAGAACATGGGCGTGAACGTCACAGTCTGGGTCGACAAGAAGCGCGGTTCGTCGTCGACGAATGAGACAGATGATGCGTCGTTGAGAGCGGCCGTAGCGGAGGCGGAAACACTAGCCAGAATTTCCCCGGTCGATCGCGAATACATGCCTACGCTTGGTCCACAAACCTACACGCCGGTAAACGGGTATGCGGAAGCCACTTCCAACATTTCGCTTCAGGATCGTGCCCGCTCTATTAATGATGTCATTGCGAGTTGTGAACGCGCCAAAGTGATCGGCGCCGGTTTCCATCAGGCACGCGGTTCGGCAAACGCTTCAGCAACGAAAAATGGCAACTTCCTCTATAACCGCTCTAGTTTAGTCAGCCTCTCAACGACTGCACGCACCGCAGACGGCGGGAGCTCGGGTTATTTCCTGCGCAACCATTTTGACGTCGCTAAACTGGATTCAAAACGCGTGGCGCGCGAGGCGATTCGCAAAGCGATCGAGTCGCGGCAACCGCGCACTCTGGAGCCGGGGGTTTATCAGGCGATTCTCGAGCCGCAGGCAGTCGCCGATCTGCTGGGAGGTTTTGGTTTCGGTTTCGACGCGCGTAGCGCTGACGAAGGCCGTAGTCCATTTTCAGCTCCGGGTGGCAAGACCAAAGTAGGCCAACAAATCTTTGATGAGCGGATCAATATCTATAGCGATCCATGGAATCCCGAACTGCCGGGGTCGCCTGCGGCGCAGAGTGGAATACCGGCGCAGAAGATTTATCTCGTGCGGAATGGCGTACTTGAAAACCTCGTGTACTCGCGTTTTTGGGCTAAACAAAAAGACAAGCAGCCGACGCCGGGGCCGGTAAATAATATCCTTGAAAGCTCTGCTCCTGCCGCCACAGTTGAAGAGATGATCAAGGCCACCGATCGAGGTCTACTGATCGGGCGTTTCTGGTACATACGCGGAGTTGATCCGCGCACGGCGCTGCAAACGGGTTTGACGCGGGATGGCATCTGGTATGTCGAGAAGGGAAAGATTCAATATCCGGTAAGTAATTTCCGCTTTAATCAAAGCCTGATGCAATTGCTTGCGCCCGGGAATGTAGAAATGATTGGCGCGCCTGAACGCGTCGGGAGTGCCGAAGGGCAAGGCAGCAGCGCATCAATGCTGCCGGCGCTCAAGGTGAAAGCGTTCAATCTCACGTCGCAGTCAGAAGCGGTTTAGCGCGCGGCTTGGCCGCCTGATGTGCGGCGGTGGCTATGCCCCGCCGACAGCATCAAGTCTTATTTTTGGGCTATGCCCCTGGTCCGGGCTTAGCCCTTTCGATTTATAGGCGGGGGGCGAACCAAGGGCGCAGCCCAGAAAGTAGTAGGCGACGATACGGCGGGGCACAGCTACCGCCCTCACATCAGGCGGCGCAGCCGCAACCTGACGCGGCCTTTAAGTTTTGAGGTCAAAGTCTTCGACGGGCGGAAGGCGATGCTGATGGCGAGGGAACGGGGGCGGGTGTCGGTCCCGCTGCAGGGTAGATTGTTTCCTGGTAGATATATCTTCCGTCCTGAAGTTTTAAAATGACCGCCGGCTTCACCGCGTTGCGGTCCTTGTCCATACTGATAATCCCCGTAACCCCGACGAAGTTTTTGGTCTCGGCCAGGGCTTCACGCAGCTTTGGGCCATCAGTCGTGCCCGCCTTTCTAATCGCCTCGACGAGGAACTTGAGTGCATCGTAAGCGAGGGCGGCATGCGCATCCGGCGTCAGGTTTCCGTAGCGCTGCCGATAGTTTTCGACAAACTTCTGAATCGTCTGCGAGGGAGTATCGACGGAGTAATGGTTCGTAATGTAGCAGCCGTTTAATGCATCGCGGCCCAACTCCCAAAGTTCTGGCGCGTCCCAACCGTCGCCTCCAAGTAGTGGTTGAGTAATGCCGAGCTGCCGGGCTTGCCGGGCGATGACCGCCACGTCGCCATAGTAACCGGGTATGTAAATCACATCCGGGGCCGCGGCTTTTATCGCGCTCAATTGCCCCCGATAATCAGCATCACCCTGCGAATAAGATTGCTTGGTGAGAATCTTGCCGTCGAGTTTTGCAAAACCCAATTCAAAGTATTCCGAGAGACCGCGGCTATACGGCGAGTTGAAGTCGAGCATGATCGCCGCAGTTTTTGCTTTCAGGGTATTGGCGGTAAACCGTGCCATCACCTCGCCCTGAAACGCGTCGATGAAACAAGCGCGAAAGATGTAATCGCCCGCCAGAGTGACTGCGGGATTGGTGGATGATGGCGAAATCAGCGGCACGTGCGCTGACTGCGCATTCGGGGCTGCTGCCAGACTGTTTCCCGAGGCCCCGGCGCCGATGATGGCTACGACCTTGTCACTACGTATCAATTTTTCGGTGATCTGGGCGGCGGCTTCAGGACTTCCTTTGTCGTCATCAATGACAATGTCGAGTCGACGTCCATTTATCCCGCCCGCAACGTTGATCTCATCCGCGGCCATCAACACGCCGTTCAGCGCCGATTGTCCAAAATTGTAAGTTGGCCCAGAGAGATCACCGAAGAAACCGATCTTGATGGTGGAGCGATCTTCCGCAGGGTTCTGCCGGCAGGAAAAGATTAAAGCGGGCAGGAGAACCAGGCCCAGAATCATCAGGCAAGTTGGAAGTTTGGTTTTCTTAGGCACTTTATAGCAGCTCGGTGCTGCTCTCCACGATCTTGCAGCGCCAATACGAGAACGATCCACGAATCACACGAAGCGGCACGAATGTCTTACTTCGTGTTATTTCGTGGACAGTATTTTTCTTTCGGAGGGTGGTCCACACGCGTCCACATCTCGGAAACCTAAACCCTACTCGCCCAGGTAGGCTTCCTTGATTCGGGGATCGGCGGCGAGCTCGGCCGAAGGGCCTTCCATGACGATTCTTCCAGTTTCCAAAACGTAGGCGCGATCGGAATGGCCCAGGGCCGCGTGCGCGTTTTGTTCCACCAGAAGGATCGTCGTGCCTTCATTGCTGATTTCGTCGATCGCTTCAAATATGGTGTGAACAACCAGAGGCGCCAAGCCTAAAGATGGCTCATCCAGGAGCAACAAGCTTGGGCGCGACATCAGCGCGCGGCCCATCGCCAGCATCTGCTGCTCGCCTCCCGAAAGCGTTCCGGCCTTTTGCGACTCACGTTCTTTCAGTCGCTTAAACATCGTGAAAGCGCGCTCCATGTCTGAGGCCACTTCCTTCTTATTCCGATTCAAGTACGCGCCCATCTGCAGGTTCTCGCGGACCGTAAGGTTCGCAAATACGCCGCGTCCTTCCGGCGACATTGAAATTCCACGAGCTACAAGCTTGTGAGTCGGTGTGCCGCTGATATCGTCGCCCTCAAACACAACGCGTCCCTGGCGCGGCTCCAGTAAACCGGTGATAGTGCGCAGAGTGGTTGTCTTACCGGCGCCGTTGGCGCCAATGAGCGTTACAACCTCACCCTTGCCGACGTGCATTGATATACCGGTCAGGGCTTCGATAGCGCCGTAGTTAACGGAGACGTTTTCTAGAACTAACATAATGAAGGGTGTCGAGTTGTTCTGGGTGCTCGGGTCATTGTGCTGTGGTTTGCGGCTGAATGCAGATCAGCTCGACACTTCGACACAGCCCGAAACCCAGTACACCCTTAATCGCCAAGGTACGCTTCAATAACCTTCGGATCGTTTCTAATTTCTTCGGGAAGCCCGAGAGCAATCGACTTTCCGTAATCCACAACCTGAATTCTTTCGCAAACGCCCATCACGACTTTCATATTGTGTTCGACCAGCAGGATCGTCAGGTTGAAGCGATCGCGAATCTGCTTTATCAACTGCATCAGGTCTTCCTGCTCAGAAGGATTCATTCCTGCGGCTGGTTCATCGAGCAAGCAGAAGCTTCGGTCTGGTTGCAAGCGCGCGAACGATCTCGAGCCGGCGTTGCTTTCCGTAAGGCAGACTCGTACCGCCTTCATCTCTGAAACTATCGAGATCGAAAATCGAAAGCAGATCCATGCAGTAGTCGAGAGACTCAGCTTCACAACGACGAAATCGCGACGTGCGCAAGACCGCATCCGCCAGTGTCTGCTTCGTATGAATGTGACAAGCAGTCAGGACGTTGTCGAGCACACTCATGCTGGGAAACAACCGGATGTTTTGAAACGTGCGCGATACTCCGTGTCCGGCGATCTCATATGGCCGCTTGCCATCGAGCCGGTTGCCTTCAAAATAAATCTCGCCGGAAGTTGGCTCGTAAACTCCGGTAAGCAAATTGAAGATCGTGGTTTTGCCGGCGCCGTTAGGTCCAATCAGCCCGTAGATTTCTCCCTGCCTTACGGCCATATTGAGTTCGCTGACCGCAACCAGGCCGCCGAAGCGGATAGTGGCCTTCTCCGTCTTCAATATCGCGTCAGCGTTAACCGACGAGGCTTGGGGCCGATCATTCATCGCAACGTTAGAACTCACTCCTTGTCTCCCTTTCCTGGCGTCTCACCCAGGGACGTCTCACTCGGCCGTTCGCCGAGTGTTGCCTTAGCAACTGACGCCTGATCCCGCGTGTCTTCCGCCGTTATCTCTTCCGTCTGCGTGCGAGATCTGGCTTTCTTGCGCCCACGCCATCCTTTAAACGCTGCAGTCGAGCCGAGCAATCCCTGTGGCCGAGTGATCATCAGGACGATCAGCAGCAATGAATAGATCACCATCCGATACTCGGCAAACCCGCGCAGTGCTTCTGGTAACACCGTCAAGAGTATCGCGCCCAACACCGATCCGACGATCGAGCCGAGGCCTCCGAGGATGATCATAATCAGGATTTCAAACGACTTGATAAACTCAAACGACTTGGGATTGAGATATCCATCGAAGTGGGCGAGCAACACACCACCCGCACCAGCAAGCGCCGAAGAGATCACAAAGGCCATCACCTTATAACGTGTGGTGTTTACGCCCATCGCTTCAGCCGCGATCTCGTCTTCACGAATCGAAATCAATGCGCGTCCAAAAGCGGAATGCACGATGTTGTAAACGATGACGATAGTTAAGATCCCAATCAGGAATATCCAGAAAAAGCTTTTGACGATGGGTATGCCTGAATAACCACGAGCGCCGCCAACTGCTTCGATGTTGTTTAAGAAAACAACAATGATTTGGCCGAAGCCCAGCGTGACGATCGCAAGATAATCACCCTTTAGACGCAGGGAAGGGACACCCACAATAAGTCCCGCGAATCCGGCAACGGCCGCGCCTGTGAGAGTCGCTGCCGCGAGGGCGGCCGCCCAACCTAATTTCCCGTTTCCCAGGGCTACGGCGATCCGTTCTCCATAGTTGACTGAGAAATAGGCAGATGAATAAGCGCCTACTGCCATGAAGCCCGCATGACCAATCGAGAACTGTCCTGTGAATCCATTGATGAGGTTCAGCGATACGGCCAGGGTGATCGCTATTCCCGACAGCATGATGATGCGGGCGAAGTAGGGACTGATCATGCGGCCCTGAAACACGTAGTCAAGCGCGTAAAGCACGACCAACACGATCAAGGCGACGATTAGGTTACGCAGGTAGCGCGGCATAAGAAGCGAATGATGAATGCAGAATGCTGAATGCCGAATGAAGAAAGAAGGAGTGTGATCTTAATTCATCATTCCGCATTCAGCATTCTGCAATCCCGTCAAACCTTTTCCTGTGCCACCGATCCGAGCAGACCTGAGGGGCGGAAAAGGAGTATCAGAATTAATATTGCGAATGCGACCGCATCTTTGTAAGTGGAAGACAGATAACCGGCCACCATCGTTTCGGTAATGCCAATAAGCAAACCTCCCAACACCGCGCCCGGAATGTTGCCGATGCCTCCCAGCACCGCGGCAACAAACGCTTTTAAGCCGACGAGTATGCCCATCAACGGATCGATGCGTGGGATCCTGATGGCCACCAGCACGCCAGCCGCGGCCGCGAGCGCGGAGCCCAGAGCGAAGGTGAACATGATGATACGATCGGTGTTGATCCCCATCAGTTTGGCCGACTGAAGATTGAATGAAACAGCGCGCATTGCGCGACCCGTCTTAGTGCGGAAGACGACGAATTGGAGCCCAATCATCAACGCGATAGCAATCAACAGCACGATGATGTCGGCGGTGTTGATACTCGCTCCTCCGAAAAGGTCGATGTTGCGTTTTCTGAACAATTCCGGGAAGAATTTCGGATCTGCGCCGAACACAACTTGTCCGCCGTTTTCTAGCAAGAGTGAAACACCAATGGCAGTGATGAGTGCGGTCAGACGGGAATACTTACGAACTGGTCGATAAGCAAAGCGCTCGATGATCACGCCCAGCCCCGCGCAGATAACCATCGCCAAAAGCATGATTACCAGCGCAGTAATAAGTGATGGTTCCATCGTGCCGGTTCCAAGTAAGCCACGAGCGATGAAACCCTCAGTGCTTGCGCCGATGGCCTGAGCGCCGCGCGCCCCCAGCCCGTTGGCGAGGTAATAACCCATAAACGCGCCGACCATATACACGTCGCCGTGGGCGAAGTTGATCAACTTCAGCACACCGTAAACCATGGTGTAACCCAGCGCGATAAGAGAATAAATGGCGCCGAGCGAGACGCCATTGATTAGCTGCTGTAGAAACGTACTCATACTTGTGAGTCGGGGAACTTAGAGTTTCGTCAGAATGCTAAATTGCGAAATGCCTACCTACGGTGTGGCAGTGGTAGCCGGCCTCGCAGGAGACGCAGTGGTTGCCGGCGATCTGGTTGCAGTTGCCGCGGCAGGCGATGTCGCAGTAGCAGGCGATGTAGCCGGCGATGCAGCCGTAGCCGGTGACACAGAGGTGGTCGGTGATGCACTGGTGGCGGCCGTTGGCATTGCCGCACCTTCAACCTGGACGCGCTCCGCCACGACAAACTTTCCGCCATTCTCGATCTTAACCATGACTATCGGTTTTACAGCGTCGCGGTTTTCGTTGAACGTCACTTTTCCGGTCACACCCGGAAACTCTTTGGTGGCAGCAAGAGCATCGCGAATCGCTGCACCATCGAGCGAGTTAGCGCGCTTGATTGCGTCAAACATTATTCGCGCAGCGTCATACGCAGTGGCTGCCAGCGCATCGGGAACCGAACCGTATTTTGCTTTATAGTCGCTGACGAACTTCTGGACGATTGGATCGGTATCGTCGGGTGAATAATGGTTACTGAAATAACTGCCATGGAGGGAAGCGCCGCCAATCTGATAAAGACTTGGTGAATCCCAACCATCACCGCCGACAAGTGGCACTGTCACTCCCTTATCGCGCGCCTGCTTCGCAAATAAGCCGACATCGCCGTAGTAACCTGGAACAAAAATGACGTCCGGGTTCGCTCCCTTGATATCGGTAATCTGCGCGTTGAAATCCTGATCTCCTGAAGAGTAAGACTGGGTGACGACGATCTGCCCCCCAAGTTTAGCAAAGACTTCGTTAATAACTTTCTCCAGACCGGTTGAATAATCCTGCTTCCGGTCAACCATGAGCGCGCCGCGCTTGGCGTTGAGCGTCTTGGCGGCAAACTGTGCAATGGCCGCGCCCTGCACCGGATCGATGAAGCAACTGCGGAAAATGTAGTTGCCCTTCATAGTTACTTCCGGGTTAGTGGATGAAGGGGTGAGCATCGGAATCTTTGCATTCTGCGCGATCGGCGCAGCCGCGATCGAACGCGAGCTGGCTACTTCACCAAGGATCGCGTGTACCTGATCCTGCGTCACAAACTTTGTAACGATGGTCGCGGCCTCGGAAGCATCTGAGCGATCATCCTGAACCAACAGTTCAATCTGCTTGCCATTGATGCCGCCCCCCGCGTTCACTTCCTCAGCGGCCATCTTGATGCCATTAACCGAAGAGATGCCGAAGTTGGCGGTGTCTCCGGTTAGCGACATGAACACCCCGATTCTGACTTTGTCGGCGCTGGATCCGCCACCGCCGGGTTGGCAGGCAAACGATAAAACGAATGACGCGATTAATCCGAGCGAAAGTAGGATTCTTTTCATATGGTCCTCACAGGCGAATAGTATTGGCGAACTATAACTGCTGGAGCAGCGAAGCGCCGGGGCTCAGAACCAGTCGCGTCCAGGTCGTTAAGCTAAAGTGATGCTGTAGGCTAAAAACGAGCCTGCATAATAGCTTCGAGAGCGATTCTTACGCAATCTTTAAGTGGCTGGTAACGCAAACTGTTAGTTTGCGGACGTTTGGCCAGAGAATCATGGGAATTTGCTTTGAATTTAAGATCACCGCAGCGATGCATCAGCAAACTAACAGTTTGCTTTACGTTTGGCCCACGGCTCCACTAGACTGCGCGCAATGAGCGAACCGCACCTGCAATCTTCGCCGACCCTGGGCGACATGAGCAACGAAGAGTTTCGTCGATTCGGGCACGAATTGATCGACTGGATCGCCGACTATCTTGAGCACGTGGAAGACCTTCCGGTCATGTCGCAAATAGAGCCCGGTGACTTGAAGGCCCAGCTTCCCGCATCGCCTCCGCCTAAAGGCGAGAGCATGGAACAGATTATTGCAGACGTTGATCGGCTGATTGTACCCGCGCTCACACACTGGAACCATCCATCGTTCTTTGCTTACTTTGCCACTTCGACCTCGGCCCCCGGAATCTTCGGCGAACTCCTGGCCGCTGCCTTCGACAATAAGGCGATGCTCTGGCGTACATCGCCCGCATCTACTGAGCTGGAAGAAGTCACTCTCGATTGGCTGCGGCAAATGATGGGTCTTGACGCCGGCTACACTGGCATCATTTACGACACCGCGTCAGTCTCGAGCATGCATGCCATCGCCGCAGCACGCGAAGGCATCGAGCTGCGCATTCGTGAAGAGGGCATGAGTGGTCGTAGTGATCTGCCACTGTTGCGCGTTTACATTTCCGAACAAGCTCATTCATCAATTGAGAAGGGTGTAATCACGCTCGGGCTGGGCCAGCGTGGCCTAAGGAAGATTCCCACTGACGCCGAGTTTCGCATGGACGTGCGTGCCCTCACCGAGGCAATTGAAGAAGACAAACGGAATGGCTACGTGCCGTTTTGCATGGTTGCGACCGTTGGCACGACGTCAACGTCGAGCATTGATCCCGTGGCTGACATGATTCCCATTGGTGAGAAGTATGCGATGTGGCTGCACGTGGACGCAGCTTACGCAGGTTCAGCGGCGGTTGTGCCTGAGCTGAGGCATATCTTGAAAGGTTGCGAGCGCGCGGACTCGGTGGCTGTCAATCCCCACAAATGGTTGTTCACGCCCTTCGACCTGTCTGTTCTCTACTGTCGCCACATGGATCTCTTGCGTCGGGCGTTTTCATTGGTGCCCGAATACTTGCGTACACCTGAACAAGAGAAAGTGCGCAGCGGCTCTGATTACGGCATCCAACTTGGGCGACGCTTTCGAGCGTTGAAGTTGTGGATGATAATTCGCTACTTCGGGCATGAAGGTCTGGCCGCGCGAATACGCGAGCATTGCCGGCTGGCGAAGCTGTTTGCTTCCTGGGTGCAGGAGGATTCGAATTGGGAGTTGATGGCCCCGACTCCCCTCGCGCTGGTTTGCTTCAGGGCGTGTCCGGATGTCGAAGCGCCTGACGCAGCGGGCCGCGATGCGAAGTTGGATGTCTTAAACGAAGCGATCATGCATGGTGTCAGCGCCACCGGCAAAGCTTTGCTGTCGCACACAAAGTTGAACGACAAACTCACGCTGCGACTCTCGATAGGAAATATTCGGACGACGGAAAAACAGGTGCGACAGGTTTGGGATTTACTAAACGAACAGTTAAAGTTGCTCTCCTGACGTAAGGCAAATTGCTAGTTTGCGGAGTGCGGGGCCAATAAGTCCTGGCCAGCACTGCGGCGTTCGGTTCGCAAACTAACAGTTTGCGTTACGAGATGCGCAATGCGTTACGAGGTCCGCACTTACAAGTACCGTTTTCGGAGGCATTTATGAAATCATCGATCAACTGTCTTTTGCTGACTGCGTGTCTGCTGATGTGTTCACTATTGGCATCTGCCCAGACGCCCGCGGCGGATGCGAAGCAAATCGCCAGGGACGGTCTTACTTTTAACTATCCGACCAATTGGTCAGTCACTGACACGAGCAACGCCGACTCACAGCAATTTACGCTGGGCCGCCCAAACAGCGAAGCCCAGGTGAGGGTCTTCGTTTTTCGAACGCCAGTGCAGACTCCTGAAAGAGTTGCGGAGGCACGCAAGGTCCTGGTTGATCCTTATATCGCGTCCACGACCAAAGCCTTTCAGCAGATGGGTGCGAAGCCCGCAAGTGCGCCGGCAACGACTGACATTGGGACGATGAAAGCTGAAGGCGTGCGAATCAGTGCATCGCTTGCGGGCGAACCAGGCGCAGCCGAAATCTACTGGGGAGTCGTCGGCCAACGCCTCGTCGTGCTCACCCTTTTTGGACCAGACAACGCGTTGAAACAAGCAGCGCCGGCGTGGGACATAATCAGGGCCAGCATCGCTGTGGAAGAACCAAAACCCGCGCAGCCGAAGCCAACAGCCACTCCGAAGACACAGTAGCGATCGATTGGTTTTCCTGGATGCGGTTTGTAAAACAGAGTGTGATTCGGGCGAGTCAGCAGCGAGTGTTCGAATTTCACGAACGACCGGAAGCGCTGACCCTCCTTATTCCACCCTGGGAAAAGGCGAAGGTTATTCAGGCCGCGAAGATTTCGGAGATTGGGTCGTCGGCGATAGTTCAAACCAGAGTTCTTGGTCCAATAGCGGTGACCTGGGTGGCACGCCACACAGTTTACGATCCACCGCACTTGTTCGAAGACATCCAGGTCAAAGGACCATTTCGTAGTTGGCGTCATCGCCATGTGATCGAAGCGAATGACCACGGAGCAATCCTGCGCGATGAAATCGACTATGAACTACCTTTAGGGGTTATCGGGCGTCTCATGGCGCCTTTACTGATTGAGAAGCGTTTGCATAAGC
Organism: Pyrinomonadaceae bacterium; assembly: GCA_963759585.1. Lineage (GTDB taxonomy): Bacteria > Acidobacteriota > Blastocatellia > Pyrinomonadales > Pyrinomonadaceae > PSRF01. The sequence continues at coordinate 2,382,890 of CAVWZW010000002.1, forward strand.
TTTTTGACTACCGGCACGAAGCTACCCGCCGCTGGTGTGAGCAACATTGATTAGTTAGGACGCCTCCTTGGAGTGCGCCGCCTTGTCGGCGCTTTGGCCCCGTCGCGGGTAGCGCGATGATCTTGCCTTAGAGTCGGTTTATTTCGACGCGTACCTCGGGAGAACAGGCTGCGACTAGTCGCAGCGGGCCAAAGCGCCGACAAGGCGGCGCACTCCAAGGAGTTAATCCTTTCTTAATATCTGACATGCTTACTCATCTTGTAATTTGGAAATACCGCACCAACGTCGAGCCAGAAGTCCGCGAAGAACACGTCAGGATGCTCCGCGCTCTCGCCACTAATCCGGCAGTCGAATCGCTCCAGGTAGGATTTGATGTACTGGGTTTACCCCGCTCCTACGACACAGGCCTCGTAGCTGTTTTCCGGGATCGCGCCGCGCTCGAGGCTTACACCGTCCATCCGGAACATATCAAAGTCGCTGAACTCGGTCGAAGCATTAGCGCCAATGTGGCTTCGGTCGACTTCGAAACCCCCGACAGTTAAGTCCCGTCATAACGCGAATGAAAATGACGCGGAAGAAACTCCTGCTGGCGCTGTTGTTCGCAACCCTCCTCCTTTCGCAGGTTCCTTTCGCATACCGTCGGTACAAACTCGGCCGTCTTCATTCAGCGATTCAAAACGTAAACTCGGAACGCGCACCGGAAGCCGACCCGTTGGGGTTCTCGGAATACAAGGGCGTGCTTCACGTCCATTCTTTCCTTGGTGGTCACAGCAAAGGAAACTTCGATGACATTATCGCCGCGGCAAAATCAAATCAACTTGCCTTTGTGGTGATGACAGAGCATACGTCGGGAGACTTCAACACAGCTGCGATGACGTTGAAGGGTGTGCATGCGGGCGTTGTGTTCATGAATGGCAACGAAGTCAGCACTTCGAATGGAGATCGGTTTCTGGTGCTGCCCGGCGATGAATCAACAAATGGCCCAGCGGAGGAAGTAATTTTGAAAGCCAGGGCAAGGGAAGCCTTGGCCATTGTGGCCTACCCGCAGGAATTTAGATCATGGACCAGCGAATACGACGGCATCGAGATCTACAACGTTTACACAAACGCGCGCGAGATTAATCCGGTCGTGATGTTCTTCGATAGCGTCTGGTCCTACCGGAGTTATCCGGATCTCCTGTTTGCAAATTTCTATTCACGGCCGGCCGCGAGTTTGCAGAAGTGGGACGAGGCGATTACAGCGAAGAATAAGAGACTGGTTGGACTTGCCGGCAACGACTCACACGCCAACGTTGGCATCAGTCTTACTGATTCGACAGGCCAAACTTTGCTTGGCCTTCAACTCGATCCTTACGAGCGCAGCTTTCGATTGGTGCGTCTGCATGTCCTGGTTCCACGCGACAAACCTTTGAACCAGAAGACGCTCGCGGAGGCCCTCGCCGGCGGTCATTGTTTTATTGGATTTGACATGTTTGGCGACACGACCGGGTTTCGATTTTCTGGCTCCAACGGGACGGAGACAAAGATTCAGGGCGATGAGATTGCGGTTGTCTCACACGTGCGACTCTCGGTGAGTGTGCCAGTCCCTGGTCGTGTGGTTTTGTTAAAGGACGGAAAGCGTTTCGATGAGCGCAACGGAACCAGGAAAGAAGAATTTTTGGTGACGGAAAAAGGCAGCTACCGGGTCGAAGTTTATCTTTCCCAGCTTCCTCAGCCCGGGAGCGATCAGCCCTGGATCATTTCTAATCCGATCTATGTACGATAGGGAATGTCGGACGTCTGGCGCGAGTCCGGTTGAAGGAAAGGCGCATTTTCCATATATCATTTTTCATTTGCCATTAGCGAACTCGGTCAATATCAAATGAAAAATGATAAATGTGAAATGGAAAATCGTTTCTGTCGGTCCCACTTCGGCTACCGGTCTGTTGCCAGAGCAACACAGGCCCCAGACACGACAATGCCCCATCAGGTTAATTGTATGGCCAGATGGGGCACGAAACCGGAAAGCTCCGGATTCAAATCATCGTCGGAAGCGGCGCTTAAGTTCACCGTTAATTAACTGTAGGGAGTCACCGTAGTTGGACTCCTCGCTCGCATCTCTCCCGAGTATTAGGGAGCCGCGAGAACAGCCTTCCATATTTGGTTGTCAAGTAGGGGTAGTCTAGGCGCGCGACAAGTCAGTGTCAAGAATCAGCTTGACTGTAGCCGAAGCGTACAAACAAATGCAGAGAAGTTTAGCGTTCCTCTACTCGGATTGCGCGCCGTGGGTATGCTCGGCAGTTTAGTATAATTTTCTCAAGCCATTTTCAACCTAACTTCATTTTATGGAAATCTCAATCAACGCCCCTCGTGATTTCAATTTTAAAAGAACCGTCATTAGCCACGGCTGGTATGGGCTGCTGCCGTTTGGACTCGACCGGGATAATTGGGTGCTTTCACGTGTTTTGGATCTGGAAGGCTCCAGCCCGATAACTGTCCAAATCATGGCCACCCGGAAAGTCATTGAAATACGTACCCCTCGCCGGCTTAGTCAGAGTGCGGCTAAAAAGGTGGTGCGCGATGTTCGGCACATGCTGAGGCTGGACGATGATATGGGCAACTTTTATGGCCGGATGGCTAGCGAACCTGAATTCAATTGGATTCCAAAACAGGGGGCAGGGCGGATGCTACGCTCGCCTACGGTTTTTGAAGATCTGGTGAAGATGATTTGCACGACAAACTGCTCCTGGGCTCTGACGCAAAAAATGGTTACGGGACTGGTCGAGAACCTGGGCCGAGAATCAAACGATGGCCACCGCACGTTTCCTACCCCTGAAGCAATGGCTCTGATGCCGGAGAAGTTTTATTCAAACGAAGTTCGTGCCGGCTACCGTTCTTCTTACTTTAAGGAGCTAGCCGATCGCGTTGCCTCTGGTGAACTTGACGTTGAGAGCTGGTTACACAGTCCGCTCTCGACGCCGGAGTTGATTAAGGCAATGCGGGAGGTGAAGGGGGTGGGACCTTACGCCGCAGAAAATGTTCTCAAACTCATCGGACGCTATGACGGCCTGGCGTTGGATTCGTGGACGCGGGCAAAGTTCTTCGAAGTGCGAAATAATGGACGCAAGACCACGGACAAAAAGATCGCTCGTTATTACTCTCGATTCAAAGAGTGGCGCGGCCTCGTGCTGTGGTGCGACATGACTCACGATTGGCTTGAGTAATGGCCCGTTAGCTGCCAATAAGTGTCACTACAATATATCCGACATAGGGGATGCTAATCCGAGTTTTAGTATAGAAGTTTTTTGGAACTTCACTCTTTGTATTTCGTTTGAATGTGCACTCTCCCAGTGGAGGAGTTAACGAACATTCAAGGAGTCCCAAAATGAAAAATCTGATCATTCGCATAGTCATCGCTGCCGTAATCACCTCAGTCGCCGGCGTTGCCGCATTTGCTAAAACGAAGACTGAAACTTTCACGCTCGATAACAACGTGAAGTTTAATGGCACCACAATTGAAAAGGGTGTCTACAAAGTAAAGTTTGATGATGTTTCCGGTGAAATCACGATCGCTAACGGATCCGGCAAGGTCGTTGCCCGCGCAACTGCCACGCTTGAGAAACGCGAAAAGAAAGCCAAGCAGTTCATGGTCCGCTTTCTCGGCACTGGAGATGACATGGAGTTAATTGGTGTCACATTCGGTGGTGCAGAGAGTGACGTGATTGTAAGCGGCGCGGCCGCACGTCGCTAAAAGTCATCCCCCTGAGTTTTAGAATCGCTCCCGGACCTTAGGGTCTCGGGAGCGATTGTGTTTTCGAGAGAGCTAACATCCTGTGAAAGCTATTGACAACTCAGTGACGCTTCGGCGAATCTAAGCCCAACTTGCGCCCCCCTTGTAAGTTGATAAGAAGCCTTTATCTATGAAAAGAAGTCACCTCGTAATATCGTCTCTCGTCGTTTTCATTTCAATCGGCAGCTTGCGCGCGCAAAACGCCAACACACAAACGCAGGACAACCGGCCGCGTCCAGGCACCCCCGACGTCTCTTTCCCGACGCCCAGCCCTGTTCCAGTCCGGCCGCGTATCGATACCGGTACTGCGGCGCCTACGGACACAACGCAACCGCCGCCCGTGATTATTGGCAATAGGCCTGAACCTCAACCCCAGCTCGTGAGTCCCACGGCAACCGCGCGCCACGCTGAGATGCCGCCGGCCGCTTCGCTTCTGTTGCCGCCATCGATGGTCCAGGCGCGCCTGGCGGAAGCACAACGCATGTTGAGGTCGCGTCTGCAGCCGATGGCAATGAATCAGCCGGTAATCGATTTGGTTACCCTAACGGCGCTTGATCGAACTACCTCGCGAATACATCTGGTGAGTCTTTATAAGTCGACCTTTCTGACGAAAGGTGCGGAAGCGACGCTTACGAGTTCATTGGGCACTCCACTAAGCATTCGGATTTTGCGAGCTAACGGAGTGAATACCGCGGTGGCGATTTTCGACAACGAGGGTCGATCACTGGTTCCACTAATGGTCCAGTATCCGATTGAAAGAAACGGCGTCTTTCGCGAGATGGCGTATTACACCTCGGTGCATCCGGCTCTATTTTCGCCTGAACTGGCCCGCTCGGGACAGACGTATGTGCGGACGATGCTCGATCTGGCAGCCAGACGCTTGCGGGAAAAAGGCGTATTTATCTCACCGCAGATCGTCGACGTGGCCGAACGCCTTTGCGTGGTCGAGCACACAGACCATGAACGCTTTCGTCTCGAGAATCGGCATGCCCTCTTTCAGGAGATCTACTCGCTCTTCGCCCTTAATCAATTAGATACCTACCGCTACTCGGTGAGTTCGGCGGGGGCCGGAGGGATGGTCCAGATGATTCCATGGGCCTATAACCTGATGAAACAACGGCACCCCGGTGTCGGCTTGATACCAGACTTCGTTGTTGGAATGCGTAATCACGGAAACGCGCTTCAAGCCATGCTGCTTTACATGCAGGATACCTGGAATGATTTGGCGGCCAACGAAGAGGTGCAGTATGCGATGAGCGCGAAGCTCGCTACACAACCTGAACTGCTCGCGGCTGGCTACAATTCAAATGCTGCTCGTCTGCCGGGCTACATCCGTCGCGGCGGCGGCTCGTGGCGCTCGCTAATTCCGCGTGAGACACAGATGTACTTGCAGATTTATAAGTCGTTTGAAGGCCTCGTGCCGATACCGAACCGCGTCCGGTGAGATGAGCTCAGACCAACAGGCGTATAGAGTACAAGCTTCAGCTTGCGGTTGCCGCAGAAGCTAGCGTCCTGGTCGCGAGAGAGGCAACCTGAAGGTTGTACTCCAAACACCTGTTACCCGCGGTCTTCCTGCCGCAACAATAATCCTCCTAAGAAAAGAGAAAAGTTGCTCCTGCCCCAGGAGTCGGCGCACTTTTCTGGCAGGACCTTCGCGAAACCTCAACGTTTTCCAGTTTAATCGAAGTGGCACGAAGGATGCCCAGGACAACGCTTCGAATTCTCGGAGTGAAGGAGTTTTGACTTGATAAAAACATTTTCAGTTCTGACGTTGATGATTACATTGCTGTCAGCAGTATTTTTCCTAGAACCAACACGGGCACAGGCACGCCGCAACGAAGAGCTGGCCGCTAAGGCCCACGCGAAAGTTGCGAAGATTGGTGTGGGCCAGAACGCAAAGGTTGAAGTGAAGCTACGAGACCAGTCGAGGATAAGAGGCTATATCAGCGAACTGCAACAGGATTCGTTCACCGTGGTTGAAAGAGACACGGCGACAGAACGCAAACTTGCCTATGCAGAGGTGGCAGAAGTTAAGAGGTTCAGCGGCGGGTTATCGACCAAGAGCTGGGCGATTATTGGGGCGGCAGCGGCTGGCGCGATCGTCACCTGGATCATTGTGAAGCCTGCGTTGTGTGACGGTGGTGCGCAGACGCGGGGAATCTGCTGAAGAAAAAAGTGATGAGTATTGAGTGATGAGTGATGAGTGATGAGTGATGACGTGATTGAGTGATGAGTGACGAGCATTCAAAAACACTATCGTTTAGGACCCGGACTTGTCCGGTCCGGCGGGCACAAGTGCCCGACCTGAACGGCGGCGTTTCGTTGACTCCAAAGGAACCCCAAGCCGAAGGTGAAGCCGATAAACATAAAAGTGAGCATGAACAGAAGCGCCTCGGTGGCTGACATCTTTCTACCGATGAGGACGGCCAGTAAAGCAAACACCGGGACATTCAAAACCAAACCGCACAGTAAAGGGAATAGAATTGGAGTTTTTCTGCTGACCGATTTTTTCCTCAGCCAGACCAGCCCGGGAAGATAGATGAGAACCATCAGAAGCCCTGATGCGGGGAGAAGGAGAAATCCGAATCCCATGAAGTCGTGGAGCGTAAAATCCGCTCCACCATTTGACAGGTAGAGCGAGACGGCGACGAGGACCAGGCCCACTAGCCACGCTGCTACAGCAGAGAAAAGCAGTTTTAAAATGTTCATGATCAGGTTGCGGGTCTATAGATCCAGGCCCCTGCGGTAATCTCCATATTCTCGTTATATCCGCCTGTGATAAAAATTCTCCCATCAGCCAGGGCGGTTGCCGCCGCATACATCCACGCGTCATCCACGCTGCCGCTGGCGGTGCTAAAAGTTCCGCTCAATGGGTCGTAGACTTCCAGGTATGCACCATCGCCGCCCACCACAATCTTTCCGGAAGGCAGAGCCACAACTGATGTCGTCATCTTGAACCTCGCCCTCACCATTCGACCGGTCGCTGTAAAGTTCCGGCTTGACGGCTCATAAATCTCGGCGCTCGAAAGTCGTCCGCCCATTCGGCTTGCATCGTCAGAACCGCCACTAATTAAAACTCGTCCATCGTGAAGGAGTGTGGCGCCATGTTTATGGCGGGCCGCGGTCATTGGGCCAACGGCAAAAAAAGTTTGTTTATTAGGATCGTAAATCTCGGCGCTGCGGAGCACGTTATCAAAACGACGCGAGCTGCCGCCTGAAATCAACACCGAGCCGTCACGAAGTAGTGTGGCCGCATGTGCACTGCGCGGGGAAGTCATAAGTCCAACGGACGTGAACTGCCCTGTGGCCGGGTCGTAAGCTTCCGCGCCCGCGTTGGTTTCCGATCCAAGATTGGTCGTGCCCCCTACGACGAGCACGCGCCCGTCTTCCAGAAGTGTGGCGGTGTGACGGTCGCGTTTGGCAAACATGTTCCCGGCGCCGCGAAAGGTTCCTGAAGCAGTGTGATAAATCTCTGAGCTATTTAAGGCCACACCTTTATCAAAGCCACCGGTGATCAAAACGTCACCGTTGTGCAGCAAGGTGGCCGTCTGTCCCGCGCGAGGCGTTGTCATCACCCCGGTGACCTTGAACGAGTTGGTTGCCGGGTCATAAACCTCGGCAGAAGCCGTGTTGACCTCATCGCCTTCCGCGCTCTCCATGCCCCCGGTTATCAAGATGCGGCCATCGAGTAGCCTCGTGGCTGTGTGGGCGGAGCGGAGTGTGGTCATTCTCGCCGCGGGCCGCACGGTGCCGCTTCGCTCGTCCTGAAAAAATGTTTGCCGGTAAAGATAAAGAAAGGAAGCGGCCAGCGCCGAACACATAAACACACCAATTAACGCCATCCACGATTTCCGCATACGCCTATCCTCTTGTTCAGGAACGTCGCACTGGTAGGTGCCAACTAATTATTAAACGGTCAAGGTCTCAATTTATTTCACCGGGTAGCAGTTATTTTCTTTGGACCGGCGAGCGTGCCCCTCAGCATACGGGTTTCTAAAACAACAAAGGCTGCCGTATCAGGCAGCCCTTCGTTCTCTACAAAATAGTTTACTGGTCCTTACTGCTTTCCATCTGCAGCGTAATCTTCCAACAGTTTCTGGGCCCGCATCCCCGGACTGATTACTGCCAGTTTCTGCATTCGATCGTAACCACTAAAGACTCCGACAATCTCCGCCTTCTGGTTATAAACCGGACTACCGGAATAGCCGTCGCGGCCGTCAATCCTTGCCAGCGAGAATTCCTGGGTACCAACCATCTGGGGGCCAAAGAAGACTCCCTTCTTGATGACCTTGCTGCCATGCTGTCGCGCGATAACTACCAGCTGTTCATCCTTGATAAGGCTGCCCTGAAAAGCGGGTGCCTTCGCAGTCTTTTTTGACTGGCAGATGCGCAACAGCGCCAGATCGGCCTCTTCGTCAACCTTAATTACCCTGGCGCTACAACCGTTAACGTAAATTGCCACCTGCAATTCGTCACTGGTCGCAAACCCCAGCTGTGCTTTTTTGGAGTCGCTAAGTTTTCCAGACACTGCGTGATAGGCCGTCATCACCAGCCCATCGCCCACTACGAAACCCGTCGCGAACCCATTCGGGCCATAGTCCAGAATTGAAAGGATGCGCTGCACTGCATTTGGCTTCTTCTTGGTAAACTTCAGGTCAAGCGAAACTGTAAGATCTTGCGGCTTGGTTACTTTTGCAGAAGTGTCTGCGTAACAGGTTGGCGCGAGCGCAAGTATCGCTACTGATAAAACAGCAGCGGCAAGGGAGTTTCGCTTCATATCGGGATCTCCTGTTGGGATTACCGTTCCGAATTTTATAGTCCGACTACCGGCGAACCGGAATGGTGAGGGGGACTCGCCGGATGTTACGCCACCGAGCGGATGAGGGCAAGCGTAAGAAGTGGGCAGTCGGCAGTGAGCAGATGGGCAAGCCCCCCCTTTCCGACTGCACACTGCGCACCGCCCACTGCCCACCGCCCACTGCACACCGCCCACTCTGACGCTCACCGCTCACCGCTTCGTCATCTTCTTAACCGACTGCTTCACGAGTTGACGCAGCACGCCCGCATCGACGTCCTCCAGCTTCTTTATGTATAGACATGATTTGCCGGTTTTGAATTTACCCAGTTTCTTCATAAGGTCGGGAAAAGCATCAAAACCCGGCATGATGTAGAGCGTCAGATCGCCTTTGCGCGGCGAGAAGCCAGTGATCATCCAATCGCCCTCACGCCCGGACTCGTATTTGTAATGATAGGTCCCGAAACCTACGATGCTGGGCCCCCACATCTTAGGTTCTTCTCCCGTTACCTCTTTCATGATATCGAGCACCGCGAAACAATCCTCCCGGCGAGTCTTGTCAGAAATTTTGTTGAGGAAGGAAGTGACGCTTTCTTTCGTTGCCTTGGTCTTTAGCTCGGCCATAGTTGACTCTCCTGAAAATGACTTCAGATCGATCTGTTTTCGCTACTCATCCGAAGTGGAGCGCTTTAGGTTCTGTTGACCTGTGGTGCTTCGAATGTCACCGCTTACAACTTCAGCTGGTCCTGACGGGCGTTTTGAAATTCAACCGAAAACAGCTTTAACTCAGGCTCATTCTCAGAAATTTGGATCATGCGCTCGAAATGTAAACCGATCTTTTCCAGCACTCGAATCGATCCAGTGTTGTCCGGGTTGGTAATAGCGAGAATGCGGTTTAACCCCAAGGCGTCCCTTCCATTACTGATTACTGCTGCCGCGGCTTCGAAGGCATAACCCTTCGCCCAAAACTTCGGCAGGAAAGCAAATCCGATGTCAGGATCGGGCAAGGAGTCTCGTTTGAGTAGGCCACACATACCGATCAGGTCGCCAGTCTCTCTCAATTCAACTGCATACAGTCCGAAACCGAAGCGTTCATAACTGGCCACAGGTCCATTCTGAATGTAGGCAGCAGCCTCGGCATCAGTGCGCACGCCTTTGTCCCCAATGTTGCGTATGAAAGTGTCATCGTTGAGCAGCTCGCGAATGAAAGCTGCGTCATCGACAGAGAATTTTCTGAGCGTTAGACGGGACGTTTCGATCACAGGATTTTTGTCCGACATACTTTTAGCTTGTCGTTGAACCTTGGCCCACCAGATTGTTCTCGGTAAATGAGGGTAGCAGGTTGCGAATCCCAGGCACCCACGACAAGCTGAAAGGAACCTGTGATTTTAGATTCATTATCAGTACTGGCCTTAGTCCGCGGAGCGGCCGTTGGCATAAAGCCTGGGGTGAAGCGCAGCGAAACCCCAGGATGTTCACCCAAAAAACCCTCGGAGCCCGCGGAGCGGTCGATGGCGGTTTGATTTACTAAAGCCAATCATGACGATTAGCCTGTCGCGCTCCGTCTTCCGCTCGCGGGCTCTGAAGCCAAGTTAATCAGAGCTTCCTTCAGTTTGTCGCTGATACTGTAGGCCTTGTTCGATTACGGTGGCTTGCTGACGCGACATTGGTCCAGTTATGGATTCGATCAACATCTAGTTTCTCAAGACGACAAAATAAAAGTATGTCCGACACTATTTCTTATAAACATAGTAAACGACCCCGGCGTAGTCGTCGGTCAGCAGAAACGCATCCGGTCCATAACTCAAAATATCCACCGGCCGTCCGTTGACTTTATTTCCTTGTAGAAATCCGGTGATGAAGTCCTCGGGCTCTGCAGCCGCGCTGGTTCCGCGCACCCTTACAACGCGATAGCCGCGATTAAGATGTTTCTTGGTTGAGCCGTGAAGAGCAACCAGTAGTGCATTACTTAAGTCGACGTAGTTGTTGGAGTCGAAATATTCCAACCCCAACGGCGAACTATGCGCGTCGAAGGCTGCATAGGCGCGCGGCACATTCCTGCAGTTCATCTTTCTGCTGCGTGGATTAAACCTGGGATCAGGAAAACGCCCAGCTCCGGATTGGTAACAGTAGGGCCAACCATAATGAGCTCCGTCTTTGAGCGAATAAAGCGTATCCGCAGGTTTGTGGTCACCAAGATGATCCGAGCCCATATTAGTCGCAAATAAAGTGTTGTTGGCCCAACGCAAGCCGACAGCGTTCCGCAGACCTTTGGCGAAGTGCTTTTGGTTCTTACCATCGGCATCCATAACCAAAACGCTGGCGCGTACGTTTTCCTTTTCTTCACAGGCATTACAACTACTCCCAACCGAAACGTAAAGTTTGCCGTCGTTGTCGAAAGCAATCGTCCTCGTCAGATGCCAGCCACCGTACTTGTAGCCCAGCCCGTAATCCGGAAAAGTTGCCAATACCTCCGGCACACTACCCGGCTCAAATTCCCCTGCGACGAACTTGTAGCGCAGCAAACGATCGGTCAACGCGAGATAAAACCAATCGACGCCGGTCTGGTCTTTATAAAACGCAATGCTGTTTGGATTGCGCAGATTTTTGAGATAGGGCGTGACTTTCTTAAAACTTTTGCTCGAGAGATCAAACTCATCGAGGATGTAAACCGCGCCTTTCGTATTGTCGGCGAGATTGTACATATCAGTGACAAATATTCGGCCGTCCGGGCTCTTCGCCATGAAGCGCACTCGCTTTAATCCCTGCGCTGCCGGACTGATGCCAAAGCCTTCCGGAAGATACAGATCAAATTCTCTATCGCGGCCGAGAGACACGCGCTGGGCCACAAGCCTGGGACCCTTCATGCCGAGGACGGAATTCAGATGTCCAAAAGTGGTGATGAACGTAAGCGTGGTAAGCAGTAGTATTCTCGTAGTTAAGATCAACATGTTCGCCGAGGCAGATCTACCTTAATTTTGATTGGTCGAGAAGGTAACGACTGTCAGATAATAAATCCATGTATCTCATTCAGCTACTGCTACCGCAATACGACAACGACAAGCAGCCATTTTCACGTCAGCATTTCGATGAAGTCAGACATAAACTGACCGACAGATTCGGGGGCGTCACAGCCTATCTCAGATCTCCGGCGGTTGGTTTATGGAAAGAAAATGATCAAGACATAAGCCGGGACGACGTGGTTATGTTTGAAGTCATGTCTGAACAACTCGACGAAGCATGGTGGTTGCAGTATCGCCAGGCTCTGGAGAAAACGTTTCGCCAGGACGAGGTAGTGGTTAGGGCAATCACGGTCCGTAAGCTCTAGATTTTCTTGCCTTGCGGTGATAGTATTCCGCGCAACCACCCCCGACACAAAATCCTTTAGGAGGCGAAGCGATGAAAAAGAAGGTCGTCGTCTCTGTCTTGCTCAGCTTTGCTGTGCTAGGAGCAGCTCTGGCTTACGGACAGAATTTCAATAAGTTAAAAGGCTTGCTTAGCGGGGAAGAGGAGGTACCCGTAGTTGTGACCACGGGAAACGGTGCCTTCCGCGCGACTATCAGCCGGGACGAATCAAAGATCGATTACGAACTGAGCTACTCCGATATGCAGAGTACTGTTTCTCAGGCCCATATTCATGTGGGCCAACGAAACGTGAACGGCGGCATCGTAGTGTGGCTCTGCGGGAACGCACAGGCCGGCCCGCCGGTAATCAGCCCGCCGGCAGGTACGCAACCTTGTCCCGCGTCAGGGACCATAACGGGCACCATCACGGGAGCGAATATTGTTGGTCCACCCGCACAGGGAGTGACGACCGGCGAGATGGACGATTTGATAACCGCCATTCGTGACGGCAACACTTACGTCAACGTTCATACGGCGGTGTCTCCCGGCGGAGAAATACGAAGCCAAATTGGGGCAGGCAAGGGCAAGGATAAAGGCCACGGTCATCACTGACCGTTTCCGCAACCTGGTGGTTCCACGCGCTGTCTTTTCTTGACGATTGACCAGCTTCAAGAGCTGGCAAGCAATGCTGGGGCGGAGTGAAGTTTGGTAGAAGCCTCGGTTTGATCGTGGTGTGTTTGGCAAAGGGCGGGTAGTTCAGTTAAATCTTCAGGTTGCGCTTGGGTGCTGCAAGAGGGCGGGTAGTTCAGAGTTCAAGCTTTAGCTTGCGTCTTGGGTTGCTAAAAGCACAACCTGAAGGTTGAACTCTGAACTACCCACCTGTTGCGTTACCAAACAAAACCCCGATGCATCGGGGTTGAACTCTGAACCACCCGCCTGTCGCGGTACCAAAGCACAACCGACGGAAGAAAACTAACTCACCATCACAATGCCGAATTGTTGTCTTAAGACGTTGGAATACTCCAGTTCATCCTTTAGGACCTGCTCGTCTCGTTTTCCGTTTTCAGTAGTAATCAGTCGTAGCCCACTGAGAGTGATGCGTCCTTCTGGCGTTGCCCTGGTGCAGACTCGCTTTTGAGTAAAGTGTGATTGTGAGGATGTCTGATGGTAAACGCACATGTCCGCGTAGTCGCCAAAATTGAACGGTTGTAGAGTGAAACTGTATTGGGCTTTCCAATCGTCGCTGTTTTCCCGTTGCCATAGGATTAAACGATCATTCTCCGGAAGAATTTTGTAAGAGCGGTTCCCTTGCGCCTGTTCTTCGCGGTGGTCCATCAAGAGCGGCTCACGAAAAGAATCGCCAAACCCGACGTCAACCAGCCAGCGTTGGTCGAGGCGAACCATCAAAGTCATGTGATCGAAGTCTGGGCCAAACTCTCCTGCTGCATTAGCAACCCGCGCCGAAAGCATATCCACTTCAAACCCCAGTCTACGCAGCAACGTCCCAAAGAGACCGTTTAATTCGTAGCAAAATCCGCCGCGCCGCTGCGTGACGATTTTGTCGAAGAGCGCATTTTCTTCCAGAACGATTGGCTCCGCGTGATGAATGCTCAGATTCTCGAACGGCACAGTTAACAGGTGGGCCAACTGTAAAGCCCGCAACGCCCCCGCTGTGGGCGCGGTTGGGCCGCGGTAATTGATCCGTTCAAGATACGCAGCAACGTCCAATGAAGTGTCCTCGGCTTCAGATGTTAACACCGAGGAGAGTTTTGATGGGATAGATGGAACACATCGCCCACGGAATCACACCAACACCCCGCGGATGATTTAGGGCGCGTTCGTATGTGTCGTGGACGCACTCACCGTCATCGGTCTCGTATCGGTGAGTTCCGTTGGGAATGCTGACTTGGCGATAACCAGGCGCACAAGTGCGCCAACTAAACGGGAGCGGTGTCAGGGGTAGAACATAGGGGCGCACAAGTGCGCCATTTAAACGGGAGACTTTGTCGGCGGTTGCTGCTACATCAAGAGAGTCTCAACGCGATGGGCGTGGACCATCTGTTCGCACGGCGACCAGGCAAACACCGTAAAGCGACCGTCCTGCGATGCCACGAGGGTGATTGCGTCGCGCTGGTCGTGAACAAACTGTGCCGCTGAAAGATGTCTCGTGCCGCCGAGTTCAAGTGGCTGGACCACCGCTGCCAGGTTCCCCACGATTGGTTCTGTTACCACGACCTGTTCGACTCTTCCGCCACCATCGCGCCGGCCGATCTTTGCCCCAAACGCGAGCAGCTCATACTGATCGTTAATCAAAGCCGCACCGTCCACCGCCGTAAGTCCGGCAATGGCGTCCACGGCGTCAATGAACGCCTCTTGCCAAATCTGTGCGCTTCGTTCGGCGGCATCCTGCCTCAGCAGTGCCGCGAGCTCAGGATAAGGAGGCCCCACCGCGTATGGCACGTGTTGAATAATCGACTCACGCCATGCAGCGGAGCCTTGTGGGACCACCAGTAACGACCCACCGCGCCCGTGCGCACGCATGGATGCAGCCAGTTGTAACAAAACGTTCAGCGAGTCTCCGGTCGCACCGGGAGCGCCAAAACCAAGCAACGCCGTGACGAGGGCAGGGCAGTCAGGCAAACTCGTGCCTTGTTCGTCGACGACCTTGATCTCATCACCCTTTAGCACAACCACGTTCACATACTTGCCCGTCTCCTGACTGCGGCGATATTTCACCACAAGTAAACCGGGTTCGATTACCTCGAGGACAAAACAAAGTTTGGGGATCATTCTGGTGATTCCCCAGACACGCAACTCGCCATTGTGCGCGTCGTCGTGCCACACGCCGAGATGAATGCCTGGCCGTTCTACAGCGGGCGCCAAACGAGCGAGTATTGGTGGCGTCAGCTCTAGCGGCCGTTCAAAGGTCATTGGTTGCAATGACGCATCCGGCGGCAGAAACGCGAGCGAGATCTTTGGCGAATAACCTTCTTCTCGCCGCAAGCTGGCCCAGAAGGCGGCGTTGATGATCGCTTCAACGGCGCCGGCATCGGGTTGCGGCGCCAACTGCTGTGATTTGGTTTGAGCGACCGCGAAACGGCGGTCGAAGTAGTCTTTGATGGTGGCGGCTACGGCGCGGGCAGCCGGAT
Source organism: Pyrinomonadaceae bacterium (assembly GCA_963759585.1). Taxonomy (GTDB): domain Bacteria; phylum Acidobacteriota; class Blastocatellia; order Pyrinomonadales; family Pyrinomonadaceae; genus PSRF01. Next base: position 2,397,948 of record CAVWZW010000002.1, read on the forward strand.
ATGCTGGTCCTGGCATCGGTTAATTGGAACGCAGTGCAAAAAGGTTCTTGTGAGCTTGGTACGATACTTCAATGCAGGGAGTTTATGCCAACGATGGTGAGGTGGGCAGTGAAGCCACCGATTTCTAACAGTCGGAAACGATCTACGAAACACACGAACCAACACGAAAAGATATTCGTGTTTGTCTCGTGGACGAGAGTACTAGCTGTACGGCCTGGACTTGGGCTATCAAACGCAACCTGATGTCGGACCAGTTTCATTTCTTCGGGCGCAGGTAACCCGGGAGGTAGTTTTCGTTTCCAGAATGTTCGATCAATTCTTCCAGCCGCTTTTGTCGGGTCTCTTCTTTTTTGGCGCTGAGTATCCACCAGCTTACTGCTTTCCTGTAAGACGCGGGTTGGGCTTCGAAGAATTTCCACGCTGCCTTGTGTTTTTTGAGTTGTGCCCCATAGGGATCGGGCAGCTCAACGTTGCGCTGTTCATACGAATAAATGCCGGATCGGTATTCCTTTCGCCGTTCAAACGCCTCAAGCCCGGTCGGCTGCATTAACTCTTTCTCCTTAAGCTCAGCGACGCGCTTGATGTTAACTGCGCTCCAGATACTGTTTGGCCGGCGGGGAGTGAAGCGAATCGTGTAACTGACGTCGTCAACCCTCCTTCGGATTCCGTCGATCCATCCAAAACAGAGCGCTTCATCGACTGACTCCGGCCACGTGATACTCGCCTTGCCCGAGTCCTTTTTATAGAAGCCAACCAATAGCTCACGCTCGCTGGCGTGATGTTTGTTGAGCCACTTGCGAAAGTCAGCTGGTGATTTAAAGAATACGATGTTCATCTCGCGATAGACGCTTACCGCCGGCATTGCACAAAGGTCGGCGAAGCCGCATGAATCAGAACCCCGACTAGTCGGGGTAGCGACCGGGTCGCCACTCAACTCCCAAGCGACAGTTTAAAACAAGACCGCTTAATCTTTTTCCTACCAAAGGTGACCCGGTCGCTATGGCTTCCGGTTCTGATACCACTTCGCGAACCTCGTCCTTCGCGTGCTGCCTTTGGTATCTAACGCTCGCCTGTAATCAGCTAGGCAGAGTACGATAACACCATGAACGCAAGTTACGAACAATCTTCAGCCGTCGGAAAATTCACGGCGATGCACAGGTCAGGATGCTTCCTGCTTCCGAATCCATGGGATGCCGGCACGGCGGTTTATCTCGAGCGCCTGGGCTACCAGGCTGTAGCAACCACCTCGGCGGGCTTTGCTTTTTCGCGCGCGCTGCCTGATTCGGTTATCGCAGTTTCGCGGGGGATGATGCTCGCTCATATAGCCGAAGTCGTGGAGGCAACGACTCTGCCGGTTAATGCGGATTTCCAAAATGGATATGCTGATGAACCTGATTTGGTGGCAACTAATGTAGCTCTCTGCATTGCGACCGGTGTTGCGGGCTTGTCCATCGAAGACGCGACCGGCGACGAAGCCAAACCTCTCTACGACTTTAAGCTGGCAGTTGAACGCATCAAGGCTGCACGAGCCGCCGTTGATGACTCGGGTGTGCCGGTGGTCCTAACCGGTCGTTGTGAATCCTGGCTGGTTGGTCACCCCGAACCGGCACAAGTGGCACTCGAGCGGTTAGTCGCTTATGCCGAAGCCGGAGCGGATTGTCTCTACGCTCCAGGCGCCAGCGACCCTAATGACATTGCGGCGATTGTAAGGGCCGTTTCTCCAAAACCGGTGAACGTACTGGTTTCGAGTTCAAACTCCAACCTGTCGGTTTCGCAGTTGGCCGATCTTGGTGTGCGACGGATTTCCGTGGGTGGAGCATTAGCGCGGATGGCATGGGGCGCGTTCATGAAAGCGGCGAAGAGCATTAAGGATAAAGGAACCTTTGAGGTATTTGATGAGGCAGCTCCGTTTGATGAGATTCAGAACGTGTTTCTTAACCGGGGATAACAGGCGTTTAGAGTACAAGCTTTAGCTTGCGCGGTTGGTAGAAACCAGCGTACGTGATTCGGATAGCGGCCATCTAAGGTTTGTCCCCCAAATACCCGTACCTTCAGCTTATCTTCCTCGCCACATCGCCCACGCGGATGAGCCCTGGTTGTATGACCTTCGCATTGATACCACGCAGTTGAAGTTCTCTCCCTGCCGGTGAATTAACAAACTTCATGGCATCGAGTCCAAATCGGGCAACGAATTTCTTGCAGCCAGTGTGAGGTTGGGGAGTGACTTCAATCACCGCTGAGCCGAGCGCTATTTGTGTTCCTGCAGGTACGTTTGCTGCGCTCAAGTCCATATCGATATAAAGCTGATCGCCCGCTAGTTGCCAGCGATCCTTTACCTGTGCCAGGAGGGCGGTGACGCGCGCGTTCATGATATTCAGTTGCATATCGGGGTGAGGCGAGCCATCCGCCGTTCGAGAGCTGCTGCGATCGTTCCAATTGTCCCCGATCAGCCCGTTTGCAGGATGAAGCTGACCCTCTTCCAGGACTTCACGCTTCTCAATCGCAGGCCGGCGCACGATCAACTCCAGAACACCTTCATTCTTCGGCGACTCGCGAATGTGGTCCAACCCCGCTTCCAACTCATCCATCGTCAAATGTCTTGTTAACACATCCATTTTTCGCGGTTTCAGATCCCTTTCAATAAATCATAACGTTAATAGTTTTAGCCACGGCATCGCAACCCACTCCGCAGTCCGTAAACATAATGACGGCCTCGAACTCTGGCGCGTCATGGTTGCTTTAACGTCACGTCAACTTTGCGTTGGCAAGGCGTCAACTCGATGACCTCATTAAGTGTCTCTGCATCACGCCGAAGTTTTGCCCTTGCCGCTGTGTCGAGAGCTATAGGACGCGAAGGAATTTCGGTTGTCGGCAGTGTCTCAACCCTGGGAAATAGGAAGTAACGGCCGGGGGCAATGTGTGTGAAGGCAAAACCTCCGTTGCTCTCAACTGCCGCTTCGTAGTATCGCAGGAAGTTCGCGACCTCCTCACGTTCTATAGGGAGCAAATGCACGCGAAGACCCGGGATGATGGCGCTTCCCGCTGGAGTAGTAGAAACGTTTCCTCGTAAGCTGGCTGCATCCTGGCCCACCAGAATAGAAACCCCGCTTAGATTTTCTCCCGCCTTGATTGCAAACGTTCCCGGCCAAAACTTGGGAGCAGAGCCATGCGTGCGGTCTGACGTAGCCGATAAAACCGGATCCGTCCTTGGCGGTTGGGTGGCTTGAGGGCTGGGGAGATTGATCGCGCGAACGTACCACGCATCAGTAGGCAATTTGACTCCCAGGCGGAAGGTGCCGGCTTCCAGATTACGCACGCTGAAGTCTCCGTTGAAACTTAGGGTCGACCCAAACGGGTTCATCATAAGAACGGGTGATTTGCTTTCGCGCTTTTTAAGATCGTCGCGGGGAAACTGAAGGGCAATCTCAATCGATTGCGACCCGCGCTTATCACATTTTGCTTCAGGTGCGATAGGGTCGAGTTTGATGCTTCCCGCAATTGAACCAAGAGGCGTCAGCGAAAGTTCGACGCCCGTGACGTCGCCGCCTCTCACCGTCACGCGTTTCGACCCAGCCGTTGCGTTCTCGGTGAGGCTGGTCATGAAGACTGCAAAGACATCGTATTCGCCGTCGGCCACTCCCTCGAAGCTAAAAGAACGACCCTGTTCGGTCGTGCCTGCTATCGTCGTTCCTGCGAAGTTAGCTGTGCCGGCATGCGAAAGCATTACGCTGATGTGATTGGGTGATGAAACAACCCCACTCTTCGTGATAATTGTTCCGCTGACCGAGTGACCTGGGATTGCTCGATAACGGATATCAATGCCAGTTGCCTCCTCGCCGGCCCGGATTGTGACCGGAACCGCTGTGTCGCGCGTCGAGGATGGATAGTAAATAGGAACGTCAAGATCAAAACCAGTCGAAGAAAAGCGGCCAAACTGTCTTCCTCCGCCCGCCTCAACGATGTACTGCCCAGGCGGAAGACCGTAGATTCTGTATATGCCGCGGTCATCAGTTTCAGACAGACCTGGGCCACCATAGTTTCTGCCAAAGACAACCGATCCTTGTATTGGCACTGCTCCAACGGGAAGTTTAACCACCGGTTGTCCTTTGGAGTTTGTCACCAGGCCGGTGATCACGCTGCCTTTGACCAGCCGGACTCTAACCTGGGACCCGATCAAATACCGTGGCCACTGTTCGGGTTCGGCAATTGTCATCGATTCGTCGATGTAGCCGGGTGCGGTAGCCATGACCATATAAATGGCGGCTGGTAGATCGTCCAGAGTGAAGCGTCCTTCGGCGTCGGGCGGAGATTGCTTCATCGCCATGGTCCCATTGATCGCTCGGGCCATCACCACTGCGTTCGATAAAACCCGACCGTCATCAGCAATGACCCGGCCTTTGATTGCTCCGGTTGGGATGGGAATGGGTGGGTTTGGCTTTTCGCTCGAGGATTTACTTTTGGGGTCTATTGGAGACGGTGCGGTCCTGGGAGTTTGGGCTTGCGCGGCAATCGTCATAGCGCACAGGAAAAGAAGTACCAGCGATGACCCACCCACACCGGTACACTTTTTCACGGTCAACTCGAGCCGGTTCACTGCGGTCTCTCTTTCCTGGCCGCGAGGTCTACCTCTACGGTGACCTGAGTCTCAACTCCATGTGTGACAGATATCGTTTGCCTAACCGGTGTGAAGTTGGGAAACGCCAATTGGCCCAGGGTGGCGCGAATAATTAGCTCATAGGTACCGGGTGGAATACCCTCCATGGTGAAGCGGCCGCGAGAATCAACTTCACTATGCCCCCGGAAGCCTCGAGTGTTATCGGATCCGCTGCTCAGCATCGCCCAAAACATAGTTCCTTCAGGCACAGTTCCACCAGCGACCTTAATAGTTCCGCGGAGAGTTCCCACGCCATATGAGAAAACTAAACGTACATCGTTAATCTCTGCACCTGCGGTCACCTCTATACCGTCCCGCTGCTCTACGCCGTTGAGCTCGGTTCGCAGCAGATTCAATCCCTTCGGGGCCGAGGGATACCCCTCAACTGCGAGGCGAACCTTACCCGGAGCGAGACCTGCCAATTTAAAACTGCCATCAGCACTGACCTTTGACTGTGAGAATGAAGGAGCAGAGCCGGGCTTATGTTCCGAATACGCATAGAGGCTAATGGTTGGTAAGACCGCGGCGACGGCAGGATCGGCGCTATTTTCGACAATAACGAATCCGCTGATCGTAGCGCCCTGACCAAGTTTGATTTCAATCCCTTTTACGTCGGCATCGACGATTTCAAATTTCGCCGGCTCACTGTATGTCGTGTTACCCGGCGCCACCCCAATGGTGAATGCGGTGTAGTGACCAACCTGCAGGCCATCAAAATTAAACTTGCCATTTCCATCCGTCGGGCTGGGTGAAAAAGCCATCCCGCCCGATCCCTTATGCGAATCGTCGATTAACGCATAACCAACGAAAACATTCGGCATTGGTTGACCTGTAGAATCGACAACACGCCCGTTTGCTGAGAACCCTCGTGCGCCTTTCGTGGTTTTAATGTCTACATCCTTTACCTCTGAGCCTCCCTTAATTTCGATGACTGTCGCTTTCGATTCATCCTGCACTCCAGGGTAAAACGTCCTCATGTATTGGCTGCCCCTCTTCATCAGGTTGGAGCCCTGAGGCGTAGTCTGGCCCACACTGACTTTGTATTTTCCTGGGGCCAATCCATACGTACGGTAAATGCCACGGTCGTCGGTCGTGCCTCCCGATCCATCAAAACTCGTCACGATGCGGGCAGTGTGTTGAGGGTCAATCGGTAACACGGCCACGCGCTCACCGATGATCGGGCTGCCGTCTGCATCGGTGATGCGACCCGTGATGACTCCTCCGGGTGTCAGGTCGAAATCAATTCTCGTGATCTCTTCGCCAGCCAACACATTTACTGTCGGGTTTGGTTGAGCACGGCCGGCGCCACTCGAAGATATGGCATACGCCTTCGCTACCGGGATGACGGTGAAACGTCCCGGCGACAGTCCGGCGATGAGGTAGTTGCCTTCTACATCGGTAATCGCCTTACTTACGCCGCGCATCTCGTAGGAAGGACTGGTCGTCGCGGCAACCACAGTGATATCAGCGACCCCTTTTCCGCCGCTCGTTATGCGGCCGGAAATCGATGCCGAAGTATCTTTGGCGACAGTCTGAGCGTTCGAGATTGCAGCGGAGGTAATTAGCGTGAGTATGGCAATGATGAGGGGGACGTTCTTCATCTTGACACTTCCGGAAGATGCTAACGAAGCGGGACAATAATACGCGCTTGGCTTCGGTACCGCCAGAGTTTCAACAGGAGCTTAGACGACAGCCTCGAAGTTGCGTTCTTGTGTCACGACGCAGCATCCTCCAAACTCCGCAAGCCAGGTATCTGAAGGCTTCTGTCACATGGCTTTCGTCATTCAGTTTCGCGGCGCTGCCGGCACCGGGGCCGCGTTAAAACGGGTGATTACTGTGTTAGTAAGATCAATCGCATCGTTGGTGTAAATCAGGCCCGACTCATACTTATCGAAGATTGCAGCCATCCCCATCTCCTTGCCGACAGAATCAATCACCGGCCTGATTCTCGTCTGGAGACTTTGAAGCTCTCGGCCGCGAACCGCCGTGAGTTCGGCTTCGGCGTCTTCTGCGAAGCGCTTGATGCCAACTTGTTTAGTCTCCAGCTGCTGTCCAATAGTGTTTCGCTGGGCCGGAGTAAGGGCTGGGTTTTTTAAACTGGCGTCTAACCTCTGCATCTCGTCGTTCATTTGCTTCGCCTTGTTAAGACGGTCTTGTTGAAGAGCAGTTAACTTGGCAACCGAAGCTTTCCCGGGCACGGACTCTGATAAGACTTTTTGAAAGTCGACCACTGCGATGCGAGAAGGAGTTGCCTGCGCGGTAGCCTCTCCAGTGATGGACCACAAGATTCCAGCCGCGAGGCTAAGAATTGCCAATGGGAAAATGACCCACAGAGGAATCGCCGGCGCATCGGAAAAACCTTTCCGGGTTGTGTGTAGATTTCTCATAAAGTTTATCCTTTCAAAAACACGTACTACGCAAGACAGCATTCCGATAATAGAAGGTGAATACAGAACCGAGCGCGGTAGCGCCGGATCTTAGAGTCGTCTTTAGAGACCTGTGTTTGCTGTTGGCGAGGAGGCCCAGCTGAGGTGTCTCCAAATCCGTCGCTCGGTTCTGTAGGACGGCGCTGCGGCGTTGGTCACGCCTCGAGCGCGGCATCCATAGTAATCTCGGCTTTCAATACCTTCGAAACGGGGCATCCAGCTTTGGCATTGTTGGCGGCTTTTTCAAAGGCTTCTTGATCTGCGCCCGGCACTTTTGCTCTGACCTCAAGGTGCACGGAAGTGATCGCAAAACCTGCGTCCGTTTTTTCAAGTTTTACACTGGCGGTAGTGCGAATGCTGTCGGCCGTTAACCCAGCCTGACCGAGTTGGCCTGATAAAGCCATCGAGAAACAACCCGCGTGGGCCGCTGCGATTAATTCTTCCGGATTAGTCCCGGCGCCGTCCTCGAAACGAGTGCTGAATGAATACTGCGTGTTTGACAACACTCCACTATCCGTCGAAATAGTTCCCTTGCCATCCTTAATCCCACCGTTCCAAACCGCTGACGCGTTTCGTTTCATGTTTCCTCCTGAGCGAATCTGTTTAATATTGTTCGATGTAAACTACGCCAAAAGACAGGAAACGAAAAGTCACTGCAGAACCGAGAGCGGCTAGTCGCTGTTGCCACGTTGCGTTACAGAACCGAGCGCGGTAGCGCCGGATCCCAGAAGCTACAGCGTAAAGCTCAAAAGATCTTGTGCCTCAGTAGCCTATGTGATCCGGCGCTACCGCGCTCGGTTCTGTAACGGAAGGTTAGACAACTGGTGTTCAGAGTACAACCTTTAGGTTGCGTCTATCCCGATTATGCACGCTAGCTTCCACCTCCACCCCGCAAGCCGAAGCTCGTACTCTAAACACCTGCTACCGCCCGCGGTTCTGTAAATCCTTTTGAAACCTGCGGCACGCATGTTACGTTCTACGCTCTCGATCAAGCCAGGTAACTGGGCCGCAAGCCCCCAATCATCACAAAGGAAAGTTTATGAATTCAACACCCCCTGGAAGAATGCCCTTCAAAAGAATAAATATCTCAATTGCCATCGCAGTCTTTGTGGCCATCGTGGCTTTTCCCCAGGTCCTCCTGGCCCAGATGTCGAAGCCTGCAAAGACGCCGGCCGCTCGCACTGTTAAGCAATACACCATCGAGCAATTTATGGAGACGGTGCGCATCGGTGGCTCGTCCTTTTCAGCCGATGAGAAACAAATCCTTTTCCACAACAATAAAACGGGAATCTTCAATGTCTACACAATTCCCGCGAGCGGCGGTGAGTCGAAGCAATTAACCAACTCCACCAAGGAAAGCACATTCGCCGTGTCGTATTTTCCGAACGACGCGCGCTTTATCTACACCTTCGATCGCGGCGGCAACGAGAACAGTCACCTTTACCTTCGTGAACTCGACGGCAGCGAGCGCGACCTTACGCCCGGCGATAAAACTAAAGCCAACTTTCTGGGTTGGAGCCAGGATCGTAAATCGTTTCTGTATTCCACGAACGAGCGCGACGCGAAGTACTTTGACGTCTTCGAGATGACTATTGCCGACCTGAAATCCGCCCTGGTCTTCAAGGATGAGAACGGCTATGACTTCGCTGACATCTCGAACGATAAACGCTACCTCGCGTTCTCCAAGCCTGGGGATTCAACGATTGACTCCGACATTTTTCTTTACGACACGCAGGCGAAAGCAATGAAGAAGATCACGCCGCACACCGGCGAGGTCAGTTTCACCGCGCAATCGTTTGATCCGCAGTCGCGCTATCTTTACTACACGACTGATGAAGGCAACGAGTTTGCCTACCTCAAGCGATACGAACTCGCAAGCGGTAAATCTGAAGTTGTCGAGAGAGAGGCGTGGGATATCTGGGGCACCTATTTTTCACGCAACGGGAAATATCGCGTCACGATCATCAACCAGGATGCGCGCACCGTGATCAGAATTTACGATACCGCGACCGGCAAACTCGTTCCCTTGCCGAAGTTGCCGGGTGGCGATATTACCGGGGTGACGTTCGCGCCGAGTGAAACGCGAATGGCCTTCTATCTCAATGGCGATAGGGCCCCGGCGAATCTTTACATCTACGACCTGGCCACGAAGAAGGCCACGAAGCTAACTAACAGCCTTAACCCCGAAATCAATGCTGATGATTTGGTCGAGGCTGAGAACATTCGGTACAAGTCGTTTGATGGAATGGAAGTGCCGGCCATCCTGTACAAACCGCATCAAGCCAGCGCGGCGAGCAAGGTCCCAGCCATCGTGCTGGTCCACGGCGGGCCTGGCGGACAAGCGCGACGGGGCTACAAAGCGCAAGTGCAGTTTCTCGTGAACCACGGCTATGCGGTATTGGATGTGAATAATCGCGGATCGTCAGGTTATGGCAAGACGTTCTTCACCGCGGACGATCGCAAGCACGGACGCGAACCGCTCTGGGACGTGGTCGAAGCGAAGAAGTATTTGAAGTCGGTTGGCTGGGTTGATGAACAGAAGATTGGCATCATGGGTGGCAGCTACGGCGGCTACATGGTGCTGGCGGCACTCGCGTTCAAGCCGGAAGAGTTTGCTGTTGGTGTCGATATCTTTGGCGTGTCTAACTGGGTGCGGACGTTGGAGTCAATTCCGCCTTACTGGGAATCGTTTCGCAAGTCGTTGTACAAGGAAATTGGTGACCCGACGACGGAACTTGAAATGTTAAGAGCGGCTTCGCCACTCTTCCATGCTGACAAGATTCGTCGGCCGCTGATCGTATTGCAGGGAGCTAATGACCCGCGCGTGATCAAGCCGGAGTCGGATGAGATAGTCGAAGCGGTGAAGAAGAGCGGCGTACCAATTGAATATGTGGTCTTCGACAACGAGGGCCACGGGTTCACCAAGAAGGTCAATGAGATTCGCGCGAACAAGGCGATTCTGGACTTTCTTGACAAACACCTGCGCGGCAATGCCAGCGCCGGGAACTGACCGTAACGCAAACTGTTAGTTTGCGGATGCGACGGGCCAGGAAAGATCCACGAAATCACACGAAGCCGCACGAAGGGAGTCACTATTCGTGTTAGTTCGTGCGATTCGTGGATTCGTTATCTTTCTGAATTTCTGTAGCCCGCACACTGGAGAAGTATTGCTTCGCTTGCTCCGTTAGGACGACGATAAACTCAGACTTGCCGTCAGTGTAGCCTTGCCGATCGTTTGGATATTTCTCAGCGAGCGTTCGCTTCAGATTCTCGTAGCGCCGCGCGTCATCATCAAAGATCCGAAGGTAGTCTCTGAAGTAAAGCCGATCCCACCACTTTGAATCCGCTTCGACCATGTGAATATGATGAGTGCGTTTGCCTTTCGCATCGCGCTTTATGAACCATGGGTAGGGAACCTTTACGTCCGTGCGCCAAAAGTAATCATAGCCGTGGGATTCCAACAGTGGGACCACCTGCCTGGTAGTTTCTTCAAGGCTGCTGACCTCCACCAATAGATCGATAACAGCCTTCGCGGCGAGACCAGGTACCGCCGTACTGCCGAAGTGCTCAATCCTTTTGATGATCGTTTTCGGTAGGGTGGCCCAAAGAAACTCTGCTTCATCACCAAATAACTTCGGCCAGGCTGGATCGTAAGGCGTAAGCGAAACTTCTTCGCGAAGTGCGTCCGAAATGCGCTGCTCAAGACTCTTCACTGAATCCTCGTGGTGCAAATACTAATATCGCCAGCTCGTCAGGTCCGCTCCCGGCGGCGCACTCTTCAGAATGCGTGCAAGGATTTTGGGCGCATAGAATTGATGATAGCGAAGACGCGATATCGCATTCGGCAAAGTATGGTCGCCGTTCCAGCAATGCTCTGCACGGGGCTCATAATCCACCTCGCCGCTGTAGTGAGGATTCTTTGTGCTCTTGAGAAAGTTCTCCACAAGGTAGACAGCGTTATTGAGATAGTAGTTGTCGGCTTCGCCTACGTAGATGTGAAGTTTGCCTTCAAGCTTCGGTCCAAGCTTTTTCCAGTCGCGCTGAAGAATGTGGCCCAGGTCGTAATGCTCGCGCCAGTATTCGGCTACCGAACGGTCGATCTTGCCGGTCAGCTTGTCCCAGATTGGTTTGGGATAACCATCCTTGCCGACTGGGGAATAAACGGCTTCCCAAATATCAAACTGACCTCCGGATCGGCTGCGTGTGCCGAGCGCCAATTCCATGTGATTCATGTCTTCGACAGTCGCGGCCAGCTCGCCAAGATAGTTTCGCTTTCCCGGACGTCGTAAGTTTTTCCAGGGTGCGTCGGGATAATAGGCGTTGTCGTGCTCGTAAATATTGACCACGGTGTAAGCTCGAAAATCTATCGGGTCGGGACACGCGCCCCACGCCCCGTTGTATTCATCGGGGTAGAAAATCTGGGCCGCGAGCGCTTCCCAGCCACCGGTCGAGCCGCCGTACATGAATCGCGCCCAACCTTTGCCGATGCCGCGAAACATCTTCTCGATGTAAGGGACCAGCTCGTATGTAATCGCATCGCCGTAAGGTCCAAGATTGGCGGAGTTCACCGCGTAGGAATCGTCGTAATACGGATTGGCGTGTTGTATCTCGATGATGATCATGCGCGGAAAATTCGGCCCGGTCCATTCCTGATAAAACTTGTAGGCGCGCTCCTGCACAATTTTGTTATAGCCTTGGATCTTGAAGCGATCGCTGTATTCCGGTTTCAGATTCGGATCGGGCGGTGTTTCACGAAAGCCGCCAAACGTGGCAGGGAAGTGTCCGTGAAAGATAACCAACGGATAGCGCGCGTTAGGATGGGTGTCGAAGCCTTCGGGCAGCAGGACGTTTGCGCCGAGGTGCATCGGCCGTCCCCAGAACTTCGAAAGGAGTTTGCTCTCCATTTTGACATGCTTGATGTACTTCGTGTCCTTCGGCGGATCGATTGGTGGAATAGCTTTATCCAGGGTGATCTTGATGGCGCGATCGTCACCCGCGCGTACGGTAATTTTCTGGGGCGTGCTGTAGAGATTTCCCGGGGCGCGACTCCACTGCTGACCTTCACCGCGGTCCATCGGAAGTTTGACCGTGTGGCCATCAGACCGTTTAAAGGTTTCATATCGATGAAGCAGAGCCTGGATCCAGTATTCACCAGCCTTCAAATCAGACAAAGATTTAAGCGGATAACCAAACGCGCCCGCATCGACTATGGCCTCATCGCCGGGTTTCAGCCCGTCAACGTCGACGCCAAACACCTGTTGCGTATTCAGATCTTCATTGATCTGAAAGCGAGGCTCGCGCGCACCGTCCTTGGAAATCAGCAGCAAAACTCTGCCGTCGAGCGGGCCGCTGCTGTGCGTGGTAGGAAAGGAGACTTGAAAACGGAGGCTCGCGGCTTGTTGGCTTTTGGCGTCGGTGTCGACGAACAATGAGATGAGCAGCGCAGACAATAAAAACAGGCGGGGTGTTGATCGCATGACGTCTCCTTAGTAGAGATGTTGGTTTATGCCTCGTCGTTTAGAAAGCGGACTTGTCCCCCGCGTTGGGCACAAGTGCCCCATCTAAACGGCCCGCGGAGCTTTGTCCGCTTCAAGCAAATGACACAGATCTATTCGCTAAACTGTCCCGCCGGTAATGCTACGTCTTCTTCGCCTGGCGGGGTCGGAGGGATTTCACGCCTCATGCTGTCGGCGTATTGAAGTTTGTATAACTTCCAATACAGGCCGTGATGGGCCAGCAACTCCTGATGCGTTCCCTGCTCACGAATCTCGCCGTGGTGGAGCACGATGATTTGATCCGCTCTCTGAACAGTTGAAAGACGATGTGCTACGACGATCGACGTTCGATCTCGCATCACGCGTTCGATGGCCTGTTGTATCAGTCGCTCTGTTTCCGTATCGATGGAGCTGGTCGCTTCGTCGAGTATCAGGATCGCCGGATCGAAGGCCATCGCACGGGCAAACGAAATGAGTTGCTTTTGTCCAACGGATAGCCCGGCGCCGCGTTCCTTGACCTCAGCTTGATAACCCTGCTGCAGCCGCATTATGAACGGTTCCGCGCGAACCTCCCGAGCAGCCCAGTGTATACGTTCCTCGGAAATATCTTTGCGACCGAGGCGAATGTTACCTTCAACAGTGCCGCTGAACAAAAATATTTCCTGTAACACCACAGCAAAATTTTCCCTGAGGGATTGCAAGTCCCACTCGCGAATATCGACGCCGTCCAGGAGAATCCTGCCACGCTGCACGTCGTAAAAACGCATCAGCAGATTTGTGATGGTTGTCTTGCCCGAACCGGTATGCCCCACCAGGGCGACTGACTGGCCGGGTTGGACGGTGAAGGAAACGTCCTTGAGTACCCAATCCTCGTCCTTGTAAGCAAACCAAACGTTTTCAAATTCGATCTGACCCTGGGCCCGCCCGGACTTGCGTGGAGTTGAGGGCGACGTGATCGCGATGGGGAGGTCCAGCGTCTTGAAGATGCGATGCGAAGCGACCACAGCCGACTGCAACACGTTGTATTTGTCAGAGATGTCGCGGATTGGCTGGAAAAGAAAACCGGAATACTGAATAAAGGCGACGAGGGCGCCCAGCGTCAAGACCGTCTGTTCGGGCGTGTTCTGCATCACGCGGTAGCCGCCATACCAGATGATCAACGCCACGCCCACTGCCCCGATAAAATCTACCAGGGGAAAGAAGACCGCGTAATAAAAGATGGTGTCGATGTTTGCTTTACGGTACTCAGCATTGATCTCCTGAAACTTCTTCGAAGACTTGTTCTCGGCGTTGAAGATCTGAACTGTTTGCGCGCCCGCAAAATGTTCCTGGAGAAACGAATTGATCCGCGCGAGCCTTGTGCGCACCATGTCGTAACCTTTACGCGCTCCCTTACGAAACCAGGATGTCGCGACAAACAACATCGGCACCGTCAACAGTGTTACGAGTGTAAGGCGCACGTCCATCCACAGCATGGCGGCAATGATCGCGATGATCATCACCAGGTCGCCGAGTAAATCGGTGACACCTGCCGTGAAGAGTTCGTTCAACGCATCAACGTCACTGGTGAGTCGAGTCATGATTCGACCGACTGGATTGCGATCGTAGTAGGCCACTTCCTGGTGTTGCAACTTGTCGTACAGTTCGCGCCGCATATCAAACATCACATACTGGCCCACTGTGTTAAGGAGCAACGCCTGAAAGTAAGAGAACATGAACCGCAGAATTTGAACGCTGGCATACAGCACCAGAAGCAGCTTCAAGCCAGCGTATTGGCCAGGCAGGATGTACCAGTCAATCGCGTACTGAGTGAATTTGGGCTGAAGAATTCCCAGCAAATTGAGAGCAAAAGTGAGGAATATTGCCGGAATAAGGAATTTCAGGTACGGCCGCAGGTAGCGGAGCAGCCTACGGGCGACTCGAAAATCGTAGGTCTTTCCGATGGCTTCTTCTTCGTGAAACTGTTTTACCGCAGTCGACATATCTAAAGAGTTGGACCGCTTCCAAAAGTTTTGCCGACTTTGAAAGTCGCCGCTTGAAGCTGTTCGCGTCTGGGAAAATGCAAAGCGGTGCCGATCGCTGCCAATATGAACAGCAGGTAATAGTCGCTGTTCCTGATGATGAAACGTTCCAATAATCCTATCAGGGCGGTTACTTCACACATCGCACACGCGATCACCAAGGCCTTCTGGACCAGCGTGACATCCTGAGTATCGATTGAGCGCTCAAGAAGTTTTCGCTTCACGGCAAAAGAAAGGACTACGAGAAGCGTACCCAGTGCAGCGAGCCCAAACGTTAACAGGGAAGTGGAACGACCGGTGGGCTCTGAGCCGGGTTCAGCATCAGGCACCGCGATCAAAGCCACGACGAAGTAGAGAACGATGCTCATTAACAATGCAAACCATAGAACAAGCAGCGTTTGATATCGTTTGTTCAAGTCAACGTCCATAATTACCTGCCAATCCAAGAAGGTGCGCAGATCAGGTCGCGGCCAATTCCTCCTCGAGTAGTTGTCGTTCGTAAAGGGCGGCGTATTCTCCTCCGAGTTCTATCAACTGCTGATGCGTGCCCTGCTCGATGATCTTCCCTTCGTCCAGAACGCAAATGAGATCAGCGTCACGTACGGTGGAGATACGGTGCGACACGATTAGACAGGTGCGGCCGCGCGTCACTTCGCGGAGCTTCGCCAGAATTTTTTCTTCGGTATAAGTATCGACGGATGACAAAGCATCATCGAGAATTAGTATTCTTGGCTCACGCAGAACCGCTCGCGCTATCGCCGTCCTTTGTTTCTGACCACCCGAAAGTGTTAGCCCGCGTTCTCCGACGAGGGTATCGAGTCCGTCTGGAAAACCGCGGATGTCGTCCGCCAAGCCTGCAACATCGGCCGCCCATTCAACCTGTTTGCGGTCTGCAGCATCCACTCCAAAAGCAATGTTCTCAGCGAGAGTGTCGCTGAACAGGAAGGTCTCTTGCGGAACGTAACCGATGCTCGAGCGTAACTGCGCCAGCGGATAATCGCGAACCGAGATGCCATCAACCAGCACTGTGTTTTCGGGAGCCTCAACTACCCTTGGAATCAAACTAATGAGCGAAGACTTCCCGCTGCCTGTGCGTCCAACGATAGCTATCGTTTGCCCGGCGCGGATGCGGAAATTTATGTCCTTGAGCACCGGGTCGTCGTTTTGGTTGTAGTTAAGCGTTAGATTCCGAAATTCTATCTGCCCCTTAATGGGCGGTTTCTCTTCGAGGTAAGGAGCGTCAGCGATCGCAGGCTTCACAGCCAGTATGGCGTTCATGCGCTTAAGACTCGCGGTGCCTCGTTGGTAAAGGTTGACGACATACCCGATGGCTATCAGGGGCCAGATCAAGCGATAGAGATACATGTTGAAAACGGTGAACTGGCCGACGGTCATCTCGCCCTGGATCGCCAGCGGCACACCCACCCATAAGATCAGAACAAAGCCCATCCCAATCAGGAACTGCATCAATGGCCGCATGAACGCATCCAGTCGCACCAGACTCAGGTTTCTTTCTGAGTATTGGCGGTTCAATTCGTTGAAGGCGGCTATTTCAGCTCCCTCCTGCGCGTAGGCCCTGACTACCCGAACGCCGCTGAAGTTTTCCTGGGCCCTGGCTGTAATCTGGGAAAAGAACTCCTGAATCTTTTCAAACCTCACGTGGACTTGTTGACCGAAGTACTTCACGGTCAGTGACACCAATGGCATAGTGACAAACAGCAGAAGTGTAAGTTTCCAGCTGATGAAGAAAAGTAGGGGGAGAACGATAACGACCACCAGCAGCGTTTGCAGCGAATACATAATCATCGGGCCGGCCAGCTGTCTAACGGCCGCCAGGTCATTAGTGGCCCTCGCCATCAAGTCCCCAATGCGATGTTCCTGGAAGAATGATTGAGGCTGATCAACAAGGTGAGCGTAGAAATCCTGACGCAGGTCGTATTCGATCTTGCGCGAGACGCCAATGAGTATGCGCCGTTGAAGGAAAAGAAATATTCCTGCCAGGATACTGGCTGCCAAAACTTTTAGTGCCGCTAAAGTGAGGATCGACCAGGTGACGTCGCTCCAGGATGTGTCGATGGTCTGGCCGACAATCAGCGGAATATAAAGGCCGAATGTGACGCTGGCGAATATGCAAGCTATGCCAATTGCGAGGGACAGCTTGTACGGACCAAAGTAGCGCCAAAATTTTCTTAGATCATCCATGCACAAAAGGGCCGCAAAGCATCAACACCTCAGGTTAAAACGGCGAAAGGTTATGATGCGCGATTTTGTGTCAGGACACCAGAAGGGACAGGGAATTGGGTTAAAGACAGACGCTGGTGAGGGGGAGACAGTTATCAAAGCCGTTGCATCGTATCGATTAAGTCAAACTCTGGATCTTCCGACTTGAGCGTCGGAGGCGCAGCTAGAATATCGATTATGGAAGCTTCCTCGGCGGGTGAACTCACACGGTTGCGCCCGGCATTCTTGGAATTGTAAAGGGCGCGGTCGGCTGCGACGACGAGAGAGTCGCGGGAGGTCGCGTGAGTGGGAAAAGTTGCCACGCCAAAGGAAGCCGTCACTTTCCCAAATTTCGGAACATCAGTTTGCTCGATACGTTTGCGCAGGCGTTCAGCAACCATGACGGCGCCTTCCGTATTAGCCTGTGGGAGGATAACTACAAATTCGTCTCCGCCAAATCTTGCTGGAGTATCGACGGCACGCAGTTCAGCCCTCAGATTGTCGGCAAGCATGCAAAGCGCGATATCGCCGGCGTCGTGTCCGGCCTGGTCATTAATATGCTTGAAGTTGTCCAGGTCGAGCATTATGAGGGAGACGGGTTGACGCATGCGTGTGGCGAGGTGCAGATCGCGCTCGAGTTGTAATTCAAACGAACGACGGTTGTAGCATCCGGTAAGCCCGTCAGTGAGAGCCTGCTCCTGCATCTGCGCAAAAAGGTGCGCCTGGTTAACTGCGACTGCGAGCTGATCGGCTACCGTATTTAAAAGCAACAACTCATTGTCTGCCCATGCACGCGTCACATCTTCAGATCTAACCAACAGCAGTCCGGCATAACTCCCCTGATAAATTAGTGGAACCACAGCGTCAGCTGGAACATCGCTGTCCCTGGAGTTGTCACCATCGACTACATAAGCCTCAGGCAATTCGGAGAGTCGATTACTAATCAGGTCAACGTCAGCCAGCAAATTATCAACTGCATCACCTTCGGCTGAACTAGGGCGGATGTAATGCGTCGTCATCGGGCGACCCACTAGCGCACCTTCCACTCTTACAGCGCACGAATGGACGTTCAGCGCACGCCCAACTTCATTGGCAGCCGTCTGCAAAACGCTGTCGAGCTCGAGCGAATTTCTGATGGCCGTTGCCAAACGGTTGACTGCGATTTCGCGTTCAGCTTGCTCTTGTAAGAGCCGCGCGAGTTTGGCAGTTACTCCGAGCGTCAACTGCAGCGACGTTGCTTTTGGCATCGAGACCCGAACCGCATTAGAGAAAGTCTTGGAATAAAAGGGATGCTCAGCAGTCACACGAGCCATCAGGTATTCCAACGCCGAGTAAACAACGTCAGGTTCGAAGGTCCAAATTACGAGATCTCTTCCGTCTTCCGCGTCGCCGTCATGAACTGAGGCCAGTAGAGCAGAGAATCGAGCGTCCGCGATTACCACAAACCGTTCTGAGAGATCGCCCTCATCGGTCCGCTCAAATACGACTGTCTCATTCTCTTCTCTGCCTCTGCTGAGCATGAGGTTGGACATTGCGTCCTGCGGACTGAGCCAGAGGAAAAGGTTCTTAACAATTTGGTCGAGTTCCTTGATACGCGCGATATCTCTGGCCGCGCGATGAGGTACGGCAGGCAGACTCTCGACGACGAGCGCTCCCAACTTGTTTTCGAGGACGACGTCTTCGAAATAACGATGAAGTTGAGCGATCGTCGATCCAGCGCAGGGAACTGGGATCAACTGTTTGGGATGTTGGGCCAGGAGGGAGTGGTAGAGGGAATACATAGGTGAAGGATCACCAAAGGGACTGGGTCAGAATGTTCCGTTGAGGGCTTTGCGGCGGCACGGCGGCTCAAGGAAGGCCAACGGCATTTTACATGGATAAACACTCACTGTCTATCCAATTCCGGGTAGGTTTTACTTGGTTTCGTTAAAGCTTAATGTATGTGCTAAGTGATGTGGCAGTTAGACTTTTCTCACCATCAAAAACTTCAGCTGATACCACAATGACCCGACGGCCAGCTCGAATGACTTTGGCGGCTGCTCGCATCCTACCTCCGCTCACTGGTCGCAAATAACTAATTGTGAGGTCAACCGTGGTTACCCTTTCTTTAGGGGCCAACATAGGAATTATGGCAAAAGCCATCGCGCTGTCGATTAGTGAAGCGACAGCCCCGCCGTGAACGATCCCGTGGTTCTGGGTCAATTCCTTCCGAACGGTGAGGCCGAGAGTAGCGCTTCCAAGCCCAACTTCTTCAACCTCGATCCCCAGGAGCTTAGCATAAGGGACAGCGTCGAGAGCTTTGTGAATTCGTTTAAGTTGGGCGGCAGTCAACTTAGCCTCGGTCATGAGCGATAACTCACTTCGCCCGCCGTGGGCTCGACGATGACAGCCGTTCCGTAAGCCAGCACTTCAGTCACTCCAGTGGAAATCTCGGTCGTGTCGTAACGTGCACCGACTACGGCATTGGCGCCAACTTCAGTAGCATGCTGGAGCATGATGTCGAACGCATCAGAACGAGTTTGTTCGCAGAGCTTAGTCCACGCAGTAATGTTGCCTCCGACGAGCGTTTGCAGCGAAGCTCCGATCGTGACGAATACGTTGCGTGAGCGAACCACGATGCCGCGAACGATGCCCAGATTCTGTGTGACGCGGAAGTTTGGCAGTTCAAACGCGGTAGTGACCATTTGATGCGCCACTGAGTAGCGAGGCGGGCTAATGGCGTATGGTGCTTTTAGATCCAATGGGTCTTTATTCATGATCATGTCCTCGCGCGTTTTATGAGCTGAACAAGCTAGCCTTCTTTGTTTTGGATTTTCGTTCGCCCGGGATCCATATATACGCTTTCAACTCGCACCGGCCGCTCTTGTTAAACTCTACGCCTTCTGTTTCGAGCATCCGCTGCTGCTTGTCATGTGGCACGGCGATGCGGCCTGTAGAACATGCCCCCTGAGCATTGATTACCCGGTGCCAGGGAGTTTTGTCATCCGAACCATGCATCACAAACCCAACCGTCCTGGGTGTGTAACCGTCTCCCAGGAGCTCGGCGATTTGGCCGTAAGTCATGACGTGTCCGGGTGGTATTGAACGGACCAGGCGGTAGACGCGTTCTCGATACTTTTTGTCGGGTTCTTTTTTCATGAAAGCTCAGCTTAAAGTTCGCAGTACAGCTCGAGCTGGTGCTCCGTCGCCGCTGCCGCCGGCAATCTTGAGGGGCAGGCAAATAAGTTCATAAGAACCTGCGTTAACTTTTCGAAGGTCGAGCCCTTCAAGAATAGTGACGCCGTTGGAAAGCAGGAGCAGGTGAGTCTCAAACTTTTCTGAGTGGAATTGTTCGACTGATAAGTAGTCGATGCCCACTAGTATAATCCCAGCTTCGACTAAAACCTTTGCAGCGCCAGAACTCAAGTAAGTGTAATCCTTCCGGAAACCCTCACTCGGATTGTCCCAGAATGCCGAGTTTCGCGTCTTGAAAAGGATTCTCTTAACGTCGCGCAGCGGAAGAGTGGCAACAATCTCCTCGTTTATGACTCTGATATTCGAGGACACCTCCACCACCTCAGCAGGCCCAATGAGACTGTCGAGAGATAGAAACTCAACTTTGTTCCCACTTGGGATGAAGTGCGCCGGGGCGTCAACGTGAGTGCCGGAATGGGCGCCAAAGTGAAGAAGAGAAACATTCGCATGACTCTCCGGGATTTTCGACCATGGGGTTATCTCAATCCCGGGATCGCCTGGATAGGTCGGCGTTGATTCGGAAAGTGGCACACTGACATCGTAGATTTGCATTGAAGTGGATGACAGATTCTCTTTGGCGGGCATAGTAATTGTCGGTTTCGAAATGTGCAACGTGTGACAGAACACGCGGTAACACGTGTCAGAGTACAACCTTCAGGTTGCATCTTGCGCAACCGCAAACTGAAGTTTGTGCTCCGAACACCTGTTACACCGCTAATCGCTGTGATGGTAACTTGCGATGTTCGGTAGCGGTTCGCTAGCATCGCGCGACTACTTTCACTGGGAGGCTCCTATCGTAAACGAGATTGATGAGAAGCCGCGGGTTGCGGCATCAAGTTACTTGAACTCGGCGCCGCTAATCTGGAGTTTTAGCCGAGGCTCTCGCAGGAATGAAGTTGAGATCACGCATCCGGTGCCTTCAAAGTGCGCCGATTTGTTGGCGAATGAGTCGGTTGATTTTGCCCTGGTGCCAGTAATCGAATACCAGCGCATCGCAGGGGCAAGGTTGGTTCCGGATGTGTGCGTGGGCTCGCGCGAAAAAGTGCGCAGCGTGGTATTAACTTCGCGACTAGATGACCTAGGAAATATAAAGACGGTGGCGCTTGACGAGTCGTCACGAACCTCCGCGACACTCGTGAAGATTATCTTCAAGCAGTTCCTAGGGTTTGAACCGGAATGGACCACCACCTCGCCGGATATCGAACAGATGCTCCGCGAAAACGACGCCGCTTTGATCATCGGCGATCCCGGGATGCTTTTCGCCCGAGATCAACTGCACGTTTGGGATATGGCGGCTTTGTGGAAAGAGAAAACAGGCCTCGGGTTTGTGTTTGCTATGTGGATGGCGCTGGAAGGCACAGAAGCTAAAACTCCCGCCTTTGCGGCCGCACGCGATGAAGGTATCGCTAAACTCGAAGAGATTGTCACCGAGTATGTTAGTCAAACCCGACTAACGGCGGATGAAGTCAGGGACTATCTCAACCGAAACATCGTCTTTGAAATCGATGAGGACTTAAAGCTGGGCATGCAATTGTATTTTGAACTTGCGCACAAGCATGGATTGACGCCGGAACTAAAACCGCTTCGCTTTCTGTGAATTATTACAGAACCGAGCGCGGTAGCGCCGGATCCTAAAGAGATCGCATTACAGAACCGAGCGCGGTAGCGCCGGATCCTAAAGAGATCGCATTACAGAACCGAGCGCGGTAGCGCCGGATCCTAAAGAGATCGCATTACAGAACCGAGCGCGGTAGCGCCGGATTCAAGAGGTATCCTGGCTACAACTCTCTTATTACACCGATTACGAAAGTTGTCTGTAGGATCCGGCGCTACCGCGCTCGGTTCTGTAATGGTCTCCCTTGGCTCCGGCGCTACCGCGCTCGGTTCTGTAATGGTCTCCCTTGGCTCCGGCGCTACCGCGCTCGGTTCTGTAATGGTCTCCCTCGCTCCGGCGCTACCGCGCTCGGTTCTGTAAGGCGATCTGAATTGATAAAGACATCGACAGCTAATAGACTATGACCATGCCATCAGAAGTGAGCAGAATTTTAGAGCGAGCCCTGTCAGGAGAGCGTATCTCCAGCAGCGACTGCACAACACTACTCGAGTCGCATGACATCGCGGCGATTGGTGCTGCCGCCGATGAAATACGCCAACGCCGTCACTCAGACAACGTCGTAACCTACATAATCGATCGGAATATCAACTACACCAACGTCTGCAACGTTGTCTGTACCTTTTGTGCCTTCTACAGGCGTCCCGGAGCACCTGACACTTACGTTCGAACCATCGACGAAATCTGCGCGAAAATCGACGAGACGATTGCTCTCGGAGGCACCGGCGTTTTGATGCAGGGAGGTCTGCATCCTGACTTCGGCATCGAATGGTACGAAGACCTACTCCGAACGCTTCATCAGAAGTATCCGGATTTTCAGCTCCATTGTTTCTCGCCGCCCGAGATACACAACATTCATCTAATCTCCGGTCTCGATTACGAAACGATCATGGGACGGTTGAAAGATGCGGGACTCTACAGTTTACCAGGTGGCGGTGGCGAGATTCTGGACGACGAGGTTCGTAAACGAGTCTCAACCAAATGTACTACTGACGAGTGGCTTGCGGTAATGCGGGCAGTTCACCGCGTAGGTTTACGGTCCACGGCGACAATGATGTTTGGCATTGGCGACACGATCGAGCATCGCGTGCGGCACCTTCAGAGAGTGAGAGATCTGCAGGATGAAACCGGCGGATTCACGGCTTTTATTCCCTGGACGTTTCAACGCGAGAACACTGCGCTGGGCCGGCGTATCAAGGAAGAGCCTACCGGCGTCGACTATTTGAAAATGCTTTCGGTATCGCGGTTGTTTCTGGACAACTTCGAGAATTTTCAATCGTCGTGGTTGACACAGGGACTGAAGCTGGGCCAGGTTGCCCTGCGTTTTGGCGCCAATGACATGGGCTCGATCATGATTGAGGAGAATGTCGTATCGGCAGCGGGCGCCCACAATCGCGCCGATGAAGCGATGCTTCGTTACCTGATCCGCGAAGCCGGTTTCATACCTCAACAGCGCGACATCCTGTATGAACACGTCAACCGTAATCAGTCCGAAGCTGGCGACGTGAGTCAGTCAACGCCCTTGCGCGAATTGAGCGTTGCAATTGCCGACTAGCTTGCTGCCGCCTTCATACCTGGGGAAATGAAACCTCAAACAAACTCAATCACGACTTTGTTTTTCGATTGGGACGGGACTGTGGTCGACTCCGCCCACCTGGGCTTGCTTGCCTACGAAAAGTCTTTTGCAGCACTGGGAATCACTTTCGATCACGAGACGTATCGCAAGGTTTACTCCCCAAATTGGCTTTCCGTTTATGAAGGCATGGGGCTGCCAAAGGAGCATTGGCAGCGTGCCGATGAACTCTGGACCCAGCATTACGACGAGCAAAGCGCCGAACTGATCGAGGGCGCGGGCGAAACGCTCCGAACGCTGCGGGAAAGAGGTTACCGGCTCGGAGTAGTCAGTAGTGGAAATGATTGTCGTATTAATCGTGAAATCGAAGCACTCGGGCTGGGCGGTCTTTTTGAAGTAGTCATCTGCCACGAACAGATTAGGAATCGCAAGCCTCATCCGGAAGGTCTGGAAATCGCGATGCGCTCGCTCGGCAGTTCGCCATCAGAATCTTGCTACGTGGGCGACACTCCCGAAGACATTGAGATGGGCAAGCGTGCGGGAGCGGTGACAGTAGGTATACGCAGCGGATATCCCACCAGTTGGAAGTTAAAGAACTGCAGTCCCGATATCTACGTCGAATCGTTTGACGAGCTTTCAAATCATTTTTAGACGATGAAGCCAAGTGCCTGGCCCAGGGTCAAGATATGTTGCATTGCGAGCGTCGATGAAGCATGGATGGCGATCGAGCATGGCGCTTCGGCGTTGGGCCTGGTGTCGGAAATGCCAAGTGGGCCCGGTCCCATTCCTGAAGAACTGATAAAACAGATTGCCGCAGTAATTCCTCCCGCCATAAGTTCTTTCCTGTTAACTTGCCGGCAGGATGTTGACGAAATCATCAGCCAGCAAAAGCGGGTTGGAGTAAACACTATTCAGATCTGCGACCGACTGGAGAAGGGAAGTCACTCGCAGATTCGGAAAGCATTACCAGGTATTTCACTAGTGCAGGTTGTTCATGTAACCGGACCTGAATCTATTGAAGAGGCAGTGTCAGTCGCGGGGGATGTTGATGCAATTCTTCTCGATTCCGGCAATCAAGCATTGCCGATCAAAGAGCTGGGTGGAACTGGCCGCGTCCATGACTGGCAATTGAGCCTCCAAATACGTGAAGCTGTGAAGGTGCCACTTTTCCTCGCCGGAGGATTGAAGCCCTCAAACGTCGGACACGCTATCGATCAAGTGCGACCGTTTGGCGTGGACGTTTGCAGCGGACTGCGGACCGAGGGGAAATTGGACAAGCAGAAGCTTGGTGAATTTTTTAAGGCGATCGCGTGTCACCGTAACGCAAACTGTTAGTTTGCGAATCCTTCGACTCCGTGTTGGTGTTTCAATGTGGCTCGGTTGAAAAACGAAAACGCGATTCACGAATCACACGAAACAGCACGACAAGAGAGGTCGTGTAACCTTACGATAGGCTCGGACTGAAACTAGCGGTCGGCGATACAAAAAATGAAGCTCATCTTTCTGCATGGTATGCCTGGCGTAGGAAAACTAACTGTGGCCCGCGAGCTCGCGACGCTGACAGGATACAAACTCTTTCACAACCATTTGACTGTCGATCTGGTTGGTTCGGTTTTCGAATTTGGCACGCCTTCGTTCATAGAGCTGAGAGAGAAGATTTGGTTGGATGTCTTTGCGGAGGCAGCGAGCAGCGAAGTGAAGGGAGTTATTTTTACGTTTGCGTTTGAGCCAACTGTGCGTGGAAATTTTGTGGAGAACGTCAGGAACACTATCGAATCCCACGGTGGCGAGGTTGTTTTCGTGAAGGTGATTTGCTCTTCAGAAGAACTGGAAAAACGCATCACGAGCGACTCGCGCGCGCGCTTTGGCAAGCTGACTTCGGTCAAACTGTTTCGCGAACTTAGTGACGCAGGAGCGTTTATCGATCCTGAGGTTACGTCGGATCGATTGGTAGTAGATACGACGACTCTGGGCCCCGATGAAGCTGCGTCGAAGATTGCAAGTGAGCTGAAGTTGGATACAGCGACAAATTAAAGTCAGAACCTGCGACCAGATTCCCGTTTAGATGGCGCACTTGTGCGCAAAGTACCCCGAAGATCACCCCGACCAAGCGGACAACTCCGCTTTCTAAACGGGACCTACCCAATACTGAATTTCCGCTAGAACGTGAACTTAAGCGCTAGCTGCAACTGTCTAGGATCGCCTACACCCTGCCGAAGAAATCCATCAAAATTAAACAGCCCCGGCGTCACAAGCGGGTTCACATTGTTGGCGGTATTGAACGTATTGAACATCTCAACGATCGGGATGAGCGCGTAACGTTCACTAAACCTGAACGGCCGCTGAAGCCGCCAGTCAAAAGAGAAGTATTCGTTGTTTTTCCGCAGCGTGTTGCGGTTTGGACAGCGCGGCGCCGTCGGGCACGCTGGCGTCATAGGCTGAGCCGTACGCGCTTGCACGCGTGGGCTAAACTCGAAATCCGCAGGCAGCTCAACTACGGCAACGAGATTGAAGCGGTGTCGAATGTCTCGATCCGACAGACCGTAATCCGCTTGCAGATTGTTTATGTCAAACGCCCGGTCCGTAAACGGATCACGCTCGTTGGAATCGTCGTCCTGGTCCTTGGCCAACGTATAGTTCCACTCAAACTGATAGCCCTTGCTGAAGCGTTTGCGCATGCCTACCGTAAATCCGCGATAAAGCGATTTGCCGACCGAACTAGCGACCATAGTCTCGCCGAGGAACGGGGCGAAGAAACCTGTGCGCGCGTAATCGAGGAACCTCGTCAGGTGCACGCCTTTAGCGTGGGTGAAATCGAGATACATCGAAAGGTTTTCGACCAACTGTTGCTCGAAACCGACGTTGACCGTGTAGATGCGCGGGTTGGCATAGTCACGACTGAAAACACGAACTCCTGAGAAGCACGGAAAAGGATTCGTGATGGCGCCGGCGGCGCACGTGCTGGCCGTGGGCGTAACCAGCCCCGGCCAAGCGGGACCAGGAACGCCAGAGGCGATGATTGATGTGTTCAGGAAGATCGTTTGTTGTTGCACGCCATTCGTAGTAATTGAACCAACTTGTGTGAGCATGTTCTGGCGCGCGTTGTAGATGCCGGCGCTGCCACGCAAAACGGATTTACCTTTGCTTCCGATATCCCATGCGAACCCGAGTCGCGGCTGGAACATCTTCTTCTGGTTGTGCAACGTACCGTCGGATGGAAACCTTGGATCGTTGAGAAAGATGCCATATGCGGTTTGCGATGGCGGCACTACCGGATCCGGGAAAATCTGGGCTTCCCAACGCAGACCGTAGCTGAGAGTAAAGTTTGGACGGATCTGCCATTTATCCTGGGCGAAGAGTGCGATGTCCTCATTTTTTATATCTGAGAAACCAGCGGCATCAGTAGCTGGCCCGTTTGGTCCAGCGCCCTGCAGAAAGAGCAGTAACGGACCTCCTGTGGTGAGACCACCAGGACACGTTGCAGGCGCGGTTACGAACGTTCCGCCGGAGCAAGCTACGGTGCCTGGGCCGAAGCCGCCTGGAGCAGTCGGAGAAGCGTATCGAAGAAATCCGGTGACGCTGTCGAAGATGTAACGACCCTGGAAGAACCCGCGGAAGATCTGAGAGTTAGAGCTGTGCATCCACTCGCCGCCGAACTTAATGGTGTGCGCGCCAGAGACGATGGAGAAATTGTCTTTGATTTGCGTACGCCAGAATGTCTCGTCAACATTAGGACCAAGGAAGAACGGATGACCAAAACGGAATGTGGTTGCGAAGCCCATTGCCGTGTCGGCCGGAACATTTGATGTCACCGCGGATCTGGGACGTTCTTCTCGCCCATAAGTGAAGTGGGCTTCATTAACTTTCGTTGGTGAAACAGTGGAAAAGAGATTGGCATTAAATACATTGATCTTTGACGGCCCCTCAGTTCCGTTTGCTGAATTGCCATAGGTGTTCACATCAAACGTTTGGTTCGTGTTACGCGAGTAGTCGAAGTTGTGAGAAAGCGTCAGGCGATGGTTCTGCGTAACGTCCAGATCAAATTTGCCGAGCAGCGCATTATTTCTAATGCGGCGGCTAATAGGCTCACCTTCTTCCTGGTTACGGTTTGACCGGAAGAATGCAAGCAGAGCGAGCCTTTGACAGTCCGGATTGCCATTGATCAGCGCTTCATTTGCCAAAATGGTCGGAGCAGCCACCGGGCACGGCGTTGTTCCGATGGGCGCGCTAAGGTTGGCGCGCGTGAGTCGCTCCATGATGTTTTCGCTGGAGATGAAAAAGAAGGCCTTGTCCTTTTTAATCGGCCCGCCAATGGTCCCGCCAAACTGCTCGCGCCTGAAATCTGTTAGTGGTGTACCGTCCGAGGCGTTTGCTGTCAGGGCTTCAAGCCTTTGGAAGTGGAAAAGGCTGCCATGGAATTCGTTGGTTCCTGACTTGGTGATAACGTTGATTACTCCGCCCGCTGTCCTGCCAAACTCAGCGCCTGCGCCTGTGGCTACGACTTGAAACTCTTTCACCGCATCGAGGGGAATGTCGATGGCCGCGCGCTGACCGCCGGCTTGTTCCCCAAAGAAGCCGTTGTTGTAGTCGCCGCCGTCAAGACTGACGTTGTTGAAAATGCCTCGTTGTCCGGCAAAGTTAATTTCGTCACCGTCAGGACCCTGCACAATACTTACGCCGGGCGTGAGTGTCAGAAGATCTTCAAACTTACGTCCAAGAATAGGAGTGTTGTTTACCACTTTCTCGTCGATTGTCGAGCTGGATTCCGTTTTTATGGTGTCGACTGTTGGAAGAGCAGTGATAGTTACGCGCTCTTCGACGCCCGAGACCTTCATCGACAGCGGCAGGTTCATCGCCTGGCCCACCGTCAGGTTGGCATTCTCCACCACAAGGGTTGCAAATCCTGACTTCGTGACAGTTACCGTGTATTTACCCGAGGGCAATGCCAGGGCAACGAAGCGTCCCTCCTCATCGGTGGTGGCCGATCTCGAGTAGTTAGTGTCAACGTTTCTGATTTCAATGTTGGCGCCGGGTACAACTGCTCCCTGAGCGTCCACCACGGTCCCCTGAATGGTCCCCGAAGTTATCTGCGTCTGCGCCATGACTCCAGCACTGCATGACAGAATCACAAACAGACAAATACTTAACCCTTTAGCCGAGAGGCTAAAGGAGTGACGCAACACGTTGCTCATGGTTTTCTCCTGCGGATTTGAGATTCCGGCTGTCAATTCAGGTGGTCAAAACGCTAACCCATCTGGACTTCTTGCTTTTAACGCTAAAGAAAGGCGTAACAAAAATGAATTAAACGATTCTCGAAGAACGTACGGCGAGGTGGCTCATCTTAGTTGCTATTAGTCGAGAGTGTCAACGCCTTCTTCCTTTTGAAAACATACTTAACAAAGCTTGAATCGCGACGGAATTTTGAACGATGAAACTTTGCACAAAAGTCGAATGAAGGGGTTCGCGAAGCGGTATGGAACCGGGAGCGGTAGCGACCGGGTCACCGTTGTGGAGAAAAACCAGGGGTTTCACTGTCAACCATCGCCTTCGTAGATGGACATCGACCCGGTCGCTATCGCTTCCGGTTCTGATTCATCGGCTTCGCCGACTTTTTGTGCAACGCCGAACGATGACCGGCTCTCCTTAAGTGAAAATGCCTCGGATGTCATTCGCTTCGAGATAATTTCGCAAACTTTTGCGTAGAGATTCAGTTTCAAAGCGAGGTACCGGGAAATGCGTTGGAGAGGCGAACGTCAAAGCAGCAACATTGAAGACCGTCGCGGTATGGGCCGCGGGGGCATGGCTATCGGTGGGGGACTCGGCGGGATAGTACTGCTCGTGCTGGCCCTATTATTTGGCGCCGACCCGCAACAACTGATGGAGCAACTTTCAGGCGAGCAGGCGCCTGCGGGCACCCAGACTTCCAGACCAACTAATCCTCAGGAAGAAGAACAAAAGCAGTTTGTTGCGGTGGTGCTGGCAAGCACCGAGGATACCTGGACCGATATCTTTCGCCAGATGGGGCGACAATACCGTGAACCCACGCTACAGCTATTTGACCACCAGGCCAGCTCCGCCTGCGGAATTGCCGGTTCGGCAGTTGGTCCTTTTTATTGTCCGGGCGATGAGAAAGTCTATATCGATCTTGCTTTCTTCCGAGAGTTGGAATCGCGTTTCCGCGCGCCGGGAGATTTTGCTCAGGCCTATGTGATCGCCCACGAAGTTGGACATCATTTGCAACACCTGCTAGGTACGATGAATCGTGTGGACTCGGCACGAGGCAGACTGAGCGAGGAACAGAACAACCAGCTTTCGGTGAGATTGGAGTTACAAGCCGACTTCCTGGCCGGGGTTTGGGCGCACTATGCTCAGAAAAAAGGTGTAGTGGAACCCGGCGACTTTGAGGAAGCGTTGGGTGCGGCAAGCGCCGTGGGTGATGACCGGCTACAGAAGCAGACTCAGGGTTATGTCGTTCCCGACTCGTTCACGCACGGTACTTCGGAACAACGAATTCGCTGGTTTCGAAAAGGGTTTGAAACGGGCGACATCCGCCAGGGAGACACGTTTGCTGCAAGAAGTCCGTAGGTGGTAGTCAAGACATTGCGGACCAGTGACCAAAGCTAAGCAGGCACAGGGAAAACCTCTGATGTGCTCCCAGGTAGTCAAGACAGTGCGGACCAGTTCCCCAAAGCTAAGCGGCACACCAGAGGTTCCCTTGCCCGCTTATCTGTCCCCTCCTGTTCCGAAGAACAAAAGCGAAGCAAAGCAAAGATTAGAATAATTCGGTTGGACCGAAGGTGGAACATCAGGTAGTTGCGGCGGCAGAGCGTGGGATGGCAAACGTATCTCGGACCAGCCCGTTGAAACTCTCAGGATGCTCCTGCTCAGGCATCATGCGGCAGTAATCGAAAACCACCAGACGCGCCTGAGGATTTATCTCCAGCAGAGCAGCGCCCTGTTGAATGGGCGTGGTCAAGTCTTGTTTACCCCAAACCAAAACAGTCGGTTGAGTTAGACGGGAAAAAGGGGATCGTGTGTCGGTATTCAGGTAACCGGAAAGGAACGCGGCAATCGCATGCTGTGCGCCTGGCTGATGGCTGGTGGCATAAAGATTCGTTACCACTCTGTCGGTGACACGACGATGGTCGTAAAACAGATGATCGCGCGCATAGTCTCTGATGCTGCGCTCGCTCGCCATCACGTTGTAAAAAGACGTCCCCAGCACCGGCGATTGTAGAAGGCCATAAAATGCAGCGCCGGCCATCCCGGGCCGCCTGTTTGTATCGGAGCCGCTTGGACTATTAAGCACCATCGAGTTCACCAACTCCGGGTGTTCATCGGCTACGCGAACGGCGTAAGCGGCGCCCAGCGAGCTGGCGACGATATTACAGGGATAACCCGCAACCTCACGGATGAAATCGCTGATGAGATCCACGTAGAGGTCAGCGGAATACGAAGCGTTGGCCGGTTTATCAGAGAGCCCAAAGCCAAGAAGATCCAAAGCGTAAACTGGGAAGTCGTTCGCCAGATCGTCGAAGTTTTTTCTCCACATGAAACTCGAGGAGCCGGCGCCGATTCCGTGAATGAAAACCAGCGGTATGCCGGAGTTTTCCAGTCCGGAGCGCTTGTAAAAAACGCGGCCGTATTTCCAGTGAAAGAAATGAGCTTCACCGCCGAGAGCACTGTCGTCCGGTTCGCTGGCGCCACGTTGAATAGCAGCGTTAAGCGCTGCTAGCGCAGCTACTCCAGCACCGCCTGCCAGCATTGCCTTCCAGAGGTTTCCTATTTTCCCCATTTCTCTTTTTGTATCGAATGGACCATCTTAAGTGAAAGTGGAACCGTTGGTATGCTCTCGGGTAAGGAAGGCGGGCTTGCCCCCGCTCTTGGTCGCGCATCCTCAACCATTAGCAAAGCACTTAGATTCCGGGACGCGGTAGCCACGGAAGAGCGGGGGCAAGCCCTCGTCCCCAACCTGAGAGAGCATGCAACGGCGCTCCTATGACTTCAACAAACTAGTGCCGTTCATTCTAGATGAACGCGAAGTCAAACTGCTCCTGGTGAATCGTGGTGTCGCTGTTAATGTCCACCGGGCCGAGATATTCTTCAATCTCATTTAATACGTCTCTTTCGGGCCCGCGTAGCACGCGCGCTACCTCGGGATGAATCCGCAGCGTCGCCTGTTGGTTTTTCCGGTCGCCGTTCATTGCTTTGCCAAGTGTCCGTGCTTCCTCGAGCAGTTCGTAAGCTACTGTCTGCGGCGACTTGATCAGTCCGGCGCCCTGGCAATATTGGCATGGGGCACAAAGCGTCCTTTCCAGTGACTGCTTCACGCGCTTGCGAGTCATGATCACGAGGCCGAAGTCGTTAAATGAAAGCACCTTCGTCGGCGACTTGTCGCCGCGCAGCGCATCCTGTAACGCCTGCATGACCTTCTGCCGATTGCGACGCTCTTCCATGTCGATCAAGTCCAACACGATGATGCCGCCGAGATCGCGCAAACGAATCTGTCTCACGATTTCATCAACTGCCTCGAGGTTGGTCCTCGTAATCGTGTCTTCGAGGCGTCCGCTGCCACGGCCGACAAACTTTCCAGTGTTGACGTCGATCGCAACCAGGGCCTCCGTCTGATTAATCACCAGGTAGCCGCCTGACTTAAGCCAGACCCGCGGCTTGATGGCTTTATCAATCTCAGCTTGCACGCCATACGTTTCCAGGATGGGTTGATCGCGAGTGTAGAGTTTGACTCGCTTCACGATGCGGGGATGGATACGATTCACAAATTCAACGATGTTCTGGTATTCCTCTTCCGAGTCGACGCGTATGGCCGCAAAATCGTCTGACAGCTGATCGCGAAGAATTCTTTGGACGAGGTCGAGGTCCTTGTGGACCATGGTCGCAGGTTTTGTCTTCTCCGCGGCGGCGCGAATGTCGAGCCAGGTGCGGACCAGGTAACGGACGTCTTCACGCAAGTCGGCTTCACTAATTCCCACCCCCGCTGTGCGAACTATGAAACCGCCTGAAGGAATGTCCTCACTGCCACGGATTAGCGTAATGAGCTTACGCAAACGCTGGCGTTCACTGTCGGACTCGATCTTCCTGGAGACGCCGACGTGTTCGACGGTCGGCATGTAAACGAGGAAACGTCCCGGCAATGCGATATGGGAAGTGATGCGCGCGCCCTTTTTGGCGATCGGTTCCTTGGCGATCTGAACCAATATCTCCTGGCCTTCGCGTAGCAAATCGGTGATCGTAGGTTGATGACGATCACGTCGCGAAAACCCTCTTTGGCCGGGGCCACTACGGCCGCCGCGACCTCTTTCTCTTGATGGCGCCGGTGGCGCTGCGGCAGGAGGCGCAGCCTGCACCGCCGGTTCGATAGCCGCTGGCTCCTGCTCCAACTCAGGTGGTGCAGCTTCCGGCATTTCGTCTTCGCCGTTTCCGTCCGCAGCACCCGGAGTTTCTGTTGCCTCTGAGGCGTTAGACTTGGTAGGCCGGCGGCGGCGTCTTCCGCCGCGTCGCGTTGCAAATTCAGCGCGCGTGCGTTTCTCGTCCAACGTTGCCTCACCATCGGAGTATGTCTCCTCGCCCACACGCTCGGAGGCGTCGCCCTCTTCAGCAACTGCCTTAGCGGACTTTTTCGTAGAACGCTTGGTGGTGGCCTTCTTCTTACCGCGGACACTACTCAGAAGCTTACCAAGTCCCGACTTTTTGGAGCTCGCACGGCCACGCGTTGGCTTCTCAGTTTCTTCCGGGGCCTCATCGGCCGTAGTGCTGGCTGCACTTTCAGTTTGAGCATCGTCCTCATCGCTCACTCTTTGAAATCCACCGCCGCGAAGAGGAGTCTCATCGACGTTATCCACAAATCCCTCGATATGGGCCGCGATAGGTCCGCGACTCCGAGGCGCTTTCACTTCATCTGTTTCAACGGCTTCGCCATCTTCAATTCGCTGAAACGATCCATCGCGAAAGTCGACGCCGGACATAACCGACCCGACTTCGGCAGTTCGGAAGTCGTCCTCAAGATTAAATTCACCGGCGTGAATCTGATCGAGCAGTCGTTCCTGCAGACGCGCGTCCTTGAACATTTCACCATTGACGGCAGCGCTTTCATCTTCATCAACAATTCTGTGAACTGACGGATCGGCAGCCACGAATGGGGTATCAATGTCCTCGGGGAGGATACGGGTGTCTCGTGCATCCCGCGCATCGCCGCGTTCTTCTGTGCCTTCGCCTCCACGTCCGCGACGGCGTCCGCGTTTGCTGCGTCGCCTGCCACTTTCCGATGACTCTGCCGCAAGCTCAGGCTCAGGCTCCACACCTGTTTCCTGTTCCATCTCACGCAGCGGCTCTACGCGCTCCTGAGTGGCTTCAATGTGATGCTCGCGTTCGACGCGTCCTAACTCGATCTGCTCGGTGGCAGCGCGCTGTGCGTCGGCCACGTCGCCTTTCTTCGATTTGTCGATAACGATGCGCTCAAACTCTTCTTCTTCATCAAAAAAGTCTGATACGTAGAGGAACGCATCTCGCTCGAGCCCGATGTCGACAAAGGCGGACTGCATGCCCGGCAGCACGCGCATCACGCGTCCTTTGTAGATATTCCCAACGATGCCCTGGTTTCCTTCTCCGCGTTCGATATAGAACTCAGTTACTTTCTCGTTCTCGATGATCGCGATTTTCTTTTCACGTCCGTTGACGCTGACAATTAATTCTTTTGCCATATTCTTACCGTGTCTCCTAATACATCTGCGCGATTGCTCGGACGGAACCACCAACCCTGGAAGGTTGTACGATCGGTTTCGTCGCACCCGCGACAGACGTTGTTAAAAACTGTAAAGGGCCTTCGCATACTTCAAGCGCTGAGGCGAGCCTAAGTGCGAGCCACGCGGAGGGCCGGATGTTGCGGCCACTTTGGGCCGCACTCTGAATTGTTTTATGGGGATGGCCAGGCACTACCCGATGATAGGCGGGAATGATTTGCCACTTGGCCGGTTGAGAATTGTTTAGTCGCGTTCGAACTATTCTCGAGTCTGGACCTATGCGGCCCAGTGCGCGACGATCGCTGGAACTATTCAAAAGAACCCTAACTAGCCGCTTGGCGCGTCGGATACTCAAAGCAGGGAGCCTTAAACACTTAGACCACTCGACCGACGTCTCGCCTCATACGAATTCCGGGCGGTGTGCTCGCATCCTGCTGTCAAATCCGCTCGTCAACGGGATTCACATCCCGGCGCATTCGTTAACTGGCCACCTGGCCAACGTGCGGCTTACGTAAAATTGTTGATGACACATCCAAATCTGGACGACAAACTCGAGACTCGCTTATCGGGAGCACGACGCATTCCTGCAGATTGATTCGTGCTGCTTCGGTGTTTCACAGGCAACGTCTTTCAGTACCACCTGCATAAGCGAGTGGGTAGTCTGTCAGTACCACCTGCGTAAGCGGGTGGACTTTCGTTGCCGAAACCAAAAACTCCGCAGAGGCGAGCCAGTGGAGTATAAACCGAAGGCGCAGGAAATACGAAGTGGGTGCAGATGACAGGGTATTGGGTGTATTTAGGATCGATAACACCCGAGAACTTAAACCCAACACCCTTCACCCAACACCCTAATTCACGAAGCGCCTCAGCTGCACGCTAATGGCAAAGCCAATAGCAATGAAGGTGGCGATTAGGGAAGCCAGGCCGGCGCTCATCAGCGGCAGAGGCACGCCGATCACAGGCAGAATGCCGAGTTCCATCCCTATGTTGATAAAGATTTGAAAGGTTAGGCCTCCTACAATAGCCATGATCACCAGCATCCCCATTCGGTCGGGAGCGCGCTTTGCGCCGGCAATCAACCTGAAAAGCAATAATGCGTAGGCAAACAACACAAGGATGCATCCGATGAAACCGGAATTGCCCGCAGTCACAGCGAAAATAAAGTCTGTGTGAGGCTCCGGCAGAAACTTCAGGCTGCTTTGGGAATGCGCCGACGATGTGTCAGCTCCGAGGAGTCCACCCTCACCAACCGTCAATATTGATTGCCAGGTGTTATATCCGAATCCGCGCCGGTCCGCCTTTTCCGGATCCAGAATCACGTTAATACGTTCCTGCTGATAATTCTTTACCAGATGTGTCTTTACACCCACCCAATAAGCGAAAGGCAGCAGAACAACTCCCAACACTGCCGCCGCGATTACGTAACGCATTCGGATCGCGGAGAGGAAAAGGACGATAATCAAAATCGGCAGATATGTGAGCACCGACCCTACGTCGTGTTCCAGCAGGATAAGAATTATGGGAAGCGCGAGTATCAACCCTCCTATGGCGATCTCCTGCAGAGTCAGCGGCCCGGACCGATGCCTGCCAAAGTAGCGGGCAAGCATCATGGCAGTGGTGACCTTTACAAACTCGGATGGTTGAAACTGCCCGATACCAGGTACTTTGATCCAGGCGCGTTGACCGTTGATCTTTAGACCGATGCCCGGAATTAAAACGATGATAAGTAGTATGAGGCCAAAAACGTAGAACGCGGGAGCGATGTTAATAAGCTTGCGATAATCGGTGAAAGCAACTGCGAGCATTGCCACCACCGCGATGCCGAGCCCGATAAGTTGCTTTACCCAGTAACCTTCGGTTGGTTGAGCAAAGCGAATTTGGATCGTGCCAAAAGCGACAATGCCGATCGCCAGGAAAGCCAGCAGCCAGTCGAAGTCTCTCAACCCTCTTTGTTGAATTCGTGCCACAATTAAAAACTAATTCTGGGCGAGTTGGGTTTCCCGTTTTTTTGGAGGGATGCTGCCTTCAGGTTTTGGAGTTTTAGCGATTGGGAGAGCTCCCGGCGGTTCTTCGTTTCGTGTCTTTCGATAGTAGACGTCATAGACCCGGCGCACTGCCGGCGCCGCATGATGACCACCGAAGCCAGAGTTCTCAATCAGTGCCACCAGAGCAATCTCGGGTTTATAAGCAGGAGCGTAAGAAACGAACCACGAGTGGTCTTTGTTTTTGCCGACGTCTTTTCCCAGACCAACGACTTGTGCCGTACCGGTTTTTCCGGCGATATCAAACCCCGCCATACGAATACCGGCGCCCGTGCCGCCAGCGTTGACCACGCTCCACATGCCCTCGACAACGCGGTGATGGATGTCTTCAGGAATCGGGACCTTTTTCGGGTTAGGCCGTGAAGGGTCGAGTGGCTCATAGCCACGGCTGGGGCGGTAGTCGGAAGCCCCTTGCTCGCCGACTGGCTTAAATTCTTTTACAAAGTGGGGAGTGTACATTGCGCCGCCCACCGCAATGGCGCTGATAGAACGAATTAAAGATATTGGGGTGATTATGTCGTAGACCTGGCCGAAGGAAGCATAGACAGTATCGATGTCATTCCACTCAGGACTGCGCGGCTGCATGCGTCTCTTGAATTCGCGGGACGGCGTCCAACTAACAACTTCGTTGGGAATATCGATGCCTGTCCGCTTGTTTAAATCAAACTCGTCGACCATAGCCACAATTCCATCGATACCCATCTTCAAGCCAAGCCGGTAGAAGTAGCCGTCGCAGGAGTGTGTGATCGCCGCTTTCACATCCGGCGAGCCGTGGTTACCCATGCAGCGGGTAAATTTGTTACCGACGGTAATGCCGCCGCCGCAAACAAGATTCGAGTTAGCGAGTGTGATGGCGCCTTGCTGTAAACCAGCAATAGCCATCGGGATCTTCCAGGTCGAGCCCGGTGGATACCGGCTTTGTACGGCTCGATTTAGAAGCGGTGTTTCGGGATCGTTAAGCAGTGCGGCGTATTCGGCGCGCCCTTCTTTAGTACTGATGCGGCCGGAGAAAAGATTTGGATCGAAAGTCGGAGCGGATGCCAGGGCCAGAACTTCGCCGTTGTTGGGATTCATGACTACGATCACGCCGCGTTTGGTTGCAGAGTTTCGAAGCTGTTCTTCCGCGGCAATCTGAAGATCGAGATCGATGGTCGTAATCAAATCCTGCCCGGGTTGCGGCGGTATGGTCTCAATTTCATCCTGGATTCGGCCGCGGCTATCAACCACGACCTTTCTATAACCGTCCCGGCCACGAAGAAATTCATCGTAAGTCTGCTCGAGTCCGCTTTGCCCAATTACATCTCCAGGCTTAAAGCCCCTGTCCTTGTAAGTCGCATGCTTCAGTTGCTCCGGGCCAATTTCGCTCACGTAGCCAAGCACGTGCGCCAGCATGCCGTCGGCCGGATAGCGTCTTTGCGGCTGTTGTTCAACTCTCAACTCCGGAAATTCGAGTTCGTGTGCTTCAACCCAGGCGATGTCGCCGGGTGTGACGTCCTGCTTCACCAAAATGGACTCAAACGCAGGTTGTGAACTTATCTGGGCAAAACGATCAGCGAGCGTATCGCCATCAACCGTGAGCGCCGCCGATAATGGTTTGACCAGGGACAAAAGGTTGCGCCCCTTCAGGTCCTCGCGTGAGAGGATCACATTGAAGGTTGGACGAGAATCGACGAGGGGTCGCCCCTCACGATCGAATATCACTCCACGCGGTGCGGTGATGGGTAAGAGGCGAATGCGTTGATTTTGGGCGATTTCCGCGTAGTACTGCCCTTTGACTAGCTGCAGGTAATACAGCCTGACGCCCAGGACCGCCAACAGAAGCACGACGAAGATCTGAACGATCCAGAGTCTGCCGCGAAGGTTTTGCGAAGAGTCTTCGAATTTCATTGAACGAATGACCGTAGATCTGGAATTCCGGAACTACCTCTTAGTTGCCATCGGCTTTTCGAATATTAACCTAGTCGGTGCGTTAACGGAGTGATTATCTTTAGTCGACATGAAGCACCTGTCGGTCTTCGGTTTTTCACCGCACCCGCCGAGCGCCCTTTCGCCGTGATGCAAAACTCCGGCGCTGTCGCGCGTGTTCAGTGAAAAATCGATCGAGCACGTAGATGGCTACTGTTCCTACGATGGTTGTACCGATCAGCCTGTAAGACATCGTCTGGACGAAGGGCACGGTCGGTGGGTAGCCCAGCGACCGCTGCCAGAAAACGTAGATTGCCGAATCCAGGAGTGTGGCGGCTGCCAGCACTGGAATCTTCAATAGTGTGTTTTCAAGATTGATCCGGGTGGCTGCCAGGAAGATCAGGTACGCAGTCAGTGTCTTTGAGAAGCCTCCCGCGCCGACTAATCCGCCGCTCGCGGCGTCCACTGTAAGTCCAGCGACTGTCGCGACGATTAACGCCTGCCAGGCATGACGTTGCAAGGCGATATAAACAACGACAATCAGCGGAAAGTCAATATAGGAGAGGGGAGACCAAACTGCCCTGAGGGACAACTGGAGAATTATGGCAACGGCGAGAACGGCCGCAATCTTAAGCTGAGGCATAACCGATTTTCGATTGCCGATTGCCGATTGCCGGTTTAAGACTTTCCGAGGTGTACATTGCCAATAGAGGTGAGGTTTAGATCAAATGGCAATTGGAAACTGGAAATCGGCAATCGCACGGTCACTTCTTTACCTTGTCCACATTTGGCAGGGTCTGTTCGGGGGCAGGCCGCTGTGGCGCTTGATAGAGCAGGACCGCCACTTCCTCCAATCGATCCAGGTTGGCGCCCGGTTTGATCAGGATCTGATGAGCCTGCGTGGCCGTGCCTCCCTTCACCTGGACAACTTCACCAACGTTTAAACCCGGCGGATAGATACCATCCTGGCCGGTTGTCAGAATGTAATCGCCGAGTTCAACCTTCTGTAGCCCCGAAACATAGCTCATCTCAATCAGGTTGCTTTCACCGAGGCCCTTAACTGAGCCGAGCGCTCCAGATCCACCCAGTTGGCCGACGATAGCGCCAGCGGCCGCTTTCTCGTCGGTGATCATCATCACCTGAGCCGTCCATGGGCTAACAGCGATCACCCGGCCAACAATGCCGCCGGCAGTGACCACCGGCATATTGAGAGCCACACCGGAGGAGCTTCCTCGATCGATCGTGATGGTATTGAACCACACCGAAGAATCGCGGGCGATCACGTTTGCAGCAATCTGATTGTAACCAGTCTGCTCCTTTAGATTCAGCAGGCCTTTGAGACGTTCATTTTCCTCGACTGATAACCGCGCGTTTTTTAGTTCAGTTTCCGTTTGGGCGAGCTTTTCTTTCAGGTGCTCGTTTTCGACAGCGGCGCTGCGGAAATTAATGATTTGTCTGATTAAGTTTGATCCTGCACCGCTAGCTTTGGCAGTAGCGTTTTGCGCAGGCGAAGCGGCTGCCTGCATCCAGACTCTAAACATCCGCTGATTGTTCGCTTCGTCGCGGGCGTGAAACGCCATGATCACGAGGTTGGCGATAAGCAGCGTCGCCAACCATACCGGCGCCCGCTGGCGAATCTCTCGTTGTGTGCGGATAGCTGCCATCGGGTAAATGGTAAAGGGTTATGGTAAATGGTTAAAACTTACTATTTACCATTCACCGTCTTACATCGTCATCGTATTTTCCCATTTCACTCGTTTGAGGAGATCGAAATCGGAAAGCATTTTACCGGTCCCTAACACGACCGAAGCCAGAGGATCATCAGCTAAAGAAACTGGCAACCCGGTTTCAATTGAGAGACGCTTGTCGAGGTTCTTCAACAACGCGCCTCCGCCTGTTAGCACAATGCCGCGCTCTACAATATCTGCCGACAACTCCGGCGGAGTGCGTTCGAGCGCCACGCGCACCGCATTGATGATTGTCGAAATCGAGTCGGCGAGTGCCTCGCGAACCTCTTCGTCAGTCATCGTAATTGTTTTGGGAATTCCCTCGATCAGGTTTCGGCCACGCACTTCATAAGATAACGGCTCGTCCAGCGGGTATGCTGAACCCAACTCGATCTTAATTGCCTCAGCAGTCCTCTCGCCGATAAGAAGATT
Organism: Pyrinomonadaceae bacterium; assembly: GCA_963759585.1. GTDB lineage: Bacteria > Acidobacteriota > Blastocatellia > Pyrinomonadales > Pyrinomonadaceae > PSRF01. The sequence goes on from CAVWZW010000002.1 coordinate 2,438,046, forward strand.
ATATTTGCGCTTGATGTAAGAGATGATTGCTTCATCCATCTCATTGCCGGCAACGCGAACCGCCCGCGAGTAAACGATGCCGCTCAAACTGATCACGGCAATGTCGGTTGTGCCACCGCCGATATCGACCACCATGTTGCCATGAGGTTCCGTGATGGGCAGGCCGGCGCCGATTGCTGCGGCCATTGCTTCTTCGACGAGGTAGACCTCTGATGCCTTGGCACGATAAGCGGAATCTTCAACGGCCCTTCGTTCAACCTGCGTAATCTCAGAAGGTATACCGATAACGACGCGAGGACTCACCCAGGTCTTGCCATTGTGCGCCTTTCGAATAAAGTGCTGTAGCATCTTTTCAGTGACTTCGAAATTTGCGATAACGCCATCTTTCATCGGGCGAATAGCGACGATGTTGCCTGGCGTTCGACCTAACATGTCTTTCGCATCGCGTCCCACGGCCTCAACCTGATTTGTAACTTTATTAATCGCGACTATCGAAGGTTCTGAAACCACAATCCCTCGTCCCTTGGCGTAGACGAGAGTATTAGCTGTTCCCAGGTCTATTGCCAGATCACTGGAAAACAGGCTGAAGATCGATTTAAAAGCCATTTAGTTTCTCTTCCCGTGGATAAAAATGAGTGCGTTGTCGGGGTGGGCCACTAACAGGTCGCTAATGGTATGCAAAAATGCCGCAGATGAAGGGTTATTCGAACTCAAACTTCCGAATTACCTGGGCTGCGTTACCATTCACCAAGTTGGTACAGCACTAAACTAAGCCTACCGCACTCACAAGATACACTGAACTAATCTCTTACGCTATTAGGAAAAAGCGTTTTCGTCTTCGCTTTCCAGAACATCAGCCGGAAGGGAGACCTCGCTTCGCACTTTTTGGTCTCGACCTAGCATGGTGGAAAACCGAATACAATTCTTGTTGGCAGCCTTGGCCTCATACATGGCGGTGTCAGCGCAGGCAATCAGCTGTTGTGGCGAGGAAGCATGATGAGGGAAAGCTGCGAGGCCAAAACTCGCGGTCAACGAGAGTTTTAGATTCCTGCCACCATTGAAAGAGTGCTGCGAGATCTTGCCGCGGATGCGCTCCGCAACGGCACCGGCGAGCTCAATGTCGGTGTCAGGCAAAACAATCACAAATTCGTCCCCGCCATAACGAGCCACGGCATCCGTATCTCGAATAGAAGAGAGAATCACAGCTGCCATCTCCATCAACACATGCGAGCCGGCAAGATGACCGTGTGCGTCGTTCACCTTTTTAAAGTTGTCGAGATCAAGAAACAGAGCCGCGACGCTGGAACCATAACGACGCGCGCGCCGGATCTCATTAAGAAGAAACTGTCGCAGGTAACGCGCATTGTGGAGCTTTGTCAGATCGTCGGTTTGGGAGAGTCGTTCCGCTTCACTGATGCGCACTGCGTTGGCGAGGGCCGATGCAACCGGTCGTGCCAGGGAGTTGAGAATGTCAACTTCCGATTTCTTGAATGAATATGATTCGCGGATTCCTTCCAACACGCCCAGGATTCTTTCACCGCAAACCAGCGGGACCGCGACCACGAACCGAGATCGCTCTTTGCGCTTTAGCGTGCCTACGCCAGCCGCGGCGAGTCGAACTGCTTTGGATTCGGAACCGGGTCGAATTGCCTCAGCTGCCAGCAAGCGACGTCGCCATTCATCAGGATCATCGGCGTCGTCTGTATCGGACGCCCCCCTCACGGCGATTGCATCAAGCACCGAAGCTTCAGCAGCTTTGGTATCCGCGATTAGATAGATGGCCCAGCGGTCGGCAGGGACCAGCGGAGCGAGCCCTGCAAGCGCAGTGTGTGCAGCACTGTTTTGATCCCCGATGAAGTGCAAAGACGAAACCAGATCAAACGCAGCACGAACGCTAGTGGCCCTCATCTTCGACGGAAGGGAAAGAGATTCGGTTCTGGCTACGGCATGGACCACCTCCGGGAGCTTCAGTTCTCCAGTCGTACCGTGGCCTTCAATTTCGCGCAAGATGGCGGGCAATTGGGCGGCCTTGTCCGCGATCGACCTAAAGCCTAAGCGTTTCAGAGTTGCACCATCGATCCTGCGCAGGCTGACTCCATGAAATCCGCTTAACTGGCGACGGCACGCTATCAAAGGGCTCCCGGGCCAACTCGCCGTGGCGTGCTCGATTGCGCCGTGAAGTTCTACCATGTCAGCGCCCGGCACTACCTCGTAAAGCACTGCTATCGGAGCTTCTTCCATTTGCTCCGCGCTCACCTTGGGCCCGCGCCGGTTCATATAGGCTTCAACTTCGGCATCACGTAACCCTTCAATGAGGGTTTTCACGCCCGCCAGCCGCAGTGCCTCAATGAGTTCGTACGCTGGCGCCTCGTGCGCGTCGGTCAGAAGTATTACGTGTTTGGACATGTAATTCGGACTGTGGTTTTCTTCCTTCGGGGAGTAGCCCCGTAAGAGGACGTTATTGACGACAAACCCAAGCGCCTCCCTTATGGTCGGGCTAACTGACCCGAAACCTAACGGTCGGGCTTATCCGGAGCGAGTCGGGCGCGAAAGCGGGAGACGATATTGGCTGCTATTGCCGCGCGGATCTTCAGCGTCAATGTTGATCTCCTGTGTTCCGGGCGGCGCGGTAGTTTGAAGTTGGAACGTACCTTCTGCAGGCACAAGTGTTTCGCGGCCAACTACTCGAATTGTGGTTCCCGGTTCTGCTCGGCCTCTGATCAGATAGACATTGCCACCCAACAATTCTGCGGTTAGGTTCGATACGGGTACACGCGAACCGGTTCCTCGCGCTGCAATGATAAATTTCTGAGGCTCACTCCAGTCACTGATTTGGCCGGTCGCAGCGGTTGCGCGGACACGCCAGAAGTAAACCCCAGGACGAAGATCGCTCGCAGTAAATTCGGTTGATGCCAGTTGGTCACGCTCAATCACTTTTCCGTCGGCAACGAAGAATGGCGAGGTCGCAACCTCCACTCGATAAAAGGACGCGGACCCAGAGGGTGGTCTAACCCATTTTAAGGCGACGTTCGCCGACCCATTTCCGCCGACAAAAACTCTCTCGAGATCGCGTGGTTGAGAGGGCATCGGCATTTCCAAAAGTTTTTGCGGTCTCGAGATCGTGCCTGACGGATTCACTGATACATATTCACCACCCTTCAGTAGTGTTTTTTCCCCAGTGCGGTTTGAAGTTTCTACCGCACCCAGATTCACACGAATCTCTTCAGTGCCTTCCGGATTAACACCGAAACTCGCGCCAGTCTGTTCACCGATCTTGTTTTTCGTTTTCGGCGTTTCCACGACATTGTTTGTGCCTTCGGGAAGTTGCTCGGTGCGTACGTACATTTGGCCGCTGTCGACCACCACGTGAACGTTAGTTTTCTTTCCGTCGTCGGCGCTGGCATTGTCGCGAACGATGATTGTGCTGTTGGGCCGCACAACCAGGGTTGAGCCATCAGCCATGCTCACGCGTGCGCGTCCGCTGGCCTGTGTTTGCACAGTGTCGCCGGGATAAAGTTCAGTGTCGGTGCCTGGCACGATGGTCTCGCGAGTTGCGGCGCGGATGACGCGAACTTCCCCTTCAAAGGAAATGAACCGGGCTCCGGCAGCCATCTTTATTCCGGAGCCGACATTTGCCAATGGATTGCCATATTTCCAAACATAGAGCGCCGCCGCTCCGGATACGACGATAACCACGAACAGAGCGACGAGCAGGTAGACAATGCGCTTTTGCACTACCCACCAATCAAAGACAAAACGATTGGTTTTTGTGGACATTCTTATTTGGTGTATTTAAAACTGAGGGGCAACTAGTACGGCTCGAGTCCGGTCGACCCCGGGCGGGATTCGATCCGGTTATCCAAGGTGTGAAATCAGGCAGCTTCTCGCTATGATTCTGGGTATTCAACGGCAACCACAGCCAAAAAGAATCTAGCACATGGGGAAGCGCTCCTTCAAGCTTCGTATTTCAGGCACTTGAAACTGTATTTTGTTGGGAGCGTAGGCGCTTAGCTACCGGCGGCCGATTTCTCAGGCTCTTCTTTTGGAACCTTGGCCGTTGAAACTGCTTCGTCGTCGATTCGGTCTTGAGACAACACTTCCGAACTACCACCATCCGCTTGCGAATCGTAGGTAGGCGCTGCTGCTTCGGCCTCACGTGAATCAAACCCCTCCGGTAAATCCACATCTATCTCCAACTCGGCCTTCGGCCAGAGCAGCGAAGCTGCGACCGAACTTAGCAGGACCGTGGCTACAAAAATAAGCGATATCCAAATTGGAATGTGGACTCCGACTGCGACCACCAGCATTTTCGCGCCGATGAAAGTGAGAACAATCGCGAGTCCCATCTTAAGGTAGTGAAACTTCTCAACTACTCCAGCCAGAAGAAAGTACATCGAGCGCAGGCCAAGGATGGCAAACACGTTTGACGTGTAAACGATGAATGTGTTGGTGGTAATGGCGAATATCGCAGGAATCGAGTCCACGGCGAAAACCAGGTCGGTGAACTCAACGATTACTAACACGAGAAGCAGCAAGGTTCCGGTCAGCTTGCCATTAACTCTGGTGAAGAACTTTTGCTCGTCGTAATAGCGGACAATGGGAACGAAACGAGTGACGATTTTAACAAAAGGATTGTCCTCAGGCTGAAGATCGGTTTCTTCCTGAGTAAACATCTTAATCCCGGTGTAGATGAGAAATCCGCCGAAGATATAGATGATCCAGTGAAATCGATTGATGAGGGCAGCCCCAATGAAGATCATCGTTAGGCGCATCAACAGCGCTCCCATTACACCCCAAAAAAGAACGCGATGTTGAAACCTGGCCGGGACTTTGAAGTATGAAAAGACCAGCAGAAAGACAAAAAGGTTATCGACCGATAGGGATAGTTCAATTAAGTAGCCAGTGACAAACTCCAATCCGCGCTGCGAACCCTGAAACCAAAACACGATTCCAGCGAAGACTGATGCCAAACTAATCCAGACGATGCTCCAGATCGTGGCTTCTCGATATGTGATTGAGTGAGCTTTGCGGTTGAAGAGCCCGAGGTCGAGGCTCAGCATGAAAAGGATGAAAACCGAAAAGCCTATCCACAGTACTGTTGAGCTGCTCATCGATTCCATTCGTGGAATTAAAATAACATCCGCCCGGCCTTGCAGCAATCGCGCACGATTTGCATCCGGTTGCCCTACAACGAAACAGTCTTGTTTCCGCAATGGCCGGTTGCGCGTATCTCTACCTCTCCCTTACAATTCGCGATTCGCTAGAGAGGTAAGAAAATGCTCAAACAATTAGGGCGGCTTGAACGCACCCGCAGCATCATCATTATTGGATTTGCGGTAATCATGGCCGTGAGTCTCATCTTCTTTTGGACTCCTGGGCGCGGCGGCAACGTTGCAGCCAACCGGAACACGGCAGCACTGGCCAAGGTCGGACGCGACGAGATCACCGTGGCACAGTTGGCCCGACTCAGGGAAAACTACGCGCAGATGTTCGGTGGCCGAATACCACCACAAATGGGCGGCAATAAGCGTTTTCTGGATGGGCTGATTCGTGAACGCGTCATCGCTCAAGAGGCCGAGCGACTGGAGTTGGGCGCCAGCGATGCCGAAGTTGCGGAAAAAATTCGCAACCAGTTCAAGGATGCTTCGGGGCAGTTTATTGGGCTGGAACGTTACAAGGAGCGCGTGCTTGCCAGCTTCGGCGACCTGCGAAGAGTTCGAACGGGGCGTTCGCGATGAGATTGCCCGGGAAAAGCTGAAAACATTTGTTACCTCCGCCGTTACAGTCTCCGATGGAGAAGTGCAGGAAGAGTATCAACGGAAAAACACTTTCTACAACGTCAACTACGCGGTAATTTCCGCGGATAAGCTTGCAGAGAAAGTGCAGCCGACGGACGAGGAACTTAAGAAGTACTACGAACAGCACAAGACGGAGTATCGCTATCACGAACCACAGAAAAAGATCCGCTACGTTTTCATCGATCAGGAGAAGTCAGGCCAAAAGGTAGCGATTACGGATAAAGATCTTCGCGAAGAGTTTGACAAGATGTCACCGCAGGGCAAGCAGGCGGGAGTGAAGGTCCAGCAGATTCTCTTAAAGGTTGCACGACAGGATTTGGATGCACAGGTCGAACAGAAGGCAAAGGACCTTCTTGCAAAATTGACGGCGGCCAGCCCGGAGACCCGCGAACAGGTTTTTTCCGACCTTGCTCGCGGCAATTCGGAGGATCCTGCCTCTGCAAAGAATGGCGGATATCTGCCGCGGCCCGTGAAGAAGGATCCAAACAGGGTTGACGCCCTTTACGATCGAGCGTTGGACATGGAGGAAGGGCAAGTCTTCGACATTCCCATCAAGTACGGCGGCAACTGGTACATCCTGCGTCGTGGTCCGCAGGTCCTCAAAACCCTTGAAGAGGCGAGGCCGGAGTTACTCGCTTCCATGCGAAATCGGCGGGGATACACGGTCGCCTCGCAACTCGCCGAACGTGCTAAGAGTCGTTTGAAGGAAACGAAAGATCCGCAGAAGGTAGCTCAGGAATTAGCAGCTGAAGCCAACATGAATCCGGCGGAGATGGTGAGAGAGACACCGTTCGTCAAACCCGGCGACGTTGTTCCAGACATCGGCAATAGCCAGCAGTTCGAAGCAGTGATTGAGCCCTTGAATAATCCAGGCGACGTGGGAGAACAGACTGGCATTAAGGGTGGTTTCGCCATCCCCACGCTGGTTGAAAAGAAAGAGCCGCGTATCCCTGAGTTTGAAGAGGTCAAAACCCAGGTGGCTCAGGCTCTGAAAAACGAGTTTGCGAAAGAACAACTAAACCAGAAGGCAAATGAGATTGCGTCGTCGTTGAACAGTCCAGCAGACATAAAGGCTGCGGCGGATAAAGCCGGTTTCAAATCCGGCACCGAGGCTGACTTCCAACTCGGCAGGGCCCTGGGTGAAGCAGGTAATAGCCCGGCTCTCGACGAAGCCCTCCACGCTCTTAAGTCGGGCGAAGTAACAAAAGTGCCCGTAAGGGTGGGAGATGCCTGGGTGGTTTTGGGAGTAAACGAGCGACGGAACGCTGATCTGGCCGCGTTTGCCGGCGAAAGAGATCGGTTGATGTCAACGATGCTCGATGAGCGAAAGAACCAGATTTTTGAAGACTACATCAGTGCCGCGCAGCAGCGGATGAAACAGGAAGGCAAGATCAAGATCTATCAGGACGTTCTTGCAAACTACGAAGAATCTGAGCCGGAGATATCGGCCCCACTGCCACAAATACCCCTACCCGCACAATAACGCCGGTGACGAACGAATGCCGACCGCAGTCAAAAGACTATGGTCGGCGGTCATCTGGCGTCTTAGAATCCTTTCATAAGCGGAGTCACTTGCGACTGCGCCACAGCCGTTCTCAGTTGAAGCTCGTTGCCTTGAGTGGTGACCTTTAGGTTGCTGAGTGCGGAGCGAGCCAGAGCGCTCCTGATCGGTGGGAGTCGGTTAATGAACAACCCTGCTAACTGCTTCAGCCCTTCGACTGTGTCACCGAGGTTCTTCGCCGCATAGGCGTCAACAGTACGGGCCGCGAGGTTCAGTTCGAGATCTGCGCTGGTCATTCCGAGTGAACCGTAAATTTTGCGTACCGCCGTTAGTTCGCGAGCAATTCCACCGTTAGTAATACTGAGATTCTCCAGCAACTTTGGAGAAACGTCTCCTCCAAAACCCACGATGGCATCTGGATCGCGGCTGGCCAACGCAATGAGTTCCGGGTTCGCATACTTTCGAATCCGATTTGCATCGATCGCTCCTCGCACGGCTTCGAGATCGCCAAGCGCGACTGTTTGGCCATCAATAGCAGTTACTGCCAGGTCTCGAACGTTCAGATCCCATAGACCGGCAAGTTTGATTTGCTGGTTAAGGTTGAAGAGATAGATCGTCTTACCCTGATACTTCTGCTCTTGATACTTCCCATCGGCAGCGAGTCTGCCGGCAGCAACAATGGCGCCTGAATTGAACGTTCCCCTGGCAAGTGCGACAGTTCTAATCTTTGTTACACCTTCGGATGGATAGGAATACTGTAGACCGAGCGCGATCTGTTCGAAAGCGCGAGGATCCAGTCCGGTATCAGTTTTAAACTTGGCCAACTGCGCATTTACTTCGGCGACCTTGGCAGGGTTCTCCGCCAACAGTTTTGGAAGCGCTTCGTCAAGCACACGGCCCACCTTAATAATCGCGATCGCATCCGACGGCGGCAAAGTAGACAGTAACGTTGGGGCCTGCTTGGTGGTGGTAGCGTTGCGGTTGCGTTGAGCTAAACTCGAACTCGCGAGGCAAAAAGTAACCAGTGCCAAAGCAAATAACTTAAAAAGACTATTCTTCACGATGTGAGACCTTTCTTGAATCGGCTCCATGAGCCTGCTAACTAAATATGTTATGGGAGATTTAAGATTGCCTTCAGTTTAGCGCGGGCGATTAATCCGATGCGCTTCATTGCCTTTCAGGTTGGCCCCCGCAGGCCGTTTCCGTCACACTCGCTCTACCAACAGAGCCAGACCCATGCCGCCGCTGACGCAGAGTGTTGAGAGCCCCAGTCTCGCTTCTCGCTTTTTCATTTCTTGAAGCAACGTAGTTGTGATCCTGACGCCAGTACAGCCGATAGGATGGCCCAGGGCAATCGCCCCGCCGTTCACGTTTAACTTTTCTGGGTCGAAACTCAGTTCTCGATCGCAGGCAATCACCTGGGCCGCAAACGCTTCGTTCAGTTCGATCAAATCCACATCTTTTAACGACATTTTTTGCCGGGCCAGTAGGGATCGAATAGCCGGCACTGGTCCAATGCCCATAATTTCCGGGGCCACGCCTGTAACCTCGTAATCAACGATTCGCGCTTCAACTTCAGCACCGCATTCTTTTACGCCATCTTCGCTCATCACGATCAGTGCGGCTGCACCGTCTGTAATTCCAGACGAGTTTCCGGCCGTCACCGTTCCATCTTTTGAAAACACCGGTCGCAGTTTGGCGAGTTCCTCTTTGCTGGTCTGGCCGCGACTATGTTCATCCCTTGCGAACGTCACCGTTTCACCTTTGCGTCCCTGCACTTCGAGAGTAAGCATTTCCGAATCAAATCGGCCTGACTCCATCGCCGAATGGGCCCGTTGTTGGGACCTGAGGGCGTAGTCATCCTGCTCGTCGCGAGAGATGTGATACTGGCGCGCCAGGTTCTCCGCCGTTTCACCCATCACCAGTCCTGACAAAGGATCGTTGAAGCCATCCCGATACATGCCGTCGACGAGCTCCGTGTGGCCCATGCGCATTCCCCAGCGCGCCCCTTCCGCGAAATAAGGTACGCGCGACATGCTTTCCGAACCGCCTACGAGCACCGAGTCTGCTTTGCCCAGCATGATTAGCTGTGTTGCCAAAATGATTGCCTGCAAACCCGAACCGCACGCTTGATTCACCGTGAAAGCCGGAACGGTCTCGGGCACACCCGCCCGATAAGTAATCTGCCGAGCAACGTTAGGACCGCCGCCCGCCTGCCTCGCGCAACCCCAGATCGATTGCTGAACCTGATCCGGGCTCAACTTGGCACGTTTCAAAGCCTCCTTCGCCGCGGACATCCCCAGATCGGCTGCAGTCCAGGAAGCGAGTGTTCCACCGAAGCGGCCGATCGGCGTGCGCACAGATGCTGTTAAGTAGACGTTTCTCATTTGCCGTTTGTTAGCGTGTGACGTGTTGAAATTTATTGACTAAAAATGGTAGCACACGGTAGAAGTAACCACGAACGCAGCGCAAATCCGGGTGTTTGGCCTCACTAAACCACTTGCGATGCAGCACCGCTGAATATTCACCCTCGAAATCCGCCGCTAAGCTGAGGCTGTTACAGAACCGAGCGCGGTAGCGCCGGATGCTGGAAGCACCTTCGGCAACTGGTCGATGACTAGCGAAGCAACCGTGCGACTCACGGATTGATGTTCTCGCCGGTAGCTTCTCGCATCCGGCGCTACCGCGCTCGGTTCTGTAATTGTGCCCCATCGAGTTAACACACCCGAGCGCGTGGAATCGGCGAGAGACACAATCGCCGCGCTCCTTGACTGTCATCCGGAGTGGTTCTGCACTTTCAACGAGGGAGCTACTGAAGCGCTCAGTCGTCGAGAGTTGGACATAGCCGTTGCGCACGGGCGGCTAATACTTAATTGCTGGACGGAAAAGGGAAACCGAACGTGGAGAATTTCCACGTGGGATTTAATTGAGGAGAAAGTGCTGCTGCAGGCGACGCGGAAGATGGGAGCCGAGCGCCCCTCGATTGAGTTGGTGCCGCGATCCTCTGCCAGTGCAATCGCCTTGACGGTTAAAGCAGCCCGCCAGGCCCGTTGTGAGGTTCTCGGCCAACTAGCATGTGCCAACGCAACACCGGCGAAGCTGGAACGCTGTGCGCTTAGCCCGGGCGCACGTCGCGGACAACCTGGCCGTTACGCGCGGATTGTCCTACGGCTTAGACGTCATCGCATTGCCGTTACCGGCTCGGTTACATCGAGCCACACTAGTGATGCTGATTCGTTCCTGGCAGCGGCACTCCTCTGGTTTAAGCGCACCAGCGAAAGGGTGAGGCCGCCATACATTGAGCAACTGTGGCTATTTGTTGATGCCGCGCTAACCAAGGCGACCGTCCAGCGGGTGGCCCTATTACGCCAGAGCCTGCAGGACCTGATCTCCGTTTACGAAGTCGACGAACAGTTGAGCGAACTCCGGCGCGTCGAGGTTCCCACCCGCTCCGATTTATGGAAGCGGAGGCTGGCTCGTTTTCCGCCGGCACTACCAACTGAGTCGAGCGAAGTTACTAAACGCCTGATGGGCTTTGCGCCTGAAGCGATTGATGTTGTTTACGCACGCCACGGTCACACACTTCGCTATTTTGGAATGCCGTTCGCACGAGTGCGCAAGGTCATGAGCGAGGAAAGAGTGTGGTTTGGAATAGACGGCTCGCGGCGGCGGATGTTGGAGAAGGGAACCGAAAACGAATGTATAGCGTTGCTGGCGGACTTGATCGAGCACAGATCCGCGGGCGCAGTGGACCATCACCACGCACTCTATAGAAATGCTGGTGAAGCGTGGCTGGAATCCCTGCTGCGACGCGACATCACTCGCCTTGATCCAGGCTTAATCATCGCACCTCTTCACGCGCAATTCCGGATCGCCCGCGGTGGTGCTCCAGGCGTGCGGCCGATAGATTTGCTGGCTTTGAGGCGCGATGGACGCCTGGCTGTAATCGAATTGAAAGTTACGGAAGCCCGTGAGCATGTCTTTCAAGGAGCTGACTACTGGCAGCGAGTCGAATCGCATCGTCGTCGCGGTCACATCACACGGGCAAGACTCTTCGGCGAACGCAAGATAAGTAACGAGCCGCCTTTGATCTATCTCGTTGCTCCTACCTTAAGGGTTCACCCGGCCTTTAATACGTTGGCCCACTTCATCGCGCCTGACATCGAAATTTATCGCTTTGATATCAACGAAGACTGGCGCGGGGGTGTCCGCGTCATGCGAAGGATAAGGGTGAGCTAACTTCTCTTGATCCAGACACCGAAAACTACCAAAGAAACTTTTGGACACTGTTTGCAAACCGCGACAAGCTGGGGGGACGCTTTTCAAAGAAAAACGCTGGATACGTCCCGGCATTTTTCGCGGCCGCAATCATCGGCGAGAACCCTCAAGCCTTTGACTTGCCCACGCCGCCGTTATCGAGGTTGGCGGATTAGTAGGCAGTAAGCAGAAAGCAGAGGCACTGCCCACTGCCCCTTAGTGTTTTACAAAATTCTCGATATCAATCTCAGATTGCGTTGCAGTGGTCCGTGGAGTTGGTGCGGCTGTTCTCATGCTGCTCATTGCCTGTTCGGCTGAGAGAATTCCTGATATGCGCATCTTGAATTCATCTGCATTGCTCGCATTGTGCAAGGCTTCCTCGCGAGCGATAAGTCCTGACTGGAACAGGTGGAAGAGAGACTGATCGAAAGTCTGCATTCCATACTGTGACGCGCCAGCTGCGATTGCTTCGCGGATCAGCGACGTCTTGTCCTCATTAACGATGTAGTCGCGAATTAGACCGGTCGAGACCATAACTTCAATGGCGGGAACTCGACCTGCGCCCTTGGCGGCGCGCACCAGTCTCATGGAAACCACAGCTTTCAGAATTCCTGCGAGTTGAATGCGTACCGACTTCTGCTGGTGCGACGGAAAGCTCGAGACGATTCGCATCACCGTTTCAGTTGCGTCGAGCGTATGCAGCGTCGAGAGCACCAGGTGACCTGTTTCGGCGGCCGTCAATGCTGTTTCAATAGTTTCATAGTCACGCATCTCACCGACGAGAATCACGTCAGGATCCTGTCTCATTGCGCCACGAAGTGCCTCAGCAAAGGAGCGGGTATCAACATCTACCTCGCGTTGGCTAACAAACGACTTTTTGTCGCGATGCAGAAACTCGATCGGATCTTCGATGGTCACAATATGACCGCTGCGCAGCGCGTTAATCCGATCAATCATCGCTGCAAGAGTTGTGGATTTGCCTGAGCCGGTAGCCCCCGTTACCAGGATCAATCCGCGACGTTCTTCCGCGATTCGATCGATCACAGGTGGCAAGCCCAGTTGCGCAACGCTCTTCGTCTGATCCGGAATAACGCGCAAGACGATGCTTACGGTGCCGCGTTGCTGAAAGATGTTCGCGCGAAACCTGCCCAACCCCGATACACCGTAACCGATGTCAACTTCCGACACTTCCTTAAAGCGCTGCTTCTGGCGGTTAGACATGATCGCGAAAGCCATGTCGAGCGTGTCTTCCTGTTTTAGGCGGGGCGCGTCAGCTACGGGGTGAAGTTCGCCCGCGATTCGCATAACCGGAAAAGCGCCGACCTTGAGATGGAGGTCGGAGGCGCCATGGCCTGTTGCGACACGCAATAACTCATCAATTTTTAAAGACATGCTCGTAGGACTAACCTTTCAGTGGAACTCGAGGATTGGTTTTTGGTGGCTTGAACTGGCGCTGGGCCAACTTGCGGGGCGCGTTAACTGTTGATAACGCAGGCTGGATAATAGCCTTTAGCACTGAAGTACGTCAATATTGGCCGATTTTTGCTGCGTAATTCCTATCAGACCTGGCAGGTCGGTCTAGTTTGAGGCTTTGCGCTTTCCGTGCGGTAAGGCTCTGGCTTACCAACAAAGTCCGATCCAACATCCGCGGCTATGCCTCCGTCGGGGGAGGCGCAGCCTCCAAAGTCTTTAAATATGCCAACGGTAAAGCGGAGCTTTACCGCACTGAAGGCGGCAAGCCGCATATCAGACCTGCCGTTTCCTCGGTGTAGACAAAAAAGCAGCGAGCCACCTCTTGGTGCTCGCTGCTTTTGTGCGATGGACTTGTATTACTTATTCAGTAGCGCTAGCCGCCTGGTATTTCAACGCCGGCTCTGCGGATTGTTTGACCGACTGGCCAACTTCCGAAACGTCCTTGTCCTCGAAGCCGTTATCATTCGCCTGAGGCTTTGAAGCTCTCTTCACGTAAGTCAGCCAATCACCGGGTGCTTTCCGTTCGCCCTTCGTTACTTCGAAGAAGGCCTTTTGAATTCGCTCCGTAACGTCGCCGCGCCCGCCGCTTCCAACCGTGATTCGATCGACGGAACGGATCGGAGTAATTTCCGCCGCCGTGCCCGAGAAGAAAAGCTCATCGCAGACGTAAAGCGCCGCGCGTTGGATGCTGCGCTCCTTCACCTCAATGCCCAATTCATGACATATCTCAATGACGCTGTCGCGAGTGATTCCCGGCAGTATTGACGAAGACAGCGGAGGAGTTAAGACAACACCCTCGCTTACCATGAAGATGTTTTCACCGGAACCTTCCGAAACGTAGCCGCGATCGTCGAGCGCGATGCCTTCCGCAAACCCATTGAGCAACGCTTCCATCTTAATCAACTGCGAATTCATATAGTTCGCGCCGCTTTTCGCCATCGCCGGCATCGAGTTGGGAGTCAAACGATTCCAGGTGGAGACGCAAACGTCTACGCCTTTTTCAATAGCTTCGTCGCCGAGATATTTTCCCCAATCCCAGGCGCCGATATAACAGGCCAGGGGGTTAGGAAAAGGATTTACGCCGAACGCTGGGCGCGCTTCGTCGAGACTGCGAAACAATATCGGTCTGATGTAACACTGTTCAAGGCCACTGCGCTCAACCAATTCCACGGAAGCGTCACAAAGTTGACCAAGGTTCCAGCTATGGTCCATGCGATAGATCTTTGCTGAATTAAGAAAGCGCTTCATATGTTCCTTCAAGCGAAAGATCGCCGGACCTTCTTTGGTCGCGTAACAGCGAATGCCTTCGAAAATGCTGGAACCGTAATGAAGAACATGTGACATCACATGCACGCGCGCGTCGTTCCAGTCGATAAACTGACCGTCATGCCAGACGACGTCGCAAATGCGCGGAGTTGCCACATTTTTTGCTTTGCCTTCTTTTGAGAACATACCTTTCTACTCCTTCAATTAATCAACTTTTATGAAACGAGCGGCGAGGAAGCTTGTCTTCGAACGCGTGTAGAAACAGTTTCTATGAACTATTCCACAGGAAGTTTTTACCACTTCGGATAGAGCGCGTCTTGGTTATCGGTACGGGCCACGATACAGTAAATTTACTTTGCTTGGCAAGGCGCGCTTGATTCAGAAAGGGGCGGCAAGTAACATCAAAAATGCTTCAACAAATAGCAAAGATTGTTAATTGTCGTCGCTTTCCTGCGAAGCCCTATGGCAGTTTTACGGCGGGCCTGAAATTAACGTTATTAATTCTGATTGCATCACTCGCAACTCATTGTCGCATGACTGAAAAACCTGATACGTCGAGAATATCAACGCCTCCAGACAGCACAGCTAAAGAACCACTTTCCATTCACCAGCGAGCCATCTCCGTTGACATGCACGCAGACACAACTCAACGCATGGTCGACGAGAAGGTCGACTTGATGCAGCGGCTGCCCGACGGGCATTTCGACACTGTTCGGGCACGCGAAGGAGGACTCGACGCACAGTTCTTTTCTATCTGGGTGGAGCCGCAACTATTCGGCGGAGGTGGACCGGGCGCGATGAAGCGTGCGGATGTCCAAATTGCTGCTGTGCGCGAGCTTGTGGAACGACACCCCGACACCTGGGAGTTTGCAGGTTCCGCCGAGGACGTCCGACGGATCGCTTCGGCAGGTAAATTGGCCGCGTTAACAGGACTCGAGGGCGGTTACGCGATTGATGAGAAACTGGAAAACGTTGAACGTTATTACAAGATGGGCGTGCGCTACATGTCGCCGGCGTGGAGTGTAAGCACGAGTTGGGCCGGCTCTTCAGGCGATCAAGTGGGCGCTACCCGCGGTCTAAACGATTTCGGCAAACAAGTGATTCGCGAGATGAACAGGCTGGGAATGATGGTCGACGTATCACACGTCTCCGATCCAACCTTCTGGGACATCGTTAACACTTCATCGAAGCCGGTGGTCGCGACGCACTCAGGTTGCCGCGCCCTCGCCAATGTCCCGCGAAATCTCACCGATGACATGATTCGTGCGTTGGCAAAAACCGGCGGCGTCGTTAACGTCATCTTTTATGCCGAACACATTGAGCCTGGCTGGAGTGACAAGAAAAAAAGAGTTGACGCGGAGATCGCGCCGATGGTCCAGCGGGCTTCCGAAGAACAGAAGGGAGACGTGGCCCACAAGAAGATCGCGCGGGATGAGGTAAGACGAAAAGAATATGCGAAGCGACTGCCTCCAGTGACGGTGTCACGGCTGGTCGATCACATTGATCATGTTATGAAGCTGGTCGGGATCGATCACGTGGGAATCGGATCGGATTTCGATGGCGTGCAAGCGACGCTAAGTGACCTGGCTGATGTGTCTCAATTACCAAACCTGACCAGGGAACTTTTGCGACGCGGCTATTCCGAAAGTGATATCGAAAAGATTCTTGGCGGCAACATGCTGCGTGTAATGGAGGCGCAGAAGTAACACCCCGCGTGCGCCCGGCGGCGCTTTAGCATGTGCTCTTCGAACCCAACGTTGCATGGCAGGTAAACTCAAGCGGCCACGGATCGGCTTTCACGCTCCAATTAAAGGCGGCCTTCACAACGCGCTCATCGTCGCTAGAGATATCGGGTGCGACACCGTGCAAATCTTTTCGCGCAATCCTCGCGGTTGGATGGCGAAACCCCTGACCTCCGCCGACATCGCTTTGTTTAAGACGACACGCCGCGCGACGAAACTCTCACCCGTTGCTATTCACTGTAACTATCTCGTCAACCTGGCGGCGGCCGATGAAGCGATGTTGCAAAAATCGCGTGACTCCTTCCGCGAAGAAGTCGAGCGTGCGCTCTTGCTGGGGGTTGATTACCTGGTCGTGCATCCGGGCAGTGCACGTGGCGCTTGCGAAGCCGACGGGATTCGCACCTGCATCGAGAGTCTCCAATTTGCTACTCGACGCCTGCCAATGGGGAAGCTGCGGATCCTCCTCGAGAACACAGCCGGGCAGGGTGAGTGCATCGGGCATCGCTTCGAACATTTACGCGAGATCATGGATGCGTGCTCAAAACTCAACCTCGGCGTTTGTTTCGATACGGCGCACGCTTTCACCGCAGGTTACGACATTCGTGAAGAGGACGGCCTGGAAGCATTAATCGATAAACTCCAGAGTACGGTGAAAACAAAGAATATCCGCGCTATTCACTTCAACGACTCCCGCGCGCCCTACAACTCGCGAGTCGATCGACACTGGCATATCGGCGAAGGGTACATCGGCAGCGACGCCTTGCGCCGAGTGGCCCAACACCCAAAGCTGGCTCACGCGGCGTTCATTTTGGAAACTCCCTATGACGATCCGCGAGCTGACCTTCAGAACCTCAATGCGCTGCGATCTTTTGTAGACACAGTCAATCATCCGGATACGGCGCGCCCCAGGATGCGCAGATTAGAAACCAGGAAACACACGAAATGACACTAAGAAATAGTTCGTGTATTTCGTGGACGGTTTTTGTCGAGTATCAGACTTCTCCAGATTTTTCCCCGGCCTTCAGGCTGCTTCATGTAGACATCGATGGGTCAGCTCAATATAATTCGCTCTAATCATGAAATCGCGACATACGCTACTAACCAAACTCCTCCTAACGGTGCCGCTCTCGCGCCGCGCATTTTTGCGCGCTGTCTAGCGAGGCGGCGAATCTCAATCGACAGCTTAAATCGCACGAGGATCGCTTTGCTGTGCGTCCGCAAACCTGCAGTTTGCGTTACAGATAAATCGTGTTAAGTGTAGACACCATTAGGACAATGAAGATGGACGAAAAATACTTTCCCGAACAGATCGAAAAGAAGTGGCAGCAACGCTGGAACGAATCGAAAGCGTTTGAGGCTCAAACTGAAGATCCGCGTCCGAAGTTTTATGCGCTAGAGATGCTGCCTTACCCGTCGGGCTTCCTCCACATGGGCCATGTGCGCAACTACTCAATCGGCGACGCGCTCGCCTGGTACAAGCGACTGCAGGGATTCAACGTGCTGCACCCAATTGGCTGGGACAGTTTCGGCCAGCCGGCTGAACAGGCTGCCATCAAACGAGGCGTCAATCCGCGCGATTGGACTGAAGAGAACATCACGCACATGCGTGGTCAGTTGCAGCGTTTGGGGATTAGCTACGATTGGTCCAGGGAGATCGCCGCGCACCGTCCTGACTTTTACAAATGGGACCAGTGGTTTTTTCTGAAGATGTACGAGCGCGGTTTGGCCTACAAGAAATTGTCCCCGGTCAACTGGTGCCCACGTGAAGGGACGGTACTGTCCAACGAACAATCTGCTGGTGGCGTGTGCTGGCGTTGTGGGGCCGACGTCGAGAAACGCGATCTTGAGCAATGGTTCCTGCGCATAACCAACTATGCGGAACAGCTCGTCGCTGACATCAAACAAATTGAAGCGAACTGGCCGGAGAAGGTCCTGAAACGGCAACGCGATTGGGTAGGCCGAAGCGAAGGCGCCTACATCGACTTTGCTGTGAAAGGCGGCAAGCAAACCATTCGCGTCTTCACCACGCGCATCGACACGATCTACGGCGCGACCGCAGTGGTCCTTTCGCCTGACCACCCGTTAGTCGATGAACTGCTCGAAGGCTCGTCTTTGAAGAACGACATTATGGCGTTTCGACAGAAGACGCGAAGTGAAGCGGCGACGCGCGCGCGCTCGTCCGAAGAAGAAGCCGAGAAAGAGGGAATCAACACAGGAATCCTGGCAATAAATCCGTTCAGCGGCGAAACGATTCCGGTGTGGGTGGCAAACTACGTGTTGATGGAGTATGGCACCGGCGCTGTTATGAGTGTGCCGGCCCATGACGAGCGTGACTTCGAGTTTGCCCAAAAATATTCGTTGCCGATCCGGCGTGTCATCGAGCGCATCTCGCATGACCAGGAATCGATCCCGCACGATCCGACACACGAAGATCAATCGACGGCGATGCCGCATGCGTTTACCGACTACGGGATCCTGGTTAACTCCGGCAACTGGAGTGGCACAGTCTCCACCGACGCCGTCAAAGAGATGGCCCAGTACGCTAAAGAGCAAGGCTTTGGCGAAGGAGCCGTCACATACCGGATACGCGATTGGGGGGTTTCTCGCCAACGCTTCTGGGGCGCGCCTGTGCCGATTATTTATTGCGGCAAGTGCGGCACTGTGGCCGTGCCGGAAAAAGATTTGCCGGTGGAGTTGCCGGAGCGCGCTGAGTTCACTGGTTCGGGAGAATCCCCTTTGGCAGGTGTTGCCGATTTCGTAAACACACCCTGCCCGAAATGTGGCGGACCAGCAAAGCGCGAAACGGATACGATGGACACCTTCGTAGATTCGTCCTGGTATTTTTTCCGTTACACGGATCCGCGCAACGAATCGGCCGCGTTCGATCCCGCAATTGCTAACGCGTGGACTCCAGTGGACCAGTACATCGGCGGTGACTCCCACGCGGTGATGCATTTGATTTACACGCGCTTCTGGACGAAGGTCATGCGCGACCTGGGCCTGGTTTCTTTTGATGAGCCGGTGAAGAGGCTATTGACCCAGGGAATGGTTACTAATCGGGTTGAAGGCACTGACGACTGGAAGGCCATGTCGAAGAGTTTGGGCAATGGAGTCGATCCGGACGAGATGATTGCCGCTTTCGGCGCCGACGCCGCGCGTTTGTTTATTCTGTTCGCGGCGCCGGTTGAAAACGAGTTGCGTTGGTCAGAGACCGGAATAGAAGGCGCGGTCAGATTCCTGCGCCGCGTTTACACGATGGTTTGGCGCTGGCACGAGCGACTCTCCAATACTCCCGAATCAAGTGGGGAAGAGTTCAGTTCAAGCGCCCGAGCCTTACGACGCAAGACCCACCAGACCATCGCGCGGGTCACTCGCGACTTCGAAGAGCTTCATTTGAACACCAGTGTCGCCGCGTTGATGGAGCTCTTCAACGCGCTGAGCGATTTCAATGGCGACCCTGCGACGTCCTCGGAATCGGACGTCTTTGCAGTGCGCGAGGCTTTGGAGTCGCTGGTATTGATGTTAGCTCCGTTTTCGCCGCACATAGCCGAGGAAATGTGGGAAGACCTGGGACACGACGCTGGTCTGCTTGGTTCCGGGTTACCGCGATGGCCACAGGCTGACGCAGAGTTAGCGCGAAGCGAGGAACTGGAAATTCCGATTCAGGTGAATGGGAAACTTCGTTCGCGCGTGTTGGCTTCGCCTGAAGTATCTGAGGATGAACTGCGAAACGCAGCGCTCGCCGACGAGAAGATTCGAGCTGTGGTTGAGGGTCACGAGATCGTCAAAGTCATCGTCGTACCGCAGAGACTGGTGAATATAGTTGTGCGATAAACCAGGTCACACTCGTCGCAAGCGACTGGTAAAGCCATTTGTTGGTTGCTTGCTCAGCGCACTAGCCGCTAGAATCGAACTGTCAACTAACTTCTTGTCACCGTTTAAGTAACGGGCCACTAAATGAAAGAATGTCCAGCGTGTAAGCGCTGTTTTCCCGACGAAATAAACCACTGTCCGCAGGACGGCGAGGCCACCACACCATCGCTGTTAGGGGAAACCATACTCGATGCCCGTTACCAGCTAGAGAAACGGCTGGGTCAGGGTGGAATGGGCGTGGTCTTTCAGGCCCGGCATATCTTTCTCAAGACTTCACACGCCATCAAAGTGATCTTGCCTGACCTCGTCGGAAACGATCCGATGCTGGTCACTCGCTTTCGCCAGGAAGCCCTCGCTGCGGCCGCGATACGTCATCAAAACATTATTGCGGTTACAGACTTTGGAGTAGTGCGCGGGACCATGCCTTTTCTGGTGATGGAGTTTGTAAACGGCAAATCGCTACAGGACATTCTCAGTGAAGAGAAAAAAATGTCGCCGCAACGGGCACTTGAATTCATTTGTGCCATTGGCGCAGGTGTAGGCGCAGCGCACCGGCAAAATATCGTGCATCGTGACCTGAAGCCTTTGAACATCATGGCGCAGGCCGGGTCGCCAATCGCCGAAGGCGTAAAAATCCTTGACTTCGGTTTAGCGAAGATCAAATCAGGCGAGCTCTTAGGTTCATTTGTACAGGCGAAGACCAGCGGGTTGATGGGTTCACCATTTTACATGGCGCCTGAGCAATGGTCCGATGAGGAGCCAGACTCCCGTGCCGATGTCTACAGCCTGGGAATAATTCTTTATCAGATGTTGTCGGGCGACGTGCCGTTTAAGGGAACGTCGATTCCGTCAATCATGAAGAAGCATCTCACGCTGCCGCCTCCAAGTTTCAGATCGGTTGGTGTGGAAGTGTCGCCGCGAGTCGAAGCGGCTGTGTTCCATGCGCTGGAGAAAGAAAAGGAAGTTCGTACCCCAACGGTCGAACTCTTTCTTGCCGAATTACGGGCCGCGGTCGAAGCCGATGGCGTGACCATGCAGGCGGTCCGTGACACCATCGGCGGAGACTTCGGCGCCACTCTATTCGAGCCTTCGCCCGACACGGCGCCGCCACAGAAGCTCCCGGATGTTCCACCTGGATCGACCGCCGGAAAGATCACGTCAGCGGTCCTGACTCCTGCAGAACAGGAAAAGCTAGCTGCGTCGCAAGCGCGTCATGAGTTTGAACAGCAGGCACGAGATCGGGTCGCGCGGGAAGAGTTAGAGCGCGAAGCTGCGGCGCGCCGTCACGCAGCGCAGGAAGTAGAGCGCAAGCGAAGAGAAGAAGAAGAGCGGCTGGTCCGGGAAAAGACTGAGCGTGAAGATCGTGAACGGCAGCAACGCGAACAGATTGAACGCGTAGAGCGTCAGGCGAGAGAACTGGAAGAACGTTTAGCAAAACTTTCAACCAGCATGCCGCCTTCAGCATCAACTATCGATCCCGAATCCACGCAGATGCATCAGGGGCTGCGGACGGCCCAGATTAGCAGACACAGCATTCCCGGTGTCGCACCCCTTACTCAAGACAGCGCGGCCGGGCTAAGCGTTCCGATCCCGCCACAGCGAAAGAGTGCTTTACCGATTGTTCTTGGGGCAGTCTTAGTGCTCGTGTTGCTCGGCGGGGCCACCGCAGCGTATTTCATGCTGAAGCCATCCACTCAAGTGGGCGGCGACATTCCGCGACCGTCACCTGAGCCTTCAGTTCCAGTTGAAATCGATCCCAACAAACCCAATCTGGTCGAGATTCCGGGCGGAACATTCCTAATGGGCCGGAACGATGGACCTCAGCAGGAACGACCTGAACACTCGGTAACGGTGCCCACGTTTTTTATGGATCGCACCGAAGTCACGAACGCTGAGTACGCTCGTTTTGTTGAAGAGACTGATTACAAAGCGCCGAAGGATTGGACCAACGGAAAGCCTCTTGCCGGGCAGGAAAGGTGGCCGGTGGTAAACGTTTCGTTGAAGGACGCGGAAGAGTTCGCAGGCTGGCGTTCCAAGCGCGATGGTGTCACGTACCAACTACCAACGGAAGAGCAATGGGAATATGCAGCACGCAACGGCGGTCAGTATAAATTTTTCCCCTGGGGTGAAAAATGGGAGAAAGACAGGGCCGTACTCAAAGAAGCTACACCCAAGCCAGTGGGCTCTTATGCTGCGGGTAACAATAGAGAGGGAGTCGCGGACCTGATCGGCAATGTGGAAGAGTGGACCTCTTCCAAAACAGCGCTCTATCCCGGAAACTCTACACCGATTCCGGTTTCGGTAAGAAACTGGGCGGCCGTGCGAGGCGGTTCATTTTTTAACAACCCGGAAGACAGGGAGATAATCCTTTCAGCAACTTGGCGAGATTGGTTCGACCCAACTTCCGTACGTGAAAATCGCGGCTTCCGTTTGGTGCGATCGGCTGAGTAGTTGACCTTCAAAATCTCGCTGGTAAGTGTCCTTCCAACCAGACATAACCAACACTCTGGATCAACTCCGTATTAGATCATCCTCATTAAACTGGGCTACAATCACCTCGTCGTCGAGTGAATATTGTTGAGTCAAGCAGCTCGTATTATGTTTAAAGTCGTGGCAAATTCAGGAGGATCGATGCGAGATTTTTCGATTTTTCGGTTGTTAGCGGCGTTAGCGGCTGTTTCGTTGCTTGCTTCCGGGGGAGCAGTGGTAACGAATGGTCAGGACGTAGGAGCGGATGTCGGGGGTGGTGCGGGTATCTTCAGGCCGAAGAATCCTGAGACCAGAAAGCGTGCCGCACGTCCCTCTACTACCTCTTCAAGGCGCCCCACAACACCGCGCGGGACTACAACTACCACTGCTTCCACCGTGGCCGTAGACCCTGAGCGGGTCGAGGATCTGCTTGACAAGGGCAACGAGTTTCGCGATGCCCGTCGCTTCGCTGAAGCAGAGGACTCCTATCAAAGTGTTCTCAAGCTCAAACCGCGAGATAGCCGAGCTTCATATGGTCTGGGAAATGTCTACGCCGACCAGCAGCGTTGGGAGGAAGCGGAGGTAGCGTATCGCAATGCGGTGCAGGGGCCTTCGGATGTTGATGCACTCGTGGCCCTGAGTGTGGTCCTGGTCCAACCGCGCACGGGCGCCGGGAACGCCAAGCGCCTCGCAGACGCGGAATCCTTTGCCCGAAGAGCGATCCAGCTCGAACCTAAGAACGCGGTAGCATGGGACCGCCTGGGTGTTGCACTGCAGGCACGCGGTACGTTCGGCGATGAAACGGAACGTGCTTATCGGCGGGCCGTTGAGCTTGATCCTGGTTTCGCAGTGGCCTACGCACACCTCGCGCGAGTGTTGAAGCGACTTGGACGTGCTACCGAAGCCGCTCCGCTCTATGACAAAGCGGCAACGTTGGCAAAGGATCCGGCAACGCTGAACCTGATCGCGGAATCTTTGCAGGCCGAGCAACAGTGGGAAAACTCTGAACCTATTCTAAAGCGAGCGCTTGAGCTCGATGCCCGCAATCCTAATACGCTCTATCTTCTCGGCCGAATGCTGGTGGTTTATAAGAGGTATCAGGAAGCGGAACCTTACTTGAAACTCTCAACCGAAGTCAGCCAGAAAGCGTTCCAACCATTTTTCCTTCTCGGGCGCACCTATCTCGCGTTGGAGCGTTATGCAGAAGCCGAAGTAACTTACGAGCGCGCCGCCGGCTTAGCGTCGGCCGGCGATCGCAAAGACCTGTCCGGCGCTTTCGGTTTCGAGGGAGTCGGCGATGGTCATATGAAAGCGAAGAACAAAGCCAGCGCTGCCCGCGCCTATAAGCGAGCGTTGGAACTTGATCCCGCGAACAAACAACTTGAGCAAAAGCTGGCCCGGGCTCGATAATCCCCGAAGTTAACTCCGGGCCTTCTGAGTGCTGTTGACTAAAACTGAGCTAAAGCCGTCGAGGAGTAGGTGTAGTTTATGAAGCGTTGCCCGAAGTGTAGTAGAAGCTATCCGGACGACAATCAAAAGTTTTGCACTATTGATGGCGGCTTATTGGTGTCGAGTGCTGAAACGTTTGATCCAAACGCTACCATTGCGAGTTCCAGGCCGCTAACAGATCTTCCACGCGACGACGCGGTGAAGAACGAACTTCAGGATTTGGCAGCAACCATTGTCAGTTCAGCGGCTCCGACCGGCGGCGTCTCGAGACCGACAGGACCCACAGGTTCGGAAACAGTTTATGATCTCGGAGCGGCCCCTCGAGTATCGCCCCCGGCAATGCCGCCACCGGCAGCAATTCCCCCACCCGCGGCGCCAAGTCCGCTCCCTCCTGCCAAAAAATCGAAGCTCCCGTTAATACTCGGCATCCTGCTTTTACTGCTCGTCCTGGGCGTGGGCGCAGTGGTTGCGGCTTTCTTTTTCGTTATCAAGCCTCGCATGGATGAGATGCAGGCTAATCGGCCGGTGGTGACGAGAAACGAAAGTAACGACAACACGAATGCAAACGACAACTCTAATAAGAGCGTCGAGCAAACGACGACCGATGCTGATGTGGCGCCGCCAAACACCGTGGCTTTTGTAAATTCAAGTTCAAATCTCGATGGCAAGCTCGCTGAACATTACCTGGATTTTTCTTTTTATTACCCCAACGGCTGGGAACCAGATCCGAAAGCGGGCGTGCCTGGCGCGAGCAATTTCGTAAAAGTTGAACGAAGGCTGCCGCCCGACTATACCCAGGAGAATTTCGCCGTAGGGTGGTATACGAGCAAAGGATCGTACGAAGCGGACGAGGCGACATTCCCCCAGCTGGTCGAGATCCTCGGTGCCAATTTGGCGAAGGGCTTTCCCGAATACCGAAAGGTGTCGGAAGGACCGACAAAAGTAAACTCGCTTGACGGCTATGAGTTTCGCTTCGAGAGCGTTTCAAGGGGAACTGAAAAAGGCGATCTGAACTTGTGGGGCCGTGTCATATTCTTACCCCCTGGTGCAGGCGAGCAAAGTGGTGCGACTCTAGTTTTGTTAGCGAGCTCTTTGGCTCCTGAGTTATCCGGAGTCGATGACGTGGGTGAGAAAGGCGAGATGCCGGTGATTCTCGAATCATTCCGCTTTGGCAAGAAGCCGTGAGGAGTGTTGATACGCTTTGAAGCCGGAAGGCAGAGTTCAGCCGAGGGCTGCGGCTTAAAGGCGCGCCAGTTGAAGCTTGAACGTTAAACCGCATCGGTGTTGGCAAGAAAGAGCATTCATACAACTAATGAAAAACACCAAGGGTGAGAAAACGTTATGGACGCCCGCGCGCCTGGCTTCCACCATCGTCGTGTTGTCGCTGGTCGTTTCCTTTGGAGCTTCCAGCTGCAGCTCGGGCGATGAAAAACGAACCAACCCGTCAGCGCCTAAAGTTGCTACAAACTCTAGTCCTCCGCCCGTCAGGATAACAGTAGGGCCGACGAAAACTGCACCTCCTTCCCGGCCTACAGTGGTGACTTTGCCGGCCAGCGTGACCGACGCCGAAATGCAGGCCGTAAGCGGCGCTCCGATAAAACTTTCTAAGTATGTAGGGAAAGTTTTGATAGTAAACCTATGGGCCACCTGGTGTACTCCATGCCGGCTGGAGATACCAGAACTGATCAAGCTTCATAAGGAGTATCGAGCGCAGGGTCTCGAGGTCGTCGGACTCTCAACCGAAAATCCTGAAGAGTCGAACGATAAAGTGAAAAGGTTTGTGCAGGATTTTGACGTAAGCTATCGCGTGGGTTGGGCCACGCCTGACGTGGCTATTACGCTGATGCAGGGAACTGACTCGATACCTCAGAGCTTTGTGATTGGACGCGACGGAAAAGTGATTAAACGATTTGTGGGATTTAATCCCCAGGGCACGCCGCCTCAGATCAAGCAGGCAATCGAGGACGCACTTAACGCCAAGGCCGCCGACTGAACGTGACAGAGGTCAGAAGTCAGAAGTCAGAAGTCAGAAGTGGCAACAGGCGTATGGAGTACAACCTTCAGGTTGCAGCAATCCCAACAAGCCAAGCTAGTCTAATCCGCAACGTCGCAACCTGAAGGTATTCCATACGCCTGTTGCTCGCCTGTTGCCGCTTCTGACTCCTGGCTTCAGCAATCCTTCGCTTCTGCCTGCTCACGCTCAGCCTCTTCGATCAATCGTTCGCCTTCCCGCGTTAGTTCAGGGTTCTGCAATCCTTCCCCCACGCTCTTTTTGGCTTCACCCTCGAGTTTCTTCATTTCCGCCTCGACGCGTCCCTCGACCTGATCAATAGGAGCAGCTTCACCCAATTCGTCCTGCGTAACAATCTTATCTTTGTCTAAATCCATCATTCGTCTCCCCGTATTCGTTATTTTCGCGATGGCTTTAGTTTAACTTAGCATCGCTATGAAGTCAGTCTCACCGCTCACCCCAAGAAGCACTGACTCCATCGATGACCGGCTCGTTGTGTACTGATGCTCGACAAGTCCCAAGCGGCACGTTAGACTTCCAATCGATGCGTAGATTTTCCCCTGTCAGAGTAGTTCGCGTGCTCCTGACGACGACGCTTAGCCTATGGGTTGCAGGCGCCGGTTGTTTCCTGGGCTGCGAGGGAATGATCGCTTCAGCCGCGAATTCTGGAAGCGCTGAGTCCACGCACCACGGAGACAAAGCTCCCATTGTAGTTTCCGGAGAAGCTTGTGCTTCGGGCGAAGCCAACACGTCCCACGACTGCTGCAAGAAAAACTCCAAAAGCGCTAAACCATCCGAACCTACCAGGAATAGGGATTCATCGTTACTTGAGTTAAGCGGCTCTTCGTCCGGCGAGATGAATGGCTGTCCGCTGGCAGTGAGTCGCGCGGCAGTGATCGCCAAAACCCGAGGTAGCGATCTGGACTCTGCTCCGGCCTTGGTTCAATCGATTCTTCCTGATTTAAATTCCTCGGAGCAGACTGCTCCACTTTCGTCACCGCTTCGTTTGCCTAACCGTGGGCATACATACCTCCGCTGTTGCGTATTCCGAATTTAAAGATTAGGCAGGACAGGCTTTCAGTCTGTCATTCGTTATGAGGACAGGCAGCCATGTCTGTTCCAGCGGGTATCAGTGTGTTCACTGATATCGAGGCAATGATTTCTAAACTGGAGAACTGAAAATGAAAAACATTCGAGGATTTGCCCTGGGCCTTGCGCTAGGGTTGGCTGCTGCTGTTTCAACGGTCGGTTTGGCTCAGGACAATAAGCCCGCCGATCAAAACAAGAAGACCGAATCGTGTTGTGCCATGCAGTCGTGCTGCAAGGGTGATTCATGTTCCATGAAGGACCATGCAAACAAGGACCACTCGAAGGGGCATGCGAAGCATGAGGGATGCTGCTGCAACGGCGATTCCTGCAACGTGAAAATGAAAGATAAGAACAACAAGGAAAAGACGAACTAAGGGTGCTTGAGACGCCGGCGGTGACGCTGCAGTCTGGCTAACCGCCGGCGCCGGTCTTGTAAGCAAACTGTTAGTTTGCGGATCGAGTAATGGGAATCTGTTAGATGAGTAAGTTTTTCCGACTACATAAATATCTGCTTTTGGCCGTATTGGTGACGCTGGCGTGTTCCATGGACCAGTCTGTTTTTGCACAACACGAAGGGCACGTGATGCCCGGCGTGAGCAAACCCAAACCGCGAGCCACATCGCGGCGATCAACTAAACGACGCTCGGTGACTCGGAGTCGGAGGAGCTCCGCGAAAAGGCAAGAGCCTAAGAAGAATCCGGCACCCAGCGCACCGCATGTGCATTCTCCGGTAAGTGGTGAGTCTGGAACAAAAACTATTCCTGCCACAGTGTCGGCCGACCCTTCGCCGGCGGCAGCCACGCATTCACATGATATGCATCCCCCTGCCGCTCAAGTAGGACCGTCGCCGGCACCGACTACCACGCCACACATGCACGCGCCGCAAACAACTTCGGGGTCGTCACCGGCAGTAAGGCAAAACGAGCACGGCACACACGTTCCGACTACACCTGCCACGATGCCGGAGGCTTCACCCACAACGGACCACGGCGGCGTTCACGGGCCGACGGAGAATACCGCGTCGCTGATGGTGATGTCAGGTAACGACATGAGCATTCGGGTGGGCGCCAGCGAAAAGAACCTTATCCCGATGGGACAGATGGCCTCCGGCACGTCATGGCAGCCCGCTTCGACGCGAATGAACATGCTGCACAAAACAGCCGGCGACTGGTTGCTGATGTTTCATTACAACGCCGTCGTTGGAGTTAATTCCCAAGGCGGGCCAAGAGGCGTCACAAAGTTTGAATCGGCAAACTGGTTTATGCCGATGGCCTTCCGCAAAGTTGGACCAGGCACCCTCGAACTGCGTGGAATGTTTAGTCTCGAACCATTCACATTTCCGCCGGGAGGATCGCCGCTCCTTTTCCAAACCGGTGAAACCTACAAGGGACGTCCAATAATCGACGCTCAGCACCCGCACGATTTCTTCATGGAGCTTTCGGCTTCCTACACAGTACCGGTGGGAGATCGTGCGACCTGGTTTGCTTATGTCGGTTATCCGGGTGAGCCCGCACTTGGTCCTACGGCGTTCATGCATCGCGCGTCAGCTTCAGAAAACCCGGCTGCTGCTTTGTCGCACCACTTGCAGGATTCGTCGCACATAACGTTTGGTGTGATCACCACGGGTTTCACCTATCGCTGGTTTAAGTTGGAAGGATCGATCTTCAACGGCCGTGAGCCTGACGAGAATCGTTATGACTTCGAAGCACACCCCTGGAACTCGCGTTCAGCGCGGCTTTCATTTGCGCCTAACAGCAATTGGTCGATGCAGATCAGTCACGGTTTCCTAAGAAATCCGGAACCGCTCGAGCCGGGTGACGTCCGACGCACAACAGCGTCTGTCAGTTACAATAGGCCGCTGGGTCGTGGAAACTGGGCGACGAGTTTCATCTGGGGCCGCAACCACGAAAGCCACGGCGGCGAGATCTTCAATCTCAACGGATATGTTGCCGAATCCACGGTCAACTTTCGCGACAAGAATTATCTTTACACGCGCCTTGAGTTGGTCGACAAGAATGCCTTGTTGCGAGATGCTGACCGGGCGTTACTCGGCATCACGGATCATCACCCATTGTTTCGCATTGGCGCATATACTTTTGGCGGCGCTCGCGATTTTTACACGACTGAAAAGTTACGGGTTGCAGTAGGCGGTGATGCTACCTTTTACACGAAGCCGGGGATCCTGGATTCCATTTATGGCAGCCACCCTATGTCATACCGTTTCTTTCTACGTTTCCGTCCCGGCAAAATGTCGATGACGGGTCATGCGGATCCGCATCAAGGAATGAAACATTAGTTTTAGAGGACCTGCCCAGAGGGCCGACCCGGCCTGGAGGGCTGGCAGAGAGTAGCCGGTGGTCGGAGCGTAGCCCAGACCACCGGAAAACAGTGAAGAATCGAGCACCCAGAAGGGGTGCAAGAAACATGGTCTCAGAAAACGGCGACTACGAAGTGAAACCTTGCAATAGTTTCTCCCTCCGGGGTGCGGATTAAATTTAGGCTGTGTTCCGGTGGTCTTCGCAACGCTACACCACCGGCTACTGTCTCTCAGCCCTCCAGGCTGAAATTCGCTTGCTGCTATGATCTATTCTGCTGAAACGCGTGTTTTGAAGGGGAAGTAAGAACTTATGAAGAACCGAATTCTTTTTGTTGTTATCGCCATACTCGCTGTTGCTGTTGGCGGCGTATTGATGATGCAGTCCGGCGGAGGCTCTACGACGCAGGTCAGTCAGCCATCGCCTCGCGCTGGGGAACCAGCCGCGGCCGATTCACATGGGGCCGCTCCCCATTCCCACGCCGTGGCGCGAGTGCCTGCTTACCAGAACGCTGCGCAAATCGACAACCTGGAGCCGACACTGCCGGCGAACAAATTTATTGGCAAGTCTCGGGAAGCCTATCTGGTCGCGAAAGCGATTCCCCAGACGCTGGCCCAACTTCCTTGTTATTGCGAATGTGATCGAGGCTACGGCCACAAGAGTCTTCATTCGTGCTTCGTTGACGACCATGCTTCGCAATGTGCCGTCTGTGTTGATGAGGCGTTGCTGGCCTACAAGCTTCAAAAGGAAGAGAAGCTCACGCCAGATCAAGTGCGGCAAAGGATCATAGAGAAGTATTCCACACAGTAACGCGTGACAGCCTCAGCGCCCCAATGCAACGACCACTCTTAAATCCAATTGTGGAGGTGATGCAATTCGCGAGCGGCCTCCGATTTTGGAAGTGCTCCTTGCTAGTAGTGGCGATTCTCATCGTCGGTTGTAATCGAGGCAACCCGCCTCCCGCCGATAGTTCGAATGCAGGTTCGGCGGAAACAGCCTTAACAATTCGCGCGAGCGATTCTCCCACTGGCGGAGACAGCCGCGAGCCTGAGCTCAATGCAACTCCAAACGGGGGAATTGTCCTGAGCTGGGTCGAGAAGGTTGACGCCAGGCGTTATGCGTTACGGACCTCAATGCGGAATGGAAACGCGTGGACGCCGGCCCAAACTGTTGCCGAAGGGGATAACTGGTTCGTCAACTGGGCAGACTTCCCCTCGGCCATCGCACTGCATGACGGCTCCCTCGCCGCGCACTGGCTGGTGAAGAGTGGCTCCGGAACTTACGCCTACGATGTGAACATCGCCAAATCGAAAGATGGAGGCAAAACATGGAGCAAACCTATCGTTCCACATCGTGACAACACGCAAACTGAGCACGGTTTTGTCTCCCTCATGCCTTTGCCGGACGGACGCCTGGGTGCTGTATGGCTCGACGGCCGAAATATGAAGAACACGAAACATGGCGATGACGACGCGCCCTCGTCAGAAAGTATGACGTTGCGATACGCGGCGATCGATGCGGATGGAAAACTTTCAGATGAGGCTGAACTCGATGAGCGCGTTTGCGAGTGCTGCCAAACTTCAGCCGCGCTTACAAGCGAAGGGGCTATAGCGGTCTACCGCGACCGATCGCAGGGAGAGGTCCGAGACATCTATTCCGTGAAACAGGTAGAGGGCAGTTGGGTTGCGCCTCGGGCGGTCCACGCGGACAACTGGACGATAAACGGATGTCCGGTTAATGGACCATCGGTTGCCGCCGACGCCCGCCTCGTAGCTGTTGCGTGGTTCACCGAGGCAGGAGAGCAGTCGCGCGTGAAGATTGCGTTTTCCGCTGATGCTGGAGCGACGTTTGATCAGGCTATCCAGGTGGACGATAGTCAGGCCGTTGGACGCGTCGATGTTTTACTTCTTCCGGACGGCTCAGCTCTTGTCTGTTGGTTGTCTGGAAACGCAGAGGGCGGGGCCATCAAAGTGCGACGCGTTCAATCGAACGGCACGCTTGGCCCGCCTGCGGTTGTTGCGCAAACGGACATCTCGCGCTCCAGTGGTTTTCCACGGATGGCGCGACTCGGCGAGGAAGTGCATTTTGCGTGGACGGAATTCGGCAAGCCTTCAAAAGTGCGCACGGCAACCGCAAGCGTTAGCGCATACAAATAAGAAATCACGAGCAGGACTTATGACTGAGAAAGAATCTCCATTTGCGTGCTCAATGAGCGCGATAGCGGCGGATCAAAGGGAGGCCCACCGGCACTCCGTAGAGGAACTCTTCAAAAAGGTTCAATCCGTCGATGAATTGCCGAACGGTTACTCCTTTCGCTTGCCTAATGAGCCGAACGTAGTGCTCGCCGCCGCACACTTCATCGAGCTCGAACGGCTATGCTGCCCGTTCTTTGGGTTTCGGCTGGAGGTTGAACGCGAAGGTGGTGGCCTCACGCTTAGCCTTACGGGCCGCGAAGGTGTAAAGCCCTTTACCAAGGCCGAGATCGGTACTTATCTGTCTCTAAATAACTAATATTGAGTGAGCTTTATGAAACGATTATTTGCATGTTTGTTTTTCTGCCTCATTGCCGCTGTTCCGGCGCCGGCCCAAAGCACGAACGTCCGACTCGAAGGCCTCGTCGTTTGCTGCGCTGACTGCTGGGCGGAAGCTGATCGTACGAAAGTGCAATTCGGCACGGCCGAAGACTTATTGAAGGCGCAGTCGTGTGTTGCCAACGGTGACCCGACGCTGATCGCGGTACGTGAAGGTGACAAGTTCACTTTGTATCAACTGGAGCAGAGAAAGTTTCGCCTTCCGGGGAAAAACTGGCTTGACTTTATTGGCAAGCGCGTCGCGGTGACAGGAACGCTGCAGAAAAAGAAAAACGCTGGGGTGTTTCGCGTCGATGCTGTGGAGGTTCTTGCCGCGAGTTTGGCCGAACAGGATGCGGCGAATGTTGTTGGTAAGGAAGTTGACCTGACACTCAAAGACCCGTTTGGCACGACGCAAGGATTGAATGCACTCAAAGGACGCATCGTCATCCTGAACTTCTGGGCGACGTACTGCATACCGTGCCGCAAAGAGATGCCGGATCTGGCGGCCATTCAAAATGAGTATGCGGCGCTCGGTGTTCAGGTGATCGGGGCTTCAACTGACGAGGCCGAGGACCGCGCGAAGGTCCTGCAGTTTGTGAAGGAAACGAAAATTAACTTTCCCATCTGGATGGGAGCGACCATAGCCGACATGATGCGTTTCGGACTGGGCGGAGCATTACCGGGAACAGTCGTCATCGGTAAAGATGGTCGCATTGCTAAGGTCATCTCAGGGATCGTGAATCCAGTTGATCTGAAAAAACAGATTGATGCAATGCTTGCGTCTGCGGAAAAGACAGCGGCGATCGAACAAAAGGTAGAGCGCGAGCAGGTCGCCTCAACGAAGCGAAAATCGAGTGAGGCTTCATCCGTCCCAAGTTGACCGCTTTGACCTGGCGAGGGCCGCGCCGTGAGCGGGGCAGGACAACAAAACAATCAAAAGTGGACTTATGGCGTTCGCGTCATAGCGAACCAAATCGACCGGGCGACCTGGCGCAACACGCTCACGTACAGGTTTCATCCACGATTTACTGCGGGCATTGAATACAACCCGCTTGCCGGCAAAGTGTCTCCGCTCGCAAACATCGTTGCGTTAACGGAAACGCACAATCGCCCGGCGTTGATTTTGGGCACAAGCTCCGACCGAATAGGTACGCCGTTTGGTCAGTCGTTCTACGCAACGTTCAGTAAGAACCTGAAGCACCACACCGGATTACCGATTGCTCCATACGTCGGCGTCGCCTACGGGACATTTGAAGATCGCTTCAGGGCCATCGGCGGGTTGAGCATCAACTTCAACGACCGTTGGAGTTCAACGATTCTTTTTGACGGTGTACGTGTCCACCCGACGGCAAACTACACACATGGGCGACACCAGTTTGGCGTGGTTTTCGAGCGTGGGCGCAATCCTGGCGCCAGTTACAGCATTTCGTTTTAACGCGGCCTTCAGACGCGACCGTTAGCCCGCCTTCAGACGCGACCGTCCCTTATGGAAGAAATTTGTATCCGACTCCATGTACGGTGACGATGTACTGGGGCTTGGCGGGCACATCCTCGATCTTCTGGCGGAGTTAAGCTATGTGATTATCGACGGTGCGGCTGATGGGAAAGTTATGGTACCCCCAGACCTCATCAAGCAGTTGCTCGCGCGTGACGACTTCCTCCCGGTGAAGTATGAAGCATTCTAGAATCTTAAACTCCCTGGGCGTCAGTTCTAATTGAAGACCATTTTTACTGGCACTGTATCGCTTGAGGTTTAACTCTATGTCAGCAAATCTGTAGACCTCGATGTCGGTAACTTTCTTTGCTGCCCGCCGCAAATGTGCTCGTATCCTCGCTAGAAGTTCTTTGAGGCCAAACGGCTTCGTCACGTAGTCGTCAGCTCCGACTTCGAGCCCCACGACTTTATCGATCTCCTGGCCGCGCGCCGTCAGCATAATAATGGGTACGTCTACCCCTTGGCGCGAAGCTTACGACACACGTCCAACCCACTCATCCTGGGAAGCATAATGTCGAGCAGGATAATATCCGGCTTGTCGTCGCAGGCTTTGAGAATCCCTTCTTCGCCATCCCCAGCGACTACAACCTCATAGCCTTCATACTCACAACTATCTCGCAACCCGACGATTAGGTTTGGCTCGTCTTCAATTATTAAGACTCTTTGCAACTTCATAGCCTCCGGCGCCGGTGCGCTCCCTCTCGGTCGTGACGGCCACGTCGCTCAAAGGCAGCAGAATAGTAAATCGGCTGCCTTCACCCGGTACGCTCTCGAGCTGGATCTGACCTCGATGTGCCTCGACAATATGTTTTACGAGGGAGAGCCCGAGCCCGCTGCCCTTTGTGTTCTGATGCACAAAAAGTCGGCGAAGCCGACTAAATCAGAACCGGAAGCGAACCGGGGAAAGCCGCAGCCCGCTTGGGGTGGTGGTAGCGACCGAGTCCCTGCTCATCTACGAAGGCGATGGTTGATAGTGAAATCACGGCTTTCTTTCCGACCGACACCCGGTCGCTATTGCTCCCGGTTCTGATACCGCTTCGCGGAACCGCTTCATTCGACTTTTTGTGCAAAGCCTCCGAGGGTGAGAGGGGGGTCAGCGGCAGGGCTTGAAATGGACAGAAGGGTGCTGCACGTTTTGGGTGCACTTGACCCTCTTTCGTTCATTTGCCGCCGTTATTGGCAAGCATTAGCGAGATTTCCAGCCAATTTGCGGGTGGTTATCTGGCCCTTTATTTGCTCTATCTAAGGCCATGATAAACACTGACGTTTTTCCTCTTTGGTCGAGTGAAAAGAACGCGATCCGCAGTGAGGTGGAAATCGCGCCACTTTCGGATCATGCGTTGGCAGTCGCCGCCGGCGGCGGTGATATGGGAGCTTTTGAACAGCTGTACACACGTCATAATCGTCGAGTTTATTCGTTGTGTTTGCGCATGGCGCACAACGTTGCCGAGGCCGAGGATCTGGCGCAGGAGGTCTTCATTCAGTTGTTTCGCAAGATTGGAAGCTTCCGTGGTGACTCCGCTTTTACCACCTGGCTGCACCGCCTAACCGTCAATCAGGTGTTGATGCACTTCCGAAAAAGAAGCGTTAAGCTTGAGCGGACAACTGAAGAAGGTGACACCCCTGTGCAAATCGTGCGCGGGACGGAGAACCCGGACAAGATGCCGGTGTTGGATCGGATTAGTCTGGACCATGCCCTAAAGCAGTTGCCGCCAGGTTACCGTTCAGTTTTCGTTTTGCATGACATTGAAGGTCATGAGCACGATGAGATCGCCAAGATATTGGGCGTCGCGGTGGGCACGTCGAAATCGCAGCTTCATAAAGCACGCATGAAATTACGACGATTGTTGAAGCAAGAAAACCCGGAAGCCGTTACTGAATAACATGGCAACCGGCCATTAGTGCATCGCGTAACCGAGCCATCTGCTTCCTGGATTTGAACTGTTCCGTTCTCCAGAATCGCGCGACCACTAGCGACCGTCGGACGGGGACCGGAGCCGCCTCTAACCTGTTACTTACAGAACGCGAAGGATGACATACTCCGCGAGGTAGAGCGGACAGCAAGAACTAGCTAGCCGGCAGGTTCGGTGATTTTTTGTCTTGTTGCCGCACCCACCAAAACCCCGACTGCACCTACAATAGGATTCAGGATAGCTACCCAGGCGGGCGTGCGAGCATTCTGCATGGCCTGCATATTGGGCACGTCGGCCGGTCTAACGTTTGGTCGGGTATCGCTGCCCGTAATCGCAGGAATCGCAACAAGTATTCCTAAGACGAGCACAATTCCTGCGAGCACTTGCGCCGCGCGAGAGCTTCTGGCGATCAAGGCGCAAACGTAGCCGCCAACGATGGCCGCAATGAGGCCCAGCACAAAGCTGAGAGCAGTCCATCGTAGTGAGACGTTATACGTGCCGGGTTTGAACGCGTGGCTGGCGCCCATTGCGAGGTAAGCAGCTGAGAAGGTCAAAAAGATCAGCAGCGCCATCACCACGTAGCCAACGATCACACCGATAATTTTTCTTGCCATGACAAGAACCTCCGGGGGCGATTTGAAATCTGGCGTGAGATAGAATCATAAAGGGACTGAAAAGCCAAGATGCAACCAACGCACAAACTCGGAGACGCGACTGGAAATGCGGGAGCCGTAGATCCGATCTGCGGGATGACTGTCGATCCAAAGTCTGCTGCGGGGTCATACGAGTACAACGGGGTTGTGTATTACTTTTGCAGTACTCACTGCTTGCACAAGTTTCGCGAAGACCCGGAACGGTTTCTTAACCAACCGCCAGTGCCGATGACGATGCAGCCCATTGCGATCGGCCGTACCAGAAAACAAGAAGTAAGCCAATCAACTCCGGATGCCGCGAAGATTTACACCTGCCCGATGCATCCCGCAGTGCGTCAGAACCAACCGGGCTCGTGCCCGAAGTGCGGCATGGCGCTGGAATCCCTGACCATCGCTGGACCGCAAACGAAAACCGAATACACGTGCCCGATGCATCCGGAGATCGTAAGCGACTCACCGGGCAGTTGTCCGATCTGCGGCATGGCACTCGAACCCCGTACGATCTCCATCGATGATGAAGAGAACCCTGAACTACGTGACATGCAGCGGCGGTTTTGGGTTAGTGCCGTCGTGACACTGCCGGTGTTTGCAATCGGGATGAGTGACTTAATCCCAGGTCAACCGCTGCAACAGGCCGTTGCAACCAGTTCATTGACCTGGATTCAATTGGCCCTGGCGACGCCAGTTGTGCTCTGGGGCGGATGGCCGTTTTTTGTGCGCGCCTGGCAGTCACTCGTGAACCGAAGTCTGAACATGTTTACTCTAATTGGACTCGGTGTCACCGTCGCTTACGTTTACAGTGTCGTTGCCACACTATTTCCAGACATCTTTCCTCATTCCTTTACCGGTCACGGCGGCGCTGTTCCGGTTTACTTCGAAGCGGCTGCGGTGATCACAACCCTCGTGCTGTTGGGCCAGGTGTTGGAGTTGAAAGCACGAGGCCAAACGAGTGCTGCACTCAAGTCGCTGCTGGGTCTGGCGCCGAAAACTGCTCGGAGGGTAAGCGAGGACGGCAGGGAAGAAGATGTTCCTTTAGACAGTGCGAAGGTTGGCGACAAGCTGCGTGTGCGACCCGGCGAGAAGGTTCCGGTGGACGGGATCATTCTGGAAGGCTCGAGCACGGTGGATGAGTCAATGATTAGCGGTGAACCAGTTCCTGTTGTGAAGGGCCTCGGGGACCGTGTGACTGGCGCAACAGTAAATGGCACCGGCACCTTCATCATGCGTGCGGAGCGTGTTGGCGCTCAGACCTTGTTGGCCCAAATCGTCCAGATGGTCGCGGAGGCGCAGCGCAGCCGGGCACCGATTCAACGACTTGCAGATCGAGTATCAGCGTATTTCGTCCCTGCTGTGATCATGATCGCCGCGGCAACGTTTGTCGTTTGGGCCATAGTCGGGCCTGAACCGCGTATGGCTTATGCGCTGATAAACGCCGTTGCCGTTTTGATTATCGCGTGCCCGTGCGCGCTGGGGCTGGCGACGCCGATGTCGATAATGGTAGCGACCGGCAAAGGGGCGCAGATTGGTGTGCTCTTTAGAAATGCTGAAGCGATTGAAGTTCTGCGCGAAGTTGACACCCTCGTCGTAGACAAAACGGGAACGCTCACGGAAGGGAAGCCGAGATTGGTAACAGTGTTGCCGGCAACTGGATGGAGCGAAACCGATGTCCTGAAGCTCGCGGCAAGTTTGGAACGCGGCAGTGAGCACCCGCTTGCATCAGCGATCGTGGCCGGTGCTGGGGAGCGCGGCGTTCAACCCCGACCTGTTGAAGATTTTCAATCTGTCACAGGCAAAGGCGTGACTGGACGAGTTGAGAATCGATTGGTAGCGATCGGCAACCTGAGTCTGCTTGAGGAGCAGTCGGACTCGAATGCTCGTGGAAAAACGGCGCGCCCACAGAGTGACTCCCCTACAGTTTCTATCCAGCAGGCCGAGGAGTTACGAGCGCAGGGTCAGACAGTGGTGTTTGTCAGCATCGACGGACAATTTGCCGGAGTGCTTGGCGTAGCCGACCCGATCAAAGAGTCGACGCCTGAGGCGATTGCGCAACTGCACGAACAGGGGATACGCATCATTATGGTTAGTGGTGATAGTTCGACTACAGCGAAAGCCGTAGCAGCGACGCTTGGCCTTGACGATGTGATTGCCGAAGTCTTACCGGACCAGAAAGCTGAAATCATCAAGCGACTTCAAGGTGAAGGACGCAGCGTGGCTATGGCCGGAGATGGAATTAACGATGCGCCTGCGTTGGCCCAGGCGGATGTTGGCATAGCAATGGGCACCGGCACTGATGTCGCTATGCAGAGCGCGGCCGTGACTCTTGTCAAAGGCGACTTGCGCGGGATTGTGCGTGCGAGTCGACTCAGCCGCGCGACGATGAAGAACATCAAGCAGAACCTTTTCTTTGCCTTCCTTTATAACGCGCTGGGTGTGCCAATCGCGGCCGGGATTCTGTACCCGTTTTTCGGGATCTTGCTGAGTCCGATGATTGCTGCAGCCGCGATGAGCTTCAGTTCGGTTTCGGTGATAGGAAACGCGCTGCGGTTAAATCGTGTTCGAGTGTAACGGGTTGTGGTTTCAAAACGGCTCCCGTATCGCTCGGAGCGCGGGCTAAACCAAGCTCTTCTGTACTGTTGTCGCGCGGTTCTTGCCGGTTTATGACGAATTCGTTGCTTAATTGTGGACCCAATACTTTGGAGTTCGAATTGCTATCAGAGTTGTGGGACTTCGTTAACGTCCCGTTTTGTATCACTATTAAATGGAGTAAACGATGACTGACGACCGTGATCGAAGAGAACCCGTTCAAGCGGACCCGTCGCTCCCCACGCCCATTTTTGATGCAAACGCGAGTGCCACTGCCCAGCCTGTGGAACCGTTACGCAGCAGTACAACTTCC
Organism: Pyrinomonadaceae bacterium; assembly: GCA_963759585.1. Taxonomy (GTDB): domain Bacteria; phylum Acidobacteriota; class Blastocatellia; order Pyrinomonadales; family Pyrinomonadaceae; genus PSRF01. The sequence goes on from CAVWZW010000002.1 coordinate 2,476,819, forward strand.
GGCTGGCGTGACAAGCTTCGGTCCCTTACGGGCGGCGTTACTGGGCAGTCGCGGGTGCTTGCCGTAGTAGTACTAATCGGCTTGATTACAGGCGCCCTTGCCGGATTCTTGCTAGTCAATATTCAGCGAACCAGGCCGGCGTCCGACCTTGAAGTTCACGCAAACGAGCCTGTTCCTGAAATACCGGCTGCTGAAAAGCAGAAGTTAGATTCCTTCGCTGATGAACTAGCAGTTGGGGAGGTGCAGACGGTGTCGCAGGCTGGCACACGTAATCGCAGACCCAAAGTGCGAGTTCGCACCAACAGGCCGCGTGCATATCGTGTTGCAATCATCCGATGAGGCGATTTTTTACTGCATTGCTGTTCTTTGCCATTCGGGTTAAGTTCAGCACACCTTAAATCTGTTGGAGGTAATTGATGAAGACCAGTTTTAAACGAACTCTTTTCGCGTTCACCGTTTCGATACTCCTGCTCGCTTTCGTCCCCAACGCGTCTGCTCAGAATAAATCGAGAATGACTGACGCCACGCGTCATGCACGCGAAGCGGCCGAAACTTTTACGGAAATCATGAACGTGCGGGACAAGGCCATCCCGAAAGAGTTGCTTGATAAAGCCGAAGCCATCGCCGTTTTCCCGGGTGTGCTGAAAGCAGCTTTCATTTTTGGCGGCCGAGGTGGACAAGGTGTGATCAGCAAACGGGTGAGGGGTGGATGGACAGCGCCCGCGTACTTCAATCTCAGCGGTGGAAGTTTTGGCGCGCAGATCGGGGCGCAAAAGAACGACTATGTCTTTCTGGTGATGAATGAGGAGGGATTGAAAGGACTGCTCGAGGACAAGTTTGAAATCGGTGGCGAGGTTGGTGTGGTTGCTGGACCAGTTGGCCGTGAAGCCGCGGCGTCTACAAACGCAACGCTGGATGCTGGCATCCTTTCTTACTCTCGCAGTAAGGGCGCCTTCATCGGCGCTGCTTTGAAGGGAGTAGTAATCAGTCCCGACAACGATCTTAATGAGGCTGTCTACGGCGTGAAGGCTAGTGAGATCTTAGTGCGAAACTCGATGTCCTTAACTCAGATGCCCGCAGGAGTTCGCATCCTTCCGCGGACGTTGGCGCGTTACTCTGCACGCTAGATGCAAGACTTCCATCATCGCTGAATGGTCTAACGCTCGTAACAAACACTTGACGCTTAACTAAGCGCGCCCTAGAATGCCTCGACATCTCAAGGGACAACTGCTCTTCAGTCAGTTTCGATTCTCAAAGCTTGGCCGAACCTATGCTGCCTCGGACGCAACGTCAAAAAGATATTCTTGATTACATAACGCGGTTCTCCGAGCGCAATAGATACGAACCTTCCTACGCACAGATAGCCAGACACTTCGGAGTAAAGTCACGCGCCACGATCGCTAAACACATTGCAGCGCTCGAACGTCGCGGACTCATTACACGTAAACATGAAGACGGATCGTTTAACCTTTCCGTAAAAGTGGACGACGGCGACGCGCTGTGTGAAGTTAAGTTGCTCGGCAGAATTGCAGCGGGCACTCCATTAGAGGTAGTTGAGTGCGACGAGACGATCCCGGTACCGCGCTTCCTTCTCGGACGTGTGCGACCGGATCGAGTCTACGCTTTGAAAGTTAAGGGCGACTCGATGATCGACGAGCATATCTGCGACGGCGACATAGCTTTGATTGAGAACCGCACAGACGCACGCGACGGCGAGATCGTGGTGGCGCTGTTAATTGAAGAGAACCAGGCCACGCTAAAAAGATTGTTTCGTCGCGGCGCAAACATCGAACTTCATCCGGCAAACTCGCAGCATGAACCGCTAACCATTCCTGCCAATCAGGTCGCAGTCCAGGGGATTTTCCGCGGATTGCTCCGACCGACTACCTAATTAAACTCCTTGGAGTGCGCCGCCTTGTCGGCGCTTTGGCCAGTGGCGGCTTGGCGCCCCTCCTGGGAACAAGTTTCGATACCGCAATCCGTGCGCGACTGGTTGAGACGGGTCGCAACCCGGCCAAAGCTCCGACAAGGCGGCGCACTCCAGGGAGATGCCTCCCGCCAAGGTTAAGCAATCTCGCAAATCCCCGCAGGGGCATCTCCGGGCGACGTTGCAGCCAGTTATCTTCCGGGTAGCGGCTTTGAGCGCTGATCACGTGAAGCGTGTAAGCGTGGCGCGACTGGGGCGAACGATTTGCCAGACTCTTATGAGGTAGCAATCCGTTTAGCAGTATTAAGGTGCCTTTCTTAACTTCCAGTGGAACGAGTCTGTCTTCAGGGAAGGGACTCGAGTCAAATACATCAAACTTCATTCCTCCCGCGCCATCGCGCAGCCAGCGTGATTTCAATCCGAGTTGGTGACCGCCCGGTATGGCCCAAAGGCATCCGTTCTCGAGAGTCGCGTCTTCGAGAGCAAACCATAACCCGGCAATGTCCTGAGGTTCTGTGTAAAGAAAAGTGCTGTCCTGGTGACAAGTCACTTCACCCCCGATCTCCGGTTGCTTAAAGATGTACATCGACTGCAACAGCAAAGGCTCTTCAATACCAAGATTGGTGACGAGGTTTCGAATCGCCGGCGTGGTTGAGAATTCCCTGAAGACGGGATCGAGCTCATGAAGCGCGTGACCGATCTTGTTTATCGATCGATGCTTGCTCTGCTTAAGATTGCCGTCGGGAAGGTAGGCTTCTTCTTCAAAGAAGAAACGAATCTTATCGCCTGAGTTGAGAAAGTAGTCATCGCTAAGACGGTTTTGCTCGTGCGTAGAAAAGATGGATGTAATCCCATTCGGATCAAACGCATCAACTAATTCTTCCGCGCGTGCTCGCAGCCGATCACAGGAAGGGACGTCAACGAAGTCAGGCAGTACTAGAAAACCATTTTTATCGTATTGGGCCAATTGTTCCGCGGTGAGAGTCATTGATGGAAAGGTTAGCACAGCAGGCTCTAATGAATGGCTGAACAGCGGTTTTTATTGACGAAGCCATAACCATCCAATAGACTGCGTGCCCAATAAATTGGCTAAAGATTGTTGATTCCCCCCTTTAGCTTCAGCAGCCCCGACACAGTCCAGAGTGGAGGGCTCAACGTGCGTTTTTAATACTCGAATTATCAATCGGCATTCTACTACGAGAGGTTTCGTTGTGAGTGGCGGCCGGGCTCCATCCAAAAACCTGGGCATGTCGCACATTGTTATTCAGGATAATCCAAACGATTCTAAAACCAAGCTTCCGGGTTCAGCACGCACATAGGAGGATCCTCCAGATGAAGTTTGCAAGGTTGGCCCTGATTGTTGCCATAGTAGTGAGCGTCACCGCCGTTTTGGTTTTGCCTTTAGGCGAGGCCAAGCAAGCTCCGAAGCAACGTATCGGACAGTCAAAGCCTGTCGTGACTCGCAATCTCGGGGAGACCGCACCGAAGGCGGGGTCACTGGTTCCCTTCGTCGGCAAGGCGGTAGGCTTTGGCGTAACTCGGAAAATTAAGGACCTGCCTACGCCGCAACTCGTTAGTGGCGTTAACATTGTTTCAGAGGCTACGGAAAGAACCCTTTTCCGATCGCTTACGCCCGATGCCTTGTTGACCCAGAAAGCGTTCGCAAAGAGCGCCGACGCGGCTCTTCAAAGCTCTGCGCCTGAGCCCAATATCGCTGCCACCATCACCAATTTTGAAGGCCAGACTCAGCAGGACGTCCTGTCTGTGCATGCCTTTCGCGTCCTCCCTCCGGATACCACTGGGGATGTTGGACCAAACCACTACGTCCAGGCCGTCAACCTCAACTACCGCGTGTATGACAAAACCGGGGCCCCGCTGACTCCGTCTCGTAAGCTCAGCGACATTTGGGCTTCGCTGCCTGGGCCTTGCGCAACGCGTAATGATGGCTATCCAACCGTGCTCTACGATTCCTACGCTGATCGGTGGTTCATCACCCAGTTTTGCACAGTGGCCAATCCCAACAACCACCAGTTGATTGCGGTTTCGCAAACGTCCGATCCGACGGGCGCATTCTTTGTCTACGACTTCATCTTGCCTAATAACAAGTTCAATGACTTTCCCAGGTTTGGCGTATGGCCCAATGCTTACTACATGTCGAACAATCAGTTTAATCAGGCAGGAACTGCTTTCCAGGGCACCGGGGCTTATGCTTTCGATCGCGCCAAAATACTCGCCGGAGATCCGAGTGCGTCTTATATATATTTTGATCTTTTCCTGGACCCGAGTATTTTCTCCATGCTGCCAAGCGACGCCGACGGCTTAACTCCTCCGCCTGCTAATGCACCAAATATTTTCTCTCGTTTCGTCTCCAACGAATTTGGAGCGGCTTTTGATGGACTACGACTCTTCGACTTCTACGCAGACTTCGCGTTTCCCGCCAATTCCACTTTTTTAGAGCGGGCTGAAAGTCCGGTAGCCGTAGCAGCATTTGATCCGCGAGACCCTCCCGGAATCGATGATATTGAACAACCTCCGCCCGCAAACAATTCTACGGCCGCACTGAGTGCGATCAGCGATCGCCTCATGCATCGTTTGCAGTATCGAAACTTCGGGACACACCAGTCGTTAGTTACAAATCACACTGTCAATGTGGGCACTGGTACCACCCAGCTCTTGCATCAGGCTGGGGTGCGTTATTACGAACTCCGAAACACCGGCGCGGGTTATGCGGTTAACGAGCAGGCCACTTTCGCGCCCGACGCAACGAACCGTTGGATGGGCAGCGCAGCCATGGACCATGAAGGCAATCTAGCTGTCGGCTACACCGTTTCCAGTACAACTATCTTTCCGGGGATCCGATATGCAGGCAGGCTGGCGGCAGATCCACCAAACGGATTGTTCCAGGGTGAGGCAGTGCTGCAGGCTGGAGGATTTGTGCAGACTAGCACCAACTCTCGTTGGGGCGACTACAGTTCGACGACTGTAGACCCTACTGACGACTGCACCTTCTGGCACACGAACGAGTATTACGCGACCGATGATCCGGCAACCAACGCGGAATGGCATACCCGCGTGGGCAGTTTCAAAGTAAACCCGTCCTGTGTTGCGCCGGCCCAGGGCACGCTAACTGTAAACGTTACTAACTGCGACTCGGCACTGCCGGTCCAGGGTGCATCAATCACAGTTGATGGAAATCTATTTGGCACTACGCTAGCAGACGGCTCCTTCAGCTCTAAACTTGCGCCGGGTTCTTACGGTGTCGTAGTTTCCGGGGCCGCCTACTTTCCGGTCACGGTACCCCCTGTCACTATCACCAACGGGAGCACTAGTACGATCAACGTTTGCGTTACCGGCGCACCAGGCGTTACCACGGGCGGTACTACCATCACTGCAGAGAATTGCCCGCCGGCCGACAATGCACTGAGCCCGAGTGAAACAGTGACGGTCGACTTTGGGTTGAAGAACAACGGTACCGCGACCACCACGAGTCTAGTGGCTACGCTGCAACCTGGTGGCGGTGTTACCAGTCCGAGTGGTCCACAGAATTACGGCTCAATACCGCCGGACAATACAACCGTAGTTACCCGTCCATTTACGTTCACGGTGGATCCGAGTGTGGCTTGCGGCTCCACCGTTAGCGCCGTTTTCCAACTCCAGGACGGCGCAGATAACCTTGGCACAGTGACGTTCACTCTTCAGGTTGGCACGCCCGGCCCCTCGGCAACGACTGTCTACAGTTCGGGGAATATCGCGGTTCCGATTCCCGATAATAGCTCCGTAGAAATTCCAATAACCATTCCTGACACAGGCGCGATCCAGGACATAAACGCCCGCATCAGGCTCAACCATACGTTCGATGGCGACCTGGTTATCCGGTTAATTCATCCGGACGGCACGGAAGTCATACTGTCGAACAATCGCGGCGCCGGCGGCGACAATTTTGGTACCGGGGGCAACAATTGCTCGGGCACTAAGACTGTTTTCGACGACGAAGCAGGGACCACAATCGGGTCGGGCATCGCTCCTTTCGCTGGATCATTCAGGCCTGACAATCCATTGTCGGCGTTTGACGGAAAGCCAACAAATGGCCAATGGAAACTGAGGATTTCAGACACGGCGGCCCTCGACGTGGGGACCGTGGGGTGTTTGGAACTCGAAATCACGCGAGCGCAGTTTGTCTGTTGCGGTGGGATAGCAACGCCGGTTATCAATTCGGCTGGATCCACGATCACTGCCGAGTCCTGCAGCACTAATAACGGTGCGGTTGATCCAGGCGAGACTGTAACGGTTTCACTCTGCGTTCAAAACAACGGTACCGGCCCCACCAGCAACGCGGTGGGTACTCTCCTATCAGGTGGTGGAGTGACATCACCCAGCGGACCTCAAAATTACGGCTCCGTTCCACCCGTTGGTCCCGCGGTTTGTAACCCATTCACTTTCACTGTCGATCCATCTACGGCGTGCGGCGGCGTGGTCTCGGCATCAGTGCAATTTCAGGATGGTGCAACCAATCTTGGCACGGTCACTTACAATTTCACTGCCGGGCAGATTGCTGTGGCCACCTCCACATTTTCCAACCCTACACCAATCGTGATTCCCACCGCGGGTACGGCGACCCCCTATCCATCCACGATAAATGTCGCCGGGGTTACCGGTAACGTGAGTAAAGTGACGGTAAAACTCGAGAACATAAATCACGACTTTCCCGACGACATTGATGTCTTGTTGGTGGGTCCCGCGGGACAAAAAATTCTGTTGATGTCAGATGTCGGCAGCAATCAGCCACTTGTCAATACCACTTACACCTTTGACGACGCGGCCGCAGCAAACCTTGCGGACGGTTCGTTAAGTCCCTCGGGTACTTACAAACCTACCAATTCCGGAAGCGGTGACGTTTTCCCGGGAGCCCCGGCAGGTCCTTATCCTGACCCGCAGTTGTTATCTGTCTTCAACAATGTCAACCCGAATGGGGCCTGGAATCTTTACGTGGTCGATGATGTCAATGGAGAGTCCGGCAATATCAATCTCGGTTGGACTTTATCAATCACCACGGGGTTCCCGGTTTGCTGCGGAGGCCCCCCGGGACCGGCGATGGCGGACCTCGCGATAACCAAGAGCGATTCCCCTGATCCGGTGATATCAAACAGGAACATTACCTACACCTTAAACTTCCTCAACAATGGGCCAGCGGCGGCCACCAACGTTACGATTAGCGATCAAGTCCCTTCAGGCACGACGTTTATCTCCGCGACGGCGCCGGCGGGCTGGTCCATCGTAACGCCGCCAGTTGGAGGAACAGGCAACGTGATGTTTTCCAAACCCAGCGTGGCTGTCGGCGAAATCGCGGCATTTCAGATCGTGGTAAAGGTTGATGCCGGTTCACCAGACGGTAAGATCGTGACAAACATAGCGTCAGTAGGTAGCTCAACTCCGGACTCAAATAACTCAAACAACCAGGCAACTACTACCACGGTGGTGATGGCGCAATCTGATCTGACGATCAGTAAATCACACAGCGGTAACTTCAACCCTGGGCAGCCAGGAACGTACACGATAGTCGTCTCTAATGTTGGCGACATAGCCACCTCTGCGCCAGTTACCGTTACAGACACTCTGCCGGTTGGCCTGACTCCAACAGGACCGGTCGGTCCACACAACGGTTGGACCTGTGCGATCGCTTCGCAAACGGTAACGTGTTCAAGAGCCGACGCATTGGCTGCCGGTGCTAGCTATCCAACGATCACCATTACCGTCGCCGTTGCCAATCCGGCACCGCTTAATGCCACGAACACGGCCACGGTTGCAGGCGGTGGTGAGATCGAAACAGGTAACAACACGGCAAGCGACGCTACGGTTATTAACTGTTCACCTGATCCGGGGTTGAACAACGTCAACCCGTTGGTGCTTAGCCGGTTCAGGGCGAATGGACCAGGTGGGCCAAACGATGAGTTCGTGGAGATCCACAATCCTGCGTCGACAAGTCATGTGGTAGCGACAGGGAATTGCACGGGCGGCTACTCTGTGATTAGTTCTGCCGGCAACGGTACGACTTCAAACGGCACTTTGCAGGTCTGCCAGATACCAAACGGAACGGTCATTCCCGCGGGCGGCTACTATCTTTGCACCGGAACCAGCTACAGCTTGAACCAGTTGGGCTTCAACAGCGGCGCTGCCGGCGCCACGTCTGTCGGAGATGTGCCAATCGGTTGCGGCGGCAGCTGTAGCCCGAACATTCCTGACGACGCCGGACTGGCCTTAATAGACGTCGGCGCCAACATCATCAACATGTGTCCGAAAGGCTCGTTCGGGTGCCCGACTGGATTCAACTACTCGAATCCAACCACCAGCGGAAATGCACGAGTCTACGATTCAGTCGGCTTTGGACCATATGGGCCAGGAGCGCCCGCATCGGGATATCCGTCGCTGGCAACCAACTTCTGTGAAGGAGCGTGCCTGTTGCCGGTAGGCGATATGAGCACATCGTCGGCTTGCACCAACCCGACAGGGCTCTTCCCGACATTTGCGGCAGCCCCGGCTTGTTACGGACAGGCAGGCCAGTATGAACTGCTGAGGCGGCAGACACTATTTGTAGCAACCTCTGGTACTCCTCATCAGGATACAAACAACAACCCTGCAGATTTCATTTTGGTTGCGCCAAATTCCGCCGCCAACATGGGGCTGCATTTGACCGGCATCTCGGGTGTGACCTCAGTGCTTGGCGCTGCGGGTCCGAAGAACTCGACCGCTCCTGTTGACCGCTCGTCTGTGGCTTTCACCCAAGCGCCATTTGAGGGAACCAACCAGTTGGGCCCACGGAATGCGGAACGCCACTACAACCTGGATCCCACAATAGCCAATGCTGCAAACAACCCATTGGGCACATTTGTTCTGCGTGTCCGTTTCACCAACAACACAGGTGGGCCGCTTACCGGGATCAGACTCAACGTGGACAACCTTTCAACACTGTGTGGTCCACAGAACGCGGCGCCTCTCGTCGGTTCCGCTGCGGCCGCTAACGTTGCGTCTCCGCCTACGTGCGGTACAGGAATCCTGACAGCGATTCTAAAGGTGGCTAATTCAGCAGGAGAGGTCATGGTAGATAGCTCAAACACGGCCCAGACAGTCTTTGGTACGGTGATTCAGGATCTGAGCGCTTCGGCAATTCCCACCCCGCCCGGGACAGGGCCGCTTTCACCCTTTGGTGGCGGTGTTGACTCCATGTTGGCGGTGAATCCATCGAATCTGCCCGCGTCCTTGGGAGACGGAGTAACTGGCGGGACGGGGGTCATCAACACCACGGTAGCTGGCGGGTCGACAATAAGACTCAAGTTCAAGTTCGGGGTAGTGAGGGGCGGACGTTTCATCCTTCTCGTCCAGCCGATGACGGGACCGTCACCCACACCTTGATCTGTGCTGGGGCATGCGGTATCGCGGACGTGAGCAACACATAGGACCATCCGTTTAGATGTGCGCCCGGTGCTTGAATTTCAACCACGCAACGGACAAGAGTCCGCATTCTAAACGGGATTGTTTAGTCAGTTTTCCCCGCCGCTGCGTGCACGTTATCAGCCGAGGCGGTCGTAACTCAAAGAAGAAGGCGGTCAATTGACCGCCTTCTCTCTTTAGCGCACTATCTTTGCAAGTTTGGATTAACTGGAGCCGGCTGCCGGAGTTGAACCGGCGACCTTCTAATTACGAATCAGACGCTCTACCAACTGAGCTAAGCCGGCTTTCAAGTCAGTACCACCTGCGTTAGCGGTGGTTCGTTTCGAAGGATTGCACTATACGAATGCCAACTTTGCAGTGTCAAGCAACCAAAGCGCAGGCCCGAAGCCACAAAGCCTGGCAGCGGTTTCTATCGGCGACCGCGATCCAAACCGAAAACCACGGCGAAGCGAATAGCATGTGGAAACGATCAAAAGAATACGGGCGAGAGGGCTTTGAATGACGGATACGATCCACGAAATCACATTGACCAGCTTTAAACCTTTCGTGAGGTTTCGTGTCATTTCGTGGATCGTGCTCGCTTTGGTTGGCAGGCCTGGAAGTTTGTTCAGTCTATCTGCTGTTCGCCGCGCCTTCACCTCATCAGCATTGTTAGTATTGGCTTTTTGCTTGCCACTGCCTCAGGCCTTTGGTCAGAAACTTCCCTCCGCAGACAAAGTTGTCGACAATTATTTGAAGGCTATCGGAGGAAAGAAACGAATAGCCGGCGTCAGGGACGCGACTTATGAATGGACGATTCAACTCACAGATCAACCGATGGGCGTCGGCAAAACGCAGGTAAAAGCCCCTGTTTCCGTACGGACAGAAATGGTTTTTGGGAACGGACGTGTAGTGTCGGGAGCGAATTTAAGGTCGGCCTGGCTCCATGGACTTGATGGGAAATTGCATACGCTTACTGACGCGGAAGCATCAGCGGCCAGGCTGCAAGCGTCTCTGGATGCCAGTCGTTTGGTCGATATCAAAAAGCGAAATGTGCTGGCAAGAGTGGTTTCGACCAGAAATGTGGGCTCGGATTCCGCCTACGAAGTCGAGTTCTCGCTTCGTAGTGGCGCACGCTTGAAATATCTCTTCAGCACCACGACCAAACTGCTGTTGATGATCGAGGATGATGCTCGCAAAATTACCACCCATTTTGAAGACTACAGGCCACAAGGAAATATTCTCGAGCCGCATCGGGTTCGACTAAACAACATTGGATCAGGGGAACTAGTCCTCACGCTGCTGAAGGCAACTCACAATACCGGCCTTGCCGAGAAGGTTTTTGACCCTCCGCGTGGCGACGAATCCCTCGATGTCATCGCACTACTTAAAGAGGTTTCGCAGAACCAGGATGAACTTGAAAAACGCTTCACTGAGTATTCCTTTGTGCAGAAGGAAACTAATCGCGAAATCAGCAGCAAGGGCGAGTTAAAGAAAGAGACTTCAAAAGTGTATGAAGTTTTTCCTATCGCTAATCGTGCGCCGGTCATGAAACTGATTAGCGAGAATGGAATTACACTGTCGGGCGAACGAGCGGCGAAAGAGCAGAAACGAGTGGAAGAAGAATTCCTCAAGGCCGAACGCGACAAGGACAAAGACGCCCAGCGGGTTCAGAAATATCGGGCTGAGCGAGAAAGAAAGAAAGCGGAGCGGGCTAAGGAAGGGGAGGATGACGACCTAGAGATTTCCGGGTTTTTCAGGGTCCATGAATTTGTGTCTCCTCGGCGTGAACACTTCCGAGACCGCGAGGCAGTAGTCTTCGACTTCCGTGTAAGACCCGGCTTCAAGCCGAGCAGTCGTCAAGAGAACCTCATCTCAAAGCTGGTCGGGGTAGCCTGGATTGATCCGGCCGACAAACAAGTCATCCGTTTGGAAGCAAGGATGGCCGAGGGGTTCAAGATGGCTGGCGGGCTTCTAGTTAATTTGCGTCCGGGCGCAGCTTTTGTAATGGAACAGACACGGGTTGCTGAAGGGCTTTGGCTACCGCGGATGGCACAAGTTAACCTTTCCGTGAAAGTCCTGTTGTTTGGCGGCGGTGATTTCAACCAGACATTTGAGTGGAGTGACTATAAGCACTTCTCGGGCGACGTCGGCGATTACAAACTGGACACGCCAAAAACTCTATCTGAGACTCCAAATAAGCCCTGAGCTTGGGCGCCTCCTTGGAGTGCGCCGCCTTGTCGGCGCTTTGGCCCGCTGCGACTTGTCGCAGCTTACTTACAGTGGAGCGTGTTACAACGAATAAATCCAGCGCAACGAAGCGGCGCCGGGCCGCCGCTGGCCAAAGCGCCGACAAGGCGGCGCACTCCAAGGAGACGCCCCCAGCTTCGAGCTCGATAAGAAATTCACCAATTTTTATGCACAAAGTAAACGTCATCGGTGGAGGGTTTGCAGGCGTTGAGGCTGCCTGGCAAGCTGCGCTCGCGGGGGCTCAGGTGCGCCTTTTCGAGATGCGGCCCGTTACCCAAACGCCGGCCCACCGAACAGATAAGCTCGCGGAAATAGTCTGTTCAAACTCGCTCAAGTCGGACGAGCCTGGCACTGCTCCGTATCTTCTTAAGGAGGAACTGCGTCGCGCCGGTTCGCTCGTAATGGAAGCCGCAGCGGCGACGCGCGTGCCAGCTGGTGCTGCTCTTGCTGTTGACCGCCAGAAATTTGCCGAGTTCATTACCGAGCAGATTGAAAACCATCCGAACATTGAACTGATTAGGGAAGAAGTGAAAGCAATCCCGGAGGATGAAATCACAATCATTGCAACAGGTCCGCTTTCGTCGGACGCCCTAACCGCAGAGATCATGAAGCTCACCGGCAACGATCAACTCTACTTCTATGACGCGATTGCCCCAATCGTATCCGCCGATTCTATTGATCGGTCAATCGCTTTCGCTGCGGCACGTTACGATAAGGGCGGCGACGACTACCTGAATTGCCCGTTTGACGAAGAGCAGTATGCACTGTTCTACAATGCCTTAATCGAGGCGAAGAGTGTTCCGCTTCAGCGCTTTGAAGAGACGCGATGGTTTGAGTCGTGTTTGCCGATTGAGGAACTGGCGCGTCGCGGTGTCGACACCCTGCGCTTCGGTCCGATGAAGCCTGTCGGGCTGCGTCATCCACGCACAGGGCGGGAGCCGTATGCGGCGGTGCAGTTACGGCAGGAAAATTTAATGGCCGACGCGTACAGCCTAGTCGGGTTTCAGAATCATCTACGTTACGGCGAACAGGCGAGAGTGTTGCGGCTCATACCTGGGATGGAGAATGCCGAATTTCTCCAGTTTGGCCAGATACATCGAAATACCTACATCTGCTCACCGCGCGTGCTTGCCGCTACGATGCAGATGCGCGAGCGAGAAACCGTCTTCTTCGCCGGGCAAATAACCGGTGTTGAAGGCTATGTTGAGTCTGTGGCCATGGGCTGGCTGGCGGGACAAAATGCGGCGCGACTGGCAATGGGACGAGAGCTAATCGAAGCTCCTCATTTGAGTGCAATCGGCGCCTTAGCGCGATACGTCGCCAATGCCGAAACTAAAAATTTCCAGCCGGTTAATATCACATTTGCTTTACTTGAGCCGCTTTCTGAACAAGATCGCAAGCGGGTTCGTAGAAAGCGTGATCGGCGCCAACTTCAAGTTGAATTAGCTCTCAAGGAATGGGACAACTGGCTACAACAAACTCGCGACACCCACGACGGATCCGCAATGCTGCAGGCCGTCCAGGCGTGACATCGCACGTCTTTACCAGGTTGGCCGTCCTCCTGCTGCTCAGCGTCTTTTGCTCTGCCGCCGCGTCAGCGCAGTCGGGTCGCAACCAGGACAAGACTAAAAAGTCGACCCAGTCCAAACCGAAAGCTGGATCCAGTCCCAGGTCAGATTCTGATTCATCCCGTATTCCTGCACGACCGGCGCCTCAACAGCCGCAGAAGGTACCGGCAAAAACCACAGAGGAGGTTGATGAAGATGAGATTGTTCGTGTGAGCTCCAATCTCGTTCCAATCCCCGCCTCAGTCGTCGATCAGCGAGGCGTCGCTATTACCAGTCTAAAACTAGAGGATTTCGAATTGCGCGTCGACGGGCAGTTAAGGCCCATTAGCGATATGACCAGGGCCGACACGAGCGTGAAGTTGGTCATGCTTTTCGACAATAGCGGGAGCCAACACGAAGCGCGAGAGTTTGAGAAACGAGCGGCGATGCATTTCTTCCGCAAAGTGCTCAGGCCGGCTGACGAGGCTGCCGTATATTCGATTGAATCAGACAGCTACCTGGCACAGCCGCTGACCAAAGACATCGGCCGCTTGGAACAGACGATCGCTAACTTTGGTAAACCGGAAGGCTCAACTTCACTCTTCGATGCGATCATAGATGCTGCTGCATATCTGCGGCCGTATGTTGGCCGGCGTATTCTGGTGATCGTTTCAGACGGTATCGAAACTACCAGTGTGAACGACTTCGCTACTACGATCCAAAAAGTGTTGGCTGACGATTGCCAGATCTTTGTGGTGCAAACGGGACTCTATGACGGCGCTAACCTTCGTGCCTTGGCCGCAGAACGTCGTATGGAACAACTGTCGTCTCAAACGGGTGGCGCAGTTTACATACCCAAGTCGACGCCCGAACTGGATATTGCCTTTCAGCAAATAGCAGCCGACCTCGCGCAACAGTATGTGCTTAGCTATTACCCACTTGAAGAGCGGCGCGATGGCAGTTTTCATGTGATCGACCTTAGGGTGCGGTCGCGAAAAGATGTACGCGTGCGAGCGCGCAAGGGATATTATTCTCCGAAAGCGTCGAATGTTGCCGCGAGTGGATCGTAAAGTCTCAGTGTGTCTTAATGGGAATAATGTTTGGCCCGTTTGCTTGCGGGTTTTGTTCTATTTGAGATCTGAGATCTCAAATTGAGTCTTATGGAGCAACTGCAAACCCAGTTTCTCGAACACCTGCGTTACGAGCGCAATGTCAGCGAACATACCCTCCGCAATTACGCCAGCGACCTGGAACAGTTTCTTGATTATCTCGCCCCAACGCACCCCAAAACAGGGAAGAGAAGTGAACCCCCGCTCGCGGAAATCGATCACATAACCATTCGGGAATGGCTGGCAACACTGCATTCAGCTCAAAAGAGTAAGAGTTCAATCGCCCGCAAGCTGGCTGCCCTCCGAACGTTTTTTCAATTTTTGGTTCGCGAGGGTTTGCTTGAACTCAACCCCGCCAAACTTGTTTCCACGCCACGTCTGGAAAGGAAGCTTCCGAAACATCTTTCTATCGAAGAGGCAATCAGATTTATTGAAACGCCGGACATCGAAACTGATCTCGGCAAACGCGACCGCGCGATGTTGGAATTGATGTATGCGACGGGTGTGCGTGTTGCGGAACTGACCAAGTTGAATCTCGGACACATTGATTTCAAGAACCGGTTGATTCGGGTGACTGGCAAACGTCGTAAGGAACGGATCGTGCCCTTTGGCGAGCCCGCGCTCGATGCTTTGAAACTCTATCTGGACGTTCGCGACAGGTTTTTGGATGCGGCGCCAGTATCAGAGAGGGAGCCGGAGGCGCTATTTCTAAACTACCAGGGCACTCGGATAACCACGCGTTCAGTCGGACGCATGGTGGAAAAGTACATTCGGCTTTGCGCCGGCCAGTATGACATTAGCCCACACGCGCTACGCCATTCCTTCGCTACACACTTACTGGATAGCGGCGCAGATCTGCGCGACATTCAGGAACTGTTGGGCCACGCTCGGCTCTCTACCACACAAATCTATACTCACGTCTCAATGGAAAAATTAATTGAGGTTTATGACAAAGCGCATCCGAAGGCGTAAAGATTCGTAAATCGTGAATCGGGAATAGTAAGGATGGCCCGGTTACGATAGGTTGGTGCTGAAGGTGTACAGCTTCAGATAGTTGGCGATTTGATGTGGAGGATTCGAACCGAAGTAACTATTAACGATTCACGATTTACGATTCACGCTCATAGCGTCGCGTGTTCGTCTTCGCCGTTGGCGGCTTCGATAAGCGCCTGACAGTTCGCGTCAAATCGAGCGGTGGGCAATGCTTCGAGGCGGCGTTCTTCGATTACTTTGCCGCAACGAGCACAAATGCCGTACGAGCCTTCCTTGATCCTTAATAAAGCCTGATCGATATCTGCGACCAATTGCGATTCGCGTTCACCAAGACGCAACGCGATCTCCTGATTTACGTCGATGACTGACATGTCAGCAGGATCCTTTACACCATCATCGGAAATTTCCAGGGCTGCCTCCTGATCTTCTCGGATGTGCGGCGCATGTACGCGCAGTTGCTCGAGAAGGATTTGTTCGAAGTGAGCTAGTTTTTCAGGCTGCATAAACAGTTGCCGTTACCCTTTGCTTGGTTTTAACTTTGAGAACGAAAGTATATCCCACGTTCTCTGCATTAGCGTAACGAGGACGAAGCTCAATTCGTATATCGTCGCGCGTTCAAATTCAATACATTTTGTTAATCACGAACTGGATCCGGAATCTGCCTGGTGACACCGGTGAGCGCAGATTTTGAAGACGTTGCACGTTTTGCGATCCATGCAAGCAACCGGCGTATGGCCAGCGAGAATCCGGTTAACACTAGAAATGCTCCGCCGATTGAGACGAGACCCGCGATCGTTTGTCCCGCAATGCCAATGACTTCGCCGGTGTGAGAAAAGCGTAGGATCGAACGAAGCTGTCGGCCGCGAGTGTGGCCAGAGAAAGGTTCCCAACGCACTACTTCTCCGGTCGCGCGGTCTAGAACAAGCTGTCCACGTTTTTGGGGCTGACCGCCGTTACCGCGATCTATGTTGAAAGTGAATGGCGCCGATTCGTTTGTAGGTAATTGCAACGTGATGCTGCGCCAGTCGCCCACTTGTTGCTCGGCTCGTTGCAGTGCGGAGTTTAGATTAGCCGGCGCAGATGATTGGGCATTTCCAGGCGATGGTGCAGCTGTCTGATTCGCCGCACGTGGCGCAGGAGGAGTCTCGCCGACGATGCGGTAGACCAGATTTCCCGCCCACGTGTACGAGATCACAACCCCTGATAACACGATGACGAATAGCGGCGCCGCCGACCAGAAGCCGATCGTGTTGTGCCAGTTGAAGTCGCGTACTCGCGAGGGGAGCCCGCGGCGAAACCACGCGATGTTTCGCAGTGACCTGATATTCCAATTCCTGGGCCACCATAAATAGAAGCCACTTACAACCATAAACAGGAAACCGATGTTGCAAGCTCCGGTGATCGCGCGAGCGACATTGCGGTTTTCACCTTTAGCGCCGAGCCAGCGATGCCATTCGGTTACGCCGCGAAAGAAGCTTCTGACCCTCGGTGACCCTTCGCCGAGAGTCGCGCCCGAGTAAGGGTTGACGAAGAGAGTGGTTTCCCGGCCAAAGCCGATCTCCGCAGGCGCCGCCGGGTCTGATTTCAGTGTTACCGAAGTAGGATTCGCCCCGCGAGCGTCGCGAGCTTTGTTTATCAGTCCCTCTATTGCAAGACGTTGCGACTCAGCGGTGGGTGGCGCGGAATAGTAACCACGAGTGTCGGCCCATGAAATAATTTGCTTTTCGTACGTCAATAAAACTCCAGTGACGCACATGTTGAGTATCACGAGACCAGCGATTACGCCAACGGGCAAATGGCACCAAAAAACTATCTTGCGAAGCTTCTTCATTATGAATTAAACGTCCGCCCAGCGGCGCAGCAGATTGTGATAAAGGGATGTTAGTTCCAAGACGCTCGGATGATCGGGAGCGTCGGACGTCAGCCGTTGAATAGCCACATCGAGGTCGAAAAGAATTGTACGTTCACCGTCGTCGCGCACCATGCTCTGAATCCAGAAGAAGGATGCAAGACGAGCTCCACGTGTGACAGCGCGAACGTGATGCAGGCTTGATGCCGGGTAGAGAATCATGTGACCTGCCGGCAGCTTCACTGAATGAACGCCGTAAGTATCTTCAACGACTAACTCGCCTCCGTCGTATTCATCAGGCTCACTAAAGAACAACGTTGCCGCGAGATCGGTGCGGACTCGATGAGGTGTTCTTGGCACCTGCCGAATCGCATTGTCTACGTGATTTCCAAACGACTGTCCGACCTGATAGCGATTGAAGAGGGGTGGAAATACTTTCAGAGGCAATGCTGCCGACATAAACAGCGGATTTTTTTCGAGGGCTGCGAGAATCGTGTTCCCGAGGTTTTGTGCCTGCTCGTGATCTTCGGGCAGTTGCTGGTTATTCTTGACCTGCCCAGACTGGTGGCCTGCTGTGACTTGTCCGTCAATCCAGTTGTTTGATTCGAGCAGCTCACGACAGGCGACAAGCTGCTCTTGGCTTAGTACCTCAGGAATCTGCAAGAGCATTTTCTCAGTACCTGAAACTCGCGCTCAGCATTGCCGCGCGTCCTGGACCTGGCACGATATGCCCACCTCCGATGCGATCGAAGTAAAACGTATTACTCAGGTTGTATAAATTGAGCTTCAGATCTATGTGATTCGAAATCGGATAGGAGGCCATGGAATCGAAAGTCCAGTACCGATCGACGAAGCGCGTGTTGATAGTGTTTCCGAAACGTTGACCGACAAACCTTGCGCCGCCGCCGAAATGGAATCCCGAAGGCAGCCGATAGGTAGACCACACATTGAAAGAATTGCGGGGCGTGTTGACGAGTTCTTTTCCGATCTCCGCGGGAACGTTTGAATCCACCGTTGTGCTGTCGAGCAGTGTGTAACCCGCAATCAGCTGCCAGGCTTTGGTGAGATTTCCTTCGAGACTCAGTTCCGCCCCATTTACCCGTTGTTTTCCTTCGAGGACCTGCAGCGGATCACCTGGCAGAATACCGGCCGTTCGCGCATTGAGCTTCTCGACTCGGAAGACTGCACCA
Organism: Pyrinomonadaceae bacterium; assembly: GCA_963759585.1. Lineage (GTDB taxonomy): Bacteria > Acidobacteriota > Blastocatellia > Pyrinomonadales > Pyrinomonadaceae > PSRF01. Next base: position 2,495,109 of record CAVWZW010000002.1, read on the forward strand.
CTAAAAAGCACGCGGCCGTTGAAGAATCCCCACTTGCTACCGGCTTCAACCGTGTAAGTCTTTTCCGGATCGATGACGGTATTGGCGGTGTTGTAACTCAAACCCTCCAGCGACGGGTTGAGTGATGTTCCATAAGAACCATAAACCGAGCCTTGCGGGAGCGGCTTGAATACGACGCCGGCGCGTACACTCAGCATTCGATCAACGCGGGATACCGGGATGCCGGTGGTCGCGATTCCATCAGCATCGAACCGATCCCAACGCAGACCGCCACTCAATTCCCACTTCTGTCCGAACTTCGCCGTGTCGAATAAGTAGAGGGCTTGCGAGTTTGCAGTGACATCGCCGACGATGGGATTAACTGTGATTGCGCCAGTGAATACGTCGTCAGGATTGGGATCCAGCAGCGTCGTAAGCATGTTGGGAGCTGTGCGAGTTTGGCGTGTGTTGTTCTCGCGCAGGATCTCGACGCCCGTTACGAGCGCATGCTCGATCTTGCCCGTCGAGAATCGTGCGATGAAATCTGTTTGGTTGTCCCAAACTCTATCTTCAGTCTGCCACGAACGCATCTCCCGATTGATGGCGGTTGAGTTGTTGTTTGCGAATCGTGGCGGTGTGGCCATCGAATCGCGTGATGAGTTGCTGAAACGGAACTGATGGCGCAGCGATAACCCATCGTTGAAGTCATGTTCAAACTTCAGTGTCATCAGATCGGAGTTAAGTTTCTCAAAGTCACGATTGCGTAGGCCATAAAACGTGTTGCGCGGTACGGGAGCGGGCCGATCGCGAAACTCGACCAGGGCGTCGTTTGTTGCGGGGACCCAGGGAATCCCGTAGTCGGAAATATTGTCTTGTTTTAGTTTGTAATAGCTGATCGTCGCGCGTGTGGGTTTGCCCAAGCCAAAAGTTAGAGAGGGGGCCAGGCCCCAGCGTTCCAACTCTACGACGTCTCGGCCTGCGACGCCTGAATGATGGGCCAATAGGTTCACGCGAAATGCAACACTGTCGCCGATGGGTACGTTGATATCCGCGGTTGCGCGGCGCGTGTGGTCACTGCCGAAGTCGAGTGTGCTTCCGAACGATCGTCGTAAGCCGGGTGTTTTGTTAAGCAGATTGATTGATCCCCCGGTCGATCCGCGGCCCGTGTAGACGGATCCTGGACCTTTAACGACCTCGACCTGTTCGAGGTTGAAAGGATCTCTGGATTGCGGACTGAGATCGCGGACACCATCGACGAAAATATCATTGCGCGCGCTGAAACCACGGAGCGTCAAGTTGTCGCCGGCCGGGTTGCCGCCCTCGCCTGCAGTGATCGTGAGTCCAGGAACATTTTTCAGGGCGTCGCGGAGTGTGGTCGCGCCCTGTTCCTCCATGATTTCTTTGGAGATGACATTGATTGTTTGCGGAGTATCCAGGAGCGCTTCAGTGCGTTTAGTTGATGAAAGCACCACGCGTGATTCGTCTCTTATCTCGACTGATGCTGTTGCCGCGTGAATCTCAAGAATGACGGTGTGCCTATCGCTGAAGCGATAGCTGATGCCAGTGCCGCGCAATATCTCACGCAACGCTTGTTCGGTCGAATAGCGTCCGCTGACACCGGGTGAGGGAAGCGAGTGCATCGCCTCATCGGGTATTACGACCTGCAGTCCCGATGTCTTTTGGAAGATGAGTACGACTGATTTAAGCGTGCCTGATGGGATATTAAAGGTAATCTTTGGCTGAACCTGAGTTGAGGCATCTTCGCTGCGGCTCGCCCTCGCCAAAACGACACGGTGGGTATTCGCAGGACAATAAGCGAAAAGCATACCCATCGTCCCGATCGCAACGATCCAGTACTTCGGTCCTCGTCGCCTGCGTTTTTTAGCGCAGGGTTTGCTGTTTGACTTCACGAACCACTCTCTCCTATTTGCGGTGAAATTGAAATCCGTTTTCAATAACAAAGGGAAGATTAACTGACTTGGATTTTGGAGTCAAGGGAGCGTTTAGGGGGCGATAGTGCCCTATCGGAGAGTTATGAGTTCGGCTGCTAGAAGCGGAATAGTCAACTCGTGATGACCGGTGATCGAGTATCCGCGACCGGCTCCGTCCGCATTTGGACGTCGCACGACATTCGTTAAAGGTCGATAGGATTGGATGAAGTCGAAGTTAGCGGTTGTAATCTCGGTTAATTCGTGGCCCAGGTTTCGTACGAGCGTAACAGCCTTAAGAAAGACTTCCGGGAGCGTCACCGCGGAGCCTATGTTTAAGTAGACACCGCCGCCGTTCATTCTCCGCACAAGTTCTCCGAGTAAACGAAAGTCTGTGTGTGTAGTCGCACCGATTGCTGCTCCATCTGCCTGCGGGTGAAAATGACAGATGTCACCGCCAATAGTCACATGCGCTGTGAAGGGAAGGCGCGCTTCGTATGCCGCGCAGAGCAACGACTGGCCGGCGTGTTTAGGCGCAAGTTCTAACAAGGCACGGCCGGTTGCTTCTCCCAAACCGATGCCATCCCTGGCGCCATCGCGCGCGGCGCCGTTGAGAAGTTTTCCGGTTTCATCAGCCCCGCCAAATACGCCTTCGCTCAAAGTTGCGTCCACGTCTTCGGAAGTTGCACCAACCATCGCAATTTCCGAATCATGGACTAGTACGGACCCATTTGAAGCGATGGCTGTTACAAAACCACGTTTCATCAAATCTATAATGATTGGAGCAAGCCCCGTCTTAATTACATGACCGCCAATACCCCAGATGATTGGTTTCTCCAGCTCACGTGCCGTCCGCATGCGGGCCGCAATTTCTCTTAGATTTTGCACGGCTAGAATGTTGGGCAGGCTGGCGAGAAACTCACTAAGCGAAGTTTGTTCCTGAATCGGCCGTGCAAAGGCGTCGAGAGAAACTTTGCTGGGACGAGAGCTAAGTGGGTAGGTGGAAACGCTGTCTAATCCCAGGGGGCCCAGATCGTCGTATGCTGATGGCAACGCGTTTCTCCTCAGTGCAGAACGTTCTCAAAAGAATATCACGCGATCTTCTTGTCTTCGCGGCGAGAATTCCCGTTGCCGTTTTTTAAAAGACGGCCATTGAGTAGCGGACGCAGCACGTGGCCCGTGTGCGAGCGACGCGAGCGGGCGACTTCCTCTGGCGTGCCGGCAACGACAACGCGTCCACCGTGTTCACCGCCTTCTGGTCCAAGATCGATAATGTAGTCCGCAGACTTGATAACATCAAGATTGTGCTCGATCACGAGAATGGTGTTACCCAGCGATACCAGCCGTTGCAGAACGTCAAGCAACTTGTGAACGTCCGCGAAATGCAGACCTGTAGTTGGCTCGTCGAGCATGTAGACCGTCCGACCGGTAGCGCGCTTCGATAGTTCCTTGGCCAACTTGATACGTTGGGCTTCGCCGCCCGACAAAGTGGTGGCGGACTGGCCCAACTTCAAATAACCAAGTCCCACGTCAAGCAACGTCTGCAGCTTCTGCTGAATCTGTGGAACATTTTCCAGCAGAGGCAATGCCTCTTCAACCGTTGTATCAAGCAACTCGGCGATAGACTTACCCTTGTACTTGACTGACAGCGTCTCCCGGTTATAACGAGCACCACGACAAACATCACACAGTACATACACATCAGGCAGGAAGTTCATTTCGATGCGCTTCATGCCGTCGCCTTCACAACCTTCGCAGCGACCGCCTTTAACGTTGAAAGAGAAGCGACCGGGCTTGTAACCTCGCTCCCTGGATTCCGGCAGCATTGCGTAGAGTTCGCGTAATGGCGTGAACAGGCCGGTATACGTGGCCGGATTAGACCGCGGCGTTCGACCGATTGGCGATTGGTCAATCTCAATCACTTTGTCGACATGTTCAAGACCCTCGATGCTGGTGCATGCTCCCGGCTCCGCTAGTGATCCGTAAAGATGTCGAGCTAGCGCGGGATAAAGAATGTCGGCCACCAGGGTAGATTTACCCGATCCGGAGACCCCGGTGATCACAGTTAATAGTCCAAGCGGAATCGAAACGTCTATATCTTTGAGGTTGTTTGCTCGCGCACCGTGAACGGTCAGATATTTACCATTTGCCAGTCGTCTTTCCGTCGGTACGTCAATCTTCATAAGGCCGCTAACGTACAGGCCCGTGATTGAATTCGGGTTGTTAGCGACATCTTCGGGGCTTCCGAAGGCGACAATATCGCCACCGTGCGCGCCGGCACGTGGGCCAAGATCAACAACGTAGTCGGCGCGGCGAATTGTCTCTTCATCATGCTCGACAACCAACACTGTATTGCCGAGATCGCGCAGGGCCGACAACGTGTCGAGAAGTTTTTGATTGTCGCGGGGATGCAGTCCTATGGAAGGCTCGTCAAGAACGTAAAGCACGCCGCGGAGTTGCGACCCTATTTGAGTGGCCAAACGAATACGTTGTCCCTCGCCTCCGGAAAGCGTGGCCGATGATCGATCCAGGGTGAGGTAACCGAGTCCTACCCTTTGTAGAAAGCGTAAACGACTTTTTATCTCGCGCAGGATCTGTCCGGCAATCTGATCTTCGCGAGAGTTGAGCTTGATCGAATCAAAAGCTTCTACCGAGTCCTCGATGGGCAGCGAGGTGTACTCAGCGATCCCGCGACCGCCCAGGCGTACGGATAGTGAGTCAGACCTTAGACGGCGTCCTTTACAGTCACGACACATCGTCGGCGAAACAAGATCTTCAAGAGCGCTTGTTGCCTTGTCAGAAGGCGCTTCATTAAGTCGCTCTCGTAACCAGCGCAAGGCGCCTTTCCATGGACTCTGATAAGAATAAAGTCCTTGTCGAAAAGCTAGCTGGCCACTAACACCATGCAGAAATCCATCGCAAACTTCCTTCGGTAGTTCGGCGAACGTAAGCTTGGGATTAGATTTGAAGTGTTTAATAACCGCCAGCAGGGCACTCTTTAGATACGCCGATCCCTGCCGATCTACTGACCCCATAAACTCGAGCTTGTCGGCAGCGATTGCGGCGTCGGGGATTAGTTTGGCTGGATCGACTTCCAGAACTGTGCCCAGGCCATGACAACGTTTGCAGGCGCCGTAGGCGGAGTTGAAAGAAAACGAACGCGGCTCGAGTGGTGGCACGTTGATACCGCAAATCACACACGCCATGCGCTCCGAGTAAAGCTTCTCCTCGCCATCAACCACCGATACGAGGACCGCGCCTGATGTCAGCTTCAAGGCAGTGCGCACTGACTCCGTGAGACGCTCCTTGATTCCCGCTTTAATTAAGAGCCGGTCGACTACTGCTTCAATCGTATGATTGCGGCGCTTGTCCAGTTTGATCTCTTCATCGAGAGAAAGAAGCTCTCCATCAACACGAGCGCGGAGGAAGCCGTCTTTCGCAAGCTTTTCAAGTTCCTTTTTGAACTCACCCTTTCGTCCGCGGACGATGGGCGCAAGAATCATCACCCGTTCGCCTTCGGGAAGGCCCATCACGTTTTGAACAATTTGTTCAATGCTCTGCCGTGTGATGGCCGCGCCGCACACGTGACAATGCGGCTGCCCGATGGAGGAAAACAGCAACCGCATGTAATCGTAGATCTCGGTAACTGTGCCCACAGTAGAACGTGGACTACGTGAGACGGTCTTCTGTTCAATTGAGATTGCCGGCGAGAGGCCTTCAACAGAATCTACGTCGGGTTTCTCGAGTTGATCCAGAAATTGACGCGCGTAAGCAGACAACGATTCAACGTAGCGACGCTGCCCCTCGGCATAAATCGTATCGAACGCAAGCGAAGACTTGCCTGAACCAGAAAGGCCGGTGATGACCGTGAAACGGTCGCGCGGTATTTCTACGTTGATATTCTTGAGGTTGTGCTGGCGTGCGCCTCTAACTGTAATGCGATCGATAGCCATGGGCGAAACGAAGAGTGCCGATACAGATGCGAATTTAGGAGAGTAGCGAACCCGCCATTCTAGCGGAGGGGTTGGAGGGCGGCAAGTTGGCAGAATATTAATTAGATGCATCTCTTTGACAGACAAAAACCGCCACGAAACAACACTAACTAACGCGAGAAGGGTTTAGTGATGTTTCGTGCGATTTCGTGGATCCTTTGTTTTCGAGTCATGTCACGAGTCGATGAACAAAGAGACCCTGTCGAACCGATCACTGTCTTGACACTGTTTTCAAGCGAGACCTAAACTGCAAACTACTTTAGAGAGCCCCAACTCATTTCAGTTTTCGAGGCGAATCGTTTGAATCTTCCGAACAGCCTAACCCTCCTGCGCATCTTTATAGTGCCGCTGCTGGTGGTCGTTTTGCTGACCCCATTTTCGGAAAACTGGTTTGGAGTGCCGCGACATATTTTGGGGGTCGGACTTTTTCTGGGCGCCGCGCTCACCGATTATCTGGACGGCCACTTAGCTCGTCGTCGAGACCAGGTTACGCGCCTGGGCCAACTGCTCGACCCAATCGCCGACAAGCTATTGATCTCGGCCGCGCTAATCTCGCTAGTGGAAAACCGGTTGGCTCCTGCATGGGCGGTAGTAATTATTATTGGTCGCGAATTTGCGGTGACGGGACTACGTTCAATAGCGGCCGCAGACGGAGTAGTTATCTCGGCGTCCCGTATGGGGAAGTTTAAGATGCTGGTCCAGGTGCTGACAGTGGCCCTATTAATTGGTTCCAGCGTTGCGGGTAGGCCGCCGGTCGCAAACTTCGGTTTGCCGTTTCCCGCGATTGAGTTTTGGACGGTGCCAGAACTGCGTACTGCCTGGCAGCATCTTGTTGGTAGTGGCCCAACAACTGCCAGCGATTGGCAGGTGCTGCTTTATACCGCAGGCCGCGCGATGCTTTGGTTAGTAGTGATATCAGCCTGTCTTTCAATGTACGGCTACTTCAGGTCGTTCTATCGATCTGTGTTTGCCGCCCACGCCGCTAACTATCCCTCGAAGCAAGCCACTGTTCCGGTTCGTGAACAATCTTGATCGTTAATTTGTGAGCAGGAAATCGTTGAAGAGGCAAACTTCGAGTGCTCCGCAGTCATCTTTTTACCTCACTCAGTGTTAAGATATCCGCAATCCTGAGTGCGACTTGCGTTTTCCTATGCGGGTTGTTAGTATCCGCATTTTGTCGGAATGCGCTATTTGTACTCTATAGCGGGCCGGCGTAGCTCAGTTGGTAGAGCATCTGATTTGTAATCAGAGGGTCGGGGGTTCAAGTCCCTTCGCCGGCTCCACTAAGCACTTGACAGGATATGCAGGGGTGGTCGAGTGGTTAATGGCACCGGGCTGTAAACCCGGCAGGCTAACGCCTTACGTAGGTTCGAATCCTACCCCCTGCACCAGGAGCGATTGAGAATTTCGGAATGCGGATTTCGGATTTATCCGAGGGCGGGTGCAAATCCGCAATTCGAAATTCGCAATCCGAATTCTTATGGGCGGGTGTAGCTCAGTTGGTAGAGCATCAGCCTTCCAAGCTGAGGGTCGCGAGTTCGAATCTCGTCGCCCGCTCCAGTTTACTGTCGAAGGTTAGGATTCGCGCCCGCGTAGCTCAGGGGTAGAGCGCCTCCTTGGTAAGGAGGAGGTCATGAGTTCAAATCTCATCGCGGGCTCCACTTATGCGGGTTCGCAAGTTTATGCGGTTCGCAAGCGTGACAGGTGACAAGTGACAAGTAACAAGTAAGGACGAGCAAGTTTGACTTGTCACTTGTCACTTGTGACCTGTTACATGATTAAGGAGCAGAGATGTCAAAGGAAAAATTCGACCGGAGTAAGCCGCACGTAAACATCGGGACGATCGGGCACGTTGACCACGGTAAGACGACGTTGACGGCAGCGATAACGAAGGTGTTGGGAAAGAACAATCCGAAGGTGCAGTTTGTGGCCTTCGATCAGATAGACAAGGCGCCGGAAGAGAAAGCCCGAGGAATCACGATCGCGACGGCGCACGTGGAGTATGAGACGGCGAACCGTCACTATGCGCACGTTGACTGTCCTGGTCACGCCGACTACGTGAAGAACATGATTACGGGAGCGGCCCAGATGGACGGGGCAATCCTGGTGGTAGCAGCTACAGACGGCCCGATGCCGCAGACGCGTGAACACATTCTGCTGGCGAGACAGGTAGGGGTGCCGGCGATGGTGGTGTTCATGAACAAGGCGGACGCGGTGGACGATGCGGAATTACTGGAGTTGGTCGAGCTGGAAGTAAGAGAGCTTTTGAGCGCTTACGAGTTTCCCGGCGACGACATTCCGGTGGTGAAGGGTTCGGCGCTGAAGGCATTGGAAGGCGACCCGGAATGGGAGAAGACGGTCGAGGAGCTGATGGCTGCGGTTGATAGCTACATTCCGACGCCGGCGCGGGACATCGAGAAGCCGTTTTTGATGCCGGTGGAAGACATCTTCACGATTCAGGGACGCGGCACGGTGGCCACGGGCAGAGTTGAGCGCGGGATAGTGAAGGTAGGCGAGACAGTAGAAGTAGTAGGAATCCGGCCGACAATAAAGACGGTAGTGACGGGCGTGGAGATGTTCAAGAAGCTGCTTGACGAGGGCACGGCAGGAGACAACGTAGGGTTGTTGCTGCGCGGAGTTGAGCGCAAAGATATTGAGCGCGGACAGGTAATCTCGAAGCCGGGCTCGATTACGCCACACACGAAGTTTAAGGCAGAAGCGTACGTGCTGACGAAGGAAGAAGGCGGACGACATACGCCGTTCTTCACGGGCTATCGACCACAGTTTTACTTCCGCACCACGGACGTGACGGGAGTGGCGCACCTGCCGACAGGAGTCGAGATGGTGATGCCCGGAGACAACGTGGCGATGGAGATCGAGCTGATTGCGCCGATTGCCATGGAGAAGGGGCTGCGGTTCGCAATTCGCGAAGGCGGTCGCACGGTGGGCGCGGGTACGGTTTCGGAAGTTGTGGAATAGAACTTTTGAGCTTTGTGCTTTGAACTTTGAGCTTTGTGCATACCTGATGCGCAGATCACTTCAACAACAAAGAGCAAAGCACTAAGAACAAAGCACAAAGATCAGGATTTAAAGAGATGCCACGCGATAATATTGTTCTTCAGTGTAGTGTATGCAAGAGCCGCAACTACGTAACGACCAAGAATAAAAAGACCACGCCTGATCGGCTTGAGTTTAGCAAGTTCTGTCGCCGTTGCCGCCAACACACTGATCATAAAGAAACGAAGTAGTGACGAGTGACGGGTGACAAGTGACGAGAAAGATCGCTTAGCTTGTCACCTGTTACCTGTCACTTGTCACCCCTGCGGAGGGGTATAGTGTCAACGGTTAGCACGTCGGTCTCCAAAACCGAAAGTCCGGGTTCGAATCCTGGTACCCCTGCCAAGATTGTTTGAGATTGGCTTTAAATTCGGCAACATCATGGATGACATAGAACAGCCAGGCACACCGGCACCGCGCGCCGCACGCTTTGGTGAAGGCGTGGAAGGTCGGGGAGCACGGCGAGAACGCGGATTGAGTGGCCGCAGGGAAGGGCCGATCGGCCGCCTGTCGCAGTTCCTGCGCGACGTGCGCGCGGAGATGAGGCGCGTGTCCTGGCCCAGCGCAAAAGAGGTCAAGAACACGACAATTATCACTCTCGTAGCAGTGATCTTTTTCGCGATTTATCTGTCCATGGTCGATCGCATATGGGTGTTTTTATTAAATCAGCTGAATCAACTTCTGACTTGGTTGACCGGAGCCTGATCGGTAAGGAAGCGTTACTAATGCAGCATTGGTTCATTCTTCACACATACTCCGGACACGAGAAGAAGGTGCGTGACAGCCTGGAAGCGCGGATCCGCGATATGGATCTGCAGGGTGAGATCACCAAAGTTCTGGTGCCGACCGAGACCGTCGTGGAGATGCGCGGCAATAAAAGGATCGAGTCGTCCCGAATGTTTTATCCAGGGTATGTGCTGGTGCAAATTGAATGCGACGAGCGCGGACATATTCCCGACCACGTGTTTCACCTGATCAAGTCTACGCCTAAGGTGACCGGGTTTGTCGGTGGACACAATCCGACGCCGCTTACTCCGCAGGAAGTGGACCAGATAGTTAATCAGCAGGCTGAAGCGGCGGAAAAGCCCAAGCCTAAGTTTTCATATGCGGCTGGGGAAACGGTGCGAATCAAGTCAGGCCCGTTCCAGAGTTTTACCGGCAAGGTTGAAGAAGTTAACGAGGACAAGTCGACTCTGAAAGTGACAGTAACAATCTTTGGAAGATCGACCCCTGTGGAGTTGAACTTCCTCGACGTTGAAAAGGTAACTTTCGCGGAAGAAGAGTGAGGGCATTGCCGATTTCCAATTGCCGATTGCCGATTGGAGATCGTTATGCCGCGCATGTTTGAAATTGAAATGAATCTTAAAGATAGCCAATTGGCAATCGGCAATTGGAAATCGGCAATGGCTTATGGCAAAGAAAATAACAGGTTACATCAAGCTTCAGGTTCCCGCCGGTAAGGCGAATCCGGCGCCCCCGATTGGTCCGGCGCTGGGTCAGCATGGCGTGAACATCATGGAGTTCTGCAAGGCGTTCAATGCGAAGACCGCGCAAATGGACCCGGATTTGAAAATCCCGGTTGTGATTACGGTTTTCGCCGACCGTTCGTTTACATTTGAAACGAAGACGCCGCCTGCCGCGGACCTTCTGAAAAAGGCCGCCGGCATTCCCAAGGGTTCTGGTAAGCCTAATCGCGAGAAGGTAGGCACGATCTCGAAAGCAAAGATCGAAGAGATCGCAAAAACCAAGATGCAGGATCTGAACACGACCAACCTGGAGTCGGCGATAAAGACAATTAGCGGAACGGCCCGCCAGATGGGCCTTACGATTGAGTGATTTCAGAATTCGGAATGCGGATTGGATCATGATCTAAACCGCACTTGAGAGGGAGAGATATTAAGGACGGCGATTGGCTAACGCTTCGGCATTCAGCGATCTGCAATCCGAAATCTCGCATGCACCTCGGAGACAGGAAATGAAAAAGCACGGAAAGAAGTACAACGCTGCGGCCGAAAAGATTGAGGCCGGACGGAAATATAATCTTGAGGAGGCCGTCTCCAAGGTCAAAGAGATCGCTTTCGCCAAGTTTGATGAAACAGTTGAATTAACCATGTGGCTCGGAGTTGATCCAAGAAAAGCGGATCAACTTGTGCGCGGCACGATCGTTCTCCCGCACGGTCTGGGGAAATCGAAGTCGGTGTTGGTGATCGCGCAGGGCGACAAGATTAAAGAGGCTGAAGAAGCTGGCGCTGATTTTGTTGGCGGCGAAGACATGGTCAACAAGATTAAAGAGGGCTGGCTCGATTTCGACGCTGTTATCTCCACCCCGGACATGATGCGACTCGTGGGAGCACTGGGAAAGGTCCTGGGCCCGCGTGGTCTTATGCCCAACCCTAAAACCGGAACGGTCACCTTCGACGTAAAGACTGCGGTCAAAGAAACCAAGGCCGGCAAGGTCGAATATCGGGTGGACAAAACGGGAGTGGTTCACGTGCCGGTCGGCAAAGTTTCCTTTGAATCCGACAAGCTGCGCGACAACGCCAAAGCTTTGCTCGAGGCAGTAGTGAAGGCTAAGCCGTCCACTGCCAAAGGCAAGTACGTTAAGAAGGTGAATTTGGCGGCAACCATGAGTCCGGGAGTATTGCTGGACGAAGCGGCCTACGTGAAATAGGAGTGAGGAGCTACTCAGATGAAAAGCAAAGCGCAGAAGCAAAAAGACCTGGAAGCTCTCACAGAGCAATTTAGAAACGCGAAGGCGGCGATGGTGGTTGGGTTCAAGGGGATGACTGTTCCCAAGGATCAGGAACTACGCAATCAATTGCGCGAGGCCGGTGTTAGCTACTCAGTAGTTAAGAACACGCTGGCGCGCAAGGCCGCTGAAGGAACACCACTAGAGCAGGCGTCGGACCAATTTAAAGGCGTGACTGCCGTCGCGCTGAGCGGTCAGGATCCGGTGAACCTCTCGAAGGCGATCGCGAAGTTTACAAAAGCGAATCCTGATGTTTTTACGTTCAAGGTTGGGATCGTCGAAGGCAAGGTTGTGGAGCTCCGCGACGTCGAAGCAATTGCCAGCCTGCCCTCTAAAGAAGAACTGATTTCGAAAATTCTGTTCTTAATCAACGCTCAGGCACAGAGGTTGGTGACCGTCATTTCGGCGGTGCCGCGTAACCTGGCAATCGTGGTTAAGCAGATTGGTGATCAAAAGGGCGGGGAAGCCGCCTGAGAATTTTGGAATGCAGAATTCGGATTGCGGATTCCGCAATCAAAAATCCGCATTCCGCAATTGAAAGCACAGGGCCGGACGCGGACAACGAGCTTGACGATAGTCAGGTCGTCTTACTGCTCCGACGTTTCAGTGAATTGAGATGCAATCAATTCGTGGAAACGTTCCGTGGGTTCTCCTGCTGCATTAACAACAACCGTAGCACTAGGAACCCTAGTTGAGGAGGATAGAAAGTAATCATGGCAGCAACACGTGAAGATGTAATTGAGTTTTTGAAGAGCATGACCCTTCTGGAAGCTTCGCAGCTTGTGAAAGAGTTGGAAGAGACCTTCGGCGTTTCAGCTGCGGCTGCGGCTGTGGCAGCTCCCGCAGCAGGCGGCGGTGGCGGCGAAGCGGCAGCTCCGGCCGAGGAGAAGACCGAGTTTGACGTGGTCCTTCAAGCCGTCGGCGGCAACAAGATCAACGTGATCAAAGTTGTCCGCGAAGTCACGGCGCTGGGTCTGAAGGAAGCGAAGGATCTTGTCGAAGCAGCACCGAAGGCCGTCAAGGAAGGCGTGTCCAAGGAAGAGGCTGAGACGATCAAACAGAAGCTGACGGACGCAGGCGCAACTGTCGAAGTTAAGTAATTGCAGTCTGGGAGTCTTGAGTCCGGAGTCGAGAGTCGTTAACACGGCTCGTTGGTTCCGGACTCAGGACCCAGGAATCGCGACTGAATGGTTGGCTTGACACTCGTAGTTTTGGTGCGTAAGTTAAGAGAGTATTGAGGCGCTGGCATTACTCTGAACAAATTTGACCACGAAACAGCCGCTTTTGGTGAATAAGCGGTCGGGGCGTTCTGCGCTCTGACCGCGCCGACGTATTTTGGAATGCGGATTTTGGATCGCGAAATTAGGAACCAGCCCCTAAGAATCCGCAATCCGAATTTCACATTCACAAATCTAGTAAGGGACCTCTCATGTCTGCAAATCTGCTTCAACAAGTAAACACAGGATTGGGAAAACGAACGAGTCAGGCGCCTGAGCGTGTGGACTTTTCCAAGATCTCCACCGCGGTGCGCATTCCGAACCTGATTGAGATTCAACGCGAGTCGTACAACCGCTTCCTGCAGATGGATTTTCTGCCTGAGGAACGTGAGAACACCGGTCTACAAGCCGTGTTTGAGTCGGTATTCCCCATCTCCGACTTTCGCGGCACGGCCACCCTCGATTTCGTTGAATACCAAATTGGAAACTGGCAGTGTAAGTGCGGCCGCCTTGAAGGTTTGAACTACCTGAGAGCGAACTGCAAACATTGCGGTTCGACTATCAAAGTAAATCCCTTAGCCGCAGGCGAAACGCTCTGCCACAAATGCGGTACCTTCAACTCCGTCCGGCCTCAGCTTTGCGAAAACTGCGGCGAACCCGTAGGTCTGAAGCATAAGCACGATCAGCAGGAGTGCCAGGAACGTGGCATGAGCTACAGCGTGCCTCTCAAGGTCAAGATCCGGCTGACCGTCTACGATAAAGATCCTGAAACAGAAGCACTGTCGATCCGGGACATCAAAGAGGAAGAGGTCTTCTTCGGCGAAATCCCGTTGATGACGGACAACGGTACCTTCATCATTAACGGTACAGAACGCGTCATCGTGTCGCAGCTTCACCGTTCGCCCGGCGTTTTCTTCAAACGCGGCGCCATCTACATCGCGAAGATCATTCCTTACCGCGGTTCCTGGGTTGAGTTTGAATACGACCAGAAAAACCTCCTCTACGTGCGTGTCGGAAAGCGAAAGTTTCTTTCGACAATTTTCCTGCGAGCGCTGGGGCTTTGGTTCGGCAAGGAAGTAGACGGCAAGCTGGTTAAGAGTGACTCAGCGCTGGAAGATCGAGTGAAGAATGCCTCGTTTGGTGATGAGGACATCCTGCGCGCGCTTTACGTTACCGATGAGATTCGTGTGGAAGATGGGCGTCTGATGGCCCAGGTGCCCGAACAGGGCGCGACGAACCTGGTCGGGATGAAGGTAGATTTTGATATCAAAGGACGTGGCCCCGAACCCATCGTTCGTTCCGGCAAGAAAGTTACCCACACCGCACTCGAAGGCCTGCGTAAGGCGAACATCGGCGAAGTCGAAATCGACACTGCGCAGTTCGACGGCGCGCACGCGGTCTCCGACATCGTTAACAAAGAAAGCGGCGAGGTAATTCTCGAGGCAAACAATGAGATCACGCCTGCCAAGCTTCAGGAGATCGTCGAAGGTGGCATCGACAGCTTCACCGTGTTTTTCCCCGAGCGCGATGACATTGGACCAATCCTGGCCCAAACCCTGAAGAAAGACGTGATCACTAAGCCGGTCGACGCGTTATTGGAGATTTATCGCAAGATGCGTCCCGGCGATCCGCCGACAGTACAGACTGCCTACAAGCTTTTGGAAGCGATGTTTTTCGATCCACGCAAGTTTGATTTCTCACGCGTGGGCCGCTTGAAGTTCAACATCAAGATGGGCAAGCCGGAGCGCGATCGGATCAACGATCCATTGCTGTCGGCGAAAGACTTTTACGAAGTCGTCTCCTACGTCTTGAAGATGCGGAAGAACCCATCGGAGTATCAGGCGGACGACATCGATCACCTGGGCAATCGACGCGTGCGCGCCGTAGGCGAACTATTGGAAAACCAGTTTCGCATCGGTCTCGAGCGCATGGAACGCGCAATCAAAGAGAAGATGTCGATTCACCAGGAAATGCAGACGACTATGCCGCGGGACTTGATCAATGCCAAACCCGTGACAGCGGCCGTGCGCGAGTTCTTTGGTTCCAGCCAGCTCTCGCAGTTCATGGATCAAACGAACCCGCTGTCGGAAATTACCCACAAACGCCGCTTGTCGGCGCTGGGACCAGGTGGTCTATCGCGTGAACGCGCCGGATTCGAAGTCCGTGACGTTCACCCGACTCACTATGGCCGCATCTGTCCTATCGAGACGCCTGAAGGTCCAAACATCGGTTTGATCTCCAGTCTCTCGTGTTTCGCGCGCATCAATGAGTTTGGTTTTATCGAGGCTCCTTACCGCAAGGTTACCGACGGCAGCGTCGTCGAATACGTGCGCGTACTTAACGGCGGCGATACCAAGCTTAAGCACGGTGAACACCTGCCGCTCGAAGACGTCGAGAAGGCCAATAAGAAGGTGGCGGCGGACGGCCGCAAGGCTGACTTTGAACCGTGGCCGTTTTATCTGACAGCTTGGGAAGAAGACAAGCACGTCGTCGGTCAGGCCAACATTGAATTGGATGACGCTGGCTACATCGTTAACGAACGTAACGCAGCACGTAAAGCCGGCGAGTTCATTCTCGCTCTGCGCAAAGATATTGAATACGTCGACGTGTCGCCGAAGCAGCTGGTTTCGGTGGCCGCTTCGCTGATTCCGTTCCTTGAAAACGACGACGCCAACCGCGCTTTGATGGGTTCGAACATGCAACGCCAGTCTGTGCCGTTGCTACGTGCAGAGGCGCCGTATATCGGTACCGGAATGGAAAAGACTACGGCGCGCGATTCGGGCGCAGTGGTAACTGCCAAGCGTGACGGCGTAGTGGATTATGTGGACTCCGAACGTTTGATCATCAAGGCGGACCACAATGTTGACGGCACTATCTCTCGAGAAGTGACCGCAGACATTTACACCTTGATCAAGTTCAAGCGTTCGAATCAGAACACCTGTATCAACCAGCGTCCAATCGTGCACGTTGGCGAGCGGGTTGAGAAGGGGCAGGTAATCGCTGACGGGCCTTGCACCGATCGTGGTGAGTTGGCTCTTGGTCGAAATGTTCTCGTCGCCTTTATGCCATGGCGGGGGTACAACTTCGAAGACGCAATACTCGTTTCCGAGCGGCTGGTGAAAGAGGATTACTACACCTCGATTCACATTGAAGAGCTGGAGATCGAAGCCCGCGATACCAAGCTGGGTCCGGAAGAAATCACACGTGACATCCCCAATGTCGGTGAAAACATGCTTCGCGATCTGGACGATAGCGGCATCATCCGCATCGGCGCCCAGGTCAAACCTGGTTCGATTCTGGTGGGCAAGGTTACGCCGAAAGGTGAAACGCAGCTCACGGCCGAAGAGAAACTTTTGCGCGCAATCTTCGGTGAAAAAGCCGGCGACGTGAAAGATGCTTCCCTGGTTTCGCCTCCGGGAATCGACGGCACAGTCGTTGATGTCCAGGTGTTCACACGCAAAGGCCAGGAGAAAGACGCCCGTTCCCTCGCGATCGAGCAGGAAGAAGAAGACCGTCTCCGACGCGACCTTGAAGACGAGATTCGTATTTTGCGCGAACAGCGCGACCAGCGAATTCGTGAGTTGCTGGAAGGCCGCAAGCTATCAACTGATCTGACCGTGAATCGTGAAGTCGTAATTCCGAAAGGCATTGCGATCACACCCGAGATGCTGGCGGACGTGGATCCGAAAGCACTTCGTAAAGTTCAAATGGCTTCGTCGCGTGTCGACGTTGGTGCGGAAATCAAGGAATACGAAGAACGCACGGAACGCCAGATCAAAATCCTTTCAGACATTTACGAGGAGAAGATCGCCAAGCTGCGCCAGGGTGATGAACTCGCGCCTGGTGTTATCAAGATGGTGAAGGTCTTTATCGCCATGAAGCGCAAGCTTTCAGTGGGCGACAAGATGGCCGGACGCCACGGTAACAAGGGCGTGATCGCCCGCATCCTTCCGGAAGAGGACATGCCTTACCTGCCGGACGGAACGCCGGTAGAAATTGTGCTTAACCCGCTGGGTGTGCCTTCACGTATGAACGTGGGCCAGATTCTGGAAACACATCTTGGCTGGGCGGCACGCGTGCTCGGAGTTCACTTCGCGACGCCGGTATTCGACGGAGCTACTGAAAAAGAGATCAAACAAAAACTCGAGTTGGCCAACAATCGTGCTTCTGAGCTTGGTTTGCCGGAAATCGTAAACGAGTCTGGCAAGGCGATTCTTTACGACGGACTGTCGGGTGATCCGTTTGAGCAGAAGGTGACCGTTGGTTACATCTACATGCTCAAGCTTTCGCACCTGGTCGACGACAAGATTCACGCCCGGTCGATTGGACCATACAGTTTGATTACCCAGCAGCCGCTGGGCGGCAAGGCGCAATTCGGTGGACAGCGATTCGGAGAAATGGAAGTTTGGGCGCTCGAAGCATACGGTGCGGCCCACATTCTCCAGGAGCTGTTGACTGCGAAGTCAGACGACGTGGCCGGACGCTCGAAGATCTACGAAGCTATCGTCAAGGGTGAAGCTGACTTCGATCCGGGTTTGCCTGAGTCGTTCAATGTATTGGTGCGCGAGCTGCAATCCCTGTGTCTTGATGTTGAACTTATCAACAAGAAGGTTGCAGGCAACGGCGCAGGTGAAGCGGAGGGAGTCGGTGAAGCGCTGATTACCAGCGCGGCCGAATAATTTCCGATTGCCGATTTCCAATTGCCGGTTGGAGTTCGGATATCGATAAGAAATTCTAAGTTAGGCGGAGTGAACAACCCATGCGAGACGCCAATCGGCAATTGGCACTCGGCAATTGGTAATGGAGAACGCCGTGTTTCGATTCCAACAAGAGAAGACGCAATTAGCTCCTGACTTTGAGGCAATCCGTATCTCGCTGGCTTCGCCGGATAAAATCCGGCAGTGGTCACATGGCGAGGTTACCAAGCCGGAAACGATCAACTATCGAACGTTTAAACCGGAGCGTGATGGGCTGTTTTGCGCCCGCATCTTCGGTCCGGTAGCCGATTGGGAATGCCTCTGCGGAAAGTACAAACGCATGAAGCATCGCGGAGTGATCTGCGATAAGTGCGGCGTGGAAGTCACGCAGGCAAAGGTGCGTCGTGAGCGTTTGGGTCATATCGATTTAGCCAGCCCGTGTTCGCACGTGTGGTTCTTCAAAGGACTGCCTTCGCGCATTGGTCACCTGCTCGACATTCCCCTGCGTGAACTGGAGAAGGTCCTTTACTTTGAATCTTACATAGTCATCGATCCCGGCGACGTCCCTGGAATCAAGGAGCGCGAGCTGCTTTCGGACGAGCGCTATCGAGAGCTGGTGCGTGACTACCCGGCTGCCTTTGTGGCCAAGATGGGCGCCGAAGCGATCAAAGAATTGCTTTCGATGGTCAAGGTTGAAGAGCTTGCGACGGAGCTCCGCAAGCGGATGCGCGAAGAAACGTCGCAACAGAAGAAGCTTAAATATTCGAAGCGCTTGAAAGTGGCCACCAGTTTCCTCAAGTCGGGCAATCGTCCCGAGTGGATGATTCTCGATGTAATTCCAGTAATTCCACCTGAGCTGCGCCCGCTGGTACCGCTCGATGGCGGACGTTTCGCGACTTCAGACCTTAACGATCTTTATCGCCGCGTCATCAATCGTAACAACCGTTTGAAGAAGCTGATGGAGCTGCGTGCGCCGGAAGTGATTGTGCGC
Source organism: Pyrinomonadaceae bacterium (assembly GCA_963759585.1). Lineage (GTDB taxonomy): Bacteria > Acidobacteriota > Blastocatellia > Pyrinomonadales > Pyrinomonadaceae > PSRF01. Next base: position 2,513,719 of record CAVWZW010000002.1, read on the forward strand.
AACGAAAAGCGCATGCTTCAGGAAGCTGTTGACGCGTTATTTGACAATGGGCGGCGTGGCCGCGTGCTGCGTGGAGTTAACAATCGTCCGCTGAAGTCTTTGAGTGGAACGCTCAAAGGCAAGCAGGGCCGTTTCCGCCAGAACCTGTTGGGCAAACGCGTCGACTATTCGGGGCGATCTGTAATCGTTGTAGGACCTGAGCTGAAACTGCATCAATGCGGCTTGCCGAAGAAGATGGCGCTCGAGCTCTTCAAACCGTTCATTTACAACCAGCTCGAGAAGCAGGGTCATGCAGCGACTATCAAGCAAGCTCGCGAGATGGTCGAGCGACAGGAACCCGTAGTTTGGGACATCCTCGAGGAAGTCATTCGCGAGCATCCGGTGCTGCTAAACCGTGCGCCGACGCTTCACCGTCTAGGTATTCAGGCGTTCGAGCCAGTACTGGTTGAGGGCAAAGCCATCAAGATTCACCCGCTCGTCTGTACGGCATTCAACGCTGACTTCGACGGTGACCAGATGGCGGTCCACATTCCTTTGTCGCCTGAAGCGCAGATCGAAGCTGCCGTGTTGATGCTTTCCAGCAACAACATCCTCAGCCCGGCGAGTGGTCAGCCCATCGCGGTGCCTTCGCAGGATATCGTTCTGGGAATCTACTACCTGACGCGTGACAAACCCGGCGCCAAGGGCGAGGGCCGCGTGTTTGCTTCGCTGGAAGAGGTCCTGCTCGCACTCGACGCCAAAGAAGTTACGACCCAAACGCCAATAAAACTTCGCATCCAGGGCGACCTGATCGATCTGACGCAGGAGCACGATCCACAGGATATTCTGCGTGCCGCCGTGCAGGAAGATGTGCGCCGCGTAATTGATACAACTGTTGGCCGTGTCATCTTCAACGATTCGATTCCGCCGGGCTTGCCGTTTTTTAATGGCACGCTTAAGAAGAAGGGTCTGCAGTCCCTCGTCAACTATTCGCATATCCGTCTCGGACACGAGATGACTGTGAAGATGCTCGACGACCTGAAGAACCTTGGCTTCCTGTATGCGACCAAAGCAGGCATCTCGATTGGCATTGACGATCTCGTTACCCCGGATGCGAAGAAGCCTTTGGTTGATAAAGCCGAGAAGGACGTGATTGCGGTCGAGCAGCAATACCTCGACGGCGTGATCACCTCCGGCGAACGTTACAACAAAGTCATCGCCGTCTGGTCGGAAGTGACTGACAAAGTCGCGAAGGAAATGTTCAAAGCGATGGACGAGCGTGAGAAGTCGTCCGGCGAGCTGAATCCAATCCTGGTGATGAGCGACTCGGGTGCTCGTGGTAGCGCGCAGCAGATTCGCCAGCTAGCGGGTATGCGCGGACTGATGGCTAAGCCATCTGGCGAAATCATCGAGACGCCGATCAAGGCAAACTTCCGCGAAGGCCTCGACGTGCTTCAGTACTTCATCTCGACGCACGGCGCGCGCAAGGGTCTTGCCGACACGGCCCTGAAGACAGCCGACTCGGGTTATCTGACCCGGCGTCTGGTTGACGTGGCCCAGGACGTGATCATCAGCGAGCCGGATTGCGGCACACTCCGCGGCATCGGCGCCAGCGCCATCGTTGAGGGCGGGGAAGAGATTGAATCGCTGCGTGACCGCATCGTCGGTCGAATTGCGCTGGAAGAGGTGATGGATCCGGTTGAAGGTCGAGTAATCGTCGAGTCCAACTCGGAAATTGATGAAGACCTTGCGGCCGAGATTCAGCGCTCGGGTGTGCAGCGTGTTCGTATTCGTTCGGTGTTGACCTGCGAATCGCGACGTGGCTGCTGCATCAAGTGCTACGGTCGAAACCTGGCAACGGGTCGTCCGGTTGAGATTGGTGAAGCCGTAGGCGTGATTGCCGCGCAGTCGATTGGCGAGCCGGGCACACAGCTCACGATGCGTACGTTCCACATCGGTGGTACAGCCCGTCTGGAAGAGTCTTCGAAGCACGAAGCTCGTCAGGATGGCACGATCAAGTTTCTTGACCTGCAGACGGTCAAGAGTCGCAAGGGCGAGCGCATCGCCATGAACCGCAACGGCTCGTTGACGATCATCGACGACCGCGGCCGTGAAGCGGCGCGTTATCAGATCGTTTACGGCGCGCACATCCTCGTCGAAGACGGCGAGCGCGTCACGCAGGATCAATTGCTGGCCACGTGGGACCCGTTCACCTTCGCAATCCTGACGGAGGTTGCCGGTCACGTTAAGTACCAGGACCTGAAAGAGGGCGTCACTTTTGATGAAGAAGTAGACGAGGTTACCGGTCAGTCGCGCATGGTTGTGAAAGACTCGCCCGATGAGAAGAAGCAGCCACGTATGGAAATTCGCAGCGCCAGCAACAAGGTGTTGAAGACTTACCAGATGCCTGTGCGTGCGAACCTGATGGTGGCCGACGGGGAGAACGTCGAGCCCGGCGACATCATCGCGAAGATCCCGCGTGAAACCACCAAGACCAAAGATATCACCGGCGGTTTGCCGCGCGTCGTCGAGTTGTTTGAAGCACGTCGTCCGGCGGAGACGGCGGTCATGTCTGAAATCGATGGCATGGTCGCGCTGGGCCCCATCGCCAAGGGTAAACGCAAACTGATTATTACCGGCGACGATGGTGAGGAGCGCGAGTATGACATCCCGCGCGGTACACACATCAACGTGCAGGAAGGCGATCGCGTCCGTGCCGGCGAGGCTTTGATGGACGGCCCACTGAACCCGCACGACATTCTGCGCGTGCTTGGTATGCAGCGACTTCAGGAGTATCTCGTCAACGAGATCCAGGAAGTTTATCGTCTGCAGGGGGTGAACATCAACGACAAGCACATCGAAGTTATCGTGCGGCAGATGCTTCGCTGGGTGAAGATCAAGGAAGTCGGCGATACAGACTTCCTGCTCGAGGAGCAGGTCGACCGCTTCCGCTTTACTGACGAAAACGAGCGCGTCGTCGGAAACGACGGTGAGGTCGCACAGGCCGAACCGCTGCTTCTGGGAATCACGAAGGCTTCGCTTTCGACCGATTCGTTTATCTCCGCGGCATCGTTTCAGGAGACCACGCGTGTACTAACCGAGGCGGCAATTTCAGGCCGCATCGACTACCTGCGCGGGTTGAAAGAGAACGTAATCATGGGGCGGTTGATTCCGGCCGGGACGGGCATGGAGTACTACCGCAACGTGGACATCGACCGCGATGAATCAATCGATCAGGCGCGCGAGCGCGACCTGGACGAGTTTCCGGATATCGTCGGCGGCCAGGACGTTCCAGTGCCGCCAGTGCGCGAGCCGCTGGTGAGGGAACCGCTGGTTCCCGCAGTCGGTGGTGAAGGCGAAGCTGACGTGACGGAGTAGGACGGACATTTCTGTCGGTCTGAGTTGCGGGAATAACCTCCGCGCCCACATCTAACGTAGCAGCGTTAGGCAGGAATGCCTGTTAAACAAAAAAGACCGGCGCGAGCCGGTCTTTTTATTTGCAAATAAGCTAAGCTTTTAGTTCGAGGCCCGGTTTGATGACAGGTTAGCAAGTGCGTTGATCCTCGAGCGCACCGCTGCGGCGAGTTGGTCAACTTCTTCAGGGGTATAGTTGGCCGAGCGGAAAGCATCCTTGAGCTGTTCGTCGCTCAGCCGGCTCAACCATGAAGCTACCCACTTCGCGTCGTCAACGGTAATGCCATCAAAGGCCTTCCCCATTTTGCCGCCGTAGTTAAAGTCGACTACATTTCCCTTAACCCCTCTCACAAACTCTGCTTTGACGTAATCGGATGGCTTATTACGGCTGCGTGAAATGATGCCGCCGGTCTTTCCGAAGGTGGCTCCAAGATCACTGATGATGAAGCGACGTTCGGAATTTGTATCACCCTTGACCGCAAGAATCGCGTTGTTGTCGTCTTTCATGTCCCAGTTATTGAAGAGCACCATCATGATCTTCAAACCCTGAAACTCCGGTTTGCCGACGAATGGATTACTGGCCCACAGCCAGTATCCATCTCGCTTAACATCGTTGGGTCGGGCTTCGAGTTTGACGTTCTTAAAGGTTCCTTTTCCCTGGATCACCAACTCAGGAACGAGGTGAGCGATCTCCGTCTCGTAACCAATGGCCCACAGTAAACGATTAGCTGCGGTTTCGGGTTGCGCTTCTTTACTAAGTTTCGCCACCCATTCATTGCCTTTACCATCGGTAACGCGGAACTTGGTAGACCAACCACCCTCTTTTACCTCAACGAAAGTAACGCGCGAAAGATCAGGCTTCATGGCTTCTCCGCCAGCGCCTATCAGCAGATTGCGCGATTCAATGTCCTCGGGCGCCCGCCACATCACTGCGGGGCCGGTGTAGACTTTCTTCTCTGCCTTATCCTTATTTTTTGCGTCCTGCGCATGGGCGGGAAAGCTCGCCGCCGCTAACAGCACGAGGGACAAAAGCGTTAATAAGTTCTTTTTTGCCTTCAACATAATTGTCTCCTGCGGGTATTCTACTTCTACAGTCGGGGCAGTAGCCCGACCGTTAGGGAGGGCGTTTTGCAACTTGGCGCCCTCCCTAACGGTCGGGCTACTGCCCCGGTTATTAGTCGGGCTACAGCCCCACTTGCTAATGACGGGGAAATTTTTCTGAGAACTAAAGGCTGGGGAAGATATTAAACCCTCAAATACCAGGCTAACAAGCGCGTTCGGGAATTCGGATAGATTCCAGCCTGTATCCTTATAAATGGTGTCCTATGACTAACGCGTAAAAGATCGAAGAAATCGATCAGGCAGGACACACTTTGCAGTTTGTCGAAGCGGCACGTCCTACTTATGAATGTTGATCCCAAAAAGGTTCCCGGTGCACGCAAGGCTGCGATGCCCGGGTTTGTTCAACCTCAGCTTGCAACCCTCGTTAGCGAAGCGCCCGAAGGCGACGAATGGCTGCACGAATTGAAGTTTGATGGCTACCGAATGCTGGTGCACATTACGCCCACCGAGGTGAGATTCTGGAGTCGTAATGGTAAGGACTGGACTGAGAAGTTTAGAAATTTGATCAAAGTCCTCAAGGCGCTGCCCGTGAAAACTGCGATTCTCGACGGAGAAGTGGTCGTGGTTGATAAGCAAGGGCGCAGTAATTTTCAGAGTCTGCAGCAGTCGATGAGTAGCGCCGGTGCTACTTTTGTCTATCAAATTTTTGATGTCATTTATCTGGACGGCTACAGCCTTACCAGGACGACCTTGGTTGAGCGCAAATCGGTACTCGAAAGCCTTTTGACTCCCGACAAATCCAAGGGCCAACTGCGTTACAGCGATCACGTGGTGGGAAACGGTGAACAGTTTTTCAACCAAGCCTGCGAATACGGTATTGAAGGGATCATTTCCAAACGAGCCGATTCAACGTATGAGTCCACACGGAATAAGAATTGGTTGAAGGTGAAGTGCAACAAACGCCAGGAGTTTGTAATTGCCGGCTACACGCCCTCAAAGAAAGGCTTTCCTGGATTTGGTTCGCTAATACTTGGAGTGTATGACAAAGGAAAACTGATCTACGCCGGCCGGGTCGGCACCGGCTTCAGCATCAAGCAACGTTTGGAGTTGCAGGCAAAGCTGGATGCGATTGTGCAGGACACGATGCCGTTTGCGTTGAAACCAAAAGACCCCGGGCTGCGTGATGCACACTGGGCGAGGCCGAAGTTGGTGGGCGAAGTGGAGTTTACCGAGTGGACTGCGGATGGTTCGATCAGGCATCCATCGTTTAAGGGTTTACGCGCGGACAAGAAGGCGACGGACGTCATCCGGGAAAAGGAATCGTAAGTGTCTGATCGACTATAGAGGCGCCTTTTGTAGAGGCGCCTCCTTGGAGTGCGGCGTCTTGTCGCCGCTTTGGCCCGCGGCGGCCTGGCGCCGCGTCGATGTCAGAGATGCTGCCGGCGCTCAAGTCAAAATTTCGCTCGGTTGGACCAAAGCGCCGACAAGGCGGCGCACTCCAAGGAGAGGCCTCCAGCGCCCAGTCACTTTAGATCTTCTTTGATTAATTCTTTATTAATTGCCACCCCCGCCTGAGCCCCTTCCGAAGCCGCAACGATCACAAACTGCACTAAGCGCGACGCATCGCCAGCGGCATAAAGGCCTGGCACGCTCGTCGCTTCATATTCACCAGTCGCCACACACCCATCTTCGGTAAACTTGCAACCCAGTTGTTTACCCAGATTCGATCCCTGCCTCTGGCCGCTACTGAAAAACATTGCTCGCCTTTCCAGCCGGTCACCATTAGTGAAAACGAGGGAGGCCAGGACGCCATCGTTTCCTTCCAGCCGACCGATCTTTTCTTCCCGTACTTCGATACTATGCCGGGCAAGACGATCCGACTGTTCCGCAGTTAGCTGCGATGGTCCATCTGTGCACAGGATAACGTTACGGCTCCACAGGGTCAGTTCAATCGACAGTCCTGAGCCGCTTTCACCGTTCCCGTAGACGGCCAACGGCTGATCGCGCATCTCCCAACCGTCGCAGTAGGGACAATGAAACACGCTACGGCCGTAGAATTCCCGTAATCCATCAAGCTTCGGAAGATCGTCTACAACGCCTGTAGCCAGGAGCAGTTTGCGAGCTGAAACAGTTTCGCCGTTGTCGAGAGTAAGCTCAAAACCCTTTGGCAGTCGTTTCGCAGATTCAACCTTAACGCTTCGCAGCTCAACCGTTTCGTAGGGCCGCAGTTGCTCCCGCGCGATAGCCAGAAACTCCGCCGGCAGGGTGCCATCACGAGTTAGAAAACCGTGAAGTCCATGTGACGCTGCATTGCGTGGTTGGCCCGCGTCGCAAATGAGCACCCGCCTTCTGCATCGCCCGAGCACAAGGGCGGCACTCAGGCCAGCCGGACCACCACCGACAATTAAGACTTCAAACGAGGCTTCTGCCATCGATTATTCTCCAGGTAGCTCCGCATGTCGGACCACCTGCGTTAGCGGGTGGGTACATTGCGGACTAACCCACCCGCTAACGCAGGTGGTACTGACAAGATTCAGCTGAACTCTGAACGGGCGCAGTTAATCGGTTGGGGGCTTAGGGGGCGAGGAGTATAACAGTAAAAGACCGGCGCGAGCTTTTGCTCCCGCCGGCCTTATGGTTTCAAGCTGCCTTGGTTCTATTGAACGAGGTTCGGCGGCCGGGCGCCTTGCGGGCAGAGCCAGAGTTCGACGAGTAGTACTTCTCTGGATGGTCCAACCAACGTCACGATCCGTTGAGCGCTGATGCCACGCGAGTTGACCAAATAATCAACGAGCCGCGTCGTCTGTTTTTGTACATCACCCGGGCGGCCACGTTGACCAGGATAAACAATCACAAAAGCCGTCGCGGTGGGATCGTTCTGTAGCTGGATAGCGTAGTTGTCCAGCCGGGCTTTCTCGTCGTTGTAAGAGATCGTCGGGTATTCGTCAAACTTTCGGCATTCAACAGGCACCGGAAACTGTACTGAGCACGTCGCGCTGCAATCCAGCGTGTATCCACCCATTGAGAGTGACGCAGTCACAGTTTGACCAGCCAGCCCAGCGGTGTCGACGCGGATGCTGGGTGTTCCCTGACCATCAATGATGCGGCCCGCGGAAACCGTCCAGTTATAAACAGCCGGGACACCCGGCGTGCCGCCGGTGACATTCGACGAGAATGTAAGTGGCTGTCCGACCTCGCCCCGTTCAGGACAAATGATGGAAACGTTGGGACAAACAGGCGGTGGCGGTGGACAACGATTCACAACTACCGAGGTGGATGAAAATGCCTGACACGCTTCATCGCCACTGCCGGTATCGATGTCGACGTAAGCTTTGTAATAACCAGGTTGCACGCCGGAGAGGTCCCAACTCACCGTCGCGCCGTCACCCGTGATGCGGCCGGCGTTGGTGGTCCAACGATAGCGAATTGGATAGTCGGAAGTTGCACGCGCATTTAGTTGCACGAGTGCAGGTCCTGCTCCTTCGCAAACCTGAATCACCTGAGGGTCTGCCGACACGCTCAGGTTCGGAGGCGTAAAGGTCCGTGTTTCGATCTTTACCTTTTTCTGGGCGTTGGCTGAAGCGGCAAACGCAAAGATTCCTACCAGGGCAATTGGTAGAAATAAACCAATAAGGCGACGCTCGTGTCTCAACATTTCGACTCCTTTTCCGGCATTGCAAGTTCGCGAGTCCGCCATGACCTTGGGACCGGCGAAACTCATAGAGAAGTAGCAGTTGATTCAAAAATAGGGGGAATAGCCGCCTAATTCCACAAGTTTATCACGCAACCCAGTTACAGAACCCAGCGCGGTAGCGCAGGATCGAGGAAGTATCGAGCACTACAATTTCTTACTTATAGTCTTGACCGACTTCCAGCATCCTGCGCTTCCGTCCTGGGTTCTGTAGTTGGTAGTCAGTTGACGAATCTGCATCACACTGTGACACCGGTCTGGTTTGACTCACGTACCAAATTCAAGTAGATAGGTGGGCATCCGAAACATCTCCCTGGATCTTAAACCTGGTAAAAGCCGAATGAAGCCAGCCCTCGTTATCGTCATCTCTTTTCTCTTGTGTGGTCAACTGGCCTGTTCAAGGAAAAAGGCGGAAGACGCGAATGTGAACGCCAACGCGGCAATAGCGGCGAATGCCGAGCAAGTGTCGCAGGCGCGCATGTACCTCGACCAGGGAAAAGAGTTCTACCGCGATGATCGAGATGAAAAAGCGGTAGAGGCCTTTCAGCAAGCGATCAAGCTGGATCCGAATATCGCCGAAGGTTATTTTCGTTTAGGACTCACGTTTGAAGCGCTCGCTAAAGATGATGAGGCTGAGGAAGCTTATAAGAAGGCAATCGAGAAATATAAGAAGTATTTGTCAGAGAACAGCAAAGACGCTGAAGCGCATTACAATCTGGGCCAAACCTATGCGGGCCTCCGGCTCTACAACGAGGCGGTAAAAGAATACCGTCAGGCCACGCGCCTTAAGGAAGACGATGCCGACATCTATTACGACCTGGGGCTGGCTTTGTCGAAGCTGGCTCAGTATGACGAGGCCGTGAGTGCATTCTCGAAATCATTGGAGATTGATCCCGAAAACTATCGGGCGGAAGACGCGCTGGAGGAAGCGCGGGAAGGCGCGAAACGTATTCGCGCAGGCAAGAAACATCAGGAAGATCTCCTGAAGAAAAAGAAACCCGAAAATGGGAACGAAAACGCGGAGGCCTCTGATTCGCCCACTAAATCTTCAAAGCCTTCATCCAAGTCTAACTCGAACAGTAATCGGCGCCCGCGATGAGCGTCCGCCAGGTTGAACAGAAGGAGAAGGAATGGCAACGTACACTCCACCACCATATTTTCCGCAAGGCTCGCTAGCGCCACCTGACAGGAACCGCTATCGAAAATTTAAGCTCATCATTTTTGGCGCTATCGTGCTTTTGCTATTGGTTCTGGGAGGGATCGGTTGGGGAGCTTGGCGGCTGCTGAGCTCCGCTGCGTAAACCAACCCGACGTGGCTTTGCGTAAAAAGTCGAACGAAGGGATTCGCGAAGCGGTATCAGACCGGGAGCGATAGCGACCGGGTTCCTTCGGAAAGAAAAGCAGTGGGTTTCACTTTCAACCATCGCTTTCATAGATGAGCAGCGACACGGTCACTACCACCACCCCAAGCGGGCTGCCCGCTTGGGGGCCCCGGTTCGCTCCCGGTTCTGATTTAGTCGGCTTCGCCGAGTTTCTGTGCAAGGCCACCCGACGTCGTGTAAAACCTGAACGGTTTGCCATTACTGGAGCGAAAGGCGGCAAGGAAATCTGAATTTTGAAACAAACCCTCCCGCTCTGAAGGCTGCCTCAGCACCCAAGCCCAACCCCCGCTTGACAGTCCCCACGTTGGCAATTAATATGCACGGTTTCGGACTGACAGTCTGAAGTCAACAATGCAACGTCCGGTAGGTTCTGTAGGTGTGGAGGCGTTGCCCGGCGGCAATTGTGCCCGTCCGGTTTTGACAATTATTGTGGCGTAAGTCGCCTGCGTCGCTCCGGTTTTGCCGTAGCTCCAGCGCAGGCTCGCGTTCGAAATTCCGATGAATCGGGATTCTCGTCCCAGACATGCGACGCCACAGAAAAGTTTGGCTCCAGGGAAGCCAGAATCCACACCCGCCCCCCATAGCGATTCAGAACGTCCCGAACTAGAAACTATTGACCAGGGCAGCTCGCCTGCGCTGACTGCCGGACGAAGTGGTTAATCCACCGGTTCCGGAAAGAGGCAGGTAACGCCTTTTTGCGCGCTGAAGTACAGCCCGCATTTTTCGCAGAGTTAAAAGAGGAAAGACAGTGCCGACGATAAACCAGCTTGTTCGCAAAGGCCGCCAGGCAGTTAAGTATAAAACGGCCAGTCCAGCACTCCAGAGTTCACCGCAAAAGCGGGGAGTGTGCACGCGTGTTTATACGCAGACGCCTAAGAAGCCAAACTCCGCCCTGCGCAAGGTCGCGCGTGTTCGCCTGACAAACGGTATTGAGGTCACCACCTACATTCCGGGCGTCGGCCACAACCTGCAAGAGCACTCGATTGTTCTAATCCGCGGCGGCCGCGTGAAGGACCTGCCGGGTGTGCGCTATCACGTTATTCGCGGAACCCTCGATTCGGTTGGTGTATCAGATCGCAAGCAAGGGCGTTCGAAGTATGGCGCCAAGAGGCCGAAGGCCGCAGGAAAATAAACGCTGAATGATGAACGCTGAGTGATGAATTCATCGTTCATCATTCAACATTCGTAATTGAATATTATGCCTAGAAGAAGAGTTGCAGAACGACGCGAAGTACTTCCCGATCCGGTTTACAACAGTCCCCTGGTGACGAAGTTTATTAGCGGCATCATGTGGGGCGGCAAGAAGTCGCTGGCTGAAGGCATCTTTTATACGGCCATGCACCAGATTGGCGACAAGACCGGTGAAGAGCCGCTTAAGGTTTTCAAGCGAGCGATTGACAACGTCAAACCGACCGTCGAAGTGAAATCACGACGCGTTGGTGGTTCTACTTATCAGGTGCCCATCGAGGTTCATGCTGAACGACGCGGAGCCCTGGCGATTCGTTGGATTGTTTCCTATGCGCGTGGTCGCGGCGAAAAGACCATGACCGATCGGCTGGCCGGCGAAATACTCGATGCGGCAAACAACCGCGGCAACTCGGTGAAGAAGAAGGAAGATACGCACCGCATGGCTGACGCAAACAAGGCGTTTGCGCATTACAAGTTCTAAAGACGGTAAATCGTGAATCGTAAATCGTAAATAGAAACTGAAAATTCAAAAAACCTTTATTTACGATTCACGATTCACGATTCACGAATCATGGCTAAGCACGATCTAAACAAGTTCAGGAATATCGGCATCATGGCCCACATCGATGCCGGTAAGACCACCACCACGGAGCGCATCCTTTATTACACGGGCGTCTCGCACAAAATTGGCGAAGTGCACGAGGGTACGGCGACCATGGACTGGATGGAGCAGGAGCAGGAGCGCGGTATTACGATTACCAGCGCTGCGACTACCTGTTTCTGGGAACGCAACAAAAACGAATATCGCATTAACATTATCGATACGCCGGGCCACGTCGATTTCACGATGGAGGTTGAACGCTCGCTGCGCGTGCTTGACGGTGCGGTAGCAGTGTTTGACGGCGTCGCGGGCGTCGAGCCGCAATCTGAAACTGTTTGGCGCCAGGCCGACAAGTATGGCGTTCCGAGAATTTGTTTCATTAACAAACTCGATCGTGCTGGTGCTTCGTTTGATCGTTCTTTTGAGTCAATCATTACCCGGCTTGGTGCAAATCCCGTCGCAATTCAAATCCCCATCGGTCTCGAAGATCAGTTAAAGGGCGTCATCGATCTAATCGCGATGAAGGGCTTGATCTGGAACGATGAGACCAAGGGCGCGGAATATGAAACCGCAGAGATTCCCGCGGAACTCCAGGAAGCCGCCGAAGCGGCCCGCGAGAAATTGATCGAGGCTGTTGCCAGCGTCGACGATGGCTTGATGCACAAGTACATCGAAGGTGAAACGATCACCGAAGAAGAGATTCGCAAGGCGCTCCGAAAAGGAACCATCGAGCTCAAGCTCGTTCCGGTCGTCACCGGGTCGGCCTTCAAGAATAAGGGCGTACAAACACTGCTTGACGCGGTTGTTGACTATCTGCCGTCGCCTCTGGATGTGCCGCCGGTTGAAGGTATCAATCCCAAGACCGAAGAAGTTGAAGCGCGGCCTCCCGATGCGAGCGCGCCGTTTGCCGGCTTGGTCTTCAAGATCATGGCGGACAAGCATCTGGGCCAGTTGTCTTTCGTGCGCATTTACAGCGGCACGATCAAGGCCGGCTCTTATGCTTACAGCCCAATTAAGGACAGCAGGGAACGCGTCGGTCGCCTGATGCGCATGCATGCGAACAAGCGCGAAGATATCGAAGACGCGAGCGCCGGCGAAATCATTGCCATCGGCGGTATGAAACAGGTCACAACCGGCGATACGGTTTGTGACGAAAACAAGCCGATCATCCTCGAGAGGATGGAATTTCCCGCTCCGGTTATTCGAGTGGCCGTTGAGCCGAAGACTCGCCAGGATCAGGACAAGCTGGGCGTTGCTTTAAATCGCCTGGCTCAGGAAGACCCGTCGTTCAATGTTTCCACCGACCAGGAGACCGGCCAAACAATTATTGCCGGCATGGGCGAGCTTCACCTCGAGATCATCGTCGATCGAATGAAGCGCGAGTTTGGAGTGGAAGCGAATGTGGGTAAACCGCAGGTGGCCTATCGCGAAACAATTACTCAGCCGGCCCCAGGGAAAGAAATTTACAAGAAGCAGACTGGTGGTCGCGGCCAGTTTGGTCACGTTGAGATTGAGATCGAACCTGCTCCCGGCGAGGGCTTCGTATTTGAGAACAAGATTACCGGCGGCGCCATTCCGAAGGAATACATCAAGCCTGTCGAGCAGGGGATTAGAGACGCCCTTGAGCGTGGCTTCCTGGCCGGCTATGAGCTGGTAGACATCAAGGTGCGCCTGGTTTTTGGTAACTACCACGAGGTCGACTCGGATGAGCGCTCGTTCCACATAGCTGGTTCGCTGGCGTTTCAAGACGCAGTTCGGAAAGCGAAGCCTGTATTGCTCGAGCCGATCATGCGAATTGAAGTCGTCACGCCGGACGAGTACATGGGTGCAGTCAATGGCGACTTGATGCGTAGACGCGGACAGATTGAAAAGACCGAACCGCGACCCGGCGGAGCGCAGGTGATTACTTCGTTCGTGCCGCTTTCGGAGATGTTTGGTTATACGACCGATTTGCGCTCAGCTACGCAGGGACGCGCAACGTCGACAATGCACTTTGAGCGTTACGATCAGGCGCCGAAGAACGTTGCCGAAGAAGTAATTGCGAAGGTTCAGGGCGTCGCGAAATAGTGACAAGTGACAAGTGACAAGTAACAAGTAAGGACGAGCAAGTTTGACTTGTCACTTGTCACTTGTGACCTGTTACATGATTAAGGAGTAGAGATGTCAAAGGAAAAATTCGACCGGAGTAAGCCGCACGTAAACATCGGGACGATCGGGCACGTTGACCACGGTAAGACGACGTTGACGGCAGCGATAACGAAGGTGTTGGGAAAGAACAATCCGAAGGTGCAGTTTGTGGCCTTCGATCAGATAGACAAGGCGCCGGAAGAGAAAGCCCGAGGGATCACGATCGCGACGGCGCACGTGGAGTATGAGACGGCGAACCGTCACTATGCGCACGTTGACTGTCCTGGTCACGCCGACTACGTGAAGAACATGATTACGGGAGCGGCCCAGATGGACGGGGCAATCCTGGTGGTAGCAGCTACAGACGGCCCGATGCCGCAGACGCGTGAACACATTCTGCTGGCGAGACAGGTAGGGGTGCCGGCGATGGTGGTGTTCATGAACAAGGCGGACGCGGTGGACGATGCGGAATTGCTGGAGTTGGTAGAGCTGGAAGTAAGAGAGCTTTTGAGCGCTTACGAGTTTCCCGGCGACGACATTCCGGTGGTGAAGGGTTCGGCGCTGAAGGCATTGGAAGGCGACCCGGAATGGGAGAAGACGGTCGAGGAGCTGATGGCTGCGGTTGATAGCTACATTCCGACGCCGGCGCGGGACATCGAGAAGCCGTTTTTGATGCCGGTGGAAGACATCTTCACGATTCAGGGACGCGGCACGGTGGCCACGGGCAGAGTTGAGCGCGGGATAGTGAAGGTAGGCGAGACAGTAGAAGTAGTAGGAATCCGGCCGACAATAAAGACGGTAGTGACGGGCGTGGAGATGTTCAAGAAGCTGCTTGACGAGGGCACGGCAGGAGACAACGTAGGGTTGTTGCTGCGCGGAGTTGAGCGCAAAGATATTGAGCGCGGACAGGTAATCTCGAAGCCGGGCTCGATTACGCCACACACGAAGTTCAAGGCAGAAGCGTACGTGCTGACGAAGGAAGAAGGCGGACGACATACGCCGTTCTTCACGGGCTATCGACCACAGTTTTACTTCCGCACCACGGACGTGACGGGAGTGGCGCACCTGCCGACAGGAGTCGAGATGGTGATGCCCGGAGACAACGTGGCGATGGAGATCGAGCTGATTGCGCCGATTGCCATGGAGAAGGGGCTGCGGTTCGCAATTCGCGAAGGCGGTCGCACGGTGGGCGCGGGTACGGTTTCGGAAGTTGTGGAATAGAACTTTGAGCTTTGTGCTTTGTATTTTGAGCTTTGTGCAGACTTGACGCGCGGCTCACTTCAGAACAAAGAGCAAAGCACTAAGTACAAAGTACAAAGATCAATTTATGTTAAACGAAAAAATCAGAATCAGACTGAAAGCCTACGACCACCGCGTGTTGGACCAGTCCACCGCGGAGATTGTGGAAACAGCGAAGCGGACCGGCGCCCGCGTGGCCGGACCGATCCCTCTGCCCACAGTCAAAAATAAGTGGACAGTGCTTCGTTCGCCACACGTGGACAAGAAGTCACGTGAGCAGTTTGAAATCAGAACGCACAAGCGCCTGATGGACATCCTGGATCCGACGCCGCAAACAGTCGATGCTCTGATGAAGCTGGATTTGCCAGCGGGCGTGGATGTTGAAATTAAGGCGTTTGGCCGACAGTAATGCCATTGCCAACTTCCGATTGCCAATTGCCGAAATTGGTAATGCGGGGCGTGGCGCAGAGTCTGACAATCGGCAATTGGCAATTGGAAATCGACAATGATTAACGGAATCATCGGAAGAAAAATCGGCATGACCCAAATCTTCGCGGCTGACGGCGTGGTTACGCCGGTTACCGTGATTAAAGCTGGGCCATGCGTGGTGGTGCAGAAAAAGTCGGCAGCCGGCGCAGACGGCTATGACGCGGTGCAGCTCGGGTTGGTGGATGAGAAGCCAGTCAAGCTCAAGAACGTCACCAAGCCAATGCGCGGCCATTTCGAGAAGACTGGCGGCGGTATGCCGCCAGCTCGCATCCTGAAAGAATTTCGTTTGGATGAATCGTCCAGCGAGATGAATGTCGGCGACAAGATTCTTGTCGATCAGTTTTCCGATGGCGACGTCGTCGACGTGGTCGGTAAAACCAAGGGACGCGGATTTGCCGGCACAATCAAGCGACACCACTTCAACCGTGGACCGGAATCGCATGGTTCGATGAACGTACGCGCGCCCGGCTCGATTGGCGCCTCGGCGTATCCGTCACGTGTTATCAAAGGCACGCGTTCATCGGGACACATGGGAGATGTGCGCAGGACGATCAGGGGTCTGACGGTGGCGAAGGTAGATGCAGAAAACAATCTTCTGATGATTCGCGGCGCGGTGCCCGGCGCAAACGGAAGCATTGTGGTGGTGAAGAAAGCAGACGTGCACGTAAAGAAGCAGCGGTAGTGATGAGTGATGAGTGATGAGTAATGAGTAGAGGCGGGTCTCGTCCTGGCTCATACGCTCAATGAAATCGCTTTTAACTCGTCACTCATTACTCATCACTCATTACTGGAGTTAGAGATGCCTACAGTTAAGGTGCGCAACTTAAAAAACGAAGAGGTTGGCGAAGTCGAGTTGTCCGACGCAGTGTTTGGCGCGCCTCTGAATGAAGCCCTGATTCACGCGGCGGTCAGAAACTACATGGCCAACGCGAGGCAGGGAACTTCGGCCACGAAGACTCGCGGCGATGTCTCCGGCGCGGGCCGCAAGCTTTGGAAGCAAAAAGGGACGGGCCGCGCGCGCATCGCGTCGCTTCGTTCACCGCTTTGGAAAGGCGGCGGCAACGTGCATGGACCACAGCCGCGCGACTGGTCCTACAACATGCCGAAAAAGATGCGTCATGGCGCCCTGCGCTCGGCACTGTCGGAAAGAGTCCGCGAAGGTAAGGTCGTTTTGGTTAACGGTTGGTCGATCGACAAGCCAAAGACAAAAGAGTTTGTCGGCACGCTCAGGCAGTTGGGCAACGAAGGCAGAACGTTAATCGTTGATTCGCTGGACAATGAAAACCTTCTGCTTTCGACCAGGAACGTGCAGAGCACGAAAGTAGTCAACAGCTTTAGTTTGAACATCTACGACCTGCTCTACCACGATCGTCTGATTATTTCTGAGGCGGCAGTTAAAGAAATCGAAGATCTTCTCGGGCCCAGGAAAGAAGCCAGCGGCGCTGAGGAGTCGTCAACCGATGAGCAGGCGGAAGCGGCCGCACCGGAAGAGGCAAAGCCTAAGCGGGCTCGCAAAGCAGGCGTGAAGACTGCAAAGCAGCCGACCAGAAGGAAGAAGGAGGCGGCCTAAGACATGAGAACGGTTTGGGACATCATCAAGTCGCCGGTAATTACCGAAAAGGCGTTGGTTGCCAAGGAAGAGACGCAGGACACAGGTCAGCTGCTTACGTTTCGAGTCGATCGCCGCGCAACGAAACCAGAAATTAAGTCCGCAGTTGAGTCGATCTTCCAGGTCAAAGTAGACCATGTGCGCACGATTAATTTCATGGGCAAGACGGCCCGCCGCGGACGCTTCGAAGGAAGAAAGCCGTCGTGGAAGAAAGCGTATGTGACGCTTAAGCAAGGTGAGAAGCCCGTAGACTACGGTGAGGCTATTTAACATTGCCAATTGGCAATTGCCGATTTCCAACTAGTCTTTTGACTTAGCTGGCTTTCGATCGGCAATCGGCAATTGAAAATCGGAAATGACTTATGGGTATCAAGAAACTTACACCAACCTCTCCGGCGCGACGGTATCAAACTTATCTCACCAGAGATGAGCTGACTGCCGGCGCGGTTCCCGAGAAGTCTTTGCTCGAGCCGAAGAAACGCATCTCCGGACGTAATAACGACGGACGCATTACGGTGCGGCGTAGAGGCGGCGGTCATAAGCGCTTCTATCGCATCGTTGATTTTAAGCGTGACAAGGAAGGCGTGCCGGGACGGATCACCCAGATTGAATACGATCCTAACCGGTCAGCTCACATCGCTCTGGTGACCTATCTCGACGGCGAAAAGCGTTACATCATTGCTCCGACCGGCATCGAGGTTGGCAAGACAATCATGAGCGGCGCCGATGCGGACATTCTCCCGGGAAACTCTTTGCCGCTGATCAATATTCCTCTGGGCACGCAGATTCACAACATCGAGCTGCGGCCCGGAAAAGGCGGACAGATGGCCCGGTCTGCTGGAGCGTTTGCACAGCTCGTCGCCAAAGAAGGCGATTACGCGCAGCTTCGTATGCCGTCAGGTGAAGTGAGGCGGGTGCCTCTTGTTTGCAGGGCCACAATCGGCCAGGTGGGCAACATAGAGCACGAAAACGTTTCGTACGGTAAGGCTGGAAGATCGCGCTGGAAGGGTATTCGCCCGCATGTTCGTGGCGTGGCAATGAATCCAGTGGACCACCCGCACGGCGGCGGCGAGGGAAAAACGTCAGGCGGACGTAATCCTGTAACACCCTGGGGCCAGCCAACGCGTGGTTATAAGACCAGAAGCAATAAGCGCACGCAGCGAATGATTTTGAAGGATCGAAGAACTAAATAAAACGATGAAGTATGAACGCTGAATGACGAATTCAGCATTCATCATTCCGAATTCATCATTTGGAGACATATGGCACGTTCAGTTAAAAAAGGCCCGTACATTGACGACAGCGTTCTTAAGGCTGTTGAGCGCGTGCGCGCCGGCGGCAACCGGCCACCGGTAATCAAGACGTGGTCAAGGCGTTCGACGATCACCCCCGACATGGTGGGGCTGACTTTTGGTGTGCACAACGGCAAACGCCATCTTCCAGTTTATGTGACGGAGAATATGGTGGGCCATAAGCTCGGCGAGTTCGCACCCACGCGAACGTTCAAGGGGCACTCGGGAACTAAGGTAGAGAAGGCGTCGAAGGTGGCTTCAGCGCCGCCAAAATGAGGGTAAATGGTGAATAGTAAATGGTAAATAGACAAGCGGTTCTAACCATTCACCATTTACCGTTTACCATTCACCAGTAGAGAGGTTGAGATGGAAGCGACAGCAAGTGCGAGATATCTTCGAGGGTCGGCGCAGAAGGCGCGGCTGGTAGTGGATATGATTCGCGGAAAAGACGTCAACAAGGCCCTGGCGATTCTCCGGTTTTCGACCAAGCGCGCGTCCAATTTGATTGAGAAGTGCGTGCGCTCAGCGATAGCTAACGCTAACGAAGCGGCTGAGAAGGCCAATGTGGCAATCGACCCGGATGATCTTTGGGTGAAGACGGCGTTTGTCGATCGCGGGCCAACTAAGAACCGGCGGCGCGTGCGTCCCGCCCCACAGGGTCGGGCGTATCGTGAGCAGAGACATTTCTGTCACGTAACGGTAATGCTCTCGAATGATGAGCGTCCGGCAGTCGGAGCGAAGGGCAAGGCGACAGCAGCGAAGCCTGCGAAGTTAGCTGAGAGCAAGGGCCGTAAGCGCGGCGGCGCGGCGGCTGCACCGCGAGCGAAACGAGTTGCGCCGAAGGCTGAGTCGACTGCGGCTGCAGAGACAAGCCAGAAAAAAGCGACTAAGCGTACTTCGAAGAAAGCGGAGACGAAGGCTGAGACTTCGGAGTCTACTGGTTCAGAGTGAAGAGCGAAGATAGGATTTTGAAAATGAATTTGAGATCTCAAATTTGAGATCCCGGATTTGAAATTGAGTTTGTCGGAAAACGACTGGAGACGATTGTGGGTCAGAAAGTTCATCCTTACGGATTTCGCCTTGGCTATAACAAGGATTGGCATTCGCACTGGTTTGCGAAAAAGCAGTACGGCGCCTTCCTGTTGGAAGATCTCAGGCTGAAGCGAGTTTTGAAACAGCGCTTCGCTGGCGCCGGCGTTTCGCACGTTGACGTTGAGCGCGCTGCCAACAGGCTAAAGATCATCATCTACACCTCGCGTCCCGGAATCATCATCGGGCGCAAGGGCGCTGAGATCGACAAGCTGAAGAGCGATCTCTCAGCCAAGACCGGCCGCGAAGTTCTGGTTTCAATCCAGGAGATTCACAAGCCGGAATTGAACGCCCAGTTGCAGGCCGAAAAAATTGCAGCGCAGCTCGAGAAGCGAATTGCCTTTCGACGGGCCATGCGCAAAGCGGTTGAAGAGTCGCTGCGCTTTGGCGCCCAGGGCATCAAGGTGAAGGTTAGTGGACGCCTCAACGGCGCTGAGATTGCGCGTAGCGAGTGGCACCTGCAGGGACAACTTCCTCTGCACACTCTGAGAGCGGACATTGATTACGGTCTGGCCGAAGCCAAAACGACGTTTGGTCAGATTGGCGTGAAGGTGTGGATCTATCGCGGTGAAATCCTCGACGCTAAGGCGGCCATGGCGCGTGGTACAGGGTCGGATCCGATTAACGAAACACGCGTTGGCGAACGTGAGCGCCGGCCGCGAACTCGCCGTGAACGCGAAGGCGGCGGTGGTTCTGACGGCAGAAGGCCACGCGGAGATAGTCAGTAAGTTCGGTCAGTTGTCCGTGGTTAGTTGTCAGTTGCAAGTGCGCCGGAGTTGCAACTAACAAATGACAAATGACAAATGACAACTGACAAATGATCAGGAACGGATAGGGATACTAACCATGTTGATGCCGAAGAAAGTTAAGCACCGAAAGCAAATGCGCGGACGCATGACCGGCCTCGCAACTCGTGGCAGCGAGATCAGCTTCGGTGAATATGGGCTTAAATGTTTGGAGCCCGCCTGGATTACCGATCGGCAGATTGAAGCCGCGCGTATTGCGATGACTCGACACATCAAGCGCGGAGGCAAAATCTGGATCCGGATGTTTCCCGATAAGCCGGTCACCAAGAAGCCGGCGGAAACTCGTATGGGCAAAGGCAAGGGTGCTCCCGAATACTGGGTCGCAGTGGTCAAGCCAGGCCGGATTCTTTACGAGATTGAAGGCGTAGACGAGAAAACCGCGCGCGATGCAATGCGCCTCGCCGCTCAAAAGCTTCCTATCAAAACGAAGTTTGTCAGACGTGCTGACCAGGAGGGGGGCTTAATCTAATGAAGCGCCGAGAAGAGTTAGAAAAGTATCAGGATCTTTCTGAGGACGACTTGAAAGCCGAGACGGCCCGTTTGAAGGAGTCTCTCTTTCGTTTGAAGTTTAAGCTGGCGCTGGGCGAGGTTGATGCAGTCAAGCGTATCCGCGAAGAAAAGAAGTCGCTGGCGCGGTTGCAAACGCTGTCGCGGCAAAGGCAACTACAGGCAAGGTAAGTGAACACAGGCTTGAATCCTGTGTGAGATTTAAGACGGGCTGCAGCCTGTTTCATGAGTGAGAAAAATGGCAGAAGAGAATAAAGAAGAAACCAGCGCGAACGAGAGCGATCTGAAAACTGAGATCTCGGAGCTCAAATCGGAGAGCTCAGATTCAAAAACGGACGCGGCATCTGGCGGTAACGGCAGCGCGGCCAGTGCCTCTGACCCGAAAGACAAGTCGGTGGAGGTCAAGCGCGCGCACCGCTCGCAGAAGGTCGGAGTAATTACTTCCGACAAGATGCAGAAAACGGTGGTGGTTCGCGTTGACCGCCTGGTGCGTCACACGAAATACCGCCGCTACGTTCGGCGTACATCGAAGTTTATGGCCCATGACGATCTTGGCGCGACTATCGGGGATAAGGTGCGCATCGTTGAGACGAGGCCAATGTCGGCGCGAAAACGCTGGCGCGTAATTGAGATAGTTCAGAAGGCAGCAAAGTAGGGACGTAAATAGTGAATCGTAAATCGTAAATAGAAAGAACTGGGTTGCTATTTACGATTCACGATTTACGATTCACGAGGTAATGTCATGATTCAGATGCAGACCTCTTTGGAGGTCGCCGACAATTCGGGCGCGAGACGGGTGGAGATGATCATGCCCATTGGCGGCTCCACGGGAAAGATCGCTAGTTTGGGTGATCGTATTAAGGTCACAGTAAAAGAAGCGTCTCCCGATGGCACGATCAAAAAAGGAACTGTTCAGGATGCCGTAATCGTGCGCACGCGCAAAGAAGTGCGTCGCAAAGACGGTACCTACATCAGGTTTGACCAAAATGCGGCGGTGCTGATCAAAGAAGACGGCACTCCGATTGGCACCCGCGTCTTTGGACCGGTAGCGCGTGAGTTGCGCGACAAGAATTTCATGAAGATTGTGTCGCTCGCGCCGGAGGTTATTTAAGTTATGGCGGGAACAAAGCGTTCGAAGATAAAGAAGAACGATCAGGTGGTGGTGATTGCCGGTCGCGACAAGGGCAAGCGTGGACGCGTGCTGGAAGTTGCGCCCACCACGGGCAAGATTAAGGTGGAAGGCGTTGGCGTGATCAAGCGGCATCAGCGCGCCAACCCGCAGAGCAATCGCGGCGGCGGCATTATCGAGAAGGAAGCCTTTATCAACATTTCCAACGTGCAGTTGATCGATCCGCAAAACGGCAAGCCGACGCGCGTTAAGTTTAAGTTTGACGCTGAAGGATCGAAGTTTCGTGTAGCGTCAGCGAGCGGGCATTCGTTGGAGAAATAGAGCTGGTGAATGGTAAATCGTAAATGGTAAATGGACGAGTTGTTCAGTAATTACCATTCACTATTCACCATTTACCATTTACCGAGGACGACATGGCAGCAAGGTTAAAAGAGCGTTATCAAAAAGAAGTTGCTCCGGCGATCGCCAAGGAGTTTGGGATTACTAACCCGATGGCCGTCCCGCGTGTTCAGAAGGTAGTTCTGAATATGGGCATGGGCGAGGCGATTGCCAACGCCAAGATACTCGACACGGCGGCCGAAGAGCTGCGCACGATCACCGGCCAGAAGCCCGTGATTACCAAGGCCAAGAAATCGATAGCCTCGTTTAAGCTCCGCCAGGGAATGCCGATCGGCGTGATGGTTACGCTGCGTGGCGACCGCATGTATGAGTTTCTCGATCGCTTTGTTTCAGTGGCCCTGCCGCGTGTAAGAGATTTTCGCGGAGTTTCACCGAAGGCGTTCGATGGCCGCGGCAATTACACCATCGGCGTGCGCGAGCAATTGATCTTCCCGGAGATCGACTTCAACAAAGTCGATAAGTTGCGGGGAATGAACATTACGATTATCACGAGTGCACGAAACGACGAACAGGCACGTGCACTTTTGAAGGGATTGGGAATGCCCTTTAGGGCGTGAATCGTCAATCGTGAATCGTAAATAGAAGGTGGTTTTCGCGATTCACATTCACAGTTCACGTTAGAGTTACTATTCACGATTCACGATTTACTATTTACGACCTATGGCAAAGAAATCATTGATAGCGAAATCCCAGCGGCGACCGAAGTTTGCGGTCCGGGCTTACACGCGCTGTAAAAGGTGCGGCCGGGCCCGTGGCTATCTACGGAAGTTTAATTTGTGCCGCATCTGTTTTCGTCAGTTGGCGCTCGAGGGACAGATTCCCGGCGTCGTTAAGTCAAGTTGGTAAAAAGCGGTGATGAGTAACGAGTGACAAGTGGCAAGATAAACTTGTTGTTGCTCGTCACTTGTCACTAGTCACATGTTACGGAGTTAAGAATGACTGATCCTATCGCCGATATGTTGACGCGAATCCGCAATGCGATTGCGGCCAAGCACTCGCGCGCGGATATCCCGGCCTCGAAGCTTAAACTTGAGATTGCCCGTATTCTTAAAGAAGAGGGCTATATCAACAACTTTGTGTTGAAGGGCGACGGCCTGAAGCGGACGATTCGAATTTTCCTCCGCTACGACGCCCGTGGCACTTCTTCCATCACGCATCTGCAGCGGGTATCGCGTCCCGGCCGTCGCGTGTATGTAGGCTCGGGGGAAATCCCGAAAGTACTGAATGGCTATGGCGTGAACATTGTTTCGACGTCAAAAGGTCTGATGAGTGGAAAAGCAGCCCGCCGCGAAAACATGGGCGGTGAGCTGTTGGCGCAAATTTATTAAGGTGCAAGATGACAAGATGCAAGTGACAAGTCGAGATGCTAGTGTTACTGGACTAACTCAGTCATCTTGTCACCTGATACTTTTAGCGAAGGTTAAAGTTATGTCGCGCATTGGCAAAAAAGTTATCACGTTACCGAAGGGTGTTTCGGTAAATATCCAGAAGCAGGAGCTCGAGGTAAAAGGACCGAAGGGCACCTTGAAGACCCCAATTCCCGCCGGCATTAGTTTCAAGCTCGAGGGCGAGGAACTGCGGGCTGAGCGCTCGTCTGATGATTTGGCGCCATTGCATGGGTTGGCGCGCGCATTGGCAAACAATGCGATTCTGGGTGTGACTGAAGGCTTCACTAAGCAGATGGACGTTGTCGGAGTTGGATACAAGGCCGATGTGCAGGCCAAGAGAATTGTTTTCTCGCTCGGCTATTCACATCCTATCGACTTTCCGCTTCCCGATGGAGTTGAAGCGAAGGCCGAACGTATGACGACGAAGGGAAGCATTCAGCAGTATCAAACGACGCTGACCCTCACCAGCATCGATAAACAAAAGCTGGGACAGGTTGCTGCCGAAATGCACAAGCTGCGCAAGCCCGACGCGTACAAGGGCAAAGGCATTCGTTACGCGGGCGTGCCGATTAAGTTGAAACCGGGTAAGACGGGCAAATAACGCATTGCCGATTGCCAATTGCCTATTTCCAAGTGCGAACGGCAGTTGGTTGCTACAGAAGCGGGCGATGAGGTGGGTTCAAATTGGCAATCGGAAATTGGAAATTGGAAATGAACGATGGCAAATACGAGTAGAGCATTAATCAGAGAGGCGATTCACCGGCGCATTCGTCGCAAGGTGAGAGGCAGCAGTGAGCGGCCGCGGCTCGCGGTCTATCGCAGCATTAATCATATCTATGCGCAGGTAGTTGACGACCAGCGAGGCCAAACGATCGTCTCGGCGTCGACGATTGAAAAAGATCTGCGCGGTTCGACTGGCGGCAATATTGAAGCTGCACGAAGAATCGGCAAAGCGATCGCCGAGCGGGCCCTCGAGAAGGGTATCGAAAGCGTGGTTTTCGATCGCGGCGGCTACCTCTATCACGGCCGGAT
Source organism: Pyrinomonadaceae bacterium (assembly GCA_963759585.1). Taxonomy (GTDB): domain Bacteria; phylum Acidobacteriota; class Blastocatellia; order Pyrinomonadales; family Pyrinomonadaceae; genus PSRF01. Next base: position 2,538,142 of record CAVWZW010000002.1, read on the forward strand.
CAAAGCGCTGACTGACGCTGCTCGCGAGGCGGGCCTGAACAAAAACGAATTGTTGGCGCAGCAGGCTGAAGCGGAAGCCGCCGCAGCCGCAGCGGAAGAAGTCGTGGAAGAGAAGCCACGCAAGAAGAGTAAAGAAAAGAAATGAGACAACCAAAGCAACGAATTCCATCCCAGGGTCTGGACCTGAAAGATCAGGTGATTTCCATCAATCGTGTAACGAAGGTGGTTAAGGGCGGTAAGAACATGTCCTTCGCCGCCCTGGTTGTAGTCGGCGACGAGGGCGGTCACGTGGGCTTTGGCACAGGTAAGGCGCGCGAAGTGCCCCTGGCTATCAAGAAAGCCGTGGAAGCAGCCAAGAAGAATTTGATCCGCGTGCCGTTGATCAAGAACACACTGCCCCATCAGCTGATCGGAAAGTTTGGCGCAGGTCGCGTTTTGGTCAAGCCGGCTTCCGAAGGCACTGGCGTTATTGCCGGTGGGGCCGTGCGCGCAGTGATGCAGGCAGTCGGCGTTCACGATGTGCGTACGAAGGTGCTGGGCTCAACCAATCCGCACAATGTGGTTCGAGCAACTTTCGACGCGCTGCTGAGAATGAAAGATCCGATGGAATTGGCGCGTCTGCGCGGCAAGACTGTCGACGAAATCTAAAGACGGTGCATAGTAAATAGTGAATCGTAAATAGTGTCGCGATTCAAAGTTTGGTGATTCACATTTCACGAGGTTGAGTGTTATGCCGAGAAAAGCAAAGACCGCGGCCGATGAAGCAACAGGTTCGGCGGGCGAAGGTCGAATCCAAATCCAGTACTACAGAAGTTTTATTGCCACGCCGAAGACCCATAAGCAGATGGTCCGCAGTCTGGGTTTGACCAAGCTCAACCAGATCGTGAATCGACCTGATAACGCCGCCACGCGGGGTGCTGTGGCGAAAATTCCGCATCTGCTGCGGATCGTCGAATAGTAATCAAAGTTTAAAGGCAAACAGTCATGGCATTAAGTCTGAACAACCTAAAACCGGCCGAGGGCTCGGTTCACAAGAAGAAGCGTGTTGGTCGTGGCCCTGGATCAGGAAAGGGCAAGACATCATCGCGCGGCGAAAAAGGTCAAAAGTCCCGGTCGGGTTACTCGGCAAAGATCGGATTCGAGGGTGGCCAGATGCCTTTGCATCGACGCCTGCCGAAGCGCGGATTTACCAACATTTTCAAGAAGCGCTGGCTTGAAGTTAGCCTGGCTGCGCTTGAGCGCGGTTTCCAGGCTGATGAGGAAGTGACTCCCGAGTTGTTACACAACCGGGGCATCATCAAGAAAGCCAAACACGACGTGGTGGTTTTGGGCAACGGCGAACTGTCGAAGCCTTTGCGCATCTCCGCCCATCGCTTTACCAAGAGTGCACGCGAAAAAATCGAGAAAGCCGGTGGGGCTGTAACCGTGGTCGAATCGAAGTAGGAGTTCTTCGGATCCAGCAGACTTCCGTCTGCGCCACTGGGTAAAACTATGGATAAGTTTTTTGCAGCAGTTCGCAATATGTTCAATGTGCCGGACCTTCGCCGGCGCATTTTCTTTACGCTGGGCATGTTGGCCGTGTATCGACTGGGCGCGCATATTGCGGCGCCTGGGATCAACAAGGAGCGGCTGGACCAGGTTTGGAACGACGTTGCCGGCACGCTGCTTGGAGTGCTTGATCTCTTTTCGGGTGGAAACTTTCGCACCATCTCTATCTTCGCGCTCGGTGTTACGCCATATATTACGGCATCCATTATTCTCCAGTTGATGACGGTCGTCTCGCCCCAACTCAAGAAGTTGCAGGAAGAAGGCGAGATGGGCCGCAAGAAAATCAACCAATGGACCAGATACCTGACGGTAGGTCTGGGCGCGATTCAAACCTCGTTTGTCGCGCATTGGTTGCAGACAAACGGAGTCGGAGCGCCTACCTGGGGGTTCCTGTTGACGACAGTGTTGACACTGACCACCGGTACCATCTTCGTGATGTGGTTGGGTGAACAGATCACAGAGCGAGGGGTGGGCAACGGCATCTCTTTGTTGATTTTCGCCGGCATCGTAATTGGCCTCCCTAATGGTGTTAGCCAGGTTTTCGAACGCGTTCGCGGCGGCGACACGCTCGAGACGATCGGCGTAATTGCGTTGGTCATTGCGATGGTTTTGATCATTGCGTTCATCGTTTTTGTCGAAGCCGCGCGGCGGAAAATTCCCGTCAGTTATGCAAAGCGACATGTGGGCCGTCAGGTGGTTGGCGGGCAGCAAACGACCATGCCGCTAAAGATCAACATGGGTGGTGTGATCCCTGTGATCTTTGCCTCGTCTGTTTTGTCGATGCCGCAAAGTTTGTTCGCGGCATTTCCGCCTGATCCCAATAATCCCAACACGACGTGGGGGAAGATCTGGACCTTCTTCCAAACGTTTTTCGGCGGCGATCCTTATTACGAACTGATCTTTATTTCGTTGATAGTTTTCTTCACCTTCTTTTACGTCTCGATTGTCTTTAACGTCGAGGAAGTGGCAGACAACCTTCGCAAGCACGGCGGGTTTATGCCGGGTATTCGTCCAGGCCGGGCCACAGCCGAGTATCTCAACAGCATCCTGACGCGTCTGACCGTAGTGGGCGCCATTTACCTCGCACTCGTAGCTTTTATTCCGCAGCTTATGTTGAGCGGCTTTAAGGTCGCCCGTCTGCCTTTGATCGGGACGTGGCTTGATGCCTTCGTCAGTAGCACGCCCGGGCTCAGTTGGATTCCCACTGGAATGGGGTATCAATTCTTCTTCGGCGGAACGTCATTGCTGATTCTTGTTGGTGTGGCAATGGATACCGTGGCCCAGATTGAAGCGCAGCTGGTCATGCGAAACTACGAAGGATTCCTGGGTAGCGGAGGACGCCTCCGCGGACGAAGAGCCTAACGCCATTTTCGATTGCCGATTTCCAATTGTCGATTTTAAATGAAGGACTAAGGCGATAGACCAATCGGAAATCGGCAATTGGCAATCGAAAATCTGCCTATGCCGAAGATCATCGTGTTGATGGGTGCGCCTGGTGCCGGAAAAGGCACGCAGGCGCGCTTGCTTCAAGAGCGCCTGCATTTGCCGCAGATCTCGACCGGGGATATGTTTCGCGCTCTGAAAGAAGAGAAGTCGCCCCTCGCGGAGGAAGTCCGGTCGTTGATGGAAGCCGGCAAACTGGTACCAGACAACCTGACGATAAGGGTCGTCCAGGAACGCACCGCGCGAGAGGATTGCACGAACGGCTACATCCTGGATGGGTTTCCACGCACTCCCGCACAGGCGGCGATGCTGGACAAGCTGGCGGTCGAGCAGGGCAAGAAGATTCAACCGATCGAAATTCAGGTGCCGCTTGAATTTCTGGAAAAGCGCATGACGGGCCGCCGGAATTGCCCGGTGTGCGGAGAGATTTACAACCTTTATTTCAAGCCGCCGAAGTCGGATAATGTTTGCGACTTTCACCCGGAGACGCAGCTAAACCATCGAGCGGATGATAACGCGGACACCGTGAAGGCCCGACTGGAGACTTACGAACGACAGACCAGGCCGTTGCTCGATTACTACCGGGCCGAAAACCTCCTGCACGTGGTTGACGGCATGAGGGACCCGGAAACGATTTACAGGGACATCGAAAAGATCGTGACAAGTGACGAGTAACAAGTGACAAGAAATACGCGGGCGTGATCGTTCGGCTGCTTACTTGTCACTTGTTACCTGTCACTTTTCACCAGTTTTATGATTATTGGGAAGTCGAAAAAAGAGCTCGAGAAGATGCGGGCCGCGGGCCAGCTGGTGGGTGAAGTTCTGCAAGAGCTGAGGGCGATGGTGAAGCCCGGCGTTACTACGCTCGAAATCGATCGGGTCGCGGAGAAGATGATACGCGACGCGGGGGCTCTGCCAACCTTCAAGGGCTATCATGGCTTCCCCTATTCGATTTGCGCGTCTGTGAACGAGCAGGTGGTCCACGGTTTCCCGTCAGACTATGAGTTGAAAGAGGGCGACATCTTCTCGATTGATTGCGGCGCTACACTCGACGGATTTGTGGGTGATACGGCGACGACGGTTCCGGTAGGCAAAGTATCCGGCGAGTGGTTGAATCTGGTTCGCGTGACGGAAGAGTGTCTGGAGCGGGCGATTGAGGAGTGCCGGCCTGGTAAGCATTTGGGTGACATCGGCGCCGCTGTGCAACAGCACGCTGAGGCGCACGGCTACTCAGTAGTGCGAGACTACGTCGGACATGGGATCGGGCGGCGCATGCATGAGGATCCGCAGATACCAAACTACGGAAAGCCGGGACAGGGCCCCAAGATCAAGGCTGGGTACGTATTCGCGGTGGAGCCGATGATAAATTTGGGCACCCACTTTACCAAGGTTTTGGCTGATGGCTGGACGGTAATCACCATGGATGGAAAGCCTAGTGCCCACTCAGAGCACACGATCGCGATAACGGAGGAAGGCCCGGAAGTACTGACGAAAGTGGCTTCCCGGCAGCCTCCGGAAGAGGTTCTGGCAACGTCTATCTGATACCGTAACCTCAACTGCTACCTCGCCTTGGCAAAGGCCAGGTGGCATGCTACTATTCGCAGTTTGTCGGTACGGCAAAAAATTCACTCTGAGCGGATATGGCGAAGGAAGAAGCTATAGAAGTTATGGCTAAAGTCCTTGAGACTTTGCCTAACGCGATGTTTAGGGTCGAGTTGGAAGACAACCAACATCAGGTGCTAGCGCACATATCCGGCAAGATGCGTAAGCATTTCATCCGCATCCTTCCAGGAGATAGAGTGTTGGTCGAGTTATCGCCCTACGACTTGAACCGGGGACGGATAACGTACCGGTACAAATAACTATTTTGATTTTGACCTGAGGGTTGGACCAATGAAAGTCAGGGCTTCAGTAAAAAAGATGTGCGACAAGTGCAAAGTTATCCACCGCAAGGGCGTGGTCAGGGTGATTTGCGTCAATCCAAAACATAAACAGCGGCAGGGATAACAATCCGGATTGCGAGTGACGCAATCCCTTTTTAACCGGAGAGCAATTAAGAGCAATGGCACGTATAGCTGGCGTCGATCTTCCACCAAACAAGCGAGCAGAAGTTGGACTTACGTATATCTACGGCGTCGGACGTTCGCGATCGAGCTCCATCCTGAATGAGGCGGGCGTGAATCTCAGCACTCGCGTCGCTGACTTGAGTGAGGATGAGCTGGGTAAGATCAGGGCAATTTTGGAAGCCCAGGGTGAAATCGAAGGCGACCTGCGCAAGCGGATTCAGATGGACATCAAACGGTTGATGGATATCGGCTGCTATCGCGGACTTCGCCATCGCCGCGGTTTGCCGGTGCGAGGACAGCGCACGCATACAAATGCCCGTACTCGTAAGGGACCAAGACGCGCCACGATCGCCAAGAAGAAAGCGCCAGGCAAGAAATAGGGTCGTAGTCAGTTGTCCGTGGTCAGTTGTAGGCCGCGGCCTCCAACTGACAATTAGCAACTGACAACTAACAAAAGTTATGGCTAAAGCAACAGGCAAGAAAAAGGTTTTTCGCAAGAAAGAGAAGAAGAATGTCCCGGTGGGCATTGCACACGTTGCCGCCTCTTTCAACAACACGATGATTTCGATTACCGACCTGGAAGGTAATCTCATTGCTCAGTCGTCGGCAGGTGCGCGCGGGTTCCGCGGTTCGCGCAAGGGCACGCCCTTCGCCGCGCAGCAGGCAGCTTATGAAGCAGCCAAGAAAGCGCACGAGACAGGCATGCAGCAATGTGAAGTTCGTGTTAAGGGGCCGGGTGGCGGCCGTGAATCGGCAATACGCGCGATTGCGAATGCTGGAATCAGAGTGACCACGATTCGTGACACGACTCCCATTCCACATAATGGTTGCCGTCCGCCGAAGCGTCGCAGAGTTTAACGATTGCTGAATGCGGATTTCGGATCGCGGAAATCGCTTCAGGTAATCTACGAGTTAGTTTTTGAAAGTTGAATAACCTAAAGGACGAAGGGCCAGGGCAATTTCAGATTGCTGATCACAGATTTCATATTCAAACCGAAATCCGAAATCGCAATTTTGAAATCGAAACCGGCCTGTAAACTTTTCCGTCGAATTTAGACTGGAGGCAGAAAAAAGTTGGCTAGGTATAGAGATGCGGTGTGCCGTTTGTGCCGCCGTGAAGGTGCAAAGCTTTTTCTTAAAGGTGACAGGTGTTACAAGCCATCATGTCCGATTGAGAAGCGCGGTACACAACCGCCCGGACAACACGGTAACTCGATGCGTCGCGGCAAGGCCCTGGTCGGATACGGCCAGCAGTTGCGCGAAAAGCAGAAGGTTAAGCGTATCTACTTCATCCTTGAAGGACAGTTCCGTAACTATTTCGAGCGCGCTGCACGCATGAAGGGGATTACAGGTGAGAACCTGTTGTTCCTGCTCGAGCGTCGACTGGACAATGCCGTTTACCGCGCGGGTTTCTCGACCTCTCGCAGACAGGCGCGCCAGTTGGTGAACCACGGCCACATACTGGTGAACGGAAAGAAAGTCGATATTCCTTCCTACCAGGTTAAGGCCGGCGAAATTATCAGTATCAAAGAGGGAAGCCGGAAGAACGCGCACATCGAAGGCGCGTGGCAAACCGCCGCCGGACGCGGACGCCCATCCTGGATTTCACAGGATGGTGGAGACATGTCTGCGCGCGTTAGCGGCTTGCCTGCTCGTGAAGACATCGATCGCTCGATCAACGAGCAGCTTATCGTTGAGCTTTATAGTAAGTAGTTTTTTGAAACTCGCGGGCTGCGATGCGGCCCGCGGAAACCTTTTTTCAACTCGGAAATTAAAACGTTATGGCTATGGATCAAAATAATCTCTGGACCGGGTTTCAAATGCCACGCCGTCTGGCGGCCGACTCTGAGACACTCACCGAACGTTACGGTCGTTTTTCGGCTCAGCCTTTTGAGCGCGGGTTCGGCACAACGGTCGGAAACTCGCTTCGGCGAGCACTGCTCTCCTCGATCGAGGGCGCGGCTGTTACGGCCGTAAAAATTGAGGGCGTTGAGCACGAGTTCTCATCGATCAAAGGCGTGGTTGAAGACGCCACCGACGTGATTCTGAATCTGAAGCAAGTACCTTTCAAGCTTCACGGCAACGAGTCAAAGACCCTGCGGATTTCAAAAGAATCTGCCGGGGAAGTTACCGCCGCAGATATCGAGGCAGACGCTGACGTTGAAGTGCTGGACGATTCCGTTCACATCGCCACAGTCAGCGAAGGCGGCTCGTTGAAAATTGAAATGCGCCTCAAGCGCGGTCGCGGTTATGTTTCCGCGGATAGAAACTTCGACGAAGATCTCTCGCTTGGTTACATCCCGATCGACTCAGTCCACACGCCAGTCAAGAAGGTCAACTACACGGTGGAGGCTGCTCGTCTCGGTCAGAACACCGAGTTTGACAAGCTGACGATTGAGGTTTGGACGGATGGTTCCGTTAAACCCGAGGATTCGATCGGTCTGGCGGCAAAGCTGATCAAAGATCACATGTCGATCTTCATCAACTTCGAAGAGGACACGGACGATTTCGCTTATTCGAAGATCGAGAGGCCGCCGCTCCCCCGCAATGATCAGCTTGATCGTTCGGTCGATGAATTGGAATTGTCGGTGCGTTCATACAATTGTTTGAAGAATGCCGACATCCGAACGATTCGCGATTTGGTCCAACGCAGCGAACGCGAAATGCTGGCGACCAAGAATTTCGGTAAGAAGTCGTTGAACGAAATCAAGGAGATCCTGAACAGCATGGGTCTTGATTTCGGGATGGAGTTTGACGAACAGGGCAACCCGATTCCGGGAACTGGCGGACGCGATGGCGCCGATCTGAGCGACTTCGAAGGCGAAGAGGATTAACCAGCCGGAGCGCCTCGTTGGCACTCTGGATAGAGCAAATACGTTTACAGTCATGCGGCACTTAAAAGCACATCGAAAACTAGGTCGGACCAGCGAGCATCGGATGTCCATGCTTCGCAACCTGGCAGTCTCGCTGATCAACTCTCGCGACGAGCGTATCGTCACGACGCTGCCGAAGGCCAAGGAGTTGAGGCCTTTCGTCGAGCGTGTGATCACGCTGTCACGGAAAGCTAATAACCTTGAAGGGGACAACACGGGGCCGCGCGCCTTGCACCTGCGCCGCCAGGCCGCCGGGTTCTTCCACGCAGGCAACATGCAACAGTCGGCATTGACCGGAAAGCGCGGACAGGTGCGCCCTGAACGCACTGCCGGTATTGCAGCGCTCAAGCGTTTGTTTAGTGAGCTGGGAGAGCGTTACAAGGATCGACCGGGCGGTTACACCAGGATTCTCAAGCTGGGTCACCGGGCCGGTGACAATGCAGAGGTCGCGATAATCGAGTTAGTCGGCAATCGCGCCGAACTCGAAGCGCTTGAAGCATCAAAGAAACGAAAGACTCCGGCGACGACTTCGAAGAAGAAGAAGGGCGCCGAGGCTAAAGACACGAGCGCCATCGGTGCAAAGCGTGGCAAGGAAGCCGCTGCCACGAAGGCCTCGGCCAAAGCCGCTGAAGCCGAGAAGGACGCAGCAGACGAAGCTGCTGAACCGGCGACTGAGGAAGCAGCCAAGCCTGCCGACGAGGCTGGCGCAGAAGAAGAGAAATAGATTTCAAACGTGTGCTAACGCCGAGTGTGAGCTCGGTCGGAATTGCCCCAATCGACCATCGGCATTGCCAATCCGAGTCTTTTGGGGCTCAACACTTTGATGGGCATGGGGGCTTCGCCAAATGGAACCCGGGAAAAAAATGAATAATCCTGAGAGTCAAAACTCCGCGGATGAACCACAAGATGAAGTTGCGGTTGAACAGGATTCCAGTGCGCGTGGCGTTGGGCGTCGTCGTCGAAGCCCGGTCCGGACTGAGATTCCGGTTAACATGGATGAGCTGAGAGAGCTCATCGGGTTGATAAGAGAGCATGAGTTTACGGAGTTTGAATTAGAGCGCGAGGGGTTTCGGGTGCTCTTCAGACGAGGCGCTAACGCCGCTGAAGCGACTGCCGAGACCGCCAGTCAGCCTCGAACAGTTGCCGGAGCTCAGTCGGCCTCGACGCTTCCCGCCGCTGAAACCAGTTCCAGTTCCATGGCCCCCTCACATCCGGGAGCTAAAGCACAGACGGAAGCTTCCGAGGATCAAGACCTCCATATCATTCCCTCGCCGATAGTTGGAACCTTCTACCGCTCCCCATCGCCGAACGCTGATTCCTTTGTAAAAATTGGTAGCAGAGTCGAGCCTGACACCATTGTCTGCATCATCGAAGCAATGAAGTTGATGAATGAGATCCAGGCGGAGACGAGCGGCGAGGTGGCGAAAATCTACGTGGAAAACGGGCAGCCGGTCGAGTATGGCCAGCCACTGTTTGGAATCAGGAAATAAGACCGAAGACGGACGACCGACGACCGACAAAGCGCTAACCGGGAATGTTGTTAGGCCGAATTGAAGAATTGTCCGGTCGGCGGTCAACGGTCGTCCGTCACTCCTTTGAACATTGAATTAATGATGCCGGAGCTCCGAAAGTTTAAAAAAATCCTGATCGCCAATCGCGGCGAGATTGCTTGCCGGATCATCTGGACGTGCAAGGAAATGGGCATCCGGACGGTTGCGGTCCACAGCGATGTCGATCGCGATTCACTGCACGTGCGATTTGCTGACGAGTCCGCGTGTATTGGTCCGGCGCCTTCGGCCCAAAGCTATCTCAACATTCCTGCAATTATTAGCGCTGCTGAGATTTTCAACGTGGACGCGATTCATCCAGGTTACGGCTTTCTCGCCGAGTCGTCTTATTTCGCCGAGATCTGTGCTGCCTGCAATATCAAGTTTATTGGCCCACCGGCAGACATCATTAGCCTGATGGGCGACAAGGTGAAGGCCCGAAGCGCGATGACGGAAGCCGGCTTGCCTGTAGTGCCAGGCAGCCCCGGCCCCATAACTTCCGATGCGGAGGGGTTGAGGCTGGCGCGAGAGATCGGGTTTCCCGTGATTGTGAAAGCATCAGCGGGTGGCGGTGGCCGGGGAATGCGCATCGTCCAAACCGAAAACGAGCTGGCCCATGCGCTGGAGACGGCGTCAAACGAAGCCGCAGCCGCGTTCAAGGATGGCAGCGTCTACATCGAACGCTACGTTAAGAATCCGCGTCACATCGAGATTCAGGTGTTAGCTGACGAGCACGGTGACTGCATTCACCTGGGCGAACGCGAGTGTTCAATTCAACGTCGTCATCAGAAGCTATTGGAAGAAGCGCCATCTCCGGTCCTGTCTCCTGAACTACGAAACGAGATGGGGAATGCTGCCGTCGCTGCCTGTAAGAAACTGGGCTATGCAAGCGCAGGCACCGTGGAGTTTCTGCTCGATCAGGACAACAAGTTTTACTTCATGGAGATGAACACGCGCATCCAGGTCGAGCATCCGGTTACCGAAATGGTGACGCTGGCCGACATCGTGCGCAACCAGATCAGGATTGCTGAAGGCGAGCGACTTGGATACACGCAGGACGACCTGATGATTGTCGGTCATGCGATTGAGTGTCGTATTAACGCCGAAAACCCGGAAACGTTTGCTCCATCGCCGGGTCTGATCACAGCTTTCAATTTACCGGGTGGCCCCGGCGTTCGCGTTGATACCTACGTATACGCTGGTTATAAAGTGCCGCCTTTTTACGACTCGATGATCGCCAAGGTAATCACACACGCGCGTACGCGAGATTTGGCAATTGCCCGCATGCGCCGCGCCCTCGAGGCCATGGTAATCGAGGGGATAAAGACCACGATTCCTTTGCACTTGAAGATCATGGACGATCCGAAGTTCCGTGCTGGTGAGATCTCAACGAGTTTCATGGAATATTTTTTGGCCAAAAACAGCCAAAAAACCGCTAAGAACCAGGGTGGAGCCGGGGCTTCCGCTCGATAAGCGTCTGCGTTTGCCGTTTGCGGGTCAGATGCCTATAATAATCGACTTTTCTGTAGCGAGTTGGCGCGTCTAAGAGGATAAAGAGATGTCATACGCAGTTATTAAAACAGGCGGCAAGCAGTTTGTCGTGGAGAAGGGCAGCACCATCCGTGTCCCGTCGATCGAGGCAGAAGCAGGCAAGTCGATCGAACTTGATGCCATGTTGACATCTGGTGATGGTGATAATGCCGACGGGCCGGTTGTGGGCGCGGCCAAAGTATCGGCAACCGTCGTCGATCATGGCCGTGGCGCAAAAATCGTGGTGTTCAAGAAGAAGCGCCGCAAACACTACAAGCGCAAGCAGGGCCACCGCCAGGGTTACACGACGATCACGATAGATTCTATTGGATAAAACAGATGCTGGATGCTAGATGCTGGATGTTAGTAGAAACCAGCATCTAACATCTGGCATCCAGCATCTCGGAGTTGTTATGGCACACAAAAAGGGAGTTGGTTCATCACGCAACGGCCGCGACTCGAACTCGCAGCGGTTGGGACTTAAGAAGTTTGGCGGTGAGAGCGTTCTGGGGGGCAACATTATCGCGCGCCAGCGTGGCACGAAATGGAAGCCCGGCAAAAACGTTGGCCGGGGCAAGGACGACACCCTCTTCGCATTGACCAACGGCATCGTTAAATTTGAAGACAAGGGTCGCTCTGGCAAATTCATCAGTGTCTACCCACAGGAGCAGGCGTCTTCCGCATAGGCTGTGCATAAGACAAACGGTATTACGCGACGCCTGAGCCAACTAAAAAATTGGCGACCGGCGTCGCTTTCGATTTAGATGTTTATTGATCGCGCCAAGATTCGCGTAAGAGGCGGCAGAGGGGGCAACGGCGTAACAGCTTTTCGTCGAGAGAAATTTGTTCCGCGCGGTGGTCCGTCGGGCGGTGATGGTGGAAAGGGCGGTAATGTTTGGGTCGTTGCCGATGAGTCTCTCAACACCTTGCTTCACCTTCGATACAACCCGGAACACATCGCTGAGCGTGGTCGACACGGAGAAGGCTCGAATTGTTCGGGACGAGAAGGCGAGGACATAACGGTTAGAGTGCCAGTTGGTACTCAGATCTTTGACAGTACGTCGGGAGAGTTTTTGCAGGACCTCGCCGAGAACGGTGCGCGCTGGTTGGCCGCTAAGGGCGGTCGGGGCGGTTTTGGCAACTCGCACTTTGCCACTTCAACAAATCGTGCGCCTCGCTATCACCAGAGCGGCAGCGAAGGCGAAGAGCTGGAGTTGCAGCTTGAGCTGAAGCTCCTGGCCGATGTGGGGCTGGTTGGTTTCCCTAATGCCGGCAAATCAACGCTGATCTCTACCATTTCGGCGGCGAAGCCCAAGATAGCCGATTATCCGTTCACTACGCTCGAGCCCCATCTCGGTGTGGTGGATCTTGGAGATTTTCGGACCTTCGTCGTGGCAGACATTCCCGGGCTGATTGAGGGTGCACATGAAGGGGCAGGACTCGGCGATCGTTTTCTACGGCATGTGGAACGCACCAAACTGCTGCTCCATTTAGTGGACGTATCTTCCGTCTCAGGACGTGAACCGGTCAGCGATTATTTGACGGTCAACCACGAGCTGAAAGCTTACAACCCTGAATTGGCGGATCGCCCGCAGCTGGTGGTTGCCACAAAGGTGGATGCTCTCGACGAGCCGGAACGTTTGGAGTCGCTGCGACAACAAACAGAGATCGACGGCGTGCCGTTTTTCGTTATTTCTTCTGTAACCAACAAGGGCACCAAGGAACTGGTTGCCGCGGTCGCCGCGAGGCTTGATGAACTGAGTGAGGCGAACCAGCGTCACGAAACAGTTGACCTGGCCCTTTAAATTTCGCCGGCGTTTGTAGGAGAGAATGCAGGAGCGAAAGCGAGTAGCAATTTATGGTGGCACGTTTGATCCAGTGCACCTGGGCCACCAGCAAATTGCCCGAAGCGTTTCCCAGATCTTTGCCATCGATCAGTTTCTGTTTGTGCCCGCGCGGCTGGCGCCGCACAAAGCGGACAGGGAAGTCTCGTCAGGGTTTCATCGCTACGCGATGCTGGCACTCGCGACCCAGAATGATCCGCGACTTTGTGTTTCGACTTACGAGCTCGAGGGTCGCGAACGACAATATACGGTCGAGACTCTTGACCATTTTCGTTTGCAAATGGGAGAGCTTGCCGATTTGTTCTTTGTAATGGGACTGGACTCGTGGAGTGAGATCACCACCTGGCGCGATTGGGAAAGACTGCGGAAGCTGGCGAATTTGATTGTCGTGACTCGACCCGGTTTTGAATTCTCAGTTGATGAATTAGGAAGCGATGTGGCTGCGTGTGTTGTCGATGTCCGCGGCGCTAGCCCTGAAGCCGTATCGCTGGTTGCACGCAATCAACCAAAGATATTCATCACTGACGCGGTGAAGCTGGATGTTTCAGCGACCGCGGTCAGGCTGGCAGCACGAGAAGGTCGAATTGAAGAGTTAGAAAAAATGGCGCCGCGCGAAGTCGCGGAATATATCCGGAAGTACAGGTTATACAAAGACAAGAATGAGTAATCCATCAATCAAGGAACAGTCTTTACATCCCACAGTATCAGCTCAGGCTAAGCCTGTTTCTCTTCCCGCGAGTGAGCCGACAAATACCGAACCGCTGGATGAACGGCTCGTCACGGCACTACGCGCTGCTGGGGAGAAAAAAGCAATAGATCCCGTGGTATTGGATCTCCGCGAGATTGCCAGCTTCACAGATTTCTTTGTCATCCTCAGCGGCAGCAATGAACGACAGGTCCAGGCGATCTCCGACGAAATTTCCGAGACGCTCAAGAAGAGTGGTAGTCCTGCCGGTCGAGTTGAAGGGTATAAGTCCGCTGAATGGATTCTGCTGGACTACGGCGATTTTGTGGTCCACATACTTGATGAGAAGGCCCGAAAGTTTTACGACCTGGAAAGGTTGTGGCGAGAGTCGAAACGCGTTGAGTTGCCTGCGGAACTCGCTAGCGAAGTTGGTGGTGTCAATAGTTCTTTGAGAAACGAATGATCGAAATCGTGGCGCGCTCAGAAGCAATGCGTGAGGCTATTCGTCTCGCCGAGCGGGTTGCTGAAACTGATGCCAACGTTCTGGTCACCGGGGAGTCGGGAGCGGGAAAAGACGCGCTGGCTTCCTATATTCACTCGAGGTCGAATCGGGCTGCGCGGCCGTTCGTTAAGATCGACTGCGCGACCCTGCCCCCGGATCTTCTCGAGGCCGAACTGTTTGGCTATGAGCGCGGCGCCTTTACCGGAGCAGGTGAGGACAAGCCAGGCCGGCTCGAAGCTTCGCATCAGGGAACGCTCGTACTCGACGAAATTGCTTACCTTACGATTGAGTCCCAGGCGAAGCTCTTGCGGGTAATTGAGACGCGGGAATTCGAGCGCTTGGGCGGGCGACGGACGATCAAAGTGGACGCGCGGCTGATCGCGCTGACCAACGTCGATTTGAGCGACGCGGTTAATCGCAAACACTTCCGCGAAGATCTTTACTACCGGCTCAATGTGGTCCACATCAAGGTGCCGTCGTTGCGTGAACGCCGGGATGACTTGCCGGAACTGGCCCAGGCGTTTGTTGAGTCGTATGGGGCTAAGCACGGGCGCTCTGCACGTCAGTTAACTCCGCGCGCCATGTCGTTGTTAACCCAGTACGACTTTCCCGGCAACGTTCGCGAGCTGGCTAACACGATCGAGCGCGCCGTGATCATGTCGGCTGCTGAGAAAATCGACGTGGATCAGCTTCCGGAATCGATTAGCGCTGCCGCCCAGATACAACGAAGACGGACACAACCGCCGTCGTTGGCGGAGATTGAAGCGGAGTATGTAGATGAAGTCCTGGCTTCGACGAAGGGAAACAAGACTGAGGCCGCTCGCATCCTGGGAATTAGCCGGAAGAACCTTTATGAGAAGTTGGCGCGCAAGAAACAAAAGGACGAGGGAGTTGAGACAAAGTGACATTGAGACGCGGAGACGCGGTGAAAAAACAGACTCTCGGCGTCCCCGCGTCACCGCGTCGCCGAGTCGGTTCTAGAACATGCGGCTGCGAGTTATCTGGACCGGGAAGACGAAAGATGCGCACCTGAAAGCGCTGGTGGACGTCTATCTGAAAAGGCTTTCACATTTTGCCAAGTGTGAAGTCTCAGAGTTTCGTGAAAGCCCAGGTTCCGAGAACAAGGCGGGCATCGATAAGGATTCGAAACGCATCTCAGACGGGCTACGTCAGGGCGCCTTCAATGTGTTGTTGGATCCCGAAGGCAGCGAGTGGACTTCCGAGCAACTCGCAGAGGAGCTGAGGAATTGGCGAGATCATGGGACGAAGGAAGTAACGTTTATAGTAGGTGGGCCAAGTGGCGTGTCTGGCGATCTTTCGAAGCGGGCCGCCAAACGTTGGAGTCTTTCGCGTCTGACTCTAACGCACGAGATGGCGCGAGTTGTTTTACTTGAGCAGTTATACCGGGCCTACACGATCATTCATGGTCTGCCGTATCAGAAGTGAAATTCGGATCGGCGTTGATAACAAGTAGGGTGGAGGGACTTAACAAATAATGGATAAGAGAAGAGTCAGAGTTTTTCGTGATCGGTTATTGAATCGCCGGGAGAGCCTGGTGGGCCAGGTGCAGCAAGCGGAGCTCTACAGCCGCGAGCGCGACTCAGAGGCCACGCAGGATCCGGCGGACATGGCGGCAAATGCCTATACCAAAGAACTGTTAGTTTCGATGTCTGACAATGACCGGCAAATGCTAAACCTTATCGACGAGGCCCTGGAACGAATGGATGACAGCGGCTATGGAAAATGCGTCCGTTGCGGTCTGGCGGTACCTGAGAAGAGGCTTGAGGCGGTGCCCTGGGCGCGCCATTGCGTGGGCTGTCAGGACATGCATGAGCGCGGTCTTTTAACGGACGACGAAGAATAGAAGTTACGACATACTTGATGACATAATCACGGCCTCCCAGGGTTAACGCCCGGGAGGCCGTTGCTGTTTAGGATAACCAGGAGCGAACCGCCAAGACGCCAAAAGCCAAGGCATGCTCGCCAGGCTAGTTGCAAAGACTGGTGCGGTACTTTTTTCCTTTGATTTGGTTCAGATCTTGGCGCCTGGCGTCTCGGCGGCTAAATTCCAATGCGCCTCAGTCACACGGCAAGTCTCTGTTACGACGCTATATTGTCGCTGGTCTATCCGCAGTCGTGTGTGGTTTGCGGCGGTAGTGTTGAGTCGCGAGCGCTTGGCGTTGCATGTTCAAAGTGCTGGCGCGATACCAAAATCTTCACTGGGGGCGAAACTGTTTGTTGGAAGTGTGGGCTTGAGTCCCGCGGTAGCGTGCCCGATGAAAAACGTGAAGAAGTGCGTTGCCGGCGGTGCGACGAACTTTACTTCACAGCGGCCCGCGCGGGCGGAGTGTATGAAGGCGCACTCAGAGCATCCGTTCTTGCACTTAAACGTGAGCCATATATTAGCGACAAGTTGATTGATGTTCTGGTTGCGAGCCAAGGGAGAAGTCCTTTGAGTAAAGCGACTCTAATCGTTCCCGTTCCACTACACGAGGAACGCGAAAAGCTTCGAGGGTTTAATCAAGCCCGCTTGCTGGCGGAGAAACTTTCAATTGCTACCGGTATTCCTTCGGACAACGCCAGTCTAGTTCGCACCTCTCACACCGAGCGCCACCGGGCTGGTATGGACGCGACCGATCGCATGAAAACCGTAGATAAGGCTTTCGGCGTTGTTCATCCGGCGTTGGTGACAGGGGAAAGAATTCTGTTGGTCGACGATGTGTTTACGACAGGTGCAACGGTCTCGTCGTGCGCCGAAGTTCTGATGGCAGCGGGCGCTGCTGAAGTATTTGTACTCACCATTGCGAGACCGTCTTACCACTAGTGTTTTCATCTTGCTTTAAAAGTTGCCAACATATAAAGCGGCTGGAACTTTCGCGAAGCGATCTCATTAGCACCGCGGTTTTAGCCCGGTGAACCAAAAGCCACCGAACCGACCTAACCGTTCTAACGGGCGAAACCGTTGAAACGGCATAACTACTTGACGCAACAACACTAACACCGAAGGTGTTCGCTAATTTCAGCCCAGGGTTTGCTTGGAAACCGTGGGAACAGAAAACGACATCTTCGGCTTTGCAACTCTGAAGGAGTTGCCGAAGCGCTGAAGCCACGGTGCTAATGGGGTCGCTTCGCGTAGATTCGCACTCTGACAGTGGAGGCAAGCCAATGTTTTCTCTTTAACCGCTCAAGCCCATTGGTAAATCTCCACTGCCTGTTCGTATCATGCCTCTATGAAAACCCTTTATCCCGCAATTGAGCCCTTCAGCACGGGCAGGCTCAGAGTCTCGGCGATTCACGAGCTGTATTACGAACAAGTCGGCAATCCAAACGGCAAGCCGGCAGTGTTTCTTCATGGTGGACCTGGAGGTGGTCTAACGTTGGACTATCGCCGCTACTTTGATCCGGCCGTTTATCGAGTAGTGCTCTTCGATCAGCGCGGAGCAGGGAAAAGCACGCCCCACGCGAGTCTGGAGGAAAACACTACCTGGGATCTGGTGGCTGATATTGAGCGGCTGCGCGCGCATCTCGGGATCGAACGCTGGTTAGTGTTTGGCGGATCATGGGGTAGCACACTCGCGCTTGCTTATGCAGAGACGCATCCTGATCGGGTCACCGAATTAGTCCTGCGAGGAATCTTCCTTTGCCGGCCGAAGGAGATCAAATGGTTCTATCAGGAAGGCGCGAGCTGGATCTTCGCCGATGTGTGGGAAGAATATTTAAAGGTCATTCCGGAAGCTGAGCGCGACGACATCATGGGCGCTTATTATCGCCGGCTCACGGGCGGCGACGAGAAGGTAAAGGTTGAGGCGGCGCGCGCCTGGAGTATCTGGGAAGGCAGCACTTCAAAGCTCTTCCTGGATCCTCATTCGATCGAACGTTTCGCCGACACAGAATTTGCGCTCGCATTCGCACGTATCGAGTGCCACTACTTCATGAACAATTGTTTCTTCGAAACAGACAATTACCTCGTGGAGAACGTCGGCAAGATCCGAAACATTCCCGGAGTGATTGTTCAGGGTCGTTATGACGTAGTTTGTCCGATGACCAGCGCCTGGGACCTGCATCGCGCCTGGCCCGAAGCCGATCTGCAGATTATCCCGGACGCCGGTCATTCAATCACGGAGCCTGGAATTGTCGATGCTTTAGTAAGCGCAACCGACCGCTTGGCGAGGGCGTAACAAGTGCCAGGTGACACGTGACAAGTCGTGCAGAACGGCGTGTTTTACGGACTTTTCAAAGGTTCGCCAAGCCCTGCCTTGTTTGTTACTCGTTACTTGTCACTTGTCACCCCTGAGTAGGCTCGCGTAATATCGGACTCCTTATGACCGGTCGAGTCTTAGTGCTGAATGCTTCCTTTGAGCCCATTAACGTGTGCAACGAAAGGCGCGCAGTGGTAATGATCTTTAAGGGAGTTGCTCGGGTTGAAGAGCACAACGGTCATATGCTGCACTCGGCCAAGCTGACGATTCATGCACCATCTGTGATCAGGTTCACTGAGTACATTCACATCCCTTTCGAGCGGCGATCACTATCGCGTAAGAACATCCTGCTCCGCGATCATTCCACCTGCCAGTATTGTGGAAGACAACATCCGCCATCTGAGCTGACACTGGACCACGTGTTGCCGCGTTCGCGCGGAGGTGAATCGACGTGGGATAATCTGGTAGCTTGTTGCAAACGATGCAATCACCGAAAGGGCAACCGAACTCCTGAGGAGTCGGGAATGCACCTCCTGCGCCGGCCCCGTGGTTTTTCTTTGCATGTGAACCGCCAGATCATGCGGTATCTGGGACGCGCCGACGAGACGTGGAGAAAGTATCTTTTTTACGAATCCAACAACGGTGAGAACTAAAGAGACGCTTGCCGCATCCCCCGAAAGAGGCTGGTATGAATGAAACTGTTTTAGCCATCGCAAACCTGGGACCCACAGAACTGATAATTATCGCGGCCGTTGTTTTTCTGCTGTTCGGAGCCACCAGGCTCCCGCAACTGGCCAAGTCGCTCGGACAAAGCAAGCGGGCTTTTAAAGAAGGCCTGGACGAGGGTGAGAGGGAAGCGGCCAAGGACGCGAAGGAAATCAAAGAGAAGGAAACCGTCGGCCGGTAGAGCATCTCGACGAAGCTATTGCAGTAGTGCTTTCTTCCCCACTACGAGGGTCGCTTTGAATGAAATCGCAAACTCTGCCTCATGCCGTTCCTCGTTGATAAGTCGCCCGATCTCTTTTGTGACCAACTCGTAGGATCCTTCCGGCAGCGATTGCAACCAACCCGGCATCAGGAAGTCTGCAATGAGTGGCGCTCCCAAAAACGCTTCACCCGAAGCGTAGTCAATCTCTTCAATTCTGGTCCAGCTCGTGACATCCGATAACCCGGCTTGTTCCGCCATTTTCTCCATGGCAGTCACCGACGGAAGTTTCGAAATCAAACCTTCAACTGCTGACTCATGATTGTTGAAGCCCGAATTGTGCAACGCTTCCCAGTAGATTGAAAAGAATTCGCCAAAGCTGGAAAACGTCGGCAGAACGAGGGCAACCAGCGCATTCGGCGTGGCCACTCTCGTCATCTCTCTGAGCATTTTGGGAATTCGACCCGCGTGAACCAGGGAACCATCGCCAATGACAACGTCAAAGCTGCTGTCCTCCGCCGGGAGTTGGTCCACTTTTCCCTGTCGAAAATTGACCGAGTCGCCAAGCGCTATAGACTTGGCCTTTGCCAGCTCGAGACTCTCTGCGTTCTCATCAATGCAAAGGAACTCGAGTAAATCACTCGAACGTTCCTGCAGCGCAATAGCGTGACTGCCGGTGCCTGAGCCCACATAAAGCACCTCGCCCTCTTTGGGCATTTTCACGTGCTCGTCAATCAACTCGGCGAATCGCTCGCCCCAATCAGTCGCCACGAAGAGCTCGTGTAGATAAGCCAATTCCTTGTTCGTTTTCGTCATATTCTGTACGACAGACATCCTCACTTGTGATCGCACTCTTTGCTTAAGCTAATACTAAGAAAAATTTTCCATAAACCATTTCA
This sequence comes from Pyrinomonadaceae bacterium, assembly GCA_963759585.1. GTDB lineage: Bacteria > Acidobacteriota > Blastocatellia > Pyrinomonadales > Pyrinomonadaceae > PSRF01. The sequence goes on from CAVWZW010000002.1 coordinate 2,558,203, forward strand.
CATTAATCATTTTTCATCGCGGGCCAGGGCGTGAAGTCCAGGTTCAAGCTTCGCTTGCGTCGCGAAGCCGCAGCCTAAAAGCGAACTCTGAACTTCCCGCAATACCCAACGAGTTTCATCAAATGAGAATGTTAAATGATATATGGAAAATTGTGCGTTCTTTTACGCAATCTAACTTGCCTGTCAACGGTTGACAGACGGCTGTCCTACTCCTCTTCAAAATATGTATGTCCTTTGAGCGGCTCGGGCAAGCAGTCCATCTCCTCTTTAGCTGATGGATCGCTGTGAACGTAGCGATAGCCCTGACCATAACCGATATGTTTCATCAACGGCGTCACCGCATTCCGCAGATGCAGCGGTACTGGCTCACGCGAAGTTTCCGACGCATCGGCTACCGCAGCATGATACGCGCGCTTCACGGCATTTGATTTCGGAGCGCGAGCCAGGTAAATGGTCGCTTGCGATAGTGGAAACAAACCCTCCGGTAATCCGATAAGCTGAACGATGTCAGCAGCAGCTGCTGCCTGGACCATCGCCTGCGGATCAGCCATACCGATATCCTCCGAAGCCAGGATGCAAAGCCGGCGAGCAATGAAAATTGGATCGGCGCCGCCTTCGATCATGCGTGCCAGCCAATAAAGCGAGGCGTCTACATCGGAGTTGCGGAGCGATTTGATTAGAGCGGACGCGAGGTTGTAGTGGTCTTCGCCGCCCTTGTCGTAGGCGTAGTGCGCACGGCCCATCGACTCAACAATCGTTTCTTCGGAAATGTGACGCTCGCCATTTTGATCTGGTGGCGTAGACTCGACGGCGCCTTCAATTGCCGTCAACGCCACTCGAGCGTCGCCTGCTGCGGAACTTGCAACACGCTCCAGTAGGGTGTCAGCAACGACAGGCTTCAGTTCAGCCAGGCCCAGCGACCCATTACCGATGGCCCGTTGCAGAATCGTTTTCACCTCTTCTTCGGTTAAGGGATTCAGGAGGAGAACACGACAACGTGACAGCAGCGCTCCATTAACTTCAAACGATGGGTTCTCGGTTGTGGCCCCAATCAACGTGATGGTTCCGTCTTCTACCGCATGAAGCAGGGCGTCCTGTTGTCCCTTGTTGAAACGATGGATTTCGTCTATGAAGAGGATTGTGCGGGTGCCAAACTTCTTTTCAGCTTTAGCGTCGGCGATGGCTGCGCGCAGATCTTTAACACCCGAAAAAACTGCCGACAGCTCGAGGAAACGTGCTCCGGTTTTCTCAGCCAGGAGTCGGGCGAGAGTGGTTTTACCCGTTCCCGGCGCTCCCCACAAAATCAGGGATGGGAGGGCGGCCGCACCCTCGATCAGACGACGAAGTATTCGGCCCTCACCGACGAGGTGGCTCTGGCCCACGAACTCAGCCAGCGACTTAGGCCGCATGCGTTCGGCGAGTGGGGCTGAGGTCTCCACGCCGGGCTGCTCGGGAGATTTGCTAAAAAGATTTCCTGTGGTTGAATACGCCATGATGTCGGATTTGAATTCCAATTATCGCCGAAAGCTGCCGCTCGCGCGACTCGCTACGCTCCGCGTGGCCGTTGCGATTAAGGCCGGAAGTTCAGAGTTCAAGCTTGAGCTTGTATCGCGAAGCCGCAGCCTGAAGGCTGAACTGTGAACTTCAGGCTTGATCTAGTAGGAACCCTTTGAAAATCGAGAGATCTTAAAGGGAACGCAGCGCGCGCCGTTGTCGTATAGTCAACCGAGCAGCGGACAGGCGGCGATTATAAGAGGCGATTGGCGGGAGTTTAACGATGAAAGAAGCGACAGACATTTTAAGAGTTATTGGCATCATCCTTTTGGCAATCTTTGTCATTGCTGTTGGCATCCCCATTGTCCTAACTGCCGCCGGCATAACCCTCGGAATCATCAAGGTCCTTTTTGGCATCGCGGTGATGGTGATCAAGTTGGCAGTCGTGATTGCAGTCGGTTACCTAATCCTCGCCGGTGTCCGTGCGATACTGCGGTAAGCTCACCCTTTAGACCTGCCGAAAAACTAAACGGTCCACGAAATAGACGAATCACCACGAAAGGGTTTCCTTTTCGGGTTATTCGTGTCTGTTCGTGTGATTAGTGGATTGGCTGTTCCGCCTGCAGCTTAGACGTTGAAGCGGAAATTGACGATGTCGCCTTCCTGCATGATGTAGTCTTTGCCTTCAAGGCGCAGTAATCCTTTTTCTCGTGCGGTGGCATAAGTACCCGCGGCGATCAGTTCGGGGTAGCTGACGATCTCGGCGCGGATGAAGCCGCGCGCGATGTCGGAGTGGATTGCGCCGGCGGCGTCCTGTGCGCGAGAGCCTTGTGGGATGGTCCAGGCACGTACTTCTTTTTCGCCTGCCGTGAGAAACGACATCAACCCAAGCGTGCGATAGGCGCTCTGGATGAGTTGGTCCACACCGCTACTATTAACTCCAAGCGATTGCAGATATTCGCGGCGCTCCTCGGGAGCGAGACCCACAAGGTCGGCCTCTAGTTGCGCGCAGATGACGATGCATTCTGAGCCTTCACTGGCGGCGACTTCGCGAATCGCGCGCAATTGTTCGTCTTCATCAGGCGCACTCAACGTGGCCTCGTTGACGTTGGCCGCGTAGATTGTCGGCTTCATCGTCAACAGGAAATAATTTCTGGCTATGACGAGCTCGTCGTCGTTTAGCGAAACACTCTTGGCGGGCTGAAACTCTTCCAGTGCGGGCTGCAGTTTGTCGAGTACCTCCAGTTCAGCCTTCGCCATCTTCTCGCCACCCTTCGCGCCCTTTTGCACGCGCTCGCGGCGGCGCTCGACTGTTGCAAGGTCAGCGAGGGCCAGCTCGATCTGGATCGTTTCAATGTCTCGACGGGCGTCGATCGTATCATCGACGTGGACAATGTTTTCGTCTTCGAAGCAGCGGACAACGTGAATCATCGTATCGGTTTCGCGTATGCTCGCGAGAAACTGGTTGCCCATCCCTTCACCTTTCGATGAACCACGAACCAATCCGGCAATATCGACGAATTCAACACTCGCGGGAACGATGACCTTGGTCTTAACAATCTCTGCCAGCGGCGCCAGACGTTCGTCGGGTACGGTAACAACACCTACGTTTGGCTTACTCGTGGAGAAAGCGTAATTCGCGGTCACGGCGGACGACTGCGCAGTCACCGCATTAAAAAGCGTAGTCTTGCCTATATTGGGCAAGCCCACAATACCTGCTCGTAGCATTGATTAATCCTCTCGTAGTTTGAAACTAACCGATAATATTCACTCACGCAAATGGAGGCATCGTGACCGAAGCAATCAAGCACGGTCCACGAATCAACGAAATAACACGAATGAACATTTCGTGTTGTTTCGTGGATCGTTTTGCTTTCTACGCAGTGTTGAGCGCGCAGCACCAAGGGTGCGAAATATAGCAGCCTGAGGCAACGCCCCAGGTGAGTGCTAATAAATTCTGGAAGCGCTGAAGGCGCGCACTATGAAGGTGATGTAGCTGCTAGTCCATTTCGCGCCTTCAGCGCTAAAGGAGTGCGATCATCTACCTGGGGCGTTGCCCCAGGCTATTACATTGCGCACCTTTGGTGCTGAGAAGCACTCCTTGTTCGCGTATAATCTCGCGCCAGTTATTTGTTGGAATAAAAAGGATCAGACGGTAGCGTCCCTGGTTTACTACCGTCGCTCACTGCGTGATCATTTCGATTGCGATCGTGTTGCTGGTAACCGCCTGCGGCACATTGGCTACCTACCTCTATGACCAACGGACAGCGTTTGCAGTCCGGTTGTGTACGGGCGCATGCATCGGCATAGCAGCCCTCGGCCTCGTGGGGTTTGTGCTCGCCTCGCTGCTCGGATTAACCGCGATCTCGATCGCCCTCACGTTGGCAGTTCTTAGTCTCATCACTCTATCGTTGCTGAACCCCCACCGTCGCGCGCTTGTTTTCCGTGATCTAAGTTCAACATACGAAGCCGTTCGCGAAGCGCTGCGTCATCCCAAACAGATACCCTGGGGATATACAACTTTGTACGTGCTGGTGGCGTTGGTTCTATGGCGCTGCTTCCAGCACGCGATGTTTGAATTGCCGGATGGAATTTACACTGGACTGCTGAACAACTACGGCGACTTACCATTTCACATCAGTGTGATCACTGGCTTTGCCTTCGGCAACAATTTCCCGCCGCAGGATCCTACCTACGCAGGCGTGTTCTTTACTTATCCATTCCTGACGGATTTTATTTCGGCGATTTTTGTTTACTGCGGCGCCAGCCTGCGCCAGTCGATGTTCCTCGAAAACTTTGTGGTGGGTTTGGCGTTCTTTGGCCTGATCCATCGCTGGGCGCTGGTGATGATACGCGATCGCTTCGGCGCTGTGATTACACCGTTGTTGGTTTTTCTCAACGGTGGTTTGGGTTGGATTCTCCTGTGGACTACCGCTTCGGGCAAAGACAGCTTCACGGAATTTCTTAAGGGTCTGCCGAATTCCTTCACCATCATCCCGGACACCGCGTGGCGCTGGGGAAACGCGATGTCGACGTTGCTCATTCCTCAACGAGGGTTTTTGCTTGGCCTGCCTCTCGCCGTCATTGTTTTTACGCAATGGTGGCTCTCCGGTGAACCGGAGAGCGTGCTAAACGACGAGACTGACAGGCACGGGAAAAAGGCTAAAGGTAAAAAGAAAAAGAGCCCGAAGAACGCTGACACGACCGAAGCGCCAATCGCATCATCTTCCAGATTCACACTCTCTCCTTCGGTCAAGCGCATGATAGCTGCGGGCCTCGTTGCCGGGTTGCTGCCGCTGGTCCACGCTCACAGTTTCGTGGCGGTGATGGCGGTGGGCGCCGGCATTGCTTTACTGGAAAGACGGTGGCGTGCGTGGTTCGCGTTCTTCGCAGCCGCTTCGATCGTAGCCTTGCCGCAGTTGTGGTGGTCAACGCACAACAGCGCAGTAGATGCCGCAAAGTTTTTTGAATGGCAGATTGGCTGGGACCGTGGCAAAGAAGACGTAGTTTGGTTTTGGTTCCTAAACACCGGGCTATTCATCCCCTTAACTGTTGCAGCACTTCTTTGGGGTGGCAAGCAGAGGCTTATCTCACGCAGGCTCCTGTTTTTTTTCCTGCCGTTTACGCTTTGCTTCATCATTCCCAACTTTTTCAAAATGGCGCCGTGGGTTTGGGATAACATAAAAGTGCTTTTCTACTGGTGGTTGGGCTCAGCTCCACTGGTTGCGCTCCTGCTCGCTCGACTCTGGAAGCAGGGGTTAATGCAGCGAGTAACTGCGGGGATCTTGTTCGTGTGTCTTACGGCGGCGGGTGCGTTGGACGTGGCGTCTATAATGTTCCGTCCCAAAAAACTTGGAGTGTTTGACTCAGAAGGAGTGGCTTTTGCGGAATCCATCAAGGCGAAAACTCCGCCGCAGGCCGTGATCATGCACGCGCCGGTTCACAATCATCCTGTGTTCCTGACCGGCCGCAGATCGCTCATGGGTTATCCCGGCCACATCTGGACTCACGGTCTCGAGTTTGTGCCGCGGCAGCTCGAGATCAAACGAGTCTACTCCGGCTCGCCGGACGCAGCTTTCCTTTTAGATAAATACCGGGTTGGATATGTGGTCGTGAGTCCGCTTGAAAGAAGTCAGTTGAACGTTAACGATGAATTCTTTTTAAATTTTGAGCTGGCAGGAGAAGTAGGTGGGTACCGCCTCTACAAGATCAGACAATAAGCGCGGTGCGAGGGAGGTTTCGTTGCCCTCAACTCGCGCCGGGACTCAACTTCCGCAAGCGGGCAGTCTTGTTGAGATCTCAAATCGAGGCTGGGTAATCGCCAGCGTCTCCATTCTCTTCGTGGGCGCGGTCCTCCGTTTTTACGATCTAAGCCTGGTTCCCCTTCATCACGACGAAGGCGTTAATGGAAACTTCCTGGTCCGACTCGTCCGGGAAGGGTTTTATCAATACGACCCTGCCAATTATCACGGACCTACGCTTTATTATTTTGCCGCGTTCTTGCCTAAGTTCCTTCGAATATTCTTTGGAGTTGAAACGCAGAACAGCGTCGGCCTTACCACGTTTGCGATTCGCTCCATTCCAGCGCTATTTGGGTTGGGAACCGTAGGGCTGGTTCTTACCGTTCGAAAAAACCTCGGGACCCTCGCAACCTTGAGCGCGGCAGCGTTGTTGGCGATTTCGCCCGGCGCTGTTTACCTCTCGCGCTACTTTATCCACGAAAGCCAATTCGTGTTTTTCACTTTCGCCGTAGTGGTGGCCGGGTTGAAATACTATGAGCGGGCGAACGCAACTTACTTATTGTTGGCGGCGTTGTCGGCCGCCTTACTCTTCGCCACAAAAGAAACGGCAATCATATCTGTTGTTGTTTTGGGATTGGCTCTTCTGTTGACCTACGTGTACCGATCGCTCCTTGGACAAACCACTCGCGCAGGTAAGTCAAAAAAAGGACGGGACGTAAAAGGACAACCGGGTTTTATTGAGAGAGCGGGGGGAATGCACAACGTCGCGGTCTGGATCGTTATTGCGGTTGCCATCTTCATTGCCGTCAACGTCCTTTTCTATTCGTCGTTTTTCAGAAATTTCCCTAAAGGAGTGTGGGACGCGATCAAGACCTTTGAGTTTTGGAGCAAGACCGGCAGGCAAGCCCACATACACCCTTTCACTACGTACATCTGGTGGTTACTTTTGCAGGAAGCGCCTCTGATCTTGCTGGGGGCCATCGGCGCGGTCGTCACTGTCCTCAAGCCGACCAAAGCATTCGCACTATTTTCCGCGCTATGGGCGTTTGGACTCATTGCTGCCTATTCGCTGATTGCTTACAAAACGCCCTGGCTGGTTCTCAGCTTCATTGTTCCCCTGGCGCTTTGCAGCGGGCATGCAATCGCATGGATTTATGAAGAGTTCGCCGAAATGGGTTTGGGCCAGGCTTCGCGGAAACTGGCTTTAGCCGCAGTGTTATTAACAGCAACCGGCTTTGCGCCAGGTATGATGAGGGCTTACGCGGAGGACAAAGTTCACTGGAGGACATTCATACCGGGATATCAAACATTTCGATCTTAACTTCCGTAATTACGACAACGACAACTCATACTACGTTTACATTTATGCGCACACGCGCCGCGACTTGCTCAAGATGATCAGTGAAGTGGATCGCATCGCGCAGCGGACGCATCAAGGCGGCCAAACAGGTATCACAATAGTGTCGCCGGATTACTGGCCGCTGCCGTGGTATTTTCGCAACTACAGTCGAGTTGGGTACTTCGGACGAATGGCCCAATCAAACGAGCCCGTCATTATCGCGTCTCAAGGACAGGCATCGGAGGTGGAGTCCACTTTTGGAGATCGCTATCAGCAGGTGCACTCAGGGATAAATGCCACAGGGACCTATTCATTAAGGCCGGGAGTAGAGTTGTTGTTGTACACACGAAGGGAACTAGCTAAGTAGATTAGTAGACTATGAAACGATACGCTGCGCCTTTCATAATTGGGAGCCTGGTAATCGCAATCGTCGCGTTAGTTGTTTTTCTGAAATTTCGCGAGGGCAATTCTGAGTCAATGAGGGTTGCGCAACAGGCGGTTGCGACGACAACTCCAACGACAATAGTTACTGTCGAAGAGTTTGGAGACTATCAGTGCGAACCTTGTGCGCAGCTTCATCCTGGTCTGAAAGAGATCAAGCAGCAGTTTGGCCCGAATCTCAATCTTATTTTCCGCAACCTTCCGCTCTCGACCATTCATAAGCACGCGCTCGCCGCTGCCCAGGCAGCCGAAGCTGCGCGCATGCAGAACCGCTTTTGGGAAATGCATGATCTCCTTTATCAAAATCAGGCCCTTTGGAAGAACGAAAAACGTCCCAGGACCATGTTCCTGAAGTTTGCAGGAGATTTGGGATTGGATATGGCCCGGTTTGAGCGTGACATGGATAACGAACAGGTGCGGTTCAGGATTGAAGCCGACCGTGACGCAGCCTCGCGACTCGACATCGAGGCGACGCCCACCGTCCTCATTAACGGCCGTAAGTTGAGGCCGGAGGCCACTAATGCCGAGGGGATACGCCGGGGCATTGACGTTGTGATGGCAGACCAGCAACGGCCTTCCAAAGCCCCCTAATCGGTAGATCGCCAGCAGTCTCGAAAACTCAACCAGGTCGCGTGAAATAGTCCCCACCTTAAGCACTCTTCCCTAACTTTGCTATCTGCTTAATTAAAGGTGGATCACCTCAAGTTTTGGTTGACATTCTAAGCAGGTCACTCTTATATTGACACACCTCGTGCCTGGCTTTCCCATTCGGCTTTTAGTTCGGGCTTGAGCGACAATAGACGCTTTCTCGCATGTTCAAACTGAAACGCCTCGAGATCACCGGGTTTAAATCCTTCGCGGACTACACCGAAATTGTCTTTACCGGAGATGGCATTACCGCCATTGTCGGGCCGAACGGCTGCGGCAAGAGCAATGTCGCGGACGCCATATCGTGGGTGCTCGGCGAACAACGAGTGAAGCATTTGCGTGGCGGGCAAATGCAAGATGTCATTTTCCAGGGCTCGCGAAACCGTCAGCCCAGCGGCATGGCTGAAGTGGTGATGCACATGGTCCGGGACGACGTGATTGAACACGAACCGGACATCGAAGATATTGACTCGACTTTGGAAGAGATTGATGAGCACGTCGTCGAACTTGACGCCATCATTCCAGAGAAAGCCGCCAGCCAAACTGAAGCTGCGCCAGCTGAGTTGAATGCAACCGAAGCTGACGCACTCACGGTAGTCGAAGCCGGAGCCGGAGCTCCCGAGGCTGTAGCGGTTGAAGCGGTATCACCAAAGCATCATTCGAAGCGACATTGGCGCCGGCGAAATCTCGCGCTCGAGTTTGCTCCCGGGGAGTCAGTCTCCGTCACCAGACGGCTCTTTCGTTCCGGTGAGAGCGAATACCTTTTAAACGATAAAGCCTGCCGGCTACGTGATATCCAGGATTTATTCTCTGGTACCGGTCTCGCCGGTGGTCACTACGCGATCATTGAACAGGGCCGTATCGGTCAGATCCTTTCGGCCAAGCCGATGGATCGTCGCACAATCATCGAGGAAGCCGCGGGCATCACCAAGTTTCGAGTTCGCCAGCGCGCTGCCGAAGCGAGATTGGACTCTGCTCGTTCAAACCTCTCGCGAATCTCCGACATCATTTCCGAAATCGATCGGCAGGTAAACAGCCTCCGCCGTCAGGCCGCGAAGGCCCGGCGTTATCACGTCTTTCGCGAAGAGCTGCGTGAGTTGTTGCGTCATGTATACGTCGCTGAAGATCGCAAGCTAACTACACTCCTCGCAGAAACGGTTCTAAAACTTCAGGAAGCGAACGAGCTCGAGCGTGGTGTGGCGGAGGAACTCGCCAGGCAAGAGGAAGAGGCCCGCACGGCAACTCAGGAAGCCCGTAAGACTGAAGACGATCTAGCTGCGTCACGAGCGGCTGCTGCCGAAGCCGTGCTTCGACGTGATCGACAGACGCGCGAGCGTGCCTACCAGGAAGAACAGGTCATCTCACTCGAGAAGCGGAAGAATGACGTCACCGCCGAGATAGACGCTCTTTCCGAACGGCTAATCCTGGTCGAAGCCGAGTGTAAGCGGTTGCAGGAAGAGGATGCCCGGCTCAGAACTGAAGCCGATGAAAGCGCCGCAGGGCTGCGAATTGCTGAAGAGTCGTATGCCGAAAAGCTATCATCCGCACTAGCTGCGGAAATTCAAATCGAGGAAGCGCGCGCAGAGTTGCTCAAGCACACCGCGGTGGCCGAGCGGCTGCGTGAGATTGCCCGGCAATTGGAAGGCACGCTGGAACGTCTGGCCGTGCAGGCAGAAGGTCTCCGGCACGAAGGAGAACGGGCCGCCGCTCAGTATGCCGAGCGCCGGACAGAAGCGGATGCTTTCAGCCTGGTGATTAATTCAGGCAGAGACCACATCTCGACATTGAGCGCCGAACGTGAGCGCGCCGTCGATGCAGTAGTTCAGGGACACGAAGCGGTTAGTGACACCGAGGCAGAACTCACCCGCGTGCGCGACGAGCATTCCCGCACCAGCCACCGTCTCGAGAGTTTGAAAGAACTCGACGATCGTCGAGCTTACTATTCCGGCGCAGTTCAAATGCTGTTTGCCGACGACGCTCCTCCACGCGACTTCCACTTTATTGGCACCTTAGCCGACGCCCTAAACGTCGAAGCCAAATGGGAGCGTGCGGTCGAAGGCGTATTTGGTTCGACATTGCAGGCGATCGTAGTTCCCACTCCTGATGATGCGGCACGTGCCGCGGTATGGCTGAGGGAAAACAACGGAGGCCGCGCAAGCTTTTTGGTCGCGGGTCTTCACGGTGGAAGCGATGAGAATAATGCGCTCGCTTGCAAGGTGGAGGAGCGACCCGCTTTGTCCATCTCCTTTGCAAACGAGGGCGTGCCTGACGATTTAAAGATTTCGGCCATTCTGGGAGCGCCGCGCGAACTGGTTTCAGTCCTGCAGCGAACTCTGCCCGAAAGAATGAATGCCCGTCTGGCTTCAAACCTCGACGACGCAATGGCCAAGTCACTGGCGACGGGAGAGGTTTTCGTAACGCTAAACGGCGACTGGGTCGCGAGCGGTCAGTTTGTCAGTGCCGGAGACGCGCGTGCCCTTGAAGAAGGCGCGGGGTTGTTGACCTTCAAACGCGAGCTCAGGGAGCTGGAAGCTCGCGCCCACGTTTTAGCTTCCGAGTCGAAATCTGCAGAAGACGCAGCTGCCAAAGCTCGAGCACGTCTCGTGGAACTCGAAGACGCGGTGGTGATTCTTAATGAGGCGATCGGACGTGAGGAGCGAGAGGCGATGGCGCGGGAAGTGACGGCGACTAGTCTCGCTCACGAGATCGAACGCGCTGAACGCCACATGAAGGTGGTTACTGACGACGCCGGCCGGGTGGAACAGGAGCGAATAGAAGTTGAAAGACGGCGCACGGCTGCAATCACAGACGCCGAAGGCGCGGAATCGGCGCGTATTGCCGCCGCCTCTACAGTGACAAACGCGACCGCAGTATTGGCTGAGGCACGGCGAACGGCTGAAGCCGAAAGTGAAGGACTGGCGGTCCAACGTGCGACGGCAGCAGCGGCAACAGAAAGACGCCGGAGTACTGCAGGTGAACTTCGTCGCATGGAATCGGAGTTTGCGGACGTAGCCGGCCGCATTGAGCGTCACCGCCTTGATCTCGTCGAGATGACGGAACGAATCGTGGGGTTGAGCGAGTCAATTGCCGAGCTGATACGCCAGGCGAGCACGGTCGCTGAAGAGAAAGAAAGGGAAGAGCAGGAAATTGCGGCGCTGACTGCGCAACTCGATCAGGCGCGCCAGCGAGCGGATGCGCTCGCGACCCATCTATCCGAGTTGAATAAGCACGCTGGTGAAGTTAGGGATGCGCGCGCGGCTATTGAGGTGCAGCGTGCTGAGGCGCAGGCGCGGCTTACGTTTGTGCGTGAGAATTGCGCCTCGGAGTTGAACCAGTCCCTCGAGGAACTCGCCCGCGAGCAAGCTATCGACGAGCAGTTCGACCTCGACACGGCACACGCTCGGGTTGAAGAGCTGCGAACGCGAATCGAAGGGTTCGGAGCCGTTAACATGATGGCGCTTGAGGAGTTGGCCGAAGCTGAAGAGCGCTTGTTGTTTCTCTCTACTCAGCGCACGGATATCGTGGACAGTATCTCGTCGACCGAAGAGGCATTGCGCGAGATTAAGAAACGTTCGCGCGAGCGGTTCCGCCACGCTTTTGAGCAGATTAACAAGAACTTTAGCGAATTGTTCCTTGAGTTGTTTGGCGGCGGCAAGGGCGAGATGAGTTTGATCGAAGCCGATGACATACTCGAATCAGGCATCGACGTGATTGCCCAGCCACCGGGCAAGAGACTGCAAAACGTGTTGTTGCTGTCAGGCGGTGAGAAGGCAATGGCGGCCCTCGCGCTGGTGTTGGGAATTTTCCACTATCGTCCATCACCATTCTGTCTGCTTGACGAGGTCGACGCTCCTCTCGACGAAGCCAACGTTGGCCGTTTCACCGACAAAGTTGCGCAAATGTCGACCAATACGCAGTTCATCGTGATTACCCATAACAAGCGAACCATGGAGATGGCGCGGGCGCTATATGGCGTAACAATGGAAGAGGTCGGGGTTTCGAAACTCGTTTCAGTAAAGTTTGAGTAGGACAGCTCCTACCTGCCTGTCGTCTTTAATCATCTCCATGTAGCTAATCGGCGGGCGCTGCCCGCCTTTGTTTTGTATGTAGGCAAACTGTTAGTTTGCGGAGGGTTGGACGACTCCTACTCGCTCCACAATTCCTCACGAAATTACATTCACCTCAAGTGTCTTTACTGGCTTACAGAACCCAGCGCGGTAGCGCGGGATTGAGGATGTTTCGAGCGATACAATTTCTCCATTCCTATTTTCTAGTGGCTTTTAGCATCCCGCGCTACCGCGCTGGGTTCTGTATCGCTGATCTGGCTGGGAAGCTAATTCGCCATAAAACATTACAGAGGTTAGCCAACCACCCCGCCCTTCGCTTAGAATACCCGCCGCTGAAAGAGTAATGACCACACAGGGTTTCAAAATCACCCAACTTCTCCCCGCCGCGTTTGTTGTCTTGATCGCGGCGGCTTTTGCGTTTGCCCAGGACCCGTCCGGAAACAAGCACAATACCCGTCCTGAAGTTGTGGCCCCGTCTACGACTGCTTCCAGTGAAAAGAGAGTTCCGACGCTCTACTCTTACGAGTTTACCCAACCGGAGTTTGTGGTGCGGCGCATTCTCATTGAACACGATGCCGACGGCCGTGGACGCATAAGTTTTGAAAAGAAGAACGAAGAGAGTCCCGTGAGCGAACCGATTGAGATGTCTCCGGCAACTATCTCGAGGATTCAAGAGCTCTGGGAAACACTTCGGTTCCTTGAGTCCAGCGAGAGCTACCAGTCGGACAGACAATACCCGCACCTCGGCACCATGCGTCTAAAAATGGTGCAAGGTACGCGAAACCGGACGGCCGAATTCAACTGGACCAACCACAAACAAGCTTCCTCATTGGCGAGTGAGTATCGCCGGGTTGGCGATCAGGCAATGCTGGTCTTCGACATCTCCGTCTCGCGCGAAAGCCAACCGTTGAATGCTCCGAAACTGATGGAGCAAATGGAAATCCTGCTTAAGCGCAACGGCCTATCCGATCCAAAACAACTGCTCCCGCTCTTGAGAGAAATTAGTACCGACGAACACCTTCCGCTCATCGCCCGAAACCACGCGCTTCGATTGATTAGGAGAATCGATAAGTGAAGTTTGAAGTATCAACCCGGAAAGTTTCCACCTGAAACCTGCGTTTCCCGTCGCAACGCGAGTTTTTTGAATCCGTCAGCTAATGTTGACTGGAAGGGGCGATGTCAGTAGCTAAACGGCCATCCTGGAAAAATTCCGGGTAGACGTTTCCGTCGGCTACGACGCCGCCGGTAATCGCACCTCGATGAGCGATGGCTCTGGCAGCGTCAGCTATGAGTTCAACCAACTTTCGCGAATGAATTCCGAGACGCGTCAATTCGCAGGCCTTGCCGGCAGTTACAAGCTGACCTACGAATACCAGCCCGCCGGGTCATTGAAGAGCATTACGGATCCTACTAACGCTAAGATCAACTACGAGATTGATAAGAGAGGTCGGACCACTGCCATCACCGGCACTAGCTTCGCAGGTGTCACTCAGTATGCGTCGAACATTCAGTATCGCGCCTGGAACGCGCTGAAGGGGATGTCATATGGCAATGCGAAAACGCTCTCCACACCTTCAACTCCCGGTTGCAGCCCGTGCATTTCGAGATTCCGGGCGTAATGGTTAAGGACTATCAGTACCAGGCAGATGGCCGGGTACGCTTCTCCGACGACGGTTTGAATAACAAGTTAGATCGTTCTTATGGCTATGACCACGCGGGGCGAATCAAGGAAGCTTTCTCGGGGCCTTTGGCGCGAGGCGAAGCTGATGCGGATGCTCGTCCCTACAAGCAGCTCAATCAATATGACGCTATGAACAATCTAGTGGGGCGAGTCGGCAGTAAGCACTGGGTGCTGCCTCTCCGGTCGTCAGCGCGGATACTTATGTAAACAATCGAAACACCAGTTGGCAGTACGACGCTGACGGCCGTTTAAGGAGCGGGGCGGGAATCCAACACACGCACGATGCTGCCGCACGAGTAATCAGTTCTGTAAGTAATTCGGGCAACACGACCCGGACGCTAGTTTTCGATGGAGATGGTAAAGGGACGAAGGCCGTGGAAGCCGTAACTGAAGACAATGGCTCAGGCAATATGGTCACCACTACCACCACCCGGTACACGGTGGTCTCAAGTGTGCTTGGCGCGGTGATTACCGACCTGAATGAGACTGGGCAAAAGACCCGCACGCTGGTCTACAGTGGAGGTCAGGTTCTGGCTTTGCAAAATAAAAGTTCAGGCCTCGAGGAAGTATTGTGGGAGTACCGCGACCCAAGCAACGCCAGCTATCGCGTAGCGGGAGCGAATGGACAAGTCGACGACTCCCGGGTCTCAGAGATGGATCCACTGGGCTCGAATGCAGGCGTCAGGAGTCCATATATTTTTCCACCCCAGCAATGGCCCGGCGAGGATCTAACGTATCCCGCCTTTGCCGACATGATCAGCGGCGACTGTAGTTGGGGTGGAATCCCTGCACCCTGCAGCATGGTCAACAGGAGTCTTGCGTCAGGAGCAGCCCACGTTGACACAACAAGAACTCCTCCTTCCGTGGGTGCGCCGAATAACGCATCGCCCATCTACGGAAAGTTTTGCGTGGCTGTTAGTGCTGGAGGAATTGTCGAGACTGAGTGCAATTTTGAGATTACGGGCTACTACGCCGAAAGCCCGCTGGCTCCGCAAAACCCAGTAGAATTGACTCGCGACGAAGTTGGAAAACTGATCGACGCTGTCTTCAACTACTTTAAGAAACAGCGCGAGTGCGAGGGTGAGATAGATAAGATCTTGGGAAAATTGAAGTCAGAGCATCACGCTGGAAGTATTCGCGATATCTTGGAGAACTTCCGCAAAAACGGTACCGTTTCCGTCTACGCCCATGAAATGCTGTCTGGGGTTGGTGGCAGTTGGCCAAGGATTGAGATTTCTTCAGCCGCGGACCGCACGAGAGACGCGTTGACAATCATGGCGGAGATCATTCATTCCGCAGGAACGTTTCCTAACGGAAAGGGTGGATATACTTCCCACTTTAGCGACGCTGCAATTGCGAACGTCCTAATCAAATCTGGCGTTGTAATGTCAGTCGAGCAGTACCGACGCACTTATGCTACTTTGATTAAAAAGCAGAGAGAGCTAGGTTGGTCCTCTGATTACGCTGAATCTGCTTTGGCGCATGGAGGCATTGCTATTCTGTGTGAAGGGGCGATCAATGGAGTGTCTCCCAAATCGGTGAAACCGTAATCGGGAGCAGGGAGAATTCGAATTCGCGGATCGCAGGAGGTAATAGTGAACAGACGGTCATCAGTAATATCCGGCGTGAGTTTGCCAGCGGTTTGTGTCGCAATTGGCCTGCTTGTAATTCCGGTTGGCAACACGCAAGAAATTGCACCGGGCCGCGTAGGTCTGGAGTTTCGCTGTCCAGACTATCGTATCGCATGTTGCGAACCTGTGAAATTGCAGGCAGACGTTTTCGGTGCGAGGGAGGCCCTTGGTGACGAGCTAGCGAGCCTCATTCTCTACCGTTGGGATGTGTTGGGGGGTAGAGTTATCGCAGGTCAGCGTACTAGCGAGGTAACCATATTGCCAGATACGCCTGCAACCGACGTTCAAACTGTGAAAGTGACCCTAAAGCTAGAGGGTGGCCCACCGTACCTTACAAAGGAGAAATCTTGTACTCTCACGATCGATTCGAAATGTGTAGCTCCTTTGCTATTCGATGAATTTCAACAGATGCCGGCCGCCAAAGAAGGCATTCGGCTTGATCGATTGGCCAGTCATCTGACGAAGGCATCAGGATCAATTGCCTTTTTGGTAGCGTATGCAGGCCGAGATTCGTGTTTTTGGGAAGCAGAGTTGTGGTCTGAACGAGCCAGGAAGTACTTGATTAATAAACATAGGATCCAGCCAGATCGAGTGGTGACAATTGACGGCGGATTTCGTGAACAGCTGACAATGGCGTTCTTCACATCTCCAACTTCGTGCTGCGGCCCCTTACCTAAGCCAACTGTTTTCGGAAGTAAAGCGAATGTTAAACGGTCCTGCGGCAGCAAATACAAAGAAAGCGTTTGAATCGTAGCCCGCAGAACTCTACGCCACCCCAAACTCTTCGCGAAGGCGGCTCGGTCTATTCCACAACCTTCGGCTATGACGCCGGGGGCAATCGCACCTCGATGAGGGACGGCTCTGGCAGCGTCAGCTATGAGTTCAATCAACTCTCGCGAATGAATTCAGAGACGCGTCAATTCACAGGCCTTTCCGGCAGTCACAAGCTGACTTACGAATACCAGCTCGCGGGGTCATTGAAGAGCATTACGGATCCCACTAACGCCAGGGTCAACTACGAGATTGATAAGACAGGTCGTACCACTGCCATCACCGGCACTAGCTTCGGCGGAGTAACGCAGTATGCGTCGAACATTCAGTATCGCGCCTGGAACGCTTTGAAGCATCTGAACTACGGTAACTCGAGGACTCTGGATGCAAGCTTCAACGCCAAGCTGCGAGCGTCCAGTTTCAATGTTTCAGGTGTCATGTCCAAGACTTACGCTTACCATAGCGACGGGAGTCTGCGCTTATCCAGCGACCTGGTGAACCACAAGTTTGATCGCTCTTATGGCTACGACCACGTGGCCAGGATGAAGGAGGCTTTCTCCGGAGCTGAGGCGCGTGGCGAGCCGGCCACCAACGACCGGCCCTATCGGATGGCGATGGTCTATAACGCTTTTGGTCAGCTTACCAATGAGAACAGCAATCAGTGGATAGCGCCTTTTACGCGCACGGACAGCTATGTCAACAACCGCAACACTGAATGGACATACGATCCCGACGGCAACCTGCAGTCAGGGCACGGCGCTCAGTACACGTACGATGCGCGGGCAAGCCTAACTAACATTGTTTCTGAAGGCAGCACGGCGCTGACACTTGACGGCAACGGCGAACGGACTAAGAGCGTGGTGGTGGTCTTCAATGAAGCTAGTCAGACCAACCAGACGACGGTGACTTACTATCTGCGTTCGAGCGTATTGGGTGGTGCTGCAGTAACGGAGCTGCTAAGTACAGGCGCGAAGAAGCGCACCTTTGTTTATGCAGGGACGCATGTGCTGGCGTGGCAGGACGCTGATTACTTTGGCGGTCAGCGAGTGGTTTGGGAGCACCGAGATCCGAGCAACGCCAGCTTCCGCACCAGCGATGCCAATGGCAGCATCGGGGGTCTCACCGTAGAAGACGACCCGGCGGAATTGGACCCGAGCGGGTCGAATGCCGGGCTCACCAATCCCTACGAGATCATCGTGCCGCCACCGGACGATGGCGCCGGTCTGCCACTATTGCCTCATCCAAACAACGGCAATCCTACTCAATGGGGCACGAGCTACACCCGCGACGGCATTCCTATTCCGCGCTCGGATGCGATGGACCTAATCAGTCGACTACCGAGTAGCAACCTGCGACGTGGAATTGGCGAACGCTGTATTTAAGATCACGGGAGATGAAAATGACAACGTAGCGAATGTACCCCTAGGCAGTGAGTTAGGTCCTATCGCTCGGGGTGGGATAATTTGGGATCGGGCACTTAGAAATCATTGCAAGTAAGCTGGTCACAGCTCTTATAACACTCGGAGGGGTTATGCGGTCGTATCTCTGGATAGCTATGATCTGGTTGGTTTGTCCTTGGCTTAGCTCTGCGGACGGTCAGACGCGACTCACAGAAGAGAAGATTGCCAAGATTTTGGCTCTTCATCCTATTGAAGCGAAGTCCGAAGATGTCGAGGGGCTATTAGGTCCACCGCTGTCGAGGTCCCCGAGTTTCTATAAACTTGAGCAGCTTAATGTCCTAGTAACTTACAACCGCAGGGCGCAGTGCAATCCTAACTGCCGCAATGGGGACAATTATTGCGGTTGGAACGTCCCCCACGACACGCTTTTAACACTCACTGTCACCGTCAAGGCCTCCTTCCACCAGAAGGAACTTAAGAAACTGGGAATTAACCTCAACCTGTATAAAAAGGAAATTGCCGAGCACTCGCCCGGAGTGATCTCATACACTAGTGATGAGCACGGAAGCGCAGTCATTATAAATGGTAACCAGATTGAGAGCATCACCCTCTTCCCCGCAAAAAAATATCACCACTTAAAGTGTCCACAAACGAAGGCAGAGCCTGGGTGTCAGTAGACTTAAGCTACGACGCGTTTAGTAATCTCACCAGCGCAAAGGGCGATATTGGACGAAAAACGTCCCGCTGCAAAACTAGCCTTTTAACGGCAATCAGGATTACAGTCATACGCCGAGGGCAAAATCGACAGTCGGCACTCCTAAACGTGGAAAAATGTCAACATTGAGGGAACTAACGGAGCACTACCGGAAATTGGATCCATCGCGCAGGGGCTTCTGTAGTAGTCCGGGCCACGGATTGTATCTGAACTAAGGAGAATCACTGACTCATGAAGACAATAAGACTCTTCCCATTAGTGCTGATAACAGCATCCCTTATGATTTCACTTGGCGTTTCACTTGGCGCCTGCAATCACCGCCCGAAGGTACTAATCGAAGGCGGGACAGCGCCTCGTTTAATCTAATGGGCCAGGGGGAAATACAGGTCATAACAGTGAGCGGTCCCGACCTAGAACGCCAAGCCCTAAGAGAGCGAGCGGGGCAGCCTCAGTTGATGAAGCCATATTGGGAAATTGCTCCGAACGAAGGTTATGATCTTCGTATTCTGGAGGAACGTGGACCTTTAATTTATGGCCAAGTACCAGAAGGATTCAAGCAAGACTATCCAGCAGACGGAGCTGCTCCACAGGCGCGACGACAGGGTTGAGAAGCTTAAAGACGCCCGTGGCGCAGTTTCCAACTTCACCTATAACTCACGCCATCTCATCACCGGCATAACCTACGACCCCTCGGCAGGCATCACGGACACGCCCGACGTTTCCTTCGGCTACGACGCCGCCGGCAATCGCACTTCAATGAGCGATGGTTCTGGTAGCGTCAGCTATGAGTTCAACCAACTCTCGCGACTGGCCTCGGAGACGCGTCAATTCACAGGCCTTTCCGGCAGTTACAAGCTGACTTACGAATACCATCTCGCGGGGTCATTGAAGAGCATTACGGATCCTACTAACGCTAAGATCGACTACCAGATTGATAAGACAGGTCGGACCACCGCGGTCACGGGCACGAGCTTCGCAGGTGTTACCCAGTATGCTTCCAACATTCAGTATCGCGCCTGGAACGCTTTGAAGCATCTTAACTACGGTAACTCGAGAACTCTGGATGCCACCTTCAACGCCAAGCTGCAAGCGTCTAGTTTCAGTGTTTCAGGTGTCATGTCCAAGACTTACGCTTACCATAGCGACGGGAGTCTGCGCTTATCCAGCGACCTGGTGAACCACAAGTTTGATCGCTCTTATGGCTACGATCACGTGGCGAGGATGAAGGAGGCTTTCTCTGGAGCCGAGGCGCGTGGCGAGCCGGCCACCAACGACCGGCCCTACCGGATGGCGATGGGCTACAACGCTTTTGGTCAGCTTACCAATGAGAACAGCAATCAGTGGATAGCTCCTTTTACGCGCACTGACAGCTATGTCAACAACCGGAACACTGAATGGTCATACGATCCCGACGGCAACCTGCAGTCAGGTCACGGCGCTCAGTACACCTATGATGCGCGGGCAAGCCTCACTAACATTGTTTCTGAAGGAAGCACGGCGCTGACACTTGACGGCAACGGCGAACGGACTAAGAGCGTAGTAGTGGTCTTCAATGAGGCTAGTCAGACCAACGAGACAACGGTCACTTATTACTTGCGTTCGAGTGTGTTGGGCGGTGCTGTAGTAACGGAGCTACTGGAAACAGGCGCGAAGAAGCGCACCTTTGTCTATGCAGGAACGCAGACGCTGGCCTGGCAGGATGCTGATTACTTCGGAGGTCAGCGAGTGGTTTGGGAGCACCGCGATCCGAGCAATGCCAGCTTCCGCACCAGCGATGCCAACGGCAACATCGGGGGTCTCACCGTAGAGGACGACCCGGCAGAGCTGGACCCGAGCGGGTCGAATGCCGGGCTCACCAATCCCTACGAGATCATCGTGCCGCCACCGGACGATGGCGCCGGCCCCCCGCTATTGCCTCATCCAAACAACGGTAACCCTATTCAATGGGGCACGAGCTACACCCGCGACGGCATTCCTATCCCACGGTCCGATGCGATGGACCTAATCGGTAGACTGCCAAGCGGCAACCTGTCACTGCTTTACATGTCCGCAGCGGCTTCGGCGCCAAGGTTCAGCCATTACAGTGTCTCCCGCATTTTCGGGCGGCAGATAAGAGACTTTGGCCTCAATAGCGACAGGGCTGTGGTAGAGGCACTGGAAACGGAGGGCACTCTAATCAGGAATTGGCTCGTCAGCGGCGGCTGGAGTTTCTTTCCTTCCCTCATGGATACGCCGCAGAACCCTGATGTCCCCGGAATCACGAACCAAGTCGACGCCATACTCTCAAAACTGGGCTGTATCGAATTTGGCGTCCGAATTCTGAGGGCGGTTTCAACAAGGGACAACCCTGCCTTTAGGGGAGGAGATCTGCGGGAGATCTTTGATGATTTTCTGCTGCAGGAGAATGGAGGGTACACGAGGACAAAGCCGCCAGGGAGTGCCGGATACGGAAGTCCGACGGGATTGATCCGCAAAGGAGATGGAAAGATTTTCTCCCGCGCGTACTCATCGATGTCCGGCGCCCAACAAACTGCATACGATGCAGGTACGACGGTTGCTGAGTTATTCCATATGGCTGGACGGACTGCTTATTACACGGACCGCGAACTTGCTCGAGCAGCCCACAACATTCCTGAATATGCCGCGATGTATCAGGGCAAGAATCCGGAGTGGAACGTCTTTGACGATCGATATGAACACAAAGAGGATGCCATGAAGAACGCAAATCACGGAGGCTGGAGTAGCTATTTTCATGACATTCAGAGACGCCTGTGTGGACCTTAAAGATTGGAAAAACAAAGCAATGACTATTATTAAGAATCTGCCTGCTGGGCTATTGCTCCTAATGTTTTTGCTCTTGGAGGCGAGGGCGAAAGAATGGCGGGGTATCGTTCCTCTCAAATCGACGAAGGCCGATGTTGAGCGATTGTTGGGAAAGGCGAATCAGCTCGGTCGTTACGAGAGTGGAAACGAGCGGGTCAGCATCTTATATTCAAAGCCCTGCGAGGGTGAATATCAATCTCTAACAAGAGTCAGATGCCGATGCATGGTTCCAAGAGACACAGTGTTGGAGATAGCCGTAACTCTGGATTCTTCTGTTGAAGTTTCGAAACTTGGGATAGATAAAAAGAAGTACCAAAGGACGCCTTTTTATGCGTACCATCCGACGGCGACGTATTCCGATTTCACGGAAGGCGTTGTTTACACGATTCGCGAGTCAGACGATACCGTCACTAATATTGACTACTTGCCATCAGCTAAAGATTGTGAGGAGATTATTAGGAGCCAAACAACTGCAGCAGTAGTCAACGGTTGGCAGGGTATTGTTCTTTTGTCTTCTACCCGCGCTGATGTCGAGCGATTGCTCGGTCCTCCGAGAAGCTCACTAGGTGAGATCTACAGATATGAGACACATGACAACAAGGTGGATGTTTCTTACTCCCCTGATCCGTGCAAGGTTAATGCCCCGAATCCACACGATACTGCCGATGACGTTGTTTTGAAAATCACAGTCTCTCCGCGAAAGACGTTGCTCGTTCAGAACCTCAATCTCGATAGAAAGAAGTACACGCGAATTCAGAATGACCATCCAGAAAATTGGGTTCATTACCTAAACTCGATGGACGGAATAACAGTCGACGCTATTCTGAATAATGGGTGCGAGGAAGTATTAAGCATTATTTACCAGCCCACCCCACGGGATCGAGAGTTGCGGTGCGGGCTGAATCAAAAGCCCGAAAACAAAAAGGCGTGAGTTCAACTACAGCGAGAGTGGGATAATACTATGACGGGGCGTCTTGAGTTGCCTCAACCGACGCTTTGCCTATTCTCAAAACTATTCCTATCACGCTTTAAATAACCTGACATCGCGTTTTGGCACTTACTACTACCAGTCGCAAACGTCAGACAGCGCGACCTTCTTGAATAACCGGCGCCAGGATCCGAACTGGAGCTACTATGCCGACGGCCAGGTGAAACACAGCCCCCTCGAATACGACGCCAACTTTAACGAATCGGTATATCGGGACTGGAGCTACGATGCAGCCGGACGGATGGTCCAGGTGCAGGAAACTCTAACCAATCCCAGCTCAGTCTCAACTTACAAAACCAGCTATGACGGCGATGGGCAACCGGTGCGTGAATCGACCACCAAGACTTCATCGAACACTACCGGCTACATGATACGTTCGTCGGTGCTGGGCGGGCGGGTCCTCACCAGGCTGGACAGCTCAGGGAATAAGCTGACCACCGTCGTTAATGTGGATGGACGACTGATGGCCGTGCAATCTTCGGTCGGCGG
Organism: Pyrinomonadaceae bacterium; assembly: GCA_963759585.1. Classification (GTDB taxonomy): domain Bacteria; phylum Acidobacteriota; class Blastocatellia; order Pyrinomonadales; family Pyrinomonadaceae; genus PSRF01. The sequence continues at coordinate 2,580,931 of CAVWZW010000002.1, forward strand.
TACGAATTCCGTGTCCTGGACACACGTTGACCCGTTGGGACTCAGTGAAGCAGGTGATATCAAGTCGGTTTATGATCCACTGGGGAACTATATTCCCTGGCAGCAAGCACCGAGCGCCCCACCCAACGCCTATCCGCCCTTCTCACCCAATTACGGTGGACAAGGATCATCCTTCGGCGCTTCTCGAGACAAGAGCTGCGTGTTCAACGGAATGCCTATTACCTGCACGGATCTGGCTCACCGGATCGACATCGGAAATGTCGCTGCGGAATATCTGATAATGGATAGGCTGGGGCTCAGACATGTCCAGGGAAATGTTACCTTGCTCGGTGCCGGTCTTTTCCAAGTGGACTACCCTATGGACGACAGAGAAGGTGGCTTCTACTTCAAAGAAAAAACAGTCAGTCTCCCGCAGAACCCTACATACTCAAGTGGGGGACAACTCTCGCCGTGTCTTCGAGACGCTCTTCGACAATTCTTCCCGGCGATGAAAGTCCATGGTAGGTCCTACTCACCTGCGGATGATGCGAGATTCAAGTCGGGGATCCCGAGTGTGCTGAATATCGCCCAAGAGAATAATGCTGTAACTCTCGGGCTCTATGACATACATTTCAATCCACGCCGAGTAAACCTCAACGGAGGGAACTTCGATTCTCTTGATACCATAGTTGAGGAGGTGGCCCATACTGTGCAGTTCCTTCAGACTTGGGCTAAGCAGCCTCAGGCAATTTATATTGGACATGACTTGGGTGGCTATGATGCCGCAAAGGCAGCGTGGTCGGCGGACTATGCCTATTATTCAGCGAAAGGCCGGCTCCAAAATGGTGATGCGTACAAGAACGATGTTGAAAAGTGGGCTAAGAATCGAAAGTTCGACATTCTAAGCGCCCTGTTGAGTGATAAGAAGCTCGTGCAACAGGGCAACCTTTGTGGATACGACTTGACGAACCATGATCTGGAGAGACCTGACTGGTGAGGGCCATGACGAATCAACATAAAACTACAAAACTCTTCCTTGTTTGCTTATTAAGTTCGGTCGTTGGATTGACGGGCTGCTCTTCCTCGACAGAATTCGTCGTGGTAAACGCGGCCAACAATCCCATCGAGGTACGCTACAGATTGAAGAAACCTATGAACCCTCTCGCACCAAGTCGATTGCCAGAAGTGCCGTCCATTAGATTGATTTCAGAATTGGAAAGCCAGACTCCGTGGCGAGAATTACCAACGTCGCGATTCACGTTTGATCCTAATACTCGTACGGCAGTGGTCTCATTGATGCCAGGAGAAACACTACGTGTCGAACAACGTAAACTGAGTGAAGGTGCTCAGGGCGAGGCACATCAGGCTGCCAACTTCTCTATAGAGGAGATCAACATTACGGGCACCAACGGCGAAGTGACGTTTCAAGGTGAGCAGGCACGTAAGAGTTTTGTACCAGCATCAAAGACGCTATATACACTGACATATCGCTAATTTCCGCAGAATTCATCAGGACCGAGATGTGATCAGAGGCTCGCCGAGATATTTCGTGGAGATGGAGCGGTCTTTGCAACTGATCGCGATCCAGACACTCTCCCGCATGGAGGAAGGGGTAGGAATAGACTCCTTTCTCCCGGTGGGCTAAAAAATAGTACGAGATCCTAGAACGGCGGCCCGGCCCGTTGCTCAAGTACTTAGACTTCTTCACAGTACGAGAGATGGATTCAGAGAATCAGAACCTGCCTTACATACGTCAAGATTTAGATAAGAACATTATGCTATGCAGATCTGGGCCCAAGGGCGCGCAGGAGAGCTCATAGACCATCTTCCAAACATCGTTTACGGACTTCGGAAACTCGAGAACGCTGGATGCCACCTTCAACGCCAAGCTGCAGGCGTCCGGTTTCAGTGTTTCCGGTGTGATGTCGTCCAAGACTTACGCTTACCATAGCGACGGGAGTCTGAGCTTTTCCAGCGACCAGCTGAACCACAAGTTAGATCGTTGTTATGGCTATGACCACGTGGGACGAGTCAACGAAGCTTTCTCCGGGCCTTTGGCGCGAGGCGAAGCTGATAGCGATGATCGTCCTTACAAGCAGCTCAATCAATACGACGCGATGAACAATCTAGTGGGGCGCGTCGGCAGTAAGCACTGGGTGCTGCCTCTCCGGTCGTCAGGCGCGGATACTTATTTAAACAATCGAAACACCAGTTGGCAGTACGACGCTGACGGCCGTTTAAGGAGCGGGGCGGGAATCCAACACACGCACGATGCCGCCGCACGAGTAATCAGTTCTGTTAGTAATTCGGGCAACACGACCCGGACGCAAGTTTTCGATGGGGATGGTAAAGGGACGAAGGCCGTGGAAGCCGTAACTGAAGACAATGGCTCAGGCAATATGGTCACCACTACCACCACCCGTTACACCGTGGTCTCAAGTGTGATGGGCGCGGTAATTACCGACCTGAATGACACTGGGCAAAAGACGCGCACGCTGGTCTACAGTGGAGGTCAGGTCCTGGCTTTGCAAAATAAAAGTGCTGGCCTCGAGGAAGTCTTGTGGGAGTACCGCGACCCAAGCAACGCCAGCTACCGCGTAGCGGGAGCGAACGGACAAGTTGACGACTCCCGGGTCTCAGAGATGGATCCACTGGGCTCGAATGCGGGCGTGCGAAGCGCGTATATCTTTCCACCCCAACAATGGCCTGGCGAGGATCTCACCTATCCCGCCTTTGCCGACATGATCAGTGGCGAGTGTCGCATAGGTGGCATTCCCGCTCCCTGTGGTATGACACACCCAGCGATGGCTTCAGGAGCAGCCGCGCAATGTCCAAACAACGAATGCAGCCGCACGAATCCCAACAGTGGAAGGCTTGAAATTTTTCATGCTTATAACGATGGTTATTCTGGCTATCTCGATACACGTGGAAGATATCTGGGAAATGGACTTGCAAACGCTCTTACCACCGGTTCACTCGAGGATGAAATGCAACTTAGTCGGCAGAACCCTGTTACGGAGCCAATAGACTGGTTTGACCTGGCGAAAATCAGAACCGACGTGAAGACAATAGCGGGCAGCGGTCGCTGCCAAGAGTTCTTAACTAAGTTACTTGGCACTGCCGGTAAAACAGGTGGTGATGAGGCGGTGCACACTAATATCGGTGATTTGTTCGATGCCGTTTTGTTGCAACAGGGATTCGCGACTCAAAAAACAGTGAGTGGAAGAGGTTTTAGTTCAGTTCGGGGAGCAGTAGGTGCGCCCGGTGGCGCGCAAGTTCTTTTGAGTAACGGCAGCAATGACTTTCCAGGCAAATTGAGAATTCAATATTTTGCCTATGACGCTATCAGCGAACTAACTCATGTAGCTGGAAGTAAGGCGAGCAGCTACGCCACTGGAGCGTTCTCCGACTATCACCTTGCAAAAACAGGCTTGGATGTTGCGAACGAGATGGGAACCGGCATCCAAAACCTGAAACTGGCACTGCCCACCGTCGATCCGAAGAACGATCCATCCGGGAAGTGGAGCGATTTCTATCACAACATCGTGAAACTGTACTGCAAGAGGCAGGAGAGGTTCTAATGTATACAAGTATGAGCGTGATTCTAAGTCTGGCAATAGGATTAACAGGAATTGTCGATGTCAGATTGCCACCGACTAAGCCGTTGGTCGCCTTGCGCTCTCTTAGTCAGGACAGGCCCATCATAGACCCAGACCATGGCAGTGGGCGAAGCTTTGAGCAAGATAAACCACGGCTTGATCGGTTTGCTAAAGAGATGAAAGTGAACAGCTCAGCCCACGCGTACATAATCGCATTCGCGGGGTTGCTGAGCTACAAGAATGAAACCAGAATCCGGTTAAACTGCATTCGAAAATATTTGATAACAAAGCATGGAATTTCACGCTCCCGATTAAAACTGATTGATGGTGGCTATTCTGTCGAGAAAGAAGTGCAATTGTTCCTCGTCAACCCTGGTGACCCCAAGCCTACCGCTTCTCCATTTGTGAATCGCGAAGCGGTGCGAATGACAAAAGCACCCAAATACCCGTGCGGGAAACCGTAGACCTTCGGCAGGATCCAATGCGCGCCTAACAGCGCATTCTACGATTACGATAGCGACGGGAGTCTGCACCCGAGCAACGCCAGCTACCGGGGTAGCAGGAGCGAATGGACAAGTCGACGACTCCCGGGTCTCAGAGATGGATCCACTGGGCTCGAATGCGGGCGTGCGAAGCGCGTATATCTTTCCACCCCAACAATGGCCTGGCGAGGATCTAACCTATCCCGCCTTTGCCGACATGATCAGTGGCGAGTGTCGCATAGGTGGCATTCCCGCTCCCTGTGCTATGAGGAACAGCCTCATGGAAAGTGGCTCGCTGACGATGGAGACGGGAGTTACAATCAACGGACGAGGCGGGCCAGTCAAAGAACGACGCGACATCAATTCCTATAGTCTCGGGATTTATGGCATTTGGCTTCCCGACGGCGCGCGAGGCAATGACGGGCAACTTGATCTTCATCTATTCACAGTTCCGCAGAATACCGGACAGGAAGCAAAGTATGGGAATCTGGAGAAATGCCAAAGAACTTACCTGCCTGAGCAATACCCAGAAGGAAAACCCCAGCCAACAGATCTAGCCATCGGTTTAGCGCTCGATGGTGGACTCAATGATACTGGCGACTCGGCTATGATTCTTGCCCTTTGGGCAAAGGAATCCAGTTTCAATCCGCATCCACGCAATGACCATGGGCCGATGCAGTTAACTTCCTGGTGGTCTAACTACAACAATAGAAACAATCTCAACCTCATAGTGCCCGGAGCTTACGATTCCTTTGGCAGATCGGAGGGCTCACCAAACAGAAATCGCCCGTTCCAAGGCAAGATTTCCGCCAACGTAATGACCGCCGGCAATATCATCAGACACTCTCGCACAGCTTTAGGTCACTCGTACTATCAGATCGGTTACGGTTACGGTCCCGGTCCTGATAAAGCGACTAGAAACGACTACGCATCTCACGCCACTAGACTACAGAGCAGATATTCAAGCTTCATCAATTGCTTGAAAACGGGGCAGTAATATGTTTACGACGATCTACAACCGAACTACGACGACCTTTTTCTGCTTGCTGGGTCTACTACTGCTTACGACGGGCTGTGGGTCAGCGCCTGTTGCACAGCGGCCGGCTAGCGAGGCGCAGTCACCTCAGCCTGAGTCGACAGTAGCGTCTAACGTGACTTCAATGCCATCGGGAATATTCGACGAGAATTCAGAGCGGGCGTTAGAGGCATGGGAAATGTTTACCGATAACGGCCGATATAGGATCGCTCGGGCGGAGGATTTCAAAATCCCCGCAGCAGCGATGAAAGAGGAGGGTAACAGTATCAGTCTAGCTATCAAGTTCGCCTATGTCGGAGACGACATCAACCGCGACGCGCTACATAGAGACCGTGCGTTCATCGTTGTGGACACAACTCGAAGTGATCCTGAGAGGTTTGGATTGGTGATCTTTAACGAACAAAAAGATAGAGAGAGCCTTCCACGGCCAAATTGGGTATATCGAGAAAAGGATCTGTCAAGAACCGCGATGTTTTGGGCAAGCAGCGAGCTGCTTCTTGTTGAATATAACGAGGACGGCAAGTACAACGTGTGCCGAGTCAAGTGGAATCAGTCGAGGCAGGAATATTCTTGCAAGTAAGACAGCGGTGAGTTCCGCAGAATTCAGCAGGACAGAGATGTGATAAGAGGCTCGCCGAGATATTTGGTAGAGATGGAGCTGTCTTTGCAACTGATCGCGATCCAGACACACTCCCGCATGGAGGAAGGGGTAGGAATAGGCTCCTTTCTCCCGGTGAAGATCCCAGAAGTGGTCATGGACATATTTACGCGAGCGGAACTGGTGCCGGAGTGAGAACAAGTAATTTATTCACGCCAGATGGCTTCACCAAAGTAGAAAGTGGGCCGTACGATAGGCCGCTCCCAGGTGGCGGAAGCGAACTGCAGAATTACCACCGATTCACATACTTGCCGGGCAGCCTCAGCCGTTTTGGCTATTCTGGAGGGCTAACGGTCTCATTCATCCATACTGGACCTACTCATTCGGATGGAACGCCCTACACGGTTGATCGGAATCTAAGAAATGATGCAGCTTCGATCTCAATCGGCGTTATCGGTGCCTTCGGCAACTCCCTAGATGTTAAAGGGTCAGGCCCCAATAATGTCCATACACATACGAGATTCTATACAGCAGACAGTAAAGGCAGAATGGGCCGCGGAATTGATCCAAGATCGGTTTTTTGCAAAGACCTGGAATTCTGAATCGGCCTGGGTGGCTCTAGCATGATGAGGAAGGAGTAAAACTTGTTAATTGGTACAAACCTAACTCTTGGCTTGGTTTTGAGTTTCTTAGCTGGCATGAGTAACTTTGGTTTAACGAATCTTAGCTCCCTAAATCTGTTCGATCAAGAACTACCGACTGGTTGCGAATTGAACGTCGCCATACTTGATGGTCTGGCGCAAAGAGCAGAAGCAGGTGATTTGATCATAGTTATCGCTCGGCTCGGCCATGAGGAAACAAGACCGAATCTCAATCGTCGTCGGTTGCACAATGTGAGGACTTACTTGACGGAGATTCTTACAGATGAGCGGGTCAAACGTAAGCCGGAAACAATTGTGCTGGCTGAGGGTGAAAGGTCTCCTGGTAATGGACGCATTGAACTATATTTGAAAGGAAAATTGTTCGACGTGTTGAGAGTAAGGCGCAATGCTGATCTAGTTGTGGGTTATTGTGCGCTTGAACCGCCCGAGAGACCTTGCCCTCCGGAAGAAAAGAATTTGTATCCTTGTCGCGATAGGCTTAACCGACGGGGCTAAGAAACTAACGATTCGTTTCCATTGCGTTCCGCAGAACCCTAACCCAAACTCTTCGAAACGGCGGTAGTGTCTACTCCGCGACCGTCAACACCTACAACGCCCGCGACCAGATAACCCAGATCCTTCAGTACGCCGGGCCGGAGGGAAGTTCGAGCCTTCAGACTACGACCATGACTTACGACGGCTTTGGGCGCTTGAAGACTAAACATGTCCCTGAGCAAGACGCCGGCAAAGTCACCACCTGGGACTACTACTCCGACGACACTGTCGAGAAGGTCACCGACGCCCGCGGCGCTGTTTCCAACTTCACCTACAACTCGCGCCATCTCACCACCGGCATAACCTACGACCCTGCAGCGGGAATCGCGGATACGCCGGACGTTTCCTTCGGCTACGACGACGCCGGCAACCGCACTTCAATGAGCGATGGCTCTGGCAGCGTCAGCTATGAGTTCAATCAACTCTCGCGAATGAATTCCGAGACGCGTCAATTCACAGGACTTTCCGGCAGTTACAAATTGACTTACGAATACCATCTCGCGGGGTCATTGAAGAGCATTAAGGATCCCACTAACGCTAAGATCAACTACGAGATTGATAAGACTGGTCGGACCACCGCCATCACCGGCACTAGCTTCGGCGGAGTAACGCAGTATGCGTCGAACATTCAGTATCGCGCCTGGAACGCTTTGAAGCATCTGAACTACGGTAACTCGAGGACTCTGGATGCAAGCTTCAACGCCAAGCTGCAAGCGTCCAGTTTCAATGTTTCAGGTGTCATGTCCAAGACTTACGCTTACCATAGCGACGGGAGTCTGCGCTTTTCCAGCGACCTGCTGAACCACAAGTTTGACCGCTCCTATGGCTACGATCACGTGGCCAGGATGAAGGAGGCTTTCTCCGGAGCTGAGGCGCGTGGCGAGCCGGCCACCAACGACCGGCCCTACCGGATGGCGATGGGCTATAACGCTTTTGGTCAGCTTACTAATGAGAACAGCAATCAGTGGATAGCTCCTTTTACGCGCACTGACAGCTACGTCAACAACCGGAACACTGAATGGTCATACGATCCCGACGGCAACCTGCAGTCAGGGCACGGCGCTCAGTACACCTACGATGCGCGGGCAAGCCTAACTAACATTGCTTCTGAAGGTAGCACGGCACTGACACTTGATGGCAACGGCGCACGGACTAAGAGCGTGGTGGTGGTCTTCGATGAAGCTACTCAAACTAACCAGACGAAGGTGATTTACTATCTTCGTTCGAGTGTGTTGGGCGGTGCTGTAGTAACGGAGCTGCTAAGTACAGGCGCGAAGAAGCGCACCTTTGTCTATGCAGGAACGCAGACGCTGGCCTGGCAGGATGCTGATTACTTCGGCGGTCAGCGGGTGGTTTGGGAGCACCGTGACCCGAGCAATGCCAGCTTCCGCACCAGCGATGCCAATGGCAACATCGGGGGTCTCACCGTAGAAGATGACCCGGCAGAGCTGGACCCGAGCGGGTCGAATGCCGGGCTCACTAATCCCTACGAGATCATCGTGCCGCCACCGGACGATGGTGCCGGCCCACCGCTGTTGCCTCATCCAAACAACGGCAACCCTATTCAATGGGGCACAACCTACTCTCAAGACGGCATTCCGATTCCCCGATCTGAAGTCATGGAGATGATCGCCCGATTGCCCAGTGGCAACCTGTCGTTGCTTGAGATGGCACCAAGACTTCGCGATTACGAGGTTGATTTCGGGGACGGAAGCAGAAGAAACTTTGGCCAGAACCGCAATGCGGCGATGTCGGCGGCCCGGGAGACCGGTGGCATTTTGCACAGGAACTGGCTCGTCGGCGACGGCTGGAATCTCTTGTCTTCAGTGATGAGCAGTGTTCTCCCGCAGAACTCCGGAGCAATCACAAATGCCGAGCTAAACAGTGCCAACAACCTGATTGATAAGAATTACGACAGATGTCGAAAGCTCTTAGGCGCCAAAGATCCAGAGGCTCCTGGCCGTGAAGGCGCAGGCCTGGCGCTTTCGGCAGCTCAAAACGTCGTCGATGACGCCACCATGATTGGTGCCATCTGGCAGCATGAGTCCGGCATTAACACGATCGATTACTACGGAGATGCCGGTCCAGCTCAACTGACGATCTCAGGGGTAAGAGGTAATCCAAGATTAGCGTCGCTTGTTGTTGGCAATGCCTACGGGACTTGGCACGGCAGACTGGTTCCTGGCAGGGACTACTCGTTTGACGGAAGTGTGCAAGACAACGTCGCGACACTCCGCAACCTTGTGCGCTATGGCAGAAGCGAATACGGTTCGAACTATAAAACTGCTTACTGGTATGGCCCAGGCTACACCGGTGAGGGGACGAAGGCCTTTAAGGCTGCGCAAGCCAGGAAGAATAGAACCAACTATGCGAACGATGTGATGCGCATTTACAACAAGTACCTGTCATTCTTCGATTGCTTGGTAAAATAATTATCGGGTAAGTAACGATGATGAAATTGCTCCAAGGACTATCACTCTTTTTCTTCGTGGTGTTCTGCGCATGCGGTGCATCGAGAAGCCCCTCGACATCGCTTGAGCCAGGTTATCAGCCACAGACAACGCCGAGTCAGCAGCCAACTGAGTCGACCGATTCCATTGACCCGACTTGTTGCGATCCAAATACGAATGAGGATCTCAAGAAGGCGTGGCAGGCGTTTTCCAAAGATGGTCGATATCAACTTGCTCGTACGTCGTCCGATTACCTCGCTTATGCTTTCACTTGGGCAGACTTGGGTTATCCCTCCGAGTCTGATCGCCACCATTTAGCCGTCATTATCAAAGACACCTCGCGAACAGACAACGCGCGCTTTGGAGTAGTGATTTTTAGTGCGCCCGTTGGTGAGAATGGTGTTTATCGCGCGTACTGGCTGGTTCGCGATCGGGATTTTTCTCGGGCGTTCTTCTTTAAAGTCAGTGGCTACCTGGAACTTCACATAGTCAACCGCAACGGATCGACCGAAACCTGCGACATTCGCTGGAATGCCAAATCAAAACAATATTATTGTCGTAAGCCGTGAGAGAACCTATCACTACGACGGCTTTGGGCGCTTGAAGACCAAACATGTTCCTGAGCAAGACGCGGGCAATCGCACTTCAATGAGCGACGGCTCTGGCAGCGTCAGCTATGAGTTCAATCAACTCTCGCGAATGAATTCCGAGACGCGTCAATTCACAGGACTTTCCGGTAGTTACAAGCTGACTTACGAATACCATCTCGCGGGGTCATTGAAGAGCATTACGGATCCCACTAACGCCAGGGTCAACTACGAGATTGATAAGACTGGTCGGACCACCGCCATCACCGGCACTAGCTTCGGCGGAGTAACGCAGTATGCGTCGAACATTCAGTATCGCGCCTGGAACGCTTTGAAGCATCTGAACTACGGTAACTCGAGGACTCTGGATGCAAGCTTCAACGCCAAGCTGCAAGCGTCCAGTTTCAATGTTTCAGGTGTCATGTCCAAGACTTACGCTTACCATAGCGACGGGAGTCTGCGCTTTTCCAGCGACCTGCTGAACCACAAGTTTGACCGCTCCTATGGCTACGATCACGTGGCCAGGATGAAGGAGGCTTTCTCCGGAGCTGAGGCGCGTGGCGAGCCGGCCACCAACGACCGGCCCTATCGGATGGCGATGGTCTATAACGCTTTTGGTCAGCTTACCAATGAGAACAGCAATCAGTGGATAGCGCCTTTTACGCGCACTGACAGCTATGTCAACAACCGCAACACTGAATGGACATACGATCCCGACGGCAACCTGCAGTCAGGGCACGGCGCTCAGTACACGTACGATGCGCGGGCAAGCCTAACTAACATTGTTTCTGAAGGCAGCACGGCGCTGACACTTGACGGCAACGGCGAACGGACTAAGAGCGTGGTGGTGGTCTTCAATGAAGCTAGTCAGACCAACCAGACGACGGTGACTTACTATCTGCGTTCGAGCGTATTGGGTGGTGCTGCAGTAACGGAGCTGCTAAGTACAGGCGCGAAGAAGCGCACCTTTGTTTATGCAGGGACCCATGTGCTGGCGTGGCAGGACGCTGATTACTTTGGCGGTCAGCGAGTGGTTTGGGAGCACCGAGATCCGAGCAACGCCAGCTTCCGCACCAGCGATGCCAATGGCAACATCGGGGGTCTCACCGTAGAAGACGACCCGGCGGAATTGGACCCGAGCGGGTCCAATGCCGGGCTCACCAATCCCTACGAGATCATCGTGCCGCCACCGGACGATGGTGCCGGCCCACCGCGGCGGAATTGTCGAGACTGAATGCAACTATGAGATTACGGGTTACTACGCCGAAAGCCCGCTGGCTCCACAGAACCTTGGGCGTCACATCGTGCCTCTCGGAAATCTGAGAAAAGGATTAGAGGATCTTCTAGAGGGGGATTGTGGGGTTTTTGTGCAAAAGCTTATTGATAAGGCGAACGAGCTTTATGGCGGAGGGCAGCCACACGGAACCAGTTTTTGGGACCTCTTCAGCAGAATTCAGGATGCAGGTGGGTATCAGTTGGTAGATGTGCCAAACGGAGGCACAGTAGGCGGAGAGCTCTTCGTTGGAGAACTTGTGAACCCCTCGTTGCCAGAAGGTGCTCAGGCTGGGCCAGGAACTGTTTACATAGCACCGTTTGGGCCGGTTGGCCGCTCTGCTCGGCCTGAAGAGGTGGCCTCAGCTCAAGCTCGTTATGTATATAAGGCCTTCCATGAAACTCTACATCTCGCAAAACGGGGTTGGTACTACGATAAACATCTGGCACGAGCCGGTCACGCAGTGGATGGGACAACGGCACCCAAATATGGAGAAGATGCCTACCTTCGATGGAGCGCGAATCTTGATGAGGTTTTGAAGAGACATTGCGCGTACCCATCTAAATAAGAGGAGTTGCAGGTACTATGAGCATTACATCTAAGGTTATCGGGTTTTTCTTGATAATTCTTTGTGCTGTCACCGCCGAGGCGAAGGGCTGGCGCGGTATTGTGCCGCTGCACTCCAAACGCGCTCAAGTTGAGCAACTCTTAGGTCCACCGACCGAACAGAACACCCCATATTCCGTGGTCTATAAAACACCAAATGAAACGGTATTAATCGATTACGCGGAGGGTCGTCTTTGCGGCATTGGAGAGAAATACAGCCGGTGGCGTGTCGCCCCTAACACCGTAACCAGTATCTTCATCACTCCAATGCCAGGTTCGCCACTGTCTCAACTCAGCATCGACGAAAGGAGGTACAAGAAATTCATTGTTGGTCATTTATCGGAGACACGATACGTCAATGCTCGCGAAGGTGAGACGTTGACCGTGCTTGGGAATGAAGTAAGAGGCATCGATTACTTTGCAGCGGCAGATGATTCACATTTGGAGTGTCCAGGCCTACCTAAGGCGGACCGAACAAATTGTGAGTACATTCCAGACCCATTCGATTCGTTGGGCGATCTCAGCTTTGAACAAGAAGAACTATTCCTCGACACTTTTTTCTTCGCACTCACAAAGAGAAAGGCATTAGCCTACATCATTGCTTATGGTGGAAAGCGCGGACGCCCTGACGAGGCCAAGAAGCGAGGCGCTCGTGTCAAACAGTATTTGGTCGCTGTTGGGCACTTTCCAGATAATCAGATCAAAGTAATAGATGGCGGTTATCGTGAGAAGCGTGACGTAGAACTCTATGTTGTATATGACGGGGTATGTCCTCCCACTCCATTTCCCACAGTAGACCCCAGAGACGTCCAGATCATTAGACTCGGTATGGGAAGAAAGAATCGCTTTCCTTTGAACCAAGTTCAGGTGAGATCACGAGCGATTTAAGATTCGTGAATATCGCAGAGTACTTCTTAAGCAACGCCCGCGACCAGATAACCCAGATCCTTCAGTACGCCGGGCCGGAGGGAAGTTCGAGCGTTCAGACTACGACCATGACTTACGACGGCTTCGGGCGCGTGAAGACTAAGCATGTCCCTGAGCAAGACGCCGGCAAAGTCACCACCTGGGATTACTACTCCGACGACATGATTGAGAAGGTTACCGACGCCCGTGGCTCAGTTTCCAACTTCACCTATAACTCGCCATCTAATCACCGGCATAACCTACGCCCCCTCGGCAGGCATCACGGACACCCCCGACGTTTCCTTCGGCTACGACGCCGCGGGCAATCGCACCTCGATGAGGGACGGCTCTGGCAGCGTCAGCTATGAGTTCAATCAACTCTCGCGAATGAATTCAGAGACGCGTCAATTCACAGGACTTTCCGGTAGTTACAAGCTGACTTACGAATACCATCTCGCGGGGTCATTGAAGAGCATTACGGATCCCACTAACGCTAAGATCAACTACGAGATTGATAAGACAGGTCGTACCACCGCCATCACCGGCACTAGCTTCGGCGGAGTAACGCAGTATGCGTCGAACATTCAGTATCGCGCCTGGAACGCGCTGAAGGGCATGTCATATGGCAATGCGAAAACGCTATCCACTACCTTCAACTCCCGGTTGCAGCCCGTGCATTTCGAGGTTCCGGGCGTGATGGTTAAGGACTATCAGTACCAGGCAGATGGCCGGGTTCGCTTCTCCGACGACGGGTTGAATAACAAGTTAGATCGTTCGTATGGGTATGACCACGTTGGGCGAGTCAACGAAGCTTTCTCCGGGCCTTTGGCGCGAGGCGAAGCTGATAGCGATGATCGTCCTTACAAGCAGCTCAATCAATACGACGCGATGAACAATCTAGTGGGGCGCGTCGGCAGTAAGCACTGGGTACTGCCTCTCCGGTCGTCAGGCGCGGATACTTATGTAAACAATCGAAACACCAGTTGGCAGTACGACGCCGACGGCCGTTTGAAGAGCGGAGCGGGGATCCAACACACGCACGATGCTGCCGCACGAGTAATCAGTTCTGTAAGTAATTCGGGCAACACGACCCGGACACAAGTTTTCGATGGGGATGGTAAAACTACGAAGACCGTGGAAGCGGTGACTGAAGACAACGGCTCAGGCAATACGGTCACCACTACCACCACCCGTTACACGGTGGTCTCAAGTGTGCTGAACGCAGTGATTACCGACCTGAATGAGACTGGGCAAAAGACCCGCACGCTGGTCTACAGTGGAGGTGAGGTCCTGGCTTTGCAAAATAAAAGTGCTGGCCTCGAGGAAGTCTTGTGGGAGTACCGCGACCCAAGCAACGCCAGCTACCGCGTAGCGGGAGCGAACGGACAAGTTGACGACTCCCGGCTCTCAGAGATGGATCCACTGGGCTCGAATGCAGGCGTACGAAGCCCGTATATCTTTCCACCCCAACAATGGCCTGGCGAGGGATCTCACCTATCCCGCCTTTGCCGACATGATCAGTGGCGAGTGTCGCATAGGTGGCATTCCCGCTCCCTGTGCTATGAGGAACAGCCTCATGGAAAGTGGCTCGCTGACGATGGAGACGGGAGTTACAATCAACGGACGAGGCGGGCCAGTCAAAGAACGACGCGACTTCAATTCCTATAGTCTCGGGATTTATGGCATTTGGCTTCCCGACGGCGCGCGAGGCAATGACGGGCAACTTGATCTTCATCTATTCACAGTTCCGCAGAATACCGCGATGGATATTGCGCGAAAGAAGAATTGTGCGACTCCTAACAGCATCGTTCAGACTTTCAGGGCAAATTTGAATCGCTTTGGGATCAGACAGTGGAATCGGGAATAAGAGCGCAAGACGAGGGCGAAGAAAATGGGATGGCGATCTTCTATGAGTCGTCCAACAACACGTATCCCGAAGTACAGTTTTCGCAGGGGTATCACTTTGAGTCAAAGAGCGGATATTGGAAATCTCCTCCACAGCTGCCAGAAGCCAGGATTGAGCTCAACAAAGCGATCGGGTTTTCAGGTGGCTCGGCGCAAGGTTGCGCTGTTAGCGATTTTTCACACACATCCTGACTATTTGGGTGGCGACAAACGAAACGCCACGCCGAGCCCAGACGACAATGGTTGGCTTAAAGATTTCGGCAATCCACTGGGAATCATAAGGTGGTAAAGGCTATGGCTTCGTTATCAAGGGAAAGGAATTCAGCTCCGATGACCCCAAGGCTAATGAGTGTATCTGGGAACTCATGCATCCTAAGTAGCCATGACGAACTTCGCGGCCTCATACAGCACGAGATCATATAACGGCGGCACGGCCCGTTGCTTCGGCATAGGGAGAGTTGATTTGTAGGTGGATCATACTATTTGTTTGAGGAGCTAGTTATGCGCAAGATTGGTTTGCTTGGGGTATTTGTCCTGGTATTACTGGCTGTTGTGGCGAGTATCTCAATAGCATTCTTACATCACAAGAAAAACTTAGCTCAGCAAGCTAGTCCGGCGAAATTGGTTCCGAATCAGCAGTCGCAGCGCCTCGAAATACCTAATGGTAGTTGGGAGCCATCGTTTTTTATGGACCTTGATGAACGCACACAGAAAGTCAACCTGCCAAGCTTGAGGACAGTTGTGCTTTCTGAGCAGGATTTGGAAGTGCGTTTTTGGTTCGATGGCCGGCCGGACGTCATTAACGGTTTTGTCGTCCGGCGTTCCGCTGATCGATGGTCTGCGGTGGTGGTTCGCCAAACACGCAATCGCCAACCGTCTGAAGTAAAACTAGAAGTCCTGGCGGTGCCGAAATCAGGGTGGGAGATTGCATGGGCGAAGCGTGTAGGTGCGGGCATTTTGACACTACCAGATGCCTCAGAACTGAGATGCAACGCCCCAAGTGCCGATACTTTCTCGTTCGTAATGGAAACGAATGTGAACAGAATCTATCGGACATACAGGTACACCAATCCATTCCATGCCCCGTGCGCTGAAGCAAAGCAGGTAGTCTTGATAGAGGAGATCATTGGAGAAGAGTTTGGCCTTCAAAGCACACACAAGTAGCAAGAGTTCCGCAGAACTCCTGCTGCCGCGATGGCACATCAGGGGGATTAATAAGGCCCGAAAGTCGATCTCAAGTATGGAAAGTTTCTCAGTTGTCTTAAGCAGTACATGCTTCCTTCGGCTACGACGCCGCCGGCAATCGCACCTCGATGAGCGATGGCTCGGGCAGCGTCAGCTATGAGTTCAATCAACTCTCGCGAATGAATTCAGAGACGCGTCAATTCACAGGACTTTCAGGTAGTTACAAACTGAGTTACGAATACCATCTCGCGGGGTCATTGAAGAGCATTACGGATCCCACTAACGCTAAGATCAACTACGAGATTGATAAGACAGGTCGTACCACCGCCATCACCGGCACTAGCTTCGGCAGGTGTTACCCAATATGCTTCCAACATTCAGTATCGCGCCTGGAACGCTTTGAAGCATCTGAATTACGGTAATTCCAGGACTCTGGTTGCAAACTTCAATGCCAAGCTGCAGGCGTCCAGTTTCAGTATTTCAGGTGTGATGTCCAAGACGTACGATTACCATAGCGACGGGAGTCTGCGCTTTTCCAGCGACCTGCTGATCGAATCTGAATTGAATAGTTCACCTCTAAATCAGAGCAGTAACGCACCACCCTCATCGCCGCCACTATCCGCGTCGTTTGATTGAGAAGAAAATGGCTAATTCAAGCTCATCGGTGTAGAGTGAGCCTTAGACCTTACCAATACTGCTCAAGCTATCCGAAAGGAGAGCCATGGACCAAACCTCCATCAAACCAAGAGGATTTATCACGGCTAGTGTATTGCTGTTGGCTGGCGGGTCATCCCTAATCCTCGCGCTCAGCCTATTTTCACCAGACAGCTCGGCCTCGGTAAGCTCGATGCAAGAAATGAGGGGTGTAGGGCAGGGATTCAGTCTGGGATCAGGCAGTCTGCTTAGTCCTTCCTATACAAAATTAAGCGGACTGGAGAACCGATTGTTCGCAACCTCGGTGGGTAACGATCCAGGTGTAGGCTTAGAGGCCGAAGAGTCTCCGGCGCCGGTGGAGATCCTCGAGACGTTTCAGGTGGCCGGGCAGATCTTGACGGTATCTCGTCTCGATCCAATTAACCATCAAACTTCGCGAATCACCTCGTGTGGACAGGGTGTCCTCTATTCCACGCGTAGTGACGGCACGCTATGGGTCAATCTAAAGGGCGGAATCGGCGCCTGGACGCAGGTTACTGCCGGAACGCAGGGTGTCAAGATCGCGTGCGATCGGCGACACCTCTACGCACTGCATACGGATGGCACGCTTTATCACGCGAACACACGAAGTGACGGCCAGCTCAATACAATCAACCCAGGCGACCCAACCGTGACGCAAGTCTGGTCGACCAGCAACGACGGCAAGACCCTCGCGGTCCCTTCAGGCACGGACGAGATACAGGGAGGAATGGGAAACATCTACGCGCTCGTTTTCAATTCGTCCACGGGAGTGGGCACGCTGCATTCGAGCGAGCTGCGCCAGGGAACTTCACCCTCAGGTCACGTACAAGGCGCTGACGGGACGTGGGTACAACTGGCCAACAACCTGGGTAACAACCTGGCGACTGGGGCCGGCTCCAAGTCGATGTACACCGCGATCTCCACCAGTCTGGAATACCGCAAAACGAATCGCGCTTTCGGAGCCAATCCGGACGACACACTTCATTACAACGACACGTTGTTATACGGACAAAACAATTGGACATCCTTTCCAAACGCGGGACTTGCAATCACCTCAATCACCGCCGACGACTCGAATACGATGTATGCACTAGTGCAAAAAAACCCGGGCAAAGATCTCGTCAGGTTCTCTTTCGTGGAGGGCAACTGCACCGATGACCTCGACAATGACGCTAACGGAATGACAGATGCCGAAGACAGCCCCTGCCGCGGCAAGCTCGCTACCACATGGTGTCAGACTCGCACCGGCAGCTACTGCATCGACCGGATCAAAGATACGAACGGCTACTCACATGCCCTTGTTACCTGCAACTCAGGCGGACAGCAGCCGACCATTCAATCCGGCCGTTGCACAAAACGCAGGCCGGGCGATGACCGCCTTGCGCCGGATCGAGCTATAGCGGAGCCGTCAGGATCCGGTCACTACTGCAACGTGATCAAGTCAGACGGTACGTGGGACTTTGACTACACCGGTCAAACACCATGTGCGACTTTGCTAACACGACACCCCCGCGCGACCATCGTGCGGGCCGGCATCTATTCGACCACCGGGCTCAACAACGTCCTCGTTCGTTGCCGCGAGGGCAGTGAGACGCCGCTGGAAGGTATAGGTACAGCGCCGCTGGCAACTGCCAAAGCTGCCGTCTTTCGCAAAAAAAATCATTGCGTCTTCACCGTCTCCCCCAAGGAGATGCGTGTCTTCAACGCGCCGTTTCCGACAAACGCATGGCACGACCCGATCGGCGGCGGCCGCGGCTACTGGGTCGGTCACGTGTTTGACCACGTTCCGAAATGTGTGGCCTCGGATCCCGGCTGTCCCTGCGCCAGCGTCGAGTGCCCAGTCGAGTTGTCCCAGTTCGGCAATCGCAGGAGGGGGACGACGAACCGGCTCGACAACCTCGGGCGCGAAGTACACGCTGATTTTGACGAGCAGAACTCTTATGACTACGGCATGAACGAGGGCACGCCACTCCGTTCGCTGGGCTACGGACGCGTGGTGAGTTCGCGTGATCGCGATCTCTCATCTATGCGAACTGGCGGAACTACCTACCAAAGTGAGATCTATATTCGCTACGACGTTGGAAGCGATCCGACGTATGCCGAGAGCTTTATCGCCTACTACGCGCACCTTGCTACCCGCGCCGTGATTACGGGCCAGACCGTCGCACCGGGACAATTGATCGGTTACGTTGGAACAACCGGGGCGTCGAGCGATCCGCATCTCCACTTTGGCCTGATTCGTCTGAGCAACACGAACGGACGCACGAGGGACGGCGGCGAAGCATTCGGTTACCACATCCCGTTTCAGGCGGTGCTCACCAACAACCATGGTTACACGCTCTGGGCGAGGCCGGGGACGATCGACCCTTATGGCTGGCGCGCCGGAGGCATCGATCCCATGGCATACCGCTGGTCCAACTCCTTAAGCGGATACGGCGGCGTCACCGGCATTGGCGCATGGTCCCCACAGATGTGGCAGAGCAACGAAGTTCCTCCTTACCCGGCGGAAAGACCATTTCCACCTATCACGACTTTGCCCAAGTCGCTGCCGCCTCGGGATCGTCCGGCACATTGCGTCCTGGGGCAGTCGGTCGCGTTGAGCAAGCGCGCGACGGTGCGGTCCCTCGAAGGTCGGAGATGTTGAGTTTTTACAAGTGCTCGTTCGCCAGTTTGCAAAACTCTAGGATCCTATTTTCGGACCAGAAGCGATCCTCGCCGTTGGGACGGCTGGAAACGAATGCGACGTGGCCGCCGCGCTCGGGATCAATCAGAAGGATATAGGGATTATTGGTAAAGGCCGGATCGCGCAGAGGCTCAAACGGGATGAAGGGATCGTCCTGCGCGTGAATGATGAGTGTGGGAATTCGGATCTTATCCGCCACTCTGATGGAACTCGCTTTGTAGTAATAATCTTCGGCGTCAGCAAAGCCATGCGCCTTAGCGGTGAATTGATTATCAAACTCGCGCAGTGTCCTCACTGACTCCAGCCCGGTGATATCGTAAAGGTCAGGAAAACGTTTGTGTTTGTCGCGCACTCGCTTTTTCAATCGATAGACGAAGTCGCGATTGTAAATCCAGTTTGAGCGTTTCAAGATCAGTGCGGCACTGGCCGTCAGATCAACCGATGGGGAAACCGCGCAGATTGCCACCACTTCCTTCGGCGGATCAGCAGCATATTCTCCGGCAAGCTTCAGGACCATATTTCCGCCCAGTGAAAAGCCCACCAAAAACAATCGCGAGAGTTGATCGTCTTCGATGAGTTGCCGTACGACCTCGCGCAAGTCTTCAGTCAACCCGCCGTGATAAATCGACTTGGTAAGATGTTCGGTCCCGCCACACGTTCGCAGGTTCATCCGTATAACATTGAATCCCGCATTGAAGGCCTTGTCGGCCATGGCGATCATGTAGGTGGATTCGGTGGAACCCTCGATACCGTGCCAGATAATGACCGTGGGATGTTCATGCCGGCCCTGATGCCAGCGGCATCGACCGAGCACTCTAACGTCCGAAGCTACATCGAAGATACGCTCCTCATCTGTGGGTGACTGGAAGCGATAGCGCCTGGGCCAGGCAAATGCACCCAGGGTTTGGGCGTGACCGTTTTTGAAAAGCGGGTAGGGTGTAAATGGACGTACCGCAAATAGCTGAGAGGTATGCGCGAGCAGCGAGCGAACCTTGTCGGACGGGAGGTTGCTATCCACTTCCTTGTCTTGCTTTACCTTAGTTGGCATTACAGTCGTGATGACTTTGCCCAAAAAGTCGAAATTGACGTTTTAGAAGACTCTCAACCAAGGTGTGTGTTCTGGTTCAGCCCGCGGTAGCGGGCGCTAGCGTAAAGCCTGGGGTGGAGCGCAGCGGAACCCCAGGAACCGGTCGACAAAAAATATTTAGAGTCCGTGAAGCGGCCGACAGCTGAATCAATGGGTTCTTGTTGTCTTCCGCCATCGCCCGCTCCGTGGGCTGTGCGATTTTTGCGGCTGTCGGTCCCTGGGGTTCCGCTGCGCTCCACCCCAGGCTTTATGCTATCGCCCGCTACCGCGGGCTGGCTGATGCGTCGGCGAGCGACTTTTGTGAAAGCAATTCACGATAATGCAGCAGCAACTCACATGTTAGCAAACTCATGGTTAACTGAATCTAGTTTGCCAACTCCAGAAGTACGTCGACCGTCAGGCTTTCTTTATTCGGACTAAGCTTTGTAACAAGGTGTGGCGGCGGTCTGCCCAACGCACGTCGCTCATCGAAGAGTCTTTGCATTACGCTTCGCAAATCCTTTTTAAAAAATTCATCTAAATAGGTCTGGTCGAACACATCGCCGCGTTTTAAGGTCCATGCATCCCTGAAAGCCTTCGCATCTTTTTCGATGAGTCCCTTAAAGGTCAAACCGCCCATTCGATACTGCGGCCCTTCGAAAACGCCGATCTTGTAAATCACTTTCTGCGCGTTGTCATCAAACTCAGGTGTAGGTCGAACCCGAGCGTCCAGATAGCCCTGACGCCCGTAAGCTCGGCGAATGTCCATCACACCCTTATCGAATTTCACTCCATTGGCGATCTCTCCAGGCTTCAACCCGAGAATCTGGTTTAATTCGTCGACCAGCAGAGCGTTGGCGCCGGACCAATCAATTCCGGCAAGGGAATAAACCGGCCCCTCTTCAACCGGGATGGTTACGTCTACTCCATTCTTACACTTCGGATCAGGCTTACCTACAGGGTTAGCAAACTTCACGCGCAAGTGGCCCAATTCTCGATAAACCGCGACCAGCTTCATGTCGGCAAACCCACGAACCAGTTCTCGTGAGTAGTCGGCCTCCGACAATTCTTTTGAGACGGCAATTAATTTCGATTCCGGAACATTTTTAACGCCGGGGAAGTGGAATGTGCATACCGGCATTTTGACGCCTCTGACGCCGAACACATGTCCGAGCAAACGTCCCCCCAAATCCTGGGAGGCGAGGTATTCTACCGATCCGGGAATTTTGTTCTCCGTGAGGAGCTGCTGTAGTGCACGTGTAATCGCTTCGGGCATCTTGCCGGTCCCGGGTGCTCGACCGGTAAAAGACGGCACCTCTCGGCGCACTGCCTCCATCAACTGATCGTCGGTAAACCAGATGAAATTGTCGAAGACGACTGGCGCGTCTGCACCGCTCGCCTCTTCAACTTGAAATATGATTGTTACCTGGTTGCCGGCTGTGCGAGTGCGATAAGCAATCTGTCTAAAAATGCCACTATCCAACAAGCGCTGCGCCGCAGCGTCAACCTCTTCAACCTTGAACGGTTGATTGATGGTCAGCCCGCTTGTTGCCAGCGCCTCATTGGAAGGTATCTGCTTGAGTCCTTCAAACTCAATCCGGGCGACGATCCGTGCATCTTGAGCGATGGACACAGCTGCGCTGGTGGCGAATACAAGGAATAGGATTAACAAATGATTTATCCGGCGCGACATGAGAGACTAAGTTTACCTTAAACAACAGAACGGCCAGAAACAGACTTTGGCATCAGTTACAGGTGGAGTTACGCGTTCAGTAAAGAACCCACCGCGGTAGCTCGGGATACTGGAGGCAGCGATCATTAAAGACGCTTATGTTAGTGCTTAGGTGGCCCATTGGATCCCATTAAAGAGGCTTACGTGTGTGTAGGTGCCCATTGGATCCCGCGCTACCGCGCTGGGTTCTGTATCGGTCGCCTTAATTAAAATGGCATTAGTATCCAGCGTAAAGGATTTCGAAGCGGTCATTGCGTCGGTAAACAAATCCTTATGAATGCAACCGAGTGGCGCGCACGTACCCTGACCGAACTAATGATCGAGGTTTGGGAAGCCCTTGACTGTGAATCGGTAGGCCGCAGTGAGCTGCAAAGAATTGAGAAGGAACTCATCCAGAAGTTTGGTAACGGCGTGAGTCAAAGTCCTGCCACGATTGCGCGAACGCTGGCCGACGAAGGCGCCGTCCTGCGCCACCCTGAAGTGTTTGAATGGGACAGCGAATGGCGGAAAGAAATGCTGGCCCATGCCAGTTTCGGTACGGAGCTGCAGTTCGCCAGTCTAGCTGAAGCACTCGTCTCGTTTGAAATACTTGAGACGAAGCGGCACGAGCTGGGCAACGAAGGCCAAGGGCTTGAACGCCTCCGACTCACCGTGATAAACGCTCGCGAGCATTGCCAGCTATTTACGCAGAGCAGTGTACTCGCCGCCCGGCAGCGCGAAGAAGCAAAGGAGATTTCCGAGTGGCTGGCGGTTTGGCTGCGATCACCACAACTCTTTCCCGATTGGCTCGACCTTCGAATGCGGTCTGCGGAATTTAAAAAGAAGTTTGAGTGAGGCGCCCAAAAAGACGCCAACTCATGAGTAACGCAAACTGTTAGTTTGCGGACGGTTGGATTACTCGCAGGCTCGCATCTAGCGCACGATCCGCAAACTAACAGTTCGCGTTACAAATAACCCAGAATTTGGAACTTTCTATCCGACTGACGCGAATTATGAACGACGGTAGAACAATATTCGTGATGGACGGACGAGACGACTCAACTGATAACGCGTTGCTCGAGCAAGTGCGGGCTGGCGACGAGCATGCTTTTGCGTCGTTGTATCGCCGGCGCCAGGCGGGTGTTTATCGCTTCGTCCTGCAGATGTCGGGCTCACAAACGTTAGCCGAGGACGTAACCCAGGAAGTTTTCATGGGGCTCATTAAAGGCACTGTCGTCTTTGATCCGGCCCGAGGTTCACTGAGTTCTTTTCTATATGGTGTTGCCCGTAATCAGACACTCCGGCGGTTGCATCGCGATCGATATTTTGTCTCACTTGATTCCGGCAGCGACGATCGTGAGGGTGCCCCGACTTCAGTTTCCAAGCCTTTGGACGAGTTGGCCCGAACGGAAACTATTGAGTCTGTCAGGAGAGCTGTACTTAGTTTGCCGGAACGCTATCGAGAGGTTGTCGTCCTTTGTGAGTTGGAAGAGATGAGTTATGCGGAAACCGCAGCAGTTCTGGGATGCGCCATAGGTACAGTGCGCTCGAGGTTGCACAGGGCGCGGCTGCTTCTGACAGATAAGCTGAGACCTGCGGAGAGTGAAGATGAAGCGGCGGTGAAGGCCGCGAGGTGTTTTGCATGAATTGTCAAAGTTTTGAAAACAATCTTACTGACCTGGCGCGCCAGCACCCGCTTGAAGCCACTGTGTTGGCGGATGCACGGGCGCATACGCAGGCTTGTGCGAGTTGCGCGCTTAGATTAGAGGAGCAGGGGTCATTGACTGCCGGACTCCGAGGCCTGGCTCAGGAGATGAAAGAGTTTCAGGCGCCGAGCCATGTAGAGAGTCGGCTGATGGAAGCTTTTCGCGAGGGCGGCTTTCAGCGGCAACCGAGACGTGCAACGATGCGCCCCTGGTTCGCTGTAGCTGCGATTGCTGCGATGCTGTTGGTTACGGTTGGAGTAGTCGCGGTCCGGTCGACTTGGACTCCGTCGCCATTGCCGGTCGCGGTTGTAACTGGTGACGATAAGGCCGTGAAGGCCACGGCAACTGACGTTGCGCCCATCAACCCGATCTCGAGCCTGGAAGCGTTGTCTGGTCCTGAGCGAACCAGTGATCAAACCCCACGCAAAACAGCAAAGCACCGGGTGAAGAGGATTCCGAGTCGGATTTCGACGCCGGTAAACACCGCGCCGGCGAACTCCACCACGGCAGCGGCTGAAGTTACGACCGGATTCATGCCCCTGGGCGATGTCAGCGTGGCGAACCTTCAGGAAGCCGCGCAGGTGGTGAGAGTTGAGATGCCGCGTTATGCGATGGCCCGCTTTGGGTTTCCTGTAAACATGGAGCGGTACGACGAAAAAGTTAAGGCGGACGTGTGGCTGGGCGCTGATGGCCTGGCCCGCGCTATTCGTTTTGTGCAGTAAGGGGGACCGTCAATTACAGAACCCAGCGCGGTAGCGCGGGATGCTGGAAGCCACCTGCGTAAAAGGGATTGATATTTTGAGTAGCCCGAGGACCCCACGCTATCCCGACGAGTCGGGAGGAAACAAGCCGCATGCGTGAACTTCATTGTAGTGTTTTGAATTCTTAGTAACTGGGCCGACGCCCAATACCTGCGACGAGCTAGTCGTTAACCATAGACAGACAGGAATGTCTGTCCTACTAAAGGAAGAATGCCATGAGAAAAGATCTCCGAGTCTTCAGCAGTATTGCTTTGATGTTTGCAATGGTGGCCAGCACGGTCGTGTCAGTGGCGCAGGAACGCCAGCAGTCACCAGACCGGGTACTTGTTGAGAAGCAAAGAACTGAGCCAGGTTCGCATGGGCCAGCTCAAGGACCCGATCGAATCATGATTGAACAAGATGCGATGAGGCACGGCCCACAGGGTCCGGGCGCGGGAGATTTTATTTTTCTGGCCACTGAAATGAGCTTCGGCGGCAAGCTTGTCAAAGGCGCGCCTTATTCGGCCCAGGCGGTGACTGAAAGTGTACAGACGATGACTGACGGCAACCGTATCGTCAACAAGTCAACTGCTTCGGTCTATCGAGACAGCGAGGGGCGGACTCGTCGTGAGCAAACACTGAAAGCTATTGGACCCTATGCGAGTGGCGCTGAAGCGCCGACCACCGTTTTCATCAACGATCCAGTTGCCGGAACCAGCTACACCCTCGACCCGCGCAGCCAAACTGCTCGCAAGATGTCGCCGTTGCGTTTCAGGGTGACACATCCGAAAACGGCGCAGGGTGATGCAAAATCAGCGGACGTTAAAGAGGCTGAGGCGCGTCACCGCGAGGGAGTGGCCCAGGTGGTTTTGGAAAGGTCGCCGGCTTCCGGGGCAGACCAATACAAGATTGCTGTCGAGGCCTCGTCGGCCGATTCGAGGAGAAATTTGGAGACGGGCGTGGCCATGGGCCTTTACAACGCACATAACCGCACTGCCAGGACGGAGTCGCTCGGGAAACAAAACATCGGCGGCGTAGAGGCCGAAGGCACGCGTAACACAATCACGATTCCCGCGGGCGAGATTGGCAACGAGCGACCAATCGAAATCGTGAGCGAGCGTTGGTACTCGCCAGAATTGCAGCTAATCATAATGACGCGGCATACCGATCCGAGGTTTGGCGAGAATAGCTACCAGCTTACGAACATCAATCGGAGCGAACCTGCGCGCGAATTGTTTGAGGTGCCGCCCGGTTACTCTGTGAAGGAAGCTCCTGAGGTTTTGACCGGGGCAGCCGTCAGAAGTTTTAGCGGAGCGAGTGGGACAGGTGTCGCGACAGCAGCGGGTGGAGCGATCAACGGTGGCGTCCTTAATGGCAAAGCGACGGCTCTGCCAATTCCTGAATATCCCGAAATTGCGAGGCAAGCCAGCGCGTCCGGTACGGTTGTCGTGCAGGTGATGATAGACGAAGGCGGCAATGTTATTTCTGCGACCCCGGTAACAGGACATCCGCTTTTGCGGGCAGCGGCTGTGAAAGCGGCCCGCGAGGCAAAGTTTTCACCAACCAGACTCAGTGGTCAGCCGGTGAAGGTTTCAGGTGTTGTGACCTACACCTTTGCCGCGCAATGATACAAAGTGATGAGTGATGAGGGACGAGTGATGAGGGCTGAGTACTGAGTACTGCGTACTGAGTACTGAGTGCTGAGTGATGAGTGATGAGTACTGAGTACTGAGTACTGAGTACTGAGTACTGAGATCTTAAAAGTACTCTTGGTTTGATGAGAAGGCGCCGTGAGGAAACTCACGACGCCTTTT
Organism: Pyrinomonadaceae bacterium; assembly: GCA_963759585.1. GTDB lineage: Bacteria > Acidobacteriota > Blastocatellia > Pyrinomonadales > Pyrinomonadaceae > PSRF01. Next base: position 2,607,128 of record CAVWZW010000002.1, read on the forward strand.
TTTCACTACCGACTGCCACTCATCACTCATCACTCATCACTCATCACTCAGCACTCAGCACTCATCACTCACCACTCATCACTCAGCACTCATCACTCACCACTCATCACTCAGCACTCATCACTCAGCACTCATCACTCATCACTTCGGCTTCGGCTTAGTCTTCTTCTTCGCCGCCGCGGATCCTGCCTTCAGCTCTCGATTGCTCGATGACTTTCTGTGCCAGATTTCCCGGAACCGGATCGTAGTGAGAAAACTGCATATGAAACGAACCGCGTGCGGCGGTAATCGAATTCAGGGTTGACTGGTAGTTGAGCATTTCTGACATCGGCACCTGGGCCTTGATCACCTGGTCCTTGCCGCTGGTTTCCATGCCCTGAACCCGGCCCCGGCGAGAGTTTAGATCGCCCATGATGTCCCCGCTGTGTTCCTGAGGCGCGTGGATCTCCACGTCCATGATCGGTTCGAGAATGGATGGCTTCACCTTCTCCATGGCGGCGCGGAAAGCCTTGCGACCCGCTGCTCGAAACGAATGCTCATCAGAGTCAACGTTGTGATATGACCCGTCAATCAATTGCACCTTGAAGTCCACCAGGGGATAGCCGGCCACAGCTCCGGATTGGGCCGCCTCGATAATTCCTTTTTCAATCGCTGGACGAAACTGCTGGGGAACTGAGCCGCCGAAGATCTTGTCTTCGAAAACAAAACCACCACCACGGGGCAAGGGCTCGAATACTACTTTGCAATCGCCAAACTGTCCCCGACCACCGGTCTGTTTCTTGTGGCGGCCCTGCACTTCAGCTCGCTGCGTGATGGTTTCCTTGTAGGGAACTTTCGGTGGATGGAGTGTCACTTCAACGCCGTAACGCTTTTTCAGTTTCTCTACCACAGTCTCCACGTGAAGTTGGCCGGAACCGGAAAGCAAAAACTCTTTTGTCTGGGCGTCGCGAGTGAAGTGGATTGCTGGATCCTCTTCCAGGATCTTGTGCAACGCAACGCTGATTTTTTCTTCGTCCTGCCGCGACTTAGGTTCGATAGCAAAAGCGATTGCCGCTTCGGGATACTCGACCGGGTCGTAGACAATCGGCGATTGCTTATCGCAAAGCGTGTCCCCAGTTTGTGTCTCCTTCAGCTTCACACACGCCACAATATCTCCGGCGTGGAACTCGGGCACCTTGTCGAGTTGTTTACCCTGTACCGAGTGCAACATGCCGAGTCGTTCCATCGCGCCGCGAGATGAATTCAGGACATTCGCATCCGTCTGTAACTTGCCGCTGATGATCTTCATCACGTTGATACGGCCGGCGAATGGATCCGCAACGGTGCGGAAGCAATAGGCTGAAAAGGGTTCGCTGTCGCTGTATTTTCGCGCCAGCCGTTCGGCATCGGGAGCGGCGTCAACGGCCTTGCCGTATTCCGCCGCGTGATGCGCCGGATCCGGTGCGTACTCTACGATGGCATTAAGCAGGGCCCGGAGTCCGACTAACGTTTCACCGGAAACCGCAAACACAGGGCAAAGTTTGCTGTTTGCGATTGCCTTGTTGATGTTGGGAAGTATGTCGGCCTCGTCGAGAGTGCCGTTCTCAAAATACTTCTCCATCAGAGCGTCGTCGGATTCGGCGACCAACTCCACCAGGCGCTCCCTCGTCTTATCGACAAACTCGCGGCCTTCTGTCGGGATCTCAATCTCCTTCGCCTTTCCATCAGCTCCCAGCTCATAAGCTTTCATGTGGACCACGTCCACGACGCCGCGGAAATCCTTTTCTTTTCCGATTGGAAGAGTGAAGGGAATGATCGCCCGGCTGAACGCCTTCTGCGCGCTTTCAACCGCGGCGCCAAAGTCAGAGTGCTCCTTGTCGAGTTTGGAAATCGCCATGATGCGCGGAACGATAAACTCGTTGGCGTAACCCCAGGTCTTTTCGGTTTGGACTTCGACGCCTTTGACCCCATCAACAACTACCAGGGCACAGTCGGCAACACGCAACGCTGGTCGCGCGTGGGCCACGAACGCGGCATAACCTGGAGTATCGATAAAGTTTAGTTTGGTATCCTGATGTTCTAAGTGAGCGAGTGCGGTATTTAGTGTAATTTTGCGGGCGATTGAATCTTCGTCGTGATCCGTAACTGTCGTGCCGTCCTGGACCTTACCCCAGCGCGGTGTGGTGCCGGCGACGTAGAGAAGCGAACTAATCAGTTGCGTCTTCCCTACGTCGCCGTGTCCGATGACCGCAAGGTTGCGAATAGACTCCGTAGCATAGGATTTCATAACGATGATTCCTTTCCCGATACGAGTAGGACAGACACTCTGTCTGTCGTTAGTGAATGAAGAAGGCTGTTCAACGATTACGGCAATGGAAAATCTTCGGCTCCCAGAATCGGGTAGCGCAGACAGGAATGTCTCTCCTACGTCGAAACGATAGGCAGGAATGCCCTTATCGTGGTTCCGGGTTGTGAAGTAATTTAGCCGAGCGGCAAAGGGAAGGCAAGCGACCCTCGGACTAGTGTCTTAGCCCGACAAAAACCAAAATAATCCCGGCAAAACCCATGAAAGTGTAAACGGTAACTAGTAACTGATGGCCCGCCGAAAGCTCCGTCATGAAGCCGGGAATAAATGCGCCAAACAGAGTGCTCCCAATAACTATTAGTAACTCTCGTGACCAACGTTTCTTACGCTCTCGATGAATGACTTGAAGTGCTTCGTCGATAATGATTGCTTAAAACTAAGTCGGCGCGCTCGTGATAGGCCAGAATCTTACCCTGCAAGAGTAACGACGCGGCAAATTCATCGACATATTCTTTGGCTAATTGTTCCGCATGAGGGTGAAGCTCTTTGCTAAGGGCTTCCAGGGAGGCGTCCTTCATCCGTTCGGCCTTTCTCGATCAAATTAGTCACATCTGATCTCACCCAATCAAAGAAACTACTATGACGGGATTTCAGGAGTTTAAATATTTCTTTGCGTCGAGTAGAACGTTCCTTCAAGGTTAAAGATGCGAAGATGAGAAGCTGAAGGACCGCCATGGAAACGGAAAGAATCGCTGAGGAAAGCCCTGACCCAGATCTCAAAACCAATTCATGGCTCAGGAAGTAAATGGCCATCACAAACAAAAGGAAAAGGAGGCCGTAGATTATCTGCCGAGTTGCCACGAATTGGGCAATCTCCTTTCGTAGTTCCTCAGGAAGACTCTTGAGTGAGTTCATCATTAAGAGAATTATAGGTGTGAGGTGTTGTTAATACCAGGGTACTGATAAGAGCCCCGGCAGCGATCTTTTGCCGAGGATTTTGCATCAAAGTGTTGCCAGGAATTTGGGGGAATCTAGAGAGTTTTGGAGAAAGAACCATGTTTTACAGGAGATTAGTTTCGTTTGTCGCAGTGCTCGCTGTGGCCCTTATTGCCACGGTTGCGGGCTTTGCGTCAGCATCTAAAGAAGAAAGCGCTGTACGCGTGTATGAGCCGTTAAACTTGGCGATCCTCATACAAGACGACGTCACGTCGCAGGTTAGCAATGAGCTAGGCGTTACCCGCGACTTCATTCGTACGCTTCCGAGCGGGTCGCAAGTGATGGTGGGATATATCACAGGCGGGTCTTTGCAGATTCGACAGCCGTTTACGACTGACCTGGAGCAAGCTTCGCGCGCCTTGCGCATACCCATCTCGAGCACTTCAGCGTCGCCCTTCAATCCGTACGTTGAGGTCATCCAGGCGCTACGTAAGTTTGAAGCAACTTCGCGGAACAAGAATGCGGTGTTGTTGATTTCAGATGGACTCGACACATCCCGTGGATTCGATTCCACGAGTGCGGGGAACACGCTTGATCTTGAACGGGCCATTAAGCACGCGAACGATCGCAACGTCGCGATCTATGCGTTCTACGCGCCGTCGGTGGGCCTGTCAGGTCACAGCCGTTTGGCGGCAAGCTACGGACAAAGTTCATTGAACCGCTTGGCGAAAGACACTGGAGGGAAGGCGTTCTTCCAGGGAACGACAGGTTTTGTAACCTTCGATTCCCACTTCAAGCGCCTCAAGAAAACGCTCAACGAGCAGTCGACAAGGGTTTCATAAGGGGAGTGCCAGCGTCGTTGAGAACGAGCCGCCGCGGGATTAGTTCCCGCGGCGGTTTTGGTATGCCTATTACGAAGTCGGTACCACCTCGCGGTAGCGGGTGGGTGCTTTAATCCCGTTACCTCAGCGGGAGTCGGACCCACCCGCTACCGCGAGGTGGTACTGACCTCATGGGGCGGAGTCGCCCATATTCTTTACATGTCCCCAAAATTTTCTTGGTTTGGGAAGAAGCGTGGTGATAAAGTTACCCGCTGGAAATATTAATCTGAATGAGTTCTTCCAACCCGCATAAGGCTCACTAGTGACTCTCAGCTAATTGGCTGGCAACGTGCGCGAATATTGCTTAATCGTCGAGGGCGCGTATCTTTCGGAATCCGAAGCCGAACATGCGCTGCGCGATCCTTTCATTGAAGACTGGGTCGAACAAACGGGTCATTTCAAGATTCATAACATGGACGAAATACAAATCACTCCAGGCGTCACGTTGGGATCGTTGGGCGTGGTGATGCTGGACGATCGCCTGTTTGAAATTGCCGCCGTTGACGAGAATCACCCTTTGACCGAGTTTAAGGCCAAGGGTGTTGCAGAGGCACTTCGCCGGCAGGACATGTTTGATGAGATTGAAGTGAAACCTCGCGACGAAGAGACACTTTGAACCCTGAACCCAAAGAGTCTTTCCTCGGAGGTCGAGTGACCGTCGCCGTCGGCGACATCACCCGCATTAAAGTTGACGCTGTGGTGAACGCGGCAAACGCCTCACTAATGGGCGGCGCGGGAGTCGACGGAGCGATTCATCAGGCGGGTGGCCGGGCCATTCTCGACGCTTGCCGCAAGATTCGCCAAACGCAATATCCTCAAGGCCTGCCAACCGGTGACGCTGTAATCACGATCGGCGGAGACTTGCCGGCCCAATATGTTATTCACACTGTTGGACCAGTTTTCGGACAGCACCGCGGAGAGGAAGCGGATCTGCTCGCAGCGTGTTACACAAACTCGTTAAGCCTCGCCGCCCGCCACTCGTTGACCTCCATCGCGTTTCCTGCAATCTCCACCGGGGCCTTTGGTTATCCTTTGCCCCAGGCGGCCGCTGTCTCTTCGGAAGCGGTAGAGCGCTTCCTGTCAGAAGATCAACAGTTGAAAGAAGTGCGGATGGTCTTCTTTAGCGCGAAGGATGCGGCGGTGTTTCTCAAGCACCAGAGATTCTCAAAGTAAAAACCAGGCGGGCTAACTAGATTGTAGGGGCGTCCCTCCGTGGGCGCCCCGTCTTTGCTTAAGGAGCTGCGCATCTTGTGCTGATGCACTTTCCGGGTCAGTTACAGAACCCAGCGCGGTAGCGCGGGATCGAGGATGCAGCGAGGCGACAATGCGTAGTTGCGTATTTTTTGAGTAGCTTCCAGCATCCCGCGCTACCGCGCTGGGTTCTGTAGTAGTGAACCTCCCGACGGAGGCCGCTTCGCCAATTCACCTTCAATTCAAATAAAGGTAGAAGTTGTGTTATAAGAACCGCTTTGTTTTGAGGTCGGACTAACTTACATACTCGTTTTAATCGGGCAGGCAGGAATGCCCGCCTGACATTTGCAATGATTGAAGCCATCGAACCAAAGAAAACGCTGACCGCGCGCCCAACTCTTCCTTTTCCTCTGCAGGCCCTCGAAAAACTCTCCTGGAATTATTGGTGGAGCTGGACCATGGACGGGCCCGGCGTTTTCCGCGATCTGGATGCCGAAGTTTGGGAAGAGTGTGAACACAACCCTCGCTGTCTGCTCTCACGCGTTTCTGAGTTTCGTCTCGCGCAGATAGCTACCGATCCAATCTACCTGGCTCGCCTCAACAAGCTCATTACTGCTTACGATCGCTACATGAGCGAGGGAGCGACTTTAGCCGCCAAATGGGGAGCGATCTCGCCGGAACATCCTGTCGCTTACTTCTGCGCCGAGTATGGAATTCACAATTCACTTCCGCTTTACTCCGGTGGGCTCGGCGTGTTGGCGGGCGATCATCTTAAGTCGGCGAGCGATCTTGGTCTGCCCCTGGTCGCAGTTGGCCTCCTTTATCACTATGGTTACTTTCGCCAGCATTTGAGTCGCGAAGGCTGGCAGGAAGAGCGTTACGGGGAGACTGATCCTGAGGAGTTGCCGCTTCATTTGGTGAAGTTTGATGACGGCAAACCGTTGCAGGTCGAGGTACTGATTCGCGGGCGGAATGTGCGCGCGCAAGTTTGGCGCGCGGATGTAGGCCGCATCTCCCTTTATTTGCTGGACACAAACCTTCCTGACAACGAGGAGACTGATCGCTGGGTAACCGGACATTTGTACGGCGGCGATCGCGAGACGCGTATCGTTCAGGAGATGTTGCTGGGTATCGGCGGTGTTCGATTACTACGAAAACTGAATATCGACCCGAGTGTCTTTCACCTTAACGAAGGCCATTCTGCTTTTCTGACGCTCGAGCTGGTGCGCGAGTTAACCACATCGCAGAAGTTAAGTTTCGCTGAAGCCGCACAGAAGGTGAAAGAGCGATGCGTGTTCACGACGCATACTCCGGTGGCTGCCGGCAACGATGAATTCGAAGTTTCGTTGTTGGAACGGTCCTTTGGTCCAACCTTTGAAAAGGACTTGGGTTTAACTCATACCGAATTTGTTGCCCTCGGCCGTATAGATCCGAAGAATCCGCGTGAGTCGTTTGGACTGACACCATTGGCCATTCGAATGTGTCGATCTACAAACGGCGTCAGCAAGAAGCACGGAGAAGTTTCTCGTGCGTTGTGGCAAAAGCTTTGGCCTGGTGAAAAGCTGGAACAGATCCAGATCACACACGTCACCAACGGAGTTCACGCCCCCACATGGACCGCACCACTACTTCAAACACTCTTCGAAAAATATCTTGGTGAGAATTGGCCGGCATTGTTGCGCGATCGGAAAAAATGGGGGCAGCGAGTAGCCCGTATCTCCGATGAAGAAATATGGGCGGCGCATTCTCTGTTGAAACAGCGTCTGGTCGCTTTCGTTCGGCAACGTTCGTTTTTGTCGCGACTGAATCGAGCTGAAAGCCCGGAATACATTGAAGCCGCGCGGAGGATGTTTGATCCGGAGGTCCTGACGATTGGGTTTGCCAGGCGTGTAGCCGGATATAAACGCTGGAATCTGTTGCTTTCCAATCCGGCGCGGCTGTTGAAAATCATTAATAACGAGCAGCGGCCGGTGCAGTTTGTTTTTTCCGGAAAGGCGCATCCGCAGGATGGTGAGTCAAAGCTCGTGCTCCAACAGGTTGCCCAATGGAAGTATGACCCGGCGGTCCGCGATCGAGCGGTGTTTCTTGAAGACTACGATCATGAGATCGCACGACAGCTGGTGCAATCAGTCGACGTTTGGATGAATGTGCCGCGCCGGCCGCTCGAAGCCTCGGGAACGAGCGGTGAGAAGGTCGCGATGAATGGCGGCCTGAACCTATCGATACTCGACGGTTGGTGGATGGAAGGCTATGACGGTCAGAATGGATTTGCTATCAGCCGGGACGTGAGTGGCGAAGCTGGCGATGCCGGCGATGCTGAGTCGCTTTACAGTGTTCTGGAACGCGAAGTAGTGCCCCTTTACTACGAGCGTGACCAGAACGGCCTGCCGCGCAAATGGATTGCGATGATGAAGCACTCGATCGCAACTCTGGCGCCTGAATTCAATAGCGACCGAATGGTTGAAGACTACGTCCGGCAGATTTACCTGTAACGGGGCGCTCTCTACGCCTGACCAATGGTACCCATTCAATTTTGCCCGTCTTAGTTAGGGCACTTGTGCCTCGCTGATTGCGAGCGGACGAAGAGCGCGGCAACTCTAACGGACCTTAAGACACAGCAGTTTCAATCCTGACCAGGAGCAGCCCTCAGTCCTTCAGAATACTCAGATACTTCAGACGCCTACCTCTGTAGTCATTTCCAGCAGTCCTCTCGCGTGACCTCGTGTATGTTAGACTTACTTCCTTCGACGGCGCCGATTACCAGTATTAACCAACGAACTGCCGATGGCGTTTACCGCGTAGAGCTTCAAGCTGGATGTATCTCATCGCAATCAGAATCAAATGAAACACTGCTCCGTTTGTAAGGCTAAATACGAGGATGGCGTGAGCTTCTGTCCGGTCGATGGGGAAGTTCTGGAAGATGATCCGTCTTCCCTGGTTGGGACAGTCCTCGACGGGCAATACAACATCGAATCACTGCTCGGCAAAGGCGGTATGGGCGCCGTTTATCTCGCGCGCCACATTCTCCTGGGCGATCGTGTTGCTATTAAGATTCTGCCACCTGAGGTACGTAACAACGCTGAATGGCTGCGACGATTCAGGCGAGAAGGCCAGGCAGCCAGACGTTTCCGTCATCCAAATGCCGTTACAGTCTACGATTTGAGAACGTCAGCCGACGGTACCATCTACATGGTGATGGAATACGTCGAAGGTCAGACGCTCGACGCCGAACTAAAGAAACGTGGCCGCTTCAGTCCTCCTGAAGCTTTTGAAGTCCTCAATCCAATCATGAGCGTGCTGAACACTGCCCACGAAATGGGCGTGGTCCACCGCGATCTGAAACCCGAGAACATCATGATCGGTAAGGCGGGCGGCGAGTCGTCCGTGAAGTTGCTCGATTTAGGTATCGCGAAGATGCGCGAAATCGCGGGCGCCGAAAATCCCGGGACTACGGAACTTACGATGGCTGGTCAGGTCCTCGGCACGCCTTACTACATGTCACCCGAACAATGGGGCGAACTATCGCGCGATGGCAATTTCGAGATCGACGGGCGCGCCGATATTTATAGTCTGGGATTAGTGGCCTACCAGATGATTACAGGTAAGCGCGCCTATTCTGGTGGCACGCTTCATGAATTGAGACGCGAACACCTGGCAGTAAATCCCAAGCCTCTGCGCGAAATTGCCCCGGATGTTTCGGGAGCGTTTAGCGAAGCCATCACCCGGGCCATCTCAAAGGATCGTAATGATCGCCAGCCCACTGCCGGCCAGTTAGCAGCCGAATTGCGCGCCGCCATAGCTGACTCCTCCGGCTCGCCGGGGGCCACCATGATTGTCTCTCACCCTCAGACCGGTTCTGGAAACACAAGCGAAATACCCGCTCCGATAGGTACCCAGTCTGACGTGAACGCTGCGACGATCGTGACTTCGGAAGCTATTTCCACTGGTCCAGGCTCGCCCGTCACGTCTGCGCCGGCTGCTAACCGCGCGCCTGTCGCGCCGCCGCAAGCCTTTGCGCCACACGCCAGGCCGGCCGACGATATGGATTCCATTGTGACTGTCCAGCGGCCCGCGGCAGTCCCCGCGAAGTCCCGTGGCAAGTCGTTGGTATTGGTCGGGGCCGGTGCGCTAATTCTGATCCTGGGTGTAGTCGCAGTTGGCGGATTCTTCGCGTACAACTGGTACACAAACAAGCCGGATGAAACTGCAAATGGAACGACGGCGGGAACCGGGGAAACCTCGGGCGCATCGACCGCCAACGCTAACTCCACGACTGAGTTTGGTCGCTACTGGCTGGAGGTTTTGCCTAACGCCTCTGTGGCTGAGCCGCTGCGTGTGGCTGGCTCGGTGCCGTTAAAATCGGGACAAGCCTTTAAGTTTCATTTTCAGCCTAAGGAGAATGGATACATTTACATCGTTGGGCCGGGCGAAGGCAGTAAACCCACCGCGTTTCTGACGGAAAAACCTGCGGCCATTTCGGGGCTGGATAGTAATCAGGTGACGAAGAACGGCGACTTCAGCTTTCCCAGCGGGATCGAACACTGGTTGGAACTGGATAAGAAGGCGGGGACGGAGGATTACACGATAATTTTCTCGCCCGAACCGTTAACTGCTCCGGCGTTTTTACGCGCTGAAGCGACCGGTAAACCGCTCAGTGAAACAGAACGTGTTCAGTTTGATGACTTTATTACGCGTTACAAGACGGGGCAGCCCGTTACCGAGCTTGATAACAAAGATGCGGAAGGTCCCGCGTTCGTAGTTAAAGTACCGCAATCAAAGGAACCAGGAGCGCCGGTTGTTTTTGATGTGCGAATTCAACACAAGTGACCTTAATGGCCCCTCCTTGGAGTGCGCCGCCTTGTCGGCGCTTTGGCCCGTGGCGGCTTGACGCCAAGTACTTGGCGACTAGTCGTTATGCTGAATAGAACCTTCTAGGCCTACGTGTTGCGACTGGTCGCAACCGGCCAAAGCGCCGACAAGGCGGCGCACTCCAAGGAGGTAACTGAGTCTGAAGAAGAGGTTTAAGCAATGAGAACAAAAATCACATTGGCAGGTCTGTTACTAGTTTTGGCCGCGTTTGCTGCACCTCAGATCGCCGCGCAGCAGGATGAGGATGTGCGCGGGGCGTTTATGACGACTCGGCCAAAGACCTCACCTAAAACAACGCCCGCAAAAAAACCAAGCCGCCGCCGGCCAAAGACTGAACCAGTTGCGAAGCCCGTTACGCCGACTACCGTAACTACGACAACCACGATCACATCCGACAAAGCAGCGAAGCCACGCATTGGTTTGGGCTTGACCCTATTCATGCGTGACTCAAGCGGATTGGCTGTGCGTACGGATCCGTCGCGCGAGTTTCGCCAGGGCGATCGCGTTCGCGTGTTGTTGGAGACTAACGCCGATGGTTACTTGTACATCTTCAACACCACCGACGGCGGAAAGCCGGTGATGATCTACCCCGATCCGGAGCTCGATGAAGCCGGAAACTACATTCAGGGCCACGTGCCGTTTGAAATTCCATCAAGCCTCGCTGCCGAAGAGAGATTGCGCTGGTTTACGTTTGATCAGAACAGCGGCGCAGAAAAACTCTATTTCGTCTTCACCCGCGAGCCGCTGCCGGGAGTGCCGATGGAGGACGAGCTGATCGCCTACTGCCGCGGCAATAAAGGCAAGTGTCCTTGGAGCCCCGGTACAGAAGTGTGGGACCGAGTCAGCAAAGAGTTGAGTTCGCCGACCATGGTCGCAAAATCGGAAACGTTAGGAAAACCTCAAACCTCTGGTGAGACGCAGGCAGCCACGCGTGGAGTGGGACTCAATCGAGACGATCCCGAGCCTTCCTTGATCCGGTTGACGACCTCGACCAACAAAGACATGCTCATCGCACCTTTGGATTTGAATCACAAGGCTCAAATAGGAACGCCTCAAAAACCCCAGTAAGCAAGAGGAGAAATGCTGTGAACATCAAAGCTACTAAATTCATAACCCTGGTTTTAAGCGTCTCCCTCCTTGGCGGTTCCAGCGCTACCGCTTTTTCGCGCGGAAGCGTGGTCAGTGTGGGCGTATCTGTTCAGCAACCCGATCAGGCGTCGTCAGCCTTACGGGAGGGAAGGCGACTGCTCAAACGCGGAAAGACTGACCAGGCGCTCGGGCAGTTTCAAACAGCGCTTAATCTCTACACTGCTGCCAAGAACAGGAAAGGCATAGCCTCAGTCAACAACGAGCTTGGCGACCTTTACATGCGCCAGGGACAGGCGAAGATCGCGCTGACTCACTATCAAACGGCTTACGAAACTCTCAGTGGGGCTTTGGGTGAGGAACAAAAGAATGCTGCCGCCACCAGCAGCGCTGCCAGCATGGTCGATTCAAGAGCAGCCACTGCTGCGGACGCTGCGGCGAGCGTTAGCGATACGGGCTTCAACGCTCAACTGTTCCTCGCGAAAATAGGCGACACCCATTACCGCCTGGGCCAGATGGGCCCCGCCTCTTCTTCATATTCCCGGATGACCGTGCAAAAGCCCGAGAGCGCCGCGAAAAAGGCAGGCGGCATGTTTGGTCGAATGGCTCCGTCTGCGATTCTGGGTAGTGCAACGGATAGCGCGGCTATCGGTTCGGCCGCCGGAGCGGTCGGTGGCGCGCTCGTCGCCAAAAACGAGCTTGACCAATATCGCAAGGCGATCGTTTACATGACTTACAACCTCGGCATGGGCCGCATCGCCTTTGCCAACAACGATCTCGCCGGCGCACGAAAATATTTTCAGGAAGCAATTGACGCCGGCAAGGCCGGGTTACCCATGCTGACCAACCTTGGCCAAACTCGTCGTTTTCGCGCTGCTGCTCTAACCAGCCTTGGCGATGTCACGGTGCGTGAAGGGAAGTACAAAGACGCGGGGAAACTCTACGAGCAGGCGGCCAAAGGTGCGAAAGACGACAAGCGTCTCGATTTAATTTGGCCGGCGCAACGCGGACAGGGTCGCAGTCTATGGTTGCAGGCGACACAGGAGAAGGATCCGAAAAAAGGGAACACTCTCAGAGAGTCAGCCCTCGTCAACTATCGCGAGGCGCTCAACGCTATCGAGACACTCAGGAGCGGAAGTCTTCGAGCAGACGAAGCACGCACAACATTTCTGGCGACTACCAAGGACGTTTTTGACGAAACCGGAAGTGCGCTTGCAGAGATGGCATTGTTGACCGCGCCTGGGGGCGGCGCACTCACAGGCAAAGCTCTCGAGTACGCAGCCGAAGCTTTTCAGGTTACCGAACAGGCACGCTCTCGTTCCCTCCTCGATATGTTGAGCGAAACCGGCACTTCAATCACTGAGGGTATTCCTGCCGATCTGCTCAAGCGTAAACAGGACAACCTGGACCGCCAACAGGAGATTGCAGAAGAGATAACCGGCGCGAGTTTGGCTACGGACCAGCAAAAGAGAAAACCGTCGGAGGTGGAATCTGACCTCGACAAGCTCCAAATTGAGCTTGATGCCATCGAAAACCAGATCAGGACCGCGAGTCCACGTTACGCGAGTCTGACCGCGAACAAGCCCTTGACGCTTGCCGAGGTGCAACAGAAGGTACTCGACGACAACACAGTTTTACTTGAGTACAGCCTTGGAAATGACAACTCGTATCTCTGGGCCGTGAGCAAGAGCGAAGTGATGCTTTACAAGCTTCCTGCTCGTGCCGTCGTGGAGAAACTTGCCACAGATCTTCGTGCTCAACTTATTCCCACAAAACTTCAACGTCGGATAGTAGGGATTGATGTAATGGCGGATTCGCAGCGGGGGCTGGGTGTCAGCGCTACGCCGTTCTCTGAAGAGGCAGCTGCCTTTGTGCCGGCGTCAAACGCGCTTTACAAGACCGTAGTTGAGCCTGCAGCTGCGGCAATTGGCACAAAGCGACTTTTGATTTCGGCGGATGGTGCGCTCAATTACGTTCCGTTTGAGGCGCTCGTAAAGACGCCGGAAAGTGGCGACTATTCATCGCTGCCTTATTTGATCAAGTCCAATGAAATCGTTTATGCACCGTCGGCTTCCGTCATTGGTGCGATCCGACAGCAACAAAAGGCTCGCGCGGCAGGTCCGATCCTCGTGTTGGCCGATCCTGTCTTCAACTCAGCCGACACGCGCGCTAAAGGATCCACTACCGCCTCAAACGCTTCCGACACACGAGGGTTGGGAATTCAAAGCGCCCTTACGGATGTGACTGGCCAGGATTCGAAGGCGCCTGAATCTGCAAAAATGCAAGGCCTTCCGTTAGCTCGTCTCGCCGGCACCCGCGCCGAAGCGGATCAGATCGTCAAACTCGCAAAAGCTTCCGGAGCCCAAGCCGATGTTTGGCTCGACCTGGAAGCGAGCGAAGACAATGTAGATACGAAGGACGTCAGCAAATATCGCATTCTGCATATCGCGACGCATGGTTTGTTGAATGCCGAGCGGCCGCAGTTCACTGGTCTGGTGCTGTCGTTGATCGGCAACAAGAGTGAAGACGGTTTTTTACGCACTGATGAAGTCTTCAATCTCAAGTTGGGCTCGCCCCTCGTGATGCTTTCCGCCTGCGAAACCGGACTCGGTAAAGAGAAACGTGGTGAAGGTGTGATGGGACTGACGCGCGCCTTCATGTACGCAGGAGCGCCGACCGTCGGAGTTAGTCTGTGGTCAGTGGCTGATAGATCAACCGCGGATCTTATGACCGACTTCTATAAACGCCTGCTTACGCCAGGCGCGGCTGGGAGCCCATCGCCATCAACTGCAATGCGCGATGCGCAACTGGCGATGATTACCGGAAAGAAATACAGCGCGCCGTTTTACTGGGCGCCGTTTGTATTGATCGGCGACTGGCAGTAGTTCTGTCGAGAGTAATGAGATCCACGGATTACACGGAGATGACTCGCAGTCATCGTGTAGTTCGTGGATCGTTTTATTTCGCAGTGTGTACATACTCGATGCGTCGTGTCTCATACTTAATCGTATAAACAGTCATTCTGAGTCCACCAAACCCTCATATTCCCCAGCATAATGTCAAAGAGTCATGTGGCACGGTGGTTGTTATGTACTTCCGCAGCAGCTCGATATTATTCGTGCTCCTAAACGGAAGGGGACATAAACGATGAATAGTAAAAACAAAGGATTAGTAGCACGCGTTCTGATGCTTGCCATGTTGGCATTCATTGCGCTGCCGACCGCGGCTATCGCGCAGAATCGAGACGGGCGTTGGTATGAACAACAGAGACGTGAAGAACAAAGACGCCGCGAGGCGGAACGACGCCGTGATCGAAACGATGATCGATGGGACAATGACGACCGTTGGGGTCGGAACCGTAGTGGTCGTAACAACGATGGGTACGGCAACTATGGTGGTTCATTCCAACTTCGTCAGACGGCGCTGAATGCGGGATTTGCTGATGGCAACAAAGAAGGACGGAAAGATCGCGAGCGCGGAGAACGGGCGAACTTCCGCGATGAAAGCAATTTCCAAAAGGGCACCCGGGACTATAGTTCACGTTTAGGTGACCGTGGGATATACCAGATTTATTACCGTCAGGCGTTTGAAAACGGTTATAGAGACGGGTACGCCGGCTACAACTAAGCGGACGCCACAAAACAGCAGCGGGGGAGCGGAAGCGAAAGCTTTCGCCCCCCTTTTGTTTAGGACGCCTCCTTGGAGTGCGCCGCCTTGTCGGCGCTTTGGCCGGTCGCGGCTTGGCGCGACCACGATGCGCTTCAGACTTGTAATGGCGTAACTCGCTCCTGGTCACGACTGCGGCGCCAGGCCGCCGCGGGCCAAAGCGCCGACGAGGCGGCGCACTCCAAGGAGGAGCACTCCAGGGAGGCCGCTCTGCTCGGCCTACTTTGTGCTTTCAAAGCGATAAGCTACTATCAAAACAACCAAAGACAGGGGTGGGGAATGGCAAACCATTTTGAGAGAGTTACCGAGACGACAGCTGTCGATGATCTGGCGGAGAGTTCAAAGGAACGTCCTATCGTCATTTTCAAACATAGCCTGACTTGTCCGATTAGTGCGGCTGCCTATGACCAGATGGAAGCATTCGATGGGAACGTTGCCCTGGTCGAAGTGCAGCGGGCGCGGGAGCTTTCTAATGAAATTGAAAATCGCCTGGGCATCGAGCATGCATCGCCTCAGGTGATAGTGTTGCGTAATGGGCAGGTCGTCTGGAACGCCTCGCATTTCAAGATTACGGCGGACGCCGTAACCGAGGCAGTTAGGCGAGCAGGAGGCACGCCAGACCAGCAGGTGCAGGTTGGAACAGGTGACTGATTTACTACCAGGAGTTGGCAGGGGCGGAGGCAAGTTATCGAAGCGACAGAAAGACGCGGTCCGGCAATCGAACCGCGCGAGATTAAGCAGGTAGGTGATGCGGGCCTGGATATCGCTTGGGGAGACGGCGTTCTGACTCCTTTCAAAGCTCCCGGCCTCAGACGCGCCTGCCCCTGCGCTCAATGTGTTAACGAGTGGACCGGCCAACGCGTGCTAAAGCCCGAAGCAGTCTCGGACGAGTTAACTATTACCGACATTAGTATCGTCGGTCGTTATGCGTTAAATTTTCGCTGGAGCGACGGGCACGAAACTGGTATTTACAGTTTTCGTTATTTGCGGGAACTGGGCGAGGGAGCGACCGGGAAGGGAGTGTCGACCGAAGGTTAAGCGATGAACGAACAAGATTTCTTTAACGAAAAGCAGGAACTGAAAAAGGCCACGTACAGTTGTCCCCATTGCCGCGAGCGGATGGAGTATGACGTCAGGTGGCTAAAACGAACCAAGAAACAGGGCCCACCGCGTGGCGCGAATGAGCAGGACCGGATGCGCTTCCAGAAATCCCGCGATTACATGGTAAGAATTGACGACATGCTGGCATGTAAGAATATGCGCTGTCGTCGCCGTTTCGAGATTCCGAGTTCCCAGTCGGTGGTTTTCATTTAAGTATCGAAGTCGATGTTGCCAAGTTAATGACCTCTCGCGTTCCAGATCTCCAATCGCCCACGATAGGTATGTCGCAAAAATCCTTCTAGTGAAAGATGCGCTATCCTTCCTCCCCGGCCACGTCGGATTGCGCAGAAAGAAAACCCCGAAAACAAGGGAATAATCGAGAAATAGAGGCCTGTAGGATTGAACGCTCAATGGCCTTCGCATTGCTCCATCAAGCGTTTGGGAAAACGAACCTACCCGGGAGTCATGATGGAAGCACAACAATTTGCCGGAGCTGATAAAACAAATACTTCATTCCTTGCCCCACTCGAGCGCAAGCTTGCGCCCCTCGTTATTCCGAAAATTCCGAGTTGGATTGAGACTCATCATCTGACAATGCTGACGGTGCTGTGGTCGCTCCTGATAGTTCTGTTTAGCTTTCTGGCGGCCAGCAACATTCGATGGTTATGGATGGTTTCCCTGATGATCGCGCTGCAATGGCTTACCGACCATTACGACGGCAAGTTGGGAAAGTATCGCAACACCGGACTGGTGCGCTGGGGCTACTACATGGACCACCTGCTGGATTATGTTTTCCTTTGTTCGATCCTCATCGGTTACGCCTTTATCCTGCCCGAGAGTTCGCGGTTTCAGTTGCTGCTGATGTTGGCGCTTTTTGCCGCCTACGACTTCAGCACCTTCCTGGCTTTTGCGGCGACTGACCGGCTCAAGATCAGCTTCCTGAAATTCGGGCCAACCGAGTTTCGCCTGGCCATAATCATCATCAACGGACTGCTGATTACGTTTGGTACGAAACACATGATCGGCGGATTGAAATGGGTCAACGCGGGAGCGGCTGTTGGGCTGGTGTTTCTGGTTTACCGCACTCAAAAGAAGATCTGGCAACACGATATGGAAGGTAAACAGCGAAAAGTAAGAGTCAAAGCGGAGGTGAGTCGAGACCAGCCATTTGTGCCAGTAAAAGAGTATGGTTAATAAAACTTGGGCGCATTTCCTTACCCGGCGCAATCCAAATCCCCGCCCGGAGCCGTAGATTCAGTCAAAACGATTCAACGGAAAAGGGGCCTACACGCCTCTGGCTTGGCGTTTGCAAGTCGAAGTGCAAGACTAGTTAGCCGGCCCGTTCTAAGGCAGCTTTCGAAATCAGGGAACTCTCTCGGGTGAAAATCGTTTAATCGATACAGGAATAATAATTGGTCAAACACAAGGGTGTTTAAAATGTCAGAAAAGAAAACAATCAAGATAATCAAGAAGGACGAGCGGGCACGCAAGGCTACGCCCGTCGTTACCGAAAAAGTAAACACGAAGGCCCAGGCCGCTCGCGAAATGGTTCAAACCGTCACGAATTGGGTGAATGAGCTTCAGCAGAAGCGTCGCACCGAGACCGCGCACGCGATCAAGTCTTTGCTTCCGAAGAGCCCGCGACCAAGCGAGGCTTAAACCTTCCAAAATAATTTGCGCTCAGCTCCGGTTTGCCAGTTAAGGCAAACCGGGCGGAGCTGTGTTTGGATACTGAATGAAACGCGGTTAGTTCACGATTAGGCGGAAATTCGTGAGTGTTGGTTCACGGGCCTTTTGACCCAAGGGGACTGCGTTGCCGAGGGGCTTGTTCCATTGCCCCAACGGGGCTACGTCTTAGAGCCCAGGGTTGCCGGGCTTTGACGGCTACCCTGGGATAACGTGAAGCGAGATTGTCTCAACCGCAACGCGGTTGCGCCCGCTCATCATATCGAAGGCCGCAACCGCTTTGCGGTTGAAGGTTTCAATCCAATGCATTCCCAGGGTAGCCGTCAAAGCCCGGCAACCCTGGGCTGTATGACGTAGCCCCGTTGGGGCAAAGACAGAACTTCGTTGGGCAAAGACAGAACTCGGCAGGATCAAGACAGGACTGAGGACAAACAAAAGCAAAGATTGACACGGATCACCCGCGGCGATAGCATTTGCAGACTTCAAATAACAACTTCACGTGCGTACGCTCCCGAGGTAGCTGGACATGGCGAAGAAATCCTCTCAAACAGCCAAGGGTAAGAAGGGCAGCCCGGTTTACGACGCCATCCGAAAGCCTGTGGCTCCGCCGGGGCATCCGATGAGTCATGCTAAACCTGACGTGAAGGCGCGGCCCGCTGGACGCAAGGCAAAACATAAACGCAAACCAGAGGAAGTTTCTGTCCTGGAAGACACAGAATAGAACGATGTAAAGCAAACTGTTGGTTTGCTTATGCTGCACTAAGAATTAAGCCTGATCCTTTCGCAACGGTTCGCAAACTGACAGTTTGCTCTACAATTCGACTCCGCATGACGACACAAAAACTGCAGACTGAGACTAACGTTGCAAAAACGTTTATCAAACGAGCGCGACAACATCTAATCGAGGAGTATTTGCCCAAAATTGAGCGCTGTCTGGAGCGGCTCACCGACGAACAGATTTGGTGGCGTTCAAGTACCGAATCAAACAGCATCGGGAACTTGATTCTGCATCTTTCGGGAAATGCTAATCAGTGGATCGTTTGTGGCTTAGGCGGGGAAACAGACCGTCGTCAACGGCAAACGGAGTTTGATGAACGTCGAACGATTCCGCGCGTAGAATTGTTAGCGCTGCTCCGTAAGACGGTTGCCAATGTTGACGACACGCTGGCGCGTTTCGATCCGGAGAAACTGCTGTCGGAGTATCCGATACAGGGAACAACGTCATCGGCCCTGGCAGCCATCTTTCACGTAACCGAACATTTCTCGATGCATACCGGGCAAATCATTGTGCTCACAAAAATGCTGGCCCAGGAGAACTTAAACTTTTACGATTTCTCCACTGGGAAGCCGGTGCACACGTGGCATCAGAACCGCCCCCGGTAGGGCCCGCTCGGCTTTGTAAGCTGGATTAAACTGCCGCAGGGTTGCTTCTTTATCTTTCAAAAGTCTCGTGTTCATGTTTAATATAGTGCGCTCTAACTGATTATTAAATTCTCATTGAACGAAAGGCAGGCGGGAATACTGCCGTACCCGAGGAGGTCGTAGCTTAATGACTTACGTCGTTGCAGAGCCTTGCGTAAACTGTCGATACACAGACTGCGCCTTAGTTTGTCCGGTTGAGGCTTTTCATCTCGATGACGATATGTTGGTTATTCATCCTGAAACCTGCATCGACTGCGATGCATGCGTTCCTGAATGTCCGGTCGAGGCAGTGTTCGCAGAAGCGAACGTGCCGGCTGAATGGACTCAGTTCACTCAGATCAACGCAGACAGAGCTTTGAGTGGTCTCCCCACAATCACCGCGCGGCTCGATCCGCTCTGCGAAGTCGTGTCGCACTAGGTGCTAAATGAGAAAGACGACAAAACGGGTGCTAGGCGGTCTCGCTGTGGCCGCAGGAGCACTTGGTGCCGGCGTCTTCTTGAGAAAGAGAAAAACAATGAGCGCTAAACCAGAGCGAGCACATGACCATCCTCTAAACGTTTGGGCCAGACCGGGAATGGCGGTGACATTTCGGGCTGAGCTAATGCCCGGGCGCGATAGGGAGGAGCGAACTGCTCGAGTCAGAGAGCTTCTGCCGAGCGGGCGCGTGTTGTTACACGAAGTGGATGGTGAGCACGCTCAGAACGAATTCGAACGCTAGAACAAGATCACAGTTCAAACTTCAATGTCCAAAGTCAGGGCGGGTATTTCAGAGTTCAAGCTTTAGCTTGCGTGTGTCGTGGCGAAAGACACAACCTGAAGGTTGAACTCTGAACTACCCGCCTCTAACTTTGGCCCTTGGATATTCGACATTGGATATTGGACTTTGGACTAAAACTCGTAAGTCCTTCCCGGTTCCATCACACCCAGTCCCGGAATCTCCAGCGCATTAAGTTCATCGATAATCGTCTGTCGGTAGGCAGGCTTGATATGGACCGCGAGGATGTCCAGACCGTTGTGATTCAATTTATCCAACTCTCGCTTTAGCGATGCGGGTGTGAAGTGTCGAGAGACTTCCGCAAGCTTGGCCATCGAATCCGGAAATGAAGCCTCGATCAGGATAGCGTCCATCTTTGGCGCACGATTCACGATGGTCCAAAACTCTTCCGTTTCGTATGTATCAGAACTGAAAGCAACTGTGCTTTTCCCATCGGCGACTACCAGACCAACAGTCGGCACAATGTGATTAACCGGGACGGCCGTTACGGTAAGATGAGCGGCTTTAAACGGCTTGCCAATCGGAATCGGCACATACTCCATCACCGGACCATACTCGTTCTTTAGTTCAGAGAACCTGGGATATACATTCCAATTGAAAATGTCGCGTTCCAGGAGATCGATCACTTCCTGGGTTGCATAGACCCGCATCGGCGTCTTTAACACCGGATAGAGATCGTCAATAAAGATTGGCAGGCTCGCAATGTGGTCCATGTGAGGGTGCGTGACAATAATGTCGCGCACGTTTTCTCTCTGATCGGCGGACAGTGCCAGAGCAATACTGCCGGCGTCAACAGCGACACATTCGTCGATGAGAAAACAGGTCAGACGTTGTTCTAAGGTTGCTCGGCCCTGACTATCAAAAGTGCTGGGTAGGAGTTGGATTCTCACTGGTAAGTTGGGGGTAAAACCGCCTCCGCTCTTGGGCTAGTAGTATATGCCAAGAGCGCACGGTTAGGTCAATTTTGTTCTCATCGTGTCATCGTGGAGCGTCGCGCAAACGTCTTAGTAAATCCTGCATCGCCATTCGGTAAGCTAGTTCACGCTCATGAGCATCATCCGATGAGATACCTCGCGCTATCCGACTGCGATGGAAAGCCAGTTCGCTGGCAGTCTGATGGAGTTGCCTGCGGGCCTGCCAACCCTTGTAGCCGCCTTTGGAAAGCGCGTTGAAGGAAGATCCCATACGTCCACGAATAGTGCAGAGCCGGTCATATTCCTCCTGCGTTAAAACTCCAGCGTGAAAGTCTGGAGTGAGAAACTCCTTCACCAGGCGGCCTTCACGACGAAGCGCAAGGGCTATCACGACAAACATAAGGAAAAAGGCGGGGACCATTATCAGGGCGTACATGAAAACGAAACCGGGCCCGCCAAACAGGAAGATTGATCCGTTCCAGATCGTGTGCATTGCGATCGCAGCGCCGAGGCCCAGTATCGGAGTGATGATTTTCACCGCCATGTTTTGAGACTGACGCGCGAGACCAAGACCAATTCCCGTCATACTTGTAAACAGCGGATGTGAAAAAGGCGCGAGCGTTCCACGTAAGAAAAAAACAAGAGTCAGACCTTCGCCGCCACCCTGGAGTGCGGCCCGGCCGTAGTACTGAATATTTTCGGTCATTGCGAAACCGAGGCCGGCCATAGCCGCATAAACAATTCCATCGATGACGCCGTCGAATTCATCCTTCTTCCAGAGAAAGAAAATAAAAAGAATTAGTGCCTTTGAAGTCTCCTCGACAATCGGTGCTGAAATAACAGCACCGAAAGTATCTCCGGCCCGCGCGTCTTCAGTCATCATGGCCACAGCCAGGCCGGTTGCCGTATTAATAACGAAAGCGAAGAACACCGCTACCAATGCTCCCCAGAAAAACGCGGTGGCCAACATCCAATACGGTTCCGACTCGTAACGATCGATCCACAGGACAAGCATTAAATAGATCGGCAGCGGCAACGTCGCCGTGACCAGGCCCATTAGAAAAGCGACCGGACCAGTTTCGATACCAATCAAAAGCAGAACAAGGAGTCCAAGAAAAAGGGCGATCAGAACGGCTGTGATGCCGAGAATGATTTTGAATGCACTCGCACTCTTCCTTGGTCTGTATGCGACAGTCGCAGCGAGTTGATTAGGGCTGTAGGGAGGAAGATTGTTCATGACGCGGCATGCGTGTTTGCTGAATTTGATTTTCTACAATTTAACGCGGCCGAGTATATAGTAATCGGCCTAATCTGTGGATGACCGTGTTGTTTACCGGGCGCAAGTTTGGGCCCGTCCTCCATCAATTGAATAAGTCGCTCCAGTGATCCAGGAGGCTTTGTCGGAAGCCAGGAAGTAGATCAGCTCTGCCACTTCTGAAGCTTCACCCACTCTTCCGAGGGGATGAGTTCCTTTCGAATGTTCGAGGAAGGCATCGTAGTCAGCCTGACTCATACCGCCACGTTTGTGGATTTCTGTGATCACAACACCTGGATTCACGGCATTTACGCGTACGCCTTTGGCTGCCAGTTCCAGCGCTGCACACCGGGTTAACTGGTCCAACGCTGCCTTCGACACGCAGTAAGCGAGCACACCGGGAAACGCACGCAAACCGGTAACGCTCGATACGTTGACAACGTTGCCACGGCGCTCAATCAAAGTCGGCAAGGCTTTCTGCATGAGAACAAAAGCTGCGCGCAGGTTTATGTTCATCATGGCGTCAAACGCTTCCACGCCAGTGTTTTCAATTGTGCCGGTAGAAATGTGGCCGGCAGCGTTCACCAGCACATCAATTCCTTTGAAACGTTCAACCGTCGTCGTTACGGCCCGTTCCGCTTCAGTTTGATTTGCAAGATCGGCGCTAATGGCGAGGAAGCCCACACCGAGTTTTCCAGTCTCGCTCTCCAACTCACGAAGCGCTGATTCGCTGCGGCCGACTGCAGAGACATTCGCACCGCCCTGGGCAAACCGCAAAGCAGCTGCTTTACCGATACCGGAGGTGGCTCCGGTTATGAGCACAGTCTTTGTTGCAAACTCCTTGTCCATTCTTATTTTTCCTGTCCAGGCTCAGGGCCGTCAGATTTGGGGCAATTCGTATTGACAGCAGAATACCAAAAAGCCGACTATTGTGGCGTTTAACGTTTCGTCGACGTGCCGAGTCTCCAATGCCCGTCAGACCAGCTGAGCGGGGTTGGTTCATTAATCTCAGAGAATCACAATTGGGCAATCACTCAGCGAATGATTTTTTTCCCCGGAGTGTGCGGCAGACGCACAACTCGGGTGATTTGCAAGGGCGAGTTCCACGAGCCAGGATGCCATCCAGCGCAGGGTATTTGTTAGGCGCGTCGGTGGCCGCGTTTACTTTGTTTCTCGGGCTCTGGTGGATGCTTGTGAGTGGGGGCGACGACGCCCCGTGGCTACCGGCAGGTTTGGCGGCGAGCGTCGTTCTTCTGGTGGCTTTGTCCGCGCGCGAGGTAGTGATGCGGCGGGCGTGGACCCGCTATTTACTGGAGAATCGCAGCGAAACTTCCAGCAGAAGCGTTAGAGATAAGAAATCCCCTTCGGGAAAAACCCACTCGTCCTCGATGTTCTCAGCGTCGTGGCGCAATATTCAAAGACAATCGGAGAGAGCTGAGTCGGGATCCACCCCGGATTTGCATCTCGACGTTTTCAATCTCTGTCAGGATTATTTGGCAACTACCGAAGAAGCGTTGCGCGCAAACAACCTTCTGCCCGAGAAGAGAATCGCAATCAAGTCCGGGCAGGAACGTGTGCGCGCGCTCCAACGTCACCACTTGCTGACCTGGGCCCGCGACTCGTCGAGAACGTTGACTTTTGAGGCCCAGCAGAAGGCGCGCATGTCGGAGAAGATTGAGGCTGCCAATCGCGCGCTGCATTGCCTCGAATCGGCTCAGAAGTACTACCCGGGCGAGGCTGAGCTCGTTGAATCAAGCGTCGCGATTCAGGAGTTTATCGCTTCAGTAAAAGTGGCTCATTGGGTCGAATTGGCCGAGCGCTCGGCTTTCAAGGGTCATTACCGGCGGGCGATTGAGCGTTACCAGGATGCGCTCTTCTACTTGAATCGTGAGTCAACTAAAGAGGACGTTCGCATGCGCGGCGCCGAACGGATCGGCCGGGAGATTGAGTTGCTGCGAACGCGGCTTCAGGAACAAAAAAACATCAAGGCAGAGACGCTTAAAGAAACCAACAACCAGTAACCCGAATTGGAGTGTCGTGAGCTTCGCACAGAAATGCCCAAAGTGTCATAGTTCGCGAATCAGGAAGGGTTATAGGCCGACTCCGTGGCTTTTTCGGCTGGTTGGCATACGTCATCTTTTATGCAATGATTGCAACTTGCTCTTTACGGGTTTTGCTGTAGGTTCGCTGGGTTCTGGACGAAAAACTCGAACAAAACGTGGCTCCGGTGAGAATGGTTCCTCGACCGATGAGCTTTCTCAAGCAGAGGATCCCTAACGTCTGATTTTCGCGGATGGCAGCGTGGGTTTATCCACCACCACCTTTCTGAGTTAAGTAACTGAAGTTTTTGAGGTTTTGTAATGAAAAGAAATCTTCTATTGATCGCGGTCCTTGGCAGTTTGATCTTTCCGACACTGGTTCAAACTCAGGAGCCGCAACAGGCAAGCGCTCCGTCGTCAAATCCCGGGTTTTCCTCAGCGGCTTCAGCGGACACCCAGGGCATAAGAAACTACTTACTGGGTCCCGGTGATGTTATCGACGTTAGGGTTTTTGGACAGGGTGATCTCAATGCCATGGCGGAGGTCGATAGCGACGGCAACATAAGCTCCTTGCCGTTTCTGGATAAACCGGTCATCGCGAAGTGCAGGACCGAGAAGGAAGTTCAAAAAGACATCGCCGCCGCTTACTCCAAGTATCTCAAGAATCCTCAGATTAGCGTTCGAATCGCCGACAAGAAGAGTCGTCCACCAGCAATTGTCTTTGGCGCCGTAAAGCAGCCAACCCGAGTGATGATGATGCGGCAGGTCCGGCTAAACGAGGTCATGGCCCTTTCGGAGGGTTTCACAGAGCGGGCAGCAGGCACTATTCAGATTGCGCACACGGAGCCGCTAATGTGTCCACCGCCCGGACAAGTGGCTGAAGTAGCTGTTTCCGACTTGGATAAGGCTCCCCTGAATGTTGTGAAGGTATCCGAATTGAGGGCCGGCAACCCGGAAGCTAATCCCATTATCCGACCGGGCGATTATATTTTGGTCACCGAAGCCGAGCCGGTTTATGTTATCGGCAGCGTGCTTTTCCCTCAGAGCCTTTATCTGACCGACCAGTTAACTTTAAGTAGAGCTCTCGCGATGGCTGGTGGCGTTCGCAAGGAAGGCAAGCTAAGCGATATCTGGATCCGCCGGCTTAAACCCGGCGCGAAGGAACCGGAAGTCTTACGAGTGGACTACAACGCAATCAGGAAGAATAAAGCGCCCGATGTACTGCTGAAACCTTACGATGTAATCGAAGTACCTGAGGCTGGACTGTTTTCCCCAAGTCGTATTGGCGCCACATTGCTGGGCGCGGCCACAGGCGGAATAGGCAGCGTGTTCAACTCGATTGGACCAGCCGCCTTTCAGAACAGAACGATCCGCTAATACCTATTCAGCCAGGGCCTTGGGGCGTAACGCCCCATCATCTGGCAAGTTCATGGAGTAGTCGAGAATGAATCGTACGAAAAGCATTGCGAGTGAACGACGTCGGAGAAGACTGATCACTTTTGTTTGGACCACCCTGCTCGCTGCCATCACAATTTTTCTCATCTACAAAGAGTTGACCGCGGTGTTGTATATCCTTGCAACTCTCGGCGTCACTGGCTTGTTGGTGGTTGTGGCTCTTGCCGACCTTCGATCTTCTGAAAAAACTCTGGATGATCCCAGCCGGGTCAATGATTCAGCAGCATTAGGAAGCGGAATCACATCGACGTTCGGAGCTAAACGCTCTTGATAAAATTGGATCGCAATCCAGAAAAACCAACTATTATTTTTCTGGAATGACCGGTGTCTTACCTGCCTTTTCCCATTTAATTTTTCGAAATAATTTACACTGAACAGGCTGTTGAAAGTTTAATCTCCTTGTTGCATAATCCGCCTGCGTTCACCTCCCCGGTGAACGAAGTGGTCGCGTGGGGTGAGGACACGTGGCCTTAGGGTGGGGACTGTGGGAGGTCCCCGCCCGCTTTTGTTTTTGGACCATGTGTCTAAGCCAGCGGCGAAGGCGAAGGCAGAAAGCAGAAAGCAGAAAGCAGAAAGCAGTTGCACAGTAAAGGCAGTTACGCAGTATGACCCTTGGTTACTTCGGCCTCAGTCTTCTGCCTTCTGCTTTCCGCTTCCGCAGCCGGCGCTACCGCGCTCGTTCTGTAACCATCCTATTGACGTATGCTCGATTCAGCGTAGAATTCCTCCACTACAAACACAGGGAGTGAAGGCCAGAAGTTATTAGCCGCTGTGCGCCTGGCCCATACGATGGTTCTTTCAGAGAGCGCAAAGCAAAGGTTCAAGCGCTGGTTGTTCAGGGGCCAGAAGGAAACTGAATCAGAGGCGCCGAACGTCTCAGGTCCTCACAAACAGCATCCATGGTGGCAGGTCATGTGTCTCACGGGCGTGGACTATTTCTCCACTCTCGGCTATCAACCTGGAATCGCTTTCCTCGCGGCCGGTGCTCTTTCCCCAATCGCAACCCTGGTCCTGGTGCTGCTCACTCTTTTCGGTGCTCTACCGATGTACCGACGTGTCGCCGAGGAAAGCCCTCATGGTGACGGTTCCATTTCAATGCTGGAAAATTTGCTTTCTCGTTGGAAGGGGAAGCTGTTCGTACTGGCGTTGCTCGGGTTCGTCGCTACCAGCTTTATCATCACGATCACGTTGTCTGCGGCAGATGCTACTGCTCATATTGTCGAGAATCCGTTTGTCCTGGACCACCTTCAATTCCTTCATCACAGGATCATCGTAACGATTGTCCTTATTGGCGCTTTAGGCGCGGTTTTCCTCAAAGGATTTAAGGAAGCTGTCGGCATAGCAGTGGTCATAGTGGCTGTTTACCTCCTGCTCAATATGGTTGTATTGGTCACTTGCCTTTACGAAGTAGTGACCCAACCAGGAGTAGTCTGGAGTTGGAAGACACTGCTCTCTCAGGGTTATCGAAATCCTTTCCTGATGATTGGGACAGCTCTGATTGTTTTCCCCAAACTTGCCCTGGGTTTGTCGGGTTTTGAAACTGGCGTTGTAATTATGCCCCTGGTGCGGGGCGACCGGGACTTGACCAAAGAAGATCTGGAGGCCATTCACACCACCCGCAGCGCTCGCGTCGACGATCCCACAGCTCAGGAATTGCTTCGCGGCCGCATTGCGAACACGAAGAAGCTATTAACGACCGCGGCACTCATCATGAGTGTGCTGCTGGTGGCCAGCAGCATTTGTACCACCATGTTGATCCCGGCCGAAGAGTTTCGACCTGAGACACTTACACAGGAAGCCGGTAAAGCGAATGGACGTGCCCTTGCCTTTCTGGCCCACTTCTATTTAGGCGACTTCTTCGGCACAGCTTACGACATAAGCACTATTGCAATTCTCTGGTTTGCGGGCTCGTCTGCCTTGGCGGGTCTGTTGAATATTGTCCCGCGTTACCTGCCGCGCTACGGAATGGCGCCGGAGTGGGCCCGTGCTACCCGCCCGCTCGTAGTAGTGTTCACCGTCATCTGCTTTATCGTGACGTTACTCTTCCGCGCCGATGTTGACGCGCAGGCTGGCGCGTACGCGACCGGGGTCCTGGCGCTCATGACTTCAGCAGCCATTGCGGTCACACTTTCTGCACGCCGGCACGGCGAAAAAATTCAGTGGGCTTTCATGCTCATTTCCCTGATCTTCGGCTACACAACTGTCGTCAACATCATCGAGGAGCCGGAAGGGTTAAAGATCGCGACCATCTTCATTGTGGTGATCGTCATCAGTTCGTTGTTCTCACGCGTGTGGCGCTCAACTGAGTTGCGCGTAGACCGGATAGAACTTGATGACACGGCCCGCGAGTTTATTCGTCACGCTGCCAGAGGCACGATTCGCATCATCACGAATCGAGTAGACACTGGGACGCCCGAGGAGTATCAGCTCAAGGAACAGGAAAAGCGGGACGATAATCATATTCCGCCCGATGAACCGATCATTTTCTTTGAAGTGACGCCGGGAGACGCTTCCGAGTTTTCGGGTGTGCTAAGAATTTGTGGCGAAAAGGTGGATGGCTACAAAGTCCTTCGCACGGAGTCGCCCGCCGTTCCCAATGCCATTGCAGCCTTCCTGCTGTATCTCAGAAACGAAACCGGTAAACTCCCTCACGTTTATTTCGGTTGGAGCGAGGGAAACCCGCTTTCCTACCTGATGAAGTACATCGCGTTTGGAGAAGGCGATACAGCGCCTGTGACTCACGAAGTATTGCGTCAAGCGGAGAAGGATCCGGAGCGTCGGCCCGTGGTGCACGTCGGCGGATAGCAAGAATCAAGCGCGGGTATCAGCCTGGGGGCTGAAACGCGCGCTACCGCGCTCTTTCGCTAATAAGTTTTTGAGATTGATTTGAAGCAGTTAGAGGAGTAGTATCCGGCTGTTTGACAATTATGTCTGCCGAAGTTGTCGCACTCTTTGGAGCAGCGTCGACGCGGGGGAACCAGAGGTTTCGCCAAGCGAAACCAAGGGGCGAATCGTGAGGCTCACTTTACGAGCCGGTTCACGTAGAACACTTCCAGTTCGAGCCCGTCAGCTAACCTCGTAGGCCAATAGGAAGGGCAGTGCCGCGATCTCATTTGGGCGTGGAGCACATTGCTCCACGCCCTCTCGTTTTTTGAGATGCAAGGCACGGAAAATCGTGAGCTATAGAAAGCGAATCAATCGTTGGTTATTTAAGGGCGAAAAAGGGCAGCACTCGACTCACGAACATCCTGCTCCTCATAAACAGTATCCGTGGTGGCAGGTAATGTGTTTGACCGGTGTCGATTACTTTTCGACTCTGGGTTATCAGCCTGGCATTGCTTTCCTCGCCGCCGGCGCCTTATCGCCAATCGCTACTCTGATACTGGTCCTGCTAACACTCTTCGGCGCTCTACCCATCTACAATCGTGTTGCTGCGGATAGTCCGCACGGAGAAGGCTCAATTTCCATGCTGGAACATTTGCTTCCACGTTGGAAGGGCAAGCTCTTCGTGTTAGTTCTGCTCGGATTCGTGGCCACGGATTTCATAATCACGATGACACTCTCAGCTGCAGATGCCACGGCACACGTCATTGAGAACCCCTTCGCGCCCGAGCTCTTCAAGCATCAGGTCGGATTCACCCTTGTCCTTCTGGGCTTGCTGGGCGCCGTGTTTCTGCGTGGCTTCAAGGAAGCCATCGGCATCGCCGTGCTCGTGGTGGCGGTCTATCTTCTGCTTAATGCGATAGTCGTCGGTTTCGGTTTATACGAATTGCTCTCGCATCCCTCCCATTTCGCGGACTGGAAAAGGACGTTGTTTCAACACCCACGCGTGAACGGAAATGTGTGGATGATTGTCCTCATATCCCTCATCCTTTTTCCCAAATTGGCCCTCGGTCTTTCCGGTTTTGAAACCGGCGTGGCGGTAATGCCGCTCGTGAAGGGAGACACGGACCTCAGCGCTGATGACTGGGACAGCATCCATTCAACTCGGACAGGTCGTCCAGCAGCTCCCGGTACAAAGGAATTGCTCGAAGGACGGATCAGGAACACTCGCAAGCTGCTAAGGACTGCGGCGGTGATCATGAGCATCTTCCTAATCAGTAGCAGCATGGTTACCACCACACTGATTCCCCCTGACAAATTCGAGGAAGGTGGAGAGGCAAATGGACGAGCACTCGCTTACCTGGCCCACCATTACTTTGGCGACATCTTTGGAACAGTTTACGACCTCAGTACGATCTCCATTTTGTGGTTTGCCGGCGCCTCCGCAATGGCTGGCTTGCTGACAATCGTTCCACGCTATCTGCCGAAATACGGTATGGCGCCTCAATGGGCGCAGGCCAGTCGACCGCTCGTGCTGGTTTATTCACTAATCGCTTTTGCAGTCACATTAATCTTCAATGCCGACGTTGACGCCCAGGGTGGAGCGTACGCCACTGGGGTCCTGGTCTTGATGACTTCAGCAGCGATAGCGGTGACCCTGGCGGTCCGCAGACGCGGCAAGAACTGGGTCCCGTTTCTCGCGATCGCGCTCGTTTTTGCTTACACGACCCTGCAGAATATCCATGAGCGTCCGGAAGGCATCAAGATCGCGTTCTTCTTCATCCTGGCAATTGTTCTGTCATCGCTTGTTTCGCGAGTTTGGCGTTCAACGGAATTGCGGGTAGACAAAGTTGAGCTTGATGACGTGGCTCGGGAGTTCGTTCGCAGGGCAGCGAAAGGCACAGTCCGGATCATTGCTAACCGTAGGGACATTGGCGATGCAAGCGAATATGAAATCAAGGAAAGAGAGAAGCGAACGGACAATCATATTCCTCCCGATGAACCCGTAGTCTTCTTCGAGGTGACACCGGGTGATGCGTCGGAATTTTCAGGTGTGTTGGAAATCTGTGGAGAAAGAGTAGGCGGATATAAGGTTTTGCGGACAGTATCGCCGGCTGTTCCCAACGCGATTGCCGCCTTCCTGCTTTTCCTGCGTGATGAGACTGGAAAACTGCCGCACGTTTACTTTGGCTGGAGTGAAGGAAACCCGCTTTCTTATCTACTCAAGTACATAGCGTTTGGTGAAGGTGATACGGCCCCAGTCACGCATGAAGTACTACGTCAGGCCGAAAAGAATCCTGAGCGCAGGCCTATTGTTCACGTGGGCGGATGAGGAGAAGGAATCGGGGCGGGTGTCGGGTGTCGGGTGTCGCGACTAAGCGTTGCAGTGATTCGAGTGGCTTCTATACCGAAGTGTCGAACAATTACTACCCGACACCCGACACCCGACACCCGACACGGTCCGCTCAGTACTGTAAGACTCTTGTGTGGGAACTTCGGAGACAGCCTTTGGGTTACGTTGCAGCAATCGTTGTTATTGCCACGGCTACAGCTGCGCTCAAAGCTTTTGGAAGCCACATTAATCCCGTAACTGTCGCCCTGACTTTCCTACTAATAATCCTATTCGTCGCTACCGCCTGGGGACCGAAGCCAGCCATATTAGCTTCAGTGTTAGGCGCCGCCTGTTTTAACTTCTTTTTCCTTCCACCGCTGGGTACGTTTCATATTGCCGATCCGGAGAACTGGATCGCGCTGCTGGCTTTTTTGATCACCGCCGTTACGGTGGGGCAACTTTCCTCAAGAGCAAAGCTGCGGGCTGATGAAGCCACGGAAGCCCGGCAGGAAATTGAGCGGCTATACCATGAGTTGCAAGAGACGTTCGAGCAAACAAGCCAGGCGAAAGCTCTGAAGCAAAGCGAGCGTTTGAAATCGGCTTTGCTGGATGCTGTAACCCACGACCTCCGTACTCCGCTCACCTCAATCAAAGCCTCTGTGACTACGCTTCTTGATGACCAAAGGTTGAGTCAGGCCGGCAAGAATCCAGTCCAGTTAGCCGACGAGGACAGGCAGGAGATGTTGGAAGTAATCAATGAGGAGTCTAACCGGCTCGACAGGTTTATCGAGGATCTTATGGCGCTGGCCCGAATTGAAGCCGGTGAAATGCAATTACGTCGCGAATGGGGGTCATTCGAGGAGATTGTTTCGGCGGCAATGAATCGGGCAAGCCCACTCATCAGGGATCATCCGATTGAAATGCGTCTCGATCATCAACTGCCATCTGTGAAAGTCGACGAACGTGCCATGGCAGAGGTCGTTTATGTGCTGCTTGAAAACGCGGCGAAGTATTCGTCCGCAGGCGGTATTATTCGGTTGAGTGCCCAGGCGGCGGAAGAGGACATGCTTCGGCTGACGATCGAAGATCAAGGACCCGGAATCCCACCAGACCTGCGCGAGCGCGTCTTTGATAAATTTTTCCGCGCGATGCGCAATGGAGATTTGGCCGGAGATAAACCGGGAACAGGGATGGGGTTGGCAATCGCAAAAGGAATCGTTGAAGCCCACGGCGGGCGGATTTGGATAGACGACGCGAGTGATTCGACGGGAACGCGGGTAGTGGTCTTATTGCCCACAGGAGACTTTGAACGTAACGACGACCGGTAGGACAGACACCCGGCTGTTTGACTCTCGGCTGACGTCCTTTTTTTAGCGGCCCATTGATCTATGGCTGATAAACCCCGGATCCTGATCGTAGACGACGAACCCCAGATTGGTCGCGTGATGCGCACGGGGCTCTCGACGCATGGCTTTGACGTGCGCGTTGCCGCTGATGGCGAAGCTGGTCTGGACCTTTTCAATGATTGGCACCCTGTCCTTGTGATCACCGATCTCTCGATGCCAAACGTTGGAGGACTCGAGCTTTGTCGCCGAGTCCGGCTGATTTCCGAGGTCCCAATCATTGTCCTTTCTGTCAAAAACGAGGAGCGGGTGAAAGTTCAGGCTCTGGACGCCGGAGCCGACGACTATGTAACTAAGCCTTTCGGCATGGATGAGTTACTCGCCCGCATCCGGGCTACCTTGAGACGAACCTCAGCTCGATCCACTACCGAATCCACGTTGATTGAGGTTGGAGATTTCAAGGTAGATATTGAAGGACACAAAGCCTCAATCAAAGGGCGCGAGATTCATTTGACACCCAAAGAGTTTGAGTTGTTGTTGTTCATGGTTCAGCACCCAGGCGTTGTGCTAACGCACCACAAACTGCTAGGTGCTGTTTGGGGCGGAAACTATACAGAACAGACTGAATACCTCAGAGTCTTCATCGGCCAATTGCGCAAAAAACTTGAGACCGATCCTGGCAATCCAAAATACATCCTCACCGAACCCTGGATTGGGTATCGCTTCCAGCCGGGAGACTAAGGCAGTAGGCAGAAGGCAGAAGGCAGAAGGCAGTCATGCTGTTAGCCACAGGGCAACTGCTGGCCAACTAATCCATTCCTGCTTTCTGCCTTCTGCTTCTTGCTTGTTGCCTTCTGCCCACTGCCTTCTCCCCCAATCCTTACGAACTCTTTATTCCTTGTTTAGCCCATTCTTATACGACCGCGCGTAGATCTGTCTGTATGAGAAACGTAAACAATCAAAAGCGCTTAAGTAAGTTTGAAGAAACGGCCGGCATCTGCTGCTTCATTGCTGGGCTGGCAGCGCCTGTGCTGGGTGGGTTGTTTGCCATGATCGAATGGATTGCGGGGGGTACGGGCCATCCCTGGCTTCATTTTGCAAGCACCACGTTGTTCGTTGTAGGAATCCCGCTAATCCTCTTCGCCGGCTTTTGCCTCGACTGGGCAGAACGCGGGCAAAAGAAAACGGTCTCCAAGACGGAGAAAGTTCGACGCGGCGCTGTCGGTTTTGCGCACATTATCGTTATCGCTGGGGTTCTGGGGATCGGCCTGCTTAGTCCTACGGCGTTTCAAGCGCAACAGACCATTTTCAACGTACCCTCGACCGACGTGCTTGATCGCGGGAAAGTCTATGCGGAGTTGGACGTTAGTTTTAAACCAGCGAAATCCGCCTCGGTCACCAAGTTCTCTTCATTCGTGCCGCGTGTCGTGGTCGGAGTAGGGAAAAAGGTAGAGGTTGGACTTAATATTATCGGCAACATCCAACCGGGACCCGACTCAACAGCGCTGGTGCCGACGATCAAGTGGAGGCCATATCAAGGCGAGGACAACGGCTGGGCCTTTGTCGTAGGCGATAACGTTTTTGTTCCGGTTCGTAACCATGGTTACAACGCCGGCAACTACGTCTACGCCGAGATGAGCAAAACGTTCAAGAGTGGAACCAGAGTCACTTTCGGGGGATACGGCTTCACTCGCAACGTGGTAGCTGCGACGAATCGAGCGGGTGGCCAATTCGGTTTCGAACAGCCGGTTAGCAAAAAAGTTACGGTGGCCGCCGACTGGATCACCGGGAAGCACACTGCGGGTTACTTCACCCCGGGACTGATTTTCAAGGCTGGCCCCAGGCTCTCAGGGTACACGGCCTATTCAATCGGCAATCAGATTACCTCGAGTGGCAACCATTTCTTTCTCCTCGAGCTGGGATACAACTTCGACTAAAAGGAGGATGAACGTTGGCGCCTGAGGGTGTGGGGCTGACTATGCTGTTCTTCATTGTTGCGTTCGCCTATGAGGCCGGAGAGGCGACAGGCCAGGAAGCGGAAGGTTGAACAGATTCTAGGAGGAACAACAGTTCTTGGCAGTTGAAATTAAACGCTTCATCATCGGCCGGGCCTTAAAGACTGAACAAGCGGCGCACGAGCGTTTGTCAAAGAAGACGGCGCTTGCAGTTTTTTCTTCCGATGCTCTTTCGTCTACAGCCTACGCTACTGAAGAGATCCTGCTCGTGCTGGCCGTCGCGGCGGCGTTCGGTCAAGCGGGGGCTTTCGGGTTCGTCGTGCCTATATCAATCGGGATCGCCGCGCTCTTGGTAGTTGTTGCAACCAGCTACCGTCAGACGATTCATGCTTACCCATCTGGCGGCGGCGCCTACATTGTTGCCAAAGAAAACCTGGGGACAAATGCAGGACTGGTAGCTGGTGCATCACTGTTGGTTGACTATGTCCTGACAGTTGCAGTTTCAATCGCTGCCGGCGTCGCGGCCATCACGTCAATGGTTCAGGGGACGCAGTACGCCTGGTTGGACCAACATAAGATTCTTCTATGTCTGATTTTTATCGCTCTTATTGCCATCGCTAACCTGCGCGGCGTGCGGGAATCCGGCGCGTTGTTCGCAGCGCCAACTTACGCCTTCCTCATTAGCTTTCTCTTCATGATTGCCTATGGGCTTTTCCGCTATTACACATACGGTGGGGCAGTACCCGTGCCTGGCCCCGAAGAGCTCAAAACAGCTGAAGGATATACGCTACAACCTTTAACTCTCTTCCTGATCCTTGGAGCTTTCTCGAACGGTTGTGCCGCTCTAACAGGAATCGAAGCTATTTCGAACGGGGTACCGGCATTCA
Organism: Pyrinomonadaceae bacterium; assembly: GCA_963759585.1. Lineage (GTDB taxonomy): Bacteria > Acidobacteriota > Blastocatellia > Pyrinomonadales > Pyrinomonadaceae > PSRF01. The sequence goes on from CAVWZW010000002.1 coordinate 2,642,029, forward strand.
AGAAACCGGAAGCGCGAAACGCAGCGACGACGCTCGTCGTTATGGCGGCGCTTTTGACGACAATGTTTCTTGGCACTAGTTTGCTTGCCTATCTTTATGGCGTACATCCGCATGAGAACGAGACCGTCATTTCGCAGTTCGCTCGCATCATGTTCACTGGGCCGATGTTCTGGTTTTACTACGTCGTACAGATCGCTACTGCTTTAATCCTGGTGCTCGCTGCCAACACCGCATTTGCTGACTTCCCGAGGCTTGGCAGTCTATTGGCGCGTGACCGTTTCCTACCTCGTCAGTTCGCCACCAGAGGCGATAGGCTGGTCTTCTCCAACGGGATCGTCCTTCTGGCAGTCTTTGCCAGTCTGCTTGTAGTCGTCTTCGCTGGCGATACGAGTCGGCTAATCCCTCTATATGCCGTGGGCGTCTTCCTTTCTTTCACACTTTCGCAATCGGGGATGGTCCGCCACTGGCTTAAAGAACGAGCACAATCATCAAGGAAAAAAGGCAAGCCGTCCAAACGTTCCGAGGATGATCTTCACTTTACTCAAAGCACCGTTGATAAAGAGCCCTTGCCTGATGCAGAACTGGAGGCTTCTGAGGCGCGCGGCTCCTTCTTGAGCGACGAAGTGACCGGTAGCGCCCACTGGAAAAAATCGATAGTCATTAATGCCGTCGGCGCCACCGCCACCTTTACGGTTCTTTGTGTCTTCATCGCAACCAAGTTCATACACGGCGCCTGGATCGTGGTGGTTGTTGTTCCGCTTCTCGTTTTCACATTTCGCGCCATTCACAAACATTACGTCGGCGTCGCCAGACAACTCTCTACCGAAGGGCTCGAGGAACTTCGTCCGATCAAGCATACCGTGATTGTTCCGATCTCAGGCATCCACCGAGGCGTCGTCGGCGCCTTGCAATACGCCAAGTCCATTGCACCGGATCATGTCCAGGCTATCTACGTAGATTTTGATGAAGAAGCCACGTCCAAGTTACGGGAGAAGTGGGAACGCTGGGGAGCAGGAGTGAAATTAGTCGTGCTTCCGTCGCCTTACCGCGAACTGACGCGCCCCTTGCTACGTTACATCAGCCGGCTTGGAAAGAATGAGAACGACGTCGTAACTGTGGTCCTGCCGGAATTCGTCCCAGCCAGATGGTGGCAACATCTACTTCACAACCAAAGCTCACTCATGCTCAAAGGAGCACTACTCTTCAAAAAGGGTGTGATCGTAACCAGCGTGCCTTACCATTTGGAAAAGTAAACCAAACCAGAAGAATCCACGCACGGTGATAGGCGGAAACAGAAGCTGAAGGCTCTACTCGAGATACCTGTTATTGGGATTCCGAGCAGTATGTCGGGCCGTGTCAGAGAGAGTTGTGGACGGAGACGATATCCGAGATCGATCGAAGCGGCGATGTAGTCGAGGCTAATTTGTCGCTAAGCTATTAGTTTCAGTGGTCCGGCCGGCGAGGAAACAGGAACGACAGTAGACCGGGCGTCCTTGTGAAGGATAGAAGGGGACCGTCGTTTGTTGTCCGCAGTGGGCGCACTGAACTGAGACTTCAATGCGTTGCCTTACTCCGGATGTTTGTGCCGCAGTGATTGCTGCCAGCCGCTCATTCTTCGCCTGTTTGCACGGCTTACAACGCTTAGGTTCGTTCTTTAAACCTTTGTCGTGAAAAAAGGCTTGTTCCCCGGAAGTCCACGTAAAGTTCTCCGAACAGTCTACACACTTGATTGTACGATCCGGGTGCTCGACGGTTGCAGTGGTTGGTAGATCGAGGATCTCTTCCCTTTGTGACATGATTAGCTCTCCCTGGGTCCGTCTAATACTATGGATCGGCGGGCCGTGTCGGGCGGTTTGCCGGCGTTCAAAGGAGCCGCTGATTTCCTGGCGAGTATCGGGGTGAGCGTTGGCTGCCCTCGAACAGGCTGAGCGGATGAGTGAAAGTATAACTATGGCGAAATTGTGTCAAGGTAAAAAACCAGCTTATTCTGAGAGTCGAATTCTAAAGAGCGGAACGCTTTAGGTCAGGGAAGCAACAATGAAAGCACTTGTAATAGGCTCAGGAGGCCGGGAACATGCGATTCTCTGGGCCCTACGACGAACTTCATGTGAGCCACTTGAGCTCTTTTGTGCTCCGGGAAATGGCGGGATTTCCGAGCTTGCGGAGTGTGTTCCGATCCCTGCAACTGACCATACGGCACTCGCGAAGTTTGCAAAAGACAACGACATCGACTTGACCATCGTAGGCCCTGAAGGACCTCTGGCAGAGGGCATCGTGGATGACTTCGAAAGCGCCGGGCTGACAATAATGGGACCCAGTGGTTCCGCCTCGCGTCTCGAGTCCAGTAAAGGATTTGCCAAAGACTTCATGCAGCGACACGGAATACCTACTGCGAAATACTGGCTCGTAGTGTCAGAGACAGAGGCTCTTGAAGCTTTGCGGAGTGGCAAATTTGGCGGGCCCAATTCGCCTGTGGTCATCAAGGCCGATGGACTGGCGGCCGGTAAAGGCGTAATCGTTGCGGCTTCGCGGTTAGAGGCCGAACGGGCTGTGAAGGAACTTTTGAGCGGCAGCCTGGTTTCCGCTTCAGCAACAAAACAGCTCTTGATAGAAGAAGCTCTCGTTGGAAAGGAAGTCTCAGTCCTGGCTTTTGCAGATGGCAAGGACTATGTGGTGATGCCGCCGGCACGCGATCACAAAAGGGTCGGGGAACATGACACGGGTCCGAACACAGGAGGGATGGGTGCGATAACCGATCCTTCGATCGTGGAAGAAGAAACTCTCCAGCGAATCCAACGAGAGATCATTGAGCCAACCCTCCAGGGGGCCCGCGAGGAAGGCTTTCCCTTCAAGGGAATTCTTTTCGTCGGTCTTATGTTGACTGCGGACGGGCCTAAAGTGCTTGAGTACAACGTGCGTTTTGGTGATCCGGAAACGCAGGCAATCCTGGTGCGGCTGCGGAGCGACTTGTTTCAAATCTTTCGAGCAGTGGCTGAGGGCGAGTTAGGAAAGATTTCAGTGGAATGGAGCGACCAGTCATCCGCGTGTGTGGTGTTAGCGAGTGGAGGATACCCCGGTCCGTGCTCGACCGGTTCGAACATCAGTGGATTGAGCGAAGCCAGCGACGCTGTTGAAATCTTTCATGCCGGTACGTCAAGAGCTGAAGATGGTTCGGTTTTGACCGCTGGAGGGCGCGTACTGGGCGTCACCGCCGCAGACGTTACCCTCGCCGAAGCATTGGGCCGTTGTTATGCTGCGATCGCCAAAATCAAGTGGCCAGACATGCAGTATCGAAGGGACATCGGCGCGTTTCGAGAGGAAGCGGTGGCTGGAAACTAAGGTGAACTTGCTGGGAGTTTTCTGGAAGGGACGATATTACTGTTATACTCCGGTACACTTTGGCAGCGTATTTTGAACCCTTCGAAGTTATTCATCGTACAAGACACATGCGGGCGGACGTAAGTTAACAAACTTATCCGGTGGTACCCTTAGTAACACCTGAACCGCTGGAGGATCGAGGCTAAAAATGGGACTTTGGACGAGAATGAAGCGCTCACTGCGAGCTGCTTTTGGCGGGATAGTAGAATCAACGGAAAATCCCGAGCTTATACTTCAGCAAACCATCCGAGACATGCGCGATCGCGTACCGGAGCTTAACAATTCCGTGGCGCAGGTTATGGCCACAGAAAAGCTTCTCGCCAAGAATAAGGAGCGCTTGGAAACCCAGGTCGTGGATTTGGATTCCAAGATTCGCGCTTCGGTTAAGTTGGGTCGCGATGACATAGCGACAGCCTACATCGGGCAGCTCCAACAGGCCCAGGTTGACCTGATAAAGACCGGGCAGCAGCACGAGCATGCCACGCTCGCCTCGAAGCAGGCGCTAAAGGCCCGCGACAATTACGTTCTGCAAATGCAGAGACGGACCGCCGAGGCCATGCAGTTGATCAACCAGTCGAAACAGGCTCGACTGCAGGAGCAACTCGCGCAAACAATGGAATCGTTCCAGCTTGGGGACGACGCTTCAACGTTCAACGAGATGCGCGACAAGATTGATCGCCGCGCCGCCGCTGCCGAAGCGAAAATGCAGCTGGGGGCCGCAAATGTCGACAACCAGATGCAGGACATCGAACGCGAAGCCATGGATATGCAGCTACAGGACAAACTACTGTCGTATAAACGGGACATGGGGCTACTCCCGGCGGCTAGCACCAGCTCTCCACAAGCTCTGCCTGCGGCGGGCGAGAGCAGCGACCAAAGTGGTAGTCGTTAAATTAGTTAAAACCTGTCTGCTCCGCCGGTTGATTGGAAGGGTAGAGTTCCTCGGTTTTTCAAGGTTATGCCAGAGTCGCCTAAGTTTGATCTTAAGTACGTAAAGGAAGCTTTCAAGGAGCCCTTAAATTTTTGGGGATTGGCCGGCTTTGCGGTGGTTGCCGCTTTTGTACAGGACATCACGCCACTTGTCGGAGCCCTCGGCGCCGAAACACTCTATCTAGCTACCGTGCCAGCAAGCTCAATCTATCGCCGTATTATCGACCGCCGCGAGAAGCAGCGTCTGCTTAAGCTGCGCGATCAGCAACGCGAAGCCGCAATCAAGCAGTTTGATCCACGCGAACGCGAAGCGGTCGAGTATTTGCGCTGGATGAAGAACCAGATTTATTCCAACTACAAAAAGTTTACGGGGACGAAGCAGGTTCCGACCAACATCCAGAGTTTGGATCAGCGTTGGGAAGACTTTGTCGATCTGCTCGATGTTTACCGTCGCCGCAAGCATCATCTCCGATCGATTAACAGGCAAGCAGTGCAAAATCAGCTGGTGCAGGCGGAACGATCGGTTCAGGGTTCCAGGGACGATCGTGAGCGCCGGATTCAACAGGCGAATGTTGAAATCCTTAAACGGCGGGTCGCGGCTTTTAACGACATTGAGCGTTCGGTAAAGTTGGTTGAAGGACAGTTACAGTCAATTGAGAATTTCTTTGGATTGGTGAACGATCAGGTTGTGACCTTGCCAACACCTGAGCGAGTTTCTGCCCTCGACTTCGAGCAACTCAGCGACTCTATCGCTATGACCAAACAGATGCTGGAAGAAACCTCAGACACCTTCGCCGCCCTGGATACCCATAACCGCACCATCGGGAACTACGAGTTGCTGCTCTCCAATAGCTCGAAATAGCCGCCGGAAAAAGCGCCTCTTTTGGACAGCAGCGGCCCGGCTCCGCTTTGGTCTGCGTCATCAATAAAAATTCCCATTATTCAGGGTAAAGAAGTCGAATGCTTCTGCGACACCGTGTCTCTTGTTACCCCAAAACTGTTCGACCAGAGCGGGCGCCGCCTGGCTTAAAACCACCATCTGTCAGTACTTTACTAGTTAACGCAGATTCTCAAATAACACACTATAAGGCGTTGAAAAAAAAGATGACCACAAGATATTGACTTCGAGGTTTCAAAGGAGTATATTGCGCTCCGCTTGAGACGAGGCGGTTTTACTGGAGCAGCGGCAAGCCCCCTGGGCTGCTTTCCACATGGGTTTTTTCGCTTCGAGAAAGCCAACCTGAGTACCCGCTAAACATCATATAGATACGGCGCGCCTACTAAATGTAGTCGTAGAACCGTCTTCAAAATATTCATAAGGCAACTCGTGACCCCGGCACGAGAAAGGCAAATAAGATGAGCGCAGCAATCGGCAAACAGACTCCCGCGACCGACACTTCTTCAACAACTTCCCCCGGCACACCGGCGACAACTCGTCGCAAAACCCAGCCACTGGGATTGAATGCCAAGCGTGTGATTACCAAGCGATATTCGTTGAAGGATGAAAAGGGGCGTGCGCTCGAAGAATGGCCGGATATTGTGCGCCGGGTTGTGGGTCATGTTTCCCGTGCTGAGAAGGATCCGCAGAAGCGCGATCAGTTTTTTGAAACGATGAGCGAGGTGATGTTAGCGCGCGAGTTTGTACCCAATACGCCCTGCCTGGTAAACGCCGGCAGAACCAATGGCCAACTTGCCGCTTGCTTTGTGTTGGAGGTCCCCGATTCACTCAATGGAATCATGGATCACGCCAAGGCTGCTGCAACGATCCATCAGACGGGCGGTGGCACCGGCATGACCTACGAATTTCTCAGGCCGTCCGGCGCAATGGTTAGCTCAGCTACCGGGGTGGCCTCAGGTCCTGTCTCGTTCATGAACATTGTGAATCAGGTGACTGACGTGGTGAAGCAAGGCGGCGTTCGTCGCGGAGCAAACATGGGCATGATGCGCGTTACGCATCCTGACGTGCTGCGTTTTATTCACGCCAAGAACGATCAGCATTCACTGACCAACTTCAATATCTCGGTCAACGTTACCGACAAGTTTTTGAAAGCTGTTGATGATAACGAATGGTTCCAGCTCGAGTTTGACGGCGAGCTCTGGACGGATTCCATCTACGATCCCGTGCGCGATACTGACTACGTTGTCTACCGGCGGCCTGATGGTTCGACAGTGACCTTCTGTGATCGAAATGCTTTCGTCACCGCGGATCTTTCCAACTGCATGATTGAAGAGCCGCCGCGTCCAGGCATGGTTTACGCGCCTGACATCTGGAACCGTATCGTCGCGAGCGCGCACAAGTATGCAGAGCCGGGAATTGCTTTCATCGACGAAGTGAACCGTCATAACCACATGATGAAGTCGATGGGGCCGATCTATTCCTGTAACCCCTGCGGCGAACAGTTCCTGCACTTTTCAAACTCGTGCAACCTTGGCTCAATCGACCTCGCCAAGTTTTACGATCCCGAAAAGCGGGTTGATTGGGACCGGTTGCGCGAAGTGACGCATCTCTGCACGCGTTTTCTCGACAACGTGATCGATACGTGCGCCTGGCCGCTGCCGGAGATTAATGACGTCGTTACGCGTACGCGTCCGGTTGGTCTGGGCATCATGGGCTTTGCCGATCTCTGCCTGAATCTGAAAGTTACCTATGGCTCGCCCGCCTCGATAGATTTGATGGACGAGATGATGGGCTTCATCCGGCGCGAGTCGTGGAATGCCAGCATAAAGCTGGGTGCCGAGAAGGGCGTGTTTCCGGAGTTTGAGCCAAACCGCGAAGCCTACGAAGACTTCCTTTACAACCAAATCGGAATCTCGCGCGAAACGCCCCTCACGCCGCGCAACTATGAAGTGACGACCATCGCGCCGACGGGCACGATTTCCCTCGTGGCTGAAACGTCATCCGGCATCGAGCCAAACTTCTCCTGGGCCTATGTGCGCAAAGATACGTTGGGAACGCGGACCTACGTTCATACCCTCGCCGCGCAGGCTTTGGGAATGGATGTGGACCAGACCGAGCAGCAATCGATTGATAGCGCGGCCGACTTCGTGGTCGAGCATGAAAACGAACTGCCACAGTATTTCATCTCGGCGATGAACATCAGCGCCGAGCAGCATGTGCATGTGCTGGCAGCGGCCCAGCGCAATGTCGATAACAGCGTTTCGAAGACCTGCAACGGCGCCGTCAACGATACGATTGAGTCGGTTGATAGTCTTTACAGGCTGGGCCGCCAGCTTGGTTGCAAGGCCGTCAGTTACTATCGAGACGGTTCGCGCGACAATCAGGTGCTGACGTCTATGAAGTCGTCAGATACCAAGGGTGAGATTGCCTGCAATCCGGAAGCGCAGATTGAAGTGCTTGACGAGCCACCGGCAAGCCATGCCGACGCTGCACACATTGTTCCAGTTTCCATCGATTCTGAAGTTCTCGCTCGTCAACAAATACAAGCGGACACCGCGGCTTCAACTGAACTTGAAGCGATCGCAGCTACACTCTCACAGGGGGTAGTAACTCGATCTGCCGCGAGGGCGCAGACCCAGGCCCAGATTGACGCTATTCGCATCGAGCGGCCTCGCGAGTTGCGCGGCGCTACCTGGCAAATTCCGTTTGACGGTCAGAACCTGTATGTCACCGTCAATCACGACGGCAAGATGATTCAGGAAGTGTTTGCCACTGGTCCAATCAGCGGCGGCGTGGGCTTGCTGGCGTCGAAGATGCTACGCGGTGGTTTTGACGCAGCGGAAGTTGCTTACAGCTTGAACAAGGTTACTGGCACACATGCGGTCTGGTTCAACGAGCGCTTGTTGACTTCACCCGAGCAGGCAGTGGCCGAGTGCATCATGATCACGAATCGCCGCGTCCAGGATCTTCCTGACTCAGCGCGGGCACTCGCGAAACAACAACAGTCTGGCATCCAGGCAAGCGCGCAAGCCGCCGGCACCTCGGGGGTTACCGGCGCGATCATGTCCAACATGATCGGCATCTGCCCCGAATGCCACGGCCAACTGGAACATGCGAGCGGCTGCGACTTCTGCCGGGATTGTGGCTATTCGAAGTGTAAGTAGGGAGTCGTAAAAAGATTAACGAAAGGCCCTGGAGCGTATTCAGGGCTTTCTTTGTTTTTTGTTTTGACTGGGATTATGTCAACGCTGCATTTCTCATTTGATCTTGGATCTATGTCTGGAGGGCATACAGCTAACACTCGCAGGCCCGCGCCACTTCTTTCGCGGCCAGCGGTTTGGGATGAGGCTTGTAATCTTCTATCTGAAGTTCAATATCCAATCCCGGACGGTACAGCGAAGATCGAGATCGATTGGGCCGAGATAAGAGATGGTGCAGTTCGTGCCTCAGTGATAGAAAAAGAAAGTCAAAACAAAGGCTAGTCCAGAGGCGCCACGTTACGGTGCCGAAGGCTACGCTGACTTGCTTAAAGTAGTCCGGGTTCTTTAGCTCCTGAAAGACTTCGTAATTCAGGTAAGGTTTCATATCAAACCTCTTCAGGCTGCCCTCACTAAACTTCAGATCTAATGTGAAATCGTCATCGGCTTGGCTGCTAATACTTTCGTCATTATTCAAACCCTCACAGTGCGTTCTCGGCTCCGGTAGGAGCCAAATGTTTATAGCATCGCTGCGAGCCTAAAGCACTGCGCGGTTCGGAACGACGCCGCGTCGTTCCGAACCGCGCTTGTCTGTGGGTATTGGCTAAGGGCTATAAACATTTCGTGCCTACGGCACGAGGAATGATGCCCTCGTCGTGTGGGATACGGCGTTGCGGATTACGGCAATTAGCTACCCAGGCATCGCTCACCGGCCAATCAGCAGGTGGTAGTAGCCGGTGATTCCGTTGAGGACGTATTGAACAGCCAGTGCGGCGAGGACGATGCCCATCACGCGGGTGGCGATGTGGACCCCGCCTTCTCCTACCAGCGATATCAATCGTGCGCCCAGATACAAAACAATAAAAGAGACGAGGAAGACGGAAGCGATGGCGACTCCAATTGCCACGAGCCTCATTGTGTCGCCAGTGGCTTGTGATGTCAGCAGCAGGATCGTGGCGATCGTGCCGGGGCCGGAGAGCATCGGCATTGCCAGGGGGAAGACGGAAATGTCTTGTCCGTGGCCGACGGAGTCTTGTTCTTTTGGTTCTGGTGACTGGAGGCCGCCGCGTTGTCCAAACAACATCGGCATGGCCGCGACAAAGAGAAGTATGCCTCCGCTGATTGAGAAGGCGTGGACAGTGACGCCGAGATACGAAAGCACCGCGCGGCCGGCGACGAGGAAGAAGATTGCGACGCCGAGAGCGATGAGGACGGCGCGGATCAATATTGCCCGACGGCGAGAAGCCGTCTCATCCTTTGTCAGCGCGACGTAGATGGGGACGACGCCAGGCGGGTCGACCACGACGAGAAGCGTGACGAAAGCGGCCAGGCCAAACCGAAGGAAGTCTTGATCCATCGTTGGAGAATAATCCGCGGGTTGCAGAGATACAAATGGACCGGTTGATTATGCGGATCGGACGGTACGCCGAAGGCTACTAAGGGTGTTTCAGTTCACCCAGAAGCGGCATGCGTGACGCAGAGCCGGGGGGCATGCCCTCCTTCCTTACCTGAGAGCACACGAACCGTTCACGTTGCAGCGTGAAAAGAGTGTTCCTAAGCGGGCCGTCCCAAAAACAACCAGTTTTGATGGAAATGCGTCTAATAGACGTAACGAGGAGGTTAATTTATGAAAGGAAAATACTTAAGAAAGATTGGCGGTTTGGCGCTGGCCGCGCTAATGCTTTTCGGGATTGTCATGGCAACCCCGAGCATAGCGGAAGCGCAGGGACGCAGAATCGTTCGCCGCCCATATTCGTATCGGATCTATCGCCGCTATGACGTCTTCGGATATGACCGGTGGGGGTATGACCGTTGGGGTTTCGACCATTGGGGACGAGACCGTTGGGGCAACTACCGCAATGATCCGAGGTCGCCACATTTTGCGTATCGTCATTATGTCTTTGAAGACAGCGAAAAAGCTGTGAATCAAGGTTACAAGGATGGTTTCAAAACCGGAAAAGACGATGGCAAGAAGGCGAAGAGCTACAAACCCGAGCGCTCGCATTATCACAAGGAGGCGGGCTTCGGAAACTACGCTGAAGTCTATCGTTCCGGCTTTGGCAGAGGATACAAGGACGGTTACAGCGTGGGTATTGATGACCGGGCAGGCAAATAAGCCTTACGCAATGCACAAGCTTTTGCCGCGACCATACGGGTCGCGGCATTTTTGTTGTGTGCCGACAGCTGGTCCCGCAGATTCGCTGAACATGTTTTAGACGTTGGGCGTAAAATACATAGTGACAAGTGACAAGTGACAAGTGACAAGTGACAGAGTGACGACAGAAGTGACAAGTTACAAGTGATAAGGTAATACCTCGGTTGCAGTTCTTTCTTGTCACTTGTCACCTGTGACGTATTACAACTGACCACTGACTAATCATGTTTTGTCCTCAATGTGGAACTGAATCATCTTCCGGCCAGCAATACTGCCGTTCGTGCGGCGCCAATCTCAAAGTGATTGGCAAAGCGGTTTCGCTTAGCGAAGCCATCGCGCGCAGCGATCGTGGGCCACTGCCGAAAATCAAGGAGATGATGAAGAGTCTGAAGATTGAGCAGGTCTCAGATGACATCTCGAAGGCGTTAGACCAGATGAACCAGGAGATCGTAAAAAACTCTGGCTCGTTGGCGATGGCAAAGCCCGTGAGGTTCGGGCAGATGTTCGATCAGGAACGCGAAAAGCGGCGAGCGAAGAAAGAGAAAACGGCCTCGCAACGAAGAGAGACACACATCGTCCAGGGATTGATCTCACTCTTCAGCGGAGTGGGCCTGATGATTTTTCTTTACTACCTCTCGTCGGTTCTGGTTTTGAAACTGCCGGAACACATCATTGCCCGGGCGCCGTTTGAAATCGAACCGGTGGTGCGGATGATTTGGCTGGTGGGTTTGATGCCTGCGCTGACGGGGGTGGGACGTATACTTGCGGGACTCTCGATCCGGCGCGAACCGCGGGCTTTGGTTGAGTTTCCCGAACGGAATGCTGACGATCTAAGGATCTCAGATCTCAAGAACACGAATGAGCTAATTCAAGGAAACGAGCCCACCTCAAGGAACGATCCGGCTTCCAGATACGAGCCCGGCAGCGTGACCGAGCGGACGACGAACATTTTGAACCGCCAAAGATAATCAGCGGATTACGCAGATTCGGATTAGGCCGTGGAAATCCGATTGGCCTGGCTCTTACGTAACTTCTGCGGCTATCAAACTAACGGTTTGCTCTACCTGGGAGGCATCTTGAACTGGCGTATCTTTCTTATATTATTGGTATCGGTGGGAGCGGCGGCCGGCTTATCGAGATCGCCCCTTTCAGCAATGTCGACTCAGAAGAGTAATACTTCGTCGAGTGCTAATCGATCCAGAACAAAGGGAGTGGAGAAAGTGACTAAGACAGACGCGGAGTGGAAACAGATTCTGACCCCGGAGCAATATCAAATCACGCGAGAGAAGGGAACTGAGAGACCCTTCTCCAGCCCGCTCAATGACCTTCACGAGAAGGGCACGTTTGAATGCGTAGCCTGTGGACTGCCGCTGTTCAGCTCGAAAGCGAAGTTTGAGTCGGGCTCAGGCTGGCCAAGTTTCTATGAGCCAATCGAGAAGGAAAACGTTCGCGAGGAGACGGACAAGAGTTTGTGGGCGGTTCGTACGGAAGTTTTATGCGCCAGATGCGATGCGCACCTGGGCCACGTTTTTGACGATGGTCCGAACCCAACCGGATTGAGGTATTGCATGAACGGTGTGGCGTTGAAGTTTAAGAAAGAATAACCCTGCAAATAAAAACAGGCGTATAGAGTACAACCTTCAGGTTGCTTCTGCCTGCCATCCTCGCAAAGGCTGCACTAGTTTCCTTCCGATCGGCAAGCTGAAGCTTGTACTCTATACACCTGTTAGCGGCGTACACCATATATCCTGCATTTGACATATAGGCGGGGCTCGCGTAGGGTGTGCATCGGAATTGAGTCCAGCTCGCTCCCTTCTCAGCTCTTCTGGCATTTCCCAGATCATCTGAATTTCACAGCTAACCCAGTTAAGAATGCCAAGGCTTCTATCTTCTGGTCTGTTCAACCTTGGCAAATTGGGAAGCTCTGCAGCTTCTGTTGATCCCAAAAGGGAAAAAGGTAAAAACCAAATGTCTATGAATCTTTATGTTGGTAATCTCTCGTTTGATACTTCGACCGGCGACCTGGAAACACTGTTTGCGAAAGCCGGCACTGTTGAGAAGGTCTCGTTAATCGAAGATCGCGAAACTGGTCAGTCACGCGGCTTTGGCTTTGTCGAAATGTCGTCAAAGGAAGAAGGCGCTGCGGCCATCGCTCAGTTTAACGGTCAGGACCTTGGCGGACGTACGCTGAAAGTGAACGAAGCCAAGCCTCGTGAAAACCGCTCTGGTGGCGGCGATCGCAACGGCGGTTCGCGTTACTAGTAATTGTAACGAGTAAACAAAAGGCCCCGGCGAGAATCTCGTCGGGGCCTTTTTTCGTTTGAGCTTTGAACCTTGAGCCTGGTTCTTTGCTCAAATTACAAAGCTCAAAGTACAAAGCTCAATCCTGGACGCGACTTTAGTGAGGAGTAGTTCCGGTCGCCACTTTCAAGGTTCAAAGTAAACTTTAGGATCCGGCGCTACCGCGCTCGGTTCTGTAATTCAGTTCGCCGGTTCCTCAGCCAGATTTGAAATCACAGTGATTAGCTCCTCAGGCTCTACTGGCTTAGGCACGAACATATTGAAGCCGGCTGCCAGCGCGCGAGTGCGATCCTCAACCCGCACATAAGAAGTCAACGCCACCGCAGGAATATCTTCCGCATCCTCAAGTGCTCGCAGCTTCTTTATCAGCGCATAACCATCCTCGCCCGGCATAGCCAAATCAGAAACAACAACATCAGGACGGTACCATTCGAGCACTTCCATCGCCGCGTTTACTGAACTCGCCGTCTGCACAGTCGCGCGCGATTCCGTCAGCATAACGCCGAGCATCTGCAACGTATCCGCATCGTCGTCCACTAGCAGGACCTTCACATCCTCGAGGGAAGGAAGCGACGCGAAATGCGCAGCGGACGCCTCGCCTCTTGCCGGTACGTTCGCGGTAGCTTTTCGTTCCTTGCCTCGCTGTGGCGACGGTGCAAGGGGAAGCTTTATCGTAAACGTAGCGCCGTGACCTTCGCCCGGGCTTGCAGCCTCGATGGTGCCGCCGTGGAGTTCTACCAAGTGACGCACGATTGCCAACCCCAGCCCCAATCCTCCGTGCTGTCGCGTGGTGGTGCCGTCAGCCTGGCGGAACCGTTCGAAGATAAACGGAAGGAATTCCGGGCTAATACCCTGCCCTGTGTCGCTGACGCGAATTCTCAGGTTGCGCCCTGCCCGGCTCACCTTGACTTCGATTTGCCCGCCTGTAGGAGTGAACTTGATCGCATTCGCAAGCAAATTCCAAACGACCTGTTGCAAACGATTTGAATCGCCGACGGTATGACGGGCTGATGGATCAAGTGTGACCGCGAGCCGAAGGTCCTTGGAATCGATGGCAAGTTGTACGGAATCGATCGCCGCGTTAATGACTGACACGATGTCAACCGGCTCGTTGTTGAGATGAAGCTTGCCGGTGATCATCCGCGAAACATCGAGGATGTCTTCAATCAGTTGTGCTTGCGACTTGGCGTTCCGGTCAATGGTTTCAAGGGCGCGCGCCGCGGTAGCCTTGTCGAGGTTTCCGCCCTTCAGCAAATGCGACCAACCGATAATTGCATTGAGCGGAGTGCGCAGCTCATGCGACACCGTAGCCAAAAATTGATCTTTCATTCGGTTGGCAGTCTCAGCTTCGGCCCGAGCCATTTGCTCGCCCACGAGCGCCAACCTCAATTTCTCTTCGACGTCCTGTCGTTCTCTGATCTCGGCCTGAAGCGAGCGAGCCTTCTGTTGCAATCGCGAAATGGCTCGAAGCCGATCATCGTGATTGGCCCCACCAGGATAACTCTCGGCTGGAAGCACACGTGTGTGCACGCTGCAAACGCCGTTGTGAGGCTGTTCGAATTGCTCTCCGCTGAAACCATGCATCGGATAAGCGCAGAAAAGCGAAAATGAATGGGCCTTCTGCAAATCGTTCCAGAGTTCCTCAAGGCGGATCGCGCCGCTGTAATTACCCTCGGCCCAGAGAAGCGCTACCATTTCTCCGAAAGCGCGAACGCGTGAGCGCCCGTCCGTTACGCTTCCCAACACGCCACCAATCACTTCGTTGAAGCGACTCGCTTCTGGCGCTCCATCCACCATAAACTTCGAGAGCGTTTCGGCAGCATCAAGCGACACATATCTTCCACATGCAATGGCGTTGGTTACGTCAAGACCATTTGCCCTGAGAAGCTCGTCGAGGCCGTCGCGATGTGCCTTAGTCGCCACCACCACCGCTCCATCGCCTGAATTGATTGCGGTGCCGATGAAGCCACTTAGGGAGTTGAGCAGAAAACCATCAGCCTCGTAGAATTGAACAAAGTGCTCCGTGTCGCCCATCTCCGACCAATCGGCCGGCGGAGCGAAGTTCCATTTCGCGATATCGGTTTCGTTGAGTTGAATTAAGTCGTCCATGCCATTGTCGATGTAATCTGTTTTCACTAAAACCTCAAGTCTGATCTGCGGTGTAGAGAACAAACCACCGCAGCTATCGGGGCAATCGAAACAGTTGGGTTACGAAAGTCCTCCACGATGAGCGCTTCGCGGGAACGGGCAATTTTACGCTCGTTTAGCGAGCGATCCAACTGGATCTACGACCTTTCGCCCCCAAAAAATATGACGTTTGTGTGTCAGCTCTCAGTAAGGGTTCTTCGTCAAAAATCCTTACGTAACTATTACCGTCGTTCTCGGTGATAAAGACTAGGATGATGTCTACCAAATACTTCCCCGACAATAAAACCCGAAGGAGAACGCGAGATGAAGGTCTTGTTCGTGAATCCGGAATTCCCCGATACTTATTGGAGTTTTCGTCACGCCTTGCCGTTCGAGCGCAAGAGTTGCGCTTTTCCACCTCTCGGATTGCTTACAGTTTCAGCCCTGCTACCGAAAAGCTGGGAGCGACGACTGGTTGACGTGAATGTGCGTTCGTTGAAGTCATCGGACATCGCGTGGGCTGACATGGTGTTTGTCACGGGGATGCTGGTCCAGAAGGAATCGCTGCACGAGGTAGTGCGTCAATCGAAAGCGATGGGGAAACGGGTCGTCATCGGTGGTCCATACATCACCACTACCATAGAGGATCTGCCGGAGGCGGATCACATTTTTATCGGTGAAGCGGAAAGTACGTTGCCACAATTTGTGAAAGACCTGGCCGAGGGGCAGGCCAAACGAACCTACCAGGCCGTGGATCGGCCGCCGCTCTCCACAACACCAGTAGCCGACTTCCAACTCGCGGATACAAAACAATACAGCTCCATGTCGGTGCAGTATTCGAGAGGCTGCCCGTTCAACTGCGAGTTTTGCGACATCATCGAAATCTACGGGCGTGTGCCGCGCACAAAAAGTAATCAACAGATGTTGGCCGAGCTCGATGCGCTGCGCAACATCGGTTGGCGCGGCACGGTCTTCATTGTCGACGACAATTTTATCGGCAACAAAAAAAATGTCAGGCAACTGATACCCGTTTTGGCTGACTGGCAGGAACGAAACGGACATCCATTTTCCCTTTTAACCGAAGCCAGCGTGAATCTCGCTGACGACGAAGGGTTGCTGTCTGAAATGCGCCGCGCGGGCTTTCGCAAAGTCTTCCTGGGCATTGAGACTCCAGTTGAAGAGAGTCTGAAGGAGGCGCAGAAGTCGCAGAATCGCGGCAACCTGCTCGACTCAGTAAAGAAGATTCAGAGTTATGGGATGGAAGTTATGGCCGGCTTTATCGTCGGCTTCGACAACGATCCCGACGACATTTTTGAGCGGCAGATCAACTTTATTCGTGACAGTGCTATTCCACTCGCGATGGTTGGTCTCTTAACTGCGCTTCCCGACACGCAACTATGGAGACGGCTGGAAAAGGAGGGGCGCCTGCTGGGTGAGAGCACCGGAAACAATACCAACACGGCTTTAAACTTTATGCCAAAGATGGATCCGGCGCGCCTGGTCGAAGGTTATATATCGATCATGCGGACCATCTACAATCCACGCGAGTATTATCAGCGAGTGTTGGATTCGCTAAAGCGGACACCGAAAGCAGTTTCTGAACCGGTGAGTTACAACTTGCTCGGCGGTCTGACAGCTTTCACGCGTCTAACAGTTAAACTCGGAGTGATGGATGGTGAGCGCAGGGAATTCTGGAGATTCTTTGTTACCGCGGCGACGAATCATCGCAACAAATTCATAGAGGCGATGCGGCTAGCAGCGCTGGGTTATCATTTCCGCAAACTTAATGAAGCGTATGGCGAGAGTTAAGACTTGTCCGGCATACTTCAGTTCGTCGAGAGTCTCGGAAGGGCGACGGGTATCTTGCTTAATGCTGGGGTGATGGGTTCCCAGCCTTCACGACAAGCTGCAGCATGTAGGACATTGTTGGCTTCAAGCGTCACCAGTCGAGGTTGCGGCGGCGGCTGATTGGCTTACCGACCGGCTGGTTTCTTCCTGCGAAGCCATCAGCTTGACCTTCCTGAGCTCCGGTCCTTTGATGCCAAAGTAGGTAGCCATCTCGACGATTTGCCTTGGACTCACGAAGTCACTGGCATTAGAACAAAAGCCCGTTATGGTTGGGACGAACTCACGGCAAGTCATCGACTTAGGCAATCGTAGGCCCAGCCGACAGCTTTTATCTACCTGGAACTGAACGCAGAACTCACAAATAATCAAGCCGGCAACCTTTCTTCAGATAATTTTTAGCAACCAGATAATCAGTGGCCGACAGGAATACGTTGGTAACGCGTCCTGCCTTCGGCATCTTCCCACGAAATATCCAACACATACGGTTTGACCGCCCCGCTCTGTGTCTTGAGGCGTATCAGCTGATCCTCCGCGTCTCCCACGGCGCGACCGTTGGTCCATGTTTTATGAGACAAGGCCACGTTCGCTTTCGGTTGAATCGCATCCACGGCGGCAAAGCGAATGTGTGCCTGCGACGGGCCGCCCTGGCTCGACTCGTCTTTAAGAAAGACTGTCAGAATCTCAACGCTTTTGAACGACTGATCGGTAACATTAATTAGTTCAAGGACCACTTTCGCCTCGAGGTCCACGAATCTGACGGCGAAGGGTTTCACGGACTGTTCACTCATTTTTTACCTCTAGTTCCTTTACTACTGCGACGCGGGCTGCGCTTGGCTCTGTCCGTCACTATCATTATGTCTCCGGGTTGACACTTTAGCGTCTGACACAACTTCTCCAGAGTTTCAAAGTTTATCCCGAGCGCCTTGCCCTTTTTTAAACGCCACAATGTCGTATGACTGATACCAGTCTCTTTGGCCAGCCAATAGAAGGTCCGGTTTTGCTCGGCCAGCAGCTGATCCACTTGAATCTCAATCATGTTTGGTTCTCCGTGCACAGCACTACTTACCACACCCGACCAATATTGTCCATACGAAATATATTCTACATTTGACATATAGTCCCGATCACCGTAAGCTGACTGCGAATCGAGTTCGCTTACTCTGTTCTCAGCTTCTCTGGAATTATCCAGATTACCTGAAGCTAAAAGCCTTTCAGCGAAAGTTAGCAAGGCACGCAGGGTGATTAATCTTTATATCAACGAACGCCGGGCCGGTGACGTCACAGTGCTCGATCTCAAAGGCAGAGTGAGGGCTGGGGGCACTACCGTCGCTTTGCACAATTCCATCCGCACCTTGATCAGAGAAGAGAAGACCCAGGTTCTCCTCAACCTGTCTGGTGTTACCTACATTGACTCCTGCGGACTCGGCGAATTGATTGCCAGCCACGTTACCTTACAGCGTAAGGGCGGCGCGCTGAAGTTACTGCAACTGACTGAAAGCCTTCGTGAATTGATGATCGCAACAAAACTCTTGGACGTGTTTGATGTCTACGACATTGAATCGACCGCGCTCGTTAGTTTTGCCGAACTGCCCTTGGCAGTCAGGAAGCCGCAGCTGTTCTTTGTCTAGCTTCAGTTGCTCGTTGTGACGGCTATGAAAATCGTTTTACTCATTACTGTAATCGAGAGCGCGATGATTGCATTGTTTCTGATCATCTGGCGTTATCGAAATGCGAGAGTTGGCGTCCTGGCGCCGATTGCTGCAGTAACTGCAACCACTCGTTCCACTTCAGAAACGCGCAGCAATGACATTGACTCGCGTTGGTCGTTTATCAACGGTTGGAAAGTGGAGCCGCAGTCTGACGATCGAATCCCTGCGTTCGGTGACGTGGCTTCGACTACATCAGATGCGTCCGCTCAACGGTCCACCGCACGGCGGAGGCACCAGGCAATGTATAAGCAGTGGTCGCAAGATAGACACGACTAAGGTGCCCCTATTGGGGCTGGAAGGTCAGAAGATCAAAAATGAGTTACGCGAGAAAGAATAAGAAAAACGTCTTCGGTTCGGTCGTCGGCGTGATCGTGCTCGCGGGGATAGCGATGTGGCAGTTCTATTTGTTTGTAACATTTCAAGCGGTTGGCGGTAATTCGCTAGGGCAGAACGGAACTCATCACTTGTGGTGGGCTATTGCTCTCACGGTGTTGGCCTTCGGCGCAGCTTTCCTGGTTTTCTCGGTCTTCCTGCGCCACGACGCGGACGACGATCTCCATATCACTTCAGCACCGCGTGCGCGGATTTGATTATGGATTCAGGAACGCATTCATCGCCGGCTTCGCAAGCTAAGAGTTTGCGTGACATGAGCAGAGGGCAATCACGATGAAGACTCTGGTCGCAATGCGGCGCGCTAACGGTGATTGGTTCGCGCTCGATGACAAAGGAGCTTTCCGCGTGCCGATTTTTCGGAGCGCGGGCGACGCAATGCTGGCGCGGACCCAGGAACCGGGAATGGAATGTTTCCGGCCGACGGTGCTGGACGAGGCCGCTTTCAAGAATTTGACTACAACCGACGAAGGCAAAGCCTGTTTTTGGTTGGTCGAGGATCCTTTAAGAAGGTTGAGCCTCGGGCGACCACTGGATCACACGGAACTCGCGCAGTTGATTAAGAACGGTGACGGAATAATAAGCAACAGCAGCCGAAATTGATCGGTATTGTTATCACTGTCGAACAGTCCTGCGCCTTTGAAAATTCGCTGTCCTATCTGTCGCAGGTCAGCCATGAGCTGGCTGGAGGTTTTGATCACCGTTTGTCAGCGGTGCCTGCGTTATTCTTTCAATGAAAGTTTACTGGGGCCTAATCGGCCATTCGAAGGAAGGCAAACACTTAATGACAGTTCCATACAAAGTAAATGGCGCCGGCTTTACCGGAGTTGCAAATGAAGGCACATGGCCGGGAATCGATTCGCGCTTTCGGCTGATCATCGTTGCCGGTTTGCGAACCAAACAGCTCCTACACGGCTCGAAGCCGAGGATTGAAGCTGACAAGAGCAGGCGCCGGAACACGAGTATTGCTTTGGAAGAAGTAAAGAGAGGCCTGGTTCCTTTCACAAAATTCGATACAGACGCCGACCGACTCCTTGCGGAAACGAACGTTGGTTTGATTTGAAGCCGCAAAGGATGGTAACAATGCCGCTTGGAACTGCCACCGGCTTTCCCGATAGCGACGTAATATCAGGACCCACAAAAGTGAATGGAGTTAGAATCTACACCGTCACGACCGCCATCGTTTCTTCCGGCAATGCTGTGTTCTACAGCAGGCGCGGTGATGGGCCATACTATCGCTGGCTCTTCGAAGAAACGGTTGGCAGGTGGCGCGCCGCTCGAGTCATAGATGCGGCCTTCATTCGCCAGACACTTTCATTGGCGACCTGGAAAACAGTGCCCGAGGCACTGCAGACGCGATTAGGTGAACACTATTTAGAATGATTACGGAAGAATCTTTAAGCACGCCTCGCTGGTTTTCCCAGCTCAATTGGACCCACACGTTTCTTGTCGCGAGTTTACACGCCACTGGCCTGCTGGCTTTCTGGTACTGGCCGCGCCGTGTGGACCTCGTCTTGTTTGTCGGTCTCTACCTGATCACTACATTCGCTATCGGCATTGGTTATCACCGGCTGCTAACTCACCGCGGCTTTGCATCTCCACGCTGGCTGCGACGGATCCTTACATGGGCCGGCGCGGCAGCACTGCAGGGTGGACCGGCGCGTTGGGTGGCCATTCACCGGCGTCATCATCAAATGGCAGACAAGGGCGGCGATCCGCATTCACCCTTGATGGGCTTCTTTCATGCGCACGTCGGTTGGGTGGTGAAGAAGGACGCGAAGGAAGGGTGCGACTATCGCGAGCTGGTGCCTGACGTATCGGCCGGAGATCCATGGTTAAGAGTTTTGGACTACAAGGTACTTTTCGTTTTGCCTTGGCTGCTGACGGGGCTCATTTGTTTCGCTATAGCCGGCTGGCGCGGTGTGCTTTGGGGAACAGTGGTCAGGACGCTGACGCTTTGGCATCTGACGTGGTGCATCAATAGCGTCTGTCACGTTCTGGGAAAACGGCCCAACCTTACAAAAGACGAAAGTCGAAATGTCTGGTGGCTTGGGCTGCTCACGCTGGGCGAAGGATGGCATAACAACCATCACGCGCGACCGGCCGCGGCAATTCATGGCTGGCGCTGGTATGAAGTAGACATCTCCGGATACACGATCCGTTTGCTCGCGAAGCTAGGGGTGATCCGGAATGTTGTGCGCGAACCACGCAGCGGCTATACAGGCACCTAGAATACGGGCGCATAGAGTCCAGGTGGACGGATTGCAAGCCTTGTTTCAAGCACTCGTTTAGAAAGCGGACTTGTCCGCCCCAACGCGGGCACGAGTGCCCGATCTAAACGGCCGGATCAACCCAACAACTCAGCCCGGTAATCAGCTAAGTCCTGTCTGCGAAAGGGGCAACGTGAAGGTTGTACTCTGAACACCTGTTTGGTTGGAGTCTAAACCCCTGTTATGACCGAGCATTGGATCGCCAGAGAGACAACGACGCATCAGGACCATGTCGTCGCGCATGTACTGGGCGCAACAGCGCTAGGTTATTTTGTTTACGACGAAGTGTTGCATCTAATACTGGACATCGGATTTGTGTGGTCAATTTTTGTTGATGGCGAAATGGGATTGCTGCCGCATCCAGTTGCGATTGGCGAACTCGAGCTGGACGAGCACGTAAGAAGCGAAGTAAAGGCTGACATAGGTCTTCTCCTGAGCGATAATTGGAGCCCTGAGCAATTGTTGCGGTTAAGCGTGGCTTCGTTTCAGGATAACGGCAAGCTTTGCGAGATCAGTGAGGTTAACTTCTTCGAGCAGAACGATCGACGCCGGTTGCTCTTGAGTTGTGAAGAAGGGACCCTGGCAATTGAAACATCACTTACGACAGGTGAAATCAAGGTCTATGACTTCAACTAATAACGACGACGGAAAAGCGGACAGCCCGGAACTAAGTGACGTTGCCGAGTCGGAACACGAGTATCTTCACGAACGGTTACGACAGGAACTTGGTCGAGAGCCGACGGAAGAAGAGTTGGATCAATGGTTGAGGGAGCATACGGAAGGGTACTGAAAATGAGTGCTGAGTGCTGAGTACCGCGTCAAAAGCGAAGGGCGTCGTGATCTCTCACGACGCCCTTTTTGTATAATCCCAGTGACTCAGGACTCAAAACTCAGGACTCAGGACTCAGGACTCGGCAATAGGCTTACCCCATTGCGACGATCTGATTATCTACCTGCTTAACGCCGCGAATTGCACGAATCGCTCGTTCAACTTGCGTCTTCAGGGTTTCATCTTTCACTGTTCCGGTCAGCGTCACTTTGCCATCGAGAACGGTTGCCGTCACACCCAGACCAGCGAGTACGGGATCGTCCGCCATTTTCTTATCAATAGCTAACTGAATGCCGCCATCTGCGGAACCCGTCGAAGTGGATCCGCCGGCCGGGGCGGGAGCTTGTTGAATGATGACCGGAGGCTGAGCGCCAACTACCGGTGCCGGCTGCTGAATGATCACAGGCGGCTGCTGTTGCGGCGCAGGCTGCTGAACGATCACCGGAGGCTGTTGTACCGGCTGCTCCGTTAGATTTGCATTAACCGTGTCCGTGTTTTGATTATTCATCAGGAACAGGACCACAATCGTTATCAGCGCAATCGCGACAACGACAATTATTCCAACTGTAGCTCCTGAAACTCCCCCTCGATCGTTGCGAACGGCCTCAGTATGCGTTACTTCGCGCCTCGCGGTTGGTGTCTCTACCACCACCCTGCTTCTACGGGCCTGTTCATCATCGTGTGCCATGTCATCCTCCTAGTAGTTAGAGCGTATAAGTCTTTGATCGGAGATTCTTGGGAAGCTCCATCTACGGTATGTGCAAGATGCATTCCCACTCGTTAATTGCCGTGATGTTCAGCCGAACTCCCACATTTATCGGCATTTCAGTGAGGTTTAGAAAGAGGTCAACTTGGCGGAGGCGTACGCTTTTCAGACTTAGGTTGAGGGTTAGTCGTTGAGATTAAGACACAGCGCGGCAGGAGGCAGGAGGCAGGAGGCAGAAAGCGGAAAGCAGAAAGCGGAAGGCGGAACGTCAGAAGTCAGAAGTCAGAAGTCAGAAGTTTGAAGGACGAGAAGTGTGTGGCAAGTGGCAACTGCAAAAAAGCGACTATCGGATGGAAGACAGTCATGCTACTTTCTGACTTCTGACTTCTGACTTCTGACTTCTGACTTCTGACTTCTGAATTCTGCTCTTCTTATGACGACAGCAATAATTCATCATCCGGTTTTCAAAGAACACGACACTGGGCCAGGTCATCCGGAGTCGCCTTCGCGCTACAGCGTGGTAATGGAGGCTCTGCAAAACGACCAGGATTTATGGTCCAGGTTGATCGAAGTCTCGGCCAGGGAAGCGCCGCGCGGCGATGTACAAGCCTGTCACACGCCGCAGCTCTATAAACAGATTGAGAAGGTAGTTAGCGAAGGTACCGCATATCTCGACTCAGATACCGTCGTTTCAATGCGATCGATGGATGCAGCATTGCGCGGAGCGGGCGCAGCTTGTCAGGCGATTGATTTGATCATGAGCGGCGAGGCTTCTAATGCGTTTGTTCCGGTGCGGCCCCCTGGTCATCATGCAACGTCTGAACGATCGATGGGCTTCTGCCTTTTCAACAACGTCGCAGTGGCTGCACGTTACGCGCAGAACCACTACAAGGAGATCGAGCGTGTTGCCATTGTCGACTGGGACGTGCACCACGGAAATGGAACGCAAGGGGTTTTCTATGACGACCCTTCCGTCTACTTCTTCTCCATGCATCAATATCCGTGGTATCCAGGTACCGGCACTCGAGGTGAGACCGGGATTGGACGAGGCAATGGCTACACGCTCAATGTGCCGTTGCGCGCGCGGACTCCGGCGGTCGAGCAAAAGAGAATGTTTGAGTCGGCGCTGGACGACATGGGAACGCGGTTCAAACCTGACCTGATAATCATTTCCGCTGGTTTCGATTCTCACAGCGGCGATCCCCTGGGCCAGTTGCTACTCGAGGACAGCGACTTTGTTTCAATGACTCGCACAATCAAGCAGTGGGCTGACGCTCATTGTAAAGGCCGGATCGTTTCATGTCTCGAAGGTGGGTATAACCTGGGAACCCTGGGACAGACCGTCCGCGCTCATGTCGCTGAACTTCAGGCTAATCACGCCTGAGGTGATGCGGCATTGCCCCGATGCCTTTCCATCCGCCTGACTTTCTTCAGTAATTTGTTTGAACCAGACGCTTGCAGTGGAGTAAACTCCTGCGCAATTAAACCGTTCGGACGCGAGCACCGTAGGCGAGGGAGCGTTAGCGCTCTTTCTAACCCCTTCCGATCAATAGCCACTAGACACGGAACTCGAACTTCCGCTCGATCCGAAGAGCAAGAGAGTGGGCACCTCAACCACCTCAGGGAGAACTTAGCACCATGCCAGACATCGAGATCACGTGTGCAGAATGTGGAAACACTTTTCCCTTCACTGACCGCGAGCAGGAGTATTATCAGGAACGCAATCTGACCCACCCAAAACGCTGCAAGCCTTGTCGAGACGCGCGCCGCTCCAACTTTGGTGGATCAAGAGGAGGGGGCGGAGAACGGCAACGATTCGACATTACTTGCGATCAATGTGGCAAGAATGACAGTGTGCCGTTTAAGCCTTCATCGGGACGGCCTGTGCTATGCGGTGAGTGTTTCGCTGCCAGTCGTTCTGCTCAGCCCAGAACTTGAGCTATTGCGATCGCGGCAAACGGTCGACTAAATCCAAAGGGTCCCAGAGACGAGTGCGTAGACTCCGCCTTGTCCGAAGGCGAGTGCGCCTGCTTACAAGTGTATGACCTATCAAACAATTCAACTTGAGTTGCACGACGCGGTTGCGGTGATAACCCTCAATCGTCCTGAGTCGTTAAATGCTTTAAACACGGAAGTAGGTCGTGAGTTTCAGGCGGCGGTAGCGGAAGTCCGGGAATCAGGAGCGCGTGCGGTTATTCTTACCGGAGCTGGCCGGGCGTTTTGTGCAGGCGGGGATCTTCGCGAAATGCAACGAATCGCGGAGCAGGAAGGGAAGGTCGAAGCGTTTTTCGATGAACCGCTCCGCATGCTCAACGAGTGCATCTTGTTGATTCGCCGGACGCCACTGCCATTCATCGCCGCCGTTAATGGCGCCGCGTCGGGAGGTGGCTGCAATATAGCGCTCGCTTGCGATCTGGTTATTGCCGGTCAGGGAGCTAAGTTTAATCAGGCGTTCATAAAAATCGGACTGGTACCCGATTGTGGCGGCACCTTCATTCTTCCGAGGCTGGTCGGTTTGAAACTGGCGACTGAGATGATGATGACGGGAGACGTCGTAACGGCCAGCCGGGCTTTGGAACTCGGAATGATCAATGCAGTGTTCCCGGATGAACAGTTGATGGCCCAGGCATTGGCGATGGCTGAGCGACTAGCCCAAGCCCCGACAGTAGCGCTGGGGAAGATCAAGGAATTGCTGGAGGCGAGTGCGACGAATGATTACGGTGAACAAGTCGAGTTAGAAAGGAAAACGCAGATAGAGGCTGGTAAAACTAAGGACTTTAAAGAGGGCGTAGCGGCTTTCATCGAGAAGAGACCACCAAAATTTGTCGGCGGATAGTTTCCTGATCGATTCAAAGAGACGAGCCGCTGGTTTACTGGCGGCTCTTTTCAATAATGAGTGCTGGGTCCTGAGGGCTGAGGGCTGAGTCCTGAGTGATGAGTACTGAGTGATGAGTACTGAGTGATGAGTACTGAGTGCTGAGTACTGAGTGTTTCAGGCTAGCGCGTAGGGCTTGGTCTCAGGACTCAGCACTCAGCACTCAGTACTCATCACTCAGTACTGCACTCAGTACTCAGCACTCAGTACTCATTACTTCGAACCCCATGGAATCGCTAACCTACTTCCAGCTCCTGCGCAGCAATCGTTCATTTAGGCGATTGTGGTTTGGGCAGGTTATTTCCGAGCTGGGCAACTGGTTCAACTTCGTTGCCGGGCTGGGAATAGTGCGCGTTATTTCAAACGGCAATCCTGAAGTCACTACGATCATCCTTC
The DNA here is from genome assembly GCA_963759585.1 of Pyrinomonadaceae bacterium. GTDB lineage: Bacteria > Acidobacteriota > Blastocatellia > Pyrinomonadales > Pyrinomonadaceae > PSRF01. The sequence goes on from CAVWZW010000002.1 coordinate 2,668,038, forward strand.
TGGCGCGCCTGGTACCTTTCACACTCTTTGCTCCTCTAGCCGGCGCCTTTGTTGATCGTTGGTCCAGACGAATGGTCATGATCGTGAGCGACATCCTGCGGGTCGCCGTAGCGCTAGGGTTTCTCTTAGTCGACGGGCCTGACGATCTCTGGATCGCCTATCTCTGCACTGCGCTACTTTCTTTTTTCAGCGTCTTCTTTGAAGCGGCGAAAAATGCGGCTGTCCCAAACATTACGGGCGATCAGGATCTGCTCGCCGGCACTGCTTTAATGTATTCCTCACGCTTCCTACTCATGTCATTTGGAGCCGCATTGGGTGGTTGGACCGCGGCCACGATCGGATATCGCGCCGCGTTTCTGGTAAACGCTGCGTCGTTCTTAGTTTCCGCTTTTTCGGTTTGGCTCATTTCGGAGGAGGAAACCAAGCAAATCGTAACCGGCGAAACTATTGGCGCGAGCTACTGGACAGATATACGTGAAGGCTGGTCGTACATTGTTCGCCATGCTCCTGTGGCGGCGATCCTCGGCGCTAATATTCTATGGGCCACCGGGGGCGGAGCCAGCAACCTGATAGTCGATCGGCTTGGTGGAATTGTGTTCGCGGGTGAATGGGGAATGAGTGCTGACACGGCTGTGGCAACCTTCTTCTTTGTTGCAGGTGTCGGTCTGTTCGTTGGCATGATGATCGCGCGACGCGTTGGGTCCTTTTTCCAGAACCTTGGCATGACTCCGGGTTTTATAGGGTGGAGCCTGGTGATTCAGGGAGTGTTGTTTGCGATGATTGGGTTCGTGCCGAGCCTATGGCTCGCGTGTCTGTTACTTCTTATGGGCAGGATTCTTCTGGGCGCAGAATTTGCCGTCCAGGAAACCTTGCTGATGCGTTTGGTGCCGGACCATTTGCGCGGACGGGTTGGAACTACGGACCGCGCTACCGAGCTGCTCGTTTGGAGCTTATCGACTGCGGCGGCTGGTTGGTCGCTGCGGGCGATCACTCCCAGGACACTGACGGTTATTTGCGGACTGATGTCGGCTACTTCAGGTGTCGTATGGCTGGTGTTGTTTGCGACCGGCAAAGTGAGGTTGCCGCGCAGATTGTCGTCGCGTGAAGCATCAAAGACGCTTCCTGAAACAGTTGGCTAGAAAGATCGAACGGCGTGGACGAAGTTCGACTTCGAACTTTGTTAAGGCAATTGTCTACGCATCAGAGCGCGAATGAATCAGACGGCGAATACGATCTGCAAACAACACGTCGATTTTCCGTGGCTCGATCAGCGCGGTCACCTCTCCCGCACCCCAGATCGGATGACTCAGGGTTTGGCCGGCGCGGTAAGTTCTCTTCATATCATACGGTTCGCTGTTAACTGACTTCGATCGTCCCCGCGTAAGTTTCGCACCGTTTGAAAAGGAACCTCGAGTTCCACACTTCGGGCAAGTGACCCGCGAGATCAATCCTCTTTTGGTGATTGAAGCGACTACGTGCCCGCGTTCTTCCTGGCAAATCGCGCAGAGTTTTTCCACCCGGTCGCCGATCGCGTAGGTCTGCTTCTCCACCTTTTCTACAGCTTGTTTTTCCATGACTGCCTTTCTGGTAAATCGTAAATCGTTAAAAGTTGTTCGTAATACTGATTAGTCGTTCACGCCTTGGGTTATTCAGTGAATGGTAAAGGCACTCAGTCTTACGGACCATGTGCCGTTTACCATTCACCATTACTTACCAGCGAGGTGTTCGGTCGTCTCGTCCACCACCGCCGCCACCGCCGCCACCGTAGCCACCGCGACCACCGCCGCCACCGCCACGATTGCCGCCATAACCCCCACGTCCACCCCCGCCGCCGCCACCGCGGTTGCCGCGATCTTCGCGTGGTCGAGCCTCATTGACTGTTAGGTTGCGACCATTTAAATCCGTGCCGTTGAATTGTTCAATTGCTTTCTCGCCGTCTTCCTTCGATGCCATCTCGACGAAACCGAATCCACGGGAGCGGCCCGTATCGCGGTCTTCTACTACTGAAGCTGATTCAACCGTACCAGCCTGGGAAAATAGTTGTTGGAGTTCCTCGCTGGAAGTTTGAAACGACAGGTTTCCTACGTAGAGTTTCATGGCCATGGCTTTGTCGTCCTTGCTCGATGGAGCATTAAGAGAAGCTTCGAATCAAAGGTGGCTTCGGAGAAACGGTAGCAGCGAAGGCTCGCGTTCGGGCGCTCTGTTGAGCAGCTTCTTCAATTTTTGTGGCCTGCTCTCGAACCATCCAGAACGCCGCAAACCGCAACAAAGGCGTGGCGCATCACCGTTGACGCAGGAGAGAAGGAATACACAGTGATAATGCATCATTTTGCTGGTCCATTGCAAGTTTGCAGACCACTGAAAACGGGTCACTTGGGCCTGTAATTGGAGTTCCAGCACCGAGAGCGGAAGCGCCGATGCAAAAAGGGACCTCGCCAAAGCGCCGCTTAATTAAAAAGCTTGTTTTTTTGATTTCACAGGTGCATCAATCCTGCGAATTACACAACTATTACAACCGCGGTCATTACATAAGTCTTACAACCCCAGTGAGTTGTAATTGTTAGGATGGCATCGTAGTTAGTTGAGAATACTGTCAGGGGGCGCAATGAACGTTAAAGCAATTAATCCTAACAAGTACGGCGAAATAAAATGGAACACTACTGTGTTCATGATCATCTTTCATGCTGGAGCCATTGCATCGCTTTTCATGCTGACCAGCCTGAGCTGGACCGCGATTCCGATTACGCTTGTGTTGTGGTGGATATCGGGAAGCCTGGGAATCGGAATGGGATTCCACCGCCTGCTAACCCATCGAGGTTATAAGACACCAAAGCCGGTTGAATACTTTCTGACTCTTTGCGGGCTGCTGGCCCTTGAAGGAGGAGCGATCAACTGGGTCGTCACTCACCGCATTCACCATGCGAACACGGATGGCGAGGGTGATCCACATACACCGCGTGACGGCAGCTGGTGGGCGCACATGGGTTGGATACTTCGTGGCACCGCGCAGCAACACGACGAAGTTACGTTGCGCCGTTATGCCCCCGACCTGTTTAAGGATCCGGTTCACGTCTGGATGAACAATCTTTACTACGTGCCACTTATTATTTCCGGCGTGGTGTTGCTGGCGATCGGCGGATGGCCCATGCTGTTTGTAGGAGTCTTTCTCCGAGTGACCATCGGTTTACATTTCACCTGGTTGGTAAACTCAGCTACGCACCTGTGGGGCACACGTCGTTTTAAAACGACCGACGATTCGACCAACAGTTGGTGGGTTGCATTACTTACGTTTGGCGAAGGTTGGCACAACAACCATCACGCGCATCCACGGGCCGCTAAGCACGGGCTGACCTGGTATGAAATCGACGTGAACTGGTACGGTATCCGCGCGCTTCAGATGATGGGTCTCGCCAAAAAGATCCAACTAATTAGCAAAGAGACAATATCCGCTGCTGAACAACCGGAAGAGAATCGGTTGCAGCAGGCAGCGTAAGAACCAGGCGGCAGGCGGCAGGCTGCAGAAGGCAGAAGGCAGAAGGCAGAAGGCAGAAGGCAGAAGGCAGAAGGCAGAAGGCAGAAGGCAGAAGGCAGATTTTCCATATATCATTTTTCATTTCTCATTTGCCATTGCAGTGCGTATCCGGCGCCACTTGATTTACGCATCGGCTTCACTTGATTTACCGCAGCGGTCGGTTAAACCAAGAACCGCTCAACGTGCGATGAGAAATGAGAAATGAAAAATGATATATGGAAAATCTGCCTTCTGCCTTCTGCAGCCTGCTTCCTGGCGCCTGCCGCCTGCAGCCTGCCTCCCGCCTCCCGTCCCTGATACAATCCCCTCATGGCCGTCAGTGCTCGTCGTAAGTCCATAGCTTTCTTCATTACTCTCGGCGCCTGTCTTGTTGCGGTAGCCATTGCGCTAAACGTGAGCTGGATTGTGCTCAACCTGCGCGAGGTGGCCCTGCTCATCTTTGGCATCATCTTCTTTCTTTTGATTATTGCCGGAGTGGTTCTAAACACCACTTTTCTGATTCGCGAAATCCGACGCAACGAACAGCACGATGCTTTTATCAATGCGGTTACTCACGAACTAAAAACCCCGCTCGCCTCGATTCGCCTTTATCTGGAGACGTTAAAATCGCGCGAGACCAACGAGGTTCAAAGGCAGGAGTTTTACGATGTGATGCTCTCAGACAGCGAGCGCCTGCTGCATACGGTTGAGCAGGTCTTGCGCGCGGGCCGTGCCGGTGTTCGCCAACGGGCGATGAACATCGCTATTGTCGATCTCGGCGAGCTTGTTAACGAGTGCCTGGATATCGCACGAACCCGCTACAAACTTGGTCCGGAGTCTCTCTCCTACACTGAACTTCTTGATGGGCAACCAGCGCGCGTCGCCGGCGACGCAGACGAGTTGCGCGGGGCGTTTTCAAACCTGCTGGACAATGCCGTCAAGTACTCCGACAAGGACGTCCGGCTGTCGGTTGAGGTCGCTGCGTTGGATCCGAAACGCGTGGCAGTCAGAATTGCAGACAAAGGGATTGGGATTCCGGCGGCTCAATTGAAAAGGATCTTCAAGCGTTTTTATCGTGTGCCCGGGCGTGTGATGGCTCGCGTAAAGGGCACGGGGCTGGGGCTCTTTATCGTGAGATCGGTGGTAGAAAAACACGGCGGTCGTGTATTTGCGGAAAGTGAAGGGCCCGGGCAGGGAAGTACTTTTACGATTCAACTGCCTCGGGCGTGAAAAATGAAAACACTAAAGATGTTATTAAGCTCCTCTAGGATAATTATTAAGCTCCTTTAGGATAATCATTAAGCTCGTTTAGGATAATTATAGAGCTCGTTTCGAATCGGGCACTTGTGCCGCATGCGCGGGCGGACAAGTCCACATTTGAAACACAAGCCGTAGACGCTAGATTGATTTAGTCGTGTCATGACGGAGGCCTTTTAGCTTGAGCGCAGTATTAGTGGTTGAAGACGAACAGCACCTCGCCGACGGATTGCGTTTTAATCTTGAGGCGGAGGGCTACACGGTTAACACGGTGAGCGACGGTGAACGCGCGCTGGCCTTACTGTTTGACGAACAGCAACGTTATGACGCACTCGTTCTGGATGTAATGCTCCCAGGCAAGGACGGATTTACGGTGGCGTCGGAACTTCGCGCTAAGCAGAACTTTGTACCGATACTGATGCTGACTGCGCGAGGAAGGCCTGAAGACGTGCTGCGAGGATTTGAAGCCGGCGCAGACGACTATCTCCCCAAGCCGTTTGATCTGTCGGTGTTGCTCGCGCGTTTGAAAGCGTTGCTTCGCCGTCGCGAGTGGTTCCAGAAAGACCAGACCAACGACGTTGCTGCCGGCGCACAGAAGGCGGGTCCTGTCGAATCCAAGCAGGCCGAGTTTAGTTTTGCTAATCGCATTATCGACTTCGCCAATCTCGAACTCCGCACTCCTCAACAAACAATCAGGCTGACATTGATGGAAGCCGAGTTACTACGTTATCTGGTTAAGCACGAAGGCAAGGTGGTTTCGCGGAAAGCCATTCTGGAAGACGTTTGGGACCTTAATGAAGATACTGACACGCGGGCCATCGATAATTTCATCGTGCGGCTGCGGAAGTACATTGAAGACGATCCCTCAAAGCCGAAACATCTTCTGACTGTCAGAGGGGTTGGTTACAGGTTCGTTGAACTCGTCTGAGTCAGGCGCAGCCCAACAGGCGTATAGAGTACAAGCTTTAGCTTGCGTTGTTCGAAGCAGTGACCTGCATGATGATTAGAGCGGCAATCTGAAGGTTGTACTCTATACGCCTGTAGCGCAGATGACTTAGCTGGTAGCGGTGACGATAGAAGCCCGGACACCCAGGAGGTCGGAAAAATCCTTGGAGTAAACTGAGTCAACCCGGCGCACACGGCCTACCGTTTCGACCAGTTCTTCACTCGAGATAAAGCCATTCTCAGTGTGCGCGATCGCCCATGTGGGAATGTGAGCGGCGGTGTGAAGCAAATCCTCAACAAAACCTAAATACTGCTGCTTACTCTGGACCCGCGAACCAAGCCTACCGGCCCGCGTCTTCTCCAGTTGCTCCCAAAAGTCATCGCGACCCTGGAGCCACTCTTCGCGCCAGGCTATCAATTTCTGCTGTGCATTTGCCGCCTCGGCAGGGGCCGGCAGTCGCAAAAATAACAAGTCCGTCAGTCGCCGCTCTGCAACGAAGGCGCGAACATCCTGATTGGTCGCTTTATTTCGCATCGAGTTGCCGGGCGGAAAGCGCAAGCCGCCGGCAAACTGCCTGAACACCCGCGAAAGCGACAGAGGCTCCCGCAGATGCCGTGTTTCGTCATCAAAGGACAGCACGTAGTCGCCAACCATCATCCCCAGTGTCAATCCGAGCGCGCGCTTGTAAGGTGTGAGCAGTCGCTCCGCATTGAAGCGGACCGTGTCAAACCACCACGCGTCAGTCTCATTAAACCAGTGCGAGAGCGAAGGATTGTCCAGGCGTTCGTGCGGAACATACGCGTCATCGACTATCGAACTAATCTCTTCTTCGCTGAGCTCTTCGGAATCGTTTTCAACGAGTGCCGTAGCTTTGGTGTAGGCCCACACCATCGGGTCGTTCGCCGCCACCCGCACATCCCATTGCTTCATCTGCATTGAAAAGTTTGGTTCGCCGGTGAAGGGCAGAGCAATGGAAGAAAACTTAAGACGTCGCAGGACGCTCAATTCGAAGTTTAACCAACCATTGGGAAACGCTGCGGCTATGTAAGACATAAGTAGTAAATCGTGAATCGTAAATTTTTAGTACTGTTTAAATTATTGAATCGTGAAATGCCAATTATGAATAGCGAATTGTGATAGTGATCGTCGATTCGGTCGCCGGTTCTTTCTATTTACGATTTACGATTCACGATTCACGCTCCCGCCCCACTTCTCTAACTCACTTCATAAAGGATGAAAACAGCGCCGGCCTGTCATCTTTGACAACCGGTGGCGCAGCCTCTTCGGCATCGCGCGCGAACGATCGCAATTCGTCAAATCTATCGAGCGAAAGGAAGACACTCACCACTGCCGGGTCGAATTCAATCGCAGCCCCTTCAATGATCGTTTGACGGGCATCATCTTCGGTCATTGCACGGCGAAACGGCCGGGCATCAGTCAGTGCCGCATAGGAATCGGCAATGCGAAGGATCCGCGCGGCGAGCGGAATCTCGTTTTGCCGAAGCGCGTCCGGGTAACCGGAACCATTCCACCATTCATGATGCCAGCGCACCAAAAGCTGGACCGCGCGATCTGCACTTGCTCGGGCCGCTTCCTGTTCGCCAATCACAGGATGCCGGGCCAGATCATTTCGTTCCTCATCCGTAAGCGGTCCGGTGCGTTGAATGTACTCGCGTTCCATGGCCACTTCACCGAGATCGTGCATGTAGGCAGCACGGCGCAAAGATCTACGGTCGTGGGGGGCCAGGTGGAAAACTTCGCCAATGCGATCCGCGATCGCCGCGATCCGGGCCGCATGCGGGTGAGCGTACTGCTCAAACTCGTCAGCGGCCGCGGCGAGTTGCAAGTAAGCTTCACGAGCCACGCGATGCTTGTCACTATCGGGTTGAATTGCAGCCATCTGTTTCTTTCCTGAAGTCCTTAACTGTCACCCTGTTTTCCTCGACTTCTGCAGCTTACGTTGCAGCGAGTTTGCCGCGGCGTTGTTTGGATCCAAAGACAACGCGCGTTCTACTTCCGTTTGCGCTCGATTGTGAAACTGCAATTCCAAATATAACTCAGCCAATAGGGTGTGATATGTGGCGTTCGACGGCTCAAGTCTTACGGCAGCTTGGAGCTCTGCTTCGGCCAACCGCCGGGTTCTTTCCCCCGCAGCGAGGGCCCTTCCGTAGTATGCCCGGTATCGAGCCTCGTTGGGTGCCTGCCGAGCTGCGACGCCCAGGTGATTGATTGCAGCATTAATCCGTCCCTGCTGGAATGCCGCGAACCCTTCCCGGAAGTTATGTTCAGGATGCTCGGCGTCAGCTTCGTACGCCGCGTCAAAGTCAGACTCTTCGGGAGCGCTGGGCGCTTTCTCTTCCGATAGTTTGAATTGCTTCGCCCTTTCAAGAGCGCTGTCGTAAATAGCGCGCGTCCGGGCATCCATCAGGGTTTCGTAGGCCTGAGTGACTCGAGCAAATGCCGAACCCAAATCGATATGCAGCGACGTGCCCGACTTCAAGTGGAAACGATCCGGATGGTATCGGCGCGCCAGCCCATAGTACGCATCTTTGACATCGCTCGCGTCTGCTTTAGACGGCAACTCAAAAAGCTCGTAGTGATCGGCGGCATTATTCACGCGCTCGAGAAACTGCTTAAGGTCCGTCTCCTCGTCAGGTTTCTCAGGCTGGGCGGCAGAAAGCGCACCGGAGTCTAGATGTGCGGGACGTGTAACAGCCTCCGTTCGAAAAGCATTTTGCCAATACTCGCGCATCAGGTGTCCACTCAAGGTCAACCCATAGAGGATTCGGTGTGCCTCCGAATCCGGCAGGCCGCTAGCCGCAATTAACTCTTTGAGCTTCGTCGGAGCAGCCAGGTGTGACAGTACGGAGGTTTCTACAGGCAGAAACTCTTTGATGTTGGAAGCCATCGCGTTACGCGCAAATATCTCATTGGGATTGCGGAAACGCGACGTCACAAACTTCGAAGGCATTCGATGCGAAGCTTCCCGTAACAGACTGGGCACGTCCAGGCTTGCCCGAAACGTCTCGTTAAACCGCGCCCGCTGGTCAAATTCCCAGGTGCCATCATTCCACAACAAGACAACGCGCAGAACGTCCACAACCAGACTCGCCATTAAAGCATTAACCTGTTCTCCATCGAGAACGCCAGTTGAATGAAGGACTGAGGCCAGCCGCAGATCGGGAATATTCTCGGCAAAGTTAGCTAAGCGCTGCTTGGTGACTAACGTTCCTTTCTCGAGATAGGCACGCAGGCGGAGAGTGCGTAGGTTCGAGGCGGCAAAGACAAGCTGACCTTCCTCAAAATAGATGGCACTCTGAGCGCGCTCGTGTTGGAGCCTCAACGTCCCGGAAAAACCCTTGGAGGAAATCTCACGAATAAGTTCCACCAGTGGTTGATCGGTGAGTTTACCTTTCATGCAATCCGCCGCCCCCTGGACTTCTTCTCGAAAAATACTGAAAGCTGTTAACGAGGCATGATAACGCACGATTTAGTTAAAAAAGAAGCAAGGCTTTGACACTCGTCTGAGGCAGTCTTATATTGAACTTCCCGAACAGCAAAAAGCATTTAGAATCGAGAAGCTGAAACGCTTCGTTATCCGGCGATCCATCGATGTCATGGCAGACAAGACCGTGCGCGAACTTGATGTGACCACTGAAGTGACCGTCGTTGGCGAACCCAACGATGAGCGCGTTGCCCACCTGATTGAGCAGTTAAAGCAGCGGAAATCGGAACTCGAGGAGGCCAACCGGGAGCTCCGGCACGTTTCGCATTATCGCTCACTCTTTCTGGCGCGCATGTCGCACGAGCTGCGCACTCCGCTGACGTCGATTCTTGGTTTCACTGAAATACTATTGGATCAGGAGAAGTTGACCGATCCGCAGCGCCGCTTCTGCCAGAAGATTCAAGCCTCCGGATTGCAATTGCTGACGAGCTTGAATCAGCTGGTCGACATGTCGCGGTTGGAAATCGGACCGGCCGAACTGTTTCTTCATGAATTCTCGTTGCGCGACACAGTGCGTGACGTGTGTGCGGCAGTCAATCGTTATGCGCAAAAGAACGCCGTCAGCCTTGAATGGGAAATAGCTTCGGAGGTCTCTTCGATAGTTTCAGACCAGGGCCGGCTGCGCCAGGTGCTCTACACTTTCCTCGCGTGGGCCGTTAGTCGAAGTCGCGAAGGACAGTGCGTAAAGGTCTTTCTTGACCTGGAAGGACCTTATCTGAATATCAGGATGGAAGATGACGGCGAGCCGGTTGAGGACATTTCAAGGGTCTTTGACCCGGAAGAAACACTTCCAGCCGGAAAGACGGACCTCAACGAGTTGGGCATAATTATCGGGAGACGTTTGTTGGAAGTAATGAAGGGCACCGTCATCCTGGAAGAACGTGAGACAGGCGGCTTGCGTACCTTGATCCAGCTTCCCGTTGGGCCAACAAAGCCATAATATCTTGTATACAGGGAAAGCGGGCCTGGCTTTCACCGCTTGAAGTCGCGCTCCCGCGGGCTTCAGGCGTAACCAATTAAGTCTTGTTTTAAAGCTGACACCACAACCCCCATGGACGATATCGTAGTTAGGGAATGCACGTCGACAGAGGAACTTGATAACTGTGTTCTGCTTCAACGAGAGGTTTTTGGGCTTCCGGAACTGGAAATCTCACCACGCCGGCACTTGATTGTTTCCAAACAGGTCGGTGGATGGACCCTCGGTGCATTCAGCGGTAACCGGCTGGTCGGGTTTGTCCATCATATGGCTGGTGTGAGTAGCCGGAATGAAATCTTTGGATATTCTCACATGATGGCCGTGGCCTTTGACTATCAAAACAAAGGCGTGGGCGCACGATTGAAATGGAGCCAGCGCGCGCGTGCATTGGAGGAAGGCCGCAGTTTTATTAAATGGACATGGGATCCGCTGCAGGCCCGAAATGCATACTTCAATTTAAACCGGCTCGGGGTGATTGTCCGCAGCTATGCGGAAAATTTCTACGGCACTGACTATCCGGTTAGCCCAGTGCCGGCGGGTGGAGCAACCTCGATCGATAGCGACAGGCTATTCGGTGAATGGAAGCTGCACTCCCGTCGGGTTGAAAAATTCGCAGCTGGTGAACCGGCGATAATCTCAACCACTCCGGAAGCAACAATTGCGATTCCGGGGAACTGGGGAGCGTTGAAGAAGACGGATCCAGCCCAGGCCCATCAGGAGTTGATGCGTGTCCGAGGTGAGTTTCTCAGGGCGTTTAGTGCGGGACTGATTTGCGCAGGATTTGACCGTTCGACCGTCCAGCCGCGTTATCTGCTTTATGAGCCGCAAGCTTTGATCGACTAAACGGTAACGCAGACTGTTGTTTGCGGTCTCAGTACATCCATGACCTTTGCACGTTACGACCGTTATGTGGATCGACACGCACGCTCTTTTACCGAGCGTCTGCAACAGCTGTGTCGCATGCCTTCAGTTGCGGCCCGTGGCACCGGTATGCGCGCGATGGCGGAAACTGTCGAGCAGATGATGCAGCGTATCGGCATTGGCACCCGTTCGTTTCGCATCGGCACAGGTTATCCAATCATCTACGGCGAATGTGGTGACGGCCCGCGCAATTTCATAGTTTATGGTCACTATGACGTGCAGCCGGTGGGCCATCTGAGCGAATGGTCGGTTGGTCCATTCGCGGCAAGCATCAATGATGGCAAGCTGTACGCTCGCGGCGCCGCAAACAGCAAAGGCGACCTGATGGCGCGCCTGGCAGCCGTCGAGGCCTACCAAAAAACATTTGGGAAGCTTCCTGTCTCGATCAGGTTCTTTATTGAAGGTGAAGATGGTTTGGGTAGTCCCAGCTTTTACCGTTTCGCTGCGGAGAACCCCGAGATGCTGGCGGCGGCCGGTTGCATTTGGGACGAGGGTTACAGGGACACTAAGGAACGTCCGGTCATCAGCCTCGGTTTCAAAGGCATACAGTTTGTCGAGCTGCGTGCCCATGGTGCGCGCATAGATCTGCATTCGAAGTGGGGCGCAATCGTTCCCAATCCTGCCTGGCGTCTGGTCCAGGCACTGGCCACTATCACTTCGCCAAAAGGAGTGATTACCATTGACGGGTTTTCGTCACAGATAGCTCCTATCAGTGAAGAAGACGCGGAAGTACTCAAGTCCATTGAGCTTGACGAAGTGGGGCTCAAACGAGAATTTCGAATCGGTGGTTGGGTGCGCTCGATGAAAGGAGCGGCCCTGGTCAAGGAACATATCTTTGGTCCCACGTGTACGATCTGCGGTATTCAAACCGGTCATACGGAAGCCGGCGTAAAGACAGTGCTCCCCAGCGTGGCGATCGCTCGACTGGATTTTCGCCTCGTGCCGGATCTTACGCCCGCTAAAGTCCTTGAACTTCTGCGTGCGCATCTGGATATACGTGGTTTCAAGGACATCGAGATCATCGAGCTTGGTAGTGCCCCGCTGGCAAAATCTTCGGCCAGCTCGATCGTCGCGCGTTCCGTCATAGGGGCGGCCGCGGACGTTTACGGTGTTGCGCCGCTGGTTTATCCGATGGATCCGTCGAGCGGGCCGGTGGGCGCCGTCTGTGGTGCGGCAGCACCGCAGACTCCAGTCGCCTCATTTGGGATTAGTTACTCCGGATCAAATCCACACGGACCCGACGAAAACATCAGGCTGGATGACTTTCTGCAGAGCATCAAGTTTATTGGACGGGTAATACATAACCTGGCTGAAACTAAAACCAGGACCAGCGGGATCACTAAAACCAGTGGCGTTCGTGAACGAGTAGCCAACCTGCGGCAGGGACTTGCGAGATAGCTCAGTTGTTCGGGTTCAGCGTGCGCTTACGAGGAAAACGTCCCAAGCCCAACGCCCTAGTTGAGCATCTCGCGCGTCTTTAACCTTCGCGCGGTAGCGGAACTGGTTGCCATATTGGTCAGTTCGTTTTTACTTCTTGTATGCCAGGTCAATGGATTTTAGACCGAGGTTCTTCAGGGTGTGTAATTCAGACGACTCAGAGATGCCGTTGTGATTTGTGTCTTGCCATAGCCTTAGCGACAAGAAAATGGCATCGGCCTTCGTAGTCAACCCGTCGCCATTGCCGCCATTCTCGGGTTTATCGAATTCAGCAAGCGCCAGGAAACCGTTTCGTTCTGAGCCTGCCGGCGGCTCCGACTGTGGCGTGAAATTACCGAACAGCTCTCTGCCATTGTCTATGGTGCCGTTTGTCGTTCCTATCTAAAACGAGCCAGGCATCCTCCGAGCTGACAGATGTCCATGCAAGTCTCTTTGGTGTCCCGCTCGCAGCAATATCAAAATCTACGCCGCCGGCACAGGATGCAACGCCGAGAGTAACCGTGTCATTTCCTGAGCCACCACCGAAATACCATTTTTGATACTCGCACTGTGAGGGTTGAGGAGGACAGGGGAGCGTACTGGGATAGACAGATCCACAGTCGTCTGGCGCCGCTCTCCAAGGCGCGAATCCGGAAATGTTCTTCCCCGCTGGCGAGAAGTTCAAATTCTCCGCCGTACCGGCTCCACTCTTCCCGACGCCCGGCAGATGGCTTCCGGAGTCGAATAAGTCCGCGTTGTTCGCGGCCGTCGTTCTCGAAACTTCTCCGAATTCTGCCAAGCCGTTGGGGCGCCCACCCGATGCCGTTTAGGGGCTGATTTGGCATCCTGCACCTTCGCTGGCTGCCAGCCCCCGTTTAAGTTTCGCTCAAACATCTGGCCGGACCATGCTGTACCGTCGCTGAATCCGACAAGACTAATCGTTATTTCAACGTTATTGTTTTTGGAGAACTTAATATCTTTCAGAAAACGGTCTATTTCGACGTGCTCGTTCCAAGCCGCCTTAAGCTCTAAAATATCCCCCGGCGGGATGGGCTTGACGCCAGGAGGCGGCATAGCCTCAGCACTCTCATAGCGGAAGGGACTGTCTCCATACCGGAGATACCATACTGCCCCGGGTTGCGGCGGATCTTCTTCGGGACGGGGAAAGAAGAGCTGAACCTGCACGAATGTGACCATTTTCCCCGAGGTGTTAGCGACTTCAATCGTTAGTCCCTCGAGCCAGTCGTCCTCGTCAAGAAATCGCTTATTCGATTTAACTTCTCTTCCCTTTGCACGCATCACGTTGATCGTTACGGGCGACCTGGGATCGTCCTTCCTTACTATTCTGCGTTCCTGACCTTGAGCGGCGGGGGCAGGCTCGCCTTTCTGCTGGGCTGCGTTTTTGTATGCGCCAAAGAGCAAGAGTGTTGTAACTACCGGCAGAGCGGTAAAGCTAATTGTGAGTCTCCTCATGATTGGGGCGTCCTCTCGTTGTCAAAGGGATTTGAAACGGATAGGTGGTGTAGGGCTATCCTCAATCGAGGTAATCACTGGGAGTACTGTATGGTCCCATGAAGTCGACCTAATGGATTGTAAGGGCATCCGTGAAAGCGATCATTGCCAGCACTTTCACGTGGCGAGGAATCGAAGTCCGGGCAGACGGGCGGAATATACTACCGGCACGATGAAGCAGTCAATAAATCGGATGCAAGTGGATTCTTGGGTGTCTTGGGTCGATGCTTCTGTGTCCAACTCATGAGCGCCATCAGAACCTCATACCGACTAAGAGGGTCATCTTGGCCAGCCTAGGCCGGGCAAGCTCACGGCCATTTTATTTCTTTATCTGCCGACTGGTAACATCAGTCTAAAAGGTAGGTTAAGTTGCAAAAGCGTCAACCATTGGCGAAGGAAATCGAAAAGCTTCGGGAAGAAATCCGGCGTCATGAGGAACTCTACTACGTCCTGGATAATCCTGAGATCTCTGACGTCGACTACGACGCCTTACTCGAGAAGCTCCAGCAACTCGAACAGCAACACCCCGAGCTCATAACACTTGATAGTCCCACCCAACGCGTCGGAGGCCGGCCCGCGGAAGCTTTTTCCGAAGTGGTCCACCGCCACCCGATGCTTTCCCTCGACAATAGTTACAACATCGATGAGCTGCGGGCGTTTGATCAACGGAGCCAGCGTCTGGCTGAGGGCAGGCCGCTCGAATACGTGGCCGAGATGAAGATTGATGGATTGTCGATCTCTTTGCACTATGAAGATCAGGTACTAGCTCGGGGCGTTACACGTGGGGACGGCAGGATTGGTGAAGACGTCACTCAGAATGCGCGGACCATTCGCAGCATTCCGCTGAAGCTGAGCGCAAAAGCAAAACCCATCGCCACCGAGTTTGAGGTGCGAGGCGAGGTATTCATCCCACGAAAAGTATTTGAGCGTATCAATGCCGAGCAGGAAGAGTTGGGCCAACCACGGCTCGCCAATCCACGCAACGCAGCGGCCGGCACCATCCGCCAACTTGATTCGAAAAAGGTCGCCGCCCGCAAGCTTGACATGTTTGCCTATGACTTGATTGCGGGAGGACGCAAACCTTTCGCGACGCATTGGGAATCGCTCAACTGGATGGAGAAGGCCGGTTTCAGAGTCAATCCGCTCCGGGAATTGTGCGGTTCAATCGAAGAGGTGATTGATTTCGCGGCCAGAATGGAAGCGAAGCGGGACGATCTGGACTATGAAATAGACGGGCTGGTCGTGAAGGTAAACTCCACCGCGATGCAGGAGGATTTTGGCGCGACCAATAAGGCTCCCCGATGGGCCATCGCTTACAAATACGCGGCCCGTCAAGCCACCACTCGGGTGTTGTCGATTAGTGTTCAAGTAGGCCGGACCGGAGCCCTCACCCCTGTCGCCAACCTCGAGCCGGTGAGCCTGGCTGGCACAACCGTCTCTCGCGCTACGCTTCACAACCCGGATGAAGTGAAGCGTTTGGGTATTCGCATCGGCGACTGGGTGTTGATTGAAAAGGGCGGCGACGTCATTCCGAAGGTACTGAAGGTTATTGACTCGAAGCGCACCGGGGAAGAGAAGCCTTTCAGGATGCCAAAAAAATGCCCCGTATGTGGCGGTGAAATCTCACGGCCTGAGGGCGAAGTTGTGTCGCGCTGTGTCGCCGCCGACTGCCCAGCGCAGCTAATGGGACGCTTGCTACATTTCGCCTCCCGGCGGGCCATGCGAATTGAAGGCCTGGGTGAGTCCCTCGTTGATCAGTTTGTCAAAAGCGGGAAAGTGCACGATGCCGGCGATCTCTACAGCTTGACGCTCGAGGACATTGCCAGCCTTGAACGCATGGCTACCAAGTCTGCATCAAACCTCCTGGCACAAATTGAAGCGAGCAAGGAGCGTGATCTTCCGAATCTGGTTTACGCGCTTGGTTTGCGGCACGTTGGCGACCGAACAGCCACGACACTGGCCCGGCAATTCGGCTCGTTGGACAAGTTGAGTAAGGCCACGGTAGAAGAACTCGACGATGTGCCTGAGATCGGTTTGACGGTGGCCCAGAGTGTGCGCGATTGGTTTGACGACGAGGGAAATCTCGAATTGTGCCGCCGGTTGAAATCGGCGGGAGTCCGTACTGAGATGCTGAAGGCGGCCGGGCCCGTTGACGACAGGTTTGCCGGCAAAGTGTTTGTGTTGACTGGCACACTCGAAGGATACACACGCGATGAGGCCAAGGCCGAAGTTGAACGCCGCGGTGGGCGAGTCGCATCTTCAGTAAGCAAAAAGACGGATTACGTAGTCGCAGGCGAAGAAGCCGGCTCCAAACTTGATAAAGCGACGGCCCTTGGTGTTACAGTGGTCGACGAAGAAACGTTTAAGAAAATGTTGTAGGAGGGGTACTAGCCCAATTAGAGTCGGGTAACCAACTACAGAACCCAGCGCGGTAGCGCGGGATACTTGAGGCTACTCAACACTAAGTAAATTTCCTAATGCTCGGTACCTCCAGCATCCCGCGCTAACGCGCTGGGTTCTGTAATACGACAGATCGATGTACCAATGGGAGAAAAAATGACAACGCAGGAAACCGACGGTTCCAAACTGGAACTTCTTTACACTTTGTTCTGTGACGATGTTCGTCTCGAAGCCGGAAACAAACTCTCGTTCATGGGTGTGTTTCAAAACATCATGGTGCAGCAAGTGCCCGTGTCGCTTATCAAATTTGCCGTAGTGAACCACTGGCGAGGTGAAGGCACTCACTTATCCGAAGTCAGGATCCTGACGCCCGATCGCCAACATCCGATAGTGGTGTCGCAGCCGACCAGCTTCGAGATCACGCCAGGTGGCTATGCCGACAATATTAGTTTCTTTGTGAACGTAACGTTTCCAGCAGCAGGGCAGTATTGGGTGCAGACTTTGGTTAATTCAAGTCTGTTCGATGAACAGCAATTGGTAGTGTCAGACGGGCGTGAGGCCCTCGCCGACAGTGCTTCGCAAGCAGTTAATTAGGGTCGTGTCCCGTGGGGACAGGACTAGTACTCAATGCCGTAGAGCTTGATCTTCGAGTTTAATGTTGTCGGTTTGATGTTGAGAAGTTTTGCAGCCCTCGCCTGATGCCCACCGGTTCTGGCCAGCGCGAGCTTGATCAGACTGGTCTCAAACTGCTTGACCTCGCCGAAGAAATCAATCCCCTCGGAAAAGTTTAGTGCCTGCAGGCGCTGTGATTCGTCAGCGAGTGCCTTGTCGCCTGCCAGGGTCTGCGCCTCTCGCAAGAGCGAGGTCGTAAGATCGATGAGCCGCTGAACAGAATTTCGCTCAGGTTTTTCAGCAATCCTCAACGCATGTCGTTCGCCGCTGCTTAATGGACCGTTGGTCCCACGTTCTCTGGCCGGCTCTATAGTTTTAGCTTCAGCGCTCATTTCAACCCCCTACACACCTTTTTTTAAACTTTCTGAAGAAACACTTGTGGCCGAGCGGGAGACTACAGTTTGAAATACGCCACACACGAGCATTGGTTCCAATATATTGACGAACAAAAAGCGGGCCTTGTTAACAACAGGCCCGCTTTAAATAAAAATATGGTGCGGATGAGAGGACTTGAACCTCCACGATGTCACCATCACAGGCTTCTGAGACCTGCGCGTCTGCCAGTTCCGCCACATCCGCGATGGGAATGCATTATGCGAATGGGCTTAGAGGGTGTCAAGAATGCATAAGTTGCTTGTGAGATGAACGAAAGCGGTGGCGCCGGACGCTAGAGCCATTGTCGTTTCCGATTATGGGATCGACTGTAACCAAAGTTAACTCTATCGTTCGGCGCCACCGCGCTCGGTGGTTAGGATCTCGAAGCGGTTAGTTTCTCCGCCAGCGAGTGTTGCGTGTCCAGCGTCTATCGTCTGATCGGTTGTTCCAGCGCCGGTCATTGTCCCAACGGTTCCACCGGCGACGATCGTTGGATCGATTGTTCCACCAACGAACGTTGCGATTGCGCCACGAACGGCCTTCACTTGCGCGTCCACGGTTTCCACGCCAGCCATTGTTCCAGCTATTGCCACGCCTCTGGTGGCTTCGCCAGCCGTTGTGCTTATTCCGTCCGCGATTGTCTCGCCACTCACGCCGGTCGGAATCGCGCCAGCGACGATCTTGACTGAACGATGTTGCCGGTATGGCCGCAACCAACAACAGCACCATCACAAAGATGGCGATCACGTTTCTCTTGCTTCCCGAATGCTGCATACAAATCCTCCTAGCTTCGACGTTATTGTCTAATTGAAGAGGAGAGTCAGTTCAGCTACTAACAACCACTGTGCCAATCAACTGAAGCGTTACCAGCGCCTCCTGCCTGCAACGTTCTCCGGTTCATTTTGCGAACCATGGGCCGGTGCAAGCCGCGATTTGATCTGGTATCGTGAGTATCGAACAACCTTTGCCGAATTAGTCTTATAGTTTTGTTTCGATTTCATTGTCGCTAATAATGCCCGGTATTTCCTCGGAACAACATGCCCTTCGCGAACGATTCGAGAACGTTGGCGCGAGAATTACTACAGCCGCGGAGCGGAGCGGGCGCTCCCTTAACAAGATCACCCTGATAGCGATCAGCAAGACGTATCCACCCGAAACCTTACGTGCGGGCCTGGCGATAGGCATTACTGATCTGGGCGAGAATCGGGTTCAGGAGGCGGAAGAAAAAATCGCCTCTGTCGGACGCAAAGCCGCGACGTGGCACCTCGTCGGGCACCTTCAAGCTAACAAGGCACGCCGGGCAGTCACACTTTTCGACTACCTGCATTCGCTTGATTCGGTCGCACTGACGCGCCGCCTTGAGCGTTTGTGTGTTGAAGAGGGAAGGGACGAGTTTCCGGTACTTATTCAAATTAAACTTGGCGGCGAGCAGAGCAAGACTGGGGTTGATCCACGCGAGCTGCCGGAATTGCTGGAAGAGCTCAAATCGAGTAAACGGCTGCGACTGATAGGGCTGATGGTCTTGCCTCCGTACTTTGAGAACCCGGATTGCGCGCGTCCATTTTTTAAAACTTTGCGCGAGCTGCGCGACGAGTTGAAGCTTCAGGGACACTTCGGCGAACTGCCAGGAGAGTTATCGATGGGGATGAGTCACGACTTTGAGGTAGCAATCGAAGAAGGCGCAACCATGGTTCGTATCGGCACCGCAATCTTTGGTGAACGAAGTTAGAACCGAGTCTTTTAACCACCGGAAGAAATTATGCTCATCCTTAGTCGACTGTATTGGTTTCTTAACTGGGCCCTTATTACAGCTATTGTCACCGTCGTCGTGCTGATGGTCCTGCGCTTGATCGCAAACCAGCTCGACTTGAACCCATTCAGTTGGAGCGCTCGAACGATTCGCCAGCTCACGGATCCATTCATCAATCCTGTTCGTCGAGTCTTGTCGCGTCTCGGGGTCGATCCAAAGTATGCGCCCCTGGTCGCTGTGTTGCTGGCGATTCTCGTGGGGTGGTTTGCGCTGCAACTCCTCTCCAGCATCGCTAATACCTTGGCAGGAGTTTTATTCAGCCTCGAAGCGGCCGCCCCAATCGCTACCATCGGGTATGTGCTTTATGGGTTGGTCAGCTTTTACATCCTCCTGATTTTCATCCGCATTATCTTTTCGTATGGGACGATCAACTACCGGAACCCCGTGATGCGATTCATGGTCAATGCGACTGATCCAATGCTGGTTCCATTACGTAGGATCGTGCCGATGGCCGGCGCGTTTGATATCTCACCACTCGTCGCTTTCATTATCCTGTGGCTCATTCAGGCAGCGATAGCTGGGACACTTCTGAAAGGTTTTCCCCTCGCGTTTTTTTAGTCTAAAGTCCAAATCCCGAGCTTCAGAGTCGACCCTGCCCATCTTTGGATTTGTACCGCGAAGCGGTTACGCATTTCAGCCCAGGGTTGCCGCGTTGCGCGGCTACCCTGGGATCAAATGGTGATAACGGCTCAACCCCAACGGGGTTGCGTCTACCGTGACGTCCCAACGTATCCAATCGATAACTTTGACCGGCCTGACTATCCTGGAATTGACCCAACCCCGTTGGGGTTGGGTGATGCGAGGTCTCTTACCCAGGGTAGCCGCGGAACGCGGCAACCCTGGGCTAAAATACGTAACCGCTTCGCGGTACAAATCCAAGTCGGACTTAATCAGAGCTTCCTTCAGTTTGTCGCGTGTCGCCCTTATCCATAACCGTCGACTGTTTAGCTGTCGCCGAAGATCCTAAGACTGCGACCAACTTGTAAGTCGTATGTGAATTGTCGGCTCGCTTACGACAAGCTGTGAAGCATGTCGGACACTGCCAGAGTTAGGGTGCCGGTGTCGCTGACGATGACGCTTCGGGCGTGATCAGCACGATGAAACGGCCTGACTTCACCACGCCAAACTTGAACTTAACGAGGATGAAACCGCCTGGGCTGATTGCGCCTGGAGAAAAGGTGCCAGCCGCAGCGCCATTAGTTGCCGCTGTAACGATCAGGCTGTTGTTGATGCCGCCACCGAGAGGCGACAAACCTGCCGGGGTTAGGTCTTCCAGCACGGTTCCTCGAATGGTTTGCACGTCTCCATTGCTGTCAGGGACGCTCTCTCCGGTTGAATTAACTGCCTTAAGTATCGCCGTGAACAAGTCGGAGCCTTCCTGACAGGTCCCCGGAGACCGAAGATTCTTCGCGGTAGCGGTCGCTGTAACCGAACTGGATGCTGGTGAAGCTTGTGCTCCACAAAGCGTCGCCAGATTGTCGAGGCGGAAACGCAGCCCACCACCGGTGGCGCCGACGACATTCGCGCCAGTGGCGCTGGCCAGATTTCTCGTGCCGACGTTGGTGTAGCGAAGGCGAAGAGTAAAC
The DNA here is from genome assembly GCA_963759585.1 of Pyrinomonadaceae bacterium. Lineage (GTDB taxonomy): Bacteria > Acidobacteriota > Blastocatellia > Pyrinomonadales > Pyrinomonadaceae > PSRF01. Next base: position 2,688,925 of record CAVWZW010000002.1, read on the forward strand.
GTGCCGGCCGGGCCGGTTGCTGGGTCTTCCAGGATGAAGCTGCGTTCAGCATTCGGACCGACCACTTGGCCAACAGAACCGTCAAACGGCGCCTGGGCCAACGTACCCGCGTCTGAGGGCGCGCTACCATTGTGGGGAGACGCGGCACCCTGGATCGAGGTTACACCTCCGACGTCTGTCGCCAACATTCCCGTGTTGGAGGAAGGGTTAGGCGCCAGCAGGATGAAATCGTCGGCGTTGTTATGGGTGTCCTGACTGATTGTGCCTGAGATGCGGAAGGACGACAGGGTAGTGAAAGGCTGCCGGCGCAGGATTGTGTACTGACCTGATTGGCCGTAGCAAAGCGCTCCTGATGTCGTGCCGGGGAAATTGGGCCCGGTAGCGGTACAAGTCGCATTGTTGCTGGCGTCGCCGACCGGTTGCAGGCAAGTTGTTTCGCAGAAGTTGTTGGCGTTGGTAGGACGTCCTGGACCACCCACAGCGTTTGGTCCATAGGCGGCAAACCCGACTCGATCGAAGACGGTGATGCTGCTGATATTGAGCGCAACAAATCCTGTACTCGTACTGCTGATGATGTTTGTACCGACACTGATCAAAGCGATTCCAGCGTCATTAGGAATATCAACAGCGCCGGCATCGGCAGCGCCGGTAGCCATGTTGGCACTGACGTTCGGAACATTCCCGCCCGCGGAAGTAGCGCCTGCGGCGCCGCCATTCGAGCCCAGAGTCCCAAGACTGTAACCAGTACCCGTACAGAGGAAGTATCCAAGCGCGGGAATCACGGTCCCTTCCGGAACTACGCAAACGAGCTTGACGGCGTCTGTTACGGGTCCGTTTCCGGCGGAGGCAAAAACACCGTAGCCGGAGCCGTTAGCACCCATGACGGTGTGGGCCAGGCCGGTTGGGTTGAAGATCTCCACGAACTCATCCGTTGGACCAGCTGGTCCGTTCTCACGGAATTGGCTAATCATCAGCGGCGCTAATGCCGGAGTAGGTGTCGGCGTTGGCGTCGGGGTTGGTGTCGGAGTCGGCGTTGGTGTTGGTGTTGGTGTGGCGCAGGGCGAGCCGCCGGGGACGTCGTGCAGGAGGAAAGTCGCGTCGTCGTTGAATGACGGGAATACCAGGATGGCCGTGGTGTTGTTGGAGAGGCCGTAAATTCCTATGAGGTTTTTCAGCGTCACGTCCACCTTACCAAGCGGGCCAAGGTCAACGGTCTTCGTCTCGCCCATGTCGAAGTCAATCCGTCGCTGCGTGTCGTTGGCCGTGTAAGTGATCCTGCGGGAGACCGTCGCCGAAGGGCCGCCATTGAAGGTTATGATTTGGGAGACCGTCCCGGTGTAGACACCCGGCGGCGTCGTCGACTTGCCAGGAAAGATAAAGAAGCCTCCCATGAACCGATCGTCGTCCGGCGTGCCGGCCGTGAGCGTGATGGAGTGGTTGTTGCCATTGATCTCGAACGCGTCGCCGCCGAGGACAAGCGAGGTGTTGCTGACAGTGTAATTGAGCGTCTGCGGACACGTCGGCGTAGGTGTTGGCGTCGGCGTCGTGGCCGCCGGGTCGCTCAGCTTGTAGACGTAGCCGTCGAGGCCGCCGCCGTTCGCAGCCTGCGCGGGGTTCAGCGTGGGAAAGTTGGTCGAATCCGTAAGGCCGACGACGTAGGCGGCGCCGCTTGAATCGAGCGCGAGGGAGTTCGCCCGTTCGAATCCGCTGCCGCCGAGGTAGGTGGAATAGATGAAGGCCGAGCCGGCCGGGTTAAGCTTCGAGACGAAGGTGTCAACGCCTCCGCCGTTCGTGGCCTGCACGGGGTTGGCGGTAGGGAAGTCGGTCGAGGCGGTGCCGCCCGCGACGTGCGTGTTGCCCGAAGCGTCAACCGCGATGTCATTGACTGCGGCGCCGCCGCTCCCGCCGATGTAGGTCGAATAAGCGAACGCCGTGCCGGCCGCGTTGAACTTCGTGACGAAGCCGTCCTGCGTGCCGCTGAACCCTGCGTCGAGCGCGTTGGCCGTCGGAAAGTTCGACGAAGAGGTGAAGCCGCCGACGTGCGCGAGTCCCGCGGAGTCTACGTCGATGTCGGCTCCTACATCGTTATCGCTGCCGCCGAGGTAGGTAGAGAAGACGAGGGCCGTGCCTGCCTGGTTGATCTTGGTGACGAAGCCGTCGCCGTCGGGAAAGCCGCCGCCGAAGGTGGCTTGGATGGGGTTGGCGGTCGGGAAGTCGGTTGCTCTGGTCTGCCCTGTGACGTATGCGCTGCCCGCGGAATCAACGTCGATGGCTGAGCCGTTGTCAAACGCGATATCCATGCCGGTGCCGCCGCCGAGATAGGTGGAATAGACGAGCGCCGTGCCGGCCCCGTTGATCTTGGTGATGAAGGCATCGATCCCGCCTCCGGCCAGTGACGCCTGAATGGGGTTGAGCGTGGGGTAGTTCGGGGAACTGGTGCGGCCCGTGATGTAGACGTTGTTGGATGAGTCGAGCGCAATGCCCTGCGCCGCGTCGAAGACGTTGCCGCCGACGTAAGTCGAAAAGACGAGGGCCGACCCCGCGGCGTTGAGCTTCGTGACGAAGGCGTCCGAGAAGCCGCCACCAAAGGTGGCCTGCATAGCGTTGGCGGTTGGGAAGTCGTCGGAGTGAGTCTCGCCCGCTACGTAGGCGTTGCCGCTACCGTCCACCCTGATCCCGAAACACCTGTCGTCGCCATTGATATTGGTTTGGACGGGGTTGCCGCTGCCGCCGAGGTAAGTGGAATAGACGAGGGCCGTGCCCGCCGGATTGAGTTTCGTCACGAAGGCGTCGCGCTGGCCACCCAGTTGGCCGCTGCCGAACGTGGTGTCCAAGGCGTTGGCCGTGGGGAAGTTCGGCGAGAACGTGTCGCCGCAGATATACGCGCTACCGAAGCTGTCCACGGCGATGTCGCGGCCTTCGTCCGTGCCACTGCCGCCGAGGTATGTGGAATAGACCAGAACCGGATCGATGACCAGGGAGGCGCTGCGATCATATTCGCCTATGCGGAAGGTGACCTGTCCTTTCGCGCCGATCGCATAGCCGCCAGCGACCTCACGCCGCTCGCCGCCGGATTCCTGATAAACGACCGGCTTCGGCTGTCGAATGACGCTCTCGCCAAGCGTCAGCATCAGATCGCCCGCCGGGTTCACCTCCACTTTGTCCGCGCCCTTGAACTGAAGCTTGACCACACTCGGGTCGCGGCCCGGCGCCACGACGAAATCGTATTCAAGCTGTCGCTGATTGCCGTAGTAAACAACGTCCACACCCGGGTAGACATCCGCGTAACGTACGCGCTCGAAGGTCGAAACATCTGTGCGCCACTTCGCCGGATCCGAACCTATCAGGTAGTTGACCTTGCCCGGCAGTTTGTCCGTGCCTACGGCTGATGCTGATTTGTCGCCGCCCACAACCCTCATGCGAAGAACCTTCGGGAGTGGCCCAGAACGGCGGGTGCTGCCGGTGCTATTTGGCGGCGTGGCAGCACCGTTAACTTCGCGGTCAAACAGAGACACTGCGCCGCCTGGGCGCGATTCATCAGTTTTTTGCGTGAGCGCCAACGCCGCTCCCTCGGGCGACAAAGCGAGCGTATACCCGGCGCCGCGGGCCACGAAGTCCACTGATTTGTGGGCCTGGCCCGCGTTAGACTCGAAACTGAGTGGTAGTCGTCCATAAGATTCGCGCACTTGCGCGGTCGAAGGCTTAATGATTTGCGATGACTCAGACGCAATCGGCGAAGGTGAGTAAATCGCTCCAACAGCTGCCGCGAAAAGGCAGACAGATAACGTCAGGATGCCAAGAGCAATGACGCTAATCGTTCTTCTGTTGGACCGCAGGGTGCTGAGTTTGGGTGAGGTGGAATGTCGCGCTGGGCTTCGCATGAAGATCTTTTCCCTTCAGGTGGCAAGTCGTTTTAGTGTTTCGTCACGACGTTGATAGTCGAGTCGTCGATGTAGATCAAGGTGCTATTGCTTCCGGCTGGGAGTGCGTCTTTGAGCCAGAGGCGTGGCTGGAAAGCATTCGAGGCATGATTGGGGATCACGGACGCAGATACCCCTTCAGTCACGCCAGAAAATTCAGACACGAGTCCGCAAATATATTTCTCTACCCCTAAAGCGCAGTTTGAAGACAAATCGTATCAGCGGGTAGTAAGCACGCGTGGAGCCATTATCGTTAAAGCGGGTTTAAACCGAATTCAAGTCCAACGGGTAAGGCTGACTCGCCCAGTTTCGGATTGTGTATAATCCGCCCAAATCACGGACGAGCCAGGGGATTCTATGACCACACCTCCGACCCCAGATGTCACCCAACTATTATTGGATTGGAGTAAAGGCAATCAGGGAGCGTCAGACAGACTTATGCCGCTCGTTTATGACGAGCTGCGCCGCGTCGCCCAAAACTACCTGCGTAACGAACGTCCCGATCACACTTTGCAGGCGACGGCGTTAGTTCACGAGGCTTACCTGAAGCTGGTTGACCAGACAACGGTCGACTGGCGCGATCGAGCTCACTTTTTTGGCCTTGCCTCGCAGATGATGCGCCACATTCTGGTCGATCACGCGCGCCGGCATCAGGCAGCGAAACGCGGAGGACTGGCCCAGCGCCTGACACTTGTTGAGGCAGTTTCATTTCCGGACCAGAAAGATTTTGACCTGGTGGCCCTTGATGAAGCACTCACGAGTTTGGCGGAGCTCGATGCACAACAAAGCCGGATCGTCGAGATGCGTTTCTTTGGTGGCCTGACGATTGAAGAAACTGCCGCCGCGTTGGGTCTCTCAGTCGCGACGGTTAATCGCGAATGGCGACTGGCGAAAGCGTGGCTCCTGCGCGCATTGACCAAGGACGCTAATACTTAGTTCTTTGTGCTTTGTTCTTTGTGCTTTGTTCTTTGTTAGTTGTTAGTTGTTCGTTGCAAATGAGGACCGTGGAGCGACTGACAACTGACCACTAGCAAAGCACAAAGAACAAAGTACAAAGAACAAAGCACAAAGAATTAAGTACAAACCCCTCTCACTTCCAGGGTTTTCATTTATGACGCCCGAACAATGGCAACACGTCAAGGACCTGTTTCAGGCCGCGCTGGAGCGACCGCCTGAAGAGCGCCGGCAGTTCGTCATTGACTCCTCTGAAGGTAACGAAAATCTGGTTCGCGAAGTAGTCTCACTATTGGGCTTCGACGCTCGCGCGAGTACATTCATCGAAGCCCCCGCCACAGCCGTTGTCCCTGAACTCTTTACACTTCAACCTTCAAGATTTATTGGCAAACGAATAGGGCCTTACCGAATCGTAGAAGAAATCGGCCACGGGGGCATGGGAGCTGTGTTCCTCGCCGAACGTGCGGATGAACAATACGAACAACGTGTAGCTATCAAGTTGGTCAAGACCGGCTTTGACAATGTCTTTATAACCACTCGCTTTCTCAACGAACGTCAGATTCTCGCCAACCTGGACCATCCCAATATTGCAAACCTGCTCGACGGCGGCACTACCGAGGATGGTTCACCATATCTCGTCATGGAGTTTATCGATGGCTTGCCGGTCGACCAGTATTGCGACACGCACAAGCTTCCCATAACCGAGCGCTTGAAATTGTTTCGCACCATTTGCGCGGCAGTGGCCCACGCACATCGCAATCTGATCATTCATCGAGACTTGAAACCCAGCAACGTTCTGGTCACCAACCAGGGAATACCAAAGCTGCTGGACTTCGGCATCGCGAAGATTCTGAGTTCCCAGTTTTCAGCCTTGCCCACAGATCGCACCGCTGCCACGGTCCGTTTGATGACGCCTGATTACGCCAGTCCAGAACAAGTGCGCGGTGAAAATATTACAACCTCGAGTGATATCTATTCCCTCGGAGTCCTTCTATACAAACTACTGACGGGCCATCACCCCTACCGGCTGAAGAAAAATCTGGCGCAGGAGATTGAGCGAGTCGTTTGTGGCCAGGAGCCGGAACGACCAAGCACCATTGTGACCCGTACCGAGGCTGGGCCAGCTAACAATGGCTCGACACGGACCACAGTCACTCCCCGCTCCGTGAGCAGTGACCGGGATACCCAACCCGCGAAGCTGCGACGATTGCTGGGCGGGGATCTCGACAACATCGTTCTGATGTCGATGAGGAAAGAACCTCAGCGTCGCTACTCGTCAGTTGAGCAGTTTTCCGAAGACATACGTCGCCATCTCGAAGGGCTGCCCGTGCTCGCGCGCAAAGACACGCTGATCTATCGCTCGGAGAAGTTTCTCACTCGCCATAAGTTTGGCGTGGCAGCAGCGGCGATGGTCCTCATCACGTTAATAGCCGGCATAGTAGGGACGGCGTGGCAGGCTCGGGTGGCCAGAACCGAACGGGCAAGAGCAGAACAAAGGTTTAATGACGTCCGCCGGCTTGCCAACTCCTTCATGTTTGAGGTCCACGATTCGGTGCAAAATTTGCCCGGTTCCACGGCCACGCGACAATTGTTAGTTGCGAGAGCGCTGGAGTATCTCAACAGCCTGGCCCAGGAATCCGCTGACGATCCTTCGTTACAGCGTGAGCTGGTGACTGCATACATAAGAATTGGGAACGTGCAGGGCAATCCAAGCAACGCAAACCTTGGCGATAGAGATGGAGCCATGCAGAGTTACCGCCAGGCACTTCTGATCTCGGGACAGTTGGCGTCGACCAATCCGACGGATGCGCAGGCTCGCCGTTGGCTTGGCGTTATTCGGGAAAAGATGAGCGACGTGCAAGCCGTGACCGGCGACATTGCTGGAGCTGTTGAAAGCGCCCAAAGTTCCCTGGCCGCATTCAAGTCTCTCGCGGAGGCTGATCCCAACAACGTAGCGGCCCAGCAGTCTCTTGCGATTAGTCATATCAAAGTGGGGGACGTGCTTGGCAATCCAAACTTTCCCAACAACAGCGATCGAAGAGGGAGCATAGAAAACTATCGCTCCTCGTTAACAATTTTGCAGTCACTTGATAGATCCGATCCGAATAACGCGAAGACGCGGCGATTGCTCGGGTTGGTCCACGAGAGAATAGGTACGATGCATGAGGAGGAAGGTAACGTAACTGCGGCCAGAGATAACTATCTGCAATCGCAGGTGATTCGCCAATTGCTGGCAACCGGCAATCCTGAAAATACAGACGCGGTCCGCGACCTGGCGATCGCACATGAGAAGGTTGGAAATGCCATGGTTGCTCTGGGCGACTTAACTGGAGCTTTGGAGAGCCGCCGAAAGTCGCTCGAGATTCTAAGTCAGTTGGCAAAAGCTGATCCGGGCAACGTGCAGGCGCAACAGTCGTTGGCGATCAGTTATGTGCACCTGGCTGATCTGCTTGGTAATCCCGATTCTCCCAACATGGGCCAACAGATTGAGGCGCTGAAGCATTATCGAATTGCCAGGGAAATTCTAACGAAGCTTAAAGAGAAGGACTCAACTAATACCAAAGCCACAACAACGATCGACCGCATCAATGATCTGCTTAAACGCATCCAGTAAGTCGCTCCATGTCAAGTCTGCGTTTTGAAGCGTTAGTATGTTACGAGATCGAGAACGCATGAAGCAGCGCCGGTTCTTGTTTTGCTTCGTGAGACCTCGTGTAATTTCGTGGACCGTATGCTGTTAAGTCGGGAACGATCCACGAATCAAACTAAACTGCACGAAAGAACGCCAATCGAAAGTTTTTGTGCAGAGCCGTGGGGGTAGTTGGGCCGCTCATCCGACTATTGCTGGTGTTGTGATATATTTTGTGGCCTGCGAAATCACTGTCATATTTTTCTAGAAGGATCTACTTAGAAAATGTCGGGACACTCAAAGTGGCATAGTATCAAGCACAAAAAAGGCGCGCTCGATGCCAAGCGCGGGAAACTGTTTACCAAGTTCATCAAAGAAATAACCGTAGCTGCACGCTCCGGCGGCGGCGACCCGGACGGCAACGCGCGCCTCCGCAAGGCCATCCTTGATGCCAAGGGCGGCAATATGCCCAACGAAACAATTGATCGCGCGATTCGCCGGGGTACCGGAGAAGAAGAGGGTGTCAACTACGAAGAGATTACTTACGAAGGCTATGGACCAGGCGGCGTGGCCTTGCTAATTGAGTCGGTAACTGACAACCGTAATCGAACTGTCGCTGAGATTCGTCACATCTTTTCCAAGAACGGCGGAAATCTCGCGGCTGCCGGCGCGGTCGCATGGATGTTTGAAAAGAAGGGCTACATTGTTGTGCCCCAGGCAGCCAAGACTGAAGACGAATTGTTTGAGATCGTTACTGACGCGGGCGCGGAAGACTTGCGTTCTGACGAAGACAACTTCGAAATCATCACCACCCCCACGGACTTTGATGGCGTGCTCGACGCAGTGAAGAAGTCAGGCGTCGAACCTCAAGTTGCCGAAGTGGAAATGGTGCCCAAGGAATACAAGAAGCTGGAAGGCGCCGAAGCCAAGCAGATGATGAAATTGATGGAAGCACTCGAGGACCACGACGATGTGCAGAAAGTCTCCGCCAACTTCGACATCAGCGAAGCGGACATGGCAGCTGCGGGGTGAAGCAAACTGTGAGTTTGCTGGTCGTTGAAATGGAGTTTTGGTGACCTTATTTTGTGGCGAACCCGTTATCCGATAAAATTTACCCGCCTTACGAACTTCAAAACAACAAACAAACGATCCCGAATCACACGAAATAACTCGAACCAGAATCTTTTCGTGTCGATCGTGTGCTTCGTGGAACGTTGCTACTTGCCGTTTAAGGTTGGCGTCGCTTAGCTTCACCGCGCGGCTCGGTATCCGTCATTTTGGCCCGATGCTTGTCGATCTGTCTCGGCGTCGGATTCTTCTGTTCGCGCGCACTGACTGCCTCACGCATTCGCTGGTTCTTCTTGTCCTTGTTTTCTCCGTCCTTCTTCTTACGGTCCTTGTCAGACATGATGGCAATCGTCCTTTCGTTTGATTTAGTAAGCAGCAAACAGCGAACAGCAATCAGCAAGAACAGCTAGTGGCCCCACAGGCGTATAGAGCACAAGCTTTAGCTTGCAACGTCCGGAAGAAGCGACCTGCGTGGCCGCGAGAGACGCAACCTGAAGGTTGTACTCTATACGCCTCTACTCCTACACGCCTCTAACGGACGCCTTAATCTGCTTCCGCTAGATCACTATTCGCCGGCCCCTGCGTCACGTGACCCAGCGCGTCGTAGCGCGAACCGTGACACGGACAGTCCCAACTCTTCTCCAGCGAGTTCCAGTTGACGATGCATCCTAAATGGCGGCAGACGGCAGACGTTCGTGCACCTGTCCTGCCGAGTCTCGGTAAACGGCGATTTTCTTAAGGCCTCGAGAGATAACCGCACCGGTGTTTGGTTTGATTTCCTCGACCGAATCCACATCACCTGCGACCACAAGGTCCGCATACTGGGCCATAACGTTAAGATTCTCTTTGGCAAAATCTCCCAATGCACGCAGGGTGATGCGGGACGGAGCGTAGATGCCTTCCCAATCGTTCTTGCGCCCCATGATCAAATCGGTGAGCAGGATCCCGGCGATGGTCCCATGCGTCATTCCATTCCCCGAATCTCCAGTCGCGATGAAGACGTTGTCACTGTCCATCGGGTTTCGGCCGATGAAGGCAAGACCGTCAACAGGTTCCATCACTTCACCCGACCAGCGATACTCGATTCCTTCCACCATCGGAAAGCGATGTCGCGTCCAACGCTCAAGAGCAGTGAAACGTTTACCGGCGTCGTCCTTTTGGCCAGTCTTGTGATCTTCACCACCGACAATCAAAACATCGTATGCTGCTGCGCCCTTGCCTACAGTTTCAATGCGAATGTAGTGGTAGGGATCGGGCGTGTCCCAGTAGAGTCCGCGCGTCACCGAACCAAGCGGAACTCGTGCACCGATAACGTAGGTTTGATAAGGCGACTGTTTGGTGTGGATCGCAATCAGATCATTTACCGGCGTGTTAGTGGCTACCACCACAGCATCGGATGTGACGACTCCACGGTTCGTGGTGTCCACTCGCGCTTGCTTGCCGCCTTCTATTTCCTTTGCGTGGGTACCAGTGTAGATGCGGCCGCCTTTTTCCTTAATCGCCCGCGCCAACCCGGCTAGATATTTCAAGGGATGAAACTGCGCCTGGTTGGGAAAACGTAAAGCCGGCCCCGTGTCATATGAATCCCAGGGCACGCGCTCGACTTTCTCAATCTCGGTTAGTCCCGCGCGGTGGGCCGCTTTCAACTCATCGTCAAGTATCTTTTTGGGATCGCGGGGAGGAACAAACAAGTAACCATCAAGTCTTTCGAATTCACAATCGATCCCCTCGACATTAACGATTGCTTCAACCGCGTTTATAGCCGCGGTGTGACTCTCCGCAGCCAGACGCGAACCTTCCTCTCCGTGAAGTCGTTCAAGATCGAAATAGCGATCATCCAGAGCATTAACAAGATGGGCGGTCGTTCTTCCGGTCATCCCGCCGCCGATAGGGCCATCATCCAGGACGACGACAGACTTGCCTTCACGAGCCAGGAGATAAGCCGTCGTCATGCCGGCGATGCCAGCACCGACGACGCACACGTCGGCGGTTATTCTCTCGGTTAACGGAGTTTCCAAAGGGATCTCAGCCGTGTCCATCCAAATCGATGTAGTTTGTTCACGATGTTCGTGCGGCTCTTCGGCTGGCTCTGGAATTGGTTTGCTCATAAGTTAGCCCCGTGTTTCAGATGTAGCCATACAGTACAAACCAGTGCGACGCACTGTCTGGTTTGCACGGACATAAGCCACAGGATTGCGGTTATTAAGACTCAGAATGAGTATGAGCAAGAGCGATGCCTAAGAACACGCGGAGCGTGGAGCTTTCAAGCGAAGCGTCGAGCCTTCACGCGAAGCGTGGAGCTTTGTTCTTGGTTCTTTGTGCTTTGTTAGTTGTTAGTTATCAGTGGTCAGTTGTCAGTTGTTAGTTGTCACTTGTTAGTTGTCAGTGGTCAGTCGTTGGTCGACAGTGGTTAGTGGTGGTCAGTTGTTCGATCGGCTAGTGTTTGCAACTAACAACTAACAAAGAACAAAGAACAAAGAACAAAGCACAAACCTAGCGCCACTATATTTGTTATCTTTACCGCATGACGCTACCAATCAAACCACCTTATCCACCGATGGAAGCATTGTTGGTTAGTGAGATTCCCTCTGGCGAAAATTGGGAGTACGAGCCGAAGTGGGACGGCTTTCGATGCCTCGCATTTCGTGACGGCGACAAGGTCGAGCTCCAGTCAAAGTCAGGCCAGCCCCTGGAGCGCTATTTTCCGGAGATAGTCGACGCCCTGCTTAAACTGAAGCCTTTAAAGTTTGTGCTCGACGGCGAGCTGGTGATTCCGGTTGGGGACGGGCTTTCGTTTGACGATCTACTTCAGCGAATTCATCCTGCGGCGAGTCGTGTCCTCAAGCTGTCTCTCGAAACGCCGGCTAAGTTTATTGTGTTCGATTTGCTCGTTGACGAGGGTGGGAAACTACTCGTTGATCTGCCACTTGAGGGACGCCGCCCGAAGCTGGAAACCTTCGCGAAAAAGCACCTCAAAAAAAATCAATCAATTGAACTCTCACCGAAGACCGGGGACATCCGGATTGCCCGCGAATGGCTTTCAACAACTGGGATAAAACTGGATGGCGTGATTGCCAAGCGACTCGATCTCCCATATCGCTCGGGCGAGCGCGATGGGATGCAGAAGGTCAAGCGGATGCGCACGGCTGATTGCGTAGTCGGCGGATTCCGTTATGCATCGAAGGGAAAGGTCGTCGGATCGCTCTTGCTCGGTTTGTATGACGACGAAGGCCTGCTGCACCACATCGGCTTTTCGTCGAGCTTTAATGACGCCCAAAAGAAGGAACTCACCGCGAAACTCGAGCCACTCATCAAGCCGCCCGGCTTTACTGGAAACAAGCCCGGTGGTCCAAGCCGTTGGAGCACCAAGCGTTCAGGCGAATGGGAACCACTGGCCACCACGCTGGTGGTGGAAGTCCAATATGATCACTTCACTGGGGGACGCTTTCGCCACGGCACCAGATTCCTGCGTTGGAGGCCCGACAAAAAACCGAAGCAGTGTCTTCTCACACAAGTAGACGGCTAACTAACAACTCTGGTATGGCGGTTGAATAAACCCCCGTTACATAAGGCCTGAAGCGGCAGGAAGAAGAGGTATGCAGTGGCAGTCGCCCCGTCAAACCTACTGCCGTGTCTTCTTCCACTTCGTTTCGGGCCCGGCGGCATTGTGATTTGAATCGGCTTAAACCATACGCATGTCTTGATTTCATGCGAGCAAAAATGAGTTGAGGACCGTTGCCGCCGCTAGACCAGGGGGTTGTTGGTAATGGCTGAGCCCATAAAAAGCTCGCGTAGAAAAAGACCTCGTTCCGCCCATGCAAGACTTTTCGGGACCGGTGACCATGCTACCCCGCGGTGCGCGGTGATTGTCGCGCACCCGGCGGATGAAATTGTGGGCGCCGGATGTCTTATCTCAAAACTCGTGGATGTGACGATTCTTCACGTTACCAATGGCGCGGGCCACGATTCCGATGATGCTTTTGAGTTTGGTTTTAAAGATGCGGCTGAGTACGCGCGGGCCCGCAGGCAAGAGTGCCTCTCTGCTTTAGCAATCGCGAATGTGCCCGAGGAGCGTGTCGTTGATCTGGACATACCGGATCACTTTGCCTCTGAGTGTCTAACCGATCTTACCCGGCGAATTGCCACCTTCTTACAACAGTCGGGAGCGGACATCGTGTTGACACATCCATACGAGGGAGGACATCCGGATCATGATGCGACGGCATTTGCCACCCATTCCGCAACTCGTTTACTGAAAGAGAATGGTCTCAAGCCGCCCGTGTTGTTCGAGATGGCGCTTCATCCCAGTTCGGACTTTAAAGCTAAAGTGCCTGAGTTTCTTCCCGGGTGTGAGGGGGAGACCACGACGCTGTTGCTTGACAAGCGAGCGATGGAATTAAAACAACGAATGTTCGATTGTCTTGAGACCCAAAGAGAAAGTATGGATGCGTCCCCGATTGGACCAGAGAGATTTCGGAAACAGTTGGACTATAACTTTGCCGCACCACCAAATGGCGGCAAGCCACACTATGAAAATTTCGATTGGGCTTTGAGCGGTCAAGAATGGCAGTCGCGGGCCCGGCAGGCGCTCAAAGATCTGTTTCCGCAAACGGACCGCAGCATGACAGCCTCATAGTCTTAGATAGTGTTACAGAACCCCGACGCGTCGGGGTTCTGTAACAACATTATCAATCAACAGCCCACGCTTCCGATGCAAGAAGTCTTGCATTAAAAAGTGATTTTATTCTGAATAAAAGTGAATGGGATTAGTTGGCCGTGTAGTATACTGCCCGCGCTTTAACGAAGTGCTTTTTAGAGTAAGCAACGCGGCCGCTCAATCCTCATTCTTATGCGAATCCTGGGAATCGATCCGGGTAGCGAAACAACCGGTTGGGGCGTCATCGAAGGCGATGGCCCCCGTTACCGTCTGCTCGAGTGTGGAGTAGTGCGCGCTGGCCAGGGCCAGAAGTTTCCGGCGCGGCTCTTGAAAATCGCAAACGCACTTGAAGAGATTATTCATCGCCACAGTCCCCAGGCTTGCGCGATTGAAGACGGGTTCCTTGCGACTAACGTCAAAGTCACAATGAAACTTGGGCAGGTGCGCGGAGTCGCCATGCTGGTGGCTGAACGGGCAGCGCTCGAGATTCATGAATACTCACCCAGGCTCGTTAAACAAACCGTGGTTGGACACGGTAACGCGGAAAAATTTCAGGTACAGCAAATGGTGAAGACGTTGCTTTCTCTCGCCACCGTTCCTGAACCGCATGATGCAGCCGATGCGCTGGCTGTGGCGATTTGCCATTTTCATCATGCGTCATTTGCCACTCGCATTCTCACAGCTCAAGCAGGCGTCAAGCTGTCAGTCTCAGATCTAACCCGTCGACGCGTCTCCCGCTAAAAATTCGGCGCTCGGCTGTCACCCTCTTTCGAACTAATTCTTCTGAAGGAGGCAAGCCGTGAATAATCGCGCTCTGATCCACATCTCACGAACCCTACTTGTCTATTTGTGCTTAGCCTGGGTCAACACACCGACCTTGGCCAAAAGACGGCCGCCGGCTGGCGGACGTGTGGCGGTGGTTGTCGATGAGCGACTCTCAGCTCTTCGGGCGACGCCAGAGCTCTCCGGCGTGCTGTTACGACGAATAAGCCGTGGTGCACTTGTCGCTATCACAGGAGCAAAGACCAGTCGAGAAGGAGTTCTTCTTTATCGCGTCAGTGTCACCAGACGGACTGGGGGCTGGATCCAGCGCGATGCGGTGGCTTCTCCCACACGTGCCGGTGACGACGCCAGGTTGTTGAGTTTGATCAAGGGTTCGGAAGACTTTGATCGGATCGTCAGGGCCAAAATCTTTTTGGATAATTTCCGGCTCTCTGAATTGCGCCCTGAAGTGCTGATGATTTATTCAGTCGACGCTGAGGAAGCTGCGGCTCATCTCTCGCGCGACGCCTCTCGCAGACTTGAGGAAAGAGAGATGAATGCTGGCGGTGCGCCGGTCTTCAGTTACTTCTTAAACTATAACGGCCTCGACCGCTACAACCGCCAGGGAATTACCTTCACGTTCAACATCCGGGAAAAGCGATTTAAGTACGACGGCGAGGGCTGGCGGGAAATTGTGCATCGCTACCCAAAGAGTCCGCAGGCGGTTGAAGCGCGGAAGCGGCTTGAGGCGCTGGGTGACGAAGGTGAGCCGTCAGCGAGGCGATGTATAGCGTGCCAAAAGGCGCATTTCTGTCAGTCCGCCGCAGCGGACGACTGACAGTAGCCCACCGATTCATCGGTGGGATCATATCGAGAATAAAATCGCAGTCCGTGAAGCGGACGGCTGAAAGGAAAACTCGACAGTGTCCCACTCATATGTTAACAACCTCATGCATTGCACCGTTCAGCACCAAAGGCCGCTATCCGTTAATTGACTCCAGACCTTAGAAGTCCCGTCTGTGGCCTTACATAGGAGGAATTGCCACGGGAGAATCGGATGAAGGCGCTCGCCATAGGCGGGACCACGCCGACCACCTGCACACGCTGTTGTCACTTCCGGGACATGATGAGCTTCGCTAAAGCGGTTCAGTTAATTAAAGGCGGCTCGTCGAAATGGATAAATGAGGAGTTCTGAAGATCGAAGGAAGTTTGAATGGCAAGAGGGCTATGGCGCACTTTAGCGTGAGCGCGTCACAGGTTCCGAAGGCTGTCGAATACATACAACAATCAGAAGGAGCATCATCGAAAGAAAAGCTTCGAGGAAGAGTTTCTAGAGCTGCTAACGAAACATGGCATCGAATACGATCAACGACCTATGTGTTGGCAGGTAGTCTTTAAATCGTATGACGAACGCCCACACGATGTACATCGTCTGCTGTGAATCTCGCAGAGGATAAACCGACGAGTAAGGATTCGCGATGTTGAGTGCAGACTTCAGCCGTCCGCTTCACGGACTAAATGTCATGTGGCACGATTGATCCCACCGATGAATCGGTGGGCTATTGTCAGCCGTCCGCTATCGCGGTACTGAACACGACCACCCGCTCACGCAGGTGGTACTGACACTACGACCCACCCGCTCACACAGGTGGTACTGACGTGGACACGACCCACCCGCTCACGCAGGTGGTACTGACAACAGCGTCTCAACATGGTGTGTCCACAAACCAACAGTTTGCGTTACAACTCGCGCTCCCATAAACTTCAGCTCCCAAACCAGAATCCAGTCGAAGGGAACTGAAGTGAATGTCAAACATGCTTCTGCCTCGGCTCATGCTGACCATCGCTCTCGCTTTGGCCCTTTCAATCGTCGGGTGCAATCGTGAAACTTCCAGACAGTCATCCATGAAATCAAACGACATTTCCTGGGATTCGTATCTAAACGAATTTCTTGAAGCATACTTTGCCGCGCATCCAAATTTCGCGGTGACGGCGGGCCGTCATGAATTCGATGGCAAGTTACCCGACTGGAGCGCCGAGGGTCTCGATCGCGAAATCAAACGACTGCGTTCTGAAAGGGACCGGGCAACGCGCTTTAAAGACTCGAAGTTGAACGATCGTGAACAACTCGAGCGCGATTATGTTCTCTCAATCATCGATGCAGATCTTTTTTGGCTTTCGTCAGCCGAGTGGCCCTACCGATGTCCGCAGTTTTATTCCAGCGGGATCGATCCCGACGTTTATGTGTCTCGTAACTATGCTCCGCTCGAACAACGTTTGCGTGCGTACACTACCTATGCGAAAGCGATTCCGGGAGCGCTCGACAACATACGCAAAAACTTGCGCACGCCCATGCCGAAGACATACGTGGCAATCGGCCACACCACGTTTGGAGGTCTGGTTTCATTTTATGAAAAAGATGTGCCCGCCATTTTTGCTTCGGTGAAAGACGAGCAACTTCAAAACGAATTCAGGACGGCAAACGCGGCGGCAATCAAAGCGATGAGGGCCATCGATGATTGGTTCAAGACGCTCGAGGCCGATGCTACCGGTGACTTTGCGCTGGGCGCCGAGAAGTTCAGCGAGATGCTACGGCAGACAGAACGAGTTGAAGTGAGACTCGATGAGCTCGAAGGTATCGGTAAAAGAGACCTTGAACGAAATCAGGCTGCCCTGGCCGAAGCGTGTGCCAGGTATGCTCCGGGTAAATCTATTCAGGAGTGCATCGCAAAGGCTGAAAACAACAAGCCGGCCGGCGGCTCGGTTGAGATGGCCCGCAAGCAACTCACCGAGCTCAAAGCTTTCATCGCCGAAAAGAAGCTGGCAACGATTCCGGGAACCGAAGAAGCCCTGGTTGCCGAAGCGCCTGCCTACCAACGTTGGAACTTCGCATACATAAATATCCCTGGTCCATACGAAAAAGGACTGCCTTCGACCTATTACATCGCGCCGCCCGATCCATCCTGGTCGGCGGCTGAGAAGGACGCATACCTTCCCGGGAAGGCAAACTTGCTTTTCACTTCGGTCCACGAAGTTTGGCCCGGCCATTTTCTGCAGTTTCTCCATGCCAACCGGTCGCCTTCGAAGTTTGGACAAGTCTTCGTGGGATATGCGTTCGCCGAAGGTTGGGCACACTACACAGAGGAAATGATGTGGGACGCTGGACTCGGCAGCGGCGATCCGGAAACGCACATCGGCCAACTCCTGAATGCAACACTGCGTAACGTTCGCTTTCTTTCAGCGATTGGAATGCATACCGGCAGGATGACGGTGGAAGACTCGGAAAAGTTGTTTCAGGAGCAGGGTTATCAGGACACGGCGACGGCGCGGCAGCAGGCTGCGCGCGGTACCTTCGATCCTGCCTATCTCAACTACACCATGGGCAAGCTGATGATTCGCAAACTGCGCGAGGATTGGACCGCGACCCGCGGAGGGAGAGAAGCCTGGCAGTCCTTTCATGATGAGTTCTTAAAGTATGGTGGTCCACCGGTTCCCCTTGTGCGTAAAGCGATGCTCGAGAATGACAAAGGATCTTTGTTCTAGCGGTGGGTTAATGAGGGCGCCTCCTTGGAGTGCGGTGCCTTGCCACCGCTTTGGCCTTGCTGCGACAAGTCGCAGCTTCGATGGTTGACTCACTTCTCGTTAAAGAAGCGGCGCCAAGCCGCCGCGGACCAAAGCGCCGACAAGGCGGCGCACTCCAAGGAGGCGCCCTACCTGCCCGTTAACTTGCCGGTTACCGTGATTGCATTTCGTTTTTGGAACGCCGGCATAAAAAGCGTGACCACATTGTCCTCGCCCATCGCTCGTGAAAGTCTTTCTGATTGTGCGCGGCTCAGGAAGTTGCGTCCCTGGATGAACTCAAAGCAACTTGCAGATCCGCAGATGCAGTTAAAGGGCTCGGCCATTTCGGATTCAGTGGTTAGATAATTGAAAGTGATCTCTTCGCCGGGAGCGATGTCTCGCAAGGAGCGGAAGGTTAGCTCCACGGTGTCCATGTAGCCATTTGGCTCGCAGCTATGGTTTAGATACTGCCAGCAGTAATCAAGCTCGTCGTCTCTCTTCCGGATAGTTGGAAAGTTCAGGTGTCGCCGGTGGCCCAATTGAATCGTGTATTTAGTCGGCGACGTCGAGATGGCGCCCTTAAGATAGAAGACTACTGAGTTTTCCCCGATTGCTTCTTTAGCGAAGACGCCCTTGAAGCCGTTGTTGTCTCTCACTTCAATCGGACACTCTTCATTAAATTCATAAGTCGCCAGAACCGCATTGCCCCACATGACTCTTGCTCCTCCCGCGTTGTTAGTTGCCTTTCTTGTCTAGTAAGGCGGGCGAAGAGCGGGAAAACTATCATCCGGGGCGAGGAGATTTTAGGGTCTTGGGGCAGTAGCCCGACCGTAAGGGAGGGCTTTGGTTGCGGAGACCGACGCCCTCCCTTACGGTCGGGCTACTGCCCCGTCTGGGGCCGTTCGCCCAAGGCTCACTCAGTTAGTGAGTAGGTTTGTGTCAGTCGATGTTCGAGAGCTTCGCGCATTTGTGCGCCCAGCCCTGCATATTGCTGGACGAGCTTGTTGAGTTGTTCGCGTTGCAGGGTGATGAAGATGCTTGGCGTTAAGGTTGTGACCGTAGCAGTTGTCGGAATGTTTGCGAGAAGAGAGATTTCGCCGAAGTAATCACCATCGTCGAGGGTCGCAACTGAAACCGCACCGGCGTCGTCATTAGCCGCGCTGACAGCCACCTTGCCGCGTACGATGATGTAAAACCGGCTGCCCTCGTCACCCTCCGTGATAACGGTGCGGCCCGCGGGAATATGCTCAGTACTAAACATGCCTGCGATGTTCTTGAGGTAACTTTTGTCGAGGTCCTTGAATAGGGGCACATCGCGCAGGATGCTTGTGTCGGTCACCTTAAATTCCCCATCAGGCGACATGGTTGTGCCATTCTGGCGGCGCCACATTTCGGCGTAGTTTCCCGCAATGGATAAAAGCATCTGATGCGAGCCGTGCTCAATTACCCGCCCGTTTTTGAAGACAAAGATTTGGTCGTAATCAACTACCGACTGGAGACGATGCGTGACTGAGATCACGGTGCGACCTACAGAAACGCGCTCGATGGTTTCGTTGATCGCCGCTTCAGTCCCGGGATCCAAAGCCGAAGTCGCTTCGTCGAGAATCAGCAATGAAGGATTGCGGATCAGGGCCCTGGCAATGGCTACGCGTTGGCGCTGCCCGCCGGAGAGACGACCGCCACGCTCTCCGACTATCGTGTCGTACCCATCGCGTAACTGCACGACGATGTCGTGAAGTTCGGCTGCCTGAGCCGCCGCCTCGACTTCGGCGTCAGTTGCATCTAGTTTTCCTAGCCGAATGTTTTCCCGAATCGTCGTGTTGAAAAGAAAACTCTCCTGGAACACGATACCTGCCTGGTCATAAAGCGAGTCCAACTGCGCGTCGCGCAAATCCATTCCATCAAACGTGATGCGCCCGGCTTGAGGGTCGTAGAAACGCATGATCAGATTCAGATTAGTGCTCTTGCCACAACCGCTGTGTCCTACAAAAGCGATGCGCGCCCCGGCGGGAAGGTTCATGCCGACATTACGAAGATTGCTCTGTTCCGAGGTATATCCGAAAGTCACATTTTCAAAGCTGATATTGGAGCGTAACTTCGGCAGCCGTTTGGCGCCCGGCTTCTCCCCAACTGTGGGTTGCTCATCAAGCATCTCTCGAATGCGTTGCATGCCGCTGGTCGCTTGCAAGAGCGACGGAGTAACCGCGGTCAGTCCCATGACCGCAGTGCTGACCGTTATGAAGAGTGCGTTAAACGCGACGAGCGATCCGATAGACAGGGATGAATTAAAGGCCAGGTAGGAGCCGCCGCCGATTAGCGCTACGTTGAAGAGTAGCATTGCAATGTTAGGGCTGCGCTCGCTCGTGTAGCTGAGAAAGTTAAACCGCGTAGCCATGCCGGCCAGCTTTTCCGCCTGCTGGTTAAAGGTTGTCACGACAGACTGCCTGAGGCTAAACGCTTTAATGATTGGTTGTGCTCCGAGGTTTTCCTGGATGGTGCTCGTTAGAGCGGCTTCTTCAACACGCAACAGGTAACCAGCTTTGAGCGCACGGGGAGCAAGAATACGTGGACCGATGACACACAGCGGAAGCCCCACCATGGCTCCCAGGGCCAGTCTCCAGTCGAGCGCAAACAATACTCCAGTACTGAAAATAATATTGATGACGCAGAGGGATGCGCCCGGAACGCCGAGCACAACTGCATTCTCTACTGCCCCCAGATCGGAAGAAAAGCGCGCGGCCACGTCGCCGGTTCGCATTCGCGAATAGAAGGCCAGGGACAGTTGTTGAAGATGACGAAACATCTCCTTGCGAAGGTCATTGAGTATCCGCGCGCCAAACCAGGCGTAAAGGTAATCCCGTATCACCTGCGAAGCAGCAGTGAGAAGAAATCCCCCGCCAAGGCACGCGAGGATAAGTGTCAAGACCCTCACATTACGTGGAATGATGGCATAGTCGATGATCAGTTTAAGACTGAGCGCCAGGAGAATATTGAACGCGCCTTCGAGCAGCAACGTGAGGACAAGCACACCTGCGCGGCCTGAATATGGCCTGATGTAGGAGAGCAGGATTCTGAGCAGCCGTCCCGGAGTCATCATCGACGCCGGAGCGGCTGGTTGTGTATTTGCGCTCGACATTATCTGTTTTCGCGTTTCCGCGGGCCCGTTCTAACTGGCCCTCTGGCAACTTTTACCCTCTGATCTTACTTCATAAGGCGCACGTGAACACGGCAAACTATCATCGGCTAACATTTTTTGTGGGTCTAACCGATTAAAGAGTATATTTACGGCCAGACTTTCGCCGCAACGCATACGAACCCCGGCTTCTATGTGGGAAATTCAGCGGTCCAATTACTGAGGAAACCGTATGGACGCGCTCGGGACCCACGAAGTTACTCAACTACTAGTCGCCTGGAGTGATGGTGACGAAGCCGCCCTCGATCGGTTGGCTCCTCTCGTAAACGCCGAACTGCATCGCCTCGCGCGTGGTTACATGAGTCGCGAGCGTGAGGACCACCTGCTGCAAACGTCCGCGCTAATCAACGAAGCATATCTCCGCCTGATTAATTGGAAGAATGTGCGCTGGGAAAACCGAGCCCACTTCTTCGGGGTGGCTGCCCAGATGATGCGGCGAATCCTCGTTGACTTTGCGCGCCAACGTCCTCGTGTCGACGCCAAAAACGAGGCCCGTCATATCTCGCTCGACGAAGCGATGACCATCGCACATGAGAAGGACATGGATCTCCTCGCACTTGATGAGGCACTCAAGAGTCTTGCCGAGATCGACGAACGAAAGAGCAAGATTGTGGAGTTGCGTTTCTTCGGTGGCCTCAGTGTCGAGGAAACAGCGGAAGTGATGAAGGTGGCGCCTATCACGGTCATGCGTGAATGGAACAAAGCAAAAGCCTGGCTTTATCGCGAGCTCAGTCGCGTGTAAGACACCTCCTTGGAGTGCGGTGCCTTGTCACCGCTTTGGTCCGCCGCGGCCTGGCGCGACCACGGTGCGCCTGATGCTAGTCAACGAGCGCGGCGCCTACCCGCCGCGGGCCAAAGCGCCGACGAGGCACCGCACTCCAAGGAGGTGTCCATGATCGAGGGTGGAATGAATGAACGTTGAGTTGTGGAAACAAGTTGACGCGTTGTTCGACGCCGCTCTAGAGCTGCCTCCCGACCAGAGAGAGCAGTTTGTGGTGGAATCCTGCGATGGCAACGATGAATTGCGTGAAGAGGTTTTGAGTTTAGTCAAAGCTCAGTCGCAAGCGTCGGGTTTCATGGAGCGCTCAGCCATGAAGGTGGCGGCGCAGGCGCTCGCACAGAATGCCAACCTCAGTTCGCACGCTTCACTGGCAGGAAAGCAGATTGGCACCTACCAGATCGAGAAACTGCTGGGCGCTGGTGGAATGGGCGAGGTTTACCTGGCACGCGAGAGCAAACTCAATCGCCGCGTGGCTCTCAAAATTCTTCCCTTCCAATTTGTAGCCGACTCCGAGCGTACCAATCGTTTCGAGCGTGAGGCCCACGCACTCTCTGCTCTCAATCATCCCAATCTCATCACCATCTTTGAGGTGGGTAATATCGATGATCTTCACTTCATCGCTATGGAGTTTGTCGAAGGTCAAACACTGCGGGCCATGATGAGCGGTGGTCTCAAGCTGAGAGATATTCTCTCGATTGTTGCCCAGGTGGCGGAAGCCCTTTCCGCCGCCCATCAGTCGGGAATTATTCATCGGGACGTCAAGCCTGACAACATCATGGTCCGTGGCGACGGATATGTGAAGGTCCTGGATTTTGGCCTGGTGAAGCTCACCGAAGCTGCAGGATCCATGAGCTCACCAAACCCCGCTTACACCCAGGCTGGAGCGACCATGGGCACTCTCGCATACATGTCACCCGAGCAGGCGACTGGAGAGACGATCGATCAACGCACGGATATTTGGAGTCTGGGTGTCGTACTGTACGAGTTGGTTACCAAGCAGAAGCCTTTCCAGGGCGCGACGCGCCAGTCGACAGTTAATGCGATCCTTTCGGGTGAAGCTACCGCGGTCACGAATTCAGATCCCAACCTACCCATCGAGTTGGACCTCGTCCTCGACAAAGCCCTGGAAAAGGATCGTGAACTGCGGTATCAGACCGCTTCGGATTTTCGCGCCGATGTCCGGCGTTTGTTGCGGGCAATAGACTCCGCCCCGTCCAGTTCGCACCAGAGAGTAATTGCGGGTCTCGCCAAACGCCGAAGATCCGGCCGGTGGATCTGGCCCATGGTTGCCGGCCTGGCAATCCTGCTCGCAGTTATTGCGGGTTGGGTGTTTTTCAAGTCAAGGCCGTCGGCCCCGGATTGGACACGCGCCACTCACAACCAACTGACCGATCAATCAGGAACAGAATTCTTCCCCAGCCTCGCGCCTGACGGGAAGAGTTTTGTGTACGCGAGCAACGCTAATGGCAACCTTGATCTGGTCCTGCAACGTGTCGGTGGGAAAAATCTAACTTGGTTAACCAAAGACTCCACTGCCGACGACTCTCAACCGGCCTTTTCTCCAGATGGAGACCGCATAGCCTTTCGCTCAAACCGCGAACCCGCAGGGATCTATTTGATGGAGGCCACCGGGGAAAACCTGCGTCCAATTACGGAAGGAGGGTTTCATCCATCCTGGTCGCCTGACGGCAAGGAGATCGTCTTTAGCGAGGCCGGCCGTGTTATGCCAAACGTCAGAAACAATAAACCCAGCAAGCTGTGGGTTGTGAACGTTGAAACGGGGGCAAAGCGCTTATTAACGGACCGCGACGCTATGCAACCTATGTGGTCGCCGAGCGGCGCACGCATCGCGTTTTGGTTCATGCCTCCCAGCGTCGGCAGAAGCGACATTGCAACTATTGCTCGTGATGGAGGCGAACCGCTGGTAATTACGAAGGATGCTTCGACAAACTGGAACCCGGTTTGGTCGCCGGATGGGAAGTATCTTTACTTTGCCAGCGATCGCAGCGGAAACATGAACTTCTGGCGCGTTGCGATAGACGAACAGACGGGCAAAATTTTATCCGAGCCAGAGGCGGTAGTCACACCTTCGAAGTTCAGCGGGCATTTGAATTTCTCGCGAGATGGCAAGCGGATGATCTATGTTCAGACGAATAATCAATCAAACATCCAGGCTATGGAGTTTGACGCAAACAAGGAGAAGACGACGGGCGAACCTTTCTGGATCACTCGAGGGGATCGCCAAATCGTTCGTCCCGAGCTGTCGCCTGATGGCAAACAATTTGTCATGCGCGTGCCGCGTCGTACTCAGGACGACATCGTTTTACTAAGCCGTGACGGGACCAATTCGCGCGACTTAACCAACGATAAGTTCTTTGACCGGTATCCGCGATGGTCTCCGGACGGCAAGAGAATAGCTTTCGTTTCGGACCGAAGCGGAGCGTACGAAATTTGGATGATTGATGCGGATGGCACGAACCTTCGCCAGGTAACGTTTCGCAGCACCGGGGACACAAGTTTTCCGCTCTGGTCGCCTGACGGCAACCAATTGCTTTTTCGGACGGATCGCTTGTGGTACACGATTGATTTAAGCAAGAGTTGGCAGGAGCAAACCCCGCAGCCTCTACCGCCGATGAACAATCCGGATGACCACTTTGTCGCCTGGGATTGGTCAGCGGACGGGCGAAAACTATGCGGGCAGTTTAGCGGGAGCGGCGGAGACGGTAGCGGATACTACTCGTTCGAAACGAAAAGCTATGAAAAGGTGACCGACTACGCGTCGCAGCCAATGTGGCTACCGGATAGTCGCCGGTTTATTTTCTCGCGCGAAGGCAAAGCCCTCATCGCAGACACTGAGACGAAAAGAGTGCGCGAAATATTTTCGCACCCGCAAGAGCATATTCGAGCCGTCGCCGTCAGCCGGGATGCCCGGCTCCTGTACTTCACGCTCTTCTCATCTGAAAGCGATATCTGGCTGTTGGAGTTGGAATGAGGCGAGTAGTCCGATACAGAACCGAGCGCGGTAGCGCCGGATGCTAGAGGCTACTTCGGCATGTTAATAGGGCTGCCTGAGCGTGCAACTTTAGTGTTTTCGCGCCTTTTCGAGTGCTTTCCCCTGAAACGCCAAGTTGTTTCCAGCATCCGGCGCTACCCGACGCGTCGGGGTTCTGTAAGAAACCTGTTAATAAATCCTCCTGAGCCTCGTTTGTACCTGTGGAAGGCGATTTTTAGGAGGCAACTGTGCTGGCAGCCGTACAAACTTTGAGACTTGTAAAAGAACCCCCCGGAGAGCTTGAAGCTCTCTTCCAAACGCATCACGACCGCGTTTTCCGCACTGCGCATCGCATTACTGGCAGCCCGGCCGACGCGGAAGACGTGCTGCAAACCGTGTTTTTGCGGCTTGTTAAAAGCCCCGAAGGCTATGACCTTTCGGCAAACCCCGAAGCCTATCTGTCCCGGGCGGCAATTAATGCGTCGCTGGATTTGATGCGAAGCCGAACGCGGGCAAGGTCAGTCGGCATCAGCGACCTGGATGCCGATGCGCTCGAGAGCAAGTTTCAAAGCCCTGAGGCAGAACACGCCGACAGGGAACTCCATGAACTTATTCGAGCGGCTGTTGCCCGTTTAGGAAAGACGGCGGCGGAAATGTTTGTCCTGCGCTATTACGAAGGCTTCGACAATCAGGAAATCGCGAAGATGATGAACACTTCGCAAATGGTCGTGGGCGTGGTACTGCATCGCGCTCGCACAAGACTGAGAAAAGAGATTGGGCACTTTCTGGAGACACATCATGAAAAGCAATAATGATTTTGACGCCATCCTCGACAAGGCGACCGCTGAAATGCGGAGCGAGCAAATTGATCCTGCAGCGGTGAACCAGGCGGCGGAGCGTGTTTGGGCTCGCCTCGCCGTTGAGGTCCCCGCACAAACGACTGAAACGCTGGCGGCCGAAAGAATTGAGAGCTGCGCCGATTTTCAGTCACTCATTCCGGCCCACTTGAGCGGGAGCCTTTCGGAAGCCCGCTCGCTGTTGCTGGTTGATCACACACACGAATGTATCCCCTGCCGCAAGGCGATGAAGGACGCGCGCTCTCGTCGTATGGCTCCCGCGAAAAAGGCGGCAGTCACCCGGCGTTACAGCATTTCCCCTGTTGTGCTTCGTTGGGGTATCGCAGCCGTGTTGGTGATTGGAGTCGGACTCGTGGCGTTGCCCCTAATTCAACGCTATGCGCCGCTCGGTGGAGACCTGGAAGCAACCGTGCAGGCTGCTGAAGGTCAGGTTTTCCAAATCGCCGATACGCGCAGCATTCCAGTAACCGCCGGCGATAAGCTTCAAAAGGGAGATCGGTTGCGCACCGCGAAAGACGCGCATGCGTTCATCCGTTTGGGCGACGGCTCGGTCGTTGAAGTGAAGGACCGGTCCGAGTTTTACATAACCAAAAATCTTCAGGGCACCACGATTCATCTCGACCGTGGGTCGATCCTGGTGGAAGCGGCGAAACAGGGCAAGCAGCATCTCTTCGTCGACACTGGCGACTCGCGTGTGTCCGTGACGGGCACAATCTTTTCCGTTAACAACGGAACCAAGGGTTCGCGTGTCTCCGTGATTGAAGGCGAAGTCCATTTGGACCATGCCAACAATGAACGCGTGATACGTGCCGGGGAGCAGGCCACCACCAGTGCGTCAATTGAAAAAGTTGCGCTGAAAGACGAAGTGGCGTGGAGTCGCAATGCGGCGCGTTACGCCGAGACGCTTGCTGCCTTCACGGCTTTAAACAAGGAATTGGGCAAAGTTTCTCAGCCAGGCGTACGCAACTCTACGCATCTGCTGGATCTAATGCCGGAGAACACCACAGTTTACGCAGCCCTGCCGAATCTGACGTCAACCATCGTTGAGTCACACCGCATCATGCAGGACCGCATCAATCAAAACGCTGCTTTGCGCGCATGGTATGGGAAGAAGAATTCGGAAGAGCGTGGCCACAACCTCGACCAGGTGATGGGCACGATTCGTGAATTCGGCGACTACCTGGGCGATGAGATTGCGGTATCGGTCTCGATGGATGGAAAGGGTGACCCGGTGGCGCCCCTCGTACTGGCTGAGCTAAAGAACTCGGCTGGTTTGCAACAGTTTCTCGAGCAGCAGATTGCCAAATACGCCGGCAATCAGCAGGGAAGACCGGAGATTCGCTTCGTTGCCGACCCGGCCGCCGCAACTGCCCCTGCAGTTGAAGCTGGCAAGAAGGTCGACGAGTTGTACGTTTGGATTCAAAGCGATCTTTTTGCAGCAAGCCCGAAGTTGCAGCAGCTTCAGGATGTAGCGGCAGTGGTCCGGGGTGGCGGACGAAGCAGTTTCACCTCGACACCGTTTCATAATCGCGTAGCCCAGGTTTACCTGGAAGGCGCGGGTCTGGTGGTTGCTGCAAATCTCGAACGCGTGATCGAAAAAGCGAAGCCCGAGATATTGAAGAACGCAGTAGGATCGAAAAACGCTGCCTCAGCAACGCAGGGCGAAAGCGCTTTGCACCAACTCGGTATCTTGAATCTTAAGTATTTCGTCCTGGATCAGAAGAAGGCGATTAGTGGCAAGACCCAGACGCAGGCGACCGTCTCTTTCAGTGAAGCACAGCGTGGCATTCCTTCATGGCTGGCTGCGCCCGCGCCGATGGGTTCACTTGAATACATTTCTCCGGATGCCAACGTGGTCGCGGGATTTGTGGTCAAGGATCCTGTGAGACTGGTTGACGATCTGCTGGGAGTGATTGAAACCATTTCGCCCGACCTGAAGAAAAACCTGGACAAGCAACAGGCAGACCGTGGCGTTGATATTCGTAAGGACATCGCAGCACCTCTCGGTGGCGAGTTTGCCTTTGCGATTGATGGCCCGATTCTGCCGACGCCGTCCTGGAAGATGGTATTTGAAGTAAACGATTCACAGCATCTACAGGAAGCGCTGGAGCGCATCGTCGCGGAAGTAAACAAAGAAGCGGCGAGGTTTGGCAAGAGCGGACTGGTTTGGGACCGCGCAGAAATTGGCGGCCGTCCTTACTACACACTCAAGTCAAGCGACTTCGGGCTGGTGGAAGTTAACTACACTTACGTCAACGGCTATATGGTAATGGGTCCAAGTCGTGCGATGGTCGAGCGCTCGGTGCGTGCACAGGAGCAGGGTTACAGCTTGCTGCGCTCATCGCGTTTCACGGCGGGTTTGCCTGCCGACGGGAATGCAAACTTCTCGGCCATTTTCTATCACAACCTGGCGCCGCTCGTGCAGCCGTTCGCGGAAGGCATCGCCAGCCGCGCACAAAACCTGCCGCAGGGGCCGCAACAAGCTATCAAGGCGATGGCAGCTGACATGCCGCCAACTCTGGCGTACGCGTACGCCAAAGGCGACAGCATCACGTTTGCAGCCAACACCGAAGGTGGTCCGTTTGGTTTAAGTCCAGCGACGATTATGGGAGTACCTAACGCGTTGGAAATCCAGAGCGTGTTGCAAAGGGGAATGAAGAAGTAGGGAAGAAGGGTGTTGGGTGTTGGGTGTCGGGTGTTTTAGTGAAACCTGACACCCGATACCCTTTCCCCATTCCCCCTTCCCCTTTACCCAACATCCACACGCGACACCCAACACCCTACACCCCACACCCTTCTCTTATGAAGCTCATCTCAATCTCGCTTGGTTCCTGGCTACTTGGCCTCTCAGCGATCATGTTTATCTTCTTCGTCGTTGAGGGCGAATCTTTGAGTATGGCAGACATTAAAGGCGCAACGATCTCCTCATTGATCGTCGCAGCGTTGCTTTTTTCGCTCGCGTACGCGCCATCCCTGTTCTGGTTACGAAAACGCCTCGGCGGTTGCCGTCCGGCTGCGCTCTTCCCGCTCGCATCTGCTTTAATTATCAACATCCCGGTTTTTTTAATCGGAATTTTGGCAATCGGTAGAACTTTAGGAGCGGCAGAAGCGTTTGCATTCATCGGTGCATTCATACTGATGGGCACGGCATTCGGCCTTGGCTTCGTTTGGAATTATCAGAACACGGATATAAAGTCTGCACGATGGCGGTAGCGGAAACACTACAGGAACAGGCTCGACTCAAAGACCCCGCGAACTTTGCGCCGGTCATCGATCTCAACGATCTGAGCGTTAAGTTTGGCGGCCGCCCAATCCTGCAAAACCTGCAAGGCGAACTTCGTGGTCGCGCTATTGGTTTGTTAGGCCCGAACGGCGCCGGCAAGACTACGCTGATTCACACCCTGCTCGGTTTTCACGAACCATCATCCGGCACCGCCCACATCTTCGGGCGCGACATCACCACCGACGCAAAGCAAATACGATCTCTAATTGGTTACATGCCCGAGCGCGATTCGTTCATCGCAAAGATGAGCGCTGTGCGTTTTGTGCGTTTGATGGCCGAGCTCTCTGGCCTGCCCTCAGAAGCCGCGCTCGAACGCGCCCATGAAGCGTTGTTCTATGTGGGTCTCGGCGAAGCTCGTTACCGCAGCATTGATACGTATTCATTGGGAATGAAGCAGCTCGCGAAGCTGGCCCAGGCAATCGTACATGGACCTCGACTAATCTTTCTTGACGAGCCTACCAACGGTCTCGATCCGCCGGCGCGGCAGAGGATGATAAAACTGGTGCGCGAGATTCGCGACAGCGGTAAGGCCAACATTGTCCTTTCGTCACACCTGCTGCGTGACGTTGAAGAGTGCTGTGAGGAGATTTTGATTCTGAAGGACGGGAGGTTGGCTGTTTATTGCAACCTCGAGGAAGAGCGCAAATCTAATCGCAAGTTTTTGCTGTTGGAAACGCGCGGCGATCAGGACAAGTTTGTTGACGCCTTAAGCAAGCTCGGCTGTGAATACGCAGTCACCGGCGACCACCGGCTGAAAATTGTTCTACAGGGTGGCGCCGAGGTGCGCGACCTTTACCGAATCGCTTCAGACCACGGTTTGCAGATCCGGCGCCTGAGTTACAAACGTGATTCGTTGGAAGACATCTTCCTGAAAGCGATGGAGAACGGCAATGGCGGTCTATGAGCTGACCTATAAACAGTTTCTCGGCAAGCTGACGCCGGATTGGAACCGCTTCATGGTGATTCCGCGTCATGCCTTCCGTGACGTTTTCAAGTCCAAATTGTTCACGGGCTTCTTCGTTATCTGCTTCCTGCCACTACTCGTCGAAGCGATCCTGATCTACCTGCATCACAACGTAAACGCACTCGCGATTCTGCAAGTCAACGTGCGGGAGTTGCTGCCGATTGACGCGTCGTTCTTTATGACCTTCGCCAGCCTGCAAAACGGGTTTGCGTTTTTCGTGACTCTGCTTGTTGGCCCACCGCTAGTGGCGCGCGATCTTAGAAATAACGCTTTACCGCTTTACTTGTGCCGGCCGTTCTCACGTGCTGAGTATGTGCTCGGCAAGATGGCTGTCCTTTTGATCCTGCTGTCATTGATGACCTGGGTGCCGCAACTATTGTTGTTTGCGTTTCAATCGTATCTCCAGGGATGGCAATGGTTCGCTGACAACCTGTCGATAGCGGGAGCTATTTTCATCAGCAGCGTGGTTTGGATAATTCTGTTGGCGCTGCTTTCGCTGGCGATCTCCGCGCTCGTCAAATGGCGAGTCATAGCCAGCGCCGCGTTGCTTGGTTTGTTTTTCATCCCGGGAGTTTTTGGAGAGGTCATAAACCAGCTATTTCGTACGCGCTGGGGCAGTCTGGTCAGCATCAACGCAAACATGCGCAATGTCACCCTCGGGCTCTTTGGGCAGTTTCAGTCTGCAACTACTTACATCGCGGATTTCGATGGTGATGTTGCTACGCGCGTAGCGCTGACGGAACCGCCGCTCTGGGTCTCGTGGACCGTGTTGTTTTTGATTTCTTTTGTTTGCCTCGCGCTGCTTTCGCGAAAAGTAAAGGCGTATGAGGTGGTGCGGTAGGACTAGCCGCCAAGACACCAAGAGCGCCAGGGCAATTCCAGACGGGTTTGAGAAGTGGTTTACTCGAAGTGTTTTAGATTTGTATTTCTTAGCGCTCTTGGCGGCTAAACCGTAATTAGATGACAGACTCTTCACACATGATTGTATTCGACGACGTCTCCAAGTTTTATGGGGAGATACTCGGCGTCAATCGTGTGAATCTTCAGATTGAGCCAGGCATCACCAGTCTCGTTGGACCAAACGGGGCGGGGAAGTCGACGTTGATGAATCTGATGACGGGACTGCTGCGACCAAGCCGCGGCCGCATCACGATTCTTGACATTCCAACCGACCAGCCCGAACAACTTTTTCGTAAGCTTGGTTACTGCACTCAGTTTGACTCTTTCCCGCGAGGTCTAACCGGGCGGGAGTTTGTCCGGTCCTTTCTGTTGGTCCACGGCATGGATCGGAAAAAAGCCGACGAGTTTACAACCACGGCACTCGAGCGGGTGAGCCTGCTGGAAGCAGGGGAAAGAAAGGTCGCGGCTTACAGTAAGGGAATGCGTCAGCGCATTCGCCTGGCACAAGCCATCGCACATCAGCCCGATGTATTGATTCTTGATGAGCCCTTGAACGGACTCGATCCGATGGTCCGGGCGGAAACAATTGCCTTGTTTCGGAAACTCGCCTCCGAGGGGCTTCACCTGATTATCTCGAGCCACATCCTGCATGAAGTCGACATGATGTCCGACCGCGTGATCTTGCTTAACAACGGCTATGTAGTTGCGGAGGGAAACATCCACGGGGTCCGCGATGAGATGGAAGAACACCCGATGCAGATTCTCATCCGCTGCGACAAGCCGTCTAAGCTGGCTGCCCAGGTCTTTGACCAGGACCATGTGGTCGAAGCGCGGCTGCATGACGACCGTCTCGGGCTGTTTGTAAAGACACGCGACGCCGATCGGTTCTATCTATTGCTGAATCGCGTGGTCGCTGAAGGTGAAATTAATATCGAGTCAGTCGCGCCGGTCGACGACGACTTGAGCGCGGTGTACCAGTACCTGATCGGCTCAGAAGGAAGCAGCACGTGAAGTATTACGGAACCGAGCGCGGTAGCGCCGGATCCCAGAGGTTACTTTCATCCTTGAAGCGTTCAGCTAGTTTCTTTGCAAATGCGAGTAGCTTTTGGGATCCGGCGCTACCCCGACGCGTCGGGGTTCTGTATCAGATGCGAAGCGTAGTTCCAAAGCGGATGCAGCGTCTCGAGAAGGGAAGTCATGAGTAGTTCAACTGCAGACATTCAACCAGCGCAGACCGGTAAGCAGCCATTGCCATGGTCGCTTTGGTTCCGACAGATCCGTGCCATCTTCCGCCTCGAGATCGAGAAAAACTTTCTCGGGCGCCGGTCGATATTGCTTTACCTGCTCGCGTTATTGCCGATTGGGCCACTCGCGCTGCTGGCCCCTTTTACGCCTCCCGGCCGCGAATGGCTGGACTTCACGCAGTACAACATGATTTTCGCGGTCTACTACGGCGGGTTGATCCTGCGGACTGTAGTTTTCTTCGGCTGTGCCTGGATCTTCATGAACCTTTTTCGCGGCGACATCATCGATAGAAGTTTGCACTTCTACTTTCTGAGTCCTGTGCGGCGTGAGGTGTTGGTGGTAGGGAAGTATTTCTCGGGGCTGGTCACCTCGATCATTCTCTTCACAGCCACGACGGTCATTTGCATGCTGCTGCTCTACGTGCCGCATTTCCCGTCCGAGAGTGGACGGTTCTTTCTTGAAGGTCCGGGCCTGGGCCAACTTTTCACTTACGCCGGAGTCACGATTCTGGCCTGCATTGGATACGGCGCCTTCTTCCTCGTGGTAGGTTTATTCTTCCGCAATCCAATCATTCCGGCCATCGTGCTTTACGGTTGGGAGTGGCTCAACTTCCTCATGCCACCGCTACTTAAAAAAGTCAGTGTGATCCACTACCTCAACTCGCTGGCGCCCGTGCAGGTGAACGAAGGTCCCTTCGCGGTGGTTGCTGAACCAACGCCGGCCTGGATCGCGATACCCAGTCTGATCGTGGTTACAGCCCTGGTTCTGATCGTCGCGAGTTACCGTATCCGTCACATGGAAATCAGATACGGCAGCGACTGAAGGATTTGACTACGCCTCAGAGACGGACGCGAATAATCGTGCCCCTGGCCTGGTATCCGCGTCTTCTCCAGGCAACCGAGCAACAGAGGAAAAACTGGACGGTTTCTGGTGGTGGTTACGGCATTCATTGGGAAGAGATTGACGAAGATCTAAGCTCTGAGGGGCTTCTTCGAGGTGCGCCGGCTGCTCGCAGTTCGATATTTTCAGCTGAGGCCCCAGAGAAAAAGCTATGACTAGCCTTGCTTCCTACACTCAGTCCGAAGATGGGAAGGAAGTAAATTCCTGCTTACCGCAAGCTAAACTTGTATTCCGTGCGCAGCTTCGTTACGGCATCACCTGCTGACAAAGGGATTGTCCTTGATCCAAAACCGCCAGGGCTTCTCGATCCATTCCTCGGCATAGTCAATTCCTATTCGTGGCCCAGACATAATTCGCGAACGCGGAATCCGTCCTCCTTCTTCAACCCAGACTTTATTGCCCAGCAGGTCGGCGCCATCAAGCCGCCGATCAATATCCATTGCAATACAAAGTTTTCCAGGACCATTTGTGAGATTGTGGTGCGGCTGCTCATGTCGGCGCTTACGCATCAACGCTATCCCTTCAACCGGCTCGAGCGCACGAATCAAAATCGCGTGAGGCGTGTCTACACCACTGGTGACCACATTAAATTGGTTGTACATGCCGTAAACAAAGAACACGTAAGCGGTGCCGCCAATTCCATACATGGTTTCGGTTCGTTTAGTTCGGCGGCCGCCGTATGAGTGGGCCGCGCGGTCTTGTGGGCCACGATAGGCTTCGGCTTCAACGATAATGCCTGAGACGCGACGGCCGCCGCGTGCGGGAACAACGAGAAGTTTACCGAGCAGCTCGCGCGCGACCGTGAGGACATTTGGCCGCGTGTAAAACTCCCGCGGGAGTTTTAAGTTAGTCAAGGTTGGCATCGATTCAAAAGGGATCGCGGCCACCTCGAGGTAGGGAAGGACGGCTTGCCCCCGCTCTTTGGTGATCCGGTGAGGACCTGTTAACAAAGGGCGAGAGCAAGCCCTCCTTCCCTACCTTAAGGAAGCTAAAGTTTCACTATTACCGCCAGAGTTCCCACACCATCACAAACGTGATCACGAACCCGATTACCACGATCGCTTTGCGAACAACGCTCTGGCCCACACGGACGGCACCCTTTGATCCGGCATAACCGCCGATCAAGGCCGCCCCGGCCATCATTAGTGCGATGGGCCAAACGACAAGGTCCGTTAGCGCAAAACTCAGGACCGCGATGCTATTAATGCAAATGCCCAGGAAGTTTTTGATCCCATTGGCGCGGTTGATGTCTTGCAGGCCCAGCAGCCCGAGGGCCGCAAGCATAAGTATGCCGTTACCTGCTCCGAAATAACCTCCATACATGGAAGAGAAAAACTGAAACACGATTGCCCCTAACCACCAACTCGCCTTCGGCTGGTCCACAATCGATTGCAGCCGCAAACGACTGTTGATCGGGCCCTGGGCCATGAATAGGATCGTGGCGAACAGGATCAAAAAGGGAACCAACCGCGCAAAGACTGGAGACGGCGTCCAGATCAGGAGCCACGCGCCTATCGCTCCCCCGACCACACTAGTGATCCCGAGCCGCAAGAGAATCGATGAACTGTTCTCCAGTTCCTTGCGGTAGCCGAACAGTCCGCCAAACAGTCCCGGCCACAAGGCCACCGTGCTGGTGGCGTTGGCAACCTTGGCATCGAGTCCCATCCAGATCAAAACCGGGAATGTTATAAGCGTGCCACCGCCGGCAATCGAATTGATCACACCCGCGGCAAACGCTGCCGCGACAAGTGACAAAATTTGAAGTGGGTCAGAGGTCAAGCTCCAGCTCGCTCCGTCAGAAGATCGTAATCAAACTGTAAACAGGAGTCGCCATGTTAGAATGCGCGCCGCTATTTCACCAAGAAAGAAAAAAGACGATCCACGAATTACACTAAACAACGCGAACCAAATCCGCCTTTGGTTTTGTTTCGTGTGTTTCGTGGATCGTTCAAGGTTTCCCCCGATGAGATTAGTCGCCCGATGAGTCTAATAATGTTAAAAGCAATCACAATACGCGTCACGGCAATCTCGTTTCTGTTTCTGGGAATTACGTTATTTCCATCTCTCTCGAATTCCCACTCAACGCACGCGGCAAAGAACACCCTCCGCGTGATGACTTACAACATTCACGTTGGCGTCGGGATGGACAAGAAGCTTGACTTGCAGCGCATCGCAGACGTCATTAACAAAGAGAAGCCTGATCTGGTAGGCCTGCAAGAAGTTGATCGAGGCGTGAAACGGACCGAAGGCCGCGACGAAATCGTAGAGCTCGCCGGACTAACCGGGATGCATTATGCCTTCGCGCATAATCTCGATTATCAAGGCGGCCAGTATGGCGTGGCAGTTTTATCTCGTTTTCCGATTCGACACATCGATCACCGCAAGTACGAAAACCGTCGCGAAGCTGAGAGAAGAGGAATGATCCGCGTTGAAGTTGATATCGGGGGCGGCAAGATAATTAACTTTGTAAACACGCATCTCGATTACCAGTTTGATGACGGGCGTTTGTTCGAGACGGGACAGCTGTTGAAGTTCCTTGAGAACATGAAGGGCTCTTTAGTCGTGGTCGGTGATTTTAATGATGAACCGTCGGGGAGTACTTACAAGTTAATGCTGGCGGGCTTTGACGATGTTTGGATGCGCGCCGGGTCGAAAGATGCGGGCCTGAGTTACCCGGCAGACAAACCGTTGAAGCGCATCGACTACATTTTCACGCGCCGTGCAGACAAGGTGAGAACAAAAAAGGCTTGGGTCGTGAACACCCTGGCTTCCGATCACATTCCGGTGGTAGCCGACTTGGAGATTCGATAGCACGATACGTTCGTGCTCTCAGGTCCGAATTCCAGCCCGCTTCCGCGTGCTGGTTGGATTTTCTTCTACTTCTGTTTGCGCCACACCGGCTGTGTCCACGCGACCTTACCATTTGATTCCAGGACCTTAGCGCGGACATAGGTTTCATCACCTTGAAACTGATACTCCGCGGTGTTAGTAATCGCCTCCTTCAATACCCGTCCGCCTGGACCGATAAACTGCACACGATACCTGCTAGACCCCTGTGGCTTGATCGTGATCCGTATTTGCTTATCGTTGACCTGATAATCCGTCAGCTCTACACCAGTTGACGCGTAAAAGTTGCCAGTCTCCAGGGCCGTAAGTATGGCTTCGGTGCTCAGACGCGCGGCCCGCACCATGACCCATCCCTGCCCGGGCCGAGCACTGTTTTTGTTCCACGGCTGTTTGAAGGTGTGGGCATCATCAACTGCGATTCCGTAAAGCAGTTTGCCCCCTGTAAGGATGGTGTCCCAAACTTCCTCAAGACCCGGGACGCCACCACCGCCATGATTGTTCACTAGATGATGACCGTTATAGATCTCGAAGAGTTTGTCATTCTGAACCTGCTTGAGATCGTCGGCCGTAATTGCCCACTCGTAATTCGGATGATTGATGTGAGGAACTCCGTCAGCAGCACGTATCGCGTCCACATTCCGTTGAATCGTGTCGAGCACACTCTTTCCGTGTTGAGGTTCAACGGCGCGCGAGACATTCAGACCATTCACGTGAATTGGTTTACCGGCAAAAACGTCGGACACTTCTTCGCCCTTGATGACGATAAACTTTTCGTCGGCGGCGTGGAGTGCATTAAGACCGTCGACGCTGGTGACAAAATTATGATCGGTGAGCACCAGAAAGTGGTAACCATTCTCGCGATACCAGCGCACAACCTCGTCAGGCGTTGAATCGCCATCGCTGTTCAACGTGTGAGTATGAGTATTCCCTTTGTACCAGCGTAGCTGAGGTTTCTCCGGGTTCTGAAATTGCGGGACTACGGGTGCAGACGTTGCGAATACAAGCAACGAAGCCATTACCAACAAAGCGGCGAAGCAGAATTTGATTTTCAGACTTGGCCTCCGAGGATTAGCCGCTGTCGCGGTTTTTCAAGACGCCGCGAATGTTAAGGAATCCCAGGCAGAGCTGGAGAAGAATGAGCGCATAGGCTCGGTCGTGCCAACCCCAAACTATCCATAGCAGGTTGCTCAGAAGAAATAACCAGAACGCCCAATTCCTTTTGAATTTTCTTTGCGAAGCTATTAGCCAGGCGGCCACCACGGTCACTGCCATAGCCGGCCACTGAATTAAGTCAATCCAATCCATCTTTGCCAACGTCCCCCCAGACTCGTTTTCATGCTTCGTAAGTATAGGGGACGAAGTAAGCAGTTGCATTGATATGCAAGACCGCTTTTCTAATTCGGCTTGGACCGGCCCGTCGGTTCACAGCGTGGTGTCCGCGAGATTCGATTTGTACTTGGTGTTTGTCTGCCGATCATTTAACTCGATATAGACGTAGCTTGGAGGTACTTCGTCCTGCTCGAGCGCGAACCATAATTTGTTAAGGTCGCTTGCTTTGCCGAGCGCGCAAAATCCACTGAGTCTCTTTCCCCTGGAATCATAGAAATCTACCCACGTGCGCGCGGCCTTCGTGTTGGCGCCGCAAGGCGGCAGGGTTGGTGCAGCGGCAAACAGTTCGTTAGGAAAAGCGTCAGAATTCTCAACAAAGTAAGTGTAACGCGTGAAGTCTTTCCCGTTCGATTTAAAGAACTCGAAGCCGCTGAGAACCAGGACGGGATTGGGTTGAGGCCGAGTCTGCGTAACTGTGAGACTGTTGCCGGCAACTGAGGTCAGAAGAATCAGAAAGGCCGAGCACAGCATAAGGGTTCTTCGGAAGTTCATGGGGAGCTCCTTTTCCGCCGAATCGAGGATTAAGGCCAGTCGTTAATTGGCAGCGACTGGTTAGAGAAAAGCGCGAACGTTTCTTATGCCAACCAGCGGCGGATGTCAATTCTTAACTGTGACCAGCCATAAGTTTGTTCGGACTATTGGCGACTGCTTCGCAGCCTAAACCAATTCTGTTCCGTCGACATATACGTCCACCAGATGAGGAATAGTTGGAAGGGGACTCTCACCAACAGATAGATTGGACCAGCGGCATGTCCACCAAAGTCTACCCTTTCGATCGCGGAATAGATGTTGGATGGAAGAACGAAGATGAGCATGAGGATTAGACAGACACCGGCTAATCTCATTAGCGAAGGAATCCAGACGGCCACGGCGCCGAGAAACTCCAAAACTCCGGTTACATAGATCAACTCGACGCGATAGGCCACCCACGGTGGCAACATTGCCGCCATTTGTTCGGTCCTGATGAAGTGTCCGATTGCGGCGAAGGCGAAGAAAATTGAAAGGCCCACCCTGGCACGTACGCTTCGGGGCAATTTAAGCCGGGGAATCCAGCGACCCGCCAGCGAGAGGATTACGAATGGAGCCAATACCAGGAGGAGTAAAAACAGGAGTTGCATAACTCAGCGATTGGCCTTTAATGCCCAGAGTAGGATCGCCGAGGCGGTTCCATCCATGGTCGGTTCGTTCGATGCGTAGTCTTTAATGTCGTCATGATAGACCGCGCGCTCGTCCTGAAAAGGCGCGAGCGGATCGGGTTCAGTGATGCCAACGCCTCGTAGTGACTGGAATATTTTTCTGTATACCGGCCCGTCTACTATCCCGCCGACTACCAGGCGTTTAAGAATGCCCACCGTAAACAAATGTACATCGCGCGGATAGACCCCGCCTGACGGAATCCCGGTGATCATTGAAGTGCCCCAGGGATTTCGGCCAAGTAACCAATCGGTTTGCTTGCTTTCGAAGTCACGATACCGGGAATCGCCGGTCATCTTTTCGTAGAGCAGTGCCTGTGTAGCAAGGGCTACGACGAGGTTGTTTGAACACCAGATAAAAGGTACACCGATGTCGTAAGGATTCTTTTCTCCGGCTTGGACCGTTCGATCGAGTCCCTCGCGATAGTATCCCGCAAGCACTTTCTTGATTGACGGCTGAACAAGATCGTAAAGCCTGAAATGGCCGGGGTTCATAAATGGATAAAATTGGTAATGGCCGGCGTCCTCGCGCCCCATCCATGACTCAGCTGCGGCCAGTCGAGCATACCGCGTGGCATCTTTTAAGTACTGTCGTTCACCAGTCGCTCGAAACAGTTCAGCCGCACCCCATTCCATGTCGTCGGCCCAGGTGGTTTCAGCGTAGCGGTAAGGCGCGCCATAAGAGTTTCCCTGTTGCACGCCCTCCTTCGCCTTTCCCATTGCATAGACTTCGCGGCCGGCGCGCAAAAGCGTGTTGGCGTAATCCTTTAATCGCGCATCTCGTTTCCAGATTTGATAACCGAGGGCCATGGCCGCCGCGTATCGTCCAGCAAGGTTGGATATTCCATTCGATTCACTCTTGTATTGCCGCAGGCCCTGCGGCTTTCCGTCCGCAAAATAGACGACGCGATAGCTGCCTGGTCCCCAACCATAGTCAACCGTTTCATTCTGGGGGAGTCGCCACCCGCGATGGTCGCGGTCGTCAGCAACCTGGTGGTAAAGGTGGTCGGGTGCGGGATGTAAACGCAGCATCCAATCGAGCCCCCAACGCGCTTCGTCCAGAAGATCGGGAATTCCATTTGCGCGAGGCTGGCCCCAGGCGTTCATGCGATCTTTGAAAACACGCGATCGGGAAGATGCCGGAGTAAGTTCGTAGCCGAGGAGCAGTTGGGCGGTAGCATTGCTCGACGTGAGTAGATACTTCAGCAGATCGCCGGCGTCGTGCCAACCTCCGGATGCATTCATATAAGTACCGGCAGGCAAGGGACCATAGGCGGTCCTTCCGTCGAAGGAATGGCAGACGGCATCGACCCAGGGGTTGTAACCGCAGCGCTGCTGGCGCATGAACTCAAGACTCTGGTCGGGAAGGCTTTGATAGACTGCCGGACCGATCTCGAATTGGGCAGACTGGGTATTGTCAAAACTGATAAGGAATCGACCGCGCGTTCTGAATTGAGAGAAGTCGAGCTCGGCGTGATGCTCAAAATTTCCCCAGCTACCAGGAATCGGTTTCGCAACACCGGTGAATACGGTTTGTTGAGTTTGCGCGTCGACTATCCTAAATCGATTTGGCAAAGGGTCGTTAGCAAAGGCTACAGCGAGTTTCGCGCCGGCGAGGTCATAGCCCAGTTGGTTTACGCGGATGTAGGTTTGTTGGACTTGTGCCCTCTGCTGGGCAGCAGTTGATGTCGGAATAAACAAGAACAATAACGCAAGTGGGAGCAGCGTTCGCACAGTGTGCAACAATCCGGGCCCCTCCTTGGAGTGCGCCGCCTTGTCGGCGCTTTGGCCCGTGGCGGCCTGTCGGCACACCTTCTGGCGAAACATGCTTTTGCGATTCAGAAGGCGTGTAGTCCAAGGTGGTTGCGACAAGTCACAACCGGCCAAAGCGCCGACAAGGCGGCGCACTCCAAGGAGGTCATGCAGCCGCGACCGCAATCGGTTAGGTGACACGTTAGTCCTTCGCGGTTCTGAAACTCTGCAACAACTCCGGATAACGCAGATACCCTGTAACCCAGATGAGTACCAACAGCACAGCCTGTGTGTAATAGGGCTCAGCGTTTTGCATGTGTGTGACGATAGCTCCGCCCATGTATGCCGAGAGCAGTAAAACTCCCAGCGAGTGTGTGCGCGGAACAAGAAACAAGAGAGCGCTGACCAGTTCGCCTGCGGCAATGAGCATCAGGTGGTCCTTCAAGCCCCACTTCTCCACCGCTAGAAGCACCTCCGCCGGTGTCATGAACTTGGCTACTGCACTGACAATGAAAAGCAAACTAATCACGATCGTCAGGATCCAGGCTGCTATGCGTCGTCCTTTGCTCTCCGAGTTCAAAGCTTTCCTCCTCTTGAAGATGAACTATTTCCTGCCAAAGTAGGCTTTGGTTTCCGGCTTGAGCCAGGCGAGCAGTAGTGGAATGCTTATGGGCAGGCAACAGGCACTGCCCAGCCCGATGCAGATCAAGACCAGATCGAATATCCAAACTCCGGGTCTGCGTGGTAAGAACGGCCCGATAGCAAACGGTATGGATAAGATGAGACCCATCACAGCGAAAATGAGTCCCATGATTGCAGCTTCGTCTGCCGATGTTCCGGTGCTCGATGGTTCAGCTACCAGTACAACGATACCCCCGACCAGACAGAGGAAATACATCGAAGCCATAAGTGCACAGTAGGCAACGAACCAGTTCCACACTTTTGGCTTTGGTTGCAGCAGGTGGAAAAGATCTGCGCCGCACCGCTTACAGTTAGCGGCGTTATCCCAGTTGGTTAGTCCACAATCCTCACATTTTAGACTTGGCATAGGGCCTCTTGGATCCAGGCGTACAGAGTACAACCAGCTTTGCCCGAAAAGTAACTGCCTCAGATGCTATCTCTGTGTAACCTCAGTGTTCTCTGTGTCTCCGTGGTAAAGTTTCCGGCTCCATAAATCAACCACGGAGACACAGAGAACACCGAGGTTGCACCGAGAAGCGAAATGCCGGACTTTTCGGGCAAAGCCAGTACAACCTTCAGGGTGCCTCTTGCGTGAGAAGCAAGCTAAAGCTTGTGCTCTATACGCCTGTTATTGCCGTTGACATTGGTCAGCGACCGGTAAAGAGTGTGGTGTTGTCGACAAAGCAAAGGCCGTTACCCCACGGGTCATTGGCGTAAAACGAGAGTTCGCCCCACGGGCGTTTTACTATCTCACCGGACGCGGCGCCGTGAACATTGTCGGTGGCGAGGCAACCCAGTTCCTTCGCGCGGGCGTAAATCTCTTCAATGTTGTCGACAGCGAAATATATGTAGTCGGGCAGCGGCTTCGCGTGTTCGCCATCGATGGATGGATCGACCAGCGCCACGATTACGGGGCCGCAATCGATGTAATGGCGAGATGCATAGGGAATTCTTCTGCCGGAGTCGCCGAGCAATTTGCCGTAAAACTCCTCGGCCTTATCGAGGTCATCAACCTGTAGGATTATTCGGAAGAGTGACGGCGCTTCTGCCATGTTTCTTCACCTCGCTAATGGGAGTTTGAATTTCCTGCAGACTGCGAGTCGTGTTTTCAGTGACGCTTGGTAATGCAGACAAACTGTCATGCACCGGTGGTAAATTGAGTTCGCTGGTAGTGCGCCCTTCGATTTCCACGGGACCTTCTTTGGACCGTTTGATTCGCTGAACCTCTCGAAGATTAATGGCGAAGTTTACGAGAAATGCAGCGCCGCTCAGAACCATGTAGGCCACGATCAGGGTCTCGCTAAACTGAAATTTCTTCAGCAGCAGCATGCCGCCGATGATGAAAGCGAGACCTAAGACAGTAATCCAGAATAAGCCGTCGAGATATTCATCGAGACGCTTTTCCACGGCGCGGACTGCATCCGTGGTAGCAAGGTTGGCGCCGCAGCGGTTGCAATACTTCAACTGCTGCGACAAAGCGTTTCCACAAGTCGGGCAGAACATAACGTTGGTCGTCCTAAGCTCTTGGTACGTCTCAGCTGTCGAAAAGGTTCAAAGCCCGCAACAGGTAGAGAGCCTGTATTCACCACGCGACTGCATACCTGCCACGTCTGGGATCGGCGCCGGCTGAAGAAACTCCCGAAGCCACATCGTAAATAATCACAGTCGGCGCCGAAAGCGTTCCATACGCCGTTTGGATTTTCACCTTGTGTCCTCGCGTTTTGAGTTCGGCGATGGTCTTTTCATCGATACGCGATTCCAGATTCAGAGAGCCCGGGAGGAACTCATGATCGTCAAAAGAACTGATGTAATGCTGCGTGTCAAAGCGCGGCGCTTCGACCGCCTCCTGTGGGTTCATACCGAATTCGATGATGTTGAGGAACACCTGGAGCAGGGCCTGGTCCTGATTGTCGCCTCCCGGTGTGCTCAACACCATGAAGGGGACGCCGGCCTTCAGCACGAGGGTGGGCGTTAGAGTGATGCGTGGCCGCTTACCTGGGGCGACCACGTTTGGACTGTTTGGATCAGTCAATGCTGATTGCAAACGCTGGCCCATCAGCACACCTGTATCTCCGGCGACGACCGCGGGTAGCCAGGCCCCACTAGGCGTAGCGCTGAACAGATTGCCATCCTTGTCGATTACGTTAACGCAGGTCGTATCGTTTGCGCGCTCCTCTTCCTGCATGGCTGAGGCGCGACTTACGCGTTGAACGGCGCTGGCCAGTATGGCCTTCATGTTCGACGGATCGCCGGGCTGTTGAGCCAGCGAGGCATGCTCCTTCGCGATCAGCGAACGGCGCAACCTTGCATAATCTTTCGAAAGCAGTTCGGCAGCCGGTATCTTCACGAAGTCAGGATCGCCGTAGTAACGGTCGCGATCGGCGAGGGCCAGCTTAAGCGCTTCGACAACGGTATGAACGTATTCAGGAGAGTTATGGCCTGCGGCCTTTAGATCATAGCCTTCGAGCAGATTGAGCGACTGAACCAATGCCGGGCCAGCTGTGAAGAAACCGGCCTTGTAAACTTCGTAGCCACGATAGTCTGCTTTGACAGGTTGGCCCACCCGAGCTTTGAAGCGCGCAATGTCTTCGGCGGCGAGCAGCCCGCCATTCTGCTGCATGTAATCACCAATGCGACGTCCAACCGGACCACGATAGAAGTATTCACGGGCCGCGATCAGCCCCGCGCGACGGCCTTTCTTTGCGCTGCGCTTCTCAGCCGCCACAATCGCGCGAAGTGTGCGCGCCAAATCAGTCTGCACGAAAATATCGCCAACCTTCGGTACCTCACCATTGGGCATAAAAATTCTCTTAGCATCAGGCCACGGCGAAAAAACCGAACCGCGTGTCTTGATGTACTGCACGCGTAGTTCATCAATCGGGAAACCGTCAGCA
Organism: Pyrinomonadaceae bacterium; assembly: GCA_963759585.1. GTDB lineage: Bacteria > Acidobacteriota > Blastocatellia > Pyrinomonadales > Pyrinomonadaceae > PSRF01. The sequence continues at coordinate 2,732,347 of CAVWZW010000002.1, forward strand.
AGCTCAATTGCCGGCTGCATCACTTCGGCAAGAGTCTTCGTGCCAAACTGATCGAGGGCTGTGATGCATGCATCAAGAACCGCCGGGACGGTAGCGGGAAGCGGTCCGGTTGAGGGAATTACTCCGGACTTCGCGCCGGCCATGGTCGCCATACCGGCGTTCTGGCTGTTCGCGCGATTAATGAAAAACTCGCGCGTCGCTTTCATGGGCGCCTGGCCCATGCCTTCGACTACGGAGACGGGTTGTCCTTTGAGTTTGATCAGGATGGGGACTTCGCCGCCAAAAGAGAAGTGGGAAAACTCGATCACGGAAGCCGCGAGAATTGTCGCCACGCCCGCATCAACCGCGTTGCCGCCTTTTTGCAGGATGCGCATACCGGCTTCCACGGAAAGTGGATGGCCACCAGCTACGACGCCACGCTTACCACGAACCACGGGACGAAATGTCTGGGCGTGACCTGTCCGCGCTGGAATGAGGCTAAGCAGGAACGCAAAAGTAATCAGGAAGACGAAGGAACGGCGCATCGGTGGATCACCTCGCACGATGACTGTTTAGAAGCCTGCGAATTGTGATCTGGTTTGTAGTAAGAGTCAATGAAAGCGAGGCTGGGGCGCGAAGTTCAGAGTTCAACCAGCTTTGCCCGAAAAGTAACTGCCTCAGATGCTATCTCTGTGTAACCTCAGTGTTCTCTGTGTCTCCGTGGTAAAGTTTCCGGCTCCATAAATCAACCACGGAGACACAGAGAACACCGAGGTTGCACAGAGAAGCGAAATGCCGGACTTTTCGGGCAAAGCCAGTTCAACCTTCAGGTTGTGTCTTTGCGACGACTCAAGCTAGCTTCTTATTCACCGCAAGCTGAAGCTTGAACTCTGAACTACCCGCCTCTGATGTTTGGTTTTTAAAGAGGATTGAAGATTGGAGACCCGTAAAAAAGACTCTGGGCGCCGACCTCCCCCAAGACCGGCGCCCTTGCCTTTATCTCAGTTCTCCCATGGAGAATTAACGATGGGGGATACTAAAACGGAACTTCCTGGCTTTGGTTGCGGTTAGCTTGCAAAGTCTTCACAACAACGTAACAAAAACTTCCCAAACGTTTCTCCGTGTGAATGGTCCAATCAATGTCGTAATATGCGCGCGCTTTAATTTTGATATTCAGAAAAGGCGGATAAGGCCCACATGCCTGAACCTCGCGTTAGGCCATATGGTTCGTGGAAGTCACCCATAACCTCGGATCTTATTGTGAGCGGTTCTATCGGACTCACCCAGCCAAGCATCGACGGCTCTGACGTTTATTGGGTCGAGATGCGCCCTACTGAAGGTGGTCGCAGCGTGATCGTCAAACGCGACTCAATGGGCACGATCACCGACATCACGCCACCTTCCTTCAACGCCCGCACTCGCGTTCACGAGTATGGAGGCGGCGATTACATCGTCCATGAGGGCGATGTCTACTTCTCAAATTTCTCGGATCAGCGACTCTACGTACAGCCGGCAGGTGAACAGCCAACGCCTATCACGCCCGCGGCCGCCGTTCGTTACGCCGACTCAATTGTGGACCGCGCCGGCCAGCGGTTGATTTGCGTTCGCGAAGACCACACGGTCCAGGGTCGTGAAGCGGTGAATACTCTCGTGAGTCTCAACCTTCGCGAGAACCACGACTCAGGACAAGTGCTGGTATCAGGCAACGACTTCTATTCGACGCCCCGGCTGAGTCCGGATAGCTCTCGTCTGGCGTGGATCACATGGAACCATCCCAACATGCCCTGGGATGGGAGCGAGCTTTGGACCGCGGAGATTGGCGACGACGGTTTGCTGGGCCAGGCTGAGCGCATTGCCGGAGGCGTTGCTGAATCGATCTTCCAGCCGGAATGGTCACCGGATGGAGTGCTCTACTTCGTCTCAGATCGCACCGGCTGGTGGAACCTATACAGAGTCGGTGATAAAGGAAACGTCGAAGTAGTAGGTGAAAGGGAAGCGGAGTTTGGCATGCCGCAGTGGGGTTTTGGCATGTCAAATTACGCTTTTGAATCCGCCGGTCGCGTGATTTGTAACTACATCGAAAAGGGCATATCCCATCTTGCTGCGATCGATACGCGAACGAAACGATTAAGTGTTCTCAACACTGCTTATACCGACATCAGGTATGTAAGGGCAAAAGCTGGAGAAGTGGTGATGCGCGCAGCCTCGCCAACAGAAGCCGCCGCAATTGTCAGGCTCGATTTACAAACCAGCCACCCTGAAGTGCTTCGCCGCTCGAATAACCTTGAGATCGATCCGGCATACTTTTCTATCCCTCAACCAATTGAATTTCCCACCGCAGAAGGGCTGAGTGCGCACGCCTTTTTTTATTCCCCGGCTAATCGCGACTTTCTTGCGCCTGAGGATGAACTCCCGCCCCTGCTGGTGCAAAGCCATGGTGGACCAACGGCGGCAGCAACTACAGCCGCGAGTCTGAGCATTCAATATTGGACCAGCCGGGGAATCGCGGTGCTTGATGTTAACTACGGCGGCAGCACCGGATTCGGTCGCGACTACCGCGAACGCTTAAAGGATAAGTGGGGGATTGTAGACGTAGAGGACTGCGCCAACGGCGCCCGCCACCTCGTCCAACAGAGACTGGTCGACACTGACCGCTTGATGATCACAGGTGGGAGCGCCGGCGGCTACACCACGCTTTGCGCACTCACTTTTCGACGCACGTTCAACGCAGGCGCCAGCCATTATGGTGTGAGCGACGCGGAAGCCCTTGCGAAAGAGACGCACAAATTTGAGTCGCGCTACCTTGATGGATTGATGGGGCCCTATCCGGAAAAACGAGAAGTCTACTTTGAGAGGTCGCCCATCAACTTCACCGATCGCCTGGCATGTCCGGTAATTTTCTTTCAGGGGCTTGAAGACAAAGTGGTGCCGCCAAACCAGGCGGAGGTGATGGTTGACGCGTTGCGAGCGAAAGGGATTCCTGTGGCCTATATTCCGTTTGAAGGGGAGCAGCACGGATTCCGGCAGGCGAAAAACATCAAACGCGCTTTGGACGGCGAGCTGTATTTCTATTCACGTGTGTTTGGTTTTGAACTTGCGGAACCGGTTGAGCCGGTTGCGATTGAAAATCTTTAGGAAGGGGGAAGGGGGAAGGGTGTTGGGTGTAAGGTGTCGCGGCAACAGGCGTATGGAGTACAACCTTCCCCCTAAACCCTCCTCAGTACTCAACGGGCTTGTCCGCGATTGTCGCCGAGCCGCCACCATGATCGCCGCCGCGAAGGATCTGGGTTTCATCCACAAAAAATGACTTCCTACCGGTTTTGCCGTACTCAAGCGGAATAGCCGTCACCTCAAATTTATTGGACATGACGTTCAGCTCAATCCTGTAGCCATACTTCTCGAACAGGTCTTTGCTGATTAGTCCCTCCTTCGTTAACTCCTCGAGCGACCCATAGCGCCCATTGCCTTTTGTTTCGCGAAATGTAGACTCCGCAGCCGCGATCGTACGCAAAATGCTCTTTGCGATCGACTCATTGGTGACCATCGGAGATTCATTTACCTGGGTGGTCATCCCGGCAATCATCAACATGAGAAGGTTCTTTGGAATACGTAACTCATGAAGTGAACCTAAGCCTTCGCTGGAGAGCGCGTAGGTCAAGGGATCGATCACGGGATTAAGACGGGCCATCAGGTCACGCATCTTTTCATTGACCGGAGCCCCGATGGCGAAAGGACTGTAAAGGTCGATCACACCGGGGCCGGCATAAAGCTGGCCCTGCACCTGTCTCGGTTGCCAACGCGTCGAATTCTTGTAATGGCTATCCGCGGCCAAAGTCTCGTTCTTCAAATAGGAATCGACAACGTGACGTGTGAGGGCTGCGTCGGGCGTTACGATCAGATAATCGCCGATGAAAGCGTAGGCGAAAATGTTTGCATAAGAAGTGATCTCGGTTTCGCCACGTCGCTCGGTTTGCGCAAAAAGGCTCGCACCTTTTGCAGACATCCCTTCAACAATTCTCGGTATTAACTTACGGGCGGCTTCCTTGTCCTTCACAGAGATTGCGATTATCGGAGTTTGGTCAGGCGCTCTTACGGTTGGCCCATCTTCAGATGATGGTTGAAGGGCCGGTGCAGGAGTAGGCGTGGGACTGGGCAGCGGTTTTTTCTTTGGAATGGCCAAAGCAATCTCGTGGCCGAGAACCGGCAATATATCGTCCTTCACCTTAAGCCCGAGTTTCTTTTCATACTCGGCAAACGGCGAGGAAGGCGGAGTGACGGCCGATGGTTGAACCCGTCCGCGTTCCATAATCTCTGCAGCGCGGGCAGAAACTTCGATGTTACGGGCCATTGCCTCTACCATGCCTTGATACATCTGAAAGTAGTCAAGCGAGACGCTAACAAAAAAATCCGTATCCGCCGGCATGATGGATGACGCGGCCGGAACTATCGGAGGTCCCGAAGCAAATTGCGGGATAAAAGGAATCGCGTTCCCACGATTCTCAGCCTCATTGACGATCAGAGCACGGACCACGTAGCCCTCGTCCTCAAAATTGGCGCCGATGCCAAGTGCTTCCGGCCATCTGGGCTGGCCCCCAAAAATCATCGACCAGATAGAAAAGAACGTGGCGTCCATCGGAGCGGCGCTGAGCTGTCCGGTCGAAGTACCGTCCGGGTTTGTCATAGCCGCAGTCAGCTCAACCTCGACATCTTCTTCGGGTGTGCCCATAGGGGATGGGCTCTCGACCGGCACAGCTGGAGCGGGCATGACAACCGGCGCCGAGGAAGAATCAACCGTGGCCAGTTCGAGGGGCGGATTCGCCGATTCGGCTTCTTTCTGCCGTTTGTATTCTTCTTCCCACTTCTTCTGTTGCTCCTCCTGCTCTTTCGTAATTGACTTTACGTCGACATAGACAAATACCGACTCGGAGGGAAAACGGTTTCGAGCCGTGGCAAAATTCGGGTCCTCGGCTAACAACCTGGTTCCGCGCGGCTTTAGGTCCCGAAGTGAAAACGGCTTTTCGGTAAGCAGCACTAGTGAGCCGGTTTGCTTAATCACGTAGCGAGGTTCGGTCGAGACGATTTCAGTTTGCGCGGGCAGTGCGGGCGAGGCCGTCGCCAGCGGGGATTCCAGCGCCGGAGATGGTGAAGGAGTGGGTTTCGGCATCAGCTTCGGCATGAAGCGTCGTAACTCAGACTCAAACTTCCGCGCTTCGTCTACAGTTGAGAAGTCGACAGCAATCAAAATCGTGGGAAGCTTGGGTTTGGTGGGCCAACTTGCAACAAACATGCGCGAAGTCGCCAGGGCGTCGGCGTGCGTGGTAATCCACTTCAGTAGGGTTTGAAATTCTTTCGGCGGTTCTCCGATTTTTATAAACGGTTCCATCAGATCATTGAAACCGGTGGTGCGAACCACTTGGCCGACATTGCGAACCTCTGCATAGACTCGGTAGCTATCTTCGGTGAGGAGGGTGTCGAAGGTAATCGGAGGTTCGGCAGGTTGGGCCGGCGCTGGTCTCTTCGGTGTTTGCCGCTTCTGTTGTGCCGCGATTGGTGACGTAAGAAAAGTGAGTATCAGCAGGAGAATAATGGTGCGTGAGACCAGCTTTGAAATATGCATGTCAGCTCTCACTTTTTACCCAGTACAGAACCGGGGCGGTACAGAACCCAGCGCGGTAGCGCGGGATGGCTTTGCACAAAAAGTCGAACGAGCGGTTCGCGAAGCGGTATCAGAACCGGGAGCGATAGCGACCGGGTCTCGGTCGGAAAGAAAAGCCGTGATTTTCCATCCTGCATCGTTAGAACTTGGCCACTCGTTGCCAGACACTTGTTTCGCCCTCGGTTTTGATCAGACGCCTAACTTCATTGTAGGCCGCTGCGTAGGCCGCTCGCATATCGTCAGCGGATTTCGCGTTCGCAAGTTTTTGCTCAATCTCCAGCATCGTCGGCGCGTGACGCAGCTGGTAAGGAGAAACCAGCGGCCCTTCACCCGCAAAGTGTATTGCTAAACCTTCGGCCAGCCAACGCGGAGCGCGCCCCCTTCCCAGGGAATCAATAATGGTATGTACGAGTTCGTGGCGCACTGTGGTTTCGAGAATTCTACGGCGGCGGAGAGTTTCGAGGGGTTGAAGTTCGATGCGGTTGTTATGGGTCGCGGCGGCGGCCCATGGAGGCTGTCCGGTGCGGCCGACGAAATCGCCCGTCGTCTCGTTGATGAAAATTTCGAGGGCAGATAAACGTGCATTCAGGCCGGCTGATGCGACCCGGGCGAGCAAGGTTTTTCGACTTGATTGCGCCAGACTCAATAGCCGTTCAACCTCTCGGCGTTCTGTATTTGACGGATAGCTGATGCGAAAGTATTCGCTGCTGAGCGTTTGACGGCGGGTGGCGTACGAGGGAGCCACTGCACGGTCCCGGAGGGACATCATGTTTATAGTTACAAGCGGCAACGAGGTCCGCAACGCTCCGTAGGAGCGGAATGTAGAATTGGAGTCAACGCCCCCTGGGAACAGTGCGCTCCTACGGAGCTGCAATCCTGGTTTAGCTTCCGTGGCTATAAACATTTGGCTCCTACGGAGCTGGTCGCGGTCAGCTTCGGCGTCCCAAATCAGATCAGCGTTACCATTTGGACCACCTGCGTTCGCAATTCGAGTCGTCGGAAAATACTTCGCCAGAATTTCTCTATATCCTGCGCCGCGGGAGGCCATCACGTGTGCACCTTCCTGGCACAAGCCCAGTCCATGCCCGAAGCCCTTGCCGCGAAAAACAAAATTAGAACCGGCGCGAACGATGTCGAATCGCGAACTCTTCAAAAGGTTCCAGCCAAGCGCTCGGCCGACAATGATCTTGAATTCCCATCCACTGATCGTCACTCGTCGATCGCCCTCGAGTGCGATTAACTCTGCTCTGTCGCTTTGATCGCGTCTAACGACCGTCACGTTGTTAAGTTGCCCGCCCACGTTCGTGCGCGCATCGCTTTGCAGCGCCTTCAGCAGCTGTGACTGGGGAAGAATGTCGGTCCAACTATGGTGCGGCTCGTTAGTGCAATACTCGTCTCTGACGCCTCTCAGGTAAGGCGGAGCGCTGCCGCCCCACAAGGTTCCGAGATTGGCTGTTGCTCCGCCACATGAAGCACTGAAGTAAGAGTCGGCAACGTTGCCACCGGTGTCGCGAAGTATTTCTCCGCGCGTCGCCTCGACCGCTTCGGAGATAGCGGGCGCTACGTAGCTCTCCTGCGAATCCGTGGGCCGGTATCTTTGGCAATGCGTGATTGAACACAAGTCGTAACCGTCGCGCTCGTGCCGGCCCATGTTTTTCAAGGCATATGTTCGGCTGGCAATGGCGAGCGCCTTTAAAGCCTCCAGTTCAGTTTCAGTGCTACCCTCAGTTGCCACTACGCTCCGAATGTAATCCTCAAGTGGAATCGTTTGCGTAACGTTTTTACGAACCAGGTGGATGCGGACTGACGAGACGGCGGGACGCGGCGACGCGGCGATGGGCAGACTTGGGACTGAGGAAACGCCCCGCGTCTCCGCGTCTCCCAGTCTCCGCGTCTCGACACCAGAGCGAGTGTATTCGTCGAATACCGGACGTGCGACTTCGGCAGCTTCAGAGCCGTGTGCTTTTGTTAAAAAAACTAGGACCGCAAGTCTTACACGCTCAGGTGAAGTGTGCGAATCATCTGGTCCGCCGCGGTCGGCGTCGGTTGCGAAGCCCACAAACCAACCCTGCGAACGAAAACCATTGATTTGCGTGGCCGTGCCGGTCTTGCCGAAGATGTAGCCCGGAAGTTTATAGAGTCCAGCCGTTTCGGCAGTGCCGTAACGGACCGCACCGCGCATACCCCTAATGATCGTTTCTCGCTGGTCGTCGTTGATCAACAAATTAGACTGGAGCTTGGGTTTGAAACGTTCGGGTCCAGCAATGCGTGGCGTCATGAGATGACCGCCATTCACCAGGGCTGAGTATGCATTGATGATCTGGATCGGCGTTGCCAGGATGTTTTCGCTTTCGCCGATTGCGTTTTGAGACTGCCAACCGTTCCGAAGCAGTTTGCCGGATGATTCCGCGTCGACGTTAATGCCGGTCGTTCGACCGAAGCCAAACTCGCTCAGGGTGGAGACGAAGGCGGGCTCATTTAGCTTTTCGCCGACCCTTCCAAAGTAATAGTTACAGGAGTAGGCAATCGCCTCAGTCGGGTTGAGCGGCGCCAAACCCCGCGGATGTGAACAGATGGTATGAAAGTTGTCGTGGGAATATTCTTCGCGACAGGAGTTACGTGAATCGTCGTTGATTATTCCCGATCGAAAAGCTGCCAGGGCAGTAAATGGTTTGATGGTTGAACCCGGTGGCAGATTCTCGTTGAATGCCAACTCAGGATTCACGACGGCGCGGACGCGTCCCGTCTGCGGGTCCATGACGATGACGGTACCGCGTCGCTCGCCAAGCGCGGCAGTTGCTGCTTGCTGAAGACTACGATCGAGGGTGCTTTCCGTCAGGGTGTTAGCTGCTGGGGTTGAGTTCACCTCGCCTGTAGCTTCCAGCGCGATGGCCCACACAACGACCACCAGCCCAAAGCCAATGAGATACGGCATCCATCGCGCGGAGCCAATATCGACGCCACGTAGACCACCGGCTCTATTCGTGAGGTGCTTCGGCAACATCAAGCCGCCTCGTTTGCAGGCAGTCGGGCCGGTGAATCTTTAGACAGAAGCGCCAAAGTCTTAACCGTAATCACCCAACCGAAAAGCGTGAGAGCAAAAACGATTGCCAGCCGCCCAACGAAAAGGATTAGCTCCAACCAGGCATTCTTTATTGGTGTAGCGCGGAGGAGCAGGAAGTAAGGAGCAATCGCGAAAACAATAAAGCCGAGTACGTAAACCAGAACGGAACGCGCGGAGAAAGCCCTGGCCAGAAGACTCCCGATCCTCTTGAGCGCACCGCCCAGGCCTTCGCGGGTTGCCGCCAACCACAAGTGAATCGCAGCCAGTGGCAGGAAGAGTCCAAACGTCAGATAGCGGACTGTCGCTACCATCGTAGCTTTCCAATCAATTGGGGAGTTCTCTCGCGCACGCGCGACGAGTCCGCGCGGAAGTTCAGACGCTGTGTCGGCGACGCTGGTTCCTAAACGAGTTTGTGCTTTTGCCAGCAAGTAAGCGATGAGAACGGCGAGGGCGATGAGGGGCAAGCTGATCAGCAACAACTTCCAGAAACTAAACAGGGCTTTTTTTATCAACGCGCCTACGCCGGCATCATCCCCGTTGGCTATGGCGCCCATGATCATCGCTTGGAGAACGAAGAAGAGCAGGGGAGCTGTGATTGCCAAAGCAAACGTTGCGACTACCTGAGCCACGCTGGCTTCTCTCACTGCAATAAAGGAGTAGAGAGCGCCAAGGAACACGGCATAAACAATTGCGATCAACAGCATCGGTCGCCAACTCTTCAGCACCGTGCGGGTCGCGGCAGCGATCGAATGAAATGTTTCTGTCAGCATCGGTTTTCCTTAGTCTGAGCCATGAAGTCAGTACCACCTCGCGGTAGCGGGTGGGTCCTTAATTCAGAAGGTTGTATCCATGCGTTTAATTCTTTTGCCGGTCGCGCCTCGCCGGTGGTCCACCCACCCGCTACCGCGCGGTAGTACTGACTTCATGTGCTTCAGCGCTACCTTCATTTCCGATCCAGGAACGACATTCTTCCCGAAGCGGCGTTCGATTGAGTCGACGGCCGGTACATCAATTCAGCTCGCGTGGGCGCAACGCGGAATTGCCCAGGCACCTGAACTCGCATTGCATACTGGAACGTGGCATCTCCATCGAAGTAATCCAGGAAGAACACGGTCCGGTTGTCGCGAAACTCTCTTGAGCTGTACCAGTCGGTCCAATCCTGCCCGGTGCCGTAATCGAGATTGAGATTACCTACGCTCTCGACCTGCTCGGCGCCGGCAGGAATCGGATCCTCAATCATCAAGTGACGCGCCTTGGAGCCGTTGATCCTCAACTTCACCACCAGCATGTCACCCGAGCGAATCTCGCCGCGCAGCGGCTCAGTTCTCCACTTCAGTTTGTAATCATCTTCGACCACTCTCAGACGAAGGTATTCGCGGGTTACGTTCAAATCTGACGAGCCTCTTGCAGCCACATCTTCTTCGCCCGTGTAGTAATCAAGCGAGGTTGTGAAGTAAGTCAGACCCGAGCCCCGCTTAACGATGCGGACCTCGTTGGTCCCAGCCACCTCCGTCGCCTTGCGTGTGATTGAGAATGTTTGCGAAGGCGAAGAGACGCGTTCGGTCAATACATTCTCGCCGTTCAAGTAAACTTCTACTTCGTAGTTTGGCGAAAGCTCCCTACTCACTTTCAAATAATCAGTAAGCCCGAAGATTGCGAAGGCAGTATCTTTCGTCGAGCTCCAGAAATGACTGTTGCGGCGATTCGAAACCAGCCAGCGGGCAACGCGCGGCATTAACGGACTGTCAGGCTTAATGCGTGCCAACGCCTTCAGTGACAAGGCGGTCGCTTCGGTATCGTTCTGCTCGGCAAAATCGAGCATGGCTTTCCGTTTCGACTCCCAGGTCGTGTAGAAACTGTCTGAGGTGGCGGTCCGTTCGATCTCAGCCGCCACTTCACGCGCACGTTTCTCGTCCTTGCGTTGTTTTAAAGTAAGCGCCAGCAGTGCACGGCCGTATGGCTGCAAGTTGCCACGCTCGCTGAAGATCATTTCCAGGTGGCGTCCGTCTGTGCCTCCGCTCTCTTCGAGCGCGTAGACCATAAACGCCTTAGTCTCCAGATCGATGGCGGTGCCGGCTTCGGTTTTGCCCGCATCCAGCATCTGTTTAAGTTTCTCCCGGCCTTTGCCGATGCGGTCATCCGACACATCGTAATTACCCTGCTTGGCCCACGTCAGTCCGCTGACCACATAAGCGGTCATGAACGGATCGCTCTGGTCGTCCTTCCACCAACCCCATCCACCGTCGTCGTGTTGAAAAGCATAAAGACGGTCAATGCCTTTCTTAACCTTCTTCGCCAGATCATCGTTGTTTCGTATCGAAGTGGTCTTCACTTCTTTTAGCGCCTGCGACACGATCACGTTAGGAAGGAAACTGGACATCGTTTGTTCAGTGCATCCGTACGGATATGTCGTGAGGTAATCCAGCGCACCAAAGAGTGAGCCGGCTACCGAAGGCGCAATCTCAATGCGCAGATTTCGCGCCCGCGGATCGGCATCCGCCGGCAGCGCAAGCGAAAACGTCTTGTCGGCGGTCTCTTCCGCGAAGGTCCATGATTCGTTCTTCACCTGATGTAGACCACGTGGAACGACCATCAGCGGCAATTCAACCGCGTCAGATTCGGTATCAGTCAAGGCCTTTGCCAGGAGGGTAATTTGGCCAACGTTCGCCGCCGAAATTTGCCAGTCAACGCGATGCTCACCTTGCTTTCGCACATTGACGGTTTGTTGCGGAGCCCCCTGGAGCTGTGCGCCACTGACCGCGAGCGAAATCTGGGTCGACTTATCGGCATTGAGATAGTTGTGAACGATCCCGGAGAGGGTCACAGTATCGCCCTGCGTGATGAAGCGCGGCGTTTCCAGACGCATGATCACGTCCTTGCGCGCGAGGACCTTGTATTTGGTCGCACCCACCTTTGTATCGGACGTAACACCACGTGCAGTTGCGCGCCATGTTGTCAGGTTGTCAGGCAGCTCGACTTTCACCGTCGCTTTGCCGTCGGCTCCGGTGACGACATCAGGTTGCCAGAAGGCCGTATCCTTAAAATTCTTCCTGATCGTCGGTTGGACCAGGCTGCCCTCATTCTTGAAGTCGGCAAGCTGGTATGTGGGCTTGTTACGGGCGAGATACATCGGCTTGTCGCCGGCGTAACCGGTGAACATGTATGAAATCGACAACTGCGTTTCCACGCTGTTGTAGCGCATGCCGTAGAACTCGCTCTTGATGTTTCCCGTGTAGTCGGGCGCAACGCTGTAGATCGATTCGTCAACCACACCCAAACTAACCTCAGCGCCGGACACGGGCGATCCATCAGCGTTACGCGCAAGGATGGTGTATGACGCCGTTTCGCGCGGCTTGTATTCGTTCTTGTTAGAGATGATCTCGAGATTCAACATTTTGTCCCGCGCGGGCACGACTAGACGCTGATCGCTAGTGTGCATGTCGCCGTTTTTGACATACGACACATTCAGGAAAACGTTGGGCGCATAGTTGGCCACAATTGGGATGTCGAGGATGACAGACCTGCCCGGAGAGTTGATGTTTTGCAGAGACATCACCTCGTTCAACTCAGTGGTGACGAGAAGGTGCGCTTTGTCAGTCGGCAGAATCGCAAGGACGTGCGCCGTTTCGCCGGCCTTGTACGACTTCTTGTCGGGAACCAGTTTGATCGCATTGTGGTCTTCGCTGTAGTACGACGACTCAGACCATTCAGACTGGCGATCCGTGACCCACAGATAGCCGCCCATGGATGCGACTTTCTTGCCGCCTTCCTCGATCACAGTCTTGATCGAGATGTTCCCGTCTTCTGTCGTTGTGTAGTCAAACGAGCCCTGGCCTTGTGAATCGGTTTGCACCGAGCCGGAACCTATGACGCGCTCCTTCATTTCATACTCTGGATAGGAATATTCTGCGTCATCTTCCTGCTTCGGTTTTTTTGTCCAGGTGCGTTCGACAAACTGGAGCTGAACATAAGAGGCGACGGGCCGGCCTTCATAGTCACTTGTATTTACTTTTACCTTAGCCACTTCTCCCTTCGAGTAGACATAGCGTTCGGGATTAGCGTTGGCGACTATTGTTCCGCGCGTGGCCACAAAACTTCCTGCACCATCCATCGTGCGCCGGGCGGAATCGATGACCTGTGCTTCAAGGCGATAACTGTAATCGGAAGTGTCGTTCTCGTTAGCTTGCGGAACCTCAAACTCCACATTCAGCTGGCCGCGAGCGTCGAGTTTGCCCTCACCCTCCTGGACCATGTCGTCCCCACCGCCGTAGTAGCTCGAGTACTCATCTTCTTCGTCGGACTCTTCGCCTGTTAGTTCGGAGTCGTCCTCGTCGCCGTAACTCCATGCGTAGTAACGCGACCGGTAGATGTAATACTTAACTTCTGCGTTAGCCACGGGAGCGCCAAAGAAATATTTTGCGTTGACGGAGAAGTTGGCCTTCTGGCCCGTCTGAACAAATTTTCCGGGCGCAGACACCGTAACTTTGTATTCAGGCTTTTTGTATTCCGCGACTTCGAAGCTCCCGCTTGATCGGGCGCCGTTCACGTCCGCGACGATGTTGTAGTTGCCAAGAGTCGCCTCTTCCGAGATGTCGATGTCGCCTGCGAAAGTGCCACGAGGTGTTAATGGAATTTCTTTGGTAAAGATCGTCGCGTTGTTTGGATCCTCGACAGTGACTGTGACGGTATTGCCGTCGACAGGTTTATACGCTCCATTGGCGTCGACTGAACGTAGTATTCCCTTGAAATTGACTTTGTGGTTGGGGCGATAAACGGGCCGGTCAGTATAGATGTAGCTTTTGATTTGACCCGACTCTTCGTCGAAACTGCCCGAATACAAGGCGCCGTGATCGGAGATAGCAAAGTTGCCGCTGTGTTTTGCCAGAATCAAAAGCGAGTTGGCGGCCGGATGCTCTTCGTCGGCTACCTCTTCCTCGTTTCCGTCTTCCTCGTCAGCGTTCTCTTCATTTTCTTCCGCAGGTTGTTTCGGTTCTACAATCTTAGTTCGAAAGATGCCCTGAGCGTCCGTCTTACCGGTCGTGATTGTTTGTTTCTCTCGAACGACTTCAATATCAGCACCCGGCCGGGGCTCGCCGGTCTTGCGATCAACCGCATAGATGAGAAGGTTGCCATCGCGAGTCGTTTTATCAATCATCGTCAGGTCAGTAACGATGACGACCGTGTAGGCACGTAGATCGTTGGCCACTGCTTCGACAAGGTAAACGCCTGGGCTGCGCTTGCCGAGAGGGATCATTCGCTTGTCATATTCGTCTTCCAGCGGCTGAAGCGGCTCGCGCCAGGTCGTTACCACCATATCGGGATTCAACAACGGCACGCGCGCGTAGTCGGCGACATTGAGGGGCGTGCGGACTGGTTCCGATTCTTTGCGAAACTTCTGATTAAAAGCCTGGCGGGAATCGCGTTTGAGTTGGGCCCGCACAAAATCTTTAACCACTGAATGGGCCCGGCGTTTGAAAGAGCGCACCTTCTCCAGAAACGACTTGCGGCGGGGCAGTGAACTCGTGACTTCTTCCTCTTCGTTCTCCCCCATCTGGTGTGGATCCTTCAACTGAGTGAAAAACTTTCTCGGGTCCTTCACCTGGTAAACGCGAAAATCGAGATGGTCCACACCCTGATAATCGACCCACAGACGGGGATTATCTGTCGATCCATACGTGCGATGCGTGGAGAGCGAGAAGAAAGGTTTGTTTGACGTTGACTCAGGCCGAGGTTCCGGCTCTTCGTAAGCCATCTCGTCGGCCTGGGGAGCTTTGGCTCGCGAGCGCATGGTGGCGATGCCGAGCGCTGCAGCGATTACAACCAGATAAACCAGAGAAGCGGTCAGGATGCGAAATGGTCGAGAGTTCTTTTCAGGCACGGCTTAGGCCTCCTTGGGCCAGTCGAAGAAAATTAGTCGAGAATTTTTAATCTGTAGAAACCAAGAAAATTAGAATTGCTTTCAACCGGCCGCCAACGTCTATTGGGGTGCTGGTCCAGGACCGCTAGCCGGACTTTCTTCACTGTGCCCTCATCCCCCGGCGACGCGCCGGTGTGATAGACCACCCAGTCGTTTGTATGTTCTTCACTGAGTTTCGAGTCACCAAGAAAGACCATTACGTGAAACGGAAACTTCTGCACCCATGGTTGGTAGAAGAAGAGAAGGTCTCCCGGCTGAGCGTTATGACGATCGCGGCTGATGAACTTCGTATTAAAGCTTTTAAGACTTCGCGCGTCGGCAAACTCTGAAAAGCTTTCATTCGACAAGTCGCCGTCTTTGTAAGCCCCAAATTTAGTACGGAAGAGTTTTTCGCCGAGAGGGCCTTGTTCGAGTTGGTAACGCTTGACGTCCGGTGCGATGGCGCTGTAACCGGGGCCCATCTTTTGAAACCACGGCCGGTCGTGACGTCTAAGCGATTCGCGCCAGGCAAAGCGGACCAGACCAGCGCAGTCTCTCTGTTCGGGATTCCAGTCTTTGTTTAGCTGGTAAAACTGGCCCTCGGCAATCAGGGTGAACCATTTGCGAAAGTTTTCGCGGTCCATGAAGCTCTCGAGCTCAGCCCCATCAGGAAGACCGTCGTTGTCGGAGTCGAGTGAAAGAGAGTGCGCTTCGGTCCTGGCCGGATTGTTGTCCGCGCGAGTAAGTGGAGTTGGGTCCTCGCCTTTCCGATTCCTTCCCAGCGTATAAGAGAGGAGAAGGGTCAGGCTTAGAGCGAAGAGAAGCAGAAGAGCAAAGCCGAGTTGTCGACGTTTCAGGAACGCGAGCATGGGGGAATTATGCAGTCCGGTTCTTTAATCTGCGAGACGGCCTTTAACAGTGCGGGGGCATGTTAACACGTCTGCGTCTGGCGCTGGGTACGGATTGACCGGCTGTGGAAACCCACAGTAAGCCAGACAGAGATTCGTGTCTGTCGCGGGTTGAATAGGGGAAGGTTAGGGTTCTAACTGGCGAGCCTGGAGCGAGAGCCAGACACACTGGAATGTCAGTCTACGTCGTTATGAAAAGAGTATTGCAAAAAGCAACAGGCGCGGGTAGATTGTCGGAGTCAATCATTAATCCTTAGGCGGGTTCACCGGTATTTACGGGGGTGTAGCACTGCCTTGATAATTTTGCTGGAGGTAACGAAGTGCCGACTGGAACATGTCCCGAGTGTGACGCGGATGTCCACGTAGATACCGATACCGATAAGGGCGAGACAGTTTCGTGTGAGGAGTGTGGGACCGACCTGGAAGTGGTCGGACTCGACCCGGTGGAACTGGATATTGTCGAAGAAGAAGATATAGACGACGACGAAGACGACGAATACTGAAACGAGAAGGCAGTAGGCAAAAAGCAGTGGGCAGAAGATCAGCGGTCTTCAGACCTCGGTTTTCTGCCTACTGCCTTCTGCTTACTGCCTACTTCCTGCCGCTCGCCTGAAAGCCAGGCCGGCTTTGCCTCAGAGTCAGGCCCTTCGGTCCCTCAATTCTAATAGTGTGAAACTGGCCATCGCGGCGCTTCGCTTCGGGAGGATAGAACGCGAGCACATAGGCCGATGTAACCTCTTCGGCGAGCGCGCGGAAGAGTCCCTCGTAGTTTCTTTCATCCGCGTAAGCGCTTCGACCTCCAGTAAGCTCGGCTAGACCGCTAACTTCGAGAGGTGTCGGCAAAGGAGTTTGGTTGGACGAAGCGAGCGCCCGCGAGTAAGAGGGAAGCGTAACGACGTAGACGCTGGCATCGGCGGCGTTTGCGCGTTCGATAACCGTCTCGGCCGAAATGGTATCGCCAACAGGAAAGCCATCGGTGACTACAAGCACCGCGCGTTTTATCAACCGTCGCTCTCGCGTACGCGGCGCGTGCCGGACGAGCAGGCGGATGGCGTCGTCCACTGCATCAAAGGTGTGTGTTGAAAGCCCGCTTGGTTCGCGCGCGATGCGAGCAAAGGCGCGGTCGAGTTTGTCGGGTTCGGAAGTGAACTTCTGAAGCACCTTCACGTTCATCCCGAATGCCATTGCGGCGTACTGCGCCGGATGACCGGAAAGCCTGGCCGAGAAAGCCTTCAGAGCAATTCGTAAGCGCTCCATCTCCTCGCCGGTCATGCTTCCGGAAATATCGATGGCAAACACGACCGCGAGCGGCCGCGGATCGCCTGAACGCCGCTCAACCTGAAAAAAGGAAAGTGGCTGCTCCACGCCGTCGAGAAAAAGCTTGAAATCCGTTTCCTTGAGGTTCTTTACTGGCCGGCCTTCAACGTCCGTCGCCACCACATCAACCGCAACCAGATCCGTATCAATTCTTAAAACGTCGTCGGGACGATCGTCGTCGGTTGGATTTACTTTTCGCGGTCGCTGGGCTTGCGAATCAGGCGTCTGAGTGCGGCCCAAAGGGACGAGGGCGACGCACAGAAGCACCCCCATCGATAATAAAAGGGAAAGCCGGACTAGTTTGCGAGACTGATTCATTACTGGGTTAGAAAAACGTTGGGGAGCCTCAGATTATACGGGGCGTCTCCCGAGTCGCCAAGGATGCATTCATTAACATAGGTCGCGGCTTTGCGGCCGCACTCTGCCGCGGCAGAGTCGTGGGTATTCGACCACTTGGGCAACATCCTGGTGGTTGGGCTGCATCAATTACTGTTGTCCCTAACCAATCCCGCCCGCTTGATTGAAAAACGATGCTATCATTCCGAATGTTTCAAACGACGGCGTTCAACCTGAGGTTCTATCCCACCGGAGGTCTGTCATGAAATTTAACAAGTCGGTCTTCGTGTCTTTGCTCGTTATCTTAATGGCCGGAGGCGTGCTCGCGCAGGATCGCTCGAGCGGCGGAATCAAGGGCAAGGTGCGGGTCGAGACCGGGACACCAGCTGGGGTCGCGATTGTAGTGCGGCAAGGCGACAGCGAGGTGGCGCGAGGGTTGACCGACAAGAAGGGGGAGTTTGTCGTAAACCGCCTGACACCGGGCCTATATGGCGTGACCCTCCGCAAGCCAGGTCTCAGTATCGGCACGATTGAGAACATCGAAGTCATAGCGGGCAAGACGCGTTCACTGGGAGATAACCTGGTGCTGGCCATTGACGAGGGTTCGATAGCCTTCCTGCGCGGCAGCGTTTTCAACGAGGACGGCCGAAGCGCGCCAAATGTGAAAATTGAACTCGCGAGGGTCCTGGACGACGGAACTGTGAAAAAGATCGATGGGCGCGTTACGAACGAAATTGGCGCCTTTGTTTTTCGCCTCACGCCCGACAAGGCGAAATATCGCGTGACAGCCAAACCCAACGGTGGCGACCCTGTGAGCCAGGACGTCGATGTCGACGACGCTGCCGTATACCGCATCGCGCTTTCCGTAAAGACCACGAAGAAGTAACACGATCCACGAATCACACACTAACGCGTGTTTATTCGTGTCTGTAGTTGAAGTGTTTCAGTTTACCTGCCGGCAAATTCGGCTCTCCGATAGTGAAAGAACTGGCACCTTCCCCGCGGACCCTGTTTTATATTTGGATGAAGGTTTGAATTTGCTATAGGATGCAAAATCCTGAGCTATGGAAGATCGTGAAGAATTCCTTACCGCTCGCCAGCTTGCGAAGATACTGCAAGTAAGCGAATCAACGGTGCGACGACTTGCTCGCAAGCGGCGCATTCCTTCCGTCCGTGTCACACCACATATCATCCGATTTCATCTCGATGCAGTACGCGAAGCCCTAGACGTTCCGCGTTCGCGTATTCGTCATGGCGACTACCTGGAACCGGTGGATGACGCTCAACTGTCGTTTGAAGATTTAATGCTGACGTAGTTTGGAGTGCGGTGACCTGTCACCGCTTTGGTCTTCGGCGACCTGTCGCCGCCGTCCTTCAACGAGGTAAATTGCATTTCCAAAGGGCTCGTCTTCTGCTCTCCGACTGCGGCGACAGGTCGCCGAAGACCAAAGCGCCGACAGGTCGGCGCACTCCATATAGTTCTACTTCGGCGGAGTAAATTCAATCCACTTATCACCCTGCTTTATGTAGATTCTCGGTTGGCGGATCGGAAACTTGCGTGCAAAGGACGGGTTTGCCTTAAGGAACCGCTGAATCGTCCCGTTGTCGCCGGTCGCGACACGCCACTTGCCGTCCTCTCGCACCACATACTGCTGCACCACAATTTTGCCTTCCGCGGGGAACGGCGTGGTTATCCGTCCAAAGAGTTCAGTGTCGGCGACAGCGATGTTTCCCGAGACCCGTACGGCGCCTATGTTGATTCGATCAAGTGAGTATCTGCCTTGGGCGCGTTGCATTGCGTTGATGAAACGTGTGCGAGACATTCGGCCTCGGGTGGATGCGGGCAGGGAATCATAGACAGCGCCAAAGTTGCGCGATTGTAGTTGTTGAAACGTCTGTTGGACGACTTCACGTACCTCTGTTTCCGAAGCTTTAGCTGCGACGGGAACAAGGCAAAACACCGCGAGAAGCGTCGCCGCCATCCTAAGTTCAATAGTCCGCATCTTCATTCGAATCATCCACCCCTGTTTGTTGATTATCATTTGCCGCGATGATGCGCTTCATCTGTACGCGGTAACTAAGGAACCAGGCGACCACACCAAGCGTCCCCACCACAAAGGCGGCGTCCAATTGATGGCGCACCATTAGAACCAGCGCGGCAACGATGCTAATCCCTGCGATGGTTAACCAAAAAAGTCTCACGAGCGCTTGCTACTTAATCGTTACTGGAATTTGAAGGTCAAGCTTCCCCGGAGGGTAACAAACCTGATCATCGCATGCTTGGATGCGCAAAACGGCTTTCATGGCTCGACTGCCTTTGGGCGCCGTCTTCTCGGCTCTAAGTTCAGCTTTGACTTCGGTTGTGCCTTCGTAGACGGCGAGTGGCTTTTCAGAAAAGGCGAAGGTCCCTGTCTTGGGCGCCGGATAAACGACCTTGCCAGCCGCGACACCTTCGCCCGCTTTGATTTCCAACTCTGTAGCGATCAGGTAGGGGAAAGTGGGCGGGTTGGCGTTTACATGATAGCCGTTCTGGATGGTGACCCGAAGAACAGCATCCCCCGAGCCGCCAGCAAGAATCTCAACCGGGAGTGGTTCAGCCTTCACAACCGATTCCGACGTGACCTTTTTCGGTGAAGTCGAGGCTGCTGGCGAAGACGCATCAATAGTTGAATTCGGGGTGGGACTAGAACATGCTGAAATGACAACTAACAGTAATAGAGAACTGATGGGAATACGCGTGGACCTTATCATCTTGTTCTCGATGCTTCCTCCGGGATTAGACTGCAGTTGAATCCGGCGACGAATCGGGAAGTGAATTTCCTGACGCTGATCTCACAGACTGCATCTTTCGGGCTCGGCGTAAAGCATATCGCACAAGAAACCAGCCTGGTAGAAGCACCAGAATGAAAATCGGGATCATCACGATCAGGAAACGGATCAAGAATATCACTATCCCTCTCGCGACGCCGACGCTGTCAGCTAAAGCTTCCCTGATTTCCCTCCCGAACCCCGATGTGTTTACGACGATCGCGGTGGGAGACTGCAGGCTCACCGAGATGGTCGATAAGCTGGCGCGGTTTTCCAAAAATCTTTTGCGGCCTTCAAGTTTTTCAATCTCGGTTCTGACTTCGGCAATTTGTCGTTGCACTTCCAGCGCATCTTCTACTTTATTGGCCCGCTTCATGATCTCCAGGAACTGAAGTTCGAGGGCGATCTGAGTTTTGATGCGCGCTTCCAAATCGATGAATTCTTCGGTTACGTCCTCGCCGGTAGTCTTCTCCTGAAGCACGCGGCTTCCGACGCCGCGTATTTGTTCAAGGGCCGCGTTGAACTGCTGGGCCGGGATGCGGATTACCAAATGGACCTCAAGGTCCTGTTTGACAGCATCCGGGCTCTGTCTCTGCTTTGACTCAGAAGTAACTACAAAACCACCAAGTGATTCGGCAATCGAAGTGATCTTGCGCTGACCCTCGGTGGGAGCTTCGACTTCCAACGTCAGATCCGCGTTGCGAAGGATTTTGCGATTAATCCCTTCGGCCATCGACTGAGACTGGTCGGCCTGCTTAAGGGAGACCTGTGTTCTCAGATCTTGATACGGTTCCTTTGCGACGCTTTGGGCCCTCTGATCTGCAACAGAACGCTCGGCCATGGTTGGCTGTGTTGACGAGCTCAAGTTTGCCCGGTCTGATGCCGAGCGGTAGCATCCAGCCAGCAACAGGAGCGGTAGAAGCAAAAAGAGTGGCTTGGGAGATTTCATAACTAGCCTCCACTGACAGGTTTGTCTTGTCGATAGAACGCTAACCGCGGCCCCTCCTTGCGTCTGAC
The DNA here is from genome assembly GCA_963759585.1 of Pyrinomonadaceae bacterium. Lineage (GTDB taxonomy): Bacteria > Acidobacteriota > Blastocatellia > Pyrinomonadales > Pyrinomonadaceae > PSRF01. Next base: position 2,753,328 of record CAVWZW010000002.1, read on the forward strand.
GAAAGTTTTATTTGGATGAAGAGGGGTATTTCAAATTGGGCCTTCCTCTTCTTCACTCGTACCCGGCTTTTTAATGCCAAACTTTTCCAACCTGTATTGCAGCGTGCGGAAAGTGAGGCCGAGGAGCTTTGCCGACTTGGTAATGTTGTAGTCGGTTTGTTCCATCGCCTGCATGATGAGATCTCTTTCTACGTCCTCGAAGTTGATTCCTTCAGCGGGAAGCTTGAACGCACCTTCGGCAACGGGTCGTGCCTCCTGTTTCACTTCAAGCGGAAGATCGTCAATCGTGATCTGATCGCCCTCACACAAAAGAATCGCGCGTTCGATGGCCGACTCAAGCTGGCGAACATTGCCTGGCCAACTGTAGTCGACCATTAACTTCCGCGTTTCCGGAGTCAACCCGCTAACCAGCCGCGAAGTGTTGCGCGTGTGCTTCTTCAGAAAGTAATCGATGAGCACGGGAATATCTTCGCGTCGCTCCCGGAGGGGCGGCACGTCAACCGACAGAACATTGATTCGGTAATACAGATCGTCGCGAAATCTTCCATCAGCAACCATTGCGCGCAAATCGCGATTGGTTGCGGCAATCACGCGCACGTCTACGCTGATTTCATGCGTGCCGCCAACGCGCCGAATCTTGCGTTCCTGCAAGGCGCGCAGGAGTTTGGCCTGCATCGCGACATCAAGTTCGGCTATCTCATCGAGAAAGAGGGTGCCACGATCAGCTATCTCAAACAGGCCTTTCTTTTCCGCATGGGCGCCGGTGAATGAGCCTTTTTCGTGGCCGAAGAGCTCCGATTCCAGCAGGTTTTCGTTAATCGCCGCACAGTTTACAGCCTGAAACATATCTTGAGCGCGCGGTGACTGATTGTGAGTCGCGCGGGCGATCAATTCCTTTCCGGTTCCGGACTCACCTCGAATCAGCACCGTCGAATTTGACCTGGCGACCTTAAGGATCATTCGCTTCACTGATTCCATCTTCGGCGACGCCGAGATGATCTCGGTGTCAAGAGCATCGAGTCGCTGCAACGCACGATCGATGGTTCCCAGAAGCGCTGTCTTGTCGTAGGGCTTCTCGAGGTAATCAAAGGCGCCTCTACGCAGGGCCTCCTTCGCCGACTCAATAGAACCGTGTGCGGTCAGAAGGATGACGATGATGGAAGAATCGAGACCGAGTAGATGCTGCAACAGCTCGATACCGTCCATGCCGGTCATCTTTAAATCGGTAAGCGCGAGATCGAATCTGCGGTCTTTGGCAAACTTGATTGCAGCTTCACCCGATGATGCAGTGGTTACGTCATAGCCTTCGCCCGAGAGGATCATCTCCAGGATCTCACGCTGTGACTTTTCGTCGTCAACTACGAGTATGCTCTTACGCGCCATGATGTTCTCAGAGGAATGAGGGATGAAAGATGAGGGATGAAATTAAACCGTCTGGCCACGGCTGTTTTATTTCATCCCTCATCCCTGATCCCTCATCCTTCATCCCTTCTCCCCTCCTCTGGTTTAACCGGCAGGACTATCGTAAAGGTTGTGCCGCTGCCTTGTTTTGATGTCACGCTGATTGAGCCATCATGATCATCAATAGCTTTTTTGACAATGGCAAGACCTAGCCCGGTGCCAGTTTCTTTCGTTGAAAAGTAAGGCTCAAATATTTTTGCAATGTCGTCCGGAGCGATCCCCGACCCCGTATCGCTGATCTCTATGCGGGCGCGATCGTCAGACTCGACGGACAACTTGATTTCGACACGGCCACCTTCACCGTTGTTGGCCTCGACACTGTTAAGCAAGAGATTAGTAAAGGCAGAGCGTAGCGAATCTTTGTCTGCCATTACCAGCGGCACGTCGCCTTCTGTTTTGATGCTGGTCTCGATCCCTCTTTCGGAGGCCTGGGCCAGAATTACGCGCATAGCATCTTCCGCTTGCAGCCGCAGATCCACCGGCTGCAGATCAAGTGCCGAAGGTCGGGAGTACTTGAGAAAGTCAGTAACGTGTCGATTGATTCGCGCCACTTCTGATTTAAGTTGAAGCGCCAGGCGCTCGAACGTTTCGCGCTTCGTTTCATCTTCTGGCGCGAAAGAATGGCGCAGGTGGTCCAACGTAAGATTGATGTAGTTCAAAGGGTTGCGGATTTCGTGCGCAATTGCTGCAGCCAGACGGCCAACCACGGCGGCCTTCTCCACCTGATGGAGCTGGGACTCCAGTTCACGCGCCCGTCCCAGCCGCGCGGTCATGTCGTTGAAGGCCGTTGCGAGGGAGCCCATTTCATCGCGCTGGTCTGTCGGCACTCGAATGTCGAAGTCTCCGGTAGCTACTCGGCGCGCCGCGACGGAGAGATCTTTGATCGGCCGTGTGAAATGCCACACGAACAATCCCGTAATCAAAGTAGTAACGAGCAAAAGGAGAAGCGTATAAAGGGCTGAGCGTGACGCCTGCCGTTTGAGAATGTCAGTAAGCGTGCTGGCGGAACCGAGCACAACGATTACATACCATCGACCTTCAGTGGTCTCGACGGGAAAGTAAAAAGCCCCAGGGTCTCCGGCTTTAGGGGGGCCGGCAGCTTTTAGCCAATCTGGTAGCTGCTGGTTTTCATCCGCGAGTTCAATAGCACTGCTCAAGGGCGGAAGCGGTATGTCTGAATATTTCCGATAGCTAGGCGATCCATCCGCGTTTTCTCGCGGACCGTGTTCCCTGACTAGACTGTCTCTAACGTTTCCTTCGCTGTCCACGACAAGCACGTTGCGTACACGACCACTATGTTCATCCAATAAAGGTCCGCGCACATTGCTTGTGATTTGGTCTAGATACTGTTTGCTCGACATACTATTCACGCCCAGCGCAACACCCGCCAGGATAGCCTGCTCCTGGCCGACGATCATATGGGCATTGGATTCGACCGAGCGCAGATTGACGTAGTACTGCACGCCCAGGGTCATTCCAAGCAAAACTACCAGGAGCAGCAGCAGCCGGGCACGGAAACTATGCAACAGAGGCGGAACATTCATTTGAGTTGGACGATAGCAGCGACTGGAATCGTTGTCACTTTCCGTCTTTCGTCTAATTAGTCAGAAACAGTTAGGTCGTCTTTGTTACGAGTTATGTACAAAAGATTACTTTTCTGTTGCCGGTCTGCAGGTCAGATGGTATAGTCACGCCGGTCTCGAATCAATGTCCCCAGGGACCGCCAATTTAGGGAAACTCCCGCCTCTACGTAGCCGGACCACTGGGTCCGAAACAAACCAGGAGTGTTTTCAGTGAGAGGTTTCTATACCTCTCAGACTGGAATGAGCTTTTGCAGTAAGAGCAAGCCCGGTTGTTTATTGCAGAAGCGTTGCGCGGCGATCAAATTAGGCGAGGCTCACGGAAAGTGAGCAGAAATTAGACCCCAGGAAAGGTAATACCCCTGATGACTCTGACGAAGAACCACCCCCGAGTGTTTCAGTTCGCAATCATATTTTTCGTCCTTCTAATCCTTCCTTTTGAATCCACGGTTTTCGGAAAAAAACGTCAAGCCAGTAAATCCAAGCGTGCAAGCGCTCGTCAGGAAAAATCAAAGAAAGCGACAGCGCGAGACCGCCGGTCCGGTCGCAATGAGCGGTTATCGGCACGCGATCGTCGCAGCCGGAATGCTCGCGCGCCAAAACTGTCGCGCAGGGAACTGCGGCGGCAGTCTGCTCGCGAACAGTCCGCTTCGTTGACTGCGTTACAGCGCAGACTTCGCCGTCCACTGACCAGACGTGAGCGCGCCGCTGAAATGCGCCGGATGAATTCTTCGCGCCGTCGCGAACTGCTCGAAGCCCGTCGCCGTGCCGAGGCCGCGCGTCGTGCAGCAATTGCGCGTCAACTCGCGCTGGAAAAAGCGATGCGCGATGAAGCGATGACCTACATCGCCAAAGACGATACGAGAGGTGAAGATCCTGAAGTACGTCGTGTTGCTGTGAACGCTCTCGGCTACCACGCCGGTACAGTGGTTGTGATGGATCCTATGAGCGGAAAAGTCTATTCGATTGTTAATCAGGAATGGGCCCTGCGCCGCGGCTTTAAACCATGCTCCACGATCAAGTTGGTCACTGGAGTGGCTGGTCTTCAGGAAAACATGATCAGCCCGTTTGAAAACACCAATATTTCCGATCGTTATCGCATTGATCTCACCGACGCACTCGCCTATTCCAACAACACTTACTTCCAGCACATCGGTGGCCAGGTAGGGTTCGATAAGATGATGAACTACTCGAAGGAGTTGGGGCTGGGCGAGAAGACCGGCATTAACGTACCTTACGAGTATCCCGGCAGGCTGCCGGCTGAGAAGAGCGGGTTCGCGCTTAATCGCATGTCGTCGCACGGTGACGACTTTGAAGTCACGCCGCTTCAGTTGGGCACTTTGGTCTCGTCCATGGCAAACGGTGGAAAGTTGTTGGCTCCCTTCATTCCGCGGACGCCGCAGGATGCCAAGGTCAAAGTTCGACGGAACATCGATATCACTCAAGACAACTTACGTCGCATGGTTCCGGGGATGGTTGGGGCAGTCAATTACGGCTCCGGCAAGAAAGCCTATGATCCGATGCAGACGGTTGCCGGCAAAACCGGGACCTGCATTCAGCAAGGCGCCTGGGTTGGTTTGTTCACTTCCTATGCGCCCCTCGCGAATCCACGGCTGGCAGTAGTTGTCATCGCCCGTGGTTCTGATGGTCGCAAGCATTTCCCAGCTGCCGTTGCCGGACGCATCTATCGTGATTTGAACCATCGATTCGGAACCCCCGTTCATCTGCAGCTCGCAGCCAAGCCTGGGAACGACGCGAAGGCGGCCGAATTGAACGAAGAAGAAAAGGACGCCGTAGCAGCAGAGCAAGCGGAAACCGAAGCGGCCATTCTTGCCGAAGAGCAAAAAGCGACCGCCGCTACCACAGCGCCGCCAACACAGCACCCGCTCGTTAGTCAACCTTCGCCCGCCAATAGCACAGTGAAGCGAGTGATGTTGCCTGTTGAACCGCGAAACAACCAGATGCAGAAAGCAGAGGCCCCGAAGTCGACCCTCGGTAAGACTTCCGCCACTCCTTCGACACAGCCTGATAACAGGCCGCGGAAAACACAGCCTTAATTGCAAGGGAGTTGCAATCCCTGGAAAACCAATCTGCGCCGGAAGCTCGTAAACTATAACGAGCTCCGGCGCAGAAGTTTTTGGTGGGATCTTTCTTTTCCTCCGGGGTGTTTCAGCCTTGACAGTCTCGACGGAGTTGCAGGAATATTGCGGCGTTCTTTTCAGCCCATTTCGATTTGATTAGACAGTAGTTCCTCTGCTGCCACCTGGGTATCGCAGCGGAATCGGCAACCGGGGTTTGTAAGTCGGCATCCTATTTGTCGCGTAACTGTTGGTTGCGTGCTGCGAGCCAAGATGTTGGCCCCCGCGACGATAGTTGGAAGAGGGAACTTGGAGGTCCTGACGACTAATGAAAAAGCTTATTTCAACCTTAGCAGTTTGCGCCAGTATGGTATTTCTGGCCGCTCCGGTCTTCGCTCAGGCAGCCGCAGGTGCGTGTACCGAGGAAGCCAAGACTGCAATTTATACCGAATTTACAACTGAGCGAACCAAGGATCCCACGAAGGCCTTTGAAGCGGCGAAGAAGTATCTAGCCTGCGCCCAGGGGGCGGAGGATCAGTACACTGCTTACCTTAAGAAGTGGGTGGCTGCTTACGAAAAAGAAGCACGCAAGCTCAAGATGCCAGCAATGATCTACAACGAGAAGAAATACGTCGAAGCAATAGCGTTGGGCAAAGAGATTCTTGCAGACGAACCTGAAAACCTTCGTGTAATAGTCGATCTTGGTTATGGCAGTTATCTGGGTGCGGTGAATCTTAAGAACGAGAGCCTGAATAGCGATGCTCTCAGTTACGCGCAAAAGGCGATTCAGATGATTGAAGGTGGTAAGGCTCCTACGACATGGGCCCCCTTCAAGGGAAAAGACGACACTCTGGCTTATCTATATGACGTCGTGGGCCGGCTGAGCCTCAAAGACAATCCTGGGGCAGCGTTGAGCTCGTTAATTAAGAAGGCCCAGTTTGAAACTGATCTTAAGAAGGATCCGTGGACTTATTACTTCATCGCCGCCGCTTATGAGAGCGGACCCTATGCCAAGTTGTCAGCCGACTACAAAGCAAGGTTTGAAGGTAAAGACGAGACTCCCGAAAGCAAGCTCGCACTGGAGAACATTAATCAGGTCATCGATCGCATGATCGATGCCTACGCTCGTGCCGTCGCTCTTGCCGGTACCGACGCGAAATATCAGACGCCCAAAGGGGAGTGGATGGAAGGTTTGAGTACCTGGTACAAGTACCGAAACAATCAGAAAGAAGATGGGCTTCCGGCGCTGATCGCGAGCGTGTTATCCAAACCGCTGCCGCCTGAGCCGACTCCGCTGACGACGTTGCCGACCACGCCAACTACGAGCACGCCCAGTTCGAGTACTACAAACGCGGCGGGCAACGGTTCCGCGGCAATGAGCACGACCGGCGCGGCGCCGGCAGCAACCCCTGCGGCGAGCAACGGATCGACCGCAAAACCAAAACCAAGGAACCACCATCGAAGAGGTAACTAAGTAAACCGCTTTATCCGATTCATCCAAAAGCCGGAAGCTTGTCGCTGATTCGACGATGCTTCCGGCTTTGTTCCAACCAGACCTACCTTGAAGAAACCCGGCATTCAATCTCCTGATCTTGACCTGCTGGAAGACGTGCTCTCCTACAAGTTCCAGAACAGAACTCTACTAGAACGATCAATCACCCATCGTTCCTGGGCCCATGAACAAGTGGCGCCAGGAGCAGAGGACCAGGCACGTAGACTTCACAATGAAGCACTCGAGTTCTTAGGCGACTCGGTTTTGGGACTCGTGGTAGCCGACTATCTCTGCAAGGCGTATCCGGCCGGAACCGAAGGCGAGCTGTCTCGCATGAAACACCGCCTGGTAAGCGCGCCGACTCTGTCCGCGGCTTCGCTTCGGCTTAACCTTGGGGACTTTCTCCGGTTTGGGCGCGGTGAAGAGAAGAGCGGCGGCCGTCGAAAGGACGCACTGCTGGCAGACGTGCTCGAAGCCCTGGCCGGCGCGATCTTCATCGATGGCGGCCTGGCAGCGGCCAGTGCCTTTGTCGAACATGCTCTAGGTGAAGACCTGCGCAAAGTGACGCCGGTTGCGGCCGCGGAATCAGACTACAAGACAATGCTGCAGGAAAAACTCCAGGCGGAACGCCGTCCCGCGCCAAGATACTCCGTCGTCGAGGCATTGGGACCACCGCATCGAAGAACGTTCCATGTTGAGGTTAGCTGGGACGCAGGTAGCGTAAGAGCCGAGGGCAGATCGATTAAGACGGCCGAAGCTGCGGCTGCCAAAGAAGCCTTAGCTGCGATGAAAGATGGTTCTGAGGGAAGCCGGCATGATGACGTTGTGCGGCTTGAAGCTGATCAAACTTGACCACGACAGGCAACGTATCTAGGATAATTTTTCAAATGATCAATAACCCTTCAAGCGGGAAAGTTTCAGACAGCGTCACTGGGACGGATGCGCAGTCCAGGCCTTCGACCTTTGCACGATTCTTCAGTCGCAACGGTCACGGCAAGACGCCGCCCCCTGAGACCAAGCCTAAGGGGCCGCCGAAGTCTGTTTGGCGCGAGTATTTCGAGTCGGCTGTCGTCACCGTCATCATGGCCTTATTTGGTATGACGTTTATCGTTCAGGCTGTGAAGGTACCGACGGGTTCAATGCAAAATACGATTACTATCGGAGACCACTTGCTGGTCAACAAGTTTATCTTCGCGCCTGGTCCAATTCTGCCTTTCCTGCCGCAACGCGAAATCATGCGCGGCGACATCATTGTTTTTAAGTACCCTGGAAATAAATACGATCCGCGTCGTGATGAGAGGCCCGACAATAAACCAATCGTCACGAATTACGTGAAACGTGTTATCGGTCTGCCTGGTGATCGGCTTCGCATGGAAGGAAGGAACGTCATAATCAACGACCAACCGCTTCCCGAGCACCAGTTGGACGCCATAGATAACAACGATAAGGCGCCTCTCAAGATTGAGAATGAAAAGCCGCGCGCGCCGGGCCAGCAATACGACGTCTACTACAATCCTGACTTCACCGAAGAAGAATATCCAATCTTCAAACTGGAAGGTGACGGGAAGGAAATAGTAATTCCGGCTGGGAATTATTTCGTCATGGGCGACAACCGCAATAATAGCGAAGACAGCCGATACTGGGGTTTTGTGCCGCGTGATTTGGTTATAGGCCGCGCGATGTTTGTCTACTGGTCATTCGACGAGAGTGCTCCCACGAATGGAAATTTCCTGATTGACTTCTTTACCAATACTCGTTGGAGCCGGACCGGAACGATGGTGAAGTAAACCGAACGTCAGGGTTTAGCCTCGGTCTCCTTTACCAACCTTAGTGTTGTTTAGTGTTATTCGTGGATTGTCCGATGTTATGACGAGCACGATCTACGAATTACGGTAAACAGCGCCACCCTGATCGCGAGGTGTTAGTCCGACGCCAGGGAACGCGCCTAAATTCCTCCTTCATAACCCCGCTAAATCTATCGCGTGCTAGAATCGCTCACTTTCAAAATGATGCGTTGCGTGCTACACAAGGGTTATTGCCTTGAATTGGAAAAAGTTTCTTCACCGCCTCTGGACTCGCATTAATGAGCACGACATCTTCGGTGGAGCGGCCCAGCTTTCTTACTATTTCCTGCTTGCCCTGTTTCCACTCCTGCTTGTCCTGGTGACGCTGCTTGGCTATTTTGCAGAAGCAGGGTCCGAACTGCGTTTCAAGCTAATTGCATATCTCGGCACGGTCATGCCGCCATCCGCCACCACGCTGGTCCACACAACTCTGGATGAGATTAGCCAGGCGCGTGGCGGAGGCAAACTTTCACTGGGGCTGCTTGCTGCTCTCTGGGCGGCCTCCAATGGAATGGGGGCAATTAGCGACACTCTTAACGCAGCTTACGGCGTCAAGGAGACACGTTCCTGGTGGAGAGTTAGATTGGTGTCCATACTCTTGACCATCGCCTTGTCGGTCTTGATTATATCTGCGCTTGTAATCGTCTTGTACGGTGGATACATCGGCGAGCGCGTGTCCTTTCACTTTGGATTCAGTGCGGCGTTTACGACCGTTTGGAAAATTCTTCAATGGCCCATCGCGCTGTTTTTCCTGCTCGTCACCTTCAACGTTATTTATTACTTCGGTCCGGCTGCCAGACCGCGGAAGAGAAGGTGGTGGCCGTTTGGGACGGTGGTTGCGGTTATTCTTTGGCTGCTGGTTTCGTTTGGGTTCCGTCTTTACCTGCATTTCTTCGATTCCTATAGCGTGACTTACGGCTCCCTGGGCGCGTTAATTGTTCTGATGCTCTGGTTCTATTTTACTGGGCTGGCAATTTTATTGGGTGGCGAGATCAATTCAGAACTCGAACAGGATGGCGTAAAAGATTGAAACGGTTGATGTGATGACTTGGGCCAATCGTACAACTTACCTGGCGTGCATCTATTTAATGTCAGGCATGCTCAGCCTTGTGCTCTTCCTTCCGGAGGTTGCGTCGGGCCAAAAGAAATCAACCGCTCGGGGACAGAAAGCAAAACCGGCAAAACCGGTGGATGAGTTAACAAAGCTTCGCGCGGAGTTTGTTAAGGCTGCAAACGAATACAAGGCCAGCCTGGAAAAACTGCGTGCCAGTTACGAGAAAAGCGTGGTCAGGACTGAGGAGCAACTGATCCAGTCAAACAAACTATTTGCCGAAGGCTTGATTTCCAAAAACCAACTGGACGCCGATCAGCAGGCGGTCACTAAAGCAAAAGACCAGATCGCGGAAGTAAACCAACGCATTGCCAATGCGGACACGCAGATCGCGCAAACGTTGCTTGAGGCGGACGCAGAAAAGAAATTGTCAATGATCAGAATACCAAGGGGAGGTCTGGTCCAAACTCCTACTCTAATTCGCTTCAACGGCGCCGGCGCGTGGGCGATTAGTGACGCGTGGAAAGTGCAGCGGTTCTTTTTGGACTCGTTTCGGAGGCAGCTTCCGGTATCGGTGTTTGGGCAGGGTGCCATTCACGATCGATGGCGGCTGGATCACCGAAACTCGATGGACATATCGCTCCATCCTGATGGGCCAGAGGGCCAGGCGCTTATAGGTTTTTTGAGAGCGAATGGCATTCCTTTTCTGGCTTTCCGGGGTGCAATACCCGGAACTGCCACAGGCGCGCACATACACATCGGGCGGCCATCGCATCGGTACTAAGTGTAAAGTTGAGATAGTTTGCCTGGCCGCATCGAACAGAAAAGAGTGATGAATGATGAGCGATCAACAACAGGCGTATAGAGTACAACCTTCAGGTTGCGTCTTCGGTATGAGTCAGACTAGCTTCGTGAGTAAGAAGCAAGCTAAAGCTTGTACTCTATACGCTTGTTACTCAGCGTTCCTTATTATTTTCGTAGGGTTTGCCGCCCCAACGGTGCACGGTCAGGCTAAGCGTGATGCAACACATTCAATGTCACTAAACCAGGCCCAGGCCTCGCATTTTGCAAATCTGGCGTTGAAGTGCGTGGCGAAGGAATATCCTAACAAGCCCGAACACGTCATGAATGACGGCAAGGATATTCAGAGTCCAAGGTCATTGCACCCCGCCTTCTTCGGATGCTACGACTGGCATTCGTCAGTTCATGGACATTGGATGCTGGTCCGACTCCTCCGAACGTTTCCCGACCTTTCGCGGGCGCCAGAAATCCGCAAGGCACTAGGCGACAATCTCGCAGCAAAAAATATTCTGGTTGAGACCGCGTATCTCAAACAACCGAACCGGCAATCGTTTGAACGAACCTACGGCTGGGCCTGGCTATTGAAACTGGCTGAGGAATTGTCTCTGTGGAACGATCCTGATGGACGGAAGTGGTCGAAAGACTTGCAGCCGTTGGTTGATGCATTTGTTGAGCGCTACATTCTCTTCCTGCCGAAGCAGAACTACCCGATTCGCACAGGAGTACATCCGAACACGGCCTTTGGATTATCGTTCGCCTTTGACTACGCCAAAACTGTGGGCAATCGAAAACTCTCCGCGCTGATCATGGAACGCAGCCGGACCTATTTCGCGAATGACAGGAATTATCCCGCAGCCTGGGAGCCTGGCGGCGAAGACTTTTTCTCCCCTGCCTTGATGGAGGCGGATCTCATGCGCCGAGTGTTGAGCCCGCCGGAGTTCCGATCGTGGTTTAAGCGTTTTCTTCCGCAACTCGGGGCGGGCGGGCCCAGGAGTCTTCTGCAACCGGCGGTTGTTACCGATCGGAGCGATCCAAAGCTGGTCCACCTCGACGGTCTTAACCTCAGCCGGGCCTGGTGTATGCGTTCGATAGCTGCCACGCTTCCGCCACGCGATCCTGCTCGAGGATCTCACCAGCTCCGCTAGATCCCATGCGATCGATGCGCTAACTCATGTGGCCAGCGGCGACTACGCGGGGGAACACTGGCTGGCATCCTTTGCCGTTTATATGCTTTCGACTCCGGAGCCATAACCCAGGTAGATTAAGATTGCGGTGCCTTCAAACGAAACCAAACCCATAGTGCTGTACGACGGCGTTTGCGGACTCTGCAACGGCCTGAATCAATTTCTGTTGAAGCGTGATCCTCAAGATCGTTTGCGCTTCGCGTCGTTGCAGAGTGATTTTTCCAGTGTCGTACTGAAGCGGCACGGCGCAAATTGGCAGATCTCAACACTCTTTATGTTGTGCTTAATCATGGCCGGCCAAATGAACTCCTGCTCGCTCGCTCCGATGCGATTCTTTACCTTGGAGGGCAGCTTGGCGGAATTTGGCGATTGAGCCAGGTGGGACGTTTAATACCCAGGTTTCTGCGGGATGCGATGTATAAGCTGGTGGCGAATAATAGATATCGTCTTTTTGGAAAACATGATTCCTGCATGATGCCCGATCCAAAGCATCGAGATAAGTTTTTGGAAGTTTAAGAGTTGACGGGCTGCAGCGCGACTCGCCAAAGAAAAGGCCGTGGGTTTTGATCAACCCACGGCCATCTGTTTTTGCGGAAGAAGTCCCTACCTTCGTTTGCGCGAGGTGGTTCTCAGCTTCCTGACTTCCGCCTTCAATTCTTCAATCTCCTTCTGCTGCTCTTTGATTGCGTTGAGCATGGTCCAGATGATTGGATCATTGTTGACTTGTAGGTAGCCCGTACCTGTGCTCGTCACAGCTTCGGGAATGACTTTCTGTAATGCCTGGGCGCCGAAGCCGACTTGTTCTCCCGACGACTTAAGGCCAAGAGCGTTGTCCTTCTTATACTCGTAGCGAATGGGCTGCAACTGCATAAGCGCGTTCAGGCCGTGGGTGTATCGTCCCTTGATCGTCTTCAGACGCTCATCAGAAAAGACCTGCCAGGACCCGCCACCGGCTGATTTGCTGGCGTCGCCCTGAACCGACAGCGCCTGGTCGGGTGTCGCTGTTCCGATGCCCACTCGATTGTTGGGCGTGAGCACTAGTGGAAAGATGGTGAAGTCGCCGACAGCATCGGCCAATGAAGCGCTAGTTGCGTAACCCATGTACAACTTATTGTCGCTCCCAGTGACTATGGCCCAGGTGTCATTTGTGGATGTCCGTCGCAGATGGAGTCCGCCGATGAAGCTATCTGCTGACTGCTTAACGTCGAGTTTTGCCTTGGGGCTTCCCGTTCCTATGCCTACGTCACCATCGGCGGAGATGTCGATGCTGCTGCTTGGCGCGCCGGGTCTGATGCGGAAGGACAACAGCGAGCCGCCAGTGACGTCACGAACGAAGAAATTCGCTTCGTTGCCGCCAACGTCCCACGTTTGCGCTGTGAATCCGCCGGAGTTGTTTTGCTCGAGTCGAATTGCCGGTGTGTTACTGGTGTTGATGTGGAGATCCAGAACGGGCGTGCTGGTGCGCATTCCAACTCGTCCAATTGAGTCGACAAACATCGAGTTGGTCGCCGCGCCTGCCGTAATTGTGAACGGGACCTTGGCGCCGGTGATGTCTTCAATCGAGAACTTGCTGGCGCCGCCGCTGGCTGAGTCGTTGGCTGTTAGTTGCCAGTCGTTAGTCGGAAAGGGAGCGACGGATGTGTCTTCAAACTTGATTCGCGTGCTGTTTTCTTTTAAGCGAATCGTGTCGAATCCAAAGCTTTCGCCGTTTACGCAATCAAAGCCTACACACAGACTGCCCTGCACAATCAAATCATCAGGGATTACCTGGTCGGGGTTGAGCCCCAGGAGTCTGTGATGTTGGCGACTAGGAGCTGTTTTAGTTATCGGAGCGGGAGAGCGAGTTGGCTCGGTTACGGGTGCGCGAACCGGCTCACTCTTAGTGCCGGTGCGGCCATCTCCCTCCGTGGCTGATCCGGCGACGATCACTGAGCCCTTTAGGATGGTAAACGTGCCAGACTGAGTTAATGGCGCGGGAAGCACGCCGCGTTTTCTCATTTCGCGCTCAGTTGAAGCGTCGTCACTTGTGATGACGCGGCTTGCTGCTAGTTTCTGTTTGACGCTGAGATCAATCGCCGGGGTGAAGCGCAGCTCGTAATTGTATTGTCCGTCGGCGAGTTTGTTGCCCTCGTTATCGAAAAGCACAAATTCAGGGGCAGCGCCCGCTTTGAATTCCTTGCGGAAAACCTGCCCGTCAGGCGCTGAGACCGTCATAGTTACGGCAGAATGGGGAGCGGCAACTTGCCAACGAACCATGGAACCGTTGGCAGTCACCGCGGCAAGCCTGCTTTCTTCATCGGTTGTTTGTCCGACGGCGGAGACTTGAACACAAACGAGGATGAGGAGGGCAGTCAACAGGGTGAGTAAAGACTTACGGTTTTTCATAGGAACTCCTTCACTAAATCGGGAAATTGGGTTGAGAGTTGGTGGAATAAACAAAAACCACTCCACGGTCGAGGAAATGAAGGGCAAGGAACTGCAAGGAACAGGCGAAACCCTATACCCGGGTCGCCACACCTGTCAAGAAATTCTGAGATTACAAATCTGTTGCGAGAAGTGTGGTGCCCCCGGCGCGATTCCAACGCTGGGGTGAGTTCACTAGGAACAGCGAAGGGCCACAACGCCGAGCAAACACTGCAACCGGAGCGGGTCGAGATGGTAAACTAACGCCAGAGTTAGGAGGAGAGAATGCCGTTAGAAATGGAAACAGTAGAAACACTGGAAGCCGCAGCTTTGCATTTGCCACCCGCTGACCGCGCAAGATTGGTCGAGAGACTCATAGCCACGCTCGATATTGACCCCGAAGTTGAGGAAGCCTGGGCTGCCGAAGTTGAACGTCGCCAGGCTGAGATCGAGAGTGGTGCGGTTTCCTTACTACCGGGTCCCGAAACCTTAGCCAAGCTAAAGCGGAGTTTCAATGAACTATTCGCTGCACCCGGAGGCTGAAAAAGACCTTCGGGACGCTGCCGAATTCTATCGGGAGCGAGCTGGCAATAGTCTTTCGCAATCCTTGCTGGCTGAGTTCGAACAATCGGTGAATATCCTTTTGCAACACCCAGGACTGGGTTCACCATGGCGGGGACGTGGCCGCCGTCGCTACCTCATGAAGCGCTTCCCTTATTCACTCGTCTACACGGTCTTGGGCGAAGAGATTCGTATCCTAGCAGTCGCTCATCACGGTCGCCGACCCGGTTACTGGCGCGGAAGAAAGTAGTTCAAGTTTGTGCAGAGAACCGTTGAAGTCTCAGTGAATGATAATTCCTTCCCCTTACAAAAATTATCCGAATAGTTACGCAGAGTTCGAAGATCTGGTGAAGGCGGGACATAGGCCCAGTCAAATGGGATTTCATGTAAACGCCGCAAGGTTTATAGATTTACCAACCGCTTCCGATTGGCCAGAGCATTCTTGGGCATTAAACTTGATCGTTACAACAACGACACGATTTCCGGCTACGACTCCTTGTTCAAAACGTTCTTGGCGTATTCCGCTTTTGAACTGTTTCTAGAGCTAATCGGCCAAGAGCAAAAGACCCTTTTGGGACTGCTGACACCTCATGACCCCGCCAAACAAATCAAGATGGTAGTAACAAAGGATAAAGGCCGCCATTTTTATTCTTTCCTTCACAAGCATCTGGACAGGCCAAATGCCAAGAAGCAGCTGTCTAATGTCTACAACGGAAATTCTCAGAACATAACCTATATTGCGTCGAGCATAAGGCATATTTTCGCTCATGGTCATCTCTCCGCACACGCGAACAAATGTCAGCCCGTAACGGTCAATGAAATCTGCGACATTACTTTTCGGTTTCACATGAAAGTAATGGATGATGAATTCTCAAGAATTGTCAGCGCGTATAAGGCCACCCTTTAGATCCGGCTAAGAGGGGTTTCCTAAACGGGAGAAATTCAGGTTATCTAAAAACGCTCGACAGCTTGCGATGATATTCTTGGTTCTGATCTCATTTGCGGTAAACGGTACCGTTGCTCAACGCAGGACGAGGGGGAAACGACTACCGTCGCCTCGCCAAACGCAAACCACGGCAGGGGCGAAGAAGAAACAATTACCGTCACCGGGACAAACATTGCCAACTTGAAACATGCGTTCGCTGCCTCCGACTACAAACAGGCATTTTACGTCGGGGCCGTATATGGTAGTTCGACGCCGGATTCAGCCGTCTTAAGTATTCTTTCGATTTCGAAGAATTACCGATATGAGAAATGCAGCACAGTTGAAATTTTGATAGACGAAGAAGACTTTCAAGCCGTACAGCCAGCAGGCATGTACAATTTCGCGCTAGTGCTCTTTAACACGTTAATGAAAAAAACAAACATACGGACGTCATCCAACTTCCCCACCTTCTGAAGGTGGCTTTATTTTTGCACTCTGTTGATGTTCTCGCCGTACACGGCGATGGCCCACGGGCCGACGATCGCCATGGCGGCCTTCTCGTCGCCGAAGGAGTCGCCGTTGTACTTCTCGTTCTGCGAGTACCCCTCGTCGTACATCGTCTTCCAGAACTCGGCGACCGCCTGGCCTTCGGGCGTGTTGAACGTCGCCTTCCCGTCCTCGACGAGCTGCGTGCCGCCGGTCTCCGCGGCGTACAGGGGGTAGAAGTCGAACCACGACTGGTAGAACTCGCTGGACGGAGCCGGCCAGATCGCGGCCTCGGCGGCACCGCTGGACACGATCTTCTCGCTGGTCGCGAGGAACTCGTCGTACGTCGCGAGCGGCGGGTTCTCCGGGTCGACCCCGGCCTTCTTCATCATGTCCTTGTTGTAGAAGATCATCACCGGGTTGGCCTTCCACGGGAGCTGGTAGTAGCTGCCGTCCGACGACTGGTACTGCTCGGCCGCCTCGCCGGTCCGCGCTTCGACGTACTCCTTGCCGTCCGGGAAGCTGTCGAGCGGCAACCAACCCACCCTGCTTCTGGAACTGCGGGACCGCTGCGGGAGAGGTGTTGAACACCAGGCACGGCGCGTTGCCGGCGGTGATCGCGGCGCCGATCACTTCCTCGGACGACTTCCCGGCGGGGATCTCCTGGGCGGTGACCTCCTCGTCGGGGTGCTCCGCGTTCCAGGCGTCGACCATCTTCTCGCCCCAGGCGATCTCCTCGGGGTTGTTCGACAGCCAGATCTTGATGGGACCGGTGGCGCTGGTGGCGTCCGAGCCACCGCCGTCGTCGTCGCTCCCGCAGGCTGCGACGCCCAGCGCGAACACCAGGCTGAGTCCGAGGGTGGTGGTCTTCTTGATGTTCATGCGGGATCCGTTTCTTTGGTGGTGCGGGACGAGCGGGTGGGCCTGGTCGTGCGGCCCGATGGGATGGCCGAGGGGACGGCCTGTGGGGACTGCGGTGGTGCGGTAGAGGCGCGGAGGACGAGCTCGGGCGGGGGCAGCAGCACGTCGGCGCAGGTGTCGCCGTCCACGAGATGCAGCAGGCACTGGGCGGCGGCGCTGCCCCACGCGACCGCGTCGGTGCGCACCGTCGTCAGTGGTGGTCGCAGGTATCCGGAGATGGCGGTGTCGTCGAACCCGGTGACCGACAGGTCGTACGGGACGTGGAGACCGCGAGCCTGGGCCGCGGACGTACCGGCGATCGCCATCAGGTCGTTGGCATAGACGATCGCGGTCGGCGGCTCGGGAAGATCGAGCAGCTCCTGGGTGGCGTGGGCGCCCCCGGAGGGGGAGAAGTCGGACCAGATACAGGGCGACTCCTCGAGCCCCGACGCCGCCAGGGTGTCGGCCCACGCCGTCTGGCGGGAGCGGGAGTGGACGAACTCCATCGGGCCCGCGACATGGGCGATGCGCCGGTGCCCGAGGGCGACCAGGTGCTCGACGGCGGCCGCGATGCCGGGACGGTCATCAACGGCGACCACGGGCCAGCGGCACTCGATCGGAGCGGGGGCGATCACCACGGTCGGCAGGCCGAGCGACTCGAGCAAGTCCGGCCTGGGGTCGTCGACACGCAGATCGGTGAGGAAGACGCCGTCGACCCGGCCGCTGGCAGCGAGCGTCTCGTAGCTGCGGCGCTCGGACTCCTGGTCGGGGACGACCTGCAGCAGCAAGGCCTGGCCTCGCTCGGCCAGGGTCTTCTCGATGCCGGCGATGAAGGCGGGGAAGAACGGGTCGGCGCTCAGGGTCTCCGGGTGCCGGGCGATGACCAGCCCGACGGTCAGCGCCCGCGATGACGACAGCGCGCGCGCCCGGTGGCTGGGGGTGAAGCCGAGCTCGGCAGCGACGGCCCGGATCCTCATCCGGGTGGCGTCGGCGACACCGGGGCGGTCGTTGAGGGCGAAGGAGACGGCCCCTCGGGAGACTCCCGCCGCGCGGGCGACGTCCGCGATCGTGGGACGACGGGCTGCCATGCGTTTTACTAAACCGGTTTAGTGCGGGCCCGTCAAGGAGAGGTCGAAGCAGCCCCCCGGCACGATGTTCGTCTCTTCGCAGGCGTTGGCCACCACCGCCACGGCGCGCTCAACTCCATGCAGCTCGGTGAGTGCCCCGTCTGCCGGCGCCGCGGCGATGGAGCACGTCGAAGGGCTTCGAGGCGGCACATGACCGCCGACAGCCTCAGGCTCACCACCGTCCTGCGTCTGCGTTTTCGGGCGGCCGAGACAATCGACCTGTGACGACGAGGGTGCATCAGAGGGCGGCCTTCGCCCTGCTGCTGGGACTGACCGTGTGCGTCGCGGTCTACGCCGGCTACGGCAACTTTCGCGAGCGGCCGGTCCAGGGGACGCCGACGTCGACTCCGACCCGTCGCCGTCGCCGTCGCCGTCACCGACAACGACTCCGACACCGAGCGCGCGGACTGCGACGGTCAAGATCCTCGGCATGTCCGCGCCCGACTCGCTGTGGTCGCAGCGCCTCGCCGAGGTCGGGTCCTGTGGCATCGAGGCGCGTCGCATCTTCGCCGACCTGACCAGCACGGGCCGCGACCAGTCGGCGCTGATCAGCCAGGCTGTCGAGGCCGGCATGATGCCCGTCATCAGCTACAAGGTGCCCTCCGTCACCACCCTGAACAGCGGCGGGTACGACGCGTGGCTCACCAACGTGCGTACCTACCTGGCGGGGCTGGGCGAGCAGGTCACCGTCACGTTCTGGCACGAGCCGTACGGCGAGATGACGGCCGACGAGTTCCGCGCCGGGTCACGCCGGTTCCTCGACCGAGTGAAGGCCCCGACGATCGCCGTCGGCCCGATCCTGAATGGCTGGCTGCTGGACGAGAACGCAGCTGTGTTCGCCACGTTCACCGATCCCACGCTGCTCGAGGACTGGGACTTCGTCGCGGTCGACAGCTACCAGTCGGGCACCCCCGCCCATCCCGGCACCAAGCTCCCCGCCCGTGCCATCCCTCTCCTCGCTGGCTGGCTGGACGCACAAGGTCAACCCGACATGCCGATCGGGCTCGGCGAGTACAACGGGTACTCGGCTGATGCAGTGGCTGCAGCCGGCGAGGCGATCCTGTCGACCCCAGAGGTGTGGTTCGGTCTCGTCTGGAACGCCACGGAACGCTTCCAGCCCCTTGCGGGCGATTGCCTCCGCGCCTTCCAAGCGACCAAGGCCGACCCTCGAGCAGCACACGACTGCTGACTCGTGACGGTCAGCGGAGGCAGCCCGTTCGGGCCGGGCCTGGGTCCGCGTCAGTCCGCTGGCAGGACCTCGAACTGGGCCATCATCCCGTGGTCCTCGTGGTCGAGCATGTGGCAGTGCACCATGAACAACCCGGGGTAGTCGGTGAAGGTTGCGGCGACGTCGACGGTCTCGCCCGGGTCGAGCCGCCAGGTGTCCTCGAAGCCGAGCTCCCACGGGGGTGGGGGCTTCCCGTTGCGGCTGATGGTGCGCCACTGCTCCTCGTGCAGGTGGACGTAGTGGGTCACGTCGCTGGTGTTGCGCAGCCGCCACCGCTCGGTGGATCCCTGGCGAACCCGGTGGTCCACGCGCGTCGGGTCGAACATCTCGCCGTTGATCGACCAGTAGGAGCCGTGATGGTCCTCGGTCAGGTCGAACGTCCACGTCTTGGCGACCTTGCGTGGCACCTGGAGCTCCGGCACGGGACGTAGCCGGAGAGGGACGCGCGACCGTTGGTCGGCGTGGCCGCGCACCCGGAACTGCATGACCGCCGCCGATCTCGACCCCGTGCCCACGGAGCCGTCGCTGCGCGGGATCGTGGACAGCACGACGTCCTGGTTGCGCTGACCTCGGAAGTCGACCACCACGTCGGCGCGTTGGGCCGGGCCGAGCAGGATGTCCTGGCGCACCACCTTCTCGGGGAGCAGCGCGTTCCCGGTGCCGACCTGGACGAACGGGCGGCCGTTGGAGAGAGCGAAGTCGTACGCCGAGAAGTGCGCCGCGTTCAGGAGCCGGAGCCGGTACAGGCCGGGCTTGACCCGGAGGTACGGCGCGAACTGCCCGTTGACGAGGATCCGCTTCCCCACCGTGGCGTCGTCCGGCGGCGCCTGGGGTCCCGTCATCCAGTCGTGCATGTGCGGCCCCGGGAACGGGTCGGTCAGCTGGTTGCTGGCGGTGAAGCTGCGGTCGGAGAAGTGCAGGGGTACGTCGTACCGGCCACGCGGCAGGTCGAGCTGACGCTCGCGCTTGTCCGTGACCAGGAACATGCCTTGCAGACCACGCCAGTTGTTGCCGGCCGTCCGGCCCATCCGGTGGTCGTGGTAGAAGCGGAACGCGGCAGGTAGCGGCTCGCCGCCGTCGGTGAGCGGGTAGGTGTAGGTCCGCCGGGATCCCCGGTCGATGAGGAAGCGGGTGGGCTGGCCGTCGTCGGCGGAGCTCTGGTGGCCGCCGTGCTGGTGCACGGTCAGGGAGCCTGCGCGCTTCGGCAGGTCGTGGATGAACGTGACCTTGGTCAGCGAGCCGGTGGGTCGCTGGATCGTCGGTCCGGGGAAGGTGCCGTTGTAGGTCCACATCCGGGTCTTCGGACCGGTCGGCATGATCCTGACCTTCGCCTGCCGCATCCGGATGGTGATGTTGCTGCCGGTCAGCACCTCGGGGATCCGCAGGGCCTGCTCGAAGGCCGGTGGCACCGGACCTTCGCCGCCCGGCCCGCCGGTCACGACCAGCGTGCCCGCCATGTTGGGGTGGAACGTGCAGTAGAAGGAGTACTCCCCGGCGGCGAGGGCGGCGGGCACGACCAGGGTCTTGGTGTCACCCGCCGGGACGACCAGGTCGAAGACCGGGTCTCCTTGGGTCCCGACCGCCACGGAGGTGACGGAGTGGGCCATGAAGTCGTTGTTCACGACGGTGAGCACGCCGCCCTGCTCGAGCGTCACGAGCGACGGTGAGTAGTCGGCGGCCGCACCGCCGCGGGGGATCACGATCGTCGCCGCGGTGTCGCGCAGCGACGGTGCTGCCGCCGCTCCGGGGAGGCGCAGCTCGGGCGGGGAGCCTGCGGTCGCGCCCAGCACCACCGATGACGACCGCGACCACGCCCAGCTGCCGGACCCCCCGTAGCGCCACGGCCCGAGTCTGCGACACATGCTGGTCCCTGCGCCAGAGTCGACGTTGCCTTCTATTGGGGATGAATGGCCGCGTGCCTGAACCTGGACGGCGATGTGTGCCACGGTCCCCGGGAGGTGGCAGTCCGCGCTCCAGGGTTGCTGGAAGGACCGGCCGGACCTGCCCGCGCGGCAGGAGGCGCACCATGAAGAGGACCACGTTCGCCAGGCTCGCCAGGTCGTTGACCGTGGGGTTGCTGATCGTCCCGGTCGCGGCCGCGCAACCCGGCCCCGCAGCCGGGGCCGCGGCTGGACCGCCGCCGGCTGCCTGTCCCCATGCCGTCGGATCCGCAGACCAACGTCGGCGCCCCGACGCTGTCCTTCACGGGCCGGTACGTCGCCCACATCGCGGTCCGGCGCGACCAGAGTCCGTCCCGTCAGCAGGTACGTCGTACGGACATGACCACCGGCGCGTCCGAGCTGCTGAACCCCGCTCTCGGCGGCGGAGTGGCGCCGGGGAACTACAGCATGCCGCCGGTGATCTCGGGAGACGGTTCGCGGACCTCCTTCACCACCAACGGAGGCCAGCTCGTCGCGGGCGACACCAACAGCACCTTCGACGCCTTCGTCCGCGACGCGACGGCCGACGAGACCCTCCTCGCCAGCGCCGCGGCCGACGGCGGGCCGGCCAACGGCCCGACCGGGATGGCGTCCCTGTCGAAGAACGGGCGGTACGTCGTGTTCACCAGCACGGCGACCAACATCGTCCCCGGCTCGACCACGACGAACACCGACGTCTTCCGCCGCGATCTCGCTGCCGGCACGACCGTGCAGGTGACGCTCCGACCCGACGGCTCGCTGTCGAGGGGTCCGGGAGCCTCCTCCACGGACGTGTCGGGGAACGGGAACCTCGTCGCTTTCAGCAGCTACAACGGTGACCTGGTCGCCGGCGACACCGACAGCGAGCTCGACCTGTTCGTCCGCAACATGACGACCGGCCACACGCGCTGGATCAGCCGGGACGTGCCAGCGGGAACGAACCCGGCCGGCGTGGTCATCTCGCCCAATGGGCGGTGGGTCTCGTCACGGTGGGACGACGGCAGCCTGCGCCTGACCAGGGTGTCCACCGGCGAGACGACGCTGGTGGCGGCCAACGGATACGCCCTCCTGGGGTCCTTCTCCAGCAACAAGGGTCGCTTCGTGTTCATGTCCGCCGGTCAACCGACGGTGCTCGACCTGGCCACCGGCGTCGCCACGGCGATCTCCGTACCTCCCGGCGGCGTCGTCACGAACGTGACGGTCTCCGGCAACGGCGCGTTCGCGGCGTACGACTGGACTCCGGACGACGGCGGTCCGGGCCTCATCTTCAGGATCGCTCTCGCGGCGGCCGGGCCGGCCGCGGCGCGTACGACGTCGGACGCGCCGCGCTACCAGGGCTATGTCGTGTGCAGCGCCAAGAAGTCGGCGGCGGCGTCGCACTCGTGCGGCGTGGACCAGGCGAAGACGGCGATCTTCCTCAGCAAGGACGGGGCCGCGACCTACAAGGTGTGCGTGAAGTTCCCGGGCAAGAAGAAGCTCTGCGCGAGCCACCAGCCGGCGAAGGAAGGCGTGAAGTCCGGCGTCTCGATCACCAGCAACAAGATCGGCAACACACGGTCACCTGGTTCGTCGACGGCGAGAAGGTCGACACCTACTCCTTCGACGTCCACGACTGAGCCGCCGGGCCGCCGCAAAGTCGACGTGGTCTCAGTCGGCCACCGCGACGCGGCGGCCGGTCTCGAACGACTCGATCGCCGCGTGCGCCAGGCGAAGGGCCCGGCGGCCGGCGGCGGCGGGCACCGGCGGCGGCTCGCCTGCGCGAAGGGCTGCGAGGACGGCGTCGACGTGGCGGTCGAAGGTCTGGTGGAAACCGCGCGCCTCGTCGTTGAAGTAGCCCGCGCGCCACACGGAGGCGACCTCGTCGCCGGCCCGCTGGACGCTGAGCTCGCGCACGGTGTCGCGGACCAGGAGGCGGCCCTCGGTGCCGTTCACCTCGAGGACGTGGGCGTCGGGGTAGGCGTAGGACGAGTCGTAGCTGCCGAGCATCGTGGCGACCGCACGGTTCTCGAGCCCGAGGGCGAGCGCGACGGTGCTCCAGTCGCCGTACGTGAGGTCGGTCATCTGGGCCATCACTGTCGCGACGGGACCCACGAGGTGCTCGATCATGTCGAAGCCGTGGCACTGGGTCTCGATCAGGTTGGCGTGCTTGCTGGTGCCGTGGTTGGCCTCGCCACCGAAGCGCCAGGTGGCGAAGACCGGCCGGCCGATGACGCCGTCGTCGATCGCGGCCTTGGCCCGCAGCACGGGCTCGGCGTAGCGGTGGTTGAAGTTGATCGCGAAGAACAGGTCGCGCTCCGCCGCCTCCGCGATCAGCTCGGTCGGCCTCGCCGAGGTCGAAGACCAGCGGCTTCTCGACCAGCAGCGGTACGCCGGCCCGCACCAGCCGGAGCGTGGGCTCGAAGTGGCCCTCGTTGGGGAGGCAGACCGTGACCAGGTCGGGTGCCGCCGCCGCGAGCATGGCGTCGATGTCGGTGTACGGCGTGCTGCGGTAGGCCGCCGCGCGGGCCGCCGTACGCGCGGGGTCACGACCGACGACGGCCACCAGCTCGGTGTCGGGCCGGCCGGCGAAGATGCGCGCGTGCTGCTCGCCCCACACCCCGGTGCCGACCACAGCCACGCGCAGGCTGGGCTCCACGTCACGTCCAGCTGATGGTGCCGGTGGCCCGGATCGAGCTCATCGCCGACTGCATCGGCAGGTCGAAGGAGACGGACGCCGTCGGCGACGTCGACGTACGCCGGCCCGGTGCCGTCCCAGTACCACTGGGTGTCACCCGCCTCGGGGTCCGGGCTCAGGTAGAGGTCGAAGGGGTCCCAGGACTCCAGCTCGCCACGTTGGCCCCGCTCGTAGAGGTCGAGGACGTCGTACCGCCCGGGCAGGCCGCGGTAGTCGGGGACCGCCAGCGACAGCACGAACAGCCGCGTCGAGCCGACCGGGACCGGGTCGGCCGCCTCCACGACGACCTTGAGCCAGGGCATGGGCGGCGGGTCGTCCGGGTAGTCGGGGTCGGGCTTCGGGTCCGGGTCGTCCTCGGTGCGCTCGACCGGCAGCGCGACCGAGACGCTGCCCTGCTCCTCGCCGGTGATCGTCAGCTGCAGCTGCGCGGTCGCTCCGGCCGGCCAGGTCGGCCCGTCGCGCGGCCTCCTGCTGGACGGCCTGCTCCGCCTCGCGCGCCGCGACGTTCTCGGGCCGGTGCTCGGTGACCTTCTTGGCCAGGTCGGGCGGCAGCACGTTCTCCAGGAACGACGTGCCGACCTCGCCCTTCGCCGAGTCGCGGGCGGCGTCCGCCCGGGCGCGGGCGTCCGCCTTCGCGTCCTCGTCGCCGGTGAGCAGCTCGTCCTTCTTGGCCTCCGCCCAGTCCTTGCCGAGCTTGGCCAGGTCCTTCCAGCCCATCCGCCGTCCTCCCCGTCGTTCCGTGGGAGCAGTGTGGGTCCGAACACGCTCGCGATCGCCAGGGCTGCACCCCTAGGATCGTCGCGAGGACCCGGCCAGCCGGCGGGGAAGCACACGGAGGACTCGGTATGACCACGAACGACCCCACAGCCGCCACCGCGGCCGCGGTGCAGCCGCTGGAGCCGCCCGACCAGGTGCTGACGCTGGTGGCCCCGGACGCGCCCGCCGCGGTCCAGGAGACCGCCGCACCGAAGATGGCGCCGGCCGTCTCCGCGGAGGCGATCCCGGTGCTCGACGCCAAGGTCGACGAGTACATGACGGCGCTGGCCACCGCGCAGCCGGCCAGCCCGGAGTTCTCCGCCCAGGCCGAGAACGTCCGCACCATGGGCGACGCCGACATCCGCAAGGCCGCCGAGACGTCCAACCGGCTGCTCGACCGGCCCGTCCAGGCCCTGAAGAAGGGTGGCCTGTCCGAGGGTTCCGAGGTCGGCAAGACCCTGCTCGAGCTGCGCCGTACGGTCGAGGAGCTCGACCCCAGCGCGCTCACCGGTACGCGCAAGTGGCTGGGCATCATCCCGATGGGCGACAAGGTCGTCGACTACTTCCGCCGCTACCAGTCGGCGCAGAGCCAGCTCAACGGGATCCTGCACAGCCTGCGCAACGGCCAGGACGAGCTGCAGCGCGACAACGTCGCGCTCAACATGGAGAAGACCAACCTCTGGGCGGCGATGGGCCGGCTCAACCAGTACGTCTACATCGCCGAGCGGCTCGACGCGAAGCTCTCGGCCAAGATCGCCGAGCTGCAGATCTCCGACCCCGACACGGCCAAGTCGCTCAACCAGGACGTGCTCTTCTACGTCCGCCAGAAGCACCAGGACCTGCTGACCCAGCTGGCCGTGTCGATCCAGAGCTACCTCGCGATCGACATCATCATCAAGAACAACATCGAGCTCATCAAGGGTGTCGACCGGGCGTCCACGACCACCATCTCGGCGCTGCGCACCGCGGTGATCGTGGCGCAGGCGCTGGGCAGCCAGAAGCTCGTGCTCGACCAGATCGCGGCGCTCAACACCACGACGTCCGGGATGATCCAGCGGACCTCCGAGATGCTCAAGGACAACTCCGCCGCGATCCAGGAGCAGGCGGCCTCGTCGTCCATCGGCATCGAGCAGCTGCAGGCAGCGTTCGCCAACATCTACGCGACGATGGACTCCATCGACGAGTTCAAGCTGAAGGCGCTCGACACGATGTCCGAGACCATCGGCGTCCTCGAGAACGAGGTCGAGAAGTCCAAGGCGTACGTCGCCCGCGTGCAGTCGCAGGACACGCGCCTGGCCAGCGGTCAGCTCGACATCGACACCATGGGTCGCTAGGCCTAGGTACGGGATAGGGGTCGCGTGGGCTTCTGGGACTGGCTGACGGGGAGGTCGCGCAAGAAAGCGTCCCCACCCGTGACGGTCCCGGCTGCCCCCACCGAGGCCGACATCCTCGCGTCGCTGGCGCGGGTCGAGGCGATGCTGGCCGACGGCACGGCGCCCGCAGTGGTGCGCTCCCGGGTCGCCCGCATCGACCGCACGATCCGCGAGACCCTGCCCAAGCTGCCGCAGCTGGGCTGGGGCAGCGCCGACGCGTACGCCGTGGTGGCCACCGCGACCGACTACCTGCCGGAGGCCGTCGGCGGCTACCTCCGCCTCCCGCGCGACTGGGCCAACAGCCGCCCGATCGAGGGCGGCCGCACGGCGCTGATGGTCCTCATCGACCAGCTCGAGCTGCTCGCCTCGACCATGACCAAGATGCTCGACGCCGCCAACCGGGCCGACGCCGAGGCGCTGATCGCCCACGGACGATTCCTGGAGGCCAAGTTCGGGAAGTCCTCCTCGGGCGGCACCCTCGACGCGAGCGCGGGCGTACCCGCGCCGCCGCCACCACCGCGCTCGACCTTGGACCTGGAGTGATGGATGCCGTCTGAGACTTCGTCCCTCGCCGCTGCCCTCGCGGCCCTGGGAGAGGCCGCCGCGGCCGCCGGCGTCGACGCCGACGTGGCCCGCGCCGAGGGCGAGGCGATCGCCGCGACCGTTGCCGAGCCCGCGACCGGTGCCTACCTCGACTGGTCGGCCCAGACCGGCGGCGACCGCAGCGCCGAGGAGTTCTTCGACGCCGCGTCGCGCGGCCGGCGCTTCCGGTCGGGCCCGACGCCTTCGGTCGCGGCTCTCGCCCTGGCTCGCCACCCGGAGGCGCTCGCGTACGCGACCGCGCTCAGCGAGGTGTGCACCGCGGCCGCGATGCTGGGTACGCCGACGCCTCGGGTGATGGGCAACGCCTCGACCGCCGCGGCGGCCCAGCTGGGCGCCGTACGTCCCTCGCCCCAGCCGGTGCCGGCAGCCGGCGACCTGCCCCCGCTGCCCAGCACGCCCGGCCAGCGGCTGACCGACGACGAGATGCTGCGCATCGCCGCCGAGTCCGGCCGCGCGGTGACCCAGCAGCTCAACGCCGTCCGTGATGCCCTGACCAAGATGGTCGGCGGCCTGGGCGACGGGCCCGCGACCACCGCGGCCCCGCCCGAGATCACCGACCGCTCCGACCAGCCGACGGATGTCGCGCCGCCCGCGGAGGCGGACAAGCCTGCAGAAGCGGAGGCACCGAAGGAGCCCGAGGCGCCGCCGAAGTCGCTCGAGGAGCTGCTCGCCGAGCTCGACGCGCTGGTCGGGCTCGAGGCGGTCAAGGGCGAGATCCACCGCCAGGTCGCCGTCCTCAAGATCGAGGCCAAGCGCGAGGCGGCGGGGCTCAAGGTGCCCACGATCACCCGGCACCTGGTGTTCGTCGGCAACCCCGGCACCGGCAAGACGACGGTCGCGCGGCTGGTCGCCGGCATCTACCGCGCGCTCGGGCTGCTGACCAAGGGCCAGCTCATCGAGGTCGACCGGTCGGAGCTGGTCGCCGGGTACCTCGGGCAGACCGCCATGAAGACCGCCGACGTCGTGAAGTCGGCCGTCGGCGGCGTGCTGTTCATCGACGAGGCCTACAGCCTGGCCGGCGACCAGTACGGCACCGAGGCCGTCGACACCCTGGTCAAGGAGATGGAGGACCGCCGCGACGACCTGGTCGTCATCGTGGCCGGGTACCCCGTGCCGATGGCGTTCTTCATCGGGCAGAACCCCGGACTGGCCAGTCGCTTCCGCACCACCATCGAGTTCGCCGACTACAGCGACGACGAGCTCATCGGCATCTTCCGGGTGCTCGCCGAGGCCGCCGACTACGACATCCCCGACGGCGTCGTGGCCCGGTTCCGCGAGATGCTCAAGGGGATCCGCCGCGGTCCGACGTTCGGCAACGGCCGGTACTCCCGCAACGTGCTGGAGGCCGCGATCGGCCAGCACGCCTGGCGGTTGCGCGACATCGAGGAGCCCACCGTCGAGGAGCTGCGCACGCTCGCGCCCGAGGACCTCGTCTACGTCTCCGTCGACGACACCGTCGAGGAGGCGATCAACGGGCCGAGCGAGGGGCCGCTGGTCATCGACCCCGAGACTCCGGTGCCGCCGCGGCCGGACCCGCCGGCCGACCCGCCCGCCGACCCGCCCGCCGAACCGCCCGCCGAACCGCCCACGCAGGAGGCCACGTCATGAGCCAGGCCACGCAGGGCGCCCCGGCCCCGGCGACGCCACCGAACGTCACGGCGACCGTCGGCACGCCCGCGCCGACCCCGGCCGCTCCGGGCACGGGCCGCGCCACGGCGTACACGGCTCTCGGCACCGCCCGCGAGGACGACGTCGCCCGCCGCCAGGCCGCCCAGGTACCGGCGACGCTCAACCGGCTCCGGCTGGGCGCGATCGTCGTCTGCCTGCTCTTCGGGGCGCTCACGGCGCTGCAGCTGACCCTGTCGTGGCAGGCCAACCGGACCGCCGCGGCCGACACCGAGCAGCTCATCCGGGTGCAGGGGATCAAGACCAGCCTGCTGAGGGCCGACGCGCTGGCGACGAACGCGTTCCTGATCGGTGGCCTCGAGCCGGCCGAGCAGCGGGCGGCGTACGACGCGGCGATCGACCAGACGGTGCGCGCGATCACCGACGCGGCCGACGCCCAGCCGGCCGACCGCGCCGCGCTCAACGCGCTGTCCAGCACCGTGCTCGACTACGTCGGCGACATGGAGCTGGCGCGGGCCAACAACCGGCAGGGCCTGCCGGTCGGCGGTGCGTACCTGCGCAAGGCCAGCAGCGAGCTGCGCTCGACCGCGCTGCCGATCGTCGACCAGCTGGTCGACGCCAACTCGACCCGGACCACGGAGGCGATGGGTGCCCACCATCCGTGGCTGGTGCTCCTGCCGGCGCTGGTGGCGGTGGCGCTGCTCTGGCTGGTGAACCGCTGGATCGGGAGGCGGTTCCACCGTCGGGTCAACCCCGGGATCCTCACGGCGCTCCTGGCCATCGGCGTGATCGGCATCGTCGCGGCGTTCGTGGCCAACGGCCAGCAGAACCAGAACGACGAGCTCAGCGACGGCTCGTTCCAGTCGGTGGTGGACGGGTCGTCGGCCCGCACGGCCGCCAACGACGCCAAGGCCAACGAGAGCCTGCGGTTGATCGCGCGGGGTTCGGGCGCCGCGTTCGAGGAGGCCTGGGTCGCTGCCGCCGGGATCGTCGACCAGGCGCTCCTGGAAGCGTCGCTGAGCGGGCTGCAGGGGTCGTGGTCGACGTACAAGTCGCAGCACCAGGCGATCGTCGACCTGGACGACGGCGGGCAGTGGGACGAGGCGGTGGCCGCGGCGACGAGCGCCGAGGACGGGTCGTCCTCCGACACCTTCGCCGACTTCGACGCGCAGCTCCAGGACTCGCTGAGCGCGTCCGGCACCATCACCACCCAGACGCTGACCAACGGCAACTCGGTGCTGCTCGTGCTGGCGGTGCTCGCCTTGCTGGCGGGCCTGGCCGCGGCCGGGTTCGCGGCCTCGGGCGTCAACCAGCGGTTGAAGGAGTACGCATGAGGACCCGACGGCTGGGCCTGCTCGCCGCGGCGGCGCTGACGCTGGTCCTCGGCGCGTGCGGGGTCACCGACACCCCGGTCCCGACCCCACCTCCTGCGCCGGAAGTCACCGGCGGGGCAGCGCCCGTCGCGCAGGACTGCAACAACCGGCTGCAGTCCTACGCGCCCACCAACGACCCGCTCGCCATCCCGTCCGGCTCGACGATGTCGACCATCCGGCAGCGCGGGCGCC
Organism: Pyrinomonadaceae bacterium; assembly: GCA_963759585.1. Taxonomy (GTDB): domain Bacteria; phylum Acidobacteriota; class Blastocatellia; order Pyrinomonadales; family Pyrinomonadaceae; genus PSRF01. The sequence goes on from CAVWZW010000002.1 coordinate 2,782,965, forward strand.
TGATCGCCGGCGTCTCCGCCGACACGTTCCTGCTCGGCGCGCGCGACCCGGTCACGGGTGCGGTCCAGGGCTTCGACATCGACCTGGTCAAGCAGGTCGCCCAGGCGATCTTCGGCGACGAGAACCGCTACCAGCTGCGGGTCATCACCGCCGCGCAGCGGCTCGAGGTGCTGCAGAACCACGAGGTCGACATGGTCGCCCGCAACATGACCATCACCTGCGACCGCTGGAAGTCCATCGCCTTCTCGGCGGAGTACTACCTGGCGGGCCAGAAGATCCTGGTCCGCAAGGGCTCCGACATCACCGGACTCTCCTCGCTGGCCGGACACCGGGTCTGCGCCCCGCTCGGTACGTCCAGCATGGACAACCTGATCCGCCTCGCCCCCGAGGCCATCCCGGTCGGCGCCGACAACCACACCGGCTGCCTGGTGCAGCTCCAGGAGGGCCAGGTCGACGCGATCACCGGCGACGACACCGTGCTCGCGGGCCTCGCGTCGCAGGACCCGTACGCCGTCGTGCTCGACGAGGCCGCGTTCACCGAGGAGCCCTACGGCATCGGCATCCCGCTCGACCAGGTCGACATGGTCCGGTTCGTCAACGGCGTACTGGAGCGGATGCGCGCCGACGGCTCGTGGGAGGCCAGCTACGCCACGTGGCTCCAGCCCACCCTCGGCAAGTCCCCCGGCCAGCCCCTGCCCCAGTACGGACGCACGCCATGACCCCCCTCCTTCGTTCAGTTGCGCCTCGTGATGCGTTGAGTTGCGTCCCGTGGTGTGTTGAGTTGCGCCCTGTGATGCGACGAGTTGCGCCTCGTGATGCGCTCCGTTCGTCACGAGGCGCAACTCAACGAGTCACGAGGCGCAACTCAACGGGTCACGAGGCGCAACTCAACGAGTCACGGGGCGCAACTCGATGAGTCCCGTACATGCCCCGGACGCGCCCGGCAGGCTGGGTGAGCCGGTCGAGGTGATGGCGATGCAGACCTACCTCACGGCCCTGGACGGCTGGGTGCGGTACCGCAAGGACGAGCTCGACGAGCTGGACGCCGCCGCGCTGGCCTCGCCGCGGAAGAACGAGCTCACCGGCGACATGACGCTGTCGATGGCGCTCTGGAAAGCGGTGGCCGACCGCCAGCAGCTGCTGCTCGCGGTCTGGGACGGCGGCCGGGTACTTGCGGCCGACCGCGAACGACTGGCGACGTTGATCTGGGGACGGCTGGACGCGACCCTCGACCCGGCGCTGCTCGCGAAGGGCTCGAGCGCCACCTCGGGAGCCCTCGCGGTCTCGCTGCCGGAGGCCTGCCGGCTCAGCGATGCGCTGGCCGGCCAGCTGCGCCAGCGGCTCTCCCTCGACCCCGCCGCCGACGAGAACGCCGCCCGGGTCAAGGACCTGCGTGCCGCGCTGGAGCGGCTGCGCGACCAGGTCGGCCTCGAGCCCGACACCTCCCGGGCGCGGGCCCAGCGCACGTGGGACGAGCTGGCCGCGCGGGTCAAGGACGTCACCGAACGACTGCAGCGCGGCGGCGACGTCGGCGGACTGCTCGGGCCGCTCGAGAACGACACCGCCCTGTTCGAGCGGGACCTCATCGTCGGCGGCGCCGAGCGCCGCGACACCCGCGACCGCGCCGCCGCGGCGGCCGAGCTCCGCGAGGACCTGCTCGCCCGCTCCGCCGCCCTCGAGCAGCTCGCGGCCCGCTGCGTCGAGGCGGTCCACCCCGCCCCTCGGTACGCCGTCCCCGACGTCGAGGCGCTCGGACCGGTGCCGGGCTCGCCCGCCGAGCTGGCGGCGTACCGCGCGCGGCTCGGGCGGGTGGCCGACGCCATGAACCTCGCCCACGCGTCGTACGCCGCCGCGCTCACCGCCCACGACGACCTCGTCGCCCGGCTCGACGCGCTGACGCTGAAGGCGTCCGCGCAGGGGCTGTCCGGCGAGCGCGACCTCGCCGGCGCCGAGGCGACCGCACGCGAGGTGCTCACCCGGCGGCCGTGCCCGGTGGCCGTCGCCGCCGCCCTCGTCGACGCGTACGACGCGTGGCTCACGTTCGCGTCCGCACGCACCCCCGCCGCGAAAGGCTCCTCATGAAGTGCCAGCAGCCCGGATGCACCGGGACCATCGTCGACGGCTACTGCGACGTCTGCGGCATGGCGCCCGCTGACGGAACCTCCGCCCCCGCCGGGTCACCGGGTCTCGTGACAGGCGTGAGCGCGCCTCCCTCGACCAGCGGAGCTGCCGACGGCACGAAGTGCCAGCAACCGGGCTGCTCCGGGTCGATCGTCGACGGCTACTGCGACGTGTGCGGTACGCCGGCCGGAGCGGCGGTCGTCGAGACGCCGGCGGTCGACGCGGGCACGGCGTCCTCCGGTTCCTTCCGGCTCCAGTCGGCGGCGATCGGCTCGCAGCGCGCGGTCGGCACCGGCGCCACCCAACGCGTCCGCTCGGCCTCCCAGCGACTGCGCTCGGCTCGGCTCGGCGCCGGCCTGACCACGATCCCGCCGGTGCCGCTCGTCGACGCGGCCAAGGTCGTCATGAAGAACCCGGAGGTCTCGGAGGACAAGCGCACCTGTGCCAAGTGCGGCGGCCCGGTCGGTCGCAGCAAGGACGGCCGGCCCGGTCGCACCGAGGGCTTCTGCCCGACGTGCGGCCAGGAGTTCTCGTTCACCCCCAAGCTGCAGCCCGGTGACCTGGTCGCCGGCCAGTACGAGGTGGCGGGCTGCCTCGCCCACGGTGGCCTCGGCTGGATCTACCTGGCCCGTGACAAGAACGTCTCCGACCGCTGGGTCGTCCTCAAGGGCCTGCTCAACTCCGGCGACGCCGACGCCCTCGCCGCCGCGATCGCCGAGCAGCGGTTCCTGGCGCAGGTCGAGCACCCGCTGATCGTCGAGATCTACAACTTCGTCACGCACGAGGACGCCGGCTACATCGTGATGGAGTACGTCGGCGGCCGTTCGCTCAAGCAGGTGCTGAAGGAGCGGATGCGGGCCAACAGTGGGGCGTACGACCCGCTGCCGGTCGACCAGGCGCTCGCCTACATCCTCGAGATCCTGCCGGCGTTCCAGTACCTCCACGACCTGGGCCTCGTGTACTGCGACTTCAAGCCAGACAACCTGATCCAGGTCGGCGACGCCCTCAAGCTGATCGACCTGGGCGGCGTCCGGCACGTCGACGACCAGGAGTCGGCGATCTACGGGACCGTCGGGTACCAGGCGCCCGAGGTCGCCGCCGCCGGGCCCAGCGTCGCGTCCGACATCTACACGATCGGCCGCACGCTCGTGGTGCTGTGCATGGAGTTCAAGGGCTACCAGTCGACGTACCTCTCCTCCCTGCCCGACCCGGAGTCCACGCCGCTGTTCCGCGACAACGACTCGCTCTACTGGCTGGTCGCCAAGTGCTGCGCGACCGACCCGGCCGACCGCTTCCAGTCGGCCGACGAGCTGCGGGTCCAGCTGCTCGGCGTGCTGCGCGAGGTGGTGGCCAAGAAGCGGGCGGGTACGGCGCTGACGTCGGCGGCGTCCCAGCTCTTCGAGACGCCGGCGGTCACCACGGTGGCCCTCGACTGGGACCAGCTGCCCGACCTCCGCGAGGACACGTCCGACGCCCAGCACGCCTGGCTCACCAGCCTGGCGCCGGTCCCGGCGAAGCAGCGCCTCGAGCAGCTGGAGAAGGCGCCCGAGGAGACCGCCGAGGTCCGGCTGTGGCGCGCGAAGGCCGCGCTCCAGGCCGACGCGACCCAGGTGGCGATCGACCAGTCCGCCGCCCTGCTCCAGAGCGACCCGTGGGAGTGGCGTGCGCTGTGGGTCTCCGGTCTGGCGGCCCTCCAGCAGTCGCGCTGGGACGACGCGGCCGCCGCCTTCAACGCCGTCTACAAGCAGGTCCCCGGCGAGCTCGCCCCCAAGCTGGCCCTGGCCCTGGCCTGCGAGAAGGGCGGCCGTCCGCAGGTCGCCGAGGGCTTCTACAACACCTGCGCCGAGACCGACGCGGCGTACGTCGCCACCTCGGCCTTCGGCATGGCGCGGATCCGCGCCGACACGGGCGACACCGACGGCGCCGTGGCGGCCCTCGACCTGGTCCCCCCGACGAGCCGGGGGTACGGCGAGTCGCGGCAGCTCCGCGCCGAGGTGCTGCTGCGCGGCGCGGGCGACGACCTGACGCGACTGAGCGCCGCGATGACCAGCGTCGAAGGCGCGGGCATGGAGCCCTACGACCGGGCGAAGCTGACGGCCAGGATCCTCGGGCACGGGCTCGAGGTGGTCGCGAGGAAAGGGCCAGGAACGGTGCGGATCGGGAGCTACGAGGCCAAGGAGCCGTCGTTGCGCGAGGGCTTGGAGGCGAGCTACCGGGTGCTCGCCCGGGAGGCACAGGACCGGGACACCCAGGTGCTCATGGTCGGCCGGGCCAACGCCGTGCGCAACTGGACGATCACGTGACCCAGCCCCCGGCACCGCCGCCCGAGCCGAACCTCGACCCGCCCGTCGTACCGGCGCAGAAGTGCCCCCACTGCGGAGCACTCCTGGAGGCGGGCGCCAAGTTCTGTGAGGCGTGCGGCCAGGCCGTGGCGGACGACAGCGGTACGGCGACCCCGGCGCCCGCCGACGAGCGCAGTCCACTCGACGACGTGAGCCCGATCAGCGCGGTCACGGCGCAGCCCGGCAAGACAGCCGTCGAGCCCACGGCAGGCGCACGTCCGCCGTGCCTGCAGTGCGGCGGCTCGGTCGACGACGACGGCTACTGCACGCAGTGCGGTACCAAGGCGCCGGATCCTCGCGACCACTTCGAGGAGCAGCCGGCGCCGTGGGTGGGCGGGGTCTGCGACCGAGGGATCCGGCACCACCGCAACGAGGACGCGATGGCCATGGCGGTCGAGGGGGAGCGTGCCGTCCTGGTCGTCTGCGACGGCGTCTCCAACACCGTCGACTCGCACATCGGCTCGATGAACGCGGCCCTCGCGGTGCTCGACGTGCTGCGCCGGCCGCTGCCTCGGGGGCTCGGCGTGCCCGAGAGCCGGTCGGCGGCGATCACGCAGGTCTTCACCGACGCGACCGCCGCCGGGCAGCGCGCCATCGTGGCCACGGTGTCCGACGACGTACCCAACCCGCCCTCGTGCACGCTCGTGGCGGCCGTGCTGGAGGACGACGTGATCCACTACTGCGGGCTGGGCGACTCCCGCATCTACCTGCTGCCCGACTCCGGAGACGGCCAGATCCTCACGGTCGACGACTCCATGGCCCAGGTGCTGATCATGGGCGGGACCCCCCGCGCCGAGGCCGAGGCGTCCCGGCAGGCGCACTCGATCACCAAGTGGCTCGGCAAGGACGGCGCCGAGCTCGTGCCGCGCGTGGGGCAGGCGGAGGTGACCGAGCCGGGCTGGCTGCTCGCCTGCTCCGACGGCCTCTGGAACTACGCCTCGGAGCCGGCCGCCATCAAGGAGCAGATCGTCGCGGCCGGGTCAGCGGACCCGTTGCTGGTCGCGCGGCACCTCGTCGCGTTTGCGAACGCATCCGGCGGGCAGGACAACATCGCCGCGGTCCTGGCGCGGGTGGGAGAGTCCCGTCCGCTGGTTGAGGAGGGCGCTCTGGCGCCCGTCACGAAACCTGCGGAGGTGACAGGTGGTCTCGTGACAGGCGCGAGCGCGCCTTCCTCGACCAAGGGCAACGACGACGTAGGCAACAATGCTGCTTCAGAAGGAGGGGAGACCGATGGCTGACTTCACGGCAAGCGTGTTCCAGAACGAGTTCCTGCCCGACGGCGGGACCGACGTGCACGCGATCGTCACCGTCGACTGCAGCGGTGCCGGCACCGCCGGTCAGACCGGCTCGGGTGCGGCCGGGGAGATCATCATCATCGACACCTCAGGCTCGATGGGGCAGTCGGCGATGGCGGCCGCCAAGCAGTCGGCGCAGGCCGCTCTCGCGGAGATCGTCGACGGCACCTACTTCGCGGTGATCTCCGGCAACGGTGCGGCCTTCCTGGCCTACCCGCTCGTGAACGCCGGCCCCGCGATGGTGCCGATGGACGAGGCCACTCGCGCCGAGGCGAGGGACGCGATCTCGCGGCTGCGCTCCGGCGGCGGCACCGAGATCTCGACCTGGCTCGACATGGCCGGCGTGCTGTTCACGTCGGTGCCGCAGGTCGTGCAGCGGCACGCGATCCTCTTGACCGATGGCGAGAACAACGAGCCCGCGCCCGTGCTCGACGAGGCGATCAGCCGCGCGACCGGCTTCTACCAGTGCGACTGCCGCGGCGTCGGCGTCGACTGGAAGGTCGAAGAGATCCGCCGGATCGCCCAGGCCCTGCTCGGGACCGTCGACATCATCCCGCAGCCCGAGCTGATGGCCGCCGAGTTCGAGGCGATGATGCAGACCTCGATGGCGCGCGGCGTCGCCAACGCCGAGCTGCGTGTCTGGACCCCGCAGGGGGCCCAGGTGCTCTTCGTCCGCCAGGTGTCGCCGACGGTCGAGGACCTCACCAACCGTCGTACGGCGGTCAACGACCTGACCGGCGGGTACCCCACGGGTGCCTGGGCCGACGAGTCCCGCGACTACCACGTCGCCGTCCGGTTGGCCGCCAAGGCCGTCGGCCAGGAGCAGCTGGCCGCGCGGGTGCAGCTGGCCATCGGCGACGAGGTGAAAGCGCAGGGCCTCGTCAAGGCGAAGTGGTCCGACGACTCCGAGCTGACCACCCGCATCGACCAGCAGGTCGCCCACTACACGGGCCAGACCGAGCTGGCGCAGGCGATCCAGGAGGGGCTGGCCGCCAAGGCCGCCGGCAACGAGGAGCTGGCCACCACCAAGCTCGGCCGGGCCGTCCAGCTCGCCAAGGAGACCGGCAACGAGGAGGCAACCTCCAAGCTGCGCAAGGTCGTCGACGTCGAGGACGAGGACGCCGGCACCGTGCGGCTGAAGAAGACCGTCGAGAAGGCCGACGAGATGGCCCTCGACACCGCCTCCACCAAGACGACCCGGGTGCGCCAATGATCTGTCCCAACGGGCACGAGTCCCAGGCCACGGACTACTGCGACACCTGCGGCGTCGCCATGCCGGCCGATGCGTCGGCCGAGGCCACGCCTACCCCCCAGCCCGGCGACACCATCCCGGTGCCGGTGCTCGACCCCGACGCACCCGCGGCCGGGGCCACCCCGCCCTCGGCCGACGGCCAGTCGTGCCCCAACTGCGGCCAGGCCAACGCCACCGACGCGTTGTTCTGCGAGGCCTGCGGCTACGACTTCACCACGGGCACCATGCCGCGCACCGAGGCCCCGAAGTCGCCGGCCGACGACGCGCCCGCCCCGCCCGCTGACGGCAACATCTCGCCGCCGCTCGACGACACGTGGGTGGCCGAGCTCTGGATCGACCCGCAGTGGTACGGCGAGCAGTCCAGCCCCGACCCGCTCCCGTCCGCCGGACCGCCCGAGGTCATCCCGCTGACGCACACGTCGTTGCTCGTCGGCCGCGAGTCGAAGTCGCGCAACATCCATCCCGACATCGATTGCGGCACCGACAACGGCGTGAGCCGCCGACACGCGCAGCTGACGACCGACGGCACCCGCTGGTGGGTCGAGGATCTCGGCTCGTCCAACGGCACCTTCGTCGCCGAGGCCGTCGACGCGTTGCCCACGACCCCGATCGACGTCGGCGTGAAGCGCGAGGTCGGCCCCGACGACCGGATCTACGTCGGCTCGTGGACGCGGCTGGTCATCCGCAAGGCGGCGCCCGGCGAGGTCACCTGACGGTCGCGCGGCTCGCGACCGGATCGCCGATGAGCGTCGTGATCATGGCGCAGAAGTCGAAGTCGGGTTCGCGCGAGGGGAACGAGCCGTAGAGGACCTTGCGGAACTTCTCCTCGACGAAGTCCGCGCCAGGCTGGCTGTCACCGAGGGTGTCGAACACGGCCGTGATGAAGATCTTGCCGTGGTCCCTGAGCACGACGTTCTTGTCGGCGTCGCGCACCACGAACGGCCTGCCGGTCTCGACGGAGTCGAACTCCCAGAGGTTGCCTTCCACGTGGCGCGCCCCGACCTCTCGGAAGTAGCCGCGTCCGCTGATGTAGGCCTTCCTGCCGTTGGCGGGGTTGGTCAGCACGTCCCGGAAGCGGTACCAGTTGTGGTTCAGGAACGCCTGCCCGTCGGAGCCGGGAACGTTGTAGTTGATGAAGAACCCCCGGGAGCGGCCCTTGACCTCGAAGACGAAGCCGCAGGAGTCGTCCTCGAACTCGTAGGGGTCGTTGTAGGACCCCTTCTCGTAGATGTCCCCAGCCGGTTCGCGAGCGTCGGCCGGGGTGGTCCCCAGGCACACGAACATGGCGCCGGTGAAACACAGGGCGAGCAGTCGCTTCATCATCTCTCGAGGCAACTCCGCCCCATGCGTCCTGTCATCCCCGAAATGAAGGAAAGTCGGAGTGCCCGGCCGACGCTGTCCGGCGACGTCCGGGGCCGGGTCGGCCACTGGACGACCAGCACGGCGGCGAGGACCAGCGCCCCGCCGAGGAGCTGTCCGGCTGACAACGACTCACCGAAGACGGCCGCTGCGAGGCCAACGGTCACGACCGGCTCCAGCACCGACAGGATCGACGCGACCGACGGTCCGACCCGTGCAAGGCCGCTGAAGAACAGCACGATCGCGGCCACGGTGCTCACCAGCGCGAGCGTGACCAGCCAGACCCAGGCGGCGGGGCCGGCGTCCAGCGACGTCGGACCTCCGCGCAGGGCCGTCGCGACGGCGTACGTCGTCGCCGCACCGCAGCAGACCAGGGCCGTCAGGGAGAGCGGTGCGATGCCCGACAGCAACCGGTCGCCGGTGAGGATGTAGACCGTGTAGACGAGGGCCGCGACCAGTCCCAGCCCCGCGCCCACCCAGTCGAAGCGCTCCGTCGCGGCGCCCGTCAGGACGAGCAGGATCCCGCCGAGCGCCAGGCCGAGCGCGACCGCCCGCCGGACCGACCAACGCTCGCGCCGGAGCACGACCGCTCCGACCATGACCAACACCGGGTACACGTACAGGATCAGGGTCAGCAGCGAGGCGTCGATCCGGTCCAGGGCGGCGAAGTACGACGCCGACTGCGCCGCGTAACCGATCGCCCCCATCCCGAACGCCGCCAGGGCCGTGCGCCGCGGCAACGGGCCGAACCCGCCGCGCCACCGGACGATGCCGAGCATCACGACCGCCGCGATGCCGAACCGCACCAGGAGCAGGTCGCCGACCGTGACGCCCTCGTCGTACGCGAGCTTGCCGAAGATCGCCATCGCGCCGAAGCCGATGGCCGACAGCAAGCAGAAGACGGCGCCCATGCGTCCAGCCTGGCCGCGAGAACCGTTCACGTCTATCGCGAGTATCTGGACGAGATCGTGAAGGTATGCTTGACGGATGCTCGACCTCCACCGGCTGCGGCTGCTCCGTGAGCTCGAGGCCCGGCACACCGTGCGGGCCGCGGCCGAAGCACTCGGCTACACGACGAGCGCGGTCTCCCAGCAGCTCGCCGTGCTCGAGCGCGAGGTCGGGACGGCCCTGCTGGAGCGGGTCGGCCGCAACGTCCAGCTCACCGAGGCGGGGAAGGTCCTGGTGCGGCACGCGCAGACGCTGCTGGACGGGGTCGAGGCGGCCGAGGCCGAGGTCGCCCAGGTCGCCGCCGGGCAAGTTGCCGGGGTGGTCCGCGTGTCGTCGTTCCAGTCGGCCTTCCTGCGCATCGTCGCTCCGGCGGTGCGCGAGCTCGCGGCGACCCACCCGCGGGTCCGCGTCGAGGCAGGAGAGCTGGAGGTCGAGCAGGGCGTGCCGGCGCTGCGCCTGCAGCACCTCGACGTCGTGGTGGGCGACGAGTACGACGACCAGCCGAGGCCGGTGCACCTCGACCTGACCCGGACCGACCTGGTCCGCGAACGCGTCAGGCTGGTGCTGCCGCTGGACCACCCGATGGCCCGGCGTCGGAAGGTCCCGCTGGCGGAGCTGGGCGCCCAACCGTGGGCCGCCTGCCAGCCGGGCACCGGCCACCGAGAGATGCAGATCCGGATCTGTCGCCAGCTGGGCGGGTTCGAGCCCGACCTGCGCTATGCCTCCGACGACTTCCTCATCCTGCTCGAGCTGGTGCGCACCACCGGCGCGTGCGCCCTGCTCCCCGAGCTCGTCCTGGGGTACGACGCCCCCGGGGTCGTCGTCCGCGACCTGGTCGAGGGCACCATCGGGCGGTCGGTCTTCCTGCTGACCCGGCGCACCCGGACGCCGGCGGTCCGGGTCGTCACCGAGGCGCTCGAGGAGCGGGCCGCCCGGGTCTAGGTGCCGACGATCGGGTCGCTCTGGTCGCGGTTGAAGTCGGAGTCCTTGCGGGAGAACGTCTCGCGGCGCTCCTCGAACGACATCGCCTCGACGAGCGGCGCGACGTCCATGCCGTAGCCGCTGAGCTCGGCGGAGTCGTGCGTCGGCACGACGGACGTGACCACCTGGTCGGCGTAGACGTGCACGACGTTCACCGACTGGTCGGTGTCGACCGCGGAGATGAAGCGGTCCTGCGGCGCGATGTCACTGAGGTAGCAGGTCGCGGACGCCACCGAGACCGGGATCCCCGCGAACGTGCTGTACGACGAGTAGTGGAAGTGGCCGCCGAGAATCATCCGTACATCGGTGCCGGCCAGCGCCGCGGCGAGCCGCGGCTGGTCGTCGAGCTCGATGATCGCCGCCGCCGGCAGCATCGGGACCGGGATCGGCGGGTGGTGCATCGCCAGGAAGGTGCCGTGCGGCGCCGGCTCGGCCAGCACCGAGGCGAGCCAGTCGTACTGCGCGTCGGTGAGCTCGCCGTGGTGGTAGCCGGCGACACTCGTGTCGAGGGCCACGATGCGCAGCCCGTCGACGTCGTACACCCGGTCGAGCACGTCGGGGGTGGCGTCGGCGTCGAACAGCCCACGTGCGTAGGCCTCGCGGTCGTCGTGGTTGCCCATGCACCAGATCACCTGGGCGCCGAACCGCTCGGCCAACGGCTCGACCATCTCGCGCAGCTGCTGGTAGGCCTTCGGCTCGCCGCGGTCGGCCAGGTCGCCGGTGAACACCAACGCCTGCGGGACAGGATCGATCCGGCCGAGCCGGTCGAGGGCGAGCTCGAGGTGCTGGACGGTGTCGACCACGCCGTACTGCAGCGGCCGCCCGCGAGCAGGTGGGTGTCACTGACGTGCGCGATCGTGTGGGTGGGGTGGGGGTACTGGCCGAGGGGCTGCACGGCAGGAGCGTAGAGCCAGGTCGCGGTCGATGGTTTCGAGGCTCGGGCCTTGGCGGCCCTCGCACCTCAACCAGCACCCGGCCGGGGCGGGCTGCGAGCATGGGCCGCGTGAGTCCCCGGCAGGTGCATGACATCGGCCGGCGGCGGGCGTGGGTGGTGTGGGCGGTCGCGCTGTCGGTGTACGTGCTGGCGGTCTTCCACCGCAGCTCCCTGGGCGTCGCCGGCCTCCTGGCGGCGGACCGGTTCGACATCACGGCGACCCAGCTTGCGTCGTTCACCGTGCTCCAGCTCCTCGTGTACGCCGGCATGCAGGTGCCCGTCGGCGTGGCGATCGACCGCTACGGGCCGAAGCGGCTGCTCCTGGCCGGCCTGGTGCTGATGACGGTCGGCCAGCTGGCCTTCGCGTTCGTGTCCTCGTTCCCGCTGGCGCTGCTGGCGCGCGGCGTGATCGGCGGCGGCGACGCGATGATCTTCACGTCGGTCCTGCGGCTGGTGACGGCGTGGTTCCTGGTCCGGCAGGCACCGATGGTCACCCAGCTGACGGGACAGATCGGCCAGCTCGGTGCGATCGCGGCTGCGGCCCCGCTGTCCTACGCCCTGCACGCGTGGGGCTGGACGCCGGCGTTCGCCGCCGCCTCGTCGATCGGCCTCGCCCTGATGGTCGCGGTCGCCCTCCTGGTGAAGGACTCGCCGTACCGCCGTGAGGAGGTCATCAAGGTCAAGCTGCTCGCCCTGGCCGCGAGCCTGCGTGCGGTCTGGGGCAACCCCGGCACCCGGCTGGGGCTCTGGTCGCACTTCGTCTCGCAGTTCTCCGTGACGGTCTTCTCGATGCTGTGGGGCTACCCCTTCCTCGTGCGCGGGCAGGGCCTGACCTCCGAGCAGGCCGGTGCGCTGCTGATGGCGATGACGGGCTGGGTCGTGGTGAGCGGTCTTGCGCTGGGGTGGCTGGTCACCCGCCTGCCCTACTACCGCTCGGTGATCGTGGTGTGCGTCGTGGCGACGATGGCCCTGCTCTGGGCGGTCGTGCTGATGAGGAGCACGCCGGCGCCGATGTGGCTGCTCGTCCTGCTCGTCTTCGCGATGGCGTCCGGGGGACCGGCATCGATGGTGGGCTTCGACCTCGCACGCAGCTTCACGCCGGCCGAGGTCAGCGGCCGCGCCAACGGGTTGGTCAACATCGGCGGCTTCTCGGCGTCGCTGCTGACGATGGCGCTGGTCGGGCTGGTACTGGACTTCCGCGAGCCGGCCGGCCAGGCGGCGTACGACCTCGGCGACTTCCGGGTGGCGATGTGCGTGCAGTACCTCTTCTGGGGGATCGGCGTGTTCCAGGTGCTGCGGTACCGCCGCAAGGCGCTCGCGCACCTGGCCCGCGTCCACCCCGGCGCGGTCGAGCAGCTCAAGCGTGGCGAGACGTTCGTGCACCCGGGCATCGGAGACCGCGAGGGCGTCTAGGGTGACCGGCATGCCGGAGGACGACCCCCGCGACCATGAGCACCTGGTGCGCGAGCTGGCGGCGGCGTACGGCGTCGCCACCGACTACTGGGACTGGCAGGGCCAGCACGTGCTGGCGAGCGCCGACACGATGTTGGGCGTGCTCGCGGCCCTCGGTGTCGACGCGAGCAGCGAGGACGCGGCACGGGCCGCTCTCGCCGCGCGGCACGACCAGGCCTGGCGGCGGATGCTGCCGCCGGTGCTGGTGACCCGCGAGGGTTGGCGGCCCACGTTCGAGGTGCACGTGCCCGAGGGCTGGCCCGTCGACGTGTGGGTCGAGCTGGAGACGGGCGAGCACCGGGGCGGCGTCGACCAGCACGAGAACTGGAACCCGCCCCGCACCATCGAGCACGAGCTCCTCGGCGAGGCGACGTTCGCGATCCCGGGTGACCTGCCGCTGGGCTACCACTGGGTGCACGCCCGCACGAGTGGCCCGGGCGGAGTCCGTGACGCCCGGATGAGCCTGGTCGTCACGCCACACTGGGTCGGCGTGCCCGAACGGCTCGGCGAGCGCCGCGTGTGGGGGCTGGCCACCCAGCTGTACAGCGTCCGGTCCGCGGGCTCGTGGGGCACCGGTGACCTCACCGACCTGACGGACCTCGGCGTCTGGGCCGCCGTCGAGCACGGCGCCGACTACGTGCTCGTCAACCCGCTGCACGCCGCGGAGCCGACCGCGCCGATGGAGCCGTCGCCGTACCTGCCCACGACGCGCCGCTTCGGCAACCCCTTGTACCTACGGCCCGAGCGGGTCCCCGAGCACGCCGCGCTCGCGCCGGCGGACCGGGCCTCGCTGCACGCGCTGCACGAGAAGGCCGGCGACCCGATCGCCGACCGGATCGACCGCGACACCGCGTGGACGGCCAAGCGGGAGGCCCTGCGCAAGATCTTCGCGGTGCCACCGTCGGCGGGACGCGACCTGGCGTTCGAGGGCTACCGGCGACGCGAGGGCCGCGGCCTCGACGACTACGCCACCTGGGCGGCCATCGCGGAGGTGCACGGTGCCGACACGCTGAGCTGGCCCGCAGAGCTCCTGCATCCGGATCTGCCGGAGGTGGCGAGGTTCCGCGAGGAGCACGCCGAGGCGGTCGAGTTCCACCAGTGGCTGCAGTGGGTGCTCGACGAGCAGCAGGCCGCGACCCAGCTCGAGCTGCGGCGCGCCGGCATGGGGCTCGGCGTGATGACCGACCTCGCCGTCGGCGTGCACTGGAGCGGATCCGACGCGTGGTCGTTGCAGGAGACGTACGCCGCGGGGGTCACCGTCGGCGCGCCACCCGACCCCTACAACCAGAACGGCCAGGACTGGCAGCAGCCGCCGTGGCGTCCCGACCGCCTGGCGGAGACGGCGTACGAGCCCTTCCGGCGACTGGTCGCCGCAGCGCTGCGCAACGCGGGCGGGCTGCGCGTCGACCACGTGATCGGGCTGTTCCGGCTGTGGTGGATCCCGAAGGGCGCGGGTCCGACCGAGGGCACCTACGTCCGCTACGACCACGAGGCGATGATCGGGATCCTCGCGCTGGAGGCGCACCGCGCGGACGCGGTGGTCGTGGGCGAGGACCTCGGCACCGTCGAGCCGTGGGTGCGCACGTACCTCGCCGAGCGCGGCATCCTCGGCACCTCGATCCTCTGGTTCGAGATGGACCATGACGGCGGTGGTGGCCCTCTCGCCGCCGAGCGCTGGCGCGAGTGGTGCCTGGCCTCGGTCACCACGCACGACCTGCCGCCGACGGCCGGGTACCTCGCCGGTGACCACGTCCGCCTGCGCGACTCCCTCGGGCTGCTGACCCGGCCGGTGGAGGAGGAGCTCGCCGTCGACGCGGTCGAGCGGCAGGCCTGGCTGGGCGAGCTGCGCCGGGTCGGGCTGCTGACGGAAGACGGCGCCGACGTGCAGGGCACTGTCGAGGCGCTGCACGCCTACCTCGGCCGCGCGCAGTCACGCCTGCGCTGCATGGCGCTCACCGACGCGGTCGGCGACCGGCGTACCCAGAACCAGCCCGGCACCATCGACGAGTACCCCAACTGGCGGGTGCCGCTCAGCGGTCCGGACGGCCGGCCGATCCTGCTGGAGGACGTGATGACCAGCGAGCGGGCGGCTCGGCTGTGTGCGGTGGTCGCGGGCACCGCTGGTTGAGGAGGGACGAAGTCCCGTCACGAAACCAGCTCGCCTCGCCTCACGGGTCTCGTGACAGG
>CAVWZW010000003.1:0-281010 GCA_963759585.1 Pyrinomonadaceae bacterium
TCCGAGCCAACCGCATCAGCCAGTTCTGTAAATCACCCTGCTTGGCGTCGTACTGATTGAAGTAAATCCCCAAACCCTGACAAACACTTCCTGAGTCAAATCCTCGGCTGTGTCGGATTGCGAGGTGAAACGGTAAGCCAGGTTGTAAATCCTTCGGGGAGAAAGCTGTGGACACTTCTCTTTGATGCCGCGCCGTCACCTGCGCGACATCTTCGAACGCTAACTTGGCTCCTTCGTTGGCAGCCAAAGCTCTTGCAGCCCCCACTTTATTCTTCTCCGCCTGACCTAATTGCAGGGTTCCTGCCACTCGAAAATCCACTCTGCCCCATCACCCCGTGTTCAGGCGGAATTACGATTCGCTGGAGTGGAAAGTTCCGGGCAAAGCAAGCGACTCCGAAACGTCGTCTCATTGAGATAAAAAGCAGGCGACGATTTAGCGGATGATCACGAGCTTCGGGGTTTCTTGCTCCAGGTAATGAACTGTAGTAGCCTTCCGGCCTGCGGCCCAATATCTTGTGGTTCTGGTCCTTCGAAGTCAAGCGGTTTACTAATCCTTGAAGCTCTACTGACACGCAAAAACAGTGCCCAGTTTGGTGCTCTTCCCGGCGGCTTGTCATTCGCAATCCTCTGGTGGTTTGGCAGACATCTGGACTGGACGGAAGTTCGCCTCGCGGTTGGCCGGGCAAACCCATACCTCCTTGGTCTCGCATTGGTTGTGATTTGTTCGACCTACTTCCTGCGCGCTGCGCGTTGGGGGGCCTTGCTTGCGCCTCTTTCACCAGCCGGCATGCGGAATCTTTTCATCGCTACCACGGTTGGTTTCGGAGCTTTATTCCTATTCGGACGGATGGGGGAAGTTGTGCGCCCGCTCGTTTTGCCAATGTGAGATCCAAGGATTCGGCCGAGCGCCTCGTTTGTTACCATCATGGTCGAACGCATTTACGACATGTTGGCGATTGTCGTTTTCTTCGCGGCCAACCTGATTCGGATGCAAACTGCCAGCTAACTCCGGTCTGGCCATTGAGTTTAATCGCGTTCGGATTGTCGGGATCGTGATGCTGGTCGCGGTGCTTGCGGGCGCTTTTTTTTATGATGGCGCTCTTCAGGAAGAACTCGCAGGCGTTGATTGAACGCCTCACTTGCGATTCTTGAGGGCCGCCGCTTCATACCGGCACGATTGACTCGCAGCGGGTCACAATTGTACAACTTGCCCGGGCACTCAGAGTTTTAGTAACGCGCGGGCAGTTGGCTGTAACGATAGGCTGGACGATCGCGCTTTGGGTCGGAATGGTCGGCAATTGGCTCGTGCTGCGTGCTTTTGGACTTCAATTTGGAGGAACCCAGACGGTGTTTGTGAGTGGTCTCTCGGCCTGGCCGTCGGTTTCAGCCGGTGCGGTTGATCTCCCGGGCTGCAGCTGCCGGAGTATCGCCTGGAAGCCACATGGCCGGCAGGTGCTTTGATTTTCCTGGGCATTGGGCGAGAGACCGCGGCCGGTTATCTCAATCGTGTTGCACCTGGTCGAATATTTCCTTGCCCTGATTATTGGACTCGTCTACAATATCGTTCCGCGGAGATGTCAATATAAGAAACTTGCGCTCGATCACCTCTTCGGAAAATGTAGAGCACCTGAGAGTTTGAGGATGAACCGATTCTGCCCGACTGGGACTATGACGAGGGACAACTGAAGGCAGCAGCAGCTGTGCGAGATTGAACCTGGGTGGTGGAACTTTTAAAACAGTCTTGAGGCTAACTCGACGAGCTACCAATTCCTGTGGTTATCTCGAAGACAAGGTGGTGGATTCACGCGAGTCCCGCGAAGGCGAGGCTATCCGTCGACGTCGGAATGTTTGAGGTGTGAACGGAGGTTCACGTCGTATGAGCGCATCGACGAGATTCCGTACATGGTGATCAAGAAGGATGGGAGACGAGAGCCTTTTGATCAACAAGGTAATGGCGGGGTTGTTACGTGCTTGTGAAAAATGTCCGGTACCATCGTCGAAGCTCGATTCGATTGTGAATGCGATTGAAAAGTATGTGCAGGAGTCGTCTGAGCGAGAAGCCCAACCAATAAGATAGGCGAAATAATCATGCGCCGGCTGAAAGAATAGGATAAGGTTGCATACGTTCGTTTCGCCTCGGTGTATCCTGAGTTGGAAGACGTGTCGGAGTTTATGACTGAACTGAAACAACTGGTGCGGACGCGCCAGGCGGGTCTGCGGCCAAAAAGAATGAAGCTGCTGAACGTGAGTAACGAATGATCCAGCCGGCTCGCGCAACAGGTCTGGAACGCCTGGAATTGCAGCGTCTTCGCGATCGCGTGGGACGCCTGTTCGCCGCTTTGCAAGAGGCGACGGTCGCGGAGGAGCCGCTGGCTTCGGAAACGTGGGCGCCGCCGGTGGATCTTTGTGAGACGGGATGCGATAGGGTGCGCGTCGAACTTCAGGGTAACGGCAGACCAGATCAAGGTCGCCGCGACCAACACCCAGCTGCGAATCTGGGGTGAGAAGAAACGTCGCAAACCCCGGAACCGAAAATGTCGCATCTGCGTTCCAAACGGAGCTACGGTAGGTTTAGCCGTCTGGTTCCGCTGCGTTGGACTGTTAGCGTCCAGGATGCGACGGCCGAGTGGCAAACGGAATCGGTGGTTATTTTCCCGAAGATTGAGGATCCCTGCGGAATGGAATTCAGAATCCCGGTCAAGGGGGAATATAGTTGAGTAAAACCAGCCGCTTGAGCGAGGACGAATATCCGGAACAAGAGCACCATGGCAATAATTAAAGAAACAGAAGTAACTGAAGACGTCGAAGTAGCTGAAGCGCGCAGGAACTGCAAATTAAGAGCCCCTGTACTGCCTTTGCGCGACATCGTCATCTATCCGTTCATGATCGTGCCCTCTTCGTGTCGAGGGAAAAATCGATTCGAGCGGTCGAGAAGCCTCGGCGAAAACCGAATGATTCTGCTGGCGTCGCAGCGAGACCTGGATAAGGAAGAGCCCGCCGCTGAAGACCTCTACAGGGTCGGCACCGCCGCCGTAATCATGCGCATGCTGAAACTGCCGGATGGCCGAATACGAATTCTGGTCCAGGGACTGGCTCGCGCGAAATTGAATCGGTAGATACAAGTGGAGAATATATTCGTGCGCGTGTTAAAGCGGTTCAGGGAATCCTCCCGCCGGAACGTTCTTTGGAAGTTGAGGCATTGGTCCGAAACGTCAGGGCCTCGATGGAGAAGGCGATTAACCTTGGCAAGAACATCTCGCCAGAAGTGATGGCGATAATCGCCAATCTGGATGATGCCGGACGCCTGGCTGATTTGTCGGCTTCAAATCTCGAACTGAGGTCGAAGATGCGCAGTCAGTCCCTCGACATCGCTGATACCACAGGGCGGCTGCGCCGCGTTAATGAGCTGCTCAACAAAGAAATTGAAGTGTTGACAGTCCAGCAGGAAATCAACACTCAGGCTCGGGCGGATATTGATCGGTCCCAACGCGAGTTTTACCTGCGGCAGCAAATGAAAGCGATTCAGAGTGAGTTGGGTGAGGGAAACGAGCTGGCTGAAGAAGTCGCGCAATTCAGGGAAAAGATTGAGTCCTCCAACATGCCGAAGGCTGCCGAAGACGAAGCCTTAGGCAGTGAAGAAGCTAAAACGCCTGCATCCTGATGCTGCGGAAACAGCGACAGTGCGAAACTGGATGGAGATTATGAGGACCTGCCATGGTCCAAGGCTTCGGTCGATAATCTGGATCTGCAAAAGGCAGAACAGATTCTCAACGAAGATCACTACGGCCTCGAAAAGGTGAAGGATCGAATCATCGAAGCCTTGGCGGTCCGTAAATTCAAAGAGAAACCAAACGAACCAATTCTTTGTTTAGTTGGCCCGCCAGGAGTTGGTAAGACTTCGCTCGGCAGGTCGATCCCGCGCGCGATCGAGCGCAAATTCATACGCTGTCGCTGGGCGGCGTTCACGACGGGGCCGAGATCCGGGGACATCGCAGTACTTACGTTGGCGCAATGCCCGGACGAGTGATTCAAGCGATCCAACAAGCGGGCACAAACAATCCGTTGATAATGCTGGATGAGATTGACAAAGTCGGCGCCGATTTTCGCGGGGGACCGTCATCGGCGTTGCTCGAAGTTCTCGATCCGGAACAGAACAACTCGTTTCGCGATAACTACCTGGGTGTGACGTTCAATCTGTCCAACGTCATCTTCATGACGACTGCAAACGTATTGGACACAATTCAGCCGCCGTTGCGTGACCGCATGGAAGTGATCCGTCTGGCCGGTTACACGGAAGAGGAGAAACGCGAAATCGCTCGACGACACTGTTGCCGAAACAGATGGAGGAAAATGGCATCGCCGCAAAAGATCTCCACATCTCCAAAACAGCTATAACGGCGATAATCCAGCAATACACACAGGAAGCTGGACTACGCCAACTCGAACGCGAGATTGGCAGAATCTCTCGCAAAGTGGCCAGACGAATCGCCAAAGGAAGCGATCAGTCCGAGTCTCGCTAAAAAACATCCATGAGTTCCTCGGCGCGCCGAAAGTGATTCCGGAAGAAGCTCTAAAGAAAGACCAGATTGGTGTTTCAACAGGTCTGGCCTGGACCGCCGTCGGTGGGGATATCCTCTTCATCGAAACATTGAGGATGAAAGGCAAGGGCAATCTGGTACTAACAGGACAGCTAGGGGACGTCATGCGCGAGTCCGCCCAGGCCGCCTACTCGTATGCCAAGTCGCGAGCGAAAGAACTGGAAATCAATGAAGAAGACTTCAACAACTACGATCTGCACATTCACATTCCTGAAGGCGCAATTCCGAAGGATGGCCCATCGGCGGAATAACCCTGGCGACCGCCATGGTCTCAGCTTTTCGTACGGCCGTCCGCAAGGACGTAGCGATGACCGGAGAGATTACTTTACGAGGAAATGTGTTTCCGGTCGGTGGAATCAAGGAAAAGGTTCAAGCGGCGCGAAGGGCTCGCGTCTCAACCATTATTCTGCCAGCTCAAAAGCGGCGCGACTTGATGAAGTTCCCAAGGAACCATTCAAAGACATCCGTTTCGCTTTTGTGGATAACATGCGGCAGGTGTTTCGCGAAGCCCTCAAGGAAAGGTCGCGCCACCGGCCAGTTCCTGACCGCGTCCGCAGAGGGTCCCTCAGGCGGCGTTGGGACGAGAGATTAAATCAAGCCCGCTTCATGCGAAGACACGCCCGAGTGCCGGACGGTCACTGCCCCTTTGCCGAATGCACTAAGAGAGGGCAGTTCCTTTAGTGATAAAAAACTGCTGGCTGTTGAACCGTTGCTCACCTGGCTCCAGATGAATCTTTGCGTACATCCCATCCGGTTGTAGTTCGCGTGCCTTCGATTGTCGCGCAGATACGCTGCCAGCAGCACGTTCTTCAGGTAGTGCTTCACAGAGGATCGGAAACCGGAGCCACGACTTCGATCGGTATTCAGATTGCGCGACATCCAGTCCGCGCTGCCAATGTAGACTTCATCGTCGCCGCCGTTCGCGAAATAAAAGACGCGACTATGTTCGAGGAAGCGGCCGATGATGTTGCGCACAGTGATATTCTCGGACAATCCCGGAACTCCCGGACGTAACATGCAAACTCCACGAACGATAAGATCGATTTTTACTCCAGCGTTCGATGCTTCATACAACTTTTCGATAATCTGCTTATCAGCCAGCCGGTTTATCTTGGCGACGATGTGAGCCGGCTCTCCGTCCTGGCGATGGCGGATTTCACGATCGATGAGTCCATGAATTCTTCCCATGATTAACCGGAGCGACGAAAGTTTTCGGTATTCCATCTGGCGAGAGCAGCCGGTCAGATAATTGAACAGCTCAGTTGCATCCGCACCAATAGCATCGTCAGAAGTGAACATTCCGAAGTCCGTGTAGAAGCAAGAAGTCGTGGGATTGTAATTGCCCGAAGCCACGTGGACATATCGCTTAACGAATCGCCTTCGCGGCGACCATTAAGTCAGTTTGCCGTGGGTCTTCAGGCCCAAAACCCCGTAAACCACATGCACGCCGGCCTCATCGAGTTTTCGCGCCCACTCGATATTGTGTTCCTCGTCAAAGCGAGCTTTCAGCTCGATTAAGGCAGTAACTTGTTTCCCCTTTTCGCGGCTCGAATAAGAGCCGGAGGAATGGGAGAATTCGGCCCGGTCCGATAAAGACAAATCTTGATGGCTACCACATCTTCGTCGTCGACAGCTTCGTTGATAAAATGTAATTGTTACGAATATGAGTCAAACGGGTGATGCATCAGAATATCTCGCCTTTCAACAGGTCGAAGAGGACGTTTCCCGTCGCCATGCGGTAGCGGCACAAGGCGCTCAAATTTGAGTTCCGGACGGTTTAAGATCATAGAGCGTCCAAGTCTTGGAAACTAAGTGGTCCATCGATCACATAAACATCGTCAGGGAGAAGCCCAGCGATTCCATCAGGTAGTTCACGTCGCGTCGGGCATGTCAGCCGAGACTTCAAGACGGACGGGTTAGCCAAACCTCTTTTGCGCAGCTCCTGCTGAATCACGCGCAAAAGGTCCTCAGCCTCGTCCTCTCGAATCTCAATATCAGCATCGCGGGTTACACGAAAGCGATGGCAGTCGCCGGAATCATTCCCGGGAAAAGCGAGCCGAATTTGCTTCGATCAAATCCTCCAATAACACAAACTTGCTTCCTAGCTTCTCCACCGGAATCAAGCGCGGCACCATTTGCGGTACCTTGATTCGCACAAACCTCGGCACCTGCCTTTGCTTGGATCTGCGACCGACTGACCTTCGGGCGCTCGTACCATAAGACCAAGATTCAAGCTGAGCGGTGAAATGTAAGGAAACGGATGGCTCGGATCTACTGCCAGTGGAGTCAAAACCGGAAACACCTTGTCGACGAAGTATTCAAGTAAAGTGTGCTGCTCTTCGGGGCTGAGGGCATCCGGGTCAACCACATGAATGTTCTGCGCAGCCAGCTGGGGAAGTATTTCTTCGCGAAGGCACTTCGACTGTTGTTCGACCAGCCCTAGTACTCGCCCTCTAATCTCACTGAGCTGCTCGTCGGGTGTCATGCCGTCCGGTGAGAGCTCGGTCACTTTTTCCTCCGATTCTTCTTTGAGTCCCGAGACGCGAATCATGAAAAACTCGTCCTGGTTTGAAGAAAAGATGCCGAGGAATTTGAGTCGTTCAAGCAGCGAGTTGCTTTCATCCAAACCTTCTTCCAAGACCCGTCTATTAAACTCCAGAAGGCTCAGCTCGCGATTGAAGAACAACCGAGTGGCGCCGGGGGCTATCGGTTGGAGCGCGGGCAGACGATGCGTGATTCCCTTGAGCACGTTGTTCGTGGACTCTTTCTGTAGGGCGGTTGACATGTTTTTCCTAACTATTGGAACTAACCCTATAAAATTCAGTGTAACAGGGAGACCTGACCTGGGAGAATCAAAGGACAAGGAGCAAGGAGTATTCCAAACCCGCGAGTTGGAGAGTGATAACGGCCTGCGTTCGCCGGCTCGGAAAATTTCATAGAATCACCAAGAAATGAAACGAAAACTGTACTGATTCAGGTCTGGAAGGACTCAAAACGCTACTTCGCAAAACCTTGAGACTCCCGAATTCGTTTAAGGTTGGCTTGGGTTACAGACGTGGCGGCGTTTTTGAACGCGCTGGAGGCTAGCTGGCTAGGATCTAAGTAAGTTAAAACCTTTTCGCGACGAGTTGCGCACAACCACTTTTTGGGCCTTCGCATCTGATGTTTGCGACTGGAAATCCAGTGGAAAAGTTCACAATTTAGCCTTTATTTTAACCGTGACTTGTTTGACACTCCGGAAAATCGTGTGATACCCTCCGGACTGACTTTTGGCTTCTTTTTACCGGTGTTGGGTCCGCAAGACGCATCAAGAGGGGCCTGAAAACCTCGCAACTAATGTACTAGCTGTGCAAACCCCTTAGGAAATTCGTCTGGGGAATCGCAAGCTCCAAATTCTGGGGAAGCGATAATTTGATGTCAACAGGCTTACGCAGATCGTAGTGGGTTTAACGCTATTCACAGTGCTCGCTGTGCCGGCTGTTAGCTTTCAGGGACAATGCCGGGCGGTTCGTCTGCTCGCGATATTCCACTGCAGTTCAGGCCGCCGAGGACCAGGTACAGAAGGTCATCGGGGCATCCGAGGACCACTTCCGAAAAGGCAAGCTAAATCTCGAAGACAACAAGCGTGAACAGGCTCGCAACGAGTTTGACAGAGCGGTGGACACTATTTTGGAATCAGGCCTCAACGTCAGAGCCAGCCAACGTTTGCAGAATTTTTATCTGGAACTCGTCGAGCGCATCTATCGCGAAGAGGTTCCACTTGGACGCGCCCAGTACAGGTCAACGTGTCCGAGCTCGTAGCTCAGAACGGCGCAGTTCCCCAAAAGAGCGAACCACCGCAAATCGGATTTCGCCACAGAAATTTGAACCTCGCCTCTCGATGGTCTCAGCAAGCTCGTTCTGACTCCCGAAGAGGAAAACGTATCGGAGGCTGACGTGCTTGCCCTTGAACAGGCTAAGCAGAATGTGAACTTCGCGTTTAACACTCATCCGCTGATCCAGCAGTACATCAACTACTATCAGGGCCGTGGCCGTTCCACCATGAATCTGGTTTGCGCCGCTCGGGGCAGTTTATGAAGATGGCGCGTCAGATTTTAAGGAAGAAGGCGTACCGGTGGACATTACATGGTTGGGCCAGGTTGAAAGCGCCTGGAAACCGAAAGCGATGTCCTGGGCAGCGGCTTCGGGTCTGTGGCAATTTATTCCGGGGACCGGTCGACAATACGGATTGCGGCAGACGGCCTGGGTCGACGAGCGCAACAGTTTTGAGCAAGCCACCCGTGCGTCGGCGAAATACTTGAAGGGCCTGGCCAAGCATTACAACGGCAACTGGGAATTGGCCATGGGGGCTTATAACACGGGACAGGGCAATGTCGACCGTGCAATTTCGCGTTCCGGATCAGCGAGCTTTTGGACAATCTATCCTTATATTGCGCAGGAAACGCGCAACTACGTTCCAAATATCCTCGCGACGATCCTGATTGCAAAGAATCCTGAAAAGTATGGGTTCAAAGGAATCAGGCCGGAACCATCAATGGCCTACGATCGCGTGCAGGTAGCGAACTCTACGAGTCTGCAGTTAATCGCAGAAGCGACTGATACCAGCGTCGATCATATTCGTGGTCTGAACCCCGAACTGCGACGAGATGTGACCCCTGAGGTGAGGCCTATACCGTTCGCGTTCCAGGCGGCAAGGGTCAGCAGTTTCATGCCCTGCTCAAGCGCATCCCCTCCGAGCGCCGCGAAACAGCGCGCGTGATTTCAGTTGTTCCTGGGGAAGACCTTCAGAGTGTCGCTAACCGAGCTGGCGTTAGCCTGGCTCAGTTGCAGGCCATGAATAACGGCGTCGATCTGAAATCAACAAACAAGGTGGTCGTTCCCAGAAGTGGTTTGAGTCTGACCAGCATGAATTGGCGTCGGGCAAAACCCGGCACTGAACCGGCTGCAACAGGTCTGACTAAAATTCGCGCACGCAAAGGCGATACGATTGCTCGCATCGCCTCGGCTCGCAATCTCGATCCGAATGAAGTTGCGCGCCTCAACGGCGTAACTCCGGAAGTCGAACTTCGCGCCGGACAGGAAGTAAGGTTGCCAGCGACGGCCGGTGCCGCTCCATCGCGTCGCAGGTAGTTTTGAAATATTAACGCTCATCCGCCGGTTGTTAACAACGGGCAAACCCTCATGAGCGCGCTTTCGATGTAGTCGCAAGCGCGCTCGATTCGTTTTCACCCTTCATTACCGCTGAGCAGTTAACGCTCTTACAACATAAGAGGGGGCTCCTCCCATGCTCTTTCGTACTCTCTCGGCGGCGGTCTACGGCATTAACGCGGATCTCGTCGATATCGAGGTTGACTTAACGCCGGTAAGAGGCGAAGCCGAGTCTCCATCATCAGTCACCATCGTCGGTTTACCGGATGCGGCGGTACGCGAATCACGCGAGCGTATTCGTGCGGCAATATCGAATTGCGGCTTCTACTTTCCCTTTCAGCGGATCACAATCAACCTGGCACCGGCTGACGTGCGCAAGGAGGGCGCGAGCTTTGACCTTCCAATTGCCCTTGGCATTCTTGGAGCAAATGGCGATCTCTCTGAAAAGAACAGTCTGATCCATGTTCTATGTGTCGGCGAATTATCCCTGGACGGGCGCGTACGTCCAATCAAGGGCGCACTGCCAATAGCGATTCTGGCTCGCGAAGCGCTTATCAAGCATGTAATCCTTCCCGATGAGAATGCGAAGGAGGCAGCAGTCGTTTCCGGAGTGAATGTTTATCCAGTTGCAGATCTGCGCAGCGCTGTTGACCTCGTGGCAGCCCTTCGTTCTGACGACCCTCCTGAGCCACTCAGGATGGATCCGGCGGATATTCTGGTCCGTTCTGATCATTACAGTGTAGATTTCCGTGAAGTGCGCGGCCAACTGTCCGTGAAGCGCGCGCTCGAAGTTGCGAGCGCTGGTGGCCACAACATTCTTTTGATCGGTCCGCCAGGGTCGGGCAAAACGATGCTCGCAAAGAGGCTACCCACCATCCTGCCCTCTTTGGAGTTTGAAGCGGCGCTTGAGCTAACCAAGATTCACTCGGTTGCGGGACTGACGGGACGAGCGGGCCTTGTTACCGAGCGTCCATTTCGATCGCCGCACCACACGATAAGCGATGCCGGGTTAATCGGCGGCGGCGCCGTACCTCGGCCTGGCGAAGTTTCTCTAGCGCATCAGGGAGTTTTGTTTCTCGACGAATTGCCGGAGTTTGATCGCAGCGTTTTGGAAGTACTACGTCAGCCGCTCGAGGATCAAAAGGTGACGATCAGCCGCGCTGCGATGTCGCTTACGTTTCCCGCATCATTCATGTTAGCAGCGGCAATGAATCCGTGTCCCTGCGGTTTTTGGAATGATCCGACGCGCGAGTGCCGGTGCACTCCTTTGCAGATTCAACGTTATGTCGGTCGCATCTCAGGCCCGCTATTGGATCGCATCGACATTCACATTGATGTTCCCGCAGTTAAGTTTCGCGACCTGACGGGTGAGACGCCCCCGGAGACTGACGACTCAGCCACGATTCGCAAACGCGTCATCGCCGCCAGAGATAAGCAACTCCAACGTCTCACAGACGATAAGATTTTCTCAAACGCCGCCATGACCCCACGCATGATTCGCCGCTACTGTCGCATCGATAGCGACAGTGAGCAGATGCTGGAACGCGCGATGACTCGACTCGGACTCTCGGCACGCGCATATGACCGAATCCTAAAAGTCAGCCGCACAATCGCAGACCTGGAGGGTTCCGAGAACATCGGCTCCGCTCACGTAGCTGAGGCCGTCGGTTATCGCTCGCTCGATCGCACTTACTGGACGTGATTATCATACGTGTCCGTCGTACGCGAGCCTGTGACAATGCGACACCGTGACAGCGCTTGTCACCACGAGCGTATGACCGTATCCTGAAAGTCAGCCGCACAACTGCAGACCCTGGAATTTTTCAACAGGATCAACTCCGCGCCCGTGGCCGGAGCGGTGCATTATCGTTCACTCGAGTGCCCGTGGAAATTGGTTAAGGGATGGGTTAAAGCTCTGATGCGGCTGGGGAAATTCAATATCTTTTGGGTCGGGCAAGGCAACGACGCGCTCAAACCGCTGCATCACACCCGCGTTGAGGGCAACTCCAAACGGGTTGCCGCTCCTTTGAAAAACGCGGCCTCGTGATACGGAGCGAACAGGCGCAAAAGAACTAATGTCTTTTGTCGCTTGCCCTAATACGAACACGTGACCGCAGCCGAACTTGAGACTCAGCCGGAAACGGATTTTGCCCTTGCGCAAAAAGCCGCTCAGGGCGACATGGCCGCTTTTGAGCAGCTCTACCAACGGCACAATCGCCGGGTTTATTCGCTATGTTTGCGAATGACCAGTAATGTCTCGGAGGCGGAAGACCTCGCACAGGAGGTCTTCATCCAGCTCTTTAGAAAAATTGGAAGCTTTCGTGGTGAATCGGCCTTTACCACCTGGCTGCACCGTCTGACCGTTAATCAGGTCTTGATGCATTTCCGCAAACGTGGCGTCAAGATGGAGCAAACGACCGACGACGGTGAAACTCCCATCCAGATAGTAAAAGGCACGGAAAACCCCAATGCGATGCCGGTTGTGGATCGCATCGCCCTTGATAAAGCGATTGCTCAACTTCCCCCCGGCTACCGCACGGTCTTTACCCTTCACGACATTGAAGGACATGAACACGAAGAGATAGCCAGAATGCTGGGTTGCTCCGTTGGGACGTCAAAGTCGCAACTACACAAGGCCCGAATGAAATTACGTGGCCTGCTGAGGCAACAGAAGTTGAATGAGTAGCTTCAAAGCTAGCTTGCCACGGTTTCATCCCCTGAAACCAGGGTCGGAAGTGCTCTAAAACCGAGAACGTTGAATTTTTAACGCAGTCTCCCCTTGATTGCTTGAAAACCAAAATGCCCGTGGCCGGCGAGCTTAGATACTGCCGGGCATGTTAGAGGTCGTAAGACAATGAACTGCGATAAGTGTCAGGATCTGGTTAGTGATCTTCTTGATGGCGCCCTGACTCGGGAAGATCAGAAAACCCTCAATCTGCATCTGGAAGAGTGCTTAAGCTGTGCAGACGTACGCACCGATCTGGAATCGATCGTGAGCTTTTGCCGCTCGAATCGGGGTGAGTACAGCGCTCCCCCCAACGAGAGGGCCCTCTGGATGCGTATCCGCAACGTGATCGAAGCGAGCGAAGCGCCTGCGTTTGCAGCGACAGCGTCCGTGCCACAACGAAGCTTTTTGCCAAATTGGATCGGCCGAAGATGGGAGCTTTCGTTTCCACAACTGGCTGCATCGGTGGCGGCGATAGTCTTGTTGGTCTCGCTCACAACAGCGGTGGGAATGCGCGGTTTTCGCGGCACTGTCTCGCCGGCAACACCGGCGTCGTCCGTCGAAAACCTGAGCCTGGCCGCAGCTAACCTGCGAAATCGAATAAACCAGCAGCAGCAGGCCATCGACTATTGGAACCAACGTGTGGAATACAACAAGGCGCGTTGGAATCCGGAAATGCGCGAAACTTTCGATCGAAACATAAAGGTGATTGATCAGGCAGTTACTGCTTCGTTCGACTCTTTGAGTAATAATCCCCACGACGAAGTTTCCGAAGAGATGTTGAATGCAGCGCTTAATGAAAAGCTAGCGCTCTTGAAAGAGTTTTCGCAGCTCTAAGACCGTTCAGATTTTGTGAGAGAGTAAGGTTAGTCGCCCACGCCGATGAAAATTCGAATGCCCCTCGACCGATTGGAAATTCCCCGTACCATCTACCTGAGACTCGCGTTGGTTCTGCTTTTAGGTACACTCAGCGTCAGCAGTGTCCCAAGTGTCTTCGGCCAACAACAAATGTCGAAGCGATATCCGGCGGGAAAGAAAGTCCGGGTTGAGTTAAGAAACATCTCAGGCACTATCGTTGTAGAGTCGTGGAACCGTGACGAGATCAAGCTCTCGGCAACCATCGAATCACCGAAGGCCAATGTGACGCCACGTCAAATGGGCGACGCACTGATCGTCGACGTCATGGCAGATAACCGCGGACGCAGCGACGTCGGAGACGTTAACTTTAAGCTAATGGTGCCGGTCAATTCTTCGGTTGATTTGGAAACTAAACGCGGCCAAATCCATGTCACCAACATTCGCGGTGAATCCGTGCGCGCCCACGTTTCACTCGAGGGCGATATCGAGCTCGTCAACATTGGCGCCTTAAAGGTTTTTGCCCAGAATACAACCGGAAATATTTTCTTCGATGGTGAATTTGCACGCGGCGGCAGTTATCAGTTCCAGTCAAGCAAGGGCGATATCACCATTAGAATTCCGGCCGACTCAGCCTTTAACCTGGTGGCTGCTGCACCCAATCGGCGCATTGCTCTAGGTGAGTTTTGGAATAAGAGTATGAAAAACCTTGGCGATGGACGCAAAGTTACGGGCGACGTGCGTGACGGACGTTCTTCGGTGGCTGTAACCAATTTCCAGGGTAGCATCACGTTTCATCGTAGATAACATTTGATTCAGTCTCACTCGACTACGGACGCTTCTGATCGTTGATCACGGCGTCCGTTTGTTTTAGAAGACATTACCAATGACACGAACGTGAGGTGTCTGTAGACTGAGTCGACGACGCTTAAGTCTACGTTGAACCACCACGAGGTTTATGAAATCTTTTTTGATTGGCCCAATCCTTTTTCTCGTCTTCTTAATTCCTGCGGCTGACTCCAACGCCAGACACCAGAAAAAAAATAGTGAAGTGAACAAGCCTGCCCAGCTGGTTCGCACAACCATCAGACATGAACGGCGGCGTTTGCCATACGGTGGAACCTTAACGCTTATAGGTGCGCCTGCCGGCTCAATCACCATTGAAGCCTGGCCCAACTCCGAAGTTGATGTCACCGCGGAAGTCCAGATTAGAGCTGACACAGAGCAGGATCTGGATCGGCTGGCCCTGGTTAATAACGTCGTGGTCGATGATGAGCCCAACCACATTCGGGTGTTCACTACCGGAACCCACGACAAGACCTTCATGAAGCAGGTTAAGAAATTCCCTAAGACATTGATGGGGCTCCCCTGGAAGGTTGATTATCGAATCCGGGTTCCTGTCTTAACAGACCTCGACATAAACGCCGGACGTGGACCGATCACTATTAATAGCATCGAAGGCAACATTCAACTTTCCGCTGCTGAAAGCGAGACCAATCTCAAACTTTCCGGTGGAACAGTAAACGCCACGATCGCGATGGGAAAGGTTAACCTGATCATTCCTGTGAAGAGTTGGCGGCGGGGAAGCGTTGACATTCGGGTCGCCGCCGGCGAGGTCAATATCGAACTCCCTCCAGGATTCTCGGGGATCTTGATGGAGAAATTCTTCGCTTAGGCCAAATCGTGAATTCCTATGATGGATTGGAAGTGCGCGAGAAACCGGGCATTACGCCGCGCATTGTAAAAGCGCGCGCTGGTGCCGGGGGTACCGCTTTCCGATTCACAGTCGGTGACGGCACGATCAATTTTAAGAAGCAAACAGCAGACAGCAAACAGTAGCTACCCGGTGCTGGCTACCTTCCTGATACCCGACACCCGATACCCGATACCCGACACCCGACACCCGGTTTGATGTTTCTTACTTCCCCCGGTATTCTCTCGTCTCAATTCCCATGAGCATAAAATCAGACAAATGGATTCGCAGAATGGCGACCGAGTTCGGAATGATCGAGCCATTCGAACCAGGTCAGGTCAAGGAAATGGACGGGCGACGAATTGTCTCCTACGGCACGTCGAGCTACGGTTACGACATTCGCTGTGCCGACGAATTCAAACTTTTCACGAACATCAACAGCACGATAGTTGACCCCAAAGCATTTGATGAGAAAAACTTCATCGACGTAAAGGCCGAGTCAGTTGTTATACCGCCGAACAGTTTCGCTCTTGCACGCACGGTCGAATACTTTCGCATCCCTCGGAACGTCCTCACAGTTTGTCTGGGCAAGAGCACCTACGCTCGTTGCGGAATCCTCGTGAACGTCACTCCTTTCGAGCCTGAGTGGGAAGGCTATGTGACACTCGAGTTTTCCAACACGACACCTTTGCCGGCGAAAATCTACGCCAACGAAGGCGTAGCGCAAGTGATCTTCTTCGAGTCAGACGAGGTGTGCGAGACATCCTATAAAGACCGTGGCGGTAAGTATCAAGGCCAACGCGGCGTCACGCTGCCGAAGATGTAACAACAACGTCACACACACCTACCGGGCGCGCAGGTGGAATGCAATGAGTTCAGCGAACAGCTTAAACATACCGCGAGTCTCAACTGTATTCAGCTTCGCCGGCTTCGGATCGATGCCACACAGTGTCCCAAAGAAGCGTCCTCCGGAAGTGATTATAGGTACCGATATGTAGAGGGGAGCTCAAAGTGGAAACCACGATCTGTGACGAGATCCGCAATCACGGTGAGCCCCTGGATGCGCACCAGCGAGTGAAGTCCAGCGAAGAAGCTTTGCTGGATGAACGTCATACCGCGCAGCTGCGGGAACAGTTTATCGCCGTCCTGGGCCATGATCTCCGTAATCCTCTTAGTGCCGTCACTGGGGGAAAACCATCCTGCGGAAGATGCACCTCGGCGAAGATGCGATCTCCGTGGTAGAGATGATCCAGCGCAGTGCCGATCGTATGGCCGCCTCATTGAAAACTAATGGACTTCGCCAGAGCAAGATTGGGCGGAGTTTTCATTAGACCGGGTACAAACGGCGGTATCGGCGCCCTCCTGACGCAGATAATTGACGAAGCGCGCATTAGCTGGCCGGCTCGAGATTCGCAGCGAGATCAGAATTGACCAACCAGCTAACTGTGATGGGCCACGTGTCGCACAGATGTTCTCAAACCTTCTGTCAAACGCCCTTACCCACGGTGATCCAGAAAGTCCAATCTGGGTTCGTGCCGTTAGTGACGAGACAGGCTTCACACTTTCGGTCGCCAATCTTGGCGAACCGATTCCACCCGAAATCATCGGTCGATTGTTTTTGCCATTCTCGCGCGCATCGGTTGGGCCTGGACAGCCGGGACTCGGTTTGGGTCTCTACATTGCTTCCGAAATTGCTCGGGCGCATGACGGATCGCTCGAAGTTACCACGACGCTCGAGGAGACGCGATTCACATTCAGAGCACCTGTGCTCGGACACCAGGAAGCGTAACCATGCAAGCAATCATTAACTTCAAGCGCCTCGATCCGCGGGCCACGCTTCCCACACGCGGCACTCCTAGTTCCGCCGGCTTAGATTTATATTCCATCGATGATTTGCGGATTGAACCGAATACGCGAGTGCGTGCGCGTACTGGCTTGAGCACTGCGATCCCTGAGGGCTTTTACGGCCGCATCGCACCGCGTTCCGGACTGGCGGCAGAAAAGGGAATTGATGTTCTCGCGGGAGTGATCGACGCCGACTATCGCGGCGAGATCCTTTGTCTGCTCTACAAC
Source organism: Pyrinomonadaceae bacterium (assembly GCA_963759585.1). Lineage (GTDB taxonomy): Bacteria > Acidobacteriota > Blastocatellia > Pyrinomonadales > Pyrinomonadaceae > PSRF01. The sequence continues at coordinate 17,093 of CAVWZW010000003.1, forward strand.
ACCGGCGACGAGACCGTTGAGTTAACCGCCGGCAGTAAGATATGCCAACTCATCGTCGAACAGGTCATAACACCGCGGCCTGCATGGGCCGACGACCTCGAAGAAACTCACCGTGGCGCCGCAGGTTTTGGTTCGACTGGAACTTAATTGCCGGGTCAGGCAACCCCACCGCTAGCCGAAAGCCCTACACCCGAACGTCTTAGTTGCGAACATATTCTAAATAACCCTCAGTATTTCCACCTGTTTTCCTAATTCTTTACGTGGCCCGCTGAATGCAGTGACCCTGTTGGGGTTTTTCGTTTAGATCGGGACCCGGCTAAGCCGGAGCTTCTTCCACTCTCCTTCACGTTCCCCCATATCGCCCGATGAGTCACGCGGGTCTATTCAGGCTCAAACTTTGGAATTTGGAGGAATTTAAGAAGATGAGAAGTACGAACAGAATTTTGATGGTTTTCGTTCTGTTGGTTGCCGGATTGGGCAACGCCAGTGTGGCGTTGGCGCAATACCGTGTTAGCCAATCAGAGTTACAGAATCTGGTCCGTCGAGTTGAGACGCGAACGGATTCCTTTAGCCGCAATTTGGAGAGTTCACTCGACCGGAGTGCGATTAATGGAACCGCGCGCGAAGATGAAATCAACCGGCTGGTGCGCGACTTTGAATATGCTACCGACCAGTTGAGGACTCGTATTGAGAGTCGCCAGGCGACGGCCGCGGATGCGCGTGCTGTCTTGGATCGTGGTTCTTTGATTAACCGATTCCTGTTAATCAATCGGCTCGACAATCGTGTTGAGCAAGATTGGCAGTTAGTTCGAGGCGACCTCGATCGACTTGCTACTGCGTTTAATCTTGGTTGGCGCTGGGATACCACACCGGCTGGTCCAGTATCAGGAGGTCTGTACGGCGACGTTCAGACAAGACAGTTGGCCCAACGCATCGCAGTCGAAGCCAGCCAGTTCAGGCGCAGCTTTGACCTTGCTGTAAACCGAGGCAGGATTAACAACAGTTCGACCGAGTATCAGTTACGAGGGCGCGTCGGCGAACTTCAGCTGGCTGCCACCCGCTTTCGAGATCGTGTCATTCGCCGTCAGGCGACCACGGCCGAAGTTCAGCAACTGCTCGAGCACGCAAGAGAGATCGACAACTTCATGCGTACCTATGAGCTGACAGCACGCGCCGAAAGCGACTGGAGCACATTGCGCACTGATCTTAGTGCGCTTGCCAACAACGCAAACATTGCCTGGAACTGGGACACTACGATCCCCGGCGGTCCAGTCTATGGTAATGCGCAGTTGACGGGCACGTATCGCATCGATACCGCAAGTGGAGACGATCCACGAACAGTAGCGGACAATGCAACGCGCAATCTTCCGACGCAGCGTCGTGATCGCATCTACCAGAACTTACTAAACCGGTTGAGTCCGCCCGACGTGCTGGCAATAGACCAGCGGGGCAGGAATGTCACGATCGCATCGTCAAAAGCCCCACAGGTAAGCATGGTGGCCGACGGTCGAGAACAGACCGAGACAACTCCTCAAGGGCGTACTGCAAGAGTGAGAGTTAGCCTTTCAGGTGACCAGTTAATTATCGCGAGGACCGGTGAAAGAGCCCAGGACTTTACGGTGACTTTCGATCCGATTGACAGCAACCGCCTGCTGGTTACCCGTCAGCTTTACACGGAGCAAGTAGGTCAAGCGGTAACGGTGCGTACCTACTACACCCGGACTTCGGATGTGGCGCAGTTGGACACATACAACTCGAATCCTCAGTATCCGACCACGGGTACCACAGTGAATGGCGACTTCGTCGTTCCGAATGGAACTCAGCTGGTGGCGATACTTGATTCGTCGCTCTCCACGAATAACGTGCAAGAGGGTCAGCGGTTCACGATGACGGTCCGGGATTCGGGCCAGTTTCAGGGAGCAGTCATTGAAGGTCGTGTCGTAAACGTGAGCCGGAGCGGTCGGGTAACAGGCCGGTCGGAGCTCACGTTTGATTTCGACTCGATTAGGTTGCGTGATGGCCGGACCTACAGGTTCGCCGGAATCCTTGAAAGCGTTCGTGCTGCGAACGGGGACGTCGTTCGTGTAGATAATGAAGGCGCGGTTCGTGACAGCAACCAGACCACTCGAACCATCCAGCGTGGTGCTATTGGCGCCGCAATCGGCGCCATTATTGGCGCGATTGCAGGTGGCGGCCAGGGCGCCGCAATCGGTGCCGCAGTTGGCGCCGGCGCGGGTGCTGGATCGGTTTACGTGCAGGGTCGAGATGACCTGCAGCTTGAACCCGGTACTGAGGTGACTATCCGAGCAACTGGACCTCGGTAACGCCATGGTCCACTGGATGAGAAAGGCAGCGATTCGTCGCTGCCTTTTTTGTTTGGGTGCGGCGGCTCGCCACCCCTGTTCCTGGGTTTTTCCCGCAGCAACTTTGAGCCAAAGGAGGGCGCTAGCCAAACTCCTTGCATTTAGCGCCTAAGGCGCGAGATGGGACAGCCTGGGGTAACGCCCCAGGGAAGACATATCCTTATAAGGTTTCTTAGCGCTGAAAGCGCGAAATACAGTTAAGTTGACTCTATGAAATGCCTCAATCACTCTCTTCGGTATTGATCCACCTCATCTTCAGCACTAAGAATCGCGAGCCATTTATCACGCCCGGGATCGAGACTGAGCTCCACCCGTATATGGCTACGATATTTCGAGCCCTGAAGTCTCCGACCTTAGCTATTAACGGAACTGAAGATCACGTTCACATCCTATTCGCGCTGGCGAGAACGATCGCAATCGCGGACCTGCTGGAAGAGGTTAAGACCGAGACGTCCAAGTGGATAAAAACGAAAGGACCAGAGTTCAGAAACTTTCACTGGCAAAGGGGCTATGGGGCCTTTTCGATCGGGCAATCACAAGTTGATGAAGTGAAGCGATATATTCACGGGCAAAAAGAACACCATCGTCGCCTTAGGTTTCAGGAAGAGTACAGGAAGTTTCTAAAAGCTTATGGAATTGAATTTGACGAGCGTTATGTTTGGGACTGAGACCAGGCGAGCGTACTTGGCTCGGTTGGGGTGAATTCGAGCCCAACCTACGCGATCGCACGAAAGAGATTTGCGCAGCGTGTCGTATTTCGCGCCTTCAGCGCTTCGAAGAGTTCTTGACGCCTATCCTGGGGCGTTGCCCCAGGCTGTTACATTTCGCGCCGTTGGCGCTGGGACAGTCTTACCTCAACGCGTACCTGATTTCTTGCGGATGCGCCACGCCCTCCCTAACGGTCGGGCCACTGCCCCGAACTTTGTCTTCTACCTCAAGGTCAGTTCAACCTGATTTCGGCTTTCTGTGCCAACTTCTCTACGGTCAAGGTAAGAGGGGCGGTGGTTGGCACAGGAGCCTTGTCGGGCGTTTGGAAAAACAAAAAACCATGCGCGTTGCGGTTGTCGTCCGACACGACCGCTTTCGTATCGAGTCCATAAGCGATCAGCTCTTTCTCGAAAGTCTTGCGTGAATGTGGGTTGTACAAAAACACGCCATTCGCCTTCAGGATTTGCCCGGCGGCTGCCTTCGGCGACAGTAGCTTCCAGTCGCGTCCCTGCCCATCCTTTAAACGGAACCGCGCGCGTTTGATCTCCACCGGTACACCGCTCTCGAAAACCAACTCAGTTCTCACCGGCAAAACGCCCGCTACCAGGAAGTTTGCCTCAAACAGATCCTGCGTTTCTTCATCACTGAGAAGCGGCCGCGCGCGAATCGTAACGCCTCCTGCACTGGCGCTGTTTACCTGGCCCGTCATGGGCGGTAGTTCCACCACAGGCTTCACTTTAAAAAGAGAGCCCCCGCATGAAGTGACTGACAGCACCGTAGCCGCGAGAATCAGGAATAGAATTCGCTGGTTGAGCATGGCGGCCAATTTAGCACAGGCGTCACTTTCGGCACAGGCGTACAGAGTACAACCTTCAGGTTGCCGCTTTAGGAGCAAGCTTGTGAGAGTTCAAGAGGTTCATAGCCCACGAGGCAACCTGAAGGTTGTACTCTGTACGCCTGTTCCGCACGACACTCCCAGGCGGGTCGCGGACTAAACTCTGGGCCTCTGTGCTACTATGGCCGAAAATATGATCAGGCCATTTCGCGGGGTTCATCCGCAAATTCCGGAGAGCGCCTACGTCGATCAGAGCGCTCAAATTATCGGCGATGTTCATCTAGGCGAGCAGTGTTCCGTCTGGTGTAACGCGGTGCTGCGCGGCGACATGTACTACATTCGTATTGGCGACCGAAGCAATGTTCAGGACAATTGCGTGATTCACACTCGCACGGGGGAGAAGCCTACAATTCTTGAAGAGGAAGTGACGGTGGGCCATAGCGTCACGCTCCACGGATGTTACATCGAGAAGGGGGCGTTGATTGGCATTGGTTCGATCGTGCTTGATGATGCACGAGTGGGCGAGAAATCACTTGTGGCCGCGGGTTCGTTGATTTCTCCGGGCACGATCATTCCGCCACGGTCGCTTGTGATGGGAATGCCGGCGAGGGTCAAACGCCCACTGACGGACGAAGAAGTCGAAAGCCTCAATGGGTTTTGGATGAATTACGTGAAGTACACAGCTTTGTACCAGGAAGACAATCATTGAGACGATTTACGAATCACCCGAACGAAGACGAAACGTGATGGTGAAATTCGTGTGGCTCGTGAATCCTTCTTCGTCGTTCTTAACATATCAGGAGATCCAGTATGTTCCTTAACCTAACCCGTTTATTGGTTACCCCAGCCATTATTTTGGCATGCGCTTTTTTAGTGGTAGCGCAATCTGATGTTAGACCGTCTGAATCCACGGAACCGACTGCGGTCGCCGCGCCCGCGCCCGATGCAACCGACGGCCCTTACACCTTGAAGAAAGGGGACAACGAGTTAGGTTTTTGGGCCGGTGGTTCGTTCAAACCGACCACCGCTTTTGGCGGACTTACCGATGCCGAGGCCGACAGTCGCAAATTCTTTATCGCCGCTTTTAGATACGGCCGAACTCTTTACGCCAATGACAGCATCGCCTTGCAGTACACACTCGATGCGATTCCGATTGCAGTCGCCACCGGCAACATTGTTTCAAGCACCACAGTTGGACCAGTAACAACCTTTCGCAGAGAAACGGCTTACGGTGCGGGCGTCACCCCTCTCGGCCTGCAACTGGATTTTGCCAACGGCTCCCGCGTGCATCCTTTTATTCATGTGAACGGCGGTCTGCTGTTCTTCAATGACTCGGTGCCATTGCCGGACGCCGGCAGCCTGGCGCTTGTCGGAGAAACAGGTGGAGGGGTGCGCATCTTCACTTCTGATCGACGGGCAGTCACTTTAGGGGTTCGGTTTCATCATATTTCCAACGGCGACCGCTCCGGCTCAAATCGCGGTTTGAATCAGTTTGTCATCTACGGCGGCTTCTCCATCTTTAAGTAAATGGCCAGGGCCAATACCCAACCAGCGCGCGGCATGCGCGATTTCCTGCCGGCGGACGTGAGAAGGCGCGAATACGTCATCGGTGTCGTAAAGGAAGTGTACGAACGCTACGGGTTTGAACCGCTCGAAACTCCTGCAGTTGAAAACATCGAAACGTTGATGGGGAAGTATGGTGAGGAAGGGAACCAACTCATCTACAAAATCCTCAAACGCGGTGAACATGAAAAAACCGGTGAGGCCGACCTCGCGCTTCGATATGACCTAACCGTACCGCTGGCACGGGTCGTCGCTGAACACCGCGACAAGCTGCCGAAGTTTTTCAAACGTTATCAAATTCAACCTGTCTGGCGGGCCGATCGACCAGCGCGTGGAAGATTTCGTGAGTTCTACCAATGCGACGTTGATGTTCTCGGCTCGCGATCGACGGTCGTCGAAGCTGAGATTTGCAGCGCTTCCAGCGAGGTGCTTACAAAGCTCGGCTTCGAAGATTTCCGTGTCAGGTTGAATCATCGTCATGCATTAACGGGGCTGCTTCAGTCGGCAGGTATCTCACCGGGCAAACATGATGCGGCTCTTATCGCGCTCGATAAGTTGGACAAGATTGGCAGCGAGGGCGTTGAGAAAGAGTTTGCGGCGCGAGGCATCGAATCGGAAGCAGGCAGTAGGCTACTTCAATTTTTTGGTGAGTTGCGGTCGCTTGAACACGCTGCCGACATGTCTGCTGAAGGAAGCATTGAGCAAAAAAGAAAAACCATGAACGCCGCGACGCTCGGCCGGCTCGTCGAGTTTGTTCAAAACAACGAACTGGGTGCGCGCGGAATTGATGAGCTGCGTGCAATCATGAACTGCGCGGAGGCGGGTGGCATCGCAGGCCGAATTGAGATCGATCCGACGCTCGCGCGCGGGCTTTCTTATTACACCGGCGCGATCATGGAAATCAACGTCAAGGATCTTCCGGGCAGCCTCGGCGGCGGCGGCCGATACGATAACCTGGTCGGAATGTTTGCCGGACAAGACATTCCTGCCTGTGGTTTTTCACTGGGGTTGGAACGAATCATTGTGGTGATGACCGAACGGGGAATGTTTCCGGAGACCCTCGTTAGTTCACCTGCCGATGTGATGGTGACTATCTGGGACGAAGCCTCGATCCCGGATTCTATTTCGCTCGCCCAAGAGTTACGGAGCGCCGGTCTGCGCCTTTGTGTTGACCTCTATCCTGAAGCGGACAAGTTGGGGAAACAGTTTAAGTATGCCTCAGAGCGACAGATTCCTTTCGTCGCGGTTATTGGTGATGAAGAGAAAGCGCGCGGCGAGGTTTCAATCAAGGATTTGCGATCAGGCACACAGCTCAGCATGAAACGCGAAGACTTGGCTGTGAAGTTGCGGGAATCTTTGTAGGCAACTAACGCTATGGAGAAGACACTCCGAGTCCTCAATAGAATGGTAAGGGATGGCGTGATAGAGCAGTACGCCATCGGTGGAGCGGTTGCAGCTATTTTCTATGTAGAACCCATCAATACCAATGATCTCAACGTCTTCTTCCATGCGAAAGAGTCAAGCATTGGGCTGGACATTTTGGCCCCGCTTTACGAGTACCTTTTAGAGTTGGGTTACAAGGGTCACAAGGAGACGATTGATATCCAGGGCTGGCCGGTTCAGTTTCTTCCGATCTTCAATCCACTTTTGGAAGAAGCGGTGGTCCAGGCCAGGGAAGTTTCGTTTCAGCGGACAAAGACCCGCGTTATGCTGGCGGAGCATTTAGTCGCAATAATGCTACAAACAGGCCGGCTCAAGGATCACGCTCGGATTGCTCAGTTCATGGAACACGACGTGGTCGACCATGACAAGCTGGCTGACATTCTCGCGCGACACGGGCTCCAGGCAAAGTGGAAAAAATTCAACGATCGAAATGCCAAATAGGAAATATCCTGACGTCACCGAGCTGTTAAGGCAGAAGGCCGAGCGCCGCAAGCGTTTGGCTCGGCTGTCGTTTGAGGAGAAGATCGCCATTGTCAATAAGTGGCGGAAGTTGACTGGAACAATTCGTGATGGCCGAAGTCATCACCAACTCGAGCCACAGTCGGTTATACGATCGGACGTACAGCGTTGACTCCATCCCTGGGGACTCACTATCTCGAAGACGTCATCTCGAGCCTGCGCAGTTACAAGAAGCTGGCGGACAAAGCGATCTCACAACTTGATGAGGGTGAAATCTTCAAGACGCTTGATGACGAAGGCAACAGCGTCGCGGTGATCATGAAGCATCTTGCCGGCAACATGTTTTCACGATGGACCGACTTCCTGACAACAGATGGCGAAAAGCCCGACCGGAATCGCGATATGGAATTCGTGATTGAGCCGCAGACCACGCAACAAGATGTCGTCGATTATTGGGAAAGAGGTTGGCAGGTAGTGTTTGACGCGATCGAGCCGCTGACGGCAGAGGATTTGATGAGGAAAGTTTTAATTCGCGGTGAAGAGCATACGGTGATGCAGGCAATCAATCGGCAGTTGATGCATTATCCGAACCACATCGGACAAATAATTTTCCTGGCGAAGCACTTTCGTTCGGCGCAGTGGAAGACGCTCAGTATTCCGAGGAACAAGTCGGTCGAGTAATCAATATTTAGGGAAGAAGGAGCCGACACAGGGCACGGGACACCGCTTCGAAGCTGCGGCTGCGTTTGTTGAAGAGACAGAGAGCAGATAGCGTGTTACTCACTCTTGAAATGGCGGCTCCTTGGAGTGCGGCGCCTTGTCGGCGCTTTGGCCCGCTGCGACCTGTCGCAGCTTCGGTGCGGTTGACTAACTTCTAGCGTAAGAAGCGGCGCCAAGCCGCCGCGGGCCAAAGCGGTGACAAGGCACCGCACTCCAAGGAGGGGCATCTGCTGCAAAATACTTATAGGAGCGAATCATGTTTCTAGGATTACGTACCGCTATTTATCACGTTGCTGACATGGAGGCCGCGAAGGCCTGGTACACAACCATTCTTGGCTTCGGGCCGTATTTCGATCAGCCTTTCTATATCGGCTTCAACGTCGGTGGGTACGAGCTCGGATTGCACCCGAGTGAGAAGGAACCGTCAGATAAGGCTGAGGGCGTCGTAGCGTATTGGGGTGTGGAAAACGCCGAGGCGGTGCTGAAACATTTGCTGGAGCGAGGGGCCACTTCGCACGAAGGCCTTCAGGATGTTGGCGGAGGCATCAAGGTCGCGACGTTGAAGGATCCGTTTGGTAATCTCTTCGGCATCATCGAAAACCCCAACTTCAAGCTTTAACCGATCGCGCCTGCGACCACTGCCCAGGAGGGTTTATGGGTATCGGAGTCATTGCGTTCAGTCATGTAAATGTGACGGTGCCAGCCGATCTGGAGCAGGCGGCGAAAGACTTCTATGGAGAGGTGCTCGGCCTGAAGCAGATTGAGAAGCCAGACGGCCCAAGGAAACATGTGGGTGCGTGGTATGAGCTGGGCAGCACGCAACTCCATCTGTCGATCGAAGACGATCCACAAAACGCCGCCAGTGATCGGCATGTTTGCTATGGCGTAGCTGAGCTCGCGATCGCCGAGCAGCAGCTTCGCGACGCAGGTTTCGAAATTATTCCTGACCCAGCGAACCGGTTTTTCGTGCGCGACCCGGCTGGGAACCTGATTGAGATAACCGAAAAACAGACCGCTGAGGGGTCTTGATAATCAATCCTTCGCGGCTATGCCGCCCGATGTGAGGCGGTGGCTTTGCCCCGCCGCTGAGCGGTGTCGAGTTTTTGGGGCTATGCCCCGAGGGGCGCAGCCCGAAGCTCGGGAGCACAGCGTGACGGAAGGGCATAGCTGCTTCCTCACATCCGGCGGCAGAGCCGCAGCCCCGGTAATAAGTCCCATGTCCCTCCTGGTCCCAGAAAAAGTTTTAAACCTATCGACTGCTGTCCGAGACGCAGGCGGCCGAGCGCTCCTGGTGGGTGGTTGTGTGCGCGATCTGTTAATGCGCCGTCAGCCGAAGGATTGGGACGTTGAGGTCTATGGCGTCGAGCCTACGGCCCTACGCGAGTTGCTGGATCGATTTGGACCAGTCAACGTTGTCGGAGAAGCCTTCACGGTTTACAAGCTTGGTCGAGATTTGGATGTCTCGTTGCCGCGCCGGGAGCGAAAGGCCGGCCGTGGGCATAAAGCCTTTGTGATTGAAGGCGATCCTTCGATGACTTTTGAAGACGCAGCGCGGCGGCGCGACTTTACCATCAACGCCATTCTGCAGGATCCACTAACCGAGGAGATCATCGATCCATTTCATGGACAGGACGATATCAAGAACGGAATTCTGCGTCTCGTCTCTCCAGATACCTTTGCCGAGGACAGCTTGCGAGTGTTACGCGCGGCTCAACTCGCCGCGCGCTTTGAGTTGAACATTGATGCGAACACCCTTGAAGTCTGTCGCGCGATTGATGTGACTGACCTGCCGGCCGAACGTCTCTGGGGCGAAATGGAAAAGCTTCTACTGCTTGCTCCCGAGCCATCAAAAGGACTCAACTGGCTGTTTCGGCTCGGCGCCATAGATCAACTTTTTCCTGAGATCGCCTCACTCAACAATGTGCCTCAGGAACCCGAATGGCATCCCGAAGGTGATGTACTTGTTCACACCGGACTGGTTATTGATCGTGCGCACGAACAAATTGAAGACCTACCGTATCCTAAGCAGGTCACGGTTATGCTCGCCGCACTCGCGCACGATTTTGGCAAACCACCAACCACTCAGTTTATCGATGGACGTTGGCGTTCACGTGGACACGAAGAGGCCGGAGTTGGCCCAACTGAAAAATTCCTCGACCGACTTAACATTCATACGCTCGACGGTTACGACGTGCGCGGGCAGGTGATTTCGCTCGTGCGGGAGCATCTAAAACCCGGCGAATTTTATAAGAAGCGTGAAGAAGTTGGGGACGGCGCATTTCGTCGTCTAGCGCGGAGGTGTGAACTCGAGTTGCTTTATCGTGTCGCGAAGGCGGATTCACTTGGCCGGAATGCTGATTGGGTGCCGCGGGAAAAGTGGTACGACGCGGATGCCCAGGAGTGGTTTATTGAGCGGGCCAGGGAACTGGCAGTGACCCAGCAGCCACCTGCGCCGATCTTGTTAGGACGCCACCTGCTTGAACTTGGATTGGAACCTGGCCCACGAATGGGCGAGATTACGAAAGCGGTCTATGAACTTCAACTGGATGGGCGCGTGCGCACACTTGAGGATGCAAGAAATGAAGCTAAAGCGATGTTATCCGCAGATTACGCAGATTCCACTGATTAGGGCATAACAGTGGTAGCATTTGTGGGTGCTAACAAATCTCACCGAAAGTGATCCGCGCACCTACGCCATCATCGGAGCTTCAATGGAGGTGCATCGGCAACTCGGGTGTGGGTTTCTTGAACCTGTTTACCAGGAAGCTCTTGCAATTGAGTTTACGCAACGAAAGATTCCATTTATCCGTGAGATAAAACTGCTCCTCGAGTACAAGGGCCAACCGCTGGAGACTAAATACTGTGCTGACTTCATTTGTTATAGTTCCGTGGTAGTTGAATTAAAGGCGCTCTCGAGGATGAGCGGAACGGAAGAGGCACAAGTAATCAATTATCTTAAAGCCACGGGTCACCAGGTTGGGTTATTGATTAACTTCGGGACCAGAAGTTTGGAACACCGCCGTTTTGTTTACTCAAAATCCGCGTAATCTGCGTAATCTGCGGATTACGATTCCGGTTGTTGTTGGGTTACGCAGTGGATCGTTCCCATTCCCCACACCAGTGGCTCGCAGTTGATCCCTACCACACGCCGGCTCTCAAATAAACTTTGCAGCGTCTCGAGGGCACGAGCGTCGTTAGCGTGTCCGAAGACAGGCGCGAGCACAACCGAGTTGGCGATGTAAAAGTTTGCGTACGACGCAGGCAGTCGATCGAGGTTGCGGCTGTCCGTGCTCTCGCCGCCGACGATGCCTGGCATTGGCAGCTTCACGATCTCAAAAGGGCGGCCACTGGCGTCGGTCATCTTCTCCAGACGCTTGAGATTGTCTTGCAAGAGTTCGTAGTTTGCGTCTTCCGGATCGTCTTCAACGGCGCACACAATTACGTTAGGTGCGACAAAGCGTGCAATGTCGTCGATGTGCCCATCAGTATCGTCGCCCACGATGCCTTCCCCTAGCCATAACACTTTTGTCACCCCAAGGTAGTCTTTGAGATATTGTTCGATTTCACTCTGACTGAGATGTGGATTGCGATTCGGATTCAACAAGCACTGTTCGGTCGTTAACACGCAGCCTTCGCCGTTCACCTCAATCGAGCCACCCTCCATCACAATTCCAGGTTCAAAGCGACGTACCTTGAGAACACTTTCAAGTCGCTTCGGGATGAAATCGTCCTTCTTTAGCTCTTCATACTTGTTGCCCCAGGCGTTGAAGATCCAATCGTTAAAGGCGAGCGGTTGTCCGGCATGCTTCAGTTTGCCCGCTTCTAAAGGTAGCTCTGCGTCTTCGACAACCTGAAGTTTGCCGGACACAAAGTCGGACACCAGGAAGTTTGGACCATAGTCGCGAATCCAGGAATCGACTGTTTCGATATGATGGAATCGAATATTTTCAGCACCCGGAAAACCACACCGGCTTCGCACAGCCTCTTCCGTTGTCTCATCATCGACCAGCAGATTCACTGTCTCGTTGGGGGCGAGCGAAGCCATCATCTGGAAGAAGATTTCCTGCGCTTGTGGTACGCGGTCAGGCCACGTTTCGAGATCTTTCGGCCAGGAGAGCCAGGTGGCGGTGTGGCGACGCCATTCGGCGGGCATGTGGTAACCAAGTTCTTTTGGAGTAGGCATAGTAAAGCAAACTGTTAGTTTGCGCGGTGCTGCGATAGAGTCACCGCGGCAAGAAGCGAACGGTCCGCAAACTAACCGTTTGCGTTACGATAACGCTTACGATGGTTCGATGAAGCGTGAACTAATCGGAGTGTAGAAATCGATGCGACGGTCGCGCAGGAATGGCCAGTTCTGGCGAGTCTCCTCGATCTTGTCGAGGTCACACTCAACCACCAGCACTTCTTCTTTGTCAGATGAAGCCTTGGCAATGATCCTGCCAAACGGATCTGCAACGAAAGACCGTCCCCAAAACGTCAGCTTGCCTTCGCGGCCCACGCGATTCACCACAACCACATAAACTCCATTGGCGATAGCATGAGCGCGTTGAATCGTTTCCCAGGCTGAGTGCTGTGCCTGGTTCATCTCTTCCTCTTCGTCGGGCAACCAGCCAATCGCCGTGGGATAGAAAATAAATTCAGCGCCACTCAAAGCGGTCAATCGCGCGGCTTCTGGAAACCATTGATCCCAGCAGACGAGCGCGCCAATCTTCCCGTAGCTGGTATCGTGCGTCTGAAAACCAAGGTCGCCGGGCGTGAAGTAAAATTTCTCGTAATAAAGGGGATCGTCGGGTATGTGCATCTTGCGATACTTGCCGGCGATCTTTCCCTTTTCGTCAATGATCACTGCTGTGTTGTGGTAAACACCTGCCGCTCGCTTTTCGAAAAGCGAAGCAAGGATGACCACCTTGTGCTGCTTTGCAACTTTGCCGAGCGCCTCGGTCGTGGGCCCGGGAATCGTTTCCGCTAGTTTGAAGAGAGCAATGTCTTCGGTTTGACAGAAATATTGTGAGCGGAAGAGTTCCTGCAAACAAACAATCTGCGCGCCCTTTTTTGCGGCTTGACCGATGCGTGTAATAGCTTTTTGCAGGTTCTTGTCCGGGTCCGGCCCGCAACTCATCTGTATTAGGCCGACCTTGACCGTGTTTGATTTCGCTTTCTTCGGCATGCGGGAAGTATAGCGTCCCAAGGGAAACGTCCAAAGTCCAAAGTCCAATGTCCAAAGTCAGAGACACGCAGTTCAGAGTTCAAGCTTTAGCTTGCGTCGCCCTGGGCTAGCGACAATCTGAAGATTGAACTCTAAACTGCTTTCTTCATGCCATCGACTTTGGACATTGGACTTTGGACATTGGACTTTCTAATATGTCCGGTCAATTCCAACCCCTGATTCAAGAGAGACTTTCCATGATCGAATTCGAACTAACTGATGATCACAATGCCCTCGTGCAAACGGTGCGCGAGTTTGCTAAGAAAGAAGTTGAGCCCTTCATAAAGGAATGGGATGAGGCGCAGGAGTTTCATCCTGAAATTCTCAAGAAGATGGGCGAGCTGAACCTGCTCGGCGTTTGCATTCCGGAAGAATACGGAGGCGCCGGGTTCGATTACATTTCCCTTGGCCTGGTTTGCGAGGAGCTCGAGGCTGTCGACACTTTTATGCGTGTCGTCATGTCGGTCCATACAGGGTTGAACTCGCTGACTCTTTTGACCTGGGGAAATGAAGAGCAGAAGCAGAAGTACCTCGTGCCGCAGGCAAAGGGTGAGAAGATTGCGACTTACGGTTTGACTGAACCCGGCGCCGGTTCGGATGTCGTGGGCTCTCGTTCGACTGCGCGACGCGACGGCGACGAATATGTTCTTAACGGCGAGAAGATGTGGATCAGTTTGGCTGACGTTGCAGATAACTTTCTATTCTTCTGTTGGACCGATGAAGAGAAAAGGCGCAACCGAGATCACTCCGGAATGTCATGTTTCATCGTCGAGCGCAGCATGAAGGGTTTCACTTCAGGAACGATTCACGGGAAGCTCGGGATTCGTGCCGGCAACACTGGCTACTTTTCGCTTCAGGACGTTCGCGTGCCGAAAGCGAACCTGGTTGGGCAAGAAGGCGAAGGATTCAAGATTGCGATGTTTGCGCTCGAGCAGGGAAGATTCACGGTCGCCGCCGGAGCTACCGGCGTGATTCGTGCTTCGCGCGACGCTTCAGTTTCTTACGCACTGCAACGCGAAACGTTTGGGACCAAGATTGCCAACCATCAGCTCGTCAAACAGAAGATTGCCTTGATGGAGTCTGATTATCAGATGTGTCGTTTGCTTTGTTTGCAGGCCGGCTATTTGAAGAATACGGGCCAGGCAAATGCAAAGGCCACCAGCCTCGCGAAATGGCAATCAACGGTGCGCAGCGAAAAGGCAGCTTCGATGGCGATCGAAGTGCACGGCGCAAACGGTTATTCAAACGACTATCCGGTCGAGCGCTACCTTCGCAACTGCAAAGCCGCGATCATCTACGAGGGAACTCGCGACATTCACACACTCATGCAAGCCGACTGGGCCTTGGGCTTGAAAAAAGAGAAGCCTGCGCGTAAAACGTTACCGCCGTGGCAGCCTGCCGAAGCTCGCAATAGCGTGGCTCGCTGAGCGGAATCCATTTGCCGGCTCGCCGTTCTGTAGTTAGGTCTCTGTCTTAACAACCAAATAAGGAGGAGGAAGATGATGGGACGCATCAATCTGAACCTACGGGCGGTTTCGCTCGCGTTGGTCTTTTCATGTTGTTCGTCGGTCGGGCTTGCACAGGCTTTGCCCCCCACAACTATCCAGGTCTTCATGCCCGGCGGCGCGTCTCCTCCAGCCCCGGTCCGCATCAGGATGATCCGGGATGACGGCGCTACCGATACCGTCTACACGGACCAAAGGGGAAGATATGACATGCCTACTCCTGCCAGGGAGGTCCTGAATTACACCGTTACTGTCGACGGTGACAAACAAAACTACGAAACTACAACTGCCAGCCTTAGTCTTCGGCCCCGTGAACCTGGGTATCTATCAATCTTCCTTAGACCACTGGCTGCGGCGAAGAAGCCGGTTAATGAGGTGTTGGACGTTACCAATTTTGAAAAGAATTTGCCCAAGAAAGCCGCAGCGGCTTACAACAAGGCAATGGAGTCGTTGACCGCAGGAAAGGTTGAGAATGCGATCAGCGGGTTGCAGGAAGCTATCAATATTTATCCCGAGTACGTTAAGGCGTATAGCGACCTTGGCGTGATCTACATGAAGCTTGATCGCCTCGATGAGGCAGCCTCGGCGTTCAGGAAGGCAACAGAGATCAGCAAACGCTTTCTTTACCCACGGATGAATCTTGGTCTGGTGCTCATCCGGCAGGAGAAATTCAAGGATGCAATCGAGGTGTTGGCGCCCCTTTACCAGGAAAACCAGGGGATGCTTGAAGTTCGTCTGGCCTACGCCAATGCTTTGAGTGGCGCAGGCGAAGTAGTGGAGGCAGAGAAAATCTACCGTTCAATTCTCGAGCTCAAGGAAGTGCCTCCCGCAACTCAGGCGACTGTGCATTTTAAGGTCGGGTTTGGATTAAACCGGCAACGCAAATTTGCCGAGGCGGTAACCGAGCTTGACCGTGCGATAGCGCTGAATCCGGACATGCCCAACGCGCATATGTATCTTGGCGGCGCCTTGATGCAGGTGCAGCAGAACGAGCGAGCAGAGCGTGCGCTGGTAAAGGCGTATGATTTGGGCGGCGCCTCGAATGCCGGCGCGCAATTGCTGCTGGGCCATCTCTACTATTCGCAGAAGAAGATTCCCGAAGCCACGAAGGCTTTCGAGCAATACCTGAAAGATCTGCCCCAGGCGCCGAATGCCGCTCAAGTAACGAAAATCATTGCCGAACTTAGGGCTGCCAACAAGAATTAGCTGCGTAGAGTTCCCGAACAACTCTTCGCCACTATCGATTGATCCATTGCCGTTGCGGTCAAGTGCCAGCCAGGCCTCGACAGCTGTAGGATGCGTCCAGGCGACTTGAACGGGTAACCCGGCGATCAGGTTGAATCGAACGCCATTCTGCGCGCTGGTTAGGCGGAGGCCGTCGCCGACTGTGTCAATCAGTATAGGCGTGTACCAGTTGCCGTGGTGCCTGTGGAACAATCATCGGTCTCAGTACTGAAGCTCCAGCATTCGCTAGAATGGGGAGCGGGTTCCGCGGGAGTATTCGCTTCTGGTGATACGCCACCTGCTCCAGAAATAGCGATCATGATCAGAAGAGCTAGCGGTAGGACACGCAGTGTGAGGCGCATGATCTAATCCTTTCTCCAAGACCTAATTGGGCGGTCTATGACCGACGTTGATGTAGCCCCTTGGGTTATTGGGATCACGCCGGAAAAAGTCACCTACAATCCAAACCGTTTCATCGTCGAAAATAACGAATCCTACTTCTACTTGCGCCTTGCGGATTTCATTCATTGAGTGCCGAAGCCGGAGGAACCGTTCAAGCTTGTCGTAGTCGTCCTCTAAACTAATTGCAAGCGTCTCACCTGGCATAACTCTGCCTCGCTTTAGCAGTGATGGAAAGGCGTATGGCTTGTGTTCGCCAGCCGCAGGCAGGTCTGCGCACATCTAATAACGTGCTTTGGCTCAACCCTGGGTTAGAGTTTTGGCCTCATC
The DNA here is from genome assembly GCA_963759585.1 of Pyrinomonadaceae bacterium. Classification (GTDB taxonomy): domain Bacteria; phylum Acidobacteriota; class Blastocatellia; order Pyrinomonadales; family Pyrinomonadaceae; genus PSRF01. Next base: position 33,848 of record CAVWZW010000003.1, read on the forward strand.
CGGCGCCACCGCGCTCGGTTTCTGAAACGTTCTCGCCAGCAGCACGATCACAGTCTCGCCCCGCTACAAATAATCAGACCGCTCTGCTAGTATGAGCGCTCACCTCTTCACTGAGACTTTACGGCAGCTGACGCTGTTGGCATTCAAAAACTGAATCCCGGGAGAATGAAACAGATGGGCCAAGAGTTAAAGACAGAGCGCGAGCTGTCTCTGGATTTCTTGCGTGTGTGTGAGGCGGCGGCGATTGCTGCTGCGCGCACAATGGGGCAGGGGGACCGCAAGTACTCCGACCACGTAGCCGTTGAGGCGATGCGGGAAGTGATGGACACCGTACCAATGCGTGGCCGGATCGTGATCGGCGAAGGTGAACGCGACGAAGCGCCAATGCTCTACATCGGTGAAGAAGTTGGCGGGGGAATAGGCGTCGGTGAAGATCTGGCCGAATCCTGTCCCGAAGTTGACATTGCGGTTGATCCGCTCGAGGGCACCAACCTTTGCGCTCTCGGCGCTAACAACGCGATAGCCGTATTGGCTGCGGCCGAACGTGGTGGTCTCCTAAACGCTCCCGATATTTACATGGACAAGATTGTGGTTGGTCCATCGTCGCGTGGCGTTGTGGACCTAGACGCGCCGGTCAAGGACAATCTTAAGAATATTGCGAGACGTCTGGGCCGTGATGTCGAAGACCTGACCGTGATTGTTCTTGATCGTTCCCGACATCAGAAGCTGATTAACGACGTGCGCGAGGCAGGCGCGCGCATTCGTCTGATCGGCGATGGCGATCTCTCCGCTGGCATCTCGGCGGCTGTGGCGGGCACTAATATTCACGCCTTGATGGGCATAGGTGGCGCGCCGGAAGGCGTGATTACGGCCGCTGCCATGAAGTGCCTGAACGGTGATATTCAGGCACGATTGGTGTTTGATCCCGAGCGGCTTGACGTGGACAAGAACAAGGTGCCGCCAAAAGAAGAAGTCCTGGCGCGTCTGGAGACGATGGGCATCCACGACATCAACAAAGTTTACGACGTAAATGACCTGGCGCCTGGTCGGAAGATTATCTTCGCCGCGACAGGAGTAACTGACGGCGCGCTGCTCAAAGGCGTCAGGTTCTTTGGTGCAGGTAAGCGAACGCATTCAGTTGTCATGACTAGCGATTCGCGACACATCAGGTTTGTCGACACGCTCCATATCGAGGGTGGGCCGGACACAGTCATACGATTTTGAAAAGCAGAAGACAGAAGTCAGAATTCAGAATTCAGAATTCAGAAGTCAGAATTCACAAATCAGCAATCAGTAGTCGGGCCAGCGAAGCAAACGGTAATGATCCTCTCTCCTTCTGCATTCTGAATTCTGAATTCTGAATTCTGACTCCTGTCTTCTGTCTTCTGTATCAAGATGTACGCTTCCGCAAGTCAATACGTCCCGCAACTCGGATCTAACCGTCGCCCACTCCTCATGTGGTTAGTGGTCGCCACGTTAACCCTATTCTTCGTTGGAGTCGTCGTTGGGGCGCCGCTGGCTTTAGCTAACGGTTATGAAACTACAGCCAGGACGATCTACTCAGGTCTCCGTCACGTTTGTCATCAGATTCCGGAGCGTTCCTTTTTCATCGCAGGCCATCCCCTCGCCGTCTGCGCTCGTTGCACAGGCATTTACGGCGGCTTTGCCGCGGCCGCCTTCGTCTACCCGCTCTTCAAACCCTTGAGACAAACAACTGCGCCAGCGCGCAAGTGGCTTTTCCTTGCGGCTGCGCCTCTAGCCATTGATTGGGCGATCGAGTTTTTTGGTATATGGACCAATACACACACCTCGCGGTTCGCAACAGGGGCGTTGCTCGGAGCAACGGCGTTGTTTTATGTGGTGCCTGGTCTGATGGACCTAAGTCTGCGCGAATGGCGGGCACGGAAGCCTCCCGGTCGGATACCTGTACCAGTCAGAAGTTTTCCTACGCAGGACGCCCCAAGTGACTACAGCGCGCCACACAGGCGGATCTGAACCATGAAGTCAGTGCCACCTAGCGGTAGCGGGTGGGTGCGTCACATTGTTCCCTGGCGCGGCTTCGCGCTGAGCACGCCTTAGGTTAGAATGCCTGCCTCGCGCCGTCATTCGGTTTTTCAGGACGGCGCTTTTATTTGCCGAGATACTTATGTCGCTGATTTTTCAAGTTCCCGCACCGACTCCGCTTGGACTGCCGCCAGATAAGTTGTTTGAGCTCTACTTCCATGATCTCCTTAACAAGACGTGGAGCAACATCAGTCCGCTTTATCAGCTCGACGCTTTCGACTGGACGATCCTAATCGTCTATTTCTTCATCCTGACAATTCTGGCCATCTACGGTGGTTACCGCGTCAAGCAGGTCATCGATTTCTGGCGTTACCGCAAGTTCGTGCCGGTGCCGAAAGCAAGATTTACATCCGATGAGTTGCCGGTGATTACCGTGCAGTTGCCGCTCTTCAACGAGATGTACGTCGTCGAACGGCTGGTGAAGAGCGTTACCGAGATCGACTACCCAAGAGATCGGTTTCAGATTCAGGTGCTGGACGACTCGACTGACGAGACGGTAAAGATAGCTGAGGCCACGGTGGCGAAGTATTCGGCGCAGGGTTTCGATATCCAGTACATCCATCGTTCCGATCGCACAGGCTTCAAGGCCGGCGCCCTCGAGCATGGCCTGAAGCATGCCAAGGGCGAGCTACTGGCGATCTTCGATGCTGACTTTGTTCCCAAGCCTGATTGCCTGCGCAAGCTGGTCGACTTCTTCACTGACCCGCTTGTCGGTTGTGCTCAAATGCGCTGGTCGCACATCAACGCCAAGTACAATTTATTGACTCGTCTACAGACGATCATGCTCGATGGCCACTTTGTCGTCGAACAAACTACACGCAATCGCACCGGCGGCTTCTTTAATTTCAACGGCACTGCCGGCATCTGGCGCCGCAGCGCGATTGCTATGAGCGGTGGCTGGCAGCACGACACGCTCACAGAAGACACCGACTTGAGTTTCCGCGCGCAGTTGATGGGCTGGAAATTCGTTTACCTGCTCGACGAGGATGCGCCTGCGGAGATTCCGGTCGAGATCAACGCCTTCAAGGCTCAGCAACGTCGTTGGGCCAAAGGCGTAATGCAGGTAGGCATCAAACTTTACCCACGCATCTGGCGTTCGCGTTTGCCGGTACGCGTCAGGCTGGAGATGTTCTTTCGGTTAACTGGAAACATCAGTTATCCGCTGATGATTGTCGCGAGCTTTCTTCAGTTTCCGCTCTTGCTGGTCCGTTACAACCAACCGTTCTATCACTTGATGGTCCTTGATCTGCCGCTGCTTTTCTTTTCGTCGATCTCGGTATTTCTCTTTTATGGAACAGCGGTGTGGTATCTCGACGAGAAGCGAACGCCTCGTTTATTACACCTGCCCCTGGTTATGGGCCTGGGCATCGGCCTGGCGATTTCAAACGCGCGCGCCGTGCTCGAGGCGTTGTTCGGCATTAAGAGTGAATTTGTGCGCACGCCAAAATACAGTGTCGAAAAAACTCACGACGAAACGTGGAAGCGCAAGAAGTACAAACGCAAACGTGGATTGCTGCCACTGCTTGAGATAGGCTTTTCGATCTATTTCCTTTTGGCGATCCTCTACGCTATTCGTCTGCGCATGTGGGGCACGATTCCTTTTCTCTCCCTCTTCTTTTTTGGCTTTGGCTACATGGGCGTGATGAGCCTGGTTCAGGCGACGGGCGCTGGAAGGTTAGCCTCGCTGTTTCGGCCTGCTGCCAGGACCCCGACCGCACCTTAGTTCAAATCCATAGACTTAGAACGCTAAGGGCGTTGAAGAATAGTTGAGGTTGGGAAGGAGGGCATGCCCCCGCTCTTCTTGAGCATCTTCAACCATGAAGCGTTCTCGGCGTTAATTAAAAAAAGCCCTGCGGATTCAATACTCGTATACATCAACTTATCGTTGGAAGAGCTGAGGCTGGCCCACCTTCCCAACCTCTAACTAATCAGAGGCTATCCAACAACTAAGACGCCGCGACTCTCGCATTCCTGCTTCCTGTCCCCTGCTTCTGGCCTTAGTGTGCGCCGGCTGTGCCGCCGGTGTCGATTAACTCATCGGCCCGCCAGTTTGAAGCTTCTTTCAACGCGAGAATCTTCCCGTGTCGCGACACTTCAAAATCCGGATCCCCGTGAAAGGCCCATTGGTAGCGGCTGAACAGATAGCAATACAGTTCACTGCCAATCCTGGCCAGAATGCGCTCTCCATTTGAAGTCGTTCGGCGACGCTTGCTGGCCACAAACGTTTGTCCATCTGGCGCCGTGTAAATCCCCCGTTCTCGTAGTTTCATGATAAACCTTTAAAACCCCACCAACAGTTTAGAGTCGGTTTCTATTTCAGCAGTTGCCAGCCGTGCTCGGTGGGTAACGAGGGCGGCAGGGGAATCTCGCGGTAATTCGTGCGCCTCAACGTACGGTGCACGCTAAGACACAAAAACGGGCAGTCATGCGATGCTTTGCGCAAAGAGTCTTGATTCGGTTCGAAGCGGAGCGTTGAGAACGTACAAGGCTCGTATTGGTGCTGTTGTTTCGTGAGATTCGCGTATTTCGTGGATTGTTTTTTTTAAAGGTTCGGAGCCAATACGATCCACGAATCACACTAAACCACACGAACGAACACCAAATAAGAGTTTTGGTGCAAAGCCCTAAAGACGCAAAAACGGGCAGTCATACGCCTGCCCGTTTAGAGTAGAAATGTTTGGCTGGGAGGCAGGGATTCGAACCCCGATAGGCGGATTCAGAGTCCGCAGTCCTACCGTTAGACGACCTCCCAGCAAGGGAATTTCAATTTAAGTGCTGGGGTTTTCTTTGTCAAACGCTCGGTGGTAAATGGTGAATGGTGAATGGTAAACGTAGGCGGAGGCAGTTTAAACAAACTTGAAGTTGTCCTCCACGCAGGTTCTTCGTACTCTGCGCGCGGTGGTTAATCGCTAAAAACACCTGCATCAGAACTGCTTGACCTTCTCTTGCACTAGAGGCGGTGCTGCTACTCATCGTATATCTTCTATTTACCATTTGCGATTTACCATTTACTATTACCCCGCTTACCTCCCATGTACTCAAGCGTTTAAGCGATGACTCCCACACATTGAAAAACCAGCTATGAGAATGGGAGTATCATGACCGAACCCGACAACCAGACTTCAACCACAGATTCGAACAACACCGATTCATTAGAACCAACGCGCGTGCTGGCATTGGAGTATGAGGCGAGGCTCAATGAGGTAGCGGACCTTGTCGCGCGTGTGCGTCATGAAATCAATAATCCGTTGGCCGGCGTGTTGGGCCAGGCGCAGTTGCTGCTGCGTGAAGAGCTCAACGATCGCGCACGGAAGCGGGCTCAAACAATCGAAGAGCTCGCAATGCGTTTACGAGATGTAGTTGGTCAGTTACGCCAAATTCAGAAGCCGGCGGCTGGAGCGGAACCGAACGATGGTTCGCAACCTTAAGGAAGCCGTCTTAGTTTGTAGTAGCCTGCACGGTCGGTGTGGTCCTGAGACGTTTGAATGATTCTTTGAGCATGAGCCGCCGGCTGCTGATTGTGGCCATGTGAAAGGGAACTACGCACCCGCAGCGATCGCAGTCGGCGTTATCTCCCATCATGCATTTCCCCTTGTTCTCTCCGGTTGGCCCATAAGCAAATGCCTTGAGCCGAAACTCGCAATTATCAGTGACGCGCTTCGCGTTTGCGGATCGCATCAACTCGAGCGTGGAGTCCATCATGTTAATCACGCCCGGATACTTTTTCTTCAGTTCAAGGATTTGATTGAGTAACCGATCGCGGGTGGGCCAATCCAGCCAAAGGGCTTCGTCCAATCCAGTCACTGGCGTGAAGAAATCAAAAATGATTCCGCCGCGCGCCAGCGGCCCCCATTCCTTCACCAGATCTTCAACACAGTCTCTGGTGATACTTGTCAGCACACACGATATCTGGATGTTGAGCTCGGGATGGTCAATGACGTTTTGTTTGATCTTCTGATAAATACCCGGGGCACGCATCCGCGCAAAGGCTTCTTCGGTGCCGTCGATCGATATCACCCAGGTGCAGTTGGGCCAGTCCGGCAATGGGACCGTGCCGTTGGTAACGATGGTGTTGTGTTTAAAATAGTGTCGCCCGACTTCCATTAGTTGCTTGCGCACCATCGGCTCGCCGCCTACCCAGGTGCAGAGCATCATGGGGTGACCGTCTGCTTTCATTGCCTCGAGCTTCTCGACCCATTTGTCTATCGACAGCTCTTTTTCGTTTTCGTGATCTTCAGCGAAGAAGTAGCAGTGCTCACACCGGAGATTGCAGCGGTTCGTGACGTCGATTGAGCCGACGGCGTATTTGGGCAGACCGAAAACAAAGAAACGCGCGGCCTGCATCATTCGACGAGCTTTTACGGTTAATGACATCGCCGGACATTATGCGCGAGTGGAACGCTATCATCAATCGCAGAGGAAATAGGCGGTAGGGCGACCTCTTTGGAGTGCGGCGGCCAGGCGCCGCTTTGGTCCCCTACGGCGTGGCGCGATTCGGTAGCAAAGAGTGAAGTTACGATTCTTTAGTAAGTAATCGATGATGTCCGGCGATGGGCCGGCGGACAAAGCGGCGCCCGGCCGCCGCACTCCATGGGGGCGCAATATGGCTTACAAGAGATCTGGCAAAAACTCCTGGTGATGCATGCGTTGCGGATCGTGGTGGTACGCGTTTCAGGATGATAGACTTCGGAATATGTCAGCACGACGGCCTCTTGTCAGAAATAATAATCTCGAAGAAGCGATGGCTCTGCTCATTCGAAACCAGGCAGCGTTTGTGGAGCAGATTGCTCGAAACGATCAGGAGCGCCTTAAGCTACAACTCGAGAGCCAAGCCTGGCAGCGCAAGGCTGAGGATCGATTCGATAAAATTGAGCAGCGGCTGGCGAATATTGAAGCCAGTCTTATTCAACTGCCTAAAACCATTTTGCAACAGCTACCGAAAGCAGTTAAGAAAGAAATCGGATTCAAGACGCCAACTTGATCCTGCCTCCTCGCTTGCACCAACTACTGAGGCGAAACTCTCGCTTTGGGTAAGCAGCACTCAGAATCGCCAGCCGCCTATCTTCACTTGAGATTGATTACTGTTCTTTACCCGCCACACTCGAGTCATTCCTAATCATCACGACGAAACGTTTACCTTCAGGCAGAATCGCATTTTCACCGCGCCTGAATCCGTTCATCAGTGCGAGCGGTGCCAGGGGAGGGAATATGGCTGCGGCGATGATTGTCCTGGCGGCGACCTCGCCTCCATGACTTACGCCCTTGACGCTGCCCTGACCCGTCGGAGCTTCCTTGTTCTTTTTAGTTTTTGGTTTGAGGAGGAGCCACTCGGGATTTCGTACGGATGTTTCGGGAGCGAGTGGTACGCGCGTGTTGTCGATCGCAATGACGTCTTGCATGCTCCACGACAGGCGTCCGGCTTTGCCCCAGTGTCCACCTCTTTTCGCGACTGTCACCTTGGCCGTAACGAGCGCACCCTTATCGATGACTACGACGCCGTCGACTGTCACCGGAATCAGAACCCGAAAACTCAGCAGCTCCCCTGGTTTCACGTGCAGGGAACTTACCGTGTAGGCCGCTTCAACATCGATTGGGGTACCCGACGGCAGCTTGACGGGTACGGACGGCTTCGCTGGCGACTCCTGATTAGCCACCGGCGCCGCCTCCACGGTTTTGGGAGATTGCGACTGTTGGATATTTTCGATTGCGATTGGGGCAGGCGCGGTGTTTTGCGCAAACAGCGTCGTCTGACACAGGACAACCGCAAAGAGCAGAAGAATAAGACTTTTCATGGTTAACTCCCGGCTGAGGTCTTCGATTCAGCTCTTCAGGGAGCAACCACAATGCCGCGACGCTGCTACGAGGTGGGCGTTGTTAGAATAAAAAAATGCGTGAGAGTACAGGTGCTTAGAGTACAAGCTTTTAGCTTGCGTCGTACCCGACAAGTTTTCCTGGTGATTTAGCGGAATGGTCGCGAAGACGCAACCTGAAGGTTGTACTCTGAACACCTGTTTGGGCGCCTCGATCTCCTGAGGCGCGCTCGCCGGTTATTGAGTGTTGGCAGCGCCTCTTCCTTTGATCGTCGTGTCGCCGTGAACGAAGACGTTATAGCGATTGCCCGCAGGTATTATTGCCTGCTGCCCCTTCTTCAAACCCCAAAGCAATCCAAGTGGGCCAAGTAAGACGGTGGTGGCGACCGCAGCAACAGCGACTGTTCCGCCTTTGCTGTCGCCCAACTCGCGTTTGGTGAACCGAGCTGGAATACGATTCCCGTCGATTGCCTGAACGTCCTGCATGACCCATTCCAATTTTCCGGCTCGACCCCAACGTCCTGATTTCTTCGCTGTTGTGACGCGTGCCCGGCCCGACGCGTTACGCTCAAAGATGGTGACGCCGTTTACTTCGATGGCACGTAAGACTGTGAAGTCGACGACATCGCCGACCTTCGCTGTCTTTCCAGACAGGGTATTAGTAAGTTGAATCTCGATCTCGGTACCATCTGGCACCTTAACGTCAACGGGTGGCCCAGTGAACACAGTGCTTGGTTGGGGTGCTACGGTGGACTTTTCCACCATGGCCAAAATTACGGAATCAGGAACATTGGATGATTTGAGCTCGGTCAGCCCGGCACGCGACGTGTCGAATTTCGCGGGCGCGCCCTTGATTTTCGCAACCACAATCTCTGCACTTAGACCCGATCGAAGCATTGCCAGGATATCCTTATTGGTAAGCTCAGATGAGGGCGCCGTCTCTTGAGTCTGAACGGCCTGCCCCATGGTGGGGCGTGCGACAGCCATCGTGGACAGCACTGCAACCATCAGCAGGGCTATAGCTTTTCTCATATTCAAATTCCTTTGTTACGGGGAAACGCGTGGAGACGCCACTGGGGAGAAGTGTGGCGTGAATGCTCTTTTAAAACTCTTTGCCTAGACCGATACTGTCTCTTCTTCTTCAATTAGATAAGGAGAAACGACTGTCGGCTTTTCATCTGCATCTTCCGCCAACACGGCCTGGATGATAGGCAGACTGAGTGAGTGCTTCTTTGATATGCCCGGGACGTTGTGACCTGCAGCGTAAACCGGATGACGCTCGTTTTCCTGGTACCACTCGGACAGGTTGGCGGTCTTGTGCATGTTCTCGATAATTTGGCGCCAGCCCACGCCAGTGTTGTAAGCGCAGAAAGAAATCTCGCCTTCCTGTGTGCCATAAGGAATGACGCACATCTCTGTGCGACGGAAGTCGTAGTTGAACAGATCCTGAAACCACATGCCTTCCACACAAAGCACTCGCCAAAGGTCGCTCGAGTCTTCGGCTTTCTCGGCTTTCATCCGATCGTTGCGATCAGAGCTGGAGTTTGTCGATGACGGTTTGAAGAGATTCAGAATCTGAGAAATCGGAAACCCTTCAGGCGCTTTCTCGGCGTTGAAGTTTCGCAGGATCGCCATGCCGAGCTGGGCGTAGGAAAGCTTTTTCCCACGCGCCGTGTCGGTGATAGTGGCGACGTCTTTCATGAACTGTTCGTAATCGAAAAACTCAAAGAGCGACTTAAACTCGCCGGTGGTGCGATTCACCACCATCAAGGTGAAGATGCCGCAGTTTGGGTGGCAGTTACACGACGACCAACCCCATGGCGCATCAGCGCCTTGCAGCATGTCCATTACGCTGGTGAAAGCCGAGTATGACGACAACGGAAACCAATCTCGCAACGGTTGGAGTTGTCCGCGGAGTTGGTCTTTCAGGTCGTGAGTCATGCCTGCGAGCGTATAACGCTGCTGACTACGAACTTCATCTGAAACGTCTTCATCGCGTCCGGTAAACGACACGGGCTGAAAAGCAATCGTCTGAACCTTGTCGATATTCTTCGCAGCAAAATCAACGATAGCGCCGATCCCGTCGTTATTGATGGTGTTGACGATGGTGGTAACCAAAGTCACCTTGATGCCCACCTGGGCCAGGTTTTCAATGGCCTGTTGCTTAACATCAAACAAATTGCCGACGCCGCGATGTGCGTTCTTCTCTTCGCTGACCCCGTCAAACTGCAAATACACGCCGTGCTGTCCGGCAGCCTTCGCAGCTTTGCAAAATTCAATGTCTTCCGCGAAACGAATGCCGTTCGTGGCCGCGAGTATTCTGTAGAAGCCGATCTTCTTTGCGTAGGCGACCGCCTCGAGGTAGTAAGGCGAAAGGGTCGGCTCGCCGCCGGAGAAGAGAATGATTACCTGTCGCTTCGGCTTGAATGAAACTGCGCGGTCGAGAATCGCTTTCGTGTCTTCAAACGTCGGCTCGTGGACATAACCAACCTGATTCGCATCCATGAAGCACGGATTGCACATCATGTTGCAACGATTGGTCAGGTCAACAGTCAAAACTGCGCCGCGGCCAAACTTGATGTTTGAGGTTCCATGACGATGGACGTCTTTATCTTCAGCGGCGCGGAAATCGCGGCCAAAGAAGAGTGACTCGATTCTCTCCAGGAACGCCGGATCAGTCGCCATCACGTCAACGAATTCACCGTGCTTTGGACAGGTCTTGCGCATAACCACCTGGCCGTTCTCCTCAAGGATTTGTGCCTTGATTTCGCCCGGGTGCTCATACATCAAAGTTTCGAGAGGAGTTTGACCGGAAATAACGGCGGTGCGGACTTCCTTCACACAACGTGGACAAAGGCTGTCGGTCTCTCTCGGGAAGCCGAGCGGAGGAGCGCTTCGTTCGTAAGATTTGAGCAGGGGACCGGGCGCCCAGGTTGGGCGAATCGCTTCACCTTCAGGCAGACGTGTGTTTACTGACTGAAATGCCTTCCAGGCGACGTCCGAAAGGTTCGACAACAACTTGGAACCCTTCGCGCCTGCTAACTTGTCCTTGTCTGACTCACCCCGCCGAAACTGATCACTAAACAAAGTCTGCTCTCCTCATGGCGCGTTATCTCCCGCGCGACTACCTCAATAAAAACAGGTTGAAATACTTGATAAATACCGCGGTTTCTACAAATACTACTGGTTTTCCAGAAGCGTCATGATAGTTGGTCTATTAAGGCATGGCAAGGCCAAAAGGTCCCCAAAATCTCAAATAGCTCACAAAACAGGCACTGATTTAAGCCGTAAATTGAGATATTTCCGAGGCAAGAGCGGTATTGACAGGCCGATTTCCCGGGCGTATAAGCGAATGTCTTGCCAAGCTAGCTTGAGTCCTGAATAGGCTCCTGATGTGAAGTCTTTCGACCGAATTAGAAAAGTCGGTACCGTCAGATCGAAGGGCTGAGTGAACATCGGATGCCTGTTTTCCGGAGGCCACCACCACCGAAGGCCGCAAGTGCTAACCTTCGTTTCAACGAATAGGCAAAAACTCACCATCCTCTTACCTCATCATTCTCGGATGAGGTCATCCCACAAGGAGACAAAATGTTTGACGAGCGCGCGTTTATCGCCAAAGTAGAATCGGCCGGTCCCGAGGAGTTGGCAAACATACTTATGCTTCCGACGCTGGACGAGGAAAAAGCGTTGCGGGCGCATCTCGGCGACTCAAGATATCAGCGCATGCATAGCATGGCACTGAAACGAAAGGTTGGCCGTGGGTTTCGCAGTGAGCCGAAGGGTAACGTGGTTGTCATTCACGGAATCATGGGCGGAGAGTTAAGCGTTAGCAGCGGTGGCAATGGCGATCTCACCTGGGTCAGTGCCTTTCGCATCATGCGTGGTTGGCTCGACCGGCTGCGGCTTAGTGACGATGGCCGGACAGAGGCGAATGAAAAATTCAAAGTCACCGCCTCAGGCATCATGAAGCGATACTACGGCGAAATGCTTTTGTCGCTCTCTGAAAACTGGAACGTAAAAGCTTTCTGGTTTGACTGGAGGAAAGACCTTGATCTGGCGGCGGATGAGCTGAATGTAAAACTGGGGAGTTGGTTTGCCAGTAACGCGCCGGTCCACATCGTTGCACACTCCATGGGTGGACTGGTCGCGCGCACGTTTATTCAAAAGTACGGCAATCGTTGGAAGACGATGTGGGACAAAGACGGCAACGGGAACAAAGGGGGCCGGCTCGTCATGCTGGGCACGCCCAACCACGGTTCCTTTGCAATTCCCCAGGTCATTACCGGACTGGAAGGCCTCGTTAGAAAAGTTGCCCTCATAGATCTTCGGCACGACGTGCCTGACCTTCTCAACACTTTCAATTCGTTCGTTGGTTCTTACCAGATGCTCCCGTCACCATTGGCTATGCCGGAGGCGGAAGGTCTTTACAATTCCGGAAGCTATAGCGCCTTCAACGTAACGGTATCTCAGACACATCTGAACAACGCCCGCGCACATCATTCCTTTTTGAGCAGTACGATTGACTTCGATCGAATGATCTACGTTGCCGGATACGATCAACCAACCTTCAGCGGCATTAAGGATTGGAAAAAACTGCATAAGACGGATGGCTACCTGTTAACACAGGATGGCGATGGCCGTGTTCCGCATGCGCTCGGTCAGCTCTGGTCGGCAAACAAAAAGCAGAAGGTGAAGACCTATTACATCAGGGAAGACCACGGTAACCTCAGCACTAACTCAAAAATATTGGCCGCCCTCGACGACTTGCTCGAATCAGGGGAGACTGACGCTCTACTTCCGGAACTGCCTGTCGCGCGAGCAGCGGCGCCAAGTCAGGAAAAGTTGAGGAAGGAATACGACGCGAGCCAACAGAGTGACGAGGACCAGTTGCTGCTGTCCCTAAGACGCATGGGAACGCGCGGAGCTCGTTCTGATTCTGGCGTTGATTCGACGGGCGATGAGGAAATTGAAACAGACGCGAATTGTCCGCAGCTGGTTAGCCCGGAGGAGCGAAAGGTTGAGGAGACGCTCACGCGCGGATTCCTCAGCCATCGCGGCGACGGCGATTCTGATTCAGACGGCGATCTTGAAGATGATCCGGGGCTCGGGTTTGCTGAGATCGAGATTGGCCTGGTGCATGGCGACATCGACAAGATCGACTACGACGACGTTACCAGCGAAAAAGGGCATCCAGTTGATGTCATCTCCGTGGGCCACTATATCGGTGTGCAGCCGCAGGCCGCAGAGCTGAGCCTGGACTATGCAGTCAGTAGCGCACTACTCGGGCGAAAGTTGAGCGACACGTTGGCTGAGGCAAAGCAGGACTTAATCCTGACGCAGTACACCGACCGCGGAATAATTCAGGGCAAGCTGGGCCAGCCTTTCATACTTCCCGACCCTCGCCCGGCAAATGGTCGCAAAGGCGCGCACAGTGGACGACTGATCGCCCTCGCCGGCATGAACGAGCCGGGCCGTTTTGGTGTTCCAGAGTTGTCGGTGCTGTCGCGAGAGTTATGTTGGGCGCTGGGACGTCTCAACCGGTTCCATCTCGCCACCGTAGTTATTGGGGCGGGAGACGGTAACCTGGGAATGCGCGACTCCGTCTCCGGCTGGCTGACTGGAATACGGCGCGCGGTGAGCGGTTCAAAATTCGACGAAGGCAGAAGGCTTCACCGGGTGACGTTTGTTGAGCGGGACCCACGCAAAGTGATTCGCCTGGATTCATTAATCGCCCGCGAGCGCGATCGCAACAAGAAGAACAACTCCGGTTTTGAAATTTATTACGACAGCTTCAGTAAGGCAAAAATTGAAGGGCTCAAGAAGAAGGGCTACGAAGAAGCACGCGCAGAGTTAGACAGAACGTTAAAAAGAAATGCCGACGAAGACGATGACGTGCAAGCCGTGCCCACACGCGTCACGCTTAGCCTGGACCAGGACGGAAAGACCTATCGCTTCGGCGCAATCACCGACACCGCATCTGTTCCCGAGCGGGACACTGTCATTGATTCAAAGCTGGTTTGGCAGGCCAACGACGAGCTTGCAGGTGAGCAGAAGCCTTCCATGCAACTCGAGCGGGGGCGTTTTCTGGAAGGGATATTAATGCCGCCCGACCTGCGCAAACAACTTTACAGTCGAGCGCCTTTAGTAATGATGCTGGATTCCACCACCGCGCGTATTCACTGGGAAATGGTGGCCCAACCAGCCACAGGCATGAGTATGGCCGGCAGAGCGGCCCAAACCAAGAACGGCGAACAGTTCGAATATGCGGACGATTTCCTGGGGACGACGCGAGGACTTACGCGACAACTCCGAACCAGCTTCGCGCCACCCCCGGAGCCGCCCCCGCCGCCGCAACATACGCTACGCGTGCTCGTTGTAGCCGATCCTGCCGCAGATGCCCATCTGCCCGGGGCGCAGGAGGAAGGGGCGATGGTGGCCGACTTGTTCGAGAGATACAATGTCGTCAAACGTAAGGATGAATCGGCAACCCGTGTTCAAGTGAAGCGATTGTTTGGACCAATCGAAGCGACGCGAACCAACGTGCTGCGCGAACTGATGATTCGTCCTTACGATGTGCTTCATTTTGCGGGCCATTGTGTTTTTCACTGGGGTGGCGATCCCAATCTGTCCGGGTGGATCTTCAATGCGGCCAACAAGGAGTTGTTGACCGCCAATGAACTCTACCGCATCGATCGCATTCCCAAGTTTGTGTTTTCAAATGCCTGCGAGTCGGGGATTACTCCGGATCGCTCCCAGGAACGCAACGACCGTTTGGCTCCCAGTTTTGCCGAAGCATTTTTTGCACGTGGTGTGGCAAACTTTGTCTGCACTGCGTGGCCGGTGGACGACGAGGCAGCGCGGACTTTTGCGCTAACTCTCTACGGAGGTCTATTGGGGATAAATCCAGCGACGGGCTTGGCTGATGGTGAGCCGCTTCCCATGCATGTCGCCACCAGGGATGCCCGACTCGCAATCGCAGCGACTTCAAACGGAAAGACCACGTGGGGAGCCTATCAACATTACGGCAATCCGTATTTTCAGTTTTTGTTTCCCGAGTCGAACGGAAAAGCTCCGAGGACTGCAAAGCGTACCGACCGCGCCGCTTTGAAGAAAAAGAAAAGCAATGCAGTGAGCAGGAAGAAAGCATCCAAGAAGACAAGTAACAGCGGACTCGGTGAAAAACATTATCCCCTCTGTGATACAAATGTCCAACTTCTTGTTTTCTTGGCAAGATTTCAAGCCGCGGTCGTCGTCCCTTAGGGACGTAATGTTTATAGAACGCGCGACCCCAAACAATTCCTCCTCGCTCCAGATGAGCGAAATGTAAGCGGATTCCCGCGTATCAAGACGGAAACATCGCGCTCCTCTGGAGCGCAGGTTTTGGATTCATAGCGCGAACTATAGAAATTTGGCTCCTCTGGAGCCGATGCACAGAGAGCAAGTAAACATGATCGTACTACTCAAACCACAATCAGTTGGCGAGCTAGCCGCCCATGTCGGCGGTCGCGTAATTGGCGATGAGAATCTATTAATCACCCGTATCGCCGATCTCGAAGTCGGCAGGTGAGAACGAAATCGCATACGTGGACGACGAGAAGTTTTTTGAAGCAGGGAAGGTGAGCGGAGCTTCATGCCTGATTGCGCCTAAGGAATTTGTCGTTAATGATGAATGGAGCCGGGCCGGCGTTGATCGAGGTCGCAAAGCCTAAACTGGCATTCTCCTTGATCGCCAAACTATTGCATCCGCAAAAACGACGTGAGCCCACCATTCATCCGACCGCAGTGATTTCGGAAACCGTCGATATCGGTCTTACCGTCTATATCGGCCCGCATGTGTCAATCGGCGAAGGCGTTCGTATTGCCGCCGGCTCACGTATTGAAGCCGGGGTGTCAATCGGCGATAGCGTAACGGTGGGCCACGACTGCGTCCTTCATCCCGGCGTCGTAATTTATGACGATGTCGACGGTGGGCGATCGGGTGGTTCTGCATGCAGGGGTCTGCCTCGGCGCCGACGGCTTTGGTTACGTGCGCGACGACATGAGCTACCAGAAGTTTCCCCAGGTGGGCACAGTTGTCATCGAAGATGATGTCGAGCTGGGAGCGCACACCTGCGTGGACCGTGGGGCGTTGGGCCAAACGCGGATTGGGCGCGGCACCAAGATCGACAACATGGTCCATGTGGGCCATAACTGTGACATCGGCGAGCGCGTGATCATCGCCGCGCAAACCGGCATCAGTGGCAGCGTCACTATTGAAGACGACGTAGTGATTGGCGGCCAGGTTGGATTCGGCGATCACATACGCGTGCAGACCGGCGCCGTAATTGGTTCAAAGGCCGGCATTCTCCCGGGGAAAATCGTGCGCCCGGGCGTTTGGTGGGGAATTCCGATTCAACCGCTTGATGATTACAAACGCATGAACGCGCACTTCGGTCGCTTGCCGCAAATGCGCGAGGAGATCAAGGAACTGAAAAGAGAGTTGGACGAACTAAAGCAAAGCCGGGCGCCCAACCCGCGGAGCGGGTGAAAGCGTAAAGCCTGAGGTGGAGCGCAGCGGAACCTCAGGTTAAAGTTACAAAAATATCGTCAGCCCGCGGAGCGGGCGGCAGTCCGCAACTAGTTTAGGGCTGTCGCCCGCTCCGCGGGCTTTGATCATTCAATCTTTGGCTTCCTGGGGTTTCGCTGCGCTCCACCCCAGGCTATTCGCTGCCGGCTGCTTCGCAGGCTCAGATTTGTTTGCGGGGCCGACTCGTTAACGCCGCGATTTTATGGAAGCGCATCGAGGATCTGTTCCGCGGCTCGTTCAGATGCTCCACCATCTCCGAGCAGCCGAGCGACTTCTTGCAGCCGATTCCTCACGTCCTGATTTCGCTTCGTTTCAAGTAATGAAAGCAGTTCTGCCGCCAGCGTTTCGCCATTTAGATCATCCTGCATCAGTTCGTTAACCACGCGTTCGCCGGCCACCAGATTCACCAGACCAAAATGATCGACGTTAATCAGACGGCCAAGCGTGTGCCAGTTGATCATTGACTCTTTGTAAACAATCACCATTGGTGTTGCGAGAATCGCAGCTTCCAGGGTGGCCGTACCACTTGCAATTGCCGCCACGTCTGACGCGGCGAGAGCGTCGCGAGATTCGCCGGAGAAGATGTGAAGACATGAGGGTAATGGCTCAGGCGTCGCTCGCTGTGCCCGCACAATGTCTCTTACTTCATCCGAACTGCGGCTAGGCGCAACTACCACAACGAATTGAACATCAGGCCGGCGCGCGGAAATGAGGGCCGCCGCCTCAAGCATCGGCGGCAGAATCCGTTCAACCTCCTTGCGCCGGCTGCCCGGAAGCAGGGAAATGATCGGCAATTTAGGATCAAGCTTTAGCTGGCGGCAAAACTCCGCGCGATTGATGCCCGCCTTAACCTCGCCGGCGAGTGGGTGGCCCACGTATTCGACGTGATCGATTCCTTCTTCGGCGTACCACTCTTTTTCGAAGGGGAGAATTGATAGCAGTAGATCAACGTCGCGTCGAATGTTGCGGGTGCGGTACGAACGCCACGCCCACAGCTGCGGGCTGATGTAATAGATCACTTTGAGACCGTCGCGATGGAACGCACGCGCCAGCCGTAAATTAAACTCGGGCCAGTCGACCAGAATTACAGCGTCGGGTTTTTGTTCGCGAGCAGCTCGTTTCAGAAGTTTATGCGCGCGCCAAAATTTCGAGATGATCCGGCCAACTTCAACTATTCCCATGATCGCGAGATCATCGGAGTTAACAGTCGACTTGACACCCGCCGCACGCATTAACGGACCAGTGGCGCCGAAGAATTCGAAATTCGTATCCGGCTCTGCTTCGCGAAGTGCGTTCACCAGTGCTGAGGCGTGTGCGTCACCCGAAGGTTCTCCGGCAACGATCATCAATCGACGCGATTTCATCGGAGGCAGAATACAAGAAGACAGGAGAGAGAAGACAGGTGGCAGGTGGCAGGAGGCAGGAGGCAGGAGGCAGGAGGCAGAAGGCAGAAGGCAGAGGCAGGAGGCTGGTTTAGATGAAACAATTTTCCATTTTCCATTTGCCATTTTTCATTTCTCATTTTTCATTGCAGACACAGGTACCGAGTCTTCCATTTTCAAAATGTGTGAGCCCTGGAATAATCGGAAGAAGCGAGTGCAATGAGAAATGAGAAATGAGAAATGAAAAATGACAAATGGAAAATTCGCTTTTGTTTCCTGTCGCCTGCCTGCCTTCTGCTTTCTGCCTCCTGCTTCCTGCCGCCTGCCTCCTGTTTGTGCTAGCATCGTTCCGAAATCAAAAACCAGGCGCGCACGATCACGTTCCCCCAAACTCCTTCAGTGTTCGCCGTTCGGCCGGAGGGCTTCATTCTCTTTTGCGGACCGCATTTCACTTCAGCAGGGCACCAGCCAGGCTTCTGTTTACTCTCACGATTGCCATGTTGATCTGGGTCGGCGAAGAATCATTCATCGCGCGCGCGCAACAAACCAATCCTGTCGATCGGAAGGTCACGAACCCGATGACCGACACGCCCAACGTCAACCCGCTGACTCAGGACCAACCAATTCGTCAGCCGACCCCGCGTGCCCAGAGCACACCTGCGACCACGACAGATACGCTAACCGTCGACTCCAGCGATCAGAATATTACCGGGCCTGAGAACGCGCGCGTCGGTGTCTACCAGGGAAACGTCGATGCACGCATCGGTACATATCGTTTGCAGGCTGACAAGATCACTGTTTACGAAGCGACAAATAAGGTTGTCGCTGAAGGCAACGTGGTGTTTGACCAGGGCGACCAGCAACGCATCACAGGTTCGCGCGCGGAGTGGAACTACCGAACCAAGACCGGCTTTTTTCTAGACTCAACCGGATACACAAATCAAACGCAGGACGGCACGCGGATCTATTTCACTGCTGACCGTGTGGAAAAGGTGAGCTTCGACACCCTCGTCGCAACCAACGTTCAGATCACCGCCTGCGATGAAGACGTCCCCAAGTGGAGCTTTCAGGCAAAACGAGCCACCATTAAAACCGGCGATCGCGTAAGTGTTAAGGCGCCAAACTTTCGGGTCAAAGGCGTGCCGATCCTCTATCTGCCTTTCGCCTCGATTTCGATTAAGCGTCGAGATCGTGCCTCGGGATTCCTGACGCCGACGGCCGGTGGCTCAGGAGCAAAGGGTTTCAGGATTTCCAACGCATACTTTCAAACACTCGGACGGTCGGCTGACGTCACGATCCGAAACGACATTTACACTTCACGCGGAATCGGAATCGGCGCCGACGTGCGCACCCGCGCAAACTCACGTTCATTCCTGAACATGGGCTTTTATATAGTGAAAGACCGCGTGCTAGGTCATAGGGCGGACGCGGACCATCCGGATCAGGGCGGCTCGAGCCTCTACGCGGAAGGCGTTCATTATTTCCGCAACGGATTCATCGCTGCTGCTGACGTTAACGTTACTTCTAATCTGTCGTTTCGCCAGATATTTTCCGACAACATCCAACAGGCAATATCACCAGAGGAACGCTCTCAGGTGTTCGTCAGCAAGGATCACAGGAGCTACAGTCTCAACTTCCTGGCCCGTACGCAGGTAACATCTTTACCTACTTCGCGCATACGCATTCGCGAGCTGCCCAGCGTGTCGATTCAAAAGCGCGGGTCGCCGTTAAACTTTTTCAAGAAGCTGCCAATTTACTTTTCTTTTGAAGCAAGCGCGGACGGCGTCAGCAGAAAAGAAACGGTCGAAGATCTGCTCTCCTTCAGACGCGACGCGGGCGGCGATCCGATCATTTCGCCGTCGATTGTCCAGCGACTCGACTTTAATCCTCGACTACAGATACCGCTTTATTTTTACGGTGTCTCGTTGACTACCAGCTTAGCGGGCCGCGCGACTTTCTATTCAAACTCCATCGATCCCACTAACCGTGCAATTCTGAGCCGGAACATCACCCGCGGCTACGCAGAGTTTGAGTTGGACCTGCGACCACCTGCATTCGCCCGCGATTTTAATCGCAAGGGTGCGTTCTTCTTTCGCCACGTGATCGAACCTTACGTTACCTATCGCCGGATTCATGGCGTCAATAACTTCGATCGCATCATCAGGTTTGATTACAACGACGCCATGGCCGACACCAACGAAATCGAGTTTGGCATTGCGAATCGTTTTTTCACGCGGCGTTCAACTGAAAACGTCAGCAGGGCAGCGGTCAAGGCCGCGCGATCCGGCGATCAGCCGTCGATAGCGAGCCAGCCGTATGAAGCGTTGACCATCACAGTGCGAGGCAAATATTTCTTCGATCGGTTCTTTGGCGGCGCTTTGATACCGGGTCAACGGAACCAGTTTTATCCTATCAACACGTTTTCGGGTTTTAGTTATGGCGGCGTTCCCAGACGTTTTTCGCCGCTCAACATTGACGCTCGCTATCGTCCTCGCAACGACATTTTTGTCGATCTCCGCACAGACCTCGACACACGTGGCGGCGGCATCCGGGCGCTCTCCGCCACCTTTGGCATCAATCGTCCACTCGTCCAGGCGTTTCAGAGCTTCTACTACACACGCGCTGTTGAACTGGTACCGAGCCTCGCCCAGTATGCGGACGCACGCGGGCAGGAAGCCGGTACGCTGCGAGGCTCGCAGTGGAGCCCTTCAATATTTTTGGGCAATCGCGAACAAGGACTGTTTGGCGGCGCTTCGTTTTTCTTCGATTTCCAGACCCGGCCCGGCAAAGGGAACAGCTCCCTTATCAGCTCGACCGCTACGCTTGGCTATAGCTGGGACTGCTGCGCCGTGACCGTCCAAAACTACACCTTTAACGTGGGATTTCGGCAGGAAAACCGCCTCGTTTTTGGGTTCCGCCTCAACGGAATCGGCACCTTCGGTACCGAGCAAATCGGGCAACGTTTTCGCTAGCACAGCCGCGGCATGATGAGCGTCGCAAGCGATAAACGACCGTGGGATTACAATTGGGTTGCGGAAGTATAGCGATGCAACGCGGCTCGAAGCACTCCACATCTATGTAGCTCGCACTTTCTCGGCGGGTTGCAGAACGTTCCGACCATTCTTCAACCTCACACGTCAACCGGACTACAACTAATTGAAGAAGTAACTTTGCACCGTAACCGCTCGAAGTCTGTGCTGCATTTCGGCAGCGCTTGTATGGACGGCGAACTGTAGCGCAGAGCGGCTTCAACAGGAGTCTTCATGAAGTCACCAAACCGAAGGTTTATCTTGCCCGCGCTTTTTATCACCCTATCTGTGTCGATAGGCTTCACATTTGGCTCAACGACCCCCAATCCGGAAGTGCAGCCCCCACCAACAGCGATTTTAGAACCGGTTAACTCAACGCCCGTCGAGGGAGGAGGGTTAACTGAATCCGCGGACGCGAGCGGCGCAGAGGATGAAGCCGATGCCAAAGTTGCGATTATGACCCTCCGCCCCAATGGTTTTGAGCCCAGCGAGATCACTATTCCCGCAGGGAAGTATCTGATCATCGTGCGCAACCGCACGGGCCTCGACAAGTTCTCCTTTCGTCTTGAGCGCGGCTCAGGGACGCGCCTGCATGACGTCCGCATGCCTCGTTACAAGCGAGAATGGAAACATTTTCTCCAGCTCGCACCGGATACCTATGTCATCACTGAACCAGACCACCCCGGTTGGGTGTGCCGAATTACCGTAACCGCCGCCTAGAACTACGGGACGACGTCAATACTCTCTCAATTCAAACGGTCGAATCTCACGTTAAGGAATTACTAATGAAGATCCTCGTTGCCTGGAACAATCGCGTTACTCTCAGCCTTCGCGCCTTGACTCTGTTGTTGGTAATGGCCTTTCTGGCCGTGAGTATCCACGCTCAAAATACGCTCACCGGATCGACGCCACTGGGCATCACTCCCGGCTCGCCATCAGGCTCGTATCCTCTCAGCGATTTCGAAAGCGTCAATCTCTTCAATGGCGGATTGAATTTTCGTTTGCCGCTGCTGCAGGTTGCGGGACGCGGCGGAGCGGGCTATCCCATCACTTTGCATCTTGAGCAGAAGTGGACCGTCACCAAACATATCGAGCCGGGCGTCGGCGCATTTTATTGGGCCGAGCCGGGTTGGTGGTCGGAAGACGCGGGTGGCTGGCGCACACTCGACGCGGGTCGTGTGAATATACGCAGGGGCGGTTCGACGACCTACTATTTAAGCTGCGGCGGGTACGTCAACCACGCCTCACTAAGTCGCATTACCTTTACTGCTCCCGACGGGACCGAATACGAGTTGAGAGACCAACTAACCGGAGGTCAGCCTAAGATCCCACAACCGTGCAGCTCCGGCTTCAATCGCGGCAAGAACTTCGCCACCGCCGATGGCACTACCGCAACTTTCGTTTCCGATATCGACATCATTGATCCTTACTGGCATGGAGACGACGAGACTACGATTCCGCCGGCCGCGGGTTACCTGATGCTTCGCGATGGCACGCGTTTTCGCGTGGAGAATGGCGCCATCAAGTGGATGCGCGATCGTAACGGAAACAAAGTGGAATTCACTCACGATGTCTACAACAGAGTCGTCAGTATTAAAGATTCGCTGAACCGCCTGGTGACCGTCACCTATGCGACGGGGGAAGTATCCTACGATGAAATCCGCTTCAAAGGCGCTGATGGACAGGACCGCACCATCAGGCTGGGACAAGCCTACCTCTGGAATACTTTGCGCAGTGACCAATCAGCGAAAACCGACCAACAGCTTTTTCCGGAGCTACACGGCACCAATTGGGCCGGGTATTTAAAAGTCGTCAGCTACATCGAATTGCCCAACGGCAAGCGCTATCAACTGCAGTACAACAGCTACGCCGAGCTGGCCCGCGTGGTCCTGCCTACCGGCGGCGCAATCGAGTATGACTACGCGGCAGGCTTGACCGACGGCGCCGCTAGCGGTGTTTTCAATATCCCGCTGAACAAGGCCATCTATCGCAGGGTGACTGAGCGGAGGGCCTATCCCGACGGCGGTTCCGGCGCTGCATATACCAACCGCATAACTTACAGCCGTCCCGAAACAATCGCGAGCAACTTAGGGTATGTCTTAAACGATCAATACAATTCGAGCGGCGCCTTGCTGGGCCGTTCGCAGCACTACTTTCATGGCAGCGCGCGCGCCTCTTTCAGCCAGAAGCAGACCGAATATCCGGCCTGGAAGGACGGTCGCGAGTATCAAACAGATGTTTTTGATGGAAGTGGTACCACCGTCCTTCGGCGCTTGGTAAACACCTTCGCGCAACGAGCCGCGGTTGGCTGGTGGACCGGCACGGCGGAGACAGCACCGCCCAACGATTCTCGTTTGATTGAGACGGTGACGAACATTGAGCCTGGCGGAGCGAACCTCGTTTCGAAGCAGTCCTTTGGTTTCGACGATTCCGTTCCATACAACAACCAGAACAACGTCAAAGAATACGATTTCGGCGTCGGCGTCGCTGGAGCTCTCTTACGCGAAACACGCACGACCTTCGTGACCGCTTCAAACTACACGAGCACTGACGTCCATCTTCGCAGTCTGCCGGCGCAGGTTTCCGTTTACGACGCCGCCGGCGTAGAGCGGGCCCGCGCCACGCCTGAATACGACAGTTACAACACCGCCGCCTACCACGCGCTGCTGGTTCCTCGCTCGGACGCGAGCGGCCACGATACTTCTCTTGGCGCTGGCTTTCCAACGCGGGGCAACGTTACTGCCACAACCAGTTATCTGCTGACGAATGGGACGGTGACCGGGTCCGTATCCAGCTATGCGCAGTACGACATTCTCGGCAATGTGGTGAAAGGCATTGATGCGAAGGGTTACCTCACCGAATTCCAGTTTGACGACCGCTATGATGTAGCAGCCGAGGGTGAGGCGCGTGCTTTGGGTGGTTCTGCCGAGCTGTGGGGGCTTGCAAGCTATGCCTTCGCGACCAAGACAATTAACGCCGCAGGACACACAACTTTCACGCAGTTCAATTTCTACACCGGCCAGCCGGTTGATTCTGAAGACGCCAATGGGATCGTCGCGAGTAGTTACTACGACGAACAGCTTGGACGGCCAACTAAAGTGATTCGGGCGGTTGGCACAGCTTCGGCGAGCCAGACGAAGTTCAGCTACGATGATAACGGCCGCACGATTACGATTGAGAGCGATCAGTATGCTTTCGATGACCGGGTGCTCAAAACTTTAACCGCTTATGACGGCTTCGGACGAACAACCGAAAGCCGGCAGTACGAGGGGGGCGCAAATTACATCGTTACCAAGCAAACGTATGACGCCCTAGGCCGCGCTTATCAATCATCGAACCCTTACCGGCCATGGCAGAGTGAGAGCGCGGTCTGGACCACCACCAATTACGACGCGCTCGGCCGTGTGATTTCCGTAGCCACGCCTGACAGCGCAGTTGTCAGCACTTACTACCATGGAAGTCAGATACTCGTCATGGACCCCACCGGCAAAGAACGGATGACGCAGAACAACGCGCTGGGGCAGCTCACCGATGTTTGGGAGATCACTCCGGCTGATGATGCAACCGAGTCAATCGCTTTTCCAAACCGTCCGGAAGTGTCTGCCGGTTACCGAACGAAATACACTTACGACACGGTTGGGAACCTGACTACCGTGGCGCAGAGGAAGGGGACCGCCGGAACTTTGCAGACACGTACGTTTGTCTACGACTCGCTCAAGAGGTTGCTCTCGGCGAATAATCCTGAGAGTGGCACGATCACTTACACCTATGACAACAACAGCAACCTGGTGACGAAGACTGATGCCCTGGGAAGAGTCGGCACTTACGGTTATGACATGCTTAATCGCAATACCAGCATTGTCTATACAAACGATCCCAGCGGCACGTTACCCGTAACTCGCAGTTTTGATTTGGCGACAAATGGCAAGGGACGTCTTTACCAATCGCAGACGACGGGCGCTAACGGCAGTTTGACCACGATAGATTCTTACGACGCCCTGGGAGCGCCGACGCAGCAGCGTCAGCAGTTTTATGTAAGCGGCACCTGGAGCCAGTCCTACACGATTTTGCGGGCCTACAACCGCGCCGGCGGCGTCAGCTCACAAACTTATCCATCCGGACATTCAGTAACTTACAGCTACGATGCCGCGGGACGCGTGGGGGACAAGGACGGTTCGAACCTCGCCTTCAGAGGCAATCTCGGTGATGGGGTAACGCGCACCTACGCGGCCGGCATAACATATTCACCTTTCGGCGGAATCGGGACTGAGCGCTTTGGCGCCGACACGTCGCTATATCACAAACTCCATTACAACATTCGCGGCCAGCTTTACGACGTCAAGCTTTCGACCGTCAACGACGACCAGAACTGGAACCGCGGGGCGATAGTTAACTACTACAGTTTCCAGCCCTACGGTTTCGGCACCAGTGGTCCGGACAACAATGGCAACCTGCTGGTGCAGCAGCACTGGATTCCCACAGATGATGCAATCAGCGGTTCGTCCTTCATGCAGCAGAACTATGACTACGACGCGCTGAACCGGCTCATATGGATGGCAGAATATGTGGACGGAGCGAGCGCCAGCGGCAGTCAAACCCTTGGCTATGACCGCTTTGGCAATCGCACGAACACGTCGGCCTGGGGCATTGGAATCGACAACAAGGCGTTTACGGTTGATGCAGCTAACAATCGCGTGGGTGTACCTGCGGGTCAAAGCGGGACGATGACTTACAACAGCGTCGGGAATCTGACAACAGATACGTACAGCGGTTCAGCAGTGACGCGTGAGTATGATGGGGAGAACCGTATAGTCTCGGAGACGCAGTCGGCCGGCCTTGCCGGAGCTTATACCTACGATGCCTCCGGCCAGCGAGTGCGCCGGACGGTGGGCAGCACGTCCACCTGGCACGTCTACGGCATGGGTCGCGAGCTCCTGGCCGAGTACGCGGTCAACGGTGCGGCTGTGAGTCCGCAGAAGGAATACGGCTATCGCAATGGACGACTACTTGTGATCGCAGAACCTAATGCCGGCAACAATGCAGTGCAATGGCTGGTTGCAGATCAACTCGGCACCCCACGCATAATCGCCGATAAGACCGGCTCACTGGCGGGTATCAGGCGTCACGACTATTTACCGTTTGGTGAGGAACTCTATGCCGGCACCGGCAACCGCACGATAACGTCGGGTTACGGCGGTGACAACGTACGCCAGAAGTTCACCTCATACGAGCGGGATAACGAGAGCGGCCTGGACTATGCTCAAGCTCGATACTATTCAAGTGTCCAGGGAAGATTTACTTCGATCGATCCGCTAATTTGGTTCGGATATCTGAAACGTCCCCAGAGTTGGAATCGATACTCCCACGCGATAAACAACCCTTTACGATACGTTGATCCTGATGGCTTAAAATGGCTCCAAAGGGGCAATGAGTATGCTTATGTCCATGATGACGACTACAAAGCCGACGATTGGAAGGATTGGAATGAAGTGTTGGATGGGTCGGTGATCAAACTAGAGAACGCGCGGGAAAGATCTGAGTATAAGACTCTTGAGGGAGGACACGTAAGTCTTAACGCAGATGGGACGTTAAGTGCCATAGCAGATCCGACGATGCAGGTACCCCCTGATGAGTACACCGGTTTTGAAGTCGGGCTGGGTGTTATAAACATGGGTAAGATTACTGACAATCACGGCAACGAGGGCATGCAGGTCGGGTTGTCGTTAGGAGTGCCGAAATTCGCGTTCAAGTATAAGGGGGGATTGGGCCAGGTACCTGCTATTGACACTTTGGACTGGAGTGCGGGGTTTTGTTTCCCCTTTCACTGTGCCTACGCCGGCAACACGCTATACGACGATAAAGCAGGAGCGCATCCTCTGCTACGAATCCCCGCGCTTGAGGGTGGATATGGGAATCCGCAAGCTAGTGTGGGAATAACCCTAACAGGCCCCATACCCCCTCCGCGTGATCCTTATTCCGAGATGCAAAGGAAGCGGTTTCATCCCGGTTACGCTCCGCATCCATAAGTGTTCCGGTCGACAACTAAGAGGTTCCATGGGTGCGGTGGAGCCTCTAACCCGACATCGGAGTTTTCTGCTTCGAGCCTGAGTGCTCCTGAATTTCGGCAAGAATGTGTGGAGCCAGCGACAGCTTGGGAATGAAGGGTAATCTAGTTCCGAAAATGGTTGGGGATTCCAATACGAGGATTATGCGGCCCGGAGCTGTACCACTTAGTAATCCGGTGCGGTCCACTATTTCTTTAATCTGCGCTAGCGGAATTTTGATCGTATTCCGGTAGTTTGACACCAGTAACGATTTGTTCAGCAGATAGACCGATTTGAGGGGAAAAAGAAGATAAGAAGTAACAAAACATACGCACGAATAAAGCAGGAGGCCTAGAATCTTGCCTAATTCCAAACTTTCAACATAAAATTCGAGCCAAAGTCGAAATAGACCATACAGAATCAATAAGATTGGAACTAATTTAGCGGGTAGTGTCCACGCTGACGACAACCTTAACTTTCTATCTCGAGAATTATGCCCAGAAAAACGCATAACAATATTGCTTACTTCTTTTCTATTATCATAGGACTGTTCTTTGTATGTGTTGCCGTGTATTTAGTGAATGGCAACATACTTCGGCTTATTGCTAGTTCCGTAACCGTAGAGGGTTCCCAAAATCCATTCATGCTGTTTTTTGTAGGATTGTCAATGGTGGTCAGCGGAGCAATGCCTTTATACTTTGATAGCCAACAGAACTAAAGTCCCGGCCGCAGTTGCGGCGTAGCGTCGCCCGCCGCCCGCCAAGAAAATCACCCTCATCCATCCTGCGCGTGCCACTGAGAACCGCATGCTTTTTGGCGTACCCCTCGACGGATCGGCACCTTCGGCACCGAGCAAATCGGGCAACGTTTCTGATAGATTCCGCTACTAACACCTGTCTCTCTGGTTGCCTTTTTGCGGTCCTGCTCCGTCCTCGTGTTGCGGCCAGAAGCTTTATGGGTTAGTCGCCGACACGACCTGCCCGTGTTTTAACAATCAATTTAAAGGAGTTGGCTCGAGTTCATCCCCTCATCGGCGGGATCGTGCGTCTGCGGCCGGTGCTGTATTTTAAGCTCATTAACTGGAGGCTCTCGAAAGACTCTTCGCCACGACGCAAGCCAAAGCTTTTAGTCTGTACGCCTCTAAGTCGCGACTCACGTTACTCGAATAGAATTACTGATCTATGAAGAAGTCTTGCGATCGCCAACCCTTTGCTCAATCGCCTTATCGTCTCAATGCCCGCCGGCGAATGCTCCCGCTTCTGCTGCTGGTTTGCGGTTTGATCTTGCTCTTTGCAAACGCCGGATCTCGCGCAGGGAATGACCGCGAAACTGTCCGCGTGAATGGAAGCGACGCCGGACAACATCGTGCATTGGTTCAAGCCTTCTCAGGTCAGCAACAGCCCCAGTCCACACAGTCAAACGACAATCCATGGCTTGACGTGACCGGCCATACAAACATCGTCAGCGGAAAGCAGGATCAGGAAACAGGCCGTCCGAGAGCTTATCGCTCATTAACTCTCGACCCCGCTTCACTCGAAAGAACCCTTAACCGAGCCCCGCGGGAGCGCACCGGCGAAGCCATCACGAACAATGTCGTTTTGACATTGCCCATGGCTGACGGCAGCTTCATGCGTTTCCGGATGCAGGAGTCACCGATCATGGAAGAAGCTTTAGCTGCCAGGTTTCCCATGATTAAAACCTACAGCGGTCAAAGCCTTGACGACGCAAGGGTCACGACGCGATTTGATTGGACGCCGCAAGGCTTCCACGCAATTATCCTTTATCCCGAAGGCACAAGCCTGATTGAGCCGCGCACCGCGGGAGATATCACAAACTACATTGCCTACTTCCAGGATGACTTGCCGGCTGGCGACTTCGCTTGTGACATAAGCGAAGCTGATCAAGAGTCGGCAATCGATCACGCGCATCATCTTACGAGCGGAAAAACGCAGCAGCCCGCAGTGGTCCTTGGTCAAACTTTGCGCACTTATCGTTTGGCTGTCGCGGCGACCGGTGACTACACGCAGCGATACGGCGCCGGTACAGTTGCCGGGGCGCTGTCTGCAATTACCACAACCATGAACCTCGTCAACTCGATTTACGAGCGTGACCTGGCAATTCGGCTTGTGTTGATCGCCAATCAGGATGCCATCATTTTTACAGATCCGGCGACAGATGGTTATACGAGCGACAATACCTTTGCTTTGCTCGGCGAGAACCAGATGAAACTCGATTCCGTGATTGGCACTGCCAATTACGATATCGGGCATGTCTTCGATGGCCGAAGCGCACCGCCGGGCTTTTTCTCATTTCAAGGTCAGGCCAGCATTCCATCCGCTTGCAACTCCAACAGCAAAGCGCGGGGCGTAAGCATTACTCGCTCAGTTGAACCACACAACCTAATTGCGGCCTACAGCACGGCGCATGAGATGGGCCATCAGTTTGGCGCTACTCACACCTTCAATGCTAACAACGGCAACTGCGCTTCTCAGCGGACGCCGTCGACTGCGTATGAACCCGGCACTGGATCGACCATCATGGGTTACCGATTCAATTGCGGCTCTGAAGATCTTATGTCGGGCGATACGTATTTTCACAACGCCAGTCTTGAGCAGATACAGAACTATACAAACGCAGTCGGCTCGTGCGCGGTCCAAACGGCGACCGGCAATAATCCACCAACGGTCAACGCAGGTCCGAGTCACACGATTCCACACAGCACGCCCTTCGTCCTTACCGCTTCCGCAAGTGACCCGGATGGCGACACTCTTACGTATGCCTGGGAACAATTCGACCTCGGCCCGGCGGCGCCTCCGGATACCGATGATGGCAGTCGCCCAATCTTCAGGTCGTTCAATCCCACTTCGGTTCCAGAGCGTGTGTTCCCTCGTATGCTCGACATCATTTTCGGGTTCCCGACGTTTGGTGAATCGATGCCGGTAACCACGCGGACAATGAACTTTCGCGTCACCGTGCGAGACAACAAAGCAGGAGGTGGCGGCGTAAGCTCCGCGGCCACGCAGGTGAATGTGCGCTCGGATGTCGAACCTTTTGTGGTAAGCCAACCGACAACTGGAACTCAATGGACCACGCAATCGAGCAGGACTGTAACGTGGAACGTGTCCGGTACCAACAATGCTCCGTTCAATTCCGCGAACGTGAGAATTACGATGTCATTCGATAGCGGAGTTGGCTTTCCGATTGTGCTTGCTGAGAGCACCCCGAATGATGGCTCAGAGACCGTCACAATTCCCGGCATACCCACCACGGTAGGGATCAT
This sequence comes from Pyrinomonadaceae bacterium, assembly GCA_963759585.1. GTDB lineage: Bacteria > Acidobacteriota > Blastocatellia > Pyrinomonadales > Pyrinomonadaceae > PSRF01. The sequence continues at coordinate 64,023 of CAVWZW010000003.1, forward strand.
CAAGGTCGAGGCTATCGGAAACGTTTTCTTCAACATTTCGAGGTTCTTTAACGTCGATGGACCTTACAACCCTACTCCGACGATTGCGAGTATCTCGCCTGGAACAGCCGCGCAAGGATCGACGGTAACGATCACTGGCACAAATTTTATCGAGCCCCAGGTTGTCCAGTTCAATGGCGTCAACGCCAACTTCACTGTGAAATCCAGTACCGAAATGGTCGTGACGGTTCCTGCTGGAGCCACAACCGGACCTGTAACGATGTTTACAAACTACGGGATGGCCACCAGTCCCGGAAATTTCACGGTAACTGGAAATGAAATGGGATTCAGTGCTTCGGGTTATGCGGTTAGTGAAGGTGCGGGCTCGGCCCAGGTCGTGGTGACGAGGTCACCCAACGCTGGAGCCGCCACCATTGACTATTCCACCAGTGATGCGGCGGGTCTAACTGAATGCAATGTCGTGAATGGTATGGCGTCCGCTCGGTGCGACTATGCCACCAGCACCGGCACGCTGCGATTTGCCGTCGGTGAAACTTCGAAGACGATCTTTATTCCGATCGTTGATGATGCGTATGTTGAAGGCAATGACACGTTGACTATCACCCTTAGCAACGTGAGTGGGGGAACATTGGGTTCGAGCGTCGCGACCGTGACAATCAACGATAACGATGTAGCCAGTGGTCCCAACCCGATTGACGGCGTCGATTTCTTTATTCGCCAGCAGTACATCGATTTCCTGGGCCGCGAACCAGACCCGGCAGGGTTGGCCGGCTGGCGCAACGTGCTGAATAACTGCGGCACAACTGTGGCTCCGCCATGTGATCGTATTGAAGTGTCTGCCGGCTTCTTCCGTTCGGAAGAGTTTCAATCGCGCGGTTATTACATTTACCGTTTCTTTTCCGCGGTGGGCAAGATTCCCGTCTCAGAGGAGTTCTATCCCGACTTCGCGAAGGTCAGCGGATTTCTAACTGCTGAACAGTTGGAAGCGAATAAAGCGGCCTATGTTGACGAAGTGATGGCGCGAGCGGAGTTTCAGACGAAGTACGCTTCAACGTTGAACAACCCGACGGCTTATGTTGACGCGTTGCTGCAGACGGTTGGCCTACCGAACCACCCAAGTCGCTCCAGTTGGATCGCAACGCTGAACGCCAATAACACCACGCAGACGCGTGGGCAGGTGCTAAGACAATTGGTAGAGAGCGGGGAAGTCTTTAACAAGTATTTCAACGAAGCGTTTGTGATCATGCAGTACTTCGGTTACCTCCGCCGCACAGCGGATGCGTCGTATTTGAACTGGATTCAGACGATGAATCAGACCAATGGCGACTACCGGATCATGATCAATGGCTTCATGAACTCAGCTGAATACCGGCGCCGCTTCGGACCCTGATGTTCATAGCCTCAGGCGCTGGGACGCCTCCTTGGAGTGCGGTGCCTTGTCACCGCTTTGGCCCGCGGCGGCCTGGCGCCGCTTCTTTACGTGAGGGTTAGATCATTCGGAGGGGCGGGCAGGCGCAGCGAAGCTGCGACAGGTCGCAGCAGGCCAAAGCGCCGACAAGGCGGCGCACTCCAAGGAGGCGCCTTCGCCAGAGGCGCACTCCAAGGAGGCGCCCTGTCGGTGGTCGTTTAAGCCAACAAACATCGGGTAAAACTGGTCACGGCCGCTCGATAATTCCTTGCTGAAAGTAGGCGGTTTCGGGCAACGAAAAGGGCAGAAATCGCTACTAATACTCGTCTCTCTGGTTGCCTTTCGTTGTCCTGTTTTCGTTTCGTGTCGCGGCCAGATTTTGGGGTGCGTCGCCCGACACGACCTGCCCATACTTGTAATCACAAGAATTGTTTATAATCTGACCCAGCCCTCAAGTTGAGGCTGGAGCCAGATAGATATTTTGAAGCTTGAGGGGTTGGTTGCTTTTCCTTTTTGCTGGGCCGCGGTGCGCCTAAAGGCCCGCCCGGTATCAGTCCTCAAATAACAAACCAAGACTAAAGGTGAGGAAGACGTCGTGAGAAAACAGAGTAGAAAAGTAGAGCGTCCGGTCAGGAGTTATCGTCGCCGGTTCACCGCCCCCGTCCTCGTGGCAATCGTGGTTCTTGCTATCGGTGCGATCACGGCCCTCTCCAGACAGGCAGACAATTCCAGGTCCGCGGCCAAGAAGGCGATCGTAAACGCCAGAATGGCTCCGCAGGACTTCCACCTTCAAGATCCGACGGCGCAGCAACAGCAGCTGACTGATGAAGAGGCACGTAAGCTGGCCGACGGTTTAAAGCGACTCGTAAACCAGTCGACCGAAGGATTAGTGGAAGTCCAGCACGCCGACGGCTCGGTCTCGGTAAACCTCGACGACCGTTTTCAGAATGTGACTGTGGCCCGCGTAAACAAAGACGGCAGCGTTGCCCAATCCTGCGTTGACAATCCAAAGGCGGCGGGTGCGTTTTTCGGTATTGATCCGAAGTTAATCGATCCCACCATTGACGGTAGTGGCGCAAAGCCAGCCAAAGTTTCACCAGCCAGGACTAAGAACTGACAATGAAAACGATTTTTACGAAACTTCCTGCGCTCGTGCTGACGTTGATAGTCGGCATTTTGGCTTCGTCGTCTGCGCTTGGGCAAACCACGATAGTTATTGAAAACACCGACCCTGCGGGCGTAGGTTTCAATGACCCTACTCCAGTGCCCGCCGTCGGTGGCAATCCGGGCACCACGGTCGGACAGCAGCGTCTTAATGCCTTCCAACGCGCTGGGGAAATTTGGGGTGCAACGTTACCTCCAGGTCCCACAATTACCGTCAGATCATTTTGGGATGCCACCATGGAATGCGGAGCCGGTTCCGGGACGTTGGGCGCAGCCGGTTCAATCAGTCTCATTCGTAACTTTCCTAACGCGCCTTTTCAGGACACCTGGTATGGGTCGGCATTGGCAAACGCGCTAGCCGGCACCGATCTCGATCCGACGACTCCGGAAATCAGGGCACGTTTTAATCCTGACATCGGAACACCTGGGTGCCTGGAAAATTCGCATTGGTATTATGGCTTCGACATTATTCACATACCGGGCAGAATCAATCTGATAACCGTCCTGCTGCATGAGTTTGCTCACGGATTGGGATTTCAGACCTTCACCAACTCAACCACCGGCGCGCAGAACAACGGTTTTCCCAGCATCTATGACCGCTTCCTGTTCGACATCACAACCAACAAAAACTGGACGGAGATGACAGATGCTGAGCGCCAGGCATCAGCTATTAGCACAGGTAATTTGGTCTGGAACGGCCCCAGGGTAACCGGCGATGCCACGCTCATAACTCCGCCCCTCTCTGCAGGTAGGGATCCACAGGGAAGGATGTTGATGCATGCGCCGAATCCAGTGGTCGGCGGCTCATCCGTCTCACACTGGTCCACCTTCGCTAATCCCAACCTATTGATGGAGCCCAACATCTCGGCGGGCTTGAGTCACAACGTTAAACCTCCAGATGACTTAACCTTTTCTTTGTTGACTGAAATCGGTTGGTGCGCCGCGAATTGTCCGCCGCCACCGCCGCCGCCATCCCCTACGCCCACGCCGGCGATCCCGGCAAACAACAACTTTGCCAACGTTCAGATCCTTTCGGGTTGTGCTGGAAGTATCACGGGGACGAACGTGAGCGCTAACAAAGAGACTGGTGAACCCAACCATGACCCTGCGGGTGATGCGGGCGGAGGATCAGTTTGGTATCAATGGACCGCTCCGGCTTCTGGAAACGTCACATTGACCACCGCGGGTAGTGACTACGACACGATGCTGGGTGTCTACACCGGCAATGCTGTTGGTGGTCTTACTGAGATCGGTAAGCACGATGACGTCGATCCCGGGGTCATTACCACCAGCACCCTTACTTTCAATGCCACGGCCGGCACGGTTTACAAAATTGCCGTAGACGGTTGGGGTGGGGACAGAGGAAGCATCAAGCTCAACTGGTCGCAAACCGGTTGCAATCAGCCTCTCCAGCTGGGCGCGTCGAGTTACACAATCGGTGAGACCGCAGGTAGTGCTTCGATTATCGTAACTCGAAGCAACACCGCAGCTGCCGCGACAGTTAACTATGCTACCAGCGACGCGGCCGCGTTGACCGAATGCAATGTCTTTAACGGACTTGCTTCCTCACGTTGTGATTACGCTACGAGTATTGGCACATTAAATTTTGCCGCGGGCGAAGCTTCGAAGACTCTATTCATTCCTCTCGTGGACGACGCGTACGCCGACGGAAACGAGACGTTCACCGTGACCTTGAGCAATGCTACCGGCACAGCGCTCGGAACACCTGCTTCCGCGAGCATCACCATCGTAGACAACGAGACGGCTAATGGAACGAACCCGATTGACGGCGTTGATTTCTTCATTCGCCAACAGTACATCGACTTCCTTGGCCGTGAACCAGACCCGGCAGGATTAGCCGGCTGGCGTAATGTGCTTAACAACTGCGGCACAACCGTGGCGCCTCCATGTGATCGCATCGAAGTGTCAGCAGGTTTCTTCCGTTCGGAAGAGTTTCAATCGCGTGGTTACTACATCTACCGGTTCTTTTCCGCCGTGGGCAAGATTCCGGTGTCGGAAGAGTTTTATCCAGACTTCGCGAAGGTCAGCGGGTTCTTAACTGCCGATCAGTTGGAAGCGAATAAGGCAGCCTATGTTAATGAAGTGATGGCGCGAGCGGAATTTCAGACGAAGTACGCTTCAACGTTGAACAACCCGACGGCTTATGTTGATGCGTTGCTGCAGACGGTGGGACTACCGAATCACCCGGGTCGAGCTGGCTGGATTAACACGCTGAACGCCAATAACACCACGCAGACGCAAGGACAGGTGCTGAGGCAATTGGTAGAGAGCGGGGAAGTATTCAACAAGTATTTCAACGAAGCGTTTGTGATCATGCAGTATTTCGGTTACCTCCGCCGCACAGCGGATGCGTCGTATTTGAACTGGATTCAGACGATGAATCAGACCAATGGCGACTACCGGATCATGATCAATGGCTTCATGAACTCAGCTGAATACCGGCGCCGCTTCGGACCCTGATGTTCATAGCCTCAGGCGCTGGGACGCCTCCTTGGAGTGCGGTGCCTTGTCACCGCTTTGGCCCGCGGCGGCTTGGCGCCGCTTCCTTTCGGTAGGGTGTGATGAAATCTCTGGGACATGCAGGCGCCGCGACAGCGTGGCGCCAAGCCGCCACGGGCCAAAGCGCCGACAAGGCGGCGCACTCCAAGGAGGCGCCCAAGGATTCGAGCTCGAGTTCCCTCGCGATTTACAAGGAGTAGATAAGGTGTTTCGATTCCCCCGCGGCTTAAAGTCGCGCCGTGCGCAAGTTGAGATGAAGCTCGGATTACTAGCATTATTTATCCTGTTCTTTTCTCCGGCGATTCAAGCCCAATCTGTTCGAGGCTTTAAAGCTCCGGAAAAGCCAGCCAAGTCCGAGTTGCCAATTCAGTTGAGGGCCGCCCGCGGCCAAGCGCCTTTGCGCAAGTTGCATGACCACCTCAAGGCCGACTGGTCACACCTGAAGCGTCTACCGTCATTCATCCCAAGCGAACGCACGGACCAGCGGTCAAATAAACGGGTGCAACTCGGAGTGGTGAGGTCTTTCGCGAAGCCCCTACATCCTTCCATCGATAGTCGCCTCTATCAGCTTGCCGAGGGGGAGGTGCGCGTTTCGGGAATAGTCTCTGAAGGAGCGCTTTACACTCGCGTCCACTTCACCAGTATGTCGCTGCCGGCGGGGGCCCGTGTATTTGTCTATTCATTAAAGAATCCGGACGAGTTTTATGGTCCATATGAAGGAAGAGGACCTTCCGAGGATGGCACATTCTGGACTCCTCCGGTTTCAGGGGATGCTGTTGCGATTGAATACTTCAGTCCGTATGGACGTGCGGAAACTGCGGGCGCACCGTTTATCGTGTCAGAGATAAGCCACGTCTATCGCGATCCATTAAAGGCTACGACAGATGATGAAGCTGGGTCCTGCAATCTTGAGGTAACCAGCGACTGGACCGAGGTGGCGAAGTCTGTCGGCTTTCTCGAGTTTGTTGACAACGGTTCGGAGTACGCTTGCACTGGGACACTGCTAAACACCCAGGCCAACGATCAAACGCCGTATCTGCTTACTGCCAACCACTGCTTCAGCAGCCAGTCGGCCGCGCAATCTTTGCGCGTCTATTGGAACTACAACACTGGCGAGACGCCACCGGGAGGTACTCCATTTACCGACGGCGCCAATCTCCTCGCCACAGCAACTTCAAGTGACTTCACTTTTGTGCGCTTGACTGGCTCTCTACCGGGTGGACTCTTTTTCTCCGGCTGGGACGCCACGACGACCAGTTTGAATACTCCGGTAACAGGCATCCATCATCCTGAGGGGTCACACAAACGAATCGCTTTTGGCGCCACTAACTCAACTTGTAACGTCGTTCTACCGGGGCCATGCTCTAACTTTACTCATGTTGCCTGGAACGCTGGTACGACTGAGGGAGGTTCATCCGGCTCAGGACTGTGGAAGGGAAGTCCTTCAAATCCTTTGTTGGTTGGATCGCTCACGGGTGGGGAGGCTTCATGCAGCAACCGGTTCGGAATTGATCACTACGGAAGCTTCAGCGCAACCTATCCAGGCATCGCTTCGTTTTTGGCTGGGAGCGGAGCCGATCTATCACTTATCAAGAGCACAGCTTTCGACCTCATCTCACCCGGAGCCCAAATCGTCTACCTCCTGACTGTGACAAATCATTCAGCCTCGGTCGCCAGTGCGATTACGGTTACTGATAATCTTCCTTCTGAAGTTAGTTATGTTTCGTGTACTGCCGCAGGCGGCACATGCGGCGGCTCTGGAAACAATCGGACCGTACATTTTCCTTCGTTGGCTGCCGGAGCTTCTGCCACTGCGGTGATCGTTGCGACTGTTAATGCTTCGGTGTCCAACGCCACGGTGATTACTAACTCGGCAAGTGTGGTCGCTTCCACCTCTGATCCAAACCACGCTAACAACGGCGCCACGGCACTGGCGACGGTTCAATCTTCTCCTTTCGCGGCGAAATCGAATGGCAAAATTGCCTACGGCTCCGATCACGCCGGCACGACTGGCCCAAGCGGCTTTTACACAATTAATCCAAACGGCACTAACGATTCAATCCTCTTCACGCTCGAGCCTTTTGGGTCGGCGCCCGCATGGTCACCTGATGGCTCGAAGATAGCGTACGGTAAAAGGAATGCCGGAATGTTTGACGCGGAGATCCATGTTGCCAATGCTGATGGAACCGGTTCACTGAAGATTGCAGGCAACGTCTTTAATCAGAATAGCCGGATCGCCTGGTCGCCAAACGGCGCGAAGGTCGCCTTCATTGGAACGGGCAATGGGATTTATATCGTCAACGCAAACGGCACCGGATTATCGCGACTACCAAATACACCTACATCGGTTAATGACCTGGCGTGGTCTCCCGATGGCTCAAAGATCGCCTACACGAGCGGTGCTGATGTCTTTGTCATGGGCATCGACGGCAGCAATCAGACCAATCTCACCCAGTTACGTCCTAAGATTCAGCTGGAGCAGGCGCTAAGTCGCTTTCCACGCTGGTCACCAGATGGGACGAAACTAATATTCGGCGCCGAGTCAAACAACTACAAAAATGTCTACATCATGAACGCGGACGGCTCGGCCCTCGCGCCCCTGGTTACCATGCACCAATCGATGCAGCCTGCCTGGTCACCTGATGGCGCCAGAATTACGTTTGTGGCACTTAACGGTTTGTATGTGGCGAATTCGGATGGAACGGGGGCGACTGCGCTTCCGAGCGGCGGAATTTATAACTTCAAACCTGATTGGCAGCCGTTGGCGGTTAGTTCCCAAACGGTTCAGTTCAGCGCCGGTAATCAGGCCGTTTCCGAAGGTGCTGGACACGCGCAGATCCTGGTCACGCGAAGCGATCCGACCAATGCGGCTACGGTTGATTATGCAACCACGGACAATGCTGCGCTAACCGAATGCAATTTTGTGGATGGTTTGGGTTCCTCGCGTTGTGATTACGCTACCACCATTGGCACTTTGCGTTTCGCTGCCGGAGAGTCTTCGAAGACTATCTTCATCCCCGTGGTTGACGATGTTTACACCGAAGGCACTGAAACTTTTTCAATTACCCTCAGCAACGCAAGTGGATTAACTCTCGGTTCGCCCGCCTCAGTCCTAATCACGATTCAGGATAATGACACGAGTAGCGGAGCAAACCCGATTGATGCGACAGACTTCTTCATTCGCCAACAGTACATCGACTTTCTTGGCCGCGAGCCTGACCCCGCGGGTTTGGCCGGCTGGCGCAACGTGATGAATAACTGCGGCATGACCGTAGCTCCTCCGTGTGATCGTATTGAAGTGTCGGCGGGCTTCTTCCGCAGTGAGGAGTTTCAGTCGCGCGGTTATTTCATCTATCGCTTCTTTTCTGCCCTCGGCAAGATTCCCGTGTCCGGGGAGTTCTATCCGGACTTCGCAAAGGTGAGCGGGTTTCTAACCTCTGAACAGTTGGAAGCGAACAAGGCTGCTTATGTGAATGAAGTCATGGCGCGTGCCGACTTCCAGACGAAGTACAGCGCTACGTTCGGCAACCCAACAGCTTATGTAGACGCTCTGCTACAGACCGTAGGATTGCCGACTCATCCCGGCCGTGCGGGCTGGATCAGCACATTGAATAGTAATAACAACACGCAGACGCGAGGGCAGGTGTTGAGGCAGCTGGTGGAGAGCGGCGAAGTCTTCAACAAATATTTCAACGAAGCCTTTGTAATCATGCAATACTTTGGTTATCTGCGCCGCACCGCGGATGCGTCGTATCTGAACTGGATACAGACGATGAATCAGACAAACGGCGACTACCGGACCATGATTAATGGTTTCATTAATTCGGCTGAGTATCGTCGCCGCTTTGGACCATAAAGGAAACAGCCTCTTGGGCGGGGCGCCTCCTTGGAGTGGGCGCCTCCTTGGAGTGCGGTGCCTTGTCACCGCTTTGGCCCGCGGCGGCTTGGCGCCGCCTTCTTCTAGTCAGGGGCAAGGTGGATTAGTGGGACGTGCAGGCACCGGCAAGGCTGCGACAGGTCGCAGCAGGCCAAAGCGGTGACAAGGCACCGCACTCCAAGGAGGCGCCCTGTCGACGGTCGTCTTCGCTAACGACGCAAGCTAAGGCTAACGGAGCACTACCTAAAGCCTGTACGCCTGTACTGAATGCCGCGAATTGTGATAAAGGAATCCCTCGTTGAAAGTTACACGCAGCTACTTATCCGCAATCATTAATCCTCACGCAATTACTCGCTCGTTACTCGTCTTGTTAGCGGTCGTAATCTGCGCCGGATACCTATTGGCCAGCCCGCAGACGTCATCAAAGAAATCGAAACCCGGGTCTCGTCGCGCCATAACTCAGCGTCAAAAAAAGATGCCCGCTACCAGTGCGCTGAAGAACTCGAACAACAAGGCGAGCAAGGAGCCGGCCAGAGGTCAGGCCGATAATCCTGATGGCAGGTTGAATTGGTTTTTGTATCAACGCGCGTATCCCTTTAACGAAGTGCCGGCCAACGCGCGCAGGCTTGCCTGGGAATCGATTCCACGACGAAGTAAGTTTGGAGCCGATCTCTTGAGCGGCGAAGCCCTCAACAGTGTTTGGTCGCCCATTGGCCCACTGCCGACCACGTCAGCATTTCCCAACAACGGCGGGCCCACCTCGGGACGAATAAACGCGATTGCTGTGTCGCCTCTCGATCCGCAGATCGTCTTGATTGGATCTGCGACTGGCGGTATCTGGCGATCCAGCAACGGTGGAACCACGTTCGTTCCTGTTACTGACACACATGTTGATCTGGCGGTCGGGAGTATTGCTTTCGCGACTGCAAATCCGGCGATTGTCTATGCGGGAATGGGCGATAACGACCAGGGTTATTTTGGCTCCGGTGTGCTGCGTTCGATGGATGCCGGACTGACCTGGACCAGGATCAATAACACGACCTTGCCAGAGAAAGGCCAGTCAACAAAGATCCTGGTTGATCCCACAAACCCGAACAAGGTCTATCTGGCACAGTTTAATTATCTGGATGCGGTGAACAATATAAGTTTCGTGAACGGAATCTACGTTTCGAATGATGGGGGAGTTAATTGGACGAGGACTCTAAACTGTTCAGTTCGCGACCTTGCCATTCATCCCACTAATCCCGCGATCCTCTACGCTGGGGTCTCGTTTCGACCTGGTGGGGTTCCAGGTCTCTACAAATCCATCGATGGCGGCCAGACCTGGAACAACATTTTAGCTTCGCCTTATGTGAGCTCATCGACAGCCACCCGCGACTTCCGTGTTGCTGTCACACCAGCCAATCCAAATCGCGTCTACGTCTATTTTGGCACTCGCACCACAAATCCCTTTGAAGTGCGACTTGAAATGAGTGACGACGCTGGAGCCACCTGGACCAACCGAGGTGTGATTGGAAACACCAGCCTCGATGTCGGCCAGTTCGGCTATAACACTTACCTGGCGGCAAGCTCGATCAATGCCGACACTATTTACGTTGGAACCCGCGATCTCTTCAGAAGCACTGACGGCGGCGTTACCTTCACCAATCTTTCAACCTCCTTTGCGCCAAACGGAAACTACCAGCCTTTCTCTCAAAAGTTTCACGCGGATCAGCAGTCGTTTGCTTTCGATCCCGAGAGCAGTAGCACTTTCTATGCAGGCAACGACGGAGGGCTATGGAAGACAACTGACAATGGTGTCTCCTTCACGTCGTTAAACAACACACTTTCTCTTACTCAGTTCGTAAGTATGGGCGTGCACCCAACTGACGCTGCCCGGTCCTTTGGCGGTACCCAGGACAACGGCACGCAGATGCGTCTGGCGGGAGGTAGCGGGTGGCGAGAGTTTAGTTCGGGCGACGGCGGCCGATTAGTAATCAATCCACTCAATCCTGAGATGGTGTTTACGAGTTATGTGAACGGCGTCATGAATCGCTATACGGCAAACGGACTTTCGTTTAGCGGGAAGATTTCCGACGCAGACAGTTTCGCAGAGCCATCATCCGGACCTCGAATAGCTTTTTACCCGCCAATCGTTAGCAATGGTGTAGACAGTAAAATTTATCTCGGCACATGGCGGCTGTTCATTTGTTCTGACTGTAACGACACAACCAGGCGATACAACACAGCGAACCTGCCCACCTGGACCGCACCCGGAGGCCTCACCGATCTAACGAATGGTGGGTCCGATGTTCTGAGCGCAATCGGCGTGGCGAAGAGTAACAACAACATCATCTACACGGGCTCGCGAGCCGGCCGGGCCATGGTGAGTGTGAACGGCGGAGTGGACTGGGCGAACATTACTAGTGGACTGCCTGCCAGATCGATAACGAGTATCACAGTAAGTCCAGCGGATCCGTCCCTCGTTTACCTGACCGTGTCAGGTTATGGCACTGGTCACATTTTCCGATCCGTTAACGGCGGAGGGTCGTGGACAAACATCAGCACCACGTTGCCGAATATTCCTGTCAGCGCATTCCTGATCGATCCTCTGACGGCCACGACGTTTTATGCCGGCACCGATATAGGTGTGTTTCGGTCGACAGATAGCGGTGAAACGTGGACCGCCTTCAATGATGGTCTTCCCCCAGTGCCGGTGATGGCGCTCTCAGCCCAGGCATCAGGTTTGATTCAAATCGGAACCTACGGCAGGGGCGCATACCAGTTCTCTGCGAGCTCGACTCCATCACCAACACCCACGCCGACACCAACGCCAACACCGGGGCCGACGCCGACACAGTATTTTATCTCCGGCACGGTGAAGGATAACGCTAACAATCCGGTGAGTGGCGTCTTAATAACATTCGAGATGAACGTGCAGGGAACAATTTTCTCTGCGATGACACAAACGGACGCGAGCGGAAACTACACGTCTGGAAATCTGGGGTGCCCTAACAACGTCAAGGTCACCCCGTCAAAGACCGGATTCACGTTTACTCCACCGGGCATCGTTCTCGTAAGTTCACAGTGTTTGACCGGCACCGGCACGGCCAACTTCACCGCCACCGCCACGCCGAGTGGAACTCAGTTTAGCGCCAGCAGCTTTGTGAGTGGAGAAAACAGCGGAAGCGTGCAGGCGACAGTCAGTCGAGGAGACACGGCAGGGGTAGCCACAGTTGAATACGTCACCAGCGATAATGCCGCGCTGAATGAATGTAATGTAATGAATGGAATGGGGTCGTCGCGTTGCGACTACGCCACGACGATAGGGACGCTTCGTTTTGCCATCGGAGAGAGTTCCAAGACAATCTTTATCCCCGTGGTCGATGATGCCTACGCCGAAGGCAATGAGGCGTTTACGATCACCCTGAGAAATCCTTCCGGAACAACCCTTGGAACGCAGGCCTCAGCCACCATTACCATCCAGGACAACGACACAAACACAGGAGCCAACCCGATCGATGGCGTCGATTTCTTCATTCGCCAACAGTACATCGACTTTCTGGGTCGTGAACCCGACCCGGTAGGGTTGGCCGGTTGGCGCAATGTGTTGAACAACTGCGGCACAAGCGTCCCGCCGCCATGTGATCGTATCGAGGTCTCCGCAGGCTTCTTCCGGAGTGATGAGTTTCAGTCGCGCGGTTATTTTATCTATCGCTTCTTTTCAGCGTTGGGCAGAATTCCGGTATCGGGAGAGTTCTTCCCTGACTTTGCCAAGGTGAGCGGGTTTTTGACTGCTGAACAGTTGGAAGCGAATAAAGCAGCCTATGTTAATGAAGTCATGGCGCGGGCAGACTTTCAAACAAAGTACAGCTCGACCTTCAGTAATTCCACGGCTTACGTTGACGCGTTACTCCAGACTGTTGGCCTATCGAATCATCCTGGTCGTGCCGGGTGGATCAACTCGCTGAATGCCAACAACAACACGCAGACTCGCGGACAGGTGTTGAGGCAACTGGTGGAGAGCGGGGAAGTCTTTAACAAATACTTCAACGAAGCGTTTGTGATCATGCAGTACTTTGGCTATTTGAGGCGCACAGCAGACGCCTCGTATCTAAACTGGATCCAGACTATGACTCAGACGAACGGCGATTACCGGATTATGATTAACGGCTTCATGAACTCGTCTGAGTACCGCCGCCGCTTCGGCCCGTAACTAACTACGGGGCTTGCACGCCCCTTGGAGTGCGGTGCCTCCTTGGAGTGCGGTGCCTTGTCACCGCTTTGGCCTGCTGCGACCTGTGGCAGCTTTAGGGGGTTGACTAACTTCTCAGGTAAAGAAGCGGCGCCAGGCCGCCGCGAACCAAAGCGCCGACAAGGCGGCGCACTCCAAGGAGGGCTCCAAGGAGGCGCCTCCAATGTGGCGCTTTCAGGTGAGTCTCCAGGGTGCCGAATTTTGTTACTGCCCCTGCACTTTTTTCGCGTCTAAACCTCAGGTTTACGGGCAACGATTTCGCCCCTTTTTACCACTAATAATGCTGCTATTCACCCGACTCACCCGGCAATCCTGCTGATTGGATTAACGTCTAATCTCAGAAGATATAAGAAGGAGAAACATTGTGAGAAGACTGCGCTCTACAATTCGATACGCCAGCAAAAAACTACGCCGCCAGACGGTGTTAACCGCTTTGGTGGCTACTGTGATTCTCGCCGCAGGGGCGATGACGGTGCTTTCACGACAAAGTGCGGGGACGAGAGAGGAGTCGCGGATGGCTGATAAAACCACAGTTGTGAATTCGAAAATGGCGCATCAGGACGCTCATCTCACGGATGACTCTGGGCGCCAGGAGCTAACGGCCGAAGACGCGCAGAAACTGGGAGCAGGCCTCAAAGAATTAGTTAATCAGTCGACCGAAGGCCTGGTCGAGACTAAGCACGCCGATGGAAGTGTATCGGTCGATCTGGATGGCCGCTTCCAAAATGTGACGGTTGCCCGAATCAACAAGGACGGAAGCCTTGAGCAATCGTGTGTCGATAATCCACAGGCGGCAGGCGCGTTCTTCGGTATCGATCCAAAACTGATCGATAACACCGCGGAAAGTGGCAGTACAAAACGACCGAAGGTTAATCCGGCTAAAACAAGGAATTAAGGGGCGAAAAGCGACTACTAATAATGAAGCATATAATCTCCAAACTCCCTACGCTCTTACGTGCTGCTATCGTCGGCGTCATGGCATCTACCTGCGCTTTCGGCGCCAACGTAGTCGTTGAAAACGCCGATGGTCCTAATATGGGTTTCAATGACCCCACACCAGTTTCCCCGGTTGGCGGCAATCCAGGAACAACCCTGGGCCAGCAGAGGCTGCTCGCGCTTCAGTATGCAGCCAGCATTTGGGGCGCAAGGCTGAGCAGCGGACCCACGATTACAATTCGCGCGACCTGGGAATCACTGACCTGCACTGCAAACACGGCAGCCCTGGCTTCAGCTGGAAATAGTGGTGGCATTTTTAGAGACTTTGCCGGCGCGGTCCCAAACACCTGGTACGGAAACGCACTTGCCAATGCGATCAGGAACATCGACTCAAACGGTTCCACGCATGAAATTAATGCTCGCTTCAATCTGAATATTGGTACCCCGGGATGTTTGGCGAGCGCTCACTGGTATTACGGACTGGATACCAATCACGGTGACGGCGGCGTTAACCTCGTAAGCGTGGCTATGCACGAATTCGCGCACGGGTTGGGATTTCAAACCTTCACGAGCTCCAGCACAGGCGCACAGGCGTTTGACGTTCCCAGTATCTATGACAGGTTTCTAATGGATAACTCCACCGGCAAACTATGGCCTGAAATGATCGATGCGGAGCGGCAGGCTTCCGCCATCAACACGACCCATCTTGTTTGGAACGGCCCCAGGGTTAAAGCGGATGTGCCGAGTGTACTCAAGACGCCCTTGCTCAAGGTGAATACGCCGCCTGCGATTGCAGGCAACTATGAAATTGGCACGCCTGAATTCGGTCCGGCACTGTCGTCGCCGGGGATAACGGCTAATGTTGTCCAGGCGAGTCCAATAGACGGTTGCGCAGCTCTCACAAATGGCGCCGCGATTTCTGGAAGGATCGCGCTAATCGACCGGGGCGGTTGCAATTTTACGGTAAAGGTCAAGAATGCTCAGAATGCCGGCGCGGTTGGAGCGATCATCGTCAACAATGTAGCCGGTGGTCCTCCAGGGATGGGAGGTTCAGATCCCACAATCACAATACCAAGCGTGTCGATTACGGACGTTAACGGCAATGCCATCAAAGCTCAGCTGGCTTCAGGTGTGAATGCTTCGTTGTTGCTTGATGCCTCGACACCTGCCGGTGCTGACTCGGCTGGGCGCATCCGAATGTTCAGCCCCAGCCCAGTCGAAGGCGGTTCATCGGTTTCACACTTTGACGAGACTCCCTTTCCTAACCAGTTGATGGAACCCAACATCAGCAGCGATCTAACACACAACGTTACGCCGCCCTTTGATTTGACGACCTCTTTATTTGCAGATCTCGGTTGGCAGTTGCTCGGGCTCCCGAACACACTGCAACTGAACGCGAGCAATTTCAACTTCTCTGAAGGTGCAGGGAGTGCTCAGGTCGTCGTAACGCGAACGGATACATCGACCGCGGCGACAGTCGACTACTCCACCAGCGACAGCGCGGCACTAAACGAATGCAATGTGATAAATAACCTTGGTTCGTCGCGCTGCGACTACGCCACGACGCAGGGCACACTTCGGTTTGCCGCGGGTGAAGCTTCAAAAACAATCTTCATTCCACTCGTGGACGATGGTTACGCGGAGGGGACCGAGACCTTCACGATTACTTTGACTAATGCAACCGGAACGACGCTCATCACGCCGTCTTCAGCAAGCATCACGATCCAGGACAATGAAGGCAGCACTGGAGCGAACCCGATTGACGGTGTTGATTTCTTTATTCGCCAGCAGTACATCGACTTCCTTGGCCGCGAACCTGACCCGGCGGGATTGGCCGGCTGGCGCAATGTGCTCAACAACTGCGGAACAACTGTGGCCCCGCCATGTGATCGTATTGAAGTGTCTGCCGGCTTCTTCCGTTCGGAAGAGTTTCAGTCGCGCGGTTACTACATCTACCGCTTCTTTTCCGCGGTGGGAAAGATTCCCGTCTCGGAAGAGTTTTATCCTGATTTCGCGAAGGTCAGCGGTTTCTTAACGGCCGAGCAGTTGGAAGCGAACAAGGCGGCCTATGTTAATGAAGTGATGGCGCGTGCGGAATTTCAGACGAAGTACGCTTCCACCTTCGGTAACCCGACAGCTTATGTTGACGCGTTGCTGCAGACGGTTGGCCTACCGAATCATCCGGGTCGAGCAGGCTGGATTAACACGCTGAACGCCAATAACACCACGCAGACGCGCGGTCAGGTGTTCAGACAGTTGGTGGAGAGCGGGGAAGTCTTTAACAAGTATTTCAACGAAGCGTTTGTGATCATGCAGTATTTCGGTTACCTCCGCCGCACAGCGGATGCGTCGTATCTGAACTGGATTCAGACCATGAATCAGACCAATGGCGACTACCGGATCATGATCAATGGCTTCATGAACTCAGCTGAATACCGGCGCCGCTTCGGACCCTGATGTTTATAGCCTCAGGCGCTGGGACGCCTCCTTGGAGTGCGGTGCCTTGTCACCGCTTTGGCCCGCGGCGGCCTGGCGCCGCTTCCTTTCGGTAGGGTTAGATCATTCGGAGGGGCGGGTAGGCGCAGCGAAAGCTGCGACAGGTCGCAGCAGGCCAAAGCGCCGACAACCGGGGTCCCCAGCGCGGCAGCCGCGATGGGGTGGCGTGGCGGCGCACTCCAAGGAGGCACCCTCGCCAGGAGGCGCTTCACCAACGACGCAAGCTAAAGCTTGTTACGCCTGTAGTTCTTCGCTGGCCTTTTCGTTTGGCCCCGAATACTCTCTTCCACATGCGCGTTGGACTCGACGGTATTCCGCTGGCAAATCCGCGCACCGGCGTCGGCCATTACACTTTCGAACTAGCGCGCCACCTCGCCATCATCTCCGCACCAGACGAATTCGAACTCCTTTCGCCCTTTTCCTTTAATCCACCACTCGATGATCACGATTTGCCGGCGGGGCTTCGGGCAGTCCAGGTTAAAGTAAATTCACTTAGCCGGCGTTGGTTTGCAGTGGGCCTGCCTCTGCACCTGAGGCACTCGAAGTTTGATCTTTTTCATGGCACAAACTACGAGGTTCCGCTCTGGAGTAAATCTCCGTCGGTGCTAACCGTTCACGACCTCTCTTTGTTTCTCCTCCCGGAAACTCACGAACCGCATCTTGTGCGTCGCGGTCGCAGGCGACTGCCAATCATGGCGCGCAGAGCCGATTGCCTGATCACGCCGTCGCAAACAATTAAGCGCGAGGTGATTCAACATCTTCGGATTGGTGACGCCCAAATTGTGGTCATCCCCGATGCGCCGCGTAGCGTATTCCGGCCCATGCCTCTCGAGGAAACAGTAGCCACGCGAACAAAGCTTGGCATAGAACCCGAGTTTATTCTGTTCACCGGAACTCTGGAGCCGCGGAAGAATTTAACGACACTGCTGAAAGCGTTTGACGAGATCATGCGCAAAACTGCGCTACGTCCTCAATTGGTGATTGCCGGCAAAGAGGGTTGGTTAATGGACGAACTGCGGCAGCAAATGGAGCAGCGTGACTTAAAGGATCGGCTGCGTTTCACAGGGTATTTGCCAGATGATGAGTTGCGAGCTCTTTATTCTTCATGCCGGGTTTTTGTTTACCCATCGCTTTATGAGGGTTTCGGATTGCCGCCGCTTGAAGCAATGGCTTGCGGGGCGCCCGTGATAACCAGCAGCATCTCGAGTCTGATCGAGACTACGGGAACGGAGGCCGCACGACACGTTGCAGCCTTGGACGTCGAAGGCCTGGCCCAAAGCATTGTTGGTCTCTTGGAGAATGACAGCGAGCGGAAGTATCTTTCATCGGCCGGAATAAAACACGCAGCGGGATTTAGTTGGCACAAAGTGGCTGCTTCGACGTTGGAAGTTTACAGACAGGTGATGAAGCAGAAATCCGTATCTGTCCACCATTCATAAGAACATGAGCAACGAAGCCGATGAATTACGAGCCCGCATTTTGGGAATGATTGGAGAATATTACGAGGCCGCCTTTCCCAAGCGCAAATTCATTCCCGGCGAAACTCCGGTACCAATCTCAGGCAAGGTCTTTGATGCCGAAGAGATTCGGCTTTTGGTCGATGCAGGTTTGGATTTTTGGCTGACTACCGGACGCTACGCCGCGCAGTTTGAAACCGAGTTTTCGCGCTTCTTTGGGCTTCGTTACGCGATGCTGACGAACTCTGGTTCCTCGGCAAACCTGTTGGCGCTAAGCTGTCTAACGTCCCCCTCGTTAAAAGAACGCGCTCTGCAGGCGGGCGACGAAGTTATCACTGTCGCAGCAGGTTTCCCCACCACCATCAATCCGATAATCCAATACGGACTGGTTCCAGTACTCGTGGACGTCGAAATTCCGACTTACAACGTCGATGTCGACCAGCTTGAAGCTGCGCTTAGTGAGCGCACCCGAGCCGTCGTGTTGGCCCACACTCTGGGCAATCCGTTTGAAGCAAAACGCGTTGCAGACTTCGTAAAGCAGCACAATCTTTGGTTGGTCGAAGATTGTTGCGATGCGGTGGGAGCGACTTACCAGGGACGACAGGTGGGAACGTTTGGTGATCTGGCAACCACCAGTTTTTATCCGGCGCATCACGTCACCATGGGCGAAGGTGGTTGTGTGCTAACTGACAGGCCCGCGCTGAAAACCCTGGTTGAATCGTTTCGGGATTGGGGCCGCGATTGCTGGTGCGTTCCGGGTGTGGCAAACACCTGTGGCAAACGTTTCGATTGGCAGTTAGGTGATCTGCCTTACGGTTACGATCACAAGTACACTTATTCTCACATCGGTTACAACTTGAAACTTACCGACATGCAGGCCGCCGTCGGAGTGGCCCAGCTGCAAAAGTTGCCGAAGTTTATCGAAACGCGACGGCGAAATTTTCAATTTCTTTACGATGGTTTGAGTGACCTGCAGGAGTTTTTCATTCTGCCGCAGGCAACGGCTGGCGGGGAACCAAGTTGGTTTGGTTTTCCATTAGCTGTGCGGCCGGAGGCGCCCTTCTCGCGCGACGAAGTGCTGCGCTGGCTCGACGAGCGAAAGATTGCCACGCGTCTGCTGTTTGGAGGCAATCTGCTTCGGCAGCCGGCCTATCAGAACGTGCGCCATCGAAAGATTGGCGAACTTGCCAACTCGGATTTCGTGATGAACCAGGTTTTGTGGATGGGGGTGTGGCCTGGGCTGTCTCAAGAAATGTTGGGCTTTATGATCGACACCTTGCACAGGATGGTTAAGAAGTAAGATGCAGTGTCTGATCACGGGAGCTTCAGGTCACCTTGGCTCATTTCTTACAAAGCGTTTGTTGCGAGATGGTTGGAACATCACTGCGCTGGTCAGGCCCGAGAGCGACCTTTGGCGGTTGAATGATGTACTCTCGCAAATCAACATCATTCGCGCCGACCTGGCAGACGTATCAAGCGTGGCGAGCGCGGTTGCTCAGTCGAAACCCGAGGTGGTTTTCCACCTCGCATGGCAGGGCGTGACCGGTGCATTCAAAAATGACCCTGCACAGCTTGAGGTTAATTTGACAGGCAGTCTGAAGCTTTTTGAAATTGTGCGAGCCGCTGGTTGCAAGGTCTGGCTGGGAATCGGTTCGCAAGCGGAATACGGCCGGCACGAAGAAATCTTAAACGAAGACACTCCATGCCAGCCTGAGACAGAGTATGGCGCCGCTAAACTAAGCCTGGGCCGTCAAACGAAAGAGCTGTGCAATGACGCGGGGATTCGCTATCTGTGGATGCGGCTATTGGCGACGTACGGTCCAATGGACGATGAAAGGCATTTGATTCCGTCTGTAATTCTTCAACTGCTTCGTAGGGAACGTCCACGGCTAACCGGTGGCGAGCAACGATGGGATTACCTCTATGTCGAAGACGCGGCAGATGCAATCTATCGTGCAGCTGTTACGAGCAACGCTCAGGGCGTTTTCAACCTTGGCTCAGGACAGAGCCACACCATCCGCAATATCCTGGAGCGCATACGAGACCTAATCGATCCGGGGTTGGAACTGGGTTTCGGTGAAGTGGCGTATCCGCCCGATCAATTGATGCGATTGGAAGCCAGCGTCGAGCGGCTTCGCCGGGCGACCGGATGGACTCCGCGAGTTGGCCTTGATGAAGGTTTAGGTCGAACGGTTGAGTGGTATCAAGGGCTAAACTCGGATGGATTAAACAGGCCCGTGGGCAAAGGGCGCGTAGTTTAGTGTTCAACTTTTGGGTTGGGTTTTTGCTGGCCAAGACGCAAGCTGAAGCTTGAACTCTGAACTGCGCGCCCCTGGCCCACCTCTCGTTAGATTGCTCGTGACGGATACACCGTTTCCCTGATTACCGATTACTTGAATGACCTGATGAAAGTTTCCGACTACATCGTGAGTTATCTCGAAAGCCGCGGGGTAACGTGTGTCTTCGAGATGTCAGGGGGCATGATTGCCCACCTGCTTAATTCGCTCCATCAGCACGCGACAATTTCCACCGTAAGCATGCGTCATGAGCAAGCGGCGGCGTTCGCAGCCGACGCGATGGGTCGAATGACGGGCATTCCAGGCGTGGCAATGGCCACGAGCGGACCGGGAGCTACAAACCTGTTAACCGGAATCGGGAGTTGTTACTTCGATTCTTCCCCGGCCGTGTTTATTACCGGTCAGGTCAACCGCAACGAGCAAAAAGGCGAGCGCGCCATACGACAGTTAGGATTTCAGGAGACTGACATCGTGCCGATGGCCGCGCCAATTACCAAAGCAGCGTGGCGAGTGACTGACCCTGAAGAGGTGCCGTCCATGCTCGAACGTGCTTTCGAACTGGCTATTGATAAACGGCCTGGCCCAGTTCTTCTCGATATTCCAATGGACGTGCAAAGGGCTGAGATTGATGTCGCAAGCACCGACGAAGAGAACAGCACCAACGCAGATGATACGGAAATCGACGGCTGGGTTTGGCGAAGTCTCTTCGATCAACTCGAGCAGGCGCAGCGCCCTTTGATTTTGGTTGGAGGTGGCGTCTCTTCCGCGCGTGCTGTTGATTTGTTTAGAAGCGTTGTTAGCACGCTCCGCGTGCCGGTCGTTAATTCACTGATGGCTGTCGATGTGCTCCCCTTTGATGACCCTTTGCGTGTGGGAATGATTGGCAGCTATGGCAACCGTTGGGCAAATTTGGCAATTGGCCGGTCTGATTTTCTGCTGGTGCTTGGTAGCCGGCTGGATGTGCGGCAGACGGGATCACAAACCGACGCCTTCAAAGGCGATCGAACAATCTTTCATGTTGACTGTGAACCCGGCGAAATTAATAACCGGGTCCGAAACTGTACCGCTATTGTTTCAGGTCTAATGGGATTCCTGTCAGCGGCCCAAGCGGAGTTCGTCAATTCGAGTTTCCCAGAACGCAGCGAATGGCTGGAAGAAATAAATGCGCTGCGACGCGCATGGCCCGACACCAGCGAGTTGTCCGAAGTGAAGGGGATCAATCCGAACGTGTTGATGCATCAGCTTTCGGCAGTTTCAAAACACGCGGCGGCGTATGTCGTGGATGTGGGTCAACATCAGATGTGGGCCGCGCAGTCTCTGGAACTTGGGGCCGCGCAGCGGTTCCTGACTTCGGGCGGCATGGGGTCGATGGGGTTCTCGCTTCCTGCCGCTATCGGTGCGTCGTTTGCGGCACCTTCGCAACCGATTGTTTTAATTGCCGGTGACGGCGGCTTTCAGGCCAACATTCAGGAGTTACAAACCGTCGCTCATCACGGCCTCCCATTGAAAATGGTCATACTCAATAACGAATGCCACGGAATGGTGCGACAGTTTCAGGAAAGCTATTTCGATTCTCGATATCAATCTACCCTTGTGGGTTACAGCGCGCCAGATTTCGAGAGCGTGGCGAATGGCTATAAGATTCCGGCGCGCACAATTGAAAATGAAAAAGACACCGAAGAGGCGTTGCGCTGGCTTTGGGAAGATTCAACCAAACCTGCTTTGCTGCAGGTGATGATCGACACCTACGCGAATGCATATCCGAAAATCGCGTTTGGTAGTCCAATGACGGAGATGGAACCCGCGTCGGACGTCAGCAAGTTGTAATGTCGGACATGCTTCAGGAAGCTCTGAACAAGTCCATTTTGGATTTGTACTCGAAGCGATTACGTAATTTCAGCCCAAGGGTTGCCCATGAGGCCTGCACAAGAAGTTTTCGAGCCTAGTCCGCAAAGCGGACGACTGATGATAGCCCAGCAGTTCACTGCTGGGAGTAGGACGAACGTAAGGCGCAGTCCGTGAAGCGGACGGCTGAAAATGTAGCTCATCTAGACAGTATCATTCAGCCGTCCGCTGCACGGACTACGTTTTCTCGCGCGTCGATCCCAGCAGTAAACTGCTGGGCTATTATCAGCCGTCCGCTCAACGCGGACTGGAAACCAATTTTTTGTACAAGGCGTCCTTGCGATCGCACGACAAGCTGAACAGCTTGTCGTAGGTGGTTCAGAACCCCAATGTGCGACGCTACAAGCAGCATCATTTCTTGAGTGTTGTGAATCCAAACGGCAAGCTGAAGCATGTCGGACATTGATGAGCTATCCGAGAGTCTTTAGATATGTCCAATCCTCCGCAACTAATCACAATTGTTATTCCCGCCTTCAACGAGGAAGGAAACATTCAGAGCCTCGAGCGGGAGTTGCTGTCTGCAGTTGAATCCCTGCCTTACGTTTTCGAGTTCATCGTCATCGACAACAGCAGTTCCGATCAGACCGGAGAGATGATCAAATCGATCTGCGCGCGGGATCCGCGTTGGAAGTATCTGAGGTTCAGTCGAAACTTCACCGTGGAGATGTCCATCACCGCTGGTTATCACTGCGCACAAGGCGTTGCCATAGTGGTCCTCTATTCTGATCTGCAGGATCCGCCCAACGTTATTCCTCGTCTGATCGAGAAGTGGAAGGAGGGTTACGACGTTGTCTACGGAGTAAGGACTGTCCGGCCCGGCGACGCACGTTGGCGTAACTTTGCGGTGAAGATCGCTTACCGTTTGATTAATTGGTTTTCGGACGTTCCGATTCCGACTGACGCGGGCGACTTTCGTTTGATCACGCGGCAGGTGCGTGATGCATTGGAAAGCTTTCCAGAGCAAAACCGTTACCTTCGAGGCTTGATTGCATGGCTCGGCTTCCGCCAGATCGGAGTTCCATACGAACGCGAGCCGCGAAGAACAGGTGAAAGCAAAGCGCCGTTTTCGCACCTGCTGTTCTTCGTTTTCAATGCTATTACCAGTTTTTCCCTGCGACCTTTAAGACTGTTTACCTTGATGGGCGCGATCATCCTGGCTGTGTCAATGATCGCTGCTGTCGTTTATGCCGTTCTCTTCTTCACTGAGGCTCCACCGCCAGGCATTACCACGATTATTATTCTGTTACTTGCCGCGATAGGACTGAACAGTATTGGCATAGGCATACTCGGCGAATATGTGGGACGTACTTATGTGGAAGCGAAGCGACGGCCACTGTATGTAGTCCAGGAAGCGGTCAACATCGACTATGAAGCCAGTACCCTTTCCAGATGATTTGAGACGACTTTTCAACAGGTGGTTTCCCTGGTTTTAGCCCGCGGTAGCGGGCGCTAGCGTAAAGCCTGGGGTGGAGCGTAGCGGAACCCCAGGAACCGTCGTCGGAAATATCTAAAGCCCGCGAAGCGGCCGACAGTGGCATCACTACATGATTGTTACCGCACCGGCTACCGCCCACTCCGCGGGCTTTGCAAGTTCTTGGGGGATGATCCTGGGGTTCCGCTACGCTCCACCCCAGGCTTTACGCTATCGCCCGCTACCGCGGGCTAGATCAAGCCAGCCAAACACAACAAAGGCCAGTTTCGTTTGAAACTGGCCTTCGCTCATTTGCGCTTGTCGTGCGACTTTAGAAACGGTTGCGATATTCCGCGGAGTTCATGAAGCCGTTAATCATCGTGCGGTAGTCACCGGTCTGGTTCATGGTATTGATCCAGTCGAGATAGAGGATGTCCGGATCGCGACGGAGATAGCCGTGATACTGCATCACTACGAAAGCCTCGTTGTAATACTTGTTGTAAACCTCTGACGCCTCGCTGATCGCTCTCAACACCTGCGCCCGAGTCTTGGTGGCCGCGTTCAGATCATTAATCAACTGCTGCGAGTTGCCTATGGTAACGCCCGCGGTGCTTACCAGCGTATTCACGAAGTCAGCGTTGCTTAAAGCGTCATACTTCGTCTTGAATTCCTGCCGCGCCATGAAGTCGTTAATGAAGGCCACTTTGCTGGCTTCTAGCTGCTGGTCGGTCTGGAATCCACTAACGCGACGCGCGTCGGGAATGAACTCGGCATACAGGGGCACGCGCTTAAAGCTCACCGAATAGAAGCGGTAAACGAAGTAGCGTCGTACCTGAAACTCGTCGGAGCGAAAGAAAGCGGAGCTGACTTCAATTCGATCGCAAGGCGGTGGGGTGGTAGTGCCGCAACCGTTCATGACATTCATCCAGCCCTGGAAACCACCGGGCTCCGGCATACGCGCCAGGAAGTCGATGTAGTGCTGTTGAATGAAAAAATCGTTGTCATCAATGGTGATTGGCGTGTTCGTGCCTGGACGCAAACGCAGCGGCTTCACCTTAACGTTGCCGTAATAAAGCTCCGAGGGAAGGGTCGGGTCTTCGGTGACGATTCTGAGTGTGGGGCTCTGCCCAAGCGCGCTAACAGCCGTGAGCGCGATTACAAAAAGGGTTATGGCTAACTTCATCATAATGCTCCTATCCTCGCCTGATGTTCGACGATTCAGTTTGTCGAGATCTTTCATGAGGAGGGGCGTCCAATATCGTCATCGATGCTCTGGCAGCGTTGAGACAGTCAGTAGTTTAGGTCGGCCCGTGTAGTACTGTCAAACCGAAATATTTAGATGCGTGAACGGGGAAAAAAGACTGAAAATTAATGGGTGATTAAAGGGGAAACGCCACAGATTCAGGGACTACCCTGCCCAGTATGCCTGGGCGTAAAATACTGTGTGCATAAACAGCAAAGCAGCAAAGAGACCGATTACCGCTAAGCCGAGCCACATCCTCCTCTTGAAAATGTCGCCTAAAACGATAAATACCGGAAATAGCAGCATCAAAAATCTACTAAATGATCCAAACCCTCTATTTCCAGCAGCCAAAAAGTATGGCATGAGCAAACCGCCGGCTACGTAAAGCGTGTAAGAAACCTGCAGACGTTTCCTGAAGCAAACCGCGAGGGCGATGAACATCAGAAAGAGCCAGGGGGCGAGCGTCTCAGGAATAGGGCCGTCGCGCCAGATGTCAGCGAGATGTAGAAAAGGCTGCAAGGTGATCAGCCTCAAGATTTCGCCCCAGCTGCCTTCGCCATGCCAGGCACGCTTGCTGGTTATTACGGATAGGGGCCGGTTGAAGTTAGCCCACAAGTAAATCATGTACAGCCACAATCCTGAGGTGGCAAGCAACAAGTTGTAAACGATTGCGATTCCCAGGCGCTTCTTGTTTGGCCCTAGCTCGCGCCATAGTTCCCAGAGTAATGGTGGTATCAGCGACAGACACGTGACACGGGTGCCCACAGCCAGGCCTATGCAAACCGACGCAAGGATGAAGTGCTTTCTCTTCAGTAGTAGAAATGTGACTGTGATCAGCACCAGGGCTAACGACTCGGTATAGCCTGCGGTAAGAAACAGGGACGAAGGAAAGAAGCAAAGACCAGCCACCGCGAAGAGCGCGACCTCGTCTCCGTAGTCTTCACGGATCAACTTGACCAGCAAGGGGACGGCGGTTAGTAGCAGCGCATTGGAGACAACTAATAGTGCGATCTCAGGCGACAGACGGAAGACAACCGAAACGACTTTGCAAACCAGTGGGTAGAGAGGACTGAAAGTGATCGACTGCTGCGCCAGCTCGTCGCCGGTGTGCGTGTAACCATCGCGAACGATCTGAAGATACCAGCCTGCGTCCCAGCGCAGCAGATAGCGATACCAGGGCACATTGGTCTCACCGGCGGCGTGAATGCTTGGAGTGACAAATCTGGCAGAAAAGAAGAGGGCAAGGATTACGACTAGTCTCGAGGCGAGCAAGATCAGCAGCGCCTTTGCGTAGAGCGTAATGTTCGCGCGGCGATGATTTGAGGCTTCGTGGTCCATCGAAAGCGAATCTCAGTTCTTTGTAACGCAAAACTGTTAGGTTGCGAGCCGAACGCTACAAACATCTATCTTCTTACAAGCTAACTTCTGAGGCCTTGTACAAACAGTGTTCGATTCTCAGTCCGCGATTAGCGGACGGATGATAGTAGCCCAGCAGTTCACTGCTGGGATTAGTGCGAAGATGAGTCACCAGTCCGTGAAACGGACGGCTGAAAAGTATTGATAACTTGGCTTATGTTCAGCCGTCTGCTTCACGGACTGCGTTTTCTTGCTCGTTGGATCCCGGCAATGAATTGCTGGGCTACTCTCATTCGTCCGCTTAGCGCGGACTGAAAACCACTTTTTGCCCAAAGCTGGCTTCTACTGAATCGCTCGCAAACTAACAGTTTGCGTTACGATGCCCCGAAAAACTTGCGACCGAATATGACCACCCCGACGAGCGCAAAAAGTGAGAACCCGCTGATCGCAGCTCCGTAATAAAACATCTTGGGTTTGAACTCGAACCGAACAGTATGTTTGCCGGCAGGAACTTGCACGCCCCGCATCGCATAGTTCGCGCGAAATAATTCGACTGCTGCGTCGTCAACTTTAACCTGCCAGCCCGGGTAGTAAACGTCGCTGGTGACGAGGAATGCAGGAGCAGCAGACATTGTTTCAACTTCCATCGCAGTCTCAGAAAGGTTTACGACTCGAGCTGATGCGCCAGGATCCCCGGCGAATGAAGCCAAAGGCTTTTCCACCAGTGCTGCACGCGCTGGATCAAACTCACGTCCGTCGGGTAAACGCGACGACTTGATGGTGCGCAGTACATCTTGCGGTGCGAGGTTAATCGCTTCGGATACAAACCACGCGCGAGGTAGTGCGCGCATGTTTTCGTAGATGCGAGCTCCCCCGGAGTCCTCAACGAAGCGCCATTGGCTTCCCAGAAATGACGGTGGACTGATCGACTCCGAGCTGTTTGCGAGTTCATCGATCAAGTTCAGCTTGTCCAGGATCATTGCACCTTCGCGTCCTGACCATTGCAGCTCTACCTTGCTAATCGCTCTCCCGTCTTTCAGTTTCAAGTTCGCGAGATAGAAATGACCTTCGCAGGACTCTTCGTACATTTTGGCTGGATAGCTCTTGAAGAGTTCAGCACGTTGGTGCTGCATGTTTGGCTTGATGGTTGGACAGTCGTAGGACCATTCGGAAGAATCACGTCCTGCCAAAAAGCTTTGCGTCTCAGTGTTTCCGTTAACATCCGTCAACAACACTCGCGCGACTTCCTCACCCTGCTTCAGCGATACCGAACAGGCCAGGCGGCTGACTATACCCACACTAGTAGCCCGAAACGGCGCAGGCAAAGTGAACTGAACCGCGTCGCGTTTCGGCTGATTACATCCCGAACCGAGCCAGATATCCATGTTCTCCTCAAGCCACAATTTGCCGTGCGCGTCGCGGACAGTTCCGGCCTTCGGAAGTACAACATAGCGCACTGAAGTTAAGTTGAGGCTTTGGTCTTCGGGACTTCGCCAGGTGGGAGCAATGCTTCCGTCAGGAAGAATTGATAACAGGTACATCACTCGGGATGGAAGCAGTGGGCCATAGCCAGTGGCGTTCGGAACGTTCCATATCCTGGATAAATTGGGAACCAACTCCTCAGGTGTTCCCAGTGTGCCGCGGATCGAAACCATTCGTTGATTGGTTCCGGTAAGCATGGTCCGCAATCGCGCGGCCGAAGGCGGTTCATTCAACACTTGCTTTGGCGGTGCGGCAAAATGCCAATTGAAGAACCAGCCAAAGCTCGCCAAATCAAGAAGCAGCACGATCAAAACCAAAGTATGTCGGAGAGCAGACCCAGGATTTCGATGCCACACGAACAGCGCGATGCCGCCGAGAAAAAATACTATCAGCGGGACGCAAACTGCCGGATTCTGCCAGGGCAGTAGATCGAGGTCGGTTATCCCTCGTGCGATTGCGAATCGCTGAATCTTGTCTGAGTTAAGAATGAAAACGGCCACCGCCATCACTAATGCCGCAACGGCCACAGTAATGGATATCGCGCGCCTGCTTACCTTTCCTTGAGCGAGAGCGTTTGCCCCCAGCCCGGAAAGAACGCTGACTGCGAATGACACTTCAATGAAGTGACGTGCCGGAGCTCGAAATTGGCCCAGCACCGGAAGCTGGTACACCAAAAACGCGAGCGGCGTACGCTCGCCCAGGGCTAGCAGGAAAGCAAGTAGCCCAACGACAACCCAGAATATGGTCACGCCTTTCCGCCGGCTGTAGAAGGACCCGATCGCCGCGAGCATCAACGGCAGCAGGCCGACGTACCCCGTCATCTCTATCAGGTTCCACTCGCCAAAATACTGGGGGTTGCCATAACGAGGTAGGCCGCCAAATACGGCAGGGAAAAGAAGCATTGGAAGATGCTTTGAGGGAAAGGAGTAGGTAACGAATTCCCAGTAAGTGAAACCCGTTCGCAAACTGAGGCCCGCAAGCTCTTTGGTCGGAAGAATTTGAAGTGCGGCGAGACCCAGCCCCAAAACGAAAAGAACCGAAGCGAGCGGGTAAAATCGCAGGCGGCCGATAGGAGCGCTCCACCCTAAGAAAAGGGCGTAGGCGCCGGCGGCGATCAGTCCGTAGACAACGATCTGTAAATGTCCCGCCAGCATGCAGCATGCAATAGCCAAACACCCGGCCACCAACCAGAGCCTGCTGAATTCTCGCCGCAACATTTCGAGCGACCAAACGATTAACGGCAACCAGACTGCGGAATGAATCATGGCAGTATGGCCCATGTGGGCGATCATGAAACCACACATGCCGTACGTGATCCCGGCAACGAGGCTGGCAAATCTCGATTGTGTAATCGCGTAGACGTAGCCATAAGTGAAGCAGCTCGCCATCACGTAAGCCGACACAACGAAAATGTTCCAACCGCCGGGAATGAAAGAAAAGAAAAGAGCAGGTGGATACCAGGCCATGACCTGTGGATCGGCAACCATTGGGAAACCGTTTGCCAGCAGGTTGTCCCAAAGCACTTTGCTCGACTGGAAGAAGGCCAGGTGATACACGACGCCGTCGCCGAGGCCGCCCGCAGCCGGTGCTAACAGATGACCGGTAAAGAGAACCGGTGAGAAGAAAAGAGTAAACAGGAGGGAGAAAAAAAGGACGACAAAGACAGCGTGGCGAACTGGGGTTTTAAGTAGAAGGTTTAAAGACACCATAGTGAGCACAAACTTCGCACCAACCTGATTTCAGCCCTTCAGGCTGAAATCCACTTCTAACTTTCGCGCAACGCTCCGGCGCTGTTGTTTAGAATCGCCATTCATTGCACCACCGTCACCCAAACCTGTGGGGTGCGCTCGCCAAATGCTGCTACGCCATCCTGGACCATGCCCCAATGAAACGAGTACCGACCCGGCTCGGCAGGCGCTGTAATTTTAAATTCGAATTTTACGATCGAACTCGATTCAACCGTCGATGGCAACTCGACGCGCTCGAGGCCCCAGTCGCGATTTCCGCTTAGATAAGCCAAACGGTAAAGCTCCCCGGTGGTCCACCTCTTAAGTCCAGTATTCTTCACCGTGACATTAACGCTGTATGTCTCACCGGCCTTCATTGAGTCCGGCACCAGCTGCTCCACAAAGGCGGCGTCATTTAGCGAATCGGCCTTGACCGCCGGCTCCGATCCGCGCTGCAAAACAACCCAACCATCCTCCTCGAATATCTTTTGGTATCCCCTGACTTGCCGGGCTGTGAGATACATCTTCAAGTCCTCGACGGAGGTCATTGGATACGGATTAATTTTGTCACTCGCAATGATGAAGTCAGGATCGGGAAAGTTCGCAGTTGGATGAAGCACGTAGATCATTTGCCGGTGCGATAGATGAGGTGTGATTGGTCCCTGTGCAGCGACCGAGGCATCAGGCGGAATCATCGCGAGCGCGTTGCGTCCAACCTGGTCGCTACTGCTCAGTCTCCAATACCCGGCAGACTTTAATTGCCAGAGTGGAAATTCAGGCAGCAAGCGCACGTTTAGCAAAAGTATAAAGCAGCTTACGGCAATGAGCAGGTATCGAGATTTCACTTTCAACTGACCCGTGATTCTGGCTAGACCGTCAGCAGAAGACATGACCAGCACGGGCACAAGCACCGCCGTGTAGTGAAAGTCCGGGGTCCAAAAGTTAACTTTTTCGGAAAGAAACCGTTCGGCGAATAATGGAATAGCCAGGATGAACAGTGGTGAAAAGAACGACAAAAATAGAAACGGATGAAAGATATACCAGTAAGTATGCAGCTTCGTCGGCGGGGTAAACAGCGTCCGGATCACCAGAAGCGGCTCCGACAACATCTTTACGAGCGCGCTCAACGGTCCCGATCCGAATTGTCTATAACTCCAATGATGGTAGTAGACGCCGGGCGGGGTATTTTGCTTGATGAGCGGATGGAGGAAGTAAGGGATGAAGATTTTGGTCACCGTCAGAAACCATATCGCGCCGGCGCCCATGCTGATCAGTCCTGGCTTGAATCGTTTCGTGACCAGCAGGTAAACCCCGAAGAAGAAAACGAGCAGGGACAGGTTCTCCTTCGTCAGCAGCAACAAGATTAGGCAAAAGAAGTACGGCCGCCATCGCTCTTCGTCGATAAAGTAGATTGCCAGCGCGGTTAAAGGAACGGCAAACGCTATCTCGTGAAAATCAAACTCGACGGCTTTCTGGATGCCCCAGTAGATCGAATACGACAAACAAAACAAGTAAGCCGCAACTTTTCCCAAACGCTTTTCCGTGAAAAGAAATATGGGAACCATCGCGACTGCGAACAGCAGCGCTTGCGCGATCAGCAACGCTTCGATTCGATTCGTAAACCAATAGATTGGGGCCAGCAGAATTATGATTGGATGGAAGTGGTCGCCGAGCAGATTGTCTTGTGAGAGATGAAGGCGAACTGTGTTATAGGGCGGCCCAAAGCGGCTGTATTGCCAGATAGCTTGATCGAAGATCCCCAGGTCGTAGGCGGTTGACGCGAAGTGCCAATGGCGAAGAATTGACAGTGAGGAGTAAACGATGGTGAGAGCGAGTACGAAGAGCCAAAGCCACTTCCGTCGATTTAATGCCGCGGTTACCTGAGCAAGGTTATCTAACATTGCGGTAGAGCGAGCAACAAGCGCGGTAGCGCCGGATGCTAGAGTAGCTTCCCAATCGAGCAGCCTCAGCACCAAGCGCGGCGAGCTGATTTCATTGATTTCGTAAACCGTGCGTCTGTTTTTAACCCAAGTTGCCTCAAGCATCCGGCGCTACCGCGCTCGGTTCTGTAAAGGCCCTTGCGCATCATCTCGATTACCTGCCGCCATTCGGCTTCTGATGAAAGCTACGATACAACCACTCCGCCCTTACCGCCGGTTGGTGCTTCGCGGCTTTTTTAACAGTACTTTGACAGAAAATGTATTGACCGAGATCCGGCTGCCGATGTCTTACCAGTGGGGCCACGGTCTCGATTGATATATTCGAGCCTTGCAGACCGGCGTTAACGTCGGCCGTGAATAGACTTTCGACATTGAAACCGTTTGCGGAAAGCAGGCTAGCCAGATCCTGCGGTGTGTATTCGCGGTTATGCCGCCCGTATGGTCCATAACCGGAATAGGGATCGTATATATTCTCGCCGGCAATCACCTTGCGCACGTTATCGAGGCGACGCAACATTGGGCGTGGTGAGCACCATCACGCCGCCGGGTTTCAATACTCGCCTGATTTCCAATAGGGCGTGCACGGGATCTGACAAAAGGTGCTCGATGATTTCGCAAAACAGGACGACGTCAAATGAGTTGTCAGCGTAAGGAAAGACATCCTGCTCGACGTTAAACTGCTTGTAGGGGAAGTTGACTACCTCGCCTGTCTGTTTGATGAATACTTTTTGACTTCCTTCTGTTCCCGACCTGTCGAAGAAGTTTGCCAGCTCCAATCTGGCATCGCGGAATTTCGATAGCATCACCGTCATGAAGTACGGATTCGCTCCAAGCTCGAGCACAGAAAGTCCAGTTCTTTCCGGCACCAGACCCAGCGTGTAAACAAAACGTTTGAAATCTGATTCGACGTAACCCTTCATTTCATCGGGCGGCGCGTCTTCAACCAGAACAGAACTAACCAGGGCACGCAGCTCGTCCTCCGGCCACCCTTCAGGTAAGGGAAGCGGCGGAGCGTTTGGCCGGTCTGATTCTTTGAGGGCTTTTCGTTTTGGAGCCGGTTCCGAAAGCTGCGGCGATTTTGGAAATGTGACGCCGGGAATTGAGACACGCGGCTCAGGACAAGACTCGACCGCGTTGATTAATGATTGACGCACGCGTTCGGGAGTGAATCTGGAAACTACGTATCGCCTGCCTGTTTCTCCCATACGCTGCCGGGCGTCTTCGTCGCCGAGCATTTCGCTTAACCGGGCGGCAAAGGTTTCGTAATCTTGATAGATCTTTCCGCCGCCGCTCAACTTGATATGGTCTGTCAAAACGTTTGAGCGGTTGCTTGCCAAAACAGGAGTGTGCTGGGCCATCGCCTCCAACGTAACGATGCTGAAACTTTCTTTTCCTGATGGCATCACGTACAACTGTGCTCCGGCCATCAGGCTAAACTTCTCCTCAGCCGGAACGAATCCCACAAACTCGAGGTCCGGATGGTCAGGTACCGGGATATCCGCCGAGCCGGTAAGTACCAAACGCAACGGCGATGGATTCTCTTTTTTGAACTGCATGAAGTAGTCAAACAAATCCAGACAGCCCTTATTCGGATCAATGCGGCCGCAATAGAGAACGTAGGGAAAGTCTTTTATTGAAGGCTCCCGCGGTGCGGCGTCAATTGCCATGGCCACCACTTGACCGGGAAGTTTTCCCCAGAGATCGTTGCCCAGCCGCTGCTCCGCCTCGGTTAACCAAATCATCGAGTGTGCACGATGGGCAGCATGCTTGTAGACCGAAAGATAGGCAGGCTCTTCATCGTGGAGCGTCGGGGCAAACAGTGCGCGCCCGCGCGGAACTTCGTTGATACCGAAGTAAGCGGTCGGGTAGAGATAGGTAACGAAAATGATCGTGCGATACTGCGACCAGTTGTCACGCAAAAACATTACGAGCGACCGTGAATATGGGCCAATCCTGCGCACAAACTCTTCCTGAAGTGCGATGCTCCAGGGAATGTGTTTCATCCCGCCATCGGGGCCATTGTGACTGCCGGCGCCCAATCGATCGAAGTCGTGAATCATGCGCGTGAACAGTTCCGTCCGGTATGGACTGTAGCCGATGTCAACTTTGAAACGACGAACGTTAACGCCGTCGCGCACCTCCAGACCTTCCGGCAAAGCATTTGCCCAGTAAGCTGCATCAACTGCCGTGGTAGTTAAAACGTCAACTTCGTATGAATCCTTAAGCAGGTTTGCATACTGCCAGGCGAGCGCCTCTGAGCCGCCGACAACGGTTTCATGGCATCGCTGAACAACGATGGCTACTTTCTTCATATCAGCCCGTTCATCGCGTCAAGGAATTTTGACCTAATCCTCTGGTTGGTAAAATTCTGTGCATACCTTTGCCATCCCATCTCGCCCAGCGATTCTCTAACGCCGTTGCCTTTTACGATCGAGTTAATCGACTCAGCCAGCAGGTAAGGGTTCTTCTCATTCCAAAGCAGGCCCGCGTCTTTGACGGTGCCGGGAATTGCCGACGACCCATACCCCACGATTGGAATCTTCATTGACATGGCTTCGACCAGCGGCACACAGAAGCCTTCGTGTTCACTGGTAATCATAAAAACATGGGCCAGGGAGTAATAAGACTTAAGCGCTTCATCAGAAACTTCTCCAGTGAAAACGACGGCATGGTCTACCTTCAAGTGCTCAGACACTTTACGAAGCCACTTGTTGTAAGTATTGAGACGCATCTCTTCCTTGCCCACAATGAATAACCGGCTATCTGGATTGTAGTCGTGATGATAGGCGGCGAACGCTTCGATCAAAGCCGAGTGGTTCTTATTCGGCGCCAGCCGGCCAACCATCAGGATATTTGTTTTGCCGTCGGAGTAAGCATTCAGCACTTTCCGATCGGCTTCGATCGCCTTAAGCCTGGCAGTGTGATGGAAAGGCGGGACCACGAAACTCCTGGACTTGGGCGTTCCCCATTGCAGCAACTCGCTTTCGTTGTACGCAGAAGCAGACATGTAAACGTCACAACCGACGCCGGCTATCAATGGCAGTTGGTCGCGACCTTCAAGGCACATCATGGCAAAGTCTTTACTGAAGTCCATGAAAAATTCCGGTGGCGTGACGTTGTGATATTTGACGGCCGTGCGCCACTTCCTCTCGCTCAGAAGTTTTAATCCGAAGTTCCACCCTCTCGAATAGTGATAAATCAAAAGATCGTTTGGACTTTTCAGGAAGCGCTCGAGTTTGGGCGCCGGCGAGACCTTTGGCTTATCGAAGGTCCAGCCCTCCGCAAAGATTCGCGTTTCGTGGCCGAGCTCGCTCAGAACGTCATACATTCCCAGCACGTCGTTGCTGACGGCGTCGCCGGTTGTGATGCTCGGTGTTAAGAGTGCGACTCTGGTCATTGCGATCGGATAGCGTTACGGATCAGTACCACCTGCGTAAGCGGGTGCTAAGGTCTTCAGCCCGCGATAGCGGGCGACGGCGTAAAGCCTGGGGTGCAGCGAAGCGGAACCCCAGGAAACCTGCAATTAAATAATCCTAGCCCGCGGGAGCGGGCGACAGATTCATATTCATCGAGCTTCCGCCCGCTTCCGCGGGCTATTGCAATCTACCTAACCTTAATCCTGGGGTTCGCTGCGCGTCACCCCAGGCTTTACGCCGACGCCCTCGCCCGCGGGCTGAAGATAATACCCACCCGCTGACGCAGGCGGTACTGATCTGTCCGCCAACGCAGGTGATCTGCTGAGCGATTCGAATAATGCTTGTTCTATCTTCTCGTTCGTGAAGTGTTGCTCATATCGTTGTCGGCCCTTGATACCGAAAGCGACACCCAGTTCTTCATCCTTAGTCACGCGATCAATGGCTTCGGCCATCAAGTACGGCCCTCGCTCCTTAAGAAGAATCCCGGCGTCACCCACCGTCGCGGGAACCGCTGACGAGCCGTACGCTACAACCGGTACCTTCATCGCCATTGCTTCAACAATCGGCACGCAGAAACCTTCATGCTCACTGGCAATCGCGAACACATTCGCAAGCAGGTAATAGGCCCTGAGTTCCTCTCCGGTCGCTCCTCCGGTAAACACCACTGAGCCATCGAGAAGCATGAACAACGTCAGCTCACGCAGTCGCGTCGAATAGATTTTGAACGGCGGTTCTTCCTTGCCCACAATGATCAGGCGGCTCTCGCGATTGTAATCAAGGTGATAGGCGCCGAATGCCTCGAGCAATGCTTCATGTCCCTTGTGAGGCGCAATGCGGCTGACCATCAGAATGTTGGTCTTGCCGTCGCGATACTCGTCGAGCACGTCGAGGTCGGCATCGAGGGCTTCGAGAAGATCGATATGATGGAAAGGCGGGACGACGAAGCACCTTTCTTCAGGCGCGCCGGCTTGGATCAGATCCTGGCGATTATATTCCGAGTCAGCGAGGTAGATTTCACAGCCGGCCCGCGCCACGTCCTTCAACTCCGCGCGACCTTCGCGACACTTCTCCTCATGCCACGGGCTAATCCCGACAAAAAACTCGGGCGGCGTGACGTTGTGATACTTGATCGCTTTCCGCGTTCTCAAGTCTCTCAACAACTCCTGACCGGGAACCCAGGCGATCGAATGGTGATAGATCAGAAGGTCTTGCGGGTCCTGGAGGAATTGCGTGATTTCTTCGACCGGGTAGACAGCAGGCTCGGTGATGTCCCAACTGCCTGCGTAGATCCTGCTGTCGAACCCGCGTCTTTGAAGGGCATCACACATCCCGATGACGTCGTTGCTGACGGCATCTCCGGGCGCGAGGTGGGAAGTTAAAACGGCGACTCGACTCATGCTATTGGGTGCTGCAGAAACGTGATTACATAGTCGGTATCAGAACTCCGACGAGTCGGATTCGCAACCGGATCTGCCGTAAGAAAATGCCTCAGCGCCAAAGGCGCGAAATATGAAAGCCTGGGCCAACGGCCCAGGTAAAGATGAATGAGTCTCCGAAGCGCTGAAGGCGCGAAACGGAGTATGATGTAAAGACAACAATGAATTCGTCTGATCAACCACCTTCCGCGCCTTCAGCGCTAAGAAGATTTATGGCGTGTCCCACCTGGGGCGTTGCCCCAGGCTATTACATTTCGCGCCTTTGGCGCTGAGCTTCGAATTCACTTTGTGGTCCGCTTCCACCATTTATCGAAGGTGGCAGCCTTCCTCTTCGGTAGGGCTCGAAAGTTACCAAGCTGCCCATCTTCTGAGTTGGGCTGTAGTTCAACGGACCAGCCTGCGCCTTCAAGGAAATTTTTCAGTGCATGGCGGTCGAGCTTCTCCGGCATTCCTTCGACCCTGGCGCCCTCCGGCACTATCTCGGTTGGAATTTCGTGGTATTCGCCGCAGATCTCTTCAATGGAGTTCAGGAATTTCGACGAGAACAGAATTGGATATTCTGCTCCCTCGCAATCAATCTTGAGCATGCGGATCTTTTTCTTGAAGCCGTTAGTTGCCTCATCGAGAATATCGTCCAGCCCCACGGTTTGAATTGGCACCCCTTCAATGTTGTAGACCACCGCGTGTCCGCCCGTGTTTGCGTCTGAATCGGCGTCGAGACGATCGTTGAAGAGAGTCACGCTGGGAATGTCCGAGCGCCAAACGGCCAGATTGCGACACTCGGCACGCTCACCAAACTGCTGCAGGTTTTTGAGGGTGATGGCGTGATTCACAGGGTGAGCTTCAAACGCATATACCTTGCCCGCCCCACGCTTCAACGCTGCATATGAAAAACTGCCGATGTGAGCGCCGATGTCTATCACCACGTCGTCGTCATCGAACTTCTGAGGCAGAGGATATTCCTCGAGGTCAACTACATGCTGAAAGATCCGGCGATCATCGGTGTTTGGCCGCGCGTAAAATTTATGCCCGGTTTCGGAAACACAATAGTCGAGATCAACTGTTTCTAATTTGTTTTCAACGGTGACCTGAATTGCGTATTCCGAATAAACTTTTGGCGCGGGCTTCTCGTCAACTGTCCCTCGACTTGCCGGCTCCCAGTCCACTTTCTTGATAGGAGCCGAGCGTCGCCGGGATTTGCGCGCGACGACAGCGAAATCACGAGCACCGAAGAACCAGATATCGAGCTCCTGCGATCCGGGATTGTCATTTCTAAACGGACTGTCCTCGACCGGATTCAAATACTGAAGCTGCACGTCTTCGAAGCCGTTGTGCCTCAGGATGAACTCAATCGTCTCAGGGAAGATCGGTTTCTTGTGACCAGGATCAGCGTAGAAATTACAAGCGGCAACTGTCAGGTTCTTCGGGTTTGGAGATTCGTAGATCACGATCCCGCCGGGACGGAGCGTTCTCATCGTCTCATCAACCAGTTCAATCAAACTTTCAAACGGCAGGTGTTCGACCAGATGAAAGCCGGTCACGACGTTGAAACTTTCGGAGGGCCGTGTCCGAAGGTAAGCGAGCAAATCTCCTTCAACCACCTCAAGCCCCCGAGAGCGAACCTGCTCGACCATGATCGGGTTGCTTTCGACCCCCAACGCCTGGAGACCTTCTTCCTTCAATAGCTCCAACCACTCGCCACGCCCGCAGCCAAGGTCGACTATGCCATCGACGAGGTGGGCCCCTTTCAAAAGCGGAAGATAGTGTCGCAACCCTTCTTTGATATCTTCGCGCTTGCCGCGGAACTGCTCCGTAAAGGCCGCAAACAATTCATCGAGTTTTCCTGCGTCGGTAGCCGCCCGTCCGTTTTCCCCGGATGCTTGAGTCGCCTGCAGTTTTTCTAAGCGCGGTTTGATTTCATCGCGCAGCTTTTCCAAACTTTGAATAATTTTACGCTGTTCGCGGAAAAGCCCGACCACCTGCTGATGTTGCAGTTCCGCAAATCTCCTTTGCTCCCGCGACAAGTGGGCCAGCTCCTCGAGAAATGGTTTGGTCGCCTGAACAGAGGCCTTGCTCAACTGATTAATGTGGGACGCCATCAGCTCCTGTTGCGACAGCGCATACTCTTCAAACTGACGACGACGGTGGATGGTGGCAGGCAGGCGAGCAAATGCAACTATCATCTCGATCACATAGCCGATAACCGGTACGTGATAAAGCCGCCGGTGCAGTGGCCGGGGCTTGAGGCCTTCGACTGAGACGTTTCTACCTTTGCCTTCTGGTGAAAATCGGAGGCTGGCGAGGATATCGAGCTTGTCGAAACGACCGCTGCGCAGATTGTTGAGAAACTGGTTCAGTCCAACTTCGTCCGGCTCACGCTTTAGGATCGCGCGATAGGCGTTCCAGACGAATGTGTGATCGTGGTATTGCAGCAGCTCGTTGACGTGATACCGATCGTCGGGACTGCGGACAAACTCTGGCTGTAATTCGAGCGGCGGAAGCTCTAGTTGTTCATCCCGTGGATTCGCAACCGATGTTAGAAAATTTCGTAACTCAAGCGATGCGCCGGCAAGAGAGGTCTGCCCACTAGACTCACGGCGTGCGACGGCTTCACGAATTTCAGCCATCAACTGTTCGATGTTAATTTCGGAATTACGAGTCTCGACCATTGTGAATTAAGTAGACTAGAGCGTCGAAATTTA
Source organism: Pyrinomonadaceae bacterium (assembly GCA_963759585.1). GTDB lineage: Bacteria > Acidobacteriota > Blastocatellia > Pyrinomonadales > Pyrinomonadaceae > PSRF01. Next base: position 103,030 of record CAVWZW010000003.1, read on the forward strand.
TTGTTGCGCTGCGACGCGCCCGAGGGCGGCCGTGCTGCGTCTGGTAGTGACGTTGGCATTGAGATTGGCAACACCCTCAATCGGCAAAGTACTCAGACAGCGAAATGAAACGACGTCGTCAAGCCAATCGTAGCTTGCTCCGCCCGCGCTGTGCACCGCAGTGGTAATAGAAAACTCGCCGGTCCCCACCCAGCAGTCAAAAGCAAATGTGGCCTCGATAATCTCGCCCGCCTTAACCGTCCCAAAATATGATTGCTGAATATCTGTGTTTGTCCCATAAACGTGGATGCCGTGCCGATCTCGAATCAGGAAACCGACGATCGGGTTTGCCACGTCTGCTTGAGCGCGGGCTCTGACGCGCACCGTCACAGGTTCACCGGTTTCAACAAACTCGATCGGGCTTCGCGTGGCGTCCATCAGTTCCACACTTAAGATTTCCGCGCTCCCGTCTCCATGACGATAGCTGTAACGTAGCGGCTTCAGATTTTCTTCCAGCATCGACAAATCATCGAGGTCCCCGGCGTCGGAGTTCTCGGGGCGAATCGCTTCATAAGCCGCTTCGCGCGACATGATCAGTTTCTGATAACGGTTAAGCACGTCGGAAGGAGCGCCGTCAGCATCGATTTTGCCGTTGTTCAAAAGTATGGCCCGCGTGCAAAGCGCGCGCACCGCGTTAGGATCGTGAGACACGAACAGAATCGTTGCCCCCGCCTCCTGCATCTCCTTGATCCGGCGCAGGCAGCGATGCTGGAAGACTGTGTCGCCGACCGCCAGCGCTTCATCGATGATCAGAATCTGTGGGTCTGCGCTCACGGCGATCGCAAACGCAAGTCGAATATACATCCCGCTTGAATAGGTTTTGACAGGTTGCCATATGAAGTCGCCGATTTCCGCGAAGCGAGTAATCGCCGGCATGCGCTCTTCTGTTTCAGCTCGTGAGAAACCCAGGAGGGCTGTGTTCAGATAGATGTTTTCAACCCCAGTAAATTCCGGGTTGAAGCCGGCGCCGAGTTCAAGCAGTGCGGCAATGCGTCCTTCATGGTAAACGCTGCCGTGGGTCGGCTCGAGCGTTCCGGTAATCACCTGAAGCAGCGTTGATTTTCCACTTCCGTTGGGTCCTACGATCCCGGTGGTAGTGCCCGCTTCGATCTCGAAACTGATGTCGTGCAGTGCCCAAAATTCACGGTGACGCTTCATTCGGCCGCGCGTAAGCATTTCCTTCAGCCGGTCATTTGGCCGGGCGTAGAGGCGATATACCTTGGAAACTCGCTCGACTCGAAGTGCTAAGGACATGTGTGCAAAAACGATAACTGTTCCGAGCGAACTGGTAAAGTCACTGCGGCGACCGGAATGAACAGAACTGAGACAAAAGCTGTTTGAACTTAGTACTTGGTACTTTGAACTTTGACTCGTGTGCTCGGCGCCCGAACTGGTGATTTCATTACAGGGTCAAAGCACAAAGCACAAAGTACCAAGGTCAAATAGATGGAAGCACTAAAGGCTCAGATTTCGTTTAGGCACCCCTGCTTGCGGTTGCCATGATCTCTGCGTAAAATGACGGTTCTTTTAACGCTGGGTGACCTTTAGTTAATCTTTTTCACCCGCTCATGCTGCTGCTCGCTCCCCGGGGGCATCTAATCTGCTCGTATCTGCGTCTTTATCTCGGAGGATTTTGTGAAGCGAGTTCTCAGTTATCAGTGCGCCTTTGCCGCGCTTTTGCTCGTCTTGGGCGCGTTTTCTTATGCGAGCGGGCAAACGGTAGGCCCCACGCCCGATCCATTTGTTACTCAGATTACATCGAGTGGCGCAGGCGGAACTTTAAACCCGTTCAGGTCTTCTGCGAGCGACATCTCCGGCAACGGTCGTTTTGTCGTGTTTGAGTCAAACGGTGATGTTGCTACCCAAAACCGCAACAACGCCGATGGCAATCGTGAGATCTTCCTGCTGGATTACGCCCAGCGCAGGATTTTTCAGTTAACTAACACCAGGAACGTCCTTAAACCCCCAGGCAGCCCGACGCCTACACCGACGCCTACACCAACACCCAGTCCTGCTCCCAGCCCAACTCCAACTCCTGGGCCAACTCCAGCGGACACGAGTCTGGTTCAAATTGAGATAAGCAACAATCAGCCGATCATAAGTTTTGAACCAGTATTGGTCGGCGGGCAACGGTTCTATCAGATCGTCTTCAGTTCCAACGCGCCTAATGCTGCAAACTTTGATGGCACAGGAAGCGCAGCACTGAGCGCCGATGCGAACCAGGAGATCTGGGTTTACCTGATGCCCGCGGTAACAGATCTTAGTCTTACCAGTGGCGATGAAGTGCCATTCCTGGACTTGTCAACGGGAACGTTTCAGCAAATAACAAATACTACGGCGAGCCGTGCTCCTACAGCGGGTTCGCTTGGAGTGTCACCTTTCGTCGCTGACGACAACCGCGAACCAGTGATCAGTGACAATGGTGAAGTCATTGCATTCATATCAACGCGCAGCGTTGTAGGTACTGGTAACGCAGACGGAAATCCTGAACTGTTCCTGGCTTCGCGTACAGCAGCCAACTGGAGTGCGTTCGCCCTCGTACAAGCAACAACTACGCAAGATGCCGTTCAGGGAGTCGGGCGAACTTTTCAAGCGGCGCCTTCATTGTCTGCTAATGGCTCTGTCGTAGCGTTTATGTCAAGTGCGAACCTGACAGGCAACAATGCCGACGGAAATGGTCGTAGCAATGCAGAAGTGCATGTGGCAAATTTTTCCGGGGGTGCGTTTTCAAATGTTCGTCAGGTGACCCGAACTAAGCCGGATGCATCTGAGACCCCTGTAAACATTCTCAGTCCGGGGCGAAGACTGAGTCGAGATGGGGCACTGATCACGCTCGAGTCTCTCGCCGAGGATCCGAAGGCTAACACCACGACCAACGCCGCGGCCCGAGGGATTTTTGTCTACAACATTTCCACCGATGCATTTGTGTTGGCAGTGCCGCGGTCTACACAAACCGAGCTAGGTTTTGTTCACTTCCCAACCTTCAGCGATTACGACGGCACGTTGGCGCCCCGCGCGCTGGTCTTCGTTTCGGCATTAAACTTCAAAGTTGACGGCACATTTCCGGCTACCGCCGATGTGGCTACAGGATTGAATCCGACCAACCAGCCGCAAATATTTTCGACGCCGGTTCCGGGCACTGTCACCGGGCCATTTACACGCTTGACGAAAAATCCCGTCGGGGCGTTTCTGGAAATTCGGCCTCTTGCCAGTCAAACGCGTGCACGCATCGCCTTCAGTCTCGGCGGATCGGAACTGGGCACAGGCAATCTGGATTTCTCATCAGAAGTCTATTACCTGTTAACGCCTACGGTTACTAGTGAGTCGGCGGCTGTACTTTCGTTTTTCACAGGGGCTAGTAATTTCCCTGTGGCCACGGCGACTCCGGCTCCCAGCCCAGCACCGTCGCCAGCACCTACACCGTCACCGACTCCTACACCAGGTACGATCGGCTTTGGTCTGGCAGCAGGTGAGCTCAGCATCGTCAGATCAACTGTCGGTCTCGCGCCTGGCGACAGGGTAGCTGTTGGAGGTTCAGAAACCGATCGTAGTCCGATATTGCCAATTGAACTTCTGGGAGTTTCAGTTTCAGTGAACGGAGCAGCGGCCGGACTCTATTTCGTCGGCGATTCGCCGGCGGAGGGAATTAATTTTGTGATGCCTGCTGGTTTGTCCGTTGGCGTTGCGACTGTCGTTGTCAACAATAACGGAACTGTATACCGCGGATTCGTGCAGGTGGTTCCAGCTCAGCCAGACATCTTCACGTCTACAAATGACGCGCTGGGCGTGGCGATGGTTTGCAATGTGACCAATCCCACGATCCCTGGGTGCGTCACCGGGCCTTTCCCATTGATGTCACCTGACAGCACTGGAACTTTGGTGCCCACGGTTCTGGAGATTTACCTGACCGGCGTGCGTAACGTTGCCCTGGCGGAAGCAAAGGTGACCATCGGGACTACCGACATCAACCCAACATCGGTGCGGCCGAATACGAACATGTTTGGGTTTGACTTCATCAGAATAACCCTGCCGGCGACACTAACGCCTGGGACGTATCCTATGGTTGTTTCGGTCACCAGGGGTGGAGCCACCTTCCAGAGCAGGGGGACAGCCACTGCACCGACGATAACCATCGGACCCTGAGTTGAATTTCATATCCCACTTCCGGACCCGCACGACGCAATCGTGCGGGTTTTGTTTTACAGACCGGAACCGGAAACAAGTGTTCGGAGTACAACCTTCAGGTTGCCTCTTGCCCACCGTAACCTGAAGTTGTACGCCGAACGCCTGCCAGCCTGAGCTGCACTACCTGGGTATCCCCAGAACCGCCAAAAAGTGATACTATCCCGGGCACTTCAATGGGCGTCCGGAAGCCCTCCTCGTTCGCGTTTGTACACAGTTAAGTTTTGAAGTTGCGAGCCAGTCCCATGCGACGTTTGCACCCGATCCTGGCGGTTCTTGCTGTAGTCGCCTTTGGTGTGCCCAGTCAACCCGCAGCTCTGGAACCGCAGACGCCACAACGACCGATCCGTTGGCCCACCCGGATCGTAAAAATCGCAGTTTCAAATTCGTTAACAACTTCATCGACGAGCATCGCCGCAGGGAGCGACGTATCCGGGGCACTGCAACGTGCTCTTGATAGCTGGTCCGCCGCATCAGGGATCAGGTTTTTGGTAACGCCGTCAACCACAGACTCGATCAACCCTGCGGGGGCAGGCGATGGCGTCAATCTCGTAACAGTTGCGCCTACTGCGGAAAACCTCGCCATCTTCGCAGGAGGAAACAATGCGGCTCGCACCCGCGTCCACTATGATCGACTCACCGGCGACATCGGCGAGGCTGACATCGTGATCAATCCTTATCCGCGTTCGGTGGAGGGATCGGCTCTGCTTTTTACTACCGATGGCACTCCCGGAACATACGACCTGCAATCCACTTTTGCGCACGAGATAGGTCACCTGCTCGGTTTGAATCACTCCAACATTATTGCTTCAACCATGCAGGAGACTCAGGGACTCAACGGAACTTTCGGAATGCCCGCCTTCGATGAGCGAAGTTTGAGTGAATCCGATCGGATTGCTGTTCAAACGTTGTATGGATCATGTGAAAACCTGGGTACTGTCTCTGGCAAGGTCTTTAACAATCTTCCATCGCGAGCCACACCGGCGCGTGGCGCCCACGTTTGGATCGAGTCAGTGGACTCGGGTCGAGTCGTGGCGGGCAGTCTTGTTGATAATGGAGGGAAGTTTAGTTTCGGTTGTTTGCCCGCGGGAGAATACAGAGCTGTCATTGAAAGGCAGTTCGGATCAATTGAGGATTCAACCACCAGCGCGCCCGAACCAAAGGTTACGGGGCGGCAAAAAATTCTGCGCGGTACAGAAATAAGCAGCTACCTGAGCGTGTTTGCGGACAGGGAAAGTCCGCTCAACTTCCTTCTGGCGCCCATCCAAAAAACATCGCGTGTCTTGCGTCCACGCTTTTTCGGTATTAATGGAGAGCTTTCTACTGTTCCTGTATCGGTCGAGGCCGGTTCCAAGTTCAGACTTTACATCGGCGGGCCGGGAGTTGATCAGGTCCTCGGCAGTGGGCTGACGCTGGCCTCTCCATTTATGACCGTCGATACCGCGAGCTTGAAGTTGCAATCGGGTGGAACGACTCCGGTAATTAGTTTTGATGTGACCATTGCATCCGAAGCGCCTCCGGGAGACTATAGCTTACGACTACAATCCAAGTCGGGTGAGCTGGCCTATCTAGTCGGGGCGATTACCGTCGATGTCTTTTAGTATCAAGTAGCTCCTGACCGATCACATTCCCTTCGTCACTTCCCGAATGATTTCAGCACAAGCAGCCAGGCGCGCGGTGTGGCGGCCACTCTGGGAACTTCCCCGTCGACTCGATCTGATCCTGTCGTTGGCGCGACGCGAGTTTGCCGCGCGATACAAGGGGTCGTTTCTTGGAATCCTGTGGGCAATAGTTACGCCGATCGTAACCATCGCCATCTTCACTATTATTTTTGCGGGAATCTTTGGGGCCCGTTTCGGGACCGGCGGCACACACTGGGACTATGCGATTTATCTTTTCTGCGGGTTGTTACCGTGGACCATGTTTCAGGAAACTGTCCAACAGTCGGCCACCACCATCGTCTCGCACGCGAACCTCGTCAAGCGCGTGGTCTTTCCGCTGGAAACGTTGCCGATTGCGCAAGCGCTCTCGTCTCTGATTCATCAGATGTTCGGCACCCTTGCGCTGCTTGTTGCCACACTGGTCATACATCGCAGGTTGCACTTCACGCTTCTGTGGCTGCCCGTCTTGATAATCCCTCAACTGCTAGCGGCAATTGGCGCAGCGTGGCTAGTAGCCTCTCTAGGCGTGTTTCTCCGCGACATTAGCCAGGGCCTCGGCCTTGTGTTGATGGCCTGGATGTTTCTAACCCCGATAATCTATCCAGAGTCCATCGTGCCCGAAGGCTATCGCCCTTTCATAAACGCCAACCCGTTTACGGCGCTTGTGCGCAGCCACCGGCGAATCTTATTGGAGGGCAGTTCTCCCGATTGGGCGGCGTTGGCTTACTTCACTGCGTTCGCCCTCGTCCTCTTTGTTTTTGGCTATTGGTGGTTTGCCCGCACCCGCAAAAACTTCGCGGACGTTGTCTAGCCGCGAACACAGCTTCTTTCATCATCAATCATACGTTCACGATAGCCGAAACTACCGCCACTGTGACCTTCAATAAAGACGATAAAGGCGCCGTCACCGGCGTCGTTTTGAAGACGAGAATGGGAGTAATAAATGCGTCGCGGCTCACTCCTTGAAGCATCAGCTGCTATGAACGCCTGCGGCTCACCTCCTCTGAAAGGTAATGGATGAGAGCCGAACGCGGGATGACGTTTTATTTAGATATTAATTAAAGAACCCCGACTCGTAGGGATAGCGCGGGATGCTTAGGCTAAAAACACCAGCGACTTTTTCAATGATCGCTACCTCCAGGATCGTGGCTACCGCGCTGGGTTCTGTAAGAGCCGACCTGCATTAGTAACAAAAAAAGCCGCGTTGACAGCCCATTTTGCGCGTGATAGCGTAGCGCTCGACCCTTTCATCCAGGGAAAGAGGTCAAAACGAACAAAATGGTTAGGTCTCCTCGAAGCTTCCTGCCCACCCCGGCGTTTGACTCCGCTGCCATATTCAGTGATACATAATACTCTTGATGGGCTTCCTAAAGTCTAAGGTCGTTAAGGCTGCCGAGAAATTCCTTTCCCAAGGAAAAATCAACGCTGCCATTAAGGAGTATCGTCAGATCGTTGCAAACGATAATGACGATCTCACCGCTCTCAACATGTTGGGAGATCTCTTGGCGCGCGCAGGGGAGAAAGAAGAGGCCTCCACTTGTTTCTTACGCATCGCTGAGCACTATCGCGAACAGGAATTCAGGCTCAAAGCCATCGCGATGTATAAGAAGATTGAGAAGCTCAAGCCGCGCGATCCGGAGATCGCCAGCGAGCTTGCCGATCTTTATGCGGCCCAGGGCTTAATCGTAGACGCCCGCGCTCAGTATCTTGTAGTTGCTGATGCTTTCACTCGGAGCGGACAAAACAAGGAAGCTCTGGAAGTGCTTCGTAAGATTGCCGACCTCGATGTTCAGAACACGCAAGTCAGACTAAAACTCGCTGAGGGCTATCTCAACGAAGGCATGCGCCCTGAAGCCGCAAAGGCTTTTTGTGACGCTGCGGCGCGGATGCTGGAAAAGGGGAATTACGAAGACTCTCTTGATGCTTACTCGAGAGCATTAGCGCTGAGGCCGGAGGACAAAGGGATCCTTCGTGGTCTGGTTTCGGTGCACACGGCGTTGGGGACAGCGGATGAGGCGGCCGAGTTGCTTGAAAAGGCGGTGGAGGCTAACCCGGAAGATGCGGAACTTCTTGAAATGCTCGCTCAATCATACATTGAAGCGGGAGACGCTACCGGAGCTGAACTTGCGACCTCGCAGTTGATGGCCCAGGACGCGTCAAACCACCGGCGCTATATCGACGTTTTTCGTTTGTACATCAAGCAGGGTAATGCCACCGAAGGGGCCCGAATCCTTGAAGTGATAATTGAGCCGATGCTTTCAGGTCGTGAAGAGGCCGACCTGCTTGATCTTATCGGCGACCTCCTTGAAATCGCACCGGAACACGTTTCCGGACTGAAGCTGCTGGCCAAGGTCTATTGGTGGCAGCGCGATATGGAAAAATTGCGCTCTGTTCTGGAGCTCATGGTCGAAGCGGCCGAGGCGTCAGGCCTGACTGAAGATGAGCGTTATGCTCTCACCCAACTTGTCCGCCTCGCTCCGGACGAACAGCGCTTTGCTGATCGGCTGGAAGAGCTTGGTGGCTCGCTCGAAGACATCTCTGAGTTGCCGCAAGCAGATCATCCCTCCCCGGATGAAGTGCCTTCGTTTTCAGGCTTTGATCTCGTCGGAGACGATCCGGCGGTTGAGGAAGAGCCGGTTGCTAGTGAGACTCCGGGGTCAGAGTTTGAATGGAATTCTGTAGCACAGGCGAGCATATCTGACGCCAACGCATCGTTTGCTGATCTGAATGAATCGGATGAAGCCGTCGTTCCTGAGATTGAAATCTCCGACTATGATTCGGCTCCCCAGCCGTCGGATTCTGTATACGGCGAGATTGATATGTCCCCCGAGCCTGAGGCTTCTGGAGATGGGGCCAATGCTGCGCGAGTTCAAGTGATGATGCAGCAGGAGCTTGAGAGTGTCGATTTCTACATCACCCAGGGCTACTCGGACATTGCGCTAGACACCTTGGAGTTGCTTGAACGGCAGTTTGGTTCACACCCTGAAATCGAATCTCGTAGAGCAAAACTTCAGGCTGGATCACAACCTGTCTCTTCAGAGTCGTTCGGTGTAATCGTAGGTGATCCTGAGACGCAGGCATACGAAACGGCTCCTGAAATGATCTTCGATGGAGTTGAACAACCGGCGGTGACTAAGCCCGCCGCAATGCCTTCAGCTCCCGCACCAGCGGCCCATGGAATTGATTCAGGATTGGCTGAGATATTTGAGGAGTTTCGTCTGGAGGCCGAAGGCGATGATCACACGGTCTCAACAGAAGACTATGAAACTCACTACAACATGGCGACAGCCTACAAAGAGATGGACCTGCTGGATGAGGCCATCCGGGAATTTCAGGCTGCCGCTGCGTTAGTTTCACCTACCGATGGCACGGCGCGTTACTTCCAGTGTTGCAACATGCTCGGCCACTGCTTTGTAGAAAAGACGATGCCTCAGGCTGCGGTGCTTTGGTTTAAGAAGGGAATTGAAACGCCGGGCCGATCACCGGAAGAGTATAAGGCCATCCAATACGAACTGGGCTCCGCATACGAGCAGATGGAAGACCTGAGACAAGCCGCAGCTGCCTTCACCGAGGTTTATGGAGTTGATGTGGGCTATCGGGATATTGCGGAGAGGCTGAGTAACATTCAGTTTCTGCAGAAGCAAAAGGGTAAGAAGAAGTAGATCGCAATCGTGAATCGTAAATCGTGAATAGTAACTAGAGCTATCGCGTCATCGGATCACTATTTACGATTCACTATTTACGATTTACGGTTTCGTCTATGTCGGCCAAGTTAAGTGTCATCTTCTATATCATCCTCTGTCTTGAGATCGGCATTGTGCTTACGTTGCTGCCGTGGATTCCTCAAGGCACGCTTGGCATGAGCGAATGGGGAAGCAATTATTTTCTTTTGTACGCCGCGCGCAAGACGGGGTTCTATGGCCTCCAGACTGTGGTCGCCTCCGGGTGGATTCGTGGCGCAGTAACCGGAATCGGCCTGCTGAACATCGCAATTGCCTTTTGGGAAATCTTTCATTTTAAGCAGACCGTGCGTGCGCTCCAGGAGAGTACTGACCCCGCCAGGCTACGCGTTAATGAAGCTAAACCCGCAAAAGAAACTCATCTACCTGATTACCAGCGGGGAAACGAGTCCCCAGACAACACCAGCAACTAACGACTTCGCCGTCGTTCTCGGGCTGATCGAGGCGGCCGTAGCCGCTCAGATCGAGCTGGTCCAGATCCGTGAAAAACTCATGACCGCTAAAGCGCTTTATGCCATGGCGGAAGCGGCTGCTCGGATTACTCGAAATACGTCGACCAGATTGCTGGTAAACGATCGGGCCGATATCGCTGCGGCTACCGGCGCAGACGGAGTTCACCTCACTACCAAATCACTTTCTCCAGAGGTTGTACGTAACGCATTTGGCGAAGAATTTCTGATTGGATCCTCAGCTCATTCGTTCCGCGAGGCTTCCACGGCGCGCGCTCAAGGGGCGGACTTCGTAGTGTTTGGTCCGGTTTTCCAGACCGCCTCCAAACAGCAATATGGACAGCCTTTGGGACTCGACCAACTCAGGAAAGTCGCTGCCGAACTGTCACCGTTTCCGGTTCTTGCACTCGGCGGTATAACCTCCGCGAACGCCGCAGACTGTCATCAAGCAGGTGCCAGTGGGATCGCCGCGATAAGCATGCTTAACGATCCGATGCGGCTTAGATCCATTGTTAACGAAATCAAAGTGAGGTTTGAAGGAAAGAGATAATGGTAAGGGGAACCGCGGGTCGCACACCACGGGCACTGACTATTGCCGGATTCGATCCCTCAGGCGGCGCCGGTGTGCTTGCTGACTCGAGGACCTTTACCGCCCTGGGCTGCCGCGCATCCGCCGTGATCACATCTTTGACGTTTCAAAACTCCAAAAATGTTCTCGGTGCAATTCATCAAAGCGCCGCGGCTGTGCGTGATCAAGTGATGCCGCTGTTAGAAGACTCGTTCGCGTGCGTGAAGACTGGAATGTTGCCGACGCGCGAAGTAGTCGATCAAGTCGCACGTTTGTTTCGCGAAACCAACTTACCCGCGCCTGTCGTCGATCCGGTGATGATCTCGTCCTCTGGCCAAAGGTTGATGGAGGAGGCTGCGCGAGAAGTGTTAATCGGAGCACTATTACCAATTGCAGTCCTGGTAACGCCCAATATCCCCGAAGCCGAAAATCTTACGGGAGCTGAGATAACGTCTGAAGCAGGAATGCGCGAAGCGGCTGCCCTGATTCGGCGAATTGGCGCACGGGCAGTGCTAATCAAAGGTGGACACTTGAAAAACAGGAGGCAGCAGGAGGCAGGGAACGATTCCTCTCGCGGTGACTCATTCGATCCCGACGATACTCTTGCATTAGAAGAGGCGATTGATGTGTTGGACAACGATGGCGTGGTGACAATCTTCCGTCAAAGGCGAGTGCCAAATGTCGAGCTTCATGGAACGGGATGCATGCTCTCGGCTGCAATTGCCGCAGGATTGGGAAAGGGAAAGACGTTGGAGGAGTCTGTCCGAGCGGCTAAGCAGTTTGTGTTCGATCAGATCAACCAGATAGCACAACCTACTGGTTGAAGAAGATCTTCGTACCGGCTATGCCGTCTGATGTGAGGCGGTGGCTTCGCCCCGCCGTAAGTGGGCTTTTTTATTTTTGGGCTATGCCCGCCGGGGCGCAGCCCCAAGATTCCAGTTATTAATGGAACGGAAGGGCGTAGCCACTTCCGCACATCTGGCGGCTAAGCCGCAATCGTCAGTCTTCGGCACCTTCAATCGTCACACTATCGATCTTGACTTCGGAAGCTGGACGGTCATCGCGATCAGTTTGCGTAGTGGCAATTGTATCGACCACATCCAACCCGTCCGTTACCCGGCCAAAGATCGAATAACTCGGAGGCAGCGGATAGTCCGCGTGCATAATAAAAAACTGAGAGCCGTTAGTGTTTGGACCTGCATTGGCCATCGCCACGGTGCCTTTTTTGTAGCCGCGTTGGTAGATTGCTGAAGAGGCGTCGATCTCGTCATCAAAGCGTCCACCCCATGCCGACTCGCCGCCCCGGCCGGTACCCGTTGGATCACCACCCTGGATCATGAAGCCTTTAATCACCCGATGGAAGATAACGCCATCGTAGTAGCCTCGCTCAGCTAGCTTTATAAAATTCTCGGTGGTTTTCGGCGCATCTGATTCCAAAAGCTCAATTCGAATGGTGCCATGGTTGGTTTGAACTGCGGCGGTGCGATTTGGCATGTTGCTCCTTCAGGCTCTGTATTGATAATAAAGGGAGCGCACAAGATACTTGTTTGACTTGGCTTTGTCACTTAGGGTTCGAGAGTCCTACCTTCTTATCCTGGGGCGCCACTCCGTGGGCGCCACGGATTCGCGTGAATCGACGCACTCTCGACGGAGCCCAGGTTCGAAAGCCGTGGCATCCCCCAACAAACTATGTCTGCAACACCGACAAACATCTCGGCGAAGGTGCAACAGGATTGCTCCAACTGCCGTAAATCGCATGAATTCAGTTATCCTGCGGCAACCTAAAACCTCAAAGAAAGGCCCCAATCAATGAATGTTACGCATCTGGAATGTGCCGCCTGCCATCTCCGCCACGAGGCACGGGTGTTGCACAATCTTTGCCGTGAATGCGGTAAGCCTTTACTGGTTCGATACGACCTGGAGAGCGCGGCGCGTTCGTTAACCAGGGAATCTTTGGCTTCCCGGCGGGCGGATCTCTGGCGCTATCAGGAGGTTTTGCCGGTTGAAAACCACGAGAACGTTGTTTCACTTGGCGAAGGCTGGACGCCATTGCTCCCCGCGCCGAATTTAGGAAAACGAGTTGGAATCGACAAACTCTACATCAAGGACGAATCGCAGAATCCGACGCAGAGCTTTAAAGCTCGCGGGATGTCGGCGGCGGTGTCGATGGCAAAGGAGCTTGGAGCGCAGAAGCTGGCCGTGCCATCCGCCGGAAACGCGGCAGGAGCATTGGCAGCATACGCCGCACGTGCCGGTCTCGAATGTTTCATCTTCATGCCTCGAGACACGCCACGCGCAAATGTAATCGAGTGTGAACAAACGGGCGCGCGTGTCACGTTAATGGATGGTTTGATCACGGACTGCGGAGCCGAAGTGGCGCGACGAAAAGAGGCGGAAGGCTGGTTTGACGTTTCAACATTGAAAGAACCATATCGTGTCGAGGGCAAGAAGACACTCGGTTACGAGCTGGCCGAGCAACTCGATTGGACGCTGCCTGACGTGATCGTTTATCCGACTGGCGGCGGCACGGGGCTGATTGGAATGTGGAAGGCATTTGATGAGATGGAACAGATGGGTTGGATTAATTCTAAACGTCCGCGAATGGTGACCGTCCAGGCCAGCGGCTGCGCGCCGATTGTGCGAGCCTTTGAGGAAGGGAAACGCTTTGCTGACGAGTTCCCCAACGCGAGCACCGTGGCCTCTGGACTCCGTGTCCCACGAGCCATTGGAGACTTTCTGATTCTGGATGCGATACGTGATTCAGGTGGAACTGCGATCGCAGTTTCGGATGAGGAGTTGATTGAGGCCACACGAGAGATTGGAGCAGCTGAGGGTGTGTTTTGCGCTCCCGAAGGCGCTGCCTGCCTGCCGGCATTAAGAAGAATGTTGGAGCACGGTGAGGTTGGGTCGAATGAGTCAGTCGTCTTATTCAACACCGGCGCAGGTGTGAAATACCTGGAGGCTTTTAGTTAGTCATACTTTGGAGGCAGTTACTGGTGAAGTACTTTTTTTCTTTATTAACTTTGGTTTTTCTCGTTGCATTCCCGGTCGTTTGCTCAGACGAGGCAGCCGGTCGCCATGTCCGAAAGCGAACGCGCCCAGTTTGACGCTTTGCGCAGTAGTGGAAATGCAGCGCTGTACGATTTCGACTACGACAAGGCGCTCAAAGACTTTAAGGAGATGGACCGCTTGTTTCCGGCGCATCCCGCCGGCCCACAAATGCTGGCGGCCCGCGTTTGGGTCAAGACTCTTTTTGAATCCCGACGCTTACAGTCGTCTCTCTACAGCTCCGAAAGCTTCTATTCCAGCGGTGAAGATAAAGCGGATCCGAAGGTTGTGAATGAGTTTCGCAGCCTGACGCGCGAGGCCAGGAGACGCGCTGACGTGCGTCTTAAGCAGAATCCCAAAGACGTTGAAATGCTCTATTGGGTTGGTGCTATCGAAGGTCTCAAAGCTTCATTTGAAGAGGCAGTTGAACGGCGCCACTTCGCCGCACTTAGAAATGGAAATGATGCTGTGGACCACCATCGCGAGGTCCTCAAGCTTGATCCAAATTATATCGATGCAGGCGTTACGATCGGACTGTACGAATACGTTGTGGGTTCCTTGCCGCTGCCGATCAAGCTCGTTGCCGGGATAACTGGTTTTCGGGGTTCAAAGAAGCGCGGGCTGGAGATGCTTGAGCGAGTTGCTGCTGAAGGCAAATGGGCGAGTGGCGACGCCCGCTCACTGCTGATGGTCCTTTACAATCGTGAGAAGCGATACGCCGATGTTTTGAGACACGCCCAGGCACAACGCGCAAACTATCCGCGCAACTACATTTTCAAACTCGAAGCTGCAAGCGCCCTGGTGGCTCAGGCGGCAGTAGAACGCAAAGCCAAAAATACTGAAGCAGCCAACAAGGCGGAACGCGATGCTTTTGGCATCTTCGATGAACTGCTGCGCGATCGTTCAAGTCACGTTTCCCGCGTTCTGGATTTGATTCACTTCAAGTACGGCGAAGTGTTGATGACGGCCGGCGAAGGCGAGCGAGCCGCGAAGGAGTTTATCGCGGCAACGAAAGCTGAACGGGCCGATCCCGCCCTCGTCACAATGGCCCACCTTAATGCGGCGCGCGCTCTCGATTTGGCGGGAAAACGGAACGACGCCTTGTCACAGTACAAGCAGGTCTTGTCGCGGCCCAATGTCTATGACGCTCACGAGGAAGCTAAAAAAGGTCTCCGTGGGCCATTCACCATGGAGAGCGCGAGAAACGACGGCGACAAGCAAACTGCTCAATAGTCGGTCGCGCTGCTAAACCAGTCCGTTTAGAAAGGAGCACTTGTGCTCCCAGGAACTCGAGGTAGGTCGCTAAAAACAGAAACGAAGACAGCGGGAAGTGGTGATAGCCCATGTTAAGTAATGGTCAGGAAACTTCAGGTACGAGCCGGCCGCGGCGACTTCTACTTTGTCTTGATGGCGTGCCTCACGCCGTAATTCAAAGCGCGAAGGAGAGAGGCTTGTTCGACGGGTTCGGCGCTCCCTCCCGCCTGCTCTCGCCCTTTCCGACGATGACTAATATCGCGCTCGCGGCTATGTTGGGCGCCACCCCGCCGGCGGGTTACGAGAGTCTCTATTTCGATACTACGGCGAAAGAGTTGCGAGGCGGCGTGAGGAAGTACATCGGCAGCCGCACACCTGACAAGGTGCCTTCGTCATATATGGACGAGCTGGACTATCAGGAGCCCCTGGCCTTCGAGTTTCTTATTTACGTTGCGCCGGAAAAGATCTGGCGCGCAGACATGCGGCGATTTCGAGATTGCTTCCGGAAAGCTCCGCAGAACCGCGATTTCTTTGCCTTTCTCAAAGGCACCGATGGGCTACTTCACATTCGCGGTCCGGAGAGCCTGGCCGTTGCGCTAGAGTCACTCGACAAAATCCTGCGAGAGATTCAGACATTCTGCGGGAAAGAAACCGAGATAGTGCTCTTCTCCGATCACGGGATGAACCTGCGCGAAAATCATCGCGCTCCGTTAAAGGCCCACCTCCAACGTCATGGGTTTACCTTTCACAGTCGTTTGGCAAACGCGACTCACAAGAGCGTGGCGATTCCCGCGTTTGGCCTCTGCGGTTATGCGGCGCTTTATTGCGGTAAAGACGAGGCTGCCCCGGATGTCGCTGAGGCATTGATTGAGCTTGAGGGGCTGGACTTCTCGCTCTATCGCGACGGCGAAAGCGCTATTGTTGTAAGTGGACCAGGTGGCCGCGCGCGGGTGGAGAAAAAGGTAAATGGCGGCGTGAAGTATCGATACGTCGCAACGGACAGCGATCCATTGCAGCTTCTTCCTTCCGTGGCTGCGCTGCATGTTAAGGCTGAGCTGGATAAAGACGGCTTTGCTTCCGACAGCGCCTGGCTTTCTCAAACAGCGGAGCATCATTATCCGGACGCGCCGGCTAATCTCTTCAAGTCGCTCCACTCTCAACGTGTTAAAAATACAGCCGATGTGCTGGTTAGCTTTAGGGACGGCTATTACTACGGCTGGTCACCCTTTGCCCGGTTCGTTCGTCTGGCCGCCACTCATGGCAACGCTCTTCTGCCCAGCTCAAACGCCTTTCTCATGAGCACGCATCGGACGCTTCCTGAATATGTCCGCGCTGACGACGCTGAGTCGCTACTGAGAGCCTAACTGTCTTTGGACGAAATTGTAGGGGCGTCCCTCCGTGGGCGCCCCGCTTCTCGTTACGGGCTTGGGGCGCCCACGGAGGGGCGCCCCCACAGAATTAGCACTTTCAGCACGATCCCTCCTTGACGCTCTTCTGACTCACGCGTACAAACCTATTCATGCTTGAGGCAAATCCGGAGGTTGGAAACACCCTCGCTGTCGAAACTTTCGATTTAGTACGTCGCTTTGGCGACTTCACGGCGGTTGATAACCTCGACTTGCGCGTGCGGCGCGGAAGCTTTTTCGGCTTCCTTGGACCAAACGGCGCGGGGAAATCCACGACCATCAAGATGCTCACTGGCTTGCTGGCCCCGACTAGCGGCCGGATTCGAGTCCTTGATCGCGATCTCCTGTCAGAGCCCCTTGAGGTAAAGCGACGCATCGGTGTGGTTCCAGAAGATCTCAACCTCTTCGAACGGTTAACCGGAGCCGAAATGCTGTCCTTCACGGGACGAATGTATGGCCTACACCAGAAGGAAATTGGGGAACGAGCCGTCGAGCTACTTGCCTTGATGGAGCTTCAGGGCGAACCAAAAAAACTGATCGTTGAATACTCCCATGGGATGAAAAAGAAGCTTTCTCTCGCCTGCGCACTAATTCACCGGCCTGAGATTCTCTTCCTTGACGAACCCTTCGAAGGCGTTGATGCAATCGCCTCACGAACCCTCAAGGATTTGCTGTCCAGACTTACGCGGCGCGGACTCACCGTATTCTTAACTTCACACGTGCTGGAAATCGTTGAACGACTTTGCAGTGACATTGCAATTATCTCGAAGGGCAAACTCCTCGCAGCCGGTTCACTCGATGAACTCAAGAAGGGAATTCACGTCGACGACGATGGGCAACACAGGGGATCCGTTTCGCTCGAAGAGTATTTCATTCACATAGTCGGTGGCGCACCCAGCCCCGATGATGAGGAAGTACTGCAGTGGCTGGGGTAAATTACCCGAATATAAAACTAGGGTTGCTCAGACACGTTTCCCTCGCACAATGACTGAGATCGCTGCAAAGGTTGATTACTGGGATCGGGTTGCAAATGAGAAGCGCTTCTCGCACCCGCTACGTATCGATTGGCTCAGACCCCATCTAAATCTCTACGCCAAAATTCTCGATTGCGGTTGTGGATACGGACGAACGTTGGCCGACCTCTCACATTCCGGGTATTCCAACTTCATCGGTCTGGATTTTTCCCCTGCGATGCTCACACGGTGCCGATCTCAAATACCTGATGCAGCGGTCGTGCGCAATGACGGGCAGGCGCTACCCTTCAAGACCAACTCAATAGATGCTGTCATCCTCTTTGCCGTGCTGACCTGTATCCCCGACGATGACGGGCAGCGTGCCCTGGCATCTGAAGTCGATCGCGTCTTGCGTCCAAACGGGTTGCTTTACATTAGTGACCTCCTGTTGAACGACGACCAGCGTAATCGTGAGCGCTATGAGAAACATGCGAGTTCGGGAACCTATGGCGTCTTCGAGTTGCCTGAGGGAGTGGTTGTGAGACATCATACCTTCGAGTGGATCCGAGAGATCACAGGCGGGTTTGAACAACTCGAGTATGAGCCGTTTACCGTGAGGACGATGAACGGCAATGCATCCGCTGCATTTCAGTACCTCGGCCGCAAGCCAATACAGAACCGAGCGCGGTAGCGCCGGATCCTACAAGCTAGTCGAATAGCCTCTGGCATCCGGCGCTACCGCGCTCGGTTCTGTAAAAAGGTGTTTTTCGGTCGCGCAAAGAAGCGATTCGACAGGAATTAGGAAGTTACGGCACTTCCACGATCAGCTCTCGCCCAAACGTAAAGTTTGGACGCTTGCGGCCCTTTAGGTATTTGGCTGCCGTCTGCGAGAGCGCTGTTATGAGGATGGGTAGTGCAATCGTAGCATCGCAGTTTACGTAAGCACTGTGCGCGCCGCGTGCGAGTTTGCCGTAAACCAGGCCCTCGTCAAACCCAACCGCGTTAGAGCGGCCGCCCGGATGCGGCGCATCGGTGGTGATCTGAATCGCGTATTTGTGACCCTGATGGTGGTTCTTGAGAATAAATGAAGAGATCTCGGTCTGCTGAACAAAGCTCTTGGGTGTGCCTCCGCCCAGATTGATTACACCTGTCAGGCGGGCGCGGGCGGTGACGTTAGCCATGTCGAGCACGTCCTGGACCAGGTCGAAAACAAAGTTGTTCTTCTTTTCAAAACGCGCAGAGGCAATACCTACTGCGATGCCGCTATCGGCAATTGCAGGACAGAAGATTGGCACGCGCGCTTTGTACGCAGACGTGAGCACGCCGTCTTCAGTTGCAATTTCAGCAAGTTCACGCCCGAGCAAATGCAGATATTCACGTGTCGAGTAGGGACGCGACTGGTCCAGTTGATTTGTGAAACCTCCCACCCATTCATTCGCTTCACGGTATTCTTCGTCGCTCGCGAGCAAGTCCCACATACGGCTTATCTGGGCCGAATCCAATTCGGCGTCAGTCATATTTGGGTGGGCCTGGAAGTGGTAACGACCAAGCGTCTCATGTAGATCGTGAAACAGAAGTGAGCCTGACAATACCAGCACATCGACGAAACGGTTCTTGATCACGTAAGCCAGTAGGCGACGCATGCCCGCGGGAATGAGGGCCCCGGAACCCGCTACGATGATTGTCGTGTTATCGCCGAGCATGTCCAGCCAGATGCGGTGGGCCTCGGCCATTTGGCGCCCGCCAAACCCGGCGCCTTCCATCTTTTCGAGCAGGCCGGCGACCGAACGATCACGGTCCACCTGGACGGGCCGGGTTGGGGTCGTAAGATACTTCGATGCTTTGGGTTTTCGCTGCGTAACCATAAAGGTTGACAACCTTTCAGATAGTGGGACGTCCCGTGATCACTGGAATCGATTTTTCAATAGTCGGTACGGCGACGCGAACGTGTCTTCGCGCCGTTAACTGAAAGATACGTGTATGCGTCGTAACGCGATTCATAAAACTGGGCCAGCTCGGCGCCTTCGGCCTCAGACAATTCGTTGTCCTTAACACGTTGACTTATCAAGCGACGGAAACCGTCGTGCAACAGGCTTTTCTCGTAACGCGCACGTTCCGTAGCCTCTCCGACCGTTGTTCCTTTGATTACTTTCTTGATCAGATAGCCTTCGTCATCAATGTGGACATGCGCCTCATGGGGCGTGCCAAACAGGTTGTGGTTATTTCCCATTACCTCCTGGTACGCGCCCACCAGCATGAAGGCGAGGTAATAGGTCTCGCCCGGAGTGAGCGAGTGAAGCTCAAGCACCTGTTTCACATCGTGTAAGTCGACAAACTTGTCGACGACTCCATCTGAGTCACAGGTGATGTCGCAAAGAGTTGCGTATTCAGTCGGAGGTTTATTGAGCAAATGGATCGGCACGATGGGAAAAAGTTGTTCCAGGGCCCAATGGTCTGGCACGGAGCGAAATACTGAAAAGTTTGTCAGATACTTTGCACATAAAAGCCGTCGAAGTTCTCCAAACTCTTCCGAAATGTATTTTGCCTGTTGGGCGTACTTGTCGGCCCGTTCGCAGACGTCCCAGAAAAGCACTTCGCCCTTCGCTCGATCCTCGAGTGAAACCAAACCCAGGTTGAAAAGCGTAAACAGTTCTTCGCGATGCTCCAGCGCATCGTGGTAATACTCGCGATAGTTCTTGACCGAGATTGACTCCCTCAATTCGCCAAGCTCGGTAACGACTTGGGGATCGTCGTTGTCAATCTCGATCGGAGTGATGTCCTCGACCACGGTTTCGATTTCATCCTGGACGTTTGTAACCAGGATGGCATGGTAAGCAGCGAGAAAGCGTCCCGACTCCTGGATGATGGTCGGGTGCGGAACGTTTTCATCGTCGCAGACCTGCTTGATTGTGTAGATGACGTCGTTGGCAAATTCCTGGGCCGTGTAGTTTGCTGAGGAATCAAACGCCGTTTTCGACCCGTCGTAATCGACTGCCATGCCGCCGCCTACGTCGAGAAGATCGACCGGGACCTTCATCTGATAGACCTTCGCATAAACACGGGCCGCTTCCTTCATTGCGTTTTTGATTCGCTTGATATCGGTGAGCTGCGAACCGATGTGGAAGTGAAGCAGCTTGAGCATGTCCATGCGGCCGGCTTCTTCGACTCGCCGAATCACTTCAAGCATTTCCGTGGTAGTTAAGCCAAACTTGGCCGCTTCGCCACCCGACTTTTCCCAACGTCCCGAGCCCTTTGAATAGAGCTTCACACGCATTCCCAGAATGGGAAGGTTACCTTCGTAACGACTTACAAGATTGAGTACGTGGTCTAATTCGTTAAGCTTCTCAATAACGATTACGATCTTTTTCCCTACTTGTGCGCCGGCAAAAGCGAGTTCGATAAACTCCTCATCTTTGAAACCGTTCAAAACCAGGAGACTGTCCGGGGTTTGTTCCAGAGCCAGGGCAGCATAGAGTTCAGCCTTTGAACCCGCTTCGAGGCCAAAGTCGTAACGCGAGCCCTCCCGCAAGTATTCCTCAACCACGGCCCTTTGCTGGTTTACCTTCATCGGGTAAACACACATGTGCGTACCCTGGTACTCAAACTCTCTGATTGATCGGCTGAAGGCCCGCTGGAGTTTGCGAACCTGAGCGGCGACCAGTTGAGGGAACCGCAAGAGGACCGGAGCGCCTATGCCACGCCGCGCCAGGTCATCAATTATCTCTTTAAGATCCGCCGAGCGTGAATCGCCCTCCGCTGGGCGGACCACCAGGTTTCCCTTGCGATTGACGTCAAAGTACCCTGCGCCCCAATTCTCGATGCCATAGGTTTCGAGCGTCTGCTCAATTGCCGTCGTCAATTAGCGGTCTCCTGACTTGCGCGAAAAGCTGTAAGTTGTTGTTTCAGAAGCCAAAGCGTAGTTATACACATCCCTAGCTCGTGTAGCGGAGAATATCTTGGATGGGACGCTTAGTGGCGCAATGTAACAGAAAACGCGAGGTCGGTCTATAACTTTTTTGTTTGTCGAAGCTTTTTCCAGGCTCTTAAATGATGACGGATAAAGAGGTTATTGGCTGAATGTGGTTTCTTGCTATAACACTTGCGGCAAAAACCTTGACATACTTCGCGGCGAAACTATAATGCACAGTTTTTTAGCGCCGACGCGCGATGTTGTTCGCCTCTATCGTTTACAAGCCTGGGCTTCCAACACACTTCGCACCAACAACCACTCCGGGGCGAAGAGCACCCCTAACACTCCCATTAACAATCAGGAGAACTCATGAATGCAAAAACTGTCTTGAAGTATGCCTCTGATCAAGGCGCAAAATTCGTTTCGGTCCGATTCACCGACCTGCCGGGCTCCTGGCAACACCTGACCTTTCCAATCGCAGAACTATCTGATGGCAGTTTTGAAGATGGCTTTGGTTTCGATGCGTCTTCAATTCGCGGTTGGGCAGCGATTCATGAATCAGACATGCTGCTGGTTCCGGACGCGGGTCGTTTCTGGATGGACCCGTTCGCAGAGCAGCCGACATTGTGCCTGGTGGGCAACGCTGTCGATCCCATCACTAAGGAAGGCTATGCTTTCGATCCGCGTTCAGTCGCGGTGAGGGCCGAGAGCTACCTGAAGTTTACGGGTCTGGCTGACACCGCTTTCTTTGGACCGGAAGCAGAATTTTTCGTTTTCGATTCGGCAAAGTTTCACAACGAGCAACATTCTGCCGGTTACACAATTGACTCGGACGAGGCACATTGGAACAGCGGGCGTGATGCCAATGAGTTTCAGGGCTCGAATCTTGGTTACCGCATTCGCCCCAAAGAAGGTTATGTCCCGGTGCCGCCAACCGACACGCTTTCGGACCTGAGGTCGGAGATTTCTTTGACACTCGGAAAGTGTGGCGTAACGGTGGAGTGCCATCACCACGAGGTGGCAACCGCGGGCCAGTGTGAGATTGACTTCCGTTTTTCTACGCTTCTCGGCACTGCCGACAACTTACAGATTTTCAAATACGTCGTACGCAATACTGCTTACCAATATGGCAAGGCCGCGACCTTCATGCCGAAGCCGCTTTTTGGGGACAACGGTTCGGGGATGCACTGTCACCAGTCGTTGTGGAAGAGTGACAAGCCACTCTTCGCGGGTGACGGCTATGCAGGGCTTTCCGAAATGGCGCGTTACTACATCGGTGGGCTTTTAAAACATGCGGCCGCGATTGTCGCCTTCGCTGCTCCGACAACCAATAGTTACAAGCGACTGGTGCCGGGCTTTGAAGCGCCGGTTAATCTCGCGTATTCAGCGCGGAATCGTTCAGCGGCGATTCGAATTCCGATGTTCTCGACGAATCCGAAACTCAAGCGGTTAGAGTTTAGGCCACCGGATCCCTCATGCAATGCCTACCTTGCTTTCTCAGCGATGTTGCTGGCGGGCATCGATGGCATTCAGAATCGAATCGATCCGGGCGACCCACTCGAGAAAGACATTTACGATCTGTCTCCGGAAGAACTGAAGAATGTGCCGACCTTGCCTGGTTCGCTTGATGAATCGTTGAAAGCCCTTGAAGGAGATCACGACTTCCTCCTGAAGGGCGATGTGTTCAGCTCTCAGTTGATTGAACGCTGGATCACCTACAAGCGCGATAAGGAGATCACTCCGATGCGAATGCGGCCGCATCCGTTGGAGTTTTCGCTGTACTTCGATATTTAAGAGGGCACCTCCTTGGAGTGCGGCGCCTTGTCACCGCTTTGGCCTGCGGCGGCTTGGCTCCGCAATCGTGGCTAGAATCGCGCAATTCGTGAGGAGGCTCACGGCCACCGTGGTCGCGCCAAGCCGCGACCGGCCAAAGCGCCGACAAGGCGGCGCACTCCAAGGAGGAGCTGTAATCCTGGAGGCCTCTCGAATTCGCGTCGCACCTAGAGCCCCGCGTAATATGTCCGCGTGCCAATTTCCGATTCAAAGCTCGAGTCTCTAATTCGAGATCTGCCTGACGATCGAGGCGCCCGGTTGTTTTTAGAGCGTCTTAGCCAGGAACAACCACGCAGTTTCCAAAAGCTCCAACGGGATCGAGGCCTCCTTTCTGACGCCCTCGCGCTCGCAGCCTGGAGCCCTCTACTCGCCACCACACTTGAGCTAAATCCTGACTACATTGCCTGGCTGATGCGCGAACGCGCGGACACACGGGTGCGAACCCGCGAACAGCTGAAAGAATCACTCGCCCGGTTTGCTCTGACCAACTCTTCTGTCACCCCCCAGGTTATGCTCGCGCGCTTCCGCCGTCGCGAGTTGCTGCGCATCTATCTTCACGACGTGAGGCATGCTCACGCGGTCGTAGAAACTACCGAAGAGTTATCCAACCTCGCAGATGCCATCCTTGATTTCGCCTTAACTTTGGCCCGGCAGGAACTCGACAATCGTTATGGCCCGCCGCTCAGAGATGATGACAAGGGTAGGATCGCCACCGCTGATTACTGCATCATTGCTCTCGGTAAACTTGGCTCACACGAACTGAACTACGCCTCCGATATCGACCTCGTGTTCATCTATTCGGAGGACGGCGCCACTTCCGGGTCGGGCGAACGCGGCAAACTAAGCAACCGGGAATATTTCATAAAACTCTCTGAAAATATTACTAAGCTTGTGGGCCAACCAGCAGGCGAAGGAGCTGCTTATCGCGTCGACCTGCGTCTGCGTCCTCATGGCCGCGATGGCGCCTTAGCGAGCTCTTTGAATGAAGCACTGCGCTATTACGCGAAGTCTGCCCAGGCCTGGGAACTACAGACGCTAATCCGCAGTCGCGCGGCCGCAGGCTCAAGTTCACTTTTCTCAAGATTTGCTGCTGCGACTGAGGAATACATTTACCGCCCGGACATTTTAATTAAGGACGCGCTGGCAAGCGTACGGTTGGCCAAACAGAAAATCGATCGGCACATAAGTCGAGGCCAGGAGGGTTTCAATGTGAAGCTGCAACGTGGCGGTATTAGAGAGATTGAGTTCATTGCTCAAGCGCTTCAACTCGCACACGGTGGCCGGGATGAATGGCTACGCGTGGCCCACACTCTGATCAGTCTGGGACGGCTCGCAGATCGAAAACTCATCTCCGATGAGGAGCGCACTGAATTGTCTGACGCTTACACATTTCTTCGGGTGCTGGAGCACCGGCTGCAAATGGAGCACGGACTGCAAACTCACTCAGTGCCACAGACGGTTGAGGCCCGCAGCCTGGTCGCGAGGCGCATGGGCTTTTCCGGCGCCGACGTGCTTGCAAAATTCGACGCCGCGCTGGCGTCGCACGTCGCGAATGTCCGGCGAGCATTTGATCGCGTCTTCGAGGAAGCTTCCCCTGGTGATGGAGTCGCAGAATTGCTTCCTGGCGACAGCGCCGAAAGTCCCAGTACCCAGCCCGAAGAAGCTCGGGCGATGCAGGCAGCTGCAAGCATCTTCCTGCCCGATTTAGCAGTGTCAGACAGTGAAGTGCAGCCTGCCAATGTGCGGTTGATCGAAGCGTTACTGAGCAGCGCAGCGCTGGAAGCCCTCAACCCTCACCGCTCAATGATGCTGACTGCGCGCGTGGCGGCTTCTCTCGACAAGTCAGAGACACGGATTCGTTTAACTGAAAACAATCTGACGGCAATGGTCCGCCTCTGCGGCGCCTCGGAACTGTTTGGTGAAATGCTGGCCAGCAACCCGTCATTAATCGAGCTGCTCGGAACCGAGAATTCCAGGTTCAGGCGTCGTGACTACCGCGCGTTGCTTCGTGCTGCCATCGATCCGCAGAAAAGCTTCTCCTCTGAGCTTTCTGCTTTGCGTAGGGAATGGTCACGGTTGTTAATAGAAGTTGGCGCGGCTGATGCCGCCGGCGACATTTCGTTGTCCGAGTCGAACGCTGTTCAGACTGAACTTGCGATCGCCAGTATCAACGTTGCCTATCTGATCGCGCGTCGAGAAATGGTGAGACGTTACGGCCGAATGGACGGCGGTCCCCGGCTAAGCGTACTGGCGCTTGGCCGGCTTGCCAGTGGTGGAGTTGATTACGGATCCGACCTCGACATCATCATCGTTTACGACTCGCTAGTTTCGTCGCCCGTTGCTTCGCTTACTGCAGATGAGGCAAATGCGCGCCTTACCGAACTGATGATTGCGGCCCTCTCGAGTGTAACTCGTGAAGGCTATCTGTATCGTGTTGATTTGCGACTGCGTCCTAATGGTAAGAATGGTCCCCTCGTAACCAGCTCCGAAGGATTTCTTGACTACCTGAAACAACGCAGTGCTATCTGGGAATGGCTGGCTTACGTCAAACTGAAAGCTGTCGCCGGCGATCTCGAGCTGGGCAGGATGATTGAGACCCACGCTCGACATGCGATTCATGAGAAGGCCCGCGAGACGGCAGCTGATGAGTTGCGTGAAGAAACGCGTCGTGTGCGCGAACTACTCGAAAAAGAGAAGGGAACGCGGAGCAGAAGGAGTGGAAGTCGCGGTCACATCGATATCAAGTATGCAGCGGGCGGAATGCTCGACGTTTACTTTGCTGCGCGGTTTCTGCAGTTACGAGATGATGTTTCAGACGAAGGCGACGACCGCTCTACCCAGGCGACTTTGGAACGATTGGAAGCGAGCGGTTCGTTGAATCTGCAGGACTATGAATCTCTCAGCAACGGCTACGCACTGCTGCGTGCGGTGGATCATCAGCATCGCCTCATCGCGGGCAAGGTCGCAGCACTTCCCTCAGCGAGTCATCCGGTGTTATCCGAAATCGCCAGCAGGCTCGAGTTCACATCTGCTAAAGATTTAGGTGAAAAACTTGCGGAGCGGATGGTCGAGATCCGCAAAGCGTACGAGCGCATCACCGCTCTTTAGGAGGCCACTGATGCGGGTTGAGTTCATGCAATCAGTTACAGAACCCAGCGCTGGAGCGCGGGATCCTTCCACTACTCAACATCAGCTATCAAGCCTTTAAATATGGCCGTCTCCAACATCCCGCGCTACCCCGCTGGATTCTGTAATTGGATCGCGAAACTGCATCATCACCCCTTCGGCGGTTAGCCGCCATATTGCGAAGGAGTAAATGAAACCTGTTTACCTTCACATCTTCCTCGTGTAAGTTATCTAAGACTGTGTTGGTTGCAACCGCACACAGGGTTGCGGCATCCACACTTTTAGAACAGGAGTAGAGGACAAAGAATGTTTCGAATCAAAGCTTCATACACGGGACAGTTGGAACTGAAAACGACGCTGGAACGAGCGCGGGAGTTTTTCGGGGAACTCAAGAATTTTGCCGACCTTATGCCTGGTATTGAAGGCATTCGCAAAGAAAGCGGTGGGATCGTGCGTTGGCTGGTGAAGGCCGACGTGCCGGTGATCGGTTCACTACAGGCGAGCTTTGCCGTTCGTAAAACCGAGGATCGGGCTGAGCGGATAGAGTGGTCGCCCGCCGGTTCCGAGTTAAAGAATTATTTGCGGTACGCAGCGCAGTTTGAAGTTCGTGGCCACAACGTTTTAATCAAAGTGTCCCAACATGTCGAACTGCGAAGGCCACATGCCAGAGATTTGCACCGGCTCGCTGCACTAGTTGGCGAAGGCGCCATCAGCTCAGAGATGCAGAAGAGGGTTCGTGAAATGACCCAGACTTTTTTGGCGCGAGCGCAGGCAAAGCTGGAAGGCGAGTCGCTTGCGGAACGTGAAGCCGAAGCTGTTTAAGACGAAACCTTACAGAACCGAGCGCGGTAGCGCCGGATCCCAGAAGCACCGTTCGCTAAATCTCGCGTCGATAATTAAAGTCGGCGACTCAGCCATTCCCTCCCGGTTCCTCCTCGTTATTATTAATTCCACCCGAAAGTTAACTTCATAGGCTGCGAAGCATGTCAGTGAGTGTGGCTTCCAGGATCCGGCGCTACCGCGCTCGGTTCTGTAATCACATCATTGGCTCGCATGCGGCGTTAGAAATCTGTCCTACTTCTTGTAGCTGATCATGTTCGCAAACATTCGATAAGCCCCCGGTACTCCGCCACGCAGCTGCCGATACCAAACCATGCTCGTGTAGATGTAGTTTCCTTTTCCATGTTTACTGACCAGCAGTCCGCCTCGTAAAGGCTTCTCGCCGGGGTCGTTCATTGCGAACAGAGCCGTGTAGCCGGTATCCCACTCCTTCGGATAATAGAGACCACGTTCCTGAATCCAATCTTTGAAGTCGGCTTGCGTGATCCTGTTTGGAGAATTCAACAGCGCGTGACGCGGCTCGAGAAAACTCACCGGCGCGGTTTCGTCCGTCACGCGTTCGCCGCCGAGAATGATCGAGTAAGGCGCCAACTGCGGTCGCTTCTTATTCGGATCAGGATTCCACTCATCAGACTTGTGATAGAAAACGATTAACGTCCCGCCTGCATTGGCGTATTCCAACAAACGATTATTGGCCTCAATCAATTTCGGCTGCGCTTCATAAACTCGATTGTCCAAAATAATGGCGTCGTAAACCGACAGGTCAGCGTCCTGCACATCATTTGCGCTGAGAGCCTTTGATTCCACGCCGAGGGCAGCCAGTGACTGCTCGATCGTTTGATCAAAGCTTGGAATGTAGCCAACGCTCAAGTCGGGCTTGACGCGCGCATTGCTGTAAACCAGCGGGACGCTTCGCTCAGTAATGAGCTCGTTTGCTGGTCCATGAATCGAAACGACGGCGGACCTCGATCGTCGTAGCCCGCGCAGGTCCTGCGGCCGCGGCACCTTATTGCTGGTAAGTATCGACTCGTTGCCTTCTTGATTGCGGAGCATTAACAGCGGGCGAGAGACTTCGGTGCGAAGTCCTGCGTCTCTGTCCAAACGCATTCTTATGGTCCCGCGGAACGCTTCACTCTTGTGGTTCGCCAGTTTCAGGCTTAACTCCCGGCAGCGGCCGAGTGTTTCCTCAGTTCGAACACAGGGTGAAGGTGACACCCCCATGATCTCGATAGCAGGCGCGACATCGACTCTGGAACTGGTACTCATCTCAAATTTCGCACCCTCAACTTCAATTACCGCCTTCGCTGCAAAGGGTGCTCCAAACAGCAACCCGTCATGAAGGTGGTCTGCCGGCGGAACGGTGTACGGGGCGTTAGCGGGCGTGACACTTTCAATGTCGACTGTAGCTTCTGTCCCAGGGAGAAGTTGCTCCGGCGGATCGGCCGCCATTTCTTTACCCAAACCAATAAACGAAAGATGGTCAATGTTGACCGGTTTGCTTCCGTTGTTTGAAAGAGTAATGGTGAAGTTTGCTTTCTCGCCTCGTAATAACGGGGTTGCTTTAACCGTAATTGCCATAGACAAGCCCATGGCTCGCGCGAGGGCATTGCCAACACGCGGCCCACTCCATGGACCTTCAGCCGGCGACTCGGCAGCCGCCTGCGACTTGATCAATGTCTCAATCACGACTTCAGGCTGATCCAGAAACTCCGTCAAAGGCTTCGCATCAATTACCAGGGGCTTAGCTGCATTTGTAAACGGCGTTAAAGTTTGCGGCTTGAGGTTTTCGAGAAAAGTCGAAGGAGCATTAGGCAGCGCCGGAGCATTGGGCGCCTCACGCTCTAGACGATAGCGAACCGGTGGCAGCTTCCCGCTCTCAATTCTTCGCGCCCTTAACATGTCGGCCATCGTCCTGGGCCAGGGACCTTGAGAGGCATGCTGCTGCAGCGCTTGCAGCGCCTGTTCTGCGAACGAGATACCACGGACAGAATCGATCTCGTTCGGATCGATGGCCACGACCTTTACCGGCGTGGCGTTGCCCGCAGCAGGATTTCCGAATAAACGCACAAACAATCTTTGCGCCTGCCACGTTTCCACTTGAGCCAGCTGCTCCGGGAAGCGTTTAGCATCCGCGGCGGCCTCAAAAGCCTCGATGAGCAACTGTCCCGTTGCCTGGTGGTGTCCGTGACCGCGCGCCGTATCGTGGTTAGTGATAATCACATCGGGACGTAGTTCACGAATCTTCAGCACCATCCGGCGCAACGATTCCTCTCGACCCCAAATGCGAAACGCTTCTTCCGAAGACTTAGAAAAACCGAAATCCTTCAAACCAAGAAAGTGTGGCTCAGAGCCCTGGATTTCTGACGCGCGCATCGTTTCCTTCGCGCGTATAACGCCCAACTCTTCATAGAGCTCGGGACCGATAGCGTTTTGTCCGCCTTCACCATAAGTGGTGAACAGACTCACGGTGTGCACTCCATACTTTCTTCTCAAGGTCGTGAGGGTTGTGCCGTCTTCATCATCCGGATGCGCCGCCACGCACATCACCGTGAACGGATTGGTGAGGTCAAGCAGCGCTTGATGAAGCTCTGCTTTATTAATTGATTGAGTCTCCGGGACTGCTGGTAAATCCTGGGCCTTTGCGGGCAGGAAAACCTGGCACAGATCAGACAGAACGAATATCAGTAAGATTAAGAAGGTCGATCGCCGCGAGTTGCGCTTCGCCATGCCTGTAGACTCCCCGGAAAAAATTAATACGTTAATCGAGTTCGATTTCATACCCATCGGGATCAGAGACATAAGCAAATGGAATCCCGGGCGCAAACTCGCCGCTCTTCTTCAAAGCGCCTCCAGCTGCGATCACTTGATTAATCGCACCCGCCAGGTCCGACTTGTTTTCCAGCTCAAAGCCGAAGTGCAGGATTCCTCCACTCCCCGTGATTGGATGTTCCGCGTGGGACTGATGAAGCGTAATTACATCGCTTGAGCCCGGCGTATTCAGGAAGACCATATCGCCACCTGCCCAAAATTTCTCCTGCATGCCGAAAACAGTCTTGTAAAAGCCAAGCGATCGTTGAAGGTCGCTAACCATGAGATGGATGTGAGTCAAACCACGCGTCTTGATCATGATCTCTCCTTCGCCAAATTCCAGCGTTCCAATCGTGACGCGACGATCATAGCCGCAGCAATAATAACTATTAGCAGCACCCCGTAAGCTGCCGCCGTTCCCAGATTGAAGTCGCGTAGCTCTGATGCAATGGCAATCGACACGGGGCGGTTAATCGGCACAAACACCAGGACTGAGGCTACATACTCGCCCAGCGCAATTACAAACGCCAATAGAGTGCCGGCGACAGCTCCCGGCCAAACGAGTGGCAGAACAACTCGAGTAAATCTTTGCCATGCTCGTGCGCCCAAACTCGAAGCCGCTTCTTCGAGTGCCGAATCGACCTGTTCCATGCTCGCCTGGACCGCCCGCACAACGAGGGGCATGAAGCGCAGAAAATAGACTGCTGGCAGGATCCAGAATGTGCCGACAAGGATGAATGAGCCAAGCAAAGGAGATGGCTTACCATAGGCTTCAGCCAAAGAGACTGCCACCACAGTTCCGGGTAGTGCCCAGGGAACGAGTATTAACCACGACACCAGGCGCTTCCAGGTTCTGCCACCAGCCTTCTTCCCGACCTTTTTCGCCAGCAACGTCACTACGCAGAAACTCCAAATCAGAGCGGCGATCGAGGCAATGGCCGACATCAGGGTGCTATTAACAAAGGCATCGCTTGCCATAGGGTCGGAGAAGATCCTCGCGTAGTTAGCAAGGGTGTATGCAGGTGGGAGTGTCTGGGTGGTCCATGTGCCCTCTCGCGCAAAACTCACGAGAACCAAAGTAGCGACCGGCAAAACAAGCAGGATGGAAAAAATGATCCCGGCTGTGACTGCAATCACACGCACCTTTCCTGTTGCGATCGCCCTGCGTTTCCGCGCCGTTCCCTTCATCGCCGCCGCCGCAAATCTTCGCGTACCTTCGTAACGTTGGAAAAAGATCAGAGCGGTTAAGGAGATTGCGGCCAGTATAACTGTCTCAGTCAATGCCATTGTGAGGTCGCCGCGTTGCCGCGCCGTATAGATTTCGAGTGTAAGCACTCGAACATCGCCTCCGAAGAGTAACGGGGCGCTGAACGAAGCCATGGATGTCATGAATGTCAGCAGAGCCGCGGCAACAAGTGATGGCGTCAGTTGCGGCAATACTATTCTAGTAAGGACACGAACTTTGCTTGCCCCCAAACTTTTGCCGGCCTCAGCCAGCGCGGCGTCAATTCGGCTTAGACCGGCGCCGGTCAGGACATAGAAAAAGGGGTACATCGTGTACGTGTGAAAGAGCAATAACGCGGTCCAACCACGCAGGGACCAAGGGGGCCTTTCAAGTCCAAGTACCGACTGCACGAGGTGGGCAAGAATCCCGGATTCGCCGCATAGAAAAATGAAAGCAACCGTGCCGACCAGGGGAGGGAGAACTAATGGCAGCGCCGCGAGCGTGGCAAACACTCCCCGCGCGGGAAAGGTGTAGCGTTCAAAAAGAAACGCCAGGGGTACGCCCACCAACGCGCAAAATAGAACAGTCAGGACCGAGATGCCGACGCTTGAGAGTATCGCCTCGAGCACAACACTCTGAGACAGTGCCGCGCGGTAATTGGCCAGTGACCAGCTTCCATCCAGTTGCAGCGAAGCCACGAGGACGTGGAGATTTGGGTAGATGACGCCGTAAAGAAGGACGAGCGCGACGATGAGCCAAAGGATTAGACGCGGAGAAAGTGAGAAAGAGCGAAGCGGCGAAAGAGACCCAGAGGCATTGGAGCGGTCGGAGAAATTCTGTCTCTGAGGTTCCCGGCTCGCGGCTTGGCCGCCCGATGTGCGGTGGTGGCTCTGCCCCACCGATGATGGCCGCTTCTCGCTCATAAGGGCTGCCGCCCTGACTGAGGGGCATAGCCCCTGAACACACAGAGAGATCGGAAGGTCCGAGACCTTCCGCACATCAGAGGGCAAAGCCCGCAAACGAACCTCTGCGCGGGTGCCATACCTTCTCCTTTTGCCGACAGTCACTCATCCTTCAACAGCGAAATCTTTTCATGTGGTAAGACGACCGTGCGACTATCGCCGACCGAAGCTTCGTAAGACGCCAGTTCAAGCGCTTCCAGTCCCAATCCGTTTGCATCCAGTTTGATGGTCGACGTTGCTCCCGCAAAATCGATCTCCGTCACCCTGGAAGGGATGGCGTTCTCATGTTTCGTGTCACCATTAGTGATCACTACATGCTCAGGGCGAATTGCGAGTATGCAAGGTTTGTTAAGCGGCGCCAGATCGTTATGCCTAACCGGCACATGCAGCACGTGTCCACCTTCCAACGTCTTGAATTCCCCGACTCCTTCTTTGCTGGAGCTGAGACGCATGACCTTAATCAGATTGTTTCTCCCGAGGAACCGGGCGACGGAGAGCTGGGCGGGATGTTCATACAAATCGCGTGGCCGTCCGGTTTGCAGTATCTGCCCGCCTGACATCACGCTGATACGATCGCAGAGGGCAAAAGCTTCTTCCTGATCGTGGGTGACGTAAACCGCGGTCAACCCGAGCCGTGCAACTAACTCGCGCAATTCGCCTCGCGTTGCTTCTCGCAGACTGACATCGAGATTCGAAAGCGGTTCGTCGAAAAGCAATAGAGCCGGTTCGATGGCGATGGCCCGCGCGATGGCCACGCGTTGTTGCTGGCCGCCGGAAAGTTCGTCGACGCGGCGTTTTTCATAACCCGGGAGCTGCACAAGTTCCAGCGCGCCCTTCACACGTTCGCGGATTTCAGCGATTGGTCTTTTGCGCGCGCGCAAACCGAAGGCAACGTTTTCAAAGACGTTCAGGTGAGGGAAGAGGGCGTAGTTCTGAAACACCATACCGAAACCGCGACGTTCGGCAGCCAGATTCGTGATGTCGCTTCCGTCAAACTCGATTGTGCCGGTATCGGGTTTCTCCAATCCGGCAATCATTCTGAGCGTGGTTGTTTTTCCGCAGCCTGAAGGACCAAGTAGACCGAAGAATTCCCCACGCTCCACATCAATGCAGACATCCGCGACCACCGGTGCCTGGTCGAACCGCTTGGAAATGTTTTTTAGTGAAAGCAGTGACATCAGACTCAGTAGGTTCTACCCAGGTGCTAAGACGAAAGATAAAACGATCCACGAACCACACGAATAAACACGGCCTGATTAGTGCTATTTCGTGTGATTAGTGGATAGTTTTCCCCCATTTATATAGCAGTCGTTAGTCAATCACTTTTTACTTCGTCCGCGAATCTCCGTGTCCCAGTAACGTAGCCAGTCCCCACTCTGTTTTCGCAGCAGATCCCAATCGATCGGCATTTCGTTAACTGGCTCGTTCATCCACGCGGGTAGCTGTGTGCGATCAAGATCGTTGCGGACCGGGATGCGATAATATTTCTTCGCCGCCAACACCAGGCTCTCTGGCGTGGTCACGAATTCGTAGAACCGGCGTGCCTCTTCTTCGTTTGGACCACCGCGTACGACTGCAATCCCGTCTGTGATAACCGGTGTGCCACTGGCCGGAAAAACATACCCAACCGGAAATTTTCTTTGTTCTTTATAGAGCCACACATCCGGCAAGTTCCACAAACTAAGCAAGCCTTCGCGGCGCACAAGCTTCTGCATCAACAGTGTGCCGTCCGCCGTGTACTCATGAACATTTGCATCCAGTCGTCGAAGCCAATCATAACCCTTCTCCGGCGTTCCTGTGTCTTTGTAAAACCGCCAAATCATCGCGCCAAAAATCGCCCGCATTGAATCCGACGGGTTCGGATTGCGGATCAGGATCTTGTCGCGCCACTTCTGATCGAGCACATCGTCCCAATCCTTCGGCGCCTCTTCAGGTTTGACGGCATCGCTGTTGTAAACAATTACTTCCGGCGTTTGATACGTGCCGTACCAACGGTCCTGAGAATCACGACTGCCGTTGGGGACGCTTGCGGCCCAAGTCGGCTTATACACTGCTAAAAGGTTTTCTTCGGCGGCGGTTTGGAAAGTGGTATGCGCGGCGCCCCACCACAAGTCAGCCTGGGGACGATTGCGTTCGGCCCGTACGCGCTCGAGAACTTCGCGCGAGCCCATATCGAGAAACTGCACCTCGGTATCGGGATACTGAGTCTTGTAGCGGGCGATGGATTCACGCAACAGGTCCTGGCCATGCGGCGTATAGATCAAGAGCTTACGCGCGGCGGGATTCGAGGAACGGTTGCATGAAAAGAGAAGTGCCGAAACACAAATAACAAGTATTGGAAGACAAAACTTGACTCGCATGGCTTTACTGTATGGGCTGATATGAAGCGCGGGCATGCTAGCATATACTTTTGAATGGCCGCGAGTTGGTCCATAAACGATGACACCAAAGCCAAAAAAAGGACTTATGAAGCGAGGCGCCTGGGAGGTAACGAAGAAACTCCTGAAGGCAATTCCGATCATCGGCCCGGTATTTACCGTTGGCTTTGCCGGCTACGACATCAAGAAGAAGGGGCTCGTGCCCGGCGCCGTCCACGTCGGATTGGATGTGACGCCTGTGGTGGGCACGGCCAAGAATATCCTCGAAATCTTCACCGGGGATTTAATTCCCGACAAGCCTCTCAAGGTTCAAACCATTCAGCCGAATGTACAGCAGCCCGCCTCACAACCGGCCGATATCGCCCGGAACGACCCCCGCCGCACCAACTAATCTGTAAAAACTATTTGGTCTTATTTCAGGCTTCGCTATGGCACGCCTAATGCCCATGATCCGCTCACTCCTACTATTGTGTAACAAAAGAATTCAAGGGGGCGAGATGCCAGAGGTAAAAAGGTCACGTCAACGACGGGTTTTTAGGCCAGACAAGAACCTCGGGGTCAGCTCGTATTGTTGTCTTCTGATATTGTTCGCGTTTTGCCTGACCATTTACCTCGCCTCCAACACCGCATTAGCCCAACATTCAATATCCGAACTCCACGAACGGCTCCGTGAAGCGGCAGCTTTTGATGAGGTCGATTTCGCTACACTGGGTCAGGGCCAGACTGTCGTAAATTCCCTGCCAACTAGCGAGAAAAGCGAAGTGGCGGTCAGCGGGATTGTGGGTGTCGAAGTTCCGGCCGATGTTTTTCTCCAGTCGTTCAGGGAAAGCATGACCCGAAAGAGCAGTGCAGCAATTCTCGAGATTGGCCGATTCAGCAGTTCACCCACACTCGATGATTTAAAAGGCCTTACTTTTGAACAGCGCGATCTGGATGATCTGAAGGAATGCGTCGTTGGAGACTGCAAGTTAAAGCTGTCCGCGGCGATGATTGAGCGTATCAAGAACGAGTTGGACGTTGAAGCGACAGACTATCGGATTCGTGCGACCCAACTTCTCAAATCGATGCTCCTGGATTATGTACGTGACTATCAGGCGCGTGGAAATGCGGCGCTAATTAAATATCATGACAATTCCGAAGAGGTTCATTTAGTTGACGAACAGAAAGCTCTAATGAGAGCGTCAACTTACATGAACAACGTTGTTCCTGACGTTTCTGAGCATTTGAACGGTTCCTCAAAATCAGGCGCGTCCATCGTTGAGAATGCGCTTGTCTGGTCCAAGATTAAATTTGGTCTCAAGCCCGTCCTTGCCATCAATCACATCACGATCTATAGACGTCAGCAGAACCCGCAGGTGGTGGTTGCGGCCCGGCAGATTTACGCCAACCACTATTTTGATTCTTCGCTGGCCCTGACGGCATTCATGAACATTCCCGGAGCTAATCCGGGATCCTATCTTTTCTACGAGAATCGCTCGCGGGTCGACGGGCTCGAAGGCGCCTTCGGCAAATTAAAGCGAGGAATTGTCGAGGACAAAGCTTTAGATGGTTTGAAGACTATTCTTGAGAGCTCAAAAGCGAATCTGACCGCGCATGCGTTGGGCCGGACAGTGACCGAACCTCCTGCCCGTGCGGAACGAAGCTGGCGAGGAAGTAAAGTCCGAGTCGCTTACGTGTTCTTAGGCCTGGTGTTGATCACGGGGTTCGTTGCAATACTTACCTTGAGTAATTACTACTGGAGAGGTGGTCTCACGGGGCGGCTGCCGTAGTAACATTCGCCTGTAGAACAAATTGTAGGGGCGTCCCTCCGTGGGCGCCCCGTTCTTTTGCGCGGATGGGGCACCCACGGAGGGATGCCCTACAGAATTAACGTGAAGGTTTTTTCGACTCGCTGGCGCTACGCGAAGATTGCCGGACGCTCGGTGAAGGGTTGCGCCGTCTCGTAAGCGTGCGCGAGTTTGAGCAGCGTTGGTTCCGACCAGTACGCGCCCAGGAGTTGAAACCCGATTGGCAAACGGTTGGACGAAAGACCGCAGGGAACGTTTAGACCCGGCACACCGGCGAGGTTAGCGGTCACCGTATAGATGTCACTTAAATACATCGAGAGCGGGTCGTTTGCTTTCTCTCCAATCGCAAATGCGGGCGTCGGCGACGTCGGTGTGATGATCGCATCGCAACGCTCAAACGCCTTGCGAAAATCGTCCTTAATCAGCGACCGTACCTGTTGCGCCTTGCGGTAATATGCGTCGTAGTAACCCGCTGATAATACGTACGTGCCCAGCATAATTCGCCGCTTAACCTCCGGCCCAAAACCTTCCGCGCGAGTTTTCTTGTACATCTGTCGCAACTCAGGCGCGTCTTCCGCGCGAAATCCATAACGGGCCCCGTCGAAACGTGCGAGGTTGGAAGATGCTTCAGCGGTGGCGATGATGTAATAGACCGCGATGCTGAACTTTGCGTTCGGTAAGTTGACCTCGACTATCTCAGCGCCGAGGTCGCGATATACATCGACCGCGGCTTTTACAACCTCACGGACGTCTGCATCCAACCCCTCGCCAAAAAGAGACTTTGGATAACCAATGCGAGCGCCTTTGATGTCGCCGGTGAGCTCAGCTGCGTAATCCGGCACTGCTACATCAGGCGTGGTGGCATCATGGGGGTCTCGCCCCGCGGTTATACCCAGGACGTGGGCGATATCCGCAGCACTACGCGCAAATACGCCAACTTGATCCAGCGACGAAGCAAAGGCTACGAGGCCGTAGCGAGAGTTGCGTCCATAAGTCGGCTTCAGGCCAAACACGCCGCAAAGCGACGCGGGTTGGCGCACCGAACCGCCGGTATCAGATCCGAGTGCGACAGGAACGATGCCGGCTGCCACCGCCGCTGCTGAACCGCCAGACGATCCACCGGGAACACGCGAAGTGTCCCAGGGATTCTTCACCGGACCGAAAGCCGAATTCTCGTTCGACGATCCCATTGCAAACTCATCGCAGTTGGTCTTGCCGACCACCACCGCACCAGCCTTCAGCAAACGCTCAATCACTGTCGCGTTATATGGAGGGTGATAGTCGCCGAGAATTCGCGAGCCGCAAGAAGTCTGTAGGCCTTGAACGCAGATGTTGTCCTTGACCGCAATGGGGATCCCGGCAAGGGTTCCATCCTGACCGGCGATTGAGTCGGCGCGGTTCAAGGCGCCGTTACGATCGATTTGCAGAAACGCGTTGAGCGTCTGGTTGAGTTTTTCGGCAGCGTTGACGGAGGCTTCGACAACCTCGCGCGGTGACTTGCCTGCGACGATACTCTTTGTTATCGATTCAATCTCACTCATGATTTCAAAGCGAAAGGCTACCCGCGAATCCGCGCACTAATATTAACTACATTGTTTCGTGTGGTTCGTGGATAGTATTTTGGTAACTTCTAAAGAACTTTAGGCACACGGAAGTGGCCTTCCGCTGCATCTGGCGCTTCGGCGAGCGCCACCTTCTGGCCCAGCGACGGAACTGCTACGTCGTCACGCGCAGAATCCATGGCTTCACCCTCACGAGTCAGTCCTCCGAGCGCCGGTTCGATATTGCCCGTGTCTACCGCATTCAACTTTTCGACGTAAGCAACAATCTCCGCCATTTGGGGCGCGAAGATGTGCAGTTCGTCCGGCGTTATTTCCATGTGCGCCAGTTGCGCAACCTTTTCGACGTCGGCTTCAGTGATCGGCATAGTGTTTTAATTTCAAATCTGAGATCTCAGATTTCAGATTTTTCCAAACGGTTCACGCAACTGATTGCTGCACCCAGGAACGCTCTTCGCAAACCAGGGTCTTCGATTCTCGACGCAGCCGACACTAACTCAATAGGCACCGCTGCAGTATTCTTAACTGCATTCTCGTCGTCACGTCTTTCAGCGTGCTTAAACTTCTCCGGCTTAATGCTTAGCTCGATCGACTTTACAACACCGTGTCCCAGAATCGAGTTCAAGCGAAACAGCAGCTGCCCGCGCAGCTGTTCCAACTGTTTCTGCCAGATAAGGTCAGCGACCGCGACAACCAGCGTCTTATCCCGGTAGTGCACCGGGATCGCGTGACCACCCAGGCCCGGCCCCACAGCATGCTTCCATGCTGCCACACATGCTGCCTCGGCAACCTCTTCGGAATCTCCGGCCGCCGCAAGTATCGCGGGCAAGGTCTTGATCAGCTTGTCCATTTGAAGGCACTCTGTACCGCAAACTCTGACACACGCATTATGTAAAAACGATTCTGGAGTGTAGCGGAGATTTGTTTGGGGCGACAAGCGGGGGGAATCTGAGGAAGTCACCCTCTAGAACCGGAACATCGGGGGAACTACGATGCCAAGTTCACCCGGTGAGATGAGGTCAGTACCACCTCGCGGTAGCGGGTGGGTTCCTGCGATTGCTCGTCTTGCATCGGAATACAGAACCCACCCGCTACTGCGAGGTAGTACTAACTTCATTGACACAACATCACGGAGAGTCCTGGGGTGCTGAAACAAAAAATAATTCTTGCGTCGAAGAGCCCGCGCCGGGCGGAGATTCTGCGCGCAGTCGGTTGGGAATTTGAAACTAAGGCTGCGAATATTGATGAGACGCGACGTGAGACAGAAGACGCAGTGAGCTACGTTGAACGACTCGCTCATGAAAAAGCGGCAACCATCGCACAGCGTGCAACCGGGGATGTTGTGTTAGGCGCGGACACTGTCGTCGTTATTGAAGGACAGATTTTGGGTCAACCACGGGACGATGACGACGCGAGGCGAATGCTCGCCTCGTTGAGCGGCAAATGGCATGAAGTGTTGACCGGCGTTGCCCTCGTGCGGGGCGACGGCGATCCACTCATTGAGCACCAAAGCACGCGCGTTCGCTTTTGCGGACTGTCACGGGAGGAGATCGATTGGTACGTCGCCACCGGAGAGCCGCGCGATAAGGCAGGTGCGTACGCAATCCAGGGCCGAGCAGGAATCTTTATTGAGAGGATTGAAGGCGACTACTTCAATATCGTTGGATTACCAGTGCGGCTGGTCTACGAAATGATGCAGCGGATGGAGCAACCGTAAAGCAAACTGTTAGTTTGCGGAACGTGGGTGAGGAAAACTGTGAGAGAAAAAGGAAGGCGCCATTGAGAGCGCTGAGTGCCTCTACTGCGAAGCATTGCAAACTAACAGTTTGCTTTACGACAACCTACTTTAGCGTTAGCCGTGAATAGCCGAGTCCATCGGGTTCCTTGCCGGCAGTCAACCTGTCCACTATCTGCCAGCTCTTTAGATCGATCATCGTGACGATGTCAGCGTTAGTGTTAGCAACAAAAGCATGGGCCAGGCCCGGGGCTACCAGAATGCCAACGGGCACCGGACTCTGACCGAATTGGTTGAACAGCCGTCCCCCAGTCGTGCTCGCCTCGTTTGCCTTAACCTGCATTGAGACTCGCTTCACTTCAACCTTAGTACCCGCGTCAAAAATTGCAACGTCGCCTGAGCGCGCGTTGGAAACCAGCACAAACTTGCCTCCGGGCGTGAACTTGGCGCGGATAGGGAAGTCTTTCGAGGGGATGGTCGCTGTCACTTTCAACGAGTTTGTATCAACCACAGAAACTGTGTTTGCAGCGCGGTTGGTTACCCAAACTTCTTTTTCATTAGGTGAAATGTCGATGCCTTCTGCTCCTGCGCCGGTCTGGATATCGGTGATTCGCTGGTTCGCTTTGAGATCAATCACTGTAACGGACCCTGAGCCGATATTCGCCACAAACGCGCGATCGTGTTTTGGCGATACCACCACCATGTGCGACACGTTCTGATCAGTGACGACGGCATTCGAGACCTTGCCCGTATTGACATCAACAACCAACAGCGCTTTGTTGCCCTCTGCAGTCACCGCCACCCGATTGTCTTTCAACCAGACGATGCCGTGCGGTCGACGATACTCGCCGAGATCGATCGTCTTGAGCGCCTTCTTGCCTGGCAGGTCGATGATTGTTAGCGAGTTTCCTGGCGTTTGCGCACCATAATTCGCCACTACCGCAGTCTTACCATCAGGAGAGACGGCCACTTCATGTGGCGCGATCCCGGTGGGGACTGTGGCTACCGTCTTTCGCGTGCCGAGATCGATCAAGGAGACCGTGTTATCTGACTTGTTCAGCACTATCAGGGTGCCTAAGTCCTTTGCGCTCGCAATAGGCGCGAGAACAAGGACCAGTGCGAAGATGAAAAAGTTGCGAACTGAATTCATAAACTCAACTCCTAAATTGAGCGTGTAGTTCAGAGCTCACGTTCAGGTTGTGGTTTCGCAAAGACGCAAGCTGAAGCTTGTCCCCTATACACCTGTTGCCTCACTGCATTTCAGTAGAACACGCTGCCGCCGTCGACATTAATCGCCTGACCGTTGATTCCTCGACCGTCTTCTGAAGCCAACAACACTGCCAGCGAAGCAACTTCTTCGGGTTCGATGATGCGGTTTTGCGGACTCATCTTCTTAAGCGCGTCCATGGCTTCACTAGAAGAGAGACCAGTCCTCTCAGTTATTCGTTCGACGCCGCGCGTGGTCATCTCAGTATCGACGTAACCGGGGCAAATCGCGTTGACTGTGATTCCTTTGGTGGCTAATTCAAGAGCTCCGGAACGCGTCAGTCCGATGACGCCGTGTTTTGAAGCTGAATAAGCCGCGATATATGGTGCCCCCATTTTCCCTGCAATAGATGCGATGTTAATGATGCGACCCCAGCCCTGCTCAAGCATTTGTGGAATCGCTGCTCGCGTGCAATAGAAAGTGCCGCTGAGGTTGACGGCCAGGTGCTTTTGCCAAAGCTGATCGTCGGTTTTCGCGATGGTTGCACTTTCGGCGATGCCGGCATTGTTAACCAGAATATCGCAACCGCGTCCGAAGTTTTCAGTAACGGCAGCGAAAGCTTTTTCAACACTGGCAACGTCGGAAACATCGCACACGATGGGAAATGCGTCTTTGTGAAAGTGGCTAGCGATCTCACGCGCAACCTGTTCCACTTGCTCCAGCGTGCGCGCAGCGACCGCCACGTTTGCGCCCTCACGCGCAAACGCAAGGGCGATCGCGCGACCGATGCCGCGCCCGCCGCCTGTGATTAGGGCAATACGACTGTCTAGTTTCATTTCTTGGATTCAGCTTTCGGGTTTGAGCAGCGATTCAAGCGACTGATGCGATGCACGGAAGTTCGTTAGTCCCGGATCACCGGCCGGTAAACTTTGGCGGACGTTTCTCCAAGAAAGCCCTCACGCCTTCGGCGCCATCCAGTGATTCGAAGCAACGCATCTGCGCTTCCGTTTCAAAACGCAGCATCTCTTCGAGCTCAGCGGCCTGGCTCATGTAGACAGCCTGTTTGGCTGCGCCGACAGAAATTGGAGAGGCGTCGGAAAGTCGTCGTGCGAGTTCCATGGTCGCATTCTCTAATTCACTCGGCTGGACCACGGAGTTGACGATGCCCAGCTTCAGTGCCTCTTCCGCGTCGATCGCTTCACCCAGGAAGAACATTTCGCAGGCTTTGTTTGGAGTGACCAGTCGAGGCAGGAAATAGGTTCCACCCCAATCCGGGTGCAGACCGACCTTCACAAATGACTGAGAAAAACTAGCCGTGGTCGAAGCGATACGCAAATCACAAGCGAGAGCGAGATTGCAGCCTGCGCCTGAGGCTGGACCGTTGACGGCGGCAATCACGGGTTTGTTCATCTGGCGAATTCCCGCGATCACCCGGCGCGCAGAACCCAGCAGCCGTCCAAACTCTTCTGCGTCCTGACGCTCGATGAGCTCGGCCATTGCGACGATATCGCCACCGGCGCAGAAAGCGCGCCCAGCGCCTGTGATCACAACTACATGGATGGTCCGGTCACTACCTGCAGTTTCAAGTGCTTCCGCCAGGTCGCGCCGCATGTGCCCGGCGAGAGCATTCAACCTCTCCGGCCGGTTGAGTGTGATGGTAGAGATTCCGGAATCTTCTGTGACGTTGATATGCTCGTACATAAGCAATGGGGTGTAGGGTCTTGGGTGTAGGGTGTAGGGTGTCGCAAGAGGCGTACAGAGTACAACCTTCAGGTTGCGTCTTCGCGACAGGCCCGCAAAACTTTAGGTCGCATCTTTGTCACGACGCAAGTTAAAGCTTGTACTCTATACACCTGCTACCCACCCTACACCCTTCTTACCGTCCCTTAAACTCCGCTTTCCGCTTGTTGACGTAAGCGTCCAAACCTTCCTTGGCGTCTTCTGACTGAAAAAGCTGTTGTTGTAGTTCGCGTTCTAATGCCAGCGCGGACTCAAACGGTATCTCAGCCCCGGTCTGCACGCTGCGTTTGATTCTGCCTACTGCGAGTGCGGCCTTGTTGGGAGTAGTGAACTGCTTTGCATATATAACCACCTGGTCCATAAACTCGGCTCCCGTTGCTGCCTCTACAATTTGGTTCACAATTCCCAGCTGCTGCCCGGTCTCAAAATCAAACAGCTGGCCCAAGGCCATTAGCTCAATCGCTTTAGACTTGCCGACTATCCTGGCGAGACGCTGTGTGCCGCCCGTTCCCGGTAATACCCCAAGCGAAACTTCCGGCAGGCCCATCTTGCCGGCGCCTTTGCGGGCAATACGCAGGTCAGCAGCCATGGCAACCTCCAAACCGCCACCGACGCAATGACCGTTGATCGCGGCAATCACCAATTTCGGAGTCTGCTCGAGACGTCCAAGCGTCTCGTTAGCGTGGAGACAGAAGAAATACTTGAAGGTCGGCGTCACGTTGGAGAGCATTTGTATGTCAGCCCCGGCGCAGAAAAACTTTTCGCCGTTGCCGGTGATGACAATCACCTGGGCGCTCTCGTCCATGCGCGCCGCCAGAATCGCGCGGTCAAGCGCCCGCATCATGTC
Organism: Pyrinomonadaceae bacterium; assembly: GCA_963759585.1. Lineage (GTDB taxonomy): Bacteria > Acidobacteriota > Blastocatellia > Pyrinomonadales > Pyrinomonadaceae > PSRF01. The sequence continues at coordinate 146,287 of CAVWZW010000003.1, forward strand.
GTAGCTATAGGTGTTTGCCGGAGGATCATTGAGCGTAAGAAACGCGATGCCATCCTCGACGCGATATTGGACCAGATCCGAATTCGTTTCCCTTGCTTGAGCCTCAGCTTCCGACATTTGCGATGGTTCTCCCTATTATTATGACGATGATACGCGTCCCGGTTTACAAAACCTGCGTTTAGAGTGCGGACTTGTCCGCAAATGAAAACTTCCGTTTAGAGTGCGGACTTGTCCGCCCGCAGAGGGCACAAGTGCCCAATCTAAACGACCGTTGCGTCCTATTTCTAAGATCGCCGCAGGTCCTCCGACAGCGCACCACGCCAAACACTTAAAGGCTCTGTCGTTGCGTGCGGGGCGAAGTCTAGTGCCTCACGTGTCGTTCCGGCAACAAATCCATGCAGGAAGAGACGGGTCACGCTCTCAACCAACTCCGAGACTTTTAGTTTTCCATTTGGATCATACCAGTTGTAGATCCAGTTCATCATTCCGAAGAGCGCGTAGGTGGCGACCGTCAAATCAGTTTCAGACTTGCCAGGCTGCTGTAGGTCTTTGAGGATCTTGCGGGCCAGCTTGGTGTACTTGTCCTTCTTGGTGGAAACGTGTGCGTGTAAATCGCCGGCCAGAGACTCAGCTTCGTGAGACAGGACTTTCATCTCGGACATGTTTGCAGCAAAGAATGATAGATGGTTCTCGATAAAGATGCGCAGCCGGCCCAAAGGATCGTCCACTTCGCGAAGCCGCTCCTCCAATCGTTCGAGGACGCGACCGAAACAGTTGTCCTGGATGAGAAAGAGGAGTTCTTCTTTTGACTTGCAGTAGTGATAAAGGCCGGCGAGGCTGACGTTTGTCGCACGCGAAATATCGCGCATGGTCGTGGAATGGTAATTCTTCTCGGCAAAAATTCGGGCCGCGTTGCGGAGGATGAACTCTAACTTTTGGTCGTACTTTGTTTGCATGAACTTTGAACTTTGTTCTTTGTGCTTTGTTCTTTGTCGCTGGTTAGTTGTTAGTTGTCAATTGTTATTGCCGAGGTCAGTGAATCGATATGCAACGAACGGCAATCGATACAACGGACGCCGACCGACTAAGTAACAACTAACAACTGGCAACTGACCACTAACAACTGACAAAGCACAAAGATCAAATTCTCAGAGCCGAACATACTCAAACTCAAACGGCTTACCTTTGATTCCGGTCGCAGGCGGCGCGATCCAGTTGGCAATCTTTCCCGGTTCGGTCACCGCGTGCATCAAGCTGCGAACGTATTCGCGGTCCTCCATCGTGGGCAGCCATTCCGACTTCCGCTTTTCAAATTCTTCCGCTGTAATCAAGTTTCCTTCGATGTCGAATTGATGGCCGGCGTATTCGCCGACATGACGGTGAAAACGCTTGTGTGGCAGAAACAACCGTTCATTGCTGCCCGCTTCGCCCAACGTTTTGTTCCAACGCGCCAGGCCCTTCTCGCAATCTTTTACATACTCGCCGCGCAAGACTTCATTCAACGCGTTTCTCAGCGCGACCTCGCGCGTGTCGAGTTTGCCGTTCTCGACCACAGTCATCGAGAAGGTCTGGTTTTCAGCAATGTGGTCGTCATACTGCTCCTGTTCCTTGTAACGGCCCTTGAGACCGGCAGCGAAGAAGTCTGCCGCGTTGGAACTGATCTCACCGCCAAAGAGATCGAGCGAGTAACTGAACCAAAAGTTGACGTGTTTCTGAATGATGTCGAGAGGAATGCCGCCCAGCTCGCGCACATCGCCTTCCTTCATCAACTGAGCAGTGCGCTTTACGACCCGGTTCAGCCCCGTGTCGCCGACGAACATGTGATGCGCTTCCTCAGTCAACATAAACTGGCAGGTGCGCGCGAGAGGCTCAAACCCGGATTCAGCGAGGGCGGACAACTGATACTTTCCGTCACGATCGGTGAACATCGTGAAACAGAAAAAGTTGAGCCAGTCGTCGCAGGGCTGGTTAAAAGCTTCGAGGATGCGCGGCTTGTCCGGGTTTCCACTGCGTCGTTCCAGGAGAGCGTCGGCTTCGTCACGACCGTCGCGGCCGAAATATCGTTGGAGTAGATAGACCATGGCCCAAAGGTGACGGCCCTCCTCGACGTTGACTTGAAACAAGTTTCGCAGGTCGTAGAGCGAAGGACAGGTTTGGCCCAGCTGGCGCTGTTGCTCGACTGAGGCCGGCTCGGTGTCACCCTGCGTGACGATAATGCGACGCAGTGAATTTCGGAATTCGCCTGGAACTTCCTGGTAAACAGGCTGGCCGTGGTTGTCACCAAAACCAATTGTTGCGCCCGGGTCGGCCGGTTTGAGAAAGATGCCCCAGCGGTAATCGGGCATCTTAACGAAATCGAAGTTGGCCCAACCGTCCGGCTCAACGCTGATCGCAGTTCGCAGGTAGACGTCTTTCTGCTGGAAGCCTTCAGGCCCCATCTCCTGCCACCACGCAAGATAGTTTGGCAACCACTTCTCCAGCGCCCGCTGAAGTTTCTTGTCTTCACTTAGGTTAACGTTGTTAGGAATGCGTTCGTATAAGTTCATGGTTACTCTTGTTTTGTACTTTGTTCTTTGTTCTTTGTTCTTTGTACTTTGTGCTTTGTTTCTGTCAGTGGTCAGTAGTCAGTTGCCCCTTTGCCTGAGCCACTAACAACTAACAACTGACTACTAACAACTGAAAGAACAAGCACAAGCACAACGCACAAAGCACAAAGATCTACGTTCTTTTAAAATCAAACCGGGCTTGCGTCGGTTTACCATAATTCGTCAGCGCCCCTTCGGGACCAACAGCATTTGGCCGTTGAAAGATCCAGTTTTGCCAGGCCGTTAGCCGCCCGTAGATTTTGGTGTCCATAGTTTCCGGTCCGCCAAACCGCAGCGATGCTTCCATTCCTGTCAGCGCATCGGGTGACAAAGAAGTCCTTTCCTCTATCGCCACGCGAATTTCATCTTCCCAGTCGAGATCATCCGGTGCGAACGTTACCAGGCCCGCTTCTTCCGCCGCTTCCGTATTGAAAGGGCCTTCATGGCCGAGCACTTCATCGGTCTTTTTCGGGGTCGCCAGGAAGCGCGATTGGAGCCGCGTGAGTCCGTTGCTCATCGGGAGGGCGCCGGCGTTTAATTCTGAAGTCGAAAGAGTGGCCGGGGCATCGGGGTCGTTCAGCATGTAGCTCCGATCCGAAGCCAGGAGTAGTTCGAGAAGGCTTCCCGTAAAGCAGCTATCCGCTTCCACAATTGCGAAGAAGCTCTTCGCAGTCAGATCCAGACGTCGTAGGACGCGTGCCATATTTAACGTGAGCTCGCGAATCAGCCAATGGTCTTGATTCGCCGCCAGTGTCCGGTCCACGCCCAACACATCCCTGGCGTTGCCTTTCGTTCGAAGGCACACTAAGCCAATCTCCGGTTCGTTAACCCGCAAATGCAACAGCGCATTGTCCAACTCACGAAACGCCTGCAGCGCCCAGTAAGAATCGCCGAGTTTCCGGATCTCATCGACGTCGGTTGGAAGAGCAGCTTCCGGCCCATGAACGGTCAGATCTGCATAGCGTTGTTCGCGGTTTAAGATCAGGTTTACGTATTTGTACTCGATGCCCGAAGGCTTTAACTCAAACTCGACCGGGTTCAGTTTGATACCGTAACGCAAACTGTTAGTTTGCGAACGATCCGCATCGGGCGTGTTAACGGTTTCTCCAGACTTCGCTTGCTCACCGTCGGTCTTCTGTTCCCCGGTAAGCAAACTAACAGTTTGCTTTACACCGTTACCTATCTCCCGCACACGTGCTTCGACTGCCTCATCAAACTTGCTGGTGGGGAAATACCCGTCGATTAGTCCCCATTCTTTCGCGCGCTTTCCTTTAAGGCCTTCGGCAAGCGTCGAAAAGACATCCGCGCGGTCGCGACGAATCCGACGTTTGTCGACCAGCCTCGTCAATCCGCCGGTGCCTGGCAACACGCCAAGCAAAGGAACTTCGGGAAGGGAAACGGCCGAGTTGCCGTCGTCCACCAGATAGATTTCATCGCAGGCAATCGCCAATTCGTAGCCGCCGCCTGAAGCAGTACCATTAAGCGCGGCAACATACTTGCGGCCCGAATGTTTCGAGTCGTCTTCAATGGAACAACGCGTCTCGTTTGTAAATTTGCAAAAGTTTACTTTGAAGGCGTGCGAAGAGGTGCCAAGCATATAGATGTTGGCGCCCGCGCAGAAGATCCGTGGCTTAAGGCTGGTCACGACGACCACTTTCACGTGGGGGTGTTCGAATCGAATTCTTTGGACAGCATCAGCCAGTTCAATGTCCACGCCGAGATCGTAGGAGTTCAATTTTAGCTTGTAGCCTTCTGCAAGCGTTGCATCCTCGGCAACATCCATGGAAAGCGTTGCGACCTCGCCATCAATATTGAGTTTCCAGTGGTGATATTGTTCAGGAGAAGTTTGAAAGTTGATCATCTACGATTTGCCTCTGCCGCCTCTAAATTGAGTTGAAATCACATAACGGTGCGGAATTTGGGGCGTTTTTCACCCCGCCTTGAGCCCATTCGAACGTCCGTTCGGAAAAATCATATTAGCGATCTCGAGTGTTTACCGTCAAGTTTGCAGATGGCAGGTGAGCAATATTTCAGTCATCTCGCGTGACGCGCCTGCACGCGAGGGTTCCTTGACAGGCCCGCCAAACGGCGCGTAGGGTGTCAACCTCCGGTGGCAGCTTTGGGTTTTTCGGCTTTGGAGCATCGTTGTTTGATAGCGAAGGCTTGGGCATTTGCGACGTCCAGCGGCCTATGCATTGTGTGGAGGCGAATCTGTTCTGGTGAACGGCGCGGTCTTCAAAACCGTTAGTGAGACTGTGAGAACAGGCTTAGGTAGGTTCGATTCCTACACGCCTCCGCCATTAAAGCAGGAGGCAGACGGCAGACGGCAGGAGGCAGGCAATACGAGGCGCGAGGCAGCGGGCGGCTCTTTGGAGTGCGGTGACCTGTCACCGCTTTGGTCTGCGGCGGCCCTGGCGCCGCACTCGTGACGAGACGCAAGCTGAGCGTTATCTGGAATCTGACGAACCAGGGTCGCGCCAAGCCGCGACCGGCCAAAGCGCCGACAGGTCGGCGCACTCCAAGGGGGTTGCGACATCAATGGCTTCGCTATTTGTTAATCGGCAATTGGCAATCGGAAATTGGCAATGAGAGAGTGGGTAGCACTAAACATGACGCCGGGCATCGGCCCGAGGGCAGCGGCCAAGCTCCTGGAGCGGTTCGGATCGGCTGAATCGGTTTTCACTGCGACGCGGGCTGAGCTGGAAAAGGTGAAGCTGCTGCCGGAAGCGGTGGATAGCATCATTGCTCGCGATATGCATGAGCGGGCAGAAGCTGAAATCGAGAAGGTCAAAAAGCTTGGCGCTGAAATACTTATTCTCGATGACGGCGTTTACCCGTCGTTGTTGCGAGAGATCTACGATCCCCCGGTTGCCCTCTATGTCACTGGAGCATGGTCAGAGTGTTTGGACCAGCCATGCATCGCCATTGTCGGATCGCGCAAGTGTTCAACTTACGGCTTGAATGCGGCTTCAATGATTGCGAGGGACCTGGCCCAACGCGGCGTAACCATCGTATCCGGGTTCGCACGAGGCATCGATGCTGCAGCCCATCGTGGAGCCCTCGAAGCGGGCGGCCGCACGGTCGCGGTACTTGGAACCGGTATCGGTGAACTCTATCCTCGCGATCACAAGAAGCTGGGAGAGGAGATTCTCGCGGCCGGCGGCGCAATGGTTTCCCAGTTTCCCCTCGGGACGCCGCCCGTCTCGGAAAACTTTCCTTATCGCAACCGCATCATTAGCGGGTTGAGTTTGGGAGTCGTAGTTGTCGAGGCGGCGGAGAATTCAGGTTCTTTGATTACAGCGCGGTTGGCTATAGAACAGAACAGAGAAGTTTTTGCGGTTCCTGGAAACATTACTTCGCGTAATTCGTTTGGCACCAATTACCTGATTAAGGGTGCAGGCGCGAAGTTGGTGCAGCAGTGGCAGGACGTCGCGGCCGAGCTGCCACCGCAAATCGCGGCGCGGCTTCTGCCCCCGCCGCTGGGTGAAAAGAAGAAGGAGAAGTCGGTGGCCGACCAGTTGGCGATGGTGCCACAGGGGCTGACCGGCTACGAGCAATCAGTTTTCAGGTTGCTTTCGCCGGACAATCCTGCGCACATTGATGCCTTGGTTAACCAAAGCAGGATTTCAATTCCGAATTTGACGGCGGCGCTGTTGACCCTTGAAATGCGAGACCTGGTGAGAGCACTACCGGGTAAATGTTTTGTGCGGAAGATGTGAAGGTGGTAAATCGTGAATCGTAAATCGTGAATTGAGAAAGCGCTTGCAGTAACTATTTACGATTCACAATTTACGATTCACGAAAAAGAAGATGGCAAAAAACTTAGTAATCGTTGAATCGCCGGCGAAGGCGAAGACCATAAATAAATATCTGGGAAAAGACTATCTGGTGAAGGCCTCGATAGGTCACATAAAAGATCTGCCCACCAAAGGCTTAGGGGTTGATATCGACGACGATTTCAAACCAACTTACGAAGTAATTCCGGATACCAGAAAACGAAACAACAAAAAAATCGTTGCCGAGCTGAAGAAGGCTGCCAAAGACGCCGACACCATCTATTTCGCGGCTGACCCGGATCGAGAAGGTGAAGCGATTTGCCAGCACCTGGCTGAAGAGATTGTGCCGAAGCGACCCGTCAAGGCCACTTTCCGCGTGATGTTTAATGAGATCACGAAGCGCGCGGTCAATGAAGCGTTCGATCATCCCAAACAGATCGATCAAAACCTGGTTGACTCCCAACAGGCGCGTCGGGTGCTTGATCGACTCGTCGGCTACAAGGTTTCGCCGCTTCTTTGTCGCACTGTCGGCGGCAAACTAAGCGCGGGTCGGGTGCAGTCAGTCGCGCTCAGGATGGTCGTTGAACGTGAAAGGGAAATTGAACGGTTTATCAAAACGGAGTATTGGACGATATCGGCAAACCTTCAGGCTAAGCTTCCTCCGGCGTTTGACACTCGATTGTTCAAGGTCGGCGAGCAGACTGTTAAGACGGGCGGGTTTGATCAGGACATCAAGCGCAATGAGATTCTGATTGGCAAAGAAGCGCAGGCTGCAGAACTCGTTGCCGAGGCGCAACAGCAAACCTTCGTTGTTGACGAGGTCACGCGCAAAGAGCGCAAACGCAATCCTGTCCCGCCGTTCATTACCTCAAAGTTGCAGCAAGAGGCCGCACGCAAACTCGGATTCGCCGTGAGACGGACGATGATGGTCGCGCAAAAACTTTACGAGGGCATCGAGCTCGGCGCCGAAGGCTCCGTCGGTTTGATTACTTACATGAGAACCGACTCGACGCGTGTTTCAGATGCAGCCCTGGGCGAGACAAGGGATTTCATCAGCAAACAGTATGGCTCTCCTTATTTGCCGGAGAAGGCGATTCATTATCGATCCAAGAAGGACGCCCAGGATGCTCACGAGGCAATTCGCCCTACCGACATTGCACGAACTCCAGACTCGCTCGCGCAGTATTTAAACAACGACGAACTACGCCTTTATCGATTGATCTGGCAGCGCATGGTCGCTTCTCAGATGACACCCGCCGTGTTTGACCAGACCACGATTGATATCGCGGCCGGGCGTTTCATTTTCCGCGCCACCGGCTCGGTGCAGAAGTTTGACGGCTTCCTGAAGGTTTACCAGGAGGGCCGGGATGAGAAGACCGAAGAAGATGAAGAGGCCGAGCGCACGCTGCCGCCGGTGGAGAAGGGAGAGACGCTAGCCGTCAACCAGGTCTCGCCGGAACAGCATTTCACTGATCCTCCGCCCCGGTTCACCGAAGCTACTCTCGTGAAAGCCCTGGAAGAAAAGGGAATTGGCCGCCCATCAACTTATGCGGCCATCATGACCACCATTCTGGCTCGGGAGTACGTAGAGAAACTCGAAGGACGTTTCCATCCCACCGAGTTGGGAAAAACCGTCAACGACTTGTTGATGGAAGGCGGCTTTGAAGATCTGTTCAACGAAACCTACACCGCGCGAATGGAGGAAGAACTCGATTCGATCGAGGAAGGGAAGTTGAAGTGGACAGATGCTCTGCACGAATTCTACGGGAAGTTTGCTGAAGACCTGGACAAATTCAAACACCATATCGCGGAGATTAAAGATAAGGACACGCCCACGGATGAGGTGTGTCTGAAGTGTGAAACGCCGGGCATGGTCCTCAAGTGGGGTCGGTTCGGAAAGTATCTGAAATGTTTGAAGTGTGAAGCGACGCGCGATGCCGAGCCCCCTGCGGCTTCAAATGGCGGCGCCAATGCAGGCGAGAAGAATGGTGAAGGCGAGACTGCTGCCGAGCCTGAAGCTTGCGAATTGTGTGGCAAGCCTATGCAGTTGAAACGGGGACGCTTTGGTCCATTCCTCGGCTGTACGAGTTATCCTGAGTGCCGGAACATTCGAAAGATTGGCAAGAGCGGTGTGGCCGCGCCCGCGCCGGTACTTCTCGATGAGAAGTGTCCTTTAGACGACGCACAGCTTGTTCGACGTACCGGACGCTTTGGCGAATTTGTCTCATGCTCAAATTATCCGAAGTGCAAGTACATCAAGCAGGAGTCTACCGGCGTTGTCTGCGCCCGCCCGGGCTGCAAAGGTGATCTGGTCGTTAAGAAATCGAAGCGTGGCAAAGTCTTTTATGGTTGTTCAGCTTATCCTGATTGCGACCGAGTGTATTGGGACAAACCGGTTATCGACGTCTGCCCGCAGTGCAACGCGCCGTTTTTACTCGAGAAGACTACAAAGAAGCACGGCACCTTTCGCCATTGCGCGAACGAGGATTGCGGCTATAGTTCCAACGCCGAAGCGGCTGCTGAGCCTGCCAAAGTAAAAACGAAGTCACGCAAGGTTTCGTAAGCGAAGCAGTACGATTTACGAATCACACGAAAGGACACTAATAACATTTCGTGTTAGTTCGTATGTTTCGTGGAGCGACCTTTGATCAGAATCGTCAGAGAACCTCTAAAAACTTCTGGAGAGATCGCAATGCTAAAACGCAATGCAGCGTTTCTGCTGCTCATCATTTTTCTCAGCCAACCCATCGCAGCAGTTGCCCAGCAGCCAACACCGAGTCCAAGTCCGGCTCCCACCGCCACACAATCGACAGAGCCAGCGCGGGATCCAAACGATCCAATCGAGAAGATCAAGGATGAAGCTCTAAATCGATCGCAGGTAATGCAGACGCTAAGCTATTTGAGCGACGTCATTGGCCCACGTCTGACTGCTTCGCCGGGGATGAAGAGAGCCAATGATTGGACACGCGATCAATTGACGAAGTGGGGCCTGCAGAATTCTCGTCTTGAACCGTGGGGACCGTTTGGCCGGGGTTGGACGTTGAAGCGATTCTCGGCACAGGTGACTGTGCCACTGACGATCCCGCTAATCGCCTATCCGAAGGCGTGGTCGCCCAGCACCGGGGGACCGATCACGGCACCTGTGGTCTATGTCGACGCGAAAGACGAGGCCGGTCTGCAGGCTTTCAAGGGCAAACTTAAAGGCGCCATCGTGCTAACCAGCGCGATGCGCGAAGTAAAAGCACATTTTGACGCACCAGGTACCCGGCTTGTTGAAAAGGACTTATTGGCGTTGGCTGACGCACCTGAGCCGCGGAGAGGCACTGGCCGCCGCGGCCCGCAGACTCCCGAACAAAGAGCGGCTATTCAATTCGCTACCAGGCGTTCTCAGTTTCTTCACGCCGAAGAACCGGCGATTCTCATCGACGCCAGCAGGGTAGGTGATGGCGGCACAGTTTTCGTGCAGGGCGCCACAGTGCCACAGGTTTCGTCAGAGGACGCACCGGGCCCAGGCGCGGCGCGTCAAACCCCGGCCTATAGCAAAACTGCACCTAAGATCATTCCCCAACTGGTGATGGCAGTTGAGCATTACAACCGGATCGCACGCATGGTCCAGGCCGGCGAAAGCGTGAAAATGACTGTCGATCTCGACGTGGAATGGCAGGATGCCGATCTGATGGGCTACAACACAGTCGCCGAAATACCCGGCTCGGATCTTAAAGATGAAGTCGTCATGCTGGGCGGACACATGGATTCATGGCACGCCGGCACCGGCGCCACTGACAACGCGGCGGGAGTGGCTGTTACCATGGAAGCCGTTCGGATACTTCAAGCTTTGAACTTCAAACCCCGACGCACTATCCGTATCGCACTCTGGAGTGGGGAGGAGCAGGGCCTGCTCGGATCGAGGGCTTACGTCGCAGAACACTTTGGCAAGATGGAGACAGCGGCGCCTGCACCGGGCGGAACCGCGCCTGCGCCTGGTTCACCGGCGGCGCAAGCCACACTGGTTAAGAAACCTGGTTACGAAAAGCTTAGTGGCTACTTCAATCTGGACAATGGTACTGGAAAGATTCGTGGTGTTTATCTGCAGGGCAATGAAGCGATTCGACCCCTCTTTCGCCAGTGGTTAACGCCGTTTCGTGAAATGGGAGCGTCCACGCTTACGATTTCGAATACCAGCGGTACCGATCATCTCGCATTCGATGGGATTGGCCTGCCAGGTTTCCAATTCATCCAGGATGAGATTGAATACGACACGCGTACGCATCACTCAAACCAGGATGTGTTTGATCGAATTCAAGCGGATGATATGAAACAGGCGTCAGCGATCATGGCGGCGTTTGTTTACAACACGGCAATGCACGATCAGAAACTGCCCCGCAAGCCTGCGCCTGGTAGGTAGAATCAAAAAAGTGATGAGTGATGCGTGATAGTGATGAGTGATGAGTGATGAGTGATGAGTGATACTAATAGTGATGAGTGATGAGTGATGAGTGATGAGTGATGCGTATAGTGATGAGTGATGAGTGATGAGTGAAAGACTCATCACTCATGACTCATCACTCATCACTTGTTCTCAGTATTTGGGAATCACGAACTCGAGCCAGTAGCGTCTCAACTTCTCGCGGTTAGCATTTCGATATGCGGCGTAGTCGCGCGCGATGCCCTCATCCACGCGCACAAACAGAATGTACGACTCGAGCAATCCTGCCTCGTTGAGCTTCATCAAGGTGACGATTGAAGGATCCAGCTCGATTTGCTTGTTCTCCTTCAACTGTTCGGACGCCGACACTAAGACAAGTTTCAAAGCATCAACTTCCTCCGCCAGGCTATGGCGATATTTAGTTTCGCCTGGATAGGCTTTGGAAAACTTTTCGCTCAATCCGTTCTTGTTATTCATCCATGCAGCACGTGTGAGTCCATAGAGCATCCACGCGGCTGTGCCCTTCTCGTTCCCTTTGACAGCCAGCTCGTCCAGAGTAATCGTGACGTTGCCGTCTTTACCGGTAGACACCTTGGAAGGAACAACGATCTTGGGGTGGGCCATCGAGAGCTTGTGCTTTTCAGCCCACTGAGTCAGTCCTGCATATGCTTTTCGGCCGTAGGGTTCGGCCACGATCGCTTCAACAAATTTGTCTCGTGCCTCGTCAGTTTTCCCCTCGAGATGCAAAGCGTCTCCCCAATATCGATACGCAGTCTCTCGATTAGGATTGATTGCGATTGCCTTTTTAAACCAAATCCCCGCCTCCTCGAAATGTTCTGTGCGATATTTTGGGTCCTTCGAAGCGTAAGCCTTTTTAAATTCTGAATCGCCGGCGTAGAGAGCAGCGTCGTAGAGTTTTGGATCCAGCTCGAGGGCTCGCTTGTAAGCCTTAAGCGCAGCGTCCATGTCGCCGCGGACAAAGGCGGCCTCACCTTCGCGAATTGCAGCTTCAGCCGCCTTGATTTGCGAGAACGGGACGGCCTCTCCGCCGCCCGCGAGGCCGTCGAGTGCGATCTGCGTTAGATTACTGTTATCGCCAAGCGACTGCGATTTCAGCAATACCGTGCGAGCTTGGTCCAGCATCTTCTTTTGAAGCCCGGCGTCTTTTTGAGTCGTAGCAACGGCGTATAACGCGAAGCCGAAGCGCGATAGAACAACTGGATTGTTCGGCGCGATGACCGCGACTTTCTCGAGCAACGGCAGAGCGTCCACAAAATTTTGGGCCTCATAAAGCTCAAGCGCGCGTTTCCACTCGGGTGGTGGTTCTTGCTGCTGGGCGAGGGCATGGGTGGAGAGCGCTTGCAACAGCATGACCGAAAGGAAAGAAGCGGCAAAGAGTTTTCGTACGAGTGGGTTGTATTTGAGCATTGAGGACCTCTGGGCTGTTGGAATATCGTCGAGAGAGGCCTAAGTCTAGGTTCCGACAATACTAAGTGTCAACGTGATCCCCGAGTCCAGCCCGCGATAGCGGGCGATAGCATAAAGCCTGGGGTGAAGCGCAGCGGAACCCCAGATTAATGGTCGAATCATGATTCCAGCCCGTGAAGCGGGCGACAGTCGTTACCATTACTCAGGTCTGCCCGCCCGCTACCGCGGGCTCCGGTTGTACGCCTCTGAGTTCCTGGGGTTCCGCTGCGCTTCACCCCAGGCTTTACGCTATCGCCCGCTGTCGCGGGCTGAACAAGAAAGGGCTACTCACTTCATAAGCGACCACTCCATGCGCTGATTTACAAAACAAAAAGGCGAGCCTCGGCTCGCCTTTTTTGTCTTACTGCTTTCCCGCCGGGAAGCAGCCCCCCTTGAAAGCCCCCCTTGAATTTAACTTGGCTGAGTGGCGGGCGAGGGGAACGCATCAATCCCGCTTTCATGGCTAGCTCGCATCGACGGTGTCTTCTCCGGTGCCGACTTGTTTGAGAGATCGATCCCAATCAAGCCCTGAAGCTTCTTCAACAGCAGCGGCAAGACCACGGTTTGCGCTGTGGTGGAGAGCTCGTCGAGCAGGCGATCGCCGATCGTGCCGGCTTCCTTGCTCAACCGATCGTAGGCTGAACGTCTCTCTAAATCTCTCGATCAAGCCCGGACCGTCGTCTTTGCCATTCGTCGTTGCAGGCTTCGGCGGTGCTACCTCGCCAGTCAGCGAACGCGCATATGGTTCGCCAGTGAGCGAACCCGCATACGTTGAACTCTGCCCTACATACCTGCCTGCATCATCGTCGCTGAGACAGGCGGCAATTCCGTATCCGACAAAGAAGCCGGCTCCGGCCGCGCCCAGACTCCAGGCCACCGGGCGTTTTTTGAAGTGTTCACGCCAATCGAGAGCGTCTTTCACAGTTTCTACTTGTTGGGCCACGTTTTCTTTAATCTCCGTTACGGTGTTTGTGATTGAGTCTCGCGCTTGTTCCATGCGACGCTGAAGCTCTTCTTTGGAAGGATCTTCCTCCCAGCTGTCTCGAGCGCGAGCTTGTCCTAAAGTTCGTTCTTCAGCCATTGCTTGTCCTTTCTAAGTTCTTCGACAGTCCGGTCGGGAACAAGATTCTGTTTCGCCAACCGGTTCTTCATAGCCGAAATGATAATCGCGCCGACAATGAGGTAAAGCGCCCCTGTGGCCACGAATCCAATCGCATACTGAGCGGGTTGACTCAGGTTGGTTCCTGATAGAAGTGTGGATATGCCAAACGCGACAGCAACGTTCAAAAGAGCAAAGCCGATTGCCGCAATGATTCCCCCGACGCCAATCAGTATGCCGGCTCGCGCATACTCATTCACTTCTTCCTTCACTTCGACTTTCAGCAAACTCACCTTTGTGTCGAAGAGTTGCATTATGTCGTCACCCAAACGACCGACGAGCACCGGCAGGCTCTCGTCGTTCTTAGGGGTTAACGCTGTCGATGTCGGCTGTGGAGCTATAGCTGCCATAGCGTTCTCCTTTCCGAGTAGGACAGACACACTGTCTGCCTTCCGTTGATTAACAGGTCCTTTGGGGGAGACTTGGGCAGACGGGAAGTCTGCCCAACCCCGTTAACGCCGTCCGCGGAGGATAAGACCTACCAACAAACCAGCGGCCGCTGAAATCAAGATGGCCTGACCCGGATTCTTGCGCGCATAGTCCTTGGCGTTTTCGGCGATCTCGGCGTAGTCAGCGTTTTGAAGTTCTTTGAATTTTTCGCCGACAACCCCGACCTTGTCTGTCACAAAGTCTCTCGCCTGGCCTGCTACTTCGCTAATTTTTCCGCCGTACTCCTGAGCAGTTTGCGCGAGGCCTGTGGCAGTCGCCGTGCCTGTGCCGGTTCCGGACATGCCTGTTCCTGTATTGCCTGTGTTTCCGGTGCTACCGCCTGTCTGCGACGTTCCCGGGAAGTTTGTGGTGTTCTGCGACATGCTGTGTTTCTCCTTTTAATTCGATCGACAATTTCTTAAGCCTATTGTCTGATTAATTGATCACCTGAGTATGAGCAAACAATGTGCCCGCCTGGATATTCCCAATGATCGCGTTTTATAGGCCGCTCAAAGCTTTAGCAGGGGCAACTCTTGTTGTGAAAGGGTACAGTCGAAACCTTGTAGGTCGGGAACAATACAAAGCGTTGAGAACCTACAGCGCTCGCATTAGCACCTGATGTTTCGTGAGATTTCGTGTATTTCGTGGATCGTTTGTTTAAGGTTCGGAGCTAAATACGATCCACGAATCACACTAAACCACATGAACGAACACAAAATAGAGTTTGTGTGCTCCCCAAGGGCGGGCTACGAATCAACTCCTAATTTTCTACCTGGCTAAGTCTCTAGAGAGTTTTAAGCTCGCTGGAAAGAACATTATGTGAGCTTGACAACTTTCGGCGGCAGGTGGTAAGTAAGTACTTACTTTGACCGTCGAAGGCCGATTGAAAGCGGAGTAAGGAAGTCCCCATCGTTGCAGGAACAAATTATTAAAAAGGCGGTAGACACGGCCGCCGCCACCACTCGCATGAGCGCGGAAGACCGCAAGCTGCAGATCCTCCGTGTAGCAGTGAGTCTTTTCTCTCGCAAGGGCTTTGGCGGCACAACTACCAAGGAAATAGCCCAGGCAGCCGGGGTCTCGGAGGCGATGGTCTTCCGGCATTTCGCAACCAAGGAAGAGCTTTATTCCGCAATTCTCGATCATAAAGCCTGCTCTGGCGACACGATGAACCCCGAGGACATGGTCTCTGAAGCACTCAAAGAGAAAGACGACCGGGCTGTGTTCGAACGATTGGCTCTCGGGGCTCTTACTCACCATGAGTTGGATCCGGAGTTTCAACGCCTGCTGCTTCATTCAGCGTTGGAAGGACATGAGCTAGCCCAGATGTTTTTTGAGAAATTCGTGCTGCGCGTTTACGAATTGCTCGGAGGCTATATCACCGAACGGCAAAGAGATGGCGCCCTGGTGAAGATGGATCCGGCGATCATCGTGCGCGCGTTTATCGGCATGGTGGTCCACCATTCACTCAATAACAACCTTTGGGATCCGAATCGCCGCCTGCTCAGGATTTCCAATGAAGACGCGGCCAGGCAATTCGCAGACATTTTGCTAAACGGCATTAGCGCCGGAGCTGAGTCGAGGCTGGCCAGTAAAGTCGGTTCGAAGAACGGGTCGAAGGTCGGTAGTTTCTCCAGAAAGAAATAGAGTAAATGTTTTCTCCCAAGCCATTGCCCTTGTTGTCGCTGGCAGTAATCCTTGTGGGCCTTCTATTCGCCACGTCGTGCGGAGGCTCCAAAGCCAACGTCAGAAAAGATGAGACTAATACACAGCCCGCGGTGATTGATGTCACCACCGCGCCCGCAATCCTGCGAGAGTTACCCAGATTTTTCGAGGCGACTGGCAGCTTGGCCGGCGATGAGACAACGGACATTGCGCCGTCAGTTGCGGGGAAGGTGGTTTTGGTCGGCGTCGAAATGGGCAGCTTCGTGAAACGCGGCCAGACAATCGTGCGGCTGGACGATGTAGATGCAAGGTTGCGCGTGCAGCAGGCACAAGCGCAAGTGGAGCAAGCGAAAGCAGCGCTTCGGCAGGCTGAAGAAAAAGTCGGAGTGCGGCCGGGACAGGCTTTCGATCCTGCCAAAGTGCCGGAGGTTGCGAACGCTCGAGTAGCTTTTGAGTTGGCCGAGAAAAACCTGCGCCGCGCCGAGAAGCTGATCGAGTCAGGCGACATCTCTCGGTCGTTATACGATCAGCAGAAGGCCCAACGCGATCAACTAAAAGAGGCGTATGAAGCCGCTCTTTCCCTTGCGCGACAGAACAACGCCGCGGTCATGACCGCGCGGGCCAACGTCGCCAATGCGGAAAGCCAACTGAATCTCGCGAAGCGCAGTTTGTCCTACGCCGATGTCTTCTCGCCAATCGACGGATTTGTTTCCGAACGAACTGCCGATTTGGGCGAATACGTTTCGCCAACGACGAAAGTCGCGACCGTTGTTCGCATCAATCCTTTGCGCGTGCGCATTGATATTCCGGAGCAGGCCATTCCGGAGGTGCGCGTGGGCCAATCAGTGTCGGTAACCACGAGCGCCTGGCCGGACAAGAATTTTGCCGGGCGCATCGCGCGCATCTCGCCGAATGTCACACCAACTTCGCGCACGCTTACCGTCGAAGCAGAAATCGAAAACGGCAGCGGCGTTTTAAAGCCCGGACAGTTTGCGACTGTCAGAATTCTACAGGCGCGATCCGAGCCCGCGCTGCTGGTGCCGGCTCGAGCAATACGCACCGAATCAGGCGTGAGCCGCGTGTTCGTGATCAAGGACGGCCGCGCGCTTGAGCGCGTCGTGCAGCTGGGGCAGGCGGATGGCGATTTGGTGGAAATCAAAGGCGGCATCGCGGCAGATGAGCCGGTAGCTACCAGCAATATTGAACTGTTGAGTGATGGAATAGCGGTCAGACAGTAGAGCTTTGATCTTTGTTCTTTGATCTTTGTTCCTTTCGCGGGGGGCCTTCGTAACTCGGAGCGGACCGGAAGAAGCAAAGCACAAAGAACCAAGCACCAAGTACAAATCCTTTATGCAGAAATTAGCTGAAATTTGTGTCAGGCGTCCGGTTTTCGCGACGATGCTGATTCTTAGTCTGACGGTCGTTGGACTGTTTTCCTACCAGTCGCTCGGCGTCGATCTGTTTCCGAAAATCGATCTGCCGACGATCACGGTCACGGTAGTCAATCCCGGCGCGTCTCCCCAGGAGATCGAGACGGAAATAACGGACAAAGTTGAGGGCGCCGTCAACACCATCAGCGGCATCGACGAGTTGCGCTCAACTTCGATCGAGGGTGTGTCCCAGGTCTTCATTACCTTCCTGCTGGAAAAAAATCCGGACATTGCTGCGCAGGAAGTGCGCAACAAAGTTGATTTGATCGTTAACGACCTGCCGGTCACGGCCGAACAGCCGATGGTCCAGAAGCTGGATACCGATGCGGCGCCCGTCGTGCGCATCGCGGTTTCCGCTCCTCGTTCACTGCGTGAAGTTACTGATATCGCCGACAAGAGAATCAAGCAACAGGTCGAGTCGATCAGCGGTGTAGGCCAGGTCCAGATTATCGGCGGCCGGCAACGTGAGATTCAGGTCTGGGTAGATCCTGACAAGCTGCGCGCTTTTAATGTCACGGTCGCGCAAGTGGCCGACGCTGTGCGCGCTCAGAACATGGAACTGCCGGGAGGCCGCGTCGATGAAGGCACGCGCGAGTTAACTGTCAGAACGATGGGCCGCATCGTGTCGCCGGCTGAGTTTAATAATCTGGTTATCGGCAGCCGGGGAAACTATTCAGTAAAGCTCAGCGACGTCGGTTATGCGGAAGACGGAGCCGAAGAACCACGTACGGAAGCCCGGCTTAACGGCCAGCCCGCCGTTACCCTCGTCATATCGAAACAGTCGGGACAAAACACGGTTGCGATCGCGGATGCGGTGAAGGAGCGTCTGCTTGAAGTTCAGAAGACTTTGCCGGCGGGCTTCAAGACTGAGGTGGTGGGCGATCAGTCCATCTTTATCAAAGCTTCGATTCAGGCAATTCAAACGCACCTTATCGAAGGCAGCATACTCGCAGCCATCGTCGTCTTTATTTTTCTCTGGAGCTTCCGCTCCACGATCATTGCGGCCCTGGCCATTCCCACCTCATTGATTGCGACGTTTGGTCTGATGGCGTTGATGGGCTTCACGCTCAACAACATCACGATGCTCGCGTTGACCCTGATGGTGGGTATCGTGATCGACGACGCGATCGTGGTGCTGGAAAACATCTATAGGTTTATTGAGGAGAAGGGAATGCCGCCATTTCAGGCGGCCATCGAAGGTACGCGAGAAATCGGCCTGGCGGTCTCAGCCACTACCCTGTCGCTCCTGGCAGTGTTCCTGCCGGTCGGATTCATGGGCGGCATCGTGGGCCGCTTCATGTCGTCGTTTGGTTTGACGTCGTCCTTTGCGATCGCAGTCTCGCTCCTCGTCTCATTCACGCTCACGCCTATGCTGGCGGCGCGGTTAATCAAGCGCAGTAAAAATGACGAGGAAGGGCCGATCGAGCGGCTTACTGAACCTTCAGATCACGGTTCGAAACAGTCGCGATGGTATCGTCCGATTGATCGGACCTACACGCGACTGCTGACCTGGTCCATGGGCCATCGCTGGGTCATCGTAGTCGCCTGCCTGTTGGTAATCGTCAGCATCGTGCCTTTGTTCATGTTCGTCGGGAAAAACTTTTTGCCGGTGGACGACCAATCGCAGTTTGAGCTTACCGTGCGCACGCCCGAAGGTTCGACACTGGCTTTTACTTCGACTCTTACGGAGAAGATCGCCGCAGACGTTAGAAAACTCACGGGAGTTTCCGACACCCTAACGACCGTTGGCGGTGGGCAGCAGGAACAAGTAAACGTCGCCTCCATTTACGTCAAACTACAGCCATTGGAAGAGCGCAGCGTTTCGCAAGACGATCTGATGGTTAAGGCGCGCTCGGAGATACTGGGTAAATACCTGAAGGAATATCCGGGACAACTTCGTACCAGCGTGCAGCAGGTCGCAGCGTTTTCCGGCGGCGGTTTCCGAAATGCCGATCTCCAGTATGTGATAGGCGGTCCCGATCTCACTAAGCTCACTGAGTATTCGGACGCCATGCTGGCAAAGATGAAGACCATTCCCGATGTCGTCGATGCCGATTCGACTTTGGTGACGGGCAAGCCTGAGTTGCGCGTGATCATCGATCGCGCGCGGGCCGCTGATCTTGGAGTTCGTGTGGGTGATATTGCCCAGGCCTTGAACACCCTCGTTGCAGGTACGAAAGTGTCGACCTTTAATGCCGGAACGGATCAATACGACGTGAGGGTCCGCGCGATTGGGGAGTATCGCGCCAGCGTGGAAGGCTTGCGGCGCATGATCGTTGCCTCTTCCAAAATTGGCTGGGTGAGTTTGGACAATCTCGTGCGCATCGAAGAAGGCACAGGCCCGTCCGCAATCGACCGGCTCAATCGTCAGCGCCAGGTGATGTTGCTAGGCAACGTCAGGCCGGGCGGCTCGCAGGCTGATGTGATTGAGAAGATGAACCAGTTTGCCAAAGAGGTAAACATCGACCCGTCTTACACGACCGGCCTGGCAGGTCGTTCGAAAGAGCTGGGTCGCGCCGGCTACTACTTCATGCTCGCGTTCGTGTTGTCTTTTGTCTTTATGTACATGGTGCTGGCGGCGCAGTTTGAATCGTTTATTCACCCGGTGACGATTCTGCTGACACTGCCGCTGGCAATTCCGTTTGGCATCGTTTCGTTGCTGATCACCGGACAGACAGTAAACATTTTTTCTGGTCTCGGTTTGTTGCTGCTGTTTGGCGTGGTTAAGAAGAACGCAATTCTGCAGATCGATCACACAAACGGTCTGCGCGCCCAGGGCATGACGCGGCTGGAAGCAATCGTGCGCGCTAACCGCGAACGCCTGCGGCCAATTCTAATGACTACGATCGCATTGGTTGCGGGCATGTTGCCGCTGACGATCTCCAGTGGTCCAGGCTCGGGGACGAACCGATCCATCGGCGTGCTGGTTGTGGGCGGACAATCGCTCTGTTTGTTGCTGACGCTTCTAGCGGTGCCGGTTTTCTATTCGCTGTTTGACGATCTCGGGCGCAGCCGGGTTTGGGGAATGATTGGGCGCGGAGTTACTGGAGTGTTTGGTCGCATACGACGCCGGACCGCGGATGCGACAACGTCGCTGCTGGGTTTGATTTCGAGAAATTAAGGGGGCAGTCGCCCGACCGTCAGGGAGGGCGTCGGGTTACATTCCAACGCCTCTGACGGTCGGCTTACTGCCGAGGATACTGAGTTACATTAATGATGGAATACAGCACACGCTTTCTTTCGCGGCTCTGCCGCCGCACAGTGCGGAAAGGCTCTGCCTTTCCTGGTGCATCAAAAAATAAACCATCCGAGGTTATGCCTCGCCATCCAGACAGAGGCGCAGCCTCATCCGGGATAGGTGCGCGTCCGGAAAGGCGTAGCCTTTCCGCATTGTGCGGCGGCAAAGCCGCGCTCTTCGCGTTGGCAATTTTCTTATGCTCTCAAACAGCTATTGGCCAAACGCCCACTCCGAGCCCGACCCCGATTCCATCAACCCAGGATTTGACGGTCCCTACAATCGCGCCTGATTTTCGTCCGGCAGATCGGCCTCTGCCGGAGCTAGGCCGCGTAGGCGTCGATATGGACCAGCAACGGCCTCTGTCCCTACGCGAGGCACTGGCGATGGCTTTGGAAAACAACAAGGACATCGAGGTAGCGCGTCACAACGTCAGGATCGCGGAGTTTGATTTGAAGGGGGCCCGGGGCATCTATGACCCGCGCATCGTTTCTTCGTCCTACTACGAGAGAATTGAGAGTCCAATCTCGAGTTTTCTGAGCGGAGGCGGTGCTGATGCTTCGATTACGCAAACGGACTACACAGCGAATGCCAGGCTTGAAGGTTTGACACCTGCTTTTGGTGGAAATTATAAACTCGATTTTTCTTCGGTTCGGCTTACCACCAACAACCTGTTTGCTGCTCTGAATCCCCAATACCCGACAGCGCTCAACTTTACTTATACGCAACCGCTGTTTCGCGGACTTCGTTTTGATAACAGCCGTCGTCAGATAGAAATAGCAAAGAAGAACCTATCGTTGACCGACGCGCAGTTTCGTCAGCGGGCCATCGAAACGATCACCGGCGTCCAAAGGGCGTATTGGGATCTGGTGTTTGCGCTCAGAAACTTGCAGGTCCAAAAGGATGCCGTGCGCGATTCGCGCTTACAGTTGGAACACAACAGGAGAATGGTCAACGAAGGGGCCCTCGCGCCGATCGATATTGTTGCGGCGGAAGCGCAGGTGGCGGGTTTCGAGCAAACGCTCTTTAGCTCACTTGAAGAAGTCGCGCGTAGTGAAAACAATTTGAAAAACCTGATAGCAGTAAACCGCCAGTCAGATCTCTGGAATTTATCCGTCATTCCAACCGACTCGGTGGATATTGCAGCTCCCCAGGTGTCCTTGCCTGAAGCGTTAAAGACTGCACTGGAGAACCGGCCTGAGTTGCAACAATCGAATTTGGCGCGAGAGATCAACCAGATCGACCAGAGGTTTTTTAAAGACCAGACCAAGCCGGCGATCGATCTTTTCGCGACTTACGGAATGGTAGGACTGGCTGGCGCGGTCAACGTAGACGGCAGCAACCCCTTCATCGGATCGAATACCGAATTGCGCGAGCGAGTCGATCTGTTGTCGCGGCTGAATGGTCTCCCGGTTTTGCCGGCGCCACCTGTGCAAGCTCTGTCAGGGAATCTTATCGGGGGTTACGACCAATCGATCCAGAACCTTCTCGGCAACAAGTTCACGAATTTCAGAGCGGGAGTGCAAATTAACCTGCCCTTGAGAAATCGCACGGCGAAGGCGCAACTCGGTCGCTCGTTGGTAGAAGGCGAGCGGATTGCCACGCAGCGGGAACAGCTGGAACAAGCGATTCAGGTGGACGTGAGGAATGCGTTACAGGCAGTGCGAAGCAATGAAGCGCGTTTGCGCGCGGCAAGCATCGCCCGGCAGGCAAGCGAGCAGCAATATCAGAGTGAACAAAGAAAACTCGATGCCGGTCAATCCACGGTGTTCCTCGTGCTGGAGCGTCAAACGGCCTTGACCACGGCTCGTGGGAATGAGCTTCGAGCGCAAACCGATCTCAACAAAGCGATCGCGGAGTTGCAAAGGGCGACGGGGAATGCACTGACCTCGAATAGTATTACGGTGAGCGTTCGGTAGGTCGGTTCTTCAGCCCGCGAAGCTGGGCGATGGCGTAAAGCCTGGGGTGAAGCGAAGCGGAACCCCAGGAAACAATCAGTTGAGAATAATTACAGCCCGCGATAGCGGGCGACAGTCCTTAACCTGTTACGGCTGTCGCCCACTTCGCGGGCTAATTTATGTCTTGCGTCGGCAACCTGGGGTTGCGCTTCGCTCCACCCCAGGCTTCACGCTTTCGCCCGCTCCGCAGGCTGAAGAATCAACGCATGTATTTTGAAAACACGTCCATGATTAGCAGCGCACCATAGCACGCCACCAGGAAAAGAATAACGGCGATGACGTACCACTGAAACAGTTTCGTTCGACACGCCGGGCAGCGCGTTCTGGTCCAACCAGTTCGCCTGCTACACACTGGACACTTCATCTTAGACAATGTTGATTATAAAGACGTTCAGTTTAGTAAACAGAAGTTAACCTTCAACTTGCGTGCTTCGAGACGCGTTAAGTGCTTCATAAGTAGCTGCATGCCGCTCTTAAACTCTACACGCCCTTTTGCGAAGCCGTCAGACTCTCACAGTTTTTATTCTAAGTGCAACCCACAAAGGCCAATGGTCGGACAAGGAAATCTTCTTGTCTATGCCGGCCTTTGTCGCCTCGAGGTTGCGCAACCAAACCCAGTCCAGTCTGAATTTGATCGGGACCATCAGCACTCGCTGGGAAAAAGTCGCGTCACCATCAAACGGTGTATGAAAGCCTTCGCTCGTGAAAAGTTTGGAAGTCTTGCCGCCGGCGCCAGGTTCCCAGGTGTTTAAGTCGCCCATCACGATGGCCGGCATATCTTTTGGATAGCCAGCCAGATCTTTCAGCACAGCTTTCATCTGATCCAGTTTCTTGTCCGTTGCCGTCCGGTTTTCCGAATGCACCGAATAAACTCGCAAGCTCGACTCTCCAATTTTCACAGTGGCGCCAATTCCTGCCCTGCGACGCTTATTCGGGCCCTCGTGAGGCAATACGATTCGACGCACATCGGTCAAAGGATATGGGCTCAGCAGTAGCACACCAGTCTCTTCCTCCTTGTCAGGCTTGGGACTTGGAGGCGCGGCCCAGGCGTAGTGCATGCCTAACTCATCTGCGAGGAATTTGGCCGTATTAATGTTGCCCGTCCGATTTCGCTTTCGATCGACTTCCTGAAGGCCGAGAATAGATGCCCCGCCGATCTCGGGATCGTCCTTCAGCAACTGCGCCAGCTTGCGCAATTCTTCGCCGCCGCGCCAACGAATATTGTAGGAAACTACTTTGATCTGGTCTGAGGAGTTCGGTAATGAACGAACTTTGGCGGCCTGTCCGACTTCAAGTAAGTGGGTGTCGGAAGTCGTTGGTTGTCCCGAATCCTTGGCTTCTTTAATTGGAGTCTGCGATTGGGTAGCGAACGCCAAACCGATCACAATGAGCAACAACAATGTTCGTGCAGTGGACTGCATGTTCATAACATCCTACGGTCCTGAAACTAAGTGACTAAAACGGCGTCGCACAAAAAGTCGAATTATCGCGCTCAACGCGCAAATCAGAACCGAGCAGTAGCGACCGGGTACTGCCCGGTTAAGAAATTATTTAGAAAAATAGACATACGAAGCCAGCTTCACACCACCGCTTACCCGGTCGCTATCGCTCCCGGTTCAGATTTAGTCGGCTTCCCCAACTTTTGTGCAAAGCGGACTAAAACTTTAGGCGTAATCCATCGACTGCCTCGATCGTTTCTCCTGTCCATAGTGGTCGCGCTTCAGCGGCAAGATCGATGCCGTCCCATTCAGGATAAAGATGCGTTAACACTAACTTCTGAGGCTGACATCTGTTTGCGAGTTGCATTGCCTCGCCTAGTTCCAGGTGTAGTTTCACCGGCTTGTTCTTGCGAAACGAACACTCCATAAGCAGGACCGTTACGCCCGAAGCAAATTCAGCTAACTCTTCAGAGTATCCCGTGTCAGAGGTATAGACCAACTGACTACCGCTTTTGTCTTTCACCCGGATGGCCATGCTCTCTTTTGTGTGGGGCGTGGAAAACGTGGTTGCCGTAAGACCGGGGAGAAGTTCAAACGAACTGGGGGCGGGCACCTCCACCAATTTCAGCGGAAACGGCTGCTTCATCAATTGATAATCGTATGAATTGTCGACGGCGGCGAGGATGTTCTTGAAACCTTCTGGACCATAGACATAGAGTGGTTTGGTGCGTTGTTGGGTCGTCGGCCCATGCTTGGTTCCGAAAAGAAACGGCGCCAGCCCGCCCAGATGGTCGAGATGAAAATGACTGAGCCAGATGGCATCAAGATTCGCCCAGTCGAGCTCTTCTTCGGCCATCCGGTGAGAAGTGTCGCCGCTGAAGTCCAGTACGAGAGTTCCACTTTCTGTTTCCAGCCAAAATCCCGCTGAGGCGCGTTGCGCATGTGGAACGGAAGTACCAGACCCCAGTACGATAAGTTTCATAAAATCTTAAGCAAACTGTTTGTTTGCGGTCAGCTTGAGCTCATTACAGAAGCGAGCGCGGTAGCGCCGGATGCCAGAGTCTACCCCGATTGAGGCTTGAGGAAAAAGAACTGAGTGAAAACCATTGACTGGAGACTATCGAGAGACTTACGACGACGCCTCTGCGATCCGGCGCTACCCCGCTCGGTTCTGTATGGTCACACTTGACCAACCGCGCGCCATTAGTTAAACCTCAACACACAATGACTGATTCACAGGTCCAGCTCGACGTGTTGGCAATTTTCTCCCACCCTGACGATGCAGAACTTTCCGTCTCAGGCACGCTGCTGAAACTAAAGTCGCAGGGTTACACCACCGGTGTCCTGGACATGACACGCGGCGAAATGGGAACCCGCGGCACACCTGAGTTGCGGGATGAAGAAGCGCGCGAGGCTGCACGGATTTTGAAGCTCGATTTGCGGCTTAACCTGGAACAGCCGGACGGGCATATCTGGCCCACCGAAGAAGCACGCAGCGCCGTGGTTAGAGTTTTGCGCGCGCATAAACCCAAGGTGTTGCTAACCACCCACTGGGATGACCCGCATCCGGATCACGCCAATACATGTCGCATCGTTCGCGAAGCAGCGCGGCTGGCGACCATGGCGCGTTACGACGAAGCCAGCGGCGAGAAACTTTCACGCATGCCGTCACTCATGCATTCGCTTTTTTCGCGGCAGGTGGTGCCGTCGTTTATCGTGGATGTCTCGGAGTTTGTCGACGAGAAGATGGCATCAATTAAGGCCCATGTAACGCAGTTTTACCGGCCCGACTCCGTTGAACCGCTGACGCGTATCAGCGACCCGGGCTTCCTGGATCAGATCGAATATCGAATGCGTTACTTCGGCTCACTGATCGGAGTGGAAGCGGGCGAGCCGTTCTACGTTCGTGAGGCATTGAATGTGGACGATCCGGTGGCACTGCTGACCAGGCCAATGAATATCTACTCGTGAGGGTGTAGGGTGTTGGGGTGAAGGGTGAAGGGTGTAGGTGGGGTCAGGGTGTAGGGTGTTGCGGTACCGGAGTACAACCCCCAACCCCCAACCCCCTAAACCCAAAACCCTAAATCCAACACCCTCTTCACGCCTTCGGCTTCTCTGCCAACAGCGCACGAGCAACTGCAATTAGCGCGCTGGCCCGCGGCCCCTCGCCTTCAAAGCTGCGCGCTATCTCCACTGACTGCGACGCATTCTCCACCGCCAGCGTCCGAAAAATTCCAGCCAGGTTGAAATCATCAACCGTGCTTGTGCGCATTGAAGTTTGAAGCTTGGATTGCAAACGCATCATCAACCGGCCGTCTTCTCCTGTGAAGCCTTCCGCGGAGTTTGAAGCTTTGACCACTTCCAGCATCATCTCCCAGGCGCGCGCGCGATCCGTTGTCAGATAAGCATTCGCGACTGCCAGGAGCGCACGTGGGCGGTCTGCTTCGGTACCTCCGATACGTCGCGCGACCACGGTCGCCTGTTCGATAACTTCGATTGCTTTCTCCCGATCCGCCGGCGGCATTGCCTTGGCAGCCTGGGCCAACAACCACACCTTTTGAATCGGCGTCAGCTCGCCCTTATCAGCTAACATCAATGCCTTCTCGAAGTCCTTTTTCTCGACCAGAGTCATCGCTAGCGACATATCGATGTAGGTCTTGGCCTGTTTCCGCAAATCCATGTCTTCGATCTTGTCTGCATAGTCGCGAGCCAGCATATCTCCCTTGCCCGCCGACCTGTTTGCCAGTTGCAGGTAAAGACCGTCCCGTTCCTGTGAAGTCTTGGCCCGTTCGAGCCGATCAAGCAGCGACTTCTCAATATCTTGAGCATTTCGTTCAGGCGCGATGCCTCGTTGAATCGAGTCGTCCTCGTTCTCCCGCTGGTTGGCCTCCACCCCCTGCGCGAGTGACGTCGCTTCAGCACGCAGTTGTTCAACTATTTCCCTGGCAGCGTGCTTCTCGAAGAGCGGCATCAGACGCCGGATGACCAGATATTTCCCCTGTTTGCCCGACGAGCTGCGGTCAAGCTCCTGGTTTGGCGATGGCCGCAGCAAGACCTGAGCAGCCGTGCGGAAGAAGGCGGCGCGCATTTCCGGCGCCACCTCCGGCGGGTCGACGCGATTATTCATTTGAGAAGACTGCTGACCGCCGCTGGGCAGGAAGGTAACAAATAGGTACGGCGTAAACAGATATGACGACAACAGGGAGATTGTGTTTGCATCAGACTGAAGATCATTCTCCGCGATCGCCAGCATCCTTGCGAATCGCTGATCAGCGGCACCCGCATTCTTTTCACGCAGGAAAGAAAGAAAACTCAACCCCTCCATCGTCACTGTCACAAGACCGGGATCGGCAAACTGCATCGCGCGTTCTACGTCGCTATCGAGTAACTGTCGCGCGAGGCGCAGTCGCTGACGGACCGCAGCCGGAGTTTCAAAGGGATCGAGGCGCGACGGAGATGCGGCCTCGGTGGCTTCCTGTTTCTTCGCGTCGGTCATTTTTTCGAGTAGCTCTTCACCCAGCGCGCGATCGTGACGGGACGCCAGCCTCAACACCTCTGAACGGATATCCGGCGGCATCGCGATCGAAAAAGATCCCGTCTTTGCTTCCTGCTGTTTGCGCTCTTCTTCCATCTTCCGCAGCGATTCCTGGTCGGAGACCACGGCGGCGTCCCAGGCGCGGCGAAACAATGCCCGGCCTTGTTCGGGATCAGGTTCCCACAGCGCGTCGGCTATGCGCGAAAGCGTACGCGCGCGCAGCCGTTGATCCGGAAAACTGCGTGCGTCGTTAGAGAGGGAAACTAGAAGAGAGATCGCTAATGCATGTTGCTGGTCAATCCTGGCCTTTGCCGCTGCCGCAGCGCTTTTGCTCGGCGTGGTCGATTTTGCGGTACTGGACGAAGGCTTTGGTTGCGCCCCAGGTTTGTCGGAAGTCGCCTGTGCCGTGGCTGACGTTGAGAATGAAAACAGAAGCAACGGCAACAACAGGGATGTTGCGAGTGATGGGCGGTGGGCCATGATAATTCTCCTGCTGGAAAAAGATACCGCGGAAAGATACAGCTAGCCGAAGGAATTAAACGTGTTGGGAGAACATTGGTTCCGGAAAGAAAAGGAAACGCAAACTGTGAGTTTGCGGACGGTGGAATTGCTTCGACGTGGTCTCAGGCGGACGGTCCGCAAACTAACAGTTTGCGTTACGAAGCCACCAACTAACAGTTTGCGTTACGCCATCAAACAGCGATTACTTCCAGTTCGGGATCCACCTCTTGCTTCAGCATACCTTCTATGGCCATGAGCGTACCCGTTAACGAGCTGGGGCAGCTGCCGCACGCGCCCTGGTAACGGATACTCAAGGTGTGTTCCTTCAAACCTATAATCTCCAGATAACCGCCATCGCCCATCAAGGCCGGCCTTACTTTCTCGTCCAGGATGTCGTTGATTTTGACCAGCCGTGGATCGTCGCTGGTCACAGCCGCAATCGCTCCCCCGACGGCAGCTGCGGCAGCCGCGGCTGAATTGACGGCTGGAGTGGCACGAATGGGTACAGCCAACGTGGGGAGCAAATCGTCCCAGTCTCCTTCGTCGTCCTTTTCCACGGTGATCATCTTGTCCATGTAAAACACGGAGACTATATGGCCCACGTCAAATAATGCCTTTGCTAACGAATCATTCTCTGCCAAATCGGCGGAGCCATATTGATGCGCAGTACCATTACTTACCGGCTCTTTGAGTATGAACTTCACGGCATTTGGATTGGGTGTTTCTTCAATATCACTGATCTTCGGCATTACCTGATCTCCATTTGTTTGCCACGATTGGCAAGCAGAACCTTTCGACGTTTTGATGCGGTTACCATTATAGCGGCTTTACTCAACAATCGCAGTCCCGGGAGAGGGCCACACGGCAAGTTTTTGGCAGCCTAAATGCCCAGCAAAATGCGACTTTTTTCACTACAAAGAACTATTGCCAAAGTGGGCCAGCGGGCATATACTCCGTCCCCTCACTTGCCCCCCCTTACAAAATAAGGTGAGCCAAGCTGAGATAGAGGCAGGCGATTGCGAGGGTCGCTTGCCTCTGCTTTTTTTTGCGCGGTCAGAAGTCAGAGGCCAGAGGCCAGAGATCAGAGGTCAAAGATCAGAGATCAGAGATCAGAGGCCAGAGGTCGGAGATCAGAGATCAGGGGTCAGAGATCAGAAGTCAGAGGATCAACGGTCACTTATGACAAAGTTAGAGGTTAGCGGTTATCAGTAGTTGGCATTCGTCTTCGAACGGACTAACCTCTACCTGACTTCTGACTTCTGACTTCTGACTTCTGACTTCTGACTTCTGACTTCTGACTTCTGACTTCTGCTTTATGAACATCGGCATCACTGTCTATCCAACCTACGGCGGGAGCGGCATCGTAGGCTCCGAACTGGGGAAGGAACTTGCGGAACGAGGGCACACGGTCCACTTCATAGCTTCCGCTTTGCCCACCCGACTGACTCAACTAAGCGAGCGTGTGCGTTTCCATGAAGTAGAAATGATGTCGTACCCGCTGTTTGAACATCAGCCTTACACCCTCGCGTTGGCGACCAAGATGGCCAAAGTCGCCGAAACCGAGAACCTCGATCTGCTGCATGTTCACTACGCCATTCCTCATTCGATTAGCGCCATACTCGCGCGTGAATCTCTAAAACCAAATCGTTATCTGCCAGTCATTACTACTCTGCACGGAACTGACATAACTCTCGTGGGCGCCGATCGATCGTATCTCCCGATAACGCGCTACGGAATCGTGCAGTCAGACGGCGTAACCGCAATTTCGAATTATTTGAAAGAAGAGACGAAGGAGACATTTCAGTTTGACGATATCGAGGTAATTCCAAACTTCGTATGTCAATCCGAGTATGCGCGTCATCCGGTTGAGGAGTTGCGAGCGAAGCTTTCCCCAGCGGGCGAACCATTGCTGGTCCATGTCTCAAACTTTCGACCTGTGAAACGACCGGTCGATTGCGTTGAAATACTGGCGCGGGTTTTGAACTCGGGAATTGTCACGCGGCTGGTGATGGTAGGCGATGGCAGCGAAAGAACAAATGTTGAACATCGCGCTCGTTGTCTCAAAGTCGACGACAAGATCACGTTTGTCGGTAAGCAGCCAAACATAGTTGACTATCTTTCGGCCTCCGACGTTTTGTTGTTGCCTTCGGAACAGGAATCGTTTGGTCTCGCCGCGCTTGAGGCGATGGCTTGCGAAGTGCCCGTCGTGGCCTCGCGTGTAGGCGGCCTGCCGGAAGTGGTTACGGATGGGGGGACCGGATACTTGAGCGACGTGGGTGACGTGGAAAAGATGGCTGAAGACGCCGGACGCTTGTTAGCTGATTCGGATTTACGAAAAAAAATGGGCAAAAGCGCGCGCGAATCGGCAATCTCACGTTACCGGACTGACATCGTAATTCCGAAATACATTCAGTATTACGAGAAAGTCCTCCGTAAAATTCCCGCCGCAAATCCTGGTCGATGAAAGAATGCTTGCTGCGCGGGAACCCTCCTGAAATTCACTCACTAATGGACCGTTATACGATTATCCAAATCCTTAGGAAAGATTGACAACTAAGTCGAGCGAGCGTAGGTTCGAAGTCCATAGACCGCAATTGTTATCAGCATTTGCTATCGACGCCGCTCCTCTTAATAATTCTAGTCTGGGCATTACCCGAATCCTGGCGTTAGCCAGAATTTGCCTGTCCGGTTCGAGCAGCCTCAATCAGCTCCCAGTGGATCATAGAATTCAAAATATCTGTTCTAAACTGAAAGCCGATACACGTCGCGGTTTGCTGATCACCGATCTCTCGCTGTGTGTGAATCTCTCACCATCACGCTTGCGCCACTTATTTAAGGCTGAGACAGGCCAGACTCTTGCGCAGTACCGGAAGAGCGTACGCATGGAAGAAGCACGAGTGCTTCTAGGTACTACTTTTCTAAGTGTGAAAGAGATCATGCATCGCGTCGGAGTCGGCGGCGACAGTCATTTCGCGCACGACTTCAAGGAGGCGTACGGCCTATCTCCGACTCAATGCCGAGCACAGAGTCAAACTTTCCCTGTTTTTGAAGTCCCAGCCAATTCAGACAAGGAATAGCCAATCTGGGCGGGGCTCTGGAATTGACCGCAATGCTAAGGCTCGGATAAGGTGGTGGAACAGTAATCAGGCAGCCTTTTTCACCTCGCGTGTTGTTATGACAACAATAATCCCCTGATTGTTCCGGTTGCTATTGGTGCTGTCATTTCTCATCCACCGAATCCTCGTACCGTTACAAAAAACAATGCTTCGAGTGTCACTGCAGAGGAAGAAGTTGTTTTCGATAACATTCCTTACACTTGTACTACTAAGCGCTGGATTCTTTATCATTTCGCGGCCAAGAAATATGAGTAGCACTATGCCATCTGTTACTGCAAAGGGTCTTGAGTCGATAGGGCTGACTCTTGAGGTAGCTTATCCAGAAAGATCGTGGCAGGCAGTGGTCTTAACCAACCATGGTGAACATCACATTATAGCGGCTGTGTTGCTTTATGAGATCACGTCGCAGGATGGGAAGAAGGCATTAGCGAGGGAAGTGATTTTGGATCCAAATGTCTCTCTAGAAAGTGATCCGGCAAAGATCAAGAGGCTTTTAGTCAAGCATCCAGTCATTCCTCCATACTCTCGGTGGCTAACCGGTGTGGGCGTGGACCGTATTCGTATGGTTCGCGGATTACCTTCGTTTGAAGACAGCCGATCATTTATCTCTCTGGAACTCCCAACGGTCAGCCCACCCAAAAGCATTGACATCACAATCGACGGGGCAATTCTCGGCGATGGGCGAATTTTAGGTCCCCAAAGGGAAAACACAAAGCAGTGGATTAGTGATATGACCAGGAAACTCATAGAAAGGAAACCATGAGACACAAAGGCCGAAACCTTACCGTGGCCGCTCTCCTATTCTTAACATTTTCAGCTCTCTCTTACGCCCGGGTCTTTACCTATATGCCTAATATCCCTTGGTCTAGGGAAAGAATAAACGCACCTGTAGGCCGAGAGTTTGTCGTCTACTGTCAGTTGACTGACGTTTGGCGCACCCTCGGCTTTCGGCAAGTGGCGACGAAGAAGTGCAGCTTTTTTGCCGTTAAGAATAAAGTCAGATGGGATTCCACAAATCTGGCGCGGACGGGAGGCACGGCAGTTTCATCAAGCGTGCAGGCTACCGGTGACTTACGAACTTTAGGCGGGCGTATCACTACTGCCGACTGCACGTTTGGAATAGCCAGTGTTTTCGTCCCGGGCCAATCCTGCGAGAGTGGGGGCGATGGAACGTATAGTCCGATCGCTGAAGTTTTACTGTTTCCAGGCCTCCCGCAAGGATCATCATGTACGGCAATCACCAATTGCCCAGAAGGAACTTTCTTCTCGGGCGGCTCTTGCGGCTGCGAGGAGCCCCTCTGGGATGATGATGGCTCTAGTTGGCCACCGCCTGCCGAAGTGCCACCAACCGAACAAGAGTGCCAATCCTACAACTGGTTCTGGAATCCATTCACAGAGTGGTGTCAGGAAGACGCTCCACCTCCGTGTAATCTCCTTCCTGCCTACTGTGAGAATAGTGCTTGGGATGATGTTTGGTGCGGGTGCCTGCCAGTACCAGCTTGTCCAATCTTGATAGATATCGCTGGCGATGGACTCGATCTTACCAGTGCGGCCTACGGGGTACCCTTTAACCTTAACAATATTGGCGGGCGAGAAATGCTTGCCTGGACGACCCCGGGCTCCGACGACGCTTGGCTGGCTCTAGATCGCAATGGCAATGGCACAGTCGATAACGGAAGCGAGGTGTTTGGTGATGTTACCCCACAGCCTGAACCTTCAACCGGTGAGGAGAAGAACGGCTTTCTCGCTCTTGCTGAGTATGATAAGCCTGAGAAGGGTGGTAACGGCAACGGTGTCATCAGCAACAGCGATTCTATCTTCGAGTCATTGCGCCTGTGGCAGGATGCAAACCACAATGGATACTCTGAGGCTAACGAGTTGCACACCCTCGGTGCGCTTGGCATCACCGGGATCGACCTAAAGTACAAGGAGTCAAAAAAGACGGATACGTTCGGCAATAAGTTTCGCTACCGGGCCAAAATCTATGATGCGCATGGGGCAAATGCCGGTAGATGGGCATGGGATGTCTTCCTGAAAGTTCAGTAAGCACTGTTTCTAACAGAATACCCGCGGGCTCTGGACAGAGGCTGCGGGTATTTTTCTGCCGACCGTTAGAATGTACTCGGCAGCCTTTGGGAATCCTCTGTTGAAGACGATAAAATCTATTCCACGTTAGGGATCGAAGGTTTTGGCTCCGCCACAGGACTATTTCAGTTTGGAAATATGAGCTTCAGGTGGGCAACAGGATGAAGCAATTATTTGTAGCACTCACACTTATTTTTCAACTCGCCGTATCCGCCTGGGCGCAAGTCCCAAAGACGCCGGGTACGCAGTCGGGCGATTCAAAAGCCAGAGAAGCTTCACCTCAAGATCCCGTTAAGCCGGCCGACGACGACGTGGTGCGTATTACTACGAACCTCGTTCAGGTTGACCCGGTAATCACTGACAGCAAGGGCAAACCCGTAACCGATCTCAGGGCCGATGAAGTTCAGATTTTTGAAGACGGCAAGCCACGGCCGATTACAAACTTTTCTTTCATCGCGCTCGAACCTTCAGGCGTCGCCACCTCATCCACAAAGCCAGCCGACAAGAATTCCGCTCCGGTGCCCCCGGTTCGTTTAAGGCCTGAGCAGGTCCGTCGAACGATCGCCCTCGTGGTAGATGACCTGGGTCTGTCGTTTGAGAGTGCTTATTACGTGCGACAGGCGTTGAAGAAGTTCGTGGACCAACAGATGCAGCCAAACGATCTGGTCGCAATCATTCGCACCGGTGGAGGCATTGGCGCTTTGCAACAGTTCACCACGGACAAACGCCAACTTTATGCGGCCGTCGAAAAAGTGAAATGGAACCCTGGGGGACGGGGCGGTGTTTCTGCCTTTGCTCCACTGGGGAGTAACTCAACGGCCATCAAGGCTTCATCCGACGAAGAGGGGGATGACGGCCTGGCGACTAACGACCTGGAGGAATTTCGTTCGGATGTTTTCTCCGCGGGAACGCTGGGCGCTGTGAATTACATAGTACGCGGGTTGAGAGAACTGCCGGGGCGCAAGTCGGTCATTCTTATGTCCGACGGATTCAAAATGTTCACTCAATCTGAGCCTACCGGAAGCGCCCGCATTGTAACTGCACTGAATAATCTTACAGAGCTGGCAAACCGGGCCTCGGTAGTTATTTATACGATTGATCCTCGGGGGTTACAGGTACTTGGGCTCACGGCCGCCGATGACACCAGCGGAATGAGCCAGCAACAAGTCGACGACAGTATCGGCGCTCGGCGCACAGATTTCTTTGAGTCTCAAAACAGTTTGAACTACCTGGCGCAACAGACCGGGGGTCTGGCCATTCGAAATTCTAACGACATCAGTGGCGGCATACGGCGAGCAATGGAAGATCAGGAGGGCTACTACCTCATCGGTTACCGTCCTGACGATTCGACCTTTGATTCGCGCTCAGGCAAACATAAGTTTCACAAGCTGAGTCTGAAGATTAACCGGCCGGGAAAATTCAACGTGCGGATGCGCAATGGGTTTTATGGAATAACTGACGAAGAAGCGAAGCCTGCTGTGCAACCCGGCATTAATCGCGTGCTCGCCGCGCTAACGTCGCCCTTCGGATCCGCTGACATTCACGTGCGCCTGACTTCGCTATTCGCCAACGATGCAAAGGTCGGTTCAATCATGCGTTCGATGCTTCACGTGAAGGCCAGCGACCTTACCTTCAAAGAGGAAGCCGACGGGTGGTACTCAGCATCGTTTGATATTTTGGCCTACACGTTTGGCGACAACGGCACCGAGGTCGATCGGCTGGGAAAGAAATATTCGATTCGCGTCAAAGGGAAAACTTATGAACGCATCATCAAAGACGGCTTCACTTATTTCATCACCGTCCCGGTGAAAAAACCCGGCGCCTATCAACTGCGCATAGCTCTGGGCGACGCTTCGTCTTCACGGGTGGGTTCCGCTTCACAGTTTATTGAAGTGCCCGACATCAGAAAGAATCGCTTAACCCTTTCGGGAATCGTACTGAACGGCGTCTCACCCCAACTCTACCGAAAAGGTGAACCCGCAGCTGCAGCCACGCCCGACAGCTCAGACGATGCGAGCGCGGGCGAGGGGGCAGATCCAAGATCCAGCGCGTCCGTACGTCAATTTAAGACCGGGCAAGTGATGGTCTACGCCTATCACATTTACAACGCCAAGACCGATAAAGCTGTTCCGCAGCCTCAGCTGGTAACGCAGGCAAAGCTCTTTCGCAATGGCAAGGAAATTTTTGCCGGCAAAGAGGTTCCGTTTGATCTTGCTAACCAACCTGACCTGAAACGACTGGTGGCTTCCGGAGCTATTCAACTGGGAGTTGAAATGGTGCCGGGAGAATATGTGATCCAGGTGATCGTTACCGATTCGCGAGTTTCGGGGAAGCATCGCGTTACGAGTCAGTGGATCGATTTTGAAATCGTGCAGTAGGGGCGAAGGGTGTTGGGTGAAGGGTGTTGGGTGTTGGGCGTTGCGTTTACAGGCGTATAGAGTACAAGCTTTAGCTTGCGTCTTGGCGGAGATGCACTTGAGCCTTTAACTGCCTGGTAGCGAAGACGCAACCTGAAGGTTGTACTCATACACCTGTAAGCGCAACGCTCTTCCCGAACCCAACACCCCAACACCCAACACCCAACACCCAACACCCAACACCCCAATACCTAACACCCTTCATGCGTTCCATCATCATCGGCACCGCCGGCCACATCGATCACGGAAAAAGCTCACTGGTCCAGGCCCTGACGGGCAAAGATCCCGATCGCTTACCTGAAGAGAAACGTCGCGGCATCACCATCGATCTCGGCTTTGCGGATCTTGATCTGGGTGACGTTAGAGTCGGTTTCGTTGACGTACCCGGCCATGAGCGCTTTGTAAAAAACATGCTCGCCGGAGTCCACGGAATCGACGCTGTCGCCCTCGTGATAGCCGCTGACGAAGGTGTAATGCCGCAAACTCGCGAGCACTTCGACATCTGTCGTTTGCTTGGGATCCAGAAGGGCCTGATAGCGATCACGAAAACAGATCTGGTCGAGGAAGAGTTACTTTCCCTCGTGCTGGCGGAGGCCGAGGAACTGGTCACTGATTCTTTTCTTGAAGGAGCGATAACGGTCTCCGTCAGCGCCCGAACCGGCGAAGGTTTGGAGGAACTATGCGAAGCTTTGCGAAAGATCGCGCGCGACGTGCCCATTCGTTCTTCTGATTATGTCACCCGTCTGCCGATCGATCGCGCGTTTTCCATGAAGGGATTTGGCGCTGTGGTTACCGGCACACTTGTCTCAGGAGAAATTGCTGAAGCTGACGAGTTGGAGTTATTGCCAAACGGCACGCGTGTGCGCGCTCGTGGTGTGCAGGTCCACGGAGCCGCTGTGAACCGTGCCGAGTTGGGACAGCGAACGGCAGTAAATCTTGCCGGTGTGGACGTGGCTGACATTCAACGCGGAATGGTCCTCGCCCAGACGGGACGTTTAATACCCACTCAAATCATCGATACACAGCTAGCGATGTTGGCAACCGCACCGCGACCCATTCGTACGCGGTCGCGAGTAAGGGTCCATTTGGGCTCGGCCGAAGTTTTAGCTCGAGTCAGAGTGCTCAACAATCGCGGTGAGATAGCTCCCGGTGAAACGGGCTTTGCACAGTTGCGACTCGAAGCGCCGGTTGTAGCACTGCATGAAGATCGTTTCATCGTTCGATCGTATTCACCAGCGGAGACCATTGCCGGCGGCCTGGTGCTGGATCCTCTGGCGGCGAAACATCGGGGTAGGGAATTGGCTAAAACTCACATGCGTTTGCAATCGCTGAGAGATTCGGATCGGCCAGCCAGATTCGCGGAATTTGTAACAGCGGCTGGTGATTCGGGATTGAGATTGGCGAGCGTCGCGGCCCGGACGGGTTGGAAAGACGAGGTAATAACTCAGGTTGCAAGGTCAGCAATTGAAGTGGGAACACTAGTTGAAGCAGAGGGTGTATACGCCAACAAAGAAGTATTTGAGCGACTCTCTCGGACGACAGTTGACGAAGTCAAAGCTCATCACCAGCGTGAGCCGCTCGCACGCGGACTGGCTCGAGAGACTCTGCGAGATCGCCTCTTTGCGCATACGCCACCCGAGCTATTTCGAGCGGTGCTCTCGCGCCTTGAAGAACAGGAAGTACTCGCAATCGACAAGGACATGGTTCGCGCGCAGGAGCACATGCTCGAACTTTCGCCGGCCGACGCCGGGCTACGCGATCGCCTGATTGGGATTCTTGAGAAGGCCGGGCTCGAAGCGCCGTCGCTTGATCAGTTAATGGAAACTGCTGGGGTGGCAAGGTCACAGCGCGCACATGGAAGGAAAGTTTTACAGTTGCTCATCGACAAAGGAACGGTGGTGCGGGTACAGAACGAGTTGTTCTTCCATGCCGCCGCGCTGAACAAACTCACTGAGTCGCTGCGTCAATATGGCAATGCGCACGAGCCTGACAGGTTGATTGATGTGGCGGGGTTTAAAGATCTCGCCGGCGTTTCGCGTAAGTATGCGATTCCCTTGCTGGAATACTTTGACCTCGCACGCGTAACCCGCCGCGCTGGGGATAAACGGCTTATCTTGAAATAATATTTGAAGGCTGCGTCACTCGCCGCCTTCCCCCGGTGGCGATAAGGCAAAGCCAGTCCGCTTAACGCGGACTGAAAACCACTTTTGTGGAAAGATGCGTGTATGTGAAAATCCCCACTGAAACACTTGCGTTCCTCGATGTGGGGCGTTAACATGCAGCACACTTAAAGCGTTCTGGCTTTCACGAAACCTTCGTTGCGACTCAGTGCCAGGAGGTAAAGAAATGTCAATGAAAGAGATATTAGCCGGGGTAATTGGTGTGGCCTCGGCTTTGGGTGCAATCTACTTCTTCTACAGGTTTGTGACCGATGCGGCGGGCGTAAGTCATGCGAATGGCTGGTACGCGCTGGGACTGGCAGCAGTTGCCTTTGTTTGCGGGCTGCTCTACTTTCTCGGCCACGTCAACAAGGAAGAGGAGATTCACATCACGCAATAAGCTTCAAGCCTCCGCCCCTTTAGTTTGCGGTCGGACGGTTTGGTCCTGACACGCTTGATTGCGCACGACCTTCATCACTCGACTGAATCTTTGACGCCGTTTGTGCACAAGTGCGCAAACGGCGCTTAGTTTGTTATTGAGTCGAAATAGGATTGGAGACGGGAATGGTATTGGCCCTGATGATAATGCTTGCGCAAACGGAGACGACCTTTCGCGAGCCCAGTTACTTCGCCCCCACGATCATGGCAACCTTTTTGGTCGGGGCCGTCGCCTCACTGGTTGCCGCCGTGTTGGGCTTTGCGCGGGCCAAGGCCTTTGGAGCCTCTGCACGATGGTTTTCCTTTGCCGCGGTGTGCTTGATTCTTTTTCACGTGCAGTTTTTGGCGTTGGGATTTGGCGTACTCACTAAAGACAACAGCCTTGTATTCACCATTCTGACGTTTTTCAACCTTTTTATTTTGCTGGCAGCTTTTTGCCTGGCGATGGGCTTTATTCGTCTGACTAATCCCAGGTAAGTTCCCGGTGCGCGGGGCAGTAGCCCGACCGTTAGGGAGGGCGTTGCTGGTCGTTGACAGATAACGAACGCCCTCCCTGACGGTCGGGCTACTGCCCCGATACCCGACACCCGACACCCAAGTTTTAATGCAGAAGAAAATCTTTGTAACCGCGGCCGCGCTCGCGCTTGTTGTGAGCGCGGCGTTTTTTATTTCCTGCTCCGACCCGGCTGGCGATCGAAGCAGTTCAGGTTCATTCGTGCGTACTAGCGGAAGCCGGTTCGTCGTTGGTGGACGGCCGTTTCGGTTTGTGGGGGCAAACGTCGCACTGATGTACCGCGACGAAGATCGTGCCCGCATGCCGGAGACTCTTGCCCGGGCGTCACAAGCAGGAATACGGGTTGTGCGAGTTTGGGCGTCGGGTGAAGGTGGGCCAAAGGACCTCGGTCCCCTCGCGGACTTCGCTGACTGGCCACGTAACCATCCTTTTCGTTGGGCGCCGGGCCAATGGAATGAAGATGCATTTGTTCACCTCGATAATGTCATCGCGGAAGCATCGCGCAACAATATTCTGGTGAAGCTATGTCTGGTTAACTGGTGGCGCGATACAGGAGGCGTTACTCAATATCTTCGTTGGGCGGGTATCAAAGATGCCGCCGATGACAACCTGCCTTTCGGAATAGACCCGCACCGGGCGATGCTCTTTTACACTAACGAAGAAACACGACGACTCTATCGCGAGCATATCGAGAAATTGGTGACCCGCCGCAATACCGTGACCGGCATTCTTTACCGCGACGATCCAAACATTTTTGGCTGGGAACTGATCAACGAAGGCCAGGCCATGACCGGACACTGGACCGAGAGACGCGCCTGGATCGCCGAGATGAGCGCTTATATCAAATCGCTTGATCCTAATCACATCATTACGCCGGGCACCTGGGGTTATCGTACGGCAGCGGAAAGACGCGAGTGGCTTCTCGACCATCAGTTGCCGAATATTGACTACTGCGACGTACATAACTACCCGCGACCTGACACGGACGTTTTCGTTGATTCGCCCACGGCCTTGCGTGAGTTTGTAGACAACCGCGC
The DNA here is from genome assembly GCA_963759585.1 of Pyrinomonadaceae bacterium. GTDB lineage: Bacteria > Acidobacteriota > Blastocatellia > Pyrinomonadales > Pyrinomonadaceae > PSRF01. The sequence goes on from CAVWZW010000003.1 coordinate 185,655, forward strand.
GGCCGCAGCGCTTTCAATCAAGAAGCCGCTCGTCTTCGGAGAGTTTGGAATGGGTCCCGAAGGGTACAACGGTTTTTCCCAAACCGAATGGTTTCGGGCGTTCTTTGAAAGCAATGTTCGCGCGGGTGCGGCCGGCGCGATGTTTTGGATTCTGACGCCTGATCCGGCCCGCGGATATGGCGTGACTTATACGACCGCACGTGATGAGAGTTTGTTCGCTGAGATCAGTCGCGCTTCCCGCATGTTCTCTTCGTTAGCTAACGCTGAACCGCCGGAGAGATTGACTGATCCGCGGCGTCATCTTATTCCCCGCCAGTTTGCGTGGTCTAGCAACGAGGGCGATCCGGCGACGGTCCCGGCCAGCTACCTGCGCGAAGACAAGTCAATTCTTTACAGATTCAAACCACGCATGGCCGCGAGCGCCAGGTTTGAAAAGCTCGGCACCGGCATTGGGTATACGTGGGGTTATGGGATGGGCCACCTGGATTACGTGGTTCCTGAACGCGAAGATCGCCGGCGCATCAGCCAGGTGATTGTTCGTGCTTTTTTGCAGCCCGTGCCGCCAATTGACATTCAGCCTGAATTCATAAAAACGCGGGTAACGCTCTTCATCAACGATATCGACTGCGGGTCTCGCCTGGTTTCCTTTCACCAACCCGGAACGGCTCCGGAGATTCAGCAGTGGGTAGTCGACAAGTATCTCGTTCGACTTCGAGCGATGCGTGGATTGCCGCTCCGTATTCGCTTCGCCGTCACTACTGAAGCGGACTGGGCCTATGGCCTGAACATTTCAAACTGGCCGGCAGGTTATGAGGCTGGAGAGACGAAGCCTGTTGAGGTTGAAGTGCGTCGCTAACTCCCTTAAGCGATCCCGGGTCAGCGAAAAAGCTAATCCACGAAACACACTAAACAACTCGTATCAGAAATCTCTTTTCGTGAGGCTTCGTGTGATTTGTGGATCGTTGTTGCCTTTTTTTTGTTACGGCGCGGCGGCGGGATGGACGACGACGGGACGCATTTGCTGCACCCGGCGCGGTAAACGGTTGGCGACCTCGATGATCGCAGAACGCGATTTTTGGTCCAGTTGATAGACCGAAGCTGAAGGCACTGCTCCCAGTGAGAGCTGGAACGCGGGAACCCCTGTTTCTCTCAACTTCGGCAGCACCAATTCATTACTGAAATAGCGCCGCCCGCGCGCGTCGATAATGAAGTCTCCTTCGTTGAGAGACTTCAACCCTTCCGGATCAGAGAGCATGACAGAAACTAAATCCGGGCGGTTCGCGCGCCCAGCATAGTAAGCAGCTACTGAGGGAGTTTCGCTGGCCACCTTCGCACCTGGTCGGGCCCGTTTAGCAATCTCAACCATTGCCTCACGCATACTTGCGTCGTAAAACTCATCATGAGGGAAGTAGTATCCAGCTTTCGCTACGCCTCCACCTAAGGCATTTGTGTAAAGGCGGAAGTGTGGCCCCGCATCAACAGCCGCCTTCAAGCCGCCGAGCACTACGAGCACGGCCAGAGCGGCACGCACGTAAACCATGGGCCAGTGAGACGCCAGCAGACGTGAAAGAAACCGTGCGATCCAGCAACTCGCGAACTGCACCCCCAGCGCAGCCGTTATCAACACCGCCGGCAGCGCCAGGGTGAAATAGCGTGTGAACTTTCCACCCGCAAAACTAAACGTCATCATCCAAAGGAACAGCCACAACAGGATGAAATAACGTCCGTCGCCCAGCTTGCGACGGAAAATCAGCGGCAGGCCGATCACAAAACTGGCAACGGTCAAAACGGGAAGTTTGACAGCCACAAACACGTGGTAGAAATACCATGGTATCCCGTTTAGCCAATCCGTCATCTTGTGCCCGTAGAGTTTGCCCATAAACTCAGCGCCATCGTGGCCCACTAGTTTTTGACCGGCGAAGCTAAACATCTGTCGCCAGGTCGCGGGCATGAGTATGGTGGGGTTTAGCAAGATGAACGTCGCGCCCATCACTGCGAAAAAGATCAGAAAGCGCCTCTTGCCCAATCGCCAGCGGGTTTCAGGCATTCTCTGGAAGAGCCAGTAGTAACTTATGCTGAACGTCAGCGCCTGGGGCAAGTACTTTGAAGCCATCATGGCGCCAAATGCTGCGGCGGTCGCCCAGTAATATTTATCGGGGTTTCGTTCTGGTTGGCTTTCGGCTACGCGTTGTCCACGCAACCAGAAGACGTTGGCCAGGAGAAAGAAGAAGAGCAGGAAGGTATCTTCTTTGGCAATCCGGTTCAGTCCGATTGCGCTCGGGTCGAAGGTCCACAATGCCGCCGCGATCAATCCCACTTCAGCGCCAAAGAGTTCTGCGGCGAGTAAGTAGATAAGGACAACGGTGAGCGCGCCAAAAAGAGCGCTGGGCAGACGAAGCGCAGTTTCAGGTGAGATGACCGTTTGACCAGCGGCACTGTTCCAGCGGTCGGCAAGCGACACGGTCACGGTCTGCAGCGCCTTCATGAGCAACGGATGCTCGCTGTTGGCGGCAGTCAATCCGTTCGCGCGGTAGTCTCCGACGGCATGGAGCTTGTTCAGCTCATCTTCGCTCAACCCCTCGGCACTGAGTTTTGCAACACGAAAACCAAAACCAACGAGAACAAGCATGGTCAGCGCGGCGATGAGTATTGTTCTGCTTATTGAAACAAGACCTCGTCCGGCGAAAAGCTCGGGCCTCAAAGCGGCGGTGATAATTGCGTCTGCGCTGGCTGCCAAATTGTTCCTCTAACTCCCTCGGGTCGGAAACGGCTGCTCGACAAAAGGGGCAAGGTTATCGTGATTCAAATCCCCGCGCAACCTGAGCCAAAGCGGCTTTGCCGCCGCACAGGTGCAGGGGCAAGGTGTCAGAACCGGAAGCGGTAGCGACCGGGTCACCGTAGGTAAGAGAGCTAAGGACTTCAATTACAACGATCGCCTTCGTAGGTTACTGTAACCCGGTCGCTATCGCTTCCGGTTCTGATTTTGTCAACTTCGCCGACTTTTTGTGCAAGCCGCAAAGAAGGTCTAAATTCGCCTTATAAATGCTTGCAATTCATCGGGAGATCGGACAATATTCGCGTCGATCTGTGTCTCTAATTAATCCGTCGGCCGGTGCCCGCCTTTTAGCCCGACAACCCTGCACCGCAGTCGACATTCGCAACGCTTCTTCTTAACGTTCGACATTAGTCCGTCGCGCAATTTCATGCGCGGTCGCCCAACCCGAGAGAGGAAACATCATGGCAGAAATCCAGGAGAACCTTCCCACTGGCGCACCCCCGACTGACTTGGGAACCAGCGCGGCCCCGTTTCGCATCGATCAAAAGCTTCATCAAATCCTGTATAAAGCCGAGGCCCATCCGAAGCTTGAACCAATGCCCGAAGAGGTATTGCCGGAACCAATCTATCCTCAGCATCCCGATCCGGTGGCGATGACAAAAAAGGAATACCAGAAGCTCAACGCCATTCGCACATGGAAGACATGGGGTTCTCCATATTTCAAATCGCGCTGGCACGGCGGCGAGTTGCGGCCGATCATTCCGTATCTGTTTACCGAATGGAAATGTAATCTGGACTGCCACTATTGCTGGTCTTACAACAACGCGGTCAAGGGCATGACCGAAGATGTCGCCAAGCGTTCGATCGATTGGCTGCATTCAATTGGTTCGCGGGTGTTGGCGTTGATGGGCGGTGAGCCCCTGCTCCGACCGAAGTTTATTCACAAGATTGTTTACTACAGTGCCAAGAAAGACATCTTCGTCTACCTGCCGACTAACGGACGTTTGATGAAGCCAGACGTGATCGATCGTCTTGGAGATGCTGGTATCGCAACAGTTAATCTGGCGGTGGATTCGGTGAAGGATCGAAAGTCGCTGCCGAAAGCACTCGATCCGATCCGGGCGAACTTTGACTACCTGGTGAAGCGCCAACATCACTATGGCTACAGCGTGATGTTTAATATCAACATCTGCCATAACAACATGGACGATGTGAAGGAGTTGACGGAGATTGCGCACGACAGCGGCATCGCGACTGATTACCACATCAACGAAACGCCGATGACGGAGCAAACTCACTTCAAACATCTGAATGAAAACCAGACTTACCTGACGCCGGACGACTGGCCCAAGGTCGACGCTCTGCTCGATTATCTAAACGATAAGCGCGTCAATCATGGCTACAAGATGGTCAATCCGATCCAGCACATGGAAGATATGAAGCTCCTGATGCGCGGCAAGGTGCCACCCTGGCAGTGTCGCGCCGGGCAAAACTCGCTGATTATCCGCACGGATGGTTCGCTTGCTCCATGCTTCCCGATGTACTCGGCGACACACGACTGGGGCGTGGTTGGAAACCACAAGTTTGATGTCAAGCAGCTCGATGATATGAAGGTCGATTGCACGAAGCATTGTCTTTCGACCTGCAACTACATTCTCGGCTACTGCTACGACAACCTGCGCGTGATCAAGTGGGGCCTGACCCAGGCGCTGCATGGATTCAAAGGCGCCAGCGGCAGCTTTTAACTGGAAAGTATGTCAATGCGGAAACCGGAGTCATTCCAGATGGCTCCGGTTTTTGATTCCATTCCAGGCGAATAGCGATACAGGCGTGTGGAGTACAGCTTCAGCTTGGGTGGTCGGAAGAAGCTAGCTTGTTTGGTCCACGAAAACACAACCTGAAGGTTGAACTCTGAACTACAAGCCTGTGGTACAGAGTCCAAGCTTCAGCTTGCGATGATGCTGAAGAAGCTAGCTTAAGCCCTGCAGCATGGTAGCGAGTCCGCAATCTGAAGGTTGTACTTTATACGCCTCTTATCGATTTCAAACTGTTTTTAAGGAGAAACCCATGAAGACCATATGCACCGTCCTGGCTGTGCTTATTATTGGCGCTGTAGTCCTGGATACTCACGCCCAAACGAAGCCAAAACTCGAATATAAAGGCAGAGCAGGCTCGCCCTTCTCCGAAGTAGTGCGCGTCGGAGACATGCTTTATCTATCCGGGCAGCTTGGCGTTAACGCTTCAGGTGGGTTGGTTCCGGGAGGAGTCAAAGCCGAAACAAAACAGTTGATGGATAACATCCGAGGCATTCTGGAGCGGAACGGCTCCGGGATGGACCACGTGGTTAAGTGCACCGTAATGCTGTTGGACATTGCCGAGCGTCCGGCGATGAGCGAGGTCTACGTCAGTTACTTCCCTCAAGATCGCAAGCCGGCGCGCAGTACGTTTGGCACTACTGGTTTAGCTTTGGGTGCACGTGTGGAGATCGAATGTATGGCAACCGTGAGGTAGGTGAAGGGTTGAATAGGGCGTCTTTTTGGAGTGCGCCGCCTTGTCGGCGCTTTGGCCAGCGGCGGCCTGCGCCGCGATCTTACGAAGGCTTCAACGCTGATATCACACGCAATTCCGACAACGAAGCTGCGACTACCGCAGTGATAGACCAGCCGCCCGTACGCGCTTGATTTACCTTGGGCGCGATCGCGGCGCCAGGCCGCCGCTGGCCAAAGCGCCGACGAGGCGGCGCACTCCAAGGAGGGGCATCTAGCCCAGCCGGCCGCCGCGCATAGTGATCACTGCGATCGCCACGTTAATCCCGATCCCAATTGCGATTGCCAACCAATATCGCTGCGGGCTCATCGCGCGTCTAAAGCGAAAGAGCAGAAAAATCCCCATCGGCATCCATATCAAAACTGACGACAACAACCCGGGGTTGTAACTCATGGTCGTTAGAGCACCGTAGGAATGGGTCAGAGCATTTCCCATTACCGTAGTAGAGAGAATCAGCATCATCATCTGAGGGAAGTGAAACCGGCGCGCCAGAGCGATTCCAACTACCACCAAAATAAATCCTATGGCCTGGGCCACCAGGAATCGGCTTGGCGATAAATAAACGCCTCTCAGTCGATAGATGTATGCCGGGTAGCCTTCGCCTCCCCAATACTCTTCAGCAATGTGAATAAGGTAAGTGAACGGGATAATCCACGTGAAAAGATTGACGGCGTTGTCGGAGCGGTATGGGGCCGGCGTCATTCGGGAGAATGTACACCACAAAGAAGTTAGAGTTAAGAACAAGTTGGGAAATCTCAGGGCCAACGAGAGCCATTGTGCTCTCAGTTGAGGAAGGTTTGGGCGTCGCCTTGGAGTGCGCCGCCTCGTCGGCGCTTTGGCCCGCTGCGACTAGTCGCAGCCGTTGTTGGGCTTGAGGCGCGCCAGCGTTAATCTTCGGGGACGTCGCGGCGCCGGGCCGCGCTGGCCAAAGCGCCGACAAGGCGGCGCACTCCAAGGGGACGCCCCACCTTCCTCCCTGAGAGCACACTCAGGGTCTTTGTTCTTCCGCCTGCTACTCCCGCTTCTGCTTTGTTTGAGATAGAATACCCGTCCAAGATCTCGTATTGACGTTCAAAAAAGTAAATCAACCGCCCTACGTGTGTCTTTGAACACTCGTCACGTTTAGGAATGCCCCCGCTGAAATCAAAAGGAGAAAGACCATGAGAATCAGAAGACTTGCGGCAACGATTTTAATGTTGGCCGTGCTCGCGCCAGCAACCACCTTTGCGCAACGGAAAACAAGCCGGGGTTCAGCAAAAGGCTTACCAGCAGCGGCGCCTTTGCCTCCCGTCAACGTCACGGAGTTCAAGCTCAAAAACGGATTGCGGGTCATTCTTCATGAGGACCATTCGACGCCGATTGTGGGAGTCAACCTCTGGTATCACGTAGGTTCAAAAAATGAAGTACCAGGCAAGACCGGCTTCGCGCACCTCTTCGAGCACATGATGTTTCAGGGTTCGAGGGGCTACGACGACGATTTTTTTAAACCGATTCAGGAAGCGGGCGGCACGCTCAACGGTTCCACCAATCCCGACCGAACAAACTACTATGAAGTGGTGCCCTCAAACTTCCTCGAGCTGGCCCTCTTCATGGAAGCCGATCGCATGGGCGGCTTGTTAGACGTGATCAATGAAACAAAGCTCGCGAATCAGCGCGACGTGGTAAAGAACGAGAAGCGCCAAAGCTACGACAACACCCCGTATGGCCTGATTGGGGCCAAAATCAACGAAACGCTTTACCCGGCCAGTCATCCTTACCACTGGCTCACGATCGGATCACTTGACGACCTGAGCGCCGCTTCAATGGAAGACGTTGAAGACTTTTTCCGTCGCTATTACACTCCGCGCAACGCGAGTCTGGCGATCGCCGGCGATTTCAATCCGGCCGAGGCGCGCCGTCTGGTAGAAAAGCACTTCGGTAAGATCGCGAGCGGTCCTCCCGTGACTCGTCCTAATGCGGCCCAACCAGTGCTTACCGAATCGAAGGAAATCGTAATGCAGGACCGGGTCGCATTTCCCCGGCTTTATTTCGTGTGGCCCACACGGCCGGCTTATGACAAAGACAAGCTGCCACAGATACCCTGGCAAATATCCTCGGAGGCGGAAAAAGCTCCAGGTTGTACAAGACCCTTGTCTACGATCGTGAAATTGCCCAGGACGTCAACGCGGGAAACAACGCACAGGAGATCGCCGGGCGTTTTCAGATAATAGCGACGGCGCGCCCCGGCAAAACTCTGGAGGAACTCGAAAGCGCAATCAATGCAGAGATCGAGAAGATCAAAAAGGAAGGACCGACCCAGGAGGAAATGGCCCGGTCCTACAACGTCACCGAAGCAGCTTTTGTTTTCGGCATACAGACGGTCCAGGGCAAAAACGATCGGTTAAATCAGTATGCCACCTACGTTGGGAAGCCTTCTTACTTTCAACAGGATCTTGAACGTTATCACCGCGTCACGCCGGAAGATGTAAAGCGCGCGGCCAACACCTATCTCATTGAGCATCGTTTGAGAGCGTCAGTCGTGCCGCGAGGAAAAGAGAGGCCCGCGGCAAGCGAGCCGGCGACCGAGACGCCGCCCGGAGCAGCAACAGCGGCTGCTGCGATCCAGGGACAAAGCGTACAGACGAAGCGAACAAATGGAAGCTTCCAACGCCTAAAGCGGACCCGCTGCTGACCTTGCCGCAGGTCCAGCGTCACCGGCTTACCAATGGTTTGGAAGTAGTTCTGGTCGAGCATCACGAGTTGCCCGTCGTCACCATGAATCTGATTGTCAGGGCAGGCTCGGCCGCTGACCCACTAAACCGTGCCGGTCTGGCCAGTTTGACGGCAGACTTGCTCGATGAAGGCACCAAGAAAAGAAACGCGCTTGAAATCTCAAACGAGTTGACTGACATCGGTGCGCGACTCGGGACTTCAGCTGATTGGGATTCCAACTCAGCAAACATAACCACCCTGACGAGGCACCTGGATAGCGCGCTCGATATCTACGCAGACGTCTTAACCAATCCTGCCTTTCTCGAGGATGAACTAAAGCGCATGCGCGTCTCGCCGTCTTAACGTTGTCAAGCAGCAACGTGACAACGCGAGCGCGATCGCGAGCGTCGTTTACGCTTCAATACTGTATGGTCGCAACCATCCTTACGGTCATCCCGCAATTGGTGATGAAGACTCACTGAAAGAGATCAAAGCGACAGACGTGCGGAGCTTCTACGAAACTTTCTACCGCCCAAACAATGCGACCTTGCTCGTCGTCGGCGATGTTAAGTCTGCAACGTTGCTACCCCAGCTTGAACGGGCGTTCGCCGGCTGGCAAAGAGCCGACGTTCCTACTATCGACATTCCGAATGCACAGGGTCGTGAACAAGCTGGGCTTTACATCGTGGACCGGCCAGGCTCAGCCCAGTCGGTAATTAACATCGGGCATGTCGGCGTGGCCCGCTCAACACCCGATTATTTCCCGCTGCTGGTGCTTAACACAATGCTCGGTGGCCAATTTGTCTCGCGCGTCAATCTCAATCTACGCGAAGAGAAGGGCTACACTTATGGGGCTCGAACTTCCTTTGACTACCGGCGTGGGGCTGGGCCTTTCTCTGCCTCGGCGGGCGTCTTTACCAAGGTGACAAAGGAATCGGTCGCTGAGTTCATGAAAGAGCTTCGCGGCGTGCGTGGCGAAATTCCCATCACCGCAAAAGAGCTGGAATTTTCCAAGCAGGCAATCATTCGTGGTTACCCGCGCGGTTTCGAAACACCTGGCCAGATAGCCAATCGTCTGAGCGACGTAGTGCTGTATGGTCTGCCGGACAACTATTTCAACAACTACATTCAGCAAGTGCGTGCCGTTACCCTCGCGGACGTGCAGCGAGTGGCGAATCGTTACCTCGATCCATCGAAGATGGCGATCCTGGTTGTAGGCGATCGCAAAGTAATTGAACCCGGACTGCGCTCGTTGGAGGCGGTCGGCACTACCATCACCTTCGTTGATATGGAAGGGAAGCCTGTGGCGGTCCGAACCGTCGGCGAGGGAGCAGGCTCACAGCAGTAACCCGGCTAGTCATGGTATGCGGCTCTGCCGCCGCACAGTGCGGCGGCAGAGCCGCAAATAGTATTCGTGCGCTAAGATTTGCAATTCGTGCACTAAGATTTGCAATACGATAGGCACGAATCGCTGCCCCCAAATCGTGAGCACCTTAGCCGAACCAAAACTAGCTCGTCGACTCGGCCTCTTCGACGCCACCATGATCGTCATGGGCGGCATCATCGGGTCAGGCATCTTCATCAACCCTTATGTCGTTGCCCGCCAGGTAACGACACCATTTCTGATTCTGGCCGTTTGGGCCGCGGGAGGACTCATCGCTCTCGCGGCCGCTTTCATTTGGGCGGAGCTTGCTGCGCTGCGTCCCGAAGTAGGTGGGCAGTATGCTTACCTTCGCGAGGCTTACCATCCCCTAATCGCGTTTTTATACGGGTGGGGGCTTTTGCTTGTGATTCAAACCGGAGGGATGGCGGCAGTAGCCGTCACCTTCTCGCGCTACTTCCTCGAACTGACAAATCTCCGCGCGCCCGACACGTTAATTGCTGCCCTCGCGCTCGCAGCGCTAACTGTCATCAACTGTCTTGGCGTTCGCGCCGGCAGCTCCGTCCAAAGTCTGTTAATGGTTTTGAAGATAGTGGCGATCCTCGCATTGATCGTCTGCGGGCTTTGGCTGGTTGGCCCTCAAGGTGGAAGCCAAACAACTACGACTGCCACCGTTAGCGAAAACGCGCCACTCTTTTCATTTGGCTTCCTGACTACGATCGGTGCAGCGATGGTGCCGGTGCTCTTCGCCTACGGCGGATGGCAAACTTCGACGTTCGTTGCCGGCGAAATTCGTGACCCGCAAAGAAACCTTCCGCGCGCTTTAATCATCGGCGTCTCCGGAGTGGTCCTGCTTTACCTCGCGGTGAATTACGTTTGTGTATATGCCCTCGGAGTTTCCGGCCTTGCGAATACAACGACGCCGGCTACCGATGTCATGCGACTTGCACTTGGTGAAACCGGCGCGCGACTGATTGCCGCAGGCATAGCCATCTCGACCTTGGGTTTTCTCAGCCAGGGAATGTTGACGGCGCCGCGCGTCTACTTCGCCATGGCTGAAGATGGCCTTTTCTTCCGTAGCGTCGGCAAACTGCATCCGCGGACACAAGTTCCGATCGTTGCTATTGTCTTGCAAGGCGTGTTGGCGATTGCGATTGCCCTGTGGGGACGATACGAACAGATTCTCAATTACGTTGTTTCAGTTGACTTCATTTTCTTCGGGGCAACGGCGGCATGTGTTTTTGTCTTTCGGAAAAGGAGATCTAGCGCCGGCGAACGACAGAGTGGAGTCGCGAGAGTACCCGGTCATCCTGTGACGACGGCTCTCTTCGTTGCAGTATGCTGGCTGGTAGTTATCAATACGGTCTACAAATACCCTGAGAATACTTTGATAGGATTGGCCATATTGCTGGCGGGGATTCCAGCATTTTATTTTTGGCGGGCGAGAAATAGACGATGAGCGGTAACAGGCGTATAGAGTACAACCTTCAGGTTGCGTCTTCGCTACCATGCAGGTAGAGACTTAAAAGCATCTTCGCCACGACGCAAGCTAAAGCTTCTACTCTATACGCCTGTTGGGCGGCATTGATGAATCAAACAAAACAATCCGACTACATGCATTGGGCCAAGACGCGCTCGCGGGCGAAGTTTAATCTAGCGACGAGCGGACTGGCGAACCTGAGTCTGAACGATCTCAAGGTTAGTCTTGAGGACCTGGAATTAACAGGTGAGACCGGGTACGGCTACGAACCTCTGATTCACGCTCTCGCCCAGCGTTACCAGGTAGAAACGGCGAACATAGTCACCGCGGCTGGGACGTCCTTTGCCAATCATTTGGCCATGGCCGGCCTGGTGAATCCGGGCGACGAAGTCGTTATGGAGCGGCCGATTTACGAACCGTTACTGGCCCTCGCCCACTACCTCGGTCTCAATGTCAAAAGGTTTGAGCGACGATTCGAAGATGGATATCGTATCTCCCCTGCAGAGATTGAGCGAAGCGTGACCTCAAACACGCGTCTAATCGTTATTACTAATTTTCATAACCCCAGCGGTGTGGTTACTGAGGTAGAAACGTTGAAGGCAGTCGGAGAGATTGCCCGCAAGGTGAATGCGCGTGTGTTGGTGGACGAAGTTTACCTGGAGATGCTCTTCCAGGATCCACCGCAGACATCGTTTCATCTCGGAAACGAATTTGTCGTTACCAGCAGTTTGACCAAGGCGTACGGATTGAGTGGGCTGCGGTGTGGATGGATTTTCGCCGAGCCTGAAGTTGCAAAACGCTTGTGGCGGCTGAACGATCTGTTCGCAGCGTCCCCCGTTCATGCAGGCGAGCGACTCAGTGTTGTCGCGGTCAAACAGTTGGCCGTCATCGCAGAGAAGTCGCGCAATCGTCTCGACCATCATAGGCGACTCTTGAACGAGTTTCTCGACGGGCGAAATGATTTGGAATCTATCAGGACCACTTCCGGCTCAATAATGTTCCCGCGCGTTAAGCAGGGAAATGCCGATGAGATCTTTAAGTTGTTAAGAGAGAAGTACGAGACGTCGGTGGTGCCTGGGCGTTTCTTTGAAAGCCCGTCGCATTTTCGTATTGGACTTGGTGGCGATACCGCGAGTTTGACCGAAGGGCTGCGGCGTTTGGGTGCGGCATTAGATGAGGCGATATCGTTGTAGGGGCGGCACTCCGTGGCCGCCCCTCCTGTCGTCAATCGACTCCACGCTTAACGGATCCTGGCAAAACGAAGGGGGTGGCCACGGAGTGCCACCCCTACAAGTTGGTCCGTCGCTCGATTCTGAACCTCTACTGATCCGGCTTGTGATTACGAGCCTCATCGAGCCGCAGCCAATCGTGAACAAACTCAGCTGCTTCAGTCCCCGCAGCTTCGGCAGTAATTCTGATCGGCGTTCCTCCCGGCCATTCACTCTTGCGCATTCTGCCACCGCCAATTGACTGAAAGTAGATCTTCCCCTTGGTAAGTTTCTTTCCCGTGCGTGGCGCAAGTATTTGATACTCGATTTGCAGATCGGGCGAGTTGAGAATAATCGTGCCGTTTTGAAAACTATCAATTTCAAAACTCAACAGCACTACAAACGCATCAGAAACATTTTTAGCCTGGAAAACCGCCTCCTGCCGTTTCAATTCTCCAATTGCAGTGGTCGTGACATTGGGAAACGATTCCAGATGCTTAACAAAACTCGCGAAGATGACGTCTTCACTCTGAAGGCGTCTTTCCGTGGACTGACGGCCAATCAGCAAGCGCACATTATTCTTCAGGCCGTTTCGGACCACCGAAGCGACATTTGTAGTTGCCGGGTCTGGCGAAGAGACTGGTTGGGGAAGTGGGCTGCTTTCGGGCTGGGGCTTGGTGGCACGACGCCCTGATTGCCCCTCGGCCTTGGGTGGCTGGCCAAACAAGAGCAAAAACACGGCCAGGCAGCAGTATTTCAGGGTCTTGTGTTCAGAGTTGAGGAAGAAGCTCATGGCCTTTCGGGTCCGGCTAAGTCTTCATTTTGCCTTCATCTCGAGCGATGTCACATTAGAGGCGGGGCATGGCGCCTGGGGTTGTAAGAGGCCTTGCTCTTCTTAGATTTTTATCGGTGTCGAGCGGCTTTGAAAAAACATTCGGTAAAGCCGAATAAATCAGAACCGGAAGCGACCAAGTCGCCGCCCATTTATGAAAGTCGAAGGTGGTCAGTGAAACCTTTGGCTTTTATTTACAAAAAGTTACCCGGTCGCTATCGCTTTCGGTTCTGATACCGCTTCGCGAACCCCTTCATTCGACTCTTTGCGCAAAGCTGCGTCAAACCGTAACGCAAACCGTTAGCTTGCGGACGTCGCGTTGAAAGCGAGTCTAGCCCCTAACAACCCGCAAACAGCTTATTAAGCCCGTAGCTTCAGGATTTCTTGGCCTTCGCTGCCAGACGATTTTCAACACCGGTTAAACCGCGAAGCACTATCAACGCGAGGATCGTGACCCCGACGGCGAGGACGAACTGACGTAACGCCACGCTGATTCCCACGGCGGCGCACAAGAGGATTGAGGCAGCAGTGGTCAAACCCTGAACCTGCTCGCTGGCGTCGCGACGGAAAATTGTGCCGGCTCCCAGAAAACTTATGCCGGTGACGATAGCTTCAGTGATACGGATTGGATCAGCGGTGAGGTTTGATTTGCCTTCCACGATGTATCGCAACAGCATGGCGTCGGCCAACCCAACAAGGAGAGCCGACGCGCCTGCAACGAGCATTTGAGTGCGAAACCCGGCCGGCTTGTCTGCTATCTCACGTTCGAATCCAATGACACCGCCGAGCAACATCGCCAGCGCTACTTCGCCCAGAATCTCAAACTGCATCAACCAATTCATTGCGTGCCCTCGTTTTCCCTGAATGACCCATCATTCGTTTAGATGGCGCACTTGTGCGCCCAGTACTTTGAATTTTCTCGTAAACCAGCGGACAAGTCCGCTTCTCGAAATTCAACTCTTTAACCAAGCTTCAGCAATGTAACGCAAACTGTTAGTTTGCGACCCTCGCGTTAGAAGCCATCTAGTTTCTGGCCAACCACCAGCAAACTAACAGTTTGCTTTACCTGTTTGTCAAAACGCGTGCAGCCTCGCGTGCGTAGTAAGTCAGTATTATGTCGGCGCCGGCGCGCTTGATACTCGTAAGCGTTTCCATCATCACACGCTGTTCATCGATCCAGCCGTTTTGTGCTGCAGCTTTTATCATCGCGTACTCACCTGACACGTGATAGGCAGCAACGGGCAGATCGAATTCCTCTCGTACCATCTTGACGATATCGAGATAAGCCCCGGCTGGCTTGACCATCAAAATGTCCGCACCTTCCATGTAGTCCAATTCGGCTTCTCGTATTGCTTCGCGTAAGTTTGCCGGATCCATCTGGTAGCCTCGACGGTCTCCAAACGCTGGGGCGCTATCCGCCGCTTCGCGGAACGGACCATAGAAAGCTGATGCGTACTTAACGGCGTATGCCATGATTGCCACGTTTTCAAAACCGGCCTCGTCGAGCGCTTCGCGAATCGCACCGACCTGCCCGTCCATCATGGCTGACGGTGCAACTACGGCGGCGCCCGCTTCAGCCTGGCTGACGGCTGTTCGTGCCAGTAATTCAAGTGACTCGTCATTGATGACTTCGCCTTCACGTATCACGCCGCAGTGTCCGTGAGAGGTGTACTCGCAAAGACACGTGTCAGCCATAATCACCAGCCCCGGCGCACTCTCTCGAATCGCGCGCACCGCCTGCTGCACAATTCCATTTTCATCGTATGCGCCTGATGCTTTTTCGTCTTTCGCTTCAGGTAGTCCAAATAAAATGACAGACTTAATGCCGTTTTCCTGCGCGCCAGCCGCTTCTTTTCCAATTTCGTCGACTGATAAATTGTGAACGCCGGGCATCGACGTGATCTCGCGACGCACTCCCTTACCTGAACAAGCAAACAATGGAAGCACGAAATCCTCCGGCGCAAGCCTCGTCTCGCGCACTAAAGCACGCAAGGCTTCTGTGCGACGCAAACGTCGCGGACGGTGGATTAGATCAGTCACAGAAAGTTAGTTCCCCAAACTATTGGTGTGCGCTAGCCCAGAGGCGTATAGAGTACAAGCTTTAGCTCGCGGGCGTTAATGTAACGCAAACTGTTAGTTTGCGTGGTCTCTGCAACCAAGCCCGCTGGTAACGAAAGTTCCGCAAACTAACAGTTTGCGTTACGCTTCGCCAACGCCTGTTACCATCGATGATAAGCGGGATGGCCCGGCTTAACAGCTACGAAAGTCCCGCGACATGTAGCCGTCACCTTGTCATGCGTCATCAATTCGCCTTCTACTATCGCTCGATCATCAGTTGATTCCACCACTCGTGCGACGAGTCGGACCGGCTGGTCCGTGGGCGTCGGCCGCTTGAGTGTGATCGTGTAGTCGGCAGTGACGGTACATGGCGGCTTATCTAAATCATTTCGTTTCATCAAATGGTGGGCCGCGGTCCAATTGCAGTGGCAATCGAGCAGCGTACCGATAATGCCGCCGCTAAGCATCCCTGGAAAGGCCTCATACTCAGTCGCCGGCTGCCAGTCTGCGCTCACTTCATCGCCTTTCGCGAAGCTGCGTACGTGCAGACCAATGTTATTCGCCGGTCCACATCCAAAGCACTTCATGTTCGGAGCGTAGGTCTCCTGGATACTTTTTTCAGTCATGGCATTCTGGGCTGCTGCTACTGCAAACATTCGTAATTCGGTTTTTCGATTATAATCTTTAGTCGTCTCGGTGCAACCTCCGTGTTCTGTGTGCTTCTGAGGTTCCTTACAGAACCGGGCGCGGTAGCGCCGGATCGAAGAAGCGTCCTGGACACAGCGAAGGTTTACCCTCGCATCCGGCGCTACCGCGCTCGGTTCTGTAAGGAACCAGGAGGCGTAAAGAGGGCTTAACCGAGAAATCCATCAACCTTGGAGGACACTTTGAAACTCACCCGAACCACTTTTGTTTTTGTCGCTGCGTTATTAAGCAGTCTGGTCTTATTCACTTCTACAAACGCAACACCTCAACACGGATTCAGCGTTCCGCAATACGAGAGGTTTCATGACGTGCTTCATCCCCTGGAGCATGAAGCGCTGCCGAAAAACGACTTCCGGCGCATTAGAAACAAGACTCCGGAACTCGTCAGACGCGGAAAAGCGATTGTCGCGGTAGGTGTGCCGGCGGGAACCAGGGAAGAGAATCAGCAGGAGTTTGCAAGCAAGCTCAAGGAATTTGATAAAGCCCTCGCGAAATTGCGGACTGATGCAAGAAAGGGCACTAACGCCAAACTGAAAGCTTCGTATAGTGCCGTACACGATTCATTCGAAATGCTGGCCGCAATGCTGCCACGGGGATAACAAGATTAGCTGGCTGGTGCGTTAAAATTGACCCGGGCACGGCAAAGCTTTTAATCGGTCCGCAGCGAAATGTTTGAGATCGAGACCAAAAACCTGACGAAGCAGTTTGGCCGGTTGCTTGCGGTCAACGATTGAATCTTCAGATCCAGAAAGGCACGATCTTTGGGTTTCTCGGGCCTAACGGATCCGGCAAGTCAACCACAGTAAAGATGCTGACGGGATTGTTGACTCCGACAGATGGTGACGCATTTATCTGCGGGTCATCGATTCTGCGATCTCCGTTGGACGTAAAGAAAAAGATCGGAGTGCTTCCTGAAGAACTTGCGCTCTTCGATGCCTTCACCATCTGGGAACACCTGATGTTGAGCGGCCCAGTTTACGGCTTGAGCAAAGCCGAAACCGAAAGGCGCGCTGCCGAACTGCTTGACTATCTCGATCTTTCCTCAGGTCGTAACACTTATGTCGAGCACGCTTCATACGGCTTCCGAGACGTCCAGGCAGCGAGGTGGAAGGTACAACGAAGATTGTATGACTGGGGTCTTCAGGCCCAGCGGTCAACGACTTTCGGAAGGACCATAACGCCACCAGACCAGTATCTCTGCAGCGCTGTCCTAGCGAATGACTTTTTGGGGTGCGGCGGCCCGGCGGCGCTTTCGTCTAGTCAGAAATAGTGGAGGTGCCACAATTGGCTACTTCGGTTGCCTTACAGAACCGAGCGCGGTAGCGCCGGATGCTAAACAGCCACTTCCGTGTGTGCAACGCTTCGGTGTGAAGTAGTCACTTCGATCCGGCGCTACCGCGCTCGGTTCTGTAAGAGCCTCACTCGCTGACGCGAGCGTTGTCTTCATTGAACCCTTGGACAGACCCCGCGAACCGGAGTAATTAGAATTGTTATGACAGAACTTCTTGAAAAAGCATTTGCTGAAGCAGCCAACCTTCCGGCTGAACCAAGCCGCCACGGGCCAAAGCGGCGCCAAGCCGCCGCACTCCAGGGAGACGCCATTTCCAAGAAAGCGCCTAAATAATTGCTCTCTTACTTATCGTCGAGCTTCCTGCCTGCGTTCAAATTATCGAAATTCAAAATCGCGTTGAATACCTGGAAATAGCTCCCTCGCGTCTGGCCGCGCCAGATCGGGTTATTCGAAAACAGCACAAGGTGGCCCTGCCCCGACGGCACGTCGACAATCATCGGGTGTTGAGCGATTTCGTCGCCGCCATCCAACAAGCCCGAAACAAACAAATCCTTATTGTCTGCATAACGAAAAACCACGCGTGGCCGCATCGCGGGTGGGATGATGTTAATCCCGTTGCGCCGTTGTTCGTCGGTGATCGGTAGGGCTTGCCACACTTCGGCTGTTGGTCTTTCCGGCGCTTCAGCGGGCGGCCGCCCCTGGACCACATCGGGATCGTCAGGCGTTCCGCGTCCCGATGTGCGCGTCTCAGCCCGCGGTCGTCCGCCACGGCCTCCGGCCATGTTGCTCAAGTTAAAGATTGGACCGTTAAAACTGTATATCGCCAACGAATCGCCGAAGCCGTAAGCAATCGGGCTGGTGTTGTCCACAACCTTCGAGCGCAGCACAACGCCGATGGCCCGAAGTCGTTGTGAGCGGGCAATCGACAGCCCGGGGGTGTAACCTGCGTTCACTGCTAACTCCGCCGTATCCATCACGCCAATGAACAGTCCGCCCTCCTGCGTAAATTTTTTCAGATTCATTAGCCCCGCATAACCGAGTCCCGGACGCATGTCATCAGTCGAATCGATCTTCCCGATATTTGGCGTGATCGCAGTTGTCTTCCACGGAAGCGCGTTTCCAAACATAGGCATGCCGTTAATTATGCGTTCCGTGCCAGCGCCGACCGGAGCGAAGAGGATCACGTCATACTTGCGGCGCAGCTCGGAGTCACGCGCGGCATCCTGCGTGCTGATATAGGAATAGGGCACGCCGAGTTGATCGAGGGCGATTCGCCACCAGCCTTCGTCCTGCGTACTGATCCACGTATGCATAAGCGCGATGCGCGCCGCTCTCACCGGATGCGTCTTGACTACCGGAGCGGCGTCAACCGCATAGACCTGCAGACCAAGGTTCGCCGCTGTTTGCTGAAGCTCGGTTGCCGGAACCCGGCGGATGATAAAAGAGCCGCGATTAAATTTACGACCCGCTGCTTCAAAGGGCTCTTCGGCCGCTTCGACCACCGCATCCTTAAAACGATAACGAAGCGTTACGAGCGCGTTATCGGCATTGTGATTAACCAGATAGACAGAGCCCGTTCCATTGATGCCACCCGTCGCGCGCACATCACCTGTGACGCGTTCCATCGGTGCGCTCAACACACTCACGTCCGTCACACGCACGACCTGATTGTTTCCCAGCTCGCCCATGGTCCATCCGGTATCGTCGAAAACCTCCTGCTGCGGATCGTTAGGCGCCCAGTACTGATAGTCGAGCAGCGCGTCAGCTATTCGGCTGTATGGCTGGTCCATACGAACTATGTAACTGCCGGCAGGGAAGTGGCGCTCTTCAGACACTAACCTCGCAACCGGCGTAGACGGACTCGGCGACGGCGTAGGAGATGGGGCCGCTTTCTTTTTAGCCCTTATCGAAACTGTGAATGGCGCCGTTGCCCTGTGTACTTCGCATCCTTGTGCCTGAAGCGTGCGGAGCAAATCAGCCTGTGCGCCTAAACGCGGGTCGTCACCTGGAAACACATACGCTGCCGGACCTTCGTTCTTCGGCTTCTCCACCGAGCGCCGGCTTTTCAGATAAAAGTTTTTCAAAAACAACTTATTGTTGTTACTGAAGTGGTGGAGCGTAATCAGCAGCGCGGTTTGTTGATAGTTATTGTTATTGCGCTGCGACCATTTGGCTTTCGGCAGTGGGGGATTCTGTCGATACCATGTGCGCTGATATTCGCCGGGCGAAAGAGTGCGCTCTACAGTGTCGGCCCCGGCGTTTCCAAACGTCTCGTAGAGCCGGCTGATGCCGTTATGAGTTGCCGCAATAAACATCAGGTAGCCGGGCGACCACGTATCGAAGTTTCCATGTGCAAACACGCCCGGCATGCCAAACTTGGTCATCTCGGAAACGTTATGCCAGCCAATCATCTGCCATTCGTCCGTCAGAATCGGGTCCAGCCAGGCGTTATATGGACCATCGCCGACCGTGTTGTCGTAGAGATAAGGGACCGACTCATGCAGGTCGTGAAGTACAATCGCTTTCTGACCGAGGTATGTGTTGAGTATGTTCCGAGTCAGTTTCAGCGACAGGCTGATAGCATCGCGGTTGTTGTCGTGGGCCACGTAGTGTCCCCAATAGACGAGGGGCTGCCAATTTGATTTCGGATTTGCCACATGCCAGTTGTAGACATCGACCATGCGGTTGCGTCCGTCAACCTCCGCGACAGGAGTAATCAGCGTCACGACGTTGTCTCGAATGGTGCGGACGTAAGGGCTTTCGTCGACTGCAAGACGATAAACCAGTTCCATCAGTGCAGTTGGTGAGCCTGTCTCAGGCGAGTGGAGCGCGCCCGTGATGTAGTAGATCGGAAACGACTCGGCCACGATCTTATCGGCTTCATCGTCGTTTAAACTGATCTGGCGCGGGTCTGCAAGCTTTGCGAGTCGAGCTCGGTTCTCGTCCAAACGCGACAACAAACTTTCGGAGGCAACAGCAACTGCGACCATCTCCCGGCCTTCTTCACTCGTCCCAATGGAAAAGACTTTCACACGCGGGCTCGCCTTTTCAAGCAGACGCATGTAGCGATGAACGTCTTCGGAGTAAGGCAGTTTGCCCGGCGCTCCGGCGACGTCGCCCAGTACTTCTTTCGGCGTTGGCACACTCGGCGATGCGGGCAAGTAGTCGGTTAAAGGCGAATTAAAAAACGTCTCGGTGGTGTACTCGCGAATCTTCCTTGTGTATTCCTCATCGATGGGCTGGTTCTGATCGCGGCCGGGTTTCACTTGAGCAGCGGCGGCGGCGCTGAGGGCGATCATGAATAGAGACAGGGCAATCCCGCG
The DNA here is from genome assembly GCA_963759585.1 of Pyrinomonadaceae bacterium. GTDB lineage: Bacteria > Acidobacteriota > Blastocatellia > Pyrinomonadales > Pyrinomonadaceae > PSRF01. The sequence goes on from CAVWZW010000003.1 coordinate 205,947, forward strand.
GAAGATTAGACGAGTCATTTAGTTGTTTCCTCGGATGACAGAATCAAACGTAAGACCATTTTGAAAGAGTAGAAGCTTTTAAGCCAAACGCGCATGCAAGTCAAATTTTTGCGAGACAGGCGTATAGAGTACAAGCTTTGGCTTGCGGCGTTCGTCAGATGCTAGTGTGGCTAATCACGCAAGAGCAACCTGAAGGTTGTACTCTGAACCCCTGTTAGCAGCCGCCCGGGTTTCGCGGGCCGCTCTTCGTAGTACAATATGCGCGAATGCTTGAACTCTGAACTTTGCGACTCTGACAAGTGACCGGACAAATATTTCAGCTAAACATTTCTCCCGGCGGAGTGCCTAAGACACCCATAGGCGAGGCCGAAGTTGGTGAACTGGGAATTCGCGGTGACGATCATCGTTTCCCTCACATTCACGGCGGACCGGAGCGCGCGCTCTGTCTTTTCTCGCGCGACCGAATTCTGGAACTGCAGGCGGAAGGTCATCCGATCTTCCCCGGCGCAGTCGGCGAAAATGTCACCATTTCAGGGCTCGATTGGAGCGCGCTGGAGCCAGGAACAAAGTTGGCGCTGGGTGATGAAGTACTCGTGGAGTTAACCAGTTACACAACACCGTGTAAGACGATCTCCGGGTACTTTATTGACGGCAGTTTTCACCGAATCGCGCAGAAGGTGAATCCGGGGTACTCGCGAATCTACGCACGCGTGCTGCAAGGCGGCAAGCTTGCTGTTGGGCAAACGGTGACGATACAGAACGGAACGCGGTAGCGAGCACTGGCCTCTTTCGCCTGGTTGATGAACTTTGAACATGGAACTTGGTACTTTGAGATGCCTCTCCTTGGAGTGCGCCGCGAGGCCACCCCAGCGCGGCTGCCGCGCCGGGGACCCCCGGTTGTCGGCGCTTTGGCCCGCTGCGACTCGTCGCAGCTTTGTTAGGCTCAAGGCAGTACGAATTAAGATTTATCTTCCGCAAAATCGCGGCGCCAGGCCGCCGCTGGCCAAAGCTCCGACAAGGCGGCGCACTCCAAGGAGACCCTAGAAGCTCAACGTATCCGGGTGCTTACAAGATGTCAGATCGGGAACCAACATCAACCGAGATTCACGCTCAAACGCCGGAAGAATCCCGTCTAGTCCAAATCGAATTGCCTAGTAAAACAGCGGGTGGCATTCCCTCGATAATCGCCACTACCAAACACACGTTGAGCGAAATGGGTCTCACGCGTGGCGTGCGAACTCTCCTGCAGCTCAATCAGAAAATGGGTTTCGATTGCCCTGGTTGCGCCTGGCCCGAACCAGATGGCGAACGCTCTCACGCTGAGTTTTGCGAGAATGGCGCCAAACACGTTGCTGATGAAGCTACGACCAAACGCGTCACTCCGGAGTTTTTTCAAAAGTGGACGGTCGCTGATCTCTCTAACCAGTCTGACTTCTGGCTGGGCACCCAGGGACGTATCACGCACCCAATGGTTCTGCGTCACGACGCGACTAACTACGAACCAATAAGTTGGGACGATGCGTTTGCGCTGATTGCCGGAGAACTCAACGCCTTGAATCATCCGGACGAAGCCATCTTCTACACCTCCGGCAGGACCAGCAACGAGGCCGCCTTTCTTTATCAACTCTTCGTGCGTCAGTTTGGCACGAACAACCTTCCAGATTGTTCAAACATGTGCCACGAGTCCAGTGGTTCCGCTCTGGGCGAGACAATCGGGGCAGGCAAGGGGACTGTCACGCTCGAAGACTTCAATCTGGCCCAGGCCATCTTCGTCATTGGGCAGAATCCCGGTACGAATCACCCACGCATGTTGAGCGCGCTGGAGAAAGCGAAACAGAATGGTTGCCGCCTGATCCACATCAATCCACTCCCTGAAGTCGGCATGACCACGTTCAAACACCCGCAGCACGTTTTAGGCTGGCTCGGCGCCGGCACAACGATGGCAGACATGTTTCTCCAGGTCCGGATTAATGGCGACGTTGCGTTGCTGAAGGGAATTATGAAGGCAGTCCTGGCCGAGGAGGAAAAGCGACCGGGGATTCTGGATCATGGATTTATCCGAGATTACACCGAAGGGTTTGCAGAGTTTTCGACTGCTTTGAAGAGTATTGGCTGGGACGAGATCGTAGAGCAGTCCGGCATCAGGCGCACAGATATTGAAGATGCCGCAAATGTTTTTATTGAATCCGAGCGCACGATTTTTTGTTGGGCCATGGGCCTCACCCAACACAAAAATGCCGTGGCCAACATTCAGGAGATTGTTAACCTGATGTTGCTGCGTGGACAGATTGGAAAGCCGGGCGCGGGACTTTGTCCGGTGCGTGGGCACAGCAATGTTCAGGGCGACAGGACGATGGGTATATGGGAACGGCCGCCGGAGTCGTTTCTGAATAGCCTGGGAGCAGAGTTTGGCTTTGAACCTCCTTACCGTCATGGGTTTGACACCGTGAACGCAATCCAGGCAATGCACGATGGGCGTGCTCGTGTCTTCTTCGCTCTTGGCGGTAACTTCTTATCGTCAACGCCGGATACCGAGTTCACGGCCAACGCGCTGCGACGGTGCAGTCTGACTGTCCATGTTTCAACGAAACTGAATCGCGCTCATTTGATTAGCGGCAAGCAGGCTTTGATTCTCCCGTGTCTGGGAAGAACTGAAACGGACGTGCAAGCAAGCGGGCCGCAGTTTGTGACGACGGAGAATTCGATGGCTGTCGTGCAAGCTTCGAGGGGTTCTCTGCAGCCGGCATCGCCTGAGCTTTTAAGCGAGCCCGCAATTGTGGCGCGACTGGCGCACGCGACGCTTGGCATTCGTTCAAATGTCGATTGGTTGAACTTGATTGCCGACTACGATCGAATCAGAGATCACATCGCGCGAGTGGTTCCGGGATTTGATGACTACAACGCGCGCGTGCGACAGCCGGGAGGATTTCATCTTCCGAGCGCTCCGCGCCAGCGTGTGTTTAAAACTCCGAGCGGCCGCGCAGTTTTTACCGTTCATGATTTGCCGAAACACGATTTGCTTCCCGATCAATTCTTGATGATGACCATTCGCAGTCATGACCAATTCAACACATCGATCTACGGGTTGGACGATCGCTATCGCGGTGTCTACAACGGGCGCCGGGTTGTCTTTCTGAATCGAGAAGACATGAAGGAAGCCAACCTTGACGAGGGCGATCTGGTTGATCTAACGAGCCATTTTGAGGGCGAGGAACGTGTGGCGGCGCGATTTGCTGTGGTGCCCTACAGTATTCCGCGTCGCTGCGCTGCAACCTATTTTCCTGAGACGAATGTACTGGTGCCGGTGCGCAACACCGCGGATAAAAGCAATACGCCAGTTTCGAAATCAGTGGTGATTAGCCTGAGACGTTCCGTGTCCGCCATACTTTAGGAAGCTCTGATTAAGTTGGCTTCAGAGCCCGCTCCGCGGACTGAATGCAAAAGACCTGTGTTACTTGATCAGAGGCTCCTTTAGTTTGTCGGGCCGACAGTAGCGACAAACTGAAGATGTCGAACAACATGACTTTCCAGCTTGCACAACAAGATACTAATTCAAAAACGGAGTTGTATTCGCATTTGCAATCGCAGCTCCGCAGCCTGCTTGAGGGCGAGCGCGACTTCATCGCGAACGCGGCAAACTTCTCCTCCCTTTTGTACCACTCGCTGCCTGATGTGAACTGGGCAGGTTTGTATCTTTTGAAAGATGGCGAGCTTGTTCTTGGACCGTTTCAGGGCCAACCTGCCTGTGTGCGAATTGAAATCGGCAAAGGCGTTTGCGGTACCGCGGCGGAACAGCGGCAGACAATTATTGTCGATAACGTTCACGAGTTTCCCGGGCATATTGCGTGCGACAGTGCGTCAAATTCAGAGATCGTGGTTCCGCTTGTTCGAGATGGGCAACTAATCGGTGTGCTCGATCTGGACAGTCCGTCGCTAGCCAGATTTGACGATGAAGATGCCGAGGGGTTGAACGAACTGTCCAGGGTGTTTATGAATTCATCTACGTAACGCAAACTGTTAGTTTGCGGACGTCGGAATAGGGCGCGTCGCCAATTACAGAACCCAGCGCGGTAGCGCGGGATCCTATAGGTGACTCAACGCAGGTGCTTTTTCTAAGGCTCACTACCTCAGCATCCCGCGCTACCGCGCTGGGTTCTGTAAAAGGTCGTGGTAGGCCACAGTCCGCAAACTAACAGTTTGCGTTTACAAGAGCATGTTAAGGTTGAACTCTGGACTACATCGAGGAGGGCAATGATCACTGTTCGAAAAGCAGAAGAACGCGGCCATTTCAATCATGGTTGGCTGGATACCTACCACACGTTTTCCTTTGATCGATATTACGATCCAGAGCAGGTAAGTTTTGGTAGCTTGCGCGTTATCAACGAAGATCGCGTCGCGCCCGATCATGGTTTTCCGACCCACTCGCATCGAGACATGGAGATCATTACTTACATTCTCGAAGGCGGATTGGCCCACAAGGACAGCATGGGCAATGGGTCAATTATCAGGCCTGGCGAAGTGCAACGAATGACCGCCGGCACCGGCGTGGCGCATAGCGAAGCAAACCCTTCGGCTGATGCGCCCTTACATTTGTTGCAGATCTGGATCATGCCAAACGCGCAAGGTCTCCAGCCCGGCTACGAGCAGAAGATGTTTGCCGATGACTTGAAGCAGGGAAAGCTTTGCTTGATCGCGTCGGGCGACGGACGTGACGGATCGGTGACGATTAATCAGGACGCAGATGTATATGCGACTCAGCTGGATGCGGGGCAAGCTGTCACGCATGGCGTGGGTCGCAAGAGGAAAGCCTGGGTGCAAGTGGCTCGCGGCGGTGTGACGTTGAATGGAGTGGATCTCAAGCAGGGCGATGGGGCGGCTATTTCCGATGAGTCGGAGATTGAAGTTACAGGCCGCGAGCCGTCGGAAATTCTTTTATTTGACATGGCCTAGGTCGTGGGCACCTCTTTGGAGTGCCCGGCCCGGCGCTGCTTTGGTCCAACCTTGAGGTGCGCGACGTTTTTGTCCAGTCTAATGTTTGCCTAACGAAGCGGCGCCAAGGCTGGCGCGGACAAAGAAAGGGCTCCAAGTCATTACCGCCGTTTGGATGGCGCACTTGTGCGCGCGGACGCTGGACACTCGACCGGGCGGACAAGTCCGAATTCTAAACAGGATTTATTGGGGGGAGGATTGTAATGGAAGCAACACGAGTAACAATCGACGAAGTGAAGGCGCGAATGGATCGTGGCGAACAATTTACTTTTATTGATGCGCGTAATCCCAAAGCCTGGGAAGAAGCGGAGACCAAACTTCCAGACGCTTTGCGGGTTCCCGATGACGAAGTCGAACAACACCTTTCCGAGATTTCACACGAACGTACGGTGATCACTTACTGCACTTGCCCGCACGAAGCATCGGCGGCGAGCGTAGCGCAGAAGCTCGCCGCGAATGGCTACAAAAACGTTCACCCGCTTTTCGAAGGGTTGGCGGCGTGGGAGAAAGCCGGACTGCCGCTCGAGCCAAAATAGGTGACAACCACTGATACCAACGAAGTCGTGGCCGCCTGGGAGATCTCTTCCCAGTATTGGAGCAAGCACCAGGCGACCATTGAAAGCATGTTTGCGCCCCTCACACGCGCGCTCGTCGCCGCGGCAGGCCTTCAGCCTGGACACGCCATCCTCGATATTGGCGGCGGCAGCGGAGAACCCTCGCTAACGCTTTCCACGATTGTCGGAGAATTAGGTCGCGTGTGTTACACCGACCCGGCAGCCGGCATGGTTGAAACGGCGCGCAAGGAAGCACAGCGGCGAGGATTGTCGAATATCACATTCTATCAATCTGCCGCTGAGCGCCTGCCGTTTCCTGGAAATACTTTTGACGCCGTAGTCGGCAGACTGTCGGCGATGTTCTTCGTTGAGCCTGAATTAGCGCTGCGCGAAATCCTGCGGGTTACGAGACCAAACGGGCGCGTTGCATTTCTTGTCTGGGCGGCGCGTGAGTTCAATCCGTTCTTCAGTGCGATCAGCGATGTGCTGAATCAGTTTGTTCCGGCGGAGCCAGAAGACGAAGATGCGCCTACAGCTTTTCGTTTTGCCACACAAGGGAGACTCTCTAGGATTTTTCTTGAGGCCGGGGCTGTCGAAGTCAACGAGACAACTGTGCCGTTTCGCATCGCGCATCCTATCGACATCGACGGCTTTTGGGAGTTGCGTACCGAGATGTCTGACACGTTCAGAAGTAAGCTGGCGCAGTTGTCCGCTGAACAAGTAGCTGCGGTGAAAGCTGCGACCGCGAAAGCCGTCTCGGAGTATTTCGAAACCGGCCAGATGAATTTTCCCGCCCAGGTCCTCATCGTTACTGCACTAAAAAGGTAACTCCTTGGAGTGCGCTGCCTTGTCAGCGCTTTGGCCAGAGGCGACTTGGCGCCGTCCGCGTCAACAGACAGGCTTCTCGCAACGAGGGGGCGGCCACAAAGTGCCGCCCCTACAATGCTGACTGCGCCGTCCTCGCTATTCTGACAGTCCGCCCCAGCTCAAGTTCTAGCCGCCGACCTTGGGGAATTCCTCAAGTATTTCTCAAGTACCCATAAACCTTGCAAGCTAATGGTTTGCGGGCCTGCAAAACAGACTGATTGCTTCGCGAACGCCTCAAGTTTTTCTCAAGGGGTCTCCATTAAATTGTCACCATGAGTAAACCAATCAACGGGATGCCGCAGAACCAGCCCGTCAATTTCTTGGGAGGCCTTGAGATGTTCGACAAATTCACCAAGCTGCGCTCGGTCCTAACCGCGCTAATGTTTCTAGTTGTGGCAGTTGTCCTGCTTAATCAAACGGCGACGAACCCGGCCACGGCCACTGACGGCGTCACTTCAGTCATCGTTGAACTCAAGGACGAGCCTGGCGCTGTTTACAAGGCCAGAGCCGAACGGGCCGGCCAACCTGTCTCCGACCAGGCGCTGCAAGCTTATCGCGATCAGTTGCGTGGGAAGCAGGACCAATTCCTGAGTGCGCTGAGCAGCCGCGGCGTGAGCGCCACGGCAATGTCGCGCAACGTGAAGAATCCTGACGGGAGCAGTGCGGCCACCGTGCAGCTCCGCTATACCCTCGTTCTCAACGGCGTAGCGATGAAGGTGCCACGATCGTCCATCTCTGCGATTGAAAGCATGCCCGAGGTGAAGAAGGTTCACAGGAATGAAATGTTTCAGCCTGTGCTTCACAAGAGTGTGGACTACATCCGCGCGCCGAAGGTTTACGGCTCAATTAAGCATCTTGGCCCCGACAACAATGTCGCCGAAGGTTACGAGGGTTACGGAATCAACATCGCCGTTCTCGACACCGGTATTGACTGGACGCACCCAATGTTCGGCGGTGATCCAACTCCGCCACGACTCGGAGTAGCTCCCGAGGCAGCCGCTGTCAACACAAACAAGAAGGTTATCTACAACCTGCCGCTGACAGACATCGCCGCAAACGATGGCTTTGGCCACGGCACGCACGTAGCCTCGACGGCCGCCGGATATTTGGCGCGACATCCCGGCCCCGACGGCGTTCCGCTTACCGGCGACGAATTTGATCTGCATGGCGTTGCACCCCAGGCGAAACTAATGTCCTACACGGTGTGCAGCAACCTCCGTTCGATCCCTGGCAGCCTTGGTCTTCCATCGGTTGGCGGATGCGAAGCGGCTGACATCACCCTTGCACTTGAGGATTCGGTTTCCCCGTTTACGTTGACCGGCCTCCACACAAAGCCCGTTGCTCATGTCATCAATCTCAGTTTAGGCGGTGGGGGCGGCCCGGATAACGTGACGGCCATCGCGTGCAGCAACGCAGCTCTCACAGGCGCAACTGTTGTTGCAGCTTCCGGCAATTCCGGGCCAGGTGAAGGCACGACTGGTTCACCGGCTGCGGGCGTTCACGTCATCTCGGTGGGCGCCACTACGCATCCGGGAGCGGCAACATCACTCTGGTCGGGAGAATTGTTACAAGCTTCCGCTTTCCCGTCGGCCGCAACTGGGGCGATCACCCCGGCGAGTAGTTTTTCAACGGCTGCGGGCTTCAACCGTATGACCTTATTCCCAATGCAGGGTAGCGCGACCTTACCGGCATCCTCGATGGCCCAGCGTTATGCATATGTCAGCTTGGCCGAAGGTCAGTGGCCGGCAAGTGTTCGCGGCCGCATCGCTCTGGTTAGAGACGCTCTAGGCGCGAGCAACTTCGACATCATCATGCAGGCCTTCAACGCCGGCGCTGTTGGCGTCATCGTTTTTGACGCTCGCGGAACCGTTAATGGGGTGAAGACTCTAATCCCGGCCGCGACTATCGCGCCCGAAGACGGCGAACTCCTTGTCGATGCGCTTTCTTCGACAGACAACAATGCCGCAGACCCGGCTAACGGAACTGTCTCGGAGCTTCCGATTAGAATGAATCCATTTACGAGCGCCAGCTTTATGGGCCAGATGGGCGATTTCAGTTCGCGTGGTCCAGTGCGTGGCCTCGGACAGGTGAAACCTGATGTCTCCGCGCCGGGTGTGGCTGTTCTCGCTGCCGCACCGCCGGCAAGTGTAGTGGGGGCACTCGGCACTCTCGAAAACACACCACAGTATGCGCATCTCGACGGCACCTCGATGGCTACTCCGCACGTGGCGGGGGTCGTGGCGCTCATCAAACAGGCGCATCCAGATTGGACACCAGACATTATTCGCACCGTGCTCATCAACACCTCGACGAATATGCGCGATCAGGCCGGCACGCCCAAGGCCGACGGCCACACGACGGCAGACTCGATCATCGCCCAGGGTGGCGGTCTCGTCGACGTTCCTGAAGCGATTAACGCCAAAGCCTTAATGGGTGTCACTAACGACAACCCGCAGGGTCCAATGGATAACCCTGCGATTCTAGGCAGCCATTCCTTTGGTGAGGTGCCGGTCATTAACAGCCGTGTAACGCACACCGCGCCTATCACGGTTACCATTCGCGATTTGTCTGGCCAGGGCGGGACGTACGATCTCGCAGTGGCCAACAACCGTGACCTGCAACTCTCTGGTATCAGCGTCGCTACATCACAGACGAGCGTCAACGTGCCTGCTGGAGGCTATGCCAGCTTCACTGTTAACGCTACCGTGAACGGCGATCTGTTGCGCGACAGCATGGCGGCCAAGACGTACGGTACGTCGATCGTCTTTGAGCAGATTCAGATGCAATGGTTTGTTACGGCTCGACGCTCCGATGGCGGCGAATCGCTGCGGATGCCATTCTTCTTCCGGCCCGGTCGGTCGATGCCTAACGACCCTGTCGTGGTAACTAGTTCGGTCACTGACATCATGCCCGCTGGTGATGCGGGAGCACAGCGCGACACGGCTGGCTTCCAGCCTGAGCTCAACGGCGTTACCTATAAGGACATCCCATTCAACGTCGATGCTTCGACGTTCCGCATTGAAGCCACAACAGAGTGGATGCAGGTCGGCGAGACGGGCCAGACAGATATTGACTATCAGCTTTTGGGTCCGGATGGTGAGATCGTCACCCAATCAGGAAACGGGGTCGGCGGCGAGTTTGTGAGTGTTAGTGTCACCCGTCCGGGAACGTATACGCACCGCGTAATTGGGTTCAGCAGTGTTGGAACCGAATTCACAGTCGTCACCAAATTGACTAAGGGTAACGCGCCGCCAGTCATGCAGGGAATAACCGGCGACTTTACAGACGCCCAAGGCAAGTCCGTAGATTTCGACGGCTCGATTACTTTGAGTTGGCAACCGACAACTGGAGCAAGCGTCTACGAAGTTGAACGCTCAACCGATGGGACAAACTACGAATTCATCGGGAGCACGAACGGCGCAACCAGTCTGGCCCTTACGAATCAACCAAACGGTGACCTTACTTATCGCGTCAGCGCACTAGCTCCCGGTCAGATCGGCTTCTACGTGACTGCGCCCAGCAATACTGCGTCAGTCCAGGTTGATCGCAGAAGTAAGGTAGACATCACTTCTGCAATCTCCACAGCGATGTCTAACGTGAGCTTCAGCGGAGGCGTGTTCAGGATGGACCTGAACATTACCAACAACTCGACTTCTGCTTATGTACCGCTCGTTGAGTTGAATATCGTTGGCATCACGTCGGCTTCGGGAACAGTCAGCGTGAAGAACGCCGACAACGGAGGAAACGGGAAGAGTGTGAGCAATGCCGCACTGTTTGGTTACTCAAATCTGCTGGGTGCGGACCAGGAATTTACGGCAGCGGAGATTACTGGTAGTCGCACCTTGCAGTTTAACGACCCGGCTGCAGAGTTGTTTAGCATGGACGTTGTCGTGACTGCGTTTCAGCGTGGCGCTGGTGGTGGAGGAGCAGGCGCGGCTGGGGCACCGCCGGCAGGAAGTGGAGGTGGCACGGGAAGCTCCGGAGCGGGTCCTTTGACACTGACGAAGGTGATGCGGATTACGGTGAACCCGTTAACGAAAGCAGTCTCCGCAAAGCTGCTTTAAGAACTGGTCAAACCGTAAGGCAAAAGCGCGTGAGAGTTGTAATGACTCTCACGCGCTTTTTGTTGCGGCTGATGCTACTCCTTGGAGTGCGCCGCCTTGTCGGCGCTTTGGCCAGCGGCGGCTTGGCGCCGCGATCTGGCGCAGCAGTCAATTGCGATTTCATCGTCTCCTAACCCAACGAAGCTGCGACAGGTCGCTGCGGCCAAAGCGCGGCGCAAGCCAAGGAGTAGCTCTGCGCCCGTCAAACACTTGTCGTTGAAGAGTCACTAATTAAACTCGAGCTGCTCAGCCGATGGAGTACCGAGTTTGTAATTTCGAGAAGACCCAGGCCCGAATCCATCTCATCGATAGTGGTCCTGATCAGCCTGAGCCACGAGACCGTTAAGTCTTCCTTATACTTACCTTGCGCGACGCCATGATGGTTAAGGAAACGAAGCAGCGCAGAACGCATTTTATCCAGCGCCTGCTCGTCGTTTAATTGACGGAGATACCACACCGCAACCGTTAGATGTTGCTTATGAGTAAACGCCTCTTTTGCAGTGGTACAGTTTTCGAAACCCTGGACGACTGCTTCAATCTCGTGCTCGTTTGAGTATTGGCTCATGGTCTTAGTAAGACAGACATTCCTGTCTGTCTCTCGTTGCGTAGTATGTTCGTTATCTTCAACAAGCGCTTTTCAAAAGATGAGACAGACAGGAATGTCTGTCCTACTTAGGTCCCAACAAAAAGCGAGGCGGACCGAATAATCGATCCGCCCCGCCTGATATCATTCTTAGGTATAACCTATTTTGCTAAAGCTGCATTCGAGTGCGCCGTCAAACGTGATTTATAACGAGCCGCCGCGTTTTTGTGCAGGGCCCCGTTTTGGACCGCTTTATCAATCGTCGAAATCGTTTGGGGTAGCAACTCGGTGACCTGTTTGGTATCACCCGTGCCAAGCGCGCTGCGCAGGTTCTTAATCGACGTTCTCACGCGGCTACGATTGCCCCGGTTAATCTGCCGGCGTTTCTCGTTCTGACGCATCCGCTTTTCTGCTGACTTATGATTTGGCATTCAAAACCTCGGTGAATCTACAAACTAAAGTGTTCTAAATAGTATTGACGCAACCAGTTTACACGACGGTGGTCTACGCGCAAGTGACGGAGTATAAAGAGGCAGATCTGGAGTGTCAAGTTGAGTAAAAGAGACTTTGGCGCGGTTTGATCAAACATTCATCAGCATTATAGAGGGTTCTGAAACGCGTCAAGCTGGGAGTCAGAGTTTTCTAAGGGCTTCGCCGAGCAAGCTGAAGCTTGCACTATGAACTTCATCAAGTGCCTGAGGGAACGCCTCCACTGGGCGTTCGATTTGACACCCCCAAAGGCTTATAGTAGCGTCGAAGTCATAGCATATGCTGGTAATTGTTTTGCAGACTCACACCCCCGCCAGGACACTTCAAACACGTAATCAATCTCTCAATCGACAGAAGGAGATCGGCCCAGCTTTTGAAACAAATTGAACTACCACCCCGCGGGTTGGAAACGCTTTTTGGTGTTCACGATCAGAACATCAAATATCTGGAATCACTGCTCGACGTTCGCATCGACGCGCGCGGACAGGACGTGTCCATCGATGGCGGCCCCGAAGACGTCAAGACGGCGGAAAGTATTCTCGAGGATTTCTCCGCACTCTTCCGAGAAGGTCGCACGTTCACCGATAAAGAGTTGCGTGAGGCCTTCGCACAAATTGCTGAAGATCGTGCGTTTAGTCTGCGCGATTATTTCACTAAGGCGCGCTTCAATCCTGCAGGCAAGAAACAGGTGGCGCCGAAGTCGGCGACCCAGCGCAAATACATTCAGGCGATCCAGGAGCAGGACGTTGTTTTCGGCATCGGTGTAGCGGGGACGGGCAAAACCTATCTTGCGGTGGCGTTGGCAGTGCAGGCTCTGATGCAGAAACAGGTAAACCGGATCGTGCTTGCGCGTCCGGCGGTTGAAGCCGGAGAAAAGCTGGGCTTCCTGCCGGGAGACCTCCAGGAGAAAGTGGATCCATATCTCCGTCCGCTTTACGACGCGCTGTTTGATTTGATCGACTACGAACGCGTCACGAAGCTTTTGGAGAAGCAGGTCATCGAAGTAGCGCCGCTCGCATTCATGCGAGGCCGAACACTGTCCGACGCATTCATCATTCTCGACGAAGCCCAAAACACAACCAGCGAACAGATGAAAATGTTTCTGACGCGCATCGGCTTTGGTTCCAAGGCGGTGATCACCGGCGACGTTACCCAGGTAGATCTTCCGGCAGGGAAGCGCAGCGGGTTGATAGAAGCCGAGCGAGTGCTGGCCAATCTCGATGGCATCGACTTTATTTACTTCACTGAAAAAGACGTTGTACGTCACAAGCTGGTGCAGATGATTATCAAAGCCTACGACGAACATTCGCGCAAGAGAGACATGTAATGGCACCGCAGCTTTACCGAACCGAGCGCGGTAGCGCCGGATGCCTAGAGCTAACTTGGGTGAAAGAAGGGTTGTTTTCCAGTATCACTAGAGAGTGACCATCTCGTTTCATGGAAGTAGCCTTTAGCATCCGGCGCTACCGCGCTCGGTTCCGTAATAATCATGGTCGAAGTCGTTAATCGGCAGCGCAAACTGAAAGTGGATCTCGACCGCTGGAAAGCTTTCTCCGAGAGAGCTCTGGAAGTGGTTCCCGCAAAAAGCGACGGCGTCACGATCGCCTTTGTTTCAGACCGGGCGATGAGTGAACTCAACCGCATGTGGCGGGGCAAGCGTGGGACGACTGATGTGCTTTCGTTTCCAGCGGAACAGGATGACTTTGAAAGTGTCGAAGGTTCGAGCCTGGGGGATGTCGTGATTTCATTAGAGCAGGCCGCCCGCCAGGCAAAAGAGAATCGGATGAAACTCGACCAGGAAATCGCACAGCTTATTCTTCATGGGATGATTCACCTTTGCGGCTACGACCACTCGGCCGATAAGGGAGACATGGACAGGCTGGAGCTGCGGCTGCGGAAGAAGCTCGGAATCTGACGTCCGATGCGGCAAGTCAGTACCACCTGCGTTAGCGGGTGGGTAAGCGTTATGCATCTTGGCGGCTGACGGATCCACCCGCTCACGCAGGTGGTACTGACATGTTAAGACGCTAAAGGCCCGACCAGCGGTTTACCATTCACCAATTACCATTTACCATTCACCTCTAAATGCAGATTGAGATATTTCTAACCCTCCTGCTTCTGGTTGGATTGTCCTTGCTCGCGACGATCGACATGGCTTTTGGCCAATTGAGCGACGTCGGCCTGCGTCGCCTGATTACGGAAGCGCAGGAAGGCTCCAAGCTGCGTTCATCTGCGTTTCTGAAACAGGTGCTCGAGAATCGCCCCAGGTTTACCTTCGCCATCTCGGCCACGATTCAGATTCTGCTGGTGGTAATTGCCGTCCTGGTAACATCGATTTCACTGGCGCTGTTTGACCAGCGGCGCTTTGTGCTTGTTGGACTTCTTACTGGTCTGATCCTCGCCGGAATTTTTCGTCAACTTATCCCACTCTTTATTTCAACTCGGGACCCTGAAGGAACATTGTTGTTACTGCTTCCTTTGATTCGTCCACTGCTGCCGCTCATGGCTTTCGCTGCCGATCCCTTTCACAAATTGTTCGACCGTTCGCGTAAGAAGGAACAGGTGCTGGATGATGGAGAAGAAGACGAAGAGCAGGACGACAGCGATGACATTCAGGCTTTGATCGATGTCGGCGAGGCGGAGGGGATACTGGAAGAAGAAGAGGGCGAGCTGATTCATTCGATAATTGAATTTGGCGACACTCGCGTGAGCGAAGTTATGACTCCCCGCCCGGATATTGTTGCGCTACCAGTAAGCGCGAGCGTGCGCGAGGCACGCGACATCATGATAGAGTCGAAGTATTCCCGGCTGCCTGTTTATAGCGATCAGATCGATAACGTTGAAGGACTGATTTACGTGCGCGACTTGCTCGAGAGGTGGGCTGAGGGAGATGAAGATGGGCCAATTACCTCGATGGTTCGCGCAGTGTTTTTCATTCCCGAAACTAAGCCGGTCGACGAACTCCTGGAAGAGATGCAGAAGGCCCACGTGCAACTGTCTATCGTAGTTGACGAGTATGGTGGCGTTTCTGGCTTGGTTACAGTTGAAGACATTCTCGAAGAGATTGTCGGCGAAATTGAAGATGAAGATATTGAGGGCGAAGAACTCGAGGAAGTTGTGGAACAGGGCGACGGTGTTTACCAGGTATCGGGTTCTACTGAGATCGGGAAGATCGAACGGCTGTTTGACTTGGAAATTGAAACCGACGATTTCACAACTATCGCGGGTCTGGTGATTAATGAAGCCGGTAAAGTGCCCCAGCCCGGCGAGCGCCTCACTTTTCGGGGGCTGGAAGTCGAAGTGTTGGAAGCTGACGAGCGTCGAATTGGCCGCCTGCTGGTGAAAAGAGCAGTGAGCGAAGACTCAAGCGAGATGACGCATACTACTTAAGTTCCCTCGGGTGCAGTCTCTGTGTTCTGTGGGGAACTGACTCCAGTAACCACAGAGGCAAAGAGTTCGCAGGGAACGCACACAGAAACATTTCAACCAGCCATTGCTGATTTAAGTTAACCTGGAACGTCAAAACAAACACGAATGGCAAAAAGAACAAGCAAATTTCTTCAGGGAAAACGAATCGACCCTGCACCGATAACTAAAAGAACAACTCTTGCCGCACTGGTCGATGAGTCGTTTCTAGCATATAACGGCGCGCGATTGCGTGAAGCGTGTCAGTTGTTCACTCAGAAGATGCTCGAGCCCGAGGTGACTATCGGCGTGTCGATTACCGGTGCACTTACGCCTGCCGGCCTCGGTATCTCGGCGCTGATTCCACTAATCAAGGCGGGCTTCATCGATTGGATCATTTCGACGGGCGCCAATATCTACCACGACACACATTTTGGGATCGGCCTGGCCATGCACCAGGGCAACGCCCAGACATCTGACATCGTGCTGCGCGAAGAGGAGGTCGTCCGCATCTACGACATCTTCTTTGACTATTCGGTGTTGCTCGATACGGACTCTTTCTTTCGACGCGTGATCGAGGGAAAAGAGTTTCAGAAAACGATGTCTACGGCGGAGTTTCATTACCTGTGCGGCCGTTACGTCCGTGAGCGTGAACGGAAACTTCGTCTGAAGGACAAGTCTTTATTGGCGGTGGCCTACGAGTATGGAGTGCCGATTTACACTTCGTCTCCTGGTGATTCGTCGATCGGCATGAACGTCGCGGCTAAGGCCCTTCAGGGAAACAAGCTCGCGTTTGACCCGTCTCTGGATGTGAACGAAACGGCGGCCATCGTGCTGGCGGCGAAACGTAATGCAGGCAGCAGTCCAAAGTCTAACGGCAAAAAGAAATCCGGTCGTTCCGCTTGCTTCATTCTCGGCGGAGGGTCACCAAAGAACTTCCTGTTGCAAACTGAACCGCAGATTCAGGAAGTGCTCGGCATTGACGAGCGCGGGCATGATTATTTTCTACAGGTGACCGATGCACGTCCTGATACCGGAGGACTTTCGGGCGCGACCCCGGGCGAAGCGGTATCGTGGGGCAAAGTTGATCCCGATCGTTTGCCGGATGCAGTTGTTTGCTATGTGGATTCTACGGTGGCGCTTCCGATCATTACGGCCTATGCTTTGGCGAAGCACGCTCCGCGAACTCCGAAGAGACTCTACGACCGGCGCGAAGAATCTATGGAGTTGTTATTGACTGAGTACAAGAAATCAAAGCGACGCTAGTTCAGATCGAGAGAGAAGAGAAAAGACGAGCATGGGCCTAACACCTGGCAATGGGTTCAAAGCGGTAAAATATGACTGCGATAAATGCGTCGCATACTGTTGTTCCATTTATGACCGCGTCCAGGTTACACCAAGAGACATCAAGCGGCTGGCGCTGCACTTTGGCGTTTCGCCAGAGATTGCAACCGCGCGTTACACAAAGGTTTGGGAAAAGGAACGTATCCTGCGACGCCGCTCGGATCGCCTGTTTGGTCAGGCTTGTATGTTCCTGAATCAGGAGACGCGAAAGTGCACAATCTACGATGCCCGTCCGGGTACCTGTCGAGAGTTTCCGACTACCTCGCGATGCGCCTATTACGACTTGATTGAGTTTGAACGCGAACAGCAAAACGATCCAGATGTGATCCCGTTAGTCAGGATCACCTTTGCTGACGCGAAGTAGCCCACCAGTTTCAAGGCAGGGGGGAGATATGCAACAGATTTTATCCGCAATGATTGGAAAGAAGATTGACGTCTTTTGCGGAGGCGGGTCGAGCTTGCGTGGTGAAGTGGTGAAGGTCGAAGACGGAGTGCTTCACTTGAAAGACGCGGACGACCGAATGTGTTTTGTGCAGATTGATAAGATTCACGTGGTTTGGGACGCGCGTGAGGGAGAACATCGGGCGGGCTTCGTGCCAAGCCAATGACTTTCGAAGTCCAGGACTTCAAACTAAAACGCCGGCACTCAATCGAGCGCCGGCGATTCTCTTGTATTGACCTTAATCTTGAAATTTAGTCGGCCGCTGTAGGCTGTACCGGTAACGGCACGCGACGGAAACCATCAATGCGCGATGACCAGTATTCACTGAACGGGGAGTAAATCACACCGTGCCGTCGGGATGAGTGGTAGAAACCCTTCTCATCAACCACGATACCAATGTGTGTAAGGTTGCTGAAGAAAACGAGTGTGCCGAAGGTGTATTTCTCTTCGGCGGTCGGTGACAGGAAACGTGACCAAAGCGTTCGGGCGCTGGCGCGTTCAAATTCGATACCCGCCGATTTGAAGGTGCTCCACACAAAGCCTGAACAATCGTACCCGGAAGGGCCGGTTCCGCCCCACAAGTAACGGGTTCCGAGACGCTGATCGATTGCAGCAGTCATCAACTGCTTAAATTCAGGATTGATCCCACTCTTGGCCGTGAAGGCCTTTGCGCGATTAATGTCTTCGGCGGAAGCAAGCGAAATAATGACCGGGTCATCCGCATCAAGCGGAGAGATCTCCAGGGTATTAATTGATTGAGCTAATTGTCGAGGACGTGTTTCTTCCGTCTGACCTTTTGCGGTGGCTGATAGGCCAACAGCAAAGCATGCGGCTAGCGCATAGGGGAACAGTTTTTTCAAAAGCAAAGGGGAACTTTCTCCTTAAAATATTTTATCTATCTTGCTTCATGTGAGGGGGTACTACAGGAGGCGAGGAGGAGTGTAGTTGCTGATCTGGACTCAAACAAGACGCAATGTGACTGTTTTGTGACGAATCACACCAGGCTGAAGGAAGGCGAACTAAAAGGAGTCACGACAGATTTGTTAAAAGGGACAACTTCTAAACGAGGTTCTCACTCAACGATGAAGAAAACAAAAAATGATCAGTCAATGTGAACCCATTTTGAGGTATCGGCTTCGAGAAAATTTCGCAAAACTTTTTTACCGACAAACACCAACATCGGCAGAATGGGCTTTAGCGGGCATCACGCGCCTTGAGTGGCGGCGTGGTAGTTTAATCCGACGGTTATGATCTTTTGCAGCAGTTGATCGTAGGGCACGCCCCCATGGGCTGCAGAATCCGCGAAGTCTTCGCCTTCGGCGATCTGGGGATTCGGATTGGCCTCCAGTAGATAAAATTGACCTTCCTCAGTCAGTCTATAATCGAGTCGTGCATAACCGCTGAGAAAGAGGTACCGATAGATTCGCTTCGAAAGGCGCTCAAGGGTCTTATGTTGTTCCGGCGTGAGGACGGCCGCCCGGGTGGCCACGCCGACCTTTTCCTGGTATGCCGGGTCCCATTTGACCTTCAGGGTCGCGATGTTCTCGGACTTCTCCGGAAGCTTCTCCATCACCAGTTCCCAGGGCGCATAGGTCTGAATGTTTTGATTGCCAATTACTCCGACGTAAATTTCCCGGCCTTTAATATATTGTTCAGCGATGGCCGCGGTCTTGTTTTGCCGGTGAATGAACTCCACTCGCTGCACCAGTTTGTCATCGTCATGCACTATCGAGGCTTGCGAAATCCCCACCGAGCCTTCCTCACTGATCGATTTGACTAGTAAAGGAAATTTTAGACGCTTCGGTCGTTTCACCTTCCGGTTCATTGGGAAAACTGCGAAGCCCGGCACGTGAAGCCGGTGATAAGCCAACAACATCTTGGTTAGCGCCTTGTCGTGGGCCAGCGTCATACCGCGCGGGTTGCAGCCGGTGTAGGCTTGTTTCATCAACTCCAGATAACTAACGACGTGCTGGTCATAAAGTGGATAACCGTGAAACTCCTCCAACAGGTTGAACGCGATGTGTGGCTTATGCTCCATCAATGCATCGCCGATCACATTCAGCTGGTTGTAGAGACCGATGGGATAGACGTCATGGCCCATCTTCTTAAGAGTTGAGCAAACGTCATATTCAGTTTTAACTTCGATCTTTTCTTTGTCGCTCAGGCCCTCGAGCGAATCGGGAGGCACGAGATCCTGATGGACCAGAACGATAATGCGAAGCTTCTTTTTGGGCTCGAAGGTCATAGGGCGGTTAGACCGCGATACGATGATAACCCGAATGCAGCACGTTCATGACCTGAACAGTCAGAACAATCATCACGCGCCGGCGCGCCTCTCGTGCTGGAATTGCAACACGTAGCTTTAAATCTTTGCAACGGTCGATCATGTTCTCGAGTACATGATCGATAGTGTACTGGTGAACGCCGGTTCCTTCAGCAACTATTTGACGAACCTCGCGCTGCACGCTGCGTAGAAAACTGACAGCGCTAGGGTTGTTTCTATGACGCGGGTCATCTGAAAAGATGCGCAGTAGATCGCGATCGTAAACGGCCGGCCAATCAAAATCATACTTCTCACGTTTCCGCCGGTAATGCTCGCGCAGTGTTGTGCGAATCTCCGAAAGTGGTTCGACTTTGGTGCGCGCGCGGTTGCGTGGCTTAGTTCCAGCCAATTCTGTCATCAGTGAATCGATGTATTCCAACTTTCGAAGGGCCGGCCATCCTTTGTAACGACGTCGCCAGCGCGAACGAGGGCTTAACCAGACAGCAAAGGTTTCAGCGAAATCTTCGGCGGGATGGGCTTGTGCATACCATGCACGGAGGTGCAGGACGTAGTTACGACTCTTCGGTTTGGGTCTGTAAAAGTCGGGGTAGCGTTGTGCAAAAGATCCAAATAGCTCGCGCCAACGGCGTTTGAAGTGCAGCCGAAAAGCCGTGTCGAGTGCATGGCCGGCTTCGTGACGAAGAATGCGCATGCACTCGGTGTCGGTGCCGCCCTCTACTTCCAACATCTGCTTGCGTTCGAGTTTCATGAGGCGCGGATGCGCCAGGTAAAAAGGTATGGCTATGCCAGGCACGCCGTCCGGCGAGAACCATTCTTCAGAAAGCCAAACGTGTGGTTTGAAACGAATACCACGATCATTGAGTTCGCCATAAAGCCGGATGATGTGCGGCTCGAGAAACGATCCTTTGATCTTCAAGTTAAGATCGCAGATCCTCAGATTGAGCAAGTGCTCGTCACTAAGCCGATACCAGGGGAACCGGTAACTCACGTGTTTGCCCCCTCGATAGCCCTTCGGCAGGCAAAAGGCACAATTCGGCCCGAAATACGGTGGTTAGACCTAAGTAGGCGGGGGCAATCGTCGACCGGCATTTGGACGGTAACTCAAACTGGATTTGGCGGAGCGGGGCCATTGTAGCGGCGTTCTCAGTGATGCGCTAGCGTGGTCTAAGTAGTAGCGTTTGACCCGATTTTGCCTAACCGTGCTTTCTGAAGTGCGCTAGTCCATTAGACTAACATCTGTCTTATGTCAGTTCCCGGGCATGACGCCGGTTTTCAAATAAGAGGATGGACAAAGTTTCTCGATGTCGCATTCAGCGCAGAGGGGATTCCGGGCTTTACAGATAGCCCGGCCATGCGCGATGAAGAGGTGAGGGAAGATAACCCAGTCTTTTTTTGGCACGATCGGGATGAGGTCTTCTTCTATCTTTTCCGCAGTCTTGGCCTGGCTCAATCCCAGGCGGTGGGAGAGTCGCGTGACATGAGTGTCGACCACAACTCCGGCATGGATTCCAAACGCATTTCCGAGCACGACATTTGCCGTCTTGCGTGCAACACCTGGTAACTCCAATAACTCGTCCATCGTCTGTGGCACTTTGCCATTGTAGTCTTCCATTAGCGCCTTCGACGTGCCTTGAATAGACTTTGTTTTGTTGCGAAAAAAGCCGGTCGTTCGGATGTCGCTTTGCAGCTCCTTTTCTGAGACCGTTAAGTAGTCTTCAGGTTTTCGATACTTGCGAAAGAGATCCTGAGTGACGATATTTACGCGCGCGTCGGTGCATTGCGCTGAAAGAATGGTTGCGATCAATAACTCGAAGGCATTCGAGTGGTTCAGTGAACACTTCGCATCCGGGTAAGTACGCTTGAGTAAACTAATAATTTTACGAACTCGTTGTTTTAGTTCTGTTGTCATTCTTTAATTCAGAACGCCGGTGATTCACTTCCGACCCTGCGCAATCTTCACAGCTTCCGGTAAAGACCGCAATTTCAACATGGCTGCGGCGCCTAGAAAAGGACCAGGCGCAAGGATGGCAAACGCATATCGCCAACCAACGAGTTTTACGAAGTAAGGTACCAATTCTATTGAGACCGTAGTAAGCAGAAAACCGAGGCACGTTTGCATTGTTAACGCCGTGCCGACGTACTGCGGATCTCCAAGCTCCGTCACGCACGCCGAAAACTGTGCTGAATCGGCGATCACGCTGGCTCCCCAAATTGAGGAGACCAGCAAGAGCAAGAAAGGATTCCCGCCGAACAAAAAACCAATAACCAGGCAACAGGTTCCGCTAAGGGCCATGGCCCACGACGTTACGACGGTCCGTCCAAGCCTATCTGCAAGTAATCCTCCGATTACACAACCTAACGCGCCACAGCCAATCACCAGAAAAGAAGCAATCTCGACGGGCAATTCTGTTACATTCTGCGCCGACATGCTGGCCCGGATCATCACCGGTACCCATGCCCACATTGCGTAGAGTTCCCACATATGCCCGAAGTATCCAAGAGTTGCCAGACGAACTCCGCGATTACTGAACACCGCGAACGCCTGTTTCCACTTAAACCGTGCGCTGGGTACAGCGTGTGGGCCATCCTCAATAAATAACAAAACAATCAACCCGCCAAGCACCGCGAGTAACGAAACAAAGAAAATGTTCTTTCGCCAATCAACACTGCCAAGCGCGTTGACCAAATAAGGCGATGCCTTGCCCAGAGTCAGCGCGCCCACGAGCACACCAAGCGCCATGCCGCGCGATCGCTGAAACCACGTGGCCATGATTTTCATCCCGGGTGGGTATACACCCGCGAGAAACATTCCCGTAAGAAACCGCAAAGTAATTCCGGCTGGTACGCTCTGGGCATACGCGCCAAACGCTGCATTCGTGGCTGCGGCGGCAAATGCAGAAATGGCGAAGACGTAGCGAACTCTGATAACGTCGGGCAAGTTTAGACATGCGCTGATCAGCGTGCCGCAAACAAATCCCAGCTGCACAGCAATCGTCAACCAGCCCACACTTGAATCGCTAAGGTTCCATTCAACACGCAGCGACGGTAATACCGCTGCGGCACTAAACCACACAGACATGCCCAGCAACTCCGCGAGGGAAAGCAATGCCAGCGCGCGCCAGCGAGCAAAGGAAATCTCGCTTCTCGCGTTGTCAGGGCCTGGAGTGGAGCTGCGATCCATCAAATGACCGCAGAGAATACTACAAAAGCAAAACGGCAGGTCTGAAAACCTGCCGTTGCTGTTTCTACCTTGATATGTTGGTTAAGCCACGGCCGCCGTTAGCGTCTCCGAACTTACCTGTGGTCCTCGCGTTTGTTTATTCCGTTTGTTCTCGTACATTGCCGCGTCGGCTTGCGCCATCAGATCTTCCATAGATTCGGTAGTATCGGGAGTGAGTCGCGCGACTCCGATGCTGATCGAAAGCTCGTAAGGCGATGATTTCAAGGCGTTGTAATTGGCAAACTTCTTTTCCAAACGCGAAATCAGTTTCTCAACACCGCCGTCAGGGTCAACAGCAGCCAGAATAGTAAACTCATCGCCCCCGAGTCGGCCTAGAACATCAGACGATCTAAAGGTTTCCTTCAATAACTCCGCGGCTTTAATTAGCGCGCGGTCGCCTTCCTGGTGACCAAACGTATCGTTGATCCTTTTCAAGCCATCGAGATCGGCATAAACCATTACTATGCCTTTATTGGTTCTCCGCAAGGTGCTGAGGTGTTGTTCGCAGAAAGCGTGGAAGCCTCGACGATTGTAAAGACCTGTGAGTTCGTCGGCCAATGAGAGAGTTTTGATAGCCGCTTCAGCGCGTTTACGTTCTGTGAAGTCCTGGACCTGGAAAATGAAATGCAGTGGCCGACCCTGTGCGTCACGGACCAGTGAGGCGCTGTTTGAAACCCAAACGTCATGACCGAGCCGATGAATGAAACGCTTTTCTAATTGTGAGGTAAGGACCTCCGCGGAAAGCATCCGGTAGATCTCCGCAAGATCATTTCCAAGATCGTCATGGTGAGTAATGGTTTGAAAGTCAGAAACCAATAGTTCGGCTTCTGAGTAACCAACGATTTCAGTCAACGACCTATTTACGCGAAGCCACTTGCCCTCGGGTGACACCAACGCCATGCCGATTGCAGCATAGTCAAAAGCATTTCGGAAATGTTCTTCACTCTCGACTAGCGCTTTGCTAATCCGCTTTTGTTCGGCGATGAAGCGATTAAGCTCTTCTACGTGTAGCTTTGCTTGCTCTGCCCTTGCGGCCGAGGTTTCGACATTGGTTAAGTACGTGCGATACGTGAAGTAGATAATAATGATGATTGGCGCGGTTGCCAGGAGGGAATAGAAACCAAACTGATAGCTTAGCCTTCCCACGATCGCCGCGCCAAAAGCGCCCGCGAAATAAGTAAGCGAAGTCCATAAGAAGTTGGTACGCCAACTATGCCAGATCGTTTGATTGGCGCTGATTGCAACACTGATCGCCACCAATCCAGAGTTCAAGACATATTGAGCCAACGTTACCAGACACAGCGCCATAATGAAATTAGGCGAGTATGGATTTTGAAGATTGAAGGCAGGGAATACAACCTGCAGAATTGACGCTGTTAGAAATGTCGAAACCGACATTACGCCAACATTGAAAAGTAGAACTTTAACTTTTTTCGTGAAGCGTATTGAAGAGCACAAAGCTTCTGCGCCCGCGAGAAGCACAGCCGCCTCCAAGCCAAACAGCATCATTGCCAGAAAAATAAACGTGTCGGAAACGGAAATTTGCCCGCGAGCGCCAGGAATCTTGATGGAGATTCGAGAACCTATGAGGATTGTGATCAGAGCAAGCGCAGCAAGTCTCGCGTCGGTTTGTGAAAAAGGTAGACGGTAAGCACAGAGCATCATAACGGCCGCACCTAGAAGTGCAACCGAAAACATATACCGGTTTCTGTTTCTTTGATTGTCCACTTATTTCGAAGGAAGTGCTTGAGTTCTTCGGGCAGGCAGGATTCAAAAACGGAGGTCCTACTGCTGCGGCATATCTTTGCAAGCACTGTTCCCGTCAGAACGCGTGATAGCCGTGTGTTAAATGACAAAAAATGGACTTCCAGCGTTCTCATGACCAGCTGGATCGTCATTCTGAAATGCTGGTCTTCAATTTGACATAAACGGGTCTCCTTTGACATGAACCGGTCACGCGCTCTCCAGACACTCCTAAGTTACGACTCTGGGTCGAAAGGCAGGATTCGAATCGTGCTATTCTGAAGCCATTCAGAACAGGTTAAGGCGGCATTCCCCACATCTTGAATGAAGAGGTGTGGAGGCAAAGATAGTCCTACTTCCTATGAGCGAGTTTTTGGGATCGTTATCCGCGAGGGTTGGCAAGGCGTTTGCCTATTCGGATGAGCAACCAATCAGGGCGGAGATCTTCAGCGTCGAGCGGCTTGAGCAGTTCGCCAAAGTCCTCGCAGCGGAACACAAGACCGTTACCAAACGAGGCCGGGCGCTCCTTCTACCGCGGCTCGAAGAAAACGGCCGCAAGCTGATCTCTGCCTATCGAGTTCTAATCGAAGCAATCAAGAACGGGCGTCCAATCTCGCCGGCTGCGGAATGGCTAGTCGACAACTTTCATATTGTCGAGGAACAGCTCCGCGAAATTCGTGAGGATCTGCCCAAGGGTTACTACCACGAGCTGCCGAAACTCACCGAAGGCGAGCTTAAGGGATATCCGAGGATCTATGCGCTGGCATTGGCGTTAATCGCACATACCGATTGCCGTCTCGACACAGAAACGCTCAGACGATTCATCGCCGCCTATCAAACGGTCTCACCTCTCACGATCGGAGAACTATGGGCGGTCGCGATCACACTCCGTCTAGCGCTGGTCGAGAATCTCCGCCGGCTTGCCACTCTCATCGTAAGTGCGCGCGAAGAGCGTGAGCAGGCAGACAAGCTGGCGGACAAACTGCTCGAGCTTGCGTCACGACAGCCCTCTGCCCTCATGCCTTTGCTGGCAGAGCGCTTTGGGAAGCGAGACCGGATACCCCAGTCGTATGTGGTCCAACTTACGCAACGTCTACGTGAGCAGGATCCGGCAGTAGGCCCTGTCCTCGACTGGTTGGAACGACAACTAGCCCGTCAGGGCACAAGTATTGAACAGATAGTTAATGCTGAGCACCAGCGACAGGCCTCAACCCAGGTTACGGTAGGCAACATCATCACCAGCATGCGTCTCCTCTCGACGCTGGATTGGCGCGATTTCTTCGAGAGCGTGTCTCTAATTGAACCGCTTCTCGGCGAGGACCCCGCTGGCGCTTACTCCAAAATGGAATTTGCGTCGCGCGATCGTTACCGTCATGTTATTGAAAGAATCAGCAAGCGAACGCGTTCGGACGAACTCGAGGTTGCGCGATCAGCAGTCGAGCTGGCTGAAAACGCAGAGAAGAACGGCAACAAGGCGGAGCCAGGGTCCCACGTCGGTTTCTACCTGATAGATTCTGGGCTGGGAAAATTGGAAGCAGCTTTTGCATATCGTCCCCGTCTGATTGAGAGCATACGTCGTTTTATCCTCCGACACGCGACGGCAGTTTATTTAGGTACGCTGTCAGTGGTCACGCTTCTGGTCCTCACAGCGCTTCTCACATTGATGTATGGCGCGGGTGCAGGCTGGCCCATGTTGCTTGTCACTGCTCTCTTCGCGCTAATTCCGGCAAGTGATCTCGCGCTGAGCGTGATCAACTGGGACGTAACGCACCTGTTTCATCCGCGACTCCTGCCCAGGATGGAAACGGTTGCAGGCATTCCCGAAGATGCGTGCACGATGGTGGTAGTTCCGACGATCTTTTCCAGCGAGTCGCAAGTCCAGGAATTAGTCGAACGACTTGAAGTGCACTACCTGGCAAATCAGGACAAGAATATTTACCTCGCACTGCTGAGTGACTTTGCGGATGCCGACGCAGAAGAAACACCCTTTGATGGCCCCATCCTGCAAGTCGCAGCGTTGGGTATTGAAGCTCTCAATCGTCGTCACAGCGATGGGCCAACGTCGCGGTTTCACTTGTTTCACCGGCGAAGGCTGTGGAATCCCAGCGAAGAGAAGTGGATTGGTTGGGAACGAAAGCGTGGAAAGCTGGAAGAGTTTAACAAGCTGCTGCGCGGCGACGGGGACACAAGCTTTACCGTCGATACCGCCGATGGAGATTTACTCAGACGCGTACGCTACGTCATTACGCTCGATTCCGACACTCAACTCCCACGAGATGTAGCACGCAAGCTCATCGGAGCGGCGGCCCATCCACTAAACAAGCCACGGCTTGATCCAAGAGTAAATCGTATAGTGCAGGGCTACGGCATTCTTCAGCCTCGTGTCAGCATGTCGCTGGAGAGCGCTTCGCGGTCTAGGTTCGCGCGCATCTTCTCCGGCAACACCGGAATCGATCCTTACACCACCGCCGTGTCAGATGTGTATCAGGATCTCTTCTGCGAAGGCAGTTTCACCGGCAAGGGCCTTTATGACGTAGATGCCTTCCAAGCGTCATTAGCTAACCGCGTACAGGAAAACTCGCTCCTTAGTCACGATCTCTTTGAATCTTTGTTTGCGCGCGCGGCCCTCGTAACGGACATTGAATTACTAGACGATTATCCGGCGTCGTATGTTGCGTATGCGAAGCGCCAGCATCGATGGACTCGGGGCGACTGGCAGATCGCCAGGTGGTTATTGCCCACTGTCAGAGATGCACAAGGCCAAAAGACACGCAATCCTCTCCCACTGATATCACGCTGGAAGATTCTCGATAATCTGCGCCGCAGTTTGGTCGCTCCATCACTGTTTCTTTGGCTTTTGGCTTCCTGGACCATCTTTCCAGGGTCGTCGCTTCTGTGGACGTTGTTTGCGGTGATCACGATCGCGTTTCCGGTATACCTCCACGTCACCACCAGTCTTCTGATTCATCCGCGTGGAATCCCCTGGACCAGTCATTTCTGGAGCGTATGGGGCGATGTTAGAACCAACAGTGCTCAAGTCGCGCTATCGATCGTGGTGCTACCACATCAGGCTTATGTCATGGCCGACGCAATTGTGCGAACGATCTATCGAAAACTCATTTCGCACAAGAGACTGCTCGAATGGGTTACCGCTGCCGCCGCAGAGAGAGCGACGCGCAAGGATCTGTCATCGTTTGTTCGATTCATGTGGCCCGCTGAAGCTTTAGTTCTTTCCGCAGCGGCACTGACGGTGGTCTTTAAGCCAACGGCGCTGACGGTTATGAGCCTATTTGTCCTGACCTGGTGCGTCTCGCCGGTAGTTGCTTATTGGGTCAGCACTCTACGATCGCTGGAGCGCAAACTCCTCACTGGCGATGACCTTAAGTTTGCGCGGATCCTGGCTCGGAAAACGTGGCGTTTCTTTGAGGCCTTCGTGGGCGCCGAAGACAACTGGCTACCCCCCGATAATTTTCAGGAAGACCCTGTGCCGGTAGTGGCGCATCGCACCTCGCCCACGAATATCGGTTTGCTGTCACTCACCACGGTCTCGGCCCACGATCTTGGATACGTCAGCTCACTCGAGTTTGTCGAGCGCCAGGAGTTGACCTTTGCGACGATGTTGAAGATGCAGAAGTTTCGCGGCCACCTCTTCAATTGGTACGACACCAAGACGCTTGAGCCTCTTTTCCCGCAATACATCTCCACGGTTGATAGCGGCAATCTCGCAGGCCACTTAATTGCGGTGCGACAGGGGTGCATCGAGCTTCCTGACACGAAGTTATTTGACCGCCGAATTACGGAGGGATTGGCGGATACGCTCACCGCACTTTCCGTCGAGGCAGAGAAGTTAGGCAGTGTCCGTCAGCGCACCGACGTGGTTACCGTGAGCCAGCTTCGCAACGAGATTGAAGCGTGCCAAGAGCTTGTCGACGGTGAAGAGAGAGACAGTTTGCCCTCGTGGTCCCTGCTCTTTGAAGCCCTCGCTAAACGCATCACTGAAATTGAAGACATTGTTAGTGCGCTTGCGCACGAACATGGAGAGATAAATTTTAAGGAGCTGCGCTGGTGGATCACGGCGCTCAAACTTCAAGTCAAGGCTGACCGTCGAGACATTGTCACCCTCGCCGGTTGGACTACCTGGGTGCCTAAAGCGAAGGACGACGAAGAGGGAATTGAAACGCCCTGGAAATCTCTTCGTGGCCTGCTCGAGAGCGTGCCAACCCTCGCCGAGGTTCCGGAGATTTGCGACAACGCGCTGGTCCAATTGGCTGCTTTGCAAACGGACGATACTGCAGCGTCGGCTGAGGTAAGCGCCTTAACTGCCGCTCTCGAACAGTCCGCAAAAGCTGCCGGCGATCTCCTGACGCGCCTTAGCCGTCTGGCCCTAAGTGCTGAAAAGATCGTGGAAGAGATGGATTTCAAGTTTCTCTTAGATCCCGAAAGGAAGCTGTTCACGATCGGCTATAACGTGAGTGGCCTCCGCGCAGATGTCTCTTTCTACGACCTTTTGGCCTCAGAAGCGCGGCTGGCGAGCTTCATGGCCATTTCAAAGGGTGAAGTGCCTCAGGAACACTGGTTCCGAATGGGCCGGCAATTGACAAGGGTTAACGGCGGACGCTCTTTGATTTCGTGGACCGGCACCATGTTCGAATATCTGATGCCGCTGTTGGTTATGCGGAATTACCCAGCTTCCCTTCTCGACGAGACTTACCGCAGCGTAGTTAAGCGGCAGATCGAGTATGGCGAGGAACGCGGAGTTCCATGGGGAGTGTCAGAAGCTGCGTACAACGTTCGGGATATTCACTTGAATTATCAATACGGGCCATTCGGTGTGCCGGGCCTCGGGCTAAAGCGTGGGCTCATGGAAGATCTCGTTGTGGCTCCCTACGCCACAATGCTGGCCGCCGAGATCGATCCGCGGGCGGCGATAGATAACCTGCGGCGTTTGGAAAAAGAAGGAGCACTCGGCGCTTACGGATATTACGAATCGATTGACTACACGGTCGAACGCCTTCCGCAGGGCCAACGCAGCGTTATCATCCGCGCCTTCATGACTCACCATCAAGGGATGAGCCTTGTCTCGCTCAGCAATATCATGCAAGACGACCGGATGGAAAAACGCTTCCATGCTGAGCCGTCGGTCCAGGCGACTGAACTACTGCTGCAGGAACGTGTTCCAGTCGGTGTGCCCGCGCCGCACCCGCGCGCCGAAGAGGTGCTGACGGGACGCGTGGTCCAAACGCCCCCGGGCATGATCAGGCGTATTTACGACACGGCGGATCTGGAAACGCCGGGCATTCAGTTGCTTTCAAATGGAACCTACAACGTCATGCTCACCACAGCAGGCGCAGGTTACTCCAACAGCGGCGGCAATGCAGTCACTCGTTGGCGCGAAGATGTTACGCGAGATAACTGGGGCACTTTTATTTACTTAAGAGACGTGCGCAGCGGTACCGTCTGGTCTGCTACATATCAACCCATACTACGTCGAGCACAGTCTTACGAAGTCTCCTTTTCGGAAGATAAGGCGGAATTTCGGCGTAACGACGGTGGTATTACAACCCTTACGGAAATCGTAGTCTCCGCCGAAGACAATGCCGAAGTGAGGCGTGTTTCGTTAACTAATAACTCGACTCGCACCCGCGAAATCGAGTTGACCAGCTACGCTGAGGTCGTCCTCAACTCGCCGCAAACTGATGCGGCGCATCCCGCCTTTAGCAATCTTTTTATCGAGACTGAATTCTTCGCCGCGGAAAATGCAATCCTGGCCCATCGCCGCCGGCGTTCGAGCACTGACGCGGAGATATGGGGAATTCATGTGGTGGTTGTCGAGGGAGATCTGGTGGGCGCCGTGCAATATGAAACCGACCGCGGCAGATTTCTCGGTCGCGGCCACACTACCGCCGATCCGATTGCAGTGATGGAGGACCGCCCCCTCTCAAACACGACCGGTCCGGTACTCGATCCGGTTTTCAGCTTACGCCGCCGGGTCCGGATTCCACCGAATGAAACTGTGCGTTGCTCCTTCAGCACGATTGTGGCGAACTCGCGTGAAGAGGCCGTGATGCTGGCGGACAAATATCACGACCCCAATACTTTCGATCGTGAACTCCGCCTCGCCTGGACCAAGGCGCAGGTAGAGATGAGCCACTTGAAGATTGACGCTGAAGAAGCGCATCTGTTTCAACGTCTTGCAGCGCGCATTGTTTATTCGGATCCATCATTGCGCCCGCGGCCACATGTCCTTGCGATGAACACCCGGTCGCAGTCGAGCCTATGGGCCTATGGAATTAGTGGCGATTTGCCGATCCTGGTCGTACGTGTCGATAAGGCCGAAGACCTGCCGACGGTTCGGAAGATAGTGCGTGGTCACGAGTATCTGCATTACAAGGGTCTCAAGATCGATCTGGTGATTCTCAACGACACTCCAACCAGTTATCTGCAGTCGCTGCAAAGAGAATTGGAAACGATGGTGCGCACCAGCGGTCTGCAGGGTTTGCAGGACAAGCCCGGAGGAGTTTATCTGCGGCAGGCGGATCAGATTTCTGAACCTGATCGAATTCTTTTACATGCGGTAGCCCGCGTCGTCATCGTCTGTGAGCGCGGCAACGTTGAGGATCAACTTGAACGTCAACCTGTGGAAGAACCGCTGCCTCCTGCTTTTGTTCCGCGTCTGCCTGCGCAAACGTATCCCGGGCCGGCGCTGGCGCCGCCCGAATTGACCTTCTTCAATGGCCTGGGCGGCTTTCACCAGGGTGGCCGCGAGTATGTGACACTGCTTGGCGCCGAACAATGGACGCCTGCGCCCTGGTCCAATGTCATTGGCAACAAAAACGAGTTTGGGTTCCAGGTCAGTGAGACAGGCGCAGGCTACACGTGGTCGATCAACAGCCGCGAGAACCGCCTCACGCCATGGTCTAATGATGCCGTGAGCGATCCGCCGGGTGAGATTGTTTACCTGCGCGATGAGGATACCGGCACCGTTTGGTCGGCGACACCGCTGCCGATTCGCGAAAGAGAACCGTTCGTAATCCGACATGGCCAGGGTTACAGCGTCTTTGAACACACGAGCCACGGTCTTTCGCAGGAGTTACTGCTGTTTACGCCGCTTGACGCGCCGGTGAAAATTTCGCTGCTGCGGCTGAGAAATCGCACCAATAGAAAACGGCGACTTACCGTCACCCTCTACAACGAACTCGTGCTTGGTGTGCTGCGCGCCACCTCAGCGCCCTATCTGATTACCGAGATCGATCAGGACGCCTCAACTATCTATGCCCGCAATCCCTTCAATAATGAATTTGCTGAGCGCGTAGCTTTCACCGCAACGAACGAACGGCTGTCGAGCGCCACCTGCGACCGCAAAGAGTTTATTGGCCGCAATGGCACCCTGTCGCGCCCAGCAGGTTTGCGCCGCACCGGTCTTGCCGGCCGCGATGGAGCCGGACTCGATCCTTGCGCCGCCTTGCAGGTCACGGTGGAACTCGCTCCTTATGAAGGTCGCGAGCTTATCTTCCTGCTCGGCGAAGCCGCCTCCAGGGAAGAGGCGAAGGCAGTAGTCGCAAAATTCGCTAATCCCGGGAATGTGAACAATGCTTTTGAAGAAGTGTTGACGCATTGGGACCGTCTACTTGGCACGATAGAGGTGACAACGCCCGACGCCGCCCTGGACACAATGCTTAATCGATGGCTGCTGTATCAGACATTGTCTTGTCGCATCTGGGCGCGCACTGCTTTCTATCAATCAGGAGGCGCGTTTGGCTTTCGCGATCAGCTGCAGGACGTGATGGCCCTTGTCTATAGCAGTCCCGACATTGCCAGAAACCAAATAATGCTGGCCGCAAGCCATCAGTTTAAAGAAGGAGACGTGCAACACTGGTGGCATCCGCCGAGTGGACGAGGCGTGCGTACGCGTTTTTCTGATGATCTCCTTTGGCTACCCTTTGTGACCACGTTCTACATTGGCGTCACTGGCGATCTGTCGATCCTGGATGAAGTGGTTTCGTTTCTCGAGCAGCCGTTGTTGAAGCCGGAGGAGCAGGAAGTCTACATGCAGCCGGAGGTCTCCAAAGAGTCGGCCTCAATCTACGACCACTGCGCCCTCGCCATCGATCGGAGTCTGGCGGTTGGCGAGCATGGGCTACCACTGATGGGCGGCGGCGATTGGAACGATGGCATGAACCGAGTGGGCCATCAGGGCAAAGGCGAGAGCGTGTGGGTAGGTTGGTTTCTCTTTAGCATACTGGAGTCATTTGCTCCGCATTGTGAAGTCAGACAGGAATTAACTCGATGTAATCGTTACAAAGAACATCGCGAAACTCTCAGAACGGCGCTCGCAAAGAATGGCTGGGACGGAGACTGGTACCGGCGCGCCTATTTCGACGATGGCACGCCCCTCGGCTCGGTGCAGAACGATGAATGCCGGATCGACTCGATTGTGCAATCGTGGTCCGTCATATCCGGTGGCGCAGAGCCGTACCGCGCAGTACGCGCTATGAATGCGGTAGAGGAATACCTGATACGCCGCGGTGATGGACTCGTAATTCTGTTCACTCCGCCATTCGACAAAGGAAAGTTGGATCCCGGATACATCAAGGGGTATGTACCAGGCGTGCGCGAGAATGGTGGTCAGTACACCCATGCTGCTTTATGGACATTGATTGCATTCGCCCTTCTCGGCGATGGTGAACGCGCCGGCGAATTGTTTTCGTTGTTGAATCCGGTAAACCACTCGTCGACGCGCGCCGGTCTGCACAAGTACAAAGTCGAGCCGTATGTTGCGGTAGGCGACGTTTATGCCGTTCCACCTCACACGGGACGCGGCGGTTGGACCTGGTACACAGGTTCTGCGGGTTGGATGTATCGAGCCGGACTCGAATCGATTCTGGGATTCAAATTGAGCGGCGAGTCGCTGAAGATTGATCCGTGCATTCCCAGATGGTGGCGCGATTTCGAAATCACCTACCGCCGCGAGAGAAGCACGTATCGTATCAAGGTCGAAAACCCGCTGGCCGTGAGCCGTGGAATTATGAGTGTGGAGCTGGACGGCCAGCTGCAAGCCGGAGACGAGATTCGGCTGGTCGATGACGGGCAAACGCATGCTGTGCGCGTCGTGCTGGGTGAGAAAGCAGCGGACCCTGAGGCGGTCGAAGAAAAGAATGACGCGGCGCAAAAAGAGCAAACCAAGACAAGCTGACTTGTGTTCCAAGTACCGTAAGCTAAGGCGCCACCTTGGAGTGCGCCGCCTTGTCGGCGCTTTAGCCCGCTGCGACTTGTCGCAGCATCTTTTCCGCCTAAGTTGCCTTTAAACAAGTTGCTTCTGCCGCGAGATTGCGGCGCCAGCCGCCGCAGGCCAAAGCGCCGACAAGGCGGCGCACTCCAGGGTGAAGCCTGGTTCGCAACCTGCTCGCATACCGGCAAACTTACTGAAACCAACTTGACGTTTAGCGCGTATGCATCTCGCCAAAGCAATAGCCTCTGCGGACTTTTGGGAATTCCAAAAATTCGTATAAACCGCCGGAAGTTCGTGACTCGTTAATCACGCTCTGTAAACAACGTGAGCTCGTACTAATTAACCTTGGAGATAAACATGAGAGTAAATCAGTTGAAAGCGTTGTGCCTCGTGGTGTGCCTGGTGGCCACCCCCATTCCTACCTTTGCTCAAACGCGCACCACCTCTGCCACGGTCCCGCAGTTTGATATTCCGTACGAGAAGTTCGTGCTTCCAAACGGCCTGACCGTAATCGTCCATGAAGACCACAAGGCCCCGATTGTGGCCGTGAACGTCTGGTATCACGTGGGTTCGAAAAACGAGAAGCCCGGCAAAACCGGCTTCGCACACCTGTTCGAACACCTGATGTTCAACGGCAGCGAACATTTCAACAACGATTATTTCCAGGCGCTCGAGCGCATTGGAGCCACGGATCTTAACGGCACCACGAATGAGGATCGCACGAACTATTTTCAGAACGTGCCAGTCTCAGCGCTCGATACCGTTCTCTGGCTCGAGTCTGACCGCATGGGTCATCTCCTCGGCGCCATCAACAAAGAGAAACTTGACGAGCAACGCGGCGTAGTGCAAAACGAAAAACGCCAGGGTGATAACGAACCGTACAGCGTCAGCGAAGAATTGATTACGAAGGCGGTGTTTCCGGCAAGTCACCCTTACAGCCACACGGTGATTGGTTCACTGGAAGACCTCGATGCGGCTTCACTCGACGACGTGAAGGAATGGTTCAAGAACAGCTACGGCCCGGGCAACGCCGTGGTGGTCATTGCCGGCGACATTGATGCAAAAACTGCTCGCGCAAAGGTCGAAAAATATTTCGGCGAAATCCCACCTGGCCCACCAGTAGCGCATTTCGAGAAGTGGGTGGCGCAGCGCACCGGCGAGCAACGTCAAATCGCGCAGGATCGTGTGCCTCAGGCGCGGTTATACAAAGTTTGGAACGTTCCCGGCCTCGGTACCGTCGATAACGATTACCTGACTCTCCTGTCCGATGTGTTGGTCTCTGACAAAGCTTCGCGTCTCTACAAGCGTCTGGTTTACGACGAGCAGCTTGCAACTGACGTGGGCGCATTCATGGACCAGAGGGAAATCGGAAGCCTTTTCATGATCCAGGCAACCGCTAAACCTGGTGGCGATTTGGCAAAGATCGAGAAGGCCATCAACGAAGAGATGCAAAAGGTAATGGCGACTCCCCCGGCGCAGGATGAGCTCGAGCGAGTCAGGACCCAGATTTTTGCTCAGTTTGTTCGCGGAGCGGAACGCATCGGTGGATTCGGCGGCAAGTCTGACATCCTCGCGCGCAGCCAGGTGTTTGGCGGAAGTCCCGATTCATACAAACAGTCACTCAACCGGATGGCGTCCGCCACCACTGCCGATCTTCAGGCGGCCGGCAAACGGTGGCTTTCCGACGGCGTCTACACGCTTCAAATCGTCCCATTTCCAAATGCGCAGGCATCCCAAACCGCCGTCGATCGCACACAGATGCCCAAGCCCGGTGAAGGTCCGGAACCAAAGTTTCCCGCGGTCCAGCGAGGAAAACTTTCAAACGGTCTCGAAGTGATCGTGGCTGAACGACATGGAGTTCCGGTCATCAACATGAATCTTCTGGTTGACGCGGGATTCGCAGCTGACCAGTTTGCTCAACCGGGCACGGCAACTCTCGCCATGAATATGCTCGACGAGGGAACGAAGGCAAAAAACGCTATCGATATCAGCAAAGAGCTGGCATCGCTCGGCGCTTCGCTCGGAGCGGGCTCAAACCTCGACACCTCATTCGTATCTCTCTCAACCCTTAAGTCGACGCTCGACCGGTCGCTTAATCTCTTCTCAGACGTAATTCTCAACCCAGGGTTTCCGCAGTCAGACTTCGACCGTCTGCAGAAGTTACAAATCGCCGCCATCCAGCGAGAGAAATCGCAGCCAATACAGATGGGACTGCGTGTGTTCCCTAAACTCCTTTATGGAACAGGTCACGCCTACGGAAATCCTTACAGCGGATCGGGGACTGAGGAGTCGGTTGCGAAATTGACACGTGCCGAACTAATTAAGTTTCACGAAACCTGGTTCAAGCCAAACAATGCAACCCTGATCGTTGTAGGGGACACAACGCTTGCTGAGATGCAACCTAAGCTGGAAGCGCTCTTCGCTGGTTGGAAGAGTGGGCCGACGCCGGCGAAAAATATCGCCACCGTTGCGCAGAAGGAAAAGCCGGTAGTTTATCTCGTGGACAAACCGGGTGCGATTCAGTCGGTGATTCTCGCGGGCGTGTTGGCGCCACCGAAGTCAAACCCTGACGAACTCGCGATTGAGTCGATGAACACGGTTCTGGGCGGTGCCTTCATTTCGCGCCTCAACCTGAACCTGCGCGAGAACAAGCATTGGTCCTACGGCGCAGGCAGTTTCATTCCTGCCGCGCGGGGTCAGCGTATTTATCTGGTATATGCGCCGGTGCAAACCGACAAGACCAAGGAGTCGGTTACAGAGATCGTTGGTGAGCTGCGAGGGATTTTGAAAGACAAGCTAGTGACGGCGGACGAACTGGCGATGGCGAAAAGCAATCTGACTCAAACGCTGCCGGGCCAGTGGGAAACCAATGACGCCGTGGCCGCGTCAATCGGCGAGATCGTTCAGTTCAAACTGACGCCGGATTACTACTCAACCTACGCGGGCAAGGTGAAGGCACTAAGCGTGTCAAACCTCAACGCGGCGGCGATCCAGGTTGTAAAACCTGACAGCCTTGTCTGGGTGATCGTTGGAGATCGAGAGAAGATTGAGAAGGGAATTCGCGAACTGGGACTGGGCGAAGTCCAGGTGATTGACGCCGACGGCAATCCGATTAAGTAGTAGCAAACAGCAATAGCAAACAGCAGACGGCAAGTGGGGTTCGTGTCTTTAGTGTAATTCGTGGATCGTTTATTCAGGTAAGAACGATCCACGAAACACACTAACTCACACGAACGCTGCTTGCCGTTTTACTGTTTGCGGCTAAAGAAATATCCTTTAACTAAGTTGACGGACAATCAAACGGAACCTCGAGTTGAGTATGCGAAGCGAGCGGGGGCGCGTTACGCCGAAGCCGCGCGTCAAATGCAGCGCTTTCGCAAGGTCGGGATAGTGCGCCTGGCATTCCTGGTCGCTGGACTCGTCGCTGGTTGGTTCGTGCTCAATGGGCAGTCAATCTGGCTGTTATTGGTTCCCGTCACCGGCTTCATCGCGCTGGCAATTATGCAGACTCGCATAACACAAGCGCGCCGTCGCTGCGAACGTGCGGCTGCTTTGTACGAGCGAGGGTTGGAACGGCTCGATGATCATTGGGCTGGAAGGGGAGCGACCGGCGAGCGTTTTCTCGAGCATTCCCATCCTTATGCTGAAGACCTGGATCTCTTCGGCCACGGATCACTCTTCGAGCTTCTTTCCACGGCGCGCACGCGCGTTGGCGAGGAGACGCTCGCACACTGGTTACTCTCGCCTGCGGCGCCCGATGTGGTGCGCGCCCGACAGACAGCTGTTGTTGAGCTGCGCCCCCAACTCGATCTGCGCGAAGACCTTGCCCTACTTGGCGAGGGTGTCCGGTCCGGGGAAGATGCGCGTACGCTCGCTGTTTGGGCCGCTGCTCCACCCTGGCCAGTTTCCGGAGCTATGCGAGTTATCGCCCCAGTGCTGGCGGCGATCGCGGTGGTCGCTTTGATCTTGTGGATTGGAGGATTTGGTTTACTGCCGTTGCTCCTTGGAATCCTGGCCGGACAAATCTTCGTGTTTCTCTACCGGGACCAGGTAAAGCGTGTCATAGGTGACGTTGACGGTCCGGGGCGTGACCTGTCACTGCTATCAGATGTATTGCGGCGGCTCGAAAGGGAGCGTTTCTCAAGTCCACGTCTTGTGGAATTGCGCGCTGCGCTGGACGTTGAAGGGGAGACTCCATCACATCAAATCGCTAAGCTCAATCGCTTGATCGATCTGCTGGACGCTCGGCGCAATATGATCTTCGCGCCTTTTGCTGCTCTATTGCTTTGGCCGCTGCAGCTCAGTTTTGCTATCGAGAAATGGCGACAAAGATCCGGCCCTGCGGTAGCTCGATGGCTGGAAGCTGTGGGCGAGCTTGAGGCGCTCGGCTCTCTGGCTGGTTATTCTTACGAACACCCGGCAAATCCGTTTCCCGAAGTGGTAGATGATGGCGCACACTTCGAGGGCGAAGGGCTGGGCCATCCGTTGATCCCTGAATCTCATAACGTGCGCACAGATCTTGCGCTGGGAGATGAGTTGCGCGTGCTAATTGTCAGCGGCTCGAACATGTCGGGCAAGAGCACGCTGCTACGCACATTGGGAACGAACACAGTTTTGGCTTTGGCGGGCGCGCCGGTTTGTGCGCGGCGCTTGCGCCTCTCGCCGCTTCAGGTAGGGGCTTCGATTCGGGTTCAGGATTCTTTACAAGCCGGCGCCTCGCGCTTCTACGCCGAGATCACGCGCTTGCGCCAGATTGTCGAACTTACGAAAGGGAATCTTCCGGTGCTCTTCCTGCTTGATGAGATACTCCACGGCACCAATTCACATGATCGCCGCATCGGAGCCGAAGGCGTGGTGCGCGGCCTGGTCGAACGCGCTGCGATCGGACTGATTACAACTCATGACCTGGCCCTGGCGCAGATTGTAGAAGTACTTTCGCCACACGCGGCGAACGTTCATTTCGAAGATCATCTTGAGGACGGAAAGATGACGTTTGACTATCTCTTGCGTCCCGGCGTGATACAAAGAAGCAACGCACTGGAATTGATGCGGTCAGTAGGGCTCGAGGTCTAATAAACAGACCTGGCCCGTAAGTCATCCGTTTAAAGAGTGGACTCGTCCACCCGGCAAGGCACAAGTGCCCACTCTAAACGGGAGGTGCGAGTATTCAGTCTAATCCAGCTGCGGCGGGGGCACGGTTTGTGGCTCACTACTTAAACAACAAGGGAGAAGGAAACATGGCCGGCGACCACATCGCAATATATCTTAACGATCATTTGGCCGGATCGGTGGCCGCCCTCGAACTGCTTGAACAGCTCGAGGAGGACCATTCCGGTTCGCCACTCGAAGGTTTCTTCGCTGAACTACGTACAGAAATCGAAGCGGACCGACAGGAACTTGAATCATTGATGCAGCGACTCGATATCTCGGAGAGTCGTACGCGAAAAGCGTCAGCGTGGCTGGCGGGAAAGTTTGCCGAACTGAAGCTGCGTCTTGACGACCCCGCAGGGGGCGACCTTCGGTTGTTTGAATCACTGGAAGGGCTCTCACTTGGGATTGAGGGAAAGCGTGGTCTTTGGCTCGCCCTCGCTGCAGCCGCCAAGGATGCGCCGTCGCTTCAGCTACTCGACTATGGGCGTATGGCGCAACGGGCAGAAGAGCAACGCACCGGTGTGGAAACCAAGCGACTTGAAGCGGCCAGGAAAGCGCTAGTCAAGTGAGCCTAAGGGTTCATCCAACCCTGCGTGCGATGCTCAGCGGCAATTTCTCTGACGAGTGGATCCGAATCGGCGATGGCCTTTCTAATGACCTCAACTGATGGTCCATTCCCCGGATTATTTAACCAGTCATAAACGTAAATGTTTGCTTGTAACGCCCGCGCCCTTACCGCTGGGTCCGGGTCGTCGAAATATGCGGCGGCAGTTGCGCCATACAGATCATACTCGTGTGCCGAGAATCCGTTTGCGCAAAAGCTGCGATAGTTGTTGTGCAACTCCAAATTCGCCGGTTCCCAAGGCGAGGCACTGCTGTGTACGTAACGCGCAATATGCCAACGCGAGTATTGAATCATTACCAGGTCGTAACCCATAAGCGTGAAGATTGAAAGCACCACGACAGCAATAGGCCCGTATCGCAGGTGTATCAGGAAGCGAGACCTCTTTGGGGGCGACTGCCTGTAATTTATTATCTCCAGGTACACCCAGGTTGTGATCCACAGGCAAGCGGCAGAAATCTGCAGATAGACAGTAAGTTTTGTCAGCCAGATGTAATCGTGTTCGCACCTCGCATCCCAATATTCCCCACAACGTAGGTCCCACAACAGAAACACAAGTATGCGAATGGAGATTGCGACGATGAATGCGGAGATCAGCGTGCAACCGAATCTAACCAACTGCATTGCGGCACCTCGTCATTTCAGGTAAAGCTATGTCCTTGGACACCTGAGCGAATATTTTGTTCCGGTGAACCGTGAACCGTGATGAGAAGCACATCGTTTAGAAAAGAACCTTCTCGAGCGTGCCGATTCATCTCATTCATTTTTGCAACAACTTCATCCGGCAAACGTGGAAACGATAAGGTTTTGAATTTGAGATAAGGGGAGGCAACCAACCATGGGTAGACAACGACGTTTTATTTATCTGGCAGGGGTGGTCTTTATTCTTGCGACTTCTCTGCCGGTCATGACGCAGGAGTTGAAAGACCGGGAACTTAAGCCCGCCTTCGATTTCAGCTTAATCCAGATGCCGGTTGAGATTGTCTCGATGAAAGTGAACGGCAAAGAGATCCAGGCGGGCGAGAAAATCAGCGGGAATGATGATTGGTTGCGGGGTCTTACATTCACGCTCAAAAACATCTCTGATAAGCCGATCTCATACATATCGATGGGACTGCGCGTGGATCGACCGACCCGTCTCCTTGTTTACAATCTTGACTTCGGATTTGATCCTTCGAGCGGTGCGTACAGGAGCCAATCACCGCGGCGAATCCTGCCCGGTGAAAGCATGGACCTTGTGCTCACGAAAGATAAGTATGGGGTATTCTTAAACATGCTTGATGTAGGTGAATTCTCGCGCAGTTTTGACGTAGCGCAGTACTATGTCCAAAGAGTGCGCTTCGAAAACGAAATGGATGTGATCTGGGAAGGCGGGAACCTCAAACGCCGCGATCCAAATGAGTCCTCGAAATTCATTGTGATCGGGAAATACGAATCGCCGGTACGGCAGAAGTGAAGGTGTGGACGCGTCTCTCTCTCTCTCCTCCCGTGGCGTTGTAGTGTCATGGGGTCAGTACCACCTCGCGGTAGCGGGTGGGTCCGTCTCATTGTCGATTGCCGATTGCTTTCCGGGGCAATGTCAATCGGCAATCGAAAATCGACAATTGGCAACGGCTTGACCCACCCTCCTACCGCGAGGTGGTACTGACCCATGTCCCAACGCCCTGTTAGCACAAGGTT
This sequence comes from Pyrinomonadaceae bacterium, assembly GCA_963759585.1. Lineage (GTDB taxonomy): Bacteria > Acidobacteriota > Blastocatellia > Pyrinomonadales > Pyrinomonadaceae > PSRF01. Next base: position 246,652 of record CAVWZW010000003.1, read on the forward strand.
CACGTCATTTGCGCAACGCCGGTTTTAGCTTGCGGATGAAACCTCACGACCTTTTTCAGCGTAAGAAAAAATAGTTGAGGAACTGCATGATGACCTGCTTAAAATGCGGAAACCAGAGCGATACCGGCGAAAGGTTCTGCCGAAAGTGTGGGACCGATTTTGAGAGAGCCCTGGCGCCGTCCGTTGGGCAACATGTTCAGCAGAGGCCATCTGCCGAAGCATCTTTGTCGGATGCTGACGACCTCATCGGCAGCGGGCTTGCAAGCTTCTTCATGGGCGACGGCTTTTTCTTTGTAGGCGTCTTACTAAGTGTTATGGATTCTTCAGTCAAGAGCCTTTTGTGGCTGCTGCTTTTGATTCCCGCGTTTTTCTTTTTCGGTAAAGGCGTTGCAAATGTGTTCAAGGCCAGGCAGATCCGCCTTCGGTTGAAACAAAACGAACTTGGTGCCTCCGCTATGACGACTGCCGAACTCCCGCCACCTCGAGCAACAGTTGCTGGTGTTTTGAAGAGTTACAATTCTGGCGAACTAGCCTCGACGCCCAGCGTAACGGAACGTACCACGCGACAACTCCAATAGCGCCTTTCCAGCAAAGTGCTGCCTTAACTCCTTCGCGCTGATTAAACTAGATCGTACATCCTCGAACAAATAGCCCGCGGGCTGGTATAAGCTCCAGGTTTTTGGTGTTTCATTTGCTGGCGCAGAAGGTCTCGCCGGTTTACTGTGTTCCGCGTTTTGCTGACTCATGACCGTGAATCTGAAGATACTGAAAACAAATCTGGGAGGGTGTGCAATTGTATTCTGCACCGTCCTGATGATTTTCTTGTTTTCACGTGTTCACCAATTTGCCGACTCCAATTACTCGATGCTTCTGAGTCAAAGCCTACTGCAGCATCGGAGTTTCACTCTGGACAACTACGCGGTCCCGCGTTTACCGCCGAAACCGCAAATCGGGTATACCTCAAACGGCGACATCTACCAGTTAGAACTTGTAAACGGACACATCTACTATTTCTTCCCGCCCGGCAGTTCAATCCTATCGGCGCCATATGTCGCGTTAATGAATGTCGTGGGCATTTCTCCGGTGTCTTCCGATAACGCTTACAACCGCGAGGGTGCAGCTAAGATTGAAGCGAGTCTTGCCGCATTATTAATGGCGGCTCTCGCGGTTGTGATTTTTCTGACCGCGAGGATGTTGCTTTCATTTTGGTGGAGTTTGCTCATTGCGTATGGCAGCGCCTTAGGCACGCAAATTTGGAGTACGGCGTCGAGAGCGTTATGGTCCGAGACGTGGGGCATCTTTATTCTTGGTCTCGTTCTCCTGATACTCGTCGCTGTCGAAATTAGGGGTGATCGACTTCGTCCGTTGGTTCTCGGGAGCTTGCTCGCCTGGCTCTACTTCACCCGCCCGACCTTCGCGGTCCCAATCGTGGCGATCACGATATACGTCTCGCTTTATCATCGTTCAGCCGTGCCCAAATTCTTATTAACCGGTGCCATATGGCTGGCTGCCTTTGTTGGTTTCTCACAGTATCACTACGGACAAATACTGCCGAATTACTATCAGGCAAAACGGCTGAGCTTTGATTCGTTTTGGAGTGCACTCGCAGGAAACCTGATTAGCCCGTCTCGTGGACTCCTCATCTTTGTCCCGGTGTTACTCTTCGTTGCATATCTTCTGGTGCGGTATCGAAGCGAGATATCGAGGCCAAGACTTCTTGTATTGAGCCTCAGTGTGATCGCGGTCCACTTGATCGTAATATCAGGATTTGTTCCCTGGTTTGGTGGACATTCCTATGGTCCCAGATATAGCACGAGTCTGGTGCCGTGGTTCTCGCTGCTCGCGATTTTGGCAGTCAATGCCAGACTCCGTTCGCGCGAACGAACAACGCAGGATCTCTCCCCTGTGCGTTGGAAAGTTGAGTGGGGCTTAGGCGCTTTATTGTTATTCTGCAGCGTTACTATTAATGCGCTCGGCGCCACTTCTCATCGCACCTGGTTATGGAACAGCAGACCGGTCAACGTGGACAATGCTCCGGAGCGCGTCTGGGATTGGAGGGATCCACAGTTTCTGGCGAAGTGATAAACGCAACACGGTCTCGCTGACTTTTGAGATTTCCTCCTTCGATGTATCTTGTGTGAAGTCGTTTAACACTTTTCAATTGTGAGAGAAGCATTATGTGTCGAAATATCAAGACTCTACATAACTTCAAACCGCCTGCCACAGATGAAGAAATCCGCGCGTCGTCAGTGCAATTTGTCAGGAAGCTGAGCGGCTTCACCAAGCCTTCAAAAGCCAATGAAGCGGCCTTCAACCGCGCAGTTGATAAAGTGGCGGAAGCGGCCCACCAACTTCTTGACTCTCTCGTGACCAATGCACCACCTCGGGATCGGGAGACTGAAGCCGCCAGGGCGCGTGCCAGGAGTGCAGAACGCTTTCCGGCTCATCAGGTCACCCAAGCGAATTAATTCAGAGAGATGTAACGCAAACTGTTAGTTTGCGGACGGTGCGGTACAGGCCCCGGTTCGTGCAATCTAATCGTCCGCAAACTAACAGTTTGCGTTAGTCGGGAGGTAAGTTGGCTGCAACCTCAAGCAATGAATTTCTCACCGGCCGACCCCGCGCGTTTGAAGCGATTGTTTATGGCGGGTTGGTTGCCGGAATACTTGACCTCCTGGCAGCTTCAATCAATGCGTACTTGCGGGGCACCAGCCCGGTGCGAGTTTGGCAATATGTCGCCAGCGGCTTGCTCGGCCCATCGTCTTATGGGCGAGGTTATGTGAGTGTCCTGCTCGGTGTTTTGTGCCACTTCCTGATTGCCTTCAGCGCGGTGACAGTTTTCTTTCTTATTACCCTTCGGTCCCCGATACTGGTCCAACGAGCGGTTATCTTTGGGATAGTTTATGGAGTTCTCGTCTATTTCTTTATGAGTCGCGTCGTCGTGCCCTTATCGGCAGCACGAACATTTCCGTTTTCCCTTGAGGCGCTCCTAGTCGGTTTAGCGATTCACATCGTTTGTGTGGGATTGCCGATCGCATTGCTCACACGCAGGGCTTGGCGCGTGGGGTGAGCGACCCTCGGTTCGCTCATGTCCGATCGCCGTAGCCACGCCAACGCAGTTGCTCGTGCTTTTCCTGGCAAAAAACTGCGGCCTTTTCTTTGCCCCAACGGGGCTACGTCTGAAAAGCCCAGGGTTGCCGAGCTTTGGCGGCTACCCTGGGGAAAGATGGGATTAGATTTATCAACCGCAACGCGGTTGCGTCACTCTCAAGAAATTACAAAAGCCGGCGCAACCGCGTCGCGGTTGAAGAATTGGAACTGACTTTAACCCAGGGTAGCCGCCAAAGCGCGGCAACCCTGGGCTTACAGACGTAGCCCCGTTGGGGCAAAAAGGATCGCACACTTTTTGGTCAGAGTTTCCACTAACGCTCGGTTGTTTACCTAACAAGAGGAGAACCCTTCAAATGTCACGACACTTCAAGTTCTGCGCATCAGTTGTAATTGCGCTGACGCTCTTATGCGTTCAATTGGCCCAGGCTCAGACGTCGCAGAATTCAACATCGGATGAAGCTGCCATTCGCCAGGTCGTGCAGCAGGTGCAGGACGGTTGGAATGCCAAGAGCGGTCAAGCGTTTGCCGCTCCATTCGCAGCTGATGCCGACTATGTCGTCGTCAACGGTATGAAACTAAAAGGCCGGGATGTTATTGAAAAAGGCCACACCGGAATCTTTACAACAATCTATAAGGACAGTCACAACGTGGCCACCGTCAAGAGCGTCCGTTTTCTACGTCCGGACGTGGCTGTGGTCCACGTTGAATGGAACCTTGAGTTTCGCGTTAATGACAAGCCGGAGAAGGGGCATGCAATGAACACCATGGTCATGACCAAAGACGGTGGGAAGTGGAGCATCGCCGCGTTCCAGAATACTTCAGTTCAGCCCCCGGGCCCCTGAGCAATGAGTCGGTTGGATCATCTACCGCATGCGGTAGCGCCGACTTGCGGTTTCTTGAGGATCGACGCAACCGCGGTGGGGTTGAAACTCTCATCTCTTTCTCTTCCCCGGGGTAGCCGAATCGGGAACCCTGGCTTTGCAGGTTTAGCCAGGTTTGGAGTATGTCGGTGAAAATACTTATCAGGCTTCTCTGTGCGATTCAGTGTCCTCGGTGCCTCCGTGGTGAACGTTTTGCCGGTAAATCACCACAGAGACACAGAGGACACTGAGATTGCACAGAGGGTTAAAGGTTTTTTCGACAGACTCGTGGGTGCAAAATAAAACAACCAGAAATAATGGCTGACCTTATTGAGTCGCTCCCGGCCCGGCGCGGGCACTTCCTACTCGAGTCGGGCTACCACACTGATTTCTGGTTCACGCTTGATGCGCTCTTCATTGAACCACTTGAAATCGCGGATCAGGTTTCGGCACTGTCCGAACTGCTGCGGCCTTATCAGATTTCGGCAGTTTGTGGCCCATTGCTTGGTGGCGCTTTCCTGGCCCACGCTGTTGCCACTCAGATGGGCGCGCGCTTTTATTACACACAACCAGATCCCAGAGCTAACACACCCGGAGAGGGTGAACTTTTCGCTGCACGATACCGTTTACCAACCGAGCTGCGGCAGCGCGTACGCATTGAACGGATCGCAATCATCGATGACTTCATAAGTGCGGGATCATCCGTACGCGCGACTGCGGACGAGTTGGAGGAAGCCGGAGCGACAACCGCGGTAGTGGGCGCTATGATGCTTCTCGGAAATCAAGCAGTAGAATACTTTTCGAACCGCGCGGTGCCGGTAGTCTCTGTTGCCAAACAAGATTTTAATCTTTGGTCTCCGGGCGAGTGTCCGTTATGCAAAAGTGGTCCGCCGTTGGAGAAGCCTGTTAGCTAACATTGCTTTCGAAGTCCAAAGTCCAAAGTCTGTTTGGCTTGGATAATCATTGATGCTGCAGGTATCACCGAAGACAGTTTTCACTTTGGACATTGGACTTTGGACATTGGACTCTTCTAATTATGTTCTGTCCAAACTGTGGAAAGGCCGAGCAGGCTCCAGAATCTTATTGTCGCAGCTGCGGCCAGTTTCTCGCGGACGTTTCCGGCAAGTCGTACCTGCTGAATAAACTCCTCGGCGGGCAAACTCCCGAAACACAAGTCACCGTCACTATGGTTATCAATCTGGTGACGGCTCTGATTAGCGCCTTGCTGCTGGGTTTTCTGAATGGCTTCTACGATGCGCAATATGCGCGAACGCAAGAATCGCCGCCGCCCGTACTGTATCTGGTTTACATCTTTCTGGCGCTGGTGACGGTTTGGCAGGTACTTAGCTTTTTGATTGGCTGGCGGCTCAGAAGTAAAATCACGAGCAGAAGAGCAGCTGAAGTGAAGACTGCACCAGGCATCACTGGCGAAGCGAGAACAAAACAATTGTCGCAGGACGGCCAGGAGAAACTCGAGCGCGTCTCGACGAGTATCACAGAAGACACGACGCGAATGCTCGATCCCTTACGCCGCGACTAATCCTTTGTTCGCCCTATCGAACGCGGACTGATCCGCTTGGCGTAGGTCACAAGTGCCTTTCTAAGCGGGAGGAAATCTTCTTCTTGACCCGATACGTGACAACAAATCTTTTTACTTTCATATCAACAGGGGAGTGCAGATGAAATATTCCAAGGCGATCGTATTAGTGCTGGCTTTGCTGGCGCCGCAGATTTCAATGGCTCAACGGTCGAGCCGGGCCGAACGTGCCTGGAAGCCTTTCTTCGCGTCGGTCCGGTCTGCGGTGAAGCAGCGGAACAAGGATGCGCTGATGAAAGCCATGTCGCGAGATTTCTACTACCTCAGCAGCGGAGGTGACGAAAACAATAACCAGGACACTCGCGACGAGGCGTTCGAATATTGGGAAGCTTCCGCCGGCAGTTGGGATTCGTTGGAGAAGGTGTTGGCCCAGGGTGCGGTGCCAAACGTGGCATTGCGCGAACCTGGTAACCAGCTCCCGAGTAAAGTATCTCCTCCGATGGCAAACAATAAACGCGCCATCACCAGTCGCAGTTTCGAGTGGTACGCCATCTTCGAGTTCCGCGAAAATCGCTGGTACTTCACAGGGTTTACCGAGTGTTGTGAGTAGTTCATGCTGATCAAGGCCGCGATCAATGGTGGACGGACCAGGGCCGAATACGCTCTGGTTCCGATAACGCCCGAGGAGCAAGCGGCTGCAGTGGTTGAGTGTTTAGCCGCGGGTGCGGGTGCGGTCCATCTGCATGTTCGCGCTCGCTCCGGTGCTGAGAGTCTGAATCCGGATGACGTAGCGCGCACGTTGCTCGCGGTGAAATCTGCAGCCCCCGATTCTGCCGTCGGCATCAGCACCGGGGCCTGGATTGTTCCCGATCCGGTTGAGCGAGTCAGCCTCGCAAACGCCTGGGAGGTTTTGCCTGACTTCGCATCGGTCAACTTCAGCGAAGAAGGTGCAGTGGAGCTTGCGGAGGTCTTGCTATCAAAAGGCGTCGGTGTCGAGGCTGGTCTTTGTGACGCGGGTAACGCGGAGACTTTCGTTAGCAGTGGACTTGCCTCGCGCTGCCTCAGGGTTTTGCTTGAGCCACAGGAACAGGAAATCGAAACAGCTCGCGCGTCCGTCAAAAAGATGAGAATGGTGTTAGATGATAATGGCGCATCACTGGAGCGCCTGTTGCACGGAACGGAGGCGACGACTTGGCCCATGCTGAAGGACGCGATTGCTCTCGGTTACGGCCTGCGCATCGGCTTCGAGGATACTTTGCTCCTGAGTAATGACAGATTGGCCCAATCAAACGGAGCGCTGATCGCAGATGCATTGAAATTAATTGATACCCACTGAGCCTATGAACATCAAACGAATACATAGCGACGAGGCACCGTCTCCGGGCGGTCATTATTCTCAAGCCGTCGTTTACAACGGCCTGGTTTTTGTCTCGGGTCAATTATCGATCGACCCGCAGACAAGGGAGAAGAAGCTTGGCACCATCGAGGAGCAAACCGAACAGGCTCTGAAAAACGTGGCTGCGATCGTGAAAGCTGCGAATAGTGATTTGAGTAGAATCCTCAAAATGACTATTTACGTGGCAGACATCAACTTGTGGAGTGCAGTTAACACAGTGTATGCCCGCTTTATGGGAGAACATCGTCCGGCGCGTGCCGTGGTTCCAACCGGGGAGTTGCACTACGGATTCCTGGTTGAAATTGAGTGTATAGCTGCTACCAACGATCACGAGTGAAACTAATATGAAAAACCTAATACTAGTCATGGCAGTGTTATTTACCGCCATGCCGGCGATGTCACAAGAACCTGCTCCCATAAGAAACTTCCTGCGCGTCAACAAAGACTTTTGCACCGGCGGTCAGCCGCGGATGGAGCATCTTCAGGCTTTGAAAGCGGAAGGCGTAAAAGCCATCATCAACCTGCGGACCCCCGGTGAGCATCGCGCCGCGGAAGAAGAGGCCAAGGCCAAAGAGTTGGGATTGCGCTATTTCAATATCCCCGTAGTTTTTGGCGAGCCCAAAGAGGAGCAGGTCACCGAGTTCCTGAAGATCACTGATGACAAAGACAATCGCCCGGCGTTTATTCATTGCACGGCAGCGATTCGCGTGGGCGCATTTTGGATGATTCGAAGAGCACTGCGTGATGGATGGACCATCGAGGATGCGGAAAAGGAGGCCGAAAAGGTCGGCCTGCGTGAGAGTCCTCATTTGAATGAGTTTGCTCGTCGCTACATTGAGAAACATCGGAAGAAATGAGACGGCGTTCTCCAGCGGTAGCGACGCATTTGACATAGATCCGCTGCCGTTTAGAGAGGGCACTTGTGCCCGCGACCGCGCGGAAAATCCGACTTCTAAACAAGTTTGGGGAGTTTGATATGACAATACAAAAATCAATTCGTCTTTTGTCATTGGCTATGAGCATTTGCGCAACCGCAATGCTCGGGCTTGCTCAGCAGCCCGGCATTAAACCGCCGTCCGATCCGATGAAGTTCGGTGCATTCGTCATGCGCTTCGATCCCGGTGGCACATTCACGCTGGAAGGTAAAGGTTGGCCCGCCTTAAACGGCAACTGGAAAACAGAAGGCTCACAGGTCGAACTGGCGATGTCCGGCGGCCCCGGCGGTTGCGATGGACCAGGCCGGTATGGCCTAAGGCTCGAAGGCAAGAAACTGAGTTTTGATCTCGTTTCAGACACCTGCCGAGTGCGGCAGATAATTCTCAATGGCAGCACATGGCTGCCAAGCACTGAAACCGTAGCCATTGCGCCGCGACGCATTACTACGACCCCCGGTACGCGCGGCAGTTTGCGTTCGGACCGTGCGGGTGAGAAGGGAAGTTGGCCGTCGTTTCGTGGACCCCAGGCCTCGGGCATTGCTGAACGGCAGGACCTTCCTGATACCTGGAACGCGAAGAGCGGTGAAAACATTCTGTGGCGCACGCCGATACCTGGGCTGGCACACTCCAGCCCCGCTGTTTGGGGAAAACGAATCTTCGTAACTAGTGCGGTGAGCTCCGATCCGAAGGCAAGCTTCCGCCCCGGACTTTATGGCGATGGAGATGCCTCGAAAGATCGATCGATTCACCGTTGGATGATCTACGCTCTCGATAAGGGTACGGGCAAGGTTCTCTGGGAGCGCGTGGCCCATGAAGGCGAACCCGCTGAGAAGCGTCACATCAAATCAACTTACGCAAGCTCGACTCCTGCCACCGATGGCCGCATTGTGGTTGCATGGTTTGGCTCGCAGGGCGTTCATGCTTACGACGTTAATGGACGTTCCCTCTGGAAAGTCGATCTTGGACGGGTGGACGTGGGCGCGTATGACATTCCAACTTACGAATGGGGTCCGGCGAGTTCGCCAATCATCTGGAACAACCTGGTAATTCTTCAGTGTGACACTCAGGCCGACTCGTTTCTTCTGGCGCTTGATGCAGCCACAGGCAAGACAGTCTGGAAAACCGAACGTGAAGAACTGCCGTCGTGGGGCACGCCGACAGTCGCGATGACGGCATCAGGGCCCGAGTTAGTTGCGAACGCTTCCAACTATATTCGTGGTTACGATCCGCGCACCGGCAAAGAGTTGTGGCGGCTTGGACGAAGTTCAAAAATTACTGCCCCAACTCCAATCTTCGCAGACGGAGTTTTCGTAGTGGCCAGCGGCCGAGGACCCGAGAGGCCAATCTTTGTAGTGCGTTCAAACGCGCGCGGTGATCTGACGCTGGGAGACGGCAAGACAAGCAGCGACGCGATCGCCTGGAGCCGCACGGGGCGTGGCTCTTACATGCCGACGCCGCTCGTTTACAACGGCATTCTCTACGTGCTTGCCAACAATGGATTGTTTGACGCTTACGATTTGAAGACGGGCGAAGAAGTGTATCGGCAGAGACTGCCATTAGTAGGCAGCGGATTCAGCGCGTCACCCGTCGCTGCCGACGGCAAGATTTACCTTTCGAACGAGGACGGTGAAATGATCGTCATCGCTGCGGGGAAAGAGTTCAAGCAAATCGCGACGAACTCAATGGGCGAGCTGTTGATGGCTACTCCAGCATTGTCTGAAGGCGTGATGTATGTGCGCTCGTCGGGAAGCCTCTTCGCGATCGGACGTAAGCGTTAACCAAGCTATTACGTTAAGGGCGTCTCCTTGGAGTGCGCCGCCTTGTCGGCGCTTTGGCCAGCGGCGGCTTGGCGCCGCGATCTCGCAGCAAATTAAGCCCAATTCCTAACGCGCAACAAAGCTGCGACAGCTCGCAGCGGGCCAAAGCGCCGACAAGGCGGCGCACTCCAAGGAGGTCGAGAAGTTATGAGATCACACCTTTCAGTCATCGCGATAATGTGCGCAACATTTCTTTTTGCGCCAACCACAACGACAAGCTCGATCGCGTCGCCAGCGAAGGAACCCCACGAGGCGTTTTTTAAGAACCTAACAAAACTCTGCGGTCAGCGGTTTGAGGGAGCGACCGAGTTTCCGCCCGATCCGAACCATCCGCTCGCCGGCAAGAAACTAGTGATGGCTGTGGAGTCGTGTGGCAAGAATGAGATTCGCATACCCTTTCATGTCGGTGAAGATAAATCCAGAACTTGGATTCTAACGCTCTCCGACAAAGGTCTACTCTTCAAGCACGATCACCGCCATGCCGATGGCACTCCTGATCGCGTCACGATGTACGGAGGTTGGGCCGCACCAGACGGCACTTCCCATAAGCAGAGTTTCCCGGCGGATGCCGATACGGCAAAGTTGATCCCGGAAGCCATCACTAATGTTTGGACACTTGAAATCTTTCCTGATAAACAACAATTCACCTACTACCTTGAACGCAACAACGAAGCCCGCTACCGGGCCCGATTTAATTTGAAGACCCCTTCCAAATAAAGTTAAGAGATGTCTTAGCTAAAACTCTCGAACGATGCCAAACCCGGAAATTACGACCATTCTCGAGATGATGGACCAGGCGTTTGATCGCAGGTCCTGGCATGGGACCAACCTGAAGGGCTCAATCAAAGGAATGAACTCTCAGGAGTCGTCGTGGCGTCCGGCGCCAGGGCGGCATAATATTTGGGAGTTGGTGGTCCATGCAGCCTACTGGAAATACATCGTACGTCGCCGATTGCGCTCGGAAGCGAAGGGGTCCTTTTCACTCAAGGGCTCAAACTGGATCGAGAGACCAGTCATTGGTCAATCGAGCGAGGAAGCCTGGAAAGCGGACGTGAGGTTGTTGCTCGAAACGCATAAGTCTCTGAGGGAAGTTGTCTCGGTTCTAAGTTCTGCAGAACTTCATCAGACGCCGCCTGGTAGTAAAGTCAGCAATTTTGAAATGGTCGTTGGCATCGCCGCCCACGATCTCTATCACGCCGGACAGATACAGTTGATCAAACGACTGCTGCCGTAGTTGCTTGTAGCTGGAGTGAACCTAATGAATCGTCAAAGCGCACAAGTATGGTTGCTGCGACTCGCAGGCGCCGTCGAAATCCTGGCCTTTTTTGCCGTGGTCATGCCTCGATCGTGGATGGAGACCGCACATTTATGGATGGACATGGGCCAGATGCCTGATGGCCCCGTGGTCATGTTCATGATCCGCCAGGCCTCATACGCCTACGGAATGCACGGCATATTGTTGTGGCTTGTGGCCTCTGATGTGGAACGTTTTCGGCCGTTGGTCATCTTCACCGGCGTTTCTTTTCTGCTGGCCGCACCTGTGTTTTTTCTGATCGACTATTCTACCGGCATGCCTATGTGGTGGACGGTGGGCGATACCGTGGTGTGCTTGTTCTTCGGACTTTCACTGCTGTGGTTGACCTTGCAGCGCAACCCGGAGCGAGGAAGCTGAGCCTTCTCGAGGTAGGAGGGCTTGTTTCCGGGTTTTGACTGGCAAGCTGGCATCAGAGCCCGCGGAGCGGCCGACGGCATAAAGCCTGGGGTGAAGCGCAGCGGAACCCCAGGGACAAAAGTCAAAAATAGAGAAGTCCGCGGAGCGGCCGACAGTCGAATCACTCTAATTGGCGTTAGTAAATCAAGCGGCCCTCGGCCGCTCCGCGGGCTCCGAGGGTTTTGTGTGAACGCTCCTGGGTTTCGCTGCGCTTCACCCCAGGCTTTATGCCGTCGGCCGCTCCGCGGACTCTGATGCATTTTAACCGGAGATTCCTGAGGAGCATGTCGGACATTTGAAACAGCAATGCTCAGAATCGCGCTCATCGTAATAATCGCAATCTCATTCACGTCTCCTATCGCTGCTCAGAGCAAGCGACGCGGGTGGCTGGCAGGCACCTGGGAGGGAACCGGTTACCAGATCGATAACAACGAAACTTGGACCATGAAACTCACGGTCAGAGGTGATCGGTATGAAATCGAATATCCGTCGTTAAGGTGCAGTGGCAGGTGGATTCCCATCAGCGTCGACCCGAGAAGGGCAAGGTTTGTGGAGCGAATTTCAGTAGGACTTGCAGAGTGTGTGGATCGCGGTAAGGTCGTTATCGAAAGGCTGAGTTCGAGACAAGTCGCCTACAGGTTTGTTAATAACGGCGAGCGAGATGTAACCGCATCCGCAATACTCAACAGAAAGAGATGAAAGGAAAAGAACGGCTTGCCCCTGCCGTTGTCGACAGCATTCGCGACGGCAAGATTCTGGGAATTCGCGCTGGGACGAAGCCCCATCGCTTCATTGGGATCTGGGCCGTCGTTGTCGAGAGACGTGTGTTTGTTCGTTCGTGGAGTTTGAAACCGCGCAGTTGGTATCGAACGTTTCTGGAGGAACCGCGTGGGACGATCAATGTCGACGGACGCGAGATTCCTGTTCGAGCAATACAAACTAGAAGTGAGCGGTTGAAGAAGGCCGTCGACCAGGCATACCTGGACAAATACAACACGCCCGGGTCGATCAAATACGCGCACGACCTAGGACGCGCAAAATCGCGAGCGACAACTACCGAGTTGGTGCCGTATTAAATCTGAACTATGGGCGCGAAGTTTAGAGTTCAAGCTTCAGCTTGCGTCTTTCGTGGCGAAGAGCAACCTCAAGGTTGAACTCTGAACTACGGGCCTGCATCGTAGCAACTCACGAACCGAATGACCTTCTTCGATTATTTTCAGATTGCGAGTGTCGCGGCATTTGTCCTCATCATCATGGTGAAGACTCTCTACCTTCGTCTGAAACGAAACATAAATCCGATTGCGATCGGCGGCGGTAAAACAGGACTGGTCCTTGTGATCGAATTGTTTGCGTTCATCTCCCTGGTCGTCTGGATGTTTGAGATACTGCTGTACGCACTTCACTTCGAGTTCCGCATTTTCCCGTACCCTCTCAACTTTCAGATGATTGACTCGGAAATCGCTAAAATCGCCGGAGTGGTTTTAACTTCGCTCGGTTGCCTTCTCTTCATCCTGGCTTATGTTTCCTTTGGTGATTCATGGCGAGTGGGCTTCGATGTGAAAAGCCCGGGCGCCCTCGTGACTACGGGAGTGTTTTCCTTTTCGCGAAATCCGATTTACCTGTTCCTCGACCTGTGGTTCATCGGCACGTTCCTGATCAACGGGACTTTAATCTTCCTGATTTTCGCTCTTCTCGCCCTGGTCGTTCAGCATTGGCAGATACTTCAGGAAGAAGCTTTTCTCACGAATCTCTACGGACAATCATATAGGGATTACCTATCCCGAACTGGTAGATACTTTTAAATGCCGTTTAGCTATTACAGAACCCAGCGCGGTAGCGCGGGATGCAGGAGGCGGCATTAGATGAATTACTGGTGTTGAGTAGCCTCAAGGATCCCGCGCTACGGCGCTGGGTTCTGTATTAGTTATCTGAATCAAGCTGCATCAGTACCCTGCCCATAATTGTTTGCTCTCTGATGCTCAATTCGTTAACTTGATGCATCTGATTCACCGCTGGCCTTAACACCGGGACTAATCCATCCTCCGGAAAGGTAAGTCAATGCTAAAAAGATTATTGTTGGTTCTTGTTTTCATCGCGTCATTAACCCTGGCCGTGCCTACCTACGTTTGCGCTCAAACCTCTGAGATCACGAAACATGCTGAACAGATCAAACAGGAGGTTGCAGTCTTTCCGGTAGGCACACGTTTACTCGTTAAATTGCGGGATAAGAAAAAGTTCACCGGGCATATCAATTACATTGGCGACGAATTTTTTGTAATCACCGATGTAAAAACCAAGGCGAGTCAGAAAATGACCTACGCCGATGTGGCGGAGATTACTCGAAAAGAAGATCCGGGTTTTCCGAAGAAGGGCAAGATTGCGTTGGGAATCCTGGGGGTGTTGTTTGTAATGGGGATGATAGCCAACGGCGGCGGCTGAGGGTCACCATGCTTGTTAGCTGGCGAGCTCACAGACCAGCATTTCGAGTTGCAGCTTGGCGCCTTTTGCACCGCCTCCGCCCTGCGATGTCTTGATTGCCAGGTCGGCGTCCGCAATGAGCTTTATGCCGCGCGAGATTTTTGCAGCATCGCTTCGTTGCAGCGTATTCATAAAGGCATCCCGCTTTGACGGCGGGCCGTAAATCAGACGGTAAACTTCGTCGCGTTTGCCGCGAATGAGCAGCTCCTTAGCCATCGCCAGGCGATGGTAGTTACCCGCAATTAATCCCAGAAGCATCACCGGCGCGACATCGTCTTCCAATAGGCGATGCAATGTCTCCAAAGCGCGACGTCGATCCCCAGCGATCAGCTGGTCTCCCAAATCGAAGTTCGAGAGCTCACGCGAGCGGCCGATCAAATCGTCGACCATCTGTGGCGTAATCTGTTTTGTTTCGAGAGCGGAGGCGGCGAGTTTGTCCACCTCGGATGAGAGCGTTTGAAGATTGCAGCCGACGAGCTTCACGATATCAGTTAGCACTCTGTCGTCTGCATTAATCTTTAGTTCCTTCAAACGCGTCCGCGCCCACGCTTTTGCCTCGGCATCTTTCACGGCGGCGAATTCCACGACGGTACAATCTTTAAGCAGAGACTTGGTCAGCTTTTTGCGCTTATCGAGATCATCTGCCACGAAAATCATGACGGTTGAATCAACCGGCCGGCTGAGATAGTTGATGAGAATATCTTCTTCAGTCTCGCGCACCTTCCCGAAGTCTCTAACCTTCACGACGCGGCGCTCAGACATCATCGGCAGTTGCTCGGCCGCGGCGACTGCGGCCATCGCTGAATCGGACATCAGACTAAAAGAGGATTCATTAAACTCGCGTAGCAGTGTGCCGACCAGCGCGGTGTCAGCGATGCTCTTCGCGGCGACGTCGCGCAGGTAGCTTTCGCAACCAACCAGGAGATAGAGAGGCGCAACTTTACCGGCTTTCAGAGAACGCTCGAGTTCGACGCGTGTGAGGCTGCTCATTTGCTGGGCTGAATGGCGTTGGTCAAAGTGGAGACGATGCTCTCGGCGAAGCTGCGGGCCATGCGTTGCACGGCCGGATCTTCTTCGTTGAAGAAGTTGCGCGGGTCGTTGGCAAACTCATACTCGCCGCGGAAGACGAAGTTTTGATTGTCATAAAGCACACGGTTCTCGGTTTGGTCGCGCACCGTCACCGCGGCATAGATTGTCACCTCGAAAACACGCGCCCGTCCGCGGTCGTCAAGCAACACGCCGGAGTAACTGAAGTTTTTAATCACACCTTCAATCACCGCGTCCGCGCCTTCACGATCACCCTGAACCTTCAAACCGCGCCCGCGGCGGATGAGCTCGTTAATTACGGCATCGGCAAAGCGCGACCCGATTTTGTAACGAAGCGCCTGGTTCTCAAACGCCGGCACCGCCACCGTTTTGATCCGCGAAGGAAGCTGGTTCTTCGTGACGGGCTTGTAGCACTCCGCGAAGCCCGAAACGACGAGCAGCATGATTGAAAGGGCCGACAGTCGAAACATGAGCGCCGAAAGCCGAAGCGTCTTTTGCATCGAGTTGTTCTTCATTAGCATGAGTAACTGACCAGAGATTCTCTCGCAGAGTTTCGCTGCGCGCAAATCAACGGATGAATCCGGGGGGCGCCTCCCTGGAGTGCGGCGCCACGCCACCCCAGCGCGGCTGCCGCGCTGGGGACCCCGGTTGTCGCCGCTTTGGCCCGCTGCGACCTGTCGCCTCGAGATCGCCAGAGATGCGCCGCCGCATTACAGAACCGAGCGCGGTAGCGCCGGATGCTAGAGGCCACCGAACAAACTCCACGTTGCGGCGGGAAAGCGAATACACCTGCTTTGACAGATGGCCTTATCCAAGTCTGTCTTGCCGAAGTAGTCTCCAGCATCCGGCGCTACCGCGCTCGGTTCTGTACGGCCGCGCAATGCCAAAGCAGACCAAAGCGGCGCCGGGCCGTTAAGCGAGGCGCGTGTATCTAAGTTCATTCGGCCGACAAAGCGTCGGCGACTCGGATGGTCTCGACCGCGGTTTTCACATCATGTACGCGGATGATGTGGGCGCCTTTGAGAACAGCGGCGGTTACAGATGCCATAGTGCCGTGGAGGCGTTGGTCGGCGGGCGCGGGGTTGCCGTCCGCGTCGGCGAGGATGCGGCCGATAAAGGACTTCCGTGACGTGCCAATAAGCATGGAGTAGTCGGGGAAGGCGGCGATCAGTTGGTCGAGTTTGGCGATCAGTTCGATGTTCTGTTCCTGGCTTTTGCCGAAACCGATACCCGGATCGATGACGATTGATTCAGGCTTAACACCGCGACGCTCGGCCATGTGAAGGGAGCTGCGCAGACTGCGCGTAACTTCGCTGATGATGTCGGGCACCGGCGGCAGTTTGTGCATGGTTGCCGGAGTTCCACGCGAGTGCATCAACACCAATCCAGCCCCAGCTCTGGCCGCCTCATCGGCAACGTGAAAATCAAAACGTAATGCGGAGATGTCGTTGACGATTGCGGCGCCGGCTTCGAGTGCTGCGCGCGCGACTTCGGATTTTGTTGTGTCGACTGAAAGGGGAATGTCGGAACGTTTGGTGAGCTCTGCGATCACCGGCACGACTCTTTGAATTTCTTCGTCCGCTGTTACTGGTTCACCGCCCGGGCGGGTTGATTCGCCACCGATGTCGATGATGTCGGCGCCTTCGGCGATCATCTGCTCCGCGTGTGCGATCGCTTTATCGAAGGACAGGAATTGATTGCCGTCACTGAAGCTATCGGGCGTAACGTTGAGCACGCCCATGATGAGCGTGCGGTTGCCAACGGGAAGTGTGCGGCCTCCCGCTATGTGCCATGTGCGTTCCATTAGGAGCGATGATACGGGAGTTAGAAAGCAATTTTCCATTTATCATCGGTCATTTCTCATTTGCCATTGAAGCGTTACCAAAGATCTCCAATGAGAAATGAAATATGAAAAATGAGAAATGGAAAATTGGAATGCTGAACAAAAAAGGGAACAGGGTGATTACCCTGCTCCCTTATTCTTATCAGCAACGCCCCTTCCTAACGGTCGGGCTACTGCTCCGACGAGCTACTTAGGCGGGTGCCGGATTTCCTCCGGTGATCGGCGGCAGGATCGGCTTCAGTGGTTTCACTGAAGGCTCCTTCAATTGCGGCCGGCCATCCTCCCCAGGATCCGCCCCGGGTTCGACCTCATCCAAAGCCAGTCCGGCAACGATACGACGAATCTCAACACCGTCGAGCGTTTCGCGCTCGAGCAGGCATTCAGACAAGCGCACCATTGTGTCGCGGTTTTCCTCGATGATGGCTTTCGCCCGTTCGTACTGAGCAGTGACGATCTTCTTGACCTGCTGGTCGATCTTTATCGCCGTTTCTTCCGAGAAGTCGCGATGCTGAGCAATCTCGCGGCCGAGGAATATCTGCTCTTCCTTCTTACCGAAGGTAAGCGGACCCATCTCCGACATGCCATACTCGCAGACCATCGCTCGCGCTAATTCGGTCGCGCGCTCAATGTCGTTAGAAGCGCCCGTGGTGATACTGCCAAGGAACGTGTCCTCAGCAATACGTCCACCCATCAGGATTGCAATCTGGCCCAACAGATATTCTTCACTGTAATTATGACGGTCACCTTCCGGCAGTTGCTGAGTAACACCCAGCGCCATACCACGAGGAATAATCGTCACCTTGTGAACCGGATCAGCATTGGGGACTTTCAGCCCAACCAACGTATGACCCGCTTCGTGATACGCAGTTACGCGCTTCTCTTCGTTGGAGATCACCATGCTCTTGCGTTCGGCGCCCATCAGGACCTTGTCCTTCGCCAATTCAAAGTCGGCCATGGCGACCAGCTTCTTGTTATAACGCGCGGCATTCAGTGCCGCTTCGTTTACAAGGTTGGCCAGGTCGGCGCCGGTAAAGCCCGGTGTTCCGCGCGCAATCACGCTGATGTCAACATCTTCACCAAGGGGAATCTTTCGTGTGTGGACCTTCAGAATTCCTTCTCGTCCGCGCACGTCAGGTCTTGATACGACAACGCGTCGATCAAAACGGCCTGGTCTAAGCAGCGCCGGATCAAGTACGTCCGGACGGTTGGTTGAAGCGATCAGGATTACGCCGTCGTTTGATTCAAAGCCATCCATCTCGACGAGCAGTTGATTCAACGTCTGCTCGCGTTCGTCGTGACCGCCGCCGAGGCCTGCGCCACGATGCCGGCCGACAGCATCGATTTCGTCGATGAAGATGATGCACGGTGCATTCTTCTTGCCCTGCTCAAACAGGTCGCGCACGCGCGAGGCGCCTACGCCCACAAACATCTCCACAAAGTCGGAACCCGAAATCGAGAAGAAGGGAACGTTTGCTTCGCCCGCAATCGCTCGCGCCAGCAAAGTCTTTCCAGTTCCCGGCGGGCCCATCATCAGCACGCCTTTGGGAATACGTCCGCCGAGTTTCTGAAACTTCTGCGGCTCCTTAAGAAACTCAATAATCTCCTGCAGTTCTTCCTTCGCTTCTTCGACTCCGGCAACGTCTTTAAACGTCACCCGCTTTTGTTGATTGTTAAGCAACTTCGCGCGCGACTTACCAAACGAGAGCGCCTTGTTTCCTCCCGATTGCATTTGCCGCAGCATGAAGACCCAGATTCCAATGATGAAAAGCAGGGGCGCCCAGGTTATCAGCATGGGCCAGATGTAACTGCTGCTCCCCGAGTCGTCTTTAAAACTATCAACGCGTCGTTTGCCGTCGGCGTTTAATTCATTCGCCTTCTTAAACAACTCGTTCTTCATCTGCTCGTTGGTGAGTTGTGCGCGGAGTTCCTGACCGCGACTGTCGACCGCCACAGTCTCGTTCTGTTTGACGGTCAGTTGCTTGATTTCGCCGGCGTCGATTCTTGCCATTAAGGCCATCAAATCGACTTCCGCGGGATTCTTGCCCGCGGGATTCACGAGCTTATAAAGCAGCAACGCCCCCGCGATAATCAGTAACCAAAAAATGATTTGTCTAGCTGTAGAACTTAAAGTCATTAATTCCTCCGACCAAGATCATACCTTATCAAGACTTCGTTTGTCGCTTCCCTACATAGGGTGTTGTTGGATGCAAACAGCGAACTCGCTGGTTGTGCCGACCCGCTTCTCATCCCGGCTGACTCCCAGGTTCCTTCACAACCTCCATCGCTCAAAGACACGAAAACCGCCGTTCAACTGCCGGCGGTGTTAAGGCCTTGGGATTTTAGAGGCCGAAGGGGTCTTTTTCAACCTATTTCTGCCGGATAACTCCAGAATTCCCCGCTTCCGTGTCACCGTCATACCTCCCGGCAACTCCGCAATTCGTCCCCCGCGCCCGTCTTCGATCAGCTTTTCAACGGCCAGCAAGTGGATCCTTTCCAGGCGTTTAAGATCGCCACGCCCTCGAAGGATCCACTCACGCAATGCACGTCGCCGTACGGCTGTCGGGGCCGATGAAAGAATACTTACGTATAAATCGGGCGTTTTGGTTTCATTCTTATCACCTTTTTGGGTGGCCAATTCGAGCAAACTTTCAGCCTGAGTGGCCAGCGCCTCGGCGTCCTCGTTTAGCAGGGAAGCTGTGCGACTGAGCGCTTCAACAATGCGGTTATTGAACGACTTCATAAGCGGCAACAACTGCTTTCTGACCTTAACCCGGGAAAAAGCTTCGTTATCGTTCATCTCGTCTAACCTGAACTCAATACCTCGTGCCCGGCAGTAGTTCTCCGTCTGCTCCCGATGTGCCCACGAGAGCAATGGCCTGATCAGCTTGACCTGAGATCGGGGTTTTAACGCCCTGACAGCCGCAGTTCCGGCAAGCCCTTCAGCGGCGCTCCCACGAAGGAGTCGCAAAACAATAGTTTCCGCCTGGTCGTCAATGGTGTGTGCAGTCAACACCAGTCTTGATTTCTTTCGCGTAGCTGTTCTGAGCAGGAATTCGTAGCGGGCATCCCTCGCGGCTTGTTCAAGATTCGTTTTCCGAGTGCTGGTTTTCCCGAGCTCAACGCGGGACGTGGCGAAGTCGTGACCGAGGTCTTTGGCCAATGCTTTTACCCACTGAGCATCCTTCCGGCTGACGGATCGCAACCCGTGATCGAGATGTGCAACAACCAGTTTGAGACTCATCCTTTGTTGCCTGATTAATTCGTCGAGCGCGAGGAGAAGGGCCGAGGAATCGGCGCCTCCTGAGACGGCGACGATTACCGTTTCGCCCGCCATGGGAAGATTAAGTTGACGCCATTCTTCCAGGAGGGTTCTGGCAAAGCGGGAGAGCCTGGATTTGGCATGATTGCTTCTTGTCTGCACCGTTTTGAATAGAACAATAATGTCTCAACACATGCAAGCCGCGTGAGTGAGGACGCCTCCTTGGAGTGCGCCGCCTTGTCGGCGCTTTGGCCCGCTGCGACCTGTCGCAGCTTCTTTACGCCTGAATCTAGTTTACGCCTGAATCTAGATGAGTTCGGGTGGATTCTGTTGCGGGATCGCGGCGGCAAGCCGCCGCAGGCCAAAGCGCCGACAAGGCGGCGCACTCCAAGGAGGCGCGTCTAACGAACGATCGTTGATATTGCCTCATCTTGACATTCACTGGGGCAGACGCTACATATGCAGGCATCCCAACGGACGGCAATTCGCTCTAATTAGTTCTCCCGGAGCACAACTTGCGAGGTTAATAATGAGATCAAGAATATTTCTGTGTGCACTGATCCTGGCGCTGTTTACTTTTCAAACCATTCCGGTGGCAGCGCTGGAAGAAGGAATGTGGACGTTTAATAACGTTCCCCGGGCGGACATCAAACAAAAATATGGTTTCGATGTTACTGACGAGTGGCTGAAGAAAGTTCAACTGGCGTCGGTTCGTTTCAACAATGGGGGCTCGGGTTCGTTTGTCTCGCCTAATGGCCTGGTACTGACCAATTATCACATCGTTGAAGACATCGTTGGTGAAGTCAGCACCGCGGAAAAAGATTATGCCAAGGAAGGCTTTGTGGCGCGCACCCGGGCCGATGAAATCAAGGCCCCGAACCTTGAGCTGAATGTGCTCATGAACATCGAAGACGTAACCGATCGTGTGAACGGCGCCGTGAAGAGTGGCATGTCTACCGCCGATGCCAACACAGCCCGTCGCGGGGAGATCGGCGCTATTGAAAAAGAATCAACCGCCGCCACAGGGTTCCGCAGCGACGTGGTCACACTCTATCAGGGCGGCCAATACAATCTTTATCGTTACAAGAAATACACGGACGTACGTTTGGTTTTTGTGCCGGAGTTTCAGGCAGCGTTCTTTGGTGGCGACCCGGACAACTTCAACTTCCCGCGTTTCAATATCGACATGGCGCTGGTTCGAGTCTACGAAAACAACGAGCCGGTGAAGGTTGATAACTATTTCAAGTGGTCCAAAGCCGGCGCCAAAGAGGGCGAGCTGGTTTTCGTTACCGGCCACCCTGGTTCTACTTCGCGTCTCAACACCGTAGGGCATCTGGAGTCGCTTAGGGAGACCAGCATTCCACTATTAATTCGGATGCTGGAGTCTCGCCGCTCCATGCTCAAGAGTTATATGGCGCAGGGTGAGGAGCAAACACGCCGCGCACAAAACGAGCTGAACAGCATCGAGAATTCTCTTAAGGTCTACAAAGGCCAGCTTGCCGGCCTCCAGGACTCGAAGCTGATGACTAAAAAACGCTCGACAGAACAGGCCTTGAGGAAATCAATCGACGCGGACGCGCGCAAGAAACAGGAATACGGTACAGCCTGGGACGCGATCGGCAAGGGTCGAAGCGACCTGGCCGCGTACGAGCGCGACCGGCGTTTCCTGGATCTGGCCGCTGGCTTCAACACGTCACTCTTCGGTTACGCGCGGACCCTTGTTCGTCTGGCCGAAGAGAATGAGAAGCCGGATGAGAAACGAATGCCTGAATACGCATCCGTTCGCAGAGCCCAGCTCGAAGCCGGACTCTATTCGACCGCGCCGTTCTATGCAGATTTTGAAAAGCTCAAGCTCGCCAACTCGCTGGCGTTTCTACAGAGCGAGTATGGTGCAAACAGCGAAATGGCCAAGCGTATCCTGAAAGGCAAGACGCCGGAGGCACGCGCTGCTGAATTACTCGACGGCACGAAACTGAAAGACGTCGAGTTTCGCAAACAACTTGTCGCAGGGGGCAAAAAGGCCATTGATGATTCAAACGACCCGCTCATAGAATTGGCGAGGGACATTGACTCGGAGGCCCGTGCGGTGCGGAAACGTTATGACGAAGAAGTGGTGGCGGTAGAGCGCGCCAATTACGCGAAGGTTGCCCGCGCACTCTTTGAGCAGCAGGGAACCAGTCTCTACCCCGACGCCACCTTCACACTGCGGCTTTCTTATGGTGCGGTGAAAGGTTATCAGGAAAACGGTAAGTGGGTTGCGCCATTCACAACCCTGGGTGGCCTATATGAGCGCTCGAAGAAATTCAATGAGACCTTTCCATACAACCTGCCGCCGCGTTGGACTTCCAAGCGCACGGCCATCGATCCAAAGACGCCTTTTAATTTCGTCTCTACGAACGACATTACCGGCGGCAACAGCGGCTCGCCGACGATCAACAAAAATCGCGAACTGGTGGGCTTGATCTTTGACGGCAACATTCAATCACTTGTCGGCACTTTCGACTACGATGAATCAGTCAACCGATCAATTTCAGTCGACTCCCGTGGCATGCTGGAAATTCTGCGGAAAGTCTTCGGCGCGAACGAAGTTGCCGATGAACTCGTGAAAGGCTAGACAGCTACTCGTGTCGGGCTTAGTCGTTAATGTTAGAGGCTCTTCGAGCACCTGAATAACAAAGCGGCCGTGGAGACCTTCCCGGCCGCTTTTCGTTTGGCTCAGTATCGACAAAATAAACGGGAGCGGTAGCGACTGGTCAAGTGCCCAATAGACAGCGTCGGCGAAAACAGGCACCAACGCATCAAGGGCCACCCAGTCGCTGCCATTCCCGAATCGAAGCCTCAACAGCGAGTAGTAAAACGATCCACTAAATCACGCGCAACAACTCAGGGTTACTGCTGTGCTTCAGTGGATCGTCGACGCACCGCGCCAAGTGAATGCTAAACAACAGGTCTGCGCCCGCTCACCAGATTAATAACCAACACCACCAGCGCTACTACCAGAAGCAGGTGAATCAAACCACCAAATGTGACACTGGAAACCATACCCACCAACCACAAGATCAAAAGAATCACAAAGATTGTCCAAATCATTTTCTGTCCCTCCTTTTGTGCGCGACGAATCCACTTGCCACTCAGCAAATTGGCAACGCTCGTGCCAACTGTGGATGGGAGGACGCAAAGTGCTGTAATGAAGCAGACTTCCTACTCCTGGAAGCAGTTCAACGTTTAATGCAGCTCAGTTTCACCGTACGAAAACGCGCCAGTCGAAAACGCTGCAACTTTCTTTTGATTCAGCTCACAATGCGTCGCGCAAAGGACGCCTCCTTGGAGTGCGGTGCCTTGTCACCGCTTTGGCCCGCGGCGACTTGGCGCCGCTTTGTTAGGGTTGAATTAACGACAAAGCAGAGGAAGTCTGTCGAGCGACCGCAACGACCTTTAAGGAGGTGCCATATAAGGCGTGCACTTCATCTGGACTTCTGTCTCGGGTCGCTGTTAAAGTAGCCACCGTGCTCGCCCCTTCCAGAGTGGCGAGCGCTTCACATTAAGAGCTCGGGCTTTGCACCGCGTCGTTGTTCCCGGACACTCCGTCGCCTCCAATCCTGATTCATTGAAATTCAATCCGGCAGCGTGTCTGCCGCTTATTCAACTCTCAACTCACGGCGAGGGTTTCGGAGAAGCTGTATGCCATCCCCCATTCGAAAAATCGTTTCCAGTTCACCTAAAGTCACCCTCATTTTGGCCGCTACCACCTCGGCAATCTTAATCGCTGCAACCGCTATCATCATTTATCAGAGTCGCGCGCCGCGGATTACGAAAATTAACTATTCGGAGCTCTATCAGATTGCTGAAGTCGGATCGGCTGCGTCTCTTACAATTGAGAGCGACACATTGACCGTACTGAACAGGGAAGGCGCGTCGCTTCAGGCAGTGGTTACGAGTGATGTGGTTCGCCAGGGACTTGTAGAACAGTTTCGAAAGAACAACGTGCCCATCGAGTTTCGACCACTCGAGACGAGTTGGACCACAACTATTCTGACCTGGGCTGTGCCGATTGGGACCGTTCTGCTCCTGGGTTTTATCGGATGGCGTGTTTACGCAAGCATGAATGGCGGCGGCGGCGGCTTTAGCCTGGTAAACCAGAACGGTAAACAGAGCGTTTCTTTTAACGATGTGGCCGGTGTCGATGAAGCAAGGTCGGAATTGGCAGAGACGATTGATTTCCTGCGTGACCCCGGCCGCTTCGGCAGGCTTGGTGGACGCGCACCGCGCGGGATTCTGCTTTATGGTCCCCCGGGAACTGGTAAAACACTTCTCGCACGTGCAGCTGCCGGTGAAGCAGGGGTGCCTTTCCTGCTGGCGTCAGGCTCCAGCTTTCAGGAGAAGTTTGCCGGCGTAGGAGCATCGCGTGTGAGACGCCTCTTCGCCGAAGGAAAAAAACTTTCCCCTTGCATTATTTTTATCGACGAGATTGACGCCCTCGGACGCCAACGCGGACGGGGTAACGATTCCGCCACAGCCGATCAGGATCAAACGCTCAATCAACTCTTGATTGAGATGGATGGCTTCGATCAAAACTCGAGTATCGTTGTCATCGGCTCAACCAATCGGCCGGATGTCCTTGATAAGGCACTCACGCGACCCGGTCGCTTCGATCGTGAGATTGCGGTAAACCTGGCCGACGTTCGTGGCCGCGAGGAAATACTGCGAGTTCACGCGCGTAAGATGCAGCTGGCCCCAGACCTCGATCTCAGTTGGGTCGCTCGCGGTACACCAGGTTTCTCGGGCGCGGATCTCGCCAACATCTTGAACGAAGCAGCTATCGCCGCCACCCGCGACAGTTCGGAAGCAGTAGGCCGCACCCACATTGAATACGCGCGTGATCGAATTTTGATGGGCGCGGAACGTCACGGATTCATGATCGACGAGGACGAACGGTATGCGACGGCGGTCCACGAAGCTGGCCACGTTGCTGTAGGTATGGCTGTTAAGAATGGCGATCCGATCCACAAGGTTTCGATCCTTCCGCGTGGACGTGCCTTAGGCGTCACGCAGTCTCTGCCCGAACGCGATCGCCTGATGAAGAAACGCGAATACCTCGAAGACCAGATTGCCGTCTTGTTGGGTGGACGAGCAGCAGAACAGATCCTCTTGTCCACGATGACCGCGGGCGCTTCAAATGACATTCAACGTGCAGTTGAAATCGCGCGCGCCATGGTCAGTGAATTCGGTATGAGCCCGCTTGGTCCGATTTACCTGGGCGACCCCCGAACGGAACCAATCAGTCAGAATTTATTGGATCGAGTTGAGGAAGCCGTCAACAACATCATCAACGCGCAACTGGCGCGTGCATGTGAAGTGGTAACGTCCAGTGAGGATTCGATTTCACGTCTCGTTGAGTTGTTGCTCGAGCATGACACTGTCGAATCCGACGGCATTAACGAATGCTTCGAAGTAAAACCTGCGCAGCTTCCAGGTTTTCATTCAGCCCCGCCGATGTTGCCGCAACCTAGTGCGGCGTAGTCTGCGGCAAGAACAAACTCAAGTTTTATCAAGACGTCACAAAACACTATTCTTAGTGTTTCGTGGCGTCTTTTGGTTTGATTCGCTCGCTGCGATTCGCACACTTCTAAAGTATTCTAGTCCGCTCATAATCCACCAGGAGGGTGCCCATGCTTATTTCGCTTATTCTCGTGTTCTGCCTCAACGGCGTCTGTCCTCCGCAATCAAACACGACTCGGGCACGCATCGACGGACCAACGCTTAACTGGCGTCTACCGCATCGACATTCCTGCGAGCGATAAACTCTATTCAGTTGTCCACGGCGCCTCGAGCAGTGTTCCTTTCGGAGAACAACAACGTTTCTTCATAGATTTGGCAGTCAGACTCACGCCGCCTGACTTGCTTGCGATAGAAGAGCAGCGCAGTCGAATCAGCCTCGGCTCGTCACGTGCTCCGCGCATGACCTTCATTGCAGACGGTGTTACTCGCACAACACGCGCAGCGGACGGCCACACGATTCGTGTGCGGTTCTCTGTTGAAGATGCGGCGGCAGGTAAACGATTTGTCTTCACTTCAAGTGGCAAAACCGAAGATAACTTTACGGTGGTTTTTGAATTCATCGATAACGGCACAAAACTGCGCGTCGTGCGCCGCATCGAGGCGGCTGGGCTAAACGAGCCGTTGGTTATCCAAACGGTTTACAACAAGATTTCAGAGGTCGCTCAGTGGGATTTATATGGAGAGCCGCAGATTGCGGGCGACCGTGCTTCTGCTTCGTCAGCCGCAGGTTCCGCCGTTACATCGCGGAAACCTACTTCGTCTGGTTCAACCACGGAAGGCGGTTCTTCAGACCTAAGTGCAGCCGGCGCGCTGCGTAACGCTCTCAGTGAATGGATCGCCGCCACCAACAATCGCGACATTGAGAAGCAGATGTCGTTTTATGTTCCGCGCCTTAAAGCCTATTACCTGACACGAAACACTTCTCGAACCTTTGTTCGGGAAGACAAGTCGCGCGTATTTTCGAAAGCCGCGCTAATCGACATTCGCGCCGAAGAACCCGAGCTCATGTTTCGGGATGGGGGACGCACCGCCATCATGCGATATCGCAAGCAGTATCGCGTTGAGAACGGCCGGCAAAGCCGACGCGGCCAAGTGATTCAGGAGCTGCGCTGGGAGCGCACAGGAAACGACTGGCTCATCTTCTCGGAACGCGACATCAGGGTGTTGAAGTGAGCTGTGAGCTGTGAGCTGTGGGCAGTGAGCAGTGAGCAGTGGGCGGTGGGCAGAAGGCAGCAAGCACTAGTCTCTGGCGGCGGAATAGTTAGAGGTTGGGAAGGCGGGCTTGCCCCGCTCTGACCGCAAACGGCGCGACGCTTTTCTTAGTGAGATTTCGTGTGATTAGTGGATCGATTCTGTGGGATACCAAGAGAGCTTGGAGGGTGAGTGAACCTAAAAATTCAGGCTGACTGCTGATTGCTGTCTGCTGTTTGCTTTTCTTCACTCCCTCGACAACATAAACGACAACGAATACCCACTCGCGGTCCAGCCCTCATTTGAAAAAGCTATGGGCAAATCAACGGCAGCGCCCGTGTCTTCTTCGTCGGCCCACACCGATCCTGACACTTGCTCACATCTCAATAGGTAATGCTCGACGCCTGTGAACACGCTCCGCCAGTAACCGCCGTACAGAGTCTTATAAACCACACCGCCGACTTCAACGTAAACTCGATTGCCTTTAATGATTTTGTAATTCACGTGGCCCAACAATTCCAGCACCCTGGTTTGTTCGCGCACGCCGGGCGGCAACTGCCGTCTGCTCTCTGACCTCAGCCATCCAGTCTGACCTCTGACCCCTGACTTCTGACCTCTGGTCTCTGACTTCTGTTCACCACTCCTCCAGGCTTCGGGTTGATATGGATTCAAACGCCGTGAAAGCTTTGGCTGATCTCCTCGTATCGTTCCGGCTTTGCGAAACCTTAGCCGTTGCGGTGCAATCCGGTTGAAACCCGACAGAATCACGCCGGCATATTTAGATACGACCGTCATTCGTGCCCACCTGTTTTGCAAAGTGGCGCTAGTTTATTCCTGCCGCCCTCGGAAAGCCAGAATTTTCAGGATGGATTCGACCGGGGCACCGGGGCAGTAGCCGGACCGTTAGGGAGGGCGTTCCTCACTCGGTTAGTGTTGATTCGTGTGTTTCGTGGATGGTCTTGCGAGATCCCGATCGAGTGCTCTCAAGTAGGGAAGGAGGGCATGCCCCCGCTCTTCGTCGCCATGAGCCGATCAACGCCAAGCGATTTGTCAGTACCCATTGTCCTGTTGTTTACTATCCTCCATCCAATCCACTTTCCAGGAGAACGCTTATGTTTCGCTTAACCGCAATTGCGACAATTCTATTCACCGCTCTACTCGTCTCTTCATGTTCCGATCCAGCATCAGACAAATCAAGAGCTGTAACCACCAACGCCGCACCAACGACATCCAGCTCGCCGTCCGCTCAAGGCGAGAAGTACCGCATTACGCCCGAAACTTCGAAAGTCACATTCGTCGGCTCCAAGGTCACCGGCAGCCATAACGGCTCGTTCGAAAAGTTCTCCGGGTCCATCGACTACAACGGCAAAGTTGAAACCAGCAAAGTAACAATCACCATCGACAGCGCTTCAGTGAAGACCGACGACGACGGACTAACCAAACACCTTCAAACCGCCGACTTCTTCGACGTCGCTAAATACCCTGAAGCGAAGTTTGAATCGACAGAGATAAAACACGGCGGCGAAAAAGGCGCCAGTCACACCGTCACCGGAAATCTGACATTGCATGGCGTCACCAAGTCCGTAACCTTCCCGGCAACGATCGTCGTAGCAGCTGATGCGATAACGGTTGACAGCACCTTCTCAATCAACCGCAGGGACTTCGGCATCAACTACGCCGGCGCCGCCAACAACCTAATCCGCGACGACGTCGTGATGACATTAAAGATTCGCGGCGTGAAGTGATGCCGATCAGCTTTGGGAAACTCTGATTGCCTTAGCCGGCGGTAGCGGGCGAAAGCGTAAAGCCTGGGGTGTAGCGCAGCGGAACCCCAGGAACCGTCGACCAAATTGTTCAAAGTCCGCGAAGCGGCCGACAGCGGTATCAATCCATGCTTGTTGGCTCATCCGCTATCGCCCGCTTCGCGGGCTCTGCAACCTCTTTGGGTTAACCGATCCTGGGGTTCCGCTTCGCTCCACCCCAGGCTTTACGCTTTCGCCGCGCTCCGCGGGCTAAGCAAATCCAGCTGATGATGAACTTGATCAGATCGTCCTTTAGGCTGTCGTAACCGCGACAGACCAAAGCCTGTCAGGACTTGCGAAACTGACCCACTATTCTTCTTGCAAATCTAGCGGCCATTGTGATTGGATGCGGCCGCTCGTTTGAACCCGCCATCGCCAGGAGAACCCATGCACATCTCAAACGCATCTAAGCATAGCCGACGTGCTGCCTTAACGATCGCCGTTGCCATGTTGACGATGTTAACGGGTGTTACATCGGCGCAGCGCTCAACTCCGTTCACACTCGAACAGATCAAGAGCTATCCATTTCCAAACGAGTTGACTGCGGCATCAACCGGGTCGCGCATTGCGTGGGCATTAAACGAGCGCGGTCTGCGCAACGTCTGGGTAGCAGAAGGCCCTGACTTCCGGCCGCGAAAGCTGACAAACTACAACACCGACGACGGCCAGGAGTTGACGAGTCTCTCGATCAGCGCAGACGGAAAGTATGTGGTCTACGTTCGCGGTGGTGACCACGGCTCAAATTTCGACAATTCAGTCGGAGTCAATCCCACGCTTAGTCCTGCAGCAGCCAAGGTCCAAATCTTAAGCGTGCTATTCGAGGGCGGTGAGCCGAAAGTCTTAGCCGATGGCGACGACCCGGTCATATCGCCGAAGAGTGACCGCGTAGTGTTCGTGAAAGAGCGTGGGCTCTGGGTTATGCCGGTTGACGGATCTGCCCCGGCTCGTCGCATGTTCTTCGCGCGCGGAGAAAGCGGTTCGCCTGAATGGTCGCCCGACGGCAGCCGTCTAGCGTTCGTCTCGAACCGTGGCGACCACTGGTTCGTTGGCATCTACACAAACGATACGAACCCGATCGTTTATCTCGCGCCGTCGACGTCGCGCGATTCAAGTCCGCGTTGGTCGCCGGACAGTAAACGGATTGCATTCGTGCGGCGGCCGGGCACTGGCGGCGCGCCTGAGCCTGTTCTCGAACAGCGCCCGCAAGCGTGGGCCATCTGGACCGCAGACGCGTCTACGGGCGAGGCGCGACAGCTTTGGAAGAGTCCGTTTACCCTCAGCGGCTCACCCCCGACCACGCACGGCGGAACGAATCTGCACTGGGCCGCTGCGGGCCGGATCGTCTTTCTCTCCTACCTCGACGGCCAGCCGCATCTCTATTCAATTAGTGAGAACGGCGGCGAGCCTTTGTTGCTGACGCCCGGCAACTACATGGCCGAATACATTTCGCTCAGTCCCGATGGTCGTCATCTTTTCTTCGCCGGCAATGCCGGAACTGATCCGGATGATATAGACCGCCGCCATATCGTTAAGGTTCCTGTAGACAAGCCAGAGCCGACAGTGATGACCCCCGGCAAGGGACTTGAATGGACACCCTTCGTTACCGGCGACGGCAAACACATCGCGTTCATCGGGGCCACCTCCCAACGTCCTCCGCTCCCCACTGTTATGCCCATCAGCGGAGGCGCGCCTATTGTTGGAGGAGCGCCGCGCTTACTCGGCGAAGATCGCATCCCTTCAGAGTTCCCGTCGTCGCAACTCGTCGTCCCAAAGAAAGTCATTTTTAAATCCCCGGACGGCGTCGTGGTCCACGCCCAACTCTTCGACCCTTTGGATAAAGACGCGACCGCCCCTGCCGGCGCGCCCCGCCTCGTCGGCGCTTTGGCCGACCTTGGAGTGCGCCGCCTTGTCGGCGCTTTGGCCGGTCGCGGCCTGGCGCGACCACCTCAGCAACAGGCACGCTCACACTTCGACGCACCATCCGCGCTTAGGTCAGTACCACCCAGCATTAGCGGCTGGGTCTCTGAGATCCAAAAGAACTCAACCGCTCAAAAGCGCCCCGCCATCGTCTACGTCCACGGCGGCCCGCCGCGCCAGATGCTTCTCGGCTGGCACTACTCCGACTACTACTCCAACGCTTACGCGATGAACCAATACCTCGCCAGCCGCGGTTTCATCGTCCTCTCAGTCAACTTCCGTTTAGGTATCGGCTACGGCCACGATTTTCACCGCCCGAAGAACGCCGGCGCTCAAGGTGCATCTGAGTACCTCAACGTCAAAGCCGCCGGCGAATACCTACGCACACTTCCCAACGTCGATCCAAAACGCATCGGCATCTACGGCGGCTCATACGGCGGTTATCTCACCGCCCTCGCTCTCGCCCGCGATTCACAATTGTTTGCAGCCGGCGTCGACATCCACGGCGTCCACAATTGGACCGCCGAGCGCGCCCAATTCCTTCTGGAGAATCGCTACGAGAAACTACCCGACGCAGCAGCAGCACTCGACATCGCCTGGCAGTCCTCCCCCATCTCTTCCATCGCAACCTGGAAGTCCCCCGTTCTCTTAATCCACGGCGACGACGACCGCAACGTCCGCTTCAACCAAACCACCGACCTCGTCCGCCGCTTAGAGAAAGCCGGCATCCCCTTCGAGGAACTCGTCATCCCCGACGACACCCATCACTTCATGCGCCACACCAACTCCCTAAAGGTCAACGCCGCCGTCGCCGCATTCTTTGAACGCGTGTTTAAGTAGGACAGACTTTCCAGTCTGTCGATACGTCCTATTAGCGAGCAGACAGTAGCTGCCTTACTTAGCGCCCAGGGAATACGCACATCACTAGATCAACGCATCCGCTAACGCAGATGGTACTGACAAATACATTGGTCAATATTTTATAGAGTTCCTGAGTCACGCACATTTCCAAGCGCGACTACGGCAATGAGGGTGCGCCTCCCAGAAGGCTGTCCACCAAGATGGACAACAACGTAGTATCAGGTGATCGAAGCCGAGCATCAGAAGGCAACGGAGCGGCAACGGCAAGCAGCCTTATCGATCTCTTACACGGAAACGAAACGATTCATGACTCCGAGGGATATGACTACGCCAGCCTCCGCAACTTTTCCATGGGTCGTCGTAAGGAGCGTTTGGTTTTGGCGACTTCTGCCCAGAGGTCGCCTACGTCTTTGATCCGCTGGTCCATGGTTCGGAGGGTGAAGCTTCGCGGGTGGACTTGGCGGCGTTCCAGCTCGTCCCAGGTGCATGGGGCGGAGACGGGGGCACCGGGCTTGGCGCGTATGGTGTAAGCGGCGGCGAAGGTTGCGCTGTAAGCATTACGACCGGTGTCCACGTAGATACGACCGCCGCGGTCGGCTTTGCTGAACTCCTGAGTGAGTGTCTGTGGGTGGCGTGCGACGAGAGTCTTTCCCACTGTGTGGGCGAAACGTGCAACGACGCCGAAATCAGCTTTACCGTCAAGCGGCACGGCGATGTGAAAGCCTTTGGAGCCGGAGGTCTTGACCCAACTTGGCAGACCTAACTCCGCGAGAAGATCGCGCAGTGCCAGGGCGGCTGCACACACAACCTCGACTTCATCGTCTTTCGCCGGATCTAAATCAAACACACACAGGTCGGGGTGGTATAAATTCGGGGAGCGTGAAGGCCACACGTGTATGGTGATGCTGTTCTGATTCGCCAGCCAAAGAAGTGAGCGGGTGTTGTTGGCGATCGGATGATTTACTGTGCCGTCGTTCTTCGGAACCTCGACGCGCGTAAGCCAAGTCGGGAATCCCTTTGACACGTCCTTCTGAAAGAAGCCGGGAGATCCGATGCCGCGGTGATAACGCTCCATCGTAATTGGCCGTCGTCGTATGTGCGGTAACACGACGGGCGCGATCATTTCGTAGTATGCAGCCAGCTCGCCCTTGGTGATTCCGTCGGCGGGAAATAGTAGCTTTTCAGGATGGCTGATTGGTTGAGTAATCATAGGTTGTATGAGCAGTAAGCAAACAGCAAACAGCAAACAGCAGACAACAGACAGTGATTGGGAGCCGGCGTTAGGGGGCAGTAGCCCGACCGTTAGGGAGGGCGCTTGGTCGTTGAAGAACGCCCTCCCTAACGGTCGGGCTACTGCCCCGTCGACTCCGCGCCTCCTGCAGTCTTGGTGTTGTGCACTCTGAGAAGGCGCGGGTGGCGCAGCTTGCCGTGGACGGTCCATTCAATAAACCCAACCTCTACGACGATCTTCGGTTGTACCCAATGCGCGCGGAGGCGAGGCAGGCCGATGGCTTTCGTAAACGGTGTCTTTGAAATTTCAAGCTTATCCAGTCGGGCGCGCAGGTCTAATAGCAGCTTGGTATCGAACCCTGTTCCAATCTTTCCCGCGAAGACGAAATCGGGGCCGTCGTGGTGTCCAACCAGAAGTGCGCCCAAACCTACGCGCTTACCTTGCGGATCTGTGAAACCGCCCACCACGAAATCCTGTGACAACTCGCATTTCATCTTTAACCAATGAGGCGAGCGGCGTTGCTCGTAGTGAGAATCTCGTCGCTTGGCGATGATACCTTCCCAGCCCTCATTTTTTGCGCGCTCCCATGGCGTGGCCACATCGTCGAGCGATAGCACTCGTTCCAGTGGGGCGGGGAGAGGTAACTGGCTTAACAGTTCCCGACGTGCATCGAGAGGGGACGAGGTGAGGTCGCGGTTGTTCAGCCACATAACATCGAAGACGTGATATGTCACCTTGCCCCCGCCCCAGGTAACTTCGCCGTCGAGGATCAGGTTGTTTGCCGGGAGGCTTTTGATAGCTTGGGTCAGTGAAGGGAGGTTTTGAGGCAGGCGGTTGCGCGAAAACAATTGGACGTCTGGTCCATTTTTATATGCAAGGAGGCGAATGCCGTCAAACTTACGTTCGAAGATCCACTCCGGTCCCGTGAATTTTTCCTGCGTTAGCGTTGCCGCCATTGGCCGAATCCATTCGGGGAAAGTTGTTGGAGGTTGATCAGGTTTCGGTTTCATTCGTGGTCGGTGCCGACAGATTACACCGAGTCCGTAGAGGGACGACAGGAGGCAGGAGGCAGGAGGTGGGAAGCAGGAAGGCAGGCGGCAGTGATGGGTGAGGATTAGTGGAGATGCTCCAAATTGAGCTAAAAGCGTGCAGCGTTACCGAACTCAGTGCAGTAGCGCGGGATCATGGAGGCGGCGATCATTAATGAGCTTAGGTATTGAATGTTGAGTAGCTTATTGAATCCCGCGCTACCGCGCTGGGTTCTGTAATTGAATTCGAGGGCTACATTTTGCAGCTTTGAAGGTCCATCTGGCGTGAGAAGTGGCGCCAAGCCGCCACGGGCCAAAGCGCCGACAAGGCGGCGCACTCCAAGGTCGGCCAAAGCGCCGACGAACGCAAACGCGTGGAGTACGGGCTAAGTTGTTCGATCCAGGGAACCTCCGCGGGAACTCGAGCGGTTGGTTCGCATGGAGGTGCGGGCGCGGGTGCGTGGGCGCTTGTAACCGCTTGCGTCGGGGGCGTCATGATCGAATTGGACCATCGCTTGTTTCATTGTCTCACCACCTGCCAGACGCAATTTCCAGTAGAGCAGGGCAGTGACGACGGAAGCGAGCGAACTGAACAGGATGGTGATCGGGAGTTGGACCAGCTGCTGAACGATGGTGATCATGCTGTTGGCATGCAAGGCGTTCGTCGGGTAGAGGGCCTTTGCGATCGCGACGAGTAGTAATCCCGCAACGGCGTTTACGAAGACGGGAACGGCGATGTGAAGTAGCACGATCAGAATCACGGTTTTTCGCGAACG
>CAVWZW010000004.1:0-41949 GCA_963759585.1 Pyrinomonadaceae bacterium
TGACGCTCCCGACGCTGTACTTGCCTGGACGCTCGCGTCGCCATCCCGCCGACTCATTCTGCTGCTCGATGGGCCAGACGAGTTCGATCACTTTGCGCAGGATAGAATTATTGGTCCAACTGCATGTTTGGAGACCGCGTCTGTAACATGTCTAAGAGTGACGTCATATTCTCGACTGAAACCAATCCTTTTTTTTCGCCGAGACATGAAAAGTCAAAACTGTTTGCAGAGATCCGAAATGGTCCTCGCCCAGCGGTGGCGTAGAATTCGAACACTACCTCATCACTAAAGAACTGGCTTGAATCTACTATCCGATTCTCCGCGCGCTTCCCTTTTTCCTCGTTCAGCTCAATCCGAGTAGACACCAACCTTCCGGTAACGATAAGCACAATGTCAGTCCAGGCTATCCGGTTGGGCTGAGTCTCAGGACTCGTCGAAAGCGCTAAGCCCTCGTCGTTGATCTCGATTGCCCGGACTCTGATCGCCCCAGTTTCATCAACGCCAAGCTCTGCGTCGGATACCACTCGCGTTTCGATTCCCAGATCATGCACCCTTCGCTGCACCGAGAGAGGCGTCTTCGATTGTCGCAGTCCTCGCGACCGGCAAAGGCATGTTCGTTGAAAGAAGACGACTCAAATCGGCCAATGGCAGCTTCAGGATATCGGCAGCATCCTCAAGATTGACTTCACGTTGTGCAGTATCGTTTGCCGAACCGGGCACGAAAATGTGTATATTGCGGAGTTCCCACTTTTCCAAAGGTCGCAGGGTGGGCCTCGGTAGATATAATGTGGATTCACGGCGCGGAAGAACGGTTCCGCAATAAAGGCAATTGATGCGGGTGGGTGGATTGGTTCGCAAGCATTCGTCGCAAGGCACCATTTGACCGGGCGCAAACGGTTGAGCTTCCGGATTGGACTATGACGAATCCAGAGACGGCATAGCGAACGGCATGCTTTCTTTATCTTTGAGCAACATCTCCTCCAGGAATTATCATTATACGACGCCTTGGAGAGCATTTGGGTTTATGAGACTACCGACAGTTCCCCACACGATTCAGATCGGCTTCTTCCTGTTGTCACTGACGGTCGTCGCGGGTTGTTCGACTCTGGAGCCGCCGGACCCAAATGGTCCCAGGGCAAGCGAGTCAGTTTACCCGTATATCTACACCACTGACGATGTCCGACGAAATGAAGTTTCTGCGACGCTCAGTCGGTTCGTTCAGCCGGCGAACGCTGTGGTTGGCCCACAATTACGGCCTGTCACCCTGACGGTGGAGAATCTTGGCCCAGTCACACCGCAACCGCTCTATCTTCCAAAGCTAGGTACAGCGGCCGTGATGACCGAAGATAAACCAGAGAATCATTCCGTCGATTTATCAATGATTGGCAACAGCTGATAGGCTCTGATTCGACAAGCTGTCGTTGATCGAGCGAGTGGACCAACCTGACGGAATTAAACTGGCCACTTACGAGCAGCGCCCATTTCGTTATCCGATTCGAGGCAACTTCGGCAAACTACAGATTCGATTTGCGCCAGACCGTCGAGTAGTCAGCATGACAAGCACGTGTATCCCGGGCGCAGAACGGGTTCAGACTGCGCTATCCAGCGTGATTAAGCTAAAAGCTGAAGACGCGGTTAACCAGTTAGCGACTAATCCTGTCCCTGCCACCGCCACAAACTCCTCTTTTACAGTGCAAGCCGCTCAGGCCACGCCGCGCGAATTAGTCACCTTCGTGCGGGAGTCGAAAAGTAATCCTGATGCCTTGGAGTTTCGAGTTGCCTGGGAAATTGCGGTGAGGAATGCACCTGCGCCAACCGTTTATGTGGATGCTGTAAACGGCGAAATCATACCTGCCGACTAATATCTTTCAATCGTGCGTCAGCATACCTCCCTGCTTGACCTACCCCACTTAAAGAAAGCATTCTAGCTACCATTAAGAAACTTATCAGGAAACGTATCAATGAATAGTTTTGATCCCACGAACAATATTTCATGGCAACTCGGACATCGCGGGCGTGTAGCAGTCTTCATTGACGGTAACAACCTGTTTCATGCGGCTAGATTCCACAACCTGGACATCGATTACAACAAGCTCTTACGGGTATTGCTGGGCGACGGCCGCTTGTTAAGGGCGTTTTTCTATACCGGCGTAGACGTCGGCGCCGAACGGCAACAGGGGTTTCTTCTGTGGATGAGGCGCAACGGTTTTCGCGTTATTCAAAAGGAATTGAAGACTTTCTACGATGGAAGCCGGAAGGCGAATCTCGACGTGGAAATTGCCGTTGACATGTTGTCGCTTGCCGGCTGCTACGATACCGCTGTTCTCGTATCGGGCGACGAAGACTTTGTTTACGCAGTTAATGCCGTTGCTTATAAGGGCTGTCGGGTCGAGATCGCAGGCTTTCGTTCAAACACAGCACCTAAACTCATTGACGTAGCCGACTATTTTATTGATCTCGGTGAAATCGCCGAGAGGGTACGCAAGGAAGCTCACTCGCATCGTTATGACGAGCGAGAACTAACCGAACATCAACCATCACAATATCTGCACGAACAGATCGATCTGCACCCTGGCACCGTCTCCACTTTTCAGACAATGCAAGTCGTCGTGGAAACGAGTATCGAGGAAAACTCGCAGTTTGATCCGCGGGTCGAGTTTATTCGCGTCACCGATGAGCAGTAGTTTCGAGAGTAGATTCTGAGCGTCTCTTTTGTTATGAAGCTTTTTACGGTTCAGGAAGCAAACGAACTACTGCCGGCTGTGCGCCAGCTTTTGGAGAGAATTCAGAGCTCTCGGCGCAGAGTAAATACCTTTGCCAGCCAGGCTAGACTGGCGGCCGAAGGAGCTGAACTAGGCGGCGGCGGAATGGCCAACGGCCCTGCCTACGCAACGCTCCTTACCAACTCAACTCTCGAACTGGCTGAATTAGAGGAACTTGGCGTCCAACTCAAAGATTTCGACCGCGGTCTTATCGATTTTCCTTCACTGCGAGACGGCCGGGTAGTCTTGTTGTGTTGGCAGCTCGGTGAGGGCGACGAGCTGGAATGGTGGCACGATTTGGACTCTGGCTTCGCCGGCCGCACACGTCTCTAGCTCCTGACAATCAAACCTCTCGCACTTAAGCTCACTATGCTTAACGGGGCAACTCCAACGCCTGGTATATTTTCTCGTTGACCAGTTAAAGTAGTTCCTGATACCATGCCGCCCGTCTACGAAGGAGTTTTTGCCGACTCTCTGTCGGTACTCCATATCCAGCTCTCGGACCGTTTCCATTCGGAGGCAGCCTGGTATGAGATGTCCCTCGTGTGGCGCCGTTTGTAAGAAACGCTCAATGAAATGCGCTGAATGCGGTGCTTTTCGAAACCGGACATGGGTTGAGACGGAAGCTACCGTTGCAATTTCAGCAGATTCGGGTGTTCAGCAAACAGTCGCGCCCCAGATTAGGAGAAACAATATTCCGAAACCGAGCACATCACTAATCGAGTTCCCCAGTCCCGGTCGTCAGCCTATCCCGCAGTGGCGAAAAGAGTTAGGAGAACGAGTCCGCGAAGTTCAGGAACGAAAAGCCAGAGAGGCAATCCTGGAGAGTGGTGAGATCAACCCTGAGCTCGATGGCGAACTTGCGAAAGCACCCCGTCCGTTGGAACTCCTTGCTAAACCGCTCCCGGCACCGACGAATCCTCTGGTGGTGGCGGCTCTGCGACGAATCGAACGTGCGCATACGCCGGCTCAATATTCCCAGAATACGGCCGTTGCCACGGCTACCGCTTATCAGGAAGAGGCGGCATACGAACTAGCTCCCTGCCAACCACTGGAGGAAGTATCTCCAACCGAGCAGGTCGATATCGACAACTTGCCCGAGGAAACAGAACCTACTCCGGATCGGACACACCACTTGTCCGTCGTGGCGACGCCCATTGTCGTGGCCGTTGAAGAGGTCCCGGCGATAGAGGAATGCGCCGCAGTTGGCGTTGAAGAGCCGTTAGAGATTGAAGCGTCGATAGCACCCGTTGCAGTTGCAGAAAAGGTGATCGTAGCCAAACCCAAGCGGCTCATTCGCGACAACGATCCGGCGCTCGACTATCTTGATTCTGTTCCTACAACGGTGAGAGTGGAATGCAATGAGATCCACTCCGCTCCCGTGTACGCTCGATTCATCAGCGCGCTCCTCGATTTCGTCGTTGCTGCAATGATGGCTGCGCCGGTAGTCGCATTGGTTAAATTGACTGAATTGCGGTGGCAGGACCCGAGGGTAATTGGCTTTGCAGCGGGAACCTTCGTCGTGTCCGCTTTCCTCTACTTTACGATTAGCACTGCGTTAACCGGACGCACTTTCGCGATGCGACTCTTTTCCATCAGAGTCGTGGATGCTCGCACCGGTTTAATTCCGACCGGTGCGCAATCAACCGGGCGTGCTTTCCTTTATCTGCTATCGATTGCAATTGCGGGACTTGGATTGATGTTTTCACTCCTCGATCGTGAACGGCGAACGGCGCATGACCGCTTGACGAGGACCGCTGTGGTTAGAATTTAGCTGCAAGCTATCGATAGAATAGGCTCTGCTCTTAGCTGGGCAGGGCCTTTTTCTTTGTGGACCACTCGCCGGCGACCGGCTCAATTCAATGCATCAGGAAACACTCAACGAAGTCGTCGCGGAGCTGGACCAACTCCTACCAGGTCACTACCTCGGTAAAATCTATCAGCTATCACCAAACTCCCTGGCCATCGATTTTGGATTGAACCGCGATGGACTCCTCTTCCTGAGCATTGAACCCGATGCACCGCGACTTTACTTAACCAAACGCAGCTCGCGCGCTTTAGACAAAGCCTCAAAGCCGCAGTCGCTTTTTGTTCAGTCGATGAGGGCGATGCTCGGAAATGGCGTTGTAGTTTCGGTAACCAAAGATGAACAAGAGCGGGTAGGTCGGATTGCGGCAAAAGTCGCTGACGAACTCGGCGATTTTCGCCATCGCACCCTCGTGGTCCAGTTAACAGGACGGTCGGCCAATCTCTTTCTGTTGGACGACGACGCGGGTGGAATGATCCTGCACACTCTACGGCCTCCAATCGGTGAAGGTCAGATGGTAGGCGACGTCTATCAACCACCTCGTCAGTCAAAGTTGATTGTGGAAGAAGCGCCATTTTCGCGCGGCGAATTTCCAACAATATCGGCGGCGCTCGACGCCAAATACAATGAGATCGAGCGTGCTCGAGCTTTCGAACTGCGGACGGCTGCTTTAATCGCGAAGCAAAAGAAGGAGCTGGCCAAACAGAGAAAACTCAAAGCGAATCTGCAAAAGGACCTTGCGGCGCATGGCAACCCCGAAGAACACAAACGGCTCGGCGATTTATTGCTAGCAAACATTGCCAACGCCAAACGCGTCGGCGACAGGGTCAAGCTTATCGACTACTGGGCCGAGGGCACACCCGAAATAGAAATTGAGCTGGACCAAAATATTTCTTTGCCTGATGCCGCGTCCGCGTCCTTTTCAAAGTATGGCAAAGCGAAACGCGGTATTGAAGAAATTGGTGAGCGGGTGGCTAAAGTTGATCAGGAGATTGTTGAGATTGAAAGTCTGCAGGACATGCTGCAAAAAGCTATCGCCTCACGCGATGAGGAAACGCTGGCTAAATTTGAGAAGACCAACGACAAAAAGCCGCGGGCCAAAGCAAAAACCCGGGATTCCAAAGATCTCCCCGGGATGCGACGCTATTTGTCTTCTGACGGTTATGAGGTGATTACTGGTAGAAGTGCGCGCGACAACGACAGGTTAACTTTTCGTGAGGCGCGCCCTAACGATTTGTGGCTTCACGCAGGCGACTATCCTGGTTCGCATGTAATAGTGCGAAACTCCAGTCGCAAAGAAATACCACATCGGACAATAGTCGAAGCCGCCCAACTTGCCGCGAAGTTCAGTCAGGCGAATAAAGACGCGAAGGTCAATATTCACTATACCCAGCGAAAGTTTCTCTCAAAACCGAAAGGCGCCGCGCCCGGCCTGGTAAGGCTGTCGAGCTTCAAATCGATAACTGTCGAGCCCGGAGAAAATATCGAACGGATATAGCTCCGCCAGCAGCGTTAGCTTTGATTGTGGTGGTTTATTTGAAGCGATAGGTGATGCGGCCACGCGTCAAATCATATGGCGACATCTCAACACTAACGCGATCACCTACCAGAATGCGGATGCGATTTTTCCGCATCTTTCCCGATACAGCGGCCAATACTACATGCTCGCTGTTCTCGAGTTGGACCTTGAAGAATGCGTTGGGCTGCTTATCAATGATGGTGCCCTGCGCTGGAATCAAATCGTCTCGTGCCAATCAGTTTCTCCTTTGATTTTATAAGCGACCGGTTGAACCGGTCGCCGTGATTGTAAGATCGTGCGGACAGCTATCTGCTGGCTCGACGCGGTCTGAATGAACGCGTGAACACCGCTCGGGGTGTTACGCGAGTTGATGGTTTTCTTTCGGTCTCGCTAGTTTTCGCCGAGGAAAAGCCTGGCAGACTTACTCGCTTCACTTCTTGTCCGGTCAGCCGTTCAATCGCCCGCATCGAGAGCTCGTCAACTGGCGTGACGATAGTAATCGCCCGCCCGCTGTTTCCTGCCCTGCCGGTACGTCCAATACGGTGCACATAATCTTCCGGCGCTGCCGGAACGTCGTAATTAATTACATGCGAAACCGCATCTACATCAAGCCCTCTGGCCGCAATGTCGGTAGCTACCAGCACACGGGTCCGGCCGTCTCGAAATCCTCGTAACGCGGATTCGCGTTGCGGCTGAGTACGATCGGAGTGTATTCGACCAACACTGTGTTCGCGTGCGGACAAGATATGCGACAGCCTTTCGGCGCCTCTGCGGGTTCTGGTAAACACCAGCACTCGTTCGAATCGTTCGCGTTCCAGCAGGTCGATCAATAATGCCGTCTTCGATTCCTGAGCAACTGGATAAGCAACCTGCTCAACCATCGATGCTGCCTGACCGCGAGGACTGACCTCGATCATTTTCGGCTGCTTCATCGTGGTACGAGCCAGCTTTTCAATTTCCGATGACATCGTCGCCGAAAACAAAAGTGTCTGACGCTTCGCCGGAACCATCGCCAGAATGCGCCTGATCGCGGGTAGAAACCCCATGTCCAGCATGCGGTCAGCTTCGTCAAGAACCAGAAAGTCGACATTCGCGAGGCTACAAGCACCGCGCTCGATTAGATCGAGCAGACGTCCGGGCGTGGCGATCAAAACAGTCGCGCCGCGTCTCAAATCAGAAATCTGCGTTCGCATATTGGCGCCCCCGATCACTGTTACGCCACGATTGGCTTTTGCGTGATTGAGCTCGCCGTAATTTTTTTGAATCTGCATCGCCAATTCACGCGTCGGCGCAAGCACCAGAACACGGATGCCGGGTCGCGGCTTCTCAGTGATCTTTTGAATGATGGGTAGCAGAAATGCGGCCGTCTTGCCTGTGCCTGTTTCAGCACAACCGATCATGTCCTGGCCACTGAGGACGACAGGGATTGCCTGTTCCTGGATCGGTGTTGGTTCGGTGTATCCGAGAGACTCGCATTTGCGTACTTGTGCCGCTTCGAGTCCCAGTTGAGAAAAATTCATAAACTCCTACTTATTTGTCCTCTTAAGAGAGAACGGAAATTGATTGACAACGGAGTCCGCCGGAGCGGAGGGTCGTGAGTGTCCAGCGTGGTGCTGGATACGCATTGCAATATCGTTGATTGGGAGCCGGGGAACCGGCGGTTGGGATATCGTGCTTAGCGCACTTGATCTCAACCGCCGTTTGCCGACCGTTAACGAAATGAACTGCAATGGTTGCGACGAATCGCTTGATTTATCCTGGCCCAATGATGGGCCGATGTGTTCATTTCGGGGTAAGCAGGAATTGCTTACCAGCGTGGTTCGCGATTGCCACCACCACCACCGCCGTAGCCGCCGCCGCCACCGCGATTACCGCCGTAGCCACCGCCACCACCACGATTGCCGCCGCCACCACCGAAGCCACGACCACCACCGCCGCCGCGGTTTTCGCGTGGCTTGGCTTCGTTAACATTCAGTGCGCGACCGTTGACTTCTTTGCCATTGAACTGAGCGATAGCAGCTTCGCCCTCTTCTTTGCTCGACATTTCGACAAAGCCAAACCCACGCGATCGACCTGTGTCGCGGTCTTCCACAACGCTTGCCGATTCAACCGTGCCGGCCTGGGCAAACAGTTCCTGTAATTCCTGGCTGGAAGTCGCAAACGCCAGATTTCCTACGTAAAGTTTCATAGACATACAAATATACCTTTCCCCTGAGGGGGTGAAAGAAGCTGCGAAATCGGATTGGCTTCGAGTAACGGTAGTCAGCGAAGGACCGGGTTCAGGTGCTCTTGGGAGCGGCTTCTGGAGTTGAAATCAGCCTGCTCTCGAACCATCCAAACGTCCGGCGCTGATAACTTTTTGCGCGGGGCGCATCACCGTTGATGCGCGAGAGAAGGATTAACTGGCGGCTATGATGCCCTATTAGTGCCATAAGTTGCAAGGAGAGAAACCCTTACAGAGCCGAGCACATTAGCGCGTGATTCGAAATTCAACCTTGAACCGTAACAAAACGACACCTTAAACGGATTATCCGCAGATTGCGCAGATTCCACAGATTACTCAAAACCAGGGTAAAGGTGAGCCACTCCAGTCGGCTGTCGTGACCGCGCTCGGGTATATAGCAGCTAAAACTCGATCACCACACCCGCCGACGGTAACCTGGGAATCATTCTATCAAGCTGGCCAAAAACGCGTCCGGTAAAGCTAAAGAATTCAAAGCCGGCGTATCGCAAGTTATCCCGATTCAAGACATTAATTACTTCGCCGTTGACTGTAAGCTTCCACTTCTTGAAGAGAAACGCTTTGTTCACCCGCACGTCAACACGGCTATATGCTGGTAGGCGGGTTGTTTTTCTTTCGTTCGTGAGGAAGAAGGTCTGACCAATTTGTCGATAAAATCCTGGCACCGG
Organism: Pyrinomonadaceae bacterium; assembly: GCA_963759585.1. Classification (GTDB taxonomy): domain Bacteria; phylum Acidobacteriota; class Blastocatellia; order Pyrinomonadales; family Pyrinomonadaceae; genus PSRF01. Next base: position 8,999 of record CAVWZW010000004.1, read on the forward strand.
CTCGCCGCTCCCATTCGCCAGGCGCCGCTCAGGTTCCACGTTTCAGTGAATCGATAGCTGCCGTAGACGTTTACACGCGACCCTTCAGAGTTGCCAGTTGTTTTGTAGAGGACGGTGTCTGGCCGATGGAAACGGTAATGCAGACAGCCAGGATCAAGCTGAGCGATAAAATTCTGTTCATTGAAGGCCTTCCGGGTGTACGAACGCTGAGTGGGAGAAAACTAAGGCGGAGGCCGCGGACCATACTATTAACGGCGTCGCAAACTGAGGTGGACTATACGCGTCGTGAGTCAGGATCGGAAAACGCTAAGAGAAACCTCCTTCGCCTGAGATGCACCCAGAAATGCATTCCAAGCACGCTGACGTTCGCGATCATTCTCCGTCGCGAACCAGGATTACGTCATCAGTTTGAGTGCCACGTGCGATAGCTATCTGTTTGCCGTCTTTCGAAACCTGGAATGCGAAGATCAAACCTGAGGTGAAGCTCGTCAATTGCTTCGGTGGACCACCTGCGAGGGACACGCTCCAAATATTGTCGGCGCTGTCGCGTGCGTCGGCGTAAATGATCGAACGACTGTCATCGGTCCAACCCAAACCTACATCACGAAAGCTTACCGACACATCCAGAGTCTGAATTGGTGCACCACCTGCAAACGGCAAAACGGCAATCTTGTTGGTGTTGCTTTGTTCGTCAAGGAAGCGCACCGCCACTAACTTTCCATCAGGTGATATGGCAGCCCAGGCAGATGACCTGTCGAACAATTGCTGTGGTTCACCGCCGGCTAATGCAACCTTCCAGAAGGTGGGTTTTCCCTGCCGGAACGACTTGAACAAGACCCACTGACCGTCGGGCGAGCAAATCGGCTGTGAATCCATTTCCTTCCCCTGGGTCAATTGTTCTTGTTCGCGTCCGCCAAACGCTATTTTCCAAATATTGAAATTACCGGAACGGTTGGAACTAAAAACCACCTGACGGCCGTCGGTGGACACGCAACCCAAACCTTCAGTGTAGGCGTCAGTCGTTAGTTGCTTGTTGTCCAAGCCATCGTGGTTTACGGTCCAGATGTCTAACTGCTCACCCGAAGGCGCTGTGTAAAGAACTCTTCCATCTGGGGCCCATGCGAGCGTGTCACCTTCATACTTGCCATGCGTGATCTGCTTCGCACGAGATAAATCTTCCCCCGGGGTAACAACCCAGATCTGAGAGGATCTGTCGGCCTGAATCGTTACCAAAGTCTTCGAGTCGGCTGTGAGTCCAAGACTAGTAGTTCCATAGGCGTTCAAGTCGTTGGTTATTCGTCGTACTTGTCCACCTGGATATGAGACGGACCACAATTGCGTACCGGCCGAAGTCAATTCCGGCATGGCTGCGATAACCAGGCCGCGACCGTCTTGCAGCCATTGAACTCTCGAGACCGAAACCCAATGTTGAGTGGTAATTGGTTGCTCCGCCCCGCCGGAAACCGGAACAGAAACCACCGTCGACGATAAGGCTCCACTAAAGACTCCGGCGCCCGACGCTATGGTTTTACCATCGGGAGCCCAGGCCGGACCTGCGCCCCAGGCGAAGTAAGAAGGCATCTTCCTGGACGCGATTGTTCGTTCTTCACTACCGTCCAGATTCGCGATCATCAGATCGGTTTGCACCGATGAATGCCGGATGAAGGCCATCTGTTTCCCGTCGGGAGAGAATGTTACCGAACTCGTGACACCGGCTTTGATACGTTGAGGCACGCCGCCAAACACCGGCACTCGATAAAGTGTGCCCACCGCATCCCTGTCATCAAAGGTTGAGTAGTAAACGAGCTCACCATCTCGTGAGAAGGTTGTGCCGCCAATTTTTTCCTTGATGTCCGGAACGATCTTGACCAGGCTGCCGGTGGAAACCTGCCTGACCCATAAACTATCCCTGGCAGATTCAGTGGTGCGAAAGACAACGTATCTACCGTCCGGAGAAATTGATGTATAGCCCTTGATCGAAGCATTTCCAATCTTGCCTCCGGTAGTGAGGCGCGTGATTTTATACGAACTAAAAGGCTCTCGGGTGGGCGTGTTTCCAAACTTATTCCAAAGCACAATCAAAGCAGCGGCGACTAAGACAAGGCCCACTACGGCAAGCAGTAGCCCGCCTTTGTGTTGCTTAATCTCACTGATGATTACTTCAGCGCTCGTCGTCTGACGGCCAACCTGGTCCAAATTTGTGACTGTACTTGAACCCAGCGTCGGTGTGTAGGTGCTTCCAATTCCGGGAGTGCGGTTTACTTCACTCCCCATCATCGACGGTGCGACGGTGGTGTCGATTTGCGTATCGCCTTCGAGTTCACGCCGTAGCTCCTTCAACTCCAGCGCGATGTCCTGGGCCGACTGATAACGTTCGTCAGGATCCTTCGCAAGGCAGCGGCGCACGATGCGTTGTAACTCAGGAGGCGCAGTTGGGTTGAAATTGCTAATCGGGGGTGCAGCCTCATAAACGATTCGGTAGAGAGACTGAACATTCGACTCGCCCTGGAACGGCCGCCGTCCGGTGATGGCTTCGTAGAGCATGCAACCGAAGGAAAAAATGTCTGACCGGTGATCGATCGAATCGGTCTTTCCCTGCGCTTGCTCTGGCGACATATAGCCGACGGTCCCGAGAAGTTTTCCGGGCATTGAATGAGGCTGCTCCCACTCAACCGTGGCGACGTCGCTGGCCGTTTCACTGGTCCCGACTCCCGCTGGTTCAACTAATTTCGCCAGACCAAAGTCTAAAATCTTGGCGTAGCCATCGCGGGAAATCATGATGTTGTCGGGCTTTAGATCGCGATGGACGATTCCCGCCGCATGGGCCTTCGCCAGACCACCTGCCACTTGTTGCAGATACCTGAGATGTTTCCGTAGCTCGACTCGCTCGTAGTGGATCTTCTCGCGCAGCGTCTTGCCTTCGACATACTCCATCGCGATGAAGTACATGCCCTCGTGTTCGCCGATTTCGTAGATGTGAGCGATGTTGGGATGGTTAAGCGCTGCAGCGGCCTTAGCTTCGCGAACAAACCGCGCCATGCGCTCTTTCTTCAAGGCCAGATCGGCGGGCAGGATCTTGAGTGCAACCTTACGATTCAGCGCAGTGTCTTCGGCAAGATAGACCTCGCCCATTCCACCCGCTCCGAGCTGTGAGCGAAGCTCATACCTTCCGATTGATGTGCCGGGGCTTAGACTCAATTAAGCAAGACCATTCAGACGAAACTATTCTACCCTTTCTGACTAATGCAGAAGAGCCGGTTTTGTGAACGGAGGTACAACTCGCCATTTGCAATAACCGGAGTAGAAATAAATACCTGATCTGCGAGGGTGTTGGTGCCTAAGACTTCAAACTTCTCACCCATTTTGATTACCACCACATCACCATCTTCCGTAGCCAGATAGAGTTTACCGTTGGCCCCAACGGGGGAAGCTTTCAAGTTATAAGCTTTCGGCAAACGAACTTGTGAATAGTGTGGCTCACCTGTGACTGCATTGAAAGCGCTGATCGTTCCATTGTCCGTCACCACGTAAAGTTTGTTGTCATGGAGCACGGGCGAAGTTGTGTAAGCAAGACCTCGAGTATGACTCCATAGGATTGCATCAGATCCAGTTAGATCGCCTTCGCGACCTAACTTAATTGCCATCAGCTTCGGATCGCGATAACCACTCATCACATAGACAACGTCATTTTGATGGACAGGTACAGGAATCGGGTTAAGGCCGAGACCAGCGGACTCCCACAACACTTTACCCGTTTCAGAATCGTAGCTGCGTACTCTAGTCGTACCAGTTACGACAATCTGTTTTTTACCTGAATGAGTAACCGGAAATGGCGTGCTCCATGAACTCGACTCATCTCTGGTAGCGCGCCAAAGTTCCTTGCCGCTGCGTTTATCGAGAGCCACGATGAACGAACCTGCTTCATGGTCAAAAAGGAGGACCAATCGATCGCCGATGAGCAAAGGCGCGGTTCCCTCGCCAAACGCCAGCCTCATCTTCATTTGAACGCCAAGGTCCTTTTCCCAGATCAACTTCCCATTGAAGTCATAGCAATAGACGCCACGCGATCCGAATGATGCGTAAACATACTTACCGTCAGTAACCGGCGAATTGGAAGCGAAGCTCCCGTAAACGCGATGATAGCCCTCGTGAGGCACAGCTACTTTTGCAGTCTTCTGCCAAAGCACTTTTCCAGTTTTGCGGTCGAGCGACATGACGTCGAACTTATGTTCAGCCTGAGGTCCAGTATCACGGCCACGACGTCGCTCGCCTGGTCCGGTAGTGGCTTCCGGCGTCGGAGTTGGTTGAGCTGGCGGCTTACCGGTAGGAATTGCAGTGGTCAGAAAGATTCGGTCGCCCCAAATAACGGGCGTTGAGAAACCGCGCCCGGGAATCTCTGTCGTCCACTTGACGTTGGACGTATCGCTCCAGACTGTTGGCGCATCACCGCGGGCCATGCCATTGAAAAACGGCCCACGCCATTGCGGCCAATGGGCCTGGTCGGAACCCTGGGCCAGGACTCCGAATGTGCACGCAACGACGACGAGAAATCCAAGACAAACGCCAGCGAACGCTCTCTTCATCGCACTGTTCTCCTTAGGTGGAAGAGAATTTTGTAACGGCCGAGTAATGTACCGGGTGAAAGAGTTGGCTCCATCGAGGATCGAGGGCGCTTCCCTTCAGAAATTAGGCTGTTGCTCGCGGAGGATTTTAGCCGAGAAGGGACGTAGTCCAAAGTCCAAGGTCCAATGTCCAATGTGGAATTGGGTCAACAGCTGGAGTCGACTAACGTGATCGGACTTTGGACTTGGACTCTGGACTTTGGACTCTGAACTCTGGACTCTGGACTTTGGTCTTTAAACCTTAGTCTCCTTGGACATTCGACTTTGGACTTCTTATCATCCTCGCCATGCAAAACAAAGAGATTCGATTAGCCAGCCGGCCCACCGGCGTGCCTTCCGCAGAAAATTTTCAGTTCGTCGACACCGACACACCTGAGGTCGGAGACAGCGAGGTGTTAGTCCGCACGCAATACATTTCCGTTGATCCTTACCTGCGTGGACGCATGCGTGAAGGCCGCTCGTATGTAGCACCGTTTAATGTTGGTGAGGTTATTTCCAGCGGCGTGGTTGGAGAAGTCGTTGAATCACTTTCACCGAACTTTCAAAAAGGCGACATTGTGACAGGTATGTTGGGGTGGCGACTCTACAACGTCGCGAAGGCCGACGAGTTGAGGAAGATTGATCCGCGCATGGGACCGGTCACGACTGCGCTGGGCGTGTTGGGTATGCCGGGTCTGACTGCTTATTTCGGTTTACTCGACATTTGCCAACCGAAAGAAGGCGAAACTGTGGTGGTGTCGGGAGCGGCAGGTGCAGTCGGCATGACGGTCTGTCAGATCGCGAAGATCAAAGGTTGCCGCGTAGTTGGAATCGCCGGTAGTGATGAAAAGAACCGATACCTGCGAGAAGAATTGGGTATCGATGCGGTCATTAATTACAAGACAGACGATGTCAGCAAGAAATTAGCGGAAGCATGCCCGCAACGAATCGATGTCTATTTTGACAACGTTGGCGGCCCTGTATCGGACGCGGTGATGCCACTCCTCAACAGTCGCGCGCGCATCAGCATCTGCGGACAGATCTCCATTTACAACCTGGACCGAGCAGACGTTGGGCCACGCCCGCAACCATACCTTTTGATTAACAGCGCCTTGATGAAGGGCTTCATCATAACTGACTACGCACCGCGATTTGCCGAAGGTGTCATACAGATGGCCCAGTGGATGGCGGCCGGCAAACTCAAGCATGCTGAATCAATCGTGGAAGGTTTCGAAAATACTCCGCAGGCATTCATCGGGCTCTTTAGCGGTGACAATCTTGGCAAACAGTTGGTGAAGGTCTAGCGGAGTGTCCGACATGCTTCAGCTTGTCGTAGACCCAGGTGAGTTTGAATGCCGTGTTCATGAGGCAAATCAATATTGAGTTTCCTGTGACTCAACGACAAACTGAAGCATGTCGGACAAAGCTGATCCATGCCGGAATATCCTGACATTGTCGTTTACATCGAAGCACTTGAACGACGCATTCTTGGTCAAACTCTCAATCGCGTTTCAATCGCCTCGCCTTTTCTGCTTCGCAGCGCCGACCCACCAATTAAGAGTGTCGAAGGCCGCCAGATCTTAGAGTTTAAGAGACTCGGTAAGCGCATTTGCATCGGCATCGAAAATGAATTCTGGCTCATCCTTCATCTGATGATCGCGGGTCGCTTGCACTGGCATGACCGACCGGTGAAACCGTCTAAGGTCAGGCTGGCAACCTTTGACTTCGACAACGGCACCCTTTCGCTTACCGAAGCCGGTTCTCAGCGGCGCGCTTCTTTGCACCTGGTCAAGGGTGATTCAGAACTCGAGCGTTTCAATCCGGGTGGCGTCGAAATCTTTGAAACGGACCTTGAAACGTTCACCGACGATGCTTCAGTCTTCGAATCACACGTTGAAGCGAGCGCTTACCGATCCGCGTCTCTTTAGTGGTGTTGGCAACGCTTACTCGGATGAGATCTTTTGGGAAGCGCATTTGTCGCCGATCGCGCTGACGCAAAAACTCTCAGACGAACAGATCAAACGTCTGTTCGACGCCACGCGCGACACGTTAACAAAATGGACTGAGCTACTGCGCAACGAACTCGTAACGCAAACTGTTAGCTTGCGAACCCCGGCAATGAAGGGGTTCAAGTTCCCGGAAAAAGTAACCGCCTTTCGACCTGAGATGGCGGTACATGGCAAATATCAACAGCCATGCCCACGTTGCGGCGCAAAAATTCAACGCATTCGTTATGCGTCAAACGAAACGAACTACTGCCCTGTTTGCCAAACCGGTGGCAAGCTTCTCGCGGACCGATCCCTTTCACGTCTGCTGCGTTCTGATTGGCCGCGGACCGCTGATGAGATGGAGACTCTTATGAGGCAGTGATATGGAAAATCTGCTTCCCCTGCCTCCTGTATTCTGACTCCCGTCTTCTGTCGTCTCAGTGCTTCACCGGCACAAACAACAGATCATGGAAATCAAAACTGAAGTCAGTCAGCGGCGACACGGCCAGCATCTTCATGTTATCGATACTGCCGTCGGGTTTCAGTGCAAAGTAAACATAAGCATCGGCATGCAAACTCCGATCGCGCCAACGCGCGATGAAGGTGTCGTATTGCCAGTGTTAATCTGACTAACTAGATGTAGGCACCTATGTGCTTAGAGCGGAGTGACTATATCGCCGCTTCAGCCATTGCCTCTCGGCGTCGGTCAAGGGAGACGGAGCTTGTTGTTTTAACTGCTCCATCGCATGGCGATAACATTGACCGGCTTCTTCGTTCTGTCGGTTGAGACTATGGGCACGAAATTGTAACGCGGCGGCTGACTGATAATTACCGTCCCAATAATCCTGAATTCCTGCTTTGAAATACAAGGTTGAAAGGCCTCGAGCCACCAACCTTCCGAACTTATAGGGCCAAGCCCTTAGCATCCTCGTCATCGCGTTGGAAGCGTAAGAATCCGCCATCTCTTCTTCGTATGGACTTCTACTGCCATCCCAAGGTTTGTATTTTTCGTGTGGCTCATTAATGTAACCGCGGGTCGCGATCACGTGATGGCCGATCTCATGGAAAAGAGTCCTAGCGATCTTCAGTCGGGCAGTCGGACTCACCCAAAATAACTTTGGGATTCCCCAATAGATGTCGTTGCTATAGAGAACTACCCTTGCCGGGCTATGCCTCTTTTTCTTCTCGTAATGCCCGTTGTAGAGAAAGCCTCTAAGGTATGGTTGGGTCTTGACGTATTCAGGGTCATCAGGACAATCATCAATCACTACGATTGATTCCAACCCTTCAAGATCTTTGGGGTGGACCCAGCGCAATATACGCCGAAGATGCCATTCCGTAACCCGCGCGAAAGTGACTAGTTTTACGTTGATTTTCATTCGAAAACGCCTGGGAACAATCGTGGAAAACAGCTCGATTTTGGTTCAGGAGGGCTCCAAGCGCCTCGCTGTCGGTTGAGTCTGGAATTCACTCCATGATCAGCTTTCGTGATTGGTCGTCGAACTCTATGAGGTTGTCGGCCGGGTAAATTGCCAGAGTGCTCTGTCGCTGATAGGTTTCATCGTTCAGGTGAACGTGATGCTCAGCCGGATCTGACAGTAGATGTTCAAGAGTAACCTTTGCATCTTGGGGGCACCACACAGGGGAAGCTAGTTAGGTTGAATAGAACGCCAAGTGTTCCCACCATCCTCAGTGGCGAGTACGAGGTTGGAAGGTGATGAGAATGAAGGTGTGCTGGGATCACTGTTGCCACCGACAGCCCAACCATGCGACTCATCGACGAAACTAACAGATGCCAAGGGTGGTAGCCCTCCTGAACCAACAATCGAAGCTGTTTTCCACGTTATACCACTATCTTTCGTGTACAAAATAGCACTCTTATCACCAACGGCCCATCCGATTTGCTTGTTGATAAAGAAAACGCTGTTAAGGTCGAGCTTTGCCGGTATTTGGGCGAGTAGCCACGTCCCCCCACCATCCATGGCTCGTGCCACAAGGCCATCCCTACCTACAACCCAACCATCATTGTTAATGAAAAAGATGTCAGTAATGACTTTGTCAGTTCTCCAAACCATCTCCCAAGTGTTTCCACCATCACTCGTGGCGTAAATCTCTCCATCCAAACGCGCCATGAGTCCCCTCTTGGAGTTAATAAACCAAAGCGCCGGACTATGAACGGCATAAGTGGGCGCTATACCCAGATTTCTTTGCCTCGACTCTTCCCCGATTGGAGTCTTAGACAGCCGCCTCCAATGCTGCCCGGCATCGCTCGTATGGTAAACGTCCTTCCCAATGACCCAACCCTCTTGCGGAGATAAGAAAAAGAGAGACGCCAGTGATTGGTCTTGACCATCTGTGACAACGGTACTCGACCAGGTGCGGCCACCATCTGATGTTTTGGCAACGCCACTGCCTCCAACGCTAAATCCTACTTCGTGGGTAAGAAATTGCGTCCAATTGCGTCCTTGGAATATATCCTCGGCCTCTAACGTCCCATAACCTTCGCGCCGAAGTTCAACCCACGTTTTCCCAGCATCAGTTGTTTGTAATAAGCGTGGCCCTACGATCCAGCCAACACTGGGAGTCACGAACTGCACTTCGACATTAGGTGATTGACCTGTAGTGCAAGCAATAGATGTACAAAGAAAACTGACACTGCAAATCAACGCTAGCCTTGATGCGATTCTAATCATAACGCGGAATCCTTTCATTCACAGACATCCCTTCGGATCATGTTACCCAAGTCGGAAATCTTACTTGGATCCAATGCCAGGCTTTGGGCATGTTGGCTCGAAACCCCATTCAGGGCGAGGTCAGCCTTTTGACTGGGGGTCGTGCCTGGACTCTCGCGCGAATTCGCATACATGCTACCAATGACCCCGCCTATTACATATGCCCTAAATCCCCCAACATAATGCCGCGCTTGATTTGGAGTAAAATCCCTGAGACCAGGTTTCGAGGGGGTATCATCCCGGAATTGTGACTTAAAACCTGTACTGCCAAAATCCTTGTTAGCACGCCGTTCACCGTCTGGGGCAAATCTCCCGATTAAGGCTGTCGCCAAACCCGGCAAATCATAAAGATGTTTAGCAGCAATCTGAACAACCTGCTCCGCAAATCGAGTACAGTCTGTTCCTCTATCCTTCGAATCGCCAAACCATAAATTCCTGCCGAACGACGAACGAAAAGTGAAGGACCCCGTCTCCAGATCATGTGAAAGTTCGTAATCGCGTTCAGTGTAGTACATTGTCTGCCATCCAGAACTCCCATACTGACTGACGCGCGCGTTCATGTTGAAGCCGCCGCCCCATCCACCAAAACCACTCGAGTCGCATTCAGCCCTGGAACTATCTGGCTCGCCCGGTGCGCATGGCCTCAACCCACTCGGATCGACGCTATTCACCGGGTCATTGCCAACGTATGAAAAGCGATTGAAACTCTGCGGATCTCCAATGCTGCCCCCAAGGGGGTCGGGTGTGGTCCATCGACCGGATATGTTTTCAAGCTTTCTAAACCACGTATGATCAAGTCCGGTTGCTTCGTCCTTCTCAGTTTGTGCGTAACGCATGCGGTTCTGATCCATCGAGCCGAACTGCTGCCCAGTAGTTCTCATGCCAACGCCCGACCACAACTCTTCGCCAAACGGTAAATAGTCGTGCCGGGCGACGACGTTGCCGCTGCCGTCCATGATGGCCCTGGCTGAACCCTGATGGTCCATGAACACATATTTCACTGCGGCCGTGCCGCCGGTGGCAGTGCAAACAACTCCCGCGTTGGTTTCAAACTCACTGCTGAAAGCGAACCCAGCTCTAACCTGATCGCGCGTCACGCCGGGGCCATTGAGCGTTGTCAGCCAGTTGTTGTAGCCGCCCTGGTCATAGGTTCGATGCAAGTAACCTAAATACAAGTCGCTCACAAATTGCCCGTTCGTTCGACTGCGGTTGAGGTATTCCGTTGAGGTGAAGAGCGTATTTCCCAAACTACGCACCTGGGCCAACACTGCTCCATATCCTTGCGCCAGGGCCTGATCGATCGCCGTTGTCCACTGCTGCAACTCAGTGGTGCTGGGTTGACGGCCGAGGGCGCCGGTGTAGAAATTGGTTACGTATTGCTGTGTGGTCATCGAGCAGGTCCGAGGTTGCTCATCCGATGCCAGCAGCGCTCCTCCCTGATACAGATACTCCCGATCCAACACACCCTGGCGATACTCAGCCACGACTTGCCCGGAAATGTTATAGACAAAGTTACGCGTCGCGCCGCCGAGCGTCGTCTGCACCCGCTGGCCTCCGCCATCAAACGTGGCTGACGAATAACCTCCGCCTTCATACCGCCAGGCTTCGCGCATGCGACCGTTGGCGTCGTAGGTGTACTTCATCCCACGAAACTTGTTGTCCTCAATCATCTGCCCAGCGTTATCGTAGGCTACTTCATTAAGTGTTGCTGAGTTGAAGCGGTTGTTGGCAGTGTTGATATCCGCGCTTACCACAGCCTCATAGTTAATGCCCGCGTTGTCGCTTCCTGATTGGAACCGGTTGCCCCAGCGGTCATGCGTGTATGCAACCTGCCACGCCTGCTGGCCGTCGTCTCCTCGAACTTCTTTCGCTTTGGTCAGACGATTAACGGAGTCGTAGTTGAAACGCTGCTGCCATTGCTTGGTTCCATTGATGAAACCCTCGATGCGTCCCACCTGACCGGCGTTTTTGCTTTCGTCTACCGAGCCGCTGGTGATGTCTGCTACGCCGTATTTGTATTCAAACCGTTGTAATTCCTCGGAACGATTCAGCGTGAGCGTCTTGGGTTGGAGACTGCGGTTGTAGGAAACACTCTGCACAGCTCCGTTGCCCCAGTTTTCCGAGGATAGTCCACCATGAGCCTCATAGGTCAGCGATGAGGCGGAAATGCGACTCGCACTATCACTAATGCTGATCAGTCGCGCCGCCGCATCGAAGCCATTGGTAATGACTCGTCCCGACGGATAGGTGGAACTGGTAACCTGGCCCAGGTAGTTGTATGCGTAGCCGAGCGTGTAGGTGGTGCTGCCAATCTTCTGCATCTGAGTGACAGCCCTGCCCATCAAGTCGTAATCAAACTCCTGAGCGGTGGTCGGCGTTGAACCAACGGCGCTGGTTTCGATTTTGTAGACGCGGCCTTTGCTGTCGGCCGGCGGCGTCGGCGTAACCTCGTCGCCATAGGTGTAAGTCACCGTCGGTGTTTGGAATGCTTCACCGGAATAACTCGCCGTCTTCAACCGATTCAAAGTGTCATAAGACATCTGCGTGCGGGAGCCACGTGCATCGTATGAGTCGGTCATGAGGCCGAAGGAGTTATAAACGAAGACACCTGTCCAACTGCTGCCGCTGCCGCCCGAGTCATTGAGGGTGGCGTTAGCTTCGACCTGCTTCTCATGCGTCAGCCTTGATAGGGAATCATATTTGAATTGGCGCACTTGATTAGGCCCAGCTTGAGGACCCTGCGTAATCTTGGTGAGGTTATCAAGCGGGTCGTATTCGTAAGCGGTCCGCTGCGTTGGCGTTCCTGTAGTGCCCAGACTTCCGGACATATCCGGTTCGTCCAAAAATATGAGCCGGCCGAGGGCATCAGAAATCTGACGTTTTTGCCGCGACGCCGCATCAGTGCTGGTAGTAACGGTGCCCTCATACAAAATCGATGCTGAGCTGGTCGTGGTTCCCGAATCTCCTGAGGGCCAGCGTACCTCGGTGACCCGGTCGAGCCGATCGAACGTGTTCGTGGTCCATAGCCCTGAGGGATTGATGGCGCTCGAACTCCCGGATGAATAGTAGGGCTGACTGCTTCTGAGCGGCCTCCCTACGTTGTCGTACTCCACGTCCTGCGTGACCCATCCCTGGGTGGAAGTGTAGCTACTGAAAGCACGCGCGACTGCGCCGTCCGGTTGTTTTCGTTGACTGAGGTTCGCATTACGCCGGTGTTGAGGTCATAAGTGGCGCTGGAGGAAAGTTGACCGTATTCACCCCTGGTCGTTCCCGTCACGTACGCAAAGGCATACGTCGGTAACGACCGCAGCATGAGTACGAAGCGTCGAGAGAGCGACGAGGGACTCGCAAGATTTCCTTGCCAGAATCTGTCATTACAAACCAAGAGTCGAAATCCGTGGCAGGGGCGCTGTAATCAATTGAGAGCGTCCCGGCGACTCCGTCGCCATCGAAGTCACCTTCGCAAACACTGCGGTTGCACTCATACTGGTTCCTAAGAGAACCGTAGCGTTCAGCGCGACGCTGACAAAAATAAACAACAAGCCCCGGCAGCAGAATCAGCACACCTAGGGTGACCCTGAGCAGGAGCTGGTACTCGCCGATGGCTTGTTTTAAGGATCGCAAAGATCTCTCCGAATCTCTCCGAATCTCATCGGCTAGGCTGCTTCTTATTTGGGTCCTCGAGCGAGGCAAGAATAAACCGTCACCAACGTTTTCAGGTGCCAGCACGGTGTTATAAATATAGGATCCTAATCCATTTAATGCTCGATCCGCCACGCTGTCCTCACCCATCGGCCGCTCAGGAAAAGCTGTGTTTACCGAGTATTCCCGGCCCATCATAGCTTCCGTGCCAAGAGGGTACGATGCCATTATCAGCGCCCCTACAAAATGGCGTATCTGCCCCGGTTGTCCTGGTGGAAAATTGTGGTCTGCGCCCTGATATTGGGAGCGAAGCCCATCATTTCCCAGGTAGTTGCGAGACTCCCCTACATACGCCAGGGATAATGAACTTCAACCAAACTCTTTAGCTTACACACCCGCCCCTTGATGTTAGCGCAAGTCACTGGATTTTAGCGTGATGTCAAATCTCAGGGGTCCGTCGGCAGGCGATTTTCGGGGGTTTGACCTCAGCGTGCCCTCGAACGTCTTACCGCTTTGAGTTTTTCCTCCAAAACCCAGGGAATAATTTGAAGAGCCATCCGGTTTGAATCCTGGGGAGGCTTGGAGAATTATTTGGCTTTTGGGAGCCATGTCGAAAACGTGAAACGACTCATTTCGTCCGTAATTTACTTCAAAGTACGTAAGAACCTCGTTGGTGCTGTTGGTCACAACTAACTCAGCATTAAATGCTTGGTCGGAGTGATTCCTTCCCATTCGTAGGACATTACTCGCGACCCATTCTACCGACTCCAGACCCGTGCGGAGGGATGGTTCATATTGCGCGGAATTGTCGAACTGGTGAGAGAAAACGACTTTGTCGTTCCTGAAATACTGGATCTTTAGTCGTTCGGTACGGTCACGAGTGCCGGTTTTTTTATCCTCTCGAAGTTCAATCTTGACCCGATAAGCACCATTTGGTGAGACCTTGTCAACCTCATATTTTTGTGGGGCTTCCCATACGCCTGACAGCGCCACTATGCCCCCGGCCGCCAGCATCAGACCCAACAGTCCGTACTTTAGTAACATTTTTCGTTCCTTTCAGAATTATTAGTCCAGCGTTGTTTTCCCTCACCATTGGCGGCTATTTGTCGCACAAAAGGTTGAAAATCTTTATCCTCGCAAGCAAAGCGTCAGTCCTGCCATTTATTTTGTCGGAGAGAATTCCCCCCACAGCAACTCCAGCATGATCATCTGCTATCTCAGCCTGCTTTTCGGCAATGTAGTCATCCAAATTATACGTACTGGTTTTACCGTAAGGGATTACCGTGCGGCCCATTGCCTTCCAGTCTAAGCCTACCTTGAGCGAATTTCGATCCTCTCTAAATTGTTTATCAATCTCTGTGAAGTGCCCTGCTAGCGCCGCTCCAGCGACTCCCTGGATGTGAACCATCGCGTATCCATCTTGACCGCCTGCAATAAGCTCTTTTTTGAATCCGCTAACGTCCGCTTTTGCGATATCTGGGAACCCGGCGGCGGCAGCGACCCGACCGTGTTTCGCATCCACAGCCAGCTCTATGCCAATCAACCTTTGAGTTACTGAGACTCCTGTTTGGCTAACCGCGGCCATCAGGCTATCAACAAATTCCGCGCATCCTGACTTATAATCAATCAATGCTCCGAGTGGGCTTCGCCACACCGATAACTCACCGCGCATCCTCGCACGCTGATCACTCTCGGCCTGGGCAATGATTTCTCTGCCAATCCTCCTTGGTCGGTCCATCAGGTTTCCCCAGCCCCAAAACCCGGCAGCGACGTCACCCCATCCACGGTTGGCCCCGTACCCATTGCCCCAAATCCGTGGCTTCAGACCTGCTGGATCGCTAAGATTGACGGGATCATTCCTCACGTAAGTATAACGATTCAGGCTCTGGGGATCTCCGATCGTGCCCACCAGAGGATCTGGCGTAGTCCAGCGACCTGATGAGTTCTCGTACTTTCTGAACCAGGTATGATCCAACCCTGTAGATTCATCCTTCTCAGTGAGCGAATAACGCATGCGGTTCTGGTCCATGGCGCCAAATTGCTGGCCCGTAGTTCTCATGCCCACGCCGGACCACACCTCTTCCCCAAATGGCAAATAATCGTGGCGGGCGACGACGGTCCCGCTGCCGTCCATGATGGCTCGAGCTGAACCCTGAGGGTCCATGAACACATATTTCACTGCCGCTGTTCCACCGGTAGTAGTGCAAACAACGCCTGCGTTTGTTTCAAACTCACTGCTGAAAGCGAACCCAGCTCTAACCTGATCGCGAGTCACGCCGCCGCCATTGAGCGTTGTCAGCCAGTTGTTGTAGCCGCCCTGGTCATACGTGCGATGCAGATAGCCCAAATACAGATCGGTGATGAATTCACCATTGTTACGACCGCGATTTAGGTACTCCGTGGAGGTGAAGAGCGTATTTCCTAGACTACGCACCTGGGCCAGCACCGCTCCATATCCCTGTGCCAGTGCCTGATCGATCGCCGTTGTCCACTGCTGCAACTCCGTGCTGTTGGGTTGACGGCCGAGGGCGCCGGTATAGAAGTTTGTTACATACTGCTGCGTCGTCATCGAGCAAGTCCGAGGCTGCTCATCCGAAGCCAGCAGCGCTCCTCCCTGATATACGTACTCACGATCCAGCACGCCCGCGCGGTACTCCGCCACCGCTTGCCCGGAAATGTTGTAGACAAAGTTACGCGTCGCCCCGCCGAGCGTCGTCTGTACCCGCTGGCCTCCGCCATCAAACGTCGCTGACGAATAACCTCCGCCTTCATACCGCCACGCTTCGCGCATGCGACCGTTGGCGTCGTAGGTGTACTTCATCCCACGAAACTTGTTGTCCTCTGTCATCTGCCCCGCGTTATCGTAGGCGACTTCATTAAGAGTTGCGGAGTTGAACCGATTGTTCGCGGTGTTGATATCCGCGCTCACCACAGACTCGTAGTTAATGCCCGCGTTGTCGCTCCCGGATTGGAACCGGTTGCCCCAGCGGTCATGCGTATATGCAACCTCCCACGCTTGCTGGCCGTCGTCTCCTCGAACTTCTTTCGCCTTGGTCAGACGGTTAACGGAGTCGTAGTTGAAACGCTGCTGCCATTGCTTGGCTCCGTTGATGAAACCTTCGATGCGTCCGACCTGACCGGCATCTTTGGTTTCGTCAACCGTTCCGGTGCTGATGTCTGTTATGCCATATTTGTATTCAAATCTTTGCAGTTCTCCTGAACGGTTTAGGGTTAGCGTCCTGGGTTTAAGACTGCGATTGTAGGAAATACTCTGCACTGCTCCGTTGCCCCAGTTTTCCGATGATAGTCCACCATGGGCCTCATAAGTCAGCGATGAAGCGGAAATGCGACTCGCACTATCACCCACGCTGATTAATCGGGCCGCCGCGTCGTATCCGTTTGTAATAATCCGTCCCGACGGATAGGTGGAGCTCGTGACCTGGCCCAGGTAATTATATGCGTAGCCGAGCGTGTAGGTGGTGCTGCCAATCTTCTGCCTCTGAGTGATAGCCCTGCCCATCAAGTCGTAATCAAATTCCTGAGCGGTCGTGGGCGTCGACCCTACGGCGCTGGTTTCTATTTTGTAGACCCGGCCCTTGCTGTCGGCCGGCGGCGTCGGCGTAACCTCGTCGCCGTACGTGTAAGTCACCGTTGGTGTCTGCAGTGATTCACCGAAATAACTTGCTGTCTTCAACCGGTTAAGGGTGTCATAAGACATTTGTGTGTGGGACGCCCACGTGCGTCGTATGAGTCGGTCATGAGGCCAAAGGAGTTGTAGTACCAATGCTCACCATCTCTCGTCGAGTCCCATCCGGCTCAGTCAAAGTAAAACCCGAAGTTCCCTGATGCTCAATCTGACCATAGCCCAACCGGAACCCTGCGGCGGGCCAGCCTGCGTCCACGTCGAAATACATTTTAGTTGTGGAACCTGCGACCACTTTGTGCCAAACGCGACTGTTATAGGTCAGTCCTAGTGGGGCATTGAGCTGCCGTCCTGGAATACCTACCAACGGGACACCAAAGGTATAGTTCGCGCTGCCGGGGGTTTCGGTTGCGGAGTTGGCCGACCCCGAAGTTTGAGCGGCCGCTTCGGTGCGCCCTTCGGGTTTACCAACGTCATTCTTGGGATCGTAGAGGCTGCTGGTCTCCGTGTCAGGAAGGCGATCATCGGTCCCGGCGGGCATCGGCGCGTGCGCAAACGACACCTTTCGCTTTTGCGCGAGTGCTACCATTTTATCGCTTGTTGGCGACTTCCGTCCGCCGGCTGTTAGAGATGACCGGGTTCGCCCATCGTCAAAAACGTTGATCGTTATCGATTCGCGTTTGTTGCCGGCCTGCGCTGTTAGCTTCGCCGTTCCCGGTTTTCCGGCCACCGCCATTCCACTCTTGTTAATGAACACCACCATGCGATCACTTGTGGTCCATTCAGCTGCAAGTCCGTGGACGGCATTCCCATCCTTATCAAGCGGTATCGCGCCGGCAATAAATCGCTGCTTAGAAGGAACCCAACTCTCCGTATTCATGTTCAACCGAATACTCGCAACGCGCGCTTCCTTTTCAGCCTTGGTCGCAGGGGGTTTGATCGGTTGAGCCTGGGCCACGGAAGGACGTTCAGGCATGTCGTTGCTTTGTTGAAAGGCAAAACCGAACAGGCTATTTACGTTGCCGAATTGCTGGAGTGCGTAATTTGAAACGCCGTTCAAACTACCCGGCAGAACTCCCCGCACAGGATCGGCGATAACTGGCTGCAGTGGTGCTGCGAGCAGGTTGATCAGCAGAACCGTCGCTAAGAAGCGTCGAGCCTTGCGAAGAGAGACACTCCCTGCGTCGCGTCGAATTAATGAGCAAACCAATGGCTGTAAAAGAGCAGAGCTGCGTGTAAGCATTGAGATCTCCATAAAGGTGAGAGTAATTTGTTTTGAACGGACAGCGCAGAGCAAATGCAGACCTCAGCGAGCAGTGCTGGGGCAGGTCAGCCAATTGCAAATTGGTTACAAAATGAGGCTGAAGAAAGGTCGGGACTTGCGACAACCAGTTATGAGGTACTGCGAAGTTACCTGGATGCAGGAAATCTTGCTATCGGTTGTCCGCCCTAACGAGGAGTTACAAATTTCTTTTCAGATTTAGAGAAAGGGTCGGACAGCTTTGCCGGAAGATCCAGCAGATCGCGAAACACCAATGCGATGTGCCTCTCACAAATGCGTCGAGGTATCATCGGCGGGCGTGGCTCAGCAGAAAAACTAGTGGAGGTGATTTGGCCATAGTGTTGAAGAGCGAAATAAGAGATTGGACAGAGGCAAACATTATAAGCTTTGTAGAAAATCACATAGTCGAAAGCATAGCTCTTGAATTCAAAGCCTGTGACGCCCTACGAACAATGCCGAAACGAGATTGGAGATTGGTCAGGACCACCACACCCGCGTTGATTTCCGGAATCAGCATCACGCGCGAGACCATGCCCGCGAGACCTCCGGTGTGGGAAACGGTCTTGCGCCCACGGTAATCACCCAGGGACCACCCTAATCCGTATCCCGCATAGTTCGCTTTCAAACCGGCTAGCTCGGCTGGCGGATCGTTAACGTTGAGCGGCGTGGTGACGGCCCACATTGCGCGCGATTGTCGTTCACTAAACAACCGCTGCTTACCATCCGTTGACGCTCGTACCAGTCCTTTGTCGAGTTGAACAACGACCCACTTCGCCATGTCGACCGCGTTTGAGTTGATGGATCCGGCAGGCGCACCGTTATCCAGATCGTTGAAAGGAATTGGCGTAACCTTTTCTTCTATCTTCGTGTGTGGAGAAACAACGTTCATGCCGGGCTTTAGAGCTTTGACGGTCGTATTACTCTCCGTCATTCCGACGGGCACAAAGATTCGCTCCTTGATGAAATCGTCCCAGCTCTTGCCAGTCACTTCAGGAATGATTTGGCCCGCAACGAGATAGAGCACGTTGTCATAAGCGTAACGACTGCGGAAACCTGATGCAGGCTTCAGGTAACGGATGCGATGCATGATCTCTTCGCGAGTAAAGGTGGTGTTGGGCCAGAACATCAGGTCGCCGGCGCCGAGACCCAAACCGCTGCGATGCGTGAGCAGGTCGCGTATTGTTAATTCGCGAGTCACGTAGGCATCGTACATCTGAAACTTGGGAAGATATTTTGTGACCGGATCGTCCCAGCCCAACTTTCCCTCATCAACCAACATCGCGAGCGCGGCTGCGGTGAAAGCTTTCGTGTTTGAGGCAATGCCAAACAACGTGTGTTCATCAACTGGCGTGGACTCGCCGAATTTGCGCACACCATAGCCCTTCGTCAGCACGACCTTGCCGTCCTTCACTATCGCTACTGAGATTCCCGGAACCTCAAATTCCTTGAGCACCCGTGCGACATAAGCATCCATGTCTGGAGGCGGCGTGATAGCTGACTGCGCTTGTGCAAAGGAGAGAGCGGCAAGAACGATTGTGAAAATGCAGGCGATACGAAGAGTCAATTGGCGTTGTCTCATTTTCTTGATCCTGTGAATTGGGTTTGAAGTAGACCGCGGAGGGAGTTTAGAGCATGTATGGGATTAGTGTCGTGCGGAGGGCATCACGCGGGATGACATATTGCCTCGGAAGTCCCCATGTCAGGTCGGTGCACTGCCCGATGTGGGGCGGTGGCTGTGCCCCGCCAGTGTGGCCCAGAATATTCTGGGGCTGTGCTAAGGTTCCGGGCTGGGCCGTTTGATTTCCTGAACAAAGCACCTAAGGGCGTAGCCCAAATGTGATGGGCCCTTTCTACGGCGGGGCAGAGCCACCGCTTTACATCAGGCGGCTCAGCCAAAACCTCGTTTTCGTTTTCAATCTGGTTCCGACCGGCGCTGCATTCGAAATGGCCCAAGTCTTCCAGCAGCCAATGTCGATTAGCATCACTGAAGACTAACGAGAACCAATATCGATCCTTGGCCACTCGGCAGCGCTTCCAACGCTTTGCCGATGATGGTGCCGGGTCTATGAATCAGGTTGCCGCGAACTCTTATCGGCCTGGATCTCATGGCAACGCCGGGTTGAATTGCCGGTCACAAGCAAGTCGCCGATCCGAATTGGATATTTGCTGGCATCAACGTTGACCACAACTCGTCCGGACATCGTCACCATTACCTTGCTCGCGCTAGCTTCGCCCAGGATCACGCCCGGCTGAGCTGAAACCACACCTGCGATCATGGCGTCGTATGCATGACGAGATGGAATGACCGCGTTGGTGCGTTTCGAGTCCAAACTGACAACTGTCCCGGGTGCTAGGGGCTCGCGGGCTTCGACCCACTCGGCAACATCCTGATACTTAGCTGCGATATTTCCCGATATCACTGCGTTTCCGTTCACGTTAAGAGCGCCGTTTACATCGAGCTTCGCCTGAGGATTAGTGGTGCCGATACCAACGTTTCCGTTTCTTGCTATCGTCATCTTTGTCGCAGCCGCCAGGCCCGCCTCACTGTTTAGCTCCGCATTATCTCGCACGCGAAACTGCATCCCAGATTGATTATTTCCGGCTATCGCCATCAACCACTCGGCATTGTCCGTCAACTGCAACTGAGAAGTAGCGCCCACTGCAGCAACGTAGCGCAGCTTAGCGCCTGCAGCGGGCCGTGGTGTCAGGTCTCCGAACTGATTCCAGATCCGCTGCAAAACATCGCCCGAGGCATTGGTCTGGCGGAAATCAAAATTCGCCCCCGCCAGGACAGGTCCTCCAATCGCTACATTGCCTCCGGATTCAGCGAACAACGAATCGCCGAGTACACCGCCTGGTCCATCCGTCCATTTAGTTAGCTGGTTCGTGGTCCCGGTCCCGGTCGCATTAACAAATTCAGTGCCTGTCGCCGACGTGTGAGTCAGCGCTCCAGTATCGTTTATCTTCAGAGTGCTGCCGTCGGAAAACTGGAACCCTTCGCGGGCGCGTATCATTCCGACCACGTCCAGCTTGGTCTGTGGCTTAGTGGTGCCAATACCCAAGTTGCCTTCAGCCGTAAGACGTACCTGTTCTTTATCGTTCCCGGAAAAGACATCTCCCACGCGGAAGCTGAGTGCTCCCCGTGTGCGTGTTACCTGACCCTCCTTGCCATCGTGGGTGACGGTGGTTATGGCTTCTGATTCACTTTCCTGAATAACGGTGAATGCGGCATTGCTTTCCACAGGTCCAATGGTCTGTTGCTGGGCCACGGTGAACTGTGCACCGCCTGTGGTTTCAACAGCAGCTTTTTCGTCATTGACCGTCACTAAGCCGACCCGCTGGCTCAAGCGTCCTGAGAGACTCTTAATTGTCAGCACCGAGGCATAGGAGCCTGGCGCGACCCGCTCGCCGGCTCCGTTTTGAAAGTGCCAATCCAGCACGTTGCCGCCATGCAGTTGGGTATCGAAGAGTTTCTGACCTGCCTCGTTGTAGACCTCCAGGCGGAGTTGGACCACACTGCCGGGGCTCACAAAGCGCACTCGTTTCGACGTAGCTGTGACGGTTACCAGCGGCGCAGTTGCTACTGATTCGCGAGTGGTATTCAGTGGCGCGCGATTTTCCTGAGCCAACGCTACGCTGGTAAGAACAAACACAACAAGACTGCCGTAAATAAGGCGCGTGAGAGTGAACATGGGATCTCCTTCTATAGGTAAAGATGTCAACCTTTTGGTACAACCAAACCTGAATAAGGTGGGGTGCAGTTTCAGGAAAGGGCGGCATTCTTTGCCATTTCCGCATATCAGGTCTCGTATCGTCATCATGACGTTCTCCTAACGGCCCAAACTACAAACGAACGTAAAGCTTATTCACACCTTGATCGAGTCTAAAGAACTGGACCTAGTCAGCCGGCGATGTTTCTGATGCGCTGACGCAATTCTTCCAGGTGCACCCTCTTAATTACAAAACCTGTGGTCAACGACGGGTCAGTGTACGACGAAGTCGAATAACCGAGCCGACTCGCAGCGTCGTTCAGATACGTCCGTAACTCGAGGATGTGCACTCCCTTAATGATCGCACTGAAAGGCGAGAGTGTGGGATCCGTCCACGGCGCTGGCGCCAGCCCTGCGACAGCGCGCATTCCATCAATTGCCTGACGGAGTTCGATTATATGCTGTGCCTTTGCAATAGTAACCGCAGCAAGCAGCGTGTTGTCGGTAAAGACGGTTGGCAAGTAGGCAAACGCATTTGACTTAGAATACGCGATGCCCGATGTCGGCGTCAGAGTAAACTGAACCGCACCGGCTGAATGCGCCGGCGAGGTCACAGTAATTGTGCTCGGGTCACCGCTGCCATTTGTATAGACCCAGGAAGCAGCCGTGCCGCCAATGGTCAGGGTTGAGAGTCCGGTGAAGGCGCCAACTAATCTGATCTGTTGACCCCCGGAGGCACGACCTGCGGCGGGCGTTACGGTATCGATTCGAAGCCCTGAACCTGAAGCCACGAAGTTGGCCGTAACCGACCTGCTGGCATTCATGGTTACGGTGCAGTTGTTGCTAGAAACAGAATCACAGCCAGTCCAACTCTGGAAACTGAAGCCGCTACTGGGAACTGGGGTCAGAGTGACGACTGTTCCTGGTGTGTACTGGCCGGTCACGCTTCCGCCAAGCGCGTTCACCGCTGAATCGACACGGATTCTTGGCTTGGTAATCCCATTTCGGGAGTCGGTAACTGCCAATCCCGTACTGGTCAGCGCGGTGAGGACTTGATCTACCGATGCCGAACCAGATTTCGATTTGAGTACGGCCCAGGCACCCACAACATGAGGGGTCGCCATAGAAGTGCCCTGGAAGTTGGAGAAGCCTCCACCAGGTACCGAAGAATTTATCCATCGTCCCGGGGCAAGCAACTTCAAGATAGAAGCGCTGTTCGAGAATGATGAAACGGCATTAACCACCGTTCCGCTACTGCCATCGTCAGTCGACCCCACACTGACTGCGGTTGAAATGCACGCTGGATAACTGATCGAGGTAGCCGAGCCATCATTTCCAGAAGCGATCACGGTAGCGATACCAATGGATCGCAGAGAATCAACCGCTGCCTTGAACATAGGATTGCTGGCGTCGCAGTTGGAAGAGAACAGTCCACTTCCTAAACTGAGGTTGACCGCTGCGATACTGAATGTGCTGCTTAATGTTTGAACACGCTGCAAACCGCTAAGTATGTCGGAGTCATACGCTCCGAGGCTGCCGTCAATGTCCTGGGTGAATACCTGGATGGCGATGATATTTGCGTCTTTGGCGACACCGGAAAAACTGGCGCCTTTGCCCGCCGCTATCCCTGCTACATGAGTTCCATGATCGCAACCCAAAATGGAGACATTGCAGTTAACTCCAGACCCGGGACTGGTCGATGAGGGCGCCCCGCCCGGGCATAGATTGCCGGAATAACAGGCTTCCGAAACCACTTTCCCGGAAAGGAACGGATGGGTCTTATCGACTCCCGTATCTAAGATGGCGACGGCTTTTCCTGAGCCAGTAAAGCCGCTTGTCCAGGCCGCGGGAGCGCCGATTAGTGAAACGCTTTCAGCAAGCGCCGGCGGCAAAAACAGATCCTCTGCGATAGCGCTTACGTTTGGTGAAGCCTCCAGTCTTCTCAGGTTGGCTGCATCTAGCTTCAATGCCATTGCGGGAATAAAGGTGTATCTCTTAACACTTGCGGGCTCATAACTAAGCAGTTCGCTGAGTACTTGATCCTGAGATTCGGCTATCGAAACGCGCTGCTCCTGCACCGCCGAGGACGCCGACAACCTCCCCTCTGGCTGGTACGGCACGTTAAGTCCGACGATTACACGAATGGGACCACCGGATTCAGCCTTCGAGATCAACTTGTCAAAGGCCACATCCATCGCCGCACTGCGGCCGCTGCCGAATGATGATTTCACGTCCGCTGTAATTACCGTTTGCTCCCCTGAGGGGAAAGCTGCTTCGCTGGCTCCAGCCCCGGTGGAGCAGTTGGGCGCTACATTCATGGTCACAGTACCGCCTCCGTTGGGACTGATGTTGGCGGTAAGGGTGTTGCAACTCTGAGCAGCGCTGACTGTTATCGTTTTGGTGTATTCGTTATCAGATTCATTGCTTTCGGAGATCACACCTCCTGTGTCAGCCACAATTTTGATTGTGTGCGTCCCGGCACTGAGCGACCCGATTGAGTAATCCTGAAAAAACGCATAGGAACTCGCATTCAGTGGAGGATTGGTCACGAATATTTGCCGCTGGACGCCATCAACGTAGAGCTTTTCGTTGAAGGTTGAATTGATGTTGCCTGTTCCGTTGTTGATAACCGCCCAATCAATGTAAAGCATGTCGGTTGGAGTGAGCGGGCTGCCATCTGTAGAGGTTCCTGTTACTTTTGATACGACGATCTTATCCGACCAACCACTCGGTTGATACGGTGTCAGGTTGGGAGTCTGTCCCGACGGCGGCAGCACTTGAATTCTGGTACGACTAAAAGCGAAATTGTTGTTGAATGGGAAACCGGTCGTGTTAGCTCCGCCATCATCCCGAATGTAGGCACCCAGATAATAGAACCCGGGCGCGACCGTCGTTGGCACCGTAAACGTCCTCTGTACAGTGCTTGGTGTGAAGTAGGTAAACGGCGCCAGCGAAGGATATGTCGCATCACCAAGATAGTAGTACGAAGAATTGTAGTTACGCTCTGCCGTTAGATACCATTCGATTGTCGGCGTAGAAATCGTGTTCGTTCCGACGTTCTCGACGTGGTAGTTGTTAGGGCTTATGGTCCCTCCCGCCATCACGCTACCTGGATAAGTCGCGTCCGAGACGCTTTGGGACCCTGTCGCATAATAAAGATAGACTCCCAAATCGGTTCGGCTGACGACTCTGGAAGGATACTCGGCCCGGATGCCTTGCGCGTCGTCCATGTACGGCAGTCCGAAGAACCGGAATACGGACGGGAAGTAGTTCATGATTGCTAGAAAATTGAAATTATGGGCCAAGCCATGCATGTGACCCAATTCATGCAGCATGACTAAGCGAAAGCTTTGCACGTTGCCAGCCCCGTTGAAGATCCACTCGTCATCGAGCGTGAAGCCGAACGCGGGATTCAGGGCAATATCAGCCTCAATGGTAGTGCCCCCGCTGGAACGCGAGAACGTCACGCCGATTGTGTTGGCATCCCAAGAGGTGCCGTAAACAAATTGCAGATCTGCCGAACTTGGCCAGCCAGCTAGATCGAAGATTCCGTCTGGCCACCCATACGAGCCCGTGGGTGTCGTATAAACACGGAAGACGTCTGACGCGTAATAATTCCACTTCGACATCTGATATTCATCTTCGGGCGACCAGGGCGTGAAGCTGTCTGGAAGATTGTTAACCACGATTGGCAGGTTCGGCTTTGGGCCCAGGGTTACATACCGCGGAGCTATGGGGATTCCATTGGCTGCCGTGGTAGCTAGACCAGAGAACGTTTTCGTAGAAGGCAAGGAAAGCTCCGGCACGCCGGCCGAAGCGTCGGGATTAGGTGATTCGACCGGACCGCGTGCCGTCATAATGGAGCTGTCATTTGACGATGACGTCAATAGGGACGGTGTTTTTGCAAAAGTCTTCATCACCCGAGGGTCATTTCGATCGAACGTTAGCAAACGCTCGGATGGCGCCGCCTTAATCGACTTGATATTCACGCGCAACCAACTAATGAGCGTCTCGAGAGAAACCCCGGGTGCGTCCGCGGGCCCATCTAGACGGCGAACCACTTGACCTGTGGCTGTCAGCCGCAAAGGCTCGCCGAAGGCCTCGCGAACCAAAGCTTTTCCACCAGCCACCCCAGGCGCCACGCTGAAGAGTCCCTGATTGAATCCCACCACTGGAGTGAAGCTTAGCTCCCGCCTCCAATTAGGTCGCAGGAAAAGTAGAAGACGCTCACCCACCACGGGTAGGCGTACATCTGAGATGGCCTGCGTCTCATTACCAATAGTGCCGCCCCAATAAGTAATGGCCACAGTTGTGCTGAAGGATTCCTCTTTTTTAGAGGTGTAAACCACCTCTTCGATTTTCAGCGTGTAGTCCGTAACCATCCAACGCTGGGAGGAATCACCCCATCGCGACTGCTTAGCAGTAATCGTTCCGAGGACGATAGCATCCGCTTGTCGCGCAGTTTCTTTCAGAGATAGTGGCAGTTCCTGGGCCGCGATTGACGAAGCTCCGCAAAGAATAATTCCTGGCAGTGCCCACCAGAGAAAGCCTTTTACCAGACGATACAAAGAAGCTGACCTGCCGCCGCGCGGCCCTTGTAC
Organism: Pyrinomonadaceae bacterium; assembly: GCA_963759585.1. Classification (GTDB taxonomy): domain Bacteria; phylum Acidobacteriota; class Blastocatellia; order Pyrinomonadales; family Pyrinomonadaceae; genus PSRF01. The sequence continues at coordinate 35,198 of CAVWZW010000004.1, forward strand.
CTGAAACCAGGGTGAGGAATAAGGTTTCAACCACTGATCCTTGTAGTTGTTCACGGGGGCGCACTCCATTCTCGTTGGCTCGGGCTAATGTCGGATAGGGAGAACTGAAGCCAGTCTTCAACACGGGCGGCACGCGAGAGTTTGCCTGCTCTTGCCAAGCCTGCTATGCGTCAATGTGAAGCGCCTCTAACACTCATGTCTAAAAGGGCATTTTCATTACAGGACGAATCTGGAAATTGTCATTAATCGACAGCATTCTTCTGCCCGCTAATAAGCCACGGCTGACGGCGTCGGCCTCTGCGCGTTTTTTCACCCGCCGTCCTGGCGTTGCAGCTGAGCTGCAGCCGACGGCGAACGCAAAACGCGACCTCTTTTTAGACTTTCCCTGTTACTGTTTCTCTAGTGCTTCAAGGCGTAAGGTCTGCAAAGCGATTAGAGGAAACGCTTAATCGTAGAACGAAATTCTGGGTGAACGTCCCGTGCCGCCAATCTCTCTTATGAAGCTTGCGCCCGCAGCTGGTTCGGGAGCGGCAGGTACACACAGAGATTGATGGAAGGGTATATAGCCGTTAGCCGCAATCCGTCAATCAAATAAAACTTTCTAGAGACCGCCAGCTGGCTTTCGTCATAACAATCCCCTTGGATCCTTAAGGGACGGCCCTAGCCAGCAATGTTTCGGATACGTTGTCGCAGTTCCTCAATGTGCACCCGCTTCAACGTAATTCCCGGGACCAATGATGGATCGGTGTAAGGCGAAGTCGAGTAGCCAAGTAGCGTTGCCACATGATCGAGGTAGTTGCGCAACTCCTGAATATGGATCGCTTTGATGTTGGTGCTAAACGGCGTCAGCGTCGCATCTGTCCACGGCGCCGGCGTGAGTCCAGCCACGGCTCGCAATGCATCAATCGCTTGTCGAAGTTCGAGTATATGTTGCGCCTTCGCGGTCGTGACGCCAACGGTTAGCGTGTTGTCAGTAAAGACCGTCGGCAAGTAGGCAAATGCATTTGGCTTGGAATACAAACTGCCGGAGCTCGGTGTAAGTTCGATTGGCACCGCTCCCACCGCATGTGCCGGCGTGGTAATTGTTATCGTGCTCGAATTCCCGAACCACGAGGTGGAGTTGCCTCCAATTCTCACAGTCGACAGCCGCGCGAAAGCCCCGGTCAACTGAATCTGCTGACCCCCTGAAGCACGGCCGGCGACCGGAGTGACGCTGTCAATTCTGAGCGGGTCGTCGTCGAGGATTCTTACAATTGCAAACTGGAAAATAGTGGCGTTTACGATATTCGTGAGCATGACCTGAAACGTTTCGTTAGACTCGTTCAAGGTATCCCCGATGACTGACACGGTAATTGTTTGCTTAATTACTCCTGGGGTAAATGCAATGGATCCCGAAGCCGCAACGAAGTCTACTCCACTGATCGCAGTCTGGTTGGAGGTATTCCAATTCGCAGTTACGGTGGTTCCAGTTTGGGCTGACAGGGTCACTTCCACAGATCTATTCGTCGTGCCGCTGTTTCCCTCGGGCACGTCAATGCTAGTCATGATTAAGAAGAGCTGCGTGCTGCTCTCCTGGATCACCATTTTGGCGATGATCGGATTTCCCATTTTTTCCAGATCGGTAAACCCGGTGAGAGCCAATTGCACCGTTTCATCCGGTTCCGTGAGCCCATCGTTGGCGATTGGAATCGTAAACGTCTTGCTGGTTTCTCCTGCAGCAAAGTTGAGCGTTCCCGAGACTGCTGTGTAGTCGGACCCGGCGATAGCGGTCCCGTCTGCGCTGTTGTAGTTAATCGAGAGTGCGCCGCTGCTCCCATGGCGAACTACGGTAATAACTGCTGATCCTACATCTTCCAACACGTTATAGGTCGCTACACTAAATTGAAGGTTCCCGTTTGCTTTGGTCGCGTCGCACGGGGAAAACTCAGAAGTATTACCCGCCGGATTCGTCGCAGTAGCGGTGAGTGCTCGGCCGGACGCCAGCACAGCCGAGGAAGCGAAATTTATATTCGCATTGCCGTTAGCATCTGTAGTCACCCCGGTGGTATCGAAGAAGCTCGCGCCTTCGCCGTTTCCGGAAGCATCGCAGGCGGCGTTTGAGTAGAAATCGATTTGGAACGTGGTGTTGGGAGTACTGTTCAGCGTCCCCTGAATCGAAGTCCCGCCACCGCTGGAAATCACCGATGTCAGCAGTGGGAAATTTTGCAGATCGTTTGCGCCGACATCTGTATCAGCCGCGTCGTTAGCAGTCACGCCATCCGGATTAGAGCCAGCAATTGACGTGAGGTCGATTCCTAACCCCGCGTTGGAAAAAATCGAGTTTCCCCGAATCGAGTTGCTGCTTCCGGACTCGACGATAATACCTGGACCACCGTTGAAACTTATTCTGTTACTCGCTCCAGTCGCGATGCCACCGATGATGTTGTTTGTTGAGCTTGAAATTCGGATACCAGCGACCAGATTAGGGAGTGGAGCCGTGCCAGTCGCGTTCAAACCAATGGTGTTTCCCTGAATAGTATTACCTGAAAACGGAAACGAACCGCCGACTTGAATTCCCACTTGATTTCCGGAAATGATGTTTTGCGCACCCGGCACCAAACCGCCAATCAGATTGGGCGAACTCGAAATCGTAACGCCCGCGGCCGGATTGGAAAGAGCAATACTGCCGGTTACGTCAGTTCCGATGTAGTTTCCCTGCACCGTAGCCTGTGCACCCGAGCTGTTGGCTCCCAGTGAAATATTTCCCAGCCCGCCGTTGCCTGAAACCACGTTTCGCGCAGCGGGCGATGTACCCCCAATCAAGACACCAGTACCAGCGATAACTCCAGTTCCCACGTTTCCCAAAGCTGCAGTACCTGTCACGTCCGTACCGATGAAATTACCCTGCAGAAGACCTCCGGAACTAATGATGGTCACTCCGGCGCCGCTGTTTCCGGAGATGACGTTACGCGCACCCGGAACAGTTCCGCCAATGACAGTGTTAGCAGCAGAGGCATAAATACCTGTGCCGTTGGCAAGGGCGCCGGTACCCGCAGCATTGGTGCCGATCAGGTTTCCCTGGATCGTGTTGCCGGCAGACAAACAGTAGATCCCTCGCTGATTTCCCGCGATAAGATTGCCGGCGCCAGCCGACGTTCCTCCAATAACATTATTGGTAGCTTGCGGAGAACCATCAGGGATAACGATCCCGTCGGTACCGTTTCCTATGGCGATCGTCCCGGCTGCATTAGTGCCAATGTAATTACCCTGGATTTGATTGCCTGGACCACTTATCGAAATTCCCCTGGAGGAATTGCCAGAAATGATGTTTCTCGCGAATGCAGTTGTGCCGCCAATCAAGTTGTTTGATGAATTCGATATTGCAATGCCGGTTTGGTTGAAACGGGGCAGAGATCCCGTCGCATCCATCCCGATATGATTACCCTGAACTATGTTGTTGCCGCTGCCGGTAAGCTGGATCCCAGCTCCCTGAGAGAACCTAACAATCGCTAAACCGCGGATAGTGGTGCCGCCGGCACTAACCTGAAAACCCGCGCCCGCATTCGTCTCAGCTCCATTCACTTCAACGAGCGGTGTACCCGCAAAGCCTGGTTGAGTGGTCCCATCAATCACGACAGGATCGGTAATTGTTGGCAGCGCAATAAGTAGATTGATTGTCTTGATTCCGCCGCCTGGAATATTGAAGCCGATCATGTCCAGTCCGGCGGTGTCGTTTGCGTCAAGCATCGCCTGACGTAAGGACCCTGCTCCATGATTATTACTATTTGTTACGACAAAATTTTGACGAGTGGAGGTGAAGTCCGCTGATTGATTGCTGCTGAGATTGTTGAATGTCTGGCTTGGTGGACTAAAAGAAAACCCGAGCTTCGCAGGCGTCACTGTGTAATCGCCACCACCCGCGAGGGTGAACGAATAGTTACCGTTGCTGTCAGTCGTTCTAACTCCGGCTTGCGAGCCACTCAACGTTACGGTTACGCCTGCCAACCCAGGGCCATTGTCGGTTACTTGACCACTAACCGTGTGAAAGGGTGCGTTGGTAGCAGTGGCGACGAAGTTGACCACTTGATTGCTATGCAGATTGTTGAACGTCTGACTCTGCGGAGCCATTGTGAAATTGGGCTTGGCTGCGGTAACCGTAAAGTTTCCCCCTTCGCGCAGACGCGAAAATTCATACGAGCCATCGCTTTCAGTGATGACTGTTGTAAGTGAAGCACCGTCGCTCAAAGTAATTTCTGCCCCACCTACGGGTGCATTGCTCCCATCCAGCACTTGTCCGCTGATGATGTAGGACATTGTCAGCTTTGAGACAAAGACGTCGGTAAAGTTATGTTTAAAAGGTTGATATGAATCCGCCGTAACCGGGAAATCCGGCGACGTGGTTTCTCCAGCGACGTAAGCATTGCCGGCGGAATCCAGGGCTATCGCGTTGCCCGCGTCGTTAGGGCCGAAGGAGTCGGGCGCAAGTCCGCCGAGGAGCGTCGAATAAACAAGAGCGGATCCGGCCACATTTATTTTCGTGACGAATGCATCACTATCGTTTCCGGTGCCGGCTCCAAGATAAATTGTCGAGCCAAGCAACGGGTTTATAGCGATCGCGGATGGGTTGGAGTTCAGACCCTGATTCTGCGTCGTGAAGGTAGTGCCACCATCCGTGCTCTTAAAAACACCCAGCGGAGCGGAACCCGTGTTTACCATCAAATAAATGGTGGTTGAAGTGACCGGATCGATGGCGATGCTGCCGGCGAATCCTTGTTTTATCTGCGTCCAGGTTCCGCCGCTATCTGTACTCCGGTATGCCCCACTAATGCCACTCGCATAAAGAGTAGAGGTGTTCGTTGGGGCAATTCTGATACATGTAATGTCTACGGCAAGCGGAGTCGGGTTCCAGGTATTGCCGCCATCTATACTCTTAATCAACACACTGCCTGAGTTTATTTGTCCGGCGTAAATGACGTTAGGGTTTAAGGGATCTACGGCAATAGCGGCGGCATACAACCCAAACCAGATCCTGGTCGAACTGGCTCCCCCGTTGATACTTTTGAATATTCCGAATCCGGAAGTGCCGGCATACACCGTCGACGGAGTTGAAGGATCAAGGGCGAGGGCCATGACGTTAGTGCCGGTAAGCCCGGTGTTCATTGGGCTCCAACTATTTCCACCGTTAGTAGTCTTGTAGACGCCACTGGAACCGGAACTGCTGTGCAGCATTCCGATATAGAGAGTGGACGGTGTGCTTGGATCTATGATGAGCGATCGCACGTCCGCCTGGTTGAGCCCGCTATTTTTCGCCGACCAATTTCTTCCCGCGTCGACGCTTTTGAAAACTCCGTCCGAGGTAGCGGCATAAATCACAGCGGAGTTGGTGGGATCTAATTCAATGCTGCGAATTCCGGAGCCGTTCAATCCGTAGCTGTCATTGCTCCAGGTACTGGCTCCATTCACACTTTTGTAGAGGGGACTCTTTGTGCGGAGCGCTCCTGCAACAAGCGGAAACGCGGCCGAAATAGTGGAACCAGTTACATAGGCGTTGCCGGCCGAATCGACGGCAATTGCCTTGCCGATGTCGTTACTCGATCCGCCCAAAAATGTCGAATAAACCAAGCCAGAGCCAAGACTATTAAGTTTGGTTACAAACACATCATTGGCAGACCCGCCGTAAGTTGGCTGAAATGGATTAAGCGTTGGGAAGTTCGACGAACCAGTCACGCCTGCAATGTAGGCACTGCCCGATAAATCCACAGCAATTCCATTGCCCACATCAGCCTGGGTACCGCCGAGATAAGTTGAGTAAGCAATTGTCCCGTTACTGTTGAATTTAGTCACGAAAGCATCTGTAGTGAATGAGCTTCCAATTGCTGACTGAAAAGCGCTGGCGAGGGGGAAGTTTGTGGAGTTCGTACTTCCGGTCACATAGGCATTGCCCGACGCGTCGACCGCAACACTGCTGCCAGAATCAGAACCGCCGCCACCGAGATACGTAGAGTAAAGTAGCGCGCTGCCGCTCGAATTAATCTTTGTGAGGAACGCATCCCCAGCTCCACCCGAGGTCGCCTGAAAGGGACTCGCCGTCAGAAAATCAGATGAAGAGGTTTGTCCCGTCACATACGCATTACCTGAGGAGTCAATAGCGATTCCGTAGCCGGAATCAAAGGCGCTCCCACCAAGGTAAGTCGAATAGATTAGCCCGGAGCCCGAGTCGTTTAGCTTTGCGAGAAAGGCTTCGCTATCAGAGGGGGCACTGTTTCCAAAGGTCCCGACATAAACCGTAGACGGGGTGCTGGGATCAAGGACGAGCGCGAGGATGTCGATGCTGGGAATCGTTTGGTAAGAGGGGGTCCAGGTATTTCCGCCGTCAAGCGTTTTGAAAATCTTACCGTCTCCACTACCGGCATAGACCGTGGTTGAGCTAACCGGACTGACAGCACATGAGTAAATCGTTACGTTACCGATACCTGAATTTGCGCTGCTCCAATTACCGCCTCCATTGGTGCTCTTGAATATCCCGTTGAGGGTGCCAGCATAGATCGTGGTTGTGTTGGTAGGGTCAATCGCCAGACTGTGAATGGGGCCCGATATACCAGTACCCGAAAAACTCCAGTTCGCTCCCCCATTGGTACTCTTGAAAGCGCCAGCGTAGATTGTTGCAGGTGTGGTCGGTTTTAATTGCAATGACGAAGGCACTGAATCCAGTGGTGGAGGAGGTCCAGGTGGTCCCTCCATTTGTAGTCTTGAAGACGCCGCCGTTTGAGCTT
>CAVWZW010000005.1:0-1817632 GCA_963759585.1 Pyrinomonadaceae bacterium
CTGGAGTGCGCCGCCTTGTCGGCGCTTTAGCCGTGGCAGCTTGGCGCCACGACGTTGCCCAAAAAGGATTCTTCAAGCAACCGCGTGCCGCCAAGCCCCAACGATGCAGCGACAAGTCTCTGCGGGCCAAAGCGCCGACGAGGCGGCGCACTCCAAGGAGAGGCCTCCACCGTCAGTTACGAAAGTTTTGGGTCACCATTAGGCCGCGGAGACCGCCATCCATGATCGCCGATGCCGAGGCGGCCGAATTCAGTGTGCAGAATATTTTCGCGATGGCCGGGTGAGTTCATCAGACCGTTGTGCGCAACCGCGAGACTTGGACCAAGCGCCAGATTCTCTCCTGCAGTAAGAAAACGAACATTGCCTGCCCGCATGCGGTCGAATGGGTCACGTCCTCCCGGAGTTTCGTGTGCGAAGTAGCCGCGCGCAAACATGTCTGTGGAGTGACGCCGCGCAACTTCGGTGAGTTCCGGGTCAGGCGCGAGGGGCGTTAGTCCGACCGCCATCCTTTCCTTGTTAACCAATTCCAGCATACGTGCTTCGGAATCCGGTCTGGGCTTTGGATTTGTGACCTTAAAGGGCAGCGTAACGCGCTCGTGTGACTCAGGTTGAATTATGAGGAGATTGAGTGTTTCAGCGACTGCCTGCCAAAAACCGGATGCAGCGCCGCTTCGAGACGCTGAGCGTAAACGGCGAGTCGGTTTACCAGCCCACTCTCGCGAGCGTGCTCGTGAATACTCGCGTTGAGTGGAATAGCTAGCAGCAATGCGGACGCGAGCGCTGCGGTTATCAGGCCGTTAACGAAACCCGGAATGAGACCGAGTAGTCGATTGAAGGTGTGCCCTGAAGGTCGACGGGTGTGGTTTAAAATTGCCTTACCCACTACCTCAACGACGAAGCGCCCAGGACTGCGATCAGGACAAACGCAATAGGCGGTCCCAAATCTCCGACCGCATATCCACGCGCGCGCCCAGCCAACGCGCGATGGGTTGATAAAAACGCAAACCGGCAAAGAGTACGAATGCCCAGCCTAAGAGATCCAGGATGCCAAGAATGAAGCCTCGTCGCCAGCCGTTGAAAACGCTTAGCAACAGGAGAATGACGAGCAGGATGTCGATAAGGTTGATCGGCATAGGCGGTCACGGGGGGAGGGGGCAGAGGAATCTTATCATCACGGTTGCGGTCATCAAGGCGATGGCATTAGAAGTATTTGATCTTCGTTTAGAGAGCGGATTTGTCCGCATCGGGGGCACAAGTGCCCACTCTAAACGGGAGGTATAAAAACAGATGCGAAAAAGAAGACGCGGTTACTGCGACCAGGGGGTGGGTTTACGGACCCAACGGTGCTGTTTGAGTTGTTTGTATAACTCGTCAGGTAGGGGGCCGATGTCACTGGCGGTGATGTTTGATTCAACGTGGGAAAGTTTGCGCATGCCTGGAATAATTGTGCTGACGGTTGGATTGTTCAGAATGAAACGCAGCGCCAGCTCCGGAAGAGTAATCTCGGGTTCTCCTGAGTGTTCCTGATTCCATTTCCGCAGCAGTTCTTTCAAGGCTTCAACGCGTTCGAGACTTGGGAGAAGATTCTCCGGAACGAAGTAGGTGTTGCGCCAGTCGCCTTCGGGCCAGCGGCTGTCTTTCGTTAGCGTGCCCGTAAGTGTGCCTTCATCAAACGGCACGCGCGCAATCACCGCCACATTCATCTCTTCACATGCAGGGAAAAGATCGTCTTCTGGATTCTGATCGAAGATGTTGTAGATAACCTGGACCGAATCAATCTGTCCGGTGCGGACGGCGCGCACACCGTTCCAGGGTTCCCAACGGTTAAGGCTGATACCAATTGCATTTATTAAACGCTGGCTACGCAGGTCGTCCAGTTTGTATAGCCAGCGGTCATCGCGCAACCACTCGTCGTTCCAGGTGTGAAACTGCATCACATCGAAACTTTCCAAACCCGCACTCTCGAGGCTTCGGTGTACATACTCTTCAACGTGATCGGGCGCATAGGAATCTTTGAGCATCGAGTCGAGAGGCGCGGGCCATTCGCGGGTTTTGGGCGGAATCTTCGTAGCGGTGTATAGCCGCTTGTCGCGATTCGCGCGGAGGGTCTCGCCCAGGAGTTTCTCGCTGTGGCCCTCGCCGTATGCATGCGCGGTGTCGAAGAAGTTGCAGCCTAGATTTACCGCCGACTGGAGGGATTGGAGCGACTCCTGATCGTCCGAGTTGGACCAGCTGGCCATGCCCCACATGCCGTAACCGATCTCGCTGACCTGCCAGTCGCGGCGTCCGAATTTTCTGAAGCGCATGGCGTGAATGGTAAATGGTAAACGGTGAATAGGAAAGTGAGCGGTGAGCAGGTCGTGCGTTTGACTGCCCTCCTTGGAGTGCGCCGCCTTGTCGGCGCTTTGGCCTGCGGCGGCTTGGCGCCGCCCTTTCGCCGACAGGACGTTCTCCTTGGAGTGCGCCGCCTTGTCGGCGCTTTGACCTGCGGCGGCCTGGCGCCGCCCTTTCGCCGACAGGACGTTCTCCTTGGAGTGCGCCGCCTTGTCGGCGCTTTGGCCTGCGGCGGCTTGGCGCCGCCCTTTCGCCGACAGGACGTTCTCCTTGGAGTGCGCCGCCTTGTCGGCGCTTTGGCCTGCGGCGGCTTGGCGCCGCCCTTTCGCCGACAGGACGTCTCCTTGGAGTGCGCCGCCTTGTCGGCGCTTTGGCCTGCGGCGGCCTGGCGCCGCCCTCTAGCCTCACAGTTAACTTTAAATTCGCCGTGAACTAGCGCAACTAATGCTGCGACAAAGTCGCAGCGGGCCAAGGCGCCGACAAGGCGGCGCACTCCAAGGAGACGTCCCTGCACGCAGGCGCTAGGTGGCGTGCTTGACTTCTTGCATTAACGTTATTACGGGCCTTCATCCCTTCACCTTGACCTGCCAGGATACTCATCGTCCAATAAAAATATGCAGCCAACTAAAGATTGGCCTCACGCGCCTGTTCACCGTCTCGATTCGGCCGGCATCTATATGGTTACTGGGGCAACTCTGCATAAGCAACATTTGTTCGCGACCACGCAATCTTTGGATTTGCTGGAAGACGAATTACTTTGTCTCGCCAAGTCTTATCAATGGCAATTAGAAGCTTGGGCAGTCTTCGTAAATCATTATCATTTCGTTGCGCGGGCATATCGTGGGGCGCCGGAGCTTGACCTGTTTCTCAAGCATCTGCATGCGAACACCGCGCGTCAGTTGAACGACATGGATGACGCCCTTGGGCGAGAGGTTTGGTATAACTTCTGGGAAACCAAATTAACCTACGAACGGTCGTACCTAGCACGCCTCAACTACGTCCACCAGAACCCGGTGAAGCATGGACTTGTTCGGGTTGCCAACCAGTACCAATGGTGTTCCGCGGCATGGTTCGAACGCACCGCCTCACCCGCATCTGTCAAAACAATTTATAGCTTCAAAACAGAAAAGCTAAACATCGCGGACGACTACTGAAGAACTGTGCTAAGGGACGCCTCCTTGGAGTGCGCCGCCTTGTCGGCGCCTTGGCCCACTTCGACTTGTCGCAGCATTAGTTGCGCTAGTTCAGGGCGAATTTAAAGTTAATTGTGAGGCTAGATGGCGCGCCCAGCCGCCGCAGGCCAAAGCGCCGACAAGGCGGCGCACTCCAAGGAGACTGTCCTGTCGGCGAAAGGGCGGCGCCCAGCCGCCGCAGGCCAAAGCGCCGACAAGGCGGCGCACTCCAAGGAGACTGTCCTGTCGGCGAAAGGGCGGCGCCAAGCCGCCGCAGGCCAAAGCGCCGACAAGGCGGCGCACTCCAAGGAGACGTCCTGTCGGCGAAAGGGCGGCGCCAAGCCGCCGCAGGCCAAAGCGCCGACAAGGCGGCGCACTCCAAGGAGACGCCCATGGCGAGCGACGTCTGTGATTTGGCGTTAGGCTTTTTCCAGGCCGGCGTATTTCTGGACGAGCTTCTTTTGACCGAAGCCCGGGAAGGTGACAGTCAGCTTTAGCGAATCGCCGACGCCCTCGCGGCGGAGGACCAGGCCGCGTCCATATTTTGCATGCTTAACGTAAGAGCCGGGCGCAAAGTCGGATGATGACTGACCGCCGACGGTCGACGGTTGAGCGTTGCCAGACGAGGACGCGGAAACCGAATCCGACCGGGTTGAAGTTGATAGTCGAGAAGGGGAGGATGAGCGCGCGCTTGCTGAGGGCCGCGTGGCAGGTAGCGGTGTTGAGCCACGAGTGTTGCCAAGCTGTGTTGCGCGCTGTTTGAAAAATTCAGCAATCGAGTCAACGCTATCGTACGTTTTACCTGCGTACTTTTTCTTTTCCTTTCGATACCCGCTTTCATCGCTGTCATAGTTGATTGCCGAAGAGCCGCGCGCAAACGACAACCACGACTTACCCATTGAAAGATCCTCCATCAGATCCAGAGGCATCTCGTTGAGAAACTGCGATGGCTCAGAAGCCAACTCCTCACCATACACACGCCGTTTCATGGCGTGCGTCACGTAGAGATACTTTTCAGCGCGGGTCATCGCAACGTAGGCAAGCCGGCGCTCTTCTTCAAGCTCCGCCATGTCAGTCGCTGACCTTGAATGCGGAAATAGTCCATCTTCCAGTCCGACGATGAATACGAGAGGGAATTCGAGACCTTTTGCGGAGTGCGCCGTCATCAGTGTTACAGCCGCATCCTGTTTGTACTGATCGGCGTCAGAAACCAACGCGGAGTGATCGATAAACTCGCGCAGGCCTTCGATGCCTTGTTCGTCATAGTCTACGGCTGCGTTGACCAACTCCTGAAGGTTCTCCAGTCGCGCTTCAGCTTCGTCGGTCTTTTCGCCTTTGAGAGCGTACTCGTATCCAGTGTCGAGGATGGCTGCTTTGACGATGTCTGAAACGGTCGAGACGGACGACCGCTGACCGTCGACCGCCATCGAAGCTGGGATGCCCCGAGCGTTTTCATCCTGTGGACTATGGACATGGACATTTTTTGGACTATTTCGGTCCCCACCATTTCAGCGAGCCGAAGAACGATCTTGCGAAAGCCCTTGAGGGCGGAGATTGCTCGCGTGCTGAGATTCTCAGGCTTTTCGATCACCAGAGAAATCGTTTCCCAATGTGAAAGACCATAGTCATTTGCGCGACGCGCAAGTTCGTCCAGCGTCTGTTTTCCGATGCCGCGTGCAGGACTGTTGATTACCCTTTGAAGAGCTATCGAGTCGTTGGGGTTCAAGGCCAACTTCAAGTAGGCAATGATGTCGCGTACTTCCAGGCGCTCGTAAAACGAAAAACCACCTACGATGTTGTAAGGCAGGCCGGCGCGACGCATCGCTTCTTCAAATACTCGCGACTGAGAATTTGTCCGATATAGAACTGCTGCGCGCAGGTCGTATTCATCGCGGCGATGCTCAAGAATCTTCGAAGCCACCCAACGCGCTTCTGCATCTGCGTCAAACGCCTGGTAGTAACGCACACGATCGCCGCGCGGGTTTGAAGTCCAGAGCGTTTTGCCTTTGCGCTCGACATTGTTTTTTACGACCGCACCGGCCACGTCGAGGATTGTTTGGGTCGAGCGGTAGTTCTGTTCCAGCCGGATGGTTTTCGTATTTGGAAAATTTTTCTCAAAGTTGAGGATGTTGGTAATGTCTGCGCCACGCCACTTGTAAATGGACTGGTCTTCATCGCCTACGACGGCAATATTCTGTTGCTTCTCAGTGAGCAGACCAATCAAAGCAAACTGTAGAGAGTTTGTGTCCTGGTATTCATCGACCAGGATGTAGCGAAATTTGTTGTTGTACTTCTCACGTACTTCGGGGACCTTCCGCAGGAGGCGCACCGTTTTAATCAGAAGATCATCGAAGTCCAGCGCGTTGTTGGAGTGCAGGCGCTCTTCATACATTTTGTAGACACGTGCTACCGCAGCGCGGCGCTCGTCAACGTAGTCGGCACGTGCGGCAAAAGCTTCAACGTCTTCGCCGCGATTCTTCGCCGAGCTGATGGTGCTTTGCGTAGCCCGAAGTCCCAGATACTTTTCATCGTAGCCGAGGTCCTTGATGCAATTCTTTATCAACCTGGATGAGTCGTCCTGGTCGTAGATGGTAAAAGTCCGCGAATATTTATCGTTTAGTTTTTCAATGTCCTGGCGGAGGATGCGTACGCAAAGACTGTGAAAAGTCGAGACGAGAGGTGCTGCCGGAAGCTCCTCCCCGCGTAGGAGTTTTTGCACGCGCTGGCGCATTTCCTGTGCGGCTTTATTGGTGAATGTTACCGCCAGAATGTTCCAGGGAGCGACGCTTTTTTCCGCGATCAAATACGCGATGCGGTGAGCTATAACACGTGTCTTGCCGGAACCGGCGCCGGCAAGAATTAGAAGCGGACCGTCGGTGTGTTGAACCGCGATTCGTTGTTCGGGATTTAATTCGGCCAGGAAATCCATGGGATAAGGGAATGAACATTTAAGCACACGAATCGATGCACCCCCTAACTGGTCCACGGTCGTTAGCTTGTAACGCAGAGTGTTATTTTTTGGGTCACAGTTTCACCGTTCCAACCTATGGCGAGTGTTCTAGGGCTCATGCTATTGTGCGTTCCATGCGTCAAAGAAGATTCATACTCGTACTGGCTTTTTGTTCCCTTACTTTTTCGTGCGCACGACAACAGAGTGCACCATCGGAACAGCCGGCGACGGCGGCGGCTTCGCCAACCTCTGTTCCGCAAGCAGAAGGAGGGCTGGCAACTTCAGAACCTGGCGAAATTGTTCAGGCGGAATTCAAAGGGAGCACGGACGTCATTGAACGGAAGAAGAATGGAAAGCTCGTAGTTCTGAAAGAAGTGAGAGCTGGGAGACATCTGAACTTTGATCGGGTGGTTTTTGAGTTTGAAGGCGACGTTGTTCCCGGGTACCGCGTCGAGTATCTCGAAAAACCGGCAAAAGATTGTGGGGCAGGTGAGGTTGTCAAGATTTCGGGGGATCGATTTCTATTGATTGCCATTCAACCAGCGCAGGCGCATACAGAATCCGGAGTGTCCACGGTAAGGAAACGTCACCAGACTCCTGGCTACCCGGTAATTAAAGAAATGAAGCTTATCTGCGATTTTGAGGCGCATTTGGAATGGCTAATGGGAGTTGGCTGGCCAAGTCGTTACAGAGTTTTGGAGTTATCGAGTCCTGCCAGACTGGTGGTCGACGTAGCACATTAAGCGTGGGCCTGAATCAACTTGAACGCAACCGATCTAGTTTCAGTTTGACCGCAATATCCGGATAGAGCCTTTCGAACATCTCCACTAGTATTCCCCGCGTGAAAGGGAATCAGATTCGGAGGTGTTACCGTGAGTACCATGCTAAATGAGCAAATTACGATGCTGCCGGACAAAAATGAAGAATTTTGGGACGCAGTTGTATCCAAGGACAGTCGCTTTGACGGGCGGTTTGTATTCGCCGTCGTTTCTACGAAGATCTACTGCCGCCCGTCTTGTCCTGCCCGCCGACCGCGTCGCGATCGGGTTTCATTTTTCCCTCTGCCTGAGGTTGCAGAACAGGCCGGCTTTCGCGCTTGCCTTCGTTGTCATCCCCGAGGTATACGAGCGACTCCGCAGGTCGAAATGGCAGAGCAGATATGTCATCTCATCGATCGCAACCAGGGCGAACCGGTCACGCTGGCGAAGTTGGGTGAAGAGTTAGGGGTGAGCAGTTTCCATCTCCAACGAACATTCAAAAGCGTTATGGGAATTTCGCCGAGCCAATACGCGGAGATGCGTAGAATAGATCGATTCAAGCAGAGCGTACGGGGAGGTGAATCGATCGCGAATGCGACCTACGACGCGGGTTTTGGTTCCAGCAGCCGGCTTTATGAGAACGCGGCAGCACAATTGGGAATGACTCCGGCAACCTACGGTAAAGGCGGACGTGGCGCAGTTATTAACTACACAATTGTCGATTGCCAACTGGGGAAGCTGTTGGTGGCGGCGACCCAGAAGGGCGTTTGTGCGGTGAAGCTTGGCGATTCGGTTGCTGAGCTGGAGTCTGATCTGTCGAAAGAGTTTTCGGCTGCTGAAGTCAGACGGAACGAGGAACTGCTAGCGCCATCTGTGCAACTCATCGTGGATCACTTGAGTGACACGAGGCCGCGCATCGATTTGCCGCTGGACATTCGAGCGACCGCTTTTCAGAAACAGGTTTGGGAGCAATTAAGAAGGATTCCGGCAGGGCAGACCTACTCCTATACCGACGTGGCCAAAGCGATCGGACAGGAGAAGGCTGTACGAGCGGTGGCTCGAGCCTGCGCTACTAATCCGGTGGCCCTCGTGATCCCGTGTCACCGCGTGATTCGCGAGGACAAAAGTTTGGGTGGGTATCGCTGGGGCTTGGAACGGAAAAGGAAGTTGCTGCAAGCGGAGGCTAAACGAGCCAGATAGGTGGCCCGCGGGCGGTTAGTAGCGAAACGCGCCTTTGCTATGGAATCGGCGTAAGGACGAATCGCCCGCCCCGACAGGGTCCGAAAACCAACAGATTGCGTTACAAAATAGGCGCAAACTAGCGGTTTTCCCATGCACATGATGTTTTCTGCTCTTCAATTACGCGTTAACAGTTGAGGAGAAAATCATGTTAAAAGCTTTAGTTATTCTGGTTGCGATAGTCATTGCATTTGTTCATGTTTCGGCGCAGGGCAGTTCCACTCAACGTCGGGTCATAAGGAAGATCGGCGTTGTTCGAGTGGGGCCCTCGACTACCTTCTTGAAGCAGGGACTGAGCACCGAAGAGGTTGTACGACTCCTGGGTGAGCCGACCGCTATTTACGAGCGCGAAGAAGGAACTGACTCCATCACGTATGTTTTTGCTCGAAGCGAAGACCGTGTGCTGGTAGCGGAGTTTGTGAAAGGTTCGCTGGTTAGTTCGCGTACGGAACTGCGGACGAACGTGCAAGTTGGAGGATAAGTTTGGCGCTAGGCTTCGTTGCGATTTAGGTAAATTCTGTTAATCGGGGAGTACTCGCGAGATAAGGTAGGAGAATCATGAAGCTCGGGTTAAGGTTGATTCTGTTAACGGTGCTGATTTCGACATTTGCGCCGGGAGTTGCTGCTGAAGATAACGCCGCTAAACCCGATGCCGCGCAGACCGCGGACAACCTGCGTTTGCAGTTAATCGATGTCCAGGCAAAAGAAGCCGAACTGCAGGCTCGCGCTCGGAAGCTCGAAGAAAATATGAAACCGGAAAATATCGAGCGCTCTTTGGCGGGAGTTGGCTCGACGAAGCCTGAAGAGTTGCGTGAATTTCGGCGGCGCCAGATCAGTATCGAATTAGAGGGCGTCCGGAAACGACTGGGAATACTGACGACGAGTCGAGAACGTTTGGAGTCGTCTCTTCGAACTGCCGAGGCTGCGGCTTATCAACAAAGTGCAGAGGGAGTTACTCTTCCGGTTGCCCAGGCTTTGAAAGCCCAGCGTGCATCGGGTCCCCAGTGGTTTGTAATGGCTGGAGCATCCATCGGCATCCTGGCATTAGTCGTTGTGATTGCAATAGTTCGGAGGTCAAAAGCTACCTAGTTAAGAGTCGGAACAAAATTACGATCCACGAATCACCCTAATGACACGAACGCATTTTCGTGTCACCTGGAGTGATTTCGTGGATCGTATCTGCTTCGACTACTCCACGGTTACAGATTTCGCCAGATTACGTGGCTGGTCAACATCGCAACCGCGCCGGACAGCGATGTGATACGCCAGCAGCTGCAAAGGAATAATCGACAAGATCGGTGAAAGTAGATCGCTCGAAGGCGGGATGTTGATAACGTAATCCGAAGCGTCAGCAGACATCGTGTCGCCTTCAGTCAAAACTGAAATCACAATCCCTTCTCGCGCTTTAACCTCGACAATGTTTGAATGCGTTTTTTCATAACGCAACTCTGATGAGCGATTGCCGTCCTCGCGAGTGTTGATGAACAACACTGGCAGACGTTCATCAATCAGCGCGTTCGGTCCATGTTTCATTTCGCCCGCCGGATAGCCCTCGGCGTGAATGTAGGAAATCTCCTTCAGCTTGAGCGCACCTTCGAGAGCGACAGGGAAGTTGATCCCGCGTCCGAGGTAAAGGAAGTCGGTTGAACGGAAGAACTCCTTGGACAGTTCTTCAATGTCGTCTGATTCGTTCAGCAAGTTCTCGAGTTTGACGGGTAGCTCCGCCAGCTGTTGGGCATGATGTTTAGCCTCTTCCTCTGAGAGACTTCCTCGCAATTCACCAAGGTAAAGTCCGAGTAAATACAAAGCTACCATCTGCGCAGTAAAAGCCTTTGTAGAAGCAACGCCAATTTCAGGGCCAGCGTGCGTGAGAATGGTGCCGTCAGCTTCGCGAACGATCATTGACCCCTGCACGTTGCAGATCGCAAGCACCTTAGCACCGCGTTCGCTTGCCTCACGCAAAGCGGCAATCGTGTCTGCTGTTTCGCCTGACTGCGAGATCACCAGCAGCAAAGTGTTTTCATCTACCACCGGATCGCGATAACGAAATTCCGACGCGTAATCAACGTCAACCGGAATGCGAGCAAGTTGCTCAATCATGTATTTACCGGCGAGGCCCGCATGCCAGGAAGTTCCGCAAGCGGCGATCTTGATCGAAGTAAAACGTTTGAAGTCTTCCTCCGTTATGTTTTTCATCTCGTCGAGAAAAACTTTGCCGGTGTCCAGGGAGATTCGTCCCTGCACGGTGTCGCGGACCGACCGCGGCTGCTCGTAAATCTCCTTGAGCATGAAATGCTTGAAGCCGCCCTTTTCCGCCATGATCGGATCCCAGGTAATGCGTTGAATAGCGGGTTGGACTGAATTGGCTTCAAAGTCGGTAACGCGAACGGCGTCTTTGTTGATGATCGCCATCTCTCCGTCACCGAGGAAAAAAACGTCGCGAGTGTGTTGCAAGATCGGCGGAATATCGGAGGCGACAAAGAATTCCCGGTCACCCAAGCCGATTACTACGGGTGGGCCCTGCCTCACAGCGATAATCAGGTCGGGCTGGTCGGCGTTGATTATCGCGAGGGCGAAGATGCCTCTGAGATCCAACATCGCACGGCGCACGGCCTTTTCGAAGTCATGTTCCTCTTTCAGGTATTCTTCGATCAGGTGAGCGATGATTTCGGTGTCGGTTTCGGTGACGAACTGGTGGTCTTTCTTGCGCAGACCCTCTTTCAGCTGGAGGTAGTTTTCAATAATACCGTTATGCACAACAACTACGCGGCCGGTGCAGTCGCGATGAGGATGGGCGTTCTCTTCAGTGGGCCGCCCGTGTGTGGCCCAGCGGGTATGCCCAATGCCATAAGTCCCATCGAGCGGAGTTAGGCGAATAACTTCCTCAAGGTTTCGGAGTTTGCCTTCCGCCCGCCGTATCTCGAGGTCGTGGCCCTCGTTGACCACAGCAATGCCCGCAGAGTCGTAACCGCGATATTCGAGTTTTCGCAAACCGTCGAGGATTAACGGCACAACCTGCTTGTTTCCGACGTAACCAACGATTCCGCACATAAATTAATGATGAAGGCTGAGGGATGATGGATGAATAGAATTCACCCCTTCTGTTCATCGTTCCTTTCAGCTAAACGTTTCTTAACTACCGCCGGCACTCCGGCAACCAGCGAATCAGGCGGCACGTCTTCGGTGATCACTGATCCCGCAGCCGTTATCGAACCTTTACCAACCCTAACCGGAGCGACGAGCATCGTGTCTGAACCAATCTTAACGTCGTCTTCGATGATCGTTTCGTGTTTGTTCTTGCCGTCGTAGTTGCAGGTAATGGTACCGGCCCCGATGTTCGTCCGCTCTCCAATAGTGGCATCTCCAAGATAAGTTAAATGCATCGACTTGGAACTACGCCCGAGCCGCGACTTCTTCATCTCTACGAAGTTGCCCACCGCAGACTTTTCTTCCATGAGGGCGTTCATACGTAAGTGGGCAAATGGACCAACCGAACAATTTGATTCAACAGTAGAGTCGACGATCACGCAGTGATCTTTTACCGTAACGTTGTCGCCAATGTTAGAACTGGTGATGCGCGTGCCGGATCTTATTTCGCAACCTACTCCGACCGTCGTCTTACCCTCTATCGAAACGTCCGGATAAATAACGCAATCGCGGCCGATTTCGGCTTCAACGCTTATGTAAGTGTGCGAAGGGTCGATAAGAGTTACGCCGCTTTCGATCATTAGCTTGCGCACAGTGTTACGACGGAGAAGGTTTTCAAACTCGGCGAGTTCAGCTCTCGTGTTTACTCCGTAGACCTCACGTGGATCGTGATGCAGATGAACGTTGACCTTCTCACCATCCGCCAAAAGAATCTCCGGCACATCGGTGAGATAGTACTCACCTTGCTCGTTTGCCGGCTCGACACGAGCGAGTGCGGCGAACAATTTATCGGCAGCGAAACAGTAGATACCGGAATTGATTTCCTTAATTTGTCGTTCTTCCTCAGAAGCGTCTTTGTGCTCGACAATCCGCGCAAACTGTTGCTTGTCATCGCGAACTATGCGGCCATAACCAGTCGGATTCTCCAGCCGGACGCTGAGGACCGAACAGGCAGCACCATTGTGTGCATGTTCGTCGATAAACGATCGCAACGTCCCCTCTTTCAGCAAAGGCACGTCGCCCGAAAGCACCACGACAACGGAATCAGACTGTTCCAAATAGCTGCGCGCTGAGGCGACAGCGTCGCCGGTGCCGCGCTGTTGAGCCTGTATTACAAACTCTGCCAGCCCTCCTAGTTCTTCACTAACCGCGGCTTCAACTTCCGCAGCTTGATGGCCCACTATCACGTAGATTTTTCGAGGACCTAAAGCCTTGGCGGTACGACCGACATGAGTAATAAGCGGCAGACCTCCGATTTTGTGGAGCACCTTCGCGCGCGCAGATTTCATTCTCGTTCCTAATCCGGCTGCAAGTATGAGTATGTCGAGCGGTTGATCCGTTTGGCGGGACTGCAAGAGCTGGTGTTTCTCCATGGTTATGCGAGGACTACAGGCGTGCAGGCTTGTTGCCTGCAGGCAAACACCACATTGGCAAGGCGTTCGGAGTTGTGACGCACCTTTTCACCCTCTTCAAGGAGATTGGCTCGAATCACCTGGGTCGTCGAATCGAGCACGGTATCGAGTGAGCCATCGTCTATTCCTATCTGGTGTGCGCCTTCGAGGGCATAACGTTCGGCCTGTTCACTGGTTATGCGTTTGTCGTTCACGATCACAAAATCGAAATGAATCTCCGGGGCGTATTGCTTGATTACTTCAAGATGCTGTCGCGCCGAGTAGTTATCAGTTTCTCCCGGTTGCGTCATTAAGTTGCAAATGAATATACGTGTGGCGCCACTTTCACCGATCGCTTGAGACACCTTAGCAACCAATAAATTCGGGAGGATGCTGGTGTATAGCGAGCCTGGTCCAACAGTAATCACGTCGGCCGTTCGGATCGCTTTAAGCGCTTCCGGCAGAGGTAAACATCGCTCAGGCTCTAAACTTAAACGGCGGATTGGAATCCGAGATGCCGAGATTTGCGTCTCACCACGGACGACAGTTCCGTCATCAAGTTCGGCAGCCAGCCTAACATCGCTGATTGTCGCGGGATAAATATGTCCTTTGCTGGCCAGGACTTCAGAAGACAAGCGCACTGCCTCTGTGAAGTCACCCGTCACCTCACTTAAAGCGGCCAGAAACAGGTTGCCAAAGCTGTGGCCACCCAGTTCACCGTCCCCACGAAATCTGTGGCGGAAGAGCCGAGAGAGCAGGTTTGAATCTTCCGAGAGCGCAATCATGCAGTTGCGAATATCCCCTGGGGGAAGCATCTGCAATTCATCTCGCAAACGTCCTGAACTTCCTCCGTCGTCTGAGACAGTGACAATTGCCGACAGATTCGCAATCCATTCGTTTCCCACTTGTCGCTGTCCGACAAGGCACTTCAAACCAGCAAGGAGGGTTGAAAGACCCGTCCCGCCGCCAAGTGCAACGAGGTTAAGTCCGCGATTGTTTGGGGCCGAATAATCCAAAGTTGGTTACTCCGTGCTTCCGTGCACGCTCGCGCAGAATCATACCTAAAAGAACAGGGGTTTGGAACTACCTCGTCATTCTGTTGGGGGAGGGCGGTAATTGAACGTTGCCTAAAGGCGGGGTTGAAAGACCAATTTGTCGAAGTCAGGATCGTTCCGCAAAGCGGTTAGATCATGATCGTGCTGGGCGCGCACTCTGAGTGTAGGTTGAAGATCCAAAGCCTTTTGAAGAGACTGAAGAGCCAAATCAACGGAGCCGAGACGGGCACGGGTTGCCGCTAAACCGTAATGAATATGGGCCGCTTCGGGTTCACGCTTGAGGGCCCGCTCAAACATCTCCTGGGCCGCAACGTATTCACCGCGATTCAGTTCGATTACTCCACGATCATAAAGTGAGTCCGCATCGCGGGGAAGAATGCTTTCAGTTCTCAAACGCGCATCGGCCACCGCGAGATAAGTGCGTGCGCGCGCTGCAACTTCGGATACCTGCGAGTACTTCTCGAGGAGGGTTCGAAACTGACTGCGGGCCTCACCGAAACGGCCACGGGTAAACTCCTTGTGCGCACGCTCAAAAGCTTTCATCGCAGCAGATTCGTCGACTGTGGGCTGACGTGGAGGAGGAGCCACCGCTACATGGACGGGTCGTTGCGCTCTTACTGCCGCGACCTTTTGGGTCTTTTTGACCCTGATGTTAAGAGATTTCTTGGCAGCAACAGTCTTCCGCGCGACTGCTTTACGAACGACCGGCTTCTTCGGTGCAGATCGTTTCACCGGCGTCGGTTTTCTTGCAGCTGCTTTGGACGCGGGCTTCCGTTTTGGGACGGACTTGGATTTCACTGTCTTTCGTACCGCCGCCTTTACCGCTCTCGTTGCCTTCGGACGTTTGGTGGTGAAACTGGAGGATCGACTCTTGGCGGCAGACTTTGGCTTAGCGCGATGAGCGGTTCCTCGCGACGTCGAACGTCTCAAACCTTTAGTAACTGCGCTCATGGAAAGCTTCAAGCTGAAAGGGTTAATGCGGATGCGGTCACTGCGAGATTCGGTCGGAGAATAACATAGGGCTCCCGCTAAATCAACGGGAAAAGAGGAGTTGCGGCCACGTACAACCTGTAAAATATGGGCCATATTGCACGATGATCAAACATGGAAAACACTTGATGCACATTGTTTGCTGTGTTAAAGTGCCTAGCGGCTTTCGTAGGAGTCCAGGCAGAAAGCCGATAAGCAACCACAGTTAACGAGAAGAACGACTTTACCTTCAGCGGCTTGAAAGGTTGAATCGATTCTTTTGATGCGAGCCCGCCGGATCGTTCCACGCCTCACTTAATATTCATGAGAAAGCTGTACTAATGGCAGACGCACCTATTCTGCTGCGCGAGCAGCAGTATCACCAAATTAAAGCTGTGTTAGCGCGCCTACGCATGGACTCCTCCGCACGTGTCGTCTTTCTAGTCGACAAAGACGGGCAGGAAATCGCCGTGCAGGGTGAGATCGGCAATATCGACACAACGAGCCTTGCTTCTTTGGCGGCCGGCAACGTTGCAGCTACGGGCGGCATGGCGCATCTGATCGGTGAGAAGGAGTTTCCAACTCTTTCGCATGAGGGCGAGAAGGAAAGCATTCACATCTCGGTCATTGGTAGGTTGCTTCTTGTCATTATCTTCGACGAGCGCTCTACACTTGGTTTGGTGAAACTCCGGAGCAAGCAGGTCTCACAACAATTGTTTTCGATGATCGCAGAAATCACGCGAGCCGATTTTGAAGACGCCGCCTCTCCCTTCGCTGAAATCACCGATGAAGACATCGATAGTCTGTTCAACTAAACAACGGAAAAGCTAGAGCCATGACCTTTATTAACTACGCATCGCGAGAAATAAACTGCAAGATTGTTTACTACGGCCCGGGCCTGTGCGGAAAGACGACGAATCTCCAGCACATATTTGAGGCCACATCCCCTCAATCACGAGGAAAGCTTATCAGCCTCGCGACGGAAACGGACCGCACCCTCTTCTTCGATTTCATGCCCCTGGAACTAGGAACGGTTCGTGGTTTCAAAACTCGATTCCACCTGTACACCGTCCCCGGACAGGTCTTCTACGATGCCTCGCGCAAATTAATCCTTAAAGGCGTCGATGGTGTGGTCTTTGTCGCGGATTCGCAAGAGGAGCGGATGGATGCCAATGTAGAGTCCTTATACAACCTCGAGGAAAATCTACGAGCGCAGGGCTACGACCTCATGAAACTTCCGTATGTCCTACAACTTAACAAACGCGACCTTCCCAATGTCGTTCCGGTTTCCGACCTCACCGCTGAGTTGATACGCAAACAGGAACCGGTCGTAGAAGCGGTGGCTTCTACCGGCGCCGGTGTCTTTGATACGTTGAAGGCTGTTGCCAAACAGGTCCTGACGGAATTGCGTAAGAGCTAAAAATCTCCGCTAGTCCAGCGATTTCAGCATTAACAATCCATCCCCGCCATTTGAATAGTATTTTGGTAGGCGTTGTGTGATCGAGTAGCCCAGCCGCTGATAAAGCTTCTGAGCCGGAATATTTAGTGACCTCACTTCGAGCCGCACGATCCGGACGCTTCGCTCCTTAAAACCTTTTTCAACTTCGGCCATAAGGCGTTTCCCCAAGTGTCGCCGGCGATGCTCGGGAGCGATGCCCACAGTTGTGATATGTCCGGTGTGATCGGGTTCGATGAGTCCTATCACAAACCCAACCATCGCTCCGGCAGATGTTGCGGCGCGGTAAGAAACAGATTCCGGAGCGGTCAAGAGGTATTCAAACGTTTCGCGGCTGTACGCCTCGCCGTCGACAAAGCACTGCTGATCGAGGCGCCAGCAGTCGTCGAGGTGGGAGATTGTCAACGGGCGAATGTCGTAACGCATCCCGACCGCGGCCGGAACAGTTAACTCCGCATCTCTTGGATATTCCTCAGGCGAGGGAGTCCACCAGCGCGAACGAATTTTCTTGAGGACCGCCATGAATTATTTCCAGTAAGCTTTTCCTGATTACAGATTAGTTTACCATCAACGTTTTAGTGATCACTAGATCACAAACATACAATCTCCGTAACTATAGAACCTAAATCGCTCGGTGACTGCATGGCGATATGCATCTAACGTTAACTCGCGACCGGCGAACGCTGCAACAAGCAGCAACAGCGACGAGCGAGGAAGGTGAAAGTTCGTCAGCAGGGCGTCCGTAATCCGAAACTTGTAGCCCGGAAGAATTGTCAATGCAGTCTCGGTTGAGGCCGCGATAACTTGTCCTTCCGCGTTTACGGTTGATTCCAGGGCGCGCGTCGTCGTCGTTCCCACGGCGATTACGCGGCCGCCTGTCGCGCGGCTGTTGTTGATCGCTCGGGCAGCTTCTTCGCGAACTTCAATAAACTCCGAATCGACATGATGGTCCTCGACGTTTTCTACTCTTACCGGCTCAAAAGTTCCGTATCCGACGTGCAAAGTGATTTCAACTATTTGAGCGCCGCGCTCCCGCAATTCACTTGTTACTGCCGGAGTGAAATGAAGACCGGCAGTCGGCGCGGCAATGGCTCCCCGTTCACGCGCGAACACGGTCTGGTATCGCTCGCGATCCTCCTGGAAATTTCCGTTCGGTCGCTTTATGTATGGTGGGAGAGGTGTTTGCCCAAGTGTATCCAACACGTGAGCTATCGGGCCGTCAAATTTGAGTTGCCGTAATCCGCTGGTTGACCAATCAAGAACTTCCGCTTGCAAATCTCCGAATCGCAGACGCGCGCCGATTTTTAAGCGATGAGCCGGCCGCACGAGAGCTTCCCAAGTATCAGGCTCGATCTCGCGCGTGAGTAAAACTTCAACTCGCCCGCCGGTAGGGTCGCGTTGTCCGATAAGCCTTGCCGGAAACACCCGTGTGTTGTTGACGACGATAACGTCATTCTGGCGAATGTAGTCCGGCAAACTTCGAAACTCGGAGTCCTTCCAGGACCTTGTCTGTCGATCAACCATTAACATTCGCGACGCGTCGCGTTGTTTAAGAGGTTGCTGCGCAATCAGTTCCTCGGGAAGTTCGTAATCGAAATCAGATAGTTGCATTCTCGAAACGACAAAAGATTACTGGGGATCTGGGAAATGCGGGTGCTCGCGGTGAAATACTGCCGTAAGCTGAGCGCCAAATAGCAGAATCAAACTCGAGAAGTAGCTCCAGGTTAAAACAGCGACTACCGCGCCTACGGATCCATATATCTGATCGTAATGAAAATAATTCAGGCTGGTGGCGAAAACATACTTTGCAAGCTCCCACAAAAGCCCGCCGAGAATGGCGCCTGGCAGTGTATCGCGAAGGGTGACTTCCGCTTTCGGCATGAAGCGATAGACCACTACGAACAGCACAACCGTTACCAGTAAGCTCAACACTGCGTAGATCCCCTGCCAGAAAACGCTGCCCACCGAAAGCATGATTGGGTAACGCGCCAGCTGCCTTGGCGAGAGGTTTGCCGCCATCTCACGTAATGCAACAACCACTGAAGTGAGCAAAACTGACGAGGCCAACAGTATACCGATGATTCCGATCATTCCGACGGTTATGGCGCGCCCGTGCCAAAAAGCGCGGGAGGTGGAGCCCCAGATTCGGTTCAACGCGCGCTCGATCACGGCGAAGACCCACGAACCCGCCCAGAGCACC
The DNA here is from genome assembly GCA_963759585.1 of Pyrinomonadaceae bacterium. Taxonomy (GTDB): domain Bacteria; phylum Acidobacteriota; class Blastocatellia; order Pyrinomonadales; family Pyrinomonadaceae; genus PSRF01. Next base: position 18,672 of record CAVWZW010000005.1, read on the forward strand.
ACGACGACACAAGTGATGACGGTGCCCACACCAACGAACGACAGCGAACGGATGGTGTCTCGGAGAAACTTGGCGGACCCGGGATAAACGTCCACTGCTCGCGTCAACAATTCGTTTGCGGCAGTAATTTGGTTGCTTATAGCCAACATCAACAGGAGGGCTGGGAATAGCGCCATCAGTCCGAAATAACTCATCGCGGCCGCCGACGTAAACAGGTCGTTCTCGTGAAACTGGTGTAGCGTGTGGCTGAGAATCGACCGCCACGGTCCGCGATTTCGAACCCCAAACGAGTGACGAGTAAGATACGAAAACTTTCCCATTTGTACGGAATCCCTGCTTATACTGGCTGCTTCGTGAGACAGACCCTAACAAATTCTTCACTGAGAATCGAACAGGCTGGGCTTGAGAGAACCGGGGTAATTGATGCCGAAGTGTTCGTAGGCAAGACGGGTGGCCATGCGTCCTCGGGGAGTGCGGTCGAGAAACCCAATTTGAATTAGATAAGGCTCAATAATTTCCTCGATTGAATCTTTCTCTTCGTGAATTGAAGCGGAGATAGTACCCAATCCGACTGGCCCGCCGTTGAACTTCTCAATCACGGTAAACAGAAGTTTGCGGTCCATCTCGTCGAGGCCGAACGTGTCGACCTCCATCCGATTGAGCGCGTCGTTGGCGACCTCCTTGGTGATACGGCCGTCGTAATCCACCTCAGCATAGTCTCGAACTCGGCGCAAAAGCCGATTGACAATTCGCGGTGTACCTCGCGAGCGTTGCGCGATCTCACGAGCACCTGCGTCATCAATTTCAACGCCCAGAATTTCAGCGGATCGTTTGCAGATGACTTCAAGATCCTCGTGCGGATAAAAGTCAAGATGGAAAATAATTCCGAAACGCCCACGTAGAGGAGCTGTGATCAGACCGGCTCGAGTTGTGGCACCCACCAAAGTGAATTTCGGCAGATCGAGTTTTATTGAACGCGCGCCAGCGCCCTGACCGATCAGCAGATCGAGTTGGTAGTCTTCCATCGCCGGATAGAGTTTTTCTTCCAACGCCGGAAGTAGACGATGAATCTCGTCGATGAAGAGGACGTCGCCCTCCTGAAGGTTGGTCAGGAGTGCGGCGATGTCGCCGGCTTTTTCAATTGCGGGTCCAGCGGTTGAACGTAGTTCAGCGCCCATCTCGTTGGCGATGATGTTGGCCAGCGTTGTTTTGCCAAGGCCGGGAGGACCGGTTAGCAGCACGTGGTCGAGCGCTTCCTTCCGCTGCAGAGCAGCCTTCATGTAGACGCGCAAATTTTCCTTCACCTGGCGCTGGCCGATGTAATCGATGAGCCGATTTGGGCGAACGGTCAACTCAAATTGACGTTCGGCGTCCGTTAATGGGGCTCGTGCTGGTCCGGATTCGGTAGACATAAGACTTATTGGGGGTGGCGCTCCGCCGGCATCCCGTTTCGTGGACGTTTATAGCGTGACGCACCTACAGATTACGGATAAGCAAACTAACAGTTTGCTTTACGCTTTTGCCAGCTTCCGCAGGCTGCGACGCAGGATCACTTCGACGGAGATGTCGCCGCCTTCGTCGACCGCTGACGTCACAGCTTTCTCGGCAGCATTTCTCTGGTAACCCAAATTCAGCAATGCGGACAATACATCAGCCCGCATGGAATCTTCGGTGACAACCGGTGCGCCCGTTGCGGTCTTTGCGCCCAATTCTTCTTCCAATTCCGGCGACGAAAGCGATGCGATCTTGTCCCGTAGTTCCATCGCCAGACGCTCGGCAGTTTTCTTACCGATGCCAGGTATTAACGTCAACTTCGCCAGATTGTTGGTGCGAATCGAGGCGATCATTTCATCCGCGCTCATTCCGGATAGCAATTTGATTCCCAGTTGTGGGCCAATCCCGCTTACGGAGATCACACGCAGGAAGAGCTCGCGTTCGCGTGCGGTTTTAAAGCCGAAGAGCTGAAGCGTGTCTTCGCGGACGTGCGTATAGATCCGAAGCTGCACACTCGAACCAGGTTCCTCGAGATCATAAAACGTCGAAACAGGAATGTTAACTTCGTACCCAACACCGCCAACGTCGAGGATTACAGAATTTGGTTGTTTGGAGAGAAGAGTGCCGGACAAGTGTGCAATCATTGGCTAAGTTTTGCAGGTCAAGTTTACGCGATTGTAGTTGATGGATATAGCAACCGCAACGCCCCCATGCTTTACAATGGAGCTAACGCGCTTGGTTCAGTAAACGAGGCATTCGGTCTATACTAAACGGCAGGCCCTCAATGAAGTCAGAGAAGATTTCAGAATTAACCACTAATCGACTGAGCATATACCTTCGCTGCCTGAATACTCTTTCTGCGGCTGGTATAAAGAGTATTTCGTCGCAGGCACTGGCGGAACAATTCAATCTTAATTCCGCGCAGATCAGGAAAGACCTGGGCTACTTTGGCGAGTTTGGCGTACGTGGGGTCGGCTATTCAGTTGAAGACTTGCGTGTGCACATCACCAAGATCCTGGGACTCGACCGGCCGCATCGCGTCGGGATTGTTGGCGCTGGACGGCTGGGAACGGCGCTCGCGAATTACCGAGGATTTTCCAGGTCAAACTTTTCGGTCGTCGCCCTGTTTGATAATGACGAAGCAAAAATTGGACGCAAGGTAGGCGAAGAGAAGATAGCTATCGAAGATGTGAAACGCATGCCGCAACTTGTGAAAGAGAAAGCAATCGACGTCATGGTCATTGCGGTGCCGGCGAGAGCGGCGCAAAGGGTGCTTAATCACATTATGTCCGCGGGTATCAAAGCCGTTCTGAATTTTGCCCCTGCGTCGTTAAATACCAGGCTCGACGTGAAAGTTAAGACTGTTGACCTCACCACCTCGTTGGAATCGCTTTCCTATTACCTGGCCCGTCCGCAGTCCAGTGCAATTACTGATCACAGGAATAAAACCCAATTCGAGCCAGTCGCGGAGATGAGCGAACAGGAATTGTAGTAGAGTTTAGTTACGTTATGGATGAAGTTACCGCGAGGCGGGAAATAGTAAACATCGGCCGGCTCCTGTATGAACGGAGCTACGTCGTTTCGTCTGACGGCAATATCAGTGTGCGTCTCGACGACGGCCGGATCGTTGCGACGCCAACGATGATGTGCAAAGGCCGGATGACCGAGGACTCGCTCGCAGTTACAGACGCTAATGGCAAGCCCTTAACTGACCGAAAACCATCGAGTGAGCTGCAGATGCATCTTCTGATATATCAGGAGCGTCTGGACGTTAATGCCGTTTGTCACGCACATCCGCCTCACGGCACTGCCTTCGCTGTCGCCGGGCTGGCAATCGATCAACCAATTCTTTCCGAAGTGATCCTCACGCTGGGGTGCGTGCCGTTAACGAGCTATGGGACACCTTCAACTAATGAAGTCACTGAAGCCATGCGCCCATTTGTGAAACATCACAATGCCTTGCTGATGGCGAACCATGGCGCCGTCGCCTATGGGTCTGATCCGTGGCAAGCATTCGATCAGACTTGAAACACTTGAGCACACGGCCCGGATCGCGATACTTGCCCGCATCCTGGGTGGCTCGCAGAACTTACCTGCCGACGCGATTGAAAAGTTAATCAATCTCCGGGAAGCGGCAGGTTATCTTGGTGAATCCGGGCGATGTCAGGCTTGCGGCTATCTACATGGAACAACGCTCGTTTGCCCGACGGGAGATCGACCGGCAGCCAACTGGCCTGGGCTCAGCGAACGGTGACGCAAAAATCTCGTTGAGTCGCGAAGAATTAGTGGAATTGCTGACGCAGGCAGTCCACACTCAAAACCCAGGCAACGTTTGGTAAATGGTTAATGGTAAATAACAGCAAAGTTGACTACTATTTACCATTCACGATTTACCATTTTCCGTTCTAAGAGGAGCAACTGATGCAGGAAGCACTTGGCATGGTTGAAACCAAAGGTCTGGTCGCGATGATTGAAGCGGCCGATGCAATGGTCAAGGCCGCAAACGTTACGCTGATTGGATACGAGAAGATTGGCGCCGGGTTCGTGACGGCGATTGTGCGTGGAGACGTCGCGGCTGTTAAGGCAGCCACGGACGCTGGTGCGGCTGCTGCACGACGCGTTGGTGAGCTGGTGAGCGTGCACGTGATTCCGCGTCCGCATGGCAGTGTGGATGACGCACTTCCGATCGGTAATCGGTAGGCATGATCATCGCGCGCATCCTCGGCACCGTTGTCTCGACACAAAAGGACGAACGGCTACTTGGAAAAAAGCTGCTGATCGTACGTCCAATCAACGTCGATGGCAGCGATACCACCGGTTACGTGGTAGCTGTCGACACGGTGGGAGCTGGTTTTCATGAAAGGGTATTGGTCGTTGCTGGTTCCAGCGCGCGACTAGCCCAGGGCATGAAAGACGCGCCTGTCGACGCCGCCATTGTCGGTGTAATTGATACGGTGGACATCGCGAAGGACGAGTGAGTCACCGCCCTAACCTTCACCGCGTTTCATTTACCGCTACCAGGAAAGGAGACTTTCATGAGTAACGAAGAGATGAACAAGAAAATTGAATTCATCGTCGAGCATCAAGCCAGGTTTGCTGCCGAGATTGATGTCATGCGGGAAGTTCAAGTGGCGGACTCGCGCAGGTTCTCCGATGCATTGATCGATACCTTGGGGATAGTAGGGAACCTAACAGAGGCGCTCGCGCGAACTGACGAGAACGTCAATCTCGTGGCTGAAGCCCAAGCGAGTTTGACCGAAGCGCAAGCGAGTCTGACCGAAGCCCAAGCGCGTACTGACGAGCGCCTGAATATATTCATCAACGTGGTTGAGCGGTACATTAGTGGAAACGGCGGTTCGGAGCTTCGCACATAATTTCATGCAACTGGCACGCGTAATCGGCACCGTGGTGGCCACCGTCAAGAACGAAGCACTTGAAGGGCGGAAGCTGCTTGTGGTCCAGACGCTCAACAAAGATCTGAAATCCATCGGAAAGCCGATGGTAGCGGTTGATGCCATCGGCGCTGGTGTCGGCGAACTCGTTTTCTGGTGTCGTGGAAAAGAAGCCAGTTTTCCTTTTAAGCGCGAAGACACGCCGACGGATTGCACGATTATCGGCATCGTGGATTCGGATGGACACGTAACGAATGGCTCGACTAAGACTGCCAGACAGGTGATGGATGATTCTCGCTAAGGTGGTTGGCAACATTGTCGCGACACAGAAGAACCAGCGCTACGAGAACGCGCGCATAATGCTCTGCCAACAGATAACTCCCGAAGGCGAGGAAACCGCTTACTCGGTGCTGGCCCTGGATTCAGTTGATGCGGGAGTAGGCGACACAGTTTTGATAGTGCAGGAGGGCTGGGGCGCTTCGACAGCAGCGACTGGAAAACCCCAGGCAGCGATCGATTCAGCTATTGTTGGCGTGGTGGATTACATCGACCTCCTGAAGTAGGAAGAGTTTTTGTCTGTCATCCGATGAGGGAAAAGTGTCCCGGGTGATTCGGTTAGGAACAGCCAACAACAGACAGAGAGATTGCCTGTCCTACTTATGAGCACGGAATTGGACCAAGCGCGAGAGATGGCCGAGAGAATTGCTCGTCGAGTGGCGGGGGGTAGCAGCCCGGCATTGAGTCGTCCTCAACCCAAAGGTGAAGTGAGTGCCGAGCTTGCGGCGGTACGCGCAGGCCTAAGCGAGTTGCAGCGAAAAATTGCCCACCTCGAAGCCAAAGTAAGTTCTGATTCCACCGAGCCGCAAGGCACTCCGAATTCATCGTCCAATTCTCGTGCACCCCAAAAACCGGTTCTGATAACCCACTCTCCGTGGCTCGCTGGCATTAACGCACCCTACTCGCATCCCAGCCAGGAGAAATTTGGTATCGAAGAAGCGACCGTGACGGAGCTGGTAGATTTCTTCGAAAAGGAAAAGATTTGTAACGTCGAACCCGGCGGCAAACCCTGCGATCACTGCGCCATGTGTAGCTCGCGCGGCTTTTAGACTGTCGTAACGCAAACTGTTAGTTTGCGAACCTCCCATCCCGAGTTCGTAGAGTCTCTCCCTGACTCAACAAACTAAGCAAATCACACAAACAAACTCGAAAAAAAGGCCGCCCGATTCCAGGCGGCCTTTCCTTTTCTAGTCCGTTATTAATCTTACTTCGAAGGCGCCGGAGCCGGTGCGCTCTGTCGTAAACCGCTCGAATCGATCTTCGGAACCTGCGTCGCTCCTTCTTCCGCTTTGAAGTAAGGCTCTTCCTTGAAGCCAAAGAGTTTCGCGGAAATGACTGTGGGGAACTTGGCCCTTGTCGTGTTGTAATCCTGCACACCGGCGTTATAGTCAGTGCGGGATGTGGCAATTCGATTCTCGGTGCCGGCAACTTCGTCCTGCAGCTTGAGGAAATTCTCGTTAGACTTCAGTACGGGATACTGTTCCTGCAAGACCAGCAACCGACCGATCGTGCCGCCAAAACTATTGGATGCGTCGATGACGGCCTGTTTCTGCTCCGGGCTTTTGTCACCGCCTTCGCCCTGAGGCGACTGCGCGGTTGCGTTGAGTAATCTGGATCTCGCTTCGGCAATCTTGCCAAAGACCTCCTGCTCCTGAATACCTGCGAGCTTGGCTGACTCAACCAAATTGTTTATCAGGTCGGCGCGCCGTTGCAGTTGCGTTTCCACGTTGGCCCATTTCCCCTTCACATTCTGCTGCTTGGTAGTCAAGGTGTTGTAGCCGCACCCACTGGCAGTTGCGGCCACGAAAACAACCAAAGCAAGTAAAGATATTCGTCGTTGAATCATTTCATTTCTCCTGACTGTGTGCCCGATCGAATTCATCCACCACTTCGACAACCTGTTGAAGTTGCTCCATGTAAGCGGCAAAGATATCGTTAGCTTCTTTTTCATTTGGGGGCAGATAATCGGTGGCGCGGAATTCAAAAATCTTTTCAAACGGTTCGCCATTGATTCCGAATCGTCGCACCATCGCGCGAACGCAGTCGTGTTTGGCCACCGGCGCATGCTCTCCGTACAAAATCAAAACCGCGCGAAACAAAGCTGCGAAACTCGACAAGCTATCAGTCATCAAGTCGCAAAGCTTCTCGATCGAAACTGATGCCGGGATGTACATCCGGCGCAGCTGAATCAGTTTGCTTCTCAGCTCATACTCGGTTTGGTGACGCAGGTTGACGTCAGAAAACGTGAGCGAGGCAAATGGATCCGGTCCGTAAAGCACCACGCGAGCGTCGGCCATCTGGTGATACTCGATGGGAAATACGTCAGCAGCGTCGGAGAGTTCCTCGACAGTGAAATAGACGGGGAGGGGATGTCCCAACCGTTGCCACTCGCGCATCGGCGCCTGCGCCTCACGCAGGTCTTCTGGACTAATGCGATGAAGTGTTATGAGCAGGTTGTAGTCAGAGCGCAACTCGATGTTGTCGCCGACTGCAGCCGATCCATAAAGCACGACCGAAGCAAGGTTTTCTCCATGCGTTGCGTGCAGGTCTTTCAGAAGACCCTTCAATGCTTCCTGGACACTCGTTTTAACCATTTCGTATCGTGTGCCTGAATACTAACAGAAATTTACCGCTTGCCGAATCAGCCTACCAGCTGCCCCCGGCGCCGCCTCCGCCAAAGCTGCCGCCTCCGCCAAATCCCCCGCCAAAACCTCCACCGCCGCCAAATCCGCCGCCACCGCCACCAAACCCGCCACCACCCCAGCCACTCGAACGCCCGCTGCCGCTTGTCGCTGCGTTTATGAGGCCGCCAACCACCGCCCATTTCCACCAGTCGCCGCCCCCGCCACCGCCTCCTCGCCCGCCCCTTCCGCCGCGGCCCCGGCTGGCAGCAATCAGGATAATGATGATGAATCCAATAACCAGAATCGTGCAGCACCCACCGGGAAGACCGCCGGGTTTTGAGCGAGGACGTGACGGTACCGGCGTTGCTCTATAGGCATATCGCTGGTCTATTCCTTCGACGGTGAAGCCGCGTTTCGCTGCCAGGGTTGCAACGTAAGCCTGGACTGTGTCGTAGATACCTTTGCTGTAATTCTGCCTTTTAAACTCCGGAACGAGCCTTTCACGTTGGATCTGGCCGACGAGTCCGTCGTTAAGGTCGCCTTCGAGATGATCGCTGACCTGAGTAAAGTATTTCCGATCCTTTACAGCGACCAGGAGTAGGAACCCATTCTTCTCGCCTTCTTTTGATCCGATGCCCAGGCCACGCGCGACATCGAGCGAGTATTCGAAGATGTCTCGGTCACCGGTCGTATCAACCGTCACTACCGCAAATTCAATATCCGCGCGTTGCTTGAGATTTAAATACATCGCCTCAAGCTTCTTACGCGTTTCCGGATCGATGACGTTGCCGTAATCGATTATGGGCGTGAAAGGGGAGGGGAGTGGGATTGGCGACTTAGCAGTCTGCGCGACAACCGTCCCCTGCAGTGCTGATAAGAGGACGACGGCTGTGAACATGAGCGCCGGAAGTATCCGGAGCATGTACGACTCAATTCTGAAAAACGTCTGTATCAATGAAAGCTTTAACTTCTTCGTAACGCAAACTGTTAGTTTGCGGACCGTACGTTAAATTAGATGCTGCATGTAATCCAAACTTCCGCAAAACTAACAGTTTGCTTTACCAGCTACCCCTCGATCAACTTATGCAATAGATAGAAAAGCGCCACTCCCACAAAAACGACAATTGAAACCGTCGGGTTTCTGTCTTCTTTGTGGTTAACCTCCGGTATCAAATCGCTGGCGGCCACGTAGAGCGTGACGCCTGCTGAAAAGGGGAGTGCGTAACCAACGGCATTACTCATCCTTGTGTTTAGCAGTGCAACCGCCACCACACCAGCTAGAGTTGCCGCGCCAATAGCCGATGTTGCTATCAGCGCGGTTCGCGCCGAGCGCCCTGAAGCAAGCATGATAGAGGCCACCGTAAAACCTTCAGGCATCTTGTGTAGCAGGATCGCGATAAAAACCAAAATGCCCACGCGGAAGTCAACCAAAAATGCTGCGGCTATTGAAACGCCGTCAAAAAAAGTGTGAATCCAAAGGCCGCCCACCGCCGCATATGCAGCCGACGGCTTCATGAACGACTCCGGATGCGTTTCAGGCCCGAAGTGGAAGTGGGGCGCAATCGTGTGCTCGAAGAGTTGGATCAATAGATAGCCGGCCAGGAGAAGCGTCATCGCGCCAACTACAGCCTCAGCCGCAGCCTTGCCCTCGAGGTTCTCGGTCCAAATAGCAAATGTTTCCGGAATGATTTCGATGAAGATGGCCGCCAGCATAAATCCGGCGCCCAGGGCGACCAGGTATTTGAGGAAGCGTTCTCCCAACCGGTGCGCACCCGCGCTAATGAGCACAAATCCGCCCAAAAGATTCGCGCCGGCAGCGAGCAAACCGAACAATAGAAGCCCGAAAAATCCAATGGAATCGACGTTCATCAGCCGGTAAGTAGACAGGAGAATGATGGCAGAAACATGGCGCGCCAATATACATCAACGGTTATCGCCTGCCTATCAGCCTTTGCACGTTCAGATACAGTTTGGGTCTTGAACTCAGTTGCTTAGGTATGACGGCGGCGGGAAGGTCTGAACTCTGAACTTCGCGTAGCAGTTAAGAGTTCAAGCTTCAGCTAGCGTGGGTGAGGCGGAACCGTAACTTTCCGTCCTAAACGAGCCGTATGAGCGCTAGGGCATTCTGAAGATCACAGTGCACTGGCCGACAATAGGCGAACAGTAAGATTCGAGTAAACCGCGCAGATCGCAAAAAACCTAAGGATATTGCAAGGTTATCTATTGACACCCCTTTTGATGGAGCGTAGTATCCGGCGGTGGGTGGTCAGAAGTGGTCGGAAGTGGGTCCAACCTCGTAGCGAACCCGATCATGGTAACTTTTCCTGGATGGCCACCCGCCAATTTCATTGACCGGTAAATCTGATGCTGCGGGGAAACTACACGGCCCGGATAGATGCAAAGGGTCGGCTAAAGGTGCCGACTCCCTTCCGTCGCCTGGTTGACGAAAAACATGGCGGCGAATTCTACATAACAAGTCTTACCGGTGACAACGTTCGAATTTACCCGCTCCCGGAATGGGAGTCGATAGAACAACGACTTTCACTTTTGCCGACGATGGACCCGGCCCGGCGCAAGTTCCTTGACAGAACGAACTACTACGGACAGCAAACAACGATCGATGGACAGGGCAGGCTGCTGATTCATCCACTTCTGCGGAAGAGCGCAGGCGTTATGGGTGACGTTGCGGTGTTGGGGTATCTGACCTACCTGGAAGTTTGGGAGCTCGACGTTTTCAAAGCCCGGCTACTGGCAGACCCTTATACCGAAGAAGACGAGGCGGCGATTGCGAAGCTGGGCATTTAGTAAATCGTAAATGGTAAATCGTAAATGGAAAGAATTGACGATTCACGATTCACGATTCACGTTCACGATTCACGAGCTGACAGTTCTTTGAACGAGATCACGGGGCGGTGGTGATGGCTGCGCCTTTGGGGGGCATGGGCGCGCCCCATCGCCCCGTGCTGCTTCGAGAAACGATCCAATTCCTCGGGCCCGAGCGAGGCGGTTTGTTTGTCGACTGCACGGTGGGCCTTGGCGGACATGCCGAGGCGGTACTTGAATCCACGACTGAGTCACGCGTTATAGGGATCGATCGGGATCGGGAAGCACTGAGCTTGGCGAGCGAACGGTTAAGCCGGTTCGGCACACGTTTTCGTCCAGTCCACGCTGACTATCGCGAGCTAGACCACGTGCTTGAAGAGGTTGGGGAATCGACGCCAAATGGCATCCTTGCGGATCTCGGAGTTTCGTCTCTGCAGTTTGACTCGCCAACCAGGGGCTTCAGCTTTCGGTTTGACGCACCGCTCGACATGCGGATGAATCCCGACAGTGGGCAGGAGACAGCCGCTGATCTCCTGTTGCGACTCCCGGAAGAAGAGATAGCAGCAATCATTTACAAGTTTGGTGAAGAACGAAACTCACGCCGCATCGCCAAATGGATTGTAGAAAGTCGCGAACAAGGGAAGGCGATCACAACAACAAAAGAACTGGCCGACCTGGTGGCCCGCGCAGCGGCATCGGGTAAGCGATGGCAAATCCATCCGGCTACACGAACTTTCCAAGCTTTACGCATTGCAGTCAATCAAGAGCTTGAAGGTTTAGGCCGATTCGTCGAAACAGCAGTAGATCTTTTACAACCCGATGGTCGTTTCGCTGTCATTAGTTTTCACTCCCTTGAGGACCGGATAGTGAAACAGGAGTTCCGCCGTTTGTCAGGCTACTGCGACTGCGGATCTCGAACGCGCTCCCCTATCGTGGTTTGCACCTGTGGAGCGCGAAACGCCGTTGAAATACTTACGAAGCGTCCAGTCGTCCCAGACGCCCAGGAAGTCGATGCGAATCCCCGATCGCGCAGCGCAAAGTTGCGCGCTTGTCGCAGGCTTTGAATCCTGGATCTCAGATTCCAAATTTGAGATCTCAAAACTGGACCTGAAACTTCAGACCTTAGAGCTCAGAAAAGTTAGGTTCAATTTGAGAGCTGAGATCTCATAAACAGAAAACAGACCCCGGAGTTCCCCGCATGACAAGAGTTCCCTCGAAACAGCGCAATGCCAAGATTCATCATGATCGCGACGTGCGTGCCCTCTACCGTCTCGCCGTGTTGCTGTTTTGTGGTTTGCTTCTAGCCGGCGGCTTTCTCTTCGCGGCGCAACAGCACTTCGCAGCCGTGCAATATGGATACAAGAGCGAGGGGCTACGCCGTGAGCGCGAAAAGTTGCTTCAGGAGCAACAGCACTTGATGTTAATGCGTGAGCAGGCATTTGCTCCGGCCCGGCTTGAATCCGAAGCTCGTGAGCTTGGTCTCAAGCCTCTAGTGGCTGGCCAACTGGAAAATCAAAAGGCCGCCAGGCAGGTAACGGTCGCCCCGGCTTTGCTCAATCCTTCCGCGACGTTTCAGCGTTAATACTGCTGCCGTCTCCCCGCTGGTTCTTGCGGGGCGAGTGTCGTCGCTCACGGGAGTTAATAGAAGGGATGTAACAAGGGATGTTGGCGCGCCGTTCCGCTCAATCACAAGCACAACCCGACGTTTCGATTCGCCGCACGCTTTTTGTTGCGGCTTTCGTCGTTTTCTGGATGCTCGCAATTAGTGTTCGGCTCGTCTACCTGCAAGTTTCAAGTCACGAAAAGCTCGTCGAGCGCGCACAGCAGCAACAGCAGGACTCCATCGAGAGTAGCCCGCAAAGAGGACCTGTCCTGGATCGACAGGGGCGGGAGTTGGCGCGAAGCATTGACACGATTTCAGTGTCAATTGCTCCCGATGAATTCGACAAGGACGATGCTCGAGCAATGAGCGAGATCGATTGCACGGCGAGTTTGATCGGGCCAGTGCTGGGAATCGATCGGGAGAGTTTACTTAATCGGATCGTCGAGGCGCGAAAGAGTGGCCGGCGTTTCATGTGGGTCGCTCGACGGCTGGCGCCTGGACAGGCTTTGCAGGTCGAAGCTCTTCAACTCAAGGCGGTCCACACGCAGAAAGAGCCCAAGCGCTTTTATCCGCACGGATCGTTGGCCGCGAATATTCTTGGCTACGTGGGCCTGGATGGGAATGGATTAGCTGGGATCGAACAGGTCTATAACGAAAAGATTGTTGGTGAACCAGGCAAGATCTTTATCGAAAGAGACTCGAGAGGGCGTGCCTATGAAAGCACGGAGGTTCCCGGCCGCGTTGGTCAGACGATTATTCTGACCGTGGATCAAAGCATTCAGTATCAAGCCGAAGCCGCGTTGACCGCTGCGGTTTCACAATCGAGGGCAAAGTCAGGCACCGCGATAGTCCTCGATCCGCACACAGGCGAAATCCTTGCGTTAGCGAATGCCCCTACGTTTGATCCAAACGATGTTGGCTCCGCGACTCCCGACCAGCGAGCCAATTGGGCCCTGCAGAATATCTATGAACCCGGTTCAACTTTTAAAATCGTAGCTTTTGCCGCCGCTCTAGAAAAGGGATTGGCAAAACCGAACGAAGTGATCGACTGCCAGATGGGCTCCATCACCGTGGCGAAACGAGTGATTCGTGACCACCTTCCCTTTGGAGCGCTAACCCTTACGGAGGCTCTCGCCAAGTCGAGCAACGTGGCGGCGATCAAGCTGGGAATGCGCGTTGGCGATCCCGCTATGCACGAATACATCACCCGTTTTGGTTTTGGTTCGCGAACGGGCGTAGAACTGCCAGGCGAAACGGCGGGCATCCTTCATCCGGTCAAACGCTGGTTGCCTTCATCAATTGGGTCGGTGGCGATTGGACAGGAAGTGGGAGTGACGCCGCTGCAGATGGCCGCCGCGTTTGGCGCACTGGCAAACGACGGCGTACGGGTCGCGCCGCATCTGGTTCGCGAAATTAGAAACGAAGGCGGAGGAACGGTCTATCGACCGAACCCCGAACAGCGTCAAGTCATAAGCAAGGAAACCGCGTCGCTGTTAAGAGGTATGCTTGAAAGCGTGACCGTCAACGGCACAGCAAAGAAAGCGCAACTGGATGGTTACTCCGCTGCCGGAAAGACCGGCACTGCCCAGAAGATCGATCCGAAGACAAAAACGTATTCGCTGACAAAGCACATCGCATCTTTCGTGGGCTTCGCGCCAGTAAGTAATCCAGCAGTCGTTATTATCGTGGTCATCGATGAGCCCGCCGGCGCATATCACGGCGGCGATGTCGCCGCGCCGGTGTTTCAGCAAATCGCCGAGAAAATCCTTCCGGAGTTGGGCGTGATGCCTGATACCGATTTCAAACAGCCGAACGAGCTGATCGCTGCAAACTTGAACGTGCCGGACCAGTCTGTGCAGCAACGCGAAGAGGAGGCCCGGCAGGACCAATACCGAGCCGCCACGTTGCCGAAAGTCGCAGCGCGCGACAACCGCGGAGGTGAGATCGTTTATGCGGTTGCCACCGCCAAGGCGATCGTCATGCCTGACTTGCGCGGACAGAGCGTGAGAGATGTCGCCCGCTCTTGCGCGCAACTGGGAATGCAGGTGGAAGCTCATGGCGAAGGGCGGGTTGTGAAACAGAGGCCTGAACCGGGAGCTGAGCTACGGCCGGGCCAAACGGTCTACGTTGATTTCGGAAGACGCGAATGACGTAACGCAAACTGTTAGTTTGCGGACGGTACTCTAGATGCCCGTGTTGTTAGAGGAATGAAACGTTAACGACTTGCAGGCGTGGCGCTCGCAAACTAACAGTTTGCGTTACGTAGTAAACAATTCACGGAGCCAGCAAATGAACCCCCATTCACTGCTCAGCGACGAGTTCTTTGGAAACGAATTCTCTACGCAGCGCGGAAGGCGGGAAGGGGAAGCCGGCTTAAGAGACCGGGTAACGGCTTGCAGGAAACGCGTACGACTCAGGCGCACGATGCACAAGTCGGCGACGGTCCGCAACCAGTCTGACGAAATATTTTCCGAGCCGGAATCTGCGCCGTCTCAATCAGGTCAGTATACTGAGGAGTATGCGGCGGCACTTGCCGGGAGATTGGTTGAGGAGCAAGAGGTTGGCATAACGTGAATGTACGCGAAGCTGCGATTTTGATGGGCGCCGTCGCTGACGAGACGGACCCAGAGTTGTTTGACAAAGAAATTACCGATTATTCCATCGATTCGAGGTCGGTTGATGCGGGCGAACTCTTCTTTGCTTTGTCACAGGAAGACTACGCCCGCGCCGGCTTCAACGGAGAGTTTGCCGACGGTCACGGATTTATCGAAGATGCGTTTCGTCGTGGAGCAATCGCCGCGGTGGCGCGCACTGATCGAGTGAACAGCGATTCACATTTAGCGTCTTTGAAGGATCGTCTGCTTCTCGTTGATGATGCGATTGCTGCGCTTCAAACGCTGGCCCATCGCGTCTACCAGGCCTGGGCCAAACCGGTTGTCGGAATTACCGGCAGTGCAGGTAAGACAACAGCCAAGGAGTTGACTGCGCACTTACTCCTGAGCGCCGGCCGTCGCGTGTTGAAGAGCGAGCGAAACTACAACAACGGTTTGGGTCTGCCCCTGTCGGTCCTGCGCATGGTTAGCGAAGGAAGGTCGCCCGACGACTTCGATCTGGCGGTTCTCGAAATGGGAATGTCATCGCCTACTCATGAGATTGAACGACTGTGTCGGATCACGCCCCCGGATGTCGCTGTTGAGTTGATGGTGGCGCCGGTCCATCTCGAGCATCTGGGGAGTATTGAAAACATCGCCGCTGCTAAGGCTGAACTGATCGAGGGCTTAAAACCGAGCGGCGTTGCTGTGCTAAACGCGGATGACGAGTGGGTGATGAAGATGCGCGAAAAGCATCAAGGGCGCACGATCACTTTTGGCATCGATAATCCGTCAGACGTCGCGGCAACGGAAATCGATACCGGTCACCTGGGACTGATCAAGTTTCGTCTGTCGACTCCGCTGGGAGAAGCTCCAGCTACCTTGCCGATGAGTGGGCGTCACAATTTGATGAATGCGCTGGCCGCTGCAGCGGTGGCCACCAGCCTTGGAATTGGGCCGGCGCAAATCGCTGAGGCTTTGCAGACGGCCACGCCTCCGAAGATGCGAGGGCAGGTGTTTGATTTCGCTGCCGGTTTCAGAGCAATCGACGACTCGTACAATTCCAATCCGCGTTCGCTTTTGAACATGGTGCGAACGATTACGGAGGCAGGAAAGACATCAAAGCGGCGGATCGTTATCGCCGGTGAGATGTTGGAGCTGGGACCTGATGCGCCGGATCTTCACCGCGAGGCTGGACGCGAAATCGCCGCGGCCGGGATCGACGTGCTGTGGGGTGTGCGCGGTTTGGCGACAGAGATCATCGCTGGCGCGAAAGAAGCTGGGATGAAACAGACTGCGTTCTTCGAATCCTCGGATGACGCTGCCGAAGCGCTAATGCGGGAAGTAAGTGAGGGCGATCTCGTCCTCGTAAAAGGTTCTCGAGGCGTTGCGACGGACAAGATCGTCAGCGCGCTGCGGGAACGTTTTCCTTTAGCTGGAAGTGACGAGGCTGAGTGAGGTGGTATCTCATCGATGAAAATCCTGGTAGGAAAAACAGGAAGTTGATGGTTGAGAAAGACAGGCAGGAATGCCTGTCATACTGTTAGAACATTGATTCGCGAATGATTTATTACGTCCTATACGAGCTGATCTTCCACCATTTCAAGGATAAAGAATGGTATCTCGTCAAGGCCCTGAATGTCTTCCAGTACGTCACGTTTCGGACTGCCTACGCTTCTATCACGGCGCTGCTGCTTTCGCTGGTCTTCGGCGGCAAGTTAATTGAAGCCCTACGCAAATGGAACATTGGCCAGCAGATTCGCGAGGAAGGACCTCAGGGGCACATGGCCAAACGCGGTACGCCGACGATGGGCGGCGTGCTGATCGTAGGGGCAGTGACCGTATCCACTTTGCTATGGGCCAAGCTGTCTAGTGTTTACGTTTGGACAGTGGTCATCGCGACATTACTTTTCGGGGCCATCGGGTTTGCGGACGACTATCTCAAGTTGGCGAAGCGACGCAGTCTTGGGTTAACCGGCAAACAAAAGCTTCTGGGCCAGTTGCTGATTGCGATCGGGGTGTGGGCCGTACTGTTCGTACTGACAAAATATTTTGCCAGTGACTATTCGTGGAACGTGATGTTCCCCTTCATAAAGGCCACTGCCGGACCCACTGGGGTTAGTTTCATCGGCCCGATTCTGTATTTGCTGTTCATCATCATCGTCCTGTTGGGATTTTCAAATGCAGTGAACCTGACGGATGGATTGGATGGACTGGCCATTAGCGTCACATTCATCGCGATGACCGCGCTGACGGCATTGACTTATTTAAGCAGCGACGCGCGCTGGGCGAGCTATCTGGATCTGACCCACCGGCCGGAAGCTGCTGAGCTGACCGTCTTCTGCGGGGCTATGGCTGGGGCGAGTTTGGGTTTCCTCTGGTATAACGCGCCGCCTGCGGAAGTTTTTATGGGTGACGTCGGCAGCCTTGCAATCGGCGGCGCCATTGGGACGGTGGCCGTGCTGACGAAGCAGGAATTCATGCTGCTGATGGTCGGCGGGGTGTTTGTGATTGAGGCCATCTCCGTGATGCTCCAAGTGAGCGTTTTTAAGATGACCAAGCGCACCACGGGTACCGGAAGGCGTCTGTTTAAGATGACGCCATTGCATCATCACTTTGAAATGCAGGGGTGGAAAGAATCGAAAATTGTTTTTCGATTTTTGATTCTGGCGATTCTGTTTGCGCTGCTGAGCCTGTCGACTCTGAAGCTGCGCTGAGTGAGTGAGCTGCGCTAAGAGGCGGTTAGAGTACAAGCTTTAGCTTGCTGCGTTGGGTTTGAGGCCTGAGTGGTATAGAGAGGCTTGAGGCGAAGCAGCAACCTGAAGGTTGTACCCCAAACGCCTGTAGCGGGCGAAGCTGGTGAGGTCGAGGAATTGATTGGAAGTTGCAGGCAAGAAAGTTTTGGTCATGGGCGCGGCACGCAGCGGTGTCGCTTGCGCTAAGTTTTTAGCGCACCGCGACGCAATCGTGGCGCTGAATGATGCGAAGCCGTTCGAGGAATGGACACTCGAGGCGCGCGAACTAAAAACAAGCGGCATCGGTTGTTTGCCAGGGGATGTGCCAGGCTGGTTGTTGGATCAGATTGATCTGTTGGTGATCAGTCCGGGGATACCGTCGAAGGCAATTCCCCTCCGGTATGCGGAACGCGCGGGCGCTGAGGTCATTGGTGAAGTCGAGCTGGCGGCAAGATTCTTGAAAGGGCGGATGGTCGCGATCACCGGCTCAAATGGAAAGACCACCACCACAAGCTTGATCGGTGAGTTGTTGAAAGATGCGGGCTTGCCAACACAGGTGGGCGGCAACATTGGGACGCCGTTAATTTCGTTAGTTGAAACTTCACGTGAGGACGGCTGGACGGTAGTTGAAATGTCGAGCTTTCAGTTGGAGACAATCAAGGAATTTCATCCGCAGGTAGCCATGGTTTTGAACGTTACGCCAAATCACATGGATCGTTACGAGTCGCTGACCGACTATGCCGGCGCGAAGCACCGGATCTTTATGAACCAGGGCCCAGGTGATGTTGCCGTTTTGAATGCCGACGATGAAATCGTTGCCAGCTGGGCTAAAGGCTTGCGCGCGCACGTGACTATGTTCAGCACAAAGCAGGAGCTTGAAGAGGGACTGTTCTTACGCGGCCCTGAAATTGTTTCTCGCTCTGGTAAGGCGGAGAAGATGCTCCTGGCCAAAGATGAAATGAAGCTGCGGGGCCTCCACAACGTTGAGAATGTTATGGCTGCTTTGTCAGCAGGACTGGCGTGCGGCGCAGCGCCTTCGTTAATGCGGGAGACAATTCGGAACTTCAAGCCGGTTGAGCATCGCCTTGAATTTGTTTCCGAAATAGGAGGCGTGAAGTTTTACAACGACTCAAAAGCCACCAGCGTGGATGCGACTGTAAAAGCTCTCGAAGCGTTTGCCGATGATGACGGCAAAGTCGTGTTGATCCTCGGCGGGCGTGGAAAGAAAGCACCATACGAGCCGCTTGCTCAGTTAGTGGAAACGAAAGTTAGGAAGTTGATCCTGATTGGCGAGGATGCTGAAACCATAGCGTCGGAGTTGGGAAGCTTGATGGTACACGAGCGCGCCAGCGATATGAGTGACGCTGTCGCGCGTTCATTTAAGGCAGCGGAAGCAGGCGACACGGTTTTGCTTGCGCCTGCCTGCGCGAGCTTCGATATGTTCGACAGTTTTGAACATCGCGGGAAGGTATTTAAGGAAGAAGTCTCAAGTCTCAAGTCCCACGTCTCAGGATAACCGCTGGAGCTTGGAGCGTAGGATTGGAGATTTGGGAACTGAGATTTTGGGACTTTGGACTTTGGACATTGGACTTTGGACTGGTTTAAGAGATGGCCAAGAAGCTACACC
The DNA here is from genome assembly GCA_963759585.1 of Pyrinomonadaceae bacterium. Taxonomy (GTDB): domain Bacteria; phylum Acidobacteriota; class Blastocatellia; order Pyrinomonadales; family Pyrinomonadaceae; genus PSRF01. Next base: position 37,618 of record CAVWZW010000005.1, read on the forward strand.
CGGACAAATGGCTTTTCGCGGCAACCGTTGGGTTGGCGCTGTTCGGCGTGGTCATGGTCTATAGCGCATCGGCGGTAATGGCCCAGCGCGAACACGGCAACCAGTTCTTCTACGTAATTAAGCAGGGCATTTGGACACTCATCGGATTCGCCGCCATGATTGTGGCAATGCAGTTTGATTACACAAGATTGAAGGATCGCCGACTGGTTTACGGACTGCTGATAATCACCATAGTCACACTCCTCGCGGTCTTTGCTTTTCCGCCCGTGAATGGCGCACGACGATGGATTAAGTTGAGCAAGTTTTCAATTCAGCCATCTGAATTGGCAAAACTCTCTCTGGCGATTTTTCTCGCTTACTTTTTGGAAAAGCGAGCCGGCGAAGAACGCTCGTTCTGGCGCACATTTTTCCCCTGTGCCGCGGTGACAGGTTTTCTGGCCCTTTTGATTGTCGCCGAACCTGATCTTGGCACGGCCATGATGCTGGCCGTCGTTTTCGGTGTCCTTATATATACAGCAGGCGCCCGGCTGCTTCATCTGGGCTTCGTGGCGTTGCCGGCATTGATAGGGCTGATCGGTTTGCTAATCTTCGTGCCGTTTCGTATGCGGCGCATGATTATGTTTCTGGATCCATGGGCCGACCCTCAGGGCAGTGGATTTCAGGTGGTGCAGTCGCTGATTGCGATTGGCTCCGGCGGGCCTAACGGACTTGGGTTTGCTCAAGGTAAACAGAAGATGCTGTTTCTGCCGTTTGCACACTCTGATTTCATTTTTGCCGTCGTTGGTGAAGAGTTGGGGCTGGTGGGAACGCTGACTGTCTTGCTTGTTTTTGGACTATTCCTATGGCGCGGCATCCGCACGTCGCTGCTGGCGCCGGATCGCTTTGGAATGCTTTTGTCGATGGGGTTGGTAACAGGGATCGTAGTTCAGGCGCTATTTAATATGAGCGTGGTGCTTTCGATGGTGCCGACCAAAGGCATTCCTCTACCGTTCATTTCTTCCGGCGGATCGTCGCTGGTGACGACACTCGCCGCCGTGGGTATTTTGCTAAACATATCGCAACACGCAACTGGTCCAATCAATCTTGGACAAGTGAAGTCTGTTGGGACCGGAAATGGTAAGGGATCTAAGAAACTACGGACGGCGCCAGCGAGCCGAGTTGCGTCATCACGCTATGGATAGCCTTGCGGTTCAGAGTTCAAGCATCGCATGTCCCATCGGCGCCAGCGCACGTAACGGTTGAACTTTTAACTACAAGCTTGAAGTTCAGAGTTCAAGCTTCAGCTTGTGGCTTTGAAAACAGAAATGGCATGTAACGGTTGAATTCTGAATTACAAGCTTGAGTTATGAGTCCTGAAATGCAATGCGCGTGATGATAGCCGCCGGGGGCACCGGCGGACACATTTATCCGGGAATAGCAGTTGCCAACGAGATCCTGCGACGCCATCCCGGATCGAAAATGAGATTTGTAGGCACGGTCAGAGGTCTTGAAAGCAAGCTGGTTCCAAAAGCGGGTTTCGAACTTTCGTTCATTGAAAGCGCCGGTTTGAAAAATGTAGGACTGGCGGCCCGGATTCGGGGATTGATGATTCTACCGAAGAGTTTGCTTGAAGCCCGCAGACTACTGAGGGAGTTTCAACCCGACATTGTCATCGGCGCCGGTGGTTATGTGTCCGGGCCGGTGTTGATGACAGCCGCACTGCTCAGGCTGCCGACTCTGGTCATGGACTCAAATGCGTTGCCGGGTTGGACCAATCGACGTCTCGCGCGGGTCGTAGACAAGGCTGCGGTTTCATTTGACGAAGCGCTGGCTTATTTCCCGCGCCAGGGGGTGGTCACAGGTAATCCTGTACGGCGTGAGTTCTTTGAGATACCCGAACGAAAGCGTGACCCGGAGCGGTTTTCGATTCTGGTTTTCGGCGGCTCGCAAGGTGCGCGGGCAATCAACGACGGAATGATCGCTGCGTTGCCGCATTTGAACGGTGTGCAATCGAAGCTTCGCATCACGCACCAAACCGGCGAAGCGGATTTTGAGAAAGTGCGCGCAGCATATCTCGATGCGGGCTGGGGCGAGCAGGTGAACGTAACGAAATACATTGACGATATGGTTTCGGCATTCGCCAACGTTGACCTTGTAATTTGTCGCGCGGGTGCTACCACAACTGCTGAGCTGATCGCGGCCGGTAAGGCTGCGCTGATGATTCCATTTCCTTTAGCGGCTGATGATCATCAGCGAAAGAACGCTGAAGCCCTCGTGGCAGCCGGCGCCGCAAAGATGATTTTGCAAAAGGACTTGAGCGGAGAAAAACTTGCAGGTGAAATTGAGACGCTGGTCAGCGAGCCAGAGAGAATCACGACGATGGAAAAGGCCGGCCGGCAGCTCGCGCGTGGCGACGCAGCGGCTGCGGTGGTTGATCTGATTGAAGAGCTTGTGGAAAAGAAAAGGCAATAGGTAGAAGTCGGGAAGCAGAAGGCGGGAGGCAGGAAGCAGAAGGCGGAAGGCAGGAAGCAGAAAGCAGAAAGCAGAGGATAGAAGATTGGATATTTTGACAATCGTAAGGTACGGGAACCAGTCGGGCAGCCAGCGCTTACTGCCCACCTGTTTTCTGCCCACTGCCCACTGCCCACTGCTCACTGATGACAGCCCACTGCTCACTAAGAATCATGTTTAGAAGAATTCAACACGTCCATTTTGTCGGCATTGGCGGGATCGGTATGTCCGGGATCGCTGAGGTGCTGGTCAATTTGGGTTTCCGCGTTTCCGGATCCGACGCGAAGAAATCAAACGTCACGGATCGCCTTCAGGAAATGGGTGTTGATTTCACCGAGGGCCACGATAGCGAGAACGTTGGCGATGCGCACGTCGTGGTTCGTTCAACGGCTGTGCGCGACGACAACCCCGAGATCGTCGAAGCACAACGTCGGATCATCCCCGTAATACCGCGCGCCGAAATGCTCGCTGAGTTGATGCGCTTGAAGCCGCACACCGTCGCGGTGGCCGGATCACACGGCAAGACGACGACCACCTCGATGGTGGCTACGGTGCTGGGCCACGCCGGCATGGATCCAACAATCGTTGTTGGTGGTGTGGTTGGCGCTTTTGGTTCAAATGCGCACCTCGGCACGAGCGATTTAATGGTGGTTGAGGCAGATGAGAGTGACCGTTCGTTTCTGATGCTGACACCGACAATTGCCGTTGTTACCAACATCGATCGCGAGCACATGGATTACTACAACGACATGGACGATGTCAGGGCCTGCTTTACAAACTTCGTGAACAAAGTCCCGTTTTACGGTGCCTCAGTTCTGTGCCTCGATGATCCAAACGTGCAGGCCATCATTCCGGAAATCGAACGCCGCAGAATAACTTACGGTCTCAGTGCACAGGCTGACATTTCCGCTCACGCGATTCGTTACGACCAAAGCTTCGGTTCCGTATTCACGGTTTGGCATGGCGCAGACGTGGTTGGCGACATCACTTTGCAAGTTCCCGGTTTGCACAACGTTTATAACGCGCTGGCTGCAACAGCGGTGGGTTTTGAGCTCGATGTTCCGTTCAGTCAGATAGCCGAAGCGCTGGGAAGTTTTACGGGAGCCGGAAGACGTTTCCAGTTCAAAGGTGAGGCTGGCGGCGTGATGGTTGTGGATGATTACGGGCATCACCCCACTGAGGTTAAAGCGACGCTGGCGGCTGCGAAAATCGGTTCGGGTGGACGAAGGATTGTAGTGCTCTTTCAACCCCATCGTTACACGCGGACGCACGATCTGATGGAGGAGTTTGCGCGGTCCTTTAATAACGCCGACACACTTTTCATCACCGATATCTACGCGGCCAGCGAAGATCCGATCGAAGGAACTACGGCAGAAACATTGACGGCGGCGATTAAACGATTTGGTCACAAGGATGTGCGTTACGTAGGCGCCCTTGAAAATGCACCGGAGGCCTTGCGAGATCATGTGCAGGCAGGTGATCTCGTTTTGACACTGGGAGCTGGCACAGTCAGCCGTGTTAGCGATCAGCTCGTCGCATTGTTGCGTGACCGAAGCGATGGACAGACCGCGTAAAGCAAGACTGTAGTTGAGACCGCTACGATGAATGAAATGCTCGAACAAAACCAGTTTCTTGAACGCGACACTGCGCTAGAGCAGTTAGCGTCCAGGCTGGAAGTGCGTGCTGAGCGGGGCAAGCGGTTTGCTGAATTGACAAGTTTGCGAGTGGGCGGCGCAATCGATTGGGTCCTATCGCCGGAAACTGAACCTCAGGCAGCGGCAATTGTTCATGAGATGGACCAGGCGGGCATTGCGTGGCGGGCGCTGGGTTCCGGCAGCAATATTCTGGCTGACGATGGTGATCACCACTACGTAGTTTTGAGTTTGAAAGAGTTGAAAGGTGAGTTGGCGTTTGATGGTGAACGCGTATCGGTACCCGCGGGTTATTCGTTGCCGCGTCTTTGTATTGATGTGGCGCGTCAGGGGCTCTCTGGAATTGAAGGCTTGGGGGGAATTCCAGGCACGGTCGGAGGAGCGCTCTGGATGAACGCCGGCGCGTACGGCCACGAAATCGGGACCGTAACGGAAATAGTTCGAGTGGCTCGAGATGGGAAAGTGACCGAGGTTCCGGGAACGGATATTCAATGGAACTACCGACACACTTCATTCAAAGAAGGCGAATTGGTGCTGGGCGCGACACTTCATCTTGCGCCTGACGATCCGGAAAAAATTCGTGCGCGTATGGAAGATGCGAAGGCCCGCCGGATGTCGACGCAACCGCACGGTTCTCGTTCAGCAGGTTGTTTCTTCAAGAACCCACCCGAGGGCACGATGGGTACTGGAAAGATCATCGACGAGATTGGGATGAAAGGGACACGAAAGGGAAGCGCCGTCATCTCTCCAATCCATGCAAATTTTATTGTGACCGAGGGCGAAGGCGCGCGGGCTGAAGATGCGCTCGCACTGGCGGAGGAGGTTCGCGATCGGGTCAAGCGCGAGCATGGTATCGAACTCGAGTATGAGGTCGAACTTTGGCGCGCCAATGAGACTAATTCGAAGCCTGGTAAACCGGACGTGGAATCGGATGGACCGCAACCATTGGATAACGGAAAGGAATCGTCGTGAAAGAGCAAGCAGTCGTTCACAAAGTCGGCAATCGTTCTGGCATTAGCAGTCAGCGTCGATCGAGCTCAGTCACGCAAAGACCCTCACGCCGCGAGAGTGGCGGTGAGGGAATCGGTTCTCGACTGCGTTCGATGATCAATTACTTTCCTTCGGTTCTCAAGGTTGTCCTGGCAGTCGTTATCGGAGTGGTAATTTTCGCCAGCTACCGAGCCGTTGCTTCGGCCACTTTCTTTAAGGTGCGGTCGGTGGAAGTTCAGGGCACGGCCCGGGTCGCAAGTGATGACGTCCAGGCGTTGATTCGCCAACAAGCCGAGAAGACTGGAGTGTGGAATGCCGATCTCACTTCGCTGACCGCCAGTATTGAGCGCATGCCATGGGTCCGCAACGCAGTCGTATCCCGAGTCTTGCCAGACGGCATTCGAGTTCGCGTGTCCGAGCGAGCACCTCGGGTCGTTGTTAGAACAGCTGCGGGGCGCTTTCGATGGGCCGATGAAGAAGCAGTACTACTGGGCGAAATGGTGCCAACGGATCAAATACCCGCGTTTTTCCTACGCGGGCTGACCGAGGAAGATTCCGAAACCGACGGCGTGGAGAACCGCGAGCGGCTTCAGAAGTTTTTGGAGCTGCAAAAAGACTGGGACGCAGCCGGACTGTCGGAACGCGTGAGCGAAGTGAATGTCTTCGATCTCCGAGACGTGCGGGCCCAATTAGCCGGCGACAATTCGCAAATTGAAGTGCGTCTTGGATCGCAGGACCAGGGAAAGCGTTTGAAGGAAGCATTGCACGTTCTGGACGAACAGCGGCAAACACCTCGAGGCTCACTGATTAGTTACATCGATATGAGTCAAGGCAAGCGCGCCATCGTCGGTTTAGCGTCAGGAGTTCATCGGGTTAACGATGAAAGCGAACTTCCTCCCGCGAACGCTGAAGCCATGGGCGAGAAGAAAACAACGACTCAGCCGGTTGCTAGAAGTCGAGAGCCGCGGACTGTCGATAGTAAGAGCAAAAAGGACAGTAGAGACAAACGAACTGGACCAGACAAGAAGTCTGACAAGACGAAGGATGCGAATCGTCGTCGAGCATAGATCGTTTCACCTGAAGGAGCACTCGTAAATGGCCAAGCGCACGCAACACACAATCGGTCTCGACATAGGGACGAGCAGGGTGACGTGTATCGCTTGCGAACCTGGCGAAGGTGGGTTGCTCGACATTATTGGGATCGGGGAGGCTGAAGCTCGAGGGCTTAGAAAAGGCGTTATCGTCAATCCGGATGCAGCTGTGGATTCGATCAAGCGGGCAGTTGAAGAAGCTGAAAGAATGAGCGGAGTACAAGCGGAAGAGGTCTCAATCAATCTGGCCGGTTCACATATTCTTGGCTTCAACGGACAGGCGATTGTCGCGGTTTCGGGACGTGACCGTGAAATCAATACCGAAGACGTTCGACGGGCTATTGACTCAGCGTGTGCCATTCAGCTACCTGCCGGGCGCGAGATCGTCGATCGCTTACCGCAGGAGTTCATCGTCGACGATCAGGACGGAATTAACGATCCCGTCGGGATGATCGGCGCGCGACTCGCCGTGAAAGTGCACATAGTTACCAGCCCAGTCACTGCCCGCCAGAACGCAATTAACGCAGTGAATCGCGCCGGCCTGATTGTTGCTGACATGGTGCTCGAACAATTGGCTGCGGCCGAAGCCTCATTAACTGAAGACGATAAAGAGTTTGGCGCCGCGTTGGTTGATATAGGCGCAGAGACTACCGGACTGGTCATTTATCAACGAGGAGCAGTGCAACACACAGCAGTGTTCCCGCTCGGGGGCTCGCATTTTACGAATGACATTGCTTTCGGCTTACGCACGCCGATACCTGATGCAGAAAAGATCAAGCGCACGGTGGGTTGTGCCTGCAGCACGTCTCTTTCCGAAATGGAACGAGGCGAGTTGGTTGATGTTCCCTCGGTAGGTGGACGCGCGCCGCGTCAACTTTCCCGACAAATTCTCTGCGACATCCTGCAGCCGCGTGCAGAAGAAGTGTTGATGCACGTCGCAGACGAAATCAAGGACGCGGGTTGGGAAAGACAACTCTCCAGCGGAGTGGTCCTTACCGGTGGGGGAGCTTTGCTGAGTGGCATGACTGAGATTGCCGAACAGGTTTTCGATGCACCGGTGCGAACTGGTTATCCCGAGCGAGATCGGTTCGGAGGCTTGATCGAGGACGTGCAGAGTCCGTCCTGGGCAGCAGCCGCCGGGTTGGCCCTTGTTGCAAGTCGCACACAGGCGACTGAAGCGCGAGCGGGTGTGGGCCGCAGAGGTTCAACCGGAAAGCTCACGCATTTTGTTTCACGTTTTCGCAATCGTTTCAGTAGTATTTTTTGACAAGTTGTTGTATGCTTTCGCTCCGGTCGCACAAGATATAGTCCGCAACATATCGAGGCCGATGGCGAAAGCAACCCAACATAGAAGGAAGAAGCCTTGGAAGCCTTCACGCTTCGGAAGAGAGGAAATCACTATGGCAGAGGATGCTCGTCGCCTCGGTAAAGGCATTAATATTTTCATTGATGACGACCCACCGATCAACGGGGCTCGTATAAAGGTAATCGGCATTGGCGGCGGCGGAGGCAACGCAGTCAATCGCATGATCGATTGCGGCATCGAGGGAATCGAGTTCCTCGTTGCGAACACAGATCTACAAGCCCTCAAGAGATCAAGAGCACCAATCAAGATTCAGCTTGGCAGTAAGCTTACGAAAGGGCTCGGCGCCGGCGCGAATCCTAACGTCGGGCGCGAAGCGGCCCTGGAAGACACCGACAAGATTATCGAAGTCCTCGAGGGCGCCGATATGGTGTTTGTCACAACAGGGTTGGGCGGGGGCACGGGTACGGGCGCGGCTCCCATCATTGCTTCACTGGCGACGGAGTTGGAAGCACTGACCGTGGCGGTGGTTACCAAGCCATTTCAGTTTGAGGGTCGACGCCGTATGCAGCAGGCTGAGAACGGCATTCGAGAACTAAAGGAATGCGTGGATACGGTCATCACGATTCCGAACGAGCGTCTTCTGCATACTGTCCAAAAGGATTCTTCGCTGGCCGAATCGTTTGCTGTGGCGGACGATGTTCTCCGGCAAGCGGTGCAGGGCATCAGCGATCTCATCACAGTTCCCGGCCTGATAAATCTGGACTTCGCTGACGTTAAATCGATTATGGCAGGCATGGGCATGGCGCTGATGGGTGCAGGCCGTGCGCGAGGCGAAAACCGCGCAATTGAAGCGACCCAACAGGCGATCTCTTCTCCGCTGTTGGAGGAGGCAACCATCCAGGGCGCTAAGGGTGTACTCATTAACATTACTGGTGGACCAGATTTGACCCTTTACGAAGTGAATACGGCATCGACCATCATTCGCGAGTCCGCCGATGAAGATGCCAACATCATTTTCGGTGCAGTGATCGACGAGAACATGCGAGACGAGATGAAGATAACCGTGATCGCCACCGGATTTGGCGAGGAGTCGGTTGCAGTGGCGTCAGCGGCGGCAATGTCTTCCATGACAGCTTCTCCTCGCTTCGTCCAACGCTCGACAGATGAACTGCAGCGGCCGATGATGCAACCACGTTCCGATGATCTGGACGTGCCTACGTTTATCCGTAAGAAAGCCGACTGAACAATCCACGGTTCAACGTCAGAAAAGGAAGGCCGATCTTCAGCCTTCCTTTTTAGTTTTGCTGTCTTTGTAGGTTGCCGTTGGGTCAAGTAAATAAGTCGTTTTTCAGCTTGCGTGGTGCGCACGAACACGCAGCCTAAACTTTAACTCTACCCACAAGCTTTTTGTTTTAGGGCTTTGCTTTTTGACTCATGGTTGTGTAGCATGCACGCATTCCTTGCAGGATTTTCCATTACGGGTAAGTTTCGTCCCTCTCCTCGAATGGCCGCAGCCTGCGAGAGTAGTGTGGGTCCGCGTCAGCGCATTCCCGCCAATGTGCTTCGTGCGATCAATTTTGAACCCGTCTTAAATCTGTTGGAGGTAAGGAAAAGTGAATCGTAAACTCATTAGAACCACGCTCGCCGAGGTTAAAGGAAAAGCCCGCGAGGTGCCTCAGCCCAGAGAACGTGTTAATGGTGGCGGATCTCATCGTGGATCGGGAGAGGGCGGCAGAGAATCATCGCCGCGTCCAGTTCAACCATCATCGGTGCAAGTCAGGAAGCGAACGCCGCCGCCGATGGAAACAAATGCTGAGCTCTTCTACTACAAGAAACAAATCGACGCTCATACCCAGATGGTGATCGTGTTGCTTGATGGTGAAGAGATTGAGGGCACAATCGAATGGTACGATCGCGGCGCTTTAAAAGTGAACCGTAAGTCAGAGCCCAATATTTTGCTCCTTAAGAGAAACATCAAGTACATGTTCAAGGCCGACGATCGTGCCGACGACGACGACGACGCCCCGGAATAAACAAACCCCAGACGCCATCGTCTACTGCGCGCCGCAAGTTTTCCCGCCCCTTCCGGCGCCTCGTCTCGACCAATGAGGCACTTTGGCAACAACCCATCTGATTTAGCCTCTCGACAACGTGGATCTTTGCCCCGCATTGCCATCACGATGGGTGACCCTGCGGGCATTGGTCCCGAAGTCGTCCTCAAAGCGGTAGCCGAGGAAGAAATCCAAACGGTATGCGTTCCGGTAATCATCGGCGATGCTCAATTGCTGGCCCATACTGCACGCAAGTTGGACCTGCAATGTGGATACGACATCGTTCGGCAGGATGAATCGCTCCCGGAAGAACTGCCCGGACCCGTTATTTTTCACCTCGATAACATCAATGGCCTGATCGAGCCGGGAATCGAGTCGGGGCCGGCGGGTAAAGCTGCTGGAGGCTATATTGAAGCTGCGGTTGAATTGTGTGCAGCCGGAAGTGTTGACGCTATTGCGACGGCTCCCATCAACAAGCGTTCGCTTTTCCTGGGCGGATATAGTTTTCCTGGACACACTGAGTTTCTCGCTCATCTTACCGGCAGCGAAGAATATGCGATGGCCTTTGTCGCTGCGAATCTCCGCATCGTCCTGATATCGACTCACGTACCACTGGCTGAAGCAATAAGATTAGTAAAGCGAGATCGAATCGTGAATACCATCCACCTGACTGATCGCGAGTTGAGACGTTGGGGTATCGAGCGACCCCGTTTGGCTGTGGCTGCATTGAACCCTCACGGCGCAGAGGGCGGACTGTTTGGAATGGAAGAGACTTCAGAGATTTCTCCTGCAATTGTGGATTGTCAGGGTGTTGATGATATCGATGTACAGGGCCCTTTTTCGGCGGACACCGTATTCCTGAGGGCTTCACGCGGCGAATTTGATGCTGTTATAGCCTGCTATCATGACCAGGCGATGATACCCGTGAAGTGCCTTTCGTTTGGCGAGGCAGTGAATGTTACTCTTGGGTTGCCCTTTATCAGGACATCGGTTGATCACGGAACGGCATTCGATATAGCAGGTAAGGGAATCGCGGAACATTCAAGCATGGTTGCAGCCATCAAGCTCGCCGCCGAGTTGTCCTCAATAGCCGGCGAGAGCGGTCGTGCTGTCGAAGTTTAAAGACGAATGGATAATACAGAGTCAAAATCTTCCACAGTTGAGGGAACAACTTCTGACAGTAACCAGGAAGACAGTCGCCGGATCCTCGTTGCAGACGACGATCCAGCCATCCTCCGTTTGGTTACAGCTATTCTTGAGAAAGAACATTATGGTGTGGTGCCTGCGCGCGACGGCCGCGAGGCTTACAAGATACTTCAGTCAGACCAGGATTTTACTGCCGCGATCTTCGATGTAGTCATGCCACACATTTCCGGACCGGAACTGGTGCGCTTCATGAAAACTGAGAAGAAACTCATGAACATTCCGGTAATGATGATGACTGCGGAACAGGATCCTAAGTTATCCTCCGACAGCTTTTCTGCAGGGGCCGTGGTATTCCTGCCTAAGCCGTTTACTACCGCGCAACTGCATATCATGTTGCAAATGCTGGTCGGCAAAGCTAGTAGCTAGCAAAGATGATCTCATTCCATTCCCAGATTGCGAGGACGAGCAGGAACAAATTGTTGCTGGTTGTCTGCTGCTTACTAGCTGTTTCTGCAATTGACGCCGCCGCAGTAGCTCGCTTGCAACGAAGCAAACTCAGCAATAGCCAAGCCCGCAAGCTAGTCACCAGAATGGCTGGTCTGGAATTACCTGGTGGTGCCGTGCGTATCAAAGCAATTACGCCTGGGAATGACGGTACCGCCGAGGTCACCGCTGAGATCAAAACGGTTTTCAGGTTTGAAAAAGACAAGGCGGGAAGTTGGCGTGTCGCGGAAGTCAGGATCGGGCCCGATCGCTGGCTGCAGATTCGCCATATCGCCAATGCACTGAACACAAAGACTCCGCCGGCCGATTGTTCAGCACCAGATCCTCCTTTTAAAGGTTCACAGGCCGTCGATCCCAGCGCGAAACAGTCACGATGCCTTTTGGCCAGTCTGCTGGGCGTGGACCTTCCTTCAGACTCGGTTCGGATTCAGGAGGTTTCGCCGTTCGTAATACCGATTGCTTCGGAACCTTCGGCTCTCGTTACCGCGCTGATCACGGTCAACGCACGCATTGTTAACCAGGGCAGCGCTGGGGCACTCGTGAGTGAACTACGCACAGGCAATCGCGATTGGGTTCAGCTTGAACCGTTAGCCGCGTCAGTCGAAAGGGAGAAGCAGGAGCAGGCTCGAGGGGAACTGGCATGGATGGCCGAGGCATTGGAGAAGTTTCGCAAAGACAGGGGCTACTACGTTGTTTCCGATTCACAGGCAGTTGCCATGGACCATCTAAATCCCCGGTATATTCCGCGCGTGATTCGCGTTGACCCGTGGCATCAACCTTACAAATACCAGGGCGAACGCGATCGGTTTACCTTGCGTTCAGTAGGGGCCGACGGTAAAGAGGGTACCGCTGACGACATTGAGCTGGCCGGACCTTCGCGTTGATTGTTTTCCTCAGGCTAAATTTCTTGACTCAATAACTACACGGGTGTTAGTTTTCAAACGCGGTTTCGATGGAAGCTGCGCAATACTAAACCAGCAACAGAACAAGCCCCGGCGCCTACTGCAAGAAAGTTTCTGACCCCGCTAGTGGCGCTGATTCAGCGAAGGTAATCCAGAAGTTGCCAGCTGACCCCGGCCCATTCGCAGACGACTCACCGCACATAACCCTGGTGCATTGCTATCCGGAAGGCTTTACGACGAAAAACATAATGAGTTGCTGGTAGTATTCCTGTTATGCTTCAGAAGCTCCTTGGGCAAACGGATGAAGCGGAGGCGCGCAGGTTGGCGCGAACGATACTTTGAGTAAATCATACGGACCCATTAGACGCTGGCTGGACAAAATGGGATTGACCTCGAGTCGCCCACCAGAAGAGCAAGTTCCCACTGCCGAACTGTACAGGCCCAGCCGCCCCGTAGCAGAGGAACCTGAACACCTCACCAATCAAGAACTGGAAATCTCTACAGCAGACACCAGGCCACTTCCACCCGAGATGGCAGAATACCAAGTCGCAACCGGACCAAATACGGATGAAGAACCCATGGAGAGCAAAGTCACACCAACCGGAAACACTGGGGCAGAGGTAACTGAAAAGGGCAGCGATCCATTGCTCGATCTGGGAGACTTTCAAACGGCGCGGGAAGCGGCTGAAGAAGATTTTGTCCTGGATATCGACCTCGACGAAATGCAAGAACCCGCACCTGCTGGTTTGTCTTCAAGTCACGTAATTAGCGGGGACGGTGGCAGCGCTAGCGACAACCGACAGCAGGGACAAGAGATCCGGACAAGAGTGGCTGAAGCTCACGAGCCGACTGTTGATCCGTTGGCAGAAACGCAGGAGTTGATTCACCCTAAGATTCAGTCGAACGCGCGATCCGCGACTGGCAGATCTTTTTCAGAGCCGGCGATTTTGCAAGGGGAACCGCTGCGCGCCCCGTCACCAGGGCTGGTAGCCGAGGCTGGACAGGTTACTCTCGAGCAACTATCGCCCGAAGCGATTGACGCGATAGCCCGCCGGGCAGTGGAGATGCTCTCGGAAAAAGTGATTCAGGAAATAGCCTGGGAAGTCGTGCCTCAGCTGGCGGAACTCTTGATTAAGCGTCAGCTTGAAGAAAAGAATTCATAGGAAATAAAAAAACAGAAGCCCATCGCAGGCGATCTCGAAAGAGGTCGCCTGTTTCTTTTCATAAGCTGGCCTCCATAACCGATGGCGAATATGAAATCGCGCGGCTGTTACTCTACAATGCTCCGAATCACGAATATTGCTAATAACCGACAACGGACCGTTACAACAAGAATGGAAATCCCTAAACAATACGACCCGAAACAAGCTGAACAAGATCATTACGAGCGTTGGGAGAAGCTGGGTTTCTTTGCGCCAGAGATTAATCGCGACACTAACGCACCTGTGTTTTCGATTGTAATTCCGCCGCCAAACGTAACCGGCTCACTTCACATGGGCCACGCCTTGCAACACACGATGATGGACGTGCTTACACGCTACAAGCGCATGAGCGGGTATCGCACGCTTTGGTTGCCGGGTATGGACCACGCAGGTATCTCGACCCAGTTAATGGTTACACGCGAGTTGAAGAAAGAACGATTGACGCGTCACGATCTGGGCCGTGAGGTATTTATCGAACGAGTTTGGAAATGGAAAAAAGAATCAGGCGGTCAGATTACACGCCAGATGCGTCGCGAAGGCGCGTCGGTCGACTGGTCGCGTGAAAAGTTTACGATGGACGAAGATTTGTCGCGTGCCGTGCGTGAAGTTTTTGTTCGTCTTTACGAAGAGGGCATGATTTATCGCGGCAACCGGATCGTCAATTGGTGTCCTAACGATCAAACCGTGCTGTCGGATTTAGAGGTGGAGAAGAACCCGCAGGCAGGCAAGCTTTATTACTTGCAGTATCCCGTGAAAGGAAGTGACAAACGTGTAACCGTCGCGACCACTCGTCCTGAAACAATGCTGGGCGACACAGCGGTGGCGGTAAATCCTGCCGACGAACGCTATCGCGACCTGGTAGGAGCGACTCTCCTTTTGCCTCTAACCGAGCGCGAAATTCCGGTTGTGGCCGACGAGTTTGTCGACCCTGAATTCGGCACTGGAGCCGTCAAGGTTACTCCAGCGCATGACCCCAACGACTACGACATGGGCGTGCGTCATAACCTGGCGCAGATATCAGTGATTGACCCGCAGGCTAAGATGACCGAAGCCGCCGGCGCTGATTTTGCCGGGCTCGATCGATACCAGGCGCGCACGAAGGTCATCGAGAGGTTTGAAGAGCTCGGGTTGCTGGAGAAGGTTGTTGACTACGAGTTCTCGATTTCGAAGTGTGAGCGTTGCAAGACTGTGATCGAGCCACTGACTTCGACGCAATGGTTTCTGGGCATGGACAAGTTGCGTGAACTCGCTCTTGATTTGATGGCGCGCGAAAAAAAGCCACGGTTCTTTCCCGAAGTGCCTCATGAAAAGGTTTACACAAACTGGCTCGAGAATCTTCGCGACTGGACCATCTCGCGTCAGCTCTGGTGGGGCCACCAGATTCCTGCCTGGTATACCCCCGACGGTCAGGTAGTCGTGGCCAGGTCTGAAGATGAGGCGCGACAAAAAGCCGGGACCGACGAGCTGACCCAGGACCCTGACGTACTGGACACGTGGTTTTCCTCAGCGCTTTGGCCGTTTTCGACGCTTGGTTGGCCGGAGCAAACTCAAGATCTTAAAACGTTTTATCCCACCTCTGTGCTGGTCACTGCGCGTGACATCATCTTCCTATGGGTTTCGCGCATGGTAATGACGGGGATGAAATTCATGGGTGAGCGGCCATTCGACGATGTCTTCGTAACCGGAACCATTCTCGATCCGCACGGCCAGCGCATGTCGAAGACCAAGGGCAATGGCGTGGATCCGCTTGAAGTCTTTGACAAGTATGGCGTAGATGCCACGCGTCTCAAGCTCGCTTCGGTCGGCAGCACCGATGTTCGCTGGAACGACAATCAGGTCGAGTCGTATCGAAACTTTGCCAACAAGATTTGGAACGCTGCTCGTTTCTGTCTACTCAACTCCGAGGGTGCAAGCATCGATTTGGAAACACTGAGTAGCGCGACTGCTTTACAGGATCGTTGGATATTGTCGCGACTGAACAAGACCACCCGCAACGTTCGCGACGCGCTTGCAGATTACGAGTTTCACGGAGCGGTGCAAACTCTCTACCACTTCTTCTGGGACGATTTCTGCGATTGGTATATCGAACTGACAAAGGCCGATGTAACCGCCGAGGAAGCCAGCTCGCAGCGAGACGAAGCTCGCACTCGCTTGATCAGTGTGCTGGACCAGGCATTGCGACTGTTGCATCCGTTTATGCCTTACATTACCGAAGACCTTTGGCTGCGACTTCCCGGCGCCCACGACAAGTTACTTCATCCAGCCTATGAGGGCGCTGAGCCGACAATAATGCTGGCAGCTTATCCTGAGGCCAACGCCGCGTTGGTTGATGAAGAAGCCGAGTGGCAGATGAAAGCAGTCATTGACCTGATCTCGCGCGTTCGAAATATTCGCTCTGAAATGAATATTAAACCCGGCGAGCGAGTCACGGTATTGATTGGTGCACCAGACGAGAAGTTGCGCAATGTGTTGTCAGCTAATGCAAGTCAAATCAGCCGAATAGTTCGTGCTTCCCAGGTTTCGATACAAGAAGCGCTGGAGGCGCCACGCGCTTCGGCTAGGGCGGTGCTGGTTGGCGGAGCCGAGGTTGCGGTGCCGTTGGAAGGCCTGATTGATTTCGAGCAGGAACGGCAAAGGCTTACAAAAGAGAAAGAGAAATTACTGGCGGAAGCTGGTAAGCTCGAGGCCCAACTTGCAAATCCTCAGTTTGCGGAGCGAGCGCCGGCAGAAAAGGTGGCGGAATTGCGCGCGCGAATCTCCGATATTGCTCAACGCACAGCGCAGTTCGACCAGACCATCGCGAACCTGCAATAGGCGCCTTTTTGGAGTGGGGCGCCTCCTTGGAGTGCGGTGCGTTGTCACCGCTTTGGCCCGTGGCGGCTTGGCGCCACGTCCGCTCGCGTGAATAACCCACACTAGTCAAGAGGCTTCTGGCGCAAAGTAGCTGCGACAGGTCCCAGCGGGCCAAAGCGCCGACAAGGCGGCGCACTCCAAGGAGGCGCCCCACTCCAAGGAGGCGCCCCACTCCAAGGAGGCGCCCCACTCCAAGGAGGCGCACCACTCCAAGGAGGCGCCCCATGGTTCCAAGCCCACCCATGGTTTCAGGAACAGTGGACCCTGTTTGACGTGTAACCCCAAGGAAGGCAGCCTCGCGCGGCTTGAATGCATCTGCTATGAGGGCGTATCTTGGGTACTAAGCGGCCGGTCCTGAATTAAGGGAGTTTGTTATGCATAATCGATTTATTCGTCAAAGCGCGGTTGTGGTGTTGGTAATGGTGCTAGTCAGTCTCTGCCTAGTTGAGGCAGACGCACAGACGCGCAGGAATCGTCGCCCACGTCGCGCCACTCGGCCCGTAGTCACAAATCCAGTAATCGCGCCGCCGGGCGAAGAACAAGACCCCAATAGCGAGACCGAACGAATAATCAGTACCGCTGATGGAGAAGCAGAACAGACCGCTGATGCCGCTGCTAAAAAGCCACAACCCAAGAAAGCCGCTGGGGAGCAACAGGACATGCAGCAGACTATCAACTCGCTCTCCAACCAGGTTAACCGGCTCAACGACAAATTGAGTCAGATGAGCGAGAACGACAAGACGCTTATCGACATGGAACGGCTGACGCGGGCTGAACAGAGAGCGGAGAATTTGCGAAGCCAGCAGGTAGACGTTGAGAGCAAGTTAGCCGATATGCAGTCGCAGTTGGAGCAGACTGAGTTTTCATTGAGGCCCGAGAATATCGAGCGTGCGGCTGCCGGTTATGGCACCACGCGGCCAGAGGAAGCGCGTGACGCGGCACGGCGTGCTCTGGAAAATAGGAAGGCACGTCTGCAAGCTCAGATCAGAATCCTCGAAACCAGCCGAACTCGCTTGGAACAAGCCTTGGTAACCGCCGACGCAGAAGTTGATACCCTGCGACGTAAGCTGGAACAGCAAAAACAACAGGAAGCCGTCGCCCCTTTAACTCCGGAGCCGCGGCCTTCTACCCCTTCAAGGCCAGAGTAGGTTCCGCAGATTCCCCAAACTCATGGGAACGATCGCACAAAGAGACATCTATCGAATGATTGCTGAAGCCGGTGCGCGTGGCGAGCCGTTGGCTGTAGCCACCGTTACTCGCACGCGTGGCTCGACCCCACAGCAGCGAGGTGCCAAAATGGTTTTCTTTCAAAACGGCGACGCGAAGGGCACGGTCGGTGGCGGCTGCATTGAAGCCGAGGTTTGGGCCGAAGCCCAAGAAGCATTGCGATCGAATCAATCCGCACTCCATTACTTTTCTCTGACCGCCGAAGAAGCTAGCGAAGAGGGCATGGTCTGCGGCGGCACGATGGATATCTTCATTGATGTGATTGGCGTAAATAAGTGAACAGCAAACAGTAGACAGCATAAAATTAGCCACGCTGTGCTAATGCTTCCGATGGGAGAGTGATAAATGTCTGAATCCTTCGTCGAAAACTACAAAGCCAAGCACAAGCACCCTCTCAACAAGCTGACCCACAGCATCGGCATCCCGATGATTGTCGTCTCGCTGCCACTTTTCTTCTTCAACTGGCGTTGGGCCCTGGGACTCTTCATAGCCGGCTGGATACTTCAGTTTGTCGGCCACGCGATCGAAGGTAACCAGCCGGCCTTTTTCAAAAACCCTGTTTATCTGTTGGTGGGCCCGCTATGGCTCCTGCGACGGGCCGCGGCGGCGATCGGGCTTGCTAAAGTTTCGCCTTCGAAGTAGCGCTGCCAATGCCTTCCGCGGATAAAAGCGAAAACTCTCCTTCGATTGCAGAACTAGTCGAACGATTGCTGGACGCCGGCGCCACTGCGGTGCTCGTCACACTGATCGAAGCGTCCTCGAATGTCGGTGCAAAACTCCTCGTCGAAGGTTCCGGAAACACATACGGCAACCTGGGCCATGAGGGACTCAATGCCGCCGCCGCTCTTCAGTCAGCTGCATTTCTAAACTCGAAACAAGAAACCAAGGTTTTTCTGGTAAGAGAATTTGCGCCGGCGATTACTGAGTTGGGCGACGCACAGGTTTTGTTTGAGTGTGTTCAACCTGAGCCGCGATTGGTGATATGCGGCGCCGGCCACGTTGGAGCTGCCTTAGCGAACCTCGCGAGCTTGTTGGGTTACGGCTCGACCTTGATCGACGACCGCGCCGAGTTTGTCGCGCGCGAACGCTTTCCGGATCCGCGCATTGATTTAGTTACTGCGGAAAATTGGTCCGACGCGGTTAGCCGGGCTATTGGGAATGGGCATGGAGTCTCCGTCGCAGTAGTCACGCGCGGGCATAGCGAAGATGAAGCGTGCATGCTAGCAGTCATGTCTTGCAAGGTTGATTACGTGGGACTCATTGGCAGCAAGCGCCGCACGAACATAGTGCTCGAACGGTTGCGGGCAGCGAGCGCAGACGAGAATCAGCTGGAAAAGGTCCACGCGCCGGTTGGGTTGGATATTGGCGCAGTGACACCTGAGGAAGTTGCGCTAGCGATCCTGGCGGAAATTGTTGCCGTCAGACGCGGAGGAAAAGGTGGCCCGCTGTCGGACAGGCGCCGCCCCTCGTAGGACAAGCTTTCTCACCCTCCGGAACTATCCACGAAATTACACGAGCATACTAAACTCTCTTCGTGTTGCTTCGTGTGTTTCGCGGATTCGTTAGTCCATGATTCGATTGACACGCGACTCTCCGTTCGGGTATAAGGACAGCCCATCGCGGGTTAACTATTATGAATTCGAGCGTTCTCCAAACTTCCGCACACTTCGCTTACCGCAACTGGTATTGGCGCGGCACCACTTTGCTGGTGGTGGCGGGAATCCGCGAAAGGAACATGATGCGAGAGTAAGCGAACGCGCATAAATCCATTTCGAGAACCCGCTGCCGGCATGTAACTGGCAGCGGGTTTTGTTTTGAGTAAGACAAGGCATCCCGTCGCCATAAACGTAAGCCGCCAAGCTTCTCGAGGAAACTCCGACAGAGAGAAAGTCTGTCCTTTTAACAATGGATCTTCAGCCTTCATCATTTGCGGAATTCGAGCGAGCGGCGAAACGCGGCAACGTCGTGCCAGTGGTCCGTACCGTGTCCGCTGACTCGCGTACCCCGGCCAGCGCTTTGTCTAGAATTGCTGGGGCCGCTCCTTACTCTTTCCTGCTCGAATCAGTCGAAGGAAACCAACAGTTCGCACAGTACTCTTTTCTTGGCGCTGACCCCGAGATGGTTGTCCGCGGCCGTGGCGACACGACAATCGTGGAAAAGGGAATGGAACAGGAAACTTTGGATGTAAATGTTCCCGATTTCCTCCGCGATTACTTCTGCATTCACAAATTGGCGCGACGTCCCGGTCTGCCGCCGTTTGCGGGCGGCATGGTTGGTTACCTCGCTTATTCGGCGGCAAACTGGTTTGAGCCGGCGCTGCCCAACGGCGAAGAGTCCTCAATCGACGATGCCCTGTTGATGTTTTACCGCACTGTACTCGCATTCGATCGGATCAACCATCAGATACTGATCACCTGCGTCGTGTTTACCGACGAAGCTAGCGGTTCAAGTCTTCAAGCACTCTACGAGGACGCGGTTGCAAAAACTGCCCTCATGGAAAGGATGCTAAATGAAGGGACTGCCTCCTCCACAGACCTGCTCGACGTAAAAGATGCGAATGTAAGCGAGGCGGCTTTTTCGTCCAACTGGACGCGGGATGGTTTTCAGGATGCGGTGCGCCGTGTCAAGGAACACATCGCCGCCGGCGACTGTTATCAGGCTGTGCTCTCGCAACGATTCACCAAGCAAATCGCCGCGCCGCCAGAGTCTATCTACGAGGCGCTTCGAGTTATTAATCCGTCGCCGTACATGTTCTTCCTTCGCATGAGCGACAAGACCGTTATCGGGGCATCACCGGAGATGTTGGTCCGATGTCGTGGACCACGCCTCGACTATCGTCCGATCGCCGGCACTCGCCGGCGCGGTGCCAACAAAGCTGAAGATTGGCTGTTAGCGTCTGAGATGCGCCGGGATGAAAAGGAAGTTGCGGAGCACATGATGCTCGTCGATCTGGGCCGCAACGATCTTGGAAGGGTTGCAGATTACGGATCGGTGCAAGTAGACGATCTGATGGATGTCGAATCTTATTCGCATGTCCTTCATTTAGTCAGTAGCTTACGTGCTCGTCTCCGCAATGGGCTCAATCGTTTCGACGCTCTGGCTTCGTGTTTTCCGGCAGGCACCGTCACGGGCGCACCGAAACTTCGGGCCATGCAAATCATCAACGCCCTGGAACCTTCACCTCGCGGTATATACGCGGGCACGGTGCTGCATGCTGACTATGGAGACAACCTCGATTCCTGCATTTCCATTCGCACCATAGTTCTGGAAGGGAACACAGCTGCCGTTCAAGCGGGTGCGGGCATTGTGGCTGACTCGGTTCCGGAGCAAGAGTATGAAGAGACCATCAATAAAGCTAAAGGGCTGATGCGGGCCATTGAAATTGCCGAAAAGGAATTTCGAAGACAGCAGTAGAGCAGAAGACAGGAGACAGGAGCAGACTACCTTGAAGTAATTGCATCTCCTTGGAGTGCGCCGCCTTGTCGGCGCTTTGTCCCGTGGCGGCCTGGCGCCACGTTCGATGTCAGAAGCCTCGATGTGGGAGGAAGCCTCTAACGCAACATGATTGCGACTAGTCGCAACCGGCCAAAGCGCCGACAAGGCGGCGCACTCCAAGGAGTGGCTTCTGCTCAGAGTCGCTGATTGCTGACTATGATTGCATGATTCTCATTATCGACAACTACGATTCGTTTACTTACAACCTCGTCCAATACGTCGGCGAGCTTGGCGAGGAGATTGTTGTTTGTCGTAACGACCAGATCGGCGCGGAAGAAGCGGAGGCACAGTACATACCGGATCGAGTATTAATCTCGCCGGGACCTGGACGGCCGGAAGACGCGGGAGCTTCTCTCGACATAATCCGATACTTCGCAGGCAAGGTGCCCATCCTGGGCGTTTGTTTGGGGCATCAAGCAATCGGCCAGGCTTTTGGCGGTCACGTCGTGCGCGCTCTAGATTTGATCCATGGCAAGGCGTCTGAAATCTGTCACGATGGCCGGACCATCTTCGAAGGATTGGAACATCGTTTCAGAGCGGGCAGGTATCATTCGCTAATTGTGGAGCGCGCGAGTCTGCCGGAGTGTTTGGAAGTGTCGGCGGCCACGCCCGACGGGGTAATCATGGGAATCAGGCATCGGACATTAAAGGTTGAAGGGGTGCAGTTTCATCCCGAATCGATACTGACTGACGGTGGCAAGAAGTTGTTGGCGAATTTTCTAAAGCTGTGAGCAGCATACGAAGTGTCCAGGACCGGAGTTGGGTTCGCGCTGTTTAGTGTGATTCGTGGATCGTGGTACGGATTGCCAAAGAGCCGATCCACGAAGCACCACGAAACCACGCTAAGCTGAGTCACAGCATACTGAACCAGGTCGATATGACGGACGACACAAATACCCAGCAGGCAGAAGGTGCGACGTTAAAAGCTCCACCGTGCGCCCAATCCATAACATCATTTGGCGCCCGCTTGATGCGCGGTGAGAACCTGCGACAAGAAGAAGCTGCGCTATTTCTCAACTCGATGCTCGACGATGCCGCCACCGACGCGCAAATTGCCGCCGCACTCGTTTCATTAGCGATCAAAGGTGAAACAGCGGACGAGCTGGCTGGGATGGCGGGCGTGATGCGTGCTCGCGCTGTTCGTATCCATTGTGCTCACGCGAAATTCATAGACACTGCCGGCACCGGCTCGAGTCGCGCCAAGACATTTAACGTTTCCACTGCGGCCGCATTTGTTGTGGCCGGGGCAGGATTGCCGGTGGCAAAGCATGGTGGTCGCGCCGCAACGAGCCGAACCGGAAGTGCTGACGCCCTGACCTCGTTAGGAGTCAATGTCGCCGCGCCGCCTGAAGTTTCTCAGCGTTGCCTTAACGAAATCGGAATCTGCTTTATGTTCGCTCCGTTGTATCACGGCGCGACGAAGCGTGTCGCCGCAATCAGACGCGAGATTGCCGTGCCGACGACTTTTAACTTGCTTGGCCCATTGACGAATCCTGCCAAGGCGCCTTTTCAAATCATCGGCGTCTGGCGCCAGAGTATGGTGAAACCGCTGGCGCAGGCGCTTCTGGAGCTGGGAACGCAGCGCGCCTGGGTCGTTCACGGCATCAATGGCCTAGATGAAGTTACGCTTGCTGGACCGACGTTTGTAGCAGAGGCATCCGAGGGGACCCTCAAAGAGTTTGAAATTAACCCTGAAGATTTTGGTGTTGAGCGGATTTCGGTTAGCAATCTGCCGCGGGGCGATGCGGAAACGAGTGCGCGAATGATTCGTGAAATCCTGGCAGGCGGGCGGCGTGACGAAGCGCGCGACCTGGTGATCCTCAACGCAGCAGCGGCGCTTTTTGTTGGCGGCACAGCTTCAAGTTTGATGGAAGCTGGCCGGATGGCGGAAGCAAGCATCGACACCGGCTCAGCGCTTGGAAAACTAAACGACCTGTCGAGATTGACGAATGAGTAAGCAAACAAACTTTCTTGCAGAAATTATTAACCGAAAGCGTTTGCGACTTGAACAGGCAAAAGCGAAACGGCCCATCGAGGAACTCCGTATGCGGGCGCTGGAAGTTCGTGGCAGTCGCGGGCCGAATGCTTTGCATCGGGCACTCGCGGCGGATGGACCAACGAAGGTGATAGCGGAAATCAAACGCGCATCGCCGTCGAAAGGGCTGATCAGGGAAAACCTGGATCCGGCGCAACAAGCGCATGGGTATACACGAGGCGGCGCGGCGGCAATTTCGGTAGTAACGGAAGAAGATTATTTTCTTGGTTCACTCGACGACCTTCGTACCGTGCGTGCTTCGACAACGCTCCCCGTATTGAGGAAGGATTTTATTTTCGACAGTTATCAGATTTACGAAACGGCCGAGGCGGGGGCGGACGCGTGGCTGCTCATCGTGGCAGCGCTTGACGATGCTCAACTTCATGAACTGATGAAGATCGCGCAGGGGCTTGGCTTGGACGCATTGGTGGAGGTGCATACGCATGACGAGATGCAACGCGCGATGAGCTGTGGTGCCAGGATCATCGGTGTCAACAATCGAGACTTGCGCACGTTTGAGGTTTCGTTGAATGTGTCGGTTGAGTTGGCGCGCAGCGTATTTGGAGACGTAACAGCTCGGCGCCGGGCCGAGGCGGGCCAAAGCGCCGACAAGGCGGCGCACTCCAAAGAGGTGCTTCTGGTTAGTGAGAGCGGTCTCGGCAAGGGGTCAGACTTGCGGCGGTTGAAGGCGGTTGGGTTCAAAGCGTTTTTGATTGGTGAGATGTTAATGCGCGCAGAGAATCCGGAGGCGAGGTTGAGGGAGTTGATTCGGGAGACAGACAGCGTGCGCATCAAAGTCTGCGGTATCACTAACCTTGCGGACGCCCGGCTCTGCGTTCGTGAAGGCGTTGATATGTTGGGCTTCAACTTCTATCCCGGCAGCCCCCGGTATATCGATCCCCGCGATGCGCGACGTATCGTGGACCAGTTGGCGAGTGATGTGTTCAGCGTCGGTGTCTTCGTGAATGAAGAAAAAGCTGAAGATGTCATCCGGATGGCCTCTCAGTCGGGAATCAACGCGGTGCAGTTGCATGGTGACGAGAGTGCTGACTTCTGTCGGGAATTGGGCGACCTCTTCGTCATCAAGGCGCTACGAGTTGGCGACGATTTCTCGCCGGAAATGGTTGTACCTTATGAAACGTCAGCTGTGTTGCTGGATGCTTTCAGTGCTGATGCACGAGGTGGTACCGGCCGGCGCTTTGATTGGAACGTAGCGCGGGAAACGCAGCGGTTTGCGTCAAAGCTATTTCTCGCTGGAGGTCTGACGCCCGAAAACGTTGCGGAAGCAATCAGATCGGTCGAGCCTTACGCAGTGGACGTTTGTAGTTCTTTGGAGAGTGCCCCGGGAGTCAAAAGTGAAGAGCGATTGAAGGCATTCATTAAAGCAGTGCGAGGGGTGAACGAAGGGAAGGATAGCTTGTCAGAAAAAGGAACAGATACGCGGGAAGGGTCTGGCGTATGGGGCCGTTACGGTGGCCGCTATGTGCCGGAAACCCTGATTAGCCCTTTGGACGAACTCACCGACGCTTACTTCGCAGCGCGCGACGATGAGGCGTTTCAAAAAGAGTTTGCGGCGCTCTTGCGCGACTACTCCGGACGGCCCACGCCCCTGACTTACGCGAATCGATTGACCGAAGCAGCCGGAGGCGCGCGCATATATCTAAAACGCGAGGACCTTTCACACACAGGTTCACACAAAATTAATAATGCGCTGGGGCAGGTGTTGCTGGCGCGGCGAATGGGCAAGCGCCGCGTTATTGCAGAGACTGGCGCGGGTCAACATGGCGTGGCCACCGCAACGGTCTGCGCACTGTTTGGACTGAATTGTGTGGTTTACATGGGCACCGAAGACGTGCGGCGCCAGTCGCTAAATGTTTTTCGAATGAAACTGCTGGGCGCGGAAGTTCGATAAAGTCGACTCAGGATCGCGCACCCTGAAGGATGCGATCAACGAAGCGATGCGCGACTGGGTGACGAATGTCGCCGGATACCTATTATCTACTCGGCAGCGCGCTTGGTCCTCATCCCTATCCGACAATGGTGCGCGATTTTCAAAGCGTCATTGGCCGGGAAACGCGGTTCCAAATCCTTGAAAGGGAAGGTTGTCTCCCAAACGTGCTGATCGCATGCGTGGGCGGCGGCTCAAACTCCATAGGATTATTTCATCCGTTTTTGAATGACGAGTCGGTGCGGATGATTGGCGTCGAGGCTGGAGGCAGTGGGCCCGAGTTGGGCCAACACGCTGCACGCTTCCATGCCGAGTCAGGAGGACGCGAAGGGGTCCTGCAAGGCACCAGGAGCTACGTGCTTCAGGATCAACGTGGGCAAATCTCGACCACCCATTCAATTTCGGCGGGGCTTGATTATCCTTCAATCGGTCCGGAGCACGCGCATCTTCACGACGAAGGACGTGTGCAGTATGTCTCTGTCACAGATGACGAAGCCCTCGAAGCGTTCAAAACACTTTCGCGGCTCGAGGGAATCATTCCGGCGCTGGAGTCGGCGCATGCTATCGCTTATGCCATCCAGGTCGCAGGCAAGATGAAGCAAAACGAGATTTGCATCATCAATCTCTCAGGCCGCGGCGACAAAGACGTTCAGACCGTCGCCGACGTAACGAAGGATCACAAATGATGGGGCGCCTCGTTGGAGTGCGTAACCTCCTTGGAGTGCGCCGCCTTGTCGGCGCTTTGGTATTCGGCGACCTGTCGCCGTAGTCATAACTCGCATCCATTAGTTGTCCGGGGCCGTAGAAAAACAAAGCGGCGCCAAGCCGCCGCAGGCCAAAGCGGCGACAGGTCGCCGCACTCCAGGGAGTGAATT
Organism: Pyrinomonadaceae bacterium; assembly: GCA_963759585.1. Lineage (GTDB taxonomy): Bacteria > Acidobacteriota > Blastocatellia > Pyrinomonadales > Pyrinomonadaceae > PSRF01. Next base: position 63,385 of record CAVWZW010000005.1, read on the forward strand.
CTGTAGTGAGTAGCATTTCAGAAACTTTCGCGCGGCTTCGCAAAGAAGGGAAGCGAGCGCTGATTCCTTTCATAACGGCCGGCGACCCCGATCTGGCAACGACTCGCGATCTTCTTATTGAACTGGGGCAAGCCGGCGCGAGTGTAATCGAACTAGGCGTCCCATTCAGCGATCCGGTCGCCGACGGACCGGTAATTCAACGAGCGTCGATGCGTGCGCTGAAGAATGATTTTGGAATTGCGGAGATCTTGCAGGTGGCGAAGGAAGCCCGGCAGAAGATAGACGTGCCGGTTGTTCTCTTCAGTTATTTGAATCCGCTTTTGCAGTTTGGTTTGGATCGGTTAGCTGAAGAAGTAAGTCTCGCGGGAGTTGACGGCGTTCTGGTGACAGATCTGGCTTTGGAGGATGCCAGTGATTTCAAGGCATCGCTGTCGAAGAACTCGCTTGATCTAATTCTCCTGGTCGCTCCCACTACAAACGATCAGCGATTGGCGCTAATCGCGGAAAACGCCAGCGGATTCATTTATGCCGTTTCACGAACAGGCGTCACCGGTACCCGTACCGAAATAAGTGCCGAAGCGCGAAAACTTGTTGCGCGAGTCCGTGCGATTACGGATTTGCCGGTAGCAGTCGGCTTTGGAATTTCAACGCGTGAACAAGTAGCGGAAGTTTGGGCATATGCCGACGGCGCCGTAGTTGGCTCAGCAATCGTTGCTGAGGTTGAAAGGTTAAGCGGGACGCCGGATTTACCTGCGCGTGTCGGGAGGTTTATGCATGACCTTGTTCCGAGTGAACTGGGCGGTTCAAGTGCAGAGTGATGATTGAGTGGACCACACGATCCACTAAAACGAAATGGCACGAAACAATATTTAGTGTGGTTCGTGTGTTCGTGAAAACGCAATATGCCACAGCAACGAGAGTTATTACGTGACCACGTCGACATGCGTTTGGTGGCCGCCGATGACGAGGCGGCAACTGGGCGCAATGCGATTGTTCAACTCGACCCCGACCATCCAGGGTTTCGCGATCCGGAGTATCGCGCCCGGCGTAATGCCATTGCGCGTATTGCCATGGATTACAAGGAAGGGACAACCGTTCCGGATGCACTTTATACCGACGAAGAGCATCAATTGTGGGCCATCATTCGCGAAGCGTTGCGGCCGGCGCAGGAAGCTCACGCGTGCGCGGAATACCTCGAGTGTGTGAGACGCCTGGATCTTCCGCGCGACCGCATACCTCAGCTTCGTGAAGTGTCGGCGAAGGTCGCGGGTATTAGTGGTTTTCGCCTCGAACCCGTCGCAGGACTCGTCGAACCACGAGTTTTTCTAGAATCGCTGGCAAAGGGGGTTTTCCTCTGCACCCAGTACATTCGACATTATTCGACGCCGCTGTACACCCCTGAGCCTGATGTGGTCCATGAAATATTTGGACACGCGGTGACGCTTGCAAGCGAGCGCCTGGCGGAGCTGAACCGTTTGTTTGGCGAGGCGGTTGCACGTAGCGAGACGGCCGAACAGTTGGAGCGTCTGGCGCGCGTTTACTGGTTTACGATTGAGTTTGGGGTGGTGCGCGAAGACGGAGAGATTAAGGCCTACGGTACGGGAATACTCTCCTCGGCGGGGGAACTTGGATCGATGAAAGAGGCACAATTACGGCCACTCGCTTTAAACGCGATTACTCTCCAGGAATACGACCCTACCAGATACCAACCTATTCTTTTCTATACCGAGTCATTTGAAGCGATGTATCAGATGATGCGCGAGTTTCTTCTCGGCTTTAAGTAGAAACGGAAACCTGCTGCAGTTCGCTTAGGCCAATTACAGAACCCTGCGCGGTAGCGCGGGATGCTGGAGGCGGCCAGCAGTACAAAGACTTTATTATGTTGAGTAGCCGAAAGGATCCCGCGTTACCGCGCTGGGTTCTGTAATTCTTAAGTGCATTAGTACCGTTTTATCTGAAGTGGACAGGTAGCAACGCCTGTCCTACGATTTGAAGATGCCCACGAACCCGACGCGGATTGAAATTCCTACGGAGTTTGCCAAGCCCCGTCGGAGCGGAATGTTTCGTGCCCTTTCGCACCGCAACTACCGAGTCTTCTGGATTGGGGCTTTCCTCTCAAATGTTGGCACCTGGATGCAGGCGGTGGCGCAGGGCTGGCTGGTGTTACAACTAACCAACTCTTCGCTTTGGTTGGGAATTGACGCCTTCATGGCCACCGCGCCAGGCTTTTTTCTCACCTTGCTCGGCGGAGTATTTGCCGACCTGGTCGATCGACGGCGATTGCTTCTCTACACTCAGGTCGTTGCGGGATCAGCTGCTTTCGCGTTGGCCTTTCTCATTTGGACCAACCATGTCACCGTCGGCATGATTCTCGGCTTCTCGTTGATCACTGGCTGCTGCATGGCGCTGGCTGCACCCTCTTATCAGGCGATGACCTTTGACCTCGTCGGCCGTGAAGATTTGGCTAACGCAGTTGCTCTAAACTCAACGCAATTTCAACTCTCTCGAGTGGCTGGGCCATTAATGGCGGGCCTCGGTTTCAAGTTTTTTGGACTCGCAGGTTGTTTCTTCGTTAACGGCTTTTCGTTTGTGGCCGTGGTGATTGCCCTGCGCAAGATCCGTTTCGATAACGAAACCAACACCACCACCCACCCTCTCAAGGGCGAACGATCTATCTGGCGAGATCTGGTTGCCGGACTCAGCTATGTCAGGCGACGCCCTCGCGTGTTTTCGTTACTGACAATGTCCGCAGTGACCAGTCTTTTTGGCGCTCCTTATCTGACGCTCATTCCTATCTTTGCGCGAGACATCTTCTTACTTGGACCAGGCGGTCTTGCCTGGATGATGGGCGTCGCGGGCGCGGGCGCATTCTTCGGTGCGTTGTTTCTGACTTACCTGGGTGACCTCAAACACAAAGGATGGCTGGTGTTGGGAGGTGCTTTTGCCTTTGGTGTGTTTCTGGTGGCCTTCGCACTATCGACCAACTTTGTCCTCTCCCTGGCATTCCTTTTCGGAGTTGGCTTCGCCATTGTCACTTCGGTTGCCATGACAAACACACTGCTTCAGCAACTGGTTACGGACGAAATGCGGGGCCGGGTGATGAGTATGTTTATTCTCTCCTTCATCGGGACGATGCCCATTGGAAATCTTCTCGCGGGAGCTGTTTCCCATCGATACGGCGCGCCCTGGACGCTCGCGGGTGGAGGCGTCTGTATCGTGATCTATGTGCTGGTAGTGGCGTTTCGAAATCAGGCTTTGCGGCAGTTGTACTAGCGGTGCAAGGTTAGGGGCGGTAGCCCGACCGTTAGGGAGGGCGTTGAAGGACGGAAAGGAACGCCCTCCCTAACGGTCGGGCTACTGCCCCGATCGCGCAAGAATGATCATCTCGGGCCGTTCTTTAAACCGGAGCAAGGACTAAGGCGGTCAAACTTTGTTAAGTGTAGGCGAGGAGATCATGAGAATCTTAAAACTTCGAGTATTACTAGTCTGTTTTGCGGTTTTGCTGCTGAGCGCAGTCAACGCCTCAGCGCAGGGTGTGATTGTGCCAGGGCCTTGCAGGCGTTGTCCGGACGGCCCGCGTCCAACCCCTCTGCCTCGCTCACTCCCCATAAAATCCATCAAAATAGACACAAAAATTTCTTCGCAAGTGGCCACGACCCACGTCGAACAGATTTTTAGAAACGACACCGATGCCGTCCTGGAAGGCACCTACTTCTTTCCAATACCCGAACAGGCTTCCATTACGGAGTTTGCAATCTGGGACGGAGATCGTCGTCTGGTCGGCGAAGTGCGCTCCAGAGAAGAGGCCCGGCGGATTTACGACGAGATAGTCAGGCGCCAGCGTGACCCCGGTCTACTCGAATACGCCGGCAAGAATCTCTTCCAGGCCAGTATTTTTCCAATTCCCGCCCGATCCGACAAGAAACTGGAACTTACATACACTCAGGTCCTTCAGGCCGAGGCAGGAACTATCGCCTATCGCTATCCGCTGGGCACTGGACGCCAGATCGTCGAGATTGGATCCGTCGCGGGACGAATCGAGCTGGATAGCAAGGAACCCCTGCGAAATGTTTACTCACCAACTCACGCAATCGACGTCAAGCGAAATGGCGATCGGCGTTCTGTCGTCTCGTTTGAAAGCGAGGCCGGTAAGGAGAAGCAGGACTTCCAACTTTTTTACACTCGTTCGAACGAAGACTTTGGTGTCACACTTCTGACTCATCGCGACGCAGGGAAAGACGGGTATTTTCTTCTGATGATTTCGCCGAAAGAGGACTGGTCGGAACAGGAATATGCCGCCAAAGACATAGTCTTCGTGCTTGATACCTCCGGATCGATGAACGTGGCAGGGAAGATGGAGAAGGCGCGAGCGGCATTGTTGTACGGCATCAGGATTCTGCGTCCCCAGGATCGTTTCAATGTTATTTCTTTCGCAGGCGAGGAGCGTCTGATGGAAACGAGAATGATCAGCGCCGACGATAAGGGGCGCCGGCGGGGCGAAGCGTTTGTCGAGGCATTGCGGCCGGCGGGCGGAACAAACATCAATGAGGCATTGCTCGTGGCGATGCGCCAATTTGAGCCGAGTAATCGTCCAAAGATTCTTATCTTCATGACCGATGGGTTGCCGACAGTCAGCGAGACTAATCCCACACGAATTGTCGATAACGCGCGTACGGCGAAAACACCTGGTCTTCGCCTGTTCACCTTCGGAGTTGGCTACAACGTCAACACAGCCTTACTCGATAAGCTGGCCAGCGAGAATGGCGGAGTTGCAGACTATATCGAACCGAAGGAAGATCTCGAGGTAAAGGTCTCGAATTTCTTTGCGAAGATAAATCATCCGGTATTGACGGACCTTCAGCTTGATATGGCGGGAGTGGAAACTGACCTGATGTATCCGCGCGCGTTGCCGGATTTATTCAAAGGGTCGCAGCTCACGCTAATCGGACGATATAGAAATCCTATCGATATGGAGTTCGTGCGTGTGAAGTTAATGGGAAATAGCCGAGGCGCCAGCCGCACATTTCTCTATAACAACTTGAACTTTCCTCTACGCGAGGAGACGAACGATTTTCTGCCGCGTCTGTGGGCCACTCGGCGTGTGGGTTGGTTGATGGAGCAGGTTCGCACAAACGGTGAGCAGCGGGAGCTTCGTGATGAGATTGTCGATCTCGGGACACGTTACGGAATCGTGACTCCCTACACGTCGTATCTGGCCCTTGAACCAGGAGCTGTCCCACAGACCGTGACCAACGCGCGACGCGACAATAGTGGGTTTATGGCCGGTCGTCCGCGCCCAAGTGCAGGGCCGCCACCGAGGGAGGCCGATGCGAAAGCAACAACTGGTCTATCTGCGGTGGTCCAGAGCAAACGTGCTCGCGAGCAGCAGGAGTCGGCGCTGGTCGACCTTGGTTCAGTCTCAGACGCAATGAAGAATGCGGGAGGGAAAACGTTCTACCTGCGTGACGGAGTCTGGACTGACTCGGATTTTAAGGCGGGTTCGACACTACCGGAGACTGTTGTGAAATTCGCGAGCGACGAGTACTTCAATCTGCTCAAGCAGAAGCCACGGTTGGCAGATTTCTTCTCGCTAGGCGAGCAGGTGGTAGTGGTGTTTGAGGGTCGCGTCTATCGGGTTAACGCCGCGACGCCATAGGACTAGTTACAGAACCGAGTGCGGTAGCGCCGGATCCAGGAGGAACCTCGGAAATTGCCCAGGGCCTCTCGCATCCGGCGCTACCGCGCTCGGTTCTGTATAGCAGTCTTGTCTAAGCACGCCGTTTAAGGTACAAAGTCTCATCAAATAAAATCCTATGAAATTCCGCGACAAACGCTTTTGCCTACGGTCCTTGTTGCTGCCGCTTTTACTGTGCGCCGCTGCTGTGCCCTCCTTCGGCCAGCAGGGATGGGTTGCTACACGTATTGCTCCGCCGGGCCAGGATCTTAACACCGTATTCTTTCTCGATAGCAAAAGAGGTTGGGTGGGTGGCGATAACGGTTTTCTGAGTCGAACTGATGACGGCGGACACAGTTGGGTCCAGCAAATCGTGGACACGAAGGTAGCGATTAATGACATCTATTTTCGTGACAAAGAAGCCGGCTTCCTGATATCCGGTAATACTATTTTTTCCACGCGTGATAGTGGCACGCGCTGGACTGAGGTGCGCAAGTTTCTTCCGTCCGAATTTGACGGCGCCGATGTTGAACTCTATAGCGTTCGCTTTTCCAGTAAGAAAAAGGGCTGGGTAGTAGGCTCAGTCAGCCGCAGCGATCGGGTGATCGATAGCATTCTGCTCAACACCGAAAACGGCGGGGAGAGTTGGCAACGGCAGCGCGCGCCCAGCCGCCTGGAATTGATCCATATCGACTTTGCAAATGATAAGCGCGGTTGGATAGTAGGATCCGATGGCACAGTTTTGGCGACGGTTGATTCGGGACAGACCTGGACCAAGCAAGAGTCAGGAACTACCTCGACGATTTATCACGTGGATTTTCGCAGCGATAAAAAAGGTCTGGCGGTCGGTGAGCGAGGCGCCATTCTTCGTACGACAGATGGTGGAGTAACCTGGACCACAGTGCTGGTGCCAACACGCTCGACGCTCTTGAATGTCATGCTGGTTACCGACGATCAGGGTTGGGCAATTGGACGGGGTGGAACAATCCTGCGCACCGACGATGCAGGCCTTACCTGGATTGCACAAGAATCGGGGACTAAACAGAATCTATACGGTCTGTATTTCGCCAAGAAAGTGGGTTGGGCAGTCGGCGGTGATGGGATGCTGCTGCGTTATGAGCAGTGACCCAGGCAGGAGACAGAAGACAGGAGACAGGGGACAGAGTTCAGAGATCAGAAGTCAGAGGTCAAGAAAGAGCGAGTGACGCAGCGGCGTCCGGTGTCCCCCCTCGCGCACGTTACTTTGTATCTTCTGTATTCTAGACCGAATGTTGCGGTCCGGTTCTAAACCTTGCGAAATGCGAACAAAAGCAACCAAAACTAAGCTCTCAGGCATCTCATCAACCGAGGTTATTAGGATGGTTGTAGCAATATAACAGCCACCATAACACTCGGTTCCTCCTGTGATTTACGCCCGGCACTTCGCAAACGCCGGGCGTCTTTTTGTGTGTAGAGCTGCTATGTAAAGCAAACTGGTAGTTTGCTGACGTGAGTTTAAAGAATCTTGATTAATGGAGAAAGCCAGCTAACCCAAGGTCCGCACACTAACAGTTTGCGTTACGGTTGGCGGCTGCCGGTGAAGCTAAGAGCAGGCGCATCCTGGAGACTAATGTTCCCTTCCATCTGTTCCCCCTCGACCTCACCGGCAATCTGAGCTTCCATCGCATGGCCGGCAACTTCAAAAGAAACAATTGCCGCGAACGATTCTCCATTGACGGTTGCTGAGATGATCTCACCATTTCCCATTTCTGATTCTACGCGTCCGGTCAGTCCCTCTGCAGTGTTTGCGAGGATCAAATTCGCTGGGATGCTCTGACCCAGCGGAGTGTCTATTTGCAGCGACCAATTTCCAGCGAGAGTCGTCTCCGGCGCATGAGCAGCTGCTGTGTCGCCCGAGGGGCGGTTCTTCTTTTTACCCGATGTGTTGAAGAGCTCGATGTCATCGGCGTAGTCTTTCAATTGATCGATGACCTTCGTACCGTCGCCGACAATTACGATGGCAGCTTCATCGGGCTTAACATACTTCTGCGCCACCCGTTGAATATCTTCGACAGTCACCGCCTGCACGCGATTGCGATAAATCTCCAGGTAGTCATCAGGCAGTCCATACATTTTGATCTGCACCAGTTGATCGATCAAACCCTCCTGCGTTTCCAGCCGAATCGGGAACACACCGGTCAGATACGACTTCGCATCAGAAATTTCTTTTTCCGAAACGGGTTCAGTCCGAATCCGGTCCAGTTCGTAAAAGAACTCTTTGAGCGAATCACCCGTCACCGGAGTCCTGACTTCGGCGGTAGCGCGAAACGTTCCAGCCGTGCGTCGCGCATCCAGACTCGAGTAAGCGCCGTAGGTGTAGCCCTTCTCTTCGCGCAGGTTCATGAAGAGCCGCGATGAAGCGTTTGCCCCAAGGACCGTATGCATCAGCAGCATCGGGAAATAGTCAGGGTTTGTGCGCTGTATCCCGGGGTTGGCGATGATGATGTTTGCCTGCGATGAGCCTGGTCGATCGATAACGTAAGCGGAACGAGAACTTCGCGACGGGGGTGCCGGAAAACTGTCACCTGTTACTTCGCCGCCTGGCCATCCCGAAAACAACTCTTCGATCTGTTTCAAGGTTGAGTCAGTGTCGACGTCTCCGGCTACTACGAACACCGCGTTATTTGGAACAAACTTCGATTGGTGGAATTCGATAACCCGTTCACGAGTGACCGCATTAACGGAGTCCGGAGTTGGCGCGGTGACTGAGTAAGGGTGATCGCCAAACATCACCTTGGCAACCATTTCGTTGGCCAGGAAACGAAGGCTGGGCGCGTTGTTGTTTAAGACTCTCTATCGTGTTTTGTTTGACCAGCTCGACTTCGTTTTCCGGGAATACCGGTCTCAGCACTACGTCTGCCATCAGGCCCAAAATCTCCTGGCGAAACGTAGTCAGCGATGAGGCAGCGATCGTAGTGTAGTCAGAGTTGGCGCCCGCCTGGAGAGTGGCCCCCAAGCGCGCCACTTCATCAGCGATTTCACGACTGGTTCTCGACTCAGTGCCTTCAGTCAGCAAACCCGTCAACATATCCATTAGACCGGGAAGGTCTTTCGGATCGTGAGAATCACCGGTGCGCAGCGCGAGCCGATAGCTCACCAGAGGCAACCGCTTGTCAACAATCATGACAACGGTCAGCCCATTAACAACCGTCGTTTCGATTGCTGTTGGAAGTTTTAATGCCCGGGGCGGAAGCGGCGGCGGTGGCTGTTGAAGAAGATGTTGCTGTGGATTCATTGGTTAAGTGTGCAAAGGTCCCGACCCGGTTTCAGTTTGTTTCGGTGGATCAGCAGGCTGCTGTGGGGGATCTACTTTACCCCCAGCGGAAGTTCCAATCGCGGCGTTGGTCTCTGCCTTAGGTTCTGAAGGGGCGTTAGCAGGCACCTGCGGCGCGGGAGCAGCCGGTTGCTGCGGTTCCCCTGACGGCTGCGGAGAAGCGGCTACGCTTTCACCTTCCTCGGCGGAGGCGGAGGGAACAATGTCGAGTATGACGCGGTTTTCCAGGTCAAGATGAAGCTCAACGGCATTCTTAATTTGCTCAGGTGTAATCGACAAATACTGATCGAGCTCAGAATCAACGAGCGTCGGGTCGCCATCGTAGAGTGCATACTCCGCCAGACGCTGGGCGCGATACATGGTCGACTGTCGACCTCGCACCACGTCGTTGCAAAGTGAGTTGCGAAGTTTTTCCATCTCAGCCGCTGATGGACCAGACGCTCTCAACGCCCGGATCTCCTCGAAGATCTGATCTCGAATGGCCGCAACTTCCTCGCCAGGTTTCGGCAACGCAAAAATGTAAATAGCCGAAGGACCACGTCTTTCGTCAATCCCTCCCTGGATCGAAACAACCGACTCGTCACCTTTTACGAGCTTCTGATAAAGACGCGAACTGTCACCTTCGAAGAGAAGATCTGCCGCCAGTGAGATTGCATAGAATTCCGGAGTCCGGCGCGGCGGAATTTTCCATCCCAGGACAAATGCTGGAGCGGGAGCCAGAGGATCCTGGTAAACCTCCTGCGTCAACGCCACATCGTCAGGTTCGCTCGTATCCACAGGCGGGGGAGGAGGCTGGCTGGGAATGTCGTCGAAATACTTATGCACCAGCTCCGTTGCTTCAGGACTATCGAAGTCGCCGACAATCGTTAACACTGCATTGTTCGGGGCGTAGTAAATTCTGAAAAATTCCTGGATGTCTTCAATCGTCGCGGCATCCAAATCCTCCATTGAGCCGATCGTCGAATGGGCATTCGCAGGATTCTGATAGATCAATTCGTTGGTGCGAAGGAATGCGTTGACATAAGGCTGGTTGTCATAACGCAGTCGTTTCTCTTCCTGCACAGCGTTACGCTGGTTGTCCAGGTTTTCCTGTGTAACCTTGAGCGATCGCATGCGGTCGCTCTCCAGCCAGAGGGCCAGTGGCAGATGGCTGGCAGGTAACGTTTCGAAGTAGTTGGTCCGTTCGGTGGACGTGGTTCCGTTCATCGTTCCGCCGGCATTGAAGATGTACTGGAAATGCGCGGCCTTGGGAACGTTTTCCGATCCCTGAAACATCATGTGTTCAAAGAGATGGGCAAAACCTGTGCGCCCGACTTTTTCATTTCGCGAACCCACGTCGTAATAAATGGCAACGGAAACTACGGGTATAGCATGGTCCTCGCAGAGAACTACGCGTAGACCATTTGTCAGCTGGAATTGTTGGAGAGGGGTCGGTGAAAGCTTGAATCTTTCGGCCACTTTAATCTCGATTCATCGAAACATTTGAACGTGCGTCTCCCATGGTGGGAGACGCATTTACTTCAGAAATGGGGGACGGGAAAACTGTGAGCGCTCAGGACGGTCGCTCTTCCACCATGCCGCGCAACTCCGCGCGTAGTCTTTCAATTTCCGCGAGCTTTTGCTGTACTCGTTCGAAGAGCGCCGTTTGAGTCTTGATGCCTTCTTCAATCAGGAAGCCGGCGGCCTCCGCACGACTTTTAAAGATTCCAGCCGCCACGAGTTGGTCGACTTTTTCCTGAGCCGAGGGCGAAATTTTAACTGCTATCACGTAATCATCCTTCGCCGCGATGGCACGCTCAATGGTGCGACTAATATCACGTCCGATAGCGCTAAGCGATTCCGGGATTCGTGAAGCAATGTCTCTAACCGACGACGCGGCGCGGTTTCTCTCAGAATCACCTTCCGATTCGTCATCGTTCAACATCAAATCATCAACCGTTTCCGACGGCTTCGATTCTTCCTTTTGATAGGGGCCACCCTGATATGGACTGCTCATACGTCAAACTCCTTATACCAACACGGATTCGGTAAGTCGTCTTTAGATACGTTTTGGCTTTTAGATAGGTTCATTCTACGGAGGGCTATGAGGGGGGTCAAGCGAGGCCCGGAATAGCGTAGCCGGGATGAGTTGCCCGGATCGTGAGCCTTTCGTTAGTATTGCACCCTCGAAGGCGCCCCGTCCGGCCCGAGTTGAGAAAAAGAATCTGAGCACGGAATAATCAAGAGGTTTTGATAGTGAAAAAGATATTCTCGCCTGCGCTGATCGCAGTCCTCTCAATCTGCAGCATTCAGCCCCTTGTTTTCGCACAACAAAGACCGCAGTCGCCTGTAGGGTCGGCCGGCAGGCCGTCCGCGGGAACACCTGGAACGAGCCGGCGCACTGTCCGTGGTCCATCACCGGCAATTTCGATGATCGAACGCGACTTCGACGAAGCCGTAAAAGTGATCCAGGAGAATTACGTCGAAGGTCCTAAACTGGACTACAACGTCGTGTTTAAGTCGTCAATAATCGGCATGCTGCGATCGCTCGATCCCCATTCCAATTACTACGACAGAGATGAGTATGAAGAGCTGAAGACAGATCAACGGTCTGAGTATTACGGCATCGGCGCATCAATTCAGAATTACGTCATCAGCGAGAAAGCTGACACGTTTATTACGGCCACGTTCTTGAACTCCCCTGCCACACGCGCCGGGTTGCGCTTTGGAGATCGCATATTGGCGGTCGATGGCGTGCCGATGACAGGGAAGGCCTCCATTGACGTGCGCGACAAGATTCGCGGTCCACGCGGTTCTAATGTGAAGGTAACCGTCGAGCGCGCTGCTGACAGGCGCGTTCAAACCGTTGAAATAACTCGCGATGCGGTGCCACAACCATCGGTGCCTGACGCGTACTTGTTGAGACCCGGTGTCGGTTACGTGGACATGACTCGCGGGTTCAATTACACGACCACCGATGAACTCCAGGACGCCCTGGTGGCGCTGCATTCAAAAGGCGCTACGTCGATTGTGCTGGATCTGAGAAACAATCCCGGAGGTTTCCTGGACCAGGCGATCCAGGTTGCAGAGGTTTTCCTTCCCCAGGGCCAATTGATCCTCACGCAGAAGGGTCGCAACGGACTGCGCGATAATGTCTACAAGTCGAGAAATAGATCAGCAGACCAGGTGCCCTTAGTGATCCTGATTAATGAGAGTACGGCATCGGCGTCGGAAATTGTCGCCGGCGCAATGCAGGATCATGACCGCGCTTTGATAGTGGGCGAAACCAGTTTTGGTAAAGGGTTGGTCCAAAGCATTATCCCGCTGGATTATGGTGGCGGACTGACGTTGACTTCGGCGAAGTATTACACGCCCTCCGGCCGTCTGATTCAAAGAGACTATTCCGACAATGGCTTCTACGACTATTACACGCAGGGTGGCTCGAGGCGGCTTGATCAGAAAGCGGATGAGCAGAAACCTGCTGGTCCTGAGAAGAAAACCGACACCGGCCGGAAAGTTTACGGCGGTGGAGGTATCGCACCGGACGAGACCGTGAGTGCAAGACCAATCAGCGCGACCCAACGCCGTTTGCTCAGTCCGATGTTTGCCTTTACTAGAGAATTGGTTAGCGGCCGCGTTCCTGGTTTTGCTCAGTATCGAGTGGAGCGGGGGATTAACTTCGAAAAGGAACTACAGCCAAAAGAGTTTCTCGTCACTGACGACCTCTTCAAGGCCTTTGGTGAATTCGTGGCACACGATCCTGTTTTTTCAAGTTTTAGTCCGCTTGTCGCACGCAACCGTTCATTTGTCGAACTGCAATTACGCTACAACATCGTGACTGCGGCTTATGGCCGGCAGATGGCTGACCGTGTCTTCATCACTTCCGATGATCCACAGGTCGAACGATCGGTTGCCGCAATGCCGCGCGCCCGAGATCTCGCCATGGCCGCGACCAGGCGACAAGTCCAGCCCTAGATTTCTGTTTCAATAACTATTGTAGGGGTGCACTCCGGATTTCGCGCAAGTGGGGCGGGACGGGGAGTGCCGCCTACGGGTTTCGGGCTGTTGCATCTATAAAACAAAGTCTTGCCTCTAAAACCGCATTGTGATATGGTGACGCCATTGGAAATTTGAGTATGGCCCGCAATCCTAAATCGCTGATTAATACTGAGGAGCTCGGACGCGCGATTCGTCGTCGTCGCGAGGAGTTGAAGCTCAGTTTGCGCGATGTCGCTGACCAGACAAACGTTTCGGCCTCAACTTTGTCACGTATCGAGAATGGAACCGGGAAACCCGATGCCGACAACATTGCCCGACTCACCGCTTGGCTTGATATGCCCCTGCAGAGAATTCTCGGAGGCGGAAGGGAAGAGCGAGGCGAGGCAAAGGCAGTGGTCTATTACCCGCACGAGTCAACGCCGGAGATTGTGGAAGCCCACCTGCGCGCAGATCGGAACCTGAGCCCGGAAACGGCGGACGCTTTGTCCGAGCTGTTCCGAGTTGCTTACTCACAGTTCAGCCGTAATGAATCCGGCAGCACCTCACGAAAACGACGCTAAGCATCTTCCAACTCCCGTATGCCTATTACAGAACCGAGCGCGGTAGCGCCGGATCCTAAAGGCTGCCGGGGTAACAGTGCATATGCTTTCTGCCCCTTTTGAGCCTTTAAGATCCGGCGCTACCGCGCTCGGTTCTGCAGTGCTTGTCATCAACCATAACTGCAGCCTTCACTTGCCTCAAGTTATAATCCTATCGTGAATGAGTATGACTTACCGCCAGGCGAGAAATGGCGTCAGTTCGAGATCCTTGCCCAGGGGTTTCGAGACTTTGCTCGCGTGCGACCCACCGCGCCGCTTAATCCCTTCCGGCTTGCGAAGTTTGCGAATCTGCTCGTACTCGACTTTGAGCAGATCAAAGGCTTGAGCGACAAGACTCGGGAGCACCTTCTCGGTAGCGCGTCTGATCGGTGGTCGGGAGGCGCAGCTTCCCAACCCCTCCCGGATGGACGCCGGATCGTAATACTCAATCCTAATCACAATCCGATGCGCACCCACGCCACCCTAATGGAAGAGATCTCTCATGTGTTTCTGGGTCACCAGCCGAGCCGTTTGAAGATAGCAGCCAAGGACAGTCGCGGCCGCTCAATCTCACGCGACTACAGAAACGCCGATGAAGAAGCAGCTTATGGGACCGGCGCCGCCGCACTGGTCCCATATGCTGCGCTGCGCAAGTTTGTACATGAAGGACAAACATCGCCTCAAATCGCAAAGCACTTCCGGGTTAGCCGTGAGCTAGTGGAATACCGCTTAAAGGTAACGCGTTTGTGGGGGCTTTACCGGTCTGCGCACTCATGAACCGAATTACAGTTTCATGGTTTTCGACCTCAACGCTTATACTTGCTATATCGACTGGGCCAATCAATTTAGTGCTGGTGGTGCGACGCCAAATACATGAGTGAACAGATTAAGGAGATGCCGATGCTCGGGTTAACAACCACAGACAAGCTGCGGATGTTGCTCGACATCACCAAGAAAATCAGCCGTTCACTAGACCTTCAGGAAGTGCTCAACCTGGTAATGGACACGCTCGATTCGCTGATTCCATACGACGCTGCAGGCATCTTTGTGGTCGACTGCGCTGACGAAAAAGTTGGCGACATTGAGGAGCCATGCGTGTTCAAAGCCGAGGCGGTCCGTGGTTATGACATCGAGGAGTTGTCAAACCTGCACCTGAAACTTGGCGAAGGTTTCATCGGACATGTTGCACTCACGGCCGAGCCAATGATTTCGCACGATGTACGCAACGATGCGATTTACATCAACGCTCGCAGGGAAACTCGTTCGGAGATGGTGGCTCCAATCATCTCAAACACTGAAGTGATCGGCGTGTTCGATCTGGAGAGCGACCAACTCAATGCTTACTCAGACGACGACCTTCAGGTCTTGATGTTGTTGGCCTCCCAGGTGGCGATCATCATCGAGAAAGTGATGCTGCATGAGCAGTTGATTGAAAAGAAACGCCTCGAAGGCCAACTCGAGGTGGCCCGTCAGGTCCAATTGGAGTTACTTCCTGCCAGGGACCCGGAGTTAGCCGGTTACGACATCAGCGCTTACAACTATCCCACAGAAGAAGTGTCGGGCGACTATTACGATTGGGTAAAGATTTTTGATGACCAAATCGGCCTTGTGATCGCTGATGTTTCCGGCAAGGGCGTACCGGCGGCGTTGCTCATGGCTTTTCTGCGGGCGAGTCTACGCGCAGCCACACACATCGGTTACTCTCCACACGTCTCAATGGCCAAGGTCAATTACCTTTTGTGGGAATCGATCGAACGCAACCAATTCGTAACCGCGTTTTACGGAATTCTTGACGCCACCAACAGGACGCTCTCCTATACTAATGCCGGTCACAACCCACCGCTGTTACTTGATAAGGATGGGAACGCCAGCTTTATTGATAAGGGTAGCTTGCCGCTTGGAATGTTCAGGGACACTCGTTATCACGAGTACTATTTGACAACGGAGCCCGGCGATGTGCTGTTGCTCTACACGGATGGTGTCACTGAAGCGCAGAATTCACAGGGCGAAGAGTTTGGCCGCGCGCGATTAGCTGATGCGGCGCGCTTGTACCAACATCTGAGCGCGGGTGAGCTCATCACGGCAGTGAAAAACGAAGTGATGGATTGGACTGAGGGACAGGGTGCGACAGACGATGCCACGTTTTTCGTAATCAAAGCGATCTAAGTAACGCAAACTGTTGGTTTGCGTACGTCAACCAGGAGATCGCTTAGGATCGACAGGTCACTCAGGGGCCCGTCACCTATTGTCCGCAAACTAACAGTTTGCGTTACGCCGAAGCTAGTGCGCGGTAAGTGAATTGTGGGCGTGGTCGCCCCCGGGAGCCAGCGGCGCCCGGTAGTCTCCAAAGTGAAACTCGCTTTCTGCTTCAGTAAACGCATAGATGTCGAAGCCAAAAGCGTCGAAGTAGTCTGCGAGATCATCGGGTGAAAGGAGAAAAACGGCGGGCGTGAAACCCGCTTCAGCACGAATTTCCAGCAGGCGCTCGAGGACTTCAAACGGGGCAAAGCATTGAATTGGATCTCTATAGGTTGCCATTTTTCCAGCGCCTCCTCCTTGAAATAGTTAAGTTGGTACACTCACTTAACCATAGCTTTGATGTTAAGGAATCGCCTTTCGGTTGTTGCTTTGAAATAGTTTTTCGATTCCTTCCCACCCAAGCTCTTTGACGTTAATACCAGGGAAAAGTTTCAACAAAAATGAGTACTCCTATCGTTCCCAACACACCGGCAGGTGCTCCTCCGCCTCTTAACTTCGTAGCCGTTCTTCGCCAGATGCTCCGGGCCTCCGACCGCGTGAGCGATCTGATATTTTCCCCCGGCAGGCCCCCTCAGATTGAGCTCAATGGGAAGCTTCAACCCGTCGAAATTCCAGGTTTGGATAAGCTTACTCCCGCGCACACATCCGGCATTGCCAAGGTCATCATCGGCAACCACCAGAATGCCGCTGAAAGCCTGGAGAAAAACGGATCGGCGGATGTTTCGTTTAGTGTTCCGGGCGAGGCACGTTTTCGCGTTAACATTTTCAAGCAGCGCGGGAGCCACGCGATTGTCATGCGCGTTATTCCTACCCGTTCCCCCAGCTTTGAAGATTTCTATTTGCCAACGCAACTTAAAGAGATTGCGGAGATAAAGAACGGGGTCGTGCTGGTAACTGGTCCGACGGGAAGCGGTAAAAGCTCGACTCTGGCGGCAATCATCGACCTGATTAATCAGACCAAGTACTACCACATCGTGACCATCGAGGACCCTATTGAGTTTCTCCATTCGCACAAGAATTCCACCATTCATCAACGCGAACTGCATTCCGACACGCCCAGCTTCGCAATCGCCTTGCGGGCTGCGCTACGACAGGCGCCCAAAGTAATTCTCGTGGGCGAAATGCGTGATCGCGAGACCATCGAAGTGGCGTTGGAAGCCGCGGAGACTGGTCATCTCGTGTTGTCTACTCTGCACACGATCGACGCCCCGAAGACCGTCGACCGCATCATCGGCGTGTTTCCAAAGAATGAAGAACAAGCGATTCGGACCCGCATCGCACAATCCTTTCGCTACATCATTTCTCAGCGGCTGATTCCTCGCGCTGATCTAACGGGCCGTGTAGCAGCGATTGAAATTCTCAAGTCAACCATGCGCACCCGTGAATACATCGAAAGAGGAGAGTCGGAAGGGAAGTCGCTGACTGACGCAATGGAACAGGGCGAACTGGACGGTATGCAGACTTTCGACGGTGTCCTTGAAAAGATGGTGCGGGATGGAATACTGACACAGGAAGGCGCCATGCCGTATGCCACGAACGCAAACAACTTAGCGCTGCGCCTTGGCGATTTGGGAGGTGGGGCTTCTGCGCGACCTGCAGCTCCGAAAAAGGAGGAAGGTTCCATGCTGGATATGATTGAAAGATAGCCTGGGTTATACTTCGGCTGGAACAGACGAAGTGGTTCAGAGTTTAAGCTTTAACTTGTCCCGCCAACGGCAGCGCGACGACTGAATCTAAACTTCTGGCTTCTAACTGCATTAGGACCGTCTCCCAACTCTCCCGGATTTCTGGCACCATTTACCCTAAGAATAATGTTTCTACGACTGAGTAAACGTGTAGTTTCCGCCTTCTGTTTGCTGGTTTTTCTGACTTCGGTTGGGCTGGCCCAAACTGATTCTGCGGAGGGTCTTCGTATTGAGTTTCCCGAAGGTGGACATCTCCGCCTCGAAAACCAGTTTGGCGAAGTGTCGGCTGAAGTGTGGAACGAAAGACATGTGGCTGTTTCCGCAACTGTTGCAGATGGTGCAGCGCTTACGAGGTCACCGGTTGTGATTGAAAACCGGAAGCAACTCGTAGCCATCAACATCGTCCGCCGGCCAACCGATCCCGTCGCTGCAATCAGGCTTTCCGTGAAAATCCCTGCGAGCGCGCACGTCGAGATTGTTGGAGGTAAGCATTCCATTTCATTGAGAGGCACGCCAAAGTCGGCGTCAGTTCGTTCAGGTGCGGGTGACGTAACGGTAGAGTTTCGTGGAGAAGCGAATGCCGACATAACCGCAAGGTCTTTAACCGGTTTGGTTAGATCAGAGTTGCCGCAGTTGCTGAGCGAAGGAAAGGTATTGCAGGCTCGCGTGGGCACGGGAGAGCAGACGTTACGACTCACCGCAAATGGTGGCAACATTCTCCTGATCCAACCTGCCAGGGTCGCGGGCGTGAAGGATAGAACTCGAGACCCGTCCGTACCTGAGGTTCAGGCTCCGGCGGCGGGTGTTCCGGCACCCGCAGCGGACGCACAGGAAATCAGTGAAGGCGACATCATTCGTGTGGACTCTCAGCTCGTCACACTAAACATGAGCGTCATCGATAGGAATACCAATCGCGGCCTGGTGGGACTGGCGAAGTCAGATTTCAGGCTTTTCGAGAATGGCGTCGAGCAACCGATCCTACAATTCGAGTCGTCAGCCGCACCGTTTGATTTGTTGCTGCTAATCGATCTTTCAGGTTCTACTCGCGACGTTCTTAGCTTAATACGTGCGGCGGCGTTGCGCTTCGTCGATGCGGCTCGCCCCAACGATCGAATCGGAGTAGTCGTGTTTGCCGGTCGTCAGGTAGTAGTTTCGCCGTTAACCCTCGACCGCGGTCTTCTGCGCCAGCGGATAAGTGCGATGGAGACAATCAGGACGGGCGACACAAAACTGTACGACGCGACTGACTTTACCGTTAATCAGGTTTTGGAAGATGCGAAAGGCCGGCGCCGCACAGCGGTCATTGTAATGAGCGATGGTCTCGATGGAAGTATTGACGGTGTCCAGGGTGACGGCTCCAGACTTGAGTACAAAGAACTGCTTGGGCGATTGCAGGAGTTTGACGGGGTGCTCTATTCGTTGTGGTTGAACACTGAATATCAGGCGCTTAGCCCCCTCGATACCCAGCCGGAAGCGTTTGATGCTGGGCACGACCGGATGAAAGAAATGGCTGACATGGGTGGCGGGCTGTTTTATGAAGTCGAACGTCTTGCTGACCTGGCTGGCGCTTACGAGCGTGTGGTGGCCGACCTCGGGACGGTTTACAGCCTCGCTTATCGTCCCTCGGATAAAACTCGAGACGGCAAGTGGCGGGCGATTCGCGTGAATATTGATCGACCTGCAGCGGTTGCGCGTGGAAAACGAGGGTACTACGCCAACTAACCCTGCCGTCCATCGCCTCTCAAAATGGACTTTGAAAACGCTCTGGATGCGAGCGGGGAATAGCTTGTAAATGCCTGGAATAGGACTATAATCAAGCCTCCCCAGACGGTTGACTAATTAGCCTTTCCGAACCAAAGGAAATTCCAATGAGAAGTGCACGCCTCTTATTAGTCCCAGCGCTTATTGTCGTTGGTCTGATTGCCTACTCTCCATTGACCACAAGCGCGCAAACGCGCGAGCGATTTGTAATTTCGGCCCGTGCCGGAGGTGTTAATGCCGTTACCGGGCGCGCTTCGTTGCGGACACAGGGAGCTTCGGAGTGGCAACAGCTAACCATTAAGGAAGATATTCAGACTGGCGATGTAGTGAAGACCGGGATTGACGGTCGCGTGGAGATGCTGCTGAACCCGGGATCTTACCTTCGCGTTGGCGAGAATTCCGAGTTTGAGCTGGCGAACAACTCTCTCGATAACCTGGAGGTTCGACTCATTCGTGGTACGGCGATCGTGGAAGCAACAGGCGCTGACGACACGCCGCTGCTTATCAATATCACCACGCCCCACACGAAGATTGCCATTGTGCGGCGTGGACTTTACCGGCTTAACGTCGTGCCCGGTGACAACACTGAGCTGATTGTGAGAAAAGGCCGCGCTATGCACGAGCCCTCGCATACTAAAATTAAGGGCGGAAATAAAGTTGTCTTCAGCGCTTACACGTTTTCTGTAGCCAAGCTTCAGAAAGTCGATAAAGACAATTTCGACAACCTGGAAGTTTGGAGCAAACAGCGAGCTCAAATGATGGCCGAGGCAAATCGGAAAGTGAAGGGGCGTGACCTCAGTCTGCTCATGGCGAGCAGTAACAGGTGGCTGCAAACGTTTTCCGCTTCCAACTCCGGCGGGTTTTGGTTCTGGAACGCGCGCTACAGTTGCTACAGCTTCATGCCCTTCTATTATGGTTGGGGATCACCCTATGGTTCGTCCTACTCTTCGTTTTACCCCATCTTCGCTGGAGGCTGCTGTAATCGACGCTACAATGGCTGGCCGCGGGACAACTATCCACCGATCAATAACGGGAACGGCAATGTGAGCAGTAACCCTGGACCTTCTACTTATCCAACCCGTAACAATGGACCAAGTCCGGTTTCGACGATGCCGTCCTACGAGCCTCGTCCGCAGCCACTCCCAGCGGGAGCGGCAGGCAGGGTTGAGCGACATAGCGACCGGCTGCCGAATTCGCCCTAAGCTGTGCGGTCACCGGACCTTCTGCCGGCTTAGCTGATTCAGTGCATTATTAACAAGGGCTATCACTTCATTACGTGATAGCCCTTGTAGCATCATATCCGTCAGAATCGGCATCATCTCCGTTTGCAACCGTTCTTCGTCACGTCTCGCAACGACTCTCGAAACAACCACCGCGCCCGACCCGTGTTTTAGCTTAATTAGACCTTCCTTCTGGAGATTCCTGTAAGCAAAGGCAATCGTGTTTAGGTTGACGCCCAGATCGGCCGCAACTTGCCTCACAGGGGGAAGTGACGAGCCTTCAGCCAACTCCCCAGCGGCAATAATCGCTTTGATTTCGTCAACAACCTGCTGATAAATAGGTCTCCGGTCAGTTTCATCGATTGTTATATACATATTGTCTGTTGACTCTATACACCAGACAATAAGGAGATGTCGAGAGGTTTTTTTGGAGGTTTAGCGAGTGAGGGCATTTGCCAGGACGGTCGCTGAACGGGTTAATCCTGCGATTCCGCCGGGCGCGAGCGTGTCACTGACGATGTAAAGATTAGGTAGGGAAGTCGTAAAGTTGGGTCCCCTGCGGTGAAGACAAGCCGTTGAGGCTGGGAGGCTGCCCACCATACCAAGTTTCCTGCGCGTTTGTTCGTAGAAGAATCGCGGCGTTGCTGTGTCAATCACCTCGATACTGCTGCCCAATTCAGGCATCGCCGAATGGAGCTGGTTCCAGCAGGTTTCGAGCATCCTCTGGTCTTTCTCTTCGAGCTCGGTTTCGTCCGTGTGGAATGTGAACCAGTCATCGACATCGGTAAATGAATGTACAGTAACCGCTCTTTTCCCTCCAGGTGCTCGAGCGTCCCATTTGGGCGCGGCGCAGAAGAAAAGTTGACGGCCCTCGGGATTGTATGTTGGTCCTTCGTCCCAATCGCTGAGGGTCAGTATGTGATCCGGAGTAGAAGTACTGGCGGCGGTTTCATCCCAACCCAGGTAAAGCAGGTATGCACCCCGGCCGCGCAACGATTTAAGTTGCTGCCTCACATCGGCGGGAGTGCGATTAAGTCCTACAAGTTTTCCGTAGGTGTCCCAGACGGTTAGGTTGCTGACGATGGCTCTCGAAGCGATGACTGTCTCCCCAGTTAGTAGATCGATTCCCACAGCCTCGCTTCTGGAGTTGTACGCGAGGCGGAGTACGGGGGCATTGAGCCGTATCTTTCCGCCGCTCTGTTTGATCGACTCGGCTAAGCGATATGCGAGTGCCGAAGCGCCGCCGCGAATTGCAGATAAGCCACCCCGCGATGCGCTCAACGCGAGGGCCGCATAGAGAAATGAGACTTCGTCGCTATTTCCATTTCCCAGGGCCTGCAACTGCACGTCGATGAAACGACGGAAGCGTAGCGAAGTTTGCTCGAGGTGCTGAAGAGTAGTTTGCTGACTCGCTTCTAAAATCGGAGTCCCGTTATTGGCGCGTCGCAGAAATGAAAACATCTTGCGCGCTGGCGGGGCGGCGACAAAATGTGGATTCGTCGTGAGGAGATGGCGATACGCAGTGCTTAAGGGCGTGAGCTTCCGGTAAAAGGAAATGGCCTGTTCACTGCATTCGGGGAAAACTCGCTTGAGGTTGTCCTCGAAGCCAGCTTCGCTTGCTGTGATCGGTATCTCAGATTTATCTGGAAGCCTGACTACATACGAAGGTTCCAGCGGTTTCACTTCCGGAGGTTCAACCGGCAGCTCCGCAAATACCCGCTGGTGAATCTCATCTGGTTCCCAGAGCGCGTAGAGACCGTAGCCTTGTTCAAAACTGTAGCCAAACTTCTCGAAGCTTGCCGCACAGCCGCCCACGCTCGACTCTCTTTCCAACAGACAGACGTCAACGCCCCGGGCAGCGAGTAATGCAGCGACCGTTAACCCGCCGATGCCCCCGCCAACGACTACAACCTCGGTTTCCATTCTTAGAGTAGAAGTTGCGGAAGGTTCTGCATGAATAAGCCGGTTACTGGTTTTTGCTGAGGAGCGTACTTCTCGATTAGCGGCTGAAGCACAAGGAGCAGAGCCTGGAGGCCATTGAATACAACATGGATTACGAAGCAGGGCAACAGGCTGCGAGTCCGGGCGCGAACTAAAGTGAGGGAAACACTAAGAACGGCGATCACTGAGACGACCGCAAAGTTATTGTAATACTGAAAAACGTGGACTCCCGCGAACAAGATGGAGACGACGCTTACCGCCCACACTATGCCAAATGTTCGTTGAAGTGCAGGGTAGAGGATGCCGCGATAGATTATCTCCTCGACCAGGGGTGCGGTAAAAACAGCCAGAAAAGCCAGGACAAACCTGGCCTTCAGGGAGCTCTTCACGATCTGGTCAAGCTGTGTCTCCGCACCGCCAAACAGCCAGGTTACCAGCACCGCAATTCCAAGCAGCAGAAGCGCCAGACCAATGCACTTCAAAGGACCGAAATTGCGTGGCCAGATCCAGCCCAGAGTGCGCAGAAATGGGCGTCGACCTCTATTCGTTACCAGCAACCAAAGCATTACTAACGTCAATATGTGAGCGGGAAAGACCGCCAGGATAGACAGAAAAATCAACCCGGTGTCCTTCATCGGATCGGTCATCGGCCCCTCGTTTATGGTCTTGTAGATAACGTAGGGAAGGACCAACAGCAAAGGCAGGACAACAATTAGCACCACGCTAATCACCCAGGAGAGCAGGGCAGGTAGTAGTCCCCAGGGCGGATTGTCAGGATCTACTTCGGTTGGCGCGACGAAACCAGGACCCCGATCAGCGGAGGGCTCAAGTTCGATTAAAGACATGACCGGCGGAACGGATCCATTGATTGACACTATGCAGGAAGTGTATGAAGTTGCTCTGAATGGGTCAAACGCAAAGCAGAGGGACAGCAGGTGTCCGCTAAGCTTTAGAAGCTCTGATTAAGTTGATCAACGGCTGGATTTGGTCTACGCGGCTCCGGGAGCTCAGGTATATCGAACCGATGCCGGACTTGTTCAGGGTCTCCTTCGCTTGTCCTGGCGCGGCGACAAAATTAAAGTCATCGAAAACCGAACGGACCTAAACCGCGGGGTAGTCGGCTTCCAACATCGACGGACCAACACGTGGCGCCGCAAGCATTACACCAATAATTGTCTTGGCGTCTTCGATCTCTCCGGTAGTAATCATGCTGAGCGCCTGGGTAAATGGAATACGCACCAGCTCAAGGATTTCATCGTCTTCCAATTGCTGCTGGGTTTGCGTCAAGTCCGTCGCCAGGAACACCCACATCTTCTCTTCCAAAAAGCCAGGTGAAACAAAGAATTCGGATAGCTTTTCCATTTGCCCGGCAACGCATCCGAGCTCTTCTTCAAGCTCGCGAGCGGCGCCATCCTCAGGTACCTCGCCACGATTCAAAGTTCCGGCGGGCGCTTCGAGCAAATAACGCACAGCAGGGTGGCGATACTGCCGCACGAGTCCGATAGTACCGTCGTCGAAGAGTGGAATGATGACGGCGCTGCCCGGGTGATGGACGACTTCGCGTTGGTAGGTCGTTTCGCCCTCGCGAATGGTGTCAACAGTTACTTTGAACACGCGTCCACTGAATATTTCCTTGCTGTCGAGAATCTGCGGACAGTCGGTAAAAGACATGTTTGTTTTTCCTTCGATCCCTACGGGTATTTAGATACAACCTTCAGAGGTGGTGTATACATTACAACCTTCAAAGGAGGCGTATAGAGTACAACCATCAAAGGAGGGCGTAAGAGTACAACCTTCAGGTTGCGTTCTCTCGCTACCACGCAGCCCGCCTCTAGCGCGAAAGCCGCAAGCTAAAGCTTGTACTCCAAACGCCTCTCAATGATCGGTTTCACTTCCCCAAGAGGTGTAAGAGTACAACCTTCAGGTTGCGTTCTCTCGCTACCACGCAGCCCGCCTCTAGCGCGAAAGCCGCAAGCTAAAGCTTGTACTCCAAACGCCTCTCGATGATTGGTTTCACTTCTCCCAGCAAGTAGAGCGAGCCGGTAACACAAATCAGCCCGCCAGCCGGTGTGACTTCATTCGCTTTGTCTAAAGCTTCCGGGACCGACGAAGTAGCGAATAAGTCTTGATTCGACGAAAACTGCGCCGCCAGCTGCTGCAATTCTTCCACGCCGGCGGCTCTCGGATTGTCGGGTCGAGTAAGAATTAGATGGTCTGCTAAAGGAAAGAGGATTGCGGCAATTTCTTCCAGCTTCTTATCTCGCATCGCTCCGAAAGTCAGCGTCAAGGGTCCGGTCACAAACTCTTCGAGATATTCGCGCAAAGCCAGGGCACCTGAAGCATTGTGAGCGCCATCGAGCAACAACGTCGGAGAACCCTGATAGACCTCCAGCCTGCCCGGATGATTCGCAGTTTCAATACCCTCAACGATCGCTGAATCCCGAATCGTAAAGCGATCGTCGCTTAATGACTCGGCAAGTCGAAGCGCAAGAGCAGTGTTTACTATCTGGTGTCTTCCTCGTAAGCCAAGTAAAACATTTTCATATCGCCCGTGGTCCGTTGTGAAAGTGACTCTAAAGCGCCCATCAGGCGCAGCGCTCTGGATATCTGTTTGTTCCTCGTTAACGATTTGAGGTGTGACGCCGGTCTCGCTGCATCTTGCCAGGATCACTTCAAGCGCTTGCGGTGGTTGGGGAGCGATTATGGCCGTGGTCCCGGGGCGAATGATGGCGGCTTTCTCCACTGCTATCTCTGCGAGCGTCTCGCCAAGATATTCCTGGTGGTCCAACGCCAGTGGCGTGATCGCCAGGGTGCGGGCACCGGCGACCGTCGTTGCGTCCAAACGCCCGCCCAGTCCCGTTTCCAAAATTGCCAGCTTTACCCCAGCTTCGCGGAAGGCAAGTAGTGCAATGGCCGTGACGTGTTCAAAGAAAGTGGGCAATGCCTCGAGTTGCCGTTGTTCCAACAGAGAGTTAGCCGCAAGTCGCACCGTCTTTGTGTAACGAGCGAAATCCTCGTGCGAAATCTCGTGACCATCGATAACAATTCGCTCGGTTATTGAAACCAGATGAGGGGAGGTGAAGAGTCCCGTTCTGATGCCCGCGGCCCGGCAAATGGAGTCCAGAATTATCGCGGTTGAACCTTTGCCGTTCGTTCCGGCGATTTGAACTGATTTATACGACTCGTGAGGATTGCCGAGTTTTTCGAGGAGCAACTCTGTGTTTCGTAAGCCCAGCTTAATCGCAAGTGTTTCGTGCCCGAGGCTCAGAAGGTAGTCGAGCGATTCCTCGAAGTTCATCCGGGCATTAAACAACCTCACGGATGAAACCGCAAAAGCAACGCCAGCAAAAGGCCTCTCCTTGGAGGGCTGCGCCGGGCCGCAGCACTTCAAAGAGGTGCCTGCTCCGGTCGCTGCACGTCAAATTGCTTTACTGTTCCGAGGAGGCGCGGGTGCGTAGGCGATCAATCTCAGATGAGGCGTCAATCTCGGGGTTCAACATGAAGTTAAGCAGCTTGATGATGTAATCCCTGCTCTCTCTGCGGTCAACGATCGCGTCGATCATTCCGTGATCCAGGAGGAACTCGGACCTTTGAAAGTCCTTCGGAAGCTTTTGGCGTATCGTCTGTTCAATGACTCTGGGGCCGGCGAAACCAATCAACGCTTTCGGCTCGGCAATGATCACGTCTCCGAGAGTTGCAAAGCTTGCGGTAACGCCGCCGGTGGTTGGATCAGTCAACACTGAGATGAACGGTAGCCGCGCTTGATCCAGAGCTGCCAACGCGGACGCGATTTTTGCCATTTGCATCAACGAAAGCGCGCCTTCCTGCATGCGTGCGCCCCCCGATGCCGCGAACACAATCACTGCCCCATGCTCCTTCAGGGCGCCTTCGATCAACCGAGTCACCTTCTCGCCCACCGCCGAGCCCATCGAGCCGCCGATGAAAGCCATGTCCATCGCGCCGGCAAACACCAGGTGGTCGCCGACCTTACCGCGCGCGCTCACAATCGCCTCCGGTACCCCGGAGCTCGCCCGTGCCTGCTTCAGCCTTTGTGGGTAAGGCTTAGTGTCAACAAACTCCAGCGGGTCGATCGAAATCACTTCATCATCAATCTCTTCAAACTTTCCGTCGTCAAAGAGCATACCCAAACGCTCACGCGCGCCAATGCGGAAGTGGTAGCCACAATGGTGGCAAACCTGAAGTCCCTCTTCCAAGTCGCGTTTGTAAAGGTGTGCGTCGCATTCGTCACACTTGACGAAGACGTTCTCAGTTTTGACGACGCGTTCCTCGGGCGGAACGGCTTCGATCTGTTTGTTCTTTTTACTAAACCAGGCCATAGAAGACTAAAAATTCCAGCAAATCGCGTCGGGTTTTGTTTGTGGTATGGGTCAAAGCGTACCACAGAAACGGATCGGGGATGTACTGAGAAGTTTGCAGGCCCAGGTAGCTGGCGCCGCGGAGACCGCCCGTTTTCTTAGGAATCCTTAGAATTCGATCCCTTGCTGGGCGCGTATGCCTACGTTGAAAGGGTGCTTGATTTCGGTCATTTCGGTAACCAGGTCGGCGGCTTCGATTAATGCTGCGGGAGCGTCGCGTCCGGTGAGGACGATATGTAGGGCGGGCTGAGAACTGCGAACGCTGCGAATTTCTTCGAGGACCTCCGCGACGGGCAGGAACCCGTAACTCAGGACATAAACCAGCTCATCAAAGACCAGCAGGTCGTAATCTCCCGTGCGCATTTTCTCCACGCAAAGGTCCCAGGTTTCGCGAGCCGTAGCGCGGTCCTGGTCGGGATTTTTCGTGTCCCAGGTAAAGCCGTCGCCCATCGTGTGTACTTCGATGCCTAGCTTTTCCGCCGCCTCGTGCTCGCCGTAACGGTCATTGCGCGACTTCATGAACTGAATCATGCAACAGTTCAAACCACGTCCCGCGGCGCGCATCATGAGGCCCAGAGCAGAGGTGGTCTTGCCTTTGCCGTTACCGGTGTGGACCATCAACAGCCCGCGCGTTTTTTCCTGGTAGTCCTCGCGCCGCCATTTGTACTTTTTTTCCATTGGGGATCTGGAATGTGATTCTCAGTCCAAAACCATTTTCCATTTTCCATTTCTCAGTTTTCATTTTTCATCCCCCAAAAAGGACTAGTTTAGAGTTCACGTTTCAGCTTGTGTCGCGACACCGCAGCCTCAGGTAGAACCCTTCTGTCTTAGGCAATGACAAATGGAAACTGACAAATGGAAAATGGAAAATGGTTTTCTTTGAGGAAGCATGCCAAAAGAGCCACCCTAAGCAAGCGCATCCTCAGTAATGTCTCTGGATCCATTTGCGCGCGCGACGGCTTCCTGCAGAAGTCCGATGATTTTCTCTTCAGCCTCTTCCCATGTACCGCGCAGAGTGCATCCAGCTGCATTGCGATGGCCTCCGCCGCCAAACTTCTCCGCCACCTTAGCAACGTTTACATCGCCTTTTGAGCGGAGACTCGTCCGGTAAACTCCCGGCTCACACTCCTTGAGCATCGCCACGGCTTCAACTTCCTCCACCGTGAGCGGGTAGTTAACAAACCCGTCGGCGTCCTCGTCAGAAGCTTCGGCAGTGTGCTGCATCTCCAGACTGTGGCGCAGGAAGGCAACACGCCCGGTTGCATCGCGGCGGGCAGTGGAGAGCACAGCTCCCATCAACTGAATTCTGCTCCAGGGATAACTCGCGAAAACCGCCTCAGCAGTCTTGGCGGGCTTTAGACCAGACTTCATTAGTTCAGAGGCGACCTTAAACGTGCGCTCGGTAGTGTTCGAATAATGAAACGAACCGGTATCGGTGATCAGCGCAGTGTAAACACACTCGGCCATCTCCTTGGTGACTCTCACGCCTGTCGCTTTGCACAGGTTGTAGATCATTTCGCCGACTGCTGAAGCAGTCGAGTCAATCCAGTTGATCTTGCCGAATAAGGCGGTGGTGGAGTGATGATCGATGTTGACGACGAACTGTTTTTCCAGGTCGATGAGGCCCGGCCGAGTGATGTCGGAACACTCGATAACAAATACCGCGTGGTAATTGTCATCAACAGCCGGCGTGACGCGTACTTCCTTAGCTCCTGGGAGCTGCTGATACGCGTGAGGCACCGGGTCGCGCATGATCACTTCAACGTCTTTATCGAGTGCGCGTAACAACCAACAGAGGCCGAGGGACGAACCCAGACTGTCACCGTCAGGGCGGATGTGAGAGGTGATCGCAAACTTTCGTTTCGTTTCGATCAACTCAACAACTTGGCTAAGCATAAGGGGCGAACGATGAACGATGAATGATGAACGATGAGTTTAAATAAGTCATCGTTCATCATTCATCATTCATCATTTTTCTCTACCTTTCCTTCCGATTCTTTCTCAAGTTCACGCAACAACTGGTCAACGCGTTCACCTTTTTCTTCCACTGTATCCCTTACAAAGTGAATTTCAGGAACCCGGGGCAGGTTGAGAGATAGGCCCAGCTGTTTTCTAACATATGGTGCGGCATGCTTTAACGCATTCAGCGCCAGCAGATGTTCTTCCTCGGAGCCGGCAACGGTCACGTAGACCTTCGCTTCACGCCTGTTGCTGGAGAGACGAACGTCAGTCACGGTTACCATCGTGAGCCGTGGGTCTTCCAGCTCGTATCCCACGATCTGCGAAATTTCCTCACGCAGAGTATCTGCAACTCTCTCTGTGCGACGCATGATTCAAAGCAGGAGCGAGGCTGCAGGAGGCAGGTTGCAGGAAAACCTAATTCGTCACCTGCCTCCTGCGGCCTGCCCCCTGCCTCCTATAACTCCGTAGCCGCGACTTTCTCTACGACGTACGCCTCGACCTGATCGCCAACCTTGACGTCGTTAAAGTTTTCGAGGCCGATGCCGCATTCAAAACCTTCGCGCACTTCAGATACGTCGTCTTTAAAGCGACGCAGCGAAGCGATGTTGCCTTCCCAACTAACCACACCATCGCGAATCAGGCGCGCCCGCGCGTTACGACGGATGTTGCCGTCGATGACCATCGAGCCGGCCACCACGCCAGCTCGCGGAACGCGAAACACTTCGCGAACGTCGGCCTTGCCTATGATGCGTTCCTTCTCAATGGCTTCCAGCATGCCGATCATGGCAGCGCGAATCTCTTCCTCGACCTTATAGATAATCGAGTGGAGCCGGATATCCACGCTCTCCTGCTTGGCCAGGTCTGAAGCGCGTGAGCCCGGACGCACGTTGAATCCGATGACCACCACCGCAGAGACCGCAGAGCCTGCCTGTGTGGCCGAAGCCAACAGCACGTCAGATTCTGTGATCGCCCCGACGCCGGAGCGGATAACTTTCACCTTCACACGATCCGTTGAAAGCTTCTGCAGGGTCGACTTGAGTACTTCGACTGAACCCTGCACGTCCGCCTTGATAACCACGAGCAGTTCTTTAACTTCGCTTTCACCCAACGCTTCGATACCGCGTTTGGTGGTTTGCAGCAGTGCTGCCTGTCTGCTCAGCATCTGGCGGTGACCTGAAATCTGTTGGGCCCGAGTGATGTCTGCAACCACCTGGAAACTGTCGCCAGCCTGAGGAACACCTTGTAAACCAAGCACCTCGACAGGCGTCGCGGGCGCGGCTTCAGTAATAGACTGACCCTTGTCGTTGAACATCGCGCGCACGCGTCCAAAAATCTGGCCCACGATGAACGGCTCATGAACGTGGAGCGTGCCTTGTTGGACCAGAACGGTAGCCACGGAACCACGACCCCGATCCAACTTTGCTTCCAGTACTACGCCTGACGCCAACCGAGTTGGACTCGCGCGCAGGTTGAGAATGTCGGAAGTCAGAAGGATGGTTTCCAGCAACGTCTCCAGATTTTCGCGTTTCTTGGCAGAGACCGAGACCATTTCTGTTTCGCCGCCCCATTCGACGGGGTTCAAGCCCTGTTTGGCTAGTTCCTGCCTGACACGGTCCGGATTGGCGTCGGGTTTGTCGATCTTGTTGATGGCGACCACAATGGGAACACCTGCCGCGCGCGAATGCTCGATGGCTTCGATCGTTTGCGGCATCACGCCGTCGTCAGCGGCAACTACCAGCACTACAACGTCGGTTGCTTTGGCGCCTCGGGCACGCATGAGAGTAAACGCCTCGTGACCAGGAGTGTCCAGAAACACGACCCGGCGCGTTTCCTCCGGATTGTCAGGACTCTTGACTTGCACACTGTAAGCGCCGATGTGCTGCGTGATTCCACCGGCCTCACCTGCCGCTACCTCGGTGGTGCGAATGGCGTCGAGAAGGGAAGTTTTACCGTGATCGACGTGGCCCATAACGGTAACCACCGGAGCCCTTGGCATTTCAACGTCGTCGGCATCGGCGGCGATCAGGTCCTCGAATTCTTCTTCAGCAACCATCTCTTCGAATGGTACGAAAGTGACTTCGTAACCGAAACGCTGGCCGAGCTCGACCGCGACGTCGTCGTTAAGTGGTTGATTGATGGTGGCAAACACGCCTCGTTGAAGGAGTAGCGTCACCACGTCCTTTGGTTTGATTCCCAGCTTCTCGGCGAATTCCTTCACCGTCGAACCTTCAACCAAACGAACAGGTTTGATTTCTCCTGCTACACCGGTGCTGCTGTCCATTCGCCCTGCGATACGGTCTTCAAGGGAGAGCGCCTTCGGAGGCGGAATGAAATCGCCCTTATCGTAGCGTCCGGCTTTGCCTTCGATCTTTCGACCGCCGCGCGTCGGCGCGCGACGCGAGCGGCGCCGGCCGGCATCTGGAGGTGGAATGTAGGTAGTTTGCGGTGTAGCCGTTTCGCCAGGAGTCCCCATGCGCTCAGTTCTGGCCAGGGGAGTTCGTTCGCGAACGCGAGTTGTCGCTGCACCGCCGGCTCCACGGTCGGCACGTTCCCTTGGTGTCGGGGCCGGAGGGGCAACGGGTGATGGGGCGCGTTCGCCGGGTCGAATGCCGGCACTAAGCGCCGCCATGGTAGGGCGCAAGACTCTGACTTGCCGCGACGGCGGCGGAATTGTCTTGGCCTGCTCGGCCGGAATACTTGCCGCTGGAGCCTCTGCCGCAGGCGCTCCGATTTCGTCCGGAGTTTCGGGAGCTGCTTCAATCTCTGTTGGGAGTTCAATCTCAGGCGCTATGCCTTCGCTGACTTCGGGTAGCTCGGCTCGCGCCGCGGGGCTGAGCTTCCTCATTAGACGTGCAGGTGGGGCAGCCGGCCTTGAGGCTTCAGAAGGCG
Source organism: Pyrinomonadaceae bacterium (assembly GCA_963759585.1). Lineage (GTDB taxonomy): Bacteria > Acidobacteriota > Blastocatellia > Pyrinomonadales > Pyrinomonadaceae > PSRF01. Next base: position 95,021 of record CAVWZW010000005.1, read on the forward strand.
GAGGCGTCGGTAAAGGTTCTGCCTCAGGCGCTTCCGCACTGATTTCTATTTCGACCTCAGCTTCAGGCTCAACGGCTTCCAGCGCCGGCGTCTCTTCGACGGCACGCTCCGCTCGCTTAACCACTCGCACGCCCCGCTTGACCGCAGTCTCTTTTTTCGGGAAGTACTTGTTTCGAATCTTCTCAGCCAGCTCTTTTGAAACTGAGTTGGAAGGGACGCTCACGTCCACACCTTCACGCCGCACCTCTTCAATCAGGCGCTTAGTGTCGAGCTTGAGTTCTTTGGCGAGATCGTAAAGACGGATCTTAGAGGTGGTACCTGGCATGCACTCCTTCTCAGACGCAACAACTTCATGCGTCTGGCTGCTTCAAGTGGTTAAGAAAAAACTCCCGCTCTTAACCACTATTTGCAGGTGCGTCAGAGGCGCAACGCGCAAGAGTAGTAACGGAGCGAGCAACACAAACGCTCGGGACAACCCGCCGGTGTGTTGGACCTAATTTGCTGCATCGGATGAAGCGTCCTGCTTCTCTTCGTCTGTGCTCTCGCTTGATGCAGCCTCTTCCAAAGCAGCGGGAGCAGATGTTTGGGCTTCGGTTTCCTGCGAAGCTAGATCTTCGTTCATGGCAAACTCGTCAGCCAGTCTCTCGTCGTCGACGATTTCGCTTAAGCTCTCCAAAGCGGCCGCGTCAGTTGCCGTGAGGTCGGGTGAAGGCACCACGGTATCGGGTCGCAGATCCCGGCCAGCTTCCTGGAGGACAAGTTCGCCTTCGCTAAACGGTTCGGCCTCGGTTAAGGCGACAGGATCGGCTGAGTGGTGCGCGTTAATTTCAGGCTCGGCGCCAAACGGGGTGCGTCCTTCAACCGCCTCGTCATATCCCGCGGCCGTGGGATCATCCCCGGAAGATTCACCTTCTTCACGCGGCTCTTCACCGGCGGCTGCTTCAAGTTCGCTATCGTCACTAGCGGCCTGATCACTGTCGCTTTCTACTACTTCCGAGGAATCTCCTTCGGACGCTTCAGCGCCGGTGGTCTCCGATTCCTCGTCACCCTGCAAGGTCTTATCGCGCATTGCGACTACAGCGATGGCGGCATTAAGGATTACTTCGGCTTCATCCAAACTTAGGTCGAGAAACTCTACCAGGTCGTCAACCGAGGTTTGCGCCAAAGCATCGATGTCGTTAATTCCATGTTCAGCAAGAGCGTCAGCCTGGGCGCCAGTAACGCCTTCAATTGCGGAAAGCGGCACAGACTCGCCTGAGGCGATCAACGCACCCATTTGCTCTGTAACTTCGCGCTTGATCTCTTCTTCGCTGCGAATGTCGATGTTCCAGCCAACCAGCTTGGTCGCCAGCCGGACGTTCTGCCCACGTTTGCCGATAGCTAATGAAAGCTGATCTTCATTCACGATCACTTCCATCTGGCGGTTCTCAATATCTGTAATTCGGACCTGATTGACCTTCGCCGGCGAGAGTGCGTTCGCTGCAAACACCGAGGGCTCGTCTGACCATTCGATGATGTCGATCTTTTCACCGCGGAGCTCGCGGATGATTGCCTGGACGCGCGATCCCTTCATGCCGACGCAGGCGCCAACTGGATCAACGTCTCGTTCATTCGATGTCACTGCGATCTTGGCCCGTTCACCTGGCTCACGCACAGCGGACTTGATCACCACGGTGCCGTCGTAAATCTCCGGCACTTCCATCTCAAATAAACGGAGTAACAGCTCGGGAGACGTGCGGGACACTTCCACCTGCGGCCCCTTCGACTCTTTGGAGACGTTGTTAATTACTACGCGAATTCTTTCGCCCTGATTCCACTGTTCGCCGCGAGATTGTTGAGAACGAGGGAGAATGGCTTCGAGATTTCCGAGGTCAACAATGATGTTGCCGCGTTCGAAGCGCTTCACATACCCGTTAACCAGGTCGCCAATCTTGTCAATGTATTGTTCGTAAACGTTGCTGCGAACTGCGTCGCGGACCTTTTGAAACAGGATTTGTTTTGCGGTTTGAGCGGCTATGCGCCCCAGTTCCTCCATCGGGAGGGGGAGGAGAAGAGCATCGCCCAATTCAACTTCCTCGCCGGCCAGCTCACGGGCTTCGTCAATCGATAGCTCGGTGGCGGCGTTTGCCACTTCGTCGACGACGACTTTGGTGGCCGAGAGCTCGATGCCTGTTTCAGGGTTCCAATCGACTTGAATATCTTCGCCGGAACGAAACTGTTTCTTGGCAGCGGCACGCACCGCCTCCTTCATAGCTTCGATGACGAGATCTCGCTCGATTCCCTGTTCCTGGCAGAGCGCCTCGATGTTTTGTGCGATGGATGAACTCATAACCCTTGTCTCCGGTGGCTCGACGCCCGCAGCGTCGTTGAGCCTATTCAATTGTTATTCAGTTGTAGTTGTTCTGTACTCGTATTAACCAGGAGAGGACGATCCACGAAACATACTAGCCAGCACGAAAGGAATTAGTTATTCGTGTATTTCGTGAATTGGCCCCTCTCCGTCCAATGTAAAACCGCGTCGTATCCTACTTCCCCAAAGCGCGCTTGAATTCCTGTTCGATATCGACTTCCAGGTTGGCTTTGGCGATTGCGTCCAGGTCAATCGTCACCTTGCCGCTGGTCCGGTCGTCAAACAACACGCTGTCGCCATCTACTCCAAGCAGCCGGCCGCGAAAGTTTCGCTGGCCGTTTATCGCCCGGCGGCACCGCAGTTTCACGTTGCTGCCTGCGAAACGCTCGTAATCTGCCCGTTTGTAGAGTCCTCTTTCGAGACCGGGGGAGGACACTTCCAGCGTGTATGAAGCGTGGATGAAATCCTCAACATCCAGGATTGTGCCCACGTGGAAACTCACTTGCGAACAATCGTCGTGAGTTACGCCGTTGGGCTTATCAATAAAGATCCGCACAATAGGCTTGTTTTCAGGACCGGCAACTTCGGCGTGAACCAATTCAACTCCGTGGTCGATTGCTACTCTCTCGGCGATAGCTTCCACTCGCTCAGCAACCGAACCTTCGCCCATGCCCACCTCCAAAAAACACTCGCCCAAAAGAAAAAGTGGGCGCGAACCCACCGGACGATACCGCCGCGCTTCGAGCAAGCCGTGGATTATACGGAAAGGGAAGTAGGGAAGCAAGTTGGGCCTTATCATCCCCAACCCCATGAAACTCCTAGGATTTTCGCGGAATTCCCGGCCAATTCCGTCTAGTCGGGTATTGAAAAGCCTCTTGCACTGGCGTAGTATTCGCGCGTACTTCGATTAGCTTCGACCAGGGGTCCTACTTGTCGGTTTTCCTACCAGGAGGAGGACAGGCCTACCTGCCTGCCCTATTGTTCCCAACCCGCCTGTTGGGTTATGGAGACAGACCAAAGCGTCTGTCCTACTTTGCTTAACCCACGCCTATGATCGGCCAAACAGTCTCCCACTATCGCATTCTGGAACCTCTTGGTGAGGGAGGAATGGGCACTGTTTACCTGGCGGAAGACACCCATCTGGGAAGGCGTGTGGCAGTTAAGTTTCCGTCGATGGATTCAGACACTCGCGACTTCAGGGCACGCTTCCTTCGGGAAGCTCGCGCTGTTTCAGAGTTGAGCCATCCGGGCATCGCAACTCTCTTTGATTACGGCGAGACTGATGAGGGCCGCCCGTTTCTAGTCATGGAACTTGCCAAGGGTCGGCCCTTGACAGACCTGATGCAGCGCGGCGAGCTGAGCCTTGTTCGCGCAGTAGAGATCGTGGCCGAGATTGCAGCTGCCCTCGTTGTCGCTCACGCGCACGGGGTGATCCATCGCGATATCAAGCCTTCAAACATCATGATCGATGACGAGGGTAGGGTTAAGGTGCTTGATTTCGGACTTGCCAAGCAGCTTACCAAGGAGAGCGTTCCTGCTTCGACGCCAGAAGCTCAGACACTCCTCTCAACCGAGACCAGGAGCGGAGTAGTGCTCGGGACGCCCGCGTACCTCTCCCCTGAACAAGCCGTGGGCGGCGCGGTTGATGGCCGGAGCGATCTATTTTCCCTGGCTACACTTCTTTACGAGGCGACTACCGGACGCACTCCTTTCAAGGGTCATAGTTTTATCGAGATTGCGGCTAGTGTCCTCCATGTAGAACCAACTGCGCCCAGCAAGATTAATCCACAGATCCCGAGCCAATTAGAGTTCATCATTCTGAAGGCGCTTAGCAAGAAGCCAAACAAGCGTTACCAATCAGCCAAAGAACTGATTTCAGATCTTCAGGAAGTCAAGAAACGGCTCGAGGAGGTTGCCGGCAATACGCTCATCCGGCAGACCTCACCGTCGATGATCACGAACACCAATAAGACGCTGAGCAATCTTTCTCAAATTCTGCAGCGGCCGCGCATTTCTATTTCTTACATCCTGATCGGGGTTGTCCTCCTCATTGCCGTCGGCGCCGCCGCATTTTATTTCGCTCGTCCTTCGCCGCATAAGCCGACAGCTGAGGCCCAGCGCTGGTTTGAGATTGGCACCGCAGCATTGCGTGACGGCGCTTACTATCAAGCGAGCCAGGCGCTCGAAAAGTCCATTAGTGCGGACGACGCCTTCATGTTGGCCCATGCGCGTATGGCAGAGGCCCTGGTGGAGCTCGACTATGTTGACCGGGCGAAAGATGAACTCTTGCGTGTGAATGCTGCCGACCGGGCCAGGCTCAGCCAGCTCGACGCTCTTTACCTCGACGCGATTACCGCGACAGCGCGCCAGGATTTTGCAAAGGCAGTCGAACTCTACAAACAGATTGCGGGCCAGGTCCCTGAATCTGAGAAGCCGTACATGCTCGTCGACCTCGGGAGGGCGATGGAGAAAAACAACGATTCACCGGCGGCCATTCAAAGCTACTCTGAGGCTGCGGCGAAAAATCCTCAATACGCGACTGCATTTCTGCAATTGGGAATAGCGCACGGAAAACAGGGGGACCTCGGTAAAGCGATGTCTTCGTTTGAACGGGCGGAGTCTATTTACCAGGCAATGGGAAATCTCGAAGGACGAGTCGAAGTGGTGTTTCAGCGCGGAGCATTACTCAACAAGCGAAACAGACTGGCTGAAGCTAAGCCGCAGTTGGAACAGGCCCTGGTGTTGGCCCAGGCCAACGACAACAAAGCCCAAATCATCAAGGCGTTGCTCCAGCTTACCAGCGTGGCTTTCGATAGTGGCGAAACAGTCCGCTCGAGTGAATATGCTCAGCAGGCAGTTGACCTGGCACAGAAAAACGGCATGGAGAACCTGAGCGCCCAGGCCCTGGTGGATTTGGGGAACTCTTTCTTAGTCCGCGGCGAACCCACTCTTGCTCAAAAATACCTCTCGCAAGCGCTCGCGTCTGCAGAGAGGGCAAAGGCGCGCCGGAATGAAGCGCGAGCAAGAGTTGCGTTGGCAAACTTGAGTCAGCAGGAAAATAAACCCGACGAGGCCATTCGCTATCTCGAGCCCGCGGTGACGTTTTACAAACAGGGCGGATATCGATCGGAAGCTTTTCAGTGCCTGGCACTGATTGCGCGAATCAATCTTCAAAAAGGTGATCACGCCGCGGCACAAGCGAGTCATCAGCAACTGCTTCAGCTCGCGACGGAGTACAACGATCAAGCTCTGTTGGCGTTGGCCCACGCGGAACGAGGTTCGGCGCTGATGCGGGAAGAAAGATACACTGAGGCACTTAACCATCTCGATCAGGCTTCAACCATCTACCGTTCCCAGGGAATACAGCGAAGCATTGGTTACAACGCACTTGATCGTAGTGAAGTGCTATGGCGTTTAGGTCGTTACCAGGATGCCCAACCGTTACTCGATCAAGTCGCCGCGATCGCTGATAAGCCAGGGGGAGAGCTCAAACGACTTTCGGTTAACGTTCAACTAGCCCGGGCGCAAATGGCGCTGAGCCAGGCCAACTTCGCCGTGGCGAAGGACATGGCCGGCAGAGTCCTGGAACGAGCTGGAGATGAATTCAAAAATCCCGCTGCGGATGCGAGGATGGTCCTGGCATTGACGCAGGCACAAGCCGGCGCTTCTGCGGAAGGTAAGAAGGTCGCCCTTGAGACAGTTGAAGCAGCCCGGCAACTCAACGATCCTGTTCGCCTCGCAACCGCTCAACTTACCCTCGCGGAAACGTTACTCCTGGCGAAAGATTCTCAGGGCGCATTGACCAACGCACTGCAGGCAGGCGAAAGCTTTCAGCGGTTTGGGCAACTGGCCTCTGATTGGCGCGCCTACACGATTGCCGCACTTGCCAGTCAAAACTTAGGCGACAAAACTCGGACCCGCGAGTATGCTATGCGCGCAAAAGATTCGCTTTCCAAACTAGAGCATCGCTGGAACACCGAAAGCTTCAATAGTTATCTCAGCAGGCCAGATATCGATCGCCTCAAAAAACAACTGGATAACATGGCCGGTTGAATGTCCTAACGGTTTCACCCGGTATATCTCACAACGTTCAGCTTTCAGGAACAACAGCCCAGATTTCACGTAGGTTTGAACACCCACGTAGTTTCAGAACCCCAACAAAGGAGAATAAACGATGCGTATTTTACGTTTGCTGGTAATTGCACTCGCGGCGATTTGTGTGCTTGCGCTCGGGGCGTTTGCCCTGGTTAGCCAGGGGCCCGTATCGGATCCAGGTGACGACATAATCATTAAGGGAGGATCGCTCGAAATCCAATGCGGGACAAAACACGGGAACGATTGTCTGGGGACAGCGGACAGCAAAGGGAAGTACAAAGCCAGGAAGGCAAACTTCCATATCACAAACATAGTGGTGCGCGACGTTGCCAATCCGGGTCTTGTTTTATTTGATAGATCGTTTGATCCGACGAAGCCACCGCAGATCGAGATTAGGTATAAGGAGCAAGTGACGCTGCGATCCACTGGCACGCCAGCTCCATAAATCGTGCGCGCCTCGAGAGTCTAGCCCGCGATTGCGTAGCCTGCGGTGGGGTGCGGCTTTTCACTAAAACCTTATTTGGTGTTCGTTCGTGTGGTTTAGTGTGATTCGTGGATCGTATTGGCTCTGAACCTTAAACGAACGATCCACGAAACACACGAAACTCACTTACATCAGGCACTAATACGAGCCTTTGTCGCGATCGCCCGACAAGCTGAAGGAGCCTCTGATCAAGTACGCAGGTCTTTTGCATTAGTCCGCGGAGCGGCCGTTGGCATAAAGCCTGGGGTGAAGCGCAGCGAAACCCCAGGATCGTTCACACCAAACCCTCGGAGCCCGCGGAGCGGCCGATTGCGGTTTGATTTACTAACGCCAATCATGATGATTCGACTGTCGGCCGCTCCGCGGACTCTTTCTATTCTCGACACTAGCCCCTGGGGTTCGCTGCGCTTCACCCCAGGCTTTATGCCGTCGGCCGCTCCGCGGGCTAAGGCAACTACTCGTATGAACTTAATCAGAGCTTCCTAAAGCTTATCGGACATCAAACTGGTCCACTACCAGCTAGCTTCGCCTTGACGAGTTCGCTGATAATGCGACCGTCAGCATTCTGGCCGGCCAGTGACGCCTGTGCGGCTTTCATTACTTTGCCCATGTCCTTCATCGAGCTGGCGCCGGTTTCCAGAATAGCTGCAGCCACGGCAGCTTCTATGGCTTCCTGCGAAGCTGCTTGTGGTAAGTAGGCTTCGATTACTGTGATCTCGGCTTTCTCTTTTTCAGCGAGCTCGTCACGGCCCGCTTTCGCATACTGCTCCACTGAATCATGCCGCTGCTTGACCAGCGACCGCAGCAACTTTGACATCTCCTCATCATCAAGTTCGCTGCCTTTTTCGATCTCGCGATTTTGAAGGGCTGCTTTAACCATTCGCAAGGTCGATGTGCGCGGCGCGTCCTGCGCCTTCATTGAAGCCGTTAGATCAGAAAGTATCGTCTCTTTTAGGGTCATGTTGATTAGGGTACAAGTGACAAGTGACAGGTGACAAGTGACAAGTCAAAATGCGCCCTGACGTCCTAGCTAAGAGGTGTTTAGAGTACAACCTTCAGGTTGGGGTTGTGGGCCGGAAGCTGGCTTCCCGCCAACACGCAAGCTAAAGCTTGTACTCTGTACACCTGTTATCTCGACCGGCTCTTCTCGATCGCTTTGCGCAGGTCATCGAGGCTGGTGCTTGGTCCATGGACTGCGGCGATCCGATCGACATCCAACCCCAAACGTTTGATCGAATCGAAGAAATGCACTGTCGAGTCGTTGACGGTGGTGGGCATGTACTTTCCTGTGTTGGGTAGGTTTACCAGGTCACCCTGAAACACAAGTTTCTCCTTCGGCAAATACGCAATCAGCATTTCCTTCGCATGCGGACTTGGACCAATGTCGATGATTTCAACAGTCTGTTTGCCATCCGTGAAAACGCGCTTTTGGTTCTGGACAAACTCGAATGACGGCTTACGTTTGTTCTGAGTTTGATCATCTCGATTGATCGTGAAGTCGCCGGCCGACATTGTTTCAAAGTAATTCTGATTGGATGGAGTCGTTACGATCGCAATACCTTCAGCAACATAACTTCGAACCCCGCCGGAATGGTCGTCATGATGATGAGTGATGACCACGTATTTAACCGGCTTCCCGGGAAACATCTCACGAGCTTTGTTGATCGTGGGTTTGGCGCCCCGCCCGCCCGAAGGAGGCTCAACCACCATTACGTGATCGTTAAACTCAACCACGAGAGAGTTGACGCCGCTCTCAAATATGTAGACCCCGTCGGCGAGTTTGGTTTCTTTGATGGCCGGAGGCGTGAAGGCGGGTAATTCATCAAAGCCTTCGGGCTTCGAAAACGCGGCCTCTGGGAGCTTCACATTAAACTGCACCTCGTTGTAATCGACCTCTTCGGTAACGTCGCCCGCCCGCTTCGTTATTCGCTTCGTCGGCACTTTGATTTTTCCGACCGTACGATAAGCGGGAAAGATTGTCTCCTGGACTGAATCGCCTTTGAGGTTGTCGCTCACCATCTGTTCATACTTGCTCAGAAGATTTGATCGAGCATCAAAAAATAGCGTCCACTGGACGCCGTTGCCCGAGGCAAAAGTAATTAGGTTGTGCGGCCGGCCATTAAAAGTTTCCTGGCCCAGCCAGCGTAAGGTCGACGGCGCAGTCTCAATTGCCGCGATTAGGAAGAGATGAGGCAGCCGACGGAGTAACCCGATGTTGTTGAAGTTCGCAAGGTTGAGCGGACCGATGGTCTTGTCACGCGGGTTAACGAAGAAACCCTGATTGCCGACGATGACCTGCTTGCCACCAAAAACAAAACCGCCCGGAAGAGGGTCGCGAGTCTCGATGATGTAACGCCGGTTGCGTACGTCTATATAAAGATTTTCATCCCGGGTCATCTTGTCGAAAGGCGGGTTGACTGCGAGGCTTTGATTCCGCGCATAAGAGAAACCTTTGATTTTGGCGCTCACATCCCCCGACTCGCGAATGGCTTCCAGACCTCCCAACGCGGCGAGGCCCGCCTCCAAAGTTTGCCTGGCCCGCGCGTGCGACGCGCCCGAGCCGCCTCCGCTCGCGCTTCTCCGTTGCGCCAGCACGTAAAGACTCGGGGAACACAGAACCAACAATGCGGCCACGACAAATCTCAAGTTAGATTTCATTGCAGACCTCTCGGAGTGTGGATTGGGAACAACGACTTAAAGTCGTATACGAGAAGGAGGCGGACCGGTTCCAGATTTGTTTTTATAACGAAACTAACGACCCACGAATTTCACGAATTAACACGAAATTTCGGAAATGGGGCGGTTGCGATCTTCAATTACAGAACCCAGCGCGGTAGCGCGGGATCCTTTCGGCTACTCACATACCGAAATCAAACCCTCTGTAATGCTGGCCGCCGCCACATCCCGCGCTATCGCGCTGGGTTCTGTAATTGAAGAAGTGGACCGCACCAGTACCAAAATTTCGTTCTGGTAACTTCGTGTGGTTCGTGGATCGTTCGGCCACTACGGCGCCAGATCCGGCACGCGCATGGTCCCCAGCATTTGATTGGCCCTCATGAATTTCAATAATTCAGACGCCATCAAGCGGTGGCCCATGTGGTTGGGGTGAATCAACTCACCAAACCACCCTTGATTGCTTTCATGCGCCGCCTCAGTTAGTTCCAAAACTTCGAAATAAGGAACGTGTTGTTGCTCTGCCAATGAACGAAGGGAGCCGCGGTAGCTGCTCATCAATTCAGCTTCGGGAGGGTTTGTATCGGCGTCGCGATACGGCGCGCCTATAATCACGACGCTTGCTCCGTTTGCACGTGCGAGCCCAACCATTTGGCGAAAGTTGTTCAGGTATTCCTGCCGGGAGACTCTGGCCAGAGGTCTCTGGGGCCTTGCCGCAGCGGCCTGTTTTGCGCGCAGCCATTTCGTAATATGCGCGAATGCCTGACTGTGAACGATCATCCAACGGGTGCCGACGACGTACCATTCGGTTCGAATAGCTTCGCGATCCGGCACGTCGCTAAAGCTGACATCGTTCCAACCGAAACTGATCGTAATAAGATCTGGCCGCAAGTTGTTAATGTCACGCCGAAGCCAGGCAAGTCCCTGGTGACTCGTGTAACCCGGAACGGCCATCGTGATCACTTCAACCTTTCGCCCCGGATTTGCCGCTCGCAGTGATCGTTCGAGCAACGTCGGATAGGGCACCCAATCAGGATTGAAATCCTTAGGTCTCTCAGGCCAAACCGGAGGAACGCGATAGCCAAACGTCACCGAATCGCCAAGGCTTAGTATCCGAAACGTTCCAGTCTCTTTGGCCTGAAGCGGTCGGTCGTGTCGCAGGTGTTGAGCGTTGGTGGAAACGGTTGTGTAGTCCCAGTAAGCCTGGTGCAGATTCGGCTTAAGCCGCCACATTAAGAGCGGATCGCCCTCGAATATTGCCGATTGTTTTCCGTCGGCAACCTGCGCCTTTTGTTGTGGCGTGACGACGAATAGATCGAGGCTGTACACATGATCCATCGTCAAGCGCGTTCCGATTTCAACGCCCAGCAGAACTATGAGGAAAACAAGATAGATAATCGCGATGTATGCGAGCCGGCGTTTGAAGGGAACCTTACTGTTGGATATTAATTGCGGGGGATGATCAACCTGGCTTGTGATTTCATTGTCTCTTGCCATTTGCTGAGCGTGCTTTTGCGGCTGGCCGCCGCACAGTGCGGAAAGCCTATGGCTTTCCGGTGGCCTCTTTCCCTTTCTTTCCTGAGGCTCAGCCTCAGGAAAGAGGTCTAATATTTTGCAAACGGAAAGGCCAAGCCTATCCGCACTAGGCGGCGTCAAAGGCGCGGGAACAACGCTTCTCGGCTAATCCTTTTGCTCAAGGTTAATGCCCGTTTGATTTCGCCAGGTGTTGCTTCAGATATCGTCCGGTGTGTGATGCGGGGACGGCCATAATCTGTTCCGGTGTTCCGGTTGTAACAACGTGTCCGCCTGCATCGCCCCCTTCAGGTCCCAGGTCGATAATGTAATCCGCGGTTTTAATCACGTCCAGATTATGTTCGATTACCAGCAATGATCCACCGGCGGCTATCAACGCACGGAACGCGGCGAGGAGTTTGTTGATGTCGTCAAAGTGCAGGCCAGTGGTTGGCTCGTCGAAGATGTACAGCGTTTTTGCTCCAGTGCGTTTCGACAGTTGCGCCGCCAGCTTTATGCGTTGCGCTTCGCCGCCGGAAAGCGTCGTGGCCGATTGGCCCAGACGCAGGTAGCCGAGGCCGACTTCATCCAGCACCTTTAAACGGTTCGTAATCTTCGGCACTTCCCGAAAGAAACCGATCGCTTCGCGCACGGTCATGTTCAGGACATCGTGCACGTTCTTGCCGCGATAACGCACGTCGAGAATCTGTTGCTTGAACCGCGTGCCTTTACACTCCTCGCAAACAAGTTCCACGTCGGCGAGAAACTGCATCTCCACCGTTACGGTGCCGTCGCCCTGGCAAACATCGCAACGACCCCCCGGCAAGTTAAAAGAGAAGTGTGAAGGATCAAAACCACGCGCCTGTGCCTCGCGGGTCGACGAAAACACTTCGCGAATGCCGTCGTAAACCTTGATGTAAGTTACCGGATTCGATCTCGGCGTTCGTCCAATAGGCGACTGGTCAACCAGGATTACGTCATCGATTAATTGGCCGCCTTCAAGTTGGGAAAACGCGCCGACGTGTCCCTGCCAATCGCCTCTTTGCTTCTTCAAACCTGCGTAAATGCAGTCGTGAATCAACGTCGACTTGCCTGAACCACTCACGCCAGTAACGCATACGAGCATATCAAGTGGGACGTCAACGTCGATTGACTTGAGATTGTGTTCTGAAGCGTTGCGTAGAGTCAGACGGCGCAGCTGCAACAGACGACGTTGCTTCGGCTCTTTGATTTCAGACTCGCCGCGCAGGTAACGTGCGGTCAGAGACGACTCGTCGGTCATGAGTCCTTCGAAGTTGCCTTCGTAAATTACCCTGCCCCCAAGCTCTCCCGCCGATGGTCCAATATCCAGAATGTGGTCAGCAGCGCGCATCATGTCCTCATCGTGTTCCACTACGAGCACGGTGTTCCCGATGTCGCGCAGGTTTTCCAGTAATCGAATTAGCCGGTCGTTATCACGCGGGTGCAGACCGATTGAAGGCTCATCGAGAACATAAAGCGCCCCGACTAAAGACGAGCCCAAATTGGTTGCGAGTTGTATTCGTTGCGCTTCTCCCCCTGAGAGGGTCGAAGCCAACCGATCGAGCGTTAGGTAGTCCAGGCCTACTTCCACCAGGAACTTCAACCGGCGCCGGATCTCAAACAGTATCCGTTCGGCAATCGCACCTTGTTCAGTGGAGAGTTCAAGTGCTTCGAAAAAAGCAGACGCGTCCTTGATTGCGAGAGAACAAACTTCAGGAAGGGTGCGGTCGCCAACTTTCACGTCGCGCGCTTCCTGTCTTAGACGTTGACCACCGCAATCCGGGCACAGCGTATAGCCGCGATACTTGGAAAGAAACACGCGCACATGAAGTTTGTACTTCTTGGTCTCGAGCCAATCAAAGAAACCACGCACGCCGCTCCAGTCTTTCTTGCCTTCGATTATCGAGCGCTGTTCGGCGCGCGAAAGTTCAGCAAAGGGAACAGTCATCGAAATCTTTTCCGATTTACAAAACTGCTTTAACTCGTCCAAAGCCCATTCGTGCTGTGGCTTGGTCCAGGGTTCGATGGCTCCATCTTTAAGACTCAAGCCAGGGTTGGGAATTACCAGATCGAGATCCAGCCCGATCGTGTTGCCAAATCCCTGACAGGTTGGGCAGGCGCCGAAGGGATTGTTAAAACTGAAGAGACGGGGTTCCGGTTGCGCGTAGACAGTGCCGTCATACTTGCACTCGAATCTGTCAGAGAAACGCAGCCGCGTCGGTTCAGCATCTGCGGTTTCGATGTTGGCCGTTCCGTGTCCCTCCTGAAAACAGATTTCTAAAGAGTCAACCAAACGCTGGCGGATGTCAGGGCGCGCCACGAGGCGGTCAACCATTACGAAGACATCATCGAAACTGGAAAGATTAAAATCGTCAGGAGAGTTGAGCTCGATGATCTGGCCTTTATAGAACAGGCGTGTGAAGCCACGCTGCATGAGGCTCATGATGTGGGCCGTGGTCACGTGACGCGTGGACGCGGAGACGCGGCGACCGGGTGAAGAGTCTTTTTTTCCTCGCGTCTTCGTTTCTACGCGTCTCCCAGTGTCCACGTCTCCATTCTGCAGCGTTTCGGCAAGTCCCGCGTGTGCCGGAAACAAAACGTAAAAGCGCGCGCCCTCCGGGACTTGGGCCAACACCTCGTCCGCAACTGATTCGGGCGAGTCCTTGAAAACTTCACGTCCGCAAATGCGGCAATATGTAATTCCAACCCGCGCGTAGAGAAGTCGGAGGTAGTCGAAAACTTCGGTTTGAGTGCCGACGGTTGAACGAGGATTGCGGGTCGAATTCTTTTGCCGAATCGCAATTGCGGGCGCGATTCCTCTTACTTCGTCGACGTCAGGCTTGTCCATCCGCTCCAAAAACTGGCGCGCATAAGCTGACAGTGATTCCACGTATCGACGTTGACCTTCAGCGTAGACAGTGTCGAAGGCGAGAGAAGACTTGCCCGATCCGCTGACACCTGTCACCACCGTCAACTGGTTAATAGGGATAGAGAACGAGATGTTCTTGAGATTATGAACGCGGGCACCGCGAACTGAGATGACTTCTTCCGACATAGCAAAACCGTTTGCACCGCCATAGACTGAGATAGCGGCGTTCTCTGAAACTTCGAATGATACCCGAATGTTTGCGAGAGACGAAATGCGTGATCGGGGCGCGCCTTGCCGCCGCGCCGTGCGTTGGCTCATCAATGTCCGACATGCTTCAGGAAGCTCTGAACAAGTCCATTTTGGATTTGTACTGCGAAGCGATTACGTAATTTCAGCCCAAGGGTTGCCCATGAGGCCTGCACAAGAAGTTTTCGAGCCTAGTCCGCAAAGCGGACGACTGATGATAGCCCAGCAGTTCACTGCTGGGAGTAGGACGAACGTAAGGCGCAGTCCGTGAAGCGGACGGCTGAAAATGTAGCTCATCTAGACAGTATCATTCAGCCGTCCGCTGCACGGACTACGTTTTCTCGCGCGTCGATCCCAGCAGTAAACTGCTGGGCTATTATCAGTCGTCCGCTCAACGCGGACTGGAAACCAATTTTTTGTACAAGGCGTCCTTGCGATCGCACGACAAGCTTTCAGCTGGTCGTCAGGATTGGGAACCCTCAACGTGCGACTTTACAAGCTATCGTTGCCTGAGTGTTGGAAGTCTCAACGCAAGCTGAAGGAAACTCTGATTAAGTTCACATGAGTTGATTGCATTAGCCCGCGGAGCGGCCGACGGCATAAAGCCTGGGGTGAAGCGAAGAGAAACCCCAGGAGCGAGGGTCAAAAATAGAAAGAGTCCGCGGAACGGCCGACAGTCGAATGATGACGATTGCAGTTCGTAAATCAAGCCGCCATCGGCCGCTCCGCGGACTCCGAGGGTTTGGTGTGAACGATCCTGGGGTTTCGCTGCGCTTCACCCCAGGGGCCAGTGTCGAAAATAGAAAGAGTCCGCGGAGCGGCCGACAGTCGAATCATCATGATTGGCGTTAGTAAGTCAAACCGCAATCGGCCGCTCCGCGGGCTCCGAGGGTTTGGTGTGAACGATCCTGGGGTTTCGCTGCGCTTCACCCCAGGCTTTATGCCAACGGCCGCTCCGCGGACTAATGCAAAAGACCTGCGTACTTGATCAGAGGCTCCTGAAGCAGGTCAGACATGACTTTAAGACTATTGACAGTCACCTTCGGGCGGCGGGACAATGCGCACAAATGAAGACAGCAAGATTCTTGTTGCGCGGATTCAAGCCGCCGCGGGAGGTCGTATCCCACGCGCTCGGCCCGCTGGAACGGCAGGTCCTGGAAGAGGCCTGGGCTCGGGGCGAAGTGAGCGTGCGCGACATCTTTGTTTCGTTCGAAAAGCGGGTGGCGTACACCACTCTCATGACGACCCTGGATCGGCTCTTCAAAAAACGCTTGCTGGGCCGGCGTAAGGAAGGGCGTGCCTTTCTCTATACTGCCGCCGTCTCACCGGAAGAGCTGGAAACAGGAATCAGAGAAGACTTGATCGACGGGCTACTAGGTGGCGCTCACGGAGTGGAGCCGGTGCTTGCCTGCATAGTCGATGCGGTTAGCGAGCGAGATACAGAACTGCTCGACGAGCTCGATCGTTTAATCAAGGAGAAACGGGCCCAGCTGGAGGCGAAGGACTAACGAGTGTACTTCCTCCTCGGACTTTCGATAGCGCTCGCAGCGATGCTGATTGTTAACAGTCTTGCATCGCTTGGCGCAGCACTCCTTTGGCGTGCTTTGGAGCGATGCGCGGGAAGCTGGTCGGCCGCTTCGAAAGCGAATTTGCTCACCACTCTTCGGATCCTTCCCGTAATTGCGGGTATCGCCTCAGTAGGGTTGCTCTTTGGACCCGCCTACCTGATTCATGAGCCACGTACCAATCACGAAGATGTGAGCGTAAAGCTCGCCACACTGGCACTGTTTTCTTTTCTCGGGATTGGGTTGGCCGTAGTTCGTGGGATCGTGACGTGGCGTGTTACCACGCGCTTAAGAAACGACTGGTTGCGAACTGCCCGGCCGATTCGTTTTGCCGGTATCGATATCCCTACTTACCGAATAGACCACCAGTTTCCGGTCATCGCTATTGTCGGGAGTTTGCGTCCGCGGCTCTTTATCGCCAATCGCGTCTTGCAAACGCTGAGCAGCGAAGAGCTCGACGCAGCCATACGTCATGAAGCGGGCCACGTATTGCACCGCGACAATTTGAAACGAAGCCTGATGCGGGCATGTCGCGACTCACTTGTGATCATTCCCTGCGGACGGCAGCTGGACAGCGCGTGGAAGGAAGCATCTGAAGCGGCAGCGGATGAACACGCAGCACGCGGCGGCGCAGGCGTCGCCTTGGATCTTGCTTCGTCGCTGGTGAAGATTGCGCGCATGATTCCCGTCGGTGCACATCCGGCAATGCCGGCCGGCGCCTTCCTGGTTGGCAAGGATGAAACGGCAGGCGTTAAAACTCGCGTAAGTCGTTTAATGCAACTGGCGAATGATACTGCGCTGATCGAAAGCGTTTTGTTTTCTAGGCTCCCCACGTCCGTCCCGATTGTTGTTATGGTTGTTATTGTCGCTGCGTTGTCGACTGAACCTCATGTGCTGGCCGCGGTCCACGCCCTGATCGAAGACTTCGTTCACTTACTCACCTGAGTAAGACCTGATAGCTTTCCCTCTCTGCCTCCATCGTTTGCTCCTGAATCCAGTACGAACCCTAGTAGTATTTGTGCAGCACGCGTAGGCTTCACGACATTCCCAGGCGCTATGTCGTTGCCAAAACTTTGATTGGTGAAACTCAAGTATTTCTCAACACGGTGCGTCGATTGGGCTTAATGAGGAGTCTGGCTGCCGCGCAGCACTAAGCGAGATGAAGCGATTCAATTTAACGACGACAAGGCATTCGAGATTCGCTCTTATTCTGATGTGTCTGGTCTTGTTATCGTCAGTCTCGCACGCGATGCCGAACACGCGAGGGAGCATCTCAGGCGTGGTTAGGGATTCGGCCGGCGCAGTGGTTCCTCACGCGGAAGTTTCGCTCTCCAGCGGTCAACAGGTCGTCCTGAACCGCACAGTGACTGATGCTCAGGGGCGTTTCCATTTTGCAGAAATCCTTCCAGGGTCCTACGTGATCCTCGTGTCGACGCCTGACTTCAGCGCTCAACGGCAGGTGGTCCGGATTACTTCGGGTAACAATACGGAGTTGAACGTCGAACTGCAGGTCAATCAGCTCAGCGAAAACGTAACGGTAACATCTGAAGCCGGATTGGTAGCCGATGCCCACAATGTTTCGCAGCCGGTCAACATAGTTAACGAGAGGGAGATTCTCGAGCGCGCTCCTGAAGTTGTGGCCCAGGTAGTCGACGAAGAACCCGGCGTGAATCTACAACGGACCAGCCCGTCGCTCAGCGCCGTCTTCGTTCGCGGGATGACAGGACGCAACGTCGCCGTCTACGTCGACGGTGTCCGCTACACGACCAGCGCCCAACGAGGTGGTGTCGGCACCTTCTTCAGCCTTATCGAACCCTCCAGTCTCGAAACTGTTGAAGTTTTGCGTGGTCCTAACAGCTCGCAATACGGATCTGACGTGCTCGGCGGCGTAGTTAATTTCATTTCCCGCGCGCCGGTCTATGGCGGCGACGACGGAGAGTGGCACGGCAACTCGAATGTTTTTTACTCGGCAGTTACCAACGGCTTTGGTGGTAACGCCCTGGTAACTTACGGCACGCGACGCTATGGATTGTTATTCAACACTAACGCAAGACGCATCAATCGCCTTCGTCCCGCCAACGGACTAGATTTTCATTCCGCGCTTACACGGTACCTCGGCATCCCCTCCGACTTTTTCGGACATCGCCTGCCCGACACGGCATTCACTCAGTATGGCGGGATCGTCCGAGCAAATTTCAGTCTCAACGAGACTACGCAGTTCCTTTTGAGTTACACGCGTAACCAGCAGGATGGCGGCCGGCGTTACGACCAATTGTTGGGCGGCGACGGAAATCTAATCGCCGACTTGCGCAACCTGATGAACGATCTGTTCTACGCACGTCTCTCCAGGCAGAACCTGGGATTTCTGGATAACGCTTCGTTTACATTTTCCTACAACGGCCAGCGCGAGGAGCGCATCAATCAGGGCGGGCAAGGGAACCCGGTGGCAGCCATAACCAACCAGCGCGAACGCACCAACGTCTTCGGTTTCAATTTCCATCTCGACAAGCAACTGGGTGATCGCAACACGCTGTTGTTTGGTGGCGACATTTACCGCGACAAGATAAACGCGCCGGCGTTTACCACCGATCCGGTGACGCGGGTAGTGACGCCGTCCCGGCCACGTGTACCAAATGGCGCGCGCTATTTGTCGTATGGCGTCTTCTTGCAGGATATGTTCATTGTAGTGCCGGATCGCTTGCGCGTGAGTGGCGCGCTGCGCTACAGCGTTGCGTCTTATCAATCGCGAGCGGCGAATGCTCCTGTCGTCAACGGCCGTCCGCTTTTCCCTGACGATAGCGCACGCTTCGGCGCCTTCTCGGGTCGCATCGGCGCAATCTTCAATGTCGGCGGCGGATTCGATATTGCTGGAAAATACACGCGCGGCTTTCGCGCGCCCAACACCACGGATCTGTCGTTACTCGGACTGGTCGGAAACGGTTT
Organism: Pyrinomonadaceae bacterium; assembly: GCA_963759585.1. Classification (GTDB taxonomy): domain Bacteria; phylum Acidobacteriota; class Blastocatellia; order Pyrinomonadales; family Pyrinomonadaceae; genus PSRF01. The sequence goes on from CAVWZW010000005.1 coordinate 113,779, forward strand.
TGAGGTCGATGCGGGAACAGCGATAGGGCTGGGTGGCTTTATCGGGACGACAGCAGGCCCTGACGCTGTTTCCACCGGAATTCCTGTCGGCCGACTTGGGCCTGAAACGACAGAAAGTTTTGATCTTAGTCTTCGTTTTTCCAGCAAACGATTTGCAGCCGAGCTGACCGGATTCACAAATAAACTTAAGGACGTCTATTTCGATCAGGCGTTAGTATTGCCCCCCGGCGCGGTGGGCCAATTCCTTGGGAGCGAGCGAATCACTGCTCAGAACGCGAATGGGTTGGTGTTTGTTGACGCTGCGCCGACAAGTCCTGTGCTGGTCCGTGTCAACTTCGATGACGCCCGCTTTAATGGAGTTGAGTTTCACTCCCAGGCGCTTCTAAGCAAAGAGCTCAGTGCGAATGCAAACTTTACGTACATCCGGGCTCACAGTCTTCTTAATGGCTCGCCGCCAAACGTTGAGGGCGGCGTACCACCGGCGACAGGCTTCATAAGCTTGCGATATCAACCAGGCGGCTCCCGGCGTTTGTTCGTCGAAGCGTATTCAACTTTAGCCGGGAGGCAGAGACGTCTTTCGTCGCTGGACCTTGCCGACCGCCGTACTGGCGCTGCACGTTCGCGAATTAACATTCAAAACTTCTTCCGCCGTGGAGCTTGTGTTCGAGGGGTTACCACGCCGGGGAATGCAGGCTGCGGTACAGCCGGCGGCATCCTCATACCAACCGGAGAAACTCTAGCCCAGGTTCAGAACAGGCTCCTGCCCATAGGCGCAACGATCAATGGCGTCACAGTCGTCAACAACGACACTGCGGTGCCGTTGTTCACTGCCGTTCCAGGCTATGGATTGGTTGGGGTGCGTGGTGGAATGCGATTCGGTGAACACTCGGATGTGTTCGTTGACTTCGAAAATATTACGGACAAGTCGTATCGCGGGATTAGCTGGGGTGTTGACGGCGGTGGCCGTGGCGTGACGTTGCGGTACCGGTATAGCTTCTAAGTCCTGGGTCCTGGGTCCTGGGTCCTGGGTCCTGAGTCCTGAGTCCTGAGTCCTGAGTCCTGAGTTTAAGAGTCTCCTCTTGCTTGGGACTCAGCACTCAGCACTCAGCACTCAGCACTCAGCACTCATCACTCATCACTCATCACTCATCACTCATCACTCATCACTCAGCACTCATCACTCAAGACTCATCTACGTGCTATCAAAACGATAAGTCACTAGTCTTCGCACGCTCAGGCAACACCGGCGTGCTGAATTCGCCCGCGCCCAGATCGCCGAACGTCATATCGGGCGTTAGTCCACGATTCCTCGTCGATACGTACATCCTCATCGAAACGAAGAGGATTCCTAACGCTATAACGATCCACATTGTGGCCCAAAACATTGCTGGAATGCCGGTGGCGTTTGCCATGTTCATCGCATCGGTTGGCACGGAAGGCGCGAACGGCGACGACAAAAAGAAAACAGTTTTGAGGTCCAGCAGCGCATTGAGAATACATTGCACCGCGAGGAAGCTGACAAAGAACGTGGCGACTCGTGCGCTTGCCAGCCGGGCCACTGCCACTAGCCCAACCGAGAGCAGGGTGCCGGCGACGAGGGTGAAGGGAATTCCCGACCAGCCGATTCCCGACATCAATGGCTTGAAGAGCCCATAAATCAAAGTCAGTGCGAGCACCAGGCCGGCTGATCCGATCAGCACTACTCGCGCTGCGATGCTACGGCGAATCAGGACCAGCAACAGGGCCCCATAAGCCATGGAACTAAGGTATCCCGCACTGGCAACGAAGATCTGTGAAATTGCTCCGCCCGTGGAAGTGTAAGTTTCTCCGCTGGCGTTTGTAGCGATGCTCAAACTCTCGACCGAGTTCCCGGTCAACAAAGCGGCAATCGCATGTCCGCCTTCATGAATAAAAGTGACAAAGAGCCGGAATGGATATGTGAGAAGCTCAGCGAAGGGGATAAACCAGAGGACGATGGATATCACAGCCGCTGTGATCAAAAAAGCCGCCTGGGGACGTGCATCCTGAGAAATACCGAACTTCATATCCAGCCTCCAGTTAGGGAACCTGCTACTGCTGACTAATAAACGCCTGGGAAATTAACGATGTTCCGCCTATTTAGTCCGCACTAGAAACGTCTGTCCTACTTCCTTAAGAAGTCGCCCGATTTGCCGCCCGTCTTACTTTCCAGACGAACATCCGAAATTACGATGCTTTTGTCCAGGGCCTTACACATGTCGTAGATCGTTAACGCTGCCACGGAGACTGCGGTCAACGCTTCCATCTCGACGCCGGTCTGCGCGTTGGTTGAAACACTCGACTCCAGGTGAACGCCGTCATCTTCAATGCGCGCCTGGACGTCCACGTGTGTGAGCGGGAGGGGATGGCAGAGTGGAATCAAATCCGACGTGCGCTTGGCGGCCATGATGCCTGCGAGTCGCGCCGATTCCAGCGGATCACCCTTTGGTGTCCTGTGTTCGCGGACGGCGTTTACCGTCTCGACCGACATAAGTACTCGCGCACTCGCGACAGCGTTACGAGTGGTTATAGATTTAGAACTCGTATCGACCATTCGGATGCGGCCATCTTCATCAATGTGGGAAAGTTGAGTCATTTTACAGAACCCGCCGTAGTGCTTTGAGCTTTGAGCTTTGAGCTTTGAGCTTTGTGCTTTGTGCTTTGTACTTGGGTTGTGCTTTGTACTTTGTGCTTTGCACTATTTGGACACTGAGCAGCTTTCAACACGTATTCAAAGTGCCAGATAGTCAAAGCACAATAGTGCAAAGCACCAAGTACAAAGCACAAAGCACAAAGCACCAAGTACAAAGTACAAAGTACAAAGTACAAAGCACCAAGTTCAAGGCTCAAAGCACAAAGAACAAAGCTCAAAGGACCAGGTTTAAAGCTCAAAGGCCAGGAGCAAAACTCCAGCCGCCCAAATTTAATTTGCCTTTTTGCCAGCATATCAGAATAATCTTCTAGCCTTACTCAAAAAAACCGATCCCGGGATGGGCCTCGTACGTAAGATATAAGCTCTACTAGCGCTCAGGATCGAAAGCAACTTAAGTTCATGTCAGCTACTGTGAGAGAGGAAGCTCTGATTCTCCGGGAATCCGGGGCCATGGGAACCGAACGCGAGTCGGAGGCTCAGCCCCGCGCGTTTGGAAATCTCATGGGATCCGAGCCGGCCTGCGGCTACAGCGGAATTGAAGAACACTCGACACCCCTACATTCTTTTCTCGAACACAGCACACTATTTCTCTTTCCACTTCTCTTTAGTCTTAATCTTTATTTTGGATTGACTCGACTCTACGAGATTGAATTACTTTGGCTGGTAGCGCTTGCAATTCCGGTCGGCGTCGTTCTGGGCGATTTTGTGACTGGTATCGTTCACTGGATTGGCGATACCTATTTCTCGGAAGACACGCCGATTATTGGACCAGGGTTTGTGAAGCCCTTTCGACAGCATCACGTCTATCCGCGAGACATTTGCACTCACAACATTGTGACCACGCTGGGCAACTCCTGCATCTTCGCGGTACCGGCTATGTTGGCATGTTTATACCTGCTGTTAACTGGTCCAGTATCAGGTTGGATAGCGTTCACTGTTTTATCCGTGACAATACTGGCGATCGCTACCGTTGCCACAAACCAATTCCATAAGTGGGCACACGCGCCACAGTCTTCGACGTTGGTGAGATGGCTGCAGCGAAAACGGCTGGTGCTTGAGCCGTCGCATCATGAGGTCCATCACACCACGCCGCATGACTCTCACTACTGCATCACAAACGGCTGGCTCAACCCTATCCTGAACAAGATCCATTTCTTCCGTGGAATGGAAAAGTTTTTATCGGTCTTCGGAATCAAACCGGCGAGAGGTGCATAGGAGCCTGCATCGTCGCAACCATGTTACGAGGGTAGCCGCGAAACCCTTACGATTGTCCCCGCTTCAACTACCCCGCTATCCGCAGATACAATTACTAGTCCGTTAGCCCGCGCAAAGCCCACGAAATCGGACGAGCCGCCCCACTTCAAAGGTTCGGCGACTAGCTGGCCTTCGTCATTTGTGCTTAACCGAGCAGGTAGATAACTCTCTCTATCTTTCGCGCCTTTAACACCCTTTCCCAGCACAGCAGTTTCCGCAGGCAACTCCGTTTCCGTCGCGCCTTGCATGCCAAGAATTGCGGTGCGCGCGAAAAGATTAAATGTCACCGAAACAGAAACCGGATTACCGGGCAAGCCAAAGATCAGTGTTCCGTTTGGCAACCTCGCGAAAACCGTCGGCTTACCAGGACGCAATGCGACTCGCTCAAAAAATACGTCGGCGCCGAGTTCCTTCAGTGCAGTCTTAGTAAAATCATAGACGCCTACCGATACTCCACCGGAAGTGATAACAATCTCGCAACGCTCTGCTGCTTCGCTGATCTGGCGCTTAAGTAATTTCCGATCGTCGCCTGCGAGTGGCAGTCGTTCAACTACCGCGCCGGAAAGCTGCGCATAAACGCTGATGGAGAAGTTGTTGGAATCGCGTATCTGGTCCTGTCCCGGTTGCTTGTGCACCGCAACCAGCTCGCTGCCAGTTGCCAAAACTGCAATCCGTGGATGTTGGCCCACCTCAACGTTGGCGTACCCAAAGGAAGCTAGCACGGCCATCATGCCGGCATTAATTCGCTCACCGGAATTGATGACCCGCGTCCCGCTTTGAATCTCCGCTCCGCGCCTAACAATCGAACGTCCCTCGGCAACCGCCTCCAGGATTTCAACTTCACCGTCGACCTCGCGCGTGAGCTCCACCTGCTGCACACTGTCTGCGCCTTTAGGAACGGGCGCACCCGTCATGATTCTGACCGCTTGTCCGGCACCCATTTCATGATGCCAGCCACGACCGGCCGCCGACTCGCCTACAATTTTCAAACGCGCAAACTCCCGCTGCCTGCACATCAGCGGCGCGAATGCGTAACCATCCATCTGCGACCGATCGAAAGGCGGGAAGATCGCAGTCGGCGACAACGTCCTGGGCAAGATAACGGCCCAACGCGTCCTCGAGTGCCACGGTCTGGGATGGCATTGCCCGGGTTTGTTCCTTAACGATTCGAATTGCTTCGGAAACAGGAATCATTGAATTTGAGCGGCGCTCTGGCGCGACAAACGAAAAAGCGGTTGCGCTTCATTTTACCTGAAGTGCAACCGCTTCGAGAGTGGCGGAGCCGACGGGACTCGAACCCGCGACCTCCGACGTGACAGGCCGGCGTTCTAACCAACTGAACTACGACTCCGCATAGCGAGCATCTGCATCGTGGTGGGCGCGGAGGGACTCGAACCCCCAACCTCTTCCTTGTAAGGGAAGCCGTCTACCATTGACATACGTGCCCGAACTTCCACATCCAAAGATCAACGCCATCAACAACGCTTACAACTGACGAATTGCATGCTAAAGAAGCGCAGCGAGACTGTCAAGGACAGTGCCAGATGCTGGATGTTAGATGCTGGATGCTAGACTTAAAGGCGTCGTGGTAGATACTGGAAGTGTCAGGGGAGTGGGCTCTGATTCTTCAAGCCCAGCATCTGACATCTAGCATCCTGCATCTTTTCCGGCTATAGTTTTACGCAAACGTCCGTCTGTTCACGCTCCCCATGCCAACCCTTTGAAGAGAGAAAACGCTATGCACTCCTTTCTCAGATCAGTGGCCCCAATACTGGTAATGCTTTCGTCCGGTTCGTGGTTCATGGTCTTCGGCCAGGGCGCAAATCAGCAACGCCCTCGTAGAGTCTCTCCGGCCGAAGATCAATCTGCGGCGAGCTCCGCCAAGCCCACAGTGCAGGAAGTCGACGATGGCGATGTGGTGCGCGTCGACACCCAGATGGTCTCCGTGCCCGCTATTGTGACAACGCCGACGGGCAGGCCACTCGCCGGACTGCGCAACGAGAACTTCGTGCTGTTCGAAAACGGACAACAGCAAAAGATTACAGACTTCACGACCACCGAAGCACCGTTTGAAATCGCAATCCTGCTGGATACATCCGGATCGACGCGCTCGGACGTGGCCCTGATACGCCAGGCCGCTTCTGCATTCATCGACGCTCTCCGGCCCGGAGATCGTGTCGCCATTATCGGTTTCAACACTCGCCGCCAGGGTACAGTTGCTCCACAGGTGGACGTCCTTTCGAAACTGACTGACGACCGCAAAGCCCTTCGGACCGCGATTGAGAATCTGGGGACGAGCAATGGCACACCCTTCTACGACGCGCTGGAACGCATCGCAGAAGAAATTTTTCGCGAACCTCCGCGCGAGGAATTGCGTGGGCGGCGTGCAGTAGTGGCGCTGACTGACGGCGTCGACTCCAGTAGCAACAGTGAATTTCAAAACGCACGCGCGAAATTGCTGCGGGTCGGCGTCGCATCTTATTTTATTCAAGTGAACACGGAAGAGTTCGTCGAAAATCGTTTACTCAAAGACTGCCAGGACGATAATGCGTTGACGCTTTCAACCAAACAGGTGCAGCGCTATCGACGTGTGTTCCACCCCAAAGCGAAGCCGGAGGACTTCGTTACTTTTTGCGAGATGGGATCGTTTGAACGAATGCAGATGAGCCGGGATCTTTACAACCTCGCGCGTCGGGAGATGAATGAGCTGGCGAAGACGAGCGGCGGCACCAACTTCGCGGCAGCGAGTTTGCAAGATGCGCGCGCGGCATTTGCACGAGTCGCGGCTGAAATTGGCACGCAATACAGTCTGGGTTATTACCCGAGCAACAAGGCGCGCGACGGAAAGTTTCGGGCCATCCGCGTCGAGGTTCAGGGCTTGAAAGATAAGCCAGTCGTTCGCGCGCGCGAGGGATATTATGCACCGAAGGGATAGCGCAGCTGTGAGCAGTCAGCGGATGATTCGCCGTATCTCGCACCGAAGGGATGACAACTTAAGAGATTTTCCATATGTCATTTCTCATTTCTCATTTTTCATTGCTTAACGGGTAACAGAGCAATTTTACAAATGAATGAAGCGATGAAAAGAATTAAGCATCACCTAGTGTTGCCGAAGTTGCCCTTAGCTCTTGTCATTCCCAGGAACTTTGCCCTGAAATGACAGGATGGACAACGAAGAAATAGAACATTCTGCTCAATCGCGAGCAGATGAACTTGAGGAACGCCTGATAGACTTCGCTGTTCGCATCGTGAAGCTCTCCGCCAACCTGCCAAAGACTCCAGCTGGCAAGCATATCGCGGGACAGATACTGCGTTCTGGTACGTCTCCAGCTCCGAACTACGGAGAGGCGCGCGGCGCAGAAAGTCATGCCGATTTTGTTCATAAGCTTCGCATCGTTCTGAAGGAACTAAACGAGACATCTGTTTGGTTGCGAGTAATTGAGCGCAGCCAGTCGTTACGAAAAGAATTGCTTGTTGACCTAATAAGAGAGAATAAAGAGTTATGTAGAATATTCACTTCTTCGCTTAAGACTGCTCGCGGTGATTTCCAAGGTCGCTCGGGCCTTCAATGACAAATGAAAAATGATAAATGACATATGGAAAATATTTCTTTCACTCGAATCATCTTAATCGTGCTCGACGGCGCCGGCATCGGCGAGATGCCGGACGCGCCCGAGTGGGGCGACGCGGGCTCGGATACCTTGGGCCATATTCTCGAATCCAGAGCAGTTCACTTACCAAACTTGCAGCAGCTTGGAGTGGGGAATGTCAGGCCGCTTGCGAACGTCCCACCGTTGGCCCAGCCGGTTGGTTCGTACGGGCGTTGTGCGTTGGCTTCAAACGGCAAAGACACTACTACGGGCCACTGGGAAATGGCTGGCATAATTCTCGATCAGGCTTTTCCCCTTTACCCGAATGGCTTTCCGCAGTCGATTCTCGATCGGTTTGTAAGCGAGACAGGTGTTCCCGGCGTACTGGGAAATATTCCGGCCTCGGGTACCGAGATCATTAAAGACCTCGGCGAAGCACACGTTACGACCGGGAAACCGATCGTTTACACATCAGGCGATTCGGTGTTTCAGATTGCGGCGCATGAGGAAGTGATCCCGCTTCCTAAATTGTATGGGATTTGCGAAACGGCGCGCGCAATACTTGATGGCGAACACCGCGTGGGCCGTGTGATTGCTCGGCCCTTCCTGGGTGAACCCGGCGGTTTTTATCGCACTGATAACCGGCACGACTACGCCGTTCCGCCGCCGCGCGAGAACCTGCTTCCCGCTTTGAAGGATGAGGACCTGGATGTCGTCTGCATAGGCAAGATTGCCTCTATCTACGACTCCGTTGGGGTGACGGAAGACTTGAAGGCGAAGAACAATCAACAGTCGATCGATCAGACGATTCATGCCCTGCAGCGGAATACTCGCGGCTTGATTTTCTCCAACCTCGTCGACTTCGACATGCTGTACGGACATCGCCGCGACACCGAAGGGTTTGCACGCGCGTTGGAACACTTCGATTCCAGCCTCCCTCAAATTCAAGCCGCAATGCGTGCTGATGATTTGATGATAATTACTGCCGATCACGGAAACGATCCCAGCTATCCCGGGACGGATCACACACGCGAGTATGCTCCGCTGCTGGTTTATGGAAAGTCTGCCCGGCCCGGTGTGAACCTCGGCACACGCGCGTCGCTGGCCGACATAGGGCAAACCGTCGCGGATAATTTTGGTTTGAAGTTAAGTGCGGGGAAGAGTTTCCTGGCAGAGGTGGCTAACCGACAGGATTAACAGTCAATTCTACTGTAGGGGTGTCACTCCGTGGGCACCCCTCGTCGCGGCAACAAGGTAGCGACAGCAAGGGGTGCCCACGGAGTGACACCCCTACTAATCAGGCACAGCGTTTAGGGTCGCTTCATCGAAAGGCTGCGGTGAATTATCTCAATCCACATGTCGGTCTTGATGAACCCGATTCCCCATGACTTCCATTCTTCAGGTAAGCCTTCCGTCTTCATCTCAGCCAACGTCTTACCAGCAGCCATCTTCTTTCTCACGATGTCCGTGGTTTCGATCAGCATGCGGTGAAACAACTTCAAGTCGTCGGGTGTCGATAATGGACCATGACCCGGAATGATCTTCACGCCGGCCGGGAGCTTTGTGATTACGTCCGCAACATTTTTTGTAAAGCCTTCAACGTTGCCGCCACTATCCAAATCAACAAAAGGGAAGCGGCCGGCAAAGAAATGATCCCCCATGTGGACCACATTTGAATTTGTGAAGAATATGATGCTGTCGCCGTCCGTATGTCCTGTCGGGAAGTGAATCACGCGAATCTCTTCGCCGTTGAAATGGATCGTCAAAGAATGACCGAAGGTGAGAATCGGAAGCGCTTCCCTGGGTGACGCCGGCGTGGTGCGCTTGAAGAACTCGTTTTTCTGTTCGGTAGACATGCGTTTGCGCACGTTGTCGTGAGCAATGACCGGCGCATCGGGAGTAAATGCCGCATTGCTGCCCGTATGGTCACCATGCCAGTGAGTGTTCAGCACAAATTTCAGTTTGCCTTCGCCCAACGTCTTTAACGCGGCTTTGATCTTGTCGGCGAGCGGCGCATATTGATCGTCGACGATCAGAATGCCATCTGGCCCGACAGACACGCCTATGTTCCCGCCGGCGCCTTCCAGCATGTAGACGTTTCCCGACACCTTCGAAGATTTTATTTCAACCTTGGACCAGTCGGTTTGTGCGAGTGCTTGTCCGGCGCACACGAAAATGACAAGTGTGGTAAAAATCAGAATATGCTTTCTCATTGAGCTCCTCGCATCAGGGTTGCTCCTGCTAAGACGCAGGCTGAAGCCTCTACTCTAAACGCCTGTTGATAGAGGCTAAGCTAGTTCCGGGTTCTTCAATACGGCGATGAAGGGAAGATTGCGGTAACGCTCCGCGAAATCGAGTCCGTAACCAACAACGAAAGCATCGGGGATCGGGAAACCCAGGTAGTCAATCTCCACTTCCTTTTCCCTTCGCTCATGCTTGTCCAACAGTGCAGCCAGCTTGACACTCGCAGCGCCGCGCGATTTTAGATTCGCCAGCAGGTACGAAAGTGTTAGACCTGTATCGACAATATCTTCCACCACCAGAATGTGACGTCCTTCAATTGGCACGTCGAGGTCCTTCATGATGCGCACCTCACCCGACGTGCGTGTAGAAGAACCGTAACTCGAAATCGCCATGAACTCGATACTCAGCTTAGTGTCGATTGCCCGCAGCAGATCGCTGAGAAAAAAGCACGCGCCTTTCAAAACGCCAATCAACAACGGATTGAGGCCTGCATAGTCGCGTGTGATTTGGGCGCCGAGTTCCTTTATGCGGGCATTAATCTCTTCTTGTGAGAAGAGTGTTTCGAGATTTGGATTTGTAAATTCAGACGACATATGTGCGCTGGGAGTAGCCAAGATAGTTATCTCCTGTCAGTGCCACCTGCATAAGCGGTGGGCAAGCGCGCCCTTGTTTGCGCGCGTATGAACGAAAGGAATAGCTGCAAAAGACTTTGAATAAAGCGCGGTTGCCTATCAGCCGTATGGTGCGACATACTATTGAAGCTTTCCCCTACAGGTCAATCGGCTCCAGCGTTCGGGCCTGTTATTTTTCATTGTCGCCTAACGATTACACTTAAAGGATAGCATTCGTGTCGCTTATGAAGCCCCCGTTCCTTAGCTATGCACTGTGGCTCAGCCTGTTCGCCTTCGGCGCGCAAGCAGCACACGCACAGGCCGTGGCTCCCGCTCCTGCTCCTAAACCGGCTGACATTCACGCCCGGGTCACCGAGACTACAGTTGATGCCAGTGTGCCCGACGATCCTGAACGTCGAAAAGATGTTGCAGCCCTACGCACCGAAAGTGCGCGCACTGAACGAGGTCATTGGGACGTTGAAAGGCGAACTCAGGAGGAGCGGCATCGGCGCGGGTTCAATGGGAAATTTCGTTGCCGACGCGTTGCGCGATCGGGCCCAGGTAAAAATTGGCAAGCCGGTCCTGCTGGCCATAACCAACAGCGGCGGTATGCGCAAGAGTTCCATCGCTGAAGGCGATTTGAGGGCAGGCGACATCTTCGAGCTCCTGCCTTTCGAGAACGCGCTCGTTACCGTCGAGTTGACGGGGGAACAGTTGCGACGTTTTCTGGACGTCATTCTGAAAAATCGTGACGCCCAATCCGGAGCACGCCTCACGTATCGCACAAACGACAAAAAAGAAAACGAGCTCGTCTTGGTTAAGCTCGGAAACCGCGATGAGGAATTCGAGATCGATCCAAAAGCTACCTACACCATCGCCACGATCGATTATCTGGTGAAGCGTGGTGGCGACTACAGCATTTTACAGGAGGGCAGGAATTTGCTGCCGCTTGGTATCACGATGCGCGATGCGGTGATGGATTACGTGAAGGCAGAGACTGCCGCCGGCCGGCCCATCAAATCGACTCTCGATGGACGTTTTCGTTCTGACAAGCCGCAAACCGAGACGGAGAAACCAGAATGATCAATCGACGAAAGTTTCTGGGCACTTCGATCATTGGCGGCGCAGCGTTGTCGTTGAACCCCAGTTCCTTTGCGAATGCGGCCTCATCGCTCGGCTCGCCACTATTAATACCCGAGAAGGGCGAGACGCTGATCACGATCCTCCATACCAACGACACCCACTCACAGATCGATCCACTCCCGGCCAACGACAAACAGAATGCCGGGCTGGGAGGTGTTGCCCGCCGTGCGACGCTGACGAAACGCGTGCGGAAGGAGAACCCTAATACCCTCCTGATCGATGCGGGAGATTCTTTCCAGGGAACGCCTTACTTCAACTTCTACAAAGGCGAAGTTGAATTCAAGTCGATGTCGATGATTGGTTACGACGCGGCGACCCTCGGTAATCACGAGTTTGACAACGGTGTGGCCGCACTGGCGTCCGCGATGAAATTTGCCAACTTCGATTTTGTTTCCGCCAACTATGAAGTGACCGGCACACCGCTCGAGGGCCGAGTCAAACCTTACGTGGTGCGCGAAATGGGAGGTGTGCGGATCGGTTTATTCGGCCTGGGAATCAGTCCCGTAGGTTTGATAACGCCGGACAATTTCAAGGGCCTAAAGTACAGCGATCCGGTTCAGGCGGCTGCTAACGTAGTCAAAACATTGCGGACTCGTGAACGCTGTACGCTTGTGATAGCCATGAACCACCTGGGCTATTACCCGAATCCCAAAGAGGGTGACATCGGCGACACCCAAGTGGCTTCACAGGTTGATGGAATCGATTTCATTGCCGGTGGCCATACGCATACATTTATGCGCAAGCCGGTGTTACAGAAAACTCCGTCAGGGGCGAACACCATTATTTTCCAGGTCGGCAAGAGTGGAATCTATGTTGGCCGCGTTGATATGAAGGTTCGCGACGGCAAGGTGACGGCGGCTGCGGGACGGCTGCTTGATTTGCGCGACGAGTCGCTAGCGTGAAAAACAGAGGTAAGAAGTCAGCGGTCAGAGGTCAGAAATGAGAATAAGACTTCTGGTTTCGACTATCTGACTTCTGACTCCTGATTTCTGACTCCTGTTTTCTATGTCCGATAACTCCCAACGCGATCGTATTCGAGCCCTCGTAAGAGACGTGCTCGACAAAGCTCTTCCGGAGGAAGCGAGCCCCGCCGCGACCCCCAGCCGTTTCATCAACGTCACCCCGCAAGCCAAACAGAATGAGATCACGCCCACGCGTGATGAGTCGTCAAAAACCGTGATCACCGAGGATGACGTTCGTGGTCTTGCAAACGGAGCTGTTCTGCGTATCGCGGAAGGCGCGCGCTTAACTCCGTTGGCGGCCGACCTGGTGAAAGAGAAGGGAATTGAAATCACTCGGCGCGTGCCGCGACGCGGCTCCAGGAACGTCGAAGATGATTGCGGTTGGCGCCGACCATGGCGGTTTCAGAATGAAGGAAGAGTTAAAGGCCTTTCTTAACGAGCTGGGCCATCAGGTACATGACTTCGGGACGAATTCCGAAGACGCAGTCGATTATCCCGACTTTGCGTACGCGGTGGCGAAGAGCGTTTCCGAAAGATCGGCAGAGGTCGGCATTGTAATAGACGGCGCGGGAGTGGGTAGCGCCATGACTGCAAACAAAGTTCCGGGTGTGCGTGCTGCAGCTTGTTATTCGGCAGCAGTCGCTCGCAACTCACGTGAGCACAACGGCGCGAATGTTTTGACGCTAGGCAGCAAGACGATCACCAGCTCGGAGATGCGAGAAATTGTTCGTGCCTGGCTGGAAACGGAAATGACTGAGGACCGCCATCGAAAACGTGTGGGAAAGATCGACGCCATCGAGCGGCAGTATCTGCGGAAGTAATTCGCTTAGAGAGAAGAGACGATCCACCAAGCACACGAAACAGCACGAAGTATATTTCGTGTTGCTTCGTGTAATTCGTGGATGAGTAGTTTGGGATTCTGCGACGACAGAACCCAGCGCGGTAGCGCGGGATGCTGGAGGCAGTTAGCATTACAAAGATCTTTCGTGTTGAGTAGCCTTAGGGATCCCGTCCTACCGCGCCGGGTTCTGTAATTGATGTTAGAATAGCCACATTTCATGTCAACAAACTCGCACAACGGCGAACTCGACCTCCTAATCGAACAGATTACTGACGCAATCGTCGCGCGCCTCAATGGTGACGGTCATGATCAGGCTGCGATGTGCGGTTGCACGTCGGAATGTTTTAATCGATGTCCGGAGAGAATGCACCGCATCGTCGACGCGGGGGCAGCGCGTATTGGTTTAGTGCTGGGCCAAACCTCGTCGGCGGCGGATTGGGCCAGCTTGATTGACCACACCTTGCTCAAACCGGAAGCGACGGACGAGGACATCAAGAAATTATGTGAGGAAGCGGCGCGTTATCGCTTCGCATCGGTGTGTGTGAACCCGACCTGGGTACGTGCGGCTGCCTGTAATCTGCAAGGCACGGGGATTCCGGTTTGCACAGTGATCGGATTTCCTCTCGGCGCAACGCTTTCCGATGTGAAGGCCTACGAAGCGAGACGCGCAATCCTGGATGGCGCTACCGAAGTCGACATGGTGATTAATATCGGCGCACTTAAAAGCGGCGATGATTGCCTGGTGGAACACGATATACATCTGGTTGCCGAAGTCGCGCATGAGTACAACGCAATCTGCAAAGTAATCATTGAGACGGCGCTCTTGACTGACGACGAAAAAGTGCGAGCTTCGCGGGCGGCTAAAAAGGCGGGCGCTGATTTCGTAAAGACCTCTACTGGTTTCTCCAAAGGCGGCGCTACTGTCGCTGACATTGCCCTGATGCGCCGCACCGTTGGAAGTGATCTCGGCGTAAAAGCGTCCGGCGGCGTCAAAGGTCTGGACGATGCACGCGCAATGGTGGAAGCAGGCGCAACGCGTATCGGAGCCAGCGTTGGTGTGAAGATCGCGCAGGAAGCCGCAGGCAACCGAACCACGGCTGGCGCACCGGCGGCGTACTGAGAACCTCGTTACCCTGATCAAACCTCTCAACAGCTAAACAGCGAAGTCCATTCAGGCGTGGGGCACAGGTGTACAGAGTACAACCTTCAGGTTGCCGCTACCCCAACAAGCCAAGATGGTTAATCCGCAACGCCGCAACCTGAAGGTTGTACTCTATACGCCTGTCGGTCGGGTTACGCCCTGTGCCATCAATCAAATTCGTAAACGGGTGGTTTCTGTTCTGCGCCCACACGTCCGGCTTCAATCGCAGCTCCAACGTAATTCTCTCCGCGTATCGGCGAGCCGGCCAGGCGACAGAGCATGGCGAGTTGGCCCACGTGAGTCAGTGAATCCGCGATTGGAGCCTGAAAGATTTTCTCCTCCGAAATGCCCATGGGCGCGTCCGAGGCCAGGTAATCATCTAAAGCAGTTAGTGAAGTGAAGAACCGATCCATGCCGGCCTGCCAGCTCACCGGACCGGCAGTGGCCCATGATTCCTGACCTCGGGCCACCGATAGGGCCCAATCAAGCAGATCTCCAAGGTGGGCCAGAATTTCAGCCGGTGTCCGCGTAGTTTCGCTTGCGCGAAAATCTGCGAAGCCCGCCGGTGCATTTCGTAAGACCTTGCCGCCGCGATATGCGAGGGTCGCCAGACAGTGACGCAGCATCGCCCGTTTCGTGTCCATGCTTTTATCTCCTTCGATGGAGTGCAATTGTCTCACAGAGCGGGTGCAAGGTTGGTCAGTACGGAGGGGTAAGCCGGGTGGGTTGACGTTGTGCGTACCCACCCGCTTACCCTGTGGTACTGACAAGAACCTGCTACGGCTCTTGTGATGGCGGGCGTCCCTCAAACTTGAAACACCGCGGCCTTTCCGTCTATCCTCGTTCCACGTTCTTCAATCAAATTAATCGGCGGACATAAATGCCTGACAGACATAATCTGCTTGCAGTGGTCCTTGGTGGCGGTGCGGGTAGCCGGCTGTTTCCGCTTACGAAGGAGCGATCAAAACCTGCGGTACCGCTCGGCGGCAAGTACCGGCTCGTCGATGTGCCTATTTCCAACTGCATAAACTCCGACGTGATTCGCATCTTCGTGCTCACGCAATACAACTCGGCGTCGCTCAACCGGCATATCGCGCAAACCTATCGCTTCTCGCCGTTCGCCGATGCATTCGTCGAGATACTGGCGGCGGAGCAAACACCGGAAAGCCCGCAATGGTTTCAAGGGACAGCCGATGCGGTGCGACAAGTGTTGCCACACATACGCGACTGGCGAATCAACACGCTGCTGATCCTCTCCGGCGATCACTTGTATCGCATGGACTACCGTAAGTTTCTGGCGCGGCATTATGAAACTGATGCCGACGTAACAATCTCGGTGATTCCGATACCGCCGGATTCTGCCAGCGAGTTTGGATTACTAAAAACAGACGACACAGGCCGCATCGTTGAGTTTAGTGAAAAGCCAACTGGCGAGGCGTTGGAACAAATGCGCGTTGATACGACGGCCATGGGATTAACTCCTGAAGAAGCCGCGGCCAAACCGTATCTAGCCTCGATGGGGATTTACGTTTTCAAGTATGACATTTTGGAGCAGTTGCTAAGCGATGCACCCTCGCATATGGACTTCGGCAAGCAGGTGATCCCGGGAACGATTGGCAAATACAACGTGCAGGGATTTCTCTTTAATGACTACTGGGAAGACATCGGGACGATCGCCGCGTTTTATAAAGCTAACCTCGACATGACCGCAGCAATCCCTCCGTTTAACCTCTTCGACGCAGAAGCGCCGCTGCTTTCGCGTGCGCGCTATTTGCCGCCTTCCAAGATCGACAATTGCGCCATTCGCGATTCGATTGTCAGCGATGGCTGTATTATCAACGGAGCTACAATTAGTCGTTCCGTGATCGGATTGCGCAGCCGCATCGGAGAAGGTACGCAGATTGAAGCGGCGTACATCATGGGCGCGGATTACTATCAAACGCTGGAAGACATGATTGCCGACCGACATGCGAACCGGCCGCGTATGGGCATAGGGGAGGGAAGTATCGTTCGGCGGGCAATCATCGATAAGAATGCGCGAATTGGTAGCGGGGTCCGTTTAATTAACGAAGCGGGCGTGGCGGAGGCTGACGGGTTGAACGCAGCGTATTACATTCGCGACGGAATTATTATTGTTCCGAAGAATTCGGTGATCGCTGACGGCACGGTGGTTTAACCAGGACGGACACTGGTGCTACTCCTTGGAGTGCGGTGCCTTGTCACCGCTTTGGCCCGCGGCGGCTTGACGCCGCTTTTGGCTGGGACACGTAATTTGGCCTTCAAGATCGTGGTGGCAAACGAGCGGGGGCAAGCCCGCCTTCCCAACCTCTAACTAATCGGAGTTCGGTCCTATTGCTTTACCAACATGAGCAGGGAAGGTGACTGGGGTCAGGGCACAATCTGTTAGCTGAAAGATTTGTTGTTAACGGCGAACTGATATGGCGATTGGATGGGGCAAATCATTCGAGGAACAGGTGGAAGAGGCGAGCCAGCGCGCGTCACAACAACGCGCGCCGAAGGTGCCCATCGAGGAGCGCGTCCGGAAGCAGCGTCTGCATTCACTCGAACTGTCGCGCTCAAGAATTGAGAAACAACTTGAGGGAGCTATTCAACCAGCGCACCGGACGATGCTGATGAAGGCGCTTCAGGCACTTGAGAAAGAGGTTGAAGAAATCAATTCCGAGCCGGCGCATCAATGACTCAATGCTCCAGGGCGTTCGAAGCATTTAATTGTAGGGGCGTCCCTCCGTGGGCGCCCTTGCGGCGCAAAGAGGGGGTGCCCACGGAGGGGCACCCCTACAATCATTCGCAAGTTCGCGTTACAGCCTTAACGTATAACTTTAAGTACAAATGCCTCGCAAAGAACCCACACGTGACTATCATCCAGCTAGAGTCGAACGCTCAGCCACATCGAAAGTGCGGGCGCGAAAAGCTCCGCCGCGGATAGTAATTCCAAAGGATAGGCAGGGAATGGAGCTGCCGGTGGAAGGACGTCTGGTTAAGCTCACGAACCTGGATAAACCCTTCTGGCCCGAGCTGGGTCTCACGAAGCGCCACCTCCTTCAGTATTACGCTGACGTCGCCCCTTATCTGCTACCGCACTTAACGGATCGCGCGATGGTAATGAAACGCTATCCAAACGGCGCGGCAGGTGAGTTTTTCTTTATGAAGCGCGCGCCATCGCCGCGGCCGGATTGGATAGAACTGTGTCACATCGAGCATTCGTCGGGAAACGTTATCGACTTTCCCATGATTCAGGACATGGCCTCGCTGCTGTGGGTGGTGAATCTCGGTTGCATCGATCTTAATCAATGGTACGCCCGCTGCGACGACGTGGACCGGCCTGACTATGTGCATTTCGATCTGGATCCGGTTCCTGGTGCGTCGTTTGAAAAGGTAACTGAGACTGCGCTGTTACTTCGCGAAGCACTCGACAGTTTGAAGATGCCCTCATTTGCGAAGACCACAGGCTCCAAGGGAATTCATCTCTATGTGCCGATTGAGCGCGGTCCAACTCAAAAGCAGGTTTGGGGTTTCGCCAAGCAACTTTCGCACGCTGTCGCAGCTCAGGCTCCGAAGTTAATAACCGCAATCTACGTCGTGGCGAAGAGGCCAAAGGGAAGGGTATTGGTTGACTACAACCAGAACGCCTGGGGGCGTACGCTTGCATCCATATACTCGGTGCGGCCTAAGCCGAAGGCGACGGTCTCGACTCCGGTGACGTGGGAGGAGTTGGAGCGTGGGGTGACCATCGATGACTTTAGGGTGGACAATGTGCCGGCGCGATTGAAGAAGATAGGGGACCTGTGGAAGCCCCTGCTGCAGAAGAAGCGTCGGTTCAAACTTGAAGCGTTTCTTTAAGGATGGGGGAGAGCGAAGTTTGGTGAAAGGGGAAGTTCGGTGAAGGGAAAAGGTAAGGGGGAAGGTGAGGCGCAAGTAGCAACCCATTACCGTTAATGTATCCGTTCCCCCTTACCCCTTACCCCTTACCCGTTCCCCTCTTTCACGTAACACCTCACAGGTCGGCGGGCAGACACTTCAGCGAAAACCTTAAGCAAAGATAACATGGGGCGTTAGCACCGGGATCCATAGCTCACCGCAACCAGTCCGCGTTAGCGGACGGATGACAATAGCCCAGCACTTCGAGTGCTGGGTTAGCGCGAACGAAGCCCTTTCCCAGTCCGTGAAGCGGACGACTGAACGGAGATTCAAGTATCGCTTCTCGCACGGTCGTTCAGCCGTCCGCCTAGGCGGACTACATATTCCGGCATCACTCAACCCAGCACTGAAGTGCTGGGCTATTATCGTCCGTACGCTATCGCGGACTGGGCACGGTACGTTCACTCCTCCTGCCCAGGACCCCCCCGCTACCGCAGGGTGGTACTGACCTCGTGATGCGTGCAATACAATAATGAAGGAAAGTAGGTGAACACTTGGATGATTCCATTAGCATCTGGACCATCGGTCACTCCACTCGCACCGCAGAAGAGTTTGTTGAGATCTTACTTGAGCATCAGATTGAGGTTCTTATTGATGTAAGGAGCTTTCCAGGCTCGCGTCGCTATCCCCACTTCAACAGGGAGCATTTGTCACAGACGCTTCCGCAAGCCGGGATGGAATACCTGCACATGCCGGAACTGGGCGGGCGACGCAAGTCGCGCCCGGAGTCAAGAAACATTGCCTGGCAGAACGAAGGATTTCGTGGGTACGCTGACTACATGGAGACTGCAGATTTCCAAAAGGGAATTGAGACGTTACTTGAGGTGGCACGCGACAGGCGAACCACCGTCATGTGCGCTGAAGCTGTATGGTGGCGTTGTCACCGGAGTTTGATTGCAGACTACTTGAAAGCGCGAGGGCTTGAGGTTATTCACATAATGTCAGTAGGGAAGGCGGAGCCGCATCCTTACACTTCCGTCGCTCGGATCATCGATGGACGCTTGTCGTATGAGGGGCTTTTGGCGTGAGAGCGTAGGACAGGTATTGCGCTCGGGTGGGTATCAAAGATCATTTTCCATATAACATTTGCCATTTTCATTTGTCATTGTGGAAACCGTAACCTATTGCCGAAAACTCAGAGTCGAACACTTTGGGCTGGGGCTTCGCAACGCAAGCTGAAGCTTGAACTCTGAACTACACGCCCTCCTTCAGAGTTTTAGTTTCACGTCGCGGCTTCGCAACGCGCTGAAGCTTGAACTCTGAACTACACGCCCGTGGCCGGCAATGACAAATGAGAAATGAAAATACATATGGAAAATTTGGCTTGCCTTCGGAACCCTTACGGTCAGTCAAAGTCAGACCGACAGGAATGCCAGCCCTACTTGTTGCTGTGCCAAACCTTCTTCTTGCTCCCCTTCTTCCGGCGTTTCACTCCCGTCCGTTTAGGAATCGTTTTGGGGTCACCGGTCGCAGCCTTCTTAACATCGCCGCCCTCATCTTCCGCAATCTCAGCCAGAGTGCGCCGCGTGAGTATTGAGGCAGGGGCAATCTCGGTAACCTCTTCCTCAGTCGTGTAATAGTCGCGATGCTTGATCAGGAGCCATTGTCGATCACGTGTTTTGACAAGCACCCACGAGCCCTGCAGTTTCTGGCCGTTAAGGGAAAACTTTAACTCCCCTTTCCGTATCGCCGCACTGACGTTGTCGGTTTCCTCCGGTTCGTAGGTGCCGTAGTCCCAGACCATGACCGTGCCGCCTCCATACTCGCCTTCAGGAATCACTCCTTCGAAGTCGGCATAATCGACCGGATGGTCCTCGACCTGCATGGCTAGACGCCTGACCTTCGGGTCGAGAGACGGACCCTTTGGAACCGCCCAGGATTTGAGTACGCCATCGGCCTCAAGCCGAAAATCGTAGTGAAGGGCGCTCGCCCGATGCTTCTGGATAACAAACATTCGCCCCGTCTTGGTGGTCTTCTTCTTCGGACCGGGCTCCGGCGTTTTATCAAACCGCCGCTTCTTTTTGTATTCAGTAAGTGCCATGACTTAACGTGATTCCTTAACTTGTCGTTACCAGCTGCGCTAGGGGGTCGGGGGGGGCCGTTTTAGTACGCACCCTACCCCACCCGCTCACGCAGGTGGTACTGACGTGAAACCCAGCATCGATCCACCCGCTTACGCAGGTGGTACTGACGTGAACTCGGCGCCAATTGGTTCGCTGGGCACAGACTCTCCCACCGGCGGTTGTTCACCCTTCTCAAACAGCTCGGTTTGAATTGGATCGAGCCCGAGCACTTCCCTGACCCTGCCAAAACTGCGCCGGTGAATCGGCAGAGCCCCTAGCTCTTTGAGCGCCTTACAATGTTCGGGTGTTGGATAACCTTTATGTGATGCAAAGCCGTAACCCGCGTACATGGAATCCATCTCCAGCATGTGGGCGTCGCGAGTAGTCTTGGCGATGATCGAAGCCGCCGCGATTGATGCTGACAATGCGTCGCCTCGAATAATCCCTCTTTGCGGTGACGGGCATTGGGGAATCTTCCGCGCGTCAACCAAAACAAAATCCGGAAGGCAGGTTAAGCCAAGAACCGCGCGCTGCATCGCGAGCAGCCCGGCGTGGTAAATGTTTATCCGATCAATCTCTTCAACCTCGGCGAAGCCGAACGCCCAGCACACCGCGTCACGTTTAATCTGTGCAGCCAACTCCTCGCGCATCTCCGCATCGAGAATCTTCTTCGAATCGTTCAGGCCTCGCAGCTTATAGTTCTGCGGGAGGATGACAGCGCCGGCTACCACCGGGCCTGCGAGCGGCGCCATGCCTGCCTCATCGACGCCTGCTACTAGTGAAAACCCCTGGGCCCACAGGTCAATCTCAAAGCGCAGCATCGTGTGCAAACGCTGCCCTTCCGAACGGTTGCTGCGATAGCGCTCCCGGATGCGCTTGGCGAGTTGATGTGCTCCCTGACGTGTGTCCACCTCCAGAGCTTCAAGTAAACCTTTAGGTACAGGCCGCTGTCGATCGAGGAAACGATGTCTTAGTTCGGGTATTGAACTTTTTAGAAGGGCTTCGAGGGATAGCATCGTCAGTTTTTAGTTTTCAGTTTTCAGCTTTCAGTTTTCAGCTTTCAATTGTCAGTTGTTAGTTGTCGGTTACGCTTGAGTGCGTGGGTTAACAGTAACGTCAATTCATAGTGTAATCATCCGGCTTTGCACAAAAAGTCTCAGCCGGTTCGAAGCGAAGCGTTGAGAACGTTAAGGTATTAGTGCTGTTGTTTCGTGAGATTTCGTGTATTTCGTGGATCGTTTATTTAAGGTTCGGAGTCCATACGATCCACGAATCACACTAAACCACCCGAACGAACACCAAATAAGAGTATTTGTGCCAAGCCTAATCATCCGATAGAGAACAACTAACTACGAACAACTGACAACTGACCACTGACCACTGACAACCGTAGGATGCTATTCTAAAACGAAAGATGTAAGTGATCGAGCGAGGGTTGGAGATAAAACAGAATCTCAACAAGGACAGCAGGCTTTGCCACGCAACAAACTAACAAATCATCACATCCGTTTGTTGGGTTTTCTTCCCCTCACCTTTTTCCTGGCTCAGGCTATTCATTACTACGACGTCAATGAACTCGGCAACATGCTCTGGATGTGTAACATTGGAAACCTGGTGCTGGCCATCGGCATGTTTGTCGAGAAACCGCTGCTCGTTAGAGTGTCAGTCATGTGGATGGTTCCGGGTTTGATTGTCTGGTGCATTTATGTGGTGCCAACCTGGGGCCCTCTGCTGACCGGGCAATTCACCTGGAGCGAATTGTTTGCGGTGATGTCGTCAAGCCTGGCACACTTTGGTGGAATTACTATTGGGCTGGTCGCATTGCGCAGAATCGGAATGGACAAACATGCGTGGCTCTATGCTTTCGGCTGGTACTTCATCATGCAACTGCTCTCAAGGCTGCTCTCACCGGCGGGTATGAATGTAAACGTCGCGCACAGAGTCCAGGATGGCTTCGAGCAGTCCTTTAACTCCTATTGGAAATTCTGGTTGCTGCTTACTACTCTGGTGGGAATAGGATGTTGGCTGCTTGCGTTCGGGTTCCATCGAGTCTGGCCAGGCAAGTCCTGGCGGTGAAGTCAGTGCCACTTCGTGGTAGCGCGTGGGCCAACTAATGAATTTGCCTGACTGTGTTCTTTGCCGAAAACCAGTAATTTCACCAGCTGGCAAAGATCGCCGTCATCGCTCGGCTTGATCAGGTAACCCTGAGCACCGCAGTCCATAGCGCTCTTCTTATCTACCGACCCTCATAGTCTACATCAACATTTCTTAGTGCGCTGAGAGGCATTGACGGAAACAGCGCCTCGTTTGGATTCTGAACCACGGCGATGCCGCCCATCCGTTTAACGACCCACAAGCCGGCAGTCCCATCGTCCAACCTGCCACTCAGGATCACGCCGATAACACGTGGGCCATAGACCTGGGCCGCCGAGCGAAACAACGGATCGATCGCTGGACGGAAGCGGTTCTCTTTTGGGCCGCGCGACAGACAGATGCGCCTGGGCTCTATCAACATGTGCTGATCCGGTGGGGCAACATAAAGATGACCTGGCTGAAACGCTTGTTTGTCTTTTGGCGTCACAGCCGGAAGTGTGCCGGCCCGCTCAAGGATCGAATCAAGTATGCCCGGGCGAATCCGAACCCATGTGCACAGCAACAAAAACACTCGCCGGAAAATCGACCGGCAGCCCAGCTACCAGCACACGCAACGCTTCGATTCCGCCGGATGAGGCGCCAATTACGATGATGTCTGGAGAAGGCATAGTTTTTCCAGGTTTGAGTGGGGATAACTAATGAGTAATGGAGGGAACGGGGACGACTTTTTATAACACTTACTTGAATGCGGCTAAGCAGGATCGTCAAAAATTCATTGGCGACGCTCAACTATACACCCCTCTAAGATTAAACTAGACTTTCGTCAATCGGTCCTGGTGAAACGTAACTCCGGTGCGGATCCTTTTCGGCCGGCGGCCGATTCCCGAGGGAGTCTTTGATGGCCAATCAAACTTCAAAGAAAAGTGGCTCGAAGAAGCGGCAAGCAGTTGACGAATCTGTGCACCAAAAATTCCTGGTGGTCGGCGTCGGCGCCTCCGCCGGTGGCATCCAGGCGCTGAAGAAGTTTTTTTCCGAGATATCAAAAGACAGCGGGATGGCATATGTAGTCATCCTTCACATGTCTCCCCACCATGAGAGCAAGCTGGCCGAAATTCTTCAGACGACCAGCCAGATTCCAGTGAGCCAGGTAACCGAGCGTACAAGGATTGAGCCAAACCGCGCCTACGTCATTCCTCCTAACCGCAATCTCGGCATGACTGACGGACATTTGTCCCTTTCCGAAATGGACGGGCAACACGGGCGACGTTCTCCGATAGACATTTTTTTCAACACTCTCGCTGAGAACAATCATGAACGCGGCATTTCCGTAGTGCTTTCAGGTACCGGCGCCGACGGGACTCTTGGGCTCAAGCGGGTTAAGGAATATGGCGGGGTTGTTTTTGCTCAGGAGCCTCGAGAAGCTGAATACGACGACATGCCGCGCAACGCGATCGCTACCGGCATGGTTGACTATGTGCTTCCGGTCGCGGAAATACCTGCGAAGATAGTTTCATATAAAGAGCACCTGGGAAAAGTTCAGATCCGTGAGGAGGAAATCCCCAGCACAGATGAGCAATCGCTCATCGACATATTTACCCAACTGCGCATCCGGACCGGTCATGATTTTTCTAATTACAAACGTGGAACCGTCCTGCGCCGAATTGAGCGGCGGCTTGGCCTGCGCGAACTTCGGTCCCTCAATGCCTACGCCTGGCTCTTGCGCGAGGAGCCGCTGGAAGTAAAAGCGCTGATGAAAGACCTATTGATCAGCGTGACCAGTTTCTTCAGAGACTGGAAATCTATTGAACGACTTTCCGCTACTGCGTTTCCAAAGATCTTCGCCAACAAAGACGCGGACAAGCCCGTTCGAGTTTGGGTTCCCGGCTGTGCAACTGGCGAAGAAGCATATTCCATGGCGATGTTGCTCTCAGAGTATGCGGGCCACGAGCGATTGTCGAATCTACAAATCTTCGCCACCGACCTCGATCAGAATGCGATTAACATCGCGCGCGAAGGTTTTTACAAGGAAGTGGACGTAGCCGACGTTTCCCCTGAGCGGCTCAAGCGTTTCTTCGATCAGGAAATTGGCGGCTATCGAGTTCGGCGGGATTTGAGAGAAACTATTCTTTTTGCTTTGCACAACGTCATTAGGGATCCTCCTTTTTCTCACCTTGATCTCGTGTCATGCCGCAATCTGCTTATTTACCTGAACCGTGCGGCACAGACCCGAGTGCTCGAAGTTTTTCACTTCGCGCTCAATCCTGCGGGATATCTATTTCTGGGCTCTTCGGAATCGATTGACGGCGCCGGCGATCTTTTCACACCGGTAGACAAAGACCACCAGGTTTTTGTCGGCCGCCCTGTCACCCCTCGTTCATTTCCGGTTCCGGAGATCAGCTTCAGATCACCACTCGGCACTTTGTTGGCAAGGGACAAGACACCTGAGGAAAAACGCGTAATCGATCGGATGTCGTATGCCGATTTACATGAAAGGCTGCTCGAACAATATGGACCACCAAGCGTCCTGGTGAATGGTGAATACGACATTGTTCACCTTTCCGAACGTGCCGGACGCTACATGCAAATTGCGGGAGGTGAGCCTACCTACAACCTGCTGAGCATGGTGCGTCCCGAACTGCGACTGGCTTTACGCACCGCCTTTTATCAGGCGCTCCACGATCGAATAAATGTGGAAGCGCGTGGACTTCACGTGGAAACCACTGAAGGACTCGAGACAATCAATCTTCTCGTTCGTCCAGTTCTGCGCGAAGAAGACCCGAATCGGGGTTTTATTTTGGTGGTGTTTGAATCCGACGAGGTTGCGGAGATAAATAGGGACAGGCAGCCATTGATGGAGGCGGCTGAACCCGTCACGCGCCGGCTCGAGGCAGAGCTGTTGAACTTGAAAGGACAGCTTCGGGCCACAGTTGAGCAGTATGAAGTTCAGCAGGAGGAGGTGCGGGCCTCCAACGAAGAGCTTCAGGCAATGAATGAAGAATTGCGTTCATCAGCTGAAGAACTGGAAACCAGTAAGGAGGAACTGCAATCCGTCAATGAGGAGCTGACCACAGTCAATCAGGAATTGAAGAACAAGATCGATGAGTTGAGCGACGCCCTCAACAACTTCGCCAACCTGATGAACGCGACCAATATCGCAACAATCTTCGTGGACCGCCAATTGATGATTAGGCAATTCACACCTCACGCACGGGACACCTTTAACCTCATTCCCACGGATATCGGCCGGTCGCTGAAGGACATCACAACCAAGCTGACTGATGACAACCTTTTTCGCGACATGGAAGAGGTCCTCGCCAGGTTGCAAACCATCGAGCGCGTGGTCAGATCAGTCGAACAGCACTCATACATGTTGCGGATGTCGCCTTATCGAACCTCAGACGGCCGGATTGACGGCGTGGTGATTACCATGGTCGACGTCACCGAGTTGACACGTGCGCGTGAGCAGCTCGAGCGCGCGGGCGAAAAGTTGGAAGCGGGGGTTGAGGAGCGCACTAAGGAACTTGCGGATGCAAATAACGCACTGCTGCGGGAAATGGACGAACGCGAGTTGGTAGAACAGGCACGCCGGGATTTGATAAGTCAATTGGTCAGCATACAGGAAGACGAACGTCGCCGTTTCGCACTCGACCTGCATGATCAGTTAGGCCAGGGATTGACGGCGTTGCGTCTTAAGCTGGAATCGATGAAGGCGCACAGAAATAATTCAGCCGGCCTCAATTCAGGCCTCGATGAGTTACAAGCCGTCGTAAAGAGACTCGACGATGACGTCGATTTTCTCGCCTGGCAAATGCGTCCAGTGGCCCTCGATGATCTTGGACTGGCCTCCGCGATTTCAAACTATGTCAAGGAGTGGTCGCAACATTACGGCATCGCCGCCGAATTTAGCAGCGGAACCCTTAAGCAGGAACGTTTTGATCCGCGAATTGAAACCGCCCTTTACAGAATTGTGCAGGAAGCTCTAAACAACTGCGCGAAACATGCAAAGTGCAACCGGATCAATGTGCTTATCGAAGGTCGTGGCGACACCGTCGTACTGATTATAGAAGACGATGGAATCGGATTTGACCAGAGCACAGATCGCGACGGTCAGTGGGGTCTGGTAGGAATGCACGAACGGGTGGAGCTCATCGGCGGCACCCTGGAGATTGAATCAAAGGATGACCAGGGTACAACTATCTTTGTGAGGACTCCGCGGATATGGGCCGGGAGGAAGCGATGAGAAAACTTCGTATCCTGCTGGCTGACGATCACGCAACAGTCCGCGAGGGGTTGCGGTTAATAATCGCGGCGCAGGCTGACATGGAGATAGTGTGCGAGGTTTCTGATGGACGGGCAGCAGTGGAGGAGGCCGATAAAATGCGGCCCGATATTGTGGTGATGGACGTGTCGATGCCCAGGCTAAATGGGCTAAAAGCGACCCAAAAACTCAACCAGTGTTGCCCCGAAGTGAAAGTGCTGGCGCTGACGCGTCATAAAGACGACGGCTATTTACAACAGATTCTGCGCGCCGGCGCCTCAGGTTATGTCCTGAAGCAAAGTTCTTCCGCGGAGTTGTTGCATGCTATTAGGGCCATAGCAATGGGTGGAAAGTATCTCGACCCCGCAGTAGCGGGAAAAGTCATGGGAACGTACGTGGATCAGCAAGCCAGCTCACGCATTAATCCTGCGGTAAACGTGAGTGACCGGGAAGTAGAAGTACTGAGACTGATCGCCTGGGGTTATAGCAACAAGGAGATCGCTTCACGACTGGACCTTAGCGTTAAGACCGTAGAAGTTCACAAGGCCAACGCGATGAAAAAACTTGGAATGCAGAGCCGCATCGACATTGTTCGCTACTCGGTGCTCCAGGGTTGGCTTGAGGAGACGTAGTTGCCAGGCGGCAGGAGGCAGGAGGCGGCGGCAGGTGGCAAGAGGCAGGTGGCAGGTGGCAGGATGCGGGTAGTTCGAGTTCAACCTTTTAGGTTGTGCTTTTGGTACCGCAAGACGCAAGCTGAAGCTTGAACTCTGAACTACCCGCATCCTGCCGCCTGCCTCCTGCCGCCTGCCACCTGCTACCTGCCTCTCGTCCCGATTAGGGATTCTCCCTACTGAAGTAGCCCACCTTCCCAATAGTCGCCCAATTTCCACCGTGCGATAGTGGCACCGTCAACAAAAAGTGAAGAGGGACGAACTTCGGCGTTAGACCAGAAGACGCTTCACTTTTCCGTTGCAAGGTTCGGCGCGAACCTGAACCAGTCAAGGGGGAAAGGGTGAGTTCCGACTACTCACCCTTTAATTTCTTTCAACATTTTTTAGCCACCCGACTTCACCCTGACACGCTATGAACGTTCTCCCGATGAAAGTCGGCCGCGCCCAGGCCCACTCGCCATCTGCGACTTCCGATGGAGCGGCGCGCACAGTAGTACTTGTGGTCGATGATCATGAGGATACCCGCGAGCTGCTGCGATATGTTTTCGAGACGCACGGATATCAGGTGATTGAAGCCACGGATGGAAATGAAGCAGTGAGCGTTGCTGAAAGCGCGCGGCCAGACGTAATTGTGATGGACGGCACTCTCAAATATGTCGATGGTCTCGAAGCGACACGCCGCATTCGAAACATACCTGATGTTGGCCAGGTGCCCATAGTTTTTCTATCTGGCCATGCACAAGCCACCGCGCGGGCCGAGGCGCTGGCTAGCGGCGCGAATGATTATTTAGTGAAGCCTGTTTGTATCGACTTGTTGGAAAATTCTATCGATCGCCAGTTACAGGAGTCGGGAAGAATCGAGCGGAAGTCGGAGCCGGGAAAGCCGGTTGACGGTGAAACCAACGAACACCATGGATGATTTCAACACGTTAAATATAGGGGTTGAAGATTTCGAACCTAGGCGCCAGCCCCTTCTCGATGGCTTTCGTCCAATTGGACCATCGCATCACCGTGGGCAACCGGATTTTCAAAAACCGATCTCGTTTAACGGCTTATTAACGAACAAGATCCTGACAGCTTTGCCCGGGGTGGAATTCGCTAGTCTTCTTCCGTATCTGGAACCTGTTTCGCTTTTGACCGGACAGGACATCTATGTTTTCGGCGAGACGATCGAATTCATCTACTTCCCTGAAACCGCCGTCATTTCTCACCACTGCTTTTTGGAGGATGGCAGCACCACTGGAGCTGCGATTGTCGGCAGAGAAGGTCTCATCGGAATCTCATCCATTTTGGATTCTCGCCCGGCATCCTACTGGACCCAGATTACGGTTGGCGGAACGGCCGTAAGGGTGAAACCAGACGTGATCCGGGAAGCGTTTGCTCGAGGTGGCACGATGCAACGTCTGCTCTTAGCTTATACAAGAGCACGGTTGGTCCAGCTTTCGCAAAGGGCAGCATGCAACGGCCGGCACAACTTGCAAGAGCGGTTATGTACCTGGCTGTTGATGGTTCACGATCGGGTCGGCGACGACGAAATCATGCAAACGCATGAGAACATCGCTCACCATCTTGGGGCTCGCCGGGCGGGAGTTACCACAGCCTGCAATGCTCTGCGAGATCAAGGCATCATCGCCTACCGCCGTGCGCGTCTGCGAATTGCGGGTCGCTCGCTGCTCGAGCAGGCTGCATGTGAATGCTATCGCGCCCTCCGGCAGTTTGATTGAATCCAACGATATGCGGCTTTGCCGCCGCACAGTACGGTAAGGCTGTGCCTTACCGAGTGAGTTTTTCCTAAGTTCTTTTCCTGAGGGTCAGCCTCAGGAAAAAGGGGGAAGAGCCTGACGGTAAGGCAGAGCCTTACCGCCCTGTGCGGCGGCAAAGCCGCGAATTCGTGTCGTGCTACCAGTATCAGCGGTGTCTGAACTCAGACGAATGAAATAAGAGCGGCAACGTCCTCACCTCGTCGCCGCTCTCTAAGCATGGGTAGGAGTTATCCTCAACTACGCCACACCGGGGCTAGGCATTCAGCCATCGCCCTGTTGTCGTGGCTTATACCTATGACCGAGCAAGTTTTCAAGGTTCACGCGTTTAAGCCCGAATCACGCTAATGCCAGACTATTTGCAAGCCATCATTTCCGGCATTCCCGTACCCAAAAAAAAGCCGACGAAGAGATTGCTCCCGTCGTCGACTTTCTGTTTTAAGACCTATCACGTTTGTGACCTAGGGTGAATCCGGTGGATTCCCTTGAGGGTTGCGGCCCTTCATCGTTTGGTTGTGTGCACCCTCTTCAACTTGTCCAGTGATCTGATTATCTTGTGGTCCACCGCGCTGTTCCTTCACATCGTCACGTGGTGGCTGCGTCTCACCATATTCAAGTTTTGACGGTTGGTCTTTCTGGTTTGGATTTTGGTTAGCCATCTTTCCCTCCCTAAAGCTAGGTTCATCGCACGGATGCGAATGGGCTTCCATAGATTGTGAAACAGTCAGTGCTGGTCCGGCCTTAGTTGCCTGCGGCTTTGGCCTTCTCCTCGACCGAATCACGATCAATCAGCTTGGAGAACCTGCTCATCTCTCCATCCTTCGTTTGTTCCTGATAAAGGAATGCCAGGTTGTTTTCGTCAAAGGCTTCGAAGAATTCTTCCCAGGTGATCGCCTCCAGGGTTCCCTCGCCGGAGAAACCCGGATAGTCAATCCGCAACACTCCCGGGCTATCACCGTCGTCAGTTCCTTTTACGCGAGCAGGTTCACCGCCCCGTTCTTCGACCCACTTTCTAATCTCGTCATGATTCGTGGTTGTTTTCGATCCTGCTGATGCTGCTGCCATTACTAGTCCTCCTTTTGGAAAATGACGTTTCTCGCATTTCAAATTGAGTCACTCGTCCTGGTTCTGGTTGTCGCCTTGCTGACGTTTTGTGTTCAAGTCCAACGCCAGATCTTGATCAGTCGGCGTGTGGCGATCGTTTTCACCAAATGCGCCCGCAACAGGATTGCTGGGTGGTATTGGCTCATAACCATCGCGTGCGCGCTCCATCTTTTGAGCCTCGGACCGCACACCGCTTTTTTGTGATTGTTGTTCGCTCATCGATTGTCCTTTCTTCGGGTGGTTGCTAATGCGCCCTGCCGTTGCCGTTGCCATTCGAGCTTGCAGCCGCTTGTCCGGGTTTCAGCACGACCTTGACGCAATGGTCCGTCTGGGCCTTAAACGTTTTGTAAGCCTCAGGCGCATCGTCAAGACTGACGCGATGCGTGATCACAAAAGACGGATCGACTTGATCAAACTGGATCAGCTCGAGCAGCGGCTGCATGTATTTGTGCACGTGCGTTTGGCCCATCTTGAAAGTTAGACCCTTCGCAAACGCCGCGCCAAAAGGAAACTTGTCCAGGAATGCTCCGTAAACGCCTGGCACCGAAACCGTGCCACCCTTGCGGCACGAATGAATCGCTTGCCGCAAAGCGTGTGGACGATCCGTGGCCAGCATGAGCGCCGCCTTGGCCTGATCATAAAGCGCGTCGAGTGAGGTTCCATGGGCCTCAAGACCGACGGCGTCAATACATGAATCGGGTCCCAAACCCCCGGTCATGTGTTTTAACTTCTCGTAGATGTCTACATCGTCGAAATTGATCGTTTGAGCTTTCCCGTCTTCAGCGGCCATTCGCAGACGATCCGGATTGTCGTCAATGGCAATTACGCGCTCAGCGCCAAGAAGATACGCACTCTTGATCGCAAATTGACCCA
Organism: Pyrinomonadaceae bacterium; assembly: GCA_963759585.1. Taxonomy (GTDB): domain Bacteria; phylum Acidobacteriota; class Blastocatellia; order Pyrinomonadales; family Pyrinomonadaceae; genus PSRF01. The sequence continues at coordinate 144,998 of CAVWZW010000005.1, forward strand.
CTGGCCCACAACCCCAAACCGCGACGGTGTCGCCGCGCTGGATGTTGCAGTTTTCCGCCGCCATGTAGCCGGTGGGAAAGATGTCGGAAAGGAAGAGCACCTTCTCATCAGGTAACCCATCCGGAATTATTGTTGCACCAACATCAGCGAACGGCACACGCACATATTCCGCCTGTCCGCCCGCGTAGCCTCCCAACATGTGGGAGTAACCAAACAGCCCTGAAGGCGAGAACCCGTATATCGCTTCGGCGATATGTGAATTGGGATTCGAGTTGTCACATGACGACCACAAACCACGCTGGCAGAAGAAGCAGTTGCCACAGGCAATGGTGAAAGGCACCACCACGCGGTCCCCAATTTTGAGGTTGGTTATTCCTTTTCCGATGTCGACGACTTCTCCCATGAACTCGTGCCCGAGAATGTCGCCCTTCACCATTGTCGGAATGTATCCGTCGTAAAGGTGAAGATCAGAGCCGCAGATGGCGGAAGTGGTGATTTTGATAATCGCGTCGCGCGGATTCAGAATCTCGGGATCCGGAACCTGCTCGATGCGAACGTCATATTTGCCGTACCAGCAGAGAGCTTTCATGCAACCTCCTCTGAGGCCGATGCGGCCATCGCGCGGACGGGTGACTTACTTGACAGCTTGTCCTGCTTGCGTTGTTTTGTTGACTCAGCTTTCTCAGCGCGGCCGGAGGACTGACCTTCAGTGGTCGGAATCTCGCCGGTCTCGATAAACTGTTTCAGACGTTTTAGATTGTGCTCGACTAGCTGGCCAGGCTCCTGTCCAAATAGTTTTGCAAAGAGAGCTGCAGCCTTGCCGCCCGGAGGGTTGTAGTTGAGCGTTACCTTCAGGTAAGTGCCGCGTCCGTCGGGAGCAGGCTCAAAATGTACTGAGCCCGCATTGGCCAGGTCGGAGCCGGGCAACGAGCGCCACGCGATCAACTCGCCCTCTTTCTCGTTATAAATCTCGGCGTCCCACTCGATCTCTTTTCCGCCAGGACCAAGTGCGACCCAATGCGATCGCGTGTCATCCAATCGGGTCACGGATTCAAGGTTTTCCATGAAGCGCGGCAGGTTCTCAAAGTCGCGCCAGAATTTGTACAGCTCTTTGGGTGTGCGATTTATTGTTATCGACTTTTCGACGTGAACATCGCGAGCTACTTCTTCTCCATTTGATCCCTCAGCAGTGTTTACTCCAAACACGCGATAGGCTTCGCATTGGCCGGTAGCGCCGCGGTAAAGCAGCCCTGCGCCCAAGACTCCGAGGGCAATGCCGCCCTTGGAGCGGCTCTTCAACGCGTAGCCGATTAGTGCCCCTCCGCCGACGGCGCTGGCAATTCTTTCAATTTTGCCTACGTTAGTGCCACCACCACTGGTTCCGTTCGATTGAACTTCTTCAGCTTCCGGTTTTTCTTCGAAAGTAACTTCCCAGGTATCCATATCAATCATCTCCCTTTGTTCGATTAAGTTGTAAGTAGCCACCGCTAATGCAGGTGGTACTGACCTACGATTACTGAATTATTGCTACGCGCACGTCTGTAGCTTTCCAATACAAGCGTTCGGCTTTCCTGTCCCTTTCGAGATCGATTGGACGACAAGAGGGGCGAATACGCTGGTAAAAATGTATGCGGAGACGAACGCTGCAAAGAGAGTGCCGGATTGATTTTAGTGCTTTGGAAAATGTGTTGTGCATCAGATTGAATTGTCGGCCCTCCAATTGCACTGCAACCGAGAATTCATAACTAAATGTCTTGGTCTTGATTACCAAGTATTAATCGTCAAGCGGGAGGAATCAGATCGTGCGACGCTTGCTTCGTAATAACGGGCTTTCGCTTGTGCTCTTTGGGTTATTTTTCTTCACATTTCTGGTCGGGCAGTCTGTCGTGGGAATGCTCGAGTATAACGATGACCAACAGGAACACGGCCAAGCGGCAGTCACTTACGTCGAATATCTGCGCGGCGATCACTTTCTAGAAGCGACTATGGAAAACTGGGAAAGCGAGTTTCTCCAAATGTTCTTCTTTGTTGTTTTGACAGCGTTCTTGTATCAGAAGGGCTCCGCGGAATCGAAGAAGCCAGATGAAGAAGAGGCGGTCGATAGAGACCCTCGAAAATCGCGAAATAAGAAGAATGCCCCCTGGCCTGTGCGCAAGGGAGGCATTCTGCTGACTGTTTATTCCCACTCCCTTTCGCTGGCGCTATTCCTACTCTTCGCAATGTCGTTTTTGCTTCATGCGGTTGGCGGCGCCGGAGTATACAACTCTGAACTGAAAGAGCATGGACGGGCCGAACAGGTGTCGACAATAAGCTATATGGGCACTTCGCGATTCTGGTTCGAGTCGTTGCAAAACTGGCAAAGTGAGTTCCTGGCGGTAGGATCGATGGTGGTTTTGAGTATCTTTCTGCGGGAAAAAGGCTCGAAAGAATCGAAGCCTGTAGACGCTCCACACAGCCAGACGGGAGATGAATAAGAGCGGAGGCCACTGACGAGGGGTTGAGGTTTGGCTAGGAGCACGCAAGCTGAAACTTGAACTTTGAACTAAGCGCGGCTGAAGAAAAGCTGATAAAACGTTGAGCGAGAGAAAGCTGATAAAACGTGGAGCAAGGCCCGGACATGGAGTGAATTGCTGTTCCTCGGATATAATGGCTAACGAGTTGTACGCCCCTTTTCCTCCTGTGGGCGTAATGAGCGCGACGGCTACATACGTAACCGTCGCGCTATTTTATGCGCTTACTCCTCGCGGGCATGATTGTGAGAAGGCTCCCACAGATTCCTGCGAAGCACCGGTGCCGTTTTTTGGGCCGTATCTGGCGGCGGTGTATTTGAGGGGTTGAAGACGTAACTGTCGCGGGTCTTTACGGCCAGGTTAGGCTGATTCACGCGTACGCGAACCTGTCTTCGCTGTCCGGCCTGCGCTGGATTCTTCGGGTAGTAACCCAAGCTGTATTGCCGTCGCAGTTCTTCCGCAATGTTTGAAAATGCAGTCGCCAGATTCTGCGTCGAGTCAGCTTTATAGGTTCGAGCTCCCGTCCTCTCTGACATTTCCTGAAGGTAGCGATTGGCTGTTTCATAATCGCCCCTGGATGAGCCTGAACCGCTGCGACGGCCGGAGCCGCCTCCACCCGAACCTCGTCCGCGACCCATCCCGCCAAAAATTTGACCGAGAATGTCGTTAATAGTGCCTGTTGGGCTGCCGGCCCCGGGCCATCCGCCGCCGCCACCGCTTCCGCGTCCGCCCATGTCAGTGAATGTGTCGTATTGCACGGGATAAACCAACGCATCTAATTCTTCTGCATCGGTAATATTGCTGGCATATGACGCAAACCTGCTGGTCGTATCGACGCCATCAGTGAACAGCACGATCGCTTTGCGACCCGAGATCTGACTAAGTCTCCGGTTGATCACAAGATCGACTGCGTCGTAGAGCTTGGTACCGTTTCCTGTTTCTGTCTGCCGAATTGCATCACGTAGACGGTTTCGATCACTTGTGAACTCACTTAACACTCTTACGTCATCGTCGAACGAAACAACCATCACGCGATCATCGCGACGAAGCTGATTTACGAAAGTGATGGCGGCGTCCTGGATGTCTTCAAGCCGAAACCGGGTCGAACCGCTCGTGTCGATCATCAGGACCAGCGAGAATGGTTTGTCGACTGCTGAAAAGAACGCGACGTTCTGTTCAACGCCTTCTTCCCAAAGGCGGAAGTCCTCTTTTCTTAAGTTAGGGATGTAACGCCCGTCGCGATCCATTACGCTAACCGGCAACGTAACCAACGTCGTATTAACCTTGATGATGTCGCCTGCGTCTACTTCCTCCGGTCCGTCGTTGACGGGCGATGGCTGTTCACCTTGTTGAGAACCAGGGGTGCGATTTGCCCCACCGAGAACAGGTGGTCGCTTCGGAGTTTGATTCGAAGTCGCATCAGGCGCGGGCCACTGACGGTCCTGTGGGGTGGAGGTCTGGCGGTCTTGCCCGACGCGGCGAGGGCGAGTTTGGGCCTGCGATAGAATCGCGCAGCTTACAAACAGGGAAATTACTATTAAAAAAGAGGATATACGTTTCATTCAAAGACTCCTCCTGGAAATACACGTGGGAGCAATTACCTTGGATGCGTCGATACGGGATTAGATGCTTCGCCTGAAGCAGGCCTTTGGAGAGAGTTGTTGCAGTGGAAAGATAACGCCGGCGAGCCAATGTAGCAAGGTGAAACGGGCACGGGGCCAGGCAGCAGGAGGCAGGAGGCGGAGGCCGGTGGCAATGGGCGGGCAGTTCAGAGTTCAACCAGCTTTGCCCGAAAAGTAACTGCCTCAGATGCTATCTCTGTGTAACCTCAGTGTTCTCTGTGTCTCCGTGGTAAAGTTTCCGGCTCCATAAATCAACCACGGAGACACAGAGAACACCGAGGTTGCACCGAGAAGCGAAATGCCGGACTTTTCGGGCAAAGCCAGTTCAACCTTCAGGTTGTGCTTTTGGTAGCGCAAGACGCAAGCTGAAGCTTGAACTCTGAACTGCCCGCCCATTGCCACCGGCCGCCTGCTTCCTGCCGCTTGCTTCCTGCCGCCTGCCTGCTGCCGCCTGCCACCTATGCTGCGCGATCAGCGGCTCGGCCTTCGCCGTATCGGGCGCAATATGAGATTATCTCCCCCAAAATTTCTGCCCGCCCTATGCGAATCCTTCGACGTTTACACTACTGGTGGTCACTCTTCATGGCCGGCGTGCTGTTGCTGATTTTTGGACCGCCCATTCTCCTGGTCGCATGGTTGAGAGGTAAGCCCGAATTAGTTTATCCATGGGCGCTTTTTGGCGCCCGGAATTGGCTTCGTCTAAGCGGCGTTAATGTTTCTGTCAAAGGGGCCGAGCATTTAGACCCTAATCAAACGTACGTCTTCATTTCCAACCACAGATCCTATCTGGACACCGCCACGCTTTTCCTTCACACCGGAAGAAGAATTGGGATGCTGGCAAAAAAGGAACTGCTCAAAGTCCCGATCCTCGGGGTCGGCATGGGTTTCGTAAACATAATGGCCATTGATCGCACGAACCGTGAGCGTGCGCTGCAAACGACGGGAGCGGCGACCGATCGCATACGCTCCGGCAGGTCATTTGGTGTGTTTGCTGAAGGCACTCGTGCCAAGCCTGGCCAGTTACTTCCTTTTAAGAAGGGCGCCTTTTACATGGCTGCTCAAGCCGGCGTGCCGATTGTGCCCGTCGCGATCAAGCATACGGATCGGTTGATGGGGAAGGGGACCGGCGAAGCGAGTGGCGGGACGATTGAGATGGTGATGCTTCCGCCTGTCTCAACGGAAGGATGCGTCACGGACGAAGAAATAAAAGTTTTGGTTGACCGCGTGCGAGGGCTCGTCAGTAATGAGCTCGATTCGCACGCGGCCTAGGGTGTTACGGTTTGCCCGGAGTCTTCTCAGGCAGGGGGAGGTCTTTCTTCTTTTCCGCTTCAGGGTCGACTTCAAAAATCTTTACCGTCGCGCGGGCGGGTGAGAAGTCGGTGTAACGAACCTTCATTCGTACGTGCAGCATATTGCCGTCGTCAAAAACCAACTGCTCGTCTGCGTATGAATAAGTGGGAAACCAAAACTTGCCGATCTGCTCACGATACGTCTCCACGATTGGAAACTTGTTCTGCTTGGTTTCCGGAACGCCTTTCCCCTTGGTCTTCACGATCTGAAAATCTTGATCGTCAACCCAGATGCGACCCATAAACAATCGTTCTTTGGTCTTCTTTGGATCGGGCATCACTTTAGGAGAAACATCAAAGACGTGAAGGCTCAGCTCGTCGATCTTTTCCTTCCCCACATACTTAAAGCTGTATCGATCAATCTTGGAAGGCTCGAGGGCGAAGGGTGAGACGCCGCCGAGGTCGTCCAGGTCCTCCTGCGTGACCGATGCGAAGGAGGGCATAGGAAAGTAATTAATCTTTTCGAACCGCGTTCCCGCGTCGTCAAATGTGAAGGTGGAGACGCGATGATATTCACCGGTAACCTGGCCCCCCATCCCCAAACTCTGAAGCAGAGCATCACGCTTAAATGAGAACTGGTTCAGTGCCTGGCGAAACTCACCTTCTTTCGCCGTAAAGGCTTTGATAATTCGATCAACCTCGGCTGGAGGGAGTTCAGCTCCATTGCCGGAGCTTTGGGCTGAAACGAAGTAGGCCGGGAACGAAACCACAAAAAAGGCCGCAATCAGGAGGTTTCGCGTTCTTGAAGAGGTGCTGCCAATCATATCTCGTCCTTGTAAGTAAGCTTGTCTAAACCGAAGTAGAAATTATAGGCCGCGCCGTCAGATGCTGTTAAGGAAACTCCTGTTGCCCCTGCTCCAGCACAGCGGTCGGCCCTTGAAGAAAACGGTCTCCTTTTATCTTGCAAAATTTGCTGCATCTGATATAAGGTGCTTCACCAAGAAGGAGTTATCCTCAAGCCGAAGGGCGTCGCGCCCTTTTTGCTCGCAAAGTCTTTGAAGTTGAATAACGAATAAAGGTGAGAGACAGATTCTTAGGTCCTCACGTCGGTGAAGGGCAACGCCCGAAAAATCCCGTGGACCTCAATGCGCGAAGGCGCAACGCAACGCAGAGCGGCCGCGTTGCTGCATGGGAAAGGCGTTACGGTCAAGCTTTGGGAGGAGCCTGATCTTAAGTCTGAAGCCGATGATGCGTGCGGTGGTCGTCGCTCCTTCTGGGCGGAGTGGCTTAAAAACCGCCGCACGCACCCCAGCTAGAAGGGTTATACCCGCTGAGAGGGCCGTAGTCACACCCGTCACGCCGCGAATTCGACAGTTACCGCGCCCGGGATAATGCCTTTTTCAACTCCCTCCGCCAGAAAGCGCCGAACCGCCTCGCGCCCGCGGTCGCTATAATCCAGCGTCAGATCATTAACCCACATCGCAACGAATCTGTCCGCAAGAGCAGGATCCATGTCGCGTGCAAACTGCATGGCATACTCGAGCGCATCTTCACGGTTATCCAGTGAAAACCGAATACTTTTTCTGAGACACTCGGAGACCTGGCTGATTACTTCCGGGCCAAGGTCGCGACGAATAACGTTACCGCCCATCGGTAACGGCAAACCGGTTTTCTCATGCCACCATTCACCAAGGTCCAGTATCTTGAAGAGGCCGGTAGCCTCGTAAAAAAGTTGTCCTTCATGAATCAGCAGGCCTGCGTCACACTGTCCCGATTGGACCGCATCCATGATCTTGTCGAAGGGCACAACTTCATACTGGAAATCAGGATTAAAAATCCTTAGTGCTAAAAACGCGCTGGTCAGTGTTCCGGGTACCGCAATCTTCAGCTTGGATATGTCCTCAGCCGAGGCCGGCTGTCGGCCCACAAGGATTGGGCCATAGTTATCCCCGATCGAAGCGCCGTGAGGCAACAACACATACTTGTCGGCGATGTAAGCATAAGCATGAAAACTTACCGCCGTGACGTCGTAGGTTCCTTTAAATGCTTCCTCGTTGAGCGTCTGAATGTCTTTGAGCACATGCGTAAAGCTCAGACTACCTGTTTCGAGTTTGTTAGTCGCCAGGCCGTAAAACATAAAAGCATCGTCGGAGTCAGGAGAATGCGCGACTGAGATTGTTCTGGTTTCTGCAATAGTTGACATAATGAAAGGTATTTCTTTTTGGATTAGTTAAACAAGACTGACATTTTCGCGGACTATTGGGTTATAGACCGTATCTCGTTCCACGGCTTCGAAACCGGCATCCTGGATCAAATCCACCAGCTCGCTTTGAGACATCTTCACTTCATTGTTTGATTCAATCGAATAGCTCTCGGAAAGCTCGCCGCCGTCGGTGATGGTTCCATCGATGTCATTCGCGCCGTAATGCAAGGCGACCTGGGCCAGCCGTTTTCCGAGCATTACCCAGTAGGCTTTGATGTGATCAAAATTATCGAGCAATAGTCTCGACACTGCCATCGTCTTCAGGGAGTCGACCCCCGATGGACCAGGCAAATGTGATAGCTGTGTCTTTTCCGGATAGAAGGCAAGCGGGATCAAGCACTGGAAACCACCGGAGCGATCCTGTTGATCGCGCAAACGAAGCAGGTGATCAACGCGGTCCTCAGTGGATTCGATATGGCCGTAAAGCATTGTCGCGTTGGTTTTCAGCCCGGCCGCGTGGACCTTTCCAGATAATTCCAGCCAGCGGTCCGCGTCGCACTTATGTGCACAAATCATTGAACGAGTCGGCTCGCGGAAGATTTCAGCGCCCCCGCCCGGGCAGGAATCCAGACCCGCCTCAATCAGTTTTCCAATCACTTCCTCGTCAGTCATCTTGTAGAAGTGCGCAAAGTGATCAAACTCGACCATCGTGAAAGCTTTCAGATGTAGCTGAGGATAGTGTTGCTTGAGCCCGGAGAGCAGATCCGTGAAGTAGCTGAAGGGCAGCTTGGTGTTTAGTCCACCGGTTATGTGCAGCTCAGTGGCGCCTTCTTTTACAGCTTCTCCTGCCACGCGCAGGCTGTCGTCGATGTTGTGTGTGTAAGCATCTGGTTGTCGCGGCGTGCGATAAAAACCGCAAAACTTACAGTCCGCGTAACACACGTTGGTTGGGTTGAGGTGCCGATTTACGTTGAAATAAGTGGTGCGCCCATGCTTCTTCCGACGCACGCTGTCGGCCAGTTTTCCAAGAGCCGGCAGATCATCGGTTGCAAAGAGCGCGACACCGTCTTCAAACGACAGCCGCTCACCGGCTTCTATCTTAGAGGCAACCGCGATTAGTTTTTCATCATGCGAGAAATTCATAAAAGGTTCCTAAAAAGTGCAGCGCCTCCGAATGTGACAAACAGAATCACACTCACGAAAGCGTTGGTAGTAAAGAATGCGGCATTGAGTCTACTCAAATCATCCGCACGCACCAGCCGATGTTGATAAACCAACAGCAATCCGGTGGCGATTACGCCGACTAGTGCAAATACACCCAGCCCGGTAGTCCAGTATAGAGCAAGTAAGGCGGCGAACGCCCCAACGTGGAGGAGCCGAGCGATAAGCAGCGCACGTGGAATTCCAAAATGCCTGGGAATTGAATGCAGGTTGGACTGCATATCGAAGTCGTAGTCCTGACATGCGTAGACCACATCGAAGCCCGCCGTCCATAACATCACGACCAACGAAAGCAGTAGCGGCACGGGGCTGTCGAGTGAACCACGAACAGCAATCCACGCTCCCGTGGGAGCAATTGAAAGACACCAGCCCAGCACCAGGTGCGACAAAAGGGTCCATCGCTTGGCTAACGAGTAAAGGAGTACGCTGGCCAGCGCAAACGGCGCGAGCATTAGTGTCAACCGATTGAGCATAGCTGCCGCAACGAAAAACAAGACCGCGGATACTATTGTAAACGCCCAAACAAAACCGACGGACAGATGGCCCGCCGGCAATGCGCGGGCGGCGGTTCGAGCATTCAAGGCGTCGTATTTGCGATCCACGATTCGGTTAAAAGCCATCGCAGTCGAACGTGCTCCGACCATCGCCAGAGTAATCCACAAAATCTGGTTCAGCGTGGGTATTCCATCTGCAGCGAGCACGGCACCCAGGAATGCAAAAGGCAACGCGAAGAGCGTGTGCTCAATCTTGATCATTTCGAGGGTGACGCGAACGTTTCGGAGGAGGGCTGGCATAGACGGGACTAATCTTCGTTGGTGCTGACTAATTCCCCTGAGTGTTCTTTCAAACCCTGCCACTGGGTCGACTGCGAATGGGGCACACCGAGGTGATCGAGAATACGAAAGACCAGGTGATCGACAAGGGCTTGAATCGTTTCTGGACGATGATAAAACCCTGGACTCGCCGGAATGATGTGGGCTCCTGCGCGAGACAGGCGCAACATGTTTTCAAGATGTATAGCGTTGTAAGGGGTTTCCCGCGGGACTATCACTAACCGGCGACTCTCTTTTAAGGTCACGTCAGCGGCTCGATGAATAAGATTCGTCCCCGCTCCTGAAGCAATCGCCCCGAGCGTACCCATTGAACAAGGAACGATAACCATCCCTTCCTGCGGATGCGAGCCGGAAGAAGGCCTGGCTGCGATATTGTCCAGCCGGTGAAGGTGAATCAACCTTGAGGTCTTCGGCAATCCGAGCCACTCGTTAACCGACTTTGTGTCCCCTGTTCTAAGATCTACTCCCAACTCCACGCGGGCTACGGTAGTCGCGGCCTCCGACATGATCAAATTTATGCGTTCGACAACGCCGCTGGCGGCCATGTGCACGAGCGTGCGCTCAGCATAAATTGAACCCGAGGCGCCGGTTATTGCTACAGTGAATTCCATTGTGTTTCGTAGTTGATCTTACTTTGGGGCTAAACCAATCGCAAGCGAGTGGGAATGTTGGAACTGAGCAGAGGCAATCAACTACAGAAGCCAGCGCGGTAGCGCGGGATGCTGGAGGCGCCAGCATTACAAGAAAGTGATTGCTTCAAGTTGAGTAGCCGAAAGCATCCCGCGCTACCGCGCTGGGTTCTGTAATTAGCGGGGGCTACCCCGCTCGGTTCTGTAAAAGCGGGATGCTAGAATGCGCGCCTAAATTCAACTTTCGAATCATCAACCAATGGACTTAAAAGCGTTAGAACGCTTGTTGGAAGCCTACCGCACAGGGGAACTCGACAAGGGCGAGGCGGCCAAGAGCATCAGGGACCTTCACTACGAGGACATCGGGTACGCGCGCGTGGACCACTCGCGGGCGAGCAGGCAGGGTTTCCCCGAGGTAGTTTTTGGCGCCGGGAAAAGCCGCGAACAGGTTGTTGGAATAGTTGAGCGGTTGATTAAGCAATCGCCCAACGTGCTCATCACCCACACAGATGAGGGAACGTTTGGTGAAGTTCGAAATATCGTGACGGAAGCCGAGTGGCATGCAGCCGCAAAGCTTATAAGAATCCGAAGGGACTACACCGATCTCGGGGTTGGAGAAATTGCAGTTGTCACAGCGGGCACCAGCGACATACCGGTTGCTGAAGAAGCCGCTCTAACTGCTGAGGCGATGGGTAATCGCGTCAAACGTGTTTGGGACGTAGGTGTCGCGGGTATACATCGCGTTTTGGCCGAGCGTTCATTGCTGCAGAGCGCGCGCGTTGCGATTGTTGCTGCGGGAATGGAGGGGGCACTGCCTTCGGTTGTTGGAGGATTGGTAAGCGTGCCGGTGATCGCGGTGCCGACGAGCATTGGTTACGGCGCGTCGTTTGGCGGCGTCGCGGCGCTACTGGGAATGCTTAACTCGTGCGCATCAAATGTAACGGTAGTGAATATCGATAACGGCTTTGGAGCCGGGTTTGTTGCTAGCTTGATTAACCGGAAATGGTCGGCAGTCAGTGGTCAGTAGTCAGTTGTTAGTTGTCAGTTGTTAGTGGTCAGTAGTTAGTCGGATCCCTAACTTCCAAGTCTCAAGTTAGCGTAGCATCTACGCTACTGACTACTAACAACTGACTACTGACTACTGACCACGGACAACTGACAACTAACCCTAAGGATTAATCAGGGCATTCAACCGCTCGGCCCAATCCTGATCGAGGTTTTGCAGAATGTTGTACTGCTCGACCGCCCCGTCACGATTCCCTTGTGCGAGCAGAGTCTTACCAAGGTTATAGAAAGCTCTTCCGAAATCCGGTTTGAGTCGAATGGCTTGTCTGAAAGCCTCGACCGCGTCAGGCGCCTTTCCCGATTCCAGGTAAGCTTCGCCCATGTTGTTGAGAACGTTCGCGTCTCCGGGCTTCAGTGCCGCAAGCTGCTTAAAAACCTCAATCGCTTCGTTATACTTCTTCGATCTCAAATAGCGCGAGCCCAGTCTCTCGTAAGCGCTGGTGTAGTCCGGCTTCTGCTTAATCGCCTGTTTGTAAGCCTGAATCTCTTCGTCAACACGGCCCCAGTCGCGATAAACCAAACCCAGCGCGTAATAGGCATCGGCAGAGTTGTATGGCTCGAGGCGAATGGATTGGCGGTAAGCCTCCGCCGCCTCGCGATACTGTTTCAAGTAATAGTTTGCCAAGCCGATGTTGAAATACGACTCAGCCGACGGTCGTAACGAGACCGCTTTCTTCGACGCCTCGATGGCTTCAGCGTGTCGGCCAAGCTTCTCCCGGCAGAATCCTGTTTGCGCCCACGCTTCGGCGTAGTTGGTATCCGACTCTACCGCTTTCTCAAAGTAAGGCAAGGCTTTTTCGCAATCGTCCTGAGAAAGGAAACTCAGGCCATCACGAAAATACTGAACAGCCTTCGCGCGTTTGTTTCTGCCAGTAGCTGCGACCAGCTCCGACAGGGACTGCAGCGCGCCGCTCTGTAATTGAGAGATGCGTTCTGAAGGGATGGCAAAGTTGATACTCTGCCCGCCGGTGATCTGCAAAGTGGCAACGCCGATTACCTGTCCCTGCATGTTTATCACCGGGCTGCCGCTGGAACCGGGCGAAATAGGCGCCGTGATTTGAATGATGCGTCCAAAGGTCGGAATGTCGCGTACTGCTGAGACAATTCCATTTGAAACACTTCCTTCGAGGCCAAACGGGTTGCCAATTACAACTATGCTCTCGCCTTCCTGAGGTGAGGTTCGGTCAAGTGGAAGCGGCCGGACTTCATTTGGAGGAGCTTCGACGCGCAGTAAGGCAACGTCACCTTCAGCGTCAACGGCGAGTACGCCCTTAACCGGATAAATTTTACCGTTGTAGGAATGGACTTCAGCGCGGTATGCGTTGTCGATTACGTGTCGGTTGGTAACGACCCGATCGGCGCCGATGAAGAATCCGCTGCCGCGGGTGAGCTTGTCACCCTTTGCGTCAAAAGTTTCGATCGCAACTGCGGACGGCTTAATGCGGCGAACGAGCTCGGGAAGTAAATCCTGAGCGGCGGCCGTCTGAAGACCGAGAAAGAGCATTAAGACAACTAGCCCGAGGAATTTCATCTGAAAAGCTTTACTCATTAACGGGAAGGAACCATCAGCTTCTTTCTTTACGTAAGGATCAATCAAATCGGACACGTTCCATGAATCACACGAATCATCACGAAAGATAGTTAGTAGTGTTTAGTGTATTTCATGGATCGTAACTCTTTTCGTCTACTTGGCACCGTCTATAGTCCAGCCAGAGCCATTTTCTGGACCCGAGCCACGATGTCTGTCAACTTTACGTCTTCGCTTGCTTTCGCGCGGCGATCAAACAGCTCGACTAAACCGTCCGTCGCTTTTCTCCCGATGGTGACGCGATAGGGAATGCCGATCAAGTCAGCATCTTTAAACTTAACTCCTGCTCGCTCGTCGCGATCGTCGAGCAATGTTTCGAGTCCAGCTCTCTGTAAGTCCTTGTAAAGTTTTTCCCCAGTCTCACGCAATACGTCGTCTTTCATGTTAGTAACAGTGACGACCACGTCAAACGGCGCAATACTCTTCGGCCAGATAATTCCATCCTTGTCATTATTTTGTTCGATAGCCGCGGTTATTATGCGCTCGACACCAATGCCGTAGCTGCCCATCACAATGGGCACTTCCTTGCCATCCCGGGTGAGCACCGAAGCCCCCATCGACTCAGAATACTTTGTGCCCAGTTTGAAGATGTGGCCGATTTCCATCGCCTTGTAAACTTCAAGAATGCCTTGCTCACAACGCGGACAGAGTTCGCCAGATTCAACGCCGCGCAGATCCGCCCATTGATCAGGTTTGATGTCGCGTTCGATATCGACGCCGCGCAAGTGATGATCGTCTTTGTTTGCGCCAGTCGTCATGTTGCTACGGCCCTTAAGCCCTTGATCGGCAATTATGATGAGCTCGAAGTTCGCTTCCCTTGCGCGCCACTTTGCGCCCACTCCACCAAGGCTTCCCGCTCCCGCACCTAGCAACTCGCGAATCTCCTCGGGGTGAGAAGTGCGCACGGCGGTCGCCCTCAAATTATCGGCAAGTTTTGTCTCATGTAACTGGTGATCACCGCGAAGCAACGCGAGAACCGGCTGCGGTTCATTATTGATGGTGGCCACATAGACCAGAGACTTGATCTGGTTTACTGCTTTAGCGCCGCCAGGGAAACTTATCAAGTCATCAATCGTGCGGACGCCCGGCGTGGGAAATTCTTCAGGGGACTCAGGTCCTACGAGGTCCTTAACAGGAGCCAGTCGCGAAGTCGCTTTTTCCAGATTCGCGGCGTAACCACAGCTTGCACAACTGGCAATTAAATCTTCGCCGGCGTCTGTCCTCGCAACAAATTCGTTTGACTCCGAACCTCCCATGGAGCCCGAAGACGCTTCAACAATCGAGAATTGAATGCCGCAACGCGAAAAGACTCGCTTATAAGCTTCGCGTTGATCGGTGAACGACTTATCGAGACCTGCCTGATCGACATCGAATGAGTATGCGTCCTTCATGATGAAGGTGCGCAAACGCATCAGCCCGGACTTCGGACGCTGTTCATCACGAAACTTGATCTGAATCTGATACCAAACCTGGGGAAGTTGCTTATAAGAACGCAACTCGTTGCGCGCAATCGTTGTAAAGACTTCTTCGTGTGTCATCCCGAGGCACATGTCTCCGCCTTTACGATCCTTGAGACGAAACATGTCGTCGCCGATAGCGTCCCAGCGTCCCGACTCTTTCCATATCTCCGCCGGATGGAGCGCCGGCAGATAGAATTCCTGCCCGCCCACAAAATTCATTTCTTCACGCAGAATTTGCATGATCTTTAAAGCGACGCGTTGGGCCATCGGCAGATAAGAGTAGACGCCCGCACCCAACTGGCGGATTAAGCCGGCACGCAGCAGCAGTTTGTGGGAAACGACTTCGGCATCGGCAGGATCTTCACGAAGCGTAGGAAGGAAGTATTGTGACCAGCGCATTAGATTCTCGGTGACTTTCGTTGATTGGTTTACAGATCAACATTCTCGCTTAGCAAAAAGGTTAACGCAAACTAAGGCATTGGAACGAAGCGAGGTAGCAGGTGTTTAGAGTACAACCTTCAGGTTGCTTCTCACGTAACACGCAAGCTAAAGCCTGTACTCTGTACGCCTGTTACCGTGTCTAGCTTTCTAATTTAAGGTAGGGCTCCGGCTCGTTGATCATCTCTTCCATCCTGCTCACGTAGCGTCCGACGTGGAGGCCGTCCATCAAGGCGTGGTGCACCTCGACGGAAAACGGTAAGAAAGTTCTATCGTTCTCGGTGGTGAACTTCCCAAACGCAACCTTGGGTACGGAGTCTTCGCGTCCCCAATTTCGCGCGTGCGCAAAACTTGTGAACGAAACCCAGGGCAAGACTGTGAAGTGAATACGATCGTCGCTTGGGTCTGGGTTGAAAGGCTTGTCGCCTTTCTGCATTTCGGTAATCGATTGCTGTCCCTCGCTCATGAACCGGCCAAAATCCTTATAATAATTGAAATACGCAAAGCTAAAGCTCTCGTTTGGCAGGAGCACGATTGTTCCGCCGTGAATCACGTCATGAACCAAAACCTTTCCGTCTCTCAAACGGTAGCGGAACGGTTCGATCTCATTAGCTGCGCGCAATGCGAAGTAATGGAACGCCAGCGAAACGCCGGTCTCGGGCTGAAGCCGCAGAGAGTTGAGAAGTTTTGTGATGTCGAGCCGGGTGCAAATATTGAAGTAGGGGTTGTCAAAATCCACGAAGAAGTTAAACAAGTCGCGGCGGGCCCAGCTTGCTACGTCCAGGTACGTTGGCATGGCCGGATTGTACCACTTTGGGATGCGACACCTTGTCGGCGCACTCCGAAGAGTCTCTTGTTTGCGAGCGCTGATATCGTGATGTAACATCGACCACTGCTCTTCCAATGAATTTCACGGGGATTCGTTTCATGAAAATCGCGATTGCCAGCGACCACGCGGGCTTTGCCGAAAAGGAAAAGCTCAAGCCTTTGCTGCGTGATCTGGGACTTGAGTTTGAGGACCTGGGAACGGTTTCTGAAGACTCCGTCGACTATCCCGACTATGCGAGAAAGGTCGCGGAAGAAGTCGCCGGCGGTCGCGTCGATCAGGGTGTGCTGGTGTGTGGTTCCGGCACCGGGATGGCGATTACCGCGAATAAGATACCGGGCGTTCGTGCTGCAGTCGCGTGGTCCGAAGAAACAGCGCGGCTCGCGAGGCAACATAACAACGCAAACGTGCTGGCCATTGGAGCGCGAACTACGCCACAGGACCAGATACCAGGCATTGTGCGCGCCTGGTTTAATGCGGCATTCGAAGGCGGACGCCATGCGGAGCGCGTTGCGAAGATAGAAAGCAGTGAGCAGTGAGCAGTGGGCAGTGAGCAGTGGGCAGTGAGCAGTGGGCAGTGAGCAGTGGGCAGTGAGCAGTGGGCAGTGAGCAGAAGGTACGGCAACGGGGCAGTAGCCCGACCGTTAGGGAGGGCGTTGACGTAAGCAGTAAGAGCTACTTTCAGGTTCTAAGTTCAAAGTACAAAGTTCCAAGTACAAAGTTCAAAAGTTCCAAGTCAAACTGCAAAGTTTAAAGGACCGAACCATGGATAACTCAAGAAACGCACCACTCATTGAAGTTGACCCGATTATTTCTGAAGCCATCGACAACGAAGTCGCGCGTCAGGCTGATGGCCTCGAGCTAATCGCCAGCGAAAACTTCGTCAGCGAAGCTGTGCTCGAAGCGGCTGGCTCCGTTTTCACGAACAAGTACGCGGAAGGTTATCCGAAGAAGCGTTACTACGGCGGGTGCGAATGGACCGATGTCGTCGAACAAACAGCCATCGATCGCGCGAAGCAAATCTTTGGAGCTGAACACGCTAATGTCCAGCCGCACAGTGGCGCCCAAGCAAACATGTCGGTTTACCTCGCCGCGATTCAGTATGGTGATCAGATTCTCGGTATGAACCTTTCACACGGCGGCCATCTAACACACGGTCACCCGATGAACTTTTCCGGCATGAGTTACAAAGTTGCCGACTACGGCGTGTCACGCGAGACCGAACAGATCGATTACGACGAGTTACAACGCATAGCCGAGGAGCACAAACCGAAACTGCTCGTTTGCGGCGCTTCGGCCTATCCGCGCATCATCGACTTCAAACGCATTGGCGAAATCGCGAAAAGCGTGGGCGCCAGGATGTTCGCCGACATAGCCCATATTGCGGGACCGGTCGCGGCCGATCTTCATCCGTCGCCGGTGCCGCACGCCGATTACGTTACGACAACAACCCATAAGACGCTGCGTGGTCCGCGAGGCGGATTGATTCTTTGCAAGGAAGAGCACGCAAAGGAGATTGATCGTAAATTGTTTCCCGGTGTTCAGGGTGGTCCCTTAGTCCACATCATAGCGGCGAAGGCGGTCGCATTTGGCGAAGCGCTAAGAGATGACTTCAAAGAGTATCAGCGTCAAATCCTGGCAAATGCAAAAGCGCTGGCAAGTGAACTACAGGAGCAGGGGCTGCGTCTCGTTTCCGGTGGCACCGACAATCATCTTATGCTGGTGGACGTTTGGATGGACGGAAAAGGAATCACCGGTAAAGTCGCCGAGAAAGCACTTGAAGCCGCGCACATCACCGTCAACAAAAACACGATTCCGTTCGATCAAAACAAGCCCTTCGTTGCTTCGGGTTTACGCATCGGGACGCCCGCGGTCACGACGCGCGGAATGAAAGAAGCTCGAGATGCGGGAGATAGGGCGTTTGATTTCAGAGATAATTCACGCGCCGGAATCCGAGGAAGTGCGAACAAAAGTACAAAGAGGTGTAGGGGAGTTGAGCGCGCGCTTTCCTCTGTATGCGAAGCGGTTGAAACGTGCGCACCAACCGGAAGCAATGGGCGCGGACTGAGAAGTTCCCCGGTAATCCAAGTAGTTATATGCATGAAATCTTTGGGCCTGACGGCCTGATTTCTCAAAGACATCCAGACTACGAACATCGTCCGGGCCAGATTCAAATGGCCCAGGCCGTGATGCGTGCGTTTGAGGAACGGCGGCATTTGATTGTCGAGGCGGGTACCGGCACGGGCAAGACTCTTGCTTATCTCGTTCCCGCAGTTGCTGCAGCGCTCGGAGGCCGGGGTAGGGTCATCATCTCAACTGGAACTAAGAACCTTCAGGAACAGTTGATGGAGAAAGACATTCCGTTTCTCCAGGACGTGCTGCCGAAGAGTTTCAAAGCGGCGTACATGAAGGGACGAAATAACTACGTGTGCCTGACCCGACTGGGGCGCGCGGAGAGTTCACCGGTTCTGGAAGGTCTCGACGAAGTTGATTACTTTGATGAGGTTACCCACTGGGCCAGGGCGTCGGAGGTTGGCGATCGGGCCGAGTTATCCAATCTTCCTGAGTGGCTCTCATTCTGGCGTCACATCGATGCGCGATCTGAGACCTGCATCGGCCAAAAGTGCACTGACTTCGAGCCGTGCTTCATCACGCGCATGCGCAACCGCGCGCAGGATGCCGACATCGTCGTTGTTAACCACCATTTGTTTTTTGCTGACCTTGCATTGCGCAACAGCATGTATGGAAGCGTTCTGCCCGATTATTCAGCAGTCATTCTCGACGAGGCGCATCTAATCGAAGATGTCGCTTCTGAATACTTCGGCGCACAGGTCTCCAATTATCAGATCGACGATCTGATTCGCGATATTAGCGTCGTGCCTTTTGACGACACAGAGGCCGATCGCGAGATAACGAAAACATCGGCCCGCGTGATGCGACTTGCCGATAACTTCTGGATGGGATTTCGCGACGGTCGTGGCGAGGAAGGTCGTTTTCCAATAATTCCAGGGAGTTTCGCACGAAGAAACGAAGATAGAGAAATGGAAGCGACTCCGCTCGGCGATCTTTACGTCTCTCTCGACGGCGCGTTGGCCCGGCTAGAGACGACCCTCGATGCGCTTAAAGACAAGCCTTCCGAAGTCGAGAGCCTCGTTCGACGCATCCGCCAGATCAAGTTCGACTTGCAGTTTATCGTTACCGGCCAGGATAAGAAGTTTGTTTACTGGACTGAGCGTCGAGGCCGCGGGTTCTTCCTTCGTGCTTCGCCAATCGATGTGTCTGCAATCCTGGAAGACAAGCTGTTTGAGAAAATCGATACAGTAGTTCTGACTTCAGCGACGCTTTCCAGTGCGGGTAATTTTTCGTTCATACGTGAGCGGCTTGGCCTGGACAAGGCCGACGACTTGATCGCGGAATCAACATTTGATTATCCGAGCCAGGCACTTTTGTATCTGCCTCCGAAGATGCCCGATCCGCGATCGCGTGAATGGGCGGCGGCTGCTGCTGCGGAAGTCGTAGGGATCGTTAATGCGACCGAGGGACGAGCTTTTGTGCTGTCCACAAGCCTTGCAGGAATGCAGTCTTTGTTCGACCTGACGATGCCGGAAATCGAGTACCCTTGTTTGTTACAGGGCACGGCATCTAAAGGGCGACTGCTCGAACGTTTTAGGCAAACACCGAACGCAGTGCTCTTTGCAACGTCCAGTTTTTGGCAGGGTGTCGACGTGCGTGGTGAGCAATTGTCTTGTGTGATCGTAGACAAGATACCTTTCGCAGTGCCAACGGATCCGATCGTTGCCGCGCGCCAGCGTTATATTGAGGATGAGGGCGGATCGAGTTTCTTTGAATACAGTGTCCCGCAGGCGATCATTACGCTGAAGCAGGGACTGGGACGGTTAATAAGGAGTACGACGGACAAAGGTGTGCTGGCTGTGCTCGACCCGAGGTTAACCACCAAGAGCTATGGGAGATTGTTTTTAAAGAGCCTTCCGCCTTGCCGTGTCACTTCACGCATCGGCGATATCGCGACGATTTTTGAGGTTGAAGCGGCCGCACCACTTTCAAAAGTCGAGATGGCATAGGGCTCCTTTTTGGAGTGCGCCGGCCTGGCGGCGCTTTTTTCCTCGTCGCGTCTGACGTCGAGCGGCCCAGTAATTCAGACATCTTAGTATTTGAGGGTTGACTAAGGCGCCGCGGCCGGAGCACTTCAAAGTGAGGCCGCTCATTGTAGTCGGCTTGGGACTTTGGACCTTGAACTTTAGACTTTGGACTAATTTATGGCTGGACAATTTGAAGTAATGATTGAGCGAAACTTCTCGAGCGCGCATCAACTGCGTGGCTATAAAGGGAAGTGTGAGAACCTCCATGGGCATAATTACAAGATTGAAATCTATGCCCGTGGACGTGAACTGGATAACATCGGTCTGCTGGTCGATTTCGTCGAGTTGAAGGCAGCTGCAGACGAAGTAGTCCTATATTTGGATCACCGCAATATCAACGAGCTCGATCCTTTTGTTGAGTTACAACCCTCAGCAGAAAACCTCGCCAAGTATATTCTTGAACGTGTTGCTTCGAAGGTTGGCGACGATCGCGTACAGATTTACAAAGTTCGCTGCTACGAGACGCCCACTAGCGTGGCGACGTACCAGGTGGAGTAGGCAGTGAGCGGTGAGCAGAAAGCAGAAGGAAGAAGGCACTAGGCAGAAACTAAGCCTTGACGCGCACCGCCTTCTGCTTCTGCTTTCTGCCTTTTGCCCTCTGCCTTGTTGTTCCTAGGCTTCGTCAACAAGCGGCGGGATGTTTTGAATAAAAAGTGATGATTTCGTTTCTACCGGTTGCGCCGCTTTTGAAGCGGCCTTCTTCATGTAGGGCTTCTCGCAGTATCTATAGAACAACCAGGCAAACGCTACGGTAGCAGGTACAGTAATCAGCAATGTGCTTACCATTGGCGGGAACCAGTAAATGGTGAATCTCCACGACTGCATGATTACTAACTCGTGGGTTAGGTATAGCGAATAGGAAAACACCCCGATAGTCGCTGCCGTTGTTACGAGTCTTGGCTTGTTTTGCCTAACCAGGTCAGATGCGCTTGAAAGCCACGACAGCTCCGCCTGGACCGCTCTGTTCACAAACACAAAGAAACCGAATCCCCACATCGGGTGCATGAGCATCCACGAAAGGTCGTGGAAGAATGTGTCCTTAGGCGTAAACGGCAGGAGCACCGAAATCGCTGATGCCACCACGATTGCCAATCCACCAAGGAACAAATTACGACACCACTTCGGCAGTTGGACCAAACCAAACATTGCTTCAACAGCTAGAGCACCGAGCGCCCATGTAAACCAGTGCGCAGCCGCAGCTTCAGGAACTGGGGTGCCAACTCCTGTTACTAGCCAGAACGCATGCCCAAAGAAGAACCAACCCACTCGCGCCAGAGCGCAGATTATCAGCGTAGGTCCCCATCCCCAACGCGTGCGCAGGAAGAGGAGAGGGAAGTAGGCGAGGTAAAGTTGTTCCTCGACGGCAAGAGTCCAGAACACGCCGTTAATGCTGTAGCACGTGTTCGGATCCAGGTTGTGAAGCATCAGCAGATGCATCACGAGATCGTAAACAAAGAAGTGTGTGACATTAATGCCGCTTGTGAGAGCGGCCAGGAGTAGGAACAAAGCGAGGGCAATGATGTAAGGCGGATAGAGGCGCCGGAGGCGACGCTTCCAAAAGGAACCGAATTCGATTGAAGGTGTTTCCCCGGCCGCCCGGGTTCTGGCCCACTGCAGGTGAATACAAAATCCGGAGATGACAAAGAAGAGAAAGACGCCAATGTAGCCCAGGGAACTTACAAATACTCCCAGCTTGACGGGCCACTGGAGGAGATTGTTGGGCACGCCATTTTGGGTTTGGAGTACAGCGTGATAAAGCACTACGCCTAAAGCCGCAATACCGCGTAATGCGTCAATACTCTGCAGACGCCCTTGAAATAGAGGGGGATTACCTGACTTCATCAAAGAGTTTAAGCAGCCATTACCGAGCCCGACACGCCGGGATAGTGCCGGATGTCAGAGGCTACCTTGGGTTATTAGGCCTCCTACCTCAGGCATAAAGTAGCTGCGGGCATCCTGATATTGCGCTCGATCAGCACGCTATCACCTACGCCGACATCAGTGAAGCCACGTCAATGTTGTACTTTCTGATCTTACTATAAAGCCTCGGGCGATAAATTCCGAGTAGGTTTGCAGCAGCCTGCTTGTTACCGCCGGTGCGCTGAAGTGTCTTTTCGATCACCAGGCGCTCGATGTCTTCAAGTGTCATGTTCGGAGGCACATCCCAAGCTACTCCAACAGGCGAACCTTCTGGCAACGAACCATTGTCAAACGGTAAATCAACTGGTTCGATGCGATTTCCTTTCGCCAACAACACTGCACGCTCGATCACGTTTTGCAGTTCACGAACGTTTCCGGGCCAGGCGTGGCCAAAGAGCCGTTGGTATGCCGCCTGAGAAACGCCGGTGATGGCGCGTTCGTATTTTTGCGCATACATATGGAGAAAGTGCTCCGTCAGAAGTTGAATGTCCTCACTTCGGTCGCGCAATGGCGGAACGTGGATAGTTATTGTTGAGATACGGTAAAACAGATCATCGCGAAGCAGGCCGTCGCGAATGGCGTCCGCCGGCGGCCGATTCGTCGAAGAGATGAGACGGAAATCGACGGCGTATGTCTTTTCAGATCCGATCTTCCGATAACTTCGTTCCTGCAATACACGCAAAAGCTTGGGCTGCAACTCAACCGGCATTTCCGCGATTTCATCCAGCATTAGCGAACCGCCGGCGGCATGCTGCACCAATCCTTCCTTATCAGCATGTGCACCTGTGAAGGCCCCTTTGGTATGCCCAAACAGCTCAGACTCAATCAACTCTTTTGGCAGCGCGGCGCAGTTGACCTTGATGAACGGTTTCTTTGAGCGCAACGATTGGTAATGGATCGCATTGGCGATGAGTTCTTTGCCGGTTCCTGATTCACCAACGATAAAAACGTTTGCGTCCGACTTCGCTACTGACTCGATCGTTTCGTAAATCGTCTGCATCGACTTCGCTCCGCCGATGATATTGAAATACTCGGAGCGGGTTGAAAGCTGTCGACGCAAATTGGCGTTTTCTGCAACGAGTTCCCGGTGCTTGAGTGCGTTTTGCACACGCAGCTCGAGCTCTTCGAAGTTCAGCGGCTTATCGACGAAATCAAAGGCGCCGGCTTTCGTCGCTTCCACTGCTTTCGTCGTTGAACCGTGTGCTGTCACAACTATGACTTCCGCGTTGGGGCGAGCGTCCTTAATATGACGCATCACTTCCAGGCCATCCATGTCGGGCAGTTGAAGGTCACAGATCGCCAGGTGATGCCCACCTTGATCGAATAACTCTATGGCCCGTCCGCCGGTCGCTGCCGTATCGACGGTATAACCTTCTTCTGCGAGGTTGAGCCTCAAAGAATCGGCCGTCGAGTCATCGTCATCAACAATTAATATTCGTACTTCGCTTCTATCCACTACTTCCTCCTTGGAATCATTCCGGGGATCTGAACAATATTAAATATCATTGCGGGGCTGCCATACTTAAGACGCTAAAGGCAGACGCACCCGCAATGTCCCATCCAGGTGCTCAGCCTCTCCACCATGTGCTTCAATAACCTTCGCGGCCAATGACATCCTGATTCCGTCGCTACCCGCGAAGGTCCGGAAAGGGTCGTGACTTAAAGATTCAAGTCCGGGCCACTCAATGACGCCGGCCCTTCGTGATTCAGACAAATCATCCTTTAAACTAATGTGCAACGTTGCCTCGCCGGGTTTGTTAGCCAGCATCTTAATTGCTCCGAGGGAGATGGCTCTAAGAGCTTCAGCTAACGCGTCTGAATCAAATTCTCCAACCAGAGTTACCGGCTTCGCATCGATCACGACTAAACTTTTCAAAGCGCCCGTGGCTGGTGGCCTTTCATTCAATGCCGCAGAAATCCCTTCCAGGAGTCTTTGAAGATCGACGCCTGGCCGTTTCTTCAGCGTAATGGGTTGGCCGAATTGTACAATCATCGAAAGATCAGCAGCGGTTCGATCGAACCCCGCGATGAGTTTGTTGACCGTCTCCAGCTCATCCAACGGACGCTCGGCTCTTTCCATTCGTTTGCGAAGGAACGTGGCATAGAGTTTGAGACCATTAACCTGATTCTTGAGATCGTGGACGATCTGTATCGAGGCTCTTCCAAGCGCAAGCAACGACTTCTGATCCTGAAACTCAGTTAGTAATGGCTTCATTTAGGTTCTGGAGTATCTGTCCTAACTTCCGCGAGCTGGAATGGGGGAAGGGAAACAGCCAGCGCAGTGTACCGAATAAGCCCGGACATGAGGCCCTCGATATGTCGTGTTTCGGTGCGCGATCTTAGCAAAAAAGCCTAGCGTATTCTAGTGATACAGCCTTTCCAAGCCCCCGGAGGTCGAAAATATTTTGAGTTCAGCTACAAACTCTTCCCAAAATCAGACGTCCGCGTCCTCGCCGGATCACGATTCGGTCGAGACGGTTCTACTCGTGGAAGATACCGAAGACAACCGGCAGATGATGAAAAAGCTGCTTGAGTTAAGCGGCTATCGAGTCGTCGAAGCCATCAACGGAGAAGAAGCAGTCAGCGCCGCGATGGAAGTGCGCCCCTCAATAATCCTGATGGATCTCAGTTTGCCCGTGATCGACGGGTTAGCTGCGACTCGGCGCATTCGCAGCTTCCCGGGGTTGGAAGTCGTGCCGATCGTGGCAGTTTCTGCGCATGACTCAGCCGATTTTCATGCTGAGGCGCTAGCCGCCGGATGCAATGCTTACATCACCAAACCGATAGACTATATCGAGCTAGAGGAAATTGTCGGCCGCTTGTTATCAGAGCATCGTGGCAGTTGATAAAATAAGTTTAATTAACGGAAACTTTTCCGCGCCGCCGATGTCTAAGGGCACGCTCGTGTCGACTCGATTGCAAAATGGGTTTGGCTGGAATTAGAATCTGGTCCATCAATTCATGGTGACGCCACACAACCAAATATCCGAACCTGCCGATTCCAGCCGCAAGATAATTATCATTGTCGCGATTGTGGCAGCGATCGTTCTGGCTACCCTCTTCTATTTTCTAATGCGGGCCAGCAGCGGACCACGGTCGGCTGATCCAGTGCTGCAAGGAGCTATCCGTGCAGGTGCACCGGAATGGAATGAGTTGGCACCCAAGATCGTCCTGGACGCTCCGGAAGCAACCGAAGCAAAACGCGCCCTGGGCGACATCGTGATGAACCTGCAAACGACGGCGCGTAACTTTACCGGACGAACGCTTGCAGGCCTTGAAGTAAAAGGAACTGTAGTGAACCGTCAAGGCCAGCCTGTAAGAGAGCGGACCGTCGTCGCTGTTCCTACATCACAAAATCCGGAACTCGAACCCAACCGAACAATGCTTGTGAATATAAGGCTGGAAGGCATGACTGATGCTGACGAGAGATCCAACATCAAGATGGAAGTAACGGGATTCAAGTTTAAGTGAGGCGAAGACTAAAGTCGTAACTCTAAAGGGCGTCTGGTGGACGCCCTTTCTCGTGCGGCGGGCGTCCATAGATAGACGCCGCTACATTTCTGTTCTTACTTATCAGTCATAAACAGTTCTTCGAGCGACTGTCGCAGCGGCTGTACCGCGACCAATTTTCCACCAACTTTTCTAAGTGCGGCGATTACCGCGTCAACGTCCTTTTCTTCACTAACTTCAATTCTCAATCCTGCGGGTGTTGCAGATACTTTAAACTGGTTTGGCGTCAGGTGTGATTGCAAGGCTGCTGCTTCCGTTCCTGTAACAATAATCTCGAGCACGTCGTGACCTGTCACCTGCGCGCGTAACTCTTCGAGATAACCCACATGGGCCAGACGACCAGCCTTAAGTATTGCGACTCGATCACAAAGCACTTCGATGTCGGAGAGGATGTGAGAACACATGAAAACGGTCTTACCCTCATGGCGCACCGCGGAAATAAGATCGCGTACCTCGCGACGTCCGATCGGATCGAGTCCACTCATTGGCTCGTCAAGAAATACGACCTCAGGGTCGTTGATAAGGGCTTGGGCCAAGCCGACTCGCTGAAGCATACCTTTCGAGAACTTTCGAAGTTGTGTGTTCCACTTGCTCTCGTCAAGCCGGACTCGCGATAGGAGCTCCCGTGACCTCCTATTTCGATCGCCGTGAGAAAAGCCGAAGATTTGGCCGCAGAAGTTTAAAAATTCCAGAGCGGTCAGGTAATCATAGAAATAAGGATTCTCCGGAAGGTAGCCGATTCGGCGGTGCATGGAGACGTCGGATATGTCATGGCCCAGAATGCGTGCTGTGCCATCGGTGGGGAATATTAGGGTCATCAACAGCTTCAACGTCGTCGTCTTGCCGGCTCCGTTAGCGCCCAGAAAACCAAAGATCTCGCCCTGGTTAACAGTTAGAGAAAGTTTATCCAGTGCGCGGACTTTCCGTTTGCGCCAGAACCCCAGCTCGTAGTCCTTAGTTAAACTATTTATTTCAACTACCGTTGTCACGCTAGTCTCTCACTTGTAAGGAACTTCAGACTTAGGATCCGTTGTCACATCACACTGGTCCTTCACCAGGACATACGCTGTTCCGGCGGGATCAAGGGGAGCACCCGTGGCGTCTACGCGTGCTCTTAAGGCCCGCAGCACATTCTCCAAATCGCGCCACGTCGAAGGACAACGTCCGACCTTTGATCGGTATGCCTCCATCACTCGTCGCAGTGCGTCGCGTTCATCCATGGAATTTAATTGCAGCAAGCGCCTTCGTGCCATTTCTTTTACGTTGTCATCCGCGGCTTGCTCATACATGCGAGTGTAAATCTCTCGAGCAGTGTCGCGGCTTCCACCTTCGTTGGCCATGCGTGCTTTCATTGCTTCCATCCAGGGCGGAGCTCCTGGAATCCTGGCGCCCTGATCGTAAGCGTCTCGGGCCGCTCTGAAGTCTTTTTGTTGCCAGTAGATGAAACCCAGGTTGTGATGGAGCCGCCAGGCTTGAGGGTTCGCGGCGATACCTTTCTTGAGGATTCGAATAGCTGCATCTTTATCGACCCCGGGAAGTACCATGGCTGCATACTGGAAAGGTTCCATGAACTGCGGATCGAGAGACGTGGCGGCGTCAAGGAGAGGGGCCAGGAGTTTGAGATTAAGTTGGCTCAAGTTGTCGAGTTGAACATCGTCAGGAAGGCCAACGATTTTTCGACCGACATATTGGAGAGATCTCATCCAATACCAGTCGGCTACCAAACCTTTGAAACCGAGCGAGAGTCGATTGGCTACCGCCGCCGTCACGTAGAGCTTGTCTTCTTCGACAGTTGAATTCGCAGGCGGACGGTGGTCATCAATCCATCGGGAAAGACCTGTAACGCCAGCCAAACCGATTGTGATGGTCAGTAGTAGCCCAATCTCAGCCTTGGTTAACCTCTGCCTTTTCATTTGAAGTTGCGTCGCCTAAATATAAGCGTAGCGGCCGAAAGAATGACCACGACGTAAATCAAGGAATAAAGAACTGTAGTTGCTACATAAGACGGGGTCGGCAGTTGGCCGTGTGCGGCCGGCGTAATGTAACTGAGATTAGCGAGGTTTGGTAAGAGATAGTAGAGTGCGCGAAACAGCAACCGTGCCCCCGTGCTCCCCATAGTTGTGGCTAGCCCTTTTAGATCGGAACTGAAATGACCGATGATGAAGATGAAGAACGTCAACAGGGCCGACAAAGCGGGCGACGAGAACGACGAAAGCAACAGTGCCACACCGGTCAGAATCATCAGCTCTATGTAAATCAACAGCACTGCCGGCCATATTTTCAAAGCCAGGGGATCGAAGCCGCGACTTACAAAAAGGAGCGCCAACGACACTCCGGCGCCCATTACCAACACATTAACCAGTAGCGTCAAGCAAAGACCAAGGTATTTGCCCACGATGAACTCTCCGCGCCCAATCGGCTTGGAGAAGATTGCATAGATTGTTCGGCGCTCAATCTCTTTATAGACGAGGCCAACTCCAACGAAGATTGAAATAAAGACTCCGAAAAGCATCATGGCACTGAGGCCAAGGTCGACGATGATCTTTCTTTCCTGCCCGCCAGACAGGTCGCCAATAAAGATCGCGACAGCGATTAAGAGGAGTACGAACAGAACGAGGTTGTAAAGAACACGATCGCGTACTGCTTCGCGGAAGGCGTTGAGCGCAATGGCTCCGATCCGGCCAATCATATGAGTTGAATATACACTCGCGTAGAATTTGTGTCAGCAGTCAATGACAAAAAAATAGCAGGAAGGGAATCTATATTCCGTTCCTGCTTGTACTAGAACTCCACTCACAATCTAATCATTCATAACCGGCCAGATGGCTCCGTTAACTGCGTCGGCATGACTCGCGGCTGGCAGGTCATTGGTCTTGCCGCGTAATACTCCGTCTTCCGCAACGGTGAAACTCCGAGTCCCTGTCCTGCCCAGAAGTGTAACGTCGGCGGGGGCGCCGGTGGCAAAGAAAGTGGATGGGCCAATGCCCAGGTTAGCGTCGCTGCAGACAAAGGTGTATCCGCTTTTAATCCCGCCGCCAAGTTGAGGATCAACGAGACTTTGACCTCGAAGATTGGCTAGAGTTCCGTAGCGGCCAGCGCCTGCAGTTGCGATGTAAGTTGACTGAGCGCTGTGAACGGTGCGCAGCGATGATTTGGCAGAACCTTCATTGGCTGCGCGTCTGGACGCAATGAGATTTGGGACCGCAATCGCGGCGAGGATCCCGACAATGGCGACGACGATGAGAAGCTCGATCAAAGAGAACCCGTTTTGATATCGGCGTGCGCTCATCGTAGTCTCCTGTCGGTGTCGGTCGCGGCTCAGCGTTGTGAGTAATTGAGTTTCCATAGCATTTACCGACTTGCAAAAAAATGCGGGGCCAAGCATCCGCTTCGGCCCCGCACGGTGAGTTTAGGTCCGCGAGGTAATTAGTTGCCCAGGGCACCCATTGCCAGAGCGGCAGCACGATCAGCTACAGCATCTGCAACCGCGCCACGAAGAACACCGTCTTCGGAGATGGCAAAACTACGATTGCCTGTTCGGGTTCCAAAGGCAGTATTGCTTGGAACAGACGAGGCCCAGAAAGTTGCCGGACCAGCGGCGATATTGCCTGCCGGAAGTGCGAAGGTGTATCCGCTCTTGGTGCCTGTCGCTCCACCGAGCTGACCATCGACCAAACTCTGTCCGACGAGCGAGGCCTCGTTAGCAGTACCATCAATGCGGAGCGGGCCGAAGGCGCCGTTACCGACTGTGGATTGGAATACAGCTTCAGCACTGTGGATTGTGCGCATTGAAGACTGGGCCGAGCCTTCATTGGCCGCGCGGCGGGAAGCGAGAAGGTTGGGGATAGCGATGGCGGCGATAATACCGATAATCGCGACGACGATGAGGAGTTCTATCAGTGAGAAGCCCTCTTGGCGGTTGGTTTTCATTTTCATTCGTGCTCCTTAGAGAAATTCGTTTAAATTGTTCTCGCGCCAACGGCCTTCGTCATTCGATGTAGTGCCGCGCAGAGCGCGAAGTGTCCGGACTGCCTATTTACAAGGTTCGTGCCACGAGCATGACTCGTAAGAGACTTAGGAAATTAAGGGCTTTTTTGAGAAATGGGTGTGGAGTGGCGCGGAAGACTCGTTGTGGTGACAAAAACCGTCAGGAAGCCAATGACGGTTTCCGTCAAAGGCTGTGGTGAGATGCTAGGGTTAGCTTTCGCCAGCGGTTGCGGCGATCTCAGGTTCGTCTTCGTCACGACGACGAGGCGAGGGATCACCCGCGCGCCGCCTCGGAATTGTTTCCGAAGTCCTGCGGTCATCCCGCATCTGGGCTGTGAGGCCGCGGATACCGTGTTTATCAAGCATGTGCCTAAGGGATCTAACTGAAAGGGCTAGAAGCTGAGCCGCGCTGGTTTGATTTCCGTTGGTTCGGCGAAGAGCCTCGAGAATATAGGTCTTTTCGAGTTGGTCCATGTGAGCAGTGAGATTCACGCCCGCTTCCGGAAACTCAAAAGTATCGGCGATTCTGTAGGGGTTGTAATTAGTGATTTTTTCCGGCAAACGCTCGGGTTGAATTTCGTTTGTTTTCTCCAACGCCACAGCGCGTTCGATAGTATGCTCCAGTTCCCGAACGTTTCCTGGCCAGACATAGTTTTCCAGCAAACGACCAGCGCTTTCACTGATCGATAAAGTACGACCGCTACTGGCGCAGAATTTTTCGGCGAAGTGCCGGGCCAGATCCGGTATGTCGTCGGCCCGTTCGCGTAAAGATGGGAGCTCAATCGGTATCACAGAGATTCGATAGTAAAGATCCTCTCGGAAGGTGCCTTCCTTTACCATGTTTGCCAGATCGCGATTAGTCGCCGCTATGACACGCGTGTCAACCGTTGTTTCTTCGGTTGCTCCTACCGGCCGCAGTTTTCGCTCCTGAAGTACACGCAGCAACTTCACCTGCATTGCGGGGGACATTTCACCAATCTCGTCCAAAAAAATTGTGCCCGTGTTGGCAGCTTCGAATAGCCCCTTCCGATTGGTATTCGCACCCGTAAACGAGCCTTTGACGTAACCAAAGAGTTCCGACTCAAGAAGCGTTTCCGTGAAGGCGCCGCAGTTAATGGAAACAAAAGGCTTTTCTGCCCGTGGTCCTAGATCATGTATCGCTCGTGCCACCAATTCCTTCCCAGTTCCTGACTCTCCGGTCACCAGCACAGTCGACTGAACCTGCGCCACCGTCTCGATCATCTGGTAAAGCGCCTGCATCTTCGTTGATCTGCCGATGATGTTGTTAAGTTTGCCCCGCGTGCGCTGCCCCTGAATCAGGGTCTTGTTCTCTTCGAGGAGTGCGTCTTTTTCTTTTACTAAGGAGATCTTTTGTAATGCCCTGGTGACTGTCTCCTTTAACAAATCGTTGTCGAATGGTTTCTGAACGAAATCATACGCACCGAGAAGAAACGCTTCGCGTGCAGTATCAACGTTAGCGAAGGCTGTCATCAAAACAACTTCGACCGTGGGGAACAGTTCACGTGCAGCGCGCAGCAACTCGATACCATTCATGTCTGGCATTCTTACATCTGAGACAATTAGCTCGGCGGGCGAAGCGCGCATTAGTTCCAACGCTTCGCGACCATTTTCCGCAGAACGGATACTGTGACCCTCGCGTTGGAAAAGATGCGTCAAGAACTGACGCATGCCCAGTTCATCATCGACTATAAGTAGATTTGCCATGCTGCGATGTGATAGCAGTAAGAAGTTAGTCTTACTGCTCCTCTAGCTACACAATTGCCGTGTCCCGTTCTTCTGTTCCGACCTGACCAGGAAGTTCTATAGCTATAGTGGTTCCTTGCCCCTCTCGGCTGCGGACATTGATTGTACCACCATGATCACGAATGATTTGATAGACAATTGAGAGTCCAAGCCCTGTGCCGCCCGTAGTTGAAGAAAATGGCTCAAAGAGATGCTCGACCTGCTCGGGGGTCATGCCGCGACCGGTATCGGAAAATATGATTCGCAGGCGGCTGTTTGAATGGGCCTCCACACTTGCGCGGAGAGTACCGCCATTGGGCATTGCCTGCAAAGCGTTCCTCGACAGATTCCAAAACACCTGTTGAAGTTGTTCCGAATCCGCATCGAGGAGTGCGGGTTGAGCCGGCACGTCTTCTTCGATTATGTGCTCATCATTTATTTCCGAGCTGTGTCTAAGCAACGTGAAAGTCTGTTTTAGCAACTGGCCGACGTTTACCTTTGATTGCACGATTGAACGGGGACGAGCATAACTTAAGAAATCGCTGATGATTCGATTCAGACGATCTGACTCTCGAAGAATGATCTCCATTAATTGGGTTTCCGAGGAATCGCCAGCCATGTCCGCCCGGAGCATTTGGATTGACCCGCGCATTGCGGCCAATGGGTTGCGAATTTCATGCGCAATCGATGCCGCCATTCGACCAATGGCCGCCAGGCGATCCTGGCGACGTGAGGTTTCTTCCAGGGCTCGGATTTGAGTCAAATCCTGAAATGTAATCACGGTGCCGGTAGTTTCTCCGGTCTCTGAAAAAAGAGGAGAGATGCTGAAGCCAAGACGTAGCCGCAGCCCATCGGCCGTTAGACAGTCGGCCTCAAACCTCGGGCTAGCATCACCTGCGGTTGCAACGTTGACCGACTCGGCGATTATTTCTTTGATTTCACCGAAGAAGATGGAAGCATCCTGCCCTCGAACGTCACCCTCAGCATAGCCTGTGATTTCCGTTGCTGCCGCGTTAAATGTGTAAATTCGTCCCATTAAATCTGTGGTGACCACTCCTGAACGAATGGATTCGACAATGCGTTCATGCAAGGCACGCAACGTTGCTAATGATCGGGTGGCGTCTCGCAGTCTTACATCAGAACGAGATTGGCGGGCAGCCAGCTGCGCGGATAAGAGCCCCACCATTAGAAACGCGACATCGAAAAGACCAATCGACTGGATCGTTTGCAATCGGCTGTTATCGAGCAGATCCTGGCTTGCGTTCGGGCTAAGACCTCCGAGAGCTGCAAGCGCGCTAATTGTAAAAGCGAACGCCGATGCAACCGAGATTGCCAGGGCATCGCGTGGGCCAAGGAATAGGCTCGACGCTGCAATGATGACAATGTAAAGCGCAACGTAAGGAGAGTGGATGATGTCGCCGGTCTGGAGCAACCAGCTCACGAGAAGGATGTCTACTACGAACTGGATTCTTGCCTGAAGGAGCAGGGCCTTCGAGTGGCGGTGGGCGAGCGCATAGAGTGCGGTAAGAAAACAAATAATGACAAGAGGACGCCACGTGGTGGCTGGCGTTATTCCGGTGCTTCCAGAGAACCAGAGCACGCGGAGAAGAAGCAATAACACCGCCGCGATCACGCGGCCAAGAATAAGCCACCAGAGCTTCTGACTAAGCGATCTTCGATCTATTCCTTCTTCAAGGGCCATTCAGGTCAAGCCTATCACAGAGCCCACAGGTAAAGTCAGAACCTTTTTGTACCCCAATCATAAGACGGGCAAGTTAAGGGGCGCGAAAACTTGTTGAAGGTTGGTTCTTCCGTTTTCCCCCTGTCCCAAAGCGTACCTCTCCCATCAATGACGACTCAGGATAAAACGAAAAGGAGGCCTGCTAAACAGGCCCCCTGGAAGGGAACAGAGTCAATGATGGGTTACTAATTGGTGGTGGAGAGTTTGCCGATCAATGTGAAGAGCGGCATATACATCGCAATCACAATTGATCCGATGGTCACGCCGAGAAAACCGATTAGGATTGGTTCCATCAGCGTCAGCAGGTTAGCAATCGCGGCATCCACTTCCTGTTCATAGAAGTCAGCAATCTTGCCTAACATTGCATCAAGCGCTCCGGTTTGTTCACCAATGCCAACCATTTGCGCCACCATGTGCGGGAAGACTTCGGTGGCCTTCAGAGGGTCGACGAAGTTTTCACCACGCTCGACTCCAGAACGCACGCTCGTGATTGCCTGCTCAACAATAACGTTGCCGGCCGTGCGGGCCGTGATATCCAGCGACTGCAGAATTGGCACGCCTGATGAAAGCAACGTTGATAGAGTGCGGGCGAATCTTGCGACGGCAATCTTACGGAGAATCGGCCCGATAACTGGAACCTTCAGAAGTAGTTGATCGATAACTCGCTGTCCGCCGGGCGTTTTGTAGTAAAACTTTATCCCTACGACTGATCCGATGATCCCAAGAAGTATGACTAATCCGCCCCAACCCGCCAGGAAGTTACTGATCCCAACCACTATTCTAGTGGGCAAGGGAAGCTGTTCACCTGGTCCAAGCAGGCCCAGGAATATTTGTTGGAACTGAGGGATTACAACAACCATGATTACCGCAACGGCGGCAACCGCCAGGACGATAACTGCAGCCGGATAGATCATGGCCGAGATCACGTCACGTTTCAGTTTCACAACCTTTTCAATGAAGGTTGAAAGGCGCTGAAGGATGAGGTCCAAAATACCGCCTGTCTCTCCGGCTTCAACCATGTTTGAGTAAAGTTGATCGAATACTTTCGGATGACGGGCCATCGCCACTGCCAGCGTCGAACCCTCCTCAACGTCCTGCCGAACTTGAAACAGGACCTGTTGGAAATATTTGTTGTCCTGTTGTTGGGCCAAAATTTCCAAACACTGTACCAGCGGTAAACCGGCATCGATCATTACGGAAAACTGGCGCGTAAATATCGAAAGATCTTTGGACTTAACTTTCTTCCTGCCACCAATTTTTGGAATTCCGATCTCCCGGCCTTTTTCCTTAACTGACGTTAAGGTCACTTGTTCGCGGCGAAGGATTTGCCGCAGGGCGTCCCGGTTGTCGGCGACGCGTTCACCGACGACAATTTCATTGAGCTTGTTGCGACCTTTAAATACGTATGTAGGCATAGATAATGCTCCGAGTGTGGTTTAGCCGTTCACTGAAGGACGCGTGCCGATAGGTCGCGCCTGCGCATACGGACTTGGGTGTTTAGCGCCAGGTCCAGTGTTCAAACCTGCACCTCGCTCAATCAACTCTTTCAATTCATCGACATTTGAGGAGCGTTGCAGGGCTGTATCCAGCGTGATCTGGCGTTTGTGATACAAGGTCGCGAGGGATTGGTTGAAGGTTTGCATCCCATACTTGTCCTGACCCGTCTGCATCATCGAGTAGACTTGATGGACTTTATCTTCGCGAATCAAATTTCTGATGGCGGAGTTTGGCACAAGAATCTCGAGGGCCATGGCGCGTCCGGTTTTTTCAGCACGAGGGAGAAGCGCCTGGCAAAGGATTCCTTCGAGCACCAAAGACAGTTGTGCCCGGATCTGAGACTGTTGATCGGAGGGAAAGACGTTGATGATGCGGTTGATCGTCGAGGCTGCCGAATTTGTGTGAAGTGTCGCGAGAGTTAAGTGGCCTGTTTCAGCGATGCGCAAAGCGGACTCAATGGTTTCCAAGTCGCGCATCTCACCGACAAGAACGACATCAGGATCTTGGCGTAGTGCGGTGCGTAACGCGTGCGAAAATCCGTGCGTATCGGCATTTACCTCCCTTTGGTTTACAAGGCAGCCCTTGTGATTGTGAAGAAACTCGATGGGATCCTCGATGGTAAGAATATGTTCGCGACGGTCACGATTGATCTTGTCGACCATCGCTGCCAGCGTCGTAGACTTGCCGGAACCGGTGGGACCGGTCACGAGTATTAGTCCGCGTGGCTTATCGCAGAGTTGTTGGACAACATTTGGCAGACCGAGCTCTTCGAACGGTTTGATTTCGTATGGAATCGCGCGGAAAACTGCGCCCACCGCACCGCGTTGGTTAAAAAGGTTCGCTCGAAATCGAGATAGTCCCTTCACGCCAAATGAGAAATCCAGCTCAAGCGCCTCTTCAAAGCGATGTTTCTGTGCATCCGTTAGCACGGAGTACGCCAGCTGCTTAGTGTCAGCTGCCGTCATCTGACGATAGCCTTCCAGAGGTCGAAGATGACCGTCGACGCGAACTTGCGGCGCTGTACCGGTGGATATATGTAAATCCGAGCCGCCAAGCTCGGTGAGCCGCCGCAGGAGTTCGGATAGTGAGACTTGCGGGGTTGTATCGTTGAGTGGCATCGAAAGCATACTCCTGGATGATGGAATCCTTGTTTGTATTACTTCTTCAGAGGGGTGATGTAGGTCGCGGGTTATGGTCTTGCGACTGAACCGTTGGTGCGAAGGGAGCCTAGGAACTTCTCGCCCTCTGCAGCCAAGCGATCTGAGAACTGCACTGGGGTGTTCAAGGTCAAACTGTAGATCTGGCCGTCGACTTCAGCGAAGTAAAACTGCCATGACTTATCTGGTGACCGGCCATCGCTGGGCGTTTGCGCAATCACAACAAATACTCTTGCCCCGTTAACCTGTCGCTCGTAGTCGTTTATGACCCAACCGCCAGAGTTGATCATTTTGTCGATCACTATTCGACGCAAATCTGAAAAGGCGACGCCGGCGAGCAAACGAGTCTGTTCCCGTTGGGTGAGGTATGTCGGCGTGGGACGGCTTTTGGCAACGACTGCAAGAGTTGCCTGGCTGGATGCGCCGGTGCTGCTCTCTGATCGAAATCTGAGCTCGCCGTTGTTGGCTACGGTCGGGCTGTTCCATCCGGCCGGCAGCGCAGGCAACACGCCTTTTATTACTTCATCTCGGCTTCCTGCTGAGAGCACTGGGCCAAGTTGAGTTTTGCGGTGTGCGAGAGCAGCGACCGCACCAGCGCGTCTCATTCTCACGCGAGCACGATAGCGTCGCCACCAGGCGCGTGAGTGACGTCGCAGACGTCGTTGCTTTTGAGCTGACGCTGATGAACTTTGTCGAAGTCCATGTGCCGCAGAGTTGGCGAAGGGAAGTAACACCACGACGGAAATCAGCATTAGGAGTGACAGAGTGACTTTTCGCAACATAGTTTTCCTTCTTTCGGTTAGGCTACCGTCTCGCGGACCACTTCCTCGAGGCTAGTCAGTCCCGCGCGAATCTTATGTAGCCCGGATTCGCGCAATGTAATCATGCCGTCTTCTATAGCTTTCTTCCTCAACTCAAGAGCTGAGGCTCCAATCAGAATCAATTCTCGAATTTCATCGTTGACTTCCATAACTTCGTAGAGGCCAATGCGTCCCTTGTAGCCTGTGTTGTTGCAAGTGGAACATCCTTTACCTTTAAACGTTTTTAGAGTCTTGGCTTCGTCGGCCGAAAAACCGACTTCCATCAAAGCCTCGGGAGGTGTGGGGTGTTCACGCCTGCAGTCTTTGCAGACTCTTCGAATTAGTCGCTGTGCCTGAATTAAATTGACGCTCGTGGCTACCAGGAAAGGCTCAATACCCATATTCATGAGCCTTGAAATCGTTGAGGGAGCATCGTTAGTGTGGAGAGTTGAAAGAACGAGGTGGCCTGTTAAAGCCGCTTTTATTGCTATTTCCGCAGTTTCAAAATCGCGGACCTCACCGACCAGGATGATGTTGGGATCCTGGCGTAGAAATGAGCGGAGCGCAGCAGCGAAGTTCAACCCGATCTGTTCCTTCATCTGGACCTGGTTGATTCCCATCAAATTAAATTCGACGGGATCTTCAGCAGTCATGATGTTCGTCTGCACCGTGTTGAGTGACTGCAGAGCAGAATAAAGCGTGTTGGTTTTTCCGCTTCCGGTCGGACCTGTTACCAGAACCATTCCATATGGCTTCGAGATGTTGCGCTGAAACTTGACCAGCGACTCGGGTTCAAACCCCAGCTTGGTCATATCTAGCATGAGGTTTTCTTTATCCAGCAGGCGTAACACTACCTTCTCACCAAAGAGCGTGGGCAAAGTCGAAACGCGGAAATCGAGTTCACGCGATCGTGCATCAACTTTAACTTTGACCTTGATTCGGCCGTCCTGAGGCAGCCGTTTCTCCGAGATGTCTAACTTCGACATAATCTTCACTCGAGAGATCAAAGCGTCGCGCATTTTGAGTGGGGGTCTCATCACATCGTAAAGAACACCATCTATACGGAAGCGAATGCGCAGTTCTTTCTCGTATGGTTCGATATGAATGTCTGAGGCGCCGCGCCGAAGCGCATCCACCAGAAGTACGTTGACAAGTCTTACGACCGGTGCGTCTTCGCTTAATCTCGAAAGAGTGCTGAGGTCAATTTCTTCATTGTCTTCCAATACTTCGACGTCCTCGGTACGGTCGGTGTCGAAGTCGAGAGTGTCGAGTGAGACCAAATCGGCATGGGTAATTCCCCCGCCGTTGGAGCTTTTTGCCGAAACGCCTTCAAAAACCGCGTCGTCCACCGCTATCGATGCGAGCTCAATCTCTCGTGAAGTGCCGTAGTACTTCGCAATGGCTTGTTGAATGCTTGCTTCGGCGACCACAACAGGCTCAACGTTTAAACCTGTCATGAATTTTATGTCGTCCATCGCAAAGACATTGGTGGGATCTACCATTGCCAACGTCAGGCTTGCTCCTACGCGTGAGAGCGGAAGGACCGAATATTTTTGCGCTACCTCCTGAGGGATGAGTTGGAGGACGTGCTCGTCAATCTGAAAGAGATCCAGATTAACTGAGGGAATACCATACTGGCGGGAGAGGACAGCGGTAATCATGTCGTCCGATACAAGCCCCAGTTTTACGAGGTTGTAACCTAAACGCCCGCCATGTTCGCGCTGGTAATCAAGCGCTTCACGCAGGTGTTGTGGGCTGATGAGATTCTCCCGAACGAGAATTTCGCCTAGTTTTGCGGACATTTGTACCCCGGTGTTGAGAGAGACAAGAGATGGATTTGCAAGATGGGCCCAGCGGTGCCGCGAGAAGAACTTTTTGCATGCTGGGGGTTTTGATTTAGTAAACGGCGTTGGCTAACACCGTTGGGCAAGCATAGTACAAGTTCAACATTGGGCTGTCAAGGCAAAATTCAGCCGTTATAGTAAGTCGTAAACCACAGCTTTGAAGGGATTTATCGAGGAAAAGCCGTCCTCGGGCTTTACCTTTGGACGGCTTCACTTCAGAGGTAGGTACAAAACTAAGGTCGTCGCCGACGAGAGGGTGCCGCTGCCGGCTTAACGTTTTCTTGTTCCTTTAGCGTGTCAAGAATGGCTTTAGCGTCCGCCTTGTAAACGTTGGTGTCCGGCGCTTTTTCTACAAACTTAGCAAGAAAGTCAGCTGCCTGCTGATATTTGGCTTTGTCGCTGTTCAAGGCTCCGATGTTAAAAAGAGCTTGTCCAGACCTCAAGAGTGCATCGAGGTCGTCAGGATTCGCCTCAAGAATCTTCTGATATCGAGCAAGGGCCTTATCAAACGCATTAGCGTCGAAAAGCATTTGCGCCATGTCGTGTTCCGCCTTCAGCTTTTTGGCGGCGTCGGTTTCGGCTGTGATGTACTCTTGAAATGCTGTCACGCCGACATCGACTTTCTCAGGATCGACTTTGGTGACGAAAAACCGCGAAGCCTCAGCCTTGACCAGGAGCGCAAAATATAGATTTGTCTTAGCGTTGCCTACCGCAGCGGCATCGGTGGGAGCCGGCGCGCTTGCCTTTAGCATTTCCACCGCCTTACTGCTCGACTCATATGCCTGCCGCCAATCTTTTTTAGCGGCCTCTAGTCCGGCGGCCTTAGCTGCATCATCCTTATTTTGAATGGCAGCGTTGAAGCTGGCTACGGCCCGCGAGTTTAAAGCAGTGGCCCTGTTTGTTAGAAGCGAAGGAGCTCCAGGGTGGTCCGGATCGGCTGCCAGACCTTCGTTAAACTGAGTAATAGCCTCATCATAGTTCTTCGCCTTTATGGCCTCGTTACCCGCTTTAAAGGTGCGTTGAATGACGGCATTCGACTCCTCAGCCTTCTTGTTGCTCGCCATAATGGCTTCGTTTTGTTTCAGCAGTTCCTCACGCTTGGCCTTATCTTCCGCAGACTCCTTCGCCCCGCCGGTCGATGCTGCAGCAGGGCCTCGATTCTGAGCGGCAGCCGCCTTGGCCTCTTCCTGAGTTAGGCGCCGACCATCGCCGGGCGTCAGCTCAAGCTCGTAGTCCACATCTCTGCCTGCTTTTACCTCAGGGATCCACGTAGGTGCAGCGCCTTCTTTGCTAGCGGCGATGATGTAAGTCCCAATGTACGGCAGGCCTGCGAAGACAAACGTGCCTTTCTTGTCAGTCTTGGTTTGGTACTTCGCCGCTACGTCGGTTCTGAAAACGTCAATGGCAGCATCCGCAGCAGGAACCTTTGTACCGTCGGCCTGTTTGAAAATCACATGACCGCGCAACGCACCAGTCTGTGCAGCAGCCAAAGTGGCCGCCGAAGAAATTACGGCGAAGGTGGCAATGACGGAAAAAAGGTATCGACGAAACATCTCAAATCCTCCAGAAAATAGGTGCGGTCTCTTAACTTCGAGAGAGGTCATTTGATGCTCTGACGCTATCCCCGGTTGTAAATGTGTTGGCGTTTGAAGCAACGTAAAGTTAATAAGCAAACCGCTGGCTGTCAAGCACATATGGCACCGGATCGGTCTCGCCTGCGGCCCTAAATGCCCTGAGCCGAAGAGCGCAGGAGTCGCACTCTCCGCAGGCCCGTTCCGACATCTTGTAGCATGACCATGTCAATGACAATGGCGCATCAAGTTTCTTACCCAGTTTCACTATCTCTGATTTCTTCATATAAATCACTGGCGTCCTGATTGTTATTTTCGTATCAGGTTTCGTGCCCACCGATATTGCACGACCAAACGCCTCATAAAACTCCGGTCGGCAATCAGGATAACCGGACGAGTCTTCAGCGACCGCACCAATATAGATAGTTTGCGCGTGAATAACCTCGGCCCAACTAGTGGCCACAGCCAACAGATGGGCATTTCGGAAAGGTACGTAACTGTTAGGAATCTCGTTCGAAGACAGATTCGCTGACGCAACATTTATCGTGTAGTCAGTTATCGACGAGCCGCCAATCTTAGCCAAGTGTTCCAACGAAACAACCAAGCGTCGCTGCACACCAAAATGGTCAGCCAATTCCTCAAACGCGCGATGTTCACGCGCCTCAGTACGCTGTCCATATGAAACATGAAGAAATGCGAGTTCTCTAACCTCATTAGCGGCGATCGCCGCGGTAACGCAAGAGTCCATTCCTCCAGAAACCAGACAAACAGCGAGATCCTCTCCAATCTCGTATTCGCTTTCCACTTCGGAATCAGCTAAAGCCTCGTTCGAACCACCCATTAGACTCCGCGCGCCTCCGGTCCCCAAACATACTTATGAAGTTGCAGTTGCATGCGAATATCCAACCCACTCCCGGATACCCAATCGGCCAGATGTTTTAGATCAACCGAATCCCAAGCGGGCGATATCAGGATCTTGGCACGGCTAATTAAGTCGTAACGCTCGATTACGTCTCGAGCATATTCCCAGTCTTCAAGACTTGCGACAACAAACTTAACTTCATCTTTATCTACTCGCAGGCGTTCCAGATTGGGCCAGTAATTCCGAGACGCTTCACCCGAGTCTGGACACTTTATGTCGAGGATGATCTTTGCTCTGTGATCGACCTGATCGGTAGGGAAAAATCCCCCGGTCTCCACCAAAACTTCATACCCTTCTGAACACAAATTCTCGATCAACGTAAATGCATGTTTTTGGGCCAACGGCTCTCCACCGGTGACTTCCACAAGGTTACAGCCGAATCGACGCACCTGGTCCAGCACATCAGCAATCGCCAAATCCTCTCCTCCGCTAAAAGTGTATTCGCTGTCACACCAGACACAGCGCATTGGACACCCGGTCAAGCGCACAAAAGTGCAAGGCCTTCCCGCATGGGTGGACTCGCCCTGGATTGACCTAAAAATCTCCGTAACTCTTAACATTTACGATGTTACATGCGACACCGAGCATTACCGGTTGTCACAATTCCTGCATAGGGTCGACTTGTCGCGAATCTAGCCCAGCCCGCGGAGCCTGTCAAAGTTATCTCCCGAAGCACCCACGGCGGCAACTGCCACCGGGAAATGACATCAAACCCCTGGGCTCGGACCGAATGCGGAGTCGAGTGCCACGCGGCGTGATAGCATACAGAGCCGTTCAGCGATTTGAGAATCCCCCTTGAGCCAAAGCAAAGAGCAAATCGAAAAGTTGTTTTCGGAAGGCGCCCGACGATTAGTCACGCGCGCAACGGGAAACTACGGGATCTCCGGCGAAATTTTAGCGCCGCGAGTAAAAGCGGCGACTGAAAAATACATTCTAAAAGACGACGAGAACGCGCCGACCAAAACTATTAGCGACTTTATTGATAGCTTGCAGGCCGACGACCTTTGTTTGATCGTCGCTTGTGAACACGGCGACCAGGAGGCGTGGACAGAGTTAGTCGAACGCTTTTCTGTCACCGTTCGCTCGGCCGCTCGCTCTGCGAGTTCCAACGAAGAAGCCGCCGAAGATCTAGCCCAGTCAATCTGGGCAGAACTGCATGGATTAAAAAGTCGTGAAGATGGAAAGCCGGCAGGAAAGCTAGCGTACTACTCCGGCCGCGGTTCGCTCGCTGGTTGGCTTCGAGCAGTGGTAGCGCAACTCGCGGTCGATCAACATCGTAAGCTATCTCGACTTGTTCAGACGGAAGAGGACGCAGATTTCGACCGAATCATCAGCCGGGGTCGCGATGAAAGCAACTGGGCATCTCATGGCGCTGTTGCCAGTCCGGAGGTTGAGGTTTCAAGGAAGTTTGCTGCTGCCGAAATGCAGAAGGCGCTTGCCGGATCGATTAAAGAAATGTCAGCGGAGGATCGACTTCTGGTAAAGCTCTATTATTTTGACGGCCTTCGTTTGAAAGAAGCTGGCGCCGTGTTGGGCGTACATGAAGCGACCGCAAGTCGAAGGTTGACGAAGATTCATGCCGAGTTACGACGTGAGGTTGAGAAAACTTTGATGGAGAAGAATGGGTGGACCAAGGCGGAAACCGCGGACGCCTTTTCCGGTATCGCGTTGCATCTGGAGGCGGACATCGAATCCCTGGTGACCTCGGAAACGGTAGCTATGAATAAGGAAACAGGATCGCCCTTGAAGAGTTCGTAGAAATGCTCCGTGAAGCTGCAAGCACGTGGCACTCAAAGCGTTCTTAAGAGGGCAGAGCACTGAGTCAGATGAAAAAGGCCAATAACAACGAAATGGAACTTATCCTGCGCGGTCTCGCAAAGAGCCGGCGTGATGATTCTTCTTTCGATTTTGGCGCTTCGATTAGTGAAAACAATGGAGATGTCGGCAACCATTTGGATGCAGATGAGCTGAATTCTTTTGCTGAGGGACTCGCCCCTGAGCCGGCTCGCGTCAGATACATGGAACATCTTGCCGATTGCTCAAACTGCCGGAAAATAGTTGTAAGTTTGAAGCAGGCAACAGGTGATTTTTGCCCGACGCCTATTGCAGATAAACAGAGCGGTCCCGGTTTCTGGCAAAGATTTACGGCAGTATTTTCACCGCAGGTTTTGCGTTACGCGGTTCCAGCGTTGGCGCTGACGGTAGTGATTGGGGTTGGCTTGTTCGCCATGCGTCAGCGGAGCAGTCAGGACTTTGTCGCATTACAGCGTACTCAAGTCCCTGAAACTCGATCAGCTCAGCCCCAGTCGGTCGGGGAAACCTTAACTACTCCAAGTGAGGAAACGGCTGTGGTTTCGCAAGCACCGCTCGAAGCAAAACAGAGCACGGACTCGGAGAAGCGAAGGAATGACGCTCAACCAGGTCAAGGCCAGACTGATAAGCCCCAGGGTAACGTCGGCTTTTTGGCCGGTGCTCCACTGTCCAAAGATGTAGCTCCACCTCCTCCAGTAGCGCCTGAACCAGGGGTTGTGACTACGCAGCCTCTCTATTCGCCAGAGCGGAAGGCAGGCGCCCACGATGTGGGCCGCGTCCTGAACGACGCTAAGAAAGCGGAAGCAAGTAAGGAAGAGCAGCCCAGCGACCGGTTAGCCCAACAAAGAGAGAGAGACCAGTCAAACTTCAAACGAAGTAAAGAGGGCGAAGATGAGGGTGCCGCGCCGGGGGTCGCCAGTGCGTCAGGTCCTCGCCGTGCCGAGGCGCCAATGAGTGCGGCACGTCCTGCGGCGA
Organism: Pyrinomonadaceae bacterium; assembly: GCA_963759585.1. Lineage (GTDB taxonomy): Bacteria > Acidobacteriota > Blastocatellia > Pyrinomonadales > Pyrinomonadaceae > PSRF01. Next base: position 188,321 of record CAVWZW010000005.1, read on the forward strand.
AGGCTAAGCAAGATTCTGATAACTACGAAACACGCAGTATCGCAGGTAAACGTTTTCGTCGTCAGGGGAATACTTGGGTGGACTCCAATTACGAATCATCGCGCGCGACAATTAACGTTTCTCGCGGTAGTGAACAGTTTCGGGCGCTGGTCGCCGATGAACCAGAAATTCGTACCATTGCTAATCAACTTAGTGGCGAGGTCATCGTAGTTTGGAAAGGTAAAGCGTATCGCATTCGCTGACTGCATCTTGAAACGCTAATCTCAATTGATTCCTTCCATCGCTAACATTCTCATCCCAGCTTCGGTAGTGGTAAATTGGCAGACACTCCATGCCAAAGGAAATAGTCTTTATGCGAACCGTGTTTGTTTACGCGACGAAATCCCTGCTGATTGGTCTTCTCGGTTGTTTGTTTGTCCATCCTTTGGCTGGAGCCGCGCAGCGAAGGTCCGTTCGTGCGTCACGCGCGGCTACGTCAGGAAATCGCAATCCAAAGATTTCGCAGATCATTCGAGCCATCGATGCCCGCAGAATTGAGGCGTCGATTAGGAAGCTGGTCTCTTTTGGAACCCGCAACACGCTGTCCGAGCAAAACAATGCGAACCGCGGTATTGGCGCGGCGCGCGACTGGTTGTTTGGTGAGTTTACAAGAGCAGCCGAGCAGTCGGGCGGTCGGATGACTGTTGAAAAGCAAGCGTTTGAACAACAAAAGGCCGATCGTATTCCGGCCCCGACCACGATTACGAATGTGGTGGCCACGCTCAAAGGTACGCAGCCAGAATCGCAGGGCCGTATCTACGTTGTGAGCGGACACTATGATTCGATGTGTGGCAGCGCGACCAATGCTACCTGCGAGGCACCCGGCGCCAATGACGATGCATCCGGCACGGCCGCTGTTTTGGAGATGGCACGCGCGATGGCCAGACATGAATTCGAGGCGACTATTGTCTTCATGGCCGTTGCGGGCGAAGAACAAGGCTTGTATGGCTCGATTCATTTCGCGGAGCAGGCGAAACAGAAAGCGATGGACATCGAAGGGATGTTTACCAACGACATCGTTGGCAACTCTCTGGGCGGCAATGGCGTTCCCGACCGTCGCACGGTGCGCGTCTTTTCCGAAGGCGTGCCATCGAACGAGACGCCCCAACAGGCGACGACACGTCGTGGTGTCGGGGGTGAGAATGATTCTTCATCCAGACAACTGGCGCGCTTTATCGCCGAAACAGCAACAACGTATGTTCCGGGCATGAGAGTTATGATGGTTTATAGACGCGACCGTTATCTCCGCGGTGGCGATCATCAGCCGTTTCTGGAGCGGGGCTACGCCGCCGTCCGTTTCACCGAAACGAACGAAGACTACAACCACCAGCATCAGAACGTTCGGACCGAAAACGGCGTGAAGTATGGCGACCTCCCCGAGTTTGTCGACTTCAGTTACATTGCCAACGTGAGCCGGGTAAATGCAGCTGCTTTGGCCATGCTGGCACTTGCGCCGGCGCGTCCGGAGAATGTCGGCATTGTTACGGCGAGGCTCACTAACGACACTGATCTCAAGTGGGACGCGAACAAGGAACCCGACCTGGCGGGCTACGAGATTGTCTGGCGCGACACTACTTCGCCGGTGTGGACAAACTCAAAAATGGTCGGCAATGTTACTAGTTATTCAGTGAAGGGGATGTCTAAGGACAACTACTTCTTCGGCGTGCGAGCGGTTGATAAGAGCGGCAATCGCAGTCAGGTCAGTTTTCCGCGGCCAGTACGCTAGGTTCGGCTGGGGTTTATTGTCAAGATTTCTCAAACTCGTGCGCCCTCCGGCGCGTCTAAAGGCCGTATCGAGCTAACCACGTGAAAAAGGGCAAATGTATTCTGACCCCGTGTGAAAATGAGCTATTTAATGAAAAAACCAAGTTTCAAGACCTTAATGCTGCGTTCAACTATCGCTCTACTCATCACCGCCGTCGCCTGCGCAAGCTTTGTAATGCCCGCTGAGGCGCAGCGCAAATCATCCGCACGCTTGAGCGAAGACCAGCGGATTCTGCACGCCCTCAACCGCTTGGGTTTCGGCGCGCGTCCTGGCGACGTGGAACGCGTCAAGGCCATAGGGCTCGAAAATTACATCAACCAGCAGTTAAACCCGGAGAAGATCAACGATACCGTCGCGCAGGAACGGGTCAAGGACCTTGAAACACTCAACATGACCACTGCAGAGCTTTATGAAAAGTTTCCGCAGCCCGGTCAATTGCTTAGGCAGTTGGAGCGACGAGGCGAGTTGCCTGCCGGTCTTGCATCCGCACGCGCGAATCGCAATACCCCCGGACAGGATCAGATGCCCAACGCTGGCGGCGAAATGTCGAGCGAGATGAGTAAGCCTAACGGAGATTCGGCAAACACCCCGAACAATAGACCGGTTCAAAATAATAGACCGGGCGATGCTCCGAACCCGCGTGACAATCAGGAATACCGACAGGCGCTGCGCGAGTATTACCGCCAAAACGGATTGCAGCAACCGCAACGCATCATGGCCGAGTTGCACGCGTCTCGCATCCTGCGCGCCGTCTACAGTGAACGGCAGCTTCAGGAAGTGCTGGTTGATTTCTGGACTAACCATTTCAATGTATTTGCCGGCAAAGGGGCCGACCGCTGGTTACTGATCTCCTACGATCGCGACACGATTCGTCCCAATGCGATGGGTAAGTTTTCCGATCTCCTCACCGCGACGGCGAAGAGTCCGGCAATGCTTTTCTATCTCGATAACTTTCAAAGTGTCAGTCCAAACGCGCAGACGGCTTTCGGACCAGGACAGCGCCGGCAACGCGATCGCGCGCTCGGTTTGATGATGGAGGGGCGGGCAAACCCGCGGGACCGCGAGATGAATCGGAATGTTCCGCCGCCGAATCCTCAAAGGCAGCGTCGTGGAATTAACGAAAACTACGCTCGTGAGCTGATGGAGCTGCACACGCTGGGCGTTGACGGGGGCTATTCGCAGAAGGACGTACAGGAGATTGCGAGATGTTTCACGGGATGGACCATTCATGCACCTCGCGGCGGTGGCGCTGCCGCAGGAGCACTGCTGGGCCAGAGGATGAGAAGGGAACCGGGCACATTCTTTTTCAATCCCCGCGTGCACGATGAAGGGGAAAAGGTAGTCCTTGGTCACAAGATTCCTGCTGGCGGTGGAATCAAAGATGGCCTGATGGTACTCGACATTCTCGCGAATCATCCATCAACAGCGAAGTTCATTACGACAAAACTAGCCCGCTACTTTGTGGCCGACAATCCGTCACCGGCTTTGGTGGATCGAGCGGCCGCTGCATTTACAAAGAGCAAAGGCGACATTCGGGAAACGTTGCGGGCGATTGTGACTTCACCCGAGTTCAATTCGCCTGAGGCCTACCGCGCTAAAATCAAAAGGCCTTTTGAACTCACCATCAGCGCGATCAGGTCATTGGGCGCTGAAACAAATGGTGGTCCGCAGTTGCACCAGTGGATCGCACGTATGGGCGAGCCGCTCTATGGGTATCAGACGCCGAACGGGTATTCGGACCTGGCGGAGAGTTGGGTCAACACTGGCGGCCTCCTCGAGCGCATGAACTTCGGCCTCGCGCTCGCCAGCAATCGCATTCCCGGCACGCGCGTAAATCTGGATCGCTTTCTGGCAAATACCGGCGAGCGTCAGTCTCTCGATAAAGCACAGACGATGGATAGGTTTCTCGGCCTTATCGTAGCTGGTGAGATTTCACCGAAGACAAGGGAGACACTTCTGAAGCAGCTTGAAGAAACAGTTGTCATGTCTCCGGCCCCGAAACCTGTATCGCAGATGCCGAGTGACAATAACGGCGGGGAGATGATGAATCAGAGACCGCGGCGTCAGCAACTAGCTCGCGCGGAAGCCAACATCAATGATCCGGTCACGAAGATAGTTGGGTTGATATTGGGGTCTCCGGAGTTTCAAAGGCAGTGACGGGGGTGTTGGGTGTTGGGTGATGGGTGTGGGGTTTAGTCAAACCAAAAAAACTAAAACCCAACACCCTACGCCCCACACCCTTCACCCGAGGTTTTCGTTATGAATCGAAGATTCTTTATCAGATCAAGTGGCGTGGCCTTGGCCAGTTTCGGCCTGATGAATGTAGCGCCATCGTTTCTCCAGCGCACCGTCCTGGCGCAAGCACGGGATCGCATCACTGGTGGCCGTCGCAAGACTCTGATTGCCATTTTTCAGCGCGGCGCCGTTGATGGGTTGAACATGGTCGTGCCCTTCGGTGAACGCTCGTATTACGATCTGCGCCCGGCCATCGCCATTCCGAAGCCTGAGACCGGCAACCCGGAAACTGCAATCACCCTCGACGGGTTTTTTGGTCTGCACCCGGCGATGTCTCCGTTCAAGTCGCTTTGGGATTCGAAACGCCTGGCGATAGTTCATGCGGCGGGTTCGCCTGATAACACGCGCTCCCACTTTGACGCGCAAGACTACATGGAATCGGCGACGCCGGGGCGCAAGGGAACGGCCGACGGCTGGCTCAACCGATATCTTCAAAGTAAGGCAGATCCTGAGCGGCGAATATTCCGAGCAGTTTCGATGACTCAAAACCTTCCCCGCGCGATGCAGGGCAAGGCGTCGACGCTAGCGATTTCAAATCTGGCGGACTTCACGATCCGCGCCGGCCGCAGTTCGGCCAGCGTCCAGGGCGGATTCGAGGCGATCTACGATCAGACTGCTAACGATGTACTCGGCGGTACTGGCAAAGAGACGTTCGAAGCAGTCAATTATCTGAAGCAAGTCAATCCGGCCCAGTACAAGCCGGAGAATGGCGCGCAGTATCCTCGCTCACCGTTCGGCAATTCGCTGTTACAGATTGCTCAGTTGATCAAAGCAGGCGTCGGATTGGAAGTAGCGTTCACTGACACCCCTGGTCTGCAGTGGGACACGCACGTTAACGAAGGCAGTTCACGCGGGCAACTCGCCAATTTGCTCCAGCAGTTCAGCAACGGCATAGCTGCCTTGTATGCGGACCTGGGCCAGCGCATGGATGATGTCGTGATCCTGACGATGTCTGAATTTGGTCGCACGGTCAGAGAGAATGGAAATCGCGGCACGGATCATGGTCACGCAAACGCGATGTTTGTTCTCGGCAACAGTGTGGCTGGAGGCAAGGTTTACGGACAGTGGCCTGGACTGGGGACTGATCAACTTCATGAAGGCCGCGATCTGGCGCTAACTACAGACTTCCGAGACGTGTTTGGTGAAGTTGCAAAGAAGCATCTGAGAACGCCAAATCTGCAGGCAGTGTTTCCGGGTTACTCAATCAGCGATGCCAAGTTCCGAGGGTTCCTCGGCTGAGGTTGATTTCAACTATCGTTTAGAGCGCGGACTTGTCCGCCCCGGCGTGGGCACAAGTGCCCTAACTCAACGAACCGGATAAACAACTCATCACTTCCGAACTTACCATCTCAATCTCCCAAAGCGGTTAATGAAGTAAAGCATCACCACCGCAATCAGCGACACAATCACAGACAGCATGAATGCTTCATTGTCGCGTCCTGCCTGAATCGCATCGTAAATAGCCACTGAAGCAGTTTGAGTGCGACCGGGAATGTTTCCGGCGATCATGATTGTGACTCCAAAATCTCCGAGGGCACGGGCGAAGGCCAGCGCCGTAGCAGCCAACACCCCACGCGAAGCCAGCGGCAACGTAACTCGGAAAAAGATGGGCCAACTGCCTAATCCTAACGTTTTCGCGGCCGCCTCCAGTTCTGGGTCGACGCCTTCAAACGCGGCTCGCAAACTCTTTGTCACCAGCGGCAGCGCATGGATCGTCGCGGCAATGATCGCTGCGTAAACAGTGAAGGTTAGGCGGATGCCAAATCGATTGTAGAGAAAGCCACCGAGTGGTGAACGCGTGCCGAGCAGGGTCAATAAGTAATAGCCGAGCACAGTTGGAGGCAAAACGAGCGGGAGGGTTATAAGGGAATCAATCAGGTTACGTCCTGGAAAGTTTTTGCGCGCGAGTAACCAGGCGAGCCCCGAACCTGCTATCAGCGCGATAACAGTGGCCGCTGTCGCGACGGCAAAAGAAAGTCGAATGGGAAACCAATCGATGTTGGCGAAGTCCATTTGATTATCTTTGGCGCGGGAGAACGGCAACGATGCGCAATGGACCACCGCTTCCACCTTTGATTTTCATCGGCAGGGCGATCACAGAAAACCCCTTGAGCGGAAGCCGGTGAAGATTCGCCACGTTCTCGAAGGCAGGAATGTTTTTTTCAAACAGGATGCGATGACTTTCAAAGAGGGTTGACTGTCCATAGTCGATGCTTGCGGTATCGAGGCCAATCGCTTTAATGGATCTGTTTCTGACTAACCAACGCGCCGCATTCGGATGCAGACCAGGGAAATGAAGATTGGCCACTGCGCCGGCCCCACGTTCCTCTGTTCCGAGATAACGTTTTCGGTCCGGATAAAACCTGCCAAAGCCTGTACGGAGCAAAATAATCGTGCCCGGCGGTATTCTGCCATTCTGTTTTTCCCAACTTGTAAGATCGGCTTCAGTAACCAGGTAGTCACGGTCTTTAGCGCACTGTTTGGTTACGTCAACCACGACGGCCGGGCCGATGAGATTCTCGAGTGGGATCTCATCGACCGTGTTGCGCCCTTTCGCGAAATGCACGGGGGAGTCAATGTGCGTGCCGCCATGTTCAGCGCCGGCGTATCGATAGGCCGAGTAGTAAAAACCTTTGTCAGTGGTGCCTTCAAAATCCTTGTCCAGGTGAAAGGTCTCGGCGGTGGGCCAATACACTGTGTTGGCATCGAAGGGATAGGAGAGATCAATGATCACGCCCGCCGGGATGGCTGACGTCCGTCGTTGCGCGTGACTAATCGCCACAGTAGAGATGACGACAAAAATCAGAGATACCAGTAGATGAGATCGTTTCATCGGCGAACACTCCTCCAGCATGTCGAGTCTCGAGTTGAACGCGGTATGTTACCGCACTGGGTGTAGCTCAAGAAACGAATCAGCAGCGACCGCGGTGCGGTTGTTACTTATCGCCGGTACTACGGAGTGATAAGGTCAGTATGCTTGCAAGATGGGCGATGAAGTCAGTACCACCTCGCGGTAGCGGGTGGGTAGGTTTGTTAAGCAGTACGATTGTCACATGCAAGGGAACCAGCATTGCTGACCAATAGGGCGGCGTCTTTGATGGTTGACAGCGCTGTGACTCCATTGCCGGCATGACAGTCGACGCATATTCCCATAATGTGGAACGACACTGACACGCCTCTCGCCTACTTCATATCTTTCCGAACGTACGGCACGTGGTTGCACGGGGACAAGCGCGGGTCCATCGATCGTAATCACAATCGTTATCGTTCACCTTATATCCCACAAGACCCAAAATGGCGACACTATAACGAACAACGTCTCAAGGCCAAGCCTCTTATTCTAAAAGCGCGTCAACGTAGATCCATCCAAGCTGCGATTGTCGAGGACATGTGATATTCGTAAATGGTACTTATATGCGTCGTCTCCGCCAATCGCAACTCTGCGCTTGTGCTTAACGCTCTTAAGGCTAATGCCAGGCGTCAGTTGAGACAAGATGGACTTTGGCCTCAGGCTTTCAGCCCATGGGCGGATAAGGGCAGCAAGAGGAATCTATGGAATGAGCAAAGCGTTGCTAGAGCGATCGACTATGTCTTAAACGGTCAAGGTGATGACTTGCCAAACTTCGATGATTGAGGAGGCACAGGCCAGAGCACCCACCCGCTACCGCGTGGTGGTACTGACCTCATGACACGCAGCCGTTCGCTAAATAATTGTAGCCACCACCTAGGACAATAGAGTCTGGTTAACAAATCCTGTTACAGCTACAATCCGAACCATCTTACATCTTGTTGTGCACCGTCGTTGGCCGGCCTGCCCACGCCTGAAGGACTAATTCATGATCGATTTCACCATACCCCCCGAACTGGAAGCGGCGCGTAATGCAGTTACCGCTTTCATGGACCAGTACGTTTATCCAAACGAGAACCAGATCGTTGAAGACAAAGGTATTCCCGCGGGTCTCGAAGTTGAGTTGCAAGACAAGGTGAAAGCACTAGGCCTCTGGGCGCCACATCTGCCGAAGGAATGGGGCGGAATGGGAATCGGGTTCATCGGGCAGGCGCTGGTAAACGAGGTAATCGGACGCTCAGTGATTGGGCCGCGAATTTTTGGCAACGCGGCGCCGGATGCAGGTAACGCCGAACTTCTGTTGATAGCGGCCACACCGGAACAGAAGGAACGGTACCTTCGGCCTCTGGCTTCCGGGACAGTACGTTCGTGTTTTGCAATGACTGAGCCGGAAGTTTCCGGTTCCGATCCCACGGGCCTACGCACTACAGCCAAACGCGAAGGCGATGAATGGGTAATCAACGGGCACAAGTGGTTCATAAGTGGAGCCATCGGCTCTGACTTTGCGATTGTGATGGCAGTAACCGATACGACTGCCGATTCTTACGGTAGAGCCAGCATGATTCTCGTACCTACCAATACGCCGGGGTTCAATATCATTCGCGCTGTTGGTGTAATGGGTTCGGGCGGGGTGGGCGGACACTGCGAGATTCGATTTGAGGATTGCCGCGTGCCCGCGGGAAATCTTCTGGGTGAAGTAGGAAGGGGTTTTAAGCTGGCCCAGGCCAGGCTCGGTCCCGGCAGAATTCAACACTGCATGCGATGGGTCGGCGCGGCGCAAAGAAGTTTCGAAATGATGTGTCGTTACTCGCTCAAAAGAGAATCGTTTGGCGAGCCATTGGCGAAGAAACAGACGATACAAAACTGGATCGCTGATTCCGCTGCCGAGATTAACGCCGCCCGATTGATGACGCTGAATGCGGCATGGAAGATGGATCGGGGTGATGATGCGCGCGTCGAGATCTCGCTTATTAAGTTTTATGGAGCGCGGGTCTTGAATGATGTGATTGATCGCGCTATTCAAACGCATGGCGCGCTCGGTTACTCTAAGGACACGCCGCTGGAGATGTTCTTTCGCGATGCACGAGCCGCGAGAATTTACGATGGACCCGATGAAGTTCACCGGCAAGTGGTGGCCCAACGGATACTCCAAGGCTTTAAGAATGAACTGTAACTATGCCTGGCCGGAAGCGCCGTCGACGCCGTGTAGAAAAGTGAGTGACGCATGATGAGGTCAGTACCACCTCGCGGTAGCTGGTGGGTTCGGTGATTGCTGACTGCCGATTGCCAAATGCCGTTTGGCTGTCTCTCGTCCAAAGAAAATTAGCATCGGAAATGTTGTACGATCCACCCGCTACCGCGAGGTGGTACTGACTTCATAACGCCAGATGACCGCTACTAACGACAGCACACCCGTACGACCAGGCGAAGAGTTGGATCAAACGGCACTCCGCCGGTATTTGATTGCCGCGCTCTCCGCAGACCAACTAGAGGAAAATCAAACACTCGAAATCCGTCAGTTTCCCGGCGGCCATTCCAACCTTACCTATCTGATTCGCTACGGCGCCAGGGAGTTCGTGCTTCGCCGTCCGCCCGTGGGCCCAGTTGCGCCGACTGCGCATGACATGCCGCGTGAGTACCGATTGCTTTCGGTAATCCATCCGCGTTTTCCGCTCGCGCCCAAGCCGGTCGTGTTGTGCGAGGACACGTCAATCATTGGTGTTCCGTTCTACCTGATGGAGCGTCGCCGCGGTTTTATAGTGCGTTCAAAGCTGCCGGATGCTTTTGCCGAAGATTTTGAATTGCGGCGGCGGCTCAGTGAAAACGTTGTCGACACCCTCATCGCGCTTCATAAAGTCGACATCCATTCCTCCGGCATTGTGGAGATGGGGAAGCCTGCGGGATTTGTAACTCGACAAGTGCGAGGATGGGCTGACCGCTGGCAACGTTCGAGGACGACTGAATTGGCCGAGATGGACGAAGTAATTGGATGGCTGAACCAACGTTTCCCTCAAGAAAACATTCTCGATGCCACAATCGTTCACAACGATTTCAAGCTCGACAACGTGATGCTTGATGAACAGCGGCCTTCGCGAGTAATCGCATTGCTGGATTGGGAGATGTGTGCCGTCGGCGATCCACTCATCGACCTCGGACTCTTTCTCAGCTATTGGACTATGAAAGGCAGCGGCGATCAGAACAGTTCGCTACGCGCGATCACAAACGCACCGGGCTGGCTGCGACGTGAGGAGATTATCGAGCGCTACGAGAAAGCCACCGGAAGGAATCTGTCTCAAATAGTTTTCTACGAAACGTTTGCCCGCTTTAAAGTTGCTGTGGTCATTCAGCAAATCTATTTTCGATATGTAAAGGGACAAACTCGCGACGAACGTTTCCGCAATTTTGATCTACTGGTCAGCGAGTTGACGCGAGACGCGCTCGACCTGGCCCAACGTTCTGGCATCTAGCAATGCTTACACCGCAAATAGTTCGGTTTGAATCGCTAACCTCGACAAATCTTGAAGCCGGCAAACGAGCGAGTGAAGGTGCGCCCGAGGGATTGTGCCTTATCGCGGGTGAGCAGACCGCTGGACGCGGGCGGCTCGAGCGTCAGTGGGTTTCGCCAAAAGGCGCCGGGTTATATTTCAGTATCGTTTTACGCCCGCAGTTTGAGCAGAGCAGTTGGCCGCTAATCACATTGTTGGCCGCGGTGGCTGTTCATGACGCGTTGCGAGATGTCTACCAGGTCGAAACCGATATCAAGTGGCCGAATGACCTTTTGGCTAATGATAGGAAACTGTGCGGCATTCTCGCGGAGACAGTTGAAACGCGAATGGGACGCGCGGTTGTGCTCGGCATCGGCATCAACTTGAAACATGGTTCATTTCCAATCGAGCTTGAAGACGTTGCTACTTCGGTGGAAGCGGCGGTTGGCCAAAGTGCTGACCTGGAATTAATGATCACACCTCTGGTTGATTCACTTGCCCGGTATTATCAAATGCTGCAACTTGAAGGCGGCCCGGAAATGATTGTTAAGGAATGGTCGGCGCGCTCGTCATATGCCGTGGGAAAGCGAATACGCATTGCAAACGACAACGAGATTCTCGAAGGCACATCGCGTGGGTTGGAACGAGATGGCGCACTGCGTATTGAGACCGACGCTGGTGAAATCAAGATTGTGCGAACTGGAGATGTCACGAGCGTGCGACCTGCCTTGTCAGTACCACCTGCGTCAGCGGGTGGGTCGCCGGCGCCTTAAACTACCTTATCGCATGTGGTCAATGACATTCCCGCCGCACGCTGAAGCCTGAACTGTAAAGTGCCAGGGTTAACGCCTATGGCCTGCGGCATTTGTTATCTCTGAACACGAAATGACCACTGGCAAACGAATTGTTCTATCCACCTTCGGCTCCTTCGGCGACATTCATCCTTACGTCGCAATCGCACTCGAACTAAAAGCGCGCGGGCATTCGCCTGTGATTGCGACTTCAGAAGTCTATCGGGAGAAGATGGATGCCGCCGCTATCGAGTTCTTTCCCGTCCGTCCGAATATGCCCTCCTATGATCAGCCGGACGAATTGAGCAGGATGGCAGAAGATCTGATCCAGGCGAACGGTGGGATGGAAAAAGTTATGGAGTTATTCACCCTCAGGATTCGTGAGGTTTACGAAGACCTCGACGCTGCTGTTGATAGTGCAGATCTCTTGTTGACTCATACGCTGCCTTTGGTTGGTCCCATCGTTGCCGCAAAGCGCCGTCTGCCGTGGGTTTCGAGCATACTCGCTCCTATTTCATTTTTTTCCGCGTATGAGCCGCCTGTGCCGCCCCAAATGCCTGCTTTGCATCATCTGCTCAAGCTGAATCCAATTATCGGCAAACTCTTTTATCGGATTGCCAAATTCAAACTGGAAAAGATCATGGAGCAGGTTTACAGTTTCCGCGCTGAACTCGGGTTGCCGCGTGGCGAACAGCCTCTGCTTCGTGGCCAACATTCGCCGACCATGGTGCTGGCGCTGTTTTCTTCAGTATTTGGCCAGTCGCAACCTGATTGGCCGGCTTACACGCGCATTACCGGATTCCCGTTTTACGATCGTCGTGATTACTTTGGCGAGAATGCGCTGAATCCTGAGTTGTTGGCCTTTCTGAATGACGGACCACCTCCGCTGGTTTTCACGCTCGGCTCGTCTGCGTTCTGGGTGGCCCAGGATTTTTACCGCGACTCAGCCAGGGCTGCGCAGGCACTAGGTCAAAGGGCACTGTTGTTGATCGGGCATCAGCGCAATCTGCCTGACGGGCCTTTGCCTGAAGGAGTCGCCGCATTTGAATACGCACCCTTTGGAGAAATTTTCTCCCGTTCCCTTGCAGTCGTACATCAGGGCGGGGTTGGAACGACCGGGCAAGCACTACGTTCAGGCCGGCCGCAGTTAGTTATCCCTCATGCCCACGATCAATTTGACAATGCCTGGCGCGTGGTGCGCATTGGTTGCGGGCGCACGATCCCGCGGCCGCGCTACAATGCCAGGACAGCTACGCGGGAATTGAAGGACTTGCTGGAAAATCCTGAATACTTTTCCAAAGCGAGTGAGATTGGCGGGAGGGTGCAAAAAGAAAACGGAGCTTCAGCCGCCGCAGATGCAATCGAAGAGGTGCTGGCAACTTAACGAAAACTGGAACTGAACTATGCTGCTGGTTATTGACGCGGGAAACACAAACACTTCGCTGGGCGTTTTCAATGGCGCCGAACTCGTCGCACATTGGCGGTTAACTACCGCGAGGTCGCGCACTGTCGACGAGTATGGCGTCCACGCTCGCAATCTGTTTGAGCTGGCCGATCTCGATTTCAAAGCTATAAATGCGATCGCGATCGCGTCGGTAGTTCCACCGTTGAATTACACGCTTAAGACCATGGCGGAGACATATTTCCACCTGACTCCGCTCTTTGTGGACCACACGACGGACATCGGCCTGAAAATTCTCTACCAGCCCGCATCCGATGTTGGCTCCGACAGAATCGTTGATGCTGTGGCGGCAATCGAAAAGTATGGCGCTCCCTGCATCGTGGTGGATTTTGGAACAGCGACGACCTTCAACGCGATCAATCAACAAAGCGAGTACGTTGGGGGAATTATTACACCGGGAATCATGATTTCTTCCGACGCGCTTTTTGAGCGAACGGCCAAGTTGCCGCGTGTTGATATCAGGAGACCGCAAAAGGTTATCGGGACATCAACGATCGCGGCGATGCAGTCGGGCCTGTACCACGGCTTCGTGGGTCTGGTTGATGGAGTGCTTAGAAAAATGATTGACGAGCTGGGTGGAACGCCGCGGGTGATTGCCACCGGTGGACTCGCTTCACTGATTGCAACCGGTTCTGAGTTTATAGAACTGGTGGACGACACGTTAACGCTCGAAGGATTACGACTTGTCTACGAACGGACTCGGCCCAGTCCAAAGTCCAATGTCCAAAGTCCAAAGTCGGGGCGCGAAGTTTAGAGTTCAACCTTCAGGTTGTGCTTTTCGCCCGACGCACGCAAGCTAAAGCTTGAACTCTAACTTCGCGCCCCGACTTTGGACATTGGACTTTGGACATTGAACTCGTATTGAATTACTTCAACTATTTCACTGAAATCGAAGACGCGTTTATTCGTCGCCGCGGAAGGCATTTACTCGTTAGCCCGATGGATTGGGCCCTGATCGAGAGTTGGAAAGAGATGCAGGTTCCGTTGCACGTAGCCCTGCGCGGCATCGAGAAGGCGTTTGACTCCTGGGAATCCAAGCCGCGCAAGCGTACTGTCAAGAGCCTGCTGTATTGCCAGGAGGAGGTTGAAGCGCAATACGCCGAATGGCTCGAGTCACGAGTTGGCGCAAGCGATGAACCGATTGCAGATGCGAAACAAAACGGCGAAGGCTCGCCTTTTTCGCAAGCGGCCATCCTTGACCACCTGAGTAGGGGACGCTCGGAGTTGAAGTCAGCTTTGGGTCGCCGGATGGGACTCACGGAAAACGAGTTTTCCGACGCACTTCAGCGCGCCGAAAAATTGCTCACAGACCTGGAAGAAGAAATTAAAACTACATCCGTTCCCGACGCGCAGAAGCTGGAACAGTCACTAACGGGTTTGGAGCGAATGCTGGGGGACGCGGTCCGTCAGGAGGGTTCCGAACATCTAGCGGCGTATGAAGTGGAAGTAAAAGAACAGTTGAAACCTTATCGCAGGCACATGGAGCCGGCGGTTTACCAGCAAACGTTCGACAACTTCTTGCTGAAACGTTTGCGAGATCTCTACGGCATTCCACGTCTCAGTTTGTTTTATCTGTAGGATGCGTGAGACTAGCGGTCCAGTTCCCAAGGCCCAAGATGAAAGCCACAAAGCCACGTGACCGCCGTTTAGATCGGGCACTTGTGCCCGCTTGCAACGCACGGCTTCGGACGCATAATTCGCCGCGCTTCCGGGCACAAGTGCCCGATCTAAACGGTAGTCTCGGGTGCCCGATCTAAACGGTGGCCTCGGGTTTAGATATAACGCTCGTATGTCTGTTCCTACTCAGAATCAATGGACCGCATAGATCAAAAGCCGCGAAGCGAAACTTTCGAAGTCGAAATTGAGCGTTTGCTCCCGGGCGGGGTTGGATTGGCCCATGCAGAGGGCTTAACGCTCTTTGTTTCGCTTGCGGCCCCGGGTGATTTGGTCCGTGTGAAAGTGGATCGAGTCCAGGGCAACGTTGGCTTTGCCTCGATCGTTGAAATCCTCAGGCCGTCGCCGGTTCGTGTGGAACCACCATGTCCCTACTTCGGGTTGTGCGGCGGATGCGATTTTCAACAACTGACTTATGAGGCACAGCTCGAAGCGAAGGTTGAGATCATCAGGGATTGTCTGCATCGAATCGCACATATCGATGGACCACTGGATATTCCGATCGTGGGCTCGCCAAAGGAGTGGCATTATCGGGCCCGCGCAATGTGGCAAGTCGATTCGACCAGGCGAAAGTTGGGCTACTTCGTGCGCGGTTCACGCGATGTTTGCGACGTGGAGTATTGCGCAGTGCTCACTCCGCCCCTCCAGCAGACCCTGGAAAGCGTTAGAAGCGAGATCAACTCGGGCGCACCCACGCCGCAGCTAAGAGATATCGAGGTGGTTGCCGGCGACGATGGGATTTCACTTTCGCCGCAGCTGGCAGGCTTCGAGACAAGGGAAGTAACGCGAGTCGTCCGAGACGAGATCTACCACTTCAGTGCGGAAGCGTTCTTCCAGATAAATCATGAGCTTTTGCCCCAACTGATTGGAGAGGCGGTTGGCGAAAAAAGAGGAAAGATCGCCATCGACCTTTACTGTGGCGTGGGTCTGTTTACGCTGCCATTAGCACGGCGTTTTGACGAGGTTGTAGCAGTAGAGGCAAATGAGCTGGCAACAAATTTTGCCTGGCGCAATCTCGAGTCTGCAGGTTTTGACAACACCGAGCTGGTCACCCTCGACGTAGGCGAATGGCTGCAACACTACCGTTCGTTCGAGCCCATCGATGTTCTGTTGTTGGATCCTCCGCGTACGGGTGCGGAGAACAGAGTGATTAAGGGGATCATTGGAGTGCGTCCGGACCGGATCGTCTATGTCTCTTGTGACCCGGCGACCCTCGCTCGTGATCTCAAGAAATTAATGGCCGCAGGATATTCATTCGATAGCATCAAGGCCTTTGATATGTTCCCGCAGACCCATCACGTGGAAACAGTTGTCCACTTGAGTCTGAACCGTGAAGACACATTACTGCTATGAAGAAGCCAGGGCCATGCCGCCTTCGGTGCAGTAAGGCTATCCTTTCGAGGCGAACCTCGAAAATACAAAGAGCGTTAGCGTGCGAGGGCCAGTTTGAACGCGGCCATCTCCTCGGCGTTTCGGACCAGTACCACATCGCCGGCCAGCACCGGGTGGTTCCATGTCTTGCCCTTGATTGCTGGGATTCGCGCGAGCTCGGTGAACTGATGGGGATCCGCCTTCACAATCCCCAACTCACCTTGCTCCGATAAGACCAGTAATAGTTTCTGGTCGGTCAACAAAATAAGTTGGCCATTGCCGAAGCCTCCACCTTTCCACTTGAGCTTACCGTCAGCAAGATCGATGGAAACAAGACTGTTTCCATTAAATCCATAAGCATGTCCATCAAGGACCACGAAATCATTGAAGTAAGGATTTAGCTCCTCAGTTGTCCAGCGTTCTTGCGTGGTCCAACCGTTACCACCTTGCGCAACTGCAAGTCGCCTCGTGCCGCTGCTTTCACTAACAGCAATTAGAAGGTCGCCGTTGTCGGTGACGTTTGGCTGCACGATAGGTACGCCTTCCCACGCGTGTTCCCAGAGCTTTGCACCGTCGGCCGGAGCGACGCCGGTTGCGCCGGCTGCGCTCAACAGCACAATTTGCTGAACGCCGCCGATAGTCACCAACTGGGGCGAGCTGTAACTTCCGCCACCGGTGGGACCGTTCCACCGAGGTTTGCCGGATGCGAGGTCATAGGCGGCGAGCTTTCCGGCAGCGGCTATTACGACCATATCGGCAAGCACCAACGGCGAGCCGGCAATTCCCCAATGAGGAATCTTCGCTCCAGTGTCATTAACTGTATTGCGCGACCACACCTCAGCACCTGTGCCGGCATCGAGCACGTTTAGTATTCCCGTCGCACCAAGTGAATAGACGCGACCATTGTTTATAGTGGGCGTGGCGCGAGGACCTGAACCCGCATTCGACTCGTAAAATCGAGTCACATCGCGGTGCTTCCATACAGGCTTGCCGGTCGATAAGTCGTAACAGGAAACGACCTCATGGTCGCCACGCTGTTCTTGCGTAAAAATACGACCAGACTGGACTGCGAACGAGGACCAACCCGGTCCAATCGGTTGACGCCACATCTCTACCGGCGGCGAAGCTGACCAGTCGGTCTTAATTTGTGACCCGCGAACAATGCCGTCGCGCAGTGGGCCACGAAAGCCCGGCCAATCGGCGCCAGTGATAACTGTGGCAGGCAAGGGAACCGCCCCCGCTTGAGTTGTTTCATCACCCGACTCCAGGAGCTTTTCTTCATGAGTTTTCGACCACCGCCAGTGGAAGTCGTTGTCGAAAGTGGTTGATAGACCACCAGTGCGAATCAGTGTGAATCCCAGGCACACAGCGACGATGGTGATCGCGAGCGATATGCGGCGAGGCAAGTTTGAAAAGCGAATAACCACGGCCCAACCCACCAGGGCAAGAGCCATGATTGGGACAGCCAGGACCGGCATCAAGTAACCCATCGAGCCGCCTCGAATCGATTCATGCACAAGCCGGTAAGTCACCCACAACGTCAATACTATTAAAGCGAGGCCGCCGAGACGGTCGACCCAGCGAAGCCGGCTGAAGAAAAGCCACCACACGACGATAGCCAGAATGCACACCATCGCTGCAAGCAATCCAACGAAAATAAGCGGCATGCCGAAGATCTCAGCATGCGGCGCGAGCTCGGGCGCGCCAAACCTGAACACCACCAGGAGAAGTGCGGCTACAACTCCGGGCCAGATTCGCAATGGTTTGCGCGTTGTTTGAATTTCTTGTGGGACGTGGACTTCGGGTGTATTGCCTTGATCGTTCGGGGGGCTATTCATGGATACTTGTACGCGTTGGGCGTGTTCTTTGTTCTTAAATTTCCACTTGCACATGCCGGTGCGCCGACAGGGATAGCCAATTGCTGAACTTGGGGCGTGAAGTTAGCGCCACCTTGGGGAGCCTCGTCCCCGCGGAGCGATCTCATTAGCACCGCGGCTTTAGCCGGTGAAATAATGAGAGACTCAACTTTACTTAACCGTTTTTAACGGTTCATCCCTTGGACTTAAAACCGTTAAAACGGCTCATTTGTGAAAAGCGGACCATGGTCACCGGGCTGAAGCCGCGGTGCTAAATAAAATCGCTCCGCGTGATGACGATGAGTCGATTAATGTGAACCCGGTACTGACATTTGGATTGGGATTGCCTTAGCTCCAGAGGCCATTGCATCCTTCGCCCTCCGTTTCTCATCAGTATCATTCTCATGATGAATCAGTTTAGTTTGTTAGACAGGATCGGCGATGAACACGGGTCAGCGGTAAATGCTCCCGAGGGCTTTCGATACCAACCGGCGCTCATTAGCCCTGCTGATGAGTCCGCGCTAGTCGTCCGCATTCGTGAACTACCCTTCCGTGAATTTGAGTTCCACGGTTACCTCGGCAAGCGGCGCGTAGTCTCATACGGATGGCAATATGATTTCGCTGGACGCAGTCTGAAGGAGGCAGAGGAAATTCCTGACTTTCTTCTCAACCTGCGTGCGCGTGCCGCGTCTTTCGCAAACATGCCAGACGACGCGCTTCAGCAGGTACTCGTAACTGAGTATCGCCCAGGCGCCGGTGTGGGATGGCATCGTGATAAGGCGGTGTTTGGACAAGTCATTGGCGTGTCATTGCTCGCGCCATGTGTGTTGCGCTTCCGCAAGAAGATCGAGAACGTTTCGGATGCGGAAAGACCTTCACGGCAGTGGCAGCGCGCGAACGCTGATTTGAAGCCGCGCTCCGCCTATCTCTTGAGTGGGCGAGCGCGGATGGATTGGCATCACAGCATCCGGCCGGTGGAGGCGCTGCGCTATTCGATTACTTTCCGAAACGTGCGCGAAGACTGAGCTTTTCCCCTAAAAAGACTAGTCATGGAACAGCGACGAGCGGGGGCAAGCCCTCCTTCCCGACCTCTAACCGTTCAAAGTAGCCCTAATTGTTCCCAGTCGCCGTATTTGTTAGCCTCGCGGGCTACCGAACACTCGCTTCCTGCTTTTGCTTATCGGCTTCGGCCCACTCCTTCGCCGAAACGAACGACTGCTGATCATAAATGAGAACAATCGTTCCTACCGGCATCAGCCTGCTTACCTCCACCGCAGCTGACATAGGAATACGAATGCAACCGTGACTTTGAGGTTGGTGCGGCACCGAAGGACTTCCATGGATCGCAACGCCACCACTGAAGTAACTGGGATAGTAAAGCAATCCTAGAGGTGATTTTCTCCACCCTGAAATCTTTGCGTTTATCCTGAAGCGCCCTCGCGGCGTATAGGCCAACCCGCTTCCGCCTTTTTCTTTGTACTGTTTGTTGCTGCCGGAAGAAATTGGAAGGGCCCGTATGACCTTTCCCTCATCGTCGATAAACAATAGCACCTGCCGATCGATATCAACTTCAACGTGCGAGTAACCCGACTCTTTTGCCTGCGGTGGACTTGCAGTCGTGATCGCCTCAAAGTCTGCGCGGCTCAGACGGCCGGTAACTTTAAGTCCTTCCCATTTCTGAAAAGCTACCAAAGCGTTTCGAGTGACGTTATCGATCACTCCGTCAACTCGCCCCGTACCGTAACCCATCGTTGCGAGACGTTCTTCCGCCTCTGTCAATTCCGCCCGCGTCAACTGACGCCCGGTCGAATGCCCTTTACGTTTCTCCGCCCTCGGGAACGCCGATGAGTCTGTTGGAGCCAGAAGAATGAGACTAAATATCAGTAACAATCCGTGAATCAGCAGAGGTGCGACTATGAAGTCAGTGCCACAAGCGATAGCGGGTGGGTAGTTCGTCCGGTTTAGAAATCTCATGCAGAGCCCCTTTGAAAAACTGCAGGTCAGTCTCCAATCCTTTCGGATGGTTACGGCTAATTCCA
This sequence comes from Pyrinomonadaceae bacterium, assembly GCA_963759585.1. Lineage (GTDB taxonomy): Bacteria > Acidobacteriota > Blastocatellia > Pyrinomonadales > Pyrinomonadaceae > PSRF01. Next base: position 207,946 of record CAVWZW010000005.1, read on the forward strand.
ACTGCACAACCAGCCTTCAATTGGCGATCTGCAATCGGAATTCGTAATTAACTAGGGGGTTCTTGGTCGGGAGAGGATTCTCGTACTTGTCGGGGGTGAAACCTGTTTATGTCATAACCATACCGCGCGCGCTCGAGTAGGTCAACAACATGCGCTGACCTTTTCAGTGCTACGGTCATGTGACCCTCGTCCCATTTAGTTCGGGCACTTGTGCCCGTCGTGCGGACAAGTCCGCACTCTAAACGGCGCAGTGCCGGGACGTCTTCCAGTTCGCACTTGACAACCCTATGTAGATATTATATATATATATACCGATGAGTGAAGGACGCAGCAGCATTGATTTCACTCTTCCCAACCAGGCGACATCGCGAGGTGACGCGCACAAGGCTCAATACCGTGTGGCAACTCCTGACTACTTTCATGCAATGAAGATCCCACTCTTGCAGGGCCGGCCGATTAACGAACACGACAATGGCAAGAGTGTCCCGGTGGTTGTCATCAACGAAACGATGGCGAGGCGGTTATGGCCCGGCGGAAACCCAATTGGCGCCCGAATAAATATTGACGACAACAATGAGGGTCCGCGTCCTGTCGAAATAGTTGGCGTTGTCGGCAATGTGAAGCACACCAATCTGGAAAGCGATCCGACTTTTGATCTCTATTTGCCCTTAGCCCAGTTTCACGAAGACAACGTGGGCTTGATTAGGAACAGTCACTACTGGATGGTCAGGTCCGCTGCCGACAGTCGTGCAGTAGAAGGCGCGTTTCGTCGTGAGTTGCATAACATAGATCGCGACGTGGCTACATCAAATGTAAGAACCCTGGAAGAGTTTCTTTCAGACTCTGTCGCGCCGCGAAAATTCAATCTACGAGTGCTGTCGGTTTTCTCTGTCGTAGCGCTGTTACTCGCCGCAACCGGAATTTACGGTGTTGTGTCGTATACCGTGACGCAGCGTACGCCGGAGATAGGAGTCCGACTGGCGTTGGGTGCGAAGAGAGCGAACGTCTTTCGCCTGGTTCTTGGTCAGGGGTTAAAGGTGGTTCTCGCCGGGGTTGTCTTAGGCGCGAGTGGCGCTCTCGCGATCACACGCGTGATTCGCAGCCTGCTGTTTGGTATTAGTCCGACAGACATCGTCACATTCGGCGTTGTATCGCTGGTGCTCATTGTTGTTGGGCTCGTGGCGTGCACCATTCCGGCTCGTCGTGCGACGAAAGTCGATCCGCTGATTGCGCTCCGCCACGAGTGAAGTCCAGCGAATAATTTGTAGGGGCGGCACTCCGTGGCCGCCCCGTTCGGTTCGCGCAATTGAGTTCCGAGTCGAGAGTCGGGAAACGTTAGAGGGGCAGCCACGGAGGGCACCCCTACAAATCAATCGATGCTAGTCTCTTCAACCGGATATTGTCCACGCTGGTAGAAGTAGGACACAACCAAAAGGATCGCACCCAGCATGATGAACGAAATAATTCGGTAGATGCGGTCGAGCGACGACAAATCCCAGATGAATACTTTGAGCACGGTCACGGAAAGTAGTCCCAACCCCATCACGCGCAGCAGACGCAGGCCACGGATCTGACCGACAAGGAGCATACCGCTCGCGTATACCGCCCAAATTACCGAGAGTGAAAGCTGCTTCGCCAGCTCAAGATTCTGCAGGGTTGTACTGCCATCGGCGTAGAGCTCGGTGGCTCCCGCGCGGGCAAACTCCTCAGCGATCCTCGCTTCGTAGTAACCCGCAGCCTGCGCGCTCAGGGCGATGATGGCAAGCACGTTCGCGGTGACGATCGCCCCATGATGCACTGCCGCCGCTTCCTCGAACACTCCACTCGAACGGCGATAAGCTCGCACTATGAGCCAAAGCGCAGCAATGAAAACTGCGAACGCGCCCATTGTCCGGTTAAAGACAAATGTGTGCCAAGGCGCATTGTAATAACTCAGGTTCGCGAAAATTAGAGGCGTTGTGACTACCAGAAGCAGCAGCCCACCAAGGCGCCAGATCCGGTTATTGCGTCCGAGACCCACCATGAATACGTAAAGAGCGTAGATTGTCCAAACCAGCGCCAGGGTGAAACTCTTGCCTTCCTCCAACTGGCGGATGGTTTCAGTGCTGGCCATCGCGAGCCTGGCAATCGAGCGATCGTAGTAACCAAAGACTTCGAGACTGAGTGCTGCGAGCGCGAGCACGTTGGCCAAGCCGATGAGGCCGGGAACTACCACCCGCTGCTCATCTCCGTCAGCTTCGGGGCTGCGCCTGTACAGCCATGCGACGAAAATAAGTACCGCAATCAACAGCGCGTAGGCTATGAAGGTTTGGTTTATCAGTGGGAGGTGCCATGACGCTGCATAGAAATTGGAGTCCACAGCCACAACTTTGCCGATGGCCACCAGCAGCAAGGCCAGTCCGCACCGGCGCAACAGCATAGTGCGCCGCAGCAGTCCTACAGCCAGGAGGGCCGCTGCATAAAGCGTCCACAGCATGGAGATCGAGAACTGCCTCGTGTTTTCGATTCGCTCGCGGACGTCGCCTACGCTGCCTAACGCGCGCATAGAGAAGTAGTCGTTGATATCAAGCGTCAAGAGAGCCAGGGCTAAGGTGTTGCCAGTGAGTGCGAAGAAAGTCAGAAGGGTTGAGCGATAATCCTCGTCGACGTTTCCCGCTCGTTTGTAAAGCCATGCAGCGCCTGCTATCGCGCCGACGAGAACTGCGCATGACAGCGCGCGCTGGTTCAACAGCGGTAAGAACGAGGAGTCGAGACTGTAGTCAACCGTCAGCATGTCGCGGAGGAACCATCGGCCGATGGCCACGCAGAAAACGGCGAGACCCGCATGGCGCGGCGCCTTTTCGCCGGATCGCAGGCCAACCCACGTCAGCATCAGGCCCTCGACTGCCCAGGCCATCGTCACCCAATGCAGTTCCAGTTGAATAGCGATTGCGACTGTGAGATAGGTCGCTGCGGCACAAACGTAACTGTACCTGAGCAGGAGATCCTGAGGGCTGCGACGCCACGTTATGTAGAACAATCCAGTGAAGAAAATACAGAGAAGAAAAGCCTGGGTTGCGGGCGTCGTGTGGTCCAGGCCAGCGTCGATAAGCAACACGTAGCTAAAGCCAAAATAGAATGCGGCATTAGCCAGGGCCAGCGTCACGTCGAACCACTGTGTCAGCCGGCGATGCAGTACGTTGTGGAAGATTGCCAGCAGCGAGTAAAGCATGAAGAAGACGCTGAGGAAAAACAGTGTGATCCAAACCTTGCCGGGTTCGTAAAACTTGGCCGCCCACCCCATTGTCATTAACACCGTTCCGGCAAACGACGCGAAGTCGAGACTGCGCCAGCGCTTGAAGTAAGCGAGGGCGAGTACTCCAGCGTCGAGCAGGGCAATGTATGTGAACAAACCGATCTGATTGTCGACGCCCGTCGAGAGCAACACGGGGGTCAGAAATCCGCCGACGAGTCCGAGGAAAGCGACGGGTAGCGCATTAAGGCGCACCGACAAGAGCACTGCCGTCGTCGTCACAGCGGCCATTAACACAAAGGCCGTCGGCTGGCTGATCAGTTGGTAGAAGTTGTAGGCAGCGAAGTCCGACAGATACAGAATGAGTATTCCGCCTCCCGAAAGGACATAGGCATAAGACTTCAGCCCGCGTCTCCGCAGGCGGTCGCCCAAGTAGAGCAAACCAATACCCACGAGAGCTGCAATGCCGACACGTCCCAGTGGGCCAATCCACTGTTTGTCGAAAGCGTATTTCAGGAAGAAGGCGATGCCGAATGTGACTGCGATGATGCCGATCCAGTTGAACCAGCTACCACCGATGGTCGACTCCAAATCGCGATGTTTCTCTTCGCGCGCAAAGTCTTCGGACGGATCTTCAACGTTGAGAGTGAAGGGAGCATCCGCCGGACGAGACGAGTAGCGGTGCGAGTCGGACGTTTCTCTCGATGATGAAGGGTCGGCCGCGCGATAGATGGAAGCCTCGTTCCTCGCTGATTGAGAAGGAGAAGGGGGCGTTTCGATCTTGTGCGGCGGTTCGGCCTCAGACGGTAGCCGGGGTTGCTCGGGAGGTTGTGACTGCGGCTGCGTTTGTTGAGGAGTTTCGTCCGTCGATGGTGTGACCGGCGGAGTTTGTGATGCTCCTAAAGAACTTAATCCCTTTGATGGGCTACCCGGTAAACGTGTTTCAGCCGCGGTTGCTTTTGTCGGCACATCGCCGGTGTCTGTGGGTATCTCACGCTTTCCGGCGGCGAAGATCTCGGCGATTCGTTCCTGCTGGTCGGGAATTTCGAGATGCTTCTCAATGCCGTGCAACCGGGCGGTGTTAGTTGCGAGCACGCGCTCGAGTAGCTCGAGTCGTTCGTTAAGCTGTTTGAGGATTTCTTCCGCAGGAAGGTCTTCAGCCATTCGCTCTCCTGAAGCTCCGTCAGAATGGGCTCGAGGTTTGGTCCGTCCCGCACATGGTAGGGCAGGACTGCAGGAAACGCGATAGCCAATAGTGGCCGAAGCGGGGTGCACCAATTCCTAACGCTGAAAGCGTTCGCTAATTTCAGCCCAGGGTTGCGCTCTGGCAACCCTGGGTAAACGCATCATCCTCGAATGCCCAACTCTGAAGGAGTTGCGCCGCCAGTTGCCTCACCGTTCACCTTCGATACCAGGGTTTCAAAGCAGACCCTGGGCCGGTATTAGCGAACACCTTAAGTGTTACTCCTCGTATTCGCAGGAATGCGGCGTTCGATGCCTCATGCTTGGACTCTTTCATAAAGCTGAACCCACCCCTTTCTTGCACCATGACGACCTCTCACCCGTCTGTCGATAGAATTTCCAGGTATTCCCAAAACGAATAGGAGGACCTGCCCTCATGGCTCAATCACTTGCGCGAATTTGGACGCACCTCATTTTCTCAACCAAAAATCGATTCCCGTTTCTTAGTGACAAGAAGTTACGAACTGACACCAATGAGTACCTTGCGAAGATGCTCCGTAAACAGAATTGCGAAACGCTAATCGTCAACGGTGTTGAAGATCATATTCATGCGCTGTTTGCCTTGTCGAGGACTCATTCCATCGCCTCGGTTGTAAAGGAAATAAAACGCACGTCTTCAGCTTTTGCAAAAGAGCTTTCCCCCACGCTGGCAAAGTTCCACTGGCAACATGGTTATGGCGCCTTTTCTGTGAGTCAGTCCAATCTTGACGAAACTATTAGATATATAGAAAACCAGGAGGAGCATCACGAGCGAGTAACATTTCAGAATGAGTATCGCGCTTTTTTGAAAGCTTACGGCATTGAGTACGATGAGCGTCACGTTTGGGATTAAGTGCTGGCGACAGCAAGGTGGATCCTTTGAAGAGTCAACACCGAATGTGATATCGAGTCGCGGCCCATCCTAACGCAGAAGGCGTTCGCTAATTCAGCCGAGGTTTCTTTGACACCCTGGGGATCGAATGCCAGATGAGACACCTCAATTCTGAAAGAGTTGCGACTGCATTCAAATAGAAATGCAACTTCCGTTGCAACTCCTTCAGAGTTGGGCATTCGAGAATGATGCGTTTACCCAGGGTTGCCAAAAGCGCAACCCTGGGCTGAAATTAGCGAACGCTTTCAGCGTTAGGAATGGCTGAAATCAGCGCGGGCGTGTTCGGACCACTCCAAAGCGGGCCAGATACGGCGCGGTGCGGCTCTTGTTCGATTTCGCCACTTCGGGCGGCGTTCCGGCAGTCACTATGCGGCCACCTTCTTCGCCCGCGCCTGGTCCGATGTCGATAACCCAGTCGCTGCCGGCAACGACCCGCATGTCATGCTCAACCAGGATAACCGTATTCCCTGATTCAACGAGCCCATCCAGTTGGACCATCAACTTCTCCACGTCTGCTGGATGCAGTCCTGTCGTTGGCTCGTCGAGTACATAAAGTGTGTTGCCGTGTTGGATCCGTTGCAGCTCAGTTGCGAGTTTGATTCGCTGCGCCTCACCACCGGAGAGTTCCGTTGCCGACTGGCCAAGACGGATATAACCGAGGCCGACTTCGCGCAACACTCCAAGCGAACGATGAACATGTGGCTCCTCAGCAAAGAATTCCCAGGCAGTATCCACGGTCATCCCCAACACATCGGCGATGCTCTTGCCGCGATACTTTATTTCCAGAGTCTCAGCGTTGTATCGCGCGCCATGACAGACCGGACAAGGTGCATAGACGCTGGGCAGAAACAGCAACTCCACCATGACCCAGCCTTCGCCCTCACAATTTTCACAGCGCCCTTTGGCGACATTGAATGAAAACCGGCCCGCATCGTAGCGGCGCGCCCGCGCAGCCCTGGTTGCGGCGAAGATCTTGCGGACGTAATCGAAGAGTCCGGTATAAGTTGCAAGGTTCGAGCGGGGCGTGCGGCCGATCGGTTTCTGGTCGACTACTACCAGGCGCTTGATGGCTTCCATCCCCCCGGTTATCTTGCCGCCAAGCGTGGCTACGGCAGTGTTCTCCAGAGCTTCGCTCTCGTCTTCACCTGGCGAGAGGTAATGGCCCAGTTCTTCTGCCACCAGTTCTACCAACACCTGACTGACCAGACTCGACTTGCCCGAACCCGACACGCCGGTTACGGTTGTGAACACGCCTAGCGGAAACTTGACGTCGAGATGGTCCAGGTTGTTGCGCGTCACACCAGTCAGCGTCAGCCAGGTCTTAGGCAAGCGTGGTTTACGGAAGGCAAGTGAAGCTTCACCGAAAAGATGTCGCCGGGTTTGCGACTCCCTTACTTGCTCAAGTCCCGCGGGTGGACCACTGTAAAGTATCTCGCCACCGTGTTCACCGGCCGCTGGTCCAACGTCGACAATCCAATCAGCATGACGAATCACATCGAGTTCGTGTTCGACGACGAAGAGGGAATTGCCGGACGCCTTCAACTGGTCGAGGGCCGCCAGGAGGGATTCGGTATCTGCTGGATGCAAACCTGCCGACGGTTCGTCGAGCACATAAACCACGCCAAACAGATTGGAGTGGACTTGAGTGGCGAGTCTGAGACGTTGCAGTTCACCTGGTGACAAAGTGGGCGTACTGCGTTCCAGCGAAAGGTAACCAAGGCCGAGGTCAAGCAACACCTTTAGTCGTGCAGCCAGGTCCTCGCAGATGCGTTGCGTAACAATCGCCTGCTCCGGATGCTCTTTCTTTAGCTTGGCAGAACCCGGTGCGGCTCCGTCGGCGTAGGGCCTCACGACGGTTGCCAATCTTTTCAGCGGCAAACGCGAGAGTTCGGCAATATCCATTCCCGCAAACTTCACTGATAGCGACTCGCGACGAAGTCGCTTGCCATGGCATTCAGGGCATTCGGTGCTCAACATAAACTGGGCCACACGCTTCTTCATGAGCGCGCTGTGGGTGTTGGCAAACGTATGCAACACGTGACGCCGCGCCCCTGTGAACGTTCCCATGTAGCTCGGCTCTTCCTTGCGCTTCAGTGCGCTCCGTACTTCCCGTGCGTCATAGCCTGCGTAGACCGGCACCTGCGGCTGCTCGTCGGTGAAGAGGATCCAGTCGCGATCCTTCTTTGGCAGTTCACGCCATGGACGATCTACGTCGTAGCCGAGTGTGGTCAGGATGTCGCGTTGGTTCTGTCCCTGCCAGGCGGTGGGCCATGCGGCGATCGCACGCTCGCGAATCGTAAGTGAGTCGTCCGGCACCATCGACTCCTCGGTCACCTCATACACACGGCCCAGCCCATGACATCGGTGACAAGCGCCTTCCGCGGTGTTTGGCGAAAACGACTCGGCATAAAGAATCGTTTGGCCCGCCGGATAATCACCGGCGCGCGAATACAACATCCTGAGCAGGTTAGAGAGTGTCGTGACGCTGCCTACAGACGAGCGCGTAGTGGGTGAGCCTCGTTGTTGCTGCAGTGCTACTGCCGGCGGTAAGCCGTCAATGCTATCGACATCGGGCACGGCCATCTGGTGAAAGAGCCTACGTGCGTAGGGCGAAACCGACTCGAGATAACGTCTCTGTGCTTCGGCATAAAGCGTACCGAATGCCAACGATGACTTCCCCGAACCAGACACGCCGGTGAAGACAACGAGGGCGTGGCGTGGCATGTCCAGATCGATGTTTTTGAGATTATGTTCCCGCGCACCACGTACGCGAACAAAGCCGGTGTAAGCCTTATTCGCGACGCCGCGATCGGCGGTTTCTTCGGAGTCAACAGCTTGTTTTCGAACACAACTAGCGGGCATATCGGGATTACAGCAAGGCTGGTGCCGATATCCGTCTGCTACTTCATGAAATAGGTCGTCACCAAGCAATCAAAGTTTCCCGTAATCACGAGGTTATTATCCCTGATATCAAACTTGCCCGCGATTTTTTCCGAGGTCGAGTGGGTTATCTCCAGCGTTCCCTGAGCCTCCTGAGTGAATAACGAAAGCGTCCTGTTATTCGGATAGTTGGAACCCTTAGGGTACTCTTTCACTTCAAGGCCGATACCAATTTGCCTTATCGACGTCGCTTGAAAACATCCGATGATGAAGTCGGACTACGCGATGCCTACAAGCGGCTTGAATCTGAACGCGCGAAACTGCAAAGGGAAATTTCGGAATTGCAAGATCAGTTAGGCGAGGTGAGTAACACTGGCGGCACAAAGCGGGACGAGCTGGAAACTGACTTAACAGCGCGACAGCTGGAAATGAAATCAAAAGAGGGGAATAGAGCGCTGATCAATCAATACTACGGGCTATCCTCTGGTTCGCCGGGAGGCGGGCCGAAACTTTTGCGCGATTACGATTCATTACAGGGGCTGGCAAAGGGTTTCGGCGGACGTTCCTTCAATCTCGATAACTCATCCGATCGCGAGACTTTTAAGGTCTATCTGCTTAGCTCCCTAAGACCGCAGGCGCTGAAGGTTCTTGAAGAGATAGCAAAGCGGTACGCGGATAAGTTTGAGCGTCCGCTCGCGGTAAGCTCTTTAGTTCGCCCGGAACAATATCAACGCGCCTTACGCAGAGTGAACCGCTACGCAGTGCTGATTGATATGCCGCCACACTCGACCGGCCTGGCATTTGACATCGATTATCGCTACATGAGTATTGCCGAACAGAATTTCGTGATGAACGAACTGGCGAGGATGAAAAACGAAGGCCGCATTGAAGCCCTCCGCGAACGCGGAGCCAATTTCCACGTTTTTGCTTTCATCGACGGACGGCGCCCAAGCGACGACCTAATCAACGCGTCATTGAACGAAGTCGGACCTCCCGCGAAGGAAAACGACGACGATGAGACGCAAGCTCAGCAGACCCCTGCGAAAGTCGAGACCAAATCACGAGCCGCGAAGAACACCAGGCCGGCCGCCAAAGCTACGCGGCAAGTTGCTAAAGCAAAGGCTAAGAAGCGTCGGTAATTTTGGAGTGCGATAACCTGTCAGCGCTATGGTTTCGGCGACCTGTCGCCGGTGTCGTTTAAACTGACCTTTGCTATTGGCGGGCAAATGCGTAGGAGGACGGCGGCGACAGGTCGCCGAAGACCAAAGCGGTAACAGGTTACCGCACTCCAAAAGAGTTACCGCACTCCAAAAAAGTTACCTCACTCCGACCAGTGTCACTCCAAACTCTGTCGCATTCTCTCGACTTCACGTATGATTCGCCGCATCCTTTCAATCCTAAGGAGCCATTCAGATGAGCGATCGCAAATACAATCAGCGCGGTTATATGCAAAGCGATCGCGAGCCGCAGCGCTCAAGGTCGCAAGGATCGCCGCAGGGAAAACCACAGGATCGTGAGGGCCCGCGCTCGCCACGCATGATGGCATTTGGCGAGGCATTGAACTGCGCCTCGTGCGGAGCGAAAGTTCCGCCGAGCATAAACTTCGACAGCTCTTGCCCAAAGTGCAACGCCGACCTTCACAGCTGCCGTCAGTGCACATATTTCGATCCGGGCGTGCGCCTGGAATGCACAAAGCCGATCGTCGCGCGAATTGTGAACAAACAGGCGCGCAACATCTGCGAACTGTTCACGGCGCGGATTGTTGTCCAGCGCCAAACTTCGTCAGGACCTCCGTCGAACGCTCGTGACGCATTCGCAAAGCTTTTTAAGAAGTAAGAATAGCGGACTGAAAGCACTACTGGGTGGCGCCCTGCCGCTGCGCGCCGGTTTGCTTCGCTAACTCAGTTCGGAAAGCTTGCTCTCTATCAGCGACATATTTCGCGTATCCCTGGCTATCGATAAAAGCTGCGAGTCCGCTTTTCTTATGCCGGGCGTATTTGGTTTCGAGGTCGAAGTAACTCCCATGCGCTCCCAGAAAAATATCGATGGGCAAACCTTTTAGGACGCGGAAGGTCCGTTCGTAATCAGCCGCGATAGCTGGATACGCCGAGTTGTTCACCAGCTTGTAGCCTGGATTCACGTTGGGGCTGCCGATGATCACCACGTTGTAAGACTTTCCGTTATCCTGAACCTTCATCGTCCATGTCGTGCAGCCCTTGGTATGTCCGGGAGTAATGTGCGCGACGAGCACCGCGCCTCCCAACTTCACCTCTTCGCCATCGCGGATAACCTGATCGACCTTCGTGGCCGGATAGTGAGTCGATGGATCGTTGCCATATTGAAAGTCACTCTTGCCACCTGATTCTACCGCTGCTACGTCCGCGTCCATGACCAAATACTTTGCACCAGTCAGCCGTTTTATGGTGGCACTGCCCGCGTTGTGGTCCCAATGAGCATGACTAATCAAGAGGATTTTGATGTCGCTAAACTTGAAGCCCAGCTTCTCCACGCTGGTCCGAATCATCGGAACACTCTCTTCAAGATTGCTGTTGATTAGGATATGTCCCTGCGGCGTGGTGATCAGATAGCTCGCCAATCCTTTGCTACCGACGTAATACAGATTGTCCGCAATCCTGAATGGCGGAAAGGGCTGAGTCCAGTCGTTTGCCTGCGCATATGATCTAGCGGAACAGCTTGCTGTAAGCGCGCACAGTAAAAGAATCCAGAGTCTGAATCGATTGCAGGTTATGGGTGCTAACAAGTTGGCTCTCCGTTCTGTGTACTTGAAGCAAAGGAACTTCGAATTGAGCAGATACTGCAGTAACAAAATTCCAAATTTGGATCTTGCACAAAAACTCTTATTTGTTGTGTGTCTGTGTGGTTTATTGTGATTCGTGGATCGTATTGTCTCCGAACCTTAACGGTCCACGAAACATCAGGGACTAATACGAGCGTTGTCCGTCCTCAACGCTCCGCTCGAACCGGCTCGAGACTTTTTTGTGCAAAGCTCCAATTGGCATAGACTTCATTGACTTTCGCTGCCAACTATATTAATTAAGGCGCTCCTCCTCCAGGAAAACAACAGTCCACACCATCACTCAAAGGAGATCACCATGAGAAGACCTCTCTCTTTTTTTACCGCCGTTGTAATGTTTTTCGCGTTGACGCTTGTATTATCTGCGCCTGTAACTGACCACAGCGTAAATGCGGCCGGCAAAACACTGCAGGAAAAATGTGATGATTGCACCATACGAAACAATGAGCAGTTTGAGCACTGTGTAGCAATCCACGGCCAGGAGCATTTACCCTGCTACGATCAATATAACGAAGGCGTGGTTCATTGCTACAGAAATTTCTGTGAGCAATAACTATCGCAACTTCTACACAACGACACAAACAATACCGGATGCTGGCCGCGTTAATGGAAACCCAACGAGGCGGCTTAGCTACCCGACTGTTCAATTCCATAAGCGAAACCGACCTTGCCAAGCAACATGGGAACCGAGTTTCCCAGCAGCGCATTTGCTACTTCATTCGGTTGTACTTTTTCAATGCCTGGACCACACGATCTCCGGGTAAGGCAAAGACGCGGATCCCGTCTGCGCCGGTCATCGTTTGTGCCGCTAACATCGCGTTGACAACGGCTTCTTCCGTCGCATCGATCGTCGCTCCGAAGAGCGGGTCGATCCGGTCGTTGGGCAGCATGGTTAACGCAGGTGTGCCGTCGGGTTTCGCCGCGCCCGCGTTTGCCGTCGAGAACGCGAGAAACAGATCACCCGATGAATTGCCAGCGAAACTACCCAAACGTCCCATTCCCAGGCTAACGCGCTTCGCGATGCGTTCCAGTTGGTGTGGCAACAAGGGCGCGTCGGTGGCAACGATCACGATGATCGATCCGCGACCTTCGTGATCCCCAGCGCCAGCGTTATCTCTATCGTCGTTACGCGCACCTCGCCCGGTTGTTGGGCATCGTGGAATGCCCGCAATCCAGGGTCTGCTCTGTGGCCCTTCAAGCACACTGCAGGTCCCAAGGTCCGTGATCTCCGGACGAATCGGAACTCCGGCGATTCGCAGGTCGCCACCATAGTTGCATTGGACCAGCACTCCCACGGTGTACCCACCTTGCGCGGCGGTCACCACTCGCGACGAGGTACCGATGCCGCCTTTGAATCCGTTACAACCCATACCCGTACCGCCACCCACCGCCCCTTCTTCGACGCGTCCCGTCCTGGCACGATCGAGCGCTTCAAACGCGTGGACCGGTTTCACATGCTCACCGTTCGCGTCATTCAAAAAATCAAACGTCTCGGCGACGATTGGATATGTGAAGACAAACTGGCGGCCATTCTTTATCTGCCATTGAATCGCGGCGTCGCGCACCGTCCCAACGCTGTGCGTCCCAGTCAATAGAATCGGTCCTTCAAGGAAACCGGATTCCTTGATCCAATTGATTCCTGTCATGTCGCCATTCCCGTTCTGGTTGAACGTTGCGGCGAACACCGGATCCCAGTTGCCGCGCGGCCGCGGAAGAATTGCCGTAACGCCTGTCCGAATCGGCCCCTTGCCGGGAACGAGTTTACCTTCGCCCTCGATGAGCGTGACGTGTCCGACAGCGACGCCGGGAACGTCCGTGATCGCATTCAATGGACCTGTTGGCCGCCCAGGGAACGGTATTCCTAAATCGCGGCCTCGCGGTCGAGTCTGTGCAGTGCTCTGAATCGCAGCTGTTGTGATCATTAAAAGCGAAAGTGCAAGCGCGCGCGTAGTCTTGTTGTGCATGATGTTTCTCCTGACGGTGGCTGGTATTCTTCGAGCATTGTTTTTATTTTTGCGGTGAGTCTTTTTTGGTCTGGCTTGTATCAAGTCGCTGGGTTGTGAGTTCGGTAATACTGCTGGGCTGGGTTAAACCGAGAACATTTCCCGGCGCTACCTCTTCATTATTCAAGTCACGAGGCAATTCCTTCTGCTTCTTGTTCACCGATTTGCTGCGCTGGTAAACCAGGAAGTGCCAGATGGCCCAAAAGAACAGTGCACACGCACAAACAAACGTAAATACTACGGTGAATGAAATACTCTCGGTGATCAGATGATAGACACTGAGAAACAGAAATATAGTCCCGCTAAACGCCGAAACAATACTATCTCGGCGAAGGCGTTCATTGGTCCATTCCAGATATTCATCCAGCTTGCCCATCAACCGCGCCGGCAAACGCTTTCCATCACCAGCGCTATGGCAGCTAAGTTCTCGCCGCACGAGCGGCAGTATTTAACTGCGTCGTCATTTGAAGTTGCTCACCGAGGGCAATACATAGTTTGAGTATACAGCCGTTTAGAGTACAGCCTTCAGGCTGCGGTTTCGCGAGCATGCAATGACGCCACCGATAACGGTTCAGGTCTATACATGTTGATCCACCAGAATCGTGTTTCCATCCGGATCGGCAATCATGAAGCTCGCCGGGCCTGTAGAGCTTTCATCAGCTTCCGCAATCATGTTTACACCACTCGCTTTGAGTTGGCGTTGCAACTCTCGAACGTCCGTGAAGTCGCTGAGCGCTTGAGCGTCGCTAGTCCAGCCGGGGTTGAAGGTGAGAATGTTCTTCTCAAACATGCCCTGAAACAGTCCAATGTTATGTTCGCCGTTCTTCATAATCAGCCAACCCTGCGATTGGTCTCCGCCGAAAACTGTAAAACCCAGCTTTTCGTAAAAGGCCTTCGACGCCTCAATATCTTTTACTGCGAGGCTTACAGAAAAATTTCCCAGTTCCATGATTTTCTCCTAAGTTGTTAAGTACAAAACGGGCAGGAAGCACCGTCAATTAATAGCTACGTTGGCTAAGGTGTGGAAGATAGATTTCTCGCCCAGGTTTTGTCGTCATACTTTCGAGTGATTTCGCGTGATTTCTTGTCTGGAAGTGAAAATCATGCTTTCGGATTAGCAACTGGCTGACCCCGCCTGACCGGCGACGAAGGATAATAGCATCGGCTTGGACACCTAAACCGTACCTGAAAACGGCGTCGAGTCGCCACGCCAATAAGCTGCGGTGGCCGGAAGCTGCGCCTGTAGCTCTGGCATCAAGGACGATAAGCTCGTAAGATCAGCGCTCGAAGCGATACGTAGTAGTGGATTCCCGACGGACTACAGCGGCGCGGACCCCAGCATCGCCGCACTTCAAAGAGACGCTGCTCTCGAAGGAGTTCCTTAAGTCGACGCAGACGACCTGCTCAAGGACCCTCTGAAATGGAAGGACTTTCCCCCACCCTCGATTTGCCGCATTACAAAATTCTCTCCAAGCTCGGTGCAGGCGGGATGGCCGAAGTGTTTTTGGCCCAGGACACCAGGCTGGATCGTAAAGTCGCCCTGAAGATTCTGCCTGAAAACCTCGCGGCAGACTCCGAACGTATGCGCCGGTTTGTGCAGGAGGCAAAAGCGGCCTCAGCCCTCAATCATCCAAACATCATCACAATCTATGAAATCGGCGAGACCGGTAAACAGCACTTTATCGCCGCAGAGTACATTGACGGCGAAACCCTCCACCGCCGTTTGAGTAGCGGTCCCATGTCGCTTAAGTCGATGCTCGACGTAAGCATTCAGATTGCTTCGGCATTGCAAGCTGCCCATCAGGCGAAGATCGTTCATCGCGACATAAAACCAGAGAATGTAATGGTCCGTCCGGACGGATTGATTAAGGTCCTGGATTTCGGCATTGCTAAAGTAACAGAACCGGTCACGGTCCTGGCCGCGGAAGCGGTCACCACACTCAAAGGAGGAACGAGCCCGGGGATGATCATCGGCACGGCGGCGTATATGTCGCCGGAGCAGGCAAGGGGCAAAAGAGTTGATGCGCGAACCGACATTTTTAGTCTTGGCGTGGTGCTTTTTGAAATGCTGACCGGCAGAAAGCCGTTTGAAGGCGAAACCGCAATGGATGTGATCGGAGCGATTCTTCATAAGGAACCGCTTTACATTCATGAGCTGGTGCCTGACGCTCCACCGGAGATTGAAAGGATCATAAATAAACTGCTTAGAAAGGATTGTGAGGAGCGGTATCAAACGGTAAAGGACTTGCTGATTGATCTGAAAGACGTAAGAAGGGAACTGGAGTTTCAGGATAAGCTCCGACTTACGCCCGCATCAAAACCACTGAAAACAAAAGCTGAGGTGGTGAATACAACTTCGGGAGGCCAAGCGCTCTCCACTTCGAGTGCGGAATACATTGTCAGTGAAATCAAGAAGCGCAAGTTCGGCCTGGTGACGGCTCTAGCTTTCTTGTTACTGGCGTCAGCCGGCATTTTCTATGCACTCGATCTTCGTCGTTCAAGTTCGACCGAAAACAAACCGATTGATTCAATCGCCGTGCTGCCATTTCAAAACCGGAGCAGTGCTGCAGAAACGGAATACCTTTCCGACGGGCTGGCAGAGTCGTTGATCTATGGCCTCTCGCGATTGCCCGGTCTCAAAGTGACCCCCACGAGCTCTGTCTTTCGTTATCGAGGCAAAGACGTGGACCCAATTAAAGTCGGCAGTGAGCTGGGCGTAAACGCAGTGATGACGGGACGTTTCGCCCAACACGGCGACGACCTGACAATCAGCGTTGAGCTTGTAGACGTGAGAAATAACAAGTTGCTTTGGGGTAAGCAGTATGATCGCAAGATGGTTGACCTGATGGCGACTCAACGAGAAATTGGCACTGAAATTACTCAGAACCTGAAGTTGCAACTCTCAGGAGCAGAAGCGGGTAAGGCGACCCGGCATTACACCAGAAATCCCGAGGCCTATCAGCTCTATTTGAAGGGACACTACTACGCGTCGAGGTACACGAAGGAAGGCTTCAACAAGGGAATCGAATATTTCGCTCAGGCAATTGCCAAAGATCCCAACTTCGCCCTGGCTTATAGCGGCTTAGCTTTCTGTTATCTGAATCAAACTGATTGGGTCTTTGCACCAAAAGATTCGGTGCCGAAATCTCGACAAGCGATCGACAACGCGCTAAGACTCGACGACGATCTCGCCGAGGCCCACACCATGCGGGCCATGATCCTTCTTCAATATGACTGGGACTGGAAAACGGCTGAGCAGGAATTCCGCCGAGCGATCGAGATTGACCCAAACTATGCGCTCGGTCGTTCCTTTCTTGCGTGGCACCTGGCGGCGATGGGAAGGTTTGACGAGAGCATTGCAGAGGACAAGCTTGCTCTCGAACTTGCTCCACTCTCCGCCGCCGTGAACGCGGACCTGGGTTGGGACTTATATTTCGCGCGACGATACGACGAAGCGATCGAGCAACTCCGAAAGGCGATCGACCTCGAGCCGAACTATTGGGTGTCGCACGTATTGCTCGGCCGTTGTTACCAGCAAAAAGGGCAGTTGACCGAAGCGGTCACTCAGTTTCAAAAGGCCAGGCAAATAGAGGACTCTATCCCCGAGGTAGCGGCGGCGCTCGGTCACGGCTACGCGGTGGCGGGCAGGAGAGATGAGGCGCTGAAGATCATCCGTGAGTTACAAGAGCGATCGAGGAGAGAATTTGTCCCTTCGTACAGCATCGCCACCGTTTACGTAGGGCTGGGGATGAAGGACGAGGCGCTTAAGTACATCGTTAAGTCTTACGAGGAGGGTTCGTTTTACATGATCCATCTTAAAGTCGAGCCAATGCTTGACAGCCTGCGCACAGATCCGCGCTTTACGGATGTCATGAGACGAGTCGGACATTGACCTGAGAATACAGAATCAACGGTTGGTGCTTTTTGCACAACACCCTCCCTAACGGTCGGGCTACTTAATCCTATGAATACTACGGACAAAGACAAAGTTCACTATCGCGCCTGCAATCTCTGCGAAGCGATATGCGGGATCGAAATCACTGTTCAAGCCGATCAACGTCTGGACATCCGCGGCGACAAAGATGATCCGTTTAGCCGAGGGTACATCTGCCCGAAGGCCGTCGCCTTGCAGGATATTCATTTCGATAAAGATCGCTTGAAGCATCCCGTACGACGTACTCCTCAGGGTTGGCAACGTATTGGGTGGAAAGAAGCGCTTGACGAGGTGGCGGAAAATCTCAAACGCGTTCAGGCGACGCACGGAAAGAGCGCCGTCGCAACCTACCTCGGAAATCCCAACGTTCATAATTTCGGCGCAATGATATTCGTGCCGGGGTTTATCCGGAGCCTGCATACGCGTAACAGGTTTTCCGCGACCTCTGTGGACCAACTGGCCCATCACGTAGCCGGCTTCCTCATGTTTGGCCACCAACTACTTCTCCCGGTTCCGGACATCGACCGCACCAGGTTCTTTCTGATCCTGGGTGCGAATCCGGCGGTCTCAAACGGCAGCATGATGACCGCTCCCGGGGTGGGAAGAAGGTTGCAGGAAATTCGCCAGCGTGGAGGAAAAGTAATACTGATCGATCCGCGCTTGAACGAAACTGCCCGGCTCGCCGATCGCCATCTGTTTATTCGTCCGGGGACAGACGTTCTTTTGCTCTTGGCGCTGCTGCACGTTGTTTTTGACGAAGGGCTAACCGGTCTTGGCCCATTGGCAGAATTTACCAAGGGCGTTGAGACTGTCGGCAATCTTGTGGCTGCATTTCCTCCCGCGAAAGTGGCATCGATTACCGGAATTGATTCAGATCAAATACGACAGCTGGCGAGGGAGTTTGCTTCCGCGGAATCGGCGGTCTGCTACGGAAGGATTGGAGTCAGCACGCAGGAGTTTGGCGGCGTTTGCCAGTGGTTGATTAACGTTTTGAATATTGTGACCGGAAATCTGGATCGGCCCGGCGGCGCCATGTTTACCAGTCCTGCGTTCGACCCGATCACGGCGCCACAATCTCTGTCCCCGCGGGGAAGTCTTGGGCGCTGGCACAGTCGTGTACGCAAGCTGCCTGAGTTTGCCGGAGAGTTGCCGGTAGCCGCACTTGCGGATGAGATTTTGACCGAAGGTCCAGGGCAGGTTAAGGCCCTGGTCACCGTTGCCGGGAACCCGGTGCTATCCACGCCGAACGGCCGTCAGTTGGATCGGGCGCTTGACGGCCTCGAGTTCATGGTGTCGATCGATTGCTATATCAACGAAACGAGCAAGCACGCGCACATCATTTTGCCTCCAAGCTCATCGCTCGAACGCACTCACTACGATCTCGCGTTTAACCTGTTGGCGGTCCATAACACTGCCAAGTTCTCGCCTGCTTTATTTCAAAAAGACGGAGAGACGCGACACGACTGGGAGATCTTGCTTGAATTGCAAACACGAATGGAACACAACGGCGCGTTGGGAAATCTGTTAG
Organism: Pyrinomonadaceae bacterium; assembly: GCA_963759585.1. Taxonomy (GTDB): domain Bacteria; phylum Acidobacteriota; class Blastocatellia; order Pyrinomonadales; family Pyrinomonadaceae; genus PSRF01. Next base: position 226,451 of record CAVWZW010000005.1, read on the forward strand.
GCCGGGTGAAGCGCGGAGCAGGCAAACGATTCTTCGGGCCGGAAAGAATCCTCGACCTGGGCCTACGCATGGGACCGTATGGCGCGAAGGCAAATCCTTTTTCCAGCGGTTTGACTCTCAGGAAACTGAAAAAAGCGGTTCACGGAATCGACCTTGGCCCATTGAGTTCATGTTTACCTGGCCGTTTGCGGACCGCGGATAAACGTATTGAGTTAGCGCCGGAAGTAATGGTTAAAGATGTCGAACGTGTCAGGGCAAAGTTGCTTGATAGTCCGCCGATTAACTCCAACGGTCATCTGCTGTTGATTGGGCGACGGCAGCTTCGTAGTAACAATTCCTGGATGCATAACAGTGAAAGGCTGCTCAGGGGTAAGCCTCAGTGCACAATCCTGATGAACCCGACTGATGCTGCTGCGCGCCAGTTCACTCCGGGCCAGAATGTCTCGGTGCGATCAAGCGTAGGAAGCGTAGTGGTTCCGATTGAAATATCTGACGAGATGATGCCCGGTGTAGTTAGTATTCCGCACGGGTGGGGACATGATCGAGCAGGAGTTCAACTAGAAGTGGCCCAACAACACGCCGGCGAGAGCATTAACGATGTAACGGACAATATGGCAATCGATACTCTCTGTGGGACGGCGGCGTTCAATGGGACGTTAGTAGAAGTGGAATCAACGAATTGATGCGCGGGGCGTAGGTACCGGCGGTTCGCTTTTAATCCGAGAGCTTTTGTAAGCCCGAATCACGGATTCACGAATCACACGAAAATGCACGAACGAGGCGCTCGTTTCGTAGGCTTCGTGCGATTCGTGGATCTTTTTTGTGTCTGGAAGGACCCATTTCCTATCCGGTTTGCGCGTTAACTCACAGGGGGCGTCTTTTCATCCTTTTCGTATTGGAGATCTAGACATGTACGACGCAATCATTGTTGGCGCACGATGCGCAGGCTCTCCTTTGGCGATGCTGCTCGCGCGCAAAGGTTATAAAGTCCTACTACTCGACAAAGCTAGTTTTCCGAGCGATACCATTTCAACACACCATATTCACCAGCCCGGCGTCGCGAGGCTTAAACGATGGGGCCTGCTCGAAAAGATTCAGGCCTCAAACTGCCCGCCCACCACGCAGATTAGATTCGATGTGGGACCGTTTGCCCTGACGGGCAACCCGCCTCAGTCGGACGGAAATGCAGAAGCGTATGCACCGCGGCGTCTTGTCCTTGATCAGATTCTTGTTGATGCGGCTATTGAAGCGGGTGCTGAGCTGCGCGAAAGGTTCTCGGTTGAGGCGCTCACGAGCGACGGCACCGCGATCAAGGGCATTCGCGGCAGAGGCGAAAATGGGCAGATCGTTACCGAACATGCGCGCATCGTCATCGGTGCTGATGGCCCGCGCTCATTCGTGGCCCGGGCAGCAGAGGCCCCCATTTACCTCGATAGAGGAATGTTAACCTGCAACTATTATTCATATTGGAGCGGAGTTCCGCTCGAAGGTGTTGAGCTCTACTCGCGCCCAGGCCGGATGGTAGTGGCTGATAAAACCAACGACGGTTTGACCATCGTCACGGTCGTGTGGAAGAAAGAGGAGTTTGATCGAGTGAGGGCAGACATTGAAGGCCAATATATAAAAGCCATCGAGCATAGCGCGCCCTCACTTGCTGACCGAGTTCGCAGCGGCAGGCGCGTGGAGCGTTTTGCCGGAACCGGTTTCCTGCCAAACTTTCTTCGCAAACCTTATGGCGCGGGTTGGGCTTTGGTCGGTGACGCCGGCTATCCCAAAGACCCGTTGACGGCGCAGGGAATTACCAACAGCTTCAGTCATGCCGAGCTGTTGGCCCAGGCTCTTGATGAAGGATTCTCGGGACGGCGACAGATGGCGGAGGCCCTTGGTGATTACGAACGAAAGCGGAATCAGGAGGTGATGCCGATGTTTGAGCACACCTGCCAACTGGCAAGACTCGAACCGCCGCCGGCTGAGATGCTCAGCCTGATGAATGCGCTCAGGGGTAACCAGGATGAGACAGATCGTTTTCTTGGCACGATTGCCGGAACAGTTTCGATACCTGAGTTTTTCTCACCGGAGAATGTCAACCGCGTGGTTGACTCGTCGGCACTCAAGCCGGCCGCGTGACGGACCATCCTTAGTTTCCCGCAAACGAAAAGCAAACGAACCACGAATCACACGAATTCACACTTAAGTTAGTGTTGATTCGTGTGATTCGTGGATCGTTTGTCTTTGGATCGGCAAAGGGAATTCCGCAGTGCCCCGCGACACATTACCGCAAACATCTCCCTGTAAGCTTTCTCCATGGAAGTACGCGTCGGTCTTTGCGGGTTCACAATGTCTATGCACGACTATGCGCGTCACTTCCCAGTCGTTGAAGTGCAGAGCACGTTCTACGAGCCCCCGCGTAATGAAGTGTTGAAGAAGTGGCTCTCAGTCACGCCGTCGCTCGAGTACACAATCAAAGTTTGGCAACTGGTTACGCACGCCGCGAGGAGCCCGACGTATCGGCGGATGAAGCGTCGTCCACTCGGTCCAAAAGAGGAACCAGGTTTCTTTCGAAACTCGCCAATCGTGGAGGAGGGATGGAGACGTTCCGTTGAATGCGCCGAAGTGCTTTCGGCAACTGCGTTGCTGTTCCAATGTCCCGCCAGCTTCACTCCCGAGCCTGAGAACGTTGAAAGCATACGCAACTTCTTCGAACGGATAAAACGACCGGGCGCGAGGTTACTCTGGGAACCGCGCGGAGCGAAGTGGGTGGCGGAGCGCGAACTCGCGCTTTCACTGTGTCGAGAACTGGATCTGGTCCATGTGGTGGATCCGTTTGTGACGAAACCGCAGCCGGGACATCCGATATATTGGCGGCTTCACGGTATTTCAGGCCCGCGCCACTCGTACACCGACAGTGAGCTGAAGAAGCTCCACCGTATGCTGCTGGACGCAAAGCCAGACAGGCCAGCTTACATACTCTTTAACGAGATGCCTCGTGTGGGTGATGCGAAGCGCTTTCTGCGCCTTTTGAACGGTAGTTAAGGGTTCTCATACCCTTTAGCTCGAAGCTGCAATTGCGATTGCCGAGGGTCGGTACCAAAGAATAATCCACCCTCTCTTTCCGAGTGCGCCGGTACAAACTCAATTACGGTTTGGCTCGTTTCAATGATCTCGGCGTCGTTCCGTACGACTCCCTCGACCGTAACACCTTCGGCCGTTGACCCGCCTTCGTTGACCACCCGAAACATGACCAGGTAACCATTTCGCGTGGGGGCGATCGAATCAACATGGACCGTAATGTCCGGCGGCGACGAATCGCCGGCCACCGCCTCATAAAGCATGAACGCGATTGACCCCGCGACGAGTGCGAATCCCAGGAACGCGATCGCCCACATCCACCACGGAGCATCTTTGAGTTTCTTCTGTTTTGAACGGTGGTCCATGGTGTTTACAGAATCAATCTTGCAGCCGCCGCACCGAGAGCGGCTGGGAATCCGAGCACCAGTACCGACATGATAATTTCCGATGCAGCCGCGCCATCCAGCCGTCCGAAGGTCCATAGCACGTAAAGACTGAGCAGGAGGGCAACGCTGTATCCAATGATGGTGAAGCGGAAGAACACACTCCAAAAGAAATCGGCCGCAAACAACCGCTGAGGCCCACGCCGTTCAACGGAGCAGATAAAGGCTTGCATGATGCAGAGGGAGATGATGACCAGCGCGACAGCGTGCCAGGCAGTCATCCGGTGCCCGATGAGTACCATTTCTTCTGTAGGCGCGAGTTGAAAGGCCAGAAAGATGGCGCCTACGCCCATGAGGAAGACTTTGGCTCCGTACAACTGCCGTCGTCTCCGCTCCTTTTTCGTTTCCTCGACCTCAAGCAGCCGGCGCGCCAATATCGCCCCGATGCTGCCCGGCACGGCATGCAATGAAATCTTCCCGATTATCTCGTCCACGGACATTCCCGGCTTGATGATTCCGAACAGGCCAAGCATCACAGCGGCGACTGTGTAACCGGCCGCGCACGCGACGAGCGCATCCAGTATCTCGATCTTGAAAGTCTCATCACCCCCCTCGAAATAGGACAGGCCAACAACCATCACGAAGCTGAGCGTTAAGAAAAGCGCGAGACGATAGCGGTCCATATAAAAGCCCAGCCACCACATCTCCATCGTCATGAGTAAGGGAAAAGAGAAGAGAAGCGCCCCGCCGAAATCATGCGCGAGATCAACTGCGTGTTTAGAAGTTTGTAATGAAGCTGCGCTCACTTAGTGTGAACTATGAACAAGGTCTTCTGGTTTCAGCTACACAATCAATCGTTTCGAGCGTAGCTGAAACCATAACGTAAGGGGAATATGAAAGAAAACTGAAGCCTACTAATCGCAATTCGGGACGCCGAGGAAACATGGCATCTGGTCAATAACAAGCCTAATCATGATCGATGCTATGACCGCCAGGAGAAAAACTCTCGGTAAGGCGGCAAGCGGACTTGTCAGGTTGCGATGTCTTAGGCTTCGAGCAAGGGGCATTAAGAGGAGGATGAATGAGAACGAGAGGATCCACATAGCGACAAAAAGCACCAGCGGGAATCCTTTGTTGAAATTTTGCCGGTCAATCAGTTCAAGAATGATGAAGGGAAGCACGACGACTAAACTGATCACGGCTTGAGTTATCAGACTTCGGGGCTTCCAGGTTTCAGCCTGCGCGTTCAGATTCTCCATGGTTACCGCCTTCGCCAAATTCTCTGAATTACGCGCGAGATTCTACCAGACCCGATCATGAGTATCGATTGGAGATTACGGCGGGGCTGGTCACAGAAGTCTGGCGTTAGTCTTTTAAGGCGGCGAGTATGCCTGCCACCAGCGCTTTGGTTACTCGTTCACCCTTCGCTTCGTTGCGAGCGTAGTGTCACCAAAGATTCCGGTCGGCCGCTCACCGATTACTGCTTACTGTTTCTGATGTCGAAAGCCCACAGTGTCCCGAGGTCGCGAATGTATAGTCTTCCACCCGCAATAACCGGATACGTAAATGCACCTTCAGGAAAGGGTCCCGCCTGTTTCTTCTTTGGCTGCGCGGGCGGAGTAAACCGTCCCTTTTCGCGAAAGCCTTCAGGGGTCGCTTCCACCAACGCCAAATCTCCATTAATGCCGTGAAGATATAAACTCCCATCAGCGTAAGCTATTGACGCCCAGCCGATAGTCTCTGCCTGCCATTTCACTTTTCCGGTGGTGAAGTCTGCCGCTACGAGCTTTTGCCCCGCTTCCGTACCGTAAATGTGTTCACCAACCACGACCGCTCCTCCGATGCCGTTCGGCAGTCCTCGCGTGAAGTAAACCTGCTCCGCCGCTTCGCCTGACTTCAAACGAACGAGCACACCACCCACGCCAAGCGCACCTGCGTACACATGTTCGCCGCGCGTAACTGGAGTGAAATACTGCGCCGGCCCTTTGGCCACCTCTTTGTTGCGCCAAAGGAACTGTCCGGTCTTCGCGTCAACTCCGACCATGCCTTTGCTCAGGCATTGAACATATTGTTTGCCGCTGCCAGCGTGGGCGACAACGGCCGACGCATAACCCGCGGGATCGCCACCCGGGATTGCGGATTTCCAAATCAGCGCGCCTGTCTTCTTGTTTAGGGCCACCATTGTTGCTTCCGCGCCTCCAGGCGTTACAACAACAACGTCACCATCAATCAAAGGCGACTCGGCGTAGGCCCAGTCCCCAGGCTGGCCACTAAACTCTTTTCGGATGTTCTTCTGCCAGCGAATCTTTCCGCTCTTTGTTTCGAGGCAAGCAAGGTCTCCGTCAGAGCTAAGCGCAAAGATCAAATTTCCATCAACCGTCGGCGTGGACCGGGCCTTCGGATAAGGCGGGTTCTGGTTGGGGTTGCCGACGTTGCCGACCCGCGTGGTCCATATAGGCTTTCCATCCTGAGTTGAGAGGGCTTGAACAAACTCATTCTCCATGCCTCGGTTGCTCATTACGTAGATCCGCTTGCCAACCACCGCCGGCGTTGAGTAGCCGTCGCCAATATCGTTGACTTGCCAGAGCAGTTTCGGCCCTTCCTTGGGCCAGTGTTTAAGAAGGCCACTCTCTTTTGACGTACCGTTACGATCCGGACCTCGCCACTGGGGCCAGTCGGAAGTTGAGCCGCCCATCCGCGCGAAGCTCGTTAAGGACACGGTTGAGAGGCATAAACCGAGCGCTGCAATGAGAATTAAAAATCGTGACTTCACTGTCTTCTCCTTCTGACTAACTCCGGTAGGATCTTGCGGTCCTCCGTTCATACGCGCAGTTCCCGGAAATGTTCACTCAGACGTGAAGAAAAGAACACGATCCAGGCGACTAACGAACCTCAAGTGGATTTAGTTGAGTTGGTAGATGGTTTGCTGGCTTCCAGTTTGATTTCGGCTGCGGCCAGATTCCCAGCAGCACATCAGCGGAGAAGCCGAAGCTAACGTGGTCCATTACTCTTGGATAAAAGCGATCTGTAGAGGTTGCGTAGTGGAGGAGAGTTACGTTACTGTTCTCGGTCGGTGTACACCGGATCCAGTACGCGTGTAGTGTGGTCCGTTACGCTGGAAACGGGTTCTGGCAGTACTCGAGCTTGTGATGCGTCCAACTCTTTTGTTGCTTGTCCTTTGAACGACATGGTCTCGGCTGTTTTGACGATGCTTTGCTTGCGACGGAATAACTGCCGGAGGAGAACGCCTTCGAGTATAAGCATTATGAGAAAGGGTAACAGCGCAATAAGGAGAACATTTTCGACAGGTAGGTCGAGAATTACCTTCATCACTCCCATCAACATCGTGATGGCGATAAGACCGAAGATGAAGACGCATGCCATTACGGCCACAAGAAAGTCGGGTTTGCTTTCTCTGGGCTCGCTGACGCTTTCGCTCTGAGCCCCACTCAGCTTCGCGCCACAATAATTGCAGTAGCTCAAGCCTTGTGTGACAGCCACACCGCAAGTTGAACAATACATCCTCTCCGCCTCCTTAGAGCTACTACGATGCCGGGAGTTGCGAAGTTCAACCACGAGTGCTCGGAGAGGAAACGTTTTGGTTGCGTCCACCCGAAAATGAGGCCGCAAGCTCACACTCGCCGTGCGCGGACTAGTCGGCGTCGAAGCGCCACTTAGCGGGGCGAGGACAGACGGAATAAGGTACGCACATCAGGCTGCGTTATACGCAATACTGCCAGGAGGCGATGAGAAAAAGACCAGGTGCCTCGACGATCTACTGGAGGCCTGTTGTCGTGACCATATTCGCCTACTGCTCCGGCCGTTCAACGTCGCGCTCCTTCTCCTATCCCTCGGTACTTCTGATCGCGAAGTCTACACGGTGAGACCTATCTGGCTCACATAACACCCGCTCCGTAAGTGGGAAAGCTGCCAGGCCGCCCATCTTCCCGCTTCCCGTCGGGAAACGTCCCTTCGGGATAAGTAGATATCTTCCCTCAGTAACGCGTGGGAACCTGTAGAACGGTTCGCCGTGGGTTGTTATCCGGCGGACCAAGCTACGGGAACCATCGTCGCGATAAAGTTCTATCGTCGTTCCGTATGTGCTCTTGTTACTTCGGATACTGCCAGATATTGTGCAAAACCCCGGTGCAGGAGGGGTGGTCGTCACTGGCGGAATGTTCGGAGGCTTCGGTGGCGCGACCACTGGATTTGGATTTAGTGGATTTCCTCCGGCTCGAGCACCTTCCCAATGACCGGCAACAAACTCTCGATTTTGAATGCGATTGCGCGCGTAGAAGAAACCGGGCCGTTCCCTGTTGAAAACAACCAGATACGATATCTTGTTGTTAAGATCATATGGAGTTAAATCGGGCTGGTCTTCTAAAAAATCAACCGACATGCCATAGCCGCCACCTTCATCGGCATGTTCATAGACAACAACCGCCAGATTAGGCGGCACTTGGATTGAAGAAGCAACATCATTGAAATCCGCCGGGGTGAACAATCTGTGACTCCCAATGTCAAAAGACCTCGAACGGCCCTCGAAGTTGGGATTGTCATAAATAACAACACTTTGACCGGGGCCTTGCTGATCGCATTCGCTGACAGATTTGTGTGCAATTGTCTCAGCCGGGTATGGCAACGGCTGGCTATATCTGCGCACTGAGCGTGGTCGAACATCCAGCACCTCCACCGAGATCCCACCGAGACGGCGTCCTCCCGATGTGCCTTGGTCTGGTCCATACAAATTGAACTCGAGTCGCACGCAAGGATAGACGTTGATTGACCTGTTCGTGACCTGTCCAGAAACAGCACCAAATTCTGTCGTCTCGCGTTCTCTTGCGAAGGAGACCAATAAATCACGATCAGGGTTTTTGACCGACTGCGAGTACGCCGATGAGTCAAAGAAGAAAGGGAGTGAGAGCAACAACAGGACTGTGAGAAGCGTGCGTCTGTTCATAGCAAATCCTCCATGAGGCAGCAGGCTCAACGCCTGGGCAGATTCTTGTGTGCGTTTTAAAGGAGCGGTTATGTGGGAAGCTCTGGGCCAATCACGGCGGCATACTACGCTCAGACCAAAACCCCGTCAACGAAATTTTCCGTCGAGTTTGTACAGTTCAGATATGGCCCACTGCGCTAGAGTCTTTTACTCTGCCGACGAATTTGGTATGTTCCCGGCGACTCATAATGGTCTCCCTCACTGTCAGTTTCGTTTGAGACCTGCATTCCTCTTGCCTCGAGAGACAAGACAGGAATGTCTGTCTAAAAGTCACCCTTCCGCTAAACCTGGCCGCACGTTCTTAATCTGTTCGAGTCATGCGAACTGGATCTCGTCAGCATGTATTCATGTTTCCACTTGCGCTGCTGGCGTTAGCGTTTGCGATTGGGTCGCTGATTGGTTTGCGCCTGAACGTGGCTCGCGGGGTGACGATTCTGTCGACGATTGTCTGCTGTTTGCTCTCGACGATTGCGCTTCTAATACATAACAAGGAGATCGCCGCGGCCCTCGTGACAGTGAGCTTTCTATTGTCGGGAATTGTCCTGGCCCGCCTCGAAATTGAAAATCTACCGCGCGGCAGCGTGAAGCAATCGATCCAATCGGGGTCTATTGGGGTCGGTGAGCCTGTCGAGATGACAGGTGTACTCCAACGCGAACTGGAAACAGCTCCCGGTCGGCGTTACATGAATATGCGCGTTGAGCGGATAAAAGTACGAGGTGTTGAGGCGCAAACCTCGGGTAAGGTCGCGCTACTCGCTGCTGCTCAGACGAAGGTGATCGAGGCAGAGTTTGATCAACTGGAGCTTCGCTATGGAGCACGCATCCGGGTCATGACGTCGTTAAATCGCGCGGATGAATTTCGGAATCCCGGAGTTTCCCTTTTTACCGAGTATCTCGATCGCAAAGGCTACGACGCTACTGCTTTCGTTAAGAGTCCGCTGTTGATTGAACGTTTGGACGACGAACAAGTCTTTCTGCCTCTCGCATGGATTTACGAATGGCGACGGAAGTTGCAGATGGCGTTCGCTTCGCACCTTACAAGTGAGACGGCCGCAGTGCTCGATGCGGCTCTGCTTGGGAATCGCTATAACCTTTCGCGCTCGACTGCCGAACGATTTCGCGCCGGCGGGACTTTTCACGTTCTGGTCATCAGTGGCTTACACATTACCTTTCTTGGTGGCCTGATCCTTTTCATTGCCAGGCGCCTTACAAGAAACCGGTTTCTGCAATTCCTGGCGCCGGTGACAGTTGTTTGGGGGTATTCGATCGGAGTCGGAGCGGAAGCATCAGTAGTGCGCGCCGCTTTGATGTTCACTGTTGTTCTGCTGGCGCCGCTGTTTTCGCGTCGGGCTTCGTCGCTCAATGCGCTGGGAGGCGTAGCGATCGTTTTGCTCGTGTGGCGGCCAAGCGATCTTCTGGATCCTTCTTTTCAACTCACATTCGTGTCGGTACTGGCGATCGTCGTATTGGCATGGCCCTTACTTGAGAAGATGTCGGAGATTGGCGCATGGCACCCGACGCGCGCTACACCATATCCACCCACGTGTGCGTCATGGTTGCGAAGTCTCTCTGAATGTCTCTTTTGGAGCCAGCGGAAGGGACAACGCGAACTCGAATTAGCCAACTACAGCTATTGCCTATTCAAAGCACCTCTAGCGAAACGGCTTGAGCAGATGCGAGTTCAACGATTATTGCGGTACATCTTTGCCGGTGTGGTGGTGTCAGTGTCCGTTCAGATCATGTTGCTGCCCCTCCTCGTCATTTATTTTCATCGCGTATCGCCGGCTTCGTTTGTTCTAAACATCGCGGTTGGTATTTTGATGGCCGGAGTCACAGCGATGGCATTCATGGGGCTGGCACTTGCCCAGATTAGCGCCGCGGTTGCAGAACCTCTTTTTAGAGTTACGGATGCGTTGAATTGGTTAATGGTCCATAGCGTAGACCCATTTGAAGCAATCGGAATCGCATCCGTAAGACTGCCCGAATATACGGGACTGGCTGCAAGCGTTTATGTTTTATATTACCTGCCTCTCACGAAGCTGATAGTCGTACTGTTCAGTTGGAAGCCCCTGCGACCTCACGGACAAAACAACGACCTGCGAAGAAGAAAAACTGTGTGTGCCATGTCGGTCGCGCAAGTGCTCCTGATTGCATTGGTACTTTTTCATCCGTGGAGCGCAACTGAGCCCGACGGGAGACTGCGAATCGACTTCCTAGATGTGGGGCAAGGTGATGCCGCGTTAGTAACGCTGCCCCAAGGGACGACTCTCCTCATTGACGGCGGCGGAATGACAGGCCCATTCGGCAAAACAAGAGCGCGAGATGATGGCGATGTTGCTTTTGAACGGGACACGCGAAGTATCGGCGAGAGGGTGGTGTCGGAATACCTTTGGTGGAGAGGACTGGACCACGTTGAATACCTTGTCTCGACACACGCTGATGCGGATCATATCGACGGGTTAAATGATGTGGCGCGTAACTTCGCTGTGAAGGCTGCGCTGGTTGCGAGAAGTCCAGGCAGAGATGCTGAGTATTCGAAGTTCGTTCAAACGTTGTCTTCGAGAAAGATACCTGTCCGGCTTTTGGGCGCCGGAGATGAAGTACGCATCGGCGACGCCTACCTTAATGTCCTCTGGCCTGCAGCCTCACCCAATTCGGACTTGTCATCCGGAAACAACGACTCGCTCGTGCTTCATTTGAAGTATGGGAGTCGCTCGGTTTTATTTACCGGCGATATTGAGGCGCCGGCTGAGCGAGCTCTAGTGAAACTCCAAGCCAAAGCTATGGCCGATCTTGTTAAGGTGGCTCATCACGGCAGCAAGACGTCCTCGTCGGCTGACTTCATCGCAGCAACGAAGGCGAAGTTTGCGATAGTCTCAGTAGGCCAAACATCAATGTTTGGGCACCCCAATAGGGACGTAGTTCAGAGATGGAAGGTAAGTGGCGCTGAGGTGCTGACAACTGGGGACAGTGGGACGATTACGATGACCACCAACGGGATGGATTTGAAAGTGGAACGTTTCGTAAACCGCCGTACTCCGTAATCTAAAACTGGCAACTAAACGCCTTGTGGGTAGAAATAGATTTAAAAAGCGAAACCGCACGAACATTAACTCTAGTTCGTGCGGTTTTGTATGTTTCGTGGATTGTTCTGGAGTCAGCGGATTCGCACAGTCAGCCCAACACTTCCCGTATTGTTCGGCCCGGTCGGGCTTAAGCTTCCTGCAAAGGACCATCTAATGTTTGTGACGAGTCGATCGTAGCCGGCAGGTGCGCCGCCGCCACCACTCACGGGCGTGTAGATCCAGGTTGCTCCACCATTGTTTGAATACTGGAAAGTTGCGACAAGGCCGGTTGAGCCGGGGCTGCTGGTCATTGATCCAATCTTAAAGTCGACGTTTCTAAAAACTCTCTCGGCCGGAACGGCGTTCGCCATATTGGGATCGACGATGACGAAATTAGTTGCCGGCAACCCGCCAAGGTTTGTGTAAACAATCGTGTACAGAAGATCAGTGCCGGGAACTTGTGGGCCACCAGGATTAACGCTCTTGACCAGGCTAACGTTGGGTGGAGCCGCGTTGATGTCTGTCAGGTCGTTGGCTGTGTTGTTGCCGTTGTTGTAGGCAGGCTCGCTGCCGCCGGAAACCGTTGCCGAGTTTGTAACAGTGGCTGACGCGGTAGGTGAGACGTTAACAGTAAGAGTGATGACCGCATAACTCGAGCCTACCGCAAGCGCCTCGTTCCGACTGCACGTAAGAGTACCGAGTACGCAGCTCCAGCCGGCGCCGCTTATGTTAGTGGCAGTGAGTCCCGAGGGAAGCGTATCAACGACTGTTACTGTCCCTGACGTTGCGGCGGTGCCGGAGTTGGTTACGGTGATGGAGTACTGGGCACCAGTCTGACCTTGTGTGAAATTGCCGATGTGAGTTTTGGCGATAGTGAGATCAGCAACGCCGTTGACAGTGGTTGGGTCGCTGGCGGAGTTGTTCCCATTGTTGTAGGCCGGCTCGCTTCCACCGGAGATAGTTGCAGCGTTGGTCACGGAAGGGAAGGCGGCGGGAGCCACAATTACAGTGAGTATAATGGAATTGGGATGGTTGGCGCCCGCGGGAATGACGGTGCTGCTGGTGCAGGTCATGGTGTTGCTGCCGACGATAGTGGTGGAGCAGTTCCAGCCTGCAGGCGCAGGGACCGCGGCCACGGTCAGACCTGTGGGTAAAGTGTCGGTGACCGTAATAGCTCCGCTGGTTGCTAATGTGCCGGCGTTACTAGCGGTCAAGGTATAGGAGCCGTTGACGCCAACGGTGAAGTTGCCGCTATGAGACTTGGCTATGCGCACGTCCGAGACCCCGTTTACAGTTGTTGGGTCGCTGGCGGAATTGTTGCCGTTCAATGCCGCAGGTTCGCCGCCACCGGAGATAGTCGCAGCGTTGGTGACCGAAGGGAACGCAGCTGGAGCAACAACCACAGTCAGGGTAATCGCGTTTGGGTGGTTCGCGCCTGCCGCGATGGCAGTGCTGGTAGTACAAGTCATCGTGCTGCTGCCAACGACGGTTGTAGAACAGTTCCATCCTGCAGGCGCCGGAATCGCCGCGACCGTCAAACCTGCGGGCAAATTGTCAGTGACCGTAATCGCTCCGCTAGTTGCTGCTGTGCCTGCGTTACTTGCGGTCAAGGTATAGGAACCGTTCACGCCGACAGTGAAATTACTGGTATGCGATTTTGTAATTCGCAGGTCGGGGGCAAGAACGATTGTCGTCGTGTCGGTAGCAGTGTTGTTTGCCGCGCCCGTGCGCGCAGGGTCGTTCGGGTCAGTCACGCCTGAGGCAGGTGTCACCACTCTGGCGGTGTTGCTGAGGGTGCCTGTGGCAGTAGGTGCTAACGTGCCGGAGATTGTATAGGTCACCGAGCTGCTGCTCGGCAGGTTTGCGGTGGTGTTAATGCTATTACCGCTGCCGCTGGCCGCCCCACAGGTGGCACCGCCTGTGGACGCGCCACAGGTCCAGGTGACGCCGGTAACTGATGCCGGCACTGTGTCGGTGACAATGGAACCGTTGGATGCGTCGGGACCCGCGTTGCTGACGACGACGGTGTAGGTGACAGCGCTACCCGGATTGATGTTGGCGAGACCGTCGGTCTTGGTAATGCCGAGGTTAGCGTTGAGGTTGATCGTAGCGCTGTCGGACGCAGTGTTGTCCGCTGGAGTCGAATCCGTGAACCACGCCGGCGGGTTGACCGTAGCCGTGTTAGTTAATGTGCCACTGGCTCCAGCAGCGACCGTGCCTAAGACCGTGTAAGTGGCTGTGCCGCCGACGGCGAGTGTGGCGCTCGTGTTAATAGCGTTGCCGGATCCGGACGCTGCGGTACAGGACGAACCGGAGGACGCTACACAATTCCAGGTCACGCCCGTGACGCTAGCCGGCACGGTGTCAATCAGCGTTCCAGTCACAGGGTATGCACTGCTGTTGGTCACGACGATGGTGTAAGTAACTGGCCCACCCCGGTAGACCGTTGCGACGCCATCTGTCTTGGTAATTGTGAGATTTGGCGCAGGCACGTTAGCACTAGCCATGTCGCCCGTGGAACCGGTGTCACCGTCGCCCGCGCGAACGAGTACGCCTGTTGGCGTTGAGGTTGCGCCCACAGGAAGGGGAATTCGATAAATGTTGTTTGGGTTTTGCGTCTGCGCCAGCAGTTGTCCAGCCGCGTTGAAGGCCAAGCCGATGGTTGCGTTGGCGCTCGGGGTGAAGGCAACGGGCTCGTCTCCTACCTGAGTCACTGCGCCGCTGCCGATGTTAGCCGTCCATAAGGTCTTCGCGCTGGTGATGATGTGGAGGGTGCCGGCCGAGTTAAAGGCCATGTCGCCGCCGCTGGTAATCGTGGTACTGCTCCCGATTGTGACTCCAGTGGAGGTCGCAACGCCGGTCGTGGTGTTGATGGTGTAGAGCAAGCGCGTGTCGGGGAGATAATAAAGCGTCCCTGACGGCGAGAACGCCATTCTGAGCGATGACGGCACAGTAGCGCCCAAGCCGGTCCCGATCGGAACCGGGGCGACGTTTGGCGTTGCTGGATTGAATCGGAAAAGCCTCGGATTATTGCCGGCGCTGGGGAGGTACATCGCGTAGAAGAGCATTCCATCGCTGGCCCGTTGCGCGGCAGTCGCAGAGTTGGAGCCAGCCGGTAAAACCGGGTAAGGCTGGTAGATATTTGTATTGGTGTTTGCCGGAACGTTGTAAACGTAAATGCCGTAGTCACTATCTCCACGCAACTGATAGATGTTTGTCTGCGCCGACGCGACTCCTGCAAAAGAGAGGAAGGCAAACACGAAGATGAAAGGATGCAATCGCGAGCACGCGCCTGGAACGCGCTTGCGAGCATTTCGATTCAACTTGTTGGCGTCGGAGCCCCTCATTATTCCTCTTCTTCGTGTGGTTGCGTTGGCGAAGTGACAGGAGTTTGGCTGGTGTTTTCGAGACCGTTACGCGACGTGCCAAAGAGATCAAACAGGTTCGAAAGTTTCGAGGAAATGGCGAAGTAGAAGCCTCGCCGGCTTGGGATGGGACTGGCGCCGGCAGGCTCATTGGCGGAGTTGAAGTTATAACCAAGCCCAAAACGGAGGTCGGGTATGGCCCACAAGCCTAGCTCGGTGCCATAGATTGAGCGTTGCGAGTTAGTCGACGGTTGCAGGATGAGACGCGTTTCGCCGGCCCAGTCGACGCGGCTGGTTAAACGATACTGAATGCGTGCCTGACCCAGGTAAGTGAGAGTGGAGGCGAATGGTAGATCCGCCTGACCGTTGGCTACGAATCTCAAAGCGAATCGACCATAGAGCTCGAGCCTTTGGGTTGCCTGGTAATAACCATCTGCGGCGGCTGTGTTGATTCGATCGCGCGTGGCGGGTGCCCCGGAGAGTATCGACTGTTCGAGTGAGCGGTGATTGAAACTAAACAGCAAGCCGGCGCGGTCCGTCTTGAGAGGTCGAATGGCAAGCGCTGCTAGCCCGTCCATTGAAGACCCGTCGCGACCCGAAAAAGCGTGACGCGACCAGCGCACTCTAGAGAGAATAGTGATGCCCTCCGACAGTCTTCCGGCGGCCCCGAGCGCGAGTATCTGGCCGTTACCGCCACGATCGCGGAACTCGTAACGCGCGGACGCTTTGAAGTTTTCGTCCGGCGTCCAGCCGAAACCTAGCGTAGCACTGTTGAAGCTTTGGCCCTGGCCCGACAAGTGGAAACCGCGTTCGAAGCCTAGTTCCAACGAAAACTCCTTGGTCACGGGCAGCCGGTTCTGGAGTCCGAATACTGCGAAGCCATCAGCACCATCCACGCCGTTTTCCAGCTGGTAACGACCGACGACCGAAGTGTATTTGCCGAATCGCGATTCCACGCCGATTGCGGTCTCGCGACGTGCGTTGGTAGCCGCGAAGCCGGTTTGTGAGAAGTCACCAATTGGAACGATTGGCGCCGAAGCCAAACGTTGCGTAAAGAATATCTTGGTCCATAGGTTGACTTTGTAGTTGGCAGCAATTGTGGTTTGGTTCGGATAGCTTGGATCGGCATCACCCAGGTTCTGTTCGCGCTTGATCGAGACATCGAGCTTGTCGGTTAGCTGAACACTCGCTCCAACTGTTACCAGGTCAGAGTTGACTGAGGTGTTGCTTAAATCGTCGTTGAAGCGACGATGGTCGTAACCGAAATGTAGACGGTAGCGCTCCTTGATCACGTGCTCGCCGGCGATCGAGAGTGTCAACCGGTCGTTATCGACGTTAACCGTGTGGTTGTCTTCCTTCGTTACGCCAAGTCGGAGCACGGCTCCCTTTATGGGCCTGAAGTCGAACATTACTTCGCCTCGCTTCGAGCCCGGCGTCACGGTTCCGCCGAACGGATTCAGGAATCCTTCGGAAGTCATGGCAAAACGAGCGCGTAAGACCCCCTCACGGAAACCGAGCGGCTGATGCATGTCCAGCAGGAAAGCATGTCCGTCATGTTGTGAGTCAACGTCATTGAGACCGGCGCCGCCAATGTCGTTACTGACCTCGCCGCGACTGGTGGCCCAGGCGAATTTCAAAAGACCCCGACGCGGAAGCGTTTTTTCCAAATCCAAACCGCCAACAATAAAGTTTCCGTCAGATTCCTGACGTTGCATCACGCTGGAGAAACCGAGCGTCAATCCCATCCCAGCAAAGTTCTTCTTGCCGCGCGCGGTGTAAACACTTGAACCCATTCCACGTGATTCGTGCTCGTAGGTGACGACAAGCTGTTTAAGGTTTAGTCCGGAGTCAAACGTCGAAATTGTTTTGAGCAGAAAGAGCTCACCCGTTATTGGATCCAGGTTGTAGTCGATAGACCGGGCCAGCACCTCGCGCGAAATCACCATCTCGGGATTGCGCCGGTCGCGCACTTCAACTGCAACCGTCTCCGAACCTTGCAAGATTTCAGAATGGGTAAGGTGGATGATGCTCAAGCCGCCGCCGGGAAAGACATCTCTGGCGAATGAGGTATCTGGTCTGGCTCCGCTGACCGTGATGAAGTCGCCACTGGAATTCTCTAGACGCAGCTTTACGCCTGTCAGTTTCCGTGTGTAGCCCGCGAGCGGGACCTCGCTTAAGTCAGCATCAAGATCGCCAAACATCAGGTAGGAACGCTTATGATCTATACGCGCAAACAGTTTGGAATTCGATTGCGCTGATTCGTAGTGGGTAGATGAGTCCCCAAACAGCGGGTAGGCGCGGTTGAGGGGATCGAGTTGGAACAAGCGATCGCGGCCGGTGGTGCGATTGATGGGTCGCTGTGAATCGTATGAAAGTGTTAGCGAGGTTTCGCCCCACAGCTTGCCGCTATAAAAAAGGCTCAGCCGGTTTCGCCGATTGCCTTCTTCGCCGCGTAGGCCGACTTCCGGAATAGAACTACCGAATGACATTTCCGCGAGGCCGAGCAGTATTCGAGGCCGTCGTTCGGGCAGTATTCGCACGATTGATTCGAGTTCGAGCTTGCCAGCCACGAGGTGAAGACGCGCATCGCCGGTTTGCCCTGGACCAATAAGCTTTACAGACGCCTCGCCATTTTCCAGTGGGACGACGAGCTGCGTGCGGCTGTCCTTTTCTTGCGCCGGGTGCACATCAAGCGGAAGATCAGGATTAGCTACCACCCGACCCGGGACGATTACACCGCCGTTATCTCCGGCAGTGCCTTGCAAACGAACTAACCGACCGAGGGAGGTTTCGATTGCTATCTGATTGTCGTTCGCTGGATGTCCCCACTTGTCAAAAGCACGAATCGTTACGATGGTCGAATCGCGACCTCCTGCCTGGATGGCCGTCTTCTCAGGAATTATTTCAAGACGCTGGGCGGGACCACGTCCGTTCACAGTTATCTCATGCGTCTGACCTACCTTACCCTCAGGACTAACCGGTGTGACACGAACGCGGTTTGGTCCAGGACGGAGTCCAATACTGACGAAGGTGTAGGTCGCAACGTTGTTCTTGTGATCGAGGCGCTGTGTGCCGATGTTCTTCTCAGAAACTCTGTCGCCGTTTACCTCGAGTTTAACGGTCCAATTCAAAGTGACGCGCGCTGCCAACTCTAAAGCAGGGGTCATCACGGTGGTATCGGGATTGGGTGAAAGAACTTTTACGGTACCCGGAGCAATTGCCTCAATACTTTCGTCGGAAGCGACTTCATAGGTGCCTACGGTAGGAGGAACGAAAGAAGATGCGTTCGCCGCCTTCGGTTTGTCGGTCGGTGAATTTTGGAAAGCCGAAGCGTTTTGTGAAACGGTCGGTTTGCCATCAGTGTTCTTGGAAGAGGCTGTCGCGGCCGCGGGAATTTCGGTTTTCTCAGAACGCTTCGCAAGTCTTGAATCGTCGGCCGCGCGAACAAGGACAAAATTTTGTCGAAGGAGCGCGCCACCACCGATAGGCGTGCGCAACAAGCGGGTCCAACTTCTCCCTGATAGCGTTCCGCCATCGGCCAGGACAAAACCTGCGGGCACGGTGATAGGATCCAACGCTATCACCTGCGATCCGTCGCCAATCGCTGGAAAGTTGTAGAGCCCCTGGGAGTCTGTGATGACAGATTCCCCGGATGTCAGGTAGATACGAACGCCGGCGGCGGGTTTGTCGTTGCCGTCGAAGTTGCCGTTGCGGTTCACATCTTCGTAGACGCGTCCCAGGATCAGTTGCTGAGTGGAAAAGACACCGCTGCCAACCCGGACCGTCGCACGAGCAGCACCCGTATTGGTGGGCACACCAGAAGGGAATGTGCCTGAACCAACAGCAACGTTTTCCCTTTCTCCCTGCCGTGCGTTTGCGCCGATTCGCACGCGATAGATGATGCGGGCACTCGCACCAGGAGCAAGTTCACCAAGACGGAAGATTAATTTCTCGCCGGAGGCTTCTGGCTCAAGCTTTTGTTCTGGCGCGGAGCCGACGTTTGCGCGGGCGGTTCCGGGTACGTAAAAAAACGACTCAGGTAAATCATCTTTGACACTGACATCACGAACCGTCGAGCTGGTGGGGTTGCGCACCTCAATGCGATACGTGATCACGTCTCCGATCTCAGCGCGCTGCTGATCGGCAACCTTCGTGATGTCCAGCCCCTGCTCCTCGAACACCGGAATGTTAAAAGCCAGCGCCGCCAGATCGTTGATCGTAACGTCTTCGGTGACGAGCGTGAATCCGCCACTAACTGCCAGAGGTTGATTGTCGAGAGAGCGTTGGGAAACGGTGAACAAGCTCCCTAAGCCGGGTTGGATATTTATCTCGATCAATCGCGAACTGAATCCGGGGGCGGTGACGGTCAAGAAGTATTTTGCCGGGGAGGAGGCTTCGCCGATCTGTGACTGACTCAAGCCGAAACTGAAGTGACCGAGATTGTCGGTCATCCAGGGATTGAGGTTTTGTGCGTTAGGTGAATAACCCTGTCCAGACTGAAGCGGCAGCAGGTTAACCATGGTCTGGTCGTTGAAAAGTGAGACCCTGGCTCCGGCAACGACCGCGCTTGCTCCTCCACGTCCGGAGAAGACCGTGCCAAATGGATCAGCAATTACAACGACGGAATTAGTTTTGGTTAGTGTAGTGTTATCTGCAGTTAACTGTGCGACGTTTACGATTCCCAAAGCACTAGAGGCTTCATTAGTCAGACGCGCTTTGAAGTTCAGGCGTGCAACGCCGTTAGGCGCCAATTCGGCCAGACGGACTTCGAGGTGTTTTGCGAGCACAAAGCCTTCGTCGGCATCCTGAGCGTCGCTTAGAGTCTTCACTCCGTTATGGTCAAGCTCCATTGAGCCGGCCACGTACTCAACGCCGGTGGGTAGATCGTCAACCAGAATAAGATTACGTGCAGACACGTCGCCGCTATTCCTAAAGGCGATGGAATACGTGAATTGAGCACCGCGAGTAAGAACCGCCTGACTGGCGCCGTTGACTTGCTTGAGTGGCGGCAAGGCGACGCTGGAGGGATTGCTAAACTGAGGTCCACGCCCAACCGAGTTGATGATCGTACCGCTATCAATCGCGCTCCCATTTGCCGCCCCTGGGGAGTTCGAACGGGCCGTCAAATGAATCTGTATGAGACTGCCTGGTGTAACGTCCAGGGTATCAACGACGGCCAGGACCCCAAGACATGAGCGAGGCGCAATTGAGGTAGAAGTGGTTTCGCCAACCGTTATCAGGATGTCGCCAAACGTGATTGTTCCGCTGGCGTCGTTGTCGAAGGAAAGAATAACGAGCTTGGAAGGTGAGGTGACGTCGGCGTGAGTGATGACGTAGGTGCTGGCGACGTTTCCTGTATTGCAGATGCTGAAGAGACGATCTACTCGTTGCTGTGGTCCAACGTTCGCCGACGGCGTGGTTTCTTTCGGGCCGACCGTGAGACTGGCAACCGGCTGGACAGTAAACGTAACAGTTTCTGAAGAGATTCGATGAGTTGTTCCATCACCACTCTCGTAGGTCGCTTCCGCACGGTTGGTAATTACAGTTCCGGAATTGGTTACTTCAGCGAATGAACGAGTGCTGGAAGTCGCAACTGCTGCAACCAACATTGCGATCAGAATAGATGCAAGGAGGTTGCTAAATTTTGTTCTGATCGCCTGCATCAAGTGTTTGCCTGGGAGGGAGTGGGGGGAGTTTGGAAGTTGGAAACGACGTGTCAGTTTCCGGGTCGGAATGGGTCCGGGGAAACTGCCACGTCGCTTCGCATGCAACGGACCTTGTCAGTACGCTTAGTTAATTACGCGCATGAACGTGAAGGTGCCAGAGGCTCCTGGGGCCAGCGTCGCAACGGTATCCGTATATCTCGTTGCGCTTACCGTGACCACGACACCCGAGCCTGAATCGCTCGGACTGCCTGAGTTAGTGGTGGTTGAGCCCCAGTTGTTTGGCGCCAACAAGCCATCTTCGGTGATGACAAGGTTGCTGGCGGTTAGCTTGACGCAGTTGGCATCACCATTTGAGGTGGAGATGTTCGCGTAAGTAATAGCGTACGTGATTATCGCACCAGGCACGGCGTCTGTGGCTCCGCCGACACCGGTTCCGTTGGCGACACTCGCCGTCTTCGTGAGTTGTACGAAGCCGGTATAAGCGCGGTCGATTGTGCTATTGCTGGTACCTGGGCTGACCGTGGAAGTGGCGCGTATGGTTGTAGAGAACGCGGCTAAGACGGACTGACCGGCTGGCACGGTGACCCGTACGTTAATGTCAGCTGAATTACCGAAATTCACGGCAAGGCTAACGGTTCCGCCACTGGACACATCGGTGTAGGAGGAGCCACCGTTGGTGGAGATTTCAACCGTGAAGCCTGCCGGAACAACGGGCGCATCAAGTGTGAAGGTATCGTTTGCGTTGCCGTTATTCTGCAACGTATTTACGTACACGAGTTGCGCTGAGGAAGTGGAAGTTCCCCCGGGTGCAATGTTACCTGGGTTTGAAGATTTGTTGGTGTAATCGTCATTCTGATCGGTTGGGCCAGTAGCAGCTGGAGCGCCCGCGGGGCCCAATAAGGGATAGGCAACCTGAGTGAGCGTGGTCTGTTGGATCACGCCGTGACCAGCTCCTGCGACATAACCTTCGTCGAAGTTAGCGTTGCCGTCACCGTTGATTGGAGTTGCGTCGCCCGATTGATCTGTGAGCGGCTGGCTTAGCGAGTTAACGCCAAACGTATCGCCTATCTCGTCAATTGGTATTGAGGCATTGATGCCCATGTTTACCGTAACGACCATATCGATCGCTGAGCTTGATGCGCCGGCAGCCAGAGTGGCGCCAACAGGGAAGGCAATTCGAGTCACCGTGTTTAGCGGCGGGGCAGAGCTCACCCAGGTTGCCGATAACGGGGCCGTCGTGAGTGCGCTGGTAGTGTAGAGGGTTCCTGCGGGGAACGTTTGTCCAGCTTTAAGGACGGTCCTGGCGGGAACCGGAGCAATGATGTAAACCTGCGTCGATGCATTAAGGGTGACGCCTGAAGCATCGCGCGCACCGGGATTAGACACTTGCCACGTGTAAGTGATATCGGAGCCAAGATTAACCGGCCCGGAAGGCGCGGTCAGCGTCAACCGAAGTTGTGCATCAGTAATGACTGAAGCGGAAATGTTTCCACGCGCTTCGCGGAGTCCATTTACCGATGAGGCGGAGACCGTGCGTACTTCGTTGGCTGACGAATCCGAAGCCTCATTGTCGAACGCAGGCCCGGAGTTGTCGGCGTCACCCAGGACGACCTCAACGGATTGACCTGCAGTTGCGCCCGCATTGACACTGACCTCAACCAGCACGTGTATGTTGCCGTTTTGGAGAATGTCTGCCGAATCGACTGCACCTGACAAGATGTCAGTATCGCCGGCGTTGATCGTTCCACTATTGTCGACGTCGATCACAGCGCGCGTAATCGCACCTGGACCATTCACCCGCACACTTGCACCGCTCGCCAGGAAGTGAACTTTATCCGTGAAGTTTCCTGTGTTGGTAACGGTGAAGTTATAGAGCACGCCGGTTTGCCCAGCCGCGACTGAAGCCACGCTGCCTGCATCAGGGGTGATGACAAGGCCTGAGACGTTGGACACCGTGACTGTGACAGTGTTTGAAACTGTCGAATAACTGTTGGTGCCGTCCGAATAGGTGGCGCTGGCCTGGTTGGAGATAACTGTACCACCAGGGGTCTGGGCATTCACCGGCAAGCAAAGCGCGCAAAAAATGAAAAGCAACGCTGTGGTGCGGTGTAACAGAACTGTGAGTAGTTTGGGAAGTTTTGAAATCATCGTTTTCCTCGCAATCAACAATAGGGAAAGAGAAGCTGAGTGAGACGAGCGGGCTATCGGGGAAGCTCGTCACAGGCTTAGGTGGGATGGTCTATTTGAGGCGGACCTTGTAAGAAGCTTTGAGGGTTTCGCCTTGATTAAGTGGATCAGCCCACTCATAACGAATTTGCGTATACATAGAAACCGGCGCGGCTACCTTCTTGGTGGAGCCATCAGGCTGCTTCTCGTCGATAGTTGGCTTTGTCGAAAAGGTCTTTCCGTTATCGACGCTAAACTGAACGACGGCGGCTTTGTCCGCGGCGGCACTACCTGAAACGAACTGTGTGCCGACCGGGATCTTGGCCACGGCGTGGTACTCATTTGCCGGCGCGTTGCCTTGGTTCACCGAAACAACCGTCCAGTTGAGGACTTCGCCCGACTTCACAATCGACGCCTTTTCAACCGGAACGTTGGCGTCAGCGCGCTCGACAGTGCCAGACAACAGAACTTTTACTTCTGGCCGACCGGCGCGAAGCAGCATCAGGCTCTTCTGCGAAAAGGCCGCGACACTTCCCAAGACCAGAACGCACAGCGCCAGGGCAGGAAGGTTGGAGGCATACTTCTTAATGGTGCTCATTTTATTCTCCTGGAATAATCGGAAAGGGAGTTCACCTGAATCCCGGTGAAGGGTTGAAAGGGCTCGTAAGGGTGACAGCTTTCCCTACGGTGCGGCGACATGCCTCACCCTTTGGCCGCAACCCGAGCAATGCTCGTGCCTGATTAGTTGAATGTATTTTTTAATTTCGGCCAAGAGGCGGGGTTCTGGGAACTTTAGGCCGTCTTGCTGGAGCGAAGTTGTTAAAGGAAAAATTCAAGCCTTGATTATCAAAATGCGCCCACAGGGTACAGTGACAAACTTTGCCATTGTACACGTGCCGGATTCCGTGACTGATAACTTTGGGAGTGACAGATGTCGCGGTTGTAACAGGCGGGGCGGCCTCGTGGTTAATATAGACTAAGGCTGTGCATGGTCCTAGCTAAGGGTGTCTGATTCGTCGGGAACGTACAGGTCGATTTTCACGCTGCCAGGCTTGTATGTGTGGAGCACGCCCAGAGGGGGCGAGTAGACATGGATCGTGACGAGGTTTTGTTCGCTGACATCAGGGTTGCCGAGCTGATGGATGTCAGGGATATCTGACCCTGTGACTGATCCTTCGGCGTGCTCGCGAGCAGTCTTGTACTCCAAGCCCTTCACCGCGTCGTAATTGAAGATTGTTTCCCAGAGCCGCCCCTCGTGTACGCGTACACCACCGTGAGCGCCGTTGTGATCATGAATAGGGGTGCGGTGGCCTGGTCGCCAGCAAAGCACCAACATCTCGACGAAGTCGTTTCGAAATACTCGATGCCGCCAGTAGTTTCCATCCTTGAATCCAATGTAGGGCGCTATTTCTTCGGGCGAAATGTCGAGACGCCTAAGCCACTCATAGATCTGCTCAAGGGCGGGCAAAGTGTTCTGCGATTCGAGCGCATCTACCAGTTCTTGAAGAGAACGTGTCTTAACTTCAGAGTCTTGTGACTTTATCGTGTCGGTTGGGTCGAGGTATGTTGACAATCTTGCAGCTCCTCGTGAATTCGCGCGGGTAGCCAAACAGCCTATTATTTCACCGCTAGTGAGTCAAGGTCTCATTTCATTTAGTAGAGGGTAATCGTACGAACCTCATCGCCATCGCCCTTGAAAACAATTCGTAGTGCATTAGGTGGCAGAGGATATTTCCCCAACCTTTCTCCCCACTCGATCACGACTACTGCGCTCGCATCGGCGAGCAACTCTTCAAGGTCAACCGCGTGTGCTGCACCGGCACCTTCGTCTAATCGATAGAGGTCGATATGGAAAAGCGGGAACCGTCCTGAATAAGGATTTACCAAGGTGAACGATGGGCTAGTAACCTCCTCAGGATCAACATTTATGGCCGACGCGAGCCCTTTTACAAAAACAGTTTTCCCAGCCCCGAGTGGACCATCAAGTAATATGATTTCTCCGCCGTGGAGCTGCGCACCGACACACATGCCGAGCTCGAAGGTTTCGTGCGTGCTATGCGTTGACCATTCACCCCTTTGAATGTGCGATGAAGCGATCATTTCACTTTCCAACGTTCTCAAATCAAATTGCCTGGATCCTCACCTGTTGGATCAAGCGAGCGGATCGCTTCGCTTAGGTGTTCCCGAACATCGGAAGCGACCATCGAGCGCATACCGAGTTTCCGAGCGGCAAAATCTCCCGCTAAACCACCCACATAAAGAGCCGAGATGGTGGCGTCCAACGCAAGCGTTTCGTCCTTCGATGTAGCGCTGGCTTGCGCGATAAAGCCGGCGATGATTCCAGTCAACGTGTCGCCCGATCCCGCGCTTCCAAGTCCCGGATTTCCGGTCGGGTTAATGAAGACCTTTCCCCTCACCGCTATCAGAGCGCGCGCACCTTTCAAAACGAGGATCACATTATGCTTCGTAGCAAAATCATGTGCTAATGCGACGCGATCATCCAGCACGGATTTGTCATCCGTTCCCAGCAGCCGGATCATCTCTCCTGGGTGCGGCGTAAGGATCAAGGGCAATTCATCTGAGCCTTGCAAGTGATCGGGCCAGGGCGCCAAACAATTCAAGGCGTCGGCGTCGATGACCATTGGTGTCTTCCGTTGTTTCACGACTGCGTAAACAAAACGTCGTGTGCGCTCGTCTTCTGATGAGAGCCCTGGGCCTATCGCAACAATTGAAACTTTACCTGCCAGACTCAGTACATGCTCAATCGCTTCGTCGCTAACTGAACCACGGTCTGTTTCTGCCAGTGGAAGTGTCATCACCTCGGGCATCGCTGAAGAAGCCACTGCAGACTGGGCCGAAGCAGGAGTCGCTATAGTGACTAGGCCCGCTCCTGAGCGCATGGCTGCGTTTCCGCAAAGAACTGCGGCGCCGGTGTAGTCTTTGGAACCAGCGATCACAAGAACATGGCCGTGACTATTCTTAAAGGATCCGGGTTGGTATCGCGTTCGAACAAGCCACTCGGTCACGTCTTCCTTTTCGATTACGAAGAGGTTCGAATCCTCTGAGTCAATTAGTTCTCGCGGCGAGCCGATATCGGCAACACAAAGTCTTCCATTGAAATCAGAAGCCGGGGGCAAAACGTTTGCCCTTTTCGGTGCGGTAAACGTCACCGTCAAGTCGGCTTGGAGGGTTGGGCCAATGCGACTCGGCGAGTCGGCACTAAGACCAGAGGGAATATCAACCGAGACAATCAAGGGAGATTTGAATGAAGCTTCTCTCTCCGATTTAATGATTCGCAAGTGCTCGATTACAGAAGGGAAGATACCTGCCAGCGGGCGACTCAATCCAGTACCAAAAAGCGCATCTACAATTAAGTCATAAGATCTACATAGGTATGCAATTTGTTGCCACTCTGAGTGGTTAATACATTCGACAAATCTCAATAATGGTGGTGGGGTTGCTGTTTGCGCACCGCCAACCTCCGTAATCTTCTGGCTACCTTCCAGAACTTTTCCGCGCTCCGATTTCGCGAGTCGCTCGACGATTTCAAAATTGGCTCGCGCGTCGCCTTTACAATTCCGCAGGCGTCCAAAGAGAATCACGTCTGCGGCCACACCTGAACCGACCAGTTCCTGCGCCAGTGCCGCACCGTCGCCGCCGTTATTTCCTTGCCCACAAAGGATCAGTGCCCTCCTGCCCTCAAGGTTTCCGGAAAAGCATTCTTTGATTTCCAGAAAACAAGCAGCCGCTGCGTTGCGCATTAACTGAATGGAAGGAATTTGGTGGTTCTCGACGGTGAGGCGGTCGATCTCCCGCATCTGCTCTGCTGAGATAACCCTAAGCACGGCTGGATGATAAGGACCGGGCCTGACGCGGTCAATCCGCGCCGGGTGGGCCGGTAGGCTTAAAGCGTGTGCCCAACGCCGGGAGTCAAAACAAAAAAGGGCGGCCGAGGCCGCCCCGCTGCCTGCCGCTGCACCAACCCGTCCGTCTTTCCAGGATAGCTAAGTACAGAATTAATGCTCCTAGGTTTTCAGGAAATTTCCAAACAAGATGTATGAAAATGCCCGGGCAAGTTTTAGCTCGCCCGGGCTCCCGTCAGAAAAAGCCTCGTCTCTATTCAATTTTAGCCGCGTTTCGTCGCCTGCGAATTGCCCCTGCGATGCCAGCGAGGCCTGTACCCAGGAGCACCATCGTCGCCGGTTCAGGAACTTCCTTCGAGCCACTGCAACTCGTGCACTTCGCCACATCGCTGCCTCCACCGGTATTTACATCCTGAAAACGTAGAAACATTCCCAAGGCGAGCTCCTGCTGACTGAAACCAGCGAAATTTCCTGAGATTGTGAAAGTAGCGCTGGCCCCTTCAATAATGCCGCGGGTGGGATTTCCACCACCGTTGAAATTTGGACCGGTCAGTAGTCCTATTTCGAACGACCGGCCTATTCCGCTCGCGTTTCCTGCTACGCCCATCTCCAACCGGTAGTTGGGATTTGTTGCATTGACCAGTGTGAAGCTGCCTGTTCCACTTGCTGGAAGATCAAAGCCGATGCTCGTTATCTTTCCAGACAGGGCGGCTGTAGAAGTATTGGTGATAGTGACTGAAAGCAGATTATTGCTTAGTTGCGTGATGTTTACAGTACCAGTCACACCCGTGTTTATCCCCGTGAAACTGAATGTATCGGCGCGTGCGGTTGCCCCCACGGACATTACCGAAATTGCTACAGCACAAATAAAGACCAGTCTCCTTAGCATTACGACCTTAACCTTTCTCAATGGGGCAACAATATGTGTGGTCAACTTCGGTGAGAGGGTTAATAAGCACAACTTTCTGGAAACCCCACCTCGGTGACTTCTTACTTCCAACACCTTTTTGAAAGGGTTAATAGCAGTGGGCTTCCAGTGGTTTGGACGGTTTTCCTGGAAATGAGGAGCGAACAACAGCCGGCTATTTCGCTAGTTTCAGGATCCGTGCGATCTTGCCAATTACCGACTGTGCTTCAGGGATGCGCAGCGCGAAGGTCACAGAAAAATAAGTTACCCCATAACTACCGAGGACCAGGGCAGCCAAAGGAAGAGGGTGTAGTGGACCCAACAGCAGTTTGAATGCCCACCCGACGCCTGCGCCTACAAACGCGGACAGCCAAAGCTTAGTCAGGTAAGCGACTGAGAGTCCTGTGCGGCCAATACGACGATTTAGACTTCGGCGTAAGAGCACAAACTCAACCCAGGCGGCAACGCTGGCAGACGCAGTTAGTCCTACCACGCCCCACTTTGCCTCTACCCCGATAGCAGGCGGGAGCAGAATGGCGCACACATATCCAAGAACTGTTGTCAGCGCGACGTGAATGATCGCGTAAAGCAGCGGCGTGCGAGTATCGTGAAGCGCGTAATATGTAGAGGAATAGAGCCGCCCGAGCGTGGCCGCCAACAGCCCGATACTCGAACCTGCCAGGATTCCCCACACGTAGACCGCTGAATCGCGCTGAAATTGTCCAGTCTGATAGAGGACAGCCGCGATTACATCGCCGAGCGTTAGAAAAGCAATAGCCGATGGGACAATAAAGAAAGCGATGCGGCGCAGACCTGCATCGAGCCTGGTCCTCAACACTGCCGCGACTTGTTCAGGTGTGCCGGTAGCCCGTGACATGGCCGGCAGTTCCGCAGCTGAGACCGACATTCCGAAAAGACTTACCGGAAGTGTATAGAGGCTCTGGGCGTACGTTAGTCCGACCATGGCACCGGTTGGGAGGTAGCTGGCGATAATTTCGTCGACAAATGCACTGATCTGAATTACACCGCGACTCATAAAAACCGGGAAGAAGTTTTTCACAACCGTCTTAACATGCGCGCTAGCCAAATCGATGACCGGCCTCAGTCGATGGACCAGCTTAAAGACAGTCGGCAGTTGCACGGCAAACTGCAATGCACTACCCACCAGCGCTCCCCATGCTGCAGTCTCTGCCAGCGGGAACTGTCCGAGAGTGCCGCCAAAAAAAACCAGTGAAGTAATAATCGCAAGGTTCCAGGCAACAGGAGCGGTGTAGGAGATAAAGAATCGTTGATGGCTGTTTAGGATTCCAAGGCACCATGCCGATAGAACGAGCAAGCCAGCGCCGGGAAATAGTATTTTGACAAGTCGGATAGTTAACTCTCGTCGTTCGCCTTCAAAACCAGGCGCGACGAGGCCGATGAGGTATGGGCTCGCCAGGATACCCCCTAGCACGAGTAAAGAAGTAACCAGTGCCAGGAGACCAAGGACGGCGCCTGCAACGTGGGACGCTTCCTTTTCGTCTTCCTTGGCGAGAAGCTTGGCATAAACGGGAATGAAAGATGCGGAAAGCGCACCCTCACCAAACGTGTTCTGAAGGAAGTTTGGAATTCGAAACGCAGCGCTGAATGCGTCGCCGGCGGCAGAAATACCGAAGTAGTGAGCAAAGACTCGCTGGCGAATCAGGCCGATAACGCGGCTGATGAGGATGCCGGCGCCCACTGCAAGCGCAGACTTTCCTGCACTCGCTTCGCGTGGTTTACCAGATTTCGGACTTGGGAATTCGCCGGTGACTGCCGCAACCGGCTCCATGGATTCGCCAGCGATAACACCGGCATCACTCCGAACGCGTGGAGGCTCTACATTTGCCTCGAGAGTTTTTTCAGAAGGAGGATCTGGCTCAGAGCCTGCTTGATTATCCTTCGCTTCCGAAACAGATTTCGAATCCGCAGGAAGGTTAGTCGAATCGCCGTTGGAGGAATCTTTCATCTGCTCAGAGATCGTAGTCCTTGATTTTGCTAAGAAGAGTTTTATAACTGACGGCGAGGTCCTCAGCCGACTTGATCTTGTTTCCGCTGTTCGCTGTCAACGTCTCCTGGATTTTCTGTCGTTCGACAACACGCAATGCACGCTGAGCAGCTTCCGACAGGGTACCTCTCAGGTCGAATGACCTGAGCAGTTCCGAGTCATCCGTTCTTCCAGTTGGCAAACCAAGATCTCCCGGCCCCAGGACCAAAGTGTCCGAAAGAATACAGGCGCGCTCAATTGCGTTTTCCAGCTCGCGAACATTGCCGGGCCAGCGATGAGCGCGTAACACGCCAATCGCTTCTTCGCTGAAAGTTGCTTCACGGCCGCGCAATTCCTTACCTAGTTGCATGGCAAAGTGTTTGGCGAGTAACACAATGTCACCTTCGCGTTCACGCAATGGCGGAATCTCTAAGGGAAACACCGCCAGGCGAAAAAACAAATCACGGCGAAACTCACCCGTTTCGGCCGCTGCTTTCAAGTCTCTATTCGTGGCCGACACTATCCGAACATCAACCGGGACGGGTGCCCGGCCTCCAATTCTATCTACAACCTTCTCCTCGATCACACGGAGAAGTTTTCCCTGAACCGCTAAGGGGAGTTCGCCAATCTCATCAAGGAAAACCGTACCGCCCGATGCCAACTCAAATTTTCCCAAGCGCCGATCGCCTGCCCCAGTGAATGCTCCGCGCTCATGTCCAAACAGCTCATTCTCGATCAGTGTTTCGGGAATCGCCGCGCAGTTGACGGCAACGAAGGGTTTCTTGCGGCGTTCTGAAAGATGATGGATAGCGCGTGCGAAGAGCTCCTTTCCCGTTCCCGATTCGCCAAGTAACAAAACTGTGGCCTCAGTCTGGGAAACGCGCTGAGTTTCTGAAACGACCCGTTTGATTGCGTCCGATTCGCCTATGATGCGGGGGAAACCGTAACGCTTCGACCATTCTTCTCTCAGTAGAATGTTCTCGGTTCTCAACCTTTCCTGCTCGAGAGCTCTTTCCACCAACAGTAACAGGTGATTTGAGTCGACCGGTTTTTGAAGAAAGTCGTGCGCGCCGTCCTTCATCGCCTGGACCGCCTCATCAACAGAGCCGAAGGCAGTCATAACAATCACCGGAATATTGCCATCGGCTGCGCGCGCGGCCCGCAGCACGTCCAACCCTGAACCATGTGGCATACGGAGATCCGTGAGAACTAGTTTGTGTGGGCCAGCGGCGATTTCATTAAGGGCCAAGCGAGCATCAGCAGCTTCGGTGACGGTGTAGCCGACGTTTTCCAGGGTCAGCCGCAGTACGCGGCGTAAGCTGTCTTTGTCTTCTACGAGGAGGATGTCAGGCATGCTTCAACGGGAAAATTCAGGAGACCATCGATTCCGAACTAACACAATCAAACGGTTTTCATTCTAACAGCAAACGGCAAACAGCAAACAGCATGGACTTGGAACTACCGAAAAACGCTTTATTCAGTAGCTAACGTAGCAGAACTCTCGTATGGACTCGCGCGCGAACAGAAAAAGGCGCGGATGACTCTTGGGCCATCCGCGCCGGGTTTATTTAGATCGGTGTCTTGTTAGATCTGGGTGGCTGCCATCTTTCGGCGGCGACGCTTCAGATACAAGCCCGCGATACCTGATCCCAGCAATACCATGGTCGTCGGTTCGGGAATGGTGTCCGTAGTCGTGAATTCAAACTTGATGCCGTTATTCCAGAAGTGACAATCGGGATCGAGTCCAAACGCCGCGTTGTTGCCGTTCAGGAAATACGTGTTAAGTATCTTCAGCTGGTCGGCAGTGAAATTGTAAACGAACGTGGTTGGCGTCGTGGTGAAGCTTCGCGAGGTTAGAAACGTATTTGCAGTTCCGGGTGTTACTAACGGGTTGCTGTTATAGAGCGTGCCGTTGAAGTTATCGATGATTTGGTCCACCGGAACCGGTGTTCCACTCGCATCTGTGAATGACCTGATTCCACTCTGCTTTGCGGTATCCAGCAGGTGAATAAAGAGCATATTGGGATTGCGGTCCCAGTTGCTGATGTTAGTGAAGGTAAGTTTGGCACCCGTGATCGTCTTGCCCTTGAGATCTACGTTGTCGATTCGCCAAGTATAGGCCTTGTGATGATCTAGATCGACCTGCTTTGGACCGCCCGATCCTTCGTTTGGGGCGGTTATCGGGGCCTGAAAGGTAAAGGTGTCGGCAAACGCGGTCGAGGGCAAACCGACCAGGATTACTGCCGCAACTAGTAGCACGATTCTCTTCAAGGGTAATGACCTCCAATTCAACTT
This sequence comes from Pyrinomonadaceae bacterium, assembly GCA_963759585.1. Taxonomy (GTDB): domain Bacteria; phylum Acidobacteriota; class Blastocatellia; order Pyrinomonadales; family Pyrinomonadaceae; genus PSRF01. The sequence goes on from CAVWZW010000005.1 coordinate 258,234, forward strand.
TCCGTCTTTTGGTCTCCCTTATGAAAAGTGAGGATGGGCTGACCTTTCCAGGAAGTTCCCATTCGAGCTCGGGAACTGGCTCCTCCAAAAAGGAACCCGGGCTCGATCGCCGCATGCTGGCGACGGGGAAACCCGGGTTCCTGGAACGTAGCTAAACTTAAGGGCGATTAGACCCGTTGCACACTGAGTGGGGTCTTACCAACACTTCGCCTGGCTATGAAGTCGTGTCCTTCCTGTCTGGAAACTTCGCCTTTTCGAATAAGCTCGTGGATTGCGTTTTCAAAGGTCATCATCCCATGTACCTGACCGGTTTGCATCGACGAATGTATCTGGAAAGTCTTACCTTCCCGAATGAGATTCGCGACCGCGGGGATGTTGACCAGAACCTCGACGACAGGAACACGGCCTTCACCATCGGCGCGCTTAACCAGCGATTGCGCGATAATTCCACGGAGACTTTCAGACAACATCACACGAATCGCTGCTTGTTGAGAGTCGGGAAAGACATCAATAATTCTGTCCACGGTCTTCGTCGCACTGTTGGTATGCAAGGTTGCCAACACCAGATGGCCGGTCTCAGCAGCCGTAAGGGCCAGCGAAATCGTCTCGAGATCGCGCATTTCTCCTACCAGAATCACATCCGGGTCCTCTCGCAAGGCAGCGCGCAAGGCGTCGTGGAAAGATTTTGTGTGGCTGGAAACTTCCCTTTGATTGATGAGTGAGTTCCTATTGTGGTGAACAAATTCAATCGGGTCTTCGATCGTAATGATGTGTGCTTTTCGATCGGTGTTTATCGTGTGAATCAAAGAGGCCAAAGTGGTGCTCTTGCCGGAACCCGTTGGACCAGTCACCAGGATCAGGCCTTCGGACACATCCAGCAGGTCGACGAGACTCGATGGCAAGCCGAGTTCTCGAACTGTTTGAATGTTTTCGGGAATCCGCCGGAAGACCGCACCAACGCCGTGTCGTTGCCGGAATGCGTTGACGCGAAAGCGCCCAACGCCTTTGAGTGAGTAACTACAGTCAAGGTCCCAATGCTCAAGTAAAGTTTCACGTTGCTGTTCTGTCAGGACCTCGAAAAGAAGCCCCTGGCACAGCTCTGGGGTGATCTCTTTATAATTGAGCTTCACCATCTCGCCGTGAATACGGAAATATGGAGCCGACGCGCTCGTTAGGTGAAGGTCGGACGCTTCACGAGGCGCCATTTGCCGTAGAATTTCATCTACCCTTGCCATCAGAATGAACCATCCATTTCGTAAGACTGCTGTTACTGTGAAAAAGTGTTGCCTAAGTTCCTGCCGTGAACGTGGAGGCTTTGACTAAAGGATTTGCCGGAAGGCTGTCGGCTGAATGTACTGGAATTGAGGAGTCGCTGGTGGAAGCATGTCAGGGTTGAGAAACGTCGAGTCGAAGGCCCAGTTTCGTATCGGCGGGCTATAGATAGTTGACTCGGCGTTGTATTGGGCAAGCGCCTGGGTCGAATGGTAGAGAGGAACCAGAGAGCCTACGAAGTTCCAGCGTCGGCGCCACCTCTCCAGAAAACGCGGGAAGTTATGCATCCCGCCGTTGAGTCGCGATTCGCCTGATCCGCCGTTACCGGCGTCAGGGGTTCCAACCAAGGCTGATAGGTTGTTCCCCGCAATGATAGCCGTTCTAATTGATGTTTCGTGGGTCACAGCCGACGGATTTCGATCTGCTAGTCTTCGGTCCAAGTCGTTAGGGTACATCGCGCTCGCGTTGTCCGACCAGGTCTTGGACAAGGGAAAGAAGGCATCCGCGACGACCGATGCTGGAACCTGATTGCCGAGATAGTGATGCGTCACAGATGGATCGTTCAGCGATGAAGTTCCATTTGGAGGCGCCACGTTAATTCCCGTTGTGTTGTAATTGCCCCAGATATAGATCATGTTCTCGGTAGAGATTGAAATGCCCGTCGTCGACGAAAGTTTGCCTCCAGGAATTTGGAGGTCCTCGCCATTGAATAGCCGTACTGAACGGCGGAAAATTCCCGGGTTCGACCAGACTGCGACAGTGAGCGCTCGTTTGGTGATGTCTGCACCGTAACTACCGGCGAGTACGGAAGGATCAGGTAATTCAGTAGTGTCTTTTATCAGGGCGCCAGTCTCCTGTACGTCTTCGCCATCATCCAATAGATTGTTGGGGCCATAGATATCCAGGTTGTCGACCATTCCATTAGTGCTATCAATCAAAGTCCCCAATGGACCCAGCATCGATTTCACTTTGTCGCCGCGGCGATCAGAGACGTAAAGCGTATATCCACCCCGATCGGCGATGTTTGTGCTGACAGCGCTGGTCCCCGCCAGAAGATTATTGTCGTAGACTCCGGACACCCAGCGCGCCACATTCTTCATGTTCAGCTCGACAACGCTAGTTATGCCTCGCTCATACACCTCGCCACAATTAGTCGCCGTAATGCATCCTTCGCGCACGTTGTAGATGTTGATGGGAACGATTGCGTTCCAGCGCTTTGAGTTGTTCCAACTTGCAGTGCCCCAGTCAGCAATATCCAGATAAGGAGTTGCGTCTGCACGCTCGGGTTGGCCTCCGTCATCGTCTACCAGATTCGTAACGTACCCATAAGTCCCATCCTGAACAGGTCCAGGAGTGGTTTGCAATTCGCCGTCCGATGCAATGTAGGTGTTGTTTGCGATGTCAACCAAATTGTTGAAGTACTTCGTTCCGTCAGGCGCAGTGTTTTCACTAGCACTTGCATCACGACTGCCTTGAGTGAAGGCAGCCCACAGCGGTCGTTGAAGCGTAACGATGGAGTTTGGTTCACCATAGGTTATGCCCATGCTCAGGATTTCGCGCGTGACGTCGAAAACATTTCCGTCATCGTCGATGAGCTGGATCAATATGCGACCTGACAGACCAGCCCCTGCCGGCACGTATGTGGTACCACCGTTGTACGAAACGTTCTGAGCCGCGCCTTTTGAACCGCGGACCGTCATTGCCTGGCCGGGCGTGCCACTAAATTCCTGAAGCACGCAGGTGGCAGACGAATCCAGGTAACTGCCGTCGTTCTTCACACGCCACAGAGCCCTTCCCCCGCCTGAAGCTGCTGCAGCATTAGGCAAGGGCTGCGGATCAAAAGCTGCGAGCGAAACCCCTTCACCAGCGGGTATGCCCGAAGCATCGGTGGTCGAGGGAGTTTCGTCGTCGATCAAAATACGAATTTGCGCTTTGGTGTGATAACGCGAATCACTGACCTCAGTTAAGTCCCCGGGCATTCGGCGTTTGATTATTTCCCAAGTCGGTTTGCCTTTTAATTGTAATGGCAAGAGCAGTGGTAACACGCCCGTGGTCCTTGTTTGCAGTTGACCTCCAAATTGGTTGGACACCCCTGTTGTGGCTGGCCCGACCGACGTTGAATCCCAGGCGCTATTAATCGATCCATCAGGCGAGCCGGGGAAGAAGCCGCGTTGGCCGACGCTGCTGCCGACAATGTTTGGGCCACCAAACATACTGCCCATTGTTAGAGGAACGTTAACTGAGCCTACCTGCATGGAGACAGTGCCGGTTCGAGTCGTACCGTTACGGACGACGTCATAAATGAGTTCGTTTGCGGTTGTCACCTTGGCTGAGAACGTTACATCGCCATTTGCGTACAAATTGCCGTTGGCATGAACACGACCGTTGAATGAGAAGGCTGGTCCAGGGTGGAGCTCAATATCTTTGTTGCTGAACATTCCAAACTGAAAGATGGGAATAAGATAGTTGTTCATCTGACGAATCAAGGCGACCTGAGTGCCGTCATTACCTGTCGCGATGCTGCTCAAAAGGAATGGCGCCACGCTTGCGGACAACCCGTTAAAAGGCCCACCCGGGATAGTGACCCTTGGGTAGGCGTCATCTGTAATCCCCTGAGTGTTGCGCATAGCAGCCAGGGCGTTGCCGTCGAGCCCGATCAGCTGGTCCATGTTGTACCCTTCGGTACCTAACTCGGGAGGCGGCGAATTTTGAATGCGGAGTAATTGCGCTGTCGTTGGACGGGAAGTTTTGAGAAACAGGGCATTAAAGTCTGTTGTCATCTTTTCAATGCCTGCAGCCGCTGCGTAAAACGTTTGGGTTCTTTTGAGATCACTTCCAGCGATTTGCGACTCCTTCTGGACGACCGAGAGGACTGTGAGTGCAATAGCACTGAGCATGCCCAGAATAAGGATGGTAGTGATGAGAGCGGCGCCGCGTTCGGAAGCTCGCGTGCCGAAAGTGTTTGAAGATATGGGGGCTTCGGGGAACATATGAAACTCCTGGGGCTTCTAACCACCCGCGGTCGGTTGCAAACTTCTCCTGAATTGCATGTTTCGAACGCTGGTGCTCGTGGTCATTGAAATCTGCTGTCGCTGCCCGTTCTGCAACGTCTGTGGTGTTTCGACGGTGAGATTTACTTCCACCTGGCGGGTCTCGAGCTGTTGCAACGAGCTCGATAATTGCGCTGCCGGCTGGACGACGTTTCCATTACTGTCCTTGATATTGAGGAAGTAACGAAACTGGAGACTAACGACCGGCTCAGCGATCACACTTTCTGAAAAGCCCCCTTGGCGAACTCCGAAGACGCGACGCATTAGCCAACCGTTTGAGTTCACGTAGTAATGAATGATCTTCATGCGTGAGATCGAAACGGGTAGCGTGGCACCGGCTGTTACGAAATTCAGTTGGCCCGTGCTGTTAAGCGCGAAAGGATCGCCCGCCTCAAGCGCCAGTTTTGGATTTGCAGTACCTACGTCTTGTCTATCTGTGACGGAGACGAAAATGCTACCGGCGGCTGAGGAGATAAAGTAGATTTCACCGGCCTGAAACTTATCAATGTCGGTATCTGCAACCGCGGCGATACCATTGACAGGATCGACGTTGCCGGCGTCAACGGTAATCGGAGTAAAGGTTTGATCAGCCTGAAGGACTGTGATGCGATCAGTTAAAACAGGATTTGCACGAACGGTGGTAGCGGGTGTTGTGCCAAGGACGAGCGTGTTTGTTGGAACGTTGTTATCGGTGGTAACCAATCCAAGATTGACGAATCCTGGCGTTGCGGGATCTGTTACGGGATTTCGTGTCAGAAAATTCGTAACAAAATTCTCCGGGACTCTAATGTTGCTAATGCTGTTTAGCCCGTCACCAGTATTCATTAAGTCTCTGCCAATATATTCGTGAGCCGTCCGCAGACTCTGCTGAGCGTCTCCCATCTCAAGCGTTGCTTTGCTGGTTTTCATCGAGTCTCTGAGAAGCGAGAACACTGCACCGGTAACGACGAGCATGACGACAATTGCGACCATCATTTCGAAGATCGAAAAGCCTCGCTCACTTCTGTTGCGGGGTAAATTTTTCAAGATGCAATAGCCTCTAGACGCCAAGAGAAGTTTACGGAACGAAGTTGCTGTTAGTGTTGTCGTTTAGATAACAAACGGCATTCAGTTCTTTGTTGCCTCCGCTGACCGGGTATCTGACCGTTACCTGTACCCGTTTGAGCGTGTTACCAAGCGAAGTGATTTGGATCTGGCGAGTAATTCCAACAAGTGCAAATGCGGGATTATCGAAATCGTCACTAGTTCCGTAAATTCCATCAGACCCGGCATCCCTAAGGTCGTCAGCAGTGCCAAAAATGCCATCGGGTCCGGGGTTAATCGAAACTTGCTGAAAACCAGGTTGAAAGCCAATGAACGGATTGCTGGCACCCGTGTTGTCCACGAATCCTACATTGGCGATCTGACCAAATGTGAGATTGCCTGTGTTCCGCATCGTTTCCATTTGTTCAAGGATTGAAACCGCAAGCAGCTTGGTATTGGTGATTGCGCGACCGTGGTTGCTGGCAATCATTGCATAACCGATAGCCGACGCGACGGCGAGGAGGCCGATCATTAACAGGGTCGCAGCGACCACGATCTCAACTAGTGAGAAGCCGCCCTCCGCGCAGGTGGAACGAGTTTGGTTAGTCGTTATAGACGTTCGCACCCAGGTTATACCTCCAAATCTTGACTCTGCCCGATGCACCTAGAATCGATACTGCCGAGGCAGTTCCCCGAGGTGCGCTACTGTTATAGAAGAATAGGGCACAGTCGTCCGGATCTCCGGTGGTATCAATTACGGAACCATCCGGTTGGAACGTTATGTTGACCACGTTGCCGTTCAAAGCTGTCATTGGCGCGCCATCGCGAAGTGGGCCAGCCGGAACGCCAACAGGAATTCCATACCTTATTTCCGATGCAACCAGCCCGCCGGTAGCCAGTGGAACAGACGTCACCACAGCGCTGCCCGGATTGTTAGGAAAACCAGGAGACATCAGTAGAACAGCGCCCGAATTGACGTTATGGTCAATTACTGAAATCCACTTGGTCGTATCGTTGTATTGAAAAGTAAAAGCTTGCCGTTGTGACATGGCTTGCTGCCGTGCGTAGCGCATTTGACTCAGTACTTCGCGCGTCATCGCCACGGTCCGTGACAAGCGTCGTTCAGCAATTATTTGAGGAATGGCCATGGCACAAAGCACGCCGATCAAAGCGACAACGATAAGAATCTCGATAACAGAAAAGCCGCGGTTATTCCTCGCCGGAACGTCTGCCCTGCCATGGACACTGCCGCACACTGAGGTGTCCGTCAGCGATTTGCCATTCACAATGTTTTGCAAGTTGACTTTCATTTGGTCCTACTAGGATCGTGTTTTAACGCTTGGAACAACCATGATGTCTCCAGTTTCCGAAAACTGTATCTCGCTCATGCCTGCCTCGTTGGTAAGCGTTATTGGCTGAGGTGCAACTCGTTTTTCATCCTCATCAACCGTCTGTCCCAGCTGATTGAAAATGTATGTTTTGGGGAAAGGTCCATTGAATTGAAGTGCCTGTTTTTCCGGGAGACTTAGAATCAGGGGAATGTCCAACTGGTTGTCGCCGTCTGCGTCAATTGCCACGCTATAAAGACTTCGGTTGAACATCTTCACTTGGGCCATTTGTGTGATGTCCGTGGCGTTTCTTTTGATCGAGTCGAGGCGCGCACGTTGAAGGTGATTCGCCAATTCCAAGCTGCTGCTGGTGCGCTGGTTAGTCCGGCTGCCCTGCACAAAGCGCACTACGAAAAAGCCGACAACGACAAAAAACATTGCCGCCGCGGTTAGCAATTCTAATTTTGAGAAGCCGGTTTTGTTTGGGACGGTGAGATGGGTTTGCATGCCGTGAATTCCTTTCGGCCACGAAGCTTTCCTGGAGAGCTTTCTGAGGCAGGACAAATCGTCCTCACACACGATTGGTGTTGGGAAGTTTTTTGTGAGTGGGGCGCTGACTTGTCATACCAAAATCTTCGCTTGTGTTGTGTCCGACTTGGGAAGCCGGAGCGGGGACAATGACTTAATACTCGCGCAATCCTACGGTTCGGACTCCTAAAACCCCCAGAGCGTTTCTAACCTGGGCTGAGTCGTACCCTGTTGTTGAGTTTCCACCACCGTTCATGTCGTAGGTTGGTGAAAGGAAGGGATGTTCCTCGTCGTTCTCGTCTTCGGGCCAGGTGCGGTCAAACCTTGCAACCACGATAGCGCCCATAGTATCACCGTTACCACCACCGTTACGCTGGAACACGCCTTCACCCAAGACCAGGATAACCCCTTGAAATCCAACATTCCCGCTTGCTGTGAGCGTGCCGGTGACAATTAGCAGGCCCGCGCCAGTGCTTAGATCGCAGTCGCCGTCACAGAAAGTAAACTTCGGATTTGCCGTAGTGCCATAGCTCGCGGGCGTTGAAGTGAAATACCGTCCTTCAGCCGCCGCAGTCGCCTGCATTTCATTCAAGAAAGCACGAGCGGAATCAGCATCTTGCAGAAACACGGGAAGGTCTGAGATTTCAAGCGCCTTGACCTTGTCTACACCCGAAAGTGTGTTGGGTTTGGCGCTATTGATTTCGTTGGTTACAGCGGTGAGATCGTTTCCATGTGTGACTCCGAAGACGGGGATGGAATTGGCCGGAGCGGCATTATCGAAACCAGAATATGACTTCGCGTTACTATTACCTATGTTGAACGTAGGGATCACACTTTCGCCGTCATCATTTCCTCGTACCAAGACTGTAGCGGGAGGCGTAAAATCAAAGGCCGTTGGCGCGATTATCATTTCGAGTCTCTTGAGGGCTCCTTTCGGTCCGTAGCCCTCTGAGCGGATCATAAGTCGCGATGGTTGGTAGGTGGCATCAGTCGTAATCTTTCTGGTTGCGATTGGGCCAGAATCGTCGGGATCGCTGACGGTAATCTTGTAGCCAATTCCGGTCGTCGGCGCGTAGTTCGCAGTGATTGGCACTCGCCAGTCGTTAGCGTCATTTGGATTCTGGTAAGAATAGGGCAGCCAACCCGACAAACGCGAGGAAGCCGACGTACCAGTGGCCCATGAATCCGCGGTCTTGTTCGCGGTGGCTGGATTTGCGGCGTTTCTGAAGTTCATCAGCGTTCCATTTAAGGAGGCATCAGGAACAACGTTTCCGCGAAAGACGTTGAGTGTCGCTTCAAGGCCAGCCTCGGCTCCGGAATACGCCTGTGCTTCAGCAGTAGAATCAATTAGCCCAGTGGTCGACAACGAAACCGAAGTTAATAAGGCAAGACCTGCGGAGAGCAAAAGGATGGCCGCAAGGAGCGTCGTTAACAACGCGGCACCCTTTTCACTCTTACGATAATGGGAAGCATCAAATTTTATATGAGTATTCATCTTGGGATTAACTCTCTAGTAGGTCATTAGATTTTGACTCTGGTTTCGCAAGGTAACGTCTGAAGACAATTGAACTACTGTTCCCGGCTGATACCCTGGAGTACCGGGCCTGCCAACAGGTTCCAGGTTTGCGCTCACTGTAATTCTGATTCCTACAGCAGTGGTCACAAGGGCGGGATTAGTTCCGACATTCAGTGCTACGTTGCCCGGTCCCCAGTAGGTAATCGCGAGCTCATCAATTCGATTTGCCAAAACCGATTTCTGGATTCCCGCCGCTCCGAACCGGTCGTAACGGACGAGGAAGTTTTGCCCAGCAGTGGAATCAATAAAGTATTTCAGGTCTTCACCGCTGCTTTCGATCGTAGTCGAATTGTCGGTGTACCTATTGAGATTAGAACGGACCCGAACGCTTTCGTCATCGCAGTCACCGCTTACCAATCCGTTATTCGACGAATCAAACCCGTAACCTCCGATCGCAATTTCACGGGACATAATGTTGAGAGCGCGCTGGACGTCGGCAATAGAATCTGTCCGTGAGTTTTCACGAGTACGCATGTTGAATGAGGTTGCGATCAACCTACTGGCTATTCCCATGATGGCCATCGTGATGACCATGGCTATGAGGAGCTCAAAAAGTGAGAAGCCCTTGTCATTCGCTTTAATTTTTTGGTTTGGCATGACCATTTCGCCGCAAGTTTGATTCGTTAGGAGGTTTATTTAGTTAGCTTCGATTGGGACCGAGCGAGTTCGTGGCCCTTTGGGTGACTAGAGTCACACCCCCAAAGATCCTTTGAACCCCTACCATTGCACCCGTGCCCGCCGGTGTTACTTGGACGGTAATCGTCTTTTTTGTGGCATCACCCGCCACGGTATTTTCAATGGTCGTGGTTACCGTATATCGACGGCCGGCACTCGTGACGGTTTTGTTGTTCCCGCCCGTATCGGTTACGGTCGTGTCGAGATTCGCGAACCGGGTATTTCTAAGCCGTTCCATTTGTTCCTGTGCTACGGCCATCGACAGTTCACGATCACGGGCTGTCGAGTTTGATCGAAGAGCATAAAAAAACAGCGAAGCCGCTCCAAGGCCAACCACCATCATGACCACCAGGGCGATGGCTGTTTCAATCAGCGTAAACCCCTTCTGTTCTTTAGCAGAGAATCTCGTACTTGGTTTCTTCATCTCGTTTTCCATAATTCAAACAGGTTCTTTGTCTAGTTGACGGAAATGTTGACGACTTTGGTTCCACAAGACGACGTCAGAGTCACACTGCCGGTGCCATTACCATTCCCATAGGTAACGGTATAGAGAATGTTGCCGCTGCCAGAGACTGTGGTAGACGTCGGCGACACGGTAGAAATTTTGCCATCTCGGGTCGCGGTTATGGTCGTACCGTTTCCATTTGCGATGTTCGCGGTAAACGTCCCTGAGCCAGCGTTCTTCGTAAGGGTTAAGGAACTTGGTGCCGTTAAGACGCACGGGACAGGGGTCGGTGTCGGCGTGGGAGACACCGTAGGCGTCGGGGTGGGAGTCGGTGTAGGTGTTGGCGTTGGATAGGGCGTAGGAGTAGGTGTTGGCGTCGGATAAGGCGTGGGCGTCGGCGTTGCATCAGGCCCTGGTGTGGGGGTTGGTGTGGGCGTGGGTGTCGGCGTTGCGGTTTCGTCACCATGGCCGCCGCCCGGACTTCCCGAAGCAACCGTGCTCGGCACATCCGAATTGAGGGTTACATCTCCGATGGCACTATCCTGAAAAATCTCGCTTCCTAAAGTGACATCTCCCGAACCAGAAATGTGGATCGAATTACTTCCCCGCTCGTTGTTTAGAACAATGCCGAGCTGATTTGCTAATCGACCTCTCCAATCAAATCGCGCCACGCTTCCAACATTTCCGTCGCTGAAAGTCACGCCTTCTTGCAGCGTGATTGTGCGTGTTTCCGTGGTGCCATCACCGTCGAAATCCATGAGTACGCTGTAAGTATTGGCGCTTAAAAAGGTCACGACGGACTCGCCATGGCGGCGAACCGCATTTGAGCGGGCTTTTTCGAGATATGCCGCGAGTTCACGCGTTGAACCGGAGAGACGCATTGAGGCCCTGGCTGAGCCAACCGCCATCAGCGCAAACGTACTCACGACGGCGACTAACGCCAGAGTGATCAGAACCTGCACAACAGTGAAGCCGTCTTCCTGCTGGAAGCGCTGCAAACTGACAAATACTTTTGGTTGTGACTGGATTTTCATTACGTCTCCGCCGATTCTTAATGTGGCGAGGCCAAAGCACCTGCGCGACGGCCTACTGGGCAATAGACATGCCAGCTTGAATCTCGAGGAATAACTCTGTAATTCCCTTCGCAACTGAACGCGGAAGCTCAGGGTCGTTACGTTAAGTGACGTCAGTGGAAGCTGGGTTCCTAAGACGACCCTAGATCTGAATTCTGGTTAGCGGGCGTTTGAGCGGTGAGTTTCTGCGGAATCGTGAAGTGCTTTGCAGTTTATTGAGAGAGAACTGCCGAATTCTGTAATGAAGAATCGTCCGCTAAGCGCGAGGTGCCGCACGCCGCGTGCGCAGTTGGACGGTAAAAGCGCCCCGTCGACATACCGACGGCGGGGCGCTTTACTATTTCTGGAACAGAATCAAGGCGTGTTAACAGGCGCCTTTAGGTTAGGCTCAAAGTCACTGCTGGTTGATCCGGAAATGCTCTCGGTGTCTGCCAGTTTCATTGTGAGGGCCACAGGTTTGTAATTAAAAGGCTTCGGTCCGCCGCGGCTATTCTGCACCTGCATGACGATGTAATCCTGGTTTCCACGAAACCTTGAAACATTTCCACGCTGATTGAAGATCACAAATAGAAGTGTTTCTCCGTTGACCGTTCTCATCTGACCGACCAGTGCGCTAGCCCCTCCATCGGTACGTATCAGGGTGCCTGTCTTGGCAATGACGCTTCCTTGCCAGGCCGGACCTGTGAACCGATCTTCTAGCGTTCCGGGATCAATTCCCGCGACCGGCATGATGTCGGCAGGCCCAAGTTTATGCCTCTGAAGTTCAGTTCGCAGCGCTCTATAGATTTTCATCATTGCTCTGGGAGTGACACGATTTACGCCCAGGCCGCTCAATGAGGCGAACTCCACTTCTTCCGCCGGAATGCCAAGACTTAAGATCTGGCGAATAACGGACTGCCTCCCGCCGAGACTATCTCCAATTCTTTCAGCCATGAAATTATTCGAATAGCAGAGAAGCACTTTTAGTATGTTTGTAAGTTTGCTCGACCTATGGGTGAGCAAAAGACTTGCAGCCGGAGCAACCGGTCCAACCTGAACGTCGCCCATCACCGCGACGGTGGGAACAGTTCGCAGGCTCATTTGATCGCCCAAAGTTGTACGCTCATAGATCCAGGAACGAGTCGCCTCGCCGGATCTCAAGGTGGAATCGAGCGTGTCATAAAGCGCTTCGCCGGAACGCAGCGGCGACGAGCTGAAGTTCATGGTGAAGCCGGGGGAGATGACCAGGTTCCCGGTAATGGAGCGGATCCCCATGTTGTTTAAGTCCCGCGCAATCATCACGGCATGTTCGTAATGAAACGACGGGTCGCGACCGGAGACGTATAGATTTCCCTGGATCTGCCCGCTTGCTTTATCGAAGGACCCGTTGGTCCAGAATCCGGTTGTGAAACGATGCTGAGGGCCAAAGTTTTTTAACGCTACCAGCGCGGTCGCGAGTTTTATCGCTGAGGCTGGGTTAAGCGGCTCGTCGGCTGACTGTGAAGAAACAGTTCTTCCATCAAGGGTTTCGATAAGCACACCCTGCAGGCCATACACCGTTGGTAATTCGTTTTGCGTCCACGAAGGAGCGGGTTGCGCTATTACGCTGGAAGGTTGTTGCGAGGTCCCTTTCGATGGCTGCCCGCTTGTTTGACCCGAGAGAAGACCGGGCACCATTATTAAAAAAAGTGCTGCGGTGAAAATAGTTGATGACCACAATCTGCTTTGCATAAGTAATCCTAACAGTCGCTCAATAACAACGCTAACGCGTGATGATAACATGTTGATGAATCGCATTTCTTGAGGAGATTTTCTTTGATGCTTTTTTGGTGGCGGAAGATGTCAACAACGCACTCTCAGTTGAGCGCCATAACAAAAGCCAATTTCGTTGACACGCAAGAAGCGCAAACCTAGAATCTGAACATTGACATTCAGTGAAACGTAATCACGAGCCCATAGTTCTGGACAACCTTCGCGCTACACACAAGGCCCGTAAGCAAGAGATTCAAAAACGGCTGGCTGAGTTTTGTGATGTGGGCCGCGATGGATCTGATGCTAGACTTTGGGAAGAGCTTGTGTTCTGCATTTTCACGGCTGGTGCTTCTGCTCGAATGGGCTTTCGGTCTGTCGACGCAACACGTTCACTTCTGCAGGATGGTCGGCGCGAAGATATGACGTTAGCACTGAGGGAAGCCGGCGCGCATCGCTTTCCGGTGGAGCGTCCAGGCTATATTGTCGTTACGCGAGATTACTTGCGCGAACACTGCGGCATGGCGTTGAGGAACAAGCTGCAGAGTTTTAAAGATCCGGTTGAACGGCGGGACTGGTTAGCGCAGGAAAAACAGATCAAGGGGATGGGTTACAAAGAGGCAAGTCACTTTCTGCGAAACATCGGATTTAAAGGCTACGCGATTCTAGACAAGCATGTAATGAGTTGCCTGATGGACTTGAAAGTGGTGGAAACAAAGAAACCGCCGAGTACTAGAGCAAGATATTTAGAGACGGAGCGGAAACTCAAAGCATTTGCGCGTGAGATCAGGATCGACTTTGAAGAGCTTGATTTGGTTCTCTGGTCAATGAAAACCGGCGAGGTTCTAAAGTAGTGAGTCGGGTAGCAGTATGACTATGCTGAAACGAAGAAACAGGTTTGGACTGGTTGGTCTCATGTTTTTGGCCATCGTATTAATCGGCCAGACCGCTTCTGAATCTGCATTTTCGTCAACACTGGCGGATGGCAAAACTCGCCGCCGTGCCGATAAAGCTTTGCGCGAAGGCGAATATGAGGCGGCCGCAAAGCTGTTTCGGGAGTTGCTGGTTGACGACGTTCACGACCACAAGGCACGCCTGGGACTAAGCTTTGCGCTTCTCAAGCAGAGACTTCTCCGCGATGCATACGATCATGCAGCGCGAGTGATCATGGCGGATCCGCTCTCAGCGCGCGCGCATGCACTACTCGGCGCATCGATTCTTGCCGGAGGCGACTTTCGCAATTCTGTCGAAGAATTCAAGACCGCATTAAGCATCCAGGAAAACGAAGCTCTGGCAATTGCAGGTCTGGCGATGGTCGATTTTTATGAGAACCGTCTTGACTCTTCAATCAGAGGCTTGCGCCGCGCCGTGGAGATCGACGCCTCAGAACCTGATTACATTTTCAACCTGGGCCAGGCAACGGCCCGAAGTGAGAAGTACAAGGAGGCTGCTGACGCTTACGAGCGCTTTCTAACAATCGCGCCCAAGACCGACAGTGATCGCCGCGCACGTATCCGCGGCCTCATTGACTTTCTTCGCTATCTGGGCCAGCAAAACTCACTCTACGTTCTTTCCGGAAAAAACAAGGCAGACCTGATTTTTGAATCAGGCGACGGGCGACCGGTTCTTAACGTCCGCGTGAACGGTGGCAAAGAAAACTTGAAGTTTGTTTTGGATACAGGTTCCGGGATGTCTGTCGTCTCAGAAGTGACGGCCAAGAAACTGGGTTTACGGCCGGTGGCCCGCGGAGGAATGGCGCGGGCGGTTGGTGGCGGTGGAAAGTTTGAAATTGTCTACGGCTTCCTCTCTTCGCTGGAACTCGGCGATGTAAAGGTGGAGAGTGTTCCGGTTTACATTCGACATTTTTACGATGGCGCCACGCCGGTTGACGGTTATCTTGGTCTTTCTGTGATCTCCCGATTCATCGCAAACCTTGATTACAGCAATAATACTTTCAGTTTGCGTCGGGGCGTGGAGGCCCAGATTGCGCGAACAGACGCAGCTAACGTCAGTGCAGCCCCAGTCTCCGACGTCATTGAGATTCCAGTCCGCACTACGTCGAGCGGATTCATCAGCGGCGAGGTTCGAGTTGAAGGAATTGATAAACCCCTAAATTTCATAATCGATACCGGAGCGACAATTTCCGTAGTTTCGGAAAAGTTGGCAGAGCAAGAGGACCTGGCGAATTTTCTGCAGCCAACTCGAATGCGCGTGTTTGGCGCCGCCGGCGTGGCTGAAGACGTTAAGACAGTCTTGTTGCCTAGAGTCATGTTCGGAACGTTCGCGCGTGAAAACGTAAGTGCGGCCGTGCTGGATCTTGAGCCGGTGAACGAAACGGCCGGTTTCACTCAGAACGGAATTCTCGGAGCCAATTTCCTTCGCTACTTCCGCGTGTCGTTTGACTTTCAGAGAGGTTTAATTCGACTCGAACCGCTCAGGCGCCGGGCCATTGAAAACACTTCGTCCAAAACGTACGTTGCCCCGACACAATGAAGCAAAGTCTCTATCTTGAAACATCGGTGATTGGCGCCTACCTGGATAACGGCGAACCGTTTCGTCGTGATTTGACCATCCGATGGTGGGAACATGAAATGCCCGACTATCGCGCGGTGGTTTCGCCGCTCGTTTCCCGTGAGTTGGAACGACTCGCGGAGCCGCATCGCTCATCTTACTTGAATCTAATCGCGCCGCTCGAGCAGGTCGAACTCACAGAAGAAGCTTCAATTCTGGCTGATGGTTATGTCTCGCGAGGCATTTTCCATCGCAAGTACATTGCAGACGCTTTACACGTGGCGATCGCTTCTTACCACAAGGTTGATTATCTGGTTACCTGGAATTTTGGGCACCTGGCAAACGTCCGCAGGCAAGCCCGTATTCGACTCTTCAATACCGCCGCGGGCTTTTTTGTTCCTATGATCGTTACACCCGAATTTCTTGTTTCGGAAGCGACGGAAAAAATAGTGAACGAGCCGTCTGAAATCGAGAACTGAATGTATCGTCGTCCAAAATTTCTGGAAGTGCTGCACGCAATTCGCGAAGAGATGTCGCGAGAGGTCGACTACGATGTAGATCTTTTCGCTGAGATGGTCCGCTCGGGTATTAGACCGGCCTACGGACCGGAAAGAATTATTCGCGGCATCCGTACGCGCGCTCTACGCAACGACGACGAAGTTGATATGGAAGAGATCCAGCAGCAGCGACCGAAAAAACGAGCCGGCAAGCGCTAATTAGAAACAACGAAAGTCAGTTCTCTTAAATGAACGCAACATTCGAAACCATTGGCTTGGAAGTGCCTAGCGAAAAGGCATTCAATTACCTTGCTGAGCAGGCAGGTGACCAGGGCGAAGCTACACAACTCAATCTGCGGGGAGCAGTGCTTCATGGGCGCTGCTGGAAATTGGGAGATGGCCTCGAAGTCTGGACAGTACTTTATGAGTCAGGCAGCGGGGACGTTTTCTATGCCGACTGCCGACCGGGATTTCGAGCCCGGCATATTCAGACAATAAGCCCCTGGGCCCTTACGGAATATGACGAGGAAGGCGAGGCGGTGGTCCATGGTTATCGGGAGGGTACTGACTGCGAAGTTCTATTTGAGCTGCAAAACCTAACTGAAGTAGGCCCTGGCGGCTTTCGCGCACAGGAACTTCACGTCGGTCTTTGCGGTCTCGCATATCGCGCGCGGGTGCGTAACGCCCCTGCGAAAACAAGATGGATGCCCTTGGACAAAGCAGCGCCCTCACGCGCCGCCCACGAAAACGATTGGAGCCTTTCGGGACGCGTCATAGCCTTCAAGCCTTTGAAGAACCCACTCTCGGGCAGCGACCTCTATTGGATAAACGTAGATCTCGAAAAAATGAACCTTGAAATTCTTGTAAACCAACGCGCGTTGCGCGGCGACGCGCTGGCTCCGGGCGTCACTCTTGACGCAGAGATTTGGCTGCAGGGACATGTGCTTGACGAGTTGGCTCTACTGTCCAGATACGAAGGCGTGGATATGGCGTCTTCCGTCGCGGCTTTCTGGTCGCAACTAAGAAGAAAGAACTGAAGCGCAGCTAAGGCCTTCGACTCGGCGGCAATAGAATTCTGTAGGGGCGTCCCTCCGTGGGCGCCCCTCATCGTATAGGAAAACGGGTGCACGGATTGACACCCCTACTATTGTGTCTCTGATGAAACGTTTGCTCGTCGTTGTCTTACTCGTCCTCACTGCCGGCGTGGCCGCCTATTTTTTCAATCATTATTGGGTTCACCGTTACGACAATCTAATCGCCAGGCAAGCATCTGTGTATCGGCTTGATCCGGATTTGGTCTGGAGCGTTATCAATGAAGAAACGTACTTCCGCCCGTGGAAGAATGGCCAGGACGGGGAAATTGGGTTGATGCAAATCACGCCCACGGTGGGACGTGAATGGGCGGCCGAGACCGGGATGAAGGAACTCGAGCAGCGCATGGCCCAGGATCCCGCGAGCCTGCTGCGAGAACCAGAGCGGAATATTCAGGTCGGTTCATGGTATCTGGAAAAAATTCGCGAGCCCTATCGCGACATTCCAGGCGCGGAGGCGCGCATGCTGGCGGCGTATAACGCTGGGCCAAGTCGAGCGGCAGAGTGGAACAAACCCGCAGAGGGAGGGCGCGAGCTTTCGGAAGAGGAGTTCATTAACAGGATCGACATACCGTCAACGCGTGCCTACGTCACATCAATACTCGGGCGTTATCGCAAGTTAAAGGGGCCTGCACAGATCGGGATCGCGCCAAAGAGAGATTAGGCTCGCGTAAAGCGGATGCGATCCACGAAACCACACGAACTGACACGAAAACGGTGTTAGGGTGTTTTGGTGTTGATTGGTGAATCGTACTTTCTCTCCGTTGGCCGCACGCCCGATCAAATCAATTGCGCCACGTGCGTTACCCTCAAAGACAATGACTACTCTTTATTGCGCCAAATGGGTTTTGCCTGCCACATCTCCTGCGATCGCGGATGGCGCGGTCGCTGTCGAAGGCGATCGGATAGTCTCGGTCGGCACTCGCGCCGCGCTCGCCAAGCAGTTTCCCGAATCACAAGTTCGTGATTTAGGTGACGCCGCGGTCACTCCCGGTCTCGTTAACGCGCATTCACATCTTGAGCTCACGGCAATGCGCGGTTTTCTTGAAAGCGAAGAAGCCGACTTCTTCGCCTGGTTGAAAAAACTGACAGTCGCGCGACTCGAACGGATGACTGCCGATGATCTCTACATTTCCGCAGCGTGGGGCGCATGTGAAGCGCTAAAGTCGGGCGTTACCTGTGTGGCTGACGCAAGTGATTCAGCGTCCACCAGCATGAAGGCGCTCAAAGACGTTGGTTTGGCCGGAATTGTTTTTCAGGAATCGTTTGGTCCGGATCCACGTCTCGCGAAAGAGAACTTTGAAAAGCTGACAGCCAAAGTCGCCGGCCTCCGCGAACTTCAAACATCGCTGGTTACGGTCGGGGTCTCACCACATGCGCCTTACACAGTGTGCGCTCCTCAACTCGAAATGATTTCCCGTTTTGCGATCGATGAAGATCTGCCGCTCATGATGCATGCGGCTGAAACTTTGATCGAGGTGTCGCTGATCAGGGAAGGGAAGGGGCCGTTTGCTGCTGGGCTGACGAGCAGAGGCATCGACTGGAAAGCACCGGGCGTATCGCCAATTCAATATCTGAAAGACCACGGAATACTCGATACCCATCCTCTTCTGGCCCACTGTATCCACGTTGACGATGCGGACCTCGAACTTATGAAGACTACCGCGACTTGTGTCGCGCATTGTCCGAAGTCGAATGCCAAACTCGGGCATGGGGTTGCACCGTTGGTTAAGTTTATTAACCAGCAGGTACCCGTTGGACTCGGCAGCGACTCGGTTGCGAGCAACAACATTTGCGACCTTATTGAGGAGGCACGGTTCGCATTGTTGATGTCTCGGGCGCAAGCTGAGAGGGAAGCGAGCGACGTTTTCTTGACCTCCGCGAACGCTCTGCGCTTGACGACTAGCGGAGGAGCCGAGGCGTTGGGTTTACAGAATGAGATTGGAGAATTGAAAAAAGGGATGCGCGCAGACTTTGCCGTGTTCTCACTTGAGAATTCGTATCAGATTCCGTCTTACGACGTCGCGAATACTTTGATTTTTTCGTCTTCCGGACGCGACGTCGTCCTGACGGTGATTGGCGGAAAGGAAGTTTATCGAGAAGGGCGCGTGACGACCGTCGATGAGGAAAGATTGCGAGGGCGTATGCATGAGATCGCGGGAAAACTGTAACGCAGACTGTTAGTTTGCGGCTGCGCCGAAGAGGCAACTGGAACCGCCACCTAACAGCTTGCGTTACGTTTACCTGAGTTTGTTCTAACCGAGTGACGCCGCAATCGCAGCATCGAATATTTCCAGAGCAACGTCAGCGTTTTCTTTTGTCAGGATCAACGGCGGTGACCAGCGAATCGCATTTGCACCAGCGCCCAGGATAATCAAACCACGTTCGAAGCACGCGACCTCGACGCGATCACGCAGTTCCGGAGCAGCCTTGTTGGAAGCTCGATCTTCAACGAACTCCACGCCAATCATCATTCCCATTCCTCGCACATCGCCGATGCAGTCGTACTTCTGCTGCAACCGTTCCAGTCCAGCCTTTAAATAACCGCCAACGTCCGCACTATTCTTAACCAAGCCGCCTTCCAGCAACTCAATTGTCTTCAACGCGGATGCGATGCAAACGGGATTACCTCCAAACGTCGATGCATGCGCACCCGGTTTCCAATTCATCAATTCGGCACGCGCAACGCAGGCGCCGATCGGCAACCCTGAACCGATCCCCTTGGCTATGCAAACAATGTCCGCCTCCACGCCGTAATGCTCGCTGGCAAACATTTTTCCGGTGCGACCCATTCCCGATTGCACCTCGTCAATGATCAGCAGAATGCCATGTTGATCGCAGATGCGGCGCAGTCCCTTTAAGAATTCTTTCGGCGCCGGCACGTAACCGCCTTCCCCCTGTACTGCCTCGACCACAATCGCAGCCACTTCATCCGGCGGCGTCGTAGTTTTGAAAAGTCTCTCTTCAATCCAGTTGAGCGCGCCTTGGCCCGCGCCGCCGTCTTCACAGTCGGCAGGGCTGAAAGGATTGCGAAACTCGTTCGGGTAGGGAACGTGGACCACGTCCAGCGCCTGGCGCTTAAAGCCGCGACGCTGTGCAGACCTCGAAGATGTCAGCGAAAGCGAACCTAGCGTGCGTCCGTGAAAGCTGTTGAAAAAAGCGATGAATTTTTCACGACCTGTGGCGTGCATTGCCAGCTTCAAAGCGGTTTCAACCGCTTCAGTGCCGCTGTTGGCGAAGTGTGTTTTCGTTGGTGAGGGAACCGGAACAATCTCGTCCAGCTTCTTAGCCAGCTCCGGCATGTGTCGGTAGTAGTAATCGGTTCCGCACATGTGAATCAGTTCCGCAGCCTGCTCCTGAATCGCGCGCACTACCTCGGGATGACAGTGCCCCGTTGAGCAAACGGCTACTCCGGCGTTGCAGTCGAGAAATATGTTGCCATCAACATCTTCCACCCACACACCCTGGGCGCGTTGGGCTACTAACTTAAATGCAGGCCGGGGATATGAAGGCGTAACGTATTGCGCATCGGCTGCAATAATTTCTTTTCCCTTTGGGCCAGGCAGGGCCGTTTTAATTTCGGGGCGTTTTGGTGGCGCCATGGTTGAAGTCGACATTTTCATTCTCTCCTTGTTGTTGAACCGCTGAAGTCTCAAGACGAAAGTCCAGGAACTCTCGTCATTCACACGGGCGTTGGTTGAACGGGGAACTACTAATCCGCAAACAGATTCGAGCGGCTATCGAGAGGGCGATGATGTATTGCTTTCAGGCTTTGCATTGTAGTTAAGTGGCGAAATCTTATCATGCGGACTCAGAGACTATCCAGCGAGGCGTATCAAACTGTTTAGTTTGCTGGACCTAGAAGGAATCGTTTTACAGAACCGAGCGCGGTAGCGCCGGATACCAGAGGCAACGTTGATAACAATAGCGAAATAAGAGGATTCCTCCGCTCTGGGGGGCGTCACGCGTTAGACCGGTAAGACGACAATAGCCTCTGGCATCCGGCGCTACCGCGCTCGGTTCTATAAAAGCAGTGAATCACTGGTCCAAGTTAACAGCTTTACACTACTTCAGCGAGTGCCAGCTGCTCCCGTAGTTCGTAGGCGAAACTACTCCGGATACTTTCTTTTGCAGGTGGTTCGGGCCAGATGGGGAGACGTTTGCCAAGGAAGTGGACCAGCACGCGAGAACGGAAATAGAGTTCATGCTCCCATTCGACTTCGGCCATCGTTAACAGGCAGTCAACAAACTCGTCGAGTCCGCAGTCGCGCGCAAGGCGAGCTGCAGTTTCATACTCGCGAATGTTGCGGCTCTCAAGTCTACCTGCGCCGTACATCGGCGCTAACCAGCCGGTAAGGTGGCAGAGAAAGCCAAGCGTGCGGCCGATTATTAATGCGCGTTTCTCGCGGCGATGGTCAGGTTGCGCGCCTAACTTTTCCAGCATCTCGCCGATTAACTGGCGATGATGCCATTCTTCATTCTCAATCTGTTCAATGCGTGCGCGTTCGTCCGTGTGCCTAACTGAATGCCAATGACCTCGATAGGCATAGGCTGCTGCCAGCTCACCGGAGTAAGCGAGCTGCAGGATGTTAATAAGGCTGCGCGGCGGGTCGTGATTCGGCATAGGTGTTAATCAAGTATGTGCAGTAATAACCGACAGCCAAGACACGATCCACGAATCACACTAAAAAACACCAATCGTATTCTTGCTGTTCGTGTGGTTTCGTGGGTAGTTTTTGGCTAAACATCACGAGCGTGTTTCTTGACACTATCTCCGACAGACAATAAACTCGCGCTCTTCAAATCCTAGCATTCTTAACTTCAAATACGCAGGAAGCAACGGTTTGGATCCGTCTGTTTTCTGGCCTGAAAGGATCAAACAAATGGGTGCGCGAAACAAGATAACGGTGGTCGGCGCCGGCAACGTGGGGGCGACTGCCGCCCACTGGCTGGCGGCGAAGGAACTCGGCGACGTGATGCTCGTCGATATTGTAGAGGGTGTGCCGCAAGGCAAGGCACTAGACCTCGCCCAGGCAGCGCCAATCGAGGGCTTCGATGTTAAGTTGACCGGTCTGAACGGCTACGACGGCACTGAGAATTCCGATGTCGTGATCATCACTGCCGGACTACCACGCAAACCCGGCATGAGCCGCGACGATTTGCTGAAGACTAACGCCGGCATCGTTTCGAACGTCGTCGATGAAGTCGTGAAGCGCTCGCCGGATACGATTCTGATCATCGTTTCGAATCCGCTCGACGCAATGTGTCAGGTGGCGTATCGCCGCTCAGGTTTTCCAAAGCATCGTGTGATTGGTATGGCTGGAGTGCTCGACTCTGCTCGCATGCGTTGCTTCCTGGCTGAAGCTCTGGACGTGTCAGTGGAAAATATTACCGCTTTCGTTCTTGGTGGCCATGGCGACACGATGGTTCCCCTCCCGCGCTTTTCGACTTGCGCCGGCATTCCGATTCCTGAGTTGCTACCGAAAGACAAAATCGACGCCATCGTGAAGCGAACAGCAAACGGCGGCGCAGAGATCGTCAGTCTTTTGAAAACGGGTTCCGCTTACTACGCTCCTTCTGCTGCGGCCGTGGAGATGACCGAATCGATCCTGAAAGACAAGAAAAAGATCCTGCCGTGTGCGGCCTACCTGGAAGGCGAGTATGGAATCAACGGACTCTATGTCGGCGTGCCTTGCAAACTTGGTGCGCGCGGCCTTGAGCAGATTATCGAAGTCAATTTGCTGGCGGAAGAACGCATCGCATTACAGAAGAGCGCAGCCGCCGTTCAGGAACTCGTGAACGTCCTCGGCATCTGACACAGAACGAATACGCACCAGTTTTATTTTTCACCACCCGATTTCTTTTCTAGCCCACCCGTTTAGAATGGACACTTGTGTCCTTGCTGAAGTGGACAAGTGCGCCCTCTAAACGGGTGATGAAATGGGGTTTCGAATCAAGAGATCCACGGCAATCTCAACATGTAGACCGTCGCGCCGAGGAAGAGCAAGCCGCCCACGCCTAAGATCACCCAACGCATCATGTCATTACGAAATACTTGAACGATGCCGCCGAAGAAGAGGCTGATCGCGAAGATGACTGCGGCGAGTTGGAATTTATCACCGGTGGCGTTAGCTTCCTCACCTTCCTTGAAGACCTTCTCGGCCTCGTCAGAGAGTGCCTGGCCCTTTCCCAACATTTCGTTGCGATAGGATTCATTCCCCACTAACTCGTTTTCCATCGCCGTTTCCAACACTTGTTCCTGGAGCACGTTCTGTTTTTCTTCGGCGCCTGGCGCTTCGTCTTCAGGGTATTCCTGATTGCGCGCGTCCGCAGGTAGGCCCATCGCTCGATAACCCGGCTCGCTCATCACCTTGGTGTAGAGGTAAGTCGCAATCTCGTAGTTGCGAGCTTCGGCTGCCGCATTGCCCGCGTCGTCGCCTTCCTTCGTCAAACGCCACGCGTCCATTTCCACCTGACTGTCGCGCGTCATTTCGACAATCGCGCGACTTCGCTCAGCCGCTGCGGCGGTCGCGATCTTATTTGCCTTGCTATAACCTTCGACGCTCTTACCGCCGTAGAGCGACGATTGATAACTCGCCACAGCCGTCGCAATTGCCGCCACACCAAGCAGAATTGCCGCGAGCAGTTCCAGTGTTTCAAATGGTCGCGAAACTTCCTTCTGGTTTTCGCTCATCGGACCTCCCTTGAAAAGTAGATTGGAAAGAATCGACAGTTGCCGCCAGTTCGAATAGACCACCGTGGTAGCAGGACCGTAAGGATATCAGTAAACGCTCTGCCCATCCCGTTTTATTAACCAGCAGAGCGAGGACACCACCGCAACGCAAACAGTTCGTTTGCAGATGCTACGCTGGGCTTGTTGACGTCTAAAGGTGGCCCCACAAACTTGGCGCTCCGCAAACTAGCACTTCGCGCTAAATGTGCCGTCAGAGATGGACCGCAGGCTGACTTCCTACATTGCCAGGCAATCGAAACACTTAGTCACGCGCAGTACGCTTACTGAAGCAAGCGTCCTTGCATAAGCTTGATCGACCCGCTCCGCGTGAAATCATTGACTTCGATGATGTGAAGACCTACCGTCCCGCTGCGGCACTGGAATGCCTCCAAATGCAGAATCGGACTGCTCTGGGAGGTCCAGCATTTGCCGTTACCGAAGTGATAGCAGGCGGAAAGGAACCGGCCCAAGGCGCGCCGTTAAGTTGTCCTGACTCTGGGCGGTGGGAGAAAAGATTGACCATACAGTTGAAGGAGTATATAAAGCGCGTTGTCTTGCCTACACAGGCATCTCATGCCGGGAAGAACTACGATCCTTGTCCCAGGGAGATCCTCATTCGTTCTCAACAAAAAATCTTTCTTCTGTTCGCTCGAAGAAATTCCGCGACTTGGGTCACCCCATGGAGCAGCTTTACCTTTTTTAATCCGGCACAGGTACAACCCGAAAACTGTGGCAACGGGCCGGACGACTGCAGCTTTTAACATGTCCCAGGTTTCACCGATTATCTAGGAAGACAACTCACTTCGGAGATAGATATGAAAAACTCACGCCTGAGCATTCGGTTAGTTACTACGCTGTTTTTGGTCGCTGCGGGATTAGGATCCGCCGCTACCGGAAGCTCTTCCAAATTAGCAGCACAAGCCACAGATAAGTCACTGGACATCGAAAGGTATTCCAATGAGCCTTTGGAGTTGACTGAACTGAAGATCGGAGAGCAATCGATTCGAGACAAGATCGCGACCCAGTCAAGACGTAACGATGAGGGTCTCGATAGCGTCAGGTTTAGGGAGAATGATGGTTGGTTCAAAACCGTTTGGGTGAAATTGCGTAACGTTTTCAGGCAAGCCAATCATCGGAGTCGGCGCTCTTATTTACTTCCAACCTCAATTCACCAAAACTTTATTCAGTCTACCCGTGGCGGGTTCCACACATTTTAAGCAAGGCGTCCTTGGGCCAGGCGATGAAATCACTTTAACTGTGAGTGACCAGTCGTGGACCTTGACTTCCGAAATACTGAGGCAACATGGTGTTGACCCGGATCAAGCATCAGTAAAGTTCTCGATCGATCGTGTTGCCTTTGCTGATGGTTCGCAGTGGCACCGGGGCGACCGTCTTCGTCGGGATCCTAACAACCCAAATAGGTGGAAACCTGTAGAAGCAGTCGCGGACGTAGTTGACAGAAAACCTAGATAATACTTCTCGTCGTTAATCGCGCGAAGACCGTATCGCTACCATCATGGCAAAGATTTTGAGCGCACTTAGCTTGAAAGTCCGGTTTACTCACCGGCTCGTCAGACGGCCTCAATGCGATGCCGCAAAGACTAGCCCTCACTCTCACTCTTCCTTACCAAGGAGAAGATTATGAATCCTCAATCAAGAGTCTTTACCAGGAGAGCAGTTTTGTTGTTGACTCTGTTTGTGCCGGCGATATTCTTACAAAGCATTTTGGCCCTTAGTTTCGCCCGGCAATCAGAAAACAGAGAAGTGGAGGATAAAATCCCGAAGCATGTCCCACTCAAGATCAAGATACGGACTGAAAAGGAGAAAGCGTTTAAGGATCTTAAGAATCAAAAGTGGCTTCGAGATTTAGAGCTGGAAGTTACCAATACTTCCAATAAGCCGATCTACTTTCTTGAGCTTTGGGTAGTCTTGCCGGATCTGCTCAATGTAACTGGTCGACCAGATGGATTCCCGTTGCGCTATGGAAGAATGGAATTCATAGACTTTGACACTTTGCCCACATCTGCTGACATCCCAATCTTGCCGGGAGAGACACATACGTTCACGATTGCCGAAAACTATCAGAAAGGATGGGAAGCGCACAAGATTAGAGACAATATGGCCACCCCCAAGAAAGTCGAGTTTAGTTTTGTTCAAATAAGCTTTGGTGATGGCTCTGGCTTCAATGGTTCACACGCTCAGCCCTATCCTTTTAAAAGAGCGCAGTCTTTGAATCGCCCCTGCCGCGCTGGCCCAGAGAGTGAGGACAAGGCGTTCAGGAAAAGCGTTCTCAACCCTTTTCCTGCTTTACGACACCATGCGTACCTGCTAACACCGGCATTAACCCTGCCGGTGAAGTTTTTTGTGGCCAAGGCCTCATATCCACGTCCGGAAGCGCCACTACCAGCACCAGATATTAACTGTCCGAACACCGATTGCCATTTCGCCAAAAACAGTACCTACAGCTGCGTCTGCAACAGCTTCGCCCGTACTACTCAGCCCGTTGGGTCTTCGGATCCACAGGGACAATGTTCCATAGATGAGTTCATTGATACTTGGTGCGTTGAATTTGGAGTCGCTTGTCCCGAATATAGAATCGGTCCGTGTGGTATTCCATCACCCACGCCCACTCCCACCCCGAGTCCGTCACCGACGCCCCCTTCTTCGACTTGTCCGGAAACAATTCCGGAGTACTGTCCGGATGGCGTCCCGGCCGACAACTGCGAATGGGATAATCCGCCGGGAGTTCCTGACGGTTGCCCACCTCTCTATCACCGACAGGGCACATGCTGTTTTCCCGATACTTGCGAGTGGATGCTCGGCAGCGAGTATCAACAAAAGCGTAGCGAGTGCAACCTACTTGAGGGAGGTTACTGGCAGGATTACCCAGTATGCGAGTGCACAGATCCGTCGCCGGTAGTGATTGACGTTGCCGGGAATGGATTCAATCTAACCAACCGTGCGGCCGGAGTGTTATTCGACCTCAATAACGACGGCAACAGAGAAACGTTGCCGTGGACCCGCGCTGGATCGGACGACGCCTGGTTGGTCCTGGATCGTAATAGTAACGGCAGGATCGACAATGGCGGCGAACTGTTTGGCAACTTCACACCGCAACCGCCTTCTGCTAATCGCAATGGATTCCTGGCGCTGGCCGAATTTGACAAACCTGGTAACGGAGGCAACGGTGATGGACGTGTTGACAACCGTGATGGGGTATTTTCAAGCTTGCGCCTCTGGCAAGATTTGAATCACAACGGCATCTCAGAGCCGAGCGAGCTCCGGACACTGCCTTCACTCAGCGTCGATTCGATTTCCCTCGATTACAAGGAGTCGAAGAAGACTGATCAGTACGGCAACGAGTTTCGTTATCGAGCGAAGGTTGACGATGCGAAACACTCAAAGGTTGGCCGCTGGGCCTGGGATGTCTTTTTGCTCGCGCCCTAAAACATAATGCCTACTGGGCGCATCTCGCGTGCACCCAGTAGGCAACTTTCCATCAAGCCGAAACTCAAACTCGCAATGCGAGCAGAGCTCAACTCTTCAGCCAGCCAAAAGACCGTGAACAATCGTCTCGCGGTTTTCCTCGTAAATCGCGCGAGTGAGTGGGATGCCCATCGGACAGGCCTTGACGCAGTTTTGTGCGTTGCCGCAATTGGTGATGCCGTCTTCGCCCATAATGCCTTCGATGCGCTGTTCGCGGTCCATTTTGCCGGTGGGATGCATGTTGAAAAGACGCACCTGGGCAATCGCCTGCGGTCCAATGTAATTGTCGCCGTCATACTGCGGGCAGGCTTCGAGGCAACAGCCGCAGGTCATGCAACGTGAGTATGCGTAACGTTCCTGGACGTCTTCCTGGTCCATGCGCGGACCCGGACCGAGATCATGTGTTCCATCCAACTCTATCCAGGCATGCACACGTTTGAGGTGATCAAACATCTGTGAACGATCGACCACGAGATCGCGTATGTTGGGAAACTTCGCCATCGGCTCGAGCTTGATAGGCTGGTCGAAATTGTCGACCAAAGCTGAACATGACTGCCGGGCACGGCCGTTGATGACCATGGTGCAGATCCCGCAGACCTGTTCGAGACAGTTCGCCTGCCAAACCGGTGGAGTAGTGGCTTTGCCTTCCTTAGTGACGGGATTCTTTTGAATCTCCATCAGGCAGGAAATAATGTTCAGGTTGGGACGGTAGGGAATCTCAAACTGCTCCCAGTATTGGTTCGAATCCGGATTCGCACGCCGCTTGATGTGAATTTCAACAGTCTTCGGCGGCACGCGGTTCGTCTTTGGTGTTTGTACGTGTGCTGACATTTGCCTACGCTTTCGCCGTGTCTTTCTTGGCTTTGCTGTAATCCCGTTTTCTCGGAGCGATTAATGATACGTCAACCGCTTCATAGGATAAGACCGGTCCTTCGCCTGAGTATTCCGCGATAGTTGTCTTCAGGAAATTCTCGTCATCACGATCCGGAAAGTCGGGTTTGTAATGCGCGCCGCGCGATTCGTTTCGGTTGAGCGCGCCGAGCGTGATAACGCGCGCGAGCTCGAGCATGTTGTCCAGATGGCGGGCATGCGGGAGGGCCATGGTGGCCCATAGATTTGAGTCGTTGATTGAGATGCGTTTGTAACGGTCCATCAGCTCCAAAAGCTTGGCGTCCGTTGCCTGCAACTTATCGTTATAACGAACAACGGTGACGTTGTCGGTCATCCACTTACCCATCTCCTGGTGCAGAACATACTGGTTCTCTTTCCCGCTTTGACTTATTAGCGCATCGTTTATTTTCTGTTGCTTCTTCAACTCCTGGTCGTAAACACGCGAACCGTCAGCGCCGTTACGTTCCACATTCGTCGCATACTCAATCGCCGCCGGTGCCGCAACAAAGCCCCCAAAAACACAACTGACGAGCGAGTTTGCTCCCAGGCGATTAGCGCCGTGAATGGAGTAGTCGCATTCGCCGGCTGCAAGCAGGCCAGGAATATTTGTGCGTTGATTGAAGTCTACCCAAAGACCGCCCATTGAATAATGCACGCCGGGAAAGATTCTCATCGGCACATGTCGCGGATCATCTCCGACAAACATCTCGTAGATTTCAAGAATCGCGCCGAGCTTTCTATCCAGCGTCTCCGCCGGAATGTGCGTCAAATCGAGGTAGACCTGGTTATCACCGCCGACACCTTTACCTTCAATGCAAACCTGGAAGATTTCCCTCGTCGCGATATCGCGTGGAACCAGGTTGCCGTAGGCAGGATATTTCTCTTCGAGGAAATACCAGCGTTCGTTCTCAGGAATAGTAGAAGGTGGTCTGGCGTCGCCCGGGTTTTTCGGGACCCAAACGCGGCCGCCTTCGCCGCGCGCTGATTCCGACATCAGCCTCAGCTTGTCTTCCCCCGGAATCGAAGTCGGGTGCACCTGAATGAATTCGCCGTTCGCATACTTCGCACCCTGCTGGTAACAAGCGGCAACGGCGCTGCCGGTGCAGACCATTGAATTAGTCGACTTACCGAAAATCAATCCTGGACCACCGGTGGCCATGATGACTGCGTCGGCAGGAAACGCTTTTAGCTCGAGGGTCTGCAGGTTCATCGCAATAAGGCCGCGACAGACCTGCGCCTCGTCAAGCACGAGGGAAACCATTTCCCAGTGCTCAAACTTGCGAATCTTTCCCGCAGTTTCATAGCGGCGGACTTGCTCGTCGAGCGCATAGAGCAACTGTTGTCCGGTGGAAGCTCCGGCAAAGGCCGTGCGATGGTGTTTTGTTCCGCCAAAGCGACGGAAGTCGAGCAGCCCTTCGTGTGTGCGAGAGAAGGGAACGCCCATACGATCGAACAGAAAGATAATCGCAGGCGCCATCTCACACATTGCTTTTGCGGGTGGCTGATTGGCGAGAAAGTCGCCGCCATAAACCGTGTCGTCGAAGTGTTCCCAGGTTGAATCGCCCTCGCCTTTCGTGTTGACAGCGCCGTTGATTCCACCCTGCGCACAAACGGAGTGTGAACGCTTAACCGGAACGACGGAGAAGAGATCCACTGAGTGTCCCGCCTCGGCGATTCTCATGGCCGCCGCCAGCCCGGCGAGTCCGCCTCCAACGATCCCGATCTTTGTGCCGTTGCTCGCCATCAGAGGAGCCCTCCCAGCAGTCCGCCGGGGCGTATGAACGCAACCGCAGCATTGATTCCCACCAGCAACAATATTACGCCGAAGCCGATGCAGGCATATCCGGCATATCGCTGCGCGCGTTCGCCGATGGTGATTCCCCAATCAACCAGGAATAGCCAGATGCCGTTTGCGAGGTGCCACACCGTCGCGGTGATACCGATCATGTAGATGATAAATATCGGCACCATGCGAAACTCCCTGGCAACGATGTCGAACGCCAGGTCAGGTCGATGCGCAACTGAGATATCGTTGAGGCCGGGTATCATGCCGAAGCGGAAGTTGAGTACGTGAAAAAGGATGAAGAAGAACAGAACCACACCGGTGATGCGTTGAATCAAATAAAACCAGTTGCGCGGATACGGATAGGCCAGGTTATTCGGCCGCGCTTCCATCGTTATCACCAGCCCGTAGACGGCGTGATAGATGAGCGGTATAAAGATTCCGCCAATTTCGACAAATAGGATGTAGGGAATCGACTGCAGGTCTTTAACGGCTTCGTTAAAATGCGCAGCTCCATCCAACGCCTTGGAATTGGTGTAAAAATGTTCCAGGAGGAAAATGCCAAGCGGCATGATGCCGGACAGTTGATGGAGTTTGCGCAGGACAAAAGTCCTGCTCAAATTGATCGCCAAGCGCGTACTCCTCCGCTGTTGAGCTTTGGTGTCAAAGCCATTGGACCAAACTCAGGCAGGTTTTGATCGAGATTTTTCAGAGCGAATAAATTATATGGACAACGTGCAGAAAATCAAAACGAACCCAACACAACGCAACGCAAACGGTTAGCTTGCGGATCGTCAAGCGTGATGCGGGTTCAGTAATCCAACCGTCCGCAAATTAACAGTTTGCGTCACAAAGAGCCGAACATGACCGAGCTAATCTCCCAATCATTAGCAGAACTCGCAGAACTTATTCGAACGCGAGCCGCGTCGCCAGTCGAGGTGATGGAGGCGCACTTGCGCCGCATTGACGAGGTAAATCCAGGCCTGAATGCCGTCGTGACGCTCGCGTCTGATGCACTCGACAGGGCCAAAGAAGCGGAAGCGGCGGTAATGCGCGGTGAGGTCACGGGTTTGCTGCATGGCCTCCCTCTAACGATAAAAGACACGATCGAAACGAAGGGAATCAGAAGTACAAGTGGGTCGCTGCTGCGTGCGGATTTTATTCCGCAGGCAGATGCCACCGCCGTGGCTCGTCTTAAATCTGCCGGCGCAATCATTCTTGGAAAAACCAACTCGTCCGAAATGGCTATGGACTACACGGCAGACAATCGCGTGTTTGGGCGAACAAACAACCCTTATGATCATGAGCGCACCCCCGGAGGATCAAGCGGTGGCGAGGCGGCTGCAATCGCTACCTGCATGTCGCCAGGTGGACTAGGTAGCGATCTTGCGGGATCGGTCAGGATCCCATCACACTTCTGCGGCATTGCTGGCTTGAAACCTACGGTTGGAGTGGTGCCGGGCGAGGGTCAGTTTCCGACAGCGCGTGGTCCATATTCGCTTGGCTCCGTTATCGGCCCAATGGCGCGTAACGTTGAAGACCTTCGCTTCCTGCTGGGCGCCTTGGCTAGCAAACCAGTTGAAACAGCCGAAGCAATCAAGGGGTTGCGCGTCGCTTGGTACACAGACGACGGTGTGTCTCCAGTTACTGAAGAGACAGGAAAGGCAGTTGAGGCAGCCGCAGGCGCGTTGTCAGAAGCGGGACTAGTAACTGAAAACGTATTGCCGCCGGGAGTTGATCGCGGGCATGAAATGTGGCTGAAGCTTTTCTCCAGGGCTTCGGTGGTCCAACTGCGCAATCTCTATGAGGGTAATGAAGAAAAGGCCGGTGACTTTGTACGCTGGAGATTGGCGACGGCTGATGACCAGCATCCGCAGACGATAGACGAATATATTTCTTCCTGGCAGGAGCGAGACGCGCTGCGCGAGCGGCTGCTTGAATGGATGGGGAAGGTTCCGCTACTTCTTGCGCCGGTGGGCGCGACGCCTGCACTTCTACATAACGCGCACAAGGTGACGGTCGGTAGCCAAACGTTGAGTACGTTTCGCGCATTTAGTTACTCGCAGGCTTTTAATGTTTTCGATCTGCCGGTTGTGGTTGTTCCAGCCGGTCGTTCGTCAGAGGGTTTGCCGATCGGTGTTCAGATCGTGGGCCGGCCATTTGCGGAGGCGACTGTGCTCAGTGCCGCGGCGGTTGTCGAAGCGGCACTCGGTGGTTGGCAGATGCCGACCCCATTATCAAACGGCGCGCGGCGCGATTAGGTTTGTACCCCCTCGCGGTAGAGAATTTGTGAAAACAACTGTAGGGGTGTCCCTCCGTGGGCACCCCCTTCAGGCGCCTCAACGTAACGGATGATATTGCAAACGCAAGGTGGGGTGGCCACGGCGTGCCACCCCTACAATCAGTTTCACAAATTCTTGTTAGCGAGTCTCCTTAAGCACCAAAATTTGTCCGACAATCTTCGATCATATATAGTCTTGGGCCGAGCTTACTTCCAATTCTAAAGCACTGTTTGAGGAGTTCAATCATGGATCCCCTTTCCGGCGTTCTCGCCTTTCTGTTCTTCGGTTTCATTGGAATCGTGTTGCTGGTCATCGCGGTAAAAACGATCAGGATTGTGCCTCAAGCTACTGTGATGCTGGTCGAGCGTCTCGGCCGCTTCGATAAAGTCGCCAGCAGCGGCCTGAACATTTTGATTCCATTCATGGACAAGCCGCGGGCAGTTTATTGGACTAATACTCGGCCCGGGCTCACGTCGATCGACCTGCGCGAGCAGTACATTGATCTTCCGCCGCAACCCGTCATCACGCGAGACAATGTCACGATTCACGTCGACTCGGTGGTCTACTGGCAGATAACCGATCCAATTAAGGCTGTCTACGAGATGAACGACCTGGTGGGCGGCATCGTGCAGTTGACGATAACCGGCATGCGTTCGGTGATGGGAGAAATGGACCTGGACCACACCCTTTCCAATCGCGATGCCATCAATTCGAAGCTACGGATTATTCTTGATGAGGCGACTGACAAGTGGGGCGTTAAGGTGACGCGGGTCGATGTGAAGAATATTAACCCGCCTGAAGACGTGCGTATCACGATGGAAAAACAGATGACCGCGGAACGCAATCGTCGCGCGCTCGTGTTGCAGGCCGAGGGCGATCGTCAGGCTGCCATCACCCGCGCGGAAGGTGAGAAGCAAGCGGCTGTCACCAGGGCGGAAGGCGAGAAACAGTCGGCGATCCTGCAAGCTGAGGGAGCTGCTCAGGCTCGCTTACGAAACGCCGAAGCGGAATCTGAGGCCATCTCTCGCATCGCCCAGGCGCTGCCAGAAGGCGATCCGGCGCAGTATCTGATTACATCCAGATATATCGAGAGCCTGCGCGACATGACCCGCACGAACAACTCCAAAGTCATCTTCATGCCGGTGGAAACGTCGGCTATGCTCTCGAGTATTGGGGCTATCAAGGAAGTTCTTTCGCAGGTTGGCGGAAAGAGCGACGATAACCCTCCACCACCGCCACGACCGCGTGAACTTCCGCGATAACTTCCAGTCAAGTTGAACTTGCAGTAGGGGCGCCTCTTTGGAGTGCGGCGGCCCGGCGCCGCTTTGGTCCAACCTGAGAGCGGAAAGTTGTTGGAGTGAACTTTGATCTCATGTAGCACTGGGCGAGCGGAAGCGGCGCCAAGCCGCCGCGGGCCAAAGCGGCGCCGGGCCGCCGCACTCCAAAGGGGTCGCGCTCTCCAAGGTCCTATGTTAGGGCGAAAGAATGCCGCGAGATCGTCGTATACTTCGAGCCTGCGCTGGAGAGTTCACTTCGTATCACCAACAGTTCTGAAACAGCGACTTCTACAGGTTCGAATTTCTGCTCCAGGTGTGCTGCGGCCAGCGCACGTGCGTGCTCGGGTTTACGCAAACGGGCAAGCGTAAGGTGAGGATGAAACGGTCGTCCCTCCGTATTAAAGCCAACCTTTGCACATTCATCTTCAAGACGCCGGTACAACTCACCCAGTTTTTCTTTTAAGTCTTCGATTCCAACCCACAAAACGCGCGGCGCGCCTCGCGTCGGAAAAACGCCGCTCCCTTGAACGCTGATCGGGAAAGACTCAACACCTTTTGAGGCACTGGCTGCAGCCGTAGAAAGACTCCCGACGCGCGATTGCGGAATATCACCAAGGAATTTCACGGTGAGGTGGATGTTGTCGGGTTTGCTCCAACTCGCCTGAGCTTCTGGAACTGCCTTGCGTAAACTAATGCTATGAGCGAGCACCTTTTCGCGTACGTCATGAGGAAGATCGATAGCGCAAAAAACTCGCCACGTTTCCGGCCCAGGCATTCACGTTCGCCTCCAGCGGCTACTTCTTCGGTTCCAGCGTCAGCGTTCCCTTTGTTGACTTTGCGATCGCCGCCTCAGTGAAGGGAAACACACTGGGGGTCACCGCTTTCCAATTTTCAAGCTGGTCCTTCCAATGCGGATTCGTGGGAACGCCTGATTGGCCCAGGGTGATTCCGTGTTGGGTCTTGTCCCAGTCGCTCGGATCAGCGATCAGTCGCATCGAAACACTGCCGCCTACGTTTACGGTCGCAGCTAAACCGCCGCTTCCGTTTTGAGGAAACGGCGGAATTGTGAACTGCAAACCAATCAAAGGCGCCGCGGCCAGTGGATGCTGAAAACGCACCTTGACCATTTCTCCCCACTTCCATTTCGATTCATCTTCGCCGAGGATCCTCTTAAGAGTCGCGCGCGCATCATCGTGAGTCGCGCGCAGCAATTCGCCGTAACTGTTGAACTCTTTTGGTAGCCAGTCTTTCGGTTGCTCGCTCATGAGGCGATCAATCGTCGTATCAAAGTTGGACCAGCCGTAAATTCGGAACAATTCCTGGCCGAGGGCAGCGTTCAGGATTCGGTTACGAAACGCGATGCGCATCTGGGCCAGCACCGGCGCAACCTGGGAATCGGCAGTCACCATGCCGTCCCATTTCTCAAAAGCGTTTAGCGTTTCAGCAAGTTTCGTATCAGCGGGTGTTAGTGTGGGCCGCACTGTTTTCGCAGTTTGACGAGCAAAGGAGACGTGGCCGATGGAGTAGGCATCGCCAAGGATGCGCCGGAAATCGTCCGCTGACAGCTTTGGTTTTTCGTTCAGCAAATCGTGAATACGACGCGCGCGATAAGGCTGCGCCCAATGATGTGTAATGAAGTAAGGGTAGTCGGTGCCCACAATGCGTTGATTGGCTGTCAGGATAATCCCTGACGGCGGATCAAAAAGCTGTGGCAGCTTGTCTGTCGGAACATGGTTTACCCACTCGCCCGCATCCGTCGCGCCATCGTAGGGAACACTGCCGTCGCCTTGATTGCGGATAGGCACGACGCCGGCCACGTGATACCCGATGTGTCCGTCAACGTCTGCGTAAACGATATTCTGCGCTGGCGCGGTAAATGAAGTGAGAGCGGCGGAAAACTCTTTCCAGTTGCGCGCGCGATTGATCAAATAAGAAGAATCCGAGCTGTTTAGTTTCGGATCGAGCGCCGTCCAACGAAGAGCGTAGCGCTTGCCGGTTTGTTCGAAAATGATTGGGCCGTGACGCGTTACCGTCACTTCATGATTCACGAGATCAGTCGACGAGTCTGCGAAGCCTTTGCGCACCTTGATCTCTTCGCGACGGATCTGCGCTTCGCGCCAACCGGAAGGAGTTTGGTATCGCTTCGGATCGGCAGAGTCAAATTTCTCGAGGTACAGATCCTGTACATCGGGACCTACGTTCGTAAATCCCCAGGCGATCTTGTCGTTGTGCCCAATCACGACCCCTGGTAAGCCGGGCGCGGTGACCCCCGCGACGCGAACGCCGGGAGCGCTAAGATGGACCATGTGCCAGATCGAAGGCGCCGAGGCAGTCAAATGCGGGTCGTTTGCGAGCAGTGGTTTTCCGGTGACGGTGCGTTTTCCGCTTACCACCCAGTTGTTGCTCGCAGCCAGTCCCTCCGCATAGAAACCAACTCGCGCCAGCGCGTGATCAGCGATTTCCTGATGCTTCGCAAGAGCTGAGACTGCGTCGCGGTTGAACGAGTCTTGTGCCGGGACCTTCGCCACAGTTGGCGGCTTTTTCGTGTCTTTGCCAACCACAACCACGTCGATTGGAGAAAACTCTGGCATAAGACCCGCGCGTTTTTCTGCCGGCAAATTGGCCAGGGCCTCCCGCATCACGTCGAGGCGCCAGGTCGAAGACAAGGCTTCGTGAAAGAGCTTGACCACGAGCAGGGAATCGGCGGGTGTCCAGGGTTTTGGCTGGTACTGAAGTATCTGAAACTCCGGAGGGAGACTCTTCGCATCGAGCGAACCGATGTACGCGTTTACGCCCCGGGCGTAGGCTTCGAGCAGAGCACGCGCTTGAGGCGACGCTTGTGCGATTTCAGCTTCAGCCACTTGGGCGAATCCGAGTGTGCGATGTTGCTTGTCCTGTTCGAGGGCGATGTTGTTTGGACCAGCGGTAAGGACTTCAGCGAGCTCCCCGCGCTCTGTGCGACGAAATAGATCCATCTGCCAAAGTCGATCACTGGCTGTGACGTAACCCTGCGCGAAAGCGAGATCGTCGTCATTGCGGGCTTCGATGTATGGGATGCCACGGTCATCTCGCCGGATAGTCACCCGATCGCGCAAGCCGGTGAGCTGGATTGTGCTGGTGCTGGCAGGAGCTCCCTGCTGAGCTGACACGGGGGTCTCAGACAGCCGTATGGTTGTTGACGAAACCAGGATGAAGAGAATTGTTAAGGCGATCGCGAAGCGTCTCATCGGGGAACCTCAAGAATAGGATTTCGGCGAGATATTAGCATGAGCAGCTGGTGGGGATGATCTCGGCGATCAAGGAAATGGGAACGTTCGCTTTCTCGAGGTTGGGAAGGAGGGCTTGCCCCCGCTCATCCTGCGCTGCCTCGACCATACAAGAAAATGGGCAACCCTTGGTTTCTTCAGATCTGGAGGAGAGCTTGTCAGACTGACGCGGTAACACGACAATGCGGTTGGTCAGCCATGGCGCTCAAATGGTCCAACTTTAATATTCCTGGAGCACTTCATTACGTAACCGGCAACGTGCTTGACCGTATTCCTATCTTCGGCGATGAACTCTGCTGTAAACAGTTTTTCAATGTATGCGGAGACCTACGGAACAGTTGGCCGGCCAAGGTGATTGCTCATGTACTGATGCCTGATCACTTTCACCTCATTGCGAACCCCAAAGACGGAAACATCCAGGGATTTATTGGCGCGCTGAAAAGCAAGTTGTCCCTGACGCTTATCCATTTGACTGACGATCGTTTCTTGCTACCGAAACCAAGCATTGATGGGTCGATTCACCAACTGTGGCAGGAGAGCTTCAAAGCGGTGCCCTTATGGAGTGCCTGGATGATTTGGCAGAAGATCAATTACATTCAGGCCAATCCAGTTAAGGCTAGATTAGTTGATTCGGCCCGCAATTATAAGTGGTCGAGTTTTCATGCATTCTATTCAGATTCTCGAGAGCCGTTAACAGTGGATCACGAATGGTGGTGGCCTGATGACTCGGCCAAACTCTCGAAAGCGATGAAGGAATTTGGTTGAAGGACTTATCACAAGCGATGTTCTGATAAGTAAAAGGGTGTGCTAACTACCAAAGAGCGGGGGCAAGCCTTCCTTCCCGACCTCGAGGAACTCAAGTTACTTCATTGACCCCCAACGATACGGTCGCTACAATCGCGGCCAATGAGAATGATTGCTTCGATAACGCGACGGTTGTTGCTTCTCGCTTGTCTGATTGTTTTGGTGTCAGCAGCCAGCGCACAGCAGCGCCCGCTTCTAACCGAAGACGTCGACATCATTCCACCAGGCACAGTCCGAATTGAAACAGGGTTAGACTTTCTCCAGGGGGCAAAATTTCCAGCCTCAGGCTTGACCGGCGACCTCACAAGGGTAGGTGTTATCGGTATCAACATCGGCTTCGCACCTAACATTGAGTTTCAGATTGAGGGCGTCGCTCAAAACTTTTTGAGTATTAATTCGCGTGTGGCTTCGGCCATTCCTCTGGAACTCGCACCGGGCGCCAACTCCGCAAACGACACCGGCGACTTCATTCTTTCGACCAAGATAAAATTGCGCAGCGAGACCAAAAAAGGTCCGTCGCTCGGTTTTCGTTTTGGAGTGCAGCTTCCTAATTCGAGCCAGGGTCGCGGCATCGGACTCAATCAGACAAACGCATTCGGTGCGATACTGGTTGGCAAAAAGTTTGGCCGTGATGGCCGCTTCAACACCTTCGGAAACCTTGGCATTGCAATCCTCACAGCGCCGACGCAGTTGTTTACCCAAAACGACGTGGTCACATACGGTGCGGCGGGAATCTTTCGCATCAATAAGCAGTTCAGCGTGGCCGGCGAAGTAAATGGTCGGGCCAACACGCGGCCCGGCGATGGCCCACTCGGCACCGAGTCCCAGGCCGAAGCGCGACTCGGAATGCAGGTCCGCGCCTCCGGCCTTCGCTTTGATTTCGCTGGAATCAAAGGTCTTACTCGCTTCACACACGACACCGGCGTTACGGTCGGCGTTACCTACGACAGTCCTTCCATCTTTGCGCCCGCAAAATAATTAGTCTTGAGTCGCGAGTCTGGAGTCCCGAGTGAAACGCATACCTCTGTCTTTCAGCGCGCTTGCTTCTCAATGTCAGCCGATGGAATAGTGTGCGTTGATTCAAAGGTGATTAATTAAAACGTTAAGAATGGAAGAAGCGGATTTGACTCTAGACTCCCGACGCGAGACTCCCGACTCTGTTTATGTATGACTGGTTTACAGCAATCGCGCAATGGCTCGAGCAGTATGTGATCAGCGTGCCGATTTACTACGCCGCGCCGGCGATGGTTTTGATCGGAGCGCTGGACTCGTCACTGTTATCGCTCCCGGAGATCAACGATTATCTGGTTGTAGGACGGTGTTACAAATATCCGAGTGCAGTGTTTTACTTTCCACTCTTTGCTGCCACTGGTTCGGTTCTCGGCTGCTGGTTGCTTTACACGATTATGCGCCGCGGCGGCCAGGCCCTTATTGCGAAAACGCTTCAAGCCGGAGCGCATTAAACGCGTCGAGCAGGCCTATGCTCGTTTTGGCTTCTTAGCTATCGCGATTCCCGCAATCCTGCCGCCGCCCTTGCCCTTCAAGATTTTTGTGGCGACTGCAGGGACGCTTGAATATCCGAAATGGAAATTCCTGCTTACCGTGATGATAGCGCGGTCGTTTCGCTACTATGTTGAAGGCATCCTTGCAGTGTTTTATGGCCAGCGCGTCTTGTTGTTCATGAAGGACAACGGATTAGTGGTCCTGTTGGTTGCCGGCGCTGTGGTTGTAACTGGCGTCCTGGTCTATGCCGTCGTGAACCGCCAGCGAGCGAGAAAAGCAAAGCAGAATTAGAGATCGTGCCGGGAGAGTTCAAGCTTCAGCTTGTGTTGTTACCCAAGATCAGCCTTCAGGTAATCGCGGACTCTAGATAATTGAAAGGGTTTTAATATTTGATTCTTCTCAACAACAAGATCACGGGTGCACTGACACGTCTTTCGGAATACTTCATCGCCCTTGGCCCGTTCGGGCTGTTCGCCGTCGCCCTACTTGATTCGACCTTCGTGCCACTGCCGAGCAGCGTCGATGCGTTGATGATTCTCCTCACCACCGCCAACCCACGCTGGATGGTGCTCTACGCTTTAATTGCCACCGCAGGCTCGACGATCGGCTGCGTGATTCTCTACTCGATTTCGAAACGCGCAGGCAGTCGCGCGCTGCGGAAGTTTTCACCAGCGAAACAAAAAAGAGTCAAGGAATTGATCGACCGCTACGACGTGCTGTCGGTTCTGGTGGCATCGCTAATGCCGCCACCGTTTCCTTTCAAACTGTTTGTGATTACTGCCGGCGTGTTCCGGTTCAGTCTGACTCGTTTCACAATTGCGATCATCGCGGGTCGCTTGTTTCGATTTTTGCTGGAGGGGTACCTCGCTATCCGCTACGGCGCCCAGGCAAAAGAGGTGTTGACGAAATACTATCCGTGGATTGGATTAGGATTAGTTGTAGTAATCGTTGCAGGTTTTTTTATTCGAAGGTCAATGAAACGAAAGAAACCGGGCGAGGAAGCGAACCTGGAACGGGATCCGGATGCTGTTGTTTAGGCTTTCGAGCCGGTAGCCTCAATGTAAAGCAAACTGTTAGTTTGCTGATCGTTGGAAACAGGACTGTTAACCCCGGGGTTTAGGAAGCCATACTTTCCGCAAACTAACAGTTTGCGTTACGAAGCTGCAGGCTGAACTTCGGACTAAGCTAAGAAGATATCGAAGCAACTAGTGGCAGGAGTTGCGGCTTCGGACCAGGTTCGGCAGGTTTTGCTGGTGGAAACTCAAACTTACGAGCTGACGCCAGGTCTCTAATACCATGCTCTTCGAGCCGGCTCAGCAGGTGCAGAAAAACTTCAGCGGTGGCCAGTGCATCACTACCGGCGCGGTGCCGTTGGAAGATAGGAATGGAAAAATGTTCGGCAACGGTGTCCAGTCGATAATTGCTTAGACCCGGAACGACACGTCGAGAAAGCGTGACCGTACAGAGATGCGTATTGATCATTCTGTGGCCGGGATACACACGGGAGATCTCGTGGTTCAAAAAGTTCGTATCAAAAGGTGAATTGTGCGCGATGAGGACGGCGTCTTCCACGAACTCCAGCCATCGTGGCGCCACCTCAGCGAAGAGAGGTGCCGTTTTTACCATCTCGTTGCTGATGCCTGTGAGCGTCATTACAAACCGCGGAATAGGAATCTCGGGGTTTACCAGCGCCACAAACTCATCGACGATTCTGCCACCGCGAATGCGGTAAGCGCCCAGCTCAATTATCCGGTTAGGAGGCAGCTTGGCGCCGGTGGCTTCAACGTCGACTACAACGAAGTCGAGTTCGCTTAGTAAGTGTGTTTCAAAATCATGAGACTGGAGTTCGACAGTTTTACCGTCGATGATTCTGAACCGGCGATCGTCTTTTACCAAATCGCCAACAAGCTGGCCCGCCAACTCTTCGTCAATATGAGATACTTTGAAAACTGCGTCGACAATTTGCGAAGCGTCCGCACGACCGCCGGAGAGACGGAGCAGGTCGATCGTTTCCTGCACCAGCATTGAGTCCGAGACGAGGTTTGAAAACGGCGGCATCGGGCAGCGATTGTAACACGTTAAACTGAGACAGACAGTCCTGCCACACTCAGGGTTGTGCGTCAGCTGGTTGAGGTGTCCGATAAACTTTTAGTTTGTCGTGTCGTACGACAAGCTAAAGGACATCAAAGGGAGACGGAACTGTGGAGGCTGACGAAGTAATCAAAAAGTTTAGAAGCACAGGCGCGCTGCTCGAGGGACACTTTCTACTGACGAGCGGTTTGCACAGCTCTGTTTATCTGCAATGCGCGCTCGTGTTGCAGCATCCGAGCGAAGCTGAAGAGCTGGGCCAAAGTATCGCGCAACACTTCCAGGATAAAGACATTCAGCTCGTCGCAGCTCCTGCAATCGGAGGCTTGGTTATTGGACACGAGGTAGCAAAAGCCCTTGGAGCGCGTTTCATCTGGACCGAGCGCGACAATGGAATCATGACCCTGCGCCGGGGTTTTTCCGTATCACCGGGCGAAAGAACCTTGGTTGTAGAAGACGTGGTGACGACCGGCGGATCAACGCGAGAGACGATCGAGGTATTAAGAGCTGCCGGCGCCGACGTTGCAGGAGCGGCTTCGATCATCGACCGCTCGTCCGGTGGTGCCGATGTCGGTGTCGCGCGAATCGCGCTGGCGACTCTTAATGTTCCGGCTGTCGAACCGGTGGTATGTGATGCTTGTAAGCGAGGCGATCTTGCGGTGAAACCGGGAAGCAGGAAGCAGTAGGCAGAAGGCAGGCGGCAGGAGGCAGGCGGCGGGAAGAAAGATTTTCCATTTCTCATTTTCCATTTGCCTGTTCCTCGCATCAACATCTCGACCCGCAAGAATGAATTTCAAACTCACGCTTCAATACGACGGCACAGACTTCCACGGTTGGCAGATGCAGCCGGCGCTGCGCACTGTGCAGGGCGAGTTGACGGAGGCCCTCTCGCTGATTGATGGGCGCGATGTTGTTGTTCATGGCTCGGGCCGGACTGACGCAGGCGTGCACGCTGAGGGGCAGGTGGCAAGCGTGAGTCTGCAAAAGGAAATCACTCCGGGGAAACTGCGCGCCGCGATTAACGGAAACGTGGGTAAAGACCTGCGCGCCACCGCAGTTGAAATTGTCCCGGAAGATTTTCATGCTCGTTATTCCGCGGTTGAGAAAACCTACCGCTACCGAGTGGTCGCTGGCCCAGTCATTTCTCCATTCTGGGTCCGGTATGCGTTGCAAGAGGGACGGCCTCTCGATACTCAGCGAATGCAGGAAAACGCCCGGTTGTTTTTAGGAACGCACGATTGGACTGCTTTCTCATCCGTACAGTCCGATGCGGAGAACAGGATTCGAACGGTGAACGGACTCACAATCGACGAGGTCCTGGACGGTCGAACTGACACGCGAATCATTGAGATCACAGTCACCGCCGAGGGTTTCCTCAGGTACATGGTGAGATCGATAGTGGGAACCTTACTCGCCGTTGGAAGACATGAGATGGATGCGACGTTGGTGAAGCGCTTGATAGAGGAAGGCGATCGTTCACTTGTGGGCGCGACGGCTCCGGCTTACGGGCTGACGCTCGTGTCGGTGCGATATGAAAATGATAATCAAACCGATCGGGACTCGGTCATGTCAGTACCGCCTGTGTGAGCGGGCGGTAGTTTTACCGGACAGCACATCCACCCGCTCACGCAGGTGGTACTGAGAGATATCACCATTGACAGGCCTAACGCTTGAAGGAAGAATGTCAACATGCTTTCTGACTTTACGGGACTCGTAAAAACCGGCACAGCCGAGGAGCGTTTACTTGGCTCGATCAAATGGGATCGTCTGCCGCGTCATGTGGCAATCATCATGGACGGCAACGGGCGTTGGGCTGCGCAAAGAGGCCAACCGCGTATCGCCGGTCATCGGGCTGGAGTAGAAGCAGTGCGCTCCGCGGTTGATACCGGCGCGCGTCTGGGTCTCGGGGCGTTAACTCTATATGCGTTTTCTACCGAGAACTGGAAGCGGCCTCGCTACGAGATCGATGCGTTAATGCGGATGCTGCGGCGTTATCTACGTTTGGAGCTGGACGAGATCGACAAACAGAACATCAGGTTTCAGACCATTGGCCGTACCGGGGCGTTAGCAAAAAACGTGCGACTCGAAATTGATAAGGCCACTGAGCGAACAGCGAAGAACACCGGAATGATCCTTGCCGTTGCTTTGAACTACGGAGGCCGTGCTGAAATTGTCGACGCCTCTCGTGCTGCCGTAAGAAGACTGGTGGACGAAGGACACGCACCGGATGAGCTGACCGAAGAACGCATCGCCAACGAGCTCTATACGCGAACGATGCCGGACCTGGATTTGCTCGTGCGGACCAGCGGCGAGTTACGCATTTCAAACTTTCTTCTTTGGCAGGCAGCTTACAGCGAGATCCATGTAACGGATATTTTGTGGCCAGACTTTCGGCGCATGCACTTGCTCGAGGCCATTGTCGACTATCAACAACGCGATCGCCGCTTTGGTGGCCTGAAGCTCGTTGCGAATGAATGATTTCGAGCATCGTCATAAATGTGCCCTCGATTTCAATGACTGGTCGGTAAACGGCAATTCACCTATAATCGCGGAAAAGAGCCTTCGATGATGAAAGTCTTTATCAGCCATTCGCATGAAACCAGAGACTTAGCTAAGAAAGTAGGCGAAGCACTGACGCGAGCAGGACTCGAAGCATGGAACCATGAACAGGAGATTTTGCCTGGAGACAATTGGGCAAAAAAAATCGCGCAGGCACTAGAAGAATCGCAGGCAATGGTCGTCCTGCTGTCACCTGACTCTCTTGACTCAACTATGGTGCGTCGAGAAATCGAGTACGCTCTGAGCACGAAGCATTTCAAAAACCGATTAATTCCGGTGCTGGTTGGCTCGGAAGAGGAACTGGACCTTCAGAAACTCCCTTGGATACTTAGCCATCTAAATGTGATTAAGTTGCCAGCTTACGGCAAACAAGAAGAGGGCATTAATCGAATTACTGAAGCCCTTCAAGCCGTAGCATAGCTAGAAAGCCCCGGAAAGATGGTCCCCTTTCCCAACGAAGTTTTCCTTTCACACTCAAGTCTGGATTGGCAATTCGCAACTGAAGTAGCAGAGGTCTTGCGTGGACATGGAATTCCAGTTTGGTACAGCGAAATAAACATAATTGGCGCGCAGCAATGGCATGACCAAATTGGAGCAGCGCTGAGGCGTTGTGATTGGCTGGTGGTTCTGCTTTCGCCGAGTTCCGTCGAATCAATTTGGGTAAAGCGGGAAGTGCTGTTCTCGTTAAACGATCGTCGCTACGACGAAAAGATTGTTCCGGTGCTTTATCAGCCGTGCGATTACGATCAACTATCCTGGACCCTATCTTTGCTCCAGATTGTTGATTTTACTCAAGGCTTCGAGGACGGCTGGCGAGCGTTTTTACGGATTTGGGGCATGGGGTATCGACCTCCGGAGTAGTCACTTTTATAAATCGAATCTGACTTCAAACGAATGTCACGAATCCTAACCGCCGTCGTTGTCTTACCTTTCTTAATCGCATCAATCCTAATCCCGATTCTGGCGCCGCTGTTTGTAGTTATGGCGGCCGCCGCGATGGTATTGGGACTCTACGAGTTTTACGTTCTGGCGAAGAAGAAGG
The DNA here is from genome assembly GCA_963759585.1 of Pyrinomonadaceae bacterium. Lineage (GTDB taxonomy): Bacteria > Acidobacteriota > Blastocatellia > Pyrinomonadales > Pyrinomonadaceae > PSRF01. The sequence goes on from CAVWZW010000005.1 coordinate 302,745, forward strand.
GGATGAAGCCCGACATCGTCGCTGGATATCTGGCCAGCGCCGCGTTGTTTACAATTTTTTATTTCGCCAGCCGTTCCCCTGTACAAGAGCGACTTGATCTGCAATCGATCGTACTCGTATTCATCGTCCTAACAATCGGAACTCTGTCTGCGGCAACACTGAGAGGCGCCCCTTTTGACAAGATGCTGGCCTCGTCCGGTGCAACCATTCTTGGTGTGCTTTATGTCGTCTTGCTGGGCGGACATCTGGTGGCGGTGCGCATGGGCTTTCCTCCAGAGCTGTCCTCAGACCTGTTGTCGTTTTTCTTTCTGGTGTTAATGGGATCGGATATCGGGGCGTATTACGTAGGCAGAGCGATCGGCAAACATAAATTGGCGCCCGCAATCAGTCCCGGAAAAACCTGGGAAGGAGTTGCAGGGGGGCTAGCTGCAGCGCTCGTATTAGCATCAGTCGCACACTTTTGGTTTTTCCCGGAGTTGCCCCTGAAATGGGCGGTGCTCCTGGCCGTTGTGATGACAGCACTCGGGATAATCGGGGACCTGACTGAAAGTGCGCTTAAACGAGGCGCGGGCGCGAAGGACGCGGCGAACATTTTGCCGGGACATGGCGGCGTGCTCGACCGTTTGGATAGCTTGCTCTTCAATGCGCCGCTCCTCTACTATTTTGCTCATCTTTACTTTACTGTGTGAGGGGTAACAGCCCGACGTTATGGGAATGCTCATTCAACGTTACCTCGTTTAGAGGGCGGACTCGTCCGCGTCGCCCGGGCACAAGTGTCCTATCTAAACGGATGCTTACATCAATTCCGTAGCTATGACTACCAAAAAAATTGTCGTCATCGTTGTCAGCATCGTGGTTGCCCTTGGACTGATCGTTGCGATTTTTGTTGGAGGCATTGTTGGCATCGCCCTCTATCAGATTGGCAATAGCGAGGCAGCTGATGCTGCGAGAGATTTTCTGAGGAAGAACGAGCGTTTGAAGCAGGACATTGGCGAGATTAAAGATTTCGGCAGTATCGTTACCGGCAACATCGACATTAAGAACCGGGACGGAAACGCGACAGTCAATATCAAGGTGATCGGTGAACGCAAGGAAGTAAACGCCAGCGTGGACCTTGCTTATCGCAACGGCCAGCCATGGCGCGTGATGGGCGCCAGCTATAAAAATGACGCCGGCGAAACTGTTGAGCTACTTAACCCTTATCAGGGTCGAAAACATTCTCCCAGGTTAGCGGCTTAGTATGAGTTCAAACAGAAGTCCCAAGGGAATTTCAATACTGGGATCAACCGGCTCGATCGGCTGCAATACTTTGCGCGTGGTGGAGTCGCTGGGTTCCGAACAATTCCGAGTCGTCGCGTTGGGCGCTGGACAGAATGTGAAAACGCTGGCGGACCAAATCGCGACACACCTGCCCGAACTTGTATCCGTCGAGAGTGAAGAAGCCGCACACGCTTTAAGGGCCCTCCTTTTCGAAAGAGACATCGACCTTCCCAGAATCATCGTTGGCGAATCCGGTTTGGTAGAAGTCGCTACTCACCCGCAAGCTGACATTGTCGTATCCGCCACGGTCGGGGCCATAGGCTTTGTGCCAACTCTCCGTGCGCTCGAAGCTGGGAAACGAGTTGCGCTCGCCAATAAAGAAACCCTGGTGATGGCAGGCGAGCTAATGACAAATGCAGCGCGAGCTTCGGGCGCCGAACTACTTCCCGTCGACTCTGAGCACAACGCTCTCCATCAATGCCTGCGCGGAGAAAAGGGCTCTGAAGTTCGCCGGATAGTTCTCACGGCTTCAGGTGGACCGTTTCGCACAAAGACTCTGACGGAAATGAGAGAGTCAAGCGTTTCTGAAGCCCTGCGCCATCCGACCTGGAGCATGGGGGCCAAAATCACCATTGACTCAGCGACGTTAATGAACAAAGGCCTTGAAGTGATCGAGGCCCATTGGCTTTTTGGATTTATGCCCGACCAAATCGGAATCGTGGTTCACCCGGAATCAGTGGTCCATTCAATGATTGAGTTAGTCGATGGTTCGGTGATCGCGCAAATGGGAGTAACAGACATGCGCCACGCTATTCAGTATGCATTGACGTACCCCGAACGGCATGCCTGCGAACTTCCGCCACTCGACTTAACCGCCCTCTCGGCACTTCACTTTGAGCCGCCTGATCTCGAGCGTTTCCCATGTGTTGAGCTCGCTTATCGCGCATTGCGCGAAGGTGGCACACTACCCGCGGCGATGAACGCTGCAAATGAAGAAGCGGTACAGGCTTTCATAGATGAGAGAATTTGCCTGACGGATATTCCTCGAGTAATCGAGACCGTGATGGATAAACATCAGACCAAACCTGCTACCGATCTTGCGACAGTATTGGAAGCCGATGCATCAGCTCGGCGGACCGCAGGTGCTGAAATAGAAATGCTGTCACCCACCTCACGTCTTGCTCAAAAGATCGTTTAGATCCCGATCAAGCAGATACTCATGCCGAAGCCCGATGAAGGGAACCCAGCGCGGTAGCGCGGGATCCTTCAAGGCTACTCAACATCGGACCTGTGAAAACCTTTAATGGTCAGTGGCGGCTGTTGCTAACACGGTTCCCAAGAATCACCTTTGAAACCGGCGGTCACGATTGGGTGGCGACTGGCCAAAGCGGCGACAAGGCGCCGCACTCCAAGGAGACGCCAGATGTGCGAAAGGCCGGTTTGACGCGCACCAACACGCCCGCGTAAACTCGATTCCGGCAACCTGATTAGGCGCCGTGGAGTCTAAACCGACTGTCGTTGAAGCCTTATTACGGGGTTAGGAAAGAGATCTATTGATGACTGTTCTTACAAGTATTGTTGCTTTCATTGGAATCCTTGGGGCGGCTGTTGTAATTCACGAGTTTGGCCACTTCCTGGTCGCAAAACTTTTAAAAATTCGAGTAGAGACATTCTCCGTGGGGTTCGGCCCGCGGCTTTTTGGTATGAAGTGGGGTCACACCGACTATCGTCTTTCGGCGATTCCACTCGGTGGTTACGTGAAGCTTGGCGGCGATGAATCAAACGCGCCTCTCGAAGGTGAGGGCGCAACCGACATACCACCTGAAGAGCAGTTTAATCTACGCCCTCGCTGGCAGCGGATCCTGGTAGCGGTTGCAGGGCCAATAATGAATATCCTGACAGCTCTCGCGATTCCTTTTGCGGGCGCTTTAATTTACGGAGTTCCTGTATCGCCCGCTCCAATCGTTAGCTATGCGCCAGCCAACGGTAACGCACAGAAGGCCGGGTTGCAGCCAGGGGATCGAATTGTTTCGTTCAACGGTACGGAGAATCCCGACTGGGACACCATTCGCGGCGACGCACTTTTGTCTCCTAGTCGGCCTTTGCCGCTCGTCGTCGAGCGCAACGGTCAACGCGTTCCCTTAACCATCACGCCGACGCCGCGGACAGAAGATGGAGAGACCGCTGGAGTTCTGGATCTAGTTCCAGATAACGGCGGCTATCCTGTTGTCATTCGCGATGTGACAAAGGATGCACCCGCGAGTGAGGCAGGGCTTCAAGCCGGTGATCGCATCGTTGCGATAAACGGGCAAACAGTTCGCAGCGCTGAACACATTTCCACTTTCATCAGGGAACACCGCGCCCAGCCAATTACGCTGACAGTGGAGCGTAATGGACAGAAGGTTGACGCCACAGCAACTGCTCGACGTCTCCGCTGATGGCACAGAGCGGCTGGGAATTCTCCCGGCCGACGATTTTCCGCTTCAGAGCCCAAGCATCGGCATGGCTGCGGCCTATGCTGTCCGCTCCAACATGCAGCTTATTCGTCTGACCGGCAAAGCTTTGGGGCAGCTCTTCACCGGAGAGCGCTCGGCGCGGAATACGCTTTCGGGTCCGGTGGGAATTTACAAGGCTGCTGCGACGTCGGTGGAGAAATCCGGTTGGGCTGGTTTCTTTACCATGCTGGCGTTTTTAAGCCTGAATCTTGGCGTGTTTAATTTGCTTCCGATTCCTGTGCTGGACGGCGGCGCCATCTTCCTACTGCTGATCGAAGGCGCGCTGGCAATGGTGGGTTTGCAGTTGTCGATGCGAATTCGAGAGAGGATTCAGCAGGTCGGTTTTGTGATGGTGATTCTATTGATGGTTTTTGTAATCACCAATGACATCTTGAAGTATTCATCACTTGGCGGCAGCAGTGAGAGTCCGCCCGCGGCGTCTACCCCCGCGAAATAAGAAAGTCCAATGTCCAAAGGCGAAGGACTTCGCACTGTTCATTTTGGATTTCAGTGGCGCCACTGAGAATTAGACTTTGGACATTGGACATTGGACTTTGGACTAATTGGTTTATGAGACAGTCGAGAGCAGTTCAGATTAAGCATCTTCAGATTGGCGGTGGTGCGCCGGTTGTGATCCAGTCTATGACCAAGACTGACACGGCCGACGTTGACGCAACCGTCGCGCAGATCGAAGAGATGGTGCGCGCAGGCTGTGAGGTCGTGCGTCTGGCGGTACCTGACAACGACGCTGCCATCGCACTGAGAGAAATCCGCAAACGAGTCCCGGATGTACCGCTGGTTGCCGATATTCATTTTCACTACAAGCTGGCTCTTTTGGCGCTCGAGGCCGGCATCGACAAGCTTCGGCTTAACCCTGGAAACATCGGCAAACACGAGCGAATTGTCGAGGTAGTTCGCGCGGCCCAGGCTCAGAAAGTGCCGATTCGCATTGGCGTTAACGGTGGTTCACTCGAGAAGGACTTGCTGAAGAAATTTGGCACCGCCACACCGGAGGCAATGGTCGAATCAGCGTTGCGTCACATTCGGATTCTCGAAGATCTCGGTTTTACCGACACAATAATTTCGCTCAAAGCTTCAGACGTCCATCGAACCGTAGCTGCGTATCGTTTGCTGGCTGAAAAGGTCGATTACCCATTTCACCTTGGTGTTACGGAAGCAGGTACGGCTTTCGGCGGCACTATCAAGTCCTCGATCGGCCTTGGGATTCTTTTACACGAAGGCATAGGCGACACGATTCGTGTTTCGCTGGCAGCTGAGCCGCAGGAAGAAGTCCGCGTGGCTTGGGAAATCGTTAAGTCGCTGGGACTGCGTTCGCGTGGCGTCACCGTGGTTGCATGTCCGACCTGCGGACGTTCTGATGTCGATAACTTCGTCGAGATTGTGACGGAGATTGAACGACGCCTGGCCCACGTCGAGGAGCCACTGCATCTTTCCATCATGGGATGCGCAGTCAATGGTCCAGGTGAGGCCCACGATTCTCAGCTGGGCGTCACTTTCGGGCGCGGCGTCGGAATGATCTTCAAAGACGGTGTGCCGATGCGCAAAGTCGCCGGCGAAAATATTGTGGACGCATTCGTGATGGAAACAGAAAAGCTCCTGGGTGAAATCGCAGCTAAAAAAGCCGCTGTTGAACCCGAACTGGTCGCGATTAAGTAGAAGCCTTCCTTTCTACTCAAAAGACAACTAAGCGTGAGACCTATCGCGGGAGCGCGAGGCGGGCGCCTTTACTGAATGGCACCACCTCGAATGATACTAGCCAGCTGTGGATAAGTCGGCGAGCCGAATAAATCAGAACCGGAAGCGATAGCGACCGGGTCGCCGCTCATTTACGAAGGTGATGCTTGACGTAGAGTCCTTCGCTTTTCTTATCAACGGTGACCCGGTCGCTATCGCTTCCGGTTCTGATACCGCTTCGCGGACCCCTTCATCGACTTTTGTGCAAAGCTAGGACCGTAATTCCTCAGAGGCGCTGAGTCCCGCCAAGCGGGACTCTCTCTACACAAAACAATTGTCCCAGCACTCAAAGTGCCGGTCGTCCCTACGGGAACTGGTTGCGTTGCTGATTGGATGAAACAAGAAAACGTGGTTTCAACCTTCAGACCAAAACGCCGAATAAAATGTTTCTCGCCCTGGCTACAGGTCATGTATTCGAAACTCTGTTAACGCTTTTCGTCATGCTGGCAGCGGCGAAAGTGATGGCAGAAGTTTTCGAACGCCTTCGCCATCCAGCAGTCGTCGGTGAAATTCTTGCCGGCGTATTGATCGGCCCCAGTGTATTGGCGTGGGTGCGGCCCAGTGAAATCACCAACACGCTTGCTGAGGTTGGCGTGATCTTCCTGCTATTTGCAGTCGGGCTCGAAACCAAACCCCGAGACATTCTGAACGTCGGTAGAACAGCCACGATTGTCGCAGTGCTGGGAGTAGTCATGCCCTTAGTGGCCGGCTATTTCGTGATGAGAGCCTGGGGCAGTAACAACGTCGAGGCACTCTTCATTGGCACCGCGTTGGTGGCCACTTCGGTCGGAATTACTGCTCGCGTTCTCGCGAGCATGGGGCTTCTTAATCTCGCCACCAGCCGCATCATCCTCGGGGCGGCAGTCATCGACGACATTCTCGGCCTGCTGATCCTGGCGGTAGTGTCGAGTCTCGCGGCCGGCCAGGCCGACTACCTGGAAATCGCCATCACGGCTGCGCTCGCTATCGGCTTTACAGTCTTCGTCGCTCTCATCGGCGCTCGTGTAGTGAACCGGATGACGCCCCGCATCGAGAATCTGCGAATGAATGAATCCTTGTTCGCATTTGCGCTCCTGTTATGTCTTGGATTGTCAGTAGCAGCTGTATACATCGGCGTCGCTGCAATCATCGGCGCCTTTCTCGCTGGAATGGCATTGGCGGAGGCGACCGAGGGAAACAAAACGGTGCACCGGCAGATGAATGGTGTCACGGAGTTTCTGGTACCCTTTTTTCTAGTCAACATCGGAATGCAAGTTCAACTCAGCGTCTTCCGGGATCGCTCGACGATTCTTCTGACGGTTGTCATCACATTGCTGGCGGTTCTAACCAAGCTGATTGGTTGTGGAGCGGGCGCGATTCACCTTGGTTGGCGCCGGGCGGGGCAGGTGGGGGTCGGCATGGTCCCGCGCGGAGAAGTAGGGATCGTGGTGGCTCAGATTGGTTTGGGCATGGCGGTCATAACCGACTCACTTTTTGGCGTGGTGTTATTCATGGCAGTCGCGACAACTTTAATCGCGCCGCCGTTTCTAAAATTGTTGTATGCGGCAGAATCGACGAAATTACAGGAGTGAGCCAAAGGACTTGTCGTCTGACACATTGGGGCAGATATTTTGTCCACGACGGGCGAAGCTCCAGGTTCAAATCACCTTCGCCAGGCGTCGATTCGAACAGTAGAAAAACCAGTTGACTTTGTCCGGCTGAGCGCGCAGTATCGAACTCCCTCAAACGGACGGTTTATTCCCCCTAAATTTTCTTCGAGTTATTGATTTTCGCTTACCCGACTTCCGCGGTTACGCCGCGAGGCCATATCCGGCTAATGAAGGCTGGTTATGACTCAACAACGGATAGTTACGCTGAAAGCGTCACTCTTCAAGAATTTTCCAAAAGGAGAAAGTACACATGCGACCTTCGATTAAGTATGGCCTCATAGCTTTGGGGCTTTCGGCGTTGGTTATTACAGTTGCTGTGCTTGGCCCTCGGTTCGAACAGAAGGCCCTGGCCCAGGCGAATACCGTTAAGCAAAAGACGCTGGTGATTAGCGCATTCCGTGAGAACGGTCCAAACGGCGCGGGCGACGAATTTGTAGAAATCTTTAATCCATCCAACGCAGAGGTAACGGTTAGCACTTTGTCAGGTGATGGAAACGGCATCGGCGTGTTTTCAAATGCCGGGAACAATGCCGGTACGACTAACAACACTGTGACTCTTCGCTGCAATATCCCGGGCGCGACGGTAATCAAGGGTAGGGGCTGGTTTCTTTGCGGCGGCTCGGGCTACAGTCTGGGAAACCTTGGACGCAATGGTGGATCTGCTCACTCCGTACCGGACGCAACAATCATTGGCGATATTCCAAACGATGCCGGTCTCGCGCTGATGAACGTCGGCGCCGATACAGTTACCTTTGTTCCCCTCGTGGGTTTCGTGTCCGGCCTTCTTCCTACGACCGTCTTCGATAAAGTTGGGTTCCGGCCGGTACGGTCCCAACGCTCCCGCCAGTGGTCAGTATCCAACGACGGCCTCTCAGTATTGCGAAGGTACTTGCCTGCAGCCTGTGGGCGATGCGAGCACGGTCCTTTCGGCGCCTGGCGACGCCTGCCCGGCAGCAGTGGGTCCTGCTTCCGATCCTGCAGCGTTTCCGGTCCAGGCGGGTGGGTCTATTGGCACCACTCCGATCTGCTACGGTGAGTCTGGTCAGTACAAGATTGATCGTCGCCGCTCGGCTCAGCAGTTCGACCCCAGTGCAGGCAACTTACACAGAGACACAGACAACAACGCAGACGATTTCATCCTCGATGCTCCGAATCCAGTTACAGGCACCGTCGGTCAGACCATAACTGGCGTCGCCGGTATTTCCTCGGTCCTGGGCGCGGCTGGCCCGCACAACATCAGCGCCCCGCCGATCATCGGACCTCCGATTCACACAGATTCGCGCTTCGATCCGGGAGTTGCAAACCTAACTCCACCAAACGCTGAACGCAGATCTACAACAACACTCGCGAATCCACAAAACGATCCGGCCGGGACTTTCATTCTGCGACGGCGCTTCACCAACACATCCGGCTCCACCAGCGGCGCCCGTTACCGCATCGATGATCTGACTACGCTGTGTGGCGGTCAGGCTGGAACCAATGGAATTAATTCCAATGTGGCAACCCAGGAAGCCCGAAACTTGCGCGGTCCGGATTTCACCACCTCACCGGCAGTGGCGCCGACTCCGACATGTCAGGGAGAAGGTTCGGACAGTTCGCTGTTCACTGCGATCCTTAAGGCTGTGAACCACCCGCAGGAGACTGTGAGGGACAGCACTAATACCTTCCAAACAGTCTTGGGAACGGTGCTTGAGGATACGACCGTAACAGCAGCGGGAACTCCCGCCGTTGGCCGTCATCAACCGTTTGGCGGCGGCAGTAACAGCAGCTATGTAGCTACCACTGCGACGACCGTGACGGGTGACGGCGTGAATGGCGGCGCTGGATCATTTGCCGCGATCACTGGCCCCCAGGGGACAGTATTCCGCATTGCCTTCAAGTTTGGAGTGGTAAGGAGTGGCCGCTTCAAGCTGCTAATTGGGCCGGAAGTCGCAACTACAGCAACCCCAGCTCCTTGAATCAGCAGGGATGTGTCCAAAAGTCGTTGGCGCGTTTTGGCTTTGCCGCCTCACATGGGCGGCAAAGCCGACCTGACTCGCCGATGACTTTGCGACAAAAGGTTTCGCCTGAGACGACTATTTAATTAGAAAGCGTCTCTTTGGCGGCAGTTGCGCCGTGGAAGTAGCGGCCATCGTGAGAAACAAGGCGTCGGTGGATGCTTTGCGATTGATATTTACCACGAGCTGTTCGCGCATCTCTTCAATTTGCGAAATCCAACGAGCTGGTCGCACACTATCCAGACCTTTGGCGATTTGCTTGAGTTGGCCCAGCAGATCCTCGTTCACAACGACGTTGGCTGGAGCGTTGATCGCCAGCATCCACGCGTCGCGAATTAATGTCTCGAGAATATCGAGCCGCGCTTCATACTCATCTTTGATAGCAGCGGAGTTTAGGTCTTCGGCTGCCTTCAAGAGTTGACCCCGATCATCGCCGGCTGCGAGAGACTTTAGTACTCGTAGCATTGCCTCACGTTGAGAAACGTACTCGTCTAAGTCCTGATTTACTGCCCGGCCCAAACTTCCCCGAGCAAGCCTTGCCCGAGTGCGGGCGTCAGCGACGGCCGACAGTTTATTGTCCACCAAATGCTTTTCTATTTCCTGTGGTCCAAGTGGTGAGAACCGGATCATTTGGCAGCGCGAACGGATAGTGGGCAGCAACATTGCCGGGCGTGACGTTATAAGGACGATGTGAGATGTATCCGGCGGCTCTTCGAGAACTTTAAGGAGGGCATTCGCCGAGGAATCGTTTAACTTATCGGCGTCTTCAATGAGGAAAATTCGCGCCTTTCCTTCGTAGGGACGAAAGTTCGCCTCACGTTCGATTTGGCGCATCTGGTCCACCAACAATAGCCGCTTGGGGGCCACAACCATTCCGACGTCAGGATGATCGGTCCAGATAATTGCTTTCCAATCGTCCGACTCGGCGCTTTGTGGATAGTTAAACTTCGCTATGCGTGTACACGACGGACATCGGCCGCAACCCTCCAAGCCCTGGGGGGTACGACAGTTAAGCGCCCTGGCAATCTCGAGTGCGAAGAGTTTCTTGCCAACACCTTCTTCGCCAGTGAAAAGCATTGCGCCGGGCAGCCGCCCTGCTTCAAGGATGCGCCTTAAGAGAGTCTTGACGCGTTGATTTCCAAGCAGTTGATCCAGCATTTGGCCTCTAATTCTTCGATGCCAACGTTGCCCGTTCGAATTCGTCGCTTAGGTGTCCTCGACTAATCAAGAAGGGAACTATGATCCCTTTCACGCGCTCTTGAGTTTCCTCTACCGGTCCGCCCGTCTCGACCACCTTTATTCGTTCCGGTTCCGCGTTCGCGAGACGCAAGTAGGCATCGCGAACGCGAATATGAAAATCGGCGGCCTCTGCGTCGAGCCGATCTCCGCGCTCGTTGGAACAACGTCGCGTGCGAACATTCGACTCATCAACAGAAAGATCAAACAGCACAGTCAGGTCCGGCTTCAAACCCTCCGTCGCCAATTGAATAATCTCGGCAATCAACTCAGAGGAAAAGCCACGTCCGGCGCCCTGATAAGCGGCGGTCGCATCGGCGTAGCGATCAGAAAACACAATCCGACCTTCGTCGAGTGCCGGTCGTAAAACGCGCCGCACGTGCTGCGCGCGGTCTGCAGCAAAGACTAGCAGCTCCGCCAGTGGGTCGACCTGTTCATGCGCGTCAAGCAACGCAGCGCGAAGCCGGTTGCCAACAGGTGTGCCGCCCGGTTCACGAGTCAGCAACAAATCACAGCCCTTTGATTTTAAGAAATTTGCGAGCAGGCGCAATTGCGTAGACTTGCCGCTGCCGTCGATTCCTTCGAAGGTAATAAAAGTTCCTGCCACCCGGTCCTCTTTGGGAAAGATTTTAGAAATTGGCGGAGAGAGTTTAAAGGAATGTTCAGGTTGAGGCGAGCCGCTCGGTTACTCGGCAGGCGCGTGTGTGGGTTCTTCCTGAGAAAACTCTGCGGCGGGATGCGGCCGCAGTTCGCCACTGCCTCGTCTATTTTGGGAAATGGTTGAAATAGCGTGCTTGAAGATGAGTTGTTCGTGTGACCCCGACTCCAGCAGGACCGAGAACTTGTCGAAACTCCGGATGCGGCCGGTCAGCTTCGCGCCATTCAATAAATAGACCACCACCGTCGTTTTTTCGCGGCGGACGGTATTTAGAAAAGCGTCCTGAATGTTCTGCGGCGCGGGCTTTCCTTCGGACATGTTTCACACCTGAAGCTGAATTAGAGGGGATGACAGATTACTCCCAGAGCGTACGTCCTGACAAGAATAATCAGAGTTGTGAAAAAAACGTTAGGTTTGGGCTCCAGCTTGAGCTTCTCAAGTAGAACCGGGACTTGACTCCCTTAATTGGGAATCAGTGCAGATAGCCTCCAGGACCGCCTGATTTATTGGCAATTCGTCGCCAAAGCCTTCAAACCACTCCACTCCTGGCTCTCCTCGAAACCAGGTCAGTTGGCGCTTTGCGTAGTGGCGGACATCCAGCTTCGTCTGCTCGATGGCGCTCGTTAAATCGCGTTTGCCTTCCAAATGCTCGACCACACGCCGGTACCCGTGAGCGCCGAGGGCATTCGAATTGGCGGGAATTCCCCGCGACAGAAGCATCTCGACCTCGTCCACCAGGCCGGCAGCGAAATGGCTTTCCGTGCGTTCGTTGATGCGTGTGTAGAGCTCAGCGCGTGGCGGATTCAAAGCCATTATTCGCAGCCGGAGCGTGCTTTGGTGCGGTTTGGGACGGTGAGCTTTTTGCTCAGACATGGGTTTACCGGTCTGCATACGGACCTCGATGGCGCGTTGAACGCGCGGCCAATCGCGTGGGTAGAGCTCTTTTGCCGAAGCCGGATCCAGCCGAAGAAGCAAACAGTGAAGATATTCCGCGCCGCGTCGTTCTCGAATTTCGTTGAGGCGGCGCCTGATCGCTTCGTCTGTTTCTGGGCTGGGGAAAAACGGATTGCGTAGAGACCGCAGGTAAAGTCCCGTGCCTCCGACCAGGATGGGAACGTTTCCGCGACTCTCGATCTCATCAATTTTGGCGGCAGCCTCGCGAGCCCATTCGCCGGCAGTGTAGTTGGTTGAAGGCGGGACAAAATCGATCAGGTGATGAGTGATGCCTTGGCGTTCTCCGATTGGAACCTTGGCGGTCGCTATCTCGATCTCCTGGTAAACCTGAACCGAGTCGCAATTAATAATCTCACCACCAAGACGCAAAGCGACTTCGATTCCCAGAGTGCTTTTGCCCGACGCTGTAGGGCCAGCGATGGCAATTACTGGATTACGGCGTTCGCTGAGACTCACGTGGGAGAGAGTATCATGCGGTATAGAATTACTATCCAAATGAGGCCGAGGAGGATCAACGCGCCGATGATCTGATTCCGTGAGAAGCGCATAGAGTAAGACCAGGTTGTCACAACTTGAAGATCGCGCTTAAGGGTAACTGGAAACCAGGAAGACATGGCGAAGTGAGTTCGTCATCAGTCGTTACGACCCCAATTTCCTTCAACTCTTTTCCTTCGAGCCGAAAAATCAAAATAGAAAGATTCTCACTGTCGACGATCCAGTACTCCCCAACACTGTACTTCCCGTAAAGGCGCCGCTTCGCCTCGAGGTCACGGCGACGATTTGCCCTGCCCTGTGACATCACCTCCACAACGAGATCAACCGCTCCGGTAAACTTCTCGCCAGTCACAACTTCATTCCATCGCTCACGTCGAACGAAAGTCAGGTCCGGGATCACCGCGTCGTAATCGCTAAAGATGGCGCCAGCGCCCGGCACAAGAATTCCAATAGGGTGATCTCTTAGGTATAGACCGAATTCCATTTGAAGATTGTGAAGTACGAGTTGGTGTGGAATACCGGGAGCGCGAGACACGTATAGTTCCCCTTCGATAAGCTCATAGCGGTTTCCATCGTCCTCAGGAAAAGCGTCCAGGTCCGCGACTGTCAGGAGAGGCTCAATCTTTGAAGCCATGTCGATTTCCTTCATATCCATAGCGGTTAATTTGGGGAATCTATCATATAAGATCGGCAAGCACACCGTTCGGGGGGAAAGTAAGAAAATTCAAAGATGCAGGAGTTCTTCCATCGAAACAATTGTTAGATGTGACCGTTTGGAAACTAAAACAAACTCCACTTTCGCTCCCGTTTAGAAACGGCACTTGTGCCCTGACGTGCGGGCAAGTCCGCTCTCTAAACGGCGATAAGTGTAGGGCACAAGCGCCCTTTCTAAACCGGAGCGAAAGTGGAGTTATTGCTTTTGAAGTGGGCTGACGGAGGCTGAAGCAGAAATGAGGAATGCGCTTGAGACGCTCAATACATCCGCGTCAATTCAATGCCCGCGTAGTACGCCTTCAGAATCTGCTCGTGAGCAAAGCCTTGTCGCGCGAGTCCGTAGGCGCCGACCTGGCACATGCCTACGCCGTGTCCCCAACCGCGACCAAGAAACGCGAAGCCGGTAACTCTTCCGTTGTCGTCATACTTGCGTTCGATGACGAAGAGTTGTTCACGCAAGCCGAGCGCTGATCGGATTCGGCCGCCGCGCACGTGGCCCACACCATCACTGCCCACAACCTCCAGATCCAGCGCCCGGCGTGAAGTGCCGCGCGAGATAACCCGCACGTCGACCAGTGAGCCGATACCGCGCGCGTATCTCCCCAAACGGGCCTGGACCTGACCCGTCGACAACTCAGTCGTCCAGTTGGAATACGGCGAGAAGCGATCGGCGGCCGCGCCGTTTGGCGCCGGCTTCACTTCGAGGTAATCCACCTCACCCGTTGCGTTAACGTGAAAAACTACCGGCTCACCGCCGACAAGCGCTACCGAACGCACTGGATAAAGGTTTTCTCCTATTTGCCTGAAAAGAAACGCGTCTCCACTCATCTTTACAGGCTGGTCCTTACCCTTTGTGCTGCGCAACACCAGGTTATCTTCTGACGTCGGCCGCGCCGTTCCTTTTTGCAACTGGAACAGGCCTCGCGCTTCAAGCAGCCGCGAAATTGAATGCAAAGCACGTCCGCGTGACAAGGGTTCACGGGCCCGCAAGGATACATCTGGAAGGACCGAAAGATAGCCCTCGCGCAGTAGATAGGCAACGTCTGCGCGATTTGCCTGGGGCACATCTGCAGCATCTCGGACAGCGAGTAAGTATTCGACGTCGGCATTGTTCAGCAGCGTGTTACCGCGACTCTCACCAAAAGTTGCCATGCTCAGGGCCGTCGCAAATCCCCCGGGCCGATGCACGTCTTCCGTGACGGTGGGAGCAACTTGCTTCGCCAGCTTCGCGACCGATGACAGCCAACTGCGAACCTCGTCAACTTCAGAATGGTCCTCCAGCCATGAATCGCTGACCTTTGGTTTCAGGTACGTGAAACCGTGCAGACTCAGAAGCGCAACGTCTCGTGCGAGCGGAAGATTCTGTTCCTCCTTAAGCTCTGCAGGATCGCGTGATGTCTTGATCGTAAAAGGAGCAAGGGCAGCGCGTCCTTCGGCGGCACACTCTCGACCTTTCAAGTAGCCCACCGGGTTAACGAAAATGTTTACGCCATCCTCAGTGCGTCCGCCACACGTTGAGGTGTAAACCGCATTGATGGGCTCGCCATCGAAGGTGGCAATCATTCCGCGCGTTTCATCAACCGCGCGAGACGACAAAGTGTTTTCCGAGGTCAAACCCTTGTAGACCTGGCTCCGAGTAGTTGGCAGCAGGTCATATCCTTGCGACATGAACTGGCCGCGGTTTTTTAAAGCATACGTGCGGGCCGCGATGGCCTGTGCCTTGTGCGCTTCAATTAACGGAAAGCCTCCGGCTGAAAGCTCATTGGGCACGACACCTTTGACGTAGTCTTCCAGACCGAGGACGTTGACTACGGTGAGCGCACCGCGAGTGTTGGTGAAGACTTCAATGCGTCCCCGGTACGGCTGATCGTTGTAACGCACCGGAACGTTTTCATCATCAGAAGCAAAAGTTACCGGCGCACTGGAACTGAAAAGTCGTCCGCTGCCCGCCGAGAAAGCGACAACTTCTCGCGTTGGGAAACTAGGTCGCGAAACCGGACGAAGAATCGACGGTGTGCGGGCCAGCGAAGCGTTCGCCTTACGCGAGCTCTCACTAACATCGGCCTTCGAGTCAGCTTTGGTGGAGGGCGCGCCTGGTAACTGAGAAACTGAGGCTGCGAAGCCTGCATCTTCTAAACGCGTGCGCAGATCCTCTGCTTCGTCCCGTCCAAGCCGGCGGCCGACAAACAGCCCCCAGGTTTTCGTGTCGGTATCTTGAATCACTTGCGAGTCTTGGCCGATCGATTCACGGACTTCTTTTGATCGTTCTTCCGCTTCGAGGCGAGTGGCCAAACCTGCTATCTGCAGTCGATACGCCGGCTCCGCATTTGGGGGGAGCGGCGCAGGCGAAAGCATTCGAGGCTCGAGCCGTACGCGCGGAACACTCATCGCGACCAGCGTATTTGCGAGGTCGGTTGCGTTCATCAACTTCCCGGTAGTTGAGATCGTTGCTGAACGTGCATCCGTCGCGAGGGCCACGCGGATCGTTGGTTCCTGTTTGGAAGTTGGATCGCGCTGGTCCAGTGAAACAATCTTACCGGAATCTGGTGCTCTCCATTCCTGGTGCGAGGCGGTTGGCGGTGGGGGAGCGGGTTTCCGGTCGGCGTTGGAATCCCGCTCAGCCTGTGATCGCCTGGGACGCACCTCTCCCTGACTGAAAGCGGGCATGACGTTTAGGAATTGAGCAAGCAGAATCGCGATTGTGAATCGCGCAAGGACATCGCGCATGAAAAGGAAAACCTCGCGGATTAGTCTTGGGGGCTCTTCCGCGCGGCCATAGTACTACAGAATTGGATTGTCGCCATCCGCAGATCGCGCAGATTCGTGTCGTTATAAAACTTGGTCGAGAACTGCCCCCGGAAGGATCTCGACTGGCACTTGCCCACCGCGGAAAATTCGCGCGCCGGTTGATCCCTTGAGGAGGGTCACACCTTCTTCAACACGAAGCATCGCGCCTTCACGTAAACCTACCACCGGGACGTCGTTTTCTTCCAGGTA
Organism: Pyrinomonadaceae bacterium; assembly: GCA_963759585.1. Lineage (GTDB taxonomy): Bacteria > Acidobacteriota > Blastocatellia > Pyrinomonadales > Pyrinomonadaceae > PSRF01. Next base: position 318,955 of record CAVWZW010000005.1, read on the forward strand.
CTGTAGAAGCCGTTCCTCGCGCGTCTCGCCCATATGAGTAGAATTGGGATCCGGATCGAGAAAATGAGGATTGATTTGAAAAGAGACGAGGCCCAGCGCATTGAAAGAAGGAGGCTCGACTATCGGCATGTCGTTCGTAGTCTTAATCGTGGGCGCGGCGACATTTGATCCGGCGCTCGAACCCATGTAAGGCATTCCACCCTCGACCCGCTCGCGGATCAGTGACAGCAAATCAAAGTCGTAAAGCGTCTTTAAAAGGCGAAAAGTGTTTCCCCCACCGATGAAGATCGATTGAGCATCACGCACTGCCTGTTGCATGTCGGAGACTTCATGGATGGAATCCAACGCATAACCCATGCGAGCGAAACGCTCCCGCGCCTTCTGCGCATAACCATCGCGATCTTGAAGTGCGAAGGGAACGAAGAGCACACGTTCAACGGTTCCGAGGAAATCACGAATCTCCGCTTCAGCGTGATCGAGAAAGCCGCTACCGTGGAGAGTGGAGTTGCTGATTAAGAGAAGACGCTTTGACATGTTGAAGCTTTCTAGTTAACCAACGTGAAAGAAGGAAAATCAGTCTGAGGCAGTGGCCTGGAAATTAGGGAGGGCGTTTTCTACACGCACCTGAACGCCCTCCCTAACGGTCGGGCTACTGCCCCGCTCCCATCAGGTCTTTGAACCTCAACGTCCTTAGCCGGCGACGGAGTGCCCGTCCTAACTAGCAAACCGCTCTTCAACGGTCATTGCAAAAACGATTGTACCGATAAGGCCGATGGCAAAAGCAGCAAGAAACGGCGCCTCGGGATCAAGATTCCACATCAGTCCACCAATCGCCGCAGCCGGTGTGATTGACAAGCTTCTTACCAGGTAATAGAGCCCAACCGAACGTGCCCGTAAATCTTCTCGCGCGAAGTCTACAATCATCGCCTTGCGCGCCGGCTCACCAATCTCGCGCAGGCCGCCGATGATAAAAGCAAGGACCAGCAGCCCAAAGGTTGTCGCCAGAATAACGGCCAGCGGGAACAATGCAAAACTAATAAAGGTGATAATCACTACCGGCTTGCGACCAACCCGATCGGCGATTTTTCCAGCCGGGATATAAACCAGGATCGACGTGACCATTTGAATCGCGATTAGTGTTCCAAAACGCGCTGCGCTCAAGCCATGCACGTTGGTTACGTAAAGCACCGTAAAAACCCCCGTCAGTCCTTCGCACATCCTGATAATGACGTCCGAGATCAGAAGCCGTTTCAACGCAGCATGAAAAGATTTCCAGACACCGCGTATGTTGGTAACTTCAGTAATTCGCACCTCGATGTTAATTCGCTGAATTAGAATCACGGTGACCGCCGCTAAAAGAATGGTAACGACCAGGCCAATGTGAATGCCGCGAACAATTCCAGACGCGCCGATGAGTGCGCCTCCAATCATCGGAGCAATCACGATTGGAACGCGCTTTAGAATCGATTGGATCGTGAAACCCATGGCGCGTTTGTCAGGTGGCAATGAATCACCGATGACAGCAAATATGGCGGGCGAAGCCATGCTCTGCCAGGCCATCGCAAATGCTAAACCGACAAAGACGAGCGGCCACGACGTACTGAACAAATAAATTAGATAGCCCGCTGAAGCGAGGGCAACGAAGGCCAGGAAAGCAAGGCGACGACCGACGCGATCAGCTAACCAACCACCCGGATACTGATAGATTGCGTCGAGAAGGTTTTCGGCAGTTCCGAAGAGTCCAATGACGGGGATTGAAGCACCAAGCGCCTCGAGGTATTTGGGAAGATATTTTTTCCACAACTCCTCGCCGAGTCCAATTATGAAGACGGCGGCGGAAGCAATGGAAACGTTGCGTTCAAGACTCAGGTAGTCGGCTAGTTTAGCTAGACGGCTTCCAGTCTCGTTCATTGGAGGGCCTTGATATTAGGTAGGAATACCCCAGACTACAAAACCGAGCGCGGTAGCGCCGGATCCGAGAGGTGACCTTAATTACGGTCCCTGGACACGTGCGTTTAGCTTCCTCCAGCATCCGGCGCTAACCGCGCTCGGTTCTGTATCAGGCACGCTTCATCAAGCAGCCTTCTGCTGGTCCATCACCGTTGAAGGTTCGGTCTTTTCACCCTTCTTGTTCTTTCTCGACGCTCTGACACCCTTGTAGGCGTCCCTTGAAAGACTGAGGATTGATCGGCGGTTTTGAAATATCACTTTGAACCAGGCTCGTTTGTTCATCTGTGGGAAGTAGATTCCACGGAAGAACAGACGCATCACGAGGTGGATCACGCGGTAGCTGACCGGATGATCTTTGAGCGAGTCGATTGCCTGTTTGTTGCGCTCCGGACTGTATGACCGCGACCATGCCTGATCGAGTTCAAACTGAGTCTGGGGAATCGTCATCTTCAAAGGCTCATGGGCCATCTGATAGGGCGCGAATTCCATCCAGTGTTTGGGGCGAGTAAGACGGCCGGCAGTGACCAGGCGATCAAACAGCGGCGTGGCAGGGAAGGGGGTCAGTTGGCCGAAGACAGGCAATCCCGGCGGCCAACTTTCAATCTGTGCGAGCGTCCGATCCGCAACTCCTTCCGTGTCGTTATCCAGCCCGATGATGAAGGAAGTGATGGCGTAGATATTTCGCTTAGCTAATCGATCGAGAACCGCCGCGTATTCAGAAGGCTTGTTAAAGCTCTTGTTTACGTCGGCGAGGTTGACTGCATCGATCGACTCCATGCCGATGAAGATCCACTTGCCATCCGACTGTTCAATCAAATCGACCAGCTCTTCATCGCGCAGCAGATTGGCGCTGATTTGGGCCAGCCAGGGAACCTGGGCGTTCGCAGCGATGATGTCGCGGAGGAGCGACTTGGTTCGCTTGATGTTAATCGCGAAATTGTCGTCGATGAAAAATACGATTACCTGAGAGCGGTTCGCGCGCGCGTGTTTCTTGAGCCTCAGCAGTTCGTTAACCACGCTCTCGTTTGAACGAAACCTGATTGAGTCGCCGAAGAAACCGGTTACGGTGCAGAATTCGCAGCCGTAGGGACAACCACGACCGGATTCGATCGGCACAACGTGGATTGAACCCCATCCCGAACCCATTTTACTGAGCCAGGGTCTGGCGACTTTTGGGACCATGTCAAACTGTTCAAGATCCATTTTGTCCCAGGGGATTTCCGGGTAAGGCTGCAGGCTGGGCTTCCGCTCTTTGCCGGTTTCATCGACCGGTTCATAAATGTCTTTCAAACAACCGTTGGCCGCATCTTCGACGATCCGAGCCCAGGTCTCATCGGCCTCGCCCAATGCAATTGCGTCTGCGTGGCGAACGCCTCCATCGCGTCCCAGAGCTTCGTCAGGGACCTCGGTAACGTGGGGACCACCCATCACCACCGGTACTCCAGCGGCTCGAATCGCATCAGCCATCCGATAGGCTCGAGCGACCATCCGGGTCATTGAGCCAATTCCAACGAGTCCGACACCTTGATCTTTTACAAACTGCACAAGTTCTTCTTCATTCATGGGACGAGCGTTGCCGTCGACCAAAAGCACTTCGTGACCGGGAGGTGTCAGCGACTGCAGTAGAAACATCCACAGGTGCGGCATGAAGTTTCGAGTAACCCCGTTGTCGGGGTTGTAGAGCAGAATTTTCATAGTTTTCCTTGCGAAATCGTTTGCAAAGTCCGGTGACCCTTCGAAGCGGTTCGTGCTGATTTAGGGCGCGGACAGATATAAAGGGGAATTAGTACCAAGAACGGGGCCTCAAATTCTTGGGCAGCATACCAGTTCCGTACTATTCCGTACAGAGCCCAAGACGGCCTAGTTGGCTTTGACGGTAAAATAGCCTTTTCTTGACAGAATCTCCTGCGCAACAGGGCTCAGTAAGAATTCCCGAAACGCGCGTGCCGCTTCCTGATTCTGAGAGGCCTTAACTACGCCCAGTGCCTGATCGATCGGTTGATGCAGGCGCTCGTCGACCTGTAAGTAAGTTCCTTCGCCAGGTTTGACTAAGGCAAGCGGTATAAACGCCACCTCGGCATTTCCTGTTGAGGCAAACTGCTTTGTTTGCGAAACGCTCTGAGCATACACCACTTTGCCTTCGATTTGGTTCCAGATGCCCAGGGCTTTTAGACTCTCAACGGTCGCCCGCCCATAAGGCGCAACATCCGGCTTGGGAATGGCGATCCGCTCGAAGGTTTCTTTGGTCACGTCTTCGATGCGTTCAGCCTTTGAGCCATTTGGTGGCACCCACATTACGAGTCGCCCCCGGGCGTAGAGCGCACGCGTGCCCGGTGTGAGAAGACCCTGCGCTTCCAATTGATCCACGTGAGCAGTATCGGCCGCTGCAAAGACGTCGAAGGGGGCGCCGTTCTCGATCTGCCTCGCCAGGTCGGCCGTAGCCCCAAAACTAAAGACGACACGAATGCCGGAGGCGTTAGTGAACAGTTGGCCCAACTCCGGAAATACGTCTGTAAGATTTGCCGCTGCGGCGACGAGGAGTTCGGATCGGACCTGCTGCGATGGCGGGTTTTCGGATCGACATCCGACGCAGATTAAAACTATCAGGACACTGACAAGCTGTTTCATGACAAGACCAGGTCATCCCTATGCAGCACAGCGATTTGCGAGTGGGTCATAGTACCCCGCCGGCCTAATTTATTTCCAGAAAGGGGGAAGGTATGGTATAGACCACTCATCCCCGCAACGGATCGTTCGAGTAGTCGAGCAGCATCCTGCAGTCATGTGGTCGCAGGACGGATATTGTTCGAACGCGCTTGTAATGAGAGTTCGAAAGGCAGGAATGTCTGTCCTGCTTATCAACACGGTAAGCTCTTTTATGAAGAGACGATCACCAATCCGAGTAGTCTGTTTTTTTTTCACCTTATGCGCGCTTGCGCTGCTTGCCAGTTGTCTTCCAAAGCCGCCGTCTGAATCCGGCGACATCAATATCACCGTCTACGCCTTTTCGATCATGAAGGAGTCGCTGGAGAAGGCGGTTTTCCCTGGCTTCGCCGCGCAGTGGAAACAGTCGCATGGTCAGGACGTGAGGTTTACTTCCTCGTTTGCAGGATCCGAAACCATAACCAATCAGATTCTTCAAGGAGTTAACGCCAACGTCGCTATCGTTTCGATCGAGCGCGATGTTTTTCGTCTAAGGGACGGGAACTTTGTTACTTCTGACTGGCGCTCCCATCCCTATAAATCCATTCTCAACAAGACTCCCTTTGTGATTTTGGTGAGAGGTGGCAACCCGAAAGGAATTCGCGATTTTGCTGATCTCGCCAAACCCGGAGTGGAGATAATTCATCCCGACCCGGTGAGTTCTGGTGGAGCCCAGTGGTCCATCCTCGGGATATACGGTTCAGAACTCGTCAAATCAGAACAAGAATCCGGCGAGGGCGATTCAGCGCGTGCACTGCAAACATTGCGGGCCATCTGGCGCAACGTTAAGTCCACGCCCGGTTCCGCACGAGAAGCACGCACGCAATTTGAAACAGGTTTTGGAGATGCACTAATCACTTACGAGCTTGAAGGGTTGCTGATGAGGCAGTCAAAGAAAACCCCCGTCGAGATCGTGCTTCCGAAGTCGACAATTTTTAGTGAACATCCCGCCGTGGTGATTGATAAGAACGTGCCGGCTGGTAAGCGACCGGCCGTCGATGCGTTCATGCAATATCTTTGGACCGACGATGCGCAGAAAGCTTTTGTTAACCACTACTTTTATTCCGTCACCAACAATGCTTTCAACGAGGCGAGCAAGGATTTCGGGAAGATTGAGACTCCATTTACGATCGACAAATTCGGCGGTTGGGAAAAAGCGTATCCCGACATAATTGAAAAGATCTTCAGGGACCAGGTGCAGCGCGCAAGGTAGTTCGGGCTCTCGCCTGCGTTACAGAACCGAGCGCGGTAGCGCCGGGTCCTGGAAGCTACTCTCAATGGTTTGTACTGCGGCGCGGTATCGATTGAATCCTATTTAAACAGCCTCCAGGATCCGGCGCTACCGCGCTCGATTCTGTAACGCGAAGCTTAAAGGCCGAGCTGTATAAAGATGCCAGGAATCGCCGATTGCCAATCGGCAGATGGCAATTGGAAATAGTGAAGTGAGCACGATGATCCCAACCATGAGGCACGTGCGCGGCTTTGATATGGCGCGGCCGTTGAGCATTGGCATGCTCGTGGTCATGATGCTGCCCCTCGTGTTTTTGCCGCTCGCCTCAATATTTTGGTTTGGCACGCTCGACGGACTTGACAGTTTCTGGGCCGCCCTCAACGCGCCTGAAGCAATATTTGCACTCAAGCTCTCGATGGTAACCAGCTTCTGGGCGACCGTATTCAACGTCATCTTTGGTCTCTTCGCCGCTTATGTGCTTTCGCGTTACAACTTTTGGGGACGCAACGCACTCATCGTCACCATTTCTCTGCCCACTGCAATACCAACCGCCGTTGCCGGCTTCGCGCTGCTTCTTGTATGGGGACCTTACGGTCTGCTCGGTCGTTTTCTCCAACCCCATGGAATTCAGCTCATGTTCACGGCGGGGGCGATCATACTGGCAAACATCTTCGTCACCTTTCCGCTCGCTTTCGGCGTGATTAAGCCTGTATTCGATACGATGAGCCGATCGCTGGAGGAGGCGTCTGCGACGATTGGTGCTACGCGGTGGCAAACATTCTGGCACGTGACACTACCTTCGTTGAGAGGAGCGATTGTGTCCGGCGCACTGCTTACTTTCGCGCGGGCGGTGGGAGAGTTTGGTTCGACGATCCTGGTCTCTGGTAATCTTGCTGGACGTACGCAGACTGCGCCGCTCTACATCTTTGCCAAGTTTAACGAAGGGCAAATCGAAGCCGCCAACGCGATCGCGATCGTACTGGCGTTGTTTTCATTCCTCATTTTCAGTGTGCTGTTTTTTGCGCGCGATTGGCTCGACGTTGATTAAGAACCTCCTTGAAGTGCGCCGCTCGGTCGGCGCTTTGGCCCGTGGCGGCCTGGCGCCACGCCGGTCGGCAAAACGAGGTTTTGTTGTAGCCCGCTTGTAACGCGTTGCGGTGCGATAGTCGCAGCCGGGCCAAAGCGCCGACAAGGCGGCGCACTCCAAGGAGACGCGCTCGGCTAAGAACAGGGTGGGGTAAATCTGAGGTAACTGGTGAAAGCGCAAGCTGCCATATTGATGGAAAACGCGGTGCATCCGATTTCAAAGGAAAGCATCCAGCCGCCCGCGGCCAGCATTGTTGGCATAAGCAAACGGTTCGGCAAAACCAGTGTACTTGAAGATATCTCGTTCGATGTCGCAGAGGGTGAGGCACTGGTATTACTGGGCGCGTCCGGGAGCGGAAAGACAACTATCCTGCGGATTATTGCCGGCCTCGAGCAGCCATACACCGGCAAGGTAATGCTTCACGGCAAAGACGTAACTGAACTACCCGCACGCGAACGCGGTGTCGGAGTCATCTTTCAAGCTTATGCGCTTTTTCCAAAGATGACTGTCGAAAAGAACATTGGGTACGGCTTGAAAATTAGAAAGCGGCCGCGCAAGGAAATAAAAGAAGCAGTAAAGGAGCTGTTGGCACTGGTCCAACTCGAGGAGCACCGCAAGAAATATCCTTCGCAGCTTTCCGGTGGCCAGCAACAAAGAGTCGCCATTGCCCGCACCCTCGCGTACAAGCCGGAAGTCCTGCTTTTTGACGAACCGTTCGGCGCCCTCGACGCGCAGACGCGAGTTCACTTACGACGCGAGATACGCGCGCTGTTGAAGAAGGTCAACGTCCCCGCGATCTTCATTACTCACGATCAGGAGGAAGCGCTGGAGCTTGGCGATCGCATCGCAGTTATCAACGTGGGCCACATCGAACAGATTGGTACGCCGGCTGATGTTTACAACAAGCCGGCGACGGAGTATGTGGCGACTTTTCTTGGCGCGGCCAACATTATGGAAGGCATTGTTCGCGGCGCTAAGGTTGAGGTTGGGTCGGCTCGAATAGCTGTACCGCCGGGAGGGCCTGAATTCAGCGAAGGCGAGAACGTCAAATTGATCTTTCGTCCTGAAGACGTCTTGTTAAGCAGGACTCAGGAGCTGCCGACAACTCACGGATGCTTATCTGCGGGAATCATCGAAGAGACTAGCTTCGTAGGGGCTTACGAACGCGTGCGAATTCGGCTCGAGCGGAGTGGCAATTCGGGCGACCTGGGCGACACTCCCTTCTACCTGACAACAGAAACTCCGGAAGCGCCGACCGCCAAACCCATTATCGCAACCCGACCCAAGCCCGAAACCTTGTCAACGAGTCTTAGAATTGGCGATCGAGTCTTCCTTGGGCTTACATCGTTTACGATTCTGCCGAACGAAACGCGAACTAAAAAGGCCTCGCCGATTAGCGAGGCCTCTTTAGCAGGACAAACATTCCTGTCGTTCTGACTCCAACTTTACTTAAACTCCAGCACCAGTCCTTTTTCGCAGAAGTCGAACTGAACCGGCTCTGACTCTTCGCCGTCAGCAAACACTGCCTTGAAAAACTGTTCGCAGTTTTCTGTGTCAGTGGATTCGTTCCAGACTAGTTCCACCGTGGCGCCGGCCGCGATGCCTTTGCCAATGTCAAAGTAGCCGTATTTCTTCCCGTCCTGGGAGACAAGGATTTTCTTGATTGCCTGGTCGGTATTGTTCTGGACTTTGAACTTGTATTCGGATCCGGTGCGCGCAATCCCGAGCGATGAGCCGATAACTACCAACGCGAGCAGCAGCATGAACTTTCTTCCGACGTTATTATAGACGTGCATTTACTTTCTTCTTCACTTTCTGAATTTGATTGGATTGATTGCCCAAGGGCGGGTCGCCGAAAAGAGCGCTCGGCGAAGGGTGGAGAGTATACGGACGGCGGAGGGATTCCGCAATGTGATAAATCCGAACGCCGTGGATTAATTCTGTTTGGGCGTCACTCCGTAAGCTTCCCGTCTGTGGCCCACGATCCGGGGGCGCCCACGGAGTAACGCCCCTACAATTTCTCCAGCGACTTCTTAGCGAGGCTATGAAACTGCCGCCTCACACTATTGATGTTCACAAACGGCAGCGTGCGGGCATGCGTCCGATTGGTCAGCAGGATGAATACTCGTTCGCCGTGCGGATCATTCCAACAGCTCGTGCCGGTGAAGCCTGTGTGACCGAAGCTATCACGGGGCAGGTCGAGGCCGGCGGTTGAATCCTTTGTCGCTGCCAGTTGCCAGCCGATAGATCGCGCTTCATTTAAGCCTTCCGTAGAGTTTGTGCGGAATAGTTCGCACGTTTCCGCTTTGAGCAAGACGGTTTGCTTGGCGAAGAATTGGTTGGCAAGAAGGCACGTCTCCCGCGCAGTCGAAAACAGTCCAGCGTGTCCGGCTGCACCTCCCAGGAAGTACGCGTTGCCGTCGTGCACCTCGCCCCAGATCAAGCTGTCTCGCCAGTTTTTATATTCGGCCGGATAATCGTTGTCGCAGGTCTGGCGCTCGTAGGCGTTGCCGGTCTCGCAGGCGGCTATTCCTGTCTGCATCGCGCGCTCCGGATTGAAGAAAGTGTGCTCCAGTTTCAACGGGCGGAAGATTTCCTCGTGGGCGAGCTCGACGATTGGCTTCCCGGTGTAGCGTTCCAGTAATAATCCGAGCGTGATGAATCCGAGATCGCTGTATATCACCCGCGTCCCAGGTGCGTACTCGAGGTCGGTATCAGCGATAACGCTCACGGCGCGATCACGCTCGCCATTCGCAAGGATGTACAGCGGTCGCCATGCGGGTAAGCCTGACGAGTGGGTCAGCAGTTGTCGAATGGTTATCGCTTGCTTGTCCGTCCGATCAAACTCAGGTAGGTAATGCGCTACCGCGCCGTCGAGCGTAAGTTCGCCGGCTTCGATTCGTCGAGCGCACAGCATCCCTGTCACCAGGGGCTTCGTCAGGGAAGCAAGATCGTAGATGGTGTCGAACGTCGCGGAGATTTGGTGAGGTTCAACGACGGCATTGCCGAGAGCGTCGGCGAATACAGGCCGACCGCGTTCCGCCACGAGATAGACCGCGGACGGGAAGTCGCCTGCGGCGATCCGTTCGGCGAGTAGGTACGAGATGGATGGAGCCGCTTTCGTCATGGCGTCGCTCGTGTGGGTAAAAACGATCCACGAATCACTCGAAAACTTATGAAGCAACCTTGGTGATGCTTAGTGTGATTAGTGGATCATCGCCTATTCGGAACTGCCTTCCGGCGGAACGAGTAGACCCCCGGGTCAGGTACTCTGCGCCAGTTGATTGATACTAACTTTCGAAGCGTGCTCCTCGATTCGTTGCAAAGCACGCAGCGCCAGGGATAGGGCGTTTCGCCCTTCCAAACCCGATACAGGCGAGGGTTGGCCATCGCCCGCAGCTTCGATAAACGCAAGGATCTCGGCTCGCAAAGGCTCGACGTCAACAACATCCAGGTTCTTCACATGGACACCCGGCCATCCGCCGTCCGCGCCTGGAGGCGCCAGGCTGCTGATCGACGCGCGCTTGGTCGCATAATCGACGGCCACATAATCGTGGGGCTGGAAGAAACGCATCTTTCTAATCTTCTCTGTGCCGACTCGCGACGCGGTAATGTTTGCCACGGCTCCCGAGGAGAACTCCAGTCGCGCATTTGCGGCATCGACCTTGTCAGTAAGAATCGGGATCCCCACAGCGTGCAGTTCCGTCACCTCAACATCTTCTCCTACCAACCATTGAACGATGTCCAGGTCATGAATCATCAAATCCAGGACCACGTCTATGTCGAGTGAACGCGCGGTAAACTCGCCGACCCGATGAATCTCAAAATAGACCGGATTGCGGACGTGGGGCCGCAGCGCCACAAGCGCGGGATTGAAGCGTTCCGCATGGCCAACCTGTAACAAGGCGCCACCCTTTTCGGCGGCCGCGATCATGCGGTCAGCTTCTTCCAACGTGCGTGAGATCGGCTTTTCGACGAGAACATGTATGCCGGCTTCGAGAAGGGAAGTGCCGATTTCGCAATGCAACACCGTGGGAACAGCAAGGCTCACGGCGTCAACCTTGCCGATTAGTTCGCGCCAGTCAGTAGTCGAAGCGACGCTGTAATTGGTGGCAATGTCTTTTGCGGTTTGTGGATCGATATCACAAACGGAAACGAACTCAGTCAAACCCTCGGTGGCAAGGTTTGCATGGATGCGAGCATGTTGGCGGCCCAGATGGCCCACGCCGATGACAGCGGTGCGTAGCATGTCAGGTGTCAGGTGTTAGTTATTGGTCAGTTGTTAGTTGTTAGTTGGTCAGTAGTCAGTTGTAAGAAGGTTTTCGTAGATTGTCAGGTGGCTGCGAAGTTGAATAAGGCGTTCTCTTCTATGATACTCATCCGCTTGCTTATGGTTCGACAATGACAACTAACAACTGACAACTATCAACTGACTACGAACAACTGACAACTAGCCACAGACAGTTTATTTCCGGGAGTCGAATATACTTGCAACCTTCGACGCTTGCCAAGCGCGGCAGTCTTTTCCTTTTTCTCGTAATCATCGCGTTCTATTTGTACGGTTTGGGCGTCCCTCTGCTTGGTCCAGACGAGCCTCGCTATGCCCAAGTCGCCCGTGAGATGTTTCTTCGTGGTGACCTGGTCACACCGACACTAGGCGGCAACCTGTGGTTTGAAAAGCCGGCGCTCCTTTATTGGATGATGATCGGCAGCTACAAATTGTTTGGCGTTTCGGAATGGTCGGCGCGCCTGCCATCGGCAGTCTCCGGGATTCTTACAATTGCCGCGTTGTTCATTGTCGGACGCCGCATAGAACGGACGAGTGATGACGAACAGCTTCAGGGTCTCGGTTTTTGGACCGCGCTGGCGGCGAGTACGACACTGGGCATAGTCGTCTTCTCCAGGGCGGCCAGCTTTGACATCGTCTTGACGATGACGATCACATGGTCTCTTGCGTTCTTTTTCATTCACGAACTGGATCGCTACCGAGGAAAGAAATCGCTAATTGGTTTTTACGTATTCATCGGTTTGTCGCTCCTGGCGAAAGGTTTTATTGGCTTGGTCATTCCTTTGGCCGTCGCGGGCGGGTATTACTTTCTGAGACGACAGCTGCCTCAACGAAGAATGTTGCTAAGTCTTCTTTGGGGGCTTCCTTTAGCTTTGATTGTCGCCGCTACCTGGTATGTGCCCGTCATCTTGCGTCACGGGCAGCCCTTCATCGATCAGTTTATTTGGCAGCACCAGTTTGCGCGTTACGTATCCAATAACTACCGGCATCCGGGCCCGGTCTATTACTACCTCGCCATTCTTGTCCCGCTCACCTTGCCATGGACGGCGTTTCTGATTGGCGGCCTTGCGCGAGCCGTTAGCCGAGTCTGGCGCCCGGCGCTCCCTCTCGAAGTGCCGGCGGAGAAACTAGTGACGTTTGCATTCATGTGGCTTCTATTTCCCCTGGTCTTCTTCACCTTCTCGAGCTCTAAGCTTCCTGGCTACATTCTTCCGTCGCTGCCGGCGGCCGCATTGCTGGTTGGCGAACGCCTGGCGCGATTTAATTTTGATTTCAAAAGCCATGCGTGGAAACTAAGAGCGACCGTGTTGTTGTTTCTCGTGGGCTCGGTCGCTGCGACTATTTATGCCTGGCGCTCCCAGCGTGTATTGCTCAACTGCGCGCTAGTCGTTGGGTTCACCCTTGTTCTTGCTGGTGGCGGGGCGTTAATTTCTGCGCGAAACCGCGCCCTTTCGACCGTGTTCATCGCTGGGGGGATCATTACCGTCGTGTTAACGGTGCTGCACTGTGCGGCGGGTGTTGTCGCAGACCGCGAGTCTTCCAAACGTTTGTTGGAGCTTGCGGACGGGCGTGGTTATTCGCAAACCTTAATCTATGGGCTGAAATTAGATGACCGGTCACCGGAGTTTTATGCGGCTGGGCGCGTTATCTATAAGCCGGAAGGCGAGCCCATCATTTATGAAGGACCGCCGCAGCTAGTCAATGAAGCCCGCAGGCGAGGCACGACTCTGCTGGCCTTTGTTTACGTCGATGGCGTGAGTGAACTGCAAAGCGCACATGCAGCGCACACGGAAGTGATTGGAGACAACGGAAACGTAGCACTCGTGGCGGTGAGGATTAAGTGACCAGCGGTTCGACGGAAGGGCGTAACGTTGTAACCAGAACCCAGGCGTATTGGCTCGTTTCAACTAAGGAAACCTGAATCATCTCAGTGCAAGCTCCTCAGGAAGAAGTCGATCACCGGCCGGTCGTATCGTTCACCCTGCTCTCCCGTCGCAGATGTCAGCGTGAATCCTGTTAGCGGCAAGTCTGGCTTTACTTCCAGATTTGCAGGATTGGGGAAGCAGCTTTGTAGAGTGACTGTTGATTGACGGAGATGGCCAGTCTCGGCGCCCGCCAACAGAAGCACACGTTGGTTTTTCATCCCTCGCGCCAGCTCACATGAAGAGGTGTTTTCGAAGGCCCCCAGAAAATAAATATGGGTTGCCATACGGGACAGCTTCAATAGCACGACGTTGCCGAAGCCGACGTCTTCACGTACGGCAGCGTTAACCAGTTCATCTGCGTCAGCTGGAACGGAGTCAAGGGCGAGGGCTTGTATTCGGGGGTCTTTATTGGCTCCACGCATCGCAGCATAGGCGCCCAGCTCGACGCCATACACTCCAAAACGATCGCTCACCAAATTCGTCTGAGCATCGCCTTTGAGTGTTCGCAGATAATCGAGAGCAACAAGCAGATCTTCGGCCTCCTGATTTCCAAAAGTGCTGGTGGAAGTAGGAGGATCCACGCCGTGGCCTCTCATGTCAGGCCAGAGGATCGTGTAGTTCGTTGCCTCGTTCAGTTTGATACCAAGGTTAAAGACCCAGGATCGATCGGCGCAGTACTTGTGAAGCAAAACGACTGCAGGTGCGCCTTCAGCTCCTTTGAGCAACCAGCCACGTGCCCGAGTGCCATCGCGGTTTTGCCACGTTTCGTCGGTTACTTTGAGAACGCGGCCACTGATACCGGTGAAGGATTGCGGAGTAACAAGATAAGGACGGCGACAAGGGCGGGTAATTCCGTGGACAATAAATCCTAGTGCAATGATCGCTGCAACTACTACGACCAGAATGACTGGCAGCAGCGATTTAAAAAGCTTTTTCCCGAGTGGTCGTCTGGGTGCCATTAGCGCAAATTGAGACGAGCAATGAAGTGTGACGGTTTACGAACCCTGCCTTGTCGTTCGTAGAACCACCTCAAATTCATCACTTCATCGGTAATCGATTCCTTTCTGAACAATGCGATCATAGTCTTCCGGAGAGTTGATATTGTCGAAAAAACAGCCTGCTCCCGGCAGGCCGGCAAGTTCGTCAAATGCTACCCAACGTGTTCTGACCGATTGTAGCAGAGCAATTGGTTTTCGTTCGCCGGATTTGATTAGGTGCTCTGACTGTGTCAAACAAGGGGCAACCTGGTAAAGAGTGCAAAGAGGCTGTGGAATGAGATCCTTTTGCACCGGGGCAACAGCTTCAAAATCGTCGCGAAGCGAGGCGAGGTCGCTAAAGAGTTCGCGTGTCACAAAGGGAAAGTCGCAGGCAACCACCAAAGCCCATTCGGAGGTACAAGCTGATAGTGCAGCGTGCACACCGCCGAGCGCTCCCCATTGCGGATAAACGTCAGGTAAGACAGACAATCGGGTCTGTTCCACCTCAGAACTCGGAAGTGGTGAATCACTGAGAGCGCCAGCCCCCACAACGGCTACAGAATCTGCTACCGCTGAGACTTCCGAGGCAATGCGCTCCAGGAACGTCTGACCATCGATCGTCAATCGCGACTTGTCCCTTCCCATTCGCCGCGATTGCCCACCCGCCAGAATGAAACCCTGGATTGATCCCAATATCTCTCCGTTATACAGAACCGTGCGCGGTAGCGCCGGATCCTGGAGTCAAGTTGAGAGAGGAAATTCTTTCTTCACTAACAGGGTAACGCCTCCGGCCTCAGATTGCCCTGTTCCCGGAGATACCTCTCGCATCGGCGCTACCGCGCTCAGTTCAGTAACCACTTTCCTTACTCAGAAGGCGGCAACTTAACATGCGAAAACATCGCGGGCAAGAGGAACGTTTTGGCTGTTTCAAGCGTCTAATGTCTCGATTACTGTTGAGCGTTCTGGTGCCCGACTTCCTGCATCCTAACAACCTTGACCCGCTCCGAGGCGGCAGCTATAGTCCCACACCAAGAGCCGGCGGCAAGCTCCAAGCACTAGTAAGAGGTAATTAATGAAGTTATTAGGCAAAGTTCTCCATCTGGCGGTTGTTGTCGCCATGCTTAGTGGATTGGCCCTCGCCCAAAACCCCTCAGTTTCTCAGAAGCGAGCGGTCACACCTGCTGCCGCAGATTCCCGGCTGTTTCCGCTCGAAGACCTGCGGCCGGGTATGAAGGGTACGGCGCGTACCGTTTTTTCTGGGACCGAGCCCGAGGACTTCGGCGTGGAGATTCTTGGGGTGCTTCCGGGCTTTCCGGGACCCCGGCAGTCTGCAATCATTGCTCGTCTTACCGGCGCAAACGTGCAGAAAACCGGTGTCTTCGGCGGCATGTCCGGCTCACCTGTTTACATTGATAACCGTCTGGTCGGGGCAATCGCATTCAGCTTTCCGTTTTCAAGGGAACCCATTGCAGGCATCACCCCGATTCAGCAGATGATCGACATCTTCGAGAACGGCTCAAACCAAACACAGCGTCCCAAAGAACCGAAGGCCGTGTCCTTCGCACAGTTGGCGTCCACTGAGTGGAAACCGGGTTTCCCGAAACCCGCGATTAACTCGGCAACCTTGATTGCACCTGTATCTCAGGGATCGGCACTGTTGCCACTTATCGGCCAACAGATGACTCCAATCGCGACCCCGGTCGTCTTCGGTGGAATCAGCCAGGAATCACTCGCGATATTTGCGCCGCAGCTCGTTGCCAATGGATTGCTGCCCGTTTCGGGCGCGGGGGGGTCTGCCGCGATTACGCCCATGGGCAAAGCCACGGAAAAGACGTTGACGCCGGGCACGTCGGTTAGTGTGCAATTGGTTCGAGGTGACTATTCGATTGCTGCTTCAGGCACGGTTACCTTTCGCGATACCCACCAGATATACGCCTTTGGTCATCCGTTCCTTAGCCTGGGCGCTTCGGATATGCCGATGAGCGAATCGTCTGTCGTCACAGTGATTTCAAACGTAAACAACTCGTTCAAGCTTTCGATTCCAGGAACTATGATGGGATCGATTTCACAGGATCGTTCGACTGGAATTTACGGACAACTTGGCCAGTCGCCTAAAATGATCCCAGTGAAGATCAACCTGCGCACGAGTCGCGATCGTAGTGAGACGTTTTCATATGAAATCGCCAACGATACTTTCTTAACGCCGTTGCTGCTCAACATGACGGTGTTCAATACCATCACTTCGAGTGAACGGGCACTGGGGGAGTCGACGATTACGATTAAGGGCGCCATTAACATAAAAGGGCAGGAACCGATCGAGATTGATCGACGCTTCTCGGCTTTCAATTCACCCATCATGGCTGCGGGTTCAGTCGCCGCCCCGATCGGATCGTTGCTGGGCAGCGGCTTTGACGATGTTCAGATTGAAGGCGTGACTCTCGACATTTCTTCTACCGACACAAAATACGTGGGAACGTTGGAGCGGATCGCGCTGAACAAGACGGAAGCAAGGCGCGGTGAGACGATCGAAATCCAGGCATACGTCAGGACCGAGTCTGGTAAACAATTCGTGCAGCGTATCCCTGTGCAGATTCCTGAGGATGCGACTCCGGGCCAACTGCTCGCTTTTGTCGGTGATGGAGGAGCGCTTCAGGAAGGTTCAAGCTCACGGTCGTTCGTGCCACAGGATCTCGGGCAGTTGGTGAGGGCCATTAATAAAGTTAAGAAGAGTGATCGGCTGTATGTGAAGCTTTTCCGGATTACGCCAGGCGCGGTTATTGGTACCAGTGAGATGCCAAACCTGCCGCCATCAATGGTGGCGACGCTAAATAGTGATCGAAATTCAGGCGGCTATACACCGACTGTGCTTTCGGCGGTTTATGAAATGGAATTGCCGCCAGCGGAGTTTGTAATCTCGGGTCAGCAGCTGATAGCGCTCGATATAATTCCATAGCGTTCTGATATTTGTTAGTACCACCTGCGTTAGCGGGTGGGTCTGCAGTTCGACCACCCACCCGCTAACGCAGGTGGTACTGACAAGGTTTCCCTTAAGACAAAAATGCCCCGCGAGTTGGCTTGGGGCAAAGCCAACTTCGGGGCTGTTTTTATCGATATCCCTGTCGGATATCGCGGCACCAAATTTTGTTGTCTTCTTTTAGAAACATTGAAGCGGTCAGCATTTCCAGGAAATCATCTCAGCCTGGAGGGCTGAATTTCAACCTGCTTCAGAGCGTTCGGTTTTCTTTGAAACATCATACAGAAATCTTTGTCTGGTATTCGGAATCAAGTGAGCAGTGAATTCCAGGCCAGCCAAAGATTTCCGCAATCCTTCCCCTCCAAAGAATAAGAACACTGAACCACGCGGCGCCCAGTTGATTAGTTCCGGCACGGTCTCTTCAAAGCGCTCTAACGCGCGACAGGTCACAAACCCGACATCAGGAGCATTCACATTTTCAAACCGCTCGGCGAGCACAGTCGCGCGCATTGAGATGCCAGCACGGCTCAATGCCTCTCGCAGAAAAATGGCCTTCTTTTTCGATGACTCAATCAACACTGCGTGAATATCCGGTCTGACGATGAGGCAGGGAATGATCGGCAGTCCTGCACCGGAACCGACGTCGGCGACGCGCGCATCGTGCTTCAGATGTTTTAACAGTGTCAGCGACTCGAGAACATGCCTAATGGCAAACTCTTTGGCTGACGTCGGCGCCACTAGATGAAGACGAGGGTTCCACTCGTTGAGTAGTTCGTAGTATGTGACGAGCCGATCCAGTGTTTCAGGCGACAGCTCGACGCCATAAGTACTCGCGTCGGTTTCGAGAGTCGTTTGAAACTCTTTCGACTGGCCCAGCTTCATGTCCGTTAGTCTGATCGAAATCACTGAAGAGTGCAAAACTCCATTTTGAGACCTCTTGCGGCTTGCCGCCGCACAGTGCGGAAAGCCTCTGGCTTTCCGCGACGTTCCCCCTGTCCTTCTTCCTGAGGCTCAGCCTCAGGAAATGATTGAAAGAGTATTCCCGGAAAGGCAGAGCCTTTCCGCTGTGCCGCGGCGAAGCCGCGTTGAGTGCCCAACAGTCTTAAGCAGTGCGACGTCAATCATGGAGCGGTTTTGCTCGTTACGGCGACTCGTGAGATTCTTTCATGCATCGTCCGAACTTTCGGAACCAGCAAACACATGATTGATGACTTTGTAGAGCAACATGAACGGATGGGACGGGCCGTGGCCGCCATCGTTGCTGAATACGCAGCTACACTCGAATCACGAAAGGTGACTTCTGAAGCCACCCCCGCCTTGCTCGAAAAACTCTTTGACGAACCATTCCCGGAAACCGGGATTGCGGATGAAGAAATCTTCAAGCGATACACCCGCGACGTCCTTGAGCATGCGATGCAGGTTCCCAGCCCGCGTTATTTTGGCCAGTTTAATCCCACGCCTCTGCCAATTGGCGTTTGGGCTGACGCGCTTACTTCTTCCCTAAATCAGAATGCCGGCGCCTGGCGCAACGGTCCTACCTCCGCGATGATCGAAGCGCGCGTGATCCGATGGCTTTGCGAACTGGTTGGTTACGGCGGTGAGAGTTTTGGCGTGCTGGCAAGTGGTGGAACAGAGGCCAACCTGATCGCTTTGAAGTGCGCACGTGATCATGCGCATAAAGCGTCCGTCAATGAGGGATTGCGGTCAGCGCCAGGCGACCTGGTCCTTTACGCCTCTGAACAGGTTCACTTCTCAGTCGAACGTAGTGTTGACATTCTCGGTCTCGGCCGCAGCAGTCTGCGCAAGATTGAAACGGACACAACATTCCACATCAGACCAGAGTTGCTGCGAAAGCAAATCGAAGCCGACCGTGGTGCGGGCCGCATACCTTTCTGCGTCATCGGCATTGCCGGTACGACCTCAACCGGCGTTATCGATCCGCTTGAAGAATTACATCAAATTGCCCGCGAGAACGGCTGCTGGTACCACGTTGATGCCGCGTATGGCGGCACCCTGGCGTTCTCGGCGGCACATCGCGGTAAGTTGCGTGGAATTGAGTTAGCGGATTCGATCACATTCGATCCTCACAAGTGGATGTTTGTTCCGTTTGCTTGTGGCGCGGTGCTTGTGCGCGAAGGTGGCCGCGTTTTGCGAGATGGGTTTGATATCACGCCCGAATATTTGAACGAAGATCGCGGTGGAGCTGACGTTGAGTTTGATTTCTTTCGTTATGGGCAAATGGGAACGCGACGTTTCAACTCCCTAAAACTTTGGATGGCCTTGAAGTTCATGGGCCGGCAAGGTTATGCCCAGGTGATCGAGCACCAGATAGAACTCACAAAGTATTTGGCACAGCGAATTGACAAGCTGAACGACTTCGAGCGCGTTGGCGAGGTCGAAACCGCTGTGGTCTGTTTTAAGCTCATGCCGGCGGCGGCGAAGGATAGCGACGGTCCCGCACAAGATCGTTTGCAGCAGCGGCTGCAACAGATGATCGAACGCAGTGGTGAGGCTTGGATAACGACCACAGTCCTCAATGGCCGTCGCGCACTGCGTGTCAATGTCAACAGCTTCCTGACGCGACGCCATCACATCGATGATTTGGTAAACTTGCTCGAGCGCATGAGTAAGCTGGTTGAGGGTGAGTAAAGAAAGATTTTCGCGGATGTTGAAAAACAAAGAGCTATCAACGAAATCACAAGAAGCCGCACTCCTTGTTTCGAGTGATTTCGTGTGTTCGGTGGATCGTGGTTTTCATCGCCGGTTGTACGCGGCGTTGCTCCTGTTCGTTTTCGCGGCTTTTTCCGCGCCGTCGTTTGCGCAGACTGAATCCCCGCGATCACTCAGTGCCGTCCGCTCCCGAGCGCAGTTTGATTCAATCGCCTCCACGCATGATCCCGATACGCCCTACGCGCTCCCACATGTGCTCTACGTTATCGACCGCAAGAATGGAAACAGGATTTACTACGTCAACACCAAGCGGTATGCGTTTCACAAAGATTTTGTTAACGGCACTTATTTATCGCTCGAACGTGGTCGCGAGTTCTTCGAAAACAACTATCTGAATCCGAACCGTCGGTTCATTCTCGGCACCATCGCCTACCAAACGCCGATTAAACGGTGGACCTTCGAGTCGTGGGAAGGTGATCTGATTACGGCTGACCAAATCAGGACGGCATCAGATGTAATCAACGCGAGCTTTTTCATACCCGTTGCCTATAAGCCGAATTCAACCAGACAAGAGCAGGAGTCCCTCAAGGTGGCCGGGCTCCAGCGTGTGTTGCAGAGTGACATTGCAAAGGAGCAGGAATACCAGGCGCTCAACATGGCCCGCGGGATCGGCAGGATTCATGTGATTAAGAAGCTGGATGAGCACGTCGAAATAGGATTTAACGAAATACTTGTGCTCGACGAGGTGCCCGTCACTTTGCCCCCGGTCGCCGGCGTAATCACTTCAAAACCTTCGACGCCGCTTTCGCACATCAACCTGCTGGCAAAGGGTTGGGGCGTGCCGAATGCTTACATCAAAAACGCGCATGAGTTGTTGAAACAATATGATGGGTGGTGGGTGACCTTCGAGACAAAGCGCGATGGCTACACTATCAATCGCGCCGACGTTAATCAGTTGCGAGAGTATGAGCGGCGACTCAAGCAGCGACTCGACGTTATGAGGCCGCGCTTCGATCTTTCGGAGACACGACTGCTGGCTCTGGCACAACAGCGCGCCGCATCGTCAATCGCTTTTGGAAGCAAGTCTGCGAACCTGGGCGAAGTTTTGAATGCGCGTCTCCCCGGTATCATCGTGCCAAGTGGTTTCACCGTTCCTTTCTATTATTACGATCAGTTTCTCAAGGCGAACAAGCTGGACGATGCCATCTACACGATGCTCAACGATCAGAAGTTTGTTCACGATCCCGTTTATCGCCGCGCACAACTCGTAAAGATGCGCCAACAGATCCAACAGGGGAGATTCGACGAGAAGCTTCGAACAGCGATTCTGTTAAAAACAAGAAAAGAATACGCCGGCAAAGGATTATTTGTGCGCAGTTCGTCCAACACGGAAGACCTGCCCAAATTTAGCGGCGCGGGACTTTATACGACCGTGCCCAACGTGCGCGATGAGCGGCAACTGGTTGAGGCCATTAAGACAGTTTGGGCGTCACTGTGGAACTTCGAAGCGTACGAAGCGCGGGAGCGGTCGGTGATAGACCATTCGAAAACGTTCATGGGAGTGTTAATTCAGGAAGGCATCAACTCGGAAAGCTCGGGTGTAATGATTACCGCAGATCCATTCGACCGCGAAAATACAGGAGCGGTTTACATCAGCGCCAAGCGCGGGTTGGGCATCAAGGTCGTCGAAGGAAAGCGAGTTGCCGAGCAGATTATTTATCGTCAGAGGGCGAACGCAATTCAAGTTTTGACCCGTTCGGATGAAGACAGCTTGCTGACGTTTGATGACAACGGCGGCGTGAAAGAAGTTGCTATTACCGGCGAGCGGGTGGTCTTGACGGACGACGTGATAAAAAGACTGGTGAGTGCAGGCAGTGCGATTAAACGGGTGTTTGGCACCCGCGATCAGGATATTGAATGGGCATACATGAAAGGCCAAATCTACATTGTTCAGTCGCGGCCGTACATTGCCGGTGGGTAACGCAAACTGTTAGTTTGCGGTCGATACAATTCCACAAACTAGCGATTCATTTATCAACCGTTAGTAGCGTCTAACGCACCGTCCGCAAACAAACAGATTGCGTTACAAATATGGCAGACAAAATCTTTGTTGATGGATTTCTAAACGGCCACGTCGCGTTTGTTACCGGCGGCGGCACCGGCATCACGGGTGGCGTAGCGCGTGCCCTCGCTGAAGCCGGCGCGAACGTTGTACTGGCGAGTCGAAAACTTGAGCATCTCGAGCCCGCGGCCCAGGCGATTAATGATGCGCGCGCTGCCAATCCAAATATGGGCGAGGCATTTCCTGTTCAGGCAGATGTTCGCAACTATGAACAAGTCGAGCAAGCTTTGCTGGCGGCAGGTGAACGGTTCGGTAAAGTCGACATTGTCGTAAACGGCGCGGCCGGAAATTTTCTTTGCAAGGCTGAGGAACTTTCGCCAAACGGTTTCGGAACTGTAGTCGACATCGATCTCAAGGGCACCTTTAATGTTTGCCGCGCGGCCTTTGCACAGCTGAAGGAACATCGGGGACAGATTCTCAACATCAGCGCTACGCTTCATTACGTGGGAACGCCGATGCAGCTTCATGTCTCCGCAGCCAAAGCCGGCGTTGATGCACTGACGCGTAACCTCGCAGTGGAGTGGGGACGCTATGGCATTCGCGTTAATGGAATTGCGCCTGGGCCAATTGAAGATACAGAAGGAATGAAGCGACTATTGCCGGAGCTACTGAAAGATAAGTTGCGGAAGAATATTCCCCTCGGACGGTTTGGGCGGATTAACGATATCGAAAAGGCAGCGCTGTTTCTGTGTTCCGATGCCGCGAGCTTTATTAATGGAGAAGTGCTGGTGGTTGATGGGGGCCAATGGCTGGCAGGGAACAAGTTGCTGTCGTGAGCGCTGAATAGCGAGAAGAGCGGGGGCATGGCCTCCTTCCTGACATCGAGATACTCACCTCTTTTGTGCGACTGAGCCATCTTCGATTTTAGAAGGCGTTGGCTAACTCGAGGTTGGGAAGGAGGGCATGCCCCAGCCGGTTCGACAGAAGTCACCTTCGGATTTCAGAAAGATTAGTGTTCGGCCCTTTCCGGTTTGCAATGAATTCACTTAACAAAATAGTGCTGGTCACGCTCCTCGTCTTGTCCTCCGCGACTCTCGCCCTCGCGCAGGAACCAGCCAAACCCGAACCGCCCACAGACGCTTCCAAGAAAGCTAACTCGCGACCAGCCGAGACAGTTCCCAGCAAGCCTGAACCATTTGACGGCGCGACAGTGGAGAAGATGTCTGCGCAGTGCGTCACTCTGGACACGGAAGCAGGCGTCATCGAAATAGCAATGATTCCCGAAGTGGCCCCGGAAAACGTGCGAAACTTCCTGAACCTGACGGCCACGGGCGCACTCGACACCACTACCTTCAGTCGCGTTGTAAAAGACTTTGTCATCCAGGGCGGCAACCTCGCCACCAGTCAAAAATGGGGATACGAGCTCGCCCGTAGAATGGCCCGCAAGCTTCCGGATGAGCCCGGCCTGGTCAAGCATGTACGGGGAATTGTCTCTATGGCGCGTCCTGAAGAGGCCAATAGCGCGACCACGAATTTTTTTATCCTGGTGGGCGACGGCCATCACCTCGACGGGAAGTTTTCCGCCTTTGGGAAAGTAACCAAGGGCATCGAGGTCGCGGACGCAATTAACAAGGCCGACGTAGACGGCGATAAACCTGCTAAACCCGTGCGCATCAACAGAGCTTCAGTGACGGCTTGCGTGAAGAATTAGGAGAGCATTCACGCGGTTACGGAACTGAGCGCGGGTAGCGCCGGATCGTGGAAGCTACTTCAGTGCAAACTGGACTTTTTGTTTCGTGAGATTTCGTGTATTTCGTGGATCGGTTGTCTAAGGTTCGGACCCAATACCATCCACGAATCACACTAAACCACGATCGAACACCAGATAAGAGTTTTTGTGAAAGCCTTAGGGCGGAGTGGACTTTGGCATCCGCGCTGCCGCGTTCGGTTCTGTAGTGGCCTTTGGAATTTGATGGGGGCTTGTTCTCATTATGAAGCTTAGATCGTGTCTCGGTCTTGCAATCTGCTGTCTGCTGCTCGGCGCATGCGGCGCGCCGAGGAATGAACAACCGACTCCCGGCGCGGCAAAACAATTGCTAAAGCTGCGCGGTTACGAGTTTGATGAAAAGAGTTTTCTGCGCGCGGCCGCGGCGAGTGACGTCATAGCCGTAAACACATTCTTTTCCGCCGGCATCAATCCAAACGCAAAAGACGAAACCAGCGGCGCTACAGCTTTAATCGCGGCGGCTTCTCGTGGTGACGTTACGATCGTTCAGGCGCTTATGAAAGGCGGCGTTAATATTAATGGACGAGACAATGCACAGTTCACGGCGCTTCTCCGCGCCCTTCAAAACAAGCACGACGACGTGGCGCACATTCTAGTTACGCGTACTGATGCGGATGTTAACGCCCAAGGCTCAAACGGCATGACTGCGCTCATCTACTACGTCGTGCGAAACCAGGAAGAAAAAGTAAAGAACCTCCTGGATCGCGGCGCCAATCTTAATCTTGCCGATAGCGAAGGTGACGGCGCTCTGCACACCGCAGCGCAGCGGGGCAACTTGAAGCTCGTTCAGATGTTGCTCGCAAAGGGCGCTGATCCAAATGCAAAGAATAAACTCGGCGGCACCCCACTTATGTGGGCAGGCGTTAATGGCCACCATGACGTTGCGAGGGGGTTGCTTGAAAAAGGCGCTGATCCGAAATTAAAAGACGTGGACGGTTTGACTGCTGCAGCCTGGGCTACTAAAAACCAGCAAGACGAGATGGCGCAGCTCCTACTTGACGCGGAAAAGAAGTAGATCACTTGAGGGTGGTTGGCGTCGGACAGACAAAAATGTGAGGTTGCAAAAACGCTGGCATTAGTTAGATTCGGGACCTCTGCGTCTGAGTATTGCTGACCGTCGCCTGATGAAGGAAACTAATGAAGGAATTTAGCGAAACGAAATTCGCGATTCGAAGAGGAAGTGCGGTCCTCATCGTACTCCACAGTCCGAGGGAGAAGACCTGGGGCATCCTTGAGGAGATTAACGCGGCTGGCGTTTTTCTGCGCGGCCTTGATCTCAATTCGTTTGACGACTGGTTACAGGCCGTAGTTCATGGTGAACCATTTGTCGGGTTTGGCGACCTGTTTTTTCCGATGTGGCGCGTTGAGCGCATTTCCCGGGATGAAAACTCAGCTGAGGTTCCCTCACTGTGTGAACAGGTTGAGCGCCGGACCGGACGACCAATCGGAGAGTTGGTTGGCTAACTAAGGGCTAACTCCAGGGCAGACAACTAACCGGAATATTTGTGTGTTGCACGCGTGAAACACTGTTCCATTCCCGCTCTACTTATGTTATGCTCCCCGCGTTCTGGCGGTAAAGACAAAAAGCCCTTGCCGCGAATTCGCGTAAAAAGGAGTGGAAAGAAGAGATGCAAGTCATGTCTGAAGACCGAATGAGTACGGATCGCGGTAAGGCGATCGAGGCCGCACTCTCAAATATTGAAAAGAAGTTTGGCAAGGGGTCGATCATGCGGCTCGGTGAACGGGAGGTTTCCGATATCCCCGCCATTTCGACGACCTCCTTAAGTCTCGACGCGGCAGTGGGTATTGGCGGCGTCCCACGTGGACGCATTATCGAGATTTATGGTCCGGAAAGTTCGGGTAAAACCACTTTGGCTCTCCACATCGTGGCTGAAGCGCAGAAAGCCGGCGGTGTCGCGGCCTATATCGACGCAGAACACGCGATGGATGCCGACTATGCCGGCAAACTCGGCGTTGATATCGATCAACTTCTGATTTCGCAGCCGGATTCAGGTGAACAGGCGTTGGAAATTGCCGAGGCCCTCGTTCGCTCGAATGGCGTTGACGTGATTGTGATTGATTCGGTGGCTGCTCTCGTGCCCCGCGCCGAACTTGATGGGGAAATGGGAGACTCGCTGCCAGGTTTGCAGGCGCGGCTAATGTCGCAGGCACTGCGGAAACTGACCGCAATTGTGGCGCAGTCAAACACCTGTTTTATCTTTATCAACCAGATTCGCGAAAAGATTGGCGTAATGTTTGGCAGTCCGGAAACAACAACCGGCGGACGCGCACTAAAGTTTTACGCCTCGATGCGACTTGATATCAGGCGTATCGGCGCGATTAAGGATGGGGATCGAGTGGTGGGAAACCGCACGCGGGTGAAGGTTGCCAAGAATAAGGTAGCGCCGCCATTCCGTGAGTGCGAGTTTGACATCATGTATGGCGAGGGAATCTCGCGCGAAGGTGACCTGCTTGATTTGGCGGTAGCGCAGCGTGTCGTTGATAAGAGCGGCGCGTGGTTTTCCTACAAAGGCGATCGCCTGGGACAAGGACGCGAGAATTCAAAGCAGTTGTTGAAAGAGAATCCAGACATTCTCAAGAAGATCGAGCGAGAAGTGAAAATCAAACTCGGAATGCCTGTGCGCGAGGAGCAACCGGCGCCTGCTGCAAACGCGAAGGCTGCCACCGCCGATAAGAAATAGCTCTGAACTTCAGCTTCAAACAGCGCTCGGCTATGGGTTTTCCCCCAAGCCGGGCGCTATTTGCTGCTTTACACCCCGGTCGAGAGTAGGTTAGACATTCCTGTCTGTCGCCTCTTGGGCCTGCGAGGTGTAGACGGATTAAGTTTGAGATGTTTAGGCAAGTACTGCTATTCATCAGCTTTTGAGCGCGACGACAGGCAGAAATGTCCGGCCTACTTATGGAATCTATTCTGATCAAAAACGGAACGCTCCTAACGATGGATGAAAGTGATTCCATCGTCGCAGGGGACCTGTTCATACGCGACGGGCGCATCGCCAGCGTAGGCGAACAAGGCGTCACCGCCGACGTCGTCATCGATGCTGCCGGATGCGCTGTGTTGCCGGGATTTGTGCAAACGCATATTCACCTTTGCCAAACCCTCTTTCGCGGCGCTGCCGACGATTTGTCTTTGCTTGACTGGTTGAAAAAGCGTGTCTGGCCCATGGAAGCCGCCCACACGGCGCGATCGCTGCGGGCCTCAGCGCAGCTTGGCGTGGCGGAGTTAATCAAGGGCGGCACTACTTGCGCCCTCACCATGGAAACCGTGAATCACACAGACGAAGTCTTCAAGGTGATTGACGAAACTGGATTCCGCGCTACCGTCGGCAAATGCATGATGGACAAAGGCGACGATGTGCCCAAAGCGCTGCACGAGGAAACAGAGGCGTCAATTGCCGAATCGCTGCGCTTGCTCGAGTCGTGGAATGGCAAGGCTGGGGGAAGAATTCGTTATTGCTTCGCTCCGCGGTTCGCGCTCAGTTGCTCAAAAGAACTACTTGAACGGGTCGGAACACTGGCACGCGAGCACGGCGTCATAATCCACACGCATGCTTCCGAGAATAAAAACGAATGCGCCATCGTTGAAAAGGAAACCGGTTCGCGTAACGTCACTTACCTGGATTCAGTGGGAATTTCCGGCCGGCACGTTGTCCTCGCGCATTGCGTCCATCTCGACGCTGCTGAATTTCAAACTATCCTCAACAGCGAGACCAACGTCGCCCACTGTCCGTCGTCTAATCTGAAACTGGGCTCTGGTATCGCAGAGATTTCGAAGATGCTCGATAAAGGGATTTCCGTTTCGCTTGGAGCCGATGGCGCCGCCTGCAACAACCGTCTCGACATGTTTACCGAGATGCGCACTATGGCGCTCTTGCAAAAGGCTCTGCACGGACCGGAGGTTGTGCCCGCAAAACAGGCGCTGCGTATCGCGACGATTGAAGGCGCCAAGGCGCTTGGATTAGAGAACGAAATTGGTAGTTTGAAAGCAGGGAAACGGGCCGACGTCATCGTCTTAAATCTAAACTCTCTCCAATCGACACCGCATGCAAAGGATCTAGTCTCAGCGCTGGTTTACTCCGGCCAGACGAGTGACGTTCAAAGTGTCGTGATAGATGGCAAGATCGTGATGAAGGACCGGAAACTGCTGACAATTGACGAGAAGTATGTAATTGGCGAGGCCGCTAGAGAAGCAGCGGATTTGTATAAACGGGCTGGGATTCAGGCTTGAAACGCGGGAAAAAGGGTCGCTAAAAAGAGCTGTGCCAGCTCGAAGGTAGCGACTGCGGGGGGCGCGATCGGCGGCCGAGCTGGCACTGGCGGGCACTTTCAATTTTGAATCGGATGTTGTCTCCTAAACTGGACTGACGTTTGGGCGTCAACCCCATCCTCAACGGCAGGGATTATACACTTCACGGCCAACGAGTCAACGAATTTTTGTGACTAATCTGACAAACTACGGTTTTTGGGACGTTTCGCATTTTTCGCGGTATTCGCGAGTCTTGTTTGACAGTTCTTTTCGCCTGTCCCTATACTACGCGGTCTTTCCCACATGATGGCCAGGTAGCTCAGTTGGTAGAGCGCGGCCCTGAAAAGGCCGGCGTCGGCGGTTCGAATCCGTCCCTGGCCACCATCCCGACTGGGAGAGAGCAAAAAGGAGAATGGGTAAACGCAGTTGCTTTACCTATTCTCCTTTTGTCGTTTGGGAGCCAATTATCTTGCCCAATAGTGCTTGATTTTCTCGCCAAGGAAGGGAAAAGGCACGTACGCAGCTGTTCGCCCTGCGCGACGTAATTCTTCTACCATTCGTACCGCACCATCAGCATTTCTCGTGTGCACCAGGATTGTTGCCGCTCGCTGAAATTGTGGGTTTGCGGCAAGCCATGCAGCGATTGCGTAACCGGTGCGGTCGTCGTCGGTAATACTTGAATTGTAGTGTTCCGGCAGAAGGTCATGATCCAGGAAGACCGCGTCATAAGAACTCGCGCTCAGGAGTTGCCGGGCTTCCTCTACATTGTCAGTGATTGATACGAAGTCGCCCTTGAAACGCTCCGAAAACCAATCATGCCTTCTAGTGTCATCGTCCAGCAGAAAGACGCGAATGGGATAGCGCTCCGCCTTTTCCTGGTTGACGCCCAGCTTGTTCATAATGGATCTGATTAAAGACATGTTGGCTTAAAATTACCCTCGCGTGACAACGATAATCTACTTCATTGAGTTTGGAAACTGACGCTGCCCATTCGAATCTGACAGAACGGAAGTAAAACCGGGCGGTTAGATCATTGGGTTAGTCGCGATGTTATAATTCCGTCTGAAAACGAAATAATAGATCACCAATTCTGTATGATCGAATCGCATGCTTAAGAGTGTCCTGCCCGCCGTGGAAACTGAAAACGACGTTTGCCCAATCTGCTTTGGCACGGGGACGCGGTTAGAGCCCGGAAAGGGCGCCGCTATCTGCGACTGCCGGCGGACGAATAGCGCTACGAGGACCCTGGAAGCAGCGCGAATACCCCCGCGTTTTCGCCAATGCTCCTTTCATAATTATTTTCCCAAAAACGATTCACAGTACTTTGCACATAGCTTTGCCGCGCGGTTGGCGGACGATTTCCCCGCTACGGAAGCCGGACTGTTGTTCATGGGTCCAGTCGGCGTCGGAAAGACACACCTGGCAATCGCAGTTCTCAAGGAGTTGATGGAGAAAAAAGGCGTCACGTGTTTGTTCTACGAATCGGGATCGCTGCTGAAAGCAATTCAGGATTCATACAATCCGGTGTCGCAAACATCAGAGATGCGAGTTCTCGCCCCTGTATATCAGGCCGAGGTGTTGGTGCTGGACGAGCTTGGCGCAAGCGTGCCCACAAACTGGGTGCGTGACACGCTCTACCAGATAATTAATACGCGTTACAACAACAAGAAACTTACTATCTTCACGACCAACTACCTGGACGATGCGCGCGTGACCGCTGGGGATAGCGATGAGCCGAAGCGCCGAAGCAAGACTTTTGCTGCGGAGCGAATCCAGGAGATGACCACCCTTGAAGAACGCATTGGCACTCCGCTTCGAAGCCGTCTGTATGAGATGTGTAAGAAGGTGATGATCGAGGGGGAAGATTACCGCAAGCGTCTCGATCAACGCCGCGTGGATGCTGCAAACACGTGACGCCGCAAACTTTCCGCTCAAACGAACCCACAATCCACGAATTACACAAACACTAAAAACCGTTTTTAGTGTCGTTTCGGGTGATTCGTGGATCTCTTCTCTCGAAACGAGTGCACCGCCCTCCTCAATTCCGTCGATCACCGCGCGTATGTATAATGCTTCGACTCCATTTAGTTTTGCTCGCTGCGGTTAGAAGTTCGCTCCAACATGCCCAAGCGCACAGATATTCAAAAAATCTTAATCATCGGTTCCGGCCCCATCGTTATCGGTCAGGCTTGCGAATTCGACTACTCCGGCACCCAGGCATGCAAAGCGCTTCGCCAGGAGGGTTATCAAGTTGTGCTGGTTAATTCGAATCCAGCGACGATCATGACTGACCCGGAAACGGCAGATGTGACCTACATTGAGCCGCTAACTGTCGAATCCGTCAGCGCTATTATTCGCAAAGAACGCCCTCAGGCATTGTTGCCGACCGTCGGAGGGCAAACTGCTCTAAACCTTGCGATAGCACTCGACGATGCGGGTGTGCTCGAAGAGTTTGGTGTCGAAATGATCGGTGCGAAACGCGAGGCAATCAAGGTTGCCGAAGACCGCATGCTATTCAAGCAGGCGATGGATGAAGCTGGTTTGCAGATGCCGCGCGGAGGTTTTGCAAAGTCCTGGGCCGAAGCTGAAGAGATCGTTTCGCGGACAGGCTATCCGGCAATCACGCGTCCCTCTTTCACACTCGGCGGTACGGGCGGCGGCACGGCTTACAACCCGGAGGAGTTTGAAGAAATTGTCGAAGCGGGTCTTGCGGCTTCGCCAGTCAACGAAGTCCTCGTCGAAGAGTCAATCCTCGGTTGGAAAGAATTCGAGTTGGAGGTGATGCGCGACATCGCCGACAACGTGGTGATCATTTGTTCGATCGAAAACTTCGATCCGATGGGTGTCCACACTGGCGACTCGATCACAGTGGCGCCCGCGCAGACGTTGACAGACCGCGAATATCAAACGATGCGCGACATGGCTATCACAATTATCCGGAAGGTTGGTGTTGAAACCGGCGGGTCGAATATTCAGTTTGCCGTGAACCCGGAGAATGGCGAGATTCGTGTGATTGAAATGAATCCGCGAGTGTCTCGATCTTCCGCGCTCGCTTCTAAAGCCACCGGTTTTCCGATCGCCAAGATCGCAGCAAAGTTAGCTGTCGGCTACACGCTCGACGAGATTCCCAACGACATTACCCAAAAGACTCCAGCGTCATTTGAACCGACGATAGACTACGTCGTCGCCAAGATTCCCAAGTGGGACTTCGAAAAATTCCGCGAGGCGGAAGACGTTCTGGGCACCCAGATGAAATCGGTGGGCGAAGTGATGGCCATCGGCCGCACATTCAAGGAGGCGTTGTTCAAAGGCTTGCGTTCTCTTGAAGCGGTGAAGCCTTTGCGCCTCGAAGATGTTTCGGACGACGAGCTGCAGAGAAAACTGGCGCGGCCAAACTCACAACGCTTTTCCTACATCACCTATGCCTTACAACACGGATGGTCCATAGCCGAAATCTATCGCCTGTCGCGCGTCGATCCGTGGTTTCTCGAGCAACTTCAGGACGTTATGGAAATCCAGCAGGGAATTGAAGGATTGAAACTCGAGGACATCTCGGCGGAGCTTTTGAGATCGTTTAAGGAAGTGGCGCTTTCCGATCGACGCCTTGCATACCTCACGGAGACAACTGAAGACGAAGTTCGTCAATATCGAAAAGACCTGGGCGTAGTTCCGGTTTACAAGCGCGTGGATACGTGTGGCGCAGAGTTCGAATCGTTCACGCCCTACCTTTATTCGACTTACGAAAGTGAAAGCGAAGCCGATCCAACGGATCGCCGGAAGATCATGATTCTGGGTTCCGGTCCCAATCGCATCGGGCAGGGAATTGAGTTTGACTACTGCTGTTGCCACGCGTCGTTCGCGCTGCGGGACGCGGGTTTCGAAACCATCATGGTCAACTGCAATCCGGAAACGGTCTCAACGGATTACGACACCTCCGATCGACTCTATTTCGAGCCATTGACTTTCGAAGACGTGATGAACATCGTCGATGTCGAGAAACCGGAAGGCGTCATCGTTCAGTTTGGCGGCCAAACGCCTTTGAATCTGGCGATGCGTTTACACAAAGCCGGCGTGCCCATCATCGGCACTTCGGCCGATGCCATTGACCTCGCAGAAGATCGCAAGCGTTTTGGAGCGCTGCTGAAAGAACTCGGTATCCCGCAGCCGGAAAACGGGATGGCCGCAACGGGCGAAGAGGCAAAGAAGATTGCGGCAGAGATTGGATATCCGGTGCTGGTGCGACCAAGTTATGTACTCGGCGGACGCGCAATGGCGATTGTTTACGATGAGGAGAGCCTGGATGACTACGTTCGCACCGCCGTTGGGTTTACACCAGATCGCCCAGTGCTGATTGATAAGTTTCTGGAACGCGCGGCCGAATTTGATGTGGATGCGCTCGCGGACGAGAAAACGTGCGTGATTGCTGCTATCCAGGAGCACATTGAAGAAGCGGGGATCCATTCGGGCGACTCGTCATGCGTTCTCCCGCCGGTGAGGATTGACCCCGAACACATTGAGACCATGCGCCATTACACTCGTCTGTTGGCGACTGCGCTGTCAGTGCGGGGCTTGATGAACATTCAATTCGCAATCAAGGACCATCGCGTGTACGTGCTCGAGGTTAATCCACGAGCGTCTCGTACTGTTCCATTTGTATCGAAAGCGACAGGAGTTCCCCTCGCGCGGGTGGCGGCGTTGGTGATGGCGGGACAACCTCTTGCGGAATTTGATCTGCCAAAGGATTTGACGGTTAATCGCTTCTTCATCAAGTCGCCGGTGTTTCCGTTCGCAAAGTTTCCAGGTGTGGATCCGATTCTCAGCCCGGAGATGCATTCCACCGGCGAGGTGATGGGAGTTGGTGAAACGTTCGGTGAAGCTTACGGCAAGGCAATGATCAGCGCTGGACTCACACTTCCGCGAAGCGGCCGTGCGTTCATAAGCGTCAACGACAACGACAAGGGTCAGGCTGTGATCATTGCGCGCAAGCTCGCGCGTCAGGGGTTTGATCTCATCGCCACTTTGGGGACTGCTGAACGTTTGCTTGAAGTTGGATTGAAGGTGGAGAGCGTGTTCAAGGTCAACGAGGGACGGCCAAACATCGTGGATCACATCAAGCGCGGTGAGATTGCATTGATTATTAACACTCCGCTGGGCCGCGCGTCCCACTTTGATGAGCAGGCTATTCGCCGCGCCGCTCTGCAGTTTAACGTGCCGTGCGTTACTACGATGACTGGTGCGCAGGCGATCGTCGAAGCGATTAGCGCCCGCGAAAATGGTGGCACGATTCAGGTGCGGTCGTTGCAGGAGTTGCATGCTTTAGCCAGCCCAGCGATTTCCTGAACAGAGCTCTCCACGTCCTGTGCATTTTGCGTCGGTGGTAAGTCTTTGCCGCGTGAGAATCATCACAGAGCACAGAGGACACAAGCGAGACGATACAGAACCGAGCGCGGTAGCGCCGGATCCGGGAGGCGCCTTCGCTGAAACGTTTTTTTGCAGGACATAATCAGCCTTGCTTAACCTTTATCATTGGAACAAAGCACTCGCTTTATAGCGGGCCCTTGAGGATCCGGGGCTACCGCGCTCGGTTCTGTACCGTCATTTTAAGGACCACCAATGCCAACCCAAATTCGCGCCGCAGTAGTCACCGTCAGCGATGCCTGCTCGCGCGGCGAGCGTGAAGACGCGTCGGGTCAGGCGCTTGTCCAGCTCTTGAAAGAACTCAGCGCTGAGATCGTAGAGACAAAAATAGTTTCCGACGATTTAGAACCACTATCTCACCTCTTACGCGAGTTCGCGGACCGTAGCGACATCAACCTAATTGTAACCACCGGCGGCACTGGCTTCGCGCCCCGAGACAATACGCCCGAAGCCACCCTCGCAGTCATCGAACGTGAAGCTCCCGGCCTTGCCGAAGCCATGCGTATGCAGACACTAGCAAACACTCGCATGGCCATGATCTCGCGCGGCGTTTGCGGCATCCGCTCAGGCGCCTTGATCATCAACCTCCCCGGCTCCCCGCGTGGAGTGCGCGAAAGCTTCGAAGTGATCGCACCAGTGCTTAACCACGCGATCGCCCTGCTCGTTGGACACCCTGGTGGCGACCTGCACTAGATAGTTTCCTTATCGCCAGCCCAAATCGGGCGGCGATATTTCATTCACTAAATGACATGACCGAATACACGAATATTTTGTTCGTGGTGACCAGTGTGGTTGGTGGATCGTTTGACCGCTTTAGTCAGGATGTAACCGCTGATGCAGGACTTCGTTGACAAGGATCGTTTGCGCGCTTAAGATTTTCGCGATCTCCAGAATTCGCAAGACCCTTAATTAAGTAAACGCATTCTCATTTAGCAATCGTTCGCAACGCGATGTTCCTTCAAGCCACGTCTTCGACTGCAAACATCGGCTCGCCAATCACTGCGTATTGGCCGGTGATGATCTTCTTTGCTGTAGCGGTCATCTTTCCAGTCCTGCCAATTATTCTTGGCCGATTCATCAGGCCCGCGATCTACGGCAAGGGAAAGATGCGGCCGTATGAGTGTGGCATTGATCCGACCACGGACGCGCACTCTCGTTTCACCGTCAGGTATTACATCGTGGCGATGTTGTTTCTGATCTTTGATGTGGAGACAATCTTTCTTTTGCCGTGGGCCATCATTTTCATGGGCGAGGATTTTTCGTTTACGAAGTTTGCGCTGATCGAGATGTTTGTCTTTATTGGGATTCTGATTGTCGGTTACTACTACGCCTGGCGAAAGGGCGCGTTGGAGTGGGCTTAGCCATTGCCGATTTCCAATTGATGATTGCCGATTAGTATGAAGCTCAAGAAAATACAAAGCTATACAGAGCTGCGAATCCTGACGATTTAAAGAAACGTACGAAGCAGTTTGCTCTACGAATTTTGAAGTTAGTGAGCGCCCTTCCAAACACATTGCAGGGCCGCACAATTGGCGGGCAATTGGTTCGGTCAGGGACGGCGGTCGGTTCAAACTACCGAGCCACGTGTCGCAGCCGATCAAAGGGCAGAGTTTATTGCGAGAATTGGTGTTGTTGGAAGACGAAGCTGACGAGAGCGCCTATTGGATGGAATTGATAATTGAGGACGAGCTGCTAAAGCGGGAACAAGTTGAGCCGCTACTAAACGAAGCGGGGGAGTTAGCTAGGATAATGTCTAGCTCCAGAATCTCAGCTTCGGCATCAGTAACAAAACCCCCTAAGAGCCAATCGGCAATTGGCAATCGGAAATCGGCAATGACTCATGGCTGAACACGACGAGGGATTCGTCCTAACCAGATTCGACACGTTGATGAACGCCGTGAGGCGTAAGGTAGCGGCGCCTTTGATGGACACCA
Organism: Pyrinomonadaceae bacterium; assembly: GCA_963759585.1. Lineage (GTDB taxonomy): Bacteria > Acidobacteriota > Blastocatellia > Pyrinomonadales > Pyrinomonadaceae > PSRF01. The sequence goes on from CAVWZW010000005.1 coordinate 354,227, forward strand.
AACTGGCGCGTTACGGCGTTAACTGGGCCAGAAGCTCCGCTCTATGGCCAATGACGTTCGGGCTGGCGTGTTGCGCGATTGAGATGATCGCAACGGGCGCCGGTCGGTTTGATATCGATCGATTCGGCGCGGGGGTGTTCCGGCCCAGTCCAAGACAAAGCGATCTGATCATCATTGCCGGAACGGTAACTCTAAAGATGGGTCCCGTGGTTCGAAGAGTTTACGAGCAGATGCCGGAACCCAAATGGGCCATTGCGATGGGCGCCTGCGCATCGACGGGTGGACCATTTGATTCCTACTCGACAATGCAGGGCGTGGACAGATGCATTCCCGTAGACGTTTACATTCCGGGATGCCCACCGCGGCCGGAAGCGTTGCTGTATGGCCTAATGCGACTCCAGGACATCATCATGCGCGAGGCGCCGTCGGCCTATATTTTTGAATCCGACGGTACTGTTCATCGTGCGCAGGAGCTCGGCGACGGTGAGGAGATTGCCACCAGCCCCGAGTCGGGACCGAGTTTCGGCCCCGCCTAATCGACCCTAAACGTAATCCACCGTCCAGATTCATCTAAGGAGCAGTGTACCTTGGCGCCTCCGGGGCATTTAGCCCGACCGCTAGGGAGGGCGTTGTGGCCAGGACGTCCTCCCTAACAACCGGGGCTACTGCCCCGTTTGGTCCCACGCAAAAATTAACGGAAGAAAGTCGCCGTTGTCTTCGTCTTATGTAATGCAAGCATAGACGGAGGAGCCGGATGGAGCAGCGCGCCGTAATGGTGGAATCGATCAGCGAAGAGCGCGTAATCGCAGCGTGTCAGGAAGGCGACAGGGAAGCTTTCCGGCAGCTCTTTGAGACTTACAAGGACAAAGTCTTTTCCATTGCGGTCTATTCATTTGGCGGCGATGAGGCGGCAGCAAGCGACGTTTCACAGCAGATATTTCTCAAGTTGATGACTACGATTGGCCAATTTCGAGGCGAGTCGGCATTTACCACCTGGCTCTACAGGCTAGTGGTTAACGCCTGCACAGATGAACTGCGAAAGCGCCGACGGTTTCTTCCTTTCGGAGATTGGACTCCCGCGAGCAAGCTGGAAGACAGGCGACCGCAGGAGAAACGCTTCGCCAGGATGGAGCTTGCGGACTCAGTTCAGGGCGCGATTCATGAGTTGTCGCCAAAGCTGCGCATGGCGATTCTGCTGAAATACGTAGAAGGACTTTCGTATGACGAGATTGCGGGGGTGCTCGGATGTTCGAAAGGCACGGTTGCGTCGCGACTGAATCGGGGACATCAGAAACTGGCGCAGAGGTTGGCATATTTGAGGGGTCAGACTGCAGATTAAATTCCTCATAGGGAGTTTTCGGAGAAGTAATGTTTTCGAAGCACGTTACAGAAAAGTTATCGGCCTATTGCCACGATGAGTTGGCGGTTGATGAGTCGCGGCAGATCGCAGAGCATTTGATTGGATGCAGTAGCTGTCGTTTTGAGTTTGAACAGATCAAGTTGGGCGTCAAACTCGCTGAGCAGATGCCGTTGGTTTCAGCCCCTGATTCACTTTGGGCCGGACTTGAATCGCGTCTCGCCAACGAAGAACACAGTACCGCGCGCGTTGAAACTCGTAGGACCAGGCCTCCCATATTTTCATTAAAGGCTTGGCAACCAGGCTTTGCCGGAGTCGCCGCAGGCTTGCTCATGGTCGGGTGCATCACGGCGGCCTGGTTTTATTCGCGCGAGTCGCGGCCATTTTGGGAGGTTGCGCGGATCAATGGCGCACCAAGAATCGGCTCGTCGCGTATTGGCGAAAGAGGTCAGCTTGCCGTTGGCGAATGGCTGGAAACGGATGACTCCTCCAGCGCAAAGATCGAAGTTGCGACGATCGGCCACGTCGAGATCGAAGCGAATACGCGCGTGCGCTTACTCGAAACGAGACCGACTGAGCATCGACTCGAACTTGCTCGCGGGAAGATGAGCGCAAAGATCTGGGCGCCGCCTCGCCTCTTCTTTGTCGACACGCCCTCGGCAATTGCCGCCGACCTTGGCTGTGCATATACCCTCGAGGTGGATGATGCCGGCGCTAGCCTTCTCCACGTCACCTCCGGCTGGGTAGCACTGCAATTAAGAGATCGCGAATCAATCGTCCCGGCGGGAGCAGCATGTGCGACGCGACCGGGCATTGGTCCAGGCACACCATATTTTGAAGATTCATCCGAGATTTTCAAGAAGGCGCTTTCGAAGCTCGACTTCGAACCGGGAGATACCCAGTGGTCCAAGATTCCCGCTCTCGATCTCATCTTGCAGGAGTCGCGCGTCCGCGACACGCTTACCCTGTGGCATTTGCTTTATCGAGTCGAAGGAAATGATCGCGTGCGCGTCTACGAAAAAATGGTTGCGCTTACGCCGCCGCCAAAAGAAGTGACTCGCGAGAAAGTCTTACAACTTGATGACGAAATGCTTCATCTCTGGAAAGGTTATCTGGAAAACAGTTGGAGCAGTGATTCAAACCTGAAGAAGGTTTGGGTCGACACCTGGACTCGTGGACTGGGCAAGTTCAAAGGCGTTGATGGTAAGAAGTGATCAAATCCGGGGCAATAGCCCGACCGTTAGGGAATGCGTCCTTGATAACGATCGAGCAACGCCCTCCCTAACTGTCAAGTTAACGCCCGATCAGTTTCTCAGTGAGATGAAGGAGCAAACATCATGACTTACGATTCAGATTCAAAACACGATCGCCGAAGTTTTCTTAAACGTGCTTCCATATTTGCGCTGAGTATTCCCGTGATTGAACTAAGCGGCCTCGGATTGCTTGGTTGTAAGCAGGCAAGTCTGTCATCTCGCGCCGCACTAGCTGAAGCGGGAAACGTTCCCTGGAAGACGACTATCGTTTCCGAGAGTGAAAAAGGCGAACCGCTAGTGGTCTCAGGCACAATTTACGCGCCCGACGGCCGAACACCTCTCGAGGGGATCAATCTCTTCGTCTATCAAACTGACGCGACCGGCGTCTATACAACGAGCGGTGGAGATAATCGCGATACGCGTATTCATGGCGCGGTACGGACGAATAGTGAGGGCCGCTACGAGTTTCGCACAATCAGGCCAGGCTCTTACCCAGGCAGCCGGAATCCGCAACACATCCACGCTTACGTTTCCGGCCCCGGCTATCCGGAGTATTGGATCGACGAGTATCACTTCAACGACGATCCTTTCATAACACACGACATGCGCGGGAAGTTTGGGCAGCAGGGAAGCTTCTCTTCGATCCTGACATTGAAGCGAGAACGTGACGGTCTGTGGCGAGGCGTGCGAGACATAAAAATTGAACGGTGCTCGAGGAATTGTACGGGGCAATAGTCCCTGAGGGACACAATGTTTATAGAACACCTTCCAGAATATAACTTGCTCCGTAGGAGCGTAATGTTGCCCAGTTCGATTTACATCTACGAAACATTGCGCTCCTACGGAGCCATAATCTCTAAATAGGTATCGGGTCTATAAACATCCGGCTCCTGCGGAGCGAGGGTCGAGGACGAAGGTTTCAAATTGAGGTTCAGTTTCAAATCGATGAGGTTTCTCCTTTTAGTACTCAGCAGTTGCCTGCTTTTGTCATCCACTGCCGCCGCGCATCCAGCTACCGGCATCGTTGTAGATCGCAACGGCAACGTTTACTTCAGCGATCTGGAAACGATTTGGAAGCTCGACTCTCAGGGCAGGAAAACAGTCTTCGTTGCCGGCGTGAACGGCCGGCATGTGCACGAAATAGCGATAGACGAGCAAGGTAATGTCTACGGCGGGGATGTAAGTTACAACCCGACTACCAAGGGTTGGCCCAGCGCTATCTGGAAAATGACGCCCGATGGGAAGCTCACCTATTTGCTGGAACCGACCGAGCATCCGCCGCGCGGAATGAGCATTTGGCGCGACCATGCGGGCAACATGTACCTGGTGGATCAGAACAATCACACCAGGACGCAAACGCTCCTGTTGCGTCGCAGTGTCGACGGCAAAGTTACGACGTTTGCTGGAAGTGCTTATGGTCACAAGGATGGGCGTGGCACGGAAGCAAAATTTGGCAGCGTGGGCGGAATGAGTTTCGGACCGGATGGCAGTCTCTACCTGACTGACAATACTTCCGTGCGCAAGGTTTCGATGGAGGGTGATGTCACTACGGTTGCGAAGGACCTCACCTTCAAGACGAGCGAAGATCGCCCCACAGAGTTTGGCGGCGCTTCTGGGAGTCTCACGGGACTGTCGGTTGATGCGAGCGGGAACGTTTATGTGGCGGATGCAGGCAACCGGCGACTGCTTAAAATTACCTCTAGTGGCAAAGTTGAAGTTGTATATCGAACCGAACCACCGTTCTTTCCCAATGGAGTTTTTGCAACTGCCACGGGCGATATTTACGTGCTTGAGGTGGGGTTTACTCCACCCAGCATCATGAGTGGCCCCCGAGTGCGCAAACTTTCGGGCGCAAAAAATGAAGTCATAGCTGCCGTCGGACCCGTCGCGCCGTCCGGCGTTAAAGCCGCGGTGGCCGAGCAAGCCGGCGCGACTGCAGAAGGTGTTTTCGAGTTTTTCTATCTGGGTGGCGTGACGAGGCCCGTAGTCATCATATTAAGCCTGGGATTGATCGTTTCAACCTTCGTTGTTTGGAAACGTAAGAGAAAGGAGCGACGGACATGAAAAGGCTATGGAAGGTTTTGCGTTGGGTATTGGTGGTCGTAGTTTGCCTTTTCGTGGCGGCGCAGTTTGCCAGCCCTGCGCGCACCAATCCCGCCGCGGATCAATCGCTTGCCCTTCCGTCGCACGTGCAGGTAACAGCACAAGTCGCCGCCATCATTGATCGCTCGTGTGCAGACTGCCATTCAAACAAAACGCGTTGGCCCTGGTACAGCAAGGTAGCGCCCGTTTCATGGCTGGTTATCGATCACGTGGACCACGGTCGCAGCCATCTCAATTTTTCGGAATGGGGTCGCTTGAATCGTAGCGAGGCCGGTCAGATGCTCGGTCAGATTTGCAAGGAAGTTCAATCGGGAGCAATGCCGATGTCGTCGTACACACCGCTGCACCCGGAATCGAAGTTGACAGCCGATGATGTGAAGCTTCTTTGCGCTTGGAGCAGCGCCGAACGCGAAAGGATAGCCGCCAGGTGACCACAACCAAACGGTAATCCCTGAAGATTTGGCGAGATTTTATTGCCGCTGGATCAGGACGATCCACGAAACACACGAAACGACACGAACCATAGTTCTTTTTCGTGCCGATTCGTGTGATTCGTGGATCGTTTAAAAAATCTGCCCAGGACAGGTCTCAGATTCCGATCAGATGTCGCGTATCGTTGATTGCCAGTACGCGAACGAATCCGTCGTCGCGTAGATCAAAGCGCGCCAACCCGCAATTCGTAGTTCCAATCCATACAGGCTTGAGTTCAGGTGCATCCAGTGCGCCCATCAAATGCAGGATGAGAATGCAGATTGCGCCCGTATGTGTGAAGACCGCAATCCGCCCGCCTTTGTGTTTTTCAATTGCCTCATCAAGCTTCCGCGACGCGCGATCAAGTGTTTGACGATAGCTTTCGCCACCTTCGAGCACGTGCTCGAAATCACGATGCAGCAACGCTTGATACTGTTCAGGATACTGCTCGGCTGCTTCCTCAAACGTCAGACCTTCCATTACGCCGACACTCCGCTCACGAAAGGCATCGGTGGTTATTAGCGGAGCGCGCGTAAGTTTGGCAAGAGGCGTGGCAGTCTCGATAGCACGCGGAAGGTCGCTGGAATAAATTGCGCTAAATCTCTCCGAGGCAAGTGCCCTGGCGGTGGCCTCAGCCTGCTTACGGCCTTTTGGCGAAAGCGGCGTATCAGTGTGCCCGCCGAAACGACCTTCGGCATTACCCTGCGATTGGCCGTGGCGGATCAGGATTACGTGGGTCGTTGAAGGCATTGCTCAGTCTTACGTAAAGCGAACTGTTAGTTTGCGGTTTGGTTCATTTAGGCGAGACCGGCTTTATGGACGGATCCGCAAACTAAAAGCTTGCGTTACGAAGGTAGCTAAGCAGCAACCGCTTCGTTCTTTAGCTTTTCTTGCTGATCGTGGGTGATGAGAGCTTGAATTATTTCGTCCAGAGCGCCTTCCATCACCAGATCCAACTGGTGAATGGTTAGTCCGATTCGATGGTCCGTGACCCGGTTTTCTTTAAAGTTGTAAGTACGGATCTTTTCAGAACGGTCTCCGGAGCCGACCATCGAACGGCGCTCGCTTGCCTCAGCGTCGTGTTGCTTCTTTTCCTCGAGCTCCTGCAAACGCGCGCGCAATACGCGCATCGCTTTCTCGCGGTTTTTGATTTGCGACTTCTCGTCCTGCATCGAAACCACCACGTTCGTCGGCAGGTGCGTGATGCGGACTGCGGAGTAGGTGGTATTAACGGACTGGCCACCGGGGCCAGACGAGCAGAAAGTATCGATGCGCAAATCCTTGGCATCGATCTTCACATCGACCTCTTCGGCTTCCGGCAGAACTGCCACAGTAATCGCCGATGTATGAATGCGTCCGCTGGCTTCCGTCTGCGGCACTCGCTGCACCCGATGCACACCCGATTCATGCTTCATTTTCGAATAGACTTTGTTGCCCTCGATCAGCACGATGCCTTCCTTGATGCCGCCAATTCCAGATTCGGATGCATCAAGAACCTCAAAGCGCCAGCCCTGTCTTTCAGCGTAACGGCCGTACATCCGGAGCATCTCAGCGGCAAACAACGTCGCTTCGTCGCCGCCCGTCCCGGCGCGGATTTCGACGATAACGTTCTTTTCATCGTTAGGATCAGAAGGAACAAGCAGCAACTTCAGATCAATTTCGGTAGCTTCGAGCTTCTGCTCAAGAGTGGCGACTTCCATTGCCGCCATCTCCCGCATCTCTTCGTCGTCAGTGCCACCAGCTAGTTCCTGTGCGCCCGACAACTCTTCCTTGATGGTTTTCCAGGCGCGATACTTTTCGACTATCTCGCCAAGGGTCCGATGTTGGCGAGTCGCTTTCGTGTAGGCGCTGCGATCGGCGAGTAACTCAGGCGAAGAGAGTTCGTTAGCTAACTCTTCGTAGCGCACTTCTATTTGATCGAGACGATCTAACATGTTCTTTATCCACCAAAGGGCAGCCTGAAGGCTTAACTCTGAACTACTAGTCTCAAGACATTGGCGCCAAAGCAGGCTCGGAAGGCTGTGGTTCGAGTTTCAAAGATTCCTTCAATGCCTCGATCGCAACCTCGAGCTGCTGGTCGTCCGGTTCCTGGGTCGTAATGTTTTGCAGCCACACACCCGGTCGCGTCATCAGTTTAAAAAACCAACCGCTTTCTTTCCGCGCCGAGAGCCGAATGATTTCGTACGAGATGCCTGCCACTAACGGCATCAGCGCAAGGCGCACGAGGAAGTTCAGCAACAGAGAATCAAACTTAATGACCGAGAACAAAACGATAGAAACCAGCATCACCACCATCAGAAAGCTTGTCCCGCAACGCGGATGCTGTCGCGGCTGCGGCCGCGCGTTATCCACCGTTAGGGGGAGGCCCGCTTCCCACGTGAACACCGTCTTGTGTTCCGCTCCGTGATATTGGAAGACGCGCCTGATGTCCTTCAGAAGAGAAAAACTGAAAATCATGATCAGAAAAAACGTCATCCGGATCCCGCCATCGACGAGATTGAATGCGACTGACGGTCTTACGGGATGCAGGTAAGTCTTTACAGTTCGCCATCCACGCGTGTACCAGGGGTCACTTGCGGCCGCGATTGTCTGAGTGGTTGCGTTAATGTCGGCAGATGTAGCAGTCGCTGTTTGACTCGCCTCGATTGCCGGCGTGGGCGCCCAACCTGCGCCGATGAAGATTGCGTTCGTCAAGAGCAGAGGAGCTGCTACGAAAAGCAGCACGTTGAAGATCAAAGCGAAGATGATGGATCCCATGGCCGCCGCTGTTCCGCCCTTCTTCAATTCGTCTTTGGAGCGTTTCTCGGTCGGAACAGGGAAGAGGCCGGGGACGGCACCTGTCAATCCCGCAAAATCACCCTCTCCTTCAATCACCGCTGGGGTGAGCTGTACACGAACCTCCTTCGCCTCGGCTTCTTCGGCATCGGCGAAGGCTTCGTTAGCGGAGTAGTTTAGGGCCTTAATCCCCAGGCCCATTGACTGAACCAACACAGCACTACCACGCAGCACCGGCAACTTGAGGATCGGATACTTGTCACTCCATTTCGGGAGGCGAGCGGCGATGTTAACGATGGTGCCATCCGCTTTACGGACGGCGATAGCGTAGGCATTCGGGGTGCGCATCATTACGCCCTCGATCACTGCCTGGCCGCCAACAATCAGGTCTCGTTCGTTTGTGCTCAAGGTGGTTCTTCCTTTCGGCTAACCCGGAGTTCAACCTTTGGGTAATTTTCTCAGGGAAGGACACAAGCTGAAGCTTGAACTCAGAACTTCAGGTTTTGTTGCCAAAATACTAACGCCGGCGCTGAGGACGGTCGCAGTGCTTTTGATGCACGAATAGCGACCGACGATTGTCGCCGGCGTCTCGGTTCTGGATGGTTGCTAATGTCTCGTCGAAAACAAGGTTTCCTCAATCCAAAAACTGCGGAAGGGGACAGACAGAAATGTCTGCCCTACTGAGCTGCCGGGGTTTCGACTGGAGTCTTCTTCCCGTAGCGTTTGTTGAACCGATCCACGCGTCCCGCAGTGTCAACCAGCTTCTGTTTGCCGGTAAAAAATGGGTGGCAAGCGGAGCAGATTTCCACGTGCAGATCGCCTTTTTTGGTCGAACGGGTCTTAAAAGTTTCGCCGCAAGCGCAACTTACTGTGATCTCGTTATAGTCTGGGTGAATTGCTGGTTTCATTGTCTTTCGAGCCTCGCCTATAGACAGCTAAATGCCGTATTTTTCAAACATGCAATGATAGGTTGTGGTGCTCGTATCGTCAAGCAGGACAATGAATTCCCAAAGGCCGCTGCCGCCACACAAGTTTATTGACAGCCGCAAAATGCCATGTTTAAATCCACTTCTGCCGACCTCTTGTACTTAGCATTAACACTTTTTTTGGGCTGTTGGTGCGATCAGAGTCTTAGACAGATCGCGTCTTATCAGGGTGTGGTGCGCGGATGTACTGCCTATGTCCGACGAAAACGAAAAACTGGAAAAAGAAGGACCCCCCGGGGTTGTGACTCCTGCAGATTCTGCGGGCACTCCGCCGCCCTCGTCCATCCCTGACGCGGGCGAATTGGCTGGGGCCGACGCCGAGAAGGCCGCGATGGTTGAGCAGGCCAAGTCGCGCGTCGCCGCCGTCAAAGAATCGCTTGGGGAAAAGGCTGCGCCTCCACCGAGCCCTGGCGCCGCCGCTCCTGGCGCACCAAAAGCGCCGGTGAAAAAAAAGGAAGAGGGCCCCAAGCCCGTTGACGCTTCCGACCACCCGCTCGTCAAAAAATTGAAAGAGAAATTTGATGGGGCCGTAGTTGGAGCAGCGGAGTTTCTCGGCCAGGTTTCGATTGGGATAACTCCAGCAAAGGTAACAGCCGTGTGCGAGTTCTTACGAACAGATCCGGACGCGCGCTTTAACTACCTATCCGATTTGACCTGTGTGCACTTTCCCTTGAGGCAGGAAACGCCTTTGGAGGTCGTCTATCAGCTTTACTCGATTGCTCGAAACGAGCGGGTCCGTTTAAAGGTGGCCTTGAGCGATGCGACCGTCGACAGCGTCACCAGCGTTTGGCCTTCGGCAAACTGGATGGAGCGGGAAGTTTACGATCTCTTCGGAGTGACTTTTCGAAACCATCCCGACTTGCGCCGAATTTTGTTGCCGCCTGATTGGGAAGGGCATCCACTGCTCAAAGATTATCCGCTCGAGTTTATCGAGAATGCCTGGACCAGCAGGCATTTGCCTGAGATGACTGACGTGCAGCGGGAACAGTTGGAACAAAGGCGCGCTTATGGACTGGAAATATTGTCGGTTCCTCAAGAGCGCATGATGCGAGACATTTTTCAGGGCGGAAAAGAAGTGATGCCCAAGGATAAATAATTGCCGATTGCCAATTGCCGATTTCCGATTGTTTTCCTTTTTAAGGTTCTCCAATTGGAAATTGGCAATTGGAAATTGGAAATGTCATGACTCCAAAAGAGATCGCCGCGCAATATGAAGCAAAAGTTTTCGACACGCCCGAGGCGGCGAAGATTGCTGGCTTCATAATCACGGAAACGATGGCGCCGCGAAACGTTTGGAACAAAGCGAGCGCCGCGCAGGCAATAGTCACCAAGTTGAGCGATAAGCGTTCGAAAGGTGAAGCCACGGAGATTGGATTGATTATTGAAGCCTGGAGCGTGACTGGGTGTTATCTGCCGCCTGAACCGGCTCCAGCGGCTGCGTAGCCTCAAGATGTCCGACATACTTTCAGTTTGTCGGATGCGTGGAGTCTTAGTTCTTGAAGGGTGAGGAAAGTCGTTAACCGACGTCTTTATCCAATGTGCGGTCGTGAACCGGGAGTAACGACAAACTAAAGTTTATCGGACACATCATGCATCAGGTAGAGATTGCCACAACCCGAGAGACCCTGCTTGACACCCCGGAAATGGTGCTGAACATGGGGCCGCAGCACCCGTCGACACACGGCGTGCTACGCGTGATCTTGAAGCTCGACGGCGAGACAGTCATCGACCTTGATTGCGACATCGGTTATCTGCATCGCGGGATGGAGAAGATCGCAGAGAACCGTATGTACACGATGATTGCACCATATTGGGATCGTCTTGATTACATCGCCGCAGTCTCAAACGGTCTGGTTTGGGTCGAAACAGTTGAGCAGATGATGGGCCTTCCGGTCCCGCCACGCGCTCATTACCTTCGCACGATTCTTACGGAACTCAATCGCATCGCTTCGCACCTGCTCTGGCTGGCGACTCACGCTTTGGACATCGGTGCTGTGACGGTCCTCTTGTGGGCGTTGCGTGAGCGAGAAGAGATTCTGAAGATTTTCGAGAGACAGTTTGGTGCGCGACTGACATGTCATGCCTGGCGCGTTGGCGGAATGCCAAACGATGCTTACGACGACTTCGAAGTTGACGTGCGCCGCTTCGTAAGCAATTTCCCCACGCGTCTCGACGAGTATGAAACAGTACTTTCCGAGAACCGTATCTGGCTCAGCCGCACGGTCGGCATAGGCGTGATCTCCGGCGAAGACGCGGTTGCCATCGGATTGTCGGGTCCGGCGTTGCGTGGTTCAGGTGTCGCCTGGGACATTCGTAAGGCACGCCCGTACGCAGCGTATGCCGAAATGGATTTCGACATTCCCCTTGGTGAGAACGGCGATACATACGATCGGTACCTTGTTCGACTCGAGGAGATGCGACAATCACGACGGATTATCGATCAGGCAATGGACAAACTGCCGGACGGTCCCGTAAACGCGAAGCTGCCGAAGATCGTGAAGCCGCCGGTCGGCGACTATTATCATTCCATTGAAGGTCCGAAGGGTGAGATTGGTTGTTACCTGGTTTCAGATGGAACTGCGCAGCCCTGGCGTGTACGTGTGCGACCACCTTCGCTGATTAATCTCCAGGCTCTGAAAAAGCTTTGCCTCGGACACCTGGTGGCTGATGTGGTTGCGATCATCGGAACGCTGGATATTGTATTAGGTGAAATTGACCGATAGGTTCTTTCCCAGTGTTCTCCGGCTCCATAAGGAGCCAAATGTTTATAGCCTGACCCGACACATAGTTTCGCTCCGTTATGTTTCTCTTCGCGCCAATCAATTTCGTCAGCGACTTGCTGAACACGTACTTCAGCGCGGATACGCTGAAGCACGTCGTCTGGCCGTTTTTGCAGATCGGATTAGTAGTCACGGTAATCTCCGGTTGGGTCGCTTATGCCAGCTATCTCGAACGAAAAATTTCCGCCTTCATGCAAGCCCGTCTGGGACCAATGCGCGTTGGACCCTGGGGACTGCTCCAGCCCATCGCCGACGGCATCAAGCTGCTGACCAAGGAAGACTTCATTCCGGAGAAAGCCGATCGCTGGATCTTTTTCTTCGCACCTTACATTGCAGTTGCTGCCGCCTTCATCGTCTTTTCAGTGATTCCGTTTGGGCCCGATTGGGCCGTAATCACGGACGTTAACATCGGATTGTTGTTTGTCCTGGCAGTCTCGAGCGTGGGTGTGTTGGCGTTGATACTCGCCGGCTGGTCTTCAAACTCGAAGTATTCGTTGTTAGGCGCGTTGCGGTCCAGCGCGCAAATGGTGTCGTACGAAGTAGCGATGGGACTCTCGTTGGTTGGCGCCCTGATGTTTGCCCGTACGCTTTCGCTTTCCGGGATCGTCAACGCGCAGGCCGGCGATGCAGTTTGGTTCCTCTTCTACCAGCCCATGGGTTTTCTGATCTTTCTTGTCAGCGGCATTGCCGAAAACAATCGAGCGCCGTTTGATCTCCCTGAAGCTGAATCGGAATTAGTGGCAGGTTTCCACACCGAGTACTCCGGGTTTCGTTGGTCTCTATTCTTCTTTGCTGAATATGCCGCGATGGTGATCGTGTCGGCGATCGCTGTGACGGTCTATCTCGGTGGCTGGTATTTCCCGTTTGTTTATCAGCTTACAGAAGCAAAGGGTTATCACAACCTCTATGTTATAGTCAGCCTTCTGATATTTCTCATCAAGCTGGCAGCAATTCTATATTTGTATTTCTGGCTGCGCTGGACCTTGCCGCGCTTTCGCTACGATCAACTGATGGACATCGGTTGGAAGTGGCTGATACCGGCCGCGCTCATCAACATCGCCACCTCAGCAATCTCGATCTTTGTAGTGCAAGCTCTGAACGGATGGCGTGACATTCGTACGATCGAGTCGCTTTCAAACGGACTCAACCTGACTACGACCGGCAAGATCTTGATGATCGTAATGGGGCTGATTGGACTTGGCATCACAGGCCTCATGCTCGCACGAATTAATTGGCGGTCTCGCGACTTTAATCTTAAGAGCCAGCGCCGAGACATTCGACTAGTGAATGTGCCGCAAGGTAAACCAGCGGTCGCGCCGGTGCCGACGGAAGGGTAAGGCGGTTAGCCGCAAAGACGCCAAGGTCGCCATGCACGGCTTTATGAGATAAATCGGACCGCAATTCTGAAAATTGACCTGGCGTTCTTGGCGCCTTTGCGGCTAGTTTAATTATGCCCCTGGTAAAAGTTCCAAAACCAAAGTTTCTAGATAAGCTGAAGCGCTTCTTCATGGTGGACCTGTTGAAGGGGCTGCAACTCACGCTGAAGTACAACCTGGGAGCTTTGACTGACAAGGACTCAGTGGGCGGAAAAGGAATCTACACCGAGCAGTATCCGAAAGTTCGTCCTGATGTTGCTCCGCGTTTCCATGGCGCGCCACGCTTGAACATGGATCCCGAAACGCACGATACGCTCTGTATCGCCTGTAACCTCTGCGCCATCGCCTGTCCGGAAGATTGCATCGATGTGATCGCGATGGACGTGGAGATCATCGTGGCGGGCAAGCCGCGAAAGAAGAAGGTTCTCGACGAGTTTATCTTTGACACTTCGCGGTGCATGTTCTGTGCGCTTTGCCAGGAAGCCTGCCCGACATCATGTTTGGAACTAACCCAGGACTTTGAATTAGCCACTTACTCGCGCGCCGGCTTTGTCTGGAACCGCGAGATGCTCGAACAGGGACGCGAGACAGTCAAATACACGAGATAGTTAGAAAGTCATGAGTGATGAGTCATGAGTGATGAGTAAACTAAGGAAACTAAGTTTCATCGCTTCTGCTTTTCACTCATCACTCATCACTCAGTACTCATCACTTTTATTATGATTCTTTCCGGCTGGGAAGCTGTCTTCTTCTGGGTTTTCTCTATCGCCGCCATCTTTGCAGGGCTGTTGACTGTGATGGCCCGCAACACCATTCACAGCGCCCTCTTCCTGATCTCTTCTCTCGTTTCTGTCGCTGCACTTTTCATTCTGCTCCAGGCGGAGTTCATCGCCGGTGTCCAGATTCTGGTTTACGTGGGCGGCGTAATGGTCTTGTTTCTCTTCGTCATCATGCTGGTTAACGTCGGCGAAGAAGAGCGTGGCCGGGAAGAGATTTTCAACCGCCCGCGGCAAGTAACTACCAGCGTCATCTTTTGCGCGCTGCTGGCCGCCGGGCTTCTTTACGCAATCAACGTTGGATATGAGGGACTGCAACGGCGCGATGCGGCGCTCATAAGCGCGGGCCCTGCGCAGCGAATAAATCAGGAGCAGAACCTGGCCCCTTCCGCGACTGGATCATCGCGTATCAGCACGGAAACTGAGCGAGTGGGTAGCAGTCTTTATCGATTCGGTTCGCTGCCATTTGAAATCGCCAGCGTGCTGTTGCTGGTGGCCATTGTTGGTTCGGTGATGTTGGCACGAACGCTCAAACAGGAAGCTGCCGTTGACGACGTTGCGCCAGCCACTCCAGATAGTTCAACGCTGGCACAGATCCCATCGGATCAAGCCGTATCAGAATAAATGCCGATTCTGTTGTTCAAATTTCTGACACCCGCGTTCGGCCTGATGTTTCAGGAGGCCGCGAGCGGACGCGTTGCCACCGCCTGGGAGCGCGCGCAGCATCCCGACCTGTCCAAGTTTCTCGTGATCGGCGCGCTGCTCTTCATTATCGGCGTTGCCGGTGTCCTTACACGTCGTAACATCATCGTCATCTTCATGTCGATCGAGTTGATCTTGAACGCTGCGAACCTGAACTTCATCGCTTTCTCTCGTTACCTGCAGGAGACCGGCAGCGTCAATGCAGTAGCCGGACAAATCTTCGCAGTGTTTGTGATCGTGGTCGCAGCCGCCGAAGCTGCTATCGGACTGGGAATAGTTATCGCGCTTTACCGGAATAAGGAAACGATCTGGGTGGATGAGATTGATATTCTTAAGTGGTAAAGACTGAACTTTGTACTTTGTTCTTTGAGCTTTGTTCTTCCTGGCGCGGACCTGGAGAAGGCCCAAGACCTACGCACAAAGCACAAAGCACAAAGTACGAAATACAAAGTACAAAGAACTAAGCACAAAGAACTAAGCACAAAGCTGATCTAAGCCAACTTGTAATGCATAGATACATCTGGCTAATCCCTCTTCTTCCTCTTGCCGGCGCGGCTATCAACGGCCTGCTGGGGCGGAAGCTTGGCTTCAGTGAAAAGCTGATCGGCGGGATCGCCGTCGGCTCGATTGCGCTCGCTTTCCTGCTTACGGTCGGCGCCGTTTTCTCATACGCCTTCAGTTCAAACGCGCTTTATCCTCAGGTTTACGTCACCAGTCAGGATGGATTCAAGTACTCGTGGATTCCCGGCGGCGCCGTGCGTTTGACACAAGGCGGCGAACAACGTCACGCCCAACAGGTGCTCGAAGAAGCTGAGAAAAAACGTGCGGAACTGCCGCCGGATCAACGGCACCAGCCCATACTTGTAGGTGGACCAACTAAGGATACCGGCGCGCTACTTGATGTCGAATGGAGCTATCAGCTAGACGCGCTCTCGTCGATCTTCATGTTGATCGTGACGGGAGTCGGGTTATGCATCTTCGTTTTCGCCACCGGCTACATGCACGGCGATCCTGGTTTCTACAGGTTCTTCGCCTACATGGGCCTCTTCATGTTTTCGATGCTCGTCCTCGTCATGGGCTCGAACTTCTTGATGATGTTTGTCGGATGGGAAGGAGTAGGTCTCTGTTCGTACCTCTTGATTGGATATTATTTCGATCGGCAGGAAGCGGCGAACGCTTCCAGAAAAGCTTTCATTACTAACCGCATCGGTGACTTCGGATTTGCCCTGGCAATCTTTGGCGTAATCGCCACTTTTGGAACCACTCAATACGTCGATGTATTTGGCCAGGCAGCGAGCTTTCCCCTTGAACCGCTCGGCCAATGGGGGCTCTTGTCGTGGATTGCGCTGGGGTTGTTTATCGGCGCGTGTGGCAAGTCAGCCCAGCTTCCGCTGCACGTGTGGCTGCCGGATGCGATGGCTGGTCCAACGCCAGTCTCGGCTTTGATTCACGCTGCGACCATGGTCACGGCCGGTCTCTACATGGTCACCCGCACGAACGTCATCTTCCAGCATTCGCAAACGATGATGACGGTGGTTGCGGTTGTTGGTGCTGCTACTGCGATCTTTGCCGCAATCATCGGTATCACCCAAAACGACATCAAGAAGGTCCTGGCGTATTCGACCGTTTCGCAGCTCGGGTTTATGTTTATGGCCTGCGGGGTGGGCGCGTTTGTGATTGGCATTTTCCACGTCATGACCCACGCGTTCTTCAAGGCCCTGATGTTCCTGGGCGCCGGCAGCGTCATTCACGGAATGCATCACGAACAGGACATGCGGCGTATGGGCGGGTTGAAGAAATACATGCCCTACACCTACATGACATTCCTGGCGGGTTGGCTGGCGATCTGCGGCATCATTCCGTTTAGCGGCTTCTGGTCCAAGGACGAGATTCTCTGGAGCGCTGCGTCGACGAGGTATATTCCCGTCGGTTGGTTGGTTTGGATCGTTGGAACGATCGCGGCCACGTGTACGGCGTTTTATATGACACGTCTGGTGGCCATGACTTTCTGGGGCAAGGAACGTTTCCTCGAAAACCATCACGATCACACGGCTGAACATGAGGCGCACAACGAGGAACACGCGACGCCTTCGCACCATTCTCATATTCCACACGAGTCGCCGCCTTCGATGTGGATTCCACTCGCCGTGCTTGCAGTACTGGCGACGATTGGTGGCTTTGTTGGAATCAGTCCGGCGTTCACGGGCGGACATCATATTGGCGGCAAACTAAACATCGTTAACTTCCTCGATCCGATCATCTGGAATCCGTCGACGCGTCAATTTGGTAAGCACGAGTTTGTCGACAGCTCGGGTAAGCGACCGTCGGGCGTGGAGACCCACCTCGAAGCATCGGTTCTGACTACCGAAGAAGTCCATGCGGCAACGCCGCCACCAATTTATGGTCATGAGGGATTCAATCTCGCGCATGCAGTTGATTCGGTGATACACAACCATACCCTGACGGAGTGGGTTTTCATCATCATCTCGCTTCTCGTAGCGGGACTCGGCATCGGCCTCGGCGTTCTTTTCTACGTGAAGAATCCGCGACTCGCAGATGTGTGGGCCCGCCGACTTAAACCGGTCTACGAGGCCAGCTACAACAAGTTTTGGGTTGATGAGATTTACGGCTGGGCGATTACCCGCCGTGTTATGGATCTTTCAAGGGCTGTGTTTACTTTTGATTCCAAGGTGGTAGACGGAGCCGTAAATGGTTCAGCGTGGGTAACCAGACTTACGAGCCGTATCACCGGCGGCGCGGATCAGTATTTCGTTGATGGACTCGTAAACGCTATTGCGGCCTTCATTGTGCGCCTGATGTCGCCCCTATTTCGTGCAGCGCAGACAGGATTCACGCAGAACTACGCGCTGGTCATGGTGTTGGGTTTGGTTGCTGCGGTCGCGTTGTTTTTTGCGGCTGACATTTTGAACGCGGTCAAAGCAATGTTTGCTTCCGTTGTCAGTTGGTAGTTGTTCGCTGTCAGTTGTCAGTAGGTTAGTTGTCAGTAGTTAGTTGTTAGTTGTTAGTTGTTCCTCATCGGGTCGCGCGGCTTCAACAACTGACCACTAATAACTGACAACTGAGTACTGACAACTAACAACTGTCCAAAATAAGATTATGAAAAACCTGCACATTCTTTCAATCATCACCTGGCTGCCGACGCTTGGCGCAATCCTCATTCTGGCCCTATTCAAGAAAGATCAGGCGAATGCGATCAAGAAGTTTGCAACCGCGTGGTTTGGAATCGCGTTCGTAGCCTCCCTTGCTCTGTTGACATACAACCGGGCGCTCGGCGGTATGCAGTTTCTTGAGGACCATCAGTGGATCCCCGTAATCGGCGCGCGCTATCAAATGGGTGTTGACGGGGTCGCGGTTTTGTTGATTGTGCTGACCACTTTGCTGGGTGTGATTGCCGCTCTGTCGTCCTGGAAGTACATCGCAAAACGCGAGAAAGAATATTACGCGCTATTGCTGTTACTGCAGACGGCAGTGGTCGGTGTTTTCACTTCGATGGACCTGTTTCTCTTTTACCTGTTCTTCGAAGTGTCGCTCGTGCCGATGTATTTCCTGATCGGTATTTGGGGTGGAGAAAACCGCCTGTATGCGGCGATCAAGTTCTTCCTGTATACGCTCGTCGGCTCGGTCATCATGTTGCTCGGCGTTTTGAAGATGTACTTCCTGACTCAGGACACAGCCCTCACCAGCCAGATTACACAGGGGACCATTACCCTGTTAGCGGGCAATTCCGAAGCTGCGTCTCTGGTATCAAGCTCCGTTCAGGCTGCGGCCCAGAATGGCACCGGCACGTTCAATATTCTTTACATGCAGGCTTTGGGATCGGTAATGCCCATGGGCGCCATGCAGGTGCTGCTGTTCTTCGCCTTTGCGCTTGGCTTCGCTATCAAGGTGCCGATGTTTCCGTTTCATACCTGGCTTCCAGATGCGCACGTTGAGGCGCCGACCGCCGGTTCAGTAATCCTTGCCGGCATCCTGCTCAAGTTGGGTACCTATGGCTTCTTTCGCTTCAATCTGCCGATGTTTCCCGCAGCCTCAGCCGATGAATCTTATTTCGGATCGTTTGGCGTGCGCAGCGTGATGATATTTCTGGCGATCATTGGAATCATCTACGGCGCCCTCGCGGCGATGTATTTCGTAGTCAAGAAAGACGGTGACGTTAAGAAGCTGGTTGCCTATTCGTCCGTATCGTCGATGGGCATCGTGATGCTGGGTTTGTTTTCCCTAAACCCGAATGGCCTAAACGGCGCCGTGTTGCACATGATCAATCACGGCATCTATTCAGCCGCTCTCTTCCTTCTGGTGGGAATAATTTATGAGCGGCGACACACCCGCAACGTGGCCGAGTTTGGTGGCCTGTCGCACGTGATGCCGGGATACGCCGCGATTTTCCTGGCAATGGTGATGACTGCGATTGGCTTGCCGCTGCTCTGCGTTTTCATTTCAGAATTTCTGGCTCTGCGGGGCGCGTTTGAAGCTAACCCAATGTGGGCTGCCTGGGGCGCCCTCGGAATCATTTTGAATGCGGGTTACATGCTTTGGCTTTATCAGCGAATGTTTTTCGGAACAATCGACAACCCGAAAAACGAGAAGCTGATAGATCTTAGCGGGCGCGAGTGGGCGTACATGCTCCCGCTCGTGGTCTTGTCACTTTGGATTGGCGTTTATCCCAAGCCGTTTCTGGAGTTCGTCGGAAAGCCTGTGAATGCAGTTGTGCGTCACGTGCGGCCTACTTATCCGATCCCGGGCATGCCGCCGGCGACGGTTCAGCAGGCGGCGAATCAGAAATGATGAGTGGTGAATGATGAATGATGACTGATGAATGACGAGTAATGAGTGATGAAATGATGAGTTCGTCTTCCCGATCACTACCCCGTTTAGATTAGGCACTTGTGCCCCGTCGCGCGGACAAGTCCGCACTCTAAACGAGTGAATTGAAAAGGAAAACTGAAAACTGATTCGATGCTTCTACTTCAAGCCAACACGACCCGGCTATTCAGCGTAGCGGACCTGCAACTCATCGCACCCGAGTTGATCCTGACCGTCTGCGCCTGCATCGCCCTGGTCATGGAAGTTGTGCTGCCGTACCGCAAGAGCAAACTCATCGCACATTTCTCGATTGCCGGTATTGCGTTGGCTGCGGTTTCGCTCGGCGTTCAATACTGGTACATGGGTAATCTCTTGCCGCTCGATGGCTTCTACGGCATGGTGCGCATCGACGGCTTCGCGCTCATCTTCAAAGCCATTTTCCTGGTGAGCGCAGCGTTGGCGATCGCGATCGCTACGCGTTATCTCGATATCGAAGGCGAGCAGCACGGCGAATACTACGCCCTGGTTCTGTTTGCTACCGTGGGCATGATGTTCCTCGCTTGCGGCTTTGATCTGATTGCGCTTTATATCAGCCTGGAACTGATGGCCCTCACGTTCTACGTGCTCGTCGCATTCACCAAACGTGAAAAACGTTCCAACGAAGCGGCGATGAAGTATTTCCTTCTCGGCGCGTTTTCATCAGGCGTTTTGCTTTACGGAATGTCGCTGCTGTTCGGTATCGCGGGCTCTACTAATTTGGCCGAGATCGGGCAGGCGGTCGCCAATATCGCAGCCAGTTCGGGAGCGCCGGGCGAACCCGTCACGGCATCGCTGAGGCCAATGTTGCTGCTGGGCATGATTGCTCTCGCGGCGGGTCTGTTTTTCAAAATTGCCGCAGTGCCGTTCCACATGTGGGCGCCAGACGCTTACGAGGGCGCGCCGACATCGGTAACGGCCTTCCTCTCTACGGGTTCGAAAGCAGCGAGTTTTGCTCTCTACGCGCGCATTTTTGTCGAAGCCCTTCCGGCTATACGCGCTGATTGGGCGCCACTTCTCGGCCTGGTTGCGGCAATCACAATCATGGTCGGGAACTGGGCCGCAGTAACCCAGGAAAACTCGAAACGCCTGCTCGCCTACTCATCGATTTCCAACGCCGGCTATTTACTGTTGGGCTTGGTGGCCGGAAACATGTACGGCTACATCGGGCTAACTATTTATCTTCTCGTCTATACGCTCATGAACATGGGCGCGTTTGGAATTGTGATTAGCCTGCGCCGTCGCGGCATCATTGGCGACAACGTTGACGACATGACGGGACTCGCGCAGAAAGCGCCAGGGATGGCGGCGATGATGGCTGTATACATGTTGTCGCTTGGCGGATTGCCGATGACGGGAGGCTTCATCGGAAAGTATTTCTTGTTTGGCGGTTTGCTGCAGCGTGGAAAGGAAGACGGCAAGACTTGGTATTACTGGCTGGCAGGATGGGCCATACTTAACACCGTGGTCTCCTTTTACTACTACGTGCGTTTCATCAAGGTGATGTATCTGGGTGACCGCATCGCAGATAACCAACCACTCGAGATGTCGCGCTCGCTGCAGGCCGCGCTGGTAGTGTCACTGGCCGGAATAATCTTTATCGGAGTTTACCCGCAACCGCTGATCGAGGTTGTTCAGCGGTTGCTCGGCCGCTGATGAGACTGTAGGGGCGTCCCTCCGTGGGCGCCCAACCTCGCGTAAGACGGGGCGCCCACGGAGGCACGCCCCTACAATGTTTGGAAGTTGTAACTATGTCTGGCGTTTTACCTGGCGATGATCTGATTGAGGCCGGCGTACAGGATTTGGCCGACGGCAATGAGACAATCGCCGCGTTACTAGTTGCGATCGGCGCGCCACGTTTAAAGCGATTAGGCATTGCCCTTCCGAACCACCTACCTGACAATCCTGAACACCGTCTCTACGATCTTTTGGCTGCCGACGATCAGGATTCCGCCCACTCTCGATATAACGCTTTTATCAGAAGACTAGTCAGTTACGAACGGGCAGCCGAACGACAGCAAAGTAACGATGAAATTCGAGACTGAATGAGATAAAGTACTATGATTATCCCTGAAATTTGCAAACGAATATATGCAGTCCCATAACGCCATAACTGACAGAACGTTTCCAAGTCGGTCGACTAAGGAACGTTTCAAACACCACGGCTCTTCATACGAGATCGTTCATACGGATGCCTTTGAATGGCTAAATACGGCTCCCATGGGATCGGTCCATGCAATTGTTACTGATCCGCCTTATGGGTTGGTGGAGTACTCAGATAAGGAGCTATCAAAACTCAAAAAGGGTAAAGGGGGAATTTGGAGAATTCCGCCAGCCTTTGATGGTAGCAAGCGGATGCCGCTTCCGCGTTTTACAGTTCTAACTGAGAAGGACAAAAAGAGCCTCAGAGATTTTTTTCAACGATTTGCTTCCCTGGCCAAGTGTGTTTTGGTTCCAGGCGCCCACGTCTTTATTGCCACTAATCCGCTCGTCTCCCACTTGGTTTATGAGAGCTTCTTCAAGGTTGGTTTTGAGAAGCGAGGCGAGATCATTCGAACTGTGTATACACTTAGAGGCGGCGACCGGCCCAAGAATGCTCACGATGAATTTTCAGACGTAACTGTTATGCCAAAGTCCTGTTGGGAACCTTGGGGGCTATTTCGGAAACCATGCGAAGGCCGGGTACAAGATAATTTGCGGAAGTGGGGCACGGGTGGATTGAGGCGCATCTCTGCAACGGAGCCTTTTAAGGATTTGATCAAGTCGTCACCCGCCAGGAAGCAGGAGAGAGGTATTGCACCTCACCCCTCTCTGAAACCGCAAAGCTTTCTTCGACAAATTGTTCGGGCTTCGTTGCCCTTGGGTGAGGGAATTATTCTCGACCCTTTCATGGGTTCTGGATCAACTGTTGCGGCCGCCGAAGCCTGCGGGTTGCAAAGCATCGGTCTCGAGGTTCATGACGATTTCTTCGCAATGGCTAAGTTGGCGATCCCCAAGTTGGCGGCATTAAAGGTTTGACGAAAATTTCTCTATGGCAAAAAAAGAAGACTTTAACCGGGACGTCCCTTTACCGCCTGGCCTGACCGTTACCGCAATCCAAAAAGCAATCGAATACATTGAAAAGGGCTTGGCTGATTTGGTTGAAATCTATCTTGAACAGGCCAACGTGTTTAGCGCGATAGTCGGTATTTATGGAGTTAAGGCGCTGGACGCGACTAGCGTGTATGAAAAGAACCGACATCTGGACTTAGCGCAACAACGGTTTCCAGATTTGCGCAAGAAGGGAAGCGGGCCTAATCCCAGCCCTAATCTTTCATTAGAGTCTAAGGCCAGCAAACGGGCCTGGGCGGTCCAGTCCCACTATGATCATTCAGGCTGGTACATCATTTGGAGATACCTGGTGGATCCTACGATGTCACTAGAAGCGAATAAACCGGTGATCGTATGGAGAGTAGACATAATATTTCTAATCAAAGAGGACTGGAAGTATGAAGGGAGTTCCGCTGGATCCGAGGGAGGCGGACGAACCCACACTTTCGGGCTGAAACTGCCAGCCTCCCGGCTCAAGGACAAGGCAGTCTACCAACGCAAAAACGTCAAATTGTCAGGCGGCAAAGCCGTCCCGAGAAACGGAGATTAGGAGAGGCTTCTGTGCGCCCGCATGCTGGTCTTCTATTTCTTCGCCGCTATCGTAATTTGTCTTGGGATACTTTCCCTGCGGAGCGGATTCACTTTCGCGGCTTATGTGCGCCGCGAACTGGCCCGTAAAACCTCCGGTTACTCTCCATTCGTTTCCGTGATCGCGCCCTGTCGCGGCCTGGACGATGGGCTGCGCGAAAACCTCAGTGCGCTTTTCAAGCAGGACTATCCCGCCTACGAAATTGTTTTTGTTACAGACCGCGCTGACGACCCCTCGCTTAGCGTGATTAAGAAACTGATTGAGGACGAAATCAAAAAGGGAATTGATGCCAGCATTGTCATTGCTGGGAAAGCGGTGGATTGTGGTCAGAAGGTTCACAACCTCAATGTCGCGGTCACGAAAGTTGAGCCGCGCTCGGAAGTCCTCGTTTTTGTGGATTCGGATGGCCGTCCACACTCCGAGTGGCTAAAAACCCTGGTGGCGCCACTTGGGGATGAGCAAATCGGCGCGGCCACCGGCTATCGGTGGTTCATCCCCATGAACGGTGGTTTTGCCTCCCATCTTCGCTCTGTTTGGAATGCGTCGATAGCGTCCGCGCTGGGGCCTAATCGTAGCAAGAATTTCTGTTGGGGTGGCTCGACAGCAATCAGGCGATCAACTTTTGAGACTCTTCGCATCAGCGACGCCTGGCGCGGGACGGTTTCCGACGACTTCGCAATGACGCGCGTGTTGCAGCAAGCGCAGCTTCCGATTCATTTTGTGCCAGGCTGTTTCGTACTGTCCTTCGACAGTTGTTCAATGAAAGAGCTTCTCGAGTTCTCAAATCGGCAGCTGAAGATTACACGAGTCTATTCGCCCGAATTGTGGAAGCCCTTGCTGATTGGCAGCCTCTTATTCACTGCCGTTTTCTTCGGTGGCCTCGCGCTGATCATACTTCGAGCTGCTGCGGGTTTGAATTTTATCTGGCCGCTGGTGCTCCTGGTAGTTATCTTCCTGCTGGGCTCGGCCAAAGCCCACATTCGGCTGACGGCCGTTGCCCTCGCGCAGAGTGGTTACCAAAAACAAATCATGAGGGGGCTCGGGGCCCACTTGGTGTTATGGCCTTTAGCGTCGGCACTTTTTCTTTGGAATGCCGTCGTGGCGGCCTTTTCGCGGCGCATTGAATGGCGAGGGATTACCTACGAATTGAAATCGGCTACCGAAGCTGTCATCATCCGAAAGTAGGACAGACATTCCTGTCTGTCTTCCTCTGGCCGGAGGGCAGTTAGGCTTTATTAATACCCCAGAGCGATAGTAGGTGTTCCCAAAGGTGCATTTGACGAAAGAAAGACAGACAGGAATGTCTGTCCTACCTATGAACAAAGCCATACAACTAGTTCAACTTCTTCGCTCAACGAAGCGTGACGCGCAGCTCGGTACCGTCATTCTCTTCGTCACATCGCGTTGTAATGCCTTTTGCAAAACGTGTTTTTATCATGAAGAATTGAATCAACCGGGCGACCTGACGTTTGAACAGATTGAGAAGATCTCTCACACCATGCCGGCGATTACCGACCTCTGGTTATCGGGCGGCGAACCAACCCTGCGTCGCGATTGCTCGGAAATCATTGAGACCTTTGTGGCTAACAACGGCGTCAACCGTGTCATCATCCCCACCAACGCCTTAATCAAATCCCGCGTTTACGAGATCGTTGATCGCGCCCTGAGTTCCCATCCGGAACTGGATCTGTATCTGAATATTGCGCTGGACGGCTACGGTGAAACGCACGATCGCATTCGCGGTGTTCCCGGCAATTGGGAGAAAGCACTGGATTGCATTAGCTCGTTATATCCGCTCAAGAAAAAGTTTGGGGATCGATTCCGTCTCAACGTTAACACCGTGGTGTGCGCTGACAACTACACAGAGATTGTGAAGCTGGGCGAGTTTATGTGGGCCAACTTCCGTCTCGACGGGCAATACTTCAACATCATTCGCGGAGAGACGCTGGTAGGTGATGAGATTAAACAGGTGCCGGCTGAAGTCTTGCCTCAAATGTATGCCTACGTTTCAAAACTGACGAAGCGCTATGGCGATCGCATGTTTGCAGAAGACGATGCGAGCAAACGGTTCGTCAAAAATGTAGCGTATGTCGGCGCCATCACCACCCACTACCGCACGCAACACTCAAACTTTCAGACACCCACGCCGTGGCCGTTTCCATGTACCGCAGGTGAGACGACTGCGGTGATCGATTACAACGGCGATGTACGAGCATGTGAGCTCCGCGAAAAGTTTGCCACGCTGGCGGACTACGATTACGACTTCAGTAAGCTTTGGAAAGCGAATGGGCGCGCTTTGGAGCTTGAGGCCATTGACGGCGGCAAGGCTTGCTGGTGCACGCACGTTTGCTTTATACACGATTCGATGCGGCATTCGCGACGCGCATTGCTTTACGAGCTGCCGAAGAATTTTCTGACGCGAGAGAATTGGCGGGTGTAATGCCGGAGACAGAAAAACAAGAAACGGCGCGTAAGAGCGGCATTGCTTACGTCGCGGCGTTCACGCTGTTTACGTCGGTTGCGGTTATGCTCGGCTTGGGCTGGATACTGGATCGCTGGTTTGGCACCGCTCCCTGGTTGTTGGTGGCGGGACTCGTTCTCGGCGCTATCGCTGGGTTTTATCAGTTTGTGCGCCTGACGTCGAAGCTGTAGCGCTTGAAGTCAATACCACCTCGCGGTAGCGGGTGGGTTCTCTAATTTCCGATTGCCGAATGCCAATTGCCGATTGGCAGACTGGCGAAAGACCAATTGCCAATCGGAAATCGGCAATTGGCAATGCTTCGACCCACCCGCTACCGCGAGGTGTTACTGACTCCATACTGCCATCTCGACAATCGGGCGTTTTCCTGTGTAAAATCACCAGCTTTACTAATGCAACAAACTCCGCACAACTCAGGTAATAGTCTGCCTTTAGGAATGCCCAGCGATGATATTCATGGCCGGATATCGCGCGCCATGATCCTCGCGACGGCGTTGGCGGTCGTGGGCAGTTTGGCGTTCGCGCCGTGGCGAATCACAACTGGATTGCTGCTCGGAGGAAGTCTCGCCCTGCTCAATCATCGTTGGTTGCGCAGCTCGACCGCAGCAGTTTTTAGTGTTCTGGTTGATGGAGCGAAAACAAAACTAAAGCTGACTAACTACTTACTTCGTTACCTGGTCGTCGGAACCGTGGTCTTCGTTGCATATAAATTGAATTTGGTCTCATTAGCGGCAACCCTTATTGGCTTGTGTAGCTTTGTCGCGGCAATCTTTGCTGAAGCATTTAGGGAATTCTATTTCGCATTTATCCATCGAGAGGAAATGAATTGATGTTTCTGTTAGCAGAAGGGGGAGAAGGAGCGCATCACACTCCGATAGTGGTTCAACTTGTTAACCATTACTTCGGCGAGTGGGCTTACAAGTTCGAGATGAACTACACCTATCCCAAGTGGAAGTGGTTCTTCGCGAAGTTCGACACGACACCGGAAGCTGTGTTTGGTCCATACACCCCAGAGAATGCCATCCCATGGTATACGGTGATGTTCGTCATCGCCTGCATTCTAAGTGTTACGATCATCTGGATCCTAAAGGGCAGGCTATCTGAGGAAGAGCCGGGTTACGGGCAGCAAACGCTGGAAGTGGGCGTGCTTGCCGTGCGGGGCATGATTGAGGACATCATTGGACCGCAGGGCATCAAGTATTTTCCGGTGGTGATGACGTTTGCCGTCGTGATCCTGGTGTCAAACCTGATGGGGTTGTTTCCCCTGTTTATGTCTCCTACTGCGGCCACTAGCGTCACCTTTGCGCTCGGTATCGCCTCTTTCGTTTATTACAACTACATCGGCATCAAGGAAAACGGACTCGGCGGACATCTCAAGCATTTGGCCGGCCCCATCTGGTGGATTGCACCAATGATTTTCCTGATTGAGTTGATCAGCAACTTCATCCGTCCGTTCGCCCTCGGGATACGTTTGTTTGGCAACATGTTCGCAGACGAGCAGGTTGCGGCCACGGTTGCGGGGCTCTATCCGTCAATTACTCACTGGCTGCTGCCGGTCGTGCTGATGCCCCTTGGTGTGTTCGTGGCGTTTATTCAAACGTTCGTTTTCATACTTCTTTCGCAGCTCTACTTGAGCGAAGTTTCTCATGGCGCTCATGATGAGCATGAGGAGCACAGCGAAGGCGCGCATCCGACTCATGAGTTAACTCATTCGGAAGATGCGATCCTGGCAACTTAATTCACTGAACGCGGGTCGGGCGACGCAGACACCGGGGCTGTGCACGTTGACTCGCCAGGCTAAGGTCGACATTGATGGAACAACAGAAAAATTGCTGCCGGCAAATTATTGACCTTTGATTTAAAAAGCAGGTCTGTCTCGCAGGAGCGCCGTTGTAAGAGGGGCGGTGGATACCGGATGCAGGCGAAATCATACTGGCCAGCTGTCGTTGAAGTTGTTTTCCAGTTCAGTGTCAGTTTCTGAGGGATATCCTCTGCAGGAGAAACCAAAATGAGAAAACTCAATCTAGTTTTATTCGCCGTCGTGGGAATGTTGATGAGCGCAATGACGGTGATGGCGCAAGCACCAGCCACGCCTGCCGCCCACGAACTCGGCGATTGGGGCGAAGGTCTCAAAGCAATTGCCGCTGGCGTAGGCTTCGCCATTGCAGTAGTTGGCGGCGCGCTCGGCCAATCGCGCATCGGTGCGGCAGCATGCGAAGGGGCTGCCAGAAATCCTGGCGCTGCGGCGAAGATTCAAACCATGATGATTCTGGGACTGGCGCTGATTGAATCGCTGGTTCTATTCGCCCTGGTTATCGTGTTCGTCAAAACCTAACCAAGCAGGACTTTTGTCTGCATTAAATGCGAGTGAGGCTTGTTCGGCTCACTCGCATTTTCGTTTTCTGTCACAACTTTGCCGCTATCAAACTCTATGTGATACGCTGATTTCATTCTCCCGAAAAAGTATCTTGTGAAAGTCTCAAGAGGACGTTTGGCTGGAT
Source organism: Pyrinomonadaceae bacterium (assembly GCA_963759585.1). Taxonomy (GTDB): domain Bacteria; phylum Acidobacteriota; class Blastocatellia; order Pyrinomonadales; family Pyrinomonadaceae; genus PSRF01. Next base: position 382,325 of record CAVWZW010000005.1, read on the forward strand.
GAAAGCTTGTCCAAAGTGTGGAACAGAATATCCGGACACAACTACGCTGTGTCCGTCTGACGGCATTGCCCTGGAAAAAACCGACGATTCATTGCTGGGCCAGACTCTCGCCGGAAAATATCGAATCGAGGGAAAACTTAGCGAAGGCGGAATGGGGACTGTCTATCGTGGCACGCACGTGTTGATGGACAAAACTGTCGCCGTCAAAGTTTTACGTCCTTCTTTAGCGGCCGACGAAAAAATCGTCGCCCGCTTCTCGCGTGAAGCGCGGGCAGCTTCGAGAATCAATCATCCCCACGCGTTAAGTGTTACTGACTTCGGCGAAGATGAAAACGGCGTCGTGTTTTTGGTGATGGAATATCTGGATGGGCACACACTAAAGCAGGTCATCCGGAACGACGGTCCGATGGCGCTGCCCAGGGTAGTCGAGATTATTAAGCAAGTGGGCGGGGCACTTGACGAAGCCCACGGACAGGGCGTGGTCCACCGCGATCTCAAGAGCGACAACATTATGCTGATCTCCGCTACCCCCGGTGATTATGCAAAGGTGTTGGATTTTGGTATCGCCAAGATCAAAGAGCGCGATGGTGACTACGACGTCAGTCTTACCTCTCCTGACCTGGTCATCGGTACACCGCAGTACATGTCGCCAGAACAGTGTTCACAGTCTCCGGACATCGATGCTCGTTCGGACATTTATTCACTGGGTATCATCATCTTTGAAATGCTGGTGGGTCACGTGCCGTTCACTGGTGAATCGCCGACGGTCATCATGCTGAAACAGATGCAGCATCCGCCTCCGTCCTTAACAGTCGAGCGGAGTGATGTTCCAGCGGCGGTGGCCACGGTTGTGAATCGGGCATTACAGAAGCGAGCCGAACATCGTTACGAGACGGTGGGCCAGCTGGTCGAGGATTTAACCATCGCCGCGGGCATGGAACAAGGGGCTTCAAGCGGCGCACACGTTCCACCCACTGCGGCTGCGGTTTCGATTGCCGAGGACGATTCAGATGAAGAGACGCTGGTTCGAAGGCGCTATACCAGGCCGATGGAACCAGCGGAACCGGCGCAACCTGCCCCACCTGTGTTTTCCGAAGCGCCTGCGTCAGCAGGGCCGCCGTCCGCAGTCGGTTTCAATCCCTGGAAGGTCCTGATTCCTGCGGTGGTTGGGTTGCTCGTAATCTTCGGAGTCATTTTCGCGTTTACCAGAGATTCGCAACCACCGACGGAGATCACACCGGGCACGGGTCTGGCAGCAGATCCAAATAGCACGCCCGTCGAAGCCGCTACGCCACCAACTGGCGCGGCTGAAATAGGAATCCCCGCGGGCGGCGTGACCGAGCAGACCCCCACGGTTTCGGCCAGTCCTTCTCCGACTGTTTCGCCGGAACAAGTCGGGAGCGTCAACGACAACGAAAATCAGAACACGAACGCCAGTAAGGCCCCGCCGATCCCGACACCGAGTAAGCCGATAATTGAAGAAGAACCACCGCCAGTGCCCACAGCCACCAAACCGCCGGTGCCGAAGCCGACTCTTCCTCCGCCAACTGCGTCACCGTCAGTACTTCAGCCGTAAGCACGATGCGTCAAGAAATGGTATCAACGGATAAAGAGCGACCCGGTTTCAGCCCTTCAGGCTGAAATCCAGGTGCAGCCTGATGCGAAGTTACGGCTTGCTGTGATTTGATTTGGATAAAGCGGTTTCAATCATTGCGGCTAGATCCGCTTCTTCGTCGATTTCGATTCGGACCTCAAGTACGTAGCACGGAATAGATATCTCGAGTGAGTCGAGTTTGATTGCGTCCTTCGCGGTTGTAATTAGGGCCTGGGCTCCGGTCTCTTGTGCCTGAGAGGCGAGGGACTCAATGTCTGTTTGTAAGTATTTATGATGATCGGCAAAGGCACGCGAAAACGAAACCTTGAATCCTGACTTTCGTAAATGTGCAAAAAACGAGGAAGGGTTTCCAACACCGCAAAACGCTCCCAGGGGACGATCAAGAAGCTCCGCCGGGGTAATGTGATCTTCACCGACGGGCCGCAGTCCACTGGTCACCATGTGCGACGTGAAGACAGGACGATTTCCGACAAGGTTACGCAGCGACTCCTTAATCGAAATTATGTCCTCTACCTGATCTGATCGCGTTATCACAATGCAGTCAGCCCGCGACAGGCCGCCTAGCGGTTCTCGTAAACGTCCGTTCGGAAGCAATTCACCGCCACCGAAAGGCTTAGTGGCGTCTATGGTCACGATATCGAGATCGCGGGCGATCCGCAGATGTTGAAACCCATCATCCAGGACGAAAGCTTCGGTCCCCAAATTCGGGATTGCCCATTCTCCCGCAGCCACCCGGTCAGGGTTCGAAATGACAGCGGCGATTCCCAATAGATTCTTCGCTAACAACAGCGGTTCATCGCCGGCATTGCGTTCGTCACTAAGTATCCTATTCCCATCCGAAACAAGAACCTGTTCGTTCGGGTTTAACTTGCCGTAGCCACGGGTGAGTATGCAGATGCGTGTTTTTGAGTTCGCATTCGACGGGGGAGTCGTTTCGACGGCGATACTGCGACAAACCCATTCAACCAACGGCGTCTTGCCAGTTCCCCCGGTTGTTATATTACCTACGCTGATAACGGGTGCAGAAAGTTTCGAGGTACGGAATATTCCACTTCGATAGGCCGCGAGACGCGCTTGAGTGATTGCGCGATAGGCTGTGCTCAGAGGCATCATTAACACTGAGGTGCGCGTGTTCATCGATTAGTCCAAAGTCCAATGTCCAAAGTCTAGAGTCCAAGGTCAGAGTCCAAAGTTCACAGACACCCAGGCTATTGCGCGCGCCTCGACAACCCGACTTTGGACATTGGACTTTGGACTAAGTTTTCAGCATGGGCTCGAGCAAGTGCAAAGTACGCTCCGTCGCCCCGCGATTCTGGTCCACCAGGATCTTTCCCCGCTTGCCAAGCTCACGACGGCGCGACTCGTCCGTTAGTAGCTCTGAAAAGATCGTCACCAGTTGATCGACTGACTCCGATGGGGGAACGTTGGGCAGCTGGACGACAGCCTCAGCCGCAACGAAGGTGTCCATTATCAAACGAAAGTTAAACGTATGTGGTCCGGTTACCACACAAGTCCCTGCAGCCGCCGGCTCGAGTATATTATGCCCGCCTGTCTTAGCAATGCTCCCGCCCACAAACACAACAGTCGCGAGCGGATAAAAAGCCTGGAGCTCGCCGATGCTATCCAGAAGAATTACTTCGCTTTCGCGGTCTTCAGACGACGAGGCTGAACTCCTGCGCGTCCAGCTACAGCCGGCTGCTTTGATCAATCCGGCAACTTCAGTAAAGCGTTCAGGATGGCGTGGGGCAATAATCAGCCTCATCGCGGTTTCGTTGCCAGGGCTGATCCGCTTGAACGCTTCGAGCAGGAGGCGTTCCTCGGGAGAGTGTGTGCTGGCGGCCAGAATTACCGCAGAGTCTTTTGTCAGTCCAAACCTTTGGCTGAATTCCGTTGAAGCTCTATCGGGGGCGGGCAGAGTTCCTGCATCAAATTTGAGGTTGCCGGCAACGCGAGTTCTGCTCTCGCTCATTCCCAGCGCTCCGAGGCGCGCCGCATCGGCCTCTGTCTGCATGATCGCGATGTTCAGCGATGCGAGAACACGCTTCATGAATCCTTTAATCAAGCGGTAACGCCGGAATGATTGATCAGAGAGGCGGCCGTTTACGATGGCCACTGGAATCTCCCGGCGTTCGCATTCTCGTAGAAACCCTGGCCAAAGTTCTGTTTCCATCAACAAAACGGCGGTCGGCTTGATGGTATTTAGTGTGCGGCGAACTGCCCAACGCCAGTCGAATGGGAAATAGAAAACTCTTTCAACGTCGCCTTTAAGAATCGCGCGAGCCAGCAGCTGACCGGTCGAAGTGGTCGTGGAAACGACGATTGAGTGGTTAGGGAAGCGCGCCTTGATTCCTTTGACTAACGGCCGCGCGGCCTGAGTTTCACCAACCGAAACGCAGTGCAGCCAAATCACCGGGCGGCCCTCGTTTCCGTTCGGAGGAACCGAGCCCAGCCGCTCGCTGAATCCTGCTACATACTTTCCATGCCGGAAGGCGTCGATTACAAAACGCGGCAACAGGATGACGAAGCCGAGGCCGAGTAGGAGGCTGTAAAGGAAGTACATGAGCGGTGGCAGGACCTACGCTTCTGTCTGTCGGGCTCTCAATAAAGCACAATGGGGTAACCCTTGAATGTTACCCCACGTCCAAATATCCAAAATGTGACAGACTGAAGAGTCTGTACGGGAGCCGCCCTACTTGGCTCGTTCGATGTAGCGGCCTTCACTGGGATCAACGCGAATCCGATCGCCTTCATTAACGAAAGGCGGGACAGTGACCGTCACTCCATTCTCGAGAGTCGCGGGCTTATTTACATTCGAGACCGTCGCACCCTTCATGGTGGGTTCGGTGCGGGTCACCGTGAGCTCCATCGAAGGCGGCAGGTCAATGCCGATGGGTGCGCCTTCGAAAAACTCAGCCTGAAGTCTTAGTCCTGGCGTGAGCCATTGAGCGGCGTCGCCGAGTTCTTCTTCACTCAAGGCGATCTGCTCGTAGTTCTCAGTATTCATGAAATGGTGATGGGAGCCGTCGGAATACATGTACTCCATTTCATGTTGTTCCATCGAGGCCCGTTCAATGGTATCGGCCGAGCGAAAGCGATGTTCAAACGATGAACCAGTTTTGATGTTCCTCAATTTGGCCTGAACCATGGCGCGGAGGTTGCCGGGCGTATGGTGCCGGAATTCCATTACCTTGCATGGCTCACCTTCAAAAAGTATCACCATCCCGCGTCGAATTTGAGTTGCAGATATAGCCATAAAATACTGAGTCTCCAGTTAAAGTCGTTTCAGTAATACCGACGGCTGCAGATGAGCGTACGGGCCTGTTTGCGAACCGCGTAGTCTAGCGAGGCGGCGGGGGCATTGTCCAGCGTGTCCGAAGTGCGATTTAAAGTAAAAGTCCGCTGCGTCTTAAACTAAAAAGGCGGCTGACCCGAGACACGCCCGGATTCGCCGCCTTTTTTTGAGGAGCCCACCTACCTCGTTTGTGTAAACGCCATCAAGCCCGAAAGGTTCCCAAATTGAGAACTAGGCCGCGCGCGTGCGGGGAACTCGCCGCCGGCGAGCGATCTGCTCCAGCCACTTCTGCGCTTCCTCATATTTGGCGAAGCGTCTTTCGTCGAGTCGAAATGCAGCGGTGTGATAATAGCGGCGGCCGTTTATCATCCGAGCCGCATGTGTTATGTGCAGCATCTCGTGATAGAGAATGTATTCAACAAACCACTCAGGCACTTGGGGCGAGTCCAGCGACTTGCTGATGGTTATTGTCTCGTAGACGCGATCGTGATGACCGAGAATGCTGCGTGTCTTTCGTTGTGACCAGGTCAGGGTCGGTTTTTCGAGACTTCCATCGAAGTACTTCCGATTTAACCTGGTAAACAGCTTATCCAAGTCATATGTGGCGCCGCGCGAAGTGGAAATCATTTTTCGACCGCGATGCCGGCGCGCGATGTCAGACGCTCGCATCACCTCCGGCTTTATCGAGTAATCGCGGTACGCCAGTTCGTAGATCTCGGGAACCTTCTTCCCCAATAACCTGGCCACCAGGACAAAAGCCAGGGCATGCAGGATCTCGGGTGGACTGTCCTTGCAGAGATCGGACAAACGTACATAAACCTGGCCTGAGCGCATCCGTATGGTGTGACGCAGACCCGCGTATGGGTAGAAACGCACGTCGACCGCGGGTAATCCGCGGTTACTGCCCAGTTGGCGAAAGGCCTCGATGAAATACTTCTTCTCGTCGTTCACTGCCCACTGCTCCAGACAATTCGGTTCGGTTTTAAGTCTTCAATATTTAGCTGCGATGAAGATGGCACTCGCCTTTGGCTGCGCTCCGGCTGTTGACCCGAGGGGCGTAGGGGCTTAGTTGGCAGCTGGAGACTGCGGACATCTTACGGAGAAGATCGCCCGAGCGTCAATTGATCCCGGGCAGTGGGGAAAAGCCCTAAAAAAGCCCAGGAAAATTGCATTTTTTGGAAACTCGCGAAGTTGAAATCGCCCGAAATAAGTTGGGCGGATAAGACCCATCTGGACTTGGTCACGAACGGAGCTATTCCCCTTCATTCAGTCAATGCGGAGACAGCTTCTCCGGTGCTCGATGGGTCAGGCTGTTCCATGGTTGCCCCGCCTAAATCTATGATGGAGCAAGAATTAACCTGTCTGTAGAGCAGACACATCTCAACTCAAACTGTTTGCAGGTCGACAAACGATTCCTCTATACTGCCGCAGTGGAAATTCAGCCACGAGTGGTTTTCGATTCAGTTCACGTCGTTAGTCCCAGAATTCATTGGTTTAAGCCAAATTTGATGCCCCGTCGCAATTCAAGCGTTCAAAACACTGGCAACAACGATCTCGGTGCTCGTGCACAATCCGTGCTCGCTTCTCTAATCAAGGAACACCTCGTTACGGGTGAAGCGGTCGGATCTCTTGTGCTCGCGGATCGGTTTTCGAATAGCCCCGGCTGGAGTTCGGCAACCATCAGGAATGTAATGGGCGAACTCGAGGATGCCGGCTTTGTGGAGCAACCGCATACGTCCGCCGGAAGGGTGCCCACCGACAAAGGCTACAGATTTTACGTCGACAACATCCTGGAAGAGACGCGACTCTCTAAAGCTGACCTGCGGGCAATCGACAAAGTGTTCACGTCCAGTGGTCTCGATTCGGCTACTTCATCAGACCGGATCATGGAGAGCATGTCGCACGCGTTGTCAGAACTCTCCGAAAATGTTGGCATAGTGGTCTCGCCGTCGTTAGCCGAGCATCGCTTGAGCCATATTGAGTTTGTTCAGCTTTCCGACAAGCGCATCCTGGTAGTCATGGTTACTACCTCGAATATCATTCACAACAAGATCATCCGCCTGGAAGACAACATTACCCAGGAGGAACTCGAGCAAACGGCCCGGTACCTGAATAGTGAGTTTGGCGGAAAGAGCCTGGTCGCCATTCGGGCGGAAATCCTGGATCTCATGAGGGAAGAAAAGGCCCTATACGACCGCCTTTTGCGCAACGCCATTCTCCTTTGCGATATGAGCCTTGAGGGTGAGGAGTCAGCCGGTGGCGTGTATGTGGATGGCGCGTCAAACATCCTGAGCAAACCAGATTTTGTTGACGTTGATCGGATGCGGGACCTCTTCCGCACCTTTGAGGAGAAGTCTCGACTGATAAAAATCCTGAATGAGTGTGTGGCCCGAGATCAGGCTGCCACAGCAGGGGATGTCCACGTGTTGATTGGTCGGGAACATCCAATATCCTCGATGAGCCATTGTGCGTTAATCACAGCACCATACCGCATTGGAACGAACGAGCGGCCCGGTACCCTCGGCGTTGTCGGTCCAATGAGGATTGAGTATTCCCGCATAATGGCTATGGTAAACTACATGGCGCGGCTAATTGAGCGCAGACTCGACGAAGAAGCGCGAGTTTGAATCGTCTACCCCCAAACCGAAAGAATCTACTAACTGATGGCGCCTGACGAAAAGGGAAATACCTCCAACCGCATCCCAATAAATTTCCAGGACCCCGATATGGAAACTGACTCTGACGGTCTCTCCGACGACAACTCAGATGTGACTGAACTCAACTCGGTTGAAGTGATGGCCGATGGGGGCTCGGAAGAATTGGATCCGAGCGATACTCCAGCTCCTCCGCCACCTTCGCCTCAAGCCGACGGCTCTCCGGGTGAAGCACCTAAAGGTGGAGGGCCCGAAGTTGCGGAGTTAGTTGCAACCAGGGCGGAGCTGAAACGGTTCGAATCGGAAGTCAAAGAACTCAAGGACGGTTTGGCGCGCCGCCAGGCCGACTTCGAGAATTACCGAAAGCGAATGGAGCGCGAGCGTACCGAGACCCACAATCGTTCGGTAGCAGATATTGCTGGAAAGCTCTTGCCCGTCCTCGATAACCTGAAGAGGGCTTTGGAGACCGAAGCGTCGGTCGAAGCGAGCGAGTCTGACGAGTTTCGCCATTTCCTCAGTGGCGTGGATCTAATCTACAAGCAGCTAAATGGCGTTCTCGACGCGCTGGGCGTAAAGCCGGTCTTGTCGGAGGGTGAACATTTCGATCCGCATGTGCATGAAGCGGTCGTCACAGAAGAGACTGACGAGTATGAGCCCGATACTGTGATTCAGGAGATTGTTCGCGGTTTTAAGATTGGGGACAAGCTGATTCGACCCGCATTGGTAAAGGTTGCAGTTAAGAAGTAATCCTTAAGGGTTTGATGAGATGGGAAAAGCGATCGGAATAGATTTAGGGACTACCAACTGCTGCGTCTCTGTCCTTGAGGGCGGCGCGGTTCAGATAGTTCCCAATAAAGAGGGCGGACGGACAACCCCGAGCGTAATTGGATTTACGGACAAGGGTGAGCGCCTCGTCGGCCAGATCGCCAAGCGCCAGGCCGTCACTAATGCGGCCAATACTGTTTATGCAGTGAAGCGCCTCATCGGCCGCAAATACAACTCGACGGAAGTTCAGCGAATGCGCGAAACCTGCGCGTTTGAAATAGTCGACTCGCCTAATGGTGATGCGCGCGTACGCGTGCAAGGTCGCAGTTATAGTCCGCCTGAATTGTCGGGAATAGTTTTGCAACGTCTCAAGGCTGCGGCTGAAGACTTTCTTGGAGAACCGGTAACTGACGCGATCATTACAGTGCCGGCTTATTTCGACGATACCCAACGCCAAGCCACCAAGGACGCCGGAAAAATTGCCGGCCTCACGATCGAGCGAATTATTAACGAACCAACCGCCGCGGCATTAGCCTACGGTTTGGGCAAAACACAGGTTGAGCGCATCGCCGTTTACGATTTAGGCGGTGGCACGTTTGACATCTCGATTTTGGAAATGAGCAACGGCGTTTTCGAAGTACTTTCCACGTCCGGTAATACCTTCCTCGGCGGCGAAGACATCGACGAGAGAATTATGAACTGGATGGCCGATGAGTTTCTCAATGACACTGGAATTGATCTACGCAAGGACCGGCTGGCGTTACAGCGCCTGAAGGAAGTCGCCGAACGAGCCAAGTGTGAACTTTCATCGTCCACCGAAGCTAATATCAATCTACCGTTTATTGCCGCTGACGCGACTGGACCGAAACACTTCAATAAGGTGATGACTCGAGGTGAGTTTGAGGATCTTATCAAGGATCTGATTGACCAGACCGTCGAGCCCTGCCAGCGTGCACTTGAGGATGCCAAGCTCCAGCCCAAAGATGTTGACAAGGTGATCCTCGTGGGCGGCCAGACGCGTTCACCGATCGTTGAACGAACCGTCGAGCGAATTTTTGGCAAGAAGCCTTCAGCGGAGATAAATCCCGATGAAGTCGTGGCTATGGGCGCGGCCATTCAGGGCGGAGTGCTAACGGGTGAAGTAAAAGACATTGTCCTCCTCGACGTCTTACCGCTTAGTCTCGGCCTCGAAACCCGTGGGGGATTGTTTACAAAGATCATCGATCGCAATTCGACGATTCCGCTTCGAAATAGCCTGACGTTTACCACTGTCGTCGACAATCAGACCTCGGTGGAAATTCACATCTTGCAGGGCGAGCGTGAAGTGGCCCAGGGGAACCGTTCGCTGGGAAAATTTGAGTTGGTCGGTATTCCGCCAAACCCGCGGGGCGTACCACAAATTGACGTGTCATTTGAAGTTGACGCCAACGGCATAGTTTCTGTCTCCGCGCAGGACAAGGCCACGGGGCGCGAGCAGCAAATGCGCATTACTCCGACTTCCGGTCTGGCCCCGGACGAGATCCAACACCTGATTCATGAGGCCGAAGGATTTGCAGATAGCGATCGTCTGGCGAAGGAAATGGTCGTCCTGAAGAACAAGCTGGAATCACTCCTGCGTAACACCCAGAAATCGTTTACGAAGTTTGGCGGAATGCTTTCGGCAAACGACCAGGAGATCGCCGACCGCGCATTTAAGGAAGCTGTGGAGGCTTCAAAGTTAGACTCGCGCGAGCCGATTAACAAGGCGCTCACCGGCCTGGAGCGAGTTGCCGCCCAGCTCACCTCCGCCATGATGAATCCCTCCAAAGGTGTGACGCCGGCAGATGCCGAAGAAACCCGCTAACAAAATACGTTATTTGTTGCCTCAATTTATAAGAGAGAATTAATCCGGAAATGAGTAAACGAGACTATTACGAAGTACTTGGTGTGGCACGCACCGCTACTGATCAGGAAATAAAAAGCGCTTACCGCCGGCTGGCAATGCGTTATCACCCGGACAAAAATCCAAACGACGCCAGCGCTGAAGAAAAATTCAAAGAGGCAGCTGAGGCTTACAGCGTTCTTGCGGACGCCGATCAGCGGCAGCGTTACGATCGTTTTGGCCATGCTGGAGTTTCAAGCGGAGCGGGGCAAAGCTGGGGAGCGCCTGGGTTTGGGGGCATCGAAGATATCCTGGGTGACCTTTTCGGGTTTGGTGATGTTTTTGGTGGTGGGCGCCAGGGTGGGCGGCGTTCGGCGGCCCAACGCGGCGCCGACCTGCGTTACGATCTTGAGATCACTCTCGAAGAAGCTTTCAACGGGATGACTGCGAATCTTCGAATCCCTCGCCTTGAAACCTGCGAGACCTGTACGGGCAATGGCGCAGCACCGGGCACGCAACCGGAAAATTGTAGTCATTGCGCCGGGACCGGCCAGGTTCGTTACCAGCAGGGGTTCTTCTCGGTTGCCCGCACCTGTCAGTCGTGTCGTGGCGCGGGTCGTGTTGTGAAGTCACCATGCAGTGATTGTCGTGGCGCCGGACGCATCGAGCGCGAGAAGCAAATGGAGGTTAAGATTCCGGCAGGAGTTGAGACCGGCTCGCGTTTGCGCGTTCAGGGTGAAGGAGAGGCCGGCACTCAAAGCGGACCCTCGGGTGATCTTTACGTCGTTATCCACCTGGGCGAGCATGAACGCTTCGAACGGCAGGGAAGTAACTTGTATGCGTCGCTGCCTATAACGTTTGCTCAGGCAGCGTTGGGTTCCGATGTTTCGGTAGGCACGATCGACGGTGAGGAAAGAATCAAGGTTCCCAGCGGCACGCAAACCGGAACTGTGTTTCGCATAAAAGGTAAGGGTATGCCGGTGCTTGGTGGCCGCGGCCACGGTGACATGTTCGTCTCAGTTAGTGTGGTAACGCCGACTTCGCTTACGCGTGAACAACGAAAGCTGCTCGAGCAACTGGCGGTCGTGGAAAACAAGGACCTTGAAGATAAAGGTTTGGTCGATAAGGTCCGCGACATTTTTGGATAGCTGCTCTCCGGGGCAGTAGCCCGACCGTTAGGGAGGGCGTCTCGCTGGTCCCCACTGCCGACGCCCTCCCTTACGGTCGGGCTACTGCCCCGAAGACTATACGGAGCAAACATGAAATATCCGCCGATGATGACTCGTATCCCTTATCTTCTGCTTGTTCTGCTGGCGTTATCTATTCCACTGGTTGCGCAGGACAGCATGCAGCGCTGGCGGACCTTCGACTTCAGCAAGACCGCGCTTAGGCAAGCTGAAGTTTCCGCCGTTCCGCTCGAAGACCTGAAACTCATGCGCGGCATCGTGTTTGGCCGGCATGGGCGAATTTTCAAAGACGCCGAGATTCGCATCTATCTTGAAGCGCAGGATTGGTACAAACCAACACCTGACTTCAGGAATTCAATGCTCAACAATACCGAACTCCGGAACCTGGACATGATTCGCATCGCCGAAGCAAGCAAGCACGCGTTTGTTCAACCAGGCGACATGCGCTTTTGGCAGACGCGTCCGCTCACAGCGAGGAAACTCGGCGTCCACAGCGGCGCTGAATGGCTGGTGCTGCGTTCCGAGATCGAAGCAATTCACGGAAAGCGTTTCAACCAGCCATGGCTGCAGCAGTATTTTGACGAGCGCTACTGGTACAAGGCGTCCGATAAATACGATCCCAAAAAGCTTACCGCTCTTGAGATAAAGAACCTGGAAACAATTTCTCTGGCGCAGAAGAAGTCGCGGAGGGTTGCTCTGGCTCCTGGGGACATGGAGCTCTTTGAAGACAAGTTGATTTCGCCGCAGATGCTTAGTGGGCTCAACCTCCATGAACTGCGCCTGTTGCGGAACGAAGTATACGCGCGGCATGGGCGACAGTTTCAGGCGCCGTGGTTATCGCAGTATTTCTACGCCCAGCCGTGGTACCAGCCCAATGAGAGTTTCAAAGATGAAGATCTGTCTGGCAAAGATAAGATGAATGTGGAGACGATCGTTGCTTATGAGAACAGAATCCACGACGATCTCAGCCGGAAGCCGATAACGCGTAGCCTTTTGGAGGGCTTGTTTATAGAAGACGCCGGCAAGATGCGTCAGGAGATTTACGCGCGGCGTGGCAAGGTCTTCATCAAAGAGCCATGGTTTCAGACTTACTTCGAAAGCTTTGCCTGGTACAAAGCCAACCCGGAATTTACCGACGAAAAGTTAACTGAAGTAGAGAAGCGTAACGTCGCGACCATTATCGCCTATGAGAAAAAGGCGGTGAGCGCGTGGAGCGTCATTGAGGGTTGATAAGGCCCACCTCGGGTCTCGCGTGCCGAGACCAAGCAAACGAAGCAGTAGGAGGTATTCGGAGGTATCAGGTGTTCAGGGTACAACCTTTAGGTTGCCTCTGGGCGACCCCAACCATCGGAGCTGAAGCGCAGCCGCAGCCTGAAGGCTACTCTGAACACCTGTTATTACAGCCGATATCTTACTTTTGCCTGCCGCAACGCATCATCCTGGTTTTCAAAGTTTTGCAATCGCAGGGTTACGTCCGCATTCAGGCTGAAATCTGCGCGCTCGCCGGCCTGGAGTTTCACCGTTCCTGCAGCAGCTATCATCGCCGCGTTGTCGGTGGACAGATGAGGTGAAGGGAAGTAAGAGGGAATTCCTAGTTGTTCGGCGGCCTTTCGCGAAGCTTCTCTTAAAGCGCCGTTGCACGCGACGCCACCCGCGACAATGAGTGTCTTTGGAAAATATTCTCCCGCGACGCGCTCCGTTGTTCCCACCAGCGAGCGAACTACAACGCTCTGAAAACTTGCCGCCAGATCCTTGATCCCCTGCGACGCTTCTCCGCCGCTTGAAACAGGTTGCAGTCCCGTCTCGCGCACGTGTTTCGTCACGGCAGTTTTCAAGCCACTAAAACTAAAATCCGGCGAGCCGTCGCCCATGCGCGGTAGGGAAAACTTCACTGCCTTCGGATTGCCCTCTCGCGCCAGCCTTTCAATGATCGGGCCGCCCGGATAGCCAAGCCCCAGCATCTTGGCCACCTTATCAAACGCCTCGCCTGCGGCGTCGTCGCGAGTGCGAGCGATGACTTTGTATTTTCCCGGCTCGGGAATGAAAAAGAGGTTTGTGTGACCGCCGGAGACGACTAATGCCAGAGCGGGGTATTCTACCGGCGGGTTTTCAAACGCGACTGAGTAGATGTGGCCTTCGATGTGATTCACGCCAACCAGCGGTTTGCTCAGCGCAAAGGCCATCGCCTTTGCGTAAGAGACACCGACCAGAAGCGATCCCACCAAGCCCGGGCCAACAGTGACAGCAATGCCATCAATTTCTTCAGGTTTCACCCGAGCCCGTTCGAATGCCTCTTCCACAATGGGAACAATCTTGTCGAGGTGTTCACGCGAGGCTAACTCCGGGACGACGCCGCCAAAGCGCTCATGGGTTTTCACTTGGGAAGCGATGATTGACGTTACGATCTCGCGGCCATCGCGCACGATGGATGCCGCGGTTTCATCGCATGAAGTTTCGATTCCGAGTACGAGCATGTGGAAATTCTAGCAACGATGACGGAAGGTGGCGAACTGTTGACCAAGGGCGGGTAGTTCAGAGTTCACCCTTCAGGTTGCCGCTCGGGTAAGAATGACGCAAGCTAAAGCTTGAACTCTGAACTACCCGCCCGCTGCTGGAAGCTACTCGAGATAGTGTATTAAGAACTTCCTATAAGCGACGCCTCTGGTATCCGGCGCTACCGCGCTCGGTTCTGTAATGGCTCGCTTACGCGCCCGCCTGGTAAAAACTTAACGCCGAATCGCCCTGCTTCAGAGTTCGGCTGCGGGTTAGTTCCCCAACTTCATCATTCAACTTATTCTTGTGATGGTGTTCGACAATCAGCAAACCACCTTCAGCAAGTAGATTGGAGTCCTTTGTACCTAGCCTTTCGAGCACGGGGAAGTAATCCGTGGCGTAGGGCGGGTCGAAAAAGACGATATCCCAAGGTTCACTCTTCCGTACATGTCGCCGCAGAAAATCAAGAGCCTCAGCCTGCACCACAACGGTTTCGTCTTCCGGAACGCTGCAGAGGTCAAGATTCGCTTCCACGAGGGCGCACATCTTTCGCGACCGATCAACGAACGTGACATGAGAAGCGTCGCGAGACAGGGATTCGATCCCAACTGCTCCGGAACCCGCGCACAAATCCAAAAAACGCGCGCCTCCGATCCTCAGCGCGATGACATTGAATAGGGTTTCGCGCAGTCGATCAGACGTCGGCCGCACCTCAAGCGAAGGTGGGCTCTTCAAATTCCGGCCACGATACTTTCCAGCGATTATTCTCACAAAAGACTTTTCGCAAATAAATCGGCCTTATAAACCAAGCTAAGGCGCATGTCCACGAACCACACTAAGAGAGGCACCAATATTTTCGTGTTGATTAGTGTGTTTTGTGGATTGTTTTCTTTTTGTCTCTATTGAACCTATTCTGCGGCTATCCGACTGCACCCAGGCCAAACCTTGCATCCGCTCTCACGCGCTTAACCATCTTTGCTGTCTCGGGATTTTTCTCCGTTTTGCCCAGAAAAAAATCAGCTTCCTTCCGCGCCGCTTCCAATATCCTCTGGTCGCGCACGATATTCCCCACGCGAAACTCAGGCAGACCCGACTGTTTAGTTCCCAGCAGTTCACCGGGACCGCGTATTTCCAAATCCTTTTCAGCGATCAGAAACCCATCCGACGTTTGTGCCATGATGCCGAGCCGTTCTTTGGCGACGCTGGTTTTCTTATCGGTCGTCAGTAGGACGCAATAACTCTTTTTCGCTCCGCGCCCGACACGGCCTCGCAATTGATGAAGTTGCGATAAACCAAACCTTTCAGCGTGTTCCACAATCATTAACGACGCATTAGGCACGTCTACCCCAACTTCGATCACCGTCGTGGAAACTAGTATGTTTATCTCGCCGGCCACAAACCGTCGCATTACCTCTTCTTTTTCCGCAGGCTTCATCTTGCCGTGAACCAAGCCAACGGAAAACTTCGGAAACACCTTGTCGCGCAAATACTCATACCTGCGCGTCGCATCCTTGAGGTCCATCTTCTCCGACTCTTCAACTAGCGGATAGACCATGTAAACCTGCCGACCCGCGCGCACTTCCCTGGCAATCATGGCCTTGACCTCGACGCGTTGCTCCTCACCATAGACTTGAGTTTGGATGGGCGTCCGTCCCGGCGGCAGTTCATCGATGACCGAAACATCCAGGTCGCCGTAGATGGTCATCGTCAGCGAGCGAGGTATCGGGGTGGCCGTCATCACCAGGACATCAGGATTAAGACCGCGCGCACGCAATTCAGCGCGTTGCATCACACCGAAGCGGTGTTGTTCGTCGACAACTGCGAGCGCGAGGTTCTTAAAGGTGACGGCTTCCTGGATCAGGGCGTGGGTCCCGATGATGGCGTGAATTTCGCCAGACGACAGCTCGACCTGGAGCTTCCGCTTTTCGGCCGCCCGCAGCGAGCCTGTCAGCAGTTCCACTCGATAAGGTGTTTTTGCCAGAAGTCTTTTGATGTTGCGCGCATGTTGTTCCGCGAGGATTTCTGTTGGCGCCATCAGGGCGGTCTGATAACCACTCTCCATCGTGGCAAGCATCGCTACCAGGGCGACAATAGTCTTTCCGCTGCCGACGTCGCCCTGGAGCAAACGATTCATCGGCGCACCGGATTGTAAATCCTTAAAAATGTCTTTGACGACGCGCCGTTGCGCTTCAGTTAATTTGAACGGAAGTATCGTGCCAATTCTCAACTTCGTTGCGCGGTCTAGCTTTATCGAGGCCGGCTTCGACTCCTTGATTCGTTTTCCACGTTTGATTCCGATTCCCAAAGCGATCCAAAAGAAATCTTCAAAAATCAGCCGCAAATGCGCCGGGCTTCGCGACTGAGCGTAGAGCGCGAGCGGCGTGTCGTCGACCGGGAAATGAATAGCTCGTATAGCATCCGGGCGGGGCATTAGCTTCTGACGCAAACGCAGGTCGGCTGGCAATGTCTCCGGAATGGCTGAATTGGTTAGTCGCGCAAGCACGCCATGAATGATTTCGCGGACGCGCTTGGAGCTAAACTCGCCAAGCTTCCGATAGATTGGAACCCGGCGACCGGTGTGAATCATCGACAGTTCCGGATCGCCTGCCTCGTCCTCTTCGATCGCATTGCCATGGGCATCTTCGTCGTCGCCGTGCCGTTCCAATTCCGCGTCTGCCTTTGCTTGTGGAAACGGTAGCATCTCAAGCTCATCTGCCGGCTTGTGTAGACGCAATGCGAAGGTAGCCCGTCGTTTGTCCCATTCCCACTTGCCGAAGGTCATGAACCTCGCACCTTGAGTAAAGCGTTTCTTGTAGTAATTGACGATGTCATAGGCGTGCGTACCGGACACAAACCACCAGACCATTACCGGTCGACCACTCCGGTCCGGATCTGTTGCCGTCAATTCAAAAATGAAGAGTTTTGAACGTCCAAACGTCCGCTTGCTTCTCACCTGGTAACCACCGGCAACCTTCACTTCCAACTCCAGCGAAGCCTCTTTACCGTCAGTTAGATCGCTGATTCGGGCGGGATGCGAGCGATCTTCGTAACGCATCGGCAGATAACTGAGGAGGTCCTCTACTGTGATTGTTGTTGCATCTTTCTTTGCAGAGTGTTTCGCGAGTGAGAGTGCGAGTTTGTGAGAAAGGGTTTGGCCGAGACGACCCACGCCGTAGTTGTGCAGTTCGTCAATCGGAGAGCTGAGGCTGAAAGAGGCCGGCATTGCGAAGGATCATAGCATAGCGAATGCAAGCCGGCGGGTGAGCGGTCCTTGATTTCCAGAACAACCGACTTACAATAAATCTTACTAGATCGAATGAGGGAGTTTATGGATGGCTGAAGACCAACTATCGGATACAACGGTGAAACGACTCCAGGACGTGCGCAGCGCTCTACTTCGTTTGCACAAGATTTTGCTGGAGCACGAACGCGAGGGTTACGAGCGCGCGCATGGGAAGATTGGCAACAGTTACGAATACCTCAACCTGGTGATGCATAACCCATGGTTTGCCTGGTTGAGAAACCTGTCGGAGTTGATCGTGCAGATCGATGAGCTGGTAGCCGCGCGGGAGTCTTCAAGCGAAACCACCGCAGCGGCGATGGTCGAGCAGGCGCGGATTCTTTTAACGCCCAACGAGGCCGGGCCGGAATTTCAGCAAAAGTATTTTGCGTCAGTGCAGGGGTCGCCGGAAGTTGTGTTGGCCCATGCGGAGTTTGCGAAGCTGCTCGGCCCTGGGCGGCTATCGAAGGAAGTGCATTAGCCAGAAGAAGCCAGAAAGCAGAAAGCGGAAGGCAGAAAGCAGAAGGCAAAAGGCAGAAAGCAGAAGGCATAAAGCAGGAGGCAGAACGGGCCTGGGGGAGCCTCTGTTTTTCGGTCTTCTGCGTTTTGCTTTCTGCCTTTTGCCTTTTCCTTTCTGGGGTTCTTCTAGTTGGCGGTGGCTTCGCTTTTCACGCAGTGCTGGTCAAAAGCGCGTGTGAGCTCTTCGGCGACTTGCGTAGCGTCCCTACCTTCAATTTGACGACGCTCTAACATCCAAACAAGCTGCCCGTCCTTTAGAAGCGCGATTGATGGTGACGACGGCGGATAACCGGTGAAATAAGTCCGAGCTTTTTCAGTGGCTTCTATATCTGCGCCAGCGAAAACGGTCGCCACCCTGTCTGGCTTAACCTCGTGTTGTAAAGCACGCGCGATTCCAGGTCGTGCTTTTCCAGCCGCGCAGCCGCAAATTGAGTTCACGACTACCATAACCGTGCCGGAGCTGTTCTTTAGAGTTTCGTCTACCTGCTCGGGCGTACGAAGTTCTTCGACGCCGATGCGACTCAACTCTTCTCGCATTGGTCGGATCATTAGTTCTGAATAAGGCATCTACATTCTCCTCAAGCTTTTAATTTGCTGAGATTATAACACCTAAGGAGCATAAGCGCCGTTACAGAACCGGGCGCGGTCGCGCCAGAGGCGAAAACGCCTAGAACAACTTGCGTAGAGACGGTCTATTCGGCCCTAATTTTGGAGCGAATGGCGCGAAACTTCTGGTCGCTAATGCCCTGTACCATCATCAAATGCTCCGGCCGCCTAAACGGACCGTATTGCTCACGATGAGCAACAATCCTCTCTGCGATTGCTTCGCCGATTCCGGGCAGCGACTCCAGTTCTTCAATAGAGGCAGTGTTTAGGTTGATCGTGATTTGAGTACTCGTCGTGTTACTTGTGACATTCCGTCTCGGCAGCCTAACGCAGCCGGCGCTAAGTGACATCTGCGCAACAATCAGCACAGCGATTATTGCCTTTCGAGCTCTTGCGCTCGGGAGACTCTGTTTCACGTATGCAAGTGGCTGTTTACTAAGAGCTTGCGCGATTGCCGCTGACGTAAGCATTTTGCTGGAAGTCTAATATTTTCAGACGCTTCACTTGTTTTATCGAGCGTTGTCCACAGACTTTTCCACAGCGTCGCGTGGAAATGTTTCAAAAGGGTCTCAGCTGATTAGCTGAGAAGAATGCGCTCTTCATTTTCGGGTGAACTACAAGGTGGTGAGGTTAAGCGGCTACTGCTGAATCATTCTTCAACGCCCACTTCGTCCCATTGCGCAATCATTTCATAAGCGCGTCCGAGCACGGGTCGCGGTCTTGATCCATCGGCTTGCCCAATCAGCCCTTCACGTTCCATCAGATCCAGTATGGCCGCGGCGCGACCGTACCCGATTCGCAAGCGACGTTGCAGTACGGAAGTTGACGCCCTTTTCATTTCCACGCAGATACGCAACGCTTCTTCAAAAAGCTCGTCGTGGGCACCGTCACTCGTTTCCAAACCGAGCGCTTCTTCTTCGGATTGCGTAATCGTTTCGTCGAATTCGGGCTGTCCTTGAGCTTTGGCGTGAGCAACAATGCGTCCAATTTCTGACTCATCTACATAAGCGCCGTGGACACGAATGAGGCGCGATGTGCCTGGCGGCAGAAACAGCATGTCACCGCGGCCGAGGAGGTGCTCAGCGCCGTTTGTGTCGATGATTGTTCGCGAATCGACTTTGGAAGAGACGCGGAAAGAAATGCGCGACGGAAAGTTCGCCTTAATCAATCCTGTGATTACATCCACCGACGGGCGTTGTGTTGCCAGGACGAGGTGGATGCCGACCGCGCGGGCCATTTGCGCCAGGCGCGTTATTGATTCCTCGACCTCACGGCCCGAAGTCATCATCAAGTCCGCCAACTCGTCGATGATGACTACGATGTACGGCAGTGGCTTGTGTGGTTCACCCTTATCGTCATACTCCTTGACGAGGTTGCGGCGCATGATCTCGGTGTTGTAACCATCAATATTGCGTACGCCCCACCCGGCCAGGTCGCGATAGCGACGTTCCATTTCAGAAACTGCCCACTTTAGCGCGCGCGACGCGAGCTTTGGATCTGTGATGATTGGCGTGATGAGGTGGGGAATGGCCTCGTAAAGTCCCAACTCCAAACGCTTCGGATCGATGAGAATGAACTTAACTTCGTCGGGGCGTGCACGATAAAGAATCGAAACGATCAACGAGTTGACGCCTACGGATTTCCCCGCGCCCGTAGTTCCGGCTATCAAAAGGTGAGGCATCTTCGCCAGGTCGGCGACGTAGTTAAGCCCGTCAATCGTCTTACCCAACGCGATTGTTAGTTTTGACGTCGACTCGCGGAAGGCGCGCGATTCGATCACCTCTCGCAGGAAGATCGTTTCGCGGCGTGGATTCGGTACTTCAATGCCAACATGGGGTTTGCCAGGCATTCGATCGATACGAATCGACTCGGCCTTGAGCGCCAGGCAAAGGTCGTCTACCAGAGATACCACGCGGGAGTATTTGACGCCTGGGTCGGGCTTGAACTCGTAGGTTGTTACTACTGGGCCTGGACAAATGTGCTTGATCTGGCCAGTGACATTAAACTCTTTGCATTTTTCTGCCAAACGCGTCGCCAGACTCAACAACTCATTATCCGCCTGTTCATTTGGCGGCGGCGCCTCGTTAAGAAAATCGAGAGGCGGCATCGAGTAGTCCGTGTAAGACACACGACGTGCGCGGTCAGCGTCGAAGGGGAGTTTGCCCGTGGCAGGGGCTTCCCCTTTCACGCGCAGGACCGACGCCCCCTTGACCATCTCTTCAACTTCCTCTTCTTCATCAACGACAGCAGACTTGCCGCGGCCGTTGGGAGTGATCGAACGACGACCCGAACGGGTTTCGCCAACGGCGCCGCCTTGAAGACCAGCGCCGGCAGCAGCCGCGCGCATCGGTTCTGCAGTGCCGGAAATCGCTTCTGTGGCTACTGATAGCCGGGCGTCGCCACGGTTGATAGCGGTGGCTTCGACAGCCGTTGAACCGTCCTTCATTAGTTCAGCAATTCGTTGTTCAGGAGTCAGATCTGACGTACCTGTGGCGTCACGCAACGCGGCTCGGGCAGCAAGCTGCTCTTCCTTAAGCAACTCCCGTTGCTCCTTGCGCACACGAGCGCGCTCCTGTCGGGATCCCCGCCACGCTCTAAACCTGCCTGGAATTTCCGGTACAAATGAAAAGCGCTCGCTAATAACGGCACCAATCATTTTGCAGAACTCTATGAAGGAGAAATTTGTCGCGAGGATCAGTCCAGTGGCAGCAATGGCAATCAGCAGCACAGTCGCGCCTACGGTGTTTAGACCGCTCGCGAGACCACGTGAGATTAGTGTTCCTACTAGTCCGCCCGGCTGGACGCTGGAATCAAAGACTGGACGAATGCTTGAAATTGAAAGTAAGGCTGCGGCCGCCAGGGTTAATATAACCAGTCCAAGGATCTTGTATCCGGGCGTGCGGAAACTTCGAGTCTTGAATAATCGCCACGCGGCGGTGAAGAGGAGCAGTGGGAGAAGATAAGCTGCGAGTCCAATCGCCTGAAGTAACAGTGCGGCGACATTCGCGCCAATGGCGCCAGCCCAGTTTTGCGTTTCGGTTTCTCCTGCAGAGTTCCAGGAGGGATCGCTGGGATAAAACGCAGCCGAGACGAGGCAAAGCGTCAGTAGCAAACCAACGGCTAGGAACAAAATGGCGAGAATCTCATTCCGCCGACTGTTTCGTGGAGTCAATATTCTGGGTTTCTCCTCAAACTCAGTAGTTGCCATCTGTACTCCAGAAGTCAGGACCTAATCCCGGAATCCCGAGCAGCGGCTAAAGTAACCGGCTAGGCCGCTTTCTTCGCAAGTAAGAACGCTTTTATGAAATCATCGATGTCGCCGGCAAGCACTGCGTCGACGTTACCTTTCTCGAGCTTGGTCCGCGTATCTTTGACCAGTCGGTAAGGCGCCAGCACGTAACTCCTGATCTGCGATCCGAAAGAAATATCTGCCCTGTTTGCTTCCAACTCCGCTGTCTCAGCTTTGCGCTTTTCCAGTTCCAGCTCATACAGACGGGACCGCAGCACCTGCATTGCGACGGCACGGTTCTGGTGCTGCGACCGCTGATTTTGGCACTGCACCACGATGTTGGTGGGAATGTGTGTGATGCGGACCGCTGAGTCGGTGGTGTTGATGTGTTGGCCGCCGGCCCCGGTAGCGCGATAAGTGTCAACGCGCAGATCCTTTTCCAATATTTCAACTTCAATGTTCTCGTCTATCTCTGGATAAACGAATAACGAGGCAAAGGACGTATGCCGTCTGGCAGCTTGATCAAAGGGAGAGATGCGAACCAGCCGGTGGACGCCGGCTTCGGCAGCCAGGAGGCCGTAGGCATATTCGCCTTCCACCCTAAATGTCACTCCTTTGAGTCCAGCCTCTTCGCCGGGTTGATAATCGATAATCTCGGTTTTGAATCCACGTTGTTCCGCCCACTTCAAATACATGCGGAGTAACATTTCGGCCCAATCCTGGGACTCAGTTCCGCCAGCGCCTGGATGGATGGTGCAGATGGCGTTTAGCTGGTCGTTGCCGCCGCCCAGCAGCATTTCAGTTTCCGCGGTGCTAATTTCATGCTCAAGCCGCTCAATCAGCGAACGAAGTTCTTTTAAAGATTCCTGATCCTCTTCGGCGAATTCAAACAGCACGCCTGCATCGGAAACCTCGGTTTCAAAATGCTCCTGCCGATCGACCTTTTTCTCCAGAAAGCTTCGTCGTTGCAACAGTGTTTGCGCTGCCTCCTGATCGCTCCAAAAATCCGGCGCCGAAGCCTGGTTCTCGATTCGTTTTAATTCTTCCTTGCTGGAAGCAACATCAAAGAAACCTCCCGAGTTGTTCGACCCGCGTTCGCAAATCTTCGTAAGTCGTTCGTAGTTCTTGAATTGAAAGCGTCTCGATCATTGATCCTCCAAATACTATTTTGACAGTGTTGTTGCCTTCTTAAATGACCAAACAAAAATTAAAAGAGTCAGTGCAGCGCAAACCGCAGCGAAAATGTCGCCGTAGACCGTATAAAACGACGGTGGACTGCTGGCGCGGGTGATGCTCCAAACTCGGAAGTCCTGCTCAAACGGTTGTGTCGTATTTCTTACTTCGCCATTCCTCGGGATCAGAGCTGTGATCCCGGTATTCGTCACTCGAAGAACAGGGCGATTGTTTTCCACGCCACGAAAAACCGCATTCGCTAAATGTTGGCGCATCACGGCTGTTCGTCCCAGGTATCCATCGTTTGAGATGTTGATCAGCACATCAGCGCCGGAATAAGCGAACTGTCGAGCTATGTTTGGATATGCCGATTCGATGCAAATGAAAACGCCTACGCGGACATCTCCAATCGACATCAAACGGTAATTCGTCCCGGGCGTAAAATCACCGACGATTCCACTTATCAAACCCGCTCCCGGTAACCACTGCGGCAACGGAACATATTCGCCAAATGGCAGCAGGCGAATCTTATCATATTGAGAGACGAGGCTACCCTCTTGATTTACTAACAAAGCTGAGTTGTAAAGTCCGTCGTTGGGGGCGACTTCTTGCGAATTCAGGAGTATCGAAGTGCGGTGGAGTATCGCGAACTGCTTGAGCTTCTCCCGAAGTCCAGCATCAGATCCATAAGTGAAATTCATCGGGGACTCGGGCCAGATAAGTATCCTTGGTAAACCGTCGGCCGGGAGAGAACGCAGCGCGGCTTCGCTCATTTCGAAATGACGAGCATTGAGCTTGGTCATGTCCTCCGTGGATTTGATAAGGTCCATCGGCACGTTTGGTTGGATACCAACCACAATAGCAGCAGGCGCAAAATCGGGCTGATGGTTCGTCAATTTCTTGTAACTCGCGAAGATGGCCGCGGCGACGAGCAATAATAACGCCCCTGAAATAACGACAGCTTTAGGGCTTCGTCTTACAAGTAGATATGCGATGGCAGCATTTACAGCGACCACAAGAAAACCAACAAGGTAGACCCCGCCCAGTTTTGACGACTGAATCAGTAACGGTTGAAACGCCTGTGAGTAACCGATAGCGTTCCAGAGTTGACCTGTAAGACCGAGGCGGGCCCATTCCATCGCAGCCCACAAGATGGGGGCGAGCAGCAGGGCAAGCGTGCCCAATTTCATTATCGACCGAGCCAGAATCAAGCCGAATAGGGCTGGGAAAATGCCCAGAACTATTGCCCCGGGAATCAACATCGCAAAGGCCAGCCACGGAGCGATTCCCCCGAAGTTAATCATCGAGTATGTGAGCCAATAACAAGTGCCGTAGAAGAAAACTGAACCGAAGAGCCAGCCCAAAAAGAAAGCTTGCCAAGGCGCAAGTGGACGCGCGATCAGTATGAGGAAGGGAACCAAACTCACCCACGCGAGAAACCATTGATTGAAATCGGGAAATGACAGAATTAGGGCCGCGGCCGCGATCAATGCAATACCGCATTCTGCGAGAGAGGGCACACGAGAACTGAGCCAGGTCCTGAGTCCAGCAAGCCTGGAGGGGCTCTTCGATTTGGATTGGAGAGGCGTGGTAACTACGTCGCGCATTTGTCGCGCGAGTTTACCAAAACGCGGATCCGCGTCCTAAAGCTTCAACGGGAGGCGGCTACTTTAGCTCGGAAGAACGAGCCAAAAAAAGAAATTTAAGAAATCCTGGAAGGGATCTCGCCGGGCTCCATAATTAGTCAGAAAATGAGTCAAAAAGACAGAAAACGTCACAGTCAAAGTGACAAATTTCGTCGAGGCTATATCTGAGTTGTGAGATGGGGATCGATGGATGGGTGGACGAACTGCTACTGACTTGGGAATGAATGTCGGAAATCGGAGAGAGCTGTAAACGGAGTAAATAAAATGGAGACCTAAAAGTAGGAGAACCCAGTCATTTCTGACTGGGTTCCAAGTTCGGGGGGAAGCACTGAAGGGTTGCTCGGCGGGTGGCTGGCGCAGCGGCAGGCGGCGCTCAGAGGGGTGGTGGCGGCGGGGGCACTTTCAACCTTTACATTGGGTCTTCCGTGCGTGCCGGTTATCTCTTGAGCACCTCGCGTGCCACGGAAGTTTTACTTGGAATCTCGGTGGGATTAAACGTTATGAGAAGCGAATCCCTCAAAAGGTTCTAGTTAGCTCGAGATGACGCTTGAGCGTTCCGTCTCGAAGATTGAAAAACGTTGCGGCCAAAAGTAGGAGAACCCAGTCATTTCTGACTGGGTTCCAAGTTCGGATGGATTAACTGAAGGGTTGCTCGGCGGGCGGCTGGCGCAGCGGCAGGCGGCGCTCAGAGAAGAGTTGGCGGCGGGGGCACTTTCAACCTTTACATTGGGTCTTCCGTGCGTGCCGGTTATCTCTTGAGCACCTTCTGTGCCACACAAAGTTTCTCTTGGAGTTTTAGACGAATTAAGTGTTAGAAGAACGTTTCAGGAGAAGGCGATTAGAGATGCATTGTGACAAGCAATAAATGATCTTGGGCTCCGACGATCCGCACACGAGAAGGAGGGGCGATGAAAGTCCCATCGATTAATCGCGCCGGCCACAGCTCGCCTTGCACAATCACCGTCCCGTCCGGAGTTAGATCCGTGTTCACCTCACAAAACTCGCCAATGAGTCGAACCTTACCTACTGATGTTTGCTTGTGACGATAGAGTGCGAAGACGATCGCCAGAGCAAATATGGCAAAGGAAGCAAGAATCGCGGTCAGAAGGATGAATTTCACAATTAAGAATCTAAACGACAAGAGGCAATTCTCATCAAGAGACTTGCCTCTAATCTCCAACTTTTTGAGAATTCGGATAAGTTAGTTCTTGCCCATCGTAACCTGTCGCTGTAGCGCTATCGCTTCCTGGTGGTTGGGATCAATGGTTATAGCGCTTGTGGCATACTTGGTGGCCTCGCCACGATCACCACGCTCAAGAAATATCCTTCCGAGAAGGATGTGTGCGTCGATCAGTTTTGGATCCCAGAATATTGCGGTCTTGAGAGCCGCGATCGCTGCCTCCTGATCGCCGCGCCGTTGATTTATTCGACCGCTGAGCAAATATACTTCGGCGCTTGTGGGTTCTACGGTTACGGCCCGATGCAATTCAACCAGCGCCTCTTCGTCGCGCCCTTCCTGGTAAAACTCTCGCGCTTTGCCAAGCAGATCGGTTTTGGATGAACCAGAATTACCTTCTGAAGCCGTTTGCCGCTTCCGCATGAGGTCAGAGACATCATCACGATTCAGGATATCGCGCAGCCGAGCAGATGCAGCGTTTACTGTCTGTGACTTCTGCCAATCGGTCTGCCATTTTGCATATGTCGGCAGATACCGGCGCGCTTGATCGTCGGCGGCTGTGGCGGTGTCAGTCTTCCCAACTTTCTCCAGAGACTTAGCATAAAGAAAATACGCCTGCCCGTCGCGAGGATCGGCTGTAATGACCGGCTTGAGTTGTTCGGAAGCCTCCGCGTATTTCTCCAGCAAAAACAGCGTAAGCGCATAGTTGAAGAGCACTGTCGGATCATCTGGAGCCGACTCCGCTGCGCGACCCAGAAAGGAGGAAGCCTGAGTGAGTAAGCGGGTGCGCTCCTCCTCTTTCTTCTCTTCACGCGCCGCCAGCACCGCTACCGCGCCTGCATTGTTGTAGATCCCAATTAGCGGTACGTCAGAGGCAAGAGGCACAAGGGCAGCCAACGAACGTCCAAACTCACCAAGCTTAGCGTAGCCAAGCCCGGCATAAAATGCGGCTTCCACAAAACGCGAATCTTTTTTCTCTAGTTTTGAAAAATACTCCGTTGCCTCTTTCCATTTTCCCGCCAGCATATGGAAACGCCCCAACTCGAACGCGGCCTGGGGGTAAACGGCTCCTCCGTTGGGTTCAGCGTAGTATCGAAGGGCGTTCTTCAAATAGTTTTCGCGTTTGGGATCTCGCTCGCTCAGCTGTATCCCTTTGACGTAAGCCTCGAATGCCAGTTGCGGAATCTTCGTGGCTTCCTCAGTCAACATCCTTTGGGAAAAAGGAAGTGCGGAACCGAATTGTTTTAGGAGAATCTGATAGGCAAGGTACCCCTGAATATTTTGCAGGGTTGTGAGTGGCCCTCCGAAATCAAAATGTTGGGTGGCCCAACCACCATCAAAGACCGTCCCAAGCGTGCGACCCTCGTTCACCTTTACTACACGGACCGTACCCTGGACCAGAACGCCCGCCGAGGAATTCGCTTTATCCGTGCTCGCATCCTGCGAAGTATTTTCCGGAGCTAACTTAACGGTGTAGGTACCAAGAACCAGCATTGAGGCCTTGGCTTCGCGGGCTAGTTTGATGGCCGTAGCTCTTGAAGGGATAACCGTTTCCGGTAAACGCAAACGTTGATACGCAAGATCGCGCTCGGCGCTGGTTACCACCCGAAGTCCGGGTTTGTTGAGCAACTCAGCCAGAGAATCAGCAAAGCTTTCTCCTACCCAGTTGTACTCCGGACGGTTAAGCTCATTGGCATCGGGTGTGTTCTCAAACGGCAGGACCATGACCAGGTCCGCACCCGATTGTGCGGAAACGACATTGCTCGGGCCTGCATAAACAGCTCCCGCCACCATTAATGTGAAAAGGAGCCGAAGAGCCATCAAAATGCTTATGGTAGTTCTCATTTATTAAAATATCTCAACAATTACTAAGTGATCCTTCAAATTAACCCGGACTGTGATGCCTTCAATATACCAGCGGTTGGTCACATGCGCACCCTTATGTGAATCTCGATAATGAGGTGAAGCACTTTCTATGAGAGCTGCCACAGTTTGAACGCAGGATGAACAGCAACCCCATCAGTTTAAAAAGGTCGATGGACCAACCTCGCGAAGGTTGAACTCTGGACATCTGTTTCGTAGCATGCGCACTCTCAGAGGAAAGCGTAAACATGAAAACTGTTCAGACTACTCCTTTCACGGACCAACGTCCTGGCACCTCCGGACTTCGCAAAAAGACCGCTGTCTTCATGCGCCCGAATTATCTTGAGAACTTCGTCCAGGCCGTTTTCAACACCATCAAAGAAATCACCGATTCTGAACTTGGAACTCTGACGCTTGTCGTCGGAGGAGATGGCCGCTACCACAACAAACCCGCCACTCAAACGATCCTGCGAATGGCGTCGGCCAACGGCTTCGGTCGTGTCCTTGTCGGATGCGATGCTCTGCTTTCAACTCCCGCCGTGTCAGCAGTGATCAGGACGCAGGGGGCGCTTGGCGGCCTTGTGCTTTCCGCCAGCCACAATCCCGGAGGTCGGGACGCCGACTTTGGGATTAAGTACAACGTCCGAAACGGTGGTCCAGCGCCGGAGTCGATCACTGAGCGTATCTACCAGCACACACTCAATATCACCGCGTATTTCACGCTGGAAACACCTGACCTTGATATCAACCGTGAAGGAACATTTCGTCTCGGCGATACCGAGATTGTGGTCATCAATCCACTCACTGACTACATCGCGGTTTTAGAGCGGTTGTTTGACTTTGAACGGCTTCGCGCATTCTTTGAAAGTGGCTTTCGCATGCAGTTTGATGCGATGAACGCAGTAACCGGTCCTTATGCACATTACATTTTCGAAGAGCGTCTGGGCGCGCCAGCAGGGACAGTTATTAATGGCGCGCCTCTCGAAGACTTTGGCGGCCATCACCCGGACCCGAATCTGGCCCACGCGAAAGAGTTGGTTGACTATCTGAACGGCCCGGATGCTCCCGACTTCGGAGCTGCATGTGACGGCGATGGTGATCGCAACCTGATTCTCGGTCGGAACTTTTTTGTCACGCCGGGTGACTCACTGGCTGTAATCGCCGAACACGCGCAAAGCTCCGTTCCCGGTTATCAATCCGGCTTATCAGGCGCCGCGCGGTCGATGCCTACAAGCACAGCAGTTGACCGAGTGGCTAAGGCCCTGGGCATCGATTGCTTCGAAACGCCGACCGGTTGGAAATTTTTCGGTAACCTAATGGATGCAGGTCTATGCACCATCTGTGGCGAAGAAAGTTTTGGGACGGGCTCCGATCACGTGCGGGAGAAGGACGGTCTATGGGCTGTGTTGTGCTGGCTTTCGATCTTGGCTTCGACTCGCAAGCCAGTGTCGCAAGTGGTTAAGGATCATTGGAAACGTTTTGGACGTAGCTACTATCAACGACATGATTATGAAGGTCTGGAGTTAAAGGCAGCGACAGGAATGATTGACGCGCTTCGTGAAAAGCTGCCGACACTCAAAGGAGCTTCCGCCGCGGGGAGTCGCATTGTGACCGCTGATGATTTTAGTTACACCGATCCAGTGGACCAGGGCATCAGCGAGCGGCAAGGCATCCGCCTACTTCTCGAAGATGGCTCGCGGATCATTTGCCGCCTGTCAGGAACAGGGACCGAAGGCGCCACTCTACGTCTGTATGTTGAACGGTACTGCGACGACGGTGGTGAGCGAACACTTGAGGAAGTGGTCGCTCCGCTGGTCCAGGCAGCGAAGGAACTGGTTGAACTGCATGAACGTACAGGCAGGGAAGAGCCTACGGTAATTACCTAGTACGGCAACTGCTCTAGATTATTACTGACGTTGTCTTCGGAAGTCGCGTCCTCCGCGGAAGCCATAATTGCCCGGCGCAGCTTCCGGCACGCCCAGGACACTTCGCACTATGGCTAATTTTGCTCTGAGACGCGGCTCCGCGAGCTGAAACTTATTCGCGGAACTTTCTGCGCGTGCAAAATCCGTTTTCGCCAGCATGGCTAAAACCTGTCCATACCGAGCAACCATTTCGCCCAACCGGCTTCCGCCTTCAAGTGGCAACTCGCCGTCCCTAAACACGCTGACTTCAAATCCACTAAGTACGGCAGCGGCAGCCAACAGTTCATTAAGTTGGCCAATGCCAGGATCGAGCACGTCGAAACTTCGCGCTGGTTCCAGTTCCGCTAAGGCACGAGCGACCTTTAATTGCTGCTCAAATTGCTGGTAGTTGGTTGCCCGAGTCATAGTCAATCGTTGAGCTTCAGTCAGAAACTGAAGGGCTAGTTTCGGGTCGCCTTTACTAACGAGTGCCGGCTTCTGATCCCCGACGGCCCATTGCGCCTGCGCAGCTAACTGCAGCAACAACTCTATTCGTTCCTCATCATTCGGCAAGTTTGCGAGCGTTTGCCGAAACTCATTCAGGTTATTTGCTTCAACTTTTTTCGCAATCAACTGAAACTCAACCTGCTGCAATACTCTGTCGCGAGTCGTGCCGTCGAGATGATCGTTGGCAATCTGACGGGCGCGGTCGGTCTCTCCTTGTTCGAGCGCCTTTTGCACTGCTTGTTGATAAATTCTTGACTGCAGCCCTGGCGGAGCGGCCGGCGCCGCGGCAAGCAAACTGTCAGCAGTCCCTTCACGCATCAGATTATCAACTTGAGTGAAAGCCGCCCGCCGCTGATTATCCATGCCAAGCTCCATCATTTTGCTGCGCACTGCCGTAGCCCGAGACTGGGCATATTGATCAATCTGTGGTAACAGCGTCTGAAGTGCGCCCAACAGTCTTCGCGCGTTTTGCTGTTCGACCTGCCCGTCGGTTAGCTGGCTTTGGTTAGGATTCTGTGCAGCGCCAAAGTTTCCGCGGTTCCGTGGATTGTTTTGTCCACGCTGATTATTTTGACCTCGTTGATTCGTGGCTGTCTGCGGGGTGGCGCGGAGCGCAGCATCGATCACCGTATTCATTAAATCCTGAAACGACGATTCGCCGAGCAGTGGCACGAGACTTTTGTTAGTTGCACTCTGCGGAGAGATTGGACCGGCGCGCAGAAGATTCAAAGCCAGCATTTGAGCCTGTACATTGGCAAGCATGTTTTCCGTTTGGAGCTTGCTTACTACTTTCGCGCTCAGTCTTGCAGCTGCTTCTTTGTCCTGAGTCTGTAGCCGCGCTATCACTTGCGGGAGGGTGTTTGGATACTGACTTTTAGCTAACTCTTCTTCAACCTTTTGCGCTGCCAGTTTCGGATCGACCCCTGCCACACGCGCAAGCAGGTTCTCTTCGAGATTAAAATCCGGACCCGGGCGGCGAAAGTTAATTGCAGTATCGGTCGGTGGCGCTAAGGATTTAGTTATCGCCAGTAGTTGGTAGGCAAGAGCCGCATCATGCTGAGCGGCCGTTAACACCACTTCCTGCCGCAACTGAGCGGCCCGGCGTCGCATATTGTCGTCAGTGCTGCGCATCATCTCAGCGACGCCATCGCCGGCAAGCGAAAACATAGAACGTGCGCGCACCTCGTTTCGCTTCCACAGAAGGTCACCAGCTGTAATCTGAACTCGAATACGATTCTCGGGGAGCTTTAACAACTGCACTTCTCCCACGATCTGCTCGAGTAAGGCAGTGGCCTTTTTCTCTGCCGCTTCCTTTTCTTCCTGTTTTTGCTGGTCCGTTTGAGAGTCGGTCGCCGGTTCCTGTGACCTGACACCAACGACGGTGCCAAAAATCAGAAAAAGACCAATAACGAAGTGGATTAAACGCACTCTTATCATGATTGCTACCTCATAGAACGGAAAAAGGAAGAGGGACGTTGGATTTAATCAATAGTAGTTTAGTTGCTTGGCAAAGGGCCAATGATGACCAGCCCTTTGGGAGGCCGATCTAAACAAAGGCGCACTTTATTAGACGCATGTAAGGGTGCGATTGGCGAACTAAAGACTAAAAAAGCCAGGCATCAAGCGTAGACTTGTTATTCAAGTCCGAGTTTTTCCCGCAGCATCGGAACGAAGCTTCGGGCCACGGTCAGCTCGGTTCGGTTGGAACCCTTGATTCGAGCAATCATTCGTCCGCCAAACCAACGATGGAGCTCATCGATAGAAGCTAAATTG
Organism: Pyrinomonadaceae bacterium; assembly: GCA_963759585.1. Taxonomy (GTDB): domain Bacteria; phylum Acidobacteriota; class Blastocatellia; order Pyrinomonadales; family Pyrinomonadaceae; genus PSRF01. The sequence continues at coordinate 413,869 of CAVWZW010000005.1, forward strand.
ACCAGAGTCGATCGGTGTATGCGAAGAAAGCCCTGGGAGCTGAGCGCCTCCTCGAGGCTAGAGAGCGAATAATCGACAATGTATTGCCGCGCGCCGGTGGATGCATAGGTTAGCCTCGCCTCTGAATAGAAGTGAGTTATTTGGTCCAGGTCAATCAGGACAATACGATCACCGATACGAGAACAGATTCGATTGGGAAATGCGCTCTCCTCGACCGTTAGCGAGCGGGCAAGTTTGACAATCGTTGAACGAAGCTCGCCAGTTAACTCACCCTGGCTGCCATTGTTCCTTCGCGATTCCAGTTTATTTAAAGCCCGCTCAAGCTTTCCGGAATCAATCGGCTTCAGCAGATAGTCAATTGAGTTAACTTCAAAGGCCTTGAGTGCATACTGGTCGTACGCAGTCGTGAAGACGACTGGCGGCTGACTCGGAAGCCGGTTTAAAAGTTCAAAGCCACTTAGCTCCGGCATATGGATGTCGAGAAAAATCACATCCAGCTGAGCTGAAGAAAGAAAGTCGATGGCCGTTTTTGGGTTCGTCGTGGCCCCAACTACATCGACGCGCCTGGTCGCCCTCAGCAGCTTGGCAAGCCGGTCCAGTGCCAACGACTCGTCGTCAACAAGATACGCACGCATTTTATCCATCGTGGTTTATGGCGTCATTGCAGTCATCGCCGGCAATGAAATCGTTATGAGAATACCTCTGTCCTCGCGGGCGACGGCTAACTTTGCTTCGTCTCCAAGCATGCTCCTCAGTCGCGCATTCAAGTTGTCAATACTATGACGAGGGATAATTTGTTCAACTTCGAAGCCGGGCCCGTCGTCCCAAACGGAGAGAGTGACCTTTCCATTCTCCCTTTGTGCGGAAATCCTGATATGCCCGCCCTGGATTCGAGGCGAAATCGCATACTTAATGCTGTTTTCGACGAGCGGCTGCAACGTCATCGGTGGAAGGGTGTGATGTTCCAGTTCGGGTGGAATATCTATGGTTAAAGAAAGACGTCCACCCAGCCTGATCTTCTCAATCTCAGCATAGTCTGTGACCAGCCTGATTTCGTCTCGGAGAGTGACGTATCTACCTGTGTGACTGTCGAGAGAAACGCGCAGAAGCGTAGCGAGTCGCTGAATCATCTCTTCCGCCAGAGTGGGGTCCTCGGGTATTAGCGCGGCGATGTTATTCAAAGTATTGAAAAGAAAATGAGGTCGTAATTGTGACTCCAAAACGCTAAGGCGAGCCTCGGTTAGTAACTTCAGTGCGCGTTCTTTTTCTAACTGCTGAGTTCGTAATTGCAGATTCGTCGCGTTAATCTGGTCACGAAATTTTTCATAACCCCAGACCGAAAGGGCGATGATCAGCGCAATAAGAAAAACGCTGCCGCTCTTGTAGCCAAACTCTGGCCAGAATTTTTGCGGAGTTATTAGCTCTAATGCCACCAGCACAAGTTGCAAGGCGGCCGTTGCTATCAGTGCCAGCGCTGCCAGGCAACTGATTATCAACATCCAGTTCCACGGAAACCGCAGAGAACCAAGCCGCTCAGCAAAGTAAGGCATTACCAGCCCGAACATCGTTCCGTAAATAACAGCATGAATGGCGGAATCTGCCAGATGAGTTGGAAGCGAAGTGAGGTTACCGTTGCTTTGAAGCCACCAGAATGAAATTGCGACGCACAGGCCTATCGTGACATTCAAACCTAATATCCAAACCAGCTGCAGCCGTAAGCTTTTCATGTAGGCACTCAACCGGGAGAACTTCGTTGCGAGTTTTCATTTGTAGTGGCGGCCGCCCCAGTTTTGCATACGCCATCCATCGCGCATCTACCGGATCACTGACTGCCGTCGCTACAGTAAATCACAATCCCGACCTTGAGACGTGGCAACCAATACAATCATGTTGAACAACTATGGGCCACCTTTTAGCTAACCAGCGTCTGGCTAGATCCTCGTACGGTGAATCCTTACACTCCTGGAGAACTAACTTCAAATATTCTCGGGCCTTGCTATCATTGCCGAGAATACTCCATCCACTGGCAAGGCCAAACAACAACTCACCGCGACTATGAATGGGTACTTTATTGAAGTTCGGTTTTTGCCAGCTATATACAGTCTCATAGTCCCGAAGAGCGCTTTCCAACAAGACGCGGCTTTGAGAATCGGACGGATCCCATCCCGACTGAGCATAGCCAATCAAGGTGGCCGACCGTCCTATTTTGATTTTTATATTATTTGGTTCGAGGTTCGCAGCGCTATTCATCTCCTCGATGCCCGTCTTCCATAGTTTGTCTCCCGTAGCCTCGTTGCCCTCTGTGTAAGCGTGGACCGCGCGTACGAGCAAGCCGCCACCATGCCATACGAGAGCTTCACCATGTTTGGGATTCTTTGCCAGGATGTCCTCGCAATACTTCATCGCACGATCAAGCCGTGCCCTGTCACCCTTCATACCGGCAAAAAAGTCGCTGCGCACGATATCGTCGAGGCTTTTGTTCTGAAGTTCAAACGTGGGTCGTGAAGCAGCGTCCGCAGAATCTTCGAGTCGCGGCCAATTCAAAAGTACTGTCAGAAGAGCGACCGCTAACAATCCAAAAAGAAATGCGGTCAGTCGTGAGTTTGATGAGTCCATGGAGACGATCCTTTACTATTGTGCCAATACAAATGGTGTTGCCGGCAGTGGGCAGTTAGCCCACCGTAAGCGAGGGCGCGATGTTTACGAACGCCTTCGGTTAGGGTCGAGCTGCTGTCCCATCAAACGTTGCTCGCTCTCACTTTTGCGCCTTAGTGGCCGCCGATGCCTGTTCGAAAACGTATTCGGCAAACTTTCTTCCGGGATTTAGCCGGCGTGCCTCATTTATCTCGCGAAGAGCATCGTCCATCTTCCCGGCTTCGAGATGAAATAGGGCTAGCCATATGCGCGGAGAGTCAGCCTGAGGATCCAGCTCCTTAGCCTTAGAGAAAAACTCAAAGGCTTTCCGTTTGTTTCCACCGAATGCTTCTGGAGTGTAGAGATAACTGATGGCCCGTGTGACATATGCATCACCGTTCTTCGGGTCCAGTTCGATTGCCTTATCGGCCTCATTCGTAGACCGCTGGCCGTATTTCATTCCGCCGCCTGTAACGTGTGGTGCCAGTTGGCCCAGCGAGTCGGCAAGTAGCTGATGAGCTCTCGAAGATTCTGGATTGAGCTTGACCGCGACCTCCGCTGCCGCTACTGCCGACTGGGCCGCTGCCTTCACCATTGGACGATTGTTGCTGGACTCGGCCGCCTCGCACATCCAATTGCGCAGGAGAGCAAGTCGAATGTAATCGTCGAACGACGTTGTTGCTTCAGCTTTCTTTTCTGCTTTACAGATTTCGTTTTGGAGGACCTTGATGTCCCCGCGGTCGCGAGCTTTGCGGGCTGCACCCAAGTCTGGATCGTCCTTGGTGCTCAATGACAGCAACGCAATGAGAATCGTGGCTAAGACAGCAAGTTTCATCTGCAACTCCTAAGGCTGACGTTAGAATCTATCGTCGCCGAGACTAGTCCGTGAGGAATCTCCGAACGACTAAAAACGGACGAGTGGACAAACGGGCAGGATCAATGGGGACAGTCGCCGACTGAAACGCTCACGGGGAAGCAGTCGAAAAGGCGGGTAGTTCGCAGCTCATCTTCAGGTCGGTGATGGGCAAAGGCGTCGCAAGCTGAAGCTTGAACTCTAAACTACCCGCCCACGCAAGCTGAAGCTTGAACTCTAAACTACCCGCCAGGGCTTTCGGCTCTGGATAGGGCGGACAGAATATTGTCACCCCGCTCGAAAACTCACACTCATCGCTCGTTCAATTCAAACCTGCTTTGGTTAACCCCATCATTTCGTCAGCCGAACCGGGTACAGTTCGAAAACTTACATTAAGGCGGTTCCAGAGATGAATTACACCGATCGCGAACGTCAGTTCCGAGATTTGATCCTCACCAAACTGGGCGCGAACCCGATCGTAAACTTCATCCTCGATGCCGTGATCCGAGAGCCGGGTGACAACTTCCGTCCATTCCAGCGCTGCCTTTTCCGCGTCCGAAAACAACGGTGATTCTCGCCATATCGGAATATGGTAAATCCGCAGTTCACGTTCCCCGTGTATCCTGGCTTCCTTGCAGTGCATATCAAGACAGAGCGCACAGCCATTAAGTTGAGACGCTCGTATGTTGACGAGGTCAAGCAGAGTGTTTCCCAGCGAGCCCTTCTTCACGGCCCCACCCAGCTCAAAGAGTTTTTTCGACAGATCAGGTGATTGTTTGAAGTAGTCCAAACGTTGACTCATACTCTCTCCTTTTCTTTTACGTGCGCAGGCATTCCGTTTAGGTCGCACTGCCGAACCACTTAAACTTTCTCAGATGCCATTTTCAACATTTGTTTTCTGTTTTACTCCTTGCGATTTTCTTGTCGCAGCACAACATAAGTGGCCACCTCAGCGGCGTCCAGCAACCGGAAGGTCTATTGGACCATCAACGCGAAAATATTTCCCTGAGAGTTAACAATCGGTATGCATGTTGCTTAATCACACGGTGAAACAGCCGTTAAATAGGCAAACAGAAATAGGCGAAGGTTAAGTTAGCTCAACGTGCGATGTTGCGCGCGCCAGTTATTAAATCAAGCCTTAAGATCGTAGTGTGTAACCCGTACGAAATGAAGCCAAATGTGTGGATTTCATGCGATTGCCCCTACGCTACGCAAAAACTTGACCAACACGTGGGATACAACAAACGAGTGTTGCTTGATTCCGGGTGAGTTGGGGCGATGGAATTAATGGTTTGAATTTCCGGAGGTGAACGACGATGCAAGTAAAAGATGTAATGACTGCCGATCCGGCCTGTTGTATTTCGGAAACGGCCTTACAAGAAGTGGCCCAGATGATGATTGATCACGACTGCGGCGAGATACCCGTTGTGGAGAGTATCGAAACAAAGCGACCGATCGGAGTGGTTACGGATCGCGATATCGTCTGCCGCACGATCGGCAAGGGGCTTAATCCACTCCATCTAACCGCGGCAGATTGCATGACCACTCCGTGTATGACAGTAACCCCTGAGATGTCTGTGGGGCAGTGTGCCTGGCTCATGGAGGACAAAAAAATTCGTCGCGTGCCGGTAGTCGATGCAGACGGCTATTGCTGTGGAATAGTCGCGCTCGCCGACATCGCTCTGCGTGGAAAGGCGGGAGTAACAGCCGAAGTGGTTAAGGAAGTTTCGGAGCCGACTGCGGCAGCGTCCGCGGCAGGGCAGTGACCCGATTCTTCTTCAGGTTTGCATCTGAGCAGAAACAGAATTGGAGATCGTCTTTCAAGGAGGAGAATTGCAAGCTAAACAAACGCTAGCGGTCTTATTTACATTACTGGTCTTAATCGCGGGTTGTGACGCTGCCCGGCGCGCTACCCGCAGTCCAGAGACTGATGCATTGCTTCGGGCGGCGCGCGCAGGAAATGCTGACACCGTTAAATCGTTATTAGCGTCGGCTAACGCCGATGTGAATGGCGTGGATGAGCACGGCAATACATCGCTAATTGAGGCAGCACGATTTGGACATAATGAAGTGGTGGCTGCCTTGCTCACCGCCAAGGCAGACGTTAACACCAAAAATGGTGAAGGCAAGACGGCGCTAATGTTGGCCGCCGAAGGCGGACACGACGAGACTGTTAGGGTGCTCACACTGGCTGGTGCTCGAAGTCTTTCGAGGCGTTTAGAGTACAGCCTTTAGGCGTGCTTCTCCCGCAAGACGCAAGCTAAAAAAGCTAGTACTCGATACGCCTGCCAGGCTCGTTACACACTTCCCGAACTGATCAGGAGGCGCAAAATGCCGGAAAGAGAAACATTAAAGCGCGCGGCCAGGGACAAAGCTGAAGGTAAATCACCAAGCACCCAGGCTGGCGAGTTTGTTCATGAAGAGATTGAACACATTCGCGAGGGCAAACACGGCGCGCGCTCAGCCAAACAGGCGATCGCAATTGGCCTATCAAAAGCGCGCCGGGCAGGAGTGAAACTTCCTCCACCGAAAAAGGGGCAGGCTTCCACGGAGACAAGAGAACAAGCCAAGAGAGATGTGAAGAAAGGGCGGAAGGCAGCTAAGAAAAAACCTTCTACCAAGCGTTCGCGCGCAACCTTGCAAGCGCTAAAACGCGAGGGTCGAAGCGCTGCCTCCAAAACTGCGCTATCGCGTCAGGCTCATAAAGCGGCAGCCAAACGTTCAGCAGCGTCGCGTTCCCGTTCAGCGAGGAAGGCGGCAGCGACGAGAAAGAAATAGGCTTTCAGGCGGCGCATTTAAACTGGAAAGAGAATCAGCCATGAAACGTTCACAATTATTGCTGTTAACAATTGTATTATTGTTTCCGCTCCGCCTCGCCGCAACGATCCCGAGCGGTGCTGACGCGCTTGCTTCAACAAAGTGGCGGCTCGCATCCTTTGGCAATCTAGACACACCGGCTTCGGTCATTAGCGGAACTACCATCACTTTGGAGTTCAGTGGGGACCAAAGAGTCGGTGGCAACAGCGGCTGCAACTCTTATGGCGGCGGTTATCAGATCCAGGGTGAGCGTCTTTCTCTAAGTAGGATCATAAGCACCAAGAGGGCATGTGTGGACCCGGACGCAATGAATCAGGAACAACGGTACTTTGAAGCGTTGGGATCTGTAGGAAGGTATAAGCTCTCGGATAAACAATTGACGATTTTCTACGATGAAGGGCGCCGCGCCCTCAACTTTGTCAAACCTTCGGGTGACGCCACTGCCGAACAACGTTACGAGAATCAGAATAGCCCGGTCGAATTGTTGGCCTCATATTTCAATGCGGTGAATATCCGGGAGTATGAGCGCGCTTACCGTTACTGGGAAACACCGCCAGGAAAACTCGACGACTTCGCGCGCGGGTATGCGGAGACGACTAGTGTGCAACTCATAGTGCAGCCGCCTACTCGTTTGGAAGGTGCGGCCGGTAGTCTCTACGCCCAGGTTCCGGCGGTAATCGCCGCACGCCATCGGGACGGCAGCGAGCACGTCTTCTCCGCCTGTTACGTGACGCGTAAATCCAACTTGAATCCGACGGACATTCCGAAACAGGAAGTCTGGCGCATCTTCAAAGCGAATGTGAGACCTAGTGTAGATCAACTAAGGATCCCGCAACTGCTCGCACAAGCGTGCAAGAATTAAACGGCCCCTGGAATTGCTTTAAGGGCCGGTATGAGTGACCGCATGAAAGGAGTCGAATATGGCAAGTCCTGCAAGCATCGGTGGACATCCTATCCACCCGATGATTATTCCATTTCCAATTGCACTTTGGGTCTTCTCACTTGTCGCTGACGTGATCTTTCTTTGGCGGGGCAATCCGGTGTGGAGAGACTACATAGCTTTTTACACTCTGTTGGGCGGCTGCCTGGGGGCTGCGGTGGCGGCGGTGCCCGGCTTTATTGATTGGCTCTCGCTGAAGGATCCAAAAGTCGTCAAGATTGCTAATTGGCACGCGCGTCTTAACGTGATTGCGCTATTGATCTTTGCGGCGTAGCCTCTACTTGCGTACCACGAGTGGCGCGGCAATGGTGAGCGGCAGTTACATCATTCCATTCGCGCTGTCGGTGTTGGGCGTTGTCCTGGTTTCGATTTCCGGGTACTTGGGCGGGGAGATGGTCTTTAAACACGGAGTCGCGGTTGAGGCGCAATCCGGTGAGCATCTACCGCGTGAGTGAAGACCCAGCAGGATGTTGGATTCGAACATGGGTATTTTGGTCGAACAAAGGGATGGTCATGATGAGAATCAAATTAAAGAAGGTCGAAGAGCAAGTGATAGTCATAACTGGCGCGTCTTCCGGCATCGGCTTGGTGACGGCGCGCTTGGCGGCGAAGCGTGGCGCCCGGCTGGTACTTAACGCGCGAAACGAATCGGCGTTGCAGCGAATAACTGACCAAATCAACGCGGAGGGCGGCGATTGTACTTACGTCGCAGGTGATGTCGGGAACCTGGAAGATGTGCGCAGAATTGCCGACGAGGCTTTACGGCGTTTCAGCGGTTTCGACACATGGATCAATAACGCGGGCGTGTCTATCTACGGACGCATCCTGGACCAGTCACTTGAAGACCAGCGTCGGCTTTTCGAGACCAATTACTGGGGCGTCGTCAACGGCTCCACAGTCGCATGCGAGCATCTCCGTGGTCGTGGCGGCGCGCTTATCAATATCGGCAGTGTTCTGTCAGATCGGGCCATTCCAATTCAGGGGACCTACTGTGCTTCCAAGCATGCAGTTAAAGGCTATACCGATGCACTCAGGATGGAACTCGAAGAAGAGAGCAGTCCAATCTCAGTGACGCTTATTAAGCCGAGTGCAATCGATACTCCGTATCGCAAGCACGCGAAGAACCTCTTGCCAGTTGAGCCTTTAAACCCCCCGCCAGTTTATGCTCCTGAAACAGTCGCCGAAGCCATTCTCCACTGCGCTGAGAATCCGGAGCGCGATGTGTACGTTGGCGGTGGCGGCAAGGCAATGTCGGCTTCCGGTTATTATGCGCCACGGCTCACGGACAAGCTGATGGAGGCGACAATGTTCGACTTGCAGCAGTCGGAACAGCCGCGGACGCTTAACAGGAAGGACAGTCTGCATGCTGCTTCCGAAGACGGCGATGAGCGCGGGGGTTACCCAGGTCATGTTGCCGAATCGTCGGTTTATACGAAGGCCTCGTTGCATCCGGTTTTAATCGGGGCGCTGGTCGCCGGTACCGGTCTTGCACTTGTTGTCGCGAACCGAGTTCGAAGGAGCAGTAATGGTGATTCAACTAAGGGATTCAGGAACTACGAAACCAAGCGTTAACTTAGTCTGACGGGAGTAAAAATGCGAAGCGTTAGAAGACAATCCACGAAATCACACGAAACAAGACTGAACTGCTGACGCTCAGCTTAGAACGCCATCTTTCAAACGGATCCGAACAAAAGGAGTACAATATGACGCAGAAGAACACGATCTGTCTCTGGTTCGACAAGGATGCGGAAGAGGCGGCGCGCTTTTACGCCGCCACCTTCCCAGACACTGAAGTGACCGCAGTTCACAAGGCGCCAGGTGACTTTCCTGGTGGTAAGGAAGGCGACGTTCTGACGGTAGATTTCACGGTTGTGGGCATTCCCTGTCTCGGTCTAAACGGCGGCCCGGAGTTCAAGCACAGCGAGGCTTTTTCCTTCCAAATCGCCACGGACAACCAGGAAGAAACGGACCGCTACTGGAATGCGATCGTCGGCAATGGCGGCCAGGAAAGTCAGTGCGGTTGGTGTAAGGACCGCTGGGGCCTCTCCTGGCAGATCACCCCGCGTGTGCTCACTGAGGCGTTCAACGCCGGTGGCGATGAGGCAAAGCGGGCTTTCACGGCCATGTTGTCGATGAAGAAGATTGACGTCGCCGCCATCGAGGCAGCTCGGCGCGGGTAGAGTGCCGTAACCGCGGAGGACGACGGTCGCTTCCACGGTCGTGTTAATTCGGCACGTCTTCCTTCTTTCCCCGAACTGGCTGTCTTTGATTTCCTTCGATGCCCTCAATTGATAGGAAAGCGGAAACTCTATGTTTTTTAGCGGAGGTGAAACTAATGGTCCACGAAATGATTGATGGAACGTATCGTCAAACTAATCTGCCGAATGAGTCGCCAGCGTATCTTGCAAAGCGAGAAGAGCTGCGATTGGCAGAAATTGAATTAATGAAACAACGCGAACGATGCGCAGAGCTGAGGCGGAGCTTGCCGGAAGGAGCGACAATTCGGGATTACGAATTTCTTGAAGGGCCGGCTTCCCTTGATGAGGGCGACACTCCTACAAAAACCGTACGGTTGAGCGAATTATTCACGGCTCCGGATCGTTCCCTCGTGATCTATCAGATGATGTTCGGGAAGAAACAAACCGGTCCATGCCCAATGTGTACCGCGTGGCTCGATAGCTGGAATGGTGTTGCTCATCACCTCGCGCAAAATATTGACGTGGCGGTTGTCGCGGCGGCTGACCCTTCTGCCCTACGTGCGCACGCGCGAGTCAGAGGTTGGGACAAGCTGCGTCTCTTGAGCGCCGGCGACAGCACTTTTAAGTACGATCTCGGCAGCGAGGACGAGCAGGGACAGCAGGACTCAACGATCTCAGTTTTCACTCGAGACAGTGATGGCGCGTTACGACATTTCTACAGTGTCCATCCAAGACTAGCCGAAGACGTCGAAGAACGCGGCATTGACGAGTGGAATCCGATTTGGAACATACTGGACCTGACGCCCCACGGACGCAGGGATTTCGAGGCATCGCTCGAGTACGGGACGAATATTTCAAAGGTGCAAGCGGCGCGTGACTGAAGAAGCGGCGCGGCGTGTTTGACTGAACCTGCGGTTTCTCGCTAGAGTACGCCCAAGCCCGCGAGATCGATTTTGACTCGGAAACCGTAATCAGATCGTCTCACGCTCTCCCGATAGCCGCCCTGCTAAGGCGGCAACCCAAAGTCAAATTTGACACGCGTTACGCGCGATTCAACCAGTGCTCAGCACCGGTTTATCACGCGTCGCAGTTTGATCAGGAATAAGGGAGGCTGTGATGTCAGCTCTGGCGCCAAGTACCAGTTATCGAATTTTTGATGAACCGCAGTGGCTGGAATCCTCAGAAGATGTTGACCTTTCTCCTGCGGCTGTCTGGGCTCCTGATTATTACGAAGAGAATGAAATAACCTTGCCGGGTAGGAGAGTCGATGTTCAGTACATCGACCTGACCTCGCCTAAACTCGAGAGTGAAGGGATAGTCATCGACGGTCCTCGCCAGGTTCGAACGCTGCATGAGTCGCAGGTGCTTCCCGGCGAGGCGTCGTTTGCTACTGTCATTCTGAATCAGCCCTTAGATGAAAACGTTCTCAAACCGCCACACTCCAGGGAGCCGATCCCAAGCAGTGCGGTCGGCGACTATCGTGAAGACAGGCCCGCTTCGCGAGTTCGATTACTCAATGAATCCCAAGTCCTGGATGGGGAAGCATCGTTTGCCACTATATTGGACGGAGGCACGAAAGTGCATCGCCACTCCCCGCTTACCGAGTTTTTCGTCAAAACAAAACTGACTTTAGCGCAGCTGGTGCTGGCCAGCTCTGCACTAGTTTTAGTCCTCGCCCTGGCGGTGATTGTCCTTGTGAGTTTAACGAGTTCTCAGGTGGTGACAGTGAGTTCTGCTCCGCCACCAACCACCCCGGATACCGCCAGCCAGATAGTGCCGACTTCAGTTGCGTCTTCCGAATCGGCTTTGATTTCGAATGCACAAGTCGAGGCAAGTGGGAGCGTCAGCCCAACTCCGGTAGTGTCCGTAGTTGATGAGGCGCAGGCTGTCGCGGAGGCAAAGTTGATTGAAAGACCCATCGCTGACGACTCGCGCAAAGCGCGTTCGATTGATGCAAAACCAGGCGCTATTCGACGAGAAGTTCATCCGGTAGGTGCGCGTGTGTCCTCCACTAAGGAACGTGTTACTGAGACAAAGAAGCCACTGGCTTCAGTTGCCACGAGAGTGGCGAAGGAGCAGGCGGTCGGTAAGACACCGAAAGTCCCTACGGTTTCGAAGCCACTCGAAACGCGTCCCAAACCAAATACGCAAAGCGCGGTGCCAGTAACAGTAGAAAGAGTTGAAACGAAAATGCCTTCCACTGGCGGCGGCGAACGACCGAGGACCGTCACGCGCAAACCAATTCCGTAAGCGAAGTTTTAACATAGGTACCCGCGAAGCGGGTGGCAGCGTAACGCCTGAGGTGAAGCGCAGCGAACCCCAGGAAACATGGAATCGAAAACAAACAAGCCCGCGGAGCGGGCGACAGAGCTAATCAGTCCGCTGTCGCCCGCTTCCGCGGGCTCGGTTTGTTAATCGTCGAACTACTGGGGTTCCGCTGCGCTTCACCCCAGCCTTTACGCTTTCACCCGCTCCGCGGGCTGGGAAAGGGCGCAAGTCACACAATCAGCGATTGAAAGTATTCTAGGTGCGGCTCAAGGGACGCTTAATCTCAGGCAGCGGTTGTTGTGGTTTGTCCCAATAGGTCTCTGGGCTAAGCCCGAACCAGGGGCATAGCCCGGAGGTAACCCGGCGTTGTCGGCGGGGCACAGCCACCGCCGCACATCAGGCGGCAAAGCCGAACCCTGACTTCGCTTATGAACCCGGACCTAATGAGGCGCCGCACCTCTCTTGCCTAAGGCCCACCTGATCTGATTGAGGGCCCAACGCCGAACGAAAACAAACAAGGCGCCGAAGGCAAGCAACACGATCGCAGTTGTGATTGTATTTCTTCCCCACACCGTAGCGATCGTCGTCACATTACCCTCAGATGAAATCTTGCGAACACGCACATATGGCCCAATGCCCACGTCGCCTAGAATAACCAGCGGCATCCGTAGATGTTCTAGAACATAAAAATCTTGTCCCACACTGGTAACTCCGGTCGGCGACCAAAATAAACCCGTCTCCAACATCGTTCGAGTATTTCCGTCGGGCAGCAATTGAAGCAAACGACGCTGGCTGTAATCAGCCACATACACGCTTCCATTTTGAGCCACCGCCAAACCCATTAAGTCTTCCCCGAAGCTTTGAGTTGTCAGTGCCCCACCACCAAGCGTCGTAACGGCGCCGTCCGGCGACACGCGCCGAACGTACACGCCGTCTGTGACATACAAAGACCCGTCGGGTGCCCAGGCCATCCCGTCGATACCTGAGAACTGCGCTTCGCCGCCTCGCCCATCTCGATAACCGCGAAGACCACCGGCAAGACTGGTGACTTCTCCACTTGGCGTAGCTTTGAGTAGTGTCGCTTTGTCGCTTTGATTCGGGAAACTTATGGAGTTTGTAGAGTAGACATTCCCATCACGGTCAACAATGAAGGGATGAAGGTTGAGCGGAAACTCGCGAACCGGATTGAAGACGATCGAAAAGCTGCCATCGGGTGCGATTCGCCAAAGGCTTCCAACAGCCGCCGCGTGATGTTCCTGGCTGCCGTAGATGCTGCCGTCCTCACTCATGACGAGCGCGTGCGAGTGTTTATCGCGCAGAAATGCTTCAAGTTTTCCTTCGCGATTGATTCTCCAAATCGTGTTCGTGGGAATGTCGGCAAAGTAAATTTGGCCTTGTCGGTCAACGACGATCCCCCAGCCTTCGTGAGCGGATGCGGCTTGAGCGCTGAATAGGCACGCCGCGAGGGCTATGACGATGAGGATCGATGAGCGGAAACTTCGAATGTCCATATTGCGGTAACTAGATCCTAGACAGTCAACAGAAGTGATTCGAGAAGACGATTATGGAAAAGCGTCTAACGTATAGACGTTCTAATGTGCCAAAGCTTACGAGCATTCTATATGGGTCGCGAATCGAGGCGAAGATTCCATTCTGCCAGGACCCATTTGGGTCTAGCGACTGTCCGTAACCCCTTGCTCGCAGCCATATCTACTTTTAGACTCTCGCGCTGCTAATAAGAACAATGGCTTAAGTATCAAGTACTTCCTCAGCGATCGAACACCAATCGCCAGAGACGAGTCGCAAATAATCCGGCATGTTATTCAACAGCTATCTATTCTGGGTTTTCTTCGCCTGCGTCCTCATCCTCTACAGACTGCTTTCACACAAGGCGCAGAATTTCATGCTGCTGGTCGCGAGCTATGTGTTCTACGCTTATTGGGACTGGCGCTTTCTGTTCCTCATGCTCTTCTCGACCGTTATCGATTTCTTTGCAGCTATAGGCATTGGCGAAAGCCGATCTCAACGCCAACGGAAAGCGATCCTCGTGGTATCGATCTGTGTGCAGCTCAGCTTACTCGGCCTGTTCAAGTACTTCGACTTTTTCGCAGGTGAGCTTAGCGCCTTGCTTGGGCTCCTGGGTTTACAAGTCTCGTTGCCTTTGCTCGGCCTGCTAATCCCGGTAGGCCTTTCCTTTTACACGTTCCAAACGATGAGCTACACGATTGATGTCTACCGTGGTCAGTTTAAGCACACCAGGAACTTTCCTGACTTTGCACTCTTTGTGAGTTTCTTTCCCCACCTGGTTGCGGGTCCAATCGTGCGTGCAGCCAAACTTCTGCCGCAGATCAGCAAACCACGAGTGAAGGGAGCAGACGACTTCCGTGAAGGCCTTTACTACGTGACCACTGGTCTGTTCAAGAAAGTCGTAATTGCCGACAACCTGGCAGTTATCGCTAACACGATCTTTAACACGGACGCCACGCAGCTATCCGGCGTTGAATGCCTGGTCGGCATTTACGCCTTTGCATTTCAGATTTACTGCGACTTTTCCGGCTACTCATCGATTGCGCAGGGTCTCGCCAAGTGGTTGAACATAGAGCTAACGGCAAACTTCAATCAGCCTTATCTTGCCGTCTCACCTGGCGATTTCTGGCGCCGCTGGCATATCAGTCTCTCGACCTGGTTCCGCGACTATCTCTTCATACCCCTCGTGAGCAGGGGCGACCGATCTTCAAAATGGCGCTGGTTCTATAGTGTACTGGTGGTTATGTTGCTGAGCGGCCTTTGGCACGGCGCAGGTTGGACCTTTCTCGCCTGGGGTCTCTTTCATGGTTTGCTGCTCTGCGCCTACAGACTCTTCAACGGACGACGGCACCTGTTCTTTAAGACACCGCAAGAATCGAGTCTAGTCATTAAACAAACGTTAGCGGTCCGTCTGGTCCAGATTTTGGTGACGTTTCACCTTGTATGTTTTGGATGGTTACTATTTCGCGCGAGATCAATGGACCAGGTTGGGAATATGCTGGAGCGAATCGCGGGCGATCTTCGCGTGACACCGTTTGCTATCTCGGGTCTAGCGATGATCGCCTTTTATGCCGGGCCGCTAATGGCTTACGAGTTCTGGCTCGAGCGGAAGGGCGATCCACTCAAACTGGTTCGGATCAACTGGCTGGCGCGCGGCATGGTCTATACTTACTGTGTCTTGATGCTATGGTTTTTTCCACCTCCGGTGAGCAATGTTTTCATCTATTTCCAATTCTAGGGCAGAGGCGAAAGTCGTCCTGATGGTTGTGCTGGTGCTCGCAGTGTGCGAGCTGGGCCTAAGAATATTTGAACGGAGATCGTCGGTACACCTGACCGCACCCGCCATATCGAAGCAATTGGCCGCGGGCGAAGGTCAGCGGGTTTTGGTTTTTGGAAATTCGCTGGTCGAATCTAACGTGAACCCCAATGTTCTTATTGAGGAAATGAGAGCGCTGGACGCCGCGCCAGTTCATGTCGAACGAATATATCTACTGAATACAAGGATCAACGATTGGTATTATGCGTTCAAGCATCATTTCGTTGACGCGGGGCAAACACCAGATGTCCTGGTCCTATGCTTCTCCCAGGATCATCTTGAAGATTCTGCGCTTCAGCGCTCGATTGTGGCGCGTTATTACAGCAGTGTCCGAGACATTCCTGAAATGTTCTCCGACGACGTGCAAAACTTCGACGGCCGGGTCGAGTTTCTGCTTTCGAAATGGTCAGCCGCGTTCACTTATAGAGCCAGCGTCCATCGAAGGGTGTTGGGCTTATTCATCCCGCATTATTATGAAAGCGCCGAGCGCATCAACAAGAACGCGTTTAGGGTCAGTGGTGACGGGAGTCCGAAAGTCACCGAGCCCACTTATCATCGATTGGATAAGTTTTTACGAATGGCAGCGAATAACGGCACGCATGTAATTTTAGTCGCTGTGCCGATGCAATCTCCTTATGAGATTGACCCGCTTATTCAAAACACATCGAAAGCCGCTGGAGCAGTGTTGTTGGATACCCGCTTGGTGGAAGGATTGAACGAAGATAGCTTCGTTGATGAAATGCACATGAATACAAGCGGAGCGACACGTTACAGCCGTTCGCTTGCTCACCAGCTCGTCAACTATTTAAAACCCACCTCCGCAAGCGAGCCGCGCGATATACGTTAATGTTATTAGTCTGTGCTTTCAGTCTCAGCCGAATTCGCGCTGGTAACCTTCCCAACGAATCTTCATCTGGGCCATGAATTGAATGAAGGACGGGTCTTTTCTGATCGGATCGAGAAATGAGTCACGCGCAAAAAGCGGGTGGGATGGGAATCCCTCATTAACGGTCTTGCGCAACCACTTTAAAGTTTCCTGGCTATTGCCAGCCAGCGCGTAGATTCGCGCAAGGTCATATCCTTAAAGACCTTCAGCACCTCGGCCACTTCCTCGACCGACAGCCCCCCGAAGAAACGCATCTCCACTACCTGGGCCTTCCGCTGATCCAGCTCGGCCAGTAGGTTCAGCGCCTCGTCCAGCGCCACGAGGTCCGCGCCCCGCTCCACGGCTAACGCTGCCGCCTCGCCCAGTGTGACTCTGAGCTACTACGATAACCATTATGCGACTTTCTGGGCTAGGCCGTGGGTCCGGACTGGCACCGCGACGCACGGATCGGTACCCGTGGAGCGCCTGCGACGTGCCGACTATTGCTGTCCACATTGTGCTCAACCTCAGCCATGATTCAATTTTAGCTGACCGATAATTAGTGAACCTTGATGGTGATAAATCCAACATTTTAAGCTGTACGAAGCCCCTCCATAATTTCTCTAAACGAGATGCACCAATATTTGCCGGGAATGGTTAGCCGTCAAAGTCAGCTACATTCACATAGATTCAATATGCGATCACTTCATCTTCACGTCTCCAAATTCTGTTTCACTCAGCCAGAACGCAACTTGAAAGTCTCAAACATATCTATTCTCGTTGGCGGTCGTGCGCGGCGAAGTCTTATAATGCGCGGAAAGCGGGAAGCGTAATAGCGCAACCGACTCTTCGCAAAGTGGCTTGGCCTTCTTCTCCAGTACTTTCACGAGACCGTCAGGGCGGCAGCATCACGTTCCATGGTTTTGACGTCTCTATGGACCACTCCGGCGGTCACGCCCTGCGGCTAAGGCCGAGTCGATTCGAATCGCCGCCTCTAAAACTTCTGCGAGGTCCATTCGCTTGGCAATCATGACTTAATTGTAAGGCAGTCGGCTTTTGCTGTATTTTGGTTCGGATTTCCATCGAGACGAAGTAGGAAAGAACGAACTCTGTCAGGGCCAGCCACCGCGTTCTTTCTTCGGGATGTTTGAGGGAAGGCCGAATGCGATTGACGGACGCGGGGCCAAACATCTCTGCCGCCACAAAACTGGGCCATGGGCAAAAAACCTACCCAACAATCGCCCGCGACTCTACGCGACGTGTTGTACGCCCAGTGCGAGCCGCCCGTGCTGGAGCAGGACTGGCACACGCTTGTCCAGGCAATTGCCGCAGGGGACCAACTCGCGCTACATGCACTCTACGAAAGGTCGCATCGCATCGTCTTCACGTTGATTATGCGCCTCACGGCCAACCGGGAAACCACTGAAGAGCTCACGATAGACGTTTTTCATGACGTCTGGCGGCGGGCGTCGCGTTACGACCCCGCGAACGGGACGGTGCTCGGCTGGATCATGAACCAGGCGCGCTCGCGGGCCATCGACCGCCTGCGTTTTGACAGCCGAAAGAAGCGCAGCTATAGCGGCGATGTGCAGCCGCCGACTGAGGTCGCTGCCGATCCGCGCGACTTGTTAGAACTGCGCGAGCAGGGCGATTCACTGCGCGCGGCATTGGCGACGCTCACGCCGGACGAACGCCAGGCAATCGAAACAACGTTCTTTGCCGGGCTTACGCATGCCGAAGCGGCGGCGCGGCTGAATCAACCACTTGGCACCATCAAGACGCGCATTCGTTCAGGACTACACAAGCTGCGGGGCACGCTGACTGAGGAGAGTGCGAAACCATGACTGCATTCCTTCCTAACCGTTGCGAACACAGCGAGGTAACGTGCGCCTATGCGGCTCAGGCGTTGCCTTCGAGCGAGGTTGCCGCAGCCGAAGCCCATATCGCCTCGTGCCCGGATTGCCAGAGCGAGGTGGAGAGCCTGCGCCCGGTGATCAATCAGTTCGTTTCCTGGCCTACCGATGTGCTACGTCCCACGACACCACTGCAGATCCGATTGGCGCTTCGCATAGCTGAGGAAACCGGCCAGCCTCCAGTGCTGGCGCCGGCGCAGCAGTGGGTTGAGCCGGAATGGGAACAGGTCGCGCCCGGGATCGAATGCAAGTTACTCGCAACCGACACGGAAAGGCATCGGGTCAGCATGCTGGTGCGCCTCGCGCCCGGCGCGCGATACCCGGCGCACACTCATGCAGGCGTAGAAGAACTACATCTCCTGGACGGTGAGCTGTGGATCGACGAGCGCCAGCTCTTCCCGGGCGATTACAACTACGGTTCCCCTGGCACAGGCGACGAGCACGTCTGGAGTGAAACTGGCTGCACCTGCCTCCTGGTTACCAGTATCAAAGATATCCTTCGCTGAAGCACCTCGGCGCATATTATTCAAAAAGCGACAACCCGAACTCGGCGGTCGTCCTGGGAAGCGCCGGGCATCTTCGATATTGAACTCTCACCACTCGGCGCTACTTTTTACCGCCTGCCATCTTCAGACCAATCCAAGAGCTCGCATTTGACGTTTTAAAGGGTATGCAAGACTCGCTCTCGCGCGGTTCCCGGCAAGTAAGAAATTCGAGCGGTCGTTATCGAACGTCCGAGCCCACGCACTTAGAGGCCCCGGCTGGTCTCGTCGGAGGTTTCAAGCCATGAGTCCGAGCTCTAACCTGAATAAGTGCGAACACAGCGAGGTAACGTGCGCCTATGCGGCTCAGGCGTTGCCTTCGAGCGAGGTTGCCGCAGCCGAAGCCCATATCGCCTCGTGCCCGGATTGCCAGAGCGAGGTGGAGAGCCTGCGCCCGGTGATCAATCAGTTCGTTTCCTGGCCTACCGATGTGCTACGTCCCACGACACCACTGCAGATCCGATTGGCGCTTCGCATAGCTGAGGAAACCGGCCAGCCTCCAGTGCTGGCGCCGGCGCAGCAGTGGGTTGAGCCGGAATGGGAACAGGTCGCGCCCGGGATCGAATGCAAGTTACTCGCAACCGACACGGAAAGGCATCGGGTCAGCATGCTGGTGCGCCTCGCGCCCGGCGCGCGATACCCGGCGCACACTCATGCAGGCGTAGAAGAACTACATCTCCTGGACGGTGAGCTGTGGATCGACGAGCGCCGGCTCTTCCCGGGCGATTACAACTACGGTTCCCCTGGCACAGGCGACGAGCACGTCTGGAGTGAAACTGGCTGCACCTGCCTGCTCACTACCAGTACTAATGACATTCTGCAGTAATGATCTTTAGGTGAGACTGTTATGAGTGTAGAAATCTTGCGCAAGGAGCAAGAAGTCCAACGGGTTTTGGCGAGGTGGCGGTGTCGACGGCGCCGAAGCCGGTTCACGAGCTGTTTGTTCTCGATGACGCCGAAGCTCTGGGGGGCAATGAACCGCGCTCGCGCGCTATAATAGACGCACTCCCCGCGGCAATTTATACCACCGATGCTGAGGGCAAGATCACGCATTTCAATCCAGCTTGTATAGAGTTTTCAGGCCGAACGCCCACCATCGGCTCGGATCATTGGTGCGTTACGTGGAAGCTATTCCACCCCGATGGCCGGCCCATGCCGCACGATGAATGCCCGATGGCGATCTCGCTTAAGGAGGGACGCATTGTCCGCGGCGCTGAAGCCATCGCAGAGCGCCCGGACGGGACGCGTGTCTGGTTCACACCTTATCCCACGCCGCTGTTCGACGATACAGGTAAGCTCGTCGGCGGCATCAACATGCTGGTGGACATCACCGAGCGCAAGGCTGTAGAAGCGCGGATTCAATCCGATGCCGATGCTTTAACCAAATTGAACGAATTGAGTTCACGCCTGTGGAATCTGCGCAGTCTGCGCGAAGGGCTTGACGACATGCTCGAAGCCACGATTGAACTGCTCGGCGCGGATTTCGGCAACATCCAAATCCTGGATCCCCAGCGACGCGTGCTCCTGATCGAGGCCCAGCGCGGCTTCCAGAAGGAGTTTCTCGACTTCTTCCGTGAGGTCTCTGCGGACGATGGCTCATGTTGTGGCCGGGCGCTGCGCACCGGCGAGCGCATCCTTGTTGAAGATATTGAGATGGATCTGGACTTCGCCCCGATGCTTCACATCGTGCGCAACGCCGGATATCGCGCAGTGCAATCCACTCCGATCATCGGCCGTCACGGCCAGCCCCTGGGCATGATCTCGACGCACTTCCGATCAGCGCACCGATCCAGTGACAACGAGTTGCGCCTGCTGGACCTGTACGCGCGACAGGCCGCCGACTTCATTGAGCACAAACGGGCCGAATCGTTGATCGAGTGCCAAAAGCAATCGCTGGAACTAATGGTCGCCGGCGCACCGCTTGAAGGCGACGGTGGAATATTGGATTTTCTGGCGCGCTCGATGGAGCGCCAGTTGGACGGCCCGATCGTTGCGATTCACCTGATGGAGCCCGATGGCTACCACTTCGGATATGTCGCGGCTCCTAGCTTGCCGACGCCATACATTCAGGCCACGAGGGGAATGGATGCGCGGGAGGAACTGGGCTGTTGCAGCTCGGCCGTAATGTCGCACACCGCGACGATCGTGCGATGATCTTGCCGCCGATCTGCCGCAGAAACGTTGGCCCGCCTTCACAGCCGAAGCGCTCGCAATGGGACTGCGCGCCTGTTTCACTACGCCCATCATCTCAGCAGAAAACAGGGTTCTGGGGACGTTTGCGATCTACTACCGAGAGCCGTGCTATCCGAGTTCGCGTGACCGGCAACTGGTCGATCTCGTCACCGGCACCGTGGCCCTGGCGATTGAGCGCAAGCAGGCCGAGAAAGCATTACGCGAGAGTGAGGCGCGTCATCGTCAAGTGCTCTCACTCATGCCCGCCGCCGTCTATTCCTGCGACGCCACCGGCACCATCACCTACTACAATGAGCGCGCCGCGCAACTGTGGGGCCGAGCGCCGCAGCTGGGCGATATTGGTGAGCGCTTTTGCGGTTCCGATCAGATGATCTTGCCGGACGGCACACCTCTTCCGCACGAGCAGTGCCCTATGGCGGTCGCGCTGCTCGAGGGCCGCTCGTTCCGCGATGCTGAGGTCAACATTCGCCAACCCAACGGCAAGATCGTGCCCGTGCTGGTTAACATCGATCCGATTCGCGATGAGCATGGCAAGGTCATCGGCGCCATCAACGCCTTCCACGATGTGTCCGCCATCAAGCAGGCCCAGATGGCCCTGCGCGAAAGCGAAGAGCGCTTCCGCATGCTTGCCGACAACATGGCTCAACTTGCATGGATCTGCGACAAGCTCGGCAATGTCACCTGGTACAACCAGCGCTGGCTTGAATACACCGGCATGTCATTTGAAGAGATGAAGGACTGGGGCTGGACCAAGTGCCATCATCCCGATCATGTGGACCGCGTCGTTGCCAGCATCACCCGTTCGCGCGAGACCGGTGAAATCCTGGAAGACACGTTCCCGCTGCGCGCCAGGGATGGCAGTTATCGTTGGTTCCTCTCCCGCGCTCTGCCGATTCGCGACGCAACCGGCGAGATCACTTGCTGGTTCGGCACCAACACCGACATTGAGGATTTGAAACAGGCCCGGGAGGCAGCCGAAACTGCGAATCGAGTCAAAGATGAATTCCTGGCTACAGTCTCCCACGAACTGCGGACGCCGCTTAACGCAATTATGGGATGGACGAATCTGCTAACGCGAGGCACGCTTGACGAATAGACTTCCGCTCGTGGCCTTGAGACGATTGCGCGAAATGCCTCTGCGCAAAACCAACTCATTTCAGACCTGTTGGATGTGTCGCGCATTATCTCCGGCCAGTTGCGTTTTGAGAGCGGAGTGGTTGATTTGATGCCGGTAATTGAGGCAGCCACTGAGACGGTGCGTCCCGCGGCTGATTCCAGAGGGATCGTTTTACAGCTTGAGCTGGATCCAAGCGCCGGGTTGGTTTCAGGAGATGGCATGCGCTTGCAGCAGATCGTCTGGAACTTGTTGAATAATGCGATCAAGTTTACTTCATCCGGAGGGCAGATCACGGTTCGGCTAAAACGTGAAAACACCAGTGTCGTTATTATCGTGAGGGACACCGGCGAAGGTATCAGTGCTGAATTCCTGCCCTACATCTTCGATCGTTTTCGTCAGGCAGAAAGCACCACCAGGCGGCAGCACGGTGGACTCGGGTTAGGACTGGCGATAGTACGACATCTAGTCGAGGCGCATGGCGGGACAATTAGCGCAGCGAGTAAAGGAATTGGAACGGGAGCAACCTTCACCGTGAAATTTCCTTTGCTGGCCGGGCAGACAGACGCCGATGCTGCGGCCGCGCTCTTCCTGCCTGGTTCGGCGTCCTTTGCGTCGTCAGCTATCTTAAAGGGATTGCGAGTGCTGGTCGTTGACGACGAAGAGGATGTCCGCGAATTGTTAACTATCGCTTTAGCGCAAAGCGGAGCCGAAGTGAGAACTGCTGCTACAGTCCGCGCCGCGCTTGAGATCTTGAGCCAATGGAAACCAAACGTGCTGGTGTCGGACATTGCGATGCCAAGTGAGGATGGCTACGATTTGATCAGGGCGGTCCGAGCGCTGGAATCCGAAAAAGGTGGAACCATTCCAGCTTTGGCGCTTACCGGCTACGCCAGCGCCGAAGATGCGGCACGTTCCCGCCTGGCAGGGTATCAGACTCACGTCGCCAAGCCCGTGGCGCCAAGCGATCTCGTCCTGGCCGTGGCAAGCCTTGCGTCTCCAGATTCTATGCGCCTGGAAGCAAAGTAGGACTGAACAAAGCCCATTTTCGTCCTAGCCATACCGCCTCAACGCGCGCCGGCCGACCCGATCCGAACTGGGGAAACATTGGCCGCTTCGAAGGCGCCGGTGATTCTTACTACAACGGCATGGTTGTTTCATTCAACAAGCGCGCCGCGCGTTGGGCCAATGTCAGAGTGTCCTACACTCTTTCGAAGACTACAGACGACGCGGGAAACTTTTTTTTCTCTACACCACAGAACAACTTCAACCTGCGCGATGACATAGGACGTTCCGACAACGATCAGCGTCATCGGCTGGTAGTGAGCGGCTCGTTCCAGGCCCCCGAGGACAGATCAGAAGGCTTACAGAAAACACTTCGGGGTTTTCAGTTAGGTTATATCTTTACCTACACTTCGCGCCTGCCTTTCAACATTCTCCTCGGCAGTGATCGAAACTTCGACACTAACAACAATGATCGACCAGTCGGTGTGGGACGGAACACCGGACAAGGCTTTGATTACGCCTCACTCGATATGCGGCTCAGTCGGCGCTTTCGGATTACTGAACGGCTCAGTCTGGATGTGTTGGCAGAGGGCTTCAATCTCTTCAACCGCGCCAACTTTGGGGTTCCAAACAATACCTTTGGCCCAGGAGTGACTCCGAATGCAACCTTTGGCCAACCGACCCAAGCCTTCGATCCACGCCAGTTTCAGTTCGGATTGAAAGTCAGCTTCTGAGGAAACCCCTATGCCAATCGCTAACTACAACAATCCAACACGCCGGGTGGTGGGACTTCTGTCTATTGGCCTGTTGCTTCGGTCGGGCTGCAAACGCAGCTCGACCGCTCCGGCTGCAAATACGAAAGCACTGCTACCTGGTGTTAGCCAGCCCGTCCGCGTTTCCTCTGGAGATGCGGACGCGGCTGAACCGGCTATTGCAGGATCGCCCGACGGCAGCGTCTATGTTGCCTGGGTAAATCACGGACCCAAGACGCAGGCGGACGTGATGCTCGCTCGCTTCACTGGCGACGGTCAGATGCAAGACCCGGCGGTGCGGGTGAATTCGGCGGCGGGAGTAGCGACTGCATGGCGCAGCCTGCGTTGGCGTTCCAGAATTCAAAGCGAAGTGAATTGAAGCAGGGATGCAGATACCACCAATTGCCGCGAGAATAGGAAGCAAAGCATTCTTGAAATTGGAAAGCTCGCCGTTAATAAGCTCGCGTTCGAGTTCCAGGCCAATCAGGGATCGGTCGCCCTTTCTGGTTAATTCTCCTCTAAGAGCCTACAATAAAGTTACAAATCTTTAATGAAATTCGACAGCTCTTTGTCTAACGTTTTGCGTTTGAACGTTTTTCTGCGAAACGGAAGTTAATATGATCCCTAAGGACGAAGCATCTGAGCCGAAGCAGTCCGACGAAGCCTTGCACGAGCGACGCGAGTGGTTGCGTGTAACACTCTCCAGCATCGGTGACGCGGTAATTACTACCGACACCAAACGCTCGATTACCTACCTGAACCCTGTCGCCGTGTCCTTGACCGGATGGACCCAGGAAGAAGCGGCCGGCAAACCTCTGGAATTAGTTTTCAAAATTATCAATGAGGAAACTCGCCAGACGGTTGAGAATCCCGCGACTCGTGCGTTGCGCGAAGGGCTCGTTGTGGGTCTTGCGAATCACACGTTATTGATCTCCAAAGACGGCAGCGAGCGAGCGATTGATGATAGTGCCGCGCCGATTCGCAACGCGAAGGGAGAAGTGGCCGGAGTCGTGCTCGTATTCCGGGATGTTACCGATCGCCGCGAGGCTGAACGAGCACTGCGCGCAAGCGAGGAAAGATTTCGTCTGCTGGTAGAGGGCGTGCAAGATTATGCGATCTTCATGCTGGATCCAAAGGGCTACATAACAAGTTGGAATAGTGGCGCTGAACACATTAAGGGATATCGAGCTGAGGAGATCATCGGCAAGCATTTCTCTTGCTTTTATCCACCCGAAAAAATCGAGGAGGGCTATCCTGATCATGAATTGGAAGTTGCCGCAGCGAAAGGACGGTTTGAGGATGAAGGCTGGCGGCTGCGCAAGGACGGTTCGAAGTTTTGGGCCAACGTGATCATAACAGCTCTTAGAGATGAGACCGGAAAACTCAAAGGGTTTTCGAAAATTACCCGCGATCGCACCGAGAGCATGCAAAAGGAATCGGAGATACGGGACAGTGAGATTCGTTTTCGCCGTCTCTTTGAATTTGCGAAAGACGGTATTCTCATCCTCGACTCTGCTAGCGGGAAAATCACGGAGGCCAATCCGTACCTCTCTGAGTTGTTGGGCTACGCGACTGACGAACTAATCGGAAAAGAACTCTGGCAGATCGGACTATTCCAGGACATTGAGGCGAGCCAAGCCGCCTTTCAACAATTGCAACAGGAAGGCTATATCCGCTATCACGACTTGCCGCTGGAAACCAAGAGTGGGCGAAAAGCGGAAGTAGAATTTATCAGCAATGTTTACAGCGTCGATCATCATGAGGTAATTCAGTGCAACATTCGGGATATCACCGAGCGCCGGCAGTTGGAGCGTGCTCAGGCTCAAGCCGAAGCATTAGCCGATCTGCACCGACGCAAAGACGAATTCCTGGCGATGCTTTCCCATGAGCTTCGCAATCCGCTCGCGGCCATTACGAATGCCGTTCAGATTCTGGATCTTCAGAAAGAAGAACATCCGCTCCAGGACAAAGCCAAAACGATCATTCGGCGTCAAACCGGAAATCTGGCGGTGTTGGTGAACGATCTTCTGGAGGTCTCTCGAATTCTCAGCGGCAGGATTCAACTTCACCAGGAGGATCTGGATGCACGAGGCATACTGCAACAGGCAGTCGAGACGACTCGGCCACTGATTGATCAACACAAACATGAGCTATCGGTATCCTTGCCGACAGAACCGATCTGGTTACACGCGGACGCGCTCCGTCTCGAGGAAGTGATCGTAAACCTTCTCAACAACGCTGCGAAGTACACTCCTGACGGCGGTCACATCTGGTTGAGCCTTCAACAAGAAGGTGATCATATGGTGCTGCGCCTAAGAGACACAGGAGTGGGCATAGCCTCGGATTCGCTCCCGGACATCTTTGAGCTTTTCACTCAGGCGCCACGATCTCTTGATCGCTCGCAAGGTGGATTGGGGGTCGGATTGGCCGTGGTGCGCAAGTTGGTTGAGTTGCACGGCGGCACAGTAGAGGCCCAGAGTGCGGGCTTAGGCGAAGGAAGTGAGTTCATCGTACGGCTGCCGGTCTTGTCGTCACCGACTGGCAGATCAAACACTCTTGCCAAGTCAGACGATGAGCGGTCCAGCTCAGGCTGGCGCATACTTGTGGTAGACGACAACGTTGATTCGGCTGATTCTATCGCCATGCTGCTCCAAATATCGGGACACGAGGTTCGTGTGGCTTATTCTGGTCAGGATGCTCTAGATATGGCCGACAAATATCATCCCGACATTGTGCTGTTGGATATCGGGCTGCCGGGAATGAATGGGCACGAGGTAGCACGTCGTCTGCGACAATATCCGGATTTGAAAGAAGTGAAGCTGATAGCAGTGACCGGATACGGACAAGACGCAGACCGCCTCCGGTCTCAAGAAGCTGGCTTCGATTATCACTTGGTCAAGCCGGTAGACGCAAAGAAGCTTGAAGATGTCTTGGTCGCACTGATGAAGTTGTCGGAATGAGTGACCCTGGTGTTTTGCATTCCTCTGATCCAAACGACTACCTCTTTTTGGAAGAGGATTTCTTCGGCGGCGACACTTTTCCTTCCGCCCTGCCGAGCCTCTGATAAACCAAGCGCTCCGCTTGTTTCCAACTAGTTGAAACCTGCTGTGACGCCGAATCTCACTTGAAATACTTCTTAACCTTTATCTCGTCGCATATTTTGATAGTGCTTTTCTTGTGGCGTTCTTTATCTCCTAGAAGAAGACCTGTACCCGATCCCTGTAACTTGTGGTCTCAGCCGATCAGCGATGGGGCTATCATCTACCACGTGTCAACGCAAATCTCCTTAATGATTTAGTCGAAATTTTGGCACGCAACGGAGTTGACTCCGTTGCGTTGGTCCATCGTCCAAAAGTGATTGGCTGTAACTTATTGGAGTGGTTGGTGCCGAGGGAGAAACTCGAACCCTTGCGGGGCGACGGCCTCGCAGTTGCGGCCGGGCCGTGTGCTCCCATGATAACTGCAACCCTCAGCATAAATTCCTCCGTCTTCCGCTTCCAAACCTCTATCTTTGGCCTAACCCGGTTAAAAGATTCATCGTTTGTTGCCGTCTTCCCCACGCGACGACGCCCGTGACGACTAAAAGAATAATCGCCATCAGTGGGCTTCCGCCAACGATCAAGAGGTGCGTCATCACAGCCCCGGCCATGACTCCGACCAGTATCACAGCGCCCATCCGCTTGTGCGCGGGATCAAAAGCAGAATCGCGCCGGCCACTTCCATCGTGCCGGTCAGGTAGCGGAACCACTGCCCGAGGCCGATGGCCTCAAACAGCCCGACCATTTGCTCATTCCCCGACAGTTTCGAAAACCCTGCCATCAGGAACATCCCTGCGGCGGGCGATCTGCAAGACCCACAGCACGACGTTCATGATCCTCCAGGTCGAGCCCGAACCAGACCGCGTGCTGTCTTCTGCTAATGCCTGTGACATGCCTTTACCATTCCTTCCATCTTCGAACGTTCAAGAATTAAATCGCACCCACTCTGCCTCGTTGGTAATCTTCAATCGCAGCCGGCAGATTCAGTCGGGCCCACGTCGAAGAGTTAGTTGGTTGGCGACCTGCTATTCTGTTTGCGAGCGCAATTTGATCGGACGAATCCGAACCGAGGTAGGTATGAGCTTCCCAGTAATCGAACGTAGCGACAATTTCGGTTGCTCCGGGAAAGGAACCAGCGAAGCTTTCCTTTGGGACCTGCTTGTATGAAAAGTTATACCCTTGTCGATTTAGCGTCTCAACGATTTCATTAAAGCTCGTAAATTCACCGACGAGTGGCAGATACTCACCTTTGCCCGCCTCATGCGGATTTGCGAATGCGCCGGCCACGATGTTGCCGAGTTCGTTGA
Organism: Pyrinomonadaceae bacterium; assembly: GCA_963759585.1. Taxonomy (GTDB): domain Bacteria; phylum Acidobacteriota; class Blastocatellia; order Pyrinomonadales; family Pyrinomonadaceae; genus PSRF01. The sequence continues at coordinate 441,651 of CAVWZW010000005.1, forward strand.
TATCGCCCAGGTGAATGACTCGCACACTTGGATCAAGAGGAAGAGCCCAGCCCATGGATCCGTCTGCCTGCTTTTGTGGAGCCAGAGTGTCTACGAGGTTCTCATCGCTCGTGCGGCCGACATCTACTCGGCTGCATTTACCGACATGCACCGCGCACTCGACGACCTCTACGTCGACGGTGACGTCGTCGTCGTTCAGCTGTCGCTGAACGGAACCCACCAAGGTGACCTTCCCATCGGCTTGGGAACCATCCCCGCTACCGGTAAGGAATTCCACGTACCATGTGTCGATGTCTTTCGTCTTGAGGACGGGAAGGTGAGCGCGTTCGACTGCTACTACGCCGGAACAATCATGCTCGCCCAGCTCGGTGTGCTGGGGAACCTGGAGGCCTCGCTCAGAAAGTAAAGGCCACCTCCGCTGAGGTCATGACTGCTCCCATCGGAACTTGGCAAATTAGCTTAGCCGCGACACTCTTGGCGATCTTGGTTGCACTTTCGCACGTCAACTGTTCTTGAACCGGCCACCGTGAGCGCGGCCGGTTGCTCTGCGTCGCTCAGACGCGTGTTGGCTTTTCTCCAATCCTCCGGTCTATTCGCCAGCCAATCGAATCTTCAACGCGGTGATCTTATTACTGACAGTCGTAAAGTGGAAATCCATAAGGAATGGATCGGGAAGTCCGGTTTTATCAAAGTTACCCTCTACTTTTACGGTAACAATGGTCTTGCCGTTGCTGTTAGCCAATTCAATAACATCTAATGTGACTTTGGCGCCAACATATTTCTCGTCGCTCCATGCTTTGATTGCGGCGATTCCCCGATACTCTTGCCCTTCGTCAGTGATGACTGCGCTGTCGGTAAGCGTGGCAAGAAACTCATCCGTGTTATGAGCATTGGTGGCTTCGATGAAAGCAGCAATCGCTTGCGGCACTTGTCTTTCTTTAGACATTTTCTCCCCCTTTGGCTTGTAGTTGCTTGGATATCAGACGGTCGGGATAGTTCCTCCGTCGATGACGTACTCGGTGCCGTTGATATACGAGGCGCGGTCGGACACTAGAAAGGCGACAAGCTCCGCAACCTCTTCCGGGCGCCCGGGTCTTCCCATTGGAATTCCTCCGAGTGAATCCATCAGTTCCTGCCGGGCAGTATCAAGATCTGTTCCCGCATTTTCAGCCAACCTCTCGACAAGTCTTTCAGCCGCCTTCGTTTCGATATAACCGGGCGCGACGGTATTAACACGAACTCCTTTGGGCGCAACCTCGTTTGACAGTCCTTTGCTGTAGTTAGTTAACGCCGCTTTTGCCGCTGCATACGCTAATGTAGACTCATGAAGGGGGAGCGTCCGCTGAATAGAGGAAATATGGATGATGACACCCGACTTCTGTTCAAGCATCTTCGGAAGAAGCGCCCGATCCAGGCGAACAGCTGCGAATAAATTGTCATTGAATGCTTCCTGCCAGTTGTCATCGCTCAGGACAAGTGCGCCTCCGTCTGGCGCGGAAGACCCGCCGACATTGTTAATCAGAATGTCCACACCACCGAGACGAGCGACGACCTCCTCGACAACTTTTTCCACGCCCTCGGATGTGCTGATGTCAGACTGGACAAAGAGTTCGGGTGATTGAAGGTTTTCGGGAATTGAACGGGCGGTTGTAATGACTGTTGCACCCGCTTGCCTCAGCCGTTTGACAATAGCTTCGCCTATACCTTTTGTTCCACCTGTTACCAAGACTCTCTGTCCGGCTAGTTCGGTTGAATCAGTTTGGATTTTTGTTCTTGCGTTCATGGTTTTCTTGTCAGATGCACCGACTTTATTCCTCCTTCTCTATTTGAATTATTGGTTAGTCGAGATTGGCTCGCAATACGGAAAATGAACTCGATAGCGGATAAATTTATCCCTATGCAGTATCTTGATAGAAATAGATTCTGGATTCAGGATATAGCGACATGTACAAAAGAAAGATCCCAATAGAACTGAATTGCGGGCTTGATCTCGTCAAGGAAGTCTTATACGGGAAGTGGAAGATCCACCTCATCTACTTTATTTCGCAGGGCATAAAGCGCCCCGCTGAATTGCAGAGGAAAGTTCCGGGAGCTACCCGTAGAGTGTTGAACGTGCAGTTGAATCGATTGGAAGAACATGAGCTCATTACCAAAAAGATCTATGCTGAGCTACCGCCCAGGGTTGAGTATTCATTAACCGAGTTCGGGCAGAGTGTGCTACCAGTTATTACGGCGTTGGGAAAGTGGGGAGACGATCATCAAGAGCATTTACGCAAAGTGATTGCCAAAATCTAACCGCCGTATGCGTCCAAGCGCCCCGGGCCTACCGCTAACAATTGATTCCTCATCGGTTTCGCTTGTATCGGTCACACTCTGACTCTCCACCAGGATATCTTTTGGTTTCCTGATGCTGATTTTGCGACGACCGACTGCAAACACTGTCAGCCTGAGTTGCGCGTGTAAGTATTCAAGGGTGGGCCAGTCGAGTCGCTGAAAGCCATCTCGAAGAATTTCTTTCAGTAGTCGAACGCAAGGGCACCACGAAAGCCAACTCATAGCCAGCTGAACATAAAGAAACCCACCGCCCGGTAATTCTCACCAAGGTCGTGAGCCTAACTTCTCGCAACAATCCAAGGAGCTTCTGATCGCTGTGGTCTTCGGTCCCAGCGGGACTCTGCGCAGCGCCGATTTTTTCGAGGTGGAGAAATTCCCGGAAATGACTTTTAGATCGGCCCGAATCGAACGCAAAGGCGATAAGAAATTCATCGCTTATGGGGATCTGAAAATCAAGGACGTTATCAAACAGGTTGCTCTTCCGGTGGAATTCTACGGTGCCATCAAAGATTCCCAAGGCCAAATCAGATTAGGCGGTTCAGCACAGCTAAACATCAACCGGCAGGACTACAGCATAAAGTGGAGTCAGATATTGGATAACGGTTCGTTAGTGGTCGATAACAACGTTCAGATCGAGTTGCAGTTTGAAGCACTCAGACAGGAAGCAAAGAAGGCTGCGGCAGAATAGAGGACGGACGCCTCCGTGGCCGGAGCAGGAGTTTCTTAATGAGCAAATCAAACGCAGTTACCCAAGAACGTTCTCGTCAGATTGTGCATCCGACGCAGGACATCGCGGCGATGCTGGCGTTCTTATTCTCGGACGACAGCGCCTTCGTGGACGGCCAGACGATCCTTGTCGACGGCGGAGCTAACCTCACGTGACTAACAACTCGTTTGGCGTAAAGTCATGCTTATGCTCAAAACGGATTTCAGGTCCGTTGCGAATTCAGACTAAACACATGCACTAATGATGAATTGCTGTAGGACTTACGCGTGTCCGGAAAATGCCTCAAATACCAACAGGTTACCGCCGCAGGACTGCGGCAACATCTGCAAAACTCACACGTAGAAGCAGCCATTTAGCGGTCTAAAATGGAATTGCCGAATCGGAATGGACGCGCGCGTCCATTAAGGCGAGGTCACGACGGAAAGCACCATTTGAGATCTTCAAATTGCTTAGCGAATTTGGCGTCCCGTACGGGAGTCGAACCCGTGTCGCCGCCGTGAAAGAGGAGGTACCTGTTGTAATTCAACGTAACTTCGCGGCATGGATAGCACGCTACCGCACTTCAAAGACTCACGGGAACGCTTGTTGGACCTTTAATGGACTCGCGTATTTGCCTGTCAAGGCTTCTTCCGGGGCAGTGTGTCATGGACCAGCAGCGATTGTGCTGAACGCAACACTCTTTCATGGGGGGGCGACTTACCAGAAGTTGTTTTAACCAGTCAATTCGCACAATCCTCAAGCCGACGACTGCAAACCTTTTGTGCTCTAGTCTCTCAGCCGAATTCGCGACGGTAACCCTCCCAGCGGGTTTTCATCTCAACCATGAATTGAATGAAAGCCGGATCATTTCTGATCGGATCGAGAAATGAGTCGCGCGCAAAGAGGGGATAGCATGGGAACCCCTCGTTAGCTGTTGTGCGCAACCACTTCAAGGCTTCCTCGCTTTTGCCACCCAGCGCGTAGATGCGCCCAACGTCATAGGTGAAGTGATGGTACCCCTTGTCTCTTCGCACTTTTTCCATAACCCGGGGGACTGCCGCCTGAGCTTCCCTGTGCTTACCCTGTAAAGCCCGCAACAACGCTTTGTTTCGGCGTGATTCCGGCGCGTCAGGGTTCTTAACATATGCCTCCTCGATAGGCGGCGCGGCCTCCTTCAGCATCCTCTTTTCGAGATAGTAGCGAATGTCCGGCCCGCGATTGAATAACCGCTGATTCATTGCCAGCCACTCATCCGGCCTGGCTAAATAAATATACATGCCGCGATAGCTGATTTTGACGGTATCGCTAGTGGGATCTCTTTCCAGTGCCGACTCAAACTCTTTGGCCGCCCGCTCTTCAAGACCGACATGAAAATAGAGCGATGCCAGTACAAAATTGGGAAAGCTCAGATCAAGCTGTTCCGCCAGGCGCGCTTCACGTAGCGCAGCTTCAATCTGCCAGTTTTCGAAATGGCTCCAGGCAATGAAAGCGCGCGCGAGATGTACTTCGGCCAGTTGTGGTTCGAGCCGCTCCGCCAGCCGAAGCTCCTCTTTGGCGCTCGCTATTAGGCCCGGGCCCCCTTCGTTGTAGTCTGCCATCCAGGCGTAAGCAAATCCGAGCTGGGCATGAGCCAGAGCATACTTCGGGTCCAGCTCAATCGCTTTCTTAAACAAATCAATCGATATCTCAGTTTCTTCCTGTTGCGGAGTAAAGCCACGCTTGCTGAGGTGATACATGGCCTTCGTGTAATAACTGAAGGCTTCAGGATTTGTCGTGTAGCGCTTAATCAGCCGCGTCTGTTCTTTGGGACTCAACCTGAGCCGCAGCCGCGCCGCCACCTCCTTCGACACTTCGTCCTGAATCGCGAAGATGTCGGTGAATAGCACGTCGAAGCTCTCAGCCCAGAGTGACGCGCCGTCGCGCACTCGCAGGAGGTTGACGCTCACCCGCAGCCGGTCGCCCGCGCGCAGGAATGTGCCGTCGAGCACCGCGTCGGCCTGGAGTTGCCTGGCCGCCTCCAGCGAATCGGTCGCCTCATCAACGTACTTGCGTACGGCGCTCATCGGGCGCACGGTCAGCCCGCCGGCCTGGCTGATCTTCGTGATAATCGTGTCGGCAATTCCTAACCCGAGGTAATCGTCGCCCGCCCCGCGGTTAAGCGATTTGAGCGGCAGCACGGCGAGCGACTTGATTTCTGTTTGCGGCGCCGGCGTCGAACTTTTAAAGAACAGGTAAGAGAGTCCGGTAACGAGGGCGGCGGTGATGACGAGCAGGAGCGTCGCCAGAGCAACCGCCCTGCGCTTGTGGGAGAAGAGGAGACCGCGCGCCGGCGCGGGCAGGGCGAAGCGGAAGCGGGGCTCGGCACCGAGCGTCATCCGCAGCTTGCGTAAATCCTCCGCCATCTCAGCGACGCGTGTATACCGCTCGTCTTTATTCTTGGCGAGCGCGCGGATGACGACCTGCTCGAGTTCGGCGGGGACGCCGCGCCGCGCACGCCTGAGCGGCTCCGGCTCGCGTTCCAGAATAGCGGCCATCCGGTCCGAGGGCGTCTTGCCAGGGAAAGGCAGACGGCGCGCGACCATCTCGTAGAGGATCACGCCAAGTGACCAGACGTCGGTGCGCGCGTCCACAGCCTGCCCCCGCGCCTGCTCCGGCGACATGTAGGCGGTGGTCCCGACGACGACGCCCGTCGCCGTCTTGACCCACGACTCTTTCGTATCTTGCCCGCGCAGCGGCCCCGCATACTTAGCGATGCCGAAGTCGAGGACTTTCACCAGTCCGTCGGGCCGCACCATAACGTTCTCGGGCTTGATGTCGCGGTGCACGATTCCGGTCCCGTGCGCCGCCGACAGTGCGCCGGCGATCTGCAGCACGATGTCTGCGGTGGCGGCAAGCGACAACCTTTTGCCTCTCATGCGCGTGCGTAGCGTCACACCCTCGACGTGCTCCATCACAATGCAGTGGCGGCCTTCACCTGTCTCGACCACTTCATGGATCGTGCAGACGTTCGGGTGCGAGAGGGCCGCGACGGCGCGAGCCTCCTGCTCGAACCGGCGCAGGTGTCCCTTGTCTTGAGTGAAGTGCGCTGGCAGAAACTTGAGCGCGACTCTGCGCCCCAAGCGGGTGTCCTCGGCGAGGTAGACTTCGCCCATCCCGCCCGCGCCGAGCGGGGAGGTGACACGGTAGTGGTTGATGGTCTGCCCCGCTACGACCTTCGCATCCTGTGGCGCGGCCATCATCCGCGCCGCGACCTCCATGGCCGGCGACTCGATGAAGTCTTCAGCCTGATCTTCATACGCGAGCAGCGAGTCGACTTCGCGCCGCAGCACCTCGTCGTCGCCGCAGGCTTCGGCGAGAAAGGCCGCGCGTCCCTCCGCGTCGCGCTCCAGCGCGTCGTGGTAGAGCCGCTCGACCTGTTGCCACCGTTCATTCATAAACAAATACCGAGTGATGAGTCATGAGTGATGAGTGATGAGAAGAAGCGCCTTTAACCTATGACCCATCACTGATCACTGTGTTATCGAGTTCTCGCAACAGCCATACCTTCGACAGCCGCCAGTCACGCATCACCGTCTCCTTCGAGACCTTCAGCACCTCGGCCACTTCCTCGACCGACAGCCCCCCGAAGAAACGCATCTCCACCACCTCGGCCTTCCGCTGATCCAGCTCGGCCAGTGCGTTCAGCGCCTCGTCCAACGCGACCAGATCCGCGCTCCGCTCCACGGCGAACGCTGCCGCCTCGCCCAGTGTGACTCGCAGCGCCGCAACCCGACTGACCTGCCGGACATAAACGACTCCGGTTATCAGTTCTGGCTCGCGAAGCTCAACTCATTCGGCGGCGACTTCCGCAAAGCCGATATGGTCAAAGGCCTTTCTCTCGTCGAGCGAGTATCGCTCGCGCTTTGGTCCGTCATGACGCGCTAGCGTTGCCGTTCGGTTGTGGGAACACACGCTAGTTTCAACAATGTCTAGTTCGGGGGCTTGAAACCAGTCAAATTCGCACAATCCTCAAGCCGACGACTGCAAACCTTCTGTGCTCTAGTCTCTCAGCCGAATTCGCGACGGTAACCCTCCCAACGAGTTTTCATCTCGGCCATGAATTGAATGAAAGCCGGATCATTTCTGATCGGATCGAGAAATGTGTCACGGTCAAACAGCGGGTAGCTTGGAAAACCCTCATTCACTGTTCTGCGCAACCACTTCAGGGCTTCCTCGCTCTTGCCATCAAGGGCGTAGATGCGTGCAAGGTCATAGGTAGTGTGATGGGAGGTTTTGTTTCTTGGAATTCTATCAATGATTCGGGGAACTTCCGCCTGAGCTTCCCTGTGCCTGCCCTGTAAAGCCAGTAATAAACTTCTGTGACGGCGCGGCGACACCGCCTCCGGATTCTTTACATACTCCTGCTCGATCAGCGGGCCGGCCTCTTTCAACATTCTCTTTTCCAGATAGTAACTAATGTTCGGCCCGCGATTGAATAACCTCTGATTTAGTGCCAACCAGTCATCGGGCCTGGCCATGCCGTAATACAGGTTGAGAAAGGTGCGTTTGACGAAATCGCTGGTGGGATCTCGTTCCAGCACCCGTTCATACTCTTCGGCCGATTGCTGTTCAAGACCGACATGGTAATAGTGATTTGCCAGTATGGCGTGCTCGTCAAGGTTCGGATCGAGTTGATTCGCGAGGCGGGCTTCGCGTATCGCGTCCTCAATCCGCCAATCTCCATACTGGCTCCAGGCCATCCAGGAGCGCGCGAGATGGACCACGGCCAGATTTGGATCGATGCGCTCGGCCACCCGAAGCTCTTCTTTGGCGATTGCTATCAGGGCCTGGTTACCTTCTTTATAGTCTGTGTCTAACAGCCATGCGTACGCATACGCGAGCTGCGCTCGAGCCAGAGCGTAGTTCGGGTCCAGCTCGATCGCTTTCTTAAATAGATCAATTGCTATCTCGGTTTCTTCTTGTTGCGGAGTAAAGCCACGCTTGCTCAGGTGATACATGGCCTTCGTGTAATAACCATACGCTTCGGGGTTCGCCGTGTGGCGCTTGGCCAGCCGCGCCTGTTCCGCTGGGATTCAGCTTGAGCCGCAGCCGCGCCGCCACCTCCTTCGACACTTCGTCCTGGATGGCGAAGATGTCGGTGAAGCGCACGTCGAAGCTCTCGGCCCAGAGCGACGCGCCGTCGCGCACCCGCAGGAGGTTGACGCTCACCCGCAGCCGGTCGCCCGCGCGCAGGAATGTGCCGTCGAGCACCGCGTCGGCCTGGAGTTGCCTGGCCGCCTCCAGCGAATCGGTCGCCTCATCAACGTACTTGCGTACGGCGCTCATCGGGCGCACGGTCAGCCCGCCGGCCTGGCTGATCTTCGTGATAATCGTGTCGGCAATTCCTAACCCGAGGTAATCGTCGCCCGACCCACGGGTAAGCGATTTGAGCGGCAGCACGGCGAGCGACTTGATTTCTGTTTGCGGCGCTGGCGTCGAACTTTTAAAGAACAGGTAAGAGAGTCCGGTAACGAGGGCGGCGGTGATGACGAGCAGGAGCGTCGCCAGAGCAACCGCCCTGCGCTTGTGGGAGAAGAGAAGACCGCGCGCCGGCGCGGGCAGGGCGAAGCGGAAGCGGGGCTCGGCACCGAGCGTCATCCGCAGCTTGCGTAAATCCTCCGCCATCTCAGCGACGCGTGTATACCGCTCGTCTTTATTCTTGGCGAGCGCGCGGATGACGACCTGCTCGAGTTCGGCGGGGACGCCGCGCCGCGCACGCCTGAGCGGCTCCGGCTCGCGTTCCAGAATAGCGGCCATCCGGTCCGAGGGCGTCTTGCCAGGGAAAGGCAGACGGCGCGCGACCATCTCGTAGAGGATCACGCCAAGTGACCAGACGTCGGTGCGCGCGTCCACAGCCTGCCCCCGCGCCTGCTCCGGCGACATGTAGGCGGTGGTCCCGACGACGACGCCCGTCGCCGTCTTGACCCACGACTCTTTCGTATCTTGCCCGCGCAGCGGCCCCGCATACTTAGCGATGCCGAAGTCGAGGACTTTCACCAGTCCGTCGGGCCGCACCATAACGTTCTCGGGCTTGATGTCGCGGTGCACGATTCCGGTCCCGTGCGCCGCCGACAGTGCGCCGGCGATCTGCAGCACGATGTCTGCGGTGGCGGCGAGCGACAACCTTTTGCCTCTCATGCGCGTGCGTAGCGTCACACCCTCGACGTGCTCCATCACAATGCAGTGGCGGCCTTCACCTGTCTCGACCACTTCATGGATCGTGCAGACGTTCGGGTGCGAGAGGGCCGCGACGGCGCGAGCCTCCTGCTCGAACCGGCGCAGGTGTCCCTTGTCTTGAGTGAAGTGCGCTGGCAGAAACTTGAGCGCGACTCTGCGCCCCAAGCGGGTGTCCTCGGCGAGGTAGACTTCGCCCATCCCGCCCGCGCCGAGCGGGGAGGTGACACGGTAGTGGTTGATGGTCTGCCCCGCTACGACCTTCGCATCCTGTGGCGCGGCCATCATCCGCGCCGCGACCTCCATGGCCGGCGACTCGATGAAGTCTTCAGCCTGATCTTCATACGCGAGCAGCGAGTCGACTTCGCGCCGCAGCGCCTCGTCGTCGCCGCAGGCTTCGGCGAGAAAGGCCGCGCGTCCCTCCGCGTCGCGCTCCAGCGCGTCGTGGTAGAGCCGCTCGACCTGTTGCCACCGTTCATTCATAAACAAATACCGAGTGATGAGTCATGAGTGATGAGTGATGAGAAGAAGCGCCTTTAACCTATGACCCATCACTGATCACTGTGTTATCGAGTTCTCGCAACAGCCATACCTTCGACAGCCGCCAGTCACGCATCACCGTCTCCTTCGAGACCTTCAGCACCTCGGCCACTTCCTCGACCGACAGCCCCCCGAAGAAACGCATCTCCACCACCTCGGCCTTCCGCTGATCCAGCTCGGCCAGTGCGTTCAGCGCCTCGTCCAACGCGACCAGATCCGCGCTCCGCTCCACGGCGAACGCTGCCGCCTCGCCCAGTGTGACTCGCAGCTCGCCGCCTCCGCGCTTGAGGTACCGACGGTCGCGCGCGAAGTCAACCAGGATACGGCGCATCAGTTGGGCCGAGACGCCGAAGAAGTGTGCGCGGTTCTGCCATTGCACATTTTTCCAATCGATCAGGCGGATGTACGCCTCGTTGACTAGGGCGGAGGTTTGCAGAGTGTGGTCGGGGCGCTCGCGGCCCATGTAGTGGTGAGCGAGCCGATGCAGCTCCGCTTGGACGAGTGGGGCCAGCTCTTCGAGGGCCGACTGGTCGCCCTCGCCCCAGGCGACCAGTAGCCGCGTGATCTCCTTCGGGGCGTGCGTCCGCATAGAAAAACTCTTTGTCGGGTGCGCCCAAAATACCACAACTGCCCCGCGGCCTCTAGGCATTCCGACCAGGGCTAAAAAAATTCCCGCCGCCGTTACAGCTCTCGCCCCCCATTCCCGCCTTATCAAGTAGGGACGGTAATACACGAACTGGAAGGAGAAGAGATCATGAACACAGTAACGGGTTTCGTAGCGATAGTTTCGCTTTTGTTGGCATTGGCCGCGGGCGGGGAAACGGCTCAACGCAAGGCGGGCGGAGGCCCCAAGGAGGCGAATGGGATCACGTCTTCGAAGTTAGCCACAAACCACAACGAGACGCTGGTGCGCGACACGGCGCCGGTGAAATGACTCTGTTTCACAACCTTGGTGGTCTTGAGCACGCGCGCGGGCGATTCGCCCAAGGCGAGCCACACGCGCGCCGCTCAGTCGAGTTTAGGGAACGGCTGCGGGGGGCCGCCATCCGGACACCGCGGCGGACGTTGGCCGCGCTCGCAGCGCTGCTCGACGGACAGGGCCGCGAAGGGAACGGCCTGCCGGGAGAACTACGAACGTCTGCAACGGGAGATGAATAACGTGAATGCGGGTCAATGAAGAAGGAGGCGACATGAAGAGAATTGAAGAGACTGCGGATGAAGAAGAGAGTTGCGTGTGCGCTCGCCGTTGTCGCCATGCTGACATTTCGAACCACCGTGCCGGTCGAGGCGGCCAACACGCTCGATCCAAACAACCCGTCGAGCTTCCAGAAGGAAGGCGGGGAGAGCCACACGCCAGGCAACGTTCTGACCCTGACCGATTTGAGTAGCAGCGACTTCGTCGCGTTCTTCGCCGCCGACTCGGACGCCTACCCGGGCATTGATATCGACATCGTCGCTACGTTTCAAGTCCGCCAGACGGGACCGAACAACGCCGACGCCGGCAACCGCGTGGTGATCAACGACGGGGTGACCCGGTCGGCCATCGCCGCCTGCATCGTCCTGAATGGCGTAAAGGGAATTGGATTGAAGTCGCACGGCCCGGCCTCGGACCCGGCCTCCTACCCAGTCTTCGTCCCGATAGACTGGCAGGCGGTTCCGGTCACGCTCCGGCTGCGCAGGAGCGGGAACGGCGACGCGGAGATTGTGGAGTTGAATGGCGTTGCGCCGAGCCCGCGCGCCCTGTTGACGGCTGATAAGGCTCCCGGCCCTACGCGCTTTGGCTTTGGCAGCGTCGAGTTCGGGGCTGCGAGCCCCGAAGCGGATTGTACCGTCGAGTACGCGGCCTTCCGCTCGGAGCGAGTGGTCAACCCCGTCGCGGGCACGCTCAACTTCACTCGCTTCCGGTTGCGCGATTCCGACTCGCCCGACCGCGTCCAGTTCCGCGCCGACTACACGCTCGGCAGCGGCAGCGACGGCATCAACGCATCTGTCGAGCCGGTGACGATTAAGCTCTCGACCCCGTGGGGAGGGCAGTTCTACCCGTCGCCCGACTTCAACCCGCTCAACGGCTTCGACGCTCAGGGCCGCGCGCCGAAGCGGCGGTGGACGCTCAACGACGGCGAGCGGGCGCGCACCGGCATCGAGCGACTTGTCTTCGACGAAGACCCCAACCACAGCGGCGGCATTTTTCTCCGCGACTTCCGAACCAATCTCGCCGACGCCGATTACTCCATCGTCAACGTCGAGATCACCATCGGCACAGGTGCGACGCAGGACAAGCTGGTGGGCACAGTGAGCCTGGTGGAGACGCACGCGGGCGGCGGCCGGTGGCGGCTCAGTAACGAGCCGTGAGCAGATCCCGGGGGCGCTGGACTTAAAGAAGTTTGCTGGAGCCGGACTCTATAAGCATTTCGTCCCTAACGGGAATTTCGGAAACACTTAACGGACCAAAGAAAGGAACAATCATGAAACTACAACTAAAGACTATGCGATTCGTCGCCGTCTTCGCTATCTTGCTGGCAATCTCCGCCAACGTCAGGGCCGATGCAGTGGCCGATTGGAATGCGATCGCCGTGCAGGCGACCGTGACGGCTGCACGTCCGGCCGCGACCGGCGTGATCGATATTGCGACCGTCCAGCTCGCAATCTACGACGCTGTCCAGGCGATCGAGAAACGGTACGAACCATATTACGTCGAGATCCCAGGAGCCTCCGGTTCGACGGAAGCAGCCGCCGCTAAAGCTGCACATGATGTGCTCGTCAACCGCTTTCCGTCGCAGGCCGGCTTCCTCGACGATACTTATCATCTGTATCTGGCTAGCCATGGACTGGCAGAAGACGACCCCGGTGTAGCGGTCGGGGCAAAAGCGGCTGCCGGGATCATCGCCCTGCGTTCGTGTGATGGAAGTTTCCCGTCGGTCGCACCGCCACCCTTCATCGGCGGTACCGCCATTGGGATGTGGCGACCGACGCCTCCGGGAAATCTTCCGATGGCTGCGCCGTGGATGGGCAACGTCACTCCCTTCACGCTAACCAGGCCTTCACAATTCCGCGCCGACCCGCCGCCCGCTTTAACCAGTCGCGAGTACGCCCGGGACTATAACGAGGTCAAGGCCATGGGATCGCTTAACAATAGTTCACGCACTCCAGAGCAGACTGATCTCGCCCACTTCTGGGCCGGTAGCTACACCGTGATCTGGAACCGGGTGCTGAGGGACATCGCCGGCGCGCGCGTTGACAACATTGCTGACAGCTCCCGGCTCTTTGCCTTGGCTGAGATGGCGATAGCAGACGCGCTCATCACTTCGTGGAACACTAAGAACTACTACGTCTACTGGCGACCGATCACTGCCATTCAGGAGGGGAACAATGACGGCAACCCGCGGACAGTGGGCGACCCGTCCTGGCAGCCTCTCATCAACAACCCGAACTATCCCGATTACTCCTCGGGCGCAAACAATTTTGCGGGCGCCGTTACCCGTTCACTCGAGCACTTCTTCGGGACCGATCACACGAACTTCTCAGTGACGACTACCAACACAGGGCCGACTGTCCAGGACACACGCGCCTTTAACCGGTTTTCCGATGCGGCCCAGGAAGTTGTGGACGGCCGTATCTATGAGGGCATCCACTTCCGCTTCGCGGACGAAGTGGCCCGAAGGCAGGGAAGACAAGTGGCCGACTGGGCATTCAAGAATTTCCTGCGGCCTCTCGACAAACACGACCATGAAGGGAAGGGTGACGACGATCATGGCGGTCATCGGTGATGGTCGGTGAGTGCGCCCGGCAGCGGGCGGGGACAGTGGGGCAATCGCTGAAAGGAGAACAGATCATGAACGCAGTCACAGGTTTTATAGCGATAGTTTCACTTTTATTGGCACTGGCCGGGGGCGGGGAAACGGCTCAACGCAAGGCTGGGGGCGGCCCCAAAGAGCTGGCCGGGGCGAGTTCTCAACCGGCGAGCCAGATCACCCGTTCGAAGTTAGCCACAAACCACAATGAGACGCTCGTGCGCGACACGACGCGCGTGAACTGAAAGGAGAACAGATCATGAACGCAGTAACGGGTTTCATAGCGATAGTTTCGCTTCTGTTAGCACTGGCCGCAGGGACGGCCAGCCCGCAACCGCAAGCAGGGGCCAACTGCCAGCCGGGGACATTCGGATGTGGCGTCGATGGTGAGAAGACCGACAAAGATCACAAGGACGTTAACCATAACGAGACGCTAGTACGCGACATGGCGCCGACCGTCGGTCGAATGGTGGCGGCCTCGAGTCCACAGTAGCCGCGCTGTTAATACCGTGCTTGGGCCCCCACTCAAAGCCGAAAGTTAAAGAGGAGGATTTGGAAAATGAGACGGGCTTCTATTAATCGAGCGCGCATTTTTTGTTTGGGCATTTTGCTGGCGATCCTTGTCGCCTTCGGCTTAGGAGTCGGGTCAAAGGGCGAGGCAGCGGCAACTCGCCCGCACGCGGCGCCGGCCACATTCGATCTGCCGTTGACCGCCACGGGCCAGCCCGAAATCTATTTCGTCCCCGACGTGGCCGCTCAATTCGACAAGCTGGCGCTGCGACCCGACGGATTGGCGTTCGGGATTGGAAGCTCGCCCAATGCAACCACTTCGAAGCACTACCAGGGAATGGCGCGGACACACGGTCCCGGCCCTCAGTATCTTTTTGTTTCGCGCAGCGGCAACGACTCGATCTGCTCCCCGTGCGCGGATGATTCTGGAAACCTTTTGATCGTTCGGATGGGATCGCGAGATACAAGCGGCGAGCGATTCCGCACGAACCGTCTGATTCGCGACTGGGTTCCCCACGTTAGAGACGCTAACGGTGAGCCCGTACGCGATAACCACGGCGACTTAATTCCGTGGACCAAGCCGCCGGACCCACGCGATACGACCGTCGCTGACATAACCTTTGATGGTACAGCCGGCTGGCCCAGCTACGGACATCCGGGCGGCATGCAGTTAGTAGGCGACGTGCTGGCCCTTGCGCTCGAGCATCCCTACAACGAAGGCGATTCGGCCAACCTGATTCTGTTCCTCGACGTTTCCAACCCTGAGGCGCCAGTCCTTCTGAGCGGTTTTCAGCCGCTACCGAGTTCCAATTACAAAGCTGGCCTCGTGGGGCTCACACCGGTGCTTAACCCGCTCGGCCCGGGCGTGCGCTATCTGATGATCACGACCGGCGATAAAAACCATGAAGTGAGATTCTACCGGTCCCTTCCGACAGAACCTGACGGCTCCACTAACCTCAAATCGGCAAACCTTTACTGGGAGTTCTTGCGGTCTATCAGCAGCGACCAAATTGAAAGTTGTTCGGGCGGCCTGGAGTGGCCCGACGGCACCGGCGCGCATCAGTCGCTCAACTTCGTCAGGCAGGAGAGTCTAGACGGCCCACTCTTCCTGGTCGGCGCTCGCAACACGCTCATCGGCGGTCCGGGAAGCGACTTTTTGGATTTGTACGAGGTCAAGGTTGATCCTTACGGGAACCCGGAAGACTGCCCACTCAAACGTAGGCGGAGCACACACGTGACGTCATATCCATACAACGGTCACGGCGACTCAGCGAACCTCGCGGCGGCGACCGGCACGTATGTCAGCCCTTCGGGAGAACTAATTTTCTACGGGACCGAATACGAAAACGACGGGCCTTACGAGCTGAAGGAAGACGGTTCGGCAGGCCGCCGTACCGTCAGGTTCGGCGAATGGCGGCATCGCGATATGGTTCGCCCCGAGAGCCCGACGCTCAGACCTTCCGCAGAAGTGCAGGGGCCTTTCGAGGTTGACGAAGGGAGCGTCGCGCTCCTCGCGGGCCAGGGGGAAGGTCCGCTCACCAAGGCGTGGATTCAACTCTTTGAAGATGACGGTGCCGGCGCATCGCTTCCGCCTTCTGTTGTGGATAGAGATCACTGGCTGGCGGTGGAGTACGACGATTGGGGCAAGGACAACTTTGACGATTTCTCCCAATACGACGCTCGCACCGATACCCATTTCAACAACAACGCCGGCTCATGGCGGTGGTTCGCTCCGCCCGGCTGCACATTGAGAGCTAACGAAGATCAGTTCTTCGCCACAACCGGCACGTTTCCGGGTAGCCATACCACGACCTTCTACGGGAACGGTGAGGTTCATGAAGATTTCGACCTGGATGACAACACGCCCTTCATGAACGACGTGATCTCCTCCGTCCAGTTCTTCCCGATTCCAAATTTGGACCCACAGTTTCCTGGTTGCGGTTCGTATTACAACGCGCCGATCAGCGTCGACTGGGACTTCAATCTAGACAACGTGTTCGAGACGAGGGGACAGAACCCCACGTTCTCTGCCGCCGCACTGGATGGGCCTGCGGTCCAGACAGTGTTGGCCCGTGGCCAGCACCCAACCGACACAGGTCCGCTAGGGCAAGGGTCTCCGATCCCCGTCGACATAAGAGTCCGAAATGTTGCTCCGACTATTACTAACCTGAGCCTGGTTGACTCGCTCGGACGTGTGGTCGGCAGAGATGTTCCGTTTGCTCTGGCCTATCTCGAGTACTCAGTTCAGGGATCATTTACCGATCCGGGAAAGCCGGATCATCAGACGGCTGTGTTGAAAATGGGCGATGGCACGACGGTTCCCGGCAACGCCTTCGAGCAGTTCAGCGATGCCTTCGGCGGCGTCGTGGGTCAACTTCGCAAGAGTCACACCTACACAACGTCCGGCGCCTTCACGATTAGTCTCGAAGTGATTGACGACGATGGTGGCCAAACAACAGCGGAAATCCCAATCAAGGTTTTGTCGCCGGCAGAAGCGCTTCAATTTGTCATCGACGAGATCGATGCACGTTTGACGGCTACGACGGATCCAAACGTCAAACGGGCGCTCCTCGATGCCAGAGATGACCTCGCCGGAAATCACAGTGGCGCGGCCCAGAACGGCGCGCAGGATCATCTTGCGCGCGGTAATTCTGTTCCTGCGCTCGTCAGAATTCAGAGTGCGATCCAGGCGCTCCAACGCGCGGAAGCGGCAGGGAGCGGGAGTCTGCTCAGTTGGAAGTCCTCTCTTGGTCTGACGAGTGAAGCCATTGCCGAAGCGGCATACCTGCGTGCCGTCGCTTCAGCGGGTCAGCCAAACTCCGCAGAGGCCAGGCAACTCGAAAGAATTCGCGCCTCAATAACCGCCGGTCATGCCCATCTGGCGGCCGGCGAATTCGCCTCTGCGATCGATGAGTTCAAAGCTGCGGCCGCACGATCCGGGTGACTTGAGTTCGGTTGGGAGCGGCTAAAAGAATCCCGCCGCCGTTAAAGCTTTCGTCATCCGTTCCCGCCTTAACAGATAGAAACGGTCATATACGAATTAAAAAGGAGAACGATCATGAACGCAGTAACAGGTTTCGTAGCGATAGTTTCGCTTCTGTTAGCACTGGCCGCCGGCGGGAACACAACCAAGCCGCAACCGCTGCCGCAAGTGCGGCCGGAAACGCCGTGCAATTGCCCTCCGGGCGTTCCGATCCCTTATCCCAATAACCACAACGAGACGCTCGTGCGCGACACGGCGCTGGTGAAGTGACAGCTTGTCAGAACCACCTGCGTTAGCGGGTGGCAAATACGCCAGGACACGAACATGAACGTACACCCGACATCGCCGAAGTTGATCGCGCTCGCGCTCGCCGCCGGTATCTGCCTGGCGGCGGTGGGCGTCCGTGCATTGCGGGACCGGGGGGCCCTGCGCGCCGACGCCGCTCAATCCGACCGGTTCGCGTCGGGGGACGAGTCAGCGGAACTCCGCGTCCAGTCGCTCGTCCTGCGCGGCAGCCAACTCCGATATCAGGGCCGCTACGCAGAGGCCGAGCCTTTCCTCAAAAAAGCGCTGTCGCTGGCTGAACAGAATTTCGGAAACGACTCACTCGAAGTCGCCAGCACGCTCAACCAACTCGGCATGCTCTGCAAGTATGACGGTCACTTCGAAGAAGCCGAGGCAGCTTACCGCCGCGCCCTCCGCATCACCGAACAGATCTCCGGTCTCGAAAGCGAGCTTGCCGCCACACTCTTCCACAACCTCGGCGGGCTCGAGCACGCGCGTGGGCGATTTGCCGAAGGCGAGCCACACGCACGCCGCTCGGTCGAGATCCGCGGACGCCTGCGCGGGGCGGACCACCCTGATACCGCGGCGGACGTGGCCGCGCTCGCAGCGCTCCTCGACGGACAGGGCAAACATGAAGAGGCTGAGCAACTCTACCGGAACGCCCTTTCAGTCTTCGAGCGCGCCTATGGGCCGGAGCATTACGAGGTGGCCGTCAACCTGAACAACCTCGCCGCCCTCTACCACGCCACCGGGCGGGCGGAAGAAGCCGAAGCGCCGTACCTGCGAGCCCTCGCCATCAAGGAGAAGCTGCTCGGCGCCGCACATCCCGACGTAGCGATGACGCTCAACAACCTGGCGTTCTTCTACAAGTCGCAGCAGAAGCTTGATGACGCCGCACGGCTCTACCGCCGCGCGCTCGACATCTTCAATGCGGCGTTTCCGCCAACGCACCCGAAGGTCACGGCCTGCCGCGAGAACTACGAACTGCTGCTCCGGGAGTTGAATCGGCGCGCTGAATGAATCACAGAAGGAGGACAGGACGATGAACAAGATGACAGCGATGCGATTGGGGCGCTCAAAGTCGAATTAAGGCGGCATATCACGCCGTAGCGGCTCTGCAGATCGTGGCGGATAAGACACTACTTGGTAACTCGGACCACTAAGAAAGAGGACATCATGATTACTCAGAATTCCCAATGCACGCTTCGCTCGGAAAAGTTCGGCTTGCCCGCGATGCTGCTGGCGATCGTCACGCTTCTGATCATTGGAATCGCGACTCTAAGCTTGAAAACCAATGCCGCGTTGCGTGACAACGACCATCGAAAGGCCCGGGGCACGATCGTCGGTCAGGTTACTGACGTGTCAGGCTTGCCGATCGAAGGCGTCACGGTCAGCGTTGAGAAAGGTTTGTCTGCGATCACTGATATCGGCGGCACGTTTGAAATTACCGGCGTGAAGCAACGGAAACGAATCATCGTCAATTTCAGCAAGCCCGGTTATGTCTCAACGCAAGCCATCACCTCTCTCAAGGTCAGGCGCGATCGAGCGGGTGTGGACAATGACGACGAGGAAGTTGATCCCGAGGGCGATGACGCCGATGACGACAGCGATGAAAGCAGGCGTCGCAAACTGGATCGCATTACCGTTATTAAAACGATGTTGCCATCAGGCGCTCCTCAAACGCTGGACACAAGCAACACAGGAACGATTGTCGAGGAAGGGTTCAAAGTTACATTTCCTGCCGAAAGCTTGAACACAACCGGCGCGGTTGATGTAACGGTCAGTCCAATTGATGTTTCCACCGACGAGCTGAAAGCTTTTCCCGGAGAGTTCAAAGGTAAATCGCAAGACGGCAAGCGTGTGCTATTTGAAGCCCACTCTCTAATGAACGTGTCGATCACTCAAGGCGGAGAGCCGGTTAATCTCAAACCGGGGTCGAAGGCCACCGTGGAATTACTGTTGCCGTCTGACACTCGGCTTTCGGTGGGTGAGATCGTTCCACTCTGGTTCTATTCCGAAGCCGATGGTCGTTGGATCGAAGAAGGAACGGGGGTGGTCGGCATTTCGACCTCCGATTCAAGTCGTTTATCGATCACCGGAGAAGTGACCCATTTCACCTGGTGGGGCACGACCACAGGTATTCCATTCAGTGACATTGCATGCATGGTTGGGACAGTGTTGGATTCGGAAGGTTCGCCCAAAGCGGGAGCGTCAGTCACCGCCATTACTGGAAATTACAGGCTTTACAACCACACCATGACAGACCACCAGGGACGCTACGAGGTTTGGGTTAAGCGTGAGTCTGTTGCAACAGTTACCTCAGTGGTGCCAGTCGGCGGGGCATACCACTCAGTCAGCGTGAGTTTTCCCACGCCCCCGATGGACGAGACCGGCAAGTTCGGCTGTGACCCGATACCCGATATCACGCTTCCGCCAACATCTTGTGTCAGCGGAGACGTTCGAGATCGTTTCAACAATCCGATCGCCGGGGTCAGGGTTTTTTCCAGCGCTGGAACATCTTCGACGAGCAATGCGAACGGGGCTTTTTGTCTTGGCGCTGCAGGCGGCACCAGCGTCACTGTGCACGCGCCGGGGTACGAGTCAGAGACAGTAATTACTCCGGACGTTGAGGGGAGTTGCAGCATGGGCGGTTGCGCGATCGTGGCAATCAGGCTGCCTCCGATACCGACTCCGACTCCAACGCCGACGCCAACGCCAACGCCAACACCAGTTCCAACACCGCCGCCGAGCTCCGCGGCGTGCCTGGAAGTGTCGGTAACGCTTCTTTCTGACGGTAGCCCGGCAGCGTCCGCCACAGTGCGAGTTTTTGATTGGTTGACGGGAGCGCTGCTGGCAACCGGCACGACCGACGCGTCAGGAAAAATATGTTTTGAAAACCTGTTGGCCGGCACCGATGTCTCTGTGAACGTCTCTCGGCAGGGGCTAACGGGAGGCGCATTCATGAACACGGGCTCCGCAGGAGGAAGCTGCGCTCTGTCCGGTTGTCTCCCGGTCAGCGTAACTCTGGATCAAGGAACCTAGCGTTCAGAATTTGCGGAGAGCGCTACCCGTCGTTTGAAAGTGCTGAGGGGTTGGCGGTTCGATCTTAATGTGAGATGCAATCCCAACGGTGTACTTCTGGGGCTCGCAATGGGCGCAGAACAATTTTATGACTGGCGGATCCGCGCCAAATTGTTTCGAAAACGGATCGAGTTAGTCTAAGTGCAACACCAGATGGGCCAGTGGCCCCGGCAACAGCTCGAATCATCCGAGCACCGTGCCGCAATACATGGCCGTAATTGTTTCGAGTTCGATTCAGAGTATGGGCTCGACCATCACCGGAAACGTTAAGGCGATAATCATCGTCAAGACTAATCCCGGCTACGGCCCGTATCCCGGTAACGCTGGAACTGGAAAGGTGTTGCAATCCTCTGCGGATCGACCCACCAATTAGTGAGCTTGTTCAATCAACTCTCGAATCCGGCGGAGACCAGCCTGCATCCGCCTTTCCAGAACTGCCTCAGTAAGGGCCATCTGCCCAGCGGCTAACTTTATAGAGAGGAAGCAGAATAGGAAGCAGATTCGGGCGTCTTTTGGGGTGGTCTTAAGCCGAGAGTCGCTTAACCGGAAAAGCAGCGTTCGCCCATCGGCCAACAGGCCCTAATGCCGGCGGTTCTGAAACAATTACTGGGACTGGAGAAAGTGGCGTCCCGTACGGGAGTCGAACCCGTGTCGCCGCCGTGAAAGGGCGGTGTCCTAGGCCACTAGACGAACGGGACGCATATGGTGAACGGTCGATAAAGTTAGCAAGTCGATAAACTTACCGTACGAGTATGAAGCTGTCAAACTCGGTCTGGATACAACGGATTGCGAGGTCTTTTTCACCACTTAGAATTCAACCAGTCTTACGTTGCAGGCCTTCCAGTTTTTGCACTGCCCGAGCTCATCGCTAGTCCGTCATATTCGTCGAGCTCATTCCTTTCATAAAAGAGCGACCACTTACGCCTTCACGTGGAGGTGGCGCGGGACACGTGCACATTTCTCATTAAACAAACTCTTATCCATAATTTCGTATCGTTCCTTATCTTTTCGGATATACTGAGCTCCTTAGCACAGAGGTAACAGCCCGACTTCCTAAAATTCAAGGGATTTTGCACAGTTCCGGCGCTGATTGATTTCGGAACGGCAACTGCAAGCTGCTTAAGTACCGATTCATATAGTTCGTCTTCGTAAAGCCATAGGGCCCTTCTTCAAAAAAAGATAGCAGACAATCCAGCATCCCCAGGACTCTGGATCGCCCTTTCCATCTATGAACAGTGGTCCAAAAACCATCTCTTTGCGCGCTCTAACACACCCGGCTTAGAACATCTCAGATCGGAGGACTTGATGAAAAGACAACGCTCACTGCAAAGTAATTCTCTTCTACTCCTGACTGCGCTTTTCCTGCTGCTAGGTTCCTGCGTAATTGTCGCCGCTCAAGGTGGCACGTCCGGAATCAATGGCACTGTCAAAGACCAGCAGGGAAACCTTGTCCCGGGAGCGACGGTCACGCTTGTTAACGAGGAAAAGAATTTCAACAGGACTCAGGTTACAAACGACAGTGGCCGATTCAACTTCAATCTCATTCCGCCGGGACAGTACCGCCTTGAAGTAGAGGCCAAGGGTTTCAAAAAGGCAGTAACCACGGACATTAATGCATTAATCGACAAGCCAAGCGACGTTGAAGCATTGCTTGAGTTGGGGAGTGTGAATGAAACGGTGACGGTTGCGGCTAACCCGGGTGAAGTGTTGATGAACACGCAGGACGCGACCCTGGGAAACAATTTCGTAAGCCGGCAAATTACGCAACTGCCCCTCGAAGCGCGCAACCCACTGGCGTTGCTCACGCTGCAGCCGGGCGTTACTCGCGGTGGCAATGTTACAGGCGCACGCGCCGATCAATCGAACATCACACTCGACGGGATTGACATTAACGAAGCCCAAACCAACTCCATCAACACGCCTGTGCTCCGATTGAATTCCGAGGCCATCGAGGAGTTTCGCGTGGTCACTGCCAACGCCAACGCGACCCAGGGCAGGTCTGCTGGAGCTCAAATTTCACTGATCACCAAGAGCGGCACGAATGACTGGCATGGCGCTGCATTTTGGGCCCACCGCAACACAATCTTTACGGCAAACGACTTCTTCTTTAATCGCTCCGGCCTCAAGCGACCGGTGCTACTGCGCAACACCTTTGGCGGGGCCTTAAGCGGGCCCATCAAGAAGGATCGAGCGTTCTTCTTTTACAGTTATGAAGGCAGGCGTGATGCAAGTAGCACGGCGATCGGCCCACGGACAGTACCTCTTCCGCACATGGGTCGCGGAGAAGTGAGGTTTCAGGGTTGCCCTCCTGGCGTGACGCCGTGCACAGCCGGCAATGCCCAGACGTTGACGCTAACTGCGGCGCAGCTCAATGCGTTTTATCCTGCAGTCGGCTTGAATCCCATAGCGCTTTCGGCTTTGGCGGGTGCCGCGCAAAGATACCCAGCCAATGATTTCAACAGCGGCGACAGATTCAATACTGCCGGATTTCGATTCAGTGCACCTACTGCTGTCAGTCAGGAGTCTCAGCAACTTCGCCTTGACTACAATTTGACCGAGAACGGGACGCATCAGCTATTTCTACGCGGGAGCTACCAAAGCGATAAGGAACCGGTAAGCTTCACCAATCCACGACAGTTTCCGGACACGCCGCAGCGAACGCGCTGGTACCATCCATACGGTATTGCCGCAGGTCATACCTGGGTAATTAACAGCGCGATGACCAACAACTTCCGCTACGGCCTAACGCGCCTGTCAGTAAGCGACCTGGGGGACACGGGAGAGAACTTCGTTAATTTCCGTTTCATATTCGACCCCACTCTTGCCACCTATAGCTTCAACCGCGTAAATCCTGTTCACAACATCACAGACGATCTCAGCTGGGTCAAAGAAAACCATTCGATGCAGTTTGGTACCAACATCCGGGTGGTTCGCAACCGACGCGCCGAATTTGGCACAGCCTTCGACGCCGGACTTACCAATCCCTTCTTCTACCAGTCGTCCGGTAACGTGCTTATTACTCCGCTCACTGCCGCGGGCTATAGCATCACTAGCAACCAGGATGATTTGAAAGCAGCCTTAACAGCGGTGATAGGTCGACTCTCGCAATACACCGCAAGGTTCAACTTCGGCATTGATGGCAAGCCGTTGGAGGCCGGTGCGCCGAATTTCCGCGAATTCGCTACAGAGGAGTATGACCTCTACGGGCAGGACGTGTGGAAACTGAGGCAGAATCTGACGCTTACCTATGGTCTTCGTTATGGCCTCAGCAAACCGGTCTACGAAACACAGGGCTTTATGGCTGCGCCAAACATCCCGCTCGGAGAATACCTGCGTCGCCGAATTGAAGCCGCGGACCGGGGCGAGAATTACATCGAGACCATCACGGTTAATAAGGTTGACCAGCTCTATAACTGGGACAAAAACAACTTCCAGCCACGAATAGCCGCAGCCTGGTCGCCTAACTTTGGCGAGGGTGTATTTGGGAAGGTGCTGGGGAACAGAGGCAACAGTGTATTTCGTGGCGGATTCGCCATCACCAACGATTACTTCGGACAACAGTTGGCGGTAACGTTTAATTCCCAAAACTCGCTGGGTTTTGCCTCGTCACAAACGACTCCGGCAAATACTTTCAACGTGACTAACAGGCCAGCTCCATTGTTCACCGGGTTTGGTATGCCGATTCGTCCGCTGCCAACCATCGTTGTGCCGGCAGATCTAACATTTCCCCAACAGCGATCAGCCAATTTCGCAAGGCGAATTGAAAGCTCGCTGGATGGCCACCAGGTTTCACCCATCAACTACAGTTGGAACTTCTCCTTTCAAAGAGACTTGCCTGCCGGTATAGTTTTCGAAACCGCCTATATCGGTCGCTCAGCTCGCAACCTGCTGGCCGGGCGCGACGCAGTCCAGCCTAATCTGGGTTTCCGAGATACCCGCTCAGGGCAAACATGGACGGAAGCCGCGACTATATTGGAGCGACTGCGTGCCTCAAACACTCCCATTAATAGTGTTGGCCCACTTCCTTTCTTCGAAAACCTGTATACCCCGGGCTCTTTGGGGCCGATTCTTTTTGGCGTGGGGACTTTGACTAACACCCAGGCCGTCTACGCGATGATGCCACTAAGCTCACGTAATGCGAGCTGCGCGGCTGTTGGTGGGTGTTTCGATTTACAAAATGACTGGACCACGGCCCAGGACATTCTGGATGCGGCTTCCGGCCGGCGATATTTCTATCAGCCGCAATATGGTGCGCTTGCCGTCTACAGCACGATCGCATCTTCCGACTATCACGGTGCGACCTTTAGCATTCGCCAGCGCTTCGGGAATACCCTTAACTACGACCTCAATTACACGTTCTCGAAATCAATGGACGACGTGTCAGGGCTTCAGACCGACGCGCCCTTTA
The DNA here is from genome assembly GCA_963759585.1 of Pyrinomonadaceae bacterium. Classification (GTDB taxonomy): domain Bacteria; phylum Acidobacteriota; class Blastocatellia; order Pyrinomonadales; family Pyrinomonadaceae; genus PSRF01. The sequence continues at coordinate 466,502 of CAVWZW010000005.1, forward strand.
CACCCTTCGTCCTGAATGCCGAGAACATCCAACAACAAAGGGCCGTTTCAGACTTCGACGTTCGCCACGTAATCAATGCGAATGCAATCTGGCAGATCCCGGTTGGTCGGGGGCGGAGTTTCATGAGCGACTCTAACGGCGTTGTCAACGCGATCTTAGGTGGTTGGCAACTAACCGGCATCTTTCGCTGGAATTCCGGGTTGCCTGTCGAAGCGCCACTCGATTTTGGCGGCTGGCCCACCAACTGGAACCGGCGTAACTACACAACCCGTATTAATTCAATTGAGGCAGCACCGACTCGAGGGAGTGGAAACAACCCCGCTAACTTGTTTGCAGATCCAACTGCTGCTTACCACAGCTTCCGTAGTGGACTCCCAGGGGAACGCGGAGATCGTAATATCTTTCGTTATCCGGGATATGTCTCACTGGATATGGGACTGGGCAAATCCTGGGGCATGCCCTGGAGTGAAGGTCACGAACTGCAATTACGTTGGGAAGCCTTTAACGTGACCAACACGCAACGCCTAACCTCTGTTGACGGTTTTGTTCAGGCTGTAGACCCGTTCCTTTCCAATGCAACGCCCACGGGAAGTTTTGGTAACTTTACTGCCATCCAGGGCAATCCACGAGTGATGCAGTTCAGCTTGCGTTACTCATTCTAAAACCTGTGCTGGCTGAGCCTATTTTCAGCTCGTAGGTTTTTGGCAACTTGAATGGAAACAGGATGAACCAGGAGCGCCGCAGCTTTTTGCTGCGGCGCTTTTTTTTACAGCCGCGGTGTAATATAGGGTGAACGCTTCTGGAGGGAGACAGGGAAATGAACGCGAAAAATAATGGCTTAGGCCCTGGGAGAAAGGCGACACTGTCGGTACTTGCTCGCTTAACGAACAACGCCTGTCGAGACGTTCAATTGTTGCTGATTGCAATTGCTTTGATGTTTCCTCTGAGTGTTCTGTCAGCAAGTGCGCAAAGCGGGTTCACGTTGTATGGGGACGTTAAGGTCGATGAAAGTAGAGCTGATGGCAAGGCTCCCTTGAGTCTGACGATCCTCCTGTACACGCTCGGGGGGAATGTGGTCGGGCGTCAGAGTGTTCCCAGTGGGGGACGTTACCGCTTTAATAATCTCCGAAGTGCTGAATACGATATCGCAGTTGAAGTAGAAACGAATGAGATTGCTCGCATCAGGGTTTCGGTTAGCGGGACCCCAGGCGCCGACCTTCGACGAGACCTGGAGTTTGAGTGGAAACCGCCTGTTGCAGGCGTAAGGAATAAACCTGCGACCGTTTCGGCCGGAGACATATATAAGCGCAGTTCGACCAACGAATCGACTTTCAAGAAGGCACAGGAGGCAGTCGACAAAAAGAAATACAGTGACGCCGTTTCTTTATTCAGCCAATTGCTCAGTGGCGACGAACAAGACTTTCAAGCCTGGACAGAATTAGGAACCGCCTACCTGCTCCTGGAGAAACATGACGACGCCGAAAAAGCATACTCGCGGGCGATCGAGATCAGACCCGCCTTCTCTCTGGCACTGTTGAACCTGGGCCGGTTGCTTATCCTCCAAAAGAAGTTTGACGCTGCTACTGAGCCCTTGCTGCGCGCACTCGAATTGCAGCCCACCTCGGCTGAAATTAACTTTATGTTGGGCGACGCTTATCTGCAGAACAAGAAAGGATCCAAGGCGGTTGGGTATCTTAATGAAGCAGCGAAGCTTGGAAAGGCTGAGGCCCACATCCGTTTGGCTACGCTGTATAACGCTGCTGGTTACAAGGAACAGGCGGCCGCTGAGTACGAGGAATTTTTGAAGAAGATGCCAAATTATCCGGAGAGAAAAAAGCTGGAGCAGTACATTACGGCAAACAAGAAGAGCCAGTAACCACGGGTATTTGACTACCGTTTAGATGGGGTACCTGTGCCCCCGTGCGCGGACAAGTCCGCTCCCTAAACGGATAGAGGTTGTGATGTGGTCGGCAGGCCACATCACTCATAACCTCAGTCCCCGGAAACAGGATAAGTAGTCGGTGGCGAAGATCCGAGAACTCGTGCTCGCATGAGATCGTGAGTCTTCATCATCCGCATGAATTGTCGCTGGACGCCTAAACGCAAATCCATTCGGGGTCGAGCTTGGCTTTCTAAGCTTTCAGTCGCTGCTAGCGGACTTTCCCTTTGTCGGGATCGTTTCGGCCTCAATTTATTCACGGCGCGCGGCGAAAAGATACGTCCCATGCTCATTGTCCCTACTCCTTATCAATTGGACTTATCCGTTTTGTCTCTCCGTACAGGTGGCTAAGTGAGTCCGTCGAGCCTGGCAAATGATTGCGATGGTCACTTGCGTTTCGGCAACCGATGTACCATTAGAGTATTGGGCGGATTATCACGCCTTTACTGGGATATTTGCGTATGCGCTGCCATTAACGCCCTAACGGCAGTGACTCCGCCGTATCGTTTTAAAAGCTCGCCGAGACCTGTTGTGTGGAATCAATTCACAAAATTGTGGAACCTACATGCCAACGATTGCTCTAACTATCCCCAGCTCACGCCTTAGTTTGTAGTGTGCCGATGCAGGTTACGCGGTCGCCAGAGCGAATACACCAACGTGAAACACAAAGAAAGCCATGCCAGCCCTTCCGCTATCGCGCCTACTACGTCGGTCAAATAATGCGCGCCGAGGTATATCCGACTAAACGCAACCAAAGCGATCACCAGACTGGCTGATAGAATTGAGACTACTCTGACCGTTTGGTCTTTCGTGTTGGCCACAATGAGGGCGGCAAGGCAGCCGTACACGACCGTCGCCGTCAGCGTATGGCCACTCGGGAAACTGTAGCCGGTGAAGGTGAAGACGGGATCGTCGAGTTGCGGCCGCGCGCGTTGAAATGCACCCTTCAAAATCCTGTTAAGTATGGCGCCCCCCGCGACCGAAAGAACGAATACTGCGAACCAATAACGCCGCCTTCGCAAAAGCAAATAAATCCCGACCACCGTCGTGATGGTAGCGGCCACGACTGTGGATCCAAGCCACGTGACGTAACGCATCACGTTCAGCCGAAGCGGTGTTCTGGTGGTCTGGAGCCACGCGCTGAATTCGGCATCCATAACTGTGAGCGGCCGACCTTGCATCACCTCATCCGAGATCGCGACAAGGACAAACGTCATGGCCGCAAACAAAAACAGCCCAGTCAAAAGATGCCAACCGAAGTATCTCTTGAGTCTTGAAGGCGTTTCCATTTGCGAGTGCTATTGAAGGCGAATCCAGCCGTTTGCTGTGTGCTGAAAACGCTCCGTGTTAGCAAGTAAGAATCCAGCTTTATCAGGTTGCCACTCGAAGCGTTCCACTTCGATGTTGGGCCGTTCAATGTGGATCACGTTGAACGAGTTTGCCTCACCGCGGCCGCGGCTTGACGTTGCAGTGCCTGCCTGAACAACCAGAGCTGAGTATCCCGCGATCTGGTATCGAGTTGCGCTGTGCGTGGTGTGACTGACGTGAAGGTGGCCAGCGAGAAACATGTCTGCACCGCAACTCGCCAGCCGTTCCATTGCCATTCTCGCGCGGCCCAGCAGATCGTTTTCATCATGCCCTTCGGGTAAATCGAAAGGATGATGAGTGACCACCGCTTTGACGATCTTCGGGTCAAAGGCACAAAGCTTTTCCTTCATCCAGGCGACTTGTGCTTCATTGATGCGCCCGCCTTTGATCGTGAAGGACCGGGCGGTATTTACTCCGAGCACGGCAATCTCATCGTCGTGATAAAAGGGGGCTAAGTCATGAGTGATGTAGCGCTGATACTTGCGCAGTGGATTGATGAACCGCGAAAACAAATTGTAAAGGGGAACATCGTGATTACCGGGCACGACGATCTGTGGTTTTGGCAACCGATCCAGAAAGGCACGCGCTTCCTTGAACTGATGCGAACGCGCTCGCTGCGTCAAATCGCCTGACACGGCAACCAGGTTTGGACGAATGCGATTGACAGCTCCGATCAAGGGCTCGACCGTTGGTAGATGAATACGGCCAAAATGTATATCGGAAAGATGAACTATCGTACGCATATTTGTCTTTCGATCTATTCAGGCTTTGGAACCAGCACTCGTAACGCTCCTGGACGAACACGGTAATGAAGCGGCGGCTGCATCAAGGTTACTTCGCCATCCAGGGCGACGCGCAGATGCTTATGCTTCGTTTCTGTCCAGATCTCCTGAGCGCTTAAGGCCAGAAAATCCTTTTCCTGTCGCAAGCCTCCGAAAAGCGCTCGAAATGCCAGGCGAATTAATCCCAACCTTCCAATTCTATTCGTCACATAAAGGCTTAATTTTCCCCCATCAAGACGAGCACGGCTGCCAATGTTAAGACCTTCCATTTCATATTCATTATTGCCGACAAAAACAAAGGGCGTGCGGCTGTGTAGTTCCTTACCTTCCACACTTAAACGAACACCGAGAAAAGGATAACGGCGAAGCACCGCAATCGCTGCCCAAAGAAACGCAGGCCACTTGCCCCACCCGAGTTTTTGTTGCTTCTCACGTTCACGGACAATGTTTGGATAGAGCCCCAGACTGGAGTTATTCAAAAAGATACGATCGTTGACTTCGCCGACGTCAATATTGACCACTTCGCCTTCGATAATTGCTTTGACTGCGCCCTCCACGTCGAGAGGGAGTTGTAAATCCTTGGCCAGGTGGTTCAGGGTGCCGAAGGGAAGTATTCCAAGCGTCTTGTTATTGGCGAAGACTTGTGCGGCCACAGCGTTGATTGTGCCGTCACCACCACCCGCAACGATTACTTCAGCCTCGCTCTGAGCAGCGCTCTTTGCCAGGTCTACAACTTCAGCGCCGGTGCGAGCCAATGAAATGTGAGCCTCGATATTGCTGGCAGCAAACATCTCTTCCAGGCGGTGCTTCAACTGTTCTTTATCCGCGGCGCCGGAGCCGGCATTAATAATCACCTCGATTTTCACCACTGCATACTAGTCGTAGCTTGTTACAAACCCGTAGCGCCGGTAACGCAAACCCTTTGTCTCGCTAAGTTCATAGTGCGGCTTGCCGCCGCCCAGTGCGGTAAGGCTCTGCCTTACCGTGTCAGGCTCTCTAACTCCCTTTCTGAGGCTCAGCCTCAGGAGGAACGGAAAAGGAACTTGACGGTAAGGCAGAACCTTACCGCACTGTGCTGCGGCAGAGCCACTAGGCCATTAGTAGTGCAGTTCTACCGGTCGCACTTACTCTTAACCGCCCGCGAGAAACATTTGCGCTATACTTCAACATCCATGACCAGCAAATCTAGCGCAAAGTCTCTCGACCTATCTGCGATCGCCGATGAGGCTATGACCGACAACGGCTTCGTGCCCGAATTCCCACCAGCCGTCAAAAAGGAAATAGGCGCTCTCGATGCGAAAGCTTCAGAGATATTTTCGGAAGAGTCCCTGCGAGATATGCGCAAACTTCTCTGGTCTTCGATAGACGATCCAAAAACGCGTGACCTCGATCAGGTCGAATACGCAGAGTCACTGCCGAATGGCAGTATTCGGCTGCGGATCGGAATTGCCGACGTTGACGCATTTGTTGAGAAGCAGTCGGCAATCGATAAACATGCAGGACGAAACTGCACCTCGGTTTATGCCGGTGTAAAAACTTTTCCGATGCTTCCGGAAAAACTGTCAACCGATCTCACTTCGCTGGTTGAAGGCGAGGATCGTCTGGTTGTAGTTACCGAGATGACCATCACTGGCGACGGTTCGGTTGAATCTGCCGACTTCTATCGCGCAATCATTCAAAACAAGGCGAAGCTCTCCTACGAAGGGATTGGCGACTGGCTGGACGGCAAGTCGGGTCCGCCAAAGATGGTGAAATCATTGCCGGGCCTTGAGACCCAAATTCGTCTGCAGTCGGAAGCAGCGGAGCGGCTTATCGAATTTCGCAAGAAGCTCGGAGCAATTGATTTGGGAACGATCCAGGCAGTGCCGGTCACGAACGATCAGGGACGAGTGATCGAGCTAAAGGTGATCGAACCGAATAGCGCGCGCGAGTTGATTGCCAACTTTATGATCGCTGCAAACGTGGAGATGGCCGAGTATCTGGAAAGCAAAGGTGGTCCATCGATTCGGCGTGTGGTGCGCACGCCGAAATACTGGGATCGCATCGTAGAGATTGCCGATGAATTAGGAGAGAAGCTGCCATCAACTCCGGACTCCCGAGCCCTGGCGGAGTTTCTTGCACGTAGGAAGAAAGCCGATCCATTGCATTTTCCCGATCTGTCTCTGGCGGTTGTGAAGTCTCTCGGCCCGGGTGAATACACTGTGCAGGCGGCGGGCGACGAAGGCGAGGGGCACTTTGGATTGGCCGTTCAGGACTACACGCATTCGACCGCTCCAAATCGTCGCTACGCTGACTTGATTACCCAGCGACTGGTGAAGGCTGCGTTAAAGAATAGTTCCTCACCTTATGTTCTGGATGAACTCAAGGAAATCGCGGAACGCTGCAGCGACCGTGAAAACGCCGCGCGCAAGGTCGAACGAAAGATGCGCAAGGTGGCGGCAGCGCTTCTGCTTGATGACAAGATTGGCCAGGTTTTTAACGCTATCGTCACTGGCGCTTCTGAGAAGGGAACCTACGCGCGCTTACTCAAACCGCCCGTCGATGGTCGGATTATGCGCGGCGAACGCGGATTGCGAGTGGGCGAAAAAGTCCGGGTGCGACTATTTTCGACCGACCCCGAAAAGGGATTCATCGACTTTGAGCGGGCTAAGTCTTGATTGGTAGCTGGGAGCTAATACTTTTGCGGGGCATTTGCTTTATTTGAAGAGCCATGTTCGTTGAAACCGCCTGCGAAGGTAATGACGTTAATGGTTTCGGCTTTTGGGCGTTGTCCGATGGCGATTCCGATTACTTTGAAATCGTTCTTGAATAGGTTTTTGCGGTGACCGCGATTTGAGGTCCCATCGTCAATCATCATGAGGATGACGTCGTTACGAGAATCACGGCTATCGTAAACAATGTTCTCTCCCACCGTGTCGTTCCAGGTCCCAAAGCGGCTCATGCGATCCGGAGGTTTGCTTCCGTCGGCGCCTTGATGTCCGCTGCGGTTGTTACTGATGAGATCGGTCGCGTGCACCCGCGCAGCTTTGATCATGCCTTCACGTGCTTCAAGCGGAGGCGCTGGCTTAACGTCTCGCAGGAATTTAATTGCGTCGTCAAGCGCGTCGACTCCCTCGTTTGTCACGAGAATGCGTCCGCCTGGAAAGTGAATCTGTTTGCCTCGGAAATTCTTCCTGAATTCCTGCAAGAACTTTAGATACGCCCCTGGGTTCGCTCGAGCGAAATTAATTTCGTCGAGCGTTTCTTTTTCTTTAGCTGAAAGAAGTTTTACCGCAGGGTTGGAGGCGGCTGTGATCGCTCCCTGAGTCGAGAGAGACGTGGCTTTTACTTTTGGCTTGGCGGCTGAAACTTTCTTTTTTTGAGCCGATACCTGGGAAACAGACCCGGCGGTCAGGGCGGTGATTAAAAGCAAGTAGACTAAACGAGGGAACATAGTGGCCGAGAAACTACTTCAGGCACCGCGCGCGAGTCAAGGATTTTGGCTCGGGTGGCTAGACTATTACAGAACCGAGCGCGGTTGCGCCGAATGCTAATGGTCTTCGTACTTAGTGCTTATGTGCTTTGTGCTTTACCAGGACCAACAACTTCGTTAGCAGCCACGAAGTACGAAGGCACTAAGTACAAAGCACCAGCACAAAGTACAAAGCACAGCATAAGAACAAAGCACAGCACTAAGAACAAAGCACCAAGCACAAAGGCCAATAGCATCCGGCGCTACCGCGCTCGGTTCTGTAATGAACATTTCCTATGTGCTATCTGCTTTTTCCGCGTTTGCTGTCTGCTAATTACTGACTGCTATAATGCCTGCTCCCTCGTGGCGGGGTAGCTCAGATGGTTAGAGCGTGGGATTCATAACCCCAAGGTCGGCAGTTCGATCCTGCCCCCCGCTACCATTTAAATCAACGACTTACCACAAGGGCCAGATTGCCAGACGCCTCACTTGTGACCGTATTGTGACCGCGTTGATTTTTTAGCATCACCGCTTCACCCGATCCCACTGGCAAATTGCGAACGTATCGCTGACTCGATGTTCGGATGGCCCATGAGCTTGGCTATGTCGTAGGCGTTAAAGCCGGCCTCACCCAACCTCGTGCCATAAGTTGCCCTCAGATCGTGCCAGACCAGACCTTCGATCCTGGCATCGAAACAAGCGCCAACATTGGAATGCTTTGATGTCAGTGTATGCTGCTTCCGTTCTCGGATTGATCCATACGTATTCATCAGGCCGTTTGCCCTTGCCGAGATCCAGAAGTATCTGCCTAACCTCAGAGTTCATTTCGACAACCCGAGCTCTGCCGCTCTTGGTCCTATAGAAAAGGACCAGGTTACGGAAGAAATCGCACTGTCGCACTCTTAGACTCAACTGCTCACTTTTGCGAGCCCCGGTACCGATTGCAAAGGGAATCATTGAGGCCAGGTGCTTCCGTGAGCCTAATGCACTGCGTCAGCAAAACGGGTTCCTCATCAGATGCCGTCAAAGCAGCTTGTACCATTTGCAAAGGCACGGGATTCAGACATATAAGGAACGCGCTACACCCGAACGGTGCTATGCGCCAATGCACGCATAACCCGGCGATAGAATTACAGATTCCATCGGAACTGGCTTCCTGACTGGTCAGAAGACAATGCCGCAGTCAGTTTGTTAATCCGGAGGTGGCCCGAACTTCGTTGCATTGACAAGGAAGTCGATGGAGCGTACTGTCAAAACGCTTCGCACTTAGGCGGTTGGTCCGAGTCCGTCACCACCTCATTCGTGTCAACCATGCTTCGGCAAGTGTCCTTCTCCTACTAACTCCTCATCGCTCCTCGGAGGATTTATGAAAAAGTTGATAGAGATAATAACGAGAAGAAGGTCGCTAATCCTTGCGTCGGCCTTTACTCCGATGTGTTTCGGTGCGTTGATTGTCGGCATCAGCCCAGGGCGATTGCAAGACGTTCAGAAACGAGCCAAAGTCGTATCCCCCGCTGAAATTAACATAACCAATCACACTACAACTCTTAACGCTACTTTCGAATTTACGAAGCGTAATACCTTGCTCCTTAAAATGAAGAATCTTTCATTCAAGGATATGAACGGATACGTACTGATGATTAATGGAATGAGGATGACGTGTGACATTTCAATTGGAGATAGAGTCGTTTCTACAGGCGAAACGAACGATGAAGAAATGCCTATTCGCTCGCCCTCAACGACAGTCACCGTTCTCGCGGCAATGTTCAGTGACGGCAGTATAGAAGCCGAACCAGACCTTAAAAGAGAACTCACTGAGGAGCGATTGGGGTTGAAGAAAGAGTTAGTTCGCAATCTCGCCATATTGGACGAAATACTTAGTTCGGCGGATGTTTATTCTACAAGGGCACTCGACCGGATAGAAGCTAATGTCTCCTCGCGCAACTCAGATATTGTTCGGTCACCTTCGGAGAGCGGAGCCCAGGACGCCAGAACCGCCTTCAGCGGTGAACTTAAGATGATTAAAGAAAGACAACAACGGAACGGGAGTGCCATGCAAATGCAGGAGCTCCTAGATTTGAAGGGCCGTATGCAGAGAAGAATTGCCAGGCTTTAAAAAACCCTCAACTGCAATCTCAAGAATTGTTTAGTTTAGTAACTTGAGCGGACTGGGATTCATAACTCCAAGGTCGGCAGTTCGATCCTGCCCCCCGCTACCAAAATCCTTCAAGAAATTACAGGCGCGCTAAAGCTTAACTCTTGCCCCGCAAGCCGGGCACGCTTTGCTTGTTTAAGGGTGGGAAGATGCGCTTAGGATCGGGGTTGGTCCAGTATGTTCGGTAGCGGGTTGGCTGCTGCTGCGTTCGCGGTTGACTGAAGCGAAACTCAGGCCATGACCAACGGGGTCTCGAGATTTGAAGCGGGCTACTCGTGCTGGTCGGTCCAATGCTCCTGGTAGTAAGACTCGTGGTTGCTGTTGCAGTTGGTCGTGAGGTTTGCCCATAGGAAACGCCCACCGAGAGCACTCCTGTGATCAGAAATGCAAGCACAGAGACTGACAGTTTTAACCAGCTCTTCATAGCGTTAATAGCTCTTCTCCTGTGGCGGAAGCTCACATTTATTACTTACTTATATAAACGCCAAATCACGAGATGGTTCCCGAGACGCTGTCCAGCATCGCCTGAATAGGGAAAACAATTTGCTGAAACTCCGCGCACGCATACCTCTCGCGTTGAGGAGGGTAGCGGTAATGACCTTCCAGAGCCTGCACCGATCGCCCGTTCGTCACTCCGTAAAGCCCACTCATCACATTGAATACCAACTTTGTCTTCGTTCGCCGTAATTGATCACGCGCACGCCGGATATTAAGTTGTAGGGGCGTCACTCCGTGGGCGCCCCCTGGGACGCAACGGTCGAGGTACTAAGAAAAACGGGGTGCCCACGGAGTGACACCCCTACAAGATCGGGCGGTGAAAGGGGTAACCATGGAGTTAACCCCCGCTAAGTTTGAAGTGAGATGTTAAAGTCTCGGTTCATTCGCTGATTGTCAGTATTTCTATCCATCTTTCAGGACGTTCACAGTGTTCTTAATTCTAAGTCTCTTGCTAATGCCAGCGGGCGTCTTCATTGGTGAAGCGCCGCTCTCACAGCCGACCTATCTCGCACAGCAGAATTTAAACTCCATCAGCGGTCACGTTTCCGATGATCGACGAAAGCCGCTTGCAGATATGAGAGTTGAGCTGCTTAACGAAGTGGATTCAGTAATTCAAACCGCCAAAACCGACGGCTCCGGTCTCTTCATCTTCCGAAAACTTTCTGACGGCACTTTTCAAATCAGGGTGCAGGCCTCTAACACTGGCTATGAAGGCCAGGTGAAGCGAGTGGAACTTGCACGGCCTCATGGCTTTGGCGCTGCCTCTGAGGAGGTCGACATAGTTCTACACGCCAGGCGGAGCGTTTCTACTAACGCGCGGACCGGAGTTGTGTTCGCGCAAGACGTGCCGGACGCAGCCCGGAAGGAGTATGAAAAAGCGTCAGGGCTGATCAAGAAATCAGAGAAGCGAGCAGAAGCTGTAACGGCGCTAAAAAAAGCTATCGAGATCTACCCGCATTATTTTGACGCGCTCGAGATGCTGGGAAGCGAATACGTGAAGCACCAGGAATTTGAGCTGAGCGTTCCGCTACTCGTCAAGGCCCTGGAGATCAACACCAGAGCTTACCCTAGTTGGTATGCTCTGGGAGTTGCACAATACCATCTCAAGCAGATACCGGCCGCGGTTGAGTCTTTGAGACGCGCATTGCTGCTCAACGAAAAATCCATAAACGCTAATCTGTGGCTCGGGACGGCCTTACGCCAATCAGCGCGATTAGACGAAGCTGAAACCTACTTGAAGCAGGCGAACCTGCTGGCAGAAACTAAACTGCCTGATGCTCATTGGCAGTTAGCGCTTCTCTACAATCGACTCAAGAGATATGGCGAAGCGGCTGATGAATTGGAAATCTTCCTGAGATTGCAACCTGATTCAAGAGACGCGCAGCAGATCAAGAAACTCATTCAACAGTTTCGGCAAAAGAGCGCAAGCGACACCAGGTAACAACATTCGGGTGTCGGGTGTCGGGTATCGGGTATCGGGTTTTACAACCTTCAGGTTGCCGCTTTCCAATCAATTCAAGCTGGCTTATTCCCAAACGATGCAACCTGAAGGTTGTACTCTATACGCCTGTTACTCCGGAACCCGATACCCGACACCGAACCCGACACCCTCTCCCTCCCTAACGGTCGGGCTACTGCCCCGAACTGGCCGCAAGCCGCAATACGCACTCCGCAATCTGCAATAAAGAGAGGCCCATCCGAGAATATCGGATGGGCCTCGAGTGTTAAAGATCTAAGCTCCGCCTTAAAACACAAGCCGGAAACCAAAACGGACCTGACGTGGTATCTGTCGAGTGAGCGGCTGATTAAACCGCGCATCTCGAGCGATGCTGCCATTGGCCAGACCCGCCACAATTTGGTTAGTCAGTCCTCCATTGAAAACTGCACGGAAGGTATTGAGTTCACCAAGTCCTCCTGCGTTACTGATTCCAAAATTACCCGCCGTCAGAGAATCTGGTGAAGCCTGGGTCCAGACACTCAGAACGTTGTTTTCATTCAAAGCGTTCAACAGATTGAGGTCAAACTTTAAAGCTACGCGACCATCGTTCGCCAGCTTGATTGTGTGCGTCATCTGAAGATCCGTTTGAGTGAAGGCCGGGGTGCGCCCCAGGTCCCCACGTGTATTCAGGAAGGTGAACGCGCCATAAAGCTGGACGCGAGTCGACAACGGTGTACCACTCATACCGATGAACGATGCGCCAAACTCTGTGCTGTTAGATCCGGTCCGATCAATCCGATGACCGAAAACGTTGTTCCAGTCGAGACTGTAAGAGCCGAACAGCTTTAATGCGTGTGGACGATCGGTCGCCAGAACGCCGTTGTCGGGTTGACCATTTGTGTTGAATCCCAAAAAGGGAAGGTCGAAGAACCGGTTGACATTCGGACTTGAGCGACCGACTCCGAGCGCATCTGGCTCATCTGAACTGGACAGACCGGAGTAGTTGCCAGTTAAACGACTGAAGGTGTAGCTGGCGTTGAAGAAGTAGCGATTGGAAAAACGTTTGTCGACGCGCAGTTCCATTGCGTTGTAAAGACGCTTCGCCAGTGGTGATGCCGGAAGTCCCGGAGCGAAGGGCTGGGAAACGAGGCCCATCCCTGGATTGGCAATATAAAAATTCTCATTGCCTGCGGGATCGATGAATCCAACGTCTTCGATAGTACGGTCAAGGTTTTTGCGCGTGTAGCGTCCGCTGAAGACGAGGTCGTTCGTCAGTCCAAACTCTGTTCCAACCGTGAATTCAGTTTGTCGAGCCGGTAACAGATCTGGATCGACTCTATTGTCGGCAGGATTGTTCGAAGGAACGCGGAAGTCGAGTGGCCCAACGAGGGTACGAGACAGTGCATATGCTCTCGTGTAAGTTGTGTAATTAGGATCGGCGAGCGGGAAGAAGTAGCGCAGAAGTTTGTCCCCGCCGAATGATCCACGCGGAAGTTGATACTTGAAGCGATCATAGAACTGACCGTAGCTGGCAAAGACTTTCATCCTGCCGTTGCCGAGCACGTCGAAGGCGAAACCCAACCGCGGCGCCAGCTTGGAGCCCCAGCCAAACTTTATCGCCTGAGCATTTTCAGAGAAAGATGGAACGTCTTCATTCTCGGCGCGCAGACCAAGATTCAACGTCAGGCGTTGGGTAGGCTGCCAACTGTCCTGAACGTAAAGTGCTGTGTTTGTACTTGCTGCGAGTCCTACGGTCCCAAAGTCCTGAAGGTAGCCATAGCCATACGATGGGCAAGGGCCACTTGGGCAAACGCCTGGTCCAATACCGCGATCGGACTGTCCCCAAAACAAGCGAACCTCACCAATACCAAAGTAACCCTGGTCCACATCGTTGGAGAGCTTGTTCAACTGGTAGCCAAACTTGAAACTGTGGCGACCGGCGAGCGAGTCCGCCAGGTAACTGGCATCCGCATCAAACGTCTTCCGAATCGAAATGTCCTTGACGGTAGTAGTGATGTCTGACGTGCTGTTGAATCCGGAAGCACATGGATTCGTTGCCGGCACGCCGGCAGGGCTGCCGCCGTTTAGACAGCGAATTCGAGGGCCTAGCGGAACGCCATAGGAACTGTCCTTTTCATTCAGATAGTTGCGACCAAATCGTCCGCTGATGACGAGCTTTGATGTCGGAGTATACACACCACTGCCTGTAACATTGTTTGCTGCCACTCGACCACCCAGCTGGTTATAGTCGTTGGATGGCGGCGCCGCTGTTGTGTAGGCAGGAATCTGTCCATGTTCACGTTGCGGGCTGTAAGTAAATGTGCCGGATAGGCGCAGCTTATCGGTAATCGACGAGTCGAGTCGCGCGAACTCATAGTCGTTCCGCAGCCTGCGATCGTAATGGACCGTTTGCCCGTTAGGAAATAAGAAGTCGCGCTTAGTGCGATAAAACTGCGGGGCCGCGCTTACCAGAAACCACAACCGGTTCTTAACGATTGGACCACTGAAGGTGGCGCTGGGATAAGTGTTGAGAAAGCTGTCGCCGGGCGGATTGATATAGCTGAGGACCGCGGCGCTGGTTCCCTGAATAAGCGGGTTAGCCTGGTATTGAGGATCACTGTTGGCGATCTTGCCGGTCAGTGTTTGTCGAGCGCTGAGATTACTCGTCTCAAACTGCATCCCAAACTCGCCGTGAAAATCGTTGCCGCCGCTTTTGGTCACGACGTTGATAACACCGCCGGTTGCGCCACCAAATTCAGCGTCGAAACCGCTGGATTTAACCTGCACTTCCTGGACAAACTGGAAAGGCAAGTTGTTTGTGTCGCGGAGTTGCCCGGTGCGGAAGTTGGTGACTTCAGAACCATCGATAACAAAAGTGTTCTCTGCGCCGCTTGAGCCATCAACCTGGTATCCCCGACTCAAGGGTTCACTTCTGGTGGCGCCGGAAAGTTGCAACACACTATCAACTCTCGTCCCGCGCGGAGTTGAATTGATGATATCTGTGGTGATGTTGGTTTGGATTCGATTGGAGGATGTGTCGATCGGCGCAACGTCTGCAGACGTGACTACAACTGCCGCCGAAACCTCACCAGCGGTTAACTTAACGTCCTTTGTGGTTGCCCTGCCGAGAGCGACCAGAACTTCCTCACTTCTTTCCGTAGCAAAGTTTGGAGCGCTGGTTGTAATTGAATATGTTCCTGCCGGAACCTGCACGATTCGATAAAAACCTTCGCTGTCAGTCGTGACTGTGCGGTTAAAAGCATTGCCTTCGACTACGACGTTGGCTCCTGCAATCCTGGCTCCCTGGGCATCAACTACGGTGCCTTCTATGACGCCAGTGGTTTCCTGGCCGTAGGCCAAACCGGCGAAGCATAGACAGAGGGCCAGAACGCTGGAAAGGCGTTTTAACTTCATTTTATTTTCTCCTTAGGTACAAAGGGAATGAGGCTGCGCAAGGCGGCACTCGGGATCGTTCGACCATACTCATTCCGAAAAGTTGGATTTCTGCATTCACGGTTCATGCTTGCTAAGTTTTGTAAAGCGCAATGAACGTGCCTGCGGCTGCTCACCGGAATGAGTCCACTTCATCACTCCCCAGGGCCTGCTCGTACAGAGAACCAAAGCCTCGGAGTTTGGGAATTTGGATTTACCGCTCGAAAGTTGTGTTTAATGGAGAGGAAGGGAAAAGAAGTTCGTCTGCGGGAATCTTGTAATTACAAAATTATGAAGAGAATTGTGGTGTGCGGTCTATCGGTCTTGATCGTGCAAGAGGAAAGCGAGTTCAATAGCATCACTGTTTTGCATGAAGAGTTGCTTGATCACGAATCAATGCAGCCCGCGGAAGTGGGCGGTAGCGTAAAGCCGGGGGTGGAGCGAAGCGGAACCCCAGGTTAAGACCAGATGAAACCGAGCGCGCGAAGCGTGCGGCAGGCCCAAGCTTCGCAAGTCACTGTGATGAATAGGCCCTCGCCCGCTTCGCGGGCTGCGACCTTCGATCGCACGGATCCTGGGGTTCCACTCGCAGAGCTCGCTTCACCCCAGGCTCTACGCTATCGCCCGCTCCGCGGGCTAAGACAATCAAAACCTCATGAACTTAATCAGAGCTTCCTTCAGCTTGTCGTGTGGTGCCTTCTGCCGAACCAGTCGACGAACTAAATGAAGCTCTAATTAGGTCCATCTTGGATTTGTACCGCGAAGCGGTTACGCATTTCAGCCCAGGGTTGCCGCGTTGCGCGGCTACCCTGGGATTGAATGGTGATAACGGCTCAACCCCAACGGGGTTGCGTCTACCGCGACGTTCCAATATTCAATCGGTAACCTTGAACCGCCATTGGGGGAAACGATAGTCACATGCACCAGCTCGGATGGTCCAGCTTGCACTTTAAAGTGACTGTTACAAACCCGCAGCCTCCTAAGAATTTGAGGATGCCCAATCGGTGAAGCTGAAGCATGTCGAACAACCATGTCGAACACATCCGCCCAATGAAGTTGGACATTTCTACACAAGCACACGAAGTTTTTCGTAAGATAACTGCCAATGCCGACTGTACGTTATGTGTTAACCCTCGCCGTCGTTGCGCTTATCAATTTCGCGGCTGCAGAGCTTGGGCTGTCGCTGGCGTTTATTCACACGAACGTTTCGCCTGTGTGGCCGCCAAGCCGGGGGTGGAGCGAAGCAGAACCCCAGGTTCATGGTCGAAAAAACGATTCCAGCCCGCGATAGCGGGCGAAAGTCTTACCGTTTCCAAGGCTGTCACCCGCTACCGCGGGCTGCGACCTATTCACCTCCCCTTCCTGGGGTTTCGCTGCGCTACCCCTCAGGCTTTACGTTGTCGCCCGCTATCGCGGGCTAATGCTCTAAGTGAATACCTGTCTATTCTTATTCGTTTTCTTTCCCTCGAGCTGCGGTATCTGATCATACATTCCGTCTTCGAGCAGCGTCAGCAGGCGTTTGTGCAACTGGGCATACGTGATTTTGTAGTTTGCGTCAGTGATTGCCTTGATGGCGTTGTAGCTCATTGCGCCGTGATAGTCACTGTCAATATAAGCATCCGCAGAAGTTTGATTGCTCTTGCAACCGCTGAGCAGAATCTCCTTCATACCCGACTCGGGAAATTTTTCTTTTGACTTCTGTGCCGCGAGAAGCTGATCAGTCGACAGCGATCTGCCTCCCCAAACGCTGGGCTCGAGTTTGCGACTGCGCCGATACTCGCCAGGCAGGATTCGCGTCACCGACCCTGAGTGACAGGAGTCTGAAATCACAGTCAGCATCACCTGCTTCGGCAGGTCGGCAAACAGCCCTCTCAATTCATCATCCAGAAGCAGGTTGGAATCCGTGTCATGCGGGCAAATCGCCTCGTCGTAGCCGGCCTCATCACTGTCAGAGTCGGCCTTGTAGGTTCCATGCGACGCATTGGTGAAGACGAGCACATCACCTGCTTTGGCGCCCTTCAAAAGGTCTTTAAGGCCGGCGATGATCTTGGCTTTGGTGGCGTTTGCGTCGAGCAACTGCTTTACGTTGGTGAAATCGAAATGCTTTTTGAGCAACCCGGCCCAGTCGTTAGCATCATTGATGCAGCCTCTCAGATCATTGGCTTCGCCGAAGGGATAGTTGTTGATGCCCACGCAGAGTGCTTTTTTTGTCATGGTGGATTTCCTTTCTGAGGCGCTTGTTAGTTGGCTCGTGAGAATACTGGCTTATGAGAACGGCGGGACGATATTACTGCGGTCAGGAAAAGTCAAGATTTCCACGCATCGTCATTTTGGCTACCTTTTTGTCTCACGTTTAGATGGGGCACTTGTGCCCGGTTGCGGTCAAGTCCGCCACCTAAACGGCATGCAAGGATCGGGAGCCGTGCGGTGCGATACCAATTCCTACCACCACCCCAGCACCTTCCACCAGATCAAACCGACCACAGTCCAAATGAGAATGTTCGTTACCGAAGCAACGAAGCCGAGGTACCACCATGTGCGTTGCTTCACGTATCCGCCACCAAACCAGATCGGCGCCGGCGTGGTGCCATAGTGCGTCAGGGAAGCGCTGAGGTTGGAGAAGTAGGCCAGCATCAAAACTGCCAGGACTGGAGGCGCGCCGGCCGCGATGATCACAACCAAGAACGGTATGTACATAGCAGAGACGTGCGCGGTGATAGATGCGAAGCCGTAGTGTGCATAGAAGTAGATGAGAAGTAAGACGGCCAGGGCGGCGGCCCACTGCCAACCGACCGTGAAGCTGGCAGCAGATTCAGCGAAGCGTTTCGTTATTCCAGTTTCGCCCAAAGCCTCTGCCATGCGCACGAGGCCCCCATACCAGATGAACACGTCCCACGCGCCGCGCTCTGTGATCACATCTTCCCAGGACAGCACGCCAGTTAGCAGCAACACGCAAATACCAACCATTGCTACCACCGCATAGTTGATGCCGTGAAACGCTGTTGTCATCCAGAGGGTGGCGACGAGGGCGAAGACAAAGAGCATCAGCTTCTCGTGACGCGAAGTCGGACCCATTCGTTTGAGCTCGCTTCGAGCAAACTCTGCTGCCTCGGGTGTCCGCTTGATTACCGGCGGGAACAACTTGTAGATGACTGATGGCACGATGGCGAGCGAAACGAGTCCGGGAACGATAGCGCCAAGCGCCCACCGCGCATACGTGAGTTCAACTCCCGTCGTCTCCAAAGCAAACTTGGCGATGATCACGTTAGACGCTTGTCCGGTGAGAAACATCGCACAGATGATCACGTCACACTGGTAGAGAAGCGTTGTCAGGAAAGCGCCGAGTCGTCGGGCGGTTGGACCAGGGCGCGAATCATAAGTTTCAGCGATAGACTTGGCGATCGGGAAAATGATCCCGCCTGAACGAGCGCCAGTCGATGGGATGATCGTCGCCAGCAACATGTCGGTGGATATGAGGGAATAACCTAGTCCGAGGGAGCGCTTGCCAATCGCCCTTATGAAAACGAGGGCTATTCGCCGGCCGAGTCCCGTTTTGATCATTCCGCGCGAAATGAAAAACGCGGCGAGCACCAGCCAGACAATCGGGTCGGCGTATCCGCGTAGTGCGTCAGCCGGCGCCAGGGTGCCGGTTAACATGATCGCAGTTATCCCGAGAAGGACGATTGCGCCGCCCGGAATCGGGCGAACGATCGCGCCGACGATCGTGGCGACAAAGATCGCGAGCAGGGTCCACGACTGAGGCGTGATGCCCGCGGGGGTAGGGATTATTAGAACGACGAGAGCCGAACCAAGCACGAGCGCCCACTTCAATGCGAGCATGCGAAACGATTCTTCGTCGCTGGGCGGTGGTACTTCGGGATCGACAGTTAGATCCGATAGGACGGGAAGTTTGTTGTCAGTCATTCGGGGCTTTAGCTATTGGAGAACATGCTGGCAGCCTGTTAGCAAATGCCTGGTGACAAATCGCGCTCGGGAATTTAACACATCGATGCAGTAGTTTCGCTGACTAATTACAGAACCCTGCGCGGTAGCGCGGGATGCCGGAGGCGGCAAGGATTACAGAGGCTCGATCAATGTATGTTGAGTGAGCGAAAGCATCCCGCGCTACCGCGCTGGGTTCTGTAATGAAGTCAACTGCGTCAGTGCCGAGATCAACTCGGGTGAAGCGTCAGGCGCGCGGCCCACTCACCACTAATCATTTACGGTTCACAAGTGGCGGACCCTCCCGTTTCGTGGCGGAGTGCTACGAGCCTCAATAGTTTCATCTCCACCCGCGACGCCGTTACCCCAAAACGTAAATAGCAGTTCCATACCGCATACGGAATCGTTGATACGACACTTTGAATCATTTCGTGATTGGTCGGGCCGAATCAAAACTGTCCGAAAAAGGGCTGTCCACGAGCACGCGGCTGACGTTGGGGGTCGTGGCATGGTCATTGCCAAAGCTATTGCCGGAGGCTATTGATAACGCAATGAAAAAACTTATCGCTACAATCATCTGTTTGACGGTTCTGACAATGGGCGCATTACCACTCGCGGCCCAAACACGGAGTCGCCGGAGTGACAATCGGGCGACCTATAATTCTCGCTACGGCAATCGCTATGAAGGGCGCTACAACCGCGGCGCGCGATATAACAATCAAGTCTATCGAAGCAATGATTACCGATACGAAGACGGCTACATCTACGATGACAACCGCTCCGTATGGGACAAGCATCGGGACAAGATCACCACCGCGGGGGGCGCTCTTGGTGGTGCGGCACTCGGTGGGTTAATCGGCGGCAAGAAAGGCGCGATTATCGGCGCCATCACGGGTGGCGCGGGGGCTGCCATCTACACTTACAAGGTAAGGGACAAGAATAGACGTTACTAAGCCTGTTGAGTTGAGCTCGGTTACCGGTTGAAAGATTGGTGACCTTGATTGAGGCCCGGATGTGAAGGGGAGAGCACATCCGGGCCTCAGCATGTTTACAGAACCCTGACGGGGTTGGGTTAGTACCGGATGCTAAAATTGGCGCCTTGTTCTTTGAGCTGTGCTTTGAGCTTTGTTCTTTGTTCTTTGAGCTTGAAACGTGAGGCCTTTTGAAGCCTCACCCAGCCTCAAAGCTCAAGTAACAAGTTCGAGTAAACAAAACTCAAAGAACAAGGACAAAGGACAAAGAACAAAGAACAAAGTTCAAATTGCATCCGGCGCTACCGCGCTCGGTTCTGTAAAGCCCACCGCTTTTGGACAAAATCCCGCCCGTTCGCGTAAGGTATCTGTTCCTTCATTTCGGATCGCAATAAAGTCTGAGAGGGCGGCCCTTCCAATAGCGGGCCTGTTTGAATTCTGCTACAAGTTGACCATTCAATCGCTTCGGAGATCGGAATGCATTACTACGACAACGTACTCGGATTAATTGGGCGGACGCCGCTTGTAAAGCTCCACCGGCTCACGACGGGAATCAAAGCCACCGTGTTGGCTAAGATGGAGAATTTGAATCCCGGATTCTCGGTAAAGGACCGCATCGGCATTTCAATGATCGAATCGGCGGAGAAGTCTGGGAAGTTGAAACCGGGCGGGACCATCGTCGAAGCAACGTCTGGAAACACCGGCATCGGATTGGCGTTGGCCGCTGCGGTCAAAGGTTATAAATGCATCTTCGTCATGACTGACAAAGCGTCGGTTGAGAAATCGCGCTACCTGAAGGCGCTCGGAGCTGACGTTGTCATCACGCCAGTCTCGGCGAAACCTGGCACGCCCGATCATTACGTTTCCACCGCACAGAGGATTGCCAAGGAAACTCCGAATTCGTTTTATCCCGATCAGTATTCCCATCCCGCCAATCCGGAAGCACACTACCGGACCACGGGCCCGGAAATCTGGGAACAGACCGAAGGGAAGATCACTCACTTCGTGGCCGGCATCGGCACCGGTGGCACAATTTCCGGAACTGGAAGGTTTCTGAAAGAGCAAAACCCGAAAATTAAAGTGGTCGGCGCCGATCCTTACGGATCGATTTTCAAGACCTTCAAAGAAACAGGGAAGGTTGTCGAGACTACGCCATACCTGGTTGAAGGAATTGGACAGGAAGTAGTGCCGCCAAACGTGCACATCCAGTATGTGGATGAAGTCATCAACGTCACTGACCGCGAGTCGTTTGAGATGTCGCGCCAATTGGGACGCACTGAAGGCATCTTCTGCGGTGGCTCGAGTGGAACCAACCTCGCTGCGGCCATGCGTTTGGCGCGCGATTTGGATGAGGACGCGGTGGTGGTTTTCATAGTCTGCGATACAGGTGAACATTACCTGACGAAACACCATTCTGATGAATGGTTGAAGGAGAAGCGTTTGCTGGAGCCGCAGAGGATGACGGCCGGTTTGATCAGCGGGACCAAGGCCGCGAACGCGCCTCAATCTCTCGTGTGGGTGTCGCCGTCGGACAGAGTTTCCGACGCACTCGCGAAGATGAACGAGCTGGGCCTGACTCAAATTCCAGTTTTAGACGAGGGAAAGCCGGTTGGGTCTCTGCGTGAGAATCGGGCCCTCGCAAAGGTGGTCCGTAACCGTCAGTTGCTGGAGGCGCCGGTCACGGAAGTTATGGAAGCGAGTTTTCCGACGGTGGATGTCGACGCCAGCGCACAGGAAGTAACGCGAAGACTGCAGACGAGCCCTGCAGTACTAGTTGAGGAGTATGGGCGGATTGTTGGGATCATTACTCGACACGACGTGCTTGATTTGAAGTTGAGCAATACGGGACCGCTGAACTAGCGATCTTCGGTCGGTGAAGGTTTTAAAGAAGAAGAACGTAGCCACGAAATACACGAAGTCGTTCTAACTATTATTTCGTGTGATTCGTTGTTTCGTGGATCGTAACCAGCCGTTGCAATTAAGAACTACGTTTGTAAATTGACACCGTCAGCTCGTGATCCAGGTTTAAAGACTCCGCCAATTCAAATCCCTCCAAATAATTCTCAGGGATAAACGTGTCTGCACCTTCAACGATCAACGGCACTTCGGTAACAAGCCACTTCTCAATGTGAGGCAGAAACGAGCGATAGACCTGTTCGCCACCGATCACGAAAAGCTCTCCCTCCAAATCTTTAGCCATTGAAAGAACTGATTCGACGTCGCGAACAAGCACCACAGAGTCTTGCTGCGGAATCTCGGCTTTGCGACTGAGAACAATATTGAGGCGATCAGGTAAAGGTCTCTTCAAAGTCAGCCACGTGTTGTAACCCATCACACAGGCGTTGCCGGTAGTTGTCTCCTTGAAAAACTTCATGTCGGCAGAGTAGTGCCATGGCAACTTTCCATCTTTGCCAATCGCACCATTCCGATCTACGGCAACGATTCCGATGATCATTTGATACTAGATTCTCCCGAATTCGTGTACGGCTCTGCCGGATTAGTAGGGCGGCTCTGCCGCCTTCCGTGCGGAAAGGCTCTGCCTTTCCTGTAGTTCCTCTCTTGATTTGGAGGCTTTGCCTCCGGCTGATTCGGCGAAGGCGCAGCCTCATAATGAGCTTACATCCGGCGGAAAGGCAGAGCCTTTCCACACGGATGGCGGCAGAGCCGCACGACACGTGCCCCCGGTCGATTAGACAGCTACCGCTGCCGAGATCTTTCCATGCGATTGATAGCCGACTAGCTTGAGACTCTCGTAGCGCATCCCCAACAAACCGTCGAGCCCGCGAAGACCCTCTGGTCCCTCGACGATTTCCAGTGTTGGCAGTGGATACGGTTCGCGTGCGAGCAGTTCTTTCACCTGCTCGACGTGGTTCTTGTAGATATGATAGTCGCCGAGCGTGTAGACGAAGTCTCCAGCCACCAGATCGCAAACGTGGGCCACCATGTGCATCAGCAGCGCATACGAACTAATGTTGAAGGGCACACCCAAAAACGCGTCCGCGGATCGCTGGTAAAGCTGGCAATGCAGGAAGCGGCCACTTTCGACCTTAAACTGAAATAGGGTGTGACAGGGAGGAAGGTCAACATTGTCCGCCTGCCGCGGATCCCAACCCGTCACGATTAACCTTCTGGAGTTTGGGTTTCGATGGATTTCATTAATCAGGTTCGCAACCTGGTCCACACCGTTGCGCTCGGGATAGTTTCCGCCGAATGAACGCCAAAGGTATCCATAAACCGGTCCAAGATCACCCTGGTCCCGATTGAACCGCCGGGTGTGTTCCTCGTCTGCCCACTCCGCCCAGATGTCCACGCCTCTCGAGCGCAGATCGCCTTCATTGGTGTTTCCGGAAAGAAACCAGAATAGCTCTTCGGCGATCCATCGAAAGGGGACCTTCTTTGTGGTTACAATTGGGAAGCCTTCACGCAGATTGAAACGCGTTTGGAATCCGAAATGGGAGAGCGTGCCCACGCCGGTCCTGTCGTGATGTTCCGTTCCATTTGCGAGAATCGATTTCAGCAGTTCGTGATATTGTTTCATGAAATGAAATGGACAGGATTTACAACATTAACAGGAGTACAAGATTCAGAAAGGACGTCACGAAAGTTGCAATTTAAATGTTTGGGTCACTCTTGTAAATCTTGTAAATCACGTCTGTATGAATTTTGACTGTAGTATAACTTTGCTCAAGCCGCTTAGGTAGGATGAAACAATACAATCTTTGTTTTCTGGGTTTCGGAAACGTTGGCCGCGCCCTCGCGCGACTTCTGGTCTCCAAATCTGCCGAGTTAAAAGAAAACTATGGCATCGAATGGCGGGTTACCGGCGTGGCGAGCAGAGGAATCGGCTGGGTGGCAAATAATAACGGCTTCGACGTCGCGACGCTGTTGGCAGGCCACAACGCGATGCGGAATTCAGCGAGTTCGAATGGCATAGGCGAATGGCTTGGTGAAGCGAAGCCTGACGTTGTTTTCGAAACGACGTCGCTTGATCCGCATACTGGTCAGCCGGCAATCGATTATCTGCGCTCGGTCCTTAATGCCGGCGCTCACGCCATAACTGCGAACAAGGGCGCGATCGTTTATGGTTACGACGAACTAAGTGAGTTGGCCCGCACGAAGGGCAAAGAGTTCTTTTTCGAGTCCACAGTGCTCGACAGCGCGCCGGTATTTTCTCTCTTCCGCGAGTGTTTACCGGCTGCCAAACTTCGTGGGTTCAGCGGCGCCTTCAACTCAACTACGAACGTGATTATCGAAACGATGGAGGCGGGGCGGAGCTTCAATGAGGGAGTGAAAACCGCGCAAGACCTGGGTATTACCGAAACCGATTCAGGTCATGACGTGGACGGTTGGGATTCGACGGTCAAGATTTGCGCGCTGGCAAACGTCCTGATGCGCATTCCTCTAAGACCAGACGAAGTGAACAGGGAAGGGATTCGTGAGTTGACTGCCAGGCAAGTGCAGGCGGCGCGCGCCGAAGGGAAACCGTTTAAGCTAATCGCACGAGCGAGACAAGCGGATGACGGAAGGCTGGTGGCGACTGTCAGACCCGAACAAGTGGCGGTCAATGAACCACTAGGTAATGTTAGAGGCACTTCGCTGGCGATTCACTTCGAGCTCGACATGATGCCAGGGCTGACGATTACTTCTCACCGTCCCAATCTGCAAAGCACAGCTTACGGATTGTTAGCGGACTTCATCAATGCGGTAAGACAATAATCCAAAGTGGAAGGCTCAGCACCAAAGTCCTAAGCTTTGGGCGGGTAGTTCAGAGTTCAAGCTTCAGCTTGCGTGGTCCGTAGCCAAGCGCAATCTAAAGATTGAACTCTGAACTACCCGCCCGAAGCTTCAGTTTTGGACCTTGGACTTTCGACTAAAGTAACGCGACACCTTCGATGAGTCGATCGATCTCGTCTGCAGTTGTGTAGCACGCACAACCCGCACGGACCAGGCCTTCATCGCCGAGTCCCAGTCGCTCCGGAATCGTCGCCGCGTAGAAGTCGCCGTGTGACAGGAATAACCCGCGCATAGCAAGTCGCCGCGCTACATCCGTTGAACTCACGCCATCAACCGTGAACGAAATCGTCGGTGTCCTCGCTGCCTCAGGGGGTGGTCCATAGAGACGAACGCTTTCGATCGAAACAAAGCCCCTCCAAAGCCGTTTCGTGAGCGCGGAATTGCGTGCGTGAAGTTCATCGTAGGCGCTCGCCAAACGTGAGCGCCGAGATTCCCCGCTTGCAAGTGAGGCGAGGAATTCGATTGCGGCGCCGGCGCCAACCATCCCTTCCTGGTTCTGCGTTCCTGTCTCAACATTTTCCGGCGCCGAGTCGGGCGCTGGCTCAAGCTTCGGAAAATCGAGAGACTCCAGCAATGCCTGTTTTCCAAACAATACACCAACGTGCGGCCCGTAGAATTTGTAAGCCGACATCGCGAGAAAATCGCAGTCAAGCGAGCGCACATCGACCAAAGAATGCGGTGCGTAGTGAACCGC
Source organism: Pyrinomonadaceae bacterium (assembly GCA_963759585.1). Lineage (GTDB taxonomy): Bacteria > Acidobacteriota > Blastocatellia > Pyrinomonadales > Pyrinomonadaceae > PSRF01. The sequence continues at coordinate 491,966 of CAVWZW010000005.1, forward strand.
ATCTACAAAAACCAACGCACCCACACTTCGCGCTAACGCGTTCGCCTGTGCCAGGTCGTTAATTGTTCCCAGAGCATTCGACGCAGCCCCGATCGCGACCAGCTTCGTTCGTTTTGTTACTGCCTCTTCGAAGTGCTGCCAATCGAGTTGTCCTGTTTCGGGAACCATCTCCACAGTTTTCACCGTGACACCGCGTTCGATCGCGAGTCTCCGCCAGGGAGCAATATTCGCGTGATGATCCAGTTCAGTGACGATAATCTCGTCGCCTGGGCCATACTGCGCTCCCAGCGTTCTGGCCAGATGAAACGTCAACGTTGTCATGTTTGCGCCGAAGGCAATCTCGGCCGGAGATGCATTCAGGAAATCGGCACAGATTTCTCGCGCATTCTGGATCGCTGCATCCGTCTCCTCGCTCGTAGGATAAGCCCAGTGCGTGTTTGCGTTGTGGTGGTAGAGATAGTCAGCCATGGCTTCGACTACCTGCGTGGGGACCTGCGTTCCACCTGGACCATCAAAGTAAGCGACAGGAAAATTGTTGTGGACTCGACGAAGGGCAGGGAAGCAGGCGCGAATATCTGTAGTGGTTGATACAGTCATTGATTTCTGCGTGATAGTCGTCATTAGTGCGTCATAATAAATTCAAGCCGCCCATTTAGCTATTCCGCGGAACAGCGGTCTGCGGCATCACCATCCACGACACACGAAAGTCCACGAATAGGTCAGTGTTTATCCGTGTGTTTCGTGGATGTCTACGTGGTTAGGGCACGCACTAGCGAGGCTTTGCACAAAAAGCCGGATCAGCGCGCGTAGCGCGCAAATCAGAACCGGGAGCGATAGCGACGGGGTCCTGTCAAGGTTGAAGATTGCTTGGGAAAACAGATTAGACGAAGCCATCTTCACATCACCGCCTACCCGGTCGCTACTGTTCCCGGTTCTAATTTAGTCGGCTTCGCCGACTTTTGTGCAAAGCGCCGTAGCGAGCAAAAAAAGGGCCCCTCGCGGGATCAACGCGAGGGGCCAAAAGCAACAGGAGGAAACTGTTGACTCAGCTATCTAACTTCGTTTTGCGGCGACGGCGCCGAAGTGCCGCTATGCCTGATAAACCACTACCCAGTAGTAGCAAGGTCGCCGGCTCAGGAATTGGTGTTTGCTGGGCGGAGAAGATGTCGCCAGTCAACGATGCAGTCTGTCCAGGGTTAATCGAAACATCGTTAACGCGAAGGCGAAACGAACCGGTACCACATGTTACTTGCTGACCAGCCGGGGCGTGGGCCGGAAGGGGATTTGGTTCGCAGTTTAAATCGTTGAACGTAAACAGAATGCCGTTTTGGTTAATCTCCTGCGAGAAATCAATCCTGATGCCGCCGCTTTCATCGGATCTCACAGTGCCAAGCATATCAGCGCTAAACACTCTCGAATCATCAGCGAGTCCCTGCGGAGCTGTAAAGGACACGCGCAGCCGTAGCTCCAGGCCGTCGTACATGGCGGCAACCGTCGGATCGAGAGAAAATTGTCCAAGATTGTTTGTGCCTTGTCCCGGCAGCGTTGATGGGTTACCTCCGACGGCCAGGAATCCATTCGCTGTAACACCCTGAAAGCGGCTGTTCTGATACGAAAGGCCCAGCACCGAAGGTGGCGGTGTGTGGGGATCCCCCGAGTGAATCGGCTGGCACGGATTTGCCGGCGATGCGAAACAAACGTTGGTGAAGCCCGTAATCAAAACCTCATCAGCTTTGGCTACGCTGGGGGCGCCGGCCGACATCGCAAACGCGATCAAGCTGAGTGAGAAGAATTTGATCAATCCTGGAATTGTAATTCGCATAAGAGGTCCTTCCAGGTGCGTGGTGGGCAAGCCAGGCACTGAAAAAGTTTTGATTCTGGGAGAAGCGCTGCGAAGAATTAACTCTTCAGATTGCCTTCTCTTTCTAGTCGTCCCGGTAGATTAGAGATCGCCAAAGTCCGGGAAGTGGCACGTCGGTGGAACTGTATGTTTGAGAGAAATAAGGAATGGCTCGCGACTTCCAAAATACGCGGCGAATAGAAGTTGTTTGCGCGTGCGAGAATATGGAGGTGCGTGTGAGACGAGTATTCACTTCCAGAAAACGCTGTCATAAGAACGCCTCAGCCCGAGTCCGCACCAGCCGACGATTGATGGATTAAACTGACTTTAGGATGTCCGGCCTGAAGTAGTCTGCAGCACGAACACGCCAAACTCCGGCGGCGTGTGTCGAGGTAAGCGCTCAACGTTGCCGACGGGCTGAGTGATTACCGACAATTTCATAGGCAATAAAAGTGGCCCGCCTTTGTGTATGCCGCGCAATACCGGCTCGCCAAAGTAATTTTGCCCGTCGCGAACCTCGAAGCTGTCTCCGATCGCTAAGACCGAGCCAACGTCGACAGCCACCTGGTCCTTCAAGTCCCAGTTGAAAACGACGATATTTGCTCGTCCCGACTCGTAACGATTGGGGCGGACAAAAGCCTGAACACCACCGGGCCGCTTAGTGCTTGCGCTGTGGGAATCGAGCCCGGTCAGTTGGCGCCAGTCGCTAAACCCGAGCGTTTTACTTTCGCTTGCGAAGGACGGTGCCGTCGCAAAATATTTGTTGAAATCCCAACGATAGCTGGATCTGCCCGCTCCCGCCTGCCGCTTCATCTCAACCAAGTCGCCGCCTGTTGAATAGATGGTGTTGCCTTCGAAATTGACACTTTGCCACCACCACAGCTGGAGTGGGACTTTGCTGACGACATAATTGTCGAGAATCGTTACATCTTTGTTTGAGTTGTCTTCATACCCGAGACGAATGCCGTGGTTCTTACTAATTGCGTTGTCCGCAGTGTTGTAGATGTAATTGTTCTTCAAGACGATACGTTCCGCCGAGACACCGCTGACCCCACCCACCTGCAGATTTCCCGTCTTCTGATCATCGCCCGTGATGATGCCGTTGTTGAAACTCACATTGCCTTCCAGATGAACACCCTTTTGCGAGCTGGACGATGAATCTGAGTGAGCCAAAATCCCATACCCGCCCTGCGCAAAGAGAATGTTGTCGGTGATCAACTTTGTCCCGACCGAATTACCGATATAGAGTCCATGCTCGCGTTTGTTGTTGCCGTTGTAAAAGAATAAGCAACCGTGGACCTCGGTCATGTCTTCTTTGTCCCAGATGCCCTGTCCATTGTTGTGAAAGATCATGTTAATGAACTTCACATGAGGCGCATACACGTCGGCGCCCGACCCGCGCCATGGTTGATCGCGGCCGGTGTAGGGACTATTTCGCTGGCGGTTCGGACTCGTGTTCGTTATTTCAATACCCCAAAACCAAACCCAGGAACCTCGCACTTTTAATGCTGGCTGTTTTTGGTCGTTGATGTTTGCCTTGTCAATAATCACGCGCTCGCCCGGAAACGCGCGAACGATAATTGGCTCACGCTCGGTCCCGTTAAGCGTGCTCAAAAAGGTTCCGGAATAGCGTCCCGCGCGAAGCCAGATAGTGTCGCCTGATTGAATGCTTGTCTTGCCTGGCCCATGGGCCAACGCGGTCGCAAGGTCCCAGGGAGAGCCTTGCGTACCCTGGCCGGTCGGACTGCCGCTGGGAGAAACAAACCACTGGCGTTTCGTCGCGGGCAGGATGGTAATTGAGTTCGTGGTAATTGCGCCTTGATAATCAGCAGAAAGATTAAGCGAGACTGAAGTGCGCACGGGTTTACTGGTAATAGGGAAATTTGCACTCAACTTGTTTTCAGGTATCACGATCTGGTGCGGGATGTTCACGCCTGAGAAATCGTTTTGTAACTTGATGGCGATTCCACCAGCGGGCGCCGGATAACGGAGTGAGACCGTGGCAGTTGAATTTTGACCACCGGTCACCGCAGCTGGACTGACAATGAAGCTGGTGATTGACTGGCTGCCGCGTGCCGCTGGACCTGTAGCTTTGAGCGATTCGCTAGTCTCCGTCCGATCAGCCAGCCCGTTAGTCGTCAAGCCCGCGCTGTGACAGTGCACGCTTACGAGCGCAGCAACCACAGGAAGAGGCAAGGCGAAGAGCGTAAGAGTGGCTAGTTTTAAGTTTCTCATTGTTCTTTGGGGCGTCTCGAAAAAAGAGTCCCAAATGTCATCGAGGGTTTTACAGAACCGAGCGCGGTAGCGCCGGATGCTTGAGGTAGCCTGGGGCTAGGTGGAGGTCTAAAAACAGGACCGTCGGGACGTAACCTCCTGTATCCGGCGCTACCGCGCTCGGTTCTGTAAGGCTACCTGCCACGGCTCATTTTCAGCACCGACTGTATTTCAACGTCCGGAACTTTGCAGACTTGAAGCCAAAACTTTCCGTTTGCGCCGCGAGGAATATTGTCAACGGATTCAAGAATCACTTCGACACCCTTCATTCGCGCCTGCACGGCTCTAACAATGGCGCGGGCCGATTCCGAAGTGAACCCAGGCGCAGGCACATACCTGGCGCGGATCAGGTCGAGTCGTTCCTGGATGATTTGCGCTTGCCGCACCGGCATCTTAAAAAAGATGTCTTCCAAGCCCAGGATGCGCCGGCCGTCTTGAGTTACTAAGAGGTCATAACTACCAGCCTCGACTACGTCGATCGCCGGAAGTGCACGTCCGCAGTCGCACCACGAATTTGCATTTACCCGCCCGCGATCTCCGACCCGGTACCGAACGAGAGGCATGTCCGTATTTAAGAGACTAGTGCAGATGAGTTCTCCAAAATTCCCATCGCCGGCTGGTACCGTCTTTTCAAGAACCTCAACATGCCCAATCTCAGGCCACTGATGCAGCGTTCCTGACGGGCACTCGCTGGCTGCGGTGACAAGCTCACCCATCCCATACGTTTCACTAACGCGACACTGAAAAGCCTCTTTGATAATGCTCCGATGATGCGCAAACAACGGCTCGCCTTCCGTGATTACCACCTTCAGTTTTATATCGTTGCGTTTCAGTCGAACCATCTCCTGGGCCAACGCGAAAACCGATGACGTGTAGCCGAACAGATAGTCAATGCGATGTTTCACCAGGGAATCGAGGTAATGCTCGATGAGGTGGGGCGCCAGGTGATACGACGACATGTACAACTGATTGAGCGCGCTGTTCCAAACCCAAAAAGGCGGCTGTTGCTGGTGGCCCGGCGTTACTACCTGCCCGCCGAGCTTGGCCCAACGATCTGTAGATTTCACCCCATGCCAGCCGCGGGTGCGAGCTGTTGCCAAAGCATAAAGCGTTCGCATTGTCTTACGGCTTCTCCACAAGTCGATGGGTGTTCCGGTGGTCCCGCTCGTGTAGGCATAAGACATTTCCTTCGTCGCGCAGTCGTCGGCAACGAAAGCACGAGGATTACTTCTGAGCGCTTCCTTCTCAAGCACGGGCCAGTTTTCCAGATACTCCCAACTCGCCGAATCGCCATCAAGTCGTCGCCTGGCCCATTGTTCCCGATAGTAGGGAACAGAGGTGGCCGCTCGATGAAGAACGTAGGCAAGCCGTTCCTGTCGCCAGGTGTGCCATTGCTCCCGAGTCCAGCGGTCGCGTTCAAGTGCCTGCTCAATTAGCTGGGGGGTTTCTGGTCCAAAGCGCCAGGAACGGAGGCGGAGTCCATGAAAACTAGCCGCGCTGGAACGCATCCATGCTGGGAGTCGATGATAGATGTTCAGTAAGGTCGCGCTCATGAAATCACTGTAGGGGTGTCATTCCGTGGGCGCCCCACTTTTGGGCTGGGTGCGTGGCGCCCACGGAGGAACGCCCCTACGGAATCATCACAAGGCCTGTCGCGCTTCGTGGCGCGTAGAGCGTCTGCGAGGCTTCGGCCGTTTCGCCACATATCAAACTTTTCTTCGGCCCGTTTCCGCGCGCGATTCGCAAAGACTTGTCGCTGCTCCGGATTAGTTAGCAGGTCTTTGATAGCCGTGGCTAATGCTTCGACGTTCCGGGGAGGAACCAGCAAACCACATTGGCCGTTGTCGAGCGCCTCGTGAATGCCCGCGATGTCAGAGGCGATTACCGGAGTACCCAGCGCCATAGCCTCGCGAATGACATTTGGTAATCCGTCGCCAAGACCGTCAGACGGATGGACCAGGATCGTCGCTTCGCCGATTGCTTTCTGCACTTCATTGAACTTGAGCCAGCCACGAAATCGTACGCGGTCTGCCAGCCCCAACTGGCCGGCCAGAGTCTTCAGAGCCCCCACTTCGGGTCCATCGCCGACAAACTCGAGTTCTATGTTAGTACCTGCTTTAACCAACCGTTCCGAGGCCTGCAACAGGTAGCAAAACCCTTTCTCCTTTGAGAGACGCCCAACCGCGATGATCCGTTGCGACTCACCCTTATGCGGCTGATACGGGAAGTCAGGGAAGTTCAGTCCGTGATAACAAACGTTTATTTTCCCCGAAATCGACGGAAAGATATCGGCATGATGTTCCGCCAGATATTTCCGGTTGAAAGCACAACAAGTAACTATCTGATCCGCATAGAGAAGTTTTTGCTTCAGATAAACCGGAGTGTCGTAAAGGTCAGCGCCAGCGTGAAGCCAAATCGAGAAGGGGATTGGCCGGTCCAGCAAACGGTGAAACGCGTAAGCACAAGTTGCGGCATAGTTTCCCCAGTAGGCAAGAACGTGATCGTAGTCGTTACCGTGATTCTGTGCCCACGCCCAGGCCTTGGATAGGACGTAGCTCGTTTTCGCGAGGGGCCCAACCCCGTACCTGAGTGCGGAGCTACTCGTTACAGCCACGTCTCGTAGATAGGTGCCAACCTTCCTTACCGGATAAGGCCTCGCCGTCTTCAGCGCTTGGGCAAAACTAAGGTGATGAATCTTGTCACGCGAGAGAATTTGTTCGTTCAGCGTGTCGAGGGAGTAGTCCCACATGCTTTCGTCGAGCGGATAGATCGGGAAAACGTCAATATCAATTCCGGCTTCGATGAGCCCGCGCATGTCACGCTCAAAGAAGGTCGAAACCTTAGCAGGATACTTACTCGTGAAAACAGCGAGTCGCATAGTTAGGTCGTAAGAGGAGAATCGTAGATGGTTGGACGGGGCACTGCGCGCCTATCGCGAGCACCTGACCAGTAAACTGCCTTAAATCTTTTTTCCAAACGCATTGCCCAGGCAGAGCGGGAGTAGTGTTGGTCCACGTAACGGCGACCGGAAACTCCCATCGCCGCTCGTCGGGCAGAGTCGTCATACAAACTAAGGATCGCCTCTGCGGTTGCACTCGAGTCACCCGGGGGTACAACGATGCCGCCGCCTGACTCGTTAAGGATTCGTGCGCTCTCGCCACTCAGCGCTCCAACGACTGGTTTCTCACAAGCCAGGTACTCAAAAACTTTTACTGAAATTACTTTCCTTGGATACTGCTCAGGCCGGACAGCCGCAAAACATACATCGGCCCGCGCCAGCAGCGATGGAACGTCACCAACAACTCTTTCATCGCCAAAGATCACGTTGTCTAATTTCAGCTCCCGAGTCTGACTGACAAGCGCATCCTTGCGCGCCCCATCACCAAGCAGAAAGAAAACGATGTCCTTCCGGTCTCGAAGTTTTGCCGCAGCCTCGAGCAGGACCTCGAGACTGTGTTTGATACCAAACAGCCCCGAGTACATCACGACGAAACGCTTGCCGAAGTTATATTCATTCGCAATCGGGTTTTCAGGAGGAAGCGGGCTAAACACTTCGAGGTCTGCCCCGTTTGGGAGCAGAAAAGTCTTTTCGCGTGGAACACCGCGCTCGACAATCGCGTCGATGATGGCTTCAGTGGTGGCAGCGATACAATCTGCATTGCGATAGGCCCATCGCTCAACCAATCGTAAAACGCGGACAGGCATTGAGCCGTCGCGAAAACCGCCGTAAGTAATCAGTTCGTCGGGCCACAGATCGCGCACATCGAGAACTAATTTGGCGCGCCGCAGCTTGGCTAGGAGGATGGCAGGAATAACACTGAAGAGCGGAGGCGAGGTGACGAAAACAATGTCGAGCTTTCCGGCGCGAAGACCCGCGCTTAGGGCGGCCGGAATGAAGCTCACGTAGTTTCTAAGTTGGGACCACTTCGATTGGTTCCGGGGAGCTGTGTAAGAAGCTTTGCGGAAGATCGTGTAACCATCTTTTTCTTCGCGTACTGAACGCTTGCCCTGATATTCCGGGAATACCACGCCGCGGGGGTAATTGGGCATGCCCGTCGCCACTGAAACCTTGTGGCCGCCCGCCACCAGCTGCCGCACGAAGGGATACAGACGATTCGGCAGTGCCCCCATTTCCGGGGGGAAGATTTGAGTCACGAAGAGTATCCGCATGTTCATTGATTGTTAGGTTTAGGAGCTTTCTCCGGAGACACGCTCGGAGCCGTATGCGCTGAGCAAGCAGGGGCTGTTTGCTCCGCAAGACCTGGCTGATCGCGCCGGGATTCAATAACTCCCAATGCCTTCTATAAATGTTCAATCGCTTCGAGACTCCTGCGAAATGTTCTAATCAGGCGGTTTATAGTCGTTCCTGGAAATTAACAGGCTCCGCTTTTTCTGACGACAGCGGATACGGTCAATAGCATTAGGCGCATGTCCAAACCAAGAGAACGATGGTCGATATACTGCATGTCCATCATTACGCGCTGCGGGTAGGTCGTGTCGCTCCGACCGCATACCTGCCAGAGACCGCTGAGACCTGGTTTGACAGTCAACAATTTCTTCGCATAGATGGAATACTTGGCCAACTCGGCTTCAACGATCGGTCGTGGTCCAACGAGGCTCATCTCACCAGTTAAAACGTGAAACAACTGTGGCAGCTCGTCGAGGCTGGTTTTTCGGAGGAAGGAACCGAGCGGTGTAATACGAGGATCGTCTTCCAGCTTGAACTTCTCTTCGAACCTTTGACGAAGTTGTGGATCGCGTTTGAGACGTTCCTCGGCGTTTGCGATCATTGTGCGAAACTTCAGGCAGTGAAACTCTCTGCCGTTTCGCCCCAAACGCCGGTGAGCGAAGAACACCGGACCCTTGCTGCTCATCTTGACTAATACCGCGAGCACAAGCAGGAGAGGGCTCGCCAGGAGCAGCGCAACCAAGGCGATGCTCATGTCCATGCCGCGCTTCCCAATCTGATAATACGGAGCTCGAGCCGGCATCTCACCGCCGGTTGTCCTGGCGCCGATGAGGCGAAAGACGCGTGCATCGATGGCATCCGGGAGAACGTAGTCCATCGAACCAAAGTCTCCCGCGCCAAAATCCTCCGCCGCATAATCCACAACTGCAAAATCGCCGGTAGTGAAACTAGTGTTCACTTCATGAAATGGCCCCGGCACTGGGTTAAGGTTTGTCGTACTCTGAGAGAACGTTGTTTGGGGGCGTTGATTCATGGCTTTCTCAACAGTGATACGCTTGGGTTGCATGACTTTTTCTCCGCGAAAAAGGTTGAAGGTCCATAAAAAAAGCCAGGCAGCGCCTCACGACGCTTCCTAGCTTGTTTACTGCTTACGGTTACTACAGTGTTACAACTTCGTCAGTCTTTCCATCGCTATTACAGAACCGAGCGCGGTAGCCCCAGATTTCAGATTTACTTCGCTGATAATATTCGGCTAATAATCCGCTTGATGCTCAGATTCACCCTGGGATCCGACGCACCGCGCTCGGTTCAGAATTAAGACAAACAAATCTCGCGTCATCGGTTTGCGGAAGCTCGTTTCATCAATCGCAACCTGGCCGGCGAACTCTGCTGGCCGAGGATTGAACTGTAAATATTCAAAACGCGACCACTCGTAATGTTTTCGTCGAGCGACAACACTGCTTCCCGGCCGCGGATCCGGTTGCCCCGCTTCAAAACACGCTTTAGGGCCGCCGCGATAACCACAGGATCATCGCTCTCGCAGAGCTCGCAACCTTCGATACCTTCCAGACGCGTCGCAACGTCACCAACCGCAACCGACACGACGGGCAGGTTACAGGCCAGCGCCTCTTTCACCACGTTCGGTGAGCCTTCCTGCATCGACGTAAACACGAGCGCGTCGCAGGCATTCATGTAAAGCGGAACATCCGTGTGAGCAATTCGCCAAGCCACCACTAATTTCGCGGGCATCGACTTATTCAGGATTTCCAACGCACGCTCCGCCAAATACCCGCGCTTTCGCGCGTGGTTTGCTCGCCCGACGAAGAGAATCAACTTCTCATCGTGGGGCAGTCCCAAGCGCGTGCGGGCTATCCTCTTTTCAATCGGACGAAATAGCTCCAGATCAATTCCTGAGGGGATAACGTCAGCTTCGATCGAAGGAGGCAGGTAGGCCTTCATGTGTTCGGAGACGACGATCACAGCGTCGGCTTGCGCTGCCACCAATCGGCTCAGAAACCTATGAAGCCCACTGATTCTCATGTGTCGCCCGGTGCGATCGCTTACTGTTCCCAGCAAATCGCTGCCACGGAAGGTGACAACCATGGGCAAGCGCTTAGGGAGAGCCAGCAACCCACTCTGTCCGAATTGAGCATGAATCAGGTCATATCGTTCGTGCCGCAACTTGATTCGAAGGAGCAACCAATTTTTCAAATACTTTAATGGGTTCTTCGCCCCTTTGAAGGGAAAAACCGATATTTGGACGCCTGCAGCTCTGAGAAACTCGGCCTGTCGCTTTATGAAATGAGAAGTGACATTTACTCCTGGCTGGGGCCATTCCGAAGTAATCATCAACACTCTAAGTGGTTTCATTATTCCTTCATTCTCCCCTGTTTAATTTGGCGCGCGGCGGCTCGACGCCGCTTTTGTGTTCCGTGTTTATAGTGGCTAAAGGGGGCCGCGTCACACTCGAAGTGCTTCGCCGCTCACTCTAGGTAGTCTCAGGTCGCGGCAAATGTTCATCGGCCACACTTGTCGGAAGGTTGCGCTTAAAAATCTGAGAACCAAGCCGGTGCGCCTTCTGACGAACGGCATCGCGGATTCGCCAGCTTACCGCGCCCACAAATGGCATTGGGTCGTTCCATGACAGCAATCGTTTTGCTTCGCATCGAAGGGCCCACGATAACCACGGGAAAAGTGATACCTGGGAGGCCCGCGCGGCCCGGGCGTCCTGCCACATACGACACCAGCTCAGATTCGGACGCGCCTTCGCAAACTCTGGCCGGGGTTTCCCGGTGAGGTCGCCGTAAACTAGTGCCGGCAAATTCACACCGGCGACTGCACCAAGGTGGTGCCACAAATTAAACCTCGGATTTATCTCCAGCAGAAACAATGTGCCGTCAGCCGCTCGCTTGAAATCAAACTTGGCCACACCGCGCAGTCCGATTCGGCGCACCAATTGGCGTCCCAGTGTCCGCACATCAGCAGCATCAGTTGTCACCAGCGCGGTGCTCTCACCGTATTCGGATGGGTAGGTGCGAATCTTCCTCCCGGTGAACTCACTGGCAACTATGCCTTCCTGATCAACATACACGTGATAGCTCTCGATGCACCCCTCTGGCCCAGGAATCAATTCCTGCGCCAATACCCTTACGCCTGATGCACGCAGGCGTGGCCAAAGCCTTCGCAACTGGTCCGGCGTGTCTATTCTTAATGCTTTGCCGGAGTCTGTGACCGCTCGCCAGGCGTCGGGGCGTCGAGTCAACGGTTTCACAATAATCGGATAGTGCAGATCCACCTGATCCGATGCGAAATCTATATCCGGATGGAGTCGTCTGGCGGGGGGAACTGGTAAAGACAAACGTTCTGCCAACCTCTGAAACCGCTCCTTGTCGACCAGATCCTCAACCAATCTCTGATCCGCGATGACGAAACGAAAGACTTGCCCTAACTGCTCCCGATGCCGCGACACCAGCAGCAATTCACCGTCAGAAGCATAGAAGAGCACGGGCCGTTCAGGTTGCGCTTGACCAAAGCGCATAAGCGTCTCGACCAATTTCTCAGGCTCTTCCCAGGGACTGGACCACGGGAGTGCGGTATGAGTGTAGCGAGAGAATCGAGGCGCGGCGCCTGGGGGAACTGCCACGGCACACGTTATCCCGGCCAGTCCCAGTGAACGCAACAGATCGATGTCACCCAAAACGCAGGCTAGGTTCTGATTTAAGGCCATTTGTTGATCGTTCTTTTTCGGAGTTAGATGATGAAGTGGGGCTCACAACCTTGGGGTTAGTGGCGTCTTCTACCACTCCCTCAGCTGCCAGTTGGTTGAGCAAGATTTTCCTGACCCGGCGACCTCTAAAGCCCTGTTGCCACTTATAGCCTTTGCCGGCCAGCAGGCGCAGCTTGGTCAGGAATTGGTACCGACTCCAAATCCAACAAGATCTGTCTTCGTTTAAAACGGCGCCAAGCTTCGGTTTAAAGTCGCCACGCCCCATCAAATCGAGAGTGTTGCAACCCGCCTCCATCGCCTTCTGCATGACCGTCCAAGTCATAAACTCCGTCGGTCTGTACCAGCGGTATCGCGTTCGATGGGCCCACATCCACAGAAGCAATTCCCGCCCTTCAATGGTGAACGTGCCGGTGGCGATACATGGACCACCGTCCGGCAGAGAAACCGAAACGGCTATCAGGTTGCCGGACGCCTTCATGTGACGAAAGAACTCCAACGCCCGCTCCTTGGTGAACGGGATCATGTTTCCGCCGCGGTGATAGACTTCGAGCAGTTGATCGTAATGTTCGTCGAGAAAGGCTTCATCTTCCTCGAACTTAACCACCAGTCCGAGTTTCATCGCCCTCTTCACGTTTCGTCGGGCGCTATCCTTGAAAGCTTTCAAGACCCGATTTTCATCTCCCGGGTACAACGGTACGCAATATGAAGGCGAGGGCTTTCGGGTGAAGCGAAGACCTTCCATCACTTTGTGATCGACATTCGAGGTTATTACCTCGATGTGATGGACCCCGTAATTTTTCGCCAAAAACGAAATTAGCGGTGCCATCAGCCCATCTGTTGAAATCCGTTTCGGATCGAATACGGGTCCCATACTCATCGTTTGCCAACCCGGGAGCGGGGAGCCGAACATCCGCAAGAATCCCACCGTCACAAGGAAACCCGGCAGGCAGCCGACAATCTCTCCATCTCGCTCGTAGACGAGGAAGAGCGGCTTGCCTTTTACACACGAAGACTCAAGTGAGCGAAGCCAGCCGAGTTGGTGAAGGACACGGTGGTTTTCAAAGCGACTAACCAACTCATCCCAGTGGAGTCGCTCCAACGGATTAGCTTCTCGAATCAGCACACTTGTATTCATGTCGTTTCTCCTAAACCAACTGCTTCGTTATCATGTCCAATCGCATCACGGCTTACCGTCTTCTCACTTAGCCGCAAATTGCTCGCACGTCTGGCCTTGAGCCAAACTAAGAACTCCCTGATACCACCGACCCATTCACCCAGAGCTGGCCACGGATCACTCAGGCGGAAGGCCTCCAGCCGCGTACCTGGGGGTTGTGGCCCAAAGAGCTCCTTGAATCCTTGACCGATACTGGGGTAAGCCCCGGCGTAGCCCGCTGGCGCACCGCCCAGAATTTTGACAAAGCGTTTGATGTCACCGAGGAGCCAGCGTAGTGTTAAGTTCTCTTCATACTCTATGGTTTGTTCAACTGGCTCATTCTGAAGAATCTTGAGCCATAGAAGAGGAAAGTTGACTCCAGCATCCATTCCCAGCTGAAGCGATCCCCAAAAACGGCCATTGATTTCCATAAGACGTGCCTGAGTGCCGTCATCCTTGAACTCGACCATCGCCGGGCCGTGCCAATTCAATTCTTTGAGCAAGCGCTCTGCGGGTTCACGCAAACGAGGGTCTAGCGGAACAGAGCGCCGCAAGCTACTGCCGGAACCTGTCGGTCGCGTTTCCCGCAATCTTTCGTGGGCGAACAGAGCTACCGTGAGCCCACGATCACACAAAGCGAAGATTCCTTTGCCTTGACCGGGAACAAACTGCTGTATGAGTGGCCAGTCAGTGCCCTGCCGGCGCGCCAGAATCACGTCCTTCAGGCCTTCGCTATCACGTACGTACGCGGGCGAACGACTTGTGGGGAAGGAGCCTTCCTGCAAGTAGCTGCTCCAACGCGGTTTGACGACACATGGGAATCCCACCTCTTTAACCGCATCCAGGCACTCAGCGAGCGAAGTAGGATATCGAGTTATGGGAGTCTCGATACCGCAATCTTGCGCCCGGATGAGTGTTCGCCCTTTGTCAAAAGCATCGACGAGCATTTCATCCGGGCCGCACGCCATGGTCATCCCGGATTCTTCCCATTGACCTCGTTCAGAATTACAGAGCAAACAAGAGCGTTCCGTTACAGGCAAAACAACCTGGATGTTTTGCCGTTGCGCCCATTCCCGCAAGGAAGCAAAGGCCGGCACGCTCTGTTCCTTTATTCGATAGCTGCCGGCGCAATACCGCGACCAGGTGGCAAGGGAAAAGCGTTGATGACTGGCCACAAAGACCGTATAGCCGGCGTGGCCCAGGGAGCGAACACACGCCAACGCCTGATTAGTATGGCCGTCAATGATTAGTATTCTTTTTGTTTGCTTCATCATGCGCGATACGCACCCCGAAGATGATCAGTTAGCTGATAAGGAAACAGCGCGCCCATCACTTTTGCTCTCAAGACGCCCGGCGAATCCAGCATGTGGGCTTCAAGACGCGGTAAACTAAACTCATCGCTGTTAGCAGTCACAAGTCCTAAATCAGTCGTGACGGCTAGCTTGTAGCCCGCCGCTTTAACGGCGCTGGTGTAGTCGAGCGAGACATCACCTAGCTTCGTGTTTCCGTAGGGATATGCATAAGCATCAATGTGAGCTTCACCCAACCGGCTGCGAAGAATCTCTCGCGATCTGCCGGCCTCATCCGCCATAAGTTCGGGTGTGCATTGGCTGCCCCTTAGGTGTCTATGGGAATGCCCTCCTACGGTGACCAGACCGGACGCCACACAATCCTCCAACTCCGCCCAGTTGAATGGTCGCCAAGAGTCAGGGAGAACCCGGCCTGAATTTCGCCTTGCCCAATGATCGAATGGCATTGGTTCAAGTGTCCCAACAGCGCTCGTAACGACGAAGGCAGTTGCGGGCGCTTCGTATCGCTTTAAAATTGGAAGTACTTGCGAATAGAACGTCGCATACCCGTCATCGAAGGTCAGGCAGACCAACGGCTTGCGACTCGGCGCACCGGCGCTCAGGCGTTTACGCAAATCGCTCAATGGAATAATTTCAGCGAACTCAGCCAGCGTCGCGATCTGCCGCTCAAACTGCTTTGGAGTTACGTTCCAGTCGTCAATTTCGGGATCGACGAAGCCCAGGTCGGCAACGCGGTGATAGTAGAAGATACATGCGCGAGGATGTGCGACGGCTTTCGCGAAGGGTTGCGACAGAACCGATGCCCATCCCGTTGTCTGCTTTAAGGTCCGCTTTAATGTGGCTCGCCCCATCATCTAACTTTCCTCCGTGATGCTAAGAACAATCCTATGTGCCGCTCGCGCAGCTCCGGCCAACGGCGATAAAGCTTTAGAGAGAGTGCCAACCATAAGCCGCCAATCAAATACGAACCCGGGAGATCACTGAGCCAGTGTTCGCCAAGGTAAACACGAGAAAAGCCGATTAAGAGAATCAAACCTGCCGTCAGAATGAGCACACCTCTACGCAGAACCGAACCATGCGGTAACTTCTCGCGAGCGATGAAAAACAAAAAACCAAAATAGCAGACGTAGAAAACCATATGCCCAGAGGGGTAGCTTCCGTCAGGCCATTGATGAAAGACCGCCACTACGTCGCTGGTCGGTCGCGGGTGCGCGAAAACAGACTTGAGTTGGACACTGATAAACCATCCACCCAACCCGCTCCATATAAGCCAGACTGCCTGGCGCGTTTTCCTGCACGAGAGCAACGCGATAGCACTTATTGCCATGACTTTCGGCCCATTGCCAAAACCCGAAATAGTGCGCATCAACCAATCCAGGCCGGGAGCGCTAAGCGACTGTATGGCTCGCGTTGCCGCCACGTTCCAAGAGAAGGGCGTGAAGTAGTGGATCATTAGGACAACCACTGCCGAGATAACCAGGGTGACCGTCCAGAACCACCCCGACCGCCTTCCAATCACCAAAGGCTGACCGAACAGAGCTTCACGTGGCCCGGTTACTAGCAGCGCGGCGTCGTTATTTGACATGTAATTGGCCATAAATTCCTGTCAACCAGCGGGCTGACAGGGCCTCCGAGTTATTCGTGGTGTCGGTACCTGGCGGTTAGCTAGGGGCCATTTTGGGGCGACCTATGAGCACGGGGTGCCAGGGCAACGGTGCTGCCCACTGCCTGCAAGCAAGTTGTTATCAGGTAGCCGCTCCAGGTCGCTATTCCGAGTAGTTTGAATCCATCCTCAAAGAAGATGCGCCAGGCCGATGGCCACATATTCTGAAAAACATCGACAGCAATAGATGAAGCGAAAAATGAAAACGCTAAAACCAAAAGGACGTATCTAGAGTCGAGGATGAGGCGACGGTATTTGACTACATACCAGACGATGAGAGACCCATAAGCAAGAAAAACGACCTTTTCATCGAGTAGCAGATAGCGAGTTGCCAGGTCCTCATGGATAAGAAACATGTCGTCAAGTGCCAGAACGGATGAGATCACGCCTGACATTAGAAGGAAACCTCCATACTTCTTCATATTCTTCGTCGGTTGCAACACGAGAAAACTGAAGAAACAGATACCAGCCGCCGCACACCATACCAGCACCCCAAGAGTGGATTGCATACCAGTCAGCGGATGTCCGTTTAGCGTTGAGGTCGGGTCCCGCGAAAAGAAACTAGGAGGAAGATTGGCTTGGAATGTGGCCCATTGGGTGGCCGCCAGGACGAAAAGGGTTGGCACAAGGATTATCGTAAGTCCTGAGAAGCGAGGGCTTGGCTGGGGTTTGTGCGTTTCGGTTTGTAAGAGCATCACGTTGCCGCCTGAGACCATTTGCCGAATCTCCAGATTCAATCAAGAACTACGAAGCTTCCGAACGATGGTCGTTAATACGACTACCGGAAGAAGGGAAACCCTGCTTGCTACGCTCCAATTTTCGGAAAGGAGCGCCGAACAAAACTTATTTGCGTAACCACGACTGCTGACCTTGATGCGTGGAAATCGGTAGAGTCCGTCTTTGAATTCAATCAATCCGGGCTTCCTTGAAACCAGCGACCTGTTCAGGAAGGGGCGCAGTAGGTTTTCGCCGAAGGCTTCGCGATGAATGTGGTCTACAAAATTCAGGTAGCAGCTCAGTCCATAAAGGATATTCAAATCCTTCACTGTGTTGAGAACGTAGTTCCAGTCCAATCTCTCTCCGCTAACCAGCCTGATTGTCGTAAGGACGTCCGACAATCGCAGATAGCTTCTTTGGACCACCTGCTGCAAAGCCTGCAGGATGAGTTGATCCTCGGCTGACGGCGTCAGAAAATCATCGCCTTCAACCGTCACTTGTTTGGCGTTTCTGATTAACTGACTCACGTACAGCTTGTGTTCGCCAAGCATCCCAAGACGGCCATGATGAATGTCAAGGAGGGAATCGCAACCGGCGAGCCGGTAGGTTGCAGTGCCATCAATTCGGTTACGCAGGTTTCTTTTGACCGGAGTCGCCCTGAGGCCTCGGAGGATGTCAGCATCCACAGCGATTGAATGGGGCTCGACATAGAGGTCGATATCGCTGCCCATGTCCGGGTAGTTTTGCAGCGCCTTCGCAAAAATGAATTCGATATTGCCGTCGACACATCGCTCGCCGATACGCGCCATCAGAGACAGTTTTCTCTGATTACGGGCCTGCAGTTGCTTAACCGCCGCATAGAAAAAGTGGCGAGGCTCCAGGCCGATTGTCTGGAGCTGGCCCACAACCCGAATCAGCACCCCATTTTGCGCCGCCACATGAAGCAGTTCGCCCCAAAGCATGGTCCGGCTATCGAAAGGCTCGAGGCTCCCGTTCAGCAATAGTCTCAAGATGATCGAGCCGTGGGATTGCCGTTGCGCCATTATCAGTAGGCCACCATTCGCTCTCTTACTGCATTGGTTAAGTTGAGACGTGTAGTCTCGAGGTCCTGGTCAGTCGAGACGACCAACATCCTGGGCAGATCCGAGATCAACTTCAGGTAGGAAAGCCGGCGCCGGTTGAGATAGTCGATTGAGTACTCGTTCTTCCGTCCAAAGGCTTTTTCCGGATGACAGTCGAGATAGATCGACAAATTAGGGGTCGGAGTAAGCCAGGAAAGAAACCGCGTAGGCAAGGAGCGTCGCGCACCGGTGATGTCGACCAGAGTGTCGTAAAAATACCGGTCCATGATCAGGACCTGCCGGTTCATTTTTTCCACGTAAAACCGGTATCCGAGAAACATGATCACATCGAGCGGATAAATCAGAAGCCGGAGGCCTTTGTTCCATACCAACAGGTAACGAAGTTTCGCAGTCCTGGTTTTGAAATTGTTTTCAAAGGCCCGGTCGCGCGGAGCGTGAGCCCGGGGTTCTGTAGTTCTCTTCATCAGTAACCTGACAACCGCAAAGAGACCTACATCGTAATTCATATGCGAGACAGCGACTTTGCAGTCGTCCTGTTCAAGGCTCTCTTTTAGATATTCAATCAGCGTCGACTTGCCCGAGCCGTCTAAACCGGAAAACGTGATAAGCATGTAACTAGAAGGTTCCCCGCGGCTCTCTCAATTCACAGAAGGGCTTTTAACGAGTGTGGCTTCGGGTAATTTCGTGGATAGTGTCTTTCCCACAGCGAGCAAGCGATCCACGAATCACGAAAACCAACGAACTCAAAACGCTTTTCTTTCGTTAATGAAACCCACCGGGTATGCCTGTTCCGGGTCTGCTACCGGCTTAATGGTTCTTGCCGGTAAAACTTGTGGGTAATACGCGGCTGCCAGTGCATACGCCATAACCAACCAGTGAAGCTTGTTGAAAAGCCAAACGCCGCTCATGTTGGCTGCGAGCACAGCTATTACCATCGCGAGGGGCAACATACCGTGCGCACCGTTCCTGGCTTTCCAGGCGGCAAATGCAGCCAGGCCAATACCGAGAAAGAGGGGAAACGATCCGATCACACCAGACGTCACCAGGCCGTAAAGGATCAGATTGTGCGGATTCTTAGTTTGTTCTTCCGGATGGCCCAGTCGCATGCCGAGCTCATACATGCTGCTCACCGGCCCCCACCCCAGCAGTGGTTTTTCCTTAAACATCTCCCACGCCGTTGGATAGATCAGCTCTCTGCGCGCGAGGTCGCCGTCTTCGATTGTCTCCTCAAACCGCGAACGCATTATGTCTGAACTAAAGGCAGCCAGGGTCAGCAGTCCGAGAAGCAGTAACAGGCCGGCCATGTTGATGGCTCTCTTCCCGAGGGACCCTTTGCGGAGTGCGAAAACGAGCAGTGCCAAACCCAGCGCCAGTATCGCGCCGCGCGAACCCGTCTGAATCAAAACAGCCGCGAGCACCACCAGGAACGGACCGGCGATTAGGAGCGGCCGCGTTAAGTTTTGCCTGCGTGAATACAAGACACCAACCAACGCGAGCATACCCAGGACCAGAATTCGTGCCAGGTGGTTTGGATGGAAGCCGAATGCCGCGGCGCGCTGGATCGTGGCCTTGGGGTCGACCGCACTGTGGGCCACCCCCAGCAGTTGAAGGAGGGAAAGTACCGAACAAGCTAGCGCCAGGGTAAGCAGGGCCTTCTCCGCCGTCGCGGCGTCGCGCATCAGGTTGAAAGCAATCCAGGCGAGGAGCGTTAACTGAAAGAGGACCGTTGCGTCATGTACAAACAACGAACGATAACTCGATGGCTCGAGCAATCCCATCGTTACAAACACATAAAGATAGATGATGAAGCACCAAAAGCCTTTGGGCGGCCAACGGAGAAAGATGCCGGGCTGTAGCAGCGTACTGAGGACGAGAAGCCCGCCGACGACCGTGGGAGGCTCGATCAGTCCGATGCCTTCGCCGGCTGTTTCAAACGTCAAGGAGAAGATGAACGCATAAAACAACCAGCGGATCACGGTGATCGGGTATTGCGACTTCCGTCCTGTTTCTCTACCAATGTATTCGTTCATCGTGTTTAATTCTTTAAGACTGACTCAGGGTTAATTCGACCGCCGTTATGGGGTCAGCTTACTGACGGTGTTGGTATTCGCTGAGCTGCCTGCTTCGTTGGAAGAGCGGACGCGATAGTGATAGGTCGTCTTAGTCGTCAATCCAGGATCGGTGTAGCTGGTCACGTTCGCCCACTGCTTGCTTACTTCGGTAAAGGTTATTCCATCGAGTGAACGGTACACCTTAAATGCAACTTCGTTGTTCGAGTTATCCGTCCACGTCAACCTGATCTGGCTCGAAGATATTGCCGTGGCTGTCAGGTTGGTCGGTGCACTTGGTTTCACTGTTGCTTCGGCAAAAGTAGTAGCCACAGCCGTGTTGGAGTCCGCCGTGTTGCCGGTAGAGTTGAAAGCCAGCACGCGGTAGAAATAAGTGGTGCTGCCGGGCCGGCCCGTGTTCGAGAATGTCGTCACGTTAGGGGCGAGGCTTGCAGTTCGAAAGAACTCAATGCCATCGACCGAACGGTAGACTTTGAAGCCATCTTCGGTGGTTGAATTGTCTGTCCACGTCAGATTGATTTGCTGCGATGAAACAGCCGTAGCGATTAAGTTGCCTGGAGCGCCAAAGGTTGACGTTGGCAAAGGGGTAACAGCCTGCGCAACATTGGAATATTGGGAGAAGCCTGTCGCGTTGAAAGCGCGAATTCGGTAGCGGTAGGTCACACCCGTGGTTAAACCAGGGTTGGAAAAGTTTGCAACGTTAGCTTCCGTCTGGGCGATCTGCGCGAAGTCTGTGCAGTTCACCCCCGCGCACCGTTCGACGTAAAAGCCATTCTCGTTGCTGGCCTTGTCCAGCCAGGTCAGATCGATCTGGTTGGAAGAGATAGCGTTGGCGCTCAGATTAGTTGGCGCCGTGGGAAGACTTGCAGCGGTGACGGCTTCGGCTATATTCGAGTAAGCAGAGTTGCCATTGCCATTGAACGAACGAACGCGATAACGATATGTGGTGCCGAGCGCCAGTCCGGTTTGCACGTGAGACGTGACGTTGATGCCAACCTGCGCTATCTGGGTGAAGTTGCTGCAGCCGGAGCCCGCGCACTGCTCTACTGAAAAACCGGTCTCATTACCGGCGTTGTCGGTCCAGTTCAAGCTGATTTGATTACCGGCGGCGTTTGCAATCAGGTTACCGGGTGCGGCCGGCAAGGAAGACTGTTGGCCCATTGAGAAGTTGTCGATGACTACGCCGCGATGGGTTATGAATTCAAACGTCAGCACTGTCGCGCTGGCCGTTATCCTCATCGCTCCGTAATCCTCGCCGAATCTAACTACGCTGCCGGGGATGGGCGTGATGAAATCGCCAGTGCTCTCGCCACCGAGACCGTTGATTATGAAGGGAATTCCCTTCATGATTCGCTCGTAGAGGTGATGATGCCCCGCCAGGACTGCACTCGCGCCCCACACTTCATAGGGCCACTGAAGGTTGGTGTACGAAGTGCGAGACGAAAATGGAGGATGATGAAGATAGACGATCTTCCAGGGCGCTGTTGATGCCGCCAATTTGTTCTTGAGCCATTGTGCCTGGATGGAGGTGCTCTTGGTGCCATCCGGTTCTGCTGAGTCGCTATTTAGAACGAAGAAGTGGACCGGCCCTCGCACAAAGTCGTAATAGCGTTCGTTGTTTGGAAGCGTGAAGTAGTCCAGATAAGGTTGCAGCGGAGCTCCCACCTGGTTGTCATAGTCGTGATTGCCGACCGCCGGCCAAAATCTATTAACGGATGCTCCCGCGCCATACGTGCCGCGATAAGGATAGATGTATTCTCGGTAATACTTACCAATGTTCGCGTCGATCGTCGCCGCCTCGCCATCCGGATAATTGTTGTCACCGAGGGTGATTATGAATTCGGGGTTCCAGCTCTTCACCAGATTGGCAACATCGAGCTCATGTGAATCATCGGAGCCGTAGTCGCCGATTGCGGCGAATGTAATCGTTGCCGGCGACTGCGCCGACTCAACGGTTCGAACGCGCGCCGGCAAACCCATCAGCACAACGGCCATGAGTATTAACGCCAGGCACAGGGAAAGTCTGTACACCGATCCACGATTTAGTAATGGTTTCATTGTAATCACTCGACGCAACGGGTTAACGCGAGAAGAGCAGACTGCGAAGCATTGCCAGGCGTTTGACCATAGCGTTTCTAGATTCGCGCCGGAGCCCGGCGATCAGACCCAGTCCCAACGCCAGCAGGAAGGTCAGGCCGGAACAGATCACCCAGATGAACCAACTCTCCGCCAGGAACACTCTGCCAAGGTAGGCCGATGCGACAAACATCAGGGTCATAACTACCCCCGGACGCAACGCGCCGGTTATTTCCGGACGGCTAGTGCGGCCCAATTGCTTGTTGATGATGAAGGGGTATGAGATCGTCAGTGCCAGGCGGCCCACGATCATGCCCAGACAGAGACCTGCGATGCCCATTCGCGGAATCAACAGAGCACTCAAGCCAACCGAGATGACAGCAGCAACCACCGCCATCAAGACTTTTTCGCGGAGTTGTAACGTCAGATCGATGACGTATGAGTCGTTACGAATGTAGATAAGCTGGACGATCATTACGACCTTCAGCGAGTTTGCCCAGAAACCAGAGTAATGCTCCGGTCCTACCCAGAGATAAACAAATGAACGGTTCCAAAGGAGAATCGTGGAACCAATTGCCGCCAGGATTAACCAGCTCACGGTCATCATCTCTGTCCTTATTTCCGCGGCCCGCTCGAATTGCTTCTGCCCGATAACGCTGCCGAGTCCGGGCGTCACTGCTGCCAGCACAATCGTTACCAGGCTGAGGAGGGTCGTGCCTGCGAAACTGGTCAGCGCGTAGATCGCCACAGCTGAAGAAGAAGCCACCATTCCCAGGATGAGTATGTCGCTGGCCATCAGAAACTTGCTTACCGTTGCCCATGCAAACCACCACACGCTCAACTTGAGGAATGAGCGAACCTCACTCATTAAAGGACGCGCAAAGCCAAACCAGGGCACATACTTCTTAACTACTACCAGAAAGAGCACACCCATCATGGCAGCTAATATCACCTGGCCGGCTGCGAGTCCGATGAGTCCGCTGCCAAGGTAGAGTGCGCCGACAGTTAACGCGCCGCCGACCAAGTTAAGCGCTGCCTGCCAGCCCATGCGCTTGTAGCCGAGATTCATGCCGCGCAAGACCGATTCAGGCAGCGACACCAACTGAATGAGCAGGAAGTTTGCGACCAGCAACCCACAGGTGAAACGCACGGTAGTGAACATCTCGGCTGGGACTTTCGTCATGTATGGCGAAATCCAAACCAGGAGGGAGCTGATCGCGATGAGCACCGGCAGGAACAGCAACCAAACTCCCATCGCACTGCCAACATGACGACGTTTGACATCGTCAGCGTCAACAACATGACGATTCGCAATCACCCATTTGAGCGCCTGAGTGGGCCGGCCGTCAGCCGCGTGCATATAGGTGATGAGCCGTCCAAGTATCTGCCAGACACCGAAGAGTGAACTGCCCAAACCGTTGACGACGAGCGGAGTAACCACGGCGAGTACGCCGCCTTTGACCACCGCATCAAGCAGGGAAGCGAAAGCGTTGAGATACGCTTTGTGGGTCAGTCCCTTGACGCGTGATTCGCCTCGCGATACTTCCGGCGCGTCACTCGGAACAATCAGTTTCAGTTCAGCTGTCGACATAGTTTGTTAGACGTGGCTGCGGGCGCCGTCGAGGATCTGTTTGGCGATCTCTTCGAGCGGTTCGCGATCCGTCCTGAACTTAATTACTTTGACGGCATTGCGCTCAGTCAGTTCGGTTATCACGCGCTCAAATGCCTCGCGGTAACGTCCCAGGTGTTCGAAGATTTCCGCTTCCGAAAGGTGTTTGGTCCGGTGTGGCTGGTCGCGTTCGCGGATCCGCCGCGCGAGTACGGCATCAGGTGCGTCCAACCAAATGACCGCATCGAGTGTGGGGCCGACCTGATTGAACAAGCTCTTCATCCAGCTAATCGAATTAGTGGTCGCGTCATCGCTTCCAAACGCGCGCAGTTTAGCCAGCCCAAAAACGCCACCTTCATCCAACAGCAGCGCCTGGTAACCCTTCCCGGCCTCGCGACGTAGAAGTCGTCGCAGTGCATTTATCTGGATGACAAGCTTTACGTCTTCCAGGCTGAAGCTGCCATGGCCAAACAACGCCAGCAGCCCGCCGAGTGACGAGAATGTGCTGGTGGCCAGTAGAGTCAACGGCAATCCCCAGATGCTAAGCCCAGTCTTAATTGTCGCGTCGCGTCCTCGTAGCAAACCTGTAAGCGTGCTTTTACCCGAGCCGGCGGGGCCGATGATTTCTGCAGTAAAGGGACGGGCCATTCTTAAATTTGCTGCCATATTCGAGAGCGGAGCTCAGCCAGAACGCCCGCCGGCGACTGGCTCGCATCAACTAGTTGGGCGCGGGTGCCAGTCCAATCGGTTTCCCAAATTTCCTGCGACCGTGTGCGCACATGCTGCTCTTGTTCATCGGTCTTGCGCCTGACCGCGATTTCAGGATCGAGCCTAAGGACCAACATCAGATCGGGTTGCGTAATTTGCCGGTAGTAGTTGTTCTCTGCTTCCTGAAGGGCTTTGCTGAGCCAGGTTAGCTTGGTTCCTTCAAGCGTCCTTTCGATATTTGGCCCATCCATAAGATTGATGCCCGTCACCACATAGCGATCGCAAACCGCAATGCCGCCGTGGTTGGCAAAGCGGCGAGCTTTCAAGTAGACGCGACGTCGATCTCTTGCAGCGCATACCCAGCGGACGAGTCGCAGATTCCCGGGGTGGACCGAGGTCTCTTCTGCGCAACGAGCTGGAAAGATTTTCTCGATCCAGGGTTCGACCAGCCCCCGACCTCTCAAGGCCAGGATGACCGCGATAGTTAAAGGCGAGCGGCGAGGTTTGCCGAAGTGAAAAGTTTTAACTGCAAAGTTCTCACTCAACCATTTGTTGACAGCATTCACAGCCGTTGTTTTTCCGGCGCCATCCCCGCCAACGAGCGCGATCAATGCGCCGCCTTTGACAAAGTGTTTATGTGCATGCCTCCCGAGGACTCGTTCACCAAATAACTTGCTCAGGAGTCGCCAGGACTTCAACACTCCGTCAAGACGGCGATGGCGACGAGCATGCGCGGAAAGGGTCTTCTCCAGTTTGAGTCGAACGCTCAACCGATCCCAGATGGAACTCTCCAGCCGCAGCGATTCCAAACAGCTTTCAAAGAACAGAACTTCCATATTGGGGACGATTCGATTTAGGAGCTCATACACTTTTGCACGATCTGTATTTGCTTCGAGGTAGGCCAACTCCCGCGCGGTCTTTTCAAAGCCAGTTGAGCGGCCCGTGATCCGGCGAAGCACTGCCTCCGCGTTTGATGAACTCAGGACCTTCCGCAAGACGAATACGATCAATTCAAACTCGGCCTGGGGTGTGGGTATCAACCCATCGCCATTGCTTGCCTGCAGAAGAAGCTCCTCAATAGGCAGGTGGTAATTGGTTGTTAGATCGTGACCGACCAGCAGCCGGTGATAGACATGGAGGTGTACAAATTTCTCGGCTTTCTTGTCCCAACCGTATAAGTGAAAAACACCAGGCATATCCGCACTTTGAGAGCTGCCCGCCTCAACAAATCCCAGGGCAAACGCAACACTCGTGAAACGTTGGGCATCGGTGCTGGCAACCAGCAGATCGAGATCGCCGTCGCCGCTTAACCAATTGTGAAGACGCCAGTTGCTTTTCCAGTGGCAGTAAGAAACTCCTTCACGGTTCAGCTCCTTGCAAAGGCCTTTAATGAGCGGAAGCGCAGTCTCATCGCCACTGCCGGAGACTTTGGTCGAGGTCGCCGCCCCGTGGCCTGAGCCATTTTTTTGCTGAAACTGCAGGACACTCGGACGGTTCTCGCGCGTCTTGGCTGGCGTTAGTCTCAACTGCGAAGGAAAGCGCTTTAGAATTTCTGACATTTATTTTGGATGAGACGCGGTATCGGACCGGAAGCAGTGGCAACTGTGAAAACTCAAGTCATCAGCGCCCTGGCGCTGATGTGCCACGCTAAGCTTCGGCGTAGGTTGACGTCGTGGGGGTTGGATAGTTCTTCAGGTTGTACCTGGGCTCTTTGACGTTATTCAGGATGATTCCCAAAGTGGGCGCGCCCGCGTCGTGAAGAAGTTGGGATGCACGCTTTACGGTTTCACGTCCGCTCTTGTAGCTGTCAACTACCAAAACTGTACGATCGACTAACGAAGAGATCAGTACTGCGTCAGTGAAATAGTTAATTGGTGGGGAGTCGATAATCACGTAATCGTAGATTCCCTGTAGTGTCTCGACCACTCGACGCATTTTCTCCGTTCCCAAAAGCTCCGCAGAATCGTCGACCACCGGGCCCGCCGTTAGGATACCGATTCCTTTTTCCGAATGCTGAATGAACTTGAGCGGATCGTTGTCGTCGAGGCCACTCGATAAAAGCGTGGTCAGCCCATTGTCGTTATCCAGATCGAAAACGGAATGCAGACTGGGCCGTCGCAAATCGGCATCGATGATTAGTACCAGAGCTCCGGTACGCGAGAGACTGAGGGCAGTGTTCACAGCAATCATCGTTCTGCCTTCGCCCGGCATGCTGGACGCTACCAGAAGTGACTTGAAAGCACCTCGTCGCGATGAGAGCAGCATCGAGGTACGCAACTGCCGATACGCCTCTTTAAACGGAAGCGGATGCGTGGGCTCCAGCATCAATTCATAGTCCGCCCCGCCATGGCCGTTCGATCCGTTGCCGTTAGATGTAGTTAGCAGACGTTTGCCGTTTGTGGACGGAATAGCTGCGAGTGCGCGCATGTTGAGCGTTCTTTCAAGGTCGTCTGTCGAGCGGAACGAATCGTCGAGGTAACCGAGCAGGACCGCCAACCCAACGCCAAGAAGAAGTGAGAACGCGAAGGCGATTCCGATAAACAGAAATCGCTTCGGCCCCACCGGCGCGGACGGTATGACGGCATAGTCGGTCACGTGAATGTTGTTACGCATGGCCGCGAGGCCCGCTTCGTTTTCCTTGCTGCGCTGCAACATTCCCTCAAGCAGTGTCCGGTTGGTTTCGATTTCCTGTTGCAGAATTCTGTAGTTAACTGCGGCCTCATTTTGTTCGAGCGTTTCCGCACGCTGCTGGTTAAACGAGCTACGCAATGCACGCTCGCGGGCCATTGTCTGCCGATACTGTGTGCTCAGATTTGTTACCACGACGCTCGACGCCCGATTGCGTGTCTGCCTCAGCTGGCTTTCTAATGCCGTTATCTGATTATCGATCTCTTTTACCTCAGGCCACGCTGGGGTGAAGTCCACCATTAACTGTGATCGCCTCTGAACCAGTTGTGAAAGCCGCGCTTCGATATCGTTTGGTTCACGTGCTCCGCCACCTGAAGCCAACGCGTCTGCAGCTCCGGGAGCGAGTGCTGCCTGATAAGCAGCTTCCGCAACCTTGCGTTCGTTTTCAGCTTCAAGGAGTTGACGGTTCAGATTGGTCAATCGCTCGACCACGGTATTTTGTGCGGCATCAAGCGAAAGGATTTGGTGATTCTTGGCGTAGTCGAGTAGTTGAGTCTCCTGCTGCTTTATCTGCGACCTGAGATCAGTAATCCGTTGCTGAAGTATCTCGCCAGTGCTCTGATTGCTAACGGTCTTCCTTTCAAGATTCGACACCACGAAGGTCTCGGCAATCTTGTTGACTATCTTTGTAGCAAGCTGGGGATTTGAATAGTTGTAGCTTAAATCGATCAGGCGAGTTTCCTTGATCAGCAAACGAACCTCTTTGACTGGCTCAGCCTTCAATCCCAATCTCAAAGCCTCGACATATGGCGCAAGCCGCGTAGCTTCCGCTAGATCCTCGCGTGACGAGTCGAGCTCATCGCCCCCACTCGACATTGTCTGGTCGACAACCGTCGTTGTGGTTGGAGCGGCTTTCCCAAACCATTTTTGCCAACGTGATGGTGCCGCATTGCCTGGCACACGAAAATTCGGGTCATGTTCCAGGTTGAGATCTTTCACAACCCGGCGCAGCAAGCGCGGGCTGGTCAGGATCTGAAGTTGAGTGTTGAAGTAAGCTGGATCGTTAACTGGATTAACAACGTATGTCCCGGCTTTATTGGTGCCGAAAGTTGGACCGGCATTTTCAAGGTCAACCTGGACCCGAGCAGAAGCTTCATAAATATTTGGCTGCCTAAACATGTAAACGCCGACCAGAGCTGTCGTCAGCATCGTGACGCCCACGATGAGCAACCAATACTTGCGCAGGGAAAATATGAACTCTCTTAGATGTGCCGCGTCGTCAGATTGCACGTGGAATCCACTGGCTCCGTTGCCGCCGTGGTTGTCATAGCCTCGTTGCAGTGACTGGGGGGCCGGCGTCTCAGCGAGGTTGCGCGAAGTGCTTTCGACCAGCAAATTGTTCTTCATACCGTTGTTTTGCTTCATAACCAAATACCTGAAGTTAAATGGGGGCGACGTTCTTTACTGTCGATCTCGACTTACCCGATTACGCGAACCGGAAGTCGCGCGATTCCAGGAACCACGCCTTCAAGAATGTTTCTGAGGAATCTTTTGCCGTTCGCAGTCGGCACTTCGACGATGTCGTTTGGCTGTAGGACAACGTCAGGTGCCTGGCGTTTCGTGATGGCTTTCAAGTCGACGATCATCTCTTGCTGGATGTTGTTGGACGGATTCTGTCTGACTATGCGAATCCGGTCACTCTGGGAATCGGGTAACGTTCCGCCGGCCATGGCAATCGCTTGCGAGAGTGTGATTCGTTCCTTAAGAGGGAAACCAGACGGCCTAATCACATTGCCGATTACGTAAATCTGTTCAAACTCAAGGACTGTGATCACGTCACCCGGTCGAACGTATGGATTTGATCGAGGATTGCCGGCAAGCGTGTCCCGCAGTTTGAAGACGCCGATTCCCATTGCCTCTGTGGTGCTTCCAGACATCCTTGTTTCGCACGCTGCAAAGGGTGCACCGTGAACAACCTGAATGTTGCCGCCAGCGCGCTCAGCCGGGCCCCCCGCATAAGAAAGCAGATCAAGCAGACGGATTCGACGTTGCAACTGAAACCTGCCCGGCGTATTGACGGCGCCTATGACCGCGACCGGCCGCGAGTTGTATTCCTTAATGAAGACGTCTACCTGAGGATTTCTCATCAACGGCAGATAACGCGACGCTATGTCCTTGGCCAATTCGTTCTCAGTTCGGCAGGCCGCCTGGATCTCTTCGTTGATCAAGGGCATTCGGATCGTTCCTGCCTCTTCAACGCGTATGGATTCTCGTGATAAGTCAGGCAGCTTATAAAGACGTATTTCCAACACATCGCCCGGCCCGATGCGATAACGGTCTGCCGCCGGTGCGGAACTGCGCGCTGGAGAAAAAGTCTTTGCATCTGGCGCCGTTGCGGTTTTGATGGACTTCGGACGAACAAGGCTGTGGTTCGCTTGTTGTGCAGCCACACTCGCCGCCGCGGTCAGTAACGTAACGCACATAACAAGTGCGCGCTTAAGCCACGCCGCATTTCGAGAATAAATTCGCCGGTTTTGATTTCTCATGAATTACCTTTTTCGTAACAGCCCAACACGTCGCGAGGTCAACGCTTCTCGCAGGTGATTGGGATAGGCCAGGTTCAGAACGGTATTGCTAATCATCACCGCAGTCTCTTCGTAGTCGCGCACAAAGTGTCCCGTGAGCGGGTTGTCGTGCAACTTGACAACTATTCCTTCACGTACCCACTGCCAGAATTGGGCCTGGGTAGTCCAAAACTGTTTGCTGTCCATGCACAGCACCCGCGCAGTTCGTCGCGTTTTCTTTTTCCTGGATTTTTCGATTAACACGTATTAGGTACTCGATTTTTAGGTAGGCTCCGCCCGATACGAACTCGCTTTCTTTTCAAAAAGCTGGCAGTCGCAAGTACCCTGAAGCGGGAAGCCTCATTTCGAGGCAATCGAGTTGTTTGGTCTGAACCGAAGAGCGCCGGCATTTTTCGCCGTTATTTCGACTTCACCGGTTCTACTTCTTCGAAATTTAATAAACCTGTAATGAAGGCTTGAATCCAGCATTAAGCGTTCTAGAAGGAACCGTTGGAGTGTGAAGGACTACCAGTTTGCCGCGACGCACTAAGTGAGGGTCGCGGGTCACATAGTTGGAATCTGCACAACAAAGCCCGCCGTTAATTGCAGTTTCCTGGAAATTGAGCGGGGCACAGGCGTAAGAGTACAGACTTCAGTCTGCGTCTTAAGACACAGGAACATCTGGCTTTCAACTAGCTCTCTCCCCACGCGGCAAGCTAAAGCTTGTACTCCGTAGCCTGTATTGAGGTCGTTTCGCGTCGGCTCGCACTGGGATTTTTGAGGTAAAGCTGCTCGTGTCTTTGCTGCGCTTCAGTTGGTTTGCGTTATGCGGACGATTTTCTGGCAAGCGTCGCGTTTTCCTACTTTCTACTAACACAAGGAATTTAAGCGACCCGCTAAGGAAGGCAATAGGCGAGGGCTTTTGAAGTCGCGCTTTCCGACAAGACTGCGGTCAGATCAACGAACCGATCATCTATGCCGACTTTAGTGCAGGACATACTTCGCGTGGGAGAGACCGACCGCTCTTATCAGAGCAATAAACCCCACAGCGGCATCGACGAAGCCGCGCTGGCCCATCTGAATGAGCGATGTGTTCACGAACTGTTTGAGGCAGAAGTGCAGCAGAACCCCGAAGCCGTGGCTCTTATGTACGGTGAACGGCAGTTCACTTACCGCGATCTCAACGAGCGCGCAAACCAGTTAGCGCATTTTCTTATGCGTTTTGGTGTTGGTCCTAACTCGCTGGTGGGACTATGTCTTCATCGGACGCCCGAAATGATTATCGGCATACTCGGAATTCTGAAAGCCGGCGGCGCTTACGTTCCGATGGATCCAACCTCTTCGGCCGAGCGCTTACGCTTCATGATCGAAGACGCAAATATTTTTGTGTTGCTTACGCAATCAAGCCTGGTGAAGAAACTTCCCAGACACAACGGCCCCAGGCTGTCCCTCGACGCCAACTGGGACATCATCGCCAAGGAGCGGAAAACAAACCCGCACCCTCGTGCTACACCAAAGAACCTTGCCTATTCAATCTATACGTCGGTTGGTTTTCAGGAAGCCAGGGGTGTGAGGATCTCTCATCGAGGATTACTAAATTACTTGAGCTGGGGCGTTGAAGCTTTTCAGGTGGCCAAAGGGTCAGACCCTGCGTTGGATTCATCGATCCCACTCGATCTGGCCATCACACGGGTGCTGTCGCTGCTGATGTTTGGGAGGAGTATCTACCTGAGCAGTGAAGGCATCGGCGTAACTGATATTGAGAGTCGAGCCCGCTATTCAGTGGCCTCGCACACGGCGTGAAGCCTCAGTTTTGAGTCTCGGCCACGTCGCTTTCGGCCTCTTCCTTTTTCTTTCTCCACATTCCTGCGATCTGGTTGGCCTCGGCCTGCGTCATATTGTCGTAGATATCCGCGTTGTTCTTAATCTCTCCGTCTTCAAGCTCAAGGACTTCCCAATCTGGGGCCTCCGGATCCGTCCCGTCCCGTCCCGGCTTAACTCGAACGTCATAAGAGATCTCAGGTGCTTTAACTTGATCGTCCATTAGCGATTCCTTTCCAATTGTCTACCGCTGGGTTCGCGCAATTTAGCACAGTTTAATTACCGAAGCACTTAGAGGCGGTTCATAGCGTTGAAATCAGTAACACTCTCGCGGTAAAGGGTGCGGGGGGCTGCAGGCGTATAGAGCACAACCTTCAGGTTGCCGCTTTCCAAAGAAGCCGAGCTAGTCTAATCACCAACGCTGCAGCCTGAAGGTTGTACTCTGTACGCCTGTTGCCCCCGCGCATCCCAGGCCGCGAGGGTGTAATAAGTGCATCTCCCTAAAAGCCCATCCACTCCAAAGTTTTGATAACTTGCCGTGTCTCGGTTAGCATGCCGTGTGTAGCGAAACCATGAACAGCAACCAATTGAGACGAAGAGACGATCCACTAATCACACGAAACAACACTAAAAAGTAATTAGTGTCTTTAAGTGTGATTTCGTGGATCGCACCCCTTCGCTCAAAAAATTTCAACGACAACATTTAACCACTCTCACAGACCAGAGGCTGTGCCAGTAAACTATGTGCACTGATAGAAGAGACTTCCTGCGATTATCTGCCGCGGCTGTTGCCAGCGCCGGCCTCAGCGGCAATACCTTCGGTTCGGAATCCGTTCTCCCCGATCCGGTTCAGCAACGGGAAATTCCCGATGCCATCCGTAAGCTGAAACGGATGACAGAAGGCATCGTGCCGATCTCGCTCGACGAGCGCCGTTCGAGAATTGAAAAAGCGCGACAACTAATGCGGCAAAACCGCATCGACGCGATCTTCATCGAGTCGGGCGCCAGCATGTTTTATTACACGGGAACGCGCTGGGGGCTTAGCGAACGCATGTTCGCGGTTGTAATTCCGCAACGCGGCGAGATTGCCTGGGTCTGTCCAAAATTTGAAGAAGCGAAGGCGAGGGAAGTGATAAAGATTGGCGACGACATTCGCACCTGGGAAGAGGATGCGAGCCCGTACAAGCTGGTCGCTAACATCCTTCGCGACCGTGGCGTGCGAACAGGGCGAGTTGGGATGGAAGAGCGCGTACGCTTTTTTCTCTTTGATGGCATACGCAGAGCTGCGCCCGGCCTACAGTTTGTCGATGCTACACCGATCACAGCCGGCGGTCGCATGTTTAAGTCGCCTTCTGAGATCGCATTGATGCAACGCGCTAACGACATTGCAATCGTCGCTTACAAAGCGACTCATGACAGCATGCGTGAAGGCATGACGCAGGATGAATTTTCCGGCAACTGCTCAGCGGCCTTTCGAGCACTTGGTGTATCGGGCGGCGTGTTTTGTAGTTTTGGGAAATACACGGCGTTTCCGCATGGCAGTTCTACGCCACAAAAACTGAAAGAGGGCGACGTGGTGCTGATGGATGGCGGCTGCGGTGTTGACGGTTATCAGTCAGACGTCACGCGCACCTTTGTGTTTGGTAAACCGACGCCGCGCCAGCGCGAGATTTGGGACCTCGAAAGAAGATCACAGGATGCTGGTTTTGCAGCAGCAAAAGTTGGTGCGCCATGTGAGGCGGTCGATGCAGCGGCGCGCAAAGTGATTGTCGATGCCGGATTTGGCCCGGACTACAAAGTACCGGGGCTGCCACATCGCACCGGTCACGGCATCGGGCTTGAAGGTCATGAATGGACCAACTTCGTTCGTGGCAACAAGACGCCGATTCAACCGGGCATGTGTTTCAGCGATGAGCCTACGGTTGTGATCTACGGTGAGTTTGGGATCCGGTTGGAGGACTGTCTATACATAACCGAGCAAGGACCGAAGTTTTTCACGAGGCAAAGTCCGTCTATCGATAATCCCTTCGGCTAGTACTAAAAGCGTTTCCTTTGTTGCGCCGGTGTCGGGTGTCGGGGAAACAGGCGTATGGAGAACAACCTTGAGGTTGCGTCGTTGCGGATGAAACCAGCTTAGCTTGTTTAGAAAGCGGCAACCTGAAGGTTGTACTCTATACGCCTGTCTCGATGCTCAGGTAATCTAGCCGCGATTTCGGGAGCGCCCTCATGAAAAACATTAGACTGATACTGATCGTGTCTATTGTCGCGGCTGGTTCATTACATTCTTACCAGCCGGTCTTTGCGCAAGGGCCCAGGATTCCCGACGACCAGCGTAAAATTGTAACTGGCAACCCGCCGCGTGCTTCTGCACGAACATTTCTTGCACTAAAAACCCAGGCCGCAACTCTCGCCGATTCGCACGAATTCTGGACCAGGCTTTAAGACAAGCGGGCTACGGAGAACAGGCCTGGTACCTTGTTTCCCTTGATAAGACCGAGGTTCACGGTTTTGCCGTGATTACCAGACTCGAACGCATTAAGCCTGACGGTAGTCCCATTCAGGAGAATCGGTTTTCTCAGGATTTCGAGCGTCCCAGACCTACTACTCTGCTTGAGTGGTTGCGAGGAGCAGTGGTTGTTGCTCCTAAAGGGCGATATAGAGTCTTCGCCTTTCCAGCAAAGCGGAAAGAATTAGGAGTTCAGCTCCACGGGGCAGTAGCCCGACCCTCAGGGAGGGCGTGGGGTTACCGAGATCCTAACGCCCTCCCTAACGCTGGGCTACGGCCCCGCATAGTGTTGGCTCTCAAAAGTTCTGAAGTCCTCTTCAAGCTTCCATTGCAGCTTCGCTTTTTCGCTTCCACTTACGAACTGCTTACAACCATCTGAAGTGAGTTTTAGCATGGCGACGTCGCTGCGACACTGGCTCACCGGAACAAACTTGCGCGCGTCGGCCCAGAGACTTCCGCCCGAAATAAAGGCGTACTGAAGGCTGTTTCGCGCCATCGTCTTCAGCTGCACGTATCCAAGTCCATGGTCTTCCGCGGCTTTCAAAAATTCCCGCGAAATCTCTGAACGCGAAACCCCTTCGTCATCCGTCGCCAGTGCGACCGGGACGCCGTATTGCAGGTAGACGGCAAGAGGATGCTGACGCCCACTGACTCCTAAAATCAGATCGTTACTCGAGAGACAGATTTCCACCATCACATTGCGACGCGCCATCTCCCGCAATAAATCGTAAGGCTCGTCCTCATGCATGATGTCGACGCCATGCCCGATTCTTTCGGCGCGGGCGGTCATCACTGATTCGCGTATGTGAAACGTCAAACCCTCGGGCGGCACGACGCCCGGGGCCAATTCGCCTGCGTGAAGGCTGATGCGTGCCTTGGGGTAAAGCGGGCGCAGTCCGTTCAACATCTGCATGTGTAACGAGAAGTTTTGCATTGATGCCAGACCGTCTTCAGCTTGGACCAGGTTCAAGGCAACAACCTTCGAATTTGGATCACTAGCCAATGCCAGGCCGGTAACCATCTGGGCGAAGACTGGACCAGGCTGCGCGCCCCGAGACACCTGGGCGATATAGCGGACAGTCACAGAACAACCGGGATCAGCTTGTGGCGTGCTGCATTTCAGTAACCGATCCTTTTCCGCTTCAGCTTCCTGCAAATTCCTGATCCCGATGACAGACGCCTCGGCAATCCCATTCTGTTTGAGTTTTTCCAGGGTGGCTTGCACGTTGCCGTCCCAGTTGACCTGCTCTCCGATCTGACTGGACTTGACTCCGGTCGGCGTGCCATCCGGAGTGAGCATCAACTCGACATAACTCACGCGCCCCCGGGCTGCGCGCGACACAGCCTCGGCCATCATCGCGCCAGTCTTGTTGTAAGTAGCGACACTAAACCGTCCGAACGTATCGAAGAAACGATCGTGACCGCTTTGTCCGGACAGTTGCCAGTTCCGCATTGACCAGGCATCGATCATCTGCCGGTAGAGAACTGAATTCGTGAGCGCCGATTTCGCCGGCGTCTGGCCCTCAGTACAAGGCGGCAACGCCAGAGCCATGGTCGCGTTGTTGACACACGCGCCGGCGTCCGCAGCCCACTGAACGTAAGACTCGGCGTAAATCGCACCTGAGAGATGATTGTGCAGGTCAGCGCCCTTAGGCATCTTCAATAGGAACGCCAGCATTTGCGGAGGCGATTTACGTATCGACTCAAAATGTCGTTCAGTTTTTTGTTCCGGACCTCTTGCTGGCCCAGGCTGCTGTGCGCGGACGCTGGATCCAAATAAGAGAACCGCGATCAAAGAGACGCAGGATGGGAACATCCATCGGGATGAGGGACTTCTTTGCATCGATTTAACTCCTGGTTTTAACGGATGTGACTCAGCGAAAGGCAGGTGCGGATTCTAAAGATTTGAACTGCCTTCAGTGGCCTGCATTGTAGGCGCGAGGGTTACTCGGCGTCTATGTTGAATATGCTCCCCGTTTAGATGGCGCACTTGTGCGCACAGTGGTCTACAAAGCGCTCAAACTGTGCGCACAAGTGCGCCATCTAAACGGGATAGGGTAAACGAGCGTCAGGTCTGATTCGAACGGACGGAAGTCCGCGCTCTGAACTGGACCGGGATTTAGCCAATCGCTACCTCGCTCTCCTGGTTCCGCTTTTCCCCGTGGCGCGCTCCCGCCGCACCCGAATTTAGCGCCGCGAGATTCAATTCAGTCGACGTCGTGATATCGGCCTTCAACACCTTCTGCATCTGCCGGAGCGCATACTCGTTGTCCTCCGGGTCGATCGAAACAGAACAGTCGGCAGGGACAAACAATTTGAAGTCGCGCATGTAGGCATCGTTAGCGGTGAAGAGGACGCAGTTGTTGCCGGCGATGCCGGCCAGAATGAGATTGTGAGCGCCAAGATGTTTGAGCAGAACGTCAAGGCTGGTGCAATAGAACCCGGAGTGCTTTGGCTTCAGCACAAAGTAATCATCGTCGTCTGGCAGCACTAACTTCACAAACGCTTCACCTCGTACGCCATCTTCGAGACAGTGGGACACGATCTTGTTTAGATCAGATTGCCACTTGCCAAAGTTGTCGTTGACATAGATCGCCGGAATGCCCGCGTCTTTGGCAAGCTTCTTGAGATTCGCGATGTTCTTGCCCGTAGGCAAAGCCAACTCAAACAACCGCTCGCCGTCTTCAAACTCAAAGTCGTTGATAAGGTCGATTAGCAACAACGCCGCGCCGGCCTTGTCCGGAACGTTTCCATGTAGATCCTTGCTCTTGATTGGCATTTTCTCACCCTCTAGTTGGCTGACAATCATACAACGAAGTGGGATAGCGTCCACTTTCCGGTGCGTGATTAGTATTCTCTGCAAAGCAAATCTAATTTGCTGAACTATCCCGCAACAACAATGCCGCTATCCACCCAACGTCAGAGTAAGAGAAGTGTGAAGACGACGATCCACGAATCACTGAACTGTCACGAAGACGACTTAATGATGGTTAGTATATTTCGTGGATGGTTTTCAACTGGCAGTTCACTGTACGTGTGTGGATAATCGCGGCAGATGAGATCGATAAGTGAGACGTGGGGAACACAGCCGCATGAGCGGCGACTGAGCTACCCTTGCGACCGGTTAATCAAGCACCCTGACGGCGCAGTCTTTCGCGGCGTGACCATCAATGCGTCGTCAAACACGGTCTTTCGGTGGCTGTGCCAGATGCGTGTGGCGCCTTACAGTTACGACTGGATTGATAACGGAGGAAAGCAGAGCCCGCAGGAATTGACTCCGGGGTTAGACCGTTTGGTGATTGGTCAGGATATGATGACGATATTTGACCTCGTCGATTTTGAGAACAATCGCCACGTCACGCTCCGAATGAAGCCTCGATCGAATGCCTCCAGAACGTTTGGTGACATCGTCGTCAGCTATTTAATCGTGGAGGGCACGCCGCGCTCGTGTCGTCTACTGGTTAAACTGATTGCCAGATATCCTGAAGGCCTGAAAGGGTGGCTAATGAAAACTGTGCTGCCATGGGGCGACTTGATCATGATGCGCCGCCAACTGCTTAACCTGAAGCAGCTGGCGGAGCATAAGTCTTAGCCGGCATTCGCGTTCCTAACCGGTTACGCAACGTCGCTTTCATCACCTTCGTCTAATACAAAAGTGATCATTAGATTGACTTGATATTCGGTAATCTTGCCGTTGTCGATCTTGATTTGCTGTTCCTTCACCCAGGCGCTACGAACATTCCGCAATGTTGATGTTGCGCGGGTTACAGCTCCCTGAATTGCTTCTTCAAAGCTTTTTGTGGAAGTCGAACTGATCTCAGTAATTCGTGCGATAGACATTTTGTATGTGTTCTCCAAAGTGACGATAAATTTGTGTGGGGTCAGTAACGACCACACATGAAACGAGTCACAATTTGATGGCAACAGCTTTGCCTCAAGGTCATCCGGCCATGTCGGGTTCGGCTTTGCCGCCGGACCCGTGATTAATCTGGCTTGCGCCGGCGCGGCATAGCCACCGCCGCACATCGGGCGGCTGAGCCGCGTCTGCTGTGGCCCATGACTTTTGAGGCAGAGCTGATGGCAGACAACCAAACACGACCCAGAAACCACGAAATAATACGAATACTCGTTTTAGTGCACTTCGTGTGATTCGTGGACGCGTATTTGAATCTTCAGTTTACGGCCTGGTCCTTCCATGCCGGTTGCGCTCAATCTGCATCGGGCCAACCTGCTAATCGCGGGTCAACTTTGATGTTGTCGTCAGGCGACGATGTCTTCGTAGTCGCGAATCGGAATGACCCTTTGACCGTCGAGCTCGAGCGTTCCTTTCGTACCACCGGAAGCAATGTGGTCGTTGTCGCGCAAAACGGGAAACTTGAGACCAGTAAGTTCCTCGACGTTTTTAACCGTCGTCTGCACTTCGCTCACATTGAGGAAGGCTTCGAAGCCGGGGAGCTGGGTGATATCAGCCTGGCTGAGAATGAAAGCCGTGGCTGAAAGCGTTCCGTTTTCGCGAACGAGGGCACAGACTTTCCAGAACTCGAGAGGGATGCGGACGGGTTCATCCATAAACTCATTCTTATACTTTGGGTCAGTGTTCTTGAATATCGGACCGGTAATCACGCTGATCCGCATCTTGTCCTTCTTCGCTTTTCTTTCAAGCAGAAACTGCTCTATTCCCTGCCAGCGCGCCACGGTCTGATTGAAATTCGATAGCTGTAGGCAGCAGTTTGTGAAGTGAAACGTGTCTGCCAGAGCTTTCATGGCTTCCTCTTTCGTCCCCCATGCCAGGTCGAGATAGCGTGTGAGATGTCCGCGATCGGTTTTCTTGGTGGCGTACAAATCTTCGCCGCACTGGAACGTGGGCGCTTCGGGGTTGTCTATGCGCGGGTCGATGTGCCAATCGTCG
The DNA here is from genome assembly GCA_963759585.1 of Pyrinomonadaceae bacterium. GTDB lineage: Bacteria > Acidobacteriota > Blastocatellia > Pyrinomonadales > Pyrinomonadaceae > PSRF01. The sequence goes on from CAVWZW010000005.1 coordinate 530,811, forward strand.
TTTTTTCGCTCTGGGAGCTTAGGCGTGTTCTTACCGTCGATGTTCGCCGCGCTGTACCACGCAAAGCGACGCTTCTTGTTCATTACCAGCGAGTAGTGATGATAGTTGAGAACGTGCTTATCGCCGCCGTGCCGGAACTCGGGAGGAACCTCCACCGAGGCGGCCTTAATCGCAGCCGAAAGTTTTGGTAGCGGCACTTTGATGTCAAGAAAGTTTGGGTCATATCCCTTGCGCGTGGACCAGTCGGGATCGATGACCAGCTTCTCACTTAACGCCGAGGCAACATCACTGACGACGGCGCTCTTCGACGCGTCGGCGGAGATTACGGCGCCGGCAGTGGCGCCCTGCGGCGCCGAGTCGCCAAGCGATACGGTGATCGTGAGTGGAAGAGTGAACGAAGTGTGACCGTTGTCGGACAAAGCAACACCTCCTCGACTTACATTTGTTGATGATGCGGGAATAGTCGTGCGCGCGAGTTCGATTGGGTTGGGTGGTGTTTCGCCCAGGGCCGCTTCGATTAGATCCCGGGCTGCCGGCTCTAGAGGCGCCGCTTTCAGTGCCGCAACCAGAGCTGAAACGCGGGCGCCCTCGTTAGCGATCCAATTGATGAGCGCGGGGTCGTCCTTATCTTCGTTCCACGGCGATCCGTCCTTCTTGAGAATGTTATCGCCGTCCATCTGCGGGACTCCGGAGTGGTGCAGTGCGATCAGTTCCCATTGATCGTTGAAGCAGGGCGAACCTGAGGAGCCGGGCTCAGTGTCCGTGGTGTAATAGAGGAAGTCCGGCTTGCCGGAAGGAATTTGAATAATCTCATTGTTGCGCAAGGCGATTTGCTTCAGTCCGCCACGTGGGTGCTGAATGATGTTGAGCGGGTCACCCTTCTCAGCCTTGCCCAGGGTGGGAACAAGCTGTCGCCATGGATAGCCTGAGATAGGTTGGCCTTTCCCAGACGTCTCAGAGATACCGACAATCGTGAAGTCAAGGGTCTTGTTGGTGACGAAGAAAGACTTTAGGATCCAGGCGAAAGCCCTGCACCGGCAAAAGGTCTCCGGAAACATTCTCCTGATAATCGAATTGCGCCTCAGCATTGAGCGAGTCGTCAATCGAGCCGAGCACGTGATTGTTGGTCATCAGCAGGCGTGGTCCAATAAGGACTCCACTGCCTGCCCCCGAACCGATCCGTATACGACAGATCGCGCGTGCAACGGCGATGGCAAGCTCCAGATAGTTGATGTCGCGCATATCGTTGGAGCCGAGGATGCGCTCGTGGGCGAGGCTGGCAAGGGTCTCATTGGGGCTGCGTCGCACGCCGTGGGATTCCGCCTCGGTGACGGCGGCCCGCGCGCGCTCACGTGTGAGTGATGCTTTGAGGTGCCTCTTCCGGTTATCCGGCACCGTCGTAATTGCTGACGCGCTTTCAAGGGTCTCAGGCAAGGCGTGTTTCTTGTAACGACTGGCGGCGGATCGCGCCTGCTGAATGTCAAACATCCTGTCTCCGGGGTAAGTATTTTTCATAAGTCACACTTGGGAGAGAACGAGTTTAGTGAATCTGTGGCTCACCGTTGTTCCCAGTTGTCAGCGATTTGAATCCAGCGAGAGTCAGGACGGGAACAGCACGGCCATGTTCGTGAGGTGCGCAAGATAAAACAACTGGCGGTGACCAGTCAACATTTTCAAGCGAGTCGACTTAAGACGACAACGTGGCTTCGATGTCCGACATGCTTCAGCTTGTCGCGCGATAGCAAGGACGCCTTGTACAAAACATTGGTTTCCAGTCCGCGTTGAGCGGACGACTGATAATAGCCCAGCAGTTTACTGCTGGGATCGACGCGCGAGAAAACGTAGTCCGTGCAGCGGACGGCTGAATGATACTGTCTAGATGAGCTACATTTTCAGCCGTCCGCTTCACGGACTGCGCCTTACGTTCGTCCTACTCCCAGCAGTGAACTGCTGGGCTATCATCAGTCGTCCGCTTTGCGGACTAGGCTCGAAAACTTCTTGTGCAGGCCTCATGGGCAACCCTTGGGCTGAAATTACGTAATCGCTTCGCAGTACAAATCCAAAATGGACTTGTTCAGAGCTTCCTTCAGCTTGTCGTCGGTTTGGCTTCAAGGGGACGACGTTACAAAGCAATGATTCTTGCCTGTTGTGAATCAGATGATAAGCGGAAGGAAGCTCTCATCGAGTAACACACGTCTGGTGCATTCAGTCCGCCGAGCGGCCGTCGGCATAAAGCCTGGGGTTCCGCTCCGCTTCACCCCAGGATCGTTCACACAAAACCCTAGGAGCGCGCGGAGCGGCCGATGGCCGGTTGGTTTACTAACGCCAATCATGATGATTCGACTGTCGGCCGCTCCGCGGACTCTTTCTATTCTTGACCCTCGCTCCTGGGGTTTCGCTGCGCTTCACCCCAGGCTTTATGCTATCGCCCCGCTCCGCGGGCTAAAGCAACTCCAACTCATGATGAACTTGATCAGAGGTTGCTGAAGCATATCGGACAAAAAATCCCTCTTGTCTTTCGCTCGCAAAGGTGTATCATCCGTGGCACATGTACAGAGCCAAAGTAGAACCGATGCCTTCAAACCCGTCTGACCGTGTGCCTCGTACTGGACTGTGGAAAGTAGTGATTTACGAAGGAGACCGGTTTGTGAGGACGGATCAGGACTACATCGTCATATCAGCCGCAGAAAAACGCGCAGAGAAGTTAAACCATGAGTTTGGAAACAAACGGAAAGCGAAAGGCGCTTGAAGGCCAGGAGTGGCGCTAACCAATTACAGAATCCCGACTCGTCGGGATAGCGCGGGATCCTTTCGGAACTCACCATAAAACAACTAAGTTTTTGAAGTGCCGGCCGCCTCCAGCATCCTGCGCTCCCGCGCTCCCGCGCTGGGTTCTGTAGTAGCAGCGAATCTAGACTAATACCTCGAGGCAATTACTTCCCAAACCGCGACGCAGTAAGCGTCACATCAGCGCGCGCCCAAGCCTTCTTAAACCGGGCCTCCACTAACGCGGCGTCTTCGTCCTTGCCTTGAGTTTTCAACGCCTGCATCAAGCCGTAAAGAGCCCAGCCGTTTTCACGATTGCGGCGCAAGTCTTCCCAATAAACAGTTTCGGCTTCAGGCGCGCGGTTGGCCGCCAGAAGCACTGCACCCAGCGCGTGACGCGGAGGATAGTGAAACTCCGAAGGCTCTGTGTAAACCAAAGCATCTTCCAACCTAACGGCGCGCTCAAGATGAGACACGGCCTGGTTGTAATCCTTTTTCGCTACCGCAATTTCACCTGCCAGAACTTCCTGAGCGATCGAAAGGATCGCGCTTCCGGTGTTTGGCGAAAACAACGGTTGGTCGAGTGAAGTGTCGGTCATGAGCTCTTTCAACTTCGCGAATTCCTGCTCCGCTTCGCTGGTTTGACCTTTGCCGAGGAAGGCAGTGCCGCGCGCGTAGTGCCAGGTGCCGCGCATGTATGCGCTGGTCGCGGGTGGCTCAGGCTCGCGCAACATCTCGTCCCACTTCCCAAAACGCGTTAGGGCCAGGTAGGGAATTACGCGAAAACCTGCGAGCAAGGGGGCACCTTTCAAAGATTCATCATCCACCCGCGCCGCCGTCTTCCGTGCATTTTCAATTGCCAGCTTGCTGCGGCCATCAGCAGTCGCGGCGAACCAAAGGAAGTGCAGGTTGTGCGGGTAGTAGGCCATCGGGTATAGGCCCTGCGCATTACACTGCGAGATGTAATCTTCATCAGCGGCGATCGCCAACTCGTTGCTGCGGGCGGCGTCGGCATAGCGCCCAACTCGCTGATAGATGTGCGCCGGCATGTGGACCATGTGACCAGCGGCGGGCATCAGAGTAAGTAGACGATCGGCGGCAGGCTCAGCCTTAAATGGCTCGTACGCTTCCATCAGGTGAATGTAAAGATGAAGCGCGCCTGGATGCTTGGGGTTCTGGGCCATCACCTTTTCCGTGAGCGCGACAATCTCTGCAGTGCGCTCGTAAGGCACGCCGTCGCGCGTCCAGTAGCCCCATGGCCGCAGGTCCATAACGGATTCAACGTAGAGCATCGCGATGTCCTGGTCATTCGGAAACTGCAGGTGCACTTTGCGCATCGCGTCGGCATAAGCTGCGTCGCGAGCTTTGCGATCCTCAGCCCGGCCTGAATAGCGTTGCACAAGCGCGTCGATTAGGGCTCGCTCGCGCGGAGTAGCTTTTGATTTGAGCGCAATAGCTTTTTGGATGACTTCGACCGCCTTCGGTTCGTTTGCCGCGTCCATCGATGCGTTGATATTTGGACCCAATGCTAGTGCTTCGCCCCAGTACGCCATCGCCAGATTCGGATCGAGTCGCGCCGCTTCGCGATACGCGCGCCCCGCTTCCGCGTGATTGAACGCATAGGAAAGATTTAGTCCCTGGTTCATGAAGAGCTGAGCCCGGGCGTTTTTTGTTGAGACAGGGAAGGCATGGCTGCCAAGTTTTTGCAGACGGGGCGCTAGGGCGCCCGTTGGCGAAACCGACTGTTGAGCCGGTTCCTTATAGTGAACGTGGCTGGGTTTGGCTTTCTCCTGCGCGAGAATGTCTTGCTGAATCAAGATTGAAGCGAAGGAGACAACGAGGGCGGCAAAAACAAGGCGTGCGAATTTCATCTACTTATCCTCTCTCGACAAGCTGTGGGTTTGTTAAATGTCCAAAAATGCTTCGGCTGTCGGTTGATGATTGTTACCACTCCTGGTCGACAAGCTAACGCAGGTCGAACATCGAAGCCTGATGCGGACTTTCGGAGGACTTCATTCTATAGCAACCGCCGCTATCTGATCACGCGTATTCTGCAGGCAAAAAGGTTCACATCGCTCAAAAATGTCCGACATGCTTCAGCTTGTCGTAAGGTTGGCCTCAGGGGCGCAACGCTGCAAGCGGTGTCCGACATGCTTCAGCTTGTCGTAACGTTGGCCTCAGGGGTGTCACCACGACAAGCTGAAGCATGTCGGACATTGCAGCATTCCGTTTAGTGAATTTTCGTGTAATTCGTGGATCGTTAATTTCGTCTCATCAGAACTATCCACGAATCACACGAAATTCATTTTTTTATCGGCTCATAGTAAAGAATTATCGCACCAGCACTAAACGTTTTTGTTTTTAAGAGTTTAAGATTAATTCTGTCCTTGATGTTTTTGAATAGTGGTAAGCCGCTTCCTAAAACCGTTGGGTGCACCGCAAGCTGGTATTCATCAATCAAGTCAAGTTCCGAAAAGGCTACTATCAAACTTGGGCTGCCAACTAAAATGTCTTTGCCCGCTTCCTGCTTGAGTTCTAAAACTTCTTCTTTAACGACTTCCTTTTTCAATTGTGTATTTTTCCAATCGACATGTTGAAGCGTGCGTGAGTAAACAACCTTTGAAATGTTGTCTATAAGTACTGCAAATTCGTCCATTGGTTTGTTACCGGTAGGATTTTTTACGACCGATGGCCAATAATCTTCCATGAGTTGATATGTTATCCGTCCGTATAAAAGGGTGCCTGCATCACTTAATAGCTCATTGTAATGTTGATGTATTTCGTCATCTGCATTGATTGCCGTGTGATCGCAAAACCCGTCAAGGGTCATATTGATTGCTGCAATTAGTTTCCTCATGGACCCTCCGAAGAATCAGCTCGGCTTTAACTCGTTCGCTGTTGATCCGCAGCGCGAGTTCACTAAACTAAAAAATCTGAATAACCATTTCACGGACTTAGACTTTCCTTCGCGTTCCACCCAGCAGTGAACTGCTGGGCTATCGTCATTCGCCCGCTCCGCGGGCTACTAATCTTTTTATGACATGTTGATCCTGGGGCATGCCAACATTAGAACCAATAGTAATGTCGGTGCCTTGCATACTTGAATCGATCCGTTTCTGGTCCACTGAGTTAAAGGTCCAAAGTCCAAAGTCAGGGCGGGTAGTTCAGAGTTCAAGCTTTAGCTTGCGTCGTACCTGCCCAAAGAGCAACCTGAAGATTCAACTCTGAACTACCTTTGGACTTTGGACCTTGGACTTTGGACATTGGACTTTGATTACATCCCGGTGTCGTCACCCGACGGTCCGTAAATCGAAGGGACCTTCCCGCCCATGGGCCGGAGATACGCACTCAGCTGCCCACGATGATGGATCGCGTCGCACATGAATTCCCAAAGAAATTCCACTGTCGGCCTTTCCATTACCACCGTTCCTTGATAAAGAAACTGTCCATTTCTCTGCTGCGCATCATCATCAAGCGCTGCAACCTTGTCGAGTACTTCATTGGACCACTTCTCATACATTCCGATCATCTCATCTCGACTCGGTGGCTTCATGTCTGTCCATTCACACTTCCCGGTATCGACGACATCAAGCAATGCTTTCATTTCATAAGTGATGGTCCAAACCAGTTGCTCGGCCGAGGGTGAACGTTCATGTGGTTTGTAGCTGAGATCTTCGGGTAACGCCCTCAGCACCTTTAGAAATACGGGAAACTCTGCCTTAGCACGTTTTAAATAGAAATCTCGAAGCGTCATTTTTTAGTTCCTCCTGGATTTACGTAATAATAATTCAACGCTGAAAGCCTTCGCTAATTTTAGCTTAGATCGTTCTTAAACCCGCGGAGCGGGTGGCAGCGTAAAGCCTGGGGTGGAGCGCAGCGGAACCCCAGGACCATCCATGCAAAAACATTTGCAAAGCCCGCGGAGCGGGCGACAGAGCGTGCAGGGTGCGCGCGTCTTCACGATGTTGAATAATGTGCAGTCAACATGTCTGACTCTTAGTACCAACCTTCTTTACCACATTGTCTTTTCTACAAAGGATCGGCGGCCCCTCATCACCGCAGATGTCGAACCACAGCTTCATGATTACATCGGCGGTATCATCCGCGGACTTGGAGGCATCTGTCTCGAACTTAATGGCACGGAAGATCATGTGCACTTGTTAGCGAAGCTTCGACCGGACTGCGCTTTGTTGGACGTTCTCCGTGAGCTGAAAGCTAACGCGACAGGATGGATGCATGAGGTCTTTCCCGAACTCAAAGGACGTTTCATGGCAACGAGGTTATGGAGCATTCACTGTGAGTCAATCAAACGTGGAGCAAGTGAGACAGTACATTCGGCGACAGAAAGAGCATCACCAGAAAATTTCTTTTCGAGACGAATTCATTCAATTCTTGAAGGCCAATGGAATTGAATACGACGAACGATACGTTTGACCAATCGGCTGTCGCCCGCTACGCGGGCTCGATTATTTCTATTCGACGCCTCCCTGGGGTTCCGCTGCGCTCCACCCCAGGCTTTACGCTGACACCCGCTTCGCGGGTTTGGGAAACGAGATCAATGTTGCATGGCACGCCATACCGCAACCTCTGCCTTGTTTTTTGTTAACCATTTCGCGGCATCGTTAACATTTTGAATTGATTGCCCGTCTTATAAGCCAGCGCGCGTGCAGAAACAAAGAAGAACATAAGAACTATGAACCGAATCATCGCATTACTCCTGATCATGTTGGCCTCTGGCTGTGTGTATGCCCAACCCTCGCCGCAACCCTCGTATCCCCAGCTCTTCAATCTCGTCTGGCAAACAATCAACGACAATTTTTACGATCCGTCGTTCGGTGGTGTGGACTGGAAAAGAGTACGGCAAAAATATTCCCCTGAAGTCGCGAAGGTAAAAGACGATCGGTCGTTCGGCGACTTAGCTAATCGCATGATGCGTGAGCTCAAGGCTTCACACCTCTATCTATCTCCGGGCGGGGCACGGCGGGTCGGGATTGGGGTTCGCATAACTCGGCTCGAAGACGAATACGTAATAACCCAGGTGGCGGTTGGGTCAGATGCAGAACGACAAAATGTTCGCGTCGGCGATGTCCTGCTTGATCCAGGCCAGCTAAGCGGGCCAATCGGCACTTCCGCGACCGTACGTGTCAGAGGTTGTGATGGAAAGAGTCGCACCCTCGAGGTTAGGCGCGAGAATCCGTGGTGGCCGCCGGAGCATCCCTCATTGCGTTGGCACGCGATGAACAAGGGGTGAACAAGCGAGTGAACGGCCGGCGGCGCATCGGCTACATCAAGGCCGGGCGGTTTGACGACGACGCTGCACCTTTAATCGATGCGGCCATGGAAGCCGTGAAAGATACTTACGGACTAATCATCGACTTGCGCGACAGCAGTGGCGGAAATATTTCATGCATTCGGCTGGGCAGTTATTTTTCCCAAGGTCCCTCACATGGCTGTGACTTTAGCGAGCCGGGCATTCCTGGAAAAGGTTGGTTCCGCACCAGACCAGCTCGACCTGAATAAAGTTCCACGCGTGACCGGCATCTACACGACGCGCGGAATAATCGACGCGATGAGGAACAACGGCGGCGCTGCCGCTTTTTATACCGAGGATGTCGGAACTCGCCGCTATCGAGGGAAAGTGATCCTGCTCATCAATAATGAAACAGGCAGCGCTTCCGAAGGGTTCGCGTGGATGATGAAGGGGCGAACGGCAGTCACCCTCGTTGGCGGAACCACGGCGGGGGTCGTGCTGGGAGGCGAACCATTCAACCTCTGGCGGCGGATGGACGCTGACCGTGCCCACACATGCTTCATGGGGACCGGACGGTAAGCGTTATGTCGACACGCCAGTTACTCCGGACGTGGAAGTGAAATGGACGCGTCAACACTTCTGCGATCAACGTGATCCGGATATAACTAAAGCGCTCGATTTGCTTGATGCGGTGCGCTGAGATCCGGAGGAAGCTGCCATTCATGGATCGTTTTTAAACCCGCGGAGCGGGTGGCAGCGTAAAGCCTGGGGTGAAGCGCAGCGGAACCCCAGGATCATCATGCAAGAACATTTGCAAAGCCCGCGGAGCGGGCGACAGAGCGTGGGGAGTGCGGGCGTCTTGACGATACTGAATAATGTACAGTCAAGATGTCTGACTCTTACACCAACCTTCTTTATCACATTGTCTTTTCGACAAAGGATCGCCGGCCACTCATCAGCGCAGATGTCGAACCACAGCTTCATGAGTACATCGGTGGTATCATCCGGGGACTTAGAGGCATCTGTCTCGAACTTAATGGCACGGAAGATCATGTTCACTTGTTAGCAAAGCTTCGACCGGACTGCGCTTTGTCGGACGTTCTCCGTGATCTCAAAGCTAACGCGACAGGATGGATGCATAAGGTCTTTCCCGAACTCCAAGACTTTTCATGGCAACGAGGATATGGCGCGTTCACGGTGAGTCAATCAAACGTGGAGCAAGTGAGCCAGTATATTCGGCGACAGAAAGAACATCACCAGAAGATTTCTTTTCGTGACGAATTCATTCAATTCTTGAAGGTCAATGGAATCGAATACGACGAACGATACGTTTGACCAATCGGCTGTCGCCCGCTCCGCGGGCTTTGCAAATGTTTTTGCATTGAGGTTCCTGGGGTTCCGCTGCGCTTCACCCCAGGCTTTATGCTGTCGCCGCGCTCCGCGGGCTAAGCAAAATCCAACTCACGATTAACTTGGAACTCAGCCGACCACTTCTCAAACATTCCGATCATCGTCATCCAGATCCGGAGTGGCCTAGTGGCTGACCATTCCCAGTCTCGACGACATCGATCAATGCTTTCATTTCATTAGTCACGGTCCAAACTGGTTGCTCGGCCGAGAGGACCCGCGCCCGACTCATCGCAGGTCCCAGGAAGCGCATTCAGATTTACTGCGGAGGAGTGAAGCCCGTCAGCGGGTTGCCGTAGAACGCCTCGGTCTTCCAAGCCGTCTTGTCCCACAAACCATCCTGATCGCCGACGATCTGAACCGGCACGATGACACGCTCAGTGCCGACTTTATTCGACGAGGCAATGCCATTGTCGAGCTTCCCATCGGGCCCGACCGTGAACTTGATCGAGCGCGCGAGCTTATTGTTCCACAACACTTTCAATTCGTACTCGCCCGGGTTCGAGGCCATCTTGAACATCTCGTTAGTGTTGGGTTGTCCCTGCCCATCGTTCGTCTTGTCCCAACGTTTTACCACGGGGAAGTTGCACTCGACGCGCGCCCACTTCGCCTTCTGCGGCATGCCCTCGTTCACATAGTGCGTCGTGTTGTTCTCCACCTCCGCCCCGCAACTGGCCTTACCCACCTGCGTGCCGGCCATGAATAACCGGCCGATTTCCTGTCCTTTATAGAAGAGGTGGGGGTCAAGTTTGTACGCGTCACCGCGCACCCAAAAGCCGATGTTGAACTGCGAATAGTCCCAGCCAAAAACACTGTCCGGCGTGTACCAAACATAGCCAATGGGCAGGTTCCAATCGTGGTCGACGTAGTAGACAAACTTATTGACGGCCTTTGGTCCATGCTCGTTCGAAAGTGTCTTGGCCACCTTCATCCTGCCGGTGAAGAGCGTTGTGGTGCCTCCCGCCAACTCGTTGCGCAACTTGATGGAGAAGTTGACTGGTCCAACGGTGGTGATGCTCTTGTCCTCGACTTTACGGCCGCCGCACTCGGTCTTCCACCAGTAGCCCTTCTGGATTTCGCCGGTATCGCAGTCAAACGAAAGCCACGGCGCGCTGCCGCCGGGTTGTTGGACCTCGACGAAGAGTTGGCTGCCGCTGGAAATGGGACCGTTGACGCGAAACTTGAAGTTCGGCACCCAACTCCACACGTCGTAGTTTCCCTTGTAGGAGTTATTCGTCCAAGCCGTAACTTGGAGGCTGTCCTTTTGCAGCGTGGGTTGATCTGCTGATTGGCTGAAAGCTGTTTGCACCGAGTAACCGGCGAGAGCAAGACATGTAAGAGCGACTGCCAAAGACTTTCTCATTGGATACTTTCTCATGAAGGTTTTCCTTCCCCTTGATCAAATGGAATGAGCTTGCTTGCTGAGATATTTAACAGAATCGCGAGCGCATAACAATAGCCTTGAGCGGCAAGCGAGACGGGCAACATTATTATTGCGCCGGGATCAGCGTCGGTTGCATCGAATGTCGCATCGCGGTTCCGTTGGACGCGAGAGCCCGATGCCGAATTCCGTCAGCCCCTCCAGCTTCTAATCGAACAGCGAGATTAGTTTTCGCTCCAGAGGAGCGAGATGTTTATAGAGAGTGCTACTAACTCGATAACTCGCGCTCCGGCGGAGCGCAATGTTTCCGGCAATGCTCGTGGTGGCCGACTTATGTTTCGCTCCGCTGGAGCGAGGAAAAATCTTGGTAGTCGCGTGTTCTATAAACATCTCGCCCCTAATGGGGCGAAGAGCAACAATATTCTGTTGCGCTTCTAAATTGAATCCGCCGGTAGTCTGCCTCCCGGGTAGCAGCAGGCGATTGATGCGCCGCGCTATCGTTATCTGAGCGGCAGAGGCGTCTTGCTCGAGGATGAAATTCCGGCAACAGCGCCGCCAACAGTTATTGACCGGCTAATCGCCCTGGGCCACCTGCGCGCTACACCTCCCGGCATACTGAGATCATCGATGGTAGGGGGCCAGGCAATCATGATTGATCCGTTGAACGGGACTCTCAAGGGCGCGTCCGATCCACGCAAAGATGGACTGGCTATCGGGTATTGATCCCTAGCCCGCGGAGCGGCCGATAGCGTAAAGCCTGGGGTGGAGCGAAGCGGAACCCCAGGATCTTAACCCCAAAAACTTTGAGAGCCCGCGGAGCGGCCGATAGCGGATGCGAGTACAACTCGTCATTATTCGACTGTCGGCCGCTCCGCGGGCTTTGAATGATTTCCACACCGATTTCCTGGGGTTCCACTCCGTTCCACCCCAGGCTCTACGCTATCGACCGCTCCGCGGGCTAAAACAAATTGAACAGAGTTCTGGGTGCCGGCTGTGGTGTTTGAAGGCCAGGATGCGAACGTGGTCTGGCAACACACGATAATAAATTGCGAAGGGGAAGTGAGGCATAAGGTGACGGCGCACGTCTGCTTCAATGATCCGCCAGCGCCGCGGACCTTCGCCGATCAGTGAAATTGCGTCATCTGATTCTTTGAGAAAGCGTTTGCCGAGACCATCAACACGGCTCTCATAATATTTCGCTGCTTCGATTAGTTCAGCTTCGGCGTGGGGATGGTAGACAACTTTCATTCGAGGGCGCGGCGCGCTGCCTTCATAACTTGCTCATGGGTGCGCGGAGTTGCCGTGCCAGACGACAGCTCTTCGTCCCGCCGCAGAGCTTCGGCAATGGCGGCGGCTTCATCGGTGTCAGGCAGTCCCGCGTCAATACTTTCCCAAAGCGCCTGGGCCAGTGAAACGCGCTCTTTCAACGGAAGGGCCATAGCTTCGGCGGTGAGTTGCTCGGTAGACATGTCGAAACAGTAATGATTTCGGCTCACTCACGTCAAGGTTAACAAGAGAGACGCGCTTTGCGCGTCATGAAAGCCAGCCGGAAAGCGCGTCAACGCCCGATTTATTACTGAGTTCTGGATTCTGACTTCTGACGACCGTTTTGCGTACTGCTACTGCCTACTGCCACTGCAGGGACATGTTCAGATGTTGGTCAACATCATCGATAGCATTTCGATTTGAAGAGCTACAATAAGAGAAGCTTGAGCGATTTAACTCCTAACTCGGTGCAATGTATTGAGTAGCATTAAAAAACTGACAGCGAGTTGATAACGGACACTGCGACAAAGCGGCGTCGATATTTTACAAACCAATGCAGCATGATCAAGTATAGCCCAGTTCATAGAAACTGGATCTGGAGTCGAAACGAGTTCCCGTGAAAGAAATTGCAGATAGGGGTCATCCCTAATATCCACGAGCCGTCGTGGCCCAAAAAATCTTTCTAGCAAGCGCGCCATATTAGCGTCTAAGAGTGGCTCGCATTCCTTGTAGCAAAATAGCAACACCGCGTTCGCAATATATTGGCCAATATTCGGCAACATTTCGATTTCGACCCGCGCTCGTGGAAACTTTCCCTTTCTTCGCGTCATTTCAGTGGCTAGTCTTCGGAGGGAGACGATCGTCGACGCCATAGGCCGATAGGTTTCAAGTACCTTTGAAGTTTCGATGAGCGCGCTTCGGCAAGGGCCTGCCAAGATGGGAACTCGTTTAGGAAATCCGGCAAGAACGCGGCAACCATCTCAGCGCGAGTCCGCTGCAATAACACCTCTGATACGATTCGCGTGTAGTTACTTGTTCTTCGTCTTCGCCAAGGGAACAGGCGGCCATTCTCGGAGAACCAATTGAGGAGGGTCTTCTGGAACCAACGAACCTCTTTGTTGCTTGGTAGCCTTAGGTCACTATCTAGAAGTAGCCGGCCTCCGGCGAGGTTTTGTTCATAGATCTCTTTGACTTCCGCTCTCGTTTATCGGCTTCGCCTTCGGTATCGGTTCTTACGCGTTTGAGAACGTTTTCTTTTCGCGATCTCAACCATGATTCGCATTAGAACTAAACCGATAATCTCAGCCACCAGAGGCGGAACAGCGTTTCCCACTTGAGTATACCTAGGACATTCCCTCACTCGTTGTTTGCTTCCGGTCGTGTATTTCCCCTTAATTCGAACTGGTCTGGAAATGATTGCAAGCGCGCACTCTCTCGTACCGTCAAAATTCTCGGTTCAGAATAGTGCAAGATGTCATCGGGCAAGGTCGTAAGAGTATGAGAAGGCTTATTACCATCAAGAGGTACAGTTGCGTGCTTTTTCATGCCTAGCCGCTTTCGATCTTTTTGGGAAAGTAGAACGCCTCGGCGACAGGTTTTTAGTATCACTTCAAACCGCTCAATAGTCTCATTACGATGGTTTACTAGGCGCATGCTGTTCGGGGAAACTTCGTTCATTTTTCCGTGTAACAACTTCTGATACGACGTGTGGCCGCGCGTAAACAACTTGACGGAAACCAGATGAGTCAACGCACTCAACTAACCGCTTTCGACTAGTTCTCAAATCAGAAATAGCATCGCGCACGGTCACAGGCCTATCGATTGGCAGTCCCTTGCTAGCCAGGAATGTGGTTCTAGTTGATGTCAGAAGCTCGAATGGGTTGAGTCTGCCCTTCTGGTCGAGTAGAGACCGATCAAGGCCGTGGATGTATTTTCTATCGAAAGCGAATATGAAGTATCGCGATCGCGTTTGAGGAACCCCAAAGTTCTTGGCGTCAACGATCCCACTGACCGGCTCGTATCCGATTCGCCTAAGCGAATCCATGATGCGGCTGGAAAACGTTTTCGAATCCTTAGTTGTTCCCTTCGTGCCGCTTTGCTGTGTGTTGAACTTAATGTCTATTCCACGAACGTTCTCCAGAACCACGACCGACGGACGGATTAGACTGACGAACTCAATATAATGTCGAAACATTAGGTTTCGTGGATCATTCTTCCTCCGCTGACCCGCCATTGAGAATCCCTGGCACGGTGGCCCGCCAACGAGCAAATCGACTTTACCCTTAAGACTGGCTATGTATTTGCGGTACCTCTTGATGAAAACGCTGATTCGTTGGTGCTCCTTAGGCAGCCAGTCTGGCCAATTGTATTTATGACCCGAGGCTCCCTCAATAAGATTCCGCGAGAGGGATTCGAAGGCGTGCCTGTCCTTTTCGATTGCAAAGGCTCCCTCCCAACCAGCCATCATAAGCCCCAAGGAGAGGCCGCACACCCGGCATACAAATCGACAAAAGTCTTTTTTCGTCGGCTAGACGGTGAAGATCTCTTCGCCATATAAGCTACTTCGAGCTAACCACATCAATCGATAACTGGCTCGGTACCCTCTCCTGCGAGTGTAATGTCATCCATGAAGTGATACAGATAGTCTGCTAGGAGTCGTCGTTTCCGTAGATTTCGATGCTTCAATATTATGCGATTTATTCTAATGTGCGTTAACAGGCGCAACGTGTCTCTAAGCTGGTAAAAGTTGTGATTATTCTCTATCGAATAAATGATGCTGTTCTTTACGATCCAGTTTAGCTCTCCCTTAAACCGCGCTATCAACAGAGGTAGGGGCTTCCCTATCTCAACAAGGACTTCACTATCATCAGTGGGAACCCGACCGCACCCTATAAAAACTCTCGCACCTTCCTGCACTGCCCACCTACCTAGTTTCTCGGCCGAGTTGCAGGATAAACAAAAGACGCGCTTCCCTTTGAATACGTTGATATTTGTTCGGTTGATGAAATTCTCATTTTCGTAATCCTCCCTCTCATCGAACGTGGAACCAACAAACGCGCGGCGATAGGAACTTGCACCGAACAAACAATCGCTGCGACCATGGCCAAGGAAGAGTATGAGGCGCTCGTCATCGATGGTCACAAGTCTTTCGAGACATTAATCATGAGACTCCTGATTGGGCTTAATCTTGTAGCAGTGAAATTTGCCGGCAGTCCTACGATTGACGTGAGTCTGGATTCGGTCGAGAAAACTTGTCGATATGTCATCCGGAAAAATACAGAGAATTCTAGTCATCTTATTCTGTATTGACCTCGATCAGGTGAGCGAGAGTGTTTTCAAGTATTGCTCTCTGAAATCCTTTTGCATCCTTTGTATCAGCCTCCATAGCCTGAAGCACTTCAAATAATGTCATTCCGGCGAACGGAGGAAAGGTGCTTTGGAATTTGAGGTCGCCATGCCTCCGAAACAGTTCGAACAATTCTGACTTGAGAGAGAACTCGTCTTCTTGGATGGCGTGTAGCACCGAATAAGGATAGTTATCCCTGTCAGCAATGTCCGCCAAATTTAGGCTCGAAAGGTTTTTCAATCTATCGATTTGGTCCTTTCGTCCAGGCAAAGTGAGTATTTCCTTGATCACCGTTTCCAAACCGGCCGAGTACAGGACTATCGCGTTTTTGTACTTGAGTTCTCCCCTCAGCTTGCGAATGATTTCGAAACCATTCACATCATTATCCTGCAGATAGTAATCACACGCGAATACGTGAGTCCGTCGAAAACCGGACATTCTGATCCTATCGACCACACGATTGAGATCAATGACATAATCCGGCCGCGGTTCGCTTCCCACGTTCATAGCGAATTCATCAGCCAAAGGATTGATCTGAACACATGATAAGAGGATTCCTTAAAGGTGCGCTCGTTCCTTAAGGTTCTCAATTATCTCGTCTTGTGGTTCGTCATCAATGATAATGCACGATCTGTCGATCATTTAGTAAAAATGATTTGGAAGGTGGCCCCCTTCAATTTCCTTCCATTTCCAATGAAGGTTACATTTGCATTCATCCCCTTTAATCGTTCCCGGACCGTGTGAAGTCCGATCCCAGAGCCCTCAGTTTCGGTTACTCCGAGGTCGAAAATTTGTTCTGCGTGATCCAGGTATTTCTCTGCTAGACCATCGCCATTATCGGAAAACAAAATTTTCAAGTCACCGTTGCTAAGGTTACTCATTTCGACCAGAACCTTTTTGGCCTTCCACTTCTCCGAATTCGAGATTAGGTTGTCAAGAATAATTGACAGATCCAGCACGCTAACCTTCTTGTAAAGCGACGCCTTCTTGACAACAATCTCAAACTCCAACTTTGACCTCTCAAATAGCTCTGAATAAAAAGACAAGTATTGGCTGATATATCTCACAATATCTAATGTTTGTTTCTCCCGATCGCTTTTGAAGTTAGCTCTGGTTATGAGCTTAGAAATTTTGAAGGCCCTATCAGAATAGAATTTAATATTCGTGAGACCCTTCAAGATATCTTTTGGCATAGGTTCGTGATTGTGAAGTTTTCTTATCAGACTCTCTACGCTTTACCCATTTATCCTGATCGTGTTTATTTTTATTGCGTGTTACAAGGCCCTCCGCGTCTTCACTTAAGGTCTTTCGAGTTGCAGTAAGATAAGTATTCTTTTGCCGCTCAATTTCCAGTTCTTCTTCAAGTCGGCGTTTTTCCTCTTCCGCCTGTACGCGAGCGGCTTCTTCTTCCTTTACCTGTGCTTCTAGTTCTTTGACCTTCTGATATTCGTGCGTCGTAGCTAATGCCGCGGCGGAATACTCGGGATTATTAAGCTTTTTGGCAATCAGCTTAAGGTTTTCAATGTCTTCCTCATGAGCTTCTTGGAGAAGCTCCATCGTCCTAAGAGCAACGAATTTTTTGTAGAATCCTCTAGGCGAGCGTTCTTGTCCTCGGTTTCCTTAGCTAAGACCTCAAGCAAAGCCGACTTTGCTTGGATAGTGTTTAGAGCGGAAACATCGCTCCTTAGTTTGTCTTCCTTCGTTTTCCAGGTAACCTTCTTTACATAGCTTTCGAGTTTGGCTAAGCAATTCTCTTGGAAACACTTTACCAGTGCGGTGTAATACTCGTTCTTCACTAGCCCGCTATTTCGATTGGACGCCTCGCGAAAGTGAGGATTATCACCAATGATTTCGATCCTACCGATGAGATCGCGCGTCCCTAGTCTTTCGAAGAATTTTTGAGCTTGCCGGGTATCGATACCAAACGAATCATCTCCCTCGTCTCCGTAGGGCGCGATCCTAAATCCATTCTTGTACAGGAATATTGACCCGAATTCCCTAGCCCGAACGCCCATGAGACGCGTGAAATTGGTCTTTGCCATTTGATTGAGATAAAACAAGTGAAACTTGATGTTATTAAGGCTGGGCCGTGTTTCGTTTGGTTTGCGAATCCTGTAAATCAAAGTTCCTCGATCTTTCACGGTTATTAGAATGTCATTCCCAGCTTCATTAATCTCTGTTGTTATTTGCGTCGTCTTTACATCTAGGGTTTCAAATACGAAATTCCTAACCTCACCATTTACTTTCTGCCGAGCAGTCTTCTCGGCTTTGTCAGCCGACTTTTCACTATCGTCGTCGATGACAATCTTGAACTTGTCGCTGTTCGACCCGTCAAACGGATTTATTAGTTTCTCAAGAGACTGCTTGAGTCCTATCTTCTTTTCTCTTGTCCATTTCGAGCCAAGGTTCGTGATTTCAAGGATTGTTCCATGGTCAAGTTCTTTCTGTTTTCTTGTTAGCGGCTTAATCGTGTGATGCTGAACATGTATATTTAAGAATTCCTCTTCCGGGTCTTCATCGAACTTGTTCCAGTCGACAATGATTTGCTCCATCTGAGCACTCGCTGATGCCTTTTTCGTGGTCAAGACCAGTCTGCTGCCCAACCTATCGCACGAGAACCTTCCGATACCCTTAGCACCGGCAAAATATTTAATCGGACGAATTTTGTTTCTATACGAATCAAAAGCTTCTCCTTGAAGGTCGTCATCTTCAACACCTTCCTTCTTGGCCGAATAGGCAACAAACAACCACTTTTCTTTGATGTCATCCAGATCCATCCCTTTACCATCGTCTTCAATCGTTATGTGGTTTGTCTTAAAAGTAATCGTCACTTTTTTCGCATGAGCGTCAAATGCATTCTTAACTAGCTCAAAAACAGCGACATAGTCATCCGTAATCAGATCTCGGCCGATAATGCTCTTGAGTCCGGTGCTGATCCTGAAAGGTAAGGGATTGTAGGCCATTGGGAACTTTACGCTGACGGCATCAATTTACATCAAGAAGGCGTTTGCGACTAGGCGGCCGATTGTCGGTCATGGACCTGAAAATCGGTTGAAAGTGGAGGCTCATTGTGCGACTCACAACTCTCAGCGATCCGCTAATCCTGTCGTCAAGTGGAGAACGGTGTCGATTAGCCGGTTGGTGTCGAGTGAAATTTGTCAGGTGAGGACGGTGGAAATGACCTGTAGCCACAAAGTCAGTTGGCCCAAGCTCGCCAAATATCGCCAGCAGCGGGGCGCGGGAAGCCGCACCAATGGCGCAATCCTCACCATCTCGCATGGCGCTTG
This sequence comes from Pyrinomonadaceae bacterium, assembly GCA_963759585.1. GTDB lineage: Bacteria > Acidobacteriota > Blastocatellia > Pyrinomonadales > Pyrinomonadaceae > PSRF01. Next base: position 549,515 of record CAVWZW010000005.1, read on the forward strand.
TCGTAACGAATACCCGCCAGCTTGGGGCGGCGGAGTTGCGTACGGGTGAAGCTGCTCGCGGTTGTGGCAGTTGTTTTGTTTGGCAGCATCCGAGCTAATGTTTTAAGCGCTGGATGACTAGCTTGAGTCCGGCGGAGTTGCCCGGCGGGATTTTTATCCGTTGAGAACGGCCTTCATTCTCATATATGTAATCGCGCGCCTCGATGCTGTAATCATAATCGCCGTAGAGAACGAAGTTGAATGTTCCTTCCTCATCGACACTGACGTACCGGACGTACTCGTCCCCGGAATAAACGGCAATGTGTGGCATCTCAAGAGAACGTCCACCTTTCCATTCAACAGTGCCGGTCACCCTGCGCTCAATCATTCGTGGACCCACGCGTATTGTTAGATTCTCAATCGTGGCTCCTTCGGTGACCTGAATCATTTTTGCTTCCCGCTTGTCCATTGTGGCGGGATGGTAAGTAAGCGGATAGGGAGTGTCGGACTCCGCCGGCACTTTGTTCTTCGCATTTCAGTACCAGGTGATAGTCGCCAGGCATAACTCGCTCAAATTTGAATGAACCATCTTTCTTCAGAATTTCTACGTAATCCGGTCCGGTGTCCTCTTGATTTATTAGAGACACGGCCCCTCTATCAACCGCTTGTCCGTTTTCCGTCAGCACCTTGCCCGCGACCGTCGCCGTGGCGCGGGGATCGGCGCCGTACACGTCAAGCTCCAGATAACTGCACTGGCTCTTTTCCAGTGTTACATCGTACTCGAAAGAAGAAACAGACCCGCTTTGAGTGGATCTGACCGAGACTTCGTCGGAGAAAGTCGTTAGTTGAGCTGCATACGGCATCGAGACGCGCACTTTGAAAGAGCCGGGACCGGGCAAAGAGATGGAAAACTCTCCGTACTTAGTCGTCATTGCCTTAAATGTTTTTTCATTACTTGTTACTTCAACCGTTATTCCCGGCAAGCCTTGATATCGGTTGGTAACAACGCGGCCCGAGATCGACTCCCCGCTTTCTCGCTGCCTGAGCTGGCGTAGCGCCTTCAGAGTGTTGTCGATGCCGTAGGCCAAAGTCGTCCCGGTACACATCCCCGTGAACAATTGGTTGGTCTTGTCATCGAGGGATGCGTAGACAAGGTACCGCTTACCCTTCTTAAAGTGTGTGTCGCACATTGTCGTCGCTGTTGCGACCTGGACCATCGGACCAGATACTCCGCGGAATGACTCCTTCACGGCAAAACGTACCATTACATAGGTATAGAAACTGTCTGGCTTTTTTTTAAGCGGTCTAATATCGGTTGCTTCTCCAATGAACACCGCATCTGAGCGCCAGAACCTGGCGCAGATGGGAGTGCCATATTCTCTACACTGACAAGCTCGAACAGGTTCTGTGACAGCCGGGAGGCACAGCAGGAATACGGTGATGAGGAGTAGGCGATTCATGGCCCGCCAGATTACCGCTGAACTTGATCGAAGTTCAACACTCGAAACGCAATCGGCTGCGGGTCAAGCGGGCGCCACGGCGCAAACGAAGCTTAGCCCGTAAGGTGAATGGTAAATGATAAATGGCGAATGGAAAAAACTGGTGAATCGTAAATCGTAAACAGAAAAGCGGGTGTCGGGTGTCACCTCTCGTGGTGGGTTTGTCTGTGCGTCCTCTGTGTTTTCTGTGTCTCGGTGGTGAGTAGGTCTTATGTTTGACCACGGAGATACAAAGTGCACTGAGGACGCACAGAGAGTTAGGTGTTAGGTGACTTTTGCGATTCTTCGCTGAAAGTGGCTCAGCAGCGTGATTCACACGATATTTTATGACGTACAGGGAACGTAGTGCCGTGGTGTAGTTGATTGGTATTACGCGAAGCTGCTAACGGAGTAATTGGGCTGCTGATTAAGACTTGCAAAATCGCAAGCAAGTTTTAGTAAATGTTAAGTTAAGTCCAACTCCCAGGCCCGGTCAATTTCCTCGGGTGAGGTCGACTAATTTGAAGAGTTTTGCCACAAACCGGTCTATGGTGGTGTTTTCAATCTAAGGAATAAAATGCGCGCAGGAGCTCGAACCGCAATCCATTCAATCCCGGACCAATTGGCGTCGCAGGAAACCTCCTTGAGTTTTGATGAAGCTTTTACGCTTCATCACCGGGCGGTGTTTGCGACCGCCCGCGGCGTCGCGCGTGACACTGCTTTGGCGGAGGAGATCACTCAGGAAGTTTTCCTGAAGCTCTATCGACATTTCGATTCCAAGCCAAATGACGAGTTATTACGGGCGTGGTTGTTGCGCGTCACCATAAACGAGGCGCGCAATATGCTGCGCGGTCAAAATCGATCAAGGGCTCGCGATACGAGCTACCAAAGAGAGACCGATCAGCCCGGGCCGCAAGTCGAATACGAACATCGCCTGGAAATGGAAAATGCACGCCGCGCTCTGGACAAGATCAAGGAGCCAATGCGCAGTTGTTTGCTACTCAGGCAGCAGGGACTTTCGTACCGGGAAATCGCCCAGACGCTTGAGTTGAAAGAAAACTACGTGGGCAGTCTGGTTGCGCGGGGCAGGAAAGAGTTTGTACGAGGCTTCAGTAAGATGGGTAAGATGGGCAAGATTGGAGTTAACCGATGAGAAAGTGCATTGACGAAGGGATGCTCCAGGCTTGGTCTGATCACGAGTTGGACGCGAACACGGCGGCGGACGTCGCGGCACATCTGCACGGCTGTATTCGCTGTGGCGAGGCGGCCCGAACGCTTGAAGTTGAAAACCTGATTGTGTCACAAGTGCTGTCGGCCGAGTTTGGTGAAGCAGTGCCAACTGAACGCTTACGTCAACGCGTTATGTCAGCAGCCGCTGACGAGGCGGCACTCCGTGGCCGCCCCCTCAGCGGGAGTCAGCGACTCCTCGAGAATGTGCGAAGCGCGCGAGGGGTGGCCACGGAGTGCCACCCCTACAATGAGGCGGGCGGCATGCGAGGCACGACCGGGCCGGCAACCAACCGATCATTAATCAATGCCGTTCGCAATTTGTTCCCCTCGTTTCGAGTGGTGGCCTACGCGTCAATCGCCGCAGCAATTCTCATCTCAGGTATTTTTTTCGCCGTTAACTTTAGGAACGAAAGATCGGCACCGTTGGTCGAGAAAGTAAAACCTACAGAAGCCGTTGCTCCCAGGTTCCAAGGTCCCAGCCCCCAAATGTCACCTGAGCCTGCGCCTGAGGTAGTCGCTGGCGGGCCGTCAAAAATGCTGGCGCCGACGCGGCCGAAACCATCCAGAAAGCATCTAGCTTCTGAACCTGACGCCATGTCTGTGGCGTGGCTCGAGAGCCAGTATGAAAAAGCTTTTCCAAAATTAAACGAGGCTATCAAAGCGCAAGCGCCGCTGCCGCCTTCGCTTCGGGTTGAGTACGAATACAATCTTGCGCTGATCGACAACTCCATCATAACCACCCGCCAGATTGCCAGAAAAAATCCTAAAGATCCCATTGCGACACAATTCATGCTGGCCGCTTACCAAAGCAAGATCGATTTGATGAACGAGTTTGCCCAGGCGCGTGTTTCGGAGTAATTGCTGAAGGGTACGTTTTTCAATTCGACTTTCAACTGCAACAGGAACCCGTTTTCGCTCCAACGGAGCGAAATGTTTATAGCTTGGCGCAGACGCTAAGATCCTCGCTCCGTGGGAGCGAAACCTGTCAGAGAAGCTGTAGAGCCGGCAACAGACATTTCGCTCCTACGGAGCGACGAGAAAAAAGAATCATTAGGCTATAAACATCTCGCCCCGCTGGGGCGAAGCGACCAGTACCGTCCTGTTGCACTTCAAACGTGCATTCTCGTTTTTCAATTCGGTTGCCACAAAAAGTCTGGCGCCGGTGTTCTACTGATCAGAAACCGAAAACCCGATTCGAAGGAGATGAAATGAAAAAGGCACTTTTATTATTCGTCATATTGTCAATCACAGCAGCCACGATGGCCCGCAGTCGAGCCGCCGTAGTGCTGGAGGACAATGCGGTAGCTCCTGAGCTGGCAGCGTTGGAGCCGATTCAGAAGCCAAAAGGTGATGAACTAACCGAAGAGTTTCATCAGTCTTACGCGCTGAGTGCGACGGGCCGCGTCAGCATTGCCAATATTAACGGCGATGTTCACATCAGCGCCTGGGATCGCAATGAAGTGAAAGTTGACGCCGTGAAGCGTGCTTACAGCCCTCAACGGCTCAGCGAGGTTACTATTGACGTCAACAGCAGCGCCGACAGCGTCATTATCAAGACGAAGTATTCCGAGCGAAATCTGACCTTCGAGACGCGCAATCGGGAAAACAATCCCGCCAGCGTCGAGTACACGCTGACGGTTCCGCGCGGAGCCCGCATTGAAAACGCCGAGCTGGTTAATGGATCGCTGGATATTGAGGGAGTCAAGGGCGACGTGCGCGTATCACTGGTTAACGGACAGGTGAAAGCCGCTGGTCTCGGCGGTGAAGTAAATCTCTCAACTGTTAACGGCACCCAGGAAGTTAACGTGACCACACTGGATGAAGCCAAGAGCGTTACTCTGAATTCGGTCAATGGTCCGATTGTTTTAATTGTGCCGTCTGGCGCCAATGCGCAGGTTAAGGCGAATACGGTGCACGGCGCCATTACCAACGACTTTGGATTTACAGTCAACGAAGGTCAATATGTCGGTCGGGACCTTACGGGGCAAGTTGGATCCGGCGGCCCGCGTATTCGACTAAACAACGTTAACGGTTCGATCGCCATCAAGCGAGGCTAGTGATCGGGTGTCAGGTGACGGGTATCGGGTGGCGGAAACACACAGCGCGCGGCCCTGATCCAGGATTTTGGCTGATCGCACGACCTGATCGCCCGCACATTCGGTTTGACACCCTCAGGCGTATCAAGGCTCGTCGCGAATCACCGCAGCGAAGTTTGTAAAGCGCGCAGCGTGCGGGCGACGACCGAACAGAACAGTTTGGGCAGGATCAGTTAAGATTCAAACAGGCAGCCATAGCTCGAATCATTGGTTGCGTATATCCGGATTCTTCGGCTTTCTGGCGGATGCTGGCAACGTCGAGCATGTTTTTCACAACATTCCCTTTCATCTCAAACCTCGCATTGCCCAACAGCACAAAATCTACGCCATTCTCAATTCCCGTATAGGCGCGGATGTCGCTGGCTCCGCGCGACGGCTGGCTCCCAGTGCACTTATCCCCGGGTATGTCAGGGCGTGATTGAAACGGTGGTAACAAATCTATCTCACCTTCCTTGCACCTGCTTTCCTTCGCTATTGGTCCCACGTTTTGCGGAATCAATCTGCCATAACGAAGTAACTGGTGTAGAGCAATTGATCCTTCACCGAATGCCGGCCCAGTGTCGCCTGCTACCGAAAAAACCTCATTCGTGGGATACCGAGACGCCCGAACCCAAACAACCTGGCCCAAACCAGAAGCCGACGTTATAGGTATCACAACGCTCGGGACAATTGCTGAGTCGAGAAACTGAGCTTTGCCATTCATCGTGTGCATAAGGGCCGTCGTCGAAGCGTAAAACTGCGTTTCACCCCCAGTCACGGTTTTGAGCTTTCCTCCAATTCGTAATTGGCCCTTTCCATTTCCTACGACATACCCTCTCAGGCACCTACTTAGTTCTTTGCCTGGCGGCGCTTCAACCTCCATCGCAAAAACGCAGAATTCTTCGGTGCCGGGACCGAATGCCTGGGCCTCTGCCTTCAAGAAGGCCTCTCTACAGACGGCAAATTGGTTTTTACATTCCTGCCTCGCGCCGTTTCGGTATAGCGCCAAGCCATTCGCGATGTAAGTAAAACCATGATCTCCTACGGTATATGAGCCCGGCGTGCCATCAGGATTAACAGCAAGACGCGTCGACATCGCGATGGATCCATCGGGAAATCTTAATGTTCGAACCCCGTTGACTGTTGTCGGCAGGGGGCATTGCACTTGAGCGTGGGCAGTGCCTCCCCAAAACAACAAACTAATCGTAAGAAAAGTTCCAAGATTCATTGGGATCTCCTAGTGGTTATTGTGGCGTGCGTTTACCGGGGCGTTTCGGTAAACCTTAACGGTGTAATCCCGGTCGCGCCTGATCCAGGATTTCCTGATCGCACGCACATTCGCTTTGACTGCATTCCGCTAATGAGCCCGGTGGCTACTTTCTCGGATCATACAGCATCGCTACCGCAGCGGAGCTGAGCTCCCACCGGCTCACCACCTTTAAGTCTATATGCTTCGCATAGGCGGGGAACAATGTTTGGCCCATGGCCCGCTAGCCTGGGGTAGAATCGGAATCGTGGACTCTGAAACCGTCAATTGCCCGAGATGTGGCGCTGCAACTCCAGCCGACGATCCGAGCTGTAAATATTGTGAACCTCCCGTTGGTCGTTGTCCGCGTTGTCGAATCGAAATGCGATCGGTTTCGATCGGCGCCACCTCTGGATGCGGATGTGAACGCTGTAGGGGAGTCTGGTTAGACGTACCGTCGTTTGAAAGCATCTGCGCCAGTCGTAAAGAGCGGGCTGCATTGTTGGGTGCCCCATCACGCGCACCGCTACAAGGCGCTCCCGACTTGAAAGTACGATATTCACCCTGTCCTCAATGCGAGCAACTGATGAACCGGATCAACTTTGATCGTTCAGGAGTAGTTGTCGACATCTGCAAAGGACATGGCATCTGGTTCGATCGCGACGAGCTGAAGCGTATTGCCGTATTCATAGACGCCGGTAACCTTGGGAAGTCGCACGACCGACACAAAACGGAATTGGAACATGAGCGGATACGTACCCACCGAACAATGACGAAACGAATTGAGCTTGGGACCGGCCCGGAGGATTGGGATTATCCCTGGTATCACAGCACAGTTGAGATCGCCTCTGCCGCCGACGTCTTGAGTCTGCTACGGGATTGATCTGCCATCGCTGATCAAGGTTGGATTGAGAGCCCGCGGAGCGGCCGGCGAGCATAAAGCCCGGGGTGAGGCGAAGCGAAACCCCGGGAGCGGTGCCGAAAATGGAAAGAGTCCGCGGCGCGGCCGACAGTCGAATCAGTTGAGAATAAGCGCTATCGGCCGCTCCGCGGGCTGCGTGAAATTTTATGAAACGATCCCGGGGTTCCGCTGCGCTTCACCCCAGGCTTTACGCCGGCACCCGCTCCGCGGGTTTAAGAATTGGTCCGTGAGTGCACCCGCCCTAATGAACTCCCAGCAAAGTGATCAGGAATTGGCAAAGCATGAATTTGCACCTGACTGGGTACCAGAAGAATTCTGCTACCCTTTCAGGGTCGAGAAATGGTATGCGACATAATCCGGGGGTCTGCTCTCGATAAATCGGGATTCGACCCCCGGCTACTTTCTGCCAGCCCTTCAGGCTGAAGAAAACAGGATCCACCAAACATGCGAAAGAACACGAAGGTGTTGTTATCAGACTTTCCAGGCGAAGTTGATCATTTCTAATATGCCTACCTCGACGTATGATCGTGGCTATAGGAGAAACGCCATGCACATTTCAATTGGTTCGCCGCGGGTCATGGTTCCACTTGTTCTGGCCCTCTTTGTCTCATCCGTCTGTGCGCAGAGACCGCCTGACATCAAACTAAATCCCGCCGCAAACCGGCAAGTTGTCGAAGGCGCGATTCGAAGTATCAATAAATATTACGTCTCGGCTGAAGTAGCGAAGCGGCTTGATGAGGGGCTGCGACAGCGCATGAAGAATGGCGATTACGACAAGATCACGAGCGCGTATGACCTGATGGATGCGCTCGACAGCCATATGCAGGGGATTAGCAAAGACAAGCATCTGGCGCTCGCCTACAGTTATCAGCCGCAGCCCTTTCCACTCGAAAAGGATTTCAGCCCTGAAACTCCCGGGGAGAAGGAAGAGGGACGGCGGGCGGCGCGCGCGAAAAACTTCGGCTTCGAAAAAGTCCAACGCCTGCCGGGCAACATCGGCCTCCTGGAAATGAACAGCTTCGTGCGTCCTGAGTTCAGCGGCGAGGCAGCCAGGGGTGTGATGGATTTTCTTGCCAACACGGATGCGTTGATTATAGATCTGCGCAACAGCAGCGGCGGTGCCGCGGACATGGTGGTTTTCCTGGCGAGTTACTTTTTCGATGAGGAGCCGTTTCACCTCGGAGATTGGTACACGCGCGCTGAGAACGGAGTGCAGCAATGGTGGACCTATCCTTATGTGCCCGGCAGCCGCTATCTGAACAGGGACGTGTATCTCCTCCTCAGCCGGAGGTCGTTTTCAGCCGTGGAAGGTCTGGCTTCTGTTCTACAGCATCATAAGCGCGCGGTCATCGTTGGTGAGGCGACCCTCGGCGGCACGCATCCGGGCAGACATGTCAGAGTTCATTCAAACTTTGCCGTCTTCGTTCCCATGAGTTGGTTCATCTATCCGACCGGCACACCGGAATTTCCGATCGATCGACCCGTCTATCCCGCTTCGAGAACTGACTATGAAGGAACCGGCGTCAAGCCGGACATCCCGATAGCTGCCAAACAAGCTTTGAGTAAAGCGCATCTCGAAGCGTTAACTAAAAAGCTGGCAAGAGACCCCACCCAGAAAGAGCGTCTGGAACCGATCATTGAAGCGCTGAAAAAAGAGTTGGAAACGCAGTGATGGCTACAGCTGGTAAATGGTAAATAGTGAATGGTAAATGGAACGAGCGGGTGTCGGGTGTCGGAAAATGACTTCACGGAATCACGCCTTAGATTTGATTACGCTGAAAGCGTTGGCGAGTTCCAGTCCAGGGTTGCTTCAACCCTGGGTAAGAGACGCATCACGAGATTCGCAACTCTGAAGGAGTTGCGACGGGTTTGATAGCTAGAGGGACGCGCAACTCTTTCAGAGTTGGTACCGTCAGGAAAAATGGTCTTTGTCCCCAGGGTTGAAGCAACCCTGGGGACGAACTCGCGAACGCTTTCAGCGTTAAGGATCATTAATTTGGCCGCCATTTAAAAGAAAAGATACGTTGCGATCACGCAGAGGGTTCTCGTTAACACCGCGGCTTCAACCCGGTTGTTCATGTTATTTCGTGCAATTCGCGGACGTTTTATAGCTGCATAAAACCGATCCACGAAACACACGAAGCGAAATAACACGAAGCCACTTGTAGTTCGACTTCTACTTCAAACATTAGATTGACGATATCTGGTCGTAGTGTTAAGACCCTTCACGATTTAGATAACTTACGAATAGTGCCCCCGGAGAATTCTCATGAAAAAGATCACTCTGTTTATTTTATTGGCTGCGGCAGCGACGTTCGTCGCGGCATGCGGAGCCCCGGCTGTTAACACTGGTGCAAATAACGCAAACACCAATACGACCAAACCGGTAGCCGCGGCACCAACCGTCGACGCGTTGATGGCCCTTGAAAGACAGGCCAACGAAGCTTATTCGAAGGGCGATTCAAAGTTTTTTGAAGGGATGCTGAGCGACAAGTTCGTCATTCTCGCCGGCAACGGCCAGCGGATGGACAAGCCTGCAACCGTGGGGATGATCGCCGGGGTCAAGTGCGACATCAAGACAATGGACCTGAGCGAGTCTGCGATGTCGATGATCGACGCGGACACGTATGCCCTTAGCTATAAGGCCACCTGGGATGGCACGTGCGACGGCCCAGACGGCAAGCCGATGAAAGTGCCGAGCCCCGTCCGTTCCTCCAGCATCTGGGTCCGCAGCGGCGACAAGTGGCAGGCAGTCTTCCACGGCGAGAATTTGATCGTCGATCCGAAGAATCTGCCAAAGGCCGCACCTGCAGTTTCGCCAAAAACGGAAGAGTTGAAGAAGGACGACAAGACTGCGGTTAATTCAAATTCGACTTCTAACACCGCTGCTGCGGCCCCCTCTTCCCCTGCCGCCTCGCCCGATGCCAACACCGACGCGCTCGTTAAGGTCGAACTCGCGTTATGGGAAGCATGGAAGGAACACGACGCCAAAAAGCTGGACGCTCTGATGGCCAAGGACGTTTCCTTTGTAAATATATTCGGAACCTATCTGGCAACCAGGGCCGATGCACTGAAGGACTGGACCGGGGCCGGTTGCCAAGTCAGGAGCGTCAGCGTCAGCGATGGCTTCGCCACCGCTCTTTCCCCGACCGTCGAGATGCTCACGCGCAAGGGCAGGGCCATCGGCACTTGCGGCGGACAGGACATCGGAGGAACTGCTATTTGGGGCATGTCGATTTATGTTAAGGAAGGCGACGCGTGGAAGTTCGCGTTTGGCATTAATTTGGCCGCTATGTAGTGGTAATCGAAACCAGATGTCAGCACTGCGATTCTGGGCCTTGCCTTAGAAGTATCTCTGTTGGTCTGCGCGAAGCGATTTCATTAGCACCGTGGCTTTAGCCCCGTGTTCGTGTTATTTCGTGTAATTCGTAGATCGATGTTTTGGTCGGATAAAAAAGCGATCCACTAAACACACGAAACTGCGCGAAGCCCTAATGAACACGTTGCCTCTCCCTGAACAGATCGAAGTCCATCGCGACCGCATGTGGCGACGCGACGAAGACCTTCGCGTTGAAAGCGCTGTTGACGCCGAACGTTTCATCGAAGATGCAGGCTTTGCTAATACGCTGACCGACACTCGTCGCGCTGGTCCATCGTTGTACATCGCGGTGTGCGGTCGGCGCGATGTTTCTTTGCCCCGGAACGTCCAGAAGGACGAAGAGACCGGCCTCGCCTGGCGTCTCAAGGACGAGGTCATGCGCCGCGGCCGCGTTTATTACGCGAAGCTCGCGGGCGGCCGTTCGATGTTTGTCGCGCCGCGCTTGATAAGCCATTTTGCCGCGGTCTGGATGCCACGGCGCAAGGACGAACCCAAAGTTTTGTCAGCCGCAGCCCAGCGGGTTCTGAAAGTGCTCCGGCGCGAACACGAACTAGCGACCGCGGATCTGCGCGCGGAGAGCGGAGTCACCGAACGTGCAGCATTCACGCGCGCCCTAGACGAGTTACAACGTCAAATGAAAGTGATCCCGCAGGATGTCATATATCAACCAACGTTTTCATATATCTGGATGCTGGCCGAAGACCGCTTCGGGGACGAGTTGAGAAAACGTGGCAACGCGCTAGCCGTGGCCGCCAGGCGCAAGACTGCACTGCGGGAGATTGCTCGGGCGTATCTGGCGGCCGCCGGGATGTCTGTACTCGGCGAGACCGCGCGCGCTTCCGGTTTAAGCCGCGTCGAAGCGGGTTCCGGAAACCATCAACTGGTGGACGAGGGATATGCGATCCGCCTGAGGCAAGGGGTCTACGCACTTGCATCATTGAAGATGGACTGACGTCAGATCGTAGGGTGATGGGAATTCTTAACAGAATGGGGCATAGGGGTGAAGTCCTGGTTAGGCGCGCTTTATCGCGAGCAAACGAAAGAGCAGCCAAATACGGCTGCTCTTTCAGTTGATTCAATTTCGTGGTGAGCCGAGCAGGACTCGAACCTGCGACCCACTGGTTAAAAGCCAGTTGCTCTACCGACTGAGCTATCGGCCCACAAAAAAGAAGTTTAGGAGTCTTGAGTCAAGAGTCTAGAGTCTGCGGTCTAAAGTTTCAAGTACGCCAAAAGGACTCTGGACTTAAGACTCGCGACTCGAGACTAATTATCAAGCCAACGTCCCACCGCTGAGTCTCTAACCACAATCGTCTGCGAACGTTCCGGCCCGGTTGAGACCAATCCGATTTCGGTGCCAATCTTCGTCGAAAGAAACTCGACATACCGGCGCGCGTTCGGGGGCAGGGAATTCAACTCCGTCGTTCCCACGGTCGACGTTTGCCAGCCCGGGAGGGTTTCGTAAATTGGTTCGACACGACGAAGATCCTGCGATACGGCCGGGAGTGATTCGCAAATGCGCCCGTCAAGCTTGTATCCGGTGCAAACCTTGATTTCTTCCAGCGTGTCCAGGACATCCAACTTCGTAAGCGCCACCGAAGTGAAGCCATTAATCTCGGCGGCGTAACGTGTAGCAAACGCGTCAAACCAACCGCAGCGGCGCGGGCGTCCAGTCGACGCGCCGTATTCTCGTCCCCGCTCGCGGATCATCTGGCCGAGCTCAGCTTCGCCTTCCACCATCTCGGTGGGGAAGGGCCCTTCGCCGACGCGCGTTGTGTACGTGCGCACAATACCGAGCACGCCGGTCAAGCGATTAGGCGCCAGGCCGGAACCGACAATCGCGCCTCCAGCCGTCGTCGATGAAGAAGTCACGAAGGGATAGGTGCCATGGTCCACGTCGAGCAGTGTCGCCTGCGCCCCTTCCATAAGAATGGACTTTCCTTCGGAAGCAGCGACGTTCAAGTAGTGAGTTGTATCACCCACAAACGCGCCCAGGCGTTCGGTAAGTTGAGACATCTCTTTGAATATGGTGTCAGCGTCGAGAGGCTCACCGCCGTAAGCTTCGATGATGCGATTGGCATCTTCAAGATTGCGTTCGATTCGCGCGCGCAAAACATCGGGGACCAACGCGTCTGCGGTGCGGATCCCACGACGGCCGGCTTTGTCTTCATACGCCGGGCCAATGCCGCGCAACGTCGTGCCGACCTTTTCATTGCCCAGCCGTTCCTCGCTGGTGTGATCAAGCGCGCGATGATAGGGAAGAATTAAGTGCGCGCGGGAACTAATCTTTACCCGCTCAGGGGAGACTTCAATGCCCTGTGTCTCCAGGCGATCGGCTTCTTCAAAAAATGCCTTGGGGTCGATCACCATGCCGTTGCCCAGGACGCAGATTTTGCCGCGATGAACAATTCCGGAAGGCAGTAGATGCAGCACAAACGACTTGTCACCGACCTGTACGGAGTGACCCGCGTTGTGTCCACCCTGGTAGCGGGCGACGATGTCGAAATGCTCGGCAAGGAGATCAACGATCTTGCCTTTGCCTTCATCGCCCCACTGGGCACCGATGACTACGATGATTTTGGACATAGAAGAGAAGTAAACAGCACACAGCAAACAGCAATCAGCAAAAACTAGTGATTCATCTACAACAAACAGAGATTAGCTGATTTGGCTGTTTACTGTTTGCTGTCTGCCGTTTGCTTCTAAACACAAAACAGGCGCGGACCTCAGCAAGCAAATCCGCGCCTAAGTCGAATCGAATTCTAAGCAGTCGCGGCGCCGGCGACGTGTTTGTCGATCATCTTCGAGATGTTTTCTTTAGACGTGGCGCCGACGACACGCTCTTCTTCCTTGCCGCCTTTGAAAAGGATCAGAGTTGGAATTCCCTTTATGCCGTAACGCTGCGAAACCGACGGATTGTCGTCGACATTAAGCTTCACGACGCGGGCGTTGGCAGCATATTTCTCTGCCACGGCGTCTACGGTGGGCGCCAACATGCGACACGGGGCGCACCACTCGGCCCAGAAGTCGACAAGTACCGGCTTGTCCGACTGCAAAACGTCTGCCTCAAAACTGCTATCGCTGACTTCAATCACAAATTCACTCATTGCTCGATCTCCTTTTAACTACACCCTACTTCAGACTGGTCGATATTACATTACCGATTCCTAGCGCATCACGTACCCACCCGCTATCGCAGGTGGTACTGACTTGATTAGCAAGCTAAAGCTTGTACTCTATACGCCTGTCAATCACCGTCCTGGTAATCCCGAGCCGCCTATTACAGATCGATTATTTCCTGATAAAGCTGGACATACTTTTGAGCGGCGGCTTCCCAGGAGTTGTCCACTCCCATGCCGTTCAACTGAATCCTCTGCCATGCTTCGGGCTTACCATAAAAGTAAAGGGCTTCGCGAATTTTATCAAGCAGAGCCGAAGCATTGTAGTCGTAAAACTTAAAACCAGTCCCGGTCGAGCGCGCCGGGTCAAAATGCTCGACGGTATCGTCAAGTCCGCCCGTCGCTCGCACTATGGGCACGGTCCCATAGCGCATGCTGTACATTTGATTAAGTCCACATGGCTCGTAATACGAAGGCATCAGAAACATGTCTGCGCCCGCTTCGATTTGATGAGCGAGGGGCTCGCCCGCGTAGCCTTTGTAAATTCCAACCTGCCGCGGCGCGCGATCATGCCAGTGCTGAAGAAAATCTTCATACTCTTTCGCGCCGGCTCCAAGTGCGATGAAGAACGCCCCCGTTCCTAAAATTGGCTCGGCAAGCTGCCGGATCAGGTCGTAACCCTTCTGCGAAACGAGACGCGATATGATCGCGATGATGGGTCGATCCAGATGCTCAGGCAAATCAAACCTTCGCAGCAGATCTCGTTTACACTCCCTCTTCCCGGTTAGATCACTAGCCGAAAAATTGACTGCGATATGCGGATCAGTCTCCGGGTTCCAAAGCTCGTAATCGACGCCATTGGTTACACCAGCCAAACGATCGCGTCGCGCGCGTAATAACCAATCCAGTCCCGCGCCCTGTTCGTGCGTTTGAATTTCCTGTGAATAACGGCGGCTGACGGTTGATAGTGCATCGGCGGTAATTAGCCCGGCTTTCAGTGCCGAGGCCATCCCTTTGAGCATGAAGTCCTCCTTTTCAGGAGACTCACCGAAACCCAGCCACCACAAATCGTTTGGATCAAAGGCACCCTGATAAGCAAGGTTGTGAATTGAGAAGAGCGATCTGCTCTGGCGAAAGAAGGCGTCGTAACTTCGACGTAATCGAAATTCGGCCATCGCAAAGCCGCAGGGCCAGTCGTTCCCATGGACAATGTCAGGTTGCCAGTCAAGGTGTTTCAACAACGAGAGCGCTGCCCGCGAGAAGAACGCGTAGCGCTCGTGATCGTTGGAGGAGCCGTAGATTGAAGGCTTGTCGAAATACTCGGGCGAATGAATCAGGTAGGCCGGGGCACCCGCCGCATCCGACTGGAAGACCCGCGTTGGTCTCGTGCCTCCTCGCCAGGGCACGGGCAGGTCCTCGATGACAGAGTCGTGCATGAGACTCTCATCAATCTGCTGGTGGAGAGGCAGGATCAGCTCGCGCATCGACGCCTTGCTTAGCGAGGGCTTTCGGCAACGCGCCGGCAACGTCGGCCAATCCGCCGGTCTTGGCGAAAGGCACAGCTTCAGAGGAGAGTATGGCTACACGCATTAGTTGAAGGATGAATTAGGAAGGATGAAGGATCGAGGCAAAGAGATCAAGTTCAAACCGAAGAGATACCTCTCGCCTTAAGAGTCCCGGTTTGCTTCGAGTTTTCGTGCGAGGAAAGTCCTATCAGGTATGTCCTTGTCCCGATAGGTTTGCTTAGTACGCCAGAGCAGTTTTGCTGAAGCAAATGGAATCGGTACGCCCTGGACCACTGCAGTCTCAATCTCATCAATCGCGTCTCGGTATCCAATTCCACAAGCCGAAAGCATCAGATCCACAACTATTTCATCCGCCACTCGAACGACCTGATAAGTGTCGAGATCTTCTTCATGCAATTCGCGAACAGCCTGGTCAGGTAGAATTTCTAAAGCCTTGCGTACCTTCGCCTGGTTTTGACGCGACGTTTCCAGAAGCAGATCGATAACTTCGGTTGCCCTTAAGAAACCTTGCTGAATCATGGCCATGCCGCCCACGACTATATAACTAGCGCCCTGGGCATTGAGGGCAGCACATAATCTCACTAAGTCGTTTTGTTCTGGGGTTCTTGGTGGAGCCTTTTCTTCCACTCTTCAAACTCCTGGAAGGTTTTGAAACGAAAGACTCCTTTGGGGCAGATTGCTCTGCCTAGCAGCAGTTGAGCAGTTCTTTGGAGACGATCAAACCGGTCCCAAATTGGAGGCAGGTTCCGGCCACCAACAATTTTGATCGTCGGTTTATTCATTAGGTTTGCATTGAAGCAAGAAACTCCGCGTTCGACTTGGCTTTCTCGAGTCGTTCGAGTACGACCTCCATCTGTTCGACGGGCGAGAGCGGGTTCAATACGCGGCGCATGACCCAAATACGGTTCAGATCTTCCTTGCTAAGCAGCAACTCTTCCTTACGCGTGCCTGAACGCTGCAGGTCGATGGCTGGGAATAGTCGCTTGTCACTCAGTCTCCGGTCGAGGTGGATTTCCGAGTTACCGGTGCCCTTAAACTCTTCAAAGATTACGTCGTCCATACGCGAGCCGGTATCGATCAGCGCAGTTGCAATAATGGTCAACGACCCGCCCTCTTCGATGTTGCGGGCAGCGCCGAAGAAACGCTTGGGGCGTTGCAAGGCGTTGGAATCGATACCGCCGGAGAGAATCTTGCCGCTGGGAGGCACGACGGCGTTGTGCGCTCGGGCCAGACGCGTGATGGAGTCAAGAAGAATTACGACATCGCGCTTGTGTTCCACCAGCCGTTTGGCTTTCTCGATCACCATGTCGGCGACCTGTACGTGTCTGGTCGGTGGCTCGTCGAAGGTTGACGAAATAACTTCGCCGTTTACCGAGCGCTGCATGTCAGTAACTTCTTCTGGTCGTTCGTCAATCAGCAGAACGATCAGAGTTACCTCGGGATGATTTTGCGTAACCGAGTTAGCGATCGTTTGCAGCAGCATCGTCTTACCGGTGCGTGGAGGCGCCACGATCAATCCACGTTGTCCTTTACCCAAAGGCGTCACCAAATCGATTACTCGCGCAGAAAGGTTATCCTGCGTGAGTTCCATCTTCAGTTGTTCATCCGGATAAAGCGGCGTGAGATTGTCGAAGAAAACTTTTTCCCGCGCCTGATCAGGCGACTCGAAGTTAATCGCTTCAACCTTGATGAGCGCGAAATATCGCTCGCCTTCCTTCGGTGGGCGAATCTGCCCACTTACCGTATCACCTGTGCGCAGGTCAAACTTTCGAATCTGCGAAGGTGAAACATAAATGTCGTCGGGGCCTGGCAGGTAGTTGTATTCCGGAGCACGCAAAAAGCCGAAGCCGTCTGGCAGGGTCTCGAGAACGCCTTCAGAGAAAATGAGGCCGCTCTTCTCCGTTTGTGCCGCAAGCACCTTGAAAATCAATTCCTGCTTGCGCATGCCGGTAGCGCCCGGCACGTCCATGCCTTTGGCGATGCTGGTAAGTTTTGAGATAGACATCTCTTTGAGGTCGGCGAGGTTTAGAAAACCTTCCTCCCTCGGGTCGCGACCATCACGGCCGTCTCTATCCGGAGCTTCGGCAGTAGCTACACTGCTGCCGCCGTTGTCCCCGTTTTTATCGTCGTTGTTCGCGCCTGCAGCGCCTGAGGCGCGTGAACGTGATCTCTGTGCCATATCAATTCGTTCCTAAATAATCTTTCATATCTTGGCCTGCTGGAAAACCTTTGGTAGCGGCCGAGTTGGTTGTGTTCCTGGAGGTTTCGGAAATTGGACTAATTTGCGGAGCTGATTATCAATCCCTAGTCGGCCCGCCCGAAGCGAGCATGATGTGCGAGGCTGCACACTTCCTTTTCAACTGTTAGCAAGTTGCCTCGATGCGTGGGGTAACTGGTGCTACGATGCGATGTACAGCCTCATTCGTGGTCTTAAGTAGAACAGATTTATGAAAAGGGGCTTGAGAGTTTTGCAACCGCGGGATCTTGATTCGACGACATTCTACTCATCGCTGAGCATTAATCAAGGCTTGGAGGGTTGAAAAACATCTAATGCGTTTCCCAGCTCCCGCCAGAGTTCGCCCGCGCCACGCTCGTTTTTAGCAGAATATGCCACTACCCGATCTGTGGTAAACACGCGTTTGACGCGTCCCAGGCTCTCTTTCAATTCGTTGTTAGATAGCTTATCGGATTTTGTGGCAACTATTAACCACGGCTTGTCACTGTGAACAAGCCACTCGTGAAGCTGCAAATCCAATTTTGTGGGTTCGTGGCGCGAATCTACGATGTGAATTGATAGCACAAGCTGCTTTCGCTTGGCAAGGTAGCTCGTAACCATCTCGCCCCAAGTTGTTCTAATTGATTTCGGGACGCGAGCATAACCGAAACCGGGGAGATCAACAAATCGAAACCGCTCGTTAATCGTAAAAAAATTCAACGACTGAGTCCGGCCTGGTGTCGATGAAGTGCGGGCCAAGCCTCTCACGCCGAGCAGGGAATTTATCAGGCTGGACTTCCCGACATTCGAGCGGCCCATGAATGCTATTTCGGGTTTCGCGTCAGTCGGCCAATCACTCTCCTGGAAAGCGCTCTTCAGGAACTCAGCGCTGGTTACTTTCATTCTTTAAATCCAAAAACGTTAGCCCGCGATAGCCGGCGACAGACCTGGGCGGCGGTAACGACTGTCACACGCTTCGCGGGCTAGAGCCTTGATTCAACTATTAACCTGGGGTTTCGCTGCGCTCCACCCCAGGCTTTACGCTATCGCCCGCTATCGCGGGCTGTAGATGCATCGATCAGTTAGCGACCGCCGCCTGGACCTGTGCTGCTCGTTCGGCGCGAATCTCGGCAAATTTCTTCATTCGATCTTTCATCGCTGCGATGCGCTCTTCGTAATTCGGAGTGCGTTTGATGAGGTCCTCGAGATTGCGGAGAAAGTCAGGATGTCCAAACAGTGTTCTAATCTCTTCAATGAGATGGGAGATTTTTGAGTAGACAAAAAACTGCTCACCGTTGGTCTCGTTGAACAACTTTTCATCGATGGCGCCGTTGTTCACCATAGCGGCCGCCATGTCCCAGTAGCTGATCACCATTCGATAGTGACCACTGTGCTCGCTCAGCAGCACTTCAACGATGTCCTGCACGCTGGTCGGGTTAAAACTCCAAAACCAGTTGCGTGCTTCGCGCATCGTAGCTTCGCGTCTAAGGTCGTAAAGTTTCAGTATTAATTCTGCATCATGATGCTTACTCATCGTTCGTCTCCTCCAGAGGGAATGGGTTTTGAGATTGGGATTGCTAAATTAGAGCGGAAAGGGATCAACCCTCCCGTGGCTTACAGCCGCGTGGAAGGTTAAACCCTAAACCAGCTCAGGAAGTTGCAGCCAGGCTAGCTTGTTTGAATACCTTGTGAAGGTTGCTCGGTCGACCAAAGCGGCGGCGTCTTCGTTTCGTCAGAGCCCGCATCGGTTGGACAGGCGTCCTCGAGGGCAAGCGCCAGCACCTCATCAATCGTTTCTACCAGATTGATGCAGAGCGCATTGCGAACTTCCTCGGGAACTTCCGGCAAATCCTTCTCATTGTCTTTCGGAAGAATGATCGTATCAATCCCAAAGCGATGGGCCGCAAGCAGCTTCTCTTTCACGCCGCCAATCGGCAGGATGCGACCGCGGAGGGTAATCTCGCCGGTCATCGCCACGTTCTTCCGCACGGCGCAGCGCGTCAGTGCCGACGCCATTGCGGTGGCCATGGTAATTCCGGCGGATGGGCCATCCTTTGGTATCGCGCCTTCAGGAATGTGAATATGCAAATCGCGTTTTCGGATAAGGTCAACGCTCATCCCGAGGCGTTCGGCGCGGGCTTTAATACAGGTCAACGCCGCTTGCGCCGATTCCTGCATCACATCGCCGAGCTTCCCGGTCAGCATCACGCCACCGCGTCCCTTGGTGAGCGTGGCCTCTATTTGTAAGACCTCGCCGCCGACCTCGGTCCATGCCAGGCCGGTAGCCAAGCCCACTTCGCTTTCGGCCGCGACACCTTGTTGCCGAAACTTGATTGGCCCAAGCATTTCACGGACCCGCTCCGCATCAACGATATCTTTGAAGTCGTCGGCGATATTTTCTGACACGAACCGCCGTGCGATCTTGCGACAGCAAGAGCCGACTTCACGTTCCAGGTTGCGAACACCCGCCTCACGCGTGTAGTGGCGAATGATCTCAAACAAACCTTCATCGGTGAATTCGAGTTGCTCAGGCTTCAGGCCATTGCCTTCGGCTTGCTTCGGAACCAGATGACGCTTCGCGATCTCGAGTTTCTCGCGTTCCGTGTAACCAGAAAGACGCAGAATCTCCAACCGATCCTGCAGGGCCGGTGGAATCGTATGAAGAACGTTTGACGTGGCAATAAAGAAGACCTTTGAAAGATCGTACTCGACGTCGAGGTAGTGGTCCTGGAATGTGTGGTTCTGTTCCGGATCGAGAACTTCGAGCAACGCCGAACTCGGGTCGCCGCGGAAATCAGCACCCAGCTTATCTACTTCGTCGAGCAACACAACCGGGTTAACTGTGCCCGCTTTCTTCATCATCTGAATAATCTGGCCGGGCAGGGCGCCGATATACGTGCGACGATGACCACGAATCTCGGCTTCGTCGCGCACGCCGCCAAGGGACAGTCGCACAAACTTGCGGCCTGTGGCGCGAGCAATCGATTTACCGAGGCTCGTTTTGCCGACTCCCGGAGGGCCGACAAAGCAAAGAATTGAACCTTTCGGATTCTTGACCAACTGACGCACGGCAAGATATTCGAGAATGCGTTCCTTGATTTTCTCCAGTCCAAAGTGATCTTCGTTAAGGACTTCCTCGGCTTTCCCCAGGTCCTTTATCTCTTTGCTCTTCTGTTTCCAGGGCACACTAACGAGCCAGTCGATATAAGTGCGCGAGACAGTACCTTCTGCGGACATCGGCGGCATAGCTTCCAGACGGTGCAGTTCCTGCATCGCCTTTTGCTTCGCCTCTTCGGTCATGCCGACTTCTTCAATCTTCTTCTTCAGCTCTTCGAGTTCGGCCTTTTCGTCTTTACGACCAAGCTCTTTGTGAATGGCTTTGATCTGCTCGTTGAGGTAGTACTCTTTCTGAGCCTTCTCCATCTGACGCTTGACGCGCGTTTGGATCGAGCGATCGAGCTGGCGTTTCTCAATCTCAAGTTCAAGCAACTCGATCAAACGTTGCAGCCGGGCTTGCGAGGAAAAAAGTTCCAACAGCCCTTGCTTGTCTTCAACTGAGATTCGCAGTTGCGATGCGAGTGCGTCTGCAAGATGAGAAGGATTCTGGTTGCGAAGCGCAGTTTGCAGAGCGTCTGTCTGACTCTCGGGCGCAAGTCGCAGATGTTGTTCGACGAGTTGCCCGATCTTCTGTACGAGAGCATCGAGACGAGCGCCTTCCTCGTTGACCACCGGAGCACGCTTCACCAGCGCCATAAAAGCGCCGTCGGTGTTTTCTACGCGCACCGTGGTGGCGCGTTCGCGACCTTCCACCACAACCTTGATTTGACCGTTGTCCTGTTTCTGCGATTGCAGAATTCGACCGAGGGTTCCAACACCATAAATCTGGTCCGGCGACGGCTCATCGACTGTTGCGTCGTGTTGAGTCGCCAGAAAGATCGTGCGGTCAGCTGCCAGAGCCTGCTCCAGCGCGCGCACCGATCCTTGCCGTCCGATCTTGAATGCTACTTTTGTGAAGGGAAAAATGACGACGTCACGAATTGGAACCATCGGGTACCAGGCGACGTCGGCAGGAGCGCGATCTGAGTATTCTTCCATAATTATGACTACTTATTTAAGCTGACTTCTTGCAACAAAGGCGAGCCGCCCAACTGCCGTCTCGCCCTTAAAGACTGCTAATTGTAGATCAATTCCCAGGTGCACGCCACATGGGGGTTTTTGCCCCAAATGAGAACGCGTACCGCTAAGCCGCTGCGCCGTCGATCCCTGTCAAGCCCTCGCCCGGAATGGCGCGCCTTCGCTCGACCATCTCGCTGGTAATGACAAACTCTTTGACCCTCTTTTGCGAAGGGAGCGTGTACATCGCGTCCAAAAGCAACTCTTCGAGAATCATCATCAAGCCGCGAGCGCCTACTTTCCTTTCCACGGCTTGCTTGGCAACTGACTTCAAAGAGTCTTCGGTAAACTTCAACTTCACGTTGTCGAAGTCAAACTTCTTTTGATACTGCTTGACCAAAGCATTCTTTGGTTCGGTCAGAATCTTGATCAGCGCACCTTCGTCGAGTTCGTGAAGCACGCCGCAAACGGGCAATCGTCCAACAAACTCCGGAATCAAGCCAAAGCGAATCAGATCTTCAGGCTGCACTGCCGCTAGCGCTTCCGCATGACGATGGCTGCCGCTCTTCACTTCGGCCTGGAAGCCGAGTGACTTATTGCGCAGTCGCCGTCCGATGACCTTTTCGAGTCCCACAAAAGCGCCGCCGCAAATGAACAAAATATTTGACGTGTCGATCGGGAAAAATTCCTGGTGCGGATGCTTGCGCCCGCCCTGCGGAGGAACATTGGCCACAGTGCCCTCGAGTATCTTCAAGAGCGCCTGCTGCACACCTTCTCCGGAAACGTCACGCGTGATGGAAGGGTTCTCGTCCTTACGACAAATTTTGTCGACTTCGTCTATATATATGATCCCCTGTTGGGCCCGTTCGACATCGCCGTTAGCGGCCTGAAGGAGTTTAAGGATTATGTTCTCGACGTCCTCACCAACGTAGCCTGCTTCGGTCAGCGTGGTCGCGTCGACAATGGTGAAGGGAACGCTGAGCATGCGCGCCAGTGTCTGGGCGAGCAGGGTCTTGCCGGTTCCTGTTGGTCCAATCAAGAGAATATTGGCCTTCTGGATTTCAACTTCCGAGCGACGTCTTCCCAGTTCGATGCGTTTGTAGTGTTGATAAACGGCAACGGCCAGGCGCTTCTTGGTTTCGTCCTGGCCGATCACATATTCGTCTAGAAAGCTTTTAATCTCACCCGGCTTTGGCAGGGGTGGCCGCGTCGCAACCGATTCTGCCTGCTGATCATCGGTGATGATCTCATTGCATATGTCGATGCACTCGTTACAGATGTAAACGGTAGGCCCAGCGATGAGTTTCTTAACTTCATTCTGCGACTTGCCGCAGAATGAGCATCGTAAGGTGTCGTCGGTTCGTCTAACCATGTGTTAGGGGATCTCCTTCAGCTTCGATCGAACCCGGTTACTTGCCGACAACGGGTGAGTTGCCGTGAATCTCCGGACTGCCGGCCATCTCTCGATAGCGCTGCACACACTCGTTACAAATAAAGGCTGTCTTTCCAATCATCTGTTTTGGAACTCCGGGAGCGCGTTGCGGCGTACCGGAAACGATGTTTGCAACCTCTCCCTTCGAGCGGCCGCAAAATGAGCAGCTAAATCCGCGAGCCTTCATCTTCGAAATCATGGAGTATCTCCAGTTGTTTCGGCGCTATTCGCGGTGCGCAATAACTTCGTCTATTAAACCATACTCTTTGGCTTGCACGGCAGACATAATTTTATCGCGCTCGACGTCGCGTTCGACAGTTTCAAACGCCTGTCCAGTGTGTTTCGCGATAATTTGAGAAGTCAGTTCGCGCATTCGCAAGATCTCTTCTGCCTGAATACGAATATCGGTGGCTTGCCCCTGGGAACCACCGGAAGGCTGGTGAATTAGTATGCGCGAATTCGGTAGAGCAAACCGTTTGCCCTTGGCGCCGGCGGCCAACAGCAGCGCGCCCATGGAAGCACACTGGCCCACGCAGATGGTCGTGACATCGGGACGTATGAATTGCATGGTGTCGTAAACGGCCATCCCGGCAGTAATCGAGCCGCCAGGAGAATTGATATAGATGTTGATGTCCTTCTCAGGATCTTCAGCTTCCAGGAAGAGCAGTTGGGCCACGATCAGGTTGGCGATCTGATCGTCGATCGGGGTGCCTAAGAAAATAATATTGTCTTTCAGGAGCCGGGAAAAAATGTCGAATGCGCGTTCGCCTCGTGACGTTTGCTCAACGACCATTGGGACCAGGGCCATGTGTTATTAACCTTCCTTAACTTGCGATAAAAGGATGAAGCCTGAGGGATGAAGGATGAAACCGTGGAAGTCGAAAACTCTTCTCGGGTTCACCCTTCAGCCTTCAGTTCATCCTTTTCTTCGCGCCATTCTTCGTCGGTTATTTGCGCGTTGGCCACCACAAGATCGAGTGCCTTACGATTGGTCAACCTGTTCGCGATGCTACGTTCGCCCCCATCCTTTGTCAAGACGGTACGCACCTGTTCTACGGACTGTTTAGAGCCTCTGGCGATGGCCTGAATCTCTTCTTCAATCTCTTCTTTTGAGACGTCGATCTTCTCCTCTGAAGCTATGCGTTCGAGCAGTATCGATCCACGCACGTCCTCTTCCGCCTGGCCTTTAAGTTCCTCGCGCGCGCCCTCCCAGTTGATCTCCTGGCTACGAGGATCCATTCCTCTTCCCATCATGTCGCGCACGACACTCTCGAGCCGAACACTCGTCTGGTGGTCCACCAGACTCTGCGGTACTTCGAACAGGTGGCTCTCGAGAAGTTTTTTCATCACCTGGGCACGAACTCCATGATTAGCCTCGAACTGTGCACGCTTTTCCAGGTCTTCACGAATCTTTGTGCGCAGCGTGTCGATGGAATCAAAGTCCTCGCCTAAACTCCTGGCCCATTCGTCATCTGCTTCGGGAAGTTCTTTTACGCGGACGGCTGTGACCTTTGCGGTGTATTCCACTTTCTTGCCCGCAAGGCCTTTCGAAGTGAAATCCTCAGGATACTCAACCAGGAAGGTCTTCTCATCCTCCGGCTTTGCCCCCGTCAAGTTATCGTTAAACTCCTGCTGTACACCCTGCCCGCCGAGCACGACATCGATCTCATCCGCCTTGATGTTTTCCTCTTCAGGAGTGTCGACGAACTTGCCATCGACGTTTATCGTGACAGTGTCGCCAATCTCGGCGCCACGATCTTCGACCGGTTGCAAGGACGCCGACGTTTCCCTTAAGGCCTGGAGCATTTCGTCAACGTTGTCATCGGTGATCGGGCGGGTCTGGCGGGTTATTTCCAGACCTTTATAGTTTTGCAGCTCAACCTCAGGCAATACCTCGACGTTTACCTTTACCGAGATGGGTTCTTCGCCGAATTTCTCGAGGGCTTCTGTATTGTCGAGTTGGACGTTAGGTTCGCCTATAGCGCTGGGAGCATGTTCTGCTATAGCCTCATTAACCGCGTCAGGAACAACCTCCTGCAGCGTGGCCGCGCGGATCTCGCTCTTAAACCGCGAGCGCACTACCGAACGCGGCGCATGCCCGGGGCGAAAGCCCGGCACCTTTGCCTGCTTCGCGTAGTTGTCACTGATTCGGTCGTAAGCTTCGCGTACCAGCTTTGGTTCAATCTCAATCGTTATCTCCTTACGCGTTGGAGAAACGTCCACGGATTCTGTCTTCATTAAATGCCTTTCAAGATAGCAAACAGCAAACAGTCAACAGCAGACAGCATAGAGCAAAGAGCAAAGAGCAAAGAACAAAGAGTCACTAAGTAGTCGTAACGATGAAAAGAAACTTCCGCGCCTGTCCGGCTGTTTACTGTTTGCTGATTGCTGTTTACTCTAGTTGGTGCGAAAGGGGGGACTCGAACCCCCACACCTTGCGGTACCAGATCCTAAGTCTGGCGCGTCTGCCAATTCCGCCACTTTCGCAAGTATTCAAACCAAAAAAGAATATCACGTGAGGATTGCTTTCGTCATAGCGGGCACTCCCGGGGGGATAAGGAAATGACATGAAACCACGCTAATGTTATTCATGGGGTTCGCGTGATTTCGTAGATTACAGATCCGAGCGCAGTAGCGCCGAAGCTAGAGTCCACTCTCGTTGCGAATACAACCGTCTACGTGCTGACACGTAGGGTGACTCTTGCATCCGGCGCTACCGCGCTCGGTTCTGTATTGTCGGTTCAATCAAACTACCCGGTAGGTGGTTTTGGAGTGGCCGAGGAAGTCTTTGCCGGTTTCTTTTTTTATGAGCCCGGAATGCTCGAGTTCGAAATACGCGCGCTGTATCTCGCCCTTGTCGACGGAGAGTTTATGCGCCAGGGTTGCGGGGGAGGGTAAAGATTCTCCCGAGCTGACGATTTTGCTCGTAATCTGGGCCTCAATATATTCACGTACCTGCGCGTAAACAGGGCCCTCAGACAAATCCTTTAGTTGGATGTTCATTAGCATTGTGTTGATGCAGTCAATACCACCTCGCCGTAGCGAAGTAGTTTTCCTGAATGTCACTCACTACAAATTTACGATCTCGTTTATCGTCGAAGTCGCATTCCCCATTGAGAACCCACCCGGTACCGCGAGGTGGTTCCGAGTTCCTAAGCCTCGACGCTCTTAGCATCTGCCGTTACCGCGGTCACTCTGTAAATGTCCGCAACACCAACATTGCCTCAAAGCGTTCTCGTCACTTTCGACAGCGAACGCGGCTGGTCCGGATCCAGACCTTTCGCGTCAGCCAAAAGAGCCGCAAATAGTTGGCCGGGGATTATATAGGGAATTGGCGCGCAAAACTCATCAATTTCTTTCGGCATAATCACCGCGCGCGTACAGTCCCCGGCGGCCTCGAGGTCGCTGGTCAGCACCAGAGTGTCGGCGTGCAGCTCACGCAGACGCTTAATCAGATCCTTTACTCCCGGTAGCATAACGCCGGGCGGCGCGAAAAGGATCACTGGAAAATGACGCTCAACCATAGCCACCGGCCCGTGGAGGAAATCCGCCGACGAAAAACGCTCGGCTACGACGTAACAGGTCTCCATTAACTTCAGTGCGAGTTCATAACAGTTCGCATAGGCGAGGCCCCTACCAACCACCACGCAGTTTTCCATGAACACGTAACGTTGAACCAGCTCGAGAATTGCCGGCTCCTGTTCAAGAGCTCGCGCTGCATACTCGGGAATGGTCTCGAACGCCCATACTGGTTTCTCGTGGGCCAGGGCCGCAGCCAGCATGTAAAAAAGCATCATCTGCCCGGTGAAAGTTTTGGTAGCAGCGACCGAACGCTCTCGTCCACCGTGCATCAAGAGCGTCTCGTCGACGACCCCAACCATCGAGGAGGAGGGCTCATTAGTGATGCCGACCGTGTATGCGCCGGACTTGCGCGCGTTTTCCAGTACCTGGTTGATGTCTTCGCCTTCGCCGGATTGCGAAACGCCGATGACGAGGGCTCGCTGCAGGTTGAGTTTGGCGCCGTAGAGGGTATGGACCGACGGCGCAGAAAGCGAAACCGGAATGCCTGTGGTGATTTCCAGCAGGTAACGACCAAACAGTGCAGCATTGTCCGAACTGCCGCGGGCGACCAGCACAATTAGATCAAGCTCACGAGACTTGAGGAAAGTTCCCAGTCGTAAAATCTTCTGGCGTTCGGCGTCAATAGTGCGGGTCAGTGCGTCGGGCTGTTCGCCGATCTCCTGTAGCATTAAGGACAAGCGGTTTCACCTTCCGTAGCTAATAATCACCTGGAGTGTCAATCGGACGGCAGTGAATACAGAACCGAGCGCGGTAGCGCCGGATGCTATAGTCTTCTTGGGATATCAGGTTAGCGTAATCAAGCGTATAAACATCGTCTTCGCAAAGGGAGGCAGAGCCTTTAGTGCCTCAGGCTCGCATCCTTTCGTTGTATCACCTACACACCAAATTTCTGTAGCTGAGTTTATTCTAGCATCCGGCGCTACCGCGCTCGGTTCTGTAATAACGCTTCGAGCTTTCAAGAACGGGTCCCCGACTGCGTTACGCCGCGCCATTGTAATCGCGTGCGATTTCGGTTAAATACTTTCGTCTTTCTAACCAGCTCCGACGAACAAAACCAGATCCGGTTTCCAACTTTAAGATGCCTACCACTCTATCACGAAGAGCCTTTCTAGTTCTGTTGCCCCTGCTTTGTTTGCTCCTTGCGAGAACGATATGCGCGCAGGACCAAGCTTCGCAATCATCGTTGCAAGTGATTCCGAAGCCGCGGACGATGATTCAGACTAAGGACCGTTTCCAATTCACGCGCGATGTGCGGATTGCTCTCGTGAATCCACGTTCACGTGAAAACATCTTTGCGGCTGACGACTTTATAGCTGATGCTCGCGACTCCGCAAAGCTCACTCTACGCCGCGGTGGCGGAGGGCGACGCACGATCCTTATCGGAGAGCTCGATCGGCCGCAGATCATCCAGGCGCTTAAAAAAACCGGGGTAACTATTCCGGCCGCTTTAGACGCGGAAGGCTATGTGCTTACGGTCGATGCCAATCAGATCATCGTCGGCGGTCAAACAGAAGCGGGAACGTTTTACGGCCTGCAAACTCTGAAACAACTAGTGCGCGGTGAAGGCAACGAGGCTTTTGTTCCCGGCGTGCAAATCACCGACTGGCCGGCGATGCGTTGGCGCGGCGTTTCCGACGACATCAGTCGCGGCCCGGTGCCCACAGTCGACTACATAAAACGGCAACTCCGCACCTTCGCCGCCTTCAAGTTAAACATGCACTCCTTTTATATGGAGCAAACGTTCAGCAGTAGTTCGCATCCTTTGATTGGACCACCGGGTGGTTCCTTAACGCCCGAGGAAATTCGTGAGCTGGTCGCTTACGCCCGCGCCTATCACATCGAGCTGGTACCCGAGCAGCAGACGTTTGGCCATCTGCACAAGGCGCTGAAGCTGGAGAAGTATAACGAGCTGGCCGAAGTTCCCTACGGCGACGTGCTGTCTCCGCAACAGGAGGGATCCTACAAGCTGGTGGCTGACTGGTATAGGGAGCTGGATCCGCTTTTCCCCGGCAAGTTTTTTCACATCGGAGCTGATGAGACGTTTGAGCTGGGCGAGGGACAGAGCCGAGAGGTGGCGAGACAAAAAGGCGTAGGGGCGGTTTACTTCGCGCACTTAAACAGAGTGCGTGAAGTGCTGCGACCCTATAACAGACGTTTGATGTTCTGGGGGGACATCGCGCTCAGCCACCCCGAGCTGATAGGAAATGTCCCCAAGGATATGATCGTCATGAATTGGAACTACGCGCCACGCGACAGTTTCGAGACGAGGATCAAGCCTTTCAAAGACGCAGGTCTCGATCAATTTGTCTGTCCAGGCGCCGGCAATTGGAACCAGATATTCCCCAACGTGGATTCCGCCACCAAAAACATCGTCAACTTTGTGCGCGACGGACAAGCAGCCGGCGCTATGGGAATGATGAACACTACCTGGGACGACGACGGCGAGGCACTTTTTGAGATGACCTGGCATGGCATCGTTCTTGGGGCAGCCGCCTCCTGGCAAAACGGACCTGTTGATGTGCCGGCGTTTAATCAGAATTTCGATTGGGCATTTTTTCGAAACGATGGCCATCACTTTACGGATTCATTAACTTCGCTGGGCCATGTAAACACCCTGCTGGGCATTTCCCAGACTGACGAATTCTTTTGGCGCGATCCTTTTACTGCAAACTTTCAGGGCCAGGCCAGGACTTTGAAGAGTCAACTAAAAGAAATGCGTCTCGCAGTCGAAAATGCCGACGAGAGCTTGCTGAAGAATGAAGCTCGCGCTCGTCGGAATCGTTCGATGATTTCGTCAATGCGATTTGCGGCACAAAGATTTGATCACTTAGGTCGCCGCTTGCAGGTGATGGAGAAATTCAGCCAGGACTATTGGGACGCCTATTTGAATCTGGGAGACCGGCGCAAGATTGGACGTTTGAGGAATTATTGGGGAAACATCTACAACAACCTCCGTGAAATGGCTGAAGAGTTGACGATCCTGAGAGAGGGATACCGGAAACAGTGGTTGGCTGAGAACCGCCCTTACTGGCTGGATAGCGTGCTGGCCCGATACGATCGCGCTATAAACATGTGGCTCAGCAAGAGCAAAGCACTGGAGGAATCGGTTCGACTTTATAACACGACTTCTATTCTGCCGAACCCGGATGAGTTTGGCCTTGGTCCAAGACCTACGCCATCGCCGTCTCCGTCACCATCGCCTGGGCTTTGATAACCGATGTGTTGAGCTGAAGGCCTGCGCCGTAGGATCGATTGGGACCAACTGCGCACCTGCGCCAGTTTTCAAGTTAGAAAGACGGGCTTGGCCCCCGCTCGAGCGCCGAAGGCGCGACTGCTTGGCCAGTGAATGTTGATATAAGACTCGCGCCTTTTGCGCTCGAGCGGGGGCAAGCCCTCCTTCCCAACCTCGAGGGGATGCAGGGTCCTTGTAGGTCCCAACTCCTGGGAGGGTTCTGAGCGTCTTTGTTTCATCGGTTATTAGTTTTCCGGTTCGGAGACCCTGGCAAATGTCTAACTCCCCAAAGCGAGGCGACCGGTTAATCTCTCTCGACGTGTTTCGCGGCATAACGATCGCGGGCATGGTCCTGGTGAATAATCCGGGTTCATGGGCCACCATTTACTGGCCGTTAGGCCATGCAGATTGGCACGGCTGGACGCCGACCGATTTCATATTCCCGTTCTTTGTATTCATTGTGGGTGTGGCAATACCGCTGGCATTCGCGCGCCGTGTCGAACAGGGAGGCAGCAAACGCGACCTCTACCTGAAAATCACACGGCGCACGTTAATCATCTTTGCCCTCGGAATATTTCTCGCCGGATTCCCTTATTTCGAATTCTCTACCATTCGAATTCCCGGCGTACTGCAACGACTCGCAGTGTGTTACCTCGTCGCGTCGATCATCTTCCTCAACACAAAGGTTAGAACTCAGATAATCATCACGGCCGTTTTACTCGTCGGTTACTGTTTACTGATGACTAATATGAGCGCTCCGGGTTTCGCCCCAGGCGACCTGAGCAAAGAGGGAAGCCTGGCATCGTATATCGATCGCCTTATCTTTGGACCACACATCTGGAGGCAGGGGAAGGTTTACGATCCCGAAGGACTGCTCAGCACCATACCGGCGATCGCCACGGCACTGTTCGGAGTGTTGACCGGGCAGTGGCTGCGCACTAACAAGCCCGGGTATGAAAAGGTGGCCGGTCTCTTTGTTGCCGGAGCGGTTTGCATCGTGGTTGGCTGGGCGTGGAACCCCTTCTTCCCAATCAACAAAGCGCTATGGACCAGTTCCTTTGTTTTCTTTACCGGTGGGATGGCGCTTGAGTTTCTGGCTTTGTGTTACTGGCTGATTGACATAAAGAAGGTCCAGTGGTGGACCAGGCCATTCGTTGTTTTTGGAGTCAACCCGATTGTGTTGTTTGTTGGTTCGGGAATCATGGCCGACTTGTTCGGACTCGTTAAAATTCCCACCGCCGCCGGCACAAGCATTTCGCTGCACAGTTGGATCTTCCAGAACATCTTCCTGTCGTGGTTGCCGCCCTACCGTGCGTCACTCGCCTTTGCAATTTCTTATATCCTCGTGTGGCTGGGACTAATGTGGATTCTTTATCGCCGGAAGATTTTTATTAAGGTCTAAGACGGTCTAAAGTCCAAAGTCCAAAGTCCAAAGTCAGGGCGCGTAGTTCAGAGTTCAACCTTTAGGTTGCCCTTTCGCCCGGACGACGCAAGCTAAGGCTTGAACTCTGAACTACGCGCCCTTTGGCCAGGACGACGCAAGCTAAAGCTTGAACTCTGAACTACGCGCCCTGACTTTGGACTTTGGACATTGGACTTTGGACTAATCTTAAAGGAGAAACGAAATGCCAACCTACATAACACTGCTTCGTTACACGCAACAGGGTGCAGCCAACGTGAAAGACAGTCCCAGTCGCCTGGATTCCGGACGCGATGCTTTCAAGAAAGTGGGCGTTGAAATCAAGGATACGTATCTGCTGATGGGCAGGTACGATTTACTTTGTGTGATCGAGGGTCCGGATGATGACACGGTCGCGAAATGCCTTTTAACACTGGGCTCGCAAGGCAATGTTCAAACGGAAAGCATGCGGGCCTGGAAGGAAGATGACTTCCGTAAGATTGTGGGATTGATTTAAGACAAGTCCAAAGTCCAAAGTCCAAAGTCATCCTGAGTGCTAAAAGCAACCTGGAACTCCTCGAGGTCAGGAAGGAGGGCATGCCCCCGCTCTTCGTTGCTCATGATTGCTGCTGCGCGGCGAAGAGCGGGGGCATGCCCTCCTTCCAGACCTCTAACTGGTCTATGGTTAATCCTGTGACCCTTCGTTTGTGGACTTGTGACTTTGACTTGTGGAATTTGGCCATTTAACTTTGAAAACTGGACTTTGGACATTGGACATTGGACTTTGGACTATTTGTTATACCCAGGTCCGCGCAGTGGTCGCCCGGCGAGTGCAGCGGTGCGTTTGCCATTGTCGACACTAATCTGGCCGTTGGTGATCACAAACTTAATGCCCTCGGGATGTTGGTTTGGGACCTCAAACGTCGCGCGGTCAATCACAGTCCTTGGATCGAAGACCGTAATGTCGGCGAAGAAGCCTTCGCGAAGCAGTCCACGATCTCGAAGGCCTACGCGTTTTGCCGGCCCGCCAGTCATTTTGTGAATGGCCTGCGGCAAGGTCAGGATTTTTTCCTCCCGCACATATTTTCCCAGGATCCTCGGATAGCTGCCCCAGCCACGCGGATGTGATTTCGCTCTCGACAATGGACCATCGGTAGCTCGAGCTCCCGTATCGGTGCAGAAGTTGACGAACGTTGAACGCATCGCCGCGCGCAAATCGTTTTCATTCATCATGAAATAGATGGCGCCCGTCTGCCCGTTGTCAGCCACAATTAGATCAAACAATGCGTCGAGCGGTTCCTTATTTTGTTCGATAGCAATTTGCGACAAGCGTTTCCCCAAAAAAGGTTCCAACTCTCGATTCACCACCGAACTAATCAACACACCCTCCGCGCCGCCACTGCCGAGGTAGATGTTTTCCCAGTCCTTCGAGTCGGCGGGAAGCTCCTTTTTCAACTGCTGACGAATACGCATATCGCGCATGCGGGTGAGCATCTTCTCCGTGCCGCCTTCGAGCACCCACGGCGGCAGAGATGCGGTCAACGACGTGCTGCCGGCAATGTATGGATAAACGTCTGCCGTTATATCCAGGCCACTCGCGCGCGCTCGCCGGATCTTTTCCAGCACTTCAGGCATGCGTCCCCAATTTTTCTTGTAGGCAGTTTTCAGGTGCCAGATCTCCGTGGGAATTTGTGCGCGCCGCGCGATCTCGAAAACCTCTTCGAGCGACGAATCGAGTGCGTTGGCTTCACTACGTTGGTGCGTGGCATAGATGCCGCCGTATTGCCGTGCGACTTTCGCTAGTTCAACAATTTCATCTGTGGAAGCAAATCGCGCCGGCACGTATTGCAGTGAAGTTGAAAGGCCGAGAGCGCCGTCTTTCATGGCCCCGGCCACCAGTTCCTTCATCTGTTCCAACTCAGGCGCCGTAGGCGGACGGTTGTCGAAGCCGATAACGTAACCACGAACTTGAGTAGCGCCGACAAACGTTCCCAGATTTACTCCGCTGCCTTGTCTTTCCAGGCGCACGAAATAGTCGTCAAGAGTGCGCCAGTCGACGTTGAGGTTGTAACGTCGGTTGAAGTCTTCCTGCTCCTTTATCAGTCGCTCGTTCACCGGGGCGATCGATTCGCCTTCGCCGGTAATCTCAGTAGTGACGCCCATCATTACTTTGCTCATGGCCCTGGGATCGATCAGGAGAAACGTCTCCGACTGCCCGAGCAGGTCGATGAAACCAGGCGACACCACGAGCCCCGAAGCATCAATCACGCGCGCAGCCTTCGCGTTTGGTAGCCGGCCAATCTTGATGATTCGATCGCCCTTGATTGCCATGTCAGAACGCGAGCCCGGGCTGCCAGAGCCGTCGATGATGGTGCCGTTCCTGATCAGCAGATCGAACTCGGGTGGGGACTGGGTGGTGGCGTTAGGGACGAAAGAGAAGAGAAGCATAATAGCCGGCATCAAGGCGAGCAGGACTCTTGTTAACATCAGGTCTCCATCGAGTTAGTTTGGTTGCAGCGCGGAATCGTAAACATTGGGGCAGGGTAGCGCAAGGTTCGTTTGCGGCTTGCCGCCGCACAGTGCGGAAAGCCTATGGCTTTCCGACGACAACTCCTAAGTTTCTTTCCTGAGGCCGAGCCTCAGGAAAGGGGGTTATTAGCCACGGCGCCGGAAAGGCTGAGCGTTTCCGCACTGTGCGGCGGCAGCCGCGCCTCAGTGTCACGACCCAGCAACCTATCCGTGTGACTTTCAAGAGATGAGTCCGTAGAATCCAGCAACGTGACCACTGAACCAATTACATTAAAACAAATCACAGATCTAACCGGCGGGCAGTTAACCGGTAACGGCAACCTGACGGTGACCGACGTCGGCCACGACTCACGCCGGGCAGGGCCCGGAACGTTGTTCGTAGCTGTTCGCGGCGAATTGCTTGACGCTCACAAGTTTGTTCCCAACGTGTTAGAGCAGGGAGCTGTCGGCGTGCTTTCAGAACTGGAAGCGCCTTCTGACATGCCGACATCTGCCGCCTGGATCCGCGTCGATAACGTACGTCGTGCTATGGCTTTGGCCTCTGCCGAGGTCCACGGCCACCCTTCACGCGAGCTACAGCTTGTAGGAATTACCGGCACGAATGGGAAAACGACGACGGCGTATCTGGTGGCATCGATCCCCGAAGCTGCGGGTGAGCCGGTTGCGATGACTGGGACCGTCGAATATCGTCTCGGTTCTGAACGTCGCAAAGCCGAGCGCACTACGCCGGAAGCTACCGACATGCAGCGAATGCTGCGGAAGGCTGTCGCTGCGGGTTGCAAGACCGCTGTAATGGAGTGCTCGTCACAAGCAATGGACTTTCATCGTTGCGATTCGCTCGATTACGCAGTCGCGGTTTTCTCCAACCTCACACGCGACCACCTCGACTATCACAAGACGATGGAAAACTACTGGTACGCCAAGCAGCGTTTGTTTGACGGCCGGCTGGGATCGAAACCGCGCACTTCAGTGATCAATGTCGACGATCCATATGGATTGGAGTTGGCCCAAAAGTTGGAGGGAGAAGGCCTGGAAGTTGTACGTTATGGAGTAACGTCCGAAGCGCAGGTAATGGCGAAGGATTCGGAGTTTTCTCTCGATGGCATGCGATTCAATCTCATCACACCTGCAGGTACAAAGGAATTTCGTTCGCCGCTAGTCGGACCGCCACACATCTATAACACTCTCGCTGCTGTAGCTACTGGGCTGGCACTCGGCTACGGGCTGGATGTGATTACCCGCGCTCTTGAGAAGTGTACTGGCGCGCCGGGCCGTTTTGAGAGGGTCCCACATAAAGGCGATTTTGCCGTCGTTGTGGACTACGCACATAGCGACGATGCGCTGCTGAATGTCCTGCGTACCGCACGGGAGGTGACGAAGGGTAAAATCATTACCGTCTTCGGCTGTGGTGGCGACCGCGATAGATCGAAACGTGCACCGATGGGCGAGGCAGCAGGCAGCCTGAGTGACGTTGTGATTTTGACTTCGGATAATCCACGGATGGAGGATCCGGAGCAGATACTGGCAGACGCGGAGATGGGGATTAAGAAAACCGGGAAGCCTTACAGAAAGATCGCTGACCGGAGGGAGGCAATTCATCAGGCCATCTCGGAAGCAGGTGGCAACGACCTGGTTCTGATTGCGGGGAAAGGCCACGAGGATTACCAGATCCTTGGGCGAGAAGTGTTTCATTTTGACGATAAAGAGGTCGCCCGCGAAGCCCTCGCGCAAGTTGCCCGATAGATAAGAGGCGTACAGAGTAACCAGATTGTAGGGGCGTCCCTCCGTGGGCGCCCTGCATTTGGCGAAAGAGGGGGACGCCCACGGAGGGACGCCCCCTACAATCTGTACTCCGGACGGCTTTTAGGCATCAGAGATTTGCATGGACAGACTTAGTTCAAAAACCAGGATCGCTTTGGTGGTGCTTTGCGCACTCGCCTTGTCGGCGGCTGTCCTTTTCCTGTTGAAGCGTCGCGCCCAGGCCGTACCCTCCAGGGCGGGCGCAGTCAGCAGCTCGTCTCCGTCAGACTCCAGCAACTATCGCAATCCAAGAAAGATCGGGAGCCTCAAAGATTCCGCCGTCAGGGAGAGCAGCGGCATCGTCGCTTCGCGCACGACGCCCGGGTTGTATTGGACACACAACGACTCCGGCGATGGACCATTCCTTTATCTCTTTGATCAACGTGGCGTGAGTCGCGGCGTCTGGAAGGTGACCGGGGCGAAGGCCAAAGACTGGGAGGCCATTGCCGCGGGGCCGGGTCCCGACTTGACGAAGAAGTATCTTTACATTGGCGACATCGGTGATAACGGTCAGCGACGCCCGGAGATTATTGTTTACCGCGTGTCTGAACCTACATTTGCAACCGGCGATGAACAAAGCACCAAGCGTAAGCCAGTTCTAACTGAGGCTGCCGAGATCATTCGTCTTCGTTATCCCGATGGCCCGCATGACTCGGAAGCCCTGATGGTCCACCCGCAGAGCGGCAACATTTACGTAGTAACAAAGCAGGTGTTTGGCGATCCGCACATATACGAGGCGGCAGGCGCAATCACCTCTGGAGGCGCGGTGACACTTCGTCACCTTGGTCAATTAGACATCCCGAGCATGTTTGGCGGGATCATCACGGATGGAGCCATCTCGCCCGACGGCACTCGCGCTGTGCTGTGTGATTATCTAAGAGGCTATGAGTTGGTGCTGAGAAATTCAGCCGTAGACTTTAATACGATTTGGAAACAACCGTTTTCGACGGTTGACCTCGGTAGCCGTAAACAGGGCGAGGCTATTACCTACCGATTAGACGGCCGCGCCTTACTAGCGACCAGCGAAGGCTCCCCCGCGCCGTTGTTGCAGATTCAGCGCCGCTAGAAAACAGCAGACAGCAAACAGGAAACCTGGTAACCGGTGTTCAGGGTACAACCCTCAGGTGGCTTGTCTGCAAGAAGCAAGCTAAACCTTGAACTCTGAACTCTTCGCTTATCGCTCCCTAACTTAATCCGTCTTAGAACATCGGTGGAGCCGGAGGCCTCTCCTCTGGGGCAAGGCCTTTTCGGTTCTTAGACGAGAAGTAGAAATACACCGGCAGTCCTAACGCAATAATTACCAAGCCGATTCCCGATCGCACCGGGTAGTTCAAGATCGTCGTGGCGATCAAATAAATAGTTGTCAAAACGAACAGCGCTGGCACGATAGGGTATCCCCATGTCTTATAAGGTCTCACAGCATCCGGTTCGCGCCAGCGAAACACGAAGACAGACGCCGCCACCAAACCATAGAAAAGCCAGAACGCGAAGATGGCCATGTCGGTGAGTTGATCAAACGAGCCCGAGATGGTCAGCACGGCGGCCCAAACACCCTGCACGATCAGTGAGATTACGGGAACCTTTGTGTTCTTTGAGACTCGCGCCAAACTCTCGAAAAACACTCCGTCGCGCGCCATCGCGTAAGGAATACGCGCTGTTCCGAGGATCGACGACTGCAGCGACCCCCACGAAGAAAGCATCATCACCCCCGCCATAAGCGTAACAGCCACCGGTCCCAGCACCCTTCTGATTGACTCAGCCGCAACCGATGTTGCAGTGCTGTCAACGCTGGCAACCTCCGTCGGGCTCATCACGTAGAAGTAACTAACATTCACGATCACATACAGCACGATAATGATCAGCATGCTCGCAATCAGCGCCAAAGGCAGATTGCGCTCCGGATTCTTCACCTCACCCGCCATGTAGGAAATATTATTCCATCCATCGTAGGCCCAGAGTGCGCCAACCATCGCTGCGCTAAAGGCAAGCATACCGCCCCCCGTGACCTCGCCTTCGCACGGCGCTGTGCTGGCCATCGCGAAATTACCGAATGTGCCTTCCTGATAGAAGAACGCGGCGATGCCGACGCCCAGTACAATGACAACTTTTAATATGGTAACGACGGATGCGACACTGCCGCTTACGCTGACAGCGGCGCAATTAATCAAGGTGGTGACTGCCAGGGTGATGAGGGCGATGACAGTTAACGTCCCCAGCTCGACCGTGTGACCAAACAACGGCATCTGGAAAGAGTAATAAACCGTCTTGAGATTCCCACCCATCAGATCGTTCATGAAGATCGCGAATCCAACTGCCAGTGCCGCGGCCGACGCCGTTCGCGAAATCAAGAATTGTGACCAGCCGTTGAGAAATCCCCACACCCCCCCGTATGCATCTTTGGTGATTACGTATTCAGCCCCGGCGTGCGGCCGCATTGTGGTTAGCTCGGCATAAGTTAGCGCACCGGCGAGAGCCAACAGGCCGGCTGCGATCCAGGCCGCAAGCACGCGCCAGGGCGTACCCACGTTGCAGGTCATGACCCGGGCTTTCAGGAAGATGCCGGTGCCGATGATGTTGCCGACGTTAATGGAGATCGCGGCGATTGGGCCAAGTCCGCGAACGAGTTGATGATGGTTTGTGGTCATCGTTTCTTAGTCCAAAGTCCAAAGTCCAAAGTCCAAAGTCCGAAGTCCAAAGTCCGTCTGGCTAGCGGTACTTGCTTCCCCTAAGTTCTGACTTGCTGAGGTATTTCATCAAGCCAGAGATCAACTTTCCAATTTCATTCGCGTCTGTTGATAGTCTCTGAAACAACTCATGCGAGAGATATCCCTGGTCGGCAGCGATATAAAGTTGTGCGCGAACCTCACCGCAGGAGCCCTTAGCTACAGCCAGAAACTGCAAAAACTCCTTGTCTCCTCCGCGCTCAAACCCTTCAGCTATGTTTGAGAGTATTGAAATTGAAGCGCGCCGAATTTGGTCCTTCAAAGCAGAGTCTCGCATGAAGCTGCCGGCGGCGGATGCTTCATGGACTTTATTGGTTATTTTTCTAGCCTTCCTCCAAGATTCCAAATCCTCAAATTTCAGGATTTTCATGGCCTTCACCTCCTAAGTAATGAAAGAGGGTGAAAATGAGCGGTCAAGCGGCCTCGGTCGCACAGGGTTTTGACTTTGGACATTGGACATTGGACTTTGGACTAATTTACCAAACGTCGTTGGTTAGTAAGTCCTCGTAAGTATCTCGTCGACGGATGAGATCTACTTGCCCGCCGTCTTTAATCATGACTGCAGCTGGCAGCGGTCGTCCGTTGTAATGAAACATCTGGGCCAGCGAGTAAGCACCGGAGTTTAAAAGCGCGAGCACTTCACCAGGCTGAACATTCGCAGGGAGCCTTCGATAATCCGGCAAACGTCCGCAGCGCTCAATATCAAAGTAAACATCACCGGAATCGCAGAGTGGGCCAGCAACCTTGTAATCACTTCCGTGGGGTTCGCCGGCGCGGGTGGCGGAGATCAGGTGGTAGTACCACTTGTAGTTGTTCATCGAGAGCATGATGTTGTAGCCCGCGTCTGTCAGCAGCCAAACGTCTCCGGTTTCCGGGCGCGTCTTAATGTTCATCACTGTAGTCAGCACCAGTCCGGCATCTGCGATCACGCTACGACCCGGCTCCATCAGCAACGTAGTTTGCTCAAGCAAATGTTCAGCCTGGGCATCGCGCGCGGATTCGCGTGCGACACGCAGGGCTTCTGAAAGCACAGCCCGCGGTTCAAGATTTGCGCCCAACATGTCGCGCTCGTGCTCAGGAAGCTGATCGGCTTGTGAACGGTCGCGCAGGTAGTTGACGGGGATGCCGCCGCCGAGATTGATGTGTTCCAGCTTGTGACCGGTTTCGCTATGAATCGTCACGAGGTGTTCCCACATGCTGCGAAAGGCTTCAGCGAATGGTTCAACGTCAGGAGTTTGCGACCCGACGTGGATGTGAACGCCGCAAACGTGAATCAGCTCAGGATTTCTTAAACCACGCCGAAAAGCATCCAGAACTTCGGAAGACGAAATGCCAAACTTCGAAGTGAGCAGGGCGGTTTGCAGTCCAAGATGGGAACGCGTTCCGATTTCCGGTACCAAACGCAGAACAATGCGCGCCGGTTTAAGTGTCTGGTTGTCCGCACCAGCCACCCGTTTCACAGCTTCTTCAACCAGGCTGATTTCGTAAATCGAATCAACATTGATTGCGTAGATGCCCGGCGCGCACGGCATCGTCCAACTCACCGGCGCTCTTGCTGGTGCCGTTGAAGATAATTTGATCTGGACGGAACCCGACCTTCAGCGCCTTAAACAGTTCGCCGCCGCTGTTGACTTCAACGTCGATTCCCGACTGGAGCACGGTTTTAAGGACCGCCATATTCGAGTTTGCCTTCGACGCGTAAAAAAACCTGATTGGATGGTCCACCGCCTCGGCAGCAGTTGTTAACCGGCGGATGTTTGATTTAATACGCGGTTCGGAAAACACGAATAGCGGCGAGTCGTATTGTTGGACCAGCGCCAACGCATTCGCGCCGTTAATGGTGAGTTGTCCATTCTGGACTTCAAGGTAATCTGATATGGCCCAGGCCGGGGATTCGGTTGCTAGAGTTGTCGACATTCTTAAAGGATTTCCCGATTAAGCTAAGATGCAAGAATTGAATTCGAGCGAAGATAGACTGACCAAACTCTTCGGTCAAGCTCTGATTATTGTAGGGGCGGCACTCCGTGGCCGCC
The DNA here is from genome assembly GCA_963759585.1 of Pyrinomonadaceae bacterium. Taxonomy (GTDB): domain Bacteria; phylum Acidobacteriota; class Blastocatellia; order Pyrinomonadales; family Pyrinomonadaceae; genus PSRF01. The sequence continues at coordinate 589,524 of CAVWZW010000005.1, forward strand.
CCTTCTTTGCGAGTGCGACATGAGTGGTACCGAGAGGGGCTCCCACGGAGGGACGCCCCTACAAAATTAGCCTGCTCGCCTGAGCTTCTTTAGCACTTCACGAATCTGTTTGAAATGACGATGCTCGTGATGTCCCACAAACGAGATGGTGGCGACGCCATCGATGTCGCCCAGGAATGGGTGTTTAAAAATCAGATTTCTGAGGCGATCCGCGCCATGGTACACACACAGCGCCTTCAAACTTTGCCGAGCTCGATCGAGATTTTCGATTGCCGACTCTTTTTCAGGAACTGTGACCGGGTTGACGGCCTTCGGTGCTTTAACTCGAATAAGTCTGGATGAAACGATCGATGTGGGAACGAGCTTTTTCAGGAACCGGACACGCTGCGGTTCGCGTTCAATAGCTTTTGCCAGCTCCATGACAACACGCTCTTCAACGAGTGATAGGTGCTGAACAATCTCGCCAACGCTCCACTCATTTTCCGATGGACGCTGCGAAAAGATCTTTGGATCAAGTGGTCTAACAGTCTGGAGCAGTCTCTCGTGAACTGAATCCAGCCGCTTGAGCGCTCGTTTCATGTGGGGTCATGGCGCCTCCCTGGAGTGCGCCGCCTTGTCGGCGCTTTGGCCCGTCGCGGCTTGGCGCGACTACCCTCGCTAGTTTATAGCCACGATCGCGGCGCCGAGCCGCCGCTGGCCAAGGCGCCGACAAGGCGGCGCACTCCAGGGAGGCGCCTCTTCGGAAGCAACATGAAAAATTACTGCTTGGCGAAATTGAAAATGAGCACGCCCGTGACTTTCACCGGCTCGCCCATAAGCGAAGTAGGTGCAAACTTCGCCTGCAGCGCCGCGTTAACGGATACCGGCTGCAACGACGGATGTCCGGAAACGGCCTTCGCTTCGACTACGCTTCCAGTTTCATCCACAGTTACCTGGACCGCCACCGCACCCGCAGCACCTGTGGCTTTCGCTTCAGCCGGATAGTCAGGTTTCGGCAAACTGATGGCTTTGCCATTTAAAACGCCGCCTGCGACGGAACGTCCTTTCTTCGCCTCGGCTTCCGGATCCGCAGGTTTGTTCTCGCCCGGCTTTGCACCCGCGCCTGCGTTGGTGGGGTTTTCGCCAGCATTTGCCCCGGCGTTAGGCCGGCCTTGCGCATCAACCGAGTCTGGTGCAGCGGGGGTAGGTTGCGTGGAAGCGGTTGCGGGTGGTGAGTCCATGCGTTGTTGCAAGACAAATGAACTCAGAAACTGTTCCTTCACGGCGTCATCCTTCTTGGGATTCAAATAGACCACCGCGTAGAACCGTCTCCTCGTAACAAAGGTCTGCACCGTTCCGGACGCATTTCCAATCGACATGAGATATTCACGCCCAGCGTGCCCAAAGAGATTCTTCGCTCCGGCGAGGGTTAGTTTGACAGGCACGGCTTTGCCTTTGAGCTTTGGAGGGAACAACGTCTTGAAGGCGTCAACGTAGGAATTAAACCGCTGCATTTCGGTGTACAACGCCGGGTTTGATTTGATTCCACTCAAGGAAACCACCGCGAACACAGGACCGGTCGGGTTGTGCGAGAGATAAACCCGAGTGTTCAATTCCATTTTGTGATAGGGCTCTTTAGCAGTCTCAAAGGTCGAGCCCTTCGGCATTTCAATCGAAAACTCCTCACCATCCGGTCGCAGTGTTTCCCACTCCGCTGACTGGGAGGCGACCACCGAGATAAGGCTTAAAAGGGTAATTAACAGTGCGGATGGCAGGTGGTAACGGAGGGTTCGCATATCTTCACTCCTTTTATTACTTCAACTGGTCGCTAAACTATACCGCAGTTAACGAGGCCGATTAAAGTTGCGCCACCATCTCCGCCGGGTTCCAGTACGCCTGCAGAGCCTGGATCTTTCCTGTTTCATTCACTTCGATGATGTCGATGCCTTGAAATTTCACCTGCCGTCCCTGCTTGCTGACCCCGCGACCCGTCCATCTAACAGCTGCCTTATTACCGGCTATGAAGACTTCATCCTCGGTGAGACCGACTTCTTTGAAGCCTGCAGTTACAGTTTGAAAAAATTCTTCAATTTTTTGATGGCCCTTGTTTATCGGAGTGCCAACGGGATCCTCGGTCACTGCGTCTTCGGCAAAGGTGTTTACGATTGCCGGAATATCCCCCGCGCGAATGGCGGCAAAGTACGCCTTGACAGCTTTTGAAATCACTTCAGGATTCATTTATGCGTTTTTCCTTTCTCGTTCTGCCTGCACCAGGAAGCGCCGAAGTATTTTCCCTGATGGCGACTTTGGAATCTTGTCAATAAACTCCACTGCTCTAATCTTCTTGTGTGGGGCCACGCGCGCCGCCACGAATTCAATTAACTCCTCGGGCGTGGCCTCTCCTTTTAATACAATGTAAGCCTTCGGCACTTCTCCAGCTTCATCATCCGGAATAGGAATCACGGCAGCATCGGCGACATCTTCGTGAGTAAGCAATAAGGCTTCTAACTCAGCTGGGGGCACCTGGAAGCCTTTGTATTTAATTAGCTCCTTCGCACGATCCACGATGAAGAAGTGGCCATCCTGATCTGCATATCCGATATCGCCTGTGTGCAGCCAACTGTCAGCATCGATTGTTTGGGCCGTGGCCTCAGGGCGATTAAGGTAGCCCTTCATAATCTGCGGCCCCCGAACGCAGATCTCGCCTTCCTGGTTTGGCCCAAGCGATTCACCTGTCTCCAGATCGATGATTTTACATTCTGTGTTTGGCGCGGGAACTCCGACCGACCCAAACTTCACCTGTTTCGGATCTGCGGGCGACGAGTGTGTTACCGGACTCGTCTCGGTCATTCCGTAGCCCTGGCGCACGTCACAGTTAAGACGCTTCATGCAGGCGCGAGTAAGGTTTTCATCGAGAGGCGCGGCGCCGCAGAAGATGGTTTTCAATTTTGGCAGTTCGTAATTGTCGACGATAGGATGCTTACTAAGCGCGAGGACGATAGGCGGCACCAGATGGGCCAGGGTCACGTTGTAATCCTGAAGCGTCTGAAGGAAAGCCTCCAGCTCAAAACGCGGCACAGTTACAATGGTGGCACCTTCAAAGAGCCCCATGTTAAGAACAACCACTAGTCCGTAGATATGAAACAACGGCAACACACCGATGAGGGTGTCGTCTTCCGTGAAGTAGTTCAGCCCCTGCATCTGGCAGATGTTTGAGACGAGGTTGTGATGAGTCAGCATCACGCCTTTTGGCAGACCGGTGGTGCCGCTCGAATAGGGGAGGGCTACTAAATCTTCACGCGGGTTGATGCTTACTTCCGGGAGCTTGCCGTCACCTTCAAACAATGAAGAAAAGGGCGTTGCGCCATCGACTCCTCCGTCATCCTTATCAAAAACAAACAGTTCCTCGACGCTGGCGCCGTGTGCAGCCGTCGCAGCTTTCTCGAAACACTTGGGCACCGTAACCAGGTATTTTGCGCCCGCATCTTTCAATTGATGCTCGATCTCGTTCGCCGTGTACAGCGGGTTGACGGGGGAAGTGATTCCACCAAGTGTGGCGACGGCGTGAAAAGCGATTCCATACTCCGGCAGATTTGGACTAAGAATCCCAAACACGTCGCCTTTCTTAAAACCGCGCGCGGCGAGACTGGAGGCGACTCGCGAAATCGAGTCCCGGAGCTCGGCGTAGGAATAACTTCGTCCACTTGGTCCATCGATCAGTGCCGGCTTGTTGCCGAGCCGCTCCGCTTTCTGCAGGACGAAGTCCGTGATAGGAATCTCAGGAAGCGTCAGCTGGGGGAACGGTCCACGAAAGATCATCTGCAGTGGGACAGGCTCAGGCCTGTGACTCCAATCGAAAATTTGAGATTGTGTTAGACGAAAACCACAGACCGAAAGTCTGTGCCAACCAAGGCGGCATACATTATCAGGTGACCTCAGTTCTGCAAAGGTTTATAGTTTGGCTTATCTCTGAGAGTAGGTCAGTACGGCGGGGTTAGCGGGTAGGGTGGTCATGCAACGAATACCCACCCGCTAACCCCGTGGTACTGACAAGAAAATCCCCTAAGCATTGTGTCGGAAACGCGCCCACTCAACATCATCTGCCTGGCCACCTATTTCAAAGGTGGCGACTTCATTCGTGAGTGTAAGAGCCACGGCTGCAATGTCATCCTCATCACCAAGGAAAAAATGCTGCAGGAAGACTGGCCTCGCGACTGTCTTGATGATGTGATCGCCGTGCCCAACGACGCTGGCCCACCGTTGATGATCGATCTGGTTTCGTATATCGCCAGGAAGAGGAAACCGGATCGAGTAGTTGCGCTCGAGGAGTTTGACGTGGTGACGGCGGCGCTGATTCGCGAACACTTCCAACTGCCAGGGATGGACGCCTCAACAGCCAAAGGGTTCCGGGATAAGTTATCAATGGCCGCAACGGCGAAAGAGGCCGGCGTTGATGTGCCTGATTTCGTCCCTTTGATCAATCCGGACGAGATACGCGAGTTCATGGAGCGCCTGCCGCCGCCTTGGATCATTAAGCCTCGCTCAGACGTTTCGGCGATCGGAATTCGGAAGGTGGAAACGGCCGAAGAGGTTTGGCAGACGCTTGAAGAGATGAACGAACGCGAGAATCTGCGCGAGCGTGGATCGTATTACTTTTTGGCCCGCTTTGTGCCGGGAGAAGTTTTCCACGTTGACTCGGTGGTGAACAAAGGCCGTGTCGTGTTTGCGGGCACCAATCGTTATGGGCGCCCGCCGATGCAGGTTGCCCACCATGGCGGAGCTTACGTTTCGCGCACCGTGGAGCGCGGCTCCCAAAATGAGAAGAAGCTGCTGGAAGCAAATCGTAAGCTGGTGAAAGCCCTGGCAATGAAACAGGGCGCAACGCATGCCGAATTCATCAAGAACGAAGATGACGGGAAATTTTATTTTCTCGAGATTGCCTCACGAGTAGGCGGTGCCTACATCGCGGAAGTTCTGGAGGCAGCCTCGGGGTTGAACCTGTGGCGTGAGTGGGCGCGGCTGGAAGTAAACGGTGTGACGAAGCCTGGTAGACCGCTCCGCAAGGAGTACGCGGGAATTGTTTTATCGTTGGCTAAGCAGGAGTGCCCTGACACGAGCGGCTACGACGATCCTGAGATTGTCTATCGCGTGAAAAAACGCCATCACGCCGGGTTGATAGTGCGCTCGAAGGAACTGGCCCGCGTTGAAGAATTGTTGACGAAATATAATGAGCGCTTTGTCGATGATTTCGTTGCCGTTGTGCCACCGCTCGAGAAGGCGGAATGATAAGCAGATTGAACAGGTGACGCCAATTACAGCAACCGAGCGCGGTAGCGCCGGATCCAAGGGGTCGGTTAAAGATTCCGCGCGTCGTGTCGTTGTAGAACGTAGCCTCTTGGATCCGGCGCTACCGCGCTCGGTTCTGTAAGGGCCAGATCTCAACGGTAAGCTCTTCCGCATAACGAAGGTGAGGATTGCCTGGCGGAGTTGGTACGCCAAGCGATTCGATCATTGTTGAGTTGAAAGTGGACACGGCAGCGCCATGTAGCGGCCAGGGCGGATGATGAATGCGGGCGCGATATATCTCACCTTTGTTCTCGCTGTATAGGCAGTAGCGCTCAGTTAAAAAGAATTCGAGTGAGCCGGGGAGCGAGGTAGGCAAAGGATCGCCGATGGACCATGTAGTCTGTAGCTCAGCGGGTGGTCCGTATTTGTCGCGCCGCTGCGATACATAATCGATTTGGTTGCCGCTCTGGTTAAGCGACATCGCCGCGTTGAAATACGGTAAGTGATAAAACTTCCGCGCCCCCCACACTGCTAACCTGCTTGCCGCATCAAGCGAAAAGAACCAGACCCCGGGAACGCCATTCAGATGAACGTAAGTGCGCACGTTCAGTTCATGGAAAGCGCTGGTGCGGGGAATTGGCGGAAGAAATGCGGCACGGATCCCCCACATCGTGAAGGGGATGACACCAATCCAGGCTGAGCCATCGAGAGTGTCAATCTCTAATTGTTTGGGAATGAGCGGCCGGAGTAACGACGTCTCGATGGGCCAATGCATGAAGAGAAGCTTGCCCCACGTCTGATGCATGATGGGCCAGCCTTCAGGGCGCTGGCGAATTGAGAGTCTTTTGATGTCCATTGCGAGGCTCTGCCGCCTGATGTGCGGAAGTGGCTATGCCCTTCCGACAACGCTTGTCAGGAATAGGAGCTTCGCCCCCGGGCATAGCCCCGAAAATTCAAAAGCATCTTACGGCGGGGTAGAGCCACCGCCGCACATCGGGCGGCAAAGCCGTGACGAAGAATTTGGGCCACCGCGCCTGACGGTCTACCGCAAGGTCTTATTCAGCCAGTCGAGCACATTCTCGTACCAGAACTTTGAATTCTGCGGTTTCAGAATCCAGTGTCCCTCGTCAGGGAAGAGTATTAGTTTCGATTTCACGCCCTTCCTTTGAAGTGCTGTATAAAGTTGCAAGCTCTCCGTGTAAGGCACGCGAAAGTCCAGCTCACCGGCAGTCACGAGTGTAGGTGTATTGAAGTTGGCGACATACTTGTGCGGCGACCAGCGCTCATACATCGCCGGATTGGTCCATGGTGTTCCCTTAAACTCCCATTCCGGAAACCACAGCTCTTCAGTCGCGCCGTACATGCTGGTCAGGTTGTAAACGCTGGCGTGAGACACCAGCGACTTGAAACGAAAGCGCGGGTCGTTGTTATGGCCCAGTATCCAATCGACCATGTAGCCGCCGTAGCTCGCCCCAGCGCCGCCGACTTTTGTTTTATCAACATAGGGATTCTTACGAAGCACTTCCGCAATCCCGTTCTTTAAATCGATAAAGGCCTTACCGCCCCAGTCGGCGCTAATCTCATTCACAAACCGTTGACCATAACCCAGCGAACCGCGCGGGTTGGGCATGAACACAACGTAGCCTGCGTCCGTGAAGATTTGCGGATTCCAGCGATAGCTCCAGCTATTGTTCCATGCGCTTTGCGGACCACCGTGTATCAGGACCACGAGCGGGTATTTCCTGCTCGCGTCAAACTTCACCGGTTTGATCAGGAAGCCATGAACTTTCGCGCCGACGGCTCCGTTCCACTCCATCTCTTCTGCCTGCTTGAGTCCAGTGCGTGCAATCAACTCATCGTTAATTCTAGTAACGGGCGCTGTGCCGCTGCCGTCACTGTTCGCACGATAAACTTCGGGCGGCGCGGCCAGTGAGCTATTTGCGAAGACAAAGGTCCGACCATCGGAAGTGATCTGAAGACCACTTGCGAAAACGCCATCTAATGTTTTTTGCGCTACGCCCCCCGTAATAGGAACGCGGTAAATTGGATGACGGCCTCGTTCACCGGCTGCAAAGTAAATCATCTTACCGTCTGGCGATTCCACCATCTCTTCAACATTCAGATCGAACCCTCGAATGAGTTCGGTGCTGACGCCACTTGCGCGATTGAAACTCATCAACCGCCAACGGTCGGCTTCAAAGCCGGCGGTCGCCTGTGATCGATAGAGAATGTAGCGTCCGTCGCTTGTGTAGGTAGGTGTGTCGTCGTAACCACGATTGCTGGAGGTTATGTTTCGCGGCGTACCGCCGGCGAGGGGCACGATAAAAATATCGGAGTTGGTCGAGATTGCCTCGACTTTGTCGGGGTTACGGATATAAGCCAGCTCTTTCGAGTCAGGCGAGAACGAATAATCGACGTCACCTGCAACTGCGTAAGGCGGTGAATCGAAATCACCCGGAGTCACATCTCTTGCGTCACCGCCATTGGCAGCCACGACGAACACATGAGTTCGCTTCTTGTCGCGTACCTCATTCCAATGCCGGAACAGGAGTCGCTCAGTAACGATTGCCTTGATTTTGCTTTTCTCATTCTCTTCATCTTTGCGCTTGTTGCACTCGTCGTTTGTGCACTCGGGATAAACCTCAGAGGTAAACGCAATCCAGCGCTGGTCTGGCGACCAGACCGGACCAGCAGCACCGGTCGAAATCTTCGTGACCTTTTCCTTATCGTCGCCGTCCGCGTCCATGACCCAAATCTGGCTGCCCGTTACGTAAGCGATTTTCTTTCCATCAGGTGACCAGCGCGGCGTAGTTGACGAGCTCTCACCGCTGGTCAAACGCTTGATTTCAGCCCCCGGTGTTAGCGGCATGACAAAGATTTGCGTGAGTACGCGGTTCGCGTCGAAATTAACATCGCCGATGGTGAATGCCACGCTTCGGCCATCCGGGGACACCTGTGGATCGCTGACGCGTCGCACCTTGAGCAGCTCCTCGATATTAAATGGGCGATACTCCTGGGCTTGCGCCGCGGACGTTAGTGATAACAGAGTTATAGTTAGAGCGATGACGAAGCGTTTCATAAAGCCCCCTCAGGATTAGTTTGTATTGTGGGAAAGCATAAACATTATTGCACTGGAGAGAATTATGCGCACGTCGGGTTAGAAGTACTCGATACGGAACCGAGCGCGGTAGCGCCGGATCAAGGAAGAACGTTAGCTGACAACTGAATGGGACGCTTGATGGCGATCCAGAGTATCGAGCCGCTGTTTTGTGGGAGGCCTCTGGGGTCCGGCGCTACCGCGCTCGGTTCTGTAATTGATAGCTATTGACGCAAAGTTGTTTGTTTCGCATCCGAGCTTAACCGTATCATCCCTCGGAATGGTGTAGTTCAAACACCCAAGGGGTTATTAGAAGACTTGATCCGCCGGACCATCGTTGCACTTCTTAAACTCGCGATGCGCATTTACTTCAGGCGCGTTGAAGTCGTTGGCCTTGAACACGTCCCACTTAACACTCCCGTTATCTTTGTCCTCAATCATCCAAACGCCCTCGTGGATCCGGCTGTCCTTTTATGCCAGGCGCCTCGACAAGTTTCTTTTCTGGCGAAGGCGCCACTGTTTCGGATGCCGGTGCTCGGATACTTAGTTCGGGAGATGGATTCACTTCCGATTTATCGACGTCAGGATGAAGGAGAAGATGTTTCGAAAAACCAGGAGACGTTTGTCGCTGCGCGCAAGCTGCTCGCTCGCGGCGGCACTATCGGTATTTGTCCGGAAGGTGTTTCGCACGACGAGCCGAGACTACGACCCATCAAGACCGGGCGCGGCGAGGATCGCATTGGGTGCAGTGTCGACCGGCGAGGTAAGTGATCTCAAGATTGTGCCCGCAGGTCTTTATTACACCTCCAAGACAAAGTTTCGTAGTTCAGCCCTCCTGTATTTCGGTAAGCCTATCGAAGTTACTCCAGTTGCACTTGAAGCCGATGGGAATCCGCCGAAGCCGGCAGTTCGAGAGTTGTCGAGCAAGGTGGAAGTTGCCTTGCGCTCTGTGATACTCGATGCCGAACACGAAGAAGCATTGCAAACGATAACGCGCGCCGAAAAAATCTTTTCGTCCGAAGCAGCTGACGCCGGTAATGAGAGCCTGGCCGATGAGTTACAACTGCAGCAACGCTTCATCAAGGCCTATACAGTCTTGCGCCAACATGCGCCTGAGCGTTTACGGAAACTCGAAGTGAGGATGAGCCGCTTCGAAGAAGAATTAAGTCAGGCCGGCGTGGACCCGGATGATCTTTCTGCGCCTACGTCAACGTTGGCCGTGTTCAAGCATCTGGTCACACGTGTGCTTTTGTTCCTGCTGCTGATTGGGCCGGCAACCCTCGGCGCGGTCATTCACTATCCCGCCTATCAACTTGGCGGTTACCTGGCCACAAGAATTTCAAAACAGTATGAGGACGTGATCTCGACCGTTAAGATCCTTTCCGCAATGCTTTTATTTCCACTCACGTGGTTGGTAGTGATTGTGATTAGCTGGAGATTACTGGGTTGGAAGTGGGCCCTGGCGACGGCCGTAGTCGTTCCTTTGGCTGGTTTCGTTGCGATTAGGTTTTTTGAGGCAATTGACTCGTTTATGGGTGGGTTGCGGGCCCTCGTGTTTTTCCTGATGAGGCGAAGATTTTTTGTTCGGCTGCTGGCCGAGCGCAAAGCCATACGCAATGAAATCCTGGCCCTCGGGGAGGAAACCGCTATTCTAAGCCAGTGATTTCTTGCGTTGGTTAAAGCGAGGGGAGGGGGGAGCCAAAGAAACGCTTGCGCGCTGCCCTATTTCTTTCGCGCCTTCGATCCTGAACTGCTTTTCGAACTTTTGGCTGCGCCCGCGCGTTTCTTTCCGCCGCTGGCCCTGACCGTCCGGCCCTTGCGACCTTCACTCTGAACTCTTCCGGCTTTCATCAAACTCTCATAACTGCCGCGCACGACGTTTCGAGCTACCTTCAAAGAGTTGGCGAGCTCACGTTCACTGGGCAAGTAACTGCCGACAGTCATGGCGCCTGACTCAATCAAGCCCTGTGAGCTGGTCGGTGATCTGTTTGGTCATCGACTCCGGACGTTTGCGATTGACACGAATAGTTGTTTTCACTCTAACACCCTCCTCGGAAAATTTTTGCTGTGGGCCGAATTCTATGCGGCGGGCCATCAAGTGTCAATACACTGCGTGGTCCAAATTCTAACGCTTGCGGATCAAAATCATTGCGTTAAGGTGTCGGTGAGTGGGCCGGCCACTGGGATGGTTGATAACAAGTGTTCAGAGTACAACCTTCAGGTTGCCGCATGGTGACCACACAGTTGGCTGCAACCCCAACCGCAGCTGAAGCTTGTACTCTATACGCCTGTTACTTCCGGAGCGCGCCGTGCTTTCGGAGAATTTCCAGGGTTCGATCGATGGGCAGCGCTTCTACGGTTTGGCCTCGAGCTGTAACGGTAGTGGCCCGGAAAAGAGAATTGTAAACGGCTTCTTCGGTAGCCTCGATGACGGCCAGGAACAAAGGTGACATTGCATCGTTTGGCAACGACTTCATGCTGCGTGCCGTATTTCTATCCCCTGGGTTCGACGGAGCTTTGATACGGACGTCATTGGCAGTTGAGAATGCGATGCCGTAGTCACCGCTGCCGTTCGTAGCCGCCGATCCTGTTCGCGCAATTCCCCACATCGCACGCGCCGCCATGCGCTCAAGATTTCTGGCGTCAACAGGGGCGTCCGTAGCAATCACGATAATGATTGAACCGTCCGCTATTTGAATTTTGTCCGGAATTAAATGGGCGTTGTTGGAACTGTTGGGGCGGCCGCCGCCACCCAGTTCGTCTTTAAGATAGTAACGTCCCAACTCCCGCCCGACGGGTGCGCCGTTGATTGTCAGGATGCCACCGAAGTTGGATTGCACGAGGACGCCTACCGTAAATCCGCCCAACCCTGAGGGCAGCTTTCGCGAAGAAGTGCCGATGCCGCCTTTGAAACCAAATGCTACGGTGCCAGTTCCTGCGCCCACCGATCCTTCCTCGACGTATCCACTTTTGGCATTTTTTATGGCCGATAAGACGTCTTCACGCGCGATGTGCCGGCCGCGTATATCGTTTAAATAACCATCATTGGTTTCGGCGACCAACGCATTGACGGAGCGCACATCTTCATTGCCCGGCAGTGCCAGGACATAATCAAGCAAAGCGTCGGCGGCACGTGGCACGCTGAGAGTGGAGGTGAGAAGAATCGGTGTCTCGATTTCGCCAAGCTCTTTGACCTGTGTCGACCCCATCAATTTTCCGAAGCCGTTGCCGACGAACACTGCTCCAGGCACTTTCTCGCGGAACAGGTTCCCGTTGTGAGGCAGTATCGCTGTTACGCCTGTGCGAATGTTCTCCCCGCGAATGATTGTTGTTTGACCAACCATTACACCGGGAACATCTGTGATTGCGTTGAGTGGTCCAACCGGCAAGATTCCGACTGTAATGCCTGCTTCGCGCACGCGCGGCCGATCTTCTCGACGTTGCGGTAGGACAGACATCGCCGTCTGTCTTTCTTTGTGCTCCTTAATGATCGGGGTAACCGGTGAGCTATTCCTTTCGCTCGCTGCCCCGGTCGCGTTTGAAATCGGTAATGCTGAAAGCGCGACTATTAGGACGCCTATGAAAATTACGCCCACAGTCTTATCTGTACGTAGTTTCAGTCTGCGAAGGGGTCGCTGCATAACAGTTAGTTGGCGGCGAAGAAAGCGATGAGCGCGGGGATGGTGAGCCAGAGCAATCCCTTGACGAGGAAAAACAGAAACCCCCAGAAACCGAGTTTTTTGACCCAGCGTTTTAAGGTTGACCCTCTCGATGTAGATGCCGGATGCATATTTTCGACTGAAAAACCCTCGTAAAGGTCGGCGACAAACATTTACATCACTACTGCCTGAACTGCAAATCTCTGGCGGCGGCAAGCCGCGAAGCGATAGGTATGGCTAAGGTGACGATCACCCGGTGAAAGTTTCAACTCAACGTCACTTCGGCTGTCCGGGGTTCCACAGGCAGATTCGCGTTCTTCCATGCTTCCCATCCACCGATTAGCGCGCGGGCTTTGGTCCATCCAGCTTGTCGAAGTTCCTGCGCCACACGGGCGCTGGTTGCTTCGTTTGGTCAAGCACAGTAGGCGACGAGCCAAGCCTCCTTTGACAGGCCGAGTTCGCGCATACGTCTCACCGCATTGTCAGGTGGAATACGAACAGCGCCTTTTGCCTGTAGATCGTCAAGACTGCGCTCGGTGCGGACGTCCAAACTAATCAGGGGCCCACCCGAAACCTGAAGCCGGCGCAGCTCATCTATAGTGATACTCGTGGAGCCTACCTCCGGCGCATGGCTAGTCGTGGCCGCCATCGGATTATTTATTGGACACGAAGCAGGCTCGGCTGAAACGGCCACTTCACCGCCTGTAGTCTCCTCCGTTCCAACGGTGCGCAAAATATTTGCTCCCTCAGTTTCACTCCTGGCTCGCCGTTGCGAGGCCCGTGCAAGAAGGATTGGAGAGCCGCCGTGAATCACTATCGATAACAGAACGACCAGACTACAGATGGGGAAGAGCTGCTCGCTTCCCGGCAACCCGGCGAAAATCGGTAACAGGACCAACAGCAACGTGCTGAGACCTCTTGGCCCAAACCACGCAATCAGCAGACGGCCACGCCAATCCACTCCGGAACCGAGTAGCGAGAGCAGGTAAACCGGTGGCCGAATCAGAAGCACTACGGCCGCAAATAGCAGCGTGGCGCCCGAAATGATTGTGAAGCCGCTCCAGATCAGCGAACTACCGAAAAGAACAAAAGTAAACAGCAGCATCATCTCGGCAGTGACGCCCCCATATTCGAGGAAGCAGTCGCAGAGCTCGACGTCCAGCGACGCTATCGTCAATCCCGCAGCGAATGCTGCGAGAAAACCGCTGCCGTGGACCGCCTCGGCAGCAGCGTAAGCTGAGAAGGCCACGCCGAGGGAATAAAGCGATTCGTAGTCACGCCGTACTCCAATTTTTTTGCGAATCAGATCGAGCGCAGCCACCGCTACTAGACCGACAGCGATACCGGCCCCTGGCCCAAGAATAAAAAGGTTAAGTCCGAGCTTGGCCCAGGCTGCCGCGTCGCCCGGGCGGTGTTCGCCCATAAAGGCCATCGCCACGATAACCACCGGCAAGAGGACAACGTCGTTGAGACCGCTTTCGAGTTGCAGTCCTTGCCGTGTCGGTGTGGCGATGTTTGGATTGCGAAGAAGTCCGCGCAGGAGTACCGGATCGGTTGAAGCGAGGGCGGCGCCGATAATTGCTGCTGCCGGAGCCGATAGACCAAGCAGCCACCAACCGGCAAGCGCCACGAGGGCAGCTGAAAGCAGGGTTCCCGGCCCCAACAATCTCAAGGCAAGGGCCCAGTGTTTTTTGACTTCAGCAGTATTGAGCGCGACGGCGTCAGTGAACAGCACGAGCGTCAGGCTGAGGGTTGCCACTACGCGCAGCGATTGCGATTGCAGCCCGATGTCTATGACACCGAGTCCTGCCGGGCCGAGGGCTGCGCCGATGGCCAGGAAGACCGCGACTTGCGGTAGTCCGCTCCTCTCTATTAATCCGGAAAGAAGCGCCGACACAACGATCACGATGCCGATAATCGCAAGTGCCGCAATGAATGCGTCGGTGCTGATTCCGTTCACGAGTGAGCGATCTCCGCGGTTCTGCCGTTCCGTTTGTTGGCAAAGAATTCCAACGCTTGCATTACTATTTGAGCAGGACTGATGTTATCGTTGAATTCATATTTTGCACAGAGATACGATCCTTATGGACACGAACAACGCTAACAACATTCGTGTTGCCATGAAGTCAGTACCACCCTCGCGGTAGCGGGTGGGTCGTCACATTGTCGATTGCCAATTCGCTTTCAGGGTAACGTTAATCGTCAATCGAAAATCAGAAATTGGCAATGGTACAACCCACCCGCTACGGCGAGGTGGTACTGACCTCTTGTCACCGAAATATGGAATGAAGCAACTAATTATCCACGGGCACTTTTACCAGCCGCCGCGGGAAAACCCCTGGACGGGTGCGGTTGATGAGGAGCCGAGCGCGGCGCCGTTTCACGATTGGAACGAACGAGTGACTGCAGAGTGTTACCAGCCGAACGCTGGGGTTCGCATAACTGACGAAAATGGAATTGAGCGGACCGTTAACAATTACGCACTTATCAGTTTCGACTTTGGTCCAACACTGCTTTCATGGCTCGAACGCGAAGCGCCCGAGACATACGAGCGGATCCTGGCTGCCGATTCAGAGAGCGTAAGCTTGCGCGGCGGTCATGGCAATGCAATCGCCCAGGCTTACAGCCACGCCATCCTGCCGTTATGTAACGAGCGAGACATGCGCACGCAGGTACGTTGGGGCTTAGCGGATTTTCGATACCGGTTCCATCGCGATGCCGAAGCGATTTGGCTTCCAGAGACCGCCTGTAACGATGATGTGATGGGCGTTCTAATCGATGAAGGTTTGCGATTTGTAATTCTCGCTCCCCGACAGGCCCAACGAACGAGAGCGGACTCCGTCTCCTCTGGTAAGGGTGCCGTGGACAACTGGAAGACGACGGAAGACGGAAGCATCGACATCAGTATCGCCTACCGCTACCTCCATCGCGACGGCACCAATCGATCCATTTCAGTTTTCTTTTACGATCAGCAATTAGCCGGAGCCATCGCGTTCGAGCGCGCTTTGACCTCAAGCAAAGAATTGGTCGATCGCCTTGAACGCGTGCCGAAAGGCGCCGGGTCTTTGGTAAACGTTGCTACGGATGGCGAGAGCTACGGGCATCATCACAAGTTTGGCGATCTTTGCCTGGCTTACGCTCTTGAAGTTGACGCGCCTCGCCGTGGGTTTTCATTGACTAACTACGGCGAGTTTCTCGATCAAAATGCGCCAACCGCTGAAGTGGAGATTGGCGAAGGTTCTCGTGGTCAGGGCACATCGTGGAGTTGTGTGCATGGCGTCAATCGATGGGACGACGATTGCGGCTGCAGTACGGGAGGGGAACCACATTGGAACCAGGCCTGGCGGCGCCCTCTGCGGGCCGCCCTCGATTTCCTGCGCGACGAGGCGGCCCTCCATTTCGAAGCCACCAGCGGCGATTTGTTTGTCGACCCCTGGGTCGCGCGAGATGATTCAATAGAATTAATTCTCAATCCTTTGAGATCGCGCGAAGAGTTTTTATCTCAGCGAACATCGCGTTCGCTGAACAGAGATGGACAAATAAGGGCCTTGCTGTTTCTGGAAATGCAGCGTCATACGCTGTTGATGTACGCAAGTTGCGGTTGGTTCTTCAATGACATAACGGGGATTGAATCGCTTTTGGTGTTGCAGTATGCCTGCCGCGTAATTGATTTGATGGACCAGCTTGGACTGCCGCCCGTTCGTGAGCGATTTTTCGAGATTCTGGCGGAGGCTAAGAGCAATAAACCCGGGATGGGAAATGGAGCCGACATTTTTAAACGAATGGTTGAATCGGTACGAAACGACTCGAACAGCGATCTTATTTTGTCTTGAGTCGTTTTTTTTAACGCTACCTGGTTCGAGTTGAACTACATAGTTCAGGTTGAACTCTACATAGTTCGAGGTTGGGAAGGAGGGCTTGCCCCCGCTCTTTGTCGGGTAAATCGCTCGTAACCCCACGAAGAACGGGGGCATGCCCTCCTACCCCGGTGACGTAGTCGATTGTAGTTTCCTTAGCTTGTTGCGGCGTTCTTGATACTTAATGGTAAACGCAAAAACACCAGGTAAAGGATCCAAAGCAAGGAAAGCTGCTTCAAGTGCAGTTGCTTCGCCGGTGAAAAAGCGTGCGTCTCGCAAGACCACCGTAGCGGCTAAGAAAAGGCCCGCGGCGACGCGCGACCTCATCGAGCCCGTTTTCTATCCCCCGACTCTCGGCGACATCGATCTACATCTCTTCGGCGAAGGCCGTCACGAACGGATCTACGACAAGCTCGGCGCGCATGTGATCGCGCACGAAGGCGTCAAAGGCGTGTCGTTCGCCGTTTGGGCTCCAAACGCGGAACGAGTAAGTGTTGTTGGCGACTTTAACTCTTGGGACGGCACAAAGAATCAAATGCGGCGCCTCGGAGATTCCGGAGTCTGGGAGATCTTCATTCCTAAACTGAACGCCGGCGAGCTTTATAAATACGAGATCAAGTCGCACGGGTTGCGTTCGTTTCTAAAAGCGGATCCCTACGCTCGGCTTCGCCGAAGTCCCGCCTGCCACTTCATCCGTGGTCTATGAATCGAAGTACAAGTTTCGCGATTCGAAGTGGATGAAGAAACGCGCCACGCGCGAGCACTTTCGCCAACCGCTTTCAATTTACGAAGTACACTTTGGATCGTGGCGACGTCACGTCGAAGAAAACAATCGCCCGTTCACTTATCGCGAAATGGCGCAACCTCTTGCCGACTACGTCGACGGAGACCGGCTTTACCCACGTCCAGTTTCTCCCGCTTAAAGAACATCCGTATGGACCATCGTGGGGTTATCAGGTCAGCAACTACTATGCGCCCTCAGCGCGTTACGGGCCGCCAGACGAGCTTCGCTACCTCATCGACTACCTGCACCAGCGCGGAATCGGTGTGATCATGGACTGGGTGCCAGCCCACTTTCCCAAGGACGCCTTCGCCCTCGCTCGCTACGATGGCACCGCGCTTTACGAACACCTCGATCCGCGCAAAGGGGAACATCCCGATTGGGGCACGTACATCTTCAACTACGGCCGCAATGAAGTGCGAAACTTTCTGCTTGCCAATGCTCTGTATTGGTTTAAGGAGTTTCACATCGATGGGCTGCGCGTTGATGCCGTCGCTTCAATGCTCTATCTCGACTACAGCCGCAAAGAAGGGGAGTGGGTGCCTAACCAGTTTGGCGGCCGCGAAAACCTGGATGCGATTCGGTTGTTGCAGGAGTTGAATGAGACGACGCACCGCGCAGTGTCCCGGCACGATGATGATTGCCGAGGAATCGACCGCCTGGCCCAAGGTTAGTCATCCGGTTTACGCAGGCGGACTGGGATTCGATTTCAAATGGAACATGGGATGGATGCACGACACGCTTAAGTATTTTCAAACCGATCCACTGTTTCGTCGAGGTAATCACAACGCGTTGACGTTTGGTTTGCTCTACGCCTGGAGTGAAAACTTTATCCTGCCGCTCTCGCACGATGAAGTTGTACACATGAAGGGCGCTCTGCTGAATAAGATGCCCGGCTCGGAGGAACAGAAATTTGCCAACCTCCGCGCGCTGTACGGCTACATGTGGGCGCACCCGGGAAAGAAACTTCTGTTTATGGGCGGCGAATTTGGACAATGGGGCGAGTGGAACGAAACGGAGAGCCTCGACTGGCATTTGCTGGAAGACGCCTCTGCACGGCGGCGTGCGGAAAGTCGATCAGCGACCTTAATCGCGTTTACACGCGGAAGAGTTCTTTGTGGGAAGCGGACGGTGAGCCCGCCGGGTTTCAATGGATCGACGCGGACAACGCAGCCGAGAACATCGTTTCGTTCATCCGACGATCACCGTCGACAGGTCATGAAATAATTTGTGTGGGAAATTTTGCGCCCGTACTGCGCGAGAACCACCGGCTTGGTCTGCCGCATAAGGGAACGTATCGATTGATATTAAACACCGACGCTGAAGAATACGGTGGAAGGGACGTGAAGGTCGCAAAGACGATCAAGGCGACGGAGAACGCAATCCACGGCCAAAACTATTCCGCCGTGATCACATTGCCTCCTCTATCCAGCCTCTGGCTTGAAGCGCCGAAAGAACCCTCGCGGTAGCGCACTACCGTTTCGCAACTTCAAAAGGTTTAGGGCTCGACCCGCTCTTGCCACACGTGCGGCCCTCGGCTGCCGTGCAACACTCCCAGTACTTCTATCCGATCGGGAAATACTCGGTAATAAATGAGGTAGGGGAATTTCCGGAATTTTTGCTCGGCGGATGTTTTCTAAAGCGACGACATAAAGCTCGGGCAACGCTTCTAGTCTTGCAATCATTTCTTCGAAGGCGTTCCCAAACGCCTCGGCTAACTCTGAACTCTCCTGTTCGTACCAGTCCCTACCCTGCATCACCTTCGGCTTTTGGCCGCAGGAGTACACGTCGTCTCATTACTTCCTTCTCAAACGCTCTTTGACTTCCTCCCAAGGAATTGCCGCATCGGGATTAGCGTCAGCGTCAGCCAGCCGACGTTCCAATTCATCGCGATGCCATTCCGGGATAGGCAACTCGTCGAGCGAATTTGGGATGCTGTCCCAAAGCAGGCTATTAAATCAAGTCGTTCGGCAACGCTAAGCTGCTTGATGTCCAGGTCTGATGAAGAGTGGGCCATACGATCCTCCGCCCCGTAGTTACAAGTCGCAAGTGTGGTGTCTAGTCACATTGAGAGAGACTACTCAACAATCTTATTTTCAATCTTATCAATGCGATCTTCGGTGTCTCGTAGATCGGCGCGATTTTCAATGGTGATAGCCTGGATTCTATCCAAACGCTTAGATAACTCGCGCTTGGTGTCGACGATCTCTTTCCTGGTGTCGACTATCTCTTTAAGGGCTTGCTCCCAGATCGGTTTAGTGTCGTAGGCACGAATCTCCAGTTTCTGAAGCCGCGAATCCATGCTCTGCAGGCGCGAATCCATATTGCCCAGGCGCGAGTCCACGGTTTCCAGGCGCGAGTCCACGGTTTCCAGGCGCGATTCCACCTTTTCCAGGCGCGATTCCACCTTTTCCAGGCGCGAATCTACCTTTTCCAGGCGCGAATCTACCTTTTCCAAACGCGAATCTACATTGCCCAAACGCGAATCCACATTTTCCAGACGCGAGTCTGTAGCTCGCATCGCCAAATCCAGAGCGTCAAAGCGCGCGAACACTCGTTCTTCGAAAGGGCGTTTGCCGTTTAAATTGTCGGTGTTTACTTCACTCACAAAGAGATTATCTGCCGGTTCCTTCTACACGGTCAACGGTTGCCCACGAATGTCCCATCAACGGTTGATGCTGTATCTTTTGCATCATGATCAATTGGGATGAAATCAGGAAGCAGTTTCCTGTTACCGACAATTACACCTACCTAAACGCCGCGGCCGCCGGGCCATTGGCACGATCAACTCGAGCAGCTGCGAAGGAATACTACGACTTGATGACGGCCGACGGCGACGTTCATTGGGAGGAATGGCTCGAGCAACGCGAGGAAGTAAGAAAGAAGGTTGCGGCGTTCATCAATGCCGAGCCGGATGAGATTGGGTTAACTACAAACACGTCTTCAGGTATGAACGTGATTGTGGACGCGCTGGAGACGCGCGGTGAAGTAATCTCATGCGACCTTGAATTTCCTGTCTCCACTCTGCCCTGGATGAACCGGCGAATTCCAGTGCACCTGGTGAAGTCAATCGGTGGCAAGATCGAAATCGATGACTTACGCGGCGCGATGAACGCGCAGACTGGAATCATTTCACTAAGCCATGTTCAATTCTCGAATGGCTTTCGCATCGATCTCGAAGAAGTGGGTAACGCCAAGGGTGATCATTCGTTCGTAGTAAATGCGAGCCAATCGGCGGGAGTTTTTGAGATCGATGTGAAACGCATGAAGATTGATGCGCTCTGCGCTACCGGGCACAAGTGGATGCTTTCTGGATATGGCTCGGGCTTTGTCTATCTCAGCCGGGAATTACTTGATCGCACCAGGCCGCGTGCGATTGGCTGGCTCAGTGTTGAAGACCCCTACAGAATGCGGAACGATGAAATACATTTAAGGAACGATGGGGCTGCGCGCGTTGAGCTCGGCTGTCCACATTATGCCGGCATGTTTGCCTTGGGAGCGTCGGTTGATTTGATGACGAAGGTCGGAATCAAGGATATAGAGTTGCGTTCACTTTCTCTCAATCGACTCCTGACGGAGCAATTGATTGACGCCGGCTGGAATGTCTTGTCGCCTATTGAGAGCGAAGGTATGCGTTCGGCTGAGACCTTGGTATCGGTGGAGAATCCTGCCGCCCTGGTCACAAAGCTTGCCGAACAACAAGTTATCGTTACCGAGAAGCCGCAAGGAATTCGCATCGCCACTGACTTCTTTAATAATGAAGAGGATATTCATCGTTTGATGAGTGCGCTTTAGTAGGAGCAAACGTGCCTGATCAATGCGATAGCCGGATGTCCCAGATCTGCAGTCAAGGCGTTCATTTAGTGCTTTTTCGTGTGATTCGTGAATCGTCCGCTCGTACAGGAGACAGACGATCACGAAAACAACATAAACAGATCTGGCTAACCGTGCCTTTTTACAACGACAGGGTTTACTTTGGCCGAGCACGAGGTTTGGCTTTCGGTTTCTTAACTGGCGACGTTTCCGCGGGCTCCTTGGCGAAGAACTTTCTCGAGAGTTTAATGAAAGTCAGCATGGTTGGCGACTCGTAACCGCCTGTTAACCTGGCAATTCCCAGCTCCCAGTTTATTTCAGCGCCCTCAATCCACCATCTAACGAGTCGTCCCTTCTTAACTTCTTCTGCAACTGACTGCAGCGGGACAATACCGACGCCCATATCTTCTTCCACCATCCTGCGGATCGCCGCCTGCCTACTCAATTCCATCGAAACCTGAAGAGTGACTCCGGCTTGGGCGAAAAACTGATCGATCAGCCGGCGAGTGTTACCGCCGCGCTCGCCCAGAATCAATTTTTCACCGGCCAACGTATAGGCGCTGATGGTGCGTTGCTTTGCCAGCCGGTGGCGCGGCGATGCAATGGCCACCAGCTGATCCTGGCTTAACCGCTCGGTGTTGATTCCGCGCGCCTCAACCGGCAGCGACACAAAGGCAAGATCAATTTCACCGGCCAGAATTTGCTGGACCAGCGTTTCGCTCGTTCCGGAGGCCACGGTGATTTCTGAGCGTGTGTGTTGCTTGCGAACCTCTCGCAGAAGCCTGGGCAATACGTCTGTGGTGACCATCGCAGATGCGCTGCCGACTCGTAAGCGTCCACGCTCGGCCCCTGCCAGTTCGGCGATTTCATCAACGGCAGCATCATGATCACGCAGAATCTGGCGCGCTCGCTGTAGCAACTGTTCACCAGCTTCAGTCAGTATCACGTGCCGCGGGGCTCGGATAAATAATTTAGCTCCCAGGTCCGTCTCCAACTGACGGATCTGCATGCTGATGGCTGCCTGGGTAAGGTGCACGCGTTGTGCGCCGGCGGTGAACGTTCCCAGCTCCGCGATTGCCACGAACGCCCGCAATTGTCTGATCTCCATGGATAGAATGGCTCCTCGTAGGTATTAACGACCGTTATTGTAATAATAAAATCTTTTAGTTTCCATTATAAATGTGCGTTCCCTAGAATATGCCGCCATGGTCCAACCTGACTGGTGCGGTACAGGGGTTAGTACCGCCTGCGTAAGCGGGTGGGGAAACCCTGAACCATAAGAACTCAGCGATTCAATGCATGCCCAACGGGTGATGAGGTGGCGCGGACAGGAGGCGTACCCACGGTTGGGTTACGCAAGCTTGAATCTGGGCAACGCATCAGAGATGCAATATTTATCTTCATATGGTGACTGATAGAAGACAATCGGCTTTGTTGTCGCTTCCTCGGCCCGGCTTGCGTCGACCCGTTGTCGGAGTCGACGGCGGAGCGACTAAAACCCACGCAGCGATACTCGACTCCAATTTCACACTTGTGGGCGAGGGCCTTGCCGGCCCATCAAATCCATTGCGAGTCGGGATCTCAAGCGCTGCCGACGCCGTACGCGAAGCGATCGACAAGGCTTGCGAGGCTGCACACGTTCGCCGGACGGACCTGGTCGCGGCTGAAATTGGATTGGCAGGCGCGAGTCGTCCGGAATTGCGCGCCCGTATGCGCGAAGCGCTTCACACCTCAGGCATAGGAGAAATAATCGTTGTCAGTGATGCAGACATCGCGCTCTATGGAGTCACCGAAGGCGAACCCGGGGTGATCTTGATTGCGGGTACCGGCTCAATTTGTTGTGGCACTAATGAGCGCGGCAAACGCATTTGCGCTGGAGGTTGGGGACCGGTCGCAGGGGACGAAGGCGGTGGGTCTTGGATTGCGCGCCGCGCACTTCGGGCCATTGCGCATGCGGCTGACGGTCGCGGTGAACCAACATCATTGACCGCAGCAGCGTGCGACTATTTTCACGTCACCGACGCCACCGATCTCTCCACCGCGATTTACTCCCCCAACGTCACCAATGACCGCCTCGCCGGCTTCGGCAAACATGTTATCGATGCCGCCAAATCAGAAGACGCGGTCGCGTCTGAGATCATGGCGGAAGCTGGAAGAGAACTTGGCGCCGCTGCCTCGGCGGTAATCAGAAATCTAAAGTTACAGTCGGAGACGTTTCAGGTGGGCTATGTTGGCGGTGTCTTCAACGCGGCGGGCGAACTCGTTCTCGAAGGGATACGAGAGGCGGTGATGAAGGTCGCGCCGCATGCTTATCTCGCCCCGCCGAGATTCCCCCCGGCCGTTGCCGCCGCACGAATGGCCCGGCACCACGTCAATCATGTGGCTCTGGCGGTTTAATCGCTGCTCAAGTCAGTACCACCTGCGTGAGCGGGTGGGTATCGCCGGCCGACCCACCCGCTCACGCAGGTGGTACTGACTAGACGCGACCTGTCGCCAAGATTGGTTAGTTAGTACACATGGATCCTGAAACTCCCGACATGCTTCCGGTCACAGAACAGGAAAACCCGAACACGACAAATCTCAGTTCGCTGCCTACTGACGCCATCCTGGGTCTGATGAATGATGAGGACGCGCTGGTATCCGTAGCAGTCCGTCGAGTCCTTTCGGAAGTGACGCTCGCGGTGGATGAGATCGCCGGCCGCCTCAAAGCAGGTGGCAGACTTTTTTATATCGGTACGGGCACTTCAGGACGCCTTGGTGTTTTGGACGCCTCGGAGATTCCACCTACGTTTGGAGTTCCGCGGGACATGGTCCAGGCAGTGATTGCTGGAGGTTACGATGCTTGTCACCGAGCGGTTGAAGCCTCTGAAGATGACGCCCAAGCGGCTCGCGAAGATTTGAAAGCCCGCGGCTTTACAAGGGGCGATGCCCTAGTTGGAATTGCGGCTTCGGGTGGCACGCCCTACACCATCGGGGCGCTCACCTACGCTCGCGAGCTGGGAGCTTTTACGGTGGCGGTTGCGTGCGTTCCAGATAGTCCCATTACGAAAACGGCGGAAGTGAGTATTGTTCCGGTTGTGGGTCCGGAAGTCATCGCGGGTTCAACGCGACTAAAAGCAGGCACGGCCCAAAAGCTGGTTCTCAATATGCTTTCGACCGCGACGATGACGAAGCTGGGTTACGTAAGCGGTAATCGCATGACCAACGTGCAGGCTGGGAACAGGAAGCTTCGTGCGCGAGCCGCGAGGATCCTGATCGCTGAAACAGGCTTAGACGAAAACGAAGCAGCTAATAAGCTGGAGGCCGCCGGAGGCGACTTGCGTGTCGCGCTCGTGATGGCAGCAACGAAGTGTAGTTCGGCGGTTGCGAGCAAGTCGTTGGCTGCTT
Source organism: Pyrinomonadaceae bacterium (assembly GCA_963759585.1). Taxonomy (GTDB): domain Bacteria; phylum Acidobacteriota; class Blastocatellia; order Pyrinomonadales; family Pyrinomonadaceae; genus PSRF01. The sequence goes on from CAVWZW010000005.1 coordinate 613,383, forward strand.
CCAGGGGCGTTGTAAAAAATGCAGTTGACGAAATCAACGGACGATTGCGGCGAATGTAACGCAACTGTTGGTTGGCGGACCTGGCCTAAGAAGCTTGCGTCACTTTTATAGTCTCTAACGAATCGTCCGCAAACTAACAGTTTGCGTTACATATGAGTTATAAAGATTGCGCTCCCGAATCGAGACCACATTTTTCGCCCGCTGAAACAAGAACAAGCCATTTAATGTTCACGCTCAACTTGCGAATGCTTTCTAAGCTTCTGCCCATCCTCTTCCTGGCTGGATCACCAGGTGTCGTCTATGCGCAGCCACCCGCCCAGGAAGCTGCAAAAGCCTCTGCGTCTCAGGAAGCAATCGACAAGCGCGTGAAGGCTGAAGTAGCGCAGTTCAAAGGCAAAGTAAGTCTCTTTGCCAAGAACCTCGATACCGGCGCTATCTATGAATTTGGTGGAGACGACCGTGTTCCTACCGCAAGCACGATTAAGATTGCGGTGCTAATAGAAGCCTATGCGCGCGTGGCCGAAGGTAAAGCCAAATGGACTGATGAGCTGGTTCTGACGAAAGAGAAGAAGGTCGGCGGTGCGGGAATTTTGCAGGAGTTTTCCGATGGGTTGCGTTTGACACTACGTGACGCTGTTACGTTGATGATGGTCTTGAGTGATAACACCGCCACTAATCTCGTCATCGACGTGCTGACCTCTGACGCGGTTAACGCTCGCATGGATGCGCTTGGCTTCAAAGAGACACGGCTGATGCGTCGCGTGTTTGGTGGCGGCGTCAGCGCAGAAGGCAAAAAGGAAGAAAACAAAGTCTTTGGTCTGGGCCGCACTACACCGAGGGAAATGGTCGCAATAGTCGAAAAGCTCGAACGCGGTGAGATTATCAGTCCCGCCGCTTCAAAAGAAATGGTCGATTTGATGAAACGCGAGCAGGGAACCAATGGTATCTGGCGCGGGCAATGGCGCGTATCGAAAGCGACGAAGTCGGGAGCGCTCGACGCCTTGCGTAGCAATATCGGAATCTTATATCACCCGCGCGGGCGGATCGCCCTCGCGATTACCTGTAACGAAATGCCCGCAGTCGAATGGACGGTTGATAACCCGGCAATGTTGCTGATGTCGCGACTTTCAGAACTCGTGATTGAAGGGTTGGGAAAATAAGGGATGGAATCGCTTAGTTCCGTTTTGTCGGACAAGCTTCATCCCGCACTGCACGGCGTACGCGCCTGCATCTTCGATGCGGGAGGCACGCTGGTGCACCCGGATTGGCCTCGCCTTTCACGAATTGCCGAAAAGGTCGCGGGCCGCAGGTTTGATGAAGGCGAAATGGGCCGCGCTTTCGCGGAGGTGCTAAGAGCGCTCGGAATTGACATGCAACGCGAAGGGTTCGTGCTGCCCGACGAGTTTAAGAGGGAACACTGGACATTTCGCAGTGTGTATCGTGCGCTCGGTTTAGACGAACAGAGCTGCAACGATGTGATAGAGCGCGTCGCCACTGCACATGTTGAGCGTCACTTGTGGTGCACCGTCGATCCGGACGCGGCGCGAGTGATCGATGAGCTGAAGCAGAACGGTTTGATGGTAGCAGTCATCTCAAACACAGAAGATGGACGCCTGATTGACTCGCTTGACGCCTGCGGTATCTCGGGGCATTTCGACTTGCTGGTGGACTCGCATCTGGTCGGTCTTCGGAAACCTGACCCGGCCATATTCCGGCTAGCGCTCGACCGCCTCGGAATTGCGGCAGATCAAGCGGCTTACGTGGGAGACTCATACGCGTCGGATGCTCTGGCAGCCCGCGCGAATGGACTTCGAGGAATATTGCTTGACCCGCTTGATTTACATCCGGAAAGCGTTTGCCCTCGGATCAAGACGCTCGGTGAACTAACTCAAGGCATGGAATGAAAAGGTAACGTCCCGCTGCGGTAGTGTTAGGGCTTTATTTCGAAAAATGCGAGCAATAGATCTGGTCATCATCTTTGGATACCTCGTAGGGATCGTCCTGTTTGGCGCATGGTTCGCCCGTAAACAGAAGACGACCAGCGATTATTTTTTGGGCGACCGCTCGGTGCCATGGTGGGCCGTGGCAGCTTCGATTGTCGCCACTGAAACGTCGACGATCACGTTCATTTCAGTGCCCGGGATTGCATTCGCACGCGGAGGCAACTTCCAGTTTCTTCAACTTGTCTTTGGTTATCTGCTGGGCCGCATAGTCATCTCGCTGCTGTTCATTCCGTCCTACTTTCGCGGCGAGCTAATGACCGTTTACCAGTTACTCGACCGCCGCTTTGGCGGCAAGATCAAGGTGCTGGCAGCTTCGTTGTTTGTAGTAATGCGCAATATCGCGGACGGCATTCGACTACTGCTTACCGCGATTGTGTTGGCTGCGGTTTACACCTCATTCCAACCAGGCGCGAATTCCGAGTTAATCATCGTCTCTTCAATCGTGCTGATTGGGGTGGCGATGATCATCTTCACCTACTTCGGCGGTATGGAAGCTGTCATCTGGGTGGAGGTGATTCAACTTGGTATTTACATCGTGGGCGCGATTGCTGCAGCAGTGATTTTGTCGAATTCGATTGATGGAGGCCTCAGCGCGGCGATTGCAACTGCGGCTCAATACAACAAGTTTTCGTTGTTTGACTTCACTTTGGACTTTACGAAGACGTTTACTTTTTGGGCGGGACTAATCGGTGGCTGCTTCCTGACGATGAGCACACACGGAACGGATCAATATTTGGTGCAAAGATACTTGTGCACCGATCGACCGAAGCGTGCTTCTGCTGCGTTGTTGACGAGCGGAGCCGTGGTGCTCGGACAGTTCATCGGATTTCTGTTTATCGGGGTGCTGCTTTTCGCCTTCTATCATCCGTTTACTGATCCGGGTTATGCCGCAGCCACCTCCACGGCCTTTCCCTTTGCCGGCGGTGATCGGGTTTTCCCTGATTTCATTACGCGACATCTGCCCCCCGGACTCTCGGGTCTGGTGGTGGCGGCGATATTTGCAGCGGCCATGTCTTCGTCTTTGAACGCCATCGCTGCCACGGCCATGAACGATCTTTACAAACCGTTGAGAGCGGGCCGATCGGATAAGCATTACCTGAAAGTGTCACATCTGCTGACGCTCGTTTGGGGTGTCGTGCAGATCGCCGTGGCGCTGGTTCTCAGAAACAGGAACCGCTCCGCATTGGACCTTGCGTTATCGATTGCTTCGTTGATTAACGGCCCGATCCTGGGGGTGTTTCTGGTAGGCGTGTTTCTAAGGCGCGTCAGCCAGACGCCGGCGTTAATCGGCATGGTGGTGAGCAGTGCCGTGATGCTCTATATATACTTTGCTACTCGCATTGCCTGGACCTGGTATGTGTTTATTGGCAGCAGCATCACACTCATCGTCGCCTGGGTGGCGAGTCTGGCATTTGCACCGGCGCCGGAAAGCCGGCAAGACGAATTGGCGGTTAACAGACGGTAGTGTGCGGCCGAGCTTACTGCTACTCCTTGGAGTGCGCCGCCTTGTCGGCGCTTTGGCCCGCTGCGACTTGTCGCAGCTTCGCCAAGCTTGAGTGCACGGTGAATCAAAATTGAACCCTGCGGGAGTTGGCGCCGCCAAGCCGGCGCGGGCCAAAGCGCCGACAAGGCGGCGCACTCCAAGGAGTAGCCTCCCGGGGAGATCCACTTTGGTCACGAAGCAGCAAGCTGAAGGTTGTACTCCGTGCGCCTATAATGCACGGTTAATTCATGTGGGAGAAATATTTGAAATGATTCGGTCTCGTTCATTCTTAAACCCAGCCATCTGCTTGTTCATGACTGCAGTGTTTGTTCTGTCGCCGGCGATGGCACGCACCGCTTACGTGTCCACCACCGCGCCAGTCAATGCACTGACGATTGTGGCAGACAAGGCCAAACCTTTCTCTTCGCAGCCTTCCGCCGATGCTTTGAAGTGGGCGAACAAAGAACTTCGCAAGATGACTTTGGATCAAAAGATCGGCCAGCTCGTATCAGTTGGTGTTAACGCCACGTTCCTCAACCAGGACAGTGATGCATTCAAAACGTTAAAACGGCAGGTGGAAGAGAACCACGTGGGCGGCATTATTCTTTTTCGCGGACCGGTTTACGAGTCGGTAGTTTTGATGAACCGCATGCAGCAGGCTGCGCGTTACCCGCTCCTAATCTCCGCGGATCTGGAAGCTGGTTCGGGAATGCGTTTTGACGACACCATTAATTTTCCCTGGAACATGGCAGTTGGGGCTACCGGCAATCCTGAGTACGCGCGGCGGCAGGGAGAAGTTACAGCGCGTGAAGCGCGAGCCATGGGAGTGCAGCAGGTCTATGCGCCAGTGGTGGACGTCAATAACAATGCGGCCAACCCAGTAATCAACGTCCGTTCTTACGGAGAAGACCCAACAGAAGTGGGGCGGTTTGCCGCTGCGTTTACTGATGGCGCGCAAAAGGGCGGTGTGATCGCCACGGCCAAGCATTTCCCTGGTCACGGCGACACGGCAGTCGATTCGCATCGCGGCTTGCCCGAAATCAACGTGGACCGCAATCGACTAGACACGGTGGAACTGGTTCCTTTCCGCGCTGCCATTGCCGCGGGAGTCGGCTCGATCATGGTGGCCCATGTTGGCTTGCCTCAAATCGATCCGACTGCAGTGAAGCCATTGCCTGGAAATGACCGCATGCGCGTCGATACAGACGAGGGCGGTGAAATAGTTTCCGATAGTGCTGCAATTCCGGCAACTGTGTCGCCAGTGATTGGTAAAATGTTGAGGAACGATCTCCACTTCGGCGGTTTGATCGTGACCGACGCGTTAAGCATGAGCGGATTGACGATTTATTTTCGGCAGGATGAGGCGGCGGTTCGCGCGCTTGAGGCCGGCGCCGACATGTTGCTCAAACCTGCAGACAACGACGCCGCCGTGCGTGGCGTGCGCGAGGCCGTGCGTAGTGGTCGTTTGACTGAAGAGCGAATCGAGCAGTCCGCACGAAAGTTACTTGCAGCAAAATACGACCTGGGACTGGTCAAGCAGCGCCTTACTCCGCTCGACGATATCGATCGAATCGTTTCGAGCAAGGACGTGACTGAACTGGCTAAGGACATCGCAGAACATTCGGTCACCCTCGTCCGTAACGATGAAGGTCTTGTGCCTCTACGTGCGAGACCAGAGGCGCGGATCTTCAACCTGGCAATTACCAATGGGGACGATCGACTGTGGATTACCGGTTCATTTTTGCGTGCGCTATCTCGCAACGTCGGCAAAGTCGAGACCGTTGTGCTCGATGAACGTTCGTCCGAAGCTGATGTTCAAAAAGCACTTGATAAGGCCAAACAGGCGGACGTTGTTATTGCGTCGCTGTACGGGCGCGTGCGAACCGGTCAGGTCCGCAGCGTGGGGTTACCCGATCCGGGAGCGAAGGCTTTGTTGGCTTTGATTGAAAGCAAGAAACCGATTGTGACGATCAGTTTCGGCAATCCGTATCTGCTTCAGAGTTTTCCGCAGTTGCGCACTTATCTGGTCGCTTACGGTGACATGCCGAGTCTGCAACAAGCGTCGGCGCGTGCGCTGGCTGGACAGATTGATATCAGCGGGAAGCTTCCGATTTCGTTGCCAGGACTCCACCCCCGTGGAACAGGGATACAGGTGAAGAAGACAAATTAGTCCAAAGTCAGATGTTAGAAGACAGATGTCAGAAGAAAGATGTCAGATGTCAGAAGGGCGTCAGCGGTCAGATGATTCATAATGCAAAGGTTGACCAGAATAGTTAGAGTTCATTCTGGCAGCCCAGTAGCTACACTCCATGATCAAAGAGCAACTAAACTTCAAATCAACTCAAGCCCTGGGCCGAGTAGTGATTTCTATTCTGCTCGTTTGCGCATTCGCACTCCCATCGTTAGCGCAACTACGTCCAGCAAAGCCGGCAGCAGTTTCCGTATCGCAGTCGCAGCTAGCACGGATGGACAATGTCATCGCGGAGGCGATTGGTAAGCGACAACTGCCGGGCGCCGTCGTACTCGTCGCGAGAAACGGCAATGTCGTTTGGCGCAAAGCCTATGGTGACCGCGTCGTAGAGCCAACGCGCGAAGCGATGACGACCGACACGATCTTCGATGCCGCAAGTCTGACCAAAGTCGTGGCCACGGCCACCAGCATCATGATACTGGTGGAGCGCGGCAAGGTTCGGCTAAACGATCCACTCTCCAATTACATTCCGGAAATCAAAGGTGAGGGAAGAGAGCGCATCACGATCGAACTCCTGTTAACGCATCGTTCCGGTTACGCACCCGACTTTGATTTGCGTGAACGTTGGACCGGTCAGGACGAAGCATTCAAGAGATTGATTAAAGAGCCGCTACGTAACCCGCCGGGCGCCAGATTTGTTTACAGCGACATTGGCTACATCGCCCTTGGTGAAGTTGTTCGACGCGCCGGGGGTATGCCGCTCGAGGAATTTGCCCTGCAGAATATCTTCAAACCGCTTGGCATGCGCGCTACCGGTTTCAGACCCGCCGCGGCGCTGCGCGCACGAGTTGCACCAACTGAAAAGCGACGCGGACAGATGAATTATCTGGGTGACACTCCCCAGGCCGATGCGCCCGATGCTGAGAAATGGTTGCGAGGAGAAGTTCACGATCCGACTTCATACCGCATGGACGGTGTCGCGGGTCATGCTGGGCTGTTTACTACCGCCGACGATCTCGCGATTTATGCCCAGATGATTTTGAATGGCGGAGTTTACCGCGGCGTCCGTATTCTTGGACCACTGTCAGTGGCCGAGATGACTCGTCCGCGTCTCGTTTCAGAAAACGGCTGGACGCGGGGCGCCGGCTGGGACATCAACACCAGCTTTTCCTCAAACCGCGGCGACGCATTTCCCCTCGGCTCGTTTGGACATACGGGTTTCACGGGCACTTCTCTCTGGATCGATCCGGCTTCTAAGATGTTTTTAGTCTTTCTCAGCAACCGTGTACATCCGGACGGGAAAGGCGATGTCAGCGCTCTGCGCGGGCGCGTGGCCTCAATTGCTGCCGCCGCGAACACTGATACGGCCGTGGTCGCGCGGGCGCATCATCAATCCGCCGAATACTACAAGGTTCTCAACGCCGATCTCGCACGATTCACCTTCTCGCGGGAACAAGCTCTGGCCTCAACGATTAGCCTGAGTACAAACGAAAAAGTGTTAACGGGGATCGACGTGCTTGAGCGCGATGGCTTCAAACAGCTCAACGGGATGCGGGTCGGGTTGATTACGAATCATACGGGAAGGAACCGTGCAGGGCGCGCAACTATCGATGTCCTTCATAAAGCACCCAACGTCAAACTGGTGGCGCTGTTCTCGCCGGAACACGGTATCCGCGGGCTGGCCGACGAAAAAATTTCTGACTCAAAAGATGATCAGACCGGGCTGACGGTTTATTCGCTTTACGGAGAGACAAGACGGCCCACAGCGGAGCAGCTCAAAGATCTCGATGCTTTAGTGTTTGACATTCAGGACATCGGCGCACGCTTCTACACATACATCTCCACGCTTGGCTACGTAATGGAAGAAGCCGCCAGGGTGAAACTCCCGGTCTTCGTGCTGGATCGGCCAAACCCAATTGGCGGCGTGGACGTGGAGGGTCCGGTGGGTGACCCCGACAAGAATTCATTCATTGCTTATCACTCGATACCGGTGAGACACGGTATGACGATTGGCGAGCTGGGCCAACTCTTCAATGCGCAACGCAAGATCGGCGCTGATTTGCGTGTGATCAAAATGGATGGTTGGCGGCGCACGATGTGGCTCGACGAAACCAATATCACCTGGGTCAATCCGTCGCCGAACATGCGCAGCCTGACGGAAGCAACGCTTTACCCGGGTGTAGGGCTGCTCGAAACCACAAACGTATCAGTGGGACGAGGGACAGATACTCCGTTTGAAGTTGTGGGTGCGCCATGGATAGACGGACAGAAGCTGGCCCACCATTTGAACAACCAGAGAATCGCGGGTATTCGGTTTGTGCCCGTGCGTTTCACTCCCAAAGCTTCTGTTTTCAAAAATGAGGAATGCGGCGGCATAAACATTATTGTGACTGACCGCGCGCGTTTTCGTCCGGTCATCAGTGGACTCGAGATTGCGGTTGCCTTACGCAAGCTATACCCGACTGATTGGAAGGTTGATAGTTACCTTCGTCTGCTGGTTAATTCGGACACGCTTGAGAGATTGAAGCGGGGAGAGTCTGCCGCGGATATTGGCCGCACCTGGTCCACGAAACTAGACGAGTTTCGCACGGCTCGAGCGAAGATGCTGCTGTATCAATAATTCGGTAAGCGAAGGACGCCTCCTTGGAGTGCCGAAGGACGCCTCCTTGGAGTGCGCCGCCTTGTCGGCGCTTTGGCCCGTGCCGTCCTGGCGCAGCCGCCGTGCGTTAGAGGCTTCTCAACAGCTCAGCCGGCCTTCGCCGCGCCGACGTGGCGCCGAGCCGCCACGGGCCAAAGCGCCGACAAGGCGGCGCACTCCAAGGAGGGGCCTGAAGGCGATGGCTCTTCTTTAACGTAACGAAAACCAACATGAGATATGTAACCCACCGCAAACCAGTAGTCTTTATCCTCGCTTTCTTTGCCATCTTTGGTGGTAATCCGATCACCACCGCTTCGCCTTCTGCTCCCGCTTACGACGTCGTGATCACGAACGCGCGGATTGTTGACGGCTCCGGCAACCCCTGGTTTCGCGGCGACGTTGGTATCACGAATGGCCGCATCGTGCGCATTGGGCGCATCAGCTCGACTGAAGCTAAAGCAACGATCGACGCGAAGGACCGCATCGTCGCGCCGGGGTTCATCGACGTGCACACCCACGTGGAGTCGCTGTTCAACCGTCCGGAGGCCGAGAACTTTGTGCGCATGGGTGTGACGACGCTGATCACCGGAAACTGCGGTACGTCAGCTACCGATGTGGCGGAGTTTTTGGGCCGTCCCCAGTCCAAGCCAATTGCGGTGAATGTCGCTACGCTCGTGGGTCACGGGTCAGTTCGCCGCAAGGTGATGAAGCTCGAGGCTCGCGCCCCGACTCCAGACGAGCAGAAACAGATGGAAGCGATCGTAGACCAGGCAATGAAGGATGGCGCGGTTGGACTTTCTACTGGGTTGATCTATGTGCCCGGCACTTATGCAAAGACAGATGAGATTGTCGATCTTGCCCGGGTCGTGGCGCGCCACGGTGGTCTATATGCCACGCACATGCGCAGCGAGGGCGAAAAGGTCCTCGATGCCATTCGCGAAAGCATTCAAATCGGCGAGCAAGCCGGACTGCCTGTCGACATTTCACATTTCAAAGTCAGCAGCAAAAGGTTGTGGGGTGAAAGTTCGAAGACTTTGCAGCTTGTCCGTGATGCGCGTGCGCGTGGTTTGTTAGTTACCGTGGATCAGTATGCTTACACCGCGAGTTCGACTTCGCTCGATTCACGCATGCCGTCCTGGGTACTCGCTGGGGGACGCGAGGAGGCGAAGAAACGCCTTGCGGACAAACCCACACGCGAGCGAATCGTGAAAGAAATCAAAGAAGCGCTGAAGCGCAGCGGATTCAAGGATTACGCATATGCGATGGTGGCAAGTTACGAACCGGACAAATCCTTCAACGGTAAATCCATCGCGGAGATCACGAAGCAGGTAAGTGGCAAGAAGGACGTTAAAGACCAGATCGAACAGATCCTAACGATGTACGAAGCCGGCGGGGCCGGAATGATCTATCACGGCATGAGCGAAGACGACGTGCAACGGATCATGCGCGAGCCTTTCACGATGGTCGGATCAGATAGTGGCGTGCGGCAGCTTGACGGAAGCGTTCCACACCCGCGCGGCTACGGCAACAATGCCCGCATCCTCGGCCGGTACGTGCGCGAGTTGAAAATTATTTCCCTTGAAGATGCTATTCGGAAGATGACGTCTTTGCCGGCGCAGACGTTTGGTTTTCGCGATCGTGGCATGGTGCGCGAAGGCTTCGCTGCGGACCTGGTTGTCTTTGACGAGAACACTATCGCCGACCAGGCCACATTTGTTCAGCCGCACCAATTTCCGACGGGCATCGATTATGTGATGGTCAATGGTGAAATGGTTTACGCGGCGGGCAGCCTGACCAGTGCCCGGCCAGGTGTTGCCGTCCGCGGACCGGGAGCCGCGCGGTAGGGGTTGAGAGGTGAGACGCCGCTGGGGCAGTAGCCCGACCGTTAGGGAGGGCGTTCTTTCGTATCGGCCACGCCCTCCCTTACGGTCGGGCTACTGCCCCGAAGCGAGCGACGCAAATCAGAAACGGCGGACACCAGCTTCTTCTAGTCAGCCGCTAACGCAGCGGCTATAATCCCGGTACTCGATACGACCGACTTAAAATTCATCGGAGGACTCTTATGTCAGACGCGAACGCTCTCATGTCCCAATCGCAATTCGAAACTGCTCTTGGCGAAGCCGTCATGGAATTTTCCATGCTCAAACATCCGTTCTACGTTGCCTGGACGGAAGGCAGGCTGAGCAAGCCGGTGCTGGCGGAATACGCCAAGCAGTATTACGCACACGTTCGTGCCTTTCCCACCTACGTCAGCGCGGTGCATTCGCAGTGTGATGAAGTTGCCATCCGGCAGGAGCTTCTCGAAAACCTGATTGAAGAAGAGCGCGGCCACGAAAACCACCCCGAGCTTTGGATGCGTTTTGCGGAAGGCCTGGGAGTTACCCGAGACGATGTCAGGAACGCCGAATTGTTGCCGTCGACTAAAGACTCGGTCGCCAGCTTGAAGGCGTTAACTCGAAGCGAAGATTATCGGGAAGGACTGGCTGCGCTATACGCGTATGAGTCGCAGATTCCGGAAGTCGCGCGAACGAAGCGCGAAGGCCTCAAGAGTTTCTATGGAATGGATGACGAACGTTCCGTCTCGTTCTTTCGAGTTCACGAAGGTATCGATGTGCTTCACCAACAAGTCGAGAAGCAGATCCTGAGTCAGAAGTGTCAAAGTGCGGAAGAGCAGGAAAGGGCCATCGGGTCAGCCCGGGAGTCGGCTAGAGCATTGTGGTCGTTCCTCGATGGAGTAACTGAAGCTTATTTGCCCGCAGAGTCTGAAGCGCTCAATTGAGCGCTTCGGCGGCACGCGGTGCTCCAATCTGCTATTAGCCAATCTTATCCCAACAATAAAAATCTTTAGTTTTTCTTATTCGGCGATTTACGTATAATGCGCCCGTTCCAGCAATCTGTCCGGGCGCCAGGGTCCCTTCGACGCCCCACAAAAACAATTCAAGGATCTTAGGTTAAGGATCTTCGGATCCATGCATTGAACTTTCCTAATCGTGATTGAGGAAGTGCTCGTAATGCGCCAACCCGGTTCTACTCGTTGCCGATCATTCCTATCTCATCTCCTAAGGAGTCGTATATGAAAACGTTGAAGTTTAGATCCCTCTTCGTCATTGCTCTGTTAGTTGGCCTGAGCCCCATCGTAATGGGTCAGGGCACCGCTTCCCGTGTGACGGGTACAGTGAACGACGAACGAGGAGATGCAGTCCCCGGGGCTACTGTCACCCTTACGAATGAGTCAACTCAACTCTCCCTTACAACGGAGACAGCGGAAAGCGGCAACTACGTTTTCGACTCGGTGCAGGTTGGAAAATACACAGTCACCGTAGAGAAGCAGGGGTTCAAGAAATTTGTTTCCACGGACAACACGGCCAACGTTAACCAGCCGGTAACGATAAACGTCACGCTGAATGTTGGCGGAGTAACCGAGATCGTACAGGTCCAGGCCTCGGCGGAGACGGTGCAGACTTCATCATCAGGAAATATCGGCAACACTGTGGAGCAGCGCACTCTGGAGGTGCTCCCGATCGTGGGTGACCGCGGCCGAAATCCCCTGACGCTGATCAATTTTCAGCCCGGGGTCCTCGTCGGCGCCAACACGGGCGGTGGCGTTCACGTTCACGGCTCTCGCGATCGCGCGTTCAACTTTACGCTCGACGGCATTGATATCAACGACACGACCGCAGGCGGCTCAAACTTCACACCCATCCGCACAAACCCCGATTCATTAACTGAGTTTCAGGTTGTAACCAGTAACTTTACGGCGGAGCTGGGCAGGAGCAGCGGCGCGCAGGTCACCCTCGTTACGCGCGCAGGCAATAACAATTTTCACGGTTCTCTTTTCGAGTTTTATCAAACGCCGCGGTTTCACGCTAACGAGTATCTCAACACGATCAACAACGCCGGCAGACCGCAGTTTGTCCAGCATATCTTTGGCGGTTCGGTTGGTGGCCCGGTGATTCTGCCGAGGTTTGGCGAGGGTGGTGCCTCCACTTACAACGGAAAAAATAAGACGTTCTTCTTCACGAACCTTCAGTTGCTGCGCACCAATCAGGCTTTCTTTGTTAACCGCACGGTCTACACGGCGCAGGCCCGTGCTGGAAACTTCCGCTATGTGCGCGGCGGTGTCAACCGCAATGCGATCCAGGCCGCTCCGTCGGTGAATGCCGCGGGTGCTGCCAACTTTCCAGTGTGTGGCGGCGCAGTGACCACTAACTGCATTGCCACCTACAACGTTTACCCAAACCCGCTGAACCTGGGCCCTGATCCGACTACCGACTTCATCATTGGAGTGACCCCGCTGCCCAACAACTTCACCGTCGGCGACGGGCTAAATGTAGCTGGCTTTTCATTCGTGGCGCCGCAAACAGAGCGTCAATACGATTTCACGGCCCGCGTCGATCACTCCTTTAATGATCGCCATGCGTTATACGTCCGCTGGGCCCACGGCGCTCAGAACACGCTCGGCGATAACGTGAACGGAGGATTGCAGAAATTTCCAGGCATTCCAAACTTCGTCGACACCTATCGCACGCCACGCAACCTCGCCGCAAACTACCGCTGGACCATCAGCCCCAAGGTGGTTAACGAATTTGTAGTTGGGTTCAATCGCTTCACGTTTAGTTTCAATAACCCGGATCCGAGAGAAAACCCGCCGGTCATCCTTAACGTGCCAAACGATCCGTTAAACCTTGAAGAGCCGGTAAACAACTTGCGCACGGCGACCACTATCCAGTTCGTGGATAATTTGAGTTACCTGCGCAACACACACACGTTCAAGTTTGGCACCAACATCCGCCTGCAGCAGCACATCGACGATCGAAGCGCAGTGGCCGGCGGTTTGACCAGGGAAAGAATATTCCTGGGTACCGGCACCAACCCCGTTCCGGCAAACTTCGGCACTGCCACCCTCGCGGGCATCAACGCGACTGATCGCGACCGCCTGAACAGCACCATCAACGACTTGCTGGGTCGAGTCGGTAATATTAATCAGGCTTTCGTAGCCCTTGATGACAACGCTTTCGGGCCCGGGCGAACTCGCTTCCTGTACGACGCTCGTTATCCCGAGATGGATTTCTATGGCCAGGACACCTGGAAGTTGCGTCCTAATCTGACGCTCGATCTCGGCTTGCGCTGGGAGATGAGATTGTCGCCGCGCGCGCCAAACGATATCGTGCTGCGACCTAACCAGCGCCTGGCCGCCGGTGAACCGCCTACCAACACGTTTAGCTTCGGAGAGGGGAAACTTTACGACGATGCGCTATACCAATTCGCGCCGTCAGTGGGCTTCGCCTGGGATCCGTTTAGCACCGGCAAGACTTCGATTCGCGCCAACTACCGGTTGGCATACGACAGGACCAACACCTTCGTTTTCTCTTCCTTCATATTCCAGAGCGCGCCAGGCTTGACGCGGCTAGTTACAAACACGGCTTTCGGGCAAAGCGGTGGACTGCTGCGCCAGGGCGTTCCGGTTTTGAATTCAAACGACGTGACGCCCCTTGGGTTCCGCCAGCCCGCGCCATTCAATGCTACCAACACCGTCACGGTAGTTGACCGCGATCTGGTGTATCCACGCACGCATCAATACTCGGTCAGCTTCCAACGCGACCTCGGGTGGAAGACCGTGCTTGAAGTTAACTACATCGGACGGCAGGGCCGTCACCTGTTTGGCGGTTACGACGCCAATCAGGTTGATATTACGAGCAACGGATTCCTTCAGGCCTTCCAGCAGTTGCGAGCAGCGGGCGATGCTTCGCCCCTACTAACCGACCCCAACTTTCTGATCAACCGGCTGTTGGCTGGTGATTCACGTCTCCAGGTATTTTCCGGAGTTCGCGAGTCCGGCGCCCAGTGGTTGCGCCGTCAGGCCTTGGCCGGGACCGTTCGCCTGGCGAATGGCACCACCACGAGCAACCTGGTACAGGGCAACTCCGTGGGCCAGGCTGCGTTTCTGATTACACAGGGAGTGCGCGGCACGTTTGCAACTCTCGCCGGCACTTCTGTTTTGACCGCAAACGGCTTCAGCCCGTTCACCTTTATTCGTTATCCGCAGTTCACCGGCGCAGTCAACGTGATCGAAAGCAATGATGAATCACGTTACAACGGCCTCGAGATACAGCTCAGCCGGCGCTTCAACAATGGCTTGAGTTTCCAGGGTAGTTACACCTTAGCGAAATCGGAAGACACGCGCTCATTCGATCCTGCCTTCGCGGTTGCGAATCGCGCGGCCACCGGTCAATCGTCTGCCAACACCCCGTTTGACGTTAACAACCGCGAGCTCAACTACGCGCGTTCAGACTTTGATCAACGTCACGCGATCCAGGGCTATGCCATTTATGAAATGCCCTTTGGCAGGGGCCGGCGCTGGGGCAGGGATTGGAATAAGGTGACCGACTTCTTCCTGGGTGGCGTTCAGTTGGGTGGGATTCTCAGGTGGTACTCCGGTCGGCCATTTACGGTCTTCGCAGGTTCCAACACCCTTTCACAGGTGGTGCAGACTCCTGCGAGCTGCAATGGTTGCTCGCCTGACCTTGGAAGTATGACCCTGGAAAACGGTCGCAACGTTTTCTTCACCGCCGATCAGCGTGCCCAGTTCTTCGTTCCTGAGCCAGGCGAATTCAGCAACGTCGGACGAAATTTCTTTACTGGACCACCTCTGTTTAATCTTGACCTGACCTTCGGCAAGCGTTTCCGATTCGATGAGACGCGCAATCTCGAGTTACGCATGGAGGCCCAGAACGCGACCAATACGCCGTCATTCGCCGTTCCCGATGGCAACCTGGTTTTGACCAGTGGCTCATTCGGACAGGTGCTTGGCAACACCGCGAGCTCGGCTCGCAAGATCCAGTTTGCATTGAAGTTCCATTTCTAAAACGAATCCGGGCGGTCTGTAGAACTAACTGTCAATTTTCCAACCTTAAAAAGGTGTCGCGATCGACTGCGTTCGTCGCGATCTACAGGAGGCTTTGTATGTTTGAAGGAAAGTCGTATTCAACCGCTGGCAAAAGATGTCTGCTAATTGCGATAGCGTTTGCCGTTTCGTGTGTATTGTTGCCCGCGTCTGCCTCCGCACAGACCGTAACCGGTACCCTTCAAGGTACCGTCACTGACGCGCAAGGCAGTGTCGTGCCTGGGATTGAGGTGGTGGTGCGAAATGTCGATACGGGGCAGGAGCGCACGCTCACGACAAATAGCGAAGGGATCTATACAGCGGCTTTCCTGCCGATTGGGCGCTACAACGTCGTTGCTTCCGGTAAAGGATTTAGCAGCACCACGCAGGAAAATGTTGAAGTGACCTTGAATCAAACGCGAGTTGTCGACTTGAAGATGACTCCTGGGGGAATTAACGAAGCGGTAATGATTACTGCAGAGGCCGCTCCGATTAATTCGACTAACGCCGAGGTCAAGGGCTCACTCAATACGCAGGAAATTCTGGATAAGCCCGTGGCGAACCAGGGAAGCTTTCTTAACCTGGCAGAGACCTTCTCCGGCTTTCAGGAGAACCCGGTCTCCGGACAAAACAATCCAACCTCGTCGTCCGGCTCATCAATCAATTTCAACGGAACCGGAACGCGCGGCGCGACTTTCCAGATCAACGGCGTCAACAACGACGACTCGTCTGAGAACCAGCATCGCCAGGGCGTCTCTCTAGCGACGATCAAAGAGTTCCAGGTTATTACCAATAACTTTACCGCGGAGTTTGGCCGCGGTTACGGCGCAGTTGTCCTGGTCCAGACATTGTCGGGTACTAACAAGCTGCACGGCAGCGCTTACTGGTTCAATCAGAACAGCCGTTTGAACGCCACGAATAATGTCTTCAATCCAGGTTTGAAAAAACCGGTAAATCGACGTAACCAGTTTGGCTTCACATCCGGCTTTCCTATTCTCAAGAACCGCCTTTTCGGCTTCATCAGCGCCGACCATGTGGAAGACACGGGTGGCGGCAACCTGGCCCGCGACGTTTTTCTCGCCAGCGAACACGATCCAGCAAACTGGTTTAAGCAAACACCGCAATTCGATACGCCGGCTAACCGGGCGTTCATCTCAGCGACGCTCGCCAGGTTTAAACAGAACAATATTCTTCCAAACGACCCGCGATGCCCGCGTTGTTTCATAGGAGTTCAGAATCGCGATTTCCCCTTGAAAGATTATTCAAGCCGTGTGGACTGGAATCCACGCGCCGACGATCAATTCACGGCACGGTGGCAATATACGCGTCAAATTCTCGCCGCTGACGATCTGATCATCGGGGAACGCGCTGACCAAAACAACAAACAACAGAACGGCGGCTTTACCTGGACACACCTCTTCTCGCCTCAGACGGTGGGTGAGTTTCGCTACGGATTGGGCCTGCGCACTACCCTCGTGAACATCACAGCGGGCAACGATACGCCAGTTATTCGTTTCCAGAATCCAGCGGCCCTCGCCGGTGGTTCGATCATCGGAAACGCCGGCGCCTTCCCGATCCAGCGTTATCAAACGGACCATCAGTTTGTTTACAACGTCTCATCACTGTTCGGCGGTAACCACTTTTTCAAAGCCGGTACCGACATACGCCGCCAGAAACTTGATGACCTTGCCGATAGTTTTTCGCGCGGCTTCTACAATTTCAGCGCCACCACCTGCAATACCATCAACTACGGCAGCGGCCTGAACGCGTTTCTGAATGGTTGTGTTTCCAGCTTCTCCAAAGGTTATGGTCCTTTCTTCCTGGAGAACCGAATCAAGGAATACAATTTTTACGGAGAAGATAACTGGAAGCTTCGTCCCAACCTTACGCTTAACCTGGGCGGCCGTTACGAATACGTTGCTGTTCCGGAAGAAGCTAAGGGCCGGATTGATTACATCTATGAGGACGACAAGAACAACATTGAGCCGCGCGTAGGGTTTGCATGGAGCCCTGGATTCGAAGATGGGTTTCTTGGAAAGGTGTTTGGTGGTCCCACCAATTCGTCGGTTCGCGGTGGGTACGGAATCTTCGATGGTCGAATTTTCCAATCGGTCTTTTCCCAGGGCGGCGCGGGCTTGCGCTTCAATCCTCCCAACTCACTTCAGCGTGCCTTGACAGCAACGACTACCGCGGCCCCGGCGAATTTTGATCCTCACAACTACGCCGATCCGACTCGTGGTTTCGTTTTTGTTCCCGGACCTCAAGCCTCACGGCATGCGATAACCATCGTCGACGAAGATCTGGAAATGCCTTACACGCAGCAGTGGAGTTTGACGTTTGAGCGTCAGATGCCAATCAGTTCAGTATTACGCATCACGTATACGGGAAATCGCGGAATCGGCCTGCTTCGATTCTCACAGGGAAACCTGCCGGTGCATGATCCGGTCAACGGTGTCTTTGTTGCGAATCACCCGAACAACGCCGCGGCCCAGCGGGGCCAAACGATAAGAGTCGCTGCCAATGCCGAGTGTGCTGGAACAACGGCGACTACGCTAACGGCGGCTTGCCCGGTAGTGGTTCCCATCGGGAACCTGGAATACAGCCTTCGCGTTCCCCGCACAAACGAACGCCGGCCAGACCCGCGATATACGACCAACCTGCTGGTGAGCAATTCGTCATGGAGCTACTACAACGGTTTGCAGGTCGCGTGGGAAAAGAGGCTGAGCAAGGGTCTCAACTTCCAGACAACTTACACCTGGAGTAAGTCGATCGATACGAACGTCGGAGGCCACTGATGTAGGCGTTGCCAGCGGCGATACAAACCAGACTGGCAATATTTCGCGTAACGCGCGCGGCCTTTCACTATTCCATACGCCGCACCGTTTCACTTTCTACGGCACCTATCGCTTCCCGTTCTTTAACGGCCGTAAAGATCTCCTGGGTCAAACTCTCGGTGGCTGGCAATTGGCGACAGTAGTTCGTTTTGCCGCCGGCACCCCGTTCACAATCAGGAATACGGGCGGAGTCGACCTGAACTTCGACAGCTTCATCGAGAATCGTCCGGTCATCCTTGACCCTTCAATCCTGGGTCGTGGCGTCGACAATCCGGCGACTTCCCGTGAAGCGTTGCCTCGCTCGGCATTTCGTGCAGCCACCCTGTCTGACTTCGGAAACGGGATAATTGGACGCAACACTTTTTACCGCGACGGCCAGCAGGTGGTCGATGTAGGTATTACCAAGTTTTTCAACATGCCTTTCGAAGGCCACCGGCTCATGCTCCGGGCTGACCTATTCAATGCACTGAACCATCCGTGGTATGGCACGCCTGTAACTGACATTGCCGCCACAAACTTCGGCGCCATTACGGGCATGCATGCGCAATACCTTCCGCGCGTGGTTCAAGTGGCCCTGCGCTACACCTTCTAACCAACCTGACGAGTAGGCGGGGTTTAACAGCCCCGCCTTATTCGCACTTCCGATTGAGGCGCGTAGTTGGGGTTCAACCTTCAGCCTGCATCCTGTCAGTACCACGGGGTGAACGGGTGGGTAAATCCAGAACCTGCCGCCCGTTTGTAGATAAAGTCGGCGAAGCCGACTAAATCAGAACCGGGAGCGGTAGCGACCGGGTCGCCGCTAATCTACGAAGGCGATGGTTGACTGTGAATCCCTTTGCTTATCTTGCTAACCAGTGACCCGGTCGCTACCGCTTCCGGTTCTGATACCGGTCTGCGAACCCTGTCATTCGACTTTTTGCGCAAAACCGCTAGCCTGAGATCCTTCGCATGTTAAGGAAAAAAAGTATTAAGTTCGCAGTGCTCCCCGCTGTTGCGTTAGTTATCTTTGCAGTCTTTGGTGTGTTTGGTTCAACGTTACGAGGCTTGGACCAGCCGGATCACGCCGACACCGTCACTGCGAACGCTCAATCCAACGAGGTGCGTGCGCTTTGGGTCGTGCGCACCACTCTGACGTCGCCGGAGAAAATTCGCACGATGGTGGAAGCCGCAAAGAACAACGGCTTCAACACGCTAATTGTGCAGGTGCGCGGGCGTGGCGATTCTTATTATCGTTCCAAACGCGAACCGCGTGCGGCAGAGTTGAAAGATCAACCGGCGGGATTCGATCCCCTGGCCGTCACGCTCAAGGAAGCACGCTCCCGAGGACTCAAGGTCCATGCCTGGCTCAACACCAGTCTCCTGGCAAATCTGGACAACCTGCCTACAGATCCAAGCCACGTTTATCACAAGCATCCAGAGTGGTTGGCGGTGCCGCGCCCGGTTGCCGGGGAACTCTATGGGATGTCTCCGCGCGATCCTCGTTACCGTGCGCGCATCGTCGAATGGTCCAAAGCAAACCGTCAGGAGCTGGAAGGCATCTACACTGGTCCTTCGAATTCTCACGTGCGCGATCATATCTTCCAGATCTGGATGGACGTGCTGAAGAACTACGACGTCGACGGACTCCACTTCGACTACGTTCGACTCGCCAGCCCGGACTTCGATTACAGCCGCACTTCGCTCGAGAACTTTCAGAAGTGGCTGAAGGCCAAACTTTCGGATACGGAGCGGCGTGAACTGAAATCAGCCTTGAAGCAAAATCCCCTGGCGGCGGCGGAGACGTACGCGAAACACTTTGCCGACTTTCAACGCGAACAGATCACGACTCTAGTCGCGCGCGTCTATCGCGGCGTAAAGCAAAAGAAACCAAACATCACCGTCTCAGCTGCCGTTTTTGCCAACGATGAAAATGCTTTTACCCGTCGTTTTCAGGATTGGCGTCGCTGGCTATCAATGGGAATTCTCGATGTAGTCTGTCCCATGGCCTATTCGACCGATACATCTGTATTTCAAAAGCAAATTGAAGTTGCTACCGCGAGCGCACATGCATCGGGTCGTCGCGTCTGGGCGGGCATCGGCGCTTATCGCATCCCCGCGGAGTCGACAGTTGAGAAGATCAATGTCGCTCGTCGACTGAAGGCGGAAGGGATAATTCTTTTCTCATACGACTTCACCACGCGGGCAAGTGAACTTAACCCCGGTGCTGACTATCTCGACCGTGTGCGCCGCGGTGCTTTTGAAAATGCGGCAGCGCTTAAGTAGCCGCTACGCTTCACCGCAGGCTTTATGCTATCGCCCGCTACCGCGGGCTGGGAACCGCGTATCCACTGTAGAATCTCCTGTCAGTCGGTGCGAGACAAACCGTGACATCAGCTGCCTTCGCGATTAAACTCTGCGCGAAAGGTGGTCCGCGCTGCTCTTTATGAAAACGGTTCTGCTTGCTTCAGTCCTGCTGTTTTGCGTAGCACCGGTTGCGCTGGCCCAGCTACGTGAGCTCCCTTCGGAGCCAGGCAGTGCTGACGAGCTGAGAGGGTTAACGAACGTCTTCGTGACTCCACTTGGCCGCGACGGATCGCTTCAGAAGAGAATTACGGAAGTCATAAAGAAAAGATTGCCTCATCTAAATTTTGTGTATTCTCTTGCGGACGCCGATGTGTGGCTGAGCCTCACCTTTGAGTTTAGGAATGATAACTATCGCATTCCAAACGGAGGCGATAGCTCTTCTCCTCACGGTGTCAATGACATTTCATACCTCGCCCATGGCAGAATCTTCCGGATCAAGCCGAATAAGAAACTGAGTTTAACTAAGAAGTTTCAAGGATGGGGGACCGATCAGAAAACGCTCGGCTCTGAGTTCGCGGAGGATTTTGTCAGAACGTACGAAACAGCAAATGTTGGCTTGAAACCGACAAGAACCGTGTATGTTCACCAAAGGATTATGCCGGCAGAAACGCCGGCTGCGTTACCGCGAAAGCAAGAGGAGAGCAGAATTGCTAGCCCCGCTCAACCTGCTGAAGACGGCATTGAGGTTCTGAAAGTCGATACCAGCCTCGTCACCGTTAATGCCAGCGTGCTCGACCGTGATACCAAATATATTTCCAACCTTTCAAAGGAAAGTTTCACTGTTTATGAAGAAGGAGTAAAGCAGCAGCTTTCATTCTTTGCGACCGTAGATGAGCCTTTCACCGTAGCGTTGGTAATGGACGTTAGCGGCTCAGTCCGGTTCAAACTAAACGACATCCTCGCCGCCGCAAATTCATTTGTCGATCAGTTAAGACCTGACGACAAAATCATGGTTATCACTTTCGCCGCCGGCATCCGAGAGATTGTTAAAACCTCCAGCAGCACCGATCTAAAAGGCCAGGGCATATCGGTCGCGCCCCTTCCTGATGCACAGACCCTCGTGTACGACGCCGTAGTATTTACTCTCCGGGAACGCCTTAACCTTGTGCGCGGCAGAAAGGCAATCGTATTGCTGACGGACGGCATTAGCCAGAATGGTGAAGCCACTTCTGACAGCAGCATCCGCGAGGCAGAAGAATCCGGCGCACTGGTTTATTCAATACAGTTTGAAACCCACACAGACACGGCCAGATATTTCGCCGGCCACCCTCGGGCGAATCAAGTGGCCTACCTCAATAGGTCTTACTATAAAAAAGGAACGCGATACCTGGAGGAGTTGGCTCGGAAGAGCGGCGGGAGATCTTACCAGGCCGACGGACTCACTGACTTTTCGCAGGCCTTCGCCGCAATCGTCAAAGAACTTGGCAGCCAGTACAGCCTCGGATATTACCCGCGTCCTCTACCTCAACCAGGCGGACGTCGACGGATCAAGGTTGTCGTTAACCAACCTAACGTCGCCGTGCGCGCGCGCAACGACTACATCTTTGGCACTTCGGGAGTGCAGCAATCGACTTCCAGTAAAGAAAAATAAGTCCTTCGCAGTTGCGCGAAGACGCTCAATCCATTAACCTTCCGTGTCAATCTGAACCCCAGTCAGACGGGCCGCATTTCTAAGCTACATTGTCAGCGAATACAGCCAAAATAATCTTGTTCCGATTGGCGTAGAGGTGTATAAATCTCCTACTCCAATATGGCGTTCAACGCAATTTCAGTTTTCCACTTTCGACATCCAGGATGAATTAACGAGAGGAACCTCCAATGAAGTTTTTCACAACTGTGCCCCGAATTCTGTGGCTGACTACCATTTTGTTGACGGCTATGTGCGCCGTGGCTTTTGGTCAGGAAACAACCGGGCGAATTAGCGGCGTCGTCGTCGACCCCAGCGGCGCCATCGTTAACGGCGCTGAAGTCACCGCAACGAATACCTCTACCAAAGAGGAGCGCAAAGCGCAGACGGATGACACGGGGACTTATACCTTGACTCAATTGCAACCGGGGTTATACGACCTCTCGATCCGCGGGCAGGGCTTCAAGGAGCATTTGATTAAAGCTGTTGAGGTTAATGTTAACGATCGAAAGTTGTTCAACGTCACGATGGAGACCGGCGCAGTTTCCGAATCAGTTACCGTCACAACGGAGACCTCACTGATTCAAACCACGCCAACGGTCGGCGACGTGGTGGAGAACCGCCGCGTAGTTGAGCTGCCGCTTAACAACCGTAACTTCATGGCACTGCTGACGCTAATCCCCGGCGTCACCAGTAGCGGCACCTCGGAAATCGGCATCGGGTTGACCAACGTGGTCGACTTCTCTATCAATGGCACACGCCGCAACTCGATCAACTTCCTGGTGGATGGCGTTAGCAATACCGACGTTGGATCAGGCATCACCTTGTTGTCGATTCCAACCGTTGACACAATCCAGGAGTTTCGCGTGATCACGTCTGTGCCCACAGCCGAGTTTGGCAAGTCAGGCGGTGGCGTAGTTAACCTTGTCACGCGTGGCGGTGGCCGCGATTTTCACGGAACGTTTTATGAGTTTCTCCGCAACGATCGTCTGAACGCAAACAGCTTCTTCAATAACGCCAACGGCAGCTTCGGTCCTAACGATGCCGGGGTGCTACTGGGAATAAATACCGCAGGTACTGCGCGCACACCGCGCCCCAAACTTCGTTACAATAATTTTGGTTACTTGATCAGCGGACCGGTGGTAATTCCCGGATTCTACAACTCAGAGCGAGAGAAGACTTTCTTCCTGTTTTCGCAGGAGTGGCGTCGCATCATCCGCGCGCCCAGCCTGGCGTCGCCAATCACGGTGCCTAGTTTGCTCGAGCGGCAGGGGAATTTCTCCGAGACCGGCAATCTACCAATCTTCGATCCCCTAACTGGAGTACAGTTCACGGGTAACATCATCCCTGCAGGACGAATAAACCAGACCGCACTTGGTCTGCTTGCGCTCTATCCGGAGCCCAACCTTCCGTCGGTTACTGCCGGACGCGCGCCTAATCGTGTCGCCGTCACAGCTCCGAATATCCAGAACACTCGTCAGGAGACGATGCGTATCGATCACAACTTCTCGAGTATGCACCGCCTCACCGGTCGATATACACGCGACCTCTCCTTGACGCGCGAGCTCGGCGGATTGTTCTTTGGCGCGACCATCCCTAACGTTGCGACAACCGATACCTTAGTTCCGGGCCAGGTGTTGGCAATTAGTTTGAGCAGCACCTTTGGGCCAAACATCGTGAACGAGGCCACGTTTACGTTCTCCGGCAACAAGATCACCACGACCCTTCTGGGACGCTACAACGGCACAGATATTACTGTGCCGCACAGCGAGATCTTTCCCCAGAACAACTCCGGATTGCCACCGATTATCAACATTACCGGTCAGCCAACCATCGGTTCCGGCCAACTATTTAACGTCAAGTACACTAACTGGAATCCCAAAGACAACGTCACAATCATTCACGGTTCCCATACGTTTAAGTTTGGCGGTGAAGTGAGTTGGGAAGCGAAAGACGAGAACGCGGCGAATGCCACGCAAGGAACTTACGGGTTTACCGGTGTGCAAACGCGCGTTCCCACGACCTCAGGCATTGCGCTGGCTGACTTCCTGCTTGGACGTGCCAGTAGCTACGCCGAACCTGAGCGCGACGTGACCCAAAACCTGCGCTTTGGTCGCACAGAGTTTTACGTCCAGGATACCTGGAAGGTCCGACCTAACTTCCAGCTCGACTACGGCCTTCGCTACTACCGCTACCGTCAACCTATCGACCAGAATAATGTGTTGGCTACTTTTCTGCCGCAGCTCTACGACCGCTCACGCACTCCGGTGTGCGCCAACGCCACTTGCAGCACGTTTGTTACCAACACCTTTGACGTGACCAACGGCTTTGCCTATGCCGGGACCAACTCGCCTTTCGGCCGTCGCGTGCAGCAGGTTGATAAAAATGATTGGGCGCCGCGTATTGGTTTTGCGTGGAACCCACGGAGCAATGCCAAAACAGTCCTCCGAGGCGGTTACGGCATCTACTACGATCAGGCGTTAATCGGCATCGTCGAACAGAATTCTTTTACCACGCCTCCTTTCAACAACTCTGTCAGTCTTACCGGCACAGTTGCGTCGCCAATCCCGTTCGGTAATCCCGGTACTCCAGTTACCGCAGCGACAAGAGGACCGCTAGGTGGTGTCAACGCCACAACGGCTCCGTGGGTCACGCCAATTATTCAGCAGTGGGCACTGACGTGGCAGCAGGAAGTCGGTCGTAGTGCGCTGTTCGAGATTGGTTATGCCGGCTCTGCGGGCAACAATTTGATCCGTCCCGTAGATATCAACGCGCCGACTCCAGCGGAAATCGTTGCCGCGGGTAAAGGAATTGCGACTTGCGACCAGGCGCTCGTGGCGACAAACAATCCCGCCAACTGCATCAATCTTGCGCGTCCGTTTCGCGGATTCGCTGCAATTACCGACAGGCAAACCAGTGCAACGTCTCGTTACCATGGAATGCTGACCTCGTTCAGACTACGGCCCACACATGGACTAACTGCTCAAATAGCGTATACATGGTCCAAAACCATGACGGACGCCACCAACGACCGTGACGCCATCGACGTTCCTCAGGATCGTACGAACCTGCAACTGGAGCGAGCACCGTCGCGGTTAAACCGCACCCACGTTTTTGTGGCCAGCTACGTTTATGAAGTGCCAACCTTGCGATCAGACTTCGGGCAATCGACGCTCGGTCGCTACCTGCTGGGTGGTTGGGAACTTGCGGGCATCACCACCGCCCAAAGCGGACTGGCGCTTAATCGGGTGGTCCAGCCTTCGGCCACAGTATTTGCGCGCGGCAGTCGCCCAAATATTGTTAGCGATCCGTTGTCGGGCATTCCAACCAATCCAACTGGCGGCATTCCCTACGCTTTCAATCCATTTGCGTTTAGAACCACTTTGACGGGCCAACTTGGTGATTCGCCGCGTTCTCCGTTCCGGTTCCCGGCGCAGTATCTTACGGACCTCAACGTTGCCAAGAACTTCCGGTTTACCGAGCGGTACCGGCTGCAACTGAGAGCTGAATTTTTCAACATCTTTAATAGGACGACCTTCAACAACGTCTTCCAGACTATTCCGGATAGACTGCCGACGGATGCCGTCTTTAACTCGGTTCAGAACCTGGTGAACTCAGGATCAAATCCGCAGTTTGGCCAGTTCTTCTCAACGCGCGATCCACGCCAGATTCAGCTTGGAGTCAAGTTCAACTTCTAAGCCGGTCTAAATGCCTAAAACAATACCGCCCCTGGTCTTTGGACCAGGGGCGGTTTCTTTTGTGTGCGACAGTCACACCACGAAGCGGCTATTTGATTTAGCCCAGGGCGTCTCTTTGGAGTGCGCCGACAAGGCGGCGCTTTAGTCCGTGCGGCCTGGCGCCACGCTCCGCGCGACGATCACGCCTCCGACTGAATACAATTCTCTACCGCCACACATCTGCGACAGGTCGCAGGGGACCAAAGCGCCGACAAGGCGGCGCACTCCAAGGAGACGTCCGGGCTGAATTACATGACCACTCCGCGGTACAAGTTACCTAAGGTCAGACTTGATCATAGCTTCCTGAAGCAGGTCGGATATCCAGTCGAGCCGACGGGCATCAAGGCCTTTGCGTCTTCGTCCCAGTAACGTTTTTCTCCAGTCGCTTTCGTTCTTCATTACTGAGCTCTTGCGCAATTGCAAACTCCTTCCGCGCATCATCACGTCTGCCCGCCGCCATGTAAGCTCGGCCCAGCAGCGCGTGCCCATCAGGCCATGCTTCACCAAGCTTCACTGCGCGCTCAAGGATATCGACCGCACGCGCGGTTGCTCCCTGTTTTAGCAGCGCCTGGCCCAGAGCTTCCAGCGCAGGTCTGAAGTCGGGAGCTGCGGACGCAACCTTCGACAACATTTGCACGGCTTCGTTTGTTCGGCCTCGAGTGAGACTAATCTTTCCCAGCTGGTAAAGCGCCAGCGTCATGTGGGGAGTGATCAGCAACTCTTCTCTAAAGTGCTTGGCAGCTTCATCGAGGTCACCCTTCTTCACAAGGACCAGGCCCAGGGCGTAATGTGCCTCCGGCAAGCGTGGGTCGACCTCAATCGCGCGGCGAAATTCCTGAATGGCCCGATCTGATTCCGAAGCGTTGTCGAGTGCTTCGCCAAGAAGGAGATATGCCCGTGCCGAGTCAGGCGAGACCCTGATGAGTTCTGTTAAACGAAGGACGGCTTTGTCATAGAGCTTTAGCCGAAGATACGACTGTCCGAGAGCTTGCAGAATCGGGGGTGTCCTGTGTCGCTCTGAGTAAAGGAGTTCAAGCTGCGCGACTGCGGCTGGAAAATCCTCTAGAGCGATCAGCGATAACGCAAGTAGTTCCCGTGCCTGGATATTTTTTGGTTTCAGAGCGAGCGCACTAACGAGGGTGGTCTTTGCGTCGTTGTAGCGTGCGGCCTTGAAGTAAGTCACGCCAAGATTGAGATGCGCCTCAACGAGCCCGGGCTTTAGTCTTACTGCTTGTTTTAGCGTCGTGATCGCCTGCTCAGTTTTCGCCTGACGGTTATAAACGCTCGCAAGGTTTACCAATACTTCAGCCCACGCTGGCGCGAAACTGATCGCTTTCAAATAGTTCTGTTCGGCCGCCGGCCAATCGGCGCGGGCCTCCGCGGCACTCGCGTCTCTGGCAAGACGTAATGCTTCAGGCGACACGTTTTGTAAGCCAGTTGTCTGGCCCACCGCGAAGGAGGCCGGCAGAAGCAATAGAACCAATGCGAGAAGCCAAATTGATTTCATTTGATAATAACCAGGATCTTAGCGTACCGAAACTGCCGATTCAAACGCCTTCTGAATACTGACTACCTGGCGGTTTCTCTAACAAAGAAACAAAGAATACTCTCTCTGGGACTTTGAAGGTCTGATGTTACAATTCACCTTACCGGTAATTAGACGGTCCTTCAAAAGGGAAGACGTATGACCAACGAAGAAATGCAGAAGGCAATGGACTTTATCGCCGCGCAGCAGGCGCAGACGTTTGCGAAGATCGACGCACTGGCGGATGCGCACGGCGCAGCTGAGGCTCGCTGGACCCGCACAGAAGAAGGTATTCGTTCGTTGCTTTCTATCGCCGAAATTCATGAGCGAGAAATTGCCGCTCAGGGTGAGCAGATTGCAGCCCAGGGTGAGCAGATTGCAGCCCAGAGTGAGCAGATTGCCGCCCAGAGTGAGCAGGTTGCAGCCCACACCCAACAGATACTTGGTCTTGGCGAAGCGACGCGGAATACCGATGAGCGCCTGAACGTTTTGATTAACATCGTAGAGCGTCAGATCAGCGAAGGCCGTAACGGCAAACCTTGAAAGGCTCACCTCCAAAAACAATCCTGCTTCGAAATGGCCGCATAGTCTTTCCCGAGCGAGTCGGGGAAGCCAGTCTGCTCATAAACGGAGAGCGCATCGATCACATCATTGACGCCTCGACTCGATCTTTGCCTGAGGCCGACTCCGTTATCGACCTCGATGGCGAGACGCTCCGGCCTGGCTTTATAGATGTTCATATTCACGGCGCGGTTGGCGTCGACACGATGGAGGCGTCCGCCGCTGACCTTGTTCGGGTCTCAGAATTTCTGGCAACGCAGGGCGTGACTGGTTGGCTTCCAACGCTTGTTCCCGGTCCCGTAGCTGACTACGCGCGAGCGGTCACAGCGATTGAGGAAGCTGCAAAGATCAACAAAGGCGCGCGGATTCTTGGTGTTCATTATGAGGGACCGTTCGTCAATTCTGCGCAATGTGGCGCTCTGCGTACGCAGTTCTTCCGCACCTACTCGGGACCGGCTGACATTTCAGATCTGCCTCTTCCGTCTCACGGCAGCCGGCACATGATCACTTTGGCCCCGGAAATCGATGGCGGAATTGAGCTCACGAGGGAATTGAGCAAACGCGGTTGGGTTGTTTCCGTCGGCCACACCCGGGCTGATTTTGCTTTGCTCGACTCTGCTTTCGAAGCGGGTGCTCGCCATATGACGCATTTCATGAACGCTATGTCGCCACTCCACCATCGTTCCCCTGGTCCCATCGCGTGGGGGCTCCTGCGAGACGACGTTAGCTGCGACGTGATTGCGGACGGTGTTCACCTCGATCCTCATATTTTGCAACTGTTGCTGAAGACGAAAACGTCTCAGCGCCTTACGTTGATAAGTGATGCGGTAATCGCAGCGGGACTTGGCGATGGTGATTATCGAATATGGGGCGAAACGATAAAGGTGAAAGACGGTCGCACAAGCAACGAAAAAGGAAGTATTGCTGGTTCCGTGATTAGCATGCTGGATGCCGTGCGCATGATGAAGACGCAGGGCGCGACGGATATTGAGCTATCCCAGATGTCGTCCGGTAATCCCGCACGTCTGCTTGGAATCGATAATGACTGCGGCTCGATAGAGGAAGGGAAGAGGGCTGACCTGACGGCGATCGATCAAGACGGCAACGTTCAGTTGACTATGGTCGGTGGTGCTGTAATCGATTTAGCGAATCGAGCGCGGTAGAGGTTATGCGGAACTTGGATGTTCTTTGCCCCAACGGGGCTACGGCTTTAAGCCGAGGGTTGCCGGGCTTTGACGGCTACCCTGGGTAAATTGAGAAGATTTGACTCTTCAACCGCAACGCGGTTGCGACATGCTTTCT
This sequence comes from Pyrinomonadaceae bacterium, assembly GCA_963759585.1. Lineage (GTDB taxonomy): Bacteria > Acidobacteriota > Blastocatellia > Pyrinomonadales > Pyrinomonadaceae > PSRF01. The sequence goes on from CAVWZW010000005.1 coordinate 642,510, forward strand.
TAAATTCCCCCAAAGCCCTGTAGGCGCAACCGCGTTGCGGTTGGAGATTCCTACCTTTCACTGATCCCAGGGTAGCCGTCAAAGCCCGGCAAGCCTGGGCTGTAAGCCGTAGCCCAGTTGGGACAAAGAAGTCGTTTTCACACAACGGAAATTAGGGGCGGTCCTTAAACAGACCGACACAGCCTATAATTAGAAGTGTGAACCCAATGACAATGTGTAGAACGTCGTCAACCCTGGTCCAAAGGAAATATTGCTCGGGAACAAAATTCAAATAACTCGCCAGAGCCTGATAAAGATCTATCAGCCCAAACCCCGCATTGAAAAAGCTGATCAGTTTCTCTTTTCCCGACCAAACCACCAGCAAGCCAATAAACCCAAAGACAACGTGAAATACGTTGTAAGCCGGCGCGCCGCTGGTCAGACTCTTTTCGGCCGGAATGAGAAAACCCGCGATGCCCACGAGGATGAGCACGGGAGCAAAGATGGCGAGGACCTTAAAATTGAGGCTATAGCTTCTGATGTTAATCTTGTCCTTGCGAAATATTCCGCTCCGTTACAGAACCGAGTGCGGTAGCGCCGGATCCTTGTAAGTTTCGTGAGGTTCAATAGTCCCACTGCTGTTTGAGCTCAAATTTATCTTAATCAACGCTTCAATCGAGGGCGTCTTTCTGATCCGGCGCTACCGCGCTCGGTTCTGTAACGCCGTAGAAACCAGCGAGCCGGTACGACTCGTCCAGCAGTTCAATAGGATGACAAACCGTCAAATCCATGCCGGCCAGCCGGGCGCCCGCCCCAATCTGCATTTGGCATCCGGGATTGCCGGTAGCCAGAATCCCGGCGCCAGTGTTCTTGATGTTCGCAAGCTTTTCGTCTAAGACCTGGCTCGACATCTCCGGCTCCATCAAATTGTAAATACCAGCGCCGCCACAACATCTCTCGGAGCCTTCGAGCCTCGCGAAAGTCAAACCCGGAAGCGCGCCGACAACCTGGAGTGGCGCTTCTCCCGCATGCTGTCCATAAAGCAGATGGCACGAAGCGTCGTAAGTGACAGTCTCGTCAGGTAAATCTGCCCCGGTCCTCATTTCCACAGTTTCCAGTTGCTGGCTGATATCACGAACGCGAGCACTGAATCTTCGAGCGTCGTCCACAACCGTTTCATCGTGTTCCAACAAGTGAGCGTACGATGCCAGCATTGCCCCACAACCGCCGGCGTTTGTAATTATTGGAGCGTCGCCCGGCTTGGAGAATGCCTGAAGATTTTCCCTCGCCAGCGTACGCGCCCCATCCAGATCGCCGGCATGCGCATGAAGCGCTCCGCAACAAACCTGTGCGGGTGGAGCCTGAACGGAAAATCCATTTACCTCGAGTACTCGCGCAGTCGCTTCGTTCACTCGTGAAAACAGCCCTGCGCCGACACAACCTGTAAATAGCAAAGCCGTTCGTGAGTTATTAACTATGCGCGCAGTGCTTTTGGAGGTAGCTAGTTTCGACCCGTTCGCTCGTTTCCCGGCCGAGCTTTCCAATAGGGCCAAGCCAAATTCAATCTTTCTTGAGAAGAGCTTCGCGATCCCCGAGTTCAATAACAGGCGAGCGAGACCCGAATTGCGAAAGAAGCGGGCAAGCGAAAACGCCAACTTCAGGCGTCCGGGATGCAGCCAGACGTGTTTTAGGGTGAACCGCAACAGCGCATAACTCGGACCCCTCTGCGGACCCGACGTGAATAACTCTCCACGCGCTGCCTCCAGCAGTTGCCCATACTCAACGCCAGCCGGACAAACCTGTTCACAAGCGCGACATCCCAAACACCGATCGATGTGACGCTCAAAAGATTCCGAATCGCTGGCGAGCCTTCCCTCACCGACCGCGCGCATCAGGTACAAACGTCCGCGTGGTCCATCGTTTTCATCCCCTGTGATTACGTAGGTGGGGCACGCTTCCAGACACAAGCCGCAGTGGATGCAGGCGAGAAGCTTTTGCTCCTCGGCTGCGAGCATGGATGAGAATTTTGTGGTCGTGGGTGTTGCTTGCAAGCTGATTGTGGCGCAGACTTTCTTGTTTTATGTTGGGCGATGTTTTGCCTGAGATGAATACGAACTATCCACGAATAATACGAAACTCCCCTAAGAAGTATGATTAGTGGATCGTTTGCTTAGCTAAAGGTCCAAACCGGCTTAATACCCAACGGCTGGCCCATCACTCCTCCTGGGATCGGTCGCACCCAGTCTCACGCCAGTCTTCTCCTCGATCATGATGCCTTCAGCGTCACCGAGATAGCGTGGCCTGTCCACCAGCTTGTGCCCGCGCGCAGCCATCGCACGCTGTGTGTCGCCAGACATTCCATAGGGTTCAAACACCAGCTCGTCCGGCAGCCATTGATGATGGATCCGCGGCGCGTCTAATGCCTGTTGGATATTCATGTTGTAGTCGACAACGTTCGAGATCACACAAAGCACCGTGTTGATAATTGTGGGACCGCCGGGACTTCCTACCGTAAACCAGACACTACCGTCTTTGCGCAAAACGATCGTCGGCGTCATTGCTGAAAGCGGACGTTTGCGCGGGGCAACTGCATTTCGCTCGCCCTGAATCAACCCATACATGTTTGGCGTTCCGGGTTTTGCTGCGAAGTCGTCCATCTCGTCGTTCAATAAAATGCCGGTGCCTTTTGCGACGGCCGCCGAGCCATACGAATTGTTCAACGTGTAAGTGTTGGCCACGGTATTGCCCTGAGCATCCACAACCGTGAAGTGTGTCGTGTCTTCCGACTCGTGTCCTGCAGGTTTTCCGGCGCGGACCTCTGCACTGGTCGAAGCCCGGTCGAGATTGATACTCGCTCGCAGTTTCGCAGCGTAGGATTTATCGATCAAACCTTCAAGCGGGACCTTTACGAAATCGGAATCACCCATAAACTCTGCTCGGTCGGCAAACGCGCGTCGCATTGCTTCGGCCATCAGGTGATAACGCTCGGACGATGACGCCTCCATTTTCTTGAGGTCGTAGCCCTCGAGGATGTTCAGCATCTCAATCAGGACCGCACCGCCTGATGACGGCGGCGGCATCGAGATAATCCCGTAGCCTCGATAAGTTCCCTGCAAAGGCTGACGTTGCTTTGCTACGTAGCCACGCAGGTCATCCATGGTCATCAGCCCGTTATTGCGCTTCATATCCGCGACAATCAGACGCGCTGTCTCGCCTTCGTAGAATTCATTTGGACCACCTCTCTGTAGACGAGCGAACGTGGCCGCGAGATCCGGTTGGCGAAACAGTTCGCCTTCTTTATAAAAGTTGCCGTTGTTGAGGTAAATGCGTTTGGTCTCGGCGTATTGCGACAAATAGTCGTCATTGCCCCGCAGAGATCGCGCCAGGGCATTGTTTACGGTGAAACCGTTGGCAGCCAGGCGGCGAGCAGGTTCGATCAGTTGCGACCAGGTGAGTTTGCCGGAGCCATAGTTTTTCAAGGCCAGCTCCATGCCGCGCACCGTTCCGGGCACGCCCGCCGCGCGATAACCAACCAACGATCCACCCTCGCCTTTGATCAGGTCCCCATTCTTGTCCAAATAGATGTCGCGCGTGGCGGCAGCCGGTGCCATCTCACGATAATCAATCGCGGTAGTCTTACCATTCTTCAGTCGAATCATCATGAAGCCGCCGCCCCCGAGGTTGCCGGCCGCTGGATGCGTTACAGCGAGTGCGAACGCGACGGCAATGGCTGCGTCAATCGCGTTGCCACCGCGCTTCATTATGTCAACGCCGACGCGCGACGCGACTTCGTTAGTCGAAGCCACAATCCCGTGCTTAGCGCGCACCGGATCACGTGAAGCGGCAAGCGACGTTGGCTGGAGTTCGGTTCGGAGGCCTGCAAAGGGCACAAGGATTGTGGCGAGGGCTATCGCAGCGCTGAGAGCCAAATGTGTTCGGCGCGTTCGTTTCATACTCATAGTTGCTCTTCGTTTCTGCAAAGAAATATTAGACAAGGTAAACCAGAGACTCATCCACGAATCACACTAAAAGACCACGAAATAATTAGTGTTGGTTCGTGTGTTAGTGGATCGTTTGACGGTGCTTCAAATCTCAAAGAAATCGACCCAATTATTCAGGTTTCTCAAAACCAAACCTACCGGGCGAAAGCATGTTGTGCGGATCTAGTTGACCCTTGATCCTCGACATTAGTCCCGCCGTGTTGCCCCAAGCTCCCCAGGTATCACGATTCTTAAAAGAAGTTGGCACCTTTTCAAGTGCCAGGCTGCCTCCAAAGGCTTGTGCCGTTTCTCTTAACTGATCAATGCGTTCCCCATTGTCGTCGGTCGCAGTCTCGTGACTTTCAATCATACGAATGCGTCCGTCGCCCACGCCCGCGTGCCACGACAGAACGGACGGATCCTTGTGGTGGTCCAACTTATCGAACCGCGCAAGGAATTCATTGAGGTCAGTGGGCCGAACACTAGCTCGAGTAACCAGCGCCCCGGCGAATTGTGCTGGTAGCGCTGCGATCGTCCTCCACAAAAACTCATCCTCGGAAACAATGCGGGCGTGCTGCGACAATCCACTGGCCAGAAGATCCTTAGCGCGTTTGCTTTGCTCCCTCACAGCATTTGCCGAACCAGCAAACCTTAGGAGAAGCACATGGTCCATCGAGTCGTCAGATAAAGCCGCATGCAAAGCCAGCGATGGGGAAAAAAGTTCTGCTGCTGTAGGAAACAGCCGAGAATTTATCACGCGGTTCGCGCTCGCCAAAAGTTCTTCACGAGCACCTGAGACAAGCATTGTTGCGGTCTGAAAGGGAAGTGGGCGCAGCTTAAAGTTAACCTCAACTATCACACCCAGCGTCCCGTAGCTGCCAGTAAACAACTTGCAGAGATCGTATCCGGCCACGTTCTTTACGACTCGCCCGCCAGCTTTGATGAGACTTCCGTCGGCGAGCACTACCTTCATTCCGATCACATGTCGGCGAGGTGCGCCGTAAGCGAACTGTTGCGCGCCTCCGAGTCCCGTCGCCACCACGCCACCGATTGTTGAGTGGCCGTCATCCGGTGGGTCGAGCGGTAACCACTGACCATTTCTCGCCAATTCGGAATTGAAGTTTCGCAGGGTAACTCCCGCTTCCGTGAACGCAACCAGATCCGCCGGCTCGTGCTCGATGATTCGAGTCAACTTCTTAGTGCTAACGACGATATCTACTGGAAGTGCCGGCCTTCCAATGTCGAGCCAGGTCCCAGCGCCGGCAGGAGTAACCGTCCAGCCCTCGCTCGCGGCAAGTTTCATAACTTCGCAGACCTGTTCGATGGATTCAGGCGCGACCCCAACGATTGGATTCACCGTGATATTTACTGCATTGACGATGCTGGTTAACCGGCGAGCAATGCTGTCCAGGGATGCGCGATCAGGAGTGGACGCGGGTCTATTTGCCTCAACTCCAATCTGTCGATTTCTGAAACCTTCAGCCAACGACAGACTTTGGACTTTGGAGCTGGGACTTTGGGTTACGTCCACCGGGGTCGCCACCGCCCGTCCTTCACCGCACCCGCGCAACATCGGAACGATTTTCCCTGGATTGCAGAGTCCCGTGGGATCAAAAGCCGCGCGCACCCGTAGCATTGCATCCATGTCGCGGTCAGAAAAAATCATTGACAGGAATTCGCGCTTATCTAATCCCACTCCATGCTCGCCTGAGATGCTGCCGCCGGCTCTTACGCAAACCTCCATTAGTTCGCGGCCCGCTTCCTTCACGCGTCTTACCTCGTCAGGCGAACGAGAGTCGAAGCAGATAAGCGGATGAAGGTTGCCGTCACCCGCATGAAAGACGTTGGCCAAGCGCAGTTCGTATTTTGAGGAGATACGATAGGCTTCGCTTAGCACCTCGGGCAGGCGCGAGCGCGGCACGACGGCGTCCTGGATCATCGAGTCAGGCGAGATTCGTCCGACTGCGCCAAAAGCTCCCTTACGCGCGGCCCACAACTTCTTTCGCTCTGTTTCATCACGCGCAGAGCGACAACTCCGGGCGCCGTAGTTCACACAAATACTTTTCACACGCTCTGCTTCATCGTCGATGCCTGCTTCAAGCCCGTCGAGCTCAATAAGAAGAGCAGCGCCGATATCAAGCGGGAGGCCTGCCGCAAAGACGCTGGCTTCAACCGCCCGGATGATTTCGCGATCCATCATCTCGAGCGCCGCCGGCATCACGCCCGCCGCGATGATTGCCGATACTGCGTGACTAGCAGCGTTCACGTCGTGGAACTCTGCCAGAAGCGTGCGCACCGCTGGAGGGATTGGAGTCAACCGAAGCGTTGCTTCAGTCGCGATACCAAACGTACCTTCAGATCCAATAAACACTCCCGTCAGGTCGTAACCGATCGTTTCGTTGCCGGCGTCCCCGAGATCAACTATCTCGCCGCCGGCAAGCACCACGCGGATGCCGAGTATGTGATCTGTGGTGGTGCCATATTTCAGGCAGTGTATTCCTCCGGCGTTTTCCGCGATGTTGCCTCCAATGGTGCAAGTCGGCTGGCTGGATGGATCCGGCACGTAATGCAAATCCAAGTGAGCAACCGCACGCGAGACATGGGAGTTAACGACGCCAGGTTGCACTATTGCGAATCGATTGGCGGCGTCGATCTGCAGAATCTTGCGCATGCGCGCGAGTTCAATCACCACTCCTTTGTTCAGGGCCAAGGCCCCACCTGATAGTCCGGTGCCGGCGCCGCGTGGTGTGAATGACACGCCCTCGCGCGCGAGCACACGCATCACTTCGGCCGTCTCTTCAGTTGACGAAGGAAAGACGACAGCGCGCGGCAGATACTTATGGTGCGGCAGGCCGTCGCATTCATAGACCAGCAACTCGTCAGGCTTTGACCGCACATGATCAAGCCCAACCACGGCTTGTAGATTGTCGATGAGTTTGTCCACAGCTTGATTCTGACACAATGATACATCAACATCAGGCGTAAACGGCCTGTTGGTAAGAGGCGTACAGAGTACAAGCTTCAGCTTGCGTGGTGGCAACCAAGCCCTGAAGATATCGCTTGGCGTTGGTCCAGTAGCCACCTGAAGGTTGTACTCTGAACACCTCTTGACTGTAAGATGCAAGGCCATTCAAGCAATATTGTTTGCGGGCCTTTTATCTCCTGCTTTCCCCCGTTGTCCCGGCCGTTTCTTAAAATGACTATGTATCGAAAGGGATTGTAAAGATGCTCAAAGATAGAGTTTGCAGCAAGTCGATTGCTTTGGCAGGGTTGCTGTTGTTGGTTTCGTTTTCTCCCACCGAAGCAAGGCAAAAGAAGAAAAAGGAAGTCCCGCGAGGCGTCCCAGTCTTATGGTCCGCGCCGGTAAACATCAATTCCCGAAACCTCTTCCTTGGACCAGGTGGCGCCGCTATGCGTCCTAACCTCAGTCGCATCACGTTTCTTGAAGAGGACAAGGGCGGCTACTCCGGCGTTAAATACCGGATTCGCGATGGCGCCGGGCGCGAGTGGGTCGCGAAGGTTAGTAAGGAGTCTCAATCTGAAGCGGCAGCTGTCCGCCTTCTGTGGGCCGTGGGCTATGAAACGGAGATTAACTATCTGGTGCCGCGCCTGACCATTCCGGGGAAGGGAACGTTTGAAGATGTCCGGCTCGAAGCAAGGCCGGATTCGGAAAAGCGTCTCGACGAATGGAAGTGGGAAGAGAATCCCTTTATCGGCACGCGCCAGTTGCAGGGCCTCAAGATCATGATGCTTTTCCTGGAAAACTGGGACATCAAGGACTCAAACAACGAAGTCGTTCAGGTGAAGGGGACTAACAAGCTGAGATATGTGGTCAGCGATCTTGGCGCCACCTTTGGAAAGACAGGTGGCCTGCCCGTGCTTTGGACCATCACACGCAGCCGCAACAACCCCGAAGACTATGAGAAGGCGAAGTTTGTGGAAGAGGTCGAAGGGGAACTGGTCAAATTCCGCTACAGCGGCAAGAAGAAGGACATTTTTGAGAACATCACCGTCGCCGACGCCCGCTGGATTGGAAACTGGCTGTCACGATTGAGCCGGGGGCAGATTAGAGACGCGTTCAGGGCCGCCAACTACAATCGCGAAGAGACGGCGACACTCACCGAAGCGGTGCTTGATCGAATTGCGCAACTACGCACGCTGCGGCGAGGACGGTCGAGCTAAAGAAATGCGCGAGATTTAACAAGCGCCTCTTTGGAGTGCGGCGGCCGGGCGCCGCTTTGGTCGATCGCGGCCCGGCGCGACCACGATCAGCCTCCGTTTCGCTACGATTGCAACGTCAAGATTGCATAGATTGAGGCGGCGCCAGGCCGCCGCGGACCAAAGCGGCGCCGGGCCGCCGCACTCCAAAGAGGCGCCTGTTGCAGTGCGCGCAGTAGGCGCATTTAAGCCCTTCAGCTAATTCACATGCTATTTAAATCGATACTGCTCTGTCTGCTTGTATCCTGCGTCTTTATGAACGGCCAATCGCAATCCAACTCTTCATCTCCCAACCTCGTCATCGTCAACGCAAACGTTCGCACGATGGATCAGACGCGGCCTACCGCTGAAGCGATCGCTATCTACGGCAGCCGGATAATGGCAGTTGGTTCCAATAAGGAGATTCGAAAACTTGCCGGCGCCGGCACTCGAATCATCGACGCCAAGCAGCAACTTGTATTACCCGGCTTCAACGATTCGCACGTCCACTTCCTCAGCGGCGGCTTTCAGCTTTCCAGTGTTGACCTTCGTGACGCCAACACGCCCGAGGAATTTGCCGCGCGTATTAGAGCTTTCGCTGAGCGCCGTCCTGCCGGACGTTGGATTACCGGCGGTGATTGGGACCACGAGCGATGGCCCGGCGCTCCGCTTCCGACTAAAGAGTTGATCGATCGCTTCACCCAGAATACGCCCGTGTTTGTCAGTCGACTTGATGGCCACATGGCGTTGGCGAATACGCTGACGTTGAAGCTCGCCGGGGTTACGCGGGAAACGCCTGATCCGCCGGGTGGATTGATCGTCCGAGATCCGAAAACTGGAGAGCCCACGGGCGTTTTGAAAGACGCGGCAATGAGTTATGTCTGGAAGGTCATTCCCGAATCGAGCTTTGATGAGAAGCTTGCGGCCGCGCGGGCAGCAACGGAGCATGCCGCGCGCCTGGGCGTCACCAGTGTTCAGGACATGTCGGCGGGTAACGACGTCGGCGTTTACCAAACTCTTCTTGATCGCAACGAATTGAAGACCAGAGTCTACGCAGTTTCATCTCTGCCGGCCTGGGAGCGATTAGCGCGAACGGGAGTCCGCGCACACTTTGGCAGCGACATGCTGCGCATCGGCGGACTTAAAGGTTTTGCCGACGGAAGCCTGGGTTCAACGACGGCGTTTTTCTACGAACCGTACCAGGACGCGACGGATACGAGCGGCCTCGCAGGAGATGAGATGTTTCCCGAAGGTGCGATGTTCGGCCGCGTGCGCGATGCCGACCGGGCTGGCCTTCAGGTGATGATTCACGCTATTGGGGATCGTGCCAACGAACAAATCCTGTCTATCTTCGAAAAGGTGACGAAGGACAGCGGTGAACGGGACCGCCGCTTTCGAATCGAGCATGCTCAACACACACGTCGCGAGGACATCCCACGATTTAAGCAATTGAAAGTCATCGCTTCAATGCAGCCTTACCATGCGATTGACGACGGCCGATGGGCCGAAAAACGAATAGGACTGGAAAGAGCAAAAACGACATACGCGTTTCGATCGTTGTTGGACGCAGGCGCGACGCTGGCATTTGGTACGGACTGGACCGTGGCGCCCTTGGATCCAATGCTCTCAATCTACGCTGCGGTTACGCGTCGCACGATAGACGGAAAGAACCCAAACGGTTGGATTCCCGAGCAGAAAATTTCTGTCGATGAGGCGGTCCGGGCCTATACAGTTGGATCGGCGTACGCTGAATTTGCAGAACAAGTGAAGGGGACTATCGCACCCGGAAAACTCGCAGACGTAGTTATTCTTTCCAAAGACATCTTCAAGGTCGACCCTAAAGAGATTGAGAACGTCAAAGTTCGGATGACGATTGTGGAGGGCCGGGTCGTTCATGAAGCTCCCTGATCATTCTCGCTGCTCTCGTGACTCTCAGTAACACTCGCGCCATCAGCCAGTCCGTCGCGGTAGCCCCATCTGTAGAGAAAGAATATCGCCAGGCCCATAGCACCCGCAATAAACGCCGCACTCGCCTCTGCGAGAGTGCTGTTTGACACAAGCCAGATCGCCAACCCTAGCGACAACATCGCGATGACTGTTCCGCCCGGAAGTCGAAATGCGGCGGGTGGCGCGTCGGCGCGGCGGCGAAACACGGGAAGGGATAGACACGTGACGGCATACGTCACCAGCCTTGCGATAGCGCTGATGGTAAGCGCCTGAACAAACGAACTGTTCAGTGTGAAAATAAGCATCACGGTCGCAGTGAACAGGACCGAAATGTACGGCGTGAAGAAACGCGAATGCACCCTAGCGATTGGCTCCGGCAATTGCCTCTGTTCCGCCATCGCAAACGGCACGCGAGAACCCGAGAGCAGCAGGATGTTAAGGTTGCCCGAGATTGAAATGAGCGCGCCTGCCGAGATCAACGCGCCGCCGGCCGTACCCATGAATACAGTGGCGGCGTCGGCTAAAGGCTTTTGAGAGTTTGCTAGTTCAGGAAGAGTTCCAACACAAACGATCTGAATCAGGATATAGAGACAAGCAACTACACCTATCGCCGTCACCAGTGCTCGCGGAAGATTCCGCTTTGGATCACGAATTTCACCTGCGGGAATTACTGCCATCTCAAAACCCGTAAACGCATACAAAAGGAACAACACTGACTGCGAGAAAGCGCCCACAGGTGGTTGTGGTCCAAAGGAATAGCTACCGGGGTTCAGAAAAAATAGTCCAACCGCGATGAAGATCACGAGCGGAACCAGTTTGCCGACGGTGAAGAGGTTGCTGAAGATTGTCGCCTCTCGAACACCCCGAACGTTGATGGCCGTCAACATACTCACGACCGCAACGATCACTACTGGACGCCAGAGAGTTGTCGTTGCACCTGGCCAGAAGAAACCAAGGTAGCTGACGAGAAGGTTGCAGTTTGCCGCGAAGGCGGTGAGCCGGGCCAGCCACACGAGCCAGCCAACTTCGAAGGCCACTACCGGTCCGAAAGCCTCGCGCGCGTACAAATATGGACCACCAGTCTCATCGAAGCGGCTGCTGACTTCTGCAAAGCAAAGGATGATCATGGTGACGACCACGGCGCATACAACAAAAGCGATTAAGCTGTAGACGCCAATCAGCGCGTAAACTTTCGAGGGTAAACCGAAAATTCCCGCGCCGATGATTCCGTTGATTGCGATCGCGACTAAATCCCAGCGACTGATGCCGCGAATTAGTCCTTCTTCCGATACGTTTTTCATTGCGTTGCCTTATAATCGAATTCGATCGCGTAAACAATCAAAATCCAATTCTGCCGCTTTCAAATCATGATTAGACACACAACTAGACTGCTCGCCACCTGTATCGCTGTTTCCATTTTCGTCTCACCGGCAAGGCCGCAAACTTCGGTCAAGATTCCGCCGTCACCAACTCTTCAGGCGTTGGTGGACGAGGCAGTCAGAACAACGTTGGCGAAGTTTGCTGAAAAGAAACTTGACGAGAAACAGCTATCGATCACACTCATTAATATGCGCGATGCGGCGCATCCGACGATGGCAAGTTACCGCGGCAACGAGAGAATTTATCCTGCCAGCGTTGTGAAACTGTTTTTCCTGGTTGCGGCCCATCGCTGGCTGGAAGACAAGAAGATCGAGGATACGGCAGAGCTGCGGCGCGCTTTGAAAGATATGATCGTCGATTCCGGCAATGAGGCAACCCATTACGTAGTCGACGTAGTGACCCAAACAACCGGTGGATATGAATTGCCTGCTGCGGAAATGAAGGAGTGGCAACATAGACGAAATGCCGTCAACCGATATTTTTCATCGCTCGGTTACACCAACATCAACGTCAACCAGAAGCCACATTGCGAAGACGCTTATGGGCGCGAGCGGGTTTCCCGCGAACCGGATGGCGCAAATAGAAATAAGCTGACCACCGATGCTACCGCGCGTTTGATGATGGAAGTTGCAACCCTTAAGGCGGTTACACCTGGCCGCAGTTCACAAATGATGGAGCTCCTTAAGAGGGATCCGGCGCGGAAGACTACGGATACAGATAGTCAGGATACCGGGTTTTCGGGATCGGCCCTGCCAGCTGGAACAAAGTACTGGGCCAAGGCAGGTTGGACCAGCACAACCCGGCATGATGCAGCCTACATCGAGTTACCAACTGGCGAGAAATTCGTGCTCGTTGTCTTCACTGAAGGACATGCGAACGAACGAGGGATGATTCCGGCCGTGACGCGTGCTGTGGTCGCGGGTCTTCGAAATGTGAAGTGATGAGCCGAGTTCAGCCGGGAGGGCTACCAGAAAGTAGCAGGTGCTCTTCACGTCGTTACGACCGCCGGCTACTTTCTTTCAACCCCTCGCTTTGAAGTGCACTCCGCACCTCTATTCTGTTTGGAACATATCTTCCTGAGGCGGGTCTAAAGTTCTCGAAGCGCCGAGTTTTCTACTCACTTGCCCGAAGTCGCAGGAGGATGCGTTATGGCTACTGCTGTTTCTAATAAGCCTTTCATCAACGTTACGCCTTTAATCGACGTTTTGCTCGTGATGCTGATTATCTTCATGGTGGCGGCGCCGCTGCGGCCTTATCGATTTACCGCGAAAATTCCTTCTCCACCCGATGATCAAGTTCTTCCGCCTGACCCGAGAACTCTTGTGGTCACCATCGATCAAGACCGAACATTAAAGTTGAACGGACTGACCGACATGGGCACGGTCGACGATTGCTCAAAGCTCAGCGCTGCTTTGGTATCGCTCTTCGGGCAAAGGAGACTTAATCGTTCCTACCGCGCGGAGATGTTGACGCGCGTGGATGTTCCTGAAGAACACCGTATTGAGAAGACGGTTTTCATCAAAGCGCCGCGTTCGATTAATTACGGCGACGTGGCAAAAGTGATCGATGGACTAAAAGGGGCCGGGGCGGAGCCAGTGGGCTTGCAGTTGGATGACTTAAAATAGAACCATAAAACTGGACGCTGCGGAGGGACCTCAGTGGGCGATGCTCTTGTGGTGGCCTTTAGAAAGCGGATTCTTGACGAGACGGGGACTGAGGGCACACCGGCCCCATCTAAACGGCATAACTACCGCGCTCTATTCGCGGCTGACTTAAGTTCTGAAAAGAGCTTCGCGAGTTGAGGGGCCTGGTAATGAGCGTTTAGTCCGCTGGGATTCGGTAACACCCAAACGGCGGTTTCACCTATCGTTTCTTCCTGTCGCCCAATCACGGCTTTTGGCCGTTCCCATGCAACTCGATAAGCGCCCAAACCGAGGATAGCGAGAAATGCTGGTTTGTAACGGCGCACCTTCGCCGTGAGTTGCTCGCCACCTTCTCGCAACTCCTCGCGCGACAGCTGATCGGCAGTGGCCGTCGTGCGTTGCACAACGTTTGTTATTCCGTAACCACTCTTTAGCAACAGGCGCTCATCGAAAGGTGACAGTAGCTGGTCGGTGAACCCGGCCGCATGCAAGGCGGGCCAGAAGCGATTGCCCGGGCGTGCGAAATGGTGTCCGACAGCAGCGGTGTAGAGCCCGGGATTGATACCTGAGAAGAGCACCTTCAAACGCGGGGCAATCACGTCCGGAACAGTTTTATCTGCCGCGGCGACGAGCTGCTCTTTGGTTGGCTTCCAGGGTTTTACCAAAGGGGTGGCTACTTAACTTCGAAGCGAGTGTGTTGTGACGCGCTACGCTTGGATGTCCGATCTACTACTGACACTTGCAACTGGTATCGGCCGGATGGTAGTCCGTCCAACGAAAGCTCTGCGGCGTAGGGTACGCGCTTCAGATCAGCGAGTCCTTCTGTGGAGATTTTTTTCAGCGGGGCCGTCACCACCGGCTGCTCGTCCCGCAGAAGGTGCACTTGAACAGCAAGGTCGGGTTTGGAATCAGTTGGCGAAGGTGTGCCGTTGTAAACAAACAAAAGGAAGCGAAGATACCCGCTAGGCGAAAAGTGATGGGCTACACTTAGGTTCACTGCTGTGGTCTGACCTGTTCCCAGGGATGCGTTGCTAAGGGCACCCACTTCCCGCGCTCCAACGAGTAAACTGCTTAATGCGAATTGACCCGCAGACAAATCGGGAATATCAACCCAACCATGAGCGCTTCCGGAGCGACCACTCTTTTCGTCTCGTGCTCCGACTCGTACCTGATAGAGGCCAGGCTTGAGATAGACCGTGTAGTTGTAGATAACGCCTTTGCGATTGCTGGTCGCTTCGGCTGAGGTCGTTTCGACTTTCACCTGGTTATTAAAGAACGCGCCAACCTGTCCGCGATCGTTATAGAAACTGCCCGCCACGTTCATTACAGCGGTTTGCTTTCCCTCTACAGTTGAAAAGGAAAGAAGCTCGCTCGGGACTTCCATGGCCGCGGACAACGCGGCGCCCTTTGCAGGATCGTCGAGATAGTGCAAGCCGAGCGAGATGGGGAGATCGCGATTGGGGTACGGCTCGGCGATGACTTTGCGCAACTCGACCGCAGGAGACTTTTCAGCAGGCTTCGCGTCAGTCTTCTTTGCTTTTGCAACTGGCTGCTCCGGTTCGATGTCAAAGTAACCCCGACGTACCTGAACCGTGAGGTCAGGCCTGCCGGTGACCCGAACTTCTATGCGGCGAAACTTACGCGCCTCAACCTCTCGTTCAGGTTTCCAGGCGAGCAAATAGTAGGTGGAGGTTTCACTCAATGCGCGACGCAAACCAGGCCCGAGAGCATTCGTATTGAATACGGCCTTTCCTCCCGTGTCTTTCGCTAAAGCGTGCATTGCATCCTGCGACGCGAAAAGTTCACCTCCGGCCGCTCTTTGAAGGCGGCCTGCGGGATCAATCTGGCTTTCCTGACTGGCATCGAAAGTGTTTGCGACCAGGCCCCTCGAGTCCATGGAATAAATGACGACACCGCTCCGGGCCGCCGCGCTCGTGATGCGTCGTAATCGCTCGACCGAATCCGAATTGCGGTTATCCAGAAAAAATCCGCCGCACATGAAAAATATGAGTTTCCGTCCCGGGAGGTTTTTCATGCCGCGAACGAGAGATTCAAGCCCGCTGAGGGTGCTTGTAGTAGCGGTGTTAGCTTGTTGCAGGATCGTTAGGGCCCTGTTACGCACGTAAGATAGCGCCGTGTCGCGCCTCATACCCGGGTTGCGTTTCAAGGTCTCCTCGACATAGTACTCAGTCAGGTCATGATCGTAACGATCCACAAGGAGCGCTTGATACTCTGTCATACCTGGCCGTTCCATGTCGGAAATCTTGTAGGCGCGGTACTTCAAGCGTTCAAGAGCAACCCGGAGGACGGATTTGTTGTCGGCAAGCTGTTGGAGAAAACCTATCTGGCCGCTTGTCGATGCAATGGCCGCCTGATCGTTTTGGCCGAGTTCTTTTTCAATGAAGTTATTGATTACTTTTTTGCTTGCATTGAGGCTGCCCAAATCGAGGTGGAGATCGTCGACGTAAAAGAAGACTATGCGCCCGCGATCCAGCGGCCTTGCGCCGGAAACTCTATCGGAATCGAGCGACGACGAAACACCACGCGCTGCGGCAAGTTGCGCTTCTTCATCGGCACTGCCGGCGGTGACAGTTTCAAAAAACTCTACCGGCTTGGACTTCCCATCAATTTTGAGTTCGAAGTTTTCTCTTCTTAGACCCTTTACGAACTGACCACTTTTGTCGAAGACCATCACATCGGTCTGGATCAGTTCCGTAAAGACCCGCAGGACTTCCGTTTGGTCCTGTCGTCCCGTTGGTTCCGGCGTTTGCGCTGATAGCAGGCCCGCCGAAACGAGCAGACACATCAGCGCCTTGATCTTTGTTCTTCCTAGCATAAGGAACAACAGGGTCTTCGTGAGCAGACGGTTGAGAGCAAGTTCTGGGGAGACGCTTGCGCAGAGCAGCCAGGAAAACTGGACTTAATTGTCGGGAAGATAATATACGAACTGCACCTCGCATACCTACGGCATTGCGGAGGTTTAAACGCACGGATAAACATTAACCGTCGGTTTTGCGTACTACAGAAGCGATAAATTCATCGAGCACTGAATCTAGTGTAACGAAGGCAGCATGAATGACGAATAGCTCCGCCACAGTCGTAATCGATCACATCACCAAACGTTTTGGTGATTTCACGGCTGTTAACGATCTCAGTCTCGAGGTTCACGCCGGGAGAATCTTTGGATTGATTGGTCCGAACGGCGCTGGAAAGACCACTACCATCCGGATGATAGTGAACATTACGGCGCCAGACACCGGCCGGATTTCTGTCTTCGGACAGCAGATTACGCCGAAACTTCAGGATCGCATTGGGTATCTTCCTGAGGAGCGTGGACTCTACAAGAAGATGAAGGTTGGCGATCAGTTGAAGTTTTTCGCCGAGTTGAAGAGTGTTGGAACTAAAGAAGCTGAGAAGCGGGTGAATCATTGGCTGGAGCGCTTGAAGTTGACGGAATGGAAGAATAAGAAGTCGAGCGAACTTTCCAAGGGAATGCAGCAGAAAATTCAGTTCATTACTTCAGTTATCCATGATCCCGACCTTGTGATTCTTGACGAACCCTTCTCCGGGTTGGATCCAGTAAACGTCGATCTGCTCAAAGAGATCGTGCTGGATTTGAAAAAGACGGGGAAGACCATCATCTTTTCAACACATCAGATGGAAGTGGCGGAAAAAATTTGTGATGACATTTGTCTGATCAATCGCGCCCGAAAAGTTTTGGAGGGCAGCATACGCGAGGTGAAGAAAGGTTTTAGCCGCAACGCCGTAGGATTACGACTGACTGGTGGTGATCAGGTGTTGGCTGATCCGTCGTTAGTAAGCACAATCGCCCGCCATAACGACCACATCGAAGCTTTACTTGCCGACGGGACAAGTGCGCAACAACTGCTCGCCCGACTCGTTGACGGCGGTGCCTCTATCGAAAAATTCGAAATGATTGAGCCAAGTCTTCACGACATCTTTGTTCAGAAAGTCACGGAAACTGTATGAGAAAGCTCCTGGCGATCATCAAGCGGGAATATATCCAGCGAGTGCGCACCAAGTTTTTTGTGATCATGACGATACTTGGACCATTGATGCTGGTAGTGTTCACCATCGTGCCGGGCCTCTTGTTCAGCATTAAAGCGGGCGGCGATACACGAATAGCGATAGTGGATCAAAACGAAGGGACACGCGTGTATGAATCGATCCGCCGTTCATTGCTTCGGAAGGATCGTGGTGATGTGAATGACAGTAGTGCAAGTGTCGCAGGTTCTTTAAACGCTAACACTAAGGACCGAGCTCAGACTGCCGGAAGATCCATGAGCGGAAATTTTCAGGTCGAACGCGTTATCCCAGGAGGTCGAGCAATTGATGACGTTCGGCGTGAGTTGAACGAACGAATCGGTAGAGATGAACTCGATGGTTATCTTCTGGTTCCTCCTGACATCCTGCAAAACAGCGAGAGTAAAACGTCCTACTACGGTCGGAATGTTGGGGACGTAATTACTCGTGGACAGATTGAGGACCGTCTCAATCGGGCGGTAAGGAGAGAACGGCTGGTTGCACAGGGTGTAAAAGAGCGCGACATTGAAAACCTGTCCAAGCCAGTTGACCTCGTCGCCTACCGGGTAAACGAGAAGGGAGAAGAGGGAGTCCAGGACACCGGTGCCGGCTTTGTCATGGTTTTTGTTATCGCCTTCCTGATTTACATCTCGGTGCTAATGTACGGGCAGGTTGTGCTGGGCGCGATTATCGAGGAGAAAGAAACGAGAATCGCTGAAATCCTCTTTTCTTCCGTTCGTTCGTCGACATTGATGGTCGGTAAACTGATTGGCGTTTCGCTCGTGGCGCTGACTCAGCTGGGAATCTGGACGCTGGCATTTGCTATGTTGTCGATTTATGGCGTCGGCATGCTTGCGTCGCAGGGGGTCAATGTGGGCGACGTTGTAATTCCGCAGTTGCCGGGCTCTTTCTTTGTCTACTTCTTTCTCTTTTTCGTTCTTGGCTATTTCATGTATGCGAGTCTCTACGTTTTCATTGGTTCAATGGTAACGACGGCACAAGAAGGCGGCCAACTGGCGATGCCCGTAGTTTTTCTGCTCATGGCCGGGCTTTACATGGCGTTTCCGGTGATACGCGCACCCAATTCATCGTTTGCTTTTTGGGTATCCATGCTGCCGTTTTTCGCCCCAATTACCATGGTGGTTCGCATTGTTGCTCAAACGCCGCCTCTATGGCAGATTCTCCTCTCCCTTGGAATTGGGGCTGCGACAGTTGTGCTGTTGCTCTGGCTCGCTTCGAGAATTTATCGAATTGGAATGCTGATGTACGGCAAGCGGGCCACGATTCCTGAAGTTATGAGGTGGGTCAGACAATCGTAACTTTTGACTTGTCTTCGTAGTCCATCGAGTATTTCCCTGTGCCGATCGAAATTGAAAAAAAATATCGCCTGACAAAAAAACAGCGGGAAGACATTCTGTCCCGTCTTCCACAGATAGGCGCCAGGAGGATCGGCGAAGAGTTTGAGGAGAACACTCTTTACGCCGGCGAAGCTATAAATGTCGAGCGCTCCGTCTTGAGGCTGCGCAGGGTTGGGAAAAGGGGAACACTCACCTACAAGGAAAAGTTTCCAACACGCTCGGACATAAAACGCCAACAGGAAGATGAAACGCGAGTCGAAGACCCTGAAGCCATGGCATCGATCCTGGATGCAATCGGATTCACGCCGGCTATGGTTTATGAAAAGCGTCGTGAGACGTGGAAGTTTGGGAAGACAGAGATTGTGATTGACCAGTTGCCGTTTGGTTTGTTTATGGAGATTGAAGGTGACGAGTCAGGCATTCGTGAGGTTGAAGCTAAGCTTGGCATAAAGCGTTTGAGATCGGAGAAAGAAAGCTATCCGAAACTAACATTGACTCATGGTACGGATCGTGGTGGCGTTATTGAAGCTCGCTTCGACAAAGACTAATTGTCAAAAAAAGCGGCTTCGCTTTTCGGAGCGAAGCCGCTTCTATTTAAGTAAGGGAACTGACTACATTCCCATTCCACTCATTCCGCCCATGCCGCCGGGCATTGCCGGACTTCCCTTGTCGTCCTCAGGAAGCTCGGAAACCATGGCTTCCGTCGTGAGCATGAGCCCTGCGATTGATGCAGCATTCTGCAACGCAGTACGAGTAACCTTCGCCGGATCGATAACGCCTGCCTTGACGAGGTCTTCGTAGGTTTCGGTCTGTGCATTGAAGCCGAAGCTGTCGTTCTTTTCAGAACGTACGCGCTCGACAACAACTGCACCTTCCTTGCCTGCGTTTTGAACGATCTGCCGAAGTGGCTCTTCGAGAGCGCGGCGCACGATGTTGACACCAATTTGCTCGTCAGAATCGCCTTCGCCTGCTTTGTTGATCTCAAACTTTTCAAGTGCCTTGGCCGCACGAACCAGAGCAACACCGCCACCGGGAACGATACCTTCCTCAACGGCTGCACGAGTAGCATGCATCGCATCTTCAACTCGCGCTTTCTTCTCTTTCATTTCTGTCTCGGTAGCCGCGCCCACCTTGATCACAGCGACGCCGCCGACAAGTTTCGCCAGTCGCTCCTGGAGCTTCTCGCGATCATAGTCAGAGGATGTCTCTTCAATCTGGGCCCGTAGCGTTTTCACGCGGCCTTCGATGTCGTATTGTTTGCCGGCGCCCTCGACGATGGTCGTGTTGTCCTTGTCGATCGTCACCTTCTTGGCACGGCCGAGATCCTCCAGCTTTACGTTCTCGAGTTTGATGCCGAGATCTTCGCTGATCACCTTGCCGCCGGTAAGAATCGCAATGTCTTCAAGCATCGCTTTGCGACGATCGCCGAAACCAGGAGCCTTAACCGCTGCAATGTTGAGCGTGCCGCGCAGCTTGTTAACAACCAGCGTGGCTAATGCTTCGCCCTCTACGTCCTCGGCGATAATCAGCATTGGCTTGCCCATTTTAGCTACCTGCTCAAGCAACGGGAGCAGGTCCTTCATGGAGCTGATCTTCTTCTCGTGGATCAGGATCAATGGATTCTCGAGTACCGCTTCCATTCGCTCTGGATCGGTCACAAAGTATGGGCTGAGATAACCACGATCAAACTGCATTCCTTCGACAACTTCAAGCGATGTGTCCATTGTTTTGGACTCTTCAACAGTAATGACACCATCTTTGCCGACCTTGTTCATTGCTTCCGCGATGATGTTGCCGATTGTCGTGTCACCATTTGCTGAAACGGTCCCGACCTGTGCGATTGCGTCGCCTTTAACAGGCTTCGCCAAGCGCTTGATCTCCTCAGTCGCTCGCTCAACCGCTTTGTCGATGCCTCTTTTCAAGGCCATCGGGTTTGCTCCCGCCGCGACTGTCTTCACGCCTTCGCGGAAGATGGCCTGAGCCAGGACTGTGGCCGTAGTGGTTCCGTCACCTGCGACGTCGGAGGTCTTTGAGGCCACTTCGCGCACCATCTGCGCACCCATGTTTTCGAGGGAGTCCTTGAGTTCGATCTCCTTGGCGACTGTGACGCCGTCCTTAGTGATTGTGGGTGAGCCAAACTTTTTGTCGATTACCACGTTGCGCCCCTTTGGGCCAAGCGTGATCTTCACAGCGTCGGCGAGTTGATTGATCCCGCGCAAAATCGCCGCGCGTGACTCTTCGCCATGAACTACTTGCTTTGCCATTTCTCTCTTCTCTCCTGAAATATTGAATGTGATTAGAAACGAAGAAGGCGGCTAAGTCAGGGTTGACTACTTGCCGCCCTTTTTGGTGCCAGTGGCTGCGCCTGCGCGTTCGATGATTCCGAGGATTTCATCCTCGCGCATGATTAACAGCTCTTCACCGTCAATCTTAATTTCTGACCCACTGTATTTGCCAAAAAGGACACGATCGCCTTGCTTCACGTCGAGTGACTGTCTGGTTCCGTCTTCCTTGTGTTTGCCCTGTCCAGCCGCCACAACTTCACCTTCCTGGGGTTTTTCCTTAGCGGTGTCGGGGATAATAATTCCTCCGCGAACTTGCTCGCCCTCTTCAATCCTGCGAACTATCACGCGGTCGTGAAGAGGTGTAATGTTTGTAGCCATTCTCTTGCTTTCTCCTTTCAAGGTTCCTTGTAAAATAACGAAATAGTAGGTTTAGGATTCCGGTTGTCCGGGGAATTAGCACTCTGCGAAGATGAGTGCTAAGAATAATTCGCCTGAGGATTATTGTCAACTGTCTTGAAGGTCAGGAGAGACGGGTTGTGGCGTAGCCTAGCGCGAGCCAGCTTTTGTTTTAGCCAGAGGTCGTTCTTGTTTTTGATAGGAGGCTACACGCTTTGCAACAGTATTTCGATGGACCCCGAGGGCTGTTGCTGTTTTGGAGAGGTTCCGTTTGCTGCGGGAAAGGGCCTTCAGGATGTAGAGTTTTTCGAATTCGGTTAGCGCTTCGCCTAAAAGTATTCGCCCTTCGAGCATCTCTTCGATTAGGGCCTCGAGTCGGGCTCGCATATCCAGAATCCTCGTGAAAAGGGACCCCAATAGTCCGAGTCTTACAGTTCTTTACCGGTGAGGAGCTTGTAGGCCTCCAGATAGCGCTCGGTTGTCGCCTTTGAAACGTCAGGTGGAAGGGGGGGGGCGGGTGGCTGCTTGTCCCACCTGAGAGTTTCTAAATAGTCTCGGACGAACTGCTTATCAAATGACGGTTGGGATTTGCCCGGGCTGTAGCTCTCGGTGGGCCAGAAGCGAGATGAATCTGGAGTCAAAACCTCGTCAATCAGGATAATGTCGCCACTCTTGTCGCGCCCAAACTCAAATTTTGTATCAGCTATGATGATTCCTCGACTGCGAGCGTAGTCTCGTGCCTCATTGTAGAGTCGTAGCGAAACATCACGCAGGCGATTCAAGACATCATCTCCAACTATCCCGCGAGCTTGCTTCTCGTTAATGTTCTCATCGTGCCCCTCCTCCGCTTTTGTCGAGGGGGTGAAAATGGGCTCTGAGAGTTCAGCTGACTCTTCGAGGTTCTCTGGGAGCTTGTGACCGCAGACCTCGCCTGTGCGCAAATAGTCCTTCCAACCAGAGCCAACCAGGTATCCTCTGACTACACACTCCAGCGGAAATACCTCCGCTCTACGCACGAGCATTGAGCGGCCAGCGATGTCGGATTGCTTTTTAAGAGCTTCAGGCATTTCTGCAAGCTCAGCCGTCACGAGATGGTTTGGCACAATCTGACCTAACTTTTCAAACCAGAATTGCGAGAGCCTGGTAAGTACCTCGCCCTTGCGAGGGATGGCCGTGGGCAGAATGCAATCGAACGCGGAGATTCTGTCAGTTGCGACGATCAAAAAGTGCTCGCCATCAACGGCATATACATCGCGGACTTTTCCACGTTTGACGAGTTTCAACTCAGTAAGGGAACTCTGTAGAAGTGCGGCAGCGCTCATAATGTGGCGTCTATTACAGGGTTAAGAAGTTACAAGGTTAAAGAGAGCTAAAATGTATTTTCGGCGAACGGGAATTCTGCTCGCGCCAAAAAGCTTTGTCAAGAAAGCCTCGGTTTTAAGTTGAAGCTCGGGGTGAATTGTGGAATTGAGGTGCAGGAGCACCGCGTTTCTGGTTGCGATGGTTATTGAATCAAAGATCCCAGTGAACCCAGCGATGGCTCCGACTTAGGCAGCGTCGGAACCAATCTGGTGGTTACAGAAAGGCGACACGGACTTTTGGGAGACCCGCTCAGATTATGTCCTACGGAGTTCGATAACTGAGCGGCAAGCGGGGTTTTGCTCATATTTCTACACCGGTTAGGGGTGCCGACAAACATTAAGCTTGAGTTTGAGAAGCTTGTCCTGTACTATTCCTTGGCCCGATTGGGATACCCAACGGCGCCAGACCTCCAAATCTCCTGCATGTCAGTTTCCCCTTGAGTCATTCTGATGACAATTACAGCTACTGACAGACAGAAATCCAAGGACAACAATCAGACAACCGAACCAAGCGAGCGCAAGATCTCTCTTCTTGTCGTCGAGGACGATGAAAATATTTCGAGCGCAATCAGCGAATACTTCTCTCGTGCGGGTTATAGCGTGAAAACCGTTGAAGATGGCTTGATGGGAGTTAAGACAGCTCTGGATGATCCTCCGGACGCTGTGGTTTTGGATTTAATGCTCCCCAAAATGGATGGCTTGGCCGTTTGCCGGGAGCTTCGGGAGAAAGCTGGCTATTTACCGATTCTGATGCTTACTGCAAAGGATGACGTGGTTGACAAAGTGCTCGGGCTGGAAATGGGCGCGGACGACTACATCACTAAACCCTTCAGCCTCCGAGAACTGGAAGCTAGGATCAAATCCGTACTCCGCAGAAGTAGAACCCCTTTAAATGCGGATGGGGCTAAGGATGAAGCACCTATCAACCGTGGCCGGCTTCGGATTGATCCGGCCAGAAGAGAAGTTACAATTGGAGAGCGACAGGTCGACCTGACTCCCAAAGAGTTTGACCTCCTGCGACTCTTCGCAGCGAACCCGGGTAGGGTGTTCCCCCGCAAATACCTCCTTGAAAAAATCTGGGACTATTCTTACGAAGGCTACGATCGAACTATTGATTCACACATCAATCGGTTGCGAGCCAAAATTGAAGAGAACCCGGAAAACCCGCAAATGGTGCTTACTGTTTGGGGAATCGGCTACAAATTTAGCGACGAACAATAACTCAAGCTTCGTCATCTCGCCCGACGCCTAGCCAGCGGCCTTCAATCGCAAGTCGTAAATAGTAGCTGCCGCATTTTGAACTCCTCCTACTCCGGTTAGGCTGACCAGCCTTACGATGCCGGCCCCTTAATCATGAAAGACTACAAACCCAAAAGATTGGAACGAGACGGTTTTAGAGCCGATAGTGCGCTGGTGAGAGCCAGCCTCGTAATCAGCCTAATCCTATTCTGCATGGCTCTCGCTGGCGTTTCTCAGCTCGTTTCACATGCGCAGCGTCCGCACGTCCCTGTGAAGGTTTCTAATATCTCGTCTCAAACCTCAGCGAGCGGAAGCCTCGTAACGATAGCTGCGGACAATGCGCTTTCCCGCGCGCAAACCTGGCAGGACGAAGAAGGCTTCCACGTCGTGTTGCCAAATACAATTTCCAATGAATCTCTGAAGCCTGGCCGCGGCGTAAAGGTTCGACGCGTTGGTGGATCACTTGAGATCGTGGCTCAAACCAGGCCTGGCACTCGAGTCAGTCTTAGTTCCGCACACAACCAATTGAGCCTGGTGATTGACGGCAAACTCGAGGGCCGTCCAACGGAGTCCCAAGCTCACAGAGGCTCAACCACCCGGGAGGAAAGTAACCTTTTTGAGGAGCCTAAATTCAAGAGGGTCCAGAGAGATCCTGTACCAGTGCAGCTTTCATCAGGCACCGAAAGTTTGGGTGCCATTTCACAATCCGCGGGAACCGAAAAGAAATCATCATCCGATCCCATCCGGTCTCTACCGGTTTACGATTCGTCCCTGATAGCCAGCAGCCGACAAGCACCGAGCGTTAGCACAGCAGCACCAGCGGTTCAGGTGCAAGTCGAAGAGGAGAGCG
Organism: Pyrinomonadaceae bacterium; assembly: GCA_963759585.1. Classification (GTDB taxonomy): domain Bacteria; phylum Acidobacteriota; class Blastocatellia; order Pyrinomonadales; family Pyrinomonadaceae; genus PSRF01. The sequence goes on from CAVWZW010000005.1 coordinate 667,169, forward strand.
TCCTGTCCTCGGTCTTTTCTGGGACAAGTGTGGTGATAGTTTTTGCACTGGGAATACTTGGCATTCTGGTGTCCCGAAAGATCCGGTCCAAGCAAGAGCCGGCTTCCAGGAAACGTGTTGCGGCGGATAAGGTTCAAGATCCTGGCAACACGCCTAGCAACGCTGCTTCCCACGGTCCTAACTCTCAGAGCTTGGTGAGAATGACGGATACGTCCCTGTCCGCTAAGTCGTCTCGTCAGCCAGTCGTCCGAATGCCAGTTGCGGCCCCCACTTCTCTCTTCGGTGCATATCGCATAGACCAGGAAGTTGGCAAACTTGTTTTGGGCCAGCCTCACCGCATCGACGTACTTGCTTCACGCGCTACTGATGACCGAAGGGCGATAGAAACGTCACTAATCAAGGGCGTTAACTCAACCGAGCTTGACGAAAAGGGTCAGTCCAGAGCGAGAGCGGCACTGGAAGAGTATGGATTTGTAGCGCGTCAATGTGCAGCATTGCTGCTGGCTCCCGACGCGTTTGAGCGGACTTCCGCAGCCCGAGCTCTCGGCGAGATAAAATCTCCCACTGCCTTGCCATTCTTGTTGGAAAGTCTTTACGACTCGGAGTCAATCGTTCGCAACCAGGCAGTCATGAGCATTGGCGAATTGAAACTGCCCGCAGCGATTGGGGCCCTTTTAGACATCGCAAGAACCCATCCGGATGTCCCGAGCTCCCTATTAAGTCGTACGCTGAGCGCATGTTCAGTCGAAGGCCTGAACTTCTTGGACGCTGTACCCGCTGATGCGGGGCTGCTTGGACCAGGCGATGTCGGCAATACCATTAGAGAGATCACGCACCTCGAGCCATCTTCTCAAGTAGACAACTTACCTGCTGACTCTGGCGACGAAAAATGCACACAGGCATTGGTTTCAGTTGAAAGCGGCGATGTCGCCGAACGGTCCGAAGCTCTTAAGACCTTGGTGCAGTTTCGAGTTCAGAGTGCTGTTGACGCTATTGCTAAAGTTGCCCGTCACGATCTTGAGCCCACGATCCGTTCACTTGCTATTTCGAGCTTAGGTTCAATTAATCATGAGTCGGTTTTTGCTACTGTGCTGATTGGGATGGCTGACGAATCTCGCGAAGTTAGAGCTGCAGCCGCGCGCTCGGTCAATCGTCTCAGTTTCGATCGGGCGGACGCCTACGTCCGCGTCATTGAAACCAGCGACGATGAAACACTTGCCTGCGTAGCGAAGGCATGTATTCAAGCTGGTATCGTTTCTCAAAACCTCGACAGACTTACCTACGCTGATCATCGACAAGCTTATGAAACGTTTTCGCTCATTTGTTTGTTGACCAAAGCAAGAATGAATGAACCGATATTAGAAGCTATCGCCGATCATCCCCGAATGGATGTTCGTCTGAAGGCAGTTCACTTGCTGGGCCGCACCGGCCATCCGGAAACCTTCAATCAGCTACGAGAATTGGCGGTCAAAGATGGAATCGGTGAGGTGGTAAAGACGGCTCTGTTAGAAGCTATGTATAAGCTGGATCAGGACAGGCTTCATAACGACGAAATCCTCGACGAGCAAACAGTCGAAAATGGCCAGCCGTTCGAAACGCACGAACACCCGCCGTTCGAAACGCTTGAATCGGAGACCGTTGCGTCGTACCTGGGATCTGACTTTGAAACGGAAGTGGCTTCGGCCTTCGAGGCAGATGCCTTTCGGGAGGCTGACGAACTTGAAATATGAAACAGTGGACTGCGCGGACTGAGAATCGCATTATCCAAAAAGGCAGTCCTCCCTTCTTCGCCCCATGAAACTCAACTTAATTTACACCACGGTTAAGGGAATCAAACGACGTCCCGGCGTCGTGCTTCTAGCCTTATTGATGCTGGTTAATTCCGGCATCACTTCATCCCTCGCGCAGAAGAACTCACAGAAGCGAATCACTTCGGTGCAATTTGGTGAATTGGCAGAGGGGTCGCGAATCAGTGTCTTCTCCGATTCAGCTTTGAATGATTACGAAGCATTCCGACGTGGCGATCGCTTCTACGTGAGAATTCCGCTCGCCGATTTCACTGCAGCACAACCAAACTTTCGTGGCGATGGATTTGATGACGTGCAGATCCAGAGGGTAGGCGACGGAATCCTCATCTCTTTTAAGTTACTGTTGGGAGCTAGTGCTCGAGTCGATCAGCGCTTCAATCGATTGGACGTGATTTTTTCCGCCTCGAATAAAGCTCTGCGAAATAGTAGCCCAAATTCGACGCCAACTCGTCCAACGTCTAGTGCCATCCCGGGAATTGTGACGTTGCAAAATTCGAACAATCAACAGCGACGGAGCCCCGATGCCGCGGGCCCCATGCCGCCTGATTCGCCTACTGCCAACCGCCCACGCATTGTTACGCAAGAATTTAATTCCGAACGGCAGGTATCCGAGCCACCTGAGCGAACTTCTGTACAGGGAAACCCAAACCGGCCGTCCGCAAACAAAGTTTTCAATGTGGCCACTTCAAAGGCGTCTCCCAAGTCGGGAGCCGCGTTATCACATGCTAACGAAGTAAACTCGGCAACAAGGCCGGATTCCCCGGCCAGTTTCACGCCTTCGTCTACTCCAAGCTATCAAACATCGACTGCGATCCCGCAATCGACGCCACTTCAGCCCCGCCCGATGGTGAATTCTCCTTCCGCAGGTTCCCTGGGATGGCGGCAGCGCAGTGAAGTGGCCAAGAGGTGGGTTTCGGCAAACCTGGTAGCCGCCGCAGTGGGCGCGATCGCTTTACTGAGCCTACTAGTGTTTGCGGGCGCCGTGCTGTATCGAAAACGACGGAAACATGTGAAAACAAAAAGGGTCAAAGTGGCAAAAGTTCAGCCTAAGTATTCCCCGGACAGCGATGTGGCAGAGTCAACCGCCAATCCCGAAATCGACGCTATGGTTTTTGATGACAATGTATCCGACCTAAGGGACACTGAGGTAACATTACCTGCGGCGGCATTGAATGAGCCGTTGGTTGAGGATAGCGATTGGTCCCAGGTGATTCTGGAACCCGAGTTTGCCAAATCGCGTTTGGCGCCAATGAACCATTCATGGATTCACTCAGCGCCATCAATACCAGACTATGCAAGGAAGAACGACGTGCCAGAGCGGGAGGTTTTTGAACTATGACAGTCCAATCATTAATGCGACTTTGCGCAGAGCTGGGGATTGACCTGGCACTTAAAGGGGACAACAACGATCGTTTGGTCGTCGATGCGCCGAAGGGCGCGTTAACGGAAGCCCTTCGTGAAGCCTTGACGGAACACAAGGCCGCGTTGATTGCCATTCTTAAAACTCGCGAACTGGCATCCAGCCGTGTTAAAGCGCGCACCTCTCCTCCTCAGATCTCAGATCCAATGATCGAGAGTCCGGCTGAAAACTCCAACGACTGGCGTTCACTAGAAGCGCCGACTAACAGTCATCAGCAGTCGTCGTCTAATCGCAGTTCGCAATTTGAGCGAATGGATGCTGAAGTCAGTAAGCTTCTCTCCGGCCTCGCTTATGACGCAAACACTATTGATGCGAACGATCCGGCTACGCGCCAGATCATCGCGTCGCAATTGCTAACCGCGCTCAGTGGCCGGAATGCTGAGCAGGTGGATTGTGCTCGTCGAGCTTTCATGAATCACGGATACTTTGATGACACGACAAGACAACTGAGAACCGACGACTCGGCTAAGGATCGTGCCGCCGCTGCCAGAAAATTGGGAATTGTGCGCGATCATAAAGCTACAGCGCACCTCGTTGCGGCTCTTAAAGACAACGCCGCCGAAGTCCGCAGAGCAGCTACAGAAGCGCTTGGTCAAATTGGAGACCCTAAGGCAATAGCGCCGCTGGAAGACCTACTGATTCGCGAAACGAATTCGCAACTGCCCGAAGCAGTCGTTCGACACGCCCTCAATTCAATTGCGGTTACTGAAGCAAAGAAAGCGACGGCGTTTCAGGAGCCCGTTTCTAAGCCTGACGAAAAGTCGGTATCGAACGTCGAACCGCAGAAGGTAAAACGCGAGATTTTCGCAGAATATCTAAGTTCCTTTGATCAACAAAAAGCAGCATCAAGTCTCGATTCTTCGGTTGAAACGGCAGCGAGTGCCCAAGTTCTCGAAGCAAGCGTGGAGCGCTTGTTCGTTGAAGAGGAAGCCTTACGGAAGGCTGCAGAAGATTTAGAGCAACGACGGCTCGAGGCTGAATCAGCTCGAAGGATGGCGGAAGATGAGGCTCGGATTAAGGCTGAACACGAAACCCAGATCAAAATAGAACTGGAGGCCCGGAAACGCGCTGAAGAAGAGACTTACAGACGAATGCTAGCAGAAGCTGAACGACAAAAGGCCGAGGAAGAAGCCCGCATCGTGGCCGAACAAGCATCTCGAATCCGCGCAGAAGTTGAGGCACGGCAACGAGCCGAAGAAGAAGAACGCTTTCGACAGGAAGCTGAGACGTTGAGAAAGGCCGCCGAGGACCTCGCACAAAAGCGAGCCGAAGCTGCAGCAGCGCGAAAACGCGCCGAAGACGAGGAGGCGCGACGTCGAGAAGATGAGGAAGCGAAACTTCGTGCAGCCGAAGACGCAAGACGGCGGGCAGAGGAGGAGGCGCGACGAATCGCTGAAGAGGAAGTGCGTCGTCGCGTAGCTGAGGAAATTCGTCGTCGCGAGGAAGAAGAGTCTCGACTGCGGGCTGAAGAAGAGGCACGGTTGCGCGCCGCTGAGGAAGCCCGTTTAAGGGCTGAAGTCGAAGCGCGCATACAAGCTGAGCGTGAAGCGAAGCTACGTGCGGAAGAAGAAGCCAGGCGGGCTGAAGACGAGGCGCGGTTGCGCGCGGCTGAGGAAGCACGACGTCTAGCTGAAGACCAGCGACTGCGACGTGAGGCTGAAGAGCGCCATCGCATGGAAGAAGCTCGTTTACGTGTCGAGCAAGAGACCCTGATGCAAGTGGCCGCGGAATTATCGCGTCGCCGGTCTCAGCTGGAAGAAGCCCGGCAGAGTGCTGAGGTTGAAGCTCGATTACTCGTTGAGGCGCAAGAGCGCAATAAGGTTGAAGATGAATCGCGTCGCCAGATGGAGCTGGAACGTCAGCGGCTGGAAATTGAGGCACGACGCCGTGCGGAAGCCGAATACCTTGAAGAGGCGGAACGACAGGCAGAGGAAGAACGTAGACTCGCGGCTGAGCAAGCCCGCCTGAAGGCTGAACAGGAAGAAAGACATCTTTCAGCGCTCACCTCTGTGAGAATGGTTGCGGAAGAGGAGTCCCGGCAAAGGGCCGAGATGGAGCAGAGAATCAAGGCAGAGATCTTTGCACTTAGCCAGGCTGAAGAAGAGCAAAGGCTGCGGATTGAAGCGGAGATGAGGCGCCGCTCTGAGGCGCAAGCCCGTCTGGAAGAGCAATCAGCACAGGCTGAGCAAGAGGCAATCATCGCGGCCGAAGAGATAAACCTGAAGCTTGAACAGGAAGCTCGCCATCGAGCCGAAGTTGAAGCACGTCTGAAGGAACAGGAAGCACGCTTACACGCGGAGCAAGAGGCTCGAGAAGCGGCCCGCCGGTTAGCAGAAGAGGTCCGAAGCAAGGCCGAAGAAGAGACTCGCAGCCGAGCTGAATTCGAAGCCAGACTCAAAGAGGAAGAAGCTCGACTACAATCTGAGCAGGACGCCAGAGCGAAGGCCGAAGAAGAAGCACGCCAACTCGCCGAACGCGCCCGAATGAACGCGGAGGAAGAGGCGGCACGCCGCGTAGAAGTTGAAGCTTTGGTAAAAGAGCAGGAGGCTCGACTACTTGCCGAACAGGAAGCCAGAATCCATGCAGAAGCGGAAGCGTTTAGGCTCGCCGAGGAGACCCGTTTAAGGGCCGAAGCAGCGGCGGCTACTCGAGCTCAGGTTGAAGCCCGTCTCAGAGAAGAAGAGGCGCGCTTCCAGGCTGAAGAGGAAGCCAGGGCGACAGTTGAAGCTGAAGCCAACCGTCGCGCAGAAGAGATTAGGGCAGGCTTCGAGGAAGAAGCCCGACGTCGAGTAGAACTCGAGGCCCGTTTACAAGAGGAAGCAGCGCGCCTTGAAGCTGAACAGGAAGCTCGCAAGCGAGTGGAGGCAGAAGCCGAACGACTCGCTGGTGAAGCGCGCGTCCGCGCTGAGGAAGAGGCCCACCGCCGTGCTGAAGTTGAAGCGCGCTTGAAAGAGGAAGAAGCACGACTTCAATCTGAGCGTGAAGCACGGGAGAAGGCGGAAGCCGAGGTACACCGTCGGGCAGAAGAAGCACGAGCAATGGCGGAAGAGGAAGCTCGCCGCCGTGCCGAAGTTGAAGCGCGCTTGAAAGAGGAAGAGGCACGACTTCAATCTGAGCGCGAAGCCCGGGAGAAGGCAGAAGCCGAAGCTCAGCGTGTTGCTGACGAAGCACGCGCAATGGCTGAAGACGAGGCCCGACGCCGAGCGGAAGTCGAAGCGCGGTTGATTGAAGAAGAAGAACGCCTTCAATCTCGGGAGAGAGCCCGCCTTGAGGCGTTGCAACAAGAGGTTGAACGACTCGCTGAAGATGCTCGCTTGAAAGAAGAAGAGTCGCAGCTTCTGACGCTTGAAAGTTCAGACGTTGAGGCAATGGAAGATCTATCTCAAACCCATGATGGATCTTTTGAATTCAAGGTCATGTCGGAGTCAGAACAGGAAGTTTCCTGGGTTGAGCCGAGTTTAGCCGAAGACGCTCATCCTTTCGATACACTGGCGGTGGTTGATGATTCCATCACGTTGCCGACTGAATCTCTTGAAGAGCCCGCAAAAGCGATTGATGTTGTCCATGCTGAAAAAGGAATCGTCTCGGCCGAAGATGGCGATGGCATTCCTTCGGAACTTCTGAACCGACTTGAAAGTCCACATGCAAGCGAACGAGTAGAGGCATTAGCCGAGGTGGCAGCCATCGGTGGAGACGACGCTTTCCCTTGCATTACCAAGGCCTTCGACGATCAGGTAGTTGAGGTTCGCAATTCAGCAGCCCGTGCCTTGTTTAACCTGCAATCAGATCGCGCTGCGACATTTACACGCGCCCTTCGCGAAGGGTCACCCGATCGCCGACGAAGGATCGGCCAAGCTCTGGCCGGTTCCGGGTTAGCTGGAGAGGCTATCGCTAATCTAACTGGCGAGAGTCGGGAAAAAACCTATGATGCATTTTCGCTGCTTTTCCTGATGGCAAAGGCGGGTGAAGTTCATCCGCTAATGCATGCGATCGAAGACTACCCGAACGTGGAAGTCCGTATCGCCGTCGTGAAGCTGCTTGCTCTCAGTGGTCAGCCGGAGATCATCCCGGCGTTTCGTCGGCTCGCGGTACGTGGCTCACTGCCATCAGAAGTTCGCTCTTCGGTAATGGAGGCGATCTATCAGATCAGTAGCCAAGCTCGTGAAAGCGCGCCTTCAGCAGCGTAAGCCTGTGAATCGTAAGTCGTAAATCGTAAATAGTTGGGAACTCGGGTCGCGAAGAACGAAATGTTCTTCGCGGCCCCTTTTCGTTTTCGAAAAAGGCATCAATCCAGTGCGCCAGCTATTCGCGATTTACAATTTACGATTTGACCCTTTTCAATATTTGCGCTTTACGCTTTACTATTAGTACACATAAATGGCATTCAAGCTTCGTTCAAATTACCAGCCCAAAGGCGATCAGCCTGAGGCGATCGAATCCATCGTGCGTGGGCTCACCGATGGGCTAAAAGATCAGGTCCTGCTTGGGATAACCGGCAGTGGCAAGACTTTCACCATCGCCAGCGTGATCCAGGAAACGCAACGGCCGACGCTGGTCCTGGCCCACAACAAAACACTTGCCGCGCAGCTTTATCAGGAATTCAAGTCCCTCTTCCCGGAAAACGCCGTCGAGTATTTCGTTTCCTACTACGACTATTACCAACCGGAGGCTTACATGCCGGCTGGTGACGTCTACATCGAGAAGGAAGCGATCGTCAACGAGGAGATCGACCGGCTGCGCATGTCCGCGACCCGCGCGTTGTTTGAGCGACGTGACGTGATTGTGGTAGCGAGTGTTTCCTGTATTTATGGCCTCGGTGATCCTGATGCGTACTATGGCATGTTGCTCTTTCTGGAGCCGGGTGCCCGTATCGCGCGCGAGACCCTGCTGCAAAAGTTGGTCGAGCTTCAGTACGAGCGTTCCGATGTGAATTTTCAGCGCGGCACGTTTAGAGTTCGGGGCGACGTGGTGGAGGTTTATCCGAGTTACCAGGACCAGGCTTTTCGCATTGAGCTGTGGGGAGAAGAGGTGGATTCGATTTCCACTATCGATCCACTGCTAGGCGAAGTCCTACAGAAACACACCTCGCGTGTGCCAATTTACCCTAAAAGCCACTACGTCATGTCGAGGCCCACGATCAAGCGGGCCATTAAGACGATCAAAGAAGAGCTTGAGTGGTGGGAACCAAAGCTGATCGCTGAAGGGAAACTGTTGGAAGCCCAGCGGCTGCACCAACGCACGATGTTTGACCTCGAGCTGATCAAGGAAATGGGTTTCTGCCGCGGCATTGAGAACTATTCGCGCCACCTGACCGGCAAGAACCCGGGCGACCCGCCGCCTACGTTGCTCGACTATCTGCCACGCGACACGATGATGGTGATTGACGAATCGCATCAGAGCGTTCCACAGATTCGAGGAATGTTTGAAGGCGACCAGTCGCGCAAACGAACACTGGTCGAATACGGGTTTCGTTTACCGTCTGCTCTCGATAATCGACCGCTCAACTTCCAGGAGTTTGAAGCGCGAATTGGGCAAACGATCTACGTCTCGGCCACGCCTGGTCCATACGAGTTGACCAAGTCGGGAGGGGAGGTGGTCGAACAGATCATCAGGCCAACTGGTTTGCTCGATCCAGTGGTTGAAGTTCATCCAGTTAAAGGCCAGATAGATCATCTGCTCGAGGAGTGCCGACAGCGTGCGGATCGCCGTGAGCGCGTGTTAGTGACTACGTTAACGAAGCGAATGGCCGAAGATCTGACGGAGTATTTCACCGAGGTGGGAGTGCGAGTTCGCTATTTACACTCTGATATTGAAACACTGGAACGTATCAAGATTCTGCGTGACTTGCGGCGCGGTGAGTTTGACGTGCTCGTCGGTATTAACCTTCTTCGCGAGGGTCTCGACTTGCCGGAAGTTTCGCTGGTAGCGATTCTTGACGCGGATAAGGAGGGCTTCCTGCGTTCGGAGCAGTCGCTGATTCAAACGATTGGTCGCACCGCTCGAAATTCCCAAGGCAAAGCGATCTTGTATGCCGACCGTATGACCGATTCGATGAAACGAGCAATGGATGAGACAAACCGACGGCGTTTAATTCAGGAGCTTTACAATAGTGAGCATGGAATCACTCCTCAAACGATAGTTAAGCCGATTGAATCGACGTTGATCACGGCATCTGAAGCTGACTACTTCAAAGTGCCGACCGAGTGGGAGGATATCGAGGACTACTCGCCTCAAAATATCGAAGCCACGATCGGCAGGTTGGAAACGGAAATGCGCGGCGCCGCAAAACGCTTCGAATTTGAGCGGGCGGCAGAGCTGCGCGATCGCATCAAGGTGTTGCGCGAGCGCGAACTCCAACTCGCCTGATGGCACAAGCGGATAACACTATGCTGATCAAATCAAATCCCGATGCCATCAAATCGTTTCTATCTGATGCGAGTTACATGAATGAAGGTCAAGCGGATAGCGTCGTTTTTCCGGAGAGCGCCGAAGAGGTCGCGGACATACTCAAGGCCGCGACCCGGGATAAGACTCCGGTAACGGTTTCCGGAGCAGGAACAGGGACCGTGGGCGGCCGCATACCTTATAGCGGTGTGGTGCTTTCAACTGACAAATTGAACAAGATCAAAAGCATGGTGCGAGACGACAACGGCGGTGGTCGGGTAGTCGCTGAGGCTGGTGTTCGACTTGTCGATCTACAACAGTTCGTTGACATCGAAAAGTTATTTTACGCTCCGGATCCAACCGAGCGCGGTTGTTACCTGGGCGGGACTATGGCAACCAACGCTTCGGGCTCGCGGACATTTAAGTATGGCTCGACGAGAAATCATGTATCGAGGATAAAGGTTGCGTTGGCGACCGGAGAACTACTCGATCTTCGACGCGATGAGCTTCGAGCTGATGCGAGTGGGCAGATCACGATCCCGTTGCCGTCGGGCGGCGTACTGGCGGTGAAGTTGCCGACCTACGAGATGCCAAAGACGCGAAAGCACGCGGCAGGTTATTACGTCGCCCCCGAGATGGACGCGCTGGATTTGTTCATCGGCAGCGAAGGGACTCTTGGAGTTGTCACTGAAGCAGAGGTCGCATTGCTGCCGAAACCGGAAGGACTCCTCAGCGGCATCGTGTTCTTCGACAACGAAGAAAATCTTCTCGCTCTTGTTTCGGAGGCGCGATCAATTTCACTAAGAAATCGGCAATCGGGGTTGGGTGGAGCCGGCCGGCTTGGGGCGCTAATGGAAAAGGCCTTCGAAATCGGTGACCGCCGTGCTGAGGGCCACGCTGATGGAGTTGAACCAAGTCCAAGGCTGATCGACGCCCGGGTACTTGAGTATTTCGATGAGGAATCGCTGAGGTTCCTGCGAACGAAGTATGAAACGGTTCCTGCGAAAGCAATTGGGGCAATATTCTTCGAGCAGGAAACAACTCCGTCGACTGAAGACACCCTGATGAATGAATGGTTGGGATTGATTGAAAAACACAAAGCCCTCAGCGACGACTCCTGGTTTGCCAACGCGGAAGCAGACCAGATACGGCTGCGCGAATTTCGTCATGCGCTTCCGGTCCTGATGAATGAATGGTTTGCACGGCACAATCAAAGGAAAGTTTCTACAGACATGTCGGTGCCGGATGATGCGTTTGCTTCGATGTTGCGTTTTTATAAGGAGACGCTTCGCGCAACAGATCTCCGGTACACAATCTTTGGTCACATTGGTGACAATCACGTGCACGTGAACATATTGCCGCGCGATGATAACGAAGCGGCCACGGCGAGAGAGTTATATTTGGGCTTCGTAAAACGCGCAGTGGAGGTGGGCGGAACGATATCGGCTGAGCACGGCATCGGGAAACTGAAGCGAGACTATCTACGGCTCTTGTATTCCGATGCGCACCTGCGCGAGATGGCGTCGCTGAAACGAGTATTCGATCCTGAAGGCATTCTGGGTCGCGGGAACATTTTTTCTGAAGAATATTTGTGAACTGGCAGTTGTCAGTAGTCAGTTGTCAGTAGTTAGTTGCTAAAGACAGTTTGGGTTTAGCCTCACGACAATACAACCACGCAACAACTAACTACTGACAACTAACTACTGACAACTAACTACTGACAACTAACTACTGACAACTGACCACTAGCAACTAACCAAGCCGAAAAATGTTGAAATTCACAACAGCCGGAGAGTCACATGGTCGCGCACTCGTCGCGATTGTTGAAGGACTACCTGCCGGACTGCCGGTTGACGTGGTCCAAATCAATCGTGAGCTTGAGCGACGACAATGGGGTTATGGCCGCGGCGGCCGAATGAAGATTGAGAAGGATCAGGTGGAGCTTCTCAGCGGGATTCGGCACGGCTTAACCCTAGGTTCGCCGGTAGCGCTCATGGTCGAAAACAAGGATTGGGCCAACTGGACCGAAGTGATGAACGCCGAACCTCGTGAGGTCGCGGAAACGAAGTCTCGTCGTCTTAGCCGGCCGCGTCCGGGCCACGCGGATCTCGCCGGCGGCCAAAAGTTTGCAGCCCGTGACCTTCGAAACATCCTTGAGCGAGCCTCCGCCAGAGAGACGGCCGCAAGGGTGGCGTGCGGTGCGCTTGCTAAACAGTTACTCTCCGCTTTTGGCGTTGAGCTTCGGAGTCATGTGATTCAACTTGGTGGTATTCCTGAAACACCGCTGGACATATCGTGGAGAGATATAGCCGCTATTTCGGATGAGGCGCCGTTGCGCTGCGCTGATTCACAATTGCAACAACAGATGATTGAGTTGATCGACACAAAGCGCGAAGCCGGTGATACGCTCGGCGGGATTTTTGAAGTCGTTGCGCGGGGTGTTGTGCCTGGTGTTGGCTCACACACTTCCTGGGACTCGAAACTCGACGGACGCTTGGCCCAGGCGATCATGTCGATCCCTGCGGTCAAAGCGGTTTCAATTGGCGCAGGAAGTGAAGCCAGCGCCTTGCCCGGTTCAGAAGTCCACGACGAGATTGCGTACAACGACGAAACCAAAGAGTTCATACGAGAGACGAATCGCGCGGGTGGGCTCGAGGGGGGAATTACGAACGGCGAGGAGATTCGCCTCCGCGGCCATCTAAAGCCGTTGTCTACTTTACGCCGTCCCCTGCGCTCCGTAGACATCGACACCAAGCAGGAGGAGTTGGCCGCTTTCGAACGTTCCGACATTACTGCTGTTCCTGCTGCGGGAGTTATTGGTGAAGCGATGGTTGCGCTCGTGATCGCCGCAGCAATGCGGGAAAAGTTTGGCGGCGATAGTCTCGGTGAAATGAAACGAAACTTTGAAGGGTATCGAGAGCAACTTCGTGGCTATTAGCAGGATACGCATTCCGCCGGTCTGTCTCTAGAACCCTGTCCACTAGAGCCCAAAGCATCCTCCATCGTAGAATCTACATCGTATGCTGTCCGCAAATTTTCTCCTGGAATAGGAACTGTTAAAGCATGGCATTGATGGATATTGTTACATGGCCTAACCCGGTACTCGATAATCCGGGTGAGCCGGTCACTGAATTCAACGATGAGTTAAAGATGCTGGTTGGCGACATGTTTGAAACGATGTATTCCGCACCAGGTGTCGGGCTGGCTGCGGTCCAGGTGGGTGTTTCAAAGAGGCTGTTTGTGATGGATTGCTCCGGGGGCAAAGATCCTGACCAGCGCGTGGTGATGATCAATCCAGAGGTAATTCACGCTGAAGGCGATCAAAACGGGGAAGAAGGCTGTCTGTCGTTCCCTGGAATCTTTACGCCAGTTGAACGCAGTTTGCGAGCAGTTGTGCGTGCTCATGACATCAATGGAAATGAATTCGAGCTGGATGATACGGAATTGACTGCCCGCTGCATGCTGCATGAAACAGATCACTGCGACGGCATCGTGTTTCTTGACAAGATGAGTTCACTGAAGCGCGAACTGGTGAAGCGGAAGATTAAGCGGCTGCAGAAGAGCGGCAAATGGCGCTGAGTCAGGAGGCGAGGCGGCAGGGCAGGAGCCAGGCTGGATCCGTTAACGAAATTGGAAGATTTTCCGGACACGCTTTTTTGTGATTGTTGAGTCCCGCTGTGATTTAAGCTCCTGCCACCTGCCACCTGCCACCTGCCACCTGCCGCCGTCTCTCTTGTTTCGCGCTGTGTTACTATTTCAAAAAACAATAATTGGAGACTGAGATGCCGACAGAATTCCGTAACGAACCGTTTACTGACTTCAGTAAAGACGAAAATGCCAACGCTATGCGTGCAGCGCTGGATAAAGTGAAGAGCGAGTTAGGACGCGAGTATCCTCTCGTGATTGGCGGCGAACGCATTACCACCGATGCCAAACTCGAAAGTATAAACCCTGCGAATCGCACCCAGGTCGTAGGCCGTTTTCAGAAAGCGACGAAAGACCTGGCGACACGTGCAGTCGACTCCGCCAGCGAATCTTTTAAAACATGGAGAAGAACGAGCCCTACGGAACGCGCAGACTTATTGTTCCGGGTCGCTGCAATGATTCGTGAGCGAAAGCACGAGTTTTCTGCATGGATGGTCTATGAGGTGGCTAAGACGTGGGCCGAGGCTGACGGCGACACCGCCGAGGCGATCGATTTTCTGGAGTTTTACGGCCGAGAGATGTTGCGTTACGCCGGTGATCAACCGCTGGTGCCAATTGAGGGCGAAGACAATAAACTCAACTACATACCACTCGGTGTCGGTGCTGTGATACCGCCATGGAATTTTCCTTTTGCCATCATGGCGGGGATGACGGCCGCTGCATTTGTTACAGGCAATACCGTGGTCCTTAAACCATCTTCCGACGCACCGACGATCGCGTATAAGTTTTTCGAGTTACTCGAGGAGGCGGGACTACCGTCAGGTGTTGTTAATTTTATGACCGGCTCAGGAGCTGAAGTTGGTGACGTCGTTGTGGACCACCCGAAGACCCGCTTCATTGCCTTCACCGGCTCGATGGAAGTGGGCCTGCGAATAAACGAGCGCGCGGCGAAGGTCCACGAAGGACAGATTTGGATCAAACGTGTAGTTGCAGAGATGGGCGGTAAGGACGCAATCATCGTTGCTGACGATGCCGATCTTGACGACGCTGCAACCGGCGTAGTGCAGGCGGCCTTTGGATTCCAGGGACAGAAGTGTTCAGCCTGTTCTCGCGCGATTATCGATGCGAGCGTGTACGACACGATGCTGGAGAAGATTGTCGAACGGACCGAAAAGATTAAACTCGGGGAGCCGGGCGATCCATCGACTAACATGAGCGCTGTGATTAATGAGAAGGCTTTCAAAACGATCAACGAATACATTGAAAAAGGGAAGAGCGAAGGCGGAAGAGTTGTCGCCGGCGGCGGTTCGGATGGCGAACAGGGGTTCTTCATTGAGCCGACTGTGATTGCCGACGTGAAGCCGGGGGCCACAATTGAGCAGGAAGAGATCTTTGGACCCGTGCTGGCTGTTATCAAAGCTCAGAACTACGACGATGCTTTGAACATCGCGAACGATACGCAGTTTGGATTGACCGGGGCTGTGTATAGCGCCGACGAAGAGAAGCTGGAGCGCGCGCGAAGGGAATTCCACGTTGGCAATCTTTACCTGAATCGAAAATGCACGGGGGCGTTGGTCGGTGTGCATCCTTTTGGCGGCTTCAACATGTCGGGTACGGATTCAAAGGCCGGTGGACGCGATTATCTCCTGTTGTTTATGCAGGCGAAGCTTGCGTCGGAGAAGGTGGGAGCTACCAGCAAGCTGGCCGAGAAGCGCGCTGCGATTTGAGAACACTGTCAGTACCGCCTGCGTTAGCGGGTGGGTCAATTCCAGCGAATTAGTCGGCATAGGATGCAACACACCCACCCGCTAACGCAGGTGGTACTGACAGCCCTCGGCTTCGCGACGCAAGCACGCTTAAACCATAACTGCATTATTCTTCCGCACCTTCAGGAACACCTCAACCAATATGCGAGTCGTCTTCATGGGCACGCCCGAGGCAGCAGCCGTTTCTCTTGAGCGTTTGCTGAAGGATGGTCATGAAATCGTCGCGGTTTGGACGCAACCAGACAAGCCCGCAGGTCGTGGTGACAAGATTCATTCGCCGCCTGTCAAAGAGTTCGCCCTGGCCCATGGCCTCAATATCGAACAGCCTTCGAAAATCAAAACCCAAGAGGCAAAGGACTTGTTTGCTTCTTACCATGCGGACGTCACCGTCGTAGTCGCGTATGGCCGCATTCTTCCGGCTGAATATTTAACCGCCGCGAGGAAAGGCTGCATCAACGTGCATTTCTCTTTATTACCGAGGTATCGAGGGGCGGCGCCTGTTAACTGGGCCATCGTGCGTGGTGAAGAGAAGACCGGTGTCACTACAATGTTCATCGAAGAGGAACTCGACTCGGGCCCAGTTCTATTGCAGCGCGAAACTCTGATCGGTGTGACAGAAACGGCCCCGCAACTGATGCAGCGGCTTGCGGTAATGGGCGCCGATTTGCTCAGCGAAACCTTGATCGAACTGGATAATCTAAAGCCGCAAATTCAGGAACACAGCCAAGTCACTTTTGCGCCGATCTTGACGAAGGCCAGCGGCCTGATCGACTGGTCAGCGCTGGCCACAGCGATTGAGCGAGGCGTGAGGGGCTTTCAACCCTGGCCAAATGCTTATTCCTCCTACCAATCGCGCCGGCTGATTGTCTGGCGCGCCGAGGTCGAGAATTCTGTGCACAAGGGCGCGCCAGGTTCAGTGGTAGCCGCGCGTGGCGACGATCTGATTGTGAAGTGTGGCGATGAAACATCGCTGCGTTTAGTTGAGGTGCAGCCGGAAGCAAAGCGCCGGATGAGTGTGAAGGATTTTCTCAATGGCACACATGTGAAAATTGGTGATCGATTTGGCGAAGTCTAGTCCCATCTCTCCTGCAAGGGTTGCGGCATTTGAAATTCTCCTGCGCATCGAAGAGGGCGCATACGCTTCCATTCTTTTAAATTCCAGAGAAGAAGAGCTCAGCGTGCTAGACCGTTCGCTAACGCATGAGTTGGTAATGGGTGTGCTGCGTTGGCGGTTATGGTTAGACCGGCTCATTGAACACTACTCTGGACGAAAGGTATCTGACCTCGACGCGGCAATCCGCATCATCCTCCAACTTGGCCTTTACCAATTGCGGTTTCTTTCGCGCATTCCAGACTCAGCTGCTGTCAATGAGTCAGTTAACCTGGTTAGGCATGCGCGCCTCCGTTCCGCCGCACCCTTCGTCAACGCCGTGCTGCGAAGGGCCACACGCGAACCCCAAGTGGATCCCGCTGCGGGAATCGAGAATCCGGTTGAGCGAGTCGCGGTTGATACTTCTCATCCTCCGTGGCTAATCGAACGTTGGTCCAACTCATTTGGCAGCGAGGAAGCGCGCAAATTTGCGAAAGCTAACAACGAGGCCGCTCCCGTGGCATTTCGCGTAGTCAACACCCGAGCAGACGAAGCCGCAGTCCTGACTCAACTGCGCCAGGCAGGGGCCGAACTGACGCCTTCAAAGATCGCCCGCGGTGCATGGCGAATCACGGGGGCAGTTGGTTTGTTGTCACAACTCGCGAGGGCCGGACAGGTTTACATTCAGGACGAGGCGTCTCAGTTATTGGCCGAGGTGCTCGACGCCACGCCCCGTAGTCGCGTCCTCGATCTTTGTGCAGCGCCCGGAAGCAAGACGACTCAGATTGCCGACCGCACTGCTGATTCTGCCCTGGTGGTTGCCGCAGATTTGCATCAACACCGGCTGCAGATGTTGATTTCAACGGCTCGGGCTCAAGACCTTAAGAGTATTCAAACAGTGACCCTAAACGGTTTGCAGCCGTTACCCTTCGCGGAAGCCTCCTTCGACCGGGTTCTGGTCGATGCCCCCTGTTCAGGTACAGGCACGCTGAGGCGCAACCCCGAAATCCGCTGGCGCATCTCACCGGCTGACATTGAAGATTTGTCGACCCGGCAGAAGCAGCTTCTTCAAAATGCCGCGCGCGCCGTTAAGCCTGGGGGGCGGCTGGTTTATTCAACTTGTTCCGTTGAGACTGACGAAAACGAAGAAGTCAGACAGGCGTTCCTTGAAAACAATCGATCGTTTGAAGCCCTAGAATTGGATCTAGATCCTTCTCTGGTGACTTCGTCAGGGGCGGCTCGAACGTGGCCGCAAAAAGAAGGTACCGACGGGTTCTTTATAGCAGCTTTTTACAGAACCGAGCGCAATAGCGCCGGATCCTAGCGTTCCATTGGCTAACAGAGGCCCTGATAAGCCATCATCGTGGTCTCGGCACCGGCTATAGCGACAGTAACCGTAAGATCCGGTGCTCAGTCCTGCAACAAACGCTCGCGCTACTTTGCAGTTATCCGTCTTGCGGCCCCCGACACTGGATGTTAGACTTCGCGGCTGGTTTTTTGTGGCCACTCAGTAGTTTGGAGTTGACCGAGGTTAGTACGTGAACAATGCCAGCGGGGCACTCTCCGCGCTTCGACGCCTCAGTATCGCGATCGCGATTGCGATCGTTTTTCTGTTTGGTCTAGCCACTACAGTTTACTTGTCTTTACGCAGTCCGGAGGTTGCCGTCCCGGATGTTCTGGGCAAGGACCGGTTTGAAGCAGAGCGCGTTTTGGGTAGCGCGGGACTGAATTTTCGGATTCGCGCCACGAGGCCGAGCAGCGAGCTGAAGGCTGACACGGTGCTGTTTCAACTGCCTCGCGCCGGTGACGTTGTGAAAGTTGGGCAGACCGTGGCGATGGACATCAGCCGGTCTGTCAAAGAGGGCGAGTCGTCAGAGGTGGTAGCTCCTGAGAAGAAACCCGAGGAGAAATCTGACTCACGAAAAACTAATGATAACGCCGCTGCGAACGAAAACAAGCCGAAGAAAAAGCCCGTAAACAAGAACGCCAACGATAACGCGAATTCAAACTCCGGCAATCGTAACGCAAACAGCAACCGTGCGGCTCCCAACAAAAACGCCAATACTCGCAACGCGAATACTCCGACAAGTAACGCAAATCGTCCGGCCCTGATCATCAACAACAACGCGAAAGGCGCGGGCAGCAACGACAACCGAGGCACACGTCCTCCAGCTCCCAAGCCTTCGCCACGGTAAAGGCAGTTCAGGTCATCGCAAATTGAACGACAGAAATATCGACATCGCTCCTTCGATATTGTCGGCCGATTTTTCCAGGCTGAGTCAGGAGATTGAAGCAGTAGAGCGTGGGGGAGCCGGAATTCTCCACGTGGACGTAATGGACGGCCATTTCGTTCCCAACATCACCGTGGGTTTGCCTGTGGTTAAGTCTATCGCCCGCACAACGTCGCTGCCGATAGATGCGCATCTAATGATTTCTGAACCTGGGCGATACGCCGAGCAGTTTGTTGAGGCGGGAGCGAAAATGGTTTCGGTGCATGTGGAGGCTGATGCACACATACATCGAACACTAGCGTCTATCAAGTCAGCCGGTGCCATGGCAGGTGTAGTAATAAACCCCGCGACGCCGATTGAAAGTTTGAGCGAGGCGTTATCGTTTGCTGACTACGTGCTGGTTATGTCCGTAAACCCGGGATTCGGAGGGCAGCGGTTCATCTCCACTTCAATCGACAAAGTGCGACGTCTGCGGATGATGATTGAAGAGCGAAATCTGCAGACCAGGATCGAAGTGGACGGGGGTATCGACGCGGATAACATCGCGTCGGTCGTTGCGGCAGGGGCTGAAATCATTGTTGCCGGGTCGGCAATTTTCGGCACAGGCGACCCGGAAAAAGCAGTCAAAGGGTTACGCGAAGCAACCGTACAATGGGTTTAGTGGTTCGAATAGCAGTCTGAAAGTCTGATACGTACGCATTTCTGGAGGTTTAGTTATGCATTTCCGCTTTGGTGCTCATTTACTTATTTGCGCCACACTTATTTTGGGTCTGGCTGGCGTTGCGTTGGCGCAAAAAAGCGGAGCGCAGAGTGAGCTTTCGCCACTGCAGCGCCTCGACGTGATGAGGTCAAAGCTGGAATCCATGCGGAGATCGCTAAACAGCGCCCTCTCGTCAATGGGTTCGGGGGACAAAGACAATAAAAACCTCGACGACCCGCGAGTTAGACTCCGCAATCTGGACAAAGAAGTCGGCTCGTTGATGTCTGAAGTCAATGACCTCCGTGGCAAACAGGAACGTTCTGAGCGTTACGATCAAACAAGCCTTGAGCGGCTGGAAACGGCGGTTTCAGAAGTGAATGGCCGCGTTGAAACGGGACTTCAGGCGACCGCGGGCGCGAGGACCACTTCTGTCGCTTCAACCAAATCGTCTGGCAAGAAGAAAAAAGGCAAGTTCCTCGGACTCTTCGGCGGTGGTGGCGGAAATGACAAGTATGAAGAGTTGACGGGCACCGTGGCGGCAGGCCGCGATCGTGTGCTCTTCGAAGAAGCTGCGAAAGAAGTCAGGGGAGGTCGCCACGAAACTGGGAGACTGCTATTTTCCACAATCATTAACACGTATCCCGATTCTGCATTTCTGCCAATGGCCAAACTCGCAATTGCCGATTCGTTTTATTTGGAAGGTACAACGTCGGCTCTGATTCAGGCGGCCCAGGCATATCTCGACTGGCTAACATTCTTCCCCACAGATCCTTTAGCTGACGACGCGATGCTCAAAGTCGCCGAGGCTGAAATGCGACAGATGGGGCTATCTGATCGTGATGTGACGCACGCACGCAAAGCAGAACAACGGCTCAAGGCTCTGCTACAGCAGTATCCACAAACTAACCTTCGCCCGATCGTGGAGGGCCACCTGATTGATACTCAGGAAAATCTGGCAATGCATGGCTATCAGATTGGAAACTTCTATCTCGATGCCCGCTACAAGGGCCACAAGGGCGGTCTAAAAGGAGCACAATCTCGTTATAAGGAAGTCCTGGAAAAATATCCGCACTTCTCTCTGAGGGATGAGGTCTTGTTCAGGTTTGCGTACACATTCCAGCAGGAGGAAGAGCCCGACGAAGCGGCCAAGTTCTATCAGGAGCTGCTGAGAAATTTTCCCAACAGCGAATACGCGGACAAGGCAAGGGAGCAGTTAAGTATTATTGGCGCGCCTGTACCGGATGCGGATCCTTCAAGAAAAAATGTGATGCCGGCGGAGCGGCCGGGATTCATGGGCAACTTGATGCAGCAGATCAGCGGCAAAGCTAATATCGCTGCCAGACCGGACGGGATTCTGATCAGTAAGGACAAGAAAGAGGGCCGAAGCGATCTAATCGATGAGGCCATAAAGTACAACGGACAATTGCCGACGAACGTTATGCCTCAGGCACCTGTCCAGCGGACTCCTAACCGGACGGCGCCTTCGAACAACAACGCGAAAACAACCACTCCGAATGTGGGTCAGCCTGCGGTAGTGCCGGCTGCAACCACACCTGGAAAGCCATAGAACTTGTTCGTTTGATAGATTTGGGGCCTGCTGTATCGCTGCAGCGGGCCTTTTGCTTTGAGAGGGTTCTAACCCAAACCGTTTTGCAGGTGCCTACAGGCCTTCCTCGAGTCTACCAGCCTATGTGCAGCCGTCCGCAAACTGACAGTTTGCGTTACCGGGTCTTGCCGATATCGACTACTTGCCGGATGATTGTTTCGGAGAGATAAATGGAAACTTCAACTGAACAACCGAAAAGCGCTCTGCCTGAATTGCAACGGCGTCACAAGGCGACTTCGACAACGGTGCGCGTGCTCCTGATCTTGATAGTCCTTCTGAGTGCGATCGCATTTCTAGTCAGCGGTTCGCTCCCTCCACGAAACAACCCATCCCTGGATATTGCTGTTCGCATCACCATCCTTGTTTTTGGCCTCGGCGCTATTACGTTGAGGCGGACCAAGTTTGCCACGATGCGATTGCAGGACATCGGCGCACTAAAGGGCGCCTCCGGTTTATTGATCACGTTCCAACGTACCACTCTTCAAGTCGCCATCCTTGGCGCTATCATCGCGATTGTCGGGTTCGTTGCGACGCTCGTGACTGCGAACGCGTTCTACGCCTACGGCGCCGGACTGGTAGCTCTTGCTGTTCTACTCTACTGCTATCCGGTGAAAAGCTCCTGGGAGAAGGCGATAAAGCGCTTCGCTCCCGGTCCGCAATCTAACTAATCCTCCGCGCTCTTGCGCAATCATCGCGGCTTCTACCGGCCATAGGACTTGCGCGCTCTCACGGCAACCCGCTCACGGTTTACTTTGACTCGTATCTTTCTCTCCTGCCCACTCTGTGCGGGTTCCTTCGGGTAATAACCAATCACATACTGCCGGCGAAGTTCTTCGGCCACCCCGGCAAAAGATTGCCTGATCTCGGTGATATTCCCAGCCTTGAAATAGCGTCCTCCTGTTTTCTCGGCTAACTGCTGCAAATATTTCTGAGGGGGCATGTCGCCATACTGCAGGGTATGGATGACGACGTCAGACTCCTCTACCTCCTTTAGAGTGCTCTTCATAGTGGCTCTGCCCCAGGTATTCTCACCATCCGTAAACAGGATGATTGCCTTACGTCCAGCGTCGGGCTTTAAAGCACGGAGTGTGAAGTCAACGGCGTCATATAGCCTCGTCCCCATCAACAACGGACCTGGCTGCATCTGATCGACAGCTGCCTTTAGTAGCTTCAGATCACTCGTTCCAGCCTTTGTGAGCGCCTTTATCTCACCGTGAAAATAAACCGGCCTTACCGTATCTGTAGGACGCAATTGCTCCACAAAAGCTTTAGCAGCTCCTTTGATTTGTTCGAGGAAGGGAGCTGTCGAGCCGCTGGTGTCGATTAGCAGGGCGACCGAGAAAGGCTGATCGACGTTACTAAAATGCGCAATGGTTTGTTCCGCACCATCTTCATATATCTGAAAGTCGTCCCTTTGCAGGTCGACGACATATTGCCCTTGACGATCCATTACGGTCACGGGCACAGACACGAGATTTGCGGTGATGCGAAGAACTTCTCCGTCACCTAACTCCTCAACCGTGGGTGTCGGGATGGGCGATTGACCGGGGCCAATACCCGTACCGGCCGGAGAAGGAGAGGCCACTGGCTTTTGCGCTTGAATAATGCTGCTCAAGGCAAGAAACGCCAGAAAGAGAAGAACGTGTTTTTTCATCGGATCACAGGATTTGGTCGAGTTGTTACACGCAGCAGGCTTTGGCTTCAGTATATTGCAATAGAGCGTCTGCTCGGTTACTCCCACTCCGGGATTTTTCCGCACGTTAAACAACGCTCAATAAATTTGTTGATCTGGTTTTAATCGTTTGTTAGTCTACCCGGCAGTTTCCTGACCTGCCCTGCCCCGGCTAGGTTTTCCAAAAAATAGCCGACTCGTAAAACTGGCGCCCGCCAGAAGGACAATTTATCCAATGATGTCCCCCGATAAACGCCTTCAAGGTTCCGTAAGTTATGCCTTTGTCCCGATCGTTTTGCTGGTACTTTGCCAGATCGCATCCGCCCAAAATACTGAGATGCGGCCAATTGCTCGCCTGCTGGTCGACCCTCTAAGCGAGACATCGGCTTCAAGGCCTCGAACTGTAGTCTCGACTTCACATGGAACTGAAGTAACAACTGTGGTCTCGCCTTCATTAGATGATGCGAGCGCCATTGAAAGAAGCGCATTTGAAAAAACAAATCAAGCCCGCGTCGCAAACGGTTTGCCCGCCCTTATCTGGGACGCAGAGCTCTGCCGCATGGCAAGAGTGCATTCCGAGGATATGGCACGTCGGAGCTACTTTGCACATGAAACGCCCGATGGGTTGCATTTGAAAGAGCGCGCGCGACAGATGGGGATTGCGCGCTTCAGAGTGATTGCAGAAAACATCGCGTATAATAAAGGCTACGACGACGCCGGTGCTTTTGCAGTTGAGCGATGGATGAACTCTGGCGGTCATCGAGCGAACATTCTTTACGTTGGGTTTCAAACCTCGGCCATCGGCAGTTACATTTCAACCGACGGCAGCGTTTATCTAACTCAGGTTTTCATCAATCGCTAGTTGCCCTCCTGACATTCCTGGGTGGCCGACTAGATTCGGCAGAATAATCGCCCAAGTGAATTCGACTTCGTTAAGCCTTCCTTCGTTTGCCAAGATCAACTTGAGCCTGCGAATCCTCGGCAAGCGTCCGGATGGCTACCACGAACTACACACAATCCTACAGACAATTTCACTCCACGATGATCTCCACTTTGACTTGAGTGGCGACGGCAGGATCACCCTTACCTGCAACGATCCGGGTATTCCGACCGATGCAGGGAATCTTGTCCTCCGCGCAGCTTACGCTTTGAGGGACCGATATGGCGTGGACACGGGTGCGCGCATTAGCTTGCAAAAAGTGATTCCGGCCCAGGCAGGATTGGGCGGCGGATCGTCAAACGCTGCCATCGCTTTACTGGCGTTGATACACCTTTGGCAGATACCCGCGACTGCCTCCGAACTGTCTGAAATCGCAGCGAGATTGGGGGCCGACGTCCCTTTTTTCTTATCAGGCGGAACGGCACTTGGTGAGGGAACTGGAACGACGCTTTCGAAACTGCCCGAAGGTGTTATTCAACACCTCATTGTTGTCACGCCGAGCGCCAGTGTTTCCACTGCGGAGGCTTACGCAGCGGTTGATTCCGTTGCCTTGACAACCTCAGGGGTCGAACCTATTCTTTCAAGTTCGCCAACAGGTGCAGATTTTCAAGATTCGACACCGGGACTCCTGCACTACGACTTGAAGAACGATTTCGAGTCGGTGATCTTTGATATCGAACCCGAGATTAAACGAGCGAAAGATGCACTACTTCGCGCCGGCGCCAATTGCGCGCTATTAGCTGGTAGTGGATCGAGCGTGTTTGGTATCTTTTCAAGTCAGGAAGCGCAACAATCCGCGATCAACAAAATACAGCTGGAGGCGGGATGGCGAATGTTTGCTTGTGTTACATTGTCGCGGAACGAATACATTCGCGCGTTAAGTGTGGGCGAGGTTTCGCTCGTACGCTCTTTCAATTCTGATTCTGATATTGGGGCGTAGCCAAGTGGTAAGGCACCGGTCTTTGGAACCGGCATTCGTTGGTTCGAATCCACCCGCCCCAGCCACTTTCGCTAAGTGATGAGTGATGAGTAGTGAGTGAAAGCATCGCGGAGCTTAACTCATAACTCATAACTCATCACTCACCACTTGTTTATGAGCACAACTGGAGGAATTAAAGTCTTTTCGGGAAATGCAAACCCGAAATTGGCGGAGGAGATTGCTCGCCATTTGGGTTGTGACATGGGCCGGGCTTATACGGAGCGTTTCTCCGACGGCGAGTTTAATTTTCAGATTGACGAGAACGTGCGGGGCGGCGATGTATTTATCGTGCAGCCGACGTCTCCGCCGACCGACGAGCATTTGATGGAGCTGTTGATAATGCTCGACGCGTTTCGTCGATCCTCGGCCGAGCGCATCACTGCCGTGATCCCGTATTACGGTTATGGACGTTCTGATAAGAAAGATCGCCCGCGCGTTCCTATCTCGGCAAAGCTGGTTGCGAATCTGATAACCGTGGCGGGCGCGGATCGCCTTTTAGCCATAGATTTGCATGCCGCACAGATTCAAGGTTTCTTTGATATTCCGGTGGATCACCTCTACTCGGCTCCGGTAATGATTGGCTATTATCAGGAAAACCCTTTGCCGGATTTGACCGTGGTCGCTCCTGATACCGGTGGCGCCGAACGCGCCCGGGCCTATGCCAAGCGCCTCAATGCCGAACTTGCGCTTTGCGATAAACGCCGCGAAAAAGCGAATGTAGCTGAGGTAATGAACGTCGTCGGCGACGTGCGCGGCCGCAGTTGTTTGATTGTGGATGACATGTGCGACACCGGTGGCTCCTTGACTAAAGTGGCCAAAGCGTTGAAAAATGCTGGTGCTGGCAGAATTCATGCGTGTTTCACACATGCGGTCTTATCGGGACCGGCAGTCCAGCAGCTCGATGTATCAGAGATCGAGCAGATAATGATTACAAATACAATTCCGCTGCGCGACCACGCGTGCGAATTGAAAAAAATAAAAGTCCTTAGTATCGCGCCATTACTGGCGAAAGCGATCAAGTCGATCCACGAGGAAACCAGCGTTTCCTCGCTCTTCGTTTAGCGAAGGGCAAACACTGATGGCTTAGGAAGTCCATCAGCGACCGGCGAGCGTTGCCGATTGCCGATTGCCAATTGCCAATAGGTTTTGAAGGAGCCTCTAAGGTGTCCTCAAAATCGGCAGTTGGAAATTGGAAATTGGAAATGACTTGGGGTCGCTGAACGTTTGTAAAGAGGAGTAGTCATGGCAGAAGAACGAAAAGAGATAACGGTTCAGGCCAAAGCGCGTGACGGTCGAGGCAAGAACGATGCTCGCCGGGCACGTCGTGAGGGATTGATTCCGGTGGTGGTCTACGGCGGCGAAGGCGGCAGCGTCGCTGCACTGGCACCGCTCCGAGAGCTGGCGGCGATTCTGCGTTCCGAGTCTGGGCGCAACAGTATCTTCACTCTCGACATTGAAGGCGTTGGGCCCAGCGAAGTGATGTTTCACGATCGGCAGATCGATCCGGTGAGGAGCCGCTTAATCCATGCGGACTTCACGCGGCTGGTGAAGGGACAAAAGATCGAAGTCACGGTTCCTCTCCACCTTGTCGGTGAGCCGTTTGGTGTGCGCGAAGAGCAGGGCGTTCTCG
Organism: Pyrinomonadaceae bacterium; assembly: GCA_963759585.1. Lineage (GTDB taxonomy): Bacteria > Acidobacteriota > Blastocatellia > Pyrinomonadales > Pyrinomonadaceae > PSRF01. The sequence goes on from CAVWZW010000005.1 coordinate 693,040, forward strand.
AGCAAATCTTTCGTGAGATTGAAATCCGTTGTGAGCCGAGGGAAATCCCTGACTCCATCGACGTCGATGTTTCTGAACTTAAGGTCCATGACGTGCTCCACGTCTCCGACTTGAGGGTTGCCGAGGGCATTGAAATTCTGACCCCGCCCGATACCGTGATCGCAACCGTAGGCATCGTGAAGGAAGAGCCCGTGGCAGCGCCTGCAGAGGTTGAAGGTGCGGCCGAGCCTGAAGTAATCGGCAAGGGCAAGAAGGAAGACGAAGAGGGCGGCGAGAAGGAGTAGGCGTATTGCCAATTTCCGATTTCCGATTGCCGGTTTGACGTTTGCGCTGGCGGCATTTGGACCTGGCGATTGACAGGCGTCTTGAAATCGACAATTGGCAATCGGTAATAGGCAATGGCTCATCGTTGGTCTGGGGAATCCTGGCGCGGAGTATGAATGGACGCGCCACAATCTCGGATTCATGTTGATTGACAAATTGAGTGCGGAAGCGGACATCAAGGTGTCCCGACGAGAATGCCAATCTCTGGTGGGTCGGGTTGAAACCGACGGTCATCAGGCGAAGTTGGTGAAGCCGCAGACTTACATGAACTTGAGCGGTGACGCGGTCGGGTGTTTGGTCGCAAAACATAAGTTGTCACCCCCTGGTGAGCATTTGATCGTCATCTCGGATGACCTGGCGTTGCCGTTTGGAAAGATTCGAATTCGCGCGCGGGGGTCGGCTGGCGGTCACAACGGTTTGAAGTCGATTATTGCGTCGCTCGGAACCGACGAGTTCACCCGGTTGCGAATCGGTATCCAGCCGGATCATCCGATCGCGGATCCGAAACGGTTTGTGTTGGACCCATTTCCGAAGGCGGCGCGAACGGAAGTTGAAAAGATACTCGAGAGAAGCGCTGAGGCGATTCATACCATTCTTAGAGATGGTGTTTTAAAAGCAATGACGGAGTACAACGCGGTGACTAGCGACAAGTGACAAGTGACGAGCAAAGCAATCAGGGGATTGGCTCGTCAATTGTTGCCCGTCACTTGTCACTCCCAGGAGGATATTTTGGAAACGAAACGACAATACGAAGTGGTATTCATCGTAAACCCCGATGCAGACGAGGACGAGGTTAACCGCCTCACGGACAGTTTCAAGCAAATCGTCACTGACCAGGGCGGCACGATCACCAAGGCTGAAAGCATGGGCAAACGGAAACTGGCCTACGAGATTCTGCATAAGAATGATGGTCATTTCATGCTTTTGGAGATTGAAGGCTCGGGCCGTGAAATCGCGGAGCTTGAACGACGCATGCGCGTTAACGACCGCATCATTCGGTATATCACCGTGCGAGTGGACGAGGACCGTCAGCGGGCCGAAAAGTTTAAGGCCAAGCGCGATAAGAAGGCAGCCAGACGATCAGGCGGTGGCCGGACGAACGATCAGAAGACTGGTGCAGCCAGCGCTGAGTTTCCAGCCGTCGACATTGAGGAAGCGGAAGACGCCGCTTGAGCTATGGCGGGCAGTTCAGAGTTCAAGCTTTAGCTTGTGTCTCTGGACTGGCGACCGAAGGTTGAACTCAAAACAGCCGCAAAATAACTAACGATTTAAGAGGATAGCTATGTCAACAAATTATGAAGATCGAGGACGCCGTTACAATGGCGGTGGTGGCGGCGACGATGATTTCGACCGTGGCCGTGGTTCGATGCAGGGTGGTCGCGGGCGCCGTATGCGTCGCCGGAGAATCTGTCGCTTTTGCATCGAGAAAGTAGACATCATCGATTTTAAGGACGTCCGGTTCCTGGGAAACTATATTCCTGAGCGTGGCAAGATCTTGCCGCGACGAATTTCGGGCAACTGCGCTATTCATCAGCGAATGCTTGCCGAGGCAATCAAGCGTGCGCGCAACATTGCGCTTTTGCCGTACACAACGGACTAAGAAAGGGACTGCCATCATGGCGCACACTAAAATACTTTTACGAGAAGATGTTGACGATCTCGGGACTCGCGGCGAGATTGTGCGAGTGCGCGCGGGCTACGCTCGCAATTATCTGCTGCCGCGCAAGCTGGCAGTGGAAGCTACCGCCAGCAACGTTAAAGGGATCGAGCAGGAACGCGCAGCATTGCTGAAGAAAGAAGCAACTGAACGCACTCACGCCGAAGGGCAGGCTGACCAGATGCGATCGATGGTGCTGGAGTTCAAGCGCAAAGCCGGCGAGCAGGGAGCTTTGTACGGTTCAGTCACGTCCATGGACATAGCCGAGGCATTGAAAGAGCGCGGCTACGAGATCGATCGTCACCGGTTACACCTGCGCGAGCCCCTGAAGCGTGTTGGCGATTTCACCGTGCCTCTTCGTTTACATCGCGAAGTGACAGTTGATCTTCAGGTGAAGGTCGCTCCTGAGGGCGAAATGATCGCCGGTCACCTGACGCCTGAGCAGGAGGCTGAACTCGCGAAACAGACGGAAGGCGCGACGGAAGAAGAATCAGCCGAAGCTACTGAATAGATATAAAACATACAACGTAAGCCAGTTCATTGGCGCGCTGTGAAATCACTGTAGTATATTTCGACGCTGCGAGTTTTTTCGACTTGCGGCGTCGTTTTCATTATTCACATACTCCGTAATTTACCGCTTCGTTTCGTGTCGTTTAGTGTGTTTCGTGGATCGTTTGACCACTCCGCAAAGACGATCCACGAATCACACGAATCAGCCCGAACCGTAGTAAGTCCTTCATCACATGGCCACTCCTGATCCTATTCGCGAACAATCGTTCGAGCGTTCTCTACCACACAGCGCGGAAGCTGAACGCGCGATCCTTGGCGGCATACTCATCGATAACGGCTTGATCAGTCAGGCGATCGAATTACTGAAACCTGAGGATTACTACGTGCCGTCACACCGGCGAATCTTCAGCGCCATGACTGCGCTTTTTGAACGCGGCGGGGAAATCAATCCGATTCTGATTGGCGAAGAGCTCAAGAAAGACAGCGCGCTCGAATCAGTCGGCGGAATCAGTTTCATCACCAACCTAACTTACGGTTTGCCTCACTCGACCAATATCGAACACTACGCGAAAGTCGTTCGAGGCAAATCTATTCTGCGCCAACTGATCAGGGCGGCAAACAAGATTACGCAGGAGGCGCTGGAGCAGGAAGACGAGCCGGAGATCATTCTCGATCATGCGGAGCACGCCATCTTTCAATTGGCGGATGAAAGTATTCGTCAGGGATTTGTGCACGTGAAGCCGGTTGCCGAACAACTTCTGGAAAAGATTCAGGAGATGGAAGGCCGTGCGGCGGTACTGACCGGACTAACAACTGGCTTTGCGGACCTCGACAAGATCACTTCCGGGTTGCAGCGACAGGATTTGGTCATCCTTGCCGCGCGTCCATCGATGGGCAAGACCGCCTTCGCGCTCATGCTGGCGCAGAATGCCGCGATTCACGTCCCGGGTGCGGTCGTCGGGGTGTTCTCTTTGGAAATGTCGAAGGAAGCCTTGGTTATGCGCATGTTGTGTTCACAAGCCAACATCGATGCTCAGCGTTTTCGCAATGGCTTTCTTTCGCGGCCGGAATGGGCCCAGATTGCGAAGTCGTTGGGCACCCTCGCCGACGCCAAGATATTTCTTGATGACACCGCCGGCATCTCGGTATTGGAAATGCGCGCGAAAGCGAGACGCCTTGCGGCAGAGCAAAAACGTCTAGATCTGATCGTGGTGGACTACCTTCAGTTGATGAGTGGTTCGGCAAAACGCACAGAGTCGAGGCAGCAGGAGGTTTCACAGATCTCTCGTGAGCTGAAAGGCCTGGCGAAGGAACTCAACGTTCCATTGGTGGCTCTGTCGCAGCTTTCGCGTGCGCCTGAAGCGCGTTCCGATCACCGGCCACAGCTTGCAGACTTGCGTGAGTCAGGCGCGCTGGAACAGGACGCCGATCTCGTAGCCTTCATCTATCGCCCTGAACAATACAAGACCCCGGAAGAACGCGATAGCATGCCGGATGACGAAAAGAACGTAGCTGAGCTCATTGTCGCCAAACAACGCAACGGCCCCACTGATACCGTCCGTCTTCGCTTTACTCCGTCGAGCATGCGCTTCGATAATCTGTATCGAGAATAGCAAAGTTGTCACTCCACGATAACGGAAAGTGTTACGCCATACACCGGAAAACGCTTCTACTTTGGGGTTACAATGGCGAGATTTCTATAGACATTGCAAGTTCACGGACTATTGTTCCGCCGTTCTTCACTAGGGCTGAATTCTCACGAGCCTGCGCTTCCTTGCATGCGCCCCGAACTCCAGTCGAATCGAGAATCCAGTATCCTTGTTATTTAGGCTGAATAGGGGGATTCTATGAGCGTTAACAAACGTACAAATTGGATACTTTCGTATGTTTCCCCACCGTTTGAGTAGGTGGCAGTTCCGTAAGAAGTGGATGAGTGGGGTTGGGCATTGGTGATGGTTTAGGCGACGCATTACGCTTGTAAACAGCGTCCCCTTCCGCTCATCTGCCACTCTGTAAGGTCATTTGTTCGGGTTCTTGTACTCACGCGCACTGCCTCGTCACTCTGAATGGCCCACAAAAGGCTACTCAAAAAACTCGCATGAATCGCTCACATTCAATCGTGGCAAAAAGCATTCTTTTCTCAGAAAGTTCTAGTGGCTGGCGCAAATGCGAATACTAAAAGACCGGAGTCAAATCTTGTTGGTAGTTGTGGGCATTATTCTGCTTGCTTCGAATATATTTTTGATTCTTAAGAACATCCGACTTCAGAAACAGGTGGAACAATCGAAACAATTCGTTACCGACGAGGGCTATAGGTTTTCTGAGTTGAAATACAAGGGGCTGGACGGACACGACGAAACAGTGAATTTCTCAGACACTCGGCTTAAGACTTTATTGTTGGTTTTCAGCCCTTCCTGCAATTACTGCGTGCAACAGTATCCAGCCTGGACAGAACTAGTTGAAAAAATAGATTACAACCATTGGAGAGTCCTGGCCGTCACTTCGGAGGACAATTACGATAAAATAAGGAATCATATTCAAGAGCACAAACTAAGCAATATCAAAGTCGGCTCTATGTCCAAGGAAGACATCCGACGGACTCGGATGCTGTATACGCCGATGACTCTGGCTTTAGGGACTGATGGAGAGGTCCAGAAGGTATGGCCGGGGCTCTGGAAGAAAAGTCTTCAGCTGCCTGATTGATGAACGGAATTCTTTCCTTGATCGAACGAAGCATGGTTTGTTGGCGTCGATGAAAGCAAGCATGAAGAAATTGTCCGTATTGATTTTTACGTTTTCCTGTGTGCTCAGCGTCTTTGGCCAGCGAGAGAGTGTCGATACGACGGCAGAACCTTTAGAGGCCCGGATCAATAAACAGATTATCTGCGATCGTTTTGAAAGGCAGCTCAAAGACATTCCATTTGCAGCCGTCAGGGTTTTCACAAGGTACAAGATTGCCTCCTGGCTCTGGAAAGACGGCAAGGATGACACGGACAGAGCTGAGGATATAGCCGTCCGTGCTATTGACGACCTCTATGCAAATAAGGAGGAAATTCCTGTCTTTTACCTCAATGTATTAAGGCCCCGACTATTGTCATTGCTTGATACGCATGCAAAGGATGCGGCGAACAAATTAAGAGAAAAGCATAAGGTCAGCTTGGAAGATGAGCAAGGCATCTTAGACTCGTTGCTCAATCAAAAGGCGGGCGAAAAAGTTGCTACCGATGCTGCCATCAAGTTGCTTGTCGATCAATCCCGAGAGAAGGAAATAGAATTTTTGGTTTGGCGACTGCAACAGCGACAGTCTCCAGAGCTATTGAGGCTGTTAACTGCAATCGTCGATGCAGAGGAAACGGGACGGACTAGGTTTACTGCATATAGACTATTTTTGATGTCGAGTCACTTTGTCGAACCGAACGTCCCCGTGCAGTTACAGAAAAGATTTCTTAACGTAGCTATCAACAGATCTAGAAACGCCGCACAAATGTTGGAGGGCGACACTGAAGGATTCTTTAACCTGTTAAGCGGGCTTATATCAAATATCTCAATCATAAGTCCCGAACTCTTACCGAATGCCACCTTGGTTCAAACTCTATTGAAAGCAAGGACTTCACAGGAGTCCAAAGAAGCGCAGGAAAGGAATGCTCGAATTAATGACAGCACCGATAAATTAGGAGCAGTGATAGCTGAAGCCGAACAAACCAAAGACAAAGGCACGAAATATGAGTTGTATGTGAACGCCGCTCACTTGGCGCTGACAGAAAAGAAATTCACTTACGCCGTTGATTTAGTCGAAAAGACTCTTGAGATTGACATCCCTGGTAATATTATTTCTGGCCCTTTACGAAAACAGCTAATTGATCAATTCCTGGGAGAAGTCGTCGCGGCAGCTCTACAATCAGGCGATCCTGATTCCGCAAATTATGCAACGAAGAAGATTTTCGATCCTTTGTTGAAAGCTGAGAGTCTTAGGAAAACAGCCAATTATTATTTTGATCGAAACGACGCAGGTGCCGCCTATACTGCTCTCGATGATGCCATCAAATTGATCACCAATGTAGGGGTGGGTGACCGAAGAATCTTCAGCCTCATCAATCTTCTTCCTTCAGTCCACAAGATCGACCGAAATCGATTTTCTGATATTAGCGAATTAACGGCCAAATCTATCAATTCAATTCCGTCCCTAAATGTCGAAGATAAACCCCAGACCGAAAACTTCAAAAACCATGTCAATTCCATCATGAACATTAACTGGAATTTACTTCCTGTCCTAACTAGGCTGCTGACGGATAATAAGAGCGAGGCAGCTAACCTGGCGGGTCGAATTGAGAAAAAGGAAATAAGAATAATCGCGGATTATGCTCTGTTAACCGATTCGATGGTGCAAAAAGTCAAATCCGAAAAACGGCAACCATAGGTTCTCCTAACTATGACTGCCTCTCACATCTATAAGCCACGATTTTGCAGCGACAGCCCAAACTGGTTGTAACTCACGCCTACTCGAGACGCCCAAACCATCCACGGCGTTCCATCCACTTCGCCAACTCGAGCACCGGTGACACAGTCAATGCTGCCGCGATGATGATCAACCAATCTTTAAGCGTCAGTCCAAAGGTCCCAAACGTTTGCTCAAGGATCGGCACATACACGATCAAGGCAAGCAGCAACAACTCCCACACGATGGCTATGTTGAGCCACTTATTCGCGAATGGTCGTCGCAAAACCGAGTGGCGATCTGAACGAAAGTTGTAAGCCTTGAAGAATTGAATCAGCACCAGTGACACAAAGGTCATCGTCATCGCTTCCTGAACACTGCGCCCGGAGTTCAATGCCCAAATGAAGAGACTGAGGTTGACCGCAGCGGACCAGAGGCCCCCCACCAACATAAGTGTGACGACGGGTCGCGTGAAGATGCCCGTGCGTGGGTCGCGCGGAGGCCGTTTCATTAGATCATCTTCCGGCGGGTCAACGGCCAGCGCCAAAGCGGGAAGACCGTCCGTTGCCAGATTGACGTAAAGAATCTGAACGGCCGACAACGGGAGGGGCAAGCCGGCGAGCGATGCGCCAGCCATAAGGCCAATTTCGCCGATGTTCGACGAAAGCAAGTACATCAAATACTTCTTTATATTGCTGAAGATGCCGCGTCCTTCCTCAACAGCCGCGACGATGGAGGCGAAGTTGTCGTCAATGAGCGTCATCGCGGCAGCTTCTTTTGAAACGTCTGTGCCAGTAATGCCCATCGCGATTCCTATATCCGCTTTCTTCAATGCTGGAGCATCGTTCACGCCATCCCCCGTCATCGCGACGACTTGGCCTCGTTTCTGAAGGGCAGTGACGACGCGCAGCTTGTGCGCTGGCGAAACACGAGCACAAACTTCGACCGATTCCACCACCTGCTCCAGTTTTAGGTCGTCCATCGCTTCAAGTTCAGGGCCGATTACGACGTTCCCGGTTTTGCTAATGCCAAGCTCGCCGGCAACGGCTTTTGCCGTCAGCGGGTGGTCACCGGTAATCATCATCACCTTAATGCCCGCTTCTTCACACTCACGAACGGCGGCCTTCGCCTCGCGTCTTGGCGGGTCGATCATCCCGACCAGCCCCAGAAGTGTCATCCCCTTCTCAGCAGCTTCCGGCGTTGCGTTGCGCTTATACGCAATGGCCAGAACTCTCAACGCCTCTTCTGCCATTTCCCGTGCTACTTCCAGGACTTCAGTGGCGCGTGCGTCGTTCAGTGGTTGTTCACCCTGGTCGGTTACAACTGCCGCACACGATTGCACAATGACTTCCGGGGCGCCTTTGGCAAAAGCAGTAGGGCCGTCCGGAGTTTCGTGCAGCGTGACCATGCGTTTGGTCTCGGCGCTGAACGGAATTTCAAACACGCGTGGAAACCCGGCATCGAGTTGAGTTTTGTCGAGACCAGTCTTCGCCGCTGCCACCACCAGCGCGCCCTCGGTCGGATCGCCTTTAACTTCCCACTTGTCGCCGGTTTCACTCCGTTCGACTCGGGCGTCAGAGGAAAGTGCCCCAGCTCGCAGCAGCAACAAGATCGAGTCGTCTAACTCGACCTCCTCGCCATTTAGCGAAAACTTTCCCACCGGCTCGTATCCACGCCCTGAAACTACGAGCGTCCGGCCGCCCACGAACAATCGGCGAACCGTCATCTCGTCTCGGGTCAATGTGCCCGTCTTGTCCGAACAGATAACTGAAGTGCTTCCAAGTGTCTCGACTGCGGGAAGGCGGCGTACGAGTGCGTTTCGTTTGACCATCCTCTTAACACCGAGTGCCAGAGAGATCGTGACGACTGCCGGCAACGCTTCGGGAACAACGGCCACCGCGAGGGCGACGCCGAAGATGAGCATCTCTACAAACGGTTGACCGCGAAACAGACCGAGGGCGACGATGACGCAAACGACGACAAATGAAACGCGCGCGAGCGTCTTACCCACACGGTCGAGGTTGTACTGCAATGGTGTCTTCCCGGTGTCGACGCTCTCCAGCATCCGCGCGATCTTTCCAAACTCCGTCGCCATACCCGTAGCAACCACATTCGCGCGGCCACGCCCGTAGGTCACCACTGTGCCCGCGTAGGCAAGGTTCTTTCTGTCACCCAGCGGCAACTTCGAATCCTCGAGAGGACGGTTATGTTTTTGGACGGGAGCAGACTCTCCTGTCAGCGCAGCCTCAACCGTTTGCAAGTTAACTGCGTCACTGAGCCTGACATCTGCGGGTACCTTGTCCCCGGTGGCCAACAGGATAAGATCGCCAGGCACAAGCTCGTGGGCGTTAATGCGCAACTCGCGGCCGTCTCTTATGACGGTTGCCAAAGGCGCCGCCATCTCTCGCAACGCCTCGATAGCCCGCTCGGCCCGGTACTCCTGTACGAAGCCCAGGACCACCGCGAATAAAACGATCACAGTAATCGCAATCGCCTCAAGACCGTGACCGAGGGAAGCTGAGAGCAGCGTCGCGAAAAGTAGAATGATGATGAGTACGTTCTTGAATTGTTCCAGTAGGATGGTCCACGGTGAGACTCGACCGGCTGCTTGAAGCTCGTTTGGGCCGTACTCCTCAAGACGGCGCGTGGCCTCGGTTGCGCTTAGACCGAGGGGCGTTGTCTTGAGCCTCTTCAAACACTCTTCGACTGTGAGCGTATGCCACGGCGTATCCACCAGGTTTTCTTCGGACGAAACATCAACCGACATATGGGAATCCTTTTGAAGGCTTGGTTGGTCCATCGACGCTTGGACAGTTCAAGAGCAGACTGTTCTGAGCCATGGATTGATGCTTTCTCGGCTGGCGGATGAGATGGGAGGAACCTTGCCGTCCAGAAAAGCTGGGAGCGAGCACCTCCGAAATCCTTTCGCCGTGCCAAGTGTCGGCAGCCGCACAAAAGAAAAAACCTTCTGCGCGCCGCGTAAGCCGCAAAAGGTCTTGGTCGATGAGCTGATTTGCTCTACCCGATGCGCCGGGCGCCTACGACAGGCGCCGTGTTGACGGCATCACCGGACCATTTAAGGCAGGCAACCTACTCCCCTTTCGAGTGAGGCCATTCTACAGCCAATCGTGAAAAGATTTCAAAAGGGAAGTCCAGTAGTGATGTATGAAATTAACTGCATCAATACCCGAAGCAGTGGATGAGGCTTTGCGGGCGCGTTCTGTTATCCTTGCCGTCAACTTATGAGCCTGAAAGTCGTTGCTTTCCTTGGGAAATATTCAGATCATGCGCGAACCCACATTAAATTGGAGCAAATTTGACGGTGTCCGATCCAAAAGCACAACTTGATCATGCCGGTCAGCGTCCCACTTGGGCCGCGATCGATCTCAGCGCACTCGCTGCAAACTTTCATACAGTGAAAAACGTCGTCGGGCCGGACGTTAACGTGATGGCTGTGGTAAAAGCGAATGCTTACGGTCACGGCGCGGTGGAGTGTGCACGCCGGTTGGAGAGTGAAGGTGCCGGTTGGTTTGGCGTGGCGCTGCCGGAAGAGGGAATTGAACTGAGGCAGGCGGGGATTACGAAACCGATCTTGTGCCTAGCCGGATTCTGGAAAGGACAGGCCGCGGCCTGTCTGCAACACAAACTCACTCCGGCTGTTTACCGTCTGGATACAGTCGAAGCTATCGATCGAGCGGCTCGCGAACGGGGTGAAGTCGCCGAGGTGCACGTCAAGATCGACACCGGAATGGGCCGACTCGGCGTTCGCTTTGATGAAGTTAGTGATTTCATCGCGCAGCTAAAGCGATTTGAGAATGTTCGCCTCGACGGATTAATGACACACTTCGCCGCTGCAGATGAACCTACCTGCGGGCCGCTGACTCGAGATCAAATTCAACGTTTTGAGAACGTGGCAAGTGCTTTCCGCGAGCAGGGCCTTCAACCAACTTTCCAACACCTGGCAAACTCGGCCGGCATCTTTGGCCAGCCTGAGACCTTTGCCCAGGGTAAGACCAACATGGTCCGGCCGGGAGGCGTGCTCTACGGCCTCTGGCGAGACATTCTTGATCCAGCCCATCGCGATGTGAAATTGCATCCGGTAATGTCGTTGCATTCGCGAATTGGTCTGTTGAAGTGGGTGCCGGCAGGCGAGACGGTGGGATACGGGTGCACTTTTGAAGCATCAAGCAAGACACTTGTGGCCACAATTCCCATCGGCTACGACGATGGGTACATGCGCGCTCTCTCCAATAGAGGACACGCGATTATTCGCGGAGTCTACGCCACAGTGATCGGACGCATCTCGATGGACCTTACTATCATCGACGTGACTAACGTCCCTGGCGTGCAAGTCGATGATGAAGTAACACTCATGGGCCAGGCGGAAAACCTTGCGGTCACTGCTGAATATTTGGCGAAGACAGCGGGCACGCTTTCTTATGAGGTAACCTGCGGCATCGGTGGACGCGTGCCTAGGACCTATTTGTAAAGCAAACTGCTAGTTTGATTAGGGCGCCTCCTTGGAGTGCGGTGCCTTGTCACCGCTTTGGCCTGCGGCGGCTTGGCGCCGCAAGGTGAGATAGAAATCAGTTTGAAATGACAGGCCAAGGGAACTAACTGGTCGCCCGTTAAACGCCCATGAAGAGTCTTGCCAGCGAAGTCGACCGAGCGGAAGTGCTGCAGCGATTGCAGCAAGTCTCTCCCGACAGCCAGCGACGCTGGGGAAAAATGTCGCCACATCAAATGATTTGTCACCTCACAGATTCGTTCAAAGCAGGCACGGGCGAGAAGGTCGTCGCTTTTTCCGAGAAGATGCTGAATCGCACGGTGGTGAAGTGGGCTGCGCTTTATGTTCCGATTCCGTGGCCCCACGGTGTGAGGACGCGACCGGAGATGGACCAAAACGGGGGCGGCACCAAACCAGTCGAGTTTGAAGTCGACCGTTCCGCACTTTGCAACATCATCGAACGCTTCTCGCGTCAGCAGAGAGATTTCGAGTGGGGCTCGCATCCTCTCTTCGGACGAATGGCAGATAGAGACTGGCATCGCTGGGGATATCTGCACGTCGATCATCATCTACGCCAGTTTGGTGTTTAACTCGCAGTTAATGAACGCATCTTATGACAATTGAACCAACTCAACTTACGGTAAGCGTCAAAGAGAAGGACCAAGTATCCGCTTTACTCTATCTTGCGCCGAAGAAACAGCGTCCTGGCGTCACGCTGATCCTGGGCCACGGAGCCGGTGCCGGTCAATCGCAACCGTTCATGCGTCTCTTCGCCGGCGGCTTGGCCGAGCGCGGAATTGACGTCATGACTTTTAACTTCTTATACATGGAACAGCGCCGCCATGTTCCGGATCCAAAGGCAAAACTCGAGTCCTGTTATAGCGCCATAATCGCGGCCGCCCAGAAGCACAAAACTTTGAAAGGCAACCGCCTCGCGATTGGCGGTAAGTCGATGGGCGGACGAATCGCTTCTCAAGTTGCAGCCGAATCCGCCAAGCCTGATCTCGCTGGGCTAATCTTTCTCGGCTATCCACTGCATCCACCCGGCAGGCCTGACAAACTTCGCGATGCTCACCTCAAAAACGTCCAGGCGCCAATGCTCTTTGTACAAGGCTCACGCGACGCCTTCGGCACGCCTGACGAACTACGCGCCATCATCGAGAGAGATAAGTTGAAAGCAACTCTCTACCCAATCGCAGGCGGCGACCATTCGTTGAAAGTCCCCAAAAGCCTGGGGGTTTCCCAGGAACAAGTATACGAATCCACGATGGATGAAATCGCCGGCTGGCTCAAACGTTAAGTCGCTTCTTCACGCTTATCTGAAAACAATCCCGGCCGAGATTCGAAAGTTGCCCTGTTGAGCGCGGCCGTTTATATCTACGACTGTTCCGTCACTCGCTATTACTCTTCGATCCTTACCCAGCATCGGAATGTAATCCATCTGAAACACACGGGCTGAGATTCTCTTGCTGATTCGTAAATCCACCCCGCCTCCCAGGGCGAAGGCAAAGCGCGTGGAGCCGTCTTTGGCGGTAACCGGATTGGTGTTGGAGTTTTCGCGATAGGAAACGCTGGTGTGTGCGGCGCCGGCCAGGGCATGAAAGAAAATGTTGGCGCGATGTTCGTTGAGAAGCCGCACCTTTGGACCACCCATGACGACCCGGTCGCTGTCGCTTCCGGTTCTGATTTAGTCGGCTTCGCCGACTTTTTGTGCAAAGCCTGCTTTACCGGGACGTTGCCGGTGAATCCGTGCTTGAAGTGTGTCCGCTGTAAAGTATGAAGCAGTTCGGCGTAATATAACGCGCGTTATTTCATCACCCTGCCCTACGGCCGTGCACTGCAGGTCACCAGCAGTAAAGTCCTCCAGTGCACACATGCCACCCTTGAAAAGGAGAAGCCATGAATTTAAGGAGTTATCTCGGAAAAGTATTTGTTGTAGAAAGCAGCAAGTCGATGATTCGCGATGATAATCTCGCGGCAGTGAGATACAAGGCGGGCGACACCTTGCCGCCCGGTGCAAATGTCGGCGACGCGAAAATAATTCCACAGCGAACCGAAGTCATCATTACAGACGTCAAGGCCGATTCGGGACGGCACACATTTGTTTTTGCCCGACCCGCCGCCGATCACACGGCGGCGTTCGGATGGACCTCAGCCGCGAATCTGGTTGGTAGCTTTGCGAATGAGACGGCAGGCCTGGCTCCAGCGAAATGGAGCCTTGAACCTCAAGGTACCAATAAGACCTGCATCGATGCGAACGCTATCGTTCGCGAGGGACCACCGGGATTTGCCTCCAGGGCCACAACCATTCCCCAGAAGTCGTTTGTTATTGTGACCGATTCGTCAGGCGATAACGTAAAAGTCAGTAAGCTTGAGATCGTGGACGGCCAAATGGTTCCGGGTGAGGAAATCGGCTGGACGCGCGCTTCGAACCTCCGTGACGGCTGCTCGGACGGTTTCTTTTCTGGGGAGTGGGCCGACCAGAAAGGGCCGAACGCCTGCTGGGACAAGGGGAGTTATATCGGCGCAAAAGTGCTCGTGAACGTCATCGGTTTCGGCGGCGAGATGGAACAAGTGACAATCGACAGCCTCGATGCCTATATGAAGATGAAGAACGCTGCCGAGGACCAGGACAACATCACGATTTCGATCAACAGCGCCTTCCGGACGTTTGCACGGCAGGCAGATTTGTTTCGGAGTTTTAAGGCTGGTACCGGCAACAAGGCCGCGCCGCCGGGAGCGTCGAACCACCAACATGGCCAGGCTTTCGATCTCAACACCCGTCACAATGTCTTCAACGGAACTGACAAAGTGTATGAGTGGTTGAAGAAGAACGCTCCCAAGCATGGTTTCGTTCGTTCGGTAAGTAATGAATCCTGGCACTGGGAATATCGGCCAAAAGATGCGGCGCGGTTGGCGCCTGGTAAATTCATGCTGCCTGGCATACATGACGATTAAACGATGGTCTTAATCCATTCGTTTGGAATGCGGACTTGTCCGCTCGACGAGGGCACAAGTGCCCGCTCTAAAACGAGAGGAAAATTCAACCAACGGAACCGGCCGCCGCACCCAATTTCATAGGATCGCAGTTTCTTCCAGGAGCCTTCCTTCGGCGAACCTTTCAACGCTAAGTTGCCCCGCGTCGATTAAATCGGAGCTCCCATGAAGAATTACGTCGGCGGTGATGCGGCCGGAAGCCGGCGAGTGCATTACTCCATGACCACTGAAGCCGTTTGCGAAAAATAAACCGGCGATGTTTGGCGCCGGTCCAATGATCGCATGATGATCGGGGGTCATCTCGTAAAGGCCGGCCCAGGCGCGACGCGGATTAACCCCAGCGTCCGCCAAACACGGAACGCGGTCGGCAGCGCGCGTCAGAATCTTTTCAACAAACGCAGGATCGAAATCAGTTTTGAAGCCGGGTGTTTCCTCGGGATCATTCCAGGCCAGCAGAATTCCTTTTCCTTCACGACGAAAATGAAATCCTGTCGACATGTCGATTACCATGGGAAAACGTTGCGGTAAGTCTGCAAAGGGCTCGGTTGGGACCAGTTGACGTCGCAGAGGTTCGACGGGTAGTTCAGCACCTGCCATGTG
The DNA here is from genome assembly GCA_963759585.1 of Pyrinomonadaceae bacterium. GTDB lineage: Bacteria > Acidobacteriota > Blastocatellia > Pyrinomonadales > Pyrinomonadaceae > PSRF01. The sequence goes on from CAVWZW010000005.1 coordinate 708,070, forward strand.
AGCGACTGTGGCCGCCCACGGACCTGCTGCGTTTACGACGATGCGCGTTGAAACGAAGCCGCGCGATGTCTTCACTCCGCCGATCTGGCGTGAAGAATCCGGCGCCGAGCCCCCGCAGTCCAAAGTTTCAATCCCAGTCACTTCTGTATCCAACCAAAGCCTTACTCCACGCTCCCGTGCGTTTAGCATGAATCCCATCATTACACTGTGAGGATCGACGAAACCGTCAGTCTGGCAAAACGTTCCGCCGATGATGTCGTCAACTCGGAGTTGCGGAATAAACTTTAGAATGTCATCGGCTGAAACCAATTCTACATTGTCAACGCCAAGCGCTAGCTGGCGCTGACGGTTAGCCTTAAGGTATTCAAGGTGGCGCTCATTGGTCGCGCAAAAGAGATAGCCATGAGCGCGATAGTCTGCCGGATGGCCCACCACCTCATCGAATTTCGAAAAGAAATCAATCGAATAGCGCGACATCTGAATGTTCACCGGCGTCGAAAACTGTGCGCGAACACCGCCCATGCTTTTTCCGGTTGAACCTTTGCCCTGGTGAGCCTCGCGTTCGATGACGAGGATGTTGGTGCAGCCTTGTTCGGCGAGATGATAGGCCACGCTTGAGCCTACAATCCCGCTACCGATGATTACGACGTCAGCTGTTTCGATCATAGTTGTCGCAAGTAAGATCGCCGCCGTAGAATAGCGAAAACCAAAGGTCAGATTCAGAATTCAGAATTCAGAATACAGAATTCAGAATTCAGAATTCAGAAGTCAGAAGTTGGAAGTTCGATAGTATCTGACGAGCTGAATAACTCGGGTGAGAATAAGCCGACAGACTGGTCAGACACAATGCGAAACGCTTAGCTACAGGCGTATAGAGTACAAGCTTTCGCTTGCGCGTTGGTCAGAAGCTAGTCTACGTGGTCGCGCACGGGCAACCCCGATTCATCGGGGTTGTACTCTGAACACCTGTTAGTATCGGAGGTGATTATGGACTTTCGTTACCCAGTGGGGCCGTTTGCATTCGAAGGAACGAGTTCGAATGAACAGCGGCAAGCCATGATTGCGGAGATAGCTGATGCGCCGGAGCGAATGCGTGCAGCTGTCGAAGGACTGTCCGACGAGCAGCTCGATACGCCGTACCGCCCGGGCGGCTGGACCGTGAGGCAAGTGGTCCATCATGTGCCCGATAGTCATTTGAATAGCTACACTCGGTTCAAACTGGCAATCACGGAAGACCACCCAACCATCAGGGCTTACGACGAAAACCTCTGGGCCAATCTCGCTGATGCCAAGACGGCGCCGATTGATATGTCGCTTGATCTTTTGGAGTCGCTGCATCGTCGCTGGGTAGTGTTTCTGAAATCGTTCGACGAACAGGACTTTGCGCGAACGTTCCAGCATCCGGAAATCGGCGTGGTGAGTGTGGATAAAAATGTGGCGCTCTATGCCTGGCACGGCCGTCATCACGTCGCCCATATCACGGCGCTTCGCGAACGCAACGGATGGTGAGGTCAGGCGGCAGGCGGCAGGCTGCACGTGCGCAGGAGGCACCTCCTTGGAGTGCGCCGCCACGCCACCCCAGCGCGGCTGCCGCGCCGGGGACCCCGGTTGTCGGCGCTTTGGCCTGACTTTACGATTCCTCGATTTTTATAGGTTTGTGTTGCGCAACGAAGCGGCGCCAAGCCGCCACAGGCCAAAGCGCCGACAAGGCGGCGCACTCCAAGAGACGCCTTTGTCGCGAAGGAGACGCCTTTGTCGCGAAGGAGACGCCTTTGTCGCGAATTTTTGAGAGGGCTTAACTAAAACATCATGCTGGAAACATTCCAATGTCCTAAATGTGGCGCGCCGGTGAGTTATGAGCGCGACGTGGTAGGTGCGAATCTCACCGCGAAATGCTCGTATTGCAACAGCTCGCTGTCGGTTCCCACAGCCATGCGGCCGGCGCAGGTTATCAAAATCGATCTGCATAACACTGCGGCGGCAAGCGGGAAGATTGTGAAGTTGATCCTGGTGATTGTGCTTGTGCCCATCATTGCTCTGGTAATTGGCGCCATCGCGATGGGTGGATTCATGGTGCCACTAATCCGCAGCAACTCCCCGGTCAACACCAGTCCACCAATTCGCTCGAGTGTGCCAAGCCAGCCCAGTGGAGGCCGAGCCGTACCCGGCGAGAAGGGAAGCGCAAATGCGTTTGCCACGCTTGCATTTAAATTTGGCGAAGAGGGAATCGGACCGGGCATGTTTAAGGACGCTCGGAGTATTGCGCTCGACGGTTCGGGCAATATGTATGTGGGTGAATACATTAGCGGCCGAATCCAGGTTTTCGATTCCTCAGGGAAATTTATGACTCAGTGGATCGTCGATCCCAAGATGCCTTTGCGAGGACTTGCGGCCGATCGCAAAGGAACGGTCTTCGTGGTTCAACGCGGAAAGATAACGCGACATGAGGGGGCAACAGGAAACGTGCTGGGCGAGATACCATTCGCTGGCGGTTGGGGCTTCGATGATTTGAGCATCACTCCAGACGGTGGATTGATCGCAGCCTGGTACCGAAACCGCGACGACATCATCAGGTTCAACTCTTCCGGCCAGGTGGTACAGACGATTCGTCAGGCAATAAGCGGAGCCAGCGGCGATTCAGAGTTGGACACAAAGGTAGCAGTTGATGGTTTAGGAAATATTTTTGCGCTCGGAACTTTTAACAACGCGGTTTTTAAATTTGGACCAGACGGGAAGTTTCTAACGCGCTTTGGCGACGCCGGTGAACAGCCTGGTCAGTTTCGCGCTGCGTATTCCATTGCCGTTGATGGCAAAGGCCGCGTTTATGTAAGCGACATCAAGGGCATACAAGTGTTTGATTCAAACGGACGCTACCTCACGGTGTTCAAACCTGACGGCAGTGCTTTCGGCATGCTCTTTAACGACAAGGGTGAGTTGTTTATTGCTGCACGGACGAAGGTGTTGCGGTATTCGATAAATGAATAGAAGACAACCCATACCGGCAATGGCTTGTAGCGGCGGCACTCCGTGGCCGCCCCTCTTTGGTTTCCGCGACGTCGCGATTGCAACTAAGGGGGCGGCCACGGAGTGCCGCCCTACAGTGTTTGGAGTTAGACCATTGACTTGAATTGCGAAGTGAGATAAGAACCTCTCCAGTTCAGCATTTGCTTTCCTCTATCGTGCCGTCACTACCGCCGGCTGCGATCAGCAATTTAACTAACTCTGTCGCCTACGCACTCTATTAGGCGTCTTTGAAGGCCCCTCATGAATCACAAAAAACCAGGCTCAACCACAGCTCTCTCTCTATTTTTACTTCTTCTTGTTTTTGCACTCGCAACAATCGCAGTTAGCCAGGAGAGCCGCCCTTCGGCGGCGCAGGCTCCGGCAACGTCTCCAACGCCGTTGGCTGGGACTTCGCCCACAGCCGCTCCGCCCCAGGCGACTGCTCCTGCGGCCCAGCCGAACACGGCACTCGTGACGCCCAAAGTAACGAGGGTCGACGGCAAACTCGAACTGGATGACATTATCTCGGTTCAGGTTGAAGGCCTCGAGGACTGGGCTGCCACGAATGATACGTCGAAGCTCGTGCCTTATCTCAACGGTCGCGCGATTAATGGCAACTATCCGGAGGCAATCCTCCCATCGAAGAATCATCTTCAATTTCACCTGGAGATGACGAAGGAGAACAAGGACGTTTGGATTGATCTTCTGGGCGAACCCACGGGCTTGCGCGAGCCCGTTGCCTTTAGCGTCGGACCTGAAGGTAAAGGACCATTTGATTCCATTTTCGATGGTAATAACAAGATACCGCTCACCGTAATTTCCCCGGTTTACGGCGTGATTGCCCTTCTAGTCGTGTTCGGAACATTGTTTTTTTTGCTCTGGCTCGCGCGTAGCACGAATTTGATTCGCGAGCGCGGGGATGCGAAGGTTCCCGGAAAGCTGAAGCCTTACAATCTGGGCCGCTCGCAGATGGCCTTCTGGTTCTTCCTCGTCTATGCCTCCTACACCGCAATCTGGTTGATAACCGACGCCCTCGATACGATTACGCCTTCGCTGCTGGGACTAATGGGAATCAGTGCCGGCACGGCACTTGGCGAAGCTCTCATCGATTCCGGCAAGAACGATGCTAATGAAGCACAACTTCAGGCCCTGGTCGCTGAAAAGCAGTCGCTCGAGCAAACCCTTCCGACCCTGCAAAACCAACTCGGCTCAGTCACTGCGAAGGAAGCACCTACACTCGAAGATACGAGCAGCCGCGACAGTTTGAACAAACAAGTTCAGGATAGCCGTGCGCGGCTCTCCCAAGTCACTCAGCAAATTGAAGCACTTACACCGGCGGAGTCACGCGCAGTTTCCGCAGGGTTCTTGCGCGATATACTCGCTGATTCCACCGGGTATAGTTTTCACCGGTTTCAGATTTTTGCGTGGACCATCATCCTGGGAATCATTTTTGTTTCGGCTGTTTACAACAGTCTCAACATGCCTGAGTTCAGTCCGACCTTGTTGGGTCTGATGGGGCTCAGTTCGGGAACCTACATCGGGTTCAAATTCCCGGAGAAGAAGTAATGCCAGGAAAGGATATGGATTAACTCAATCAATGGGCCATCAAGAAATGAAAGCCGGCGACAAGATTTCCTGGCAACGGACGTTTACAGAAGAAGACATCAGACTGTTTGCCGGACTTTCGGGGGACCAGGGCACCCATCATCTGCAACCTGATGAAAAAGGCCGACTCATGGCCCACGGTTTATTAACCGCCACGCTTCCTACAAAGATCGGTGGCGATATAAATCTGATCGCGCGTGAAATGACCTTCGCGTTTCACCGGCCGGTGTTTGCCGGAGATACCATCACCTGTGAGGTTACCTTGACCGCGGTCGAGCCGACGGAAAAGTATTTCAAACTCACCTCTACCTGGGTTTGCCGCAATCAGGACGGCAAAGAGGTCATGACCGGCGGTGGGGATGGGATCGTGCGGCGGGAGGCGGGAAGCAGTGAGCGGTAAGCAGAAGACAGAAAGCAGAAGGCACAAAGCAGGAGGCAGGAAGCAGGAGGGAGGAGGTAGGTGCGACGGATGCGATCTGGAGTGCGGGAATGGCGACAATTTGTTTTGTAACATGCACTTCTGAAGACTGAGGTATCGTGAGGTTGGGCCAAAGCGGCGCCGGGCCGCCGCACTCCAAAGAGGCGCATCTGTCGCACCTGCTTTCTGCACCTTCTTCCACACGGCGGGAGAGGTACGCGAGTGCACAGAACTCGCGTACCTCTTTGTTTCGGTGGGTGGTTTCAGGAGTGCCTGTCTACTGCTGCAGCACGAAGTTGTAAGTGATCACACCTGACACCTTCACCGGCTGGTCGCTCAGGCGCGTTGGCCGAAACCGAGCCGTTAAGGCCGCCCGCTGTGCGGCATGCATCAGCGCCGGGTTCCCATCCATCGCGCTAGCTGAAATCACTTTGCCGCTCTCGTCAATCAAAACCTGAACGCTAACCTTTCCCTGAATTCCCATCTGCTTCGCCAGCGGAGGATAAGCCGGCTTGGGTAGCAAGATGGCATCGCCAGTGATCACGCCCCTGCTAATCACTTTCGGAATGATCTTCTGAACCGGCGCAGGGGGTGGCGTCGTGTCAATCTCGATGACTTGAGGTCGACCACCTGAGTTTTCGCCTACACCGCCGCTTCCCGGCCGGCCTGTGCCCGATCCACCAGGATCGGAGTCGATGTTGCCCATGACAGGTCGTACACCCGGAGGCAATGGTGGGTTGGGGTTCGGGGCTGCCGACGTTGTGGTTGGTACTCTTTGAGGATCGTTAACACTCGCCTCTGGATTCTTCCGTACGATGTTGTGCGATTTGCTGGGACCGCTGGTTGGTCCAGGGGCGGGCATGACAGGCGGTGGTTCTGGTTCGGCGAAATCAGCCGGACTTAGCATCACGATGTCCTGGCCAGTGGGTTCGTCCAGATGTGCGTCGTACGCGTATATGCTCGCCACTCCTGCTACCACGAAGAGCACTGCGTAGGTCACGACGGTGAACAAGAAGAACGAACCGCGGCGCTTTAGTTCACCCATATGTGAACTTGACTCGATTAAGTTATTAAACATCTTCCCTCCCTGTGCCCGACCAGACTTAGTTTGTCGTCTGGAGTTGTAACGACAAACGAAACCTGTCGGACTGTGCGCGGTGCCATGCGGGTCGTCCGGATACTTAGACTCCGTTGTGGCCGTACATGTTCCCGTTCAGGGTGATGGGTGTGGGTGTTGGGTATCGGGCGCGTAGTTCAGAGTTCAAGCTTAAGCTTGTGTCGTTGCGAAAGACGCAACCTGAAGGTTGAACTCTGAACTACGCGCCCGATACCCAGCAGTCAACACCCAACACTCCACACCCAACACCCACCTTCTGGACTTTGGACATTGGACATCTTAGGATGGCGCCGCTCTCGCACCCCCCTTCCAGGAGACACGCACAATGGCCACCACGGAAGCCTTCAAGGAGCAGCTCAATCCATTCGAAATTGCCAAAGAACAGTTCAATCGCGCTGCCGATTATCTCGACCTGGACCAGTCCACGCGGCAGGTTCTGAGTAATGCCAAGCGTCAGTTAATTGTTTCGATACCCGTGAAGATGGATGGCGGTGACGTGCAGGTATTTGAGGGTTATCGCGTGCAACACAATATCGCGCGCGGTCCGGCTAAGGGCGGCATACGTTATCACCCAAACGTCACCCTCGATGAAGTGAAAGCCCTGGCAGCGTGGATGACATGGAAATGCGCGACAGTGGGTATTCCATATGGCGGCGGTAAGGGCGGGGTCATTTGTGATCCGAAGAGTCTCTCGATCAATGAACTGGAAAGGCTGACGCGGCGTTATGCCTTTGAGATTGCGCCCATCATTGGGCCTGATCGCGATATTCCTGCGCCTGACGTCTACACAGATGAGCAGACCATGGCCTGGATCATGGACACTATCTCGATGGTCCGCGGGCATACGGAGCTTGGAGTAGTAACCGGGAAAGCCGATATCGCTCGGAGGTTCGCAGGGGCGAGCCGAGGCGACGGCGCGAGGTTGTTTATATGCGTTGCGTGAAGCTTGTCGCGTTCAGGGAACGGCCTTAAGAGACTCGCGCGTCTCCATTCACGGTTTTGGAAACGCAGGAGCCAACATCGCCCACATGGTTGCGGATGACGGCGCCAGGGTCGTGGCAATCTGCGACTCCAGAGTGGGACTGTACTCCGAAAGCGGCATAGATGTTCGGGAGGCCATCAGTTATAAGAAACAAAATGAGTCTCTGGCCGGGTTCCCGGGTGCGAAGGAAATTGGCTGCCAGGATGTGTTAACAGTTGACTGCGACATACTGCTGCCGTCGGCATTGGAAAATGCGATCACGCTCGAAAACGTGGGCGAAGTGAAAGCCAAAATCATTGCCGAGCTGGCGAATGGGCCAACGACGCCTGGATCGGATCGCGTGCTCGCCGATCAAGGCGTCTTTCTGATACCTGATATTCTTGCCAACGCGGGCGGGGTTACGGTGAGTTATTACGAATGGGTGCAGGACCAGTATTCGTTCTTCTGGTCGGAGAAACAGATCAACGAAACGTTGGAACAGACGATGCACACTGCCTTTGAGTCGGTGCATGAAACGGCACGGAAGTATGATACTGATATGCGCACGGGAGCTTACATTCTGGCTGTGGCCCGGGTTGCTGAAGCGACCAAAGTGCGGGGAATATTTCCATAACACTGTTCGAACTCTGAACTCTGAACTTTGAACTGTGTGCTTTGTGCTTTGTACTTTGTTCTTTGAGCTTTGTCCTTGTGAAGGGACCCAAGTACAAAGATCAAAGTACAAAGTACAAAGCACAAAGCAAAAAGTACAAAGTACAAAGTACAAACCACAAAGCAAGCGACATGGTGAAGATAACAATTTACGAAAAGCCCACTTGAACAAAGTGCCGCGAAATGGACAAGCTGCTCCGGGAGAGTGGCATCCCCTTCGAAAAGGTAAACTATTACATTGAACCGCTGAGCCGGAAGAAGCTGAGTGAGTTGCTGAAAAAGATGGGCATGAAGCCGCGCGAGCTTTTGCGCAGCAGCGAAGCAATTTATAAAGAGTTGAGCTTGGGTAAAGCCGAGTTCACAGATAGCGAACTCATTGATTTGATGGTGAAGCACCCGGATTTGATTCAACGCCCGATCGTCGAGCGCGGCGAACGCGCTGTCCTGGGTCGTCCAACTGAGAATGTGAAGAGTTTGTTGAAGTGACAGAGTGAGTAAAGTGACAAGTGACAAGTGACAAGTGACAAGTGACGATGACAGTACGAGTATCAAGAACAAGTTACAATGACTAACTCAGTTTCTTACTTGTCACTTGTCACTCGTCACTTGTCACTGGTTACTTCTTACTTGTCACTCGTCACTTTTCATCTTATGAAGAAGACATCCTCGACAACCTTCGTCTGTCAGAATTGCGGCCACCAGTCTGGTAAGTGGCTGGGGAAATGTCCCGAGTGTGGCGAGTGGAATTCCCTGGTCGAAGAACGCGCACGCGCTGCCACCAAGAGTTCCTCTCGCAACAGCTTTAAGCTGCGCGACGTTTCGGCTATTGCATATTCTGAAATTGAATCGCAGGACGAAGTTCGCGTTTCGTCCGGAGTGACTGAATTTGATCGTGTGCTCGGGGGCGGTATTGTTCCAGGGACACTCGTTTTGATCGGCGGTGATCCGGGCATTGGGAAGAGCACACTGTTGTTGCAAGTGGCCGACAAACTAAGCGCTGGAAATGGCGCAGTGCTATACGTTTCCGGCGAGGAATCCGAACGGCAGATCAAACTCCGCGGCGAGCGACTGGGAATCGCAGCGAAGAATCTGTTTCTATTACCAGAGACGAATCTGGAAAACATCTTTCACGAGGTTGAGAAACTGAGCCCCACAGCGATCGTGGTCGACTCTATTCAGACAGTCTTCTCGGCAATGATTGAATCGGCGCCCGGCTCTGTGTCCCAGGTGAGGGAAGCCGCGCATCAGTTTTTGCTGTTGGCAAAGAACCGCACCATCCCTGTTTTCCTGATCGGCCATATAACTAAAGACGGATCGATCGCCGGGCCCAAGGCGCTCGAACACGTCGTCGATACTGTTCTTTATTTCGAAGGCGAGCGTCATCACAACCATCGTATAGTGCGCGCGGTGAAGAACCGTTTCGGCGCCGCTAATGAGATCGGTGTGTTCGAGATGACCGGTCGCGGGCTGGTCCCGGTTGCCAACCCATCTCAGATGTTTTTGCAGGAGCGGCCGGAAAACGTATCCGGTTCAGTTGTTACGGCCTGCATGGAAGGCACGAGGCCGTTGCTGGTTGAAATCCAGGCGCTCGTTTCGGGGACGAAATACGGAACCGGCCGGCGCATGACCCAGGGCGTAGATCAAAGTCGCGTAGCGCTGTTAATGGCCATGCTGGAGAAACGCGTGGGACTGCAAATGTCAGGAGACGACGTGTTTGTAAACATTGCGGGTGGGTTGGAAGTTGACGAGCCGGCGGTTGATCTGGGTGTTGTCGCGGCCATCACTTCCAGCTTTAAAGGTGTTCCTATCGATCCGCATACGGCGGTGTTTGGTGAGGTTGGATTAACCGGCGAAGTACGCGGGACGACGCAGGCGGTGGTTCGCGCGCGCGAGGCCCAGGCGCTCGGCTTCAAAACGATTATTATGCCGTCTTCTAACACCGCCGGTTTGGAACGAATGCTGGGAATCCGCGCTGTGGGTGTGCGCTCAGTTGGGGAAGCGCTTGAAGCCTTGTTCTGATCCCGATTAAAGGCGCCTCCTTGGAGTGCGCCGCCTTGTCGGCGCTTTGGTCTGCTGCGACCTGTCGCAGCCCGCGCCGTAAGGTCCGATTCATCTTGAGTTAAGTCTTTGGCGACATCGTGGCGCCGAGCCGCCACGGGCCAAAGCGCCGACAAGGCGGCGCACTCCAAGGAGGCGCTCCATGCGATCCAACAACGCAACGAACGGTTCGCTACGATAACCCCAAACCAAAGGAGTCTCCCTAGATGTCCAAGACGTTGTTAGAAAGTTGCCAGACCTCTGCTTGCCTGTTCATCCTTCTGCTTTCGTTCGTCTCGCTTCAAGCCCAACCTAGATCATCCGCTTCTCCGTCGCCCGACGCCGATCCGCTCAAGGCGCTTCAATGGCGATCGATTGGTCCATTCCGCGGCGGACGCGTAACGGCCGTTGCGGGCATACCATCCCAACCTCTCGTCTACTATTTTGGCGCGACTGGTGGCGGTGTTTGGAAAACTGTCGACGGAGGCATCAATTGGGAACCGATTAGCGACGGTCCGGTGTTTGGCACAGGCTCAGTCGGGGCGATTGGTTTGTCTGACTCTGATCCGAACACGATTTATGTTGGGATGGGCGAGTCGCCGATACGCGGCAACGTGTCGCATGGCGACGGCGTTTACAAGTCAACCGACGCAGGCAAAACCTGGAAACGCATCGGCCTTGAAGACACCCGCCAGATTGCCCGCATTCGGGTGCACCCCCGTAATCCAGATCTTGTTTACGTCGCCGCGCTGGGCCATACCTTTGGACCAAATGAACAACGCGGAATTTTCCGTTCAAAAGACGGCGGCAAGACCTGGGACAAAGTTTTTTATCGAGGAGACAAAGCCGGCGCGTCCGATCTGATCTTCGATCCAACCAACGCCAACATTCTCTATGCCGGCTTTTGGGAAGTTTACCGCAAACCGTGGACCCTCGAGAGCGGTGGACCAGGCGGTGGAATCTTCAAATCAACCGATGGAGGCGACACCTGGCAGGAGCTAACTCGAAACCCGGGCTTACCGAGAGGCATGGTTGGAAAGGTCGGAATAGCCGTGTCGCCGGCTAACCCGGATCGAGTGTGGGCCATTGTCGAGGCAGACGACGGCGGCGTGTTTCGTTCAGACAACGCCGGCCGCACATGGACGAAGGTAAACGAAGAGCGACGGCTGCGTCAGCGCGCCTGGTACTACACGCGCATCTACGCCGATACGAAGAGTCCTGATACCGTTTACGTCCTCAACACCGGTTTCTATAAATCAAACGATGGCGGGCGAAACTATTCCTCGATCGCCGTGCCGCATGGAGACAACCACGACCTGTGGATTGCGCCCGACGATCCAAGTCGGATGATTAATGCCAACGACGGGGGTGCGAACGTTTCCTTCAACGGCGGCAGAAGTTGGACAGAGCAGGATCAGGCAACGGCGCAGTTTTATCGCGTCGCAATCGACAATGACTTTCCCTACAACATCTACGGCGCGCAGCAGGACAACTCCACCGTGCGAATCCCAAGTCGCACGACCGAGGCAGGCATCCGCCGTGAAGACTGGTATGACGTGGGCGGCGGTGAGTCTGGCTGGATTGCGCCTTCGCCAAAGGACTCGATGATCGTGTTTGCCGGTTCTTACGGCGGCTTGCTGACCCGTTACGATCATCGCACGGGCCAGCTGCGCAACGTGACGCCTTATCCAAATAATCCGATGGGCGGTGGTGCAGATGTTGTGAAATATCGCTTCCAGTGGAATTTCCCAATCTTCTTTTCGCCGCACGATCAAAACACGCTGTTTGCGGGCGGCAACGTGCTGTTCAAATCATTGAACGAAGGACAGAGCTGGGAAATCATCAGTCCGGATTTGACCCGAAACGACAAATCAAAGCAGGGCCCGTCAGGTGGACCAATAACGAAAGACAACACAAGCGTCGAATACTACGGGACGATTTTCGCTGCGATGGAATCCCCTGTGCAGAGAAATGTAATCTGGGTGGGTTCAGACGATGGCGTGGTTTCGGTCACTCGAGATGGAGGCAAGAATTGGGAAACCGTGACTCCGCCAAAGAGCATGATGCCGGAATGGATTCAAATAAATTCCATCGAGGCGTCGCCAAACGATCCGGCGACTGCCTATGTTGCCGCCACCATGTACAAGTGGGACGACAACAAGCCCTATCTCTATAAGACCAGCGACTACGGGAGGTCGTGGAAGAAAATCACCAACGGCATTCCCAGTACTACCTTCACGCGCGTGATTCGAGAGGATCCGGTTAAACGCGGCTTGCTTTACGCTGGAACTGAAACAGGCATCTACATTTCAATTGATGACGGCGCCAACTGGCAGCCAATGCAGTTCAATCTTCCCGCAGTTCCCATCACAGACCTTGCTGTCCACAAACGAGAACAAGACCTGGTAGCGGCGACTCAGGGCCGATCGTTTTGGGTGTTTGACGACTTGCCCCTGGTCCATCAACTTGTGGATGGCGGCGGCACAAATGCGGCGCGGCAAACGAAACTTTATCGCCCGGAGAATCCTTATCGTATGCAGGGCGGAGGATTCCCACTGCCGGCAACTGCAACTATCGGGCGTAATCCACCCGCGGGGGCAGTCGTTTACTATTCGCTTAAATCAAGACCGGCGAGCGAACTAGTACTTGAGTTTCTAGACTCCGCCGGTAAGTCGATTCAGAAGTTCACTGCTCGATCTCCCCGGTCACAACCAACAGCGGTGGCTTCAGCTGGCGCCCAACCAAGTCCTGCTCCAATGGGCGCGGCGCAGGTTCAGGCGCCTGCGGAAGAATCGCAGGCTCCTTCCGGAGAAGAATCAGAGTCGTTTGGTCCGGGAGCGCGGCAACCGCGTGTAACAACTGACGTTGGACTGAATCGGTTTGTATGGGACCTGCGATATCCGGAGGCTGTTCGTTTCCCGGGAATGATTTTGTGGGCCGGAAATATCAGCGGGCCGCGTGTGGCGCCGGGCATGTATCAGGTTCGGCTCACAGTTGACGGGAAGACTATGACCGAAAGCTTTGAAGTAAAACCGGACCCGCGCATTTCAACGTCAGCAGGTGATTTCGCGAAGCAACTTGAATTCGGTCTCAAGATTCGTGACAAGATTTCGGAGACGCACAATTCGATTCTCCAGATTCGGGAGGTGCGAAAGCAGGTAGACGATTTGTTAAAACGAATCACGGGGCAACCCAGCTTTAAGCTGATCAATGACGCAGCTACAACGCTCAAGAAGGACCTGACCACCGTTGAAGAGACTCTCTACCAAACAAAAAATCAGAGTAGCCAGGATCCTTTGAATTATCCGATTCGCCTGAACAACAAACTTGCCGCACTTGCCGGCGTGGTAGCGAGCGGAGATGCAGCGCCCACAGACCAGTCGTATGCAGTTTACGAGGAGTTGGTCGTACAGATCGACGCGCAGTTGGCGCGTCTGGGCCAGATAGTGAAAACAGAGGTGCCGGCATTCAACCAGCTGGTGCGTGACCAGAATATTCCGGCGGTGACGGTAAAGCCGCCCAGCAGGTGAATCCTGGCTGACGTACCTTCACCTTCCGTTAACGCTGGTACGCAATAGGGCGCTCCTTGGAGTGCGCCGCCTTGTCGGCGCTTTGGCCCGCGGCGGCTTGGCGCCGCTTCCGCGGGGCTGCCAGTGACCTCATCGACGTAACCAGCTAGAAACCAAACCAGGTTGCGACAAGTCGCAACAGGCCAAATCGCCGACAAGGCGGCGCACTCCAAGGAGGGACATCTTTCCTTAACTTGCTCTCGACAACGGTGCGCTGTAGTCTTTACGCGTTCCCTCGAACGGATAGTTTCTATACCTGCAAAACTCTCCCATCAATTTAATCCCAAGCTGACTTTGGGAGGAGAAAACTATGAAAAAATTGATTTTCGCTTTGTTGATTACGGTAGCTGCTTTTTCGATGGTTGCAGCCGACACGATTACTTTGCGAGGCGGCACAACGCTGCGAGGCAACGTGCTCGGTTATATTAATGGCCGTTTTGCCGTCCAACTGACCGCACCCGCCACCTTGCCGGTGCGTCCCACTGACACTCGCAATCAGACCGGAACAACACGAACAGTCAGCGCCGGCGAAGTCATTTTCCTGCGGCCGCGCGACATCGAACGCATTGAGATTGAGGGACGCTCGCTGGATGAAGCACGTTATCAAACACGTACCCTGGAAGTCTCGCTTGGCCCAAACTGGATTGACACCGGCGTTGACCTGCGTCGTAGCGAACGAATTAGAATCGACGCTACCGGAACAATCTATGCCGGTCGTTCAAGAATAACGCCCGCCGGGCTGACCACCACCGATCCAAGTGCTCCGTTACCTCGTGCCGCGGAAGGAGAACTGATTGGCGTCATCGGCAACGATTTTGACTCCCCGATAATTGAAATTGGCGCCGGTCGCGAATTCACTGCAGACCGCGACGGACGTCTCTACATGACCCTTAATCGCGGCAGCTATACCGACGCGCGCGGAGCATTCAATGTTCGGATTCGTAAAGAGGTTGACCTTGCTGCAATGACGCGAGCAGACGATAGTCGCAATCCGAACGACAACAGTTACGACCCGTTTGGATTACCAGGTGACACGAGTTCGGGACCAGCCGCGACGCGTTCTCGCAATCGAGGGGATTCAGGTCCGCGCGGCCGCGATCGACGCAGCAGTGGTCCAATTGAGAGAACGATCAATGTGCCCTCCACCGAGTCGCGAGGGATCGACACGGGCATCGAACTCCGAACCGGTGATCAAGTAACCATCACTGCCTCCGGAAATATTACCGCCGGGCAGCGTGTTGGGGTCGTTTCGCCCGACGGCAGCCGCGCGGGCGCCAGCTCGATCTTCGGAGTTAACAGGCGGCCGCTCCCCAACGCGGGAGTCGGTGCGCTCATTGGTTACATACTCCAGCCCAACGGCCAGATGACTCAAGCATTCCTGATCGGCAGCCAGATGACGTTTACAGCTCCGGTGGACGGAAGGCTATATCTGCTGGTTAACGACGACAATTACGGCGATAACAGCGGCACTTTCAGTGCCCGGATCGTCTATCCGGATAATCGGTAGTACTCGCTTCCAGAGAGCGTCAGGGAAGCGGGATAGGACTTATTCGTCCTATCCCGCTTCGTTGCGCACCTTGGGGTCCTGGCTGTTTACTTCACGTCAGTTCTTACCTCCGGGATTACCCCAGCCCACGCTCACCTCATTTCTAATCCCGAGCGTCCTAAATTGCGGTAAAAGAGAGGTTTTTGGTGACGGGTTGTTAACGCCGTGTTAAGATTCCCGCCGTTATGCGTGGGGATGTAGTCATTATTCGGTTGGTTTTTACTGCAATCCTGGTTGCCGCTGGTTACGTTCTTCGACCTATAGGCAGCGATCCGTGGATTTCTGCCGGCGTGGGCGCGCTCATCGCGATTTGCATAATCTTTTTTGAGCTGCGAATTCGGCGTGCCTCACTTAAGACCTTGATCGGCGCAGCCGTTGGTTCGATTTTGGGCATCATCGGTGCATTTCTAATCGGGTCATTGATTAGCCGCCAGGAGTCAATGGCAGTCGCCCCGGAAGTTAAGACTTTTCTTACTTTAGCCCTGACCTTCTTCATGGCTTACGTGGGCCTGATGGTTGGCGCTGCCAAAGGGGATTATTTAGAACTCTCCGCACTCGGTGGCATCCTGACGGACAAGGCGTCGCGACGCGATCTGAAAATCCTGGACACTTCGGTAATCATCGACGGTCGCATAGCCGACGTCGCGGAAACGGGTTTCCTCACGGGTTCCTTAATTATTCCTCAGTTTATCCTGCGCGAGTTGCAACAGGTTGCCGACTCGCCCGACTCCTCGAAACGCCAGCGCGGCCGGCGCGGGCTCGACATGCTGAACCGGTTGCAAAACAACAGCGCACTCGACATTCAGATCGTGGAAACTGATTTTCCTTCGGTCCGTGAAGTTGATTTGAAGTTGATCGAGCTCGGCAAACAACTCGACGCAGTCATCGTTACCAACGACTTCAATCTGAACAAAGTGTCGCAGTTGCGCGGAGTGAGCGTCCTAAACATCAATGAGTTGGCTAACGCGCTCAAGCCCGTAGTGCTTCCGGGCGAGGCCATGCGCGTGTTCATCCTGAAGGAAGGCAAGGAATACAATCAGGGCGTTGCCTATCTGGATGATGGCACGATGGTGGTCGTCGACAACGCGCGCAGGTTGATAGGTAAGAACGCAGACATTGCTGTGACCAGCGTGCTTCAGACGACAGCGGGTAAAATGATCTTCGGACGACTTTGGGAAGAGCCGGATAACGGCGCCGTAAGCGGCGAGCATCGTATCAACGGTGTGACCCGGCGCCCTGCGCGCGAATCACGCGGTGGGCCAGTGCCAGTTCGCATCACTGACAGTGAGCCGATAACGGAACTTTGAGCGACGGACGACGGACGACCGACGACCGACGACTGCTGAACGAAACGAATTCGCTTCCGGTCATCCGTCGTCGGTCTTCCGTCGGCCGTCTTTTTTATGAATGTCGCAATCATAGCCGCTGCCGGGCAGGGCATGCGGATGGCTGGCTCGCGGCCTAAACAGTTTCTTGAGCTGGCCGGCACCCCCATTCTTTTTCACACACTCAAAGTTTTCGAGTCGTGTGATGTCATCCAGGAAATTATCGTCGTTATTCCGGCGCAAGAATCAGCCGCTTTTGTTGGGCTTAGCGGCAAACATGGACTGCGGAAACTGTCTCGAGTTGTGCCTGGCGGATCGACACGTGCCGAGTCAGTCTTAAAGGGATTACAGAATGTTCAAGCTACCGCGGAAATAGTTGTGGTCCACGACGGCGTGCGACCGTTTGTCACTGCGGATGAAATCGCTCGCACGGTAGAAGCGGCACGGATTGAAGGCGCGGCGATCCTGGTTTCGGCGCCTGTCGATACAATGAAGGAAGTGCGTGAAGGGAAAGTAGTAAAGACGTTGCGACGCGACGATCTGCGCAATGCTTTAACCCCGCAAAGCTTTCGGTACGAATTGCTGCGTCGCGCTTACGAACAGGTTGATGTACTCGACCCTAACCTGACAGATGAGAGCTCGATCGTGGAGCGATTGGGAATAAATATCGCGATCGTTGAAGGCAGCTCCCGCAATATCAAGATTACGACTGAACACGACTTACTGCTTGGGGAAGCATTGCTGGCACAAATGAAGCAGGCTTGAAACGGCTTTGAACTTTGTGCTTTGTTCTCAGCTCTTTGTTCTTTGTGCTTTGAATCTTTAAGTTATTCAAAGGATGAGGTACGGACAAACAAAGAACAAAGAACCAAGAACAAAGGACAAAAGACAACCGCTAAAGCGATACAGAAAGCGAGCTCGTTCGTAATTCACAATGTTCAGAATAGGCATCGGCAACGATACGCACCGTCTGGTTGAGGGGCGGCCGCTCGTTCTCGGCGGAGTTCACATTGACTCAGACCGAGGTGGCGAGGGCCATTCAGATGCCGACGCACTGTCACACGCCATTGCCGACGCCATCCTCGGCGCACTTTGTGAAGGGGATCTGGGCGTGCACTTCCCGGATAATGATCCGCAATGGCGAGATGCGAATAGTTTGCAGTTACTGTCCCGCGTAGTTTGGCTGGCACATGAGCGCGGCAGCCAGATTGTCAATGTTGATTCCACAGTAATGCTGGAGGCGCCAAAGCTTAGACCTTATATTTTTTCCATGCGCGAGAAGATAGCGGAAGTTTTGGGTATCGAACCTTCGCAGGTCAGTGTTAAAGCAAAGTCTGGCGAGGGACTCGACGCAGTAGGACAAGGACTGGGTGTTTCTGCCCTGGCCGTAGTGATGATAACGAGCAGTTGAGGAAGAAAAGATTGAGACCGCAGGACGTAATTAGAAAAAAACGCGACGGCGATCATCTCACCCGTGAAGAGATCGAGTTCTTCATCGATGGTGTGACGAAGGGCACCATCGCCGACTACCAGATCAGCGCCTTGCTGATGGCTATTTACCTTAACGGCATGGACGATGCTGAGCAGGAAATGCTCACTGACGCCATGCTGCATTCGGGCAACACGCTCGATTTTTCTGCAATCGACAAACCAAAGGCCGACAAGCATTCCACCGGCGGCGTCGGTGATAAGACTTCGCTCATAATCGCGCCGTTGGTGGCCGCATGCGGAGTTGCTGTGCCCATGATTTCGGGACGAGGTCTTGGCCATACAGGCGGAACGCTCGACAAACTCGAGTCGATCCCGGGGTATCGAGTGGACCTTAGTGCTGCTGAGTTTGAGCGCGTGCTGAAGACTGTCGGTTACGCAATGTCCGGGCAGACCGGTGAGTTGGCGCCAGCGGACAAAAAGATGTATGCCCTGCGCGACGCGACTTCTACAGTGGAGGCAATTCCATTAATCGTCGCTTCGATTATTTCCAAGAAGGGCGCTGCAGGTCTCGATGCCATGGTGATTGACGTTAAATTCGGCTCGGGAGCTTTCATGCGTGAGGAAGAGCGGGCGAAAGCACTCGCACATGCCCTGGTGCGAACGGGTAACTCCTGCGGTATTCACACGCGCGCGCTCCTTACAGACATGAACCAGCCGCTGGGCCAGGCGGTGGGGAACTCACTTGAAGTGAAGGAATGCGTAGAGCTCTTGCGCGGAGACGCTGAAGAGGGCGCGCGCCCGGTCCTCGATCTTTCACTTGAGCTCTCGGCACACATGCTGGTCCTTTCCAGGGTGGACGCATCGCTTGAAGACGCTCGCGAGCGACTGAACGGCGTTCTTGGTTCCGGGGCCGCATTGGAATGCTTCCGAAGGAATGTTGAAGAGCAGGGTGGCGAACCTCGAGTCTGCGATGATCCATCGAAGTTTCTTCCTTTGGTGACTGAATCGTTTAAGGTAGAATCACCGCGTTCTGGATTTATCACCAAAGTAAATACAGCTGAGATCGGACATGCAATTGCCGCTATCGGTGGTGGGCGTGTGCGCATCGACGACACCATCGATCCGACAGTCGGTTTCATGGCGGGGGTAAAGATCGGTGACCGCGTGGATTCAAACAACGCCCTGGGCACGATCTATTGCCGCGATGACTCTAAAGCTCGAGAGGCGGCCGCGCGTATCCAGGCTGCTTACGACGTCGGCGACCAATCTCCCCTTGAACTACCGCAACTGATGAGGGAAGTGATTAACGAATGAAAGTCATACTGTTATCCACTTTGCTGGTTTTGTGCCTACTGGCAGTTTTCGTTTCAGGCTGCAACACCGACAGCCTCAGCGCGAGCGAACAGGGAAGAATTCGTGTTGGCATCGTCTTCGACATTGGGGGAAAGGATGACCGCTCGTTTAATGCGGCGGCATGGGCGGGCGCGAAATGTGCGGAGACTGGAAAGTGGCCTGACGGTACAGACTGTGGCAAGCCGCCATTACCGATCATTCTTCGTGACATTGAGCCGGGAAATCCGACTTCTATCGAGCCGGCAATGCGTGCGTTTGCTGAGCGTGGCTATGATCTAATTGTCGGCATCGGCTTCGCACAGACACCGATTATTGAACTGGTCGCCAAAGATTATCCCAACATTCGCTTTGCGATTGTTGATGGCGTTAGCGACCTGCCAAACGTCGCATCGCTGGTTTTCAAGGAGCACGAAGGCTCGTATCTGGTAGGCATGCTGGCCGCGCGGACGTCGAAGACTGGCACGATTGGCTTCCTCGGCGGAATGGACATCGGACTTATCCATCGCTTCAAAGAGGGCTACGAAGAAGGAGCGCGAGCCGTTAACCCTAATATCCGCGTAATACCAAACTACGTCGGCGTCACTGATGCGGCCTGGAATAATCCAGGCAAAGGCAAGGAGATCGCGCTCGCTCAGATCGACAAAGGCGCCGATGTGATTTTCACAGCCGCGGGAAACTCCGGACTAGGGGCGTTTGACGCGGTCGAGCAAAAAGGGAAACAGAACGGACGAGCAACGCACTTCGTCATCGGCGTCGATTCCAACCAAAACATGGTAAAGCCGGGCTTTGTGCTCACGAGCATGGTGAAGCGCGTGGACAATGCCGTCTACGACATTGTTAAGAACGTCATGGATGGACAGTTCAAGGCCGGCTTCCACGTTTACGGCTTGGACAAGGACGGCGTTGGGTATTCGTTGGACCAGTTTAATAAGGAACTGCTGACACCCGAGATGCTCAAGCAGGCTGATGACGCGAGGCAGAAGATTATTAACGGGGAAATTAAGGTCACAGACGCTATGACAAAATAAGAGATGGAGCTTTGAACTTTGTACTTTGTTCTTCGCTCTTTGGCCGCTGGAATATCACCCTCCGCTAGAGGAGATTTCAGATGGAAAGGACCAATTTTGAGCGGTTGAGGGTATACAAACTGGCCGAGAATCTCTCAGATAGAATTTGGGACGTGGTATTGAAATGGGAATATCTCGCCAAGGACACAGTCGGCAAACAAATAATCAGAGCCGCAGACAGCATTGGAGCGAATATTGCCGAAGGTACAGGTAGAGGTTCTTTGGATGACAATCGCAGATTTATAAGAATGGCTCGTGGTTCCCTGTACGAAACTCAGCATTGGTTGAGGCGGGCATACAAAAGAGCTCTCCTTAACAAACAGCAGGTAGAAGCGTTGATGCCAATTATCAGCGAGTTATCTCCAACCTTGAACGCCTACTTTCGTTCTGTAAATCAGGCGGCGAACGATCACCGAAAGCAAAGCACAAAGTACAAAGCACAAAGATCAAAAAGCTAATGCTTGAGTTAAGAAATATTACCAAACGCTTCGGCAACGTGCTGGCTAACGACCACGTGAATATTGTGGTTAAGCCTGGAACGATCCATGCCATCGTTGGTGAGAATGGCGCGGGAAAGTCGACGGCCATGCGCATCGCGTACGGTTTCTACACCGCTGATGAAGGCGAGATTCTGGTTGAAGGCCACGTCAAGGAGATCAAGTCACCTCACGACGCGATTGCACTCGGTATTGGAATGGTCCATCAGCACTTCATGCTGGTCGACACGATGACCGTTGCCGAAAATATCGTTCTGGGCGCGGAGCCTGGCAGTGCAGTCGCTCTCGACCTGCGCAAGGCGTCGGCTGAAATTCAAAAGCTTTCCGAAGAATTCAAGTTGGCGGTTAACCCCAACTCCGTAGTCGAACATCTTTCGGTGGGTCAGCAACAGCGCGTCGAACTTCTCAAGGCGCTTTATCGTCACGCGCGTCTGCTCATTCTCGACGAACCGACCGCCGTTCTAACTCCGCAGGAAGTCGAAGAGTTTTTTGCAATCCTTCGTCGCATGCGCGAGCAGGGAAAAACCGTCGTCATCATTACTCACAAACTTGCCGAGGTCCTTGCGATCTCAGATGAAGTCACCGTGATGCGTGACGGCCGCGTGGTTGGCGGGCTACAGACGAAGGACACGAATGCGGCTGAGCTCGCGCGTTTGATGGTGGGCCGTGAAGTCCTTTTGCGAGTTGAGAAAACTGAGGCAACTCCGGGAAGCGCCGAGTTGATAGTACGAAATCTTTCCGTAACCGCCCGAGAAGGGAAGGCCGTCGACGATGTGTCGTTTGAAGTTCGCAAAGGGGAGATTGTTGGTATCGCAGGCGTTGAAGGTAATGGTCAAACAGAACTGATCGAAGCACTCGCAGGATTGGTTGACGCGTCAAGAATCACAGGCCAGATCAAGCTCGAGGATCGCGATATCACTCGGGAGGGCTCGCGCATCCGGCGGGAATTGCAGATCGCGCACATCCCTGAAGACAGACATCGTCGAGGGCTTTTACTCGAATTTGATCTGGCGGAAAACGCGATCCTCGGGGTGCATTATCGAAATCCGATCGTCGCGTACGCAGGCTTCCTCGACCAGCAAGCCATTCGTTCACGAGCTAATGAAATCATTGAAGGGTTTGACGTGCGTCCCGCAAACGCCGATCTCCCGGCTCGAGCACTATCCGGGGGTAACCAGCAAAAACTGATTATTGGGCGCGAATTCAAGGTCGATCCAAAGCTATTGTTGGTTTCGCAACCCACCCGAGGTGTCGACATCGGGGCGATCGAGTTTATTCACCGTAAGCTGGTAGGCCTGCGCGACGCCGGTTGCGCCGTGCTGCTCGTCTCAGCCGAGCTTGAAGAAGTTACGTCGCTGGCCGATCGACTGCTGATTATTCATAACGGACGGATTGTCGGCGAGGTGGATCCGAAGGTAGCGACGATTGAAGAGATTGGACTTTTAATGACGCGCGGACACTGAACGTTGGTTCTTTGTTCTTTGTTCCTTTGTACTTTGTTCTTTGTTCTTTGTTCTTTGTTTTTTGTCAGTGGTTAGTAGTCAGTTGTCAGTAGCGCCTCAGCCATAACCTTCTAACAACTAACAACTAACAACTAACGACGGACAAAGTACAAAGAACAAACAAAGTACAAAGAACAAAGAACAAAAACTCTTTATCAAGATTTGAGATTCATTAAGATCTGAAATCCATGAACCCTTTACGTGAGCTGCTGTTTCCCTTCATCGCTGTCGTCGCGGCTTTCATCATCGGCGGCATCCTGATTCTTATCATCGGGGACAATCCTCTTACCGTCTATGCGTTGCTTTTCGGCAGCGCTTTTTCATGGCCGGTGGGCATTGGCTACACGCTCTTTTATGCGACCCCGCTAATCTTTACCGGGTTGGCAGTGGCAGTCGCTTTCCGTTGTGGATTGCTAAACATCGGAGCCGAGGGACAGTTATACGTTGCAGCATTTGCTGCCGCGTGGGTTGGAATTGAGTTTGGCGGCGTCGTAATAAGATCCGGGGGCGGCGACGTTGTAAATTCACCGATTGCGAATCTTCCCGGTTTGATTCTCATTCCGCTCTGTTTCATCGCCGCAATAACCGCTGGGGCGATTTGGGGTGGCATACCCGGCGTCCTCAAGGCGCGCTTTGGATCGCATGAAGTTATCAACACGATCATGTTGAACTTCATCGCAGTCGCGTTGTGCAGTTACTTCACGCAGTATCATTACAAGATTCCCGGCGATCCGATTATGCAGACTGCGGCGATCAGCCAGTCGGCACACATCGCCCGGTTGGGTAACTATATTCCCGGGCTTCCGTCGTGGATTCCCCTAAACGTTTCGTTTTTGCTCGCTCTCCTTTGCTGCGGACTGGTCTATATATTTCTGTGGCGAACAAAATGGGGTTATGAGCTAAGGTCCACGGGAACCAACCCAAGCGCAGCTGAATATGGAGGCATTTCGGTCCGTAAGCAGATCATCATGGCGATGACGATCTCCGGTGGCCTTGCGGGAATGGTCGCGATCAATGAAGTGCTCGGTTATCGATATCGCTACTACGATGGGTTTTCCGACAACTATGGTTTTACCGGTATTGCGGTTGCCCTCCTGGGCCGGAACCACCCCGTAGGAGTAATACTATCTGCGCTGCTGTTTGCAATTCTGCAACGCGGCGGCATTCCGGTTGACGCGTTTACCGAACACGTTACGAAGGACATTGTCCAGGTGCTGCAGGGAACAATAATTTTGTTTGTGGCGGCGGAGGCTTTCTTCCGTGGTCCATTTGCGAAGTGGGGATTGCTAAAACGTTCGAAGGTTTGAAGCGATGGGTGAAATCTTCACAGTTTTCTTAATTTGGTCGACGATTCGTTCGTCGACTCCGCTTATTCTCGCGGCGCTCGGTGGAATGTTTTCCGAGCGTTCCGGCGTCATCAATATCGCGCTTGAAGGAATGATGCTTGCGGGTGCCTTCACCGCGGCGGCGGTTACCTACGCAGTCGGCAATCCTTACGTTGGACTTCTTGCAGGCATGGGTGCAGGCGCGCTTATCGCGGCCATTCATGCAGTTGCCTGTATCCAATATCGCGCTGACCAGGTGGTAACGGGTACCGCAATCAACATCTTGATGATAGGCATTCCCGGTTTTCTGAGCGGCGCATTTTTTCTTTCGTCGGGCTCCACGCCACAAATTCCCAAAGAACAATTAGTGCCAAATGCTCCGATCTGGATCGCTTTCGCCCTGGTTCCCCTGGCGTGGTACGTCCTCTACAAGACTCCATTTGGGTTGCGCCTGCGTTCTGTTGGCGAAAATCCCGAAGCAGCGGATGCTGCCGGCGTGACAGTCGCAAAAATGAGATACGCGGGTGTGTTGTTGTCGGGCGTGCTGGCTGGCCTCGGTGGCGCCTATCTTTCTATCGGTCAGTCGTCCCTGTTTACGCGGAACATGACGTCGGGTCGCGGGTTTATTGCCCTCGCTGCGTTGATCTTTGGAAAGTGGCGGCCGGTGCAAACCATGCTTGCCTGTCTCTTGTTTGGCTTCACCGAAGCCGTGACGAACCAGATGCAGGGCGTGGTAAAGCTCCCTTCAGGCGAAGACGTTCCAATCCAGTTTATACATATGATCCCTTACGTGCTGACGATCGTCGTGCTGGCCGGGTTTATCGGATCGTCGCGTCCCCCGAAGGCCCTGGGATTTCCCTACGAGAAGGAACGGTAAGAAGCGATGAATGATGAATGCTGAATGACGAATGATGAAGGTTGGTGTACGCGTCATAGTCAGTGTTCATCGTTCATCTTTAACATCCATCGACATGCAGGTGAAAAGTGTCTGAACAAATCGGGAAACTGGATCTGTATTCGCGAGCAGAACACGCAGCGCGAACTATTAGTGCCCGGGCTAATGTCGCGCCAAGGATTGCCCTGGTGTTAGGTAGTGGGCTGGGAGCTTTCGCCGACGAGTTTGAGGCGCCAGTTCGAATTCCATATCAGGAGATCCCGGGGTTTGTAAGTTCAACGGCGGTGGGCCACGCGGGACGACTGGTAATTGGAGAAGTCTCTGGTGTGCCTGTGGTGGCGATGCAGGGCCGGGTCCATTACTACGAAGGTTACTCCCTCGAGGAAGTTACTTTTCCGGTCAGAACTTTCAAGTTGATGGGCATCGATACTTTAGTCCTCACCAACGCTTCAGGTGGCGTCAACAACGAATTGACGCAAGGAGCATTGATGGTCATCAGTGATCACTTGAACCTGATGGGCGTCAACCCATTGCGCGGGCCGAATGACGAGCGGTTTGGCCCACGGTTTCCAGACATGACAGAAGTGTATGCCCGCGAGTTTCAGGAGATGGTGGTTGAAGAGGCCAAGGCTATGGGTGTAACAGTTCGTCGTGGTGTCTATGCGGCGCTTTCTGGCCCAAGTTATGAAACACCTGCGGAGATTCACATGTTCCGGGCCCTGGGCGCAGACGCGGTTGGGATGAGCACCGTCCCGGAGGCTATCGTTGCACGTCACATGGGCATGAAAGTCCTCGGCATTTCGTGCATCACCAACATGGCGGCCGGAATAAGCGAAGACCCAATCAACCATGAGGAAGTGATAGAAACCGGCGAGCGCGTGCGAGCAACGTTTACGCAGTTGCTGAGAAAGCTTATTGCGAGGTTGCCGGGCGGATCTGGTCACGCGGATGAGTAGTTATGTAAGTCCGCTGCTCAGTTACAGAACCCAGCGCGGTAGCGCGGGATCCAGTAGGTCTCCAGCATTAGACGGGCTTAATTGCCTGGCGCTAAGTAATCTTAAGGATCGCGCGGAGCAGGACAGTTGGGCTTTGCACAAAAAGTCGGCGAAGCCGACTAAATCAGAACCGGAAGCGTGCCGGGGGCCCCAAGCGGGCAGCCCGCTTGGGGTGGTGGTAGCGACCGGGTCGCAGCTAACCTACGAAGGCGATCATTGATAGTGAAACCCTTGGCTTTTTCTTATCGACGGTGACCCGGTCGCTACCGCTTCCGGTTCTGATACCGCTTCGCGAACCCCTTCATTCGACTTTTTGTGCAAAGCCGGACAGTTGATTGGACTTGATGATTAAGATCGGCGATAAATAAAGTAATGAGTTTGATAATTGGCATTTCCGGCGGCACCGGCTCGGGCAAGACGACGATAGCAAATCGAATTCTTGAAACCGTCAAAGCCAGCGAAGTAGTTTTCATTCAGCAGGATTCCTACTACCGCAATCTTAAAGACCTGCCTCTCGACTACCGGCACGTAGCCAACTTCGATCATCCTGACGCGCTCGACAACGACCTGCTTGTAAATCACGTAAGGAAGCTGAAGGCGGGGGAGTCGGTAGAGCTTCCGATCTACGACTTTCGCACCCACACTCGGTCAAACGAAACTCGCCCCGTTGAACCCAAGCCAATTGTGATTGTCGAGGGAATACTTATTTTCGCTGAGCCGCGGTTGCTCGAGCAGTTTGACATCAAGGTTTTCGTCGACACGCCCGACGACATTCGCTTCATTCGGCGACTCGGGCGTGATATGGCTGAACGAGGGCGGACTCTTGAATCCGTGATCGAGCAATATGTTGGTACAGTGCGGCCAATGCATATGCAGTTTGTTGAACCTTCAAAGCGGTACGCAGACGTCATCATTCCGGAAGGTGGACATAATTTAGTGAGCATAGATCTTATTAGTGGAAAAATTCGTGAGAGGTTGGCAAGTGCTCTAACCTCGGTTGGAGGACAATCTTGAGCGAAGAGAATAGTGAGAAGTTGATCCAGACAGCAAAGGCTGCCCGCTTACAATCGGTGGCCCCGTTTTCAAAGTTTCTGGTTGGCGCCGCAGTGAGAACAGCGGACGGCAAAGTTTACACAGGGTGCAACATTGAAAGCGCAAGCTACGGGCTAACGGTGTGCGCCGAACGCGTCGCTATCTGGAAAGCCCTCTCTGAAGGCGAAAGGCAGTTTACGGAGTTGGCAATTGTGGCTGACACCGACCAGTTAACGCCGCCGTGTGGGACTTGCCGCCAAATCATCCACGAGTTTTGCGACAAGGCTACCATTGTGCTCGCGAACCTTCGCGGTGAAAGCCAAACGTGTGACATCGACGAACTGTTGCCACGCGCTTTTGACGCGCGCTTTCTCAACAGCGCCACGAAGTAGATAACCCTCGCAGATGTGAGAAGTGGCGCGGCGTTCCCGGATTGAAGAAGTTAATCACACGGATTACTCGAGAGGCCCTTGGTGATGTTTCGTGAATTCGTGGATTGTTTTCATTATCTCGCGGTTTCCCGAACAGAGTTATGATGACGAAAATATTCATCTTCATTCTAATGATTGCAGGAATTGTTGGGTTGGCCTTGCCTGCGGCCGCGCAACGGAGGGGAACTCGTATGAACTCCGTAGATCTTCTGGTGCTGAACGGCACTCTCGTAACGATGGACAAGGACCACCGAGTCATCGAGGACGCGGGCGTCGCGATAAAGAATGGCCGCATCGTAGCCATGGGGCAGCGTAGAGATATCATCAGGCGATTCACCTCGCTTCAAACGGTTGACGCGCGCCACAAGATCATAATCCCCGGGCTCATCAATGGGCACACGCATATTCCAATGACCTTGTTCAGAGGTCTGGCAGACGATCTTGATCTGCAGGAATGGCTGACTAAGTTTATTTTTCCGGCTGAAGCCAAAAACGTTTCGGAGGAATTTGTTCGTGCAGGGACGCGATTAGGCCTGGCCGAGATGATTCGCGGAGGAACCACTACCTACTGCGACATGTACTACTTCGAAGACGCGATCGCAGATGAAACGGCGAAGGCGGGAGTACGCGGCGTTCTCGGTGAGACGGTTATCGACTTTCCTGTCGCCGACAATAAAACGAATGCCGAAGCGATGGCTTACGTCGAAAGGTTTGTTCAGAAATGGAAAGGCCATGAGCTGATAACTCCAGCGATCGCCCCACACGCTCCTTACACCGTTTCCGAAGAGCATCTCAAGGCGGTGAGAGCGTTTTCCGATCGAACGGGCGCGCCCATTGTGACTCACGTCTCGGAAACTAAGAGGGAACTTGACGACAGTTTGAAGGCGAAAGGCGCCAGCCCGGTTGAATATCTCAGGCGAATTGGATTTCTAAACGACCGGGTGATCGCTGCCCACGTAGTTTGGCCTGCCGGCGACGACATAGATACTCTCGAGCGCGCCGGCGTGGGAGTGGTCCACAATCCTCAATCGAATATGAAACTGGCATCGGGAGTGGCGCCCGTGCCGAAGATGATGCAGGAAGGTGTGCGGGTGGGACTGGGGACGGATGGCGCGGCTTCAAACAACGACCTCAGCATGTGGGAAGAGATGGATACTGCGGCAAAGCTGCATAAGCTTTCGAGCGGGGACCCCAAGGTGATGTCCGCGCGGGAGGCCTTTGAGTTAGCCACGATACGGGGTGCTCGGGCCCTGCACCTGGAGAAAGAAATCGGATCGTTAGAGGTGGGCAAGCGCGCGGATCTCGTGTTGGTAGATCGCGATTCTCTAAATAAAATACCTGTTTACAATATCTACTCCGATCTCGTTTATTCCACCAAAGCATCTGACGTCCAGACGGTCATTATTAACGGTCGAATCGTGATGCGCGACCGGCGATTATTGACTCTTGATGAAACCGCGATCAAAGCCAGTGCTCGCGTTTTTCGTGAACAGGTGATTAAGAGCCTATCAAGCTCTGGAACCCCTTCGAAATAGTCGAGCTGGGTATCGCACCGCGGGCCTCGGTAATTACGCACACTGGCGCTTGGTCACCGACCTGAGGACGTCTCCTTGGAGTGCGCCGCCTTGTCGGCGCTTTGGCCCGCTGCGACCTGTCGCAGCGCCTGCACGCTCCAACGATGGAAGCACGCTCTACCGAACGGAAGCGGCGCCAGGCCGCCGCGGGCCAAAGCGGTGACAAGGCACCGCACTCCAAGGAGACGCCCGTCGGAAACGGTCAAGCGAGATTTCAGCGAGATTTCCCAATGTACCCTTATTCTTTGAGACGCCGCTTGCTATAGAAGCGCGATCCAATCATAATAAGCGGCCAAATAAAGTTGACCTTGTACGCGAGCCTTAGGCTCGCTTTTGAATTTATTGGAGCGAAGTTAGTGCATTTATTCAAATCCCTCCGAAGTCCCCAACCCGTTAAGTTTCTGTTTTTCGTGCTGCTGCTATCTTGTCCAGCAGCGGTGGTTGCGCAGTCGCCTGAAGAATCGAGTGAAGCCGCCAGCAGCGCTCAGATTCGGATTGAACGCTCTCGTGCTTTGGTAGCGGCCCACCAGTTGGACACAGCCGCTACCGAACTCGAGTCAGTCAGAGCCGCAACAAAAGATTTAGCCGTTCATAGCATTACTTCAATCATGCTCATGAGCATCTATCTGGAAGCTGGAAACTACGCTCGGGCTGAAGCACTGCTGGAGGAAAATTTCCGTTCGCGCTCGCCCCAGACCGGCGGGTCCTATTTCGCTTTGGCAGGACAAGGTGTTAACGGCGCCCGCATACACCTGGCCCGTTATCGTGGACTCGGGATTAATACTTCGGCTTCAAACCTTCCGCCTGAAGCGGTTAAAGACCTCGATCGTTTACGATCATTCCTCGAGCGGATGATCGTGCACGCCAAAGAGATCATAAGCGACCGTAAGGCCTATGATTCACTTTCACTACTTGAAGATGTGCTTGGAATCAGGATGTCTCTGGCGAGAGATACTGAAGAGCAAGCCAAATGGAGCAGTGAATACTCAGGCGCGCGGGAGCTATTGGCTTCCCAAACACAAATTGCGTCGCCCAATGGAATCTCACCCTTACCGCCGGGCAAAGCACCGGCCATCAAAGCTCCATCGCCGTATTCGAGCAGGCGGACTCCGGAAGTCGTGGATGCCAAGGCGGTGGAACAAGTTAATCATTCTGCGCCTCCCCCAGCCGCTTCAGATCCGGCCGCTAACGCCAGTACAGCAGCTCCTGAGCAAAATCTCACTGACTTCGGTTCACTCAATTTCAAAGCCTCTAAAAGGGTCCTGCCCCGCTATCCACCGCTGGCAAAACAGGCTGGCACAACCGGACTAGTCCGAGTTCACGTAATTGTGGACGAGACCGGCAAGGTCGTCAGCGTGTCCCGAACTGAGGGTCCGATGCTGCTCCGTAAAGTTGCCGAAGATGCCGCACGGGAGTGGTTTTTCGAAGGACTAACGGGCCCCGGGCAGGCAGTTCCCCCAGGCCGCTTCACAGGGTACATCGACTTTAACTTCACCCTCTAATCTCCCAGCTAAACACCTTATCTCGATGATGTACAACAGCTTACCCAATGTTGACTTTAAAGTCTGGTTTGTTTACACTCCATCCAACCGGCGACGAAATTACATATGAAGATATCGGCACAGGAAGAATTTGGATTGCGCTGCCTTTTGCAGCTGGCGCGTGCGGAAGTCCATGAGGAATCTCTGACCCTCGCGCAGATCGCGCGTCTCGAGGGTATTTCCGTCGCGAACGCCGGCAAATTGATGTGGATTCTTAATAAGGCAGGGCTGGTGCAGTCCCAGAGGGGAACTAAAGGTGGATACCGTCTGGCGCGGCCGGCTTCCGCAATCCATTTGAATGAAGTGATCAGCGTGCTGGATAACGAGCGGATTGAGACGCACTGTAGTAGTTATGCGGGCGTCCTTGCATCGTGTGTTCACACTGGTGATTGCGGAATCAGACCCGTGATTCTGGAGTTGCATCAGATTGTTGATAACGCGTTGTCGGAGATTACTTTGTCGCAACTGCTAGGCACGGAAGCGACGGTGGATGCCGTGCTTCACAAAATTCAAGGTGCGAAACAGTTGGAAAGAGCAGAATCAACTCATGCGCAAGCGTGAGTCAGTAAATAAGAGCATAGAGAAGACGGTTTAATAACAGATGAGCACAGCAGAACTTTTAGCGAAACAGGAATATAAATACGGCTTCGTCACAGACATCGAGTCTGACATGATTCCGCGGGGACTCACGGAAGACACGATCAGGTTAATTGTCGAAAAGAAGGACGAGCCTGAGTGGATGCTGGAATTTCGCCTCAAGGCATACAGGCATTGGCTGACTATGACCGAGCCGAAGCACTGGCCAAATATTTCTTATCCTGACATCGATTACCAGGACGTCATCTACTACAGCGCACCGAAGCGTAAGGCAACTAAGGCGAGCCTCGATGAGGTTGATCCTGAATTGCTGAGAACATTCGAGAAGCTTGGGATTCCCCTGACCGAACAGAAACAGCTCGCGGGTGTCGCGGTTGACGCAGTCTTCGACTCGGTTTCGGTAGCCACTACCTACAAGGAAAAACTGAAGAAGCATGGTGTGATTTTCTGTTCGTTTACGGAAGCGATTCGTGATTATCCAGAGCTGGTGAAGAAATACCTCGGCTCAGTCGTTCCGACAAATGACAACTTCTTTGCAGCCCTCAATAGTGCCGTTTTCTCCGACGGGTCATTCTGCTTTATTCCCAAGGGCGTGAAATGTCCCATGGAGCTTTCAACGTATTTCCGAATTAACAACTCGGAGTCGGGCCAGTTTGAAAGAACGTTGATTGTGGCTGAGGAAGGCGCTTCAGTTTCATATCTCGAAGGCTGCACCGCGCCCAAGTTTGACAAGAACCAGCTTCACGCAGCGGTTGTTGAGTTGATTGCGTTGGACGACGCGCAGATTAAGTATTCGACCGTGCAAAACTGGTATGCGGGGGACGAAGAAGGCGTTGGCGGTATCTACAACTTCGTGACCAAACGCGGGAAATGCGCTGGCCGGAACTCAAAGATTTCCTGGACGCAGGTCGAAACCGGATCTGCCATTACCTGGAAGTATCCGTCATGCATTCTCCTTGGCGACAATTCGATCGGCGAATTTTACTCAGTGGCCCTCACGAATCATGCGCAACAGGCCGATACCGGCACCAAGATGATTCACTTGGGCAAAAACACCCGTTCGACAATCATCTCCAAGGGCATTGCGGCAGGAAAATCAAACAACAGTTATCGCGGTCTCGTGAAGGTAATGCCCAAAGCGGAGAACGCGCGCAACTATACGCAGTGTGATTCGATGCTGATCGGTTCAAATAGCGGCGCGCACACGTTCCCCTATATTGAGGTGATGAATAACACTTCGAGTGTCGAGCACGAAGCGTCAACCTCAAAGATCAGTGAGGAGCAGTTGTTCTATTTGCAGCAGCGAGGCATTTCTCAGGAAGACGCAGTTTCCCTGATCATCAATGGTTTTTGTAAAGACGTTTTCCTGCAGTTGCCGATGGAGTTTGCTGTTGAAGCGCAGCGACTGCTGGGACTTAAGCTCGAAGGCAGCGTGGGATAAAGACCGGACGTGACGAGTGACGGTGACGAGTGACAAGTGACAAGTGACGAGAGAAACTCAGGTACATATCTTACTTGTCACTTGTCACTTGCCACCTGTCACTTGTCACTTTTTTAGGAGTAATTAATGTTAGAAATCAAAGATTTATATGCGGCGATCGACGGCAAAGAGATTTTAAAGGGCATTAGCCTGAAGGTTAACAAAGGTGAAATCCACGCCATCATGGGGCCCAATGGCTCCGGCAAATCGACCCTGGCAAAAGTTCTGGCTGGACATCCCGCATACGAAGTGACCAAGGGCGAAGTCATTTACGAAGGGAAGAACCTTCTCGAGATGTCGCCGGATGAGCGCGCACGTGAAGGTGTCTTCATGGCGTTTCAATATCCGATTGAAGTCCCCGGTGTTTCCAACGCCCAGTTTTTGCGACTTGCTTACAATGAAAAGCGGAAGCATCTTGGCGAAGAAGAGCTCGACCCACTCGAATTCAAAGATCTTCTGAAAGAGCGCGCGAAGGTGGTGGAAATGGACGCCAGCTTCATGACCCGCTCGGTCAACGAGGGCTTCTCGGGCGGTGAAAAAAAGCGCAACGAAATTCTGCAGATGGCGGTACTCGAACCCAAGCTCGCTGTGCTGGATGAAACAGATTCCGGCCTGGATATTGACGCCTTGCGAATTGTCGCCGGAGGCGTGAATCAACTGCACAATGCAGGGAACGCGGTGATTCTCGTCACCCACTATCAGCGTTTGCTCGACTACATAGTGCCCCAGTTTGTGCACGTTTTAGCTAACGGCCGCATCGCCAAAGAGGGTGGCAAGGAATTAGCACTCGAACTCGAGCAGAAGGGCTACGACTGGCTCAAGACAGCAACACCGGAAAAGAACGGTCGAACAGCGCAGGCGAATCAGTAAATATGGTTACCGAATTAAAAGAGTTAGAAGCGCCGTATCAGGAAACGCTCCGGGCAATGCATGCGAGTCAACCGGACTCCACTGTCGCATGGTTTGATCGCTTGCGTCGTAATGCAATGGAGCGGTTTGGGGAACTAGGCTTTCCATCGGTGAAGGATGAGGAGTGGAAGTATACGAATGTCGCTCCCATCGCCCGGATGGACTTCAACCCGTCTGTATCTCCCCAGGCAGCAGATGAACAGGCCATAGTTGATCTCGGTGTCGTCGAGGCCCGCGAAAGTCAGTTGGTTTTTGTAAACGGCGTTCTCAGGAGTGATCTCTCGTCGGTCGCCGCGCTTCCTGCGGAAGTGGTGGCCATCAACCTTTCGGAAGCTATTGTTGATCCGAGATACAACGAGATTGCGTGGAAGCATCTAGCCCAGGAGACGGACTTCATTGCTGACGGCTTTGTCGCGCTTAACACCGCGATGATGTCTCACGGCGCTTTCGTGTTGATACCCAAAGGCGTCGAGGTCAAAGCGCCGCTGCATCTTCTCTTCATTTCAGACGGCAGTCAGACGGCGAGTTTTCCCCGCGTACTCATAATTGCTGAAGAGAACAGCAGTGCTCTTGTAATTGAGAGTTATGTCAGCACGGACGACACGCGGTACTTCACCAACGCCGCGGTCGAAGTGGTACTGAAAGATGGCGCACGGCTTGAACACTACAAGGTACAGCGGGAAAGTATAGAAGCGTTTCATATTGCGACAACGGCGGTTGATCTCGGCGCAGCCGCGAGGTACGACGCCACTACGATAACTTTTGGCGCACAACTTTCCAGGCATGACATTAACGTCACGATGGATCGCGAGGGCGCCGAGTGTTGGGTTGACGGGCTTTACATTGTCACCACTGGCCAACATGCCGACACACACTCGTTGATCGACCACAGAAAGCCACACTGCACCAGCCATCAACTCTACAAAGGCATTCTCGACGGCAAGTCGCGCGCGGTTTTTAACGGCAAGATTTTCGTTCGCCACGACGCGCAGAAAACCGACGCAATGCAAACCAACAAGAACCTGCTGCTGTCTAACGAGGCTCGCGTTGACACGAAACCGCAGCTCGAAATTTTGGCCGACGATGTGAAGTGCGCGCACGGCGCGGCGGTGGGACAGATAAACGAAGACGAGTTGTTTTACCTTGAAACACGTGGAATCCACAGTGAATTGGCCCGCAACCTTCTCACTTACGGTTTCGCAGAAGAGGTCATCGGCAAGATTAAGATTGATTCCATCAGGGCCCAGCTTGATGAAGCGGTGTTGCATCGCTTGAACGCTAATCTGGAGGTGTAATTCCCATGATTAAGGTTCGCGTAAGTCTTCTCGCATTACTGTTTGGCGTAGTGGCGATAGGCTCTGCTGCTGTTTCCCACGGACAAAACCCGGTAACCCTTTACTCAATCAACAAACACCGAGGCGAGCAGAGAGTGTTCTGCATGAACTTCCGGTCGGGCGCCATGGGCTATTCAGGAAGGCCGTGTGATTTGCGCTACGGTTCGCTCTATGTTGGCGACAACTGGGATTGGTTCGAGAGTTCGGGCGCTTCGAGCAACCGCAGTGTCATCAAGGATCTCGGTCAATTAAGCTGGGACGAAGAGTTCACAATTTCTGTCGTGCAGCCTCTGCCTAAGTTGAAACCAGGTGAGCAACGGCACGTTTCGATAGATGCTTCCGGAGCGGACGGGGCTGATGGCCGTCCCGGGGAAGATGGGCTTAACGTAATACGTGGAGATGGGCAGTCGCGGTCTACCGGGCCGTCGTTAACGGTTCCAGGACGACCGCTCCGGCGAGACCTAAGCACGACGGCAAACAAAAAGTCGATCCGATGTTTGTCAAAGCCATGCCCGGGCATATGTACGTAATCCGCGTCGTTAACGACATCGACGACTTCTACGTTGCCTTTCGCGTAGAGGAGATCGAACGAGGAAGCAAGTGCACAATTTCATGGCGTATAGTTCCAGTCCTCCTTCGGAAGCAGTGGCGGGTAAGAAATAACGATGGCCATAGCAGAAAACTCAGTGGCAGCGAAAAGCGCGGGCGCAGCCTTTGATGTGCAACGCATCAGGCAAGACTTCCCAGTCCTGCGGCAGACTGTCAACGGAAAACCTCTCGTCTACCTGGATAACTCAGCATCGTCGCAGGTCCCTCAAGTTGTAATAGACCGAGGCAGTATCTATCTCGAAGACGAACATTCAAATATCCATCGCGGCGTGCATTATCTCAGCCAGAGGGCCACGACTGCCTACGAGGGAGCACGCGAGAAGGTAAAACGTTTTATTAATGCGCGAGATGCGAAAGAGTGCATCTTCGTCCGAGGTGCGACGGAGGGCATTAACCTGGTAATGCATGGCTACGGCCGTAAGTTTATCGGCCCAGGCGACGAGATAATTATTTCGGCGATGGAGCATCACGCCAACATAGTTCCCTGGCAAATGTTGTGTGAAGAGAAAGGCTCGACGCTTCGCGTCATCCCCATGAATGATGCGGGGGAACTAATACAGGACGAATACAGAACACTCTTGAGTGAAAAGACGAAATTCGTCGCTATCACGCACGTCTCAAACGCGCTGGGTACAGTTAATCCTGTCAAAGAAATGATCGATGAGGCGCACAAGTATGGTGTGCCGGTCTTGATTGACGGCGCTCAGAGCGCACCGCACATGTTGGTAGACGTGCAGGATCTGGATTGTGATTTCTTCGCCTTCTCGGGACACAAAATGTTTGCGCCAACCGGCAGCGGCGTCGTGTTTGGCAAGGCTGAATTGCTTGAGCGGATGAACCCTTTCCAGGGCGGCGGCGACATGATCAAAAGCGTGACTTTTGAGAAGACCACTTATGCCGGGCTGCCAAATAAGTTTGAAGCCGGCACGCCCGCGATTGCATCGCAGATTGGGTTGGGCGCTTCAATCGACTACCTCAACTCAATCAATCGGGTAAAGGCCACCGCTCATGAGCATGAGCTATTGCGTTATGCGACTGAGCGTTTGAAAGCGATTGAGGGCGTGCGGATCATCGGCACGGCGCGGGAAAAAGCCAGTGTGCTCTCGTTTGTGATCGACGATATCCATCCGCACGATATTGGCACCATCCTTGACCAGGAAGGAATTGCTGTGCGGGCAGGGCATCACTGTGCCCAACCGGTGATGCAGCGTTTCAATGTGCCGGCCACGGCGCGCGCGTCGTTTGCTTTCTACAATACGAAGGAAGAAGTTGACGTGCTGGCGAGCACGATTGAGAGAGTCAT
Organism: Pyrinomonadaceae bacterium; assembly: GCA_963759585.1. Taxonomy (GTDB): domain Bacteria; phylum Acidobacteriota; class Blastocatellia; order Pyrinomonadales; family Pyrinomonadaceae; genus PSRF01. The sequence continues at coordinate 744,198 of CAVWZW010000005.1, forward strand.
CGAGATCTTTAGTTGATTGCCGATTTCCAATTGCCAATTTCCGATTTACTCTCGCAACCAGGCTCAAATTGGCAATCGGAAATTGGAAATTGGAAATGGAACATGTCAGAACTCAGCGAACTTTACCAACAGGTCATTCTCGACCACAATAAGAAGCCACGGAACTTTCGTAAGCTGGAAACAGCAAACCACTCTGCCGAAGGCTTCAACCCACTCTGCGGCGATCAACTTACTGTCTATTTGAATCTCGAAGACGACACCGTGAAGGAGGTCAGCTTCGAAGGCTCGGGATGTGCTATCTCAAAAGCCGCCGCCAGCATGATGACGCAGGCGTTGAAGGCAAAAAGCAAGCAGGCGGCCGAGGAACTGTTCACCGACTTTCATCGAATGGTTACGGGCGAGGATTATGAACCTGGCTCTGAGGAGCGTCTTGGCAACTTAAAGATTTTTGAAGGCGTGCGTGAGTTTCCTGTGCGCGTGAAATGCGCCACACTGGCGTGGCATACAATGCATGCGGCGCTCAATAATCAGGAGTTGGTCTCTACTGAATAACCCTTGCCTCTACGTTTCGACTACTCGAGTCGACAAACCAAGCCAACTGCCTTCAGGGCTGCGACCCACGACATAAACAGGTCTGTTAATCCGGCCAACCTTATAGACTCTGACGCCCCCTAGATTACTTTTCAAAAGCTCTGCCAACGGTTGATGCTGACTGCCGAGAAACCCGTCGACCGTCAACTCCTCGATCTGAGCGTCAGCTGGTTCGCCTGTGTGGCTCCGCAAAGACTCAATAATCGAGGGGCCGCCCTCCCACTGCACTAATTCAAAACTGTAGTCTGACTCGCTCATGTAAAACGAGCCGGCACTCATCGCCCTTAATTCGTCCAGAATCTCTCTGTCAGTTTTCACTTCTCACTCCCTGTAACCCCCCCAATAAGAACAGGGCGGACACTCGACTGAGTTCCGCCCTGTTGTTCCAACGCCTCTGAACGTCCTTACTGTGTGCTGGCCACCTTCACCACTTCCAATGACCTGCCCACGCTAAACAATGCAGCAAAGGTTTTGGTCGTTAGTTCTGACTGCCAGATAAAGGCCCCGGTGTTAACAAACTGGACACAATCACCCTGGTTCTTAAACCGCCGTGGTGAGTCAAAGCGCATCCAGCCGCCATTCTTACACTGGTCCTTATTGGTCGGCGGTCCTGTTACTGAATCGCATACGTCCCCAACTCCATCCAGGTCGAAGTCGGCCTGATCAGAGTTTGCAGTAAGTGGGCAGTTGTCAGCAGTATCAGTGACACCGTCATTATCGTCGTCGTTATCGACGCAGTCCGCCTGACTATCACCGTCGTTATTTGGGAACCCTTCATCGATACCCTGATTCAGGTCGTTATCAACTCCATCGCAAACTTCAGGAGTGGAGTTGGCGTTTAACGGATCGGAACCGGCGGCAGTTTCTACGGCATCGGTGAACCCGTCGTTATCGTCATCGTTATCGACACAGTCGGCTTGACCGTCGTTGTCGGTGTTGGTGAACCCTTCATCCACGCCCTGGTTCAGGTCATTGTCGACCCCGTCGCAAGTCTCAGGGGTTGATGCGGCGTTCAAAGGATCGGAACCGGCAGCAGTTTCTACGGCATCGGTGAACCCGTCGTTATCGTCATCGTTATCGACACAGTCGGCTTGACCGTCGTTGTCGGTGTTGGTGAACCCTTCATCCACGCCCTGGTTCAGGTCATTGTCGACCCCGTCGCAAGTCTCAGGGGTTGATGCGGCGTTCAAAGGATCGGAACCGGCAGCAGTTTCTACGGCATCGGTGAACCCGTCGTTATCGTCATCGTCATCTACACAGTCGGCCTGACCGTCGTTGTCGGTGTTGGTGAACCCTTCATCGACCCCTTGGTTCAGGTCGTTGTCAACGCCATCGCAGACCTCAGGAGTTGAAGCGGCATTGAGTGGATTCGAGCCAGCTTCAATCTCAGCCTCGTCTGAGAAGGTGTCATTATCATCATCGGCATCGACACAATCGGCCTGAGTATCGTTGTCAGTGTTGGTAAATCCTTCATCGACCCCTTGGTTCAGGTCGTTGTCAACGCCATCGCAGACCTCAGGAGTTGAAGCGGCATCGAGGGGATTCGATCCAGCTGCAATTTCAGCTTCGTCTGAGACGTTGTCGTTGTCGTCGTCCGTATCAACGCAATCGGCCTGAGTATCGTTGTCGGTGTTGGTGAACCCTTCATCGACGCCTTGGTTCAAGTCGTTGTCAACGCCATCGCAGACTTCAGGAGTTGAAGCGGCATCGAGGGGGTTCGATTCAGCTGCGATTTCAGCTTCGTCTGAGACGTTGTCGTTGTCGTCGTCGGTATCGACACAATCGGCTTGGGAATCGTTGTCGGTGTTGGTGAACCCTTCATCGACGCCTTGGTTCAAGTCGTTGTCAACGCCATCGCAGACTTCAGGAGTTGAAGCGGCATCGAGGGGATTCGATCCAGCTGCAATCTCCAACTCGTCTGAGAACGTGTCGTTGTCGTCATCGGTATCGACGCAATCGGCTTGGGAATCGTTGTCGGTGTTGGTGAACCCTTCATCGACGCCTTGGTTCAAGTCGTTGTCAACGCCATCGCAGACTTCAGGAGTTGAAGCGGCATCGAGGGGATTCGATCCAGCTGCAATCTCCAACTCGTCTGAGAACGTGTCGTTGTCGTCGTCGGTATCGACGCAATCGGCCTGCGTGTCGTTGTCGGTATTAGTGAACCCTTCATCAACGCCTTGGTTCAGGTCATTGTCGATTCCATCGCAGACTTCAGGAGTTGATGCGGCGTTGAGCGGGTCGGAACCGGCGGCGATTTCAGCTTCGTCTGAGAACGTGTCGTTGTCGTCATCGGTATCGACACAATCGGCCTGGGAGTCGTTGTCGGTGTTGGTAAACCCTTCATCGATGCCTTCGTTCAAGTCGTTATCGACTCCGTCGCAGACTTCCGGTGTCGAAGCGGCATTGAGTGGATCAATCCGGCCGCAATTTCGGCATTATCGGTGTGAGTGTCATTGTCGTCGTCAGCGTCAACACAATTAGCTTGAGTGTCGTTATCGGTGTTAGGGAACCCTTCATCGACGCCTTCGTTGAGGTCGTTGTCAGCGCCATCGCAAACTTCTGGCGTGGAGTTGGGATTCAACGGGTCCGAACCAGCTGTTGTTTCCACCGTATCGGTAAATCCGTCGTTGTCATCGTCGGTATCCGTATTGTCTGGTGTACCGTCGTTGTCAGTGTCAATCGGAGGATTAGCGCCATTCAGCCCTGCCTCCAGGCAACGCTCGACTGGATCCGGCAGATTGGAATAGAAGTCGTAACCAGTTAAAGCTTCGACTGCATCCACGGTTACTATGTAACTATTCCAATCATTGTTACGAATGCCCTGCGTGTTAGGCATGATCACCGCAACCATCCTCGAGCTGCAGGTGGCCCTTGCGACATCGTCACCTGAGGCTTTGGGAATGATCAGCGCTACCTTCCACGTTTGCGCGGGAACAGTGACGTTGCCGTTAGCAATGGTCGCTGCAGGGCCGTTGCTACCGGCGCCCCCGGTTCCTAATCCACCAGCGATGATGTAGAGCTCGTTAGCTGGTAAGTAGAGATTGCGGAGGTCATTTTCCATGTCAGCCCATGGGCCCTGATTGTTGTCAGGCGCCTGGGGAATGATGTTGCTCATCAGGAACGTCGCCTGATTAATGGGCCTAGAAGTCTCCGGATCCCGATCAGCATTCGGGCCATGTGCCCGCGATCGAAACCGCTTCCGGAGTAGTCGGTTCCCTGAACTCGATACCAAGCCGGTGGAACCTGGGGGTCTGGTCTGAATGTGTCGTCGCGCTCAAGAGAACCGACCCATTCGCTAGCAAGATGCCAGCTGACCCAATTCGGGCTACCACGAAACCGGTTATAGGAAAGCGCGTACTCTGGCTTTAACATCAGATAGTTGCTGTCTTGGTTGGTGTCCGTGACTGCGCCACTCGGATTCCCCATCGTCAGGTGGACGGAGGGCGGATAGGACGGAGCAGCACCGGTCGCGACCGAGAACGACCAGGTGTGGTCGGCGGCCATAAAGTTGGTGCCGGGCGCGCTGTCGTCGAGGTCCTGGTCCTGAACCAGATCTGCCTCGATTGTAACGGTGCATTGTTCACCAGCCAGGAAGTTTACGTTAGGCGTGATTACATAGGTTGAAGGACCTCCGGCAATGGTGGCGCTTTCATGCAACCCTGTACTCGCGCACATGATGTTGTACCAACCCGGGCTCACGTTTACTGGCTCGGTAAAGCCGACAGTAATGCTGGCATCGCGCGGAGCGATCGTATTGTTTGCACCAGGGGAATTGAATAGAACTGATGGACCAACTTCGCCTGCTGGAGTTGGGGTCGGAGTGGGCGTTGGAGTCGGAGTTGGCGTCGGCGGTATGCAGACGTTAATACCGTCAGGGGTCGGCGATGACGTCGTATATGTCGAAGTGTTACGACCACCGCCGGAACCGTTGGGGCAGCGTTGCATCGATTGAGTAGCGCTGTTACCGCCTCCGCTTTCATTGATTTGCGGCTGCCCGGCATTGAGCAGCACGAGTAACCCTGGATCGTCCGGGTCTGCGGTGTCATAAACCACAGCGTCCTGCAGGTTAGCGGTCGTGACAGCAGTGCCGTTCGGGAAATTAAAACTACTTGCAGCGTAAAGCGCTACCGCATCTTCACCGTTCTGAAGGAAACCAGTTGACCCAGGATTAAATGTCAAATCGACGCCGGGTACGAGGGGATTCCCAAGTGTAAAGTATCCGTTAGAATCCGTAGTAAAGCCGTCTAAGTCGAACGCGCCGTAGGACAGATCTCCATTGCCGTTGTAGAACACGACGACCAAGCCTGTTAGGGACGTGTTACCAACACCACCATCGTATAACTCTACAAACTCTGCTGTGTCATCGCCCGGGGTATCCGAATCAACTTCGTTGATGATCACGTTAGTTGCCACCGGGGAAGGCGAAGGATCCGGAGTAGGCGTTGGAGTTGGAGTTGGAGTTGCCGTTGGCGTTGGAGTCGGAGTGGGAGTAGCTGTTGGAGTGGGTGTTGGAGTTGGTGTGCCGCCGCCACATGAGGCTGTATACGGTACCAAGTCCGTTAAATGTGTCCGTTGCAAACCCATCCCATTCGACCGACGGATCAAAGGTATCGTTCGTAATCGTATCACCCGCACAAACGGTCGCCTTTCGTCGCAACGTGTTGTCGGCGGTGGACGTGAGTCCTGTTCCCCACTCAGTGCCGGGATCTTGTCCAACGCGACCAATGGAATCGATGACGAGGGTGCCTTTTCGCAGAACCACCGCATCATTGCCGTTGTAACTAACATTACCGGAGGTCTGATCCGCTTGGGCTAGGATCGTTGGAGTTGAGCTGGGATTCGCTATAACGTAAACATCACCGTTGGCCACAATCCCCGTCAGGTTGGTGGTAGAGTTAGGAGTCCCGGCGCCGTTACTAAATACCTGAAAGTTGTAACCCCCTGTAGCGAGGTTGATAGGAGCCCCGGTGTCGTTATAAATCTCCAAGGCTTTATTATTCGACGATCCTTCTATGTACTCAGAGAAGAATAATTCCGTGGTAGCTGCGGTAGCCGATGGGGGTGACCAAACGTAGTTGGATATGGTTGCGATAAACAGGAGAATTATAGAACCTGCAAGAAGAAGGTATGCACGCGAATTAAGCCGGAGGCTGGTGGGCATAGTTGCGGTCCTTTCAAATTCGGATCAGGGTAATTCCGTACGCACTTTTGATCTGGGGACAAACCAGAAAGAAGGTTTAGGAATGCGCGAAGTTTTTAACAGCATTTTTGCTAGAGGTCAAGGTGAGATGCTTGGTTTTTTGCATCCTCGCTTATTCCTGATAGAAAAGGGTTTTCGGGCGACTCGAATGATGCATGCAAGCGGCTTTGCACCACCTAAAAGTTTGCTGAACAGCGTCACAACACTAGCTGACAAACTGGTTCCGGGTCTGCATAATGGCTGCGCATTCCAGAGACCTTCTATCTTCCGGCGGAGCCTTGGCTAAGTGATCATCTCCTCAATTGAGCTGCGTGAGATTCGACTGCCGCTAATTCATTTTTTCGAAACCAGCTTTGGTCGTACCACTGAGCGGCGAATTGTGCTCATTCGTGTCGTGGACAAAGACGGCGCGGAAGGTTGGGGCGAGTGTACGGCGGGTGAGGGACCGTTCTATTGTGAGGAATGGGCTGAAGCGGCTTGGCCAACAATCACCGAATTCCTGGCCCCGATGGTCGTGGGAAGCGAGCTTGAAACAGCTGCCGGAGCATCCGATCTGATGCGGGCGGTACGCGGGAACCGGATGGCTAAAGCGGCAATTGAGACAGCCGTCTGGGATCTTGAGGCCAAGCGACTGGGTTTGCCGCTATGGAAGCATCTGGGTGGATCGAGGAAGGAAATTCGTTGCGGTGTCTCCATCGGTATTCAGACGTCCCCTGAGGTCCTCATTGAAAAAATTGAGAAAGAATTGGCGGCCGGTTATCAACGCATCAAGATCAAGATCAAACCAGGTTGGGACGCGAAGATCGTTGAGCTTGTGCGCGAACGTTTTCCTGACATCGCTTTGATGGGCGATGCCAATTCGGCTTACACGCTCCACGATGTAGCGTTGTTTAAAGAGTTGGACCAATATGGTCTCATGATGATCGAGCAGCCCCTGGCGCACGACGATATTTTCGATCACTCTCAGCTTCAAAAAGAGATCAAGACGCCTATTTGTTTGGATGAGTCGATTCGCACGCGCGAAGACGCAGTAAACGCGATCACACTTGGATCCTGCAGAATAGTTAATCTCAAACTGGGTCGCGTCGGCGGACACTGGAACGCAAAACGTGTTGAGCGCGTTTGCAGAGAAAAGAGTGTGCCGGTTTGGTGCGGCGGCATGCTCGAATCGGGGATAGGGCGTGCTCACAACATCGCGATGGCTACCCTTGAAGGGTTTACTTTGCCAGGTGACGTTTCCGCGAGCCAGAGATACTGGCACGAGGACATCATCGAGCCGCCGGTAATGGTTTCACGTCGCGGAACAATCACCGCCCCTGACAAGCCTGGAATTGGATTCGCAGTGAATCTCCCGCGGATTGAGAGTTTGACTGTTAGAAGTCAGACGGTTAAGTAAATGCTTTGAACTTTGTACTTTGAACTTTGTGCTTTGTTCTTTGTCAGTTGTCAGTAGCTCCCCTGCCTAGCGTTGCAACTGACAACTAACAAATGACTACTGACACACAAAGCACAAAGCACAAAGCACAAAGCACAAAGCAAAAGAACAAAGAGCAAAGTACAAAGCACAAAACACCAGGCACGAACCATCAAGTCCATGAATTCCGCCACTAAAAACCCCACCGCTTTGATTGATTACTTCCTGGGTCGCCAGGACGCGATTGTGGCGTTTGCGCGCGCGTTAGTTGAAACCGAGTCTCCTTCGGGTGACGTGGCGGGAAGCAAAGCTGTTGTTTCTCTTCTAGCGGCTGCTGCTACAGGAATTAGCCAGGTGACGACGATTGAGCGCGTCTCCAGCGAAAACTATGGAGAGCATCTGCGGATAACAGCCTTTGGCGACTCCCGCGAAAAACCGATAGTTATCGTGGGCCATACGGACACTGTTCATCCAATCGGGTCGCTGGCCCAGCGCCCCTGGCGGGTAGAAGGCGGCCGAGCGTACGGTCCGGGAGTTTTCGATATGAAGGCCAACTGCGCGCTTGCCGTCGAAGCAATACGGGCTTGCGCTACTACTGGTCAAACTCCGAAACGGCCGGTTGTCTTACTGTTGACGTGTGACGAAGAAACCGGTAGCCGAACCGGAAAGCATCTGGTTGAGGCGGAAGCGCGACGGGCCCATGCGGTCCTCGTGCTTGAACCACCGGCGGCAGGGGGGCGAGTTAAGACCGGGCGCAAGGGTACCGGAATCTACACCATCGAAGCGCATGGTATTGCAGCTCATGCCGGTCTTGAACCTCACAAAGGCGCCAGCGCCATTCTTGAATTGGCACATCAAACCGTCCGACTTCATTCATTCAACGGCGCGGAAGGCGGGATTAGTGTGACTGTTGGAGTGTTCCGGGGTGGCACGCTTTCCAATGTAGTCCCCGCATTGGCGGTGGCTGAAGTTGATGTGCGCTTCTCGACTACCGACGAGGCAGCAGAGATCGACAAGGCGATTCGAAGCCTGGCTACGCTTGACGAGCGTGTTCGCCTGGTTGTGAAAGGTGGAATAAACCGTCCGCCTTTGGAGCGAAACGAAAAAGTCCTTCGGCTTTACGAACAGGCCAGAGCCATCGCTCGCGTCCTGGATTTCGAGTTGGGTGAGACTCAGGTTGGTGGAGCTTCCGATGGAAACTTTGCGGCGGCGGCAGGTGCCCCTGTTCTCGACGGCCTTGGCCTCGACGGCGACGGAGCCCACGCTACTCATGAACACATCCTTCTGTCAGACATTCCCAGACGCGGCGCGCTCCTCGCCGGGTTAATTACCACTCTATGACCTGGCGCGTCTTAATCAGCGCCCCTTACCTCCTTCCGCTTTCGGAAGAATACCGTTCACGATTGGAAAATGAAGGCGCAGAGATTGTCACTGCAGACGTTGGTGAACGACTCAGCGAAGCCAGTCTCTGCTCTCTTGTCCCAACAATCGATTGTGCAATTTGTGGGGATGACCCTTTCACCGAAAGAGTTTTCAGGGAGGCGCCCCGTCTCCGAGTGATTTCGAAATGGGGGACGGGAATTGATTCCATCGATCAGGCTGCGGCTTCCAAACATGGCATTCGGATTTTTAACACGCCCAATGCTTTTACGGATCCGGTTGCGGATACGTCGCTTGGTTACATACTCAGTTTCGCCCGTGGCCTGCATGCGATGGACCATGCCATTCGGAACGGGACGTGGGTAAAGCGGCAGGCTACTGCTCTGAGAGAGTGCACGCTTGGAGTTGTCGGCGTGGGCAACATCGGCCGAGCTGTGGTGAGCCGTGCACGCGCTTTTGGCATGAGCGTGATGGGAAACGATCCTCTTCCCGTTTCTAAAGATTTTCTCGAGCAAACCCAACTCGAAATGGTGGTCTTGCCAGAACTGTTGGCAAGAGCTGATTTCATTTCATTACACTGCGATCTCAATCCGTCTTCATTTCAAATAATCGGACGAGCGGAATTAGCGCTCATGAAGCCTTCGGCGTATCTGATTAACACGGCGCGAGGCCGGCTAATCGATGAGATGGCGCTGGTTGAAGCCCTCGGTCACCATCGCATCTCTGGCGCCGCCCTTGATGTTTTTGAAGTTGAACCGTTGCCTGCGGATAGCCCGTTGCGTTCTTTCGACAATTGTTTATTTGCGCCCCATAACGCCAACAGCGATCTCGCTTCACGCCGTCGAGTGCACGAGTCGACGGTTGAGAACCTTTTACAGGCGATGCGCGAGATTAACAGCGGACAATGCAAGACCGACGATGAGGGTTTAGCGAAACCGTCGTGAGCTCTCAGTGAGGGAAGTCCCCTACCTCGAGAACATCAGAGTGGCAGCTGGCGAGTTGAGACATCAGAATGCGGAATCTTGTGGCAAAGGAGACGTCGTCGAAGACCGAGGGCACTTGGCTGTTGTACCACGGAATCAAGAACCTTCTCCGATGTGACGAAGCTGAAGTCGTTTCCGGGATCGCAGCTTACGCAATGTCACAACATCGCGCTCTCGCGGTTGGGTCTTCGCTAATGGAACGCACGCGACACACGCCCCTTCCGTCGGTCGCGGCTTTGCTCGGGTTCGTAACCCGATTCCTCGAAGCGCATGAAGCTCCGAAATCGGATGGTGTTGTGTGGGTGGCTCGTCTCAGTAATGAGCGGGGGGCGATCAAAAATATAATCAACGGTTCGCCGCAGCTGGATTGGACTGAGTTGGAATTGAGACGGCCGCCCGATCTGGGATCGCTCCGGGCCCTTCTCAGCATCTCAGGGATGGGGCCGCGACGCATTTTGAACATTGCACGGCGACTTCACCGAAAGCATCCCTTCTTCAAAGTACTTCGTTCAATTGAATTCATCGCCTATTACGCGCGATTCTTAAGTCTATTTCGCCAGGCGCGCTACGCGCTTGCCGTGATGTCGAGTCACAGTAACCCGCATGGAATCGCTTTTAATCTGGCCGCGCGCAGGGCCGGCGTGCCGGTCGTTTTAATTACCCACGGCATGCCTGTGCGTCCAATCGCCAGGCTTGAATACGATCTTGCTCTGGTCCATTGTGAGGCCGCGCTCGGCGCTTACGTCGAGGATGGCTGTCGTTTTGGGCACGCCCTGTTGCATGGTCGCCGCCGCGATCATCGTCACATGCCCGCGAGTATTCCGGATCATGTGGCTGTGGGGATATTTCTTTGCAAAGACGTTAACGAGAAACGGCTGCGCTTGCTCGTTGAGCAACTACTTGAGAGTCAACTTGTTTCGCAGGTACTGATTCGACCACATCCCAAGAATCTCTGGCGAGGACTCGACGATTGGCTAATCTCGTGCAATGAGCCTCGCTTAACCAGGAGTTGGGGAGCTGAAGTTGCTCAGGATTTTGACGCCGTCAACTTAGTGATCGCCGGCAACTCCAGCGTGTTAGTTGATGCCGTAACCGCCGGGCGACCCGCCGTGTATGTGGCGTCCCTGGATTACGGTCCTTACGACATGCATGAGTTGGTGGAGCGTGGTCTCATCTATTCAAGTGAAGATAGGATTGATGGGCCGACGTCGTTTCAATTCGATCCGGATGAGGTGCTGCGGTTTTATCAAAGGCATCACTGGCCGGAGCTGCTGCGATTGTTCGCAAATATTGATCAGGATCAAGAGGCTGTACTCGCACGAGTAGTTTCAGAAATGACTTACCTAATTCAGGCCCGCAGCGAGTTACGATGAAACAACATAGGCGGCGCCTCCTTGGAGTGCGGCGCCTTGTCGCCGCTTTGGCCCGTGGCGGCTTGGCGCCACGTTCGATGCAGGAAACCCCGTTGTTGAATACAAGCCTCTAGCGAAGAGTCGCTGCGACAAGTCGTAGCGGGCCAAAGCGCCGACAAGGCGGCGCACTCCAAGGAGGGGCTTGTAAACAGAGTTTATGACGCGAACTATCGCAATCATTACCTGGCGTCGCTTTGGCCCGTGGCGGCTTGGCGCCACGTTCGAGGCAGGAATTCCGTTGTTGAATACAAGCCTCTGGCGAAGAGTCGCTGCGACAAGTCGTAGCGGGCCAAAGCGCCGACAAGGCGGCGCACTTCAAGGAGGGGCTTGTAAACAGAGTTTATGACGCGAACTATCGCAATCATTACCTGGCGTCGCTTTGGCCCGTGGCGGCTTGGCGCCACGTTCGATGCAGAAACCCCGTTGTTGAATACACGCCTCTAGCGAAGAGTCGCTGCGACAAGTCTCAGCGGGCCAAAGCGCCGACAAGGCGGCGCACTCCAAGGAGGGGCTTGTAAACCGAGTTTATGACGCGAACTATCGCAATCATTACCTGGCGTCGCTTTGGCCCGTGGCGGCTTGGCGCCACGTTCGATGCAGGAAACCCCGTTGTTGAATACAAGCCTCTGGCGAAGAGTCGCTGCGACAAGTCGTAGCGGGCCAAAGCGCCGACAAGGCGGTGCACTCCAAGGAGGGGCTTGTAAACAGAGTTTATGACGCGAACTATCGCAATCATTACCTGGCGTCGCTTTGGCCCGTGGCGGCTTGGCGCCACGTTCGATGCAGGAAACCCCGTTGTTGAATACAAGCCTCTGGCGAAGAGTCGCTGCGACAAGTCTCAGCGGGCCAAAGCGCCGACAAGGCGGCGCACTCCAAGGAGAGGGTTGTAAACAGAGTTTATGACGCGAACTATCGCAATCATTACCTGGCGTCGCTTTGGCCCGTGGCGGCTTGGCGCCACGTTCGATGCAGGAAACCCCGTTGTTGAATACACGCCTCTAGCGAAGAGTCGCTGCGACAAGTCGTAGCGGGCCAAAGCGCCGACAAGGCGGCGCACTCCAAGGAGAGGCCTCTAACAAAAGTTTATGTTGCGAACTATTGCCATCATTCCCGCGCGCATGGCTTCATCCCGTTTTCCCGGCAAGCCCTTGGCCCCGATACTTGGGCGGCCCATGATCGAGCATGTCTTTCGGCGTACCTCTTCTTGCGACCTTCTCGACGAGGTTTACATTGCTACTTGCGACGAAGAGATTCGAGTGGCCGCGAAAAGGTTTGGCTGCAAGGCAATCATGACGTCGCCAGCACATGAACGCGCGAGTGATCGTGTGGCGGAAGCTGCTGAAGTGATCGAGGCTAGCGAGAGGCGAACAAGCGACATTGTGGTTATGATTCAGGGCGACGAGCCGATGATCACTGGAGAAATGATCAAAATCGCGGTAGACCCTATGTTGCTTGATCCCAATATTGCGTGCGTCAATCTCGTTCGTAGTATTTCTGACCGCGCGGAACAAGAAGATCCGAACACGATCAAGGTGGTAATGAACGCCAGGTCAGACGCCCTCTATTTTTCGCGGTCGCCGATTCCACACGTTAGTGAAGGTAATGCACTCTTGTTCAAACAGGTATGCGTGATTCCTTTTCGGCGCGACTTTCTTCGCGAGTTTTCTCAGCTTGCTCCGACGCCACTCGAGAAAGCTGAGTCAATCGATATGCTTCGTGCCCTGGAGCACGGCCGCAGGGTGCATTTGGTTGAGACGGATGTGGATACTCATGCGGTGGACACGATCGAAGATCTCATACTGGTTGAACATTTGTTGAAAGCGGAAGCCGCCTTGTTACAGAACCGGGCGCGGTAGCGCCGGGTGCTGGAAGTTCGCGAAAACATTGGTGTAACCTCCTTCGGATTCTAAAGCTCTTAATCGTGTGTTGACTTATGCATCCGGCGCTACCGCGCTCGGTTCTGTAATTTATGAAAATCGCTACCTGGAACGTGAATTCAATAATTGCCCGGTTGCCGCATGTAATCCGTTGGCTCGACGCTGTCCAGCCTGACGTGCTTTGCATGCAGGAAACAAAGTGTGTTGATGACAAGTTTCCTTTTGAGGAGTTTTCGCGAATCGGTTATTGCCCGACTGTGTTTGGCCAGCAGAGCTATAACGGTGTGGCTATCCTCGCGCGCAATGAATGCCTTGAAGTTCAGCGAGGCAACTATGAAGACCAGGAAGGCGCACATGCTCGTCTACTTGCTGCCTCAGTCAACGGCGTTCGGATTGTGAATGTCTACATTCCCAATGGCCAGGCCGTCGGTTCTGATAAGTTTGATTTTAAGCTTGACTGGATGAAGCGGCTACGCGGTTTTTTCGATCATAACTTCGCCAGGGATTCGCCGGTGGTGCTTTGTGGAGACTTCAACGTAGCGCCTGAGGATCGCGACGTTCATAATCCGCAACTATGGCAGGAAAGGATCATGTGCAGCCAGGCGGAACGAACGGCACTCGATGAGATAAAACGGTGGGGATTCACCGATTCGTTTCGGCTACATCATGAAGAGGGTGGACACTTTTCGTGGTGGGACTATCGAGCCGGTGCGTTCAGACGCAACATGGGCCTGCGGATCGATCATGTTTGGGTGACGAGGCCTCTTGTCGCGGGAAGCAAGAATACATGGATCGATGTAGAACCGCGCACCTGGGAGCGGCCATCGGATCACGCGCCCGTCGTTGCGGAGTTTGAGTGAGTGTCAGGGAGTGGGCCCGGAATGTTCCGGGCCCGCTTCCGATTGCCAGTTACGGGGTAGGTGTACCCAGGTTGTAACTGTAGTTAAACCCACCACTGAGCATTGCAAAAATGAAGTACAGAATTAACAGTACCGTCCAGGCCATCATGATCTGTTTGACGCCCAATCGGTTAGCATTCATCCAGCCCCAGATAAAAGCAAAGAGGCTGCATAGCAATCCAAGTATTCCTTTTAGCGCGCCGTCATTCTGGAAAATCTTAATCAGGACGATGATCCAACAGATGACACAGCCGATCAACGTCACCAAAGCAAGTATTCCAAACATTCCGTTTCTCCTCCATTCAAACGATTAGTTAAAAGCAACGTCTCAACCCCGAATTAGCTGCGCGAACAAGGTTGGAAAAAAGAGTAGCCGCACCAGCCAGTAGAGAATTAGACCAAAGAAAATAATGATGGTAAGTCCGGTCTGTCTTTCCAGAGTCTCCGCCCGGTCAACGAGTGGGTCGCTCACGGATCTAGGTAGCAGCATCCTCGTGAGTAAGATCGCAATCAGCACCACAAAGATCGGCGCGAACGCATGAAACTTCATTGACGCCTGCACCTCGCCGCTTAGAAGCAGCAGGCAGGCTCGCGTCAGGCCGCAACCGGGACAAGGCACACCGGTCAATCTAAAAAAGGGACACTCCCAGGCTGGGAGATTCAGCGAAAACAAACCCACGTGGAGACAAAGAGCTCCACTTAGCACCAACCCGAATCTGCGGTCGCGCAATAATGTTGATATTGGCGAAAACGCAGTCTGAGACAACATTCGGGCGGCATTCTATAGCAGGTTGCGTGGAATCACTAACTTTTATTTAGGCGCTCTGGTTTTATCAGTTGCCCAGGGAATTCTGGAAAAGAACTGCGTTGCCGTCATCTCCAGCTGGCGTCAAGGCAGGTGGAGGTGGAGGCTGCGGACCGACCATTCCGCCAGGAATTAACGTTGCGCTCTCAGTTTGCCGCTGATCGATTTCTTTAACCACCATTATTGCCAGGATTGCAGCAAGAATATCGAGTACGCCCGAAACGATTCCCATCGTAGCCGAGACCTCTGGTGACAACTCGCCTCGCCATGACAAACGTAAGTGGAGCTGACCTATAAAATTGGAGGACAACCACAGTGCCCACCATAGTGGAAAGAAGCCTGGCGGACCTAAGTCGCCGAATATCTCACTTTGGTTCGGTTGACTCTTTCTCCATAGTTCCTTCATGGCCCGGTACGGAACCACAAGTGACACAAAGGGAACGAAGAAGCTGCCAACGGCCCAACCGGACGTGTACTTGATTTGGTTCCTGGGTACGCCAAAGCTCGGCAAGTTCTCGTAAGAGCGGTGAAGCTACATCAGGAAAACGACGATTGTTGCGATGTACACCACAAGGAAGACCAAACCCAGTCCCAGTTCCAGAAGGGCTACTACCATGATTCCCGGATCGTTGATTTCCTCGTATTCAGCGGGAAACCTGTCGGGGACAAGGAGTTGGAGTAATGAGAGTAGTGCGGAACCGAGGCTAAGGACCGCGCCGACAATAGCAAAAGGATGGCAAGGCGCGCTCGATTATGCGCTGAGACGTATTGGCGTTGAAAGCCATAAGGACTAAAGGTGTTGAGGAGCTAATGGCGCAAGTCCTTTCGCCTCAGACCCGGTGAAGTGCTGTCGAAGTCGCAGGCCTGCCTTCGCTTTAGTTTGAAGTGAGCTCTGCGGTCTTCTCAGTAATGTCTTTTTGTGCCCATTCGTTATCACGGCTCGCTTCGCCGGCCTTACTGCGCTTGGCCGCTTTCATTTTCTGGACAAGCTCCATGTGAGTTGAGAAATATCCCAGACTTTTCCCCACTATCTCCTGGACGGAAGTAAAGCCTTTGTCGACCATGAACTTTTCCAGCCCTTGGTTCAGCTCGTCGATCATTTTCACGCCGTGAAGCATCACACCGGTGCAGAGCTGGACGGTTGAAGAGCCCAGCAACATGAACTCGAGAGCGTCGTGAGAGTTTTCTATTCCGCCAATGCCGCTGATCGAGAACGTCCTGTGGCAGCCCTAGGGCAAGCTGGCTAACCATTCTGAGGGCAATGGGCCGGACCGCTTGCGAAGAGTATCCACCCGGCACAGTGTGGCCCTCGACTGTCGGCATGGGCCGCATAGTCTCGAGGTCGACTCCAATTACGGACAAAATTGTATTGATGGCTGAAACGCCAACCGCCCCGCCGCGAACTGCCGCGAGAGACGGTTCTTTGATGTTGGTAATGTTGGGCGTCATCTTTGCCCAGACGGGTATGTTTGAAACTTCCGTAACCCAACTCGTCACTTCTTCGCAAAGATCCGGATGTTCGCCCATTTCCGAACCCATCTTGCGCTCGGTCATCCCGTGTGGGCAGGAAAAGTTCAGTTCAAACGCATCGACGCCTGTGTCCTGGACCATACGAGTCAATTCCTGCCACCGGCTCTTTTCATACTCCTCCATGATCGAGGCGATCAGGATGTGCTTCGGATACTCTTTCTTCACCTGGCGAAACTCTTCCAGCCAAACATCGATCGGACGATCGGAAATGAGTTCGATGTTTTCAAAGCCAATAACCTCGCCGGAGGTCCTCGAACGAAGTTTGCCGTAACGCGGAACAACGTTGACAACCTTCGCCGATTCAAGGCTCACAGTCTTTGCCACGGCTCCGCCCCAGCCGGCGTCGAATGATTTAGCAATGACACGGGCATTGGTTCCCGGCGGGCCTGAGCCCAGCAGGAAAGGGTTGGGGAAGGTCATGCCGTTGACGGTGATCGATAGATCCATTGTATTAACTCCGTTAAGGTCTCAAGTCTCAAGTCTCAAGTCTCAAGTTTGGTTTCTACGCGAGGTTTCAATTTAATGTGGCTTTGTATTTCTTTCCCGATAATTCCGAGTGTTTCAAGTACTTAATCAGACCTGAAATAACTCGACTGAGTTCGATTGCATTAGCCGTGAGTTTTGAAAACTCCTCTTCAGGCCAGTAGACACGATCAAATGCCAAATATATTTGCAAAGTTCTGGACAGCTTCCAGGCTTCCAGGTCTTCAAATCTTTTTATTCCGCTCATACGCATCAATCCTTCCACTACTAGAACTGGATTGAGACTTGGGACTTGAGGCCTGGGACTTGAGACTTAGTCAGCCACCAGCGCGCCATACGTATCCGGCCGGCGGTCGCGGAAGAATTGCCAGGTGTTGCGGACTTCGCGAATTTTATCCAGATCCAGATCGGCAACCACCAAGGCATCCTGATCGCGAGGCGCTTCGGCGATAAACTGTCCGCGTGGATCGCAGAAGTAGCTCTGACCGTAAAACTCACCGATGTCCCAGGGCTGTTCATGGCCCACGCGGTTAATTGCCCCAATGAAATATCCATTCGCGACAGCGTGTGCAGGTTGTTCAATTCGCCAGAGGTATTCAGATAACCCCGCGACAGTGGCAGAAGGGTTGAAAACGATCTCAGCGCCATTTAAGCCCAGCGCGCGCGCTCCCTCAGGAAAATGTCGGTCGTAGCAAATATAAACACCGATGCGCGCAAACGCCGTATCAAACGCAGGATACCCAAGATTGCCCGGCTTGAAATAAAACTTCTCCCAGAAGCCGGGATTCACGTGTGGAATGTGGTTCTTCCGATACTTGCCGAGGTATTTGCCGTCCGCGTCGATCACCGCCGCCGTGTTGTAGTAAACGCCGGTAATCTCTTCTTCATATATCGGCACGACGATAACCATGCCGTGGGCCTTGGCAACTTCCTGCATCAGCCTCACGGTTGGTCCATCGGGAATCCGTTCAACGGCCTCGTACCAGCGTGTCTGCTGTTCGGCACAAAAGTAAGGCGTGGTAAAGACCTCCTGCATACAGATGATCTGTACGCCTTGCTCGGCGGCCTTCTCGATAAAGCCCAAGTGCTTCTCGATGTTCATTCGCTTGATGTCATCGATCGGCATGTCGGTTGGCGCAGCATTCGTGCACTGAATAAGTCCGCATTTAACTGTACGTGGCATAAGAGCTCCTTACTTGAGATCCAATTGGTGAAGGCTGTTCAATTACAGAACCCAGCGCGGTAGCGCGGGAAACCCGGAATAAGCAAACATTATAAATAGCCCGAATCACTAATGTTGAGTCGCCTGAAGGATCCCGCGCTACGCGCTGGGTTCTGTAATCGGGTGCCTTTATCAAACTAATGCGTACCCGTTTGGGGGTCGACTCTGGACTTCATCAAAACGTAATAGATGAAGAAACCGAGACCGAAGGTAACAAACCAGGCGTAAGTATACAGTGTGTCCCAAACATTCTGTTGTGCAACCTGTCCTCCAGGCGTCGACGCCGCTCGCAGAAAGCCGGGAACGACAGGCGCGATTGCTACCACCAGGGCTATTACCCCCCGGACATTGATCCCTTTCCAATAAGTGTAGGGCCCGGTTGTTTCAAACAAGCCCGCCAGATCCAATCGCTGTTTGCGCAGGACCCAATAATCGCAAATCAAGATACCTGCGATCGCGCCCATCAGTCCCGAGTAACCTATCAACCAGGTGAAAATATACGCTCCCATCGTGCCCATCAACTTCCAGGGCATCATAATTACGCCGATTAACGCTGTGATGAGCCCGCCCAAGACGTAAGAAATTCTTTTCGGATTAAGATTCGAAAAATCGTTGGACGGTGAAACGACATTAGCAGCCATGTTGGTGGTCAACTGCGCGGCAAAAATGACTGCGGTCGCGAAGAGAACGATCGTTACGCTGTCAAACTGTTTTATCAGCTCAACCGGGTTAGGGATTGCCCGACCATAAAGAATCAAGGTCGCGCTGGTCACCGCTACGCCGATAAAAGCAAATGCCGTCATGGTAAAAGGCAATCCCAATGCCTGACCAAGCATTTGTGATTTCTGTGAACGAGCGTAACGAGTGAAGTCAGGAATGTTCAGGCTGAGTGTGGCCCAGTAACCAACCGAGGCCGTGAGGGCTCCGGGAAAGATTTTCCAGAAGTTGGTCTGTTGCTTCTGCAGGGCGGCCGACTCAGTCAACACTCGCCCCAAACCTCCTGCCTTCCATGAAGCCCAAACCAAAAGAATCAATCCGCCGCCAAGCAGCAAAGGCGCCGACCATGTCTCGAGATGCTTAATGCCCTCGATACCCTTCAAAATGATAACAACCTGAATGCCCCAGAACAGAAAGAACGCAATCCATGTATGTACAGCAATATCGAGGATCGTTGCGCCACCGAAGATATTGGCCCAACCAGGCGACATCACGGTGAACAACGCGTCAATAGCAGTTCCGCCAATCCATGTTTGAATACCAAACCAGCCGCAAGCGACAATAGCCCTCAGAATTGCGGGGATGTTCGCGCCCCTGGTGCCGAATGACGCACGAGCCAGCACAGGGAATGAGACTCCATACTTTGTGCCAGCGTGCGCATTTAGAACCATCGGAACCAACACGATCGTATTGCCCAGCAGGATCGTGATCATTGCCTGCCACCAATTCATTCCTGCTTCAATAAAGCCACCCGCGAGCGTGTAAGTAGTAATCACTACGCTCATGCCGATCCATAAAGCGGCTATGTTCCAGGTAGACCAGGTGCGTTCTTTGATTGTGGTGGGCGCGAGATCCTTGTTCCAGAGTGGGCTGCCGGAAACGTCTTTGCGGAGTTCTTCAAAGTCGCGCTGAGTGATAGCTATATCGGAAGCGTTTGAGTCAGCCATAGATAGTGGTGTTCGGTGCCTCCATTTTATCAACGCTTATGAGGCTATTGTAGCCGGAAGCTTACCGTAACCTGAGCGGTTATAGAGATGAGGCCGGGCGCTATCGAGCTGTCCGCTTCGCGATCCGAAAGCGTGCCGCCAACGCTGCTCACGTTCTGTGTCATTGCTCGCGGGCTATGGTCTCCGGATGATTCAGTGATGGAATAGGCGGGCCCGATCGTTTGTCCGATTTCGCCGGCGAGCAGCTTGGCTTTCTCCTGTGCAGCCTTGATGGCCATCGCCCGCGCCTGGTCTCGATGTTTCCGAACCTGCGAGTCGCGAAACTCGACATTTCTCACACGCGTCACACCTGCTTTAAGGACGTCGGAAAGCAAAGCATCAAACCGGGGAATGTCACGCAATCTCACGACGACTGTTTTTGAGACTTGGTATCCAAGAAACTCGCGAACCACACGCCGGCGTGCCTCATAATCCATATCATCAACGTTGTATTTCGGCTCGACACTGATGTAACTAGTCTGAACGTCTTCATCCTTGACGTTGTTTCTGCGAGCGATCGCCAGTATTTCCTTAATGCTGGCGTCAGTCTTGTTCTTGGCAACAAGCATGTCCTTGTCGATGGATTCGACGTAGAGGGTGAAAACGATTTCGTCGGGTGGAACGCGAACCTCGGCTTGGCCGGAGACCGTGATTAACGGTCGATCTCTCTCGGCCTGAGCAAACGCGGGAGTTGCCAGCAATAATACACTCACGATCAGGAAACATGGGTATCTCATGACGGTCCCACCTCAGAGTTTTATGGTGTATCGGAAAATTGCGTAGGTACAGAGCCGCGCGCATAGTAAGCCAGCAACGTTGAGAGCTACAAGTGTCGTGATGTGCGGCTACTTCTGACCAGTTTCGTAGACCTGGCGGAAAGCTTCAAGTAAGGGTAATTCAACGGCGTCGCAGGGCGAACACGACCCCGGTTGTCGGCGCTTTGGCCTGCGGCGGCCCGGCGCCGCGATGTTGGCGCAGATAATCTGTAATGTCATCGAGAGCGTAAGGTGTCGAAGCTGCGACAAGTCGCAGCGGACCAAAGCGCCGACAACCGGGGTCCCCTGCGCGGCAGCCGCGCTGGGGTGGCGTGGCGGCGCACTCCAAGGAGATGCCCATGCTCAGGCGCAGGCAACTTCCTTGGCCCGGACCGGATTACATGAAGTTTCCTGGTTGGTCAGTCTACATCGAAACGCATGTGCCGCGTTTTAAAAACTGGCCATCACCCGGCTTGCCTTTATATTCGCCGTCTTCGATCACCACTTTACCGCGCGAGAGAACGGTCTCTACCACTCCCTTAATCTTCTTGCCTTCGTAAGTGTTGTAGTCAACGTTCATGTGACTGGTCTTAAGCCCGAGCGTCTGCTCTTTATCCGGATCAAAGATCACTATGTCAGCATCTGACCCAACTGCGATGGTTCCTTTTTTCGGAAACAGACCAAACATTTTGGCCGCCGCGGTTGAAGTGAGTTCCACGAAACGATTAAGGCTAATGCGATTTTCAACTACGCCGCCGTTATAGATCAGCGGTACACGGTTTTCCACACCCGGAGCGCCGTTGGGGATTTTGGTGAAGTCGTCAAGTCCGAGTTCCTTCTGTTCCTTCATGCAGAACGGGCAATGGTCGGTTGAAATCACCTGCAGGTCGTCCATCTTCAAACCCTTCCACAACTCGGCCTGATTGGATTTGTCACGAAGCGGAGGCGTCATGACGTATTTCGCGCCGTTAAAGCCTGGCTCGTCGTAATCGTCAAGAGACAGGAAGAGATACTGCGGGCAGGTTTCTGCGAATGCCGGAATACCACGATCGCGAGCCTCGCGCACCTGGTTCAACGCATCAGCGCACGAAAGGTGAACGATGTAAACGGGAGACTCGGCCATCTCCGCAATCGCAATCGCACGATGCACGCCTTCAGCTTCTGCGATCGTGGGGCGAGTTAGCGCATGATACTTTGGCGCCGTGTGTCCTTTAGCGAGTGCGTGTTTGATAATTTCGTTAATGACGATTCCATTCTCGGCGTGCATGCAAATCAGGCCGCCGCGCTCGCCGGCCGCGGACATGGCGCGGAAGATGGTTGCATCGTCAACCAGGAAGACCCCTGGGTAAGCCATGAACATTTTGAAGCTCGTCACGCCTTCGTCCATCGCCGTGTGCAACTCTTCGATCTGGCTGTCTTCCAGTTCGGTCGTAATCAGATGGAAGCCGTAGTCGATTGCAGTTCTGCCTTCAGCCTTCTGGTGCCAGTTATCGATGCCTTCGATTAGCGACTGGCCTTTGTACTGCACAGCGAAGTCGATGATCGTGGTGGTGCCACCGTATGCAGCGGCGCGCGTGCCGGTGAGAAAGTCGTCGGAAGACTGCGTTCCCCCGAAAGGAAGTTCCATGTGGGTGTGTGGATCGATACCGCCGGGGATTACTAGTCTGCCCGCAGCATCGATCACTTTGTCAGCTTCCATATCGAGCTTCGCGCCGATAACGGAAACCTTCTCGTCCTCGATCAGGATGTCAGCGCGGTAATCGTCGGTAGCCGTGACAACGCGGCCGTTCTTAATTAATGTGATCATGATGTGGTTTAGTCCTCGTCCCAAGAACCTGTGTCAGCACCAATTTCTCTTGTTTCTAATAGGTGGTCAGATTCCCAGTCAATCTCATATCTCCGCTCGTATTCTGACTGGAGCTTAGCCTCTACCTGTTGGATTGACGGCCTGCGGGTGCTAGCTCTTGTCATCATATCCAACACGAGGCCCGCAACCCACTCATCACGGTCCCTCAGTGTATATCCCATATTTGAATACCGCCTGGTGGTCGTGCCTCTCGTCTGGCGTGCGTTTATGATCTCAAATACATGGTACGGGCTCGGAAGGATTTGGCCAGCAAAGAGTTCAAAGAAAGTGATGCCAAGAGAAAAAACATCGGCCTTTGGAGTGACATCCCGAGGTGTTATGGCTTGCTCCGGAGCCATGTACTTGATCGTGCCCAGGCCCTTTTGATTGGTCGCTGTAAGAACGCCGGTGGATAGCGAGGAATGGAAATCGCCCCACTTTACGATGCCGAAGTCTCCCACTTTAATAATTGGAATTCGTTCGTTTTGGACTTTGGACGCAAGGAAGATATTCGCGGGTTTTATGTCACGATGGATTAAGCGATTTCTATGAATCTCTGAAACAGCGTTCGCTAGCTGAATCGCAATATTCAGTCGCCTGCGGGAGATCCTAATTGCTTGGTACTGAAATTCTCGGTTAGCGTCAATTTCCTTTGTGGGTCGTTTTCTTATAAAACTCTCTAGGGTCTTGCCCTTAATCAGTTCCATCAAAAGAAAGGGGTTCTTTGGCTCGTTTGACTCAAATGCATTGCCATCCGCGTTGTCGCAGAAGGAGTACATCTCAAGAAGGTGCGGGTGTTTCAAATGCGACCCTCGCGACCCTTCTCTTTTGAAACGGCCCGCAACGTCATCAAAGACGCTTTCATCAATGTATTTAGGTCCGGGGCGAGGAACTTAACTGCATATTCGGCTCTGTCGCCATCAGCGGTTGCCCGTCTCACCAATCCGGCGGCGCCATCACCAAGAGACCCTCCCAGAATGAATTCCTTTCCGTTAACGACAAACTTCTGCCCGGCCATCGGGCGACAGAATTCGCGGCTAAGAGGATGTGTCATTTTAGATAATCAAGGAACTCTTGCTCCGTTAGGAGCGAAATGTTTATAGCACCAGAAGCTCCCAAGTCAACTCCTCGCTCCGTAGGAGCGCAAGGTCACACCCTTCACATTGCGCTCCTAACGGAGCGGAGGGATGAGTGCCGTGTCGGGAGCTATTAACATCGGGCCCCTAGCTGGGCCAAGAAGACAGCCCTGCGCGTTTTAAGCGATGAACTCAAAAACGTATTTCTCTTCAAACGCGATTTCATACTTCTTCAGCCAAGCTAAATATTCTTCCTTGAATGTTCGTCGGCGATGATGCTTTTCCTGATTTTGGATATACCGAATGATTGTATCGAGTTGCGAATGTCCGTAGGAGAATGCTCCGTAACCTTCCTGCCAACTGAATCTTCCTCGGACCCACTTGTTCTTGTTAATGAACTCCGAAGAGTCGGCTTTGATATCTCTGACGAGATCCGCTAAAGCCATAGATGGTTTTAGCCCGATGAGAATGTGAATGTGGTCCGACATTCCGTTTATAGCAATTAGTTTCTGTTTTTGATTCTTGACGATGCCGGTGATGTATTTGTAAACGTCTTCTTTGAATTCCGGTCTGATAAGGGACAGGCGATTGCTCACGGCGAAGACAGTTTGAATGTAGATTTGAGAAAAGGTGTTTGCCACTGAAGCCTCCTTCATTAGATCGAGTTGAGTTGGTAGCCGGACATTTCGCTCCTAACGGAGCGAAGAGGGATGGGGAAATGGCGCGGGCTATAAACATTCCGCTCCTACGGAGCAAAGACCCACGGCAGCGCCGAGGTCATATGGTTGATAGTCGACTAGGATTGAAAGGAACAAAGCGTGAAAAGACAAGCGTCGCCGCACAGCAGGTAGCCTCACGAGGATGCAAGCAAACTTGTATCGGAGCGTTGTGAGGGGGGAACAGGAAGAGAATGAAGTACAGCTTGTCTAATTGAAGCGGTCGCCTTAAAACGATGACATTTGTTTTGTTCTAGTTAAGATAAATAAAGGCTGCGTCGAGCGCCGCAATCAGTTCGTCAACGTCGTCAGTCGTCGAATTCAACATCATGCCGGTGCGAATGACGTTGCCATAGAGTCCGCCCTTACCGATCAAAACGTGGCGTCGCTTCGTTTCTTCCATAACAGCGGCGACTGCCTGTGGCGCAGGTTCCTTGGTCTCACGATCTTTCACCAGCTCAAGTCCCTGCATCAGGCCCATTCCGCGCACGTCGCCAATGATTGGGTGCTTTTCCTTTAGCTCATCCAGACGCTGGCGCAAGTAACCTCCAACGACAGCAGAATTTCGCCTTAAGTCTTCTTCCTCGATCACCCGAATAACCGCAAGTGCAGCCGTCATTGAAACAGGATTACCACCGAAAGTTGAAAATGTCAGCCCAGGATATTTGTCCGCAACCTCCTCCGTGGCGACAGTGATGCCGACCGGAGCACCGTTACCTAGACCCTTCGCAGACGTGATGATGTCAGGCTCAACGTCCCAGTGTTCGATACCAAACCACTTGTCACCTGTACGTCCCCAGGCAGTCTGAACTTCATCAGCGATGAACAAGCCGCCGTGTTTGCGAGTAATCTCCACCGCGCGCTCGAAGTAGCCGGGCGGGGGAACAATGAACCCGCCGACACCAAGAATCGGTTCGGCCATGAACGCAGCGATCTCGCCGGTCGTCGTCGTCATGATCAATTCTTCAATGTCGTTTGCGCAGGCGAGACCACACTCAGGGTAAGTAAGCTTGAAAGGGCAGCGATAACAATAAGGCGCTCGTGCGTGAACAAAACCCGCCACCTGTGCCGGTAACGGACGCCAGGGCGCATGGCCCATCGCCGAAAGCGCCGTGGCGGATCGGCCGCTGTAGCTATGTCGCAATACGACAATCTCATAACGTCCGGTTGCAGTCTTCGCAGCGTGAACGGCAGTGTCGTCGGCTTCGGTTCCACTGTTAGTGAAGAATGACTTCTTCAAACGCCCCGGAGTGATTTGGTGAAGTTTCTCTGCCAGGTCCGACTGAGGTTGGTTAGCGTAAAGCGTCGAGGTATGGGTAAGGGTCCGGACCTGATTGACGATTGCTTCGGTGACCTTGGGATTTGCATGACCGACGCTTACCGTAAGAACGCCGCCAAAACAGTCGAGGTATTTGTTTCCCTGGTCGTCCCAAACATACTTGCCTTCGCCACGCACCAGCGCGACTGGTTCCTGGTAGTAGTTAGCAACCGCAGGGAAGAGATAGTCTTTATGCTTTCGGACCGTTTCGGAAGGCGTGGCTTTGGTTTCAACAGTGCTCATATGCTTTCAGTCGTGACAAGTGACAAGTGACAGGTGACAAGTCAGATCGGACGCTACCGGAAACTCCGTCTGACGCTTCTTGTTAATCCGACAAGCATTCGACCTACACTGTCGAGCTCATCACGCATCGCGATATAACCATTTGAACCTAAGTAGCCTAACCTCTCAGCAATCAGAAGTTCCGTTTCGAGTTCACTCACAGAGCCCTGAGCGTTTGATAAAAAATGAGCAAATTCCTTTGAAGAATTTCGCGCTGCGCCTTCCGCGACATTTGCAGGAATCGAGACAGCAGCTCGCCGGATTTGGGACGTTAGGCCATAACGTTCATGCATTGGGAACGTCTCGGTCGTCTTGTAGACGCTAATAACTAATTCTATTGCCCTTTTCCATAGTCGAGTTTTTCGTGGGGTCTCATCGACTTACTCCTTATTAGTTTTTAAGTTTTGGTTGAGCGGCCTCTTAGTTCCCACGTATGTAACCCGTCAGATACTTCTCTTACTTGTCACCTGTCACTTGTAACTGGTCACTCCTAGTAAAGATTCCCCTCTCGTTTGCGGCCCGTATAGTCCACATACACCACTTTCAATTCCGTATAAAAATCGAGTGCAGTCGATCCTTGTTCGCGGTCGCCGATCCCTGTGCCTTTGATTCCTCCAAAAGGAATGTGCGCCTCCCCGCCTGTTGTTGGGGAGTTGATATGCGTCATGCCGGTTTCGATCTCGTCAACGAAACGGAAGATGCGTGTTGCATCGTTGCTGAAGATTGACGAGGACAGTCCGTATTCCGTGTCGTTTGCCACCTGCATCGCCTCATCAAAATCCTTAACACGAAGGACAGAGACCACTGGTCCAAAAATCTCTTCGCGAGCTATACGCATGTCAGGTGTCACATGATCGAAGACCGTTGGCTGAACAAAGAAACCCTTGTCAAGACCATCACCTGCGGCGCGCGCGCCTCCGAATGCGAGAGTAGCGCCGTCTTCGCGCCCAATATCGATGTACTTCAAAACAGTCTGAAACTGACCCTCGTCAACGCTTGGGCCCATTTCGGTTTGAGGGTCCATCCCATCTCCGATGCGCATCGACTCCGCGCGTTTCACCAGGCGCGCGACAAATTCATCGGCAATGTCGTTGACTACTACCGCGCGACTCGTCGCGGTACAACGTTGACCTGACGATCCAAATCCACCCTGGGCCGTCGATTCGACGGCCAGATCGATGTCGGCATCCTCCAGAATCACCACCGGATTCTTGCCCCCCATTTCGCACTGGACCTTCCCGCCACGTCTCGAGACTTCTTCGTATAGACGAATGCCTACCTCGTTTGAGCCGGTAAACGAAACTGCCTTCACCGCGCGGTGGTTTATAATTTCGTCGCCCGCTTCTGAACCCGAGCCCAACACCAGATTCAAAACACCCGGAGGAATTCCGGCCTCCTCAAAGATTTGTACGATGCGCACCGCCGTCGCCGGCGTCAGGCTCGCGGGCTTGAATACGACGGTGTTACCGGCTACCAGAGCTGGAGCAATCTTCCACACTGGAATTGCAACTGGAAAATTCCATGGCGTTACGCACGCGACCACGCCAAGCGGTTGTTTGATTGTGTAGGCAAAGTTCGAGGGTAGCTCGGATTGAATCGTCGCGCCGTTCATCCGGCGAGATTCACCGGCGCAAAACTCCGCGACATTAATCGAGCGCTGCAACTCGCCTCGTGATTCTGCAATCGTCTTGCCTTCTTCACGCGTGAGGATTTGGGCCAATTCCTCTTTGTGTTCTTCGAGCAACCGCGCCGCCTTCGCCACTATTCGGCCACGCGTTGGAGCAGGGGTAGCGCGCCACTTGGGAAAGTTTTCCGCTGCCGATTCAACTGCCCGCTTCGCTTCTTCGCGAGTTGCTTGTTTGACGGTCCCGATCACATCGTCGGTATTTGCCGGGTTGATGTTTGAAAGAGT
Source organism: Pyrinomonadaceae bacterium (assembly GCA_963759585.1). Classification (GTDB taxonomy): domain Bacteria; phylum Acidobacteriota; class Blastocatellia; order Pyrinomonadales; family Pyrinomonadaceae; genus PSRF01. Next base: position 771,602 of record CAVWZW010000005.1, read on the forward strand.
GCGCGACGAAATGGATTCAGTCCACTTGCCGTCAATGAAGTTTCGATAGGTATCCATAGACTAGTTCGGTGCTGCTTAGATTAGAAAAAGACAAGCCTTCGTAGGTCTGTTGAAATCGACGAATTGCGCTAGCGATTTTGTAATATATCACAAGGACCGTATGCCGCCTCTAACACGGAAACGATCCACCAAAAACACGAAACAGCACGAAACCTGATTCGTGTTGGTCCGTGTCTTTTCGTGGACCCTCCGTTTTGTTGATCACTTGCGCCTAACGGCCGATTTGCACAGAACCAGCCGCCCTTGTCAGATCGCCCACCCGACCTTTCCGTGCTATATAACCTCCGAACGCATTTTCATTGTCCAGGGCCATTCGACTATGAGCACCGAGTCGTCACCGAATAATCTACCGGAACTGTTGACTGCGCGCGTGAAGCAGTGGCCTGACAAACACTTTCTTTTTTCAGAAGCAGACGGCCGGCGGTTTACTTACGAAGAGTTTGGCAATGCAGTGCAGCGCGCTGCCCGCATGTTGGCCGCCAGCGGCATTGGCAAAGGCGATGCGGTGAGTCTGCTAATGCCGAACAGCGCGGAATACATCATCGCCTACTTTGCCTGTTGGCAACTCGGAGCGGTCGCAGGTCCCATAAATTCTCTGCTCAAGGCGGACGAAGTCGCTTACGTAATTTCCGATTCGGAAACAAAAGCGTTGTTGGTCCATTCAGATTTTCTGCCGACGATCGACGGCATTAGAGACTCGTTGCCGAATCTGCGAACAGTTATTCAATTTGACGATGAAAGCGTGGCGACCAGCGGTTTCGATAAAGCCCAAGGATCCGACGGCAACGGGTCGAGCATCAATCTCACTAGCGAAGCGATCATCATCTACACGTCCGGCACAACAGGAAAACCGAAGGGCTGTTTGTTGACGCACGGCAATTTGATCGCGAACGCAAGGCAGATAAGCGAGTGGCTCCGATTCACCACGGAAGATCGACTGCTCACGATCATGCCGCTGTTTCACATGAACGCCGTGTCGGTTACGACTATGTCTGCGCTTTACGCCGGTGGGTCCACGGTAGTCAGTCCGAAGTTCTCAGCGTCGCGATTCTGGAAAGTCATCTCTGATTACGAGGTCACATCGTTTGGATCAGTAGCCACGATGCTTTCAATGTTATTGCAAAAATATCCAGAAGGAGTTCCGCAGGGGCTGAAAACAGATCAGTTGCGGTTCGCCATGTGCGGATCGGCACCCGTCCCTGCAGAAATCCTGAAAGGCTTCGAGGAGACATTTAACTGTCTGGTCATTGAAGGGTATGGCCTCTCAGAATCAACCTGCCGTTCGACCTTCAATCCGCCAGACGAGCGCCGCCGACCCGGTTCGTGCGGAATGCCGATTGGCAATGAAATGCGTGTGGTCGATGATGAGGACCAGGAAGTAGCAGATGGCGAGTTGGGAGAGATTGTGCTGCGCGGCGAAAACATACTCAAGGGCTATTACAAAAATGAGGAAGCGACGGCGAGCGCTTTTCGCAATGGTTGGTTTCACACTGGAGATGTTGGTTACCGCGACGCGCACGGTTTCTTCTACATTGTGGATCGAAAGACCGACATGATCATTCGCGGTGGCGAAAACATTTACCCGCGCGAAATCGATGAAGTGTTGTACCAACATCCCGCAGTTGCAGCCGCAGCAACGATCGGTGTTCCCGACCAGCTCTATGGCGAGGAAGTCGCAGCGTTTATTGTTCTGAAGGAGGGAAGGGCAGCGACAGACGAAGAGTTAATCGCGTTTTGCCGCGAGCGATTGGCTGATTTCAAGTGCCCAAAGACCATTCACTTTGTTGTGGCACTTCCTAAGGGACCGACGGGAAAGCTACTCAAACGCGAACTGAGCAAGAAGTTTGTCCAGCCGGAGTAACTATTAGACGGATTCACAGTTCGTTCTAGGCTCCACCTAGAACCTTTGCTATTTGGTCACCGGGACAACACTTGAAGAAGCGTTCGCAACCCTTTCATTCGGTGGTTTGACAGTTAGAACCTGCTTCGATAAAGTGGTCGCGCTAAGATCAAGGTTACACACGTTCGGTATGGGTGCGGACACTCCAGAACGTTGCGTGTGTGGTGTTCAGGGAACAAGGCTTGGGGTTTATACTCCCACTTCGGCTTCTTCGCTCCTAATTAAAACACCCGATTAATTTAATTCGAAATTGTTTTCGGCGTTGCTGTGTCTGCGCCGATCGTTGGTCGCTTTATGACCGCCCACTAAGAAGATCAAGGAGAGATATGAAAGTTATTAGATTGTTTGTTTTTGCGCTAATCGCAGTCGTTGGCATCGCCGCCGCCACCACCATGAGCTATGCCGCGTTGGCTACTTCGGCAGCGGACTGTACCACCGTGGTAGTAACCGAGTCGGACATCGCCCGACAACCGGAGAACACTCCTCCCACAAAAAATTGGGTTCTGTACACCCGCAATGCGGGTAGCGGCACTTTTCGCGTCGGACCCGCTACACCTCCATCGGGTGTCGGCAGCCTGGAAACCGTAACGCCTACAGGTGCGGACAAGGTAACGCTCTTCAATTTCGACCACATAGGCACTGAGCTCGCTGACATTGATCGCATGGGTTATGCGACCTACCGCGATAGTGGTGCGATGGTAAACCAGGTTCCTGCAATTAATATGACTATCGACTTTAACGGAGCGGCCCCGGGTGGCTTTACAAACCTGGTGTTCGAACCGGTCTATAACACTGCGCAAGGCGCGATTCAAGACGACGTTTGGCAGACGTGGGATGCGTACGCTGGGGGTAATGCTATCTGGTGGTCGAGCCGAGATATCCCAGGAGTTTGCGCGTTCAATTGCTTTGTCACCTGGAACGCGATCTTGGCGGCCAACCCTGACGCCGTGATTAGTGGTGGTTACGGTATCAATCAGGGAAGTGGTAACCCGGCTCTAATTGCGTCCTCTGACGTGCTCACGATTGGCTCTAATGGTGATTGCATCACCTATGACTTCGAACCATACCGTGTCGCAACCACGAAGGACCAGTGCAAGAACGGCGGCTACAATGGCGTGAGACGCGCTGATGGATCCACGTTCAAGAATCAGGGTGACTGCATCCAGTATGCGAATACTGGCAAGTAGTACTTATTTTCCCGACTTAAGCGAAAGGCCCATCTCTAACGAGAGGGGCCTTTTGTCTTGTGAGCAAGGCGTCGAACCCGACGTAATCAGTGACCAGTCGTCCTTTGACAGCTCTGAATAGTTAGCATAGAGTATCGCCGCTCTACGACCATGTGTTTACACATCGCCGGACGGGTGCGGACGCTCGGACGGTCGCGTGTGGTGTTAAAGAGAACAGCGCCCCGGGATCATTTCCTCCCTTCGCTTTCCTCCTAGTCGACACCCCAGAGATCGTAATTGCCAATAGATTAACTCGGCGAGGGTCAGCTTTCTCTTGCCTCATTTGGTCGAAGTTCGACCTCCCACTTAGTTTTGAACAAGGAGATAACGATGAAATTTAGAAACCTTGCGGTCCTTCTGGCTGCAACAGCGTTAGTAGCATTAGCACTCACAGCCCCCAGAAGTTGGAAGGCGACTGCCGCGACGCTCACAGTAGACGACAATAATGTTCAGTGCCCTACCGCGACATTTAACACTATTCAATCTGCCGTGAATGCCGCCGCTCCGGGAGATACGATTCAGGTTTGTGCGGGCACATATAATGAAGACGTGACTGTCCCGGCAGCCTTGACAGGTTTGATCTTAAGCGGTGCTCAAGCGAACCAACCGGTCGCAGGCCGAACGGCCGGCAGTCCAGTCGAATCAACTGTGAACGGCGAGATTTCGATTTTCGCCACTAACGCTAGAGTCAATGGTTTTTCGATCACTCATACGGAAGCAGACTTTGCGGTGTTTGCAATCGTTGTCAAAGGTGGTGCCGATGGAGCAGTGATTGTCAACAACATCATGGACACGATCGTAAACACCACAGTTGGTAATGGCACCGCTCAGGCGATCTATCTGGAAAACGATTCCAGCCCGGGCGCAGACAATGTTTCCATCCTGGACAACAGAATGAATAACATTGTCAGCGCAAGGTCGACGAAAGGTGTTCTTATAGGCGCAAACGGGGCCGCGAATCCAAGCTTGAATACTCTTATCCAGGGAAATGTCATTCAGAACGTAACCAGCGCTGTGAGCGGTGCCTATGGAGTTTCAGTCGCCAATAGCACTGTTGGAATTACAGGACTGCAGGTGAGGGACAATAACATTAGCAACCTAAACAGCGGCGGCTGGATACACGCCGTCGGCCTGGAAGGCAACACGCCTGGAGTTATTGTTGACAGTAACGAGTTCAGCAATTTTGTGAACTCCAGTCTGGATAACGCGGCAGTGTTTTTCCAGAATAACCCCTCCTTCCCGACTGCAGAGGTTCATAACAATAACTTCAATCTGACCACCGCATCCTTCGGTGTCGTGCTTCATCCGGCGCTTGTGATTAGCCACGGAAGCCTCGGTAGCGTTGATGCGGCTTGCAATTGGTGGAACAGCGTTACAGGTCCTACTGCGGTCAAGCAATCCGGGAGGCACTGGGAACTAAAGTAGGATCCAATGTCAGCTATGAGCCATGGCTGATCTCACCTGCTCCAGGCGGAGCTTGCATCGGTGGAAACGTTCCCACCACCAAAGACCAGTGTAAGAACGGCGGCTGGATGACCAGCGTTCGTGCTGATGGCACCACCTTTAAGAATCAGGGTGATTGCGTTAGTTACACGAACAACGGTAAATAATCGAGTCGGATTAACTGAAAGAGGCGGGCCATTCGGTCCGCCTTTTTTTATGCTCATCGTCGCTAAACAACACTATGGAGTTCAATCGAATGCCGGAATGAATCACCAGTCCAGGATAAGTGGCGTTGGACAGGTACGACCTTGAGACGTCCCTTTACCAAACTATAACCCATACCATCTGGGGATTTGACAAGATTTCAAGTACTCACATAAAGTACGCCCGCTCAGAAATAAGCACACCGCCGGATAGGGTGCGGACCCCGGAACGGTAGCGTGTGATGTTAAGGGGAAAAGCCCGGGGATTAAGCTCTAACCGCGCGTCACTTCTCGCTTCACCCGCGTCTAACAAACCCATTAACTTGCTCTGGCGTGAACGCTTTTCCCGCCGGAAAATTGGTCAATTAGCCCAGTTGATCACCCACCAATTCCCAAAGGAGATAATTAAATGAAAAGACAACCCCATTTCTTTGTGTTTCTATTGATGGTGTTCGCAACTCTCGCAGTAGCGATCTCACCGAGCCTTGCTGACAGCTCGTCAATTAACTTCGAGCCTCCGCTCTATTTCCCAGGCTCGATCCATAATCAGGACGGCTGGAGCAGTAGTGGAAGCGCCGGAGCCGGATGTGCAATGTATGATCACAAGGTCGTGACGAACTCGGGTGCGCCAGCATCTTTCGCGACTCAGAGCCTCCGAATTTCCAATGCGGTCACAAGTGGTTGCTTTGGCGATCACACCTTCTCCAAGTCGTTGCTTAATGAGGCAGGCGAAACTACCGCCCAGGGCGGCGGCATGTCAGGTGGCCTTCGGCAGAACCATTTTGAATCTCAGTGGCAGTTTGTTTCGACCGTTCCTGGATCAGAGCAACCCGGACTATCCGTCGTTGCGAGCCCCGACCGAGGTGATGGCGCGCGAATGAGTTGGGTGCAAATGGCAGACACTCCCGCAGGACTCGAGGTGAACTTCTTTGACTATCAATCAGGTGCGGTGGAGGTTGGTTGCGACACCGGGGACAATTTTATTCTCACTAACCTTGCTAGCGGCCTGGATCGAACTGTTCCGCACACAATCAAAATAACGATGGATTTTGTTGACGGACCGGCTAATGATGTTGTTAAGGTGTATGTCGATGGTGTGCTCAAACACACGGGCACTAGTTGGGAGGATTACTTCCGCGAATGCGAAGGAAACCCGACACGCACCGTCGATTCGATTCTATTCCGCACCGGTGGAACGGCAGCCCCGGCAACTGCGGGGTTTGGCTTTCTGATTGATAACCTTAGCCTAACCTCGTCCACCCTGGTCGGGCCGCCCACAAATAAGGACCAATGCAAAAATGGAGGGTGGCAGTCTTTCAATAACCCGTCATTCAAAAACCAGGGTCAGTGCGTGAGTTTCGCCAACCACCAGTAACAGTAAAGGACGCATAAGGAAAAGAGGCCTGCTTTCACGAGCAGGCCTCTTTGAGTTGGTGCTTACTGAAATATGTAGCTCAGGGCGCCGCTTCCGTCAAAGTTGTTTGCGTTGGTCTTCGCGATTGCAGCCTATCATTTAGCCATGCAGCAAAAAGCCACAGCGCGCAAATCAAAATCATAACCAGAGAAAACCACTTCCCGTAAAGACCATCAGGCGAAAACTTCTCCGTTGCCTCATGTAGCATCTCGCTGTTGGGGAAGACACCCGCTTCGGAAAACTCGTGGAATGAGTAGATGCCAACCTGAACCATGAAGAGCAGCAGAAAGATCCCGGTCACCTGGAAAAATCTCTTGATGTTGATTAGATGCCCATATCGTACCCAACCTAAAGCAAACAGCACTGCAGCCGCGAGGCCCAACAGTGCGCCCGTAATCAGTTGCGAATCCCGCACCTGCAGCAGCATCAGCGCTGTCTCCATTCCCTCGCGCGTAATCATTAGAAAGGTAAAAAGGAAAACCCCCGCTAAGGCTGCCAGACGTGAACTGCGCGACGACATCTCGCCGAGTCGCTCGTGCATGCGCTGACGAAGTTTGGGTCCCGTGCGCCACATGTGAACCACGAGGGTGCCAACCATTACCATAGCGATGAGTCCCAGCACGCCTTCGCGCATGGCCTCATTCCCCAGAAACTGACTGATTGAACCGCCGAGTCCTTCGCCAAAGATCTGCACCAGCCTGGAATCATCGATCCCCTTGGCTAGAACATAACCAAGCGCGGCGCTGGCTGCTAGTCCGAGTCCTAAGGCCACATAGACTGCTGAACTAAGCCATCTTTGGCCGGACTTATGTAGATAAGAGAGAATTACTGCTACCAGCAGAAACGATTCGAAACCCTCGCGCAGGACAATAATGAAAGAATTAAGCATGGATAACCTTCGAAGTTAATAATGAATCCGATGTGACGTTTCGCGGTCGCCGGGAGGCCGCTCAAAGGCAGTATAGTCTAATTGAAAACAGTTTTCAATTTCAACGCAAGGGGGTGGGACGACCCTATATAGGTCAAGAATTTAGTCGTCGCGCCGCACGACAAGCTAAAAAGCTTACTCGGGCATCAAATTGAGCTACTACGTTGGTTATTGGTTCACGAGTGGAACGATCGCCAGATCCGCGCGAAGGAGGCCAATCTTAGTCATTGCAGTGATCCGCAGAGGCAATCGGCGCTGGTCCTCACTAATCCAGACTCTTAATTGATACTTGTCGGGTTGAGGATCATCCGTCGTGAGTGCAACGTGAATCGCTGGAATCTTCTGCGAACCAAGCTGGAGAGGCTCTCGATTTAGAACCTCAAAGAAGAGAGTCTTAGGCTTGTTGTTTACCAGGATCGAAACTGCACTTTGTCGCTTAGGCGCCAGGTTAAAAGTACGAAGTGCATAAAAAAAGAGAGGTAATCGTGGGTTCCCACGGGAATTTCAATCCGAGTGCCCTTGTCCGTTGTTGCTGTGCCGTAATCCTGGTTTATTTTCAGCTTCGTGTTTGACCGAAACCGGCCTTCAACCAGATTCAATTCGGTTTGAAAGGGAAGCAGCGTTTTCGGATCTACATAGGAGTTGATCACGTCGCTTGCGAAGAAGAGATGTTGGAGAGCATTAGTGGTTTGGGCGCCTACCGTCAGAAACAATCCATCTCGATCAAAGTATTTTGAACGCCCTCTTACCTGGAAAGTGGCGCGTCCCGCAGGCTGTGAGATAGTGGGTAGAAACGCCTGATAGTTCAGTTGCTCCCCAACCCGAAAAGGTAATCCGTCCACGACTCCATCGCCGCCCGGCTGTGCAGGCTGGCCAGGGCGTACCGGGTTAACCGGTGCGGGCGTAGGTGCGGCGCCAGGAGGTAGTTTTGGGGTTTGGATAAATTCGGATCCAGCGAGCTCCGCGCGAATCTCGCCTATCGAATGTTTTGCGGTGAGCAAAACAGGCACATGTCTCTGGTCGTCGCTAAAGTAGACCCTTATGCCACTTAACTTCGATTCGTTCTTTACACGAACTTGGGTGGAGAGGGTATCAAACGAACCAACACCGGTTTTGATCATCCTCTTTCCGTTAACCTTAACCTCAACCTCATAGGTCTCGCTCTCGCCGCGAACGGATAAGTTGTAAGTCGCACCTTCTTGAAGGGGTAACGCTCGGACACGATAGACCGCGGACAGTAAATCGTAAGTTCCAAAGACACCTACAGTGCGTCTCTCAGGAATTGCCGCGGTACCTGCGGGCTGGTTAAACTCGGCCGAAGTTTCTGACGTCCGTGATGCTGCTCGTATGATTTGCTGGCTGTAATACGGCAGGCCAGTGGCTGAATCGACGTACGTTATGTAGTCATTGTTAATGGCATAGAGCGCTGCGTTGACCATACCGACCGTCTCCACGTGGCCCTTTAACTGAATGCCTTCACGGCCAAAGAAAGTGCCTTGCCCCGCAACCAGGAATTCGATATGAGCGGCGCTCACAAAGTTTGCAAAGGACACATTGTAAGTAAGCCGTTCGCCGACCTTGTAAGGCGCAGGAGAGAAGGGTTGAGAAGCTGAAATTTGAGCGTTTGAAGCTGACGCTAACGCTCCGAGTAATAGTGCAACGATGAAAAAAAGCCCAGCAGTCGCGAGTTTCAACCTTGAAGTCACCTTTGAATCATAGTTCAAAATGCAATCAGAGCAAAAAGCGCAGACCATCCGATGGCATTTTCGTGGTAATTAAAAGCGGAGCTCTCGACCGCAGTTAGATATTCAGCACATTTCAAACCATAGTTGGTGGACCAACTAGTGCATAAGCTTTCTGCTGAAATTACACGCGCCTTGAGGGTAGATGTTCCTTCACTTCACGAAACACCCTTCGCCGCCTCAAGCTCCATCTCGTCGATAATCTGCTGTGCCGCTCGCGCAGGATCGGATGCTTGCAGAATAGGACGGCCGACGACTAGATAATCTGCGCCTGCCTCAATCGCTTCGCGAGGAGTGGTTACGCGCTTCTGATCGCCTGGCGCGGCACCTGCCGGCCTCACGCCAGGTGTAACAACTATGAATCCCTTTTTCTTCACGACTGACCTCACCGTCTCGATTTCTAGTGGGGACGCAACCACACCATCAAGCCCTGACGCTTCGGTGAGCAAAGCTAAACGACGAACAGCGTCATCGACGTCACCCGCCACGCCAATCTCGCCCAAGGTCAGTGAATTCGCGCTGGTCAAAACCGTAACCGCGATGATTTTGGGACGCTGCAATTTTTCAAGATCGGTGGTCTCAGCCACTGCATCCGCCGTGCGTTTCATCATTTCGCTTCCACCGCCCGCGTGGACATTGAAGATGGAAACTCCCAAACGCGCAGCCTCAACGCCTGCAGCGGCAACGGTGTTTGGTATGTCATGAAACTTGAGATCCAGAAACACGCGTTCACCCGAATTAACAACTTCACGAACCAAATCAGGTCCTGCAGCAGTGAAGAGCTGCGACCCAATCTTGAACATGCCGACCAAGCCTCGCAGCGTATCCACCAGCCGTCGCGCTTCGGCGGCACTGTCAACATCAAGAGCAACGATCAGTTTATTGCGGTCGCGGTTCATTTCATTAGTCAGCCTGCAAACTCTTTCGCTCGACAGCCTACCGCCTCGTCCAGAGAAACGAAACCCTCGCGCGAGACGATCCTTCGCAAGCCTTCATTTATGTCGCGGACAACGGAAGGCCCTTCATAAATAAAACTGGTATAGATCTGAACCAGGCAGGCGCCGGCGCCAATCATGTCCCAGGCGTCAGCGGCAGTAAAGATGCCGCCCACGCCAATAATTGGTATCAAACCGTTCGTAAGGTTATGAAGCCTGGCTACCACGCTGGTCGATCGCGACTTCAATGGCGCCCCACTTAAACCTCCTTCACCATAAGCCGCGATTCGGCTCGGGTTGGTTTTAAGCCCAGTTCGCTCCGTTGTTGTATTGGTTGCGATCAGGCCAGCGATTTCGTTCTGCCGGACCACTTCGACGATTTCCTGTAACTCGTCCTCGCTGAGATCGGGCGACAATTTCACCAGCAAGGGCTTGGGTTGGCCGCCTGACTTGTCTGCCAATTGCCTGTTTAGTCCCTGCAATGCGCTCAACAGTTCGTTGAGGTGCGAGGCGTGTTGCAGCTCTCGTAAGCGTGGTGTGTTCGGCGAACTGACGTTAACCGCAATGTAGTCGGCAATCGAATAAACAGCCGCAAAGCTCTTTAAGTAATCTTCAACCGCTTTCTCCAGCGTCGTCTTCTTACTTTTCCCAATGCTTACTCCCAGGACGCAATTGGGTTTGTTGTCAGTAACTCGGCCGGCAAACGCTTTCGCACCACGATTATTGAAACCTGCGCGATTGATAAGTGCCTGGTCCATTGGCAGACGAAACAGGCGTGGCTTCTCATTCCCGGGTTGCGCGTGATACGTGACGGTCCCAGCTTCGATGAAACCAAAACCCATCGCGGCCAGCGACTCGAGCGCGATCCCATCCTTATCGAAGCCGGCCGCGAGGCCAACTGGGTTCGCAAACGTCAACCCAAAGCGGCGGAGTTTCCCAAACGGAGTCCCGCTGTATCCTTCACCTGACAACCGTCGTGTCAGCTTCGGAGCAATTGAAAGCGAGCGAAGCGCGAGTTCGTGCGCCGTCTCAGCTGGCAAACTGAACAGAATAGGACGCAACAATGAGCGATAAAGCATTGGGAGTGACAATTGACGAGTGTCGAGCAAGGGAGATTCTAACCTTTTGAGCCGGCTGCTTCCACTAACACCAGCCCTTCACTTGTCACTGTTTACTGGTTCTTGTTAGTATCCCGCGAAATGGATTTTGTCGAAAAAGCGCGCATCATGGACAGTCCGCGAATCAATCGCGCGCTTGCACGTTTGGCGTCGGAAATTGTCGAGGAAAATCACGGCGCCGACGATCTTTATTTGGTGGGCATACGCCGCCGCGGTGTGCCGCTTGCGGAACGTATGGCTGACAAGATCGCGGACCTCGAGGGCGACCGGCCACCCGTTGGTATCGTTGATATCACTCTTTATCGCGACGACCTTTCCACTGTGGGGGCCAAGCCCATCGTCAATCGCACCGACCTGCCGGGTGACATCGAAAACCGCAACATCGTTCTAATCGACGACGTCCTCTACACGGGCCGCACAATCCGAGCAGCTCTCGATCAATTGATCGACTTCGGCCGGCCGCGCCGCGTGCAGCTGGCGGTGCTGATCGATCGTGGTAAAGAACACCGTGAGCTGCCGATTCAGGCAGATTACATCGGTAAGTTGGTGCCGACGAAAAAGAGTGAAATCATAAAAGTAATGCTACAGGAATTCGACGAAGAAGAAGCCGTTGTAATCGTAGAACGACCACCCGGAGAAACCGGATGAGATACAGCGGCCAGCGATGGCCGCTTTTTTTTATAATGGGTGAGCAGAAACTGAGCAGACAGCAAACAGCAAACCCAATCAGCAAACAGCAATCAGCAGACAGCTGGGTATGGTCGATTCAGAACCTAGCGAACTCCATAGATCCACTGCTGGCTGTCTGCTGATCGCCCTTAGCCAATGAACACGACATTCAACCGCAAGCACCTCCTTGGCATACGTGAACTCGAACCTGGCGAGATCACGCATCTACTCGACACCGCCGAAACCTTTCGCGATGTCTCCCGTCGCGAAATAAAGAAGGTGCCAGCCCTCCGCGGCCGAACTGTCATCAATCTCTTCTTTGAACCTTCAACTCGAACGCGCACGTCATTTGAAATCGCCGCCAAGCGGCTTTCCGCTGACGCAATCAACATAAGCGTTTCAACCTCCAGTGTGAGCAAAGGCGAAACGCTTTTGGATACTGCGCGAAATCTGGAAGCCATGTCGCCTGATTGCATAGTTGTCCGGCACTCCATGGCCGGCGCGCCGCAACAACTCGCCAGGATGGGCCAGGCGCCCATCGTGAATGCTGGTGACGGTTCGCATGAACATCCCACGCAGGCGTTGCTCGACGCGCTAACGATTCGAGAATACAAAGGTCGAATTGAAGGGCTTAGAGTGGCGATAATTGGCGACGTGCTTCACTCACGGGTTGCGCGTTCGAATGTCCACTTGCTGACAAAACTCGGAGCTACCGTCAGTCTTGCCGGACCCGGCACGCTGGTCCCTGAAGAACTTGAAGGACTGGTAGACAAAGGTCTAACGGTGGAAAAGCGAATGGAAGATGCCATCGAAGGCGCGGACGTAGTAATGATTCTGCGCATTCAACGTGAGAGGCAGGACACTGCGTTCTTTCCCTCGATGCGGGAGTATGCGGTCCATTATGGGCTGCAGCCGAGGCATCTGGAGGCGGCCGCGACAGACGCCATCGTGATGCACCCCGGCCCGATGAATCGCGGCGTAGAAATCGCTTCGGAAATTGCAGACGGGAGTCGCTCGTTGATTCTCGATCAGGTCTCGAATGGAGTTGCAGTGCGTATGGCGGTCCTCTATTTATTAGCAGGCGGGTCGCGGACGGATGTAGAAGAGAAGGGGCACTAAGCGCAAGTGATTAGAATTTTCAGTGAAGCTGACGATCCACGAATTACCCTAAGCGTCACGAAAGACTCTGGTGCAGTTTCGTGTTATTCGATGAGCGTGACGCGCACGAACACCACCTAGAGAAGATCCGAACTGAAGACTAATACTTTGCTTTACAAATGAAACTGCTAATCGCAAATGGTTACGTCGTTGACCCGTCGCAGGGAATTAACACCGGCAGAGACCTGCTGATCGAGGATGGCCGCGTGGTTTCGGTCCTTGAGCGAGGTGAGGAAGCGCCGCGCGATGTCGAGTTCATAGACGCCACGGGTCTGATCGTTGCACCGGGTTTCATAGATCTCCACACACACCTGCGTGAGCCAGGCGCCGAATACAAAGAGACAATTGCTTCGGGAGCTGCAGCCGCAGTTGCCGGCGGATGGACCACCGTGTGCGCAATGCCGAATACGGATCCCGTAAACGACAGTCCGGCCGTCACGCGCTTCATCATTGAGCAGGCAGAGCGTGCGCAGCTCGCCAACGTGTTTCCAGTTGGAGCATTGACTAAGGGATCAAACGGCACAGAGCTTTCCGAGATGGGTGAGATGAAGAAGGCCGGGATCGTCGCCGTGTCGGACGACGGCCGTCCGGTCCCGAACGCCGGAATGATGCGCAGGGCCATGGAATATGCGCGCGGATTCAATCTCACCGTCGTGGACCATTGTCAGGATTCGTCACTGACGGCGGGCGGCGTCATGCATGAAGGGCGCTGGTCCCTGATTCTTGGGTTGAAGGGAATGCCCGCTGCAGCTGAAGACGTGCACGTCATTCGCGACTGCGTGCTGGCCAAACTCACCGGCGCTTCAGTGCACATTGCACATGTTTCTACACGCGGTGCGGTCGAAGCAGTTCGCCGCGCCAAAGCCGCGGGCCTGCCGGTTAGCTGTGAAATTTCACCGCACCATTGGACGCTCACTGACGAAAGCGCGGCGGACTACGACACCAATATGAAGATGAGTCCGCCGCTGCGCAGTCAGGATCATGTAGAGGCGCTGTTGGAAGGTCTAAGTGATGGGACGATCGATGCGATTGCTACCGATCATGCGCCGCATCACCTGGACGAAAAGACACTCGAGTTTGATCGGGCGCCCTTTGGCATAACTGGACTGGAAACGGCCGTTGGCCTCGCGTTTGAACTGGTGCATCGTGGAGTGCTCGATTTGGAACGACTCGTAGCGTTGTGTTCTACAAATCCCGCGCGGATCTTTGGTCTACAAGACCGTGGGACCCTCGCGGAAAATGCACATGCCGACGTAACGATTCTCGATCCCGCGTGCGAATGGGCTTTTGACGTCGCCGCTTCCAAATCCAAAAGCCGCAACACACCGTTCCACGGTAGGTCAATGACTGGCGCCGCGGTGGCTACGATAGTCGGCGGTCGGGTCGTTTATCTCAATCCTAATTACACTCGCATAACAGAAATGAAGAGCCGTGACGCTTCAGCGAAGTAGCCTAACAGGTGTTTGGAGTACAACTTTCAGGTTGCGGGTTAGCCAACACAATGCCGTAGCTCCAGCCGGATTCTCACCCACCGCAAGCTGAAGCTTGTACTCTTACGCCTGTAATCCAGAGCCACGTAATTTAATAAGAAAACCCGTCGCGCTCTCTCCTTCGCGACGGGTTTCTTTTTGGTCGTCTACTTACGTTATTACCGGGACGACCTTGTTACAAACGTTCGTCTAACAATTTGGTTGGGAACCCGCTTGCGCTCTCCCCTTCGCTTACGGGCTCCCTCCGTATCGGACAACCGCATGGCCGCCGATCCCCTGTCGCATCCATCCGGCGCGAGGCAAACTTCTGGTTTGCGACTCAAACGCTGGCCGGTTGCGACTTAAAATAACTACCGCACATTCGCCGCCGGCAATGACAGCGTCTGATTCAGTATCACGCCAAATTCAGTACCTGATTTGACGACGGCTTCGTGCCCTTTTGAAAAGAACGCGCCCGCTACGCCTAGACCAGCTCCAACGCCAGCGCCGATGCCCGCACCTTTGCCACCGCCCGCTATTGCTCCAATCAGAGCGCCGGTAGCTGCGCCGCCGCCGATGAACACCGCGTTGCGCGTGGTGGCCGAACGTCCCTCCAACTCGCCTTCGTTATCCGCGTTGATTTCGCCGGCCGCGACTTCGACAAGGTCGCCATTAATTGCGCGAGTAACACCGGTCGGTAATCGAAGAGAAACGAAGTGGACTCCGATTGTCCCTGCCTGGCTCTTGCGTTGCGCGCGAGTGACGCTCGTCACGCGACCGATAACTTCGCTTCCTGCTGGTATGATTTCGATTCCACTCGAGTAAACCGGCAACATAACTACCGTTGTAAACTGATCGCCTACGCGTGCAATTTCCGAAGTGATGGTCTGATTCATGCGCACATTGATCACCTGGCCGGAGTTGACGTTGTAGTAAACGACTGGTGGCGCCACGGGTTTGACAACTTTACGCACGAGGGCGCGACGACGTAATGCTGGCTTACGCCTGGTTTGGGCATCGGCTGAAATAAGCATTGAACCCATGAGCGCCATTACCATTGCGATGCTGGCGAGTGCTTTCACTAATCTCTTACTGATGCTCGTTTTCATTTCCTGCCTCCGCTGTCTTAATCGTCGCAACTTCAGCTTTCGCACTCTCGACTTGTTGTCCAACCTGCGCATTTCAAACCTGCCTTCAGAGGGCACGCCCTCAAGAGTCATCAAAGACTCGATCTCAACCTTCAATACTTTGTGCGCCCGACGCACGCGGAGAGTAATGAGCAACGTCCGTGCCAACGTCGTCGGTTAAAGATCGTCGCGGCAAGTCGAGCTATTCTCGAATTTAGAGAGTGTGCTGAAGGACGGCTGGAAGTTTAGTTTGAGGGAGTAAACGATGTGCGAATGCGTGTGAGGTGCTTTGCACGAAATGGAATAAGCGGCCGCGGGTACTCTTAACCGGTAGTGCCACGCGAAGCGATCTCATTAACACCGCGGCTTCAGCCCGGTGCCAAAAGACTTGTCGAAAATACAGGAATCGTTTCAACGGTTTATTTGGCCCGCGTCACCAAAACCGTTAAAACGGTTCCAATTCTTGTCGGACACTCTAATCACCGGGCTAAAGCCGCGGTGTTAATAAAATCGCTCCGCGTTTGGCAGCCATGGCTGAAAGAACATTATTTGGTCTTCTTTGCCTATCAAAAGTTCGCTGGTCAGGTTTCAGCCGCGCGTTAGCTGGCGATATTTAATCCGATGGGGTTGTTCTGCGGCAGCGCCCAGCCGTTCCTTCTTGTCGGCTTCGTATTCTGAATAATTGCCTTCGAACCAAACCACTTTGCTGTCGCCTTCAAACGCCAGGATATGTGTGGCGATGCGATCGAGAAACCACCGATCGTGTGAGATCACAACTGCACAGCCGGCGAAATTTTCCAGGGCCTCCTCAAGGGCCCGAAGGGTGTTAACGTCAAGATCGTTTGTCGGCTCGTCCAGCAGCAGAACATTGGCGCCCTCTTTCAGCATCTTTGCCAGGTGCACGCGGTTTCGCTCACCACCTGACAACATGCTCACCTTTTTCTGCTGGTCAGAACCGGAGAAGTTGAACCGGGCGACGTAAGCACGCGAGTTCACCTCACGCGTGCCGACTTTTAAAAGGTCGGTGCCGCCAGTGATCTCTTCCCAAATCGATTTGTTACTGTCCAGAGTTCTACTTTGATCGACATAACCGAGAGTCACAGTCTCGCCAATTCTGATGGTTCCGCTGTCAGGTTGTTCCTGCCCAATGACCATGCGGAAGAGGGTTGTCTTGCCTGCGCCGTTTGGTCCAATCACTCCGACGATGCCACCCGGCGGAAGTTTAAAGGTCATATCCTCGACAAGCAGGCGATCACCGTAACCTTTGTTGACCTCGTTGGCTTCGATGACCACGTTTCCAAGGCGAGGGCCTGGCGGGATGTGAATCTCTAAATCTTCGCGCCGCTTTTCCGTTTCTTCACGCAACAACTCCTCATACGAGTTTATGCGGGCCTTGCCCTTGGCGCGTCGCGCCTTGGGCGACATACGAATCCACTCCAGCTCGCGCTGCAGAGTTTTTTGTCGTTCGCTCTCACTCTTTTCCTCGCGGCGGAGCCGTTCCTGCTTCTGCTCCAGCCAGGAAGTGTAGTTTCCTTTCCAGGGAATACCGGCGCCGCGATCCAGTTCAAGAATCCAACCCGCGACGTTGTCCAGAAAATACCTGTCGTGTGTCACCGCGATGATGGTTCCCGCATAACTCTGCAGGTGATGTTCGAGCCAGGCGACTGATTCGGCGTCGAGATGGTTTGTGGGTTCATCCAGCAAAAGAATGTCGGGCTTTTGCAGAAGCAAACGGCATAGGGCCACGCGTCTGCGTTCGCCACCGGACAAAATCTTTACCGGTGTCTCAGCCGGCGGACACCGCAAGGCATCCATCGCCATCTCCAGACGCGAGTCGAGGTCCCAAGCATCCTGAGCGTCAAGCTTCTCCTGCACCACGCCCTGGCGTTCCAGCAGCTTGTCCATGTCCTCATCAGACATGCTCTCGCCAAACTTCGCGTTGATCTCTTCAAACTCTTTAAGCAGATCCACCGTTTCCTGCACGGCTTCCTCAACCACCTCACGTACAGTTCGCGCGTCGTCGATCAACGGCTCCTGCTCGAGAAAGCCCACAGTGAACCCTGGTGAAATTACGGTTTCACCATTGAATTCTTTATCGACGCCGGAAAGTATGCGAAGCAGAGACGACTTGCCGGAGCCGTTCAAACCGATGACGCCAATCTTTGCTCCATAGAAGTAAGAGAGATAGATGTCTTTAAGGACCGGCTTCTTGTCGTAAAACTTACTGACGCCGACCATCGAATAGATGACTTTGTTTGGTTCAGTGCTCATGAATGCCTTTTTTATTGGCGGCAACTGGGCAGTAGCCCAACCGTCAGGGCAAGGGTTGGAACGCTTGCCACTCGGTCATTGTTGTCGCCGTGATCTCTTTTAGTTGTTCTAGCTCAGATGATACGCCCTCCGTAACGGCCGGGCTAATGCTCCGAAGGATCGAACAACGAGGGGGTAGTGGACGCAAGCAAATTGTAATACTGCGCGACTACAAAATCATTTACATGCCTCGATGCATCTGGTACTTTAAGCCTCCCCCACTCCCGGTGACAGTCCTCTGCCACCTAAGAAACTTGCCCAGTATGGAAACTCTGCAAACCATGTCGCAAGACTAATGGTTTGGGTGAACCGTTGCGATGTCCCTCGGCGTGCGCGCACGTGGCATCATGGTCCCAAGGTTCGCAACGGTTCTTAGCTACTTAATAAGTTAGGGCATTTCTCACCTGACCAATGGCAAGGTGCTTTAGTCTCACAACTGTAGTCATCTTGAGCAGCTATTGGGCGAGCTGTTGCCTTACCCCTACCAACCAACGGAGGCAAAAGAATATATGCGAACGAAATTGCTCGTAACGTTGCTCGGCCTGCTTTTAGTAGTGGCGGCAGTGTTCCCTTTCACAAAGTCTGACGCTCAGCAAGGACGCACGCGTCAGCAACCACGACCCGAAGAACCGCCGAGTAGAGCCTTACCGAACTATGATCTCCGCCTCGAGGGCCGGGGCGAGTTTGCAGAATACGAACTCACTTCTCCATCAGGAAAGCAAAGGGCTTTACAAAGCTCCTCGGCAAGCACTCGCGCTTCTGCTGTCGATGAATTCCGCGAGAGCCTCGGCCCGGAAAATGCTCAAAATCTCCGCGCCATCGCCAACGAAACCGGCGCCATGAAGAATTTCTTTGTCGAGGGAGCTACACTTTCAGAACCGCAATCGGACACTGCCGACAACATTGCCCGCCGATTCTTAAATCGACACGCTGCGACGTTTGCGTCGGCGTCAAACGGTGTCGCCAATCTGAAGTTGGCAAACGAAGACAACGACCGCGGGACTGTCTTTCTCGATTACTTTCAAACCGTGGGCGGCTACAAAGTATTTGAAGGACAGGTCCAGGTAGTGATTAACAAAAATGGCGAGGTCCTCTCCGTCCGTGAAGGTTTTCTCGTTGAGGGCCAGCCTGCGAAGCTCAAGCCCGCACTGTCCGAAAAACAGGGCATAGCGAAAGCTTTTGAATACGCAGGCAGGAATGTAACACCGTCCTTCGCCGAAACTTACTTGAGGACGTCGCGCACTGAGAGTTCCCGATTCGCCAACCCATTACAGCCAGAGCTGGAGGACGTCATTTCTGAGTTGAACGTTGTGCGGATTGGGCAAACTTCTCGTCTGGCGTGGCATGTCTACGTCGAAGTCGGTCCGGATGAATGGTACGAGACGCTGGTTGATGCTCAGAACGGCGAATTGCTACTGCGGCACAATCTCTATGTCGACCAGGCACAGGGAACGGTGTACACGGAAAGCCCGCTAGCAGGCGCCCGTCAACTAGTATCGTTTGTCGGCGACACGGTCATTAATACCAGTGCGGGTTGGATGGGAACGTCGACCGTGACCACCGGTAATAACGCAGAGGCATACCTGGACACCGATGCGAATAATTCGCCGGATGCAAACAACGGCTCCGGCCTCTCGAACGGTCATGCGTTTGCTGCCAATCAGAATTTCACATTTCCGTTCTCAACCACGGTTGATCCGCGCACTCAGCAGGCAGCGGTCGTGACAAATCTTTTCTACTACAACAACATCATGCACGACTTCTCCTACGCCCTCGGGTTCACGGAGACGGCGCGCAACTTCCAAACAAACAACTACGGACGCGGCGGCACCGGCAACGACTCTGTGCGAGCTGAAGCACAGGACGGGTCGGGAACGAACAACGCTAACTTCGCCACGCCGCCCGACGGGTCACGCCCGCGCATGCAGCAGTATCTATTCACTTCGCCAAACCCTGACCGTGACAGTTCAATCGATGGCGACGTGGTGTTTCACGAGTATGGCCACGGCATTTCCAATCGTTTGATCGGCAATGGCAGCACCGCGCTCAGCGGCACGCAGTCAGGCGCGATGGGCGAAGGCTGGTCTGACTATTGGGCCATCACGCTCAACGGCGACGGCGCTGTTGGCGAGTATGTGATGAACAACACTGCTGGAATCCGCCGGGCGGCTTATACGGTTCCGGCTAACACCGTGCACGATTCTTACGCTGACGTTTGCGCGGGTGGCTGCCAGGTTCACCGTGACGGTGAAGTCTGGGCGGCAACGCTCTGGGATCTGCGTAATACACTTGGCGCGGCCACGACTAATATGTTGGTTCTGAACGGTATGAAATTCACGCCGAACCGCCCGTCGTTTCTCAACGCGCGCGACGGCATTCTTCAAGCTGATCAAAACCTGAATGGGAGCGCTAACCGCTGTGCAATCTGGACTGTCTTTGCGCGCCATGGAATGGGCCTGTCGGCAGTCGGAAACGACGGCACTACGCACACGGCAGCAACGGACTTGCCGTCCGATTGCGGCGGCACCTGCAGCTTCTCGATCAATCCAACCAGTGCGAGTTATGCGGCGGCTGGCGGCTCGGGCAGCGTGACGGTGACGGCTGGTGTGGGTTGCGCATGGACCGCAGTCAGCAACGCCACCTTCATTACCATCACTTCCGGAAGCAGCGGCTCAGGTAATGGCACCGTGAATTATTCAGTTGCCAATAACACGGGCACTGCATCTCGTAACGGCACCATGACCATAGCGGGCCAGACGTTTACCGTGACGCAGGCAGGCACGGGCGGCGGCGGCACGAATATAATCGTGAATCCGGGTTTTGAGACCGGGACTACTCCGTGGGTTATCTCGGGCCAGGTGACGCGCAGCACGGGGACCTTCCCGCACAGCGGCGTGGCTTACATGATCATTAACGGAGTCAACAGCAGTTCAGGCACGCTTTACCAAACGGTAACCATTCCCAGCGGTGGGGGAAACCTTAACTTCTGGTTGAACATCACCACCAGCGAGGCGCCGGGCACTATCTTCGACCGTCTCTTCATCGAAGTCAGAAGCACTTCGGGTACGCTGCTGGCCACGCTGGCTACTTTCAGCAATGTGAACAGCGGCACGGCCGGTGTTTATGTTTTGAGAGGACCGTATAACCTCAACGGCTTCGCAGGACAAACTGTGCGGATACAGTTCCGCGGAACCAATGACATAACGCTGCCCACGTCATTCCGCGTGGACGACGTGGCAGTGCAATAAGGGGCCGTCATCCTTGTCTCGCGAGTGCGGGCTGAGATGATGACTATACAAACGCGAGCCTGGCGCCGCTTGGTGCCAGGCTCGCTTTTTTTGTTGACCGCAGCGAAGGTTAGGCCGAACCAAAAAGGCGCCTCCTTGGAGTGCGCCGCCTTGTCGGCGCTTTGGCCCAACTGCGAGCTTCCTCGCTCTTGCAAGTTCAAGTTATTCACCGGAAAGCGGCGCCAGGCCGCCGCGGGCCAAAGCGCCGACAAGGCGGCGCACTCCAAGGAGGCGCCCTTGGGTCAGACTACTTTGTCATCGGAAAGTAGGCAAACTTCATCGACTTCGTTCCTTCGCCGCCGTCGATGGTTGCAGTAAGTGATCCGTCGGTACCCTTGCGATAGATGATGCGCTTCGGAAAGTCGTGGGCGGGGTTTTCGAAGACGGCTTCCTGGCCGGCGAGGCGTGTTAGTTTGAATTCAGTGCCGGGATAACGCGCTTTGGGATGAGCAATGTAGTAGATGTCGCCGCTGCGCTGTTCCAAACGCAGGTATTCAAACTCAACGGTTCGATCACCCGCGACAGTTCGACTCATGCCGAGCATCGAGCCACCAGCAGGCGCCGTCCAATGTTCTTCAATTTGAGCGCGGCCTCCCGGGGCCGTGCGCCATCCGCCTGACATCCAGGCCAGGTCCGTGATTGACTGCGCCGTCTCAGTGATGACGGTAACGCGGCTCGACGTAGCCAAGGGTGCAAAGCTACACACGCCCAGGATTAGTGCGACGACCACGAATCTAAATCGGGGTTTCTTTATATTCATCGTGCTGTCTCCAAAGAGCTACTGCCTCGATCAGTATGCGCCCTCTCAAGGACTGCTGCACTGCGAGGCAGAACCTAATACACTTCCGCCGCTGCCGTCTTGGAAAAATCCGACATGCGATCTTTGCGTGTGAACGATTGAGTTAAGGGACTGGCCTCGGCCAGAAGCGCGGAAGGAGCCTGGCGGGCAAACTGTTGAAAGTCTCGAATCAGATGGGCCTGATCGTAATAGCCGCACTCGGCAGCGATTCCAGCCCAGCCGGCGTCATCTCGATCCAATGCACTAAACACCTGCTGAAATCTCAGAATCCGACAAAGCAACTTTGGACCAACACCTACTTCTCTCAGGAAATTACGCTCTAATTGCCGGCTACTAATCCCAGCGTCGGCTGCCAATTGATCAATTGTCATCAGGCCATTTAGGGCGACGATCTTCTCCGCCATCCCCAGGACCCGCGAGCGTTGCCTGTCGCGGACTCGACTGGTTAGTAGGGTCTGAAGCTCTGCTACTTTTTCGGCCAGCGTTCGACATTCGCCTACCCTGGTGACCACTTCGCCTGCCAGGTCGCGAGACAGAGCGGTCAGTTCAACTACGTGGTTAGTCAGTTCGCTCATCGGGACTTCGAAAAAGGGAATCGTGCCGCCGGGGTGAAAACGAATACCGATAAGCTCGACGCGACCGTTGGGGGCGATCATCATTGGTTGCGTCATCTGACCAACCACGAAATGCCTCGGTTGAGTCTGTGAACAACCATCATTGAGTAGTTCTCGAAATCGCGCACCGTAATTCAGGATCACCTCGACACAACCATCCGGAAGAATTCGTTCAGGCTCGAGATGTTCGCTGGCATCGTTTTCAAGTGTCCAAAAACACTCGACAAACCTGGACAGCGATAACGTTGGTTTGATTTCGCGATAGCGCATCGGTTGTGCAGATTACACAGATTGCGCCGTGTTGTCAGTACCACGTCTTGGTCTGGCTGCAGGAGTCAGGGCTGAAAAGGAGAACGATCCACGAAATTCATGAAACATCACTAGCTCTTTTCGTGTTGATTCGTGTGCTTCGAGGACCGTCTGCAGTACTTATTTGAAGTGGGTCAACAAAGGCTAACGACGCCGCTTAACAGCCTTTTGTTTCTTTACCGCAACGGGCTTTTTCACAGCCTTCCTGGAGACTGTTACATGGTGCGTCTCCTTCGCCTGCCTGGCTGTTGGCTTGTGTCCTAAAGAAGCGCTGATGAAGTTCTCGTTTGGTCGCGCTCCGTCAACGAACGCAAAGACGTGATAGTGGTCGCGATTCTCGCGTAACACTTCAATTCGGCCTTGATCCTTCAAACGCGCGAGATGATCCATTACGTGCGCCTGCTCGGCAGCAGTCATATAGCGATAGTAGACATCGAAAGCAAGGCCCGTTGAATGTGGCGGTGTCTCGATCCGCGTGGCGTTTGGATTGGTCTTGCTCAGTTGCAATTGATATTCGTCCGGGCGCACCAGAGAGGTGATCGGTAGAGGGCGGTCAAATTTCTGCCGGTACCCAACAGCAATCTCTTCCATCACTTTGAACGCTTCTGGTCGCATCGAGCTGAGCATGCGGACCTTTAAGTCGCGCCGCGCCGCCGCATCCTCGATATTGAAGTTGCGACCGGGAAGACTCTTGCCGAGGCTCGCCAACGCTTCGTAATGCCCAAAGAGTTGCGCCCTTCTGGCGGCGTCGCCGTAATAGCTATCCAGCAGTTCCTTATGCGCCCCAGCGGCTTTAACTTCTCTTTCCTTCGCCGCGATCTGGTTTTGCAGACCGCCACGCTTCGACCGCTCTCGTTTCGTCAATGCGCTAAGTTCCTTCTTAAGGACGGCTATGTCACTCCCTAGTCGGACGCGCGTTTCGGATATCCGCGTTAGCTCCTGTCGCAGTCCCGACTCGCTGAAAAGGGGGATGCTCTTACCGTTTTCATACCGGGTAAACGGCTCTTTGCCTGCGCTGCCGCCCACGCCAAACAGGATGTAGTTTTCAGTCGCCGGCTGGAGCGCTACCATCTCGCCACGTTGAATCATCTGGGCAAGATCAACGAGGTCTTGCGGGGTGCCAAGATTTTGTTCGCGTACCTCAGCCACCTGAATTGCAAGGAAACGCCGGGTGTCGCTGTAATGTCTTAGTTGTTGAGGGATGTCGACCTTAGCCTGCTTGCCGGCAGGTTCACCGCGGTCTTCTTTGACCTTGTTAACGGCCAACGTCCATGGGTTCGCTTCAGCAGCCTGGGCGGTCAGTGGAGTGGGTAAATAGTTTGTATAGCTGTGGCGGCCTCGTTTGCGGAGACCGGGCAAAATAAGGAGGCCCGCTAAGGCCACAAAAACCAGTGCGATTAGGATTGGTGAGTGTCTTTTTATTTGTCTCATCGATAAACTTCCCGCCCCTTGTTCGTTCGTGATTGATTTCTGACGCGACGAGGTGCTGCTGGTGTACCGTTCTCTAATGCAAACTGAACGAGAGTTTCACTGCTAATAAAAAAAGGCTTGAACGGGACGGCACAAACATCAATGCGGGCCTCGTCAAGCTTGCGAATGTATGATGATCAGAACGGCGAAAACGTACGCTGAGATGAAGCGAAAAAGTGATGCCTCCTGACTATTGTGTAATGAGTTTATTCCGCTCTGTTTAGAGTGCGGACTTGTCCGCGCGCGCGGGCACAAGTGCCCTATCTAAACGAACGCAAAAGAGAGAAGCAACTTGGACTCAGCGGTGAGCCCTCATAGCTCGAGTTTTACCCTTCGTTCTGCGCCCAAATCCGACATGGGCAATCAGAAGAAAAATAATTGTAAGTCCAAGGCAGTAACCCCTCAGCATTAACAGCCTGGTTGGCTCGTTAGTTAAGTCGGACTGGGTCCACAACCCGTAGAGCACAGGATTGTATGACCAATGGTTGTAGCCCTGAGTGTAGAGGTAAAGGAGACCTGAGCTTATGGCAATAATAACTGCATACGCCAGGTATTTCTCACGTAACAAGACATTCAGCGCCATACACGCCGCAGCCATAAAGGCCAAACCTGGTACCAGAATCACTGAGTAGGCAGTAACCGAGCAGCCGGCGAGCTTTGTCCTTGTGAGCTAAAACATTGATGCCGCTCATCTCGACGGTTCCGGCGTCGGGCTCAAGTAGAGTGGCAACGATTTTCATCAAGGTTGTTTTCCCAGAGCCATTCGGTCCTAACAATCCGAACATGCCCGGCGCAATATTTAGGTCAACGCCTTGAAGCGCCTGGATTCGACCAGCATACGTTTTCATCAAACCTTTGATCTCGAGCATCGATACTCCTGGGCAAAGCCATTGGGTTTGGAAAGTGCCGCCGCGAGGTGGTACTGACCTCATTGCCCGAAGCGTTACTGATCGTGTTCCCTTGACAATCTAGGGGAGGCATTCTATCTTCTACCCCTCGATTGTCAAGGGAAGAAAAGAATGCGACGCACTCGAACAGATTTAATGCAGGGCACTTTGGAATTAATGATCTTGAAGACCCTTGCGCGCGAGGAGATGCACGGCTACGGTATTGCCCAGCGAATACATGAAGCGGTAGAGGATCTGCTCAAGGTCGAAGACGGCTCGCTTTATCCCGCGCTTTATCGCATGGAAGAACGCGGTTGGATTTCCTCTGAGTGGGGCGCTTCGGAAAACAACCGGCGAGCGAAGTTTTACAAACTCACGCGGGCTGGCAGGCAACAGCTCGCCGCACAATCAGTTAACTGGGAGCGCGTTTCTAAAGCAGTGATGAAAGTCTTGCAAGCGACTTAAAGGGGGGGAGCAAGTGCCTAAGAATTTTCGCGAGTTGTTTCGCCACTTTGATGGACGAAGTGCGCTTCAGCGGCAAGTCGAAGAGGAACTACAGTTTCATATCGACATGCGAGCGCAAGACTATCAACTAGAAGGCCACGATTACCAAACGTCTCTGGAAAAGGCCAAAGCTCGCTTTGGAGATTTTGCCATGGTCAAAAATAAATGCGTCGAGATAAGCGCCAAAAACAGCTTCGGGATACGGATCCTCAAAATCCTTTTTACAATCGCTTTTCTCCTCGGGATCTTAATAAAGAGCGTGACTCCGGAACTTCATTCCACCCGCATTGGTAGTGTGCTGATGATGATTGGCGTCTTCGGAGCATTGCTGCTGATTGGAAAAACGATCCGAGTGCGAGATTTCAGGCCCGAGCCCGAGCCCCTTCGCCTCGGCTTGCGCAGCATTGCAGATTCGATACCGCTCGCGTTCGACGAAAAAGGCCGTACTCCTTTTGAGCGCGTGCAAGCGGATGAGTAGTTGTTCGACATACTTCAGTTTCTCGACCGTCGCCCCATGTGCAACGCACGACAAGCTGAAGGAAGCTCTGAACAAGTCCATTTTGGATTTGTACTGCGAAGCGATTACGTAATTTCAGCCCAAGGGTTGCCCATGAGGCCTGCACAAGAAGTTTTCGAGCCTAGTCCGCAAAGCGGACGACTGATGATAGCCCAGCAGTTCACTGCTGGGAGTAGGACGAACGTAAGGCGCAGTCCGTGAAGCGGACGGCTGAAAATGTAGCTCATCTAGACAGTATCATTCAGCCGTCCGCTGCACGGACTACGTTTTCTCGCGCGTCGATCCCAGCAGTAAACTGCTGGGCTATTATCAGTCGTCCGCTCAACGCGGACTGGAAACCAATTTTTTGTACAAGGCGTCCTTGCGATCGCACGACAAGCTGAAAGCATGTCGGACATAGAGTTACCATTCAGGCCACGTTCCAATTTTGAACCCCGCTCCCCTCTAACCACCCGCAGGCTAAAGCTTGTACTCTATACACCTCTAAGCCAACAACGAGTCTTTATGCCTGAGGGTCCTGAAGTCAGAAAGTATGCCGACTCGCTGCACGCGGTGCTCGCCGGTAAGCCCATCAAAGCTTTCGAGGCGCGCACGCGGGAGGCCAAAGCATGGCTGAAAGAGAATGTCACTAGCCTCATCGGCCGCCGTGTTTTACGAGTAACCTCTCACGGCAAACATCTGCTCGGCTTCGTGCAGGGCGGATACTACTTTCATTCACACCTGATGATGTGGGGGCGCTGGCAAGTTTATTCCGTCAATCGCAGCAGCAAGGGTGAAAAGCAAAGAATCAGCCGGAGCGATGAGAATGTTGCGGTGCCACTGGAGAAGGATCGCCGCGAGCGCGCGCGAGTGGTGGTGGATGACGGCGCAGCAATACTCTTGTCGGCTCCGATTTTTAATGTCGGCAAGGGCGATCCATACGAGCAGATAGAAAACCTTGCCACGCTTGGTCCCGACGTGCTTCCTGCCAAAGGGAAGTTTAATCATCGCGAGTTTCGGCGTCGACTGTTGCTGCCGGAACACCGGGCGATTCCCATCGGAGCCGCGTTGCTAAACCAGCGCATCCTGGCCGGCCTGGGAAACTACCTGCGCGCCGAAGTGCTTTTCCATTGCGGTTTGAATCCGTGGCGAACAGTCGGTGATTTGAGTAAAGGGGAGCTCAGTTGCCTGGACCGTACGGCGCCGGAGTTGACGCTTCGATCGTATCTGTCAGATGCCACCGCGAACGATGATGATCGCGATCGGATGCGATCCGACGAATCACTCGTTTACCAGGTGGGTCGCGACTTCGGTACGCGCCATCTGGTTTTTCGCCGTACTAACTTGCCGTGTCTTCGATGTGGAGAAATCATCCGGCAATTAAGGCAGGCGACCTACAACTCTGAGCAACCCGGGGAGCCGAGCGAGGAAGGCGATTCGCCTGAGGTGCAGGAAAGAACTCGCATTGTTTACTTTTGTCCAAAGTGCCAGAAGGTTGATTCAAGTGTGGGCCAACCTTGATGACAGTAAAGGTTGGACGGAGGGGGCTGAGAACAGTGAGAGGCCTTGTTTCAAGGGTCAAGGGCCTCGTCAGTTTCGGCTATGTCGCCGGATGTGCGGCGGTGGCTGTGCCCCGCCGTTGAGGTGCCTTTTTATATTTTGGGGCTGTGCCCCAGAGTGCGACCCTTAGTTATATATTCGAGGGCGGAGCCCGGACCGGGGGCTTAGCCCGGAACAAATCTGTCCTGCTGTCGGCGGGGCTTAGCCACCGCCTGACATCCGGCGGCATAGCCGAACCCGACGTGGGCAATACCTCTTTGAGGCAAGGGGTGGATAAGACATCTCAAAGGTTATTCGACGGCGCAGGGGTAACCAGCTTAGCTGGCTCGGGTGTGAAGTCTTCGCCGGGATTGATGAACTGGTTGCGCTCGAAGTTATACTGCTTGTCGTATAGCTGCTTGTATCTTCCGCTTTTGGCCAGCAACTCCTCATGCGTGCCGCGCTCCACGATTTCACCCGCTTCCAGTACCAGAATTTGATCGGCACTGCGGATTGTCGACAAACGATGCGCGATCACGAAGGTAGTTCGGCCGCGACGTAAAGACTGCAAGCCATCCTGAATCAACGCTTCACTTTCGCTATCGAGACTCGAGGTTGCTTCATCGAGGATCAGTATCCTGGGTTCCGCGAGTATCGCCCTGGCAATCGCCACGCGCTGCCGTTGTCCCCCTGATAATTTTACGCCGCGCTCGCCGACAATCGTGTCATAACCGTCGGCAAAGGCGTTGATGAACTCTTCACAGTGTGCGATGCGACTGGCAGCGATTATTTCTTCGCGAGTGGCGTGCGGGTGAGAGAAGCCGATGTTATCTGCGATGGTGCCGTCAAACAGAAAATTGTCCTGCAGCACTACGCCGAGGTGGTTCCGATAATCGCGCAGCCTGATCGAAGCGAGATCCTGTTGGTCCACTGTGACCTTGCCGGAGAGAGGACGGTTAAACGCCATAACCAAGCTGATCAGGGTGGACTTGCCCGAACCGCTTGAGCCAACCAGGGCCGTCGTCGAACCGGCAGGAGCTGTAAAAGACACATGCTTTAACACCGGCGTGTCGTCGTTATATTCAAAGCTGACATCTTCGAAAGCAATCTCACCGACAACAACCGGACACTTTTGGCGGTCAGCATCCTCGGCGTCTTCGGTAGCCATCTGCCTGATCTCCCTGATGCGGTCGAGCCCGGCAAATGCTTCGGTGATCTGGGTGCCAATGTTAGCGATCTCAATCAAAGGCATGGCGACCAGTCCCGTGAAAATCATGTACATGAAAAAATCGCCGAGTGTCATTCGACCGGCAAGGATGTCATTCCCACCTACGAGAATAAGAATGACGCCAATGATCCCGACGATGAGCGCTGAAAAAGCCATCACGCCTGATACCGCGGTCATCGAACGTGCGACATTTCGAAACAACCTATGCGCTCCCCGCGCGAATACCAGCTCTTCGCGTTTTTCTGCGGCGTAAGCTTTGACGATACGAATTCCGCCCAACGATTCAGTCAAACGGCCCGTCACTTCCGCGTGAATTTCGCCTCGTTCCCGAAAGACAGGTCTAAGCTTCTTGAAGGCAAAGGCCATCACACCGCCAAACGCTCCCAGTGCGAGGAGTGTGATTAGGGTCAACTTCCAATTCAGGTAAAAGAGCACACACAATCCGATCAAGGCTGTGACCAGGCTACCCACAAGTTGGACCAGCCCTGTGCCGACCAGATTACGTATGCCTTCCGCGTCAGTCATGATGCGCGAGATGAGTACGCCGGTTTGTGTGGAATCGAAGTACCTAATCGGCAAGCGCGTGATGTGTTCCTGCACAGTTTTGCGCATCTCGGTAATGGCGCGTTGTGCAGCCACGCCCAAAACCTGTGACAATGCGAATGAGCTGAGGACTTGAACAAGTGTAGCCGCACCCGCGGCGATAGCGAGGGGAGTCAGCAACTCGCTGCGTTGTTTCATTATCACTTCGTCGATTAGGTATTTAGAACTAGCAGGCAGGACTAGACCAACCAGACGGTTGATCAGCATCAACACCATTCCCAGCGCCAAACGATAACGATGGGCCAGGACGAGCTCGCGCGCGTCGCGCCAGGCTGTCGCAGGAGTAATACGCTTCTTTGGTTCCTTCTCGAGGGCTGCACTCATGAGTTATTTACTCTTGCACAATACATCCAACAGCGGCTACAAGGACAGCAGCCATGCTTAGCCGGCAAGCAAATGTTCGGGGCGGTAGCCCGACCGTTAGGAAGGGCGCAGCAGTTGTGAAGCAGGACATCAAGGCCCTCCCTGACGGTCGGGCTACTGCCCCCAGGCTGGAGAACAGTACGGAGACCGACACGTGAAAAGAATATTAGCGTCGCTCTTGATAGCCACTTGTTTCTTCGAGATTGCGATAGCCCAGTCCCTTTCGGCTGATGAGAAGAAGATTGTTAATTATGTTGACGCACACATGCCCGACGCTGTCTCGTTGCTGGAAAAAGTTGTCAACATCGAGAGCGCGTCGCAGAACGTTGCCGGCGTTAAGAGCGTTGGTTCAGTTTTTAAGAGCGAGTTCGACGCGCTGGGAATGAAAACCCGTTGGATTGATATGCCGCAGGAAATGGAGCGCGCAGGTCACATGGTCGCGGAAACCTCCGGCACGCGTGGCAAACGGCTGCTGTTACTCGGACACATCGATACGGTGCTCGAGGGAGAACGTTTTCGCAGGGAAGGGAACAAAGCCTACGGGACCGGCAGCTCCGATATGAAAGGCGGAGACGTTGTTCTGCTTTATGCGTTGAAGGCGCTAGCAGAAGTCGGCGCGTTGAAAGACACTCGCATCATCGTCATGCTGACCGGCGACGAAGAATCCGTGGGCCGCCCGATCGAGAAGAGCCGTGGCGACATGATAGCTCTGGCGCAAAGGAGTGATCTCGCGCTGAGCTTCGAGGGCGCGCGCGGCCGGGACGCTACTGTCGGTCGGCGGGGAAGCAGTTCGTGGACGCTCGAGGTGTCGGCGACGACCGGGCATTCGTCTCAGATCTTCAAAGAACGCATGGGCAGCGGCGCGATCCTGGAAGCGGCCCGCATTCTTAACCAGTTTTACGAACAGTTTCACGCGGATAAAAATATTACTTTCAATCCCAGTCTGATACTCGGCGGAACCAACGCTTCACGCAATGGGACCAACGGTACTGCTACCGGCAAGACAAATGTGGTCGCAAAAGAAGTCATCGTCATTGGCGACCTTCGTTTTAGCAACGACGAACAAAAGGAAGCTGCTCGCGCGAAGATGCGGGAGATAGTCGCCCGCAATCTGCCGCGGACACACGCGACGATAACTTTTGGCGACGGCATTCCCGCAATGTTCCCCAGCGAGAGCAACTATGCGTTGCTCAATCAGCTAAGCAAGGCGAGCGAGGATCTCGGTTACGGCAAGGTTGGTACTGTTGATCCTTCCGATCGGGGCGCCGGTGATATTGCTTATGTCTCTCACCTGATCAGCGGCCTCGATGGTCTAGGCGCAGACGGAGGCGGCGCTCATGCCGCTGGCGAGACCGTTAATCTGGAATCAGTGCCGATGCTCATCAAGCGAGCCGCAATCCTGATTTACCGGCTGACGCGGTGATTAGAAATTCTATCGTCCGTTTAAAAGGGGCGACTTGTACCCTTGGTCGAGCGGACAAGTCCGCTCTTTAAACATTCATGCCCCATCGCACCGCCTAAGGTTCTGATAGCGGTGGGGAAGTGTTAGGATAGAGCACACACTTCTGGAGGACACCAATATGGCATGGGATGGAGATGATTTAGCCGGCAAGGCTGAAGAGGCATTCGAACGACAGCAGGCGGCCGCCGATGCGCGTGCACATCGGGGCACTTCTTCCCCGGCCGAACGGGCTCGTAGTGCGAAGTTTGAATCGCTTCGACTTTCCCGCTCACGCATCATGACCCAACTCGCAGCTGCCACGAACCCCGCTCATCGTGCAACGCTCGAAAGCGCCTTAAAGTCCATCAACGACGAAATGGCTGATAGCTAAGTCAAGGAACCACCTTGTAGCTTGATCCAGAAGGGTGCGCTTGTGCACCCAGTCCGCGAACAAGTCCGTGTTCCAAACGGACACAAGAACACACTTCGCTGAAGATTTTCGGAACTTTTCTTACTTTTGCGCGTCTTACTGACTGAAATTCAAATCTAGTCACTGGTCAAACCGGTATAAATGCCCGAGATTTCAACAAAACTGGATGTCAAAGACGCCATCCTCGACGCCACAGACGTCCTCCTCGCCCGTTACGGATACCGGAAAATGACGGTCGAAGACATTGCCGTTGAGGCGGGCATTGGCAAAGGCACCGTCTACCTGCACTTCAGCAGCAAAGAGGAGGTTGTCCTGTCGCACATCGACCGGATAGTGGATCGACTCAAGCAGCGTATGTGGACAATTTCGCGTTCCAGCACCAGCGCTGCCGAGCGCTTGCGGCAGATGCTTATGACCCGGGTCCTTTTTCGTTTCGACAGCATTCAGCACTACACACAGAGTCTTAACGATCTCCTGGCTGCACTCCGTCCGGGGCTGCTGGCCCGGCGTGCGCGTTACTTCGACGAAGAAGCCCAGATTCTTGCAGACGTTCTCAACAGAGGTCGCGACGAGGGCGAGTTTGAATTTGAGGACGCACTCGCGGTCGCTTATGCACTGCTCAACGCGACCAACGGACTTCTACCATACAGCCTGAGCGCAACGGAATTAGGCTCACGGGAGGATGTTGAGGAGCGAGCCGTTGCCGTTGCTGATCTAATGCTTCACGGGTTGTTGAAGCGCTAAACACCTTAATAGACCATTTTGTTTTAATAATCGAAAGGAAACGATATGACTAAATTCTCAGGTCCCAGGACTTTCTTTGCCATCGTAGTGTTGTGTTTGACTGCATCGCTTCTCTCGTGGGCACAGCAACCGGCGGCGCCGCCGGATGGCAGTATCGATGGCGCAACTCGCACGCAGGTCATCGACTCCATTCTGAAACGACTGAACGACTCGTATGTCTTTCCGGAGACAGCCAAGAAGATGGAGACCGCTATTCGCGAGCGCGTCAGCAAGAATGAATACGATCAAATAACCAGCGCCCGATCGTTTGCGGAAACGCTCACCAAAGACTTGCAGGCAGTCAGCAAAGACAAACATTTGCGCGTGCGTTATTCACATGAACCGATTCCGGTCAGAGGGCCGCGCCGCGAGGCGACCGCTGAAGAGCGCGAAGAGATGCGCCGCGACTATGCCTGGATGAATCATGGCTTCAACAAGGTGGAGCGTTTGCGTGGCAACATTGGGTATCTCGAGTTTGGAGGCTTCTTCGACGAAGCTCACGGCGCCGAAACAGTCGCCTCGTCGATGAATTTTCTCAATGGAACCGATGCGCTGATCATTGACTTGCGAAGTAACGGTGGCGGCAATCCAAACATGGTGGCCCTTGTGTGTTCGTACTTCTTCGGCCCCGATCCAGTCCATCTCAACGACCTTTATTGGCGCGAAGGTGACAGAACTGACCAGTTCTGGACTAGAAAAGAACTGTCGGGCAAGCGCTACCTGAATAAAGACGTGTATGTCCTCACCAGCAAGCGGACATTTTCGGGCGCTGAGGAATTCGCCTACAACTTGAAGAACCTGAAGCGCGCGACCATTGTCGGTGAAACGACTGGCGGCGGCGCGCATCCGGGCGGCCCGCAGCGCGTTCACGAACATTTCAATGTGTTCATTCCGACAGGACGAGCCATTAATCCGATTACCAAAACGAACTGGGAGGGCACCGGGGTGGCGCCTGACGTGGATGTGCCGGCGGCGCAGGCTTTATTGGTTGCGCGCTTGATGGCCCTCAAGAAGTCAGTTGCCAAACTCAGCAATCCGAATTTTAAGGCAGGCGTGCAGGGCGAGATCGATCAGTTGGAGAAGGAACTGGCCGAACTCAAAGCAAAGAAGACCAGTTGAGAAGAAGTGATGGGTGATGAGTGATGAGGGATGAGTGATGAGTGATGAGTGATGAGTGATGAGTGCTGAGTGCTGAGTACTGAGTACTGAGTACTGAGTACTGAGTGCTGGGCTGAGGCTGAGTCTGAGTGATCACGGCCTCAGAACTCAGCACTCAGACTCAGGACTCAGGACTCAGCACTCAGAACGCGCTTCATTATTTCCGCGTGCCCTTCGATTATTCCCGTCGTCTGTTCAGGCTTAGGTTCAAGCGACCAGTCATCGTGGTCAAATGTTCCTCCGAGAATAATTCCATCGCGCCGGGGAAACATGTAGCCCCGGCCCGAGAGGTAACAATAGTCAATCTCAGGCTGCGGCAGCAGCACTTCAAGCTGGCCGCGTACCGGTCCAAGCTTGAGATCCCCGAAAAGTTCGCGGGCACCGAGGCCGGTGCAATTGAAAACAATCGGCTCCGGGAGCCGCGCGATCTCTTCACGTTTCTTAAAGTCTTTAACAACGACTTTGCCGCCGGCGGCATAGAAATCCCGTAAAAGCGCGCGCAGGTAAGTGTGCGGCTCGATCAACATCGTGCTGAATTGCCGTGCATTCGGAAAGCCCAAATAGTGCTCAGGGTCTCGAAAGATTTCAGTTTGAGGATAGAGGTGCGCGCCTCCCGGCAGCTCGCTGATAAGGGAGCCGTCCCTTGTGATTGACTCATACGTGTCAATCCAGCGTACGCCATACTCCGGCCCAACCAGTTCCTGGAACGCACGATTAGAAATGAAGGAGGCCCTGCGGAACTGGTCCATGAATCTCGCGCTGACACTTTGCGAGTCAAACAGCGATGTCGGGTACCACAGGGCCCCAGCGATATTTGACGTCGTCTGCGGTGGAAGGTCTTTCGCGTAAATAGTAACTGACCCACCCAGACGACTCTGCAGAAGGCGGGCGGTTGAAAGTCCCATCACGCCGCAGCCGAGTACGGCAAAACGGCGTGGAGATCTCTGGGCCACGCGAGCTGTTTGGATATGCTCTCGCGCAATGTCTACCGCTAACGAAGACGTCCCCCAGGAGAGCGTCACGCCTGCACCGCCGTGACCATAGTTATGGACCAGCAGTTTGGCGCCCATCCGCTCACCTTCAACTACAAAACCTTCATCTCGGTAGGGACGGAGACCGACGACAGTGCGAATGATGCGGTTGCGCGCAACCTTTACGGGAGCAAAGCGGCGAGGTTGAGGTAAGAGTAGTGAATGCGAATGAACGGCGGTCTCACCCGCACGAGCTATGGATCGCAGTGAACCATCCGCCATGATGACCACGCCCGCCGACAGAGCTGTGAGAAGAAAACCTCGTCGTGTTACTTCATGGCTGTTCATTTGATGCGGTTATCTCGTGTCGGTAAGTAGCGCTTAAAGTCAGCACGGCGGCGATGGCTAAAATTCCTGGTGCGAGCAAAGGATTTGCTCCCTGCACGCCTTTCCAGGCTGCGTCGCCTGTCGGCAAGTCTGGTTGTATCTCTCTTGCAAAAGCGATGTTGCCGGTAACATGTTCATAGATTCCGAACAGGCTGCCTAAGACAACCACCACCATGCAGATGCGCACAACACGCACCGCCGCGCGGCCCGGGACGAATAAAACAACCAGGGCCGCGATTGCGCCCAGACCCGCAAGGCCAAACGCGAGCCACTGAATTTTGTCTGCTGTATGGCCCACAAGCCACAACTCAATCAGTGCGCCGCCAAACAACAGTATCGAAAGCACCAGCAGGAAGCGTCTGAGTTGGCCTAAAACCTCCGCCGCGGTCATCGCTGGACCAGATAGGGCTTGGCGACTGCCAGTTCATCAGGCGAGACCTTTTCGCCCAGCTTAGCAAGAAAAGCATCACGCGAAGCGTACTGCCGACCTGCGATCAAAGCCTGCGCTTCGGTTGCGTCCAGGCCAGGAATCTGTTGCAGGGTAGCCGCATCGCTCTGATTCTCATCGATCGGGACAAAGATGTACTTTTCATACTCGGCGACCTGTCCCTGATCCACGTATTTGCCAATCTCTTTTCTGAACTGCTGAATGCTCCGGTAAGGACGATACTCCTCAAATTCGTGGACCATCCTGTTGCCCATTCCGGGAATGGTTTGCAGAAGCTCCGCTGCGGAGGCGGTATTTACGTTCAGCTTCGCTTTGGGCACGCTACTTGTCGTCGGCGCGGCCGTAGCAGCCGGGCTGGCTGCTGAATTAGCAGTGTTTGTCGACCGATTCTCATTACTGGCACCACAGGCGGCGACGAGAAACGAAACGGCGATCGAAAAAGCCACGAGTGTAAAGACGTTAATAGACTTCCGAGGAAACATCAGCTCTCCTTTTGCGCAAACAATGATTTCAGGGGGGCGAGGGCCAATTATACGGATTTGGGATGATTTGGGAATTGAGCTGGCTCGGCTCTCTGGAGCGCTGCGTATGATCTGTAGGGGGCCACTCCGTGGGCGCCCCCGTTGCCGCCACAGCCGTCCGATGAAACGCGGGGGTGGCCACGGCGTGCCACCCCTACAATGCAGTTCAGTGACGTGACGCGGAGACGGCCCTGATGATCAGCGGCAGGTTGGCCAGAAACATCGTCAGCCATGTAATTTTGCGATTCCTGTCTTCAGCGAGGTAAAAAATTCGAGCAGGGAAGTAAACCAACAGAGCCAGCGCCCCGATAGCGATAAACCTTCCGAGAATCTCCGTAACCGTTCCGGCCTCGCCTCCAAGAGGAGTGGAAACCAGGACATCCCAAAAGGATGAGGAAGCGCTTACACCGTTCCAGAGTATTTGCAAACAAATCACGTTAAGAAACATCAGGACGTCGCCCAATAGAGCAGACCGCGGAGTAGTCAGGAACTTCCACCTGGGTGGCTTCTTTGGTTTCAAGAAGTAACGATAGATCAGTACGGCGTTAACAATCGACATAACAGCTCCGCCAACAACGAAGAGTGCGCCGAATTGTGCCACGGGTGAACCTCTCTCAAAGATGGCCTCCAAAAGAATAATGGTCGCCGTGCCCGACAACAGGATCATCAAGACCAGGTAGAACCACATGAAACCGAGGAGCAGACATCCCGCCGTAGAGTTAGTTTCAAAACTAGAATGCTGGTGAAATGTCCAACGTTTCAGGACCGGCCCCAGCGGCTGCAGGAAGAAAACCCCGGCGAAAAAGAGACCAACGACAAGTTTGGCAAAGCTGTCTTGCTCAGCCTGGCGGACGAGATCCAGAGACAGCACGGTGAGAACCTGCATCAGGACCAGACTAATCAAGAACACTACGAGGTCAAGCAGAATGCCGCGATTCCTGGGTTCTAGGATCGCTTTGAAATCAATCTTCTGCATTCGGGGGAGGAAGGCGTAACGCAAACTGTTGGCTTGCGGACGGTCGAGTTGCACGCAGCGGCGCAATTTAAATAACGATCCGCAAACTGACAGTTTGCGTTACGAAAACCGCTTGCTATCCGCGCTTCTTCTCGGGCTTGGGCAAAAAACCACTTCGCTGTTGTGGATCCGGGTTTTTAGAAGCGCCGGAGCGTTGCTGCGGAAGTGCCTTTGCCTTTTCCTGTTTGTCTTTTTCGATAGTTTCTTTCAGTCGCTTTTTCGCACGCTTATTCATAGTGAAACTATATCGCAGAAGCAGGATCTGTGCAGCAGGCGTCGAAACTAGTTTTCTTCGTTACGTTCTCTGTAAGCCGTGACCGCCTCGATGGCTCCTTCGTGCATTCGCTCCGGCCGTACGTAGAGCCAATGCTTGTCAAACGCCTCGTCCGTCAAATCCGTTACTGACGCGCGTTCCTTATTCTTCAGATACGCTTCGGCCCACTGCCGGAGTTCATTGTCATTGTTTAGTGCTGTTCGCGCTGCGTGCATGTTAATTGGCAGGTTCATTGAGACATCGTAAATGGTGGATGGGAATTGGTAAATGGGACTGGGGTGGTCTCGAGTATGTGGGTAAATGTGAAAGCGCCTGGATATGCCTGTCGGACCTGCTCCCCCACCTGAGCCGCTTGCGCGGGAGGAACATGCAAGGCGATGACATTTTTTGGTCGAATCTGTTTTTGCACAATTGCCCGGCCGGCGTTCGAGAGCAGGAACCAGTATGGAATGAAAGCAACGTCGATCTTTTCCTCGACCAATCCAAGGCTAAAGAAGTTTTCTTCGGTCATATCAGCGTCGCCGACGTGCAGAAACTTTTTTCCGTCCAACTCAACCACATAGCCGAGATTCTGAATCCAGCTAAAGTGAGGGCTCGAGTGTCTTAGTCCAAGGCCTTCTATGTTTATGCCCGAGACATTGAGCGCGACTTTTCGCTTCCATTCGTGAGGCACGCGTTTGACTCTGGATTCAATCGCCCCGAAACCGGTGAAGTCTTTCTTTACGCCGTCAGCGATTTGATCGGAGGAGACTAAGTGGGCGTTTCGATTATTCTGCAGGTGCAGTCCCACAGATGTCGGGTGGAAATGATCGAGATGAAGATGGGTTACTAAAACCAAGCGGATCTTGTCGTACGGTGGTGCGGCAGACTCCAACGACTTTAGAAGGTCGGCAGGTGGAAACGCATAATCAGGTTTGTACTCACGATGGAGTCCATCGATGAGGACTTGCTTGTCGCCAGACGAAATTAAGACGCCTTCGTTTGCAATGTAGGTGATGAGGACCCTGCGGTCGTTGTTTGCTACATTCTGTTTTTCTGAGCTGCGTTGAACTGAAGCACACAGAGAGGTAGCGAGAACGAGAGAGGGCAGGAGGAGGTTGAAGATCCTTTTCATGTGGAAAACAACGCGGAGCGCTGTCAGTACCACCTGCGTTAGCGGGTGGGTTTGGCAACGGGCGTGACCCACCCGCTAACGCAGGTGGTACTGACATCTCCTTGTCATGCCTACTTCGCTTCCAGCTTCTTCAGCATTTCTACAGCATTCGTATTCTTCGGATTCAACTCGAGCGACTTCTTAAAATTGGTGATGGCGAGCTCTTTGTCACCGTTTGTCATGTAGGCTTCACCCAGGCTGTCGTAGGTGTTGAATCCACTGGGATAAAACTCAACGTTTAGCTTCAAAAGCGCAATCGCTTCCGGCAGTTTCTTCTGGCCCATCAGCGTGTATCCGAGCGTGTTGAGTCGCGCTTCGCTGACCGTTACGTTGGTGGGTGTTGCTTGCCTAATCTTTCGGTAACCTTCGATTGCTTCAGCTATCTTGCCCGTCATCAGCATCTCGTAAGGCACGAGGGCCTCTGCTGAAATTCTTTTTGCCGTAAATGGGTTGGGCCCAGCCTGAATCTTCATGGCATCGATCGCGCCCACACCCGGTTCAGATCCCCCATTGCCAGCCTTTTCGTCGCCGCCCGAGGCGCGAGCAAAGGTATATTTAACGTCTGCGTCACGGCGAACGAAGGTGGTTTCCGAAATGGGAATCAGTTCAACCTTTGGATCGCCTGTCGGCTGTCCATAAAGTTTTCCGTTTTCCATTCGGATGGTCCATACGCGATCGGGATTGATCTGATAGCGACCGGTAACGTCATTGAGTTGTGCTTCGCTCAGCGCGAACGGTTCGTAAGGCGGCGGCAAAAATTCATCCCAACTGTATTCGCGTGCGAGACCTCGAATTACCTCCCTCACGATCTGACCGTTGTCCGAGTTCACCATCACCACTGCTCCGTAGCCTTTTTCCTTATTTACCAGCAGTTCGCAACGAAAGCCTTCGTTTGCGCCGCCGTGTCCGAAGTAGATGGCCTTGCCGTGCGGCTCGATAAAGAAGCCAAGCCCGACACTTTCCATAAACGCAGTTGTCATCTTCTCGGCCGACTCTTTCGTCAGAACTTTGTTGGAACGACCTGCAAGCGATAGTTGGACTTCGATCGCA
Organism: Pyrinomonadaceae bacterium; assembly: GCA_963759585.1. Classification (GTDB taxonomy): domain Bacteria; phylum Acidobacteriota; class Blastocatellia; order Pyrinomonadales; family Pyrinomonadaceae; genus PSRF01. The sequence continues at coordinate 811,034 of CAVWZW010000005.1, forward strand.
AACTTCGCAAGATCAGTCGGCGTGGTCCAAAGTCCCGCAGCCGCCATCTCCGGATAGACGTGTATCTTGCCTTCGATCAGACTGCCGTTTTGTCGATGTCCTGAGGCAGCCTTCTTTCGCCATTCGGGAGATAGCGGCTGGCTGTAAGTGCTGTTGTTCATTTTCAGCGGCGCTAAAACCGTTTCCCTGGCGATCTCGGGATAAGGCTTCTTCTCAATGTCCATCAATGCCACCTGCGCGATGGTGGTGCCGCCGCCGGAGTATCGGAATCGCGTCCCAGGTTCGAGGTCGACGCGGACGGGGGCTGTGTTGGTCGGCGCTCCTCCATCGACTACCTGTTGCGGAGTCGGCAGTTTCTCGTTCACCGCGTAGCCGGGGAAGCCATGCACTGTGGTCCCGCCCGTATGACTAAGCAGGTTGGCGAGCGTGACTTTTTTCTTTGCCGTAAATTCGTTGTCGGGCAACTTCCACGAAGTGAGTTTGTTATTGATGTCTTCGTCGAGGGAGATTTTTCCCTGCTCGACTTTTTTTAGGGCGACCATTGCAGCCACCGGTTTACTGATAGAAGCTGCCTGAAAGATTGTCTCGGTGGTTACAGGTTCCTTGGTCTCAACGTCTCGAACGCCGTAGCTACGGGCCCAATCGATCTTGAAGTCTTTGATCACGGCGATACTGAGCCCGGGCACCTTGTGATGCTTCATTCGTTCTTCGATGGACCAGGCGGTGTCACCCTTGATCAGGACGGGCGGTAGTAAGCCTTGCTCCAGGCGCTTAATCCTGGCAACCACCTCAGCGCTGGGCTTGGATTTTCCGAAAGACCCGCCGGGAAAAAGAAGAACGACGAGGAGTAGTCGCGAAATTAGGTGCTTCATGGTGGACCTCAAGAAAGAGTTGGGATACTTAAACGGCAAGCGGGTTTTGCATACCGTTTACTGCGTACCGTTGCGTACCGTTTATTGCGTGCAGCTTACTGCGTACCGTTTAGAGTGGGCACTTGTGCCCTCGGTGATCCAGTTTAATGTCCGACCTGCTTCAGGAAGCTCTGAACAAGTCCATTTTGGATTTGTACTGCGAAGCGATTACGTAATTTCAGCCCAAGGGTTGCCCATGAGGCCTGCACAAGAAGTTTTCGAGCCTAGTCCGCAAAGCGGACGACTGATGATAGCCCAGCAGTTCACTGCTGGGAGTAGGACGAACGTAAGGCGCAGTCCGTGAAGCGGACGGCTGAAAATGTAGCTCATCTAGACAGTATCATTCAGCCGTCCGCTGCACGGACTACGTTTTCTCGCGCGTCGATCCCAGCAGTAAACTGCTGGGCTATTATCAGTCGTCCGCTCAACGCGGACTGGAAACCAATTTTTTGTACAAGGCGTCCTTGCGATCGCACGACAAGCTGAATCAGCTTGTCGTCGAAATACAACACTCAGGAAATGCCTCCGCTTGTAAAGTCGCACATTGAGAGTTCCCGACCTGACGACATGCTGAAGCATATAGGACATCAAGACTTGTGAACCAGCTGGGCCTTACCGATCCGAGCTGGCATTCGCGCTCCCCATTTCTCCGTAAAACGCATACCGCGCTTTCGGCCCTCTGAGTTCGAGGCGCCAATGCGAAAAGTCGGCGGCGTTGTCGCAACGATTTCCTCGACCCTGAAGCACGAGGAAGTAAGTCCCTGCTGCAGCATTTCGAAAGAAACCCGTCCCGTTAGCTCTTCCTTCGAAGCGCCATTCCTTGTAAAGCACCGGACCGCCGCCGGCACTTTTCTGCCCGTCGTGAGTATCAACCGCGTAGTTCAACATTTTCGGAGGGAGTGGAAGGTTCAGGGTTCCTGAATTATTGCCCTCGCGGAAGGCGAGTTTCCAAACACCTCCCGCCAGCGAACCGGTCAGCGAGTACCCGTCCGACTGCAACGCAGTTGGAACGCCCAGGTTGGCAGGCGCGTCTATAAGATTCGCTTTCGAACCAAAACGCATTTCACGCATCAGTCCAACTTCGGATGTGCTCGGCTTACGGAAACTGATACGGTATTCGCCCTCGTCTGAGCAGCATGCACAGGCCAGCGCCTGAACCGGGAACAAGAACAATCCCACCAACGTCACCACGACTATCTGCAACCATCTTTTAATCTGCATTCAAAGGAATCCTTTCGATTTTAATGTTGGGCGATACTAGTCTGAATTTGGAACTTCTGGCTACTCGGAAGATAACTGTATCGAGCAGCCAGTTCGTAGGGGTGTCACCCCCACTAAAGCCGCAGGAGGGGCGCCCACGGAGGGACGCCCCTACAATCTCGTCTAGCACCTGCGGCGGTTTGGACAATTATTTTAAGGCTGTTATCATGACCGCTCTTCAGTCACGGATCTAAGGCTTCAATCTCAGATCAAAACCCCTAAATCTCGGAACTAACTACGAGGATTATCAGATGAAAAGAACCGCTCTAAGCTTTATCACGCTGCTTCTGTGCGCCTACGTCGTGGCCGCTCAGAAGGTGCCAGTGCAGGAAGTTGTCCTCGACAACGGAATGCGACTGCTGCTAGTGCCAAGAAAAGGCGACCCCAATGTGGCTGCGGGTTGGGTTGCGCGGGTTGGCTCGGTCAACGAGCGTCCCGGAATTACCGGATTGTCGCATCTCTTCGAGCACATGATGTTCAAGGGCACGCATGCTATCGGCACCAAGAATATTGAAGAAAACTTAAAACTTATCAAAGAGATGGATCAGGTGAGGGCTGAGCTGCGACAGGAGCAGCAGGCGCTGATTCTCAAAGCGCGCCACGGCGAAATCGCCGACGCCAAGGACCCAAAGTATCGCTCGGAAAAGTATAAGCAATTGCTCGCCAAGTTTGACGAGCTGACCAAGCGTGAAAAGGAAATCATGGTGAAGGACGAGTTTGACAGGGTCTACACCACCGCGGGCGGCTCGGGCATGAACGCCGGCACGAGTAACGACTTCACCGTCTACTTTATCAACGTCCCGGCTAACAAGCTGGAGCTGTGGTTCTGGATGGAATCGGATCGTCTGCGCAATCCGGTGTTTCGGGAATTTTATTCGGAACGCGACGTAGTACACGAAGAGCGCCGCCTTCGCACCGACAGCACGCCGACCGGAAAATTTAACGAGCAATACGATTCGATGTTCTGGCAGTCGTCCCCATACGGTTGGCCGGTTGTTGGTTGGCCCAGCGATCTTGAAGGCATCACGCGCGAAGAAGCCCTTGAGTATTTCGCGGTCAACTATGCTCCAAACAATCTGACGGCGGCCCTGGTCGGCGACATTGACCCGGCTCGTGCCGTGGAGCTTGCGAAAAAATATTTTGGCACGTTGCAGCGTGGACCCCGTGCACCGGAGCCGGTGCGCACGAGCGAGATGCCCCAACTTGCCGAGAAACGAATGGTGGCATATGCGGATACCAACCCTCAGGTGCGCGTGCGTTATCACACGGTTGCTGACGGTCACCCCGACGCTTTCGCCCTCGACATCCTGGGCAGCGTTTTGAGCGGACGCACGGGCCGACTCTACAAGTCATTGGTGCTGCAGCAGCAAGTTGCCAACAGCGCCGGCGGCGGCCAGGACTCGCGCAAATATGAAGGCCTCTTTGAAATCAACGGCGTTGCCAAGCCGGGTAAGACTCCCGAAGAAGTTGAGCAGGCACTCTACAAAGAGATAGAGCGGATGCAGAAAGAGTTGGTTGATGTTAACGAATTGCAGAAAGTTAAAAACCAGTATGCCGCCGGCGCCTTCCGTGGCATCCAGTCAAACTTCGGTTTGATGGTGCAATTGCTGCTTCGCGATAACAATCGTGGCTGGGACACGATCAATTCGGATCCTTCTCGACACCAGGCCGTTACCCCCGAAGATATTCGTCGTGTGGCCAATACCTATTTCAAACCTGAAAACCGAACCATCGCCGTCTACCACACGAAGAAGAAGGCCGAAGGTGAAAAGGAAGACCCGGCGCTGGCAGGGCTGTCTGATCAGGAAAAAGCACGAATAGCTCAAATGAAGCCGATGTTGGCCCAGGCAAAAGTCGAGCAGATCAAGATGATGCTTGGAGGTATCGATCAGCAGGCGGCCTCCGCCCCTGCCGAACGACAGAACTTTTTCAAGGTGGTCAAAAAGATGCTGGAAGATCGCCTCAAGGAACTTGAAGGAGGTAAGCAGTAACTATGAAAAATCGAAGAACGCTTTCGGCACTTCTGGCTTTTGTTCTGTTGGCGTTGTCGCCGGCTGGTCTTTTGGCCCAGGCGCAACAACCAATTCCACCGCACCCGCGCGAACTGAAGTACACCACCCTCAGTTATACGCCGCCAAAGCGCGAGCAGTATCGCCACGTGCTTTCAAACGGCGTCGTGGCCTACCTGGTCGAAGATCACGATCTTCCCCTGGTCAATATTTCAACCCTGGTTCGCACCGGGACTTATCTTGATCCTGCCGGTAAAGAGGGCGTAGGCGCACTTACCGGCAGCCAGATGCGTGCAGGTGGCACTACCTCGAAAACTGCTGAAGAGTTTGACGAGGCTGCAGACTTTCTGGCGGCCCAAATCTTTAGCAACGTCGGCGCGCTGCAGGGAAATGCGAGCGTTAACTTGTTGGCGAAGGACGTCGATCAGGGCCTTGGGCTTTACTTCGACATGCTCAAGAATCCGCGTTTCCAGGAAGACCGCATCAAGCTGGCCAAGAGCCAGTTGCTGCAAAATATGGAACGTCGAAACGACAACACCGCCGGAATCGAAGACCGTGAGTGGAACCGCTTGATTTATGGCGCGAGCCACTTTTCGACCAGGCAAGTGACGAAGGCTTCAATCGAAGGCATTACTCGCGAGGACCTGGTGGCCTTCCACCAGAAGTATTACCAACCGGGTGGGTTTATCTTCGCAATTTCCGGCGACTTCAACACCAAAGACATGATTGCGAAGCTTGAAGGTGCCATGAAGGGTTGGCCGGTTAACAAAGCAGTGCCTGAAGTACCGAAAATGCCATACACCTCGGTCGCGGGTGTTTACACGGTCAACAAGGCTGATGTAAACCAGGGACGCGTGAGCGTCGGACACGTCGGCTCGATGCGTGACAATCCCGACTTCTACGCGCTGACGATAATGAGCGACATTCTTGGTGGCGGTGGCTTCAGCTCCCGCATCACGTCACGTGTGCGTTCAGATGAAGGTCTGGCGTATAGCGCTGGCAGCAATTACGGATTCGGGACGTACAACCCGGGTGTGTTCCGCGCGTCTTTTCAGTCGAAGAACCTTACCACTTCACAGGCTCTTGACATTGTGTTGGAAGAAATCAACCGGATGCGTACGGACAAAGTCTCAGCAGAGGAATTAGAGACTGCCAAGAACTATTTGATCGAAGTTTTCCCAAGGAGCTTCGCGACCGCGGCGCAGGTTGCGGGCGTGTTTGCGCAGGACGAGTTTACCAAGCGGGCGCCTGACTTCTGGACGACTTACCGCGATCGCATTCGCGCTGTAACTGTGGACGACGTGCTGAGGGTGGCGCAAAAGTACCTTCAGCCGGATAAGCTGGTCGTGCTCGTGGTGGGAAACATTGACGAGATAACCAAGGGCAATCCGGACAAGCCGCAGTATTCGCTGACGAAGATTGCCAAGGATGGGACGATCAAACGGATACCGCTGCCGGATCCGCTGACGCTGGTTTATCCCCCAGGCCAGTAAGCTAAGGGCAAGCGTTACACAGTTCAGGCGGCGAGATTTATTCTCGCCGCCTGATTCATTTCGCAGGCCCCGAAAAGCCTAAGCAATCAGAGACGCCAATAACAAAGTTAGAGGTTGGGAAGGAGGGCTTGCCCCCGCTCTTGGTCGCGCAACCTCAATCCAAAAAACTAAATCAATCACCTGAAAGGAAATGATGGTCAGAGATGTTTTTGATCATTGAGAAAGCCAGGGAAGAGCGGGGGCATGCCCTCCTTCCCAACCTCTAACCAGTGCATGGTCATTCTGCAATTTAATCTCTAACGATTCCAAGGTTACTCGCCTGAGCTGCAACGATTTCCAGCTTTGCCAATTATCCACCTGAAATCCACTATTAAAGTGTCATTTCGATTCCTCAACATACGGCTCATGAAATTTCACCGGAGGCTTGCTTGGCTTTCGCAGCTTCATGTTGAGCATTTCCACAAACAACGAGAACGCCATGGCGAAGTAGATGTAGCCCTTCGGTATGTGTCGATCAAGGCCTTCAGCGATCAAGCTCACGCCAATCAGGAGGAGAAAACTCAACGCCAGCATCTTCACGGTCGGATGACGCTGGACGAAGCTGCCGATTCTCCCGGCGAAAATCATCATGAAGGCTATCGATACCACCACCGCGGCAATCATGATCTCAATGTGATCGGCCATACCCACGGCTGTGATTACGGAATCCAGCGAGAAGATAATGTCCAGGAGCAGTATCTGAATGATCACGCTGACGAAGGACGAACCGATGCCGGCGGAGGCATGGCCTTCATCAGCTTCGAGTTTTCCATGAATCTCGTGGGTGCTTTTGCCGATTAAGAATAGACCGCCGACAATCAGTATGAGATCGCGCCCAGAAATCTCCTGACTCAAAACCTCAAAGAGGGGACTCGTCAGCCGGATGAGCCAGGAAAGGGAAAAGAGTAGGGCGATGCGCATGAACATCGCGAGGAACAAGCCGACGAGGCGTGCCTTTTTCTGCTGCTCCGCCGGAAGTTTTCCCGCCAGAATTGTAATGAAGACGATGTTGTCGATGCCCAGAACCAGTTCCAGCGCCGTAAGAGTCAGAAACGCTATCCAAGCCTGAGAGTCAGTAAGCAATTCCATTAGTTAGTCCCCGCATGACGAATTGAAGTTTGTTGCCTGAGGATTATACATACTCAGATGGCGCAGGATAGTTACGAAGTGAGCTGAGTAGCATCAATGAGGGCTACTCTTTTGGAGTTTCGCCGGCCGCCGCCGCTTTGGTCAAACGTCGCGACTTTCGATTTTGGGAGTTCAGTGATGCACAGGGAAAAGCGGCCGCCGCACTCCAAAGAGAGGCTTGAACGCTTGAGACTCTTGGTGAAGACTATTGCCGTTCAACCCCAGCGATGATCTTCTCAGTTGCCGCTACTAGCCCGAGTTGCTGGAAGAATCCTAACGACTCGACCAGTACCCAATCTTCCGCGATTTGTCCATCGGCAATGCGATGCGTGACCATCATCCGAATTGTGACCTGCTTACCGGAAGCGGGGATCCCATGCCAGTCACCTTTATGGGTGCCGCGCATCAAGCTACGGCTGACGACTTTATCTCCATCCCCCAGCAACTCCTCAACCTCAAACCGCAGATCGGGAAATGCTTCGAGCCACTCGGTAAGGTGATCTTTGACAGTCTTCGGATCGCGCGGCACGGTTTCAATTGCTGCGCCTGAGCTCAGCTGATGTGTTACGCAATTCGGAGCAAAGATTTCGTCGGCGACAGTAAGGTTTCGTTCATTCCAAAGCTCTTGATAAAACCTCTGCACAATTGCTTTGTTTTGTTTCGCCGACATGCCAACTGCCCTCCATTAACTTCACAGCAACAAGCTCCCAACAAAAAGCGACTGCCCCGGCGCCGCTTTGGTCCTCGGCAGCCTGGCGCCGCTTTGGTTCAGTAGACCTAACTACGATGTCGAGGAATCTCGCGGTTGGACCAAAGTGGCTGCACTCCAAAGAGAGGCCTGAGTCGTGCGCTAACTCCAGGTCGGTTGCCGTTTGTCACACACGTTGAAAGGCGATGATAAATCCAGCGATGTTGACCGCGATGAACAGCAGTGTTTCGCAAACAAACAACACCACGGCCTTCATCCCCGTGACGGACCACCTTTGCCTGTAGACTCTTCGCAGCGCAAACAACATATAGATAAAAGCTACCGGATAAAAGAAGTCGAGGACCAACGATGGAAGTTTGACTCCCAACGCCGCCGAGATAACAAACATCATTGCAAAGATGGTTTTACAGAAGAAGTCGAAAGAGTAGTAGTGAAGAGAGAAAATCAGGTGTTCGACGTAGTAACGTTTGGCGCCAATGAAGAGTACGGATAGAAACAAACCCGAAATGAGAACACTGGCAAACCTCACTCCCGCGGCAATCTTCTCGGCTTTCTCTTGAACTTTCTCGGCCAAGGCGATGGGTTCGATTCCTCTCTCGCGGGCCATGGCGATTGCTTGCGGATTTCTGGCCATCCGTGCGGTGGCGCCGCCTCGAATCTCATAAAGGGCACCCCAGGCAAACAAAAAGTAGAGCGCACTAAATGTCAGGTAAAGCCGAATCGGGTTTATGTGGCTGCTCTTCCTTCCGGCCAGGTATTCGGCAGTCAGAAGTCCTGGCCGAAAGACGAGCGCGTAGAGCGTCTTGAGGATTTTGTTTGAATCGAGGTGTGTAAACTCGTGGAGTAGATGACCGAAAAAGTGCTTGAGCGAAAAGTCGTGCCGGTGGACCTTTTTCTGACCGCATTGATGACAGTACTCGCCCGAAAGTTCTGCGCCGCAGTTAAGGCAGCGCTCAGTTTGCGCAGTTGACTCCAGAGTGACGACGCTTTGGGGGGAGATGGCCATGTGGGCTATGGGCGCGAAGGTGGCGCGAGCTATGGGCTGTTTGAGCGCGCCATTTATACACGTGTTAGGGAAAATTTGTCGAGACCGCCGCTTAGGACGAACGGGGCAGTAGCCTGACCATTAGAGAGGGCGTAGGGCTTCTCTAAGCTGCTAGAACAAACGCCCTCCCTGACCGTCGGGCTACCGCCCCGGTGCTCCCTGCGACATCACTGCCGGCTGGTGTGCATGGCCACTGCTTTCCACGGCCCGCCTTTATTAACAAACGTCAGAGTGTAATGAGCAGTAAACGGCGCGGCATCGCCTGGACCACCCTGTCCGGGAATCGCGCTGCGCTGGCGGGCTGCAACACCGCGTACGACTCCCGTATCTCCTGATACCGAAACCGTCACGTTGTTGGTTTCAGACTTCGAATATTTTAACTTTCCGGTTTTCAGGTTCTCAATCAACTGCTGGCGCGTGGCCTGCGCGCCGGTCTGTTGCGTCCAAATAAAACTCTCGTCAAGTATTCGTTCGAGGGTTTCCACATCTGACGCCAGCAGCGCTTTTTGAAGCTCCGCTTCCGCTGCGGCAACATCTCTCTTTCCTATTTCATCGGGACGGGGAAGCCTGGTTGCCTGCCACGCCACTGCCTGCCATTTGCCATCGCGCTTCAGAAATGTGCCGGTGTTGAAATATTTCGAGACGTCGGCATTCCTGCTGCCTTCAGTCGTAGCCACTAGACGGAAAGCGACAATCGCCGTGTTTCCATACTGCTGGATGCGAATCTCTTCCGCTGTGTAAGTAGTAGTCGTCGTCGTTGTCGGGCGGGTCGGTGCTGGCGGCTTGCGCAGGTCGGCCATGATGTCAGCCTTGCCGACGCGGCGTCCCACCGCGCCTGTGTAGATCAGGTCTTCGGCCCAGAAACGATCATGCATGGCGACGTCATTCCTGGATGCGCCCGCTAGGAAGTCATTGAGGAGCTTTGTAAGCTCGGCGGCGTCGGGAGTTGTTTGCGCGTGTAAGCTCGCGCAAAGCATTAATCCCGCGATCATCGACACGACAAGTCTTTTCATTTGAGTCGCTTCACTTCCTGACGGGTAGTCTCTCAAGAAAGGATGACCTCTGAATTGTTAAGGACGGTCGCCCGCTACCGCGGGCTTGAATCATTTTGGGATCATGAACCTGGGGTTGCGCTTCGCTCCACCCCGGGCTTTATGCTATCGCCCGCTATCGCGGGCTGGGAGAAAGATTACCTAACCACGGTAACGATGTTCGACCATTAGGCAACGATCCTGGACCACCTTGATTCCTGCCTGCGCCAGACTCTCTGCGACCTGGGAGTTTCTGATTCCGGATTGCATCCACACGGCCTTCGGCTTCTTAGCGAGCATGTCGTCCAGATGTGCGGCAACGTCTTCGGATCTTCGAAACACATTGACCAGATCTACCTGATCCGGAATTTCAGTTAGTTTACGGTAAACCTTTTGGCCGAGGATCTCTGTGACCTCAGGATAGTAAACGGGGACTGGAATGACATGAAAGCCCGCCGAGGCCATATAGCTCGGCACATAGAAGGCCGGTTGGTTTGACTGCTGCTCAGTCTTAATCCCCAGCACCGCAATTGTTTTCGTCTCTGCAAGTAGCGCCTGGATACCTGCACCGTTGCTAATGATGTTGTCCTGCCAGTTTGTCATAGATGAAGTATAGGATTGCCGACCAGCTCAGTGCATCTTGAACGGACCGCCGTGTGGCTCTGATTCTAAATCCGGCCGGCTGGAGTCCTGGACCACCTCGTGCATTTCCAAAACGTTTGACTGAGAAAACGCTTCCTTTGGAAGAGTGCCTGACTGAGCATGCCCTTTAACAAACTCATCCGACCGCACCCAGTTTAGAAAGTTGTCGCGACTGTTCCATAAGGTGAAGACGACATATGGGTCGCCGGCATTGACCGGACGCAGGACCTGGTTGGAAATGAAGCCGGGCATTTTGTCGACGAGCCCGGCGCGATCGCGAAACCGTTGCTCGAATGCGTCGGCGTATTCCGAGTTTACATAAATACGATTAGCCACAGTGATCATTGATTGTCTCCTTGAGAACATCATACACGAGGGCGGCTCCTTGGAGTGCGCCGCCTTGTCGGCGCTTTGGTCCGCGGCGGTTTGGCGCCGCTTCGTTGCGCCAACACGAACACAAAGGTCTGGGAATCTCGCGGTTAGGCCAAAGCGCCGACAAGGCGGCGCACTCCAAGGAGGCGCACTCCAAGGAGGCGCCCATGTTTATCGAACGTAGTTCAATTCACAGGTTAGTCATCGGTACTCGGCTTTGAACGCAATCGTTTTATTTTTCCGCGCCGGGTCTTTTCTTCCAGCGTCCGGGCTTTGGCGGCTTTCGAAGCACGGGTCGGAACTCGCTTAGGCTTTCGATAGTTGAGTTGCTCGATCTTTTTCCGAAGCTTTTGCAGACAGATCGTTTTGTTTCGGTGTTGGCTTCGCTCTTCCTGAGAGGTAACAGTGAGGCCGGAAGGAAGGTGTCGCAACCGAACAGCACTCTCTGTCTTGTTAACGTGCTGACCTCCAGGTCCACTGGAGCGGAAAGTTTCAACTTCACATTCCCGCAATAAATCTTCATCGAGTTCAGGAAGTTTAATCATTGATCTTCATTTGGACGGACGATATTTATCGCCAGGGCGTTTCGATAGAGCCCTTGGGACCCGAGGTGCGGGGGGACAGGTCTACCTTCTAACGAAACCATAAAACGAAACCGCTCGCCAATGCTCCCAAGAATCCACCTGCCCAAAACTTTTGACTGTCTTCGCCGTTCCAATGTATAACCCTGCCGCTGGAGGCTCAAGGTGGGGTGGGGTCATTTGTTGATGGCCCAACGGTGTGGACCCGTTTGACTGAAAGGTGTAAGGCCTATGGCAAATGCAAACACAGACGATCGACCAGCCACACGGACGCTGGACCTTTCATCGCTGAGTAACGAAGAAAGGGAAGTTTTGAACTGGAGCCGCGAAAAACGGCTTGAAGAATTTCAGAAAGTTAATAAAGCTTTGTCGCTGAAGACCCTCGAAGACAAGCTTATGTACATCGATACGATCACGATCGAAAATGGTGAGATCCTCGATACGTTGAGGCTGAACCCCAAGCTGAGTTGGGAAAAAGTGAGGGACATGTTTACCAGTGGACCAGTAGACGGCTTTACCTCGACATTTCACGATCTTGAAGGCATCGAATACCCGAAACATTTCTGGAAGGCTATCGTAGAAAACGAACGAGGGAAGCTGTAGGTAGTTTTCCTTTTTGCATCTGATGCCCAACATGAAACTTCAAAAATTCAACTGGCAAATCTGGGCGGGATTTCTGCTCAGTCTGGCTGCATCAATCAGCTACCCTCTCGTCTTTATGCGGTGGCCGATCACGCGCGACTTTCCGTGGGTCACACTTTTGCTCTATGTAGTTGCTGCCGTGCTCATCGTGATTGGTATCAAGCGCGGGTTTGCCTCCGGACGAGCACTGAAATCAAAGATCGCAGCTTCCATACTAACCGCTCTCACTGTCCTTATTATCGGACTGTTTTTGTTCTCAACTCTCGTCATGTCGCGTTGGCTGCCAGGATCACAGGGCGCCCCGCAGGTTGGTCAGAAGGCCCCCGACTTCAGTCTGTCGGATCCGAATGGCAAGATGGTTTCGCTTTCGGGATTATTGTCGTCATCGACGGGTGGCCAGCAGATGTCAAAGCCCAGGGGCGTGCTGCTAATTTTCTACAGGGGATACTGGTGACCGTTATGCCACTCCGAGTTGCGGAGTATTGAAAATAACCTGGACAAGTTTAATCAGGCGGGAATTCTTCCAGTCGCCATCAGTGTGGATGAGCCTCAAACTAATCGAGAAATGCTCGGCAACTCTGGTTACACATTTACTTTTTTATCCGATCCCAGTCTCGAGGCGATTCGTCGTTATGATCTGGTCCATGCCGGCGCCGGGGAGGCGGGGCACGACATTGCCAGGCCTGCGGAGTTCCTGATCGATTCCAACGGAACCGTACGCTGGGTGAATCTCACGGAGAATTATCTGGTACGCGCGCGCCCAGAGCAGATTCTAGAAGCTGCCAACGCGCTTCGGTGAAGTCAGTGGGCGGTGTGCAGTGGGCGGTGGGCAGTGGGCGGTGGGCAGTGGGCGGTGGGCAGTGGGCAGTGTGCAGTGGGCAGTGGGCAGTGGGCAGTGGGCGGTGAGCAGTAAAAAGCCGTTAGCGTCGCGACTGAACGCGCAACGCTAACGGCTATCTTTTGCTTACTTCTTACTGCTCACCGCCCACTGCCCACTGAACCCGCTTACTGGTCGCCGTTTTTCCACGTCGCCCAGGGCTTACCATTCTTGAAGGAGATGGTAACGTCGGTAATCTGAGAGAGATTGAGTTTTGACCAAATACTGCTCTTACCACTTCTGAAGACAACTTTAATGTCCCATCTATCTTCGTGTCGTCTCGAGAAGGTGATATCCACGTTACCGCCGGAAGCGAGGGTGTCTGTACCGAGAATATCTTCTTCCCAATTATCGACGCCTGTCGGTGAAACGTAGACCTCAATAATCTCCTGTCCAGTTTCGTTGTGCAGGGTGAAATCCTGTTTGTTTTGGTTCGCCGGGAAGGCGAGATTTTCTGTCCCGTTAGCCAAAGCTGTGGGAACAAAAGCGACTAAAAGCGCAAAGATTGCGATCAGGGATTTGAATTTCCAATGGTTGTTGACGTTTACGTTGTTCATTATTAACTAGCGAATCCTTGTTTGGTTTTGACTTAGGTAGAACTGCGTCCGGGCTGTGAAGCGTCGGGGCCCGAAGTTTTTAGCACATCTTGTCAAGAAGTCCTAAAGCCCACATTCCGAACAGCGCAAAGTGAACGCCCTGCGGGCGCGCTGAAGTGAGTAGTTGGTTCATACTGCTTGAGAAATTGGCAATAAACTTGACAACAACGTCCTTAGTCAATAGATTCCGCGGGCACCGTATTCCAGGTTTTGCAACGACTTAACCCCTAAAATGGAGATTCGAAATGAACATCACCCTCGTACGTCGTGCCAGTGTCGCTGGGCTGCTAGCCCTCGCGACGCTCGGATTATTGGTCCCGATAGCCATGCGTGCTGCAAACACCGCTAGCGTGCTTGAGGCATGCGTCAATCCCGGCAACGGCAACATGCGGTTGGTAGGCCCGACCACAAATTGCCATAACAACGAAACACGTGTGCAGTGGAATTCTGAAGGACCGATTGGCCCAACCGGACCGACGGGACCGACGGGGCCAACCGGCCCGACCGGACCAACGGGACCTACAGGTCCCACAGGACCAACCGGGCCCACCGGACCAACCGGCCCTACTGGGCCAACAGGACCAACAGGCCCGCCGGGACCATCAACCGGGGGAGGGCCCTTCGTTTGGGTTTGCACACCTGCGCATTTCCCCAACTCAGCTTCCACTTCAGAAGCTGACCTATATATCTTTAATTCGAGTGCCGCGACTGCCAACGTTACTGTAAACATCCTCGACAAGGACGGAGGTATTTTGACCGGCGTTACGATTCCTGGGAGCGCCACACCCTACCCTGGTGATCCCGCCCCGGTACCTCTATCGGCAAGTCACACGAGGAATGTTAAGTGGCTTATGCCGGCGGCTACTGCTCCGTTTACGAACGTGTCGTATTCTGTCAGGGTCACTTCGGATCAGTCGATTGTTGTCGGGTCAAATTTCCAATTCGATGGCAGGATGCCCAACCAATGCAGCCTCGCTCCCAAATAGTTTGCGTCGACTAACGAAGATCGCCGCGGAGGTTGTTGGCCGCAACACGAGAACCAACCCCGACGGGTCGCGCCAGAATCGGTAAACTGGCTAACCTGTTCGGGGTTGCTCTTTTAGTACCGGGGCTTGTACTACTCGCAACTAGCCTTCCGCGACGCTAAACACGAGGGCGATGATTAGCACGACAAACAAAAGCGCAGTTACGAAAAGTGCGATCTTCCAGAAGCTATATGGTCGCTCACCCTGTATCTCGCCTGTACGCCCATTAACTACAATCTGGAAAATCTTCTGATTGAAGCGATACGCTCCGGCGTAGACGGGCAGCAATAGATGCTTGAAAGTGACGCCCGAGTAGTGCGTTGCGACGCTGTGAATCCTTTGCTCGTCACCGCCGATACTAGCCCTAACATCCCCGGCTATTACATTCGCCGTAATCTGCTTCACCCGCTCAAAGCCTGTGGCTAGATCAACTTGATAACGCTGCGCCTTGAAGCCTGATAGAAACGCCGGCTCGTATGATCGCAGCTCGGCAAGGTCCCAGGGCTCCAGCGCCGCCAGCCGGTTTTCCGGAAGCGAGACCGTCGCTGCAACGAGCACGTCGTCAAACCACCGTTCGACGGAACCGGATGTGGTGTGCCAGCGAGTGTGCCGCACGCGCCTGGTTCGCTCGACACGCCGGCCCTGTGAATCGGCTTCGTGGTAGCTTTCGTTGACGTAGTAATGTTCGCCGCGCTCGCCAGTGTAGTAACTTGTCGTGTTGGTATCGTAAGTCCAGAACGGTAGATAAACTCCATGTATTGCGTCCGGTCTGGTGAAACTCTTCAATGCGTTCGGCGCAAACCATCTGGAGCGGATCCACTGACGCAAGCTGTCGGTGGCCTGGGGTTGGGTCAGGCGAAAAGGAAGAACACCCTCGGGGGCCAGAATCGGATCAGCAGACTTCGCCTGGGCCACGATCTGTACGCCGCAAAAATCACATTGGCGCGCAACCTCGGGTGGCGTAAATGTGACCGTCGCCCCGCAGCTCTGACATTGCACCTCGAGCGCATTTGCCGCCAACACTTGCAACTGCTCGGGCTGTATCTGCAGATACTGTTCAAATGAACGCTCCTCTACCTGCTCTGCGCTCGTAGGGATTGCCTCGGTGTGGCCGCAATAGGGACACGTCAGGGAACCGTTCTTCGGTGCGTAAAGCAGATCGGCCCCACACGCTGGGCAAGGGTATCGATGAATCTTCTCGGGAGGAATGATGTCCACAGATTACGAAGATTACACAGATCCAGGATCTAATGCACTGGCAGGCGGTGATGATTCTGAGGAGGCGTGCAGACGCCATACAATTTCCAGCTTGGTAACCGGCTTTGCGCGTGACTTTTCGGGCAGAGCTGATAACTTCACAATTCTTGACATAATTTTACTTGCTCTTAACACGCCTTAACACTGTCAGGAGTATGCTCCAACTCGCATACCGCACTTTCTTTAGAGGTCGAAAATGAAATTGAAGAGAAGAGCTTTTCGAGGGGGCTTCAACCGGTTCCGGCTGATGTTGACGCTGGGGCTCGCAGTTGTGCTGCCGGCGGCCGCTCTCATTTATCTCAACTTCAGTCAGTTGCGCGCTTTCGAACGCGACAAGACGCTGGAGGCCGCCTTCCATCGCGATTTTCAGGAGATGCTCGCGATCACCGAAAAAAGAATCAACAAGAAGGCCATCTCGATGGTTGAAGAGGTGAGGAACCAAATCCCGTCTCCGGACACCGAACCGCAGGAGAAAGAAAAGAAGCTGAGTCAAATACTGGAGAAGAGTCCATGGCTTTCTCACGTGTTCCTTTTCGACGAGAAAAGCTTCCTGTTTGAGTCCCAACCTAAGCAAATGCATGACAGGGCCGCCCTCAAAGAACATGAGAAGATGGTCGAATCATATCGTGGATGGTTTGGAATGGAAGGCAAGTCGCTGGTCCAGGGAATGCACAAGAAATCCCGGCCGATGAATTTTTACAGTGGGGTGATAAAACGGAGCGATGGGGAGGGGTTCGTAACGACTGCCTTGTTTATTCTTCCTCAACTCTCAAAAGACAGAGTGGTATTTGGCGGAGCCACTTTCGACGCTCGTTACCTGAAAGAAACTTTCTTTCCCGCCATGTTGGAAGAGTCGGTCGCCCAAAAGGACCGGGGTAGAAGTAAGCTTGCCATGATGGTCTATCCAGTGGAAATGGAAATGGGCCGCGAGTTTCAACCGCTGGTTGCTTCCGCAGGTTGGGGAGAAGGAAAGCCTGAAGTCGGTCGCAAGTTGGATGACGTTTTTCGCGGACTGGCGCTGGGCATTAGGTTTCAGGGCACAAGTGTAAAGGAGATGGGCCAGACGTGGGTGCGTCGCAGTTTTCTGATCCTGGGTTTTCTGTCGTTGATGATCATTGGAGGCCTGGTGCTCACCAGACACGTGGTGAACAAGGAAATGGCGCTGGCACGTCTCAAGTCTGACTTTGTGTCCAACGTTTCGCACGAACTGCGTACGCCGCTAGCTTTGATCCGGTTATACGCGGAAACACTCGAGCTGGGGCGAATTACGACGCCAGACAAAAAACAACAGTATTACCGCATCGTTCGTAAAGAGAGCGAACGGCTTACCGCACTCATCAACAACATCCTCGACTTCTCACGAATCGAAGCCGGACGCAAAGAGTACGAGTTTCGAAATACCGATATCGCTGAGCTGGTTCACAATACGCTTGAGTCTTATCGATATCAGATCGAGCAGCAGGGCTTCGCTTTTGAGGAAAGCATCGATCCCAACCTGCCGGCGGTGCCGGTGGATCGTGAGGCAATCGCGCGGGCCCTCGTCAATCTGGTCAATAACGCGCTGAAGTATTCGTGCGACGAGAAGTTCCTGGGTGTGAAGCTATATCGCGAGGACCATGCGGTTAAACTCGAAGTAGCCGATCGGGGCATTGGCATCGCACGTCGCGACCAGTCGAAGATATTCGAAAAGTTTTATCGAGCAGGTGATCCACTGGTACACAACACGAAGGGAAGCGGGCTGGGCCTGTCGCTCGTTCGACATATTACCGAGGCACACGGCGGCGATATCGCCGTGGAAAGTACGCCGGGTAAGGGAAGTAAGTTTATTCTAACGCTGCCGCTACAGGCGCCGCCGGCGCCGGTGGCGGTTCATTAGACGAAGGTTTAAAGTCCCAGGTCCCAGGTTATTGGGACATGCTTGAGCCTGGGAATGGTTAGAGGTCGGGAAGGTGGGCATACCCCGCTCTTCCGTTGATTAATTAAATTGATGAGAGTGATTCTATAACTCCAGCTACATCTAGCTGCAGGAAGAGCGGGGGCATGCCCTTCTTCCCGACCTCGAGATATTGATGGGGTCTCTACCAAAGAAAGTATAGTGTTATGAAAAGAAAAGCAGATTTTGCCCAGGCGATCGTCAGCGCAGTTGGGAACGGATCACTCATGAAAAATGACATTCCGGTAAGCACCAAGAAGACACGCATTTTGATCGTCGAGGACGAACCCGCGATGGTGGCCGGCCTGCGCGATAACTTCGAGTATGAAGGCTACGATGTGATCAGCGCTGCTGACGGAGTCGCCGGACTGGAACGCGCCCTCGCTGATGATCCTGACCTCGTTGTACTCGACGTTATGATGCCGCGTATGAGTGGTCTCGACGTGTGCAAGCAATTGAAGACACGGAAGCCTTCGCTTCCGATCATCATGCTCACCGCACGCGGACAGGAGATCGACAAAGTCGTGGGACTGGAGTTGGGCGCTGATGATTACGTCACCAAGCCGTTCTCTATCCGTGAGCTGATGGCGCGCGTGAAAGCTGTACTGAGGCGCGCCTCGCCGCAGACGCCGGCATTAGAGATTTATCGATTTAGCGATGTTGAAGTAAACATCCGTAGCAATGAGGTGCGACGCGCCGGCCAGTCAGTTGAGCTTTCCGCTAAAGAGTTTGCGCTGCTCGCTTACTTCGTGGCCCACCCTGTCGAAACGCTTAGCCGCGACCGTTTGTTAGATGCTGTCTGGGGTTATGAAAATTATCCAAACACACGGACAGTCGACACACACATCGTCCATCTCAGGCAGAAACTGGAACCGAACCCTGAAGAGCCGCGTTTTATCCTTACTGTTCACGGCAGTGGCTACAAGTTTGTAGGGTAGAAGTCAAAGGTCAGAGGTCAGAGGTCAGAAGGCAGATGGTCAGATCGCAATTTAAGTGTTCACAATTCAGATGTCAGAACTCAGGAGTCAGAAAATCAGACCAGAGACGGTGTCAATTGGGTATGTCCGACCTCTGAATCTCTGACCTCTATTCCCAAGGCAACTCTCTCATGAGCCAATCACTATTCAATAGAACTACAGCAGCGAAGCGAGCGGTCGACGTTCGAGTCTTACGCCCGAGTTCAAGGCGTCCACTCAAGGTGCCGCGCGAGGAGCTGGAGCATCGGCTGGCAACTCTGCAGAAGGATTACGCCGAGCTGCACACGGAGATTTTTGAGGCCGCGCAGGTCCACCGCCGTTTGTGCGCTCCACGTTTAGTGCGTCGCGGAGAATTCGAGATTGCCAGCGAGATATTTGCCGTACGTCATTTGCCGGGAGATTTTTTTACGGTTGGCGAGTCTAACAACGGAGAGGTCATCTTCGCTCTGGGCGACATCTGCGGCAAAGGTCTCTCAGCCGGTATGTGGACCACGCATCTGGTGGGGCTGGTCGGTGCGCGCGTAGCTGTCACCAGTGAGCCCGAGTCGATCGTAGCTGGAGTAAACCGCGACATCTGTCTGATGAGATCGATGTTGCCGTTAGCCAGTTTGTTCGTGGCCAAGCTGGATCCGGCAACTGGCCTTCTCACATATTGCAGCGCCGGGCATCCTCCCGCCCTTCTCTTGAGAGCTAACGGAGAATTGGAGTTGTTGTCGGAGGGTGGAATGCTGCTGGGCGTGATGGCCTCCACACCCTACGTGAAAGGTTGCTGTAAGCTTGGACCAGGCGATGTGCTGATGGTCTATTCCGACGGAATCACCGAATCACAAAACTGCGCGGGTGAGGAGTTTGGTGACGCGCGTCTTGAGGCGCAATTGCGACTTGCCCAATCCGGCGATGCCAATACAATGCTCTTCTCGATGCTGGGTTCCGTTCAGGACTTTGCTGCCTCATCTCCGCTCGTCGACGACATGACGCTGGCGCTCGTTCGCCGCGACGTTCACTAAGCGGTCAATTTCGCATTCGTCAAGGGCGTCTCTTTGGAGTGCGCCGGCCCGGCGACGTTTTGGCCCGCGGCGGCCTGGCGCGTGGTTCAGAGTTTAAGCTTCAGCTTGCGTCTTGGGCTGGAAAGGCACAACCTGAAGGTTGAACTCTGAACTACGCGCCCTTGCTCGATCCGTCGCCGAACCTCACTTGCTGGATGAAGTCATAAAGGAGAATTCATGAACGAAAATATGAAAACCTTAAAACGGCTGCTGATGCCATCAGTTTTATTGTGCGTTGCCGTTGTCTCTATTGCTGTCGTGACCACGAGAGGACAGGAGGAAGCCAAAGCGAAGCCTTCTACCGAGCAGTGGGAATATCTAGCACTGGCGGGTCCAAGCACAACGAACCTGACACCCAGCGGTAACCCGCGGATGCGAAAGGAACCTTCAGTTCCATTCGCACGTGAGGCATTTGTGTTGGAACAGCACTTGGACAAACTTGGCGCAAACGGATGGGAATTAGTAGCCGTAGCTGGACCTCCAACTGATCCGGCCTACTATTTCAAGCGACGCAAGTAGTATCAGCGCTCGGTCACCGGTTTTGACCTCTTGATTCGATTTAACAGGCTCGTAAGTTCGGCTTCGCCGCCGGATGTGCGGCGAGGGCTACGTCCCGCCGAAAGAAATCAGATCATTCCGGGCTTCTCGCGGTTCGGGCTTAGCCCCTCGGATTCAATGGGTCAAAGGCCACACCAAGGGCCCAGCCCAAATCGTCCGACACCTTCACGGCGGGGCAGAGCCACCGCCGCACATCCGGCGGCAAAGCCGGGTCGCATCGTTGTTGAGGTCATGGCCACATCGTCTTAATCTGTGGATAAAACCTCGTAGCGCTCTAAAAACGCAGCGACAAACAACTGGGGCCACCGTCCATCTTTTGAAACTCGCTCATGTCCAGCGCGATGATTTGGTAACCAAGTTTTCGCAAAGTACCTTCAAGCGACGCGTAGCCTGCAGCCAATAACACGTAATCATTCACTCTGATGCAGTTGGCCGCGTACTCCTCTCCGGAGTTCACCTGCACAAGCTCGAAAGCAGCGAGCGAATGATCAAAAGATTGCGATTCCGAAGCGAGTGCCCCCAACAACGCTTCCGTTACGACCAATCGTTTGTCACCCAGATACGCAAGTCCGCTTTTGAGATGAAGCAGCCCACTGATATTACAGATATCCACGAAGCTCGAGGTGTACCCATGCGGCGCAAGCAACCCAGAGAGTTGTTGCGCGCCTGCCTCATTCGTACGCTCCGACAAGCCAATAAAGAAGTGGCTTCCTGCCTGGCATACATCACCACCGTCGAGAGTGCGTGGCGCCTGAATAGACAACACCTCAGGATAAAAATCACCGAGCACTGCCTGCATCTGAATCACCTCGCCACAACGGCTAGGCGCGCCCGGCCGGGTGATCACGGCACAACGATTTGAGGCATCGTCGAAACGCTCAGTCAGTATTGCCGTATCTTCGACGAAAGTTGAATCTGGATATTCAGGATCGGGTTCCAACCTCGTTAACGTTAACCCACATTGCTCCAAAGCCGAGCAGTAAGCATTGTGTTGCTCAAGGGCAAGTTCAAATTGCGGTTGGCCCAGCGCGACTGTGGTTAAACCCTCAGCAAAGTTTGGCGCAGGAGGACGGACTACAGCTTTAGTGAACACTCTGGGCCTCAGGTGTTTTATCGAAAGGTTGGCTCTGCCGCCGCGGCAAATCCGAACGGAGGTCGTCTCCATCCTTCACTCGGTAATCGTAAACTTAATATCGTCGGCACTCTCCGCCAGTTTCTTGTCGTCTTTGTTATAGGACTGCACCTTCCACCGGTAGGTACCTTTCTGCAACGGTTTATCCAAACCGAAAGACGTCGCTTCAACGCGTTCGTTGATGTAGGGCGAAGTGACGCTCGCGTCATCGGCGAAAACGCTGAACTTGTAATAGGCCGCATCGGGGTAAGCGTCCCATTTTAGTTCCAGCCCCTGCGAGCTTACTTTGGCGCCTGCCTTCGGGTTTACCGTTTTTAAATCACTCTTGAAGAGATTGATCGGCGTTACGAAAAAAGTCTTGTCGGCAACTATTTCGTATTTCGCCGCACTGATTCCGGCGATCCCTGTGGTCGCAAAAACAAAGAAGTCAGAGTCAAAAACGCGCGCATTCAATGAGTCATATGTTCTTGGCTCTACGTTCGTTATTACATACTCACCGTCTTTGTCGGTGCGCGCCTGATAGACCTTACCTCCGCAACCTCCAAGAAACCTGCTAAACGTTTCACACAACTTCACCTCGATGTTCTCGGCAGGTTGGCTATTATATAAAACCCTTCCTTGAACATTTCCGGTACCCGGCGACGGTTTCATTTTTTCAACTCCCGTCTCGCCGGGCTGCGCTGATGAGTTCGCCGCTTTGGAGTTTGTTGTCGACTTGCTATCTCCCGGTTTGCAGCTCGTTACCGCGATCGCAGCGAGCAAGACGATTGCCCACAGGCTCACTAACGAACGCCCTCCCACTAATAACGATCCTCGAAGTCGTAAGCAGTTTTTCTTTGTCATGCGAATCTTTCAACTTTTAATTTAGTGATAACCGCAGGCGAATCCGAAGAAGCTGTGGACTGCCCATAACTGATACACATTGTACGTCAGTACCACCTCGCGGTAGCGGGTGGATCCGTACATAACAAAAATGCCTATTGTTTACCCACCCGCTACCGCGAGGTGGTTCTGACCTCATGCCGCCGCGACTAGTGTCGAGGAGGCAGCTTATCCAACCGGAAACCAACGCGTCGATGAACTGCTTCGCCGCCACGGCGCGATGTGAAATACTCCTTTGCCGTTTAGAAAGGGCACTTGTGCCCGGTGCGGCGGACAAGTCCGCATTCTAAACGGATGAGGTATTAGTTCTGGTTCAGCATCGGCTTGAGATGTTTGTACACAGTCCCGGCAACCATCTTCGTGCCCGCGACGTTCGGGTGAATGCCGTCAGGTTGGTTCAACCCTTCAATCCCGGCGACGCTTTCAAGGAAGAACGGAATCAGCGTCACGTTTTTCTCGCTCGCCAGTTCGACGAACATGTTGCGTATTTGCTCCTGGTATTCGCGGCCAGCGTTGGTTGGCGCAAGCATGCCGGCCAGCAGTACTTTGACGTTTTTCTTTTTCGCTCGGTCAATGATTTCGGCCAGGTTCTGCTTCGTTTCTGCGGTCGGCTGTCCGCGCAGGAAATCATTCGCACCCAACTCGAGAATCAGGAAGCGCACATCTCCATCGAGTGCCCAGTCGATTCTACGTAGGCCGCCGGCACTGGTATCCCCTGAAACTCCGGAGTTGACCACCTCGTACTCATAACCGTCACTTTTGATTAGCTCCTGCAGCAACGCCGGGTAAGCCTCATTTGCGGAAAGGCCGAGACCGGCAGTGAGGCTGTCGCCGAATGCCACGATCTTGGGTAAACTCTTCGTGGCTTGCGCTCCTGCCGGCGATGTTCGCGAGGGCACCGATTCCGGGGCAGGGGCGCTTTGCTTTGTGCACCCTACACAGACGAAGATTAGTAGGTAAAGGAAAAGAGTTTTCTTCATAATTTGAAAGCGTTGTCTTAATTGTTCTTTGTGCTTTGTTCTTAGTTCTTTCGTTCCTGGTTCATGCATCTGAGTATTGCGCCTGAGAACCCCCCTGAAATCTGAGTCAGAGTAAAAGTACAAAACACCAAGAACAAAGCACCAAGAACAAAGCACAACGAACAACGAACAACGAACATTTCCCATGATTGAGTTAACAAACGTTTCAAAGCAGGTCCCCTCGGGTTCGGAAACCCTCACAATTCTGCATTCGCTGAATCTTACCATTCCTGATGGTCAGTTCATTTCCATCGTCGGACCCTCCGGCAGTGGCAAGTCAACGCTGCTCGGCTTGATCGCCGGCCTTGACGCACCCACAGACGGCGACATACGAATCGATGGTGAATCGATTGTCCAGATGAACGAGGATAGGCTGGCCTTGTTGCGCGGCAAGAAGATCGGATTTGTTTTCCAATCCTTTCACCTGATCCCGGCGTTGACTGCGTTTGAAAATATACTTGTGCCTATGGAGATCGCAGGTGTACAGGATGCGGCGGCGCGGGCGCGGCAGCTGCTGGAAGACGTTGACCTGACCGCGCGTGCGGGCCATTACCCATCACAACTCTCCGGCGGTGAACAGCAGCGCGTGGCCATCGCCCGCGCGTTTGCCAACAATCCTTCGATTCTTCTGGCCGATGAACCGACCGGAAACCTCGATTCTCATAATGGCCGTCACATCTTCGACCTGATGGTCGAAATTCATCAACGAAGATCGGCGACGCTGATTCTCGTCACGCATGACCACAACCTGGCTGACCGCGCCGATCGTAGTATCGCCCTGAGCGACGGTCGCGTGGTCGCTGATCGCATAAGGACACAGCTCGGGAATGAAGTTCTCGCTGAGGTCGTCTCGTCATGAACTTCGTAGTTCGCATGGCCCTGCGCGAAATCCGGTCTTCATGGAAACGTCTGCTCTTCTTCTTTATCTGCATTGGCGTAGGCGTCGGCTCCATCGTTGGCCTGCGCTCTACTCTACAGAATGCAAACGCAGCATTGGTTAGCCAGGCCCGTCTGCTGCTCGGCGCAGATGTTCAAATTGATTCGACCCGCGCTCTGGATGAAGCGGCCCTGTCAACGATTGAACGAGTCACGCAGAGTAATTCGGTTACCGCACGCACCGATACCGTCGAACTGCCCACGATGGCGCGGCCGAATGACACCACGCGGGAAGGTTCGCTACTGGTTGAGTTAAAAGCAGTTGGACCAGGGTTTCCGCTTTACGGCGATTTCACCTTAGTCGATGGCCGGCGTTTTGACGCTCAAATGTTGGAAGGCCGCGGGGCCATTGTCGGGCAGAGCTTGCTTGAGCGCTTGAAGCTAAACCCAGGCGACGAATTGAAGATTGGCGAAGCGGCCTTTCAGATTCGTGGCGTCATCAGCGCCGATCCCGGGGGAGGCACCGGCTTCAGACTCGGTCCCCGAGTTTTCATCGCGCGAACGGCAATCGAAGAAACTGGGCTTGCCGGATTTGGTAGCCGCGCGCGACACAGAGTCCTCCTCGCCACGACGGAGGGGTCGCTTGATCCGCTCGTGAAAGAATTGCGCTCAGCACTCAAGAGCAATCTGGTTACTGTCCGCACCTATAAAGAGTCTGAGGAGAACATAAATGAACAGTACACCCGCTCGGAAAATTACCTGTCGCTAATCGGGCTGGTCATCCTCGTACTCGGCGGCATCGGGATAGCTAATGTCACTCGCGTCTTTATCGAACAGAAGAAAAAGGCCATTGCAGTATTGAAGTGCCTCGGAGCCACGAGCCGCAGGATTACGATTGTCTATGTGGCCCAGGTCCTTGCCCTCGGAGCAGCGGGAAGCGTGTTTGGAATCGTGCTGGCAAAGCTTGCACTCATCGCGGTAGGGAAGTACTTCGCGGAAAGTTTGCCTGCAAACATGAGCCAGTCGTTGCGCACTGGAACGATAATCCAGGGGCTCGTGCTCGGCTTGCTCATTTCGTTTTTATTTTCCGCGCTCCCTCTGCTGCGTGTCCGTCACATCAAGCCAAACATGTTG
Organism: Pyrinomonadaceae bacterium; assembly: GCA_963759585.1. Lineage (GTDB taxonomy): Bacteria > Acidobacteriota > Blastocatellia > Pyrinomonadales > Pyrinomonadaceae > PSRF01. The sequence goes on from CAVWZW010000005.1 coordinate 836,208, forward strand.
TTGCGAAGCCAGGACGACACGCTGACTGGTCGTGGTTTGTTTTTCTCATTACGGCGTTTGCGCCTTTGGGGACCTTTTGCGCGATTCTTGCACAACAGCGAGACAGAGAGCGCAGAGGTTGCACAGAAAACTTTAAATGACCCGGTGCCGAGGAAGTTTGACTGGCTAAGGTGGTCGACCAGTCTTGTGGTTCTTGCCGGACTTGTCGCGGTGTTTTCCTGGCAAGCGGGTTCCTTGAAAGTGGGCGCATTCTTTCTCGGTGGTCTCGCAGCCACTGGCCTGTTGTTGCAACTCGCATCAGCGGGCCTAATGTGGATCGTCAAACGTACACGTCACATTCAGTCGTTTCCTGTGCGCCATGCGATCAACAGTCTTCATCGTCCCGGCAATCAGACGCGCGTGATTATTATGGCGGTGGGCCTCGGCGCGTTTATGGTGATCGCCGTGCAGTCGCTACAAAGGAACCTTCTGCTCGAACTGGATCCGGCAAATCGCGGGAACCTGCCCAACATGTATTTGATCGACATTCAAAAGGACCAGAAGGCCGGGGTCGAGAAACTGATTCAGGATGCGACTGGTGAACGCCCGGAGTTGATACCCACAATCCGTGCACGAATTAGTGCGATCAACGGCCGCGAAATTGACCTGGGCTCTGGAGAAATGAGGGGAGACCGCGGCCGGCTGGGCCGTGAATATGTCGTCACCTACCGGCCGGCGCTCGAAGCGAATGAAACAATTGTCGCGGGCAGGATTTGGGATGCAACGCCTTCCAATGAACCCGAGATTTCCATCGCCGAAGAAATGCAGGGACTGCAGGGACTGGACCTGGGCAGCACACTCACGCTCGACATTATTGGTCGAAAGTTGACGGCCCGCGTTACGAGCGTTCGCCGTGTTGACTGGCGCAAGTCGCGCACAGGCTTCCTGATTCTCTTTCGGCCAAACGCTCTGGATAACGCGCCGACCATGTACGTTGGCGGGCTCAATGGGCCGCCAGACGATCTCTCGCGTTCTCGTTTGCAGCGACTGGTGGTCGAGAAATATCCGAACGTCTCGATCATCGACGTTGCTGAAGTAATTCAACTGGTTACACGTCTGCTGGGCAACGTGACCCTGGCGGTTACGTTTGTAGGCGGCTTCGTCTTTTTCAGCGGCACTCTGATCCTGATAGGTTCGGTCGCAATGACGAGGTATCAAAGAGCATATGAAGCAGCGCTTCTGAAGACCCTGGGCGCTACGCGGAAGACAGTGCTCACGATTGTTGCCGCTGAGTACGGCTTACTGGGTTTGATTGCAGGGTTGATCGGGTCGGCCGCGGCCCTGGCATTGTCTTATTCAATGGCCCGTTTCCTTTTCGAGATTCCCTGGAGCCTTGAACCGACCGTCATCGCAGCCGGCATCGGCGGCACGATCGCGCTGGTGGTGTTGGTGGGTGTGCTCTCAAGTCTGCAGTCGCTTGCACGTAAGCCTCTAGGCGTTCTCCGCGCGCCGTGAAGCAGGTGGCAGGCGGCAGGCGGCAGTAGGCAGAAGGCGGAAGGCAAGAGGCAGAAGGCAGAAGGCAAAGGCAGAAGGCGAATTTTCCATTTCTCATTTGTCATTGTAATCACTCGTCGCGACCGCACGAGTTAGTCGCGTCTGGTCTTGACCGCAACGAGTCGAGACAAACTACAACGAGACAAAACCACAACCAGTCGGGACAAACCACGACGAGTCGAGATAAATGAAAATGAGAACTGACACATGAAAAATGGAAAATCTGCCTTCTGCCTTCTGCCTTCTGCCTTCTGCCGCCTACCTCCTGGTCACGAGGCCTTGACAGTCTAGGCATCGCGCTTTATCTTGCTATGACAATCTAGGCATTAGCCCATTTCGGAAGGCAGGTATGGCGACACAAAAAGCAGACTTTCTTCAAGGCACTCTTGAGATGCTCATCCTCAAGGCGCTCTCCCTCGGTCCGCTACACGGCTACGGCATTATTCAAAGAATCAACCAGATGTCAGGTGAACTGCTCAGCATAGAGCAGGGCTCGCTCTATCCCGCGCTCTATCGCATCGAGCAGAAGGATTGGGTGTCGTCAAAGTGGGACGTAAACGAGACCGGCCGTCAGGCAAAGTTTTATTCGTTAACGAGGGCTGGCAAGCGCCAACTCGAAGTTGAAGAAGCAGGTTGGGACCGACTCGTTCTTGCCATCACCAGGATGCGGCAGGCGACATAGACGGTTAAGACAGGGTCGATATCACCGCGTTAGCGCACGTGTCCGTCGAACCGCTGTTCCACCAACTAACCCAGTTGTTATTGACAGAGATCTACAAATGAAGTTGCTCAATATTATTTCGGCCCGCCTACGCGGTCTCGTCTACCGCGAGAACGTCATAAACGACATCGACAAGGAGTTTGGCTTTCATCTTGAGATGGAAACGAAAGCGAATCTCGAACGAGGAATGTCGGGCGACGAGGCCCGTCAGGCTGCGATCCGGAGTTTTGGCAATTTCGGCAGCGTCAGAGACAAGGCATATGAGGTCAGGGGCGGAGGAATTATGGAAGCTCTGTTGCAGGACATTCGATACGCGGCGCGAGGCCTCGTTAAACACAAAACGTTCACGGTCGTTGCGGTAATCACACTCGCGCTCGGAATCGGCGCAAACACAGCGATCTTTTCCGTAGTGAATGAACTACTCCTGCGGCCGTTGCCCTACGCTGATCCTGAGCGGCTGGTGATGTTGTGGGAAGTCACACCCGAGGGCCAGCATCAGAATGTAACTTCCCGGTCCAACTTCACCGGCTGGCGCGATCAGAACACGAGCTTTGAAGGTATGGCTGCGTTCACTGATCAACGTCTTAACCTAACCGGCGCCGGCGAGGCTGAAGAGGTGCCGGTCCAATTTGCGACGACCGATCTATTTCGTGTTCTCGGTGTAGAGCCGCTCATCGGCAGAGGCATGACTGCGGACGACGGAAAAACGGGCGCGCCCCAAGTCGCCGTTCTTGGTTACGGCTTCTGGCAAAGGCGTTTCGGTGGTGATGCGCAGATTGTGGGCAAGCCGATCATGCTCAATGGCGAACCATTTACCGTCATCGGTGTTATGCCGCCGAATTTTCAGTGGCACATCAGGCAGCGTTCGGGCACCGGCAGAGTTCCCGAGATGTGGACGGTGCTTCCCATGCCGCCGCTGACGGGTGAAGGAGCTACCTCGCGAGGACGTTTTCTTTCCGTGGTAGCCCGGTTCAAAGGCGGCGTTACTTTGCAACAGGCGACGGCCGACATGAGCACTATTGCTGCTCGACTGGCACAGGACGCCCCGCGCTTTAACAGGGGACAGGGAACCGAGGTTATTCCGCTTCGCGACCAGTTCGTCGGCAAGGTCAGGCTCGCCCTCTGGATCATTCTCGGCGCTGTTGGTCTGGTGCTTCTCATTGCTTGTGCAAATGTCGCAAATCTCCTGCTCTCTCGTGCAGCCGCCCGTGAGAAAGAGATCGCTGTTCGCGCGGCGTTGGGTGCCGGCCGTTGGCGCATCGTGCGGCAGTTGCTTACCGAAAGTTTGCTACTCGCGGGCCTCGGCTGTGTGTTGGGTTTGGCCCTGGCCTGGTGGGGAATTAAAGCCCTGGTGGCAATCAGTCCACGGGATCTGGTTAACCTGCAGCACGTGGGTCTTGATTTCACAGTGTTGGCATGGACCATGGGGCTCTCCCTCGTCACAGGAATTATTTTTGGACTCGTCCCGGCACTCGAAGCGAGCCGCCCGGATCTCAACGGTTCGTTGAAAGAAGGCAAGGGAAGTGAGGGACAGAGTCCGCGGAGCCGCCGTCTTCGGAGTGCGCTCGTAGTAACTGAAGTTGCGCTGGCGCTCATACTCCTAGCGAGCGCAGGTCTTCTGATAAAGAGTTTCAACCGGCTGCAGAACGTGGATCGCGGTTTCAATCCAGACAACCTGATGACGATGGTCGTGCGTCTGCCGGAAGCGAAGTACACCGACGACACGCAAATGGTCTCATTCTTCCGCCGCGCGACTGAACGCATACGCACGCTTCCCGGCGTCAGCACGGTTGGGATGGTTAACTATCTGCCGCTTTACGGCGGGCTGGGGGCGAAAACCAGCTACACGATCGAAGGCCGGCCAGCCACGCTGCCGGGCGAAGGGCCTTCAACTCACGTACGCGTTAGTGATGCGAATTATTTCAACACAATGGGAATCCCGCTCTTGCGCGGTCGCAACTTTACAGACTTTGAAACAAACGAGGCAAGACACGTTGTGATCATCAGTGAGTCCCTCGCGCGGCAACATTTTCCGGGTGAGGATCCAATAGGCAAACGCATTACGATTCCCATGTCGGAAAAACCAGTGCCAACCGAGATTGTCGGCATCGTAGGCGACGTCAGGTACGAGAGTCTGATCGAAGAACCTGAGCCTACGGTCTACATGTCGCATCCGGAACTCACATACCCGTTTATGACATTTGTCATCAGAACGACTGGCGATCCGACGGCTATAGTTCCCGCAGTGAAGCGTGAGTTAAGTGGGTTGGATCCGGATCAGCCGGTGTCTGACGTTCGCACGATGAACCAGGTGATGGCGGATACTGTAGGGCGGGCGCGCTTCAATACGATGTTGCTCGCCTTATTTGCAGGGCTGGCAACCTTGCTCGCGGCCGTCGGAATTTTTGGAGTGATGAACTACTCCCTAACCATGCGCACACGCGAGATTGGTCTGCGGATGGCCCTCGGTGCGCAGCCTCGCAAAGTTGTAATGCTGATGCTGAAGCAGGGACTCCTGTTAACGTTAATCGGTGCGGCGATCGGACTCGCGGGCGCGTTGGCCCTGACGCGTCTCATGTCGAGCTTACTCTTCGGCGTGGATGCTGCGGATCCGGCAACTTTCGCTGTAATCGTGCTTTTGTTATTGGTCGTTTCGCTAATCGCGTGTTACCTGCCCGCACGGCGTGCGGCGCGAATCGATCCGCTGATTGCGTTGCGCGCTGAATAGGTAACAAGCGCCGCAGGGCCGTGCGTTGCTGTGCCGAGTTCCGTGCGGTAGGGCTTGGCCTTACCGCATAGAAGCGCTTTGAATTTCTGCGAGGCTGCGCCTCCGTTAGATCGGAGGCGGGCCTCTCAAAGTAGTTAACGCTCGACCGGAAAGCGGCGTAGCCTGTCCGCACGGAAGGAGGCACGCCGCGGAAGTATCCTGACGCTAATCACTCCTTCTTAAACCCTGCGCCTATGCGAAAGGTATGTCCGTCGGGATGGCGTAAGTGAAACTCCCGAATACCCCACGGCTCATCGGTCGGCGGCCAGGTCACGGTCATTCCCTGCTCGAGCGCGAGTTTATGGACCGCATCCACGTCAGCCGGCGACTCGAGAAACCAACTCATCCAAACTCCGCCCGTGTCATCGTCTCCCACGTGCCGAGGAGTTTCACCCCCACGAGAGCCCTGCCCGTTTTGGCAAAGGAAGATTTCAAAGTGTCCATTACTGATCCCACCGAAATCTGGTGGATCACCCCAGTCCCACGCTTTCTTCCAACCAAGTTTTTCAAACCAGGCGAAGCTCTCCTGGATGTTGGAGACGTTGAGAATCGGCGACAGGTGTACCATCTTCATTGAGGGGACCTCCACTCGGAAAGTAGTGCGATAGTTTTCTGGATTCTATCGCGTAATCTGCCTCGTCGGCGACATCCAGTCTTAAATCAAAACGTCCACGTGGCCAGCCCATTTCCCTGAAACGTCAAGACCGATTTCCCAAATCGAAACTCATTCTGGGTGGGCTTTCCATTTACACGCATCGTGATCTCACGAATACCGCGGGCCGTTGATGTCTCCGGAACAATACGCAGTTCGATATCCTGTCCCGTCAGTGTTGTGTTGTGTTCCCCCGTGCGGTGGCGGTAACCCAGCAATTGACCAAGTTCAACTAAGCTCCTGGTTGCAGGTTCATTGAGAGCCAGGGTGATCGTCACCACGTCCTGGAAGTATGGCTCACTACGAAACGAAACTGGCTTAGCAGCAACGCCTTTGAGCACACGAGCATAGCGTTGGAGTATTTCCCGCCTGCTGACGCCAGGATTCTTTTCGTTAGACTCCGGATTCCACTCAGCCAGAAAACGCGGATGGTATTCCATCACCCAAAAGCGTAAGCCCGCCTCAGCAGGAATGTTTGTGGGCACTGCCATGTAAAACCATGGCACCTGTTTCCCGGCAAAACCTCTGGTGATTGGGGCATCGCGACGGCTGAGTATAGAGCCTGGTCGTATGAATGCGTCCAAACTGCCGGCCTTATCAACCCCTAAAGCGATCCCGCTATCCGACAGCTTTCCCATATTCGTAGTCGCTGAGTCAAAAAACTCGAAATAAGTGTTAGTGCCATAGAAATAAACGCCGGTATAAGAAACGTCGGTTCTGGTCGTGGTCCTCCCTTCGCTAACCGCGAACTCGCCTCGCAGAAACGGATTCTGCTCGATGGCCTTGTACGTCTCCGAATCCAGAACGATGTAGAAATGATTCAGCGGCGCTGCAGACGCAAATTTCTGGTTCGGTTGGCCCATAACCAATCCTCCGATTAAAGGGATTATCAAGACCAGCAACAGTGACTTTCTCATTTGCGTCCTCACTCCGCGACCACAGTGATGCGACGGTCGTGTCTGCCGATCTCAGCTGTTATGCGTCCGGGAGACTTTAGTTCATTTCTTCGCGATTGACACACGTTTGGAACGAAGCCATGTTCTCTCCTATGATCCAGTTGAGCCGAATGACCGCTGACTTCTGACTTCTGACCTCTGATTTCTGATTTATGGTTCCTGTTTCCATTCTCGATCTCGTCCCGGTCAACGTTGGCGAGACACCACGTGAAGCCCTACCGAAGAGTTTGGACCTGGCGCGCCATGCCGAAGCGTTTGGTTACACGCGTTTCTGGGTTGCTGAGCACCACAACATGACAGGCATCGCGAGCGCCGCGACATCTGTTGTGATTGGACATCTCGCTTGCGGCACGAAGACCATTCGCGTGGGTTCCGGCGGCATCATGCTGCCGAACCATTCTCCACTTGTCATCGCCGAACAGTTTGGCACGCTTGAGTCGCTTTATCCCGGTCGGATTGATCTGGGTCTGGGCCGCGCGCCCGGAACGGACCAGCGAACTCTGCGCGCCTTGCGCCGCGATCCGATGCGCGCTGATAGTTTTCCTGAGGACGTTCTCGAGTTGCAGGCTTTTCTGGCCACGCCTGATCCAGGTCAACCTCGCCAGGCTGTGCGCGCCGTTCCGGGCCGTGGCACGGAAGTTCCCATCTGGATACTGGGTTCGAGCACCTTCGGCGCCGAGCTGGCTGCATCGCTGGGACTGCCTTATGCCTTCGCCTCCCACTTCGCGCCCGACTATCTGTTCGAAGCACTCCAGGTTTATCGCCGACGATTCAAACCGTCGAAGCAACTCGACAGTCCCTACGCGATGGTGGGGGTGAATATTGTAGCCGCTGATACAGACGAGGCGGCGCGACGTTTGTTCACCACAGTGCAGCAGTCGTTCACAAACCTTCTGCGCGGGAGTCCGGGAAAGATGCAACCACCGATCGACAACATCGAGGATTATTGGACGCCGCCGGAAAAGCATCAGGCCTTACGCATGCTCAAGCATTCATTCGTTGGTTCGCCGGAGACGGTCCGCAGAGATTTGGAAAGATTTGTTGAACTGACCAGGGCGGATGAGTTGATGGTTGTTTGCAGTTTGCATGATCACTCCGCTCGAATCAGGTCGTATGAGATAGTTGCTGACATCACCCGATCGAGCGGCGGCCCGGGGAAAACAACGTCATAATCAAGCGCGCTCGGATAGCCGTCCGCACGTGCCGTACGCGGCCGTTTAGAGTGCGGACTTGTCCGCCCCCCCCAGCCGGTCGTTTAGAGCGCAGACTTGTCCGCCCCAGCCAGTCGTTTAGAGGGCGGACTTGTCCGCACGCGGGCGGGCACAAGTGCCCCATCTAAACGGAGGGGTTCGTGGGCACAAGTGCCCCGTCTAAACGGGAAAGTTTGTGGCCACAAGTGTCGCATCTAAACGCGTCGCGCGCCAAACCTCCCGCTTTCGGTTTGGAATCTGCCTAATCTGCGGATAGCTTTCATCACCCACGGAGCGTAAAATGCTGAAACACCGATGAGCGATCCGAAGCAAAACCAAACTGATTTGATGAAGACGCAGGAGTTTCCCGCCGTGCCACCTTCGCCTGAGGATGACGCACGATTTCACGCGGCGCAGGATCAAATCACAGAGATGATCGCGGCGGACGTCCCGCTTAGCGAAATACTCTCGAGCCTGGTACTGATGATCGAGGCGCAGTCGCCGGAGATGGTCTGCTCAGTAATACAGATCAGCGATGACGGCAACCACATCCGGCATGTGGTGGCGCCGAGTCTTCCCGAGTCTTACGTAAAAGCCATCGACGGCAATCCGATTGGTCCAAAGCACGGCTCGTGCGGAACGGCAATGTTCCGTGGCAAGCCGGTAGTCGTCAGCGACATCTTTAAGGATCCGTTGTGGGAGGATTACCGCCAGTATGCGGCGGCGATTGGTATGCACGCCTGCTGGTCCACTCCGATAATGTCGAGCAAAGGTAAGGTGCTAGGGTCGTTTGCCATGTATTACCGCGAGCCGCGCACGCCAACCGGCGAAGAGAGCCGCCTCACCAACGTCGCTACTAAACTCGCGGCGCAGGCAATCGAGCATGGTGCGTTACGCGCCAGATAATACCGCGTCAGACGGAAAAGCATAGCCCCTTCCGCACCTCAGGCGGCAGGGCCGCAATTCGGTAGCCTTTAAACTCAAGCCCGCCGACAAACGAAATAGCTTACCGTTAACTGATCACTCGACACACGAATCACACTAAACAACATTAGCAACTCTTTCGTGCTGGTTAGTGTGTTTCGTGGATCCTGTCTTCTTTTAACAAACTGGCCGCCGACGACTAATTCGGCGTTGGGGCTTCTTCGATGCCCATCAATTCAACGATGAAAATTAGCGTTGCGTCGGGAGGGATCACACCGCCGGCGCCTGTTGGACCGTAAGCTAGATCGGGTGGGATTATCAGTGTCGCCTGCTCACCGACACGCAGCCTCGCGATCCCTTCATCCCAACCTTTTATGACACGGCCCTGACCAAGTGGAAACTTGATCGGCTGCCCGCGGTCGAGGGAGCTGTCGAATTTCACACCACTGCCTAGCAGCCCGGTGTAGTTCACGGCAACTGTTTCGCCGGCTTTAGGTAGCGCACCAGTACTGCGCTTCGTGATTACGTAAATGAGTCCCGATGGTGTCTTAGTCATGGCTGGTGTACTGAGGTCCTCCTTCACAGGCGTTGGTGGTTTTGTTTTTCGGCTTCGTGGTGCTGGGACTCTGCGCTTTTTTGTCTGGGCGTGGGCGACAGGGCCGGTGGTTGCGGCTAACAAAATGGCGATGATGAAAACTGCGAGTGGCTTCAATGTTTGTCTCCTGGTGGAACCGGGAATCGTTAATCGTGAATCGTGAATAGATAAAACCTCTGAGGGATCCTAGCTCGGAAAGTAAACAAGTAGGGTCAAAAATCAGGCATGGCAGATAAGAGGCCCCTCCTTGGAGTGCGGCGGCCTGGGCCTGGCGCCGCTTCGTTGCGTAACGCTGAACTCTAAAGTCTGGGAATCTCGCGGTTAGATCAAAGCGGCGCCGGGCCGCCGCACTCCAAAGAGGCGCCTCCGCCAGAGATCCTTTGCTGACTATTCAGAGCGTCCTGAAAATGCCGAACTTGAAGGCGCGGCGATTCGACAAACTGAAGGAAGCTTTGATTAAGTTCATACGAGTAGTTGCCTTAGCCCGCGGAGCGGCCGACGGCATAAAGCCTGGGGTGAAGCGCAGCGAACCCCAGGGGCCAGTGTCGAAAATAGAAAGAGTCCGCGGAGCGGCCGACAGTCGAATCATCATGATTGGCGTTAGTAAATCAAACCGCAATCGGCCGCTCCGCGGGCTCCGAGGGATTGGTGTGAACGATCCAGGGGTTTCGCTGCGCTTCACCCCAGGGCGGGGTCCCCAGCCGAGCAGCTCGGCTGGGGTGCGAGACTTTATGCCAACGGCCGCTCCGCGGACTAATGCAAAAGACCTGCGTTACTTGATCAGAGGCTCCTGAAGTTTATCGGACACTCGAAGTCGGCATCTAGATTGGTGAATGGGCTGCCGCGCCGGCTATTACTCCTCGAACTGCTTTAGAGCTGAGGAAGGTTGCGCGCAGTTCGGAATCACTGACGTTTGCCGCACACGCCATAACAATTTCCGCTGCCTGTTTGTACGAAGACTGCGCCGCGTCGGCGTCACCGCGCTGAGATTGCAGGCGGGCGAGGTCGGCGTAGGTCCTCCAGGCGACAAGCGGCGCGGGGTAGCGTTGCAGCTCGTCAAGAGCAGCGGCGAACTCCGTCTCCGCCGCAGCCGGATCGCCGGCGTCGCTTGCGATTTTCGCTTTCAGCCTGTGAGCCTCCGCGATGTATTTATGCACCTCATGTTCGGTTGCGGTATCAAGCAGACGCTGCGCGTATTCGCCGGCCTTCTCCAGGTCGCCCTGCCGGCGCCAGTGCCAGGCGGTGGCTGCTTCAAGACGTATGTTGTAGCGCCACCGGAACCACGCATCGCGCTCAAAGATTTCGCGAGTTTCGCTAAATGCGGCCGCCGTCTCCTCGTGTTTCCCGCCGTAGGTGTGATCGATTCCGAGGTTGATTAGTGAATTCGCCTCCGCCTCAAGCACGTGAAACTCACGAGCAACTCTCAAGCCTTCCCGATTATGTTTGAGTGCGCCCTCGAAGTCCTGCAACTCGCGATGCAGCCAGCCGAGACAGTTTGGCATGCGGGGAAACCAGAAGCGATCCCCGTTGCGGCTTCCCATCCTGATTGCTTCTTCAAGTGTGGTAATCGCCTCCGACATTTGTCCGAGATTACCCTTCGAAAGACCGAGAAAAAATCTGGCGGTCAACAAATGGAAACTGTCCCGCAACCGCGACGCGAGTTGGATTGCTTCCTGCACCGACTCAATTGCACGCTCGTATTCAGTCTGGAAGAAATAGAGACAACCGCGCCACGTCAATGCGGACAGCAGCGCCGGCTTGTAGTCGATGGCCCGAGCGCTTTTGGCGACATCGTCGAGGATGGGACGCGCAAGGGCCAGCTCGCCGTAACACAAATGCTTCAAGGCCATCAGGCTCATCGTGTCCAGACGCAACGTTTCGCTTCCGGCGCGCTCAGCCGCCGCGAGCGCTTCATTGGCCCGCGTTTCCATCTCCTCAACCCGGTGGGAATAAAACAATGGCATCGCCAGGGCGTTGAGTGCGGCAGACCTTTTCTCAGGTGAATCGTCGAAAGCCTCCAGATGTTTTAGCAAGCTCTCATAATCATCGATCGACTCGTCGAAGCGGCTTAGCGCCATATAGGCAGCGCCACGTTTGCTGTAGAGCGTCACAATCATTTCGGGTCGTGCTTCGTCCGGCAACTTCTCCGCCAAAAGCAGCGCCCGAGTGAAGTGCTCAGCGGCTTCATTGTTAGCGTAGAGCGTGATGGCGTTGTCGCCTGCGTGAATCAAAAACTCCACCGCGCGGGTGAAGTCGCGTCCGCGTTCGAAATGCAGAGCCAGCTGGGCCGCGATATGTGGGGCCCGCTTGCCGTAGTGACGAACCAACTGTTCGCCTGCCTGCCGGTGCAACATGATTCGCCGCTTGGTCACCAGATTACCGTAAAGAAAATTCTGGTAGAGAGCGTGAGCGAAGCGATAACGCGTGGCGAGTGAGCCGTCAGGCAGTTCCTCTTCACCGCGCGTTACGATCAGTCGATAGCTTTTCTCTATTCGCGCGAGCAGCTCTTCCAGGTCAACTTCATCGATAGCGAGCAAACTCGCCACCACTGGGGACAAAAATTCCTGGCCTTCGACACTGGCGTACTCCAAAGCACGACGCTCTTCTTCACCCAGGGAGTCCACCTTCTTGCTGATCATGCTGCGCACGCTTTCCGGCGCTTCCAACTCCAACTCCGAGATCGGCCGCTTCAGTGACCAGTGTTCATTTGTCTTCGCGATGTCGCCGCGTTCGTGCAGATACTGCAGAAGATTCGTGGCAAATAGGGGGTGACCTTCGGTCCGGTCATGAATGTGTTCGGCAAACTCAGGCGGAAAATTGTGTGGTGAAAAGGTCGCGTTCAGATAATCCTGAATATGATCGGGACTGAGCGAGTCGAGCGCGATCTCTTCGCACAACTTGTGCGTCAGCATCTCTGCTTTGTAGCTCTTCAGTGGATGATTGCTTCGTTCGATGTCTTCGGGTCTGAGGGTGCCGGCAATTAACAAATGCTGGTTGCTGATGCGCTGGCTCAGATGCCGCAATAGATCCACGCTGGAAGGATCTGCCCAGTGGAGGTCTTCGAGCAGCAGGACCACCGGGGACGTAGCGGCAAACATACCCAGCGCGTCTCCCATTTCACGCATCATGCGTTCCTTGGTGGCGCCCATGGTTTCCTGTTGCAACTTTTCCATAGCACCTGTGGAAGCGAAGGCCACAGGCAATTGAGAACACCATGTCGTTGCTGAGGTCCGCATTACAGCCGCTAGTCGATCACGCGAGGGCCCCTCCAGTAATCCTCCGATCGCATCGAGGAAGGGAAGATAAGCTTCACCGGTGCCATACTGTTCGACGCAACGTCCGCGAGAAACTGACAATCCCGGATAGCGCGCGCGGGCGCGGCGGAGAAACTCGTCTGAAAGCGACGTCTTACCAATGCCTGGTTCGCCGCTGATGAACACTACCCGACCGGTGCCACCAATCGCTTGTTGAAGGTAGCCCTCAAGCCGGGTCAACTCAGGTTCTCTGCCTACAAACGGCGCACCCGGTCCTTCAACCAAATCTTTGTCGAAGACAATCGGGCCACCGAGCCACTCTCCAGTAAAACTTGCGCGCAAGCTCCTCAGTGCCTGGCCCATCTCAGCTGCCGACGAATAGCGTCGCTCTTTGTCCTTTGCGAGGGCCCGCTCGAGGATCAAGTCAAACTCACGCGGCAGTTCCGGTCGAATGCGGCTGGGCATGGGCGGATCGATTGTGGCAATCGCGTGCATGATGGCGAGCATGCTGGGACCGGAAAAGGGCAGCGAACGCGTGGCTGCCTCATACAAGACACAGCCCAGCGAAAAGAGATCCGAACGTCCGTCAAGCGCCTGTCCGCGGGTCTGTTCGGGCGACATGTATGCCGCAGTGCCGAGCACGGTGCCTTCGTCCGTCAGATTCGTTAGCGTAGGAGCTTCGCCGTCGACCATGTCCGCGATGGTGCGAACCACTTTCGCCAATCCGAAGTCGAGTACCTTAGCCTGGCCGCGCGGAGTCACCAAAATGTTCGCGGATTTGATGTCACGATGGATGAGGTTGATGTCGTGCGCTGCTTCAAGTGCATCGGCAGTTTGAATTGCAATATCAAGCAAGCGTGTGAGCGGTAGTGCACCCTCGGCGCCAATGAGTCTCTTCAGATTTTGTCCTTCGACAAACTCCATCACGATAAAATCGAGACCTTCGACCTCTTCGATCGCATGAATGGTTACGATGTTTGGATGATTAAGCGCAGACGCTGATTGCGCCTCCTGAAGAAACCTGCGACGGGCAAGAGGTTTCTCATTGAACCCGGCCAGCAGGAGTTTGATGGCGACGGTGCGCCCAAGCTTGGTGTCCTCGGCCTTGTAGACTTCGCCCATGCCACCACTGTCGATCTTATTCAACAGCCGGTAATGCAAGAGGGTCCGTTGTGGCTGAGAGAAATCCATGCGCCTCCGATCTGTATCCCAGTTCGTAGGGTGGTGCGAAATCACAAACGATCCACGGGATACCAGTGAATAGTCTTGGTGTTCGTTCTTATGGGTGCCGGGGATCGTTATGAAACTTAGGCGGCATTATAGTCGGCGGAGTGGCGTGGGTAAATCGCGAAAGCGCCAGAGGTCAGAGGTCAGAGGCGCGTAGTTCAGAGTTCAAGCTCAGCTTGTGTCGTTGGGTACGAAGCCTCGTCGCTATGCGACTCGACCTTTGGGCGTCTCCTTGGAGTGCGCCGCCTTGTCGGCGCTTTGGCCGCCGCGACAGCGCCGCGATCTAGTCTAGGATTCAACTGAGCCTGAAGGAGTCGGCTCTGGCCCAGCGAAGCTGCGCCAAGCCGCACCGGGCCAAAGCGCCGACAAGGCGGCGCACTCCAAGGAGGCGCCACCGAAGGCAGATGGCGCCTAGTTTAGAGTTCAACCCCGATGCGTCGGGGTTGCGTCTTACGCAACGACACAAGCTGAAGCTTGAACTCTGAACTACGCGCCCCTGACGTTCTGATTTCTGACGTCTGACCTCTGGCTTCTGACTTCTGCCCTCCGGCTACCAGCTAATTACGAATTCGCGCACCAGGTTTAGTCCAAAGCCAGTGAGTAGTGAACGCGTGCCGCTACGCAATCCGTCTTTGTAACTGTAGCGCTCGGGGAACCAGGCTTCACGCTGGATGATCGCGCCGGTATATACCCCTGCGATCCGTGGCACCGAAATCACTCGCTTTCCGGATTTAGTGCGCGAGGTGATGTTCGCGGCGAGTGCATCTTTCACGCGCGGGAAAAATCCTGAGCGAGTGCTCTTCTTGAATCCGGTGTCCAAACCCAGCGCCGTATCCAAGCCGTAGATGACGCTTTGCTGAATTGCATTTCGACCGAAAATCGATGCATAGCGTTTCCCGTAACCCGATGCGCCCTGTTCCCATTCCTCAGGATTGTCTCCCCATTGATCGAGACCCGCATAGACGCCCGTGTAAATAAGGCTGAATGGTCCAACTGTGCTTTTAGCATAGCGATTGAATCGCTCACGCTTCGTTGGAAACACAAAGGGTTGAGTCGAGCCCATTTGTTTAGCAGCAGGGGCTCCGGATTCGTTTGTTTGTTTGACTTCAGCCCCCGCTGACGGCGTTGTACTGCTTTGCTTGACCTCGATGAAGGTTTGTTCGGAAGGGCTCAGTTGCGGTTGCGCGATCTGAGGCGTTCCTGACTCCTGACTGTAGGAGGGAATTACTGCAGCAGCCAGAAAGATCGGGAGCGCAATTGTTTGGACTAATGTCCAACGCACTTTAGTTTGTCGGGCTTTGAGCTGCAGCTTATTTGATCCCCTGGCACCGTGGCTTACCGAACTCTGAGAGAGCAGTTTCATTTTCGAATATATCCTCCCCTTGATCCTCGAGTTGATGTCCAGCACACTTTAGTTCGTAGCGGTGGTTCTTATCAACCGCGCGATTATCGAAATGTCCCCAACGTTTCAGTGAGCTATTGTATGGCCGGAATTCTGCCGTGCTGATTTACCTATTTCATCGATTTCTCGTCACAATTGTATTCTGCCCGTGAGATTCCGGGACAGGTACTGCGACCAAAGCGCCGCCGGGCCGGCCCACTCCAAAAGATGCGCACTTTGTAGTTGATACGCAGACTTCTTGCACGCTTTTCTGATAGGCGCGTATAAGTAACACGAGTGTTACAAGCTAATAGCCTTAGGGTTTAATGCCAGACGTGGGGAGAACGATGATGAAAAAATGCACCCTATTCATCGCACTGTTTTTATTGTTCTGCTTTGCTGCCGGCGGAAGCGCAAGCGCTCAAGCCGACGCCAAAAAGGGACCGGCAGTAGCGTTGCAGGATTACGTGGGACGTTATGAAGCCGACCCGACTATCGTGGAAAACTTTATCTTCGACGTCTTTCTCGATAAGGATGAGCTCTGGATAAAGCCGTCCCACTCGGTAAAACGAAAGTTGGCGGCAAAGTCGGCGGACGCTTTCGTGGTTGCTGACCTCAACGTCCCGGTTAAATTTGCTCGCGACCAGAAAGGCGTGGTGGTAAGCGCGACACTCGAAGCTGCTCCAATGGCGGAGGGCAGGAAACTTAGCGCTCGCAAATTCGCTTTGCCGCCGGCTAGTCTGAAGGGGAATACTACGTTTCGCTTGAAAGGGTATCCGAATGCGAGGGTAGTGGCGGTGGCCGGCACATTCAATGAGTTTAATCAGTCGCAACTTATCTGCGGAAAGGAAGCGGATGCGTGGGTATGTCGCGTCGATTTAGCACCCGGCAAGTACACCTACAAATTTGTTATTGATGGCGACTGGATTCTCGATCCGGACAATCCCAGCACGGAGGACGACGAGCGAGGTTTTACTAATTCGGTCGTGGTAGTGAGGGGGAATTGAGCGCACTATTGTCCGACGTGCTTCAGGAAGCCCTGATCAAGTAACACAGGTCTTTTTCATTCAGTCCGCGGAGCGGCCGTTGGCATAAAGCCTGGGGTGAAGCGCAGCGAAACCCCAGGATCGTTCACAGTAAACCCTCGGAGTCCGCGGAGCCGCCGACAGCTTGTCGTTTCGCGGGGCGATTATCTGTAGAAAACACGGGCCGCCGAAATCCAATATAACCTGAAAGTGCCTCTTAGGCGACGCACGACAAACTGAAGGAAGCTCTGATTAAGTTCATAAGAGTAGTTGCCTTAGCCCGCGGAGCGGCCGACGGCATAAAGCCTGGGGTGAAGCGCAGCGAAACCCCAGGGGCGAGTGTTGAAGCAGAAAGAGTCCGCGGAGCGGCCGACAGTCGAATCATCATGACTGGCGTTAAATCAAACCGCAATCGGCCGCTCCGCGGGCTCCGAGGGTTTGGTGTGAACGATCCTGGGGTTTCGCTGCGCTTCACCCCAGGCTTTATGCCAACGGCCGCTCCGCGGACTAATGCAAAAGACCTGTGTTACTTGATCAGAGGCTCCTGAAGTATGTCGAACAATCGTTCAGGCTATTGCAGTAACTGATCCACTCGAACCAGTCGATACTTCTTACTTCTTATCCATTCGATCAACTCATCAAGGCGATCATAAAACTTATCTGTTCGTTCCGGCGCGACGCCCACGTGCATGAGGAGGAGGAAGCCATTGAGCCCAGCCGCGTCTCTCGCTTCATAGTCCCTGATGCTTCGCATGATGGCATCGCTGCTAACGTAATTTTTCATTTGCGGCGTCGTGTAGTCAGCATGTGAGCGTGTGCCGGACGTAAAGTTGATGAGTCGCAGGCCCATGCCTTCGGTCCAGCCGGCGACTGTCCGGTTGTACCACTCAAAAGGTGGCAGAAAAAACCTGGCTTTCTTTCTCGGGATTCCGAAAGCCTGCATCGCCGCGTAATTTTTGTTCAAATCGTCCTCGAACTTCTCTTTGGTAACTAGCAACACATCGCGGTTGTTCCAGTCGCAATAAAGCAGGTGCTCATCCGAGTGCGCGCCGAGATAGTGACCGTCGCGTTTCAAACGCTGAATTAAGGACCTGAACTTCGGGTTGCGGTAGAACCTTCCGGTGAAAAAGAAAGAAGCCTTCACTCGGTTTTGTTTCAGCACTCGGGCAATTGTTTCGCCGCCATCTGCAAATTCATCGCCAGTAATCACCAGAGCTAATTGTCTTCCAGTCTTGTCACCACGAATGATTGCGCCTTGTTCGAATAACCAGTTGGAATCTGTAGACACACGCGAGCCGATTTGGCCCAGGCAAGGCGATGCCGGCGCCAGTAAGGGAAACAGCAAGAGTATGAAAAGAGTTTTCTTCACGGACAGGGCAGGGAATTGTAATCGAAACCAACTATCCGCAGATTCCCGCTGATCGCGTAACTGACTAACTTCCTGCTTCCCACCGCGTGCCATCTTCAAAATGAATTTCGGCAATATAAATTATTCCCAGGTAGTCGTCTTTGAGCACTCGACGAGGGCCGTCGATCGCAAGAGGTTTAAGTTGGTCCCAACCAATGATGGGCCAATCAACCTGAACGACCTTATTCGCGGGGAAAGCGGGCTGCACGTCCGTTGGATTAGAACTGATAGTGTACGTTTCTCCCTTGACGAACCGTCCTACCTCGATGAGCGGTGTAGTTCCGGAGAGGACAATTTCGGTCGGGTCTCCTGCTACATTGCAGATGCCACGCTGTCGTTTAATGCCAATGTCCCACTGGTAAATATCCCATCTGACTTTTAAGGCCGAGATTGGCTTATCCGAAAAGCTCTTGATCGCAATCATTGTTGTGAGGGCCTCGGGCGGGACAGCTCCCATCGAAATAGCTTTCACTTCCGCCGGGTGGCAGCCTTCCTTTCTCACATAAGGCAATATGCTGAATTTCCGTTTAGAGAAGGATTCGGATTGCTGCGACACACTTTGGGTGAAAACGGTTTGACAGCTGAGGCTACAAAGCAGAAGCAGGACTGCGGTTCGGGATTTCATCGGTGTCTCCTAAGCAGAATATGGGAGCCAATCCGTAACACGCAAAGGATATACGGAAGTTCAAATAATCTGGAAAGGAACAGTGCAGATTGATCGCGCAACGGGCGCCGCCTTGGAGTGCGCCGCCACGCCCACCCCAGCGCGGCTGCCGCGCAGGGGACCCCGGTTGTCGGCGCTTTGGCCCGCTGCGACCTGTCGCAGCTTCGCTAGGCCAGCGGCCTCTTTCAGACTCAGTTGATTCCTGGATTAGATCGCGGCGCCAAGCCGCCGCGGGCCAAAGCGCCGACAAGGGTGGCGCACTCCAGGGAGGCGCCAGCGAGAAAGCGTTGTGTTAACCACTTCGCCGCGCCGCTCACTCATACCTGAGCGCGACGATCGGATCTACCTTGGTAGCCCGGCGTGCTGGAAAGTAACTGGCCAGCAGCGCGACGCCGATCAGTATCAATGAGATCGAAACAAATGTTGTTGGATCAGTTGCGCCGATCCCAAATAGCAGAGTCGACATCAACCGCGTCAGCATAAACGCGCCCACGAGCCCAAACGCCACACCAGTGAGCACCAGCTTTAGGCCCTGGCCCACGGTCAACTTGAGTACGTCAAACTTCTGCGCACCGAGGGCCATGCGGATGCCAAACTCATTGCGGCGTTGTGCAACTGAATAGCTCATTACCCCGTAGATGCCCACGGCCGCGAGCAGAAGTGCAACGCCGGCAAAAATGGCCAGCAGGAGCATACTAAACCGCTGCCGGGCGATTGATTCAGCGGCAATGTCATCCATGGTCCTCACGTTCGACACCGGTTGATCTTTGTCTACCTCCCAAACTGTTTGGCGTACAGCTGCCGCAAGGCTGAGCGGATCAACGTCGGTCTTTACGACCAGATCGCGAGGCGCGAAAAACTCAGCCTGTTGGTAACTCAAATACATTTGCGGTTTTGGCGCAGCAATCAAATCAAATTGCCGCACGTCTTTGACGACCCCTACGATCTGCACCCAGTCTTCAGGCGACTGCGGGCGTCCCGGCGATAAACGTCTGCCCACGGGATCCTCATTGGGCCAGTAGCGACGCGCCATCGTCTCACTGATTACGGCGACCGCGGGCGTAGTGGCGGTGTCCTGGTCGTTCAGCTGTCGTCCGCTCACTAACGGAATGCTCATGGTCTCAAAGTATTTGGGACTGATAATCCTGGTCGCAGTGATCATTTCCTGACCCGGCGCCGGCTGCGGACGGCCTTCGATGTAGATGCCGATCGAGTTTCCCTGTCTGTACAAAGGCAGGTTCGTGGTAACGGCTGCTGACTTAACGCCCGGTAAGACTTCGAGACGGCGCGTAAGGTCAGTATAAAAAGCGGAACGTTGTGCGTGTTGGCTATACTTAAGATCGGGCAGCACGACTCTCATCGTCAGCAGCTTGTCAGTG
Source organism: Pyrinomonadaceae bacterium (assembly GCA_963759585.1). Taxonomy (GTDB): domain Bacteria; phylum Acidobacteriota; class Blastocatellia; order Pyrinomonadales; family Pyrinomonadaceae; genus PSRF01. Next base: position 855,884 of record CAVWZW010000005.1, read on the forward strand.
CGGAACCCCGGATCGACATTACGCAGCCGCAGAAAACTATTAATCAACAAACCAGCGCCAATTAGAAGTATCAGGGAGACGGCGACCTCGGCGACTATCAGCAGGCCTCGAATACGGTTGCCACGACTACCCGTTGATGAGTCTCTGCCGCCTTCCTTTAGAGTCTCATTAGGATTGAACATTGATGACTGGATGGCGGGGGCCAGACCAAAGATCAATCCCGTAAGCAACGATACCAGCACTGTGAAACCCAATACTCTGGCGTCCAGTGAAATGTCTTTAATCTGAGGTATGTTTGGTGGAATGAAGGCGGTTAATAATCTGATTCCCACAACCGATAGCAGCAACCCAACAATCCCCCCCACAGCTCCAAGTAAAATGCTCTCTGTTAAGAACTGCCGAATTAAACGTCCGCGACTTGCTCCCAGTGCTACACGAAGCGCGATCTCTTTTTGACGAACTGCGGCGCGGGCGAGCAATAGATTGGCGACGTTTGCGCAAGCAATCAACAAGACCAAACCCACCGCTCCGAGGAGGATGAGCAGCGCGGGCCGGATATCGCCCACAACTTGTTCGTGTAGCGGCACGACGACTGCGCCGAGACCGGTATTCGCAGCGGGATACTGCTGTTGCAGACGCGCAGCTATGGTGTTCATTTCAGCCTGAGCCTGCGGCAAAGTCACACCAGGCTTCAGTCGCGCAACTACCTCAAGATAGTGACGTTGGCGAGCAGCTGCTTCTTCCTGAGTGAAGGCGATTGGCACCCAAAGCTCGGCGTCACGACTGGGAAACTGAAAATGCTGTGGCATCACGCCGACTACCGTTCCGTTTTGACCGTTTAAGGTGATGGTCTTGCCGACGATGTTTTCATCAGAACCAAAACGTCGCTGCCACAAACCGTGACTGAGAATTACGACTCGATTTGCGCCGGGTTGATCTTCCTCCGGCACAAACACGCGACCGAGTTGCGGCTCGACACCGAGCATGGGAAAGAGACTGGCGGAAACGCGGCGGCCCTCAATTCTTTCAGGGTCGCCGGAGCCGGTGAGATTCAAGCTCGCGTCCGCGGTCGCCGCCATACTTTCAAAAACTTGATTCTGATTGCGCCAGTCGAAATAGTTGGCGGGAGCCGGCGTGTCGCGCGGATAGCCGTGCCTGCTCGCGTCTTCCCAAACCATCATGAGTCGATCGGAATCCTTGTAGGGCAGAGGACGCAACAGAACTGTGTTGACCACGCTGAAGATCGCGCTGTTAGCCCCTATGCCCAGCGCGAGTGCGGTGATTGCAACTGCTGTGAAGCCGGGGTTCTTCCGCAGCATGCGAAAAGCGTAAAGCAGGTCCTGCCAAAAGTCTCCCACGATGTTTTTCCCCTCTCCCGCACGTAGCGGGGTTCCCAACGGAACGATGTTTTGATTAATGCGACGCTCGACCTTGCCCAGGCCCTGGGCCAACAAATCACTGTCAGTTAACTCAAGCATCACGGCTTCGTAGGCCTCGTCATCGGTCGCGCCGGACGCAATGAGTTGTGCATAGCGATCGTCAAGGTGTTGCTCCAATTCTTCCACGATCTCGGCTTCGCGTGTGGCCGATAACCCCAATCTCGCGAGGCGGCTTGTGATCTGTACTTTCCAATCAGGCATAGGTAACACTTTCGTAACGAATCAATAGTGCGGCGCGTGCGAAAACTGTAGGGGTGTCACTCCGTGGGCACCCCGCTTTCTTCTGTAGGGGTGTTCCCTCCGTGGGCACCCCGTCTTTAGCGATGCCGGGGTGCCCACGGAGTGGCACCCTACAACTAAGCTACGCTGGTTCGGTTCCAGTAATCAGATTCATTGCCTGGACAAACTCTCGCCAGCTATTTCGTTGCGCGGCCAGGATTTTTTTACCTTCAGCGGTAAGCCGGTAATAACGTCGGCGACGTTGTCCCGCCTTCTCCACCCAACGACCCTGTATCCAACGGCGTTTCTCCAGGCGGTAAAGGAGCGGATAGAGCGAAGCCACATTGAAGCGTAGCAATCCTTCCGAGCGTTGCTCGATCAAGTTGCCAATCTCATAACCATGCCGCGGCTGGTCTTCAACCAGCGACAGGATCAACAACTCGGCACTGCCTTTCTTCAATTCGCGATCGAGTATGTTCGAGCCGTTATATGTCATAGGCATATATTACTGTGCAGCATAGAAATGGGTCAACCGATTTGAGAGGTCGTTGGCCGGATTGTAGGGGCGCCACTCCGTAGGCGCCCCTGATCGCGAGGTTTTCAACGTTAACGCGTTGTAGGTGCTCACCAAGAAAACGGGGGAGTGGCACCACCCACAACGTCTGCCGGGATCACGGCTATCGCTTGGCGGGTCCTAGTGCGTCGAGGTCTTCGCGCGCGTCTTTAAGCCGTTTTGTCCGTGAACAGATGTTTGTGGAAAGACGGCCATTCGAATCTGCCGAAGCATAGACCAGGTAGGCGTGGCCTTTGCTGAAGGCGTAACCACACGCAGCGGACTGCGAACTGGTGAAGACACTAACGGTGCGCTTCCGAGCGCCCTTCCATGTCTTGTCCACTCTCAACACTATTTCAACGCCGCCGAAGACGTCTTCGGAGGGCTTGTGTCTCTTTATCTGGACTACCTTCCCGGAGAACACCGCGGCTACACGTTCGCGTTCTTCGGTGGGACTCGGTGGAGGAACGCACGTACAGGCAAACACGCTGCTCGACCCGATAGTCAAGCAAGAGAAAAAAATCAGCATGCACATCAGGATTTTCATAAAGCCCCTTTCAATTCAGCGGTGTCGCAGGATGAACTATGGGATGGTTAAGAGGTAGGGGAGGGTGGCCCCGCTCTGGAAGCTGAAGGGTTCGATGCGAGAGGCGAAAGAGCGGGGGCGTGCCCTCCTTCCCAACCTCGACGTGGTTGCGGGTTCCTGTAATCTTCCAGGGTCATCAGTCATTAGATCTTACTCCTCGTTAGTAAACCTTCCGCTCCTGAACTATCTCCTTACTGGCCAATGCGAATCTTGGTTCAACTCTAGTCTCACCGGATATTAAATCCACAACATGCTCGCCGACCGCTGGGCCGTGTTTAAATCCGTGACCTGAGCCACCACCAACCAGCCAGACATTTTCAAACGCCGGATGGCGGTCGATCAAGAAATCGCCGTTTGAAGTGTTTTCATACTGGCAAACGCGGGTTTCAGTAACAGGCGCGTTGGCCAAAGCTGGCATGCGCTGGGCCAGGTAAGCACGAACCGCGGAAACGCTCTCGGAAGAGACGAGGCGATCGCCGGTCTCGGGATCAAACGGCGGCCCGTGTGCATCGATCGCAATCTTGAATCCGCGGTTGTCCAGATTAGGAATGCCGTAGGCGAGATCATTAAAGTCGATCCATGCCGGCATCTTTTCCGGGCTGTAGGAGGCGGGATCGGAAGCGGGAACGCCGAGGAAAAACACTTCCTGACGACTGACGTGAATCAACTCAGACAACAGTGAGGGGAAGAGTTTTGGCAACCATGGCCCACAAGCGAAAACGAATTGCTTAGCGAAAAGCTTGTTTCCGGACGCCGTATCAACAGAGTGGAAGCCTGCGTCTGGCTCCGAGGATAACGTCAGATCGGGAAGCGTGACTGCATCCTGCAGATATGTGACACCGGCGACCTGCGCTTCACCAACGATAGCTTGCACTGACTCGCGTGCCATCAGGACGCCGCTGGCCGGTTCGAGGATCCCCCAAGTTGCGGGACCTAACGCAAGCTGTGGATAACGGTGGAGAAGTTCACTACGGTCAAAGCGTTGATGCGTGACCTCGCAACGCTGAAATGTTTCCAGCATTGCCTTGCAGTAACGGTCATTCTCTCGCGCTAGCCAAAGGACGCCTGTTGGTTGAAACAAGCGACGCGGTTCTTCATCGTGGTCTATTCGATCAAACAGTTCCTGCCATAGCCCAAGTGAGCGCTGGGCCATACGAGTGTAGATTTCGTCCGGCCCGTAACCCATGCGAATGATTCGCGACTCGCCGCCGGAACTCGCACGACTGTTGCCCGGCCCGTAGGCATCAAGCAAAACAACTGCGGCGCCGGCGCGGTTCAGTTGGTAAGCGGTCCACGCGCCAAATACACCTGCGCCGACGACCGCGACATCGAATGTCTTATAGCTGTCCACGATAAAAGTTTCGCGGGGCGAGGGGCGCCCACGGAGGGACGCCCCTACATATGAGCTTTAATGAACTCCAGCGTGCGCTTAATAATCTCGCGCGTTCTCTCGTTATCACCCAGAACATCGAAGCCGTGTTGGCCTTCAGGATGATTGCTCAAGTCCAGTGTGGCTTTCTTCGATAGAGCGTCTTGAATAAAGCTATCCAACGCAAGATTAAGATCCGGCTCTTCACGGCCCGCGCGGGCGATGAAGATCGGGGTCGAAGTTTTGGCGGCTTGCTTGAGACGATGCACCGGCGAAAACTCCCTGACCACGTCATCGGTGATGGCAGGCCGGTCTTTTCGCAGTGGTTGCAGGTCCATGATGGCATAGTAGAAAACCACGCTACGAATGAACGGCGACGGCTCGGTAATGGTTCGGCCAAGCAACACGCTGCCCGCTGACAACGACCATAAACTGATTTGCTCTTTATCGATGCCGAACCGTTCGGCATTGTCGCGTAGATAGCTGATCGCTCCGGTCACGTCGCTTCGCGCGTCAGACAGCGACTTCATGTCCCAACCATAAAAACGGTGATTGAAAGTGACGCCAACAAATCCGGATGCAGCGGCCAGTTGGCCAAATGAGACGTACGCTCCCCACTCTTTGGGTTTGGTCAGAAGGTTGGGCGGCAATGCGCCGCCATGTATGAAAACTACTGCCGGACGGCGGACCCCGCGGGCAAGGTTGCGCGGGTTGTAGATATCCATCTTGAGTTCTGTTTCGGCAATACGTTTGTAAGTCAGGTCCTTTCGCGCCTTGATCTTCTCCATACCGGGAACCGTATAGAGAATGCGCTGTGGCGCCACCTCTTTGATCCACGGCGGATCTTCTAGCCTGGATTGTGCACCCTGTTGCGCACTGGAGGTTGAAGCCACGCCCGCCAACGCAAACGTCGCGAGAGAAAGTCGAATAGCAATCCGTGTTAGACGACTCATGTACGAAATCCTCCGAAGGCGATTGCCTGATTTTTAACTTATTGTTTACGGATACTTGAGCCAACGCAAGCGACAGACTATGCAACCGCCGCCATCTGTGGATACTATTCGCATCGCTGCCTTGTCCTGGACGTGCATCGCACCAACTTTGCAACCAAGGGATAGACTTACTTTCGTCGCGGTTTTGCCGCCCGATGTGCGGCGGTGGCTTTGCCCGCCGTAAACAAATTTTCTAAGTCTCGCGGCTACGCCCACGAGGGGCAGAGCCCCCAATACCTGTGTCGGCAGCTCGGAAGGGCAGAGCCGCTTCCGCACATCGGGCGGCAAAGCCGCGCGCAGAAAAGCCAAGCCGTTCTCGCTTCGGCACAGGTGGCTCAGTTGCCAGTTACTGCTTCCAGCGCGCGTGCTAATACCGTGAATTGAACGCGAGAGAATGCCATGAACAAAACTCCATTAACCGATATTGCACCCGAGGTCTTCAGAAAGCGGCTTTTGATCGAAGGCTATTTTAAGGTCGCGGTAACGGAAGAGACTCTTCGAGGATACTTCTCACGCATTACCTCGGGACTTGGACTTCGAACCTATGGCGAACCAATAATTCACCGCACAAACGGCGCAGGGAAGGATCTTAACGAGGGCTTCGATGGATTTGTACCGCTAATCGATTCAGGGATTTATATTAGTGTCTGGGTGAATCCGAAGTTCCTTTCAACCATCATCTACACGTGCGGAGAGTTTGACGAAGAGAAGGCGGTAAGCCTGGTCGAGGAGATCTTTGAGCTCTCTAAATTTCAATCGGCAATTTTCTAGAAGAACCGACGTGACGGACGCCTCTTTGGAGTGCGCCGCCTTGTCGGCGCTTTGGCCAGCGGCGGCTCGGCGCCGCGATGTTACCAAAGATGCAACTGACATTAAGGGACCACTGAGGCCTAACGAAGCTGCGACAGGTCGCAGCGGGCCAAAGCGCCGACAACCGGGTCCCGCGGCAGCCGCGCGGGGTGGCGTGGCGGCGCACTCCAAGGACGCCTATTTCACAGCCAGTAAAGATGGACTGGTTTACTGAGGAAACATACGCATGCGAAAAAGGTTTCTTGCGATATTAATACTTGGTGGGATCGTATTTGGGATCTTCACCCTCGGCATTTCGAATCGCAACGCACTCTCACAGGGGAGGGGCGCTGCTACACCGGAAGTGATCGCGCGGCGCCACGCGATCGAGAAAGAGTTGCAATCGATCGCAATTGTTGAGCGCAAGCTCATGATTCCGATGCGCGATGGTAAGCGTATCGCCACCGACGTCTACCGGCCGAAAGACCCGTCGAAGAAATATCCTGCGATCTTCGTGCGCACTCCTTACAACTTCAATTTCTGGGACGTGCGCAACGGGGCCCCGCGCGACCTGACAAACGAGCTCGAAGCGGTAAAACGTGGTTACGCTTTCGTCGAAATGAACGAGCGCGGTCGCTTTTTCTCCGAAGGAAATTACGACATTCTCGGACCGCCGCTGACTGACGGCGTTGACGAGTTGACATGGATTTCAAAACAACCATGGTCCAACGGGAAGGTCGGAACCATTGGATGTTCTTCAACCGCCGAATGGCAGCTAGCCGTCGCGGCGAAGGGACATCCCGCATTTGCCGCAATGGTCGCGCAGGGGTTCGGCGCAGGGGTCGGACGTGTGGGCCAGTATTACGAGCAGGGAAACTGGTATCGCGGCGGCGCGACCCAGATGTTATTTATCGCGTGGCTTTACGGCCAGCAGAACCAGGTACGGCCAATGTTTCCAGCAGGAACATCGCAGGAAGATTTGATTCGCGCGTCAAAGTCATTCGATCTGGCGCAACAGTTGCCGCCGGTGGATTGGTCGCAGGCGCTGCGCCACCTTCCTGTTAAAGACATCTTCAAGGCTGTGGATGGTCCGCGCGGTGTGTTTGCAGACAAGATGCCCGTCGACACAGGCGGCGCGATGATCGAACGCGCGCCAAACGATCCCGCCTGGTACAAAGGCGGCTTGTGGCACGACGACATGAAGATTAACGTGCCCGGCTTCTGGTTCATGTCGTGGTACGACGTTTCGGTGGGGCCCAATCTCGCTGCCTACAATCACGTTCGCAAAACAGCCAAACCTGAGATCGCTAATCAGCAATATGCGGTGATCGCACCGACGCTCCACTGCGCTTACAAACGCGCAACCGAGAATACGATCGTGGGCGAGCGCAGTGTCGGCGACGCCCGACTGAATTATGACGAGCTGACCTACGGCTGGTTCGATCACTTTCTCAAGGGCGAAAACAACCGCATTCTCGAAACGATGCCCAAAGTCCGTTACTACACGATGGGTATTAACAAGTGGCAGACATCGGACACGTGGCCTCCGCGAGGCGCGCAGCCGATGAGCTTTTTCCTGTCGAGCAATGGAAAGGCGAACACGCTGGACGGTGATGGTTTGCTCGGCGACGCGCCGCCGGATTCGGATAGTCCTGATAAGTTTGACTATGACCCGATGAACCCTGTGCCGTCCTACGGCGGCAATGTCTGTTGCACTGGAAACGCGGTGCAGGGTGGCGCATTCGATCAGCGGAAGATCGAGGCAAGACCCGACGTGCTGGTTTACAGCACCGAGCCTCTGAAACAGGGAATTGAATTGAGTGGACCAATTGAGGTCACGCTTTACGTTTCGTCGGACGCGAAAGACACAGACTTTACAGTGAAGCTAATCGACGTGTATCCGGACGGCCGCGCCTACAATTTGGACGAGACGATTCAGAGGGCGAGATATCGGAATGGGTATGACAAACCGCTGGCTTGGATGGAGGCAGGGAAGGTTTACAAACTGGTGCTTCAACCGATGACGACGAGCAACTACTTCGAAGCCGGCCATCGTATCCGGATTGAGGTGTCAAGCAGCAACTTCCCGCGCTTCGATCGCAACCTCAACACGGGCGGGCGAAACTACGATGAAACAAAAGGCGTGGTTGCGCACAACGCTGTGCATCACTCGAAACAGTACCCGTCGGAAATCAAGATCACGGTGGTGAGAAAGTAGTACAACGCTTTGAGCGCCTCCTTGGAGTGCGGTGCCTTGTCACCGCTTTGGCCCGAACTGAAAGTTAAAGAAAGTTATCGAGCTAGACAAACTTGTTCGGTAAGGTTTGACCAAAGCGCCGACAAGGCGGCGCATTCCAAGGAGGCGCACTCCAAAGTATCGTCCTAAATCTCCATTAGATCTTTGCCCACCACGATGCGCCCTTTGAAATGCTTCCGCGCGCCTTCCGCCCATTGTTCATCGGTAATAGACGGATCATCACCGGGAACGAAATGAGAAAGCACCAATGTGTTGACTCCCGCCTGTTCGGCAATTCTGCCGACATCCTCAGGTAAAGTGTGTGCGGCCATCAAATGCTCGCGGAGTCTTTTGGCGTTCGGCAAACGTTTGATCAGTGTTTCAATGCCGGCTAGATACATTACTTCGTGTACCAGCACATCGGCGCCTTTGGCGAAGTCGGCCAGCTGGGGCGCATAGGCCGTATCACCGGAGATCACAATTGAGCGGTCCTTCGCGTCAAACCGGTATGCATAGGCTTGCTTGATTGGCGGATGGGGAACCAGGCAACTGGTGACCCTTACCTTATCGTTTTGCATTACTAAACCTGGCGTTGTGAAGTCGTGAGCGACTACTAGTTTGCGTGGATCAGGCCGCCCCTCATCCACGATGCGTGTATCGATATCAAATTTCATGTAATTAAAAAAATCCTGCGTCATCTTTTGCAGGCCTGGCGGTCCATAAGCATCGACCTTCAGCGATTGGCCGGTAATCCAGGAGTTATAGAGTAAGCCGCCGTATTCGAGATTGTGATCGGAATGGTGGTGAGTGATGAATATGTAGCGCAGCCGGTTAAGCGAAATGCCTGCGGCTATGAGTTGACGCGAGACGCCAGTTCCGCAATCAATAACGTAGGGAACCTCGTCAATTAGTATTACCGTCGAGGGATTGCTTCGACCTGATTTACCTACGCTGGGGCCGCCTTTTGTGCCCAGCAGAATAACGCGGGTCTTCGAATTCTGCTGGCCCATGCCTGAGCGAGTTGCCACGGCAGCGAGTGAAAGACTGGCAGCGCCTGCCATAAACTGTCTTCGATTCTGCATGTGTGGATTCTAACTCAGTCGTGTGCCTGTTTCCGTCTTCCCTAAGCACGGATTCCCCCGATGGGGAAACTGTAGGGGCGTCCCTCCGTGGGCGCCCCTCTTCTTGGCGTGGTGACCCGCTTCTTGGCGCGGCGAAGGGGCGCCACGGAGGGACGCCCCTACAATTATTATGGCACCCTCCGGATCGTCAGCCGTTTGATCTCGTCGTTCATTCGTTTATCATCCGCAGGTTGCAAACTGTTCACCGCTAACTCAGCACAGCGTGAGCGCAGTTTGATATCCTATCTTATTAAATCCGTGCAATCTGCTAATTTGCGAATCCAAATGCCTCGACGCTGCAAATGATCATCCAGCAGAACATTGCCCAGTCGTTTCAATCGCCGATGGTGCGCGTGCTCCTCGCGGCGATTGCATTAGGGCTGCTCTACATCCTCTGGCGTGAAGTGAGGAAGATACCGGCGAAGCTCTTTACCCTCATGGCCACGGCGTTTGTGGACATGATGGGACTATTGATGATCATTCCGCTGCTGCCCTTTTATGTGAAAACGCTGGGGGGCCCGGGTATCGACTTTCTCGGGATACACTTTGGGATTGGCATCATCTCCGGCTTTATCGTCGCCGCTTTCACCGTCGCCCAACTATTGAGCGCACCGATGTGGGGCAAGTTTTCGGATCGAGTGGGACGCCGGCCTACGTTGCTGATCGCGCTCGGCGCCTCGGCGATTGCCTACCTGATTTTCGGATTCGCTAACTCATTATTTCTCTTGTTTCTCTCTCGCATCGTGCAGGGCGCCGGGGGCGGAACAGTCGGCGTGATTCAGGCCTATGTAGCAGACACTACTGAACCGAAGGATCGCGCTCGGGCGCTTGGTTGGCTTTCAGCGACAACTAACCTGGGCGTGGCGCTGGGTCCAGTACTCGGTTCATTCGCGATCACATTGGGTAAACGCGATCTAATGCCAGGCGCAGGCACCCTGGAAATGGGCCATGCCGCGCCGGGAATTATCGCCGCCGGACTATGCATCCTCAACATGGCCTTCGTAGCTCGCTACCTGAGCGAGTCTCGTGTGAAAGAGGAGGCGACGGCGGGCGAGGTGCCTCAAACATCCCGCCAGGCTATCTGGCGCGTCATCTCGCATTCCGGTGAACCAGCGTCGCGCTTGATTTGGATTTACGCCATCGCTATCGGAGCGTTCCAGGGAAGTTTTTCCGTGCTCGCGCTTTTCCTCAACGCGCGATTTCAAGTGACCGAACAAACAATCGGCTACTTCTTTATGTACGTCGGCGCCATCTCCGTCTTCACTCGCGTGCTGTTGCTTGGCCGGATGGTCGATTGGTTGGGTGAAGCAAAGCTTTCGCGACTGGGCCTCGTGCTACTGGCGGCCGGTGTTGTGGGAATGCCACTCTCGCGAAATCTTCTGATGCTGGGAATAGCGGTGGCGCTGATTCCGCTCGGGACGGCCTTCACCTTTCCCTGTGTGACTGCACTTCTATCGCGAGTGATTGCGCCAAGGCAACGCGGCCTCTACATGGGAATGCAGCAGACGTATGGGGGCGTGGCCCGCATTATCGCGCCGTTATTCTTCGGCTGGTCGTTTGATTCGCTTGGCGTATCGTCGCCGTACTACTTCTCGTCGGCTTTTATTTTGCTGACGATTCTGCTGGGGTTTGGGTTGGACCAGTATGCAAGGCCAGAGGCGCCTGTAAAACCAGAAACGGCGAGTAACACGCAGGAGGCTTAGCGGGGATGAGACTTAATACTCAGCATCGGGACGACCACTAATCATTCGTTTAGAGAGCGGACTTTCCGCGCGGCGGGGCACAAGTGCCCACGGCTTTGCAGAAGCAGTGTTTCGAAACCAGTCCGCAATAGCGGACGACTGATAGTAGCCCAGCAGTTCACTGCTGGGCCCAGTGGCAAACCTGAGGCTCAGTCCGTGAAGCGGACGGCTGAAAAGTGTAGCCAATCTAGGCGTATCATTCAGCCGTCCGCTTCACGGACTACATCTTCTGGCGGGCGTTGGTTCCAGCAGTGAACTGCTGGGCTATTATCAGTCGTCCGCTATTGCGGACTGGAAACCACTTCGTGCAACGCTATCCAGGTCCCAACTGAGCGATCATCAAGCGTCCTTGCTTATAATCCGTCTGCCAGTTTGCTTACGCGCATGGCCAGACGCTTATCCTCGATCAGCTCAGCCACTGCAGCAAAAGATTCTGTTGCACCCTGCCAGCGAAGTTGGTCCACGTCATCGAAGAGCGGCGCGTCGGTTCGCAGGGTTGCCAGGTCCTTGAAGAGTAGAGCGAGTTCAAGTTTGTCGCCGAGAGCTCCGACAGGGAAGTCTTCAATCCGGCCGTAACGGTTTATTAGTTGAGCAGCTGTCTTTGCCCCGCAGCCAGAAATTCCGGGATAACCATCCGCAGCGTCACCAACGAGCGCGAGGTAGTCCGCGATGAATGCCGGGTCGACACCAAATTTCGCCCTTACGCCTTCCGCATTACGAATCAGGTTCTTCCGCCGATCTATCTGGACCACTCGATCTCCCACCACACATTGCGCCAGGTCTTTATCCGGAGTCCAGATGCAAATCTTCTCCGCCCGTTCATCCGCGGCCGCGAGGTGCGCTGCGGAAGCGAGCGCGTCGTCTGCCTCCAGCTCGACCATGGGCCACACAACCACTCCCATCGCGGCTAGTGTTTCTTCAAGTGGATGGAATTGTGCGCGCAGCACAGGCTCGATGCCGGCGCCGGTTTTATAGCCGGGCCAAAGCCTGTTTCGGAACGACTCTATGACGTGATCGGTTGCAACTCCGACGTGCGTCGCGCCGTCCTCGAGCATTTTAACGACGGTACCGAGAACGCCTGCGACAGCGCCGTATGGAGGATCGGTTTTCTTGAAGCGGCGGATTCCGTAGAAATGACGAAAGAGCTCGTATGTGCCGTCTATAAGGTGAACGATCATTTGAGAGCAGAAGTCCGGGATCAGAAGTCAGCGGTCAGAGGTCAGAAGTCAGGACTCAGGACTCAGAACAATTGTTTTGCAACGCAAACTGTTAGTTTTGCGGACGGTTGGACTACACGCAGCCTGGCATCTAATCCTACGATCCGCAAACTAACAGTTTGCGTTACTCTTTCACACGTTCACCAAAAACTTGAACCCGCCGTAGGCCATGCGCTTTATATCAAAGGGCATTGGACCCCCCTGCATCGCCTTGTTCAAGCGAGGATCCGCCATCACCTTTGCATTGACCTTATCGCGATGCGCCCGCGACTTGAAAACGATCCAGGCGAATATCACAGTCTCTCCGGGCTTAACTTTTATCGTCTTACTAAACGAAACGCCAAACTTGACGTTGAGGTCATCTCCGACGGCCTCAACGTATTGCAGTGCACCGTGTTCGCGCCAGACCTTGCCGGCCTTCCGCGCGATGGCTTGATACTGCGTCAGATTTTTTGTGGGAACAGGTAATAGAAATCCGTCAACGTATGCCACTAGAAATACCTCCTCGAGTTTTTAGGTTTGTGAAACAGAATATCGAACTACACACCGTCGTGATCATGAACATAAATTACGTGGCAACAGGTCATGCACTATGGCGCAGCCATCCCCACCTCCCGTAAGCCACGAACGCTGTGAGAAGTCCTACAACCAGTGGCGGGAGCGCAGCCAGAACACCGTCAGCTACGAAAGTGAGCACGATTGCGCCCAGCATCATGATAGTTAATCCGAGCGCGGCCAACGGCGTCAGACCTTTCCGAATCCGCAGCAGACCCGGAAGAACCAGCCCGAGCGCGCCGAGCACCTCGCAAACGCCGATGAAGCGTATAAATAGGCCGGGCAAATGTACCTGATTCGGTGAGCCCATCGAAGTCAGGACGTTGAGCGGTAGGACTAGTTTAGTTCCACCAGCGAAGAGGAACATCAGGGTAAGCAACACCTGAATGATCCAAAGCGCGTAAGTCATAAAGTTCCTTTCGGATGTTGCTAGCTCGCAGGGGCAAGGCCCTTCCTTCCTTACGGTTGGGCCATTGCTCCGCGGCGTCGCTCGACTCGTTTTCTATTCGCCCAGCGCGTTGACCATCCAGGGAATGCCAAAGCGATCAACACACATGCCGAAGCCTGGCGACCAGAACGTCTTCTCGAATGCCATCCGCACCGTGCCATTCTCCGCCAGCGCGTTAAAGATTCGTTCTCCATCGGTTGCGTCTCTGAGCTGGATCGAAACTGAGAAGCCTTGCGGTTGTTCATAGTTTCCTGGCGGGGCGTCTGACGCCAACAATAAGAAATCGCCCACCGTCATTCGCGCGTGAAGGATTTTATTGCGCCATTCAGCCGGAACGTGTTCCTCGGAAGGTGAGCCTGTGTGACGACTCATGCCTTCGATCTTGCCGCCAAGAATCCGTTCATAAAACTTGAACGCTTCCTCGCAGTCGCCATTGAATACAAGATAAGGACAAACCTGCATGACTACACTCCCTTAGTTTGAAACGCCAGGTCACCAACCGCTAACCGAAACTGGTGCTTGCTGCTTGCAGAGGTACGCCCTCCCTAACGGTAGGGCTATTGCCCCGCAGCGATATTCTTCGCTTCGATCTCCGCGCGCAGGCGTTCTTCCTGTTCCCTTAGCTCGGGCGTGTACTCCTCACCGAAATCTTCCGCCTCAAACACCTGGCGAATTTCGAGTTCGCCTTCATCTCCCGAGGGATTGGGGCAGCGCCTCGCCCATTCGAGCGCCTCTTCCTTCGACTTCACTTGCCACAACCAGAAGCCGGCGACCAACTCCTTCGTTTCAGCAAACGGCCCGTCTATTACGGTTCGCTTGTCGCCGGAAAATTTAACGCGGGCGCCTTTCGAGCTCGGATGAAGTCCCTCGCCTGCGAGCATCACACCCGCCTTTACTAGTTCTTCGTTAAAGTTTCCCATCTCTGCCATGAGCTCCTCGCTCGGCATTATCCCTGCTTCAGAATCTTTACTCGCTTTTACAATAACCATGAATCGCATCGTACATTCTCCTTTTTCGCAGTTAAGCTTCTACTATGCTGCTGGTTCAGTTAAGGCACTTATCTGGAAGGGGCGGACGAGTCCGCGTCCTAAACGGCCGCGCACGTTCGCGGCTACTCCGGTAACCCACCAATTTCCATCACCGGCCTAATCTCGATCGTGCCGAATTTTGCCGGCGGTATTCGTTCAGCTATTCCAATCGCTTCGTCCAGGTCTTTGGCATCGATCAGATAGAAGCCGCCAAGTTGCTCTCGCGTTTCAGCAAAGGGGCCGTCGGTAACTACTCGCTTGCCCCCGCGAACACGAACGCTCGTGGCCGTTGCCACAGGATGCAAAGGGCTGGCAGCCAGATATTGGCCAGCAGAACTCAGTTGCTGCGCGAATTGTGCCGACTCGACGTAGCAATGCTCACGTTCATTGTCGCTTAACACTTGCTCATCCAGATAAACCAGCAACATGTATTTCATTTTTGCGCCTCCACCAATAGGTCGAACAGCGGCTGCCCGGATCGACACCTCGGGATAAAATTTTTATCATCAAATATGCTTGCCAATGCAAATGCAGCCGTAGACGCAGTGTATCACTCCGATTGGGGAAAGATTGTTGCCACTCTGATTCGGCAATTTAATGATTTCGATGTGGCCGAAGAGTCGGCCCAGGAGGCATTCGCCGCAGCCGTCGATCAGTGGCGCACTGATGGTGTGCCCGAATTCCCGCGCGCATGGATTATCCAGACAGCAAAGCACAAGGCGATCGACCGCATCCGTCGCCAGCAGAGATTTGAGGAAAAATCGGAATCGTACGCTCAATTGATTCCGACGATTGCCGAGCCCGACTACGACTTTGAAGAGATACCCGACGATCGACTGCGACTGATCTTCACTTGCTGCCACCCCGCACTCGCTTCTGAGGCGCAAATCGCGCTCACGCTTCGTACACTTGGTGGTCTGGACACTGAAGAAATTGCTCGTGCGTTTCTCGTGCCGGCCACGACCATGGCCCAGCGGCTGGTGCGTGCGAAGCGAAAGATTCGCGACGCTGGAATCCCATATAAAATTCCGGACACGAGCGAGATGCCCGAACGGCTGGACGCTGTGTTGACGGTGATCTACCTCATCTTTAACGAGGGTTATGCTTCTACTCGAGGCGAACCCCTCGTGAGAACTGATCTTTGTGCTGAGGCGATTCGGCTTGGACGCCTCGTGAGAATGTTGACGTCGCCCCCGGCGTCCGAAGCGACTGCGCTGGTTGCGTTAATGCTATTACACGACTCACGACGAGATGCTCGTGTTGATGAGGCTGGCGATCTAGTCGTTCTCGAAGAACAGGATCGCACTCGCTGGAACGGAGATCAGATTGCTGAGGCACTCCCGCTTGTCGAGGATGCCTTGCGAGGTGGTCGACGGATACCAAACGCGCGCTTTCCCGTGCGGTGGGCGGAAGCGCCTGGTCCTTTTGGGTTGCAGGCTGCAATCGCGGCCGAGCATTGCAAGGCGTCTCGCGCCGAGGAAACGGACTGGCCCAGAATTGTTCAGCTCTACGACCTTCTTGCTGGTGTCGCAGCTTCGCCCATAGTTTCTCTGAACCGGGCGGTGGCAGTTGCAATGGTTGACGGTCCTGAATCAGGGTTGGCACTTATCGACAGGCTCGCGGCGGATGGCGACCTGGACGATTATCACCTGCTCCATGCGGCGCGCGCAGATCTCCTGCGGCGAATAGGAGCTGGTGAAGAGGCGGCGAAGAATTACAAGCTCGCGCTCGAGTTGGTTACAAATGAAAGCGAACGTAGATTTCTCGAGCGCAGGTTGCGTGAGGTTCAAGAGTTTGAGGCGTGAACATTAATGTACTGGTTATTCAGGTGCGAAGATCGTTAGCAGCAGGCGTCTCCCTGGAGTGCGCCGCCACGCCACCCCAGCGCGGCTGCCGCGCAGGGGACCCCGGTTGTCGGCGCTTTGGCCCGCGGCGCTTGGCGCCGCTTCGCTGGTAAAGATCTAGTGCCGGGCATCAAGGACATGGCGCGGTTGGACCAAAGCAGCGCCAGGCCGCCGCACTCCAAGGAGACGCCCTTGGAGCCTGGCCTACTTCTTCTCCGGAAACAACATCACTTTAACGACTGCATTCGTGTTGAGATACTTCTTCGCAGTTTCCTTAATCGTTGCCGCGTCGAGCTTCTTATAGCGCTCCGGAAGTTGCCAAAGAGACTCGGCACCTTCGCCGATCTGGTTCCGAAGTGAGATCTGACTCAGTAAATAGTTGTTCTGTTTACTGCTCGTCTCAAACTCGCGTACGAGCGCTTCCTTCACGTCGCTGAGCTGTTTTTCGGTTGGGCCATTCGTCTTCAGTAGCTCAATCTCCTGAAAGACACGCTTGACCAGTTCTTCGGTGCGTTGTGGGTCGGACCCGAATTGAATGCTGACTGAATACTCCGGCCTCGGAATTTTCTGATAATCCGGACTGACCGTAATACTGTAAGTGCCGCCCAGGTCCTCGCGAAGTCGTTCCAGCAAACGCGTCTCTAACACCTGCGTCATCGCTCGAAACGCGACGTTGTTATTTTGTTCAAACTCAAATGGTCCGCTGAAAACAATGGCAGACTGACTCTTGGGCTCGATGCCTTTTTCCACTTTCTTTTCGACTACGCTTTTCGGCGTCTGGACACGGACGTCTTTCCACGACTCCTTGCGTCGGATGGACGGCAACGCTCCGAGATACCGTTCAACGAGCGGTTTGATCGTCGCCAAGTCAAAACTTCCCACGAAAGTAAAAGTGAAATCGCTCGCATCGGCGAAGCGCTCCTTATAAAAAGCGAGTGATTTGTCGAGGCTCAATTCTTCAAGAGTCGCAGGTGTCCACAAACGCCTCCGTAGGTGGTTTTGGAAGAGCGCCGTGATGAGTGTCTCTGAAAAAGCATACTCCGGCATTGCGGCTTGATTCGCCAGAAAGGCCCGCATCTGTTCTACCTGGGCCGCAAAGACGATCGCGTCAGCTCTCGGCTGCACAAAGCGCAGATAGATGAGTTGAAACATCGTCTCCAAATCCTTGCGAGAGCTCCCGCCACTCAATCCTTCTTCAAGCTCTCCGATATGGGGGCCCGCGGATGCGACCTTTCCCGCCAGCACTTTCTGGAGATCGATCGCGCTGAACTTTCCCGCCCCGCCGGCAGCGACAACTTGCGCGGCCGAACTCGCGGGAATGAAGTCTTTGTCACTGGCTAGCGAAGTGCCACCAGGACTCGTTGCACGAAACAGAATTTCATCCTCTTTGAAGTTCGTTGGTTTGAGTACGACTTTCAAACCGTTGGAGAGTTCCCATTCGGTTATGCCGATGACGTCTTTGGTCGTGGTCTTCGCAATAGAACCGGGAGTGGGAAGTGGTTCGAGCAGAGTGGTCCCACCCGCCATATCGACAAATGGTTTCAGCTCTCTGGTTGACGCACTCTTAATCACGGCCGCCAACTTCAACTCGTCAGGGACTGCCAGACCAGTCTTCTCTGGAGCAGTGACAACAACTAAACGGTTTGCCTCAGGGAACCACTCTTTAGCGAGTTTGTTGACCTCGTCGACTGTAATTTGCGGCAGGAAACGTTGATGCAAAGCGTATTCGTCATCAAGACTTGGAAGTGCCTCATTCTCGAGAAAATTTCGAATGTACTCCGCGGCCCGCGTTCCTGATTCCACGTTCTCTTTTTCAGTTGCTGCCTGCTCGTAGTAACGCAGCAAGTTCTGTTTTTCCCGATCCAGTTCTGTAGCAGTGAAGCCAAAGCGCGAAACCCGTTCGGCCTCGAGAAGCAAAGCCTCGAGGCCGCGCTCGATGCCGTCATCCTTGACCTGTGCGTTGAGTGAAGCGGCTTCCTTCGTTCTGCCCAGGAAAATGCCGCGGCCCGAGCCGGCAAACAGAAAAGGCGCATCCGGCTTCTGGGTTAACTCAGCAAACCGGGCGTCGAGCATACCTGAGAAGAGGTGGTCCACAATCTGTTGTCGATACGTACCAACTGATCCCGGCGTTCGTAACGGCAGGATGTTGGTTAGACCAACGCTGGTCGAAGTCATTTCCTTGTCGGTTGCAATCGCATAAAGCGTGCCGGGACGATCAGTGATTTCATGTGTGGGACGTGGCCGCGGAGACGATGCAGAGGGAATTGAAGCGAAGTGGGCAGTGATCAATTTCTCCACTGCGGCCTTGTCGAAATCGCCGACGGCGACCACAGCCATTAAGTCGGGCCGATACCAGTCAGTGTAAAACTTCTTCAACCTCTCCGGTTTTGCGCCCTGGATTACTTCTGGCTTGCCGATCGGCAGCCGGTTGGCGTAACGCGAGCCCTTAAGCAGAAGCGGGAATAGCTTGTCGTTTATTCGCGCCTGGGCTCCACGGCCGAGACGCCATTCCTCCATGATTACGCCGCGCTCCTTCTCGATTTCGGCCGGATCGAGCGTGACACGGTGGGCCCAATCTTCAAGTATCAGCATAGCCCGGGCCATCGTTTCAGGCTTATCAGTTGGGACCTCAAGCATGTAAACCGTCTCGTCAAACGTCGTGTAAGCGTTCAGGTCAGCTCCGAAACGCATACCTAAGGATTCGATGAATTGCACGAGTTCGTGTTTGGGAAAATGCTTCGTACCATTGAAGGCCATGTGTTCGACAAAGTGGGCCAGCCCCTGCTGATCGTCGTCTTCAAGAACGGAACCGGCCTTAATTACAAGCCGCAGCTCCGCACGCTTTTCCGGTTTCTTGTTGGCGCGGATGTAGTAGCGCAGGCCATTTGGAAATTTGCCGATAGTGATCTGGGGATCAACAGGCAGTTGCTGGGTTAATGTTGGTGCTTGCGCGTAAACCGTTGTGGCGAGTTGTTGCGCACCAAGGCAAACCACGAGCACGGCTACTAAAAAGAGCATTAATCGTGTACGGATTAGTAAATGACTATGACCTGACATAATTGGTTTCACTTTGGTTTGGTTTGTTCCTGGCTGAGTTGGTTGCAGTTGTTTGGTCAGCACTTGTGCTTCGCCACGGCTTTGCACAAGAAGTCGGCGAAGCTGACTAAATCAGAACCGGAAGCGAACCGGGGCGCCCAAGCGGGCAGCCCGCTTGGGGTGGTGGTAGCGACCGGTTCGCTGCTCATCTACGAAGGCGATGGTTGATAGTGAAATCACGGCTTTTCTTTCCGACCGAGACCCGGTCGCTATCGCTCCCGGTTCTGATACCGCTTCGCGAACCGCTTCATTCGACTTTTTGTGCAAAGCCGTTTCGCCACGCAATTTTGATGAACGAAAGCCGGTTACAAGGGAGAGTTGGGGATTTTATGTTCGGGGCTACCTTGGGTCAACTCGGATCCGCTGCGCGAACGATGACAGAATCCCACACAAATCGGGAAAGCGCGAAATCTTTTCGGCTACTCAGGGTAAGCGGTTAAGCGTCATTAACATGCTTGACGCATCAACAACACCGAAGGTGTTGGTGTTAGTGTTGATGCGTCAAGTATGTTGCTGCCCATTAAGCCTTAGTAATGCTGCCCGTCTCCAGCATCCCGCGCTACCGCGCTGGGTTCTGTATTGGCTAGCGAAACGCAACAGTATCCTCACGCCTTCGATCTCAACCTGCCGAGCGGCCCTATAACCCTTTCCATAGCGTTACTAAAGTGATATTAAGCGCGTCGCACGAACGTACTTGATCCCCACGGAGGTTACTTCAATGAGTTTAAGAATCTTTGGCTTCTCATTTTTGTCGTTCGCACTTGGCATTGTGTTTGTTGCCGCGACGACGGGCGTTACCGGCGGCACAGTCCAGGAGGATCGGGCCGCCGACCGGGAAGCCATTCGTATGCACATCGATAGCATCTTTCAGGCCTTTATCAAAAAAGATACAGCGGCCTTGCGCGCTACACATGCCGCGAACTGGCTCGGCTACCTCGAAGGTTCGCGAGAGATGATCAAAGGCGTCGAGGGGTACATGGATTGGAATCACGTAGATCCGAAGAGTCCTTACGGCATGAAGAGCTACAAGTTCCGCGAGTTTGACATGATATTCAAAGGCGACGCTGCGTTTGTTTGCTTCATAGCCGACATTGAGTCCAATTGGCCCGGCGCGCCACCACGTCGCGCGCTACGCATCTGCGATTTCTACACGAAAGACAATGGCAAATGGATCCAAAGCGGAAGTGACACTGCACTTCATCAAGAGTCCCTGGAGGAGCAATTGCAATCTCCGCGATCTTTGCCGGATGAAATGAAGAAGCGGCTACTCGATGCACGGGAGGCGGTTTGGCGCGCTTATTTTTCCGGCGATCGCGCGACACTCGAAAAGCTGATTCCTGAAGAGACCGTCGCCATCGAAGCCGGTGAAACTAACTGGTCCAACCGGCAGACAATTCTTGAAGGCTCGGCCCAGTTTGCAAAGGGCGGTGGTAAGCTCGTCAAACTCGAGTTTCCCAAGACTGAAATCCAGACGTATGGCTTCACCGCCATGGTCTACTCAAACTATGCGCTCGAGCTGGAAAGTGGTGGCCAGCGCAGTAACCTGGCCGGCCGAGTCACTGAGGTCTTCGTGTTCCGCAAGGGTCAGTGGGTTAATCCCGGCTGGCACATGGACAGCGGAAAGTAACTTGTAGGGGTGGCTCTCCGTGGCCACCCCCGTTAGCCTTTCGTAGCGCGCGGTCCTTGATAACCCCCGCAGAGCACCCACCCGCTACCGCGAGGTGTACTGACCTCATGAGGCAGCAGTATCAATAAGTGCAATCTCGTAAGCCGTTTTAAAGGCATTCAGGCTTAAGCCTCCATCGCAGTACCAGCCCATCTAAACAGTCAGTGGCCGCTCCCAATGGCCGGCTGTGGTTAGTATCGGTCACTTCTGTGGTCGCTAACATTATCCTCATCTTGCATGCGTCATAGGATCAGCACGTTTTAAAAGAGGCCCGGTCCTCTACCCGATTAGGAGCTGATTCCATGACGACCGCCAAATTCAACCTGCGACGCACCAACGTCAAACTCAAACTGCGATTTCTCTGCCTCGTGCTGATGGCGATCGCAGTGGGCTACTCTGCAACTTACCGATCACTGGTAACAAACACCGCTTCTGCCCAGGAGCAAGAGAACGAGGCCCCGGAAGACAAAACGCTTTCGCCATACTTCATGGTGAATGGCGACCCAAACGTAGATCAACTGCCGCTCAAGGACACGCGTGTCGAGATAGCTGTGTCTGGGGTGATTGCGGATGTGAAGGTCGTGCAAACCTATCGAAACGAAGGTTCACGGCCCATCAATGCTTCGTATGTCTTTCCGGCATCCACGCGCGCCGCGGTTTACGCCATGCGAATGCAAATAGGCGATCGCGTTGTGTTTGCGAAAATCAAAGAGAAAGAGGCGGCGAAGCAGGAGTTTGAAACCGCGAAGAAGGAGGGGAAGAGCGCCTCCCTGCTGGAGCAAAACCGGCCAAACGTGTTTTCGATGAGCCTGGCAAACATCATGCCCCAAGATCGAATTGAGATCGAGCTGCGCTACACAGAACTTTTGGTGCCGACAGATGGAGTCTACGAAGTGGTCTATCCAACCGTAGTTGGACCACGATATTCCTCACAGACGGAATCGTCGGCGCCAAAAGAAAATGGGTTCGTAAAGAGTCCATATCTTCATCAGGGTAACAAGTCCAATAGCACACTACACATCTCAACCAGAATCTCTGCAGGCGTTCCTATCCAGGACCTGAGCTGTCCGTCTCACAAGATATCTCCGTTATGGCAGAGTCCGGCTATTGCCGATCTGACTTTGGACGAGGCTGATGCGTTTCAGGGAAACCGTGACTTTGTCCTGCGTTACCGTTTGGCCGGAAATCAGATTACTTCGGGCCTTTTGCTTTACCAGGGTGCGGAAGAAAACTTCTTCCTTTACATGGCCCAACCACCGCAACGAGTAGCGATGGAAGACATACCCGCGCGCGAGTACATTTTTGTCGTAGACATTTCCGGCTCGATGGAAGGCTTTCCCCTAAATACTTCCAAGCAACTGTTACGAGACCTGATTGGGCAGTTACGGCCCACGGATTTGTTCAACGTCGTCTTGTTTGCCGGCGATGCCTCCACGCTTTCTCCAAAATCGCTTCCGGCGAATCAGGAAAACATCGCGGGGGCAATTAGTTTGCTGGAAGGTCAACGTGGTGGAGGCGGCACCGAACTTCTTTCAGCGGTGCAACAGGCCATGAGCATTCCGCGCGAAGCAAGCGTTTCGCGCAGCATCGTCCTGGTGACAGACGGCTACATCTCAGGCGAGCAGGGAGTTTTCGATTACATTCGCGAGAACCTTAATAAGTGCAACGTGTTCTCGTTTGGAATCGGATCCTCGGTAAACCGTTACTTGATTGAAGGGATCGCGAAGGCGGGTATGGGTGAGCCCTTCATCGTAACCAAGGAATCGGAGGCGCCAGTCATTGCGGCCAGGTTTCGTGAATACATTCAGACGCCGCTTCTGACCGACATTCAGATACGTTCAAACGGTTTTGAAACGTATGATGTGCATCCGCTTCACCAACCCGATCTGCTGGCCCAACGCCCGGTGATTCTCTTCGGCAAATGGCGTGGACCAGTTAACGGCACGTTTGAGCTGCACGGGAAAACAGGCCGCGGCGATTACATGACAAGTCTGAATGTCGCTGGAATCCAGCCGGATGAAGGTAATCGAGCGTTGCGCTACCTGTGGGCCCGTTCGAGAATTGCTGAACTGTCCGACTACGGCGCAAGGCATTTAGCTGAGGACAAGGTCAGGGAAATAACTTCCCTCGGTCTGAAGTACAGCCTGCTGACTCGATACACTTCATTCATCGCAGTCCTTGAAGAAGTGAGAAATCCGTTGGGCCAGGCGAAGGATGTAAACCAACCTTTGCCTCTGCCTTTGGGTGTGAGTGATTTGGCAGTCGGTCAGGGAACCGAGGCGGGAAGTGAACCTGAGCTCGTTTGGTTGATATGCACGTCTCTGTTGCTTGGGCTGATCATGTTGATCCGCTCGCGACGACGGCGGGTCGTAAGGACAACCTGGTGACAACAACAGTAGGGGCGTCCCTCCGTGGGCGCCCCTCGGTCTTGGCGGATAGCCCCGAGAACGTGAGTCAAATGACGTATCGACCCAATCCAAAAGTTAATTCGAAACGCGCCGCGCACTTCATCGCGGTGCTTCTGTGCGCGCTGACTCTCAAACTCTACTACTCGAGCGCCGGCGTCAACCAACTGCGCTGGATTCTCGCTCCCACAACCGCGATCGTCGGATTCCTGACCGGCTTGCAGTTTGAGTTTGAATCTCATGCCGGCTACATCTCGAGCGATCGGAGTTTTGTAATTGCCGCTTCCTGCGCCGGGGTTAATTTCCTGATCACAGCGTTCCTGATGCTTTCGCTGCGAAAGCTTTGGCAAAACCGAGAGCAGGACCAATCGGCCAAAATTGCCTTGAGAGTGATACCGCAGGCATTCGTGTTTGCGTATCTGGCAACACTCCTCGCCAACACCGTCCGCATTTCAACTGCGTTGGGTTTGCGCGAGACTTCTCTCGAGATCGCCGGGTTAAGTCCAAATCAACTTCACCGGCTCGAGGGCATCGTGATCTACTTTGGTTTCTTGCTGTTGTTGTTCATGGTGAGTGAAAGGCTAAGTTCCCAAACTCGGTGGTTCGGTAAAGGTACGAAGGATTCGCAGGGTTTCGCGAACTCAAAGAGCGCCAGCGGCCTCTTGCGGCAATCTCTCTTTCCACTTCTGCTTTACTACGCGATTACGTTCGGAATTCCGTTCGCGAATGGCGCCTATCGTCAGGGAAGTGATTTCTGGGAACATTCCGCCTTCGTGTTGCTGACTCCGTTAGTTCTGGTTCTACCACTCGCCGTTTTCCGCATAACAAAAGCTAAACGCGAAGCGGACAATTCGTCCCGTAGGGACAAAATGTTTATAGACCGATCGTGCTCGAAAATTCTTCCCGCTCCTGAGGAGCGAAATGTGGTCCAACACCCTTAAAAACCAACTGAAACATCGCGCTCCGCTGGAGCGCTGGTCTCTGAATCGCGTGGTCTATAAACATTCGGCTCCTACGGAGCCCCTTGCGGACACAGCATTCCCATTTGGCCACGCTATCTGCGGTAGTTTCCACAGTGCCGGTGTTTTCTATTCACGATTTAGATTCACGATTCACGATTCACGACTCACGATTCACGACTCACGATTCACTTCTTCTTCAGCAACTTGTTCTTATCTAAAAACGCCAACGCCACTTCGTTGAACTGTTTCGGTTTCTCCATCATTAAAAAGTGACCGACGCCATCCCACATCTGAAATTCCATGGTCGGCGCGATAGCTCGGAACGATACTTCAATGTTCGGTGGGAAGAACGGGTTCTTAGCCATGACCGCTAACACCGGCACATTGATCTTGTCCTCTCCCCAAATCGAGGCGTCAGCCATTCCTTCCATCGCGCTTACTACGACGTGCTGCGGCGTATTCAAAAACGAGGCTTGAATACGAGCCTGGGCCTCCGCCTGGAGATTCGGCCCTGACATCCCCGCAAACATCTGAGTCGCAGTGTCTTTGTAATTTGGACTGCGAAATCCCTCAATCATGCGGTCCATTAGTGCCTTGTCGCCAAACGGTCGCAACGTGCCGTCGACGATAATGATGGCAAGTGTCTTCTCCGGATACTTGCGATAGAACTGCCTGGCTACTGGCGTTCCCATGCTATGGCCCATCAACACAGCGCGCTTCACCTTCGCATCCTTCATCACGGCATCAATCGCGCGCGCGAAGTAATCCATGCTGTAGGTAGTTTGTGGTTTGTCGCTCTGGCCGTGTCCGGGAAGATCGATGGCAATGACGCGGTTGCGCCTGGAGAAGTCAGGCGCCTGGTCGCGCCAGCCATCGATGTTTTGCGTCCAACCGTGAACCATCACGAGCGCTTCATCGCCTTTGCCGTAGTTCACGTAGTGGATCCGCGCCCCATCCAGCTTTGCAAACCGCGACTCTCCTATGGTTTCCTTTTCGGCTCTTGCGGCGCTGACTTCAAGGCTGGGGTTAGGCGCCATTACAATCGCGAAAATGGCCACAGCAAAGCCCAGAAGGCGATGATATCTCCGTACGACGTACAACGCATGACTCAGTTTCTTCATATGTTTGCCCTCACTAACGTTAAAAGCTGCTAGAGGAAGCGGCTCTGCCGCCGCACAGTGCGGTAAGGCTCCGGCCTTACCGGAGACCTGCCGTGAATTCTTTCCTGAGGCTCAGCCTCAGGAAAAAGGGGTGGGTGGACGGAGCGGGACGGTAAGGCAGAGCCTTACCGCACTGTGCGGCGGCAGAGCCGCAAGGCCGTTCTTCCGCAGTTTAATGGATGGCCGCAACCCATTTCGAAAGTCATGATTCGGTTCACTAATCACTATTTAAGTCCCGCATCCGCGACGGTATAGGCCACGACGGCCATCGTGGCCACGCAAAGCGCTAGGTCCTTGGGATCAATTTTGTCGAGCGTGTCAGACGCCGTGTGATGAATATCAAAATAGCGAGAACCTTCCACATCGAGGCTCGCGCCTACCACACCCTCGCGCATGATTGGGCCAATGTCTGCGCCGCCACCGGTTGCAGCGACACCATCGGCACCGATCCCCGACAGAAGTTTCATGATTGCCTGAAGATTCGCACGCGCTTGCGGCGGAGCGGTAGCAGCAAGCCCGATCCCCTCCGGCCGATAAACGCCTGAATCCGACTCGATCGCCAGTATGTGTTTCGAAAGCTCGGACAGATGGGCGTCGCGATAAGCGTTGCCGCCGCGCAGGCCGTTCTCTTCGTTTGTGTAGAGCACAACCCGGATTGTGCGGCGGGGTCTCAGCCCAAGTTCCTTAAGCAGTCGCGCCGCTTCCCAGGCGACAATGCAACCACCACCATCGTCATGTGCGCCCTGTCCCACGTCCCACGAATCAAAGTGCCCGCTGATCAGTACCACTTCGTCGGGCCTCTCCGTACCCTTGATCTCCGCGACTACATTTGCCGACTCGGCATCGGGCAGGAATTTGGCTTCCATCTTTAGCCGTAACGTAATGCGTTCACCGCGATCATGCATGCGCTGCAACAACTCCGCGCCTTCTATGGTCAGCGCGGCGGCAGGAATCTTTGGTTGCTTGTCGTCATAAATCAGTCCGCCTGTGTGCGGCGTCTGTAGGCTGACGGGAGTGACTGAACGCACGAGTGCCGCCACGGCCCCATAGCCGGCGGCGCGTGAAGCACCAGACGACCGATAACGAACTGTGGCGCCGTAGGTTGTGAAGGGCACGTTATAAACGACAATTTTTCCGCGCACTCGAGCGCCAAGCGTCTCAAGCTCATCGAAACTACGCACCACCACTGCTTCGGCGGTAATGCCTTTCGCCGGGGTGCCGAGACTGTTGCCCAATCCGAGCATCACTAGTTTTCTCGGTTCAGGAGCAAGCATGTCGAGGCTCTCTTCTCCGCGCACCCAATGTGGCACCATCACTTTCTCAGCGCGCACATTGTCGAAGCCGTCCTTCTTCATTTCGGCTATGGCCCACTCGATGCCGCGTTCCAGCGCTTTCGACCCGCTGAGACGATGGCCGATGTGATCTGTCAGGTATGCAAGTCTCGAGTAAGCCTTGTCGCTTGTTAACGCCGCTCCGATTATTCGACCCGCAGCCGCGCGGTAGTTGTCGATCTTGACGGTCGGTGGAGGCAAGGGAACTGGCGTTGGAGATGGCGAAGGAGAGGCCGACGGTGTTGGTGACGGGTATTGAGATACTTGCGCGGACGCGGCCGCGCGCCCAGGCCCCACACCCAACGCCCAAGCTCCGACACCCAACATCAGCGTTGATATGAGTGCAAGCAATTGAAACAAACGCACGTTGCAGATTTCCTTCGTTATGGTTTCGGAGAGCGGTGATGGGGTGTTTCGCGACGCAGTGTAGCTTAATGCAGAATGACTACGCACTGGCAACACCACAGTTCCAAGGCTGGTAACTGTAGGGGCGTCCCTCCGTGGCCGCCCCGTTTTACCGTGCGGTGGGGCGCCCACGGAGGGGCGCCCCTACAGGCTCTGCTAAGGTTTCGTCATCTTAAGTCCACTCACAATGGCTTCGGTGTTGTGTGCGAAGCGCAGACCATACACGCCGTCAGTTGATTTGAGTTTACCTGGCGTGACGAGGGCAGACTTGTCGTAGCTCGCGACGACCTTGTTGTTAATAGCGCACTCGACCTTGTCGCCCTTCACGGAGATTGCGATCTCCTGCGTTACCGGTTCTCCTTTGGCTGCCGCTTTGTTCACCGCCGGATCCGCAGCTCCGCGTGGGCCATTCATCTGAAATGGCGCTGGTCCAAAACCGCGAACGATAAAGTTGCCCGTACCATAAGCCGCACAGTACAAATAACTCTGCTGGTCTGTCCCCAGATCATTCCCTGCAATCACAAGCCCGTAAGGGTGCGGGTGGGTGTTGAGGTTCATGAACTTGGGTTCTTTGAATGTCGCTTTGACGGTGTAGTCTCCCGATGCTTTGTTAGCGGGATTCCAGTAAGTCACCGCCGGGCCAGTCGTAACGAGCAGAGCATCGCCATCCTGGGCCAACTTTGCGCTGTTAAGAGTCGAACCGGCCGCCTCTTCTTTGGCGTCGATTTTTCCGGTCCAGCCCGGAACGGACACGCCGCCGCCCGCGACATTGCGGGAAGCCTCCATTGCAGGAGCAGGCTTAGGATCCTGGGCAAAGCTCGCGTCTGGAAATAAGATGACGGCGAGAAGAACGAGGGTGAAGAAGCCGATGCGTCTCATGTTTAAAAATCCTCCTGAAAATTACTGACTGTTTCTGATGGTCGGAATGATAACTCCAAGGGTCGACATTCCACTATTAACAAGGCTCGATGGCGCCGTCTTGGTAAGTACCTGGTTCCGTTCGTCAAAGAATGGACCAGGAAATAGACTAAAACTTTTCTGGTGCGACAATCGTTGTGACTAGCATGTTCTGCCCACGATGCGGAAAAGCCGAACAGCTTTCTGAAACTTATTGCCGTCAGTGCGGCCTCTTTCTACCTGATCTCTCGAAAGGCGTCAATCGTGAGCTTCCACCCGAGGACCATCTTACGGCCAACGCGGTTCTCAGCGCGATGACCATAGTGACAAGTTTTACCCTCTCGATTTTGTTATGGTCTTTCTTTGGATTCAGATCTGACACTCATCCGCTGATCTATATTACGGCGGGGCTCTTGATCGGGATCGGTGCCTGGCACATTCAGAGCCTGATAAGAATCCAGAAGCTTAAGAAGCAATGGAAACGACGAACTCCGTTGGCAGAGATTGAAGCGGCTTTAGACGATGCCGCGTTCAAATCCGCGACCACTGCAAAGTTGTTGAATCCGGCAGATGCTGCAGACATGGTCCCAGCGAGAGTGACCGAGAATACCACCAGGCACCTGGTTGAGAAACCCCACCGGAAATCGTCTTGAAGAGGGCGAAGGACGTGCAAAACAGGATTATTGATCCCAGCGCTTTGCAAAAACTCTATACGCGTGTTCGTGTAACGTAGTGAGATTTCGTGGGTCGTATCTTTCTAATCCCCAGCATACGGATCCACGAACACGAAATCACGAAAAATGCGAACCAATGAGCTGAACCAACCGTGAGATGAATCAACCGCCAGACATTAGGATTGAGGAGTGGATACCTGACGGCTCCTTGACCGAGTCTTCTGAAACTGCGTCGCTCGATCGAGACCTGGGGATGCTGGCCGAGATTTTGCACGCTGTGGTGCACGCCGGCGCAGGGGTGAGCTTCTTTACCCCATTCTCAATCGATGAGGGCCGTGCGTTCTGGATTGAGAAAGTTTTGCCTCACGTGCGTGCGGGTACCCGTCGCGTCCTTGTCGCGCGTGATGAAGGGCGACTAGTGGGCACCGTGCAACTTGATTTGAAGATGCCGCCGAATCAGCAACACAGAGCGGCGGTGGCAAAGCTCCTGGTCCATCCGGTAGCCCGGCGCCGCGGAATCGCAAAAGCATTGATGAGCGCATTGGAAGATATTGCCAGATCCGAGAGGCGCTCATTACTGACTTTGGACACTGTGACCGGCAGCAATGCAGAGTTGTTGTACACGTCGCTCAGTTACATCACCGTCGGCGTCATTCCAGGCTTCGCACGAGGCTCGATCACCCCAGAGCTCGAAGGCACGACGATCATGTACAAGGAACTTACGCCACTCGGAGACTCCAAATGATGTCGTGATGTCGAGATTCGAACCTGGCCCCCCAATGAGCGTTGTGTGATAAGGAGCGAACGCTTATGTGACAAAATAGAAAAGGTATTTCTGCAACCGTTCTCGGCTTAAAGGTGTCTTACGTAATAAGGTCGGACTCTCCCGCTGAACAAGGGGAAGTGTCCGGCCAATTTTTTTGACGAGAGGGAGCATCATGAAAAAATTACTTGGATTGATACTTGCAGGCGCTTCAATCGGAGTGTTCGGTCTCGCTTCCGAAGCAAAAGCAAGCGCAGAGTCAGTCAAGAACGTTACTATCGCCGCCAACGCGAGTCCGCAGTGGGAGCGCGATCGTCGGGGCCGAAGGGCTATCAACCGGCGTCGGTCGGTGACCAGGACGCGAGTGGTTCGGGTGGGAAGACGGCTCTATCGCGAGACCTATATCGTTAGGTATCTGCCAAACGGTCGCGTTCATACTCAACTGATCAGCCGCGTGAGGATCACCTAGGCGATAACTGTTGTGGAGAAATGGGTGGGGGCGAAAGCCCCTTCCCAATCTTTAACTATCCCTCGGTTTATCGTGCGACATTGGGCACCACTGAGTCGACTACGAGGCGTGCGTATTCAGTAATCCTGCAAACCGCTCAGGCGGAATGTTGCCACCACTTACGATCCCCACAACCTTCTTCCCGCGGAGATCGTCTCCAAGCTTGATTGCGGCCGCAAGGGATGCGGCGCCTGCTCCTTCGACGACCTGCTTTGCATGTTGGGCAAGCAAGCGAATCGCATCATTTATCTGTTCGTCAGTTACCAGAACGAAATCGTCGAGCAGCTCCCAGAGAATCCGGTTCGTCATTTCAAACGGCACGCGTGTAGCCAGGCCTTCATGCTCAGTCTTCATCGTTGGATACGGATCTAATGTGTGATTGCGCCAGGAGTGCCACATGGCCGGCGCGGCTTCAGCCTGCACGGCAATCACGCGAACGGTGGGATTGAGGCGCTGTGCGACGATGCAATTGCCTGAAGCGCAGCTTCCGCCGCCTGCAGGTGCGACGATCACATCGACGTCGGGCAGGTCTTCGAAAATTTCGAGCCCGATTGTGCCGACGCCGGCAATCAAGTGGGGCTCATTCGCCGAATGAACGTAACGAAACCCTTCTTCACGGGAGACGCGTTCGCATTCTAGCCGCGCTTCGTCAAAATCACGGCCGTAGTGACGAACTTCGGCGCCCAGATCTCGCATCGCCTGCATCTTCGATTCGTTAACGTTCTCCGCGGGAGCATAGATTATGACGCGCATGCCGAAGAGACGACCGGCGTAGGCGATCGATTGGCCATGATTGCCGGTGGACGCGGTGATTAGAGTCGTTTGTCCAGCATCGGCTGTCGCGACATTTCCCACCAGGTTAATTCCGCCGCGCACTTTAAAAGCGCCAACCGGCTGCAGGTTTTCCAGTTTCGCGTAGTAGTCGCACCCCAGATCTTCAGAAATCCTGGCTATGCGTACGAGCGGCGTCTTCTGCAAGTAAGGCCCGATGAACTCGCGGGCCTCGACGATGTCTTCAAAACTTAAGGGCAACATAGCGATTAAACTAACAGCCGGTCTCGTAAATTCCGCACAATAAGCACCTACGTTAACCGGCGGAGGATTCGCTTTATACGACTACCGGTATTTAGATCGGCAATGGTCGTTTTTAAATCGTCAATTGTATTGTGAAGCGACGCGATTTGGCCGTCGCGTTCATTCAAGGAGTCTTTGAGCGATGCAATCTGTATATCCTGTTCCACCGCGATCCGGTGGAGTGGCAACTGAGCGTCAGACGTCTCCGCTCTGGATATTTCGTCTTGAGCCTGGCCCGTCACGTGTGATTTCAGCTCCCGTTCACGTTTCAGGGCGTCGTCTATTTCAGACTCGGAGATAGCCAGTCCATGGTCTGCGTATAACATGTGAATGACTTGCCGCACGTCAAATGCGGTCTCCTCAAACCCGGCCTTTACGCGCAGGGAATTCAGGACCGAACGTGTAACTAACCACGCCAATGGAATGTTGCGGTCGATGGTCCATTCCTGATCAATGGCGACCATACCTTCTTCAGATTCGATCAAGTTGAATGGCGTCAAATCCAGGAAGGATCCAGAGATCCGAAGACCACTGCACCCGTTTTCTGAGGCGCTTC
This sequence comes from Pyrinomonadaceae bacterium, assembly GCA_963759585.1. Lineage (GTDB taxonomy): Bacteria > Acidobacteriota > Blastocatellia > Pyrinomonadales > Pyrinomonadaceae > PSRF01. Next base: position 887,519 of record CAVWZW010000005.1, read on the forward strand.
CGGCTTTGATAACGTGAGGCAACAAATACTCGAACCAGCTGTTGAGCGCCGTTACAACTTCTCTGATCCCGCCTTGCTTTGCCCGTGCGACGGCAAGTTGCCAGTACTGTAATTGTCCTTCGACATATGCTGCCCGTCCCAGCAGGTTTGTGAGTTTGCTGCCATCATTCAGCGTCGCCTCACGCGCAGCGAGAGCGTCCAGGGGTTCCTTAATTACTTGTATTCCCTCAGGCGTCCTGGTGAACCGCGTTTGGGTCGCGAATTCGCGAGTGCGAGCAGCTGAGAAAGTGACGGCCAGGTCGGTCCGATTGCGCAACAAAGGTTGGCGCGACGCGACTACGAGTAAGGAGTTGCTTAGGTCAGCGAGCAGGCCGTTGTTTGCCAGCTCCCGAAGCACAAGCGCGTCATCAAAAGACCGAGCCGACTCCCGAGCATAGTCGCGTGGGACACACAGAGCGAGAAGATCAGCTGGGTTAAATAGCTCATCGACAAAAGCAGGTTCCGAAAGTACAACGCGCGGTAATTTATAATCAGGAAAGGGATAGTAAAACTGACTGTGGGCGAACCCCGCATCTCGAATCTGCCGCTCGAGCTCCCGCCGTCCGAAAGTCCGTGGTGTGTTGTCGCCGTATAATCCCTGGACTCCCACAAACGGAGTACCGAAGTGGTCCTCTGCCAAACCATTAAAATATTTCAGGCCCAGCTTGTTTTCGATCGCTACAACCAGTTTACCGTCATCGGTCAGAAACCTCGCCGCGCTTCGTAAATAATGCGTGGCTGGATCCTTGTGTTCGGAAAAAACTGGAGCGTATTCCAACACCCCCACGAGGAGGATCCATTGGAAACGTTCCAGGCTCTCAAAATCGAGTAGGTTATCCGACACCACTCGAACATTGCACATTCCCCGGCATCGCTCCGCTGCAATACGTGCACGCTGTGGGTTTCCCTCGACCGCGGTGACCTCCGCTCCAAGCTCGCCTAGAAATCTGGTGATGGCGCCGCAGCCGCAGCCTAATTCCAAAACGCGGTCTCCGGCTTTGATTCCGAGGGGACGAATCAGGCAATGACGCTCACGGCTGAAATGGTATTCGGAAGGCCAATCGACAATTGATTTACGCAGCTCCTCTGAAAAAGTGCTTCGATCAGTCGCGCGGGAGACGGCTGAGAGCAGTTGTTGCTCTGCGCCATCGCTATACGCTAGTCCAGCAAATTCGTGCCGAACAAAGAGGTTTAGCCCCTCGTCCCTCAGATACTCAGTTGCGGTGGTCATGTCGTTTGTGGACCTACTATATAAGAGGTCGATAACCGGTGCACGCTACGGTTTTGACGATACTTGTGGAGCTTGATACAGCCAGTAGAATGGTGGAACCGATGTCCTGATCCAACCCGCTGTGGTCAGCGATGTCAAAGTCTGGTCTACGTCTTCGCCATGCAGCAAGTTTTTATTGACCGCCTGGGGGTCCCAATGCCCCGAGAGTTGGGCCACCCGGGATACCGGTGCAGGAATTACTTCCGCGGGCTTCGACACCAGAAAGCCGCAAAACTGATTCGCTTTCAAATAGGCTTCGAAGGGCTGTTTTGTCGATATCAAATCAAAAGCGTTTCGCGGCGCCAGTCTCGCGGCTTCTGGTGGCATCACAAGAGAAGCAGCCAGCACCGTGCCGGTCGTAGAGTCGGCCACTAACAAGCAGGGAATGCCTTCCCTGTAATTATCAGACAACCATTGCGCCGTTTGATCGATTCGCTGCAGTGAGAGTTCAGTTGCCGGACGGTTTACTACGAACCAAAGCCGGCCACGATAAGGAAACGCCGGGACAATTGAAAGTAGCACCACAACCGACACCACTCCGACTTGGACCAATCGAGTTTTCACACCTGGGCCACGTTTTCGTACTAGGAACTCTATAAGTTCCTTAAGGCCGCACACCAGGATGAAACTTAATGGGAACGCATATAAAGGTCGCCATGACACATAATGATCCGTTGCGCCCATCAATGCAGCGAAAGCCAGGACAAATGGAGAAAAAAGCAGAACGCACAACGGGGTAAGGCTAAGAAACGCTATGCGCGTGTACTTCTTAAAAAACACGATGGCGAAAGCGAGACTGATCAGACCGTGAACACCTATCACTTCAAAATACGGCAACCGCAAGTCCCAAAGCCGAAAAGTTCCAAGTGGTGAAATATAGGGTGGGCCGGGATTCCATACTGCCACCGGTACTATTTGCGGATTGCGCACTATCCACGCACCCAGCAGCCACGATCCGATTATGGCTAAAGGCAACAGCGTCGTCGCTGTTCTCCATCGTTTTCCTCTCTCATAGGCGTGGTGGAGAAGCACAGCACCCGTGGAAATGACGAACAGTATAAACTCCTGCTGGTGATTGAAATAAATTATGAGTAGTAGTATCGGGATTAAGAGCGCTTGCTTCTTCTTTCCCTCCAAAAAATCCATTACAGCAATCAACGCAGCCAGGTAAGCGATGTACGACAGGATTGTCGAGGCTAGAGCATAGTATCGATAAAAACTGAAGACGTTGACGCCGAAGAGAAACACCGTCGCTAACGTCTGTATTCTGGCCCAAGGCCTGGAGAATCCCAGTCGCAACGCGAGCCTGTAAAACTGATAGGCGAGCAACAGTTGCCAGAACGCGCTATAAATGTCGATCGCGTTCCTTCTATAGAAGGGCTTTACTGCATACATCAGCGTCCAGCCCCAAAAATAACTGAACTTATCGCTTACCAGATTGTCATCGATGAAGCGGCTGGCCTGCCACGCATAGATGCGGCGAAAATGTTCCCAGGGGTCAGAGGGAAACTCCAGGTAAGCTCCAGGAATCAAAAAGAGTAGCGCCAGGGCAATCCAAAAGACAAAATCCGACACTTCAGCCTTTTTGCTAATCCTCCATAGGTAGTTCATTAACAGCAGGATGTTACAGAGATGTAGGCAGACGAAGATCGTCTTCAGAGTTGCAACCGGTAAATGCAGGTACTTAAAAAGCAGATACAGCAGTAAATAAGGAACGATAAAGAACCAGCCATTTGAGAAGAGCAGCACAGTTAGGACATCAAGTTTTTCAGAAACTCGGTTTGGGGTCATTTGTGGTTTCTGTTGCAAAGTCTTCTTTAATTGGCGGCACCCTTCCGCGCCTCCACGCGTAGGTTCTCCCATCCTTTGAAGGCGCAAAGAGCGCGGCCGGGCTGCATATTAATCGCGCAGGCGAACAAGACAGCGAGGGTTGAAGAGCCAGCCCTTCGGTTAGTCCATGTTGAAGAGACGGCGAAATTTTCGGTAGGACTCGCTATTGTAATAGATGTAGGAGTGCGCCTGATTGAAAGCCCAACTCTTCGTGGTACAGCCGCCGCGGCACTGCTTGCAGTAGTCGAGGACCAGCTTGCCCTTCTTGAAACTGTCGCGGATGTAATTCGCCTTGTCGGAGTCCAGGAATTCTTTCAATGATTGCGTCTGAGCATTACCCACGACCACCTTGCCGTCCCAATCGGCACAGCAAAGAGAGTAACTACCGTCGGCAAAAATTGCCATTGAGTCGCTGAGCGCATCGCACCCACCAAAGTAGGCCTTCTTGACGGGTCTTTGTTCCGACTTACTGCTGCAGACAACGTCATTACTCCACGTGTGAACCTTGATCAAGTTAACGCTAAATCCCGGAATGACAGGGAACCCCTTGTTGGCTCTATCGAAAACGCCATGGATGATTTTCTTCGCCAAAGACCTGGAGTCTTCATCGTGAAGGTACGGAAGGTTATATTGTTGCGATAACTTTTTCCCGAGCTCGAACCACACCTCGAGTGCCTCTTGCACTTCCTCGTTGGTCTCGAGAAGTCGAACGTCTTTGATTTGCTCTTTTCGAAGCGCCTTCGCCGCCTTGAACAAGATAATCGCGACATGGGACTTCGAACCGTATTTGTAGCGATCCTCCACGGTAGAAAGAATCTGTTCATGCCACTTCTCAAACGAGATAGGCGTCTTGAAAGTGGCGAACTTATTGAATTTGACGTAGGAGGAATGGTACGAAATAAACAAGTGGTCAATGTCTAGCTGCAAAAGGGACTTCCTCATCTCCGGTACCAACCGAGATCCGTTGGTATTGAGCTTGACGCGAAAACCGTTCTGCTTCGCATATGCGAAAATATCGAGCGCCCTTTTGTGGAGCAGGGATTCCCCCATGTGATAGAAATTGATCTCTTCAGTGAGATTCATTTCTTTGATTTGATCGAGAAGACGGATCGCGAGGTCATACTCCATGAGGCCCTTCTTGCGTGTCATCTTGTGCTCGGGGCAATACGAGCAATCAAAGTTGCACGCTGAAGCCAACTCCATGTTTAAGCTGCGGAATTTGTGCTGCACGGCTTGATACTCCGGAATCTATCCCACTCCGTCAACTAAGAAAGGTTGGTGTTTGGGCAGTCTGATTTTCAGGCAATTAATTACAGAACCCAGCACGGTAGCGCGGAATGCAGGAGGCTACACAACATAAAGCAATTGAACCCGTAGTGCTCGCCGCCTCCGGCAGCCCTCGCTACCGCGCTGGGTTCTGTACCCATTCCTGAATCCGACTGCGCCAGTACCAACGTTCGGCAAAGAACATTCGGTAGTCCTCAATCGCCTAACTAGGGGAGCGTAGTGTGTCGAAGCCCGTGGTCCGGGCGGAAAGCCTATAGCTGCACTGAAGAATTAGAGTGCAACAAGTCTTTCATTTAATGCAAATGGTTCGGCAATCTCAGCGGAAGCCAGACCTCCGGGCTATGATAGAATTCTCCTCGACCAACCTTGAGCCACCACGAGTCTACGACGACGGCCATGCGGCGTAAGGATCCTGGCACTCTGGTTCAAAGAGCAAACCGCGTGACCAACAGTACAGCTGACACCAGTCTTATTGATCATCCAAGTGCAGCGGCTTCAGTGACACTGAACGAAGTGTTGATTGAACCTTCCCGCGGCTGGCCTTCCCTCAAGCTAAAAGAACTGTGGGAGTATCGCGAACTACTCTATTTTCTCGCCTGGCGCGACATTAAACTTCGCTATAAGCAGACGGCGCTGGGTGTGGCGTGGGCCGTTCTTCAGCCGCTGTCCACTATGCTTTTGTTCTGGCTGTTATTCGGCAGGCTGGCAGGCATCAAATCTGATGGCATTCCCTATCCCATTTTCGCCTTTTCAGCTCTTATGTTCTGGACTTTCCTTGCGAACGCAGTCACCAATAGCAGCAACAGCCTGGTCGGCAGTTCAAATCTCATTACCAAAGTGTATTTTCCGCGAATGATTATTCCGATAGCGGCAGTCGGGGCGGGATTGCTGGACTTGCTCATCTCATTCCCTTTGCTCGTGGTCATGGGTATCTACTACAGCATTGACGTGAGATGGACGATTCTAATGGTGCCGGTGCTGGTGCTGATGACAGCATTTCTGGCTGTCGGCGTTGGAATGTTGCTTTCGGCCTTAAACGTGAAGTACCGGGACGTGCGACATGCCCTTCCCTTTGTGGTTCAGCTTTGGATGTTTGCAACACCGATCATCTATCCGACGAGTATGTTGCCTGAGAGGTGGAGATGGCTGCTCCGGCTGAATCCGCTTACTGGGATCATCGAAGCCTTCCGAGCCTCTTTGTTTGGTCGGGAGTTTGACTGGACTGCCCTCGGAATTTCAGCCAGCCTAACAATCGCGCTAATGGTGTATTCCGTTTATGCCTTCCGGCGGGTGGAGAAAGGATTCGCCGACATAGTTTAGCCAGCAAATGGAGCCAATCGTTAAAGTTGAGGGCTTGAGCAAACAGTATCGCATCGGGGCGGCCCAGGCGCCTTATGCCACGCTGCGAGAATCGATGATGGCGATGGTTCGCGCGCCACTGAATCGACTGCGCTCCGGCCCACGCGTGGCCGATTCGATGATCTGGGCGCTCAGGGATGTGAGCTTTGAGGTGCTGCCGGGCGAGGTAGTAGGGGTCATTGGGCGCAACGGCGCGGGCAAAAGCACCCTCCTAAAAATTCTCTCGCGCATTACGGAGCCGACTTCGGGGCGCGCAAGGATTCGCGGTCGCGTTGGTAGCTTGCTCGAAGTCGGCACGGGCTTCCATCCGGAACTGACGGGCCGTGAAAATATTTACTTGAACGGCGCGATCCTGGGGATGAGGAAAAGCGAAATCAAACGCCGGTTTGACGAGATCGTGGCTTTTGCTGAAGTCGAAACATTTATTGACACTCCCGTTAAGCACTATTCATCAGGAATGTACTTGCGCCTTGCCTTCGCCGTCGCGGCGCACCTTGATCCCGAGGTTTTGATTGTTGACGAAGTGCTTTCCGTCGGTGACGCTAGCTTCCAGAAGAAGTGTCTGAAAAAGATGGAGAACGTCAGCACCGAGGGACGCACCATCATTTTCGTATCGCACAATATGCCGGCCGTCACCCGCATTTGCCGTAGGGCCATCTGGCTCGACGCGGGCCGCTTACTACAGTCTGGTCCCTCCGAACAGGTCGCAAGCAGTTACCTCCGTCACGGGACGATGACGACTGCCGCGCGCGAGTGGGAGTTTGGCAAAGCGCCGGGAAACCACCTGGCGCGGTTGTTGGCCGTTCGTGTTCTCGACAAGGACGGCCACGTCGCTGAGTCCGTCGACATTCGCGATCCTGTTAGGATTGAGATTGATTATTACAACTTCTCAAGTGGGAAGTTTCCTTATGCCAGCGTGCAGATTTTCGATGAAAATGGGACATGCCTTTTTAACACTGGAGATTACGTGAATCCTGACTGGCGTCATCAGTCGCGTGCATTCACTGGGCGCGTAAGGAGCACTTGCACGATCCCGGGCAATTTCCTTACAGAGGGACAGTTTAGTGTCTTGGTCGCACTTACTACTCAGGTTCCAGCCGAGTTCATAGCAAACGAGCCGGGTGCCGTCAGCTTTTTGGTTGTCGACAATAGCCAAGGCGATGGAGCCCGCGGCGAGTATGCAGGCCCATTTCCTGGCGTGGTGCGCCCGCTTCTGGACTGGCAGGTTCAGCGTGAAGGTGCGCAAACGATGGAGGGTTAGAGGGAAGGCCCAGTTTGATTTGAGAGTTGGAATGAAGGTCGTCAGTCGAACAATTTCGAGATGACCCGTCACCGATCTACTTAACCTGGGGGTGAAAGTCGCCACCCTTCTTGAAAGGTTTGGGATTGTCGAATGAACCTACAGCAGGTCCTGGCCGACCCGCCCACTGTGCATCGAGACCAATCGGGAAATCTTTATTCAATGGGTCTGATGGATGAAGTGCTCGCTTTTATCCACTCGCATCTTGACGAGAATTCAACGACGATGGAAACCGGGTGCGGTGTCAGCACGGCAATATTCGCGTTGTCAGGCGCGCGCCACACGGTCATCGCCCCGGCGGAGCATGAGCTTGAAGAAATCAAAAAGTATTGCCGGGAAAAGCGTATTTCGATCGACAAGGTTAACTTTATTGTGGGCATGTCGCAGCATGTGCTTCCGAAGCTCGAATTGCCGGAGCTTGACCTCCTCTTGATTGACGGGCTTCACGGTTTTCCCGCTCCGTATATCGATTGGTTCTACACTGCGGCCAAGATCAAGATAGGCGGCTTTCTGGTGGTTGATGATGTCTGGCTTTGGTCTTGTCAAATACTCAGTGACTTCCTGCAAGCTCAACCTGAATGGGAGTTGGTAGGCGACTTTCCGCCGCGTACAACCATCTTCAAAAAATTAGCGGAAGGCAGCGAGTATCTAGAGTGGATGGAGCAGCCTTACGTAGCACTAAATGGTTCGCTGAAATTTATTGACGGCAAATTAAAGTTTCCCTATCGGCCCGCACCAAAGTACAACTTGAATAATCTGACCACTGACTTGAGGCGCACGCTCGGACATCTCAAGAAGGGCGAGGTTTTGAAGATCGCTCAAAAGGCCGCTCGACGAATTAGGAGCTAATTGCCCAGTGGAATTTCTCGATAAGCGACGACGACGATCAGAAAGTGTTTCGCCCATAAGTAGCTGGTCATCCCGGAGATTTGTCTCGCTTTCAGCGAGAGTCGATTAGGGAGAATGTGACTCATTGGTCTCTGCCTTTAATGGCCGTCGTTATGATCTTCGCAAGGACTAAGCTGTTGAGACTCTCGCTTATTTAGTCGTAGCGAGTCCTCGGGGCCTGGAGCGAAGGGCAATAGTCACACTATGAAGAAAAGAGTGTTGATCTTTTTCCCTCAGAATTTGTACCCGTCAAGGTCAGGGTTTCATAAGCGCGGGATTGAGATGTTGGGCGGATTCCGGGAACACGACTGTGAGCTAACTCTGGCTAGTTCCGAATTCACGGCCCATAACAAATGGACCGACGAGAGCGTCGCTCACTTGCGCGCAAATTATCTGAGTAGTTTTCGCCTGCATAAACCAGATTATGTAGATATTAAAGTCAGACAACTGTTGCAAAAATACTATTCCCTTCGGGGCGAACAACCCTCGCCGTTTTCGTCGCTGTATACGCCGCCGGGAATGCGCCGCTGGTTCACTCGTCTCCTCTGCGAAACTGCTCCCGATATCGTGATGATTAACTACGCTTACTGGGACGGGTTGCTGAATCATCGAAAGTTTCAATCAATCGTTCGCGTTTCAGAGACCATAGACCTGCTAACCTTGAGCCTAAGTATGTGGCGCGCTGTGGATAGTCATCTTCCCCCGCCGCCAATCGACGCCGCCGCGGTTGGCGATGAAGTGATAAGTGAAAAGTTTTTTGATGACCTGCATTTGCAGGCGTCGCCCGAAGAGTTTCGCGTCTATGATAAATACGACTACACAATTGCCATCTCGCGTCATGATGCGGAATTAATGCGGCGACAGACGCAACGAACCAAGGTCCTATATATTCCGATGACGCAGGACCCTTGCTTTCTGGCGAACACCTACAGCGGCCCCGCGCTCTTAACCACTGGTCCAAATCCATTCAACCTTCAAGGGTATTTCTACTTTGTTAAAAAGGTCTTACCGATTGTGCAAAAAAGTGTGCAGTCGTTTTGCTTGCAGGTTACGGGATATTGCTGCGACCGCGTGGTTCCGGTCGAGGGCGTAGAGTTGAGCGGGTTCGTCACAGACCTCAAGCCCCTTTACGAAGCTGCGAGATTTCTCGTATGTCCCGTGTTCGGCGGCACGGGACAACAGGTCAAGATTATTGAAGCGATGGCCCACGGCGTTCCGGTTGTAGCCTTGAAGCAGGCGGCGGAGAAGTCTGCCATCCGTCACGGAGAGAACGGCCTGGTAGCCAACAACGCCGGGGAGTTTGCCGAACACGTCGTGCGACTCTGGCAGGATCCGGAGAGTTGCCGGCGTCTGGGTGAGAACGCGCGCCAGACGGTGGCGAAAGAATTCTCAAGAGCGCGGCTGGTTGATGGATTGTCGGCGATAGTGAACACGGTGTGAAGGCACCAGGTCATCCAGAGGCTTGTTCAGACTCGGCAAGCGGTCGTAATTGATATTTCAGGTGCGGCAAAGTCTATGACAATTGCAGTCGAACAGACCGGTTTAGGGGAACAGTCTCGAGCTTTCGTAGAGGGCCAGCCGCAAGTATCAGTTGTGATTTTGAATTGGAATACTCGGGATGTAACACTCCAATGCCTTGACTCGCTCAAGCAGACACTCGGCGAACTGATCGCGCAGATTATTGTCGTTGACAATTATTCAAGTGACGGCAGCGCTGACACCATCGCGGCGCTTCATCCTGATGTTACTTTGGTGCGCAGCGGCTCAAATCTCGGCTTTGCTCGCGGAAACAATCTCGGATTTCGATCTGCCCAGGGTGAATACCTGGTAATGCTGAACAGTGACACGATTGTGCTTCCCGGCGCAGTCCAGCGATTGGTTCAATACCTCGAAGAGCATCCCCAGATTGCCGTCGCCGGTGGCCAGCACCTTAACCGTAAGAAAGATTTCTTACCGTCCGGGTTGCGGTTTCCTTCGCTCTGGATTGATCTTGGAGTTGCTCTGGGAATGAACAAGTTCGGTCCTTTGATGCTGAGAAAGAATCTCAAGCTAGCTCGGTTCTGGTACGCGCTGGAAACCCAGGAGGTGGATTGGCTAAGCAATTCCTTCGTAGCATTTCGTAAGGAATTGTTTGACCGGGTCGGGCCCTTGCCGGAAGAGTTTTTCTTGTACGGTGAGGACGTCGAGTGGTACTGGCGCATACGCGAGGCGGGTCTGCGTGTGGCGTACGTCCATGGAGCGCCAATCATACATTTTGAAAATGAGAGCAGCCAACAGCTCTACCAGAAGGATAAATATTTTCGTTACCTTGACGGGTTCTACACTTTCGCCAGACGGCACCGGAACCCTCTGACGTGGCGGCTCGGCTGGCTGGCGCAAGCTGTGCACTGGTTTTTGATGGCATTGAGATGGCGTATCCGTGCGCTGTGGACCAAAGACAAGACAGCCCTTGAAGAAGCACACTGGCTGCTATCTTTTGCACGCTATCACGTTGATCAGGTCCTGGGCCGAGTTGCTCCACTCTGATTCTAATTGATAATCGCCGGTCTGCTTTTAACCTTTAAGAGATTCCATTAGATGAGCTTACCGCAGAAAGAAATTCGAGTAGCCCTGGTAGGTTGCGGCGCCATCGCGCTGACCCACGCACGCGCCTTGATGAATATTAAAAGAGCAAACTGCACCGCGCTCTTCGATCTCGATCCGGCTCGCGCAGAGTTTTTTCGCCGACGTTTCTTTCCAACGGCCCGCGTCATGAGAGATTCGGGAGAGGTTGCCGCATACGCAGACGCCGCCATTGTAGCGGTCCCGAATGTTCATCATCCGGCGGTCTCTGTGCAACTCTTGCAGGCGGGCGTTCATGTTCTATGCGAAAAACCTCTGGCGATTTCGCCGCTTGAGGCCGAAGGGATGGCTGAAACCGCCAGGCAAACCAACCGCGTTCTGGCGTGCGGCTTTATGCGACGCTTTTTCGGTTCGACTGAGCTGGTGTCGGATGCTTTACGTCGTAATTTGTTGGGCAAACCCCTGGGCTTTGAAGTCCAGGAATCCACCTGGGACTGGCCGCTAAATCGTGCGACCTTCGATCGGCGGGTGGCGGGTGGCGGAGTGCTCATCGATCTTGGCCCACATGTTTTCGACCTACTGGCAACCTGGTTCGGGCCGCTCATGGTCGACGAGTACCTTGACGACATTAGAGGCGGCGTTGAATCCGTGTCGTTAGCCAGGGTTACTTGCGCAACAGGGCATGGCCCGGTAACTGGGTCGATATATTTGACACGTGCCTTTCGAACCCCCAACCGTCTGCACATTGTTTGCGAGCACGGTCACATCGACGTCGATCCACACGAATGGTCGCAAATTCGGGTCGCGTTCGGCAACGACAAGAAGCCCTTCATTACCACCGCCGCCGTCCCGGCATTTGATCCCTTCAAAAAACAACTGAAAAATTTTCTCGCGACCGTCGCTGGAGAGACCAAATTGATTGCTCCGGCGGAAGCTGGTGTTAGCGCTGCCGCTGTGATCGAGTCTTGTTATTCCCGACGAAAACCCTATCACGAGCCGTGGGCCACTACCGCGAGCGCGGTCGTGCGCGAAGTTGACTCTCCGTACAAGAAAATCCTGGTGACCGGGGCTGCCGGTGCAGTTGGCTCGCGGCTGATCGAACTTTGGGCTGACCAAAACCGTTTGAGCGAATTGCGATGCATGGTGCGCAGTTATCGTACCGCCGCACGCATCATGCGTTACCCTTTGGAAATAGTCGAAGCTGATCTGTTGGACAAGGTAGCAGTCAAACGCGCTGCGGAAGGCTGCGATGCCATTGTGCATTTGGGTGTTGGTGAGAACGCGAGTCAGGAGACGCAGGTGTTGCTCGAGGTCGCGCGTGAACTGGAAATCAAACGATTCGTTCACATGAGCTCGGCCGCTGTGTATGGTCAAGCGCTGCCGGCGAGCATAGACGTGCTGCAAGAGCGGCATAAGACCAAAAGGACCGGCGAGCCTTATGCTGACCAAAAGGCCAAGGCCGAACTCGCCGTGATGCGCGAATGCTCACGTGGACTAGAAGGTGTAATTCTCCGCCCGCACATTGTGTATGGCCCTTACATGCGATGGAGCGCCGAATTAAGCGAGTTATTGCTGCGCGACGAAATTTGTGTGCTGGAGGATGGTGGCTGGTGCAATTTGATTTACATCGACGATTTGATCGAGGCAATCAAATGCGCCTTGATCACCGCGACAGGATTCGGCGAGCCACTCTTTATCACGGATGGCGCGCCACTCAAGTGGAGTGAGTATATTGACGCGTACGCGTCATTGATTGGAGCATACCCTGAGCGTATGTGTCGTGAAGATGTGACCCACGCAAATTTGACGGTACGCGCTTGGGTGCGAGAATCAGTGCGGCCTCTGATTCCCGTCATCAAGAGTCGGGATTTCCGCGATTTCGTGATGGAGAGTCCGGCAATGCGGGCCACGGTGTTTCGTGGATATTTGGCCTTACGACGCAAGCCGATTCTTAGTCCTTATCTTGAAAAATTACGCGGCGGTGCGAGCAGCGCCAGTTCAAACTCAGCGCCAAAGAAAGCATTTAGTGAAATGTGGACAATGCTCCAGTTATCGGAGGCCCGTCTCAGCTCAGAGCGCGCAGCAGCCGTCGTCGGTTTTCGCCCGCGGGTTGGTTTCGCCGAGGGATTCCAGCGCACGACGGCATGGCTCGAAAGATACAGCCTGGCAAATAGTTTGGCCTTCGTGCGGGAGAAGTCTTTCAAAGAATCCGCCATATGATCTCAGGCTAATCGAACACGCAAGCTTCGTCGGATAGTTGTCGTGGCTGACAAGGCAATGGACCATTACTTCTGAAACTTGAAGCCTGAACCGTCGAACTATCAATAAGGCTGGGACCGTTGTCATCCTTCAAACATCACCCGCTTCGCATTTGCATCGACGCGCGGATTAACACTGGCGAGGTCGGAGGCGTGGAACAGTTTGTCATCGGATTGGTAGACGCGCTTTCTCGGCTTGCAGATGGCGATGAAGAGTATCTCATCCTGCACTATTCCGATCCGGACAATTGGATCAAGCCGTACGTGTCGGGCGCATGCCGAATGGTCTACGTGACCGCGGCAGCTCGCCCGCCGGGGTGGTCGCCTCTCTTACGCAAGACGCCTGCCCTGCGCACTGCTAGCAGGTTTGTCAAACCATTTTTCAGAAGGTTGGGAGGTAATGGGAGGCGGCTCGATCTGTTGTCGCCAACTTCAAATAGCACGTTAAGGAGAGTTGGGGCCGACCTTATTCACTTCACAACCCAGAATGCTTTCTTAACTGAGGTGCCCAGCATTTACCAGGCATGGGATCTGCAACATCTGCATTTACCGGAGTTCTTCACTTCGGGGGAGGCCGAAGACCGAGAGATTTCTTATCGCGCCTTTTGCGATCAGGCGAAGATGGTGGTGGCGGCAAGCACCTGGACTCAGCGCGACATCATGCACCACTATGGTCTTTCGGAAGACAAGGTTAGGATTATTCCCCCCGGACCCGTGTTGAGTGCGTATCCAACGCCCACCCAGAAGGATCTGGAAGCGACACGCAGGAAATTTGCCCTTCCGGATGTCTTTGTCTTCTACCCGGCAAAAACTTTTCCGCACAAAAACCATATCGGCTTAGTTGAAGCTATTGCGCACCTGCGTGACACGGTTGGCATCCGGATTCACCTGGTCTCGTCCGGCAGGCTGAACGGTTTCTACGCCGAAATTCAGAAGAAAATAAGCGAATTAGACCTTGATGCTCAAGTTCAATTCCTGGGCTTTGTCCCACCCCTGGAATTGCAGTGCCTTTATCGCCTATGTCGCTATATGGTCTATCCCACAAAGTTCGAAGGATTCGGAATGCCAATATTAGAGGCGTTCCTGGCAAATGTGCCGATCGCATGTTCGAACGTCACCTCGCTTCCTGAATTGGCCCACGAAGCGGCCTTAGTTTTTGATCCCTACAGTCTGGAGGAAATTGCTGAAGCCCTTAAGTGCCTCTGGACAGATGACGCGCTCCGCCGGACCCTGGTGAAGCGTGGACAACTTCGAATGCGGGACTTTAGCTGGCCTAAGAGTGCGCGCACGTTTCGCGCGCACTACCGCGCTATCGCCAATCGACCATTGAACGACGAAGACCGTGCCCTGCTGGTCGAGAAAATGCCTATTTAATCGAACACGTTAACCTGGTGAGACTCCGCAGACTTGGAAAGCTTGAGACCAACTCTGCCCCCTATCAACGCAGATCGGAAAAATGATTGCGGCGTTGGTTTGAAGTCAGTGCCCTTTGTTCCATCTAAGTATGGCGATGCCCAGGGCCTTCATAAAACTCATGGAACCAACTAATCGAAAATCAACGTAAGCAGCTCGAATGAGGCATTTCAAAGCCTGACCATGCTCACGCATCAAGTTTGCGACCGTGCTGATATAGAGCAAAGACCCTGATTCGAATCGTTTGAGATACTTTCCATAAACCAAATTCAGGTCCGGTTCATTTGCAAGCTTTGCGGCTAAATATGCGTATTGATTGCGGAGGTGCTTTAGATCCACGCGGCTGGTGGACCTTTGTCCATGATGAACGACGGAGCTGTTAAATTCGTTAATCCGCCCCGGCGTGTAGACAGCTATTACTCTCAGCCAAAAATCCCAATCCTCCCCGACGTTGAGCTTGGGATCGAATCTGTAGCGTTCAAAGATTTCACGATGAATGAAAACTCCAGCGCAACCAAGGAAATTTCCGCCGGTGATCGCGTGGCTTGGGTTGTCGAGCGAAGGAACTTCATAACGGTGTAAAACTGCCCCATCAGGGTCTACTAGTTGTCGAAGATTATGAAAAAACTTTGACTGTGGACTTGCTTTAAGGTATGTGGCTGCATCCTGAAGGTTTGTCGGATGCATTAGATCATCCGAATCCAGGAAGGTTAAAAACTCACCCTTGGCTTTTCCCATTCCCGTATTGCGTGCCTCAGAACGCTCGCGGTTGGACGCGTGTTTGATGTAACGAATTTTCTCAGCCTTGACCAGGGGTTCCAGAATGTCCGCGGTGTTGTCAGTCGAACAATCGTCGACAATGATTATTTCGAAATGAGCGTAGGTCTGGGCCAGGACAGTATTAACTGTTTTTAGAATTAGATCTCCCCGGTTAAATGTCGGGATGACGACTGTGAAAAACCGATCGTGACTCATGCGGCCTCTCTTTTAACAGACTTCAGCGCCCCGGCAAAAATCTTGAGAGTGTAACCTTGATGGTAAGCTTCAAGTCCGTGTTTATATCATCGATTAAGACTACCACCGGAGGGATCGATAAATTATCGCCTACGTAGTAACTGTGATAAAAGCATCGTGACGTTTGACCTGGAGCGCGGGCCACAACGCGGCAAATTTTAGTAGCTTTGCCTCAAAAGTCTTTCGAGCAATGTCTGATTCGGCTTTGCCGCCGGATGTGAGGCGTTGGCTCTGCCCCGCCGACACAAGCCAGATCATTTCCGGGCTATGCCCTTGGTTCCGGCTCAGCCCTATGAGTACTGGCCATACGCCGCACGAAGGGCGTAGCCCAAGATCTAACGGCAACTCTACGGCGGGGCATAGCCACGGCCGCACATCCGGCGGCAGAATCGAGTCTGCTGTGGCCCATGACTCTTGAGGCAAAGCTTATTTTAATAGAAGACTTGAGAGAATTTCCTTTGGCCTAAAGCGAAAGCGATCATGTATTTGCAAATGCGACGACTTACTGCCACAAGACTGATCAAGTACGCAGCCATTCTACAATTAGTCGTCACCATTGGTATCTACGTAACAGGACGCCTGATAAGCACGTCAGTCATTGACAGGAACGGATGCGCGACAGCCATGAGTCCAGACAGCGGCGCCGTCCTGTCTGAGGCCAATTCCCACGCTGACATTCTGACCCAGAGCGGGCCGGTGACCTGGCTCAAGACTCCGGCGAATCTTCATGTCAAAGTCTACTCGCTGAGTCTTGCGATTCTGCGGCCCCTGCTGGGGACGAATATCTTAAGCGTCGAGCCAGTTAACCTGCTCAGCTACATTGCGATTCTGGCGCTCACGTTTACGTTGGGCAAAGAGGTGTTTGACGCCCGGGTGGGCCTTTTGGCAACCGTTGCCGTTGGTCTCTGGCCATCATTTTTGCTGCATACAACTCAACTTTTGAAAGACCAGCTTTTCATAACGATGCTTTTGATACTCGTCCTGATTATGACGTGCTGGTTAACCAGGACCTTTTCGTGGCGATTGGGTCTGGCGACGGGAGTTGCGGGAGGATTAGTTTCAAACGGCATCAGCAACACGCGTAGCGGCTTTTGGGGAGCGGTGGTTTTGGGTCTCCTATTAATCGGAGTGACCCTTTTGCTGGTGCGCCAGGTCCGGGAAAGGCGAATCCTGGCGGGGAACATTATCAGCGCCAGCTTGATATTGTGCGCCACGATCATGGCCCTGCTATTCGTTCCCCAGATAGTTCCACCGCAGACCGAATCGCTCACCCGAACGGGTGAGCATGTCACACACACTCCTCCGCCGAATTTGTCACTAAAAGAACGAGCAGATTCTTTCGCGAAGCACCTTTCTGCGATCCGAATACACTTCTGGTATCACCAATCTTCTGGTTCAGACATAGACACCCATGTCGAATTTGCAGGCACTGGAGATGTTCTAAAATATCTTCCGCGAGCGATGGTGATTGGATTCCTCGCACCTTTTCCCAATCGATGGTTTATCACGGGGAAGCGGGTTGGTATCACCGGTCACGTGTTGATGGGCCTGGAAACTTCAGTTATGTACATTGTTGAAATTCTGGTTTTGATTGGCTTGTGGCGATCAAGATCCAGCTTGCCGGCGTGGCTGCTGTTTTTCGTCAGTGTGGCAGGGGTCACGATTCTAACGCTCATAGTGACAAACCTGGGCGCGTTGTACCGCATGCGCTATGGCTTTTTCTTTCTCTTGCTGATTGTGGGGGCCCACGGCTTGGTTGCGTTACGCGCGAACAAAAGTGGACGGGAGGGTCCTATTGAAGGCGGAGCGAGATTGGTTCAAAACTCTTGAGGGCGATTCACTAACATGCCTGAAAAATCAACGCCTCTTGAGCGTGGTTTCATGTCATTTCGTAGATCGTATTTCGCGTGTTAAGTTTTGAGCCGCGATTTCGTTAGTTATTCCCTGGGTCTTTGGATAACCAAGAACCGACTTGAAGATCTGATAGACCGTCGGAGCATGCAGCGACAGTGAATACCCAGCCTCGATAGTCGCGCGACCCGCCATACCCAGGTTTTTTCTCAATTCAGGCGAGTGCAATAGTCGCGTCAGATGACGCTCCCACTGATCGTCCGTTTCCGCGAGGAATCCGTTCTCACTATTACGTATGATTCTGGGATTGACTCCTACCGGAGAGCACACCGTCGGAATACCCAGGGCCATGTACTGCAGTGCTTTCATTCCACACTTCCCGCGGGTCCATTCATCGTCTGTTAAAGGCATGATGCCGATATCTATTGCGCGTAGATCGGCGACCTCGCTTTTGGAGTTCCAGGGGATGGATTCCACTTCTACTCCTTCGATTCGGTAGTTGGGAACGCCCACCACTTTGAGTTTAAACCGCTCGCGCGTTGCGAGGCGCTGAAGAGTCCCCCTTAGATTGTCCAGATATTGAATAGTGCTGTAACTGCCGGTCCAGCCAATCACGGGCCGAGCTGGCAATGTCCTGTGGTTTTCAATCGTGTAGCTGGCAATGTCTACGGTGGAAGGCACAATCGTAACATTCTTGTTGAAGCGATTGGCGTAGTTTGCCAGATAAGAGTTACCGGCAATCACATGAGAAGCCAGCCCGCAGATAGTTCCTGTTTTACCAGGAAACTTGAGCAGCCGGAGATAGCGGTTTACCGGGCTGATATAGGTGTAGTGAAGGAATATGGCGTCGTCAAAATCAAAAACGATCGGCACTCGCTTTCGGCTTATAAGCTCCTCAATAACAGCCGGCCCGATCAGGGCCGCCTCGCTATAAATGTAGACGAGATCAAAATCGCGTACGTTCTTAAGAACCCCTAAACGGCGGACAAGCGCTTGTGATGTGAGGTAAGCCTTGCGCCAGGTATTCGCCGGCTTGCACAACAACGAATGTAGTTCCTCGCACCTGAAAGCCTCGAAGGTCACTTCGGCACCGAACTCCTTCAGCAACTGTTCCCACTGCTCAATACGGTAACGCTGCCCCGGGGCTTGATCATATGGATATGGAACTAAGGCCAGTACGCGCATCAGTATCTTATCTGTAATTGCTCAAAGTTAATGTAGCGACGGCGGGACTAGTTTTTGGGAAGACGAATGCGATCTAAGTCAACCTGCTGGGCGGCCGGGTGACTATCCGAAAGGCACTTTCATTCGGAGATTTCAAGCGGGCTACGAACCCTTATGTCTTCAGTTTGAAAACCGTGAGCATGGTCTGGCGTTTCGACAGGTTTGTCAAGTTTCATAACTTGAAAAGAAGCAGCAGCCGCTGTCGTAATTGACGATGTGCAGCTAACACTATTGAGGCCGAACAAATCGGAACTTTAAACATGGATGAAAGCGAAGTGCATCGAAGTATTTCATGTTACGCGACACGGGTCTCCGGTGCGTCAGGTTTTGATACCGATTGTTCAAGATGTTTCGGTCACAGGCTCTATAGCGTAAGAAACTGCGCGAGAGGCACAGTGGTTGCCACATTACCATCGCACTGACTTCTGAGTATGGAAAGAATGCATCTTACAATTCCAAGAGGATCGGAAGTCAATTATCAAGCTACTAAACATACAGGTCGCAGTCGCACGTACTGATTTTGCGGCCCTTAGAATGAGGCTATTCAGCTTACGAAGGAGAACATATGGGTGACACAACAGGCTCGCAAACACAACGTTCAAGTATGGTCACGGGATTATTCAGAGACAGAGACAGTGCCGAGAAGGCGTATGGTTCGTTGACCAGTCGCGGCTACTCGAAAGATGACGTCAACTTAATGATGTCGGACGAGACGCGCAAGACGCATTTCACGGATGACGGAAGAGAAACAGAAATCGGCAATAAAGCTCTTGAAGGCGCGGGCACCGGTGCAGCAATCGGCGGCACCATTGGCGCGACTCTCGCGGCGATTGCGGCAATTGGTACCACGCTGGCGCTGCCCGGTTTGGGCCTACTAATCGCTGGCCCCATTGCAGCAGGTCTGGCGGGCGCGGGTGCCGGCGGCGCAACCGGCGGAATTATTGGCGCGCTGGTTGGCGCAGGCATTCCTGAAGAACGCGTGAAGCGTTACGAAGAAGGTATAAAAAACGGCGGCATCGTGATGGGCGTAACGCCTCGCTCCGATGACGACGCTCTTTACTTCGAGGAAGAATGGAAACGGCATCGCGGCGAAGACGTTTACCGGTAGTCTTCTAATTGGGAAATTCAGGGGCGTCCTTTCGAGGCGCCCCGTTTCCCGTGCTTTAAGGGAGTCCCTGGATGGATACCCACAGAATTCAACGATCACTTTTGGTCCGGTCGAACAAAGGGAGAAAACATGCGACGAAATCTTACTCTTCTCTGCGCAATTGCTGTCCTCAGTCTGGGCGCGGCGTGTGCGTCAGACTCTGCGAACAACAGCAATGCGACCAGGAATAGCGCAATTGAGACGAATGCAAACGTCAATAAGAATCTAAACGCCAATACTGCTCCGTCAAACGTAGGCGTTGTTACAAACGACAACGGCAACAAGAATACCGCCGGGGTCGCTCCGATCAATTCAAACAACAACAATTCAGGAAACAGGAACGGCAATAGCAACGCCAGGCCCACGCCGTAGTTTTAGTATTTTTGCTTTAACGCGCCGGGTCTTGGGCTTAACGGAGGGCGGGGGAATTAGTCTCCGGCCCTCCCGTTTTACTTTTCTGACCGTGCATCGCGTGGGGCAACACTTTGCCGAGGCACCACTCGTACTCAACAGAGGGGGAAGCATGAAAGACAACACCTTACTAACAAATCATGTAACGGAATTACTGTATCAGGCGTTGGAAACAGAAAAGGGAGGAGTGCAGATCTACGCCACTGCCCTGCGCTGCGCCGTGAATGAGGATCTAAGGGAAGAGTGGCAGAAGTATCTGGAGCAGACGAATAACCACGTACAGGTCGTCACCGATGTCATGAAGAGTGTTGGGCTCGATCCGGAAGCGGAAACACCGGGGCGAAAAATCGTGCGACATATCGGTACTTCACTGGTGAAAGCCATGGAGATGGGCCTGCGATTGGGCGACCCTGCCTCAGCGCAAATCGTAGCTGCAGAATGCGTCACTCAAGCTGAAACGAAGGACCACCTGAACTGGAGCCTGCTGGGCCAACTCGCTAAGAAAGCAGATGGTGAGGCGGCGAATGTATTTCAGCAGGCGTACGATCAGGTTGAGCCCGAAGAAGACGAGCATCTCTATCACACGCAAGGCTGGACACGGGAGCTCTGGATCGAGGCTCTTGGAATGCCTGCGGTGATTCCGCCTCCAGAGGAAGTGCAGGACGTAGGATCGGCGATGGAAGCGGCACGGGCCAAGAACTCGCGTAAGAAAGCAGCCGGCAGTAAGTAGGGGCATGCATCCGCCCGGCGTTACGCCAGGTAAGCCATATAGTCCCTCCTTGGAGTGCGGCGCCTCGCCACCGCAGCGCGGCTGCCCGCGCTGGGGACCCCGGTTGTCGCCGCTTTGGCCAGTGGCGGCTTGGCGCCACGCTGCTCGGCGTAAAGAACTTTGAGTTTCAACTAACTTGCAATGGCAACGTGCTGCGACCAGGCGCAGCCAGGCCAAAGCGCCGACAAGGGCGGCGCACTCCAGGGAGGCGCATTTCGCCCAAACACTAGAGAGACCACGGGGAGATTTATGACCACAAGAAAAGTCACGAGCAAAGGGAAAGACAAGCCGAAGTCGGTCCGAGTCAAAGTGCCCACGGCAGACGCCAAGCAGGCAGAGTTGCAGGAGAATTCGCCATACCGGGCCAACGACGCAAAGATCGACGATCTGGAAAAAAATCTTGAGGACAGTGGCGGAGAATTCCTCACCACAAATCATGGCGTACGCATCAACGATAATCAGAATTCGCTAAAGGCAGGGGAACGTGGGCCGACTCTCATGGAGGATTTCATCCTTCGAGAGAAGATTACTCACTTCGATCACGAGCGCATTCCTGAGCGAGTTGTGCATGCGCGCGGTTCGGCTGCGCATGGATACTTCCAGGTTTATGAATCCATGGCCCAGTACACGAAGGCGCACTTCCTGCAGGACCCTGAAGTCAGGACACCAGTGTTCGTGCGTTTCTCCACCGTCGCCGGTTCGCGAGGCTCGACCGATCTCGCCCGAGACGTGCGTGGCTTCGCCGTAAAGTTTTACACGCAGGAAGGGAACTACGATCTCGTCGGCAACAACATCCCGGTCTTCTTCATTCAGGACGCGATCAAATTTCCCGATCTGGTCCACGCGGTAAAACCGGAACCGCACAACGAAATACCGCAGGCCGCATCCGCGCATGACACCTTCTGGGATTTCATTTCACTGATGCCGGAATCAATGCACATGATCATGTGGGTGATGTCTGATCGTGCTATTCCTCGCAGCTACCGCATGATGGAAGGTTTTGGCGTACACACTTTCAGGTTCGTTAACGACAAGGGCAAGGCTCGCTTTGTAAAGTTTCACTGGAAACCGTTGCTAGGTCTGCACCAGGTTGTATGGGACGAAGCGCAAAAGATTTCCGGCAAGGATCCTGACTTTCATCGTCGCGATCTTTGGGAGGCAATCGAGAATGGCGACTTTCCGGAATGGGAATTTGGTGTCCAGATAGTCGAGGAGAAAGACGAACACAAGTTCAGCTTTGATCTGCTCGACCCGACAAAGATTATTCCTGAAGAGCTTGTTCCGGTGCAGCGTATTGGCAAACTGACGCTCAATCGCAATCCCGATAACTTCTTCGCCGAGACTGAACAAGTCGCTTTTCACACCGGTCACGTGGTGCCGGGGATCGACTTCACTAACGATCCACTCCTGCAGGGACGGCTCTTCTCTTACCTGGATACACAGTTACTGCGTTTAGGTGGTCCAAACTTTCATGAGATTCCGATCAACCGTCCGATTGCGCCGGTGCACAATAATCAACGCGACGGCTTCATGCGCCAGACGGTTAACAGGGGCCAATCAGCTCATGACCCAAACACCACGCGAGGCGGGTGTCCGTTTCAGGCCGGCGCAGACATGAGTGGATTTACCAGCTTTGCGGAGAGGATTGATGGTCAAAAGATTCGTGCGCGTAGCGCCAGCTTCTTTGACCATTTCAGCCAGGCCACCCTCTTCTATAACAGCCAGACGGAGGTTGAGAAGAAGCACATCATCAGGGCGCTTCGTTTTGAATTAGGCAAAGTGGAGACGCCGCCGATCAGGGAGCGGATGCTGGGTTTGTTAGCTCAGGTCGACGTCGATCTGGCGAACCAGGTAGCTGAAGGTTTGGGTTTGAGTGTGCCGGCGAAGCTGGAAATGCCTTTGAACATGAGCATCCCGGCCGACGGTGATCCACGTAAGTTTCAGCCGAAGCGAGTTCCACAAGAGATAGATGAGTCTCCGACGTTGAGCATGGTCAGTAATCCCAACTTCCCGAAAGACTCGATCAGGACCCGCAAGATCGCTTTTTTGGTGGCCGACGGATTCGATGACGATGCTGTATCGGAAATGAAGAAAGCACTGCTGACTGCCGGCGCCTTAGCCATGACGGTCGCTCCTCGACTCGGCGTTTTGACAGGAGCAAATGGCGAGGAGTGTAAAGCTGATTTTAGTTTTCTCACCGGCTCGTCGGTGTTGTTTGATGCGGTCTACATTCCCGGCGGCGATGCAAGCGTGGAAGCTCTCAAACGTGAAACCGAAGCGCTCAATTTTGTGGATGAAGCCTACAAGCATTGCAAGGCTATAGCGGCCAGCGGAGAGGGCGTAGGCTTCCTGGCACGATCCCTTGGTGATAACTTAAACGAATCGAACACCACGGGTGATTTGGTTTCGAGCGACCAGGGCGTGGTAATTAGTCGTGGGCCGGCGAGTGCGAACTTTGCTTCGTCCTTTATTAATGCCATCGCTCAGCATCGACACTGGGAACGCGAAGAACTCTGATGGGGCTGTTCAAGTTCTAATCAAGGCCGCGTTTGTGATTGGAGGGGCGGCGGCTGCCTGGTGGAGCGCGCGACCCCTCTTACACGAATCCCCGCAGCCCGCGAAGTGGGGCAATGACGGGGGTGGCCACGGAGTGCCACCCCTACAGTTCAGATGAGCGGATCTTGTTTTGCCGTTTACACGACGCAACGTAAGGCTTGTTTTAGTCTAAATAATCGTTATGAAAAGAATCTTTGTCCTTTCACTCGCGATCATACTCTCTCAAACGTCCTGCATTGTGGCTGGGGGTTACAGCAGTGACGGCGGATGGTACATCTGGCCGGGTAGCATCCTGAGCATAGTGGTCATAGTCATCGTCGTGTTGCTACTCAGAAGACGCAGGTGACCTGGGCAAAGGCGACTTCACGTTAGGGCCTGAAAAAACTTCTTATTTCGCTTCCGCGATGCTCTAAGTCTCGCCGTTACGCCTTCACGATCCTCAATGTCGGACCCGACAGTCCTTCCGCCTCGATATTCATTCCACGGTCCAACAGAAAATTCACCATGCGAGCAGCCTTCGACTCAGCAACCTTCAGTCTTGAGCACGAAGCTCCGCAGGCGATATGAAGCAGGTTTCGACCCTGACGATTGATAACCTTAAGGAACGCCGGCTTAGCGTCTAACAGTTCCGTGGTTGTCTCGAGGTCGAGTCTTTGTACAGCTTCGATGATGCGAGTCTTGGACATGTTGGGAATGAGGGTAAATTATACCAAACGAAGCTTGAGCGCTTGCGGCTTTGCACAAAAAGTAGTCTTTCAGTCCGCGTTAAGCGGACGAATGATAGTAGCCCAGCAGTTCACTGCTGGGATCATTAGGCATGAAGAGTAGTCCGTGAAGCGGACGGCTGAATGATGAGACCTATGTTATCAACGTTTTCAGCCGTCCGCTTCACTGACTGAGAGGTCCGTTCGCGCTCCTCCCAGCAGTGAACTGCTGGGCTACTATCATTCGTCCGCTATCGCGGACTAGGCTTAAAAGACTTTTTGTGCAAAGAGCGCTGGGTTCTGTAGTTGATCACCGCAATTAGTACCAATCCGCGTAAATATTTGACACTAATCTCACCACTGGAGTAGATTCCTTGGCACCGAAACCGAGTCCTCGCCAGTACTGGCGCCTCAAAGGTGGATCTGCTTGAACCTAGGTAGCGCCGAGTTTTTCAAATTGACGTCCTTTACGTTTTCGCTGCGGCTTATCCTCGAGATACACCCTTTACCATAAGGTCGCCGGCAGCACACAAAGCAATCTATTTCTGAAACGAGACCAACCAGATTGATTGCGTAGTCTTCTCAACTACAACCTCATTACTTGTGGTGACAGACCATGAAACGAAAGACAGCACTGCTTCTGACCAGCGCGGAGCAGGCAAATTATGAGCTGGCCATCCCGCTGCGACAGATTCTGGAACCCCATTTCAATGTAGAAACATGCACGGCCCAATCGGAAGGGGATCCTGCCTCGCACTTCTTCATTGATGCCATCACAAATGCGGCAACGGCGATCGTGTTTGTCGCCGTAGACCAATCGCGGCTCGATTCAACCATGACGCTTGTCGATTTGGTGCGCCAGGAGACCCGCGCCCCTCTAATTTTAATAATCGAATCCGGTAGACCAGATGAGGTTTTTGAATTGGCCAAAGACTGGTGTGACGACTTCGTTACGCTGCCGTTGAAAGCCGGAGAAGTATTGGCCCGTGCATGGAGATTGGTAGACCAGGCGCAGCCGGCATCGGGACTAAAATCGATTTCACCCACAGGGCCCGAGCGCAGAGGACTGATTGGGGAAAGCGCATCATTTCTCACGCAAGTCGAAAGGATCTCGCAGATTGCGAAATTGAAAGCAAACGTTCTTCTGACCGGTGAAACGGGAACCGGCAAAGAGCTTTATGCTCGAGCTATTCATTATTCCAGTCTTCGTGCGCGCCAACCTTTTATGCCCGTCAACTGTGGCGCGATTCCCGCAGACCTGGTGGAAAACGAATTATTTGGTCACGAACGGGGGGCTTTTACGAGTGCCGTCAGCCTCCAGACTGGTTTGATCGAAGAGGCCAACGGCGGCACTCTGTTTCTGGACGAGATCGATTGTCTGCCGGTATTGGCCCAGGTCAAGTTGTTGCGTTTTTTGCAGGAGAAGGAATACCGCCCGCTGGGTTCGCCTAAGATGAAGCAAGCAAACGTACGCGTAATTGCCGCCAGCAACGCAAACCTCGAGGAAGCTGTGGGTCACGGAAAGGTACGCCAGGATCTTTTCTATCGCTTGAACATTATCTCCATAACCCTCCCGCCGCTGCGTGAACGCAAGGAGGACATTCCCTTGCTGGCGCATCATTTCCTGGCGAAGTATGGGCGCGAATGTGAAAAGGAGATCTGCGGATTTTCACGCGAGGCGTTGCATCTGTTAATGGTCTATCACTGGCCCGGAAATGTGCGTGAATTAGAGCATGCTGTTGAACGCGCCAGCGTTTTGTGTAATGGCAGACGAATAGAGGTCGACGATCTTCTCCTTTCAAACACAGGTCTGGACCGTCGACGAGAATCGTTGCAGGAAGCAAAGGCAAAGGAGATAGCTCGCTTCGAAAAGAACTACATCCAGGGAGTTCTCTCAGTTTGTCAGGGCAACATCACTCACGCTGCTCAAGTCGCACAGAAAAACCGTCGCGCGTTCTGGCAGTTGATTCAAAAACACGAAATTAATGTGGCTCGCTTCAAAGCTTCTTAGGAATTCATTGAAGGGGTGGCACTCCGTGGCCACCCCCTCCTCCGGATTCCCCAACCAGTTGAAACACGTCAATCGCAAAGAGGGGCGGCCACGGAGTGCCGCCCCTACAAGTCAGATCGCTATGACAATTCTGTCCTACCTCTAACACACTGAACCACAAGACAAATTCATCGCTTCACTGCAGTTGCTCGGACAAAAAAGACCGGGTTCGTCTCCGCCAAACTCACAAACATTCACTCTTTAGTGGTGGCTCGGCGATTGCTGATGATGACTGTTCTTAGTCAGCAGGAGATCAGCGACTAGTCTGATGCATGAAGCAATCCTATCCGAGACTGCGCAGGCAATTTTGGACTATTTGCGCAGAAACCCTGAAGCCCAGGACACCCTGGAAGGAATAGTTCTGTGGTGGTTACCCGAGCAACATCACAAGACGCGGGTTGCCACGATAAAGGCAGCTCTCCAGGAATTGATTGATGCAAAGTTCATCAGTGAACACCGAGGAAAGGACGCCCAAATCTCATATCGCATCACGTCTCTTGGCTTGAAAAAATCAGACGAACACCTTCAGGAGAACCCAGACGCAACCAACGACCGGCTTCACCAAAATGGATAGTGTTTGGTTGCGCAAGCAGCATTTAATCGTCGGGAAACGATGAGGTCGAATTCGAAGGAGGAAGTTAATGCCAGCCACACTTACTTACCCCGGTGTCTATGTTGAAGAGATCCCAAGTGGCGTCCACACGATCACCGGTGTTGCTACTTCTATCACGGCATTCATTGGCCGCTCCGAGCGCGGACATGTGGATGAGGCCATCACCATCAATAGCTTCGGCGATTACGAGCGAAACTTCGGTGGACTGTCTCTGCTTAGTCCGATGAGTTTTGCCGTGCGTGATTTCTATTTGAACGGCGGAAGCCAGGCCGTGATCGTGAGGGTCCACAACGGCGCTACCGCCGCACGGATTACTCTGCCCACTGAATCCGGTAGTCCTCCTTCACCGAATCCGCCCGGCGACGAGCTGCTGCTCGATGCTGCCAGCCCGGGAAGTTGGGGCGGACGGTTAGTGGCCATGGTGGATCACGACACCAAAGACAAAGCTTTGGCTAACCCTGATCGAAGTCTCTTTAACCTAACTGTTCAAGAGATCGATCCAAACACGAACCAGGTCCTGAACAGCGAGCGGTTTCTCAACGTGTCGGTCAGCTCATTGAACTCACGGTTCGTCGCTCGCGTCCTCGATCAAGGTTCCGGTCTGGTGCGTGTGCCGAAGAACAATTCTGGCGTGTTCTTGATGCCAACCGGACGGCCGTTGGAAACAACCACAGCAGCCAGCCCTCCGAATAGTCCGCCGGGACCCGGAATACAAACACCGGTGAAGGCCGTTGGCGGCACGGATGGTAACGACGTCACTCAGGCTCAGTTTGATGGCGGCGGTTTTCAGGCCAACAAACGTGGTTTATATGCCCTGGAAAAAACCGACCTGTTCAACCTGCTCTGCATCCCGCCGTTTTCCTTTACAAACGACGTCGGCACAGCGCTCATTGGCGCGGCCGCGACCTACTGCGAAGACAGGCGGGCAATGTTGCTGGTGGATCCTCCCAGCGCCTGGACCACTAAGAAGACCGCTAAAGATCAGTTCACCGATGCCACGACTGACTTTGTCGGCACGCGCAGCAACCACGCCGCCATCTTCTTCCCGCGAATACGAGAATCGAATCCATTACACGATAACCAGATCGAAGACTTCGCGCCCTGTGGGGCGGTTGCTGGCGTCTTCGCCCGCACCGATGCTCAACGCGGAGTTTGGAAAGCACCGGCGGGACAAGACGCAACGCTGATCGGAGTGCCACAGCTCAGTGTGTCACTTACCGACGATGAGAACGGCGAGTTGAATCCGCTGGGAATCAATTGCTTAAGGGCCTTTCCAGTTATTGGCCGCGTCGTTTGGGGGGCGCGAACGCTCGAAGGCGCCGACCAGTTGGCGTCCGAATGGAAATACATTCCGGTGCGCCGCACTGCTCTCTACATTGAGGAGAGTTTGTATCGCGGTACCAAGTGGGTGGTCTTCGAGCCTAATGATGAACCGCTCTGGGCGCAGATTCGCCTCAACGTCGGCGCGTTTATGCAGAACTTGTTCAGGCAGGGAGCATTTCAAGGGAAGACGCCACGCGAAGCTTACTTCGTCAAGTGCGATAAAGAAACGACCACCCAAAACGACATCAACCTTGGCG
Source organism: Pyrinomonadaceae bacterium (assembly GCA_963759585.1). Lineage (GTDB taxonomy): Bacteria > Acidobacteriota > Blastocatellia > Pyrinomonadales > Pyrinomonadaceae > PSRF01. Next base: position 915,644 of record CAVWZW010000005.1, read on the forward strand.
TCGTCAACATCCTGCGTTGGTTTTGCCCCTTTGAAGCCGGCTGAGTTTGTGTGCTCAGGATTCAGCAGATGGCCGGACGAAATTGAGACGTAGGCTTGCCGGGGTTGGACTGTAAGTCGAACCATGATTTGAAAATTACTAAGCGCTCCAACAACACTGGAAGGAGGACGTAATGGCTCAATTCAGCGTCAATGCGCAGCGTTTCGATCCTTACAAGAACTTCAAATTTCGCGTGAAGTGGGATGGGCAGATATGTCGCGGGGATCAGCAAGGTCGGTAGGTTAAAGCGGACCACCGAAGTCGTGAAGCATCGTGAGGGTGGCGATCCCAGCACCAGCCGCAAATCGCCGGGCCGCACCGAGTATGAAGCCATGACGCTGGAACGAGGTGTGACCCACGACACCGAATTTGAAAAGTGGGCCAACAAGGTCTGGAACTTCGGTTCTGGCCTCGGTGCAGAGGTGTCACTCAAAGACTTTCGCAAAGACATTATCATCGATTTTTACAACGAAGCGGGCCAACTCGCGATCGCCTATAAGGTCTATATCGCTGCTGGGTGTCAGAGTATCAGGCGCTTCCCGATCTGGACGCCAACGCTAACGCCGTGGCGATTCAAACACCTGAAACTTGAGAACGAAGGTTGGGAGCGCGATTACGATGTGACTGAACCAACCGAGCCGACCTTTACCGAACCGCCCGTCTAATGCCTTATGCGCCCGCTTTCAACAGCGGAATTGTTAACTGCATGGGAGCAAGGATCGACGGCGCCTGCCTACGGACGGACGTTTACCTTGCTGGCGGCGGCGTGTCCGGATCTTTCGGTTGAGGCGATCTCGCTGCTGAGCGTCGGGCAGAGAGATGCACGTTTGCTGAAACTTCGCGAGTGGACATTTGGTCCTCAGTTATTGAGTGTCGCGAATTGTCCAGGTTGTGGTGAACGCCTTGAGTGGTCAGTAAGCACAACTGATCTGGAGGTCGAGTCGAAGGAAACACCGGCAGACGAATTGTCGCTGGAGGTCGGAGGTTATTCAGTTCGCTTCCGACTTCCGAATAGTCTCGATGTCGCAGTGGTTTTCCAGACCGAGGATACGGCGGCGGCGCAAACAGCGTTGCTGGACCGTTGTGTTTTAGAGGCGCGATTAGAGGATCGGCAGGTAGAGGCCAAAGAGCTCAGCTCGGAAGTCACCGGTGCTATTGCGCGCAGAATGGGAGAAGTTGATCCGCAAGCAGACGTGCAGCTCGACCTGAGCTGTCCGGCGTGCGGCCGTCGCTGGCAAGCATTGCTCGACATCGAAAACTTTTTTTGGACTGAGCTTAACGCCTGGGCCAAACAAATACTTTCGGAAGTCCACGTACTCGCGAGCGCGTACGGCTGGCGCGAAGCGGACATAGTCAATTTAAGCCCACTCCGGCGTCAGTACTACCTGGATCTGGTGAGCGGATGAATAGCTATCTGGACAACCTTGTATTGCGAACGCTGGCATTAGCGCCCGTGGCCCAACCACGCCTGGCGTCAGTTTTCGAGTCGTCTCCAGTGGTGGGAGTCGCAGCGCAAGGACCAGGGCAAGGCGAGCTGACCGGTGGTGCAGAAGCCCGGCCGGCCGACGCGTCTCGATCATTGCCTCAACAGGTGCACACAACGGTTCAGCTTGTTCAGCCGCCACCGGAAAACAAAGTAGCGGTCCCGTCTAATCGCATTCGTAACGCTGACGTTGATGACCTTGGAAGGTCGAAGCCAGTTGAAAGAAGGGAAGCGAAACCGAAACTTCCGGTGGCTGAGAGCCCCGCTGCTGTGCGGAATCAGAATCCGATTACAGGTAAGCCGCATACCGGAAGGGAAACGTGGCCTGTCGCGGTTGATAAAGAAACTCTCAAGCCGCTAAGCGAGTCGAGGTCTAAGAAACTTCCCACGGCCGACGTGGTGCCGGCTGACGGGGATGGTTTGTGGCGCAGACTCGAACCACGAGTTCGCCAGGTCGTCCGTGATGAGTTGCCTGAACAGGCTACTCCTGAAAACACTCGCGAGAATCCGCCGGCCGTGCAACCGCGTGTCGCATCAGCCCCGGAGCTGAAACACGATTTGGTCCTGCCGGCGACTCCAGCCGGTGCCGTCTTCCCGAGTGCCCCGGTGCCAATCGCTCCGCCTGCTCCGGAGATTACTGTAACCATCGGTCGCGTTGAGGTGCGCGCAATTGTGTCGTCGTCCGCGCCGACCGCTCGCACAAACAGCCCACGTCCGCCCTCGCCGACTTCACTGGACCAGTATCTCAAAGAACGAAGCGAGGGCCGCCGATGAGTAACGCCCTCGCAATTGCCTCAGTGACCGCAGTCTTAAAGGACCTGCTCAATAACGGGTTGATTGATCACAATGCTACCTCCACGTTGGGTAACGTCACCGTCAGCGCCTTACCTCCCGATCGGATCAACACCGAAGCTCAAAACCAAACGAGCCAGGTGAATCTTTTTCTTTACCAGGTCACGCCAAATTCCGGGTGGCGTAACGTCGGTTTACCTTCAAGAAATTCCGAAGGCGAAAGAATCACCAATGCGCCGCTCGCATTGAATCTTCACTATCTCTTAACTGCTTATGGCGCTCTCGAGTTTCACTCGGAAATCCTCCTGGGCTACTCAATGCAACTGCTTCACGAAACTCCCGTGCTGACGCGAAACGCAATTCGCACCGCTCTTGCGCCGCCCTCATCTGTGACTGGTGGCAGCGGACTACCTGCGGCTTTGCGCGCGCTATTTACTTCGGAACTTGCCGAACAGGTTGAACAGATCAAAATTACGCCGGAGACGCTTAACACGGAAGAGATCTCGAGAATGTGGACTGCTTTTCAAGCCCACTATCGACCGAGCGCCGCTTACCAGGTTTCGGTTGTGCTGATTGAAAGCAAACAGTCGACGAGATCGTCTTTGCCCGTGCGAGCGCGAAAGATCTATGCAGTGCCTTTCATCCGTCCGGTTATTGAAGAGATCAAGTCACAGGTTTCAGCCGGCGACCCCATACTTCGGAATCAGCCAATTCTTCCGGGCCATAACCTTGTGATTGCCGGTGGCGAACTCAAATCAGATTTCGTGAGGGTGAATGTCGGTGGAATTGAAACTGCGCCAGCTAACGACAACATCACGCCACAGCAAATCATTCTCACTATTCCTCCATTTCTGGAAGCAGGCGTTCAAGGAGTTCAAATCCTGCATCTGCGTTCACTGGGTTCGCCGCCTGCGCTGCATCGGGGAGTAGAGTCAAATCTCGCGGCGTTTGTTTTGCACCCGGTGATCACAGACGCGGACGTCACCAATGTTCAGGGCGCCGGAACCGATCCACGTTCTGCAGACATCACTCTTACCGTTGATCCTCCGATTGGTGATCAGCAACGCGTAGCGGTGTTGTTGAATGAGTTTCTACCGCTGACGAGTCCGCCATTAACAAGTCCACCTGGATTTACAAAGCCGAAGCTTACAGTTTTGCGGCGCCTTCTCGCATGACCTTGAGCCCGCCATCTGGACCACCAGGCTCCATCAGTTCAATAACCATTCCCGTCGAAGGCATCAAAGCCGGGGACTACCTTGTGCGCGTGCAGGTAGATGGCGCGGAGAGTCCTTTGGGAAGCGATGCGGGCGGTCAATACGTTGAACCACAGGTGACGATCCCATGACAAGTGCGAGTTCAAACGATTGGCAAGAGGCAAACACGCGTTACCTGACTACCCGTCTGGCGCTTGTCGGCGAAAGGGTGAAGGGTCTTTGCGACTTGCAAGTGGAAAGCGCCGGTGAACAATCGGAGCTGGACCCAAGCAGGATCGAATCACTCGAGATGATGGCCTCAGCAATTGCAAATGAAATGGATTCCCCCCCGGCCCTGGATCACCTGTGCCAGGCCCTTAATTTAAACATCTTCGAGAGAGATGTCCTGTTGTTATGTGCGGGCGCTGAACTCAACGACGAGTTTGCGCAACTTTTCGCGTCCGTCCATCGACAGACGCGGATGACTCACCCTACTTTCACGCTCGCGCTTGATTCGCTTCCCGAGCCGCGTTGGGCCGCGATCACCCCGGCAAGTCCTCTTCGCTTCTGGCGGCTTATTGAAGTCAACCGGGGCGATACGCTCGTGACCAGTGCCCTGCGCATCGACGAGCGCGTGCTGCATTACCTGGTGGGAGCTTCGTATCTTGACGAACGCCTGGCGCCTTTCTTCAGGCTGGTTCCTGCACCGCCGTCGTTGCCGTCATCGTACCGCGATCCAGCTGAGCGAATAATCAGCGTCTGGTCACGAAACGAGCCTGGCTGGCCGGTAATTCATCTTGGGGGGGACGCTCGCGACGCAAAACGCACCTTGGCCGCGGCCTGCTGTGGCGCCTTGGGACTGAGGCTTCACGCTCTGAACATCTCCGACATTCCGCAGACGTCACTGGAACGTGAAACGCTGTTCCGGCTTTGGCAGCGAGAGGCCTTGATGTTTCGTAGTGCAGTTCTCCTGGAGAGTGATGATAGAGATGAAGTCGTTTCGCTGCGCAACGCCAGAAGTTTTGTTGAGCAGACGGCTGCGCCGATATTCACAACTAATGCCGCGCTGTTCAATCGCCCACGTACGCCGGTGGTCAGTCTTGAGGTTAAGCGGCCGGGCGCCGACGAACAGCGTGCGCTGTGGGCAGTCGCCTTAGGTGATCTAGCCGAGTGCCTGAACGGAGAACTCGACCGGATCGTCTCGCAATTTCAGTTTGACGCCGAAAGCATTAGCTCGCTGGGCCAGACCCTGAGACAGACGGAGACGACTGGCGAACCGGAAAGTGTTAGCAAGGCACTGTGGCAAATCTGCCGGGCGCAATCGCTCACTTCACTCAACGGTCTCGCCGAAATCATTGAAACGCGCGCGCACTGGGATGACCTGGTATTGCCTGAGGAGCAATTACAGACTCTTGGAGAGATCGCCGCGCAGGTGCGACAACGAATGCGAGTTTACGAGTCGTGGGGTTTTGCCGCGCGCAGCCCGCGCGGCCTCGGAATCACCGCGCTTTTCGCCGGACCGAGCGGCACTGGCAAGACGCTGGCGGCCGAGGTCCTGGCGAACGAACTGAAACTCGATCTATTTCACATCGATCTCAGCCAGGTTGTTTCCAAGTATATCGGGGAAACGGAAAAGAACCTGCGTGCAGTGTTCGACGCCGCCGAGTCGTGCGGGGCGGTGCTTTTGTTCGACGAAGCGGACGCACTGTTTGGAAAGCGCAGCGAAGTGCGCGACAGCCACGATCGTTACGCAAATATCGAAGTCAGCTATTTGCTGCAACGCATGGAGTCGTACCGAGGTCTTGCGATTCTCACGACGAACCGGCAGGGCTCTCTGGACTCCGCGTTTCTGCGTCGCCTTCGGTTTGTAGTTTCATTTCCGTTCCCCGATGCAGCATTGCGAACCAGAATCTGGTCGCGCATCTTCCCGCTTGAGGCGCCAACTCGTGACCTCGATCTTCACCAGCTGGCTCGTCTGAACGTCACCGGAGGCAACATCCGCAATATCGCTCTCAATGCCGCTTTTCTGGCCGCTGACATGGATGAGGCGGTCGGGATGTCGCACCTGCTGCGCACGGCGCGAAGTGAGTGCGCCAAGATCGAAAAGCAGGTCACCGCCGCTGAAATCGGAGGTTGGGTATGAACCGTGGGCAACGGCGAGCAAGTTGGCTGGCCCAACACCGAGATGCGATGCGAAGCACGAGCATGCCGCCACGTTCGGTTCGAGGTGCACACGGTGTTCCGTCTTCGGGCAAGGTCCAGATCGAAGAGTTGGTGTTACACGGTTTCCCGGCGGCGTCGGCTCAAGCTATCGGCGAAGCCACCCGCCAGGAACTTACACGCGAACTAATGCTTTGCGGCCTGCCGCCGCAAATGACTCGCGACGCAAACCACCTTAAGACGGACAGTTTTCAACTACCCCAGGGCGCGCAGTCGAAGGCGATCGGAGCACTGGTGGCAAAGGCAGTCTATGGAGGCTCGAAGCGATGAGTGATCGCAGGCAGACGAAAGCCGCTGCGCCGAAAGCTTCACCCGCGATTGCTGCGCAGCCAGTGCGGCCTTCAATTACGCCGGTGCGGACGGCCTTGTTGCAACGCGCGTGTGCATGCGGCCAACTGCCGACCGGCAAGTGCGACGACTGCGACAAGAAAGAGAACGGCAAGACCGTGCAACGAGCTTCGAGCGGTGGTCCTGCGCCGGCTACCGTTCCACCAATTGTGAATCAGGCGTTGAACAGTCCCGGTCAGCCTCTCGACACTTCGACCCGATCATTCATGGAGTCACGGTTTGGTCACGACTTCGGATCAGTCCGCGTTCACAACGATTCGCTCGCTTCCGAATCGGCGCAGGCAGTAAACGCAAAGGCTTACACGGTGGGCAATGACATTGTGTTCGATCGCGGACTCTACCACCCGGGAACCGAGAGTGGAGATCATCTTCTGGCCCACGAGCTGGCGCATACGATCCAGCAGCAGGGCATTCAGCGCTTCAGCGACAACCCGATACACGGAGACTCTCCGGAATACACGAGGCTTGAGAAAGAGGCCGGCTCGACCGCTGAGGCGGTAATGCGCGGAGGAACTGTGTCCATGCCCAGTCTCACCTCCGGGCCGCTGGTCCAACGCGTACCGTGGAGTGAAGCCTTCGACGAAAAAAAGTGCCCCACAGGGACCAACATAGATCCACGTAAGAGCGCCCTGATTGATCCCAAGACCAACAAACCTCCGCAGGACATCAAGGACATTACTGTCGCCACGATCGCGGAAGAGAAGATCGTGGATTACTACTTACAGGAACACTCGGGCGATCTGATCGCGACCGGTGGAATTACAAAGGGGGGTGCTGGCCGAAAGCTTCTGGAGGCGTTGCCTGGCAAAGACCCGATGTTGATTGCGCTGAAGAAGGAGTTTCATAGCGGGAAAAGCGGCTTCCGTGGGAAGACCAAGAGCATAGCTGATCCTGAAATCGCTGTGCCGCCGAATCAGGAAGGCGAGTCTGAGTCAAACTACGAGCAGGTCAAAGGCGCGTACGCAGAGCGCGAAGAGGGCGCAGAAATGTATAAGCGCCCCGATATTTTGAACATCACAACGCGTCGCGTGTTCGACGTGACGACCGTCCGCCAGACTCCTGACAAAGTCACCAAGATCCGGAACGTATACGTATCGTTGTTGGAGGACATACGAACGAGGGAAGGGATTGGAGGTGACGCCTGGCAGGCAGGACTTGACAAGGATCTAGCCGTGCCGCCGAAGCGTACCCTGCTCCATCGCTATAGCGGGAATAACGTCATCTGCTACGGCCCTACCGATTTGTCAGGCAACCCCGGTGTCATCAGCTACGTGGCCCTCGACCTGGGCGCGCAAGCTGTGGAGGCGGTCGGCGAGCCTTACGAGATCGCCATCAAGGGACAGACCGTTACCATAATGGCCCTGCCGTCCCCCTCAGACACCGACCTGCTCAATTCCGGCGCCCAAAACAAAGCTTTCGCTGAAAGCATTCCCGGCGCGACCATCAAGACGCTTCACCGAAAGAAAACCGGTCCGGACACCATCGATGGTGTGATCGAAACCGCCGGTGATTCTAAAGACCCCACGGCCCTCCCCATCGAGATCGCGGAAAAAAAGGAAACTGTCCAGCTCACCGTCGACAAGAAGACGCGGGAATTGACCCAAAAGAAAGACAAAAAAACGCTCATTCCGTTTGACTACAAGCCACTGAGCAAGGGCGCCATCACGCAGATTTCGATTAGCCAAACGGAAGGGCTTTCAGGTAGGGGCTACATCAAACCCAGCGTTCCTTTCCTCAAGCAGCTGGACTTTACCTTCAAGCCAGGTGAGATGACCATCGGGAAGAGCTTGGGTCCCGACGACTTAAAATCGCCGTTCTCGGGTGTGCGCGTTTCGGAAGCTTCGCTTGCTCTACAACTGAATCCGTTTCAGCCGGAAGGCAAGGTCGGATTTCAGTTTGGTCCAAAAGGGAAACCTCCGCTTGCCGAGGCGCTCTTCAGTGCTACAACCGACGGCAAGGGTTTTGTCGCAGAAGGTAAGCTCAGAGTCTTTATTCCCGGTGTGGATAAAGCCGAGGCCGACATTACCTACAAAGGCGGTGGGGAGTACGGTCCCGGGTCCTGGACAGGAACAATCACGATCGAGGCTAGCCAAATCAACCTGCCCTACATGGATAGCGGCAGCCTGGTGGTGCAAATGGTTCCCGGAAAGGGCATAGACGTAGATGGCAAACTGAATCTGAAATTTCCCGGCGACAATACCGCCACTGTCGGCCTTAAGCGAGAGGACAAAGCGTGGTTGCTTACCGGCGGTGGAAAGTTCCACGTACCTAAAGTTGGACCGGTAAGGGTCAGCGTCGTCTACAACACCTCAAACAAGTATCTGGTAGCGGAAGCCAAAGACATCGAGTTTAAGATCTTCGACCTCGCGGCAAAGCTCAAGACTCTAACTGCAGAATTGCGGCCCGGACATAACCCTGTGTTCTACGGCGCGGGCCGTGTTGAATTGAAGAAAGGCAAGGTTGACGGCTACGCCGATCTGGCCCTCAACAAGAACGGAAAGTTTACCGGTAAGGGCTCCGTCAAATACAGATTCAACGAAAAGCTGGAAGCTACCGCAGCCGTGGAGTTAGATGAGAAGGAACGGCTGAAATTCTCAGGCGAAATCACGATTGCAAGTATCAAGCTTTTCGATGCGTTCGGCGAGACCAAAGAACTCTTCTCGGTTGATATCTCGATCGGCATTCCTGGTTTATCGATTGGCGGAATCGGTTTGGAGTTACGCATCGGTGGCGGCGCCTCAATTGGCTACAGCATTGGTCCCGCGACGATCGCTCCTTTGAAATTCGAGGCCGGCTTCTATCCCCTCGAAGAACAATCTGAGTTAAGCCTGGGACTGTCCGGCTCGCTAAACATTCCAGCAACTGCGTTCCTTGAGGCAAACGTCCATGCCGACATCGTGCTCGATGCGTTTATCGCCGAAGTCGGGGGCGGGGTTAAAGTCACGGGCACGATCAAACTGAAAGGTGGTTTGTTTGTTCCGTTTGCCGGAACGTTTAAGCAGGGCAAGATTGAAGCCGAGTTGAATCCGGAGCTCAAGTTTGCGCTGCTGCTGGGCCTCGCTCTCTCAATCCGCGCCTGGGCCAAAGCCGGATTCGGTTGGCTCAGCGTCAAAACCTCAAAGGAATGGATACTGGCCAGACGTGAGATAGACACAGGACTCGGCTTTTCATTCAAAGCGCCCATTAAATACTCATCTGAAAAAGGCGCCACGCTTCCTTCGATCAATCAGGTCGAGGTGAAAAAACCCGAAGTTTCAGCAGATAAGATGAAGTCCATTCTCAGCCAGTTAGTATCCGGCGCCGACGAGAAAGAGGTGTAACCTGATATGAGCGCGTTTCCTGGATCACCAAGGCTGGTCAAAGGCGGCATCGTGTTAGTCGATCCGACCAACCGGAGCGGTGATCCGAATCGTGCCGTTGCAGTACAACCCCGACACGTTGTCGCGCTCACTCACCGTCAGGGGCACAACAGAATCCGGTGATCGCCTCGAGGCAATGCGACTGACTGGTCCACCCGTGGAAACAATCAAGCTGGAAGCAGAAATCGACGCCACGGACCAGCTGGAGTTTCCAGATCAAAACTCGACGGTCGTCGAATCTGGACTTCATGCCCAACTCGCAGCGCTCGAGACAATCATTTATCCCGATAGCGCCAAACTGCAGGCCAACAATGACCTCGCGAAGTTAGGCACGCTCGAAATCGCACCTGCCGAGGCGCCGCTCACTTTGTTTCTCTGGAGTAAGAACCGTGTGTTGCCCGTTCGTATAACTGAGTTCAGCGTGACTGAAGAAGCGTTTGACCCGTCGCTCAACCCCATACGCGCGAGGGTCAGCCTGGGGATGCGAGTGTTGAGCGTTAACGATTTACCTTTTGACCATAAAGGCAACAGTCTGTTTATGGCCTATCACCAGCAAAAAGAAAATCTGGCAAAGAAGAATAGAAGCGGAACGCTGAACGCACTCGGCGTTACCAGAATCCCGTGAGGTAACAAATGTTTCCGATTACGAGTCGTTACTACTACATCGAACGCGTGAAACTCGAGACGCCCGATGGTCGAAAAATTGTTTATCTCCGGCGACGATTTGTTCCGCCCGCCGATCGGTTCGATCTCTTGCAGGAGCACGTCGTTACCGAAGGAGAGCGGCTGGACAACATCACGGCTGAATACCTGGGGGACCCCGAACAGTTCTGGCGTCTATGTGACGCAAACAATGCCATCCGTCCCGATGAACTAACAGAAGAAATTGGCCGGCGCTTGAGAATCACGTTACCGGAAGGAATACCTGGAAACAGCAATGGTTAAGGGAGTCTATCTCACATTGTTGATGGGACCCGTGGTGGCGGGACCCGTGCCCGCAGAAGTCACCGACGCGGTCAAAGCCGTTCAGGTCACTAGTGCGGCGGGGGCCCGCAGTGGATTTCAAATTACCTTTTCCCTCGCTAAGAACTCAATTCTTGAGCGCACGCTGATTCCTTCCGGCTTTTTCGATCCGATGGTCCGCGTGATCATCATCGTCACACTTAACGGTCTGCCCACCGTAATCATGGACGGACTGATCACCCGGCAACAGGTCGCGCCCAGCAATCAAGGCGGCGCCTCGACGCTGACAATTGTTGGTGAAGACGTCAGCCAGGCAATGGACCTGATCGACTTCAGTGGCATTCCTTACCCCGCGATGCCCGCCGAGGCGCGGGTAGCTTTGTGCATTGCCAAGTATGCGATGTTCGGCATCGTGCCCCTCGTGATACCCAGCATTCTGATCGATGTCCCGATACCAACTGAAACTATTCCACGACATCAGGGAACCGACCTCGCGTACATCAACCAGCTCGCCAACGAGGTTGGTTATGTCTTCTATGTCGAGCCCGGACCGGCGCCGGGTATGAACATTGGCTACTGGGGACCGGAAATAAAAGTCGGCGTGCCGCAGCCCGCTTTAAGTGTGAACATGGATGCGCACACAAATGTCGAGGGGTTGAACTTCACTTACGACGGTCTGTCGAAGACGCTTTACATTCTTTATATCCAAAATCTGCTGACCAAAGTGCCCATCCCTATTCCGATCCCGGACATAACGCCGCTCAATCCGCCATTGGGCGCGAAGCCGCCACTTCCATTGCACGTCAAACTAATAACTAACGAAGAGGAAGGAACCGCAAAATACTCACCGCTACAGGCTGCCATCATCGGCATGACAAAGGCCGCAAAAGGTTCCGAAGTGATCGCCGGTAGTGGAACGCTTGACGTTTTGCGCTACGGTCGCATCTTGAAGTCGCGTCAGCTCGTGGGCGTGCGCGGCGCCGGCTTCGCCTATGACGGGCTCTATTACGTTAAGAGTGTTACGCACAACCTCAAGTACGGCGAATACAAGCAAAGCTTCTCCCTTTCGAGAAACGCTTTGATTCCAACGACGCCGGCAGTACCGGTGTAGGGACGAAAGAGTGGGAGACGAAGAAGGTAATGCCTACTGGTAAAAAGTTCTTCGGCAAATATCGTGGCTCGGTGGTTAACAACATTGACCCCGAGCTGATGGGTCGAATTATTGCTTCGGTGCCTGATGTCCTCGGACCAACGCCGACAAGTTGGGCCATGCCATGTTTGCCAATTGCCGGAAGGCAGATGGGAACTTACACGGTGCCGCCCATCGGATCGGGCGTATGGATCGAATTTGAGCAGGGTAATCCCGACTATCCGATCTGGGTAGGCGGATTTTGGTGCAAAGGCGAATTGCCGGCCCTCGCGCTCGCCGGGAATCCCATCCTTCCCAGCATTGTTTTGGAAACAGGCCTTCACAACTGCGTCGTCATCAGCGATCTGCCGGTTCCCACGGGCGGAATCATGTTGAAGAGCGCAGGTGGGGCGACGCTGATTGTGAACGACACCGGAATCTACATTCAAAACGGGAAGGGCGCATCGATTGTCATGGTTGGACCATCCGTGAACATCAACAACGGCGCCTTCACGGCTATCTAAGACTGAAGGGAGGACTGTTATGCCGGGTTTTCTATTGCATCTGGGAGCCACAGTCTTGTGTTCACACGCAGGCCAGGCCACCCCAGTAGTCGTCAACCCTCGAGTCCTCGTTAGCGGTCAGCCGACCGTGACGTTGCCGGGGCCTTATGTGATCGCCGGCTGCGCTTTGCCAACGCCACCGGCGGCAAATGGCCCGTGTGTCACCGGTCAGTTCATCACCGCAGCCACACGAATAACTTCAAACGGCAAACCCCTTTTACTCTTCGATAGCCAATCGATCTGTGCGCCGTCGGGAACGCCGATGATTGTGGTTGCCACCCAGACGCGAGCCACGGGGATGTGAGGCGTGATGAATCTCGACTATCCATTCAGGTTCGATGGACGCGGCCGCACGGCGGCGAGCGACGATAACGATCATATTCGCGATTTGATCGAACAGGTCTTGTTTACCGCGCCGGGCGAACGCGTTAACCGGCCGGACTTCGGTTGTGGAATCGGTCGACTGGTGTTTGCTCCGAACAGCAATGAGCTGGCAGCGGCAACCCAGTTTCTGGTCCAGGGTTCGCTCCAGCAATGGCTGGGCAGTCTGATTCAGGTTAACGACGTCCAGGTTGAAAGCAACGACGCGCAGTTGCTGATCACGATCGAGTACACAGTGAATCGCACACAACAACAGCAGACAGCACAGTTCACGCGCGGAGGTGTTCTCTGATGATCTACTTCTGCTGCGATGACGAACGCCGGCGGATAGCCGTACGAAATCACCCGTCGCTCAACGGCATCGATTTTCTGGAGGTGTCAGACGACCCACAGGATGCGCTGCCAGACCGGCAGCGAACTCTCGTTATTCATTTCGTCAAAGACCTCGCAGCCGGCGATATCAAGGTGGAAAACGTGAGGATCGATGGTGGCGAGCGAATCCGGAAAATCACCGTCAATTCAGTTACCAGTGGTCTATCCAGTTCACCGCCACCAGGTGCAAACGTCCTCATAGTTGAAGTCTCAGAACGAGGTGACTTTTCGACTTACACGCTACGTTTAGTGGCCGATGCTAATAGCGACGCTCCTCCTGAGGGCTTCGATCCAATCCTCTCGGCCGTCGACTTCTCGTTTAAAGTCAATTGCCCTACAGACTTCGATTGCAAGCCACAACGCTCATGCGCGCCGGAGCGTAAGCGTGACCCGGAGATTAACTATCTCGCTAAAGACTACGCGAGTTTCCGGCAGTTAATGCTGGATCGCCTGTCGCTTCTCGTGCCCGCTTGGCGCGAACGCAGTCCGGCCGACCTCGGGATTGCCCTCGTCGAGTTGCTTGCCTATGTCGGTGATTACCTGAGCTATCAACAGGATGCAGTTGCGACTGAGAGCTACTTGAACACCGCTCGCAGGCGCGCTTCCGTTCGTCGTCACGCGCGACTGGTTGACTATCCAATGCACGATGGACGCAACGCTCGCGCCTGGGTGCATTTCGAAATAGCGGCTGCGGCCGATGGATTGGTGTTGAGTCCCGGAAAGGGAAGCAAAACCACCAAGCTGCTCACCCGTGTTGCGTCACTCGAAGGCGCTCCTGTTATCGGTCAGACTACCGGCGCGTTTGCGAAAGCGCTGTCTGAACGTCCCCAAATTTTTGAACTACTGCAAGAGGTCCCGCTCTTCGAATCGCACAACGAAATCGAATTCTACACCTGGGGCGCTCGCGAGTGCTGCCTTCCCAAAGGGGCGATCAGGGCATATCTCAGAGGTGAACTCTCAAATTTGAAAGTCCACGACGTACTCGTTTTGATTGAAAAGCGCGGGCCGGAAACCGGCAGACCAGAAGACGCCGACCGAACACGACGACACGCAGTGCGTCTGACCCTGGTGGACCCGACAATACAGGATCCTCTCGGCGGGCAATTCAAGCCGCAGCCTGACAACAATCCTCTTGCCGTAACCAAAATTGAATGGGCGAGGGAAGACGCATTGCCATTCGCACTCTGTGTTTCCGGGTTGGTCGAAAACACCTTCTTTGAAGACGGTGCGGTTGCACTTGGGAATATTGTGCTGGTGGACCACGGTTATACAGTCGCAGATGAAACTGCGACTTCTCTGGACAGTTTACTCGCGCCGGCGGTGGCGCCGGGGTCAGTGCAGGCGCTGACACGAATCTCGCACTCAACCACCAGCCGTTGCGAGGCGGCGACAGTATTAACTGTGGCGCCACGCTATCGACCGCGACTGAAATACTCTCCAATTACCCAGGCCAATCTTTACGATCCAGAGAAGCCTCCGTCCGCAACAGCAACGCGCCAACTCCTGTTCGAAGATTCAAACGCCTTGCCGCTACCACAAATCGAGCTCTTTGAAGACTTGAGTCAACCCGAGAACGTCTGGACGCCACGTCGAGATCTCCTTAGCACCGACCGTGGCGATCAAGTTTTTGTGGTTGAAGTTGAAGCCGACGGAACGGCGTACCTGCGTTTTGGTGATGGACGCTCCGGAAGACGGCCACCAGCAGGCACGAACTTCTTCGCGACATACCGGATCGGCAACGGCACCGCGGGAAATGTCGGAGCTGATTCAATTAGCCATATGGTGACGAGCGACCCGGCGTTTCTCAATTCGAAGTTAGTCCTCAGCGTCAGTAATCCATTGCCGGCAACCGGGGGTGTGGATCCGGAAACGATCGAGCACGTCAGACAAAACGCGCCCAGCGCTTTTCGGAGGCAGGAGCGCGCCGTGACGCCGGCAGACTACGAGGCGCTCACGATTCGCAAAGACGTCGTGCAGCGGTGCGGACTCGACATTCAGCGCTCCGCCGCCAGGCTCAGATGGACAGGCAGTTGGCACACGATGTTCCTGACAGTCGATCGCTTCGCGGGCGCCCAGGTGAATGCGGACTTCGAAGGCGGCTTGCGGCAGTGTTTGGAGCGCTATCGCATGGCCGGGCAGGATCTGGAAGTTGACGCTCCAACCGATGTTCCACTGGAAATTGAAATGCAGGTCTGCATCAGCCCAGGTTATTTCTTCGAAGACGTGCAGCAAGCGCTGCTTAGGGTTTTCAGCAACCGCACTCAAACCGATGGGAGTCGCGGCGTTTTCCATCCCGACAACTTCACTTTCGGACAGGCGGTATTGCTAAGCCGGATTGTCGCGGCGGCCCAGGCGGTAACTGGTGTTGCCTCAGTAGTAGTAGGGAAGTTCCAACGACAGGGAATCCCGAGCGCTGAGGCGTTGGATTCCGGGCGCCTGGCCATTGGGCTCCATGAGATTGCGCGCCTCGATAACGATCCGAATTTTCCCGAACGCGGCGTATTCATTTTAAAGCGAGCTTAGGCGAATGAGTTCATCAGTCGACCCAAAAACTGAACTAAACGATTGCGGTTGCTGCGAAGGCACCTCAATCGAAACGCCTGCGTCCAAGGTGAATCGTCCTGGTCTATCAGCGATTGCATACCGGGTTGGCACCCACTCGCAATTCAAAGAGACGTTGCTCGCCCGCTTAACCGGTTCCCGACAACCTGCACTAAACAGCCTCACCGCGCGCGACGATGACGATTTTTCTATAGCACTTCTTGATGCCTGGGCCACGGTCGGCGATGTATTGGCGTTTTACCAGGAAAGAATTGCGAACGAAGCCTACCTCCGCACAGCGACCGAACGACTGTCAGTATTGGAGCTGGCCCGTCTGATTAATTACCAGTTGAGTCCGGGGGTCGCAGCCAGCACCTATCTGGCTTTTACCCTTGACGATGCGCCGGGAGCGTTGGGCCAAACACTTACCCCCGGCACGTCGGCACAGGTCTCACCGTCGCAAATTCCGCCTGTCATCATCGATGTCGGAACGAAGGCGCAGAGTGTGCCCGGTCCCGGTGAGCTAGCCCAAACCTTCGAGACAGTTGAGAAGATCGAGGCACGTCCCGAATGGAACGCGTTGAAAGCAAGGACGCGAAAGTTAGTTTATCCAGTCTTTGGTGACACCGCCATTTACTTGAAAGGAGTGGCCATCAATCTCAAGGTTGGCGACGCCCTCTTGTTTGTCGGTGACGAGCGATTCAGCAATCGAGAAAGTGATCGTTGGGACGTTAGACGGATCAAGTCACTCGAGGTTCAAGCCACGGATGATCGTACAAAGGTCGTTCTCGAACAAAGCCTGGGCGATGCCTCACCGCGCAGAGATCCACCGGCGCAGTCGCGCGTGTTTATTTTTCGCAATCGGGCTTCGATCTTTGGCTACAACGCGCCGGACTGGCGCAGCTTGCCTGACGACATGAAGGCTGGGCTGTTGGGTCTCCCCGACAAGGCCCATTTAACTTCCGCTGATCGGGAACAGTGGCCCGATTTTACGATCTTCTCTCCCGTGTTTCCGTTCAGGGTAAAAGAAACTGCGGGCAAGTTCCTTAAAGACGACATAAATCTTGGCTTTAAGAAGGACATTGCGCTGGCGGCCGCTAATCCTCCAAAAAGGAACGAGGTTGAACGGCTTCCCGGGCACGTTAAGTCTACTAACACGATCGACCTCGACGCCGTCTACCAAAAGATCACCGTGGACAGTTGGGTAGTGCTCTCGCTACCAAATGATCCCCTTGCTCAAGGGGGCACCCCAAAGGAATTTCAGCGACTCTACCAGGCTACTCGCGTCGTTGAAGCCTCACGCGCTGACTTCCTCTTGAGCGGAAAAATATCCAGGGTCACTCTCGACGGCATTGATCTCAATAAGTTCAAGGACTCAGTTCGGACGACAGCAGTGTTTGTTGAAAGCGAGGAACTCGAACTCGCCGAAACTCCGCTTAACGGTCCTGTATGGAAAGAAAGGATCATTCTCGACGCCCTGGTCGAAGGACTTCAGAGTGGAAAAAGGATCATCGTCACCGGCAAGTTGCTGCGCCGCCTCCGGTTCAAATCGACAGCGCAGAATCAGTTGCCGTCAGGGGAGTTCTTTTTGCTCGGGCCGCCGCAAAAGTTGGATAAAAGCCTTAATAAGCAGAGATGGCAGGTTATCAATCGTGAGGGATCGAAGTTGTCTGTTGAAGCCCCAGTTGATTCAGTCACATTTCTCACCAGCATTGAGGAAGCTGAGAAGGCGGTCAGTGAGTTGGTCGTGCTCGACAGCGCGACGGCCCTTGACGAGAAACATACCCGCCTGCTTCTGACAGCCGAACTAGTTCATGTCTACGATGCCGCGACCGTAGTTATCTCCGCGAACATAGCCTTGTCCACTCACGGGGAGACAACCAACGAAGTCCTCGGTGGCGGTGACGCTACGAAGTCGTTCCAGCGCTTTGTTCTCAAGCAGCCTCCACTCACCTACGTTAGTTCTTCGAGTACCAGCGGCGCGCAAACTACTCTCGAGGTTCGAGTCAACGACATTCTATGGCGCGAAGTCCCTGACTTTTATGGTCATGGGCCAGGTGAGCGCATTTACGTAACGCGCCTTAGTGATGACGGTAAGACAACCGTGATTTTCGGCGACGGCGACACGGGAGCGCGATTGCCCACGGGCCAGGAAAACATCAAAGCAAGGTATCGAAAGGGAATAGGTCTCGGAGGCATTCTGAGACCTGACCAGCTGACGCAATTGATGACCAAGCCGCTCGGCGTGAAGGGCGTGACAAACCCGATCGCGTCGTCGGGTGCAGCCGACGCGGAGAAGCTGGCAGAGGCGCGACGTAATGCCCCGCTTACGCGTGCTGACGCTGGGCCGCGTCGTTTCTTTGAAAGACTACGAAGACTTTGCTCGTGGATTCAGCGGTATCGGTAAGGCATTGGCTACGTGGACCTGGTTTGGGGAACTGCGTGGAGTGTTCGTCACAGTTGCGGGTTCTGGCGGCGCGCAAGTCTCGGAAGAGTCGCCGCTGTTTAAGAACCTGATCGGGGCCATGCGCGACTCGGGCGACACGCGCGTCTCGCTAAAGGTTAAATCGTTTCAACCGCGCTTCTTCCGTCTGACCGCGACGATTACCGTCGCTCCGGATTTTCTGCCTGACAAAGTCAAAACCGAAGTCGAGCAGAAGCTGTTCGCTGCATTCGCGTTTGATGCACGCGAGTTTGGTCAGCCGGTACATCTGAGCGAAGTCATTTCTATCATGCAGAATGTTACAGGTGTGGTTTCCGTCGATGTGGACCATTTCCATCGTTCGGATAAAACCGCTGATCGCCAGCCCCGAATCGCCGCTGCTGTTCCTCAACCGGCTAAAGACGGCGAGGTTTCCCCGGCCGAACTTTTGTTGCTCGATCCGAATGGTCTAAACCTGGAGGTCGCGAAATGAGTTTCGATGTAGAAAAACTATATTCGCTGCTTCCGGCTATATATCGCATCCGCGATATCGAACAGGCGCAACAACTGAAAGGTTTGCTTACAGAAGCTGAAACTGAAGAGCTTCAATCGCTGCAGTCGCAGTCAACATTAGATGCGGACAGACGCCCGCCGGCTTAGTGAGCTCGAAGACAAACGTCAGCGCGGCCCACTGAAAGCCCTGCTGTCCGTCATTTCCGAGCAGTCGCTGGTACTTGAAGAAGATCTCGCGGAACTATACGACAATCTATTCATCGAGACTTGCGCCGAGTGGGTAGTTCCTTACATCGGAGAACTCATAGGGGTTCGAGGCATCTCGGCATTTCCCGGAGCGAGCTTCACCGAGCGCGCTATCGTCGCCAATACGATGGCCTACCGGCGTCGCAAAGGCACCACGGCCATGCTCGAGCAGCTCGCACGCGATGTCACCGATTGGAATGCAAGTGTGGTCGAGTATTTCCAACGTCTCGCAACTACGCAGTACATGAACCATATTCGGCTGGACAACCTGGCAGTTGCCAGTCTTCACGACGTTGCGGCCCTGGAAACCATTGGCACGCCCTTCGACAGTGTGACGCGAACCGCGGACGTACGCCGGATAGAAAGCCTTGGCGGTAAATACAACATTCCCAACGTGGGGATCTTTCTTTGGAGGTTGGCTGACTATTCAGTAACCAATGGACAGCCTTACCGGTTTGACGACTCGCCGTTACCTTTTTGACCCACTCGGCAAAGATATCCAACTCTACAATCACACCGAACCTGAAGACGAGATTACTCATCTTGCCGAGCCTATCAATGTGCCGATGGGAATTTCTCGACGTGCGCTCGCCAGGTCGTTGACGACGTACTACCGCACAGACAACCCGAGCATTCTGTTGAGCGAAAAAGATCCCAATGCTCAAGCACAGCTCAAGGCGATAGATTCCGCTCGCATCAAGGTTTGCGACCTGAGCGACCTTACAGACGCGAATGGCGATGTAGTCAAGGACATCAATGGCAAGACGGTGTGGTCGCATCTCCCCAACGACAAGATCGCTATCGACCCTGTGCTCGGCCGCATCGCGCTTCCACCAAACGAGCCGGCGGAAAACCTGCACGTCACCTACCAGTACGGGTTCAGCTCCGAGATGGGAGGCGGAGAGTATGACCGTGGATCGTCACTTTCTACTGAAGCCCCGATCAAAGTGCCTGACAACAAAGCGAAGATCCAGACAGCCTTGAACGATATAAAGGCGACCGGCGGTGCCGTTGAGATAACAAACAACGATCAGTTCTTTGGCAGCCTGAATCTTGTTGCCGGCACAAGCCAGGGAAAGAAGCTGGAATTACGTGGGGCCAATCAACGTCAACCGGTAATTGTGCTTGGTTCAAATCAAGAGCTGGTGTTGAGAGGCGCATCCGAAAGCGAGATCACTCTCAATGGACTGCTAATTGGCGGAGGCGTACTGCGCGTCTCTTCGGGGCCGGCCAACAAACTGCGCCGGCTGCGTTTGGTTCATTGCACGCTTGCTCCAGGACCAATCGCTGAGATTGGTGTGCCCGGATCAAGTCCGCCCACGGTGTTAGCGCCACAAGCCCCTGCTCCTCGCCTCCGAATCGAAGTCGAGGGCGTCATCGTCGAAATCGACCGCTGCATCCTCGGCCCAATCCGCGCGATTGCCGGCGCGCAAGTACACATCACCAACAGCATCATCGACGCGTCAAGCACGGAGGCGGTGGCTTATTCAGGCCTGGCTGAAGACGAACCGGGCGCGCGACTGCGGCTCGAAAATTCAACGGTAATCGGCAAAGTCTTTACCGAGACAATGCAGCTCGCGAGCAATTCGATCTTCCTCGCCGACCTCGCTGAGGCTGATCCATGGACCGCGCCGGTGAGAGCGGAGCGTTTGCAGCAGGGTTGCGTTCGCTTTTCGTTTGTTCCTCCGGGTTCGCTTTTGCCAAGTCCTCATCGATGCCAGCCGGCAGCTGCATCAGATTTCGTGCGCGTGCGACCTTCATTTACTTCCAACCGGTTCGGCGATGCGGGCTACTGCCAGCTGAGCCAGTCGTGTGTCTCGGAGATTACGCGCGGCGCGGACGATCAGGTTGAAATGGGATCGTTTCACAGTCTTTACCAACCTCGCCGTGAAGCTAATCTTCGCGCCGCTCTCAAAGAGTACCTTCGTTTCGGATTAGAAGCCGGAATTTTCTACGCAAGTTAAGTTAACTTGAAGGAGTGAAATTATGTCAGGCGACTACAGCCGCAAAACCTTCCGACCCGGTAAACACTACAGCGGCGTCCTCATGCAACAAGGCCGGGTCCAACTGGATGCGGATTGGAACGAGCAACTTGATATCGCGACTCACCGCACACAAGTCGAGGCCGTTGATGTCATCGGCCATACTGGCGTTCCTAAGAATGACGATGGTTTCAAGATTGGTCTCTCGGGGAACCTTCATAATCTCACAATCGCAAACGGGCGCATCTACGTTGAAGGCCTTTTGTGTGAGTTGGAAAACAGTGCTTCCTACACGGACCAGCCTTACTTACCAAACCCGGATTTCACCTCGCCCGAGAGTCCGCCGGCAAGCCCGCCCCAAAGCAGGCTGCAACTTAATGACGGCGTTTACCTCGTTTATCTTGATGCATGGCAACGCGAGATTACGGCCCTCGATGATCCGTTAATACGCGAGGTGGCCCTCGGTGGACCTGACACGACCACGCGTTTGCAGAATATTTGGCAGGTGAAGCTTTTGGAAGTCGGAGCGCTCAGCCCTCCTTCGACGGTCAACTGTGACACTGCGATACCAGCCTTTGATGAACTCACAGCCCCGCCCAGCGGCACGCTCAACGCGCGAACCCAGCCTCCTAAACCGGAAGACAATCCTTGTCTGCTTCCGCCGCAAACGGGTTACACGAGCCTTGAGAATCAACTCTATCGCGTAGAAATACAGAAGGGCGGGAGTCTGGCCCAGATGACTTTTAAGTGGTCACGCGATGCTTCTGTGGAAACGCGAATAACAAAAATCTCCAACAAGGTCCTGACAGTAACGGACGCCGGCAAAGATGAAGTGCGTGCATTTGCTTCCGGCCAATGGGTTGAAATAGTTGACTACGAGTCGGAATTGAAAGGGACCACGCGCGCCCTCGTGAAGATTGAGAAAGTCGACAAAAACACGATCACGCTGAAAACGTCGGCGGCAGCGTTCACAAACCTGAAGGGTCTGAAACTGCGACGTTGGGACCAGACTGAAAAGAACAATGCGAACGCAGACGGCGTAGCCGCCATCGCCGGCTGGATGGAATTGGAAAACGGCATTCAGGTCAAATTTTCCGATGGTGAGTACCGCGCCGGCGACTACTGGTTAATACCTGCGCGCACTGCTACCGGCGAGATCGAATGGCCGCCATACGGCATTCCAAACAACAATCCGATTGCGCAACCGCCGCGCGGCACTCGACATTATTTTTGCCGCCTGGCGTTGGTGGGTTCAGCGGAAGGCGAGTTACGGCTGATCGAAGATTGCCGCAAACTATTTCCTCCTTTGACGGGAATTTGTGCTGAAGATATCTGCTTCGATAACAAGAAGTGTGATTTTGACGGTGCGGAGACGGTTCAGGATGCACTGGATAGACTCTGTTCTGCTCGTGACCTCCGCTTTCACAACAAACACCTGCATGGGTGGGGAATCGTTTGCGGGCTGCAAGTGGAGTGTGGAGCCGGCACGACCGTTAAGGTTCGTCCCGGTTACGCCATCACCTGTGACGGTGATGACGTAATTCTTGACCGGCTGGAAAACGTCAATCTCCTCAATCTAACCCAACCAACACCCGGGTTGCCGCCAAACGTTTTGCCGGATGGGGAAGTCTGTCTGATTCTTGAACCGCGTGACTCAAATGGCAGGCGCTTTCGTCTCGAACCTTTCAAGCCCCCGAAAACCAACTTTGAACAGTTTCTCCAGGGCACCATATGGAAGGACGTCATCGACGACTGTCTGAAGCCATTGATCGACTTCGCGAAAGGAGAGTTCACCACAAAACCCGGGAGAGGAAAAACAACTCGTTGGGCCAACGCAGAAGCGACTGACCACGTTTACGAATTTGCTGATTCAGTTAATTAATAAGAATAACGGCAGCCGTGTTTACCTATCCGGTGGCGGCCAACCAGAAGAACCCGGCAAGGATCCTCGCACGGAAGACGCGATCCTCCGGGCGTTTTATAACAAACTCCGCCGGCTGCTTCAGAGCCATACCTTCTGCGCGATGTTTGACAACGCGAGACCGTTTCCCGCTTATCCGGAGGTTTACGCAAAGTCCGAAATGGCCACGATTTTCGCCAAGGGATTTCAGAAGCGTTTTCGCGTTTCACCTAATAGCGAAATCGGATATTCGCTGGGGGCGGACAACAAGATTCATGTTTTCGATCTGAAGAAGAACGAGATGGTAGCCGAGCTGGAGTTTCCTGGTGCGCCAACGGCAATCGTTCGGGACGTCGCATTCTCGAAGGACGGAAAACAGCTCTATGCAGCGGCGACAATAGCAAGACAGAGACGGGATGTTTGCGGTCGCAGACGGTGAGCGCGGACTTCAAGTACAAATGGCGAGTCCCGACGATGACTTGCAATATCGTGTTTCGCTCGTTAGGAACACTTGCAAGTTCGAACATGGTCTACGCTACCGGAAAGGGTACCGGACTTTATGAGCTTAACCCTGAAAACGTTGGCGTAAATCCAGCTCCTAAATTTCCGTTTAAAGCGGTCGGGCATCTTGAAATGTTTGAAGAAGGCGGCTTCGCTTTCGCCACGGCCACCAGCGTCGATGGTCCGGAACTTTACGATCGTGTTCTGCGTCTCAACTTGAAATCTCAGACTACTTCTCCTGCGGTTGAGTACAAGCCAAAGATGGGGGCGACTTTTCTAAGTGGCAACGACGGCATTGCTATTTCAACTGGGGACGCGATAGCGCCTCTACATCTTAGTCCATCCGCAGCCCAGCCAGTCGAGCAAACAAGTAGCGATCTTTGACATCGATCAACCGCAAGAGCAAATCGCCCTTCGAGACCTGAAAGAAAACACCGGCGTTCGCATGGGGTTCAACTCCAAAACCGGTCACATGATGCTTTCGTTTGACGACAGTTATCGGGTTGGCTTGATGTCTCCCGGAGGTCAGGTTGTTGAAAACTATCGACATCCCGTGCAGATTGCGCCCGGATCAATAGCCACTTCTCCCGACGGCAAGCGCGTCTACGTGTTGAACTACACCAGCAACACAATTACTTCAACTCCGGCAGAGTTCTTTGCTCCAACGAAACAGATTCCACTACAGCCGTTAATCGACTATAGGGCCGGGGTGCTGAACGCTTTTGCTGACTTGTTGGGTGGGTTGCTTCAATACTTGAAAGATTGCTTCTGCGATCATTTATTGATCAACTGTCCGAAGTGTGACGGCACGGAGAAACTCTTTCTTGCGTGTATCACGATCAAGGATGGCAAGGTCTTCAAGGTCTGTAACTTCTCCATGCGCAAGTATGTCCACAGTTTCCCCACAGTGGAGTATTGGTTATCGATTGTGCCAATTATTCCGGCAGTCAGGATGGCGTTTGAGAAGTTCTGTTGCTCGGCACTGCCCGGGCTCTTCGCAAAGTACAACGCCCCGAAACCCGACCCCGCCACCGCGCTTGCGCCGAGCGCTTCGAACACGCTCAAGAGCAATCAAATGCGTTCAGGAATTACATTCGCTCAGCAGGCGGATTTCCGCTCGGCAGTTTCCAAGGTGGTAAAGACTTCTGCGCCGGGACGAAAGTTAACGATGGATGCTTTGACAGGTTCTGTCAGGCGGACCTTCACGCCCGCACGCGACGCGGCAATCCATCGCGGGGACATCGAAGACAAATCCCCCGACGAAGCAAGGAAGAAGCTGGAGGAGAACCGCATTGTAGTCGACAAGGTGGAGGCTTATGATCCAAGTAAAGCGGGCCGAAACCTGATTCGATATACTCAGGCTCCTACCAACCTCAAACCAGGTGCGCGCGTCAACCTGGTGACCAAAGACGACAAGGTCCTGTTTTATACCCTTGCCGACGAAGAGCCACCCAAGATCGCGGAGCTACGGACTGAATTTGAAAGCACAAAGGTCGTGGCCGCGGAAACGAAGGTGGCTCTCGATCGCGCCCTGCCGGCCCTCGAAGGATTACGAAGTGAGGTTGCAGCCAGCAAGACAACTTTCGAAGAAAACCGCGCAGCACTGCAAAAGATCTCGCCGCAGGTAGACGAGCTGCGAGCACGAATTGAAGCAGAAGCTTCGACAGTTGCATCGCACAAGACGGTCATCGAAAAAGCGCTACCTCGCATCGAGAATCTCAACAAGAGTCTGGAGACGAGCAGAGCGGAACTCGCAGCCAACAAAGCTGCGGTGGAAAAACTCTCGCCGCAGTTGGAGGACCTACGTTCCAAAGTTGCTGCGGATTCAATCGTGCTGGCTGAAAACCGTGCGCGAATCGAGAAGGCCCTGCCACGTCTTGAGATTCTTGCGGCTACAGTAGATAAATCGTCGCCGGAAATCGCGGAGTTACGGACGCAGCTGGCGGTCGCTCGCGCCGGGCTCGAAGAAAACAGGACGGCCGTCGCGGAGGCCCTGAACTTGCGCCAGGAGGTCATTACGCTGAGGCAGGAGCTGGTGCAAACGCGGCAAGCGCATCAACAGGAACTGGTCGCTCGGGACAAAGACATAAACGAGCTGAAAACAAACCTGACGAAATCCAGCCGGTTGCTGGACACTATAAACGAGCGAGTCAAGAAGCTTCCGCCGGCCTGAGGCGACATCATCGGCAGGTTAAGCGAAAAGTGTTCGTTTCGCAGGCCGCGATTAGCACGAATGATAGTTGCCCAGCAGTTCACTGCTGGGACTTAGTGCGAAGATGAGTCCCAGTCCGGGAAACGGACGGCTGAAAAGTATTGATAACCGGCTCTATTTTTCAGCCGTCCGCTTCACGGACTACGTTTTCTCGCTCGTTGGATCCCAGCAATAAATTGCTGGGCTGTTTTCATTCGTCCGCTTAGCGCGGACTGAAAACCCTTTTTTAAAAGTCGCATCAGCAGGTGTATGTCTGTGACGTTGTCATCTTCACAACCCCTTGTTTCGTGTGTTATGCCGACGACCTCGCAACGCGCCGCGTTCGTCAGTCGCTCGGTGGATTACTTTCTGCGGCAGGATTATGAAAATAGGGAGTTGCTCATTGTAGACGAGGAGCAGCCTCTCGATCTTCCTTTCACCCATCCAAAGATCAGACACATCACTATGCCGGCGCGGCTAACACTTGGCGCTAAACGGAACTTTTGCGCGGAGGCCGCGCGAGGCAACTTGATAATGCATTGGGACGATGACGACTGGATGGCGGCCCATCGCATTAGTTATCAGGTCGGCTCTTTGTTGCGTGAAGAGGTAGAAGTTTGTGGTTTGCAACGAATGCTCTTCTACGACCCAGCTAAAAGGCAGGGCTGGTTGTATGCCTACCCGGATGGGCAACGTCCATGGCTCGCCGGAGGTTCGCTGCTGTACACAAAAGAATTTTGGCGGCGGTCACCCTTTCCCGATATCCAGGTCGCATCCGACACGCGTTTCATCTGGGAGCAACAGTTTGATAAACGGGGGGTCCTGGCAGACCACACTTTCTATGTGGCTCTGATTCACCCCAGTAATACGAGTCCAAAAAACTGTACGGGACCTTACTGGAACAAGTGGACTGGTGACCTGGAAGAGCTAATGGGAACGGACGTCGATTTTTACTTGAACGGGACACCGACGAGCTGGTTTGGCGAGGTTAAAGTTTCACCTGCTCATCTTTCGTCGCCGACCTATTCCGTATTCATGGTCGCTCACAATGCGTTGGCCATGACAAGGCTCGCAACCCTGCAAACGTTGCGTTATCTGAGAAAGCAGGACGCGCGGCTCGTGGTTGTCGATAACGGCTCGAACGATGGCACCGAAGTGTGGCTACGAATGTTGGCCGAACGGGGCGATATTGATCTGATCCGGAGCGATACAAATCTCGGTCACGGACCCGCCCTCGAACTAGCGCGTAAGCAAACAACGTCACCTTGTCTGGTGACGCTGGATAGCGATGCTTTTCCCCTCTGCGAAGATTGGTTGGCGCGCTTGCGCGAGCGACTGGACGATCGCAAAAAGATCGCCGGCATTCTCCATCATCGCGACTACATCCATCCGTCGTGCCTCATGATTGAGCGTGAAACTCTTGACGACCTCAATCTCACTTTTCTCAACGAGAAGGATAGCTCGACTAAGTTTGACGTTGCGGAACGAATAAGCGTCGACTTGAAAGCCCACGGCTATGAGCTGGCCGGTCTGGAGCGGACCGCGGCACAACGGCGCGGCAGTGCGTCGGAGCCGGTCTATCTCGGTTCCGTGTACGAGGGGATGGTCCATCACCAGTGGTACACGACTCGTGCCGCAACTAGCGGCGGACAGCAGGTGGACGACGTTCCCCGTCAGGCAATTGACGATTCACTGGCTGAACTGTTTGCGCGCTTTGACAGCGAGCCGCGCGAGCTCACCGTTGTCCTGGGACTGAGAGCGTCACGTCAGGAGACGCAGCGTTTAAGAAACGCGTTGGTATGTTTGCAGGCGCTCAACGTGCAGACCCTCGCGCGCGAGAGATATCGCATAGTAGTCGTCGAACAGGATGAGTCGCCCAGTTTGCAAAACACAGTCGCTCCTTTCGTTGATAACTATGTCTTTGCGTACAACGCCGGACCTTACAACCGTGGCTGGGGGTTTAACCTTGGCGCGAGTTTACCTGCCGCCGCCTCAGGAGTTCTCTGCCTGATCGACGCTGATCTTCTCATCGGCCCTGAGTTCTTAAGCCGCTGCCTCGATCGCGTGCAGGACCAAAGGCTCGCAGTGTTGCCTTACGACCAGGTCGCCTATCTCGACGCGGCTGCGACGGAGCGAACTGTGTCCGCATATGTTAAATCGCCATTGAAAGGCGTGGATGTTGGAGAATTTGGCGGGCGAGTGTTTTCCACTGCGCAGGGCGGTAGCATTTGGGTTGATGCCGGATTGTATCGAGAAATTGGTGGACACGATGAGCGCTTTCGGGGCTGGGGAAGAGAAGATCGCGACTTCTGCCGTCGTCTCGAGAAGGTAGTAAGGATCGAGCGGCTGAAAGGACGACTCCTGCATCTCTATCACCCGCGTCCAGCCGAAGATGACAAGTGGGCACGGCGCAACCAGCAGCTATTTGATGAATTGAGGTCCGCCGCGCCTTCGCCTCAGCTCAGTATGGGAAATCCGGATCTCTATCAAACTGAGGCAACCTCGCCGAGCGAGCGCCCGAGGCGTAGTCGAGACTGGGAAAACTGGCATACCTGGACCAACAACCGCATCGAGAAGATTGTGCACGACGAGCGGCGGCGCCGCTCCTCAATGAGCATGCGCCGAAGGCTGGCCAGTATCCTGGGCCAACTTGGAGACACGCTTCTCGATGTAGGGTGTGGACCAGGAGCTTTATGGCCCAACCTGGAAAGCCAGTCTCAGCTGAAGTGGATTGGTCTTGACGTTACTCAGGAAATGCTGGCAACCGCACATCGACTCTTTCCCAAAGTGGGTTGCTTAAGAGGTGACGCGGGGTGTTTGCCCTTCGTCGACGAGAAGTTTGACATCGTTTTATTACGTCACGTGCTGGAACACTTGCCACCCTGGTTAATGGAGAATGCAATCGCGGAAGCAATGCGCGTTGCTAAACGAGCGGTGGTCATAGATTTTTATGTGCCTCCCGCTGTGACAGGGGATCGAACGTCGGAGCGTGTGGGTGAGAACTTTATCGAAACGCGATGGACCGTTGCAGACATCGAGCGGCCGGTCGCGGCAAAAGGTTGGACGGTGGAAGCGCGCTTGTCGATCGGCAACGGTAGCGAAAACGATCGCATCTGGGTTTTGCTTCCTCCCGGCGAAGTTGCACGACGCAGGGCCACCCCGGCTGCAGCCGAACGTGCAAAAATCAGCATCATCATGCCGACGTATCGCCGCGGACACACAATTCTGCGCACGGTGAGGATGATTCAGGAACAAACATTCCCCAACTGGGAATTGATCATTATCGATAATGGCGGAGAGGCTGACTACCAGTTTGCCGATCCACGCATTCAGGTCCATTCACACACGGAAAGGGCCAGTGCTAGTTACGCGCGAAATGCCGGAGTACGCTACGCCTCGGGCGATCTGGTGTGCTTTTTCGATGATGACGACGATATGTTTCCCAACTACCTCGAGACTTTTGCGAGTACGTTTGCGGCCCATCCACGTGCAAAGATGGTGCGTTGTGGGATGCTCGTGACTGCCGGTGCTGTGAACTTGAGCTACGCCACGCCCGAGTGCTGTTTGCGACGAGAGTTTGCTGTCGCTGAGTGGTCTACACAGGGCCCGGCCCAGGACCAACGATACTTCCGGCAGATCGTCCAGCAGAACAAATGGTCGGAAGACAGTGGAGACATAGTGACGGTGCGCGAAGCACTCTGTCGCGCGAACTGCGATGCTGTGGGCGGTTTGAGGAGCGGGACGTATTAAAAGTTATGGGCTTCCAAACTGTCCGACATGGTTCTTTTGCTTGCGGCGTAACGAATAAGACAGTCGACGGGGCGCCTCCTTGGAGTGCGCCGCCTTGTCGGCGCTTTGGCCTGCTGCGACCTGTCGCAGCTCGCGGCGCCTACTCGCACCATCACTAGATCACGCCCTGTCGATAGGAAGCGGCGCCAAGCCGCCGCGGGCCAAAGCGGTGACAAGGCACCGCACTCCAAGGAGGCGTCCGTCGATAAAGGTCGCCCGTAGACAAAGGGCGCGCCAGATTTCAGCATCAAGGGCCCCAGCGGCGGCGATACTCAGACGAGTTCATGAAGCCGTTGATCATGATCCGGTAGACGCCATTCGTCTGATGCATCGTCTGTATCCAGTTTAGATACTACGCCTCGGCTGTGCGCCGTGAGCTGTGGGCTGCGAGCCAGCCGGCATTGGGACGCTGAAACTACAGGCGTACGGAGTACAAGCTTTTTCTCGTTGGTGACTTTTGCAAGAGGCTCGTCAGCTTGTCGTCTGCTGCGATAGAGATCCCTTCGCGCACAGGGACAAGCTGAAGCATATTGGACACCTGATGCATCACGCTTATTGATATTATGCCTGTGACTAGTGTTACTCTTTCTCCGTAGCAACCATCTAAGGCGTGCTCCTTTTGGGCATCAGCACAAAATCTTTCCCCGAACAGTAGTGGCAGCGTCAACCATTACTACGCTTAATTCTATGCGAGGAGAACAGAATGGAACGTAAAGTAGCATCCGATTATCCGCAGGAGTTGTTAGACCTGTTTCACGAATACCAGCACGGCGACATCGACCGTCGCGCTTTCCTGAATCGCGCCGGCAAGTTTGCTGTTGGTGGGCTGACTGTAGCCGCCATCTTTGAAAGCCTGAGGCCAAACTATGCCTGGGCGCAGCAGGTGCCTGCGGATGACAAACGCATCAAGGTCGGTTACGAAGTTGTGCAATCCCCGGAGGGAAACGGCACGATCAAGGGGTATCTGGCCCGTCCGGCAAAAGGGAAGAAGCATCCCGTGGTGCTTGTCATCCACGAAAACCGCGGGCTCAATCCCTACATCGAAGACGTAGCGCGCCGGCTCGCGCTCGCCAACTTCGTTGCCTTTGCGCCTGATGGCTTAACCTCCGTCGGCGGCTACCCGGGTAACGACGAGGGGGGCGCCGTCGCGTTTCGGAAGGTTGATGGAAAGAAGATGACTGAAGATTTTGTCGCTGCGGCCAAGTGGCTCAAAGCGCGTCCCGACTCGAGCCGCAAACTCGGCGCAGTAGGTTTTTGTTTCGGCGGCGGGATGGTGAATCAGCTTGCTGTGCGTCTGGGTCCTGAGCTGAACGCCGGAGTTGCGTTCTACGGCCGGCAGGCAGGTGTGGATGACGTCCCCAAAATTTCCGCGCCGCTGATGTTTAATTACGCCGGCAACGACCAACGGGTCAACGAGGGTATCGCGGCTTACGAAGCGGCGCTTACGACGAACAAAAAAGTGTTTGCGTCACATATGTACGACGGCAAGCAACACGGATTTCACAACGACACGACGCCACGTTACGACGAAGCCGCTGCCAAACTTGCGTGGTCCCGCACGCTCGAATGGTTTAACAAACACTTGAGATAGCCCGCCAGGGCGACCGTGGAACGCGTTCCTGAAGGACCATCCGGCGGACTTCAAGGGCGGTAACCCGGAGCTGTGCATGCGGTGTGAACTCCGTGCGGTTTGGAGTCTGACACTGAATTACAGAACCCAGCGCGGTAGCGCGGGATCCTTGGGGCTACTCAATATAGAGCAATTAAGCCTTCATAACGCTCGGCGCCTCCAGCATCCCGCGCTACCGCGCTGGGTTCTGTAATAGGTTAGCTAAACTATTCCGGATGGAGATGAAAGACCTTGTTCATAATTTTCCAATCACCGTCGACCTTTAGCAGCGTAAACAAATCGGTGAAGCGATGTCCGGTCCAGTTGTCGAGTTCCAGCCGAACCGCGGCGACTGTTTCGTAAATGTCGATACTGGCAATCCGGGATTGAAGCTCTGTCGCTGGGCCATTCTGGTCGTTCCAATCAAAAAGTTGCTGAATGGGTCCGGCGAACAAGTCTTCGCCGACATAACCAAAGATCGTTGCGTCTGGATGAAAGGCCGGTTTCATATCAGCGCCTTTCCCTGACTTGCCGGCGGCGATGTAGGTCTCAACCGTTCGGGTGATGGCATCGTAGTCGCTCAAACTGCTTTTAAGTTTTTGCTCAGCTTGCATGGGGGTCGTCCTCTCAGTTTAGATTTTGTCCGCCAAAGTGTTCCTGCCTCAAACTTTGCTATCGGCGCCGAAGTGGCAATCAAGTCAGTACCACCTCGCGGTAGCGGGTGGGTCGTACACATTGCCGATTGGCACTAGACCTGAAACGCTCTAACCAGTGCGCGAGTGCGCTCCGGGTCAATTGGATTCATCCAAAGACCTTCCTTCTTTATTGATGAACCAACTATAAGGGCGTCTGCTTTCGAAAACGCACCAATATTCTCAATCGTGATTCCTGAACCTACCAAAGTAGGAATCTTTACGGCATCTGCCACCGCCGCCACCTCCAAAGGGTCTGTTGGTTCGCCGGTGGCCATTCCAGTAACAATCACACCATCAACCGAAAAAAATTCTGCAGCCTTTGCGGTTTCTACGATGTCAACATCGGCAGTGATCGCGTGGGCCGAATGCTTCTTCTTCACATCGGCGAAGACCCGAATGATATCCGCGCCGATGGCGCGTCGATATCGCAACAACGGTCCAGCGCTCGCTTCGATTAAGCCTTCGTCAGCTACGTGCGCGAACACAAAACCCTCAGCTCGGACAAAGCTCGCGTCGCAGGCTAGCGCTACGGCGAGCGCGCTGGTGTTGGCGCCCGCTAACACTTGAACGCCAAGCGGCAGCGCCACAGCGCGCCGCACCTCGCGACCGGCGACCGCCATCGCGG
This sequence comes from Pyrinomonadaceae bacterium, assembly GCA_963759585.1. Lineage (GTDB taxonomy): Bacteria > Acidobacteriota > Blastocatellia > Pyrinomonadales > Pyrinomonadaceae > PSRF01. Next base: position 947,500 of record CAVWZW010000005.1, read on the forward strand.
CGATAATCTCGGGTCCAACCGCCGACTTCAGATACGGCCGGTCGTGAGTGTTTTCGATCAGAATGCCGTGGAAGCCCGCCTCCTTGTACGCGGTTGCTTCATCAACGGCCATTGACGTGATTGCAGCGACATCGAACTTACTTGCAGGAGTGCCGGGCAGGGCTTGCAGATGGACCACGCCAATAAGCGCGCGTTTCACACCGAATATAGATTCTATGACGCCAGGCGAGTCCAAGGTTGGGTCTCTCTCCAACTGAGCGGTTAATCGCCGGTGGAGCGTAGCGAAACTCCCGGAAAAAAGCGATTTAAAATAACCAGGGCCGTGGATCGTCGCTTCGTTTGTGGCAGTTCTTGTAATTCGTGGATCGTATTTGAGCAGAACAACATACCGGTCGACGAACCGCACGAACCGTTACGAAATAAAACTCTCCTGCTTGTCTTTGGGTGGCCTTCCCAAGCATACCTCACGTCTCGAGAGACGCATTGTCGATCACGAAACGGTACCTGACATCACTCTTCTGCATGCGGTCATAGGCTTCTTCGATTTTCTGAATCGGTATCATCTCGATGTCCGCGACGATTCCATTCTTCGCACAGAAGTCGAGCATCTCCTGCGTTTCCGCGATCCCCCCGATCAGTGAACCAGCGATCGCCCGCCGCTTGAAGATCAATGGTCCGACGTCAGGCGAAGGATGGGGATCCTCCGGCACACCTACCAAGACCATCGTACCGTCGCGCTTCAGCAGACTGATATAAGCGTCGAGATTATGACTAGCCGCCACTGTGTTGAGAATGAAATCGAAGGTGCTTGCGTGCGCTTCCATCTCTTCGGCGTTTCGCGACACTATTACCTCGTCCGCGCCGAGCGCAGTGGCGTCCGCGCGCTTGCTCTCCGATGTCGTGAAGGCGACGGTATGAGCTCCCATCGCGTGTGCGAGCTTGATACCCATGTGGCCCAACCCGCCGATGCCCACGATGCCCACCTTCTTGTCCGGACCAATCTGCCAGTGGCGCAAAGGAGAATAAGTGGTGATGCCGGCGCAGAGGAGTGGCGCCACCGCCGCGAGCTGTTCCGCGGGATGCGTGATCTTCAACACAAACTTTTCGTCGACTACGATCCGCTGGGAGTAACCACCGAGCGTATGGCCGGGGGGATCAGCCGTTTCGGAGTTGTACGTAGCAAGCAAGCCGTTTTCGCAATACTGCTCCAGGTCCTCAGCGCACGCAGAGCAATCCTGGCAACTGTTCACGAGGCACCCAACCCCGACCGTGTCGCCAACCTCAAACCTGTTGACCTCGCCACCCACCGTCGTCACGTGGCCCACGATCTCGTGGCCGGGAACACATGGGTACAAGGTGCCGGTCCATTCCGAGCGGACCGTATGAAGATCTGAATGGCAGACACCGCAATAAGCGATCTCAATCTGAACGTCTCGCGAACCCGGCTGACGACGCTCGATGTCCATCGGCTCGAGCGGTTTGTCAGCAGCGTGCGCACCATAAGCTTTAGTTTGCATAGGTCTCTTTCATTCTGTTGATTATCGATCAGACTTCATTCTTTGAAGATCGGGAACTGAAGCAGTCACTACGGAACCGAGCGCGGTAGCGCCGGATGCCGGAATAAACTAAGCTAAGGCTAATCTTTTGTACACTCACCAGCGGGATTGACTCCAGCATCCGGCGCTACCGCGCTCGGTTCTGTAATGGGTATTCCTACCTCTGGCCTTGTCATCCGTTATCCCGACCTCATTGCTCGGCGGTCAGACGCGAGAAATCCTCCGGCGTATCCACGTCCACATCACCGGAAGGGAAGGGTAAGAAGTGGGCTTTGGGAGCGTGACACTGAATCACCTGCTTTGCACCAGACATCCCTTCCAGCCGTGCGAGTTCGGCGAAGAATTCTTTTCCGAATAAGGCGGGCACACCAAAACTCTCGCCATACATCGAGGCGACGATGCTACTTCGGGTCCTGCGGTGGGCAGCGACGAGGGTGGAGATAATCTCAGCCGTGACGTGAGGTTGGTCGCACAACATAACAACCGAGGCATCGACATCGGGGTGTGCACTAATGAGTCCCTCGATGCCCGATCGAATAGAGGACGCGATCCCGGTCTCCCAGTCGGTGTTCAATACTTCCGACACCTCGAGTCCGTTCAACTCACGTCTCGTCAGATCGGCGTTTGCGCCAGTTACGATAATTACTGGACGGCACCCTGCTTCAAGCGCTGCGACGGCTGCACGCCTAACTAGACTCTGCCCTTGGAATTGTAGAAGTTGCTTCGGACTGCCCATGCGTGAGGAAGATCCTGCCGCCAGGATCACGGCGCCGACGCTCATCGAATTGCTTTCTAACACCCGGGAAACTGTCCTCCGCGTTAAGCCTTTGATGAATTTGATTTCGGGCAAGCAATACAGAATCCCGATTCGTCGGGATAGCCTTGGAACCTTACACTTACTCAATAGAAAGCAACTAATCCTATGATGCTGCCGCCTCCAATATCCCGCGCTACCTCGCTGGGTTCTGTAGTTGGGGAAACTGCCTGCTGCGTTCCTCTTCCGCTTAGGCCACCGCCGCAGGCTGGACCGGGTCATCAGTTATGGGTAGCTCGTCTGTACTTCGACTGTTATGAATGGAGCCCCGGCGTTCGCGCAACATTCCGCCACGTCGCCCTTCAAGTACAGCGCGCATCTCAGCCACGACAGATAGAGCGATCTCGGCGGGAGCGTTCGCCCCAAGGTCCAGACCGACCGGTGAATACAAACGTGCCAAGTCCGTTTCTTCAGGATAAATTTCGTCGGCTGCTGCCAATTCACTAAGCATCCGTTCGGTGCGTTTGCGTGGGCCCATAACCCCGATGTAGCGAGCCGGTGATGCGAGCAGAAACTTAAGCAGTTGCAAATCGTTCGTGTAGTTATGCGACATCAACAACGTCAGTGTCCGAGACGTTACCGTCACACGCGAGCCGACTTCTTCGGGCGCCGTGAGTGTGATCTTGTCCGCTGCGGCAAACCGTGAGCGAGTGATGGGACGCTGCTGCGGATCAACCACCTCCGTCTGCCAGCCCAAGCCGCGCGCGAGTTCGACAATCGGCAGCGCGTCATGCCCGGCCCCGAATATGATGAGTTGGACCGGCGGGAGGAGTGTCTCCACGAAAACTTCCAGGGAACTACCATCGATCTCGAACACTCTTGTATTGGTCGACTGTGCTCGGGCTGTCGGGCGCACGTCACCCTCGATGAGCAACGCAATTTCGTCGCTTAAGTTCTCACGACCGGCTTCGCCGGCTTCGTCAATGAAGAGCCGCGCGCCCGTCTTGACGCGCACTGATGCGGCATCCGAACCCGGAACGTGTTGGTAGACGGTCGCGACCGCCATCGGATGGGCGCTGGGGTGGGCTTCGTACGATCGCCTCAGCGCCTCCATGTAGAGAGACCCCGGCGCGAGCGGCTCGACCAGCACGCGCACAATTCCGTTGCAGCCGAGCCCCAAGCCCCAGGCCATCTCATCGGTGGTTGAAGCGGTGTCGTATTTTACGAGCTTGGATACGCCCGCCTTGATGACGTTCAAAGCATGCGCGACGACGTCCGCTTCAAGGCAGCCGGCGCTGATCGTCCCCGTGCTCATGCCGCTCTCGCACACCAGCATGCGCGCACCAGGGCAGCGGTATGAAGACCCTTCGACGCTCACCACGGTCGCGAGGGCGCACCGCTCGCCTCTGATGTTCGCCTGGTCGAACGCCTCGACTAGTGCTTTGACTTCGTTCATGAGTTGACTCTCCTCTACGGCATAGTTCAAAAAGTGGCTTGATTCAATCTTCCCCAGCCCGCGTTAGCGGGCGATGGCATAAAGCCTGGGGTGAAGCGAAGCGGAACCCCAGGACTGACAACCCAAGAAATCTGTTGAGCCCGCGAAGCGGCCGATAGTCGGCTGACAAGAGAACTAATCATGGCGCTGTCGGCCGCTTCGCGGACTTGAATTAATTTCGTTGATGTTTCCTGGGGTTCCGCTTCGCTTCACCCCAGGCTTTACGCTATCGCCCGCTACCGCGGGCCGTCAGCAACTTGTCAGGCGTAATCGGCAGTTCCCTGAAGCGTTTGCCGGTGGCGTGAAAAATAGCGTTGGCAATTGCGGCGGGAATGCCGACCAGTCCCAGCTCCCCCATTCCCTTGACGCCCAGCGGGTTTACTATGTTGTCTTCCTCCTCGACAAACACCGTCTCGATCTCGTGAACGTCTGCGTTTACGGGCACGTGGTAGTGCTGGAGGTTGGGGTTCATAATCCGGCCGTAACGGTGGTCTATTTCGGTCGCCTCTTGCAGTGCCATACCGATGCCCATGACGACCCCGCCAATCTCCTGGCTGTGCGATGCCTTCGGGTTAATAATCTTGCCGCAGGCGGATACCTCTATGACGCGCGTGACTCGGACGTTGCCTATTTGTGGATCCACTTTGACTTCGATGAACTGCGCGCCGTGGACCATCGTTGCGTACTTCGCACGCTCCGGCGAGGGCTTCGCCTCAAACGTCTCCGTAATCTCCGCAAGATTATTGCGGCGCATTACTTCAGAGACATTTACGAAACGCGACGGGTCGCTCTTCAGTCGTAGCCGGCCGTCGAGCATCTCCACATCGGAGGCCGCCGCCGACTTTAGCGGCGAGTTTGGATCCTGGTTAGCGAGCGCGAAAAGCTTTGCCGCGACAGCCAGGGCTGCACCGTGCACGGCCGAGCCGACGCTCGCAGTGGTCCATGAGCCTCCCTGCGACGGAGCGCGTGGAAACTTCGTGTCGCCAAGTTCAAACTTCACCTGCTCGGGCCTGAGCCCCAGGTACTCGGCGGCGATCATGGTGATGACCGTATACGTCCCGGGTCCTATGTCGCTTGTAGCGCTGGCTACGTGCGCAGTTCCGTCAACCTTGAACGTGATGCGGGCCGAGGCAGGCATCTGGAATGCGCCCCAGATTCCGGTGGCTGTACCCCAGCCGACCAAAAGTCGCCCGTCGCGCATCGAGCGCGGCTCAAACTTACGGTTCTTCCATCCAAACTTCTCGGCGCCGAGCCGGTAGCACTCCCGCAGCGCCTTGCTCGAGAACGGCTTTCCACTCATGGGGTCTTTCTCGGCATAGTTGATGAGGCGCAGCTCAAGCGGATCGATCTTGAGCTCGTAGGCCAACTCGTCCATCGCACATTCGAGCGCGAACATCCCGCTGACGGCCCCCGGCGCGCGCATCCAGGTCGGCGTGTTGAGATCTGTATCTGTAATCTTCGTCGGTGCCGAGAGGTTCGGGCAGGCATAGACCTGGACCGTGAACCCCGTGGTGCTGTCGTTAAACTCCTCGAATGAAGATGTGTTGTGCACAGCCTCATGAATCATCGCTGACAGCTTCCCGGATCGTTCCGCGCCAAGCGCTATCTTTTGAATCGTGTAGGGCCGGTAACCGTGCCCAGTAAACATTTGCGTTCTCGTGTAGACAATCTTTACCGGGCGCTTCAGCTCGCGAGCTGCCATTGCCGTGAGTGCTGGGTAGTAGTTTGGTCGCAATGATGATCCGAAAGCACCGCCGACGTAAGGAGAGATGACTGAGACGTTCGCCGCGGGTACGCCGAAGGCTGTTGCCAGATGCGCGCGCACACCGTAGACCTCCTGCGTCTTGTCGAAAATGGTGAGCTTGTCACCCTCCCAGAAAGCGACGGCCGCGTGAGGCTCCATCGGGTTGTGATGTTCGATGGCGATGCGATACTCGGCCTCGACCTTCACTGGTGCAGTGCGCATTGCTTCCACCGGATTGCCGCGAGGCGTCGACGGCCGTCCCGGTGCGGGCATGCGCGCTTTGTCGCGCACCGTCTCCGTGTCGGTGACATGCTTTTCCACGTTGTAGGAAACTTTGACGAGGCGACCGGCATAGCGGGCCTGCTCATAAGTCTCTGCGACCACGAGCGCCACAGGCTGCGCATTGAAGTAGATCCTGTCTGATTGGAGAGCGCGGAACGACTTGTCGCGTTCTTCTCTGGCGCGCGTCGGGGCGTCCTCCGTGGCAGGCTTCGGCCCGAGCTTCGGGCTGTTCAAGTGCGTGAAGACGCGGATCACTCCGGGTGCTGTTTCAGCCTCCCGCGTGTCGATAGCCGTGATCCTGCCCTTCGCTATAGTGCCTGTCACGAGGAAGCTGTAGGCGAGGTTCGGTGCGCGAAACTCAGCCGCGTACTTCGCCTTGCCCGTAACCTTCGCCACGCCGTCCACGCGGCTCATCTCTTTTCCGATATATCGGGCCATATCCGCCTCCCTTAATTTATGCCGCACTGCCGGTCATTGCTCGTTGCAACGCGAGAACAATGGCACGTTTTCCAAGTTCGACTTTATAGGCGTTATGCTCGAGCGGTTTCGCATCTTTCAGAGCTGCCTGGGCTGCCGCCGTGAAAGTCGCTTCGGTCGCAGGTTTTCCTACTAACGCTCTTTCCGCCTCCATCGAACGCCAGGGCTTATGAGCAACACTTCCCAGAACAATGCGTGCCGCACGGATGTTATTGCCGCTTACCTCTACAGCCGCCGCGACTGAGACCAACGCGAATGCATAACTGGCGCGGTCACGAACTTTTAAGTAATAGGATTTGTCAGCGAATTTATTCGAGGCCAATTCGATAGCAACGATCAGTTCGCCATGGTCCAGGTTGTTATCTTTTTCGGGTGTGTCACCCGGCAGACGATGAAAATCCTGAATAGGAATTGCGCGCTCCTGCCCGTTCCGGCCGCGGACTTTCACCACAGCATCGAGGGCATAAAGCGCATTTGCCATATCTCCCGGATAAGTAGCGACGCATTTGTCACTGTAGCCAAGAATGGCGTGAACACGGTTGAGTCCGTTCATCGCTCCGCACCCGGTTCCCGGTTCACGTTTATTGCACGGCATTGCGATGTCATAAAAATACTGACAGCGCGTACGTTGCATTAGATTGCCGCCATTCGTCGCCATGTTGCGAAGCTGTGCAGAAGCACCAGCCAAAATCGCCATCGAAAGTAGCGGGTAATCTCTTCGAACAACGGGGTGATTCGCCGTGTCAGCATTTTTGGCTAACGCGCCGATAGAGACTCCGTTTGAGGTTGCTCTGATTTGTGTTAGGTCCAGACGCGCAATGTTGACGAGTTCGCTGGGACGCTCGATATATTCCCTCATCAGGTCAACCAGATTCGTTCCCCCTGCGAGAAACTTCGCCGAAGCATTAGCAGCAACCGCGCGGACCGCGCCTGCCGCGTCAGTCGCCTCCGTATATCTAAACGTGTTCATCAGCTTTACCCCCTTCATTCATCGCCGAGGCGATTTCATCCCCTGTGGCGAAGTGCCAGGTATGCGCTGTCTCGCGACCAGACTGAACTTCTTTAATCGCCGCGACGATTCCGGGATACGCGCCGCAGCGGCAGATGTTGCCGCTCATGCGTTCTTTGACTTCTTCATCAGAGAGTTTTAGGTTGCGAGCGTGTGTCCGCACGTTCGGCGTGACGTGACTGGCATCACCATTCTTCGCCTCATTCATGAGCGCGAATGCTGAACAGATTTGACCGGGCGTGCAGTAGCCACACTGAAAGCCGTCGTGTTTGATAAACGCCGCTTGTATCGGATGGAGCTCGTCCCCTTTTGCCAACCCTTCGACAGTAGTCACCTCTTTGCGGTTGCAGGTCGCGGCGAGGGTCAGACACGACAGCACGCGGCGCCCGTCAACAATCACTGTGCAAGCTCCGCACTGGCCCTGGTCGCAACCTTTCTTGGTGCCGGTCAGATCCAGTCGTTCGCGCAACGCATCAAGCAACGACATTCGCGAATCAACTTCGAGACTTCGCGCGGCGCCGTTGATTTTTAGCGCCACTCGAACTGCGTTTTCCAACCCGATATTTTGAGAATAGACGGCGCCGGGCGATTCCATCAGCGCCGCCATTACTTGTTCCTTCGCGAGTAACTGCAAGGCAAAAATGCCGAGTCCCGCAGTTACGCCTTGCCCCAGGAATCTACGGCGGGCTGCGCCTTGAAGACCGAGTTCGTCAAGCAGTTGCTCTTCGTCGTCGCTAAGTGGCTGATCGGTATCGTTGATGTCCAGGTCTTTCAGTTCTTGTTGTTCGTCCATAATCCTCCTTCGCCCAACGGTTCAATCATTTCTTCTCAAAGAGTTCTCGAGCTACGCCGATGGCGGTTACCGCGTTAGGCCAGCCGGAATAAAACGCGAGATGAGTAATAGTCTCTATCAACTCGTCGAGTGTTACGCCGTTTTCACGCGCCCTCGTGAGGCGCGAACGGAGCTGGTCCGGACGGTTCATCGCAATGAGCGAAGCAACCGTCACCAGACTTCGGTCGCGCCGAGCAGTTTCATTTTCGTCCTCTCAATTCGTTGAGGAAGCGGCCATCTCCATGGCAGACGGCTTTGCACAAAAACTTTTATTTGGCGTTTGTTCGCGTGGTTTAGTGTGCTTCGTGGATCGTATTGGCTCCGAACCTAAAACAAACGATCCAAATAAACTTAAACCGCATACGAACACCAAATAAGATTTGTTGTGCAACACCGATTCAGTCACTGATGGTCGAAGCTCTAGGTTAGGACTTCGAACCTGTTAGAAGAGCCGCTGCAACCGGAAGCCACTTCTAGAGCTGGGGACGAGTCCTCAACGATAAACTGAATGGTTGCTTGGTACTCTGCGCTTCTGCCTTTTTGAATCCGATGTCAAAAGATTGTTTTTTGTATCGCGTGCAGAGGTACTTAGGGTAGCCGCGCTTCGGCTACGAAGAATGTCAAAGCTAATTGAGGCGAACTCTCATGCCTGGCGTTTGCAAACCAGATTTTCAATCCCTATCCTAGCCGTTGACTCAATAACAAGCGTCTTCTGGTAGATTTGCAGGACATGGTGACCACGCAAAGAGATCTGAACAACGAAATTCTCGACAGCATTCGCCGGGCGATCGCTGAAGATGTGGGATCAGGTGATGTCACGACTAACAGCACAGTGCCCGCCGAGGCAAAGGCGAGAGTTCAGATTGTCGCGAAACAAGCAGGAGTTGTGGCGGGTTTGGCTGTGGCCCAGGTGGTCTTTCGGCAGTTCGATGATGAGATTCTGTTTGACTCGCGTGCAAAGGATGGTGAGGAGGTGTCTCAAGGACAGGTTCTTGCCGAAGTGTCAGGATCGGTGCGGGCGTTGCTCACCGGGGAAAGAACCGCCCTGAATTTCCTTGGCCGCATGTCGGGAATTGCAACATTGACTCGGCAATTTGTAGATGCGGTCAAAGGTACACGCGCTGTTATTGTCGATACACGCAAGACGGCCCCGGGTCTGCGGGCAATCGACAAGTTGGCGGTGACGCTGGGAGGCGGACAAAACCACCGGCATGGACTATTCGATATGGTCTTGATCAAAGATAATCATATCGACTTTGCGGGATCGTTGGCTGAGGCAGTACGCCGGGTGCGCGAGTCGGGTACAAATTTGGAGATCGAAATTGAAACTAGAAGCATCAAAGAGGTGAGGGAAGCGTTGTCGATGAAGGTTGAACGCATTTTGCTCGACAACATGACGCCCGAGATGATGAGCGAAGCCGTGAAGCTGAACAATGATTCATCCAAACTCGAAGCTTCCGGAAATGTGACGTTGGATACCGTGCGCGACATTGCCGAAACCGGGGTGCACTACATTTCAGTTGGAGCGCTCACGCACTCGGCTGGTGCGTTTGATGTCAGCCTGAAGTGGATGAAGCGCTGATCTCGGCGCGGTGGCGCGGGATCCTTAAGGCAGCCAGATTATGAAACGGGGATGTTGCCAGTAAATCAGTCGTCTTTAGCATCCCACGTTGCGGCGTTCAGGGGTACGTGTTTGCGTGAGAAGTAGTTTTCAGTCCGCGTTAAGCGGACGAATGACAATAGCCCAGCAGTTCACTGCTGGGATCAACGGGCCTGAAGATGTAGTCCGTGAAGCGGACGGCTGAATCGTAAAAATGTTATTAACATTTCAGCCATCCGTTTCACGGACCTAGGCTCATTTTCGCGCTACCCCCAGCAGTGAACTGCTGGGCTATTGTCATTCGTCCGCTATCGCGGACTGAGGGGGAGCGCCAAAACTGCATCAGGATTGAATCAGGAAGAGTAAATGATTACGACATTTGGAACTGAAACATCGGCCGACCTCCTGTACGACAAGCTTAAAACAATGCTTGCCGACGTAGTACCTGATTTTGAGCTGAGGATGAAAGCAGAGTTGGCTGCCGAGATTAATCGTCTCAAGCTGGAAAAAAATGCAGTCATCCTCGGGCACAACTACATGGAGCCGGCGCTCTTTTATTCGATACCTGATTACGTCGGCGACTCGCTTGATCTGGCCCGTAAGGCTGCTGCTGCAGACAACGACATCATTGTTTTCTGCGGCGTGCGATTCATGGCCGAGACTGCAAAGCTTTTGAACCCCACGAAGATGGTGCTCCTGCCATCTGAAAAAGCGGGATGTTCCCTGGCTGCCAGCATCACGGCAGAAGACGTACGCGAATTGAAGCGTAGGTTTCCCGGAGTGCCTGTGGTGACGTATGTCAATACTTACGCAGACGTAAAGGCCGAGTCAGACATCTGTTGCACTTCGTCGAACGCGGCTGCAGTGGTGAATTCGTTGAACGCTGAAACCGTGATTTTTCTTCCCGACGAGTTTCTGGCCGGCAACATAGCCAAAGAGACCGGACGGCACATCATCTTTCCTACCAGAGATCCTCGCCCCGGCTCCGAGTCGAAGTTGGATTACCAAATGATTGGCTGGCCGGGTCGCTGTGAAGTGCACGACAAGTTCACTGTCGAAGACATAGTCAACATCAGGAAGCAATTTCCCGACGTGGTGATTTTGGCCCACCCCGAGTGCAGCCCCGAAGTTGTGGCCGCTTCGGATTATTCAGCCAGCACCAATGCGATGATCAGATACGTCGAGCAAACCAAAGCGCCGCGCTACCTGCTGCTGACCGAATGTTCGATGGGTGAAAACATTGCGGCCGCGAATCCTGACAAGGAAATGCTCCGCCTCTGCAGCGTCCGTTGCCCGCACATGAATCAGATCACCCTCGAAGACACGCTCGCCTCTTTGCAAAACCTGCAATACCAAATCGTGATTCCCGAAGACGTTCGCGCTCGTGCGGCGCGCGCGGTGGAAAGAATGATCGCGGTCGGCTAGCCATCCATGAGTCAAAAGAATTTTGACTTTCTGATCATCGGCAGCGGAATGGCCGGTCTGACATTCGCGTTGAAGGCCGCACGCCTTGGCACAGTCGCCATTATCACCAAGAAGCAGCGAGCAGAGAGCAACACTAACTACGCGCAGGGTGGTATTGCGGCTGTGATGGCCGACGACGACTCTTTTGACCTGCACGTCAGGGACACGCTCAATGCCGGCGCCGGCCTATGCAAAGAAGAGGTTGTGCGGACGATTGTCGGCGAAGGTCCTGCGCTGGTTAGAGAGCTCATTGAATTGGGAGTGCATTTCACCGCCGGGGATACACCGGACCAGCTATTCGATTTAGGCCGCGAAGGCGGACACAGTAAGCGTCGCATCCTCCACGCGGGCGACATCACCGGACGCGAGATTGAACGCGCCTTGCTTCACGCCGTGGCGTCGCAACCAAACATCACCGTGTTTGAGAACGTTCTGGCCGTTGATTTCATCACGTCGAAAAAGCTGAAGCTCGACGGCCCCAACACCTGCCTCGGTTGTTATGCCCTGAATGAAAAAACGAAAGAGGTTGAGGTGTTTGCGGCCCCAAATACACTTCTGGCCTCGGGAGGGTGCGGAAAAGTCTATCTCTACACCAGCAATCCCGATATCGCGAGTGGCGACGGGGTAGCGATGGCCTATCGAGCTGGATGCAGTATCGGGAACATGGAGTTCATGCAGTTTCATCCCACCTGTCTATTTCATCCGCGGGCCAAGTCGTTCTTGATTAGCGAAGCGGTTCGCGGTGAAGGTGCATTGTTGCGGGGTGCTGATGGTGAGCGCTTTATGCAGCGTTATGACGAGCAAGCCGAACTGGCGCCGCGCGACATTGTTGCCCGCGCGATCGACGCAGAAATGAAAAAGACCGGCGCCGATTGCGTGTGGTTGGACATATCGCATCGCGACGCTGACTTTATCAAGGAGCGTTTTCCAAATATCTACACGCGCTGTCTGGAGTATGGTTTTGATATGACCCGTGAGCCGCTTCCAGTGGTTCCAGCCGCGCATTATCAGTGCGGCGGCGTCGTGACTAACGTCGATGGTGAAACTGGGATTGTGGGATTGTTCGCGGCCGGAGAAGTGGGCTGCACCGGACTTCATGGCGCCAACCGTCTCGCGAGTAACTCATTGTTGGAGGCCCTGGTGGTGGCGCATCGCGCCGCCGGCAAGGTCCGCGAGCAGCTGACTTCCAATCCCAGGCCGGCGTTTGATCTACCTCCCTGGCAAAGTGGCGATGCTGACAACCTCGACGAACTGGTCGTCATAACGCACAACTGGGACGAAATTCGCCGTTGCATGTGGGACTACGTTGGCATTGTGCGCAGCGACAAACGACTCTTGCGCGCTCAGGCGCGAATTCAAAACCTGCAAAGCGAAATCAATCAGTTTTATTGGGACTACAAACTCACCCCGGATTTGGTGGAGTTGCGTAACCTGGCCCTCGTCGCCCAATTGATCATCGAGTGTGGCTTGCTACGGAAGGAGTCGCGAGGTTTACACTACACGCTCGACTATCCTGAGCCCCTTCCTTTCCCAGTTGACTCGGTAATACCCCCACTCGGTATGAAGACTATATCGTACAGTTTGTGACTAATTCAGACTCTGTCCCCGTAACTTGAACTAATACCATGGAGACGGGAATCAAGGAGACGAAGAGAGAACGATCCACGAAATACACGAATAATCACGAAACAGAAAACTATGCTGGATCGTTACACTGCTTGAAGCAGCACCCTGCCCCAGGTGATTTCAAAAAGGAGTGGTTATGACTACAAACATCATTCGCGGGTTATTAACGTTAACAATTGTTGTCATCGCGTCCGCGACATGTTCAAAACTCTCAGTTGCAGTGGGACAGAATCGGAGTGGGGCTAATGAGCTCAGCGGCACGTCGTGGAAATTGGTGAAGCTTCAAGGCGGCGACGAGGCGACCTCGGTGCCGGACGACGGTTCGAAGTACACCATCACATTTGGAAAAAACGGCAGAGTAACATCGAGAGTCGACTGCAATCGGGGCGGCAGCACCTGGAAAGCAAGCGGCGGGAACAAACTGCAGTTTGGTTCCTGGTCTATGACGCGTGCAAAGTGCGCGCCCGGTTCACTTCACGATCGAATCGTTACAGAGGGTGCGGCTGTGAGTTCTTACTCCATCAAGAACGGGCGTCTGTTCTTATCCGGAATGGCGGCTGGCGGCTACTACGAATTAGAGCCGATCACCGCGCAGAGACGGCCCTAGAAGATCAATGTCCGACATGCTTCAGGAGCCTCTGATCAAATAACGCAGGTCTTTTGCATTAGTCCGCGGAGCGGCCGTTGGCATAAAGCCTGGGGTGAAGCGCAGCGAACCCCAGGATCGTTCACACCAAACCCTCGGAGCCCGCGGAGCGGCCGATTGCGGTTTTATTTACTAACGCCAATCATGATGATTCGACTGTCGGCCGCTCCGCGGACTCTTTCTATTTCAACACTGGCCCCTGGGGTTTCGCTGCGCTTCACCCCAGGCTTTATGCCGTCGGCCGCTCCGCGGGCTAAGGCAACTACTCGTATGAACTTAATCAGAGCTTCCTTCAGCTTGTCGTTGAAAACTTAATCACCGAATATCTTCGGTGATAAAGATTTGCAGCGTTAGGTATCCCCGGCGCCAAACTACAAGCTGAAGCAGCTCTGAATAAGTCCATCTTCAATTTGTACCGCGAAGCGGTTATGGCATTCAGCCCAGGGTTGCCGCGCTGCGCGGCTACCCTGGGTAAAAGAGTAAGCGACCCAACCCCAACGGGGTTGTGTGAACTAGAGGAACAGGCAGGCATTTCAAAGTGTGGATTGGCGATTCGTTCGAGTCCAACGGTAGAGCCGCAACCCCGTTTGGGTTGAGTCGCGATCATCCATTAGATCCCAGGGTAGCCGCGCAACGCGGCAACCCTGGGCTGAATGACATAACCGCTTCGCGGTATAAATCCAAGATCACCTAATCAGATCTTTATTCAGTTTGTCGACGGGTTGGGAATACGGCGCGAAACGACAAGCTGAAGCATATCCTTGACTCAACCTTTGAAACATACGAGGAAACAATGCTTAAACTCCGTTCGAGGCTGAAAAGCAATCGCAACCTTTACATCGCGCCGTTAGCGCACAGAAGCGTGTGGTATCCAATCGCCTGCCTGGCGTGTGCGCTGTTGTTTATGTCGCTCCCTGTTCACGCTCAGAAGAAAAGCTCTGGCCTGAAGGACATGGCTTGGCCACAGTTTCTTGGGCCGGAGTCAAATCCAGTGGGAACGCATCCACGGCTGGCCGATCGTTGGTCTAAGACCGAGAACGTGGAGTGGTCACACGAAATCCCAGGGCGGGGTTGGTCATCGCCAATCGTAACCGGCGGCAAGGTGTACATAACTACCGTGACGACGGATGGCAAATCCAAGCCACCGCAGACTGGTACGGAATACTCGAACGAGTATGTCGCCGAACTGATGAAGCAAGGATTGCCGATGAACGAAGTGATCAAGCGTGTGACGGAACGCGACACAGAGTTACCGCATGAAGTGACGCTTCATTACTTCCTCTATTGTCTGAACCTGACCAGCGGCAAGCTGGAATGGAAGAAGGAGTTCTTCACCGGCCATCCACCGGGAGGGCGTCACCGCAAGAACAGCTTTGTTTCAGAAAGTCCCGTGACTGACGGCCGGCACGTTTACGTGTATGTGGCCAATCTCGGGATATGGGCGTTTGACTTGAAGGGCAAGCCCGCCTGGCATACTCCGCTCGAGGCGAATCCTATTTACCTCGACTTCGGAACCGGGAGTTCGCCCGCACTGGCTGGGAACCTGCTGGTAATCTTGAACGACAATCAGAAACAGCAATACATCGCCGCTTTCGATAAGCAAACGGGCAAGCCGGTCTGGCGTACGAATCGCGACATCGGCGGCAAGGAACAACCCGTGCAGCATTCAGGTTGGGTTACGCCATTTGTTTGGCGGCATGCGTTGCGCACTGAAATTGTCGCCGTTGGACCACGCGAAGTCATTAGTTATGACCTGACTGGGAAAGAGTTGTGGCGGATGTCCGGAATGTCGCCGGTGCCTGTCCCCACGCCTTTTGCTTATGAGGGGTTGCTCTATCTCAATGGCGGTCGAGGACGCCCGTTGTTTGCGATTCGCCCGGGCGCTGTAGGCAACATCTCTCTGGCGAAAGATCAGACGTCAAGCGAGTACGTGGTTTGGTCGCAACCCCGTGGAGGTACTTATCTGCCGTCATCCGTGGCCTACCAGGGAGCCGTATACACATTGACGGAAACCGGTATCCTAAACCGCTTCGACGCGAAGACTGGAAAGCAGACTTACAAGACGCGTATTGATCCCGCGGCATCGGCCTTCACAACATCGCCCTGGGTTTACAACGGCAAGCTGTTCTGCCTGAGCGAGGAAGGTCAGACGTTTGTGGTCGCAACCGGCGAAGAGTTCAAGCTATTGCACGTCAATGAGCTCAACGATTTTACGCAAGCATCGCCGGCGCTGGTTGGTGATCGTCTGTTAATACGAACGGAACAGCGCCTTTACTCCATCCGGCGCAAAGCATAGCTATCAGCGGAGCGCGTGATGGCGCTGGTCCAACTTTCTGTGACTTCGTGGCGGGTACGCAAGGCGCTGTCGCTGGAACAGACTAGTGCGTGTCTACTTCGCCTCCTGTTTAGTGTTGGTTTGGGTTACTTCGTGGACAGGATTTTATCTGTCAGCTAGCGTTGCATAAAAGTGGTTTTCAGTCCGCGACGGCCCGGCGCGCCGGGGCAGTAGCCCGACCGTGAGGGAGGGCGTTGTTACGGGAGTAACGCCCTCCCTCACGGTCGGGCTACTGCCCCTTCAGCTTCCGGACGATAAAATGAAGGCCCATACGGATCAACTTCAAGTCGTTTTCTCCAACGAATTTCCTTGGCTGAAAATCGGAAGTCAGTCTAAACTGCGGCCATGCTAAACGATCTCGCCTACGCGTTCCGAACGCTGCGCAAAAGTCCCATCTTCACGATCACAGTAGTAGTCACCATCGCCCTTGCCATCGGCGCCAGCACCGCCATCTTTAGTGTCACTAACGGCGTGCTGCTTCGGCAACTTCCTTACAAGAATCCCGAGCGACTGGTCCTGGCGCGCGGCGACTTGCAGCGACGCAATGTCAAAGACTTTCCGCTTTCGAACGTCGACTTTCTCGACCTGCGCAATGGCGCAAAAAACAACTTCGAGGATTTTGCTGCCGTCAATACGTTTCGCTTCACTCTTCCTGGTTTAGACGGCACGCCTGAGCGGATCCGAGCGGCCGCCGTGTCGACTAACTTTTTCCAGATGATGGGTGGTTCGATCATTGCGGGCCGGGACTTTCAGGAATCTGATGGCACTCCCCAGCCTGCCCCGCCAGCAGCACCGGCCGGCAATGCCCCCGCTAATAATGCCGGACCACCTCCGTTGCCAAACATGGTGATTCTGAGTAACGAATATTTTCAACAGCGGTTTGGTGGCGATCCATCGGTAGTTGGAAAACCTCTTCCAGTGGCTGCAGCCTTTGGACCACCGCCCATGATAGTTGGTGTACTCGCCCCAGGTTTTGAATTGTTGTTCCCGCCCAAATCGAACCTGGAACAGTTTCCGAGCGTCTGGCTCGCTGCACGCATTCCCTATGACGTAGCCAACCGCAACAATGTTCAATGGCGCGCTATTGGCCGGCTCAAGCCCGGGGTGCCGATTGGCCAAGCGCAGGCCGAGGTGGAAACCATCTCGCAAAAAATTCGCGAGGAAAACACGATTACTAAGACTGCCGGTCAATACTTCCAACTGGTGCCGATGAAGCAGCATCTTGTCGACGAAGTTAGACCCGCGATTCTCGCGCTCATGGGTGCGGTAATCTTTCTGCTGCTGATTGCATGTGCGAATGTAGCCAATCTGATGTTGGTGAGAGCTGCATCGCGTGAACGAGAACTCGCTGTTCGGGCCGCGCTGGGTGCCGGCTGGTGGTCCCTGGTTCGTCAGACGTTGGCCGAGTCGCTCGTGATAGCCGCGCTCGGAACAGCCCTCGGTGTTGGGCTGGCCTACCTGGGTATTCAACAGCTGCTCGCGATTGCGCCGGAGAATCTGCCTCGTCTGAACGTAGTCAGGATTGACAGCCAGGTGTTGGGATTTTCGATTTTGGCGGGACTCGTGTCCGCGGTGCTCTTTGGCGTCATTCCCGCCATCCGCACAGCGAAACCAAACCTCATGGACATCTTGCGCACCAGTGGTCGAAGCGGCGCACTCGGAGCTGCCGGAGTGCGTAACGCTGTTGTGGTGGTGGAAGTTGCGCTTGCGTTCGTACTACTGATTGGGTCGGGGTTGATGTTGCGGACGTTCCTTGCCGTTCAGCGCGTCGATTTGGGGTTCGACCCGCGCGGGCTGCTAACGTTTCAACTCCTCGGCAACATCGGCAACACGCCTCAGGAAATTGGGAACTTCAAGCGTCAGCTTCGTGAACAACTGGGGGCGATCCCGGGTGTACGAAGTGTCACTGCTTCGAATCCGTTGCCGCTCGCCGGTGGGTTTAGTCCGGTGCGGTGGGGCGGAGCCGACGCGCAGGGAGATCCGAGCAAGTTTCAAGCTGCCGATTTGCAGATCGTACTGCCCGGCTACTTCGAGGCGATGGGCACTAAACTTATCTCTGGACGGACTTTTACCCAGGACGACAGCACGCCTGACCGTAACCTACTCATCATTGATCAGGCACTTGCCGCGAAGGCATTTCCAAATGAGTCAGCTGTGGGCAAGCGCATCCTTTTTCGCGTCCGCACGCCCGAAGCCCAATGGGGAGAGATCATCGGTGTGGTGGGTCATCAGCGCAACACATCTCTGATCGAACCGGGCCGCGAACAACTCTACGTAACCGACGGCTATGTGAATAACCAGGCTGCTTCGTGGTGGGCGCTCCGGACTGATGGAGATCCGTCGGCCCTCGCCGCATCCGTTCGCGATGTTGTGCGCCGAGCTGGAAAGGAGACATTGATCAACGAAATGCAGCCGATGGACTCTCTCGTGGTCCAGGCCCAGGCACAGACACGATTCTCCCTCCTGCTCATCGGAGTGTTCTCGACGATTGCGGCGCTTCTTGCCGGCGTTGGTTTGTATGGCGTGCTGGCGACTTCGGTCCGCCAGCGAACTGCGGAGATCGGGGTGCGGATGGCTTTGGGCGCAGAGCCGTCGCGCATCTTTCGCTTGATGGTAGGGAAGGGGATCTACCTTAGCGTGATCGGGATTGTGATTGGTCTGGTTGCAGCGTTTGCACTCACACGGATTCTGGCGAGCATGCTAGTTGAGGTGAAACCCACCGATCCCGTTACGTTCTTATCGGTTTCGGTACTCTTCCTGTTCATCGCAGTAATGGCTTCGTGGCTTCCAGCCTTGCGGGCCGCCGGATTAGACCCCACTACAGCGCTAAGGAGTGAGTAGAGCAGTTTTGAGTGTCCGACATGCTTCAGCTTGCCCATGAGGCCTGCACAAGAAGTTTTCGAGCCTAGTCCGCAAAGCGGACGACTGATGATAGCCCAGCAGTTCACTGCTGGGAGTAGGACGAACGTAAGGCGCAGTCCGTGAAGCGGACGGCTGAAAATGTAGCTCATCTAGACAGTATCATTCAGCCGTCCGCTGCACGGACTACGTTTTCTCGCGCGTCGATCCCAGCAGTAAACTGCTGGGCTATTATCAGTCGTCCGCTCAACGCGGACTGGAAACCAATTTTTTGTACAAGGCGTCCTTGCGATCGCACGACAAGCTGAAAGCATGTCGAACACCATTTCGGTACGTTCATTCCCAGGGAGTAGAAACTTGAAGCACAGAAACTTTCCAATATTGGCCGCCGCAGTTCTATTACTCATCGCTCCATCCTGCTACGCGCAAACACAACTTCCCGATACTCCCGCCGGCAATCAGGCAAAAGCCTGGCTGGAAGTTTTCAATGCGGGCGATGCCGAAAAACACAAGGAATTCCTGCGCAAGAATGCTCCGAGTCGCCTTGACCGTGCCGAACGTGAAATGGGGATACGTGCGATGTCTGGCGGCTTCGACGTCAAGAAAGTGGAGGAGTCGACACCTACGAAGATGGTAGCTCTCGTCCAGGAACGCGCATCGGATCAGTTTGCGCGTTTTACCGTTGAGGTTGATTCCGGCGAGCAACACCTGATCACCCGACTCGCTTTGCAGGGGACTGCGCGTCCGGCGGAATTTGCGCTTCCTCACCTGAGCGACAGCGAGCTGATCACGGCCGTACGAAAGAGTCTGGATGAGGCGGCTGCTGCTGATCGTTTTTCGGGTGCCGTGTTGGTCGCGAGGAATGGCAAGAGTGTTTTCGCTCAGGCCTATGGTCTCTCCGATCGCGAAAAGAAAACTCCGAATACCTTGAAGACGCGCTTCCGGCTCGGATCAATGAATAAAATGTTTACTGCGGTTGCCACTCTCCAACTGGTGCAGAAAGGCAAACTCGATCTTAAAGCCCCATTTGGCAACTACCTGACCGACTATCCGAACAAGGACGTTGCTTCAAAAGTAACCATCGAACAATTGCTGTCGCACACAGGCGGCACGGGCGACATCTTTGGTCCTGACTTCGACAGGAATCGTCTTGAATTAAAAACTTTGCAGGATTATGTGAAGCTCTACGGTAACCGCGGACCGGAGTTTCCAGGAGGCAGTCGTTGGCAGTACAGCAACTACGGTTTCCTTCTGCTCGGCGTGTTGATAGAGAAGGTTAGCGGTCAAAATTATTACGACTACGTCCGTGATCATATCTTCAAGCCTGCGGGAATGACCGCAACTGCTTCCGAACCTGAAGAGCAGATAGTTGCAGATCGAAGCGTTGGCTACACGAGATTGGGTGGGGGTAGCTTGCGGCCGAACACGGATACGCTACCTTACCGGGGAAGCTCCGCTGGCGGTGGCTACTCCACGGTGGATGACTTATTGAATTTTGCGACCGCGCTGCAAACGCACAAACTGCTCAATGCGCAGCAGACGGAAATGCTGACGACCGGGAAGGTGGAGACATCGAGTGGTGGTAAGTACGCTTATGGATTCGCGGATACGATCATTAACGGCGCGCGATGTTTCGGCCACGGGGGCGGCGCCCCTGGAATGAACGGGGAACTCAAAATCTGCCCCGGGCCAGGCTACGTAATCGCGGTGCTGGCAAACATGGATCCACCCGGCGCTAGCCGCGTTGCAGATTTCATTACGAATCGGTTGCCAGTGAAGTGAGAAGGTAGGCTTACGTCAGGTCGTCTCGCTACTCAAGTTGTAGGGGTGGCACTCCTCGCCACCCCCTCGTTGAGTTGGCGATATCATCAGAAGGTAGAGACCCTGAAGAGGGGGTGCCCACGGAGGGACACCCCTACAATGTTCACACAGTCACCGGGCCTTCGCGATCTTCTCCTCAGCTTCTTGCTGTTGTGATCTATCAGCTTGGAGTTCCTGCTGCTGGATTTCTGCCGAAGGTTCATAACTTAGTTTGATGTAGACCGGAAAGTGATCCGATCCGAAGTAAGCGAGCCGCTTAAAATCCACCAACCGAAAATGATTTGAGTGGAAGAAGTGGTCCAGAGGGAATCTAATGAATGGATACTTTGCATGGAAGGTATGATAAAAGCCACGGCCAATACGAGGATCCAGTAAGCCGCTGATGTCTTGAAACAAGTAGTTTGTTCGCGACCACGCCACATCATTCAAATCACCTAATACCACGACAGGGCTATTTAGTTTTTTGGCCTCTTTCCCGACGATGAGTAACTCTGCATCCCGCTCGGTGGACTTTTCATCCTCGGTTGGAAATGGCGGCCTTGGATGCAGGCAGCGCATTTCTACTTCTTTCCCCGAGGGCAGCCGGACGCGCGTGTGAATGGAAGGCACATCCTCTTGAACCAGAAATTTTACTTTTGGATTCAGTAGTTCAAGTCTGGAGTAGAGGAGCATCCCATAGGTGTTTTCTTGGGGTTGCTGAACGAAATGCTGGTGCGTCAACTTTAATCCTTCAAGCTGTTCTTTCCACCACGCATTTGTTTCAGCGGTCAGAATAATGTCAGGGTCAGCCTGGCTGATAATCTCCTTCAACTTCGCTACGTTGCGGTTGTCCATCAGCACATTCGCAAATAGTAAGCTGAAGCTTGAATCGTTCTCTGCATTTACGCTTTGTTGGACTTGCTTGCGAGCTACGGGTGTATACGGGAACATCATAAAGCCCTGATAAATCAGGCAAGACGATAAGGCCACGAGAAACAGATTTTCATGCCAGCTGGAATCCCAGTTGAATACCAGGTAGATCACCAAAGTGATGGCGATAATGACGGTAATCTGCAAGCGCGGGAAATCAAAAATCCTAACCCACCACGCATCCTTTCGTAGCAATGGCAGAACGGTGGCCACCACCATTAGACAACCTATTGTCATCAAGACGATCTTCATTGCTTAGCCTTCACGTTTTATATTGAGTCTAATCTTTATTTGCGCGATCAACCGAGCATGGCCGCCATCTTTTGATGGATTAAGTTAATTGCCTTGAGCGGCCTGATAAGTACCTTGAATTCGACAATCTTGCCCTCCTCGTCCCACTTAATCAGGTCAATGCCGTTCACGCTGACGTTATCAATCTCGACCTGAAACTCCAGCGCTGCATCACGAGGCCCAGTGAGTTCGCGGACATAACGGAAAGATTCGTTGGAGAACACGTGGAAGGCGGCGGCGAGGTACTGGAGCGCAATCTCTTTGCCGACTTGCGGCGTGTGCACAACGGGCGAGTGAAACTTGATGTCGTCTGCGAGAAGGGAACTGAGGCCCTTAATATTTTGGGTGCGCACAAGTTCGTGCCACGTATCAAGCGTTGGGATAGCCACTTATAGTCTCCGGGGGCGGATGCGATTTTCAGAAGCGCAGCATACACGAAGAAGGTCTGATTCATACTGGATTAACGCGGCTGGTTGCTACAGTATGTGTGGCTCGGCCGCTAAGTTAAAAAAGTTGAGGGGATCGGCGCCCTATTGCCGCGTTACTAATACGAGACACTTCAGAATATCTGTGTTTTGCTGTGTTCTCTATCCGGATTTGGTGAATTTACTGTAGGTGATTCTTAAGTTATGAAAATGTTCAGGGGGATTTTTTACTTTCTAATTTTACTCGCACCAATTAATGCTGGCCTATCTTATGGTCAGCAGCCTGCCCAACCCGAGCCGGAGTTGAAAGAGCTAATTCGCCGCGCAAGCCTTAGCATGAGCGAATACAAAACCAAGTTTAAAGACCTGACCGCCGAAGAGCTGCAGCGGGTCGAAGAATTCGAGAAGGATGGCAAACTCAAGAGGCAACGGCGGATCGCTTCTGATCTTGTCATTTACCAGTCACACCTCGATCCAACTTTAATGGTCGAGTACCGCGACGTGAAATCGGTTGACGGCGTAGCGGTCAAAAAGCGGGAAGCGAGGCTGGTGAGCTTGCTGAACAAGTCAGCCAGGGCAGATTCGGTGAAGAAAGAACTCGAGCGGATTACGCGCGAGAGCAAAAGGTATGATCTTAATTACAGTGTTTACGGCATGACCCTTAATCAGGGGCTACCGCTCTACGAGAATGCACGCGAGTCTTTTCAGTTCACTCTCGCCGGTCGTGAGCAGGTTAACAACCGGGATGCGATTGTAATTGAGTATCGCCAGGTTTCGCACCATGCTGAACTCGCGATGAAGCTTTCCTCGCTACCATCCGAGTTAAAAGGCGCCTGGACGCGTTACCGTGGTCGGTTATGGTTGGATGCTGAGACGGTGCAACTGAGGCGGGAAGTGAGAGAAATGACGCTTGAACATTCCTCGCTGAGCAGTCCTCTCTTAATGATGAGGTATGACCTTGACTACGCTGATAGCCGCTTCGGATTTTTAACCCCACAGCGGATAGTGATTAGCACCTACAACCAGGGACGCACCGGAGCTGACAATAAACCTGAACTGCTGTTGGGAGGAAGAATAACTTTCGAATATGGCGCCTTCACTCGTTTCGAAGTCGACACGCCCGATGCGTCAGTTACCCCGCCGGCCAAACCGTGAGTCTAGTTTCAGGTTTAATGTCCGACATGGCTTCAGCTTGTCGTCAAGCCTGGGGACATCACGCTGTGTGAACAGAGATACCTAACTTCTTGCATGAGCCGCCGTGTGTCCGACATGCTTCAGGAAGCTCTGATTAAGTTCATACGAGTAGTTGCCTTAGCCCGCGGAGCGGCCGACGGCATAAAGCCTGGGGTGAAGCGCAGCGAACCCCAGGGGCCAGTGTCGAAAATAGAAAGAGCCCGCGGAGCGGCCGACAGTCGAATCATCATGATTGGCGTTAGTAAATCAAACCGCAATCGGCCGCTCCGCGGGCTCCGAGGGTTTGGTGTGAACGATCCTGGGGTTTCGCTGCGCTTCACCCCAGGCTTTATGCCAACGGCCGCTCCGCGGACTAATGCAAAAGACCTGCGTTACTTGATCAGAGGCTCCTTAAGCTTGTCGTTGAAACCCACGCTACCGAACCTTCGACACGATTCAGCTTGTTACCGAAGAAATCGGAAAGCGCAACGAGGCTAGCGAATTCGCACGTTGAGATATGCGCAGGACTTACGACAAGCTGGAAGCATGTCGAACATCTAAGCCAAAACTTCATCCCGCATTCTCAGGTGGGCAATCTCTTCAGCACGAACCTCCTCCAGTCCTCCGTGGAGTCCCAACTCAATGACCCGCGCTACCTGCGAAGAGGAGTGAATACGCGGAATGAAAGACAAAATCCGCGCCGCGACTATAAAGGTCGAGAGCCCGGAGAGGGCTATCCGCAGTCACTATCGCTTTCGCGTGGGGACACAACTGACGAATGTTTCTTAACAAACGTTCGTTGTCAGTGCCTTTAAGAATTTGATCGGAAATCGTGGATACTACCAGCTCTGCATGGTGGATCTTTGCATGGTGCAACGTTTCCATGTGGGCGATATCCCCGTAGATGCATTCAATGCCGCGCCGCTGGAGCTCCGCGTAAACCACCGGATTAAAGTCGACTACCAGTATTTCATCCAGTACAGATGGTCGAGCGTTCCCGGAACTGCTGAGTTCAAACTCATGAATTATTGAGCTCGCCTCGCGGAAGAATCCCAAAAAGACCAAGGGCTTGGCGGAAGTTGAGGGAGATTCGTCAGCGCCACTCCCCGCTGCGAGGTCTCTCAAACGCAAGGTCGAAAATACGCGGCTTAGATATCTTGCGATCTGGTGGTTGTAGCTGATCATGTAGGTCGAAGTAGTTGAGGTGATGACGAAGACGAAGATGATCAGTGAAACAGTCTGATTGTTGATGTGCCCGAAAGCTAAGCCCAAAGATGCTACTACCAGAGAGAACTCACTAATCTGGGAGAGATTAATAGCGGGTATCAGGCTCACTCTGTGCCCGTAACGCATGAGGTAGAGCACAGGGAAAATAGAGAGCAGGCGACTGGCAATCAGGAAAAGAGATGTCAGCGCAGCCAGGCCCAGGATCGTCGCGGTAGGCATGGGGATCTTCATGCCTAAGGCTACAAAGAACAGAGTGACAAAGAAATCTCTAATGCTAATGACTTTGGCAATGACATCAAGGCTGTAAGGAAATGTAGAAAGCGCTACGCCTGCTATCAAGGCGCCCATCTCTTTGGATAAGCCTGAATAGCTGGCGGCGGCACAGATAAGAAAGCACCAGGCCAGCGCCATGATCAAGACCAGTTCGGGAATCTTAGCAACTGAGCGAAAGAGACGAGGAAGCACGTAACGACTAATCAGGAGACTTGCGGCCACCAGCAGAATTCCTTTTCCAAACGAGGCCGCCAGCGGTGTGATGCGGGGATTGCGCAGATTCGGTTGCAACGCAAGCGCGATGATGGCCCAAATATCCTGGAAAACCAGAATGCCAAGCGTGATGCGACCGGGGAGTGTATCTAACTCAAACTTGTCATAGAGCAGCTTGACGACAATCATCGTGCTGGAGATGGCCGCAGCAACCGCAATATAAAGGAGCCCGAATTCTCCGCCAAAGGCATTTGGGTCTCCGACGCGAAAGCCCAGCAGCAGGAAGAATGGAATGCCGAGAGCGACGCAAAACAGAAACTGGGTGACGCCTGTGGCTAACACAGGTTTACCCGAAGCACGCAG
Source organism: Pyrinomonadaceae bacterium (assembly GCA_963759585.1). GTDB lineage: Bacteria > Acidobacteriota > Blastocatellia > Pyrinomonadales > Pyrinomonadaceae > PSRF01. The sequence goes on from CAVWZW010000005.1 coordinate 972,874, forward strand.
CTTTTTCAGATCCATCTCCAGACCAATAATGAACAGCAGGAGGACCAACCCGATCTCAGAGATGACTTCGATGGTTTCGTGATCGGTGATCAGCCTGAATCCGATTTCAGGACCGATCAACACACCCGCCATCAGGTAAGCGAGGAGGGCGGGTTGCTTCAGCTTATTCGCCGCGAAGGCGAGAACAGCGGCGACGATGACGCACAACCCGATATTGTTTAAGAGGTCGCCAGCGCCATGTCCGCCAGCTGGGTCCGCCGCGAGGAAAAGAAAATTGAGAGGCAGGAAGAGGTTAGGAAGTTCCACTACCATCTGCTCCTTATCAGTCGGTTTAGGTCGCCTGCAACCAGAACGCACACTGTGGTCTGTGGAGCAGGCCTAACAACTTCTTTTTTCTAACAGGATTATAAATATTAGCTCCGCCGGAGCCCCACGCCGCTTTTTCTTCTTTTTTTCGTTCAGGCAAGAATAGAGTTTTTGCTTAAGGACTATGACTTGGAAGGTGGCGCGCGGCCCGAGAGATGTGGGCCCAGAAGAAGAGAAACAATTTGCGGAGGTGCCGTGGTCGCGGGTAAGAGAACCTGGTTTGCAGTTAACTCTCGAATGCTTTGAGACGGCGGGTTACCGTAATCTACCACTTGTCGCTTATTACGGTTGTGCGCTCGTGTAGGTACATCTAATGGTCCATACTTCCGCAGCGAAATCTCAGCCCCAGCGGTGGCCTGAAGTTGGGTCTTTGTGGCTTCGTACTTCGCGCGCGAGTTGAAAGGGAAGGGCCTTAATTGTAGACCTTCGCCGACCGAAAAGCACAAACAAGCGATGATGCCGATCAAGATGATCGGGCGCGCAAAACTAGATCGGATCCTGCCGTCATTGGTTGTCATCAACGGCGATCATAATACCAGCAACGCTGAATGTCCGTCATACTTTTAGTGGTCGTGCGTTGCGATAAAGTAAGGATGCTTTAAACAACTCCATCCTGGATTTGTACCGCGAAGCGGTTATGTAATTTAGCCCAGGGCTAAATTAAGTAACCGCTTCGCGGTAAATCCCTAACGGCGCTTTACCCTATCGGTCGGGTTCTTCGACACTCAGGACAACTTGTTCGATTGTGATCCTGGCGTCGGAGCGAACCGGCAAACGCTTGCCATCTCTTGTCTCGAGCGCAGACGGCACAAGGGTAACCGAAACGGTCTTTTGCTGTTGGAGGGCCTTTAGCCTTTTGACAGCGACCGTAATGTTCACACCGAATTTCAACTCAGCTTTTTCTCCGTGCTTCGCATGCGTTTGCTCTGCACCAAAGAACGCCAGGTTTCCGGCGTAGCTTTCCATCGTGTAATTCGGTTCCTGCATGCTGTCAGGAAGATTCAAGTAAACCTCGTAGAAGAAGTCGACAGGTTTCTCTATTCTCAACCCTTCAAAGTTGAGCTTGAATTGAATCTCCTCCTCGGGTTTAGCGGTTTTTAAGGAGCGTTCAAATGCTCCTTTCGCTTTGTCGTTGAGTTCGATTTCGAATTTCTGGCGCCGCGCGTCGAGGATGAGTGGTTTCTTGTAAACGCCGATCTGAATTTCGACCAACCGTATCCGGTCGACCGCAATCGGCCAAATTGTGAAAACAGTTTCGTCGTCGTAACAAGTCCGGCAGCCGCATACGTTGGGGTTTAAAAGTTCTGCCCCGGTCATCTGCACTTGCTCACCAAACTCATCAAAAAAGGTAAACTTTGTATTGTGCCAGACCGTGTCCGAAGCCGGCGGATTAGCCCGGCCACCTCCCGCGGCCAACCATCGATTCCACAAGCGATCTACGTTGCAGTGGTGCAACCAGAAAATCGGATCTTGAGCGGCGGTAGGAACTGATCCCATCCAGCCGCCGATGCCCCCGTGAATGGCGCTGTGCGGCGTGCCGTAAACGTTACCGCTGAACGTGTAGAAGGGCACCGGACCCGGAATCGCCGAAGCCAGGCTGACGGCTGATGCCAAAAGCTGTCCCGTTCCGTTGTTAAGATTCGCGTTGCGAACTGAGTTGAACAACGGATTTGTCGCATTCGCCGGAGTCCGGAAGGCGGCAGGCAGAAACCGGGCGTTCGGATCAGAAGCCTCGCTGTAGTTCCAATAGGGCAGTCCTAAACTCGGTAGCCCGGAAGCCTTGCGTAGGATTCTCTCAAAAAAGCATAGCTCCATCCTATGCCAGGAGAAGAAATGAGTGGTGTTGTGTTGACATGTGTTCCAGGCGGTTTGCGCCGGGCTGGCAGTAGTTCCGTGAATGGCCGCCTGATAAGCCCAACTGGTCGGGTCGGTGGCCGAGCGTGATTTCATAACCGACACGCCGTTTTTGAAAGCTGCCAGCTCGGTCGCCGTCAGATTTTTGAAATTCTTTCTGACAATCGCACCGGCATCTCTGCATCGTCTCCGAAAAATGAAATCTTTGAGGCCCTGCGCGCCGGCGGACGGTTGGAGTAACAAGAGACCTCCGGCAACGCCAGCGCTCTTGATGAAGTCACGTCGTGAGAAAGGTGAGTTTTTCATTGTGTCCTCCGAGATTGGTGGGATGCTTTATACGTTGCCTCTCCCGCCGCATCCATTTTGAGCGAAAGAGTCTAACGAAGAGGTTAAGCATCGGAGCTAGCCAGTTCGAGATAGGTGAAGGAGGCGAAAACACTTGATTAACCGGAGTGAGACTCGAGGCCTTGTGAGTCGGAGTCTCTTGGCAGCAACTCCGTGAAGGATAGTATTTCCAGCCTGCGACGGGCGCAGCATATCCCCGAGGTAACCGCACGTCAATGGCCAGAAGTTATCTGGCTCCGAATGGAGTACGGTGCAAACCCCAATTCTTACTTTTTGTGCAAAGTCGCCGGCCCCACTGTGTGATACGCTTTTCAACCAAAACTACGACCGGGCCATAATTCGAGGTAAACATGGACCTGACGGACATCAATCAACTCTTCAACTACACAGAATGGGCCAACAACCTGGCGATGGATGTTGCCGCACAACTGCCCGATGATAGTTTGCGCCGCGATTTTGGTATCAGTCACCAATCGATCTTCGGAACTCTCTTACATATGGCAGCCGCCGAGTGGATCTGGCTGGAACGTTGGCATGGAAGATCTCCAACGAAGGCCGAAGCCTGGTCGCAATGGACCACGGAGACCTGTGCCGACCTTGCCGCGCTAAAAGATCGTTGGATGGAAGTTGAGGGTCGCCGTTGGAAATGTGTATCGGAGCTCGATGACGCGAAGTTGATGAGCGAATTGCCTTTTAGACTACTCAGTGGTGACGCGAGCTCGATGCGACTGGTCGATCAAATGCAGCACGTGGCGAATCACGCGACGATGCACCGTGGCCAGGTTGTCGGAATGGTTCGCCAACTGGGAATAGATCCGCCCTCGACGGATTTGCTTTTCTACCTGCGTCGGGAAATATCACCGAAATAGTTGGAAAGCGATAAGTCGAATTTTGTTTAGTTGCTGGTAGCGAGGATTCTATAAATATTTTTGTCCGTGCGAAACGGAGTGTCGATTTCGGCGGTCGTCGTTCGACTTATAAGTAGAGAGGGTTTTGCTATCTTTCTAAAACGGGCAGGTAAATTCAGCGAGAGAAAGCTCAGTTTGAGATTCACAACAGACGAGCGGCTCGTTTGTGAGGAAGACTTGAGGCAATTACCGCTTTCTAAGGTCGTTCATCTCGGATTTGTACCGCGAAGCGGTTACGAAATTCAGCCCAGGGTTGCCGCGTTGCGCGGCTACCCTGGGATCGAAAGGTTATAACGGCTCAACCCCAACGGGGTTGCGTCTTAACGTGACACAACCTCGTTGAGGTTGGGTGTTGCGAGACTCTCTTACCCAGGGTAGCCGCGCAACGCGGCAACCCTGGGCTAAATTACGTAACCGCTTCGCGGTACAAATCCAAGACGGACTTGATCAGTGCTTCCTGAAGCATGTCGAACAAAGGCTGAAGCATATCGAACACAAGCCGAAGCATGTCGAACAATAAAGAAGGAGCAAAAGATGAGTAATGTCCGAGTACTCGTAGGCACCAGGAAGGGCGCCTTCATTCTTACTTCAGATGCGAAGCGGGAGAAATGGGACGTGAGCGGTCCTCATTTTGCCGGTTGGGAGATTTACCACCTGAAAGGATCCCCTGCAGATCCGAATCGCCTTTACGCCTCCCAGACTAGCGGTTGGTTCGGGCAGGTTATTCAGCGCTCAGACGATGGCGGTAAGACGTGGTTCCAACCCGGCACCCCGGCCGGCGAACCGACCACTACGCCCGAGGGCATGCCCGTGGGCGAGAGTAATAAGTTTGTCTACGACACTTCGACTGAAACCGGCAAACCGCTCACGACTCATCAGTGGTATGACGGCACGGCGAAGCCATGGGTATTCAAAAGAGTCTGGCATCTCGAACCCTCCCTCGACGATCCTGACACTGTCTACGCGGGCGTTGAGGATGCCGCGTTGTTCAAGACCACCAACGGTGGTCAAACGTGGGCTGAACTTCCCGGTCTGCGTGGGCACGGCACCGGTGCTCAGTGGCAACCAGGCGCCGGCGGCATGTGCCTCCACACAATTATTTTGGATCCGAAGAATCCCGAACGGATCATTGTGGCCATTTCAGCGGCGGGTGCATTTCGCAGTGACGACAGCGGTACAACCTGGAAACCAATCAATCGCGGCCTTCATTCACAATACATTCCCGATCCAAACGCAGAGATAGGCCACTGCGTTCATCACATAGCACAGCATCCTTCCAATTCAAACGTGCTGTTTATGCAAAAGCACTGGGACGTTATGCGCAGCGACGATGCAGGTGACTCATGGCACGAGGTCAGCGGTAACTTACCGACCGATTTCGGGTTTGTGATTGACGTTCACGCCCATGAGCCGGAAACGATCTACGTCGTGCCGATTAAGAGCGATGGTGAACACTATCCGCCCGACGGGAAACTCCGCGTCTATCGCAGCCGCTCAGGTGGCAATGAATGGGAAGCTCTGACTAATGGGCTGCCGCAAGAGAACTGTTACGTCAACGTGCTGCGCGATGCGATGGCTGTCGACTCGCTCGAGTCTTGTGGCGTGTACTTTGGAACTACTGGAGGGCAGGTCTATGCATCGCCCGATTCCGGTGACACCTGGACTCCAATCGTTAGAGATCTTCCGGCCGTGCTTTCAGTGGAGGTCCAGGCATTGCCATGACCACAGGAATAATTCGGGTGGTAATGCCGGCGCATTTGCGGACGCTTGCAGGCGTAACGGGAGACGTGACTGTCGCAGTTGAAGGGGAAGTGACACGACGTTTGATCCTCGAAGCATTGGAGAAACAGTATCCGATGTTGCGTGGGACGATTCTTGAGCACGTCTCGGGAGAACGTCGACCGTTCTTGAGATTCTTTGCTTGCAACGAGGATGTAACGCACGAGTCGCCGGACGCTCCTCTGCCGCAGGAGATTGCGTCGGGAGCGGAGCCCTTTTATATCATCGGGGCCATCGCCGGCGGGTAGGACGCACCAAACAGGCTTTGCACAAATGGATTTTCGTCCGACATGCTTCTGATGTCCGACATGCTTCAGGAAGCTCTGATCAAGTTGGCTTGAGAGCCCGCGGAGAGCGGCCGACAGTCGTATCCTCTGATGGCATCTGTAAATTAAGCCGCTATCGGCCGCTCCGCGGGCTGCGCGAGGATTTTGTGAAACGATCCTGGGGTTTCGCTCGCAGAGCTCGCTTCACCCCAGGCTCTACGCTATCGCCGCGCTCCGCGGGCTAAGGCAAATACGCATAGTGAACTTAATCAGAGCTTCCTTCAGCTTGTCGGGAGCCCTGAGCATATTTCAAGATGCGAATTTGCAAGCCTCGTTACGCTTTCCCGGCTCTTGGTGTGGCTCATTCGTTTCTGAGAGCAACCAACGGATCCACCTTAGTCGCGCGCCTGGCGGGGATGTAGCAGGCGAGTAGTGCAACTGCGAGTGCACCAATCGAGACTGTTGCAAACGTGAGTGCATCCGTCTGGCCAATACCAAACAGCAGCGACGACATAACGGTGGTAAGCACGAATGCTATTGTGACACCGATTACTATTCCAACCCCCGCGAGCTTCATTCCGTCGCCCACGATTAGAAGAAGAACGTTACGGCGCTCGGCGCCGAGTGCCATTCGAATGCCGATCTCGCTTGTGCGTTCCACCACCAGATACGACAGCATACCGTAGATGCCGGTTGCCGCAATCAGCAATGCCAGCAGACTGACTGTTCCCGAAAACCACGCGCCCATCCGCGCCGGTTCCAATCCGCGTCTCACGTTTTCCTCGAGCGGCTCCACAGTGACAAAGACGTCTTTATCGAGGGAACGCGCGACTTCTCTGACAGCGCTCACGCCTGCAGCTAAGTTATCGTTTGTCCGCAAGACGAAACTGTGGCCGGTTAACTTCGATGGCATAGCAGGTGTGTAGTAGAAAGGGCCGTCGAGTTTACCAATATACCTGCTGCTAATGTCGGCGACGACACCAATTATATCGTGCGATGTTCCGGCGTTATCTCTGAAACGTTTACCTACAGGATCCGCCCCCGGCCAAAAACGATTGGCCATCGTCTGGCTAATAACGGCAGGCGATTGTCCACTACGAGCATCCTCGTCAGTAAAATAACGGCCGCGGCGCAGTGGAATCCCCAGGGTTTGAAAGTAATCAGCCGAAACCTCGTTGGCGCTCACGCTCAAAGCTGATCCAGCACCCTCAATCTCGATGGTTTCATCGCGGCCGCCGGCGAAGGGCACCGTTTGCGCGAGACTCACCGACTTGATTCCCGGCAGAGCTTTCAATCGTTCTGAGAGTTGCGCATGGAAGGCTGCTGCACGAGCTTCGTCGTAACCCTGCGAGGTCAGGTCCATAGTTGCCACAACAAGATTCTTCTGATCAAACCCGAGGTCGGTTGATTGAGCTTGTTGTAAGCCGCGCACCAGCAGGCCTGCGCCGATTAGCAACACTAACGAAACTGCGACCTGGCCAATCACGAGGAGATTGCGCAAATGCGGCCGGGAGGCGCGTGGTCTATTTCTCGTCGCCTTAAGCGCGTTTGTTAAATTCGGCTTAGTAGACTGAATTGCCGGCGCGAGGCCAAATGCAACACCCGTAATCAGAGAAATCAAAAACATGTAAGCGAAGACTGTGACGTTTGGCTTGAAGTCTATATCGAGACCTGCCTCAGGAATCACGGACAACAGGATAGGAGGCACGACGACTGCGAGAAGTAGACCGGCGAGACCACCGAGGACGGCGAGCAACAAACTCTCTGTCAATAGAAGCTTAATTAATCGCCAGCGGCTCGCTCCGAGCGCGAGCCGGACGGCAATTTCTTTTCGTCGCGCTGCCGCACGCGCGAGCATGAGATTCGAAACGTTTGCGCAGGCAATGAGCAGCACCAGACCAACCGCAGCCATCACCATGATTGCGATGGGTATTCCTTCGCTCCGAACTTCTGGAGAGTTGAGATATGACCCGGGCATGACATTGACGATCGACCTGCGCCCGGGATATTCCTGGTCCATGCGGGCAGCAACCAGTTGCATTTCCGCCTGCAGCTGCGGTATCGAGACGTTGTCTTTCAAACGTCCCACCACGCTTAGCCAACTAACATTCGGAAGCTCTAAGTACTTGCTCTCGGGCATCACGGCGGGCTGCATCGTTACCGGAATCCAAACATCAGGAAGAGTCATTTCGGCGCCATGAAAATCGGGCGCCGCCACTCCCAGGACGGTGAACCGTTGGCGATTTAGCGTGATTGAGGTGCCGACTACACTTTGATCGGATCCAAATCTTCGCTGCCAGAAACCGTGACTCAGAACGGCGACCGGACATTGAAGAGGCGTCTGACATTCTTTGTCGAAGAAAGTGCGGCCGATAGCACTTCCGCCTCCGAGAAGCGAAAAGTAATTGTCGGTAACCATGAGACCGTTAATTCTCTCAACGTTGTTGCCGCCCAGATATAGTTTCACATCTGAGGAGGCCGCCAGCCCGGAAACGCCTGCGACGCGATCTCGATAGTTGAGATACTCGGGATAGGAAAGAAGCTCAACGCTACCTTCAACCTGACGAGAGAACTCACCCTCTAAAGTCTGGTAGATATTAACCACGCTGCCCGGGTCCTTCACTGCGAGGGGACGGAACGCAACCGAATAAAGGAGCGTGAAGATGCTGGTGTTTATCCCGATGCCGAGAGCTAGCGTCAATAGGGCTGCCGCGGTGAAATTGCGATGCCTAAGCAGAGAGCGCGTGGCAAAGCGCAGGTCTTGAAGGGTGCTAGTGAGCATATTGGTATTCCTGACTCCCAGTGTAGGTTGCGTCGTGTGGTTGGAATCCTGTCGGCAATCCCACGAATTCACGAAGAACACGAATAAGAAGCTCTATATACTAGTGAGTGGCTGCAAAAGTTCGCGGAAATAAAACCAGCCCGCGGTAGCGGGCGATGGCGTAAAGCCTGGGGTGAAGCGAAGCGGAACCCCAGGATAGTCAATCCCAAATAACGCCAAAGCCCGCGGAGCGGGCGATAGCGGAAGCGTCAAGGAGAAGCGGCTGTCGCCCGCTCACGCGGGCTTTGAATACTTTATCGAACGGTTCCTGGGGTTCCGCTGCGCTCCACCCCAGGCTATACGCTGTCCCCGCTAACGCGGGCTGGGGATCAACGCGCAGGTTGCTTCAGAATCTCCGCCAGGGCGCGCAGCCTGTTTCCGTCTGCTGCACTTGTAGCGGTTCCGGCACTCTTCTCCAACGCGGGCGCGAGGCTCTTGAGTTTTGACAGCTGACTTCGATTAGTTTCGGCGCTTTGGATTGCCTTCCGCACCGCTGAAATCTGATCAGCCGCCAGGCCTTGTGATCGTTCCAGCTGATCCACATACGCCTTCGCCACGACCAACTCTCGCGGCCAAACAATCTCTTGCTGGTTCTGAACATTCAACTCAGTCACTCGAACCGTCTTCGCCGCGTCGATTTCATTCTGAGTTAGAAACTGCGTCGGCGTCAGTTCAAAGACATCCAGACCGCGCGCGATTTCTGAAGCGTAGACGTGTCCATTGTACCAGTACGCAGACCATGGACCACCAAGCACAAGCATCTTTGGATCAAAAGGCCCGCGATCGAAGTATCCGATTTCAACCGGATGCTCCGCGTCTGTGAAATCCATGAGGGAGATGCCGCCCTGATACCACGCTTGAACTTTGATGTCCCGCCCCGGAACAGGAATGAGCGAACCGTTGTGCGCTACGCAGTTCTCGGTGTCTCCCTGAGCAGCGGGCATTTTGTAATAGCTGGCAAACTTTAGCTTGTTGTCCTGCAAGTGGAAAATTGCATTAGCGCCCCACTTGTTTGGATCGGTCGCGCGGCATCGAGCAGCCAGTCCGCCGCCCCACTCGTCAGTGAACACAACTTTTTTCCCGTCATTCGAAAACGCGGCCGAGTGCCAATACGCGTAGTTTGGATCGTTGACGGCATCGATGCGCTTCGGATTCGCCGGGTCTTTGATGTCGAGAAGAATTCCGTTTCCGGAGCATGCCCCGGCGGCGAGCCCGCGGTGTGGGTATACCGTGATGTCATGGCATTGATCGCTGTCCTTCGGTTCCGGCTCTTTGCCGTGGGTGCCGCCGCTACTCAGCGCGTTGAGAACGCCGGTTCGTGAATCCATAAACAAACGAGGACTAGAGACCACTGCCGCATCCTGAGGCTTAGCGAGAGGTACCTTGATCACTTCAATCCGAAACAGCGCAGTGTTAGGGTCCTTATCCGGCTTCTCGCCCGAGCAACCTGCCAGCTCCTCGGTTTGGCGCACGTAGGAAGTCCCCGAGACGTAGATGTAGACATTGTTCTTGTCTTTTGGATCGACAACCAACGTATGCGTGTGAGAGCCGCGGCAAGTTTGCACCGCCGCCACTTGCCTCGGCTTGCTGACATCGGTGATGTCGAAGATTCTCACCCCACGGAAACGATCTTTCTGAGCCGGAGGCGGAGGCGGATTCTTCTCTTGTCCGGCTGGCGGCGGAGGCGGCGGGGGAAACCCTCCGGTCCCGCAATCGAGCCGGCCGTTCGGCATTTCTACCGACAGGAAAAGCAGATTTTTGTGGACCGAAACGTCGTTCTGGCCGCCCGGACAAATCATGGAAGTAAGCAAACGGGTCTTCGCCGGCGTTGAGATGTCGTAGATGTTAAGACCATAAAAGTTTCCCATGAACAAACGATTGCCTTGAAATGCGAGGTCAGAGTTTGCAAAAGCGAGTTGCGCGGTTGGCAGCTGTGCCGATTTTTCAAGCTTCGATGGGTCGCCGATGCCGAGCAGTCCAAGCGTCTTCTTCACTTCCGGGCTATCAGGATCGCTGGAGGCGAGTTTAAAAGCGTCAGGCTTCTTGACCAGCAGGACATGCCTGATGCCCATGGCTGCTTCGCCTGCGTCGTAAATGCCCGGGGTTAGTTTGGCGCGTGGGTCATTGACGTCAGAACCCGTCATGCCCTCTGGAAGCGGATCCGCCTTCTCGGGAGCAAACGGATTCTCTGGTGTTTTAGCAGCCTCAGGAGTCGGGGAAGTTGAGGGTGTTTGAGCCTGCACAACGGTTGCCAAACCCGACAAGGAAACAAGGAAGACTACCAGCAAACGAAAAGCGACAGTGGTTACTCGGTTCATCGGTTCTCCTCTAAAACTCTTCTGCTCAAAAGATTCGGTGTTATTCGTGCAGGCTCGTTCTTTTTGTGGTTCGTATCGCTTCGAACCGTCACCATACGATCCACGAAATTACACGAGTTTACGCCAGGTAAAACGACGTAAAATTCAGCTACTTTCCTTAATAGTCGTTTCGAGCCGGCTGGCACTTGTGCAAGCCTACTTTAAGGCTTTTTCCCGCAGCAGGTTTTCCATCACTCTGATCTCGGCCCGCTGGCCGCTGTCAACGTCGGTCGCGAAATTGAAGAGTTCAGCGTCCTGACCGGCCCCCGCAGTGTCAAATAAATCCTTCACCATAATCAATGCGCCGTTATGATGCTGAATCATCCCAGTCAGAAACAGCTGATCAAACTCTTTGCCCCTCGCAGCTCTCAAGGCTTCCAGCTGCTTTGCTGTAAGCATCCCAGGCATGAGCGTGTCATGACTCGGCATGTTCCCGCCTTGCGTTCGCGGCCCATGCGAGCCATGTGGCCCATGTGATGTGGCCATCGAAGTCGGCTGGCCCTTCGCTTCCAACCAACGTTTCATAAACTTCATTTCGTCTGATTGGGATCTGCTGATTCGCTCGCCCAGTGTTCTGATCTCTTTGTTGTCCGTCTGCGTTGCGATGAGCGCCGTCATCTCAACCGCCTGGGCGTGATGCATGATCATGCCCCGCATAAACTGCACATCTGCATGTGACGGTGGCGGAAGTGTCGCCCTCGTTGAAGCAGGGAGTGTCCGTGTTGGCTGGCCCGGCGCACCAGGCTGAACCACGACGGGCGTTTTCGGATCAGCTTGCTGTGCGCAGACTGAAAACGCGAGTGTGGTCGCGGCCACGAGAACTCTCATTGCTGATTGAAGATTGCGCTGGCATATAAATACAAGAAACTTCATCCGCGAGTTGCTACCCATTCTGGCGTTGACATAAGTGATCCTAAGGGTACTTGGCTCAGGCGTTCGATTCAAATCGAGAATCGCATACTCATATTTTCGTGTTCTTTAGCATAATTTCGTGGGATTGTTTTTCTTGGGATTGGGGCCACACGATCCACGAATCACACGAAAAGACACGAAGCTTCGAGACGAACCAACGCGCAATCGACTTACCGTCCAAATTGATGGCGAGGTGAAAACAGTGAGAGACTAGCGCCACATGGCCAAAAGTGAAAAGCAGGGCAGGGAGGCGGTGCTTAAGTTTAGCGACCATAAGCGCAAGCGCGTCGATGAGCTGGAGGCAGAGATTGACGCGGTGTTTATGCTGCCGTTGGCAGAGTTCACTGCCGAGCGCAACGCGTTAGCGGCGCGGCTGAAGAAGAGCGGGCGCGGAGATGAGGCGGCGAATGTGAAAGCTCTGGCCAAGCCTCCCGTTTCGGCGTGGGCCGTGAACCAACTTTACTGGAATCATCGCGAACCGTTCGAACAGCTCCTCGCTTCTGGTGAGCGCGTTCACAAAACGCAGGCAGCTGGAAAGGTCGCGGATATGCGCGAGGCGCTCAATGCGCGACGCGAGGCGCTGAGAGACCTCTCCGACCTTGCGACTTCGTTGCTGCAAGATGCAGATCATAATCCGTCGTTAGATATCATCCGCCGCATCACAAGTACTCTCGAGGCAATGTCCGTGTACGCATCGCGTTCTGATGCTCCGCGTGCTGGGCGTCTGACTCACGATGTCGATCCTCCGGGATTCGAGTCGCTCGCCTCGTGGATGCCGGCCGGGACGACGAAGGATGCAGGTGGCAGGAGGCAGGCTGCAGGAAGACAGAAGTCCAGTAGCGCTACTTCAACGACAGGTCCTAAGGGAAAGGTGGAATCCGCACTTCAGCGTGAAGAGACGCGCAAGGCGCAGTTAGCTGAAGCAAAAGCTTCACTGCAGGGTGCAAAGAGAGAGCTGGCCCAGGCCCAAGCTAAGGCACTGCGCTTGGAGGCGTCGCAGAAAAAGGCAGACGCCGAGGCGAAGAAGGCCGAGAAGCAAAGGCGCCAGGCCGAGCTGAGCCTGGAGAGAGCAAAGGCGCTTTCGGATGTGGCGGCTCGACGCTCAAGAAGCATTGCAGAAGAGGTAGAAGACGCCGCGAGTGCGGTAGACGACGCGGAGAGCGCAGTCGAGCAGGCGTCCAAAGAGCTCGAGTCACTGTCTCGGGAAGCGTCAGGAAGGTGATTCACCCTGGGTTCAACTGTATTCGTTTAGAGAGCGGACTTGTCCGCTTGTCACGGGCACAAGTGCCCTATCTAAACGGACGGAGAGAAAAGGGCGGAGAGAAAAGGGTGGAGAGAAGCCGACGGAGAGAGAAGGACGGAGATTGACGGACCTGGAGAGACCAACGGAGAGAGCCCGGACGGGGTCATTGCTTTCGCGTGGGCGTCGGAATACGTGAAGGTGGAGACGCCAGCGGCGTAGCCGGTTCGTTTTGTTTAAGTGAGGGCAGCGAAAGCGCGATGCCCACGATCAGTCCTATAAAGCCGAGGATAATCACCACCGAAATCACGCGCATCAGTTTCGGAACCTCAGGGTCGAGTTGTCTGGTTTCTCCATGGAAACGCGCGCCGCAGGCACGGCACTTAATGAAGTTTAAAAATGGCGTCCAAATGAACCCGCCCTGCGAACTGTACATGAGTTTCTTAACATCGGTGCTCCCGCATGTGGGGCAAGACACAACGTTATCCATTTTTCATCCTCGCTGTCTGAACTGAGCGTCTACTTTAACCTAACCCACTGCTGGCTTGTGCGTTGAACTGTTGGGCAAACTGCGGCGCGGCGGTTCTTATAGTGTTTCGTGTAGTCGTGGATCGCTCTGGTTCACGCTTTTAAAGAGCGATCCACAAATTACACAAACAAACGATACGAACGAGTGTTGACGGATCCAGCGGTCGCCAAAGTATCGCTTCGTCTGGTTACGTATCAACCCGTCTCGCCACCATCTTAGCGCTCTTGAAGCCTGCACACACACGCAGCCTAGGCGGTTAAACCAGCTTTTGACGCCATCAACCCGACGGTGGCTACTCTCGAGGTTGAGAGACCTGAATAACTTCTAATACCAAAGTATCGATCGATACCTTCGTCTAATAGATTAATTTCCGCACTCGCGGTGTAATGCCGAAGCACGCATCGACCGAGCAATTAGATCACCGCGAATTTTCAAATGCTGGATCTCTTGAACTCCTTTACTTGAACTTCATTTGAAAAAATCGTGTCACAAGTAAGAAAGCTGTTCCACTCTTAGCAAAGACGGAGACCGTAACTGGTGGTTGCGAACGCTGCGCCCCAAACCTGGAAAGAGGTAACCATATGAAGATCGTAGTTATCGGTGGCACCGGTCTTATTGGATCAAAACTCGTAACAAAACTCAAAACACTTGGACATGAGGCTGTCGCAGCAGCACCTAATACAGGCGTCAACACACTAACCGGCGAGGGACTGGCTGAGGTCCTTAAGGGGGCCCAGGTCGTTGTCGATGTCTCAAATTCGCCATCGTTTGAAGATGCGGCTGTGATGGACTTCTTTCAGACGTCAACTCGCAATCTCCTGTCATATGAAGCTGCAGCGGGCGTGGGCCATCACGTCGCCTTGTCCATTGTCGGCACTGATCGGCTACCGGACAGCGGCTACATGCGCGCGAAGGCTGCTCAGGAGAAGCTGATCAAGGATTCCTCGATCCCTTACTCGATCGTAAGAGCGACACAGTTCTTCGAGTTTGTTAACCGCATCGCCGATTCATTTACCGACGGCCACACGGTCCGCGTGCCACCCGTGAGTTTTCAGCCCATGGCGGCCGACGATGTTGCCAGTGAAGTGGCCAGAGTGGCTATCGGATCGCCGGTGAAGGGAATCGTTGAGGTGGCGGGGCCGGAGCATTTCCGTTTCGATGAACTGGTCCAACGGGGCCTTAAGGCGCGCAAGGATCGACGAGAAGTTGTCGCTGACCCGCACGCACGCTACTTCGGAACTGAGTTGAGCGAGCGCTCACTTGTTCCAGACAGTGATGATGCGCAACTTGGCGAGACCCGTTTCGAAGACTGGCTTCGATCCGCTAAGACGAGCTCGCAGACAGCGTGATGCTCAAGAGCCGTAAGAATAGAGTTTTTTTGCCTGAAGCTTACGGGTCAAGTTAGCCCGCGGTAGCGGGCGATAGCATAGGGCCTGGGGTGGAGCGTCAGCGTAACCCCAGGAAGCCCAGGCAGTGGGAAATCGCAGCCCGCAATAGCGACAGCCCCTGGAGTTGTCGCTCTCGCCCACTCCGTGGGCTGGGATTTATCTTCGACCGTTTACCTGGGGTTCCGCTGACGCTTTACCCCAGGCTCTATGCTATCGCCCGCTACCGCGGGCTTGGCCTCAAGCAGCATGAAAAAGAGGAGCGTGTCATGAGTACGATTACAACGAAAGATGGAACGCAGATTTACTACAAGGATTGGGGCACGGGACAGTTAATCAAATCCTTTGAAACGGGTGAAGAGTGGGGCTGGTGTTACGTTGATGAACTACTTCTCGAGTCCCTTCCGGGATCGTTGACAGCCGAATGGTGCGGCGCGCTGGGATCGACGCCCTGAGAAACATTCTTGAATGTCTGTACGGCGACGGGATAACCCGCATTGATCGCCGTTCAGGTGGGCCTAAAACCTTGGGGACAGCAGCGAGTAGGCAAAGCTAACGGCAGTTGTAGGAGGTTCAAATGAGCGAAGAAGACATGGAATTATTGATAGCAACGGATGACCCAGGCGAGGATACCCTGGAAGAGGATACCTTCCATCTCAACGCTGACAATACTGGTCAGCCGTTTCCAACAAGGAGGCGACAAAACCAGCGAACAGATGTCCTTGTTGATAATGAGGTCAAGGCCTAATGTCCTACACTCTAAAGTTCGCGCAACAAACTAGTTGGCAATTTGCGCGCGCTAGTCTTTGGTCCCAGCGGGACCAAATGTTTATAGACCCTGACGCCCCCGACGACTTTCCTCGAGGAGCGCAACACTGGTAGCCGAAAAGCATTTTCGCTCCGTCCGGAGCGAGGGAGGTTCTTGTTAGCAACGTTTCTATAAGCGTTTCGCCGCTCTGCGGCGAGGAAAGGTTGGGTTAGAACTTTAGAGTCAGGACACTAGGATTCACTGGACATCTTCCTCTCGATGCGTCGTTCAGGAATTAGCCACATGATGGCTACAAGAACATAAAGAAGGCACGCGAGCCACGGACGAACAAACGCGACTGGGATCGCTAGCAGATAACCCCCGATAGAGATCTTGCCTTTGAAGTCTGACCCGACCGCTGCCGCCAACAACGTGTTGCCGTGTGAAGCAACCAGCGTGCGGACGAGGATGGTATAGGCAATCGCGGCGAGTAGTAGCACGCATCCGTAAAGCGCCACCGGCCACGTCGTGAAGTTATTCTCACCCATCCACGCGGTCACAAATGGAATCAACGAAAGCCAGAACAGCAGATGCAGGTTGGCCCATAGGACCCTGCCGCTAACCTGTTGCGCCGCGTGCAGCAGGTGGTGATGATTGTTCCAGTAAATCCCCAGGAAGATGTAGCTCAGCACATAGCTGCCCAGCACCGGCAGCAGCGGTCGCAGTCCTGCCAGCGACGCGTCGTGAGGTGGCCGCAATTCCAGCACCATGATCGTGATGATGATCGCGATTACGCCATCACTGAATGCTTCAACTCGTGCGGTAGTCATCAGATGAATCGCTCCTCTGTCCGGCACGTAAGCTCATCGGCGTGAATTCAGAAACGTGCCTTCCTGAAGTTCTTCAAACGCCCTTTGAAGTTGCTCTTGTGTGTTCATGACGATTGGCCCATACCATGCCACCGGTTCCTTGAGCGGCTCACCTGACACGAGCAAGAATCGAATGCCATCCTCTCCAGCTTGAACTACTACTTCATCACCGGCATCGAAGAGGACAAGGGAACGGTTGTCAGCTTCCGACGGAGGAGCGGTATCTAACCATTTCACACTTTCAGTCGGTACCTCGAGTGGTCCCGACGCGTTGCAGAACTTCCCAGCACCGGCGAAGACGTAAGCAAAGGCGTTTCGAGCCGTGGCGATTGGCAGCGTCTTCTTTTTTCCCGGCGGCACCGAAACGTCAAGATACATTGGGTCGGCGGCAATGCCGTCCACCGGACCCTTAGTCCCCCAAAAGCTTCCGCAGATGATTCGTGCCTGTGTTCCATCATCGTCAGTTACCAAGGGAATGTCGGTCGCTTTCACTTCTTGATAACGCGGCGTAGTCATCTTTAACGCCGCCGGGAGATTCGCCCAAAGTTGAAATCCGTGCATCCTTCCGGCTGAGTCACCCTTCGGCATCTCCTGATGAATGATTCCACTTCCAGCCGTCATCCACTGAACATCACCGGCACCAATTGAACCCTTGTTTCCCATGCTATCGCCGTGCTCGACCTCGCCCGCAAGTACATAGGTGATCGTTTCGATGCCGCGATGGGGATGGCATGGAAAGCCAGCCAGATAGTCCTCAGGTATGTCATTTCGAAAATCGTCCAACAGTAAGAATGGGTCGAAGTCTGACGTCTTCCCGAAACCGAAAGCGCGGCGCAAGTGAACACCGGCGCCCTCGAGTGTGGGCTTGGATTTAGCGAGTCGCTTGACGGGCCGTATGGACACTTGAGTTTCCTGGTTTGATTGACTCGCGACGGTCTTCGAGCCGATCAGGCAGGTGCGCCGATAAACGATCATCATTTCGGCGCCTCGGACTGAGACACCCGCGGCGTCCGGAATTTTGGGAAGTAGCGGACCACGAAAAACATGTACAAGAGCCAGAAGGCAAGCCAGACGGATGCGACGATCCGAAGCCTGAGCAGGAACAGGACCAGACATGGCGCCAGGAACATCGTGGTGTAACCCAGAAGCCAGAAGCGATCGGCTCGCCGGCCGGACAGCGCCCTGTCCGTGTCACTCATTTGTCCGCTAAGCGAGCACCAGTAGTAGTGCAACGTCGCGAAAACGAGTGAGAAGGTCGCGACACCCATCGCCAGCAACGTGGCCTGAAACAACACGGGATTAATTCTGCCGCCCTCGAACCTCGGGTACAGAAAGAACAGCATGAAGGTGAAGATCGCGATGTTCGACGCGGCGAGCGTATACGTGCGGGTGACATTAACTGCGGCAAGATCTTCTCTCATCAAATGCCTCCATGCTGATGACATGCTCACGGACAGCCGGCCCTCCCGATGCCGGCGCGAATCCGACCGGCCCTACGGCATTGCTAAGCGTCCTTCCGTATCCGCTGCCTTAATCGCCGCCAATAGGGGTGAGACTTCCACAGCGCCTGTCCAGCGCAATCCGTTAATGTAGAACGTTGGTGTACCGGTTATGTGTTCGTCAAAAAGATTATGGTTATAGTCAGCTTCGATCTTGCTCGCCAGGGTGTTCTTAGTCATATCGAGCGAGAACTGCTCAACTTTCAGGCCGATGCGCTTTGCGTAACGCAAGAGATCCTCGTCCTCCAGGTATTGCTGATGCGTGAATAACTCGTCATGCATCTCCCAGAATTTTCCCTGCGCGGCCGCGGCTTCAGTAGCCATTGCGGCTCGCAAAGAGTGCGGGTGCGTTCTCACGGAGGGAAAATGCCGAAAAACAAAGCGCAGATTGTCCCCGAGAACCTTGCGGACTTTCTTAATGACCGGAAACGCATGTCCACAGTAAATGCACTCGAAGTTCCCATACTCTAGTAGAGTTACCGGGGCTGTTTCCGCGCCTGATGCATGGTCCTGCTCGGTAACCGAGTTTTTAAGTCTGACTATTTCTTCAGAACTCATACTGGACCCTCGATCGATTCGACAAGGAGGCTGCTATCCACACTAAGGCATCCTTAGCCCGAGGTGCCAACGGGATCAGATTCTCGACTTTCCAACCTGGCCTACGGTCCTTGACCCGGATGGGCCAAAACAAGTCGGCTCGAGAACTCATCAGACCTCTCGCCATTGTTGCCACGGATTCCTGGCTGGCGTGAGGCCGAGTCTCATTGCCATTTTCACCAGGTCAGCGACAGAACCCGCCTTCATTTTTTGCATCACTTTGCCCCGATGCGCCTTCACAGTGATCTCACTGATGTCGAGTTTCATACCGATCTGTTTATTCAGCATCCCCGAAACTACAAATTTCATGACCTCCTGCTCGCGTGGTGTTAGTGACCCGTGACACTCGCGCAGCGCTTGGATTTCATCAAGCGGTACTGCCATTCCAAGTCGTTGCCGCCGGTTCGTACCTGTTCCACCATCTTCTCGTACAAGGAGAGGTCTTCCGGATGGACTCGAGTGCGAATCAGTCCGAGTGTTACAGGGATCCCGATCTCAAGCTCGTAAATACGATAGAGCTGTTCTGACCATGTGATTTTGTCCGTCGAAACATGCCAGGAAAAGCTGCCGGTTAGACTAAGGTGCTGGGCTTCCGCAAGGAACGTTTCGCTACGACGTAATTCTTCCTCAACAATCTTTCGTCGCGTGACGTCGGAGGTGAATCCAACCATGCGAAACGGTTTACCCTGTTCATCGAAAAACATCTGACCATTTGTCGCTAGCCAATGGAGGCTGCCGTCGGGCCATTTGACGCGAAACTCTACCGAAACATCTCCCGTTTTCTGGGCGTGCTGGATTGCTTTCAAAAGTGTCGGCCAGTCTGACGCGTAAATCAGCTTCTTCCAGCCTTGATAGGTCCCGTCGAAACTGCCAGGCTGCAATCCGTATAAGGCTTCCTGCTGAGGCGACCAGACGTTGACGTCTTGTTGCACGTACCAATCGAAAGCCATCGCGCGGGCAGACCTCTGCGCGAGATCAAGCAGGTTCTGCTTGGCCTGCAACTCCTCGACCGTGCGTTTGCGCTCTGTGATGTCCTCGTGGATAGCAATGATAAATCGAGGCAGGCCTGAGGAATCTCTCAACAGCGTGAAAATCACACTTGCCCATACAGAGCTCCCGTCTTCAAGGATGAAATGTTTTTCCTGGCGGAGGCTGTCGCGTTTGCCTTTACATAACTCTTGATACGCGGCGGCATCGGCTTCGCGGTCGGCTCTAGCGGTTAGTTCTTTATAGGTCCCGATGAAGCCGAGCTTTTCCTGACTGAGGCCGAGCATGGATTGGAGTGCGCGGTTGGTTTGGATCGGCGTATCCGGATGTTGCAAATCAACCAGGGCAATACCGGTACCTGCCTCGTCAAAGATTGCGCGGAAACGCTGCTCGCTTTCGCGGGACATTGACTGCTGAGCTTGTAGTTCTTCGATGGTACGGTCGCGCTGTGCTTCAGCCCGCTTACGATCGTCAATGTCATTTAATAAGACACACCATCGCAAGATGCTGCCGTCGATGTCTTTCAGCGGAAAACCACGAACGTGAAACCAACGATAGACGCCATCAAAACGGCGATGCCGTGACTCGACTTCGTAAGTCTCACCCGTTTCAAGTGCGCGCGTCAGCACTTCGACCACATGCGGCAGGTCGTCGGGATGAACTGAATCTGAAGCGGCCCAGCCCTTCAACTCATCAACGGTCTTGCCAAAGTATTCCAGACACTGTTGGTTTAAGGTTTCAACCTCACCAGTAGGCGCGACCACGGCGACTGGAGCCGGGATGCTGTCGACGATTAGTTGGAAGTTAAGCTCGCGCGTGCGAAGCGCTTCCTCGGGCCGCTTTAGTCGGTCGCCGAGGTCGGCATTCACTGCTCTCTTTTCCGGACCAGGATCCACGGCGTGAGAATGCACCCAAGGAACCCAAAAGCCAAGTTAATTTGAAGTTAAACAATTCTGACTCATGCGCTATTTCTAGACTCAATACTTTCGTATCGACCGATACTTTCGTGCAGTTTCATTATCCCCTCGGCCGTGTTGAACTCCGGTTACCGTCGACGCTTAAACAGAGGGGCGGCAGTTTTCTGATTTATACGACACAAAATTTCACAAGCAGCGTCCGTCTGAATCGATATTCGTTACCGGGCGATCTTTACAGGAGGCGGCAATGCTATCCGGCCACCGCGTTAGTAGCGAGTTTCGCTTTGCCAACACCGTTTCGCCCGATACCTTCGTCTAATAGATTCGCATTTCATCCTGTGGTCTACTCCCGGCGTTCAAAGAATCCCAACTCTGGGTACTGGAGTTCAAGGGGAAGAACAGCCGTAGGGATCGCGAGCGAACTGCGAGCGGCGTTCAAATCACTGGGATCAAAACTTAACGGGAGTCGTTGTTGGTAGAATTTTTCCGACGTTTACTACCTCGAGTTATCCAATAACTTTATTTCAAGGAGAGAAAGATCATGACTCAAATACCAGAGGGCGCAACAAGGAATGTCGTTCTCGTTCATGGCGGGTTTGTTGACGGCTCTGGCTGGGAAGCCGTCTACCAAATACTTAAGAATGACGGTTACAACGTAAGCGTTGTTCAGAATCCAACCGTATCGCTAACCGGCGACGTTGCAGCGACGCGAGCAGTACTCGATGCCCAGGATGGTCCAGCAGTTCTGGTAGGTCATTCATACGGCGGCATCGTGATTTCCGAAGCCGGCAATCATCAAAACGTTGACACTCTCGTTTACATCACGGGTTTCGCCCCGGACGCCGGGGAATCAGTCGGGACGTTGATCGCCAATCCGGCGCAGGGTGCGCCGGTGCCCCCGATCCTCCCGCCCGTGGACGGCTTTCTCACGCTGGATAAAGCGAAATTTGCGGAATCATTCGCCGCGGATGTGCAGCCCGAAAAAGCTGAGTTGATGGCGAACTCTCAGGTGCCTTGGGGATTGGACGCTCTCAATGGAGCCGTGAGCACCCCCGCTTGGAAAACCAAACCGAGCTGGTATCTGCTTGTCACTGAAGACAAGATGATCCCGCCGCGGGCACAACAGTTCATGTCCCAACGCGCCGGTTCAACGGTTAAAGAGGTCGGTGGCAGCCACTCCATCTACATATCTCAACCTCAGGCCGTTGCGGACATTATCGAAGAAGCCGCAACCAGGAGCACCAAAACCAAAGCCCAAGCGTCCTAACAAGTGGCGCATAAAAACGTTCGCTGACCCGGAATGACAAGTCAGCTACGGCTGCTGAAGTGACACACTCGCAATTAAAAATACTTAGTTTGATTGATCACCGAATAGGAGGAAAGCAAATGACAAGTACCGGGTATGAAATGAGCGTGAAGAATGACGCCAGCCTTGAAGCGGGCGCGGCAACTATCGATATGAAACTTGAAGCAATCGTCGTCCCCGTCTCGGATGTCGAACGTGCGCAGCAGTTCTACCGCAAACTCGGATGGCGGCAGGACGCCACTCCGCCCGGCTCCGGTGTATTCCAGTTCACGCCACACGGCTCAGCGTGTTCTATCCAATTCGGCAAGAACCTGACTTCTGCCGCGCCTGGTTCGGCCCAAAGAACGTACCTGATCGTCTCCGATGTTGAGGCGGCTCGTGACAAGCTGATCAACGCTGGCATTGAAGTGAGTGATTTCTTCCACCTCGGCCCGAAGGGCGTGGAAAGCGGTTTGGATCCCGAGCGCCGCAGCTATTTCTCGCTCGCATCGTTCAGCGATCCCGACGGAAACAGCTGGTTGCTGCAGGAGATCACGACTCGCCTTCAGGGACGCATCGATCCTGGCGCGATTTCGTTCGGCTCAGCCAGCGATCTGGCGAGCGCTTTTCGGCGTGCTGAGGCAGCGCATGGCGAGTACGAGAAACGAAGCGGGGGGCAACGCGACGAAAACTGGCCTGCCTGGTATGCCGAGTACATGGCGGCGGAGCAGTCGGGCGGAGAGCTGCCGCAGTAAACCATGAAATCGAAACTGCGGCTCTATGATACGCGTGAGAAATTGGTCTGTGCTCGCAAATGGCTTACGAACACGACGCCGTTGACCCTATTTACGCCGCTGGTAATGAGTGGCTGTTGCTGATAACCAGGAGAGCTGATGGATAAAGTAAAGATACCGATTCTGCTCGGCACTAATCGCAAACTGCGAAAGAGTGTCTTCGTAGCTAATTGGCTGAAGAAAGAGATCGAAAAGAGAAGCGATATCGAAACGAAGTTGTTCGACGTTTCTGATTTCGCGTTGCCTCGCGATGATTACGGACAGGAAATCAAAGCTCAGTTTCCCGAGTGGCGCGACACGATCGTCGCTGCCGACGGCCTCATCATCGTCACTCCCGAATACAATCACGGTTATCCCGGTGCGTTGAAGTCGGTTCTCGATTTATTGTTGCGCGAGTACGTGCATAAAGCGGTGGCCTTCGTTGGCGTGTCAGCCGGTCCCTGGGGTGGTACACGCGTCATTGAGGCGTTGCTCGCCCCGGTTAGAGAGTTAGGCTTGGCAGCGACTTTTACCGATCTTAATTTTCCACACGTCCAGAGGGTTTTTAGTGATGGTGGCGACTTGCTGGACCAGGCTTTCGACAAACGGGCGAAGGACTTTTTGGATGAGCTGGTGTGGATGTCCCGTGGCTTGAAATGGGGGCGACAGAATCTGCCTTCGAAGTATCACGATATCGGCTGACACGCCATCAGTGAGTCCCCTGATGTCGACTGATCAAGGACGGGGATCCAGAGATGTTCGAATAGATCAACCAACATCGCGCTCTCGATGGTGGTCACGCTGAAGCCAGATTCACCAACTGCGGCTCGCGGTCCTGCATTGCCGTCCCCGGCATGAATCCTTAGCCAGTGCCACCGTCGTATATGAGTCGGGGATTGAGTCCGACAGCGCTAACCGGTTTGTGATCTGACGGGCGAAGGAAACATCAATGGATAGAAGACGAAATATGTTTATCGGAGTATTGGTGGCCATCGTTGTGGTAGGGGCAACGGTCTACGCTACCGGTTTATCCAGGCGACTGGTTGCTCCGTTTGGGAGCAGCGCCGAATATAAGAGCTCGGAATCTGCTACTGCTCCAGAGTTGGCCGCCGGCGACTGGATAAACTCAGAACCGCTTAAACTCAAGGACCTCCGCGGACGTGTGATATTAATCGAGTTCTGGACTTTTGGCTGTTACAACTGTCGTAACACCTTGCCCCACATCAAAGACTGGGATACTCGCTACAGGGAGCAAGGCCTTACCGTCATTGGTGTGCACTCACCTGAGTTTGCGGAGGAAAGGATCGTCGAAAACCTTCGCCGACAGGTTGATTCCCTGGGAATTCGTTATCCAGTAGTCTCGGATAACGACTACCAAACATGGAACGCTTATAAGGTTGAAGCCTGGCCAACGGTCTTTCTGCTGGATAAGCAAGGACGAATTCGCTGGATGCGCGTTGGTGAAGGAAGATATGACGAGACAGAGCGAGTGATTCAAATGCTACTTGCCGAAAAAGAAACTGGAGCTGCAAACAGCAGCAGTATCTAACGAACGGGTTCAAAAGAAGTACTAATCAATAGTTCATTTCGCGCTTCAAGCCACGCTCATGAAGATATGACTGGTTGTAAGCTATGAAATAATAATCGGCATCACCTGGTCTTACGAAACGATACGAACCAGTATTTACGCGCCTGGCGGTCGTCAAAGTATCGCTTCGCCTGGTTTTGTATTGACACGTCACGCCACCACTTAGCCCCACCTTCGAGTCTCAAAAACCGCTTCATAAAGAATCAGCCGCGCTTTCCGATGTCCCCGTCCGACAAGAGAGACGCTAGACTACCTGGTCCTACACTTTGGTGATTCCCAGGAACGTTGGATACTGATGATTTGCTAAGATGATGAGCCGACTTTTTGTGTCAAAGCCTGTGAGACGAAATTGAACTCCAGCCATGCAAGGAAGAATCCGAAGATGCTGAAGGTTAACGTGATCACGACGGGTGGCACCATTGAAAAAGTTTATTCCGAGCAGACCAGCACGGTAGAAAACTTAGATATCAAAATCGATCGATACCTGGGTCGGCTGCGCCTTCCAGATTGCGATGTCCGCGTGACGCCGCTGATGAATAAAGACAGTTTGGAAATGACTGACGCTGACCGCAGCGCGATCCTTAACCTCATCAAACAGATGTTAAGCGAGGCCTCACCAATCGTAATCGTTCACGGTACGGATACAATGGTTCAGACCGGTCTCTATTTGAAGAAGGCCCTGTCTGCGCTGAAGACTCCTATTGTGTTAACGGGCGCGATGACTCCACTTGGGTTTGAAGGAAGCGATGGTTTGCAAAATCTTACCGAGAGTCTGCTTGCAGTTCGGATACTTGATCCGGGGATCTATGTTGTAATGCACAATCAAGTTTTCCCAATAGATCGAGTACGAAAGGATCGCGAATCATCACGCTTCGTTTGGATCGATTAATCCATGCTTGCCGTAGAGTTCATTAACACGTTATTTGATGCGGAATTGCCAGAGCCATCGCATTGGGAATCTTGCTATCCTCCACGCGATCTTCCGCCTGGCGCGATTGTGACGCGCTTTGCTCCGAGCCCGACAGGTTTCTTGCACACGGGCGGGGTCTTCACCGCCAATCTAGGCAAGAATCTCGCAGTCCATTCGAAGGGTTCTTATTTTATTCGCATCGAAGATACCGACCAGGCGCGCGTAGTCCCCGGCTCGCGCGAACAGTTTGCACGTGGATTCAGCTACTTCGACATCCAGTCAGACGAGAACGACTCGAATTCAAAGTGGGGACCGTACGAACAGTCAAAGCGAGAGCGGATCTATCACACCTACGCGCGACAGTTGATGCGGAACGGCCACGCCTATCCGTGTTTTTGCACGCGTGAAGAGTTGGCCCAGATGACCGAAACACAAAATGCAGCAAAGCTCCAGACGGGCTATTACGGTTCCTGGGCGCGCTGTCGCAATCTTTCGCAGGATGAAGTCATGAGCCGGCTCGAAGCCGGACAGCCTTATACGATTCGGTTTCGCTCACCAGACAATTCACCCGGGCGGGTCGAGTTCGTTGATTTGATCCGCGGTCGCATAGAGCATCAGGACAATGCCAACGACATCGTGTTGTTGAAGAGCAGCGATCAACTCCCTAGACTTCCCACATACCACTTTGCTCACGTGGTTGACGACACGTTAATGAGAGTCAACGTGGTACTTAGAGGTGAAGAGTGGATCTCTTCAGTGCCGGTGCATTTGCAACTTTTCAATGCACTTGGTTTCAAACCAATACCGTATGCCCATATCGCTCCCCTCATGAAATTCGACGGAGCGAGCCGGCGCAAGCTGAGCAAGCGAAAAGACAACGAGGCTGACGTCGCGTTCTACATCGACTCGGGTTATCCAGCAGGTGCGGTGTTGCATTACTTAAGAGGACTTGCCAATAGCAGATTTGCTGAAATGACGTTTGAGGAATCGGCTTCCACGGCCCTCAGTTTAAGTGACTGCGGAGTAGCTGGTCCGATCTTCGATCTGGTAAAACTTGAATCGATCAGCCGCGAGTTTATCGCGCAACTTCCCATTGAAGAGGCATTGGAAAGTTTGCTCACCTGGGCGCGGGAGAACGATCCTGAGTTGGCCACAGTTCTAACCGGAAATCTGCCGCAGGTTCGCCGCATCTTTGCGAACGAACGAAATCCCGCCGTGCAGCGTAAGGATCTGGCGAAGTGGAACGAGTTCCGCGCAGCGTACGGTTTGTACTTTCAGGAGCTTTTTCCACCGGTGAGTGATGCGTCGGATCCACGCTTCGCTCCGGTTAAATCTGACATGGTAGTCAAATTGGCGAAGGGCTTTGCTGATTCGTATCGTCATGAGGATAACAAAGAGGCCTGGTTCGAACAGATCCGGAACTTGGCTTCTGACCACGGCTTTGCACCAACAGCCGGGCAATACAAGAAGAGTCCGGAAAGTTTTGCTGGATCAATCGGTCATGTGAGCAATGCGATTAGGATCGCCATGACCGGACTTACAACGAGTCCGGATCTTTTCCTCGTCGCCCAAAACCTCGGCGAGGAAGAAGTGTTGAGGCGTGTACGCGCACTGACTCGAGGCGAGGCGGTTGGCGGGGTGTGATCTCCCAACTAGAATGCGACGAAATAGCGCAACCAAGGAGTTTTGCTTAGCCCACGAAGTGGGCGAAAGCATAAAGCCTGGGGTGAAGCGAGGCTTTGAGAGCGAAACCCCAGGTACGGGTCCGTTATTCGATTAAAGCCCGCGGACGCGGGCGACAGACCATCGTCATCATCCGCTGCCCGCCCGTTCCACGGGCCGACAATTTCGGTGTGCTGCTGTCCTGGGGTTTCGATCGCAAAACCTCGCTTCACCCAGGCCTTATGCTATCGCCTGCTTCGCAGGCTTTTTCTAAGGTGACCCTACCGATTATCTTTTGTAGACTGGAACAAACTGCTTAACAGAGTTGCAATACGGAGAAATTGAAACGTGCCTTTTGAAACTGAATCAACAGAGACTTCACCAACACCTGGTGGGCCATCAAACTTTATTAGAGACATCATGATCGCGGACATTGCGAGCGGCAAACATGACGGCAGAATACAAACCCGATTTCCTCCAGAACCTAACGGCTACTTGCATATCGGCCACGCCAAAGCCATCTGTCTCGACTTCGGATTAGCAGCCGAGTTTGGCGGTAAGTGCAACTTGAGGTTCGACGACACTAATCCTTCCAAAGAAGAAACCGAGTACGTTGATGCCATCAAGGAAGACGTGAACTGGTTGGGCTTCCAATGGGACGGGCTCTTCTATGCATCCGACTACTTCCAACAGCTTTACGACTGGGCCATTCAATTAATTAAGGACGGAAAGGCTTTCGTCTGCGATCTCACCGCTGACGAAATGCGCGAGTATCGTGGGACGTTGACCGAGCCTGGCAAAAACAGCCCTTACCGTGATCGTTCGGTCGAGGAGAATCTCGATCTTTTCGAGCGCATGAAAAAGGGGGAGTTTCCGGAGGGTGCGCGAACGCTGCGCGCGAAGATCGACATGAGCTCTCCGAACCTGAGTCTGCGCGACCCTATTATGTATCGAATTCTCCACATGGACCATCATCGTACGGGTGGCGAGTGGTGCATTTACCCTATGTACGACTACGCGCACGGTCAATCGGATTCGATCGAGCGCGTAACACACTCAATGTGCACCCTGGAGTTCGACAACAACCGTCATCTCTATAACTGGTTCATCGAAAACCTTGGAATCTTCCCTTCGCGACAATACGAGTTTGACCGTCTTTCACTCACACATACCCTGCTTAGCAAACGCAAGTTATTAAAGTTGGTCGAAGACGGACATGTAGAAGGTTGGGATGACCCGCGTATGCCTACGCTTTCCGGAATGCGCCGGCGCGGTTACACATCTGAAGCCATTAAAAACTTTGTCGGAAGTGTTGGGGTCTCGAAGACGAACGGAATTACTCAACTGCAGCAGCTCGAATACTTTCTGCGCCAAGACTTAAATCAGATTGTTCCGCGAGTGATGTGTGTACAGAAACCATTGAAGGTGGTTATCGAAAACTACACTGACGACCTCGTGGAAGAGATGGACGCCGTAAACAATCCTGAGGAAGCTTCGGCGGGAAGCCGCAAAGTTCCTTTTTCAAAGACGATCTTTATTGAAGAAGATGATTTTCGTGAGGACCCGCCAAAGAAGTTCTACCGGCTGTCACCCGGTGTTGAAGTGCGTCTTCGCTACGCCTACTTAGTTACTTGTACCGACGTGATCAAAGACAGCGACGGCAAGATCGTAGAACTGCGATGCACTTACGATCCGGCTACGCGGGGTGGTACTACGCCTGACGGTCGAAAAGTAAAGTCGACTATCCACTGGGTCTCAGCCGATCACGCTCTATCAGCCGAGGTTCGTCTCTACGATTACCTCTTTGCCAAAGAAGATCCTAACGACGTTCCGGAAGGCCACGACTTTACCGAGAATCTGAATCCTGATTCATTACAGGTATTGCATGACTGCAAAATTGAACCGAGTGTGCGAGACGCAGAGCGAGGGACAAAATATCAGTTTGAAAGGCTGGGTTATTATTGCGTTGACGAAAATTCTGAGGGCCCGGGGAATAAATTGGTATTCAATCGGACCATCGGCCTGCGCGATACATGGGCAAAGATCGAAAAAAGAGGAAGCGTCGGAGCATAAGCAAACCTGTTGGCCCGACTTATTCTTGCCTGATAAAGTTATGAAGGAGAGAGGTGGAGAGGGCTCTAAGTCTGGCCTTTCTGCCAAGTCATTGGATTGTGATGCTGGCAGGCTTTAGCGATTCTTGCTGCTCCAGAGATTCATGTACAATTTCTGGCCGTTTCACCCGACAAGCTTCTAAGTCGCTCAGACTCATGAGACCTGAAACCATGTCCATGTAACCAACCGCTATCATCCCATTTTCCGTTTTCCACCAGACTACTTCATCCAAGTCGCCAATCTGGTACTCTTCCGGTCCCGAAGTCGTTTGTAGAGTAATCCACGACATTTAAATTGTCCTCTCGTTTCGTAACAATCTAGACCATCAGGAGAATCAGTAGCCAAGCTGCTTTTGAGAATAGTTGGTGCCGAGGGCGGGAGTCGAACCCGCACGTCCTTACGGACAACGGATTTTAAGCCCGTTGCGCGGCTACTCACGTCATCCGACTACGCGTTACCAAGCAGTATTCACCGACGTCTCAGCCGTCAAAGCAGGCTACGTCCGGCTTAGTATCAGCACGTAGCCCCTCCCCTCATCTTTCTCGTTCAAACGTGCATGAGGCAGGCCACTTGAGTTTGCTGTGATGTATACCTGTTATGGCTGCCCATTACAGACACTCATTCTCACGAATTTCGAAAGTTTGGCACTGGGCCTCATTTTTGGAAATGCTGCTGATTTGATGAACCGGAGTCGACCCATAAGTCAAGGTTGATCCCACAAAATACTATTGTCTTTGGCTTTGAGCACCCTTTCCTGCCAGTCGTCGGATAAATACAGCTTGTTGTAGGTCATGGTTGTTCGCCCGCAATAGTGGATCGGTGTTTGACGTCCGCCACCGCCGGCACCACAGATTGAAGCCCATCAGGGTCCTGAGGCCACCAGAAAAGAAAAGTTGACAGCTTATTAAGCAGCACTTACATTTGCAGTGGCTTTCAGGCAGCCCAACCTCAGCCTGACTTTCAACCTCCTAAAGGCTAAAGCAGCTAAGTCGAGTACGCGCAGCCCTATTGAGCTTTTCTCACACACGCGTAACGCGCCATTCACGTTAACAAAAGGAACCTCGCATGGATACCGAAAGACCTCTTAATAGGAGCGGGTCGAACACTCGCCTGCTCCTGTTTGCAGTGTTGATTCTGTTGCTGGCGGTTACCATCGGGCATGCGCTTGGCGTTCCGATTCCTGTTCTCTCGATCTCCCTCGAGAAAACCAACGGGCAGGGCGGCGGGATAACAAAGGAATCCAGAGCGGAGTTTGTTTCCGAATCCTGGTATCGCGGCGCCAATGGGTATGTCAAAGACGAAGCTGATCAACGGCAACTGAGCGCTCCGCTCATAGTTTATTTCTACACCGATTGGTGCTCTTACTGTAAACAGTTTGACGAAGAATTCCTGACGTCGGATACGGTGAGGAGCGTGCTGACGAAAGTCGTGAAGGCGCGGTTGAATCCGGAGGACGGTATGGAGGAACAAGCTATCGCCCAGCGGTTCGGTGTGCGCGGATATCCGGCGATCTTCATCCTGCGCCCGGGTGCGGTACCGCCGCGGCAGGTCTATCCTTTTAAACCTGTGGGTGAGACTTGGGTACCATCGTCCCCGGGCGAGTTTGCGCTGGCCTGTCAGGCTGCCGCGTTCGAGCGGTGAGCAGTCTGCACGCACGGGCTCAGGCATGGTTGAGTAATATCAGCTTTAAGACCAGGGATGCTAAATAAACAGATGAACCTATCAAACTTCAGTCGAATGCTTTCCGTCATACTCTTGCTCGCTCTCATGTCGGCGTGTGAGCGCCAGACCGCGCGGCACAAGGCCGACCAGTTGCTGGTCGATGTCAACGTGCTGCTCTCCCAGGAGGAGGAGGCCGTCAAGGCAGTGCCGATGAAATACAAGGATGCGTTCGGCCGAGAAAGCCTTCAGCGCGCGCTAGCCGAGCGGGAGAAGCTGCGTGGACCAGCTACGGAGATGGTCAGTTACCTCACCGCGAGTTCCTCGCGTTACCGCGAGATAGCGAATAAATTCGGAGAGGTCTCCCGGCTACCACTCGACGGGAAGATCAAGGAGTATGCGGCGGCGCAGGCCCGCCTGTTCACTAAGGACGCCGAGTACCGGGTGTTGAGTAAAGAACGCATTTCGCTGGCGCTCGATGAGACTATAAAAGACGACCAGACGCTCGTCGCCAAACTCGACGGTGTTGATGAACGCATCCGTCAGATTCACTCAGAGAGGGCACGCCTTCAAGCACTTAGCGATGCCTTCACCGACCGGCCGTGAAACCAGTGCGGTGGAAGTGACTGAAAGTGGTCGTCCCATTAAGCCCGCCAAAGAGTCACCACGACATGAGTAGCATAAAGCCGCAATCATTCGCCAAGCCTCAGCTCGTAAGAGCCATTGCTCTCGCCGGCCGAATGGTTTTCCCGTGCTGCTGCGCTATCTTTCTCCTAGCCCAACATACTGATTCCAAAGCCGCCAGCCAGTGTGTTTCGTCTATGACACCCGCCGACGCCTATCGAAACGCTGCAGCGGTCTTTATGGGCGAAGCGATCGAGGTTAAGAAACAGGCCGTCCACACAAGAGCGGGTTCAACCTTCCTTTATCAGGAAACCACCCTACGGGTAATCAAATCATGGAAGCTGATCGATAGGCAGGAGGTGACCGTTACCACGGCACCCGCACACGCTGAAAAGTCATGCTTTACCTTTACGCCAGGGAAGACATACGTCGTCTACGCGGTGTGGATGAATGACACGCTCTACGCCTCACTCCGCACCGGAGAGGTTGATAATGCGGAGGCGGATCTGGAAATGCTCGGAAACGGTCGATTGGCGCTCAAGCCTGGCACGTTCAGCAGCGACGCCGTCTTCATCTACGGGATCATCACCTTGGCCGTTGGAGTCTTGCTGCTGAGTTGTTCTATATACCGGCTGGCCAAAAAGCCGTTGCGGACTAACTGAAACCAGTGTCGCCCGCAAGGGGTTTGAAGCAGTGCAAGGATTGTCTTTGTTGCGCTCCTAGGGGCAAGGCGGTTTCCGGCGACGGGGCCAGAGCCAGTCGAACCATCCACCGCCACCGTCGTCATCGCCTCCACCGCCTCCTCCTTGGGATCCTGAACCTCCTGAACCGCTTCCGTTCCCCGACCCTGTTCCGCCGCCGTTACCGTTTCCTCCCGGAGGGTCGTTAAATCCGAAGCCCGGTCCTGAGCCCTGGCCGCCGTTGTAACCGCTCCCATAACCGTCTGGCGTCCAATGGCCTAACCCGTCACGCCAGGACGGGTTCGGCGAATTTGGATCAGAATTAGGACGAGGGCTGCAGTCTCCTTGCGCGCACCGAAGCGCGTCGTAGTACTGGGCGTTCCTGTTACCGACGATTCCCAAAGTGTTATAGGTGTCAGGTCCCACTTGTAGCACGCCGATGGCCTCGCCGCCGCCGCGCGGCAACGCTGTGCCCTGTCCGGCGCCAATCCGAAACGGTACGAAGCTGCTCACGGTGATGGCCCAGTCGCGGAAATTGGTCCACCACGTCCCGGTATTCGAATTTGGTTGCGGCCCGTTGGGCGGATCGAGGCCCAACGGGTCGGTTAAATTCAAGGGACTGTTGTTTGTATAAGCGTACAGGTTCAGCCCGCCCGCGAAGCCAATCGGGTCTTCACTGGTGAATCTACCCTGCTGCGGATCGTACCAACGGGCACGGTAATAGGTCAGCCCTGTGAGGTCGTCATGCTCCCGGCCGGTGAAGCCGTATCGCGTTAGCGACGAACTCCCGCCCGCGCCGAACGCCTCATACTGCAGCCGCTCGACCAGGCCACCGCCGGCATTCGTCAATCCCACCGTACTCCCGAGATGATCGTGTACGAAGTAGAGTGCCCCGGACGCCTGACTCGACTGGCGGAGCTTCATGTCAATGCTAGGCGCGTTGAGGTAGTCAACGTCGCCGCCGATCTGTCCCTTGTCGAGCACGACATCGAGGCCGTCATAAACGAAACTCGTAGTGGCGCCGCCCGCGGTGCGGCTGGCCCGCCTGCCCAGAGCGTCGTAGGTGTACTCGACCACTTGGCCGTCCTCGCATGTCGCTTCACCTACGGAAATCGCAAACGCTTCGTCGCACTCCTGATATTCAGAAGAGAGTCTTGATATTGTCAGCCCTGACTGATGAGGGGGTGATTACCGACTAAGAATCAACGATATTCTCAACAAATTCGATTGCAATAGGCTGAGCTACGGAGTTAACTCCGTAGCGCTGGTCCAATGTCAAAACGATGATCGCCTGTAAGCTCTTGAAATGATTGGTGCCGAGGGCGGGAGTCGAACCCGCACGTCCTTACGGACAACGGATTTTAAGCCCGTTGCGCGGGTACTCACATCACCTTGACTACGCGTTACCAAGTAGTATTTACCGACGTTTCAGCCGTCAAAGCAAGCTACATCTTACTTGGTATCGGTACGTAACCCCCTCATCTTCCCCTCATCTTGCGCCTGGGTTTAAACGACACGCGCTTTTCTATATGGCGCCATGCAGTAGATAGGATAAAGCACACTGAACGAGCGTTCGGCTCGGCTCCGGCACCTGGTTCGTGTGACCTCCAATCGAAAAGCTTCGCCTCATCAGCGGTCTAACGCTTGGGTTAAGTCTTTTCGCCAATCCTAGCTAACATTTCTCTTATCGCCCCGGCGCTTCCTAAGACACGAGAGGTCTGCACGGGCATAAAAACTACCCTTGCGTTATTCGACTTCGCCATGTCTTTGAGACCGTCAATGTATCGCGCTGTGATCAGGTACTGGGCAGGGTTGTTGAGTTCTGCCTTTGTCAGGGCAGGGCTGGTGGTCACATCGGATTCCACGTGATCGTGCGAAAGAGCTTGAGCCATACCCTCGGTGATGCGGGCGATGGCCTCTGCTTCGGCTTGTGCTGCCAGCAGTCGCGCTTGGGCGGCACCTTCCGCACGAAGGATTGCCGATGCTTTGCCGCCCTCTGCGTTTGCGATCGCCGCTTGCTTTTCGCCCTCGGCGCGGGTAATAGCCGCTTGGCGCTCGCCTTCCGCTTGGAGTACCAGCGCGCGGCGATTGCGCTCAGCGGTCATCTGCTTTTCCATAGTGTCGCGAACATTGGTCGGCGGGTTGATGTTCTTCACGTCAACGCGCAGCACCTTGACGCCCCACTTGTCAGTAGCATCATCGAGAATCAAACGCAGTTTGGCGTTAATCTCCTCACGCGAAGAGAGGCACTGATCCAACTCCATATCTCCCATGACGCTGCGCATTCCGGTCACGGTCAGTTGCATGATGCCTCCGATCAAGTCTACGACTTCGTATACGGATTTGAGAGGATCAGTTATTTGCCAATAGACCACTGCGTCTACGACTATCTGCACATTGTCCCGCGTGATCGCGGACTGCAAAGGCATATCGAGAAACTGTTCGCGCAGGTCAATGGAAGATATTCCGGGAAGAGAGGCAGTCCAGAAGACCCCTCGGGGCTTGTCAATGAATGGGACGAGGATGTGCAGGCCGCTATTTGCAAGCTTGTGGAACCTGCCAAGGCGCTCAACCATCATTACTGTAGCTTGGGGAACAATGCGGATGGTCTTCGAGGCGACGGCCAGTAGCGCGGCTGTCAGGAACAAGAAAAATAGAACGAGACCAAAATCCATCCTCTTTGAATCTTTACTCTCTTGGCTTGGGCTTAATACCTCTCGCTGCTGCTCCATGGCGACTTTGGACCGCAATGCGCGAGATTTCAGCTTAGGTTCGAAAGTCTATGCTGTTAAGAGTGCCCTTAAGGTACCAGCCGATGCAAGCCAGTTGTGTGGTTTGTGCAGCGAAATGGAGTCCTGGCCCTAAACTGAGGCTAACTCGCACTGCTGGTAATCTTGTTGTAAGAAGAGTAAATAGCAAGGAGACGATCTACGGCGGCCCGATCACTTCGCGCAAGTAACGTGATCACTTCATCACGCTCAGCCAGCAGTGGCCTAAGAGTTTCACGCTGGGCGGGCGTGAAGACGGATGCGTCCGCTGCGTCTATCTGGCTGCGCAAGGTCGTATAAAAGTCGCTCGTGAGTTGCCGCGCAGGTTCGTATTCGCCTCGCTGCACATCGACCATGGCAGCACTCAAGGTGCTTTGGAGTTGCCCTAATCGCACCTCACGTTGGGCAGCATCACGCTGTTCGATCGCGTTGTTAGCTTTAAACCACATGGGGACAAAACCCAGCAGAAAGAACCCCAAACAAAGGCTCGCATATAACGCGACACGTCTCCAGGGAATGTTTATACTTGATAATCTTTCACTCAAAACGCTGCTCTTGATGGTGGCCTCACTTTTATTGGGAATATGTTCTGCGGCTTTCATTATTCGCTCCTTCTGACCGTATCTCGCAAAGGGAACATCGGGACATGGTCAAACTCTCTGATGTACTCTTGCATACCGTAATTCATCATAAGACACCGTATTCTGCGGCGAATCAGTGAAATCACAGCATCGCATGAGTGTTTACCCTTACAGCCTCGGCGATCATGGCTGCTATACTTCTTGTTCCCCCAGTTCCCACTTGTATTACGTCTTTGGCTGGAAACTGACTCTGAGGAGAGCCGAATTTTGGGCATTCGCGGCAAATTACTCCTGCTTGCAGTTGGGATTGCCGTGCCACTGGTGGTCTTTGGTGCGCTGGATCTTCGAAACATGTGGCGACTCAGTCGGGCTCAACTGGACGACTCGATCAAACAACAAGTCGACCTGGCCTCGATTGCGCTCGAACGTTGGCTTGATGATCAGAAAAAAGGGCTAGAGGCAATTGCGGCGTCCGCCGGCGACAATGATCCTGGTTCTACCGTTATTCGCGAGAACCTGGAGAGCGTTCTTAAAACGCGACCCTTCTGGATGGATCTGCGAATTACCAACGCTGGCGGCACGACGACGGTATCACAGCCAGCACGCAAAGAAGTTCTGCCAAGTGCTCTTACTGATTATGTGGTTTCTGAAATGCGAGAGCGCAAATCGTGGGCTGTGGTTACCGACCGAACCCTCGACGAAGCTCGACCAATCGTGGTCATCGCAGCGCCGATTGAAAACGGCGGCGCAGTCATTGCTCGCATTGATGGAGCTGCGATTAATAAACTATTCGACAGTATCGAACTTTCCCAACAAGCACTTATCTCAGTCCTCGATTCGGGCGGGCGCATTCTTTTCCGGCGCCGTGGTTCACAAGCAACTACGGAAGCTGATATGAGCTGGGCTCCACTCGCCTCAGTGCTCGGCGAGAAACGTACCAACGTCATCGAGCTCACCAGTCCGGTTGACGGAATAAAGCGCGTATACGGGATAGCACACGTTAGGGATACCGGCTTGATTGCGATGATTGGAATTCCGAGCGCGACACTCTATGAACCGGCACGTCAGCGTTTTAATCGTTATGGATTTGTAGGGTTGATTGCGTTATTGCTGGCCATCGGGGCAGCACTGGTAATTGAGCGAAGTATTGTGACCCCGGTGAGAAGCTTACGCAGCACAGCTCAGCAGCTAGGCGCAGGGGATTTAACGGCTCGCGCCCAGACAAAAGACGCCGGCGAAATAGGCGACCTTGCAAAAGCTTTCAACCAGATGGCCGATCGAGTTGAAGAACGTGAGGACAGACTCACTGAACTTGACCAGCTGAAATCTGACTTCGTAAGCAGCGTTTCCCATGAATTAAAGACGCCTCTAACAACCATAAAAGTCCTGGCCCATTTGCTACAGGGAGAGGCATTAGCCGAGGACGACAGGCTGGACTACTCGCGGACGATCGCAACCGAGTGTGACCGTCAAATTGAGTTCGTAGGTAATCTGCTGGATTTGTCTCGTATAGAATCAGGGGCTTATAAGCTGACGAAGTCTCCAGTAGATGTTCCTCAGTTGATAAACTCGTGTATAGACGTAGATCGGCACCGTTCAAGTTCAATGGGCCTTGCCCTTACTATAGAAATACCAGAGGATTTACCGAAAATCGAGGCTGACTTTGAAGCCTTATGCAGAGTAATTCGTGGCTTAGTTGACAACGCAATTAAGTACACACCTGAAGGCGGTCGAGTAATTGTTTCCGCTCGCAGAGCCGGCGACAACGTGGAAATGTCGGTCGAAGACAATGGAGGCGGAATCCATCCTGACGATCTTCCTCATATCTTCGACAAATTCTTTCGTGCGCGATCAACTACTGTCGAAGGCGAAGCTGACGGTCTCGCTTCATTTGCAACCGCAGCGCCGGGCGTTGGACTCGGTCTTTATTTAGCGAAGCATATCGTTGAGCAGTTAGGCGGCCGCATTAAGGTCAACAGCCAAGTCGGCGCCGGTACGGTCTTCACCTTGCTCATGCCGGCGTTGGTTACCGGTGGCGATTCGGGGATGGCTATTGAGGATGATGCTGATGTCAAAGCGATTGCTGGTAGTTGATGACGAACCTAACCTTCTGCGCGCGGTGGCGGCATGTCTCAAAACCGGGGGTTACGAGGTGAACACTGCTCGCAGTGGTCGAGAAGCTCTAATGCAACTCGCGGAGGCCGTGCCTGATCTATTGGTGAGTGATATCAGGATGCCGGGGATGGACGGCTATCAGCTCGCGCGACAACTGCGCGGTTCGCCGAGAACTGCATTGGTACCCATCGTGTTTCTTACCGCCAAAGATGAAACCGCTGACCGCATTGAAGGGTTTCGCGCAGGCGTTGACGCTTACCTCACAAAACCATTCGAGCCGGAAGAGCTGATCGCAGTCGTTGATGGCATTCTTAGCAGAGTGGAAAGAACTCACTCGCAGATTGCGCGACTCCTGGATTCTACAATTGCCGAAGATGGGCCTGTCACATTTCAGGACGAGGAACTTACCGAGGCCGAAGATCGCGTGGCTTTGGCGGTTTCGCGTGGATTGAGTAACAAAGAGATTGCGGCAGAATTAGAAATCAGTGTGCGCACAGTGGAGAACCATATCAGCCACATACTCGATAAGAAGAGCTTTAGTAATCGCGTAGAAATTGCGCGGCATGTCCTGGAACAACGTCACTCTCACTAACGAAAGCTCAACCTATCTAACACGTGAGTGGAAACCCTCAACTTGTCTGCGTAATTCTGCCGATTCCTATCATCCTCTGATTTGCTAGCCTCACTCGAACGACTACGCCATTCAATTCAGCAATGGTCTATATCGGTGGGATTCGGCAGTCAGGAGCCAAACGCGAAGTAGTGCGTGAGTGTAATTACCTATTCCGGTAAGTATTTGCGCGGTTTCTGAGTTTCACCAGAGAGTCTAAGATTTAATCGAGCACAAATCTGGAGGTTGATTATGTTAAGGATCCAAAGGAAGTTTATTGAAAGTTGTCTTCTTATATTGATGCTAGTCACATTGTTCCTGTTGAGTTCGCTATCAACCACGGCGCAGGAGTTGACGAGTTCGCAGCGCACGCCCGATGAAATCGCCAGTAGTGGCGAACGAGCTGTGATGAGACAACCCGCCGAGGCCGCGATCACAGCGGCTCCGGTTTACCAGGATTTCATGGGTGTGACGCTGGGGATGAGTGCTGATGAAGTTAGAGCAAAGCTTGGGCACCTCAAGGACAAAGGCGAGCGCCAGGACTTTTTTGTGTTCTCAGAATCTCAGTGGGCTCAAACCGTATATGACGACAAAGGTAAGCTGACTGTCATTTCCGTAGACTACATAGGCAAAGATAGTCGTGCGCCATCACCCGAATCTGTGTTGGGTGAAGCGGTGGAAGTCAAACAAGATGGCTCAATCTATCATCTCAAGCGATACCCCGAAGCAGGTTACTGGGTCGCGTACAGCCGGACTGCCGGAGACAACCCAACCGTAACGGTTACGATGCAGAAGATATAGTTTGAAGGCGAGGTAAAGATTGGAATTACAAGAATCACTAGGGCTGGATAGATTCAAACAACTCCCCACCACCACCTGCCCAAACTGCATGATGGTCTGGTTAGCGCCCGGTTTGTCTCAGGGCGACACATACGAATGCAAAAGCTGCAATCTCAGTTTCTTAGTGGGCGA
The DNA here is from genome assembly GCA_963759585.1 of Pyrinomonadaceae bacterium. Taxonomy (GTDB): domain Bacteria; phylum Acidobacteriota; class Blastocatellia; order Pyrinomonadales; family Pyrinomonadaceae; genus PSRF01. The sequence goes on from CAVWZW010000005.1 coordinate 1,011,592, forward strand.
CGGTCGTGAAGAACCTCCTCCCGTCGCCGCCGAACACGCGGCAACCGTCGCAGTTTGATCTGAAATTTCCCCCGCGCCTACCGATGCTTGTTTACAAAACTACTAATTTCGCTGACAAGATCAGGGACAACCGGCAGCTTGGGACCACTGTAGGATGACACTTGCTTGTCCTGTTCATTTGGGACTGTTTTGAGTACGTGGTTCATTCCCTCGATCAATAATAACTGGGCGCCCGGATTACTATCAGCGAGGCGTTTTGCGTCAGCGGCGCGTACTTGCATATCTGTCGTGCCCTGTACAATCAAAACAGGCATACGCAACTTGTTGATCTCCTTCGATGGGTCGTAACGAAGCCACGAGATCATATACGGCTGGACACTCGGTCGGAACAAGACGTGCAATTCATTTGGGACCGAAGCGACTGTCTTTCCGGCGACAAGCTGGGCAAGAATCTGTTCAGTAGTTTTCAACAACTCAGGTGTCAACTGTGGTTTAACTTGCTCAAGGATGATCTCTTGAATGGGCCGGCCGGAACCGGCAGTAGACACAAAGGAATTCGCACCTATTCTCTGAGCGGCGACCATGCCGATTAAAGATCCCTCACTGTGGCCGATTACTGTTAATGATGAGAAGCGTCGATCAGCTCGTAGCTGCTTACCCCACCGCTCTGCGTCATCAATATATGTCTCAAAGGTTAGGTCTTCCTCCCGCAAAGGCGTCTTTGCTTTTTCGGCAGCCGCCTGCATGGCCTTTCCCGTCTCACCAATGCCGCGCTTGTCATAACGCAATGAAGCAATCCCGTGCGCGGCCAGACCTTCGGCCAGGAGTTTTAGGCTGTTGTTAGGACCCTTAAACACCGGTGAATTTCCATCGCGGTCTGTCGGCCCGGAACCTGAAATGATCAAGACAACGGGCATTCTTGAACGCGATTGTGGACGGACTAGCGTGCCATACAACGTGGCGGTTGGAGTTTCCAACGTGATCGGCTCCGCTACATAAGCCTTGTCGACGGGGCGATCTTGAATAGTCGATTGAGCACTTGAAGTGCTCACCTCAGCAGGAGTGATTAACATCAAAATGGCAATCAATAAAGTATGTCTCTTCATCGTTTTCCCTCAGCTTGCCCAGCAATTAACGGTTCAGAAAAGTTGAACTTATGTCCGCTTACATTTGCGTCATTTACCTTCGCTTAGTTTCATCAAGGCCTCAACGATGACGCGCAGCCGATCAAGGTTAAGGAGAATGATGGTGGGCACTGTGACCAGCACTAATACTCCCAGGACCATTCCAGTCTTCGCCCAAACTCTTCGTGCATTGAGCACCGGAGCAGGTGTTGACTTGAGCGCCATCCAGCCGAAGACGAACGCGTCGTCTCGAGTAAGACGTTTCGCTTCCTCGCATGTGGTTCTCAGGTAGAGGCTCGAGCAGGGGTACAGCTGGGTTAAGAGGTTGCTTGAAACATGGAATCGCCTCGTCAGCTCGGTACCCGGCTTCCCTTAGCTGGAGAGATGTTTCATGAGAGGCGCTTCAATCTTCAATGTACTGCGACTCCAAACGATACGGGCAATGACTCGAGTCCGCGCAAGACCATGCTCGGGCGCCAGCGTAAAGATTCGCTAGCCATGCTCAGATGCAGATCCGGCAACCGCCGGAAAAGCGTGTTGATGGCAATCGCTCCTTCCAACCGGGCGAGTGGCGCTCCCAGGCAAAAGTGAATTCCTTGCCCAAAAGCCAGATGCTTGTTTGGTTCTCGTGTAATGTCCAACTCATCCGGATTCTCGAAAACGTTTTCGTCCCGATTGGCAGACCCGATCACTCCTAGTGTCATTCCACCACGCGGGATGATGATTCCGTGAAGGTTCAGATCTTCGCGCGCATAGCGCTCTGTCGACATGAGCACAGGAGAAGTGTAACGAAGCAACTCCTCAACTGCTGTTTTGATCAGTCCCGGCTCTCGCCGGAGCTTGTTCATCGCGTCGGTGTGCTCCAAAAGAGCCAGCATCCCATTGCCAATTAGGTTGACTGTCGTTTCGTGTCCCGCGATGAGCAGTAGGAATACCATCGCCAGCAACTCGTCCTCGCTCAACTTATCACCGGCCTCTTCCGCCTGGATTAGTGCAGTAGCCAAATCGTCTCGCGGATCCGAGCGTCGCATTTTGAAAAACTGACGCAGATAACGAATAAACATCCAAACATTCGGGATCACTCGCAGCGTGGCTTTTGGTGACGTAAGAGAAACGACGGCCTTGGACCACTTATGAAATTTATGGTGGTCCGTAGCAGGTACACCAAGGATTTCAGTAATGATTGTCATCGGCAGCGGTAGCGCGTAATCCTTAATTACATCCATTTCACCTGCGGATATTGCTCGCTCTAGCAGTTCATCCGCCAAACCTTGAATCCGGTCGCGCATCCGTGCAATGAGGGTGGGTGTAAACGCCTTGTGGACCAACGCTCGCAGTCGCGTGTGATCGGGCGCGTCAAGGTCGAGCATATTGCGCTCCAGCGGACGAAACATCGGTGGCACCCAGGGCATCTTCCGAAGCTGTTCCGGAGTCATTGCGGTGCGCCGGTTTTTCACGAAGCGTTCATCTTTCAGCAATGCCGTGACGTCTGCGTAACGAGTGATTAGCCAGACCGGGGTTTTGTCAGGAAGAGTGGTTTGGTAAACGGGTTGTGAGGTTCGCAATTGAGCAAAAAAAGGGAACGGGTTAGCCTTGAACTCCGCGCTTACAATGTTTGGTTGTTTAGTTGTAGTCACTGAAACTGTGTACTCCCCAGCCAGTCATACAAGGTCTGGTTTCGCTGGACCGTTTGCAGTACAACTTGTGAGCTCGGCGGCTCTTGTGCTGTAGCGGATAATGAAGCCAGCAGGAACAAGGTGATCAGCAGCATTATAAGCAGACAACTTTCAACGAACTTTCTCTGTATCCTAAACATGTTTCCACCTCCGAATCTGCAGGTTCTAGTAAATCTTAATAGGGTCAATTAATGCCGCGCTGTTCAGCGCTCCGTACCGCCAAAAATAATTGCTGCTATGACGAATCCTCCAAAAACGAACGACCCACCGGCGATCAGCTTCAGGTTCCGACTTGCGAGGGGAACACCCCACCGCGCAAAGCGCTGATGCCACTGCCAGGGAACTGCGAAAAGACCGACCGTGGTCACAACGAGAATCCAGCCAAAAATGACAAAGAAGTCAGAAAACAACATCTGCCTTGCGTGTAGCAAGATTGCTCCGGCCACGATGAGACGGAGCACAAGCTCCAAGTAGTGGGTAGAAGCAGAACTGGCAAAGCCGCCTAGAAACCGTTTGGCGCGAGCCGGTGACAGCAACGTGATTAAGGCAAAGCCAATGAGATAGAGGCCCGTAAGCGAAACTAGTATTGAAGCGAGCAGGTTTACCATCGGTTTGATCCCAGTGTCTTATCCAATCTTGAAAAGATCTTCTGACGCCACGATGCCACCTGCGTCGGGCGGTCCAATCTCATTTCGCGCAGCAACCTCACCCGCGTAAAGCATCTTGAGGAAGGGTGGAGCAATCACTGTCGTGGCTACCGCCATGAACAAGACCACACCGTAAAGTTCCGCGCCAATCACGGCGAGGCTTAAACCAATCTGGGCCACGATGATTCCCACTTCGCCGCGTGGCACCATTCCCATACCCACTTGTCCTGCGCGCCTTATTCCGAGATTAAAAGCGCCCAAGCCGCACCCTAACAACTTGGTAACAATCGCGACCACAGTTACTAACACGCAAAGCAGGATCACCGATGACGAACGAAAGACGCCAAGACTAAGCTGCATACCGATGTTGACCAGAAAGAACGGCACCAGGAATTCCGTCACCCCACTCATCTGGCGATGCATTTTCGGATTGTCTTCGGCTGCTTCAGCCAGCGCCATCCCAGCGAGAAACGCGCCGATGATCGCGGCTACTCCTATGTAGGACGCTGCCACTGATAGACCAAGGCAGAACACCAGCCCGAAGATAAAATTCCTTGCCCGCTGCGCATGCGTTCAACACTTGGCGCTACGCGAGTAACGACAGGTGCTCCAACCAGAGCGACAAAGGCGGTAAATGCCGATCGCCAAACCTGCAGTCGTAAGGATCTCGAGGTAATTAACTGTACCCGCTGCCATACTGGACACAATCGCAAGGACCAAAAGGCCCAGGATGTCGTCGATGACCGCAGCCCCGAGAATGATTCGAGCGGTAGGAGCATCCAGCAATCCCATTCCCGACAGCACGCGCGCTGTAATGCCGACAGAAGTCGCAACCATTGCCGTGCCGACGAAGAGCGCCTCGATGCTTGTGCTACCCCAAGCCCGCATTAGAAGCCATCCGCCAAGCATTGGCGCAATGACGCCCAGCACTGCAACAACCGCCGCTTGTTTGCCCACTCTAAAAATGGCTGACGGTTTGGTTTCAAGTCCAACCGTAAACAGGAGGAAGATGACGCCAATCTCAGCTAGCAGACTGGTGATCTCTGACGGAGCGGCCCAACCGAGAAGACTCGGTCCGATAACGACTCCGGCCAATATTTCGCCCGCCACGGCTGGTTGACGCAGTCGCTCGAATAACTCGGCCATCAGCTTGGCCGCCACGAGCATTATGAAGAGCGTCAAAAGAACGCCCGTCTGATCCCCCGTCGCCGTTGCTAGAAAATGATTCATCCTTCACCCGTAGCAAACTCAGTTCTACATCCTCAACACCCGTTCGCTCTCAATATCTCTTCCTTCAAGCGCTACCGCCACCGAAAATGTTTAGCGAGATCTCATCAGTCATCGCTAGAGTCGGACTCGCCCAGCCCCTCAGCCAGTGCCATCGATTGCTGCGCCTTTAAGGTCTCGTCGCACCGGTATTCGTCAGCCCTCGACGCAAGAGCAATCGAACCACTTCCGCTCTAGTCTTGCTCAGCGCCCTCGCGAGTTCCTCGATTTCGTTAAACGTTGCCGGCGGCACCTTTGCTCCGACGTTTAGTCCAAAATCGCCACGCTTGTACTCTCGTTTCTCCGCAGTTTCCATCACCCATTTTTCTCTAGCTAAAGGCCTACGTTAATGCCGCCTTGCCACAACCCAACACTCGCCGACGTTCATTGGTCCTGACCGCGGCGGGCAGGGTTGGCTCTCCCACTTCGAGCCTAACACTCTGGGGTTTATCCAGTGCTGGTCAAAAGTGAGAGGAGTTCAAAATATCAACTGTTCGCCCCTCCGCCATGAGAGCCCGACACTTTGATACTAGTTTTTTGCCTGTGCTTTTCACCACGGCGTCCTGCATAAATAACCAGCCAGAAGATTGATCCGATTACCACGATGGCTATTAGTATGAAGATTACAGTGTTACTCATTGAATTGTTTCCTCGTCTCGCCTGAGAGTCAGGCGCTCTAGTCCTTGGATTGGACGTGTGACTCCGCACCGCAGAAAGCATGTAGCGGAGAACCTAGACCATTCTTATCCGAGGTTGTTTTTAGACCAGACGTGGCGGGGCCCGGCCAGGCGGCCGTGACACCGATGCAGAGGTAACGAAAGAAACTGAAAAACAAAGTTCAGCAGGAACTCGCGAGTCGCAAGGAAGTACCAAGTCAGCCTTTGGCGTCGTGGCGAAAGGTTGAGTCTGCGGTTCCGTGGCAGCCCGACTCTGCTTTTGGCCCATCATCGGAACGCGAAAGCTGTCAGATTCTGCCGACGCCGGGAGGCGGGATGCTTTATCGCTTTGATTCTCTCGCGGAGTTTTGTGCGTCGCGCTCCGTTACAACAGGCAAAGGAAGGAAACTGGGTCCCACATTATTGGAGACGCACAAAGAGATGAGGGCCGCCAAAACCAAAAAGGCGCGAGCCCTGGAGAAACTCGATACGATTGACTGAAGGGCCATCTTAATGATCATGAGGAGTTTACCAGAATGGGCATGTTCGTTGAAGTCAATTCAGCTCAGTGAGACCAGCTTCATGCGAAGATGCGAGTCTTCCTTCTCAATTAGAACGACTTCGCCTACGTTGATTTAAGTTTTAGACGACCGAATAACTTCGTCGGATTGATCTTTGCAAAGCCTTTCGACTCTCGTCGGCGCGCCCAATCACACCGGTCTTCTACATCAGCTTCATTCCGACTCCGGCTCGCGATGAATCGTCTGGTTGAGAGTGAAGTCTTTTCAAACTCGGTCAATTGATACTGCCTACAATCAGTAATAACGCACACGCAGGAAACCTTCCCGTCTAGTTCTTGATTTCTGCTTCAAAGCCGCGAAGCTTCTCGTGTAATTCATCTCGAACGCGCCGGAACACTTCAAGCTTTTCTTCTTCGCTACCTTCCACTGCGGCTGGTTCTTTGATCCTCCAATGGATTCGTTTGGTGTTTCCAGGAAACATCGGACACTGCTGATTCGCGTTGTTGGAGACAGTTATCACATAATCGAATTTCTGTCCGGTGAATTCAACAGACTTTGATCGCTGGTGACCTGGGGGAAGCCCCCGTCTCAATTACAAATCAGCTCATCACACCTCAGAAATCTGGCACATTCTCGTTTTCCTGCGGGACGGGATGCTACGGGGATCGTTGATGGTGCATGCAGTGGGCTTTTATGGGGTTCTGCGTGGCGGAGCTGCACCGCTTCAAATGAAAAACGAATCGACGATGACGCTACGTCTCACGCCGATAGTGATGCGATTTCCTCAATGAATTGAACAAAATTTGACGACCCAACGGACTTTAGTCCGTTGCGCGGATTGGAGAGGGCGTGATGTGTCTGTAAGTTATTGAAATGATTATGCCGGGGGAGGGATTCGAACCCTCACGCGTTTACTCCCAACGGATTTTAAGTCTCAAATCGGTTGTTTACCGCTAAGTGCCTCAATGCTGATCAGTGCGTCTTTATTAGCGTTTCCGCTTACTCTTTAATACCTAGGTGCGCGTGACATCGCCGGTCCATCCCAGGCCGGCAAATGTTGCAGCTTCTCGATCCGTACAGTCTTTGCCGGCATTGTTTTCCAAGACAGCCTGTGGGATTCGAAGAGCCTTGAGAACGGAATGCTTGGGAAACAGCATGGGGCCGAATTTCGTGCCAACATTAGCAGCCCTTCTTTTGGCTGACTTTCTCTTTGTTGATTTCTTCTTTACCGGTTTTCTTGATCGGTTTGGTTTTTGTCGTCTCAATTTGAGGAGTAGCCGTTGTGTTGTCTTCTGTCATGGAAATCCTACTACATAAGATGCCGTGGGCCACTTGCTCTGAGTGAGCAAAGAGGACCACGAAGGCCAACCACACAGTATTGTCAAAGCCTAGATCAGCATGATAAGTTCGGCGCATGGCAACGACCTCAGAAAGTCTGGCATTTGATCGCGGCGTGCGGCCGATGCTGGAAATTGTCTTACCAGAAAAAGCTGAAGCAGTGATCGGCTTTCGCGCCGACCCTGAATTGCAAGCTCGCATCGAAGAACTCGCCCTAAAATCGCCGGAAGGCGAACTGACGGAAGACGAGCGGGCTGAATACGCGGGTTATGTGCGGGCGAATAAGCTCGTCGCCATTCTCAAACGACAAGCGCATCAGATCGCGAACGCCCAGTCATAGATGATCGGCTCACAGACCAGGGCCCAGGTTCGCGAGCGCGCTCAAAACGCTTGCGAGTATTGTCATCTGCATCAGGACGATTCGCCGCTAGCCGCGCTCCACGTCGAACACATCATTCCCAAAGTGCATGGCGGTAGCGATGACATCGACAACCTTGCCCTTGCCTGCATCGATTGCAATCTTCACAAAGGAACGAATCTAACCGGGATCGATCCTGAAACAAATGCGTTGACGGAGTTATTTCATCCGCGACGCCAATAATGGGATGACCATTTCGAGTGGCGGGGAATTTATTTGGCAGGTAAGACAGCCACGGGCAGGACTACGATTCGAGTGCTCAGCATTAATTCGGAAGATCAGGTGGCGTTGCGTTCTTCGTAAGCAATCTTTCTTTGCGCGGCATGTTCTCGTCGAGGAGTAGATCCGTGCTCATCAAGCAGCGGAATTTTTGTGTGCCAGTTGTGTGCCAACACAACCAAATCAGGCCATACACTCCTCTAATATCGGATGTGTACAAGCAGTGAGGTAGAAATCAGTTCAGCACTTAAATACGGCCTATTCCAGCGTCCAAGTCCCGGAAGAGTTGAGCCTACTGATCTCACTCGTCGAATCGTTAGACCTCAGAAACCGAATGACAAGATCGACGCCCTAAGGGAGTATTCTCAATGCTTGCGCGAAGCGTGGCGGTACGAAGGCGGCGGTTACAGTTCAGCCACGTTCGAGGGCGCAGGCCAGCGGGTGCAGACAACACTTGGCGGCGCGACGCGTAACTTCGTCTACAGCATTTCCGGTCAAGTGGTGGCGGAGTATCGGCAGGGTGTGTTGGATCGCTAGTATATATATCAGGGACGAGAGCTACTGGCCTCGGATGAGCAGCCTCGGACCTGCTCAATGACGACACAGCAATACGTGACCAATTTCTATACCGGAGCTCTGGGACGTCAACCCAACAGCACGGAGCTGCAGCAGTGGACAGCGACGATCGATCAGGCGCTGGCACAAGGATATGGAGTAGTGTTGGCCCAGGTGCGTAGTCTGGGAAATGAGCTTTTCGGATCGCCTGAATATCTCAACCGGTATCGCACGAACGGCCAGTTTGTGAGCGATTTGTATTTAGGTTACTTGCATCGAACCTATGACCAGGGCGGATATGACAACTGGATGAATACGCTCAATCAAGGCGCCACGCGCGATACTGTCAGAGGCGGCTTCGCTTTCAGCGGTGAGTTCGAAACTAACGCGGGAGGTGTTTTGCACCACGACTGGCGGGACGGCGGCGGTGAAGTATGTGTTTATGGACCATCAAGGATCAGCGCGAGCAATTATGGATGGCAGCGGCAACGTAGTCGCGCGTCACGATTATCTACCGTTTGGAGAAGAAGTATGGTCAGGCGTTGGTATGCGAACCACGGGCCAGCAGTTTAGTGCCATGGACCAGAACCGGATGCGTTATGCGTTGACTGAGAAGGATGAAGCGACCGGATTGGATCACACGTGGTGGCGCAAGTATGAAAATAACTCAGGGCGCTGGACTACACCTGACCCGTTGGCCGGCAGCATCGCCGATCCGCAGAGCCTGAATCGTTACAGTTACGTTCAAAACGATCCGGTGAACCTGGTCGATCCTACTGGACTTGAGCCGGCCTTGTGTCTGGTTGATGGCATGCCGACTAACTGCGGGGCCGCCTCAAACTTCGTGAGCTCAGGTGCTGGTGTTCCTGGGCCTCTAAATCGAACGCGGTTTGATCATCGAAGAGGTATGTTTGTTCACTTTACGGCTATTGCTAACGCAACTGGATGGATACCCATTGGAGCACGCTATTTGGGTGGGTTATCTTGGGGTTGGACTGACTATTCAAAGTGGGCGGCACCAAGCCACACTTTTACGTTCACGGAAAACCGACTTAGCGACTTAAGGTATTACGCCGGGTCTTTAGAGTTCCATTATGGTAATGGTATCCAAAAGGGATGTTTATGGTCGGATTCTGGCTGAAACGGGGGTTGAGCTTAACCCAGACGCGGATCCCATTTGGATAGTAGCAGGCGGACTTGCAGGTGGCCTTCGGAATTCCGCTCGTTCTTCTGCAGGTGCTGCAACTACTCGGATCACAATTCGATCCGCGAAGATCATGTCAAATTTTGGAGGCACTGGTTTGACTGAAGCTCAAGTCATAAGCGCTATCCAGACTTCTGCGCGATCAGCAATTAGTTGGTGCCTCCGCCACGGGTTCATTTTGGGGCCGTGTCACAATAAATGGCGTTCTCGTTGAGTATCGTGCTTACACAGTGCAGAAGGGCCTGATCAATATCGGCTCAGCATATCCCTGGCCGAAGTAGGTGAGACCTATGAATACAGAGTTTCGAATCCTTAAACCTGACAGAGAAGACTTATTGATCATTTGCTTCAAGGAACCTTTCCGGGCAGCGAAGTCCTAAGAGAGCAAATTAATTCTGGCAAAGCTCTCATTATTGATGAGAACGGAAGTCTGAAACTTCGTGTGACCTCGGACACGAAGGCGGGCACGAAATCTCGAATCCCTACCGAAGGTGAAGCCGAAGACTCGGACGGTGTAACAATTCACGTGCTTCTTCATGTGGAAGATGGAAAGATGCATCAACTAGAAATCTACAAAGAAGACTCATCGCCGGTAATCAGTCTACCTCTACCACAGGAGTTCAGACTTTTTCGACCAGCCTAGAAAGCCCGGAATTGGGTTATACCTCACGCGAGAATTATTCGCAGGAAGGTCGCATTGCGTGCTTTCAAATGGCAGAACGTTATTCGTTAGAAGGGGGACAACCGCGGTCGTGGCATCGGTTGGTGTCGCTGCCATTTTCACCACGGTTGGTTACAGCGATGGCGCGTCGATTGCCGATTTTTGGCGCGAGATTTCAATTGCGTTTTGCTCGTATGTTTCAGCCGCCCTTTTGGTACATTCGATAGCCCGCAGCGAGAGTGTTTGGTGGGACATCGCCGGTGTGAGCTTTCTTGGCTCCGTAATCAGCTTTCCTTTAAAGTTGGTGTTTTTAGAAGGTGAGAACGGCATCCCGGTGTACCTTGCTAGGGTGACTAATGAACATTCCTTAAAGCCGTTCGCTGATTTGGCTACGCATGGCATAGGTTTCATTGTACTGGCAACGCTTATGAGCTTACCATTTGTAGCTGTAGCGATTTCACTGTGGTACGTCTCGTCAAGAGTCGTAAAGTCAGGCCACTAAAACAAACCAGCAACCAGGACAACAACGCAAGGACCGCAGGCAAGAAGTTTTCGGAGTCAGCGATTGCAAAGTCTCTACCGGCTTAGCTGGCGGTTTCGACTTCACTACTGCGAAGCTTGCAGCGGCAGAACGAGCGACTGCCGCGGGCGACTTAGTTTTCGCTTATTCATTACTTCCGACGAATACAAAACCCGCCCAATAAAACGGATGTCCGTAACCTCGATCCTTCATGAGTTGCATTGCCGCTTTCTGGATCGCTATCGCCTTACTGTTGGCACGACGTTCCTGATAGAAGTTCACCATCAATTCGGACGTACTAGCAGAGTTGACTTTCCATTGACTCACCAGCATTGAGCGAGTGCCGGCGACAAAGAAAGCCCATGACATACCCATTACGCCTTCGCCGGGAGCAATCTTTCCGTTTGCCGTTTCGCAGGCAGAGAGAACCGCGAGATCAGCCTGGAGATTCATGTTCATGATCTCGCGCGCTTCGAGTAAGCCATCATTCTCCGGATCGCCAACAGTTTTTGTTAGCAGCAAGTGTGAATAAAGCGGCTGCCTGTTATCGAGGACACCATGCGTCGCAAGGTGAATGTTCGAGTAGGTCGGAGCCAGTGCTCTGAAAGTCTTTTCGCTTGCCTCTCGTCCGATGAGACCTTGCTGCCCAGGAGCCGAGAGTCTTGGCGACGGATTTTACCTCTGTCTCCGCTTCCGGCAGTGGGCATACCTCTTCATTGCGCTGTTCATCTTTGCCAATGACAGGGTTACCGAAGGCGAGCAGGGAAGTCTCTCTCTTTTCTCTTCCAACTCGCTCTTTTGTCATTTCGCGAAGGACGGTCAAAGAAGGCGCATAGTACAGCGCGGTATCTTCGATAAAGTAACGATTGCCTTCGGTCATCAGAGCTTGAAATGGAAGATTCCACAAGAAGCCATCAGGAACAATACAGATCGTGCTGCTGCCGCGAAGTTGCTGGCTAGCCGGTTCGATTAGCGTTGAGTAAAGTTCACGGGCCAAGCTGGCGAAGTCTGGATGCCGGTTGGCAAGCCTGTGATGAAACTGTTCCACCTTTCCCGCCAAATCCGAAGGCTTAACTGCAAGGGGATACACCTTGAGTTCCGGCCCCTCGATTGATCCACTTCCTTTCAGCGCAAACAGGTAGACGCGCTCTTTAGTGACGACGTATTCAATATAGGCAGTCTCTTTGTTGCGAGTTAGGTTGCTGATTTCTTCTAAAGAGAGTCGTGTGGTGCGTCCACGTCGGACGTTGAGATCAGGGTGCGCGGCGTAGACAGCATTTTGGAAGGACTCATATTCGAGGCGAGCTGTGTCCCGCTTCGCATACAGCTGATTAAGAAGGGTTGCATCTGAACGGGTGTTCGCTTCTTCGCTCCTTAGTCGCTCGTTGAGTTCTAAGATGTTCCGGTTAAGATTGCGCGCTTGCTCTTTTTCCGCAGCAGTTATTGTTCTCGCTAAATCTTCTTTGCCGTCACGCAGCACATCTAGAAGAACGCGGCCCTTTGCTCTTTCAGCGTAAAGGAGCGCATCCATGGGTTTGTTTTGTTTGATGAACAGTTCAACTAACAAATTGTAGGAGGCTACTTTATTGTCAAAGAACATTTGCCGTCCTTGCTCTTGACCCGCAACTTGACCGCGGAGGGCCTCAATTTGTTCTATCGCTTGGGATAATGTCTGAAATGCAAGATCATGATGATTCTCCGCAAGGTAATATTTTCCCTTCGCGGTAAGCGCTAAATAAGAAATTATCGGTAAGCGAAGCTGACTTGCGAGATCGGCTGCAGTGCTGGCAGACGCAATTGCATGGAGTTTAGATTGCGCGGTCATTACGTTCTCGAATCAGTTGTTGGAGCCCGTACGAAGGCGCAGGCCGAACGCGCAGAGAACACAGTTCGAGAAGAAATCTATGATGGCCGTTACAACAAGAAAATTGCTACCGCCAAGTTCAGCGATTTTGTCGATGAACAATTCTTACCTTGGGCCAAAGGTAACAAGCTTTCGTATGCTGACGACGAGAGCCGCTGCAAGTTGTTGAAGGATGTCTTTGGCAATCAACCGATGCGAGACATTACTCCGTTACAGATTGAACGCTTCAAATTGTCGTTGGTTGGCAAGAAGACCCGCCAAGGCACGCCGCGCGCAGGCGCGACCGTGAATCGGTATTTAGCCCTTCTTTCAAAAATTTTTTCGATCGCTTGTGATAACGGATTTCTAGATTCCAATCCAAGCAAACGTGTTCGGAAGGAAAAAGAAGGAGGAAAACGGGAACGCTACTTAACCTTTGACGAGGAAAGCCGCTTGATGGAAGCACTCACAGGAGATCTCGACTATCTGCGTCCGGCAGTCATGGTTTCAGTTGGCACGGGACTCAGAAAGTCAGAGTTGCTTCGTCTTGAGGTTGACCACGTCAATTTCGGTAACGCTTCTAAATTCTGTGCAGTCAATGGAAGGGATGTCGAGATTCCTCCCAATTGGCTGTTGGTGGTTAAAAGTAAGAATAGTAAGCCTCGAACCATTCCAATGAATTCCATGGTTCGCGGTGCACTATCAGAAGCCATTCAAGATGCCTCAGGCAGCGAATTGGTTTTCTCGTCGGCGCGCTGCGGCGTTGACTCCGAGACTATTCGAAGCGGCTTCGCCAGTGCTTGTAAGAAAGCTGAAATCACCTGCGGTCAAACTAAAGCCGGTGGTATCACATGGCATGATCTGAGGCATACGTTCGCTACGCGCTTGCGTGGTGAGAGAGTGCATGAACTCGACATCATGCAGTTACTAGGACACTCGTCAATTGGAGTAACGGCTGGTTATGCTCATGGCATGCCGACCGTGATCCAAAATGCGGTCGACAAACTTGCGGAACCCAGAGGAGCGGTTGTCGAATTCGCACGGGCCGGCTAAAAAAATGTCGTCATCTTAGCGTCATCCTTATCCCAATAACCCGGATGCTATGACCACGACGGAACGAAAGACGAGTCGCAAGTTATTTGAAACAGTGAGATTAGGAATGGTGCCGAGGGCGGGAGTCGAACCCACACGTCCTTACGGTCAACGGATTTTAAGTCCTAAACTTCGAGTTTTGTTGAGTATCCGTTAGTGCTCGCACGTCCCGTTTTGTCAACAAATCCAGCGAAAACCACTAAAGTTGTCCCGCTGAGTATTCGTCTCTTTCGCTGAGTTGGCACACAAGCGGCACACCAATTCTTCCTCTTTGTCCCTTACAAGGCGGCGGATCACCTTCGTTAAATACTAATCATTCCAGGCTGCGGAGAACTTACCGCTGATGCGACAGATACTAGGGTAATAATATAAGTTCAGAAGGCTGGTTCTTGAATACCAAGCGCTGAATCCGCAAGACTAGAAGCATTTAGAAGTGCGCCTGCGCGAACGACTAAGGAAGACTTGGCCCGTATGGAATGCAGCCCACCTGCGTATTTGATCCATCCATAAATTCCCAGAAATCGCGCTCGCTACAGTGTTTCACGTGCGGCACAGGAAGTGCCAACAGTGAGAGGGTGCACAATATCGTGCCCCTTAACAAAGGAGTTCTCTCATGGGAAACGATAAAGAAACTTCACCCAAGGTAGCGAAGAAAGCTAGCGACGTGCTGCGTGATGATCGACACTCTGGCAAGGTTAAGAGTGTTGCCGCTTCGACCTGTCACAAGCCGAAGGGAATTCAGCGAATAGCGGAAAGGGCAAGTCCGGTAAGAAACGCTAACGCTTAGATTTCGCTTTCTGACAAACTAACTACGCGTAGGACAGCAGATGTCGGGATGGTCATGCCCCGCAACCCTGCTGTCTTACGTGTTTCGACTGTGTTAAATGAGGCACTAAACCTTTGCATTCTTTCCCGTCGTGTATCAGCCACCCTACAGACTGACATACCACCTGCGATGGATTGCACTTATCTGAGTACCAACTTATAAGCTGCCATTAGTGTAGGATTACAGCACAGATATGATGGTTACTTTTCGGGCGGCGGCTTGGCAGTGAAGTATGTTATTACCAATGAAACGGGTATGGCAATTCTGAAATCATCTATCCCCATTGATAACCCTTATCAAAGGCCCAACAACCGAGAGCGGATCAAAGCGCGCAATCGGTGCCTCCAGATAAGGGTTTCCATCTGCGAGAAATAATCTTCCAAGGCGCGCGCACCTTTCGCCGTTAGTTTGTACTTCGTTTTTGAGATCCGGCCTTCAAAGAATTTTGAACACGTTATGTAGAGTGCCTTTTCTAACTTGCCTGCATGGACACTAAGGTTTCCATCTGACTATTTATGAGATCCCGGAGATCAGTAAACTGCAACGAATCGCTGCCAGCCAGAACTGTTACAATCGCGAGGCGTGTAGGTTCATGAATCAAACGATTTAAGTTCTTTTGATCCATTACTGGTCTGCCTCCTGAAGTGTCGTACCACCCGCCGCGATCCATTCTTCGAGCGCCGCTTGGTTAAATCTCATACGACGGCCCAGCCGTACAACGACCTTCTTCGGGAAAATCGTTCGCGCAAGTTCATAGACCTTTGGTTTGCTCACATTGAGAATCTCGGCAACTCTCTCCCTTTGACAAGCTGTTGCATTAACTTCCCCCTCGTTATCGGACTGTTCCTGTAACTCTGAAGCACAGGAGCGGCAAGAGTGCCACAGGTTTGGAACGTCGTAAATATCTTGGGCGCTGGTTGTCTATTTACTCAGAAGACTCGCTTCATCGCGCGCCACCTGTCCCTCGCGCGGCCTGGTTCTCATTCTCTGCCTTCCGAGCATCCTCCAAGATAATCTCGTCGCGCACTTTGTCGAACAAACGTGTTACGTCGGCTTCAGTTGCAGAGGGACTGTATAAAATGCGAGACCGAACGCGCGTCTCTAGATTCTTTTTAGTCTGAGCTTCCTTCTTCGCTTTCTTCTCTGCCTCTGCTTTTGCCTTGGCTTCTGCTTCTGCGGCTTCGCGCTCTTTCCTTTCGCGGTTCTTGATGACCATCATTTTTCTAAGGCGCTCGCGTTTGAATTCTTCAACGGCACTTCGTTCATCGTCTGCGGCCTCTGCCGCTATTAAGCTTGAAAATCCCATTTGGTCTCCCGGTTTTGTCGTGATTAAGATTTATTCGCGCGGCGGGCTTGGTCACCCAAACCAGCCCGCCCTGCGAACGTTGTCCCGCGCCACACACTTTCCGTTAATAACGCAAGACAAAGTTAATACTCGTAGATTGCTTCAAGTTGCGTGTAGGTGTTACGCAGAAGCCCTTAGCGCCGGCTTGAACGCGCGCAGAGGGAAATTGAGGCGCGCTTTGAAAGCAATAAGGGTGGGCTCGTCAAAGATTAAAAACTTTCCAGTCCTGGCTGTTGGCTTGATCTCGCCAAGTTCACGGCATTTTCTGAAAAGGCTATGACTGCATCCGGCAAACGTTGCCCCTTCTCGCTCGGTATAAACTCTTTGCATCTTTTGTCGTGGCGTCCTCTCGATGTTTTTTCAGCGTTACACGCTGCATTCATTTAAACAAAGACGGTCTGAGTTTCAGTCCGTGCATAGTGATCGCGCATTGCTCAACGTCGAAGGGATAATGGACAAATCGCTAGTGCCATTAGTGCCTGTCCCTAAGGTGTGGCACGAATGGCACTAACGGGTCGGGGTCTCGCTCCAAGATCTCTTGCCGAGATCCATATTTCAAAATGAACTCGGATTGTGATATAAGCCGCTCGTTCCTCGCGTTCTCTCACTTTCCAACCCCGGAGGCTCACCCCATGAAACGAACCTTCTTAGTTTTTGTTCTCTGCACCATAGCGTTCTCTAATAGTTACGCACAAAAAGTTTCAGTACCTTGTCCGTCTCCACTAAATGACATCAATGACTGCCCAGATACGGGATGCGGCCCTTCGCTCGATCCGCATTTGAATCGGGCAATGAACATCCGATCCGACGATCAAACGGCGGAAGCAATGACCATTCAACAGATCAGAAACCTGCCTGATCCGGTCCCCGGTTTCAAGGTTGGGCGAACGCGTGAAAACATAAAAGCCCTAGGCGAGGGCAGGAAGATCGTTGTGGTCGCGAATGCCATAGCAGTCCGCAAAGGCGGCGCGGAGTCTTGCAACTGCAAACTCACCAGAGTAGTCGATACTGACAATCATATAGTTCTGGTAGACCCGCCCCTTGATTTGGCTTCAAGTTGAACACTTAAGCCACAAGTCGAAGAGCAGTTACCAGTTTTTGAATGCCGTGTGCCCCATCTTTCATTCGCACGCGCATTGAACAGAGAGTCGCCGTTGTGCGACTTTTTGACCCTCAACCCTCTAACCAAAGGAGTCCTCCGGATGACGAAACTGAAGTTACTTTTCATGCTGCCAATCCTCTTTGGCGGCTTACTGCTCAACACACAAAGCGCGGGGGCGCAAACTGAAGCGGAGTTCACAGCGGAACTGGAACAGTACGCCGCAAACCACACCCTCGATGAGGTCAAGGAGTATGCGATTGTCCGAATGCTCTCAATGACAGCGCAAGCGGAATTTCAAGACATTCTCGAAGAGTTATCACAGCAAGCTGAAAACATATTCCTGGATTTTGGACCTCAAGAATGCTTATCGATTAAGCAATCGATTTGCAGGAGCAAGGCCCGTTCGGCCAGATTGAGAGCAACCGCCACGAATACTGTTGCTATGGGTGTCTGTGCCGCAGCCACAGTAATTAGTCCCTATGTAACCATCGTCTGCTTTGCAACGGTAATGACTAAACATGCTTTGGACATAGAGGCTATTGAGGAAGAGAAAAGAGCCTGTTATTCTGAAGCTCGCTGGGAGTGTGTTATCAAGGCAGGGATAGGGCTTTTCGATCCTGACTCTCCCATTGTGATTGACGTTGAAGGCAACGGGTTTGCTCTAACGAGCGCCTTAGCGGGAGTTAATTTCGATATTAACAATGACGGCATTCCCGAAGGGCTCTCATGGACATCGGCCGGCTCCGATGACGCATGGCTCGCTTTAGATCGCAACGGCAATGGGACTATCGATAGTGGAGCGGAGCTTTTCGGAAACCACACGCCACAACCAACTCCTCGTCCAGGCGAAGAAAGAAACGGTTTCATTGCCTTGGCCGAGTTTGACAAGCCGACATTGCTCGGGGACGGCGACAGTCTGATCACCGAACGTGACGGCATCTTTTCCAGGTTGCGCCTGTGGCAAGACGCAAACCACAATGGTCTTTCGGAACCCTCCGAACTTCGTACCTTGCAAGAGCTTGGCCTCAAGGAGTTGGAATTAGATTACAAGCGGTCGAGGCGCACAGATCAATACGGGAACCAATTCCGGTATCGCGCCAAGGTTAAGGACGCTCACGGCGCGCAACTTGGTCGGTGGGCTTGGGATGTTTTCCTTGTAAGGAGGTAACAAATGACGAAAATACCGGCAGCAATCTTCGTCCTCGTCTTGGGTGTAGCAGCCATAGTTGCAATGTCAGCGTCAGGTGAGTACTTTCCTAATGCCTCCCTGTACATTAACCTTGGAGTTTTAATTCTCACTTTGGCCGCCGTGGTTGGTTACTTTGTGCGGAAGAAAGTTGGCTTGAAGCCTCGCGGTTAAGGGAGGAGGTTTGTGACTCACACTTGCAGAAAGTTTTCAACTTGCGTGAGGCTGCGCTCATCTGTGCAGCCTTACGCTCATAAGAGAAGTGAATTCTCGCTCTCTTGCTGGTCCACACCTTAATGGCTGCCTCCATTTCTGGTGCTTAGTCGTTTGGCATGAACGGCCCCTCTAAGATCGCCTGACAACTTGATTCAAAAACTCTGGTAATGATCAGAACCTAGGCGTTTGAAGTGGGCTATTGCCTTCTCCTTGGACCATGCGGTATAAGGCCACAATCGGGCTGATGCTGACTGTGTCAGTCGTGCCCTAAAGAGAGCACCTTACAAGTGAGATACTTGTAGGCACCGGGCGTTGCTGGGGTGAGGACAGTGACGCCCATTACGATTACCGATTAGCGTCCATCACATTTCCGTGCGCACTTAAGACTACGCTATTTTGAGTGTATTTGCTTCACTCGCAACGTAAGCCATCGTGCCACGTCACGATGAATTCTCTCATATAGGTCTTCAGGTGTAGTAAATAACGATCTAAAGTGCCCATACTCAAAATCCTCTACGCGTTTGAGAAATTTCTCAAGGTGTGGCTCGCGGACAACGCCATCCTTTACATACACAAGGATTTTTCCAGGATTGTTGGTATGTGCGACTCCATATTCAAATTCAACCACAGAGATCCCTGATTTAGTTGTGGAACCATAACGTTCTCCGATTATGAGGATAAAGAGATCGCACCGTTCAGCCATGAATGCGCAAATCGTTTCTGGGGTGTGAGCAAGGCTACCAAACGTTTCGGCCCGAAATCTTTTCAGGTGCAGTCCGAGTATCGCACGGTCAGCCGCATCTCTTTCTTGAGCAAGGTCCCCTACCGTTGAACTAATCATTACTAGCAGTGGGTCCAGCGGATTTGGCAGATCTAGTCGCTGAATATCGTTGACAACAGTTTCATAAGAAGGCTGTGCTCTTTGGAGTATTGCGGAAATCAAACCAATCCAGGCAAACAGAAGTGCGATACGCCAGAGCGGAAAGAGTAAGAGAGTTGCAGGGT
Source organism: Pyrinomonadaceae bacterium (assembly GCA_963759585.1). Taxonomy (GTDB): domain Bacteria; phylum Acidobacteriota; class Blastocatellia; order Pyrinomonadales; family Pyrinomonadaceae; genus PSRF01. Next base: position 1,031,012 of record CAVWZW010000005.1, read on the forward strand.
GCGCTTCAGCTAACGGAGCGAACCAAAGAGATCTCCAGATCCATTGGGTGAGCCCATGCACCAAGAATGCCCCGCCGGATATTTTGCTCAAGCGCCATTGCGCACTCGAATAAGCAAAGACTCCGAAAAATATGGCACCCGAAAGGCCATCAATCAAAGCAAACGGGAAAGAAGCTAATACTGTCGTTCCATAAGTGATCGAGTAAACAACAATCGTGAAAGCTATGAGAGAGGGCAGCGTCAGCGACAGTCGGGAAAATTGCTTTGAATAAAGTGATAGAACTGCACTGGCCCATAAGGCATCCTGCACAAGGCCTAACCACAGTCCAGTATTTAGGAAGAAGCCGTCTGGAAAGGAAATAAACGGACTTGCAATTAAAAGTAGGTACTGTAAAACCCAAAGTATCCAAGAGCTTAAAGAATAATATGCAAAAGGTAACAGTCTGGCGTTGTACGTGGCAGACGTATTCCGTAGTTTGGAAAGGGTCGTCCACGCGAACGCGAGTCCCACCAAAAAGACTACGAGGGTGACCACATAGTAGGTGATGAAGAACACTGGTGACTCTTGTTGCGATCCTGACTCTAAATTGCTTCCGTCAAAGTTAGTCGCAAGAAATGCCGCTCTGCGGGAGGGCGACCAACGTCAAATCTAAGTTTGTCTCAAAGCCTCCAAACGACTTCACCAAGCGAACTGATTTGCTTTGTTGTTTTTAAATCGGTGTATTGCGAGGACTTGAGGGTGAGGGCGCATCGGGGTTGTAGTCCCTGGCGAACTCAGCGAACCACGAGCAGGCTCAGCGTTGAGTAGCGTACCTGCGAAAGCATGCCTCTTGACTAGCCCCCGCTTTTGTGCCGGGCCACCATTAAACAAAAACAGGGATCTGTCGGCCTAAACCCTGAATGATTAATACTAAAACAAATAACACAAGGTAAATAATGGCAGCCCATTGCCACGACACGAGTACCTTGGTCAGTCTGAGGAAGATGAAAGCACCCAAGGCTGGCAACACGCTCACAAAGACACCATATCCCAATCGATTCATCGGATTGCGGCCGTGCCAAGCATAGAGCGTGAGTGTAAATAAGAGAGCGATACCTGCAGACACGGCTAGCGTCAAGTACAGGTTCCTATTGTTTATTACATTTCGTCCAGGGCTAAGGGAAAATTTGTGCCCTGGAGTCTGTGACGTAGAGTTTATTGGCATGACGCTCCATTACACGGATAGCTCCAAAAAGTACCACATCCGTTCTGAGTCGGGCTACAGGTGGTGCCAGCGCAATAACTACCGATGGCGCACCAATCAGAGTTCGTTGAGCATTCGCAACTGCCGCCTCGATCAACCGGTATGTCTTGAATGCCAGATCGGCTGTGGTTCCACTGTTTGTGCTGACGAGAGTCGTTAGTGAATTGCTTGTAGGTTATGCCTGCCAGCAACGCCGATTCCGATTGGTTGGGACTACGGTTCCCATCTTCGTCACCGAGCATGGCAAATATCTTCGCTCCGTCCTCAAAAGAAAAGGCCACTAGTATGCGGTGCTCAAGTGAACGCAGTTGCTCATCCATTTTTGCTTTCAAGGCAGGCTTTTTGGACCGCACGTCAAAGCACTCAGGAGTTGCGAAGGACATCGCCTCTAAAATGATCTCTCTCTGCCATGCATTTAGGTCTGGGCGCTTGACAAGGAAGAGCGCTAGGTGAGTTCTCCACAAATCGGTCTTATCAACTGATGAAGCGTTCCTAAATAAGGCCTTTCTTATTTTCAAAGGGAGAGCTGAGATATCACTATACTTCTTCAAAATGTCATCTTCAGTTCTTCCACCTATATTAGCGAACAGGTCAGCTGCCTCATTCTTAGAAAATGCACCGAGGGCGTGTCGGGTAAGTAACTGCAAACCGTCATCCGCTTTCGTCTTTTCTCGGGATGAAGCGAAAAACTCTGCACTCGCGAATGAAATAGCTTCCAAAATGATTCGGACTTGCCCTTCATTGAACTCGGGGCGCTTCACCAGCTGAAGTGCTAGATGAACCCTCCATAGATTGCTCTTTTCCGCTGCCGAAGAGCTTGAAAAGAAGTTTCTACGATCCGGCGTTGGAAGCGCCGACATTTGTAAGTACTTGTGAAGAAGCCCGCCTGTTGGGTAGGTGGACGCCAGCGGCGACGAGACTGAAGTGGCAAACTCTTGAGCACTAGCCAACGATATCATTGACAAAACCGCGATCAGGAGCAGGATTGGGAGACGAGTAGTCTTTTTCAAGTTGAGGACCCTCCGGGAGGCGATAGGGTTTGAAAGCAAAAGCCCAACCATTATCGAAGCCAGCACAAAATGTGTGGCAGGGTGATTGATAATTGGCTCGTCGGGGAGGCAACGCTTTTTGGCTACGCCATCCGCGAAGTATATCGGGCTATCTAAATGAAATGAGGAATCAAGGGACTTTGCAGACAATTGGAACAAACAGCCCGAGAGAACAAATAGGGGCCATTAAATGTAACTGTTTAACGTTGATTAGTAAAGATCAACGTACGGTATCCTGGTAATAGTGCCTGTTGGTCCTTTGAATCTTGAACGAATTTAGCGCCAGGCGAGGCCCCTAAGAAGCAGGCGGGAAAACCCAGGGGGTGGCGAAAGGGAGGGTGAATATTCTATCGCGGCAGTGGCAAGAATATGAGCGTCCAAAGATCGCATTGAATTCCTCCTGGTGAGCGGGAAAGTTGTTGTGTTCTTTAGGAACGAGAGGCTTCGGAAAAGCCCTTGAGCCTAGACTTCAAGAAGTAACCTGGAACTGCGGGGAAAGCTACCACCACCCTCAAACCTTGTCAATTACAAATTTCGCTAGGTAATCAGCAATTTATCGCCCATATAGTTCCAGAGAAAGCACAAAACTACGAGTCTCGAAGTTGGCATGGGTTAGTGCCATTCGGGCCAACCCCTAAGGCCAGGCACTAGTGGCATTAAGACCAATGTCCTTTTCAAAATCGCCAACCTGCACTCGCTCGCTACGCACGGACTGAAACGCGTCCACGATCTGATAAGGTGTTGATTGTTTGAGCGCATTGTCGCTGACGCAATACTGTAACCCTCCCCAAAAACAGGGCCATTGAAAAGTAGAGGTTTCCGGGCGAGTATGACGCCAGGAGGCCAGAATGCGAAAGAGCAAATTCAGCGAAAACACTATCATCACGATCTTGAAAGCGGTGGAAGCGGGACGAGCTGTGAGAGAAGTTTGTCGCGAGCACGAAATCAGCGAAGCGACTTACTACAAGTGGAAGACAAAATACGGCGGCATGGAGGCGGCTGACATTCGGCGCCTGCGTGAACTTGAAGAGGAAAACCACCGCTTAAAACAGATGTATGCCGAGTTGTCGATGGACCATCGGATCTTGAAAGAGGTGCTCACAAAAAAGCTGTAAAGCCGGTAGTCAAGAGGAAGTTGATTGCCGGCTTACGTGAGCAGTTTCAGGTCAGCGAGCGCCAAGTCTGCCGGGTATTGGCGTTACCGCGCTCGGTTTATCGTTACCAGCCGCTGCCGAACCGGGACCAGGAGATCGTCAAGTTGCTATTGGAGCTGGCCCATGGGCGACCAGAGCAAGGCTTTGGCAAGTTGTTCAAGCGACTGCGGCGGTTGGGCCATGGTTGGAACCACAAACGCGTCTATCGCGTGTATTGCAGCCTGAAACTGAATAAACGAAGGAAAGGCAAAAAGCGTTTGCCAACAAGATGCCCGGCCCCGCTGGTTGTAAGTGAAGCGATGAATGAGTGTTGGTCAGCGGATTTCATGAGCGATGCGTTGTGGTGTGGCCGTCGCTTTCGTACCTTCAACGTGGTGGACGACTTCAATCGCGAGGTCCTGGCGATTGAAGTGGACTTTAATCTGCCGGCCGAGCGCGTGGTGCGCACGCTCGATCGGATAGCCGCTACGCGCGGCTATCCTCTCAAGCTGAGGTTGGACAATGGACCGGAGTTCGTTTCCGTAGCGCTGGCTGACTGGGCCGAACAACACGGCGTGCTGCTCGAGTTCATCAAACCAGGCAAACCAATGCAGAATGGTTTCATTGAGAGATTCAACCGCAGCTACCGCGAGGCGGTACTCGATATGTTTGTGTTTCAAAGCTTGAGCGAAGTCAGAGAGCAGACCGAAAAGTGGCTGCGGGAGTACAACGAAGAACGACCACACGAGTCTCTGGGCCACATGACACCCAGGGAATACCTGTTAACCCAAAAACCCGAAGTCTCTAGTTATGAGTGGTCCTAAAAGGGGGAGGGTTACAATACCGGCAAAAGCGAGCTGTCGCACAATCTCGCTAACCTTACCAGAAAAGTATTCGTAACTGCTTTTCGCCTGGTTGAGTTTCATGCCCGTCTATTGTGTCACACTATAGTCACACATTCACAAAATTGGCAGTCAATCCAATTTGGACAGACTGCCCTTAAAGCATTGATTCTGATTGGTGCCGAGGGCGGGAGTCGAACCCGCACGACCTTACGGTCAACGGATTTTAAGTCCGTAGCGTCTGCCATTCCGCCACCCCGGCACGTTGCAGAAAATAACATGGACGTTAGGAAGAGCAAACAGCAGACAGCAAGCAGCAATCAGCAAAACGCCGAATTAGTGCTCAGCGATCGTTAATCGGCACTGAGTAGTGTTGTTGGAATGTGAGCACCAGACTGCCGGGTTATCACGATTGAAGCGAGGTGGATAAGTGAAAAGGTCCTGAGCTTTGCGAGCCAACGGTCTTCACAGTGATCGCCCTGGCGTGTAGAATCCGTTGTGCCAATTAAAGTTGAACTCCCAACTGCGGTTCGGGCAGTTAAAACCTGAAGCGATGAGCGAAGAGCAGGAAGTCTTTCTTAAACACATTCAGAAAAAGGGTCTCAAGCGCACCGCGCAGCGCGACTTGATTCTGGATATCTTTCTTCGCACGGAAGCCCACCTGTCGATCGAAGATCTTTACCGGCTGGTCCAAGAGGAAGATCCCAGCATTGGACAAACCACGGTCTATCGGACGTTGAAGCTCTTGTCCGAGGCGGGACTTGCTCGCGAAGTACGCTTCGGTGATAACCGCACACACTACGAACACAACTACAAGCATCAACACCACGATCACATGATCTGTTCTGAGTGTGGCCGCATCATCGAATTCTTTTCCGCCGAGCTGGAGGGCATCCAGGACGCGATGGCCGCCAAGCACCGGTTTCAGATTACTCAGCATCTGCTGCGGATTATCGGCATATGCGCCGAATGCCGCCGGGCTTTGAAAGAAGCTGGAAAAGAAGACCCCCCACCGGGAGCTCGTGCGAAGCAGGCAACCGCACGCGTACGTTAACAATCACAAAACTGAATAATCAGGCTAGTAGTTCAGAATTGAAGTGGGTTTTCTTTGGCAAGGTCGCAAGCTGAAGCTTGAACTCTAAATTACAAGCTTCATAACTATGGTTCAGCGTATTTAACGCAACGATTTTGCCTTTTGACTCCCAGACGGTGTAACTTGCGTTTGATGTTCAATACTGAAACCGACTCATTCACTGGTCGAAATCCGCTGACAAAGTCTGCACTCATGGTTTTGTTTCTAGCTCTGTCGTTGTTTCTGACGGCATGTCCCAAAAACGATAAACCCGAACAACCTCGCGTCGGTTCGGCCCAAAGTTCACCGACACCAGCCGCTCCGGCCGTTGTCCCCGCTGCGGTTGCGTTCAATGGCGAACGGGCCATGGACCACGTCCGCAAACAAGTGGAAATTGGCCCACGAATCGCCGGCTCACCTGAACTCGCAAAGACAAGGGATTACATTGTCAACACGTTGAAGGGGTACGGGCTAGGGGTTAAAAACGATGAGTTTCCCGCGAAGACTCCTTTGGGCGAGAAACGCATGGTGAATCTGACCGCTGAGATCCCGGGCGAATCCTCTGACGTAATCATTATCAGCAGTCATTACGAAACAAAATATTTTAAGGACATGCGTTTCGTCGGCGCTAACGACCCGGCTAGTTCTGTAGCAACAGTTCTTGAGATGGCGAGAGTGCTCACCGGCCGCCAGCAAAAGCCGAAGTTCACGTATTGGTTCGTCTTCTTCGATGGCGAAGAATCTTTTTGCGAAGAATGGGATGAGTGCAGCAAGCCAGGTGCGCCTGACAATACTTACGGTAGCCGTCGTTATGTATCTCAGCTCAAAAAGAACAATGAAATGGACCGCGTGCGCGCGATGATCCTTCTTGATCTCATGGGCCACAAGAATTTAGAACTCGGTCGTGACACGCTAAGCACGAAGTGGTTGCAGGACATCATTTGGCAAGCCGGTCGTGAGTTGGGTTACCGCAAGATCTTTGTAGATCGTCCAGAGGGCGTCGGCGGTGATGACCACGAACCGTTTCTCCGCGCGGGAATCGATGCCGTGGACATCATTCACCTTGGCTACAGGTATTGGCACACGGCCGGAAGACACGCTGGACAGTATCTCTCCTGAAAGCATGAAGGTCGTGGGTGAATCGGTGCTGGCCAGTCTTCCGCGCATTGAGAGTTATCTTGAGACTAAGGGGCGGAAGTGAGAGATAGATGCTGGATGCTGGATGCTAGACTCAGCGAGACGCTCTCACCCAGGGAGTTAAATGAAGACCCGCTACTTCACGTCTGATTTGAGGCGAGAGATCCGAGACCGAACCTGAGACCTTAACCTGAGACCTGAGACCTTAACCTGAGACCTGAGAATTAGGATGCCCGCTGAAAGCAAACGCATTGCCGTGGTTCCGGGAGACGGAATAGGCCCTGAAGTCATTGCCCAGGCGATTCGCGTGCTCGAATGTGTGAAGACTGAGCATGACGTCCAGCTTGACCTGGTCCATTTCGATTGGGGCGCCGACAAGTTTCTTCGCGAGGGCATATCGCTTCCCTCAGGCGCCCTTGAGAACTTAACCAACGAGTTTCACGCGATACTGGCCGGCGCGTTTGGCGATCCACGTGTTCCTTCCAATCAGCATGCCGAGGACATCCTCTTAGGTATGCGACGAGGGCTCGATCTATATATCAACCTTCGCCCAGTTAAGTTGCTCGACCCGCGTCTGACACCTTTACGCAATCCGGCAAACATCGATTTCGTGGTCTTTCGCGAAAACACAGAAGGCGCTTATTGTGGCGCCGGCGGTTTTTTGAAGAAGGGAACTACGGACGAAGTCGCGACTCAGGAAGAACTCAACACACGTCGTGGCGTCGAGAGAATTATCCTCGCAGCGTTTGAGTACGCGCGCGCGAATGGACGAAAGCGCGTCACCATGGCTGACAAGTCTAATGTGCAGCGCTTCGGCGGCGACTTATGGCAACGCGTGTTCAAGGAGGTTGCGGCTGACTATCCGGAGGTTGAAGCCAACCATCAGTACGTCGACGCGATGGCGATGTTCATGGTCCTCGACCCGGGGCAATACGATGTAATAGTAGCTAACAATCTTTTTGGCGATATCCTCACGGACCTGGGCGCCGCCATCCAGGGCGGACTCGGCCTGGCGGCTTCCGGGAACATTCATCCCGGCCGCGTTTCTCTGTTTGAGCCGGTCCATGGCAGCGCACCGCCGCTTGCAGGGAAGGGAGTTGCGAATCCGATCGGCGCTATTCTGACCTCGGCCATGATGCTAGAATATCTTGGTAATAAACCGGCAAGCGAAGCAATCGAGAAAGCAGTCAGCGAGGCCATTTCTCACGACGAAACGACTCGCGATCTAGGTGGAAGTCTTTCCACTGAAGAAGTTGGAACAGCGATCTGCCGCGGATTAACCAGCGCATGATCTCAATCACTGACAGGCAAAAAACAATTGGCGCGAGAGCCTTTGCGCTCATTGTCGCAACTCTTTTGTTGGCGACGATGTGGAGATTTGCAGGGCTCCGGGCTGCAATTTTTATCTGCGTCTTTGGCGTTGGGATGTTGGTTCTTTTGGCTATTAAGCGTGCCGGGAAACGGAAGACCGAAACTATTTTCGGTTTCTATGTGACCGCCGACGAGATAATCGGTGCGAATGGGAGCAGCCGTTATCGTTTCGAAATTGCTGACGCGATCAAGACCGGTGAAGGAGTGGTTCGCATGCTACCGGATCCGCCGCCACTCAGCTCGTTTGCCCTCGGAGCTTTGTACCACTCGATTGGCGACCACAATGGCGCCATCGGGCATCTAGCACTTGCCGCCGAAGAAGAGCTGCTGAAGGAAAGCCCTCACGTTTCACCGTCGCGGCAGTTGCGACGTTACGTGAGAAGGTTGCGTCAGATCGAGAGACGCCCGGAACGTTGGCCCAAGATAATTGCCGCGATCAGGAGTTTGGAAATTGTGCGCCGCGATCGGGCTGCACAACTGTTGGCGGAAAATCAGATCCACTTAAAACGACTGGTGGAGGCGTTCGACAACAAGATGTCCGACGACGCTGCGCAGTCATCTCTATCAAGAACTCCGATGACAAGCTTTGCCGGGCGATCGTTCAAATCTATAACGCCGCCACCTCCAATATCCGAAGTGCTTAACGACGTCTACCAGGAAGAACAGAAGCCCTCCTGATCGCCCAACCCGAGTGTCCACCCTTTGCTCCAAACTCTAACAGCAGAAATCATCGCCATTGGCTCGGAGCTACTCGCTCCTGATCGCACTGACACCAACAGCCTCTGGCTAACCGAAAAACTCAATAGCATCGGCATCGAGGTGAAATTAAAAACGATTGTTGGGGACGACGATGCGCGTCTCGAGGAAGCAATAAAAGATGCGACGCGTCGTTCGAAGGTAGTGATCACAACTGGCGGGCTTGGGCCAACGGAAGATGACGTCACGCGAAAGGTTACCGCAAGAGCACTTGGACGACGGTTGTCGTTGAACGAGACAATCCTGGAGGAATTGCGCAAGAAGTTTCTTAGTTTCGGACATGTGATGCCGGAACGAAATGCGCGCCAGGCGATGGTTATTGAAGGCGGCGTAGTGCTTCCCAATCCGAACGGCAGCGCACCAGGTATCTTTATTGAGCACGAAGGCGTTTCGATCGTCCTGTTGCCAGGACCACCGCGCGAAATGAGGCCGATGTTTGAGAACCACGTAATGCCAAGGTTGGCGGAACGTGCAGGTTCGGTAAAAGTCGTACGACGCATGATGCGTGTTGCAGGCTTGGGAGAATCGGCAGTCGACGAAAAGATCGCGCCAATTTATACGAAGTATGAAAACCCGCAGACTACGATTCTCTTCAATCAAAGCGAGATTGAAATTCATCTAACGGCTCGTGGGCGAACACACGAGGATGCAAACGCATTACTCGATCGATTGTCGGCAGAGCTTGAGGAGCGCCTCGGCGATGCGGTGTTTTCGTTTGCCGGGGAGAAGATGGAAGAGGTTGTTGGGTTGAAGCTGACATTGGGCGGCTACAGTCTGTCGGTGGCTGAGAGCTGTACGGGTGGATTGATTGCGCAGAGACTGACGGAAGTCGCCGGCTCGTCGAAATACTTTATAGAGGGCGCCGTGACTTATTCCAATGAAGCTAAGACGCGAACGCTGGGCGTTGAACCCGCCTTGATTCTCGAGCACGGCGCGGTCAGTGCCGCAGTGGCTGAAGCTATGGCCGAAGGGATTCGCAAACGCGCGAAGACTGATTTCGGGTTGGCGGTTACCGGCATCGCCGGACCGGGTGGAGGCACTGAGGAAAAACCTGTTGGACTGGTTTACATCGCTCTGGCCGACGAAGTGCAGACCACGCATCGCAAACTGCAGATTCCCGGAGATCGACATTTGGTCCGCTGGCGTGCTTCGCAAGCCGCGCTGGATTTGCTAAGGAGACGGCTGATTTAGCTGCCGACTCAGGGAATACACCTCCATCAATCGTTCGTTGTTTCCAACGCACCGCCATCGTCAAAACCCATGCTAGATGTTTTTGCGGCTTGCCGCCGCACAGTGCGATAAGGCTCTGCCTTACCGTAAGAGGTTCTAATTTTCTTGCTGAGGCTAAGCCTCAGCAAAGGGGTATGGGGTGGCGTGGTCGGAAAGCCATAGGCTTTCCGCACTGTGCGGCGGCAAGCCGCAAAACCTACTGCGACCACTGCGGAAACAAGGAGTCTGTGGGAGTGGGTAGAAGATTTTATGGCGAGATCCTTATGCCGCCGATCGCCCGCTCGAGGAGTCCTTTCGAGATTTCCTCCCAGCGAGCAGCAGCCGTTCCGCCCTTCGCGAGGTTCGCTGCAGTCAGCCCCATCCCACTTAAGTCTTCAAGGTAAATGATCATCAGCTCGTTGCGATTCGATTTATCCACCATGTGAACGAGGCGTTGCCATAAGACTTCGTCGCTCGCCATCCTAAATCCCTTGCTCTCCAAAAACCTGCGCGCCCGATTGCCATCAGAATCAGCTCTACCCTGATTCCCCGAAATGTTCCTCGCCTGCGCGTCGACGACAAAAGAAAGTCCACCTATGTCCAGCGTTTTACCCTTGTAATCGTAGGTGTGCGTGTTGCTCGGCAGGTAGCCCTCAAACTGCACCCAATACATTCGCTTGATGCGGCCTTGTTTGTCGGCATCAACAAAGAAGTGTTGTTCAGCGTTCGCGACATCGTAGAGAACGAAACTCTGATTTCCGACAGACTTGAATGCCTTGTCGAATCTAATGCGGACCGAGGGCAAGTGCGTTGACGTCAGTGTCTGTCCTGATACACGGCGCGTCTGGGCGTTTGCTACATTTGCACGTGCGAGAGGAATTAGTGTCATCGCAGCGACCGCCGCTGCAAAGGCTGTTATCGATAGAGCTCTTCTAATCATCAAGATCTCCTGTGGTTCTTAAGCATTTGATACGTCCCCCGGATACATTCCGTTCCGCAGTCTTATGAATCAAAGCGGCCCTTAAGCTGCACGTTGAAGTCTTTAAGTTTTGGTCTGCTGAGTCCTTAGCGGGTACTATACCTGCTCGTAACCGTCTTACGTCTTCCATTATTTGCCGCGCCGTTGGTGAAGCTCACATTCCCTGCTTCCTGGAGGAGTGAATTGCGACCTGCGCTCGTAGTTACGATCGCCTATTTGCTTGGTTCGATACCGTTTGGATATTTGATCGTTCGAGCGACACAGGGGCACGATATCAGGGAAACGGGTTCCGGTGGGACGGGTGCAACAAACGTTTCGCGCCGCGCAGGTAAAGGTGCCGGAGTAGTTACCTTAGCTCTCGATGCCTTGAAGGGCGCGGTTGCGGTTTTAATTGCGAAGCTGATATTAGGATTGCCGTTGGTTGGGTTGGCTGGGCACTTGGGCGAATCACAACAGGCCGTTTACTGGTGGGTTGCCGCAGCGGCAGTGGCAGTCATTTTCGGCCATATGTTTCCTGTTTGGCTTGGATTTAGAGGTGGCAAAGGCGTGGCCACGGGAGTTGGGGTTTTTCTCGTGTTGGCTCCAATCGCCGTTGCGGCCGCGGCAATCTTTTTCGTCTTAATAGTTTGGAAAACTCGTTACGTTTCGTTGGGGTCAATCATTGCCGCTGTGTCGATACCTGTTTTTGTGTTAGTTCAAAAAGCATTCGTAGAACCGGTTACCCCTTGGACGCCTCGAATAGCCGCGGCGGCAGTCGGTGCAGCATTAATTGTCTTTGCACATCGCGGCAACATTACAAGATTGATTGAAGGCACGGAAAGTAAGTTCAGATAGGTTCGTGGCTGAGTATGCGCGCTACTGTAATCGGTGCAGGTAACTGGGGAACGGCGCTGGCGATTCATGCTGCGCGGGCAGGTCATGAGGTTCGTATTTGGTCGCGCAATGAAGAAGTAGTTGATGCAATTAATCGCGAGCATGCGAACCCGATTTATCTACCCGGCGCAAAGATTCCCACCGGCGTCTCGGCGACGGTTGAAATTGTATCGTCGGTTACGGCTGCCGAGTTGGTGATACTAGCCTCCCCGTCACATGCAACGCGGCAACTGCTTACGGCCATGAGCACTGGGCTCCGTTCTGAGATGATCGTGGTTAGTGCCACAAAAGGAATTGAAATAGGCACAGGTAAACGTATCTCGCAGATATTTGCGGATGTAATCGCTGAAACTAATAGACCTCGATTTGTTTGTTTGTCCGGGCCTTCGTTTGCCATCGAAGTAGTTGAGAAGCACCCGACAGCGGTGGTCGCGGCTAGCGAAGATGCAGACGCTGCCCGAGTTGTTCAAGCTGAGTTAAGTTTTGAGAATCTTCGGATCTACCGGAATGAAGATGTCATCGGCACGGAGTTGGGTGGCTCGGTTAAAAACGTAATGGCCATCGCCGCGGGGATGGTCGCCGGATTGGGATTCGGCACCAACAGTGTTGCCGCGCTGATCACACGAGGGTTGTCGGAGATGACGCGGCTTACCCTTCGAGAAGGCGGCAGAATTGAGACGCTGATGGGCCTGGCCGGACTCGGCGATCTGGTTTTGACTTGCACGGGTAATCTTTCGCGCAATCGACATGTAGGCGAGGAGTTGGGAAAGGGCAAAGCATTGGGAGAGATCACTGCCGGTATGAATGAGATTGCTGAAGGAGTGAAAACCACCCTGGCCGTCAAACGATTCGCGGACCGTATTGGAGTCGAGATGCCAATCACTGAAGAAGTCCACGCCGTTCTGTATGAGGGAAAACCGGCAAACGAAGCAGCCAGGGAATTGATGAAGCGCCCCTTGAAAGAAGAAGCAATTGGTGAATGATGGTTAACCGGAACCGTTCGCGGCCCTATTCCGTTGTTTTTAGATTTCATTTTAAGGAAGTGGTAGCTAAGCGATCGCAAACTAATAACTTGCGTTACGAATAAGAAAATGGCGACGGCAACAGAAGAAAAATTGCTGGCCTCGAACCGGGCCGCGTATCATGAGTATCACATTCTGGATAAGTATGAAGCGGGCATAGCTTTAACCGGAACTGAAGTGAAAAGCGTGCTCGGGGGAAGGGTCCAGTTAAAGGAAGGGTACGTCGCAATCCGCAACGGAGAAGCGTGGTTGTTTAATGCACACATTTCGCCTTATGCTCATGGCAACCGCGAGAATCATGAACCGCTTAGGACCCGCAAATTGCTTTTGCACAAGCGTGAGATTGAACGGCTGGACGAGGCTACAGTGAAGCAGGGAATGACTTTAGTCGCGACGCGCGTATACCTGAAAAGCCGCCGGATTAAAGTCGAGGTCGCCGTGGCACGCGGAAAGAAAATGTACGACAAGCGCGAAACCGAGATGAAGCGCACTGTAGAAAGAGAAACGCGCGCCCAGCTCAAAGAACGCAATCGATGACCGATCTCAATTGAAGGGAAGTAAGCACTCTACATGCAGATAGAGAATACAACTGGCTCTTACCAGGAACTTGATGTTCAGGCTTTGGCCATCGCCGTTTTCAAAGATGAGAAAGCGGATGACGGTTTCCTCAAGGATCTGGACGCCATCACCAGCGGGGTCATTAAGTCAGTAATTGAGTCCGAGGAGCTAAAAGGCAAAGAGGCTGAAACCGTCTACCTCCACCTGATGAAAAATAATGACATCAAGGCTGGAAGACTTTTGCTGGTGGGTGTTGGCGACCGTGACGAATACACAACCACTCAGGCCTCACAAATGGCCGGAACGGCCGCGCGAGTCCTGCGCGGGAAAAACGCGAAGTCAATCGCCATTGTTCCCAGGCTCGAAGGAAAGGCAGAAGACATCGGTTCAGCGGTCGTCGAAGGCGCGATCATGGGATTGTTTGAGCCGGACAAATATCGAACATCTGACAAGGAAGAGCGAAACGTCGAGCGTTTAGTGGTCGTGATTGACGGCGCCGATGAAACGGATCTGAAGCGCGGTGTAGAACGAGGTAAGAGTATCGGCGAGTCGGTTAACTTCACGCGAGATCTTGCAAACGAACCAGGCGCCTACATGACACCGGCAATAATGGCCGAACGCGCTCGCGAAGTTGCGACTGAGTTTGGTCTCAGCATCGACGTGCTTGATGAGGCGCGCATGGAACAGGAGGGCATGGGCTCTCTTTTGTGCGTTGCTCGCGGATCGGACGAGCCCGCCAAACTGATAATACTTAAGTACACCCCGTCCAACTCCATTGAGGACGGCGACGGATTGTTGGCGTTCGTAGGAAAGGGGATTACCTTTGACTCTGGAGGTATTTCTCTCAAGCCTGGCGAGAACATGGAATTAATGAAGTATGACATGAGCGGGGGAGCAGCTGTGATGGGAGCGATGCGTGCCATCGGCCAACTCAAGCCGGCGATTCCGGTGCTGGGAGTCATTCCTTGCGCGGAGAATCTTCCTTCAGGGAAAGCTACAAAACCCGGTGACGTGGTGCGCGCGATGACGGGAAAGACCATTGAAGTAATCAACACTGACGCGGAAGGCCGACTGGTTCTCGCTGATGCTATTGCCTATGCAAAGAAACTGGGAGCAACGACGATTGTTGACATGGCCACCCTTACCGGAGCCGTATCCGTCGCACTGGGTGATGTACATGCGGCGATCTTGGGAACCGATCAGGCCTTGATTGATGAAGTCATAGCCTCTGGCAAGGAAGCAGGCGAGAAGTTTTGGCAGCTGCCCCTCGACAAAGAATACTCACGTCAGATTAAGTCAGATATCGCCGATATCAAGAATGTGGGCGGCCGCAAAGCTGGAACTATTACCGCTGCAGCATTTCTCAAGGAGTTCGCCGATGGCATTTCGTGGGCACACCTGGACATCGCCGGAACGGCATGGGGCGACGAGGCAAAGCCGTACCGATCAAAGGGGCCAACCGGTGTTGCTGTGAGAACGCTATTAAGACTCGTAGCTCGATCAGCCGCAAAGGGTGATGGCTAAGTGTGTGTGTTTGAGGACGCCAGCTGTCTCCGATCGTGAACACTTTTTGCGCCGTCCAGGGTTGAGTATTCGCATTTGTTCTGTTTTCTAGATGTGCGAGTACTGGCATTGGAGTTGATAGTAAGGATGTCAACACCAGAGAAGCGGGACAGACTCTCACATTAAAAATTGTCCTCGCCCCCCTCGACGGCCGCTCGAGGAATTCGCAACCGCTTCTCTGGCCCCACAATTTCACCCAATCCAAAGATAAATCCAATAGCCGCGATAGCCTTTTGAGTATTCGGGAAAGTGTTATAATTCTCCCAGTCTTCCCGAAATAAGACCCTTCGAGTTGTTTCAGGAGTTGCAAGCGCGGAGTGACTGACTACTACAAGATTCTGGGAGTTCGACGATCTGCTTCAAAGTCAGAGGTGCGCTCCGCTTACCGGAAGTTGGCGCGGGTTAGACACCCGGACGTCAACGGAGGTTCGGAAAGTGCGGCTCGCGAATTCGCGCTGTTGTCGAAGGCCTACCGCGTCCTGATAGATCCACAGGAACGGGCATATTATGACGAGAAGCTCTCGACGTTGACCGACAGTGGGGCCTCGATCCTTAGTTCGAATAATCCCCACGCACGTCGGGCACGTAACCTGGCGGTACAGGCCCGTTGGGATCGAGTCGTGGACGAAGTGCTCGAACGTGACCGCCGCGAAAACCGCGAGCGGCAGCGTGCAGTATTTACAACTGTCTCACTGTTTCTCTCGACCTTCATCGTGGTCCTGATTAGACCGCAGTTTTGGGAAAACCTGGGTTATCTGGGAAAAGCGGTCGTGCTGACCCTTTTCCTGATAGGCGTTTGGCATATTGCTACGCGGTTGCGCGAATACCTGGCCCACTACACGTACCGTCCGAAGTCTATCCAGGATTCGATCATGAGCGACGACGAGGCACCTGAGCAGCCCTATACGAGATTCTCGGCTTATACTTTTTTGTTAGTTGGATATGCAGTGAGCGTCGGCGTAGGTCTGATCCTCGGTTGGCACGCCCAGGACTTTTTCAACGACTTGACCGCGTTGTTCAGGCAAGGCGTGGGAGATGTTCAGTCAAACTTATTGTCGTACACTTCTTCAACCTTGGTGTTGCCGGACTTGTTGGTGTATCCACCGATAGCAGTTCTAATTGTTGATTCGATGCAGGCCTTAACTTCGTCTGACTAGGCAATCGACTTTCATCCACATGGAAAAGTTCAAATCATACCTGTGCCTTTGGTGTGCGGGAGCACTGTTGCTTTTGTGGCCGTTTGTATTGGTTGGTCAGCATCGCGACTCTGGAAACTTAACTGCGCGTCAGCTCGAAATTGAGAAAGAGCGAGTGCGGTTAATCTCGGCAGACGTCGAGGAGCGACGTGACGCCTTGACGCGGCTGGGTTCAATGCAACACCACGAAGCGTCGCGTGTTGCCGTATCCGCACTGTCCGATCCAGTGGCAATCATCAGGGCAACTGCTGCAAGTTCAATTCTCTCACTGCCCGGCGATGAAGGCGCGTCACACTTATTGCCGTTGTTAAAGGATAAGGATGAGTTTGTCCGCCGTGAAGCTGCATATGCTCTGGGTAAGGCGCGTAGCAGGTCTCCTGTGTCTGCGCTTGCCGAGCTCCTACTCAGCGACAAGGAAGATGGAGTTAGAGGTGCGGCGGCGGTAGCGCTTGGCCAAATCGGAGATGAGGCGGGAGTTGTACCTCTTTCTGCTGTTTTGAATCCGCAGATTGCGATGCCTGACTCAAAGTCGAAGAAAAACAAAAAGCCGCGAGGAGAGCAGAATCTATTTGTTCTGAGGTCCGCAGCCCGCTCCCTGGGTCAGATTGGCAGCCGCGCGGGCACGCCGGCGCTAATTCTGGTAATTCAGGACGAAAAGGCTGAGGACGACTTGCGGCGAGAGTCGGCGACCGCGCTGGGGAGGATTCGAGACTCTTCGGCCTTGCCATCCTTGCGAGCCGCGCTCACTGCCCGCGATCCCTATCTTGCAGAAGCAGCGAAAGAAGCGATTCACCGGATAACAACTTCCAGCTTTAAGTAACGAAAGGGAGCGACACAAAAAGATAACGCCGATCACCCTAGGTGGTCGGCGCTATCAATTTCTGGTTCAGGTTGAACTAGCTTTCGTTTTTCTCTCCGCGACTCTGGCTTTTCTTTGCTGCCTTAGTAGCCTGCGGAATTGGAAGACCTACGCCGCCAGAAAGTGTCTCAGGCGTTTCCGTTTCCTCTTGCTCGGGCGGCATCTCGTGAATCAGTGCCCCGCCTGAGCTCTTGGAGAATATCAGTTTATGGGTGTAGTCATCGAGATCGATGTGCACCAGGTCACCCAGGCCAATCTGTCCGGTAGCAACCAGGTTTGACAAAGGATAGACCAGGAAGCGCTCGACCGATCGTTTCAAATGACGTGCACCGTATTTGAAGTCCAAACCTTCCTGCAGCAAAGTGTCTTTCGCGCTCTCGGAACATTGAAACACGAACTTTGTACCCGAGCCCTGCATGATGCGGTCCTGAACCGCTTGCAGTTCCAACTCCAGAATTTGTCGCAGGTGGTGTTCCTTCAAAGAACGGAACACGACAACCTTGTCGATGCGGTTCATGAACTCCGGCGAAAACTTCCGACGGGCAGCTTCGACTGCGGTTCGATAAATTTTCTGGTCCACTTCGGTGTCGTTCGGATTTTTCACACCTTTACCTGGAGCGAATCCGATCCCGCCCGAAATCAGTTCCGACATCTCCCTGGCGCCCAGGTTTGATGTCAGCACAACCATGCAACGCGAGAAGTCAACGCGGCGGTTGTCGCCAAGAGTCAGCGTCGCCTTGTCGAGAATACCGAGCAGCAACTGCCAGAGACTGTCAGACGCTTTCTCGATTTCGTCGAATAGGATAAGCGATAGTTTTAACTCGTCGGTGTGCATGCGATCGAGGTTTTCCTGCGTCAGCATCGGCGACGTCTCACGGTGTCCAAGGTATCCCGGAGGCGAACCGATCAACTTCGCAATTTCGTGCGAATGCTGAAACTCTGCGCAGTCGATCTTCACGATTGCGTTCGGGTCGCCGTACAGCACCTCCGCCGCCGCTTCGATAACACGCGTTTTACCTGATCCGGTAGGACCAAGAAACAGCATAGTACCGATCGGCCGATTAGGCGGGTTCATGCCGGCGAGGAAAATTTGGTAGAGGCCGCTCATGCGCCGCACTGCGCGCTCCTGTCCAACGATGCGAGCGGAAAGCCGCTCCTCGAAGTCCTGTGCGCGTGGACTCTTCTGATCTGGATCCAGGAAGACTGTGCCCATGGTTTCGTTTAGTTTTTGTATCTCCATCTCGGTAATCATGTCGTCCTCCTTGCATGCGCGAGAGCTTTCTGCCCTCTGTTGAGCGCGGCCGTTATTGGCCCGCCTCTGATAATGCAAGGAACGATCCGCTAGCCAGATTGATGCGCCGCGGACACTCTTAGTTTGCCTCCAGAGAAGGTTGTGAACACTCAGCTCGATATCGACTGATGCTATATATACGACACCGATCAAAATGTCATCACAAAATGTTGGGGACTTATTGAAATTTGCCTGTCGACCTGAAAAATATTTGTAGTTAAGTGATGACAAATCATGTCAGAAGGGAAGTGCCATTATATGGTGAAGTATGGCGGGAGGCGCGAATACATGGTCCCAGGTTGCACCTTTTAATGCGGGGAACGACGCAAAGTGGAGAACTTTTTGAGGAAGGGCGCCCAAGCGACTTCTCGCCTGGCGCCCTTGGCTCTTAGTCGTAGTATTCCAGGCCGAGATGCGTGATCATATCTTCGCCACGGAGATACCGCAGCGTATTCTTGAGCTTCATCAGCTGGATAAAGACATCATGTTCCGGATAAAGGCCGGGTGCAGTTTGAGGTGACTTGAAATAGAAAGACAACCATTCCTGGATGCCCTTCATCCCCGCGCGTTGTGCCAGGTCGAGGAAGAGCGCAAGGTCCAGAACGATGGGCGCCGCAAGGATCGAGTCGCGGCACAGAAAATCGATCTTGATCTGCATCGGGTAACCGAGCCATCCAAAGATGTCGATATTGTCCCAACCTTCTTTGTTGTCGCCGCGCGGCGGATAGTAGTTAATTCGTACGACGTGTGAGAAGTCACTATATAGGTCAGGGTAAACTTCAGGTTGAAGGATGTATTCAAGTACGGAGAGTTTCGATTCCTCCTTGGTCTTGAATGACTCGGGATCGTCTAACACTTCGCCGTCACGATTACCCAGGATGTTGGTTGAATACCAGCCGGCCAAACCAAGCATTCGCGCCTTCAATCCAGGAGCGATGATCGTCTTCATCAACGTCTGACCGGTTTTGAAGTCCTTGCCGCAGATCGCCAAACCGTTTTGTTCCGCCAGCATTCTTAGAGCAGGAATGTCTACAGTCAGATTGGGCGCGCCGTTAGCGAAGGGTATCCCTGACTTTAGTGCCGCGTAAGCGTAGATCATCGACGGCGCGATCGCTTTGTGGTTCTCGCGCATCGCCTTCTCGAAAGAGTCCAACGTTTTGTGAACCGGATGTTGCTTAAGAAAGATTTCAGTGGAGGCTGCCCAAATCATTACCACCCGCGAGCATTTATTCTTCCGCTTCCATTCGGCGATCTCATCGATCAGTTGTTCGGCGAGCGCAAACTTGTTTTTCCCAGACTTAACATTCGTTCCATTAAGGCGTTTTACGTATGACTGATCAAAAACTGCCTTCATCGGCTTGATCTTTTGCAGGGGCGATTTGAGTTGCAGCAGCAAATCCTTCTCTAATACGCCGGCGTGCATTGCAGCCTCGTAGGCCGAGTCTTCAAAAATATCCCAGGCCCCAAAGACCAGATCCTCAAGCTTTGCGAGGGGCACGAAATCCTTAATAAGCGGGACACGATTATCAGTCCGTTTGCCGAGACGAATCGTGCCCATCTGAGTCAAACTACCGACCGGTTTTCCAATCCCTTTTTTGACGGCTTCGACACCGGCAATAAAAGTGGTGCTAACTGCGCCGAGGCCGACGAGCAAAACCCCGAGCTTTCCCTTTGGCTCGATCACCTCAGCGCCTTGTCTAACTGGCATTATCTATTCTCCCTGTCCAACGAGTTTTGTGTGCGAATGATACAGATGTGGCTCGTCGCTGTCATCTGGAGGCATTTTGACGTAGTTTCGCCAAGTTTGCCTCCATACATTCATGGTCGTGCCGCCGCGACAAAGGTAGGTTTATTCGGACAGTCAACTACCTGACCGTTCTGTGCTTTAGGCGAGTAACCGACTTGAGATGATTTAAAGGGGGTAAACGCTAAGGGGACGCGAGTCTCGAGCGCTGGTGAACCATTTTCCCGGGATTGTTTGCAATCAATGCTTTGAGGCCGAGAGATTGTGCGCGAGCAATCCATTTGGGGTCGTCAACGGTCCAAACAACGACTTCCAGACCTTCATTCCGGGCTTTTTCAACCACTCTCTTACCAACCAGGGTGTAATGAAGAGCAATCTCATCGGCCCTTTGCTCGAGGGCCTGATCAATCATCTTGAGCCGTCGGATGGTTGAAACGGGTCTGGAAGCTTTAGGTTCGAAGAGAGCAGCCGTCCGAATGCCCGCGTCAATCCGTTTGGTAGCTGCAATCACTGAAAGATCGAAACTCTCGACCACGACACGCTCGACCATCTGATGTTTGCGAACCAGGCGCACAATCTCCGCGGCGAGCGCGTTTCCTTCATCGGCCTCACACTTCATCTCGATGTAAAGCGCTCCCTCGATGCTTTTAAAGAACCTAAGAACCTGAGCCAGAGAAGGGAGCCGCTCACCCTTAAACGACTGTGGCGGCTGCGGTCGCTCCTTGGCAAACCAGAAGCCCACATCAATCTTCTGCAATTCCGCGGCGGTAAGTTTTGAAACGTGTTCCTTAATCCTGCCGGTTCTTTTCAGGGTGCTGTCGTGAATAACAACAGGAACGTGATCGCGAGATAGCCTCACATCGAACTCAATCCCGTCTGCCCCATCTTTCATGGCTCGCGAAAACGCCGCTATGGTGTTTTCTGGTGCGAACGCAGAAGCGCCTCGGTGACCAAGAACTAGTGGCGTTGAAACCATTGAGTCTCAATTAAAGCAAAAACCAGTGCGATCCACGAATCACACGAAAAGACCACGAACAATTTTCGTGTTGATTAGTGTGTTTAGTGAATCGGTCCGCGAGTGAAAGCGGATCTGACGTGACCAGGGGAAATCCAGGCGTGGGCGGCTATTCAGACTTCGTTGTCGCGCTGCTCGCGTACTCCGATGCCGCAGGTTTGTGAATGATCTTCCGCAGGGTAACGTTGAAAGTGCCGTACTCAGTCTTGATTCTTGCCTTAACCGGAATGCGCCGGCTGTCATTGGTGTACCAGATTGAAATGTGGCCGCTGCGATTCATCATTCCGTTGGGGCCGAATAGTTCCGGATCCACTCGCAGTGCTTCCACACGCCCCACCACCGTCTTCATTCGCTTCTTTTCAACGACACGAACGGGAACCTGATACACGCGCCCTGAGTCGCTGATTGTGACGGTGAACGTCTTTCCAAGCGCGAGCGGCTGAGTTCTCAAAAAATAAATAGCCGACAACACGTCCTGCACCTGGCCTGTAAACGTTGCGTCAGCCGTACGCGGTGTACTTGATGGATTGTTCGGGTCGCTCTCTGTCCAGGAGACTTTCCCGTCCGCAAACACCGCCTCGCTTACGCGCGAGCGTTTCCCCTGCTCGTCAATTCTCTTCGATTTGTTAACGGTAAACGAAGCGGGTTCAACAACGGACTCCATCCACTCTCGAAACTTCAGATTGAAAAGTTTGACGAAGAATCCTCTACTTGAAACTTCGCCGGTGAATTTCAGTGTGTAAGGCGCCCCGCCGGAAACCGTCTCCAGCCGTGGCTCTCTTTGCGATGTGAAATGGAAATCTGCAACATCAATGTTCTTCAAGAGTGCTCGCGAAAACTCGGCCACAAAGAGAAGCTCTTCATTGGGTTCGAATGGATGTGTACGAACATCCTTCCGGGATTGCGCTGAAGCCGAAGCGGCGCCTGCTGTCACTACGGCAAGCAGTAACAGTGTGGCAATAAATCTGTGTATTCGGAAATTCATCTTAAGTAAAACGCCTTAACTATCATCAGGCCCCACGCGATCAGAAGGCCTAGTGCCGCTCGATATTCGCGATACCTCAGGTAGAGACTCTTATCAAATCCAATTGTGCTGTTGCCCCCACGGTATGCCGCCAAGCGGGGAAAGAACAGCGGTACGGCGTCAGCATACTTTTTGAACTTCTCGCCAAAAAGTTGCGCCAACGTAGCGGATTCGACGCGCATTACCGGTAAATAGATGCCAAGGAACAGCACGGCAAACAGGATTCCGAGTTGCCAGCGACCGGAACCAATCGTGAAACCGAGCCCCAGTAGAAAGCTCCCGAGGTAAAGCGGATTGCGCGTGTAGGCGTAGGGTCCTGAGGTGGCGAGCTCTGCGTTTTTACGAATGTGGCCGGCGGCCCACGCGCGCAGTAACAGGCCCAGGATTGAAATCGCTGCTCCGGCAATCAAGCTGCGGAAAGTCGGTCGCGCGAACAAAATAAAGAGCGCGCCACATAAAAAGCCAAGTGGCACGCGCCAGCGCTGAATCCAGGTACCGCCTCTGCGCAATGTTACTCCCGGTAGGACAGACATTGGGGCCTGTCGGTTTCAGTAAGAAGGTTCTCGGTCAAAAGAATGACAGCAGATTTTCCAATGATCATTTTCCATTTCTCATTTGTCATCGACTGAACTCAGTCGAGTTGAGTCGAAAGGTTCCGAGTTTAAGCTTTAAGTTGTGGTCGCCCAGGCAAGCTAAGCTCGAACGGTGAACTGCACATTTCAACGATGACAAATGAAAAATGACATATGGAAAATTGTATTCAGTGTTCACTTACCCAGGAGACTAAGCGCCCCTGACAGACAGGACCTTCTGTCCAATTCGCGCACCCACCGCCTGCAAAACTCTATCAACTTCAATGTCCATACATATCCAATTCGAACAAGCGCGACGGTGACAATCTGTTCGGCAATCGATGTCAACGCGCTCGACGCAAATATCTTCTTTGCGTGGGCTGCCGTTGCGCCACCACTCAGTTGGACCGAAAAGCCCAACAATTGGAGCGCCCGCAGCGACAGCAATGTGAGTCGGGCCGGTATCGCCACCCACATAGACGTCAGCCCGCCGGGCGAGTGCAAACAAACCCTTCAAGGAGAGATTCACTGGCGTCGCTTGTCCGGACCGCGCTCCGGCAACGACCCTTTCGGCCAATTCACGTTCGCCGGGTCCATATGTAACCAACGACCGGAGTCCGTAGTGGGACCAGAGTTCATCAGCCAAACGACCGAAGCGATCGACATTCCACAGTTTAGTCGGCCACCCGCCGGCAGGATTCAGAATGGCGAAGCTGCCGTGGGAGACTGAATCTGCCTCGGCTTCATGCTCCGCGGAAGTAGCTATTGGAAACGAATATTCTGCGGCGTCGGTTGGGACAGGTATTCCCAAAGCGCCACTGGCCAAGATCAGGTTTTTGCGAATGACGTGGGTTTTCGGTGGAATCGGTATGGTTTTGGACAAGAAGATCCGGCTAGCAGGTTCCCGTAATGACTCACGCGAGAACCCAAAAACACGACGCGCGCCCGAAAGGCGCGCGATGGAGGCGGATTTAAGTAAACCTTGAAAATCGAGAGCTATATCGAAGGCCGAGGCGCGAAGCCGACGTAACTGCTGGCGCGGTGCCCGCAGCGTCTCCCCAGACATCAACCCGCGCCTCAGGGCCTTCGTGTCGACTTCGATGAGGCGATCTAAAATCGGGTTGTCTCTTAAAATTTCTGATGATCGACGTTCTACAACCCAGGACAGTTCTGCGTTGGGCATTGCCTTCCGAATCGCCGAGACTGCCGGCAGCGTATGAATGATGTCTCCAATGCTCCCGAGTTTTACGACAAGGATTCTCATCCGAAATTTCGTAGTACCTTAAACAGGATCTTCACGATCTCTGAATAACTCAGCGGAAATATTCTGAGCTTAAGCGCGCGGTCTCCAATTTTTTGGATTAGCTCTTGACCAGGCGAGCGATCATATCAGACGTTGAATGATCCTTAGGGTCGCCAACAATGGCTACCCGGCCGCCAAAAGATTTTACGACTTCGCGTTCGGGAACGGTATCAAGGGTGTAGTCCGTCCCCTTGGCATGGACGTCCGGCTTCAATTTCAACAAAAGTTCCTCGACCGTAGGTTCGTCAAAGATCGTCACCAGGTCGACCGATTCCAGTGAAGCAACGAGCTCAGCTCGCTCGCTGGCTGGCAGGATTGGACGGCCGACGCCCTTCTGTTCTGCCACCTGGTGGTCTGAATTCACTCCGACGACCAGGAGATCGCCAAGTAGTTTTGCACCCTTCAAATAGCGCACATGCCCGGCGTGCAATACATCAAAGCAGCCATTCGCAAGCACAATTCGCGCGCCTTCATCGCGCGCCGCGTTTACGCGCTCAACCAGAGTCGTTTGGTCAACAATTCGGCGCTCGTCTTCAACAGGCATCGCATTATCCGTGGAAGAATTAATTTCCCACCTCAGAATGTAAGACCGAGTGTTCGAGTTCGTCCCGAGTCACAGAGGCGGTGCCTCTTTTCATTACGACCAGCCCCCCAGCGTAGTTAGCCAGCCGCGCGGCATCCGGAAACGACGAATCTGAGGATAGCGCGAGAGTGTAGGCAGCCATCACTGTATCGCCGGCCCCGGTCACGTCGACAGGCTCTCGGGCGCCCACAGCATCAAGGTGAACAGGCAGGACGCCGTCTTCAAACAAAGTCATGCCGTTGCTGCCTCGAGTTACCAACAAGGCACGATAGTCCAATCGTTCGCGCAGTTCTTCGCCGGCAGCTTCCAGGTCACCCGCGGTCGAAAGCTGCTTGCCGATTAATTGTTCAACTTCATCCTGATTGGGCGTTGCTGAAGTAAAACCCGCGAAGTCCGATAGACGAAACCGGGAGTCGGCCATCACTGGAACTTTCCTGGCCGCGGCGGCGTCTCTTGTGAACAACGCCATTCGAGCATCGGCAATGCCGTAGTTGTAGTCTGAAACTATCACTGCGTCGGAACGGCTCGCATGTTCGAGTACCTCTTCTCGCAGGCGCTCGAGCAGCCCGGAATCGTTTAGTCGATCGCCTTCGTAGTCGATTCGAATGACCTGCTGGCGTGTGGAATGTAACTGGCCGGCCAGGATACGTACCTTGGTAGTAGTGCGAAATTTGTCGGAAGTAAGGAGGCTATCGCAGTTCACACCAGCCGCTTTCAGCTTCTCCACTAATGCTTGACCCGCTTCATCTTCTCCGGCAACGCTTACAAGCGAAACCTCCGCACCCAACGAAGCGAGATTCAACGCACAGTTTGCGGCGCCGCCCGGCACGGTTTCCGTGTGTTCGTGGTTCAGAATAAAAACCGGGGCCTCGCGTGAAACCCGGCTGATTGCTCCATAGACGAACTGGTCGGCAATAGAATCTCCGACGACCAGAATTCGCCGCTGCGGAAATCGCCGGATGATGCTGATTAGGCGTTCTTGAAGTAGTGTTCGGTCGACTGTCAACTGTTCGTCCTTATCCGTATTCGTCCTCATGAACTTAGCAGGATTTGCACCTTGCCCCGTCGGGGCAAGCCGACGCGAGGCGGTCGATTCTCAAACGACCCTAACTGCACCAGTTGCCACAATTTGCTCAACCGCTTCCAACAAATTCTCCGCAACCAGATCAGGCTGGTGCGTCCACGACTCACTTTGGTGTTCCCATTCGCCGCGGCCATAGCCACTCAATACGAACGCGGATTTAACCCCAGCATTCCGCGCCAATTCAATGTCGCTGTAACGGTCACCAACCATCCAACTCTCGCTAAGGTTAATATCAAGGTCACGGGCAGCGCGCGAAATCAGACCAGGGCGCGGTTTTCTACAATCACAGTCCAGGCGGTATGGAGGGTCACCGAGGGAAGGGTGGTGGGCGCAATAATAGATCGCATCCAGCCTGGCCCCGCTCTGCTCGAGTCCATCGGTCATTCGTTGATGGACCTCCTTGACCATTTTCTCCGAGAAGTAACCTCGCGCTACGCCTGCCTGATTCGTCGTTATGATTGCCAGCCAGCCGTTCTGGTTGAGTTGTTTTATCGCCGATGCTGAATACGGAAACAGGTTGAAGCGCGAAACGTGGTTGATGTAACCCACTTCTTCCGAAATCGTACCGTCGCGGTCAATAAAAACTGCTTTGCTCATTTCGATGAACTGTCTAAACGACCAACCGTAGTTTGTTTGCCAACATCGCTTCTGAGCGTTTGAAAACCTGATCCGGACTAATCGCTGTCATACAACGATGGTCGATTGGGCAGTCTCGCAGCATGCACGGGGCGCAGTCGGGCGGTTCACGAATAATTTCGCCAAGCGGAGAAAACGGCCGGGTCGTCAATGGATTGGTTGGCCCAAAGATAACCAGGGTAGGGCGTTCCAATGCTGATGCAATATGTGCAGGGCCTGTGTCGTTTGTAATCAGGAGATCGACGACACTCAGTACGGCCACGAGTTCGGCAAGATCTGTTTGACCGGTGAGCATCGTGCACTGATTTCGCATTCCGTCTCTGACTTCCTTCGCCACGTCCAATTCGGCAGGTGACCCAATGATGAGTACTTCAGCGCCCATCTTCTCGATGAACTGATCGGCAAGTGCGGCGAACCGTTCCGCCGGCCAGCGCTTTGCCCGACTATTGATTGAACCCGGACACAGCGCGACAAGCGGCCGAGCGTGTTGCTCTCGCAATCTGTTGATGCCTTTTACGCCATTTGCACGAAGCAATTCCAGCGCAGCTGACTGGCGTTTTTCACTAACCGAAAGTGAAGCGTCAGGAACTGCGCCGTGGACGCCCTCCGGATGATTGGCAATGCGCCGCAGCCGCTCGACGATGTTCAAATAATAGAAGACTTCATGCTTGGTGCCTCGCCACTCGGGCAAAGTAAGAGGATGGGTTAACAATCTATGCCGGCCCTCGGTCGCATAGCCTATTCGTAGAGGAACGCGTGAAATAGACGCCACGAGTGCCGCCTCGAGAGAGTTCGGAAAAAGTACCGCCACATCGAAACTGTGGGAGCGCCATTGTTTGACCTGTTGGACCACTGACCTCAACCCTGTGCCTTCGTGAACTAATATGTCGTCTATGAAGTCGGCTTCGGCGAAAATGCCTTTCGGCCCGGGGCGTGTGGCGAGGGTAATGTGGGCGCGCGGGTATAACTGTCGTAGAGCGCGAAGCGCAGGCACGGTCATGACTGCGTCTCCCACCCAATTGGTTCCGCGAACAACTACTCTATCGGTGCTAGCGAGGCTACTGTTCATGAATTTGAGCGTTGCCACAAACTCCTTGGAGTGCGGCGCCTTGTCGCCGCTTTGGCCCGTGGCGGCTTGGCGCCACAACATTCGGCAGATTCCACTTTGAACTCACAACGATCCAGCCGTAAACGCAGCTGCGACAGGTTGCAGCGGGCCAAAGCGCCGACAAGGCGGCGCACTTTAAGGAGACTCTGTTTTACAACAAGTCTCTGAGTCCGTCTTCAATTCCGATTTCTGGCTGCCAACCCAATTGTTCCCGAACGCGCTTCAAATCGGAAACGTAGTGGACCGGTATCGGGTAGGGCAAATTATGATCGTCTGCAATCACCGGCTCGAGTTGGATAAGTTCCCCAACCTTCTTCACAATTTCAAGCAACGTTGCCGAGTTTTCCCTGCCGCCGCCGAGATTATATAAGCCTTCAGTGTCGGACGAATCAATGAATGCCTGACAGGCGCGCGAGAAGTCGTCAACATGAAGTATGTCCCGAATCGGGTTTCCATATAGCGGCAACCTGATGGGCCAACCACGCTTAACCGACTCGACGTAATGGGTGACGAAGCCTGACTCGTTTCCATCTGAAGGACGGGCGTAAACAGTCGACAACCGAAAAATGCAAGACCGAACGTTTCGCTGTCTCGCGTAGTACTCGACGTAACGCTCCCCCATTAACTTAGACCACTCGAGCGCAGTCTGCCCACAATAATCCGTGCGGCAGTTCTCTGACACCTCGTCATAAGAGCCTGCATGTGCGCCATAAACGTCTTTAGTAGACGCGTAAATAAATGCAGTATTGGGCTGAAGATTTCTGATGATATTCGCGGTGCCTTCGACGTTTGTCCGAAAGCATTCCTCCGCAGCAGCCGGATCTTTATCCAGATGGGCTGCCAGGTGAATTACCGCGTCGTAGTCTGCGACGCGTTTCACATCCTCCGTGTCAAGGATGTCGTATCCCGAGCGTCGCGAAAAGTCATCAGCGTTGAAAAACCGGCGGACGTGCGTACCGAGATAACCACTCCCGCCGGTAACTAAGATCTTCATTCAATCAAGCTCGTATCAAGAGTCCAAAGTCCAAAGTCACTGTCAACCCGAAAGGTCAGACTGCAGATGAATCTTCACAACCTCTAACTGTTTAAGGTTACCTCGGTTACTCTGGACTTTGGACTTTGGACATTGGACTTCGGACCGAATTGCTCTTAGCCATCGCCGTTAGTTTCATCAGCGACTCGGCGTGGCCGATTGCTATCAGAATGTCACCACTCTCTATCGCAGCATCGCCGCTGGGATTAAATAATATGTTTCCATCGCTGCGTCGAATACTAACCACCACGATGTCGAGTTCTGACCGAATACTGGTCTGACTAAGCTTTTGCCCGACTAGAGGAGACGATGGACCAATCTCAAGTTGCTCAAAGGCCAATTCAAGTTTGTTCGCGGTGATTGATCCAATAAAGTCATCGACAGCTGGTTTGGTCAACGCCATGGCCATGCGATGGCCGCCGATTATTGTGGGGGCGACCACACGGTTCGCGCCCGCTCGAATCAGTTTCGGTTCAGCCTGCTCCTGAACAGCACGGGCCACGATGTGAAGCGCCGGGTTCATGTCGCGGGCACTCAAGACGACATAGACGTTGTCAGCATCATCGGGAAGGCAGGCCGCCAGTCCGCGCGCATGCTCGACTCCCGCCTCGTGCAGGCTCTCCTCAAGGGTGGCGTCTCGCACCAAAACAATCACCCCCAGCTCGGTTAACTCAGCTACCTTAGCCGGATCTCTCTCAATGACGACGAAGGTTTCCTGACTGCCGAGAAGTCCGCGCACTAGATTCGAACCAACCCGACCTGCGCCGCAGACTATGTAGTGGTTCCGAAGTTTACTCATTTTCCGGGATTGCCGACGCTGGCCAAAGTGTTCGATCAGCTCCGACTGCACGATTGTTTGCACGGTCGACGTCAGGGCGTAGAGTACAACGCCAACGGCGCCGAGCATAAAAAGCGTAGAAAAAATCCGCCCATTTCGCGTCGACGGACTAAGGTCACCATACCCGACGGTCGTGACTGTTTGCGCCGCGACATAAACGCTATCAAGCAGCGACCAGCCCTCGATCAGTGTAAACCCAGCTGTGCCCAACACGAGGGCGATGGCCACCGCGGCGACGGCAATCAGAATGCGACGCTGATTTTCGGGCAGGGAACGCGTGCCGGGGGGCAGTAGACTCATACATCAGCAACGGCATCTAAGCAGGTGGATTAGGAAAGTTGGACGTTAACTAAAGAAAAAGGCGGTGTCAATTAAGCTACTCCTTGGAGTGCGCCGCCTTGTCGGCGCTTTGGCCCGTGGCGGCTTGGCGCCACGATCCGATGCCAGGTTAAGCTCGACTCATCGACGACCTTACCCCGGAGGCTGCGACCGGTCGCAGCAGGCCAAAGCGCCGACGAGGCGGCGCACTCCAAGGAGAGGCCTGAAGCGCAAGGAATCCATTTAAGTTGGACAGGCCGTATTCAAAGGTTTAGCATTTGTTTCGCGAGGATGGACGACCGACCACAGAACGCAACTTGAGACCACTGAGGTCTATCGCCTGTCTTTTATGCCAGTAAGACACCCACCCGAAAAACTTCCCCACGGAATGCGGCCGAAGAAGGATCCCAGGTCCCGTTCGCGCCTGGTCGCCTACGCAGAGCCGCGGATGAGTTTCAAGCGCCGTTTGTTGCGGCGGTTACTTAGCCCACCAGTCTTGATTCCGCTGCTTGCCGTCTCGACCATCGTGATGGTCTTCATGATTTACTACTGGGTCGTCTTTTCCGGTCGCATCGACAATCTATTGCGTGGCGAAGTATTCACTCGATCCGCCGGGATTTATGCCGCGCCCAAACAGCTTCGGGTGGGCGAGACATTGACGCAGGAGAATTTGATTGAGTTTTTGAAGAGGGCGGGGTACGTCGAAAAAGGACAACAGGCAGATAAAGGTCGTGGCAGGTATTACGTTAGCGGACCTCTCGTTGACGTCGAGCCGAGTGAGAACACTGTTGTGGACGGGCAGCGCCAGTTTCAGCGAGTCCGAATCCAGTTCGCACGCAATGGCAAAACCATCAGCACACTGTCCGAGTTGGGGACCAACGCGCAGCTGGATCGTGCCTGGCTGGAACCGGAGTTGATAAGTTCGGTTTCCGGTGGAGAACGTTCAAAGCGAAAGGTCATCGGGTTCGGCGATCTGCCGCCTCATCTCGTAAAGGCAATCACAGTTACAGAAGATCGATCGTTCTTCGACCACTGGGGAGTAAATGTTCGGGGAATTATCCGTGCTCTCGTGCGCCGGTACGATGCCGATCCAAATTCACCTATTGCGCGGCAGGGTGGGTCGAGTATCACGCAGCAGTTAGTTAAAAATCTCCTGCTTTCTCCCGAGAGGACACCCAAACGGAAGATCGCCGAAGCCTACATGTCGATAATCATTGAGACACGTTTGACGAAGGAGGAGATCTTTTCGCTCTACAGCAATCAGGCGTATCTCGGACAACAGGCAGGCTTTTCAATCATGGGTTTTGGCGAAGCGTCGGATGCGTACTTTCGAAAGGACGTCACAGGCCTGACTCTGCCTGAAGCCGCTTTCCTTGCAGGATTGATTCGCAGCCCAAACCGCTACAACCCATACCACGACATTAATACTGCGACCGCTCGCCGTAATCAGGTGTTGGACAGTATGGCGGAAACTGGGGCCATTTCGGCCGACGAGGCAAATCAGGCAAAGCAAACGCCCCTCAAGGTCGCACCCACCAAGGGCCGAATTGATGTGTCTGACGCCCCATATTTTGCCGACTACGTGCAAAGCCAATTAGGCGACATCATCGCCGGGCCCGGCTCCGCCGAACATCTCAGAATCTATACAACGGTTGATTTGGATCTACAGCGAGCTGCGTATGCGGCAGTTACTAAACAGCTTGCCGCGCTCGACAAGTTGCAAGCAAAACGGTTTGCGCCAGGCACACTGCAGGCGGCGCTCGTGGCCATGAACGCCAAGACCGGCGAAATAGTCGCGATGGTCGGCGGCCGAGACTACTCGAAGAGTCAGCTGAATCGTGCGGCCGATGCGTTTCGCCAACCTGGTTCGGTCTTCAAGCCGTTCGTTTACGCTTCTGCGTTGAATACTGCCTACGATCCGGTGCCTCGCGTGATAACGCCGGCTACAACCTACATGGATGAGCCGAAGACTTTCAGCTTTGATAATCAGGAATACTCACCGGGAAACTTTGGCGACTCCTACACGAATGGACCGGTTACCCTGCGCGACGCCCTGGTCCATAGTTTGAACGTCATCACCGTTGATGTTGCGATGGATGTAACGATTGGTCGCGTCATGAATCTTGCGGCCAAAGCTGGTCTGCCGAAACCGCCGCGCTCGTATCCAGCAATGGCCCTGGGAACGAGTGAGGCTACGCCGTTGCAGATCGCATCGGCGTACACGGCGTTTGCAACCCTTGGAACGCGGACATCGCCGATCGCCATCAACCGCGTTACCACCGGATCAGGCGTGACCGTTGCAGCGCCGACGGGACAGAAGAATGATGTGATGAGACCCGAACTAGCTTACGTTATGACTTCGTTTATGAAGGACGTGGTTAACCGAGGTACGGGTTCGAAGGTAAGGGCGCGAGGCTTCAAGGGTAATGTAGCCGGCAAGACCGGAACTTCGCGCGATGGATGGTTCGCCGGATATACACCGAATCTCGTTTGCGTAGTTTGGGTGGGGTTTGACGACGGTTCACAATTGGGACTGACCGGAGCAAATTCAGCACTGCCCATCTGGACCGACTTCATGAGCGCAGCGCTCGGCGAACATCCGGAGTGGCAAGGCGATTGGCAAATGCCGGCGGGCATCGAGCAGGTGGCGATAAATCCGAAGACCGGTGGACCAGCCTCCCCGGACGATCCGGACAAGCGCATGGAGTTATTCATCAACGGTACATCGCCCGAGACCGCTTCCAGCGAACTTCCCGATCTCGAACCAACCCCCGAGACGGAGGAAGTTGCACCGATTCCTCAGGACTCGGCGACACCTGCAATAATCGAGGTGCTGCCGGGCGCGACCCCCAGAGTGAGACAACCGAGATACGAAACACGCACGCAAGGGGGGAGCTTGGAAGGCACTATCACGCTGGATATCGATCCATCGACCGGAATGATAGCTGTCGAGAGTTGCCCGATAATTCGGACGCGGACCTTTGTGCTTGGAACGGAACCAAAGAAATTCTGTGGACCTGAATACCACCGGCGCGGTTCGGGTGATACGCGTCCGCGCCTGACGATTCCGTGACGATTACAGGCGTATAGAGTCCAAGCTTCAGCTTGGGGCTCCCTCCTCGAGCGGGGGGCGCATCTACCGCAACCTGCAGCCTTAAGGCTGTACTCTGAACACCTCTTACTACGCTTCATCCCGGCTAGTGATTTTACTGCAGGCTGATCTAAGCGTTTCTATTGCCAGCGCTGCAGCGTGTTGCTTTCGGGAGGGAAGTCCCCCAATCACTGCAAGCAGATCTTTTCTCGTTACGAGCGTTGCCTCGTCTACAGTTTTCCCTTTAATCAATTCCGTCAAAGCTGATCCACAAACAAGCGTCGGCGGACAACCGTATGCCAGGTAGCGCGCGGCTTTGATTCTGCCGTTAACCACGCTTAACGATAAGCGCAAGCGATCGCCGCAGACTGGATTAGTTTCTTCGCCAATCGCGTTGGCGTCTGGTAACTCCCCGGCGTTGCGCGGATTCTCGAGATGGTCCGTGAAGGTTTGCGAGTAGGGCATACGTGGAGAGGGCGGCTCCTTTGGAGCGGTCTTTGGAGGGCGGCTCCTTGGAGTGCGCCGCCTTGTCGGCGCTTTGGCCCGCTGCGACCTGTCGCAGCTTCGTAACCCTACGCGCCTCTGCGAGTTTAGTCTCGAATGTGGCATGGGATCGTGGCGCCAGGCCGCCACGGGCCAAAGCGCCGACAAGGCGGCGCACTCCAACGAGCCGCCCAAGCTTCAAACCGGTTCCAACACTCGTGACTTGTTTAGCGGCGAAAGCTTCCTCAGCCTCGTCACAACCCGAACCAGGACCTCGAGAACGTATGCGACGTCCTCTTCACTGTTGTTCTTCCCGAAGCTGAATCGAATTGAACCGCGGGCCAGTTCGTCGTCTCTTCCCAACGCGCGAATGACGGGCGACGGTTCGAGCGTTCCTGAAGAACACGCTGATCCGGTTGAGACGGCAATGCCCTGGAGGTCCAGGCTAATTAACAACCCCTCACCTTCGATGAAGCGAAAGGAAATGTTTGAGAGGTGGGGCAGTCGATGGCCGCGATCGCCATTGAACACAGTGTTCTGAATCTGAGAGGTGACACCTGCTTCAAACAAATCCCGCAACCTTTGCACGCGAGTTGTGTTCTGGTCCAACTCTTCTTTAGCCAGTCTGGCTGCCGTCCCAAAGGCGACGATCCCAGGTACGGCTTCGGTTCCCGCGCGTCGCTCGCGCTCCTGGTGGCCGCCGACATTCTGCGGCGCGAGGCGTACTCCCCTGCGAATAAAAAGTGCTCCGGTCCCTTTGGTTGAGTAGAGCTTATGCCCTGACAAGGACAACAGGTCGCACCCGAGCGTTTCAACGTTAATTGGAATTCTGCCCGCGGCCTGGACAGCATCCACATGAAACCAGATGTTGCGGCGACCGCGCTCACGTTCTTCCTTTATGAGCGCTCCTATTTCTTCAATGGGTTGGATAGTCCCGATCTCATTATTCGCAAGCATCACAGAAATGAGAACCGTGTTGGGTCTTAAGGCGTCGCGAACGTCGTCAACGCGCACTACGCCCTCTTCATACGCAGGTAGCCAGGTCACTTCCCATCCGATCTTCTCCAGCGACTCGCAAAGGCCCCGCACCGATGGATGCTCGATGCTCGACGTTATGATGTGACCTTTGGCCGATGAGTTCAGTTCGCAAATTCCCTGGATTGCCAGGTTATTGGCTTCGGTTCCACCTGAAACAAACACGACCTCGTTGGCCCGCGCTCCAATCAGCGCCGCCACTTCGCGCCGCGCCCGGTCGACCGCAGCACGTGCTTCCTGCCCAAAGAAATGCACGCTGGAGGGGTTTCCGAACTTCTCAGTCAGATAGGGCATCATCGCGTCGATGACGCGCGGGTCCACGGGCGTCGTCGCGCTGTGATCCAGGTAAACTTTGCGGGTTTGAGCCATGAAATCTTGCCACCCGTGTCCAGAGCCTTCTTGACGGCGGGTTTACAGAACCGAGCGCGGTAGCGCCGGATCCCGGGGACAACGCTGAACAAAGATCTTAATTAGAGCCTTTCCTGGTGACGGTAATTCTTGCATCCGGCGCTACCGCGCTCGGTTCTGTACCGCAAGCTGAAGCTTGTAACCTAAACGCCCTGCCAACCAGAAAACTGAAACCGGCATCTGACAACCGGTCCATCGTTCGGAGTCTTCAATCTATTCGAGTCTAGGACGCGCACTTGGGACGGTCAAGGAGAGCGGTATGCAGTTTAGAGTTCAAGGTTTAGCTTGCGTCGGCCAGCCGCTGCCTAAACGCTAAACTTTGCACTCCGCGCCCAAATTAACGTTGAAATCTGGATTGTGGGCCGACTCTTTGAGTGTTAGCATCCTGCACGCACGAGGTTGGCTCTCCCAAGACTCCTACGGCTGCATCGCGACCGTAAATCTCTGGAAGGAACGACGAATGAAATATCTAAGAACGCCCGTGGTAACGGCAATGCTGCTTGCGATGGCCGTGCTTTCGGCATCCCTCAGTGCAACGGCTAACGCACAGACCCAGACCAGCGCCCTGGAGCGCGGCTTTCGCACGGGTTATTCCGATGGCTACAACGCTGGCTACCGGGATGTTTCCGATCAGGCCCAGCGCGAGTATCAAAACAAGACTGAATACCAACGCGGTGACCGCAACTACAATCAGGCGTGGGGAACACTTGAAGACTATCGCGACGGCTATCAGCAAGGTTTCGAGTCGGGCTACGCTGCCGGATACGACCGAAGCGCCTTCAACTCCACCATTCCCGCTGGGCTGACGCGTCGCGGCGCCGCGGATTCCGGTGCGAGCACTCCCGACAACAACTCGAATAACTCGACAGTTAATTCAGCAGACAATTCAGTAAACATTCCTCAGCAGTCGAGTGGCCAGCCTGTTTTCATTCGCCGTGATCAAGTTCTACTTATCGAACTGCTGACTCCGCTTTCAACCGAAGCCAGCCAGCAGGGGGATCGCTTCCAGGCGCGTGTCATGGATCCGAGGGAGCTGGACGGATCCATCATCGAGGGACGCGTAATCCGAGTTAAGCGTGCAGGAAAACTGAAAGGCAGCGCGGAACTTCAACTCGCGTTTGAAACCATTCGCACGCCTGACAATCGCACCAGCAGCATGAGTGCGCAGGTGATTGAAGTCGTGAACGCGGGCCAACGAGACGATGAAGCCGGCACAGTTGATGAGGAGGGCGGCGTAAAGGGCAAAGATTCAACCAAGGACACCGTCGCGAAAGTCGGCGCCTCCACGGGAATAGGTGCGCTCATCGGTGCGATCATAGGCGGCGGCAAAGGCGCGGCGATTGGCGCGGCCGTTGGCGGATCTGTCGGCACGGCCGGCGTGCTCACCACGCGTGGCAAAGACCTTCGGTTAACACAAGGTCAACAACTAAGGATTCGTGCGGCTACGGATACGCGAGTTCAGTAGCTACTCCACTACAGCACCGAGCGCGGTAGCGCCGGATCCTGGAGGCTCGAAGTGGGTGCCACTGCAAGAATGGTTTCAGCGTAGGCTCCACGACCGGCGCTACCGCGCTCAGTTCCTGGAGGCCATGTCTCATTGCGTGCCACTGCCAGAATGGTTCAGCGTAGGCTCCACGATCCGGCGCTCGGCTCTGTAACGTGCAATCCTAAACGCCTGTATCCTAAGTGAAAACTAATCGCGGAGACACATTGAAGAGTCGCAAGCGGGCGGCTTTTCCTTCCGTCGCCGCGTTTTCGCGTTCACCCATCATCACGTTGACCACCGACTTCGGCACGGCTGACTATTTTGTGGCGGCCATGAAGGGCGTGATTCTTTCGACGAGCCCAGGCGCTTACATTGTTGACATCACTCACGAGATTCCGCCTCAAGACATTGAGGCCGGCGCTTACATCCTGCTGACGGCCTGTGCGTCTTTTCCTCCTGGAACAATTCATGTGGCGGTTGTCGATCCCGGCGTCGGATCGGCGCGTAAGCCAATCGTGATCGCGGCCGGCGGACAGTTCTTCGTTGGTCCGGACAATGGGTTGTTCAGTTACGCCTGTGACCGTTTACCTCTGACTGGAATTTTTCACCTTACTAATTCGAAATACTTCTGCGAGCCGGTTAGCCCGACTTTTAATGGACGCGATGTTTTTGCGCCTGTCGCCGCCGCGCTTTCAATTGGTGTTGGGCCTTCCGAAATGGGCAACGAGATTCCAGACTACGTAAGATTGAATAGTCTGAAACCAGAGATCACTCGAAACGGTCAGATCAATGGACGCGTTATTCATGTCGATCGATTTGGAAACTGCGTTACAAACATTTCTCGAAACGATTTAAGTCCAGAGCGTATCAAAGCGGGCGCGACGTTGCGCGTTCAGGGCAAAACGATTAACTCGTTTCGAAACTTCTTTAATGAGCAGAGTGAAGGAAGCGAGAAGGTTTTCGCCGTTTGGGGTAGTGCGGGATTTCTTGAGATTGCGGCGGCAAACCAGTCGGCAGCGAAGCTACTTAAGGCACAGCGCGGTGACGCGGTTATCGTTCGTTGAATGTCTCAAGTCCGCGAGAGCGGACGAATGATAGTAGCCCAGCAGTTCACTGCTGGGACCGCCGAGGGAGAATACACTAGTCCGTGAAGCGGACGACTGAATCGGTTATCTCCGTTTTCAGTCGTCCGTTTCACGGACTTAAATCATGTTCGCGCCATACCCAGCAGTAAACTGCTGGGCTATTGTCATTCGTCCGCTATCGCGGACTAAAGCCTCTAAAGATTTTTTGTGCATAGCGTACCTAATCAAATTTAATCCTTTCGAACAGGAGCACAAATCCTTGAGTTCACCTTACTCAGTCCGCATCGAGCCGGCAACCGAGCGAGACATCCCATTGATTCTCGAATTCGTGAGAGGACTTGCCGAATACGAAAAGCACCTCGATCGACTGGAAACAACCGAAGAGCGAATTAGAAAAACAATCTTTAGCGCGGAACCCGCAGCCCGGGTTGTGTTTGCTTATTTAGATGATGTCGCCGTCGGTTTTGCGGTGTGCTTTCAGACTTATTCAACCTTCGCCGGACTACCTGGGTTATATCTGGAAGATCTGTTCGTTAAACCGGAGGCCCGTGGCAAAGGAGTCGGTCGCGAGTTGCTCCGATATCTGGCACGCCTGGCAAAAGAGCAAGGTTACTCGCGTATCGAGTGGGCGGTCCTTCACTGGAATGAACCAGCTATCGGTTTTTACAAGAGACTGGGCGCGGTCTCCATGGATGAATGGGACGTGTACCGGCTTAGCGGAACCGAACTGGATCGCCTGGCGGAAACAGATTGACGCTCAGTGACAGGCGTATGGAGTACAAGCTTTAGCTTGCGCGCGCGCAAGAAGTTGCTGCGTGGTTGCGAAGGCCGCAACCTGAAGGTTGTACTCTGTACGCCTGTTTGGTTCGTCCTCGATGGCCCTTGAGGTTCTAACCTGAAAGTTACACGTACCCTCGCTTGTCACTCGTCGGTTGTGTTTGTTATCTTCGCGTTACGTAAAAACTCATGACTACTAAAGCAAATACGCCAGCCGGAACTTCCGCTGCGGGACTGAGGGGAGTTGCGGCTGCCACCTCATCTATCTCTGATGTGAATGGTGAAAAAGGCGAACTCATCTATCAGGGACTCAACATCCACGACCTGGCTAAGCAATCGACTTTCGAAGAAGTAGTTTTTCTACTTTGGAACAAACGGCTGCCCACTGCTTCGGAACTTCAGGCGCTGGAGAAGTCGTTGCGCGCCGAGTATGAACTGCCGGCTGAGATCATCGATTTGATGAAGCGGTTTCCACGCGAGGCCGATCCAATCGACGTTTTAAGGACCGTAGCGTCGGCCCTCGAGTTTTACGATTCAACCGCACGCGACCTGTCGCGCGAGGCTAGTGTCAGAACGGCAATCAAGCTGACAGCGCAGTTTCCGACAATCGTTGCCGCCGGCGACCGCATTCGCAAAGGTCTGGAACCGATTAAGCCTGATCCAAGCCTGAATATCGCAGCAAACTTTCTTTACATGCTCAAAGGCGACAAGCCCTCAGAACGTGACGCCAAAATTTTCGATGTCTGCCTGATCCTTCACGCCGATCACGAACTAAACGCTTCGACGTTTACCGGTCGCGTAGTAGCCGGAACATTAGCGGATATGTACGCTGCAGTAACGGCAGCAATCGGCGCATTGTCAGGCCCACTTCACGGCGGTGCGAATACTGCGGTGATGAAGACGCTACTTGAGATAGGCGCGGTGGAAAACGTTGAGCCGTTCATCAAGAAAGCATTGGCGGAGAAGCGGAAGATAATGGGTTTTGGCCACGCGGTGTATAAGACAGAAGACCCGCGCGCGACCCATCTGCGAGAGTTTTCAAAACAGGCAGGCGAATCGGCGGGCGACTCCAAATGGTATGAGATATCGCGCAAGGTTGAAGACGTAATTAAGAGCGAAAAGGGCCTCTATCCAAACGTAGACTTTTTCTCCGCATCGACCTACTACATGATGGGAATACCTCTGGATCTTTACACACCCATCTTCGCAGTCAGCCGCATCTCTGGTTGGACCGGTCACATACTCGAACAATACGCCGACAACAAGTTAATCCGTCCGCGCGCTGAATATATTGGCGCCCGCGATCTCGCTTATGTTGCCATGGATCAACGGGAATAGTGCGACCTTACAGAACCGAGCGCGGTAGCGCCGGATGCAGAGGCCACTCTCCATATCTGCTAGAGGCCACTCTCCATATCAGTGAGGGCGATGCAACATGCCTTATATATTGGCGCCCGCGATCTCTCGCTTATGACCCCATGGATCAACGGAATAGGACGACCTTACAGAACCGAGCGCGGTAGCGCCGGATGCTAGAGGCCACTCTCCATATCAATGAGGGCGACGCAACATGCCTGATATATTGGCGCCCGCGATCTCGCTTATGTCGCCATGGATCAACGGGAATAGGGCGACCTTACAGAACCGAGCGCAGTAGCGCCGGATGCAGAGGCCACTCTCCATATCAATGAGGGCGACGAACACTCCTTAGCAGCGAAGCCGGGCCCTAAATTAGGTGCTTTATCTGTTTTAAGACCAAGCAGGCTGGTCAGCCTTTTTACCGAAGTTGGCTTCCGGCATCCGGCGCTACCGCGCTCGGTTCTGAAAAGGCGAATTGACACCTCGCGACCGCGCGGATAATCTGACGCGCGCTTTGCTTCATCCTGACATCCTGGCGAAGCCGCGTTTTGCCATTTACCTCAAGCAACAGATCCACATGTCTGGTGATGTTTCAGATTTCACCCTGGAGGACGAATCATGGTCACGGACGACGAACTAAGACAAATCATGCCTAATTGTGCCGCGGCAAAGCGCGCCGCTTATCTTCCTTTTATCCAGCAAGCGATGCAGGAATTTGAAATCACCAGCTACTTGCGCGAGGCGGCATTTCTGGCCCAACTGGCCCATGAATCAGGCGAGCTTCGTTACATGGAAGAGCTCGCATCGGGAGCTGCCTACGAAGGACGAGCAGATCTTGGCAATACGCAACCCGGAGACGGCAAACGTTACAAGGGCCGTGGTCCAATTCAACTGACCGGACGGGCCAACTATCAGAAGTATGGTGACTTGCTCGGTCTTGATCTGATCAACAACCCTACAGTTGCCGCCACACCCCAGGTTGGGTTTCGCATCGCGGGCCAGTATTGGAAATTGAACGGCCTTAATGAGCTTGCCGATAAGGGACTGCAGATCGTCACAATTCGTCGCAAGGGTCAGAACCAGCAGGTCCCGGCTTTCGATGCCATCACTTTCAAGATCAACGGCGGGTTCAACGGCAAGGACGACCGCACGATGTATTACAACCGGGCGAAGAAGGTCTTGAACAAGGACGACGCAGTTAATGGTTCGGACGCAGCAGCGCCAACCCCAATCGCGCCCGCGGACGGCCAGTCGCCGGCCTATCCCGGAACACCTCTGCGGCAGGGAAGTAGAGGCGCTAACGTACAGACAATGCAGCAGCGTCTTTCAGATCTCGGTTATGCGCTTTCGGTGGATGGCAACTTTGGACCAGGCACGCGCTCCGCCCTTCAGGCATTTCAAACGAAGAAGGGGATTGCGTGCGACGGTTGTTGTGGGCCAGGCACCTGGGCCGCGCTTTGGGGATGAGAAATTTTGTTAGATGAGGTTGGACCAACGCGTGTAAGCGGGTAGCAGCGTCATCCCTGTTAGCAACAGGCGTATAGAGTACAAGCTTCAGCTTGCATGGGTGGAGAAGAAGCTAGTTTGCTTGGTCGCGAAGACGCAACCTAAAGGTTGTACTCTATACACCGGTTGCTCACAGGCCTGTCGCCGTCACCCGCTTCGCAGGGTGGGGGTTATTGTGTAGCCGCTGTTGCTTCCTTCGCGCGCGTTTCCGACATGTAGTAACCCTTTCGTGCGCTCACCTCAAGCTTGCGGGTCTTTCCTTTTGCGTCCTTCGCCTTTACACGAATTTCCAGGTTATGCAGACGCCCGTCATCTACCTCGTCTTCCGCGAGCGCGAAGCCAAGACTGTAACGCGCGGTCAGGTTTCCAATGATCTTGCTCAGCCCAGCGGTGTAGTCCTTCACCCGCTTCACTTTCAATGCCTCGCCGCCCGTCTGTTGGGCCAGGCGCTTTGCGGTGCCGTAAACACTTACGCCAAGCATCCCGGCGATAGGCTTTCCGATCGGCAGGAGAAACTTGAACAGTGTTCTCAATTCGGTAGTTAGCGAATTGAAGATGACGTTTTCACGCAACACAAGCTTTTCGGTAGCGTCGCGGTCTTCGAAGAATATCGGTGCGATCCCATCTGACACCCAAACGATAGCCATTTGTGAGTTCGGCCGCTCAAGTTCTGTCTTGCGAACCGAATCCTTCACGGCGGCGGCCATGTCATAAACATCGCCAATCTCCATCGTGACATCGCCCTTCTTGTTAACACGTTTCAAGTCAACCGATCCGTCCTTACGCGTGGTGCGGGTTACGACCGAGCCGTTCTTGCCCTTAACGACTTCGACTTCCGCGATGTCGTCGGACTGCGGTGTTCCTGGTCCAGGACCAGAGTGGCTGGCCGGATCCTTCGGCGACGAATCCGCGCCAAGCGTCAAACTACTACCCCGATTCCCATCGTCCTTTTGAACGTTTCTCGCACCGTTCGCGTCAGGGGGCAACTGGCCGTTGGCAATAAACTGGGGCAGGAGTTGTAACGCAGCGACCAGTTTGGCAGGGTCTCGCGTGAAGCCTGTTAGCCAGCCTCGTTTTTCGTCTTCGCCCATATCCATCGCCATAATCGCCACTTCGTCATGTGGCGAAAGCTTCGCTAGCTCGTCGGTCACGGCCTTTAATATCTCCGGCTCCTTCAAATACTTTCCAGCGCCATCAGCCCTTAAATCGAGAATCAGGATCAACGCGAGAGGTTTGCGGGCCTGCCCTTCACGCGTGAAATAAGTGATAGGCCGGACGTTGCCCTCGTCGAGGATTTCGAAGTTCTCGGGTTTGAGATCGGAAATGGGGACACCGGTCCGTTTGTCTTTCACGAGGGCGTCCATGAATACCACTCGTGTGTTGACGCGGATAGTGTCTGCAACTTCCTGCGCCGAAGCGGTGAAGGGAATCGAAAACAAGACAGCGACTGCTGCCGCCAGAATAACGAGTCTCTTATGATTTGAAATAAATGTGGAGGCCTGGGTTCTCATCTTACTACCTCATGCTTAATCGTTATCGTTTGTGGTTGCGTCGGTCGTGATGGTGTTGCCCATCTCGTCCGGATTCTGCATCAGCTTTGCGAGCGTCTGTGGCGCGAGGGTCACCTGGACCACGCTGCCATCTCGCTTCTCAATGTTGACGACCATGACGTTGAACTTTTCTCCGGCGCTCCGAAGGTAAACATAGGTTTGCTGTTCATCGTTGGGGGAAACAACCTGGACCAGCGGACTCCAGCCTTCGGCGAGCACCGAGCTGATCAAGGCTTTGAAATTAATCAGGCGACCTCGCGAGTCGAACTCCTGATCCTCAAAGAAAGCGACTTTTACG
The DNA here is from genome assembly GCA_963759585.1 of Pyrinomonadaceae bacterium. Classification (GTDB taxonomy): domain Bacteria; phylum Acidobacteriota; class Blastocatellia; order Pyrinomonadales; family Pyrinomonadaceae; genus PSRF01. Next base: position 1,073,502 of record CAVWZW010000005.1, read on the forward strand.
CTGCCGGCTTCGGCCAGCTGCTTCTTTGGACCGCCAGCGACACGAGCGACGGTCGTTGCGGTCTTGATGCCGGCCTTAGCGAGGAACGGTAGACCTTTGTGCTTGACCTGGTAAAACCGCTCGATCGCTTTTACGACATCGCCGAAATCGTCGCCTCTTGCCTGGGCTACCTGACCAGTGGGGCCGGCGAAAGCGATGGCTAGTAAGAGCAAACTCACGTTAAGTATTTTCTTCATGGTGTGTAACCCAGGCCTACTCTTCGTTTTTGCGTGGCTTTGGTTTGGGTTCTGATTTGATCTCGATGCCGAGTGCAGGCACGCCGAAATGTCCTTCAAGCGCCGACAGTTTTTCCAAATCCACCGGGCCGACGATATTGACGACGGTAATCTCTTTGGCATCAGTGGCCAGCACTGCCAGTCCGCTTATCTTGCTCTCGCTCGACATCAGATAGACCTCAAGGCCTCCATCCTTCTTGCTGCTGATGTTGACGATCTTGTTCCAGGCTGGATTCCGCAATTGCACGCGAATTGATTCGAGGTCGGCCTGCGTATACTCGCCTTCCTTCTCAAACTCGAAGCTCTTTACGTAGATTCCCTTGAGACCGGTAATGAGCTCCTTGATCTTCCTTTCATCATCATCTTTGGCGGAAAGGAAGCCTAACGTCATTCGCATCACGCGCTCGTCGATGTTTACGTCAACAGTCTGACTGGCCCGCGCCGTCAGCGCGTCGAGTTGGCTGGTTTGTATCTTCGGATCTTGCGCCCTTGCAGTGACTACGCCGAAAACCATGAACGCGGCGACTGCGATAGATCTAATTGGCGTCAGGTAAAATAATTTCATAATTGCTCCATTCATCCTGCTTTATGTTGGTTGTGAATCTCGCTCGCGGAATTTCCCTGAGTCTTCTTCTGGGCCAGGCTCAGCTTCGAACTGGCAAGTCGCAAGGCGACCATCAACTGGTCTTTGGCCATTCTTGCCTCTGCAACTTCACTCTCGGAGAGTTCCTGCCTACGCACCTTCGCATGGCGAGGTTTATTACCCGCTAACGGCAAACGACGTGGCGGCGTGGATACTGTAGGGACATTCTCTGGTACCTCGGGCGCCGCGACAGTCGCCTGGAGGGTGCTTCGTTTCTTCTCGTCAACAGTGGGCGCTGCTGCTTGATTTGAATCGGTTGTTTTATTCGGCTGAAGGTTCATCCAAACTCCCACCCCCAGAGCCAGCAATGCGACTGCTGCGGCAATTGCCAACCCGCGGACCATGAAACTCTTGCGACGAATCTCAAGCTGCGGCGGAATTTCCAGCTCTCGAGGTGGGTAACGCAGAGTTCCGAGAATTTCCTCGAGCTGTTCTATGTCCGGATCCGGTTTGCCGCTTTTATCCCAAAGATAATCTTCGTTCATAAGCCCTCCTGAAACCCGAGCTTCTCTCGCAATAGTTTCATTCCTCGATGAAGGTTCACACGTACTGACGCGGAGGTGAGACCTGTGCGACTCGCGATCTCCGGTCCAGTCATTCCTTCCACCAGTCTGAGTACCAGGGTCTCGCGGTAAGCGTCCGGGAGCGTGCGTATGATTTCAAGAATCTCCGCCGCACGAGTCTCACCCGTTTCGCTGCCTCTTAGTTCGTCGGTTACTTCGACTGTCTCGCGAGACTTTCGGTGAAAATCCATAGCCCGATTACGGGCGATCATCGCGACCCAGGGACCAAACGCGTTGGCGTCGCGCAACGTGTCGAGCTTTTTCAATGCGTGGAGAAAAATCTCCTGCACCATGTCTTCAACTTCGCTGCGAGGCATTCGTGCCAACAAGATTCCGTGTACGAGCGGTGCATAAAGCTTATAGAGGCCGCCGTAAACATCACGGTCACCGTCCAGTACGGCCCTGACCAACTGCGCCTCTCGTGAGACCGTTGGGTCCTGAGTCCGGACTGCTTGGGTGTGTTGTCCGGTCATCAGAAGGGAATCCGCCGTTGCCTGGAGTTCATACATAGTGCTGTTTTCTGCGGCTTTTCATGCGATTTGCAATGGTTACTGCGCGACACACTTAAGACGGGAGAGGGTGGAGGAGTGTTAACAAGCTAATAAGTCCAAAGTCCAGAGTCCAAAGTCCAAAGTCGTGCGTTGGGGTAGGGTCCCGATGAATTCAAACGTGTTGCAGCATTAAGACTTTGGACTTTGGACATTGGACTTTGGACTAATCGGGTTCTCCTGCGACGTCAGTCTCACCATCTCTTCAGTTGGAGAAACCATCCGCACGCGCCAGACGACGATAGTGGAAACCAAAATGGCGATAGTTGCGGCCACGCCGCCCTCGATTCCGAAAGCGCCACCGGTCAACCAATCCGGCCCCAGGTCGAAGCCTTTCAGTAAGGGATAAGGGGCGAGATGGCTCCCGCTTACCGGCAGCCCGAACACGGACCCCAGAGCCCAATTCCATGCCCAGTGAATACCGAGCGGAAACCACAAGCTGCGCGCACGCAGGAAGGCCACCGCGAACCAGATACCGGCGAGAAGCAGGTTTGCGGCAGGAAGCCCATATTCAAAGTTAGGGTTTAAAAAGTGGCCCGCTGCAAACCAAACCGACGTGATCACAGCTCCCAGCGCGGCCAGATTCGCGCGCGCCATGGTTTGCAAAGGATAACCTCTAAACAGCGCCTCCTCAGCTAGTGCGGCCACGACAAACAATACGGCCGTGAAAATTAGTGTTTGGAGCACGCTGAAGAGTACTGCTCGACCGGAGAAACTGAAACGCAGTCCGCCTCCCGCGGTGGCGATACCCGCGGCGAGAGTTAACGCGGCGATGCCTACCGCCGAACCCACCAGAAAGTGACGCAGCCAGCGAGGATGGAACCAAAGACCCAAAGAACGCCAGGGGAGACCCTCGATCCAGCGCGCGCATACGTAACCGGCGATCAGTGCGGCGGCTAAGACGACGCAGCGATAGATCAAATTTTGAAGGAAGTCGTTTACGCCTCGGGTGGGAGCGACCCGAACAGCTATCGCGTATAGGACGCGCGCTCCTGTCGTGAGCACGAACAGTGCGATGAAGTTAAGACAGGCAAAGATCAGTAATCGCCAAACGCTGCGGAGGCGTCCAACCTGGTTGATGAAAATTTTCCTAAGGTCCATTAATGGTGGAATTGCAAGGTTTCGGCTAAAAGTGCGCACGCATTCTAGACGATGGGACGCAAAGTGATAAGCGTCGGGCACAGTGTTCACTACACCTCAACGCCAGGGCGCGTAGTTTAGAGTTCAAGCTTCAGCTTGCGTCGTGGCTTAGACGCACTCAAACCCTCAGCGGGCATGGTGGCTAAGACGCAACCTGAAGGTTGTACTCTGAACACCTGTTAACCCCGTATGTTAAGATTCGCTCATTCTGAATGAGTAAAAGCCACGAAAATCCCACAGAGCAATCGACAAAACCGGTCCTGAATGCATCGACACGGCGCCGCCGAATCGCCTTGTGGATCCTGGGTGTCATCGTGTTTCTGCTACTTTCCGTCATTGTGTCTCAGCAGTTGTGGCTGTGGACCATCATTCCGCTCGACACGGCTTCGGACACGGTTTTGCTTTACGCGCTTTCAACCCTGAATTTTGTTGCCTTCGTAGTCTTCTCCTTCATCTTCGTTCGCAATCTAATCAAGCTCCGGCGAGAGCGGCGAGAGCGCCAACTTGGCTCGAAAATAAAGACCCGGCTCCTCGTCTACTTCGTTGCAATCAGCTTCCTGCCGATAATCGCGATGGCAGTGTTCTCATACTTGTTCCTCAACCGTTCACTCGAAAAGTGGTTTGGAAGTTTACCTGCCAGAGTGGTGAACGAAGCACAGGAGCTTCAACGAGAGGTTGAGGCGCGGAATCTCCAGGAGACCGCAGCACTGCTGGCCGCAGTTCTTGATCAACAGCCTGACCTGGAACGCCAACAGACGCTCGATCGGGTTACTGCTAGTGGCCAACTTACGGCCGTTGAAATCCTCGACGCTCATGGGCAGCACCTGGCGCGCAGCCGGGGAGCACTTTCGCCGACTGAAGCGACTGAATTAGACCGACTCCTCCAGGAAGTTCTGTCAAAGAAAACTGCGGCTCTGAGCCTGGCCGATGGCAAAGATTTCCACGCCGTCGGGGTTCCTTTATCAGAGTCGAGACATCTGGTGGTCGTTACCCTACGACCATCTGACAGTGAATTGGATGACACGATCGTCGGCTCGCAGGGGGAATATCGCAAGCTGGTTGAACGCCAGCGCCGCGTCCGGATGTTGGGGTTGTCAACGCTGGGACTGATGACTTTGATGATGTTGTTCGTTTCAAGTTGGGTGGCGATCTATTTAGCTCGCGGCATCGCGACCCCTATCAAAGCTTTGGCCGAGGCATCGGAGGAAATCGCTCGGGGAAACCTCTCGCATCGTGTGACCACGATCGCCGAAGACGAGCTTGCGTTGCTGGCTGACTCTTTCAACCGAATGACGAGTCAGCTTCAAGACAACCGCAGCAGTATCGAGGCAGGCTCGGCTGCTCTGCGCGAGAAGAACCTTACTCTCGAAGAAAGACGCGATTACATTGAAACGGTCCTTGAATCGCTTTCAACCGGAGTGGTGTCACTGGACGAAGATGATCGCGTGACCACGATGAATGCCGCTGCGGCGCGCATGCTACGCCTCCCCGACAGCGAGACCCGCAAGGAAAAACTGGAAGAGTTAATCGGAACAGAGGACTGGATTGTGTTAGACCGTTTGCTGCGACGGGCGCGCCGCACAGGTCAGGCAGCAGAGCAGGCCCAACTGTCGGGAGCGAGCAACGGAAATCCCGATGGCAACCAACTGCCCGTGGCTTTGACGGCGACCGCTCTGCGTACTTCCGCCACCCAAAAACGTGGGGTGGTCCTGGTATTCGAAGACTTGTCAGAGTTGTTGTCGGCCCAGCGCGCCGCTGCGTGGAGTGAAGTCGCGCGTCGCATGGCCCACGAGATCAAAAACCCTTTGACTCCAATTCAACTTTCAGCCGAACGCATCGCCAAAAGCTACCACCGTGTCGCTTCAAACGGAGGACAAAACGGATCGAGTAAAGCGAATGAAGAGGCTCATGTGACGGCGATCATCGACGAGTGTACCAACACAATCGCCAGGGAAGTGGCAGGGCTCAAGGCTTTGGTTGACGAGTTCTCGCGTTTTGCGCGTTTGCCTATCGCCAGGCCGGAGGCGGCAGATCTGAACGAGGTCATACGCCACGCAATTGCACTTTATGATGAGCGGCTTGATGGCGTGGAAATTGAGATCCAGCTCAGCGATGGATTGCCGGCGGCGATGTTGGATGCTGAACAAATTCGTCGCGTCTTTGTAAATCTGATCGACAATGCGAAGAATGCGTTAGCCGGATCGGAGGGGGAAAGGAGCATCAAGATCACCAGTAGTTTCGATCCTGTTCGTGGGCTCCTGCTCGCCGAAGTGTCCGACACCGGGCATGGGATCCGCTCCGCCGATTTTAGAAAATTGTTTCAGCCGTATTTTTCTACGCGAGGCGGCGCCGGGCTGGGGCTCGCAATTGTGCAGAAAATAATCCTGGAGCATGGTGGACGCATTCGAGCGCAGACGAATTATCCGAGAGGCGCGAAGTTTGTAATCGAGCTGCCAGGCATGAACGGATAGCGCTTCCCAACGAGCTCGTTTAGTTGGCGGACTTGTCCGCCTCGTTCGTATCGTTTAGTTGGCGGACTTGTCCGCCTCGTTCGTATCGTTTAGTTGGCGGACTTGTCCGCCAAGGTTGTCGGCACAAGTGCCGAATCTAAACGGCGCTGAAGTAATCAAACATGGATTCAATTCTTATCGTCGACGACGAGCCGGGCATTCGGGACACGCTTCGTGGCGTAATGGAAGACGAGGGCTTCAGCGCCCAGGCTGTCGCTACGGGTGAGGAATGTCTGGAAGCTGTCGAGCGAAGAGCATATGGCTGCATCCTGCTGGACGTTTGGCTTCCGGGAATCGATGGTCTCGAGACCTTGCGACGTTTGCGCGAAGCAGGATCGGAAGCCGCGGTAGTCATCATTTCCGGTCATGGCAACGTCGAGACGGCGGTGCGAGCGACGAAGCTGGGCGCGTTTGATTTTATCGAGAAGCCCCTATCCATCGAGAAAACATTATTGACGGTGCGTAATGCGCTCAGGCAACAGCGGCTCGAGTTGATCAATGCTGAAATGTCGGCGGAGCTGGCGAAGGAATACACGATGGTGGGTGAGTCGGTGGCCATGCGCGCACTTCGGAAGCAGATTTCAGTTGTTGCTCCCACTGACGGACGCGTCCTGATTTATGGCGAATCGGGAACAGGCAAAGAGCTGGTGGCACATGCACTTCACGCAAAGTCACGTCGCGCCGGTGCGCCGTTTGTTGAAGTCAACTCAGCTGCCATACCGGAAGAGTTGATCGAATCCGAACTCTTCGGGCATGTGAAGGGCGCATTCACGGGCGCCACCGCTGCGAAAAAAGGCAAGTTTGAATTGGCTGACGGAGCAACGCTTTTCCTGGACGAGATCGGTGATATGAGTTCTAAGGTCCAGGCGAAGGTCCTGCGCGTACTTGAGGAACAGAGATTTGAACCGGTGGGAAGCGGGACCTCTATAAGTGTTGACGTGCGCGTGATCGCAGCCACAAACAAACGTCTCGACGCGGAGATTGATCAGGGTAAATTCAGGGCTGATCTTTTTTACCGGCTCAACGTCATCCCTTTTGAACTGCCTCCATTGCGCGAACGTCTCGAAGATGTTCCTTTGCTCGTGTCGTATTTTAATCAAAATTTCTCGCGAGCATATGGAAAGCAACCGAAGGAATTCAGTGGGGAAGCGCTCGACGAAATGCAAAACTATTCCTGGCCGGGCAACGTGCGTGAATTGAGAAACACGATCGAGCGGGTGGTGATCATGAATCCAGGTATCAAGGTCGGAGCAAGCGACTTGCCTCCGCATGGAAAGGAAGAAGCTCCCGTGGCTTCGTTTAGATTTCCGTCTTTCAAGGAGGCGACTGATGCCTACCACCGCGAGTTTATTCAACGAAAGCTCGACGAAGCCGATGGCAACGTTTCAAGGGCCGCTGAGTTAATGGGAGTCGATCGCAGTCATTTGTACCGTCGGATGCGCGCCTTGGGAATTCCCGGTCGCAGCGAACGAACCGCAGTTTCATAGCATCTTTTATTAGCGCGGATTTTCACTCTGTGCCTGGGCGTTTCGCGTTTGGTAAGCAAGGGACACAAAGCTAAGTTTGTGTTACTTTAGCGAAGCATTAGCTGGGCGATTTATTGAGGGTTAAATGGATTTTACGACAAAAGAGCTATTAAAACGTTACGCCAAGCTGGCCATCGGTCAGCCGTTTTCCCCAATTCTGCTGAATATTCTGGTGACGTCCGTTTGCGACATGCGGTGTACACACTGCTTCTTTACGGACGAGCTGGACGACCGTCCGCGCAAAAAGCTGCAGATGAAGACGCACGAGATTGAGAAAATTTCCGAGACTCTGGGCGGCAACCTGGGGGTTCTGATTCTCGCCGGCGGTGAGCCTTTTACCCGAAAAGACCTGCCGGAGATCGCGCGAGCTTTTTATCAGAACAACAAGCTCGAGTCGATCTACATCATGTCTAACGGTCAGATTCAGAAGCGTATCTTTCCTGACATCACACGTATTCTCGAAGAGTGTCCAAACCTGAACGTAACGGTCGCGCTCGGTATCGATGGGTTGAAAGAGCCGCACGAGAAAATTCGTCAGAAGACCGGCTCGTGGGACATTGCAATTGATACGGCGCGCCAACTTCAGAACATTAAGAAGGAGTTTCCGAAGCTAGACGTGCAGACCTGCACCTGCTTCATGAATTCCAACCAGGATACGATTTTCGAGTGGTACGACTTTCTAAAATATGACCTGCGGCCCGATAAAGTAAATTTTAACTACATTCGTCCGCCTTCAGCCGATCCAGTTGAGCTCAACATCGATCACTCGCGGTACACCAAGCTCGCCGGCATGATCGACGACGATTCTCGCCACGCTGCGCTGAAGAACAATTACGGTGGCAATGCAGGCTTCTTCAAAGCAGCGATCGATATTTACATGCACGGTCTGATCGCAAAGACCCAGGAAACGCAGACTGCACAAATGAAGTGTTACGCAGGAACGGCCGGCGGCGTGATCTACGACGAGGGCACTGTTTCATCCTGCGAAAACCTTGCGCCGATTGGAAACTTAAGAGAGTTTGATTGGGATTTTCAAAAGCTCTGGTTGTCACCGGCGATGAAGGAACGGCGCAAGAAAGCCCTTGACGGTTGTTTCTGTACGCATGAGTCGAATAGTTACTACCCATCGCTTCCTTTCAATCCGGGTCATCTTATTCAGATCAAGAAGCTGGAGCGCGAGATGAAGAAAGCGCGAAAGCAAATTGATGGAGCGCAAGGTCAACCGGACGGCGTGGCCGTAGGAGCCTAGTGACCAAAGCTCCCAAACGGCAGACCAGCGTCACGCGCACACCTCCAGAAATGTCTCAGCGCATTCCAAAGATACTAATCATTTCGTCTGACACGGGCGGCGGTCACCGTTCGGCGGCAGCAGCCATCGTGGCGGGCGTGCAAAAATTCTTTGAAGGCCAGTCGTATGCAGTTCGCGTAGTGCGCGCTGTTGAAGAGTCACACGCAATCACCGCAAAGTTAGTCAACGGCTACAATTGGCTGTTGCGAAATAAACAGCATTGGATGAAGTACCTGTATTGGTTTGTTAACAGGGTTCGTCCTGAGACTCGCGAGTTCTTCCACAAGCGCTGCATCGGTTACGTGTCGGAGCTGTTTGAACGTTGGTGCCCGCACGTGGTTGTCAGTGTTCATCCGCTGACGCAGCATCTCTTCGGCAGAGTGCTCAAGGAATTGAAGCTTTCCGATCGCATTCCACTCGTTTCGGTTGTGACAGATCCTTATTACGGGTTTTGGAAAGGATGGGCCTGCAACGACGTAACGCTGTACCTGGTAGCGAGCGATGAGGCGAGACTGCAGTTGATCGACTATGGCATTGCGCCGGAACGAATCAAGATTTCCGGAATGCCGGTGCATCCAAAGTTTGCGTATCCGGGGGAAGAGGCAGCCCAGGCGGCGCGACGGGCACTTGGCCTTGATCCTGAGAAGTTTACTGTATTCGTAAACGCGGGTTGGCAGGGCGGCGGCAACATTCCTGAGATCTTCCGTGAGCTGGTTCGCGGGAATCTTGAAGTGCAGGCCATTTTCCTCGCCGGAAGAAACGAGCAATTGAAGGCCGACGCGGAATCGCTGGCGCTGGATGCTTCGTTTCCAATCAAGGTGATTGGCTATTCCGAGCAGGTCGAGGAATTGATGGGCGCCGCTAACGTCATGATTTCCAAGCTTGGAGGTTTGACCACATTCGAGGCGTTTGCGTGTCGCCTGCCGATCATCGCAGATGTAACGACGGAGCCGATGCCGCAGGAAGCGGGTACGGCAAAGCTATTAGCGACTCGTGGCGCGGGGGTCTTGCTGCAGCGTGCCAGCGACATCGTTCCGGTCGTTCGTCGCATGGTAGAGGACACTGCCCACTACTCGGCGATGAGAGCGGCCACAATCGGTTTGGCGATTCCGAATGCTACGCGACACATTGTTGAAGAGATCACTGCACTGATCCCGGCTGGAATTGAACCTGCGGAGCAGACTGCGCTAGCGGAAGTTGTTTCGATGTAAGGCAAACTGTTAGTTTGCCTGCCTTACGCATTGATGGAGCTTGGAATTCAACCGTCAGCAAACTGACAGTTTGCTTCACATCATCTCGCCCCCTTCGCCTGAGCCCCTCGTTGACTGTTGACACTTTTCAGAGTTTAATCTTCCGGCAAATAAATCATACAGCTCTGCAAATAAGGACCTCGGAATCATTTTGCCCGCTTGCGTTCGACGAGGCGGGCTTTTTTAGGAGACTAATCGGACTGTGAGCCTATTGCTCGAGGGAAAGCGCGCGTTTGTCAGCGGTGGAACGCGCGGGATTGGAGCGGCGATCTGCGATGTGTTCGCACGTGAGGGCGCCGACGTTGCTTTCAACTACAACATGAGGGACGACCTGGCTGCGGAAACCGTTGCCAAGGTTGAGGCCCACGGAAGACGTGCGCTCAGCTTCAGGATTTCGGTTACAGATCGCGTGGGCCTGAAGAAGATGACCCGGGAGATTGTCGAGAAGTGGGGCGGCATCGACACACTTGTTAACAACGCGGCCATCAACCGCGGGGACAATTTCGCAACGACGACTGACCGCGCCTGGGACGAAGTGATCAATACCAATGTCGGTAGTTTGTTTGCCGTCACCAAACCGATCTACAAACAGATGATTCGGCAGCGGCAGGGAAGCATTCTCAACATCACGTCGATAGGTGCGTTACGTGCACTACCCACGGCCGTTCATTATGCGACTTCGAAGGCTGCGATGATTGGTTTTACAAAATGTCTCTCGCGCGAAGCCGGCACGTTTGGCGTGAAGGTTAACGCGATTGCCGCGGGCATCTTCGACACCGAGCTTTCTCAAGCGTTGCCGCAGAGACTGTTACAGATGCACGACTTGTGGGTGTCGGCTGGGCGCATGGGTCGGCCAAGTGAGTTGGCGGAGTATGCAGCGTTCATGGTCAGCGATCGTAACAGCTTCATGAACGGCGAGGTCGTGATTGTGGATGGGGGGACGATTACTTAGAACCTGGATGTGGACTGTCCGTCTCTCTACTCTCTAACTTCCTCTCGAGTTCTCTGAGTCTTCGTTGCATCTCGCCCAGCCGCCGGTAAGCGGCCGTCGATCGCAGCCACTCCTTGTTATCAAACGCCGGAATCCCCGAAATAATTTTCCCCGCCGGCACGTCGTGGCTGGTTGCACTCTTCGCTGTTAACACCACGTCATCACCAATCGTTAAGTGACCGGCTACTCCTGCTTGTCCCGCGAGTATTACCCGGCTGCCGATATGCGAACTCCCCGCCAGTCCAACCTGTGCGCAAAGCAAACTATCTTCTCCGACCGTGCAGGAGTGGCCAATCTGAACCAGGTTGTCGATCTTCGTTCCTCTGCCAATGCGTGACTCACCTACCGACGCTCGATCGATCGTTGTTCCCGCGCCGATCTCAACGTCGTCTTCAATAACCACGCGGCCGGTTTGCGGAATCTTCAACCAGCTTCGTTGCTCATCTTTGGCGTAACCAAAACCGTCGCAGCCCACGACCGCGTTATTGTGGATGACAACGCGCTGACCAATCACCGAACGCTCTCGTATCGCCGCGCCCGAGTGAATTATTGAATCTTTTCCGATGGATACATTTTCGTAGATCGTCACATTGGGATAAATCCGCACGCCTGCAGCAATGTGGCTCGATGGACCAATCACCGCACCAGCCCCAATCCAGACGTTCTCAGCAACCACTGCCGACGGATCGATAACCGCGGACGGATGGATGGTTGGGGCAATTTCCGGCTCGGGGTGAAATAACCGGAGAGCGCGAGTGTAGGCGAGGTATGGATCCTTCGCCCGCAGAATCGCAATCTCTTTCTCGATTGGAGCATCTTCTGAAACGTATATTGCGGAGGCGCGCGTAGCGTTAACCCTCGGCGTGTATCGCGGGTTGGCCAGAAACGTAATCTGTCCGGGCGCTGCATCATCAAGGCCCGCGGCCCCGGTTATGTCTACGGCGGAGTTGCCATCTACTCGCGCGCCGGTTAGGGCTGCCAATTCAGAGAGGTTCATAAGGAAAGTTTAGCCCAAACAGTGTCGGGGAGCGATCTCACTAACAACGAGGGTCATGCGCAACCGGGTGAAAATAGAACCGGTCCACAAATCACACGAAAGTTCACTAAGTATATTTCGTCTTGATTCGTGTCGTTTAGGGGATCGTTCTGAGTGCTTTACATAATCGAAACCGGATCGATCTCGACGTTAATTGATCGAAGGCTAACGCCTTGTTCGCTAACCGCCTTCAGAGCTGTATCAATCACTTGCCGCAACTGCCGGCGGTTACGAGACTTCAACAGTATCTGTACTCGATGCTCTCCCTTAAGCCTGGAAAGGGGTGCGGGAGCGGGACCGAGGATGCGCGCAGCCCGGTCCGTGTTACCTGCGTCCAGGGCTTTCCGAAGCTCAGTCGAATCAGATCTTACTCGCGCGAGATCGGAGTTATGAACAAGTAATGAAGCAAGCGCGACGAAGGGCGGATAGGTGTGATTCTGTCGATGGCGAATTTCCTCTTCGTAAAACCTTGCGTAATTCTGCGCAGATGCGTGGCGTAGTGCGTAATGATGCGGATGATACGTCTGAATCAACACTCTGCCGGGTCGATCACCACGCCCCGCACGACCTGCCACCTGCGTGAGTAACTGGAATGTTCTTTCCGCCGCTCGGAAATCCGGCAAGGCCAAACCGGCATCCACAGACACCACGCCGACGAGGGTGACGTTTGGGAAATCGTGTCCCTTAGCCAATATCTGCGTGCCCACGAGCATGTCGATCTTGCCTTCGCCAAATTCAAGCAGAGACTTTTCAAAGGTTCCCCGGCGCGCCGTTGTGTCACGGTCAACGCGCGCGATCCGCAGCGTTGGAAACAGCTGGGCCAGCTTCTCTTCTATCTGCTGCGTGCCTTCACCAACGTAGTAAATGTATTTTCCACTGCAGCTCGGACACTGCGAAGGAGAGTTCTCACGATGATTACAATAGTGACAAATTATTACGCGTTCACTTCGATGATAAGTTAGCGTGACGTCACAGTTGGGACACTGAACACTTTCGCCGCACGAGCGGCAAAGAACGAAACTGGAGTAACCGCGTCGGTTCAGAAGGATTATCGATTGCTCCTGGTTCCGGTGAGTCTCTTTGATCGATTGAAGCAACTGGTCGGAGAAGATGGCAGGTTTCTTATCTCGTGCAAACACCTGGCGCATGTCGATAATCTCTGCGACGGCCATGGGCCGGTTCGCCAGGCGGTCAGCCATCTGAAGATAGCGATACTTGCCACTGTGAGCATTGTGAAACGACTCGAGCGAGGGCGTTGCCGATCCTAAGATGACGACGGCCGATTCGTTTTGCGCGCGAACAATTGCTGTGTCACGTCCGTTGTAATGCGGCGAATCCTGTTGGCGGTAAGTCGACTCGTGTTCTTCATCGACGATGACCAGGCCCAGGTCCTTGATTGGGGCGAAGACGGCTGAACGCGTTCCGATCACGACGCGCGCCTCGCCCCGCCTGACGCGAGTCCATTCGTCAAAGCGTTCGCCTCTTGATAGTGAAGAGTGAAATATGGCCACGTTGTCGCTGAAGTGCTGTTTGAGCCGGCGTGAGAAAACCGGAGTTAAAGCGATTTCAGGCACCAGCATCATCGCGGATCGCCCCAGTTCCAGAGCAACACGCATCGCACGGATGTAAACCTCCGTTTTGCCGCTTCCTGTGACTCCGTGCAACAGGAATGGTGCGTAATCACCGGCTCTCAAAGGTTGATCGATTTCGGCAAGAACTCGACGCTGAGCCTCTGTCAGGACGTAGTCTTCAACGGGAGAAAGGGAAGCGTTGCGTAAAGGATCGCGCCGGAACGGTTCCTCGAATACTTCCAGCACCTTTCGCCTTTGCAAAGTGGTAACTGAAGACATACTGACATTTGCCGCCGCGAGAAGCTCAGGGAGCGCTAAAGACTCGACCGCCTTGAGGGCTTCTATCGTTCTCACTTGCGACTCGGTCAATTTGCGGCCCGGGTCCGTTTCTGCGGTCTTCACCACCCGCACTCGACGCTGATATTTTGTCTTTACGAAGCTGCTACCGGTTCGCTGGCGGATTTCAAGGAACCCTTCTCGCTCTAGTTCCCGCGCCAGTTTGGCTGCGTGCTCTTTCCCGAATCGAGCCGTTAATTCCGCGAGACTCAGTTCCTCGGAGGCGCTCAAGCTATCGAGTAGTTGGGTTGACTTATCCTCACTCGATGACTGTTCGGCTAGTTTGGTTCTTCCTTCAGGTGTTAACGATAGAAAAACCTCGATGTCCGGGCTGATCCCCGGCGGAAGCGCGGACTTGATAACTTCGCCCCACGGAGCAAGGTAATAATCAGACACCCATTTGGTCAGCTGTAAAAGTTGAGGCGTGACCAGCGGGATCAGATCGAGAAGCTCTTGCGCTTCGCGGATGTCTTTTTCCTGGAGACTGGTTTCGGCCGGCAGGCGATCCAACAGCGCCACGATGTAGCCGGTGACAAGCTTTCGCGACAGCGGTACAACTACGCGAGAACCTGGCGCGGCGGTAATCCGCATCGACTCCGGCAAGCGATAGATGAAAGTATTGAAAACGTAAAGAGGAACGGCCACTTCAGCATACTGCGGCTGCCCAGCGTCCTCAGTCTTTGAATGGTTGCTTATAGCTGAATCTTTGCGGGAAGACTCCGGGAGTTGTTGCACGGATCAGAAGGTAGCGCGAAATCGAGATTTGCAAAAGTGGCCGCAGAGAAGGATCAAATAACTAGCTGTTCCGCTTCCTGGTGATCTCGAGATAGTCGCGCACTTTCTTGAGATCCTGCCAGGTTTCTTGTTTCTTGGAAGGATCGCGGAGGAGGTAGGCCGGATGAAAAGTAGGCATGACTTTCACACCATGGTAGTTCTGGAAGTTTCCTCGTAAACGCGTGATTCCTACCTTCGTGTTCAAGAGGTTTCTCGTTGCTGTGTTCCCCAAAACAACAATAACCTCGGGCTGCACTGACGCAATTTCCCGAAGCAAAAATGGCTTGCACATCGAAGCTTCTTCCTCCGTAGGCGGTCGATTACCCGGAGGACGGCAGCGATTAACATTGCCAATCAGGACTTCTTCTCGCTTGAAACCGATGGCTTCGATGATTTTGGTTAGAAGTTGGCCGGCACGTCCCACAAAGGGGCGCGCCTGAGCATCTTCATCAGCTCCCGGCGCTTCACCCACAAACATTAGCCGGGCTCTCTGATTTCCCTCCGTATGGACGATGTGGGTGCGTCGCTCGTAGAGAGAACAGCGTGTGCAATTTCCAATGTCAGCCCAGATTTGATCGAACGTTTCCGGTGACTTTTCGAGCTTCGGAAGCGGAACGGCGTTGTCTCCGAAAAGACCTGAAGAGGGCGGTTGCAAGGCTGCGGAGGCAGAATCAGCTACCGACACTGACCTGGCTTTCAAATCTATGACGGAGGGTGTCTTTGCCGCCGGGTGTGTCTGCGAAGAACTGGTCCGCAACTGCTGTGCAGGGTTTCCACCCTCCAGATTTTCTACACCCAACTCGTGAAGATAAGTTAGCTGTTCGCGCGTGTCTTGTATTATCGCCAGATACTCTTCGGCGTTGGATTCAAGGGCCATATTTTGATTTAGTCGTAACTACTTTACGCGTGACCAACTCTCCTGGCGAACATCTCGCGACTGGTCTTTCATTCGCGTGCGTAGGCGAACCACCTCATCGAGAATAATGTCTGCAACGTTAGCTTTCGCCATCAGAGGTATATGAATCGGCGCCTTTCCGTCACGGCTGAGTATAGTCACTTCGTTTGTGGGGGTGTCGAAGCCGGCGCCCTCGCGCGTCACATCGTTTGCAACGATCGCGTCAAGGTTTTTGCGCTCAAGCTTTTCGCGTGCATTGGCGAGAACGTTTTCGGTTTCCGCAGCGAATCCTATAACAATTCGGCCGGCGCGGTTCGCGTTTGAGACGGCGTTAAGGATGTCGGGTGTGCGCTCGAGTTCAAGAGTCAATGATTCCTGGTGCTTCTTGATTTTTTGAGCAGACGCCTTAACGGGCCTGTAATCGGCGACAGCAGCAGTTCCTATGAAAATCGAAGCATTCTCAAGTTCATTCAAGACTGCAGAATGCATCTGCTCAGCCGAGTAGGCTCGGATTACCTTCACGTCATTTGGAGAGTCGGCCGTTGTGACCCCGGCAACCACGGTTACAATCGCGCCCCGCCGTTTCGCGGCTTCCGCGATTGCGAACCCCATCAGTCCGGAAGAACTATTTGTCAAAAAGCGAACCGGATCGATTGCCTCTCGTGTCGCCCCGGTCGTCAAAAGTAGATGCTCACCCGCGAGATCCTGGGCCACGCCAGCTTTGCCGAGCACGTCCAATGCAGCCGCGACTATGACCTCGGGATCGCTTAATCGTCCAGGGCCCACTGTTCCACAAGCCATCTCGCCTTCGTCGGGGTCAATGACGTAAACGCCATCTGAGCGAAGTTTGCCGAGGTTCCGCAGGGTTGCTGGATGGTGCCACATTGAAGTGTTCATCGCCGGTGCAACAATCACAGGAGATGTTGAGGCCAGATAGGTGGACGTGATGAAGTCGTCAGCTATCCCGTTTGCAAACTTTGCGATGATGTTGGCTGTCGCCGGAGCCACCAGAAAAAGATCCACGGATTGCGAAAATGTTATGTGGGCAATTGGGTCGGGATTGTCGGGAGCATAATCGTCAACAATTACGTGTGCTCCTGAAAGCGCCCGAAAAGTGAGTGGTTGGATAAACTCACAGGCGCGCTTTGTCATGGCGACCCTGACCGTGCAGCCTGCACGCTGCAGCCCACGGAGCACCTCCGCAGCTTTATAAGCAGCGATTCCGCCACTAATTCCGAGCGCGACTTTCTTATCCATTACGACAGTTGTCCTATTGCTTCGCGACTAGTACTGGAAATGTAACATTGCTGAAACAGCGGTGCAATGCGTACATTCTGGCGACTTTGGTATACTCCGAACCTGTTTCTAACCCAAAAACGAGGAAGGGCTTCTTGGCCGTACGAGAGGACCTGCATCATGCCTAAAACACGAATAGACCGCTGCCTTCTCGGTGTTCTCCTTGCTTTTGTCTGTTTGAGCTCGGCGGCCAACGCCCAAACAGTTCCGGAAGAGGAGTTTGGGCCAGTTGTCCGTGCCTATCTGGGTTACCTGCGCAATGAACAACATGTCGTGGACGACCGCGCCAGCCGCCACGAAGTTAATCGAAACTACTATCGTCGCAATTCGAATCGCATCCGTGCGTTAAGGCAGATAGCTGTGCGAATCGCTGATGAGAGTCACAACGATTACCTGCCAGAGCTCGAAGCTGTAACAGTTGATGAGTTTCGTTCAATTTTTGAAAACCCACCCAGATCGCAAACCTTAAGAGTCGGTGAGGTCTTTCGAACGACATTCAGATACCTTGGAAGTGTTCGCAGTGGGGAGATGTTCTACGTCTTTGCACGCCTTGATCCTTACGAACAGGCGGAATTAATGCAAAAGACGCAACAGGGAACTCACGCCGCCGGAAATCCGGAAGGATCAAACACGCTTCTGAGGGCCAGGGACATCACTCGAGCCCGGCGTGTGAATAACCCTGAGTGACTCCACTTGCTGGATCGTTCGTTGTTCAATTTCCCACCAATTTGTGTAGAAAAGTCTGGACTCGTGCAGACCCCTGTGCTAAATTCAGGGCCAACACGAAAAAGGCATGATTTTGTAGCAAACTACGGCAAAAGGCTGTTGACAGAGTGCGGTCATTCATGTAATAACAGCCCAGTGTTTTAGGCCTTACATGGATATTTTGATCTTCTGACACGCACTGGTTTTAGGAAGAATTGATAAAGCACTGACGTCTCTACGGGATCAGAGACGTCGCTAACGCAATCTAAGAATGTGTTTCACACTACGGGAGGAAAGTTAATGATCAGCAAAACTTGGAGCCGCAAACCTATTGCGGCCTGTGTGGCAGTTGCCATTTTGAGTGTTTACTCAATGGTAGTTTTGGCTTCGCCCGCTGCAAAGGCCCCAGCCGGTGAGCTGTCGGTCTCCGGCGCGGTTACTGTGAATGGGGAGAATGCCCTGGCAGGCGGAACGGTTTTTTCGGATAGCTTGATTACAACCGCCGAAAAGAGCGCTGCCACTGTGAATGTCAGCAAGCTTGGCCGCGTTGAATTAGCGCAAAGCTCTGGCTTAAAAATCAGCTTCACAGAAAATAGCATCATGGGACTGCTGGAAAACGGCTCGGCTCATGTTTCAACTTTGGCAGGCGTTTCAGTCAACTTCACGACTAAAGATGGCGTCGTGGCGGTTGATGGCAGCCAGCCAACTTCATTTACGGTAAAGGTCGTCAAGGGTATTACATCTTTGACAACTCATTCTGGCGTGGCTCAGTTGCGCACGGATGGTGCCGTCAAGCAGATTGCTGCAGGTGAAACAGCTACTGCAGGTACTCCGAATCCTCAGGATACACCAGGGGACGACGATGACGACCTCAGCACTGGCGAAACCTTCGCACTCGTGGCCTTGGGTGCCGGCGCAATCGCAGCGATCATTTATGCTGCTATGCACGGTAACGACGTTAACTTCGGCGGAAACGCGGTTGTTATCAGCCCGGCCAGATAAGCTCTCGGTTGCATCGTTTCCGAAAAACACTGCGGCGCTCTTATGAGCGCCGCGGTCAATTGTGTAAAGCCTTGCGGGTCACGCGATCAGAACGTCGCGCTTGACCCGCAAGGTTTTGCGTAAGTGAATCAGTTTCTACCCTCCTTGAACTCCTGAAGGTAAACTCTCAATGCAGATAGCGGTAATTGGCACGGGTTATGTCGGCCTTGTGACGGGTGCGTGCTTCGCCGAGTTTGGCGTGGATGTGACCTGTGTTGATATCGATGAAGAGAAAATTAATGGTTTATCGGCAGGAGAGATGCCGATTTACGAACCCGGCCTTGAGCAACTGGTCACCAAAAACACTCAAGCCGGTCGACTCCGGTTTACTACAGACATCAAACAGGCCGTCGAGCAGGCGCTGGTGATCTTCCTGGCGGTGGGAACGCCGCCAAAGAACGACGGCTCTCCGGACATGAGTTTTGTCGAATCTGCGGTTCGCTCCGTTGCGGAACACATGAACGGTTACAAGGTGATTGTTACCAAGTCGACGGTTCCAATTGGCACGGGGGAGCATATTCGCAAGCTGATTGCAGATAATCAGAAGTCGAAGTTTAACTTTGGCATCGTCTCGAATCCGGAGTTCCTGCGCGAAGGCGCGGCTATTAATGATTTCATGCGCCCAGACAGGGTGGTAATCGGAAGCCGCGACGAAGAGGCTGTGGCCATAATGCGCGACCTTTACCGTCCGCTTTATCTAATCGAAGCCCCTTTCGTAGTGACTTCGATTGAAGCCGCCGAGTTGACGAAATACGCGGCCAATGCCTTTCTCGCGACCAAGATATCTTTCATCAACGAAGTAGCGAATCTGTGTGACAGCATAGGTTGCGACGTGCATGATGTTGCCAAGGCAATCGGGATGGACCGTAGGATCGGCAGCAAATTTCTTCATCCTGGGCCAGGCTTTGGTGGCTCATGTTTTCCTAAAGACACTCAGGCTCTCGCTTCAGTCGCGCGTCAGTTTGGTCGTGATTCCCTAATCGTCGACGCGGTGATTGAGGTCAATCGCCGTCAACGAAGGGCTATGTTGCCAAAGATTGAGAAACTTGTCGGGTCTCTGGAAGGGAAGACTATCGCCGTACTTGGGCTGGCCTTTAAACCCGAGACGAACGATATTCGAGAGTCGCCCGCTTTGGACATCATTAAAGATTTATTAAAGGCGGGAGCAAGGGTTAGAGCGTATGATCCCGTTGCAATGATCGAGACCGCTGAAGTGATTCCGGAAGTAAACTACGCGGACGATGAATACTCGGCGGTGACGGGAGCGGACGCCCTGGTGCTCGTAACTGAGTGGAATCAATTTCGCGCTCTTGATATGAAACGAATACGTGATCTGATGAAGACCGGGAAGGTTGCAGATTTACGGAATATCTACGAACCCGAGGACATGCGCGAACTTGGCTTCGAATACGTCGGGATTGGCAGATAGCGGGACCATGCAGGCCACTCATTAGAAGATACGGAGACAGATTCGTTTTATGGCCCTATCGGGAATAGTGCTGGTAACAGGCGGAGCCGGTTTCATCGGGTCGCATATCGCGTCCGCCATGGCGGCCGCTGGCGCCAAGGTGAGGATTATCGATGATTTGTCTACCGGTCATAGGGAAAACCTCGATGAGATCGGCGGCGATATAGATTTCGTCCACGCAAGTGTTGCTGATGAAGAGGCTCTGAGTAAGGCTATCGAAGACGTTGAGCTGGTTTTCCATGAGGCTGCGATACCTTCGGTCCCACGCTCGGTCGAGAACCCTCGTCAGACCCACATCGCCAGCGTCGATTCAACGTTTTCGCTTCTCCTTGCCGCACGGGAAAACGGAGTCAAACGAGTTGTCTACGCAGCTTCAAGTTCGGCCTATGGCGATCAGCCGACCCTGCCGAAAACAGAGAGTATGCTTCCCGAGCCTCTTTCACCATACGCAGTCGCCAAGCTCGTGGGTGAGCAGTACTGCCAGGTGTTTACGCGGGTCTATGGCCTGGAGACGTTATCGCTGCGGTATTTCAATGTATTCGGACCACGGCAGGATCCCAGTTCCCAATACTCAGGAGTAATCTCCCGTTTCATCAGCGCCATTTTGCGCGGAGAACGTCCGGTGATTTACGGAGACGGTGAGCAGTCACGCGATTTTACGTACATCGATAATGTGGTCGATGCCAATTTAAGAGCTGCTCAAACTACGAGGGGAACTGGCCAGGTTATCAACGTGGCCAATGGCGTGCGAATCACCTTAAATCAGCTACTCGAGGAGCTGAAAGAACTCACGGGTGAACACGATGTTACCGCAGAGTATTTCGATACTCGAGCGGGCGACGTCAAACATAGCCTTGCGGACATTACTCGTGCTCGGGAGTTTTTGGACTTTGAACCCAAGGTCGACCTGCGCACGGGGCTAAAATTAACGATGGACTGGTGGAAGAACAGCCGCTTCGCTAAGTCCTAGCCGCGCAAGCTCTCAAGACCCTCATATCCCGGAACCTGCAACCTTCGTTTCCGCAAGGCTTCTCAAGCTTTCCGTGTAAGGTGCCCTGGCGACTCCCTTGTCGGTGATAATCGCAGCAATCAGATCGTTGGGGGTAACGTCAAAGGCTGGATTTTGCACGCTTACGCCCTCGGGTGCGAGCTGGTGTTCTCGAATATGCGTCACTTCTTTCGAGTCGCGTTCTTCAATCGGAATCTCGTCGCCAGATTTCAATGTTAGATCCAGAGTAGAAATTGGCGCGGCGACGTAGAACGGGATTTCGTGTTTTTTAGCGAGCACTGCGACCATGTAGGTGCCGATTTTGTTTGCCGCATCCCCGTTTGCAGCGATCCTGTCTGCGCCCACCACAACAGCATCGACCTTGCCGGTTTTCATCACATGCCCTGCCATATTGTCCGTGATTACAGTAACTGGAATGTTGTCCTTTGCGAGTTCCCACGCTGTCAACCTTGAACCCTGCAAAAAGGGTCGTGTTTCATCGGCTATTACAGCGATACGCTTACCAGCGTCCCGAGCTCCACGAATTACGCCCAGGGCAGTACCGTAGTCGCCAGCCGTAGCCAATGCCCCGGCATTGCAATGTGTGAGCACCGTATCGCCATCAGCAATCAAGTCGGCGCCGAATCGTCCAATCGCGCGATTCGACTCAATGTCCTCTTGAAAAATTGCCTGCGCTTCCTCGATCAATCGGGCTTTGATCTTCTTCGTATCGTCAGTAGTCGCTTTTTCTTTTCGGAGCCTCTCGCGCATCCTTTCGATGGCCCAGAATAGATTGACTGCTGTGGGACGTGTTTGCGACATTACCTGGCACATATAATTGAAATCGTCTTCCAAATCAGCGACGGACATGCCCACCGACTGACTGGCCCCTAGAGCCAAACCCATAGCCGCTGAGACGCCAATGGCCGGCGCCCCGCGTACGACCATTTTCTTGATAGCTTCCGCGACTTCTTCCCAGGAGCGAAGCATCAAATACTTCTCCTCGTTCGGCAGAAGACGCTGATCGATCATTCTAATTCCTTCATTCGTCCACTCGACAGTCTTAATCATTCTTTTGACGGCACTCCTCGCTTTTCATGAATGGTCAATCTTACTGGAGAGGAAATGGGAGGGCAAAAGGAGGGTGTTGGAATAGGGGTGTTGGGTGTTGGGTGTGGGGTGTCGGGTCGAAGCTAGTGGGTCGCGTTAAGAGATCCTAACGCCTATAACTAACGCTTTCGAACCCGGACGTAGCAAAAGTTATCATCTACCCAACACCCAACACCCAACACCCAACACCCAACATCCGACACCCAACACCTTCTCTCACGGTCCGCTTTGATTCCTCAAGAGCTCTACCAGAAACGCCTGTTGCCCTTGTGCTTTGAGAGTTAACACTCGACCGACCTTGAAGCCGCTACGCTTAATGCCATCGATGGGCGGCCGCGTCTCATCCCACTGACTCGCCCGGAATGCTACCCACACGTCGTCCCCGCTAAGCGTGGAATTATTTTTTTGAACGGAAATGTCGTTGAACGCTCGTGGGAGGAAGTAAGCAGGGTCTTCAACAACTCCAGGCACACCCTTCACTACGGTGACCTTGTATGGTTTCCCGGGCTTCGCGTCCAGCGCGAACCAAAGATGATACGCAACCAAGTCCTCGTAAGCGTAAACCTGAACAGGCCCCGCAGCAGCCGACTCCTGTTTCGAAACTTGTTGAGCCAATTGTTCCCAACTACACCAGATGAAATTAGATGGACGACTAGATAGAAAGACAGCTGCAGACAAGAAAAGCCAACAGCCAATTACAGAAAGTGCGGTAATCCTCATCCAGTCTGGTCTAAGCCTGAGAAGCGCGAGAGCAGTGAGAATTGAGTAGGGTGTCGCGGCAACAATCAAATGCCGCGTGCCCCAAACTGAATAGGGAGATAACCAACTTAAAACAAACGCGAAGATAACGGGAGCCAGGAAAAAAACAAGCAATGCATAGATGGTTGGACTACGGTTCTCTGTCTTACCTTGTCCGAAGAAGAATGCGAGCAGCGGTAGTCCAAACAAAGCGAAAGCGATACCTGCAATGATCAGATTAAACCCAGTTTCGGTGCTACTCTGCACAAATAAGAAGGGCCTGTTGAGAAGTACAAAGTATTGCGCCAAGTCGAAGATGCCTGGGCGTGTCACCCACCCAATATTTTCGCCGAGTCCTCGTCCAGCTGCGCCTGAGCCAGCGACTCTGAGAACCTGGTAGATCCAGGGCACGTAAGCAAGAGCGAGCATTCCAGCCGTTACCAAAAAACCTTTGAGCTTTCTGCGCTGCAGTAGCAGTAAAACAAGCGCTTCTAAGACTACAACGAGCCAGCCGGCGTAATGCGTGTAAACCAAGAACAGATTGATCAAACTCAGAGCGACCAATTCCTGCTTTCTTGTGTTGCCGCGATTGAAGAACCTAAAGAATAGCCAAAGCGAGCACACCGACAAGAGAAACAGCAAGCTGTACATGCGTACTTCCTGGGAATACTTGATCAAGTAACCGTTTACCGCGAGCAGCAATAACGCCAGATTGATTTCGTTTGCCTTCAGCTTCAACTCCCGGCAGAGGAGCGTGAACGGGATGATCGCGGAAATTCCGATCACGGCAGGAAGTATGCGCAGCCATCGCGGCGACTCCCCCCCTAAGGCTATCCAAACCTTGAGCAGAGCATAAAAGAAGGGCGGGTGGATTAAGTCTGCGGCAACGAAACGAAGTAGGTCGGACCAAGTATGACGAGCTGCATGAACGCTGAAGATCTCATCGAACCAGAGACAGGACGACGTTAGTCTCCATAGCCTCGCTCCAACAAACAAAACAACGATCGCGGAAAACCAAAGAATCGCAGTGCGATTCGAAATCGGGTTAGTCGTTCCGGTAGATGAACTTGTTTCTTGCCCGCTCTTTAGACTCATTTGTCGACGGTGAAATCCCAACTGGACTGGAGATTGATAAGCTTCCCTCTTAAATTTCCGAGCCGTGAAGTATACCTCGCGAGCGCTATCCGGTACGGTCCAGACTCATTCAATTTAGTGGCTGACAACGATCCACGAAATTATACGACCGCGAACACGCCTCGACGGGTCGTACCTCGATTGCGTTCATTGAAAGTAATCCCAGCGCCGATAATTTGACACCCTTCCGATCGCGTGTTAACGTCCGCGTGAATCCAGACTATGTTCTTTTCATAATAAAGCATCCGGGTGCCTCGCATTGCGAGGAGAATAGGGAAGCGGGTGAGAATCCCGCGCGGTCGCGCCACTGTGATGAGATCACAGCATCGCGGTCCATCAGTCGAACAGACTGAGGACCGCCGATTCTGTTGAGGCTCCAAGTCAGGAGACCTGCCCAGATGCTTTGCAGCTTTCGAACGCTCGCGGAAAGGCGTTCAGGCAGCACGGGTCCCTTTCCAGTTTGAAGTCCCGCCAACGCCTGTTCCTTTTCGCAAAGGATCTACAGGAAATGTCGGGACTTTTGTTCATACATCATCCCCTAAAATTCAAACAGACGGCAGCATCGCTATTGCTTTGCTGTGCGATTCTCACTGCGCTCGGGTGTTCGACAGGAAATCATGTTTCCTCTCCGAATCCGACGTTCGCAAGTAGAACTTTTGTCGACGACGAGGGACGCAAAATTGCTATCCCGGAAAAAATGGATCGTGTTATTGCCCTCGCACCGAATTTAACTGAAATTCTTTTTGCACTTGGGGCCGGGAATAGGTTGGTCGGCAACACAACTTACTGCGACTACCCGATCGAGGCAAAGAGCGTTACGAAGGTTGGTGACACGCTTCATCCAAGCATTGAGCGCATCATCGCTTTGAAGCCACAAGTAGTTCTGGTCTCGACTGCGTCACAGCTCGAAGCCTTCACCCGGCAACTCGACAATCACAAGATTGCTGTCTATGTCACCAATCCTAAGAGCCTTGATGAAGTATTCAGTTCAATGAAGAAACTGGGCGACATGTTGGGCGAACACGAACGAACAGAAACAGTTGTCGCTGAACTGCAGAGCCGTGCGAATAGAGTCGAAACTGCGACGAAGCAAGCCAAACCCGTGAGAGTCTTTTACCAGGTCTCCGGAGAACCGCTTTACACGATTGGGCGCGACGCTTATCTGACGGACCTTGTTCGTCGAGCGGGCGGCGTTTCGGTGACGGCCAATGTCCCTGGTGCTTTTCCGCGTTACAGTGACGAAGCCGCGCTGGCTGCGCAGCCAGAAGCAATTATCCTGCCGACCGGCGGTTCGATGGGCTCGGCAAACACCACCGTCGCTTTATCACTTAAGAATTCCCCAGCGGCCCGTAACAATCGCGTCTACAAGATCAACGACGACTACCTTTCCCGCCCGGGCCCCCGTCTCCTCGACGGCCTGGAGGAAATGGCGCGCTCGCTGCATCCGGAATCGTTTAAGTAATGAGCCGTGGTTGTTTAAGTACGGCGGGTTTCAGGATCCATTGAGAGTTCTGATTTGTTTGCCTAGCCGCGGGCACACGTCTCAATGAGTAAAGTGTGATGATGGACCACCTTCAATCGACGACAGCCGGTCGGGCGACATTTCGTCGTACGGCGGTCATCTGTGCCTCGCTCATGCTGGTGCTCGCCGCCGTTCTTCTGATGGCGTCATCGTTAGGCAGTCAGCGGCTGCCATTCATAAGTTCCCTATGCGCCTTAACCGGAACATCGCAGTGCGGCCTGTCGGTTGAAGAATACGCGATACTTTTTGAAATTCGGCTACCAAGGATACTTCTTGCCGGAGCCGTCGGTATTTGTCTGGCGACGGCGGGCGCAGCCTATCAAGCGCTACTAAGAAACCCACTTGCCGAACCGTATCTCCTGGGTGTTTCAAACGGTGCAGCAGTTGGAACGATGGTCGCGCTCGTGTTTTTTGGTGCTCATGAATGGAGCCGGCCGGTCATGGCCTTTGGCGGCGCATTGGCCGCGACGTTTCTGGTTTACCGTCTTGCGCGGAGCAGCACCGGCGCAACCCCGGAGCGCTTAATACTTGCTGGTGTGATCCTCACAACGTTCTTGTCGTCCGCAATCGTCTTCATCACGACATTGATGGATGCCACGCGAATTCGCTCCTTTACTTTTTGGCTATTAGGAGACCTTTCCGGTACCACAACGAGTCTCTTGACGGTGGCGCTCGTTGCAGCGGTGTTTGGCGTTGCGATCCTCACGCTCAATGCGCGTTCCTTGAACCTGATGATGCTCGGTGAGCGAGATGCTTTCGACCTGGGAGTTGAGGTCCAGCGTGTGCGATTAACTGTGTTTCTTGTTGCAAGTCTCCTGGTTGGTGCTTCGGTCGCTTCTAGTGGCTCGGTAGGTTACGTGGGACTCGTTGTGCCGCATCTGACGCGGCTCGCTTTTGGCAGCGACAACCGAATGATCATTCCGGCGTCTGCTTTGATTGGCGCCAGCTTTGTGATCGTTGCAGATACCGTTGCGCGGACATTGATTGCACCTCGCGAACTTCCGGTTGGTGCTATTACGGCGTTAATCGGCGCACCTCTGTTTGTTTACTTGCTTAAGCGGCAGTAACACGCTGGTGTACAGAGTACAAGCTTTAGCTTCCATCGTGGCGAAGAGGCTTTAAAAGCTGGCAACGGGCGTGGGATCCAGGACGCAACCTGAAGGTTTTACTCTGTACGCCTCTTGGATCATCGGCCAAATCTAACTATGCAATCTCTTATCTACCGCATACACATCTGGCTTGGATTGATTGTAGCTATTCCTGTCTTTGCCTGGGCCTCAAGTGGATTGCTCTACGCATGGCCCAACGCAGTGCAGGGCGGCACTATTGAAAACATCGCGCCAAGTCGTGTGACTGTTACGCCCGCGGATGCTATGCAACGCGCCCACGCTTTCGCAGGTAGAAGGTTACCGACAACCGCTCTAACGCTGTTGATGCGCGAAGGTCGTCCGGTTTATCAAGCGGTAGGAGGCATGGGCGCAGACTCGCTCCTCATTGATGCGGAGACTGGCGACGTGACGACAACTCCACCGCCAGGAGTTCTTACTCGCTATTTTCGCCAGGCACACTTTTACTATTTTGCAGGCAGTTGGCAGGTCCCTTTGTTGATTGTAATTTCGGCCTTGTCTTGTTTCTCTGCGCTATCAGGCGTTTATTTGAACCTGCAAGTATGGCGTAGGAAGCTACGAAAGCCTTAACCCACGGGTTGAGTTTGAGAAATGCTCGAAGCACGAAACGTTAGCATCGACTATGGAAAGCGACAGGCCGTTCGAGAGCTGTCGCTGCGCCTCTCGCCAGGAGAGTTGACCGCCATCATCGGAGCAAACGGCGCCGGGAAATCGTCATTGTTGCGCGCACTAAACGGTTCTTTGCGTCCCTCGCAAGGCGAGATTTTTCTCGAGGGGAAACAGCTTGGCACGTTCGCTCGCAGAGCTGTTGCCAGGCGCATTGCTGTTGTCACTCAGGAGGCCGCGCTCGCTTTCCCGGTTTCGGTTCTGGAGTACACGCTTGGTGGTCGCTATGCGTGGTCGGGTTCGGAAAAGTGGGGGTGGGAATCTGAGCACGATCTTAAGGTCGCAATGGAGGTGTTGCATGCGACTGAATTGGAAGACTTTGCGGCTCGGCCGATGAATCAACTCTCCGGTGGTGAAAGGCAACGCGCAGTGCTGGCTCGCGCCCTGGCAACAGAAGCGAAGGTCTATTTACTGGACGAGCCCACGGCAAATCTCGACCTGGCCCATCAGGCGACCATTCTCGCGCTCGTAAGAAAACGCTGTGATAGTCGGGGTGATGCCGCTTTAGTTATTACCCACGATATTAATTTGGCGGCGGAGTTCTCAGATCACGTCTTATTGATGAAGGACGGTAGGAGTGTGGCTTTTGGCCGGCCCCACGAAGTGCTGACCCCTCAACTTCTTAAGGAAGTGTTTGGAGTAAATGTTTTGGTTGATGCACATCCGGTCTCGGGTGTGCCCAGAATTACGCCGGTGCACATGACACAGACCTAGAGTCGCACCGGTTGGTGTTAACCCTGAACGGCGTCGAGGGAAGGCGGTGAAAATCCGCCACTGCCCGCGCAACTGTAAGCGGTGATTTTGCATGCAACCAGCCACTGGGATCAGGAAGGATGAAGGCGGATCGATGAAGGATCAGTATCTTCCGCACGAACCAAGATCCTGGGAAGGCGCATGCAAACGTAGGACAGGGAGACTTTGACGGCGATGGGATGAAAGCTCTTCATCCTTCGGCTTCATTCCTGCTCTTCCCTCCGCAAGTCAGGACATCTCGACGGTGTTGTTTTCAGCTCGCACTGCGACGGGCAGGAGAAGCTAACATGAAAAACAGTCACACTAGTATCTACGCGAGCACCCTTGTCGTGCTCGTAATGCTCATTACTCACACGAACGCCGCTATTCAAAGTGGTGGAGGGATTAGAGGTCATATCACTGACGAGCGCGGAAGTGCAGTTGGTGGAGCGGAAGTTCGCCTCAACTCAAGGACCGGCTTTCAAGTCAATACCCGAACTGATTCCAACGGCGACTATGCATTCGCAAGTGTAAGAACTGGAAACTACATTCTCGAAGTCAACGCCGCAGGATTCGCGGCGACCACCGAAGAGATTCAAATCGAGAGCAATCAAGTGACAAGGGATTTTCGTCTTTCAGTCGCTTCTGTAAACGAAAACGTCGTAGTGATCGCCGCTGGTATTCCTCAACGCGCGGACGAAGTGTCGAAGGCTGTAACAGTCCTGGAGGACCATGAAATCGAAACCAGGCGTGAGATTTCTTTAGCGGAAGCCCTACGCGGAACGCCGGGATTGCGTGTACAGCAACAAGGCTCGCCAGGTGCAGTCACTTCACTGCGATTCCGCGGACAACGAAACTTCGACACGGCAGTGCTGATTGACGGCATGCGCGTTCGCGATTCAGCCGATATCAACGGCTCTGCCTTGCCTTTCATCACCGACCTCACCGCCAACGACCTGGATCGAGTGGAACTATTGCGCGGCTCCGGCTCATCAATTTACGGAACAAATGCGATTGGCGGAGTGGTCAATCTGGTGCCCAGACCAGGCGCGGGCGACCCGCGGTTTGAAGCGGGCTTCGAGGCTGGCAGTCTTGGGTTGTTTCGCAGTCGTGTTCAGGGCTCAGGGGGCCTGGGGCAGCGCGCAGGCTTCAGTTTCGGATTAACTCGTCTTGATTTCCGTGATGGAATCGACGGTCAGGACAGTTATGGAAACACCTCGGGCGCCGGACGTTTTCAAGTCTCCTTGTCGCCGTCTGTCGATCTAGCCGCTAATTTCTACGGCACCACATCAAACGCGATTACCAATAACAGCCCGCAACCGCTCCCGGCCGCATTCACTTTAGCTGAGCGATTCCCACGTGCAATTGAGGACGTTACATTTCATCCTGACTTCAACAATCCGGATCAGGGCCGCAGAAATTCCATATGGGCGGCTTCGATTAGATTCACGCATCGCCTCAACGAGAACATTTCGTACACCGTTGCCTATCAAAAGGTCTCGACGCGACGCCGAAATTACAATGGGCCCGAACTGGATCCGCGTTTCGTCTCGCTCGTGCCTTTTGGTGAGTTTGAATTTACCAGCATCAACAACGGGGGAACTGACACGCTCGATGCCCGTACCAACTTTCGTGCCGGCAAATCAAATCTGTTAACGGCCGGGTTTGAGTTTGAAAGGGAGTCGTTGTTTCAGCGATTCATGTCGGTGTTTGGCGCCCCGGCCGGAACGACCGACCGACAACGCACGTTCGCTGTTTTTGCACAGGACCAAATCGTACTGCTCGATGGCCGTCTGCAAATCTCTATCGGCGGCCGTAAGCAGTGGTTCGAAATCCGTGCTGCGGATCGGCCAGGATTTCTCGGCCAAATAAACGCAAAGAGTTCAATTGCCGGAGACGGATCCATCGCCTATTTTGTTCAGTCGACGGGAACGAAGCTGCGCGCGCACGTGGGCAATGGTTTCCGATCAGCGTCCCTTTTTGAGCGTTTTGGTGAAGGTGCTTTTCAGAGTGGTTTCGCACGCTTTGGCGATCCGACGCTACGTGCCGAACAGTCGATCGCGATTGACGGCGGACTCGACCAGCGCCTCGCAGACAATAAGCTCGCTTTTGGTTTCACCTACTTCTACACACGATTACAGCGCGTAATCGACTTCAAAGACTTTCGCAGCTTCTTCAATCCTACGGGCGATCCTGATCCCCTGGGACTGGGCCGAACGGGAGGTTACTTAAACTTTCCCGGAGGTATCTCGCGCGGAGTTGAGACGTATCTCGAAGCTGCACCTTATCGTGGGACTACGATTCGGTCTTCCTACACTTACACCAACGCCGATCGGTTCGTTCCGGGATCGGGATCGTTGCCGCAGTTCGTAACGCCAAAACACATGTTTGGGTTGAATGCGTCGCAACGCTATCGATCGGTACTCGTTAGCCTGGACGTTAATCACATTGGCGACTATATAAGTCGGGTCTTCCCGGTGGACCTGACTTTCGACGGTCACACAAAGGTCGATTTGTTTCTGAGTTACGAGAAGTCGTTAAACGATGGCGTAGTGATGACCCTGTTCGGCGGCGCTGAGAATGTTTTCGATCAGGAGTATTTCGAAAATGGATTCCGAACACCCGGAGCGACGGGACGCGGAGGCGTTAAGTTTAGGTTTTGACTTATGGAGCGATGAACCGTTTGGTGTGGTCTAAGTTGAACAGGAACCGATTGTGTACTCTCAGTTTAACAGTAACCGTTCGTGCGCTCTCAGGTAAGGGAGGAGGGCATGCCCCCGCTCTTTCTTTGGTCATCCTTACCCATGTACAAAAAGTGATTGAACGGGTTCGCGAAGCGGTATCAGAACCGGGAGCGGTAGCGACCGGGTCACCGTTGGTAAGAAAAAACTCAGGGTCTAACTGTCAACGATCGCCTTCGTAGGTGTGCGGCGACCCGGTCGCTATCGCTTCCGGTTCTGATTTATTCGGCTTCGCCGACTTTTTGTGCAAAACCTTACTGGGAGGATGCCAGCTGTGCCTCTTTCACCTGAGATCTCAATCCTGGAACCGGCAACTGCGTTTAAACGACTGGAGTATCAGCAGTCTTAGTCTTTATGAGTTTAAACGAGAAGACTTGCTCGAACTGCGGCCAGCGCTTCGGCTGTGGCGCGCTGAACGGCACTGAAAACCGCGTAGGCAACAGTTGCTGGTGTGAAGCTTTACCGCGGGTCGAGATCGTTGCAGGTCGTGATTGCTATTGTCCGAACTGCCTGGCACGTACGCTCGACCAACAAAAACAAACCCGAAGAGAGTCAACCCAACCGCCGCAGTTGATCGAAGGCGTGGATTACTATCTCGAGGGAAACGCCTTCGTGTTCACAGCTTCATACCACCTTCGTCGTGGTTATTGCTGTGAGAATGGATGCCGACACTGCCCCTTCGGTAAGACGACAGAAGTCGCGGTAAGCGGCGCGCAAAATGAATCAGGTTGCAAGGCTTCCCGACTCATGGACGCTTGCGCGTCACCTACAGAGTCAGACCTTGCAACCTGAAGCTTTAAAAATCTGTTGAGTGAGTATGGTTGTTTAGGGGTTCTTTGTAAAGAGCCCCCCAGCGAGAAAAATCGCGCCAAGCAAGATGTGTAGCCCGTGGTCTCTCATTCCCAGGTCTAACGGTCCTACATGCCACATGCGATCCATTGTCGGATCGCCAAAAACCATTCCGAGGATGCCCAGCCCCAGATAAACCACGCCCAAAACCAAACAGAACGTCTTGGCCGCAGACAGCGATCCTGAAAACCCGAGATACAAAGCGATCGCGCCGGAAAGAAGATGAACCAGATTGTGGGCGGGCGATAGATGGAACCCCATTAAGGTAGGAGCAGCAAAGCCCGCAATTCCCACCAGCAAGAAAATAACGCCTAGAATCTTGCAAATAGTCTTTGCCATGATTGGTGTTCTTCTCCTTATTTAATTGTTGTGTACCAAGCGGTCGCGAGTGCGAGAAGCAAGACGTCCGCATTTTATCCACGAGGTGAACCCAGGGCCGGAAGCAACTGTATATCAAACTGCTGAGGCGCTTGGCAAAGGTTTTTTGGTCCGCGCCCACTTTGGAGGGACGGCACTCCCCGCCGCCCTTCTCAAAACCGGTCGTAGTCGAACCACGCGCGTGCGGCCGTGGTGTGCCGCCCCTATAATCAGGACATCGAGATTGCTATACTGGAGACCTGATTTCCCAGGGACAGAACTAGATGCATCAAGGAGTAAGAACAATGATCACTGTCCACCAGGTACGTCGCGAAGTGAATTGCGCTCTCAAACGGTTGTTGTCCATTACTGTTCTGGTGGTCTTGCTCGTAGTGACTGCGAACGCCTACACCATCGTCATGCGAGATGGCAGACGCCTGGAGATTCCGTCGCGCTTTGTCGTCACCGCCTCGACGCTGACTTACGAAGTTCAACCGGGAATACAAGTGACGTTGCAGATGGCGGCGATTGATGTGGCAGCGACTGAGAAGGCTAACAATGAGCCCGCTGGTGCGTTACTGCGAAAGGGGCAGTTGCAAAACGAAGCTTCTGATATATCGAAGATTAGGACTTCGTCTGTGAGAAAGACGATCACCAATCGCGAACTCGAGTCGGCTGCGCGGCGCCGTGTAGCTAGTGAGCAAGCTTATGCGAAAAGGGCGCAGGAGTTAGGACTGCCACCCTTGGATCAGGCGCGCAAGGATGCCGAGGCCGCATCTCTTGCAGCCCAAATGGAACTTCGGGAAAGACTCGCTGTGGAAAGGCAGTCAGAAGAATACTGGCGGGCACGGGCCACGGACCTCCGAACTGAAATGTCGGCGCTTGATGCTGAAGTTAGATATGTCCGGGCCAGACTCGATGAGTTTCCCTATCCAAACTGGAGCGGCTTTACGACGGCCACCAGCATCGTGCCGTTTATTTCTTTCGGCAACGTCGGGCGCGGATCATTCGGGAGTGTCGGGCTCGGGCGGGGTTTTCCAGGCCATCGTGGACATCGCCCAGCGGTTTTCACGGCACCCCGAGGAATAGGACCACAGCTTTCGGGTCGTGTGGGTTTTGGTGGCGGAGCGACGCGCGGGCGGGTATTTATTAACCCGATAGGTCGCGCGCCTTTCGGACACCGCTCGCATGTTGGAGGTTTTGGAAGCTCACATCTGGGTGGTGGCGTGGGTATCCTTCCAGTATTCAGCTCATCAGCGGCTTACGATCAATCGTACGAGCGGAGTGAATTGATCACGCGTTTTAACGACCTTGCGGCGGCTCGTGCAGGGCTGAACGCAAGGTGGAGAGAACTGGAAGAAGAAGCGCGGCGTGCCGGCGTGCCACCGGGATGGCTTAGGCGGTAGCGCAGGAGGCAGAAGGCGGAAGGCAGAGGCAGAAGGCAGGAGGCAGAAGGCAGAAGGCAGAAGGCAGAAGGCGTTTCGTGTTGTTTAGTGTGGTTCGTGGATCGTACTTCTGTTAGGACGATGAGCGGGGGCAAGCTTTCCTCGTTAACTTCGAACTGTTTTGAGATTAAACCCTGCGCTCTGCAAAACTACTGACCACTGACAACGAACAAGTGACAACTGACAACGAACAAGTGACAACTGACAACGAACGACTGACAACTGACAACGAACAACTGACAACAAACCCCAACACCTGACAGCAAAAGATGGTAAATACGTGGGAAACAATTATCGGTCTTGAGATTCACGCTCAACTTAATACTGAATCGAAGATCTTCTGTGGCTGTTCGACGCGTTTCGGAGACGTGCCCAATGCGAACACTTGTCCGGTGTGTTTAGGTTTGCCTGGCGCCCTGCCCGTGCTCAATCACAGAGTTATTGAACTTGGTGCACGAGCTGCCCTGGCGTTAGGTTTACACGTTAACAACCGCTCGATTTTTGCCCGCAAGAACTATTTTTATCCCGACCTGCCAAAGGGCTATCAAATCTCCCAGTTTGACCAGCCGTTTTCCGCCAACGGCAACCTGGAAATCATGACTGCCGAGCGTGATGATGCGGGCCATCCGGTCGAATGGAAATCAAAGAACATCACCATCACTCGACTTCATCTGGAAGAAGACGCGGGCAAGAATGTGCATGAGGGCTTGCCTGATATCGATCGTTATTCTTACATCGATTTAAATCGTGCCGGGACTCCCCTCGCTGAGATTGTGACTGAGCCTGATTTTCGCTCGTCGTGGGAAGCCTACGATTACGTGAATCACGTTCGTCGCGCTCTACTATGGGTCGGAGCTTCCGAGGCTGACATGGAGAAGGGAAATCTGCGTTGCGAAGCAAACGTGTCTGTCCGGCGCAAGGGCGATGAGAAGTTTGGAACCAAGGTTGAACTTAAGAACCTCAACTCGGTGCGGTTCATGCAGCGCGGTATCGAGTTCGAGGTAAACCGCCAAATTAAAGTGTTGGAGTCTGGTGGGCGATTACACCAGGAGACGAGGCTTTGGGACGAGCGTGCAGCGGAGACGCGCGTCATGCGTTCCAAAGAGGAAGCACACGACTACCGCTATTTTCCTGAGCCGGATTTACCTCCACTGATTGTATCGGATGAGTTTATCGACCGTGTGCGCGAGACGATGCCGGAGTTACCGGAAGCTCGACGTCGCCGGTTCACCGAGCAATATGGCCTGCCGTTTAGCGATGCTTCCCAGCTTACCTCAGAGATATCGCTGGCCAACTACTACGAGCAAGCAGCAGAGAAGTCGGGAAACCCGAAGGCAGCAGCTAATTGGATACGATCGGAACTGCTTCGCGAGCTCGAGAACGCAGGAATCACAGCCCGCGAGTCGCCGGTATCAGCTGCGGACCTTGGCGAGCTGGTGCGCCTGATCGACGAAGAAAAGATTAGCGGCAAGCAGGGCAAGGAAGTCCTCGTTGAGATGTTCAAAACAGGGAAGAGCGCCGCCGCGATTGTTTCCGAACGAGGGATGGTCCAGCTCAGCAACGCGGGCGAGATCGATCAGTTGATCGATGAAATAATTGCAGCGAATCCACAGCAACTCGAAAGTTATCGCGCGGGGAAAGAGACGCTGTTTGGCTTCTTCGTCGGCCAAGTAATGAAGGCATCGAAGGGTAAAGCCAATCCCAAAGTCGTTAACGAAAGATTGAGGCTCAAGTTGGGCGCATGATTTAGTTCGGGTTTCGCTGACGCACGCAAACAAGGAAAGGTTTAGCATACGACCGATGGCCCGCGGAGCTAAATCTAATCACATTGGGGATGTGGTACAGAACCGAGCGCGGTAGCGCCGGATGCTACGAGTTAACTTGAGTATTTAAGTTTGGGCACGACGCTAGTGACCTGAAGTTCACGGTGGCATCCGGCGCTACCGCGCTCGGTTCTGTAATGCACTTTTGCATAACGGCTTTTTGAGGTCGACACGATGGATCTTCAGGGAAAAACAGCAATCATAACCGGCGGCACGAAGGGCATCGGTCGTGCTATCGCCGAAACGCTCGTGAACGAAGGCGTCAGTGTCTGCATCAGCGCCCGCAGCCGTCATGAGATAGATGAAACAGTCGTGGCCTTAAGGGGTTTGGAAAAGGGAGACGCTACTGGCGTCGTTGCAGATGTCTGTAATTCTTCACAGGTCAAGGCTATGTTTGAACTCGCCACGTCTCAACTTGGCGGCCTCGATATCCTCGTGAACAACGCAGGCATAGGCCTCTTCCAGACGGTCGAAGAAATGTCCTGCGAAGACTTCCGCTCTGTGCTTGAAACAAATCTCTTTGGGGTCTTCTACTGTTGCCACGAAGCGATTCCCCTCATGAAACAACGCGGCGGTGGGTACATCATCAACATGTCGTCGTTGGCCGGCGTCAATGCTCATCCAGGGATGGCCGCCTACAACGCCTCTAAGTTTGGTCTCAACGGGTTTAGTGAGGCGTTGATGCAGGAAGTGCGGCATGACGGTATCAAGGTCAGTTACATCATGCCGGGTTCCGTCAACACTGAGTTTGGTGGTGACGAGCCTGGCGAAGAAAAATCCTGGCAGCTTCAACCTTCCGACATTGCCAGAGCAGTTGTTGATCTTCTTCGCAGCGATTCGCGCAGTCTGGTCAGTCGCGTCGAGATCAGACCGAGCAAACCTCCAAAGAAATAGATGCGAGCTGTGATCCAGCGCGTCACTCGCGCAAGCGTAACAATCGAAGGCCAGACTGTCGGCGAGATCAATCAAGGTCTCGTCGTTTTGCTTGGGGTAGCGCGTGATGATTCAGAGGCCGACGTTAAATACCTGGCGGAAAAGATCACTGCGCTTCGGATTTTTGATGATGCTGAAGGGAAGATGAATCTGTCGGTGAAAGAGATCGGCGGAGGGGTGCTGGTGATTTCGCAGTTTACACTTTACGGCGACGTAAGACGCGGGCTTCGGCCTTCATGGATTGACGCGGCAGCGCCGGAAGTAGCCGAACCTCTTTACGAAGCTTTTATCGCGCAAGTGCGCGGCGTTATGTCTCAGGTTGCGAATGGAAGTTTTGGCGCGATGATGCAGGTGGAACTGGTTAATGATGGGCCTGTTACTCTGGTGATCGATAGCCGGAATAGATGAATTGAGGTTGGTGCTTTGTGCTTTGTTCTTTGTTCTTTGTTCTTTGTACTTTGTGCTTTGTGCTGTCTTTGTCCTTTATGCGTAGATTGATCGGAAGATCAAAGACAGAAGCCAAAGAACAAAGCACCAAGTACAAAGCACCAAGTACAAAGCACAAAGTACAAAGTACAAAGCACAAAGTACAAAGTACAAAGCACTAAACTCAAATCAATTAGATCATATCTTCGCTGGCTTTTGAGCTTTCATCCAGCTCAAAGCGATCGCGATCACGGCGCTCGATTTTGTCGAGAAAATCCAGCTCCTCGTTGTCTTCAAAACTCACCCCAATAGCGCTTGCGTTCTCTTCGACCAACGATTGATCAGGAGTGGGATTGTCGCCGCCGACCGTTTCGGAACCCGTAGCATTAACGTCTTCCCAGGATGCATCGAGATCTCCACCCGCATCCTTTGGCGAAGCTGCCGTATTGTTGCGAATTCGCTGCGCTAACACTTCTGGATCTTTCGGTGCCCGCGAAATCTCGCCTTCCATGAACTCCTCGATATCGGGATTGGGAACGTAATTAGGATCATTGCTTATGTATTCAAAATCCTCAGCCGCTTTCTTTGGCATATAGTTCTCCTAACCCGATTTTCGAACCAGGCAAATGATAAGCGCTCGCTTTGTGAAGCGCTCGGTGTTTAAGGTTGCGGGGGATGCGTCGAACTATACAAAACAAATGAACGCTGAGCAACACACTCGGTGACCAGGTGTGACAACGATCACTTATCAGGCGGCGCAGCCGGCATTAAGCTTATTGATTACCTCAACTTATTAGGACGACGTGCAACTTTAATTTCTCGAGGTAGGGAAGGTGGGCATGCCCCCGCTCTTGGTCGCGCGAGAGGTGGCTCAAGGGCGCAGATTGTTTTCATTAATCGCGGTAATGCAACGAAGAGCGGGGGCAGGCCCTCCTTACTCACCCCGAGATTGCATAGGCGCTCCGTTGTACAACAGACCCCTTGCTTGACGACTAAGTGACATCGACTTACACTGAGTTGTACACGAAAAACTTAACTTTCTTCCCGTGATCGCTGCATCCGAAAGCGCAGCGACGCGAAAAAGGCATCGTCGACTTCTATGCCAAAAGGTCTATTTAATTCCCTACAATCGTTCAATCCCGCCCCTGGCAAATCCGCACAATTTTATTCACTACCGCAGCTTGAAAAAGAAGGCATCGGGCCCATTTCCAAGCTCCCAGTGAGCATTCGAATTGTGCTTGAGTCTGTGCTCCGCAATTTCGACGGCAAAAAGATTACCGAAGAGGATGTCCGAGGGTTGGCCAACTGGCAGCCGAAGGGCGAGCGAATAGAAGAGGTACCATTCATCGTTGCGCGCGTGCTGCTGCAGGACTTCACTGGCGTCCCTTTGCTGGTTGACCTGGCTGCAATGCGTTCGGCAGTAGCGCGTCTAAATAAAAATACGGGTGTGATTGAACCCCTGGTGCCGGTGGACCTCGTGATCGACCACTCTGTGCAGGTCGATTTCGCCAGCACCAAAGACGCGTTTGAGAAAAACATGGCGATGGAGTTCAAACGCAACACTTCTCGCTACCAGTTTCTCAAATGGGGAACGCAGGCTTTCGATGGCTTCGCGGTAATTCCCCCGGGAATTGGCATTTGTCACCAGGTGAATCTCGAATATCTCGGTAAAAATGTTTGGGAGCGTCACGAATACTATTACCCAGATACCCTGGTCGGTACCGATTCACACACCACGATGATAAATGGCTTAGGCATTGTCGGATGGGGAGTGGGTGGCATTGAAGCTGAGGCGGCGATGTTGGGCCAACCAGTTTACTTTTTGACGCCCGACGTGGTTGGCGTTCACTTGTCTGGTTCGTTGCGGGCGGGCGTGACGGCGACAGACCTTGTGTTGCGCGTTACCGAGATGCTGCGCAAGGCCAAAGTGGTAGGAAAGTTCGTCGAATTTCATGGTGAAGGGGCAACCAGTCTCTCGCTTACTGACCGTGCGACGATCGCTAACATGGCGCCTGAATATGGCGCGACGATGGGCTTCTTCCCGGTTGATGAAGAGACCTGTATTTACCTGAAGGCGACCGGCCGTCCTGACGAGCATGTTGATGCGGTGCGCAGCTATTACCAGGCTCAGGGAATGTTTGGTATTCCGAAGGGCGGCGAGTGTGAATACAGCGTGCTTCTCGATCTGGATCTGAACAGTATCGTACCGAGCGTAGCGGGTCCTAAACGGCCGCAGGATCGTATTGAGCTCTCAAATCTCAAGTCCCAGTTTACAGAGTTGCTGCAGAAACCTGTGTCCGAAGGCGGGTACGGAAAAACCAGCGAGGAGCTGGCCTCTAGATACTTCGCTCGCATCGGAACTTTGGATTTTGCGAAGGCGTCGCTCACTGGCGGAGGTGAGCAACGTCCCGAAAGTGTGCCCGTCGCCATAGGTGACGGCAAGGTTAGTCCGAAAAACACGAGTGTCTGGACAGAGACTGAGATGGTCAACAATCGACCCACTCCGGATCGACTCGAAGAAGTTGACCCACAGGAATTTCCCCACGCCGAAGTCGACCTGGGCCATGGCGACATTCTGATCGCCGCGATCACTTCGTGCACTAACACATCAAATCCCAGCGTGATGATTGCCGCCGGTCTGCTTGCGAAGAAGGCTGTAGCGCGTGGATTGATGGTGCGTCCAGCGGTAAAGAATTCGCTCGCCCCAGGCTCAAGAGTTGTTACCGAGTATTTAAAGAAAACTGGCTTGCAGGAATATCTGGATCAACTTGGCTTCAATCTGGTTGGTTACGGATGCACGACCTGCATCGGTAATTCAGGCCCACTGGATCCAAACATCGAAAACGTCGTCAACGAACATGATCTGATTGCCGCGAGCGTTCTCTCAGGTAATCGAAACTTTGAGGCGAGAGTTCACCAAAGCATCAAAGCAAACTTTCTGATGAGCCCGCCACTTGTAGTTGCCTTTGCGATTGCCGGTCAGGTTGATATTGATCTTTCAACCGAGCCGATTGGAAAAGACCATGACGGTAAGGATGTTTATCTTAGCGAGATTTGGCCCGACCTTGCTGAGATCAGCGAGCTGATGCGAGCGGCGTTTGACCCTGAGACGTATCGTAGGCTGTACAGCAACTTCGAATCGCAGAACCCTCTGTGGAACGACATTCCGACTTCAACCGGAAACGTCTACGATTGGGACCCTGAATCAACCTACATTCGCGAGCCGCCATACTTCGAAGGTTTTAGCAATGCGGTCGCTGATTGGAAAGACGTGCATGGCGCGCGACCGCTGGCAATCTTTGGCGATTCAGTCACTACTGATCACATCAGTCCTGCGGGCGCGATCAAACCTAATTCCCCTGCTGGTTTGTACCTGCAATCAAAAGGCATCAGCATTGCCGACTTCAACAGTTATGGCGCGCGTCGTGGAAACCACGAGGTGATGGTCCGTGGAACTTTTGCCAACGTCAGGATTAAAAACCTGATGGTTTCCGGCGTCGAAGGCGGCGTAACTGTTCATTACCCTGAAGGCGATCGTATGAGTATTTACGATGCCGCCATGAAGTATCAGGAAGAACAGATGCCGCTCGTGGTAATCGCAGGGCAGGAATACGGCACGGGCAGTTCGCGTGATTGGGCCGCTAAGGGGACACGTCTGTTGGGTGTTAAAGCAGTAATAGCCCAAAGCTTCGAGCGAATCCATCGCAGCAACCTTGTGGGCATGGGTGTTTTGCCTTGCCAATTTAAAGAAGGAACGAATGCCGCTTCACTCGGTCTGGATGGGACTGAGACTTTTGACGTGACTGGTCTGGAGAATGGCGTCAGGCCGCAACAGGAAATTAAGCTGATCATTCATCGGGCATCAGGAGAAACGGAGGAAGTTCCAGTCATCCTTCGAATTGACACGCCAATCGAAATTGACTACTACCAGCACGGCGGCATCCTGCCATATGTGCTCAGACAGCTATTGGCCGGTACGACAGATTTCTAAACGTAACGCAAACTGTTAGTTTGTGAATCTTGACAAGACGTGCCTCGACCTGCGACCGCGATTGTTGGCTATGGTCCGCAAACCAACAGTTTGCTTTACCTACTGTCGTGAAGTATTAACCCCAGCGATAAACCCGCGTTTGTCGCCGCAAGATAGGAGATAACAAATGTCATCCGTACAACCAGTCGAATCAACTCCGCCGCGAAAATATCAACTTTTAATTGATGGACAGTGGGTCGATGCCGAATCTGGCAAGACGTTTTCAACCCCCAATCCCTCCACCGGCGAAACCCTCGCCGAAGTCGCGGAAGCGGACAAAGCGGACATCGATAAAGCCGTGACGGCGGCGCGCCGCGCTTTCGAAGGCAAGTGGTCCACAATGAGCGCGCGTGATCGCGGACGACTTATGTACAAGCTCTCGCAACTCATCGAAGAGCGAACCGGTGAATTGGCCGCACTCGAAACCGCTGATAACGGCAAGCCAATCAAGGAATCTACTTACGTCGATCTACCGCAAGTTGCGGAAAACTTTGAATACTTCGCCGGCTGGGCCACAAAGATCGAAGGCGAAACGATCCCCGTCCCCGGTCAGATGTTCAATTACACTTTGCGCGAGCCAGTTGGCGTTTGCGCGCAGATCATCCCATGGAACTTTCCGCTCTTGATGGCCGCGTGGAAGCTTGCGCCAGCCCTGGCCGCGGGAAATACAGTTGTCCTGAAGCCGGCAGAGCAAACGCCTGTGACCGCAATGGAATTGGGTAAGCTGATTCAGGAAGCGGGCTTCCCGGAAGGCGTTGTCAATATTGTGCCGGGCTTCGGCGAAACCGCCGGAGCTGCACTTGCCGCGCATCCGGGCGTGGATAAAGTTGCATTCACGGGTTCGACCGAAGTCGGTAAGTTGATCGCCAAAGCAGCAGCGGAGAACCTGCATAAGGTCTCGCTCGAGCTGGGAGGCAAAGCACCAAACATCGTGTTTGCAGATGCTGACATCGAGCAGGCTGTCAGCGGCGCGATGATGGGAATCTTCTTTAACCAGGGCCAGGTTTGTTGCGCCGGTTCGCGCCTGTTTGTGGAAGAGAGGGTTAAGGACCAGTTTATCGATCGACTGAAGGAAAAATCCGCGAACATCGTTGTGGGTGATCCCATGAGCAAGGCCACGCATATGGGACCGCAGGTTTCTGAGGAGCAACTCAACCGAGTTAAGGGTTATGCCGACATTGCGCGGTCTGAGGGTGCTACCGTTGTCGCCGGCGGAGAATGTCCAACACTCGAAGGGGCTTTCCAGAAGGGTTACTTCTACCAGCCCACGATTTTCTCCGACGTCACCAACAAGATGCGCGTGGCACAGGAAGAGATCTTCGGTCCAGTGGTTTCCGTGATCACGTTCAAGGACGAAGATGATTTGATTAAGCAGGCCAATGACACGATCTATGGCCTTTCTGCAGGCATCTGGACCCGCGACATCACGCGAGCGCACAAGTTTGCGAAAGCGATTAAGGCGGGCGTGGTCTGGATCAATACCTACAACATGTTTAATGCCGCTTCGCCGTTTGGTGGGTATAAGCAGTCAGGTTACGGCCGGGAAATGGGCAAACACGCTCTCGACCTTTACACAAACGTGAAGAGCGTGTGGGTTGATTTGTCAGGCAAGCCGATTGGCTGGTTTGGAAATTAGCCTTAGGGACTAACGGGTTGGTATTCAGGGTGACCATAAGGTCACCCTGAGTCATTTAGAGATTACGAAAACC
Organism: Pyrinomonadaceae bacterium; assembly: GCA_963759585.1. GTDB lineage: Bacteria > Acidobacteriota > Blastocatellia > Pyrinomonadales > Pyrinomonadaceae > PSRF01. The sequence goes on from CAVWZW010000005.1 coordinate 1,115,688, forward strand.
CAACCGCACCCTAGGCCCCCATCCCGTCATCCATATTAGCCAAAGGACGGGCGGCTTCTCTCAAGGCTTCCAGCGCTTCCGGGAGATGTACAGGTCGGTGGGCAATGAGTCTGCCAACGGTTCGCAATGGGACCAACACATCTCTTTCGTCACCTTCATAATTCAACCACACCGCTTCAAAATTAACGGCCGGGACTCGAAACAGTCGCAGCTCGGCTTCCTGACTACTTCGTTCACCCAGGGACAGCGCCTCGGCCACACCCCGCCAAAGGGTTTCCAGCTGATTGGGCGACGCCGACATCTGCATCACTCGCGCGTCTTCTGTTTCGCTGACATCAAAGAAGGCCCGGGGTTTGTCTGATGATATTTCATAGACACGCAAAGCAACGGGCTGGGGCGACGGGTAATTCTCTGCCAAGAGGGAGTCCAGGCCAAGGGAGTAAATGCGCTGGGCCATTCCGAGCGATGAACCGCCGGCGCCACCAGCATCATGGGCCATGTTCGTTACAACCCTCTCCTGCTTCAGGTCTAGTAACGGACGGACCTCCCAGATTCGGCGTAGGATTGATTCCTTCGGGATGAGTATTTTTATGGGCATCTTGATGTAACTCTTTGTGAAGTCGGTGTCGGTCCAGGTTCCCGTCCCCTGATAGTTATTCGAAAAGTCAGCAACGGTAAGGTGACTCTTCCCATAAATCGGATCATCTATATCAAAATACTCCACATTCCCCACCAGGCTGTAACCATAGATGACCATGAAGTGCCCACCTCCACCGCTCCAGCCAACCCGCGCGCCAACCGGCCGTCCCGCGTCAATTTCATCGCGTATAGTCTGAAAGGAAACCGGGCCAGTAACGCTGACGAAGTTTTTTGTGATCTCCAGAGCTTTGGCGAGATACCAGGGGACGTCACAGGCGCCCGGCACCGGGTCATCACAACAAGACAAACTCAATCCGTTACTTGCCACGAGGCATTGAGTCCAGGTACTGATGGGCCAATAGAAGTGAGAAACACTTGTGGCAGTAGCAGCCCAGCACCAGTTATTCTCAGTTTGCAGTTCCATGTTAAATGCCAATTTCTTTGAGGAAAAGAGTTTTCCGAAAAAACTGACTTGTTGGAGAAGCGAGCTGGCTGGAACGCTCGCAATGGACGCGAAATGCGACGGGTTCATGTCTGACCTCCGGTGAAGTGATTAGCGCAGAAAAGTTTTTTGCTCCGTTCGTGGCCGGGATGCGAGGAAGCGTCAGCAAGTATTGAACTTCGCGTTTTCTATAGTCGACAGTGAGATGGCAAGTCAAGCTTTTCAGGCCGGGTATCTTCTATCGACTGGATTTTCGCACCAGGCCGGTATAGCATCGCCAAGACAGTTCAAGATCGTAATTGGCCCAATGCGGAAAACCGTTCCGCTATTTTCGGCATCATTTAAGAGTCGCAGTTGTTTCCCCTGACAGCAGTTTTATGCGGCGCTCTCCCAGCTAAATTAGATTGAGAAAAGGAGACGCTTATGCATCCAGTCAAACGACTTGCTGCGGCCTTGGTGATGCTTGCAGGCTTGTTCCTGATGACAGCCTGTCCCAGCCAAACCACAATTTCCAAAATCAACGCTGACCCGGCGCGCTATAGAGATAAAGAGGTGGGGATCGTGGGTGTGGTTAAAGATAGTTACGGTGCTTTCGGAACGGGTGCCTACGAAATTGACGACGGCACCGGAAGAATTTGGGTGGCGACGCGTAGGGGTGTTCCTTCGCGTGGCGCACGAGTAGGCGTTAAGGGTCGGATCCTCACGGGGTTCAACTGGGGCGGCCGAAATTTTGGCACAGTGTTGGAAGAGTCAGACCGTCGATCAAAGGATCGGTAACGATTCATCTCTCGGGGCAGTAGCTCGACCGTTTGGGAGGGCGTTGCCCAACGTCCTGCCTATGGGCCATAAACCAAGCGCGCAAACTTCCAACCAGCGTCTCATGGTAGAAAGTTTCGACCGGGAGTTTGCGCGTTTGCATTCGGAATCGTGTTTCCTCATGGAGCAGGTCTCTGATGAAACCCTATACTCCGCTTCCGAAGCTGTGCCGACAGTCTCGATCGGGGAGAGCATTCTAAGATGTGCTGCTGAGATCGAGCGAACTTTTGGTGGGATTACTGCCAACCTATGGGATGACCCATTCGAGTGGACCTTGCCCGAACACCTGTCGACCAAGGCAAAAATCCTGGAGCACCTGGACGAGGTAGAGGCACTTCGTCAACGCGCATTTGTCAGTTTTTCAGACGATGCGTGTCTGTCGAAACATGTGGCGACCCCATCGACGGAAACACAACCGTTAATCGAACTGCTTTTGAAAGCCCTGTTACGGGCGTCTGATCATCAGAGTCAGGCAAGGGCGACCCTCAGGTGCTAATAGTTCGGTAGCCATTACAGAACCCAGCGCGGTAGCGCGGGATGCTGGAGGCGTCGAGGCTACGAAGGGCACTAATATTACTTGGCTCATCAATGTCCGACATGCTTCCAGCTTGTCGTCAGGATCGGGAACTCCCAATCTGCGCCTTTACAAGCAGTATCCTGGCCTCAGTGTTGCGAAGCAACGACAAGCTGAAAGCATGTCGGACATTTATGCGGCGGTCGAGAATCTTTCCGCAATTCAGCCGCCCGGGTTTATTATCTAAGCCAAGCTTTACTCAAGTAGTGAAAAGCGGTTGCTGCGTTCAACTGCGGTCGCCGGTGAGGATAATTCGCAAAATGTATTGTCCACAGTGCGGACAACTTCAAGTTTCAGACAATGTGCGATTCTGCTCGCGCTGCGGCTTCCTGCTCGAAGGCGTGACTGCGGTTGTGGCTTCAGGCGGAATTGTGCCACCTCGTTACGTCCAACCCGTTAACAGAGGACTGTCCGCGCGAAGCAAAGGCGTACGCCAGGGCGCGTTGTTGATGCTCAGCACCTTGCTGGTAGTTCCAATCCTGGCGATCATCACCACCAATTTCAACTTTAACCCCGAGCTCTTCGTGCCTCTGGCAGCAATCGGTTGCTTCATCGGTGGGCTGCTTCGAATTCTTTACGCACTAATGATGGAGGATGCGAATCCTCCCATAGAGAGTGGGCAAATGGTTGCGTACGCGCCGCACATGAATTCACAAATTGACAGTGTGCCACGTCAATCTCTGCCTCCGGCTTCCGCAAATCCGGCTGGAAGTTGGAGACCGCGTCACAACACCGCCGAGCTCTATCAACCTCCCAGCATCACCGAGAATACAACTCGACTGCTAGACAAAGAAGATCCCAACAACCGGTAGTTTTTTTGTGATATTTCGTGTGATTTAGTGGATCGTCTCTATGGGCACCGGGACAACGCTTACCGCACGATTACGAGAACGCCTTCGACGAGATGGTCCAATGACGTTTCGCGATTGGATGAAGGCGGCGTTGTACGACGAACGCGAAGGTTACTACAGCCGTCCAAATGCAAATCGGTGGGGCAGGGGAGGTGACTATCGCACAAGCCCTGAGCGCAGTAGTTTGTTTGCGGCCACGTTCGCCAGATACTTCGCGAGTCTTTATGAAAAACTCGACGAACCAGTGAATTGGACAATCGCGGAATCGGGCTCGGGCGATGGAAGCTTTGCCAACGGAGTTTTAAAATCCCTTCGCGAGTTCTTTCCAGCTGTCTTCGCCGCGACGCGCTACATCGTTGACGACATTAATTCCGAGGCCCGCAGCTCCTTGAAGGACCGCCTTGCGCCATTTGCTGATCGCGTCGAGTTCGGAGGCCTCGCTGAAAGTGAGATCAACCCAGTTATAGCTTTCTCCAATGAGCTTTTCGACGCGTTCCCGGTCCAGCGCGTGATCATGCAGAACGGTCAGCTTCGCGAGTTCTATGTTGATATCGGACCCGAAGGCCACTTTGTTTGGACCCTTGGACCACTCTCGTCCGAACTCATTAGCAACTACTTCACGGAGAATGAAATTGAGTTGATCGAAGGTCAGGTCGCGGAAGTCAATCCTGCGATCGAAGACTGGTTGACGCAGGCTACCGCGAAGATAACCAGAGGCTATCTCATTACAGTCGATTACGGTCAGGAGGCTCGGGAGCTCTATTCGCCATCGGCTCGAATGGAAGGAACGCTGCGCGGATTTAAACGACATCAACTTGTTGAGGATCTCCTGGCTGATGCGGGTGAGCAAGACCTTACGACCACAATTAATTGGACTTACGTAAAAAGGGTCGCAGGGAAGCTCGGCTTAGAAACTATTCTTTTCGAGCAGCAGGACAAATTTTTGCTATCTGCGGGTTTGTTAACGCAGCTGCAGCTGGAATCTGAACGTGCTATCAGTGATGCGGAACGACTTCGCTTAAGCACGGCCGCCCGCGAGATGATTTTGCCTGGTGGGATGGCGAGCAGTTTTCAAGTGCTAGTCCTGGCAACAGGCGTATAGAGTACAGCCTTCAAGCTGCCTCTCAGCTATCTAGCATCTAGCTTCAGGGTGCATTTAACGAATCACGCAAGCTGAAGCTTGTACTCCATACGCCTGTTGGTTGAAACCTTATTAGCGCAAGGGAGCCTTGAGTGCACTACGATTTGATTGATGTCAGCCACACGGTTGAAGCAGGAATGATCACTTACAAGGGCCTACCTGGTCCGGTTATTACGGACCACCTTTCGAGAGAAGCTTCGCGGGCGCACTATGAACCGGGAACTCAGTTTCACATCGGCAAGATTGAGATGGTGGCAAACACGGGCACGTACCTTGACAGCCCATTTCATCGTTACGAAGACGGCAATGATCTCGCTGGCCTCAATTTAGCATCATTGGCCAATCTGGACGGTGTCGTCGTCCGCAGAGTTAGCGCAACGCAGCGCGGAATCTTCGCTAAGGACATTGCGAAGCTTGACGTAAAAAACAAAGCGGTTCTATTTCACACTGGATGGGACACTCGCTGGAGAACGGAATCGTATTCAGACGGCACGCATCCATTTCTTACTCGCGATGCAGCAGAATACCTGGCTGAGGCTGGGGCCGCCTTAGTCGGGATCGACTCCTACAACATCGACGATACGGCCGCGCTCGATCGCCCTGCGCATTCGATTCTGCTCGCGCACGGAATTCCGATCGTCGAACATCTCTGTGGCCTCGATCAGCTTCCGGATGCGAACTTCAAGTTCTTTGCGGTACCAGTAAAGGTAAAAGACTTCGGGACTTTTCCAGTGCGTGCCTTTGGAATCGTACCCAAGTCACAGACACTCTAAGGCTTCGCAAAGGCTGTCCGTAGGGAATACGCTGTCCAACAGGACAGAGACGATCCACGAAAACACACGAAATAAAACCTTATTTCTTTGACGCTTCGGGTGATTCGTCATTTCCGTCGATATATGGTCCATCCGCGGATGAGAGTCCGTTCTAGGTGCTCAGGGTTTGTGCGGCATTCGGGATCAGTCGACGCAGACAAGGGTGCGAGGAGCCTCCGTCCGATGGATCACTTAAACGGAGACTTTGAATCGGTGCAGTCGTAGATCTTCGATAGGCCGGGTTAGAAAAGCTCAAACTTGATTGTCAGATACTTCTTCGGATTCTGCCTGAAGTCGTAAATCATCTTCACACCTTCGGATGAGAATTGGTTGACGTTGGAATAGAGCGCGTCGTCTGTGAGAAGTTTACCGACCGTGCCTTCGCCGCGTTGGGCGGCAGCGACCATGTTGTCGATACGTTCAGCAGTGGTGTTAAACCGGGCAATCGCCGCACGCGCGTCGTTATAGATCGCTTCATCCCTGAGCAGCTTGCCCAGGGTACCGCGACCTGCGTTGACATCAACGATCATTGAGTTGACCTGATCAACCGCGCGGTCGAGGCGATCAGCGGTACGGTTGATACGCAGATACAGCTCGTCGTTCGTCAGCAATTTCCCGGCGGTGCCGCGACCCGCCCTCAAGTCTTCGGCAATCTTTCTCAACTGTATAGAAATTTCATTCGCGTTGTTATACAGCGCCGGGTCATTAACAAACCGGCCAGCCGAACCCTGGCCGGATCTGATTTGCTTCATCAGATCTTCAGTCTCGCGAACTGTGGAGTTGAGGTTGTTGTAGAGTGCTTCATCGTTGAACAGACGCCCGACGGTGCCCTTTCCTTCCTGCACGTCGTTAACAATTCCGCTAAGCTGTTCGGACAGTTTGCTGAGACGCTGGGCCACTTCAGTACCGGAGGTGGCAAAGTCGTTAACGGTGTTAGAGCTGGATGAACGCAGGATGGCTCCGTCTTTGACAGGCGCCGCCAGGGCTGTGCCGGGGCTGATATTGATCAGCATTTCATTTCCCAGCAAACTCGGCGAGCCCTGTTGAGCTGTCGAATCTTCGCGGATTCGCTCTGTGGCCGGCTGGCCATCGATGGTTCCGTTGATAACCATGAGCGCTTCGACGCGCTGCGTCGTGGATTCGGTGGAGGGAGGCAGCAGCGTGATCTTGTCTACCTTGCCGACGCGGACGCCTGACAGTCGTACTTCCGACCCAACGCGCAGACCGTTGGCGTCAGCAAACCGCGCCCGTAGGTGAAGCTTCTTTGTGAAGGGATTGAGCTCTCCGGATGCATTCAGGATCAGGAAGATCAGAATGACGATTGAGATCAGCACGAAGATGCCGACACGCAATTGATTCAGGCTTACGGTCTTGGTTGATCTTGGCATGGCATGCGGAGGATGAAAGCAGAAGAATGTAGATTAAACCAGATGCGCATCACACTGGCTCTCTTCATTCAGCGTTCATCCTTCATCCTTTCCTTCTTAATGTCCGCGAAGAAACTTCTGAATGTATGGATCTTCAGCCCGGCGCAACGCTTCATCCGTTCCGCTGAAGATAATGTGACCTTGCCGCATCATCATAACTTTACTATTGGTTAGACAAAGTCGTTCGCCTTCACGTTCAAACACCACCTGACCTTCATCGTTGACTACAGCGTACTCCGAACAGATGTATCCCAGGTTGTTCATCTCGTGGGTCACGAATATCGACGACACATCTTCGAGATCTCGAAGCTTCATAGCGAGCTCGCAAATCGTCCGTGCTGTCGGCGGGTCAAGCCCAGCTGTTGGTTCGTCGAACAAGACGATCTTCGGGTCGCCTACCAGGGCGCGAGCGATTCCAACGCGTCGGCGCATACCGCCTGAGAGTTCAGCGGGCATCTTGTCAATCGCATCTTCGAGGTTGACGAATCTAAGCATTCGTCTTACTTCCGGTTCTACCTGATCTTCCGGCAGGCCCTGTTCATGTAGGCGGTAGGCAACATTGTCATAAACGGAGAGAGAGTCAAACAACGCGCCTTCCTGAAAGACCATGCCAATGTTCTTGCGCACCGGCATCATTTGCACTTCGCCGTAGTCAGTAATGTCTTCGCCGTCGACCAGGATGCGGCCGGAATCTGGCTTCAAAAGACCAAGTACCAGCTTGATGATCGTAGACTTGCCACCACCTGAACCGCCCAGGATGATCTTCGTTTCGCCCTTATTAACTTTGAAACTGAGATTGTCCAGGACCACGCGATCGTCGAAGGACAGCACCACATTGCGAAACTCAATGGCTGGAATTACCCGTTGCCGATCGTCGACCTCGGCGAAAGTCGACTCGGCGGCGTTTTCGCTCATCTCTGAGATGTGGATCGGTGCTGTTTCTATGTTTGATAAAGACATTCGTAACTCGGTATTAGGTCATCGGTTGACCGAGTAAGTATTGCAATGCTCTCGCGAGGAAGAAGTCGGCAATGATCACGACAATCGACGCAGTTACCACCGCTCGCGTGGTTGCCCTGCCGACTCCGACGGTGCCCCCTTCAGTATTCAAGCCCTTGTAACACGCAATCGAACCGATAATTAGTGCAAAGCAAAACGGCTTTATGACACCGCCAATAATATCATCCGTGCTGATTCCATCACGAACGGCGTTCAAAAACTCGCCCATCGAGAGGCCATAGAGACTGGTGGCGGCAAACGCTCCGCCGCCGATGCCGACGACGTCAGCCAATACTGTCAGCAAGGGAAGGGTTACCAGCAGCGCGAAGACCCTGGGAGTGACCAGTTTCTTGATTGGATCGGTACCCAGCGCTCTCATCGCATCGATCTGCTGGGATACCGTCATCGACCCGAGCTCAGCCGCTATTGCCGATCCCACGCGCCCGCACACCATTAAAGCCGTCAGCACTGGACCCAATTCACGAACCAGTGCAACGGCCACCAGTCGTCCGGTTTGCCCCTGCTGTCCCCAAAACGCCAGCGTGGGGAAAGTTTGAACAGTCAGGACACCGCCCGTGAAGAAGCCTGTAAGCAGAATTATGCTGAGGGAGCCGACGCCGATCGTATCCATCTGCGCGACGATTTCCGAGAAATATCGTGGACCCTTGATGAAGCCAGTGACAGCCCGCACGACCATCAAGGTGATTTCCTGTAACTCGAGGATACCGCGAGTAACGAAGTTCATTTTGGAGCTAGTTTTAGGAAGCCATCAGCCGCCTTTGCGAGCTCTAGACGGCCGTCGCTACGACTATTGAAGAAGCGAGAATCAGCAGCCGAACTCGGAAGATCGTAGAGCACTCTAAATGACGGCCGCATTTGAAATAGCGGCTTATCATGCGCAAAGTTGTGCGACGCGTCAAGCTTCGTGAGATTTAGGAGGTGGTTGCCGAGTAATGAATGGAAGGGCCGGTCCGATTTCGACTGACCGGCTCTCAGGGGAAAGCATTGGTTAAAGGGGTGGCCTTCGCGGCGCGTCGGTACGGGGGAAAAGCGGAGCCCGGTTCCTGCGCCGTTCGCGTAAACGAAGCGAGTCGCTTTGACGACGTTTTTGCCTCCGCTCGAGGTTTTCCTGACGCCGTTCACCACGTGCTTCGAGAGCTTGCCGGCGCAACATACGCAACAAGACTCTCTGATCCTGAGTTAAAACGCGTCGAATCCTGACCTCGCTCATGATTCTCATACGCATGGCTGCAGCCTGGGCCGCCGCTGCTTCGCGCACGCGTTCTTCAACCGCCGATTCAACAGGATTGTCAGTGTCGAGTACCTGTTCAAGCGCGCGGTTAGCTTCCCGCACTCGTTGGTTAATCGTCGCGCGCTCGTCACGGTTCTCTTCTCGAATCACGCGGATTTGTTCACGCTGCTCGGGCGTAAGATTAAGCTGCTGAATTGGGTCGCCGCCAAGAGGACGTTGCGAGGGGACGGGTGGGGCCATCTGCGGTTGCATTGCCTGGCCCGCCACCGGCACTGCGCCAGCAAAGATAGTCATCATCGCCAGGAACGCAAGGATTGGTAATTTATGTTTCATAGGACCTCAAGAATAGAGTCAATAAAAGTAGTTACTGATTAATTCTGTCGCCAATTAGGACAAGGTCTCCGTCGCCATCATCAGCCGTCAGTCTGAGATCGGCTGCTAACTCCTGTCGCTCTAACTTCGAAAGGGGTCTTCCCGCTTTTCGCTGCGTGCCAGTGGACGCGACTTGCCTGGTTCCCTTGAAAGGCTGCCGGGCCAGTCCAACGGCTGACTCGTCCGATGTAGACACGCCCGCATTTCGGGAAGCTTCTTGTCGTTGTAATTCTTCTTTTACGCGACGTTCAACCTCGGAATCTACCTGCTGCGGCGACGGAATAGCGCTCTCAACTTTGTTGGCGACGGTTGTTTCAGGTGCGGTTTCCATAAAACGAATGACTGCCAAAACCGCGAACAAGCAAAACAATAACGATGCAAATGCAACACTGCCTTTCATCCAGAGCGGTGAAAGATTGAAAAACTCGCGGAGCGCAGCCATCGCGGATGGCTTCGCGTGGTCTACCCGAGTCACGGCGGCATGCTCAACCAAAGGCGACATAGAGCCGAGCGCTTTATTGCGCCAACCGACTACTGACTCTCGTATGTCGCCGAAGGCCGATAGTTGGGCGCCACATTCCGCACAGTCCTGCATATGGCGTTGGAAGCTCTGCTTTTCAATCGCATCCAACTCGCCATATAGAAAACCAACGAGATCGTTTTCCCGTCCGCAATTGATAGTATTAATTTCTGATTTCATCTTCACACTCCGTTTACGCCAACCCATCACCAAACTTGTGTAAACGCATCTGCAATTGTCTGAGCGCCGTGTAGAGCCGGCTTTTGACCGTGCTCAAGGGTAGATCAAGCACCTCGGAAATCTCCTTGAACGTGAGTTCTTCAAATTCCTTCATCACTACCACTTGCCTCAAGTCCACCGGCAAACCGTTTACTGCGCGCCTGACGGCTTCAGTGCGCTCCAGTGCTTCAACTACACGACCCGGCGAATAGTGAGCCGGTGATGCAAAACTTGAAGCATTTTTTTCCTCTTCAGTTTCGAGCGCGCTCTCGTTTCTGACTTTGGCTCGCCGCTGCCGCGTGATGCACTGATTAACAGCTATCCGATGCAGCCACGAGGAGACTTTTGCCTCGCCCCGAAAAGCACGAAGGTTGCGAAAGGCGGCCAGAAAAGTCTCCTGGGTCGCGTCACGCGCGTCTTCCTCACGACCAAGCATCCCGAAAGAAAGCGCAAAGATACGTCTCTCCCAGCGGCGCACGATCTCGCCGAAAGCTTCCGCGTCGCCGGTTAAGGCCCGTTCTACGATCTGCTCGTCGCTCGTAGCAGTTAGCATCCTGTCCAATTCAACGGTTGAAACGTCCGCCTGGGATAGCGTGCGCTTTTCAGCGCCTGCCACAAACGTTAGACGTGGGTCGTCAGCGTTAAGTCTAATAAAAAGCTGTACTAAGCTGCCTAACCTACCACGGTGTTCCCGTAACGCACTCCGACGGAGGCTGAATGGCCAAACTGGTTTAACAAACGCGTTGACAGGCCTAAGTTTACTCGACATAATGACCCCCGGCCATTCAAGCCGTCTGACCCAGTCAAGACTTCCAATCGGAAAGTCTCAACTTCCACGAATAAGCCTCAAACATAGTGAAAAAACCAGGCCGCGTACGCCTTCTATACATAGTTTTGGGAGTCCTGCTTCTAGTGGGCCTCCTTCCGCTTGCCTTCGCCGGAACTTTGCTTTCCGGGCGGACTGCGGAGGAATTACGCTCCATTGAAGGCCGTTATCAGGCTCAGTTGGTCCAGGATAAAGCGCGGCAAATTGAACTTTATGGTCAGCGTTACCGCGACGTGGTCACAGGACTGGCGAGAGCTTTCGAGATTACTGGCGCAATCCAGTCGCCCAATGATGCCGGTTACGTTTCGCGTTTACAGAAGACTCTGGAAGAAGATCCTAATTTGATCGCGCTGGCAATTTGGCCCGTGAGCGGAAACCTACATCGTGCTTTTCAACCGGATGTTATTCAGCGTGATGAAGTGGATCAGCGCGTGAGCGAAGTGTTGGCGAAGATGAGTGACCGCCGCATTGTTGTGAGCCGACCGCAAATAATTCGCTCCGGCCAGGAAATGGCCCTGACAGTTGCCGCGCCAGTGATGGGTGGGGCAAGTGGGCATGACGTCGTGGCGGCAGTTGTTGCCATCGTTTCGTTTCAAGACGTGTTTAAGGCGGTACACCAGCCGACCTCAAAGAGCGAGCGTGAGCTATTGAACGCCGGCCTCCCGGTGGTTTTTGTAGTAGATCAAAACGGACGCGCAGTGGCCCACCCGGAAGCTAGCGTTGCGTTTTCGGAAAAGCCGATGACCGATTTGAAGGTCGTGCAGGATTGGCAGGAATCGGGCGCGCAGGTGCAGTCAGCGCTCGCGCCTTTTACGCTCATGCGTGACGACAGAAAGGTCGAGATGCTTGGCTCCTACGCCACCGCCCAACTCGACAAGAATTCGCGGCTTGGCGTTATCGCTATCCAGGATGAGTCGGCCGCGCTTGCATCTGTTAGCGACATGCGGCGTCAAACACTGCTCATCAGTTTCGTAGCCGGCGTTCTCACTGTTCTCATCGGCTTTTTCTTCGCCAAGAAGTTGACACAGCCAGTTCAGGAACTGGCGTTAGGTGCACATCGCATTGCTTCAGGCGACTTTTCCCAACGCATCAATGTTCGTAGTCGAACTGAATTAGGCGGCCTGGGCGATTCGTTTAACCTGATGACCGACCACCTCGAACACTACATCAAAGACTTGCAGCGGTCTGCCGATGAAAATCGAGAATTGTTTCTTGGAACGGTTAAGAGTCTCGCAGCAGCGATCGATGGAAAAGACCCTTACACCCGCGGCCATTCAGAACGCGTGTCGAGAATTTCTGTGGCCATTGCCCAGCGTATGGGTATTTCTGACGACGAGTGTGAAAAGATCAGGATTAGCGCCTTGCTGCACGACGTCGGCAAGATCGCCATCGACGATAAGATTTTGAAGAAACCCGCATCGTTGACGGATGAAGAATACGAAATCATGAAGCAGCATCCTCAGAAAGGCTTCAAGATCATGTCGCAGATTCGCGCCATGAAAGAATTTCTCCCGGGCATGTATATGCATCATGAGATGGTGAATGGACAAGGTTACCCGCAGGGCCTCAAGGGCGACGAGATTCCCCTGATGGGGAAAGTCGTTGCCGTGGCTGATACGTTTGATGCAATGACGACTGACAGGCCGTACCAGCAGGCAATGAAATTTGAGGACGCCATCGCTCGAATACAGAGTTTCGTGGATACGCGGTACGATGCCGATGTAGTGGCCGCATTTGTTCAGGCATGCGAGGACGGACAGATACGTCCCGGCTCTGTAAAACTCAAGAGCAACAAGGCGCAGAAAAACGCTCCTCCACAAGCAATGCAACCGACGGGCGAACCCGAACCTCTGCTAGCATCCTAATAACGCAATAGCTGAAGGTTTATAGGGGTCCCTTATGGGGGCCCCATTTTTGTGTTTGGTTAGCGTCGCAACTTCATCTCAAGTCGCGTCTGTTTTTGTTCGGTGTGGCTGTCGCTTATAATCAACAATTCAATTCCAAGCAGTGAAATTGTGATGGACCGATTCTTATGGGACTCTTTTGGAAACGTAAAAGTGGGGATCAGTTTGTATCCCTAAAACTGAACGAACCCTCGCCGAAGCCTGGCACTCCAGAAAAGGTTGAAGAGGCAATAACTTCAGACACTCCTGCTGCGATTGCTGTTTCCGATCCCGCGTTGCTAAACACAAAAGTTGTTGAGCCTGTTGCTACCGGTGGCGGGCCAACTCCTGTACCAATTGAACCTCCAAAAGTGGCGGTTAGCGGGCCGCAGACCGTCAGACATCCGCTGGAAGTATCACCCAGCGGACCCCCACAGAAGCCCGTTCCTTCTCGCTCTCCATTCGCTACATCCGTGCTGGGTCTGAATCTCTCAATTGAAGAGCTCCAGGCGCAAGAAGCTGCTTTGGAGCAGGAATTCTCGGCTCGCTTTCGCAGGGCCGTCTCGGCAACTCGCGAATCTCTTGCGGGACGGCTGGACACGGTCTTCCAGGGTCTCAAGCAGATCGATGAAAATTTGCTCGATGAGCTCGAGGAGGCCTTGATAGCAGCGGACATCGGTGTTGCGACGACGCAACACATTCTCGAAACCGTCAGACGTGGAGTGGCCCGCAAACAGATTAACGATCTCGACGCACTTAAGCAGGCGATCAAAACCGAGCTGTTAAAAATTCTCCGACTGTCGGAATCGCGAGGCGTTGCTTCGGAGACTAGCGTTCCTGAAAACGTTTCGCCATACGTGATGATGATCGTTGGCGTAAACGGTGTCGGCAAGACCACAACGATTGGGAAGCTGGCTCAACGGATCAAAGCCGAAGGGAATGATGTGCTTATCTGCGCCGCCGACACCTTTCGCGCTGCCGCTTCCGATCAGCTTGCGATTTGGGCCGAACGAACCGGAGTTCCTCTGATTCAACAGAAGCAGGGAACTGATCCGGCAGCGGTCTTGTTCGACTCTCTGAAGGCCGCGAAGGCCAGAGGCTCTGACGTTTTGATTGTTGACACGGCGGGACGACTGCATAACAAGTCGAACCTGATGGCTGAGCTCGAGAAGATGAAACGCGTGGCGGCGAGAGAGGTTGAAGGAGCGCCGCATGAGACCTTGCTGGTGGTGGACGCTGTCACCGGACAAAACGGTTTGGAGCAAGCGAGGCAGTTTCTCAAAGTCGCGGGAGTTACCGGAATAGTGCTCACGAAGCTGGACGGCACCGCGAAGGGCGGCATTGCCGTCGCTATTGCCAATGAACTTAGCCTGCCGATTAGGTATGCAGGAATTGGAGAGAAGGTTGACGATCTGGTGGTCTTCGATCCGGAGTTGTACGTCAACGGCTTGTTTGAATGACTTCTGATCACTGATGCCACAAACAATTGCGATAACTGAACCAGCAGCAACCGAGACGGATCGCCTCTTGATGGCGCGAGCGTTGGATGTGGCGGCGCAAGGTGCGGGACTGGTGAGCCCCGGACCCTTAGTTGGCTGCGTGATTGCTACCTCCGAAGCGGAAATACTCGGCCAGGGGTTCTACGTTTACGAGCAGCTGAAACACGCTGAGACTTATGCACTCGAACAAGCCGGAGCGAAAGCGAAAGGGGCCACGGCCTACGTGTCCCTCGAACCTCACGCGCATCACGGTCGCACTCCACCCTGCACAGATGCATTGATTAACGCCGGCATAAAGCGTGTACTTGCGCCGGTTGAGGATCCGAATCCGAAAGTATCAGGGAAAGGCTTTGCGCACTTGCGAGCAGCGGGCGTGGAAGTCTCCGTGGGCTTGTTAGCGAGCGATGCCGAAAAGGTAAATGAGAAGTACTTTCACTTCATGCGCGAAGGCCGCCCTTTTGTTCACCTCAAGCTCGCTGCTTCGCTTGATGGGAAAATTGCCACGAAAAGGGGCGACTCCCGGTGGATCACCGGGGAAGAGGCGAGACAGCGAGTGCATCAGCTCCGTCATGAGTATGACGCGATACTGGTTGGGGCAGGTACTGCCGTGGCGGATGACCCGGTGTTGACTGACCGATCGGGAAAAGCAAGACGCAAACCGCTGGTCCGAATTGTTCTTGATGAACGACTGGACATCTCACCGGATTCCCAGCTCGTCAAGACTGCGAAAGATTCGCCCTTATTTGTCTTTGTCGGCGGTGCAGTTTCGAATGCTCGTCGTGAAGCGCTCGTCTCGCATGGTGTCGATGTCATTCAAGACGCTGGGAACGGACGCGATATGTTGCCGGTGCTGCAAGCCCTGGGCGATCGTGAGATCCAGAGTGTGCTGGTCGAGGGCGGCGCGAACGTGGCGGGCAAACTACTTGATGCCGGGCTCGTCGACAAAGTCTCTTTCTTCCTAGCGCCTATTATTATTGGGGGACGCGAGGCTCCAAGTGCCGTTGGAGGCCAGGGCGCAGAGGTTTTGGCCGATGCGTTTGAACTTCAGGACGTGGAAATCATCTCTCGGGGCAACGACATTGAAGTCACTGGTTATCCGAGACGGAGAGGGGAGTCGCAAGGTTGAGGGACCAGGGATGAAAAAAGAAACCGAGGCGTCACCACTTCAGCCTTCATCCTTAATGCATCATCCTTCCAAACGCCTCGGCCAAAACTTCCTCGTTGACAAAAGAGTCATTGAGCGCATCGTTAACGCACTGCAGCCGCGACCAAACGAAACGATCATCGAGATTGGTCCCGGTCAAGGCGCGCTGACTGGATTACTCCTGGAAACCACCGGTCATCTGGTGGCAGTAGAATTCGATCGAAACCTCATTCCCATTCTCGAAGACAGATTTGGTTCGAAAAGCAATTTCACACTCGTTCAAAGCGACGCACTGACTACAGATTTTTGCGATGCGATTCAGCCGGCAACCCAAGCCCGGGTTGTCGCGAATCTTCCGTACAACATTGCTACGGCGATCCTTCAAAGACTTATTGAACAACGTTATTGTATGACCGAGATGATTCTGATGTTGCAGAAGGAGGTCGTGGACCGCATAACTGCGCTGCCAGGTACAAAGGAGAGAGGGTTTCTGTCTGTTTTGGTGGAAGCTTACTGCGAGTCAGAAAGGCTATTTGATGTTGGCCCTGGTTCGTTTCGGCCCGCGCCAAAGATCTGGAGTAGTGTGATCAGACTTACGCCCAGGCCCGTATTAGGTCTGGCAGTAAAGGATGAAAAACTGCTCTGGCAAGTTGTCAGCGCAGGCTTCGCGCAAAGACGAAAGACAATTCTCAACAACCTACGCAGCTCACCTTCACCGTTACAGGAGAAGGTGAAGAGTCACGGCGGCGCGAGCATTGTCCTTTGTCAGGCCGAGGTTGATTTGCAACGACGGGGCGAGACTTTGACATTAGATGAATGGACGCGGATTGCCCGCGTAATCGAGTAATTCGGTGGGAAGTTTATTCCACAAGCGCTGCCAGTTTTCGAGGTGCAAGATCTTGATAAGCTATGCGAGCAAGCTCTGAAACGGCATCCCAATCCACTTCGTCAAGATCCAGTCGAATCGCAATCCAACCTTTTGAGCCGAGGTAAGCCGGCACGAAGAAACTATCAGGATCGGATTTCACGAGGCGACGCTGCTCGCTGAGGCTCGATTTACAGGTGAAAGCGATTAGCCCATCGCCATGATGGTCAAATAGGTAGTAGGCGAATATTCGCTTGCGAATCCGAAAAGCCATATGCGACTCGCCAGCTGGCTCGATAACGACCTCAGGGAGGTCCTGGCAAATCTTGACCAGGCGGGCACGTCGTTCCGATGATCGGAGGTCGCCAATCGAGTTCATGATGCCCGCTTATCCCACTGAAGCTCTTTCCAGTGAACTATCGTGATTGTAGCCGCACATTAATCTCCCCTTTAGGTCGCAACGACATCGCCGGTAATAGGTCAATGTGCTGATCTGACGCGAGACTAAATTTATATCGTTGGCCCATGGCCGCAAGCACTAGTACTACCTCCATCATCGCAAAATAGTTTCCAATGCATGCGCGCGGTCCGCCCCCAAAAGGGAAGTAGGCATACTTCGGCAAGCTATTAGAGAACTGGTCCGTCCAGCGATCTGGACGAAAGCTCAACGGCTCTTCGAAGAACCGCGGATCGCGATGAAGCGCCCAGGGAAACATGAAGACCTGCGATTTACGTGGAACCAGGAATCCGCCAATCTCACAATCTTCAATTGGCTCTCGTCCCAACCCATACGCCGGTGGATAAAGCCGCATCGACTCTTTCGCGATCATCTCGGTGTATTTCAGCGACGGCAGATCGGCAACATCAGGCTGTCTGCCATTCAATACAACATCTAGCTCCTCGTGAAACTTGCGTTCGATATCGGGGTTTTTAGCCAGGAGATACCAAACCCACGAAAGCACGAGAGCAGTCGTTTCGTGACCAGCCAGGAAAATCGTCATTACTTCGTCGCGTAGCTGACGATCGGTCATCTGGCTGCCATCTTCATCGTGCGCGGCGAGCAACACTGACAGCAAATCGCCTTCGTCGGAGCTACTCTTCCGGCGTTCGGCGATAATCCGATAGACGATCTCGTCAATCTCCCTGGCCGCCCGATCAAAACGGCGATGCGTGGGAGTCGGCAGCCGGTTATCCAAAATCCATTTCAACGTGGCTTGTGAGGCAAACGGCTGAACGATCTTCTCCAGCACGCGCGCGACTTTGTCGGCATCACCCGAAGCGTCTGCGTTGAAGAGCGTCTTGACCACAATCTCCAGAGTGAGTCGCATCATGTCGCGGTGAATGTCGCGAACTTCGCCCTGGCGCCAGGAAGACATTAGCCGCGTCGTATACTCGACCATCACGTCGCCATATGCGCCGATCCGTTGGCGGTGAAAAGCGGGCTGGGCCAGGCGTCGCTGGCGGCGCCAGAAATCACCTTCGCTCGTTAATAGACCATTACCCAGCAGCCGATGAAAAAAGTTTGAGCGTAGAGACATCGATTTGATGAAGTTCTTCGCGTTTGTGGAAAGCACATACTCGATGTCGGTGGGGTTATAGAGAAAGAACGCTGTCACGTAGAAGAAACGCATGCGAACAACGTCGCCATAATCTCGAGCTCGGGTGATGAAGCTGAGTGAGTCGCGATTGAATTCTCGCATAACCCCGAGAATGGGCTGGCCCTTCGGACCCGGTGGCCGCGCAGAGCTCGGTGCTTGTGCGTTCGTGCTCGGAAGATTTTCGACTTTATTCATTAAATGAAGCAGTCTGGAGGTTCAAGCTTTAGTTGCGTCGCTGCCCAACCTCAAGATTGAACTGCGAACTTCGCGATTTGTGTAACGCAATCTGACTAGATAGCGGACGGAGCGCTTAAGATTACTTCGGTTGTGTCACCGACTGTCCGCAAACTAACAGTTTGCGTTACGATGATCGATCATTCCAGACGGTCGGCGTAAATGCCCGGTGTGCTATCTGGAATCAGTATCGCTCCAACGGTGTTTCGGTAGAACTCCTCAGGACCGACGCCACCGATGATTCCATATACGTAACCCATTTCGCGAAGTCCCCAAAGACAGACGAGCAGCAGTGCCCTACCGATGCCACGCCCGCGCATATCTTCTCTCACACCCATTGGTCCAAAGAAGTTTCTCCGAGTGCATTCGTAAGCCGCGAACCCGACAACTTCGTTTTCAAATGTTGCGATGTAGACAGACACCGGCTTATTTGCAAAGCCCACGGAAATTTCATCTGCCCAGGCGACGGAGAATTCCTGTTCAACAAAGTCCATTACCGGAGTGATCTCAAAAGGCTGCGCACGTCGGACCAGAACCGAGGACTTTCCCAGCTCGTGCGTCGACGGCTCGAGCAGTGGCAGCTTCAGCAAATTGACGAGCATGTCAGGCATGGGGCTTCGGCGCTTTTCCGAAATTGAACGCGCAAACTTAACGGGCAAAGGATCGTAACACAAGCGCCGCGTGGTGCGTCCTGTTGTACTTTTGTAGGGGCGTCCCTTCGTGGGCGCCCCCGGCGGCAAGCGCTCCACCCAGACTCGACGTCATCGCGCACTACGGGGGCTCCGATGTGCGGCAAAGCGGGGCGCCCACGGAGGGACGCCCCTACAATTAAGACGAGCGGCAAAGCGGGGCGCCCACGGAGGGACGCCCCTACAATTAGTGTCAAAGAAAAGGAGGCATCCTGTAATGCCTCCTTTGCTGCTATCGATTGAATTCCAATTTATGCGTCATCGTCAGCTGGGATTACCAGCTTCTGCCCCACTTGGATCTTGTCCGGATCGCTGAGTTTGTCGCGATTTGCGTAGAAGATACGCATGTACTCATTCGAGTCCCCATAAAACTGTTTGCTGATCTTGGAGAGCGTATCGCCCGCTTTAACAGCGTAGTCCTGGCCGCCGGAGGCTTGCGCCCCGCCCGCGGCTGCGGCCATCGAGCGGCGTTCATCAACGCTGATGTCCGCTGTCAAATCGTCGTTGGTGGGATTAACTAACTTTAACTGATCCCATAACTTGTTCTTCGCATCTTCCGAAGGCGCGGTCGCCTTGATGTAGAGCTTATTGTCCTGGACGTGAAGGTTGTGAAACTGGACTTGCTGCTGGTCGGCCATATTTAGCGCCGACTGATACTTGTTTTTCAATTCGTTGAACCGTTGTTGCGCACCTTGCTGTTGCTCGGAATCGGAGGCACCGCGTCCGAACATCTTGTCAAACAATCCCATAACTGATTTCTCCTTTTCGTTCGTAAATGAGTCAGTGGCATAGTCCAACCGTTAGAAGGCATTGTTAACGACAAAAGCCTCCGTAACGATGGACTACTGCTCCGAATCGTATCTTTTCAGTACTTCCTGAAGAGTCCGAGAAGGAAGCTGCAACGCCTATTCCGCAGAACGGAGGCGAGTTCGAAGGTGTGCGTTTCAGCTTTGGGTAGCGGTGTTTTCGTGGACGTAGTCGACTAGTGCCTTGACGTTTTCTACCGGCGTTTCGGGCAGAATGCCATGCCCAAGGTTGAAGACATGCCCGGGTCGTCCGCCTGCGGCTTTAAGAACGCTTCCCGCCCGGCTCAGGAGTTCCTTCTGGTTTGCAAATAACGCGACAGGATCCAGGTTGCCCATTATTCCAACATCATGGCCCACGCGTCGCCAACCTTCGTCAAGCGGTACACGCCAATCGAGTCCAATTACATTACCGCCCGCCTGGCGCATCAGCTCCAGCAGAGCAGCAGTGCCGGTGCCGAAGTGTAGGATTGGCGCACCCGGATTAATTCCTTCGACGACGCTTCTTGTATGTGGCAGAACATATTGGCGATAGTCATCCGGTCCCAGAGCTCCTACCCATGAATCGAACAACTGTACTGCCTGAGCGCCGGCTTCAATTTGCGCATTGAGGTATCTGACCAGGGCGCGTGATATCAGCGACATCATCTGATGCCAGGCGCCCGCGTCGTTGTACATCATCGACTTCGTGTGGATGTAGTTTTTCGACGCGCCCCCCTCGACCATGTATGACGCAAGCGTGAATGGCGCGCCTGAAAATCCGATGAGCGGCAAATCATGTCTGAGTGCGCTGCGAGTTTGCCTTATGGCCTCGAAGACAAATTCCAAACTCCCAACGTTTTCAACTTCGCGCAAATCTTCGACCGACGCGGTAGACCGGACCGGATTATGGATAACTGGACCATCGCCTTTACTGAACTCAAGATTGAGACCCATTGGCTCCAGAATAAGCAGGATGTCAGCGAAGATGATTGCCGCGTCCACACCCAACCGTTCAGCCGCGGTGACCGTAACCTCGGCAGCCAGCGACGGCGTCTTGCACAATTCGAGGAAGCCCAATCGACTTCGTACATCGCGATACTCTCTCATGTACCGGCCTGCCTGACGCATTAACCATATCGGAGTGTAGGGGACCGGTTCTCGGCGGCAAGCGCGCATGAATGGACTGTTGCGCAGTGATTCACTGAGGGCCGTTGGAGGCGTATTCAACTCCTCAAATCCACCACCATGTTTTTGCAACTTTCCAATATTTTCGGCGTTCATAGGATAGAAGCCAGACGTGTGTTTAGAATCGTCAATCTTGAGTGTTCAAGTCCGTTCGGCTTCAGACTACAGGAAAAAAGCTTAACTCGGTAGCGAGCACAATCGGTGGGCGACAAGGTCCCAAGCCCCCATATTTAATACGACTTTTATTCACTTTTATAATATCTCGAACTTACCATAGGCGTGCTCGAACGGTTCTCGGTTAGTGACGTTGCTTCCCCGCCTATCGACAAGTTAACAAAGCGTTAGATAGATACGTCCTTATCAATGAGTTAAGCTCTGGGTGTGAAGGGTAGCTGCTAGAACCTCTCCGAAATAATGAAAAAATTTCTACTTTCCGCCATTGTGGCGCTTGTTCTCTCGACTGCGGTCTCAGCTCAATCTGTACCGAACACGAGTTCTGGTCCGGCGGTGCCGACGCCATCGTCCTCGCCAGCCGTCGCTTCTGCGTCCACTCCGTCACCTGAAGCCAGCCCAGCAGTGACTTCATCCGCAGTGCCGGCGCCGAGTTCATCCCCCAATACGCCGTCCGCCGTTCAGCCCCCTGCTGGAAAGCCAGGTGCAATTGCTCTCCCACCTGAAAAAGCAAACCCGGTCAAGATCCCGCGCTTCGATACACCCCCGGTAATCGACGGTAAGCTGGACGACCAAGTGTGGCAAAACGCTGTCGTTCTGAAGGATTTCTATCAGATACAACCGGGCGACAACTTACCTCCTTCAAAACCAACGGAAGTCCTTATCGGCTACGATCCAAAATTCCTCTACATCGCTTTCCGTGCTTTTGACGAGCCCGACAAGATCCGGTCGACGGTTGCGAAGCGGGACAACATCTTTCAGGACGACTTCGTAGGTTTCTACCTCGACACGTTCAACGATCAGCGCAAAGCGTTTGAGATTTTTTTCAATCCGCTCGGAATTCAGGCCGACGGTGTGATAACGGAAGGCCGTGGCGAGGATTTCAGCGTCGATCTGTTGCTGGAGTCCAAAGGCATCATTACCGATCAGGGTTACTTTGTAGAGATTGCGATCCCATTCAAGTCGCTGCGTTTCGAAGCCGGCAAAGGGAAACACTGGGGTGCACATTTCTTCCGCCGCATTCAGCGCTTTGAGAGAGAGCTCGATTCCTGGATGCCTTTTTCGCGGAGCATCTCAAGCAATCTCAGTCAGGCCGGCAAGCTCACGGGCCTCGAAAACCTTTCAATTGAACAAACGATTGAGTTGATTCCAAGTCTGACGTTTTCGCAGGAAGGCAGGTTTGTTCGCTCGTTTGGTGTTCTACCCGGGACCGCCGCGGCGGCCCTCGATCCCGGTCGCCTGGTTAACCAACCGGTTGGACTCGATCCTGGCCTGACAGCCAAGTTTATTCCGAGTCCGGCGTTAACTCTGGATCTCGCAATCAATCCTGACTTCGCCCAGGTCGAAGCCGATCAGCTGGTAGTCACTGCGAATCAACGCTTCCCCATATTCTTCGCTGAGAAGCGACCCTTCTTTCTTGAAGGAATCGATATCTTTCAGACCTCGATCTCTGCCGTCCATACGCGATCAATTGTCGACCCTGACGTTGCCATTAAGTTAACCGGCAAGAAGGGCCGCAACACTTTTGGAATCATGGCAGCAAGCGACAACGGGCCGGGAAACTTTGTTGGAGACGAGCGATTAAATCCAAACAACTTCAGGTTCCTGGAGAAGAACGCGTACGTAGGCGTACTGCGCTTCAAGCGCGACATCGGGAAAGAGAACACTCTTGGGTTTCTGGCGACCAGCTACAACTTTATCGAGAAGCACAATCAGTTAGCGGGTGTGGACGGACGTTTTCGACTCGACAAGATGTCTACAGTCTCGTTTCAGGTGCTGGGAACGACGTCGAGGAACTTCTTCAACAATCCCAACGACTCGGTGTTTTCGCGCTATCGGACCGGCAACGGTTTCGCTTATACGACTAACTACACGAGAGCTGGCCGCAACTGGGGTTGGGAGTTTGGCGGCGACGGCTATACCAAAGACTACCGCGCCGATGTCGGGTTTGTCGGCCGGACTAATTCAAACTTCAACTATGGTTATCTGCGCTACAACTCCGAACAGCGTCCAAAGAAGACGGTTAAGTCCTACCACGTACATAATTTCACTCACGTTGATTACAACTGGATGGGCCAAATGTACGGGTGGGAAGCAGAAATGATGTTCGAACTGAGTCTTCCGCGTAGTAGCTATCTTGGCGCTTTTTGGGAACCTGCTTACGAGCGCCTGTTTGATCACGAATTTGGACGCACACGCGAAGCGCGACCTTGTAACGCGTTTGCGGTGGTCAACAGGTGTACGTTCTACGGCGCCGACAATGAACGCTCATCAAACAAGCAGCACTTCTCGGTTTTTACCGGCTCAAACTACAGCAAGAAAATTCAGTTCAATGGACAGGTTACCTATCGTTACGGACACTTCGATCTTGATTTCGGCAATGGACAGAAATACCCGCGCGTAAGTCCGGCAGCGTTGCTTTTGGGCCAAGCCGCGCCGCTGGATCCTGGCCGTGGCAATTTATTCCAGATAAACGGCGGCATCACCTTTCAACCGACCAATGAATTGCGAACGCAATTCAACCTGACCAAGCAACGCCTGGTTCGGCATGACACGGGTCTCGTCGCTTTCGACATCAACATTCTCACCGGTCGAGCTACTTACCAATTCAGTAAGGCCACTTTCGCGCGGCTGATTCTCGATTACAATACCTTGAATTCAAGGCTCCGCACCCAGGCCCTTGTTGGCTACACCCCCAGTCCAGGCACGTCGTTCTACGTCGGATATAACGACGACATGAACTACGACAGCCCGAACCCGTTTACCACGGACATTGTGCCCGGCTTCCGTCGCAATAGCCGAACCTTCTTCGTTAAAGCTTCCTACCTGATCAGACGCAGCTTCGGTGGATAACAAAAGAACCGAGGGCGGTAGCGCCGGATCAAACAAGTCACTTGGGATTATGCGGAGAGTCAAACCTTTCGGCGCCTGGTGATTCTGCGATCCCGCGGGATGCTCGAGGCACAAGTATTATGCAGGGCCTTACACAAGAGTCGGCGAGCCGAACAAATCAGAACCGAAAGCGATAGCGCCCGGGTCGCGGCTCATCTAAGAAGGCGCTTGTTGACAGTGAAACCCTCAGCTTTTTCTTGAACGGTGACCCGGTCGCTTGCTTCCGGTTCTGATAACGGTCCGCGAACTCCCTCAATCGACTTTTTGTGCTAAGCCATTACAAAGCCTAATTGCTTTATGTTGAGTAGCCTAAAGGATCCGGCGCTACCGCGCACGGTTCTGTAGTTGATGGATGAAATCCACTGCATCAGTCCCATTGTAAGCCTCAATTAATAAATATCTTCCCTGCGTGCTAAACTACCCAATTCCATTAGGATAGGTGCGTCAACATCAAGTCACGCGATCTGTCTGAAGCGCTGATTGATTTGTTTATGGCTAAGATTTTTAGAATTGTGCGTTCTCTGACACGGGCACGCATACAGATTGGGCTATTGCTATTGGCATCTGTTTTTGCCACTGCATGCAAGAGCGATTATCCCGCAGGTCAACGGCAGGGCGGGCCGGGGGACGCGAAGACCGCCCGACAGGTTAAGACTGCGCGGGTGGAAGAGACACCATTCGGTGAAGCCGTCACTGTTAACGGAACCCTTGCCGCGTATGACCAAACTGTTGCGGGCGTAAAAGTTCCAGGTCGTCTGCGCACAATAACAGTAGATCTAGGTAGTTTTGTACGTCGGGGACAAGTGATCGCGCAGGTGGAGCCGCAGGATTACAACCTGCGCGTTCAGCAGGCAGAGGCCTCATTGGCCCAGGCGCGGGCGCGTGTGGGCCTCTCACCGGACGGCAAAGACGATCGAGTCGCGCCCGAACAGACTGGCACGGTGCGCCAGGCGCGCGCGGTACTCGACGAATCTCGGGTAGCTCGTGACCGAGGGGCTCGACTCGTGGAGCAGGGTATTATCGCGCGATCGGAGTTTGATACTCTCGATGCGACTTACAAAGTGATGCTTAGTCGTTACCAGGACGCTATTGAAGAGATCAGGAACCGGCAGGGGCTGCTCGCTCAACGCAGATCCGAATTGGCTTTGGCCCGCCAGCAATTGGCTGACACGTCGGTGCAGGCCCCGATTGATGGAATCGTTCAGGAAAAACGAGCGAGCGTGGGTGAATATCTGGCTGCAGGAGCGCCGGTTGTAAATATAGTGAAGATGGATCCGTTGCGCTTGCGAGCGGAAGTGCCAGAGCGTGAAGCGGTCAATGTTCGGTCAGGCCAGAATGTGCGGGTGACTGTCGAAGGCGATTCGAATGCTTACCTGGGACAGATCATGCGTTTGAGTCCAGTGATCGCGCAGCAGACGCGAATGCTGTTAGTTGAAGCCGATGTCCGGAACAACGGCAAGCTGCGACCGGGCGCGTTTGCGCGTGCTGAAATCGTGACCGACGACGCGAAGATGGCGGTGACGGTTCCAACCAATGCAATCGTGACATTCGCGGGAATTGAAAAAGTTATTGTCGTGCAGAATGGCAAAGCCCTGGAGAAGCCTGTTACTACAGGGCGTCGTAGCGGATTGTGGACAGAAATCGTTGCGGGCGTGAACGTGGGTGATCAGGTAGTTGTGGAGCCGGGCAACCTGCAGTCGGGTCAGGCAGTCGAAGTTGTGCAGTAGAGTTGAGTTTTACCTCACGTTTAGGGAGCGGACTCGTCCGCACGGCGAGGGCACAAGCACCCTACCTAAACGGGAGCCGGTTTGACCAATGCAAAAGCTAGCCGAAATCTGTATTCGCCGGCCCGTCTTTGCGACGATGATCGTGTTGTCGCTTGTCGTCGTGGGTGCGGCCAGCTTTTTCCGGCTTGGGGTCGACAGGTTTCCATCAGTCGATCTGCCGACAGTTAGCGTACGCACGAGTCTCCCCGGTGCTGCGCCGGAAGAGATGGAGTCGCTGGTCACCCAGCAGATCGAAGAAGTCGTTAACACAGTCGACGGCATAGACGAACTTCGGTCCATATCCGGGCAGGGAACGTCCTTTGTTATCGCGACTTTTAAACTGGATCGAGACCTCGACACCGCGGCCCAGGACGTACGCGATCGCGTAGCAACCGTTGTGCGGCAGTTGCCTGAGGACGCTACGCCCCCCGTCGTGCAGAAGTTTGACAACGACAGTACCCCCGTTATTACGATCTCCCTTTCCGCTGATCGTTCGCTGAGAGAACTAACTGAACTGGCCGACAAAACAGTGCGCGTCCAGCTCGAGCGGACTGGGGGCGTCGGCGAGGTGCGGGTTGTCGGCGGCCTGGATCGAGCAATCAACATCTGGATTGATGCCGAACGCCTGGCTGCCTATCAAATTCCCATTACCGCCATTCGCCAGGCGTTAGTACGGCAAAATACTGACGTCCCCGGCGGCAATGTAAACACCGGTAACGAAGAACTCGTCCTGCGCACCCTCGGCCGCTATGCTGATTCACGCGCGTTTGATGATCTGGTAATTGCCAATATCAACGGCGCTCCGATCCGTCTCCGCGATGTCGGCAGAGTTGAAGATGGCACTAAGGAACAGCGTTCACTTTCGCGTCTCAACGGGGTCCCTACCGTATCGCTGGAAATTCGGCGACAATCCGGCGCAAATACTATCGAAGTTATCGAGGGCATCAAGCGGGAACTACCTCGCGTCGCGTCCCAGCTACCCAACGACGTCAAGCTCGAGGTAATTCGCGACCAGTCACGTTATATCGAATCCGCCTTACATGAGATCGAAATACACCTGATACTCGGCAGTATCCTGGCCAGTTTGGTGGTTTTCGCTTTCATGCGTTCGTGGCGCTCGACGCTGATAGCGGCGGTGGCTATTCCGTGTTCAGTGATCTCAACCTTCGGAATGATGCGGGCACTCGACTTCACGCTGAATAGCGTGACGATGCTGGCACTGGTGTTGATGGTGGGTGTGGTGATCGATGATGCCATAGTCGTGCTCGAAAATATCTTCCGCTTCATCGAAGAAAAGAAGATGAGTCCGAGGGAAGCCGCGAAGGAAGGAACGAGAGATATTGGTCTGGCTGTGATGGCAACCACATTTTCCCTGGTGGTTATCTTTCTGCCTGTGTCCTTCATGTCATCGATCTCCGGGCGCTTCCTTTATCAATTTGGTATCACTGCGGCGGTCGCGATTCTGGTAAGTCTATTGGTCTGCTTTACCCTCACGCCGATGATGAGTTCGCGGCTGATTCGCGCAGACGACGCGGGCGGGCACGGGGGACCGTCTTCCCGGCGTGGGTTCTATCGCTACATCGATGCCGGTTATTCGCGCTTGCTTGGCTTTGCGATGCGACACCGTTTGGCGGTTGCGCTTCTGTCAGCGGTCGTGATCTTGTCTACCATTCCGCTCTACCGTGCTGTGAAGCAAGAGTTTATTCCTACTAACGTCGACGAGGCCGAGTTCGAAGTAAACATCAACGGACCCGAGGGGACCAATCTCGCCTCGATGAACGAGGGCATGCTGGCGATCGAGAAAGAGATTCTGGCAACCCCGGGGGTCCGGCTCGTACTGTCGTCCGTCGGCGGCGGCTTTGTTGGCGGCGTAAACCAGGGAGGCGCCTATGTGCGCATAGCCCCGCACGAAGAGAGGACCTTTTCTCTTGGACGAGTCTGGACAGAAACGAAAAAGGGAAACCCGCTCAATGCTTTGAGGGGCAACTATACACAGCAGGACGTAATGCAGGAGGTGCGCCGTCGTTTGCAGAAATACTCGCCACTGAGGGCGGGCATACGTAATGCGCAATCGTTCAACTTCGGAGCCGGTGGTCGCTTCGACATCGATTTTGTTTTACGCGGCCCGGATATTGAGGCCCTCTCTGGCTATGCAGAAGACCTGCTAAAACGATCGCAAAGCCTGGGCGGAATCGTTGACGCCGATACTTCCTTAAAGCTCAACAAGCCGGAGTTGCAGGTAGAAATTGACCGGGCCCGTGCGGCGGACCTGGGTGTCGATACTTCCGACATAGCTACAAGTTTGCGCCTGATGGTCGGCGGCGATCAGGAAGCTTCGCGCTTTCGGGACCCGGCGGTAAACGAAGATTATGATGTTCAGATACGTTTAATTGAAGCAGACCGAAGCGACGTCGGTTCAATTGGCCGACTCTACGTGCCGTCTTCGCGGGGCGGTCTGGTGCGCCTTGATAACCTGGTGAAGATCAATCGCGACACGAGCCCTTCACGAATTGATCGCCTCGACCGAGAACGGCAAGTGTCGCTGCGAGCTTCGGTCGCGCCTGGTTATGCATTGGCCGATCGGATCGAAGCAATGCGTGGCGCGGCAGCCGCAATGAATCTCCCGGCTGCCTACACTACGACCGTGTCCGGCAAGGCACGGGAATTGGAAAGAACTTTTACCGAATTCATCTGGGCGTTCATTCTGTCGATCATTTTCATGTACATGATCCTCGCCTCCCAGTTTGAGAGCACGGTTCATCCGGTCACAATCCTTTTGAGTTTGCCACTATCCGTGCCCTTTGCCCTGCTTGCGTTATGGCTAACCGGTGACACGCTCAACTTATATTCAGCTCTGGGTATACTCGTACTCTTTGGAGTGGTGAAGAAGAACTCAATTCTGCAGATCGATCACATGAACAGCTTGCGGGCCAAGGGAATGGAACGTGCCGAGGCGATCATGCAAGGTAACCGCGACCGTCTGCGTCCTATCCTCATGACTACGCTGGCACTGGTCGGAGCCATGTTGCCGC
Source organism: Pyrinomonadaceae bacterium (assembly GCA_963759585.1). Classification (GTDB taxonomy): domain Bacteria; phylum Acidobacteriota; class Blastocatellia; order Pyrinomonadales; family Pyrinomonadaceae; genus PSRF01. The sequence goes on from CAVWZW010000005.1 coordinate 1,144,321, forward strand.
TCGCCCTGGGCACAGGCCCTGGCGCTGAAGAACGCCGCTCGATCGCGATCGTGGTCATCGGCGGTCAAACACTCTCGCTGCTACTGACTCTGATTGCAACACCTGTTGTTTATTCGTTGCTGGATGACATGCGTCACACGGCACGTTGGCGGAGGTTGGCCACGTCAATGTCAACGTTGCGTGGGCAACTGCCAGGTTTCCGTCGGCGACCCAAAGACACTGTTGAGGAAGTGCCCGTAAAAGGTCGCGTCCGGAGCGAGCATGAACCTCCGCAGGTTGGCGCTGGCGCAAGTGGCGATTAGCATTGAAATTGTAGGGGCGGCATTCCGTGGCCGCCCCCCTTCTGTCCGTGCATAGCGTCCCAATTCGCAAGCGGGGGCGGCCACGGAGTGCCGCCCCCTTCTGTCCGTGCACAGCGTCCCATTTCGCAGCGGGGGCGGCCACGGAGTGCCGCCCCTACAGAGTTAGGACAGCACTTTTCTTGTATCTGAGTTACCGCTGACATATACTCCGATACGTCGAAGTTGATCACCCGCCCCGATCCACTTCATCAAATGGCGACTCAGATCGCTGCCCTAATTCAACCTCAATAAAAGTCTTCTTCCAGGCCCCAATCGTTTCGCGATTCATATCTTTCTAAGGGGTCTTCGAAACTGAGCACATCCAACCAGTTGGAGTTTACGCGATGATCGTATCTCACGAATTCAAATTAGACAAAACTGACTGCCTGACGGCCGACACGATGCTTCAGGAGAGGTATCGCATTGTGCGGCAACTTGGCCGCGGAGGAATGGGAGCAGTTTACGAGGCGGTCGACGAACGCCTGGGAATTACAGTCGCACTGAAGGAAACGCTTTCGTCAGAGACTTCGATGCGCAAGCAATTCGCGCAGGAAGCGCGTTTACTCGCCAGCATGCAGCACCCGGCTTTGCCTCGAGTCAGCGATCATTTCGTAGAACAGCAGCGGGCCTTCCTGGTAATGCAATTCATCGGTGGCGTAGACCTTGCCAAGATCATCGCGCAGCAACCAGGACCGTTTCCACGGGATCAGGTGATTGCCTGGGCCGATCAGCTGCTTGACGCACTTATCTACCTGCACTCGCACGATCGTCAGGTGATCCATCGCGATATCAAGCCCCACAATCTCAAGGTGACGGCGAACGGACAAATCGCATTGCTCGACTTCGGCCTGGCGAGGTTGCAGCCGGTAGAACAGTCATTGACTGCCTCCCGGGCTTTTTTCGGTTATACAAAACACTACGCTCCGCTGGAGCAGATTCAGGATCATCGCACAGATCCACGCAGCGACATCTATGCATTGGGCGCAACCCTCTACCACTTGTTAACGGGAATCAAACCACCCGATGCCATGGTGCGCGCGACAGCACTGATCAATTCCGATCCTGATCCCTTAAAACCTGCGGACGAGATTCACCCGGCAGTTGGTCCTCAGATCGCTACCATTCTTAGTAAGGCATTGGCCCAAAGGTCAGAAGATCGCTTTGCGAGTGCTTCGGAATTCAGAGAAGCCCTTCGCAGGATGGGCCGCACCGGCGAGGGTCTGATAACCGATGTAACTTCGATTAAGAGTAAACCGGCTGAATTGAAAATGAGGTATGAAGTCGGCGACTTGCCGTTGATGAAGATGCCGATGGTCGCGTCGGCCAGAAGATTTGGTCCGGGGGCGATGACCGCGGTTCTTATTGTCGTCGCCGCACTGGCAGCAGGCTCCTGGTACGCATCGCAACAATGGGCTAACGCGACGGGTCGATTGCCAAACTCCTCGCCGAGCACCGGCCCCGAGCGTCAGACTTTGTCGTCGCGCAAGGCGGAAAAGTCGCGCGCCTTAGAAAGTGTATCTACAGTCCCGTTGAAACAACGTGAGCAAACCGATTCAAAAAGAACAGTAGAAACCGAGAAAAAGCCGGTGCCTAGTTCACAGCTTGAAACTTCGAAAGGCAATCAGCGCCGCTCAACAGCGCCGCTCGAAAATCGACGTCGTCCAAATGCCCCGAGTATTCGTTTGCCCAGGCCTGAGGTGGCGGAGACGTATCGTCTCACTTCTGTTGACACAGGATATCGTGGAGCTGGCCCAATGGAGCCCGCCCCGCGTTTCTACCGTGCCGGTGATGGCACGCTGATCGTAAAGTTTCCGGATGGATCGAGTAGAGTGATCAGGCCTGGCCAGAGAAGTGGTTACTAACCGCGACTCATTGTAGGGGCGGCACTGAGTGGTCGCTCCATCCGCGGATTGTTGTGGGGGGTGGCACTCGATGCCGCCCCTTTCGTTTGGACCATGACCTTTGTGGGCGACTTGGCGGCAGCGACGGAGGGCCGCCCCTACAGTTCAGTTCCATGAAGCGTTCTGCAGGACCACTCGGTACCCGTCAATATCTTCAAACGTCTTTCCCTTCATATCCCAATACGGATTGTGAGACTTGACCGGCTCATAGCCGTGCTCCACCATCCGGTCGACAGCGGTTTGCCATTCATTCCTTTCAGGCATGTAGAACACGAGAAGGTTTTCCTGGGTTTGTGGTTTGGGAGCGTCATGTCCTCGTTGAACCGTGAACTCCAGATGATAGGGCAGCCCCGGATGGCCCAAGATAACGCCGTCAAACCCTTGATGATCTTCGAATGAGCTGAGTATCTCGAAGCCGAGTGCGTCCCTATAGAACTTAACAACTTCGGCCAGATTATTAGTGGGACGAGCGATGCGTAAGTGTGCTTTGTCGAGCATGTGCTCTACGTGATGGTCACCGATTTTCTTCTCGGTCTAGCAACCTGGTTGTGTTCTCCGTGACGCTTGCGGGTTGCGCCAGCTCGGCAGTCCGCACGCGGTGGTCCATCACGCTCTGTGCTGTATTGTGAGTTGCCGGTGGTAAAGCATTGCTGCGGAACATGGCGGCTAATCGTGACGGTACTTCAGGTGGACTCATCGGTGGCGGAAGGTAATCCTCACCAAAGATGAGGGAGTAAAGCAACACCGAAAGACCGGCGAAAAAGACCGTTATCGGAACGATCAAGGGACCAGGATGGTCGTTGATGACGGCGAGTGCAAAAAATACGGGCAGCAGCACTCCACTGATGAACATCAACATTGCGCCTCGTCTAAGTCCTTTTCGTTTGGGGGTTCTGGGACGCGGGCCGGGTTCTTGCTGAGGCATCGCCGCAACTACACCACCGCGCGCCAACCACTCCGCCAGCCCGCTGACCAACAGACCACATCTTGAACAGAACCTGGTGCTTTCAGCTATTTGTTGTTGGCCACATTGGGGACAATACATCAGAACCTCCAGGTCAGATCCAAATGCTAAACGATGAGTTACGTAAGTTTGCTTTGCGAAGTTCGACGCGGATCCGCCGGTAGCAATTGTTGGAGCTAAGCGTCTCTCGGTGTAACGCCCTCTCTAACGGTCGGGCTACTGCCCCGAAGCGGGGAAACAACGGCCCGTTCTCGGAGCAGGTAAGCCTCGTTGCGAATGTTTAATGAGACAGTTCAGGTCTGCTACCGTTTACCAACTAAGAGATTCTATTGAACAGGTGCGTCGGGCGGTCCGATGTCGATCTGCTCGTCTGGAGAGACGTCGGCAACGCCGTCCACCGATCGCAGCTTATCGACGTTGTCGTCCTTGCTCCGCCCGGTGATAATCCCGATCTCGTCGAGGCTTTGCTCCACCTCGAAACCGGACTCAGTAAGTTTCTTCTTAACCTCTTTGAGCGATCTCTTCCCTGACGTTGTCACAATCCACCTCTTTCCCTTTGCCATAATTACCTCCTAACAAAAGCGTACCCACCCGGGTTTTACTCCAGGTGGGTACAAGTTAACTCAATCAGCTATTACAGTGTTAATGAACCCGGGCCTTAGGGCGCCTGCACTAAACCTCTGCCAACCTGATTGGGTGGGAATGGGAGCGGTCTGGCAGTGGCCAATAGTCTGTTCCTCAGGGCCAGCCCGCGCAGAGCGGCTGAAGTCTCCGCCCATAACGCAGCGCAGCCGGCCACGTGAGGTGTCGCCATGCTGGTTCCGCTAATGGTCTTGTATCGCGTCGGCCTTGGCCAGGAAGAGAAGACGTCTCGACCCGGGCCGGCGATCTCGATCTTTCCGCGGCAGGAGAACGACGACGGGGTGAGGTTCTTATCGAGTGAGGCCACCGACATAATTGTCGGCGAATTCGCTGGGGCGCCGGTGGGACCAGGCCCGGAATTGCCCGCCGCGGCTATGATCAGACAGCCGTTGTTCAACGCGGACTGACCCGCAGCGGTGTACGCCGGATGGGGTCCTCCCGGTCCGCCGAGGGACATACTGATAACTGGGCAGCGGTTAGCAATAGCCCAGTTCATGCCGGCCAGCACACCCGCCATGCTGCCACTGCCGGAGTTGGTGAGCACCTTGCCGATGTGTATCAGCGATCGCCAGGCAATCCCGTACCTGGGAGTGGTGCCTGCAGGCGCCCTCGGTCCTGCAGCTGTGCCGGTACAGTGTGTACCGTGACCATGGAGGTCCTGCACCGGCTGGCCGACAAACGATCCACTGACGATCGGACGGCCGACGAAGTCCGGGTGGCCCAGGTCAAACCCAGTGTCGAGAACAGCCACCTTGATGCCAACGCCGCTTCGTATACTTGGCGGAACTCTGCAAGCGATCAAGCCCCAGGTTGCACCCAGGACCTGCGCGTCCACTTCAGCTTGCTCCTGGCTTGGACCACCAGCACCGAGACCCAAGTCTTTGGCTATCGTCTCCGCCGCGCGCATGAAGCCGCGAAGGTACTCGCGAGGATTACTCTCAGCTTCTTCACCCAGACTGCTGAAGTACTCATCAGACGTGCCTTCGGCGAAAACAAAATATTCGGGGTCGATAGATTCGATCGCGCTGTCGGCCGCGACTTCAGCGAACGTGCTCAGGCCTCGTGACTGGGCAGGCTCTCCACCGATCACTGCCACGCCAATTTCGGGGAAAACAACGGCGTCGGCATCGCCTACGTCTTCCAGGGTAGCTGCCTGGCCCTTGAAATCTCGGGCATTCGCGACGCGCATCCCCTGCGTTCCAAGAGATTGCATACCCTCTTCGGCAGCGCCTTCCTTGAATGTTACAAGGTATCGGCCGGTCTCAAAGCTGTCGTCACCGCGTTCGAGCGCTGCCAGCAACATCTCCTCGACTGAGGACGACGCCAGACTGCCAGCGGTTGCCGTTGATCTTTTGGTACCACGTTTCTTTGTAGCCATAAATCCTCCAATTCTTTAGTTACTCCCGACGTCAGGAACACTAACTCTGAGGCATGGAGTAAAAGTCGTTAATGCAGTGCAGGTTTCAAAAAACACCTGGCCTTGCGTAGCCACTTCTCTGGCAGCACGATTATTGAAGCACTGGCGGTATCTCTAGTGATTCATCAATAGGGTGAGTGCGAGGAGCTCAGAGAGTTTCTCTTCAAGGACTTAGATGCGGAGTGTGGCCGCAATTTACTCTTCAACTGTATATGCCAGAACCCGGCAAAACCTTTCGTCCTGAATGTTCGCGAGACAAGCATTGAAAATTGCTAAGGCCTGCCGTGGAAGCGACGTGCGCTTCCGATTGGTTCATTCAAATAGTGAAGACAATTCTCGATAACAATAGAAGCAATAGATGGGCCGAAAGAGAAGGTTACTGCTATACGCAATTGGCAGCTATCTGAATCCCGGCAGTGATAGTGATGTCTACGATTGTTCACATCCCGGAAGACAAAAGGATAGACCGATTGACGAAGCCAGGAGTGACTAGAGCGAAACTGGAGAGATGTTTGAATAAAGCCGCCGGTGGGAACGAACGTTAGGCGTGTTAAGTGGACTGAGCGTCACACGGACAGGTGCTTATCCATAGCTGGACGAAGCCGGTTCATCCAATATGCCCAAACCGGGGTCAACGAACTCGCGATGGTGTCCAACCTTGCAGAGGATTAAGAGTCGACCCGACCGTCAAGGCCCGGCAGTCAGACCGGTTTCATCTATTGCTATTCAATATCATCTGCCAACTTTCGGCGGAAGGGCGTCGTCAACGGCAGCCTTAACGTCAGAAACGATGCGCTCCTTAGCTGCTTCGACGTCGGTAGAAACTCCTAATTGCTTCAGAATATCGGGCACGTTGAGTCCGAGAGCCTGTAGTTGCTGCAGCAGTCCGAAGATAATTGTTGGCCCAGTCTGAGCGAACCGGTTAAGGCCGCCCGAACCGTGCCCGTTTGCTTCTCCGCCACCATGGTCGATCATCACCACCTTTTCAATATTGCCCATAGGTTCAGAGATAGCCTTCAAAGCCGGCGCTGTCGCTTCGATGATGCTGGGTAGTTTCTCGAGGATCGTTTGCAGCCGTGCAGCGTCGTTGAATTCACGCCAGGCTGCGGCTTTCTCTTTTATCGCGGTGGCTTCCGCAAGTCCCTGAGCTTCCGTGGCTTTAGCATGGGCCAGGCCCTGGGCCTGTATCTTCTCAGCTTCGGCAAGCCCGAGTGCGCGGATCTTTTCCGCTTCAGCGCGGCCTTCCGCTTCGATCGCAGAAGCGCGTCCCAACCCTTCACGCTGAAGTTTTTGACTTTCTGCTTCGGCCGTCGCAATCAACGCCTGCTTGCGTCCTTCCGCCTCGAGAATCGCAGCCTCCTGTTGTCCCTGTGCCAGGAGCACCGCAGCCCGCCGTTCGGCTTCGGCTTTTTTCACAACCGTCGCTTCCAGTTCTTTCTCGCGGCGCAACACCTCCTGCTCCTGAACGGCAATCTGCTCCTGGGTGCGGATCCTATCGACCCGGACCTCCTCAGCCACAACTTCCTGTCGGGCCCGCGCCTCGGACAATGGCCCAGCCTGTGCCGCTGTCGCTTGTTCACGTTTTATTTCAGATTGAAACTGAGCTCGCTTAACTTCCGTCTCTCTGGTTGAAGCTGCGATGTCTGCTTCGGAAGCAAGGCGAACTTTTTCACCTTCCTGCATCGCGAGGGCAGCTTTGATTTTCGAATCGCGCAGGGCTTCCGCTCTACCAATCTCCGCGTCGCGCTGCACTTCGGCGGTGCGCCGCTGGCCGAGAGCGTCGAGATAACCTTCTTCGTCGGAAATCTCCTGGATCGTAAGAGCGTCGAGTCCGATACCCATCTTCTCTAAGTCACCCGCGGCCTCAGTGGTGAGTTTCTGCGCGAAGCTTTGCCGGTCGTTATTAATTTCTTCAACCGTAAGCGTTCCAAGAATCGCGCGCAGGTGGCCTTCAAGAGTTTGGAAAACCAGCTTATGAAACTCCTCAGGCCTCATCCCAAGGAAGCGTTCTGCTGCGGCGCGCATGGAATCGTCGTCACCTTTGATCTTCACGTTGGCAACGGCTTTAACCGAAACGGGGACGCCTTGCACGGTGTAAGCGCGCGAAGTAGCGAGAGGCACCGTGAGCACATTGAGACTCAGATACTCAACCTTTTCCAAAAAGGGAAAGATCAACGTCGCGCCCCCTCGAACAAGGCGGTAACCAACGAGCGTTCCATCCGCCAGCCTGCGCGAGCGTCCTGAAATAACCGCAGCTTGATTGGGTGAAACTTTGATGTAGTTTCGGCTGAGCAGCATCAGCGCGATTAGAAAGCCGAGCACTACAACCAGAATCACGACGGGGATAAGTAGATCTTGCATTTCGGGCATTCGCTTTTACCTCAAGTTGAATTGGGGGGCCGTTCAGGAAATCGCCGTTCGAAGCTGGTCAGGCGTCGGTTTGGAGGCTGACGATGACTGAGTCTCCCACTATCTCGTCTACGCGAACAATCGCACCGGTTTTGATTTCGCGGTTGTCTTTCGAACGCGCGAGCTTCTCAACACGCTCCTCGCCAATGCGGCAACTGATTTGACCCAAACTTCCCGGCGCTATCGAGACCGTCACCTGCGCTGTTCGTCCAATCAGTTGTTCCGTGCCTACCGAACTCGAAGATTGTTGTTTGTGAAGGAACCGTCCGAAGAGCGAAACCAGGCCACCGAGCAAAACACCGCCGGCTAAGCCCATAAATGAACTCGCTGCGATGCCGAGCCCAAGCTGTATTCCAATGGCCCCAAATCCTCCAAACGCCGTCACAAAAACACTGATCACGCGGCTGTCCAGAACAGCATGACCATCAGCCATACCATCGACGCCGGTGTCGAAACCGAAACTGTCGAAAATGTCTCCGACGATTAGAGAAACCAGCAGGAAGATGAAGCCAACGGCGGCAATGCCGAGAAAGACCATTAGCGGGCTCAGGTTCGAGAGAAATTCAGGCACTCAAGAGTCCTCGGGTTAAAGTTTCAGTAGATAGAAATGGCATCGAAGTTAGAGATTGAACATCTCTTGAAATTTGCGGGTAGCCTATCACCTGGCGCGCCCGGGGTGGAAGCGATAATTGGTGAACTCCACTCACGAGAAACAAAAGTCTCGAATCAATTCACACACTTCCTCTTCAAGAAGCTCTTACTCTTACCTTCCATGATCGTGAGTCCAGCGGCGGAAACGGTCCCCGTGAATTTACGGGAGCCGTTCTCACTGAGGAGCGTGAACTCGATCTTTCGTTTTTCGACGTCCGCATCCACCTTCACCAGAATCGGCGCAAGCAGGACGCCCTCGGCCAGGGTGACAGTCGCATAAAATTGGCCGTCGGAATCGGTTAGATAAATTTGCATACCGCCGTAGTCGCCTCCGGGACCCGCGGTAATGTTGCTGAAGGTTCCCTCAGTGTGAAAGACGCGCGACTTCGCACCCTGGGCAGTTGCGATTGAAAATGCCGACAGGCAACACACGAGACATAGGACGATTCGAGCTATCATTTTTAGAGATCTCCTGGTGCTTGATGAAAGTGGGATGAAGTTATCAGATGTTGATGGATCGACACCACTTGATTATCGATAATACTTGGCTCATCAATGTCCGACATGCTTCAGGAAGCTCTGATTAAGTTCATACGAGTAGTTGCCTTAGCCCGCTCCGCGGACTAATGCAAAAGACCTATGTAACTTGATCAGAGGCTCCTTGAGCTTGTCGCTGTTCGCCATAGAACCTCATATCGCAGCAAGCGACGAGCTGAAGCATGTCGGACATTTGATGAGCTCCTTAGGCGTCCTTCGGTGGGTTCTCAGCAAAATATTCAGCGATCGCCGGCATATGCTTCTCGAAGTCGCCCGGAATTGAAAGGTTCAGAACGCCCGCCCGGCTCGCGCTTCGGTTCTCGAAGTCATGTGTGACTCCACCCGGCGCCAGTACGAAGGACCCAGCAGAAGCATCTATCCAGCGATCATCAACCAGGATGCTCATTGTGCCTTCAATCACACATAGAAGATGTCGTCTTCGTCATGACTGTGGGCGCCCGGACCCTGCGTGTGTGCCTCGAGCCACCATTCGGAGATGGAATAACCGGAATCGGTTTCGTTTCCGTCTGCCTTAAAGATGGCACTGATTCGTCCCATCCGATAGGCACGCCCTTCAGCTGGAGGCAGAAAAAACCCAACTCGCTTCTTTGAACTTATGTCGCTCATAACACCTTCCTAATTTGCGATACAGAATACACGTGAGGTGTCATTCTCTGATGATAATTTCAACCGGAACCGATTCGTTCTTTGTCCCAGGCAGGGCCAGGTAAGCGGCTTTGCCTAAAAGTCGAATGAAACGCATTCGCGAAGCGGTATCAAAACCGGCAGCGATGGCGACCGGGTCACCGTTTGTGAGAAAAAGCCAACGCTTTCCGTAAATTAGCGACTACCCGGTCGCTACCGCTGCCGGTTCTGATTTATTCGTCTTCGCCGACTGTTTATGCAAAGCCCCGTGGAGCGATCAGTTAAGTTGCTCCTCGGTGAGGAGGCTTCTAATCTTTTCTGCGACCGCATCAAGGTCGCTGCGTTCAGGCCTTTGTGAATATGCTGGAGGAAAAGCAAGCCGAAAGCCATCTCCCACGAAGCGGGGAAATACATGCAGGTGAACATGGAAAACTTCCTGGCCCGCCGCCTCACCATCCGCAAGAAAGAAATTTACACCTTCACACCTGACGCCGGCGCTGCCTAATGCACCCGCTACTCGCTGCGCTACTCTAAAGATGTGCGCGCCGTCTTCGACATTCAAGCTAGCGAGGTCAGGGGCATGTTTGTTTGGTATCACCAGGACGTGACCTGCATTCACCGGCTGAATGTCCATAAAGGCCAAGCAACGATCATCCTGAAAGACGATGCTGACTTCACCTTCACCAGAAGCCAGTTTGCAGAATACACAGTCATCGTTCATTCGCTTCCTTCTTAGCCAGGGCCTTATGGTACCAACTCACAATCGAATACCGTTGGCCGCGAGTTACTGCTGTTACTTCATGTGTGAAATCCGAAGGAAATGCCACCAGCATTCCTGCTTCGCCTGAAAGCGTAAGCTGTCCGCGCTGGCGGGTCGGCCGCCATTCGGAAAATACCAGTGAACCGCCTTCGTATGTACCCGCTTCCGGTGTTTCAGACTGGCGGTTCAGGAAAATGATCACTGAGATTCTGCGCGACTGCTCGCGCTCAAGCCGCAGCAGCCCCGTGTTTCCGTCCTGGTGAGCAACAAAGAAGTCGCCAACCTGGTAACGCAGAAACTGTGGACTCTCCAGGTCGCCGAGTTGCATTCCGAAATGCGCACCAACCTCGTCTCGATGGTCCAACAGCCGGTTGCTGACGCGCTCCACTGTCGATGGCGATAGGGTTACTCGCGCGACTTTACGAGTCGTCTCATCGACTAATCCTGATTCGCTTCGGCCGTAGGTCGTGGCCGGCGTCTCACGGGACCGGCATAGTTCGCCGATTATTTCACTGCAGGTTCGTGCATCGAGGAAGTCAGGGACTTGATACAGGTTGAAGACAGCGGCCGCTTCAGGCGCAATCATTTATTTAAACCTCAACGCCAGATTGGGCTCAAGTGTTTGAGTGGGCGTGGTCTGCGGCAATTCTATTTTCCGACTGCTTTCATGAACTGCGCTGTGTCAGTGTACTGCTGAAACTTGATTATCTTCCCACCGCGGCAAGTAAAGAAATGAGCAAACTGGGCTCGGACTCGTTCGCCGGTTTCCTTGTTGGTGCCACTGTAATGGCCGTGCCCGATGGCCACCTCTCCGGCATCCAAAACGCCCTCCGGGGAAACTGCAAATCCATCCCAGTCGTCGGCTATCCGCATGAAGACACCGCTTAAAACGGCGTCAGGCCCGACATACGGATTTTTGTCGGCATAAATAAAATTTTCGGCCTCCCACCATTCCACCTGCGAATCAAGCGCCCCGATGATGACCGGCATGTCCCCGGTTGCAAAGGCCTGGTACAGGCCACGAACGAGGTCAACGTTTTCCTGTGACATAGACTCTCCTGAGTATCATTTGATCTAAAGGGCCACAACTTTTATTGTGTATTTGAAAATCTTGGCGCCAATGGTACTGGCACAGTTTGTTGCAGGCAACCGAGTCACTAACAGAACCCAGCGCGGTAGCGCGGGATCCTTTAGGCTACTTAGCATCAAGAATTAATCCTTTGTAACGCTCATACCTCCAGCGCTATTACAGAACCCAGCGCGGTAGCGCGGGATCCTTTAGGCTACTTAACATCAAGAATTAATCCTTTGTAACGCTCATACCTCCAGCGCTATTACAGAACCCAGCGCGGTAGCGCGGGATCCTTTAGGCTACTTAACATCAAGAATTAATCCTTTGTAACGCTCATACCTCCAGCGCTATTACAGAACCCAGCGCGGTAGCGCGGGATCCTTTAGGCTACTTAACATCAACAATTAATCCTTTGTAACGCCCACTACCTCCAGCCAACGCTACCGCGCTATTACATAACCCGCCGGCATTGCGGGATTAAGCTTTCAACAATCAGGAATTAACCGTGTAATGCTCACTATCTCCAGCATCCCGCGCTACCGCGCTGGGTTCTGTAAGGCCGGCTAATCCTCAGCCAACACAATAATTCGATCGCCTTTGGCATAAGTAGTCTTAAGAGACTTTGCCGGATTGATTCTCACCCCGTAAGACTTGTGTGCATCGTACGCTTCGCTTTGCAGCCGGTAGCCGATCGCTATCTGGTTGCGTCGCCGGGCGGCCTCAACCACCGTATAGAAATTCAGCGGAACTCCCAGCTCCACATACTCTTCAGCGGGCTTGAGATAAATTTCCGACCCCTCAGGATCAAACAGGTCCTGGAATACCAGAGCCAGTTCAGGATTCTCAGATATCTGGGACAGCATCAAGCTAATCAGATTATCGCTCACCACAAAGTCATCGGCGCGTGTGACCTGGGCCAGGTCACGATTTTTGATATCGAGCATCTCGCTGACGATAGCCAGGTCGACGCCTGATTTATCTGACATATCACGAAGATGGAGAAGGGTAATCAAAGTGCGCGCGTCGGCTTCCTGTTGATCGGTTTGCCCAGATCCGTCTTCACTCGTGCTGAGAACAATGATGTGATCGTATGCATCGACGCCCAGGCTCTCCAACGTTTCGCGGTCAGTTGTGTCGCCGGGACGGAAAGAAACAGACATATTCCGCAAGGCCTGGTTCCCATTGTTCTGGAAAGCAGTCGCGTCTATTCCATCGCCACCGACCACGGTGATATCGGAGTTTGGTCCGACATAATTATCGAGCTCTCTGATAATTGACGGCGCGCGGTCATTCCATCCCAGCATTAGCGTGTGCTCGGACGCTAAGGGTTTTGGCTCCGACTCATGAATGGCATTCAACTCGATCTCGAAATCTGTGCGACCGGACAACCGGATAGTATCGTCGTCTTCCGATATGACAATCAGCGCATCCCCGGTTTCCAAACGCGTGTCCATCGATGGATTTAGCTGGATTTGAGCATTCTTAAAGCGGATGCCGATCACGGCCGACTCTTCGTAAGCAACTAATGTTTCGGCGAACGCTTTTCCGGCGAAGTCAACTTCTTCTTTGAAGTAGATTTCATCTCCGCCAAAGTCGAGCAGTTCTGTGTAAGCCACGGATAGACCAGACTGACGGCACGTTTGGGCCATGATCCTGGCGGTCATGTCACCAGCCAGCACCAGTTTTACGCGGGCGCCACTAATCATGCGGGCCACTTCAAAGTTTTTAGCGTCGCGAATGGCGGCCACGATATGGCACCGCCCATCCGATCGATTTGCATCGGAGCCGCTCGCGTCGTTGGTGAGCGCGAGGATGGTTTTGATGACATGGAAATCCGGGTCATCTATCTCCGGCGCAAGGACGACAATCGATCGGGCGCCTTGGTGGTTAACAATCTCCAGATCGTTGATATCGATGGGCGACCCGGTTCGACAGACAATACGCGTGCGCCCGGTTTTTTCAATCTTGGAACGAATCTCATCCTGCATTTCGACGGTGTCCTTTTCAGAAAGGATCACGATGCAGGAGTTTTTTTGATTGGCATTCGCGGCTACGATTTCGGTTATCAAAGTGAAGATTTGAGACGACCAGCCGAGGATCACAGTGTGGCCTTGCTCGGCAACAAAAGAGCGCCCCTTGCGTAGTGTTTCAAGCTTGCCTTCAATGCCGGTGGTGAGAATACCGATCAGGATACTGACGATAAAGATACCGCCGAAAGTAACTGTTAGCATCGCGAACAGGAAAGACCAGTGGCCTTCATCGCCGCCCATCGTGCCGGGATCGAGTGTGCGCATGAGGCTGGCCCAGGCGACCTGGAAAAACGACGCCTTGCCTTCCGGGCCTATCCCAAGCGAAACGACGAGCAGCGAGATCATGGCGATGAGAATTGCCGAGGCGATGAATAGCCAGAGGATCAATGCGATTGGGCCCTTAGCCATTAAATTGTCAAAGCGGTACCGATAACGATCCTTGAAAGTGATCTTTCTCAAAGGCTGTTTCTCCTGATCGACAGAGTGAATTAAAAATGTTCGACATGCTTCAGCTTGTCGAAACGGCAGGCCTAATAAACCCTTATCAGACACTTAGGTGACGTCACGACAAACTAAAAGTTTATCGGACACTCAACGAGCTGACCCACACTTCATGGTTGATACTACGTTTTCCAGGCGCCCAACTCCCGATGAGTTTGTGCCCAAAGATCATTAAGGGAACCTTCCTTAAGCAGCTTGGTTATGTAGACAATTTGTCCGGTGTGTGTAGCCAGGTGAATGGCTACGCCAAATAAGTCCTCAAAGATAATGGAATAATAGGCCGGCTCCGTTGAAGGCTCGGAAAGGCGCGAGGCATCAATCGCGTTAAAGGTTTGTACCGATCGTTCGACCATCTCATCAAACATCGCGAGCAGCTCAGTTTTAGTTACCGAACTAATCCCGGCGAATTCGGCCGCGCGATCGCGTTCGTACTCAAGTTTGCCGACTCCTCGACATAAAAAATGCAAGACGGCGCCGCGCACGTGAAGCACCAGGTTACCTACGGAATTACTTTGCTCGTTAGGTCGCCACCATAATTGATCTTCGCTTAATTCTTCGATACACGCCCTGATTTGAGCCGGAAATACTTTAGTCACGCGAACGCGCAGAGATTCCAAAGCGAAACCGCTGATGTCGTTTGTTGTTTCGTTCATCGCCGGGAGGATGTTTATCTCACCTATATACGTTTCGGCAAAGGCGTTGTGTCTGAAGCGGGAGCAATTTAGCACTCCTGGTCCGGTAGAAACAAAATGTCTCTAGACCAACCGAAGGCTTCATCGTTCGGAAGTTATCGGAGCATAAAAACGAACGTGCTCGCATTGCGCTCGGCTGGCGCACCAGTGCCTGAGACGCGGCTATAAACTAATGTATGATACTGGGCCGCCATCCGAACTGCTGCGCAACCGAACCAGTGACCGTCGCATTCTGCACACTCGCTATTCACGCACCCTATCGTCGACGAGCACGACTGCTCTGTGCCGACGCGCCTGGCGTTCCCTGGATCGTCTTGACTGACGAGCCCGCCGAATTTGCGGATCTTCCGGTCCGTGCGATCCAACACGCTCCCACCGGACCAATGGCCGTGGATTATCTTTGACGTTTGCCGCGAACGGGCGATGGAAACGGCGCTGCGGCCTATCACGATAAGCGTTTCGCGCTGCTCGCAGCTCTCGAGGACTTCGACACAGCGATTTACACCGATGCGGATTCTCGCATTGCCTCGCTTCCCCAACCGGGCGTCTTTCCTCCTGGTATCGCCGTGCTTCCAGTTGTGCAAAATAGCATCGTGGCGCATTTGAATATTTATGGCTCGTGGCGGATGCCGGCTTTTCGCGGCGCTGGCCCGACACCTCACGGGCGCATTGGTGTCACGAGACATTCGTTGCCGTTACAAAGGATGGGCGCGAGTCTCAGTTTTTCGAGGCTTGGTCGCGCGCTGCCGATTTCCTCCAGGCCCGTTCCGTTTTCTCGGGAGAAGGTGGCGTGATCGGTATGGCGGCCGCATGTGCTGGATGGAAAGTCGACTTCGAAGCCCTTATTGACGTCGCCGCAGCGATTAAACATGAGGGCGGGGGACCGAAGGAATCGTGACCAGAATGCTTAGTCAACGAGCCAGCGCCACTGATGAGTTGACCATTCTTCCGCCCCAGGGCAAAAGCTCGCCTACAACTTTCACCACCTCAGGCCATTTTGTTTCGTTGTAATCGTCTCCTGAGATCCAGCCGCCGCGCTTAACTTTCGGTAACCATGCCTGGATATCGGCCATCAAGCTGACGTAGTCGTGACGCGCATCCAGATGTACCCATTCCAGGGTGGCGTCTGCGAACAACGCGGATGCCGTTAGAGAATCGGCGATAATTAGCATGATTGAGTCGCTGTATCCGCAATCCAGAATGTTCTTGTGCAGTGTGCCGGCAAACGTTCCGCCTCCCTGGGCCACCGCCGCTCCATGATAGTCCTTCTGGCGCGGGCCCTCTGGTCCGCTGCCACGACAGGTGTCAACCCCGATTAATGTAAACGTTTTGCCGCTTTGCTCGGCGACTTCACCCAGCGAGCAAAGACTTCGACCGAGGTAGGTGCCGACTTCCACGAAACAACTACCGTCCGGGAAATACTTAGCGGCCTCTTCCTGACCCGTTCGCCACTGAAATCAGCCTTCAATCTCCTGCCAGTGCACGGTACCTTTCTCAGCTCGTCGCGAATCAAAAAGATGTGGGTGACTTGCCCGCGTAGAATCTCGGGTGGGGTGGGAATTATTTTGCCAACAGGTCGTTCATGCCTTCTACATCAATCTTCTTCGATTTCAAAAGAAGAACTTTGCCGCCCGTTTCTTTCGTGACCTTTTCCAGAAAGCCCACCGCCCTGTCTCTCGAAGCTCCGCGAAGCAACCCGCCCTGGTTGTCCAGCTCGCTAATCAATCCAATTGCGTACACCTTAATGCCATTTTCTTTCAAGGCTGTAATCAGTTTTTTCTCGCCAATCTCGCTCACCCTATCTTCGCCGTCTGTAATCAAAACAATAATCTTCGCGTGAGGTTCTGTAGCGGCTGCTACTTTCGCATTCAATTGTTCAGCCATTGCCCTGACCGCGTCCCTAAGGGTAGTTCCGCCCGGAATAACAAAAATACTGTCAATGTAGTTTTCAAGACTGCTTTTGTCCTGGCTCCATCCAAACTCAGAAGATACGGTGGCCGCGGCATTGCTTTCGCGTCCTTGAGTCTTAAACGCGTACAGGGAGATCGGACCTCGTTGATACGTCTGGTCCACGATTCGCTTGCTTATTTGGTTCACCAGATCAAACTGACTTCTCATCGAACCGGTATTGTCGATGAGTATCGCATAGGCCGCCTTTTGCTCAGTTTGCGGGACCGCCGGATTTGATTGTGCGTTGGCCGTGGATGACGACCCAATCGTCAAAACAAACAGACCAAACAGTCTGATAACTGAAAATGGGATGAATCTCATTTGCATAAGCCGGTTCGACGCGGGGCAGTCAAAAACGTACAGGGCTCGTATTAGTGCCCGTTGTTTCGTGAGATTTCGTGCGTTTCGTGGATCGTTTGTTAAAGGTTAGGAGCCAGTACCATCCACGAATCCCACTAAACCCCACGAACGAACACCAAATTAGAGCTTTTGTGCAAAGCCGCACAACAGGGAGCCGCTCAACGCAAGAGTGCTCACTGGCATCCTCAAGGCCCGACGTCAACCGCTAAGTTGCGTATTGCCGCTCCTGGATAAGTGATGTCGCCACCGAACGATAATGGTGATCATACGTAATTTTATGCTCGATCTCGCCGCTCGCGGCGAGTGACTCAGCGCGGCGCTCATAACGCAGGAAGTCATGAGTTTCAGGTTCAGGCAGCGATAAGCGCGCAGGGAAGATCACCTCTGATTGCATGTTTTCAAGTGTTAATCCTGCAAGTACCTCGCCCAGTTGATTAGTCAAAATCGTATAGATCTGATCCCGCGCCAATATCTTGTTGTTTAATTCACTCTCGGATAACTGAATCTCAATCTGCCGGGAAGAACGCGAGACAGGCACCCGTTGCACGACATAAGTTTCAACCTCTCCCGGCGGCTGGTAGATCAACGGTATTTCAAAAACGGCTGGACTAGTACGGCCACGCAACGCAGCACGCACGATCGGGAGAGACATATCATGCACCGGGTTATAGAACTCAACAGCATCACAGAGGACTTCACTCGGCAACAATGCCTCAATATGGAGCCGAACTTCATCGGCTACCGTTTCGAAAAACTTTGAGTCACGTCTTACCAGTGCCTCGTAAAACGCCGCCTCGGTGTGGTCCAAAAAAATCGCATGATCGAGTAGACCGATCCTGTCCAGACCACGCCGGGTCTGTTCCTGGCGAGTCTCTCCGCCTCCATCTGTTAAATACAGGAGGTGAGGCCTCATCTTTTGCAGGTAACCAAAGATGGCAAGCTCGTGGTTTGGATGGCTGAAAACAATAAGTCTAGTCATAGGTTAGTGCGCGTCGAACTCTTCCGAGCATCGCTGAAGTACATTAACGTGGATGAATACCACCAGGCGATTAGATCCTTGCACAAACGCGCCGGCAACACCCACACCGGCGGAAGTCTGATTTCAGGATTCTGTCCTGACGAGGTGATTGCCTTCAAAGTTCGAACATACCCTCTGAAGTCCTTTAAGTGAAAGAGATGTTTGTGCGTCCAGTAAATACCTGCCCGGCAACGTCTCATAGCTGCCCGTTCGACCGTATGATTTTGCCGGCCGGGTATGCCGGTAAATGAGCGCGACTCGGCGGTTACCTGGGGTAACGAAGCGAGCTTCCCAGTAGTGGCCACGCGCAGGAGGAAATCGTAATCTTCGTAAACTGTAAAGCGTGGATCATAGCCACCTACGCGTTCCCATGTGCGTTTCCAAAACGCCGTTCCGGAAGTGTAAATGTAGCTGGTGAGCAACAACCGAGAGAGATTGAATGACTCTTGCGACACGCGGACATCGACAAGTTCACCTGCTGGAGTATAGGTAGTCCGGGACACTCCCGTATAAATCAGGTCTGCGTCGAGTTGCTCAAGTCCCTCAACTAAGCCTTCCAGGTGCGTCGGATTATATAAGTTATCGTCGTCGAGTATAGCGATTTTATCGGCCGCAGCGTGGCGAATGCCATGGTTCAATGCCTCAGCACGAGACAACGGTCTACCAATTTCCAGATGCTGAATGTGAAGACGGTTTTGATAATCCTGAAGGATCGACGCGACGGTGCCGTCGCTCATGTCAACCACCACGGTTTCGAAATTCCGCAGTGTTTGGTTAGCAAGACTCTCCAGGGCTTCACGCAATCGATCGCTTCGTTCGACCGTGCGAATGATTACTGAAATTGCGGCGTTGGCGCTCATTGGAATCACGCTTAGGTTTGGGTAATGTGCGCCGGGAAGGACTGAGAGTCAAGCGCGTGGATCGGAAGGAAATCCATTGCCGGTGGCTGGTTCCCGGCGTTGGAAAACAATATCGGCAAACCTTGGTTGAAGTTCTCCTCGAGCATGAATGATGTCCAAAAACGTCAATAACGAAAACCCGTTGTCCTTCATGAAGACCAGAAGATCTTCAAACTCATAGCTGTGCTCAAACCTCTTTGCAATCGATACTTCCAGAATTACCGTCTCGGTTAGGCGTAGCAGAGATGCAGCGCCCTGAAGGACTTTGAGTTCGTGTCCTTCCGTGTCAATCTTAAGAAGAATCGGCTGCTTCACGTCAGCGCACTCCTCGAGAATCGTGTCGAGGGTTGTTACTTCCACTTCCCGATGTTCCAGTCGATTGCCTGTCGCTGTAAGTGGCGTCCGATGATCGAATGAGCTCTTCTCCAGATCGCTCGTGTCGATATTTATTTGTGCGGTACCTGCGCGGTTGCTTACGGCCTTACGAATGACTTTGCAATTGTAACGGGTAGTTATTTTGCTGATAGAACTTTCAAAATTATTGAGCGGTTCCACGAGGATAAACCTGGCATCAGGAAACGCTTCATAAAGCGGGTATGTTCCGTAACCGACGCCCACATCGAAAACGGTTTTAGGGTGACAGATTTTAGCGAGGCTTGAAAGAACGTCAGACTGCGGGCGTATTTCATAGCCAAGACTGTTGAACGTTTTTTGGATTAGTCTTTTCACCATCCCGAGTCATTCGCCTGGTAAGCTACCTGTATCCGGTTACATCAGCCGGTTTGCCTGCGTCCTGGACTTCAACAACGTAACGCCAGGCATCTGGCTGAGAGCCATCCACATCAGCGGCTTGGGTCATTACCTCGCCCGTTTCTTCAATGTCTCTGGCGGCATGCACAAAAAGTCTCGAGCCGATTAGAAGCGGAGTGTTGAGAACGTACAAGGCTCGTATTGGTGCATTTGTTTCGTGAGATTTCGTGTGTTTGGTGGATCGTTGTTTGAGTTTCGGAACCAATACGATCCACGAATCACACGAAACCTCACGAACGAATACCAAATAAGAGTTTTTGTGCAAAACCGTCTCTG
This sequence comes from Pyrinomonadaceae bacterium, assembly GCA_963759585.1. Classification (GTDB taxonomy): domain Bacteria; phylum Acidobacteriota; class Blastocatellia; order Pyrinomonadales; family Pyrinomonadaceae; genus PSRF01. Next base: position 1,164,196 of record CAVWZW010000005.1, read on the forward strand.
GCCGATTCACCTCGGAGCCGCTCCGATAGGACATCAGGCTATGGGGTGAGCATCATTTCGCAAATCTCGTCCAACGACATGGTCACATTTTGATTCGCCTGACCCCAGAAGGTAGCGGAATTCGAGCCATCATCGGCAAGTGAGATCTTGTAGATATAACGCGCGCCGGGTTTTTCGACCTGGTTTACAACCTTCCAAAGCGGGTCATACATCACCATGCCGAAGCTGACACGATTATCGATATAGCTCATCGGCCACAACGTAAAACTACCCACGGCCAGCGCCGGAATTGCCGGGCCAGGCTGAAGGACGTCGGGACCGCCAATCGAAGCTGCTTTCATTCCATCGGGAATCGGCCCTTTTGGTCCCTTCGTTCCAATGACTTCCAGCATATCAATGGTACTTTTCATGTTCATCTCCTTGTTAGTGGCTGAGTTTAAAAGTAATGCGAGGAAAACCAATTTGCCCGAGCGACGTGATCCTCGGCTTTGCCGCTTCACATCCGGAGGCAGAGCTGAGCCCGACGGGTCTTACTCTTTCCTGAGGGTGATGACTGCTTTGTTTGTGGCGGTTCCGCGAACGGTCAGGCTCACCCATACGTAGTCGAGGCCATCAAGACCGTCAGGGATGCGGACGATTACCTGAATCATCGAATCCAGTCCGGGTAACGGCGCCACGTGCTCGACGTGAAGCTGATAGCGTTTGCCGGTTGCGTCTTCAGCCTCGACCGCGATGTCGGTTGCTGAGGGCGAGGCCACGCCCGCCGCGAATAGTGAGACGCGAGTGCGGCCGTCGGTGCTGAAGTTTGGGGAAGACTTTGTAAACGGAGCGGCCACCTGAGTCACGGAGTCGAGTGCGACGGCCCAACTAGTGTTCTGCTCAGTCAGCAGGACCGGCGTCGGAGGAGGCGGCACGAGAGATCGCGGTTGCCAGACCGGATGGGTGTCGTGTGCGACGTCGTTGGTGAGCCGTGTCTGGCCGCTGCCGTCGGACTTCATCACGTAAACTTCATAGTAGTGGTTGTCGCGGTTGGAGGTGAAGGCGATACGCGCACCGTCCGAAGACCACGCCGGAGATACATCGTTGTTGAAGGAGCGGCCGCCGCTTAGGAACTTCTGGCCCGTCCCGTCCGCGTTCACGAGGTAAATGTTCGTGTCCATTTGGTCGCCTTGCGCGACATAAGCGATGCGAGTCCCATCGGGCGACCATGCTGGTTCGCGGCTGTAACCCTCGACGAGCCTCCGCAGGCCGCTGCCATCGACGTTGACGACATAGACACTGAAGGTGCCATTTTCGCGCCGGCTCGTGTAGGCAAGTTTTTTGCTGTCCGGGGACCACGCCGGGGCGAAGTCTTCCTGTGGATTGTTTGAGACGTTCATGAGACCGGTGCCGTCTATATTGACTACATGGATCTCGTAGCTGAATCCCTGCGCCGAACCGGTAAAGGCGATGCGCTTGCCGTCGGGTGACCAGATCGGACTTTCACCAAAGATACCAGCCAGCCTGGTGACGTTTGTGCCGTCGGCGTCCATCAAGTGGATGCCGTTGCGTACCTCGCGGTCGCTCACGAAGGCGAGGCGAGTCCCGTCAGGCGACCATGAGGGTTGCCGGTCGGCAGACAGGGTGTTGGTCACACGCCTCACACCCGTGCCGTCCTCGTCCATCACATATATCTCATCGTTGCCGTCGCGGTTTGAGCCAAACGCGATCTTGCGCTGGTTGTTTGGCACCGGCGTCGGCGTCGGCGAAGGCGTGGGGTCGTTATCATGTATGAAGAGCGTCGCGGCGGCGCCGTAGCATTCAGCGTCCGACGGAGATGGTGTAGGCGTGAAGTCCAGGGATAGGAAAACAGTTTCAGGATTGCGCGACTCGATCTCCGCGTCTTCTTTAATTGACACAAGGAAGTTCTTCCTGGTCTCGCCTACCGCAAACCGCAACGTGCCCGAAGCCGGAGTGTAATCCTGGCCGGGCGTAGCGGACGCGAATAAGCCTGCGTCGATGCACCCGTACGCGTCGATATTGGTCTCACCGGCGAGATACCTGACCGATACCTCGCGGCTGGCGTCACCCGTGCGCACGACAGTGATGGTGACATCACCGTCACCTTCGGACACTCGGTAGAAACCCGCGCTGAACTCTAACTTATCAACCTGGGCAGCGGGCGCCGCTTCAGCACGCTGGATGAAAACTACACGCGGAGTGAGCCAAACGGCGAGAGTCGAGGCTGCTGCGAGCGCTAACGTTATGTATAACCTTGGGATCGTGCGAGGCAAGGACGGATACTCCTTCAACTGCGGCGGCCGAAAGGTTTACCCACGGATCAGCAAACCCTCCTGTTTAGGCGAAAAGCTTCGGAAGGAATCTAACCCGCGGGGACGTGACCTTTCAAGTCGCCTGATCTCTTAACATACCTTGCGTGCGCGTTCGTGTTGTTGGACCGAACGTGAGAAACCCGCACTGTCTGCTGGAAGAAAAAACAGGCGCGGTTCCGAAGAATGCCGCGCCTGCTTTGGTTGTTGGTCGAAGTTACTGTTTAAGGAGCTGGCCATCCAGAGTAACGCGCAAGTCGAATTTGTCTGACTTCGTGTTCACCTCAAAGCCGTTGACCAGAATAAACCATGTGCCTGGCATCGGATTATTCACAACGGCTGATTCCGGGCTATTTAAGGTAGCGCCGTTAAAATTCGCCACCGATGCGGGGTTCACCAGAATCATGTCGACGTCGTTGGTCGGATACTTCGACCAATTGTTTTTCCAACTCAAGGAGAAAACCGCCTGGCTAACACCCGCGGGGATATTTACCGGAATGACTACGGTATCACCCTCATTAACCTTCCCCTTGGCAGTCTGTGAGGGCGTTACCTGCATCACGGAGGCGATTGAAACGTCGGCTGATATAGGACTCGCGTTCGTCGTGTCACCATTGACCGTGATGCGCATTAAACCAGGTTCCGGATTGTTAATAACAAAGGTGCCGCCAGTAGTGAAGCCAGAGACCTCGTAGTCGCCCTCACCGATAGCGGACGTCTTCGCAGTGTGGATGGTTAATAAGATGTCATCGCCGAACAACGCGTTTTGCGGGGCGCCCGGAACAAAGTTCGCAATGTTGACAACAACCTGCGCTGTGTCTTCCCTAACCTCATACAGGTAGTCTGCTCGCTGCCCTGGCATCAAACCCTCGGCACGCTCGAACACATTGTTTTTTAGAGGATTTAGTAAAGTGCCGCGAATAACATTCTGGACAACCTTGTTCTTAGGCTTTTTCGGTTTTTCAGATGTGTTGGGAACTGTGCCGGTAGCCAACAAGTTTGCCGCGGCTTGCGCATCCACGAAGCCGCTACCTTGATCCAGTTCGGTTGAACCGTCAGCTAGAAGGTTCGGATTAGCCGACAGAATAATGGCATTGCGAATCTGTCGTGCCGTGGCTGCGGGGAAAGCCTGGCGCAGTACTGCGGCAACACCTGCGACTGATGGTGAGCTGAAACTGGTTCCGCTGGAAAAGCTAACACTGTTAACTGCGGCCGCGAATCCCTGACCAAAACTGCCCAGGCCGCTTGCGGTCACGTCCGGCACAATCCGTCCATCCGCCGTGGGGCCACGCGAACTGAAGTCTGCGGTCTGGCTGCCGCTAAACGGGCGCCAGAGCGAACCGATGCCTGCGCCAAACTGGAGGTCACGCAGGATGCGCTCATTATGGGCGTGGCTAGCCGCCCCTACAGTCAGAGACTCTAACGCTGAACCTGGACTACCTGCCGTCAGCGAAGAAGGCCCGGCGTTACCCGATGACACGGTGAGTACGATATTTTTGTCCAACATCACATTTACCGCCGTGTCGAACAGATCGCGTCCGGCAAACAGCGTAGCGCCGCCCAGACTCATGTTGCAGACCTGAATCTTTCGGCCGTTGATAACGTCGCCTGCGTCGAATAGCTCACGCAGTTCAATCACCCGCTCAACCGCCTGGAGAACCGTGGACGTGGGCCCGCCGCCGCTCGGGCCGAAAACGCGAAGCGCGTAAATGCTGGACCGTGGCGCGCTGCCGATCATTGGTAACGTAGTGTTTAAGGGCGGATTTAAGAAACAACCGGGGCAGTGCGTAAGCACAGAAGTGCGGAAAGCGCTGGGCCCAAAAACAAAATTTACGTTGGCGGAGATCATGCCTGCGACGAATGTGCCATGACCGTTGTTGCCGTTATTGGAACATCCGAGAGCATCGCCCACGAAGTCTTCACAACCGACCACCGAACCATCCAGCGTCAAGTGTGGACGGCCGGGGCGAATCCCGGAGTCGATAACCGCGACGATCACGCCCAACCCGTTATTTCCGCCGGCGTGGAGACCGCTGACGTTCATGAGGGAGTTGTTAACCCTGTAGGCGTTTGGCTGAGCGTCCGAAGGCACGCCGGCGTTTGTCACTGCGACACCTTCAACCGACTCCGCTTCAAAGTCGTTAGCATTGCCCGTAGCAGTCATACTCTTTTCAGGATGAAGCGCCTGCGAGTCGCGCGGAAGCTCGATCATGACATCCTTGGTAATCATGTTTGGACCAACGATGGCGCGCACGGAATCCATCGCGCGGCGTGGTATTTCAGCAGCTATCGCATTTACATACTTATATTGAATCGTGACTTTACCGCCGAGGCCCTCGATGCGGGATACGACGTTTTTGTAAGGCTTGGGGGTGCGGATTAAAACTCTTTCGACTGACGAATCAGCAGATTGTGCTGACAGGGGTCGCGGCGCAACCGCGATTGTGAAAGTGAACAAACAAAACAACTGTGCAAGGGAAACTAATCGGAACACTGCCGACTTCTTTTTGAGGGGCATAGGTAACTCCTTTAATTTTCTGAACGTTGGGAAATGAGAATTACGTGGCGACGCGGAATTTCTACTAACAAGCGGACAGCGAGGTTCTCGGTTAGCCGGAGTCGTGTCAAAACAGATCGAGACTATAGGGAACTTGAAGGCCCATTTGGGACCAAAAGCTTTCTAGTGGTGACGCAATTGATGGGACACCCACACAGACTCTGAAGCTGGTTTGAAGATTGGCCGCTTGAAACGCCAGCCATCATACTCAGAGTTGGTTGTTTGTCAATTTATTCTCGGCATCCGGCGTGGTCCGATTGTCTGATAGCGTTAGATCGCAGTGGCGCCGCGCCGAAGTGAAGATGTCGGATACTCACATCTAAGGTGAGTAGCCCGCCGTGTCGGGATACTGCCCTCATGACCCTGCCAACTACGCGCGGTGAAAAATGGCGTGGAGTCCGTAATAGCTGATAAAAATCATTACGAAAGCCAAGAAGTACAATCCGGTCATGAAGTAGATCTCCATCCATACCGATTTATCCCGCAACACCAGTATGTCTCTCGCGCTCGTTGGCCCACGAACGAACAACACGAGCAGGATGGCGATAATCATCAGATGACCAATCGCGTCAAGCAATCCAAACTTGAAGATCGCGAGCATGAAGATCCCCTGCAGGCCCAGCGCAACCACACGACCGCCAATTGACGTCGCACCCAAAAGAATGAAGGCCACACTGAATTCGAGAAATCCTGCGAGCATCATATAGGTCTCTGGTTGCATACCCAGAAGCATGTCCGGATTCGCCTGGAGAATCGTGTAGGTCCAATGCGGATAAGCGAACTTTTCTATCGCCGCCCAAAGCAGGGTGAGCCCAGTCGCGGCAAACAGCACGACAAACCCCGACTGACGCCACTTCCCACGCTCAATATTTGCCACCGTGAAGAAGTAGCCCAGCCCGAGGAAGATCATGTAGTCGAGTAAATGAAAGACACCGTAGTCGCGAAGCGCCAGTGCATACAGGGCGAGCAAGCCCACGCCTACGAGCGGCAGCGTGCGGCGAAATAGCGCGCAGAATGCAAGCGCGAGTTGGAGCCACGGCACAAGCCATAGGTTGGTTCTGAGTTCCGGAGTGATGTAGAAGGCTGTGCCATAAACCTGGTGCCAAACAAACACTGACGCCAAAAAGACCGCGGCACTGAAGCGGAGTATCTGGATGGAAATATCGTCGAGCCGCCGGAGTCGAGCGTCAAGCGCGCTCAAGAACCCACGACGATAAGCAGTGCGGTCTGCCCAGAAGAAAAGAGTGATACCGGCAACCGACGCCAGGAAGAATTTTATGAAAGTGCCGTTCAGAACTTCGCCGATGGGTTTCGGCGTAGCGTGCACATCAAACGGCGCAAACCATTTAACGTGCGCAAATATCAGCGCCACGATTACGGTGTTGATCATCAGGGTTAGCGTTTATGATCTTAAACGATCGAGCTTCAGGATTTGTGTCCGACATGCTTCAGGAAGCTCTGATCAAGTTGGCTTGAGAGCCCGCGGAGCGGCCGAGGGCATAAAGTCTCGCACCCCAGCCGAGCTGCTCGGCTGGGGACCCCGCCCTGGGGTGAAGCGCAGCGAAACCCCAGGGGCCAGTGTCGAAAATAGAAAGAGTCCGCGGAGCGGCCGACAGTCGAATCATCATGATTGGCGTTAGTAAATCAAACCGCAATCGGCCGCTCCGCGGGCTCCGAGGGTTTGGTGTGAACGATCCTGGGGTTTCGCTGCGCTTCACCCCAGGCTTTATGCCAACGGCCGCTCCGCGGACTAAGGCCATTACTGATAATGAATCTAAAATCAGAGGTCCTTCAGCTTGTCGTGGGTGCCTGGGATTCGCAACCTGCTCCTCTTCATTTACCGAGAACAATTTGGTGGCCAAAGTATTACGACAAGCTGAAGCATGACGGACATCACAACACGGACCGGGAACAGCGGCCTTCATTGCGAGGTCGCGAGCTTTGTTCGACGTCGAACCGATTCCACAACTTCGCGGACGGCGCCGATTACCAGTTTCGGATCGTCGAGCTGTATATGGTGTCCACTTGTTGTCGCCACCATTTGTTTGCTGTTGCGAGAGAGTTTTAGCAAGTCAAGTTGCATCCGCTTTCGATCCTCGTCAAGTTGCCTGCCTTCCGCTGTATCGGGGTATCCACGCTTACCACGCGTCAACACAATTAAGGGACTATCACCGAGCGGATACTCCTGTGCCTTCCGGGCCGCGTAGAATTCAGCAAACTCTTCGCCCCAAAAAGGATCGTCGTCGGCCACATAATGTTGCAGCTGAGCGAGGGCCCAAAGTCGCACCTCCTGAATCCGAAGCGGCAACCGGTCAAAGGGCGGGTTGATTTTCGGTGGTCCCATCTGCTTCACAAACTCCTCCAATTTCTGTTTCTCTTCGGGAGGGAGTGTTTTGTCAGCGGGAAGGATAGTAGTTTGAATTGGCGGGACAGTTCTCCCCTGAGACAGTTCTCGCATCCGCTGGATCTTACCGTTCATAAAGAGAGTGTTGTCCTCGTGTGTGCTGTCAACCAGGACAACACCGGCGACTTCCTTTGGATAGAGGTTCGCGAACGTGCGCATGAGAAGGCCGCCGATCGACTGACCAACCAGCACGTATGGGCCCTTGTTACCCGATTTCGTTAACGCTGTGTGCAGCTCATAAGCGATCTGTTTCATACTGCGTGGCTGCGGGCCCAAATCACTCCACGCGTTACCAGCGCGGTCATACGAACAGACGCGAGTGAAGCTTGAGATACCCGGTTGCACTAAACTCCAATCGAACGAGAAGTCACCGGCGCCCGACTCCAGCACCACCGTCGGTCTCCCTTCTTTGTTGCTTCCCATACAGTGGAGGTGCAAGCGCCACCCGCCGACATCTACCAATTTGCCAGGAGGAAGTGGCGGTTTACCTCCGGTCTGAGCAGTAAGTGGGTGCGACAGCAACAGGACGAAAACCGCGAGCGCAAAGCTGAATCGGGTCCAACGCCAAATCGAGGCACACATACTTTGCTTTCCTCCTGCCACAAACTCCTCGACCGCTCGTGGGTTGTTAAGCGCGTTTGCGACTCCCAATGTGGCCGGGCAACAGGCGTATAGAGTACAACCTTCAGGTTGCTGCTTCCCAAGAACCAGCGAACTTGTTACCAAGGCCGCAACCTGAAGGTTGTACTCTGTACGCCTGTTGCCGGGCGGTTCATATGAGACCGCATGGTTCTGTCAGGGGAAGAGCCTGGGACGTTTAGCACCAACTCGGTGTTAACGAATCGGCTCTCTCGATAGAAGGGCTTGCCAGGCATTGCGAATTAAAGTGAACCGGGGACGCTGGTCAACAACATCCCCGGTCCCATTGTTAGCCGCACTCACTTGAACTTGAAGTTTGCGCGGTGCGTGCTGCCGTCGTTTAACTGAACCACTAACTGACGACACGTACCTGCCCACGATTGTTCTGTCTTCCAAACGTAGTGATACTGGTCCGATCCGGCGGAGTAACTCAAGCTGCTGTTGCCGGCGGTCACGGTTTCGTCCAGGGTAACTGCCGGGTCTGATGAGTTACACGCGATCACACCTGAAGACGGTGAATTGGGCGCGAAGATGTTTAGGCCCTTGTCCCCGCTTAGGCTGAACTTAATGGGAATAGCTCTGCCGGCATTTACCACGTTGAAAGCCGGTAGATTGTTGATGGGCGGGAAGAATCCCGTGAAGTTATAGAGCACAGTAACGGTGAAGCTGCAGTTTGAACTATTGGTTCCATCACTCGCCGAGGCGTTAACCGTCGTCGTGCCAACCGGGAAGGTCGAGCCTGAGGCCGGACTACTATTGACCGTTACGCTTGATGAGCAGCTGTCTGCGGCCGTTACCGCTGGATAGTTCACAGCCATTGACGTGGCCATCGAATTCGGCGGCAACGTCACCGTGATGTTTGCCGGACACGCGATCACAGGTGGAGTGGTGTCGACAACATTCACTGTGCGTGAAGCTGTGGCCGGGTTAGTGCCGTCGGTGGCGGAGTAAATGATGGAATAGGCGCCCGGCACGGTGACATCGACGGCGCCCGAGGGAGTAACCGGAACGCTTCCGGCACATCCGTCGGTTGCCGTCGCGCCCGGGTCGACGAAGGGCGTGTTGCATTCGACCGTCATCGGGTTGGCGCCGTTGATGTTTATAACAGGAGCGGTCGTATCGACGACATTGATAATCACATCGTCAGAATTTGATCCTCCACCTGTATCTGTGACGGTCAGCGTGATGGTATGCGAACCTGCTGACAACGAGACGCCAAGTGTGGAGCCGGTGCCGAGTGTGGTTGGTCCTTCTTTCCAGGTGTAGGAGTTGATTGTTCCGCTGCCGGCCGTTGAACCTGAGCCGTCAAGCATGACCGGCGTAAGGGCGCCCTCACACTCCACCACCTGATCGTCCCCGGCGTCTGCGATCGGTAGCGCCGCGGCGGCGCCGAATTTCTGTACGCGATCGTTGCCTCCGTCTGAGACGTACATGTTACCCGTTAAATCTGTGGCCACATCGGATGGGGAAACGAATTGTCCATCACCACTGCCGGCAACGCCGCAGGCTTCGATAAAGGTGCCGGCGGCATCGAATTTCTGAATACGGTTATTGGCAGCGTCGGCGACATAGACCGTGCCTGCTGAATCGATACCTATTCCCTGTGGCGCGTTGAACTGACCGTCGCCGGCGCCCGACATTCCCCACTTAGTGATGAACGTGCCGGTTGAGGTGAACTTTTGTACGCGGTTGTTAACGCTATCAACGACATAGACGTTGTTGGATGAATCCACGGCCACGTCCTGGGGCGTGTCAAACTGGTTGTCACCAGTCCCGCTCGTTCCCCAGGCCATGATGAATGTTCCGGTAGAGGTGAACTTCTGTATTCGGTGGTTGCCCAAATCGGACACGTAGACATTGTTGGACGAATCCACAGCTATGCCACCAGAGCCATTGAGAAACTGGCCGTTACCGCTTCCCATGCCACCCCACTGGGCTAGAAATGTGCCGCTCGAGGTGAACTTCTGCACCTTGTTAGTATGTAAGTCAGTAGCGTATACATTGCCGGCAGAATCAGTTGCTACCTTATTAGGTGTAACGAACCCGCCAGGAACGTCACCCGAAATGCCGAACTGCACCACAAAGACGCCGTTAGAGTCGAACTTCTGCACCCGCGTAAATGAATCAGTAACATAAACACTGCCGGTGCTATCCACCGCAACGGATCTGGGCGTAATGAACTGGCCGGGATCCGTGCCTGTGACTCCCCACGCGAGGAGGAAATTGCACACTGCTGTTGCCGAGCCCGTCATTACGAGCGTTCCCGTCATCAGTGCGAGAAATAAAGCGAGCCAGCGGTGTGGCCTTAGACGGGGATTAAACAAAGATGTTTTCGAACGAGGCGAGAGCGGGGGATCTAATCTCATCTTAATCTCCTTTAGATGGGGTCAGTGGGTGAGTGATCGACGCGAAAGTGCGCGAACTTAGGTTGAAGTGAATTCTGCGGCTCAAAAGGCTACACGCGGTATCATCGCTTGTCCATTTTTTTGTAGTTAATGCGGAAGATGTTTATTTTGTAATTGCAGAACTGTTTGGACTGAGACTGTCGAGGAACATTTTGGCCGTCCTGATCTCGGGCCTGTTGCTCCCGGGGTCACGAACCAGCGCCAGGAGCTGTCCATAGTAGGTCTTCGCCTTCCTTAGATCCTTCGCGAGTTGCGCTGAACGAGCAGCGCCGTAAAGTCCGTTGAATCGGTTGGGCGCGGTGCGAAGCGAAGTTTCAAATTCTTGAAGAGCTGCCACCGGTTGCTCGAGCTCCAGTAGTAGTTCGCCGACTTGTTCGCGGGCGGGAAGGATTGCCCCGGGTGTAACTGGATGTTTGTCAGTCGCGTCGTCCAAATCTGCTGCCGTGCGCATCAGCCGTAACGACTCATCGTGCTTGCCCTCTGCGAAAGCCAGCCAGGCAGACGCAACCTGACGTTCGATCTCAACTTGTTTGGCCCAATCGTAACCGCCCTTTACTTCAACGAGTGCTTGTTGAATGGCAGTCAGCTTTTCAACGTCCCGGCGCGCAGAGGCTGCGTCGCCAGAGCGTGCAGCGCCAATGGCACGCGCATAATGAACATGGGCCACGGCCCATTGGAAACGCTGCCAGGGAAACGACCTCAAAGGAGAAGCTGTAGATGAAACATCCGTAGTGGAACCTTCGGTTTGAGGCAATGCCAATTTGGCGGCTTCATTCCATCTTCGCCGTTCGAGCGCATAGCGGGCTGGAATAGCTGTCGCTGAATAAGCGACCGCAAAACTTTGCGGCTCAACGCTCTGAATCTTTTGCAACTCCTCGAGGATGCCCAACGCGTCCTGGTCCTGTGCGCCTTGCAGGTAGGCATACGCCAGGTAGTCCATAGCATGGAGCTGCTGATCAAATGCCCCAGCCATCCGGTTTCTGACCGCGTGCGCTTTCGCCGATGCCCTGGCGTCCAGGTTTGAACGGATCGCCTCCTGCCACAAACCCAATCGCGTAAAAATATGTGAAGGCATGTGCTGAGCATGGGACGATGCGGGCGCAATCTTCGCGTAGCTGCGTGCTGCGTGAAGAGCAAGCGGAGCGAGCGCCGGGTAGTCGTAACTGTGAATGATGTAGTGAGCAACGCCCGGATGCTGCGGCTCAACTGCCAGAACGCCATTCAAAATTTGAGCAGCTTCTTTTTCCCTGGTGTAACTCTTGTCGGTAGACATCATTCCCGTGGCCACCAGCGTCAGCGCATAGAAGACGGCAGCTTCACGGTCTGACGTATGACGCTGGTGAAGTTGTTTCATGGCGTCGCTATAAGCGAAGGCGCGTTTACGGTGATCGAGAGTGCCGGCATCTTTGTAAAAAACGTCCATGGCTGCAATGTAATCTTGCTCGCGCTTAGTTCGAGCGCCGATGGCCTTCGCCTTTTCGATAGCGCTCGATCCCCTCTGCAACTCGTCCGCGGTCGGGGGCGCCCAGAGTGGGTGGTAGTTGCTTATCGCGATGCCCCAATAAGCCATCCCGCAGCGCGGGTCTGTGACAGTCACTTCTGTAAACGCCTTCTCAGCCTCTTGATACTCAAACGAATGAAGCCAGGCGACGGCGCGTTTGAATTGCGTCTGTGCCTTGGGGGTACAGGAGATAGCAAAATTAACGCGCCCGAGTTTTGCCGAAACGTCGTGTTCGTGCATGTGCTGGGCCTGGGAAGTAGCGACGTAGCTGAGAAGGGAAGCGGTTGATAGGGCGACAACTAAAAGAGTTCGTCTCATGTTTTTTACTCCTCGGGGGAGAGAGTGTAAAAGGCGTTCGAGTCTCAATAGGTGTCGGGATAAATGGCTTTTAAGCTAATCCAGCCGCAATGTCAATGACCGCGCCTACATGTCGATGGCACTTGCGATTGACACCAGGGTTTGGCGAAAGTAATCGGCGACCGGTAATTGGCAATGGTTAACGCCGTTTTATTCCCGAGATGCAGCAAGCCTGCGGCACCATTTCTGTGGCGACTGACATCAGGTAGCACATGGCCGAATCGTCACGATTATAAGTACCGGCCCTGATAAACGTGAATCCATGACATCGCGCGTCTTTATCGCAGTCAGCTTTACACTGTTCGGGCGTCGTCACAGGATAGTAAGTAAGTCGTTCTCCGTTTAGAGAAGCCCTGTCATTCGTGGGTCCCCATCGACTGGAATTAGAGTTTGCGTCTAGATCGGAACCGATATTTGCTCCAATGCCTCCACCCGCGATGGCTACAGATACATCTGCAAAGAACGAAGCATGTCTGGAGCTATCCAGACACTTGAAGGCCGAAGCGGTCTTCCATTCCAGGCCGCCACTCATTGCTTCAGATCCTCGACTCAATCCCCAGGTTTTATGATCAGAATGCAAGGTGCTGACTACTCCGGCATCGCCGGCAAAGCAATTTGGGTCATGAACGTATTTGGCGATAACCACTGATGCATCGGCATATGTGTCTGACAATTTCTCCGCATTCATCGATCGACATTGAAACAGAAGGTCTAGTTTGGCATTGAGGTTCCGTTGCAGGCGTTCGACGCTTTGGTCGTTGGCCCAGGAATGATGTGTCGCTCTATTTGTTGAGCCGGCCGCTGGATCCTTGGCGAAGCAGTCTGTTTTGGAAGTTACATTAGCGTTTGCATTTTCGGAATTAGAGTTACCAGAAGCTGCATCGTCTCTATTCAGCAAAACAAAACCTATGATGGTTCCGGCTATAAGTAAGAGCCCGACAGAAACGGCAATGCCGATTGCCAGCCAGGGCTTACGGCTTTGCCCCCCGTTGGCCGGCGATGGCGGCTTCGGTGGGTAAAGCGGTAAAGGTTGAGCCGCCACGATCGTCGAAAGCTGTGGCCTTGGACCACCCGGATTCGTGGTGGGGTTCAATATTGCCGTGGGAGCCGGGCCAGGTACGGGAGGGGTTGTTACACCCAAGGTCGGATTCGGCTTATTCGGGGCCGAAAGTACGGAGCCATCCACCAGGCAAAAAGTGAACGTGTCTTCGTACGTGCGTTGGCAAGCGGGGCAGGATTTCATTCGCACCTCGGTGAATGAGAATTAATAGACCGTTACTAACGGGATCACCTGACAAGGAGGTTCAACGCAAGGTTACTCGAGCGGTTGTAAAGGCTCACGCGAACTATGAATAACCGCCAGGACTTCTACCTGATGCGCCTCCGGATGGATTAGATAGACAACGCGATATGGCCCCTGCAAAACCTGCCTTACTTCATTTAGTTCATACTCCGTAACGAGTCGACCAGAAAATGGAAATTTAGCAATCTGGATTGAGCGCTTCGTAATTCGATCGACCATTACGCAGCGCATAATCAGGTGACGTCCGCGCCAAATAATCATGGATATGCTGAAGCTGGGCTACTGCGGAATCAGTCCAAAGAACCCTCACGACGGCAACCCAAATTTTTCACGGACTTGGGCAACGTCAATTGTCTTGCCTGCCTTGCTATCCTCTAAACCGGCCTCGATTGACTGACGAACGTAAATCTCATGCATCAAGTCATCCCAAGTGAAATCATCGGGCAACCGATCCAATAAGCGCTGGGCTTCCTCTTTGATATTTGGTGTGCTCATCGTCGTGAATATAGTAGGCGGCTGATTCCGCAGTCAATCATTCAAACTCGAATTGGCGGCGCTTTCTTACCTACGAAATTTCCTTTGAGTCAACAGATTACTCAATTAGCGCGGGCCAAAGCGACGCCAGGCGGCCGCACTCCAAGGAGACGCACTCAGCGTCGCTTAATTTTGTCCCCTCTCAGCGCTCCTTTGGCAGCGCGCGCGGTGATGCCGGACTTGATCAACTTCTTAACCAGCGTAGCCGGTAATGGCTTATCCGCGTGGAAACGGATTGTGCCTTTGCTTGTGTCGTAATTTTTGAGGTCGATCTTATTCGCTTCTATTGGCGACGAACCCGGGTAGAACGCACAGTGGTCTGTCCACGCACCAAACGACGCCAGCATCCTCCCATCGAGTCGAAAGCCGGGTAGCTGATAGCTAATACACTCTTCCGCCTTCGGGGCTGCGGACTTTATGTCCTTGCGAAGCTTCTCGAGCGCAGCTCGCTTGTCCTTACTCAAGGTTGCAAGGTACGCATCAATGTTCTGTGGCTTAGCGGACATCGCTTAGCTCCTTAAGGGATCCAGTGCTTTGTCGTTGCACTTATATCCAATACAGGGTCAATGCGTTTCGGCCCATTGACGCAGCAGCCTCTGTTCCTTCTCCGAGTTCATGCCGGCTTTTAATTCTTCGTTAAGATGTTCTCGCCAGCTTAATACGTCTTTAATTGTTTCGTTCAGCGGGCGGAAGCTGAGGCCGGCATCGATAGCTTTATTGGAGTCGATGAACATAAATCCCTTCAAATGTGCCGCTGCTGCTTCAGGGAACCAGAGTGGCATTTCGCTCCAGGGGACAACTTTCTCTTGTAGCAAGAAGTCGTCGCTCACCCAGGTGAAAGAAGCTCCACTGTTGATTACCCGTTTGCATTCCTCAAGCAGGCCCTGCATCGTGAGGGATTCCGGCAAACCGTTCGCGTTATAGACGCCCACTTCCTGACGCTCGATCATTTTCACGATCCATTTGGCCAGGTCGCGAACATCGATAAACTGGATGGGACGTTCGGGACGGCCCGGAGCTAACACCTCGCCGCCGCGCGCGACACGTTCCACCCAGTAAGTGAAACGATCTGTGTAATCATCAGGTCCCACGATTAAACCGGGGCGAATGATCAGCACCCGGTCGGGCATGACTTCTTCAATCGCCTGTTCACAGAGCACTTTTAACCCGCCGTACATCTTCCCGTAGGTTACTGCAGACGTTTGCCCGGATGAATCGATGGCGTTTGCCTGGTCCAGTTGTTCGCTCGGGAGCGTTGCCAGCGGCGCGTTTTCATCTACACCAGCGACACTAAGGTCCGCATACACTGATTGACTGGAGATAAAGACATAGCGATCCACGGAATGCGACAACCGCTCTGCCGATGCTCTGACCGTGCGCGGTACATATCCGGAAGTGTCGACGACTGCGTCCCAACGGCGACCTTGTAGCCTGGCTAAATCGCTGTTTCGATCTCCATGAATTGTTTCGACATTTGTTAGAGACCCAGGCACGCGATGCTGTCCGCGATTGAACAACGTTACCTCATGACTGCGTGCAAGTGCTGCTGTGACGAGGTGGCGCCCGACAAATCTTGTTCCGCCAAGAACTAATAACTTCATCGATACGATCGGAGCTGTAACCGAAAACTTCGCGCGAGTTGCTGATTGATGCTATTGCGAGGGCGCAGCGTAAACGCTATGACGACTCACGCCGCCGGAGCTTGATTAACAGCCATGACACAAAATAGAAAATCGCAATTGCCGCCAGGGCATACAACGGTATTACTACAAACACCAATGGCGACGTTGAAGATACAGATACAAACGTCGCGTGGTAGTAACTCAGTACCGAGAGAAAGACGACCGCCACAGTAGCAATGAATATGGCGACGCGGGATTCATCCGAGGCAGCCTTCCGATGAATTGCGAGTGTCAACACGAGCAGGACGATGTAGGGCAGAAGGGCCCAGAGGTAGAGAAGAATGAGCGTGAAGTCGACGCCAGTCGCACCTGATGTTGTATACAGCATGATCGCAAGTGTGCTGGCAAAGCCAACCAGCGCCATTGCAGTTCCGATATTCTTCAGAAGTTTCATTGTTAAGAGTTAGGGCCTGAAAATGTGTCGGACAAGGGTATGCATCGACTTGGCTAGCTCTCGTTTTGCGGGCCGAACATCTTGCGTATCGGCGAAAAGTATATCAATGCCATGATCGCGCCTTCCGCCAGGCTAGCCAGGTAGCCGACAACCAACGTCCAGCCTGTCCCTATGTAATGACCCGCCAACACGGTCACCACAAGCGACGCGGCAATATACACCAGGAACACGGGTCGGCCCCATGACCTGAAGAGTATCAGCCCGACAGCGGCCAGAATTCCCAGAAACGTCTGAACAAGAAAGGGAATGTCGAATAACAGATCGATGGCTGAATATCTGTCAGGGATGAGAACCGTTTCATACCTGCTCAAATACCCTAACAACTCCGGAGGCAGCCAACTATGCGTCACGTAATCGACTACAGTAATCCCAATCGTCAATATTTGAGAGGCGACGACAAGAATTCGAAAGTTTCGTCGTAACACGATCATGCTGTGGACGGTGAAAAGAGTTACTGCACGTAGAACACGGTCTGTTGGGAAACTGTTTTCTTTGAAGCGCGGTCTTCAATAGTCACCCGTAGAATGTAGCGTCCCGCCGGCAACGTTCCCAGCTTGATGTCGCCCATGAACGGCACCCGCGCGGGGTCGGTCTGTGAACCGGATGCTATTTCCTGAAATGGCGTAGATACCACTGGCTGGCCATCTTTGTAAACCTGCACTGCAGCCGCGAGATCACTCAAAGCGTTGGTGGGCTTCGTAGCGTTGTAGATAAAGGTTATGAATTTGAGATGCGAGCCGTGTGCGAATCTCTTGTCCACGCTCCACTGAACTCGTTCCATTTCCGGGCTCTTGTTGGTCACGTTTTCAAGGCCAACAATCAAACTGCTTAACGAAAGCTGCCGCGCCGAAAGATCGGGAATAACGATCCACTGAACTGCGCTTCCCACGACTCCGCTCCGCTCGTCGCGCGCCGCCACTCGTACCTGATAAATTCCCGGCTCCAATGGCGCAGGATAGTTGTATGTGACCGTCGATGCTGACGGCGAGCCGTCGGTTGAGAAAGACGGCGCCACCTCCAGGCCGGTTCTGAAACTCGCAGCCTGCTTGCCCTGGTCGTTGAGGACCACGCCCGCGACCGCCAACTTCGCAGGTTCTTTGTCCTGCTCGCCGTAAGAAAGAATTTCTGTAGGCGCCTGAACCGAGCTCGTCATCACGATACCGCTTGCAGGCGTGTCGAGATAAATCAAAGAGAGTTGCAAGGGAAGCGCCTGCCTCGGATAAAAATCGTTAAGGGCCTGCCGCAAATCTGCGTCCGGCTTTTTCTCTTCCTTGTCTACCTTGATTGGCCGCTCAGCTGCCCCCGACGCAATTGTGCTGACAAAGCCACGTGCTGAACGAACACTTAGCTCGGGACGCCCGACAACTCGGACCTCAATCTTCCGCAGTTTCTCATTTTTCTCATCGTTTGCTTCCGGCCGCCACGCTAGCAGGTAGTAGCGGGAAGTTTCCGCCAACGCCTCGTTGATAAACTGGTCGAAGGTGTTTTGATTTCGCAGAGCGCGTCCGCCGGTATCGGCTGCAAGGGCGTTCAACGGATCCTGTGACGCTGCCAGTTCGCGCAAGTTGGCGCTTTCGAGTCTTCCGTCGGCATCGAACGGTACGTTGCCAGTTGCATCAAGCGCGCCTGAAACCAGACCACGCGCATCGATGGTGTAGATCACCACACCAGCGCGCCGCGCTTCATCAGCGATACGACCCAGCTTGTCACTGGCGATAGGACCGCGTGGCCCGGTGTCCGCGAGAAAGCCGTCCGAGAAAAAAAACGCGAGCTTGCTTCCCGGCATCCGCTCAGCGGACCGGAGAAGGGTTTCGAGTGAATGGTATGTACTCGCAATGACACTGCCGGCCTGAAGAAGGATTTGCCGCGCACGGTTAGTCACTTGCACTTCACATTGCCGTCGCGCGGCCCCACGGTCCACTCTGCTGCCGCCTTGTAGCGTCCATTTCAAACAGTCCTGGACATAGAACGAGAAGACGTTGGAATCGTCTTTGCGCTCGATAGTGAGAGCCATGTACTCAGTCATTCGGCTCCCTGGGTTGCCGCCGTAGTCCGTCACGACATACGGGACATGGGCCAGTCTCCCTACCGCTGCACGCAGAACGTCCTTGTTCTCCGTGAACTGCTGAAGGAAACCTATCTGGCCACTGGCTGACGCGATGCCAACCAGATCATTCTGTCCCATCTGCTTGTCGATAAATTCAAGAAGTGTTTTGCGTGTACGGACCAGGCTATCCAGAGAGAGATGGCGATCGTCCAGAAAAAAAACGATGGTCCGTTGGCGGTGTGAGATGCCGGAGCCAGGGCCAGTGGCCGGAATGGGTTCTTTACCTGTGCTGCGCGCCAAGCGATCACGCTGGCTTCCGGCGAGAATGTTTTCGAAAAACGAGACGGCAACCGGGCGTCCGTCAACGCGCAGCTCGAAGTCTTCTTTTTTCATACCCTCAACGAGGCGGCCCTGCTTATCAAAAACACTGACACCTGTTTGCACCAGCTCCGTGGTGGTTTTCAACACGTCGTCTGTTGTCTGAGATTTGTCTGGCTCCTGCTGGGCAGATGCGGTTTGGCCAAAAACGCAAACGATTAGCAGCAGCGTGCCAGTGATCGTGCCGAGTGTTTTCAGTGAACACATGTCTGTTACTTGATCGAGATGTTGGCCAACTCGGGGAGTTACTTTATTTTGCATGCGAAAGCCCAAACCAATCAATTACAGCACCCAGCGCGGTAGCGCGGGGTGCCAGAGGAAGTGAGCGTTATAAGAGTTACTTAATGTTGAATAGCCTAAAGGATCCCGCGCTACCGCGCTGGGTTCTGTACGGTTGCCGGAACAAATCACAAACCGAGCTTGCCAACGAAGAGCGGGGGCATGCCCTCCTTCCCAACCTCTAACTATGCAAAGTTCATCCCTATCGATTAAGAGTTCAACTCTAATTAAATTCCATGGCGACCAACGTTCACCAGCGGCGTTAACATGTGGCAAGGTATTCGTTGCGGATCAGAACACTTCATGCACGACTACCTGGAGTTGTCGAGTATCACAACGTCGCGGCTTTCACTGCCACGCGTGAACGCGAAGCGCTGGCCATCGGGGGACAGGACAAAGTCTCCTAACAGTTGCGTGGTAAAACTCGTTAGCTGTTGCGGTGGCGTGCCGTTGAGCGGCAACGACCAGACATTACCCACATCGCCGACTGTGCTGATGTAGTACAAAGCCTCACCGTCGGGCGCCCAACGGATCAAGTGCTCTATGACCGTGGCCGGGAGATCAAGACGCTGAAGTACCTTCCCGCCGTCTGCCGGGATGATGCCAATGCGCCATTTGTCGGCGTCCATGTAAATGTAGGCAATGCGTTTCCCATCTTGTGACAGGGCAGGTTTAGTAGCAAAAGTATCGACTAGTTGTTCAGGCGCGCCGCCGCTTAAAGGCGTCCTCCACAGAGTTGGTTTACCAACTCCCAGGCCATTCTGATAAATCACCCAACGACCATCAGGTGAACAATTGGGATATCCTTCGCCGTCGCCACTTGTTAGGCGCGTGAGGCTGCCATCGTCAAGGTCCAGGCGCCACAGGTGTTGTTTTCCTTCGCGCCACGAAACGAACACGACATGCTTCCCGTCTGGTGAAGCGCACAAGCCTCTGTGACTGACCTGCGCGTCGGTGGTCAACTGCCGGCGCCCGTTTCCATCCGCCTCCATGAGCCAAAGATTTGAGCCACCGTCGGCGTTTGAGCGAAAAACAATCTTGCCGTCCAGCATCCAGACCGAAGGACTTAAACGACCTGTCTCCGAGATGACTTCGCGGAAATCCGTCATGCCAGCGTCTTTCTCGCCTACCCAAAGACTGTTGACTGAGGTTGATTGCACCGAAACCAGCGTTTGACCGTCCGAAGCGATTCCCAACCACCCGTACTCGCTCAAGTCGTTTGTTATTTTGCGCGCGCTGCCTGACGGGTATGAGAGAAACCACACTTGAGTGGGAAGCAAAGGCGACTCGCTGCCAACCATGAATAAACCGCTGCCGTCTTTCAGCCATTGGAGGCTGCTCACGTTATACCAACGTTCACTCGATAGCTGCCGCTCGACGCCGGTGTCGACGCCCACTCCCATGATGGAAGAATAGTGTGCGTCAGGCGCGAAATTATCTACGACGCAAGCGAGGATGTCCCCCTTCGGAGACCATGAAATCACCTGGCCGAGTACTTCGTAATTGGATGGCTGTTGACGCTCTGCTACCTCGCGCCCGTTGCTGCCGTCGGCGTTGGAAACTGAAAGATAGGTTTTCCCCCTGGCGGAATAGGAGGTGGTGTAGGCGATACGCCGGCCGTCGGGTGATAAGGTGAACGCGGGCGCGATAATGTTTGGAATCCTCTGCGCCAGCCCGCCCAACGATGGTACGCGATAGAGATAAAGGTCAGGATTGTCGCCCGCGAAAAGGTTGTAATAAAGGTAAGCGCCATCAGGCGAAAACGTCACACCCCAGAACTCACTTTTCACAGGCGGCAGCACGCGGATGTTGCTCGCCGTGCCAACCTGGCGCACCCAAAGGCTCTTGCCTTCGTCCTCTGGTAAAACATAGGCAACGTATTTACCGTCTGGAGCGATGGCCGCCGCCAGGACCTTCCCGTTATTCGTAAGGCGACTGAGCTTGAATTGTTGGAAAGGCGGTTCAGATTTCGTCCGGTTCAGGAATTTGTACAGACCGAAAGACAGTGTAACCAGCATCACCGCAACAAACGCGCTCACCGCAACGACCATTGTTCGACGTGATTTACGCCGCGCCTCATGGGAGGCTAACGCGTGGTCGCTCAACTTAGCCGTTGCGCTTTCGTTGCTCGACACCCGCGAGCTAGATAGGGAAAGCGTCTTTGCCTCCGCGCCAGACGCAGCGGTTGGCTCGTCACTCGTTTCGATCTCCTGCTCGATAACGATGCGCGAGAGGGTGTGACTCTCTATGCTGAATTCCTCATTGCTCGACCCCACCTCTGACACGTCAGCCACGAAACGATAGCCGCGGCCCGGTTCGGTCAAGACGAAGCGACGCTGGTCCCGGTGTTCGCCCAGGGCCTTTCGCAAAGCTGACATGTGAACGGATAGGTTCGATTCTTCTACGATCTGATCGGGCCAGACCAGATTAAGCAGGTCATCCTTCGTCAACAGACGCCCGCCATTTTCAACCAGGGCGAGCAGCAGGTCGAAAGCCTTTGGCTGCAGGGTGACGATCTCCCCCCGGCGAAGCAACTGTCGCTTCAGCGCGTCGATTTCGAAGTCGTCGAAACGGTAAAACCTGGGCGAAAGAAACTGCATCGCGTGTCTTTGGAAGTCTTCGGAATAATTAAGCCCCGAATTAAGGACTTTTTGATTGACGCCTGGGATGATGCGCAACGCGGGGGAGACTCTAACGTTTGGTCACGGCGTCCATGATGTTAGCAGACATGAGAGGCGGGACAAATAAAACCACGGTACGGAGCCACTTGGGTGATCAGCTGTGGAAGCCCGGCCAACTCCAGGAGTAGCCAAAGCTTCACCCGGTAATTATTCAACTCTTAGGTTCTATCCCTGAGACCTTCAAAAGGAGACACCATGAACAAGTTCCGGTTCACTATTAAGCTTCTAGCAATTGCGGTGTTCACGTTCGCTTTCACCTCTTTGGCGCAGGCCCAGGCAACTCGCACCTGGGTCTCCGGTACCGGGGATGACAATAACCCCTGCAGCCGAACTGCGCCCTGCAAGACTTTCGTCGGTGCCTATAACAAAACCACGGAAGGTGGCGAAATCAACGCGCTCGACCCAGGTGGCTACGGCACTCTGATAATTAATAAGGCAATCACTGTTGATGGCGGTACCGGTTCGGGCTGGGCTGGAATTCAGGTCGGTATGTTTCCCGGTATAACGGTCGACATCTCGACCAGCAGCAACCATCCAAATGACGCGATTGTGATTCTGCGCAACCTCTCCTTCAATGGGTTGAGGCAGACTAACGTCTTCATCCCCGGCGCTAACGGCATAAGCTACGTCAGAGGTGCGCAACTCAAGGTCGAGAACTGCCAGTTCCAGAACCTCACGACTAACGGTATCAGGGTCAACTTAGGCACAACCATCGGCAGTCTTACGGTTAAGGATTGCGTCTTCAGTAACGTGAACAGTGTAATCACATCCGACGCCACTGCGCCTGCACATGCAGTCATACAGTTTGAGCGTAACCGAATGGTCGGCAGTGCGACTGGTTTCAACGCCAATAGCAACACTTTCGCCAACGTTCGTAATTCCTACTTTGGCAGCTTCACGAACTCAAACGGCGCCGTGAGAGCGGGGGCAGGGTCTCAAATGAACGTGGTAAACAGCACGTTCGCCTATAACATCGTCGCCGCCAATGTGGCGGGCGGGACAATACGACTGTCGAATAACGAATTCTTCGACAATGAGACCGCGATATCCGGCGCCGCCGAAACGGCAAACAATAATAAGTTCAGAGGAAATACCGCGAATGGCTCGGTCATCAATCTAATCGGGATCCAGTAGCTTTATGGGATCAAAGTGTCCGATAAACTTTAGTTTGTCCCGGCGCCACGACAAGCTAAAAAGCTTATCGGATACCAGTAGGCAGCACCCTTCTGTTCTCTATGGTGTTAAGACTTCAAAGGAGATATTGAAATGATCAAGTTCCGACTCACTTTAAAGCTTTTGGCAATCGCGATGTTCATGTCCGTTTTTGCCTCTCTAGCGCAAGCTCAGGCGACCCGAACCTGGGTTTCGGGTACCGGCGATGACGTCGACCCGTGTAGCCGCACCGCGCCATGCAAGACTTTCGCCGGCGCTATCAGCAAAACAGCCGAAGGTGGCGAAATCAACGTCCTCAACCCGGCTGGCTACGGCTATCTTAGTATTACCAAGGCAATCACCGTAGATGGGGGTACCGGTGCGGGTTGGTCCTCGGTCCAGGTGCAATCCTCCAACGCTTTCATTGTCAACGTTTCTACCTCCAGCATTCATGCAAATGACGCTGTAGTAACTCTGCGCAACCTCTCCTTCAATGGGTTTAGCCAAACTTCGGGGGTCTTTCCGGGTGCTAACGGTATCCGCTACCTCAGAGCTGCCCAACTTAAAGTGGAGAACTGCCAGTTTCAGAACCTCACCACTAACGGTATCAGCGTCGCCTTAGGCGCCACCTCCGGCAACCTTACGGTGCAGGACAGTGTCTTCGATAACGTGAACTCTGTGATCACATCCGATGCCACCGCACCGGCCTTTTCCGTCATACACTTTGAGCGCAACCGGGTGGTTGGCAGTTCGACTGGTCTCAACGCCAATAGCAACACTTTCGCCACCGTTCGCGATTCCTATTTTGGTCGCTTCACGGGCTCTAACGGCGCCGTAAGGGCAGGGACCGGATCCGAGGTGAACGTCATGAGCAGCATGTTCGTCAATAACATCGTCGGCGTGAATGTGGCCGGTGGGACGGTGCGATTGTCGAACAACGAATTCTTTGACAACACGACCGCAATATCCGGCACCGCCGAATCCGCAAACAATAATAAGTTCAGAGGGAACACCGCGAACGGCACTACGACAAATGTAATCGTGGTCCAATAGCTTGGTCTGGGTAATTAAACTGTTTGTTGGATGATTGGGTGATGCGGCAGTCCAGCCTTCAAGCTGTGGTTTTACGCGGCGCTGGCCGCCGAGGGGGTGAACAGTGGAAACGGCTGCATGCTGAAGAGTCCTATGGACGGTAAGCGCAAGATCCTCATCACAATCGAATCCCGTCGACTTACCGTCTTTCGCTCGCGCCGCCGTCCCATCGAGACTTGGTGCCACCGGTGCGGGAAGGAGCTTCCAATGATTACCCCGGAAGCGGCAGCAGCGATCGTGGGCGTGAGCGTGCGCGCGATCTACCGCTTGATTGAAAGCGGTGAGGCGCACGTAATCGATACCTGCGACCGGACACTGCTTATCTGTTGCGGCTCGTTTGAATTAGGCCGAAGCACCGACGGGGCCTGATCCACTACATGAGCAACTACAGCGGGCCAGCCCATAAATTCTGTTAGCTGATAGGCGTCGAGCTGGGGCGCCAACTCCTGTCCCGCATAACACTACTCACAAGCAACGCTGCGGTACTGTAGACAACCGCTGTGAGCCAGTACTGCCTCGACGGCTCCATGCCCGCAAGGGAAAAAAGGTTGAGCGCAGCATGGAAAATAATCGCAATCACCAAGCTTCCAGCAGTACTAAGGTATAGCCACGTAAATAAAACCGAGAAGCCCATCGCTGTTACTAGAAAGGCCGAGAAGGGAAGTCCATAATGTGGATAATTCGGCAGTAGAAAATTTGGCAGGTGCCAGACAGCCCAGACCACTCCGAGAATCAAACTGCTTGTCAGGGGCGGATAACGCTGAAGGAGATGTGGCAGAAGAAATCCGCGCCAGCCGACCTCTTCGCCCACAATGAGAACAGCTACCACAAAACTCAAAACGGAAAGAGTGTGCGGCTTGAATTCAATCGGGCCCCACCACCATGTGTGCATTAGCCAGACGGGAACCAGCAGAGCGAGTGGTAGTAGGACCGCTACGATGGCCCAGTGAAGTGGCCGAGCGACAATCGGAATCCGTGTCCCAGTTGTATCAGACCAGCGCGACCACTGCTCGCATACAGAACAATTATGGCAGCCACAGATGGACCGAATAAGGCGAGAAGCGGGAAGGCCATTGATTGGCCGATCAGCGCTGCCAACGGCCAGGTCCAACCGAAGGCAATGACAATGAAACTGAAAATAGGATTTTGCTTGATCAGCGCTGAGATTCCCAATCGCATCCGACCCCCCCAGGGCGCTAACCCCGATCTGCACTCACGTTACAAGGAAAAGATTAATCAAGAACCGGCGATTTCGTCTCAACGCCGCGTAGTCGAAGGCGCTTCTTACAGCGTCACTCCAAGAACAGTCAACGCTTTATCAATCATCCCTGCAAAGTGGCGCGGCTTGCAATTCTCGCGAAAACGGCGGAGGTGGTCGAGGTCGTCAAGGGCGAGGTCGATGGCGACCATCCTTTTTGGTAAGCCGTAAGTAAGTAGCGTACCGTCCTTATCTTCAAGGGCCCGTCTGATCTCTCGAAGGTCTGAAAAGCGGGCGAACAGACCGAAGAGCCGCTCGAGGCCTTGCTGACCAAGGAGTGTCTGAATAGCAGCATCGAAGTCGACCTGATTGTAGTCGCGAATGAGGATTGACTTACGACCGGGTTCCAGCGGGTAATTCTGAGTGGTTTGATCGAACTGATAAGCTTCCAGAATCGGGTAACCTGCAGCTAAGTCAAACTGATTCAAGGTAGACTCCAAGGCTGTATGCTTAATGCCATAGGAAAGAAAAAGCTGCGTAGCGGGAAGATGCTTGAACGACATAAGTGGGCCAACACCCGAATAGCCCCAATCTTCGGCTCGAAGCATTCTCCAGGCAGGCCCCGCCACGCGTTGCCATTGTCCCGGCAAGACTTTGGCGAGCGCATCCAACATTTCGCTCAGGAATTGATCTGTCTTCCGTAACATCGCTTTGTCTCTCGCTAAAGCCAACTCACCCTATGAATGGGCTTCATTTAGATTCATCGAAAAATAGTGCGCTTCAAGAGTCATCCCTTTTCGCAGGTAGAAACGGTGAGCCTCGAGCCTGCTGACACGCGAAACCAGCCGCACTTGCTGACAGTTATTTTCCCTCGCGTGTTCGATGAGCCAATCAAACAACTCACCGCCGTAACCCTTCGACCGCTGATTGCTCTGTGTCACCAGGTCTTCAATCTCAAGATATTTTCCGCCAGCCAGCCATTCTGAGATTCTGAAGCCAGCGACGGCTTTGATTCCTGAGTCGGTCAAGTAGGCCAATTGAAGCCCGCTAATTTCAGTTAGTCTTTTGACCATCGGCAGAAACTCGTCAGGTTGTATATGCGGACGCAGTTCAGCCATCACCGGATAACAATCCAGAATTTGCTGCTCACTTTTTGCGATCGTTATTCTGCTGCCCATACGAACTCAACCGCAATGCCATCTGAAAACACTGGAGATCATCCAAGGCTGCCTCGACCCTGGGTTATGCGCTGCCGTATTTTCGTTGGTATTCGTCAAAAACAGACTGCAGTTCTGGAAAGTTAATCTTCAGCGCGCTCGAGGAAATGGCGATAGGACTGCCACACATTTTGAAATTGGCCTGATTGAGTTTTCGCTTCACCGCGTTTCCGCGTTCGATATATTTTTGCGGGTCGTTGACCATGATGATCAGCATTTTCTGCTGCGGCATTTCAAAGATGTGAGACCCAGTAACTTCAGACCATGGAATAAAACCGGCAGCTACCGCGCTTGCGTTATCAACAATTCCTGAGTTGTTAAATACGAGTCCAGGTTTTTTGTCGAAGATCTTTTTAATAAAGAACAAGGCCAGCCCGCCGAAGAAGACAATTGATAGAATCCCAAGCCCGTAAGCAAACATTGGGTTATTAAAGAGCAACCTGAAGCTGCGATTGAGCCGAATGTTTGCTTCGTCAAGAGAAAGCAGCCAGACCCCTATCGCCACGAAGGCGGATGAGCCAAGAATTCCCAAAGCGATCTTCGTTTTGCTGAGTTCGATTACTTTTTCGTCAACAGAATTCATCGTTAAGTTCCTTTACATCTCGACGCTTTATTGGCCAACAAGTTGTAGGCCAGAGTCACTCGGTCTGTGCGCACGCTCGTGTGGCGGGCGCGATAGACTAAGGTGACGACAGAGAACAAGAAGCCTTGTTGGCACAACCTTCTGCTAAGCCAATCAATTCGACTGTGGCCGTGAGTCCTTTGCTGTCGTCCGGCGACGCGTAAACCTCGATTGTCTGCGTGCCTTGTCCGCTTTGAATCTTGCCCCTGGTCACTGTCCAGTAATACTTAATGGTGTGATTTGATTCGGCATTTGAAATTGTCACAGTGAATACGATCGGAAGAGTCCGCTGTGACGGACACGATACCCAAACAGCAGGACACTTCACCTGTGCTTCCTGTGGATGAGAAGACCACCCCGCCCCAACAAGCAGAAGAAAACTTAGCGAAATAAATGCGGTGCTAAAAAGCATATGTATCACCTCACGCCCTTGATAATTCTCTAAGAGTTAAGACTTGATGACTGTTCATGGGTACTTTCAAATTTTGACTAAGCCATTTGCGACGAGCGGCTTTAAGTGGTAAAGTACTTTTTGCTACTCGTCATCATCCAGGTGGCCCGTCTTGCCCCGGAAAATTGGCGTGTGATTCGAACAAGATATCCTCAAGATATGACAGTTGAAATTCTATCCGCAACTATGCATCGCCGCTTAAACCCGAACGCATGAAGAGATCCACGCAGACATTGCTCATTATTATCCCGCTGGCGCTGCTCATCGTCATTGCTTCGATCGTCTGGCTTGGATCCCGACCGGACCAATCGAACCGGATAGTCGCCGATGGTATCGCAAATACGTCCCCAGCCCCGGCGTTCGAGGTCCGCGTCGGCGTGCCGCGGATGGGTCGGCCGCTTGGCGGGATTCTCCCGGATTGGGTTGTGACAAAAATGGAGGGTACTCCAAGCGAGCTGCGGTTCGACCACACGAGCGCGGGCGCCCGGATAGTTAGCGTTAGACTCAACCGCGTCGAGCTCAAAGCTGACGACTGGGATTTCCTTATCGAGACTGACGCGGAAGGCCGGGTCTCTACCGGAACGCGCCTCGTGTTCCCCCTCGCTCTCGGAGGCAGGCACTTGAAACTGAACTGCGGGCCCGCGGAACCTGCCAATGGTAATCTCAGCACCACCACACGGTCAGGCTCCGACGAGATTGTGGGCCAGTTCATCGTCGAACTCGCGACCTGCAAGAATGCCAGGTCAGGGAAAGTCATCGAGTGGCCGCCGGCAGCGCTCACCGTTCGCGGAGGTTTTGTGGGCCGGCCACAACGGCCGTCAACAGAGGCCAAAGGAGACGTCCCAAAGACTTAACATGAAGAAGTTGAAGAAGACATCACTAATCATCATCGCGCTGGTGGTGCTCGGCTGCATTGTCGGGTTTGTCTTGCTCAGATCGCGATCGGGCGGTGCGAGCGTCTCCAGGACGTCTCACGGCCCGGCATTCGAGGTGCACGTCGAGAAACCTCGCATGGACCGGTTTCTGGGCGGCATCCTCCCGACCACGGTGGAGGCGAAGCTTATTGGAGGCGAGTTGCGGTTCGACCACTTGAGCCGTGGCGCAAGGATGGGCAGTGTCGGAACCGAACGCCTCGAACTCAGTGCTGATGGTTGGGACCTCCTGATCGAAACGGATGGGGAAGGGAGGGTCGCTCCGGGGACCCGTCTTCTGTTCCCGATCGAGATTGCTGAGAAACAGTGGACGCTGCGCTGCCGGCCCGCAGATCCGGGCGTGGGCCATCTCCAGGCCACCACGCTACCAGGCTCCAATGAACTTGAGGGCCGCTTCGTCGTTGAGCTTGCCCGCTGTGAGGATGCCGGAACGGGGAAGATCCTCGATACGGAAGCCGGAGGTAATCCCGGCCAGGCCTGGCCGTCATCACCGCTCACCCTCCGCGGGAGCTTCAAGGGCGGGCAACAGGTCCGTCGCTAGCTTAGGGACTGACAACTTCCGCAAGAAAAATTCTTCCGAAGTAACCATCCGAGGTTCCTAGCGAAAGAACGAGCGCTGTTTGAAGTCGTCGGTCATTGGTCTGCTCGACCGGCCTTCCTTTAACAACCGCAGCTGTCTTTCGTAAAGGTCGCCGTATTTTGATGGGGAGTAGGTTAGGTAAAATTGTCTTCGTAAGCGATTTGACATGTTCGGGCCACTTCGGTGCGGCGTCATGCTGTCGAAGATGATCAGATCGCCGGGGCTGGTCGTCATCACCTCGCCGGAGTCAAAATCTATCTGTTCCGCTTCCTGCGCGTTCATATGACGCATCTCTCCGGGAGTCGAAAGCAATCGGTGGTGATACCCGGGAAACAGTTCGAGCGCCCCGTTATCGGCGTCGGCGCCGTCTATCGCAATTGCCGCGTTGACCAACTCTCTCGGGAACTCCTGCCACCACGAGTAGTCCTGGTGAATTGGGTACCCGCGCATTCCGATCATTTTATAAATGAGCCTATCCTTAAAAAGGATCGGCTCGTCCTCCAAAATGTCGCGAAGCGGGCCACGGACACGCTCGTCGTCCGCCAAATTTCGGAACACTTCGGATATGTCTATTACAGGATCCAGGCGATCGACAATCCAAATATCTTTGGTAATGAAGTGAACGGGAGTGCGTACGTTATTTTTATTTGCGAGACCCAGACGCAGAATTCGTTCACATTCGCTGGCCCAGCCAGAGACTTCGTCCTGTTGGAATAGACCCGGAAGAGTGACATATCCTTTCCGGCGAAAAGTCTTCAGCTGAAGTGACGTAAGCGTAGTAGTCATATTATCGAAGTGATGGTAGCAATCTCATGGACATGGCCATGGTATTGAAGTCAGGAGGCGCGTCATCGGGGTAACACATTAGTCGTGATCGCACTGGGTGAGGTGCAGAGCAGGATCGAAAAAAACCTCAGCACGTCTGACTATGGGATCCATCCAGGCAACGCAGCAGCCTGCTTCACCCATTTCGCCATCTGCGCTTCATCGAGTTCATCGTCTTCATAGATGTCGATCCAGCGCACGTCCTTGCTTTTGGGCGTGCCCCCAGGTGGCTCGGGTCGCAGCGAATTGCCGTTAAAGAAAGTTACCTTGACGTAGCGAGTAAAGACATGGAACGACAGAAACCAGCCCTTGCCCTCCATTCCGTAAAATGGCGAGTTCCACCTCACGGCTTTGCGCACATTGGGCACGCTGCGCCCGATGAGTGCGTCGAGGCGCTTTCCTAAGTCGCTCTTCCAGCCGGGCATCGCGGCGATGTATGCCTGCACCGGGGCATCACCATCGGCCTTCGCGATTTGTGGATTGCCGCCTGAAAGGAGTTTCACCTGCTTGGCCTTTGTCGCACCTGGTCTAGCCTTCTCGCTTGCCTTGGGCTTCTTCGGGCGTGGGCCATTCTGGGCCACCGCTGCCTTCACGAGCGCCTTAAACGCGCGCGCTTCAACTTTCTCGCCTTCGTGAATGTCGATCGCCCTTCGAGTGTTGCCTGCCAGGCTCGAATTGAACAGGCCCGACGGATCTGGGAGGGTAGCGCCCCCGGCGAACGTGAGCTTCACGACTTTGTTGTAAGTCTCCCCCGTGCAGACGATCCCGTGGTGCGACCAGACCGGGATCCCGGCCATCGAATTCGACGGTTTCTTCCATTTCCGCTCCTCGAGCATTTCTGGATCGGCCTCCATGATCAGCGCACGCATGCGGGCGAGGGTCTCCTCTCGCCAATCCCCGGCCACCGGCTTCGAGGGTAAACCTGCCTTAACTGACTTAGATTTTGAGGACTTCATTTATCTTCCGACTCCTCGTTTGAAATAACAGAATTGCATGGCCATCAGCTGACCGCTCTATTCGTTTCATCACTCACCACCGCTTTTCTTTTGCCCCGTCCCAAAATTTTCGCTGGCCCTATACCTCGAGCGACAGAATTCCCAGTACCAAAAATCCCAGGTAAACGAGCAGCTTCATGGCGGCCAAGGTAAGGCCTGCGCAGTGCAGCGGAAACGTGGGTAGCCCCAGTTTTGAATTACTGGGTTGGCTCTACGCCGCTTGCAAGAGACTTCTCAGGAAAAATTTCTACTCTGTGCGAAGCCGTTCGCGACGTTGTCATTACTTGTCCAGGTGAGCTTAAGTGTTTTGGTGACGGTATTGAGTCTTTGTATCCGTCATGTTCACAGTAATCGACCACAACGGGAAACTTTTGAGATCCGCCAGAAGTACCAACCAAAGCCTTCGACCTCCTTGCGCGAGAGTGTCTTTGCTTGATCGTAGGCGTAAACAAAGCCGCTAGAGAAAGCTGAATAACTTATCGCACTTCTGTTTGTACTCTGTGCGTTTCTGCTTATCGAAGTCGCTATCCTCGTCAAAGATCATAGAAAGCGTGACAACGGGATGACGGTTCTCGAGTATCGTTACGACCTCAATGAGCTCTCGGTCGTTATCAAGATGCTGCGCCTGCGCAGCCATAAATTCTGTGCGTTTCCACGCGGGCTCCCGGCGACGCGTTAATGTATAGGCGATAACTGAAGATGACTGTCGCCGAAGCAATAAGAACATTCCATTCCATTTCGATTCACGCTTTCAAGGACGATGAAAGGCTTTGCTCGGCGTGTCGTGACGTGGTCAGCAGTTAACTACTGCCCGGCGACTTTGGAAAATGTCATTTTCTCGAAAAACTCGTTGCTTAAATCCATCAGGTGTTTTGAGAGACCTCTTGAATTTGAGCGACTGGATAATTCGATTTGGACGACCAACCCATTACCCTCCGGATGGCGGCACAGGTAGCCCTGAAAGTTAAAGTATTGAAAGTTAGGCCTTGAGGTATCACCCGTGAATATCCCATCATATTGCACGCACGGTGACGCTTTGAACCTGACGTAATTAAAGTGAACACTATCCTTCTTTAATTTACTCAATTCTTCAACCTTCACAGCTTCAAGGCTAGTTAGCAGGTCGTGGTCATTCTCAAAGACTTTCGTCCTGATGGTTTTTACACTCGCGTTTATGACTTGACCCTCGCCGCGATTTTGAAAGGCCATCAAAGATTTGTTTGATTGCAACAATACCCATCCCTGCTCATTGGGCGACACTAATGTTACTCCGCCCAGTTGATGGATACTCGCGGGTTTAATTGATGTTTGCTCCTGTGCTAAGACGGCACTGAGGCAAGCAGCCGTAACTAAAAACATAACTATCAAGCGTTTCATGGTGTGTCCCTTCTAAATTGATAGCTCAGTAATCGTATCTAAGAAAACGTACGTTCGCCTTTAGCTGCGGCACGCGATCAACCATCCAAAGTATTCTCACGAAATGAATAAATCTTGATTCCATATACAGGACTGCAGACGGCTAAACTGGTTTTGTGAATCGCGACTCCTTTGGGTCCGCCTTCCATTTTATTGCGTGAATTAATTTGATTAAAAACACTTTCAGAACCAAGGATTGGTTGTAACACAGGCGATTGAGACCACCGCATTTCAGGCCCGTGTCGTTCTGGCGGATATAGGTTGAAGTAGTTGGCGCCTGCATTCGTAACCACAAGGTGATTAGTCTGTGGTGTGAATGCTACGGAGTGTGGGTAGCGCAAACCCGGATCACGGATGATGGTCACTGGGGCCGGGCCGTATTGTATTTCCTGTCCTGGAAAATCTTGCCTCTGACGTTCGTAGATGCTGACCGTGTTGTTCCCATGATTCGCCACGGCAAGCCAGGTCCCGCATTGTGAAAAAGCCAGGCCATCCGGCCGATAGAGGCTCGGGTGCTTTAATCGGAACACCGGTTTCAATTCAAAGCCGACCGAGAGTCCCGAGGTGCTGCGGTAAAAAGTTATTGTGCTGGTTTTCAGATTGCATGCTGCCAGGAAGTTATCATCCGGCGGGACAAACGCAACCCCATCCGAGAAATTCAATCTTGCTATGCGTCCGCGGATCTCAAAAACCGGATCCGTACTGTAATCGTCAGTCGTCTTATGTTTCTGGTAAATACAAATTGCTCGGCTACGTTGAGCAACCGCTAGCAGTTCGGTCTCGCCTGACAATGAGAAAGAGAGATCGTGCGGATACTTCAGTTTCGACCTGGGGCCTTGGATTCTGGAATAGGGTGCATCTTCGAACCGCCCGTCTGGTTTTCTTCGAAACAGGAAAACAGTATTCGTATCTGAGGTGGCAGCGCCTATTGTGTTCCCCGAAGGTGAAAAAGCTATGCCTTCAAATCGCTGGAGACTATCTGGCGGTGCGAGATTCTGAACTGAATCTGCAGTTGCTTCAATTTCGATAACGGAATTGCTGCCTTCTGTCATATTGCCCTCGCTTGGAATTGGTATGCCGGCCTTGAAAGAAAAACGGGTTAGTCTAGCAGTGTTTAATCACGGAGGTGCACTCGGTAGCAATCTGAATCAAAATTTTCTTCGACTGCTAATCCTGCCAGTCGGCAGCTTCATAGTAGATATCGCCTACCAACCCGGCGCTCATGATATTCCCGCACACCTTCCAAAAGTCGGACTCGTAATCCGAGAGGCTATTCAACCTTTTTCGTCTTTCTTCAGACACTTCTATAGCGACGTCCACGGTGTGGGACACCGGGTCGTAACCCACCGCGTCGATGCTGAACGGGAAGGAAATGATCTTCCAGTGTGCTGCCTTAAGAGCAGCCTTAGCATTGACCAGCGCACTAGGTTCCGGAGGGACTGGAACGACGAAGTGCAAGACGAATCGCCAGGTGGGAAGTAGCTCAACTTGTTCGTTCACTGACTTCGGGTGATTCAGGCACCTCATAGCTGAGTTAGCTCCGTGGCTTGCCGGAAGGTATGCTAATGACGTTAGCAAGAGCAAGACCAGAGTTGTCATGCTTTAACCTTACCTTCAAGATAGAAGCGGAACGACGGCCTTTAGCTACGGCACGCGATCAGCATTCAAGCTGCGGGAAAGAAGTTACTTGAGAAAGATGCTAACGCGCCGTTAGCTGGAAGGCTTTGTTGTGGCCGACGATGCGAGCGATCTCAACGATCCCTCGATGCTCTGACGGATTTTAGGCAACGCATCGATCAAGTGCTCGCGACTAAATATGTTTCCTGCGAATGGTTCGTGCCGAGTTGGGCCAAAGATTTCCTTCTTACCAGCACGAACAGCGAACTCACAATCAGTGTATCTAATAACCACTTTGTGCCCCAATGGACCTCGAAATATTAGTTTGAATCCGCCTTTGAATGACTCTGGGAAAATCTCAGACCATTCCGTTAGAGGAAATGCCAGGTCTTCAAGGAAAGCAAATTCCTTTTCCGCTGCCAGCGCAAGCTCATTTACTTCAATCATACGGAATTCCTGCAGGCTACATAACGACGGCTTTCAGCTGCGGCGCGCCAGCTGCAGGGCGCGATCGCATTCGAATTAAGGGGCACAGCCAGTTGACATGCCATCGCGCCGTCAGTAGCAAGGTTTTGTGGTGCGGCTTTCAAAGGGAAATGGCTGTTGATGCAAATGCCATATTCCCCTTACTCGGTAGCTTACTACTTGACTCAAAGACCTACGCAACATTTCTCTTAAGTCAAAATTGCTTCTGGGACGGACAAACTCTCCCGTTGCATACAAAGAGTCGAGGTAGCGGTCTCCGATGACACGATTATTCGAGACGAGACTTGTTAGGTATAAATGCCCGTCATGAGTAAGTAGTTTCTTCA
Organism: Pyrinomonadaceae bacterium; assembly: GCA_963759585.1. GTDB lineage: Bacteria > Acidobacteriota > Blastocatellia > Pyrinomonadales > Pyrinomonadaceae > PSRF01. Next base: position 1,198,635 of record CAVWZW010000005.1, read on the forward strand.
GATTCGAAAGCAAATCCTCCGCGTGTTCAAAATGGTGCAAGACATTCATGCAAAGAACGGTAGAAAAACTGTTGAAGCAAAATGGTAAATCACTCAAGTCTGCCTGTAACAATAAGATGTGTTCCGGCACAGACCTGGATAAATCTATTAACCGTTTTCGCGCTCGTCTCAACATCCCTAACGACTGGTCAAAGGCGATGATTGTCCGCTTACACTCAAGGTAAACGGACGCGGTAAAGAGCATTGAACCGCAAGCTGCATCAAGCAATGTTCCCTCAGTGCTCGAGGCGACAGCTTCGTGGGCAAAGGTGACGTAATCGAGCGGGGAGCTCCCCCACATTACGGAATTATACAGTCGGGTGCTAACGACTAAATCATAAACAGTCGCCCTTCCATCATAATGATGCTTGCGTGAGGCATCGGGAAGCACGGAGTAAATGCCGTCTTCAACCAGCGTGACGTTGCGATCTTCGGCAAGCACTCGTTTGAATTCGTATAGCGCGTCCATATCTGGATGAAATCATTTCAGCAAAAGGTCAGCCGCGGCGCGCGATCAGCATTCAAACTGAAGCAACAGAGTTAAGAAACATGCTGTCCCGCCATCGGCTGCAAGGCTTTGTTCGGCGGCCCGTGGAAATAGACCTCAACTCTTATTCCAGACTCAGCGGGGGCTTGCACGTAGCGAAGCGAAGACAAGACCGTCCGCTGGAGCGCCTGGTTAGCCGCGGCGCTCAAAACTGTACAACAGTCGTTTGATCATGATTTGAAGTCTATGCCGAACGTGTCTAACTTTGTCTTGTGTGAATGTTTCGCCTGGGCGCTCAACGTAATTAGTCATATTTGATTTTCCAAGCCTGACGTCGGAGAGTGGTCGAGTCGGAGTGTAGTAATACATGGCAATTGATTTGCGATAAATACCTTCTGGTGTCTCTAACGGATCGGGATGCCCATGATAGGAAATATCGTTGGTTTCAAAGACCAGGGCGTTTCCTAAACGTGGCTCAAGCGAAAACAATCTGTGTTTCACGTTCTCATCCCAGAGTTCAACCGAACCACGCCAGCTGGGATCCCAAGGCTCATTGAGATACACGAGGAGGTTTAGCCTGCGGTGCATTTGAAGTGCCGGGTGCCAATTGAAGTCCGTGTGCAGTTTAAGAAAGCCTCCGGACCCGATTGCATGAATGCCTCCTCCGAGGAGCTGAGGATCGCAATGCAAATCGCTAATTCCTGTGATTTCTTGCAGAACGTCTACAAACTCCTGGGAATTGAGATAAGCGACCAGGCCTCTTGAAGCCGGTGGCATTAAATCAAGCGAGGATTGCTTAAACTTGCGGTGCGATGCATAGATGTTTTTTTCTTCGGGAATAGATTTGATGTGCTCGTCTATTTCACGTCCCACAACTGAGAGTTCGTTACGATCGAACATATCTCCGACGCTGGCATAGCGGTAGGGTTGCTTGGCCTGAAAATCATCTCTCAGTTTTGGAACAACGACTTTATTGATTGGTTGGCTCATTGTCGACGATCCTGTGGGAGAGCAGCTAACGTCCGGCATCAGCGGCGCGCACGGAACTTCGATGAGAGAGGCAGGCTGGAGTCGCGTCCGCTGCATGCCGTTGTCAGGCGCGACCTCGATTTACCGTGCTTGTTTACGCTCCTCGTTCTCTCGAGGCGGTCGGCTTAATAACTCCGTCGCGGCCTCGCCTGAACTCCCGACCTCAGCGAGCCTCCCGGTGCCTTTCCCCGCTGACTGGCCGGCGCCTCTGAAATTGTTTGCTGCCAACGCCGGCTTATCAAGGCTACTCTGGGCACGCCGCATCTTCCTTCGCAGTCTAAAGCCCACCACCGAAAGCGTGCCTAAGTACCCGATGATCAGCCAGCATAAGGCGGCTGCATATTTGAGGTATGTCAGATCGCCGCTTCTTGCAGCTCTAATGATGAGGAGGCTGATACACACGCAGACGACGGCAATGAAAACGCTCGAAAAAAGAATAAGCCATGCCGCCTTCCCCGGGTTATTAGCGCCGAGTAAGCGCGCGGGGAATGAGTCATTGCGCAGGTACGTCCCACACTTCTTGCAGTAGGCGTCAGGATTCTGCTCTGAGGCTCCACAGTTCGGACAAAACATAGCCGTGTATCTTATGACGGGTCACACGCAGCGCCTAACGTTTGACTTGACGCGGCGGCGCGAGTCGAAGCACGCTTCGCCGGACCAAGCTAGTTGCGAAACACGCCCCGCCGCTCGCGTCCAACGATTTTGTTCGGCCGCTATACTGCGCGTTCCATCAAGATGTCCGTTTGTGGATCCGAGCCCAATTGAAACACGTGCTCGCCGACTGCGCGAAAATTCCACTTCCGGTAGAAGGCCTGCGCCCGCCCGTTCCGCTCCCACACGCCGAGCCATATAGTCCTGTGCCCAGCCTGTCGCGCCTCATCGACGCACGCGCACATCAACGCCTGTCCGACGCCACGTCCGACCCATTCAAGCGACGCATACAGCCTCACCAATTCGACGGGGTTTGCGCCTTCAACGCCCTCCAGCGGTTCACCGGCATGAAGCTTGGCGTAACCGGCTACGACGCCGCCGACTTCCGCGATCAAGAAAGTAGAGGCGGGATCGGCCAACTCTGCCATCTGTTGTGTGAGATTGAAGGATGCGGCGATGTAGGCGGCCATGTCTGCGGAACTGTTATCAGTGGCGAACGTTTCAGCGAAGGTGCGCGCGCCCAATTCGGCAAGCAAACCGGCGTCCTCACGGTTGGCGCGACGAATCGTCAAATCTGGGTTTTGACTCATAGCGATTACGCTAATAACAATGAAGCGGCAGCGGCCCAACGACGGCCTTCAGCGGCGGCGCGCGATCAGCATTCAAGCTGAAGGAAAAGATTACTTGAGAAGCATGCTATCGCGCCGTCAGCTGCAAGGCTTTGTTGGATGGCGTGCGATTAGAGAAACTTTTTGAACTCCTCGACTGACAGACCAGCATCACGCGCGATACCGCCCATCGTAAATGCATTCACTGGATTGTGCCGAGGGATGGTGAGGATGCGTATTCCATCTGACATGACGATATGTTTTCCTTGCCTGACGATGCGAAAGCCGGCTTTCTCCAAGGCTCTCACCGCTGAGAGGTGATTAACTCCAGTAATTTTGGGCACGATTTACACCGCGACCCTTACCTCTCGAACATCCTGCCCTTTCACCAACTGATCTATCGCGCCCAGATACTCAGCAATAGCATCCTGAATATTCTCAAGGGCTTCTTCTTCAGTAGCTCCTTGCGACCAACAGCCCGGCAAGCCTGGGCAGGAAACGCTGAATCCTTCCTCCGACTCCTTTAATACAACTTTATAGTTCATCTCACACCTCCAGGATAATTATACCGATGAAGGAATTCAACAGCCATCCAACGATGGCCCTCAGCTGGGGCGCGCGATCAGCATTCAAGCTGAAGGAACGAAGTTACTTGAGAAACATGCTATCGCACCGTCAGCTGCAAGGCTTTGTTATGCGCGTCGTGGGCCTGAAGGGCGCCATTCACCTTAACTTTCGGTGATCGCATTCACTCCCGCAAAGAGAATCCCCATCGCTAAATGGACCACTATTATCAACACCCAAAGCGCCAGAGCAACGAGGCAATTACGCTTGGCTTGATTGTAATCCCGATCCTTAGTCTGAATACCGCCATATTTCATGCGCCAATGAATTAGCCTAATTGGCACTAGGATAAACAAAACCAACATTCCGATTGCACCTGCAACCTTGATGAAAGGGATGAAGCCAATCAAGAAGAAGACCCACATGACTCCAGCCATATTTCTGATAAGGCTGGCACTGTTGCAGGCACTATTAACCTTTTCTTGCAAGTGAAGATAGGTATGGGCCAGCTGCGGATCAATTGGAGTTGAGCAATGTCTACACGTGTCGGCATCAGTGTTAATGAATTCGTGACAGTTGGGGCATGGGAAGGTACTTACGGAAAGCATGATCGTTCAATAAACCGGAAGCGCATAACGCTGGCCTTCAACTGCGGCGCGCGATCAGCATTCAGGCTGAATGAAAGAAGTTACTTGAGAAGCATACTGTCGCGCCGTCAGCTGCAAGGCTTTGTTCGCCAGCAGCGCGAGGATCACCTGAGCCGCAAGAGGCTCTCGACAGAAATATCTTCGTCCACCGACTCCCAGTGGATGCCTACGCCACCACCGATGAGCCGCCACTCGCTCCTTTGCTCTGGCGTAGCAGCCAACAAACGAGGCGACCAAGCCAGCGGGACTGAGATTTCGCGGCCGTCGGCAAGGACCACATGCAGAGCGTCATCGCTGCAACTGGCGTCTGTAGCCAGCGGTTCTAATTCAATTGCCAAAGTGCTCATGCCATTTCTCCTCTAACAAACTTCGATTTTCCTCGATCAATCTCTGACAGCTGCCCACTACGAAAGCCCCGCGACTTAGCTAACGCTACGGGACTAAGCCAAAACTTCGCAAACCTCTCGGCAGCCTCAACGTGAATATGCGGAGGCTCATGCCCTTCCAGCTAGGCTTTGTTATGCGCGCCTTTGCACTTGAAGGCGGCGTTTGATTTTATCTGCTTGCTTCTGCGTGCCAATCACATAGACAGCTATAACAGGGGTTTGCATTTTTCCGTGTTCATCTATCGAGCTTACTATCCACCACGATTTGCGAAGAGCGATAGACTTAGGCAGAAGTGATCCAGATGGATCATACGGAATGTCTTTCCCGTTTCGGTAAGCTGCTGTTGTGCTGTGCAATTCAGCAAAAGGGCTGAAGCTTTTGATTTTTAATGTCCCGCCTTCTGGAATCTCAAATGTATAACGGCCATTTTCCAGCTTCACATCTAACCCGTTTGATTCATCGAGCGCTAATCTGAAAGCGCCAACATAACCATCGGGCAATATGAAATGAAAAGAATAATCCGAAGTATCTTGGGCATAAGCAACACCATTCCCAACAGTAACTGTTATCAGTATCAGGGCGATTAGAACCAACAGAACATGTTTCACTTGACTACCTCACAATAGACAAAGCGCATAACGGTTGAGTTGACGCGGCGGCGCGAATCAAAGCACCCTCCGCCGCACCAAGTTAGTTACGAAACACGCCCCCGCCGCTAGCGTCCAACGATTTGTTATGTTCCAGCCTTGGTGAAACGCGTCGCAGCCTGTTCCAATAACTCACGAATCTGCAAACCCTCTGGCCTTGTGCGAGCCTGCGCTTCATGGAGCGCCGTGATTTGCATCCAACCAGGAATCGTAGGATCAGCTCCGGCGTCGATTAGAATTTTCGCAACCTCAAAGGAACAGTTGCCCGCAACCTCTCGCAGCGGCGTGTTGCCAATGACGCGTTCATCGTTTGCGTTCACGTCGGCACCGAAAGTGAGCAGCACGCGCATTACGTCGACATGCCCACGTGCCGCCGCGTAATGCAGCGGCGTTTTGCCGAGTTCGTCGAATACGTTTGGTTGGCGACCGGTCGCCAACAGCCGTTTCACCTCGTCGACGTTCCCATCCTGAGCAGCGAAGTGTAACTTCTCACGTTCAAACGTAACTTCCCAAGGTTCGGATTCAACGTCAAATGGATCAGAGTGGGACATAACGCTGCGGTTGAGCGGCCGCCTATGATTCTGATCTTTAGGAGGCTAACTGATGGGCGGTCCGCTCCAACCGCTTGTTCGGCGGCGCGTTGAACGAGACATCCCGCCGCATACACCTGCTTTTCTCGTGAGTAGTTCCGGGCATCTCAGAGCGAAGTCGTCAGTTTTTCGTAATTTGCTTTGGTTTGTTTGATCCATTCCGAAAAGCTAACATGCTCTCCTGGTTGCTTCTGCATCTCCTCAAAATCATTGATGTAACGCAGCAACCCTAGTTTCCCCTCTCTTAAACCGCCTTCAACTCTTTCTAGCAACCAACCTTTTGACTTCTCGTCGAGAGACGGAAACAGGGCCATTACTTCTAGCGCGACTGATGCATCGGCAGTTTTGCTGAGTGCATAAGCCTGTTCCTTTAAATCGTTTAATCTCTTGATGCCATCTCTCACGTCTGTCTCTTTTGGTTCCTCCAGCAGACGAAGGATGCGCCTGCGCTGGATATCCAGACCTCTGCTCTGTGCTTCCATTTCGGCAGCAGGTTCTACCACACCCTCGTAAGTGCCGTCATCGAACACCACCGTTCTAATGATAAGCGTTTGCTGCAGCGCAACGTCTGGGACAAAGCCTTCTGGCGTCATCCGGCCGCCGCGCGAAACCCCAATGTGATGGACGGAAATACCACCAGGTAGCATGACCGGATGGCTCTTGTCTCCCCGCGCTCGCTGTCCACCTCCACCGTTGCCATCGGCTGAGGGCATAAAGAGGTCAAGCGCCATAATGTTCTTACCGGAGGTATTTCGCAGTGTCAGCTGAAAACTTTCAGATGGGTGCTCTTCCTGATAGAAGCTAACGACTTCAATGGCTTTGGTTTTGTTCTCTAGCTGCGGCGGTATGGGAGGTATCGGATCTTTGAAAGGCGGCTTAGCTTTTACTACTCCAAGCACCAACGGTTCCAGGCCAAACTTCGCCAACGCTTCAGTCTTGATAGTCTCCCCCTGGGTCAGGCGATATGTGCCGACCTTCACTTCCTTGTCATTTTCCAACCTCACTGACAGATGAGCGATAACAGTTTCGACTTCGCGACTAATCTTGAAAATAATGTCAGCGACAAGTACCTCACCACTGGAGGCTTTCCATGATTTGATGCGCCTGAATGCTGCTGCTTCCGCGTGCGCTCCATTGAATGCAGGTATTTCCATTTTTCGGTGCTCACCACCCCTGTCGACCTCCAGGGCAAGTTCGTGCTTTATGACTGAATCTGATCGCTGTTGCGCAGCCCCGGTAAGACATAGAAGCAGGAGCACCGGCACAGTCCTAAGCCGAACACATATTGTTTGTTGTTTCATCTTTCATCCTTACTAGAATTTGGAATTCGGATCCGGTCCTCAAACTTAAGAGTCATTCTTGTGAAGTCAGGATAGCAGCCGAACGCTGGCCTTCAGCTGCGGCGCGCGATCAGCATTCAAGCTGAAGGAATAAGGCAATTTGAGAGACATGCTATCGCGCCGTCAGCTGCAAGGCTTTGTTGGGCGGATGCGATCAGATTCAACTTGACCAATCCACCTTAACGCCATCAATGGGCGGGCCACCCACGGCTCGGATTAGAATTTTCACCGCCTCGTTGACGGATCTAACTGGATAAGAGCGGATTTCGGAAAAGCGACTAACTCCGATTTCTCCCTGCTCATGCACCCAAACAGCCCCATCGCGCAATTCGATTGTCGCGCCTTGACCAATGATTGTCCCGGGCATCAGGCGAATCGGAAACCAATGATCGCGAACGAGCCGCTCCTCGACGCCGGCAACTATCTCGCTGAAGGGAGCGCCCTTGTTCAAAAGGCTCCGACGCTCAGGGACATTCAGGTGCAACGTCTCCAGCAGCTTCAAACAGAGTTCGCGAACGTCATTGTCCATCTACACAAATCATCCGCCCAACTATGCATTGGGCCGCGCGGCACCGAACCTTCGCTTTCGGGACGCCGCGCTCGGCGTCGCGGATAATACGAGCTTTGCATGAAAGACTTCTACGCGTCCGATTGTGACTTGTGCTTACAAAAGCTTAGGGTTTAATTGGCTCGTTTCGCCTCTTGTATTTTTCCAAGCAGGAGCCCTCACTTTGAGACGCGCCTCCCCGGATTGTCGGAGTCGGGAATGGGCCACAACCTGTGCGCGATGAAAGGAACAATTCGACCGTTAGGTTTTTTCGATAACCAGCATCAAAAGCTATGATGCGATCACTCTCTATTCTGTATTGCTCAGTCAGGTAGTTCTTAGCCCTCTCGGCTCGCAACTTACCCTCTGCCCAAAAGCATGATTTTCTCCCACCGTAAGCTAGGATGTAGGCGACTGAATCGGGTCCGCTCCCCAATAAGTAGGTAGCGAAATTATCTAGTTGCTCCTTCTCCACTTCGAAACTAAGGTCGCCGTATTCGGTGAATTTCTCAGGGGCTTTACAACCGGGATCGACTTTCAACGAGCAAGAGCTTGTACGAGAACACGCGGGATCCATCCCGCCAACCTCGACGGTGGCCAAGACGTTAACAGCGTCACTCTGTTTCGCTGCTGTCGGTTCTATCTGGACGGTGCGCGATCCCTGGCCTCCTACTATATTCCCTCCTGACACGGCCCATTTATATGAAAGATCCCACTTACTCTGGATGCCTTTGAACTCGACGATCACCTCATTGTCTTTAAGTCCCTTCTTCCCCCCGCCTGACACGTCGAGCGAGAAGGTTATGGGTGAGCTTCCGGAAACGACGTATGTGGGACACATCACAAAAAGCGTCGGGCATGCGGGTCTGTCAATTGTTTCTGTCATGCCTGAAGGTGGCAAGTGAAATCCCGAGAGGCAAACGAGGGTTAGGAGGAGGATAAATACTAAGCCGATAGCTTTCATCCTAGACATTGATTTCATTTTAGCTACCGCGCAGCGGCCCAACGCCTGCCTTCAGCGGCCGGGAGACAACTGCATCAGGCGCAAGTTGTCGATGAGAGACAGGCTGATTCCGGTCCGCTGCCAGCGCTTGTTATCGCGCCCTTTGATTAATCATTCAACCTACGCCTGGAATCCTGGATATCAAAGACAACTTTGAGTTCGCCGTGTCTGTTTCATATCAACATCGAAGCGAGATAACGACTACCTTCAGCGGCGCGCACGAACCGCCGCCAGATTCAAGCCTTGCATGAGAGACAAGCTATTTGCGCGTCCGCTGCAAGGCTTTGTTCGACCGCGCTGTTAGCCAAGGCGCATGTCGTTAATGAAGTGCGAGTCGTCCGTGAAATTTGTTTTGCCGGTAATGTCAGCGATGATTGCACGGACCGTCTCAGCGATTTGCGCTCGTGTCCACATGCGTTGCTCGCGTTTGAATGCGTGCGGAGCGTGTAATACCAGATGTTCCACGAGCCCTGCGATGGTTCGGAACCGCCGCCGAAATTCAGTTTTGAACGGGCGAGTAACCACAGATGCGGTGATTCCAACCAGGACTAAGAGTGCCAGTCCCAGCGCGAGCCTTAGTTGAAACGGCAGAGCCGATGTTGCGTAAGGGACGAACACAGTCAAAGAGAGAGTGGCGGCAGACAGCAAATAGAAAAGCCACAACGGCCGAGCCAAATCAGGCAAGACATTGGGACCCATCTCCACTTGGAGCTGACCCCACACATGTATGCGATTCTGTTTGGGAATTAGCCTTTGCAATGCAACGTCCGAACGAAACGCACTGCGCGGCAACTGTAAGCTATTAGAAAAGCCACGACGCAAAAAGTAAAAAGCCTGCTGAGACAAACAAGCATTACCATCAGCCACGGCTACCTGCGTTGCGATGAAGTCCGTTGCTTCCCGAGGAGTTGTCAAACGCGAGGCGGCCTCGTCCGAGATTGTGATCCCGAATGCTTCTTCGAACCTAATGACGAGTTCAACTGTTTCAAGTCCCATGGAGTCAAGTTAGCGGTCGAACGCCAGCCTTCAGCTGCGGCGCGCGATCAGCATTCAAGCTGAAGGAAAGAGATTACTTGAGAGGCGGTGCTATCGCGCCGTCAGCTGCAAGGCTTTGTTATGCGGCTTCCTGCGAAGAAACCTGTCAATCTGCCCAAACACGTCTGAACAGCGCAGGGTAATCAGCAACCAATCCACCAGAATCAACCGGTAGGTCAGCGGTAAATCCCTGAAACAAGCCTTCATCTTCATACCTGTATATGCCGCCCTCCAAGCCAGTTTCTAAACAAGTGTATCGCTGACGAGATGGTTTCACTTCCATTTCTGGGATCGAGATGTAAGCAGCAACCAAGTCACAAGCTTCACCCGGCTTCAGCCGCATCCGACGTATCGCCAAGGTGTTCGTGAACGGTGTCACCGAAATATCAACTTCAAAACAACCGTCCAACGACAAAATGTGGTTGCCCGAACCATCCGTCCAACGCCCCTCTCCATCTGCGTTCAGCTTGATATTTTGACCCGCATCACCCAGCAGATTTACATGCACTTCCCGCACTCTCCACTCCACATCACAGCGGATTCTGTAATGCACTCGAAATGGCTTGCTCTCCTTAACCCTGAGAATCATTCCGTCCGCTAGAATCTGTCCGGCATCTTGCGACAGGCAGAGATGTTCTAGTCCCGGCTCATCCCAGGGAGTCCACAAGATGTTTCTTTCCAGCTCCAAACTCCTCTCAACTTTCATGACACGCTGACGCATAACGACAGAGTTGACGCGGCCGCGCGTTATTTTCATCCTTCCGCCTTCATCCTTCATCCTTGCATTTCACGCTCCCGCCGCTCGCGTCCAACGATTTGTTGGGCGTTGTGGTTAGTCGTCCGGCAGAGCCACGTAAAAATACTCGTTGCCTGGAGGCGATGTCGCCATATGTTCAAGTCCGATTCGTTCATAGACCTTTTTCCAGTAGTTAGGATCGCTCGCCCCAATCGACCGGCAGAAGTTACCGAAGGAATCAGTCGTTTCGAGCGAGGCCAATCGACTGTCCTTAAAGTTCCCGTCGGAATCGAGCATGCTCGGGCTGATAGCAAGTTTGGTTTTGAAGAGGTCTGGGGAATCGGGTGAAAGTTGTTCAAGCCTAGCAAGCTGATCGTCTGGGACAAACAGAGTTGGAATTGAGAACGCTATTCCTGAATAAGTGTTCAATCCCTCTGCAAATTTTTCGTCTCCGTCATCCCGATCTGCAAAGTATAGAAATTCGTTGGCAATCCGAAGTTTGAGAGTTTTGTCGATCTGAAAGACATCGTATCCCTTCAGAAGCGAAGCCCGATGATAGTAGGGGTCAGATTCATCTTGGAGTGCGCTACTGGTTATATCAAGTATCTCTTCGGCCTCACGGATAGTCATCGTAGATGAGTTCTCTTGGCGGTTCTCGTCAGAAAGCGGCGTGTATCCCGGTGGTTCAACAAGTTCGCCGTCTACGGTCGCCACGTACTCCGCTGGAATCCAACGCCTTAGTCTTTGCGAGGGTTTCAATCCCATAAACGACTTCCCTGCGTTCGATACAACACGGCACAAGGCAACACTTCCGATAATTATCAGCAACGATGTCCACAGGCCGTTGACGAAGCAAACAGTGCAAAGGCCGCAAACAATCCCAATCCGCTTGAAGCAAGGGCGATGGCGACCGCGAATAGAGTGAACCATTTCCCGGCCGTTTGATACAGCAACAGGAACGTGAATAGCCAGAGCCAGATCATCCAGAATGAGGCGATCAGGTAGAGAAACAGGCCGCCTGCTTTTCTTGTTCGTCGAATCAACAAGAAAACTAAAGCCAGAGGCAAAAGAAAAGTAGCCGCACCGGAAACATACATGACAGGCAGCACGACGTATTTGCCCGCAAGCTCATCTGCTCCGAACACGAGCGACCCCATGACTACCACGCCTATCAGGAGCGCGAGGTTCAGCATGTTATTGGTAACCAATAGCTGCCAAGCGCCGGAGGGATCGCCAATGCCTCGAAACGGGGTTTTCATAACGTTGTCATTCCGACCTTCATCGACCTGGGTAGTCCAAGGAAAGAAAACGCCCAACGGCGGAGTTGACGCGGCCGCGCGGTAGCGCCAATCCCGATTCATCGGGACTTCATACGAAACACGCTATCTCGGCTCGCGTCCAACGATTTGTTATGCGTCTCCTACCGCAGAGAGAACAAATTCAGACTTTGCGCGCGTATACGCTTCCCGGTCAATGCTGTGTTGGGCTGCGAGTTCCTGCTTCAGAAGAGCGTAGCGATGGGCGAGTTTTGTATCAGAGCGTAGCATGTCTCGAAAGAGCAAGCGACGGCGCCACTCGTCTCCGCCGAAAACAACAATGTGAAGGTGATGAGTGCGACGCCCGTGTGCCCACCGCATGAGCCAGCGTCGGTCAATGAGTGTTGCGTTGAACTCAGCCGATGTTGTGTAGCCCCTGTTAAGAAGCGGCCCCACGAGGGAGTCTGCGACCGCCATTGACTCCACCCCCGCCACAAGATCGATGATTCGTTTGGCGGCCATGCCTGGAACAGCTGTGCTCCCGAAGTGTTGGATGTCCAGAAACTGAGTGGGAAACAGTCCGAGAAGGCGCTCACATTCATCCTCGAATAGTGACGGCCACGCTGAGCTGTACGGGACCAGCGCCACTTCTTCGTGTATTGCCCTTTGCAAAGACTCGCTGTCAGTCACCGTGATACCTCAAGACGCATAATGCTGGCCTTCAGCTGCGGCGCGCGATCACCATTCAAGCTGAAGGAAAAGAAGTTATCTGAGAAGCATGCTATCGCGCCGTCAGCTGCAAGGCTTTGTTCGACGCCGCCCATGTAGTCAGCGTCGAAGTACGATTTCCTTCGGCAATGGCTCGCCTGGTTTGTAATCAAAAAACTTGCTAGATCGTTCCGGTGTAGTCGCTTAGACATAGGCCTGAATGCCAGTGCTGCCGTGTGCTAGCGTTAACAACTGAGCCAGCGCGGAGCGTAAGATTCGATAAAGCACCGAGATATCTCACGCTAACGACTCTGCCAGACGGTCCATAACCGCAATAGCAACTCGCTGATCACGAAGGCCAGAGCGCCCAGAAGCAGGCTTTGAAGGAGAACCACGGCCAATGCGTGATCTCGCTGGAGGGTTCGATTGTTTTCGACTCGACTTCGAAACCTTTGCAAAACAAGATCTTTAACTATTACGAAAAGCACCACCGCCAAGCCGATTGCTAGCGATCTCTTCATCACCAACGAAAGCAGTAAATGCGCCAGATATAGCCCGGAGCCTGCAATGAGGTCGGTGACGTGTGTAGCGTCAACTTCGGCGAACGGCCTAACGACTAAATACAAGACTAACAGTGCTACGAAAAACGCGATCTCCCCAGCTAACCTTTGAGATGGGAGAAAACGGCTGAGTATCTCATTAGCCACTGCACCCAACGCGAAAAAACCTATGACGATTAGCCAAAGCGCTCCAGATTTGCTTGCGCCGCTTGCCAACTCTGTCTGATTCTCAGAAGTGCGCATCTTAATTTAATCACCCGGGCGGCTAACGCTGCGCTTCAGCTGCGGCGCGCGATCAACATCCCACCTGAAGGAAAGAAGTTACTTGAGAAACATGCTATCGCGCCGTCAGCTGCAAGGCTTTGTTGGGCGCGTCGTGTCATGTCGCCAACCAAGTGACGCCAAAATCCGTCGTGGCCAAGCGGTATTCGATCCAATCCGTTCCGACACGGCGCACGCCTTTAAGATTGCCGACACCTGCTACTGATAGATTGACATCTTGAATGCTTGCGCAGCCATCCCATCCGCAATCAAAGTGCTTAGATGTATTGAAGACCGCCCAGTTGTTTCCGCCATCCTTCGTGATGGCGACTTGGTCGACGAGGAACAAATAACCGACCTGCGCGTTTAGAATTCGCACATTTTCAACCGGCATCGCCCCAGTAGCATCACGCCAAACGCCCATGATCCGCTTCCAGCGTCCCTTTTCGTTTTCGTGTGCTTCGAAGAAGTAATAATCATTTCCTAGGGAATATTTTAAGACAATACGAACCTTGATGGGGCCGGGAGATTCCCAAGTCTCATCGGCTTTCTCCATTTCCACGCAGCTGGCGCAGCTGAGCAGTATCAGAAACATCAACGGCAGAATGTGAGTACGTTTATCCATGGAGATAGCGCCCAACGCCGCGCTTCAGCGGCCGGAAGACAACTGCATCAGGCGCAAGTTGTCGATGAGAGACAGGCTGCTTCCGGTCCGCTGCAAGCGCTTGTTATCGCGCCTTTGATTAATCATTCAACCTACGCCTGGAATCCTGGATACCAAAGACAACTTTGAGTTCGCCGTGTCTGTTTCATATCAACATCGAAGCGAGATAACGACGGCCTTCAGCTGCGGCGCGCGATCAGACTCAGCCTGAAGGGAAAAGGTTACTTGAGGAGCATGCTATCGCGCCGTCAGCTGCAAGGCTTTGTTGGGCGGCGGCGGTAATTGTCACCTAGAACTTGAGCCAAGACTTTTCAAACCTCAGAGCGTATTTGAGGGCGCCCGCTTTCACAAACTGAATTTGATTGCCAGACAACGTGATGATTTCCGCTGCGCCTTGATTTGTGGCGTCGCCGAAGACCTTCACAGCTCTTTGACGGTTAGCGGCCATATTATCGCTACGTTCGATAACAGTGCCACCGGTTTTCAGTCCGCCTTCGAAATCGTTACGTGCATCGCTCGCGGATGAATAACTAACTACGATTTCCTCAACGGTCACGCCCGACAATGAGTCCCACGTTGCTGTCGAAAAACCCACGCCGCGACCGCTTGGCCCAAAACCGCCGCCAGACGCACCGTCCATCAATCGAGCGCTCCAGGTGTGGGTCGGGAAATACCACGTCGAAGCGATTGCAATGCATCCCAGGATAAGAATTAAATAAAGAGCCTTGCGTTTCATCGTGTAAATGAAGGAGCCGCCCAACGCCGGGCTTCAGCGGCGCGGCGCGAAATCACACAAGCTGCATCGCAGGAGGCATCATGAAGAAGATGCTATCGCCGCGTCCGCTGCAAGCCTTTGTTAGCTGCCGGGTTCGGGCCGATTTGGGAAACTTGACGGAGGAGCGCTTCCCCAATGAATCCATTTACTTGCCACAACATCGCCCTTCGACATACGGATCGTGAAGGGTAATGATTCATATTCATGTTCGCCCAGATTCTCGAAATGTTGTAATCAAAGCCGGCCCATACTTCATTATCGCTAAGGACTAGCAGCCAATTTTCATATCTCACGAGAGAGATGGTCCCAAATCTGGCGTCATCATCAATCTGCTTGCTATCTACGCGCCCATCTCTCTCGACATATAGCTTGGTGAAAGTATGCACCATTACTCCCGGGCGCTCGGTGACACGAAAAGTGATTTTGTTGGCGGGATCATGCCATTCAATTAATAGTTCCTCGCCATTATAGGTTGGGTGAGAACATCCTTCTGCAAACATCAAGGCGAGCGCTAAGAGACAGAAGATGCAATTTCTAATTCTCATAAGGCGAAGGCAGCTAACGCCGGGCATCAGCGGCGCGCACAGACCGCCGCCAGCGACAAGCCTTGCATGAAAGACATGCTAATTGCGCGTCCGCTGCATGCCTTTGTTGGATGGCGGCCGTAGAACACTTCGCCGGACGAGATTAGCTGCTTCCATCGCTGGGACTTCTGAAGATGGCTTCTTCAGGATTGCGGATAGCAGACAGGATATTTTCAGCGACCTTAGTGGCAAGCTTCTCACCCCAAAAAGGGTCGTTAACGTCGTAATAGATAACCCTAATATGACGCACGTCAAAGGGCACATCTTCTTTGTTTGAAGATATGAGAACTACTGGCTTCCTGAGAGCATGTGCCAGGCCTAACTCATAAAATACGTTTGGATTCCTATTCGTGAGCTCGGCTACTAAGACTTTGGCAGCATTAATACCGGCCCACACTTGGTCAATGATTTTGCCGGTAGCAAAAATATCATCATCTGCTCTGACCGGTCGTAATCCCGCTTTTTTTATCGCCGGCTCATAGATCAACGAGTAATGATTTCCAAGAGGTAGGGCGAAGGGCATAACAACAAAGCAGCTGTCGTTTGGGTTGACACTTACTGATTTGCCCAACTTTTTAAGTGTGTCTGAACTTCCATCTCGATGAGCTTCGTCTTGTGAAATATCGATGACTCGATTCTTTTCATTATGCTCTTCAAGCAGCTGAGCCGTCTTCAAAGTTTCAATGAAGATAGACTTAAATTCAGGCAATTTTCCTTGCGGAATCCGAAAGGTATCTACAAGCGCATTGTCGAAGAATTGTTCATCTGGCAAGTTTTCCCCACGATAGTGCTTATATACGGCAGAGAATTCCGGCGCCTTTAGAACAGCTTCTCGTAACCCTTCAATTTCCTCCTTAGGCTGTTGAGGGCGGAGGACCTTCCTTCCAAGTTCAGACAACTTGATGCGGCTGGGCGAGGGGCGTTCAAAAAACCGAATTTAAGCGCGGAGCTTATCTCGACTCTAACTGGCCCATTTAGTTTGAGTCCGATGAAACCCGCCGCTTCGCTGTCTGAACATTCTTTACCGGCGTTTTGCTCCAAGATTGCTCGTGGAATTCTGAGGGCCTTGTCTACAGAATGTCGGGGATACATCGCGGGACCAGCTTGAGTCCCATCGGCTTTCTGTCTTGGCTTGGTTCTTTTACTTTTCTTCTTCTTTGAGGTTTTCTTCCTGGTTGTTTTCTTAGTTTTCTTCGCGAGAGTCTTTTCGCCAGTTGCTTGAGTGTCAGTTTCGGCTGTGTCGGGCATTGTCAGTTCTCCATGTGTTGCGAGAGTGAGAAAGAGTTGCGCTTAGTATACTCCAGACGAACCTAATCGAGGACTACATGTCTAACCATCGAGCCATCCAACGCCTGCCTTCAGCTGCGGCGCGCGATCAGCATTCAACCTGGCCGAACAAAGTTACTTGAGAAAGATGCTGTCGCGCCGTCAGCTGCAAGGCTTTGTTAGGCCGCCCCGTTGGATGGAGCGAGAACTTGGCTAATGACCGCCCGAATATTTTCAGGCTCAAGGTAGAGACTCGTTAGAATCCGTTCAAGTTCGGGGATGTCACGCTGAGCAACGGCCTCGTCGAAATCGCCGAGCAGGCCAGAAACGAATAACCTTTCATTAACAGTCATTGCGCTGGCTTCAGCTTCAGTCAGTCGTTTTTTTTTGATTACCATAACAAGAAGGCGGCCTAACGCCTGCCTTCAGCTGCGGCGCGCGATCAGCATTCAAGCTGAAGGAACAAAGTTACTTGAGAAACATGCTATCGCGCCGTCAGCTGCAAGGCTTTGTTATACCTCGTGCTCGATTCTCAACACCACGGCTTGCTCGATTGCCTTTATTGTTGGCACTGTCGCCGTAATCACTTCAAGATTAAAATCTCCGCCGAAGATTAAGTAGTGAAGGAACGGTGCGGAAGTTCCTCCGCCCACAAAATCTCTGCCTCGTTCATATGCCTGCAACCAAGGCGAATCAAGGTATTGGTACGCAGACAGATTCTCTTCCTCAAACATTGTAAGATCGAAATCTCTGTCCGGAGCTCACCCCTCTTCCATGCAGGTATAACCAATGAAGAAACCGAAATCCACCAGATACTTCGGATATTGATTTGTCCCGTTGGGCCCGACGATCGCCTTCAGGATAACGCCGCCTTCCCGCGGTGTGATAATCAACGGCACGACCGATGGAAACAATTTGACAGTAAACGGAGTATCCCAACGAATGAGTTTAGCCATAGCCAAATAGAAGAGGTATAACGCTGGCCTTCAGCTGCGGCGCGCAATCAGCATTCAAGCTGAAGGAAAGAAGTTACTTGAGAAGCATGCTGTCGCGCCGTCAGCTGCAAGGCTTTGTTGGGCCGCGGACGTTAGGGCTTTAGACTTTTCAAGTCGCCGACGAGATCAATCCAGAAGAGACGAGGCTTTTCCCCCTTCACTTGAAAATGAGCAATGAACCTTTCTTCGCCCGCGACGAGGACCCAAAAAGGCTCCTCAATATCAAAGGGGATAGTTGCCCAGTAATAGCTAATCTCTTCAGCGCTTCCTTTTCGAACCTTACCCTCTTTGAGCTTGCTGTATGTAGTACGAAACAATTTCCAAAATGCCTTCCGTTCGTCATCTGTGAGAATTCGTTTCCCCTCAGCCGCAACTGCCGCGGGAACCTGGACCATGATAATGACTGGCTTTGCGTCGAGCAGAACTTGATTGGCTGATGGTTTAATAGCCTTCCATAGCAACGGTCCTACGACCACAACTTCGCCGAACAAATCTGACGGAAGCGCGTCAGAACTTGCAAGCGCGAGCTCCAGATTAGACTTAGCGAGAGCGTTTACGGACTCCGGCGCGCGTTTGTAGTTGACTCCCTTTGGAATCTCTTGACCGTATGCAAAGGAATAGGACAAGAGAAATGTGGCCACAAGCAGAGTGTTTGAAAGTTTCATTTAGACTTCCTCGGGATAGCGGCCCAACGCCGGCCTTCAGCGGCGCGCACGAACCGCCGCCAGATTCTAGCCTCGCATGGGAGACTTGCTAATTGCGCGTCCGCTGCAAGGCTTTGTTATGCGTGCTTGGAGCGGGGCACAAATAAGTATCTTCGTTTTGCAGCACCCGCAGATGCTCCCACAGTGACGAAGAGCACAGGCAGAGCGAATCGGAAAAATATTTCACGCGCCCACCCTTAATAGTCTCGCATGAGCCCAGGGAAGCGACCGCCCAGCCAATCTACGAGCAAGAATTCAACTTGAACAGCGAGAACGGCTAATACTACGAAGATAAAGAACTGACCCAGGAATGCGCCATTAAACCCAACCCAACATCCGCAACCAGCGGAGCAGGATGACGAGGAGCCATGACAGACAATGCTTCGCCAATTAGGACGTATACGAGTTCGCTTACTACGTAACATACCTCTACAGCGTGGCACGAGAAGCCTGCTAGTCATCCCAATAAAATGAAACCGCGTGAGCGGTTCCCACAACGTCAGCACAAGTATTACAAACGATTTAGCACGCCTAACGGCGGCCTTCAGCTGCGGCGCGCGATCAGCATTCAGGCTGAAGGAAAGAAGTTACTTGAGAAACATGCTATCGCGCCGTCAGCTGCAAGGCTTTGTTAGATTTCGCGTGTCGCTAGAGGCTCGTTGTTTTCGCTCGTCGCGCGCCGACTTCAGTCTCTCAAGCACTCTTATGTCGTCAGCCGCAGCCTCCAACCGCCTCGTCCGAGCAACGCTGGCTTTTAGCTCATTCCCTGACCCGGAAGCATAGACCAGATACTTCTCGCCTAGAGAGTAACGAAAATCGCAGGTATTTACGACAATACGCCCGCTGGAATCTTCCGCACCCCGGTCAGCAAAACGGTCTCTTCTGTCAGCTCGCCCTTCCACACTTCTCGACCTTAAAGGTGGCAGCGGAAGAAGGTCGAGCTTGACGACTTCGCCGCTGAAAATCACTGCGGGTTTCTCGAAAGCCCATTCGACGTTCGGCCGCCCGCATCTACAGGCATAAACTTCGCCTGGAATCAACAGGAGCAGTGGAATAGCAATGAGAAACAGACGACCCTTTTTCACGCAACCTCCTCGGTCAATGGAAGAAATCTAACGCTGGGCTTCAGCGGCGCGCACGAACCGCCGGCAGAGACAGGTCTCGCATGAGAGACATGCTAATTGCGCGTCCGCTGCATGCCTTTGTTAGGCGCCGCCATCCACTCTAGCCAGTATTTCCGTTCTGAGATAAGACCATTCGGGATCAATGAACGCGTCGAGTTCTATTGGGTATCGGTTTTCGTCTTGGGGCATTTGATTAATTCGCTTTCCACACTCTGCCACATCGAAAGTGTAAAACACCCACTGTCGTGCACCATCAAAAGTGAGAACGGCGACTAACGCCCCTAGCAAATCCAGTTCGAGCGCTTCACATACCCGATCCTCAAAACTGGCCATCGCGGAACTATCGCCATCATCGGGTAGCGCACCGGAATTCTCATCTGCGTAAATCCACACAATGCGGAGACAACGATCATATCCTGAGGTCTCTGGATCCTTAAGAACTGGCTGCCGAAAGCGAAGAATATATGGACCTGTGTCTGCTTCTCCTTCGGCAAGCGTCCAAGTGTCATCTGCAACTAGTTGCTGAACCCTTTGGTTATGCATCTTCTCGTAGGCGCCTAACGACGGCCTTCAGCTGCGGCGCGCGATCAGCATTCAAGCTCGGCGGAAAGAGATTACTTGAGAAACATGCTATCGCGCCGTCAGCTGCAAGGCTTTGTTCTGCGCGCCGTCCAACATACCTTCGACGTTAGCTAATTATTCTTTAGACTGCCTAGCTTCGGCGATTCGCTGGAAAATCCTTGCAAGGTTTCCTCTATCCACATCGGAGACATCGATACCATACGCCTCCAAGATTTTGGAATAGAATGGCCCATTCGATTCCTCGCCGTGAAAATCCCACAAGCTAGATTCATCTGTGATGAGACAGTCATTGCGATCCATATCCAAAATTCTCGGAAAGAAGTCTGAAGCGATGCTTTCAAATTTATCGACTTCCAGCGTCGAGGCTAGCTCAATTTGCCTGGGAGACTCTCTTTTCGATGGATGATGCTTTCCACGTTGAAACCTCATATTAATTTCGATTTCAAAACAGTTGGGTTAGAAACCTAGGGTTACCGCAAGCGCAGAACGACTGCCTTCAGCTGCGGCGCGCGATCAGCATCCCAGCTGAAGGAACAAGACTACTTGGGAAACATGCTATCGCGCCGTCAGCTGCAAGGCTTTGTTCGACGGATGCGTAAGAAATCGAGATCCGCTTTCGCTCGAGAACGCCTCGGTGAAAATTCGCAACAAGGTCTTCGCCGCTCTGCTATCTGAGTTAAACCCCTGGCCGCTAATAACGGGCTCCAGTGTGACTATATTGCTACACGCCCAACAAATACTTGCGTAAAGCACAACCTTGCCTCGATCGTAGAACTTTATGGCGTAAGGAGGCTCGTGACACATCCCAGAGTAGTTGAGATCGAAGGCTTGAGAGCGCCATATATTCGCAATCGCACGTGCCTGCTTATCCTCCACGATCTTAGTAGCCGCAATAGAACGAATGTCACCTAGCTCACTGGTGTTGCCAATTTTAATCAACTCGACTTTGTCGACCGGTGTTAATCGCTTCGTGTAAGGAAGGGTCTTCCTATTGATTTCCAACCTTTTTCGTTCGAGGCTTCGTTGGGAGCCGTATTGCGCGGTTGCTGAAGCCAGCGGCCCAGGAATATAAACTAAGGCGAGCCCGATTATCATGAATTCTTTAATCTTCATTTTCCCTACAATCAATCATCCGTCGAACGGCGGCCTTCAGCGGCGAGCGATTGCACTCAACCTTCGCTTCACCTTTCAATCAAAGGCGCGCTCAACCGAGTCCGCTGCAAGGCTTTGTTATACCGCCCGGCAATGTAGCGGGTTTTAATTGACTACGCCGGACCGGGAAGCGCGGCGCTCTTCAAATCATTAAACAGCAGATGTACCAAGCCGGCTCCGCGCCGCGCGCGCTACCACACATCCGAGTCTCGCGCTGCTTCATTTGGTTTTCAAATTCATGGACGCGGGATAACGATGGCCTTCAGCTGCGGCGCGCGATCAGCATTCAAGCTGAAGGAACAAGACTACTTGAGAAGGATGCTATCGCGCCGTCAGCTGCAAGGCTTTGTTAGCTTGCCGGATTGCATTCACTCATTAGCCTATCAACACGCTCCTCATTGGCTGGCTCGCATGCTTGACCGAATTTCCAAATGCGGCTGAAGGTATCGGCAAACTCAGGGCTACTCTTCACAGCATCTTCCACACGCGGGAATATCAAATTGAAATGATCTCCTAAGAGATCCTCCAAGATACAGGTTGCAATGGCTGATCGAAGATCTTCATCAGAGGACCTTCCCCAACGATAAGTAAAGTCCCAGACTTCTTCGGGATGGGTTTTTCTAAATTGACTAATGGCTATGACTGCTTGCCAACGCGGATCTGTTTCGCCCTCAGGAGCCGGGTGGCCTGGAAGGATTTCATTCGCCTTCTGAATTGCTTTCCGGAGGAGTCTGCCTTCCCCGAAGGATTTCGTTTGTCTTCTGAATTGCTTTTGTACCTTCATAACAAGTGGCAAGCTAACGCCGGCCTTCAGCTGCGGCGCGCGATCAGCATTCAAGCTGAAGGAATAAAGTTACTTGAGAAAGATGCTATCGCGCCGTCAGCTGCAGGGCTTTGTTGTGCGCGCGTACGATTAACTGGGCAGCATCTGAGTCAAGAGCGGTATGAACGGCGAAATAAGGGTCATATGGTTCGCGGCAGATGCGATGAATTCCTGATACTTTTCGACGAAACCACTTGTGCCTTTTGAGGCTTCCAATTCATTCAACCTGTTGAGAATTTGGTTTCGTTCGTTGTCGTTGGAGATCTGGTTCTGGATGAGCTGCCTCATGTCCGCGAAAACGTTTTCGGTAGTCTGATGCGAGACATTAACAGAATTGTCTTGAGAATGAACATTCACGCGAGCATGCATGCCTGAAGGTTGTAAGTGTCACCAGGTTTCAACGTCGGACGTGTTGCTTGACCGGTGACATTTATCTTTTCTACGCGAACCTCGAGGTTGATGAAGGTGCTGTCGTGCACGATGTCTTCGGTATCTGTGACGCGCCAGTAGTCGCGGCTGTTCTTTACCTGTAGAACCGCGCCGACAGGAATGTCCAATTGTTCGGTAAAATTAAATACAACTTGAGTTGAGCGCTGGCTCGCGGTGGACTTTATTCCCTTTGCCTCAAAAGATACGACATCGAGATTCTGAACGTCAGGATGCACCAGAATTGTTTGTCCCATGATGCGGATGCTCGCCTCTAGGGCATGTTTCATTGCGTTGCCGACACTCATTGCTTACACCTCACTGGTTTGTAAAAGCGCACAACGCGGCGCTTCAGCGGCCGGGAGACAACTGCATCAGGCGCAAGTTGTCGATGAGAGACACGCTGATTCCGGTCCGCTGCAAGCGCTTGTTATCGCGCCCTTTGATTAATCATTCAACCTACGCCTGGAATCCTGGAGATCAAAGACAACCTTGAGTTCGCCGTGTTTGTTTCATATCACCAGCAAAGCGAGATAACGCCGGCCTTCAGCTGCGGCGCGCGATCAGCATTCAAGCTGAACGAACAAGGCTACTTGAAAAGCATGCTATCGCGCCGTCAGCTGCAAGGCTTTGTTGGATGCCGCCGTTACCTAAACACAATTTCGCCTGGTTGCGGCCGTGCAATTTCGGATGAAACTTCCGTCCCAGTATTAGGCAAGGGAAACATATCCGTGTGAACACCAAAACTGGCATGTACCCCTTGCCCGGCGATACTTGCCAAAGGCCCCAGCAGTCTCCACACCAAAGGAGCCCTGATGGTACGGGTTGGAAACGTAACGCGCCCATGAGCATCAGTAGGCAAGTCTTCTTCGTGCCCTTCGCGCTCGAGCGAATAATTCTGCCAGCTTTGTCGAACAAGAGCATCTCTGACAGGATGCATGTCATTAGTCATGACAAGCACGCGCTTTTCAGGTACCACCGTAATCTTAAAAGGATAGAGTACGAGAATAGCGAGCGACGCAAGAATGACAATTACCCATTTGCGTTTGGAGACCATGAGAGATCCGGCGATTCAAAAAGGCATCCAACGGCGGCCTTCAGCGGCGCGCACGAACCGCCGCCAGATTCAAGCCTTGCATGAGAGACATGCTAATTGCGCGTCCGCTGCAAGGCTTTGTTATCCCGCCTCGCTTGTAGCGGGTTTTCAATTCCCCACGCCGGAACGAGGAAGCGCGGCGCTCACGCGGCAACAACAACACTCGAACAATCCATCCCATTCCCAACATGCAGCCGCGCGCGATACCTTTCGCTCAAGTCTCGCGCTGCTTTACTGGTATTCAAATTCAGGGACGCGGGATAACGCTAGCCTTCAGCTGCGGCGCGCGATCAGCATTCAAGCTGCAGGGAACAAAATTCCTTGAGAAACATGCTATCGCGCCGTCAGCTGCAAGGCTTTGTTAGCGCGCGTGTTCCCAGGTAAAGCCCCCTCCGCCTCCCGCCTTCGACCCGAAGGAAGCCTCCTCCCAAACGTTTGTCCAATTCTCATTTGCTGGGTCGATACTCAGGCGGAACCGTTTCTTCAACACCGGGGCATCAGCTGGGAACCTTCGCCATTCATCACCCACCTGATAATAGATAACGTCGCAACCATCTGGCTGCGCGAGATCGACTGCCTCTTTTATTTGATGTCGCGCCACAATGAGCGTCCGAGCCTTGTACGGTGCGTACCCTAAAGTCCCCCCGCCTATGACGCGCAACTTTCCCTTCAGGCCGATTGCTTCGAGGCGATTGAAATCTTCATCGGTAAGCTGAAAATGATTCCAAAGACTAACATCCTCGATCTCCAACTCATCTGAGCCGGAAATTAACTTAATGCAGACGCTGAAGGACGACTGATTCTCCTCGACAGGGATTTCATATTCCCTCCATTTGGGGTCATCTTTCCGCATAACTTCGATGCTCCAGTGGTCTACGACGCTAAACGAGCATCCCACAATTGGATCTTCATCCATCTACATCCCTCCACATCAAGAAGCGGGCTAACGCCGCGCTTCAGCGGCCGGGAGACAACTGCATCAGGCGCAAGTTGTCGATGAGAGACAGGCTGATTCCGGTCCGCTGCAAGCGCTTGTTATCGCGCCCTTTGATTAATCATTCAACCTACGCCTGGAATCCTGGATACCAAAGACAACTTTGAGTTCGCCGTGTCTGTTTCATATCAACATCGAAGCGAGATAACGCCGGGCATCAGCGGCGCGCACGAACCGCCGGTAGAGACAAGTCTCGCATGAGAGACATGATAATTGCGCGTCCGCTGCATGCCATTGTTATCTTGCCCTTTGGATTTAATCATTCAACCTCCGCCTACTACTCTGGAGGATCAGAAACAACCTTCGAGTTCGCCGTCTCTGGTTCATCATTACGAAGCAGGATAACGCTAGCCTTCAGCTGCGGCGCGCGATCAGCATTCAAGCTAAAAAAAAAAGATTACTTGAGAAACATGCTATCGCGCCGTCAGCTGCAAGGCTTTGTTCGACGGCGTGCTTCAATCAGCGACGACATGGCACTAGTTTAGGTCTCGCGCCAAGAGGAGTGGACTCTAAACATCGCACGAGTTTGTAAATCGAACCGTTGAATTCATACATTCTCTTGTAGTTTGTTTGAGCAGTAGCCCCATTCGTTTCGATGTCCCGCAAGCCGCGAGTCCTGTTTTTAAGGACATCCACACTAATACCGCTAGCGCTTAAGACCTTTTGATATTTTCTCCGTGCCCTGAGATATACCCAAAACCAGTTTGTGCTCACGCCGGTCAAGCAGTGGTGCCCCGATCCCTTTAGAATAAAAGCTGACTGATAAGTACTGAGACTGATCTTGGATGCGGAGAACAGCGAGCGCGCATCGGTTCCCTGGAAGACGGCGTCCCCGCGACACACCGATTTGATCTCGTCTCGAAGCAACGACGCCATGCCATCCGGAATTGTCGTGGGGCGCTTGAAGGGTTCGTCCAAATAGAAATGCGTCTGGGCCGCCGATGGCATTGCAAACAAGAGAAATATCGCTAGTAGGAGGATTGACTTCATAAGAAGGTAGCCGTCGAACTATGTATTGTACCGCGGATGTGCGGCGCAAGTACGGATTTGGTGGTATTATCCGGGTTCCTCTCACCCGTAATAACTGGCACCGCTACACTCTGTTCCCTGGAGACGCTGAGCGATGCCGAGTCTCAAGTTACTCGATCAAGTCAGAACAGTCGCACGAGTCCGCCATTTCAGCCTGAGCACCGAGCGCGCTTATGTCGGCTGGATCCGGCGCTTTATTCTCTTTCACCATAAGAAGCATCCCATAGAAATGGCGGAACCGGAAATTCGGCAGTTCATTTCCCATTTAGCGGTTGATGCAAAAATCTCGGCATCCACCCAAACGGTCGCGCTCAGCGCAGTACTATTCCTTTATCGTGACGTGCTTAAGAAAAATCTGCCATATATAGACCACATTGAACGCGCCACGCCGTCGAAAAAACTTCCCGTCGTTTTTACTCGAAGTGAGGTTCAGGCTGTTTTGGCCCGGCTCGATGGAACGCATCACCTGATCGCGTCTTTGCTTTATGGTTCCGGGCTTCGTCTGATGGAGGCAGTTAGGTTGCGACTTAAGGACCTCGACTTCCAGCGAGGTGAGATAACCGTGCGCGAAGGCAAGGGCAGTAAGGATCGCGTGACGATGCTGCCAGGCTCAGTGGTCAACAGTCTAAAGGCGCATTTGCAGCGTGTGCGAATCCTACATGAGGCCGATCTACGGGATGGTTTTGGCCGAGCGCAGCTTCCCTTCGCCCTCGCCAGAAAATATCCCGGCGCCGCGCGAGCATGGGGTTGGCAGTTTGTATTCCCCTCCTTGAAACGCTCACGCGATCCGCGATCAGGCCTGGAGCGACGTCACCACGTGTCACCCGACTACATCCAACGAGCAGTCAAAAACGCAATTCGATTGGCCCGGATTCATAAAAACGGAAGCTGTCATACGCTTCGTCATAGCTTTGCTACGCATCTCCTTGAGGATGGATATGATATCCGTACAGTACAGGAACTACTCGGACATCAGGACGTGCGTACCACGATGATTTACACCCATGTCTTGAATCGTGGTGGCCACGGTGTAAGGAGCCCGCTCGATCAATAGAAATCCGCGATCGGCACAGAGCAATCGTTTCCTTTTCACCATTCTATCGGACGGGACGGCAATCGATCTGTGATCCGGCACTCCAAATGGGCGCCTCCCTAACAGTCGGGCTACTGCCGCCTTCACTTCCGGCCCGTGGTAGACTATCGGCGATCCACCAAATACACGCTGTCAACTTTGTTCTTCCAGGTCTGATTATGAAGGATGCAGGAATTCAAGCCAGGCCAGTCGTTCCTCAACTAGTCGCCCACCTCGGTAATTACGAGGAGCCGGTCCGGTCCGCTCTCAAAGAAGCAGCGAGCGCAAACGTGGTGGGGCGAATATGGGCCAAGGATCCATCGCTTTGGAAGGACGAAGAAGCACACCAAAAGATCATCGCGAATTCTCTGGGCTGGCTAACCGTGCCCAAAATGATGCTCGATGTTTCTCATGAGCTGGTCAGATTTGCGGAGAATGTGCGTGGGTCAGACGAGCGGCATGCGATGGTGTGCGGCATGGGTGGCTCCTCGCTTTGCCCCGAAGTCTTGCGGCAAACTTTCGGAAGTCAAGAAGGTTTTCCCGAGCTGCTCGTTTTGGACTCCACTGACCCTGACGTAATCGATACCTTTGCAAAACAGATCGACATTACGCGTTGCGCTTTTATCATCGCGTCAAAATCGGGAACGACAACCGAGCCGGTCGCTTTCCATCGATTCTGGTACCACGAGGTCGAAAAGATACTGCCCAAGCCGGGCAGTTCGTTTGTTGCGATCACCGACCCAGGAACCTTGATGGCGGAGACGGCGGACGCCGAAGCCTTCCGGCGAGTTTTTCTGAACCCGTCTGACATTGGCGGCCGATATTCTGCGCTTTCGTATTTCGGGATGGTCCCCGCGGCGCTGTTGGGACTGAACATCAAGGAGCTGCTGGTTCGTGCCCATCGAATGTCGTTGATGTGTGGACCAGACGTGGATGTAAACAAGAATCCGGCGGCGTTGCTCGGCGCGGTGATGTCGGAGTGTGCGCGATCGGGCCGCGACAAGTTGACCATCATCACCGACGAAAAACTTTCCGCACTCGGGTTGTGGATCGAGCAACTCGTCGCCGAGAGCACAGGAAAGGAAGGCCAGGGAATTGTACCCGTCATAGGTGAACCGCTGGGACCGGCTTCGGCATACGCCGATGATCGCCTGTTCGTTTCGATCTCTAGAGGAGGGGTGGATGGGGAAACCGCTTCGAAGTTGAGAGTTCTCGAAACCGCGGGCCATCCGGTCGTCTATCGAAGTTTGAGCGAGCTGGACGAGTTGGGCGCGGAATTTTTCCTCTGGGAAATGGCGACCGCCTTTGCCGGTTGGCGCATGGGCATTAATCCTTTCGATCAGCCTAACGTTCAGGAGTCGAAAGACATGACGAGGGGTCTGCTGGAGAGGTTTGCTAAAGAGGGCAAGCTGGAGGAGTCGTCTCCGACCACAACGGATGGGACGTTGAGTGTTTATGCAAACGATCAGGACGCGCCGAACTCGGTGGCCGAAGTTCTGAGGCAGCACCTGGGGAAGGTGAAGCCACACGACTACATCGCGCTGCTTGCCTATGTTGAGGAGACTCGCGAGGTTGATCGTGCGCTACAGGGTTTGCGCGTCGCTATTCGGGATGCGACCGGCTGCGCAACAACCACCGGCTATGGGCCAAGGTTCCTGCATTCAACCGGTCAGCTACATAAAGGTGGGCCAGATTCCGGCATCTTCATTCAACTGACCGCGCCTGACAAAGTTGATTTCGATGTTCCCGGGGCGCCGTATACCTTCAGCATTCTCAAACATGCGCAAGCGCAGGGAGATTTGGAGGCGCTTCTGGCCCATGGCCGGCGCGCCATCCGCGTTGATTTGGGCGACGATGTGTTGGAAGGGGTACTGAGACTTACAGGAATGTTAGGAGTCGCTGCCAAGGGCGTGTAGTTCAGAGTTCAAGCTTCAGCTGGCGGTTGTGGAGAAGCCGGCTACATCGTGGCGAACGAGCAACGTGAAGGTTGTACTCTAAACACCCGTTGTCTGAACAAGCTTGCATCGGAAACAGGCGTATAGAGTACAAGCTTTAGCTTGCGATTGGGGAGAAGCTATCCACCTGATCCGGAACGACGCAACCTGAAAGGTTATACTCTGAACACCTGTTGTCTCAACTAAGGATCTAGATGACGACAAAAGCAAACATTGGAATGATTGGTTTGGGCGTGATGGGCCAGAATCTTACGCTCAACATCGAGCGTAACGGATTCTCAGTCGCAGTGTGGGAACGCGAGCCTACGGTGCTTGCCAGTTTTGTTGCTGCAACTCAGGGAAAAAAGATCGTCGGCGCACAGTCTCCGGAAGAGCTGGTTAAGTCGTTAGAGTCACCACGCAAAATAATTCTACTCGTGAAGGCCGGCCCGCCGACCGACTGGACGATCGATTTACTCAAGCCGTTTCTCGAGCGAGGCGACATACTGATCGATGGCGGGAACTCTCATTTCAAAGACACCGAACGAAGGCAAAAAGCACTTGAAGCAGAGGGCTTATTCCTGATTGGGTCGGGCACGTCAGGTGGTGAAAAGGGTGCGTTGCTGGGTCCGAGTTTGATGCCCGGCGGCAACAGAGAAGCATATGAACAGGTTCGGCCCATCTTCGAAGCGATAGCGGCTAAGGTTGCGGATGGGCCATGCGTCACTTATATCGGCACGGGCGGGTCGGGCCATTTCGTAAAGATGGTCCATAACGGCATTGAGTATGGCGACATGCAACTGATCGCCGAAGCGTACGACATCATGCGCAAAGGCTTTGGATTGCAGGCGCAGCAGATGGCCGAAATTTTTGACGAGTGGAATCGAAGTGAACTGGAATCGTACCTAATAGAAATTACGGCAAATATTCTGACCGTGAAAGATCCGGAAACAGGGAAGCCGTTGGTTGATCTGGTCAAGGACCAGGCCGGACAGAAGGGAACTGGACGCTGGACCAGCGAGCTGGCATTGGAGTTGGGCGTCCCGATTCCTACGATCGATGCGGCGATCGCGGCCCGTACAGTTTCGGCACTGAAGGACGAACGGGTTGAAGCCGCTAAGAGGATTAGCGTGCGGGCCACGGGTGCGTATGGGCAGTTTAGCGATGCAATGAAGACGGCGTTAAAAGACGCGCTCTATGCGTCAAAGATTTGTTCTTACGCACAGGGCATGAACCTTATTAAACGCGGCTCGGCAGAATTTGGGTGGAACATCAACCTTAGCGAGGTCGCTCGAATCTGGCAGGGCGGCTGCATTATTCGCGCAAAATTACTGGGCAGGATTAAGGAAGCCTACCAGCGAGATCCGCAATTGCAGAATCTTTTATTGGACCCGGAGTTCAACTCTGCCATTGAACGGGCACAATCGGATTGGCGGATAAGCACCAGCACGGCCCTGCAGCAGGGAACGCCTGTGCTGGCGATGTCGGCGAGCCTTGGTTACTTTGATATGTATCGCTCCGACAGTCTTCCCCTCAATCTGACACAGGCGCAGCGAGACTTCTTCGGCTCGCACACGTATGAACGCGTCGACAAGCCGGAGCTGGGTTTTGTTCATACCGAATGGGAAGAGCTGTTGGAAGGCTAACTTGTGGCATAGCCGCGAGGATCATGTCGCAGAAACCTGAACCAACGATTCTGGTTTTCCAAACCCCTGAAGAGGTAGCGCTGGCTGGGGCCGAAAGATTTGTAGAACACGCGCAGGAATCGATCCGCGAGCACGACAATTTCAGCGTTGCCTTGTCGGGAGGCAGTACGCCGCGGCGAATGTATGAGCTGTTGGGTTCAAAGCCATTTAGCGCCCTCGTCGATTGGTCTCGAGTTCACATCTTTTTCGGTGATGAACGAACGGTCTCTCCCGATCATCCAGACAGCAATTACCGCATGGTCCAGGAAGCGCTAATCTCACATGTGCCTGTACCAGCAGGTAACGTGCATCCTATTGACGGCGTCGGCGAAGCAGTCCCTGGTGCGCATCTTTATGAAATGGAACTGAGGCGGTTCTTCTCAGGGTTTGAGTGGCCTCGGTTTGATCTGGTGCTACTTGGGCTGGGCAAGGACGGTCACACCGCTTCGTTATTTCCGAAAACAACTGCCCTTGGAGAAACACGGGCGTGGGTCGTCGCAAACTGGATCGAAACCCTTGAGACCTATCGCATCACACTGACTGCGCCCGCGATCAATGCCGCCGCTGAAGTGGAGTTTTTGGTGACAGGAATCGACAAGGCGCCTGCTCTTGCAGCCGTACTCGAAGGACCCGGCAATCCCCACATCGTTCCAGCCCAGATGATCAATCCGACCTCGGGATCAGTCGTTTGGCTGGTTGATGCCGACGCAAGTTCGAAGCTCTCGTCCGTCGCGGTTAACAGTTCACAAAACCGAGAAGCCAAAAGACAATAATAAAAATCAGAATGGTTGAGACGCAGCCACCGCCGAATTTCCAGGCCGCCGCTCCCGCCAAAAGTCCGCGCAAAGGTCCTTGCATAGTGTGTCTCCCGGGTAGGACTGGCATTCCGGCCTGTCCTGCCTCCAAACGATTTATGTACTAATAAACAAGTTTGTCGAGCTGGCGACAAACCGGAAATCCAGTCCTATTTCTTTCTGGCGCCGCGAGTCGTTGATTTCTTCCTAGATTTTTTTGCACCCGAAGCCTTACTACTCTTGCCGGCTTTCTTAGAGGCGGCAGCTTTCTTAACTCCACCCTTCTTACTGGTGGTCTTCGCGGCAGTTTTCGTCGCAGTCTTTTTGCCGCTTTTCTTCACGGAGCCGGCCGACTTTTTACCCGCTGATTTCTTGCTCGCGGCCGATTTCTTAGTCCCAGCTGACTTTTTACTCGCGACTGGTTTCTTAGTGCCTGCTGATTTCCTGCTACCAGCGGCTTTCTTAGTTCCCGCTGATTTGTTACTCGAAGCAGCTTTCCCAGTGCGCGCAACGGATTTTGTTGCAGTGCTCGCCGGCTCTTCACTTAGTCCTATGAGACTAGCCAAACGTTGCAGGACGCCGGGGCTTTCAGGCTCCTTTGCAGCCGTTCGAGATTTCGCCGGTGCTGACCCTTTGTTCTTAGCAGCGCGAGGGGCCGGAGCAGGGCTGCCCAATTGTCGCGCCTTCTCAGCCTCCATCTCATCGCCAAGGCGCTCAATCTGTTCATCGCTCAAGACATCTTCCGCCTTGTCAAACAGTTCTCCTTCTTCCTCTTCGACGTGATGTTCAACGTTTTCTTTCAACACCTTCAGCTTCGCATCCCATTCATCACTTGGAGACCCAGCGGCCAACTCGGCGAGAAGATCTTTAACGACTTTATGCTCTTCATAAGCTTCGAGTGTAATTTCCCTGGACTCTTCCTTATTCTCCAGCGCGGGATAGAAGATCTTCTCTTCGACGTAAGCGTGTACATCAAGCTCGCTGTTTAACTGATTGAACAATTGCGTTTTTGATCCGCCTGATGCTGATTCGATTTCCTCAAAGAGCCGGGAAACTTTTTTGTGATCGTTCTTGAGAAGTTCAAATGCATCCATGGTTATCTCCCTCTGTAGAAGTGTTGTCGTGATTTATGTAACGCAAAATTAGTTTGCGGACCGCGCGGTGGCATTAAGCGATAGATTCAGCGAGCAGTCCGCAAACCAGGTTGCGTTACAGCTAAGAACAGTTAGTAAAAAACGTGGACTGACGTTGGGTGCCTAGCGAGCGCCGCCCCCGGTGAATCCACCGCCGGTACCGCCGCCTCCAGCTCCGCCGCGATCTCCGCTCTGTTGACTCCCGCCGCCCTGTTGTCCGGCGCCGCCTTTTCCACTGCGTTGTTGATCGTCGTCACCTTTGTCACCACCGCGTTGTTGACCTTCACCGCCTTGTTGACCGCCGCCACCTTTTTCACCGCCACCTTGCTGACCTCCGCCACCTTGTTGACCTCCGCCACCTTGTTGACCGCCGCCACCTTGTTGACCGCCTCCGCCTTGTTGACCGCCGCCGCCTTGTTGACCGCCGCCACCTTGTTGACCGCCGCCACCTTGTTGACCGCCGCCACCTTGTTGACCGCCGCCACCTTGCTGACCGCCGCCACCGCCTTTGTCACCGCCGCCACCTTGTTGACCGCCGCCACCCTGATTTTGACCATCCTGTCCCATCGGATTTTCCTCCCTGTTTGTTCGTACCGGTTGTTGGTTCGTAGAGGGGGCTGTATTGAATAAGCCTCGTTCCGCGACATGGTCCAACGAAGCTCAGCGTCTTTGCATGCTAACCGAACAACTACATAGGATCGCCAATGCCTCCGCAACGCGAGTGCCACGACTACGGAATCGAGCGGGGTGGCGGCTGATGTTTGAGTCATACTTGAACAATCAGGCACTTCTACTGACAGACTCAGTTAGTAAATCGAGCGCTACCGCGCGCGGTTCTGTAATCATTTCACCGCCGACCGCTTCATAAAATTCAATAGAGATTTTTCCGACGGATGAAGTTTTCGGCCGCGAAATCTCATGAACTCGTCCAACGTCTTAAAATATTGGTTAATGATCTTGCCGGTTTCGAAGCTGTTGATAATTTCCGGACAGACATATGCACTCCGGCAAACCGCCGGCGTATTTCCCAACGCATTAGCTGTCTCTTTTATGGCCTCGACTACCTTCCGCTTTCGAACTGTATTGCTCTCGCTTTGCTCGGCGCCCACTCTGGCCAACGCACAAGCGCATACGAGCGTTCCCGCCCAGGTGCGAAAGTCTTTGGCGCTAAATTTTTCGCCCATCACCTCCCGAATGTATGCATTGATGTGCGAGCGTGTGACGTCAACGAACTCCCCGTTCCCGTTTTGAAACTTAAATACTTCTCGGGCTGGTTGCTGTAATAGCTTTCGGACTACCTTCGAAACCTGCCGGTCCTTAATCTGTCGTTGTTGCTGTACGCCGGACTTGCCTGGAAAATCGAATTCGATCAGGTCTCCCTTTACCTTCACATGCTTAGGTCGCAGCGTTGCGATGCCGTAACTTCCATTCTCACTCGCATAAACCTGGCTTCCCGGGCGTATGAAACAGGT
The DNA here is from genome assembly GCA_963759585.1 of Pyrinomonadaceae bacterium. GTDB lineage: Bacteria > Acidobacteriota > Blastocatellia > Pyrinomonadales > Pyrinomonadaceae > PSRF01. The sequence goes on from CAVWZW010000005.1 coordinate 1,232,034, forward strand.
CGAAAGAATCCGCAGAATGGAGGCCAGCACGCGTTCCCTCCCAAGCCCCGGTTGCCTGAGATGGGCCGCCACGGTAGACCTCATCTTTGGCAGCGCCTCGGCAAACTTAATTATCCGTTGAAACTTTTTGGCGTCCTGTCGACGGACATGATTCTCATGATAGAGATACTGTAAACGGCCGGCAGCATCTCTCCCGATCGCCTGCACTGGGCCAGCTGCCGCGCTATTGATCCACACGTCTGTCCACGCCGGCGGAATTCTGAGACCGTCGATCCGTTTGCGATCTGCGGCGTTCAGCTTCTGACCATCGGCACGTTTGTATGTGAAACCACGTGACGGCGAGCCCCGTCGATTTATCCCTGTCCTTTGAAGTCGTTCGAATGTCGTCATTGAATCCCTTGACTGAGTAGCCCTGCCGAAGGTCGCTCACGATTGCCCCTTCCTTGTGGGGCTCCCGGTACTTAACTCGTGCCCATCTCACACTTGACCCGCGAGGGGTAAACTAGATCCCTGCTAATTGCCGTTAGTTGTGGGAAGGTAAAGAAAGGCCCGACCGAAGCCGGCGATCCGGCGGCGCCACCTGCACTAGCTTCGCGAAAATTTCGTCGCGACTAACTCCGCTTTTGGTCACCCTTATCACCGTGACCAGGTTTCGCAACAGTCTTAGCCCGTCGCTTCACATCCTGGGACAGGGAGCGCCCCTGATCGTCGGATTCTTTGAACTGGCCCTGATCATCGCGGCGGACGTAGCGCTTATCAATCCCGGTGTCTATCAATTCGCGTTTGGTGCTTACCTTCTTGCTAGCCATAAATCCCTCCTGGTTCTTGTGTAGGCTTACTGTACAGACCGCAAACCTACTTGTTTAATTACAGACCACCATTTCGGTCTTTTTGAAACTTGGACCACGTAATCGCAATCGCGATGCCAGCTTTTTTCTAATCAAAGCCTACGGTGTTTTGTGTGCCACGTCTCTTAAGGTCATCACCATGCAGATCAAGGCTCACTAATTGCAAAGTTGGAAAGAAAAGAGGAGGGAGACTAATGCCAAGAGGAGACAAAGGCGCGTACACAGACAAGCAGAAACGCCAGGCCGAGCACATAGAAGAGGGTTACGAGAAAAAGGGGGTTTCGAAGAAAGAAGCGGAGGCCCGTGCGTGGGCCACTGTGAATAAGGAAACGGGTGGTGGAAAGAAGAGCGGTTCGGGGCGCGGCAAAAAAGTGACCCGAAGCGCTTCCAAAAAAGGCGGAAAGAAGACCGCTAAAAAAACTGCCAGGAAGTCTTCAAAAAAATCCCGCAGCAAGAAGGCAAGTAAGAAGAAGTAACTATGGCTACTAAACGTAAGAAATCAGAGACGACGGCGCGCTCGACGAAATCGGCGGGGAAGAAGCCCGTTTCGACAAGATCATCCCAAAAATCTGTCAAGGCTTCTGGTGAGATGGGCCAGCTGAAAGAGCCAAAGTCACCGATGCCGGAGCAACACCAACGCAAGCCCGGACTCGAATCGAAGCTCAAGCCACGTCCGCGATATGAAGCGCCCCACTACAAGGGTTCAGGAAAACTTGAAAACAAAGTCGCACTGATAACGGGTGGCGACTCCGGCATTGGTCGCGCTGTGGCTGTGCTTTTTGCAAGAGAAGGCGCAGACGTAGCCTTTACATATTTGCCTCAGGAGAAAAGCGACGCCCTCGAGACAGCGGAAGCAATTGAGGCGGAAGGCCGGAAGGTGTTTTTCATCGACGGTGATCTCAAGAAGCCGGAATTCTCGCGGCGGGCAGTGAAGGAAACGATCGCCAAACTCGGCAAGCTGGACATCCTGGTTAACAACGCTGCCTATCAACAGCATCAGTCGGGACTGGACGAACTTTCCGAAGAGCAGTGGGATCGTACCTTCAAGACAAACATATACGGATACTTTTATATGACCAAAGCGGCCTTGCCGCATTTAGACAAGGGAAGCGCAATCGTCAATACGGGCTCAATTACCGGTCTCGAGGGCAGCAAGGAGTTACTTGATTACTCAGCTACAAAAGGTGCAATTCACGCGTTCACCAAATCGCTGGCACAGAACCTGGTTGAGAAAGGTATCCGCGTCAACTGCGTCTCGCCTGGTCCGGTTTGGACACCTTTGAATCCTTCTGACAAACCAGCGAAGGAAGTGGCCGAGTTTGGCGCTGATACGCCAATGAAGCGTCCGGCCCAGCCCGAAGAGATAGCGCCGGCCTACGTTTATTTCGCGTCAGAAATCGATTCAAGTTACGTGACGGGAGAAATCTTGACGCTACTCGGTGGGGAAACAACCGCCGCTTAGTTTCGGAACCCGATTCGGAGCGCGGGGCTTTAAGTTCCAACAAGGTTTAGGAAACAATTTTTCAAAAGGAGACAACAATGGGAGAAAACGGTGGTGGAGGCAGCGCAGGCGTGGTCGCAGTGCTTGTGATCTTCGTGATACTGGTCGTCGTGGGGCTTTTTGTTTTCGGCGGACGGCTGTTCGGCGGCAATAAGCAAGTTGATGTAAACATCAGCGCGCCGTCGAAATAAGCGTCATTTATTGAAACCAAGGGTGTCGCGGAGCAAGTGTCCTGATTCTGTAGGGCTGGCTCTCGTGGCCACCCCTGCGTTGCGATCGCGACATTCTGGACGGACAGGGGCAGCCCAAAGAGGACGCCCCAATGATTTCGTCTCTTTGTCTTGCATTAGGCCGCGTGACTCATTGCTTGTAAATGCGAAGAAGTAACTGTTGCTTCGCGATTACGGTCACGCGGCTTTGTTATGGAATCTGAGTTGAAGGAGCGTCTAAATGAATACGTGGTTCCGGAAGTTTTCAGTAGCAGCCGCAAATATGCTGGGCGCACCATGGATGTTCATTGCTAATGTCCTGTTGATAATTGTCTGGGCAGGAGCCGGCCCGTTCTTTAATTATTCGGATACCTGGCAGTTAGTAATTAATACGGCGACTACGGTGTTTACTTACCTGGCGGTGTTCCTGATTCAAAACACCCAGAACCGCGATGCCCTGGCAATTCATCTCAAGCTTGATGAGTTGATTAAAGGCGTGTCTGGCGCGCGCACGCATCTGGTTAACCTGGAAACCCTCACTGATGACGAACTCGGCAAACTACAAGAAGAGTTTGGGCGTTTGCGGCAAAAAGCCACGAAGGCAAACGACGAAAGCCCTCCGACCCCTACGGGTGAGAATCCACGACAGACAGGTGAATACCCGCAACCTTATAAATGATTGTTGGTGTGGTCAGTGGTCAGTTTAAGTTGGGAATTGGAAACTTGTCGGCATTAGGAGTTGTCTATCCTCAACGAATTAAGTTACATGGGGTTATATTTATGAATCAAAGGTCTGCCCTCAAACCCAGCCCACTTGCGCTTGTTCCTCCAGCCGAGGAGTCGAACAACGCTCAACGGCAAAGAGCCGAGCGTCAAAGAGACTACTTTGACGGATGGCTGACGTCTGTGGCTTCCGGCGTCGGTCCTGAACGACGCCCGGCCGCCAATCGCGCACTGACTATGGACGACATCGTTCAAGTGAGGCGCTCAACCATACGGGAAGGGGCTGACCATCGTCCCTGGCCGCCAGAGGTTGTAAGGAAATTTCTTGTGGCAGAAGTTATTAAGCGCAGGTAACGGCTAAAGACGGGTCGTACCAAAACAACCGTATCAACAGTTGGTCAGAGTACAACCCCGATGCACCGGGGTTGCTGCTTCGCGTTCACGTAAACGCGTTTATTGCGAACGATGCAGGCTGAAGCTTGTACTCCGAACACCTGTTGATAAAGGTTCCCTCAGTATCGGCGATTGACCGCGCTCGGTTCTGTAATTCCTATTTGCCTGCCTTCTGGTTCTCCGCATCTAGCCACGTTTTTAGTGGCGCGAAGTAGTCGATGATTGCTGTCGCGTCCATCTTATCTTCCCCGGTCATGGTCTTAAGCGCCTCAGGCCAGGGCTTACTCGAACCCATTGCCAACATCTGTTTCAATTTCTCTCCAGCTTTCTTATTGCCGTAGATCGAACATTGGTGCAATGGGCCGCTGAATCCAGCCTCGCGACACAAAGACCGATGAAACTGAAACTGCAGAATCGCCGCTAGGAAATATCGCGAGTAAGGAACATTTGCGGGCACGTGATATTTGGCTCCAGCGTCAAAATCCTTTTCACTGCGTGGCTCCGGCGGCGCAATGCCCTGGTACTTCTCGCGCAGTTCCCACCAGGCGCGGTTGTAGTCGTTCGGACCAATTTCTCCCGAGAACACTTTCCAGCGCCACTGATCGACTAAATATCCGAACGGCAGAAACGCGACTTTATCGAGGGCGCGCTGCAACAGAAAGCCTGTGTCGGCGCTGGCGTCGGGAACGGTGTTGATTAAACCAAGCTGCTTTAGATACGGCGGAGTGACGGACAGTGCCATGGTGTCGCCGATGGCTTCGTGGAAGCCATCGTTGGCGCTGTCGCGATAAAGAAACGGCTGTGTCGCGTAGGCCATCTGGTAGTAGTTGTGGCCGAGTTCGTGGTGCACAACGGAAAAATCTTCCTCCGTGATCTGCACACACATCTTCAGCCTCACGTCTTTTTCAAAGTCGACGTCCCAGGCGCTGGCATGGCAAACGACTTCGCGGTCGCCCGGTTTGGCGAAGAGTGAACGATCCCAAAACGTGGGTGGCAGCGATTCAAAACCCAGCGACGTGAAAAAGGATTCACCGTAACGGACCATCTGTTTTGGATCCGTGTTGCGTTCCTTCAGGGTCTTTGTCAGGTCGAATCCACGATCACCGCCTTGCGGCGCTAGCAACGGATAAATGTTTCCCCACTGCTGCGCCCACATATTGCCGAGAAGATGTGCTGGAATCGGTTTATCGTCGGCAACAACTTCTTTGCCGTACTTTTCGGAGAGCTTGCGACGGGTGTAGGTGTAGAGCGATTCGTAGAGCGGTTTCACCTGCAGCCATAGTCGCTCCATCTCCGCGGCGAAAGCGTCAGGCTCCATGTCGTACTTGGAGCGCCACATTGCTCCGGTGTCTTTGAAACCCAACTCCTTTGCGCCTTTGTTGGCTAGTTCGACGTAGCGTTCATAATTCTTGCGGTAGGGCGGCGAGATTTGGTGCCAGCCGAGCCAGGTTTGCTTTAATTCGTCAGGGCTGCGGCTGTTGCCCATAGTGGCGCCTAATTCGTCAATTCCCAGACATTTCCCCTTCTCACCTTCGGGGCAATATTTTCCTTTTCCGTAATCGCCTTCCAACGAGGCGGCCAGCTTGGTCAACTCTTCGCGCTCGGCGGGATTGCTCGGGGCTGGAAGCACCAGCGACAGTTTCAGTAACTTGGTTTTGCGACCGACGTCATAGGGCAGCTCGAGTCCATCAAATCTCTTTGCCTGCTCAGCCAGCTCCGTGGTTGCGGCAATTACCTGTTTGTTCGCTTCCGCCGACAACGCTTCCGTGTCGTCAGTGATGAACACGCTCTTAACCCAATCAGCACGGCTATATTTGATGTTCAAATCAAACAACTTTGCCTCTGCGTCCGCGATAAACTTCTCCGCTTGCGCAGGCGTGCCCTTGCCGGTCGATGTAGAAACTGAACCTGGATTGGAGCAGGACGTTATCAAAGCTAGACTCACGCAGGTCAAGAGAAACGCTGCCGTCCACAGATTTCTACTGCGACTGATGAAATTCATAGTTGCCTCCGCTGCTGACAGGGTTAACGATTTTGATTACGGGGAATTGATCTGAATTGTAACCAGCAACGTGTGAGTTGAAAAGTTGAGCTGAGCCAATCACCTGAAAGCGCGGCGATATTTCAGGTTCGTGCAGGGGAGGGAATTACAGCCGGATAAAAAACTTGATGCCGCTTTAAGTCAGTTCGTGTTAAGTTTCGCGCGTTAGGAGGACCAAAGAACTAATGAATTTTACCTCGCAGTCTCTCAAACCGGATCTGAAGCCACAGAATGAGGACTTCGTTTTCGAGCGAGAGACGCCCCGCGGACATTTCTTCGCAGTCTTTGATTTCGATCAACATGACTTTGCCAACCTTAATACAACCCTCGAAGCCAAACTCGAAACGATAATTGGCTCGTTCGTGACGCTCTCGCGCTTTTCGTCCGAACTGTTTCTCGGTTTCATAGCGAAAGAGATCAACAGTTTCTTGTACACGCTTGGCCAGCACAATGGCGGCCAGGAATCGTTGTGTAGTGCGGCGCTGTGTTTGGTCAGCGGTGATCGGCTCTCGTATTTCACGGGTGGCGATGTTCGGATCATTATCGTGAGTCACGGCCTAATGCTTCGCCTCGGTAACCTGGAGGCTGATCGAAGCGGACTTTCGGTCGGCCAACTGGGTCAACCCGAGGAGGAAAGCCCCTTTGCCGATCAGGTTCAGCACGTCACACTCAAGCAAGACGACGCCGTATTGATTATGTCTGGTGGACTGGCCAACGAGTTTGCAGGGCAGGCGTTGTTGGATCATGTGTCGGATTTGAGGTCTACCGATCCGGAAATCATTTGCGACACACTAATGGAGGCGTCGGAGGCCAGTCAGGACGACCGCACTCTTGTTGTGATTGGAGGCCCATACGAACGGGACGCCGAACGAATTTCAGCTGAGCTGAGTGGAGCCGCTGCTTCGATGGAGCCTAGGGTCATAACTGAGATTGGTAGCGCTAAACTTGAGGATACTGGCGAGTTACAAGCAGTCAGCGTGGAGGATGACCGGTTTGTTGAGTTCGACGAGAGACCCGATGATCGCAGCGCAGTCTTAGCCAACAAAGCTGATCAAGTCGAATCGCCTGACCTTCATAGTGAAGTCTTGAAACCAATGCTGGCGAAGGAGAGTGAACAGCCTGGAGATGATGATGAGTTAAGTGAAGATAGCTCCGCGCGCGCGACTGCCGAAACCTTCGCGCCATTGCTGAGTCGGGAAGGGAATACTAAGCCAATCATCCGTCACTCGAGTGGTTTTAGACCGTTCATGTGGGTTGCATTGCTTCTCCTGGTTGGAATTGCGGGCGGCTTTATCGGGGGATGGATCAATGCTTCACGAAAGCCAACATTAGCGGAAGCCTGGACTGTTAAAACGTTGGGTAATCAGATCGTGATTAGCCGTTTGAACGGTGCAGCTAACGCTTCCATCGTCACCATTGATACCGCTGGACCGTTGAAATCGACTGGCGAACAGAGCTTTTCCTCATTCGCAAACGTCAAGCATTTTATCGATACGATTACGCCGGTTGAAGCGCCGATTGAAGTTGAACAGGCAGAAGCGAAACAGGTAGAACCTGAACCGCAAAAAGTCGTTCAGTCTCCAGCGAAGCCTTCACGTCCAGCGGCGCCGAAGGAAACAAAGCCGGCCGAGCTCGTGGCCTCTACCGCCTTTCGGCAGGGCGACTCGCTAAAGACATTGGCCCAACGGTACAAGGTCGCTCCCGCGAAATTAGTCGCTCTCAATCCCAGGATAAGCCGTTGGTCCCTGGTTAAGCCGGGCCAGAGAATCGTTGTGCCGGCCGGGCCAGTGACTCGCACGGTTGCAAAGACAGCTGAACGTCCAGTTAATCGCCGTCCAGCCAACGCAACCAATAGGAAGGTCACGGTTGAGGAGGGTGATACGCTTGATCGAATGGCCAACCGTCACAAATTGTCGCCTGCGCGACTAAAGGAACTCAATCCACAGATCACCAATTGGTCCCGGATTCGAGCCGGCCAAAAAGTCGTAGTTTCCACGCCTGCGCGCAGTTAAGTCGAGATGCGTAACACTTACTGGGGTTAACGATTCAATTCGTGAGCGGAACTGCGAGGGGTGCTATGTCTGGCTCCGGACTGCCGCTTTGTGATTGAGGCAATGGGTCTTGTGAGGAAACTGCGAAACGCCGCTTCAATTTGTTGAAGGGACGCTCGACGATGTAGAACGAAGCTGACGCGATCGCCAAAGCGAGGCCCAACCTGGCCCACGGCTCCCACTTTCCCAAGTAATAAAAAGTTGTATGTCTCACGACCAGCCAGTGCCATAGATACAAGCCGTACGAGATGCGGCCGAACCAACGCAATGGCTGGAACCTGAGAATTGTCGCCAGAAGCCCCGGAGGAGAATACGAGGCCACCAAAACTAGTACGCCGCACAGCAGTGCTACGACAGTAAACCCGCCTTGATACAGCAGACGTTCTGTAAATCCCACCGTCACCATTAAATAGATCAAGCACGCTGCAGATGAAGCACCCGCGAAGTTCAACCAGCGCTTATTTCTTGATGCGGGTCTTGCAGCAGGTAACAGGGCGAATAGGCAACCAGTTAAGAGCGCGTCAGCCCTGGTGTCGGTTCCATAATAAAGCCGGGTGAGGTCTGCGCCTGCCTCGAGCATGAGGTAGCGGTGGACTATTATGGCCAGGATGACGGCTCCCAGGGCAACGGCTATGTGGCTTCGTTTGAACTTGAGTGCGAGGCAGGCCGAAAAGATGATGGGCCAGACGAGGTAAAACTGTTCTTCGATCGAGAGTGACCAAATAATGGCCGTAGGATCGAGAGTGGTGTCCCATCCTAACGCCATTCGCCAGTTTGTTGCGTAGCCCAAGGCCAACAAGATTAGTTTGAGCTGCCGCGCGAGGCTTATCAACTGGGTGTATTGCGTAACGACCAGGCAGCCCAGTAAATACAGAACAAGCGCAGGTCCGAGTCGCAAAAGGCGACGCAGGTAGAACTTTTTCAACGAAATAGTGTTTGTTTTCTCGAATTCTGCGGACAACAATCCGGTGATTAGGAAACCGCTGAGAACAAAAAAGAGATCGACTCCGAGAAAACCACCCTTGAGTGAGAAAGGCGTCAATTGGTGATGGATTAAAACGGAAATGATCGCAATGCCGCGAAGGCCGTCGAGTTCAAGGACGTGCCGAGATGCGAACATGTTCATTTGCTGGCGATCAACCTGAGGAACTATTTAACCGGGGGGCTACAGCTCAAGGCAGCCAGTTTCAGATTGCTGGCTATGGTTCAACCAAGCCTTTTTTAATGTTTCGCTGCCATGCTTCGTAATTGCGTACGCGTCTCTTTGCTTGTTTGCGCGTCAACTTTAATTCATTTGCTACGGTATCGATGCGAGCAGTTCGGTCCTTCTTCTTATCGTACCGATCGCCGGGAGCTCTCAGGTAAATTTGGTAGGCACGTGACCATTCAGACTTAACCTCAGCGGTTGCCTGCTTACCGCGTTGTTCGGGCATATGCTGTCCTCGCGTGAAAGGGTGATTTATTGATCGCGATTCTAGCAGTGATACCGATCGAGCGGTAGAAGAAAATTTGGCGCGGATTCCGGTGGTAACGTTCTAGATCTAAGTTTTAGCAAGGAAGACTTTCATGCCGTTCGCACGGCTTAGACGCAAACCAGGGCACAGTGGACGGCGCTGGTTTGATGGCTTTCGGAGCCACCGTTGAGTCCACACGAAGCAAACGCTCCCTCGGTTGAAGAAGCGTTGGCTAGGTGGACGACTGGCTGGCACCGGCAGAGCTCTTACTCACACCGGCGAGCGGCTAGACCAGAAGCGGTTCCCTTGCGGGAACCGCGCCTTTGGCCAAAACTCCGCCTTAAACTGCCCGACGACCAGAAACGAGATTGATGATGAGCACAACTAGGGCGATGACCAACAGCAAGTGAATTAAGCTGCCACCAACGCTGCCTAAAAAACCAACCAACCAAAGTACTAGCAGAATTACAAGAATCGTCCACAACATAGGAAGTCTCCTTTTGTTAGCTACATGATGCTGAATCTCTTGGAACCGATTAGCTAAGGTGCAATGCTCATGCCATTTTTGGAGATTGGAATCATCCGCCTCTGTTTAGGCCCAAAAGACGAGCATCCAGGACTTCTCAGGGCCCCTCAAACCAATTCTTCGCCCGTGACCCGGTACTTCAGGTGCATTAGAACCGTTCGTTTGGCGATCTCGGCGGGATTAGAAGCCGTGCGAATTCGGTTCAAGCAGGCGTTAGGGGCCGAGGGTGACTAGAGAAGTACCGCCGACTGAAATGAAAGCGAAATTAGTCGTCTTAGTAGTCCTTACAAACCTTAAACCAACGGATCAGAGAAGCACAAGACCCACAGCTAGCATTTATTGCGTCGCGTCTTGACAAATCGGCTAACTGTAACTATATTGGTTACAGACGATTAGGTGGATTTCTAGATTTACGAACTATGTCGACAAGTAGCCGTTTTGCCGTGGCCGTACATGTCCTGACGCTGATGGCGTGGGCTGACGAAGAAACCCTTAAATCCGAACAAGTTGCGGAGAGCGTACAGACCAATCCCGTTGTGATCCGTCGAATGTTGTGTGAGCTGGCTGAATCAAAGCTGGTTGTTTCGCAGACGGGGGCGATGGGTGGCTCAAAGCTGGCGCGCGACCCGGACCAGATCACCTTGCTTGACGTTTACCAGGCGGTTGAAAGCCCGGGCGTGTTTTCGTTGCATCGCCATCCCCCCAGTCGCAATTGTCCCGTTGGAATCAATATTGGAACTGTGCTGAACGACGTTCTCGGTGAAGTGGATTCCGCAGTTGAAAATGTTCTCGCTAACATCACCGTCAAGGACGTTGTTTCGCGACTAAAACCGTGCGTACCCTCCACCAATGGCAGAAGGAAGAGTGGGGTCCGAGTCCAGATGGTGTCAGCGAGAAACTAGATAAGGCGCGTATTCGTATTATGGAAACAGGGTTGAGAGTTGTTGTTGCGAGGCACTTTCGACAGGAAAAAGAATCTCGCATGAAAGGATGGGCTTCAATTGAGTAGGCTTCAGAAAGACCAGGACGGTGTTGAACCAATGGATTCGGTTAAGCCGAATTTCGCGGGGGCCCATGAAGAGCTTCTGGAGGACGCGGTCTCGATCGAAGATATCGACGAGGTATTGGAGAAGCTCGCAACTGCCGGGATTTCAGGTACTGAGACTGACGAGCCAGTGATAGGCGACTCGTCATCCTCTTCAGCGCGGCCAGAAGACGATGAAGGTGCACCCGAGGAGATGGAGTTGGATCTCTCCGCCGGCGAGCTGGATAAAACGTCGGATCCGGTCAGAGTGTACATGCGGGAAATGGGTGTCGTCCCTCTTCTGAAAAGAGAGCAGGAAGTTTCGATTGCCAAGAGAATTGAGTGGGGACAGAAGAGGGCGCAAAAAGGTATCACTCGGTCCCCGGTCGCAGTTGCTGAGTTGATAAAGATCGGCACTGAATTAGAAGCGGGAACAATCGGTATCCGCGACGTTATTAACTTTTCAGACCAGACGGAGACGGAAGAGCACGAGGATAAAACGGAAGAGTATTTTCAGTGGACCGTCGAAGGCATTCAGAATATCCGCAAACTCTACAAGCGTGGCATCAAAGAGTTAGACCAAATGAATGCTGAGCAAAAGCTTCGACGCGGCAAATCGTCGAAGAAACTTGTTCGTTTGAAGCGGAAGCTGGGGCGAACACGCCTGGAGATAGTCGGGGAAATTGCAGGTTTGCACCTTAAGGAAGCCGTGCGCCAGCGGTTGATCACTACAATCGCCGATCTTCACCGGGAGACTCGGACGCTTGAGAGGGAGATCGAAGGAAATCAGGCTAAGCTGACCAAGAAGCGAATCAAAGCCGACGACGCGAAAGAATTTAAGCGACAGATTGCCGCGGCTAAACGTCGCTTGAAGGACGTCGAGGTCGAACATCACGTCACGCCTTTGGAACTGAAGCGATCTCACCAGATGATCGTTACCGGTGAAGCTCAGGCGGCTCAGGCGAAGCATGAACTAACTGAAGCAAACCTGCGTTTGGTGGTGTCCATTGCCAAGAAATATCAGAACCGTGGACTTCAGTTCCTCGACCTGATTCAGGAGGGAAACCTCGGGTTAATGAAAGGCGTGGACAAGTTCGAATGGCGGCGTGGATACAAATTTTCAACTTATGCTACCTGGTGGATTCGTCAGGCAATCACTCGCGCGATTGCCGACCAGGCACGCACGATTCGCATCCCCGTTCACATGATCGAGGTTATTAACAAGTTGCGTAACACTTCGCGTGAGTTGGTTCGTGAGTTAGGCCGTGAGCCAACGACCGAAGAGATAGCAAAGAAGATGGGGATGTCCGTCGAGAAAGTAAGCAAGGCGCGAAAGCTGGTGCAGCAACCAGTGTCACTCGAGACGCCCATCGGCGAGAGCGGTGATTCGCAGCTTGGTGATCTGATTGAGGACAAATCCAGCACGAGCCCAGCGGAAAGGGTAATTACCTCAAACCTTCGTGAAATTACTGGTGACGTGTTGCAGACTCTCAGCCCTCGTGAGGAGCGAGTGATTCGTATGCGGTTTGGATTGGACAGGGAAGGTCACGAGCGAACCTTGGAAGAGGTTGGCCAGGACTTCAATGTAACCCGAGAACGCATTCGTCAAATCGAAGCCAAGGCGCTTCGCAAACTTCGACACCCTTCGCGTGCGCGAGTGTTGAAGAGTTTTATTGAAGGACAAAGACAGTAAGCCTTTCAGCTGTTATCTAAGGGCAACGCAAACAAGGATCTAGAAGAGGAATAGGAATAGGACAAAGAAACAAGATGAGCGAGAAGGTAACAAACGTAACAGACAGTTCTTTTGAAGCGGACGTGCTCCAGTCGTCCAAACTGATGTTGGTGGATTTTTGGGCGGAGTGGTGTGCACCGTGCCGCATGCTGACCCCCACGATCGAGGCGATCGCGGAGCAATTTGCCGCGACCGCAGGCGTTGTCAAGGTTAACGTAGATGACAACACAGCCACCGCTCAACGATACGGGATCAAAGGAATCCCTACACTGATTCTTTTCAGCCAAGGCAAGGAAATTGAGAGGGTAGTGGGTGCAACCAGTAAAGATTCAATCTCGCGAATGATTGAAAAACACGTAATAGTCGCCAACGCCTAGGTCAGTAACATGAGACCGCCAAAAGGGGCCAGCAATGGCCCCTTTTCCATTTCACTCGCAGATTCATAACTTTCCACACATGCTTTGCCCTAAATGTCGTTCGGTCTCAATGTCAAAATGAACTCCTGATTTGACCGATCTTACTTTCACCTGACCTGCCTTCTATAAATAAATTTGGTGGGTTTCTGGAGTTATCCGCAAAATCGTTCTTTGGCCCCGAAACTGCAATCCGCGCGTGGGTGCGAAGTGTCGTTTCCTTCGCGCCGGTCTCAGAGAACTCCCAAACCCTTCTTTCACTTTGAACACACAAATGTACAAGTACCGAACCCCAATTTGGTTCATGCGGTTAGTCGGCGTTGCCGGCGCAGGAGCAGTTATATTCTCCCTATCTCGCACTCCTGCCTCGAAGGTGGGTGCCCAGCTGCTGTTGCTTCTGCTGCTGACTTTATTGACGGTTTCGGGTTACTCGATACCAATGCCGCGCGGACGCGGCCACATCTCGCTACTTAATACCTTCGTTTTGCTGGCTGTTCTCCTTTTTGGAGGGGATGCGGCCGTTATTTTCGCTGCCGCGGCAGCGTTGTGCCTTTCGTTAAGCCAAGGCCGTGACAAGACAGTCGTGTTGTTCGACTCATCCATTTCAGCGCTGTCAGCGCTTCTTCTGGTTTGGGTAATTCGCCTTAACTTTGGAAAGATTCTTGAGCCGGGCACTGCAGCCTACTCACCTAAGTTCTTCGAAGCTCTCTTGGTCGCCGTCCTCATTCAAGCCGCACTGAGCGCTGCACAAGTTCTTATCAATGAGGCCTACGTAATTAAAGAGTCTGTCTGGCGAAAGTGGGGAGCCATTGGATTTTGGACATCTGCCGCGTCCTTTGCTGGAACGGTTGCCGCCAGTCTTGGAGCGTGGCTAATTCTTTCGGTTGGGAATACTGCCTTTTTGATAATAGCCTTCGTTGGGTTCATATCGCTCCTCACGTACAAAAAATATTGCAAGAGTATTGAGCCACAGTCAATGCAGATCGAGCATCTTGTGAAGGATGCTTCAGCTTCAGATCGTTTCCGAAGCGCCTTCGATAACGCTGCCATCGGGATGGCCCTGGTTACGCCGGAAGGCCGTTGGCTTCAAGTAAACCACTCGCTCTGTCGGCTGTTGGGGTATGCAGAGCGTGAATTGATGGCGATCGACTATCTAAAGGTTCTTCACCCGAACGATCTCAGTCCCGCCCTCGCAAACTTCAAAGACTTACTCCGAGGCAGAATTCCTTCCTGTCAAATGGAGAAGCGTTACATTCACAAATCCGGGGAAGAAGTCTGGGGCCTCTGGAGCGCCTCATTGGCGCAGGACGCTCATACCAGGACGCCCAATCTGATCTTCCAAATTCAGGACATCACGGTTCGCAAACAGGCAGAAGAAAAGCTGCACCATGACGCTTTTCACGACGCTCTCACTGGTTTACCGAATCGTGCATTGTTTACCGATCACGTCAAATTGGCGATTGCGCGTTTGCATCGACGAGGGGATCAAAAATTTGCGGTCCTTTATCTCGATCTCGACCGCTTTAAGGTCATTAACGACTCTTTGGGGCACTTGGGTGGCGATCAACTCTTGATTGGAATTGCCCGTCGTCTGGAGAGCTGCCTGCGACCGGGAGACACAATCGCTAGAATAGGAGGCGACGAGTTTACGGTTCTCCTCGAAGATATCGGTGACGGTAGCGAAGTCGCACAAATTGCTGAGCGCATTCAAAGCGAGATTTCGGCACCCTTTAGTCTCAGCGGGCGCGAGGTATTCACTACGGTAAGCATGGGCATTGCTCTGAGTTCACAAGAATACGAACGTCCTGAGGACATCCTTCGAGACGCGGACACCGCAATGTATAGAGCCAAGGGTCTCGGCAAGGCGCGACATGAGACCTTTGATACTGGAATGCATTCCCAGGCGCTCAAGCTGCTGCAGCTCGAAACTGATTTAAGACGGGCGGTCGAGCGTCGTGAGTTTTTTGTGGTCTATCAGCCCATCATGTCTTTGGCGTCAGAGAGTTTGAGAGGGTTTGAAGCACTCGTTCGCTGGCACCATCCGATTCGCGGCTTAATCTCGCCCATGGAGTTTATCCCGGTTGCTGAAGAGACAGGAATGATCGTTCAGATTGGTGAATGGGTCTTGAGAGAAGCGTGCACAGAGATGAAGAGGTGGCAACAGATCTATCCTTCTGAACCTCGTATCTTTGTGTGTGTGAATCTGTCGGTCAAACAGTTTTCTCAGCAGGATTTGATTGAGAAAGTTTCTGGCATCCTGCGCGAAACTCAACTTCCCCCTGCCAGTTTGAAGTTAGAGATAACGGAAAGTGCGGTTATGGAAAACGTCGAGACTGCTACCAGAATGCTGACTGAGCTTCGAGAACTTGGCGTGCAGCTCGCAATGGACGACTTTGGAACCGGCTATTCTTCACTTTCAAACCTGCACAAGTTCCCAATTAACACTCTTAAAATCGACCGCTCATTTATTACTCACATGGTCGAAAACAACGAGAACGCGGAGATTGTGCGAACGATTTCGGGGTTGGCGCACAACCTGGGAATGGACGTGGTCGCTGAGGGCGTGGAAACGCGTGAGCAGTTAGAGATTTTACGGGGCCTCGGTTGTCAGTTTGGACAAGGTTACTTCTTCTCAAAACCCATTGATTCCAAAGGTGCCGAAGATTTCATTTGCAACTCTTACTCTCCAAGCCTGCAACTAATAGAAAACATGAGCGCCGACGCCAGGGGTCTTGTGGCTTCCAACAGGCGTCAGGCATCGCGGGAGCCCACTGTTGCCTACGCCAGAGTGGTCTAAACTCTATCCTCCTATTCCCGACGGTCACTTCAAGACGGGTTAATCAAGTAAATCGTCAAGAAGACCTTCCTGATTTTCCGCATCGAGCTCACCACGCGCTATTGTCTCATCAAGAAGATCTAATCTAGTAAAATCCCACTGCGAGACCGGTATGGGCGTAGAAGGTGCAACGTATAGACGCGAAGCCTGCCTTCCCACAACGCTTTTTGGATACGGTCGCGTGAGCATCACCAGGTTATTCTTAATACCTGGGACCTCATCCGCAAGAAACGCCGGAACGTTATCGATGACCCCGCCATCCATTAAGCGTTGACTTCCAAATTTGCCCATAGCGGTAAAAGGAGGCGTGGCTGAGGAGGCTATGATTAAGTCGACTAGACCCTCTGCAGACTCACATTGCCGAGCGTCGAAAACGAGTCCCTTGAAACCCACACGACGACCGTAGGTTGGATGAACCATTTCCGGGTGTAGCTTTTTTTCCAACTCGTAAACGAACCATCCAAGCAGCGCCGCACCAAATCCCGGTAGTACTCGTGGAAACGCTGTCGTTAGCACCATCACGGGGAACGGTTGCGATCGAAGGCGATCGAATCCGCCGGAGGAGAGTGCGAAAAGTAACATTCCTCTCATCAGCGGCTCGTGTGGTGTTGGTCGGCGCCCCGAAAGTAATCTGCGCCATTCGATGTTACTTTTGACTGAGCTGCACCGTTCTCTCCAGTACTCGCCCACTTCGACTTCCCGTCCGCTTAAGATCAGCGTCGCGACGCAAGCACCTGCGCTGCAGGTGGCCATACAACCCGTACGCGGTAGTACCTTGGCGCGCCAGCGATTCATCAATCCCATTTGATAGAAGGCGCGGTTGCCTCCGCCCGCTAACGTGATTCCCAGGTCGCGTTTAGTCAACATTGACTTAGTTAACCTCGCCGCATGCGTGCGGAAAGACTTCTGAGCCAGTGGGTTCCACGTGAGGTTCTTGATTCATCGACTGTCTCAGCTTCGAGAGCTCGAAGTAGATTTCGCGGCGAGCGCGGTTTTGATTTCCCAGCGGGCGGTGAGCGCCTATGGCATGCCAGGGGTTGTACGAAAGTTTGCGGGCAAAAACAAATTGTTCGGGTGAGTCGAAAGTCTGCTTTGGAATCACAATCTTTGCCACGGGGACAAATGGAGACATTCGCTCGGGCCACTCGATTGACGCATCTTCGATTGGCATTCGCTTCGGATTAGTTTGCAACTGTAATGAGAAGTCCAACTCCACGTCGTTGCGAGCTAAGGTGGTAGCCATCGACTGGCGAAGCCAATCATCCGGGGGATTCCATGGCACCTTCGTCTTCGTCTTGGTACAGGGCTTCACACTAAACTTCATCGCCTGCCCTTCGTCCAGTAGAAATGGAACGCAGCTCCAATAGCGGACTTCCAGTGGGTTGGTATTCATACGGGCATACAGGCCTTGCATCGTCATATCGAGAACGTGAGAATCGAAGGGGTTAATAAAGTAGAGGACCGGAGTGCGCGCGTAGATTTGCCGCTGAAGTTTTACGTTCTCGACGATATTTGGCGTAGTGAACGTCGGACAACTGATCCCGGTGAAGTCTTGAGTCGCCTTCTCATCCGGTAAAAACTTTTCACCCGGCACACCCATCAACTTGATCCCAATACTTAGTATGCCGCTATCCGCGACATCGGGTGGGGAGAGTGGCCCAGGGCCACCGAAGCGAATCCATGCCGGGAAGCTTACCGGTTGGGTGAATACTCCTTTCCTAAACTCAGGCGGAACGTCTTCGCGCACACGAAATTCGGCACGGACAACGCCGTAGGTTTTTGTATTGCCTGCACGCTCGGCTATGCGTCCCTGATACTCTCGCTCGGTGAACCGGGCCATGTGGTCTTTTATCTTTCGTGTAATTTCCTCCTCGCCAGGGATGAGAAATTCCTGACAGAGGCTGGTCTCTTCGTTGCGATGAAACAGACGCAGTAATAACTGAGTTAGTTCCGCGAGCGGGCGTTGGAAGAGCTTATCGAAAGTATCGCGAAAGTAAGGATCGACTCTATGCTCGAGAGTTACCAGCGCGAGGATGGCATCATTAACTCGTGGGCCAAGGTTTTTACTCATGGGGTTCCTGTGAGAAACGACGAAACGGCGCACAGTTTAGCATCCTTTTTTCAAGAGTGTCGCGCGGCTTTTTATTCCAAAGCGATACGGGAATCCAGCGGCCCCGATCTGGACACGCTGGCATTATTTGCTTACAGTGCCCACGCACTCGATTAGCCAGCGGTTACCCTCGCACTCACAAACTCTTATGCCGCTGAAGTCGCGAAGCTCTGATCATGACAACCAGCATCGAGCATCTTCACGTCGACGCCAATGGCATCAACTTTCATGTTGCGCTCTCAGGCCCGAAGGATGGACCGGAGATTCTTTGTCTGCATGGATTTCCAGAGGGATCGATGTGCTGGCGCCCAATGATGGAGCAGATGCCTAACGCGCGGATCTATGCTCCAGACCTACGCGGCTATCCGGGAACTGACCGTCCGCAAGACGGCTACGACGTATTCACGTTAACTGACGATATCAAGGCCTTGATCGAGGCACTTCAATTAAACCGACCTGTGATTGTCTCGCACGACTGGGGTGGCGCTCTCGGTTGGATTTTTGCGCACCGCTACTCAGATCTCATTAGCAAGTTGGTCGTTATTAATTGCACTCATCCCAGAACGCTCGTCCGGGCGGTCTTCCATTTCGAAGATTGGCAGCCGTTCCGCATACCCTGGGTTCCATTTTTTGAGTTGCCGTGGATTCCGGAAGCGTTCCTCAGCAGCGCGCTCGGGAGGAAATTGTTGCGGCTTTCATTTACTCTCAGGGAAGGGCAAAAGGGAACTATGAACGTGCCACTGGTGGAAGAGATGGTAGCCCGCTTCCAAAAGACAGCGGATGCACGTCCTCCTATCGACTATTACCGCGAGATGGTGAAAACGCAGCTTATACCCAGGAGGCGCTCACAACTTACAGCCCTCTACGATAAGCCTATCAGCGTGCCGGTCACCCTCGTGTGGGGAATGGAAGATGGCGCGCTTTCTTCCAAGGTGGCACTGAAGAGCCACAAAGACGCCGGCTGTGAAGTGGACTGGAGACCCCTTCCGGGTATTGGTCACTTTGTGGACTTGGAAGCTCCCGAGAAACTCGCGCTGGAAATCAGCCGCGCCGTGAACACTTGAGAAGAAGCCGTGAACTGACCCCAGGTTCTATGCAAATCGCACAACGTTTGAATCCGCTTTGCTTGCTTCAAGAATATAGCGATGCCCTCTAAACCCCCGGTCAACCCAGATTGTGAATACGTGGTGGTCGGCTCGGGCGCGGGTGGAGGCACGCTGGCAGCGCGCCTGGCAGAGGAGGGCCGCTCGGTAGTGTTGCTCGAAGCAGGTGGTGACGCCAAGGTTGGCACCGGCGGCGATCCAAACGGAACACCGAGCCGGATGCCCAGTGACTACGACGTGCCTGCCTTTCATGCTTTCGCATCCGAGAACGAAGAAATGAAATGGGACTTCTTTGTTCGCCACTATGCCGACGACGACGTACAGCAACGCGACGATAAGTACTACGCAAAGTGGAATGATAAACCTGTGGACGGCGTCTTGTATCCACGCGCCGGAACGCTGGGAGGATGCACGGCCCACAACGCGATGATCTTTATCTACCCACACAACGCCGACTGGGACTACATCGCAGATCTGACCGGCGACTCGAGTTGGGCCGCAGACAAAATGCGGGGTTATTTTGAACGGCTCGAAGACTGTCATCACCGGCCGTTGCATCGTTGGCTCGCCAAAGTCGGAATTAATCCTACGCGACACGGCTGGAAGGGCTGGTTGAGGACCGAAAAATCTATCCCGATGTCAGCAATGCACAATAAAGCACTCGCGAAAGTGATCCTCGACTCGGGCCACGAAGCGTTCATGAGTATCGGCGAGAAGATCAAGCGCGTCCGATGGTTATTCGAAGGCCAGCTTGATCCAAACGATTGGCGCCTTGTTAACGATAACTCGGTGGGCATGCGCTACCTGCCTTTGACAACGAGCAATCATGCCCGCATGGGAACGCGTGAGCGTGTGATAGATATTGCGAGCAAATATCCGGAAAGGCTTAGGATCGAACTTAACGCCTTAGCGACCAGGGTGTTGTTTGATGACTCGAATCGCGCGATCGGAGTTGAGTATCTCAAGGGAGAACGGCTTTATCGCGCACATTCGCGGCCGAGCGCTCAGAGTGGAGAGCTGCGTCAAATCCACGCTTCTCGTGAAGTGATTCTTGCTGGAGGCGCGTTTAATTCGCCTCAACTTCTTATGCTCTCGGGTATCGGGCCTCGTGACGAGTTGGAGAACAACAGCATTCGAGTGCGCGTAGATCTGCCAGGCGTGGGAAAGAATTTGCAGGATCGCTACGAGGTGGGGGTGGTAAATCGCATGAAGGACGACTGGCAGGTCTATCAGGACGTGAAGTTTGACCAAAGCGATGCGCAGTTTGCGGAGTGGTCAAAGAACCGGCGCGGAATATACGCGACAAACGGCGCGGTACTCACCATGTTCACGCGGTCGCATCAAGCAGGGGTGCTTCCTGACCTCTTCTGCATGGCCCTACTAGCGCAATTCAAAGGTTATTTTCCTGGCTATTCCGACTTATTTCCCAGGAACCTGAATTATCTGACATGGTGCATTCTCAAGGCCCATACTCAAAACCGTAAGGGAGAAGTGACCTTGCGCTCGGCAGATCCACACGACACACCACGGATTAACTTCAACTATTTCGAAGAGGGCGGCGACTCAGACCTTGACGCCGTGGTGGAAGGTATTCAGTTCGTTCGCAAGTTGAGCGCGAAACTAAGAGAAGAGGAGTTAATTGCAGAGGAAGAGACGCCGGGATGCGAGGTTGAGACTATAGACCAATTGAAAGAGTTTGTTCGCTGTAATGCCTGGGGACATCACGCCTCGTGCACCTGCGCGATTGGCCCTCGAGAGCAAAACGGCGTGCTTAATAGCAACTTCCAGGTGCACGGCACACAGGGATTGCGGGTTGTTGATGCCTCGGTGTTTCCGCGAATTCCCGGGTTCTTCATCGTGAGCGCAATCTACATGATTGCCGAAAAGGCAGCGGACGTGATCCTCGCTGACGCAAAAGCATGTGATGCGGGAGTGCGGTGAACCTTTCCGCCGATCACTATCCAGACGGAGCGCAAAACTGTTGACAAATGAAACGTCTCCTCATATCGTCTTGCCGTCTCAAACACTCAACCGGTCCGACCCGTTAGTTGGACCACAGCAAATAAAGCGGGCATACCCGACCACATTTGCACTCCCGCTTTTTCACATTCCTACAATCATGACGTTCCGAAGGTTCCCAACTTCGATCTAAGACAACCACAGGAGGGTGACGAACATGGCCCCCAAAGTTGAAGAGTTATTGAACATGACCGACGAGCAGCTCGACGCTCTTTTCGCCGGCAGTGAGGCTGGGGAAATTCCAGATGGCGAGGCTAAAGGCACTGCGATAGTCGCTAACGGCACCAGTTTCAGTTCGGAGATTGCCGAGATGGTTGGCCTCTTTGCCTGGCAGGGAAAGACTTTCGATGCGGCGAAGGGTTTGCTGAGAAACCGTATTCTGCCATTCGGTTTAAGCGCGATCATTGCCAGGGTCTACAAAGAGCCGAGTTGGTATGACAAGAAAGAGTGCATCGTGCTCGATTATTCGGATACTTCACTTGTCGCCCGTTGGATACGCGACGAGATCCGGCAGCTGGATGACGGTTTCTATCTGGGCAAAGTCTATTGGGGCGAGAAGCCTTTGATTCACTTCGCACTGCAGTTCCCGACAGGTTCCGCGGGAGGAGCAGAAGGATAGACGTCTTCTCTGCCATACGGTCTGTTTCTTTCCTCAAGGCCTTCTTAAGATCTTCGACAGGCTGGAATGCCTGGCCTACATGCGATGACTGCACAGTCGAGTTTCATGGTGGTCGCACCGCTCCACCCTCCGCGCATCGGAGAGTTAAGGAGCCTTCTGTCTTCGATGAATCTCGCGCCCGGAACTGCAGACCCAAATAACGAGATCGTTCCGTTCGGCCGCCTTGAAGATCTCCACTTCGCACGCCTCGTAATTCTAGAAGACCAAACTGTTGATGACATCACCACTGCGTACGGCTTGCCAAAAAGCGACTATCCAACCTATCTGGCGTTCCTTGGTGACTTTGACGGGGACGCCGGCCGGTTCCTCAAGAAGCTCGTCGACCAGGCCGGTGACGGTCTGCGTAAGATTTTTTCATTCTGTGAAGACTTCAAGCCCGACAGTGACTTGCTTCGCTGGATGAAAAACCACGAGCATCATCCGGCTACAATGTACGTAAATTGGGCCGGACGAACCATGCAGCAGATTCGTGAGGAGAACGCGTTGAGAAACGCGATCCAGGGCTACCTGCAGGAGAACTCTTCAGCGCTAGACGGTCAATCGCCAGGAGCGGTCCACGCTGCTATAGAAGCATTTATCCGATTGGAGGTTATCGCAGGTAGACTGAAGCTAACATCGCCGGAAACCACTTCCATTGGCCAGAAGCTCCGGAATGCAATGCACCTGATTGGCGTCCCACTGATATTACTCTTCTTCACGCCACTGTTCCTCCTTTATCTTCCGTTTTTTATTTTCCAACTTCGTCGCCGCGAAAAACGCGATATGGAGATTGCGCCACGCGTTGATTCCGATCACGCCAGGAAGCTTGCCGAGTTAGAGGATCATGACGTCAGTAATCAATTCAGTGCTATGGGCACTTTAAAACCAGGCGTTTTTCGTCGTTGGACCCTCGTGCTTTATCTCTGGCTGGTCCAATACTCGACCCGTCACATTTACAACCGTGGTCAGTTGGCGCGGGTGCCATCAATACATTTCGCTCGTTGGGTATTCCTCGACAACAAGAAGCGCCTGATTTTTTGTAGCAACTACGACGGCAGCCTTGAAAGTTACATGGACGACTTTATTAATAAGGTAGCTTTTGGATTGAATCTCGTTTTCAGCAACGGCATCGGATATCCAAAAACCGATTGGCTGGTTCTCCACGGCGCTAAAGACGAGCAGAGGTTTAAGAATTTTATCCGCCGTCACGAATTGCCGACGGAAGTTTGGTACAACGGACATCCAGGCCTTACTAATTTTGATCTCCGAAGAAACAGTTTGATTCGCCAGGGCCTCGAGCAAAAGTTTATTACGGATGCTGAGATTAGACAGTGGCTCTCACTGTTCTAACGAACGCATGACGTTTAATACGGTCGACTACAGCGACGTTCAGGGTCTCGTCCGCTACGGGTTTGGCGGGATGACCGAGTGCTGTTTTTACCTCGTCAAGGTAAGAGACGTTCTCGCCGCTAGTTCATGGCTTGTGTCGGCGCCGGTTACAACGGCAGAAGAAAAAAATCCTCCGCCCGCCCGGGCGTTGCAGCTGGCATTCACGAGTGAAGGACTTCAGGCGCTCGGTGTTCCTGACGGAGTGATTAAAGGATTTTCATCAGAATTTGTTTCCGGTATGACGGGAGACCAGAACCGTTCGCGCCGGTTGGGCGATACCGGCGCCAATTCACCCGATGGTTGGCGATGGGGTAATAGCGGAAAGGTTCCTCACCTTGTCGTGATGATCTACGCGGGCGATGGCCTCAGCACATGGGAACAAACAGTCAAAGGCGAAACGTGGGATGCGGCCTTCGAAGTGATTGCTCGTTTGCCGACCTCATTTCTTGGGCCAGTGGAACCTTTCGGGTTTGTAGATGGAATCAGCCAACCTAAGATCGATTGGGATCGCAAACGAAAAGCGTCTGGTGAGCAGGTTGTTTATAGCAACCTTGTATCATTGGGAGAGTTCCTGCTTGGCTACCCCAACGAGTACGGCGAGTACAGCGATCGACCTCTGATTGATTCGACCGGCACAACCTCAGAACTACTGCCAGCTGAGGACCATCCTGACAAGAAAGATCTCGCCCGTAACGGCACTTACCTGGTTATGCGGCAACTCGAACAGGACGTGCGCGGTTTCTGGCAGTTCCTCGACAAAGCTACTGGTTCAAATCCCCAGGCTCGCCGGAAGTTGGCCGAAGCTATGGTGGGCCGGACCATGGATGGGGAGCCATTGCTGCAAATGTGCAATTCAATTGATGGCGTTGGACCAGATCAAGATGACATCAAATACAACCAGTTTACATATCAGGGCGACGACGGCGGCGTTCGCTGTCCGGTGGGTTCTCATATTCGCCGCTCCAATCCACGCAACGCTGATTTCCCACAACCCGTCAAGGGATTGATCTCCCGCTTGATTCGAATTCTTGGTTTCGGGCGCAAAGACATCAGGGACGATCTAATGGCCCCGACTCGTTTCCATCGCATCCTGCGCCGAGGTCGAGAGTACGGCGAGGACTTATTTGTGCCCGAAGCTCTTGAACCTGCGCCGCCGAATGATCCTGAACGGGGATTACACTTCGTTTGTCTTAACAGCAATATCGCCAGACAGTTTGAGTTTGTGCAGAGCGCCTGGTGTATGAGCACGAAGTTTAACGGGCTGACTGAAGAGAGCGATCCGTTGATCGGAAACCGTGAGCCGGTTCGCGGCTGCCCGCACACTGATAGTTTTTCTGTGCCTCAGGAGAATGGTCTGCGAAGCCGCGTTAACGGGTTACCGCAGTTCGTGTTTGTGCGTGGCGGCGCGTATTTTTTCCTGCCGAGTCTTCGCGCGTTGCGCTATTTTGCCCGGTTGGATTCTACCTCGCAGATCTAAGTTCTTCCCCTGGCTCGCAGAGGGAGAGCATTTCAACGCCTCATTTCCTCAGGAGGTTTGTATCCATGTCTACCACATCTCGCCTCAGGCTAATCATTCTTGTCGTTGTACTCGCCGTCATCGCTGGTGGTGTTGTCCTCGTCAAATGGCTTAGGGCCGATGGGCCAAAGTCCGGCGAGGTGCCCGATGAAGCTCGCGTCGCCGGTCGTGCGGCATTTAGTTTTCCGGCTGCGGATGAAGACTTCTTCCATGACATGGACGGTGGACTGCCTCTGACTCCTGAACAGATCAAAGGCCGCAACACCTGGATTGTCTGGACGGCGGGCAACGATAGATTTTGGGACAAGATGGTCAACGCGAGTGTGGGTGCACTCGACTTCCTCAAGATCCTTTCCTCACACCCCAACTTGCAGAGCAAATACCAGTTCAGCCGCGACAATCGCTGGAAGTACTTTGGACTTGTCAACTCTCCGTGCTTTGAAAAGGCAACTGCTCCCGATCCGAAACGCTTCAATCTCTGGTTGGACCACCGTCGTGCTGATTGCCAGCCCGACCCGTTTGAGAATGAGCAAAAGTATCCGGGCGTAAGACTTGGCGCGCGGGGCAAGAACATGGAGGTCGGCTCTTATTACGGATATGAAACAGGCATTGTCGGGCTGCGGCTGTTTCCGAATCCTGACTTCGACGAAGCGGCAGCGCAGAAGTGGGACGCGGAGAAATACTACACCGACCCTGCTTACTACTATTCGAAAGACTTGATACGACCATATCGAGTCGGGATGTCCTGCGGGTTTTGTCACGTTGGTCCCAACCCCGTCAAGCCGCCGGCCGATCCGGAGAATCCCAAGTGGGAAAACCTGAGCTCGAATGTTGGTGCGCAATACTTCTGGATAGATCGAATCTTCTATTGGGAGAAAGACGAGAGCAACTTCATATTTCAGTTGTTCCACACTTCACGTCCCGGGACGTTGGACACGTCTCTAGTCTCGACTGACAGTATCAACAATCCGAGAACCATGAACGCCATGTATCACCTCGGTCCGCGTCTCGAACTTGCGCGGCGCTGGGGAAAGGAAACGTTGGCGGGTGGCGGGAGAGACAATCGTCAATTCAACGACTACATCAAGGATGGACCACTCGCCAGGTATTACGAATCACCGGATACGGTTTACACGCCACGGGTGTTGAAGGACGGATCAGACTCCGTGGGCGCTTTGGGCGCGTTGAACCGCGTATACATAAACATCGGAGTATTTAGCGAGGAGTGGCTACTTCACTTCAATCCGCTCGTGGGTGGTAAGCGCATAACGCCGATTGAGATTTCAGTCTCCCGAAAGAATTCGAGTTACTTCGAGGCGACTGAAAATCAGACGATGAACATGGCCGCGTTTTTCCTTGCCACGACAGGCCCGCACTATCTAAAAGATGCGCCTGGAGGTCAGGCATATATCACGACTGACCAGGCGCAGCTCACACGCGGCAAGACGGTCTTCGCCGAACGTTGTGCACGCTGCCATTCCAGCAAGATTCCCGAGCCCGCGCCGGGAATCGATGACGCGCGAGGTTGCAACGGCAAAGACTATCTCAATTGCTGGAACAAGTACTGGACGTGGACGCAGACGGAAGACTTCAAGGCGAAGATGCGTCAAATCGTTCTGGCCGACGACTTCCTTAAAGACAATTACTTGTCCACGGAACTACGAGTTCCAGTGACGCTGTTGCAAACGAATGCATGTAGCCCTTTGGCGACTAACGCCATCGGCGGAAATATCTGGGACAATTTTTCCTCGCAGTCTTATAAAGACTTACCCTCGGTCGGCAAGATCACGGTATACGATCCGGTGACCGGCGCACCGCGCGAGTATGAAATGCCCGCCGGTGGTCGCGGCTACACGCGCCCTCCATCGCTTATCAGTTTGTGGTCCACCGCGCCATTCTTACTGAACAACAGCGTAGGAAAGTTTGAAGAAAGTCCTTCCGTCGACGCGCGAATGCGGTCGTTTCAGAATTCGATCGAGCAGATGCTCTGGCCGGAGAAGCGGGACAAGGACACAGTGCTGGGAGACAAGATTCCCGGCGCGATCGATCGCACTACTCAACAAAGTTATTTGAGAGTGGGCGCGGGTTTCCTGCCCGGCTTCCTCCAGGGTTCGGGCGGCTTCTTCTCCCGCCACTTTCCCTGGCTCGTTGGCGACGAAGGCATTGAGATTGGTCCACTGCCGAAGGGCACGCCAGTAAGCCTGATTGCCAACCTGAATATTTTGTACGAAGGTTCAAATCTACTCGAGCGCGGAAAGTATGACGCTGAAGTGTTAGCGCTGGTGCTGAAGATTAAGAAGGCCTTGAAGGATTTGCCGCGAGGCGCAAGTGATGAAGAAGCGACACGAGTGTTGACGCCGCTGATAGAACCAATGCTTTTACTTAGCAAGTGTCCGGACCTCGTCGTAAACCGAGGCCACTATTTCGGCACGCATCAATTTCAGGGCGGGGAACCGGGCTTAAGCGATGAAGACAAGCGCGCCCTGATCGAGTTTTTGAAGACGCTGTAGTACGGCTCGATGTGTCGGTGAGGATGGGAGTGAAATACTCCGGACGTTCTTTTCATATGGATTAGGAGTTCCATAGCAGCCAGTCACTTTGAACAGTTAATCGATTTAATCCCATCTATATCAACTTTGGAGGTTGCGATGAGCCTGGTAGATGACAGACTTGAAGAGGCGTTAAAGCAAAGAATTGAAGAACAATGGGGCGATCAATTCCAAGCCGCCAAATGGAAGGGGACCGCATTTAAGATATATACGGATAATCAAGACTTGGCCAAAATCGCGGTCCTTGAGCCAACGGTTGCCGTCGCTGAGGGTTTCGACCTCGAGTTAAGTAATCAGCAGAAGACAAACCTGCAAAGTCTGGTTTCACTCGAAACAACTCCCGAGAAAATACTCCCTGAGATGAGCAATGCGGTAGCCGGAGCAGGTCCCCTTGGAGACCCCGTTTAGACCCAGCCGAGGTATCGGTTACGGAAGAAAAAAACTAGAGTCCTAACGCGCGATGCACCTTACTGCTTGATCTAGCGAACAGAATGGAGATTCACTAATGAGCCCGGGTCTTAGAATCGCGTTTGTCGTTCTTACTCTCATATCTTCGTTCGGCCTGGCGCACGCACAAACAGCCACTCTAAGAGCGGCTGGCGCTGTTGTTTCTGTGGATGTTGACCTGGCCGGCAAGATAAATCCCACAGCCGTGCCAATCGGTGGGCTTTATGCCATTCGCGAGAATGGATGGACACAGGTAGCGCAGCTGAGTGCGCTGGCGTCGCCCTATCAAAGGTTTAGCATTACCTTTCCGCCGGCGCCAGACCCTAATCGCTACGATCCCAATCCTAAAATCAAGTACAAGGTAGTCCTCTTCGGTAGGTTCACAGATGCCGGTGGGAAAGCTTTAGCCCCCGCTCAAACACTCGATGTCACGACAATCCTGACAGTTAAACTCGATAAAGATCTGGTTAACTGCGGCGCCGGACGGCTTAGACTGCTGGCCTTTTCACCCGATGCTTCGTACGACTGGCGGCCCTACCTCCGTTACTTACAGGGCATCCAATTCGACAAAGCTTCACTCGGCAAACTGAGCATTCGCAAAATTGGAAGCTCCAAAGGCGACGACTTCGTAATCTACGATTTTGAGATCGTCACCAAGACTCTCGGAGCTGCACAGGCCAGTCAGAAAGCAATCGTGTGTATTAACCATGACATACCCTCGGCCGCTTTTACCGCTAAGCTCGAGCTAAACAGTAGTGATAGACCACCTGACGTTGGGGCTGATCCGTCCGCACCTGAAATTGCGGGGGAGTTCAGTCAACCACCTCCTAAGTCCACCGAAATAACGGCTCCCGAAAAGCGAAAGTTGGAGAGAAATCTGGATGTTGGTCTCAGTTTTACCAGTTCAGTCGCAGAACAGACGACGCCGGCTTCCGGCGCGACACCGGCAGTTACGTTTCGCAAGCGAACAAACCGCGGTGTACTTGATCTACGCTTCGCGCCATGGACCAATGTTTTGCGTCCGGTTATTGAACGCGATAAGTGGCTGCATTTCCTGACGCCTTTTTATATTAACGCTAACGTTTCGACCGGTAAGATCACCAAAGATACGCTGGCACTGAATCGGATCCTGTTGGGCCTTGAAACCGAATCGCGCTTTTACAAGTCAAGAACCACTGTCGATAAGAATGGGAAGAAGCGCCTCTCTTTCCCGATATGGCATCGAGTCATTTATGGACTTACTCACGCGTCAGATCGTGACTTCAAGCAAGATGAGTTCACAGGCAAGATCGAATACGCTCCAATCTTCGAAGCTCTCTACCGGCCGTATGCACTTAACTACTACATTGATCGGGTTTCGAGTGAACCGGTGCAACGTTGGTATGGGTTTACCTTTAGACCGAAGGTCGGCATCGAGGTGGGAAGGACATACCGCCGCCACAACCCTGCACCTGATGTGAAACCTAGTGACACCGTAAGGCGGGTTTACTTTGGCACGGACTTAACATTCAATCTGTCGAAACACATCACGCTTGCTCCCTCAAATACCTTTTACATCCGCGGCGAAACGCCAACGCGGCGCATGCGTAACTACTTCAAAGGGCAGGCTGACTTCATTTTCAATCCTCACAGCAATATCGCCAGTGGACTCTTCCTTGTCTTTGAGCGTGGCCAATTGGCCCCCTTCGCGGGTCCGGATGCGAACTCGGTTCGCGTCGGTTTTCGTGTCCTGGGAGACTTCTGCGAGTATTTCTGCAGGTGAGGGCGCTGATGGAATTTAGATCGTCATGCTGACGTTGCCAATCGAAGCGATCAAGGGATGGCAGCAAGTCCCCGTAGCGTCTATCAGCCTAAGGGAGACTTTTGGTTTCAGCGCGGACAATCTATCAAAGTCCCCAACCTCAGAAGTTCCAAGAAGCGGGGAAGCCACTTGACTTCCCCGGGTCTCATTCTCGATTGACCCCTTCCCAATCAACTAACGGTTCTTCGGCACGCGTACTTGAACCGTGCTGCTTGATGAGTAACCCGCACCGTCTCGAGAAGTGATGGTGATTGTATAAATCCGCCCTTGTCCTCCGCTAGAACGCTCCGCACGGAGACGTACGTGATGGTCGTCAACGATCTCCCAGTCCGGCGCGGTGTTGAATTGGCGCGGATGATGAAGTCCGCCAGCTTGGTAATGTTTCCGGCTTCGTCCGGCGAGAGCACGAATATCTGGCCTTCCGTTTCGTTAGCGAGACGAATGTAGCCGGGATCAATCGGCGAGCAGCTACCAAACGCGACCGGAATGATTTTCACATCTTTGGAGAGGGCCAGCGCGCTGACGGCGCTCGTCAAGTGACCGTCATTGGAACTCGCGTCGGTGAACATCATCAGTTGGCCGCCATCGTCCATCGCGTTAACGGCCCTCCGAGGGAGTGAGAGTGAGCAGGGCTCGAACTGTTTTGGTGGAGCGATCGGAAAAGCGGTCGGCAAATTTGCGCGAAGTCTTTGATCGCTCACTTAAAGTGTGGGCGCACACCAACAGAGCGGGAGATAGTTCAGCTCTTTGGTAAACCGCTCAGTTGCTTGGGCAAGTGGAGTCAGCCCCGGTGAGAGCGCGCTGGAACGGCGAAACGCGGATAAAACATGCGCGCACACGGCTGATGTCAAGCATTTCAAAAAATGCTTTTACTTAGCGTGAGAGCTGCTCCGATAATCAAACAAGTCTGCTAACCTCAAGCGGCTGGTCCTAGACTCGCCGTATCGCACCTACAAAACAAGGAAGACCATGAACTCCCTATCCAAAACCGCTCTTTGCCTCATCATTATGTTCACTGGCGTAACATGTTGCCTGGCCCAAAAAGGCCGCGCCCCTAACCCCACTGCCAAACAAAATGCCGCCGGTTACACCCCGCTGATGCGCGCCGCCAAAAGCGGACGCTTCAAGACTGTTCGCGTATTGCTGAAAAGGGGTGCGAAGGTAAACACCCAGAATGACATTGGGTTAACGGCACTAATGCTGGCATCCGGCGCAGGGCACGTCGAAGTGGTCAAAGCGCTACTCGCCGCCGGGGCGGATCCCAACCTCAGGGGAGCCACTTTTCACGCAGGTGATTTCACCGCTTTGACGGGGGCGTTGGACGCTGGCCCTGCGACCAGGATCAAAGTCATTGACGCGCTGATCGCCGCGGGGGCCGAACTGAATCCGATGAATGCCGGTATTACGCCCCTGATGCGCGCTATACAGAAAAGGGACCTCGCTATGACGGAGGCGCTCCTGAAAAGAGGCGCGGACATAAACTGGAAAAATCATCAGGGGTTCACTCCACTGATGGGCGCGGTCTTGGCAAGCTCACCAGCGGCACTCAACTTCTTGATTAACGCCGGCGCCGACCTGAACGCACGTAGTAACGACTCTCAAACGGCGCTTTCACTTGCCGAAACAACATATGCAGAGTTTAAGACCTCTTCCCAGGCCGACGTGATACGGATCCTCAAGGCAGCCGGCGCACGACCCTGAAGGATGATTCCCCTCCTCTGATTTACAGCGCTGCCACCAAGCACTACGGTGACGTAATTGTTGCCCAAACGAAATGAACAAAAGTTTCTTACACCTCGATAACATCCGCGGAGTGAGGGACATCCTGCAACTGGGGGTTTGGCGAGCAATTTTCGAGACTTCGTGTGCATGCGTCTGCCCAAATTCAGCCCTTTCTCGCTTGGTAGTGACGCCGCAGTGACCCAAACAAACAGATGGCCCAATGTCAGCATTGCCAAACTATGAATTTTGTTCAGGTTTTTGGAGGCGGCGATCGGAATCGAACCGATGAATAAAGGTTTTGCGGTCTTAGAGAGCCTGTTTGTTTATGTTCACCTGATACAGAGTTAGTGTTCTTTTGTTAGCCTTTCTGCGCGTCCGAGTTGGGAAGCGTTTACTTGGACTCGCCACTGCCACGCCTTGTTGTGTAACAGGAGTGATACAGGCTTAGGCTATGTGGGATGTTTTCGTCCGGATCAATGAATGGTCCCTGGAAGACAATAAGGAGAAAGCAATCGTGGTTCGCTTTTCTCCTGGGCAGCGACCTCACGCAGAACTGCTTCCGGTGATTTGGACACTCGAAGTCGTAGGAAAGAGTTCCTTCACATTCTCTTTCGGATCGCTACCACAACCAGGTTTGCCGAAGATAAATGAGCGGCTAAAGAACGCCGAGCTCAGGGCGAGAACAAAATTGATCTATCTGGCCGCCGATGCGCGCCCACATTTCGCGCTCCAGCTCTTCTTCAAGATCATTAGCGCGAATTGCCGCAAGGTTGATAGCGCGCTCGCATTGTGAGGTACCATCCTTGCACGTATACTGTGACCGACTTACATCTGGCCGTAGATCGCCAGACTACTGGAGTTGGCTTACAGTTTCCTCAACTTCCAAGCCCTTCTCCGCGGTCGCCGACAGCGCGACCTCTTGCCAAGCCTGAAGGCCAGTTTGAGATTACATAAATGTGGAACCACTTTCCAAAGTAACGGGAAGGTGGGTGCATTCCTATTCATTGCCTACACTCATTTAGGGAGGTGCATAATGGATCCACGGATTGAAAGCGTTGTTTACCTCATTGCAAGTAATTTCGCATCGCCATTAAGGAGTGCTGTAATGGCCAAGTCGGTTGGTCTTTCGGTTTCCCGCCTTCAACATATCTTCAGAGCTGCAACGGGAGAAACAATGAAGAGATACCAGCAGAGACTTCGGCTCGAGCGAGCGAGTGAACTGCTATTGAGTACCCACATGAGCGTGAAAGAAGTAGTGGCCGCTGTCGGCGCACCTGACAAAAGCCATTTCCTCAGGGAGTTTAAGAAAAGCTACGGTCTATCTCCGAGACGTTACCGAATGCACCCACTTCACTTTGGGTACGAGGCTCGGAGATCCGGAAATAGAATGGCCGGCAAACTGTCTCAAACTCACGGATCAGTCAGTTGAGACTCTGACACCTTTTCTCTAGCAGAATGAGCTGTCGAATAGCGGAACCCGTCACTCAAGCTTTCGTGCTTTGTCTAATTCCCTGCAAAGAAGATCTTCAGTGGTGTTGTCACCGAACCGTCAGTGTTCCTTTAATGAATTCTCTCGCATAGCAGGATCTACTCCTCAATAGCAGTATTAGCCATTACAATCCTGTTGTAATGATGATGCATAGCTGCAACACTCTAGCACTGAAAAACTAACTTCCGCAGTTGGCCTAACCACTTCAAAACGGAGGAAACACATGAAGCGATTGACAGCATATCTCACTTCCTTTTGCGCCACCGCTGTCCTGACGATGGTCCTCGCAAGTAGCGCTGCTGCATGCCTAACCAGCATACAGGCTTCCGATGATAGAGGAGGCTTCTTCTGCCAACTGACTTCGTCCGACGCCAATTGGTGTTATTACAGTTGCGAGGAACAAGGCGAAGTCGAACACCTGTATGCCCAGTTTGGTCTCGAAGCATATTGACCTGGTGCTTGCTCCCTAAAATATCGACGCACCAGGTAACAGTTAAAATCCCACCCCAATGTGAAATCGAGAAAGGAAGATCATGAAACGTCACATAGTATCCCTCGTGTCTTTGTGTATGGCGATGGTGCTCAGCATCATGATGGCAAGCAGCGTAGCTCGTGCCTGTGCGACCATGGTGGCGGCTGGCGGCAACGGTAATGACTATGTGTGGTGTGACCTGACCGGGTCTGACGCTAACTGGTGTTACTACGACTGTACTTGCGGTGCGGTGAGCGGTGACTGTGAGTACATCTATGACATGCTTGGCATGGAAGCATACTGAACAGTCAACACTTCGTTCAGCCGGGACAAAGAATTGCCGGTGATACTTGGGGGCAACCCGCACCATGTATTGCAAGCGTTTCGCTTAATTCAATGCAATCGCCCGCAATCTTCCCGTTCGCGGGTACTCAAGTGCGACATCAATAACTGAATTTCCTCAAACCGAAGAAACTCATCATGATGCGCATCCCTCTCTCTTGATTTTGTCAGTGATTTTTACCATTGGCATTGCCGGCAAAGTCGGATTGGCCTGTGCAACGTCTACGGAATGAGTTTTACTGGAGACCATGTTCACTGTGCCAGCACGGGTTCAGACGCCAATTGGTGCTACTACAACTCGAATGAAGTTGTGGGAGATGGATTATGAAACGTGCCTCTTCGCTTTTGGCAGTTGCCTTAGCCGTGATGCTGACAATCGGTATGGCCAGCAGTGTAGCGTCCGCCTGCTATGATTACATCGGCGGATGGAGTTCCAACGATCTTTCTTTTTCCTGTCACCTTACTGGTTCAGATGCCAACTACTGCTACTACGACTGCTATTGCAATGGCGGTTTTTACGAGTGTGACGACTTTATGAGTTTGTTCGGTTTGTCATCCTACTAGCCTTAGGCCAGTCGTTACTTCAGCAATAGTTCGCGAGTAGGATACGGGCGGGGCTAAACGATGAAATCCCTTGCTGCTAAATTCCTAAAACTCTTGTCGACGGCAATTTTTAGCCGTCACGTTTTCGAATCAAGTTTCGAATGCCTGTCTAACAGATAATCCATCCCACGCAAGATGCGAACGATTGATTTAGTGGAGATGGTGAAGACGCTAACTGGTGTTACTATATGTGCGAATGTACTGGAAATTGTGACGCCATGTACGACGAGTTAGGGCTTGAGATGAAAGTCGACCCGTATGCACTCAAACTTTTGTTCCCTGGGCTGGCCACCTTCTTCAGTGGCCGACAGAACCTTACCGAGGCTTGAACATGGTCCCTCTAAAGGTCAGAAGAATCGCCTTCTTGTTTACGCTTGCTTTAGCGGTGGGTGTGTTGCAGCCTGACTATGCCTCAGGCCAGAAACCTGGTAGACGCACAAGAAGCATCCGCTTCGAACCAAACGTTCACGCGCCGGAGTTGTACGCGGACAAGCTGACGATGCAATTTATGCTTGTCAATCTGCCTGGTGCGGGAATGAAAGGCACCACCTGGCGCGGCGAGTATAAACTTTATTTCATTTCCGAAGCAGAATTCGAGAGAGTCAAAAAAAACAATTTACAGGCGGAGGACTTTACCAACAAAACCCTACTCGCAGAAGGTACGTTTAAAAAAGATGGATTAGCAACGCCGCTTAGCCGAACTTTCGTGCAGCCCTCGATTGCTTTCAAGGCCCGCGTTCCCGATACCCAGCGAACAAAGTTCGCAAAGCTTCTAACGGTGTATTCGGTCAAGATATACGACGCCAAACTCAAGACCACATTATACAAGTCTGGCTTCTGGATAGCTCACACTTTTGATACCGATGAACTTTCCACTAATCCGGGAAAGAGCGTTGCGCGCAAGACTGTCTATTCGAATTTCTTCGTGGCGCCGGATGGCGACGTCTATATCGCGCAGTGGCGTCACGAAATAAATGATGCAAGTTGGTAAAGCTGGAGGCGTGGCGTGAGCAAACAGATTAAATGGGTGGTAGGGCTGACTCTAGGATTCACTCTGCTGTTTTGCGCAAGCTTTGTCTTCTTTTTTCAACGCGC
Organism: Pyrinomonadaceae bacterium; assembly: GCA_963759585.1. Classification (GTDB taxonomy): domain Bacteria; phylum Acidobacteriota; class Blastocatellia; order Pyrinomonadales; family Pyrinomonadaceae; genus PSRF01. Next base: position 1,267,100 of record CAVWZW010000005.1, read on the forward strand.
GCAGCAAAAGGCCGCAGCCTCTGCTAAAGAACCCTCTGCCAAGGCAATCGGGAAACCTCTGCCGCCGGCGCGTTTCGTGGATTCGTCTGACCAAGTACTCGACGATCAGACTATTCGTAACGGAAGAGTGATCTTGGTTTTTGGCACGCCGGATTGCGATGCCTGTAAGCGGGAAGCACGCTTTCTTAAGACGGTCGTTGATCAGAGGCCGGACGTTCGCTTCTATGGCGTTATTTCGTATGGGGAGAAAAAGAGTGCTCTGCTAGCCGCCGAGCAAGTTTTCCCTTTCAAGGTTTTCTTTGACGAACAAGGCCAACTAGCATCGGCACTTGGTATCAATCGTGTTCCAATAAAGATCTTCCTTGAAAACGGAATAATCCAGAAGGCCTGGGGCGGGGCTACGGTTGATGAGGACGCCAAACTTGCCTTTTCACAATGGCTGGCTGATCTTTCTGAGAGTTCAAACTAATGCGGTACTGGAAGAACGAAAAACCGTTGGCCCGCGCCCTCGTCCACACTGTTCTGATGTGCGCCTTAATCGCGCAAGCAACATCTCTCCCGTCTGTTCGAGCCAACGTCATCGCCTCCCCGCAAAAAAAAGAGAAATCTACGCTAACCCTTGCTGAGTCAGAACTGCGGAAGCATGAGCGAGAACTGCAGCTCGCGAGAATACTTGCTCTGCTGCGGGAGACGGCTGATAGCGCGAGGGGCTGGACGGACGCTGCGGCCGGCAGCAGGGCCCAAACGCAGATTAGTGATTTGGTGTGGGACCTGGAGACTGAAGCTGCGCGGACTTATCTCGTCAGGGCATGGGAGACGGCCGGCAAGGTTGCCGATCCTCAGCAAGAACGATCGCGCTTTAGAAATCACTCTCTGAAAACAGAGGCCAAGCGGGAAGTGATGCTGGTAGCGAGGAAGCGTGCTCCAGAACTTGCCGAGCGCTGGCTGAAGGAAATGGCCCAGGAGGAGGCTGAGCGGAATAGTTCAACCCGTGGCGTCTTTGACGACCGAACCGGTAGAAGCACTGTCTTACTCCAAATGGCGATGCAAATCGTGTCTGACGACCCTAAGACTGCGGCGGAGCTGATGATGGAAAGCCTGGTCGATGGAATTTCATTTGGGTTCCAGGAGGTGCTCACTCGCCTCCAGGAGAACAACGTCGAGTTGGCTCAGCGTGTTTTCCGCTCCGCTCTATCGAGGCTTCGCACAGCGGGTTTGGTTGACCCGAACGAACTGTTGATCCTTTACTCATATCTTTACACTCCCGGACGCGTGAAAGGCGCTAACACTGGTGAGGACCGCGGGACGGTTGAAGTGGCTGTAGGGAGGAATGTGCCCCAGATCATTGCCGCGGCGCAGCTAAACCCCGCACTTGCCGCTGAATTTCTGCTGTTGGCGTCCCAGCTGTTGATTAGCGCCCCCCTGCCCGGCGCTACCGATAATCCAGCCTTAAACGCGCGCTCGCAGCTAAGTGTTATCGGTACCATAATGAGTCGACTCTCAGAAAAACATCCGGAAGCTGCTGCGGCCCTTCAAGCGCGAGCCCAGCAAATCACATCCGACGCGGCCTTTTCCACAGATCCACGCCCTGCGCGCCCTGATCGCCCAGCGCCTACGCCAGGAGAAAGCGCCAAAGACCTTAACTCGCGGAGAGTCGATGCGCTGGAAGAAGTAGCACAAAACGAACGTGGCTCGCTGCGGCGTGACATCGCCTTCGCAACCGCAGCATTGGCAACTACAGAGGAGACCTACCAGCGAGGTTGGGACTTGGCAGGTAAAGTGGACGATCTGACGCTACGAGACAACGTAAGAAACTGGCTCACCTATCGCGCCGCATTGCACTGCATAAAGAGCAACAATCTTGATAGAGCGTATGAACTGAGCTCGAAAGATAGCGACCCGACTCAACGAGCGGCTATTTTGATCGTGGGTGCGCAGACATTGTTGAAACAGAAGGACACTGTCCGCGCCCGACAGTGGCTGCTTGATGCGCGATCCTCGCATAAGAAAGCTGACACCGACGATAGCTCCGTGCATGTCGCTTTCGGCCTGGTCTCGACCTACGCGAAATTTGACAACATAATGGCGTTCGATGCGTTAACCGAGGCAATTCGACTGATGAGCAAGATTGACCTCAGTCCACGAGATGATGACCGAGCGCCGTTAGCTAAGAAATTTGGTGGCCTCCCCATTCCGCCAGACTTTACCTATGGAACCGCAGGATTCAGTTTGAGGGCAGCCATTCAGGGGTTTGAAGTAACCGAATTCGAAGACATCATCGCGGAAATAAGAAAAATCGCTTCTCCCGAACTCCGTGGCCAGGCAAATATAATGCTCTGCCGAAAATACTTGACCTCTACCAAGGTGGCTGCCTAGATCTTTTGATAACGTCACATTGCATCCAACTCCCTTCGTCAATATGGCAGAAAGAATCTCGTGAAATCTTGAGATCTCTTTGTCGGCCATTTGCTGACTCATTGTAGTCAAGACGGGAGCCCGCGTAGTGCTAAATAACTCCTCTTGAACCGGCCGCTTATTCGTAAATCGCTTGAAACAATGAGGCGCGCGAGAAGACTGACCCAACAGTGACCCAAAGCCAAAACTGCCAGCTAAATTTCTGCCCGTAAACTCTTGATTTTATTGGAGGCGGCGATCGGAATCGAACCGATGAATAAAGGTTTTGCAGTTCTTTTAGATGTCTTTGCACCCAGTCATACAGAGTGTTATTGATAGCAAACACGGCTGTACGGGTCAAGCCATTACGACTCGGTGACACTCTGTATGCAGCGGTAGTACCCACAAAAATCCCCACACGCAGCAGAGACCTGCGGTTCTGTCACACATGCCTGAAGGAGGGCTTTCACTCTTCGCTGCACCAGATCCTGCTAGTGAAGGTTTGTTCTCTGCACAAAGAACCGCTCGTGGACGCCTGCAGTCATTGCCGCACGAGTGTCGACTACTCCCTGAAGTCAGTGCTCAGAGCCGGCAGCAGTGGATGTCCGGAATGTGTGTGACCGTCGGGGAGTGATGCTGAGATTAGAGAGTACTTCCTGCGGCCGTCACGTGAAAGGGAAGAAAGGTTTCGCGCCTGTGCCACGTTCCTCGCAAAGCGGCGCGCTTTCCCCGCCGCCGGCGTCGCGCGTCTGGACTGGATCGCGAGCCAAACCGGGAAGGGCAAGGAGTGGCAAATCTCGAAAGTGCGCCGTTACTGGGAGCAGTTGATTAACGACACGCCTGTTAGCACACCGGCAAACGAAACTTATGCCTGTCTCTCGCATCGTGAGCGCCGGCGTATTGCTAAAAAGAGCAAGATTACAATTACGCGCGGCAGAGATCGCTATCAGAACGAACTGCAGAAAGACCTGTTCAGCATTCTCAAATCAATCCGGCGCCAACTCGAGAAGCACTGGCTGGGCGGCCATCACCGCTGCGTTTCCTCGCTGGCAGCCCGTGAAACGCTGGCCATCGGGATCCAGCCAGGAAGGCGATGTCCCTACGCCAACATTCTGATTCTCTGGCGGCTTTACTGGGAACAGTTCGATAAGTTGTACCACCTGCTGCGACCGTATCGGAAACGAATCACCTATGGCATCGCGCGGGAGATAACTGGGGCCCGGCATACCAGTCGCTGCCAAGGAGCCTGTTGCGAAAGGTGTTTGCGTTAGAGTGCCTCGGTGTTCTGGAAGAGTGTTATTCGTTAGTGAGGACCCTGCGGCGATCGGACCAGCATACGTTCTACACAGGGTATCTCAACCGGCCCGGCAAGTTTCGGCCCTACTGGATCATCGAAAGGCAGGATGACAACCGTTTCTTGCTGCACATCTGGAAGACCCGCCGGGTGGGAAAATCCTGGAATGAATTTTTCTTCGACGACGCCCGGCCGCCCACGCGCCTGCGTGATTGCGACGACACTTTAACTAGGAGGTTTACCGACTGGATGAATTAACACGGGGTCAGCTGTCCCGGAGTTCCCCCCAGATGTTGTACGGGCTGAAAGATGGTTTGCCGTACTTCGCTACGATCTCGAAGATGGCAAAACCATAAGGGTCCTGATCGTTGCTGGTGGGCCAGTCTGTTAAATCCAACTCGCGCTTTACGAGCATGAACAATTGGCTGAGCACGGCCTCGCGCGTTTTGTTATCGCCGGTTTTCGCCAGAGCCTCCGTATAGAGTTCTTTGAAGAGCTCCTCATTTATTGTTTTCTCATTCATACTGTCACTTAAGTCTCTTCTGGTATTGCAAATACACTTTCAACCGATCTGCATTGTTGGGCTTGACTTGCAGTATAATCGGCGCGTACTGTGCGGTCGAATACGTACGGCCTTGACGTTCAAAATGGACGGACCGCGAAATAGATATCGACAATTCCCAGCCGATCCCTTCCTTCGTTATTCCGCCAGGTACATATGAATGGAGATCTGAATAACCGCCCGGCCTGGCCGGGAGGCAACGGAGTATGATCATGCTTACCAACTTTTGTCCGAACTGCTATCGGACCACCACGTTTCAGGTCCTTGCCGCGTTCACCGACCACTCGCAGGCACTCCAGTGCACCGCTTGCGGCGGCCGTTACCTGGCGCCTTCATAAAGCTCGACGGCGAGACATACGAGGTGTTCACTGCCGACCCGGCAGCAGGGAAGCGCTTCCCGCGAGTGGAATTCAAAAACTCCCAGGTTGAAGTAATCGGCGAGCGTTATCTGAGATCAGCGAACATCGCCCCCGGTAAGCATTCCGATGTTGAAACCGAATTCTTCGTGACTGTACATGACTTTGCAATTATAGGCGCCCTTCTCAAGAGTGCTTATCTTGCGATCTTCAGAATGGTGGGTTACCGGTATGGTCTTGACGCCGTCGGAAGCACGGTGCGGAGAGCACTCGCGGAATTCTATTTTCGACGTGCCAATTCGGCTACGGCCAAAAACTATTTTGACCAATTCCGCGGGGCCGTCATAGTGTCTCTTGGCGGCGCGCTTGAACAAATCCCGGACACACTCGAAGGGGATCGAATGCTGGCGCACTACGCAGAAGGCTCCGCGCAAAACGGCCTCCTCTTTGCCTGCTCATGCCTTTTCCGAATTAACTCTACAACTCTCATCGTTACCGTTCCCGCATATTCCGAGTACGGAAGTAGCCTCGAGGCACTGTCATATTATCGCAAGCTGCTGGCTGACCGGGCCATGAAACATTCGATCCATCTTACTCAATTTCATGGCGATTCGTTCGAGATGGCTGGATCCGCGCTGGACATTCGCTACGTAAGCCAAACGCAATGAACCTCCTAGGTTGAATCTTGATCTGCATAAGACTTGGTGAATCGGCTCGTCGGTTAACTTTCAATTGCCATCAAGCCTGAGCTTAAGGTGGAGATCGAGACAGTTTCGACTTAGCGGAATAACCGTAGATGCAAAATCGGCGACACCCTATTGCTGTCTCGACATATCGTTCAAGCACAAACAAAATACCTGCGGTTTTAATCTTCACTTTCAATGGAGATATCGGCATTTCTGCACCAATTCGTCGCACAACAAGCATCCGTCGAACTGGATCTGAAAGCCTTCCGACGGTTGGAATAATCCATTTGAGTCCGATAAGTGCGAGCCTTCCTTCCGAACGGCGAATATCCCGGCCAGCCTCGCCCCTCAAAAACGCCTCTGAGAGGGTGCCTGATCAAGTAAAAGTACCAGCTGAGCGGCCAAAACGGGGCGTTGGTACTTTTACTTGATAACCCTTTGTAGTTTTACTAGACCGGAGGATTGCTCGGCTGTTTTCGGGGGTTTGCTGACTTATCAGAGTCCGATAACGTCCAATATGGGGTTCCAGTGCCAATCTTGTGTTACCCATGAAACGATCAGTGATTCTAGGACATAAAGGATCGCGTTTACCTCAACTGGTATAGATTCGCCCGCCAGCAGCGCAACGATGGCCTTCAGCAGCGGCGCGCGATCAGCATTCAAACTGAAGGGATCAGGTTACTTAGAAACATGCCTTCGCGCCGTCAGCTGCAAAGCGTTGTTGTGCCGCGGCCGGGAGGTATCAAACAGACTTACCTAAAACGCAGTTTCATAAGCTCTAGCAGGACTTGCTTGAACATTTCAATTGTGATCGCGCCGCCTTTTTCCATCACTATCGTCTTAGCCTTATTCCAGCGAGACTCATCTCTGGCCGCGTCCAGGAACTCATGTCCTTACCATGTGAGGGAGCTGGCATGACAACCATCAGGCGCTTCCTCGCCTTCAATGTACCAGCTTGAACCAAAAGCATTATGTGATATGACATCTCGTCCGGCGACTGACCTTCAATCTCCGGCTGGAATATGATCTCGTCTCTATGAGGTAGGCCCCCTAGGAGCTACCTTTCTTGAGCTTCAAACTCCTCGGTTTACAGTTTTTAATGATTTTTACGTCGCTCGGCTTGACAGTCGAAGCGGCAGTAAGTTCTGGTGCCCCGCGGGGGATGGGTTGAAGAAAAACTATTAGTTCCTCTCGGTACCCTCCATCTATCCATTTGATTCGGTTCTCCTCAATTCCGCGAGTCTCTACCATGTACTTCTTAGCACGAAGAGCGCGATCCTTGGCTTCGCCGCTGCAAGCACGTCTTCCCGCATAGACAATTAGGTACCCGATCAGATTTGAGTCGTGCTGCAATGTAATAGCCAAGTTATCGAGGTGGGCTTTTTCTTCATCCCAAGAAAGATTCCCATAGGAGTCGAACCATTGATCGGCCGCAGAAGTTACCCATCCAACGTTGGTGGTCGTAAACCCCACACATGCAACTAAAGCGATACCACCGATCAGCACTATTTGAATCAGTTTCAATTTCATTTTTCCCCACAATGTTTCATCAGTTCGCTGTTGTAGTAGCCGCTATTATTGAGCCTGCCGTTCACGTCTTGATTGTTTTGTGGAGGAGCTGGCAAACCAGACCCGGCCTGAGGAAGCCGACTTGCGGCGGTCGCCAGTTGAGTGTCATCGTAACCACTGAACCTGCCGGCCAGATGAAGCATTTCATGAATGGCGGTGTTAACATAATTTGCCTGCCACAGGGCAATTGTAGCCGGATCGCTTCCATACATAAACCGCGTCGATATCACTACTGTCGCAGTGCCTGCCGCAAACGTATTATTTCCGGCGATGGAGCCAGTGACAGTCCCCCCAACTCGATAATCATCGATCTCCAAAAAGTCCTTCAAAACGAAGCCACCAATCTTATCCAGCAAGTCAAGCCCATCCTTAGCCACGGCTACATTCCCTTGGCCGCCGTATAACTCGCTCGCCTTTGCCAACAATCTGCCAATATAGGCATTGCAGTCTCCCTTATTTAGCCTGTCCTTGATTGCGATAGTACCTGGAAAGGGCACAGGCGTCTGCGGAATCCCGATTGGCTCCGGGATAGCCTCCAGAGGTGGCTCTTCAGCTAATGAGAGACCGTCAAAGAGGGTGCCGCCACCACCGTTCCTGCACCCCATATTAAAAAGCCGACACTTTTCCTCGTCTGTCAGATCAATCAGCGTATAGCCATAAAGCCCAGATGGGTCGATAGAGTTCACCGGATCATTCTGTACATACGCATACCGATTGAAGGATTGCGGATTAGCTACTCTCAAACTTTTCCCATACGGATCGGGTGTGGTCCACAGGGAGCCAAGGCAACCGAATCTTGAAGGTCCGCATCAAGGTAGTTTCGCAGTTCATCAAGCGGGTTGTGGCAAGTTCCGACCTTTCTCAACCTGCCCCTTTGTTAACAAAAGCTGGAATTCAGAAACCGGGCGGGAGGTGTGTTCGGTGCCTCTGCCGACTATGACTCGTCGTGGTGAGGCAGTCGCTTAACGAGAACAGGTATTCGTCCTCGCATACCCAAAATTTGTCAGCCGCAGGATAGCCCAATAGCCAAGGAGCTTTAAACTTGTCTCTCTCTCACTCTTGCTGCGTTCTTCGTAGTCGCATTGTTATTGGGGTCAGCTTTCTCCTCATCGCAATCCTTACGATCACCTACATCGCTCTCGTAGAGAATGAGGCGGACGCGGCAATGCTAACGCCTCCGGTGCCAACGGGCACGATCTCTGCCAATCCGGATCCGATTGTAGTTTGTGACGGCTCCGGACTCGGCGTCACAACCCTGACCTGGACTTCAACGGGCACGAGCGAGGTCCAGGTGCGTATCGGGGCTCCCGATGGCCCACTCATGGCGCATACTGGTCCAAACGGCAGCCAAACCACCGGCAAGTGGGTCGGCAACGGCACGCCTTTTTACCTACAGAATGTAACGGGCGGATTGCCTTTGACTTCTGCGAACACGCTCGCGGTAGTGGCAGTGGCTGTGAGGACTGTTTGTGGTTCGATTACCGCCAATCCCAATCCGATTCAGGTTTGCGATGGCTCGGGCTTTGGCGCGACCACTCTATCGTGGACTTCGACCGGCACCACCGAAGTGCAAGTGCGCGTGGGCGCACCTGACGGCATGCTCTTCGCCCATACCGCGTCCAGCAGCAGCTCCACTACCGGTAAGTGGGTCGGCCATGGTGCGCCTTTCTACTTGCAGAATGTGACGGGAGGGTTGCCACTGACGGCGGCGAATACCATCTCGGTGGTAACAGTCAATCACACCAGTTCAGGCTGCCGTGAAGTGGCGCGAGTTGACCCGGCCAATCGCACGGGTGAGCCAGGCGAAGATCCTTATTCGGGAAACTACAACTGGGTGCGCGGCCTGGTGACCCTGCCGGGGAGGGCGGGACTGGATCTGAACCTTGCACTGGCCTACAACTCCCGGGTCTGGACTCGCAGTCTTTCGAACATGACCTTTGACGATGATCGCGGCTTTCCTACTCCCGGTTTCCGCCTTGGCTTTCCCGTGATTCAACACGCTTACTTCAATTCTCAAACCGGGAAGTCAGCATATCTGCTGATCACGCCGGAAGGCCGGCGGGTGGAGCTGCGGCAGGTGGGTTCGTCAACTCGCTATGAGGCGGCCGATTCATCATACGTTTCGTTTGACCAGAGCAGCCTTATACTGCGCGCAACTGACGGCACCCAGCTTCAATATGCATGGCAGGGCGCTGACTACCAGTGCACCCAGATCAAGGATCGAAACGGCAACTACATCACGATCAACTATGCTGGGGGTCAGATCGCCACCGTGGTTGACACGCTGGGGCGGACGCTGACCTTTAATTACACCGACGGCAGGCCCACCTCTATTACTCAGGACTGGGGCGGGACAACGCACAATTGGGCCAGGTTCTTTTATGCCGATCTGACGATCAGTGCCAACTTCCAGGGCCTGACGATGATAGGTACGCCCAATGGCGCGACGGGGAAAGTCTTGAAGGAGGTGCGCTTCAGTGATGAGTCGCGAGTCGTGTTCAATTACACGAGTTGGGGCCAGGTCTGGAAGATTGAAGAACGTGTCCCGGACGGGGATCTAACCAAGCTGATTAATTACCGCTCTTACAACTTGCCGCAGAACAACAGCACGCCTCAAACGGACTGTCCCCGGTTTACCGAGAGGCGCGACTGGGCGGAAAACTGGAATCGAGGCGGCACTGAGGGACTGGCAAAACTGCCGACCGGAGCGGAACAGGAAGCGGTTACCACGTTCAACCTGACTGCAACATCCTGGACCCTTCCGGACCAGACCCAACAGACTGGTGTGGTGGCACAGATAACCAGGCCGGATCAAACTTACGACAAGCTCTACTATCCAGGCGTAGCGGGGACCGCAACCGGCTGGCATCGTGGCTTGCCTACAATGATTGAGACATATCTCAGCAACAACAATGATCCGCAGCGGCAGTCAGTGACCACCTGGACACAAGACAGTACAAATATTACCTATCCTCTGAATCCGAGGGTTCAGGAAACCAACGTTTACGACTCGAATAATCGGGCCCGCACCCAAATAAGTTATAAGTCATTCTCGCTGGACGGCACTACCATCCACTTGCCAGAGTACGTGCGGGAGTATCAGGCAAACGCCTCAACGGTTCTGCGCAGCACGCATACTCAGTATAATTTGGATACCACATACACCGCGCGGCGCATCATAGGTCTGGTAAGCGAGAAGTTACTTTATGAAGGCGACATCGGGGCCACGTTGATGTCAAGAGTTGGTTATGAATATGACGAGGAGGGGTCGATTGAGGGCAGCGATGCCCCCGTCCAGCACGACAATACAGGCCCGGTGGCCGGCCGCGCGAATCTTTCCAGTGTCAAACGCTACAACGTGACTAATTCGGCATTCACGTGGTCTAGGTTGAAATACAACACGGCAGGTGCAGTAACATCTTCGATTGATCCGCGCGACCATGAAACGAAGTAAGTTATGCGGATTCATTCTCGGACAATAACAACAGTCGCAACACGCTCGCCTATCCGACGGTGGTAACCGATGCTGATGGATTTTCATCAAGCGCTACTTACAACTTCCACTTTGGCGCCGTCACGCGCAGTGCTGGACCGCCGCCCAAGGACAAACAGCCGGAGCCATTAAGCACTTCAGCTATGATTCAATCGGACGGCTCCTGAAAGCAGCTGACGAATTCAACGGCAATCAGGATTACAGCCATACGCGGTTTGAATATTCCCCCACCGGGTACGCGAGTCGATACCTACACCACAATTCAGGAAGGCGCAGGCTGAAGCGCATTCATTCAAGATCATGGACGGACATGGGCGAGTGTTTGCGGCGGCCACAGATCATCCCGGCAGCGATGGCTGGATTTAGCGGGCAGCTTATTCAGTTTGACAATATGGGACGAGCGATTAAGACCTCGAATCCAACCGAGACTAACGCCATCGGAGTACCAATCAACTGGGATGCCACGGGCGACGATGATCGGCGGCGGGTTGGCTTTACACCGAGCAGACTTACGATTGGAAGGGCCGGCCGCTGATCACTACGAACCCCGATGACACGACGAAAGAAGCGAGTTACTGCGGATGCGGTTGTGCGGGCGGCGCCGTGGTGACACTGACCGACGAAGGGACCATCGACGCGAGGAACTCCTAAGCGACGGCAACAGAAGAACTACGCGGACGTGTTGGGCCGCACGGTGAAAACCGAAGTGCTCAACTGGCAAGGCGGCACTGTATATTCCGCTACAATCAATACCTACAACGCCCGCGACCAGATAACCCAGATCCTTCAGTACGCCGGGCCGGAGGGAAGTTCGAGCGTTCAGACTACGACCATGACTTACGACGGCTTCGGGCGCTTGAAGACCAAGCATGTCCCTGAGCAAGACGCCGGCAAAGTCACCACCTGGGATTACTATTCCGACGACACGGTTGAGAAGGTGACCGACGCCCGCGGTGTAACGACGACATTCAATTACAACGGGCGTCACCTGGTGACCTCAATAGGGTATCCAAACGCGTCCAGTCTGCCTGCCGGAGTGCTGCCGGCATCGAACGTGGGTCTCGGCTACGACGCCGCCGGCAATCGCATTTCGATGACCGACGGTATGGGCTCGATGAATTATGTTTATGACCAGTTATCCCGGCTGAAGTCTGAAACGCGGACCTTCAATGATCCTGGCAATCCAACCGTCAATGGTGTCGCCAGAGTACTAACTTATGGCTATAACCCTGGCGGCTCGATGACCAGCATCACGGATCCCTTTGGTGCCCAGGTCAACTATAACTTCGACGGAGCTGGAAGGGTGGCGAGCGTGACTGGCTCAGGTTTCGCCGGCGTGTCCACTTATGCTTCAAACATTGAATACCGCGCCTGGGGCGAGCAGAAGAGCGCTACTTATGGAGACAACAAGTCAGGGACGACGAGTTATGACGCACGTATGCGGCCGTCAGCCTACGAGTTTCCCGGCCTAAGCGAGCAGTTCCAGTATTACGATGACGGCCGCTTGAAGCAGATGACCGATCTCGACGACAGGGCACAGGACATCGGATTCCCGGATACTGCCCGCCATTTCAGCCGAGTTCAAACATATGATCACGCGGGGCGGCTGACGACGGCGAAGGGCACACCCCAATCGTCGCTGCCATATGTTCAAAATTATGCGCGCGACGCTTTCAATAACCTGACCTCTCGCTTTGGCACTTACTACTACCAGTCGCAAACGTCAGACAGCGCGACCTTCTTGAATAACCGGCGCCAGGATCCGAACTGGAGCTACTATGCCGACGGCCAGGTGAAACACAGCCCCCTCGAATACGACGCCAACTTTAACGAATCGGTATATCGGGACTGGAGCTACGATGCAGCCGGACGGATGGTCCAGGTGCAGGAAACTCTAACTAATCCCAGCTCAGTCTCAACTTACAAAACCAGCTATGACGGCGATGGGCAACCGGTAAGTGAATCGACCACCAAGACTTCATCGAACACTACCGGCTACATGATACGTTCGTCGGTGCTGGGCGGGCGGGTCCTCACCAGGCTGGACAGCTCAGGGAATAAGCTGACCACCGTCGTTAATGTGGATGGACGACTGATGGCCGTGCAATCTTCGGTCGGCGGTACGAATTCCGTGTCCTGGACACACGTTGACCCGCTGGGACTCAGTGAAGCAGGTGATATAAAGTCGGTTTACGATCCACTGGGGAACTATATTCCCTGGCAGGCAGCGCCGAGCGCTCCACCCAATGCCTATCCGCCGTTTTCACCCAATTTTGGGGGACAAGGATCATCCTTCGGCGCCTCGCGGGATAAGAGCTGCGTGCTCAACGGACTGCCGGTACTTTGCACGGATCTGGCTCACCAGATCGAGATTGGCAACGTTTCGGCACAGGAAATCTTACATGGAGGCAGAAGAAGCATCGAGACACCTGTTTTCTCTTTCGGCGTAGGCATGTCCTACTATGGCGGATTGGACCTGCCGGGTGATTCGGGTGGTTATAAAGGCACCGTGACAGAGGGTGGAATCGAGTACGACGTGATTGATGGCAACACCAATTCTACCCGTGGACATTACGCGTTGTTTTTGAGATCAGTCGCCCCGCAGGAACCTGCGAAGCCCAGTCACGACAAGGGCACTGCGATGGATATAGCGCGACGCAAGAATTGCGCTACGCCAAACAGCATCGTTGAGCAATTCAAAAATGACTTCGAGGCTCAGTGGAAGAGGACAACACAATCGGGGGAAGAGAACGGATCGTTGCTCTTCTATGACAAGGGAACCAATGCCTACCCGAGAGTCGCGCTCTCAGAAGGACGTCCCGACACCGATGGAGTTCCGGCATTGCCACTCGCACGACCTGAAACGGATAAGGCATTTGACGATTTCAGAAGATCTGGTCGGAGTATATATTTCCTTGCCTTCTTTCACACTCACCCTAATTATCGATCCGGTGATAGCAGGAGCGGCGGACCAAGTGGAGGTGATGTTCAATATCAATCTGACTATCGCAATGTTTTGGGTATCCTGCGAACTGGCAAAGGTTATTCATTTTTTAGCAACGGTAGTACGTTCTGGCCGGACAACCCGAGAGCAGATGAGTGCGCCTGGATTCTTAAGAACCAGTAAAAACCACTACTAGGGAGTCTCAGAATATGACTAAAGGCTGGCGTATGCTTTTGATGGTTTTGGTTGGTTTCTCGGTCACAATCTCCTGCGCCTCTAACGGTAAACCTCCCAATCAACCACCGCATTCTGCTCCAATTGGTCAAAGCGCACCGGGCTTGAGCCTCGAAATACCGGATGCTCGTTGGGAACCGCTCTTTTTTGAAGCGCTTGAAGAACGTTCGACGAAAGCCGGAATGTCTAGTTTGAGGAGAACGGTGCTACCCGATCACGATCTTGAAGTGCGCTTTTGGTACGATCGTCTTGAAGTCATCAGTGGCGTGATCATCCAGCGCTCAGGAGAGGAGTGGTCAGCCACATACCTTCATCAAAAGTATGATCACGTGCCGTCATCGGTACAACTAGAGAATCTTGGTGCACCGAAATCAGGCTGGGAAACTGCGTGGAAAAGTCTTACGAGCGCGGGGATCTTGACGCTTCCAGACGGATCTACGAAGTGTAAGTCTGAAGGTTTGGACGGGACAAGTTATGTGGTGGAAACGAACGTGAATCGGAAGTACAGGACATACAGGTATGGCAATCCGCAGTTTGCCGATTGCGATGAAGCTAAACGAATGATGCAAATAGAGAGCATCATAGCCGAAGAATTTCGCCGTAGCCGGACCGAGTGCAGGTGACGGTGTTCTTACGCTTTTTTAATCGCCAGCTGGGAAGTATGAGAAATGTCACGTTGGCGATTTTTCACGTTGCTGGTTTTGGCGTTCAGCGAGAGGAAGGACGTGTGCGGATAGGGACAACTGGCGGACCTGGAGGCGGCGAAGGTGGCACGCGAAATCTGCACTCTCACTTCGAACTCTGGAGAGGCAATACGGGATTGTTGCCACCTGGTCGCAGGCGGGACGCGGCCAGGGTCCCCTTTACGTCAGCGTTTTGTAAATGAAAAGCGGAAATCGCCAACGGGAGAGTTAGACAATGTCTATCAGGTTACGCACAACGGCTACCGCGTTTCCCTAGGCCTAGTATTTACCCTATAATCCCTCTAGCAACTGACAACTGAGTTTTCCAACCCCCCCCTCACTTTTCGATGTATCGCCCTCAAATCTTTTTTTATGGGTTAGCGACCCTTCTAACCACGTTACTGGCGTGGCCAACCTCCGTTCCTAACACCAGCATTTCGAGCTGTCTCGAGGCAACCTTCAACGCCGCACCAACTTTTCCTGTTAGCAGCGAACCGACCTTTATGGCCACCGGCGACTTCAACGGCGACGGTAGACCTGATCTCGCGGTAACGAATGATCCCCCGGATAACGACATATCGATCATCCTTGGCGACGGCACCGGCAAGTTCGCAACGGTATCGAGGATTAAGTCGCCAACTAGTGTGCCGTTCGGGTTTCTGGCGACCGGCGACTTCAACAACGATGGCAAGCAGGATATCGCGGCAACATACGTCAGCTACGGTGAACTGATCATCATGCATGGTGATGGCCTCGGCGCGTTTTCGTCTCCGGTTGGCCATGTTGCGGGAGTCAGACCAAATTTCATCGTCGCAGCCGATTTCAACGCTGACGGTTTCAAAGATCTCGCGGTCGGCGACAGCGAATCCACTCCTGACAACCGATATCATCTCTCGATCTTGCTGGCGAATTCTGGCGGGCTTGGCGCCGCGAGCGCAATCCAGATGGCTGGTCGAACGCGCTCACTGGATGCTGGTGACCTAAATGGCGACGGCAAGATTGATTTGATAGTGGGCGGCGAAAACGCCTCCAGCTCACTGATCGGAGATGGCACCGGAAACTTTTCGCGTATGACGTTGCCCTTTCAGAACAATATCGGTCCGGTGGTTAAGATCGCTGACATTAATAACGATAACAAAGCGGACATCGTTACGCGGGAGCCGGTTGGTTTCACAAAAATAAGCTTCGGCGACGGCACTGGCGCTTTCCCAACCCAGATCGACCTTAACGTGCTCGGAACCAGCGGCGCAGTTGTCGCCGACTTTAATGCCGATGGTCGGACCGACATCGCGCTGGTACGTAACTCTGGCGTCACATTGCTGCTCGGGTTAAATGGCGGCGGCTTTGATCGAAAAGATTACGCTGCGGGCTCAAGGCCTAACGGCATCGTTTCGAGTGATGTAAACAAGGATGGGAAGCTAGACCTGGTCGTACTTAACTCGAAGTCATATGACATATCGGTTTTGCTCGGGACTGGAACCGGTTTGTTTGCGGCCTCTCGAAACTACCTGACTCAAAGCCCGGGGGTGGGAGGAAGTCCCAAGAGAATAGTCTCTGGTGACTTTAATCGTGACGGAAGGCTGGATGTGGCCGTCACGAATTTTGGTAGCAGAGACGTGGTTGTTTTCCTTGGTGATGGCCAGGGAGGATTCATGTCGGGCACGATCTACAGCGTTGGACCACGAATGCCAACATCTCTTGCCTTGGCTGATATCGATCTGGATGGGAATCTCGACATCCTGGTCAGTTTTCTTCAGGACCGAAATCTTGGCAGGCTGCTTGGAAAGAGAGATGGTACCTTTCAAGCCCTGGTATTGCAGGATCTGCTAGTCTCCGACGTCACGTATCTTGCTGCAGGCGATTTAAACGGGGATGGCAAACCGGATATTGCGATGTTGCAGTTCAATAGTCTGGTAATTGCCCTCAATGTGGTGGATGGACTATTTGGACCATCCAAAAAATGGGTGGTAGGAACGGATCCGGTTTCTATTAGCTTCGGTGATTTAAATGGTGACGGAAAACTCGACGTGATAGTGCCAAAGACAAACGGAATTCATCCTGAGCTGGATGGATTGTGGATCGGTCTGGGCGATGGCGCGGGCGGGTTTGCATCATCTCGAACGATGCAGGTGGGACGTGCTCCGTTCGGCGCGACCATCGGCGATTTTAATGCTGATGGAAAAGCTGATATTGCGGTGGCTGCGGTCGCTCCTCCCAATTTTGGGGGAGCGTCTATTTTCATTGGTGACGGAAATGGTGAATTCACTTTAAGAGAGAGCCACGAGACTGCCGCAGGTCATCGTGACATCGCTGTAGGAGACTTTAATGCCGACGGCGCTTTGGATATCAGCTGTGATCGGTGTGAGTTGGAACGCGATATCTATTTTGTCGGGATACGGTAATGGCAGCTTCGCGAAGGCGACAAACTACGGCACGGGCGCAGATCCCAGACATATGGCCATCGGCGATTTTAATGAGGATGGGAAGTCTGATGTGATGATTACGAATTACACTTCAGGCGACATCACGGCCTTGCTCTCGGCCCCCTGCGTTGTTTCCACCTCTAGCCCGACACCCACTTCAACACCAACTCCATCGCCATCCCACGGCTGGCCACCTGTTTTGCTAACAGAGGAGAATTCTAACCACGCCATCGCATTCGATTCTGTGACCATGCTCTCCGGTCCATTCCCACTGCAAACGGACCAGACCTTCAGCACCGACCATCGGACCCGCATAATTCTCTTTGTCAGCTATGCAGACTTACAACCTGGCGAGAATTCATCTGCGGTCACTGTAAATGGAGCTATCTCTGGCAAGAATTATCCCATGACGGTTGAGTACGCCGGAAAAGTTTCGGGAATGGACTGGCTGACCCAGATTGTGGTTAGACTTCCCGATCAATTGCCTAGAGGCGACATTCAGGTACGCATTGGCCTGCATGGAATGAACAGCAATCCAGCCATTATCAGAATACGTTAGCCGGACTTTCAGACTCTGAGTTCTCATTCCAAGCGCCAACTGCCGACATTGATCGCTGGCGTTTGCGTTCCAAACAACGGCAAGTAAAAAACGAATCGCCTTGACTGCACCGACATGTTGATGAGAGGACACCACACTGGCGTTGCTCACCCTCAAAGATGTGGACGTGGACCCAGACGGAAGACTTCAAGGCGAAGATGCGTCAGATCGTTCTGGCCGGCGACTTCCTTAAAGACAATTACTTGTCGACGGAATTGCGAGTTCCAGTAACGCTGTTGCAAACGAATGCATGTAGCCCTTTGGCGACTAACGCCATCGGCGGAAATATCTGGGACAATTTTTCCTCGCAGTCTTATAAAGACTTACCCTCGGTCGGCAAGATCACGGTATACGATCCGGTGACCGGCGCTCCGCGCGAGTATGAAATGCCCGCCGGTGGTCGCGGCTACACGCGCCCTCCATCGCTTATCAGTTTGTGGTCCATCGCACCGTTTTTAATTGAACAACAGGGTAGGAACGTTTGAAGAGAGTCCTTCAGTGAGAGTCACAGACGATGGCGGTCGTTTCAGAATTCGATCGAGCAGATGCCTTACCCTGAAAAACAGGACAAGGACACAATGTGGGGAGTCAAGATTCCCGGCGCGCTCGATCGCGCGGTACCTCCAAGAAGGTGATTTGAGAGTGGCCGAAAGTGACTCATAGACATTTGCTTCTCTACTGGCTACCGGTTTAGGGCTTCTCTTCGGCTCTCAGATCCTCAAGCGGCGCCGGCCCGAACTTGGCTTGCGGAGTTAGCAGCAGTATGAACCGGCCACTCCTCACCACCCCAAACTTGATCTTGATCCGAATCACCTTCGTCGAACCTGTCGTGCTCATCGACGTGGAGAATATGCCGGAACCGCCGGTTACCCCGTCTCCAACTGAAGCAATCGAACTCGATGGGTTAATTACCAGCGAACTATCGATCCCACCACCTTTGGGCGACAACGGTCCCGCCCCGAGGGGTGTCGGCGTGGCTGACGCGCTCACGTCTTCCATCGCTGTACCGTTGACTGTTTGCGCGGTGCTGGTACTGTCAACCACCACTTCCTGCGCCGAGTTCAGCAGCTTGAGGATCGCCGTCAAGCTGCCTGTGCCGCAGTCAGGGGCGGATGAAAGGTTTTTCGCGTTGCCGCTGCCCGTAGTCGGCGTTGCGGTCTGTGGACCACACAGCGTGGACACATTCTCGACCCTGAATCTCAAGCCGGCGATGTTGCTGGCGGAATTGTTTGTGAAACGCAAACGCAGGCTGAAGGTGCCCAATGGATTGTTTGACGGATCAACTGCCGGATCCAAAGCGAAGTTGCGTTCCGCGTTGGGCGGGTTGAACTGCGTCCTAGCCAGATCAAACGGCTCCTGCTTCAGGCTGGTTGACGGCGTATCAGACGGAGAAGTCGAACTTTGCGGTCCGGCCGCACCGTGAATCGCCGTCACACCCGAAACTCCGGTCACCGCCAGGCCCATGTTCCCGGAAGAGTTTGGCGCTACGAGGATCCAATCGTTGGCACTGTTATTAGTGTCTTGTTGTACTGTGCCGAGGTTGGCACTAAACGTCGTCTGGCGTCGCAGAAATTCGTATTGGCCAGCGAGTCCGTAACAGGCTGGAGGAACTGAAACAACGGGGAAGAGACCAGTTGGGTTAGAACACGCCCCACCCGTCGAGGCGTCGCCAACGGGTTTTAGACAGGCCGCCCCTTCGCAGAAGTTCGGAGCGAGAGATGGATAGGCTGACGCTGGTGCCCCCGATCCATACGCGCCAAAACCGACGCGGTCGTAGATGATGAAGCCAGCGTCAGGCACGCCTCCATTGAAGCCTCCTGGCAGTAATGAAATGCCCTGGGCCACATTCATCAATGCCAGTCCGGCATCGTTGGGAATGTCGTTCACACACAAATCGCCACAACCTATCGGCGCATCGCCTATTGACGTTGCTCCTTCAGCGCCACCGTTACGACCCAAATTACCTAGGCTGTAGGTTGCGCCGGTGCACAGGTAGTAACCACCTGCAGCGATCACCGTTCCGTTTGGTATATAGCAGACCAGCGGAGCTGCGTTTGAAGTGGTACCGTTGCCGGCTGAGGCGTAAACACCATAACCGCCTCCGGCGCAATTGCCAGAAGCAACTGTGTGAGCAGTTGTACTCGGATTGTAAATTTCGACAAATTCATCCTGTGGACCAGTTGGTCCATTCGTACGGAACCGGCTGATCATCAAAGGACTTGAGTTGTTTAACGAAAAGTCAGAGTCGCAGTTAATTGTCGTGGAATCGCTTGCGGTATTGTTACCGGTGTTCAACTCGCCACCGCCCGAAACTTTCGCCGTATTTGTAAGAGTCAGGGGAGCTGGATTCGAAACGTTCACTGTCACCGTTATGGACGGATAGCTCGAATTTACAACCAACACATCAATACGAGTGCAGTTCAGTGTTTGCCCAACGATTGAACAGGTCCAACCATTGTGCGGTCCGACTGGTCCAGTTGGTTTCAGGCCCACCGGCACGATGTCGGTCACCGTCACGGTGCTGCCGTTGGTCGGTCCGGTGCCTATGTTACTCACTGTGATGGTGTAGCTGGCGCCCATCTGACCCTGTGCGAAATTACCTGCGTGAGACTTTGTGAGTGTCAGGTCGGGAAGCTGCGGAACTGCCGTAACTGTATCGTCATCGCTGACTGGTGTCACTAGCGCACTGCCTGCCAAATCTGTGATGTTGGCGCCGGCAGGAATACGAAGGATGATCGAGCCGGCAGTCGTGGCTGTCACCTGCACGGAGAATATTCCCGGCGAGCTTTCATTGATTGTCCCAATCGTGATCGCTGCCGTCCCCGCATTGTCGAAGCCGGTTGCGTTCACCGTCGCTGCGTTGATGTCCTCGTTGAAGGTGATGGTGTAGGTCAGCGTAGCATTGACGAGGATAGTGTTGTCGATGTCTCCGTCGTCGATGGAAACCACGAGCGGCGCGGTCACGTCCGGACCTGCCTCAAACGCGCCGATGTCGACCGTCGCAATACTGTCGCCGTTGCCATCCACGAAGCGCGGGAAGCCCGGGCCGCGCTGATCGGTCGTGAGGCTGGCGGCCGCTGCATTCGAGTTGTTTCCTTTATCAATTGCGGGACTGGGAGACAGCAGTGCGTGAGTCATAGTTGGGCCACCGTTATTCGCGAGTGGACCAAGACGCGGATTGAGTGGCATTTCTCCAGTACCGACTTGATCGCCAACTGCGCTAAAGCCTATAGCGTGGCCAGCGTTACCGATAAGGTTGGAACCTAGCGAGTTAAAAACACCCAGAGTATCAGGGCCCTTTGCGTCCCTACCGTTGCCGGCAATGATGGTATTACTAATTGTGGCTGGTGTGTCGAACCCTTTAACAACACCAGTGTGATTGCTTTCAGTGATCGTACAATTACTCAACGAAAGCGTAGTTCCGTTATCGACGCTACTAATGGTGCCGCCATCCTGGAGCCCAGGCTGGAAATTTAACCGACCAAGGGTGGTGTTACCACTGAAGGTACTGTTCGTCACCTTCAAGGATCTACCATTGTAGATAGCCCCTGCGTGCCGGCCGGTATTTCCGGATACCGTACTCCCCGTTATCGTCAAAGCGCCACCGTTTCGGATTGCTCCGGCTACTCCGTCAAGTCCGGCCGCGCTGACGCCGGCCTTGTTGCCGCTGAGCGTAGAGTTTGTCAGCGTGACGAGGCCGTTATTAATATTTACGGCGCCCCCATCGCCGCCCGAGCCACCGTTGCCCTGGCTACCAACTCCACTATCGCCGCTGGCATTATTGGTGATACTTACGCCTGTTAAGATCGCTACTCCATTATTAGTATAAATCCCGCCGCCGCTGCCTCCCATGCGGGCTTGGCCCGCGCTGTCACCCGACCTGCCGCCAGTGTTTCCCGTTACGGCACAATTAGTCATCGTGAGGTTATTAGAGTTATACACTCCGGCGCCGTCGCCACCGTTGCCTGAGCTGACGTTGCCATCGGCGCCTCTGCCGGTTGTGTTTCCGGAGACGGTGCAATTCGTCATCGTAAGAGTGCCGGAGTTGTAAATACCGCCCCCGTTGCCCCCGTCGCCACCGACCGTAGTAGGATTGCCGCCCTGGCCGGTGCCATTTCCAGTCACAACGACATCCAACATATTCAGCGTACCGCCGTTAAGAATGCCGCCCCCGGGTATACCCGGCCCGCGAAAGCCCGTGCCTGCAGCACCGTCAGCTGTCAGACCATTGGTGATGGTCAATCCTGAGATCGAGACAAGCAAGCCATCGTTGATCGTGAAGATGCGGAAACGTGGCGCACCTCCCGCGCTGCTGCGCCGCACTGTCAACAGGCCAGCGCCTGGTCCAATAATGGCTAGGTTGCCGTTGATGGAATCAAGCGCGTTATTGAGCGTGATGGTGCTGTTGGGCGCGAGTGAGAAGGTAATGGTGTCATCACCCGGAATACTGTTCGTCTCCTGAATCGCCGCGCGCAACGTGCATTGGCTACCGGCCGTAATCGTATTTGTGTCGCAGTTGCCATCAAGCGTGACGTCGGCCGCATCGCCCAGCGTGTTGACCGTCAGTTGGTGACTTGGGTTCGCCTCGAACGCGCCGAGGTCTACAGTGGCTATTGCATCGAGGTTACCGTCGATGACGCGCGGAAAACCGGCGCCGCGTTGGTCCGTCGTAAGGCCTGCGGCGGACGCGAACGAATTATTTCCAGCGTCGCGGGCGGGGCTGTTGAAAAGCAGCGCGTGCGTCTGAGTTTGTCCCTGGTTATTGGCGAGTGGACCAAGCATCGGGTTGCCCACACCTACCTGATTATTGTTTACGCCATTTGTCAGGCCACCCGAGCCGCCACTTCCTATTAAGTTGAAGGCACTTGCAGGATCGACTGTCCCATCAATGTCGTCGGCGGTAATGCTCGGACTTGAGCCGCGGAAGTTACCGGCGACAATCGTGTTCTTTAAAGTCGATGAGCCGGCCGCGGAAAGTCCGCCTCCTGTTTCTCCACCAATATTGTCTGAATCGGAACGGTTGTTTGTGACGGTAACGTTTATGAGGGTCACTGGGCCGGTGATGCCGCCGCCACTTGCGCTACTACCGTTTCCCGAGACTGTGCTGTTGGTGACGGAAAGCTGCGCGCCGAGAGACGAGTGTATGCCTGCTCCGGTAGTGGCGTTGTTGTTTGCGATCAAGGAATTGGCGATGCTCATCAGACTATGTCTCGCGGTAACACCACCTCCCGAACCAGTTCTGGAATTGTTACTGATGCTGACGCCGTTTAAGGTAACTCCGCCAGCGTCCATGAAGATGCCGCCGCCGGAATTTCCCTTGATTGAGCCGCCGGTCATCGTGAGAACGCCGAAGTTGTTATAGACACCGCCGCCATCATTTGCGGTATTGCCCTGACCCGGTACTGTGCTGCCGATATTGCAGTTTTTAATCGTCAACGAGGGCAAATTGATAGAGGGTACAACGCCGTTGGCCACGCCCCCACCAACTCCTGCCGTGTTGCCGTAAACATTACAGTCGGTAAGTTTGAGTTGTCCGTCGTTGAGCACGCCACCACCTGGTCCGCTTGTCAGGTAACCATTAGCAATAGTGAGCCTCGAAATACTGACGGTTTTTTCCGGATTAATGTGGAAGATGCGGAAGTTAGTTGCACTAAAGCTGCTGCGCTCCACTGTCAACGAGTTAGCACCTATTCCAACGATCGTGAGATTACCGTTGATGGGATCGAGCGGCGTGTTTAGCGTGATGGTGACGCTGAACCCTAATGAAAAGGTAATGTGGTCCGCACCCGGAATGAAATTAGTTTCCTGAATGGCCGCACGCAACGTGCATTGGCTGCCGGCCGTTGAGACATCTGTGTCGCAGTTGCCGTCAAGCATTGCATCAGCCGCATCGTCAGGCCTGTTCACCACCAGGTGATGAAACAGTTGGACCTCAAAGGCTCCGATATCGACAGTAGCTGTAGGATCGTTGTCGCCGTCAGCGATGCGCGGAAAACCCGAACCCCGCTGATCTGTTGCCAGGTTGGAATCGATTGCGATGAGATTGTTACCCTTATCAATTGCCGGACTGTTTGCGAGCAGCGCATGTGTTTGTGTTGGACCGCCGTTATCGGCAAGGGGACCCAGCCCGGGATTGGATATCCCGATCTGATTATTGTTTACTCCGTTCGTCAGTCCACTAGATCCAGCCGAGCCAATGAGGTTATATGAGCTGGTTGGCTCCGCTGTCCCATTGACGTCATCAGCTGTCGCTCCACCATTTTTGAAATTGGCGGCCACGATTGTGTTGTGGAGGCTCATTGAGCCATTGAGCTTGCTAATCCCGCCACCAAAACCGACACCAGCCTTATTGCCCGTGATTGTACTGTTTGTGATGACAACCTTGCTCGAGGTTCCGCCAATAAGAATTCCGGCACCGCTAGTCGAACACGTATTGCCTGAGATGGTGCTGTTATTCAATTCGAGCGGGCTTTCGTCATTATGAATACCACCCCCGGCGCCACTAAAGTTCGCCGACACAGTGCTATCATTGATGGTCATCACACCGCCGTTGTATACACCCCCGCCGTTGCTGAGACTCGAGTTATTTGAGATGGTGCTGTTATTGATCGTTAGCGTTCCACCAATATTGCTGACACCTCCACCAGCGGAGTTCGCTTTGTTCCCACTAATCACAAGATAGTTGAGGGTTAGCACTCCCTCGTTAAGGAAAGCGCCGCCAGTATTAACTGGAAAACTGCCTGGATTGCGGTTGCCGTTGGTCACGGTCAGTCCGCTAACACTTACAATCTTGCCAGCGTTGATGGCAAAGATGCCGAATTCGGGTGTACCTCCAAGGGAACTCCTCGCAAGCGACAGCAATTTGGCTCCTGGTCCGTTGATTATGAGATTGCCATTAATAGCATCGAGCTGATTGTTGAGCGTGATGATGCTATTGGGCGCGAGTGAGAAGTTAATGGTGTCGTCGCCTGGAATGCTGTTCGTTTCCTGAATTGCTGCGCGCAACGTGCATTGACTACCGGCCGTTCCTGAATCCGTATCGCAGTTGCCGTCGAGCGTTACGTCAGCCGCATCGCCAAGGGTGTTGACCGTGAGGTTATGCGCCGGATTGAACTCAAAAGCGCCGATGTCCACCGTGGCTGTTGCGTCACTATTGCCGTCAACGAAACGAGGGAAACCAGCCCCGCGCTGATCGGTCGTGAGCCCGGCTGCGTTTGCGAGTCCGTCGTTGCCGTTATCAATAGCCGGGCTATTCCCCAGCAATGCGTGGGTCAGGGTTGGCCCACCGTTGTTTGCAAGTGGACCTAACCTTGGGTTGAGCGGAGATGAACCAGTGCCAACCTGATCCCCGGTCGCATTAAAACCGGTATTGAAGTCTCCGCTGCCAATAAGGTTATGGCCCTGCGATGTAAACGTACCGTTGTTGAAGCCCGGATCCAGATCCGGGCCATTGCCCCCGAGACCATTGCCCGCAATGATTGAATTCCCGACAGTGGTCGGGCCAGCGGCGACTATTCCGTTGGCGGTATTAGCGTCAGTACGGTTGCCGGTAACAGTACTATTAGTTAACGTCAACGTCCCGCCATTGTAGATGCCACCGCCTCTACCGAAACCGGTGCCTGTGCTGTTTCCGCTGATCGTACTGTTCCTGATGGTAAGTATGGAATTGTTGTGAATACCGCCGCCCACGTTATTGCCGCCACCGAAGGTGCCGTTGCCAGTAGAGTTGCCGCTGATGAGGCTGTTCGAAATGGTAAAGTTTCCGTTGTTGAAGATGCCTCCGCCGCTACCTGCGCCGCTGGCGCTTGAGTCACCATTGTGGTTGTCGCTCACGCTGCTGTTTATTAACGTGGCGGTGCCCTGAGAAAGATAAATGCCGGCGCCTCCGCCGACTTCGCCGGTCGACGTATCACCAGTGCTGTTGTTGCTGATAATCACATCAGTCATGTTTACAGTGGTTGGTGGGCTCACGGAAGAATCACCGCCAGCCCAGATCCCACCACCGTAGCCGCTGTTTCCGCTGCTTGAACCACCGCCCTCTCCGGTTTGATTTCCCGTGAGCGTCACGCGTGTGAGCGTTAAGGTCCCCGAAGCGAAAAAGACTCCGGCGCCTCGTCCACCTGACCCGCCGAAGTTGCCAATACCACCCTGAGCAGTTCTGTTGTTACTTACTACGCAGTCAGTCATCGTCAAGCTGCCACTGGAATTAATGCCGCCACCGAAACCACCGAAACCACCGAAATCGCCTGAACCTCCAAACAGGCCTGGGATGGCGTCGCCTCCCCTGCCGGTTTCATTTCCAGCAACTACAACATCAGTCAAGGTCAACGTACCGGCACTATCGATACCGCCGCCGCGAACACCATGACCTCCGGAACCGGCAAACTCAGCGCCGTCAACTCCGTCGGCGGTCTTTCCGTTGGTAACCGTCAGTCCGGAGATGCTAACGGTCCTGGAAGCGACGATTGTAAAGATGCGGAAACGCGCGGCGGCAGATTCGCTTCGCTTGACTGTCAGCAGATTTGCACCAGGTCCATTGATGGAGAGGTTGCCGAGGATTGGATCTAAACCATTGTTTAGCAGAATGGTGCTTCCGCTCAGGGCCGGGGCAAAACCGATTGTGTCGAAGTCTATGGTGGTGTTTGACTCCTGAATCGCGGCCCGCAGTGTGCACTGCTCTCCAGGGGCAGCGCTCGTGTCGCATATCCCATTGCCGACATTGTTATCGGGGGCGTCGCCGGCATCGTTTACAACAAGTGCCAGCGATTGGACCACGTTGGTAAAGGCAGATAGCGAATTGTTCCCGTTCACCGGATCCAAAGTTGATGATGCAGCAGTAGCGGTGTTGGTGATGAATGTGCCTGTGCTGGTGCCGTCATTCACTTTAACTACGACTGTAAACGACGCCGGTACGCCCACGGGCGCACTCGTGTTAGAGAAGACTATATTCCCAGCGCCTCCAACTAGTGTCGCGTCGGTGCGCGCCCAGCCCGGAGAAGAAGTTGAGGCCGAGAGGAAAGTTGTGTTGGCGGGTATCGCATTAGTGACGGTCGCCGAAGAGGCATTGGATGGACCATTGTTGATGAATCCGATGTTGTAAGTGATTAGTTCATCGTCAGAGACCGGGTCGGGTGAATCGGTAAGACTATTAATCTGGACGTCTGCCGCGTTTGAAACAGTAATGGTGGAATCGTCGATGACAGGACTCGCTAGGTTGTTGCCGGACGGGTCAGAGATGACATTGTCAGACCGCACACGAAGAATCAGCGTGCCGGCTGCAGTCGGCGTTACCTGGACGTTAAAAACACCGGACTGGGTGGAGGTTTCCGTGATTGTCCCAAGTGAGACTGTAGCTGTTCCGGTATTGTCGAAATCGGCAGCGGTCAACGTCGCAGCATCGATGTCCTCGTTGAAAGCAACCGTGTAGGTCATCACGGTGCTGGTGAACACCACGTTGTCTGCATCGCCATCATCAATGAATAAGACATTCGGCGGAGTCGTGTCGGGAGGAATTACGTTGATTTCGTCTGAGCCGAGATCAGGCGTGGAGGCGTCACGGGTCTCGTTGTCATAGTCCGTAGTCACGCCGGCGACAGGACTGCCAGTGTTTGAAACGAGTGGATTGCCGGTAACGACGATATGCAAATCGCCGGTAGCGG
The DNA here is from genome assembly GCA_963759585.1 of Pyrinomonadaceae bacterium. GTDB lineage: Bacteria > Acidobacteriota > Blastocatellia > Pyrinomonadales > Pyrinomonadaceae > PSRF01. The sequence continues at coordinate 1,293,995 of CAVWZW010000005.1, forward strand.
GGTTGACGAACATCGCGGGCGTGAAGTTACCACCCGGATTGCCAGCTTGCGAATTGGCATCGCCGCCGGTGCTGGATTGCCACGTCGCAAAAGGGACGGGCGTTGTTTGAAAGGAAGTTCCTAAGTCCATGAAGTTTGCAGGAACCGAACCTGTGCCTACAAAGAGGTTGAAGTCGGAGGAAAAACTACCTGAACTGCTCAGGCTACCTGCCGCAAAGTGGTTGCCTATGCCACCGCTGCGATTGTTGAAACAAATGTTGTTGCGTGAGGTGTGAATTGTTGATGGTGACGCACCTCGCAAACAAGCCCAACTCGAGACGAAGCCCGTGTCTGAGCCGCTAACTAGCACTGTGTTGTGATAAGCATTAAAAGTGCTTCCCGTTCCCCCGTTGTCATAGACTCCCCTGATCGTTACGTTGTGGGTAATTGGAGTAGTAATTGTGATCTGGTTGTTGACAAGGGTCACGGATCTACTGACAGCGCCGCCGGTTAGAACTTCGATGCCATGCAGAACACTGCCTGAACCCGTTATGCTGGGAGAGAAGTAGATTCGATTGTTCGAAACAGTGGTGCCAAACGCCGCTCCGAGCACGATTCCCGTCATCCCGCTGTTAGCGTTTAAATCTCGAATGATGTTTTCTGTAATCGTGTTGGTACCGGTACTGCTGAAGTCAATACCGCGTGGTGAGCCCAGACGTGCCTCCGTTTGATAAATGGTATTGCCCCGAATCGTCCATGATTCGTTTCCTGAAGATGTCGCAGTCAGGGTGATTGCCGAGGCTGAGAAGTTGAACATCTCGTTGTTTGAAAGGTTATTTCCACTGTTAGCGGTGTCTGACGCGGAGTTGTTCGAGACAATGAGGTGGAGGGGGATACCCACCGCGTCGCTGCGGTCACGGATGACGTTATTCGTGATTAGGTTGTTGTCGTTGCCAGTTACAGTTCCGGAACCAAGGAACATAACACCGCCATTGCTCGCTCCTTCGATGATGGAATTACGGAAGCTATTGTTGGAAGCATCGTTGACCAGCGTGATGGTGGGTGAACCGTTTACGACGGTTGTGTTACGGAAGAGCAGGAAGCGTCCCGCACCATTGAAACGGCCGTCAACGGCGACTCGATCCGCTCCGTTAAGACGAATTAGCCCGCCCGTCACGTTGCCGGAAATAACTTTCAAGTTACCGTCTGCGGGAAGGATTGTTATCGTCGGCTGAAGTAGGTCATTAGATACGATCTGATTAAGGCCGTTGGCACCATCTTCGATTAGATTGCCGGTAATGTTTATGGTCAGGTTGGCGGTGACAACCTTCGAGTTGATATCGGCAAAGATTCCGCTGACTCCGGTTAAGTTGACGTAATCGCAAGTCGATGGGCCAGTCGCGCACACAGTCTTTGCGCCGCTCAGGGATCCGATGATGTTGTAGCTGCTGACTGCTCCTGGTTTGGCGTTGATATTCTGCACTGGCGGATCTGCCGAACTGCCTGCTCCGCCCGGATTAGAACTAAGATTATTTGCTGTGTCTTGCGCAACAACGAAATAATGAATCGTATCGCCGATAGCCACACTTCCGCCGTTGATTATTGAGTAGTCTATTGTGAAGTCATACGGGCCTGCGGAATTACTGGCCGCGACATATTTCCAGCCGTTATCCGCCGAAGTGTTGCCAACGAAAGCGTCCGCATCGGTGGATTTTTTGTAATAGAGACGCGGCCGATTCGGTATATCGGCCACGGCTACGTTATCCGTAATGGTGGCAAACCCGGTAAGCGTACGGTTGCTGGTTGAGCCATTCGAGAGGATTGGGGAACTGATCACCGGAGCGAAAGCATCGGTGATTAAAGTGAAGTTTCCGGCATCCGCGCCGACATCGGAGGGCGTTAAGCTGCTACGCGTCTCGCCATCGAAATCGTCCGTCACAGAGGCGATTGCAACGCCGCTGCCCTCGGCAGGATTGCTGCCTTGCAAATGCAAATCAGGTGTCCCAGCAGTGGGATTCACAAACAGCGGATCAACAAAAGCGCTCGCGGTGTCCTGACCATGCGACCTCTGCCACGCTAACAGCGTAGTGCGATCAGCGCCGTTGTAGAAACCCAGCACTCCGCCAACGCCGCTCACAAAGAAAATATTATTATTGCTGGTCAATCCCCCAGGCGCAAAACTCGAGCCGCCGTAACTGGCCGCATAGTGTTTGCCAGTTGCGCTGCCAGTATTGCCGCGAGCATTAGAGAAAATGTTATTGCGGAAGGCCCGGAGATTGGAGTTGCCAACGCTGTGAAAGGCAATGGTATTTGCCGCTCCAGTGGTTTGGGCACCGCCGAGATAGATGGAGTTGTGATAGAAGTCACGGCCGGCCGAAAAGGAGCTGTCCAGAATGCCGCGCACGATTGAAGCGCCCGCTGTGCTTGTCCCACTCGCATCGACGCCTACCCTGACCATGTTACTTTGCACCTTACCGCCGCCGTTGGTCCCGACGTGAATCCCGTTTATTGCCGATGCAATACTGACGGACGCGACTGAGAGGCTATGAATTAAATTCCGCTGGATAGCGCTCGTCGACCCTGCGCAAAAGATTCCGCTCACCGATACAGACGCTGCTGGCGACGAGTTCGAAAGCGAGTGTACGACGTTTTGAGAAATGGTCTGGGCGCCGACGTTCGAAGAGTGAACAATGCCAAACACCGACTGCGAGGTTGATGGATTTGGGTTTTGACTGGTCGTAGAAAGATTTCGGACGGTATTACTCGTAATCGTATTCGAGCCCGCGACGGTTGAAATCCCGCGAATGGCCGTGGTTCCGGTGCCTACGCTGTTGTTGTTGAGATTGGCAACGGTATTTCCCGTGATGCTAGAGCCAAATATGCTTGAGCTGAAAATACCTGTCACTTCCTGGCCGGACCCGCTCACGCTGGAGACGGTGCTGGCGTTAAGGCTGTTAGCACTTACGGTGCTGCCGATGGTGTTGTTGGAAATCGTGCTCGTTAAGCCGCCGACCTGAATGCCGACGAGCGACACAGCGATATCGTTAGCTGAGGCGCTTGTCGTCATCGAGCCTATGGTGTTGTTGGAAATGTTAATCTGCCCTGAGCTCGTGGACAATATGCCAAAAGCTCCGGCCACATTGGGAAGCGCCTTCGTAATAAACACCGATCCCGTGCCGGTCCCGCTGCCAATTGTGTTGCCGGCTGTGGTGCCTACATTCACGTTGCCATTCGAAAGCAGGATCCCACCCCATACCGCGCCGTTAAACGCAGGGCTGGTGGAAAGCCACGAAAAGTTTTGGATTGTGTTGCCCTGTACATTATTTGTCGTGCCGGTGCCGAGGTTAAGCTCGATGCCGACGAAACGATACGGTGCCGCTGGTCCAGTGATCGTCCAGGGAGTCCCACTCGCGTTTGGCATGCTGCCGCCGATGACGTTGTTTGAGACAGTGAAGTTATTGCTGTTGGACCCGGCGTTGAGGAAGATAGCCCTTACGGTGCTGTTGGAACCAATACGGCTGGCCGTTTGGTAAAAACTATTTCCAGTTATTGTCCAGGCGGTGCCGCTGCCACCATCAATACGAATACCTGATGCGTCAGCTGACGCATGGTAGAAATCGTAAATATTGCAGTTAGAAATGGTGTTGCCGCTGTGAAGCACGCCGCCGCCTGCATACACGCCGTTGCCCGGCGTCGCTACGCCGCTTCCTTGAATATCGCAGTTGTCGATCGTGTTGTTGTTGTTCGTTCCGGCCCCGCTGAATGTCACCACGCCAGCCGCCCCGCCGGTGGTTGCGCCTTTAAGAGAGGTGTACTTAATGGTGTTATTGTCCGCGCCGCCGATCAATCTCACAGTGGCCGCAGATAAACTGGTGTTCTCAATGGTCAGTTCTTTGGCCGTCCCCACACCGCCGGGCCTTCCATCGACCGTCACGAAGTCAGCGTTATTCAGATCGATGATGGCGGTTGGGTTATCGCCACTGATGAGGAGATTTGTAGCGCCGGCTTGTGGGCGCAGCGTCAGAGTATTAGTGGCTGAGATCCCTGTGAGGGCCGTAAAGGTAATCGGTGATCCCCCGGTTAACAGCTCAGCCGCGCTCAGGTAGGTGGGCGCGAGTTCAAGGATCAACGCGCCGTCGAGACCGTTTGCCTGGATGTCATTAATTGCTGCCTTAATAGTTGGATAGTCGCAACCGATCGGACAGATGCTTCGGGTACCGCTTACGATGAGGGCCGCAGCCGGTTCAACTAGAGAGGAGTGAACAGTCTTAGGATTGTAAAAGGATTGGCCAGTTACTGCTGAGCCTGGGACATGACGTGAAAGAAAAAATGAAAGCGGCCCGGCCCGCGCGGTTGAGATGCTAACCTCGGTTTCCGCAATTAATGATGCACTTAACGCGACCAGCAAGAGCAAGCATAAAACGCCCACACGTCGATTGGCTCGTGGGAAGTGGGCGATTAATTTGGTCATTACTACGTATGATCCAAGGCGGCTTTCGGAACCGGGAAGTGGTTAGCGAGGGTAGTTTCAGCTGGTTGGAAGGCAGCTCAACTAGACTATCCTGGCTAAAACAGAGGCTGGGAATTTTACAACTGTCTGATGACGTTGGGCGGAAGGTCTAGCAGATAAAACCGAGAGGCTCCCTGCGTTAACACACACAGCTATACTCACCTGCTAAACATGGTTCATAAATGGACAAGCAAGTTTCACTCATTTCCAACCCGTCACAGATGTTCCATAAGCGATGTGAATACTAATCTCGGGCTTTGTTATGCGCAAGCCACGGTGTGCCGAATGAAAACGTCAATAACCGCATGTGCGCTTCGCCGAACAGGTTTGGTCAACGTACGATGTCGGCTGGGACAGCGGCCATATCCCGTCCGAGGCCTGGAACGAAATGACAAACCTTATCCGCCTGTGAAAAACTCCGCAAGGTAGCATTTGGAATCAGGCTTGCCGGAGTGATGCTGATCGAGTTTCTTCTTTCGGGCGCTTTCCTCATTCCGTGGGTTCATTAACGATTGGGTAGCTCGCAATTGATACGAGCGGTCATTACACTATCGAAGAACTTGATCGACTTACTTATGCAAAAAAGTTTGTATGGGATATTAGGAGGCGATCAGAAGCAAGTTGTTGTTTAATGACGATAATCACTTGAAGTCACAGTTCGTGGCCTCTTACAGCCTGCGTCAAAGAAGTTTGTTCTCACATCTTGTCGTTCTTGCGCTGGGCGGCGCGTTTTTAATTTTTAGTCCGACGTCTGCAAACACCCAGGAGGTTGTTATTGACCAGGCGCGTGGCAAAGAGATGCTGCGAACCATCAAGCAAGCGCTGAAAGACGGCTACTACGATCCCGCATTTCGCGGGTTGGATTTAGATGCGAAATTCAAGGAGGCGGAGAAACAGATCAGCGAGGCCAGATCGACGGCACAGATAAACGCAATCGTTGCGCAAACCTTGCTCGAGTTTGACGACTCACACACGCGGTTCTTCCCGCCCGATCTGGAGGTAGGAGTCGAGTTCGGATTTCAAATGCAGATGATTGGCGACACTTGTTTCGTCGTGGACGTCAAAAGTACCAGCGATGCAGCGTTAAAGGGTCTCAAGGTAGGAGACATAATTCATGCTATTGAAGGATATGAACCGACGCGCGCAAGTCTTTGGAAGATAGTTTACTCCTACTTCGATTTGATGCCGCCACCATCCTTGCGTCTGACGACTAGAGGGTCTGACAAACAATTGCGCGAGTTAGTAATCACTCCCGCCGTTTTCAAGAAGAAGAAAAACATCATAAAACTCAGAGAGGGTTCAGGACGACTGCCGGCCTACTATGAGCTAAGCCCGGATATCATCGTTTGCAGGATGTTCGAGTTTGACCTGAGTGATAAACAGGTTGATGAAATGATGAACCGCATTCGTCCGCGGCAGGTTTTGATTTTGGACTTACGTGGAAACCCCGGTGGCCTGATTAGCGTGGAGAAACGATTGCTGGGTTATTTCTTCGATAAGGATGTGGTAATCGGTGACGAGAAGTGGCGTGACAAAACCGTTCCACACCGCGCGAAGACACGCGGTGTGGACAAGATTTTCAAAGGAAAAGTTTTTGTGTTGGTCGATAGCGAATCAGGATCGGCCGCCGAAGTTTTCGCGCGAGTGATGCAATTGGAAAAACGGGGGACGGTGATTGGCGACCGGACGGCAGGGGCCGTTATGACCAGCTCTGTTGAGACTTTCTCTTTCAAAACCGCCCCAACATGGAAGACCACGCAGTTTTTTTTATATCACGCGAACATATCCGTCGCTGATTTGATTATGTCCGATGGCAAGAGTCTTGAGAAAGCCGGAGTGACGCCGGATGTGCTCATACTGCCGAAAGGTGAAGACCTTGCGAGAAAACGAGATCCCGTAATGGCTCATGCCGCGTCCTTGGCTGGAGTGTCACTTTCCCCAGAAAAGGCCGGCAAAATTTTTCTGAATGCTCCAACGGTCAACAAGCAAAAATAGTCAGTGGAGATAATGCTGCTCGCGGCCCTGGCGTTATGTACATTCTCTCAGCGCGGTGCGAGGTGTAGTACTGGGTCAAAATATATCGTTAGGGTCAACTGAAGTTTGGAGGCGGCGATCGGAATCGAACCGATGAATAAAGGTTTTGCAGACCTCTGCCTTACCACTTGGCTACGCCGCCCTAGAGAGGGAAGTATGAACGATAAAGGCGGAAGGATGAAGCCCAGTCTTCATGTTTCCAGTTTGCAGTTTTCAGCCTAACCGCAATTTAGCGGGTGCAACACTGAAAACCGAATACTGAAAACCGACTCTTCATCGTTCCGCCTTCATCTTTGAAATTGGAGCGGGAGACGAGATTTGAACTCGCGACCCTCGCCTTGGCAAGGCGATGCTCTACCACTGAGCTACTCCCGCTTTGGAGCACGAGCGATTCTAATGATTGCATTTTTGTTGTCAAGCGGGGGTGAAAAGGCAGGAACCAAAGAAAGCGCGATGTAGCCCGATAAAGAACCGAGTGCGGTAGCGCCGGATGTTGAAAGCTACTCAGGAAGACGCCTCACTCCATCTTCGCACTATGTAGCTTCCACGATCCGTTGCTACCGCGCTCGGTTCTGTAATTTAGTCGTAATACCGATCAGACCATGTTCGCTTGCGAAATTTATCCGCGCTCCAAAAGTTGCGGAGGAGTTGAATGTCGGGGCCGGCTGTAGCTTCATCCTGCATAACGACCGTGACCACGTCGAAACGGTAAGGCTCGCGGGGGAGGTCAAACATCCGCAGGTAAGCGCGCGCGGCTCGAGCAATTTGCCGTTGTTTACGCCGATCCACGTTGGCCTGCGGCGCGGCAAACCAGCCCGAAGCGCGCGACTTCACCTCAACAAAACATAGCGTGTCTCCATCGTACGCGACCAAATCTATCTCGACGGAGATCTTCACTCCAATTCTGTTTCTTCCGACTGGTATGACGAAGTTTGCGGCGACTAGTTGATAACCTTGCTTCAGCAAGTATGCGGCAGCCAGTTCCTCACCGCGCCGGCCTAGCTCCAGGTGGGGAGCCGGCGCGACAGGCGTTGCACCAGAAATCGCATCCTGCGAGATCGGATCTTGTGAGGGGTTCATAGCCGAGTCTTACTTTTCCAGCGAAGCTTTAAGTCGATCGAGGGCCTTGCCCCAGAAGGTCTTCATCCGGGCGGCCGACTTGTCGTCCGGCAGTTTGCTGTGTTGCACGACGACCTGGCTTTTCATGTCATCCTTCGGATAGAAGTTCACTTCCAGGCTCGTCTTGTTGTCGTTCCAGGTGACGCGCATGGATTTGTTCGTCGTGCTCTTCCTAACTTCGAGGCCCTCCTCGCCCAACCATTCATTGCGAGCTTTTTCATTCCAAAACGACTTGAAGAGCTGGGCGATGGGGGTGTTGACAGTTCGGCTCACGCTGACCTGATAGCCATCGGGTCGTTGATGCTTGTCTCTCAGGCCGCGGTCCTGTTCGTAGGTGACAGTGACCATCTGAGTCCACCAGGGACCAACGTCGTGATCGTTGTGCAGGTACTTCGCAATTTCCTGGTGAGTCATTTTCTTGGCACCGGCTCGGTCGAGAATCGAAAACCACTCCTTCCAAACTTTTCCGGTTTTTGCTTTAACAGCCTCGTCGCTCATGCGCGGGCTTGTTTTGGTAGATGGCATAAGTTGACCTTAGAAACGTGACTGGTGAATGGTAAATCGTAAATCGTGAATCGTAAATCGCGAGTAGTTTGGAATGGTGATTGGTGGCTCAAGCATGATAACAAAAGCGCTTAGGAGTTTCGGCCCGCCGTTTAGCGATTCACGATTTACGATTTACGATTCACGCGTTTCATGCGTCGCGGTCGTATGCGACTTTCAGCCAATGTTTTACTTCGTCGTCGATGTCATCGATTGAAGTGATTTCAATGCGATGGGTGATGCGGTCTTTCTTTGCGAAAGCCACCTGTGTCGATCAGGCGTCCCTTCGCTTTCGTATCGCCTAGCGCAAACCCGAAATCGATTCGCGTGCGAGTTGCGGGTTTGACCTGAGCGAAGACGTGATTTCGATAAAAGGGAACAATTGTTTGACACGGACAGGCCTTCACTTCCTTGCCGATTCCAAGCCCGAGCTTCAACAACGCATCATAGATAGGCTTCAGCCCAGCCTTTCCACCCGAGAACATCTTGTCGACGTAGCCTTCGGCGGCCTGAAGGTATTCATCCGGATCTCCGACCTCAGTCCCTTTTCCTTCAAAGCGTTCCGCCAGCCACCAGGCCGTGTTGGTTCCCAGACCATGCTCTTCTTTTAACCAGGCGCGACGCTCCTTTTCATCCTTTGGTCCATTCCTCTTCAGGTATGCCATCCACTCATCGAGCGAGCGGCCGGATTTCTGTTTCAGTTCACCAATCCATTTCACGGTCATCGCAACGCCGGGATGGACGCTGTAGATAGACTTCTTTTTTGATTGAGTTGCTGTGCGGGGCATGAATTGAGAACTCCTGTTAGAGGTTATTACAGAACCGAGCGCGGTAGCGCCGGATGCCAGAGGTTACTTTAAACCTCAAACAATCTTTTTACGTTCCGACTGAAGTAGCTTCCATTATCCGGCGCTACCGCGCTCGGTTCTGTAATACCCCGATTCTAAGTGACCCCTGTACGGAGGCTTAACCTACTAGAAAAGACCAGCCAACGCTTCTCCAAAATTGCTATGCCTTTGGGGTATTCAATTGACCTAAACATTCGGGTTTGCTGTTGCCAAAAACTCAGGCGGCCGCCGGGCCTTCGTTGCCTGTTCAAAGGCATACGCGAATTTAATTAATGTTGGCTCACTCCACGCGCCGCCAAAAAAGGAAATGCCCACCGGCAACCCGAACACATAGCCGGCAGGAACGGTGATATGTGGATAACCTGCCACGGCGGAAGCAGATGAGTATCCACCTTTAAAGTGGTCGCCGTTTATCCAGTCGGTCGTCCAGGCGGGACCGCCCGTTGGGGCGATAAGCGCATCGAGCCGGTGTTTCTTCATTATGAAATCGATGCCCTGGCTTCGCGTCAAGAGATGGTTTTTCTGCAATGCCGCCAGATACTTCTTACTTGTTAGAGGCCCCTTGGCCTCGGCCCTGATAAAGAGGTCCTGTCCAAAGTAAGGCATCTCCTGCTCCCGATGCTTTTCGTTGAAGGCAATCAGGTCTTTTAGTGAACGGACAGGAATGCTTCCACCGGCTTTCGACAGGTATGCATTAAGGTCAGCTTTGAACTCATACAACAATACCTCGAGTTCGGATTCATCAAACTTGCCTGCAGTCGGAATATCGGCAGGATCGATAATGATGGCGCCAAGACGTTTCATCTCAGCAATGTGATCATTCATCAACTTATCCACGGCGTCGTTGAAACCAAAATTCTTCCGGGAAACACCCAGGCGTGCGCCTCTTAATCCATCTTTGTCGAGAAACTTCGTGTAGTCAGCCTGGGCCTTTCCCGTGCTGTTTCTGGTTTCCTCATCACGTGCGTCGATGCCGGTCAGCGCGCCAAGCAGAATGACGGCGTCGCGCACAGTTCGAGCCATTGGGCCAGCGGTGTCCTGACTGTGTGCGATCGGAATTATTCCCGGCCCGGCTAATCAGACCGACAGTAGGTTTGATTCCCACTAAGGAATTCGCAGATGAAGGGCAGACAACCGAACCGTCCGTTTCAGTGCCGATAGCTGCGGCACACAGGTTGGCTGCCGGCGCGGCGCCTGAACCGGAACTCGATCCGCAAGGGTTGCGCGATAGAACGTATGGGTTCCTCGTCTGTCCGCCACGTGCACTCCAACCGCTGCTAGAGTTGCTTGAACGAAAGTTGGCCCACTCACTCAGGTTCGTCTTCCCCAAAATTACTGCGCCTGCCTCACGAAGTCTCCGCGCGACAAAAGCATCTTGCTGCGGCCGCGAGTCGACGAGCGCCAACGATCCCGCAGTTGTCTTCATCCGATCGGCTGTATCGATGTTGTCCTTGATGAGAATCGGTATGCCGTGAAGTGGTCCACGTGGACCCTTTTCTTTACGTTCGCGATCGAGTGATTCTGCGATGGATGCCGCGTCAGGATTGATCTCGATTACGGAGTTGATTGTTGGACCACGTTTGTCGACGTCGTCTATCCGATCGAGGTATTTCCTTACCAGCGAGCGCGCGGTGAACTTTCCTGAGGCCATTCCCTGCTGCAACTCGTCAATCGTCAGTTCGTCGAGTTCGAAAGCAGGGGGAACTGAGGGGGACGAACTCGTTGCGTTAGCCAGTGCGGTGGATGGTCTAAGGGCAATGGCGCTAGTGATGGCTGCTGTTTTGATAAAGTCTCGTCGTCTCATTCGCACTTCTCCAAACGGTCTACGGTCTCACGATCGTTGAGCATGACGCGACAAATACGATCCACGAATCACACGAAACAACACGAAATATACTTACTACGTTAGGTAACAATTCTGGACCGTAGTTTTCGACGCGTTTCCTTAATGTTTAGCTCGCCTCTGGTTGCATCTCCGGAAGTTCTACGTTGTACGCCAGGACCAAAACCCATCGTCCGTTCCGCTTGGCGAACACGTCGCTAAACGCTCCGGCGCTCAACTGACCCCTGCCGTCTTCGCCTGGCGTGCGCGCTTGTTGCACTCCGGTAAGCAAAGCGATGTCGCCAAAGATGTTGGCCTTCATGTCTTCAGACCATATCTCGAGAATCTCAATCGGGAAGGACTGGACCACTTTCAGGAACGCAGCTTTGCCGATCTCCGGTTGACCCGGTCCACGGAAGACAAAATCGTCGGCAACTATCCCGTCCAGGGCATCGGTGTCCTTTGTTCTAATAGCTGCGAAAAGTTGCCGTTCGATCTCGTATATTTCCCGTTCATCCGCGCGATTGTCATTGTTCATATGGAAGTTGAATGTCAGTGCGGCACTTCGCCCATTATCGCGAGAAGGTTATTTTCAGAGTCCCGGAAAGCGCCAATCCAAAGGTCATACGAGCCCATGTTAGCGACAAAGGCGGGCTCCTCCACAAACTCAACACCGCGACCCTTCAATGATTCTGCCGCTGCCTGAATGTCTTCCACTTTGAAATAAAGGATTGAGCTGGGGTGATCAAACTCCGGTTTGGAAGGCAGCGAAAGCATCAAACGAATTCCGTCGCAATCGAAAAACGCGAGGCCCGGAGGAGCGCTGAAAAGGTATTTCATCCCCAGCTTGTCACGATAAAACTCCGTTGCTCGTTCAATGTCGTGCGCGTTGACCGCAATCTGTCCGATCGTGGAAAGTCCAAAGTCGTTCGAGCCTGGCATCAACCCGATCTCCTTTTATTTAAGAGTGACGTAGTCTTGGATTGGTCTGGTATGAAATGGGAAATTTACCCTCCGTCTTGAGTTGTGTCCAGAGTTTTAAATGTAAACATTGCGAGCTACAGGCACGAGGAAGTCAGTCGCATTCCGCGGTTCAGAGGCGCCACCTTGGAGTGCGCCGCCTTGTCGGCGCTTTGGCCTGCTGCGACCTGTCGCAGACTCTGTGCGTTAGTAACCTGTAAACAGCCAAGTCTAGTTCGAGCCGTGACGCCAAGGCGCCACGGGCCAAAGCGCCGACAAGGCGGCGCACTCCAAGGAGGCGTCTCTGGGCGCGGGGTTCTATTGTGGCGATTGGTAAAATTTAGCGTCTTGCCCTACCGTTGTCTGTTCAAAGACAGCCGGAGATATAGCTAAATGGCATCGGAGCTAGAGAAACAAACCAATCCTGAGCCTGCGGTGGCGCTGCCCCTCGTGGCCGTTGTCGGCCAGCCGAACGTTGGAAAGTCTACGCTTTTCAACCGGTTGATTGGCCAACGACGTTCGATTGTGGGTGACGAGCCTGGTATCACCCGGGACCGAATCTATGGCGAGGTCGATTGGTCTGGCCAGCGCTTTTCAATCGTGGACACCGGCGGCATCGTGCCCGATGACGACGCGGTCATTCCCGCAAACATCTTCAAACAAGCAGCATTCGCCATCGAAGACGCCGAGGCTTTGATTTGGGTGGTCGACGCGCGGCAGGGAATTACTCCGCTTGACCATGAGCTGGCTAAACTCCTGCGCGCGACGGGCAAACGTGTGTTGGTCGCCGCTAACAAGACCGAACGCGGGCGTGTAGAAGCGGAAGCTACGGAGTTCTACCACTTCGGTTTTGAGGAAGTCTTTCCGGTTTCTGCCGAGCAGGGAATCGGACTGGGAGACATGCTCGACGCATTAATAGGCGGCTTCGAGAAAAGGGCTGCGCCGGATGAGGTGGCTCCAGTCGATGGGGTGCGGGAGATACGTCTCGCTATCGTTGGTCGACCGAATGTGGGCAAGTCTTCGTTGTTGAATCAGTTGATTGGCGAGGAGCGAGTTATCGTATCTCCAGTGGCAGGAACGACTCGCGACTCGATCGACACTCTACTTGAAACACCAGAGCAGAAGTTTCGACTCATCGACACTGCCGGCATCCGTCGAAAAGGCAAGACTGGTGAGATGGCCGAGAAGCTTTCTGTAGTAATGGCCATGAAGAGCCTGCAAAGAGCGGATGTTGCCATCGTTGTGATCGACGCTGAAGAGGGAGTCACCGCGCTCGACGCCCACATTGCGGGCTACGCTTACGATGCGGGCTGCTCAATTATTCTTGCTTGCAACAAGTGGGACGCAGTTAAAGACAAAGAAACCGGCACGACTGCGGAGTTTGAGCGGAAGGTGCGCGAAAAAATGAAGTTTCTCGACTTCGCGCCTGTGGTTACGATCTCGGCATTGACCGGGCAGCGTGTGAGCAATATTCTGCCGCTGGTGTTGCACGCCAATGAATCACGCAACCGACGTATCTCCACCTCTCAACTGAACGCGTTCTTTGAGCAGGCTGTTTCCCAACCTCGTGGCGGCTCGGCCCCCGCACCGGTAAAGGGCGGCGTCTCCCGGCTTCACGTCCAATACATGACGCAGGTCAGCGTGCGGCCACCCACCTTTATCGTTTTCACCTCTGGTGGCAAAGCAGGGCTGCATTTCTCTTACGTGCGCTACCTTCAGAACCGGCTGCGCGAAGAGTTTGATTTCTTTGCGACGCCGTTGCGCGTGGTGGAGAAGCATAAGAAGAGGAAGAAGCGGTAAGCGGTGGCTATGAGTTGCGGCGACGAAAAAGCCAAGTCTGCGATAGCGTACGAATGAAAATAGCCCAGCACTTCGAGTGCTGGGAGTTATCGTCCCAACCACTGCAATAGTCCGCCTAGGCGGACGGCTGAAAGCGATGGTCAAGCGAACATTATTTTCAGCCGTCCGCTTCACGGACTATCGTCGTTGGTGACCGTGTGACCCAGCACTCAATGTGCTGGGCTATTTTCGTTCGTCCGCTATCGCGGACTTCGAACAGCTGGTAATTAACTCAGCAGCCCTAAAGCATGTCCGACAAACCTGCAATAACTTTTGAAGTAACAGCATGCGAAGGTGAAGCGCGAGCGGGCTTGCTTACCACCAGACGCGGCGTCATTGAGACGCCCGTTTTCATGCCTGTCGGCACTGCAGGAACCGTCAAAGGTGTCCGCTTCGAAGCGCTCGAAGACGAGCTTGACGCTCAAATAATTCTCGGCAATACATACCATCTCTGGCTGCGGCCCGGCGTCGATGTGCTGGGCGCCTGCGGGGGCCTTCATGGATTTTCGAGCTGGAAGCGTCCATTACTAACAGACTCGGGAGGCTTTCAGGTTTGGAGCCTCGGCAAGTTACGAAAGATAACTGAGGAAGGCACCGAGTTTCGTTCACACGTCGATGGCAGCATGAGGTTTCTCTCACCGGAAGTGTCAATGGAGGTTCAAGCCGCACTCGGGTCGGAAATCGTGATGGCGTTTGATGAGTGTGCGGCCGGCGAAGCTCCTTTTGACGTAGCTAGACAAAGTATGGAGTTGACGGCAAGGTGGGCGGGTCGCTCGCGAGCAATGTTTGACGAAGTCCAGTCGGCAAATCTCGATCGGGGACGAACAAGCGGTAATGAGAGCGTGAATGGTAAGCAGTCGTTATTTGGGATCGTACAAGGTGGTTCTCACCTTGATCTAAGGCGCGAGAGTCTGCAGCGCACAGTTGAGATCGGTTTCGACGGTTATGCTATTGGCGGCTTGAGTGTAGGAGAAGAGAAGGAGGTCATGTGGAACGTTGTCGGCGCGGTGGGGCCTGAAATGCCTCGGAATCAACCTCGCTATCTGATGGGCGTGGGCACACCAGAAGACTTAGTCCGCTCTGTTTCACTGGGTGTCGACATGTTTGACTGTGTCCTTCCTACTCGGAACGGGAGGACGGGACAAGCTTTCACTTCACGCGGGAAAGTGAACATAAAAAATGCTCAGTGGGCGGTAGACACTATGCCATTAGACGAGACTTGCGAGTGCGCAGTCTGCCGAAGACATTCGCGTGCTTACCTCCGCCACCTTTACATGTCAGGTGAGCTACTGGCCAGTGTCTTGTTGACCCATCACAACTTGGCCTTCTTCCTTGACACTATGCGACGTGTGAGGCAATCTATCCGGTCTGGCGATTTCAAGAAATTTCAACAAGAGTTTACCGAGGGGCTGAGAGAAGCCGTACCAGCAAACTCAGTCAGTCTTCCTTAGTTGTGGGGACGCTGTCGAAAGTGGGCCGGGCACGTTTATTTGATTTGAAAGAACTAAGCAGATGACAACTGTATTGATGTTTCAGGGTGGTTTTGGCGCAATCGGTCAGTTTCTTCCGATTTTGCTCATCATTGGCGTCTTCTACCTTTTACTTATTAGACCGCAACAAAAGCGCCAGAAGGAATTGCAGCAGACCATAGCTGAGCTTAAAGCCGGCGATCGAGTCGTTACCACCGGCGGAATCATCGGAACAATAACCACCGTCAGAGATACCAGCTTCATCATCCGAAGCGCGGAGAAGTCAATGTTGGAAATTGCGCGATCCGCCATCGCCGGTATTGATGGAGAAGAGAAGAAAAGCTGACGGGAATCGGCATTATTAACTTGCAATGAAAAAGAAGAACCTCCTTCAGCGTACGATCATTATTGTGCTCGTTACGCTGGTAAGTATCTACATAGTTATTGGTCCCCGCCGCCGTCCGACTTTACAGGATTTCACCTGGTCAGGGATCAAATCCAATTTAGCTTCTAACATTAAGTTGGGCCTCGATCTCAAGGGCGGCTCGCAGCTGGTGATGCGGGTCAAGGTAGAGGAGTTTCTTAAGACCCTCACGACTACAAACGCCAGTGCGATTCAAGCTGCCGCTACAGATGCGGGCTTGCCGGTGAAAGAAGTTAGACCGGAAACCGGGGCGGGAACTTATCGAATGGTGCTCGAAGCGACCGACCCTGCCCGGCTAAATGAAATCGCCGAAGGCGTTAAGAAAAAAATCGATCTTACGGAGTGGACCGAGTCGCAGAGTGGGGCGACGATTACATGGTCTTTAGGTCCAACCGCGCAGCGAAATCTTGGCGGAGCAGGCTACCGAGCAGGCGCACCGAATTATTGACAGCAGGCTTGATGCCGTCGGTGTGGCCGAGCCGTTGGTTCAACGCCATGGTTCGCAAAGCGCATATCAGATTCTGGTGCAAATGCCGGGCATTCAGGACCCAGAAAGAGTAAAGCAGTTGCTCAAGGCCGAGTCGAAGTTGGAATTGGTCCACGTGGTCAGTCCTCCGAGTCCTGCCCCAAGCCAGACGTACACGACCGAGGAAGAAGCCAAGGCCTCGTTGGGCGGCACGGTGCCAACAAATCGACGGGTGCTGCAATATGCCGAGCGAACTGAGCCAACCACAGCAGGAGCCACACCCGCGCCGAGTCCAACGGAGAAAAGGTGGGTGGTCGTCGAGTCACCAGCCGTTGTTGACGGGAGTGAGCTTCGAAACGCCTCAGCCACCCAGATGCAGGGCGGAGGAAGTGATTACCAGATTTCTTTCGCACTGAAACCCAGCGGGGCAGAAAAATTCGGAAAGTGGACTGGCGCGAACATTAACCAGTACATGGGCGTGGTGCTTAACAATGAGGTGAAGTCGATTGCCTACATCAAATCACAAATCCACGACCAGGGCCAGATTGACGGAAGGTTTACCAAAGAATCTGCAGAAGACCTCGCGCTGACACTAAGATCCGGTGCCCTACCTGCGCCAATCGAGTACATGGAAGAGCGGACCGTTGGGCCGAGCCTGGGCGCCGATTCCATTCGCTCGGGAGTGAGGGCTTCCCTCGTTGGATTGATACTGGTGGTTGGCTTCATGCTCTTTTACTACCGGGGCTCGGGCTTTAACGCTGTCGTGGCATTAATCCTGAACATGATTCTAATGCTTGCAGCCCTAATCGTTTTTGGAGCCACCCTCACGTTGCCCGGTATTGCCGGCATCATTTTGACGATAGGTATGGCGGTCGACTCGAATGTGCTCATATTCGAGCGCATTCGTGAGGAATTGAAGAGTGGTAAGACGATTCCATCGGCGATCGAGCAGGGATTCGCGCGCGCGTTTGTGACCATCATCGACACGCACGTGACCACGATCATTTCGTCGTTGTTCCTGTTTGTCTTCGGCACCGGGCCATTGCGCGGTTTTGCGGTAACCCTTGTTCTTGGTTTGCTGATAAACCTTTTCTCGGCGATTTACGTCTCGCGCACAATTTTCATGTGGGAGTTGAGTCGCAAACGAAAGATGGAGACGTTGAGTATCTAACGCGCCAGCGTGACTGATATTGCGACTTTGTAAGCGGTCTAAAATATGGTTGAAGTTTTTAAGAACGTTACTATCGATTGGTTAGCCAATCGCCGTGTGTTTATCGCGATTTCCGTGATCCTAATGTTGGTCGGCCTCGGCTCGGCGGTTGTTCGTCAGGCGAGCCCAGGAGGCACAGAAGCATTTAACCTCGGCGTGGACTTCAAGGGCGGCACAGTCGTCACGGCCAGATTCAAGCAGAGGCCCTCAGCCGAGGCTATTCGAGATGCTTTGCAGGCTGCCGGAGTCCAGGACGCGGTTATCCAGCATGTTATTGATAAGAATGACATCGCCCTCATCAAGATACCCCTTTCGGGCGCAAGTGAGGCTGAATCGCAGGCTCAATTAGATCAGGGTCGCGCCCGGGTGAAGTCAGGCTTGAATCAGTTTGGCGCTGAATCAGACGCATACGAAATCGTCGGCACCGACGCTGTCGGCGCGGTGGCTGGAGCCCAGCTTCGCAACAAGGCTATTGCAGTAACGCTGGCTGCTCTGGTCGGCATTCTGGTTTACATGGCCTACCGGTTTGAATGGAGTTACGGCGCCGCAGCCGTAATAGCAGTCTTCCACGACGTGCTCGTTACCCTCGGGTTCTTTTCTATTTTTCAAATGAGAGATAAGTTTGACGGTGATAGCGGCGTTGCTTACCCTGGTCGGCTTTTCAGTTAACGACACGATCGTTGTGTTCGATCGCATTCGAGAAAACCGGCGCCTGCATCGCCGTGATTCCCTCTACAAGATCACAAACGACGCAATCAACCAAACACTGTCGCGAACCGCGATCACTAATGGCCTGGTGTTTCTCTCCGTGCTGGCTATGGTCCTTTTCGGCGGCGAAGTGCTTCGCGGCTTTTCGCTGGCATTGTTGATTGGCGTAGTTTTCGGTACGTACTCTTCTGTCGCTATTGCCAGTCCGATTATGGTTTGGTGGGAGCAGCGGCTTGCTGCAGCTGAAAAAACCTCGGTGGCAGCGGTCAACAAGGCCGCCAGCGAAGGGAATCGCGGCGTCGGCAGGAGCACTCGCACGCCTTTGCAAACTGGTGCTGCAAAGCAATCGCGAGGGGCCAGCCGAAGCTAGTAGGTTACCAACCTGTAGACGACTGATATACCGTTTTTCACCATTTCAAAACACTAAATTTGCGCTTGACTTTGCCGCGCGATGCGGCATAGACTGCAGCCGTTGCTGGCCAATTAAATACTCAAGAGTCGACCCGCGTTGTGAAAGCTAAGGTTGGGCGCGCGGCAGTCTGTTGAGAAGGGCCGGCGAGTTTTTTCTCGCGCAGCAGCTTTTCAATTGTTCACGTTCAGATCGCTGGCTGCTGGTTCCCCTTCATAAATGTTAGCGAGCTCATGCGAGTCGACGCTTGAGTATTAAGAGTTGCAATAATTCGTTCTCCGATTTTGCACCCCTGATCCATTTGGCACCGGAATAGGGAGGATTAGAAATGTTCGATAATCTTGTAGAGTCTGGTTCGCACAAACAGGACTTGTCGCGTAAGGGCTCGTTTCTTTTGGTCACCATGGGGATCTACGCGGTTCTCGGCGTGGCCTTCGTCGTCGCAAGCATCTGGTACATGGATACCACGCTGGATGCCCAGGACCTTGAACTGACGACCCTGGTCGCGCCTGTCCCGGTACCTCAACAAGCAACACCAGAGAAACCGCAGGAAGCAAAGCCGCAAAAGGTCGAGCAGCAGAATGTTGACGTTCGCAAGGAACTAATTGCCGACGTCAGCAGGACTGAGCTTGTACCAAAAGAGGTGTCTGCAAAGGCCAGTAATGTTCCGCCGGTAAGACGCGGAGTTACGACTGTCCTTGGCAATGAGTCCTCGAATGCGGCTGCGCCGATGGCTTCGGGCCCTGGAACCGGAACTGGACTAGTGGCCGGACCTACCAGTGTTAATATCGCGGAAGAACCGCCGCCGCCACCTCCCAAGCCCACTCCGCCGAGGGCACCAATTTCCGGGGGCGTGCTTAACGGTAAAGCGATCAGCCTGCCAAAGCCGGCTTATCCGCCGATTGCCCGTCAAGCGCATGCCTCGGGAACAGTCGTTGTCCAGGTTACTATCGACGAAAACGGTAATGTGATCTCAGCCACGCCCGTTTCAGGCCATCCATTGCTCCGTGCAGTGGCGGCTGCGGCTGCGCGCGGCGCAAGGTTTTCGCCCACCAAGTTATCGGGCCAACCCGTTAAGGTGACCGGCGTAATCACATACAATTTCGTCGCCCAATAAGTGCGGAGGTTCAGCGCCGTGCGAGCCTCTGCAGGCTCATTCTGCGAGTTCCCTGCGAGCTGTCAATGTAAGAAAAACCTTTTGGAGGGTTCACCGTGACTATTCTAACCAGTCTTTTAGGAACGAAAACTCTTGGCGCGTTGCTGTTTATGTGGCAAGAGGCCGCCCCTGCCGCAACACCCGCCGTTGATCACTTCTCTCTAGTGACGATGATCAAGAGTATGGGCGCCGTCGCTATCGCCGTAGTTGTAATCCTTCTGATCATGTCGGTGTATTCGATCGCCATCATGGTCGAACGCTACCTGACGTACACAGCTGCCAAGAAGCAGTCCCGCGAGTTTGCGCCGCGCGTGGCCCAGGCTTTGAAGAATGATCGCATTGAAGAAGCGATCAATATTAGTGACAAGCATCGCAAATCGCACCTCGCCATGGTGGTGAGTAGCGGATTGCAGGAATTTCGCGCACACGAGCAATCGTCTGATATTTCCGGTGACGAAATCGAAGCGTCCAAGCGTGCTCTGCAGCGGGCCATCGCTATCAAGACGGCCGAGTTTAAACGTGGCTTGTCAGGTCTGGCGACGATTGGATCGACCGCACCGTTCGTAGGACTGTTTGGAACGGTGTTTGGAATCATTAACGCGTTCCGCGCCATGGGTGATGCGGGGCAGGCAGGTATCGGCGCTGTCGCTAGCGGTATTTCGGAAGCGTTGTTCACCACGGCGCTGGGCTTGCTGGTAGCAGTGCCTGCTGTGTGGCTGTTCAACTACTTCACAGGCAAGGTCGACGGTTTCATTGTTGAGATGGATAACTCGGCTTCAGAGCTGGTTGACTATTTCATCAAGAACCGCACCAAGCAGCTGAAGGCCTAGTACTGATCTGATCGGAGCGGTCCCTGGTCGGTCTTTCATCCAGCCAGGGACTCGGCCCAATCGATTTCCCGGTTCTTAGCATTAAGGAGATTTAGTCATGGGAATGTCAGGCGGCGGAAGCGGTGGCTTCAATTCAGAAATTAACGTCACCCCGATGGTGGACATTATGTTGGTGTTGCTCATCATCTTCATGGTGGTGACGCCAATGTTGCAGCACGGCGTGACAGTCAACCTGCCGAAAGACCTTAACAATCCTATCGAAGATCAAATGATCGTCAAGGACACTTCGGTGGTGATTGCGATCCCGAACGACGGCGAATACTACATTGGCAAAGACAAGATCGGTAAGGATCAGCTCAAAGACAGAGTCGAAAAATTGCTCAACGCCGTCAAGAAGGAAGAAGACAAGGTCGTTTACATTAAGAGTGGTGTAGGCGTCAGTTACGGAGACGTGGTCACGGTAATCAACGAGGTTAGGGCCCTCGGCATCGATAAGATCGGCCTGGTTGCCGATAAGAAAAAAGGTGGGCCAGCGGCGCCAGCGCAACCTGCGGCCGGTTAGCCATCGTTGCTTTAATTTTCGGGTTGAGTCTTTTTAGAGGAGTATAAGTTCATGTCGATGGACGGTCACGAGAAGAAGGAGAGCGGGGCGAAGGCGGTTCCGTACATTAACGTTACCCCTTTGATCGATGTGCTTTTGGTGGTGCTCATCATCTTCATGGTGATTACCCCGCTCAGACCAAGTAAGTTTCAAGCGGATATTCCCACGCAGAGGGATCCGAACGAAGATTTAAGCCAACTGAAACCGAACCCATTAACATTGGTGGTTTCGATTTCCAACGATCTTCAGCTCAAGCTCAACCAGGACAGCGTCGGCTCGGTAAATGACACGTCAAATCTGAGCCAGCGGCTGGCCCAACTGTTTCGGGAACGTAAGGCGCAGCGTGCTTACAAACCCGGAATGGAAACGCGTACGGATTTGCCTGAGGACGAACGCTTAGAAAGGACTGTTTTCGTGAAGGCGCCCAGGTCGCTGAAATATGGCGACGTGGTAAAGGTGATCGACGCTATTAAGGGCGCCGGGGCCAGTCCGGTTGGTCTGCAGGTCGACGACTTGCCACAATAAGTATCTCTACTCATAGTTAAGCTACTGACAGAGAGCTCTAGCCCCTGCTGGGCCTAACCACTGAAAATGGAGCTACCGATAAATGAAACTCTCTCATACTAGAATCGCCATCGTATTGGCGATTCTCGTTGTGACAAGCTCGGGCTGCGGAATAGTCAATCGTGTCCGAGCAAAAAACCAGTTGAATGAGGCAGCTCGCGCCTACCGCGAAGGGCATTTTACCGAGGCAGAACAGTATTCACGAAAAGCCCTGGAGCTCGATCCCGATAGCAAAGTTGCCCCGTTGTTTATCTCCCGGACAATTCACGCCCAGTATCGGCCTGGTGTTCAAACCCCAGAGAACATTGCGAAAGCGAACGAAGCTGTTCAAGCTTACCAACAGATTCTCCAAAAAGACCCTAAGAATGAAGAAGCCTATAAGGCCATCGCAGCTCTTTACGGTGCGCTAAAGGACGAGGACAAGCTGAAGTCGTGGATTTCCGCTCGTGCCAATGATGGTAATGTAGAACCAACGAAGCGCGCCGAGGCCTATGTGGTGCTGGCCAGTAAAGATTGGGATTGCTCGTTCAAGATCACTGAACTACCGAGCAACAAAACCACAACCCTTGAGGGAGGCAATCGCGCCAAGGTTTCCTACAAGAAACCGGCTGACGCAAAAGATTTCTCCACTGCCCAGGAATGTGTGAAGCGTGGTCTGGAAGTAGTGGAAAAGGCCATCCAACAGGATTCCAACAGTGAAGCCGCCTGGTCGTATAAAACCAACCTCTTACTGGAAGCTAAAAAGCTCGCCGAGATGGAAGGAAATATGGATAGGGCTGCTGAGCTGGACAAACAAAGAGACGTGGCCCAGAAACGAACTAACGCGCTAAGCGAAGCAGCTCAGAAGAAGAAAGAGGAAGACGCAGCGAAGGAAGCTCAGTCGCCTGCAAAAGACTGATCGTAGTTCAGCTTCGGCTTGATCGTGGTGATGCTCGACTTTCGAGTCGAGCATCACCCTTTTTGTTATACTTCCATCATCAACTCGCAACCCGGGACATCAGCAAGACGCCAGATGATTCGCATTGAGGAAATTGTCGAGACCGTGGCGGGGAATCATCCGCAGGCGAACCTCGATCTGATTCGTCGTGCCTATCTGTTTTCCGCCCGCGAGCATAAGGGCCAAAAACGTGCCTCGGGCGAATCGTATTTGGTCCATCCCCTCGAAGTGGCCAACATCCTTGCCAATATGAGGCTCGACGAGATCTCCGTTGCCACCGGACTTCTTCACGATGTCGTCGAAGACACCCTCGTTGATCTCGACACCATACGTAAATACTTTGGCGAAGAAATCGCTCACCTGGTTGACGGTCTCACGAAAATTGCCCAGATAAGCAATATCTCTCGCGAAGAGCAGCAGGCGGAAAATGTACGCAAGATGCTTTTGGCGATGGTTGATGATGTGCGCATCGTCCTGGTGAAGTTGGCCGACCGACTTCACAACATGCGTACACTTCATTATCTCAACCCGGAGAAGAGGAAGCGCATCGCCGAAGAGACGATGGAGATATTCGCGCCGATTGCCCACCGTTTGGGAATGGGTAAACTCCGCGGCGAACTCGAAGACCTTGCGTTTCGACATCTGCATCCTGACGAGTATCGCGAGCTTGCGGAACAACTCGAGAAGCGCCGCGCAGAGAATGAAGCTTTTCTCGCGGGGGTCACGGAACGAATTGAAGCCCAGATGACGGAGGCTGAAGTTCCCTTCGTGCGAGTGGAAGGCCGGGTCAAGCGTCTCTACTCAATCTGGAAAAAGCTGAAGCGACAAAAGATCGATCTCGATCAGGTTTACGATCTTGTGGCAGCGAGGGTGATCACGCCAAACGAGATCAGGCATTGCTACGGAGCGTTGGGTGTGATTCACAACACCTGGCGGCCTGTGCCGGGACGCATCAAAGACTGGATTGCTACCCCCCGCGACAATTTATATCAATCGCTTCATACCTCTGTGATTGGCTCGGACGGCCAGTCGTTCGAAGTGCAGATCCGCACACAGGACATGCACCAGATCGCGGAGGAAGGTGTCGCGGCCCACTGGAAATATAAAGAAGGGAAGCGCGGCGCGCGCGACGACGACAACGCCTTTCAGGCATTGCGCTCCCTCGTCGAATGGACCCAGGAAGTTAAGGACTCACGCGACTTCCTCGATTCTCTGAAACTCGATCTCTACCCCAAAGATCTCTTTGCCTTTACTCCGATGGGCAAAGTTATTCAACTTCCGCGCGGTGCTACTCCAGTCGATTTCGCTTACATGATCCACTCGGAAGTGGGAAATACCTGCACCGGTGCGCGGATCAACGGACGCATGGTCCCCCTGCGTAGCCAGATTCAGAACGGTGACGTGGTGGAGATACTTACTTCGTCAAATTCGCATCCTTCGCGCGACTGGCTCAACTTCATCGTTACGTCGCGCGCGCGCAATCGCGTCCGGCACTGGGTCGCGGAACAACAGCGTGCGGAGTCGATTGATATCGGAAGGAAGCTTTTCGAAAAAGAGGCCTCACGTTTTCAGTTATCTACTAAGAAGATCTTTGAGAAGGACGGCGACACCGAAATGAAACGTGTGGCCGGCGAGTATGGTTACGGCCGCGTGGAAGATTTATTGGCGGGAATCGGATATGGAAAGCTGATTCCGCGCAACGTCATCGCCAAGTATCTTGGGCAAGAGCAGTTTGAGCAGCTCGACAAACAGAAAGAGTCGCGTTTGCGCAGCGGCGTGCGGGCGGTTAAGCGGCTGATTCGGTTAGGTGACGACGCGATCGTCGTCAAGGGCGTTGACGATCTAATGGTAACGCGAGCGCGTTGCTGTAATCCCCTTCATGGTGAGGAGATTGTGGGTTACATAACTCGAGGAAAAGGCGTTGCGGTCCATGAGAAGCGTTGCAAAAACGTTGCCAGCTTAATGATAAACCGCGAGCGGATCGTTGATGTCGAATGGGCCGGGCGGCCGGAGAAGACGGCATACGCAGTGAAGCTGCTGGCTGTTACGGAAAACCGCACCGGCATGATCGCAGGTATTACCGGAGCAATCTCCGACATGAAGACCGGAATTCGCGACGCGCGAGCTTCGGTGGCGTCCGACGAAAAGGGACACATAGAGGTTACAGTCGAAGTTTTTGACGTCAAACACCTGGACAAGGTAATCAACTCGATCAAAGGCGTCCCGGGCGTCCTGGACGTGGAGAGAATGCAAGGCGCGGTATGAGGCGGTCCAAAGTCCAAAGTCCAAAGTCCAATGTCCACCTAACCACGCAGCCTTTAACCAACTAAGTGACCTCTGATGTGCGACATGTCGATCGCGCTACAGACGTTGGACTTTGGACCTTGGACTTTGGACTATGTCCTTTTGCCCCACCGCTGTTTTCTTGGTAGAATCCCGCCTTTCGTTTACATGTCTCAAAAAGAGTCAGTGGCAACTGTGAAGCAGATTATCAAGACGGAGCACGCCCCCCAGGCCATCGGGCCGTATTCCCAGGCCGTGAAGGCAAACGGATTTGTCTTCGCATCGGGTCAAATCCCTATTGATCCTGCCACCGGACAGTTCGTTGAAGGCGGAATCGCTGAACAAACTGAACAAGTCTTGAGAAACGTATCAGCGGTGCTCCAGGCGGCCGGAAGCAGTCTTGATCGGGTCATTAAGACAACTGTGTTCCTGGCCGATATGGGCGAATTTGCCGCGATGAACGAAGTTTACGGCAGGCATTTTGGGGAAAGTCCTCCGGCGCGGGCCACGGTCGAAGCTGCCCGCTTGCCGCGCGACGCAAGGGTTGAGATTGAGGCGATAGCTCTGGTGGGTGAATAAAAATCGGCGCCAGAGGCATCCCTCCAGCGCCGATTGATTTCTTATAAAAGAATCCAGCTAAGCGGCTTTTGCGACTTTTCCGGCCTTAATGCAACTGGTGCAAACCTTCTTTCGGCACACCCCGCCTTGTGGGAGTTGGACCCGGATCGACTGTAGATTTGGATTGAAGCGGCGTGGCGTTCGGTTGTTTGCATGAGAAACATTGTTACCGAATTGGGGCCCCTTACCGCAGACTTCGCAACGTTTGGCCATAATGAAATTACTACCTCCAGAGCATTAATAATTGCCGGGGCTCATAAGATTGAGTATTAAGGCAATATCGAAACGAAATTTATAGCAACCGTTTCCTGGATCGTCAAGTGGGGGCGGTCTCAACCGGACCAACAATTTAGAAGGAGTATCAACGTAACGTGCAAAGAACCGCAAGAATAACTATCGCAGCGACCTTTTTGGCTATCAGTGCCCTGTTTGTTGGGGGGTGCGCATCCGGCGGAGGAGCAGACGCCAAAGACGGCACAGTCGCGGCCACCGTAAACGGTAAGAAGATAATGTCAGCGGAAGTGGAGCAGGGGATCGCTCGGCAGGCGGGTGGAAGGCAGTCTTCGCTGTCTCAACTCGAGATGGCCCAGGCGCGCCTACAAATGCTCGGCCAGCTAATCCAGAGGGAAGTACTTTTTCAACGTGCAGAGCGTGAGAAGGTATTGCCGACTGAAGATCAGATTACCGCCGCTATTAATCAGCAGAAGCAGGAAAGCGGTATGACTGACGACGATTTTCAGAAGAACCTGGTGGCCCAGTCAATGACAAACGAATCGTTACGTGAGGACGCTCGAAAAAGCATCGCCATTAAGAACTTGCAGGACAAGTACAGCTCGAAGATTACCGTTAACGATAAGGAAGTTGAAGATTTCTACAACAGCAACAGGGAACGATTCGTAAGTTCGCGCGGCGTTGCCCTCGCGATGATCGTCGCGGACCCGGCGGATAACTCGGCCTCAGGACTGACAAGCGATGCCAAGAATGACTCGGAAGCAAAACTCAAGATTGACAACGTCTCACAACAGCTTAAGGGCGGGGCAGACTTCGCTACAGTCGCGCGTGCGAAGAGCGAAGATCCAAACACCCTGGTCCGCGGTGGCGACATCGGATTTGCGACCGAGGATGACCTGAAACAGAATGCGTTTCCACCTGAGCTTGTGACCAGGCTTTTTGCGATGCAGCCGGGAGACACCACCGAGCCGATTCGATTTACCAGCGGCAAGTGGTACGTCTTCAAGCTTACTGAGAAGCGTTTACAGAGTGAGAACCTGACCCTTGAGAGTCAGGGCGTTCGACAGCAGATCACCCAGGCGTTGATAAACACGCGCAAGGATATTCTCAACGCTGCGTTGCTTGAGGTTGCTATGAACGACGCAAAGGTTGTTAATAATCTTGCCGGGACAATGCTTAGCACTCCAAGCAATCTGGGTTTGCGGCCGGCGTCTTCCGGTAGTGTAGCGACGCCTGCTCCAAGCCCCGCCGCCGCCGCGCCTACTCAAGCGCCAGCGGCCGCGTCGCCTGCAGCTCCGGCGCCTTCCCCGGCGAGTTCGCCGAAACTGTAGGTCGGGAAAAGAGGTTTTCGCGGGTGCGAGAGGCTTGGTTAGCTCGCACCCGTTTTGTTTGGGGGTTACTAGTCGCCGACCGAGATCAGGGCCGCGGATTGACGCGGAATCACGCGGATCTGAAAAATTAGTAAAGAGCGGTGCAGGTTTGTAACAGCAGTAGTTCTAATTCTGATCCGTGTATTTCTGCGTTTATCCGCGGCTAATATTTTCCAGATGTTGTTTCGTCTTTCAGAGGTTCACAAGTCTTACGGCACACAGGATGTCCTGCGTGGTGTGTCTCTACAGGTCAATCCCGGCGAGCATGTAGGCCTCGTCGGACGCAATGGTTCCGGCAAGACAACAATCTTCCGGCTTGTTAACAACGAAGAGCAGCCCGATAGCGGCGACCTCGTACGCGCGAAGAACGTTCGGCTCGGCCTACTGTCCCAGCACGTCCACTTCGAGCCCGGTTCGACCGTGCATGAGTCGGCCCTCGCAGCGTTTGGCCACCTGCAACAGATCGAGCATGAGATGCATGAATTGGAGCATCGCATGAGTGAAGCTGGAGACGATCTGGATAAGATCCTCGAGCGCTACAGTGATTTGCAGCACGAGTTTGAGCGGGAAGGGGGCTTTGCCTACGCGGCCAAAGCCGAAGCGATCCTGCTCGGTTTGGGATTCGACCGCGGTACCTGGTCTTTGGAAACTGAAAAGCTTTCGGGTGGTCAGCAAAACCGTCTGGGCCTCGTGCGTTTACTGTTGGCGGAGCCTGACGTGCTGTTGCTGGACGAGCCGACAAACCATCTGGATGTGAATGCGGTTGAATGGTTGGAGGAGTTTCTTCAGACCTACCCGCAGGCTTACGTGATTGTCAGTCACGATCGATATTTTCTCGACCGTTGTTGTCGCCGTATCGTCGAACTTGAGAATGGGCGCGCGACCAGTTACACGGGTAACTATTCACATTATCTCATCGAACGAGAAGAGCGTCGCGAGGCCCAGCAGCGGGCGTATGACAACCAGCAGCAAATGATCGCCAAGACGGAAGAGTTCATCCGCAGGAACCTCGCGGGACAGAAAACCAAACAGGCCAAGTCGCGACGCACGATGTTGCAGAAACTGGAACGGATTGACTCGGTGCGACCTGATCAGTCGTCCGGCGATTTTCGTCTGCAGAAGATTGAGCGAACGGGTAATCACGTGCTGATGGTAGAAGAAGCAGCCGTGGGCTATGGCGATAACGTTCTCGCGTGTGACATCTCGTTTATTCTTCGACGCGGAGAATGTCTGGGAATTATTGGTCCAAACGGATCCGGCAAGACGACGTTTCTGAAGACAATTTTGAAAAAGATTCCCGCACTTGCAGGCGAAGTACGGTGGGGCACTAAAGTCCAGATCGGATACTACTCTCAGCAGCTTGAAGACCTGGATGACCGCAACGAAATCATCATGGAGCTTCGGCGAGTTGCTTTGCCATCTGCGACTGCGGGGGAGCTGCGAGGATTTCTCGCGAAGTTTTTGTTTACCGGCGACGACGTTTACAAGCACGTGCGCGATCTGTCGGGCGGTGAAAAGGGAAGACTGGCCCTGGCTAAATTGATTTACTCGCGTGTCAATGTGCTGGCGCTCGATGAACCCACGAACCACCTCGACATCCCTTCACGAGAAGCTCTGGAAGAAGCGCTCGATGCGTTTGAAGGAACGATTGTAACAATCAGCCACGATCGCTATTTCCTCGATCGAGTTGCGACTCAGATTTTAGCGTTGGACGATGAAAAGAATGCTGTGCACTACAACGGCGACTACACGGAGTATCACGATTGGAGGGCTGCGCGATTGGCCGCCGGCTTGCCACTGATTGAAGAACAGACCTACAAGGTCTCCGGCAATTCTGTGACTTCGCCTGACCCGGACTTGATGAAGCCTGACAACAATTCCGGCGAAGGAAAACCGAAAGGCAAGAAGGAGGCTACTACCTCCAAATCACCGGGGATAAAGGTGATAAAGAAGAAGCCGCAGAACGTAACTCCGCAAGCTTTGGAACCCGAAATTGCGCGAATGGAGAGCGAGCTTGGCGAGTTGTCAGCGCAGATGAGTGACCCGGAAGTCGCTCGTGACGCGTCAAGATTGATTACGCTAAGCGACAGGTACCAGCAGACGGAGGCGAGACTGAAGGAGCTTTACGAGAAGTGGGAAAGCTTGAGTGCTGAAGCTGCTAATGTAGGTGAGTGATCTTTGTCAGCGGGTATCCTAAATTGTAGCGTCCCTCCGTGGGCGCCCCACTGTGGGGGGCTAGTAACATTCTACTGATCAAAATGCCGCGATGGGGCGCCCACGGAGGGACGCCCCTACAGACTGGGAAACTATCTTGTCAGCCTTGCTTGACAGGCCTGCGAGCGCTTTGTTAGTTTCGCCTTCGCTTCGAAACGGTCTAGTTAAGCGACAATTGAATAGATTTTGTAGGCGCGTAGCTCAGGGGTAGAGCACTACCTTGACACGGTAGGGGTCTGGGGTTCAAATCCCCACGCGCCTACCAATCCTCTCAATAAGTTACGCCGTATAACCACGTTTTCCGTTGCTCCAAAACGCTCCACTTAGCTTTGCTCGTTTTCCGCCTGATTTTCTCACTGAAAAGCGGTTCTGATATCGAGCTATCAAGAGTTGAATTAACTGCCTAAAGTGCAACGCGGATCCACGCTGCGATACCCTGAGGTGATGGATAGACATCCTCGACGAAATCCCAGTTTGGTTTCAGTATGAGTCCGCGTGTACGCTCGGGGGCCTTGATTTAGATTGAGCTACGCGCGTTGCCTCCCCAATTCTGAGCTGCTAGATCGGCTCTGTTCAAAAATTTGCCTCCTGAGCCAGTGCCATTCGAACGAATCTCGAATTGTCATTTTTCAAACAAAGCATCGACAATTTGGTTTCCAGTCATGAGGTACACGAGCACTGTCAAAAATCTTCCAGATTTGGCACTGCGTTGTATACACATTTCGGCGATTGCGTTAGCTACGCCTCTTTTCTTTTTTCGCTCTTCAAGTTATCAAGTCTAAGCAGGCAATACGCACCGTTCCCGTTCAAGTAGTCTTTAAACTTAAGGACGTTTGGGTGCCCCTCAGTTTAGGTTTGTAAATCGGACTTCGAGAGTTGATTGGTGAGAGCGACAATGTTTCGAATATCGTTGTGCCCTCCGCTTAACGTTGGCCTGGTCTGGACGATGGGACGCTTCATAGCAACTACGATTACGACCCTGATGGGCCGCTCGATTGTGAGCATGGCGTGAGTTGCGCCGCACCAGCTACGGATACGTGGTCCAGTTATGGTCCGGGGCATGGCCTCTTTTTGTACCGTTGCCCTCTCGCTCGTGGGTTGTATTGATGGGTTGAGGACGCTGTTGGGACAGAACGAGCGATAAGGCGTCAATTCGTGGGCCGAATCTTGACATGTCGGACACTCCTAACTATATTCGCCTCGTTCCTGGAAGGCCGATTTCTCATAAGTCTCATTCCTTATTTCGACCCTTCCTCGAACCCGTTCCAACAAACATAGCGCTAACAATATCTCTTTCATACGGTGTTATCACAGGCGACTGGCTAGACCATTGAGTCCAGCAACAGGAGTAACCACGATCTTTCGCGGCTTACAGCAGAAATCGATGGTCTTTACCCGCCGATTTAGCGTATGAGGGCAATTTCTACTCACAAACTTCTGCTCCTCGGCATCCTGGCGATAGCAAATATCGGCCTTCTTGTCTGGCTTGGGGTGCGAAGAACCCAGTCGCACCCTGCTGCTGAATTGGGTTTGCCGGCTGTCGAACTTTTGGACGACACCGGTAAGCGGGTGTGGCTAAATAAATTAATTGGGAAACCTCTGGTACTTCATTTTGTCGATCCTCAAGTCACTCAGCAGATAGAAGCGGTTTCCAACCTTCTGAATGCGTTTGAAAAAAGCGATGTCCAGTTCGTTTTGATAACGCAGAGATCCCAGGAAGTGCGGCGAGTATTACCAGCCCTATCTGAGAAGGTGATAGTGGTTCAGAATAACTACGCGGAATTGAAAAAGACCTTTAAAGTTCCGGATTGCTGCGAGCAAAGACTTGTTTTCGACAGCGATGGGAAATTCGAATACCGTGATTATTACTACGGCGCGAATTTGACGCCGCGCATTAATTCCCTGGTTAGGAAGACTTTACCTGACGCATCGACCGCCATACTCGAATTATTGGGCGCGCGGAAAACGGGCCTCTTCGCCTCGCTGAGAGACCAAACACGCCGCTCTACCTCGGGCAAAGGGGTGGTGGTTTTGTTTACTTCAGTTTCTTCGTCCTGCCCTTCAGGGGAACTCGCCGCGGTAATAGGCCGATCCCTCACGCGACAAGACAATGATCATCTCCTACTCCTGCCCAGAGACTACTCAGAGACTGACATCGAAAACTTCAGAACAAATTTTAAGATAAGTTTCCAGGTTGAAAAGTTCGATCCCGAACTGGAGAAGAATTGGGGGGCGCTGGTCGATCTGTACGGAGAGCCCAGTATCAATGGCGCGGTGATTTTTATCAACCGTGGCGAGTTGTCGGTGCTCAATGACTTAGTCGAAATAGAACAGCGACTCGCTCAGTTCTGACTAAACGGATGAAACAAACGCTGGCGACGATCTTACTGCTCACCGTTGTAATTCTCGACGGTGCTTGCGCGAGGCGAGGAGAATCAGCTACTTCCGAGAAGAAGTCGGCAACAAATACGTTTCCCGAATTGAGCGTCAAGCAAGAGCTGCAACGGGCGGCGCAACAAGACTCCGCACGAAAAGTGCTAACGATCACGCCTTACCGATCAGTTAGGAACGGTCAGGGTGCTGAATACGTTTTTCCTGCAAGTATGTCGTACTCAGATTCAGGAGCTTTGTATATCTCGGACAATAATGGCCACAGCATTCACCACTGGGCCGTTGATTCAGCCACCGTAAATGCTCTCTCGGCCCAAAGCGGAAATGGGCGATTAAAATTTCCCAATACGATTCGGTTCTCGGATGGAAGAATTCTGATTTCCGACAACGACGGAATTAAGGTTTTTACACAAGAGGGGCATTTTCAACGATTGATAAGATCGTACTTCGGCATTTTCTCATTCATCAAAACCAAGGAATCGATTTTCGTCAATACAATTGTTCGTAATGCTACAGCTGCGGATCGTCTCATCGTAAAACTGGATCAGAACGGTAAAGAAATAGGAGGGTTTGGTCAGCGACGTAATGTTGGTGGCCACAACGGTCTTGATGATCAGGCCTTTCTTGCGGCGTCCGGGAACCTTTTGTTTGCGGCCTTTAAGTACCGACCTAGTGTGGAAATTTACGATATGGAGTCGGGCGAGCTATCTGGAAGTTTTGCGATTGATCACCCTGTGTTTCACTCGCTGGAAGGGGAATTGGCCCTGAAGGGCGTTGGTGAGAAGCAGGCCAAAGGTCGGATTTTTCTTCCTCGTTATTTGGGCGGTATTCAAGTTCTGGGGAATAGAATTTTCCTGTGCCTGGCCCTTCCGGAACCTGAGATCTGGGAGGTTGATCACAAGGGAACCCCAGTGGGGCAATTTCAAGTTTCCGGCTTGCCCGTGGCGGTGGATGTCTTCGGCTTTGACGTACGGCTGACTAAAAGCGGACTGGTAGTTTCAATTGGCATTATCGATCAGGGGTGGAACGCGACAGTTTCTGAGCTAAAGGTAATTCCAACAACCTATTTCCAACTCAAAGGAGCACACTAATGAAGAAAGTCAATTTGGCAATCGCGCTGATGACTATTCTGCTGGCATTCCTTTCTTCGAATATGCTGGCGACAAGGGTTACCGCCGATGCCCTCACTTGTCAATCAATGGCGGGTTGTTGCGGAGCAGCAGGATGTCAAGGACCAGGAAGCCCGAATGGCTGCGCCGCCACCTGCGCCGGAGGCGGATCGATAACATGTGAGGTGGTTAAGAACAATAAGTGCGGTGGGTCCGAGGAGAACGACTAAAGCCAGGCCCTCAACCGTCAACTACGTGATGAGTGGCGCCGCTCAGTTTTTCGGACAGGTTCTCTCTGTCAGGCAGACTCAAGCGCCACGCATCCCTTGAATGGGTTTCTTTCAGCAACAGTTTCGTCGGCTATGCGCTTCATAATTACAACGCTTAAATATGTGGGCAGCGTCCTGCTGTTGCTCAATCCGTCCGTTTTCGCACAGCCTAAAATTCAGAGTCCCCAGGATTCACCCAACGCAACTACCGTCGTCGCCGACGCAAACGCAGGTATTGCAAAGTGGAGCGGTGTATTGGATCAGCTGGCCATTGATGCGCGGACCCTCTCAGATGAAAACGTTCGATCCGCCGCGCTGAACTCCGTAGCAGACGCCTATTGGGAACTTTCGCAACGTCGGTCTAAAGAATTATTTGTTGACTCTCTCAATCTGGCTTTGTCGATTGAAATTGAAAAAGACCGGCAGGCTGCTGTGAATCGGGTGATTTACGCAGCATCCAGGCGGGATTCACGACTCACTGAAACGCTCACTCAAATATTGCTGGAAACGAAGAATAGCAGTCATCAGGCAATACAAGCTTCCCTTGATCTGCTGAAATCCGATATTCGCGCCGCAGAAGCCATTGCCTTGGCCTCTAGTTCCTTCGGCGCCTCTTTCGACTCTGCCTGGCTTCTCTTTCAGCTACACCAGCAAGACCCTCAAGCAGCCGACCGGGTTTATGTTGCTTTGCTTAATAACCAGAACTCACGGCGCCTTAACAAATTGCTCTGGTTGTCCGGCTATCCTTTTGGGTATGGAGAAGCCTTCGGTGGCGCAACTGATCCAATTCGGTTTGCAGGCATATCAGGATTTGACTTCGGTAGCCTAAAAGCGAATCGCGCTTTGGCTTTGGCCTTTCTGAGGATCGCAGATGAGAGCGTTGCTTCAACGTTGAATCAAGTTAGTAGTGCGCGACCCGAAGAAGTCGAGGGGCTCATCAGCCTGGTGTTCTTTACCGTTACCTATTTATTACCTGAGGTGGAAAAGTATCGCCCTGATTTATACCCCCGATGGACTGCGCTGCAGACTAACGCTTCGGGACGAATAAATCCAAATCATCGAGAGAAGATTCTTAGTAAGCTAAGTAACATTCTCGCTGAGAGGGAACGTGTTCGCAATCGAACGACTGATGAACAAGAGTTTTCGGACGAGGTACTCGAAAACGCTGAGAAACTTGCTTCTAGCTGTCAGCGGGATGCCATTTTTGCGAGGGCCGCTCTGAAGTTGACTTATAAAAAGGATTTCAAGAAAGCAATGCTTGTCGCCGACAAGATCAATTCTCTCGAACTTCGCGGCAGCATTATTCAATTTATTTTTTACGACATGTCCGTTGCCGCCATGACCACCGACTCTTCTACCAAAGTGGATCAGGCGCTGGAATATGCGAGCCGCGTCACGGCTCCCGAACAGCGCGCTCTTCTCTTTCTAAAGCTTTCTGCGTTTACTCAGAAGTCTGGTGACCAGCAATATGAAAAACAGCTGCTTATTGATGCAAGCAGACTTGCCGAGCGGGTGGCCGATCATTCTGTGCAGGCCGGCCTCATGCTCGCCCTGGCGGACCAGTTCTCCGAAGCGAACTTCGAAGTTCGCTTTAAAATGTTAAAGGGCGCCGTGGCAGCAGTAAATCGCAAAAAGGAAATCAACATCGACAAGATATCGGTAGAGCGTCGCGTCAATTTTGGTTGCGAAGAGAGCAGACCGCAGTGGTACGGAGAGTCGCTGGCACAATTCAACTTGATTGATAGCATCTTACGATTTTCACAGGCTCATGAGGATCAGGCAGTTCAAGTTGCGCTGGATCTTGATCCGGGAGTGAACCGAGTGAGAACTCTGGCTGCGATCGCAGGGTCTTCAGTAAAAAACCTCGTCGCTAAAAGAGAACCCGTACAAAAGACCCGGCGGTCAAATTAAGATAGCTCTGTTTCAGAACCCACTTCAATTCGGTAGCGATCGTAACGGCACATAGCAGACTAATCGCAAAATTTGCTCGTCTGTATCCCCTGCAGAGGCCTCTCGCTTTTGGTCACTTAAAACATTGGCCGATATTGAAGTCCATGGAATCCCGGCTCCCCACAGGAATTTAAGAAACTGTCCTACGGTCCTTCCTTTGATCCAGCCGTTCTTCACTCCCAGCCAGAGTGCAGGCAATTGCGTTTTCAGGTTGTCGGCAACGGTAACCTTGCAACAAATATAGATTCATCCTACAACGCTTATTAGCAAACCGGCCTCCAGAGATTTAGACTCCATACCGCGCAACATAGACCAACGATCGTCAGACAAACTAAGTCGGCAGACTCGGTTCGTCACATGTTGAGTGTCGGAGTGGGATGAGATCAAGGATGAAACAGATCATCCAAAACACCCTGTGAAGTTAGGGGACTGACGGATTCGACTCCACCGCCTGCGATCCGCGAACCCACGCTAATCACGCGAGAATCGAAAAGCGATACGCTGGTGAAAGCACCTTCGGCATTTATTTACTTCAGCGTAGAAAACTTTCTTAGATGGTCTGACAAATAGGCGAATTCCAGGGAATTGGAAGCGGTCTCCGGCCACGAAGTTCTTACGAAAGATGTACTTAGGCCGTAAGTACGGAAGTCGGTACGTTTTTCCGCACTATGCAGAGTGTTATCGCCCAGAGTCTTGGCAGACTTTTGGCAGACTACGCTTGGAGCTTAATCAATTTATACAACGTGAGCGTGACTTCTCTAGTCGCTCCATTTAATGTTTACCGGCCTTAGAACGATTACGCGCTACACGCGGTGACATGTGACGGCCTTGACACGGTAGGGGTCTGGGGTTCAAATCCCCACGCGCCTACCAATATTCTCACTAGCTTAGCGACAAATTTCCTTGCAAACGTCGCCGCCTAACCAGATCGCCGACATGAATCAAAACTTAGCCTTCTAAATCGATAGAGCTTAGCCTGTTGGAAACAGCAGCACCCCTTCTCCGCTGCTGAAGATTCCCGCCACACACCCGGTCATGAGGGTTGCCAACGTCGCGGCCAGCAAGGCGCGAACGCCGAGGCTGGCGAGGTCGTCTCGACGCGAGGGAGCCAGTGCCGCTGTGCCTCCTACAAAAATCGCCATCGCCGCCACGTGGGCGAATCCGCAAAGCGCGTAACTGAGGATCACCACGCTCCTGGGATTATTCATCTGTCCGCTGGAAATTAACTGGGCCAGATGATTGTAGGAGAACACCTCTGTGAGTATGACTCGTTCACCAAGCAAGCGAGCTGCGATCGGTACGTCGCTTGTTTGCAGTCCAAGCAGAAAAGCGAACGGATAGAAACACCAGCTTAAGATTCTCACTAACGAAAGCGGTTCGCTCATTCCTAACCATGAACTGGCGACGCCAAGTAATTTGTCAGCCAACGCAACAATCCCAAGGATTGCGATTAGTACTGCCGAGATTCCCGCTGCCAGCTTTAGACCGTCCATTGCTCCCTGGATAATTGCGCTGATCAGATTTTCTGAACGGGTGGACTCGTCTTCCGGAGGGACGGCCGCTAGCGTTTCCGGTGTCTCCGTTTCGGGAATCAACAGCTTCGCTATCACCACCGACGCCGGAATCGCGAGGATAGAAGCTGAGATCAGATGTCCGGCTATCTGAGGAAAAAGCCCGGATAGAAACGCCACGTAGATTCCGAGCGTACTTGATGCAACCGTGGCCATGCCGGTAGTCAGAATCAACAACAACTCTGAGCGTGTCATCTTTTCCAGATACGGTCGAACCACGAGCGTCGATTCAATTCCAACAAAGATGTTAGCCGCACTGGACAGTGACTCTGCACCGCTGATTTTCATTGTTCGGTGAAAGAGCCTGGCGAAGAACCGCACAAGTATCTGCAGGACGCGCAGGTGGTAAAGCATTGAGGTGAACGCTGCAAAGAAGATAACCACCGGAAGAACTTGAAAGACGAGGACAAAGCCGATGGAGCCGGATTCTCCGGGACTTGCTGCAAGTGGTCCAAACAGGAATACCGAACCGCTCTTGGAAGCGTTAAGTAACGCCAGTACCGCGTTGTTCAACCAGAGAAAGACTCGATGGGAAACAGGTAGGCGGAAAATAATCAGACCGAGCAGAAGTTGCAGTGAAACTCCCCATGCGATTGTTCTCCACGCAATTCGCCGGCGATTGGTGGACAGTAACCAGGCGATTCCTGCGAAGGTCACGAAGCCCACGACTGACATCGCGTGATGAAACATATCCCGTTGACTCTCTTATTGAATTCGTTGCAAGGGCCGTTAAGATACGAGATGAAAGAAGCGCGAGGCAATCCCGTTTCGCAGTGGTCCATCAAGTCGTGCCTCTGCCAGACCTCCGTGCTCAGGGTTACGCAAGAGGGTTTTGGTCATTGGCTGGCTAAATTCAGGATGAGCCGCGGATTGTAAATGAGCCGGTCAGGGGAGCAATTGCCCAGAATCTGTTAAAGTCGCGTCTGCAAATGGAAATGTCCTTAACATCCATTGGCGTCTTCGCAATGATGGGTCTGGGCCTTATGTTAGGCCTCAAACACGCAACCGAAGTCGACCATGTGGTTGCGGTGTCCACGATTGTGAGTGAACACCGCAACGTCTTTCGTTCGGCACTCGTTGGTGCGTTGTGGGGCACCGGTCATACGGCGTCACTCGTCATTGTGGGCGTAATTGTGCTCGTGTTTCGCGTTGCTATCCCGGTGGCGGTAGCGAACTGGCTAGAGTTCGGCGTTGCGTTGATGATCATCGGACTCGGTCTACTGACCCTGACGCGTGTTTTACGCCGGCGCCGCGACGTGCATTTGCACCGGCATAGTCATGACGGGCAGTCGCACGTTCATCTTCATTTCCATGAACAGGAGACAGACCATGCGACCTCACCTTCGGTTCCGCCTACACACACCCACGCCATTTCGCAGCTCGGTTTCAAACCCTTCCTCGTTGGCGCGATGCATGGACTTGCGGGGTCGGCTGCGTTGAGTTTGCTGGTGCTGACACAAGTCCAGTCCGTCTCGTTGGGGTTGTTTTACCTTGGGCTCTTCGGTCTCGGCTCGACGGCGGGGATGATGCTGATGTCAGGCTTGATTGGGTTGCCCTTCGCCTTCAGTGGCCGGCGCCTGTCCGGTCTTAACCACGGACTGCAAACAATAGCGGGCGCTCTCAGCGTCGCTTTCGGTATTTGGTACGCCTATCAGGCCGGGATGAGTTAACACTGCACAACCTCACGGCCGCAGACTCAATGATTTCGGCGCGCACTCAAATTGAGAACGTACAAGCTCGTATTGGTGCCTGGTGTTCCGTGAGAGTTTTTGTATTTCGTGTATCGTTTGTTTTGGTTTAGCGTATTACAGAACCGAGCGCGGTAGCGCCGGATGACGGAGTTAACTTCAATAACAAGGTGATCTCTCAACAGAAGTTCAGCTTGTTATCAAACTGAATTCCAGCATCCGGCGCTACCGCGCTCGGTTCTGTAACGACCAGAAGCTGCGGTCGTGGAGGTCGACCTTTTGAACGGTGAAGACGACTCGCATCGTGCCGGGGCGGCGATCAAGTGAAGCCGGTACAAACGCCGCGCTCTGTCGCAGCGCCAATTGAAAGTCGGCCACGATCCACGAAACACACTAAACCACACGAACGAACACGTTGTACTCTGTACCCCCTGCTTTCGCTTCAAATCTTCGGAGCGCGTACGCGGTTTTGTATATTCGCGAAAGCGGGATTAGGCCGTCCCGAAAGTGAAACGAGAATCCCGCTAACAAACCTCCAACCACCCGCCCACGTCTTCGTTTACTCAGAAAAACAAAGCGATTGGTGGTCCAGCTTGGTGTAATGGGCCATGTTTTTAGCAATCAGTTCGCTGGCACAGGGTTTGACATAGCGGATTGCGAAATATCGTTTAGCCGACCATTTTCAGATCGAAATTCGACTTCAAAAGGTTTCCAAGAGTTTAAGTTCAAAGTTCCAAGCCTCGAGTTCAGCTTCACAGCTCTAAAGTTTTATGGATATCAAACGTCCCGCAAAATCAAAAATTAAGAAACGCGTTCGGACCGGTGTGTTCATCACCGTCGGCCTTTTGGCGGTCGGCGCCGTAACCATCGGTCTCGCGAAGTTAAAACCTGCCGCCCCCACCCTCGAACGGTCGACTGCAGTCATCGACACCGTCAAGCGCGGCCAGATGCTGCGCGAAGTCCGCGGTATCGGCACCTTAGTCCCGCAGTTGACTCGTTGGGTGCCCGCTCCGGCGGACGGCCGCGTCGAGAAGATTCTGGTTCAGCCCGGCGTCGAAGTTGGGGAGAACACGGTCATCTTCGAAATGTCTAACCCGCAAATGGAACAGCAGGCGATGGACGCCGAGTTTCAAATGAAGGCGGCACAAGCGGACCGCGAGAGCCTCCGTGTGCGCCTCGAGAGCGACAGCCTGACTCAACAGTCGGCGATCGCCAGCATCAAGGCCGAGCACAGCCAGGCAAAGATGCAGCTCGATACGGACGAAGTACTCGGCAAGCAGGGTCTGGTTCCGGGCATCCTGCTGAAGGTCGCGCGTGTGCGCGTGCAGGACCTGGCAGATCGTCTAAGGGTCGAGGAAGCACGTTTAGCTATGGGGTCAAAAGCCACAAAGGCGCAGATCAATTCACAGGACTCGCGCATTCAGCAGTTACGCGCGCTCGCGAACTTAAAGCGCCAGCAAGCCAACGCACTAAAAGTTGTAGCGGGAACCAACGGCGTGTTGCAGCAAGTTTCGGTGCAGGTGGGCCAGCAGGTAACGCCAGGGTTCAACATGGCACGCGTCGCTGATCCCGCATCGCTAAAAGCCGAACTTCGAATTCCGGAGACCCAGATAAAAGACGTGCGGATTGGACAACCGGTAGCGGTGGACACCCGCAACGGCATCATCCAGGGACAGGTTTCCCGCATCGATCCGGCAGCACGCGAAGGCACGTTCGTGGTTGACGCTGAGTTGACCGGACCACTGCCCGCGAGTGCGCGACCCGACCTGAGTGTAGACGGAACCATCGAGCTCGAGCGCCTGACTAACGTTCTGTATGTCGGCCGCCCGGCGTTCGGACAGGGACAGCAGACCGTTGGACTGTTCCGATTGACACCCGATGGTCAGGAAGCAGCTCGTACACAAGTCACGCTTGGTCGTAGCTCGGTCAGCACTATCGAGATAGTCAGCGGACTGAATGAAGGCGATAAGGTGATCTTGTCTGACACAACAGCGATGGACAACTACACGCGCATCCTCGTGCGCTGAGCATTGGTCAGTACCACCTGCGTTAGCGGGTGGGTCTAGATGTCGACAAAACAACCCACCCGCTAACGCAGGTGGTACCGACAGCAAGCCGCAAGCATTTTGAACAATACTTTAAGGAGACAACGATGAGCTCGACTGACCCCCTGATTCGTCTTTCCGACGTAAAGAAAGTTTTTTACACCGACGAAGTTGAAACCCACGCCCTTTCCGGAATTCATCTCGACATCAAAAAAGGTGAGTACCTCTCGATCGCCGGTCCTTCGGGCTGTGGGAAGTCAACTCTTTTGTCCATCCTCGGCTTGCTCGATACGCCCACGGATGGCGAGTACGTTTTAAATGAAAACTCGGTGGAAAGCCTCTCTTTATCGCAGCGTGCTCGCATACGCAATCGCGAAGTAGGTTTCATCTTTCAAAGCTTCAACCTCATCGGCGACCTCACCGTGTATGAAAACGTCGAGCTGCCGCTCACATATCGAGGGATGAACTCGGCGGAGAGAAAGAAGCGCGCCACTGAGGCACTCGAGCGAGTGGGGATGGCCCATCGGGCCAAGCACTTGCCCAGCCAGCTTTCCGGCGGTCAGCAGCAGCGCGTTGCTGTGGCCCGCGCAGTTGGCGGTCAACCCAGCATCCTCCTGGCTGACGAGCCCACAGGTAATTTGGATTCAACTAATGGTGAGGCCGTCATGGAACTAATGCGCGAATTGCATCGAGGCGGCGCAACAATCTGCATGGTGACCCACGATCCGCGTTACGCGCAGCACGCCGATCGCATCGTGCACCTCTTCGACGGGTTGATTGTCGAAGAAGAAGCCGGCGCCAACCGCCGGGAGATTGAAGACGCGAAAAGGGAACTCAGGGAAAGCGGGTTCGGAGACGTCTAATGATCAAGTTGCGCAACATTGAAAAGTCATTTCCCCAGGGCCCAACCAGGGCTTATGTCCTGCGGAGAGTGGATCTCGATATCCAGCCGGGTGAGTTTGTTTCAATCATGGGCCCGTCGGGAGCAGGGAAGTCGACGCTGTTACACATCATTGGCATGCACGATCAGTCGTGGACCGGTGAATATTCTTTTGACGATGTCGAGGTCCACAAGTTGGACCACAAGAAACGCGCGGCCCTGCGCAATCGCAACATCGGTTTCGTTTTTCAGAGTTATCACTTGCTTGACGATCAGACTGTTTCCGAAAATCTCGAGCTGCCGTTGTCTTATCGCGACGTCGGCAAGAAAGAGCGACAGTCAATCGTTTGCGACACGCTCGACCGGTTTCAGATTGTGGGCAAGAAAGACCTTTATCCCAGCCAACTTTCCGGCGGACAGCAGCAGCTTGTGGGCATTGCCCGAGCGGTGGTCGCTAATCCGCGCATTATCCTGGCTGACGAGCCCACAGGAAATCTCCACTCGACCCAGGGAAAAGAAATCATGGAGATGTTCAAAGTACTTAACGACCAGGGCACGACTATCGTGCAGGTTACACACTCCGAAGTGAATGCCGCTTACGGCAATCGCATAATTCGACTTGAAGACGGCTGGATCGCGAAAGACTGAGCTGGAGGCGTACAGAGTACAAGCTTTAGCTGGCGGGTACCGCGAGGTAACTCAAGTAACCGGAAAGACCCAGGTTAGGGTCGCGAAGCGGTAACCCCGATACATCGGGGTTGTACTCCAAACACCTGTTGGCTACTGAACCATTAAACAACGTGTACGTCTCCCCCAGGCGCCACTTACTAAGCGCTCCATTAATAAATGGAAATGACGAACACATACAGTTTGACCGCGCACATCCCGCGCACCCTGATTGCCGACGATCAGCCTGACGTAGCGACGGCCTTGCGCCTTCTGCTCAGGCAGGCCGGCTACCAAACCGAAGCCGTGTCTTCGCCCGCCGCGGTCCTCGAAGCCATCAAGCACAACAACTTCGATCTGGTGTTGATGGACCTGAACTACGCGCGCGATACCACCTCCGGTCAGGAAGGCCTTGACCTAATCACAAACATTCGAGAGTTGGACAGGACCTTGCCGGTAGTAGTGCTTACTGGTTGGGGCACGGTTGAGCTCGCCGTCGAAGCGATGCACCGCGGCGTGCACGACTTTGTCCAGAAACCGTGGGACAACCGAAGCCTGCTTGAGACGCTCAAGACCCACATCGAAATTGGCCGGCAACGTAGACGAGAAACTGACCTCGAGGCGGAAAGTCAGAAAGCCAGTAAGAAACTAGAGCAGGAATTGGCAGATGCTGAGGAAATTCAGCGGGCTTTGCTGCCGAAAGAGTTGCCGCGGACTGAAGGACTAGACGTGGCAGTGTCATGGAGGCCGGCGCGCGTAGTTGGCGGTGATTATTTCGACGTTCTGAAATTCAGCGACCATCAAACGGGAATTTGCATTGCCGATGTAGCCGGCAAAGGAATGCCCGCAGCGCTGCTGATGTCGAACATGCAGGCGGTCCTCAAGTCGTTTGCTTCAGAGACGCTCGCTCCCGGGAAACTTTGCGACCGCGTCAATAGCGTGGTCTGCGAAAACATCGTCCCGAATAGATTTATCAGCTGCTTCTATGCGCTGCTGGACACGCGAAACAAGAGACTCTCATACGCAAACGCGGGCCACTACGCACCAATCTTAGTGCGAAATGGCTGCTGTGTTCGTCTGACTGAAGGCGGTCCAGTACTGGGCGTATTTCCGGAGCAGAGTTATCAGCAACATGAGGTTGAATTTCGCAGCGGCGACTGCATGGTCCTTTTTACCGATGGCGTTACGGAAGCTTGCAACGAGGCAGGCGAAGAGTTTGGTGAGGACCGTTTGCAACAGTTGTTAGTGAGCGGGCATGAGCGCAACGCCGCCGAGCTGCGAGAAAAGATCATGACTGCGGTCACGGAATTCAGTGATGGGGATTTTGACGACGACGTCACTTTGATGGTGCTCAGAATCGAGTAGGACAGACACTACTGTCTGTCGGACGTTAGCAACCAATGGGGCAGTAGCTCGTTAGGATTGAGCGTCAATCTTTGAAAGGAGCGATAGGCACGACTGCCTGTCCTATTAAGATGGACTCCATACTTCGTGATCTAAAATTCTCGATCCGTTCGCTGCTAAAGCGTCCCACGCTCACACTCATTGCAGTCCTGACGCTTGCCATTGGCATCGGCGCCAATAGCGCAATCTTCAGCGTCGTTAACGCTCTTCTCCTCAATCCAATCAACGCACCGGCCCTCGATCGCGTGTTAGCCGTTTGGGAAAGCCAGCCGGCCCGGGGCAGGGAACGCAATGAAGTCTCAATGGCCAATTTTCTGGATTGGCGCGCCCAAAACCAAACATTCGAAAAGATGGGACTCTATCGCTGGTGGAGCACGAACCTCACTGGCAATGACGCGCCCGAGCGAGTTCAGGGCTTCCAGGTAACGGCGAATTTCTACGATGTGATTGGAGTAAACCCCGTAATTGGCAGGGGCTTTGCCCCTGATGAAGATCAGCCCGGCAAAAGTCCGGTTGTATTGCTCAGTCACGGACTCTGGCAGCGTCGTTTCGGTGGCGACGCTAATATCATTGGCAAAACCATCACGCTTAATGGCATTGGCCGCACCGTCATCGGGGTCATGCCTGAAGGATTCAACTATCCGCGCGGCGCCGAACTCATCGCTCCTCTAACCATCACTCCCGAGTTGGCCGGCAACCGGGGAAACCATTCTTATTACGTCATTGGCCGGCTGAAACCGAATGTGACCGCCGCGCAAGCTCACGCCGACCTGTCCACCGTCGCTTCTCGATTGGAGAAGGAGTACCCCGACTCCAACACGGGGTGGGCCGTGGCTACCTATCCTTTTATAGAAGATGCGGTACGGCTTTATAGAAGTGCCATTCTGGTGCTGATGGCTGCGGTGGGGTTTGTGCTGCTGATTGTTTGCGCGAATGTGGCGAACCTGATGTTGGCTCGCGCGGCGTCAAGACAGAAGGAGATGGCATTGCGCGCGGCACTGGGCGCCAATCGGTCGCAAATCATTCGTCAGATGCTCACCGAAAGCATGCTATTGGCAG
Source organism: Pyrinomonadaceae bacterium (assembly GCA_963759585.1). Lineage (GTDB taxonomy): Bacteria > Acidobacteriota > Blastocatellia > Pyrinomonadales > Pyrinomonadaceae > PSRF01. Next base: position 1,338,171 of record CAVWZW010000005.1, read on the forward strand.
TTGTCGGCGGGATTCTGGGAATTCTGATCGCAATTTGGGGTGTCGACCTTCTGCGTAATCTAAATCCGGGCGAGGCCGCCAAGTTTGCTCCCGGATGGGACCGGCTGGGAGTCAGTCTGCCAGTGCTCGCTTTCAATCTTGGCATATCTCTTTTAAGCGGTCTCCTTTTTGGACTGGCTCCGGCGTTGCAGCTTTCAAAAACCGATCTAAATGAAGGTCTGAAAGAAAGCGGCCGGCAGGGTTCCACCGGATCACATCGACTCCGGAGTCTGCTTGTGATCTCCGAAGTTGCCCTTTCGCTCATGTTGCTTGTCAGCGCGGGATTGTTGATGCGCAGTTTTGTCTCTCTTCTTAAAACGAGCCCGGGCTTCAATCCTGACAACTTACTAACCATGAGGCTGGCGCTGCCTGCGGCAAAATATCCGGAGAACCCACAGAAAGCTTCCTTCTACTCCGCACTTACCGAACGCGTCCAGACGCTTCCAGGAGTTGAGTCAGCGGCACTCGTCAACTACTTACCACTCGGCGGAAGCAATTCTTCCGACACGTTTTTGATCGAAGGGACACCTGACCCGCCGCCCGGACAGGACTTTCTTGGTCGCTATCGCGTCTGCACTTCGCGCTACTTCGAGACCATGGGTATTCCGATCATGAGAGGCCGCAGCTTTACGGAACAGGACAGAGCTGATGCGCCTCCGGTAGTCATAGTCAATGAAACCCTGGCAAAGAGGTATTGGCCCGACAAGGATGCGGTTGGAAAACGAATGCGGTTTGCCGGGCCACTGGACAAGAATCCCTGGATGCAGGTTGTCGGAATTATTCCGGACGTCAAACATGAACTGAGTGTGCCGGTGACGCCGGAGTACTACCTGCCTCACGCCCAGGATCCATGGAGCTCGATGGTGCTGGTCGCCAGGACCAGCGTAGAACCAGCTTCGATGGCCGGATCGATGCGCCAGCAGGTGTGGTCCCTGGATAAGGACCAGCCTGTGTTTGATGTACGCACGATGGAAGAAGTCCGGGCGCTCTCGGTTTCGCTGCACAGTTTTTCATCGGTCTCGTTGGCCATCTTCGCCGGAATAGCGCTGCTGCTCGCGGCAATCGGGATCTACGGAGTGATGTCGTATGCGGTGACACAACGCACGCAGGAGATCGGAATTCGCATGGCGCTCGGGGCGCGAACTGGCGACGTGCTGAGAATGGTTGTCAGGAATGGGATGTCACTCGCTTTGATCGGGGTGGCCGCAGGACTCGCCGGCGCATACGGCGTTACCCGGTTGCTTTCGAGCCTTCTGTTTGGAGTAAGTCCGACCGACCTTGTGACATTTGGAAGCGTAACGCTCGGGCTGCTCCTGGTGGCGCTACTTGCGTGTTACATCCCGGCGCGCCGCGCCACGAAAGTCGATCCACTGGTAGCGCTGCGCTACGAGTGAGGCTGAGCGCTTGGGCGCCTCCTTGGAGTGCGGTGCCTTGTCACCGCTTTGGCCTGTGGCGGCTTGGCGCCACACTCGCGGCGAAGATACTCGGCGGTGTTCACAAGCTTTTGACGCATGGAAGCTGCGACAGGTCGCAGCGGACCAAAGCGCCGACAAGGCGGCGCACTCCAAGGAGGCGCCCCAGCGGAAAGAATAGTCATGAGAACACTCTGGCAAGACATGCGTTACCCAGCCCAATCTAAACGGTTCTGGAAACGAGGAGAGAGGTTGCAGATGCTAAACACCACCAAATCTTCATCGGGTTTGTCTAAAGCCGAAAAGGGCCTTTCCGCACGGTTGCAAACCTTGCTCTGGGTCGGATTCTTAATCCTCGCGCTGTTGTCGTCACTGATGCTGACGAATGCCGCACGTGCACAACAATCCCAAAATAGCGGCCAATGGCTGATTAGCCAATGGCTGACTAATGCAAAGCCGCAGGCGGACAAGGTTCATTTGAAGCTGCGTTACCGGATGGGCGATAGCAAAAAAGACGGGGATTCGGACTTCAATAGCAGCACGGCTTTCCACATTCCAATTGCGCGTCTGTCTGGACTAACGCCGGCACAGATAACATCTGTTAGCGGCGGTCAGGTTCGATTTCAACTAGTGCGCGACGCCGGAACGCTGGACTGTGAAGGCTGGTTTAAAGACGGACAGGGATCGGGCCATTTCGTGTTCACGCCCAACGCGCGTTTTGCTTCCGACCTAAAAACGCGCGGCTATGATGCTCCCACTTCAGAGCACCAATTCATGATGGCCATACATGATGTTGACCTGAGCCTGATTGACGAGTTGCGAGCGCAAGGTTTCCAACAGCCCGCCCTTGGGCAACTGGTCCGGATGGGCACGCATGGCGTTCGACTCGAATACGTAAAGGAGCTCTATGGGCTCGGTTACAGGCTGAAGTCTGTTGATGAGTTGGTCAGGATGGTGGACCACGGTGTCAGTCTGCGTTACATCCGCAACCTGGCAGCGCTCGGCTACGAGCGTCTATCGGTTGAGGAGTTGGTTAGAGCAGCTGATCACGGAGTGAGTTCCGAATACATCCGGAATGTGCAGTCGGCAGGATATGGCCGGCTCGCGATCGATGAGTTCGTGAGAATGGCCGACCACGGCGTGAATTCGAAGTACATGCTGGCGCTTTCTGAGCTCGGCTACAAACAACTTCCCGTCGAACAACTGATAAAACTCGCTGATCACGGAGTGAGGTCACGTTACATCAGTGAGCTAAAGGCACTGGGTTATACCAACGTGCCTGTCGAACAGTTGATCAAGCTGGTCGACCACGGGGTTTCCATTTCCTTCATTGAGAAAGCACGTGCGGCCGGCCACAAGGACCTCGATCAAATGATCTATCTCCATAACCACGGGATAGAGGTTAAGAAATCTTCGGCGCAGAGTCGGGAGCAGGAATGGTAGCGGGGTTGAGTATGACTAGCAGTAGAGGTCACTCCTTGGAGTGCGGCGCCTTGTCGCCGCTTTGGCCCGCTGCGACTTGTCGCAGCTACCCTTCGTCAGAGACTTGTAAACAGCATCAACCCTTCTGACCATCGAGCGTGGCGCCAAGCCGCCACGGGCCAAAGCGCCGACAAGGCGGCGCACTCCAAGGAGGCATCGACAAGCTAACGGGTAAAAAGGGAGAACAATCATGAAAATACTGTTCTTAATAGTTGCAATTTTTGTAGCCGCGCCAGTCATGGCCCAACAGCCCGCCGATGCAGATCGGGAAGCTGTGCGGCAGGCAGTGCTCGATTACGTCGAGGGTATTTATAACGTGGAGCCGGCGCGTATCGAACGGAGCGTCCATCCGAACCTGGCGAAGCTCGGCTTCTACCGCCCGCCAGCAGACTCCGCATACCGTCCGGGACGGCCCATGGCGTTTCAGCAGTTAGTCGAGATTGCCAAGACTTACAACAAGGAGGGCAAGTTGCGAAAGGACGCTCCCAAAGAGATCGCGATCTATGACGTGCTGGAACAGACCGCTACTGTGAAGCTGACCGCGGAGTGGGGAATTGACTACATGCATCTCGGGAAGTTTGACGGCAAATGGATGATCGTAAATGTGCTTTGGCAGAGTCACGGGAAACCTAAATCGTAAAACTGTATTTGGTTCTTTGTACTTTGTACTTTGTTCTTTGTTCTTTGTTAGCGGTCAGTTGTTAGTTGTTAGTTGCTTCTTAGGCCAAGCAGCAACTGTCAACTAACGACTGGACACGGACCACTGACCAGGCACAAAGCACCAAGAACAAAGAACCAAGAACAAAGAACCAAGAACCAAGAACAAGAGAAAGAAAGAACCAACCCTGCGGAGGCGAACCATGGACACTCTTCTTCAAGACATTCGCTACGGAGTTCGAGGCTTTTTCAAGCGGCCGGGGTTTACGATTATCGCTTTGATTGCCCTCGCTTTAGGCATCGGCGCTAACACTGCGATCTTCAGTCTCGTGAACGCAGTGCTTCTCCGTCCATTGCCTTTCGCCGAGCCCGAACGTCTGATCTGGGTGTTTGGGAACATTCGCAACGGCGGCAATCGCGCGAGTGTCGCGCCGCTCGACTTCCTGGACTTCCGCGCTCAGAACACTACCTTCGAACAGTTTGCCGCGTCCTTCTCCGGTCCGCTTCCTGTCAACCTTACCGGTACTGGCGAACCAGAGCGCCTAACCGCTGCTGGAGTCACCGGGAATTATTTCCAGGCACTCGGCGTCGTTCCATTCATGGGTCGATCTCTTCAGCTCGAGAATGAAAAGCCTGAACAGAACCATGTGGCCGTGCTGGGCTACGCGCTCTGGCAAAAACGCTTTGGCGGCGATGCGGCAATCGTCGGTAAGAAGATCACCCTCGACGGCAAAGCTTTTGAAGTGATTGGTGTGATGCCGCCCGAATTCACTTTTCCGCAAACAGCGCAGTTGTGGGTCCCGCTGGACTTCGATACTGAGCCCATGATGAAACAGCGCAAGGCGCATTTTCTTCGGCCTATTGGAAAACTCAAACCGGGCGTAACGATTGAACAGGCGCAGGCTGATACAGACGCAGTCGCGCGACGTATGGAGGAACTATATCCAGACACTAACACTGGTTGGAGTTTGCGTCTGATCCCGTTGCAGGAACAACTCGTCGGCAACGTCAGGCCCACGCTGTTTATCCTCTTCGGCGCCGTCGGCTTCGTTTTGTTGATCGCCTGTGCCAACGTCGCCAACCTTTTGTTGGTGCGCGCTGCTGCGCGAGAGAAGGAGATTGCTTTGCGGACAGCTTTGGGCGCCGGGCGTCTTCGCATCGTGCGTCAGATGATCACAGAGAGCGTTTTACTGGCGCTGATGGGTGGTGTACTGGGAGCACTACTGGCTGTGTGGGGAGTTGAGTTGCTGGTGAAACTTAGTGCCGGAAGCATTCCTTCGACTGCCCAGGTAAACATCGATCTAAGGGTACTCGGTTTCACTCTCGGCCTTTCGCTGATTACCGGCGTCTTATTCGGGTTGGCGCCCGCTATTCGAACTCTGAAACTGAACCTCAGTGAATCGCTGAAAGAAGGCAGTAAGGGCGGGGGGCAGGGAGCCGCGCGAAATCGAACTCGCAGTGTTTTGGTAGTAATTGAGAGTGCCGTAGCTGTCGTGTTGTTGATCGGAGCAGGACTCCTGATCAGAAGTTTTATTCAGTTGCAGAACATCAATCCTGGATTTGAAGCGCACAACGTCCTCACCATGCGCGTTGACTTGTCCAGGCAAAAATATGCGACACCCGACAAGTCAGGAAACTTCTTCAATGAACTCCAGACTCGTGTCTCAGCTTTGCCCGGAGTCGAAAGTGCCGGTCTGATCACTGAGCTTCCGCTAACCGATCAGCGAAACGATATGCCCTTCGCAGTCGAAGGACGCCCGCCGCTTCCGCCGGATCAGCGAATGGGCGCGGATTTCAGGCGTATTAACGAACACTATTTTAGCGCGCTCGGTATTCCGATGTTGCGCGGCAGAAACTTCACGGAACAGGAAGCGCGGCAATCCGCAAAACTACTTGTGATAAGCGATTTGCTGGCGAGGCAGGTTTTCCCCAATGAAGATCCGCTGGGGAAACGCCTGGTGATGGCTATGAGCGGCGAGGCTTGGGAAATCATTGGCATCGTTGGTGACATTCGCCATCGCGCCATGGAAATGGATCCTCTGCCGGCGATGTATTGGCCAAGTATTCAAAACGGGGGGATGAATCTGGTAGTTCGCACTCAAGGCGATCCGGGAAGTCTAAGCGCCGCGATTCGCAAGGAAGTGCAGGCGATCGATCCTGACCAGCCCGTGGCTGCCGTTAGAACCATGGACGAGTTGGTCGGCTTATCGGTAGCCGCTTCCCGCTATCGCACTGCGTTCCTGGGATTGCTCGCCCTCGTGGCACTGATACTGGCGTCGACTGGAATTTACGGGGTGATGTCTTACTCGGTGGCGCAACGTACGCACGAGATTGGTGTGCGAATGGCGTTGGGTGCACGGCGGTTTGATGTTTTGAAGTTAGTGGTAAGGCAGGGAATGACTTTGGTGGTAATCGGCGTAGCGCTTGGAATCGCCGGGGCCTTCGCGCTCACGCGCGTGATGGCCAGCTTGTTGTTCGGGGTGACTGCGAAAGATCCGATCACATTCACGGTCGTTGGTGTGTTGCTGGCCATGGTCGCCTTCGTCGCGTGTTACATCCCCGCGCGACGCGCGACGAAGGTCGATCCGTTAGTAGCGCTCAGATACGAATAGCCGCCAAGTTTAGGCGCCTCCTTGGAGTGCGCCGCCTCGTTGGCGCTTTGGCCCGCTGCGACCTGTCGCAGCCTGGTCTCATTACAGGTCTAGTTGAAAACTCAGAGTCTTCGTCGCCCCGCAGAGCGCGGCGCCAAGCCGCCACGGGCCAAGGCGCCGACAAGGCGGCGCACTCCAAGGAGGAGCCTTCTTCGGTGGTTGGAGTTAGAACGAAATTCAATGGAAGCAATGTTAAAAGACATTCGTTACACGGTTAGAAGCCTCTTCAAACATAAAGGCTTCACAGCCATCGGCGTGATCACGCTCGCGTTGGGCATTGGCGCAAACACCGCAATGTTCAGTGTGATTAACGCCGTCTTGCTTCGTCCGCTTCCATACCGTGATCCCGCACGCCTCGTCACCATCTGGGAAGAAAGCCCGGAGCGCGGCATGTATCAAATGCCTATCTCCCTCGCGAACATGCGCGACTGGGTAGCTCAAAACCAGACCTTCGAACAAATCTCGGCTTACACCTTCACGAATCTAAACCTCACAGGCAGTGGCGAGCCGGCGCGGCTTCTAACCGTAAGATCTTCGGCAAATCTCTTTCCGCTCATCGGCGCGACACCACACCTCGGACGCACCTTCCTTCCGGAGGAAGATCGAGAAGGCGGCAATCGCGTTGTGATCCTGGGCCATGCGATCTGGCAAAGTCGCTTCGGGTCCGATCCGGGAATTGTAGGTAAGTCGTTAACACTTAATAACGAGAGCCACACAGTAGTTGGCGTGATGTCAGCCGATTCAGAGTTTCCCGTTGGCTTCGGTTACATGGGAAAGGTCCTGAATGACCCGATCGACCTGCACGTGCCACTTGCAGCCAGTAGCCGCGAAACAAAGCGCGGTAACTACTCATTCTTCGCCATCGGTCGCCTCAAGCAGGGTGTGACATTCGAGCAGGCGCGGGCGGAGATGACTACGATCGAAAAGCGTCTCGAGCAGCAGTATCCGGAGGGCAACACTGGGATCGGCATTAACCTGGTCCCCACTCAAGAACAAACCGTAAAAGAAATTCGTCCGGCGTTGCTGGTGTTGCTTGGCGCAGTAGCCTTCATGCTGCTGATCGCTTGCGCAAACATCGCCAACCTTCTGCTGGGGCGCGCGGCTTCCCGCCAAAAAGAAATAGCGATACGAAGCGCTCTCGGCGCGAGCCGTATGCGCGTCCTTCGCCTGTTGCTGTCTGAAAGTTTGATCCTTTCGCTCGCGGGCGGCGCCCTCGGTTTGTTGCTCGCCTTCTGGGGCACGGACGCGCTGATGGCGCTCGCTCCAGACAATATTCCACGACTAAACGAAGTCGGCGTGGATGCCCAGGTGTTTGGTTTCACCCTCACTGTTTCGCTGCTTACTGGAATTATTTTTGGCTTGATTCCAGGGCTGCAGGCCGCCAAACCTAATCTAAACGAGGATCTCAAGGAAGGATCGAGAGGCTCAATGGGAAGTAGCGCCGGCAAGCGCACTCGCAGCGTGTTGGTTGCAGTCGAGGTCGCGCTCTCACTGGTGCTGCTTGTCGGAGCCGGCTTGATGATCAAGTCTTTCATACGCCTTCAGCAGACTAATCTCGGATTCAATCCTGACAAGGTGCTGACTACGAGTCTCTCGCTCTCGAGAACAAGGTACCTGGAAGGTCGTCAGCAGGCCGCCTTTTATCAACAAGCGCTCGAACGCATTCAGTCGCTCACCGGTGTGCAGTCAGCGGCAGCAACCACCGCGCTGCCCTTAACGTTGTCGATGTCGGGTTCTGATTTTCGGATCGAAGGACACCCTGAACCGGAAGCCGGCAAAGAGATGATTATCAATACGAGCAGCGTGAGCCCGGGCTACTTCCAAACGCTCGGTATTCCCTTAATGAAGGGGCGTGACTTCACTGGCAGAGACAACGGCGACGCGCCCGAAGCAGCCATCATCAATAACGATCTGGCCCGCATCTATTTTCCGAATGAGGACCCGATCGGCAAGCGAATTACATTCAGCGACGGAGAGTCGTGGATTTCAATCGTTGGCGTAACGGGCGACGTGAAGCAACTGGGTCTCGATACAAATGCCAAGCCGCAGGTCTACTTTCCTTTTATGCAGGTGCCCTCGCCCTCAATGAGCTTAGTCGTTCGCACCGCGACGGAGCCTACCAGTCTGGCTGGCGCTGTTAAGAGTCAGATTCAAATGATGGATAGGGATCTGCCTATCGAAGACTCGAAGACCATGCAAGAACTGCTGGCAGACTCAAACTCGGGACGGCGATTCAACATGTTGTTGCTGACCGTATTCGCCACCGTTGCTCTCGTGTTAGCGGTGGTAGGGATCTATGGCGTGATGTCTTATTCGGTGACCCAGCGCACACACGAGATTGGTATTCGTGTGGCTGTCGGTGCGCAGGCCCGCGATGTGTTCCGGATGGTGATCGGGCAGGGAATGGCCCTGGCGATGATTGGAATAGCCCTGGGTTTGATAGGGGCATTTGCGCTCACGCGCTTGATGACAACGATGCTGTTCGGCGTGGAACCAACCGATCCGGCAACCTTCATCACGATCGCGGTGTTGCTTACCGCAGTGGCGCTGGTTGCCTGTTACATACCGGGCCGCCGGGCGACGAAAGTCGATCCATTAGTGGCCCTTAGGTATGAATAATCCGCCGGCTAATTCGTCACGAATTAGCCGGGCACAAGTGCCTATCTAAACGGATCGGGGATTGAAGAAGGAAGTTTTCGGGGAGTTGGGAAGATAGTTTTCGAGGAGTAGGGGCGACAGGTTATGGACACACTTCTTAGAGACATCCGGTACGGAATCAGAAGCCTAATGAAGCGGCCAGGCTTTACGGCCATCGCCATCCTTACCCTGGCCCTGGGTATTGGAGCTAACACGGCGATCTTCAGCGTCGTGAATGCGGTTCTGCTGCGCCCACTGCCGTTTCCGGAATCCGAAAGAGTGATGTGGCTGGGCCAGGAGTTTCCCCAGGGCATTCAAGCTGCCGGCCAACCAAAGTTTATCTTCTGGCGCGAGCAGAGTCAGTCGTTCGACTCGATGGCCGCGTATGAAGGATTTCGCGGCGGCGGCAATCTTTCGGGAGGAGACGAGGCTGAATACGCGGGTGGCCTCCATGTCTCAGCCGACTTCTTTCGCGTCCTAGGGGTGAACCCGATCCTTGGGCGCACATTCACCGAAGAAGACGACACGCCTGGCGCGGCTCCGGTAGTTGTTCTGAGCGAAGGGATATGGCGGCGTCGTTTTGGCGCTGACACCAATCTGGTCGGCAAAACAATTTCACTAAACGGCAAGAGCGTGATCGTTGCCGGCGTCGTGCCCGCGCAGTTGTCTTTCCTCGAGAATGCCGATCTGTTTGAGCCCTTGCGTCCCTCTTTAAAAGGAGACCCAAATCCAAACTCGACGGTCATCGGACGATTGAAAACCGGTGTGACCCTGGCCCAGGCGCAAGCTGAAATGAGGCTCGTAGCGGACAAGTATCGAGCCCTCAATCCCAAACAGATGCAGCCAGCCGAAAGCGTCGGCGTCTCGCCGTATCAGGAGTTGTACACGAAGAATGTGGAAGGCCTGCTCTGGATCCTCCTCGGTGCAGTTGGATTTCTGCTGCTGATTGCGTGCGCTAACGTGGCGAATCTCCAACTCGCGCGCGCTGCAGGACGGCAAAAGGAGATCGCAGTGCGGCGCGCGCTAGGCGCCAGTGGTCGACGCATCATCAGACAGTTGCTTACAGAAGGTTTGTTGCTCTCTTTTGCCGGAGGCGTGGCCGGTTTGCTCGTGGCGGTATGGGGTACTCAATTGCTGGTTGCGGCTCTGCCGGAAGGCTTCATGCGTCGTGCGAAGGAAGTCAGTTTCGATGGACGCGTGCTTCTGTTTGCCCTTGGAGTCGCAGTGTTGGCCGGAGTGCTCTTCGGATTAGCCCCCGCGTTGCAGGCTGCGCGAATTAATGTCAACGGCGTCCTGAAGGAAGCCGCGCGTCATGGCACTGGCTTAACGCGCGGGCGTTTGCGTCAGGGTCTCGTCGTGGTCGAAGTCGCCTTGTCTCTTGTGCTATTGGCAGGGGCAGTATTGCTCGCCCGCACCTTCATCAACCTGCGCGGAGTTTCCACCGGGTTCGATTCCCAGAACGTGCTCACGTTTCGACTTGATCTGAAAGGCGAGAAATACGACAGCGCCGCCAAAGAGTCTGCGTTTTTGCGGGAGGTGCTGGAGCGAATCCGAAACGTACCGGGTGTGGATTCGGCAGCAGTTACCAACGTGTTGCCGTTGCAGGCGCAGTTCAACCTGCAGGCCCTTCTGGCAGGGCGCACGGAGGGAGTGACAACACAGTTTCGTGTGGTCACGCCTGAGTACTTTCGCGTAATGAAGATTGGGGTGCGAAGTGGACGTGCTTTTACAGAAGACGACAAGGCAGGCACGCAACCAACCGCGATAGTGAACGAAAGTTTTGCCCAGCGGTTCATGAGCGGAAGCGATCCACTCACCCAGACGCTAACTATGGGCCGCGGTCTCGATGACCCACCGCGAGCGATCGTTGGAGTCGTCGGCGACGTGAAGCAGTTTGGCCTCGATAAGAACTCGCCTCCAATGGTGTTCGTACCGTCGGACCAGGTGCCAGACAAGATGATGGCGGTGGTTAGAAGATTTACCTCGACCTACGTTGCCGTACGCAGCACATCAGCACCGCTGAATATAACTGCCGCCTTCAAGCGCGAGATCTCAGCTCTGGATCCTGCTTTGCCAATGGCGTCCGTAAGACCAATGGACCAGATCGTGGCCCGGTCTATCGGCCCTCAAAGATTCAATATGCGACTCATCGGCGCCTTTGCGGGAGTGGGGTTAGTGCTGGCCGCAATCGGAATATACGGCGTGATGTCTTACTCGGTGGCGCAGCGCACAAATGAACTTGGCATTCGCATCGCGCTTGGCGCGCAAGCGAGTGACGTGGTGAAGCTGATTGTGAGAAACGGACTAGCGCTCACACTGATTGGCATCGCAATCGGACTCGGCGGCGCGTTTGCGCTGACTCGGCTGATGTCGAGCCTCCTGTTTGGTGTGACACCCACAGATGCAGTGACGTTTGTGAGCGTAACGTTCGGATTACTGCTCGTCGCGTTGCTCGCGTGTTACATACCGGGCCGCCGCGCAACCAAAGTCGATCCATTAGTGGCGCTGAGGTACGAATGATTTGTGGGGCGTCTCCTTGGAGTGCGGCGCCTTGTCGCCGCTTTGGCCCGTGGCGGTTTGGCCGGCTTGGTTGAAAAAGTGAAGTAACGATTTCTGAACGGGATAGACGAGATAAGGTTCGGCACCTCGTTGGACGTGAAACAAAAGCGGCGCTAGGCCGCCGCAGACCAAAGCGCCGACAACCGGGGTCCCCGGCGCGGCAGCCGCGCTGGGGTGGCGTGGCGGCGCACTCCAAGGAGGCGCCTTTAACGGGTGCTATTACAAAAAGGGGAGATTTCATGATGCGTTTAAGATTAAACCAAACTAACAGGCTGGTCCTTTTCATAATGACAGCCGCGATCGCGATTGTTCCGCCGATTACCATAGATCGAGCGGCCGCTCAAACGCCGAAGACAGAGAAGGTCAGCCGCACCAAATGGGAGTGGAGCGACGACGGTTGGCGCAGGCGCGTCGAGATCCACGGCAAAGCGGAATTCAACGAAGACTATTCAGACGTTAGTTCACTTTCTGAAGACTCCCTCGTGATTCTCGAGGAAGACCGTCATGGAGATCTTCGCAGGCTTGAAGTCAGGCGTGATCAAAGCGGCCAATTAGTGCGCAGGTATTTTGTCGACGGCCAATCGCGTGCCCTTGATGACAACGGAAGGCAGTGGGTCGCGGGTCTTCTGCTGATCGCCGTTCGCCAGGGGGCTATCGACGTCGACAAGCGAGCAAACAAGATTCTGCAGCAACGAGGAGTTGGTGGCCTGCTTGAAGAAATCACTAGCATCTCGGGCGAGTATGCCAAGCGGCTTTACTTTCAGGCGGCCCTCAAAAACGAAACTCTAAGCCGCAGCGATCGTCAGAAAATCCTAGCTGCGCTCGGTGCACAAATCACCTCCGATCACGAGAAGGCTAACCTCTTAAAAAACACTGCCGACATCTTCCTCAGCGATTCGACGCTGGCGAATGCGTTCTTTCAAACCATCGGGACTATCAAGTCAGATTACGAACATCGGGGCGCGCTCTCTGCGTTGCTGAAGCGAAAGAATTTGACCGAGCACGTGTTATCGCAACTACTCGCTTCAGCCGCGAACATCTCTTCAGACTATGAGAAAGCGACATTTCTACTGGCCGCGTCAGATCTTTACGCCGGCGACGCCGGATTACGAAGCGCATTTCTGAAAACGGTGGAGACGATCAAGTCGGATCACGAGCGCGGGCGTGTTCTGAGCGCCATGCTGAAAAAGAAGCAGATTGGATAAGTACGTTCGGAGCAGGCGTACAGAGTACAAGCTTTAGCTTGCGTCTTGGTTGAGAGACTTATTGAGAATGTAGAAAGAAACGCAGCTGCCTTGTCGCGAAGCCGCAACCTGAAGGTTGTACTCTGAACACCTCTAGGTCGCGCACAAGGAAAGAGGAGACAGTATGCAAACACTGCTAAAAGACCTTCGCTACGGCATTCGCATGTTGGCGAAAACGCCTGCGTTCACGGCTGTCGCTGTTCTTTCCCTGGCCCTCGGTATCGGAGCCAACACGACTGTATTCAGTCTGATGGACGCAGTGATGCTTCGCTCTCTGCCGGTTCAGAACCCTGAGCAGATAGTTGACATCGCCACCGTCGTCGAAGGTAGCGAGCCCCATACTGACTTTTCATACACCCTATACAAAGGTTTGCGCGACAACAACCAGGGGTTGTCAGGGATGGTCGCTTACTCGGACACGAATTTCGGTTTGGCAGCGGGTGACCAAACTGAGCGCATCCGCGGCGAGTACGTCAGCGCGAATTATTTTTCGGTCCTTGGTGTACAGCCGGCGGTGGGTTCGACGTTCTCTCCCAGTGACGAACAGCTTGGCGCGCCCCAGGCTGCCGTAATCAGCGACGCACTATGGACCAGATTCCTAAACCGCGATCCTGCTGTGCTGCAGAAGACGATTACTCTGAATGGCCGAACGTTTTCTGTTGTCGGCGTCGCGCCCCGTGGGTTCTCAGGACTATTGCGTGGAATGCAAAGCGATGTTTGGGTCACGTTGCCGCAGATGGCAAATATGTCCAACAACCCGGAACTCATAACCTCTCCTAACATCAGTTGGATGAACCTGGCGGGAAGGCTCAAGCCCGGCACGTCGATTCCGCAGGCACAGACCCAGCTCGCTTCAGTGTTACCCGGCGTTTCGGAAGAGGCTCGAAAGAGCGGCAAGTGGGGCGTGGCCCTAACTGAATCAGCAGGTGGGAACAATGTCTATGTTGCCGAACTGGCCCGTCCACTGACGCTACTATTCATCGCGGTTGGTCTGATACTCGCCATCGCCTGCGCGAATGTTGCCAGCCTGTTGCTGGCGCGTGCGAAGTCGCGTGGAAAAGAGATTGGAATTCGTTTGGCCCTGGGCGCTTCGCGCCGGCGCATCGTGCTTCAGCTTCTGACGGAGAGCATGTTGCTGTCAGTAGCCGGAGGCGCTCTCGGATTGCTAATAGCGTTCTGGACCTCAGAACTTGCTTCGAACCTGAGGACCCGCGCGGCCGGCGAGGTCGCGCTCGACGTCTCGCCGAATGGGCGAGTGCTGCTGTTTACCCTGCTGGCGTCCGTAGTAACCGTACTACTGTTTGGTGTGGTGCCGGCCTTGCGCGCGTCACGCGTGGACCTGGTGCCCGTGCTTAAAGACTCGACCTCGACCACACCGTCCTTCCGCCGAGGTCCATCGCTTAACAGTCTCTTAGTTGTTACTCAAGTGACGCTGGCATTAATTCTTCTGGCCGGCGCCGGTCTGTTTTTGCGGAGTCTTTGGAAGTTGCAGGCGATCGAGAAGGGCTTCACGGGCGACAACGTGCTGGCGATGTCACTGAACATGGGACTGCAGGGATTTGACGAAAAACGCGGCGCGCAATTTTATAAGGCAGCGTTGGACCGTCTAACTTCAGCGCCAGGAGTTGAATCCGTGAGTTTGGCCAGCGCCCTGCCGGTATCAATTGGCGGCAGCCGCATGGACCTCGCAGCGAACAGCACCAAGCCTGCACTTAACACGACTGTTGCGATCGAGATCATTAGCGCAGCGCCGCGTTTCTTTGAGACGACCGGCCTGACCATGTTGCGCGGTCGTGAGTTTCGAACCATCGATGATGAAAAGTCGCCGCGCGTGCTGATCGTCAACGACACGATGGCTAAGAGGTTCTGGCCGGATCGCGATGCGGTGGGCCAAAGCTTTAGTGATGGCCAAACGACCTATGAAGTCATTGGCGTCGCCGGCGATACGAAGTACAGAAATCTTCGAGAGGCGCCGAAAAATACGATGTACCAGCCTTTGGCCCAGTCGTACCGATCGAATATGACACTGCTGGTGCGCACGGCGGGCGACCCCTCGGGTATCGCACCTGTCGTCCGAAATCAACTTCACGCAATAGAACCTTCGCTTACGACCTTTAATGTCAGGACGTTGTCTGAACACGTCGGCAGGTCGCTCTACGTCGAACGAATGGAGACCATCGTTTTCGGCTTGCTTGGCTTGCTCGCACTGGTGCTGACGGCAATCGGTCTGTATGGCGTGGTCTCTTATACGGTGGCCCAGCGAACCCGCGAGTTGGGAATTCGAATGGCGCTCGGCGCACAAAAGAAAGACGTACTCAAGATGATCCTGGTGAAGGGTCTCGCCCTGGTGGCCTGGGGATCGGCGATCGGCCTGGTCGCTTGCTACTGGCTTTCACGTCTGATCGCAAATCAACTCTACGGAGTCAGCCCGTCTGATCCTGCGACGCTCGTAAGCGTGGCAGCGTTGCTTGGAATCGTTGCATTAATCTCTAGCTACATTCCAGCGCGGCGCGCAACGAAAGTCGATCCGTTGGTGGCATTGAGATACGAATAACGGAATTGGTTCTGTTGTGCTTTGTTCTTTGTACTTTGTCTTTTGTTCTTACGTCTTTCTGTTTTGTTTTTGTCAGTGGTTAGTTGTCAGTTGTTAGTTGCCCTTCGTGCAAAGGTGCAACTGACAACCGACCACTAACAACTGACAAAGAACAAAGCACAAAGAACAAAGCACAAGGCAAAGATTCGAAAGATTCTATGGACAACCTTCTAAAAGACATTCGCTATGCACTTCGCAGTTTGATGAAGCGCCCAGGCTCTGCGGCGATTGCCGTCATTACACTCTCGCTCGGCATCGGGGCAAACGCGACGATTTTCAGTTTCGTGAACGGCTTGTTGCTGCGCCCTCTCGCTGGCGTGGAACAGCCCGAACGTCTCGCCGGCATCTACACGAGCGATTTTAGTAGCGGACGCTACGGCAATTCGTCGTACAGGGACTATCTCGACTTTAGCCAGCAGGCGGAAGCGTTCAGCGGTATCACGGCGTATGAGAACGCAACCTTGAATCTTGCAGGTAGCGAAGGATCGGAACGACTGCGAGGCGCTTATGTCGCCGGCAACTATTTCGATGTGCTTGGCGTGCGCGCGCAACTTGGCCGAACACTCACTTCGTCAGACGACGCCCCAGCAAACACAAATCCGGTTGTTATCAGTAATGCGCTCTGGCAACGCCACTTCGGCGCGGACCCGGGGATCGTGGGCCGGCCAGTTACGTTGAACAATCGCGCTTACACGGTCATCGGCGTAACCGCTGAAAGTTTTAAAGGACTGCGGCTTGGTTCTCAGCCGGAACTCTTCTTACCGTTTACTGAAGAGTCAAAAGCCGAAGCACGCGGCAATCGTGGGCTGGGTATGACCGGCCGGCTCCGAGACGGCGTCAGTATTGAACAGGCCCAGGCACAAATCACCGCCATCGCCGATCGGCTCGCGCGCGCATACCCGGAAACCAACCTGGGCACACTGGCCCAACCTGACGCGCCCAGACCGATGTCCGTCGTTGGCGAAGCGCGCATAAGTCCGAAGGCACAGGAAGGAATTCGGCTCGTTTCAACTCTCTTGCTCGTGGTGGTTGGTTTGGTGTTGCTGATAGCTTGCGCGAACGTCGCAAATTTGCTGTTGGCATGGGCTTCATCGAGGCGGCGCGAAATCGCCATCCGCTTGGCTCTCGGCGCCAGCCGCGCGCGGCTGATCCGGCAGTTATTGACGGAGAGCATCCTGCTGGCCCTGCTTGGCGGCGCCGCGGGGCTGGGTGTTGGACTCTGGATGGCCGATCTGATTCCGGGCTTCTTCCCAGCGGGTGATCTGAGCGGAATCGATCTCAGCCTGGATTGGCGAGTGATGGGCTTTACGGCTGTGGTCACACTTGTAACCGGCGTTCTCTTTGGACTCGCACCAGCCCTGCAGGCATCGCGTCCGGACATGGTCTCCTCATTAAAAGATGAAAAGGGCCGCGGGCGGACCATGATGCGCTTTGGATTGCGCAATGTTTTGGTGACCGCGCAGATCGCGATTTCGGTGCTGCTTCTAATCGGTGCTGGACTTTTCCTGCGAAGCCTCCGCTCGGCCGTGAATTTCGATCCCGGCTTTGAGTCGCAGCACTTGTTGCTGGCTTCCCTTAATACTGACGGCAAGCAAATAAACGACACGCAGCAGCAGACCTTTTATCAACAGTTAATGGAGCGCGTTGGCAGTCAGCCGGGGGTCCGTTCCGTAAGCCTGACGAAGGTAGTGCCGCTTGGCGGTGGCGGGCAGCGACGCAACATCTTGATTGAAGGTTATCAGCCGCAGCCTAATGAAGACACCGAACTCAACACCAACGTAGTCGGGCTGAACTACTTCAACACGATTGGCATTCCGGTAGTGCAGGGGCGTGACTTCGGTACGCAGGACCGGAAGGGAAGTCCCGGCGTGGTGGTAGTAAATGAAGAGTTGGCCCAGCGCTATTTTCCCGGACAAAACGCGATTGGTAAGCGACTCCGAACGGATTCTGAAGGGCCGCACCTGGAGATTATTGGAGTGGTGCGAACTGCGAAGTATCGGACCCTGCGCGAAGCGCCGCTCCCGTTTATCTACATTCCACTCGCTCAGGAAATTCAATCAAACATGACGCTGCTGGTTCGCACAACCGGTGATCCGTCTTCTGTGTTACCGGCGGTGCGCAGTGAGTTGCGCCAGATAGACAAAGAAATGGCGGTCTACTCCGTCAAGACCATGACAGAGCAGATCGACGCAGCGCTCTCGGCTGACCGTATGACCGCGGTGCTCCTGGGAATCTTCGGCGCGGCCGCGTTGCTGCTTGCGACGGTTGGTCTTTACGGCGTGATGTCCTACTCAGTTGCGCAACGCACGCATGAGATCGGAGTACGCATGGCGTTGGGCGCGCAAACACTCGACGTGTTGAGACTCGTTGTGAAAAACGGAATGACGCTTTCACTGATCGGCTTGGCAATTGGACTGGCGGCGGCATTTGCTTTTACTCGCATTATGGCGACATTGCTGTTTGAAGTGACGCCAACTGATGCGATGACCTACGTGCTGGTTTCAGTGGGCTTGCTTCTTGTCGCACTAATTGCCTGTTACATCCCGGCGCGACGCGCGACGAAGGTCGATCCATTGGTGGCGCTCAGGTACGAATAGCGCGCGGCGTTAGAGGCACCTCCTTGGAGTGCGGCGCCTTGTCGCCGCTTTGGCCCGTGGCGGCCTGGCGCCACGTTCCTGGGCCAAAAGCATCTGCGTTGTTTGCAAGTTTCTATCGCACGTCGCAGCGACAGGTCGCAGCTAGGCCAAAGCGGCGACAAGGCGCCGCACTCCAAGGAGGCGCCCTCGTTCGACGATTGGAATAAGAATTATGGAAACACTACTTAAAGACATCCGCTACGGGTTACGTAGCCTTTTGCAGCGACCGGGCTTCACGGCCGTCGCCGTGCTCACCCTCGCCCTCGGTATCGGCGCAAACACAACGCTATTCAGTTTTGTAAACGGCATTCTGCTGCGCCCGCTGCCGTACAAGGATGCGGAGCGCCTGGTTGTATTGGATGAGACTGCGCCGAAGCAGGGGCGAGAGTCGTTCGCCGTTTCATATCCCAATTATGTGGATTGGCGTCAGCAGAACCAGGTCTTCGAAGACATCGGCATTTACACGGACGTCAACTACACATTGGTTGGCGCTGGTGAGCCGGAGCAAATTCCGGGAGCGCGAGTCTCACAAGGTTTATTTGAATTGTTGGGTGTGGCCCCGGTCATGGGCCGAACGATCAGGGCGGACGAAGATTTTCCCGAGACGAACAACGTCGTAATTCTCAGCCACGGCCTGTGGCAGCGTCGCTTCGGATCTGCTGCAAACGTGGTGGGCCAGACCGTAAGTATCAACGGCCGCACGTCCACCGTGATCGGCGTGATGCCCGCCGGTTTTAAGTTTCCCGAGGTGGCTGAACTGTGGATGCCGATGGGCCTCACGGAAAAGCTCTTTACCCGCACAGATCATGGCCTTGATTCGATTGCCCGTCTGAAACCAAACGTCACTCTGGAAGAAGCGCAGGCGGAGATGACCGTTATCGCCCGCCGCATCGAAGAGCAGCATCCGGTGACTAACGAAGGGCTCGGCGTGAATGTTTTTCGACTACGCGACAGGTTGGTCGGAGACTACCGGCAGGCCCTGTTGATTCTTCTCGGCGTCGTTGTGTTTGTACTGCTGATTGCATGTGCCAACGTAGCCAACCTACTGCTTGCGCGTTCGTCCAGCCGACGACAGGAATTTGCTTTACGCGCAGCGTTGGGCGCCAGTCGCGCTCGCATCATTCGCCAGTTGCTTACCGAGAGCGCGGTGCTGACCGTGTTGGGTGGAGTGCTCGGCGTAATGCTGGCCGTGTGGGGTAAGAATCTCTTGCTGGCGGCAATTCCCGGTGAGATGCCGTTTTGGATGAAGTTTGATTTAGACCCGCGCGTGCTTGGGTTTACTTTCGTGCTCGCACTCCTGACCGGACTGATCTTCGGAATCGCACCTGCATTACAAGCTTCCAAAAACGATCTCAACGAGGCCCTCAAGGAAGGCGGGCGTAACGCCGGAGGAGCGCACAATCGTCTGCGCAGTTCGTTAGTGGTCGCTGAGGTTGCGCTTTCACTGATGCTGCTTGTGGGGGCCGGCTTGATGCTTCGTAGTTTTGCGAAACTGGGAAGCGTTGATATGGGGATCAGACCGGAGAACGTTCTCACCGTCGAGGTGCCGCTGCCTCGAGCAAAATATCCGGAAGGCGCGAAGCAGAGTGCCTTCTTTAAGGAGCTGGTGACACGCGCGAGCACATTGCCTGGCGTGTCTTCGGCAGCCGCAATTTCCGGAGTTCCGCTCAGAGGCGGTTGGGGACGAAGCCTCACGGTCGAAGGCTTTCCGGTGTTGTCAGTGGGCCAGGCCCCAATGATCAACCATTCGGTTGTCACTCCAAACTATTTTCAAACGATGGGTATCCCGTTGCGCGAGGGACGCGACTTTACCGAGTCGGACATCGACGGATCAACGCGCGTGACCGTAGTCGATGAACGTTTGGCACGACAGTACTGGCCCGGCGCGAGCCCGCTTGGTAAACGTATTCGATTTGGCCCACCTGAGAGTAACGAACCCTGGCACATCATCGTCGGTGTTGCGGGCTCGGTTCGTAACCGGCGTTTAGACCAGGAGACTGTGCAAACCATTTACGTGCCCTACCAACAGATACCAGTGAGAGGCATGACCATGGCGCTCCGCACATCGGGCGATCCCGAGAGCCTGACCGGCGCCTTAAGAGAAACGGTGCGGGCCCTGGATAAAGATCAGCCGATCACGAATGTAATGACGATGGAAACTGTCATTTCGCGTTCGGTGTGGCAGCAACGTTTCTACACGATTCTATTCGGCGTCTTTGCTGCACTCGCGTTGGTGCTGGCAGCGGTCGGCATCTACGGCGTGATGTCTTACGCCGTTACACAGCGCACACATGAAATCGGCATTCGCATGGCGCTCGGCGCCCGGGCGGTCGACGTGCTGAGAATGGTCGTGAAAAACGGCATGACGTTGATCACGATCGGGGTAGTCATCGGGCTGGTGGGTGCATTCGCACTAACGCGTTTGATGGCGACGATGCTGTTCGGCATAACCCCGACCGATTCGCTGACGTTTGTCGCGGTCTCTGCCGTGCTGGTCGTGGTAGCGCTGTTGGCTTGTTTCGTCCCCGCACGGCGAGCAACGAAAGTCGATCCGTTGATAGCCCTGCGATATGAGTAGAGCGCGGCGTTAGAGACCCCTCCTTGGAGTGCGCCGACAACGGCGCCCCGGCGCGGCAGCCGCGCTGGGGTGGCGTGGCGGCGCACTCCAAGGAGACGCCCTGGCACAGCGGTCGATTAAGGAAGAGAGGCGCGCGACGAAAGTCGATCCGTTGGTGGCGTTGAGTACGAGTGAGGTTGAAAGGATACAGGCTTGCGTCTAGAGACGCCTCCTTGGAGTGCGCCGCCTTGTCGGCGCTTTGGTCCGCGGCGGCCTGGCGCCGCTTCGTTGACGAAGATTGAAGTAACGAACCTCGAAATGGATCCGCTGAATGATCTTTGGAGATCTAAGTGACGTGAGACATAAGCGGCGCCAGGCCGCCGCGGGCCAAAGCGCCGACAAGGCGGCGCACTCCAAGGAGACGCCCTGGCGCCGCTTCGTTGACGAAGATTGAAGTAACGAACCTCGAAATGGATCCGCTGAATGATCTTTGGAGATCTAAGTGACGTGAGACATAAGCGGCGCCAAGCCGCCGCGGGCCAAAGCGCCGACAAGGCGGCGCACTCCAAGGAGACGCACTCCAAGGAGACGCACTCCAAGGAGACGCACTCCAAGGAGGCGCACTCCAAGGAGACGCAGTCTGGTGAGGTGGTACTGATCTAAACCAAGGTCCAATTGGGAAGAGGAAACAACATCATGGAAACACTACTTCAAGACCTGCGCTATGGCGTTCGCATGCTGACGCAGAAACCGTTGTTTACGCTGATCGCAGTGGTTACGCTTGCGCTTGGCATTGGCGCCAACACTGCGATCTTCAGTGTCGTCAACGCGGTACTGTTACGAAGCCTGCCTTATCACAAGGCCGACCAACTCGTCGTTCTGTCGTCGAACAGTTCGTCCGGCGAGCGTGATGGGTTGTCGATTCCCGAAGCGCAGGACTTTCAGTCTCGCATGCAGTCGCTCGAGGGTCTCGCCGCCTTTCAGTCGCAGAGTGTAAACGTGACCGGAGGTGAACGACCCGATCGCGTGCGTGGCGCCTTCGTTTCCTCAAACTACTTCCAGGTCTTCAACATCAATCCTATCGTGGGCCGCACCTTCGTCGACGGTGAAGATCGCTTAGGTGGTCCAAAGCTCGCTGTCGTCAATGAAAAAATGTGGCGCGAGCGTTTGAACAGTGACACGAATCTCGAGGCGAAACGGCTGGTCCTCAACGGTGAAGTCTACAGCGTTATCGGCGTAGTGACCGAAACCTTCAAACAACCCATGGATCCGGATGTCGAGTTGTGGATGCCGATGTCGAGCTTCCCGGGAAACACCGCCTTACGCGAAGCGCGATTTCTCTTTGCGATGGGACATCTTAAGCCGGGTGTTGAGCTCTCGCAGGCACACAGCGAGGCCGTTACGATTGCCGCCCAGTTGGCCCAGGCCTATCCGAAAGAAAACACGGGCCGCAGCGCCAGGGTCGAGAGCTTCCGCGAACTGGTGGTCAGCGATGTTCGGCCGATGCTGTGGCTCCTGTTTGCCGCGGTGGGCGTAATTCTGTTGATCGCCTGCGCCAACCTCGCAAATCTGCTGCTCGCGCGCGGGCTGGCGCGGCACAAAGAGATCGCGGTTCGAGCGGCGCTGGGCGCGAACCGTTGGCGATTGATTCGCCAACTACTTACTGAGACGACCCTCATCGGTCTGCTCGGTGGAACAGGTGGAGTGCTTCTGGCGCACTGGGGCCTGCAGGCCCTGCTCAAGCTGCCCCAGAATTTTGTTGATGCTAACCGGGCTACCGTAGACACGCGCGTTCTGCTATTCGCAGTTGGCATTTCAGTTTTGACGGGCTGGCTCTTCGGTCTGGTCCCTGCGTTACAACTGGTGAAACCAGAGCTGCAGTCGTTCTTAAAAGAAGGTGCGCGCGGCAGCGGTGAGGGCGCGAAATGGAATCGCGTGCGCGGTGGTTTCGTAGTTGCGCAAGTGGCTTTGTCGCTTCTGTTGCTGGTGAGCGCGGGCCTGCTGATTAGAAGTTTCGACAAACTCCTGCGCGTCAATGTCGGTTTCCAACCCGAACAGCTTCTCACGCTTGAGTATCGCCTGCCGCGAACCAGGTACAGAGAAACGCCGGCCCAATGGAATTTTCACCGCTCGGTGATGGACCGGGTACAGGAGGTCCCCGGTGTGAAGTCGGTTGCGCTCGTCCGCGGATTGCCGTTCAGCGGCAATGGCGGCACTGTGCAGATCATCCTTCCCGATCGAGAAGCACCTGCCAAAGGGATGGAACCGGAGGTGATGTTTAATACCGCCACCTCCAATTACTTTGAGACGATTGGCATTCCGTTCATCCAGGGCCGGCTCTTCGGCAACGAGGACAAACCCGACTCACCGCCGGTCGTGATTATCAATCAAACAATGGCCCGGCGTTTTTGGCCCAACCAGGATCCTTTGGGTAAACAGGTGAAGTTTGCCGAAGACGGCACTGTGGGAACGATCGTCGGCATCGTCGGCGACGCGAAGCATTATTGGTTGGAAGAAGAGCAACGACCGCAAATGTACGGCGCATACACGCAGCAGCCGGGCTACTTTGCCACGGTTGTTATTCGCACGACGGTTGAGCCGTTAAGCCTGAGTGAACCGGTGCGACAGGCGCTATGGAAAGTAGATGCCGATCAACCGATGTGGAAAATCCGCACCGTCGAGTTCCTCGTCGACCGCAGCGTAGCAGACAAGAAGTTTCTACTGGCCCTCATGGGAATATTCGCGGCGCTGGCACTGCTCCTGACCATCATCGGTCTTTACGGCGTCATCAGTTATCTCGTCAATCAACGCACGCAGGAAATCGGAATTCGCATGGCCCTCGGCGCCCAAATGGGCGACATCCTGCGCATGGTGCTGAAGCAGGGAATGATACTCGTGGTAATCGGCGTTGCTTTGGGACTCGGGGCGGCGTGGATGCTAACGCGCTTGATATCCAAACTGCTCTACCAGGTGAGCCCAACAGACCCTGTCACGTTCGCGGGAATTGCGGCCCTGTTAATCGGGGTGGCGTTGCTGGCGTGTTATATCCCGGCGCGCCGCGCAACGAAAGTCGATCCTTTAGTAGCGTTGCGATACGAATAGTTTTGGAGGTGGGACGCCTCCTTGGAGTGCGGTGCCTTGTCACCGCTTTGGCCCGTGGCGGCTTGGCGCCACGCTCGAACGCGACAAGCCTTTATGTTGTTCACAAGTTTCTAGGGAGGCGCCGGTTTTGAACTTTGAACTTTGAACTTGGAACTTTGTGCTTAGTGCTTTGTTCTTTGTTCTTTGTCAGTTGTTAGTGGTTATTGGTCAGTGCCCCTTCAAGCGCGACCTCCAACTAACAACTAACAACAAACAACTGACAAAGAAACAAAGCACCAAGCACAAAGCACAAAGCACAAAGCACAAAGTCACAAAGTACAAGATTATGAACACCATCTTCCGTGACCTTCGTTATTCAGCGCGAATGCTAATCAAGAGCCCGGGCTTTACTGCCGTCGCCGTGCTCTCCATCGCCTTGGGCATTGGTGCTAACACAGCGGTGTTCAGTGTTGTTAACGCCGTCTTACTGAAGTCGCTGCCCTACAAAGATCCGAGCTCGCTGGTTTTACTATGGGGCGACTCTGAATCATCCAGCAGCTTGAAAGGCCGCAATCAGGTTTCCGCCACCGATGTCGCTGACTACCGCCAACAGTCCACGGTCTTCGAAGAGGTCGCGCCCTTTACAAGCTGGAATCCGATAGTCTCAGGCGACAGCAGTCAGGGTGCGGCCGAAAGAATTCCGGGCCTCCAGGTCGGTGACGGTTTCTTCAAATTGATGAAGGGTGAGCCAATCCTCGGACGCGTCTTTACGCCGGAAGATCAAAAGGACGGCCAGGACCGCGTAATCGTTTTGGGCCATGCGCTTTGGCAAAACCGATTTGCGAGCGATCCAAACATTGTTGGCAAAGCTATCCAACTAAACAGCCGCACCTACGTGATTGTGGGCGTGATGGGTAAAGACTTTCAGCCACTTCCTTCCACGCTTGTCGAGCCGGAAAAATTCTATCGACCAGTGGCCGAGCCGTATGACGAAACGCAACGCGACGCTCGACACTTGCGCGCCATCGCACGACTCAAGCCGGGTGTAACTCGAGAACAAGCCCAGGCGGAAGTTAACGTTATCGCCCAGCGTTTGCAGCAGGCACATCCTGTTACTAATAAAGGCCAGGGCGCGAACATTGTCTCCATTACAGAAGACACAATCGGCGGCATAAAGAACACGCTGCTAATGGTCTTCGGCGCGGTCTTCTTTGTATTACTGGTCGCGTGCGCAAATGTCGCCAACCTAATGTTGGCGCGTTCATCGGCCAGGCACAAAGAGATAACGATCCGCGCGGCGATCGGAGCGGGCCGATGGCAACTCATCAGGCAAATGCTTACTGAGAGCTTGTTGCTGGCGATATTGGGAGGAACCCTCGGATTACTCCTGGCAACATGGGGGACCGCCGTCATCGAGAAGATGGGCGCGAACGTCAATCCGATGTTCAGCGACATTAACATCGATCTTCGCACCCTCGCATTCACCTTTGCGTTGTCAATAATCACCGCTCTCGCATTTGGTCTCGCGCCGGCATTGCAGATCTCCAAACCCGACCTCACGGAATCACTGAAAGAAGGAGGACGCGGGGCAGGAGCGTTTGCCAGTCGTAATCGTCTACGCAGCGGCCTCGTGATTTCAGAGATTGCGATGACTCTGATCTTGCTGGTTTGCGCCGGACTGCTGATGAGGACCGTGGTCCGAATCACGAGTGTCGAAAAGGGATTCAACTCGGAAAACATTCTGGCAATGAACATTGGATTGCCGGGCGCCAGGTATCCGAAGCCGGACGACTACATCTCTTTTTATCAACAAGCGACCACTCGTATTGCTGCGATTCCGGGTGTGAAAGCAGCCGGCATAACCAGCGTCATGCCGCTCAGCTCCAATTTTGATGGCCGTGGCCTGGCTGTTGAAGATCATCCCAAGCCGCGTGGTGAAGAGCTTACGGTTGACCTTTACGTGGCTACCCCCGGCTATCTCAAGGCCATGGAAATTCCTTTGCTCAAGGGTCGGGGTATTGACGAGACCGATACCAAGGACGCCGGCAAGATTGCTTTGATCAATAACTCAATGGCGCGCGATTTGTGGCCCAACCAGGACCCGATTGGCAAGCGCATCAGGTTTGCCGGAGGCGACGACAGTACTCCCCAACCATGGCGGACAATCGTGGGAGTGGTAAACGACGTCTCGCAGTATGCGTTGGACCAGAAAGCGCCGATGCAGATCTACCTGCCTCACGCTCAGTTTCCGACTTCGTTCAACACGTTCGTCGTCAAGACCATCGGCGATCCACAAAGCGTCGTTGCCGCAGTGAGAAACGAAATAATCGCAGTTGATAAAGATCAAGCTGTATCCGGCATCACCACCCTCAACGAACTGCTCAAGGAATCAATCCAGGTGCGAAGCTTTGTCATGCTTCTGCTGGCAGTCTTTGCGGTGCTGGCTTTGGTGCTGGCGACGGTTGGAATCTACGGCGTGATGTCGTTTGTCGTAACTCAGCGCACCCAGGAGATCGGTATTCGCATGGCGCTGGGGGCGCAGGCGAGCGACGTGATGAAGATGATAGTGGGAAATGGAATGCTGCTGGCACTGATTGGAATCGCGGCTGGCCTCGCCGGAGCCTTGGTGCTCACGCGTTTGTTGTCGAGCCTCTTGTTTGGTGTTTCCGCTACGGATGCGGTGACTTTCGCGGCAGTGTCGACAGTTATGGTTGGCGTCGTCCTGCTCGCTTGCTACGTGCCCGCGCGACGCGCAACGAGGATCGATCCGTTAGTGGCGCTGCGAAACGAATGACGATTGAAATCTAACGTCAGCTCTCGTGGGGACGCCTCCTTGGAGTGCGGCGCCTTGTCGCCGCTTTGGCCCGCGGCGGCCTGGCGCCGCTTCGTCAGCAAAGATTGAGGTATGAGGTCTGACCTTAACCCTGGAGACCGAGCACACGCACCAAAGCGGCGCCAGGCCGCCGCGGGCCAAAGCGCCGACAAGGCGGCGCACTCCAAGGAGGCGTCCTCTCCAGGAGGACCTAATGGTGGGAGCAAATAGATGTTAACTACCCTATGGCAGGACCTGCGTTTTGGTTTACGGATGCTCGGGAAGAATCCAATCTTCACGCTCGTCGCGGTGGTCACGCTCGCGCTTGGCATTGGTGCGAATACGGCGATCTTCAGCGTAGTCGATGCGGTCCTGCTTCGCCCGTTGCCATATCCCGAAGCTGAACGGCTGGTGTTTTTGTGGGAAACGATGCCCTCCCAGGGTGTTGCTCAGTCAGGCGCCGCGTTGCCGAATTACCACGGGTGGCGCGATCAAAACCAGGTTTTTGATCAGCTCGGAGGTTTCTATTATGGCGACTTTAACCTTTCGTCGAGGGGTGATGCGCCTGAGTTAATACAAGGGGCCCACGTAACCTCAAATCTGTTTCAAGTTCTTAAGGTCGCACCGGCACATGGCCGCTTGTTTGCGAAGGAGGAGGAGCAGTTTGGTAACCATCGCGTGGTGTTGCTGAGTTACGGGTTGTGGCAACGGCGCTTCGCCGGCAACAGCAACGTTATCGGACAACCGATCAGCCTCGCCGGCCAGACCTACACCGTTGTCGGCGTGATGCCGCAGGGATTGCCCTTTTTCGACAACCTGCCTGAGACCGAACTTTGGACTCCGATCGCCTTTGCGCAGGATGACAGTCGCGGCACCCGCAATAACCATTTCATCAATCTCGTCGGGCGGCTGAAGCCAGGCGTAACTCCACAACAGGCCCAGGCAGACGTGGCAGCCATCGGCCGGCGCATGGACCAGGAATCCGGCAACGCCGGCGTGGGCGCACTAGTTGTGCCCATGCAGGAACAACTCACAGGGGAGTCGCGCAAAGCGTTGCTCATCCTGCTCGGAGCCGTCGCGTTTGTTCTGCTCGTTGCTTGTGTGAACGTCGCGAATCTGTTGTTGGCCCGCGCCTCAGCTCGGGAAAGAGAACTGGCGATTCGCGCGAGTCTTGGCGCCAGCCGGTTTCGTATTGTCCGGCAAGTCGTGATCGAGTGCTTGCCACTAGGAGTAGTTGGCGGTTTGTTGGGCATTTTTCTCGCAATCTGGGGAATAGACCTGCTCTCAGGTTTACTGCCTGCCACCCTTCCTCGAGGAAATCAGATCTCGGTGAATGCGCGGGTGCTGATCTTCACGTTTGCCCTGGCTTCGCTGGCCGTATTGATCTTCGCTCTGCTGCCCGCGCTGCAGGCAGGCAGATCGGATGTGCGCGAATCTCTGAACGAAGGCGGCCGCAGCGGCATCGGAAGTCGTAAGCAAGGCCGCGTTCGCCGGCTGCTCGTGATCACGGAAGTGGCGCTTGCCCTCGTGCTTCTAATCGGTTCGGGGTTGATGGTGCGTAGCTTTATGAAGTTACGGGAAGTGGATTTAGGTTACAGCGGGCAAAATATTTTGACGATGCGGGTTCCTTTGCCGACGGCAAAGTATCCCAATCCTTTAAACGCAAACGATCCGAGCGAACCTGCGGGCCTGGGGTTCTATCAACAATTGTTGACTCGAGTCGAGGCGTTGCCAGGTGTCGAGGCAGCGACTGCGGGCACAATTCTTCCACTCGGTGCGGGCGACGGTTGGGGCAAGTTCTTCACCATACAAGGACGCGAAGCCAGCGCACTCGATCAAGTGCCGCTCGTGAGGTTTGCCCTCGTGAGTCCTGAATACTTTGACGCCTTTGGAATAAAGATCCAAAAAGGCCGTCCCTTTGCCAGCCACGACTCCGGCGCCTCACAGGGTGTGGCGATCATTAATGAAACCGTGGCGCGTCGGTACTTTCCGAATGAAGACCCGCTGGGTAAGACGATTTGGATGGGTCCTCCCGAACATCTGTTGCCGTCCAACGATTCCACGCCTGGGTTCAGTTTTCCACGCCGCGTAATCGTCGGAGTTGTTTCCGATGTGAAGGGCAGCAGCCTCACTCAACCAACTGCACAGCAAGTCTATGCGCCCTTAACTCAACACCGGCTTGAAGGTTGGAGCAATAATTTGATGCTGGCCGTGAGGACCTCAACCCCGCCGGCCGCGGCGGCTACCGCTATCAGGGAACAGGTCCGCGCGCTCGATTCCGATCAGGCTGTTACGAATGTCAGAACGATGGACGAGTTGTTGGATCGAAGACTCTCCGAGCAGAAGTTTGCCCTGTTGTTGTTTAGTCTCTTCGCGGCGCTGGCGATGATCCTGGCGGCCATTGGTATCTACGGCGTCATGACGACTGCAGTTACACAACGCACACATGAGATTGGGCTGCGCATGGCGCTGGGCGCGCAGAAGGGAGACGTGCTGCGGATGGTCATACGCCAGGCAATGTTCATGGTTGTGATTGGCATTGCCGCCGGCTTGGCAGCAGCGGTCGCACTGACGAGGTTGATGGCGTCGTTGCTCTTCGACGTCAGCGCAACTGATCCGATTACGTTTGCAGTGATTGCGGTGATCCTGGCAGCAGTCGCTTTGCTTGCGTCTTACGTGCCTGCGTGGCGTGCAACGAAAGTAGATCCACTCGTGGCGCTTAGGTACGAGTAGTGATGTTAGAGGAACCTCCCTGGAGTGCGGCGCCTTGTCGCCGCTTTGGCCCGTGGCGGCCTGGCGCCACGCTCCGCGGGCTCAGAAGCCTCTGGGATGTTTGCAAGTTACTACTGCAAGGAAGCTGCGACAGGTCGCAGCGGGCCAAAGCGCCGACGAGGCGGCGCACTCCAAGGAGATGCCCCAGTTGAGGGCAATGGAACAACCCATGGAAACATTAACTAAGGACCTACGCTACGCGATTCGCAGTTTGCTGAAGCGGCCATCCTTCACGCTGATTGCCGTTGTGACTCTCGCGCTTGGGATTGGTGCGAATACTGCAATCTTCAGTGTGGTCAATGCAGTTCTCCTTCGCCCGCTCCCGTATCGCGATGCGAATAACATCGTCACCATCTGGCAAAACAACGCCCGCGCGGGCGTGCCTCGCAACGATGTATCGCCGGCCAACTTCCTCGACTGGCAACAACAAAGCGGCTCTTTTGAATCGATGGCCGGCATCGAGCCGTTCGGATTCAGCATGATCGGAAACGGGGAGCCTGAAAGGTTTCGGGCCTGGCTGGTCACGGCTGACTTCTTCAAAACACTTGCGACAAATCCACACGAGGGCCGCACGTTTACTTCCGAGGATTACCTACCGGGCAATGACAAGGTAGTTGTGATTGGTTACGGCCTCTGGCAGCGACGTTTCGGTGGCGATCGAAATCTGTTGGGCCAGAAGCTTACCCTGAATGGTCAACCTTACACGGTTGTGGGCGTTATGCCACAGCAGTTTCAATTTCCCGCCGACCGCGAAGTATGGGCCCCGCGTGTTATTCGGGAAAACGATCGGCAGTTGCGCGGCCCGACTTACTGGAATGTGATTGCGCGTCTGAAACCGGGAGTGTCAGTTAATCAGGCGCAGGATGAAATGAACCTGATTGCCGGCCGGCTTGCCAGTCAATATCCGGATACCAACGGCGAGATGGGCGCGACGGTTGTGACTCTGCCGGATCAATTGACGGGGCAGATTAGATCCGCGCTTTGGATCCTGTTGGGCGCGGTCGGCTTCGTCTTGTTGATTGCGTGCGGCAATGTCGCGAACTTGCTGCTGGTCAGGGGCGCTGAACGACATCGCGAGTTTGCAATTCGATCGGCACTCGGCGCCGCTCGCGTACGGATCGTTCGCCAGTTGCTGACCGAAAGCTTTTTACTGGCTTTGCTGGGCGGCATTGGCGGGCTGTTGCTGGCTTCCTGGGGCGTGAGGCTGATTCTGTCCATCAGCTCAGCAAACATTCCGCGCATCGAATATGTGAGCATGGACGTGCGCGTTCTGCTTTTCGCAATCGGAGTCTCGCTCGTGACCGCGCTCTTGTTCGGGCTGCTTCCGGCGCTTCAGTTCTCGCGGCCCGATCTTCAGTCGACACTAAAAGAGGGAAGTGGTGGCACAGGTCGCGGGTCGACTCGTCAATGGATCCGCAGCTCATTGGTGGTCGCTGAAATCGCGGTAGCCCTCGTGCTATTGACCGGCGCCGGCTTACTCGTCAGAAGTTTTGTTTCGCTTACGCGTGTCGATCCCGGGTTCCAGCAGTCGCGTGTGCTGGCGCTGCAGGTATTCATGGCGCGCAACTATCAAAAGCCTGATCAGATCACAGGGTTCTTCGACCAGTCGCTGGAAAAAATCAAGGCGGTCCCGGGCGTACAGGCAGCATCAGTCGTTTCCAGTCCGCCATTCATCAATCTGGAACAAGATGCTCCGTTCACGATTGTGGGCCAACCGGCGCTTCCGAAAGGAAGTGAACCTAGTGCGTTCTACACGGAAGTCTCGCCGGACTACCTGGACACGCTGAGCGTTCCCCTGCGAAGCGGGCGTTTCTTCACTAAATTCGACAAGCAAGATTCTGAGTTGGTCGTAGTTATCAATCAGTCGATGGCCCGCCGGTATTTTCCAAACGCGGACCCGGTTGGCAGACAGCTCACGCTTAATTTCGATCAGCCCGAGACGCGGCAAATCGTTGGCGTCATCGGCGACGTTTTGCACAGCGGACTGGACAGCAGCGCGCGGCCGGAGATGTTTGTTCCGTATTGGCAAAGTCCAACCCCCCAAATGACATTTCTGGTTAAGACAAATCCCGACGCCGCGGGAATGCTGGCGCCGGTTAAGTCTGCGATTCGCGAGGTCAATCGCAACCAAACGTTTTCGACTACCGCAACCATGGAGGAGTTGATTAACGATTCGTTGAAGCAGCGGCGCTTCAATCTATTCCTGTTGGTTTCGTTTGCGATTCTGGCACTTGCGCTTGCTGCGGTCGGCGTCTATGGATCGATCAACTACTCGACCAGACAACGTACGCACGAGATTGGTCTGCGTATGGCGCTCGGCGCACAAACCGGCGACGTGTTGCGGCTGATTGTGGGCCATGGTTTAGCACTCTCACTTACAGGAATCGGGATTGGTCTGGTTGCGTCATTCGCCTTAACTCGATTGATGAAGGGTCTTCTGTTTGGGGTTAGCGCTACCGATCCGCTGACGTTCGTTGCGATTTCTGTGTTGCTGACATCGATTGGATTGTTGGCGTCGTGGATTCCGGCACGGCGGGCGGCGAAGGTCGATCCGTTGGTAGCGCTGCGATACGAGTAGAGCACAGGCGCACTCCAAGGAGGTGAACTTATGGAAGCATGGCTGAAAGACATTCGCTATGGAATTCGCGGGCTGCTGAAACGTCCGGGGTTTTCTGCCATCGCGATACTGACGCTGGCGCTTGGCATTGGCGCAAACACTGCTGTGTTCAGCATCGTGCATAGCGTCCTCCTGCGCCCGCTTCCATTTCCCGATCAGGAACAACTGGTGGTTGCGTGGGAAAAAGACACGTCCACCAACACCCCGTTCGTCGAGCTCTCAGTCGCTGAAATTCGGGATTGGCAAACGCAGAGTCAGAGTTTCAACGGGCTCGCCGCTATGCCAACTACGATCTATGGCTACGGCTACGTACTAACCGGCCGCGGGGAACCGGTCGAACTCGAGAGCGCCAAAGTCACAGGCCGCTTCTTTTCGCTGTTGGGCGCACAGGCTGCGCTTGGGCGCGTCTTCGATGAAAGCGACGACCAGCTGAACAGTCCCAACGTCATTGTCTTGAGCGATCGGATTTGGCGTGAACGCTTTAACACCGACCCGAAAATTGTGGGCCAAACGATCACCTTAAATCAGCAGGCGTTCACCGTGATTGGCGTGATGCCGGCCAGTTTTGCTTTTCCTAAAGGCGTGGATCTCTGGAAACCGTTGATGGCTGGAATGAGTCCACGTAGCGCTCAGAATAGATTTGTCACTTATTTGCAGGCGATTGGGCGCCTGAAACCGGGCGTGACTCTCGAGCAAGCTGAAGCTGAGTTGAACACAATCATCGCGCGTGTTGCCGAGAGTCATCCGGAAACGCAGGCGAAAAACCGTCGCGTGGTAATCACACCCCTTGCCGATCATTTATTTGGAAACGCGAAACCAGCATTGTGGGCCCTCTTTGTAGCCACGGGGCTCTTGTTGCTGGTTGCCGCAGCAAACATCGCGAACCTTCTGCTTGCTCGCGCGACTTCGCGACGCCGTGAACTCGGCGTGCGCGCCGCTCTCGGAGCCAGTCGTTGGCAACTCATTCGACAGTTGTTGAGCGAGAGTCTGGTGCTTGCAGTTTGCGGCGGCCTGGCTGGTGTGTGGCTGGCCTATTGGTTGGTTGAATTGCTGTTGGCGATTGCTCCCGCGGACATTCCGCGGCTCGAAGAGGTCCGGCTAAGCGGCGTGGTATTGGGAGCGAGTCTCCTTTGCACAGTTCTCACCACCGTCATCTTTGGGTTACTGCCGGCGCTGTCAGCTTCACGAATCAATCTCAACGAGACGATCAACGAAGCCGGCACCAGACTTACGTCATCGCGTGCGGGTAATCGCCTGCGCAGCGCACTCGTGATCGGTGAGGTTGCTTTGACGCTTGTGTTGCTGGCCGGCTCCACGCTGATCCTTCGTAGTTTCGTCAATCTTAAGCAGGTGCCGCTTGGTTTTGATCCGCAAAATGTTTTGTCGATGCAGTTGCGAGTAACGGGTCCGAAGTACACCAAGGTCGAAGCGCGCCGCGAATTCTTTCGGCAGTTGATCGAACGCGTTGAGGCGCAGCCAGGCGTTAATGCAGCCGCAGGTGTATTGATTCGTCCACTCGAAGGCACGGTTGGTTGGGATTACCAGTTCGGGGTTGAAGGTCAATCGATTGATGACGCCCGCAAGAACGAGTTTTCAAATTTCGAGACAATTACACCTCACTACTTCAGAACGTTTGGGATTCCGCTTAGGGCCGGACGCGAATTCGACGCGCGGGACACTTCTGATAACCCCCCTGTGGCCATTGTTAACGAAGCGATGGCAATTCAATTCTTCGGGTCCTCTGCTGCAGCAATTGGCAAAAGACTGAAGTTGGATCCTGACGACGCGGAGGAGCCATGGCGGTTGATCGTCGGCGTCGCAGGCGACGCGCGTTACCGCGAACTGCAGAGTACGAGGCTGGATCTTTACCTTCCACACGCACAGAGCACGCCCAACTTGAACCACTTTGCAGTGCGCTCGACGTTAAATTCAACGAACGCGTTGGGACTGGTACGCCGCGAAGTCGCAGGTCTCGATCCCCAGTTAGCCGTGAGCCGCGTCGCCACGATGGAGGAACTCGCTGACGCACAATTGGCACGTCCGCGTTTCAATGCGGTGCTGTTGAACTGGCTCGCGGGGCTGGCGATGTTGCTCGCGGCACTGGGGATTTTTGGCGTGATGGCTTATGCCGTCGCTGAGCGGACAAGCGAACTTGGACTACGCATCGCATTGGGAGCGCAACCGCACGACATCATGACGCTGGTGCTGCGGCAGGGGATTAAGTTGGCCTTGCTGGGCGTGGTTTTGGGATTGGCAGGTGCATTGATCGTGACGCGCTGGCTCTCGAGTTTGTTGTACGGGGTAACAACGACTGATCCGTTGACGCTGATGGTGATTACGTTGTTGCCAATGTTGATCGCCACGTTGGCGTCCTGGCTACCTGCGCGCCGCGCGACGAAAGTCGATCCAATGGTGGCGCTGCGCAGCGATTAACGCCGTGAGGCGGGGCAGCCCCCTGGAGTGCGCCGCCTTGTCGGCGCTTTGGCCCCTGGCGGCCTGGCGCCACGCTCGTTGACGGAAGGCCTGATGAATCAGCAAGTCTTTAACGTGGCGTGGTTGCGACTAGTGGCAACCGGCCAAAGCGCCGACAAGGCGGCGCACTCCAAGGAGAGGCAATCATGGAAACATTATTGAAGGACATACGTTACGGAATCCGAAACTTGATCAAGCGTCCGGGTTTCTTCGCAGTCGCCGTTGTCACACTCGCCCTGGGGATCGGCGCGAACAGCGCAATCTTCAACACCGTCAACGCTGTATTGCTGCGTCCGCTTTCGTTTCCAGACTCCGAAAGTCTCGTCCTCCTTGAAGGCGTCAACCCGCCGCAGGGAATTACGCAGAGCAACATGTCTGTGCCGGACATCGTTGACTGGCAAAGCCAAAGCCAGAGCTTTGAACAAATAGCTGGCTTTATCAGTGGCGGCGCCTTGCTTTCCAGCAACGAAGAAACGGAACGCGTCCTTGCGTCCTGGGTTAGCGGCGATTTCTTCGCGTTGCTGCGGACCAACGCGGCGTTAGGACGCAACCTGCAAGCGGATGACGCCCGCAAGGAACCCGTCGAGGTAGCGGTTTTGAGTTATGGGTTGTGGCAGAAACGCTTTGGCGGTGACCCGAAGGTGATCGGCTCCAAGGTGACGGTAAGTGGAGGTAGCGTCACCATTGTGGGCGTTATGCCAAACGGCTTTGAATTTCCACAGCAATCGGAGATGTGGTTTCCACTTTCTCTTGATGCTTCGGCCGAGCGGCGTGACAACCGTTACGTCAATGTCATCGCGCGTCTGAAACCGGGCCTCACGGCCCCGCAGGCGCAGGCTGATTTGGATACGATCAATCAGCGCCTGTCGCAGTCTTACGTGGAGACAAACACCGGCTGGTCGACGCGCGTCACGAACTTGCGTGAACAATTGGTGAGCGGAATGCGCACGTCGCTTCTGGTATTGCTCGGGGCCGTCGCGATCGTGTTGCTGATTGCCTGCGCTAACGTCGCCAATCTTCTCCTCGCTCGGGCCACTGCCAGACAAAAAGAGATTGCCGTGCGCACCGCACTCGGCGCCAGCCGCTTGCGCATCATTCGGCAACTGTTAACTGAAAGCCTTCTGCTCTCAATCATCGGCGGCGTCTGCGGCCTTGGGTTGAGCGTTTGGCTAACGCGTTTGCTGGTTGCGATAAGTCCGCCCAACTCTCCTCGCTTTGAGGAGATTGGAATTGACAGCCGCGTGTTTCTGTTCACTCTGGGAATCACGCTTTTGACTGGTCTGGTTTTTGGCGTAGCTCCCGCGCTGCAAACGTCCAGGCTTGACCTTAATGAGAACTTGAAGGAGAGCGGCCGTCGCGGTGCTGGAGGTGAGCGGCATAATCGCTTAGGCAGCCTTTTGATCGTTTCCGAGGTTGCACTCTCGTTCATGTTGCTTGTTGGCGCGGGACTTCTCGTGAAGAGTTTCATGCGTCTGCGCGATGTGAGCCCCGGGTTCAACCCGGACAATGTACTCACCATGCGCATGGGGCTAATGCCCGGAAAATATAAACAAGGCGAGCCACGCGCCCAGGTGTTCCGGCAGGCCGTTGAAAAGATCAAGGCGGTGCCAGGCGTTGAGGCGGTTGGTGGTGTTTTGAGTCTGCCGCTCGGAGGCGACACGTTCAACGTTGGGCGCTCCTACATTCGTGAAGGCCGGCCGCTTACGCCGGAAGAATCTGCCAACGCCACATATCTCGTCATTACGCCTAACTACTTTCGTGCTTTGCAGATTCCATTGATCGGTGGCCGCGAGTTTACTGACCAGGACAACGACCAAACAACCAAGGTTGTGATCGTCAACCAAACAATGGCGCGTCGGTTGTCACCGGGTGAAAGTCCGATTGGAAAGCGAATAACTATCTGGCGCGACGAGAAGTTTCCCCGGGAAATCGTCGGCGTAGTGGGGGACACGAAGGTGTCCCTCGATGCCGACGCCGGCTCGCAGATGTACGTCCCCTACGCGCAGGATGCGAACTGGGGAAGTCTGACATTAGCAATGCGAACCACCAGCAGCGATCCGGCCTCGCTGGCGCCGGCGGTGAGAAATGAAATCCGTTCTCTCGATAAAACGTTGCCGGTCTACAACGTCAAGACGATGGACGACGTGTTGGCCGCTTCGGTTGCTGACCGGCGAACCTCGATGCTGTTGTTTAGTACTTTCGCAGTCGTAGCGATGCTGCTGGCAATGATAGGGATCTACGGCGTAACGGCCTATTACGTCACGCAACGAACACACGAGATTGGTA
Organism: Pyrinomonadaceae bacterium; assembly: GCA_963759585.1. Lineage (GTDB taxonomy): Bacteria > Acidobacteriota > Blastocatellia > Pyrinomonadales > Pyrinomonadaceae > PSRF01. Next base: position 1,374,678 of record CAVWZW010000005.1, read on the forward strand.
TTCGCATGGCGCTCGGAGCACAGCTTCGCGATGTTATGAAGCTGGTGTTGAGGCGAGGTCTGACTCTGGCCCTGATCGGAGTTGTGGTGGGTGTGGCAGGAGCGTTGGCGTTAACACGACTGCTTTCGGCCCTTCTGTTTGGAGTAACTGCGGTTGACGCGGCGACCTTCGCAACGGTTTCGCTAGGCTTAATCGCGGTAGCGATTTTGGCGTGCTACATACCGGCGCGTCGCGCAACGAAAGTCGATCCGTTGGTAGCGCTGCGATACGAATGAACATCGTGAAGCGGGACGCCTCCTTGGAGTGCGGCGCCTTGTCGCCGCTTTGGCCCCCGCGGCTTGGCGCCACGCTCTTTGGCAACAGGTCCTGATATGGGAATGAACCTCTCGCGCAACATGATTTCGACGAGTCGAAATCGGCCAAAGCGCCGACAAGGCGGCGCACTCCAAGGAGAGCGCGCAACGAAAGTCGATCCGTTGGTAGCGCTGCGGTATGAATGAATATCGTGAAGCGGGACGACTCCTTGGAGTGCGGCGCCTTGTCGCCGCTTTGGCCCCCGCGGCCTGGCGCCACGCTCTAGGCAGCAGGGCTTGATATGTGAATGAACCTCTCGCGCAACATGATTTCGACGAGTCGAAATCGGCAAAGCGCCGACAAGGCGGCGCACTCCAAGGAGAGCGCGCAACGAAAGTCGATCCGTTGGTAGCGCTGCGATACGAGTAAATATCGGGAGGTCGGGCGCCTCCTTGGAGTGCGGCGCCTTGTCGCCGCTTTGGCCCCCGCGGCTTGGCGCCACGCTCTAGGCAGCAGGGCTTGATATGTGAATGAACCTCTCGCGCAACATGATTTCGACGAGTCGAAATCGGCCAAAGCGCCGACAAGGCGGCGCACTCCAAGGAGAGCGCGCAACGAAAGTCGATCCGTTGGTAGCGCTGCGATATGAGTAAATATTGGGAGGTAGGGCGACTCCTTGGAGTGCGGCGCTTTGTCGCCGCTTTGGCCCCCGCGGCCTGGCGCCACGCTCTAGGAAGCAGGGCTTGATATGTGAATGAACCTCTCGCGCAACATGATTTCGACGAGTCGAAATCGGCCAAAGCGCCGACAAGGCGGCGCACTCCAAGGAGAGCGCGCAACGAAAGTCGATCCGTTGGTAGCGCTGCGATATGAGTAAATATTGGGAGGTAGGGCGACTCCTTGGAGTGCGGCGCCTTGTCGCCGCTTTGGCCCCCGCGGCCTGGCGCCACGCTCTTTGGCAGCAGGGCTTGATATGGGAATGAACCTCTCGCGCAACATGATCTCGACGAGTCGAAATCGGCCAAAGCGCCGACAAGGCGGCGCACTCCAAGGAGAGCGCGCAACGAAAGTCGATCCGTTGGTAGCGCTGCGATACGAATGAACATCGTGAAGCAGGACGACTCCTTGGAGTGCGGCGCCTTGTCGCCGCTTTGGCCCCCGCGGCTTGGCGCCACGGCCAACAAGGGCCGGCTATGTGAATGAACCTCTCGCGCAACATGATTTCGACGAGTCGAAATCGGCCAAAGCGCCGACAAGGCGGCGCACTCCAAGGAGAGCGCGCAACGAGAGTCGATCCGTTGGTAGCGCTGCGATACGAGTAAATATCGGGAGGTCGGGCGCCTCCTTGGAGTGCGGCGCCTTGTCGCCGCTTTGGCCCCCGCGGCCTGGCGCCACGCTCTAGGCAGCAGGGCTTGATATGTGAATGAACCTCTCGCGCAACATGATTTCGACGAGTCGAAATCGGCCAAAGCGCCGACAAGGCGGCGCACTCCAAGGAGAGCGCGCGACGAAAGTCGATCCGTTGGTAGCGCTCAGATATGAATGATTTGTGCTTGGTTAATTCGTTCTTTGTGCTTTGTTCTTTGGTCTTTGTTAGTTGTCAGTTGCATGTTGGGCCTAAGGGCCACTGACAACTGACGACTAACAACTAACGACGGACAAAGACCAAAGACCGAAGATCAAAGAACAAAGCACAAAGAACAAAGTACGAACTTGTAGGAGTAAAAATGTTGACTACATTCTGGCAAGACCTGCGCTATGGCGCGCGAATGTTGGTGAAGAACCCCGCCGTCACGATCGTCGCGGTGTTCACACTCGCGCTCGGCATTGGCGCCAATACCGCGATCTTCAGCGGGGTCAATGCATTTCTGTTACGCCCCTTGCCCGTGGCGGAACCCGATCAGATCGTACGGCCCTTCGAAATCACGGACGACCGCGGTAACACCGACGAGTTTTCCTACCCCGACTTCGCCGACTACCGCGATCAGAATACGGTGTTTGAAGGTTTGGTAGCTGAAAACATGACCCAGGCGGTGATCAGCGCAGAAAACCAGAACGATGTGATCTGGGGCCAGACAGTCAGCGGTAATTTTTTTGACGTGCTTCGAATCAAGCCCATCCTCGGCCGCACATTCGCTCCTGACGAAGACAAGACGCTGGGCACGCACGCCGTGGTCGTCATCGGGCACAGCTTGTGGCAGCGGCGCTTCGCATCAGATCCGAATATCGTCGGTAAGACTATTAGTCTCAACAACCGTCCCTACAACGTGATTGGTGTGGCCCCGGAAACTTTCAAGGGTACAAAGTTCGCCCTGTCCCTCGACTTCTGGGCACCGATGGCGATGGTGGAAGAACTTGAACGCTCGCCCAACCAGCTGAAGGAGCGCGACAGTCACTGGATGAATACTTTTGCGAGGCTCAAGCCAGGCGTTTCGTTAGCGCAGGCTTCGGCCGAATTATCTGCCATTGCCCAACGTTTGAATCAAACATATCCGGATGAGCGAGCGAATACGACGCGCGTTACAGTGCTGACTGAAATCGACGGCCGTTGGGAAGAGGCGGCGATCGTAGTTAAGAGTGGCTCCGCGATAGCGATGGCTATCGTCGGCTTCATTCTATTAATAGCCTGCGCAAATGTAGCCAACCTGTTGTTGGCCCGAGCAGCTTCACGCCGCAAGGAGATTGGAGTTCGGCTGGCCTTAGGAGCAAGCAGAGCGCGTTTGATCAGGCAGCTGTTGACTGAGAGCATGCTGCTGTCTGTGTTTGGCGGAGCGTTTGGACTGCTGCTCGCGTTTTGGGTAAGCGGTTTGATGGAAGCGTTCATACCCGTCCTGCCTTACAACATCATCAACGATTTCTTCGCCATCGATCGCCGCGCCCTAATCTTCACTTTCGTTGTTTCGCTTGCCACCGGACTTATCTTTGGACTCGCTCCGGCATGGCATGCTTCGAACCCTGAAATCGTACCCGTGCTCAAAGGCGACGTGAACGCCAGGCAGGATGGAAAACGTCGCCGCTTCACCCTGCGCAATTCCCTCGTGGTGACCCAGATGGCCCTGTCCCTGGTCGTGCTCGTTTGTGGCGGACTATTCATCAAGAGTTTTCGGAATGCCCAGGCAATGAATCCTGGGTTCTCGTCCAAGAGCGTGTTGCTGGCATCGATGAATCCGGAACTTGCTGGTTATGACGAGGAGCGCACGAAGGATTTCTTCAAGCGAATTGTCGAACGCGCCGGCAGCTTGCCAGGAGTGGAAGCAGCCAGCGTCGTGCGCCTGGTCCCGCTCGGAGACAGTTCAAATTCAAATGGACCAATACTAAAGGAAGGCGAAACTCTCGCGCCTGGCAGCGCCGGCCGGAACATCATGACCAACGTCGTCAGCCCCGGATACTTTAAAACGCTGCAGATTCCGATGCTGGCAGGCCGCGACTTTGATGAAGGCGATCGTAAAGGCGTCAAGCGCGTGATTATTGTCAATCAACGGATGGCCCAAATGCTGTGGCCGGATGAGAACGCCCTTGGCAAACGCATCTTTATCGGTTCTACAAAGTCGGAACCGGCCGAAGTGGTGGGCGTGGTTACTACCGGTAAGTATCGCTCGCTGGCAGAAGAACCCAAGGCCCTCTTCTATTTCCCGATGGCCCAAAGGGGACCCGCCGGCATGACCTTGCTGGTCCGTACCAAAGGAGATCCTGCGGGTTTAGTCACATCTATTCGCAACGAGGCGCAAGGTCTCGACCGGCGGGTTCCTCTGTTTGCCGTGAAGACGATGGACCAGCACCTGACCTGGTCGCTCTGGGCGCCAAGCATGGCCGCAAGTTTTGCGTTGGCTTTCGGGGTAGTGGCGCTGTTGCTCTCAGCGGTGGGCCTTTACAGCGTGATGGCCTACATCGTGGCTCAACGCACACGCGAAGTCGGGATTCGGATGGCTCTCGGAGCCAAACGCACCGACGTTGTGAGGCTGATTACTACAGAAGGAATGAAGCTGGCGATCGTTGGAGTGGTGATTGGGTTCGCGATCTCGCTGGCGCTATCGCGTGTGCTGTCGTCGATGTTGATCGGAGTCAGCCCCTACGACGTTCCAACTCTATTCCTGGTTCCGCTGTTGCTGGGTGTGGTGGCGTTTGTTGCTTGTCTGGTTCCGGCGAAGCGAGCGTCAAAGGTCAACCCCCTCGTGGCATTGCGGTATGAGTGAACTTGAGAGGTGTCTCCTTGGAGTGCGCCGCCTTGTCGGCGCTTTGGCCCGTGGCGGCTTGGCGCCACGCTCGATGCGGCGAGTCCTGATGTGGGAAGGAGCCGGTGGCGCAACATGATTTCGGCTAGTCGAAATCGGGCCAAAGCGCCGACAAGGCGGCGCACTCCAAGGAGAGGCCTGATATTTCTGAAATGAACTGAGGGAAGAACAGATGCTGACAACCTTAGGGCAGGACCTGCGTTACGGCCTACGAATGCTGCGAAAGAACCCGGGCTTCTCGTTCATCGCGGTTATCACTCTCGCGCTGGGCATCGGCGCGAACACGGCGATATTCAGCGCAGTCAATACCGTTCTTTTTCGAGAGCTCCCCTATCAGCACCCTGACCGACTGGTCCAGGTGTTTCAGAGATTCCGTTCGCAGCCTAACATGGACCGTATGCCGGTGGCGCCGGCCAACTTAGCGGATTGGCAAGCTCAGCAGCAGTCGATTGAAGCGTTCGCTGCTTTTCGCGTAGCTAACTTTAATCTCAGCGGTGATAACAATCCTGAGCGTATTCGGGCGGCATTCGTCACACCAAATCTCTTTTCCGTGCTTGGCGTTTCACCTGTCCTTGGTCGCACGTTTCAAGCCGGCGATGACGCGGGCGGAAGTGAACCGCTGGCGGTTTTGAGCAACAGCCTCTGGCAGCGTCGGTGCGCTTCCGGGCACAAGTGCCCGAACTAAACGGGTGGCGAGTTAAGGAAGGGATCGCAGATACAAGGACGAGGAGAGAGGAATCATGGAAGCATTATTAAAAGATATTCAATACGGTGTTCGAGGCCTGCTGAAACAGCCTGCGTTTACTGCGCTCGTCATCGTGACGCTAGCGCTCGGCATTGGCGCCAGCACCTCGATATTTAGTGTCGTAAATACCGTTTTGCTCAGGCCACTGCCATACGCCCAGGCTGAACGTATAGCGGTGATCCAGGAATTGAACCAGGCCGGAAAGCGTGGGCAGGTAACTCCCGCTAACTTTCTCGATTGGCGTGAGCAGAACACAGTCTTTGCGCATCTCGCCGCTTTGCTTACCCGGCCAGCAAATTTGTCGGTCGGGGATCAGGCAGAGCGCGTTGATCTGGCAATGACTTCTGCGAACTTCTTCGATGTCTTCGGCGCTCAGCCAACGCTTGGGCGGCTCTTTATTCCTTCAGACGAACAAGCGGGTCATGCGCCAGTAGTCGTCATAAGCCATTCGCTTTGGCAAAGACGTTATGGTGGTGATTCAGAACTCATCGGAAAACCAATAACGCTCGATGGCCGGCCTTACACCGTCATCGGCATTGCGTCCGCGAAGTTTCACTATCCCGACAAGACAGACGTTTGGATTCCGCCCTTTAGCCGTGTGCCAACACTAAGCGAACGCATGGACCCGACGCAGGTGCGTGGCTTCGGATTTCTGAGCGCAGTCGGGTTGCTGAAACCTGGCGTTTCGGTCGAGCAGGCGGGAGCCGAAATGGAAACGATAACTGCGCGTTTGCGCCAGCAGTATCCGGAAACCAACAACCGCCGGTTTAATCGTGTCGTAGGGTTGCACAAAGACCTGGTTGGCGAAACCGGCGGAATGCTGTTGCTGCTGTTAGGCGCAGTCACGTTTGTATTGCTGATTGCCTGTGCGAATGTGGCCAACCTGCTACTGGCCGGCGCCGCCTCCCGTCACAAAGAGATGGCAATTCGGTCCGCCCTCGGGGCTTCGCGATGGCGTGTGGTCCAACAACTCCTGACCGAAAGCACCGTCCTGGCTATTGCAGGTGGAGCGCTGGGATTGGTCATGGCCGTTTGGGGCGTGGCCTTCATGACGCGCCTCTTGCCAAAGGACTTTCCACGTCTCGCCGACATCAGTATCGATTGGCGGGTGCTGGGGTTCACTCTGGTGGCGTCGGTGTTGACAGGAATTCTCTTCGGGTTAGCGCCGGCACTGCAGTTTGCCAAAGGCGACGTGCAGGAGTCGTTGAAAGAGAGCGGGCGCGGCACAGCAGGCAGCCGGCGTCACAATCGTCTACGCAATCTTTTAATCGTTGGCGAAGTCGCGTTGTCGGTCGTGTTACTTGCAGGCGCGGGTCTTCTGTTTCGTAGTTTCCTTCAATTGCAATCGGTCAATGCCGGGTTCACTCCACAGCAAGTCTTGACTGCACGCCTGACGCCGTCCGGCCCACGCTACGCGCAAGACGCTGACTACATGTCCTTTTACACTCAGGTCATGCAGCGCGTAACGGAGCTTCCGGGTGTTCAAGCGGTCGGCGTCATCAACACACTGCCTCTATCAAAAGGGCCTACGGGCGGGTTCAGAGTCGAAGGCCGCCCACCGGAGACTCGAGACAAGTGGCCTCAAACCAACTACCGCGGGGTCAGTGCTGATTATTTCCGCGCGATGAACATACCTATCGTCCAGGGTAGACCTTTCACCGAACAGGATAAGGAAAACACTCCTCTCGTGATCATCATTAATCAGGCGGCAGCTCGCCGTGATTTTCCAAATGAGGATCCGATTGGCAAACGCATCAACCTCGGTGGCAACAATCCACAGGGGCAGCCAATCTGGTGGGAGATAGTAGGGGTGTCTGCTGATATCAGGAATCTGGAGTTGCGCGAAGAGCCGTCGCCGGAGTTCTACACCTCGCTTCTACAAGATGCGTGGTCAGGAATGTCCCTCGTGGTCCGCAGTTCAGTGGAACCGGCAAGCCTGGCAGGTGACGTTCGTCGCATCGTTGCTGACGTCGACAAGTCGGCGCCCGTGTCGGAAGTAAAGACCATGGAGCACATCGTTCAGGAGTCTGTAACGCAGCCGCGTTTCAATCTGTTTCTGCTTGGTCTTTTTGGCGGCATCGCTTTGCTGTTGTCGGCTGCCGGCATTTATGGCGTGACTGCCTACACAGTGACGCAGCGCACGCATGAGTTTGGAATTCGGATGGCGCTCGGCGCACAGGTTGGAGATGTGTTGAGAATGATACTCAGGCAGGGAATGCTGGTGATTGGTATTGGGGTGGTGATTGGTCTGATCGCCTCATTTGCTCTGACGCGTTTATTGAAGAGTTTGCTCTTTGGAGTAAGCGTCACAGATCCGCTGACGTTTGTGGGCATTACGGTGGTGCTGATGCTGGTTGCGTTACTGGCGTGTTACATCCCGGCGCGCCGCGCGACGAAGGTCGACCCACTGGTGGCGCTGCGTTACGAGTAGGGCGTCCGTGTTGGACGGGCGTCTCCTTGGAGTGCGGCGCCTTGTCGCCGCTTTGGCCCGTGGCGGCCTGGCGCAGCAACTGTGCGGCTAGAGATTCTCAACCCCAGAGCTGAGAATCTCACGCGAGAGCGTGGCGCCAGGCCGCCACGGGCCAAAGCGGCGACAAGGCGCCGCACTCCAAGGAGGCGCCTGTTACGAACAGTGCGGCCCGTTAAGATGGCGGTTGATTAAAAAGGGTCTTACATCGGAAGAATTATGGAAACATTATTAAACGACATTCGCTACAGCGTTCGCAGTTTACTAAGCCGGCCCGGCTTTACTGCAATCGCTGTGATCACGCTTGCGGTCGGCATTGGTGCAAATACCGCGATCTTCAGCATCGTCAATGCCATGCTGTTTCGACCGCGGGCCGTGGCCCATCCAGAACGTCTGGTTGAGCTCTATGTGGGAGACGCAACCAATCCCTACCAAACCGGTGCTTACCAGGACTTCCTAACATTTCGCGATCAGCGCGAAATTTTCTCCGATCTCGCTGCCTATCATATCGAACAATTCAAACTCGGCGGCGCCGAAGAGGTGGAACAGGTTTGGGGTGAGGCGGTCTCCGGCAATTACTTTGAAGTGCTCGGCGTGAACGCAAAACCAGGCCGCACGTTTCTGCCGGAAGAAGATCAAACTCCCGGCACTCACCCGGTGGCTGTCATCAGTCACGGTTTGTGGCAACGCCGTTTTGGCTCAAACCCGGCAATGATTGGTCAAACGATTACTCTCAACCATCAGCCGCTCACGGTGATCGGGATCGCGCCCCCCGAGTACACGGGCATGGTTCGTGGCCTGGCGATCGAGTTTTGGGTTCCGCTAATGATGGTCCCGCAAATGCAGCCAGACCGTGGCGTCGCCTTGTTAAACAGCCGGGGAAATTCATGGCTCTCTATGGTTGGCAGGCTTACACCGGAAGCGACGCTCGAACAAGCGCGGGCGCGATTTGATCTCCTCTCACAGCAACTGAGGGAAGCCTATCCCGAGCATTGGCGTGACAAGCGCATCGAGTCAAACGAGGTAAGAGAAAAGTTCGTCACCGTGCTCCCGGAAAGCGAAACCAGGATCCATCCACAAGCTCATCAGAGCGTCTACGCTGCCATCGCTTTAATTCTGGTCATGGTCAATCTGGTGTTGCTGATTGCGTGTATGAACCTTGCCGGATTGTTGCTCGCGCGCGCGTTCGGACGTCGTCGCGAGATCGCAGTGCGTTTGGCCCTCGGGGCGGGACGCAATCGAATCGTAAGACAGCTGCTTACTGAAAGCGTGCTCCTTGCGTTGGCTGCCGGCGTGGCTGGGACATTGCTGGCCTTGTGGCTGACAAATCTTCTCGTAGCTTTCATCCCCGCACTTCCTGAAGGCGTTCGCCTGGCAATCGACCTGCAAATAGATTGGCGCGTCCTGGCTTACACCTTTGGGTTCTCATTCTTTGTCGGCCTGCTGTTTGGTCTGGTTCCGGCGCTGCAAATCTCTCGGCCTGATGTGATCTCCGCGTTGAAAGAAGGCTCGCAGGTCTTTGCCGGAGGTTACAGCCAATCGCGTCTGCGAAACTCGCTGATAGTGGTCCAGGTTGCCCTCGCCCTCGTGCTATTGGTGGGCGCGGGCCTCGCGATGAGAAGTTTGCAAAACATAGGTCCGACGCGCCTGGGCTTCGATTCAGGAAACCTGGTGATCGCGCCGTTGACGCTTGAACGGCAATACGACCGTGCTCGCACTCAGGAGTTTTACCGCCAACTGGAGCAGCGCACGCTTGCTTTGCCCGGCGTGCAGTCGGTCAGTTTTGTTGATGCGCTACCGGGCGGATTGCTGGGCCGGCAGCGGAGCACGATTGGAATCGAAGGTTACCAGCCATCGGCAGGCGAAAGCATGGAAGTCGATGCCAACACAATTGGTGCAGGCTACTTAACAGCGATGAAGATCCCAATTGTGCAAGGCCGCGATTTCAACGAACTCGACCGCGACAGTGCACCGTGTGTGGCCGCCGTTAATGAATCCTTTGCGCGTCGTTACTTTGCTGACGGAAGAGCGTTGGGCAAGAACCTGACGAGGTTCGAATCAGAAACCAAAAGACGAACGTGCGAGATAGTCGGCGTTGTGCGCGATAACAAAGTCCAGTCGCTGCAGAAGAACCCGGTGCCCTGGTTTGCGTTTACCCTGCAGCAATCCCAGCGCAACAGGATGTTGATGCTTGTTCACTCTACCGGCGCGCCGGAGGGTTTAGTGCCCGCTGTGCGCCGTGAAATTCTTTCCCTCGATCGAAATATTCCGGTTTCGGATGTTCTCACTTTAAACGACACGTTCAAGCCCGTGCTTTACCTGTACCGCCTATTCGGATTGGTCGTCGGTGCGTGTGGAGCTTTAGCTGTGTTGTTAGCTTCCCTGGGAATCTACGGAACGGTGGCCTATGCAGTTGGGCAACGTACTCGTGAGATAGGGATTCGCGTCGCGCTGGGGGCAAACAAGCAGGACATTTTGCGCCTGGTTTTAAAACAGGGAATGACGCGGGTGCTCTTCGGATTGGGTGTGGGCCTGGTGCTGGCTTTGGTGATGACTCGAATGTTGGTGAGCTCGATTTTTGAAGTGGACCTGATATACGGAGTAAGCGCAAACGATCCACTAACCTACTTGATGGTTGGCGCTTTGCTGATGTTGGTGACGCTGCTCGCGTGTTACATCCCTGCGCGCCGCGCAACGAAGGTGGATCCGCTGGTGGCCTTGCGCTACGAATAAAGCGTCGGTGAGACGGGCGTCTCCTTGGAGTGCGGCGACCTGTCGCCGCTTTGGCCCGTGGCGGCCTGGCGCCACGCTGTCACGCCAGACGATCACCGGCCGGTACACAGGCTCGTAACGGTCGGCGGTAGCGAAAGGTCGCAACCGGCCAAAGCGCCGATGCAGACGAGTTGGGATCATTGAAACCACCCGATCGTTTAGAAGGCGGACTTGTCCGCTACGCCCGGGCACAAGTGCCCTATCTAAACGGTTCAGGATTAATGGGCACAAGTGCCCTACCTAAACGGTCACGAATTAGTTTAGGAAAATCGGCAATTAGCGATTAGCAATCGGCAATCGGCAATCGGAAATCGGAAAAGGAGGCACGAAGATGTTTCAAGACGTACGACTTGGCCTGCGGATGTTGCTGAAGAACCCCGGCTTCACGGGTGTAATTGTGTTGACGCTGGCCCTCGGCATCGGAGTCAACGTAGCTCTCTTCTCTGTAGTCAATAGCGTGCTGTTAAATCCATTGCCATTTCCTCAGCCGGATCAGCTCGTAACGATCGATCAAAGCAAGCCGAACTTCGATATGGGCGCCGTGCCCTACCCAAACTTCCGCGATCTGCAAAGAGAGAACACCACGTTCTCTGCAATGGCTATTACGCGTGGGTTCGGCTTCAGTCTGTTAGGCGCGGGGGAGGCCGAACGCGTTACTGCGCGTCTGACCTCAGCAGATCTCTTTTCCGTGCTGGATGTGAAACCAGTCCTCGGCCGCACCTTTGTTCCGGGAGAAGATGAACCAGGCGTCGCCCCAGTGGTCATTATTAGCTCGAGCCTTTGGCAGCGTAAGTATGGCGCTCGGCAGGATGTCATCGGGCAGGGAATGACGCTCGACGACAAGAGCTACACGATCATTGGTGTGCTGCCTGCGGACTTTGGACTCTATCGCACTACCGATGTTTATGTGCCGATCGGTCAGTGGAATAATCCCGCGCTGAAGATTCGCAGCGCAGCTCTGGGACTTCATGGCATTGGCAGGCTCAAGCCTGGTGTCACCGTCGAACAGGGTCAAGCCGATTTGAGCGCGGTGATGGCCAGACTTGCCGTCACTTACCCGGAGACCAACCGAAACAATGGAGCGAAGGTCTCTTCGCTGAAGGAAAGAATGATTGGAGACATCGGGCCGACGTTATGGCTGTTGCTTGGCGCGGTTGGCTTCGTGTTGCTCATCGCATGTGTGAATGTCAGCAACCTGCTGCTCGCGCGCTCGACCAGCCGGACACGCGAATTTGCGATTCGCGCCGCGTTGGGTGCAAGCCGTTGGCGCTTGCTCCGCCAATCTCTCACCGAAAGCATGCTGCTCGCGCTTGCGGGCGGAGGCCTGGGATTGATAGCAGCAAACTGGGGCACACAAGCGGCGATCGCCGTGCTGCCTACATCACTCCCACGCGCGGCAGAAGTGGGACTGGATTCGCGCGTTCTGATTTTCACGGTAGCAGTTTCGCTCGTGACTGGGATTCTTGCCGGCATTGCTCCAGCGCTTAAGACTGCGCGGCGGCACCTCTCCGAAACTCTTAAGGAAGGCGGGCGCGGAGCGAGTGTGCGTGGCCGTGCTCAAGGCGTGTTGGTAGCAGTCGAGATGGCCCTCGCAGTTGTTCTCCTCGTCGGCGCGGGGTTGATGATTCGCAGCCTTAGCGCGCTTTGGCAGGTTGACCCGGGATTTCGTCCCGACAATATCCTGACTTTCTCACTCAGCCTTTCTCCGTCGGTAAGGACCGGAAGTCCGCAGGCGACTCGCGCTGCGTTGCGTGAGCTAAGCGATCAGATTGGCTCATCACCGGGTGTCCGCGCGGTTTCATTCTCGGCCGGCGCAATTCCTCTCGCCGGTGAAGACGATCTTTTCTTCTGGGTAGAGGGTCAACCAAAACCGGCGAGCCAGAGCGAAATGAGCATGGCTTTGGTTTACAGGGTTGAGCCTGGCTATCTGGCGGCAATGGGGATTCCGCTTAAGCGCGGCCGCTTCTTCAGCAATCAGGATGACGAACGATCTCAGCCTGTCGTGGTGATTGACGAAGTCTTTGCGCGCAAACACTTCGGTGAGGCCGACCCGGTTGGTAAGCGAATTCTTCAGGACGGTCGGGACCCACAGCAGATCATCGGGGTAGTCGGTCACGTGAAGCAATGGAGTATCGATGCTGACGAAGAACAGACGCTTCAGGCCCAGCTCTACGAACCATTCAGGCAGTTTTCCGACAATTCGATGAACGGTCTGGCTGCGGGCCTGGGAGTGGTGACACGTTACGAAGGTGGTTCGCCGCCGTTTGATTCCATTCGTGGCCTGGTGCAAAGCCATAACAAACAAAATGTCATCTCCAGACCACAAACGATGAACGAAGTGATCGCCGGCACCCTGGCGGATCGTCGCTTCTCGATGATCCTTCTGGAGGCTTTCGCCGTGGTGGCGCTGCTACTCGCCAGCCTCGGACTTTACGGCGTCATTTCCTATCTCGTGGGCCAGCGGACTCATGAACTTGGGATTCGCCTGGCGCTCGGAGCGCAGCGTAGCGATGTTCTTCGTCTCGTGTTAGGACACGGAATGAAGATGGCGCTCGGAGGCGTCGCGCTTGGCTTGATCGCCGCACTCGGACTAACGCGGCTGCTTTCGAAAATGATTTACGGCGTCAGCGCGACCGATCCGGTTACCTTCGGGATCATCACGTTGCTGTTGACCACAGTGGCGCTGCTGGCCTGCTTCGTTCCGGCACGGCGCGCGACGAAGGTCGATCCATTAGTTGCACTTAGGTACGAATGAGCATTGAGGGGCGACTAGCTTCTCTAGAGGATGCGACTCCTTGGAGTGCGGCGCCTTGTCGCCGCTTTGGCCCGTGGCGGCTTGGCGCCACGCTCTCGCCGGAGATTCCAGCTTCGGGTTCAGAAGTTTGTAACGCACGGTTGCTGCGACAGGTCGCAGCGGGCCAAAGCGCCGACAAGGCGGCGCACTCCAGGGAGTCGCACTTAGGTACGAATGAGCATCGAGGGGCGACTAGCTTCTCTAGAGGATGCGACTCCTTGGAGATGCGGCGCCTTGTCGCCGCTTTGGCCCGTGGCGGCTGGGCGCCACGCTCTCGCCGGAGATTCCAGCTTCGGGTTCAGAAGTTTGTAACGCACGGTTGCTGCGACAGGTCGCAGCGGGCCAAAGCGCCGACAAGGCGGCGCACTCCAAGGAGTCGCACTTAGGTACGAATGAGCATTGAGGGGCGACTAGCTTCTCTAGAGGATGCGACTCTTTGGAGTGCGGCGCCTTGTCGCCGCTTTGGCCCGTGGCGGCTTGGCGCCACGCTCTCGCCGGAGATTCCAGCTTCGGGTTTAGAAGTTTGTAACGCACGGTTGCTGCGACAGGTCGCAGCGGGCCAAAGCGCCGACAAGGCGGCGCACTCCAAGGAGTCGCACTTCGCAAAGGTCGAGGGATAGGGATCAAATGATGACAGGCTTCCGACAAGACATCCGCTACGGCATCCGCAGCCTGCTGAAACATCGCACTCTGACCGCGCTCGCGATCGTGACGTTAGCGCTCGGTATCGGTGCGAATACCGCGATGTTCAGCGTGATCAGCGCGGTGCTGCTGAGACCTTTGCCTTACGCCGAGCCAGAACGTCTGGTTTGGATGAACGAGTCGGGCGATGAAGTCGCCGATCGGTGGGTCTCCTATCCAAACTTTGTCGACTGGCGCGAGCGCAGCAAGAGTTTTGAAGCGATGTCGACCTTTCGCGGGTTCTCTATGGTCATGACCGGTTCCGATCAACCGGCGAATCTTGGTGCACGCATGGTTACGGCGGATTACTTCAACGTGATGCGTGTGTCTCCGGTTTTGGGACGCTCCTTCACACCGGATGATGACAAGCCCGGCGCGAATCCGGTGGCGGTGATAAGTCATGCCTTTTGGCAGAGCCAATTCGCGGGCGACCAGGAAATTATTGGTAAAGCCATCACGCTCGACGATCGACCCTACACCGTAATCGGTGTAATGCCGCAAAGCTTCATGCACCAGGGACCGCCACCTCTCTGGGTAACTATCGGTCCGTTGAATTGGAAGGAAAGAGACGTACGCATTGCCGGCAACGTAATCGCCCGGCTTAAGCCTGGTGTGAGCATCGAACAGGCGCGCGCTGAGATGAACAGCATTGTGCAGCAACTGGCTCGCGAACATCCGACCGCTAATGCCGGCGCCAACCGCGTTAATCTACTTTCATTGCAAGAAAGTATTACCGGGGAGGTTGCGCCTGGGCTTCTGATTCTTTTCGGCGCCGTTGGTTTAGTTTTGTTGATTGCCTGCGCCAACGTTGCAAACCTTTTGCTCGCCAGAGCAGCAACTCGACGAAAAGAGTTTGCCGTGCGCGCAGCCCTCGGCGCGAGCCGCGGCCGAATCATCCGTCAATTGCTGGTTGAGAGTGTGATGCTTTCAGTAGCAGGCGGACTGTTTGGCTTACTACTGGCCTCGTGGAGCACCTCTCTGTTGGCTCGCGTCGCTCATGAAACGATCCCGAGGCTCCAGGGTCTCCAACTCAGTTATCGAGTCCTGGGATTCAATTTACTAATTTCACTGCTGACTGGCGTTGCGTTTGGTTTGGCTCCCGCCTTGAGATTTTCCAGAGTTGAGTTACAGGAAACGCTGAAAGACAGTGGCGCCACGACGAGTGAACGGGAAGGCAAGAGACTACGGAGCGCGCTCGTAATCGCTGAAGTAGCGCTCTCCGTCGCCTTATTGGCCGGAGCAGGATTGCTCATCAAGAGTATGTTTCGCTTGTCCAACACTGACGTTGGGTTTCAACCTCAGAACCTTTTGACAATGGAGCTCAAAGTTTCGAACAACCGCTATCGGACTAAGGGTGAGCTTCCCCGGCTGTTTCAACAAATCCTGGAACGCGTGCAAGCCCAACCGGGAGTCGAGTCGGCCACGCTATCGGCAGGTCTACCGGGTTTTATCGGGTCGACCAGCGACATTGCGCCCGAAGGTCACGCGCCCCTGAGGCGCGGTGAACTGATCAATGTGGATTGGGCCATCATTAGTGCGGACTATTTCAAGACGATGAAAGTGCCAATCCTCAGAGGCCGGACATTTACCAGGGATGAGGATACGGAAGGTAAACCGGTGCTCTTGATTGACGAAAACCTCGCGAAGCGTTTTTGGCCCAACCAGGAGGCACTAGGGAAACACATCAAGTATGACAGCGCGATCGACCATGAAATTATAGGTGTAGTTAAGGAGGTTAAGGTTTACGGTTCGCAGTCAAAGCCACTAATAAAGATCTACACGCCACTGGGTCGCGCACCGCAACGAAGGATTAGGTTGTCCGTAAGAACCTCAATTGCCGATTCACAGGGTCTCGTTGCCGGTATAACTCGAGAAATCCATGCGCTCGATAAAGACGTGCCTGTCACTGAAGTTACGCGGTTTGAAGATATTCTGGCGCGCGAGGTGGCGCCGAAGCGATTCAACACCGGGTTGTTGTCCCTTTTCGCCGCACTCGCCCTACTGCTCGCAGCGATTGGGATTTACGGCGTGACATCTTACACGGTAGCTCAACGCACACATGAGGTTGGCATACGGATGGCCATCGGGGCGCAGAAGAGCGATGTCTTAATGCTGTTCATGCGTGAAGGGATGAAACTGGTCGTCGCAGGACTTGTCGTGGGACTGGCCGGCGCGTTTGCGTTGACGCGTCTGCTAGCGAGTTTGCTTTTCGGAGTTTCAACCACGGACGCGATGACATTCACCTTGGTGCCGATTGCGTTGTTGGTGGTTGCGCTGCTCGCTTGTTATATCCCGGCGCGACGCGCAACGAAAGTCGATCCATTGGTTGCGCTTCGATACGAATAGGGCGCCTCCTTGGAGTGCGGCGCCTTGTCGCCGCTTTGGCCCGTGGCGGCCTGGCGCCACGTGCGATCGAAGGGTACCTGCTGTGGTTCGGCAAGTCTCTAGCTCAAGGTGCTGCGACAGGTCGCAGCGGGCCAAAGCGCCGACAAGGCGGCGCACTCCAAGGAGGCGCACCTAATCCGGAGAACAGAGATGCAAACGCTACTTCAAGACCTGCGCTATGGCGCTCGCATGCTCCTCAAAACGCCAGGCGTCACCCTTGTCGCCGCTTTGGCCCGTGGCGGCCTGGCGCCACGCTCTAGCCGGAGATTCCAGCTTCGGGTTCAGAAGTCTGTAACGCACGGTTGCTGCGACAGGTCGCAGCGGGCCAAAGCGCCGACAAGGCGGCGCACTCCAAGGAGGGGCAATTAATCCGGATAGTGGGAAAATAAACATGCAAACATTACTTCAAGACCTGCGCTATGGCGCTCGCATGCTTCTCAAAACGCCAGGCGTCACCCTTGTCGCCGTGATCGCGTTGACACTTGGCATCGGAGCAAACACCGCGATCTTCAGTGTGGTCCATGCCGTGCTTGTACGCTCACTGCCGTACCAGGACGGCGAACGCCTGGCGGTCGTCTGGGAGCACCGGCGAAGCGGCAGCGGCAATTCGCAAAACGTTATCAACCTGGGAAACTTCTTTGACTGGAAAGAACAGAACACCGTCTTTGAAGACATGGCCGCGTTTTTTGATCTGAACCTCAACATGACAGGAATCGGTGAGCCGGAAGAAGTTCCTGGTCAAATCGCAACTACGAACCTGTTCTCGGTGTTGGGCGTGCAGCCGATCTACGGACGCACCTTCGCCCCGGACGATGGGAAACAGGGTGGGCCAGGAGTGGTCGTGATAAGCCATGGTCTCTGGCAGAGGCGCTTCGGAGGAGACCCGCAGATCGTGGGCCGCTCGGTCACACTTAATAACCAGCAGAGCACGATCATCGGAGTCCTGCCGCCGGGCGTGGGCTGGTTCGTTCAGAAAGGCTCGATGATCAGCAAGCCGCCTGAGATGTGGTCGCCGTGGCAAATTTCAAACGAGATGCGCCTGCGACGCGGCAGATTCGCGCGCGCCGTTGCGCGGCTCAAACCCGGTGTGACCCACGAGCAGGCGCAGAACGAGATGAATATCATCGGCGCCAGGCTCGAGCAGCAATACCCCGACTTCAATACGCAATGGGGCGTCAACGTAGTCCCGCTGCGCACGCAGTTTACCGGCGAGATCCGAAAGCCCTTGCTCATCCTGCTGGGCGCCGTCGGTTTTGTGCTTCTCATTGCCTGCGCCAATGTGGCGAACCTGCTTCTGGCTCGCGCGGCTTCAAGGCGAAAAGAGATTGCCTTGCGCGCCGGACTCGGCGCCAACCGCTGGCGCATTGCGCGGCAACTCCTGACCGAAAGTCTTTTGTTGTCGGCCGTGGGCGGCGCGCTTGGATTGTTGCTGGCATGGTGGGGAACGAAGGCGCTGGTGGCGCTGAGTCCGCCTTCACTAATGGACCTGCGCAATGTGTCAGTCAATGTGATCGTGCTTCTGTTTACCCTCGGTCTAAGCCTGCTCACAGGAATTGTTTTCGGCCTGGTTCCAGCCCTCGAGGCCACTCGCTTTGATCTTAATGAGTCGTTGAAAGAAGGCGCGAAGAATGTCGCGGGCGGATCGCGCAGTCATCGACTGCGAAGTGTTTTCGTAGTTACCCAGGTGGCGCTTGCCCTCGTGCTGCTGGTCGGCGCCGGGCTGCTGATAAAGAGCCTGGGTCGTTTGCAGTCAGTCGAAACAGGATTCAATGCTAACAATTTGTTGACGATGCGCGTCAACTTACCGCGTAGAAAGTATGACACTGACGGAAAGGTAATCGACTTTTTCAAACGCGCTATTGAAGAGGCGAAAGCCATTCCGGGTGTGGAGTCGGCGGGCGCCATCAATACGCTTCCATTTGATGGACCACATTCCGGTACCAGTACGGAAATTGAAGGTCAACCGAAGCCGCCGCCCGGCCAGGAACCCAGCACCGGTGTTTGCGTGGTCGATGCAAACTATTTTCACACAATGCAAATTCCGCTCAAGCGAGGGCGGCTCTTTAGCGCGCAGGAAGCGGCGGAGATGCGGCATGTCGTGGTCGTTAACGAAACGTTTGCTCGAAAGATCTTCCCCGGACAGGACCCGCTCGGCAAGCGTGTCACGATCCACATGAAGCAAGAAAATGTTCCGTCGGAAATCATCGGCATCGTAGGCGACACAAAACATCTTGGTCTGGATACCGAGTTCGAGGAGATGGCTTATTGGCCTCAGCCCGAACTCGTTTACTCGGGTATGACGCTGATGATGCGTACCCAAGGCGATCCAGGAAACATCGCGCCGGCCGCGCGCAATATCATTCGCAACCTTGATCCGGACCAGCCGGTGGGCCAGGTAATCACGATGGAGGGTTTGCTGGAGAAGGCGGTGGCCAGATCTCGTTTCAACACGGTGCTGCTGGCGGCTTTCTCGCTTGTAGCGTTGGTGATGGCGGCAGTCGGAATCTATGGAGTGATGTCTTACTCAGTCCAGCAACGCACACACGAGATTGGAGTGCGTATGGCATTGGGTGCGCAAACCAGAGACGTATTGAAACTCGTGGTGAAACATGGAGTAGCCCTGGCGCTCGTTGGAGTGGCCGTAGGTTTGGCGGCGTCATATGCACTGACTCGGTTGATGGTGAGTCTTTTGTTTGAAGTCACGGCGACGGACAAGACGACGTTTGGACTTGTCGCAGCGGGACTGTTTTTGATCACGATGTTTGCGTGTTACGTACCCGCGCGACGCGCCACGAAGGTCAATCCGCTGACTGCACTACGGTACGAATAAGGCGTCTCCTTGGAGTGCGCCGCCACGACCCCGCGCGGATGCCGGCCCTTTGTCGGCGCTTTGGCCCGTGGCGGCCTGGCGCCACGCTCTTGGTGACAAGCCTGGATACCGGAAAGAAGCTTCTGACGAAACGCGTTGCGACAAGTCGCAACTGGCCAAAGCGCCGACAACCGGGGCCCCCGGCGCGGCATCCGCGCTGGGGTGGCGTGGCGGCGCACTCCAAGGAGAGGCCGAAAACATTGCCTCAACAACAAGGTCTAAGGAGGACCCAACATGAAAAGAACATTTCTACGAACTTTATCGTTGCTTGCTTTAGTAACACTAACCAGCGTCTCCGTGGTTGCTCAAAAGAACAAGTCTGGTTCACTTGAGTGCCAGGACAATTGGAACGACAAACGGCTCGAACGTCATTGCGAGATTAGGGAGCAAACCCTGTCTGCCACTGACATGCTCACTGTTGACTCGGGAAAGAACGGCGGCATCAGCATTAAAGGTTCCGATCGCAACGATGTTCTCGTGCGAGCGCGCATTGAAAGTTCCGGCACTTCTCGTAACGAAGCTGAGCAGTTGGGAAAACAGATTATGGTGGAAACTGCCGGCTCGCGCATTCGCTCAAGTGGTCCGGAACAAAAGCGCGACGCGTGGTGGTCGGTGACTTTCGAAATACTTGTGCCACGCCGCTCCAACCTGGCCCTTACAGCCCATAACGGCGGCATCGCGATCGCGGATGTCAACGGGCGGATTGAGTTTAACGGACTCAACGGCGGTGTGGTTTTGCGTCGCGTCGGTGGCAAGGTCCATGGCAGCACGACTAACGGCGGTCTTGTCGTGGAGCTGGATGGCAGCCGCTGGGACGGCGAAGAGTTGAATGTCAAGACAACGAATGGCGGCGTCGTGATGTCGGTCCCGGAAAATTATTCGGCGCGTCTGGAGACGGGGACCGTAAACGGACATGTGAGTACGGATTTTCCGATTACCGTGCAAGGCCGGATTACGAAAGAACTTTCGATGGACCTGGGTTCGGGTGGGCCAACGGTGCGCGCAACGACTACGAACGGCGGTGTGCGGCTCAAGCGATCGGGTAGTGGCGTTTCCGAACAAAGCTGGTAATCCAAGGCGGACTGCCTGCTCCGTAGGAGCCGAATGTTTATAGAGCCCCCGCACTAACAACGAAAAGCGCTCCCGCGGAGCGCGATGTTCGGCGGGGCCGAGGGCGACTCAACCCTATTCCGCTCCGCTGGAGCGGGGAGTAGCGCTCTGACGAGGTCTATAAACATTCGGTCCCTAACGGGACGAAGAAGGTTCAAGGAACTGGTATTGCACACGCGAATAATAGGTATCGTTAAGGAGTCCAAGACATGCTTACAACGCTTTGGCAGGACGTGCGATATGGCGCGCGAATGTTATTGAAGAACCCGGGCATTACTTTTGTCGTGATTCTCGCGCTCGCATTAGGCATCGGCGCCAACACCGCCATCTTTAGCGTCGTCAACGCCGTTCTGCTGCGGCCATTACCTTACGAAGAGTCGGAACGGCTCGTTTTTCTCAACGAGAAGAATCCGACTCTCGATGAGATGTCGATCTCCTATCCAAACTTCACCGATTGGCGCAACCAAAACAAAGCGTTCGAAAAGATCGGCGTCTACAACCGCAGCAGTTACAACCTGACCGGCTGGGGCGATGCTGAACGAATCACCACCGGACAGGTGTCCGCTGATCTGTTTTCCGTGCTGCGCGTTAATGCGGCTCACGGCCGCGTCTTTACCAACGACGAAGATAAGCCCGGTGGCAATCCGGTTGTGGTGCTGATGTATCCCTTGTGGCAGCGCCGTTTTGGTGGGCAACTCGGCATTCTCAATCAGCCGCTCACATTCAATGGCAAGAGCTATACAGTTATTGGGATCATGCCACAGGGCTATGCGTACCCAAGTCGAGTTGAAATGCTGGTGCCGGTCGGCCAGTTGTCCGATCAAACATCGTGGCAAAGTCGCGGCAATCATCCGGGTTTGTATGGAGTAGGCCGACTAAAACCTGGAGTCACATTTGAGCAGGCGGTGGCCGACATGGACAACGTAGCTGCCAATCTTGAAAAGCAGTATCCAGACTCCAACACCGGCAATCGCGTCAGACTCCGGCCGCTACTGGAGATCTTTGTCGGCGATGCGCGGCGCGCCCTCTGGGTGCTCTTTGCGGCGGTAGCGTTCGTTCTACTAATAGCCTGCGCAAATATCGCCAACCTGCTGCTGGCCCGCGCCGCATCGCGCCAAAAGGAAATGGCTATCCGGGCCGCGATGGGCGCCGGACGCTGGCGTATAGCCCGCCAACTGCTCACCGAGAGCATCCTGCTCTCAATAATCGGCGGCACTATTGGACTGCTATTCGCGCACTGGGGCATCAAGCTCATCCTTTATATAAGTCCGGATGCTATTCCGCGTTGGCGCGAGATAAGCCTGAGCTGGACCGTCCTGGCGTTTACCATCGGGCTCTCCTTCATGACAGGGCTTCTGTTTGGTTTGGTGCCGGCGCTGCAAGCCGGCGAAGTAGATGTTCACGAAACATTGAAAGAAACCGGACGGGGAACATCAGGACGACATTGGCTGCGCAGCTCGCTGGTCGTAGTCGAAGTTGCAACCACTCTGGTGCTACTGATTGGCGCCGGGTTGATGATCCGAAGTTTCTATCGCCTCCAAACCGTCGATCCCGGCTTCTCATACGAACACCTGTCCAGCTTCAGCGTGTCGCTGCCGCAGAAGAAATACCCGAAGGAAGATCAACGCGCCGCCTTTTACACGAGGCTACTTGAAAACATCCGCGGCTTGCCGGGAGTGGAGGCGACCGCGGCAGCATCCGGATTGCCGCTTGGCAACAACGGATGGCAGACGTCGTTTACCGTCGACGGACAGCCTCCGCCGCCACGGGGTCAGACGCCGTTGATGGAAGCCTGTCTCGTGACTCCTGATTATTTTAGGGCGATGAACATCCCGTTAAAACGCGGCCGCTATTTTACCGATCGCGACGACCGGTCTTTTTTGGCCGGCAAAGACATGAGCAAGTTGAAGAACGAAGAAGAAAGAATGATGGCGGGGGTGAACTCGATCATTATCGATGAAGAGTTTGCCCGGCGTTATTGGCCCAACGAAGATGCGGTCGGCAAGCGCATCAGGGTCGGAGGCGCCGATCCGGAGAACCCGTTACTGACAGTTGTGGGCGTGGTTGGTCGCGTGAAGATGGAAGGTTTGAGTCAGGACTCGAACCGTGTGCAGGGTTATTTCTCGTTTGCCCAGCTTCCTAATGGCGGGATGACCGTGATCGTCAAGGGCCAGTCTGATCCAAATCAGATGATCTCGTCGCTGCGCCAGCAGGTAGCACAGGTTGATTCCGACCAACCCATTTACAACATTCGCACGATGGACGAGATTCGCGCCGAGTCCGTGGCGCCTGAACGTCTGAATCTCACCTTGCTCAGTCTCTTCGCAGGCATCGCCCTGGTGCTGGCGATCGTCGGCATCTACGGCGTGATGTCTTACACGGTCACACAACGCACGCACGAGATTGGGATACGTATGGCCATCGGCGCGCAGCCACGCGATGTATTCAAGATGGTTATGGGCCAGGGAATGTTACTGGCGCTGATCGGGGTTGTGATCGGATTGGTCGGAGCCTTTGCCCTGACAAGGCTAATGGCGACGATGCTCTTCGGAGTTGAACCAACCGATCCGGTGACGTTTGCAAGCATCGCGGTGTTGCTAACCGTGGTCGCGCTGGTTGCGTGTTACATACCCGGGCGGCGGGCGACGAAAGTCGATCCAGTCGTGTCGCTACGATATGAGTGATCCCATCGACTACAGGCGTATAGAGTACAAGCTTCAGCTTGCGTCGTAAGGGAGAGGCCAGCTTGCGTTGAATTCGAGAGACTAGCTTACGCATTGAGGTGAAACGTAGCTTCTGTGATTGGGAAAGAGGCAACCTGAAGGTTGTACTCCAAACACCTCTTAGCGAACAGGCGTATAGAGTACAAGTTTTAGCTTGCGTGGTGGGCAACAGACTACCAGGAGGGAAGCATGTTTGATTCACTTTTAAAGGACATTCGATACAGCGCCCGTGGTTTGTTTAAACGACCGGCTTTTACGATCGTTGCGCTGGTAATCCTCGCGCTCGGCATCGGCGCTAACACTGCGATCTTCACTTTGATTAACGCGGTGGTCCTTAAGCCGTTGCCGGTTAACAAACCTGAAGAACTAGTCCTGTTTAACGACGGGGCCAGCGAAGGAACGCGCACTTCGGACGGTGACTTTCGAGCCGGCCGTTGGGACCTCTTCTCTTATGCATCCTACCGTCACTTTCGCGAACACGACGGGTCGTTTCAGGAGTTGAGCGCATTCCGCAGCGGTGAAAGCCGAATCAGCGTTAGACGAACAGACGTGCAGTCGGCTGAAGCCGAAAGAGCTTCAGGCCATCTGGTTTCCGGAAACTACTTCGCTGTGCTTGGAGTCAACGCGATGCAGGGGCGCGTGCTGACAAACGCCGACGACTCGGCCGGAGCGCCGCCAGCGGCTGTGATCAGCAACGGCTATTGGAAACAAAAACTGAACGGTGACCCCCACGCCGTGGGAAAACAGATTCTACTAAACAGCACGACCTTCACGATCGTCGGTGTGATGCCGCCGGAATTCTTCGGGACTCGTGTACGGCGCTCTCCTGACTACTGGTTGCCCCTCGCGTTTCAACCGCAAATTGAACTGCGACCCGCAGCTTTCGAAGACAAGAACGTTTACTGGTTGAATATGATCGGCCGGCTGAAACCCGGCGTTTCGCTCGAGCAGGCACAGGCCGGAGTTAATGCACGTTTACATCAATTCCTCACGGACCAGGCCGGCAGTCAGCTCACGGATGACAACCGGGTCGCAATACAAAACATCTACGTAAGCCTGGCATCCGGTGCTCGCGGCATCTCTGGTCTGCGGTCCTTTTATTCGCAGGCTTTGAAGATGTTGATGGTGATAGTCGCGCTTGTGCTGCTAATTGCCTGCGCCAATGTCGGGAACCTTCTGCTCTCACGCGCAGCAGCACGACGGGCGGAAATTTCATTACGCCAGGCTTTGGGCGCGAGCCGTTGGCGGTTGATGCGTCAACTACTAACTGAGAGTTTGCTGCTGGCAGCAATCGGTGGCGTGTTGGGCGTCTTGATCGCCCAATGGGGTGTTACCGTTTTAGTTAGCCGTCTGGCTGCGACGTCGCCGCTCGATGTTAAGCCTGACACGACGGTGCTGCTATTCACCCTGGGCATCTCAATTGTCTCTGGCGTGCTGTTTGGCATCGCGCCCGCTCTCCGCGCCACAAAAATTGATCTGACAACGGCCCTGAAGGAGAAGTCCGCTCGTGGACGTAAGAGCCGCTTCAATCTGGGTTCAGCTCTAGTGGTGGCCCAGGTGGCAGTGTCTCTGGTCCTCTTGGTCGGCGCGGGTCTGTTTGCTCGCAGTCTCATCAAACTTCAGCAAGAGGATCTTGGCTTCAATCGCGAGAATGTCTTGCTCGCCAGTGTTGACATGCGGCTCGCCGGTTACAAGCCCGATCAATTGAGCGGTGTCTACCGTCAACTTTATGATCGGCTGAGCTCACTGCCAAACGTCCAGTCCGCTACTATCGCCACCTACAGTCCGATGGCGGGCACCAGCAGAAACAGCACGATTACAGTTCGCGGATACACGCCGGCGAAGGGAGAGGATACGAGCGTGTCCGACATATACGTTGGGCCGCGATTCGCCGAAACGCTTGGCGTGCCGCTCCTGATGGGCCGCGAGATTGGACTTCAGGACACGCCGGCGTCAACGCGTGTGGCCGTAGTTAATCAGTCTTTCGTGAAGTCGTTTTTCCCTAATCAGAATCCTCTCGGGCGGCGGATGACCTTTGAAGAAGATTCAGATAAGGATGATTTCGAGATTGTTGGCGTGATTGGCGACTCAAAATACGATAGCGCCAAAGAGCAACCGGACCGCACCGTGTTTCGGCCGATTCTACAAGCCCAGGATGCTGGCGCGTTCTCAAATGTCTTTGAGATCCGGACGGCGGGGGATCCCTTAAACCTTACGGGCCCGGTCCGCACCGCGATCACAGACGTCAACGACAAACTGCCGATCTTGAATTTCACCACTCTCCGTCTGCAAACCGAAGAAACTTTGAGACAGGACAAATTGATTGCACAGCTTGTCAGCTTCTTCGGACTGTTAGGCCTGCTGCTTTCATGCGTCGGGTTATACGGAATTATGGCCCACGCAGTCGTCCGTCGCACAAACGAAATTGGAATCCGCATGGCTCTTGGCGCAGACCGTCAGCGGATTGTCTGGATGGTCTTGAAAGAGAGCCTGGTGCTGGTTGGAGTGGGCCTGGCGATCGGTTTGCCCGCTTCATGGGCAGCGGCGAAGTTGATCGCCAATCAACTCTTTGGACTAACACCAAGTGATCCGCTTGCATTACTGGCGGCGGTGACGTTGCTGACTCTCGTGGCCCTGTTGGCAGGCTATCTCCCCGCGCGAAAAGCGTCGCGAGTGAATCCGCTCGTAGCGCTGCGGTACGAATAGTTGGCTCTTTTGTTCTTTGTGCCTGGTGCTTTGCACTTTGTTTTTTGTTTTTTTTTGTCAGTGGTTAGTTGTTAGTTGTCAGTTGCATCTTTCGCCTAAGGAGCTACTGACAACTAACGACTCACCACGGACACAGAACCAAGAACAAAGAACTAAGTACAAAGTACAAAGCCAAAGCACAAAGCTCCGATACGGAGAGAATGATGAATAATCTTAAACAAAACGTCCGCTACGCCTTTCGCATGATGCGTAAGCATCCCGGGCTGAGTCTGGTAGCAGTCCTAACGCTGGCCCTCGGCATCGGCGCTAACGCTGCGATCTTTTCATTCGCGGATGCAGTCCTGTTGCAGAGCTTGCCCGTCAGTGCCCCCGATCAATTGAACACCTTAGGGTCAATCGATCCCACATCTGATTCGGAGATCAACAATTCGTTCTCATATCCGATGTATCAGGACCTGCGTGACAAGAACGACGTCTTTTCTGGCGTGCTTGCCCGCGGCGGCGCTCAGATGAACGTCAGTTATGAAGGTCGCAACGATCGGGTGAGGGGAGAGCTGGTCAGCGGGAATTATTATGAAGTATTGGGTGTCAGGCCGTGGGCCGGCCGGCTGCTAGCTCAGGACGATGATCGCACGCCTGGCGCGCATCCCGTTGCCGTGTTGAGTTATGCCTTCTGGGAGCGGCGATTTGGAAAGGACCCGGCTGTCGTTGGTAAGACGATCCTCGTTAACGAAAATCCAATCACGGTGATAGGCGTTTCTCCTCCGGGTTTCTACGGCACTGATCTCTCGAGCAATGCCGACGTTCGCGTGCCGATGATGATGACGCTGGTATTCAACCCTGTCCCCAAATCGCGTTTGCAAAGCCGGCGACATCAATGGCTGACTCTGATGGCCCGTCGGAGGGACGGTGTCACGCAGGCTCAGGCGCAGGCCTCGCTTGAATTGCTATACCAACAGATTCGCTCGGGCGAGGCGGAACAATTACCGGCGGATACCAGTGCGACTGCCCGCCAACGATTTCTCGCTCAGAAGATCCAACTGCGGGATGGCAGCCAGGGATACCAGAATCTTCAACGAGAAATGAAGACCCCGCTCCTGCTTCTCTTTGGCGCTACCTGCATCGTACTTCTCATACTCTGCGCGAATCTCGCTAACCTAATGTTGGCCCGCGACGCGACGCGCGATCAGGAGATCGCAGTAAGACTTGCCCTCGGCGCTGGACGTCTTCGTTTGCTGCGGCAATGGTTGACTGAAGCGGTCTTGCTATCGCTGGTTGGCGCTGTTGCAGGCGTGCTGATCGCTTCATGGGTGAAAGGGGCGCTGCTAGGCTTTATGCCGGCCGACTATCGCCTTAACCTGGACCAGCCGCTCAGCTGGCGCTTCATCGGCTTCACCTTCCTGGTGTCGCTGCTTGTGGGTGTAATTCTTGGCCTCGCTCCAGCACTACGCGCTGCAGGTGGGAAATCGGCATTTGCGCTGCGTGGCGAGAGTAGAACTTTCGTCTCGGGTGGCGGGTTATTCAACCTTCGTAGCGGTTTGATTTTACTGCAGGTGGCCCTCTCGCTGCCGCTGCTGATCGGATCTGCGCTCTTCCTAACCAGTCTGCAAAAACTCCGTGGAGTTGATACGGGATTTGCCAGGAATAATGTTCTTATCGCATCCATCAATCCTGCCCTGAACGGATACTCGCCGGAGAAAACTCAAAACTTTTACCGTGACTTGTTAACCAGCCTGCGCGCTATTCCGGGTGTGGAATCGGCCAGCCTTTCATCCGATTCTCCGATTTCCGGAAGTTGGGACCAGCTGGGCCTGGTCGTCGAAGGCTACCAGCCACGCGAGGGTGAACGTGTCAATGCCCAATCCTCGTTGGTTTCGTCCGACTATTTTCGATCGCTGGGAATTACTTTGGTGCGTGGCCGCGAATTTAACGATCAGGACACTGCCGCCGCCCCGAAGGTAGCGGTCATCAACCAGAAGATGGCACAGCATTTTTTTGGCGCCTCAGATCCGATTGGCCGGAAAATTGGCACCGATAAAATTCCTGATACGGTAGTCGTTGGGGTAGTAAAGAACGTGCAAGCACTCAGCTTGCGCGACCCCGCACTGCGTCACTTCTATCAGCCGATTGAACAACAGCCAAGACTGTTTGATCTGACCATGCATGTAAAAGCGGCGGGCGATCCCACGGCGCTTAGTGATCAAGTTCGTGCGCAGGTAGCGCGGCTCGATCCGCATCTCCCTTTGTACAACGTCACTACGCTGAACGCTCAGATCAACGATTCAATTACCCAGGAGCGTTTGGTCACCTGGCTCTGCATTGCGTTCGGATTGCTGGCAACGCTTATGACTGCCCTTGGGCTTTACGGCGTGCTGGCATTTTCCGTGGCCCAGCGCACCCGTGAGATTGGAATACGGTTGGCGTTGGGAGCTCAGGCTCGCGATGTATTCAAGCTAATCATTGGCCATGGCATGTTGCTGGTCGCTATCGGAGTTGCTCTTGGCCTCGCGGCGTCTTTTGGATTGACGCGCCTGATCGCGAGTCTTTTGTTCGGAGTTACACCGACGAATGTGACTACGTTCACTGCCGCAGCAGTGGGCTTTGCCCTTCTGGCGCTGTTTGCGTGTTACATCCCGGCGCGCCGTGCAACAAAAGTGAATCCGTTAGAGGCGCTGCGTTACGAATAACTGGTTCTTGGTTCTTGGTTCTTTGTCCTTGGTGCTTTGCTCTTTCAGTTGTCAGTTGTCAGTTGTCGGTGGCCCCTATGCCTAACGTGCAACTAACAACTGACAAAGAACAAAGAACAAAGAACAAAGAACAAAGTACTAACAAAGCACAAAGTGAACCTGGTTGCTCGGAGAGGTTGATCCGGTACAACTTTAGCTTGCGACGTTGCGACAGACCGGACGGTCAACATATGGAACTACCGCAACCTGAAGGTTGTGCTTCAAACACCTGTTCATGGGAGGAAATTTTATATGCACAAACTAATGCAAGACCTGCGTTACGCATTTCGCACGATGCGGAAGAAGCCTGGCTTCACACTAATCGCTGTGATGACACTCGCGCTGGGCATCGGCGCCAGCACGGCGATTTTCACTGTCGTTAACGCCGGACTGTTGCGCGGACTTCCCTACAAATCGTCCGAACGCCTCTATCACGTTTGGGAGAGCACACCGCAGAAGGAGTTTGCGCAGCGCGAGTTCTCGTATCCCGATTATCAGGACTATCAACAGAACCAGGTCTTCGACGGTTTAGCTGCATACACCGGAGGCGGCGGAATAATGAGCGGGCGTGGCGAGCCTGAACGTGTCTTCGCCCCCGCGGCGTCGGCGAATTTCTTTTCCGTGCTTGGCGTCGAGCCGATGCTTGGCCGCACATTTCAACCAGGCGAGGACAAACAGGGCGCCGAGCGCGTTGTAGTACTGACCTATGGAATGTGGCAACGAAGGTTTGGCGCCGATACCAGCATCATAGGTCAATCGCTGATCATCAATGGCGACAATCACACCGTAGTCGGTGTGCTGCCTTCGAGTTTTCAGTTTGCACTCAGAAACGCCGACCTTTGGCGGGCCTATCAACCGACCGACGCTCAACTCACGCGGCGCTTCATGCACGGCACTAATCTTATTGGCCGGCTCAAGCCGGGCATAAGCGAGGCACAGGCGCAATCGGAGCTGGCTGTGATCGCAAAACGAATCGAGCAGGAACACAATCAATCACATGCCGGCACAGGCGTTAAGCTGATCCCACTGCAGGAGCAGTTTATCGGGCAAGTTAAACCAATTCTTCTTGTCTTACTTGCAGCCGTCGGTTTTGTGCTTCTTATAGCCTGCGCCAACGTCGCGAGTTTGTTGCTCACTCGTTCGTTGTCGCGTCAGAAAGAGGTTGCGATTCGCGCCGCGCTGGGAGCCAACCGGTGGCGTGTGGTCCGTCAACTGTTAACCGAAGCCGTGTTGCTCTCCCTCATCGGTGGTGCACTCGGCTTGTTGATTGCTTATTGGGGTGTGGATGCTCTCGTCGCAACCCTTCCGGATAGTCAAATCAATGCACTGCCGTTTCTCAAAACTCTGCGCATTGACTCGAGCATTCTTGCGTTCTCCTTCGGACTATCGCTACTCACGGGGATCGTGTTTGGCTTAGCGCCGGCGATCCAGTCGTCACGGCCCGATCTGAATGAAGTGCTCAAGGAAGGCGGCCGCTCCAGCGCGGGTGGGGCGAAGCATCGTCTCCGCAGTGTTCTGGTGACTGCCGAGATTGCTATGGCGGTCGTCCTTTTGGTCGGCGCCGGATTGATGATGAAGTCGCTGCTGAAACTGTTGCAGTCAAATGTCGGGTTCAACCCGGAGAATGTTCTGACGCTAAGCGTGACTCTGCCTGCGGCGAAATATACCGACGCCGGCAAGCAAGTTCAGTTTTATGAACAACTAAACGATCGTGTGCAATCGTTACCCGGGGTCACGGGTTCGGGCACTGTCAACATTCTTCCTCTCCAGAGTGGTAACACCACGCGTTTTTACATCGACGGTGATCCAATCCCACAACCCGGTCAGGAGATGGAGGCAAACATACGCACAGTTGACGAAAGTTACTTTCAAACGCTCGGCGTTCCGATCATCGCCGGTCGTGCCTTTGATGAGCGGGATGGAGAGGCGCAGCGGCAAGCGGCCCAAGCCCAGGCACAGGCGCAAACTCAAGCCCAGGCCCAGGGCCGAACTCTTCCGCCGGTTCCGATTCCTGGCGTTGTCATCATCGGCAAGACCCTGGCGGATAAAGTTTTTGCCGGGCGCGATCCAGTAGGTCGCAGGTTGGCCTATGGGTCGTTTTCAGGACAGACCGATCTAATTGTCGGCGTTGTTGGCGACGTGAAGATCGGTGGTCTGGACGAAGCGCTCCGCCCGGTCGTCTATTACCCCTTCAGGCGATTTCCGGGCGTGGGGACCAACCTCGTAGTTCGCACAACCAGTGATCCAGCCGCGTTGGCGGCGACAATTCGCAATGAGACGCGTTCATTGGAATCCGACGTAGCGATCTTTAATGTGCGACCGATGGAGGAACTGATTGGCGACTCGCCCGCTGCGTTTATGCGTCGCTTTCCAGCACTCCTGATTGGCATCTTTGCCGGCGTGGCATTGTTGTTGGCGTCGATCGGTATCTACGGAGTCGTTTCATATTCCGTCAGTCAACAGACGCATTACATCGGTGTGCGGATGGCACTAGGTGCGCAAACTTCCGACATCCTGAAGATGGTCTTGAAACAGGGACTGTCCCTCGCGCTCGCAGGCATTGTGGTGGGCGTGGTGGCGGCGTTTGGATTGATGCGACTGTTGAGGAGTTTGCTATTTGAGGTGCAGACGACAGATGTGACTACGTTTGCGGTAGTGGTTGGGACGTTGTTAGCGGTGGCGTTGTTGGCTTGTTACATCCCGGCACGCCGCGCGACGAAGGTGGATCCACTCGGCGCGCTCCGATACGAATAGAAGTCCCTTGGGGTGGGGCGCTTCCTTGGAGTGCTCCGCCTCCTTGGAGTGCGCCGCCTTGTCGGCGCTTTGGTCCGCGGCGGCCTGGCGCCGCTTCCTTAACAGGGAATTGAGTTGACGATCTTGGAACGAGCGTGAATTAAACCGGCAGCGCGACGACGAGGACCAAAGCGGCGCCAGGCCGCCGCGGGCCAAAGCGCCGACAAGGCGGCGCACTCCAAGGAGGCGCCAAGCCGCCGCCGGGGCCAAAGCGCCGACAAGGCGGCGCACTCCAAGGAGACGCCCCAGGTGACAATAGAAAGGGAGAACGATGGAAAATTTAACCAAAGACATACGTTACGCGATTCGCAGTCTGCTGAAACGACCCGGCTTCACCGCCGTTGCCGTGATCACACTAGCCTTGGGCATTGGCCTGAACTCCGCCATCTTCAGCGTCATCAACGCCGTTCTGCTCCGACCGCTCGCGTACGACGACCCAAGCTCCCTCGTCACCTTTCGCTCCAATCAATCAGCTCCTGAGCTCGCAGACGTCGAGGCGCAGAATCGCTCCTTCATAAAACTCGGTGGCGTGGTATTGCAGGCCCTTGACTACACAGCCGGCAACGAGCCCGTGCAGATTCAAAACGGTCATGTCACAGGTGACTTCTTTGAGACGTTAGGCGTGAAGGCGGAACTTGGTCGCGTCATCACTGCCGACGATGACAAGCCTGGCAATCCGCACGTAGTTGTACTGAGCAACGCGCTCTGGCGACGACAGTTCGGCGGCGATCCTGAAATCGTCGGCAAGACTATTCCACTAAGCGGCAACGTGTACACGGTCATTGGTGTGATGCCCGCCGGTTTTACCGCACCCACCGACAACAGTGAGTCCTGGACTCCCGTACATGTCTCAAACGCGCTGGCCGCAAAATTCCGCGGCGTACATTTTCTGCGCACCTACGGCCGGCTGGCGGCGGGTGTGACAATCGATCAGGCACGGTCCGACATGCAGTTGATCGATAAGAACCTTGCCGCGCAGTATCCGGACGAAAACAAGATGCGCAACACCGTGCTGATTCCTCTGCATGAAAGCATTGTCGGCGAGTCGCGGCGTGCATTGCTTGTCTTGTTTGCCGCCGTGAGTTTGGTCCTTCTGATTGCCTGCGCGAATTTTGCAAATCTATTGTTGGCGCGTGCGGCTGAACGCGAACGCGAGTTTGTAATTCGCTCAGCGCTCGGAGCAGGACGCTGGCGTTTGATTCGGCAACTTCTGACAGAGAGCGTGCTGGTGTCCCTCGTTGGTGGCGCAGTCGCCGTGCTGTTAGCGATATGGGGAACGAGCCTGCTGGTTTCGTTTAAACCAGAAAACCTGCCGCGGCTTCAGGAGATCGGCGTAGACCTTCGCGTGCTTGGATTCACCTTTGGTCTTTCCTTGCTTACAGGAATCGTCTTCGGCTTACTGCCTGCATGGGCTGCCGTGCGCGGTGGTGTGAGTGAATCCCTGAAAGAAGGTGGGCGCAGCTCAACCGCCGGTGGTGCGCGTCAACGTCTCCGTGGCGCCTTTGTTGTCGTCGAGCTGGCAGTAGCACTTGTTCTTCTGGTAGGCGCAGGACTGCTCATCAAGACGTTTTGGAATCTTCGTGCAGTCGAGCCGGGATTTGCTGCTGACCACCTCGTTACGATGCGCATCGAATTACCTGAGGCGCGCTACAAAGAACCTGACAAACAAAACCGTTTTCGATCGCAGACACTTGAGTCGCTCAAGTCATTGCCGGGCGTCCAGGCTGCCATGGTGAGTGAACTGCCACTCAGCTTCGACAGTCTGAGTCACGATTTTCTAATTGATGGTGCGCCGCACATCGAGCCTGGAGCCGAGCCAAGCTTGGAAACGCGCAGCGTACAGGGCGATTACTTCAGGACGATGCAAATTCCGCTGCGCTCCGGCCGCGATTTTGATTCGCGAGATTTTGCCGAGAAGGCGCCCCTTGTAGGAATCGCAAACGAAGCGATGGTCCGTCGTTATTTTCCAAATGAAGACCCTCTGGGCAAACGCGTTCGTTGGGCGCGGAGTTCTGAGGTGCGGTGGATCACAATTGTAGGTGTAGTGGGAGACGTCAAGCACTTTGGCCTTGATTTGCCGGAAGAAGCCGCGCTTTATTCGCCCTACACGCAGGCTCCGCCCTGGAAACGTTGGATGAGTTTGATCGCGCGTACGCAATCTGATCCTGCGGCAATGGCGCAGGCAATCAAGGAACAGGTTTGGAAAGTCGATGCGCAACTGCCGGTAACCAAGGTACGGACTATGGACGAGGTAGCGGCCAGTTCGTTTGCCGCCCGGCGCTTCAACATGTCTTTGCTTGCGCTCTTTGCAGTGTTGGCGCTGGTATTGGCCGCCATTGGTATTTATGGAGTGATCTCGTATGCCGTGACTCAACGAACGCAGGAAATCGGCATACGCATGGCGCTCGGAGCGCAAGCTGGTGACGTGCTGAAACTGATCATCCGAAATGGACTGACCTTAACGTTGATTGGAGTGGTCCTGGGAACAGCAGGCGCCATCGCGTTGACGCGATTGATGTCTACACTACTTTTCGGTGTCACTCCCACCGATAAGCTGACGTTCATTGCGGTCTCTGCTGTTTTGATCTTCGTAGCGCTGCTGGCCTGTTACATTCCTGCGCGCCGCGCCACGAAAGTCGATCCACTGGTAGCGCTGCGATACGAGTAAGAAATCTTCCTCGGAGGAGGCGCCTCCTTGGAGTGCGCCGCCTCGTCGGCGCTTTGGCCCGCGGCGGCCTGGCGCCGCTTCCATGCCAAGGATTGGAGTAGCGATTTTATTACGAACCTGAAATAAACCCGGCGTTGGGTAGCCGCAACAGAAAGGCGGCGCCAGGGCCGCCGCGGACCAAAGCGCCGCCTCGTCGGCGCACTCCAAAGAGGCGCACTCCAATAAGCCCAAAAAGAGGATTATGGAAAACCTACTCAAAGACTTTCGCTACGGAATCCGCAGTTTGCTCAAACGCCCGACGTTTACTGCGATCGCACTCATAACGCTCGCGCTTGGCATCGGTGCAAACACGGCGATCTTTTCCGTCGTAAACACAGTCCTACTGCGGCCTCTTCCTTTTCCTGAACCAGAGCGATTGATGCGCTTAGGAGAAAGCACGCAGGGACTACCCGAACGCGGCACCTTTTCCTTCCCGGACTTCAAGGACGTGAGGGCACAAACTCAGACCATCGAATACATGTCCGGTTATTTCAATTCGGGCGCGATGATGTCGGTTGACGGCTCAGACTCCGAACGTGTCCTGGGCGCTGCAGTATCGCATGAGTATTTTGGTGTGCTGGGCGTAAAGCCGGTACTGGGAAATGTATTTACTAAGGAAGATGATCATCCAAATGCGACAGTCGTAGTCATCAGTCATGGGCTTTGGCAGCGACGGTTCGGCGGTACGAATGACGTGATTGGTAAGCAAATGAAACTGGGGAGCGACTCGGTAACTATCATCGGAGTGATGCCTCCAGGTTACGCGTTTCCATTTCGCGCCGAGCCGCAGGACTTTTGGGAACCGATCAACGATCGTCCGACGCCTGAATGGGAAGTGCGAGACGCGCACATCCTGGATGTGATTGCGCGCACCAAACCCGGTGTATCTGTTGCCGAAGCAAATGCAGAATTGCGCACCATCGCCAAGCGGTTGGAGCAACAGTATCCAGCTACAAACACCAATACGGTTATCGGTGGCGCTTCACTGCATGCGGATCTGACCAGCGATGTGCGCCCCGCGCTATTAATAATGTTCGTGGCGGTGGGGTTTGTTCTTCTGATTGCCTGCGCCAACGTCGCGAATCTTCTCTTGGCGCGCGCGGCCTCGCGACAAAAAGAAATCGCGATTCGCAGTGCTCTTGGCGCCAGCCGCCTGCGCATCATGAGACAACTACTGATTGAGAGCCTGCTCCTGTCAGTGGTAGGCGGAGTTTTGGGTTTAGTGCTCGCGACCTGGGGAGTTGATCTTCTGGTAGCGATTGGACCTGCAAACATCCCTCGGCTTCAGCAGGTCAGCCTCGACGGAAAAGTGTTGGCTTTTACCCTCGTGCTGTCGTCGGTTGTGGGACTCGCGTTTGGCATGGTGCCCGCGATGCACGCGTCGAAGCCTGATCTAAACGACGCTCTTAAAGATGCGAGTCGCGGCTCCACTGAAAATATTCGACGAAACCGCGCGCGCAGCGCCCTGGTTGTGGCCGAAGTTGCCCTTTCGCTTGTCCTTTTGATTGGAGCAGGACTCTTGATAAAGAGTTTTGTCCGGTTATTGCAAACCAATCCTGGTTTTGAACCCAATCAAGTGCTGGCCTTGGATATTCCACTAAGCCGCCAACGCTACGA
Organism: Pyrinomonadaceae bacterium; assembly: GCA_963759585.1. Taxonomy (GTDB): domain Bacteria; phylum Acidobacteriota; class Blastocatellia; order Pyrinomonadales; family Pyrinomonadaceae; genus PSRF01. Next base: position 1,410,299 of record CAVWZW010000005.1, read on the forward strand.
TACACCCCCAAAGCAAGCCGAATTTTTCCAACGCTTGATCGAGCGATCAGAAGCGCTGCCCGGTGTCCAAGCCGCAAGCGTGGTCAATTACTTACCGCTGAGTAATAACGTAAACGTCGCCAGCTTTAACATCGCCGGTCGTCCGCCGTTTCCCCCGGGTTCAAATGTCTATGCTCATTACACTGTGGTTAGTCCAGGATATTTTGAGACTCTGAAGATTCCGCTTCGTGAGGGAAGGCTAATCACAAGCGAAGACGGGGAGAAATCTCCGCGGGTAATCATGGTTAGCGAGGCGTTCGCGCGCCGTTTCTTTCCGGGCGAAAAAGTGATTGGACAGCGTCTCGTGCTCGAGGAGAATAAGCCGCCCCGCGAGATCGTTGGCATCATGGGTGACGTGCGCCGAGAGTCGCTTGAAGTTGAGGCTGATCCGGAATTCTACATTCCATTTCAGCAAGCGCCGATACGTCGCATGAATCTCATTGTGCGTACTGATTCACCCGACCCCGGCGCGATGACTGCGACGGTGCGGAACGCGCTCAAGGAGTTGGACCGTGACCAGATGGTCTGGCAAACGCAGACACTCGATTCCCTGGTCGCGAAATCGATCTCCACGCGGCGCTTTAACCTCCTGCTGCTGGGCGTGTTTGCCAGTGTTGCGTTAGTGCTGGCGGCACTTGGAGTTTATGGCGTAATGACATACTCGGTAACGCGTCGCACGCATGAAATCGGCGTGCGTATGGCCCTCGGTGCGCGTATGTCTGACGTAGTCAAACTAGTGGTGAAAAATGGAATGGCGCTGGCGATCATTGGCGTGGTCATTGGACTGTCGGGCGCATTTGCTTTGACTCGGCTAATGAGGAGTTTGTTATTCGGCGTGACACCAACTGACGCAGTGACGTTCGTCGGCGTCTCGTTAGGTATGTTGGTAGTGGCACTGATTGCTTGCTACTTGCCCGCCCGTCGCGCGGCGAGAGTCGATCCGTTGGAAGCGCTACGCTATGAGTAACTTTCGGGCCTTCGAAATTAATCTGGAAGGGGGCGTCTCCTTGGAGTGCGCCGCCTTGTCGGCGCTTTGGCCCGCGGCGGCCTGGCGCCGCTTTTGTTCTCGTCACGCCGATGCCAAACGATATCGGGCGAGTAGCTTCAGAATTCGTTACATCAATGCTTGCTAGGAGGCGGGCGCCAAGCCGCCGCGGGCCAAAGCGCCGACGAGGCGGCGCACTCCAGGGAGACGTCCGATTCAAAGTTGCATGGTTGCGCGCCGGTAATTTCCCGCCTATCTTCATCTAAACTAAACTGTTTCTGACGATGCCAAAAATCCTTATAGCTGATGATCAATCCGACGTGCTCGCCGCGCTGCGCCTGCTCCTCAAGGGCGAGGGCTTTCAGACGGAGACTGCGTCTTCTCCTGCCGGTGTTTTGAAAGCTGTAAACTCGGAAGATCTGGACGTCGTTTTGATAGACCTGAACTACGCTCGCGACACTACCTCGGGAAGTGAAGGGCTCGACTTGCTGACAGGCATACAGGCAGTCGATCCCACGTTGCCAGTGGTCGTGATGACAGCCTGGGGCAGCGTCAATTTGGCAGTCGAAGCGATGCGCCGCGGCGCGCGCGATTTTATTCAGAAGCCCTGGGACAACGCGCGGCTGCTGGCAGTGTTGCGCACTCAGGTTGAGTTGGCGGACGCCCTGCGACGAGGACAGGATCTCGAAGCAGAGAATATCGCTTTGCGTGACAACGCCGTGGAGGCTGGGTCTAAGCTTCCGCGCGTCATTGCGGAGTCAACCGCAATGAAAGGAATTCTCAAACTGGTGGAACGGATCGGTCCCGCGGACGCCAACGTACTGATCACTGGCGAGAATGGCACGGGAAAGGAAGTCGTAGCTCGCTCGCTTCACGCTGCTTCGGCGCGTGCCACCAGACCTCTCGTATCTCTCAACGCCGGCGCTTTGGCTGAAGGCGTTTTTGAAAGCGAGTTGTTCGGCCACGTGCGTGGCGCATTTACCGACGCCAGGACCGACCGCGTCGGGCGTTTTGAGTTGGCAGATCGTGGAACGCTCTTCCTCGATGAAATCGCAAACGTTCCTCTCAACCTTCAACCGAAACTGCTAAGGGTTTTGGAGACTGGTGAATTTGAACGCGTCGGGTCATCCAAGACTCGCAAAGTTGATGTGCGCGTGCTCTCAGCGACTAACGCCGATCTGCTTGCCGACGTGGGCCTGGGAAAATTTCGCCAGGACCTGCTGTTCAGGTTGAACACGGTTGAGATTCACCTGCCGCCTTTGCGCGAGCGTCCCGAAGATATTACGCCGCTCGCCGAACATTTCCTGAAGCAACACCGTGGGCGATACGGCAGGGATATATCCGGCTTCACGCCGCCCGCTGTGGAGGCGCTTCTTCAACACCGGTGGCCGGGGAACGTGCGAGAGTTGGACCACGTCGTCGAGCGCGCCGTGCTGATGAGTTCCGGCAATGTGATTACAGCTTTCGATTTGGCGCTGCAGGCCACGCCCGATGCGCGGCTCAATGCTCGCTTCGACGAAATGAGTCTTGAAGAAGTGGAGCGGCTCCTGATTCAAAAAGCCCTCGCACGCTGTGGAGGAAATGCCAACCGTGCGGCAGAGGAACTGGGACTTAGTCGCAGCGCGCTTTATCGCAGGTTGCAGAAGTATGGGCTGTCGTAAGCGGCTTGCCGCCGCACAGTGCGGAAAGCCTCTGGCTTTCCGTCCTGGGTCATCTCCTACTTTCCTGAGGCTGAGCCTCAGGAAACAGTCCGAGTCCCGGAAAGGCTGAGCCTTTCCGCACTGTGCGGCGGCAAGCCGCTTTCCGTTGGGGCGCTAACACGCTCGCATGTATTAGCCTATGAGCACGCCCGCTAAACTGCCCAAGCATCACTCAACCATTCCCAGCCTGGACCCGGCATTAAAGAAGAGCCGGCTGAGATTTGAGCGACGCGTCGGTCTCCTCTCGATGGCGGCTGGTTTTCCAGCGGTCGTGATCTGCGTGCTCCTGCTTTGGGTGGGCGGCTACTCTGGAAGGCTCCAATGGACCATCGATCTGATCTTAATCCTCATCTGGCTGTCGATCGCATTCAATCTCAAACAACGAATCATCCGGCCGCTTCAAACCCTGTCAAACATTCTCGCTGCGATTCGCGAAGGCGACTATTCCATACGCGGCCGCTGGGCCACGACCGGTGACGCTCTCGGCGAGGTAATGCTTGAAGTAAACGAGCTTGGCCAAACGCTGCGCGAGCAACGACTCTCCGCACTCGAAGCGACGGCGTTGTTACGCACGGTGATGGGTGAGATCGATGTTGCTGTCTTTGCATTCGATGGCGAGCGGCGGTTGCGGTTGGTAAACCGCGCCGGCGAAAGGCTGTTGGCCCAACCGTCGGCCCGGTTGCTGGGACGGACCAGCGATGAGCTTGGTTTGGCGCAGTGTTTTGATAGGCAGACGGGCCCTGGAGCTCAAACCAGGCAAATGGTCTTTCCTGGCGGCGTCGGGCGATGGGACATTCGACACAGTATCTTCCGCGAAGGCGGTGTCCAACACGAACTGCTTGTGCTGACAGATCTGAGTCAAACGTTGCGCGAAGAAGAACGCACTGCGTGGCAAAGACTCCTTCGTGTGTTGGGCCATGAGCTGAATAACTCGCTGGCGCCGATCAAATCGGTTGCCGGCAGTCTGGCGGACCTGGTGGGGCGCGAAACCAAGCCAGCCGATCTGGATGACGATCTAAAACGAGGGCTCGAGGTCATTTCTTCGCGCGCGGATTCGTTGGCGCGCTTCGTCGAGTCGTATTCAAAGTTGGCGCGATTACCGCAGCCCAGACTTGAGCCCCTAAGCATCAGAGCCCTGGTCAATAGCGTTCCTGGTTTAGAGAGACGCATTCCGGTGACCGTGGTGCCGGGGCCCGACCTAACGGTGCAGGGTGATAACGTGCAACTGGAGCAGTTGCTGATCAACCTGGTGCGCAACGCGGTTGACGCTTCGATGGAAACCGGAGGACGAGTGGAAGTGGGCTGGAACCAGAAGAACGGGACGGTTGAAGTTTGGGTTCGCGACGAAGGTCCAGGAATCGCAAACACTGCGAATCTGTTCGTGCCGTTTTTTACCACCAAGACGAACGGCTCGGGCATCGGCTTGGTGCTGTCGCGGCAGATTGCCGAAGCACACGGCGGCACATTGACGCTCGAGAATCGACCGCACGTGGGTTGTGAAGCGCGTTTGCGACTGCCCATGTAGGCGCGACAACAGGTGTATAGAGTACAACCTTCAGGTTGCTGCTTCCCAAGGAACGAACTAACTTGTTACCAAAGGCCGCAACCTGAAGGTTGTACTCTATACGCCTGTTGCGCCGGCTCACTTAACACCGGCCTCGCTATGTTTTGAAAACTTGGTCTGGTATCTTTACGTACAATCAATACAGAACCGAGCGCGGTAGCGCCGGATCCCAGAGTCAACTTGGCATTGAGGGGGCGCGGGGCTGTTTTTGACGAGCCTGGACTCTAGCATCCGGCGCTACCGCGCCCGGTTCAGTAAATACCAAAACTCTGAGCTATCAAATTGAATAATGTCGGCTACTGAAACCACCCTGCAAACCAACGTCACAAAATCGCGCGAAGCCCTGGATGCGTGGGTCCGTGAAGTCATTCAATGGCACTTTGATCCAGCCACTGGCTCTCCATTCTGGCTGGACTACGCCGGCAAACTCTCCTGGGATCCACGCGAAGAGATCAAGACCTATGACGATCTTTCGCGGTTTGGCTTCTTTGAAGATGAGTGGCTGCGCGAAGGCAACGTTCGCCGTTGGGTGCCAAAGGGATACGCAGATCGTCCGGTCTACACTTTCGAAACTGGCGGCAGCACGGGCGTTCCGAAATCCCGGATCAACATCGAGGATTTCCGTCTCGACTACGAAGCCTTCAGCGACACTTTGCCCGACGAATATTTCCCGCGCGGCGCCAACTGGTTATCGCTTGGTCCAACGGGCCCCAGGCGTTTGCGCCTGGCTGTGGAGCATCTGACGCAGTATCGCGGCGGCATCTGTTTCATGGTTGATCTCGATCCGCGCTGGGTTATCAAGCTAATCAAGATGGGCGAGATGAAGCAGGCCGAAGCGTATAAACAACACGTTATTGAACAAGGCCTGACGCAACTACGCGCACACGACATTCAATGTTTGTTCACAACTCCGAAGCTGCTGGAAGCGCTTTGCGAACGAGTTTCACTCAGTAAGATGGGTATCAAAGGTGTGTTCTGCGGCGGCACCGAGATGACGCCACAGTTTTATCGTTTCGCCGTCGAGGAGTTGCTCGAGGGCGCATACTTCGCGCCCACCTACGGCAACACCTTGATGGGTCTCGCAGTGCACAAACCGCTCATGCCCGAAGACAATTACGCCGTAATTTATTATCCGCCACACCCGAGGGCGATGATTGAAGTCGTCGATCCGGAGAAGCCTGACCAAGTAGTCGGCTACGGCGAAACGGGTCGAGTGCGTTTGACCACGTTAACGAAAGAGTTTTTCATGCCGCGTTTTCTGGAGCGAGACGAGGCGGAGAGGGAACCGCCGTGTGACCTGTATCCCTGGGACGGCGTACGAAACGTTCGTCCATTTTCGAAATTTAATACGTCTGTTGTTGAAGGTGTTTATTAAGAGCGTTTACAAAGAGGTGTATGGAGTACAACCTTCAGGTTGCGTCTTCGTTTACCCTGAAGCTAGCTTCTTCCCAACCACGCAAGCTGAAGCTTGTACTCTATACGCCTGTCGCGCACGACAATTCTAATGCTTCATATACCAATACTTCGCAAAGGTGAGCCTTACAAGAGCCTCGACGTCGCACGCGTTCCGCACCATCGCACCCGGGATTTGTTTGTCGAAATCAGCCAGGCAAACGTCGGTTTAATTCGTCGTGACCTCTTGGACCAATCAACCGGCCGTGAAAAGCTGTTGCAGTTTTCCACCGCTGAGCTGGTCGAGATGTGCTCTCGCGCCGCTGACTACTTCGCGAATGATTCACTGCCTTTGGGAGATGACGTCCAAAGCAAAGATGATTACTTGCGCCAGGTTTCGGCCACGACCGGGCTTCCTCATGTTCTCGCCGCTCGTAACATGGACAAGATTCGCAGCATGCTTGCGGAGATGAAAAACGTTCTCAACGGCCTAACTCGAAACATTGATTGGGAGCTGCTCGATCGAGGCTTTGGAGACATTAGCGGTCACTCGATGAGTTTCTTTCCACGCGGCAACTCCCTCGGCGTGGTCCTCCCAAACAATTCTCCGGGCGTACATTCGTTATGGATTCCGGCCATACCTTTGAAAATGCCTTTGGTGCTCAAACCAGGAAGCGCGGAGCCGTGGACACCGTACAGAATCATTCAGGCCTTAGTGAAGGCTGGCGTACCGCGAAAAGCTTTCAGTTATTACCCGACTGACCACGCAGGTGCTGCCGAGATTCTCCGCGGCAGTGGGCGAGGCATGGTTTTTGGTGACGCGTCCACGACCAGTCGTTGGGAAACTGATCCGCGAATTGAGATTCATGGTCCCGGCTACAGCAAAATTGTTATTGGCGAAGATTGCATCGACGACTGGGAAAAGTATCTGGATGTTATGGTCGATTCCATTGTCGACAACGGCGGGCGCTCGTGCGTAAACGCATCCGGAGTGTGGGTTCCGTCGCACGCTAAAGAGATAGCGGAAGCGTTGGCAGAACGGTTTGCGCAGATTGCGCCTCGCGCGGCTGATGACGACAACGCGAAGCTTGCGCCTTTTACTGATCCGAATGTTGCTTCTCGCATTTCTCAGTTGATCGATCAGGGATTGAATGAGCCTGGTGCAACCGACCTCACGGCCGTGCACCGTTCAAGCCGCCTGGCTGAATGGGAGGGATGCTCCTATCTGCTGCCGACAGTTGTGCTCACCGAGGATAGAGAACACACAATGGCGAACAGGGAGTACCTTTTTCCGTTTGTCAGTGTCGTCACAGTCAAGCAGGAAGATCTGCCCCACGCCCTCGGTCCAAGCCTGGTAGTCACGGCAATCACTTCCGATCAGAAGTTGATTCGAAAGCTGGTCGCGGCGTCCAACGTGGACCGTCTGAACATTGGGCCATTGAAAACTAACCAGGTGAGCTGGGACCAACCACACGAAGGCAATCTGTTCGAACACCTTTACGCCCGGCGCGCATTCCAACGCGCAGTCGCTGTCTGATTTCTGGCTGTGAAAATTCTTTATCTCACCGGCGGAGCGGGGCAGATGTACTGCGGCAGTTGTTTGCGCGACAACGCGTTGGCTACAGAGCTAATTTCAAAAGGCCACGACGTCACGCTGCTTCCCGTTTACACTCCCACTCGAACCGACGAAGCAAACGTCAGCAACGAAAAGGTTTTCTTCGGTGGGATCAGCGTGTATCTGGAGCAGCATGTGCCGCTGCTTCGCAATTCGCCACGATGGCTGGATCGGCTTTGGGACTCGAAGCTGATGCTGAAATTGGCTTCGCGGAGTTCGATCTCCACAAGTCCAAGGATGCTTGGCGAAATGACCGTGTCCATGCTGAAAGGCGAAGACGGTTTTCAACGCAAAGAGGTTGAGAAGCTAACCGAATGGGCCAGGCATGAGCCGCCCCCAGACATAGTTAGTTTGCCCTATTCGCTTCTCATTGGACTGGCCCATCCCATCAAAGAAGCCTTGAAGCGACCGATTGTTTGCACGCTTCAGGGCGAAGATTTGTTTCTCGAAGGGTTGCAGGAACCTTACCGCTCGCAGTCTCTGGCTTTGATTCGAGCAGGCACTAAACACGTCGATGCTTTTATTTCAGTGAGTGAATACTACGCCGGGTTCGTGCCAGAGTATTTGGGGATTTCACCCGAAAAGATTCATCTGGTGCAGCTCGGGATAAACCTGCGGGGTTACGAAAAAAGGGAAAGGGAACGCGGACAGCCGTTCACGGTTGGGTACTTCGCTCGCATCGCGCCCGAAAAGGGGCTTAAAGGGTTGGCTGCCGCTTACCGGCAGTTGCGTACGAGCGGTCGCATTCCCGAAGCGCGAATGGAAGTGGCGGGTTACCTCGGCCCTGAATATAAAGAGTACCTCAGCGATATTGAGCGTGAGATGAAAGACGCAGGACTCGCTGGCGAGTTTAACTATCGCGGCGCAGTCGATCGGGAAGAGAAGATTGCATTCCTGCGAAAGCTCGATGTGCTTTCCGTGCCCGCAACTTATAACGAGCCTAAAGGCATTTTTCTGTTGGAAGCGATGGCCTGTGGTGTGCCCGTGGTCCAACCGCGGCGTGGCGGCTTCACGGAGATTGTAGAGAAGACGGGCGGAGGTCTACTCGTGGAACCCGATAATCAGGACCAGCTTGCTGAAGGCATCCTGCGAATTTACAACGAGCCGGCGTTGGCGGAGAAACTTGGCGATAGTGGTTTTGAAAAGGTACGTGAGCACTACTCGGTCGCTCGAATGGCCGAACGCGCGGTTGAAGTTTACGAGAGTGTCGTGTCGCGTACGTAAGTTGGTGTCTGCCAACAGGCGTATAGAGTACAAGCTTTAGCTTGCGACGGTGGGGAAGAAGCTAGTCAACCTGGTCACGAAGCGCAACCTGAAGGTTGTACTCCAAACGCCTCTAAGCTAACAGGCGTACGGAGTACAAGCTTTTAGCTTGCGACGGTGGGGAAGAAGTTAGTCAACCTGGTCACGAAGCCGCAACCTGAAGGTTGTACTCAAATGCCTGCAGTTAATGGAGGTCTTATTTGCTGAAGGTTGAGAATGTCTCGAAGGAGTACCCTACTCCGCGTGGGCCGCTCAGTATAGTTTCCGGCGTCACGCTCTCCTTGTCGCGTGGCGATGCGCTGTCGATCATGGGACCTTCGGGCAGCGGAAAGAGCACGCTCCTTTACATCGTCGGCGCTTTGGAACCGCCAAGCAGCGGCACGGTTAATCTCGACGGTCAGGATCCTTTTCAATTAAGTCAGAACGAACTAGCAGCTTTCCGGAACCGTGAAATCGGTTTCATTTTTCAGGACCACTGCCTCCTGCCGCAGTGTTCGGTGATCGAAAATGTTTTAATGCCGACCCTTGTTTCGGCAAAAGGAGGCGCCGAGATGCCGCGGGCGCGCGCCTTACTGGAACAGGTCGGTTTGATCGATCGGATTGAACATCGACCGGCCGAGCTTTCAGGTGGGGAAAAACAACGCGTCGCGTTGGCACGAGCGCTGATGATGCGGCCACAGCTTTTGTTGTGTGACGAACCTACAGGGAATCTCGATCACAAAGCTGCTGATGTAGTTGCGTCGATGCTTCTGGATTTACACAAGCAACAGGAAACAATTCTTATGGTGGTGACTCACAATGCCGAGCTCGCCGCCCGATTCCCGGTTCAATACCATCTAAGCGACACGCGCTTGCAGCAGGTTGGATGAAACTGTTTTAAAAGGAATGACGCGCGAGCAGGGAGCGGCTTTCCGCTCCAGCCTGGAGGGCTGAGACACAGTAGTCCCCGTCTTGCGGCTTGGCCGCCTTCCGTGCGGAAAGGCTCTGCCTTTCCGCAGGCTGTTTTCATGATGAGGCTGCGCCGCACGGAGGGCGGCCAAGCGCAAGAGGAACTACTTTCTGTCAGCCCTTCGGGCTGAAGACCTTTACACTTTGCGCCTCTTGGCTCTGATTCGCTGAGCAATCACACGTCTGTAATGCAAACTCGTCAACTTCTAAAACGCAACCTCACTTACTTCTGGCGCACCAACGTTGCGGTAATTCTGGGCGTGGCGGCTGCGGTCGCGGTGCTGGCGGGGGCGCTGCTGGTTGGCGATTCGGTGCGCGGAAGTTTGCGAGACATGTCTCGGCAACGGCTTGGACAAACCGAGCTTGTCGTAACCTCGTCTGGGTTCTTTCGTGAGCAGCTTTCGGCCGATCTGCAGAAAGAAAACTCCTTTATAGCTCGTGGATTATCAGCAAGTATCCCGATGATCGAGCTTGAAGGAAGTGTTACTGAAGACAAAAGCAGGGCGCGAGCCGGCAATGTACGGGTTTACGGAATCGATGAAAGATTCTGGAGCCTTCATGGGCGTTACGAGCAATCGGCTCCACAAAATCGCGAGGTCCTCGTAAGTGAGAGTCTGGCGCGCGAGCTCAATAGTAAGCCTGGTGACTCGCTGCTGGTTCAGATCGAAAAGCCTTCTGAAGTTCCCATTGAATCCTTGTATGGCCATAAAGAGGATTTGGGCCGCACCTTACGTCTCACCATTTCGCAGACACTTTCAGCTGAGCAGCTCGGTGAGTTTTCCGTTCGACCGCAACAAACTTCCGTGCGTGCGGTATTTGTACCTCTGCAGTTGTTACAACGAGAGCTCGATCAGCAAGGCAAGGTCAATACATTACTAATTTCCAGAATGAAAGACGGCTCCGGGCTCTCCGATGTGGAGAGGGTGACGGCGCTTGAAAGCCTAATCAAGAATCGCGCTGACTTAGAGGACTACAGCCTCAAACTCCGTACCCTCGACCAACAGCGGGGCCTGTCGCTGGAACGCAGCAGTACCCTGGTCGACGACAGACTCGCTGAAACAGCTCGCGCAACTGCTGACGGCTTGGGTGCGCGAACTGTCCCAGTCCTTTCGTATGTCGCCAATGGCATAACCTCAGGCCAGGAAACAATTCCGTATTCATTGGTAACTGCCATTGACGACGCGACCTTTAAGAATCTCTCCAACGCTGGCAGTGTTCGGGAGCCGTCTCAGCGAACGGTATCGGCTGATGTGCACGTCGCGCCTCCAATAATTCTTAACGACTGGGCAGCGCGGGATCTTGGTGCAAAGCAGGGCGACCCAATTTCGCTCGAATACTACGTGTGGCGTGACGACGGGAAACTGGAGACCAGGACGGCGGAATTTCAATTGGCGGCGGTCGTGCCCATAAACGGGCTCGCTGCCGATCGAGATCTTGTACCTGAATATCCCGGCATCAGTGAATCCCCCGACCTGGCGGATTGGGATCCGCCGTTTCCCGTCGATCTTAAGCGCATCAGGCAACAGGATGAAGACTATTGGGACCTTCATAAAACGACGCCCAAGGCTTTTGTTTCTTTGACGGTCGGTCAACAACTCTGGCAATCGCGCTTTGGGAAACTCACGTCGCTCCGCATTGTTTTCCCCACTAATGAAGCGGCCGACCGGAAGGCCGAAACTTTTCAACAAAAACTCAGGGCGACGTTGGAGCCCGCGACTATGGGACTGGTCGTATTCCCCGCCAGACAAGAAGGGTTGGCGGCGTCTCAGGGCGCGACAGACTTCGGCGAGTATTTCCTCTACTTCAGTTTCTTTCTGGTGGTTTCTGCACTGATGCTCACCGCGCTGTTTTTCAAACTAGGCGTGGAGCAGCGCCTGCGCGAGATCGGGTTACTGCAGGCCATGGGTTTTCCGGCGGCGCGCCTGCGGCGGCTGTTTATCACGGAAGGCTTAGTCCTTTCTGTTATCGGTAGTGTCATCGGTTTGGTTGCCGCGGTGGGTTATGGCCAGTTGATGATGACGGGGCTGAATACATGGTGGAAAGATGCCGTCGGAACAAACATGCTGAAGTTGCACGTCGGGCCAATGTCTTTGCTGCTTGGGGCAACGGGCGGAATTGTGGCCGCGGTTGTTTGTATCGCCTGGACTTTGAGACGGCTGAAACGAGAGTCTACCCGCAGCCTTTTAACAGGAACACTCACTGAACAAACTGCACGACGGCGCGGGGAAAGAAAACTATTTACTGCATTGCGAGTAGCGAATGTCCTGCTGGTCGTGGGACTGCTTTTGCTGGTGGCGGCCGCGCTGCGCGCCATTGGCCAGACTGGCGGTTTTTTCGGTGGCGGAGTAATCCTCCTGACCGCTGTTCTTTGCTATCAGTCGGCATGGTTGCGGCGTAATCGCCGAAATGCGATTCACGGCAACGGCTGGTTTCCGGTTTCCCAGTTGGGATTCAGGAATGCGACCTCCCGCCCGGGGCGAAGTGTCCTTTGCATCGCGCTCATCGCTTCGGCGGCCTTCATCATCGTTTCCGTTGATGCTTTCAGACGCGGCGGTGAAGCTGCGACACTGGACCGCAAATCGGGAACGGGCGGGTATGCGTTGTTGGCAGAGTCCCTCGTCCCAGTGGTCCATGACCTCAACTCAACGACAGGCCGCGAAGCGATGAGTCTTCCCATCGAGCCTGCGGGTCCTCTTTCAGGTGTGGCGTTCGTGCGATTTCGCGTGAGGCCCGGCGACGATGCCAGTTGTCTCAATCTCTATCAACCGCGCAATCCGAGAATTATCGCTCCGGGAGATGACTTTGTACGCGCCAATCGCTTCGCGTTTCAAAAATCGATTTCCGGGGGGGCTGAAGAAGGAGCCAATGCCTGGCTGCTTTTGAATCGTGAGTTTTCAGACGGCGCCATACCTGTGATAGCAGATGCAAACTCGCTTAATTATGTGCTGCATCTGGGTCTCGGGGAAGATTTCACTTTGAATCACCGGAACGGGCCAGTTAAGTTGCGCGTCGTTGCCTCGCTTGCGGATAGCGTTTTCCAAAGCGAGCTGGTGATGTCAGACAAGAACTTCGTTCGGCTTTTTCCGGAGCAGGAAGGCTACCGCTTTTTCTTAATTGACACTCCGGCGCCTGAGCAGGCCAGTACCGTTGCCGCCTCTCTCGAGCAGAGTCTTTCGGATGTTGGTTTCGATGTGACGTCGACAGGCGAACGGTTGGCAAGCTTTCATCGCGTAGAGAACACATACCTTTCAACGTTTCAGATGCTCGGCGGCCTGGGATTGCTGCTGGGCACAGTCGGTTTAGGCGCCGTGCTGTTGCGCAATGTATTTGAGCGCAGGCGCGAGCTGGCGTTGCTGCGAGCAGTGGGATACAACTCTTCACACTTCACGTTGATGGTTGTAGCTGAGAATGCGCTGTTATTGTTTTCAGGCTTGATTACCGGGACAGTCTGCGCGCTTTTGGCAATCGCGCCGGTCTTTTTTGAGCGCGGGGGCAGATTGCCAAACATTTCGCTGGGCGTGTTGCTGCTCGCAGTATTAATATCTGGCCTGACCGCTTCGTTAATAGCTACCTGGGCAGCGTTGAAGTCACCGCTGCTACCCGCTCTTAAGGCGGACTGATCGCACGAGTCTCGTTTGGGAAGCGGCGCCTCTTTGGAGTGCGCCGACCTGTCGGCGCTTTGGCCCGCGGCGGCCTGGCGCCGCTTCGCTGGCCAACATAGTCCCTGGAGACCATCTGTAACTTTGCCGAGGATCAAGCGGCACCGGGCTGCCGCAGACCAAAGCGGCGCCAGGCCGCCGCACTCCAAAGGGGCACTCGCATGCGGAGGCAGTTTTATCTTCTGTTGCTGATACCTGTCGCGCTCGGCTGCAGCCTCGCCGGCCTGGTCAAGAAAAAGGTTGACGAGGCGCAGAAACCCGTCACGCTGACTAGCTCTGACTCCAAGACCCAGCTGACAATCCCCGGCGGATGGCGCGCGGAAAAACAGTTGAATGAGATTGCCGTGCTTCAGGCGGCGCAGCGTTCTCAGGAGATGTACATCATCGTGATTCGGGAAAGCAGGCAGGACTTCGCCGAAGACGCGACGCTGGAAGACTTTGCGGCGTCATCGCGCACCGGCATGATGAGCGGACTTCAGCAGCCGCTGGCCACAGATCCAATAGCATCGAGGATTGGAAATTACTCAGCAATGGAGTACCAACTCGAGGGCACCGCCGATAAGATCAAGGTTAAGTACATTTGTACTGCAGTAGAAACACCTAACTATTATTACCAACTAATCACCTGGACGCTGCCTTCGCGTTTTGAGAAAAACCAGGCCACGCTGCGCCAGGTTGCGCAGAGTTTGGGAACTGAAATCGGATTAGGCAAGGCTTAACGTTAACCGTCAGTGGTCCGCTTAAGCAACGGGCCGCGATTCCAACGGGTGGCTCAACAAGAAGAGAGGAAGAATATGCGCATACGAATTCTCCAAACGTTTCTAGTCATCATTTTTTCCATAACAATTGCCAGCGCCGAGAACTGGCCGCAATGGCGTGGCCCAAGTCTCAACGGTGTCAGCAACGAGAAGGACTTGCCTGCGCGGTGGACACCAGACGAAAACATCACCTGGAAACTTGCGTTGCCGGGGCTCAGTGGTTCAACCCCCGTCATCTGGCGCGATCGAATCTTCCTTAACGTTGCAGAGGGCGATGATCTTTATCTGTGGAGTGTTGACAGGACCAAGGGCGCGCTGGTTTGGAAGAAGTTGCTCGGCAGCGGCAATGTGAAGATGCGGAAACAGAATATGTCGTCGCCATCCCCAGTCACCGACGGCAAGAGCGTTTACGTAATGACGGGCACCGGCGTGTTGAAGGCTTTCGATTTTAGCGGCGCCGAGCTTTGGACTCGTGATGTTCAAAAAGACTACGGCCAGTTTGGTCTCAACTGGGGTTATGCGTCCTCGCCTTTGCTTTTTGAAAACTCACTTTACGTCCAGGTGCTGCACGGCATGAAAACGGACGAGCCGTCCTACGTGATGCGCATTGAACGAAAGACTGGTAAGACACTTTGGAAAGTTGACCGGCCGACCGCCGCAATACGCGAGTCCCCAGACTCGTACACCACGCCCGGTCTCCTGCGAGTCGGCAAAGCGGTAGAAATCGTTATCAGCGGCGGCGATTGTGTAACTGGCCACGATCCTGCAACCGGCAAAGAACTGTGGCGCGCTAACGGGATGAATCCCGAGAACCAGCCTTTCTATCGTGTGGTTGCTTCGCCGGTTATCTTCGGCGACATCATCTATGCGCCGTCACGTGTGAAGCCCCTCGTGGCATTGCGCTCGGGTGGTCGCGGCGACATCACCACGTCGCATTTGCTGTGGTCCACTGCTAACGGTCCCGACGTGCCCACGCCAGTCACCGACGGCAAATATTTTTACGTGGTGAATGACAAGGGTGTTATGTGGTGTCTGGACGCTAGGACGGGAAAGGAAATCTACGGACCCGAGCGGATAAAACCAGGGACCTATAGTTCTTCACCAGTGCTGGCAGACGGAAAGATTTACGTGACTAATGAGGACGGACTAACCTCGGTAGTTAAGGCCGGTCCGGCATTTGAAATCGTGGCGGAGAATCCGTTGAATGATTACTGTCTGAGCTCCCCGGCGATTTCAGATGGACAGATTTTCATACGCACCTCGACTAATCTCTACTGCATCGGCAAGAGAACAAAAGGATAGCGTTCAAAGCGGCTTGCCGCCGCACAGTGCGGAAAGCCTATGGCTTTCCGTCTGCTCGTCACCTCTAACTCCTTTCCTGAGGCTCAGCCTCAGGAAAGGAGATTAATCGCTCGGTATCGGAAAGGCTAAGCCCTTCGCACTGTGCGGCGGCAGAGCCGCAATGCCAGGTCTGCAGTGGCGCCGCTTCCAGTGTTGCCTGGGACGCCTTCGACGAAACAATTCTTCGGGAACCTTCGTAAAGATACGGATTCTAATAATCGGTAATCTTCCTTTCAAAACCCTATCAGGAGAATAGCAATGAACAGAATACTCGCTTGGCATCGCAGCGCTCTCGTCGTCTGCGCCATGTTGTTGGCAATCCAGGGCGGCGTGTTGGCTCAAGACAAGGCCGCACAAGCCAAAGTGGCAAAAATTGACGAGGTTATGAGCACGGCGAATAAATACCGGCTTTTCAACGGATCGGTGCTGGTCGCTGAAAATGGCAAGGTCATTTACAAAAAGGGTCTGGGTCTCGCCAACATGGAATGGAACGTTCCCAACACGCCCGACACTAAATTCCGTCTCGGCTCGATCACGAAGCAGTTTACCGCGGTGCTGATCCTGCAACTTGTCGAGCAGGGCAAAGTGAAGCTTGACGGTAAAATTTCCGACTACCTGCCGGCGTACCGCAAAGACATCGGCGAGAAAGTGACTGTTCACCAGCTTCTGAATCACACTTCTGGAATTCCCAGTTATACAAGCCTGGCTGGTTTCATCGATGTGAGTCGAAATCCATATAAAGTCGACGACTTCGTAAAGCAGTATGCCAGCAATGATCTCGCCTTCGAGCCAGGCAGTAAATTCTCATACAACAACTCCGGCTACTTTCTTTTGGGCGCGATAGTCGAAAAGGTGACAGGCCAACCTTATGAAAAGGTGCTCAAAGAAAAAATCTTCGATCCGCTGGGGATGAAGAACTCCGGTTACGATCACCACGGTACAATCATTCCCAAGCGAGCGACCGGTTATCAAAAAACAGGCGATGGATACATCAATGCGAGGTATCTCGACATGTCGATTCCATACGCTGCGGGCTCGCTCTATTCGACAGTCGAAGATCTCTATCTGTGGGACCAGGCGCTTTACACGGATCGCGTTCTTTCAGCCGCGTCAAAAGAGTTGATGTATAAACCGCACCTCAGCGACTACGCTTACGGCTGGGCGATCACCAAGACCAGTTTTGGCAACGGCGTCGAAAATTTCCCGATCATCGCTCACGGCGGCGGCATTAACGGGTTCAACACGACCATCCTGCGCTTTCCGTCGCAGAAGAACCTGATCGTTATGCTCGATAACACTTCACAAGGCTCGAGCCTGGACTCACTCGAGCGGGAAATAACGAAGATTCTTTACGGGCAACCGCACGATCTGCCACGGATGCCGATCGCAGACTTGTTGATGAAGACCATAGGCGAAAAGGGAATCGAAGCTGCACTGGCCCAGTATCGCGATGTAAAAGCGAAGGAAGCCAAGACCTACGACTTCCGTGAACCAGAGTTGAACCGCCTGGGTTACCAATTGCTTGGGCAACGAAAGCTCAAGGAAGCCATTGAGATTTTCAAGCTCAACGTTGCTGAATACCCGCGGGGATTTAATACCTACGACAGCCTCGGCGAAGCTTATATGATTGCTGAGAATACAGACCTGGCCATCCAGAACTACAAGAAGTCTGCGGAGCTGAATCCCCAAAACACCGCGGCACTGGAGATGGTGAAACGCCTGGAGGCTAAACCCGGCGCGGTAGCGGATGCGAAAGCCTACGATGCGTACGTGGGTGAGTATGAAGTGACGCCGGCATTCAAGGCCACAGTTTTCAAGGAAGGCGAAAAGCTGATGACTCAGGCCACGGGGCAACCTGCGTTTGAACTCTATCCGGAGAGCGGAGACAAGTTTTTCCTGAAGGTAGTCGAAGCGAAGGTCACCTTTACCCGAGATGACAAGGGCGTGGTTACGGGGTTGGTGATTCACCAGGGTGGACGAGATATGCCGGGGAAGAAGACGAAGTAGCGGAAGCGAACTGAGGAGCGGCAACTAAAATTAAGGCGGGGAGATTTTCCATATATCATTTCTCATTTGTCATCGGCGGAGCGTTGGTAACTGCTCTTCAATGAAAAATGACAAATGATATATGGAAAATCGCCCCGCTCTGTTTCCTTACCGTCAAGTTCCGGACGACCAGGGGGCGCCCACGGAGGGACGCCCATACAATTACAATGTTTACCGCTTCTCTCGGACGTCGTAGGCGTAAATAGTATCCTGGTCGCGCAGGTAAAGCCGGCCGCCCGCGACGACTGGATGCGCCCAGGTCGGTAGAGCGTCCTGCTGAATTCGGAAACGTCCTTTTTCCTGATACCCGGTTGGCGTAGCCTCTACCAAACCGACCACTCCGTTCTCGCTGAGTGCGTAAAGGTGTCCGTCGGCGAAAACGATTGAGCCTTTACCCACACTGCGATCCTTCCAGGCAACTTCACCAGTGTCGAAACGCATGGCCGTTAAGATTCCACCCGAGAAGCCATAGAGGTGATCACCGATCAAGACAGAGCTACTGTGGTGATTGCGCATGTCTTTCGTGAAGTAAACTTCCTTGGCGCCGGCGGCGCCGATCTCCACTAAACCTGCGCCGGTTCCGTAGTCTGATGAGATAAACACGCGATTCCCGCGCACGATGGGTGTGGCAGCATTAGCGACGTTGTTGGCTGCGCGGCCATACTCCCACAATAGTTTTCCATCCTTTATATCGAGGCCGACAGCGCGCGTGTGTGTGAAAAACACAACTTGCGTCGTGTTTCCGATTGTCACCGGTATCGCCGAAGAATAGCCTGCGCGGTCACTTTGGCTTTTCCAAACGAGCGCGCCGTCTTTTTTGTTCAGGGCCACAATCGAGGCGCCTGGACCACCTGCGTTCACCAGCACTTTATCCCCCACCACAAGTGGCGATTCGCTGATACCCCAGGTGATGTTTGTGCCGCCAAACTTCTCGAGCACGTTCATGGTCCAAACTACTTTACCGGTACGTGTCTCGAGGGCGGACAGGTCGCCGTTTCCACCGAGAGCATAAATCCGATCGCCATCGACGGTTGGAGTCCCACGTGGTCCATCGCCGCGATCGTTGCGAAACGCTCCGCCGTGGGGAGTGGCCCAGGCTTCCTTGCCCGTGGCTGCGTCAAAAGCGATCACGAATTCGCGAGTGCCACGCAGGCCCATCGTATATATCCGGTTGTTTGCAACTGAGAACGACGAGTAACCGCCGCCGGCCCCAGTCGCTTTCCAGAGCAGGGGAGGACCATCGGCAGGCCACTGCTTCAATAGTCCAGTTTCTTTTGAGATGCCGTCGCGATTGGCGCCGCGCCACTGCGGCCAGTCGCCTCCGGCCTGGGCGGCCGCCTGGCTGAACAAAAGTGTGATGCTCGCAATAGCGATAAAAGCTTTAATGCTTATGCTCTTCATGTTGAGTCTCCTTGAGTCGCCATGGTCCAAATCGGGGAGCTTGTAGATGTCATTATGTCATTCGGTCATGAGGTCAGTACCACCTCGCGGTAGCGGGTGGGTCCGTTCATCCGGATGCGCATCGTCTACCCACCCGCTACCGCGAGGTGGTACTGACTTCCAGCCTCATGACTGCGGTTTAAAGTAAAGAACCATCCCTGCGCCCACTGCGGCCAGCACGAATCCCAGGTATAGCAGAGGGTTTGGCGATGTCTTCGGTGGGTGCAGCCACATCGAAAAAAAGACGTTGACCAACGGTGCACCCGCAAACACGAGGGGCATCACGTAGGTAGGTAAGCCGCCTGACTTAAATGCAAAGATGATGCAAACAGCGCCGATAGCGCCGAGCGCGCCACCGCCAATCGCCGCCATCGTTCCTCTTGAGGTGAACCCATTGAGCTGGCCCTGGTAAGACAAGTTAGCCACCGGCACCAACACCCCGATCAGAAAGTAGGCGAGACCTACACAAAGCAGCGCGCGCATGGGGTTACCGAGCGCAACCTGACCCTTATGTAATGCTGGTCCATATAACCCCCAGGCGAGCGCCGCGCCGAGAGCGAAAATTATCCAAAGCATTTAGGGAGACCTCCGAAGAACTGGTAAATGGAAAATCGTTTCAGACTGGCTTTTGTTCTTGGTTCTTTGTGCTCTTTGTACTTTGTACTTTGTTCTGTGTCAGTTGTTAGTGGTCAGTTGTTAGTCGGATCTTTGAGCTGAGGAACTACTGACAACTAACGACTAACAACTGACACAGAACAAAGCACAAAGAACAAAGAACAACGTAAAGACAAGTACAAAGAACAAAGCACAAAGTACAAAGCACAAAGTACAAAGTTAAGATCTATGCGACTAGAAAACTAATCGCAATCCCAACTGAATCTGCCTCGACGACGTGACTGTCGAACGAATACGTCCAAAGCTGGCGAGTGGAGCCTCGTTGTCTGCGGCCCCTGCAAACACGGTAAGCGCGGGTGGGGCAAAGTTCGCGCGGTTGAATAAATTGAAGGCTTCCACGCGAATCTGCAGGTTTCCTGAATCGCCCAACCAACGCGCGATCCGTGTGTTCTTAACCGCAGCCAGATCGAAAGTCCTCAAATTCGGTCCAATGAATGCGCCACGTCCGGTGTTACCCAATGTCCCAGCTGGTTGCAGCACAAACGCTCTCGGATCAAAGTATTGATCCGGGTTGCCAAGCACTGCGGATTCATAAGTGAAACCTGGTGCGATCGATGCGCGATCGCGGCCAATACCTGGACCGAGCGACGGCTGCCAAAGCGAACGCGAGCGGTTAGCCTGCACAAACACAGTCAACGGATTGCCGCTGCGCATATTGTTGATGCCCGCGAGTTGCCAGCCATCGAGGATTGTTTTCGCGACTCCATCAAGGCCGCGTGCAAAGGGGATTTCCCAAATAAAGTTAACCACCCAATTGTGCTTGGCGTGGTAATCGGCCAGGCCTTTGTTGTAGTTCAAGCCGGGAAATTCCGGAAACGCTGTCGTGGTGCCGTTTGTGGCGTCGGAGAAGAATGTTGACGCCTGCGTCGTATCGATGTTTCGCGAGAAGGTGTAAGACGATTGGATCGAGAAGTTTCTGGTCCAACGCTTCCGAACTTCCAGGACCATCGCGTTATACCACGAATTGCCATCGCTGCTCTTCAGCTCAATCGTGGAGAAGGCTGTGTTTTGCCGTGGCGAACCCGCTGGAAAAAACAATGAACCATCTGCGCGAACGATCGGGACCGCTGTGTTCACATCATTGCTACGAAGCAAATGAACGCCGCGCGAACCTGCATAACCAGCCATAACCACGGTGTCCCACGGTAGCTCGCGTTGAATGTTCAAGTTATAAACATTCAGGTATGGGTTATCGAGATTAAACTGCACCGGCCGGATTGAATTAGCAAACGGACAACCGAGCGGCGCATTTGGAAAGTTTGCTGTGCAGCTAGCGTTGAAGGCCACCGCTATGCGTGGCGTGGCCGGCGGATTGGTCACCGTAACGATAAGGTTCTGCTGATTGTTGGTATTGAAATAAATGCCATAGCCACCACGCAGGCTGGTCTTGCCGTCTCCAAACATGTCCCAGGCAAAACCCACACGCGGCGAAATATTTTTACGCGTCGGGTTCTCGTAGAGTGGTCCGATCGTTGGCGCGCGGTCAGTAAGATTAGGCAGGGCAGAGTCGCGGCCATAAATGTCCACCGGCATTGAGGTGGTTTCATACCGCAAGCCGGCGTTTACTGTTAGCCGCTCGTGAACTCGAAACGTGTCCTGCAAATATCCCGCGAAGAGAGTGAAACGCCAATACCGATCGAGTGCCCCGTTTGGTGTCAGCCCAAGAAAACTTTGTGGGGTGCCGAGCAGAAATGCCCGCAGGTTTGGAAACGTAAAGATGCCCAGTGAAAACGTCGGGTTCACCATGTTGTCCTGGTAGCGTTCGACCAGGCCACCGAACTTCAAAATATGTCGGCCGCGCGTATGGACCACACCGTGTTCCAGCCCAAACACATTTTGCGTGAGTTTCACGCTGACTGAAGTTTGGGGACCGAAACGAGGAATTCCGCCGATATCGATGTTGCCGAGGGACGGGCGTCCGGGAATAAAAGGCGCCAGCGTCTGGGTTGTATTCGCTTCAACTTCCTGGCCGACGCGCGTGCGGCTAAACCCAAATCGCGTGGAATGAATTGTGGCAGCGCTTTGGATGAAGCGGTGTTCCGCGGTGAAAAACTGATTGCGCGATTCGAAGGTTCGCGGAAACTGCGGGAAGTCCGTCGGCAGTTGCTGAGCGGCGTCGTCAAACGTGTAGCGGGCGAACGTTTGTTGCCGCTGACTCCAGTTGTGGTCCACACGTCCCTGTGTGAAGTGCTGCATGAGCTGGCGATTGAAGCCGAAGCTGAAATCAGCGAGGCCACCGCCGAGGTTTGCGCCATTAGGAAGAGGGTACTCATCCAGATAAGGCCTCACGTTGGGATTGACGGTAACTGTGCCGGTAGGAAGAATACCGCTGCGCGCATTCAAGTCGGGAACCACGGTGCGGATATTCTGTCCGAGGTTTTCTCTCAGCGATTCGTAAGCGAAAAAGAAAAATGTCTTCTCAGCTTTGATTGGCCCACCGATGCTGCCGCCGTACTGGTGGCGTTTAAACTCGGGTTTGATGATTCCATCAAAGAAGTTTCGTGCGTCCAGGTTATCGTTGCGGTGAAAGAAATAGAGACTGCCGTGAAAGTCGTTTGTGCCTGACTTGCTGATGGCATTGATCTGTCCACCGGCATTGCGGCCAAACTCAGCGCCATACGAGTTGGCTTCGACGCGAAATTCCCTGATCGCTTCGACACCAAGTACGGTGCTGGCGGCGCTTCCGGCTGGGCCGTTTGTAAAATCGTTTTGCGGCGTGCCGTCGAGCAGGTAGACATTCGACCTCGGATCCTGCCCGTTAACGCTCATGCCGAGGCCGTGAGCGACTACTGATCCGCCGTCGCGATGTGAATAGGGGATAACGCCAGGTTGCAGGAAGGCGAGGTCAGTGTAGTTTCTGCCATTGAGCGGCAGCTCTCGAATCGCTTGCTCGCCAACCAGGTAACTCAGCTCCTGGGTTTGGGTGTTCACCAGGGCTTCACCGCTGTTGACCGTGACGTCCGCGCTAACGCCCGAGACTTTCATCACGAGGGAAACCGCGGTCGTCTCGTTTACCGTGAGCCTGACGTTTGGATAAACCAGTGACTCGAAACCGTTCAATTCAGAAGTCAGATCATAAAGTCCGACCGGGAGCCCTGGAAAAACGAACCTTCCCTCGCTTTCGCTCGTAGTAACGCGAGTAAGTCCAGTACCCAGATTTTTGGCAGTCACCTGTGCTCCGACCAAAGACGCTCCATTCGCATCCTTGATGTCACCTGTGATAGTGCCGTCGGTTTGCGCGGCGATACTGAGGGAAGATATGAATATGATCGCGGTTAATAAAAATATCCTATGGCAGAGAACGGGAAACGAAAACTTCGAAAATCTCATCACTATGTTTGCTCCGGGTGACTTGGTGCTACTTACCTGTATTAATACTGCGGATTTCAGCAATCAGTTTCACACATTTTGAAGTAAGACGCATTAACTGCCGAGGGAGTTTACTGCTTCCTGGTAATCGCGACAGACTTTCTGATTAAGTAGTAGACTTTCTAACAACATTTTCCGGTAATTTGTTCGCATTTCCGAACAAATGGAAAAGATTCCAAATTCCAGTAATTCGTCCGGATTGGCTAAGGAGATCGTTTTGAAAACTCTCTCAAGAATCTCAATCGCAGCTCTGGTGCTGTTGCTCTCGTCTTCCACGTTTTCGCAAACGGACCGTGCGTCATTGCGCGGGGTTGTTAAGGACCCGAACGGCGCCGTCGTGGTTGGTTCCACAATCAGACTCGTGAACCTCGAGAATAACCAATCGCGGGCCACCGTGAGCGATGAAGAGGGCGAATTTGCGATGACGTCGTTGCAGCCAGGTGAATATCGTTTGGAAGCAGAAGCGCCAAACTTTAGCAAAGCCGTGCTGAGACTCCAGCTGCTGGTAAACCGGCAAGTGCAAGTCGACGTACCGCTTAAAGTGGGCGCCGAGTTCGCGGTCAATCGCGACCTGGGTGTGGCGGAAATTCTCAAGACTGAGTCCGCGGTGCAAGGCGCAGTAATTGAAAACCGGCAAATCACGGATCTACCACTCGATGGCCGAAACTTCTACGAGTTGAGTCTTCTGGTGCCGGGTGCGGTGCCGCCGGCGCCAGGTTCGGCCGGCTCAGTCCGTGGTGATTTTGCTTTTAGTGTTAACGGTGCCCGCGAAGACAGTAACAACTTTCTTCTCGACGGCGTGTACAACGTCGATCCTAAACTGAACACCTTTGCCGTTCGTCCCCCAGTCGACGCGATACGCGAATTTGAAATTGCCACCAGCACTTACGATGCGGCTTTTGGACGTAACCCTGGGGCCCAGGTCAACGTCGTGCTCAAGTCCGGCTCAAACGATCTTCACGGTGGTCTTTACGCTTTCCATCGCAACGCGGCCCTCGATGCGCGCAATTATTTTGCCCCCGCAAACGAGCCGGCGCCGAAGTACATCCGAAACCAGTTTGGCTTTTCGTTTGGCGGGCCGATTCGAAAAGACAGCACGTTCTTCTTCGGAGACTACGAAGGCACGCGTTCACGCCAGGGAATTACGCGAGTGACGAATGTCCCCACGCTGCGCGAACGGAATGGCGACTTTACGCAAAGCTTGTTTGGCGTTCCACGTAACCCGTTGACAGGGGCGCCGTTTACCGGTGGTGTTATCCCGAATTTCTTTATTCACCCGATCGGGCGCGCGATCGCAGCGCTTTATCCGTTGCCGAATCGCGCAGCACCGTTTGCCAATTTCGTTTCCTCGCCTACGCAGCGAGATGATAACGACCACTTCGATGCGCGAATCGATCATACCTTGCGCGATACCACGTCCCTCGTTTTCCGTTATAGCTTTGGAGACCGGAACTACTTCGAGCCGTTTGCTGGTCCAACTCTGGCCGCAGTTCCCGGATACGGCAACGATGTTCCGCGACGCAGTCAAAACGCGATGGTCGGACTGACGCACGTATTTTCCCCGCGGTTTGTCAACGATGCGCGGGTCGCCTTTAACCGCGTCGCTTCGTCTGTGATCCAGGAAGGCCAGGGCGCCAGTATCAATCGCCAGGTCGGCATGCCGGAGTTGTCATCAGATCCGCGAGACTTCGGTCTCAGCTTCATCACTGTTCCGGGTTTCTCGCCGCTTGGCCATGAAGGCAACAACCCACAGAGCACGGTCACAAATACCTTTCAACTTCTCGACACAGCTTCCTACGTTCGTGGTTCTCACCTGCTGAAGTTTGGCGGCGACGTTCGGGTGGTCCAACAGAACGGCTTCCGCGACGTGCAATCGCGCGGCATGCTGCAGTTCACGCCCTTCGCCTACACGGGGAACGCGCTAGCAGACCTGCTTCTGGGATTGCCAACTGTGACAGGAGGAGCCCGCGTCGATAATGCCCAACACCTGCGCGCTGAGAGTTACCATTTCTTCTTCAACGATAACTTCCGGGTGCGGCGTAATGTGATGATCTCCGCCGGGTTGCGATACGAATTCAACTCAGCGCCTGTCGACAGCGAAGATCGCGCGAATCTGTATGACGCAGCCACCCGTTCGCTTGTGCGCGTAGGGACCGGCGGGATGCCGCGGGCTGGATACGAGTCTGACAAGAACAACTTTGCGCCCCGTCTCGGCCTCGCCTGGACCATCAATGAGGCGCACAGCACCGTTCTGCGCGCGGGCTACGGAATTTACTACGACACGTCACCGCTTGCGCCAGGCGAGGCCCTGTATTTCAACCGACCATATTTTGATTTTAATCTCTTTTTCCCTTTGCCTGGCTTGCCTCTTACGGTTGCCGATCCGTTTCCGTCTTTTTTCCCGGTCCCGCTCCCGGATTCGGCCCAGGCGATTCAACGCAACCTAAGAACGCCTTACATGCAGCATTGGAACGTGAGCGTCCAGCAGCAACTCGGGCCCAGCCGCGTGATTGAAGTGGCTTACGTCGGCTCTAAGGGGAGCAAATTGCTCTCGGCGCGGGATACGAATCAGCCTCAGCCGAGTGCATTGCCGCCCGGTTTGCCTTTTGTGCCAAGGCCTGTAGCGCAATTCGACGAAATTAATACTATTGAGTCACGGGCAAATTCCAACTATCACAGTCTGCAAACGCGCTTTCAACAGAGACTTTCGAAAGGACTCGCGATGCTCGCGTCGTATACGTGGTCGAAGTCAGTCGACGACGCTTCAAACTTCTTTCCGAGCGCCGGGGATCCCAACTATCCGCAGAATAGTTACGACCTGAGGGCAGAACGTGGGCCCTCGAATTTCGATGTACGCCACCGGCTATCTGTTAGCTATGTTTACGACCTGCCGTTTGGCAAAGGCCGGCCTTACGTTGAAGACAATGGCTTATGGACCACCCTATTGTCTGGCTGGCAAACAGGCGGGATTGTGACGTTGCAATCAGGACGGCCGTTTACCGTCGCTCTAATTAGGGAATTGGACAACAGTGGTACTGGATTCTCGGCCCTTGGCTTTGGCGCCAATGATCGTCCGAACCTGGTCGGCGATCCGTCCGCTGGGCCACGCACACCCGAACGTTGGTTCAATACTGGTGCATTCGCATTCCCGGCGCGCGGCACTTTTGGCAATGCGGGTAGAAACATTCTCGAGGGCCCGGGCTTCCGGAGTGTGAACGCTTCGCTGATCAAGAACACACACATATCCGAACGCTTCAACCTGCAGTTCCGCGCGGAGGCATTTAATCTTTTCAATCATCCAAACTTCGACTTGCCTGACAACTTCATGGGTTCGCCGACGTTTGGACAGATTACGTCAGCGCGCGACCCAAGGCATTTGCAGTTTGGTTTGAAGCTACTGTTCTAGACGCCCCTCCGCTAGGGTCCCAATCCGTTTAGAAGGCGGCCTAGGCCGCTGACGGGGTGCACAAGTGCACCATCTAAACGGGTAAGCCAGGTGATTTGATGAGACTCATTAAGCTATTTCTTCTCACTGCCATGGTGACCGCCACAGCTTTCGCGCAGTCAATGGACTGGTCCCAATGGCGTGGGCCGAATCGTGACGGCAAAACCACTAACGCTTCGTTACCACAAAGCTGGCCCAAGACTCTGAAGGAGCAATGGAAGGTCACGGTTGGTGTCGGACACGCATCGCCGGTGTTTGCGAATGGCAAGGTCTACGTCTTCGCTCGTCAGGGCAACGAAGAGACCCTGCTTGCCCTCGATCCCTCCACAGGAAAACAGATTTGGAAATCTGCTAATTCGATTGCCTATGAAATGCATCCGGCGGCTTTGGGCCACGGCAAGGGTCCCAAGTCAACGCCGGTTGTCAGCGATGGCAACGTCTATACGTTTGGAATTACCGGCGTGTTGTCAGCCCACGACGCCGCCACTGGGGAACTGAAATGGCGACGCGAGTTCGATAGGGACTTTCCGGTTACGTCCCCACTCTACGGAACTGCGACGTCTCCACTAATGGAAAACGGTTTACTCGTTGTTCACGTTGGTGGGCCTGACAAAGGTGCGCTCAGGGCGTTTGGCGCGCAAACCGGAATTGTGAAATGGTCCAACAATACTGATGGCCCGGCGTACGCCTCGCCGATCATCGCCACGCTCGCGGGCGTGCGACAGGTCGTGACCTTCATGCAGAAGGATCTGGTCGGCATAGACTTCGCGACTGGAAAAATGCTCTGGCGTGTGCCGGCGAAGTCCGGATACGACACCAACTCAGTGACGCCCGTCATTTACAAAGACATGATCATTGCGGCTAGAGAAGATCAGGGTCTGACCGCGTTTAGGTTGGTCAAGAAGGGTATGGAGCTAGCGCCGGAGGAAGTTTGGAGTAACAAAGAGGCAGAGCTGTATATGAACACGCCGGTGGTGGAAGGGAACCAGCTGGTCGGCTTATCAGTACGCAACAAAGGACAGTTCTTTGCGGTTGATGCTGACACGGGGAAGATGCTGTGGCAGGGCCCACCACGTACCGGCGAGAACGCGGCAATCATAAACGTTGCCGGAAAGTTTCTTTTGTTGCTGACCAACGATGCGAATCTCATCGTGCAACCGCTCGCTGCTAAGGCTTTTACACCGGCTGCGCAATACACCGTGGCAGCCAGTCCAACCTGGGCGCACCCGCTT
This sequence comes from Pyrinomonadaceae bacterium, assembly GCA_963759585.1. GTDB lineage: Bacteria > Acidobacteriota > Blastocatellia > Pyrinomonadales > Pyrinomonadaceae > PSRF01. Next base: position 1,437,770 of record CAVWZW010000005.1, read on the forward strand.
ATATTCGGTAAACAGATTTTGATCAAAGACGAGTCAACACTTGCCTCGTTTGCAATCGCTGAAAAGTGAGTAGTGGACTCATGGTCGCGTGAAATGCAGTTGGCAGGTTTCATAAAGAAATCAGTTCTGGCTTAGGAGGCTTTATGAAAAAGTTATTTCTTACAGCTTTATTGAGTTTGCTCTGTGCCGTAGCGGTCTGGTTGCCGGCACGCGCACAAAACGCCGAAGAGGCCGCGGTCCGGCAAGCGCTCGAACATTACTTTCGTGGACACGCCACGGGGCAAGGCGAACATTTTCGGAAAGTCTTCCATCCTGACTCGAAGCTTTTTGCCATCCGCGAGGGAAAATATTGGCAACTGACGAGTGAAGATTACATCACTCGTGCTCCCGGTAAAGCGCCCGCTGACGAAGCGCAAAGGAAGCGAACGGTGGAGAGTGTGGACATCACCGGAAACGCAGCGATGGCCAAAGTTGTCTTGGATTACCCGCAAGTGAAATTTACTGATTACATGTCGCTGCTGAAGATTGATGGCGAATGGAAGATCGTCAACAAGACCTTTCACGCTGAACCGAAAGCAAGACCTTAATTTGGGAGAAACGAAATGAAACGAATGACGATGATTGCATTGATAGCTTTTGCAGCTATTGCTTTAAGCCTCGTAACAGCAGCAGCCAAACCGGATTTCAGCGGCTCCTGGAACATGGACCGCGCGCGAAGCTTCGGGATGCCCGGCAACATGCAACAGACGATGGTGGTCAAGCAATCTGGTGATGAGATTCAACTTGAAACCAAACTGATCCAACCTGACAACGAGCGGACTGTGAAAGACAGTTACATCCTCGACGGGAAGGAACACGAGTTTACGCCGCCAGCTCCTCCAAACGCACCGGCGAACGCGCCAGCAGCAAAAGGTAAACGAACCGCCAACTGGCTGCCCAACGGTAATGGCATCGTGGTCAACGAATCCACTACGACTGAGACGCCCAAAGGGCCGGTCACGAACCAGCTGATTCGAAAGTGGACGTTAACCGGTGACGGCGAGCTAACCATCGATATGTACATCGATGGACCAAACGGCTCGTTTGAGACCAAGCGCATTTTTAAAAGGAATTGATTCCGGAGCCAGACAGCGGGGAAGCTTTGCACCAAAAACTCTTATTTGGTGTTCGTGGGGGCTTTGCACAAAGAGTCGGCGAAGCCGACTAGATCAGAACCGGAAGCGATAGCGACCGGGTCGCAGCTAACCTACGAAGGCGTTTGTTGACAGTGGAGCCCTCGGCTTTTTCATGCCAACGGTGACCCGGTCGCTACCGCTTCCGGTTCTGATACCGCTCCGCGAACCCCTCCATTCGACTTTTTGCGCAAAGGCGTTCGTGGGTGTGGTTTAGTGTGATTCGTGGATCGTATTGGCTCCGAACCTTAAACAAACTGTCCTTCCTCAGCTGAGAGCAAACTAGCGGAGCGTTAACTCGCACGAATGCTCTCACTAGGGAATGAGCAGATTGTAGGGGCGTCCCTCGGTGGGCGCCCCTTCGCCGCGCCAGGAGAGGTGCGCCCACGGAGGGACGCCCCTAGAGAATTACCAGAAGGGCTTGCCCCCGACCGTGGTTCGCGCTAGCTGCCTTCAGTTTTATATCGTCGCTACCGCTTCTGGTTCTGATCAGTTACATTTTATCCAAAGCGGTTGGAGGGTTGTTTTAGTGTCAAAGCGTTTCGCAGGTATTGTCATTGTTATTGCAGTCTTGTCCGGCACGGGTTGTTCGATACTGTCAGGTCAGCGGGCACCCATCGCGCCTAGAGGCTCCATCGCCTGAAACTCTTCCTGGACAAAATGGTTGGGATCCGACGGTGGCGTGTGGGCACATGTCGGCCAGGTTGGCGCCCGGGCAGTATAAGCATGAAGGTAGGAATATTTTTGGCTGCCTAAGCTCGCCGAAAAATCTGGGTGAGGGTTCGCCTCCAAATAACATCGTCTACTACGCAAGAGGCGAGGCCGGGCGCGCGAGGCAGGTAGGCCTGATACTCAATGTAAACAATCCCGAAACCGCTCAGGATGCGCAGCGCACTTTTTTGGAATATAGCGAAGAACTGCAGGTCAAGGCCCTGGGGGTACCGCTATCCAAGACTGCTACTGGCGCAATACTGGCCGGCAATCCCGGACAGGGCAAAGTAGACACAACCAGAGTCGAGATTTTGCGGCGGGAGTTTTCAAACGGGAAGGGTTTCGAGATGCATTACGTGATCACTCCGCGACTATAAATCTCCGTCGGGCGTTCGTTTAAAATGTCACGTGCGGGCTCGCGCCAGGCAGATAATCGCTAGGAACAGAGTCTTTCCGTTTAGAAGGCGGACTTGTCCGCTTGCGGCGGGCACAAGTGCCCTATCTAAACGGAGCAGCTACCACGGAGCGGCTAACCCGGAGCAGCTGCCCGCGCTCCTAACGGCTGAGCTCGGGTTCAGTTCGCTGCAATGTTGAATGCTGCCATCTCCGTCGCGTTTCTCACGAACAAACGCCCGCCGGCTATTGCTGGATAGTTCCAACTTTTGCCCTGAATGGCCTGGAAGCGAGCCACTTCGGTGTGTTGTTGCGGAGTTGCCTTAACCAGGATCAGCTCGCCGTTGTCTCCCATAATAATCAGATGGCCGCTCGCCAGTAACACCTGGCCATAGCCGTAGCGCCCGCCCTTCCATTTGCGCTCCCCGCTGTTCACATCAACGCAGGTGAGAATACCTTCATCCAGCCCGTACGCGTGTCCCTGATAAATAACTGAGCTGTTGAACTTGTTCTTCATGTTGGCGTTTTCCCAGATGGTCCGGGCGGTGAAATTCTTTCCGCTGCCGCTGATTTCGATCAGCGCTGCGCCTTTTCCATAGCCGGATGAAATGAAAAACCGGTTGCCACTGACGATAATTGGTTGGGAGACGTTTATGCCCATGCTGGTGTCCCATGGATGACTCCAAAGCAGCGCACCATCTTCAGGCGCCACTCCCATCACCCTCGAAGAACTCACAACCATGATCTGTCGCCGGCCCGCAAGGTTTGCCAGCATCGGAGATACATAAGCCTGGGCATCGTCCAACGAGCGCCAGACCGCAGCTCCTGTCATTTTGTTATAGGCTACGACGGATTTGCCGCCGCCCCCGCCAGGCAAAACGATCACCTTGTCGTCGACGATCAGCGGCGAGGCCGCCATGGCCCAGGATAGGTTTCCTGCCTGGTTTTCTTTGAGAATATTCTTCCCCCAAATTACTGAGCCCGACTTTGCATCCAGGCAGCGGAGCTCGCCCGTCGCGCCAAGTGCATAGATGCGGCCGTCGTCCCAGGTCGGGGTCGAGCGTGGTCCATCGCCGGTCGTGTCACTGTAGAGCGCATTCCAGCCTTGCTTCCAATGCTCGCGCCCGGTGGCCACATCATAGGCGGCAACGACCTCTTGATTGCGCCGCTGCTCGATGGTGTATGCGCGTCCATCTGCCACAACAAACGACGCGTAACCCTGACCGATCGGCTGCTTCCAAATTGGCGTGAGCCCCTGTGCGGGCCATGCGGTCGTTACAGGCATTTCGTCGTAGTTGCCATCACGATTCGGGCCGCGAAAGTTTGTCCAGTAGTTTCGAACGGCGTGAGCGGATGCAGTTTCGGTTGTAGTCGCCGCAGCAGGGACTCCCGGTTGACCAGGTTGAGTTGCGGTGCCGGGCGCAGGCTGGGCCGGATTGGTTGCAACGGCTTGATCGCCGGGGGCTGGGGCCTGATTTTGTTGTTGAGCGCGGTGTTGCTCCAATGCGGAATACTGGGCATCGTTCACATCGTTGCGTCTCCAGGCACTATAAGCAAACAAATAGCCGGCAGACAGTACGACGATTCCAAGTGTAGCCAGAATCTTCGCTTTGGTGGTGCCTTCACGGCGAAGCCACAGCAGCGCTAGTCCGGCGGGCGGGAGCAAAATGCTGGCTCCCAGGACGCCGGCAATCGATCGATACCATGGTGTAGATTCTTCTGTTGCAAACATCTCATATCTCCCGTACTACATTTGAAGCGTCGAAAATAACAGGCGTTTAGAGTACAACCTTCAGGTTGCGGCTTGGCTACCACTCGCGCTAAAGCTTCAGTAGCTTCTGTGCAGCGGTGCCGCAAGCTAAAGCTTGTACTCTAAACACCTGTACCGAACAGCACATTTATCCTAACTGGTAAACGCTGCCTCGGCTTAATCGTTAACAACTTAGACGCATCAACCGCCGGGATTGTTCCGTCGCTTACTTCCCAATGGCGTACAAGTGCTGCTCGCCGCGTATGAAGATATTACCATCGGCAATCGCCGGTGACGCGTAAACGGGCTCGCCCAGGGAATTCGTTCGCAGAACTTCATGTTGTGGTCCCGCCTTTATCACAAATGTGTCGCCTGCTTCGCTCGTCAACAATATCTTCCCTTCGAAGGCCACGGGGGAAGCCATAAACATCGTCGACTTCGGTACGCGTGCACCTTCGTAAGCCATCTTTCCCGTCTTCGCATCCAGGGCAGTGATCGAGCCGTTGCCGGTCATCAGGTAAACGTACTCGCCGTAAGCTATCGGGGAAGGGACATAAGCCGTGCCCTTATTATAAGTCCAGACCAGACGAGGCGTCCCAGTTACGTCGCCACGGCCACCCGCCCGCAACGCAAGGGCAATCTTGTTAGGGTATCCCGAAGTGACGACCACGAGATCATTTAAGACCACCGGTGTAGGCACAGCGTTACTCTCGAGGCCCTTATGCCGCCAGAGTTCTTTGCCAGTCACAGGGTCGTACGCGATGATCGCTTCCGCGGCTGCAGCAATGAGTTCCGTATTCTTGCCGCTATGGACCAGCACTGGGCTGCTCCATGTAAGATCAACCTTGCGGGGTGTGCGCCATGCTTCTTTGCCCGTCTTCTTGTCGAAGGCGACGATGAACGAATTACCGCCGCTTTCGTCACACTGCATGATGACGAGGTTCCCGTGCAGTATGGGTGAAACGCCATAGCCAACACTCGCGGTGCCAAGTTTTCCCAGGTCCTGTTTCCAGAGTAGCTTTCCCTTGTAGTCATACGCATACAGGCCTTCGCTGCCGAAGAAGGCAAACACGTATTTGCCGTCCGTGGCCGGCGTCGATGAGGCAAAGCTGGCCTTCTTGTGGCGACTGTCGTGGACTGGTCCTTCGTAGGCGACCTGTTCCCAAACGATCTTGCCGCTCTCGCGATCGATGCAGATGACTTTGAAAGTATGTTTTAGATCTGCGCCGACGGCGTCGGGATGAACAAAGTCGGAGCCGTCCGCCATTTTGTGTGAGACGCCGGGTTTCCTTCCCGGGATAGCTTCGCCGTCAAGTGCGGTCGTCAGGAAAATCTTTTTGCCCCAGACGATGGGAGACGAGTGGCCGCGACCCTTGATCGCAGTTTTCCATTTAACGTTCTTCGTGTTGGTCCATTCGACTGGGAGCCCCTTCTCGGGCGAAATGCCCTGACCTTCAGGGCCACGCCACTGCGGCCAGTTGGATTTGGGGTTAGCACTCACGGACTGGGATAGCACTGCCGCAATAAAGAGGACGGCAAAGGCGCTTGCGATTCGATTGAAGAGTTTCACATTGGTTTCCTTGGTTGTGGTTGGTAAAAAATGTTGGGGAGAGATAAATACTTGAAAAGGATTTTGAAGTCCGTTACGAGCCTCGGGTCCCGGAGGGACATAATGTTTATAGCTCAGAGGTTTTCTAAGATTCCCGGGCGCTCCGTAGGAGCGTAATGGGGCCTTCTCGGCTCGCTCTTTGTTGCAATACATTGCGCTCCTACGGAGCGCCGTCTTCTTTACGTGTTGAGTCTATAAACATTCGGCTCCTCCGGAGGCGAGGTGCACCTTACTGCCCATCTACATCATCGCCAAAATGCCGGACGCGTACGCCTACCCGCCGATCGCGTAGATATTCTTTTCGCCTCGAATATAGATATTCCCATCGGCTACTGCCGGCGAAGCATAAACGGGTTCACCAACTGAGTTCGTCCCGAGTATTTCGTGCGTTGGGCCGGCCTTAACGATGAAAGTGTCTCCATCTTCGCTGGTCAAAAGAATTTTGCCGTCAAAAGCAATGGGCGATGCTGTAAATGTCGCGGGGATAGGCACGCGCCCACCCTCATATTTAAGCTCGCCGGTCTTTGCATCCAAACAGGTCAATATTCCCCGATCAGTCGTTAAGTAAAGATAGTCGCCGTACAGAATCGGAGACGGCACATACGCGGTCCCTTTCGCATATTTCCAGGCGACGGCGTCTGCCAAATCGCCGCTGCCACCAAGGTTGATTGCCATTGCAACCTTGGCGGGATAGCCGGCTGAGATGAAAACCATCTGATTGTTTGCTACAGGGGAGGGAATTGCGTTGCTCTCAACGCCCTTGTGACGCCACAACTCTTTGCCGGTCGCAGGATCGTAGGAGATTACAGTCTCAGTGCCGCTGGCGATCAGTTCGGCCCGCTTGCCGGTATTGACGAGGAGCGGGGTGGACCAGCCGACCTGGATTTTGCGTGGCGTCTTCCAGACTTCTTTGCCAGTCTTTTTATCGAGCGCGACAATAAATGAAGCCGCACCATTGTCTTCATCAGCCTGGATAATTACGAGGTTCTCATAAAGAATCGGTGAGGTGCCGGTTCCGAGACCAACAGTACCAATCTTGCCGACGTCGGCCTTCCAGGCGAGCTTGCCCTTCATGTCATAAGCGTGGAGTCCCTCAGGACCGAAGAAAGCGTAAACGAGTTTTCCATCGGTGGCCGGAGTCGATGCGGCATAGGAACTCTTGCGATGGCGGTTGTCGTATGGAGTGCCCTCAAAAGCGGTCTGCTCCCAGAGAACTTTGCCAGTCTCACTATCAAGGCAAATTACTTTGAAGGTGTGTTTCTTGTCGGCGCCGATGGCGTCAGGATGCAAAAATTCCTTATCGCCCATCATGTGCTTTACTGCTTTTGCACCGGGAACCACTGCCCCCTCGATTGCAGTTGTCAGGAACAAGCGTTTGCCCCAAACGATTGGGGAGGAATGCGCACGACCCGCTATTGGCGTTTTCCATTTAATGTTTTTCCCGGGACTCCAGGTGGCGGGAAGGTTTTTCTCGCTTGAGATGCCCTGGCCCGACGGGCCTCGCCATTGCGGCCAGTTGCTACCAGAGGCGCCCGCCCCGGTGTAAAGGGTTGAGGCTGCAACAAGAGCGACGACGAGGCTGATGCCAACGCGGCTAACGAGTTTCATGAATTCGGTTCCTTTGGTTCTGCTATTTTCGGTTTTTGATTTCCGCTGTCGCGGCGGCCCGGAATCATAGATGCGGTTCCTAAAAAGATGATCGTTACGGAACCGAGCGCGGTAGCGCCGGATCAAAGAGTCAGTTTCGGGAAAAAACATTCTGGTTTCTGCTCACGAAGGACGCATCTGGCATCCGGCGCTACCGCGCTCGGTTCTGTAATAGCCTTTAGCCTCCGAATCGTTGCGAGTTAGTCTGTTACTCGCCGGCTTTCGCGACCTTCGTGGTCGCGGTAGCAGCAGCAGCTGGACCAAACGCGAAGATGTGCTTGAGTCCGCGAACGATCACCATCCCGCCCGAAATCGCAGGCGTGGCCATCATCACTTCGCCGACAGGGTTGGTCGCCAACAGTTCATACTTGGGTCCGGCTTTGACCACGAAGACGTCGCCATCTTCACTCGACAAATAGATCTTGCCGTCGGACGCAACGGGCGAAGCCGTAAATGCGCCACCCTTGCCCCCCAATCGTTCCTGATAAATGCGGTCGCCGCTATGTGCGTTATACGCAGTCAGCACACCCTGGTTAGAGCAGGTGTAAAGGTATTCTCCATAGACCACCGGCGTCGGCATGTATGGACCACCGCGTTTCTTGCTCCAGGCGATGAAGGTGTTTGATTCTTTTCCCTCCGCCAGTGAGATGTCGCCTGTAGCGCCAGGACGTATCGCATATATGGGTTGGATCGGCGAGTAACCACTCGTCACGTAAATAAGGTCATGGGCCACGAAGGGTGTGGGCGTGGTCACTTCAGAGTTTGGTGTCAGCCGCCACAGTTCCTTTCCCGTCGCGGGATCGTAACCGCGAATCGCCCTTGAGCCGTTTGTGATCAGCTCCGCGCGAGTCTTGCCTTCGTAGACCGTCGGCGTTCCCCAGGACGAGATCTCTTCACGAGGCGTCTTCCACACGAGCTTGCCGTTCTTAAGACTGTACGCTGCGATGAATGAGTCTTTCTGCACGTCAGCCTGAATGATTACCAGGTCTTTGTAGATGACTGGAGAGCTCCCGTGTTCCCACTGGTAGTCGGCATCGTAGAACCAACCAGCGTCGAGGACGCCGAGGTCCTGTTTCCACAAAAGCTTCCCCTTCAGGTCGTACGCATAAAGACCATGCGAGCCGAATAGCACAACAAGCTGCTTACCATTGGTTACTGGGGTTGAATCCGCGTGAGTCGACTTCGGATGGCGTTTAACTTTCGGGATTCCCTCGTAGGCAATTTGCTCCCAGAGGATTTTGCCGCTGGCTTTGTCGAGGGCATAAACCTTCCAGGTGTGCTTCGGGTCGTCCTTAACCGGAGCGACGTCGCCGTAAAGGCCAAAGCGCGTCTCATCCTTGGTACCGGTGGTCACGGCAGTGCTGACAAATACCTTATCGCCCCAGACTACAGGACTCGAATGGGCCAGGCCCGGAATCGCAGTTTTCCAACGAGTGTTGACGGATTTCTCTGCGTCCCAGGCGACAGCGGCCGGTTGTCCCTCAACGACGCCGGTGGCTCCAGGCCCGCGAAACTGAGGCCAGTCCTGCCCCCGTGCTGCGATGGAAAAGAGGCAGAGACAAATGAGGGAAAGAAGTAGGCGATTCATATTTGTCCTCGATCAAGTTGGTCCGCTGGTTGGTCCGTTGTTAGTTGTTAGTAATCAGTTGTTAGTGGTCGGTTGTTAGTGGTCAGTTGTTAGTGGTCGGTTATTAGTGGTCGGTTATTAGTGGTAAGCAACAGGTGTTTGGAGTACAACCTTCAGGTTGCCCATTCCTTACCGCGATGACAGCTTGTTGCGTACCGCGCAAGCTGAAGCTTGTACTCCAAAGACCTGTTGCTTACCACTAACAACTGACCACTAACAACGGACAACTAACCAGTCAGGGTTTTGCTTCCTCAACGCGCTTGAACACAGTGGTGTTTGTACCCTGCTTCAAAGTGAAGCCGGTAGCCTTGTCGCCTTCAACCGTAAACACGACAACCAATCCGTCAAAAGCGAGCGGTTTAAAAGAAGTCTTATCCAGAGCCATCATCCCAACTGGCGGCCGGCCAGTCGGGGTCAAAAATAAACGACGGTCCGTAACAGAGAACACAATCTCCGCGCCGGTCTCTGGCTTAAACTTGCCGCTGTAAGACTGTAGTGTTGCCGCATCAAGCTCAAGTGGCGGAGTAGCGCCTGCTTTTTTCAGAATCTCGGCGATAGCGGTCTTCTCTTTGTCGTCCATCACCGCAGCGTAAGCCGAGGTCAGAGCTTCCGGTTTTAACCCACCACGGGCGATGGCAATTTCAACCAAAGGCGCCTTGCCTTCGCGGGCGCCCGCCATCAGCACATCACCTGCACTCGTCTGGTCTTTCTCGAGAATGGCGCGAACGACCTCCGTGTGATCGTTTTGGAGAGCCCAGAACATGGCAGTCGCGCTGTAAAACGTGTCCTTAACACTGACATCGGCGCCGCGGGCGATTAAGAGTTTGACGACATCAGTATGGCCCCGCTCGGCGGCTTTAAAAAGAGCAGTGGAACCGTAACGGAACTTGGCATTAACGTCAGCCCCCTTGTCGAGCGCCGTCGTCACCGCAGCCACGTCGCCTTTCCGCGCCGCTTCCCACATCTGATCGTTGAGTGCCTGTTTTGGGTCTTGAGCCACCGCCACCAGCGGCGTGAGCAGTGTGAACAAGAGTAGAAATAGCCTTCGTGTTGTCATGAGAGCCCTCCACGTTTTGGGAGTTAAGCGGTAGATGGTAAATTCAAGCTTGTAAAGAGAGCGGCCCGCAAAAGAAATACTGAATCACTGCAACGTAAGTTTACGTATTCTACATCCGAAGTGTTTCAACGGTGCAGGTTTTTAGTTGCTTTAAGGCATTCAATTTTTGATCTGGTCATCAAACACCTAACGGAAATCCAAATGATTAACTTTGCCTCCATTTTTTTGAATCTCTCGCTGGTTATGTTCGTGGCGGCCCCGGTCGTTGCGAACGATTGGACGGAGTGGCGCGGTCCGGCGCGCGACGGCAAATCGCCGGAAAAGAACCTCCCTTCGCGATGGTCACCGGCGGGGGAAAACCTCACCTGGAAAGCCCCGTACGGCGGACGCTCAGCTCCGATCGTCATGGGCGATCGGGTCTACCTTCAAAACTCAGTAGGCAAAGGCGAGACTCTTCAGGAGCGTGTGGTCGCGCTCGACGCGGATACGGGCAAATTTCTTTGGGAGCACCGCTTCAATATTTACCTCAGCGACGTTCCGCCACATCGCATCGGCTGGCCGTCGCCTGTAGGCGATCCAGCGACCGGCAATATTTATGTGTTTGGGGGTGGTGGACCGCTTACCGCTTTGGATCGAAACGGGAAGGTGTTGTGGGAGCGCACGCTCGGCGAAGACTTTGGATTGCTCACCACGCATGGGGGACGGACCGCTTCGCCGCTGATTGAAGGTGACATGGTGATCGTCAGCGGAGTCACATTTCAGTGGGGTGAGCACGCACGCGGCGCGCATCGCTTTATCGCGTTTGACAAAAGAACCGGCGATACAATGTGGCTCAGTGCCCCCGGCGGACGGCCCTACGATACAACCTATTCGCCCGCCGTCATCGTGGACGTAAATGGCACGCGTTTATTGATACAAGGTGGAAGCGACGGCGCTTTTTACGCCATTAAGGTCGGGACTGGTGAACCGGTTTGGAAATATGAGATCAGCAAGCGCGGCATCAATACCGGCGTGGTGGTACATGGCACCACAGCTGTGCTGACGCACAGCGAAGAAAACCTTAACTCCAACGAGATGGGAATGATCGTCGCTGTTGACGCCACGGCCAGGGGCGAGATTAAGAAAGAACAGATCAAGTGGCAAACCTTCGGCTGGCAGGGGGGTTTTTCATCGCCCGTGCTGGATGGCGAAAGAGTCTACCAAGTCGATAACGGCGCCAACCTTGCGGCGTTTGACGTCAACACTGGAAAGCAGTTGTGGTTACACAACCTCGGCACAATTCAGAAGGCGTCGCCAGTACTTGCGGACGGTAAGCTTTACGTCGGCACTGAGAACGGGAAGTTTTTCATACTGAAGCCGATCGGCCACGGGAGTAGAGGTACTCGATGAGGATCAACTTGGCACAGTCGCACAACCCGAAATAATTATCGCTTCACCGGCAATCTCCAACGGCAGGGTCTTTTTGGTCAGTGAAACGAGTATTTATTGCATTGGGAAGAAAGCCAATAGCCCCACGCGGACCAGCGCTCCGGTGGAAGGCCTACCGAATGCGAATCGGCCGGCAACACATGTGCAGGTAGTTCCCACAGAGCTGATCCTCAAGGCTGGCGACAAGGTTAAGTTTCGCGTCCGGCTCTTTGATGAGCAGGGGCGGTTTATTCGCGAAGAAGCGGCCGCAACATGGTCGCTAGACCGTTTGAAGGGTGCAGTGGAGAATGGCCAGTTTACCGCAGGCGCCGATACGGTTGCGCAAGCGGGTTTAGTGAAAGCCAGGGTTGGAGAAGCGACAGGCTCCGCGAGCGTTCGCGTTTTCCCGGCGCTACCGTGGACCGAGGCGTTTGACGGCTTCGCTGTGAACACGATTCCGCCGGCCTGGGTCAACAGCCAGCCAAAGTTTATCGTCCGGGAGTTGGAAGGCGGTAATAAGGTGCTGGTGAAGACGACCGAGGGTTCGTCTCTGGCGAGCCGCGCGCGTGCTTACTTTGGACCATCAGATTTTGCGAACTACACGGTTGAGGGCGATGTCTTCGCCACGATTAGACGGCGCCAACAAGGTGACGCCGGGATGATTGCGCAGCGCTATGTGCTGGCGCTCTATGGGAACAGCCAAATGCTTAACCTTGAGCCGTGGCAGCCTGAAACCGCGCGCACTGTGTCGATTCCTTTCCCCTGGAAGCCTGATACCTGGTATCGCATTAAGCTCCAGGTTGAGAATTTGCCCGATGGTAAGACTCGTGCGCGAGGAAAGGCCTGGCTGGCAAGTGAACCGGAACCCGCTGCGTGGATGGTCGAGCGAATCGATCCGATACCAAATCGTCAGGGTGCGCCCGGGGTATTCGGAAACGCCCTCGCGGAGATCTATTTTGATAACCTGAAGGTGTATAAGAACCAGTAGGCAGAAGGCAGAAGGCAGAAGGCAGAAGGCAGAAGGCAGAAGGCAGAAGGCAGAAGGCCACTGGCGGAAGCAGAAATTCTTTTCACAGCGATGACCGAAATTATGAGAAACAACAAACGACAAATCGAAGGCACCGGATCCCAGGGTCAAAACAAACATGCAGCGACTCAGCTGCTTACCATTCTTCTAGTTATCGGAGGTGGTATTGTTCTGCTTACTGCTTTCTGTCTACTGCCTTCTGCTTTCGGCCTTCTGCCTTCTGCGAAGGCCTCCGATCCCGGTACGACCGACTGGCCCATGTGGGGCGGTACCGCGGACCGGAACATGGTCTCGAATATGAAGGGGATCCCAACCAGCTGGGACGTAAAGGAAAAGAAGAACGTTAAGTGGGTCGCCCAACTGGGCTCGCAAACCTACGGCAACGTCGTCGTGTCGGGCGGCATAGTCTTCGTCGGTACTAACAATGAAGGCCTGCGCGATCCCAAGGTCACTGGCGATAAAGGCATTCTGATGGCGTTTCGGGAGTCAGACGGGGAATTCTTGTGGCAGATGGTCCACGACAAGCTGGCCGCAGGACGCGTCAACGACTGGCCTTATCAGGGCGTCGCGTCCTCGCCCATGGTCGAAGGCGATCGGGTCTATTACGTTTCAAATCGCGCTGAGTTAGTCTGTCTTGATACGCAGGGTTTTCGTGACAAAGAGAACGATGGGGTAACCGACGAAAAGCTTACCGGCGAATTCAATGGGGACGTCGTCTGGAAGTTTGACATGATTGAAGAGGTCGGCTCGCTGCCGCACAACCTGGCGAATTCGTCCCCAGTGTCTTATGGCGATCTGATCTACGTCAGCACTTCAAACGGCCAGGACGAAAGCCATGTAAACGTGCCTTCGCCGAAAGCGCCCGCAATCATCGCGGTCAACAAGAAGACAGGCAAACTTGCCTGGGAAGACAATTCCGTCAACGAGCGTATCCTTCATGGTCAATGGTCTTCGCCGACTGTGGGCACACTAGGCGGCGTCGTACAGGTTGTTCATGGCCAGGGCGATGGCTGGATTCGCGGTTATGAAGCACTGACTGGCAAGAAGCTTTGGGAGTTTGATAGCAACCCCAAAGAGTCAACCTGGCCCAAGACCCGCAACGAAATTATCAGCACGCCGGTGATTTACCAGGACAGGGTTTACATTTCAAACGGCCAGGACCCGGAACATGGCGAAGGTGTCGGCCACATGTACTGCATCGACGCTTCCAAACGCGGCGACATTACTAAGACCGGAATGGTTTGGCACTACGACAAAATCCGTCGGTCCATCTCGACTCCGGCGATTAAGGACGGAATTCTTTATCAGGCCGACTTCAGCGGGTTCCTTCACGCACTTGATGCGAAGACCGGTCAGCCGTTTTGGGTGCACGATTTGTTCGCAGCTGTTTGGGGTTCGCCGATTCTAATCGATGGCAAACTCTACGTCGGCGATGAAGATGGCGACGTGGTGATCATGCAGGAAGGCAAGACGAAGAAGGTGATCGCCGAACTAAACATGGGCAGCTCTGTTTACTCCACGCCAGTGCCGGCGAATGGAGCGCTCTACATTTCAAACCGTAATCAGCTTTACGCGCTTGCGGAAGGGGCCGTCGCCAAGCCTGCGCCAGCAACAACGCCTGCGCCGGCAACGACGCCTACACCGGCAGCAAAGCCTACACCGGCGAAGGTCGCGTCAACGAAGCGGTTAGTGAGGTAGAGCGTAGCTTTCACCATGGCCGCTCGCCAGGGCCCCTCCTTGGAGTGCGCCGCCTTGTCGGCGCTTTGGCCCGCGGCGACCTGTCGCCGCTTCGTCGCTCTAACTTGCCGCCGCGTTGCGACAGGTCGCAACAGACCAAAGCGCCGACAAGGCGGCGCACTCCAAGGAAGCGCCCTGGCGAGCGGCTTTTGTGTAAATGCAACATTTCGACTTTCAACCTCGAACGCGAGTGGTGTTTGGCGCCGGCGGCATTGCGCGTCTCGGCGTGCTCGCTGCCGAGTTAGGCTTTCGCCGTACGCTGCTCGTCGCCGATCACGGAATGATAGCGTCGGGGCACGTCGATGAAGCCCTCGCCCCTCTGCAGCAGGCCGGCATTGAAGTCTTCCGTTTTCATGATTTCGAGTCCAATCCCCACACGCTGATGGTTGAAGCGGGAAGAAAATTTGCGGCTCCGCTAAACATCGATTCGATCATTGGCTTTGGCGGAGGCAGTTCACTCGACTGTGCCAAGGCAATCAACTTCATCTTAACCAACGGCGGCCACATGCGAGATTACCTGGGCTACGGTAGAGCCACCTTGCCGTTGCTTCCGATGATTGGCGTCCCCACCACGGCAGGTACCGGAAGTGAAGGACAGACATACGCGCTCATCTCTGACGCCGAAACGCACATCAAAATGGCCTGCGGTGATTCTAAAGCCGCGTTCCGGATTGCGCTTCTTGATCCGTCTCTGACGATATCTCAACCGCACAGCGTGACGGCCGCTACCGGTTTCGACGCGATCGCACATGCAGTCGAGACTTTTGTAACGACCAGGCGTAATGCGCTGTCCGAGTTTTTCTCGCGAGAAGCCTGGCGTTTACTCGAAGGCAACTACGAGCGAGTGCTTTCGGCGCAGGATGATCTCGAAGCACGAAGTGCGATGCAGTTGGGGGCCTACTTCGCCGGGGTGGCGATTGAAAACTCAATGCTCGGAGCTACGCACGCGTGCGCCAATCCCTTGACTGCCCGTTACGGCACGGCCCACGGGGCGGCGATTGCGATGATGCTTCCTTCGGTAGTGCGTTGGAATGGACCAGTCGCGGCGGAGAGATACGGCGAGCTGTTGCGGTCAACCAATACAAGTGAGTCTTCAGATCCCACCGAAGCGTTAGCCGAACGACTGGAACAATTGGCGGTCGCAGGTGGGCTAAGGCAGAGCTTAAGTGACACAGGAATCTCGCGCGAAGATATTGGAATACTTGCGGCCGACGCAGCTCAGCAATGGACCGGAACTTTTAACCCGCGGCCATTCGATATCAATGGCGCGAGGGAAGTGTACGAGAGCGCTTTCTAGACTAGAAAGCAGTAGGCAAAATGCAGAACGCAGAAAGCAGGAGGACTGAACTTGTGAGCGAGGCCTTCAGGGTTACCACCGTTTCGCAAAATAATAATAGGCGGTGGCACGTCTCAGCCATCTGCCTTCTGCTGTCTGCATTTTGCATTTTGCTTTCTGCCTTCTACGCCAAGGCGCAGGATACGTCCGCGGAAAACTGGTCTCAGTTTCGTGGCAATCATCAGCTAACGGGTGTATCGCTCGCGAATGTTCCAAGCTCATTGAAGCAACTGTGGACGTACGAAGCCGGTGATTCGATCGAGTCGTCGGCTGCGGTCGTTGGCGGGACCGTCTTTGTGGGCTCGCAAAAAGGTGAGTTGGCGGCTCTGAACCTCGACAACGGTCAGGTGTATTGGAAGTTTTCCACTGGTTCGCCGATCGCTGAGTCGTCACCGGCCTACAGCAATGGTGTGGTCTACATCGGAGACCTCGGCGGTTGGTTGAATGCGCTCAATGCAACGAATGGCCAAAAGCTGTGGGCTTTCAAAACTGACAACGAAATCAAATCGTCCCCCGTGGTTGTTGGCGACAGACTGCTGATCGGCTCCTACGATCAAAACCTTTACTGCCTTTCAACCCGCAACGGCGCAGTGTTGTGGAAGGTAAGGACCAATGGCCCTGTGCACTCGACGCCGAGTGTAGCGGGCGGCCTCGCCTACGTTGCTGGCTGCGACGAAGTGTTTCGAGCGATCCGCATCTCCGACGGAAAAGAGATGTTCACGATCTCATCTGACGCTTACACGGGAGCTTCTCCAGCGATTCGGGGAAGCGCGGCTTTTTACGGTACGTTCGATAATGAAGTATTGATGGTGGACCTGGCCAACCGCACTATCGCCTGGCGTTACCAACACCCCGAAAGAAAGTTTCCTTTTTACTCGTCCGCCGCAGTAACAGACTCGCGCGTTGTAGTTGGCGGGCGCGACAAGCTGATTCACGGTTTGACTCCTGCTGGTAAGCCCGCCTGGTCCTTTGCTACCCGGGCACGCGTCGAGTCGTCGCCTGCGATTGCGAGCGGCCGTGTCTATGTTGGCTCTAACGACGGCCGCTTCTATGTGCTCGACGTCAACACCGGGGCAAAGCTTTGGGAGTTTAACGCGGGCTCACCGATATCGGCGTCGCCGGCCATTGGCCGCGGCCGAGTGGTAATTGGAGCGCAGGACGGACGGCTCTATTGCTTCGGCTGATACTTCTCACGCAACGCAACCATGTCCAGCATCTCCTGCGCTTGAGCACGAAGTTGCGGGTTTGTGCTGCTTGCGATCACTTGCTCGAGTGTGGCGCGCGCTGCTTTGTAATCCTTGAGACGAAGTTGGACCTGGGCGAGGACATATGAGAACTCGTGCCGGCCGGGAGAGAGCGTGAGAGCGCGCGCGAGCAATGTGGCCGCCTCATCGAGCCGCGTGTTTGTGGCCAGGTTAACGAAGGCCAAGAGCCGGTAGGATTCTGGAAAGTCGGGCGCAATTTTAATTGCAGTCGTAAGTGCCGCCCTCATCTCTGCAGCAGCTTCCGCCCCATAAGTGGTGACATTCAAACCCCGGTCCATGGCCTCCCGGCTCAGGGCAAACGCATAGTAATAATGGGCCAGATAATTGCGCGGATCACTCTTGATTGCTCGAAGCAAATGCTCTTTAGCGGCGGGGAAATTTCGCTGGCGGGATCGCAACATCCCTAAGGAGGCATGAGCGGTTGAAAGCTCAGGAGTTAACGCTAGTGCCTTTTGCAGATGCTTCTCTGCATCCTCCCCACGGTCGCTATGCAGCAAGAGGTCACCCAGGTAGGAAAGCCCCTGCGCCTCGGTTATTGGCGACTTCTGAAACTCACTGTGGCCTTCAGGCTCGACGTAAGGGACCATCTTGACGCGATAAGTATCCTGCCGCACGTAGTCCTGCAACTCCTTTTCGAGCGAAGCATAATCGCTCTGAAAGGCTTGCTGAAAACTCTGCTTCACCGGAACGCTCGACGAAAGCAATTCAAGAAACCTGGCAAGTTGTGGTTGTCGTTGTCCAGACT
This sequence comes from Pyrinomonadaceae bacterium, assembly GCA_963759585.1. GTDB lineage: Bacteria > Acidobacteriota > Blastocatellia > Pyrinomonadales > Pyrinomonadaceae > PSRF01. The sequence goes on from CAVWZW010000005.1 coordinate 1,455,253, forward strand.
GCCCGTGAGTCAGGTAATGAATAAGCGCCCACGACTGCGCGTAGAACATGCCGCTCTTCTCACGTTCGTTGTAGTAAGGAGACGCGCGATCAATTTCGAAGAGCGTGGCGAGTGGCAGCAGTTTATTCTTGCGCAGCATTACTAGATGGCGCGGGATGGGTTTGCCAAACATTACCTGCTTGTTGGCGCCGTCCTTGTCCTGCATGAATACCAACCCGCTGTAATACTCGGCGAGTCCCTCGTTGAACCACGCTGGAGATGCCCGCAATTTGTTGTCGACCAGCAGATGTACCGACTCGTGGAAGATCATTGCGAAGGGGTCAAACTGCGGGTGTTGGGAGAGCGAGATGGTTACGTAGTTTACGTCGTAGCCTGATTGAAAGAAGCCTGCGACGTCGGCAGGTCGCCCCCTGAAGAGCGGCTTGTATGGGCCATAAGAGCTATCGCTCTTAAACACGATAACTGTAGTTGGAACAGGGGAGTTGAGGGCAGCACCCGCAAACTGCCTGGTGAAGACATCGCGGAACCGTTCGAGTTGCGAGGCGATTGAGACGAGTTGATCGTCACTGACGTTGCCGACCAGTCTGTAGTTCCGAGATTGCACAGTGGACCACGCGTCTTTCGCGGTAACAGTGCCGACAGTGAGGAGACATAAGGCGATAAGGAGCAAGGAACGGAAGGCCTTCATAAACAACCTCCTTGTGAGATTCAGCGAGGTGGCGATGGTAACACACCATGTATACGCTTCTGAGACTTGGGAACGGCAAAGGTTCGTTTCGGAATATGACGATATCAGGCACGACTAGGCTGAATACCCCGAAGGGGTTACGACTTACAGCCCAGGGTTGCCGCGTTTCGCGGCTACCCTGGGTAAAGTTGTTTGCATGAATCACAACCGCAACGCGGTTGCGGCACGGGAGCAACGCGATGATCAGTGTGCCCCTCAACCGTAAATCGATGGACCACGCGATGACAAGACAACCCAGGCGAGACTACGAATCCATTCATGCTCGTCTTCTTTCATAGTTGACTTACCTACCGCTTTCGGCTTAGAAACATTCCGTTCCGACCCCAACAACTAAACTTCTAAGCGGCAATCTTTTGCCGTACTTCAAAGAGAGGCACTTCAAACATGAAGAAGCAGATCCTTTTCACGAGCCTGATGATCGTAGTGATTGCGCTGGCCATCGCGTGTACACAACAGCCGCAAACCAACGTGGGCACTAACACCAGCGCGCCCGCGGCGACACCTGCCGTACCGGCCGAGCTGAGAGCTGCGTTTGATGCGATAACCGCAAACGACATCATGCAGCACACAAAAGTGCTTTCGGCCGACGAGTATGAAGGTCGTGGACCAGGCACAAAGGGCGAGGAGCTACAGTCAAGTATCTGACTGAGCAGTTTCAAAGGATTGGACTCAAGCCTGGCAATCCTGACGGCACGTATACCCAGAAGGTTCCGCTGGCCGGGTTTACCGGGCAGGCCACCGCTTCGTTTACTGCCGGGGATAAGAAGATCGATCTCACATTCCCGACTGATTACGTGGCCGTCTCCGACGTTTTGTTCCGGAGTCAAAGGTCGAAAACTCAGACATGGTTTTTGTCGGTTACGGTGTCGTGGCGCCGGAGTATGGCTGGGACGATTACAAAGGTGTCGACGTGAAAGGCAAGACGATCGTCATGCTGATCAATGACCCGGCGGTTCCGGACCCGAGCGATGCCTCAAAGCTCGACGAGAAGATATTCAAGGGCAAGGCCATGACCTACTACGGCCGCTGGACGTACAAGTATGAGATCGCATCGGAGAAGGGCGCGGCGGCCGCGATCATCATTCACGAAACGGGACCGGCGGGTTACCCGTATGAAGTGGTCTCGGGAAGTTGGTCGCGGGAGAACTTCGATATTCAGAGGCCCGACAAGAACATGGGTCGCGTGGCAGTCGAGTCGTGGATCACGACCGATCGCGCTAAGGAATTGTTTACCGCCGGTGGCCAGGATTTCGACGCGCTGAAGAAGGCGGCAATCTACGAAAGACTTCAAGCCGGTTACGTTAAAAGCGAAAGCCAACATGACCGTCAAGAACACGCTCCGTGAAATCGACTCGGCGAATGTCATCGGCAAGGTGGAAGGACTGACCCGACTCTGAAGAACGAATACATCGTCTACACCGCCCACTGGGACCACCTGGGCCGCGATCCAAAGATTTCCGGCGATCAAATTTTCAATGGCGCGCTCGATAATGCTTCGGGCACCGGTGCTCTCCTTGAGATTGCCGAAGCGTTTACGAAGTTGGCGACGCCACCCAAGCGATCAGTTCTGTTTCTGGCGGTGACGGCAGAAGAGAAAGGATTACTGGGTGCGAAATATTACGCCGAGAATCCCCTCTATCCGCTGAACAAGACGCTGGCAAACATCAACATGGACGGCGTGAATCAGTGGGGACGCACCAAAGACATTACGATGGTGGGTGACGACAACAGCACGCTCATCGATCTTCCTGAAAGAGGCGGCCAGCTCACAGGGACGGGTCGTGAATCCTGATCCTGAGTCTGAGAAGGGGTTCTACTACCGTTCCGACCACTTTGAGTTTGCGAAACAGGGCGTACCCGCGCTCTACACTGATTCCGGAATTGATTACATTGGCAAGGATCCGAGTTACAGCAAGCAGAAGCGCGACGAATATACGAACAAGGACTACCACAAAGATCACTGATGAGATTAAGCCGGACTGGGACCTAACAGGAGCCGTCGAAGACGCGCAGTTGTTGACGATGATTGGGTATCGCGTAGCGCAGGGAGATAAGTTCCCCGAGTGGAAGGCTGGATCGGAGTTCAAAGCCAAGCGCGACCAGATGATGAGATAGGCCGCAGAAAGGGCGCCTCCTTGGAGTGCGGTGCCTTGTCACCGCTTTGGTCCGCGGCGGCTTGGCGCCGCTTCCTTTCGCTAGGGCGTGATCCAACCGATCTAAGCATTCAGGAAGTCAAAGTACTTATTAATCGTGGTCTGTTTTGGTTTCGGCGTGAGCTTGGAAACCACAAACATCAGCAACGCGGAAATGATTACCATCGGCACCACAGGCATGAACCCATAGACAGCCGTACCACCGGGGGTGCGGGAAATAATTTCAGTTCCGCCCAGAGACCAATAGACGATAGGTGGACCAGGCGCCGGCGCCGGCACAAGCTGCTGAAACACCGCGACGGCCACTACCGCTGAGGCCACCCAAAGCGTAACGGCGAGCGCTCCCCACTTCGTGCTCCCTTTCCAGAAAAGAGCTGCGATCAACAACGGTGACAGGGCCGCGAAGCCCGAAAAGGCGTATTGGATCGCCAGCTCGAAGATAGTCTCCGGCGCACGCAGTGCGATCGCGTATGCGAATAACGTCAGCAACACCACGAAGATTCGTCCGGTTTGCACCTGCACACTTTCCCCGAACCGCCGCTTACCTCCATAGTGGGCAAAAACGTCCTCGGTAAACATTGTCGATAAAGCGAGAATCTGTGAGTCGCTGGCCATCACTGCGGCCATAATGCCCGCTCCAAGCAGCCCAGCCAGCCAAAGCGGAGCGTAACGCTGGAGTAGCAGCAGGATCACATCGTCGCCGGCGGCCTTTTCCCGCAAGTCGTCGCGAGCCTCCGGCTCCATTGTCCGCCCCTGGGTGGCGAGCTCACGTCGGGCCTCCTGCTTAGCGCGAATTTGCGGAACGTCGGTAACACGATTCGCCATCAAGCCAAGAAACACACACGGCAACCAAATCGCCATGATGCAGAGGGGATAGAAGATGACAGTCTTCTTGAAGTGGGCCATCTTTTCTGCGGTCAGGCAGAAGATCAGAATATGCGGAAATGCTATGGCCGAGAGCGGGATGAAAGTGTAACTAAAGAAGTAGTAAGGCGAGATGCGCTCGCGAGTCAGCAGTGGGGCGAGAGCGGGAGAATTCGACATGGCCTGCACGGCGTTGCTGAATCCTCCCATACCGTTGGCAATTACGATGATTGCGATCGTTCCGAAGGCAAGGAAGAGAATCGTTTGGAATGTATTAACCCAGGCGGTGCCTCGCATGCCGCCAAAGAACACATAGCTCATGACTACGAGCGCCACGATTGCGCCACCAAACCAATAAGGTACAAAGCCGCCGCTAACCGCATTAAGCGTTGTTCCGCCGCCCATGATGCCGATGATCACGTAGGGTATAAGGAGGACTGCCTGCACGGCGAAGATTACCGTGCCGATGTGATTACACTCCCAGCGATCGCGAAACATCTGCACTGGGGTCATGAAACCGTATCGCTTGCCGAGCGCCCAGATGCGGGTCCCGACGAGAAAAATCGTGAGCGGGATAACCAGCCCGGACGACGAAGCCATTAATCCAAAGGTAACTATGCCGTTTGAGAAAGCGTGGCCCGACGCACCGAGGATGGCGAACGCCGTCATGTTCGTGCCGAATAGCGAGAAAAGGAAAACGAATGGTCCCAGAGAACGGTTAGCCAGGAAGTAGTCTTCGGCTTTGCGTCCTGACGTTTTTCTGAACGCAAAGATACCGATGTAGAGAACGACGCCCAGATATATGAAAACAACGATGGCTGGAATCAAGAGCTTCGGTCCTCCTTAGGCTGATCTTGCTCCACCTCACGTTCAAGATGAGACGGCCAGGCATACCTAACCAGCATCCACATCACGAGAGCGGCGGCGACAGAGAAGCAGGCCTGGTAAAACAACCCGATGGGAATGAAGCCAAAGACGAGTGGGTGCGCAGTGCGCCAAAACCAGAAGTCCTGGTGTAGTAAGTACAGAAGGACGACGACAACTATCAGTAGTTTTCGGGTCATGAAATTTCGACAGCTTGGGCTGAATATTTAACTGGGGAGTACTATTCGAACTCTTTGGAGCAGGCTTTTATTAACACGGAATGGGCCAATATTCCTAACAGAAAACTGCTTCAAAAATTCGAAAGCCCGCGAAGCGGCCGATAGCGTAGAGCCTGGGGTGGAGCGCAGCGAAACCCAGGAGCCGTGGTTAAAATTATTAGAGCCTGCGGAGCGGGCGACAGTCGAATCACGACGATGACTGAAATTGTAACGGCTATCGTCCGCTCCGCGGACTCGGTAGGTTTTTTTAATTCGCGACCCTGCGGGTTCGCTTCGCTCCACCCCAGGCTCTATGCTCACGTCCGCTCCGCGGACTGCGAACGAGTCGCTGTCCCACGCCTTACTAGGTCGAAGGACCTTCACGACACTAATCTTCATGGGGCCTGATACTTTTCGTTTTCGAAATGCGCGTTAGCTAATGTGAGAAAATTCAACCGTGGTCTCAAGTGTGAGATCTGCGCAAGGAGATGAAAATGTCTACCGCAATTCAGGAGTTTGAAAGTTCACCAATTCGAAAGGCCGCCGATCAAGCGCAGAGCGGTGCGGCTGAAGCAGCGCCGCCCGAGGCCATTCTGACCCAGATGATTACCGGCAGCCTTGGTTCGCAAGCCGTTTATGTCGCGGCAAAACTGGGCATCGCTGATCTACTGATAGACGGAGCAAAAAACGTTAGCGAGTTGGCTCAGGCAGCGGATGCCGATGCGCCGTCGCTTTATCGTGTGCTGCGAGCGTTATCATCGTTTGGAGTTTTCACTGAGTTGAGCGATCGCGAATTTGCTTTGACTCCGACGGCTGAATTGCTGCGATCTGATTCGCCTCGTTCGCTGCGGGACCTGGCGATTTTTATGGGCGAAGACTGGCACTGGCAGGTGTGGGGGCGCACCTTGTACAGCGTGAGGACGGGGAAGGCGGCGTGGGCTGAAGTGCATGGCGCAGAGGTGTTTCCGTATTTCGCCGGCAACCCGGAAGCGGCGAAGATTTTCGATCGGGCGATGACCAGCTTGTCAAACCTGGCGATCAAGGCTGTGGTAGAAGCTTACGACTTTTCTGGCATTGAAACTCTGGTGGACGTGGCCGGCGGGCACGGTAGGTTACTGACCACCATTCTGGAAGCGAACTCGGAAGTGAAGGGCGTGCTGTTCGACCAGCCGCACGTGCTTGAAGGTGCGAAGGACAGCGAACAGATCGAAGCATTGGGAGCCCGCTGCGAACTTGTGGGCGGGGACTTCTTTGCGAGTGTGCCGGGGGGCGCAGATGGCTACATCATGAAGCACATCATTCACGACTGGGACGACGAGCGAGCACTCGTAATCCTTAACAACATCAGAAAAACAATGAAGGACAACGGCCGGGTGATGTTGGTTGAGTCAGTGATAACGGACAGCAATGAACCCGACTTCGGCAAGTTGCTTGATATCGAGATGCTCGTCTCTCCTGGCGGCAAGGAGCGGACAGCGGCTGAATACAAGGACCTGTTCACGCGTGCAGGGCTGCGATTGACTCGCGTCGTGCCAACAAAGTCGCCGTATAGTGTGATTGAAGCCGTCAAGAGCTAGTGTAGTTACAGGCGAATAGAGTACTAGCTTCAGCTTGCCGCGTGGGGAGAGGACCAGTTGAAAGCGATCGCGCTTCGTTGCGAACAAGCAACCTGAAGGTTGTACTCTATACGCCTGTTTGGCGTCACACACTAATCGCTGGTGCGATGAATACTTCCCACCAGATCCGCGAAGCGAGGGTCCGGCCATAATGGTTCAAGATGAGGATCGACGCGCACAAAGGTGAACCCTACTGCGTGCTCGCGTTCTGCCTGGGCCAACCATTCAAATGCGCGATCGTTATCACCCAGCCAACTGAAGACGATGGCGATCTCGTATGCCGTGACAAACTGTTCTTCCCGATTCGCCACAATTTCTTCAACGATAGCCCTGGCTTCGTCGTGTTTGCCGATTGCGGCTAATACGTGGGCACGCTTTGCGTGGGTAGTCGGAGTATCGCCGGCGAACACACGCTCCTGTTCATAAGCCGCGAGGGCTTCGCTGTGCATTCCCTTTTTCTCGTAAGCCCAGCGCAGGACCGTATGCGCTGCTACGGAACCCGGATCGAGCTCAAGTGCTTTGCGACATTGGGCGATTGCGTCGTCAAACCTGCCGCCGAGAAACAGAACGTTTGCGACGCCGGTGGCCATCACGGGTGACTGCGGCAAAATCTCGCGAGCGCGCTGCATTTCCGCGAAAGCTTCATCGTGACGCCCCATCGCGGAGAGGCTGTAAGCATACCAACGGTGAGCCACCTGGTTGCTGGGCCTGAGTCGAATCGCTTTGCGCAGCTCTCGCTCCGCATCGTCCCAATCACGATCGTAATGGAGGCGGACGAAACCGAGCGCGGCATGTGCCTCAGCCAGATCGGGATCGGCTTCAACTGCTTTCAGTGCAGCTTGTTTTGCCTGCTTCCATGCGCCGATTGGCGCCGGCTCAACATACCAGTTGAGCAGGGAATAGCAGTCGGCCAGCTCCGCGTAGGCAAGCGCAAATCCGGGGTCAAGCTCAACGGCGCGTTCGAAGCGTTCGATCGCCTGCCGCAAACCCTCAGTGGATCGGCGCGCCGCGTAGTAACGACCCGCGGTGTAAAGCTGCCGGGCCTCTTCGTTTTCGCTAGGCAACGTATCCGGCGCCTTTACGGGGGTTGTAATCGGGCCAGTGTCAGCTCGCGAAGCACCCTGGCGTCGACCTGCTGCGGCAGCACGCGCGGCAAGGGCCTGATAGCTCGGCGCGGGGTTGCCGGTCTTTCTCAGCAGGTCGGCAAACCGCGGGTCGTCCCGCAACGGATCAAGTTGCGGCTCGATTCCAAGCCATGCCAGCCAACCATCGTTGATGTCATATGCTTCCTGAAGCAGGGAGATTGCCTGTTCATGTTCACCGAGGTTGATGTGAACCAAGGCACGATGGTAAGGCGATACGTAACTCGTCTCCGCCATCTCGTCCAAACGCGTTAGTGCTGCGCGCGCGTCATCAGGACGTCCAGCCGCGGCATAGTTTGCGCCGAGGGCCGCAATAAAGAATTGGCCGCCACTCGAATTATCGAGGGCCTTCTCCGCCAGTTGTACCGCCTCCTCAGCGCGTCCCGCCTGCCTGAGCGCCCAGGAATACGTGACCGTACCGAACGCAAAGTCAGGCGTGGTTTCAAACAACTTTTGAAAGGTCGCTAGCGAATCGTCTATACGCCGGGATTGGTAGTAGGCCCACCCAAGCGATTGCAGGATGCTGGGTGAAAGTGGATCAAGCTCCCGAGCGCGAAGCATTTCGCGCAACGCTTCCTCAAAGCGGCCGACCATCAACAAGTGAAACGAATACCAATGGTGGCCGGTGGCGTAGTTTGGATTTATCTCGATCGCCCGGCGGTGTTCACCTTCAGCGACGGCCCAATCAAACTCTTTTGTGAGTGTGGCAAAACCGAGCGCGCTATAAGCTTCAGCCAAACCCGGATCCAGTTCGACAGCTTTCGCCGCTGCGCGTTTTGCCGCCGCCGAAGTCTCCGCAAATGGCCTTATTCCGAAAACGCCGAGCCAATTGTAGTAATCAGCGATTCCCGAATAGGCGAGGGCATACTCCGGATCCAGGCTAATAGCGTGGTTGTAACACTCCAGGGCCTTAGCCAGTCCGGCTTCGGTGTAACTGTTCCAGTAATAGCGTCCGCGCAGATAAGATTCAAAAGCTTCGGCGACATCAGTGCCGCGCTTCGAGAGTTGACGTTCTTCGTCGCCGGTCAACTGCGGCATGATCGCCGTCACCACTTGCTCAGCAATTGAATCCTCGAGCTGCAGGACGTCAGTCGACTCTTCGTCAAATTGTTCAGCCCAGCGCGTGAGGCCTTCGCTTGTACTGAGAAGTTGGGCGGTGACGCGCAGGCGGTTTCCAGCCCGGCGCAAACTCCCATCGACCACATAGTCAACATTCAGTTCCCGCCCCGCAGTGATCGGGTCAATCGCACCGCCGCGATAACGCAAAACACTGCTCGTTGGCCGCACGACTAGCCGGCGCATATTACTCAAGCGCGTGATTAAGGCGTCAGCGAGACCTACGCCGAGGTATTCGTCACCAGTCCCTTCACTCGGAACACTAAAGACCTTGAACGGCAGGACAGCGATCGATTCCTGACCCAGAGTCGTGTGCGAGGGCAGCGTCGGAATAGCCGCCAGACGGTGATTAAGTTTCTTTAAGAGGTCGTTATAGCGAGGATGACCATGCAATGGCATCAACTCAGGATCGACGCCCACCCAGAGAATCTTTGCGTCTCTGATCTTGTAAGCGCGCTCGAGCCACTCAAGCGCCTTGTCTATATGGTTCAACGACGCATGAATGAGGGCGCGATGGTAAGGAGAGATATAGCGCTGCTCATCAATCTCATCCATCTCCTGAAGGACGTTTTCCGCCGCGGTTCGTTCACCCGCCCTGGCATAGGCCGCCGCCAGGGTGCCCAGAGTATGTGATGCCTTGCCCATCACTTCGACTAGCTTTTGTGCATTGGCAATTGATTCAGTGTGTTGGCCCACATGGCCCAGCACGAAGCTCGAGCAGTAGAGCATCATGAAGTTGTTTGGCTCGGCGGCAAGTGCGTCACGGCAGAGAGAGAGGGCTTGATCGAACCGGCGAGCGTGATATGAACACCAGGCTACCGCAAAGCGGGAAACGATCGCCATAGGATCCAGATCGCGAGCAACGTGGGCTTCACGAAGCGATTCGGTAAAGCGACCCTCCATCGCGAGCTGAAAGGCGTACCAAATGCGCGGCGATGCATAGTTTGGATTGAGCTCGATGGCCCGCAATACCTGGCGCTCTGCGTTGGGCCAGTCGAAATCGCGTGTGAGAATTGCCTGACCAAGCGCAGCATGGCCCTCGGCCAGAATTGGATCGATGGCCACGGCCGTAGACGCTGCCTCGTAAGCAGCAGCGGAGCATTCCCGAAACGGCAGCACGCTGTAGCTGCCGAGCCAATTGTAGTACTCGGCTACGCCTGCATGGGCCACCGCGTAATTTGGATCGACCGCAATGGCCTGGTGATAACAGACAATCGCCTTGGCAAACCCGTCTTCGGTAAAAGTGTTCCAGTAGAAACGTCCGCGCAGGTAAGCCTCGTGAGCCTGAGGATTATCCGTGCCGCGCTTGGCAAGCCGTAGCCGTTCATCTCCGGTTAGGTGCGGGATTATCGCTTCGGCAACATGTGCAGAGATCGCGTCTTCAAGACTCAAGACGTCCGTGAAATTCTCGTCAAACTGTCCGGCCCAAACCGCCGTGCCGTCGCGCACGCTCAACAGTTGAACCGTGACGCGGATGTGATCTCCAGATCGTCTGACGCGGCCGTCGAGCACGTAAGCGACGCCCAGTTCACGTCCAGCGATGAGCGGATCTGACTCGGCTCCATAACGAAGGACGCTGCTGGTTGGTCTCACGGCAAAGCGTCTGATGCCGCTCAACCTCGTAATCAAGGCGTCGGCGAGACCGGTACCGAGATAGTCCGGTCCCGAATCTCCGCCGTGCTGAACATCAAGCAACTTCAGCGGCAATACCGCGAGGGAATTTTCTGTAGAGATTGGCTGCGTTTGTCGGGCCGCACCAAGCAAAGGATAGTCTGGCAGATCCGACACCGGCATTCCTTCGAGAAAACGCGTGATGTCATCGCGCAGTTGTTCGGCAGTTTGATAACGCCATTCGGGTTCCTTGCGCAGCGCCCTGAGGATGATGGTATCGAGATCGCCTGCGAGTTCGCGGCGCAAAGTCTCCAGGGTGGAAGCACGACTTTCGAAAAGATGTTTGAGCGTCGTCGCCTCATCGCCCGAGAACACGTTTGGCAAGAGGTCTTCAGGTCGCGTGATGATAAAGCTGGGAGGAGCGGGCGACTCTTCACAGATTACGCGCGCGATTTCATGCGGAGCCCGATTGCGCAAACGATATGGACGATGGCCGGTGAGAAGCTCGTACAACAGAACGCCGAGGGAATAGACGTCAGTTGTCGGCGTTGCCGGCGCGCCTTGCACTTGTTCTGGTGAAGCGTACTCCGGCGTCATCAGCCGCATCGCGGTTGCCGTTGGGTCGTGAGTGATATCCCCTGCCAGCGCCGGATTCAGAAGTTTGGCAATCCCGAAGTCCAAAAGCTTGGGGATGCCTTCAGAAGTAACCAAAACGTTTGAAGGCTTGATATCACGATGGACCACCTGCTTTTGGTGGGCGTAATGAACAGCATCGCAAACGGCGCGAAACAGTCGCAGCCGTTCGGCTATGGTTAACTGATTAGCGTCGCAGTAACGATAGAGCGGCTGGCCCTCGATAAACTCCATGACGAAGTAGGGAAGTCCGTCATCGGTGGTGCCGCCATCCATCAACCGGGCGATATGTGGGTGATCCAGAGCGGCAAGGATCTGCCGTTCTTTTCGAAATCGGCGCAGGACGAAATCCGTATCCATGCCGCGCTTCACCAGCTTGATGGCAACGGTGAGGGAGAATTCTTTGTCGACGCGTACCGCTTCATAGACGGCGCCCATGCCTCCGCGTCCGATCTCGCGTTCAATTCGATAGGCGCCAAGCCTTCGACCGATTAAGGGATCCTCTTCCTCGTAGACGAAGGCCTCAAGCGCGTTTAGTTCTGTATCTCCGTAAAGCGGATCTTCCAGTAGGGCCCCGGCGCTCTCGTGTTGCTTTAAGAGGTTCTCGACATCGCGTTTGAGTTCGGTGTCCTGAGCGCAGGCTTGGGCAACGTAGACAGACCGCTCCTGAGGACCGAGGTCGAGCGCGGTCTGAAAAATGTCCTCAACTTGTCGCCAGCGTTCAGGGGTCATAAACAGTTTTCGGTTTTCAGTTCTCCGTTCTCAGTAAGATCTGAACAAAGTAAAAATGCCTCAAAAAAATCACTTAAGAGACTGCCGACTCCTGCTTTAGCTTCTAGACTGAGAACGAAAGAAAACTGAAACTTATTTGTCCATCTCGCCGTGGAGCCAGGCCTTTGCGAAACGCCAATGTCGCTTAATAGTCGTCGGCGTCACGCCCATTACTCGTGCCGTTTCCTCAATTGAGAGCCCACCAAAATAACGCAGTTCCACCACGCGCGCTTTTTGCTCATCAAAATCAGCCAAAGCTTTGAGCGCGTCGTCGAGAGCAATTAACTGAGTGCTACGTTCAGCCGCCCTGTCTATATTTTCATCAAGGGAGATCTTCTGGAAATTCTGGCCACGCTTTTCAGCGTTGTGCCTGCGTGCGTGATCTACGAGCATCCTGCGCATGATCTGAGCGGCGACGCCAAAGAAATGCGCGCGGTTTTGCCAGTTGACGCGGGTTTGATCCACCAGTCGTATGTAAGCCTCATGCACCAGGGCAGTGGGCTGCAAGGTGTGATCAGGACGTTCACGGCGCAGGTAATTTCCAGCAAGCTTTCGCAATTCATCGTAGATGACGGGTAACAAAAGATCAACCGCGTTACGATCGCCGTTTGACAGGTCGATCAGCAGTTGCGTGACGTTCTCGGAAACCTGCTGGTTCAAGCGTGGCAACTCCAAGGGGACTGATTAAAGGCAGAGAAATTATAAGACAGAATCGCCGAAGGGAATAAGGGTGTCGGGTATCGGGTGTCGTGACAGCAGGCGTATAGAGTACAACCTTTAGGTTGCGTCGTTTGGGTATGAGCCAGTCAGGCTTGTATCGAAAGCGGCAACCTGATGAAGGTTGTACTCTAGACGCCTGCTGCGCCGACGCCTGCCCGATCAGAATGTTCCTTTTCAGCCGCCGTTTGCGCGTTACTAGATGAGGAGACAAAAGGGAAACGCAAACGAGGGTAAAGCAATGCAAACGGCAACAGCAGTTATAGATAATCACGCACAAGTTACCGCATTTTCAAAGAATCTCGCGGCGCCCGGCTGGTTAGCGAAGTTGTTCGGCTGCCGGCATAGAGAAATGAGCCGGCCATTTTCCGTGCAAGGTCAGGCTTACCGGAGTTGTGTGGATTGCGGCGCGCGACGCCAATTCAATCTCGAGCGATGGGAAATGCAAGGCGACTACTACTACGGATTGCCCACCAACAGAATCATCGTCCGCCAAACGCGATAACCGCTTCTCCTCTCCATCGCGGAGAGGAGGATAAAGGGGAGGTGGGTCGGGGGCGTACCCCCACTTCCGGCCCGCTTCCCACTTCTACCAAAACCAAAAGCAACAGGCGTATGGAGTACAAGCTTTAGCTTGCGACGTGGCCTAGGAATCTGTTGCGGTCAAGCAGGCCTGTAGCCAAGCGGCAACCTGAAGGTTGTACTCTATACTCCTGTTTGCATTCGAACACCTGTTACCTTCCTGTACAACCAATCGCCTGCCCAAATATACTTAGAGTATTCAGTTTCGAGTCCATTCGGCGCTTGTTGGTAGGCGCTGAAATAACCTTTAGGGAAATGAGAGCTATGTTTCAAACTATTCGACGCGGCCGTGCGCCCATCCTGGTGATTCTTGCAGCTGGCTTAACCTTTACAACTACTATGAACCTCCTGACTCCGGTGAACGCGCAGTCTCCCAGTGCACTTGCTCACGAGACGGCCATGAATCCGCTTAATGCGACCTGGGAAGGACCATATGGCGGCGTCCCTCCGTTTGACCGCGTTCAGGTCGCGCTTTTCAAGCCTGCTCTTGAAGCAGCGGTGGCTGAAAACCTCGCAGAGGTCGACCGCATTGCGTCGGACACGGCTGCTCCAACTTTTGCAAACACCATCGAGGCACTGGAGCGAGGGGGCCGGACGCTGAATCGCGTGGGCACGCTCTACGGCGTCTGGGGTGCGACGATGAGCACGCCGGATTACCAAATGGTCCAGCGCGAAATGGCGCCGAAGCTGGCAGCCTTTAACGACAAGATTACGCAAAACGAGGCTCTGTTCAAGCGCATTGAAGCTGTCTACAACTCACCCGATAAGGCGAAGTGGACGCCCGAGCAACAGCGCCTGGCGTGGCTTTATTACACCAACTTCGTTCGTGCCGGCGCGCGGCTCGATAAAGATGCCAAGGCGAAGCTGTCCGCTATCAATCAAAAGCTTGCCGGCCTCTTCACGCGTTTCGGTCAAAACGTGCTCTTTGAAGAATCCAATCAGTCCGTCGTGCTTAAGAGCGAGGCGGAGTTAGCCGGATTGCCACAGTCTATTCGCGACGCTGCCGCCGAAGCTGCAGCGACAAAGAAGCAAACCGGAGTCTGGTTGATAAACAACACGCGCTCCTCGGTTGACCCATTCCTGACTTACTCGGATCGTCGTGATTTGCGTGAGAAGGTCTGGCGGATGTTTGTCAGTCGCGGCGATAACGGCGACGAGCACGACAACAACGCGATCATTACTGAGATCCTTCAACTGCGCGCCGAGCGGGCCAAGCTGCTCGGCTTTTCGACGCATGCGCATTGGCGGCTCCAGAATTCGATGGCCAAGACTCCTGAACGCGCAATGCAGTTGATGGAAGCGGTTTGGAAGCCGGCCGTCGCGCGTGTGCACGAGGAAGTCACCGACATGCAGGCGCTGGCAAATAAAGAAAACGCCGGAATCAAGATTGAGCCCTGGGACTATCGCTACTACGCAGAGAAGGTCCGGAAGGCCCGTTACGATCTCGATCAAAACGAAGTGAAGCCGTATCTGCAGCTGGAGAAACTGCGCGAAGGTATTTTCTGGGTGGCTGGCGAGCTCTTCAATTTCAATTTTACGCCAGTAACAAACGTTCCGGTTGCTCATCCCGATATTCGCGTTTGGGAAGTGACCGACAAAACCTCGAAGAAGCACATCGGGTTGTGGTACTTCGATCCATACGCTCGCGCGGGCAAACGTTCGGGCGCCTGGATGAACGCCTACCGCGGCCAACAGAAGCTGGACGGACAGATCACGACGATCGTTTCAAATAATTCGAACTTCGTGAAGGGCAAGCCCGGTGAGCCGGTGTTAATTTCCTGGGACGACGCGCTCACAATGTTTCATGAATTCGGACACGCTCTTCACGGTTTGAGTTCAAACGTCACTTACCCGACTTTGGCAGGCACGGCCGTGGCCCGCGACTACGTCGAGTTCCCATCGCAGTTGTTGGAGCATTGGCTTTTAACTCCTCAGGTGTTGCAGCGTTTTGCAGTGCACTATGAGACTGGGAAGCCAATTCCACAGAATCTCGTGGATCGTATTACGCGTTCGTCGACTTTCAACCAGGGCTTCATAACCGTGGAGTATTTGATCGCGGCGTTAGTTGATATGAAGTTACACCTGGCCGGCGACCGAAAAATTGACGCGAAGGCTTTCGAGAAAGAAACGCTGGCGGAGTTGGGAATGCCGAAGGAGATCGTGATGCGTCATCGTATGCCGCACTTCAGTCACATCTTCTCGAGTGATGCCTATTCTGCCGGTTACTACAGCTACCTTTGGTCTGACGTGCTAACGGCTGATGCGTTTGGCGCATTTGTCGAAGGGAAAGGACCATACGACCGCTCAGTTGCGGAGCGGCTGCGCAATAATGTCTTTTCAGTAGGGAATACGATTGATCCGGCTGATGGCTACAAGGCGTTTCGCGGACGGGAGCCGCAAATTGAAGCGCTGATGAAGAAGCGTGGCTTCCCTACGACGGGAACGCCGGCGAAACCGTCAACTGGGACGCGTTCAGGGCAATAAGCGGGTAGGCTTACAGAACCGAGCGCGGTAGCGCCGGATCCAGAGGTTACTTGATATATAAAGCCGGACCGAGAACGACTTAATGAATTTGAGTCCAGGGGCCAGACCGGCCTCTTGCATCCGGCGGGACCAGCGGCGCCAGGCACTCCAGAAGTGGCACCTCTTCTCTACCTCCCTAATTTGACTTATCGGCCCCGTTTGTTTAGATTCTACAGCGTTTACAAGGTTCTAATTTTTGGCAGGAGCTCCGGAAGACCTTCGTTATGAATCGGACGACATACCCACGATTCTTTAGTTTTTAATTGCCGCCTCTAACGGTGAGCACGCAACGAAGGCGCTCCTATCAGATCCGATCAAGAGCAGTAAATAGTAAATGGTTAATCGTAAATGGTAGGAGTTGTAGCCGAGATTGTTTTGGCTACGCCGACTTCTGTCGCTAAAAGGGTCCGCGGCTTCGCCGCAGGCTTTCGCAGCTTTGCCGCTCTCCGTGCGGAAACGCTCTGCCGTTCAGGACCATTTACCATTTACGATTTACCATTCACCAAATGACCGAAGTTAACGTACAACTCAACAACGGCCCTGCGTCACAAGTTGCGACGCCCATTACCGTGGGCGAAGCACTGAAAAAGCTCGACCGCGATCTGGCAAAGCAGGCTCTGGCTGCTCGTGTGAATGGCCGTGAAGTTGATCTGGCCTTCACGCTCGATTCCGATCAAAACGGTGCTGCGTTAAAGATTGAGCCGGTGTTGCCGCAAACGCTGGAAGGTCTTGACGTGTTGCGGCATTCGACGGCGCATCTACTAGCGGCGGCTGTTCTTGATCTGTTTCCCGGGACCAAGCTTGGCATCGGCCCCGCCCTCCTGGAGGATCCTCGTTACGGGTTTTTCTATGACGTCATTGCGCCGCGGCCGCTTACCGAAGCTGATCTCCCGGTAATCGAAAAGCACATGCGAAAGATTGCCAGTCGCAATCTCGCATACCGGCGCGCCGAGATTTCAAAGGCCGAAGCCCTGAGCCTTTTTCAGGACCGTGACGAACCGCTCAAGTGTGAGTTGATCGAGGAAAAAGCCGGCGACATCGTCAGCGTATATTACATCGACAATTCGCCGTTTCTCGATTTCTGTCTCGGCCCACACGTGCCTAACACCAACAAGCTGAAGGCGTTCAAGTTATTGTCGCTCGCGGGCGCGTACTGGAAAGGCGATGCGACACTGCCGCAGATGCAGCGCATCTACGGAACCGCTTACTTCACTCAGGACGAGCTCGACGCCTGGATGAAGCAGCGAGAAGAAGCTGAGAAGCGGGACCACCGGCGCCTGGGCAAGGATCTGGATCTGTTTTCGATTCAGGAACAGTACGGCCAGGGCCTGGTTCTGTGGCATCCGAAAGGCGGAGCTATTCGTCGCGAAATGGAAGACTACCTGCGCGAACAGCTCGTCCAACGTGGTTATGGACTCGTCTTTACTCCGCACATTGCGAAGCGCGAACTGTGGCAGAAGAGCGGCCATGAAGAGAACTATGCTGACGTAATGTTTTCACCAACCGAGCTGGAAGAGACGGAGTTCAGGTTAAAGCCCATGAACTGCCCGTTTCATATCGGCATCTACAAAGCGGCACAGCATTCATATCGTGAACTGCCTCTGCGTTATGCGGAGCTCGGCACTTGTTACCGCGCGGAACTGTCCGGGACGTTACACGGGTTGATGCGAGTCCGCGGTTTTACTCAGGACGATGCTCATATTTTCTGCACGCCTGAAACGATTCGCCAGGAAGTCATTGACTGCATCAACTTCGCTTTCGAGCTTCTTCGTACGTTTGGATTCGAAAACTTCAAGATCGAACTGTCGGTGAAGGGAAGCGACACGACCAAGAAGTATCTCGGTTCTGATGAAGACTGGGCCCGCGCCGAGAAAGCCTTAACTGAAGCTTTGCAGGACCAGAATCTACCGTATGAACGGATCGAGGGTGAGGCAGCGTTTTATGGGCCCAAGATTGACATCAAGGTCGAAGACGCAATTGGCCGTTTGTGGCAACTGACGACCGTGCAGTTTGACTTCAATCTGCCGGAACGTTTCGAGCTGGAGTACATCGGCGAAGACAACAAGGCGCACCGGCCGTTGATGGTGCATCGCGCGCTCTTTGGTTCAGTCGAGCGTTTCTTTGGCGTGTTAATTGAACACTATGCGGGCGCGTTTCCAGTGTGGCTGTCGCCGGTACAGGTGGCCGTGCTCCCGATTACCGATCGCATTAATGAATATGCTTCCAAAGTTGCTGCTGAGCTTAAAGACGCCGGGCTTAGGGTCGAAGCGATTCTACGCAGTGACAAGATAGGCGCAAAGATACGCGATGCTCAGATGCAGAAGGTCCCGTTTATGCTGGTACTTGGCGACCGCGAGATGGAGCAGTCAAGCGTTGCCGTACGTGAACGTTCGCAGGGTGACATCGGCGTGATGTCGATCGAGGAGTTCAAGCAGAAGGCGCTCGCTCTGGTTAAGAGTCGCGCGTTGACGAATCACTAGTCCCAAGTCCCAGAGTCCCAGGTCCCAAGCTGTTTTTGACTTTGGGACTTGAGATTTGAGACTTGCGACACTTATTAAGGGAGGTGCACCAATAGCTACAGGTTTTCGAGGTCGAGGCCCGCGCCCGGACAACAGGCGCATGCCAATCGCCCGTATTAACGAAAGAATTCGCGTCCCCGCAGTCCGTGTTATCGGCGATGAAGGTGAACAGCTGGGCGTGATGGACATACGAGACGCCATTCGCGCCGCCAGAGAAAAGGGTTTGGACCTGGTTGAAGTTGCCGCCACTGCCGACCCGCCAGTTTGCCGAATCATTGACTTCGGAAAATTTCAGTACGAAGCCAAGAAGAAGGCCAACGAGGCGAAAAAGAAGCAGGTCACAATTACGGTTAAGGAAGTTAAGTTTCGCCCCGGCACGGACGACCACGATTACGACTATCGCATGAAGCACGCGCGCGAGTGGTTGGAGGAAGGCGACAAAGTCAAAGCTACGATCTGGTTTCGCGGTAGGGAAATGACCCACCGTGAGCTCGGCTCGCGAATCCTTGAAAAACTCGAGAAGGACTTGGCTGATGTCGGTGAGGTCGAGGCGCGTCCGCGGATGGAAGGAAACCAGATGTTCATTATCCTCGGACCGAAGCGACACAAGAGCGCGAAGAGTGAACAACATCACCCTGCGCCTCAGCCTCCGCCAGCTCCGGAGCCGAGTAAGCAGTAAGCAGTAAGCAGAACGCATTGGGCAACAGGCGTACAGAGTACAGGCTTTAGCCTGCGCGGCTGGTGAAGATTAGCGTTCGTGGTCGCGAGAGCGGCAACCCCGATGCATCGAGGTTGTACTCTAAACGCCTGTTAGCGAATACCGGTAAGATAGGTGGAAATTGGAAATGAGAGGGTGAGGGGTTATGCCAAAATTAAAAACACATAAAGGTGCGGCGAAACGGTTTCGTCTTACGGCCACAGGGAAGATTAAGCGAGGCCATTCGCATGCGCGTCACATTCTGACCAAGAAAAGTACTAAGAGAAAACGCCAACTCGATATTGACGGATTGGTCTCGAAGTCTGACCAGGAGCGCGTAGAGAAGATGCTGCCGTACGGAAGAGACTAAAAGAACGATGAAGTATGGACGATGAACGCAGACTTAGTTTCCGCAACTCATCATTCAATTCTGCATTCATAGTTAGGGAGGATTTGAAACATGCCTAGAGCAAAACGTGGCAATAAGCGCCTTGAGCGGCGCAAGAAGATTTTAAAGCTGGCGAAAGGTTATCGCGGCACCAAATCGAAACTTTATCGGTCTGCTAAGGAGTCCGTAGAGCGGGGTCTTAATTTCGCGTACACGGGTCGCAAGTTGAAGAAGCGCGATTTCCGCAGTTTGTGGATTGTGCGAATTGGGGCTGCGGCACGTCTTAATGGAATTAACTATTCCCAGCTCATGCACGGGTTAAAGCTGGCGGGTGTTGAGTTAGACCGCAAGGTGCTTGCTGACCTGGCCGTTAATCAGCCCGACGCTTTTACTGCGGTGGCTGTCCAGGCAAAGAACGCTTTGGACAACAAAGGCGAAAAGGCCGCAGCTTAGATGAACCATTGGCGCAACGGTCCCGGAATTACAGAACCGAGCGCGGTAGCGCCGGATGCTAGAAAAAACTCTCGCATTACGTTACGTAACTCAAAGACGATCTCATGACGTGTTATTACAGAACCGAGCGCGGTAGCGCCGGATGCTAGAGCGAACTCTCGCATTGGTTTACGTAACTCATAGACGGTTTCTGTGAAGGTTGCCCCTCGGATCCGGCGCTACCGCGCCCGGTTCTGTAAGGATGTCGCTGATCGCGAGTTAAACTTTTGTGGTGGACTTGAACCTCCAGCCTCTACGCGGCGAGTAGCGATCGCGGCACTTGGTTGCATCGGATTTCATGGCAGATCAAACAGATCCAAAAGCTCTCGTCGAAGGAGCACGCAAAGCGTTCGAGCAGGAGTTCGAGCGCTTTGCCGCCTTTGCGGAGCGACCCTGCGCGGGTAAGCGCCTTAAGTCTCGACGAGGCTGAGGCCCAGCAACGCTCCCTGGCCGAACTACGTACCCGTAATTTCGGTAAGAAGAGTGCGTTGTCAGCGGCCAAGAAGACAGTTGGGAAAGTCTCGCCGGATGAACGCGCCGCCTTCGGACAGCTTGTACAGCAGATCGAGGCGGACATAACAGCGAAAGTTGAACAAGCGGAAACGGCACTCAAAGGCCACATCGAGTTAGCTCGAACGGAGCGTGAACGTATCGATGTAACGCTCCCCGGCCGTCGACCGCGCCGCGGCCATCTTCATCCGATCACGATGCTGCGCGAGAAGATCGAGGATATTTTTGTGGCCCTTGGCTATGCGATAGAAGACGGGCGTGAGATTGAAACCGACTTTTATAATTTCGAAGCACTGAACATTCCCCAAAACCATCCGGCGCGTTCGCCCCAGGACACCTTTTACACGAAGGAAGGTCTGGCCCTGCGTTCTCAGACGTCGACGGTACAGATTCATGCAATGCAACGGCGCGGGGCGCCGCTCAGAATCATTGCGCCGGGCCGTGTGTTTCGGCGAGATACGCCCGACCCCACACACAATCCCATGTTCTTCCAGGTTGAAGGCTTGTGTGTTGACCGTGGGATTAGCATGGCGCATTTGAAGGGAACGGTAGCGGAGTTTCTCAGACAGATGTTTGGGCCGGATACCAAGACACGTTTTCGCCCCTCGTATTTCCCGTTTACCGAGCCAAGCGCCGAGTTTGACTTCAGTTGCTTCAAGTGTGGCGGAACCGGTTGCCGTATTTGTAAGGGATCGGGCTGGATAGAACTGGGTGGCTCGGGGATGGTGCACCCGAATGTCCTGCGCACCGCCGGCGTTGACCCGGAAGTTTACTCGGGATTCGCCTTTGGACTCGGCATCGATCGGATGTGTGCGCTGATGTACGGGCTCGACGATATCCGCCTGCTTTTCGAGAATGACGTGCGGTTTTTAAAACAATTCGATTGAGTGCTAATTGTGCGTTGAGCTTTATACTTGGTGCTTTGTACTTTGCCGTTTTGTCTCCCAAAGTCGTCCCGAAGAAACCCAAAGCACAAAGTGCAAAGCACAAAGCCCATTTTCTTATGCTTATCAGCTACAACTGGTTACGAGAACTAACCGAGACCACTTCGACGCCCCTTGAATTGAGGGAGCGGCTTACCATGGTCGGTCTGGCCATTGATGCTGTCGCCGAGATTGAGGGCGATTCCGTGCTGGATGTCGAAGTCCCTTCCAACCGGCCCGACTGCCTGTCCCACATCGGCATCGCACGTGAAGTCTCTGTAATAGAAAAGTCCAAAGTTCACAGTACACAGTCCACAGTTGCTCAAACCCACGGTAGGGCCGAAGAGTTCGCATCGGTTGAGATCCATGATCCGGATCTCTGCCCGCGATATGCCGCGCGCATCGTACGCGGAGTCAAAATCGCTCCGTCTCCTGAATGGCTGGCGAAACGGTTGGGAGAAATCGGTCAGCGGCCGATCAACAACGTGGCGGATATTACCAACTATGTCCTTCACGAGATGGGCCAACCGCTTCATGCTTTCGATCTAAGCAAATTAACGGAACATAAAATCGTTGTGCGGCGGGCGCAAGCGGGGGAGAAGCTGAAGACGCTGGACGGCGTCGAACGTATCCTCGATCCTGAAATGTTAGTGATAGCGGACGCAAAAGAGGCAGTCGCTCTTGCAGGCGTAATGGGGGGTCTGGATTCAGAAATTTCAGAAAGCACAACCGACGTCTTAATCGAGAGCGCTTACTTCAATCCCGACTCCGTACGACGTACGGCGCGAAAGCTGGGCATGGACACCGAAGCCTCTCGTCGTTTCGAGCGCGGCGCCGACTGCGAAAACTTGCTGAAGGCCCAGGCGCGATGCATTGAGTTGATTTGTGAAATCGCGGGCGGGGTTGCGACTGAAAATGTCATTGATGTTTATCCAAAGCCTTTAGTCCCTGTAGTCGTACCGTTTCGCCCGTCTCGCGTAGAAAGCCTGACCTCACTGGAGGTTCACACGTCAGAGATGGTCCGCATTCTTGCGGCGCTGGGTTTTGCCCTGGGAGAAACGGAAGAAGAACGCGGGATGACGTTTGTAGTTCCGAGCTGGCGGATTGATGTAAGTCTCGAGGAGGACCTCGTCGAGGAAATAGCCCGGCACACAGGCTATGACAAGGTTAAATCTGAACTGCCGCCGACAGACATGGCTGGCGAATATCAGCCCTCGGAACTGAAGCGACGCGCGTCGCGCCGGGTTCTGGCTAACCTCGGGTTTAATGAAGCTATAAGCTTCAGCTTCATTGATACGTCTCACGACGAACAATTCGAGCCCGTCCCGACAATCGGCGCCCAGGTTTCAGGCCCTGGTCTAGTTTCGCTTGAGAATCCCATCACTGAAGAGTCGATTCGCATGCGACCTACGCTCTTACCCGGACTGCTCGAGTCGTTGCGAAACAACTTCAATCATGGCACCCGCGATCTTCGTTTATTTGAAATTGGGCGGATTTTCGCAGCTTCTGCCGGTGATGAGCTTCCAGTTGAGCGGGAGGCGCTTGGCCTAATCGCCACTGGTGCACACACAGAAGAAGGCCGTGCGCAAACTGCGGGTGGGACCGATTTCTTTGATTTGAAGGGAGCGCTGGAAGCGGCCGTAGATGCCATGAAACTCGGAGCTCTGGAATTTGACCCGGCGAGCGTCAGACACTTGCGCGAAGGGCAGGCCGCCTCAATCAAATTGGTAGAAGGGACGAGCATTGGAACCATCGGCAGATTGTCAGAAACGATCACCACTGCGTATAAATTTCGTCAACCGGTCTATGTCGCTGAACTCGATCTTACCGCGTTGCTTGATTCGCAACCTCGTGTGATTCAATACAAACCACTACCGCGTTTTCCATCAGTGGTCCGCGATGTGACATTGTTGATCGCACGCGACGTGAAACTTTCTGATCTGCTGCGCGCGGTTGACTCAGCATCTATTGCCGACTACTCAGGCGCGCAACTAGTGGGCACCTACGAAGGAAAAAATATTCCCGAGAGCAAGCGTTCGGTCACATTGCGCACAGAGTATCGTTCAGACGATCGCACCCTGCGCGATGAAGAAGTTGAAGAACGGCACCGCGGATTGATAGATACACTGCTCAAACAATTTGGAGCTGAGCTTCACTAAAAATAAATCGAAGCAGGGTGACACAGAGTCTTGCGCTTGCACGCGTGAAGTCGCATAATCCGTGGCGGATTGAAATAGTGTAGACAGGGAAAAAGTTTGATGGTTGGATTATCCGGATTAGAAAAATTCTCCCACCTGGAAGACAAGATCTATCGCACGATTGAGCTCACCAAAACCCTGCGCCAGGAGAAAGAGAGTCTGGAGAAAGAGCTCTCTTTGATACGACGTAATCGTGGTGGAGAATCCTTTGAACAGCAACGGCTGGAGAAGCAAGTCGAAACACTGCTAGCTGAACGCGATATTATTCGTGCGAAGGTAGAAGCAATGCTTGATGCGGTGGCCGCGCTCGACCCGGAGATGGCGGAGGAGCTGAGATGACGTCTGGAATCGGCCAAATGTTGGAAAAGAGCAGCATGGAAACTACTACAACCGCCCCCCCGACCATCAGAGTTGAAATCTACAACCAGACGTACAACATCCGCTCAGACGGCGATTCGGAATACCTCATGCAGCTCGCCGATTTCGTCGACAGTCGCATGCGCGAAATTTCGTCCGGCACATTGACCGTTGACTCGCTGAAGGTGGCTATTCTGGCCGCGCTTCACATAGCTGACGAATATCACCGCCTCAAACAAACCCATGAGCAGGCAGATACTCAACTCGCCACACGAAGCGCTGAATGCGCTGAAATGCTCGATAAGTTGCTAAAAGTTCGCAGCAATATCGAACAGGAAAAAGGCGACCCCGAGCGAATCTCGCTGACCTAGCCTTCCGAAAACACCAGGTAAAGAAGCAGGGATGATCGGTTTGGATGGTGCACTTGTGCACCCCGTCAGCGGATAACTGCGTTTCTAAACGGATCCAAGGGGCGAGTTCACCTTGCTAAATGGATTCAGCGGACAAGTCCGCATTCTAAACGGATCCAAGGAGCGGTTCGCCTAAGCGGATTCACGGACAAGCGTGGATCTTAACCACTTCTCCGGTAGGTGACCTTATGTTAGTATCCACGCCGGCGGAGGGAAATATTCTGCGGGGTTCGTCACCGAGTTACGATGATTGAGCCAACGCCGTTGATTAGGGAGACCGATGCCACTCGCCAGTGCGATTCTTCATTGTTAAGAATTGCCAGAGGCTGTGGCTCTTAAAGGTCACCCACCTGTCATGCAGGTTCAATTACGGCTTCGGAACGGCCTTGCGGATTTCCCTCCTGCCAATGAAAGCCGTAAATGGTAAATCGTGAATCGTAAATAGTAGTTGCACTACTGTCGGTTGACGATTTCATTTACGGCTTTTCTATTTCCTGGGGACAAGCAAATCTTCCCGGACCCCAGTTCTTTTTCGATTCAACGAGTTACGAATGAAGATTCTCATGATTGGCGATGTTGTGGCGAAGCCTGGCCGTCTGGCCGTGCTGGAGCGTATTCAGGATCTGCGAGAGCAACACGAGATCGATCTAGCCATCATGAACGCGGAGAACCTCGCCGGCGGTTTTTCAGTCACTCCATCATTGTGTGAAGAACTGTTCGCCAACGGCATCGACGTGATGACTTCCGGGAACCACATCTTCGACAAGAAGGAAGCGATTCCGTATATCGCGAAACAGCCGCGGCTCATTCGACCGGCGAATTACCCGCCTGACACCCCCGGCAACGGGATGTGGACAGGTCGGGTGAATGGAGTACCGGTCGCCGTTATCAACATCATGGGCCGTGTGTTTATGCCGCCTTCAGATGACCCTTTCGAGCCGCCGATCGGCTTGTGAATTCTCTTCCGCCGGAAACCAAGGTTCGGATTGTTGATATTCATGCCGAAGCGACTTCAGAAAAAGTTGCCATGGGTTGGTATCTGGATGGCCGCGCTTCAGCCGTCCTCGGCACACACACACACGTGCAAACGGCAGACGAGCGCATTCTCCCGCAAGGGACGGCACACCTGACGGATGTTGGAATGACGGGCAGTTATTCAGGCGTTATTGGGATGAAGAAGGAAGACGTGATCGTCCGATTTACTTCAGCGCTTGGGCGACGAGCCGAACATTCAGCCGGTGAGGTGCGAATTTGCGCTGCGGTACTGGATATTGATGAAGAGAGCGGCAAGGCCCGGAGTATTTCTCGACTGAATCTCGCGCACGACTGAGAGCAGTGTGCAGTGGGCAGTGGGCTGTGTGCAGTTTGGCGCTTCTCCCCTATAATTTACCCAGTCTTTCATTCAGCCTCACTTGCCAATTTCACCCTTCAACTGGGAGGACGCTTCGTGGGAGGTTATCCATGAAGGTGAAAAACTATCAAGAACTGATTGTGTGGCAAAGATCCATGGACTTGGTCGAACACATCTACCAAGTATCCAGAACTTTTTCTCGAGAAGAAATTTACGGGCTCACAAGCCAGCTTCGAAGGGCTGCTGTCTCGATTCCGTCTAATATCGCGGAAGGCCAGGGTAGACGAACAACCGCGGACTTCCTACGGCATCTATCGATTGCTTACGGCTCATTAAGGGAAGTCGAGACACAAATCCTAATTGCAGCTCGACTTCGTTACCCAGATTCGGTTACCAGGGATTCTGCGATGAATTTGGCTGGGGAGGTGGGCCGATTGCTTAATGGTCTGATGACTTCGTTAGTGAGATAACGGCTGCAAGCCCACGCCCACCGCCCACTGACTTTAATCTGGTCCTTCTTCTTCCGGCACAACATCAGCTCCCGACGATGGTTTCAACACCGGAGGCGCCATCAGCCTCTGGGCGTACCCTTCAGGAAATGAACGCACGCGGCCACTTGCATCCGTTACCACGTGTCCTGTCTCACCTTCGGCAATTATCTGCCCGTCAGATGCGCGTACCACCTCATATCCAAATCTGAGAGAACGCTTACGGAGTTCGGTAATGTGAGTGCGGATCAGAAGCTCATCATCGTAATAGGCCGGGGCTTTGTAGCGACAGTAACTTTCGGCGACCACCAGGAAGGCATCGTCGTCTTCTTCCATCTCCTTGTAAGAGAAGCCACGAGCGCGGCAAAACTCACTCCGGCCAATCTCAAACCACACGAGGTAGTTTGCGTAATAGACGATCCCCATTTTGTCCGTCTCTGAATAACGGACGCGCAAAAGCGTGTCGTGCCATTCTCCGTAGATTGGTTCGGGCGCAGGACTTGTCATCTGAGCGTTATGCCTTCAAACTCTACCGCAAGAGACTGCGGGTGATTGAGACTGCCATACCTTGGAACGATTAGCGGACTATAAGAGCGAAGACCCGAACATGTCAAAGCGAATTATTCGATTCCTGCCACTCCTCGTCGTAGTTACCCTCGCGACCACCGGGCTCCTACTGACCAATTCACAGGGCACTTCAGCCCAACGCGCCGCCGTGGCTTCCGGCACCACAAGGCACGCGGCGATCGTGGCGGCGACGGGCGAGGTGTTGAAGGAAACCAGTGAGATTCGTGAGTTGGCGATCCTCAATCCGGTCAAAAGTGGGGCCCAATCGCGCGTGCAGATTGAACGCATGCTGGTGAAGAAGCTCGACGAGCAAATGACCGACGATGAAATGCATGCCACCGAGGTTATTCTGGGAAAGTTTGGCCTGGTACCGGAGGGCTTTGAATACCGGCCGTTTATCATCAAACTTCTGACTGAGCAGGTGGCCGGCTACTACGACGCCAAATCGAGAGAATTCTACCTGGCAGATTGGCTTGAATTGGAAGGCCAGAAACCGGTGATTGCGCATGAGTTGACCCATGCGTTGCAGGATCAGCATTTCAGTTTGAAGCGTTTTGAGAAATGGCCGGAGGGAGAATCAGATTCGAGGCTGGCCGCTCACGCGTTGATTGAAGGCGACGCCACGCTCGCGATGACAATTTACATGGCGAAGAACCCACTGGTCGCTCTCGCTTTCACACGGTCGTTAAGTGCTATGGGCTCTTCGTCGAAACTGTTCAATGAATCGCCAAGAGCTTTGCGCGACACTTTGATTTTCCCTTACTCACAGGGCGTCGAGTGGGCCACAGAAGTTTATAAGCGAGGCGGTTGGAAAATGGTCTCAGCCGCATTTGGGAAACTTCCTCAGTCCAGTGAACAAATCCTGCATCCGGAAAAGTATTTTGCTTACGAGGCGCCGGTTAAGGTGACCTTGCCGGACCTGACGGAGTTACTGAATGAACACCGGAAGCAGCTGAAGGCGGAAAGCAAACAGCAGACAGCAAACAGTAGACAGCAGAAGGGGCGCACTCGCGGCGCTTCCGCGAAGTACCCGACCCCCAACACCCGATACCCAACACCCTCCAAATGGAATCGCATCGAATATGACGTGAACGGTGAATGGGGCTACTACCTGATTCTGGACCAGTTCTTAAATGCTTCTTCGGAGTCCAAACGTGCGGCGAGCGGGTGGGGTGGTGATCGTTACGCCGTCTACGAAGGACCTAATAGCCAACTTCTTCTCACGCACGTTTCCGAATGGGACACGCCGAACGACGCCGAAGAGTTCTACCACGCCTACGTGAAACGCACCGCGCTTCGGTATCCGGGCGCGACCATCCTGTCCGACACCAATCAACTGACAACCGACACCCAGCGGGTTTGGCAAACGCCTGAAGGCCTCGTGGTTATCGAGCTCCGCGGCTCTAAGGTGCGGATTCTTGAAGGCGTCCCTGAAGGCATTGAACTTTCCAAACTACTCGCCGTCGTTGGATAAACGATACGGATACGATCCGTGGATTACACGAGATAGCATCAAAGTTGCTTAGTGTAATTTCGTGGATCGTTTTTCGACCAGTGCTCTTCAGCCCATTAGCACACTCACGATGTTCTTTTGTGTAGACGTATTTCGCCATGCTATTTTGTCGGCGAAACAAAAACACAGAAAGATCTTTAAGGATCGGTTTTACCGATCTTAATCATGAAAAAGTCTGACGTCCCACCCCCCGCAAAACAATCCTCGAAACGCCTTCAGGAGTTAACCGCAGAGTTGCGGGAGCTTGAGGAAAAGCTGCGCCTTGGTGGCGGGCCTGACAAAGTTGAGCGGCAGCACAAACAGGGAAAACTCACAGCTCGCGAGCGTATCGAGCTCTTGCTGGACGAGAATTCTTACGCTCAGGAGATTGGCCTGCTGGTCGCCTACGATCAATACGATGGCGCGGCGCCTGGGGCAGGGGTCGTCACGGTTGTGGGGAAGGTGCAGGACCGTGAAGTCGTAGTCGTTGCAAACGACGCAACCGTCAAGGCCGGGTCGTGGTGGCCGGAAACGATCAAAAAAATATTGCGTGCGCAGGAGATTGCCATGCGCTCGCATGTGCCGATTATCTACCTCGTCGATTCGGCGGGCGTCAACCTGCCTTACCAGGGTGGGGTGTTTCCCGGCCAGTATGGCGCGTCGCGAATCTTCTACTACAACTCTCTGATGCGGCGTTACCTGAAAATTCCCCAGATATCCGCAGTGATGGGGCCGTGCATTGCGGGCGGCGCTTATCTCCCCGCGCTTTCCGACGTGATCATAATGGTAGAAGGTACGTCGTTCATGGGACTGGGCGGCGCGAACCTCGTTAAAGGCGCGACCGGACAAACGATTGACAATGAAACGCTCGGCGGAGCTCGCGCGCATAATGAGCTGTCCGGTGTCGCACACTATCGAGTAGCTGACGACAAAGCGTGCATTGCAAAGATTCGTGAATTCGTTTCGGAGCTTCCGGTTAAGCCGGCGAGCGTTGTTCCGATCCTGCCGGCACGCGACGCTGCCCGGCCGGCCACCGAGCTGTACGACATAATTCCTCCGGATCATAAACAGCCATACAACGCGCGGCAGCTTTTGGACTGTTTGCTCGACGACGGGCACCTGGACGAATTTCAGGCCGACTACGCAAAAGAAATGATCACGGGTCACGCGCGCATTCGCGGGATTCAGGTCGGCGTGATTGCCAATAACCGCGGAATGATTCGAGCGCCCAGCGGCGGGCCGCCGAGGTTTGGCGGCATCATCTACACGGAGTCTGCCGAGAAAGTTGCTTACTTCATCGAAACGTGCAATCGTCGCCACACACCACTGGTGTTCATTCAGGATGTCTCTGGATTCATGATCGGATCAGAAGCGGAGCATTCCGGAATTATCCGCGCGGGCGCCCGTTTCGTTGAAGCAATGGCGACGGCCTTAGTGCCGAAGATAGTGCTGACGGTTAACCACGCATCGGGCGCAGGCTACTACGCGATGGCCGGCCAGGGTTTTGACCCAGACTTTATTTTCAGTTGGCCCACAGGACGTATGGGTGTAATGGAAGGCGACTCTGCTGTGCAGGCAGTGTTTGGGAGTCAACTTGAAAAGTTGAAACGAGGCGGTGAGGAGCCGCCTGATGAACTAGAGGCAGAGATGGAGCAGGTGCGGCAAACGTACGAAATGGAGTTGGACGCGAAGTACGCGGCCGCCCGTGGATTTGTTGACGCCGTGATTACTCCTGAAGAGACGCGCGACGCATTGGAGCTTTCATTGCGCACGGGCTTGAACTATGGCGGCCCACATATTGGAC
Source organism: Pyrinomonadaceae bacterium (assembly GCA_963759585.1). GTDB lineage: Bacteria > Acidobacteriota > Blastocatellia > Pyrinomonadales > Pyrinomonadaceae > PSRF01. The sequence goes on from CAVWZW010000005.1 coordinate 1,485,007, forward strand.
CATTTGTTTTGCCGCCGACGCTGGCGTAGTAGTGTCCTAACAGGCTTATGGAGTACAGGCTTCAGCCTGCATGGTTGGGTAGAAGCTAGCCAGCGTGATGGCGAACGAAGCAACCTGAAGGTTGTAGTCTAACACCTGTTAAAACGAACTTAGAATGAAGGATAAGATTCGCATTGCAGCTGGCCAGGGCTTCTGGGGGGATCTCCCGGATGCACCTGTGCGCCAGGTTGAAGGTGGACCGATCGACTACCTCATGCTCGACTACCTCGCCGAGGTCACGATGTCGATCATGCAGAAGCAGCGTTCCAGGGATCCTTCTGCGGGCTACGCGAAGGACTTTGTCCCGCTGATGAAGCAGATACTACCCGCCTGTGTCGAACGAAACATCCGTGTAACCGCAAATGCCGGCGGAGTGAACGTCGAGGGTTGCGCCGCTGCGGTCAAAGAGGTGGCGCTGGAACTGGGTCTTGCCGGAAAGCTAAAAATCGGGATCGTTACCGGCGACGACATCATGGGAGATTTGGATGGTTTGCTGGCGCGAGGAATCGAGCTGCGGAACATGGACAACGGCGCGCCGCTCACCGCGATTCGGGATCGAATTCAAAGTGCGAACGCTTACCTCGGCGCGGCGCCAATCGTGGAAGCGCTGGACCAGGGTGCGCAGGTTGTAATTACGGGCCGGGCTACCGACACGGGGTTAACGCTCGCGCCGATAATTCACGAATTTGGCTGGGCCGCGGATGATTGGAACAGGCTAGCTGCAGGAACAATTGCGGGACACATCATCGAATGCGGCGCGCAATGTTCGGGAGGCAACTGCCAGTATGAATGGCGCAGTGTTCCCAATCTTGCAGATGTGGGGTTTCCAATTGTGGAAGTAGCTCCCGATGGCTCATTCGTCGTGACGAAGCATGAAAGAACCGGCGGCTGGGTGATCATTCCTTCAGTCAAAGAACAACTTGTTTACGAGATGGGCGATCCACACGAGTACATCACGCCTGACTGCGTGGCTGACTTTACGACCGTACAGCTTGATTACGAAGGACGCGACCGCGTGCGGGTCTTTGGAATCAAGGGAAAACCGGCGACTGAGTTTTATAAAGTCTCAATTAGTTACTCGGCCGGATACAAAGCGGTTGGCACTCTTGTTTACTCCTGGCCTGAAGCTTATGAGAAGGCTATGGCTGCCGATAGGATCCTTCGCTCGCGACTTAACCGCTTAGGTCTGCATTTCGATCTCATTCACACCGAGTTTGTTGGTGCAAATGCGACGCATGGGCCGTTAGTTGGCCAGCCCTCGGCTGATACTCCAGAAGTGCAGTTGCGGGTGGGCGTTCGTGGTGAAGACAAGGCTGCGATCGAGAGGTTCACAAAAGAGATTGCACCGCTCGTGCTGACTGGCCCTCCCGGCGTCACAGGATTTGCGGGCGGCCGGCCAAAGGTTGAAGAGATCGTTGCTTACTGGCCGGCGCTGATTCCTAAACGTGAGATTAAAACACGCGTGGACATTATCGAAGTGTGACTGGGGAAGTAGCCCGATCGTAAGGAAGGGCGTTGGCTTCCGCAACACGAACGCCCTCCCTTACGGTCGGGCTACTGCCCCGGCCAAGGTGCCAATGAAATGAAGTTACAACTCCTCAAACTTGCGCATGGGCGTTCAGGCGATAAAGGCGACACCGCTAATATTGGTCTGATCGCGTTACAGGATGAATTTTATCCGGTGCTCGTGCGGGAAGTTACAGCAGAAAAGGTAAAACACCACTTCACCGGCATCTGCAAAGGCGATGTCGAGCGTTTTGAATTGCCGAATCTTTGCGCACTCAATTTTCTGTTGCATGAAAGCCTCGGTGGCGGAGGCACGCTATCGCTCATGACCGATGCCCAGGGAAAAACTTTCTCCACCGCGCTCTTACGAATGGAGATTGAAATCTCCGATGAAGAAGCACAGGAATTCTCGTTTCCGCAATAACAAGGAACATTCGCCGAGAGGTGTTTTGGAGTACAGCCTTCAGGCTTGTGCTTCACCACTGTGAAGGCTTTGTTCTCTCGAACGCTGCAAGCTGAAGCTAGTACCTGACACCCGTTACGCAAGTGTATGACTGAACGAAGTAAAACGGTTCTTTACCAGGTCGAAGATGGTGTGGCCCAGGTCACGCTGAACCGTCCGGAAAAGAAGAACGCGCTGAACGACGCGCTGATTTCTGACCTCAAGGCGGCACTCGGTGAGGCTAGCCGCGACGACTCAATCCGGTCGATAGTAATTACGGGAGCTGGCAAGGACTTTTGTTCGGGGGCAGATCTGGAAGCCCTCGAGAAGATTTCGCAAGCTTCTGTTGACGGGAATGTTGATGACGCCCGCTCGCTGATGGAGCTCTTCCTCTTGATTCGTGCGGTACGCGTGCCTGTGATTGCGGCGGTGAAGGGCAGAGCGCTTGCCGGTGGTTGTGGACTCGCGACTGCGTGCGACATCGTCCTGGCTTCTGACGGCGGGCGATTCGGCTATCCCGAAGTGAAGCTCGGCTTCGTTCCAGCCATGGTGATGGCGATCCTGCGGCGCAATATCTCGGAGAAGCGCGCGTTTGAGCTCGCTACACGCGGGGAAGAAATCAGCGCTGAAGAAGGGGAGCGAATTGGCCTGGTGAATCAGGTTTTTTCCGAATCGGAATTTGAAAAGGAAGTCAGCGCTTATGCCAAACGATTTTCAACGCTGAGCAAGTCCGCCATTGCACTCACGAAGGGACTGCTTTACCAGATTGATGGGATGACGTTTGAAGATGCAATAGAAACCGGCGTGGATGTAAACGTCATGGCTCGTATGACCGCTGACTGCCGGGCCGGGGTTGCGAAGTTCCTGAAGAAAGACTAGTTCGTAGTTTTTGATTTCAGCCTTACGATTTCGCCCTTGATTGCCTCAGCGTTTTTCGCCGCCGGATTCTTCTTCAGATACTCTTCCAATTCTTCGGCAGCCCTTGATGGCTCACCTCTGAGATCGTAGAACATAGCTAACGTCAACGGATCAGGTTTCATCTTCTTGTCACTCAACTCGGATGCTTTCGCTAACGACAAGTCCGCCTGGTTTAGCAGATCGGCTCGTTGGCCCACCCTCTCCGCCTCCACATAGGAAGCCTGGTAAATAAGTGCCGAGGCTCGCATCAAGGGGTTGAGAGGATTTGCTGGGTTAAGCCGCGCGGCCTCCTCAAAGATCGCCACGGCAATCGGATACTTCCTCTGCTTCATCATCAGTAGCCCAAACGATTGGTAGACGCGCTCGTCTCTGGGATTGATCTCTCTCGCGCGATCGAGCGGCGCGATAGCTTCGTCAAGGTTGCCTGACTGGATTAGCTGATTGCCAATCATGAGGTGAGCGTCGAAGTACTGCGGAAAGATGCGGACAGCTTCCTGAAGCTGGGCCATGACGCTCTCGTTCTTACCCTCACTGATTAATTTTTGAGCTCGCTCGAGTTTCTCACGCGCGGCTTTAGGCACGTCCTGGGAAAAGGCATTGACCACTCCGGTGCGTGCCATGCCGGGTGTTGCACGAATCTGGCGAAGTTGTATGTCTTGGGTAAAAAGTGCGCCGGCGGCTCCGAACGCAGATATCTCCGCGTGGGCCGTGGTCGTTTCGAATGTTTGTCCGTCGCCTTCAGCGGTCAGTTGGTAAGTTCCCCTGACCAGACCTGAAAAGGTGTAACGCCCGCTCAGATCGGTGAACGTCTCGTAAATTCGCCGCCCATTGAACGTGAGCGTGATCTTGACGGGATGAGTTGGCTGATTGCCTTCAGGTGTTATTACGCGGCCTTGAAGTGAATTGGCCCCTTGTCCGTTCGCGGCCAGCGTAGAGCAGAGAATTAGTAGCAGAGTCAGGACCTGTGGAAAGATTCTGCGCATGCCCGATCTTACCTCTCTTGAATGTTTCTTAAAAGGAAGTGGGAAAGGAAAAACGCCTGGCGAAACGATGACATCGTCTCGCCAGGCGCTGGTTTAAGTTTCAGGTTTAGAAGCTGAAGCGTACGCCCAGTTGCGCCTGGAAGGGAATTCCAAGCGGTTCGGAGAAGCCCGTTGCTCCAAAGAAGTTGATGGGTCGGCCGAAGTCCGGTTCGCCTGTCACGTTTTGGTATTGATTACCAAAGTTGCCAGTGTTGAAAACATTGAATGCTTCAAAGAATAGGCCGAGCTTTTTATTCTCGCCCCATTTGAAGAACTTCGATGCACGTACATTCAGCTGCGAGAAGCTGTCACCACGTTCCGAGTTGATTGGCAGCTTCACCTGGTCGTTTGTCCCCGGGGCGACTGACTCACGGTCGTTATTCACACCGTCGCGATTGATATCGCAGAGACAGGCCGGGAAGATGCTGTAAGGCCGCGCCGAAGCCATCTGGAAAATCGGTGCGATTTGGAATCCGTAAGGCAAGTCGAAGATCCCGGAGACCACGAAACGATGTCGTTCATCCTCGTTCGTGGGTCCGAAGTTAACCGGATCAAACTTGACGAATAGATTCTGCGGTTGGAAGCCGAAGTCCTGAGTTGCTCCAAACCACGCCTGCGACTTCGCCAGGGTGTAGTGCGCGTTTAGTTGGTACTTATTTGCGTAGCGTTTTTTAACCGACGCTGTGAAGGCGTCGTATCTGGAACGTCCGTCGGATTGGGCCACGGTGATGCGTCCCAATGGTGTTGGCGTTCCGAATGCAGCTGTTAGAGCGGCCGCGTGCGCCGCAAACTGAGCTGTCATTACGCGTCCGGGATTTGGACTACTTCGTTGAGAGTTAATCAACGGTCCGATACGCGGGTTGATGTCCAAACCCGTGAACTCGTGAAGTCCAAGGATGTGAACGTAATCAAATTCAATCGCCAGGTTGCTGCCGAGTTCCTGAGCAAACCCGAGGTTCCACTGCTGTGTATAAGGAGCCTCGAAATCACCATCGAGCATGCGCCCACGAGTACCTGACAACGGGTTATTGAGTGGACGAGGTATCAACGGCGCGGGGGAATCGATGTTGAGGTTCGGCCCGTCATTCAAAAACGTTGCGTAAATCTCAGGGTTCGCTTGTTGCACTGCAAAAAGCGGCACATTCAGGAATGACTGATCGTAGTAGATTCCGTAGCCGCCACGCAGGACCGATCGGGCATTGCCTCGAAAGTCCCAGGCAAAGCCGACGCGTGGGCTGATGTTGTTCTTATCATCCTCCACTACTTTGCTCGCCCAGGGGCTGCCAATAATCTGGAGTGCCCGGAAGGTACGGTTCTCCGCGGCATGCGCGTTATCAACGAAACCAAAATCAACGTCATAACGCAGGCCCAGATTAAGGGTGAACCTCGGGCTCACCTTCCAGTCGTCTTGTGCGTAGACCGCAAACTGCTTGGCGCCCTCGCGCAAGTTAAAGCTTGGGTCGCCCCCTGAAAGGATGACAGCGCCAACAACACCTACACCGGCCAGGCTGGCTGCGCTACAGGTTGCTGTACCCACAATCGCAGGGCAGGTGATTGGACCAGGCAGGATCTGGCTCGTCCGGAACCCTTGCGGAAACTGGCCGGGGTTGAGGGCAATCTCATCGGCATTGAACAGGAAGTCATATTCAGGCGCCGAGTTGAAAGCGAATAGGCCACCCAGGGTAGGAACGAAGGTCATGTCCCCACCAAACTTCCAGCCGTGGTTGCCACGGTTCCAGGTCAGGTCGTCTCGAAACTGGTGCTTCTTCTGAATTGTCTGTTGCGGAACGTTGCCGTTACGGCCCACCGCTAACGAATCAGGGAAGAAAAGCAGATCGAGGTCCGTGGTAGCGTTGATGCGGTTGTCAAACGTTTGATACTGGTAGGTCAGCTGATTAACTGTGTTCGGCGTAAAGGTTGAAGTCAGCGAACCCAGGAAGTTGTATAGCGTGTTGAGGCTCTCGTTGCCGCCCGAAAGATCTGTACGGACGATCAGGAAGCCTGCCTGGTCGTTGAGCGCATCATTGTTCTGGCCGGCAAACCTGGTTACCAACGTGTGCTTGGAGTTCAGGTTGAAGTCGCCCTTGACCGTGTATTGCCAATCGTTGAAAGGCTGCGGCAGAAAGCGCACGGCATCGTAACCAAACGGTTCGAGAAAGGTGATTTTTGCCTGGTCTACACCCGGAACGATTGAATTGCCACGTTCTCGCGTTCGCTCAACGGTGCCGAAGAAGAAGGCCTTGTCGGCCTTGATGGGGCCGCCGATAGAACCGCCGAATTGTTGGCGGCTGAAGGGCGGTTTGACCGCATCGGACGCGCTGGGGAACAGATCTGGATTTGCCTTCGCCAAAAGAGCTGGAGCGTTAGCATTGAGCGCGTCGTCGCGGAAGAATCCGAAGACGGAGCCGTGGAAGTTGTTAGTTCCTGACTTGGAGACAACGGAAAGCAAGGCGCCGCCGGAGCGACCGTTCGCCGCGGAGAAGCGTTGAGTAGAAAGCGCAAACTCCTGAATGCCTTCCATTGAGAAATTTTGCAGGATGCCGCCGACAGCGTTGTCTTTGTTATCGCCGCCATCAATTGTGATATTGAGATTCCTTCCTGTTGAGCCCCCTACTGAAAAGGTGCCGACCCGCGCCTTGGTTGGATCGAACGAAGGCTGGAGCGTTGCTCCAGGAATCAGGATGGCTAAGGACGCGAAGGAGCGACCGTTAACAGGTAGGTTTTCCAGCCGCCGCTGGTCGATCACACCGCCTACATCAGTCTTGGTGGTTTCAACCAAAGGTGCTGTTTCAGCACTGACGTTAACGGTCTCGCCGATAGCGCCTACCTTCAACTCGGGATTAATGGTTGTGCGTTGAAGTACGTTGACCACGACATTGTCGATGGCCAGTTTCGAAAAGCCGGTCGCCTGAACCTCGACTTTATAAGTCCCCGGCACAAGTTGGGAAACTTCATAAACGCCTTCGTCACTAGTATTGGCGGTTCGTTCAGCGTTCGTTCCCAGATTGATGACTCTTACTGTGGCCCCCGGTACCACAGCGCCCTTCTCATCTTTGACCACCCCTGTAAGTGTTCCCGTGTTCGAAGTCTGGGCCATGACAAAAACGGCCGTTAGACAGAGTGCGAAACCAAACGACAAAAGCCTGGTGGCTGTTCGTCGCACGGTGGAGTTACTTCTCCTCATTGAGAACCTCCTTTGTGTTGTCAGTTCAAGAAAGAATCACGCTGGTGGAACGTGATCAAGATCGTGCCTGGTCGGGCTCGGGTTTGCGCCACTGGTTCTACCCTCAAGACTTGTAACTGAATCTGCAAGTCTGATGCCTGTGAAGGGCGCGTTCGTTCAGCCTTTTATGCAGGGCTTTTTGTGAGCTTTTTCGGCGTTAGCGGTGCCTGGTAGGGACGTTAACCGGGAAGTATCCAAAAATATGGTTAGGCCTCCAAAAAACCATAATGTTTGGGCTAGGTGGATATCTCGTCGCTGGCGGCGCGGAGCGCTTTTTCAGCGGTCACGAACGCGAATTCCAAAACCGGATCGGCAACAGCCGTCACCAGGCCCGACAGAAGTGCTTCATGGCTGCTAATCCGGCGAGCTGTTGCAAAAAACTCAACAGCGCGAGCGCGGCCGACTATTCGAGGCAGTCGGTATGTGCCTCCCCAGCCCGTGATAATGCCGAGGCTGGCTCCGGGATGCGCGAACACTGCATGTTGGGAGGCCACGCGAATGTCACAGGCCAGGGCAAGATCCAAAGCACCGCCCATGCAATAGCCATTGACCGCAGCGATGGTAAGTTGGCGGGCGTCCGAAATCCTTTGGAAAATGCTCTGACCGAGTTTTGAAAACTCAAATGCATCTGTAGACGTCAGTTGGGCCACTTCTCGGATGTTCGCGCCTGAGGCAAACACGTCGTCAGTGCCCGTGAAGATTATGGCGCCAACATCGCTGCGAATGGTCAGTTCGGATAAGACAGTCGTGAGATCGTGAAGCGTTTGCAGTGAAAGCGGGTTGCGTTCGTAAGGTCTATTGAAACGTATGACGGCAATTGCTTCGTCAACTTCAGTAACGATACGCCTCGAATCCTGCGCCATTGCCTATTCGCGCGGCTTGACGTTAGCGCGCAAAAACTTGGCAATGTCTTCGGTAGAGGTGCCGGGCAAGAAGATCTCCGCCACGCCCTGCGCTTTTAGTTTGGCTATGTCTTCCTGGGGAACTATGCCGCCGAGCAGGACGAGGCAGTCGTCCATACCCTGCGCCCGGAGCAGTTGAACAATGCGCGGGCATAAGGTGTTGTGTGCGCCGCTGAGTATGGAGACGCCAACAGCATCCACGTCTTCCTGCAATGCTGCGGCTGCGATCATCTCCGGAGTCTGGCGCAAACCGGTGTAGATAACTTCCATGCCGGCATCGCGCAATGCGCGGGCGATGACTTTTGCGCCTCGATCGTGGCCGTCCAGACCAGGTTTCGCAACCAGTACGCGGATTTTTCTTTCGCTCATAGTCTGCATTGTAGCCTTAGTCGATAAATTGCCCCAGTAAGCCGTCACGCTTAATGAAGGGCTTCAGCTCCGCATAACTAAAGAAGTACTTGCCAACAGGCGCAAACGCCTGAATTGCGTGGGGGTACCCTGCGTCGTACAGGAAACTAACTCCCGTGGCGCCGATAGAAAACTCGTCAAGGTTTTCAATTGTAAACTGCAACGGTTCCTGTGCTTCTTTCGCGATCCTCATGTCTTCCGGATCGCTTTTCGCCGCACTGAGTTCTTGCAGTATTTTCTTGAGCTCGGCCTGCAGTTTCTGGTTCACCAACGCGGCAAGATCTTGCGATTTGTCCGCGAGGAAAACGTCGGACGCCTTGATCACCGTTCCATCTTTCAGGCTGATGGCGAAATGTTTGTTGTGCGTATCCGGATAAGCTCCGGAACCTGTCTGTTCAAAGGTCACATCGAGAATATAGTTTCGGTTGTAATTCACCTTGTAACTAAATTCTGCTAGCCATCGATCCTGTCGATAGTCATCGATTGAGGAGTCGAAAGCGTTCTTGACCTGAAGCAAAGATTGGACGCGACGCAGAACCTGGACGTTTTTCAGTCCGCTGATAATTGGGTACGTGACCCTGGCTGTCCTTTTCTCGGGGAAGCCTTTCACCAGGGATGGCCGGCGAACAATGGTGACACTTCGGGGTTTGATAATGACGCGGTCGGCTGCGGTCGCCGGCGATGGGTTGGATTGTGCGTAACCAACTGAACCGATGAGGAACAGAATGAGAGAAGACAACCAGATCGTTTGCATAGTTTGGTAGTTTTTAACTTCGACGAAGGGAAGTAGAAATCGGAGATTAAAATGCCGGCTCTTCGTAGACTCCATAAACGTCTCGTAAGGCGGAACAGATCTCACCAAGGGTGGCGTAGGCGCGAACAGCCTCAATAGTAGCGGGCATTGTGTTCTCTTCATCCTGCGCGGCTCGTTTCAATTTCTCCAGGGCGTTGGCAACGGCGCCGTCATCGCGCACGGATCGCGTTCGCTCCAGCCGCCGAACCTGATGGTCCCTGACGGATTCGTCTATCACGAGTGTGGGTATTTGAGCGGACTCGTCAACCATTGCGTATTTGTTCACTCCGACAATTACTTGTTCGCCGCGTTCAACCGCCTTTTGATACTGGTACGCCGAATCCTGAATCTCTCTTTGCGGAAAACCCTTCTCGATGGCCTGGACCATACCGCCCATCGAGTCGATCTTCCTGAAGTATTCCAATGCAGCGCTTTCCATCTTTTCCGTTAGCGCCTCCATGAAATACGAACCACCCAAAGGGTCGATTGTGTTAACCACTCCGGTTTCCTCGGCAATAATTTGCTGAGTCCGGAGCGCAATTAACGCTGCGCGATCTGTCGGCAGCGCCAGTGCTTCGTCATACGCGTCAGTGTGTAAGCTTTGTGTTCCGCCGAGAACGCCCGCCAGTGCCTGGATCGCCACGCGGACAATGTTGTTCAGAGGTTGCTGAACAGTCAGTGAAACCCCCGCAGTCTGCGTATGAAAGCGCATCTTCAGGGTTCGCTCATTGCTAGAGCCGAATCGTTCGCGCATCTCGCGGGCCCAAATTCGTCGTGCCGCACGATATTTCGCAATCTCCTCAAAGAAGTCGTTATGCGCGTTGAAGAAGAAAGATATTCGCGGGACAAACTGATCGATCTCCAAGCCTGCTCGAACACCCCACTCCACGTATTCGAGTCCATCGCGCAAGGTAAACGCCAACTCCTGGATCGCCGTGGAGCCCGCCTCGCGAATGTGGTAACCGCTTACTGAAACGGGATTGTATCGAGGCACATGCCTGGTGCAGAAATCAAACGTGTCGACCACCAGCTTCATCGCCGGCCGGATCGGGTATATCCATTCCTTCTGGGCGATGTATTCCTTAAGAATGTCATTTTGCAGCGTGCCTGAAATCTTTTTCCAGTCGGCGCCTTGCTTCTCGGCTACCACCAGATACATCGCGAGGAGGACTGAAGCCGGCGCGTTTATCGTTTGTGAAACAGTCACCTGATCCAGCGGAATCTGGTCGAACAACACCTCCATATCAGCAAGTGAAGACACCGCCACGCCGCACTTGCCTACCTCACCTTCGGAGAGCAGGGAATCAGCGTCGTAGCCCATCAAGGTCGGCAAGTCGTACGCGACTGAAAGACCTGTTTGGCCCTGTGCGAGTAGATACTTGAATCGGGCGTTGGTCTCTTCGGGCGTGCTGAAACCGGCAAACTGCCGCATGGTCCAAAGCTTCCCGCGATAGCCTGATGGATGAATGCCCCGGGTGTACGGGAATTCCCCTGGGAACGAGATGTCGCGTTGAAAATCTTGACGTGTTACGTCGGCCGGCGTGTAGAGACGGTTAACTTCATCAAGTGAGACGGTTTCGAATTTTGCTTTTCTTTCGGGATGCGTATTTAAGACTGGTTCGAGGGTCTCATGCTCCCATCGTTCAACTGCTTCTTCCACTGGAGAACTGATCTCTTTAGTTTCCGGCATACGACTCCCGAATAGCTGGACTTGGTACGAAGAAGTTGATCTTAGAGGAGGGGTTTTACACTGTCAACAGAGGTATTAGCGGTTTTCAGATCCTTAAAGAAGGGAGCGCGGCTGTGATGGCAGTCACAGCCACGCGTTCTCGGCAGGCGATCGCTAAACGTGGCACTCAAGCAGGGGAACTAGCAGGCGGCTGGCAGGTAGAATCAAAAAGCCGCGACCGTGAATGAGTATCCCCATTGGTCATTCGACGGGCACTACAAACTCATTAGCGCGAACCATGTTCAGACGACTGCGAGCCGCAGCCTCGATGGTGCGCGGATCATTGCGAAGTTGTTCAACCTCTGCTCGCAGAGATTGGTTTGCATGGCGCAAGCCGTTGACGTCGGTTTGCATTCGCACGAATTGTTGCGTCGCCAGGGACATTTTTGTCCTTGTGCGCAGTGTGACTCCAACACATATGGAGAAGGTGCCGAGAATTATCATTCCGAAAATTACCCAGGCGGGCAGAAGGCCGCCGCGACGGCGCACTTCCGCCGGGCTTCCGATAATGCTCTGCGAAATCTCTATAACGCTGGCAAGAGGCGAAGACGCTCGTGATGCAACGCGCTGCGCTCTGATCCGCTCATCCACCCAATAGTTATTTATGACCCTGCTCACGGAGCACCTCCAAGTCGTCTTCTGTTCCAGGTTTAGCTAAATACTATTTATCTCAACTGTTTAGTTCGCTCGCGCCGCACGGCGTAACTGACGCCGCTGCAGGCTAACCCGCAGGGACGCCATCTTTCTTCGAATAGTGACCTTTGATTGGGAGGATTGACGGTTCTTCGCGGCCTGTGAAACTCTGGTCTTCATTAATCAATGCTCCGATGTGTGGAAGTACAACGGGCTCACTTGTGACTGCACGGACGCCGAAGGCAAACTCATCGGCGGCAGCATCGCGCCAGTCGGAGGTTTTGAATCGAATAGCCATGAGCTTGGTTTAAGGAGCTGCTTAACTAATTTTGTTGATTTAGCCACAATATAGAAGGTAGTGGCTTGATTGGAGCCCCAATAGAATGTGCTCCACCCTTGGCCAATCCATTGGCAATCAATAGGTTAGGTCAAGGTTGGCGGAATGTAGCACCGGTGCTTAAGGGTGTAAAGCAATTTTTCTGCAACGGTTTCGTAACTTAAGTTCAACGTTTACTTGAACTAAGAGCGCTTAATGGACCAAAAAGGCGAACGCGCGGCGAACACAAATCCTCCAGAATTCTGGAAACGAGCTTCGGCGTGGTTTGTATGAGCTGGGTGCTGCTCACAATTCGCAATTGCGTTAAAGCTTGTTGACACAACATTGTCACACGTTTAAACTGCGTCACGATTTGCGAAGCCGAAGGCTTCCACGCGAAAGCAGTCATTCAAGTTTGCCCCCGCTGTCTTGCCTCTCTTCTAGCTCCAAATGGCCCGTCTCTCCTGGTATTGCAAACGGTGCCGTTCTAATCCCATCTTGATCCCGGATCGGAGAGGCTGCATGCCTGAGTTAACGCATTCTTACCCACAATCTGCAGTTTCGGATTTCACGACGAACTCACTTCCAATTAGTTCTATCGTAAGAGCCCTCTGTCAGGCTGCGACTACCGGTCCCGACCTACTCTATGAAGTGATGCTGAAGCTGAGTCTTTTGGTCGAGGCTACGGCTCCGATGTACGGACTCTCCATTTGGAGTTGGGAAGACGGACAACGACCATCGTTGGAATGGGCTGAGGGGTTACAACAACCTGAATTGGTCACTGGCGAAAGAGTGGTCAGCGAAACTGTGACTTCAAGCGACTCATGGCCTAGTGTCAAAGAAGGCGATGCCTGCGTGTGCTTAGTTTTGGCCTCAACCACGCCGGGTCGCCCGGGCGCTGCTCTCTATGGTGAATGCGTACGACCTTTGACCGAGCGACAAGCTAAGGACCTTGGCGCGATCATGGACGTTACCAGGCTGGCTCATTCTCATGTTTCCGCTGGCAAGCCGCTTTCAGTGAAGCCGTCGGAGCCTAAGAGGAGCAAGAACAATCTTCCGGGCATGATATTTGAGAGCCGCGGGATGAATGAAGTTGCTACCTCCGTGGCGAGGATCAAGGATTCCAATTCGACGGTACTGATTACGGGTGAATCCGGAACAGGCAAGGAGCTAGTCGCGCACGCGATTCACCGACTAAGCAAGCGTTCTGTAAGCGAATTTATTCCTTTCAACTGTTCAGCGGCTCCGCCTGAGTTAATTGAGAGCATGCTGTTCGGTCACCGGAAAGGAAGTTTTACCGGCGCTCATACTGACAGCGAAGGCCTCATCCGCGCCGCGGAGAACGGCACACTCTTCCTTGACGAGATCGGTGACCTTCCACTCCCGCTGCAGCCCAAGCTCCTTCGCTTCCTGCAAGAAGGGGAAATTCACACGTTGGGTGAGCGCAGCCCGCGCAAGGTCAACGTCCGCGTGATCGCTGCCACGCACAAGGACCTCGAAACGCTGGTCCGTAACAAGCTTTTCCGCGAGGATCTTTACTATCGAATCGCGACCCTGACGGTGAAGGTTCCTTCGCTCCGCGCACGGCCGGAAGACATCTCAGCGTTGATTTCGCATTACCTTTCTCACTATGCGAGACGCAACGACAAAACAGTTGCAGGGATTACCTGGGATGCTATTCGCGTCCTCGAAAGTTATTCATGGCCGGGCAATGTTCGCGAACTCGCCGGGGAGATGGAACGCCTCGTTTTGTACGCGGAAGAGGGTGGCTACATTACACCGGAAGAAATTAGCCAACACATCTTGCCGAGGTCTTCGGCGCTTCAGAACACTAAGCGCTCGCCTGAGAATCTTGAACTGTTGATGGAGGACTACGAAAGGCGAGTAATCACCGAAACGCTCCGACGCAACGATTGCAATGTGGCGCGCACAAGCGAAGCGCTGGGATTAGGTTCGCGCCAGACACTGTACAAAAAGCTCAAGCGACTGGCGATCGACATCACGGACTTCTTGCAGGAAGACACCGAACCGGGTCTGCAGTTTCGCGCCGAAGGCAACTAACCGCACAAAGAGTTTCATGCAATTACGCACTCGAGAATTTCTCGAGTGCTTTTTTTTATGCCTCAGCCACTTGTCGCCGCAGCAGATACAAAGCCGGCCACGCTTTGACAACTGCGGGCGACAATCAAACGGGCCAGCAAAACCGGTCGTTGCATGGGTCCAGCCGACGCTTTGAACGCAACGCCGGCGTCTCGACTTGTAAACCGCGGGCGACAACTAAAGTCGAATCAATCACGCAGACACGCCATTTGTTTGGTTCGAATGTAAAACGCAGTCGTGGCACACGCGTTGTAAAGGCTAACGTCGTTCGCGGAGTAATTCGCTAACCGACCCAAAGAAACCAGTCGCAACACACTATCTCATGAAGGCTATCACCACTAAAGAGTTTGTATCGCTAGTAATCATCGCAATCACGGCACCGTTGTTTGCGCTAGCTCTCGTCGGAGGCATGCGAATCATGTATGCATCCGGCGATGGTGTTTTCCTGTTGGCACTAACTCTATGTGGCGCAATCGTGAGTGGGATCAACGGCTTCGGCCGCCGCACGGTCGTAGTCGAACCCCAGTCGCGTAAGAGCCGCAGGGGGCCACAGTCTAGCGTGGCCCTCCACTCGTGAGCGTACCTGAAACATTCGGCAGCTTTCTTCCAACGGGAAGAAGGTCAACGAAACACACAAGCAATACCCAAAACTAAAGGAGCAAACTCAAATGATTATGAAATTCTTTCGCGATGAAACCGGTCTTGAGCTGTCGGAATACGCAGTTGCCGCAGCGTTGGTTGCGATCGCCGTTGTCGGCGCGTTCGGTGCCCTCGGTACCACAATCAGCGGCAAGATCAACGACCTCGGAACACACATCAGCACTGGCAAATAACCAGAGCGTTGGGTCGGGCGCGCTCCTGTAAGGCGAGTTACTGCAGGCGCGCCCGAACCCTAAACTCAATCTTCAACCTCCAAACCATTCCAAAGTAAACGTCATGTTCAAAAAATTTCTCAAAGATGAAACCGGCCTGGAATTATCCGAATACGCGGTCGCGGCAGCTCTGATAGCAATCGCTGCAGCCGGGGTTTTTACAGCTCTCGGCGATTCAATAAGCGGGAAGATTAACGGCCTCGGTGATCACATAGCTACGGGTAAGTGAGCGAGGAATCTCAACAAGTGTCACTCTATCTGGTCAGCACATTCTTCTTAATTCCCCTCGCGATCGTGATTATTTATCACGACGTTCGTTATCGCCGAATTCCCAATCCCTTTGTTCTGGCAACCCTGATCGGCGGAGTGTCCATGAATCTAATCCTGGCAGGGTTGCCTGGTTTGATCTCTAGTCTTTCGGGCTGCGGCCTCGCTTTTATTTTGATGTTCATGCTTCACGTCTTTGGAGCTATGGGTGCGGGCGACGTCAAACTCTTCGCCGCCATCGGCGCAGTCATCGGCGCCAAACTGGTAGTCCCGACTTTCGTGATTGTGGTGCTAACGGGCGGGTTACTCGCCGTTGTCTCCATGGTGCGTTCGGGGATGGTTGTTACCACGATGCACCGCGTCTTGCAGATATTCGTCGGCATGTTACCTGGTTGGCAAATGCCCAAATTTGCTGTGCCTACAGACCGCAGATACACCATTCCTTACGGCGTTGCGATCACGCTCGGCAGCATTATTTCCACCGCTATTTTCCACGCTTAACAAAAGCGTGAGTTTTTCAACGTCAACCGATTTAACGGAGAGTCAACTATGCGCAACAAACGCTTTTTCGTCGTCCTCGTCGGAGCATTGTTATTCGGACTGCTGGCCGCGGTCTCGGTCAGTCGTTATTTATCCAGTGCTCAGGCTTACACCAAGAATCTTACGCGCGTCGCTGTTGCGAAAGTCGCGATTCCTGTCGGCACCAAGATCATCCCGGAACAATTGATGGTGGTCCAATTTCCGAAGGAGTCTACGCCTGACGGAACTTTTGAATCTCCCGACAAACTGGTGGGCCGTGTTGCAGTGATGAACATTGCGCCGCGTGAGCCAGTCACTGAGAACAGGCTCGCGCCCGAGGGCACGTCTGCCGGCCTTTCCGCCGTCATTCCAGAAGGCTATCGCGCGATGACCGTCAAGGTGGACGACGTGGTTGGTATCTCGGGCTTCATCATGCCCGGCACTCTCGTGGATGTCGTCGTTGTGATCGACCCTCAGGAGAAAGTCGGGATGCAGGATCCAATCTCGAAGATCGTCTTGCAGAACATCAAGGTGCTGGCCAACGGCCAAAACATTGACAAGCCCGAAAGTGAACGCGAAGCCAACAGCGTAAAAGCGGTGACATTGCTGGTACTGCCCGAGCAAGCAGAAAAGCTTGCATTAGCGGCCAGTGAAGGAAAGCTGCAGCTCGTGATGCGTAATTCAATCGATCAAGGTGATGAGCAAACTACTGGAATGGACAAGCGCCGCTTGCTGAACGGTGAGCGTGCTGTGCCCGCGCCAGAGCCGGGTTCGTTAAAGAGCGAACAGCCAGCAGCGCCAAGGGCGGCACCGCGCGTGCGCCGCGAACCAAAAGTCGTGGCTGAAGTCTCAGCCCCGCCAGCTCCACCGCGCCCGACCGTAGAAATGATCGAAGGCGCGAAAAAGCGAAGCGTAGATTTCCCTCAATAATAGATTTGGTCCAACAGACCACAAGTTTTAATTAGCAAAAGGAGCTATAGACCATGCACAGCCGATCCCCTATCGCACGCCGAGTAAGCCTACTGCTGGCGTCTTTGATGTTTGTTTTAGTTAACTCCGTCGCGTACGGGCAAGAGTCAACCTACAAAGCGACGTTCAAGCAGAACAAAGAGCCGGTTTCGGTAAATGTTTTGGTGGGACAGTCGCGCGTTATCAACTTCGATCGGCCCGTTGGACGCTTCTCAGTCTCCAATCCGGAGATCGCCGAGGCCGTACTGGTAACTCCCGATCAGGTGCTGGTTAATGGGAAAGCCTTTGGACAGGTGAACTTTATCGCCTGGGAACAGTCGGGCGGCGAATACCTCGTCTTCGACGTCTACGTCAGGGCCAACCTTTCCCTCATCGATTCACAAATCCGCGCCTTGTTTCCTAAGGATGATATCCGGCTGAGCCAGGCAAACGGATCAGTGGTCATCTCCGGCAGCGTGGCAGATCCGAAAACGGCTACTCAGGTGGACAGCGTGGTCCAGGCCGCAGGTTTCAAGACTGTAAACATGCTGGCGTCGCCAGTGAAGAACGTGGCCCAGGTGCAGTTGCAGGTAAGGGTGGCGGAAGTCAATCGGACCAAACTTCGCGACTACAGCACATCGTTCATGAGTATTCCGCAGGGCGGCACGTCCGGATACATCAATAGTGGCGGTGGGCCAAGCACACTGCAGAGCGCTCAGACAAGTCCAATCTCCACCGCGCTCGACGCGATCCTCTCGCCCGCGTTGAACCTGTTTCTTTTCAATCGACAAATAAACACGTCGGCAATGCTTCGTGTTCTCCGTACGCAGGGCGCCTTTCGTGAACTCGCCGAACCAAACCTGATCGCTATGGACGGTCAACAAGCGAGTTTTCTGGCTGGCGGCGAATTTCCCGTACCGATACTGCAAACCGGTGGGGGCGACAACGGTGCGGTGACCGTGTTGTTTAAGGAATACGGCGTGCGCTTGAACTTCAAACCTACCATCATCGATGAGGACCACATTCGCCTCGAGTTAGAACCCGAAGTTTCGACTATCGACTTTGCCAACGGCGTTAAGTTTAGCGGCTTCGTGATTCCAGCGCTGAGAACCCGCCGCGCTAAGACAGGTGTTGAGCTGCGCGACGGTCAGTCTTTCGCGTTGGCCGGGCTGCTCGACAATTCCGAAACCAGATCACTCTCCAGAATTCCTGTTGTGAGCGACATCCCCATCCTGGGCGCGTTGTTCAAATCGAAGTCTTACCAAAAGAGCGAGACCGAGTTGATGTTTATCGTTACCGCAAATCTCGTCAAACCAGTGGAGCGTGATGACCTGCCGCAGATGCGTGGCATCGATGGTTTGAAAAACGGTTCGCCCCTCGGACTCGAGTCCAAAGGCGAAGAGATCCAGGGACGGACTGGTTTCTCGGTGACAGGCCAGAACAACGAAGAGCCACCAGCAGCACCAAAGGCTGCCGCTCCGGTCAAGGTCGCTGAGCCAAAAGCAAAGCCAGCCACGGAAGGTGATTCTTCTAAAACTACATCAACCGAAACTCCACGGAATATAAACAAAGCGCTGCCTGAAGCCAGGACCATATCGGCGCTACTCCGTTTCGAAAGTGGAAGGCCTGAGTAGTTCGTCGCGGCAGAGCTTCGGCTGTGCGGAGGAGAAGCAATGAACAAGCTGAGACGCGAAATCAAACGAGACAGGAAAGGTGAACGGGGATCTATCCTGGCGATGTCCGCCCTCGGAATGCTCTCCCTGATCCTCGCGGTCGGTCTGGGCGTGGACATAAGCCACTTCTATCTCGTTAAGACGGAGCTTCAAAACGCAGCTGATGCTGCGGCGCTCGCCGGCGCCACTGCTTTAAATTCGTCGGCGAGCGGTATCACTGAAGCAACCAATCGCGCCGTGCTGGCCATGAACAAGTATGAGTTCAACCAGAACGGTATAACGTTCCCGCGGAGCAACGTTCTATTCTCGAAAAACCTGAATGGGACTTACCTCAGCGAGGCTGATGCGAAAGATGAACCCGGCCAAATAAGATTCGTGAAGGTTACGACCCCCGCATCTCCTGTGGGCGTTTCTTTTGCCGCGATCGTCCTAGGGAATAACCGTAACCTTACTGCTGACGCGACAGCAGGAATGTCAATCGCTCCAAATCTGTTTTGTAATTGGCTTCCACTATCGGTTGTCGACTACGGCACTCCAATGTCCCCGGGCAATCTCTACGTAATTCGCGCAGGCCCGAAGAACAAAATTTCGCCAGGCAACTACCAGGAGCTCTCATGGAATGGCAAGGGGGGCAGCGACTTAAGATTTGACCTTGAGCACGGCATTCACGACTGCATTGGACCAGGAACGTGTTTGCTGACAAAGCCGGGCGTTACCGCTGGACCCGTTAGACAAGGTCTGAACACGCGTTTCGATGGCAGCGGCGATGCAAACGGCCCTCCGGATATGAACGTCAAGGAAAACATTACGTGGGCCCAGTATCGAGCTTCATTAGACCCGGCAACCCGCAACGCCGGTAACTTTCAAGCTCCCAATCGCGCCGGCACACAATACCGCCGTGTTGTGTTCATTCCCATCATCAAGGAAGAGCAGTTCAACAACGGGCGTGACGAGGTTTGCATAGATCGCTTCGGAGTTTTCTTTCTGCAGCAAGACGTAGCGGGGGGGAATGGCGGCGACATCACCGCCGAGTACATCGGCGAGACTCTGATGGTCGGCAGCGTTGGGCTACGACCCTGCCGGTGGACCCGGCCAGCCGATGGTGGCGATTCCAGTGCTCTATAAATAGCGAAACCAAAATGCATACGAGAGTCAAAAAAATCCGATTGCTTCGCCGGCTGGGCCGGGTACGTTTCCTGAGATTTAGTCGCAGCGAGGAAGGGATTCAGCTGGCAGAACTCGCGATCGTGCTGCCTATTTTCCTTCTGCTGTTCGCAGCAACGGCGGAGTTTGGTCGCTTCTTCTATGCGTATTCGACCCTCTCGAAGGCGTCGCGCGCAGGCGCTCGCTATCTCGTCTCCGCGCCCATCGATGGCTCAGACGATGCAAAGGCCAAGAAGCTCGTGGTGTTCGGGAATGAAGCTGGTACCGGGAGTCCTGTCATGACGGATTTTCAAACCACAAACGTCACGGTTACCCGCACCAATCTGGGTGCGGATGCTCGCACGGTCAAAGTTTCGATCACAGGGTTTAAGTACAAACCACTTTTCGATCTTGGGAAGATGCTAAAGCAACCTTCGCTCTCCCTCAGCGTAGACCTGAGTCCAAGCGTGACTATGCGCGTGCTGCCTTCAATCTAGGAGGACCTATGTTTCGTCGCGGCTCTATCAAAAAATCTGAACGTGGATCCACGCTCGTCGAGTTTTCGATTGGCGCCACGGTGTTTTTGATGGCCATGTTTAGTGTGATCGAGTTTGGCCGCGGCCTCTGGGTTCACAACGCGCTCGCCGACGCCGCGCGCAGGGGTGCCCGTTATGCAGTCATAAATAAAGCCAGCGACGTGGCCGCGGTAAAAAACATTGTGGTTTACGGAGATGCAGCCGGCGGAACGAAGCCGCTGGTAGATAACCTCACAACTTCAAACGTAAACGTTAGCTATTCCGGATTCGGACTGAGCGAAGGCACCGCGACAGTCAGCATTACAAACTACAAATTCAACTTCGTCGTTCCCATCGTCAAGACCTCGATTTCAATGCCCAACTACTCAACTACGCTCACATCGGAAAGCGCGGGATTGATTCCGGCGAACTTGTGATCGTATTCCCGACCCCAAATCGCTTTAGGCAGAAAATATTATGACCCAGCCTTTAACAACTGTAGTGCTGAGCACCAGCCTCGATAACTTCAAGCAGATTCGAAGTGCATTGTCCGCCGATCAACGCGTGCAATTACTGGCAGGGGGCGACGATTTTGATCAACTACATGACGAGATCGTCCGCCTGAAGCCGATGGTTGCAATCGTCGCCATCGGAACTAATTCAGAACAGGCCATTAAATTTATTCAGAGGGTGGCCTCTGAGTCACCGAACACTGCATTGGTTTCCGCTGCTCATGATCCTTCGTCAGATCTACTACTGCAGAGTTTACGAGCTGGTGCGCGGGAGTTCCTGCAGCTTCCTATTGGAGCAGAAGAACTGAGAACCGTCCTGGATCGAATAGCTGAGTTTTGTGAAGGCCGGGTCGAAGCGCCCAGGAAGAAGGGACGGATGATTTCGGTCTTCTCCAGCAAGGGCGGCTGTGGCACATCCTTCATTGCTACCAACCTGGCCGCCGCAACCGGCGCCAGGACAGTGCTGGTCGATTTGAATCTCCAGGCAGGCGACCTGCCGCTTTTTCTCGGTGTTGATCCTAAGTACTCCTTCGCCGACATGGCAGAGAACCGTACCCGCCTGGACGACACGTTAATCAATAGTTTCGTCACACCCTTTTCAAGCAACCTGTCATTGCTGGCGGCGCCGAAGGAAGCCGACTCGGCTGACGAAATTGAACCCGAACATGTTTTTGAGGTGCTTCAGCGGCTGCGCGAGTCGTACGACTATGTGGTCCTCGATCCTCAACACACTTTCGATTCGATAACCCTCGCCGCCCTGGACCAGTCAGACGATATCCTGCTGGTTTTGTCGTTGGACATTCCCGCGATCCGCAGCACGCAACGCGCATTGGAGATTTTCGATCGACTGGGCTACCCACGGAAAAAGGTGCGCATCGTCGTTAATCGCTGGAGCAAACAGATCGACATCGACTTACGCCAGGTCGAGAAATTTCTTGGCGAGCCTGCGATCGGGTTTGTCAGCAGCGATTATCAGACGGCCGTGACTTCGATCAATCTGGGCCAACCGTTGGTGAGGTCAGATCCAAATTCGAAGATTGCTCAGGAGATCACGAGGATTGCCAGAATGATAGCAGCAGGCCCTGGTGCGGGCGCCGTAGCAGAAGAACCCAAGGCCCGTCGCACGTTGTGGAATTCACTTTTCAAACGCGAGGTAACCCAAAAGCAGCTGGAGTTGCAAACGAGCAGCATGGACGCCCATCTGTAAAGCAGTAGCCCAAACTTCTTTCACGAACAACGCAGTAGCGAATTCTGGAATCGTTAGGAACGCAAAAATGGCACTCAGAGAGAGACTCATCAGGGAAACTGTCACTGGAAACGGATCAGAAGTGATCACGCCAAACACTCTCCAGGAAATGAAGTCACGTCTTCATAAGGCGCTGATCAATCGAATGGACCTGACAAAACTTGCGGCCTTGACTCAGGAACAGGTCCACGGCGAGGTGTTGCGGCTCGCGGAGAGCGTCTTGGCGCAGGAGGCGATGCCGCTGTCACTGCCTGAGCGGGAGCGGTTAGTCAATGAGGTTCAGCACGAGCTGTTCGGCCTTGGTCCGCTTGAGCCCTTATTGGCTGACTCCACCATCTCCGACATCCTCGTGAATTCCCACGGCACGATTTACGTTGAACGCCGCGGAAAACTCGAAGTGACTAACGTCGCTTTCAAGGACGACGAACATCTGATGCGGGTGATCGAACGAATCGTGTCGTCTGTCGGTCGTCGTATTGACGAGTCGTCGCCGATGGTTGATGCGCGCCTGCGCGACGGTTCACGTGTTAACGCGATCATTCCGCCGCTTGCTATCGATGGGCCAGTGCTCTCCATTCGCCGCTTTGGAACTGAACCACTGCGGATGAATTCACTGATTGAGAACAAAGCGCTGACGAAAGATATAGCCGACATGCTGGAGATGTGCGTCGGCGCCAGACTCAATGTGTTGATTTCTGGTGGGACGGGGGCCGGCAAGACGACGTTGCTGAATGCGCTCTCAGCCTACATTCCGGAAGATGAGCGCATCGTGACCATCGAAGATTCGGCCGAGTTGCAATTACAACAGCCACACGTGGTCCGGTTGGAAACTCGGCCACCCAACATCGAAGGCCGCGGCGAGGTGACTCAACGCGATCTCGTTCGTAATGCATTGCGCATGAGGCCTGACCGCATCGTCATCGGCGAAGTGCGTGGCGGAGAAGCCATCGACATGCTGCAGGCAATGAATACGGGTCACGACGGCAGCTTGACCACTATCCACGCAAATACTCCCCGCGACGCCCTGGCACGTTTGGAGACGATGATCCAGATGACCGGCATGCGACTGTCCGATCGAGCCATGCGCCAGCAGGTAGCCGCGGCTATTAACCTCGTGGTCCAGGTAGCCCGGTTGTCTGATGGAACCCGGCGAGTGACGGCCATCTCCGAAATCACCGGCATGGAAGGCGAGACGATTACCATGCAGGAAATCTTCCAGTTTGAACGAACCGGAGTTGACGGTCAGGGACACGTAATCGGCCGCTTTCGTCCTACCGGAATTCGCCCACGTTTTGCCGAACGACTCAAGGCTTGCGGTATGCAGTTGCCGCGCGTCTTTTTCGAGGACATGTAAACGAATGTTTATCTCCTTCTTAGTATTTCTTTTTTGCCTCTTTCTGGTGCTGGGCGCCTACTTGCTGGCGACGCACGGCTCGGACGCGAAGCGCAAACGCCTCCGAAAGCGGTTGGCAGAAGCACTGCTACATTCGGCACATACTGATGACGTGGAAGTGATTCTCGCTCGAAACGAATTGATGAGCGAGATTCCATGGGTAAATCAGTTCCTCGTTCGGGTCCAGGCTGCGTTGCAATTGAAACGAATGCTTGATCAGGCGGACCTGCATATCACGCCGTCAAGGTTGGTCATGTTCTCAATGATGGCCGGTATGCTTGCCGCGCTAACCGTTTCGGTAATCAGCGCCTCTGTGCTTCTGATGGTTGCCTTCGGTCTCATCGCCGCCTCGTTGCCGTTTGTGCATGTCTGGTGGAAACGCAAAAAGCGCTTCGACGCATTTCTGGAACACCTTCCGGACGCGCTTGATCTAATGAGCCGGGCATTGAGCGCGGGCCATGCGTTCTCAGAAGCGTTGCACATGGTCTCGTCAGAGATGCCCGAACCCATCGCAACTGAGTTTCGCAAAACTTACGAAGAGCAGAATCTTGGTCTTTCTCTCAAGCTAGCGCTGGAAAATCTTACCCAGCGTATTCCACTTCTCGATTTAAGGATGTGTGTTACCGCAGTCCTGATCCAACGTGAAACAGGGGGCAACCTGGCCGAGATTCTGGAGAAGGTTGCTTACACGATTCGCGAGCGCTTCCGGATCATGGGTGATTTGAAAACGTTGACAACCAGCTCACGTATGTCGGCCTGGCTGTTGTGTGGCCTCCCGATCGGCGTAGCGCTGGTTATTACCGTGATGAACCCCGAATACATGAGCGTTCTCTGGAAAGACCCCAGAGGCCACTACCTGATCGGCGCCGCGATGATCATGCAAGTGACCGGCATGTTGATCGTTAGAAAGATTCTGAGGATAAAAATTTGAAAACGGACAGTAGTCAGTGGCCCGTGGTCAGTTGTTGACCCCCCTGCAAGCCTTCACGGCCAACCACTAACCGCTTATTACTGACCACAGGCGACCAACCATAAGAACCACCAAACAACTGACCACGGACCACTGACTACTTAGAAACGACTATGCTGCTAATAATTGGGATTTCAACTTTCGTTTGCATCTCGCTTGGGATGATGGGCATTTACTGGCTTTTCTATCGTCCGCAAAGTGCAGCCACGGAACGGCTCAGGCGGCTCGGTGAAAGAGACGGAATGGAGACTGTTCCGGCTGTTTCATTGGATGAGGGCAGCCGCGGTACAGACCTGGCCCAGCGGCTCGCGTCACCCCTGAGTAAGCTTGTTCCGCCATCAGCAGCGGAGGCGAAAAAACTACAGAAGCAATTGATGCAGGCAGGCTTCCGCTCGGCAAGTGCACCGGTAGTCTTTCGCGGAATTCAATTATTAACGTTGGCGGGATTTCCAGCGATGGTCGCATTCGCATGCGCAGTACTAGCCAGACCTCTGAGTAGCGCGATGCTTTGGATCCTCCTGGCATTCGTAGTCGGGTTCTTCCTGCCGCGTTACGCGTTGCGACGCATGATTCGGTCGCGACAGCAGTTGGTCCGTTGGGGATTGGCCGACGCTTTAGATCTGATGGTCATCTCGATCGAGGCCGGCCTGGGACTGAATGCGGCCATGATCAAAGTCAGTAGTGAACTGAAGGACGTCCATCCCGAAATCTGCGATGAGTTTGAACTCGCCAACCTGGAGATACGCGTAGGCCGGGAACGCGAAGAGGCGCTTCGTAATCTGGGAGAGAGAACTGGAGTCGACGACTTACATAGCCTGGTTGCGATGTTAATCCAGACTGATCGTTTCGGAACTTCCATCGCTCGCGCAATACGCGCTTTTTCCGATTCATTGCGCACGAAGCGACGGCAACGCGCCGAACAGGCTGCGCAGAAGGCCGCTGTCAAACTATTGTTTCCGCTTGCGTGTTTTCTTTTCCCGACGCTGTTTATCGCCATACTCGGCCCTGCCGCACTCACCTTAATTGACACTCTTGCAAAGCTGTAAAGGAGCTGGACCATGCGTGCACGTACATTGATCGCCATTTTCATCGCGTTTGTGTTGACCGTAGGCGGCAGCGCCATGTGGAGCGCAACTACAACCGAACGCGATGGCGACGCCGACGCGAACATGCTCGAAGATTCGGGCGCTGAGTCGGGCCAGGTTAAGGATGAGAAGAAGAAGGGCAATAAGGTCGCCAGGGTGTTCGCAGCGCCCTTTAAAGCGTTCGGCCGATTGTTTAGCCGGAAAGACAAGAATGCGATGCAACGGTCAACCGAAGAGGACGCACAGAAGTTTGTGAGCGTCGGTGTGACGAGGGTTGAGGACAGCCGAACACCTGCGACCAGGAAACTCGATGCTTCAGCCACAGCGAAGGATCATTTGGACAGCGGGCGCTCGCATCTCCTGAGTGGCCGGATCAACGAAGCTATCTCGGACCTTTCCCGAGCGGCTTCGCTCGACCCGAAGCTTACGGAGGCCCATAACCTTCTTGGCGTAGCCTATGACAAAAAAGGCCTCGCAGAGCGCGCGAAAGATTCTTTCGAACGCGCGGTCAAGGAAGAACCGCAAGACGCACAGACCTTAAACAACCTTGGCTTCTCGCTTTATCAAAATGGAAACTATCGCGCTGCAGTTGATCGATTGAAACGAGCAGTGAAGCTAGCGCCCACAGACGAACGAATTCTCAACAACCTGGGCTTGGCGCTTTGCCGGTTGGGAAAATTTCAGGATGCGTTTAAGCACTTCGCGCGTGCTAATGGACCACTGACGGGAAACCTCAATACCGCGCGAATGCTCGAGCGGTTTGGACGCGAAGACGATGCGATTCGCTATTACGAGGATGCGCGTCGGATTGAACCAACTTCTACCGTTGCACTACGACGACTGGCAGACCTCTACGGCAGAACCGGCAAGCAGGAACAAGCCCAGGCCGCCTCTGACAGTCTGGCTCGAATAGCGTTAGCCAACGGCGCCACGGCGGGAAGGTAAACGCATTCTCGTGAGGATCACCCGTGAGCGGGTGAGTTGAGTCAGTGCCACCTGCGTGAGCGGGTGGGTTTGAGTCAGTGCCACCTGCGTAAAGCGGGTGGGTTTGTGTCAGTACCACCTGCGTAAGCGGGTGGGTTTTGTCAGTACCACCTGCGTAAGCGGGTGGGTTTTGTCAGTACCACCTGCGTAAGCGGGTGGGTTTTGTCAGTACCACCTGCGTAAGCGGGTGGGTAACCTCAAAGAAAACCTATGTCACAAACAACAATACTATCTCGCTCTGAAGTTGAAACATTGGGGCCACCAGTCCCAGAAGAGTTGGCCGACCTTGGAACCGGCGAATCTTTTCTATGTGACCTCGCGCTGAAACACGTGGCGATGCTCCCTGAGCCGACCACTGCGGCCGTGGCCGAGCGCATGCGCTTGCCCCGCTCGCTGACTGAAGAAATTCTTCAGAAGCTCTATCGCGAGAAGTTGATTGAGGTGCGACTGCAAACCAGCGTAGGTGCGACGCGTTATAGCATGTTGGACCACGGCTGGGACCGTCTCGTCCGTCTCATGAATGTTTGCGGCTATAGCGGCGCGGCGCCGGTTTCCCTGTCTGACTACACTCACATGATGCGTTTGCAGTCGATCCCGTCTCACCCCGCGTCAATGGAAACGGTGCGGTCCGCATTTCACGATTTAATTCTGCCCGAGTCGCTCTTACAAACTCTGGGCTGTGTAATTAACTCGAGACGCTCGTTGTTCTTAACCGGCGTGCCCGGCACCGGAAAAACTGCGGTGGCCGAGCGAATTAATGGCGCGCTGCCTGGAGCGATTTGGATTCCTTATGCCGTGGAAATTGATGGACAAATTATCCGGGTATTCGATGGACATTGTCACCGGATTGCCGCT
Source organism: Pyrinomonadaceae bacterium (assembly GCA_963759585.1). GTDB lineage: Bacteria > Acidobacteriota > Blastocatellia > Pyrinomonadales > Pyrinomonadaceae > PSRF01. Next base: position 1,512,020 of record CAVWZW010000005.1, read on the forward strand.
GCTGACGTGACACCGGCTGAGTACGACCGTCGCTGGGTGTTAATCGATCGTCCCCTTGTTGTAGTTGGCGGGGAACTAACGCTTCAAAACGCAGACTTGACATGGAGCGACTCCGCCAAGTTTTACGAGGCTCCGTTTCAAATGAAATCAAACGGCGGGACGCTGGTCATCGATGACTTTGGCCGACAGCGCGTGGCGCCGCAAGACCTGCTTAATCGTTGGATAGTTCCCCTCGAGCGTCGTGTTGACTACCTCGCGCTTCACACCGGCAAGAAGATCGAAGTGCCTTTTGAACAGCTCGTTGTGTTCTCGACTAACCTCGATGAGAAGGACCTCGCTGATCAGGCATTCCTGAGACGCATGGGCTACCGCGCGCGAGTTGAACCCCCTACAGCCGAAGCCTACTCGGAGATCTTCCAACGCCAGGCTTACAACCGTGGCATTCGTTGCGAGCAGCCGGTGCTGGACCATGTGCTCAACAAATACCGGATCGAACGACGGCAAATGAAAGGCTGCGAACCGCGAGATCTGTTGGATCGGGTAACCGACCTCTGCATGTTTGAAGGCCAGTCGCTCGAGTTAACGCCACGCGCGCTTGACGTAGCTTGGCGGAACTATTTTGGCACCTCGCACACCTTCGCGCCGGTAGCCACCCAGGAAACGATGATTGAAAGGACGCTGGCCGATCCACTCGAACTCTAACCAGAGCGTCGCCTTGGAGTGCGCCGCCTTGTCGACGCTTTGGCCAATCTTTAGTTACCAAGGAGCGTGGCAATGCTGACTACCCGGCGCCAGGCCGTCGCGGACCAAAGCGCCGACAAGCGGCGCACTCAAAGAAGACGCCTCGTTGAAGAGCTTTCCGAAAGAAACATATGAAGAACCCATTTAACCCAACTCGACTTCTTACCTCCGTCGCGTTGGTCACACTTTTCTGTAGTCTGGCTTTCGCTCAAGCGGCTGATGCATCGGGCGAGACGAAAGTGAGTCTCAAGGATGGAAATCGCATTTCCGTGGATGAAGCCTGGGAGAGCGAGCAAGGGATTTGGTATCGCGTGGGGGGCATTAGCTATCTGATCTCGCGAGACCGCGTTAAGACGATCGAACGTGGAGCGAATGCGAAGCCTATAGTTGCGGCTCAAGTGGCAAGGGTGGTTGAGCCCAGCAATACAGTCGACCGGTCTGATGAACAGCCCGTCTGGATCTACTTGAAAGGCGGGGCTCGGGTGGAAGCTGATAGCGCCACAGAATCCGCTGCGGGAGTTTGGTATCGACGCGGTTCGCTTACGATTTTCGTTGATCGCGCCCGCATCGACCGCATTGAAAGGGAAGACCTGGAAACCGTGGCTGAATCCAACTCTTCTTCCAAAAAAGAACGCGGTTGGACGACCGGCAACGGAAGAATCGACAGTTTGATCAAACAGAATGGCGCAAAGTATGGCGTAGATCCCTATCTCATTTTTTGCGTCATGGAACAGGAGTCCCACTTCAATTCGCGCGCTTTGTCGCCAAAAGGAGCGCGAGGACTAATGCAATTAATGCCAGGCACCGCAGCAAGGTTTGGAGTTAGGAACTCTTCGGATCCGGCACAGAATATCTCGGGGGGCACGCGTTATTTGAAGCAACTCATTGGGCAGTTTGATGGTCGCATCGATTTGGTGCTGGCAAGCTACAACGCTGGTGAGGGGGCCGTACTCAAGTTTGGCCGTAAGGTGCCGCCATATCGCGAGACCCGCAACTACGTGAAGAGGATTAGTTATCGCTACCGGCAGGCAAAGCACGTTCTTCGTGCAAAGAGCAGCCTAACTGGATCAACGACGCCGGCATTGTGAGCTTTGGTATGAGGGAAATTCTCGTTTCGAAACCGTCGAAGAACTACGAATGAAGCAGAGCCTAATTAAATTGATTTTAGTAGCAGCAACTTGTTGTGCTGGCGCCGTTGTTGCTCGGGCGCAAAGCTCCAATGAAGCCCCGCTGACAAACGCCGCAGTTGTAAAACTCGTTCGTGCTGGCTTCAAAGAGAAAACAGTGATAGCCATAATTCACAACCGTCCAAATCGATTCAATCTTGAACCTGACAAGCTGATCGAGTTGAAACGCAACGGGGTGAACGAAAACATAATCCTGGCGATGTTGGCCCAAAACGACACCTTCGTCTTTCCCGAAGACGACTGGTCAATGGATTCAACGTTTGGAAGAAAACCGAGCAAGGACGGGGGGGACCGGCAATCAGGAGGCGCCGACATTTTTGGTGGTTCGCAGGGCTCACGGAGTTCGAGCGGTGGGCGCGGCACGCTTGGCGGTAACGAGGCGGAAACGTCAACTACGGGAAGCGCGACCGTTCGAATCCTTCGTCCTCCCTCAGAGGCTGGCGGTGGCGCTCCTTTGAAAATGGAGAAGACGCCTACACTCAACAACGAGGCTGTCATCAAACTCGTGGAAGCCGGATTCTCGGAAGGGACAATTATCAAGAGAATTGAAGAGTCGCCCGCCGAATTCGATCTTTCGGCCGCAAAGCTTTTGGAATTACGCAGGCGGCGCGTCCCCGATGCCATCATCACGGCCATGACCGCGGCGATGAGTGATGAATCCGAAACCAGAGGTATCTCGCCAGGCAGGACAAAAGGAAAGTAGCTCCATGGACCGCAGTTATTTCCTCTCCTGCTTTCCAAAGTGTTTGGTATTGATCCTGTTTGCGACTCTTTCTGTAAGCAGCGTCCAGGCCCAGGCAAAGCCATCAGCAACTCCGCCAACGCTTCAAGAAGATCAGGAGATCGATCCTGACGACGTGATATCGGTTAATACAACCGAGATTCTTTTACCCGTTACAGTTCGCGATCGATCAGGGCGGCTCGTCAGCAATCTAACCCGCAAAGACTTTCGTATCTTCGAAGACGGAATCGAACAACCGCTAAGTGACATAAGCTTGCGGCAAGTTCCGGTTGACGTTGCCCTCATGGTCGATGCTTCTTCTTCTGTCGCCGAGAACCTCGACGATTTCCGTAACGCGGCCGAGGGGTTCGCTGCGCATCTGGCCCTCGATGATCGTATAAGCCTGATTCAGTTTGATGACCGGGTTGTATTGCTGCAGGACTGGACTAAGAGTCTGGTGCAGTTGCGCCGCGCACTCAAGCGAATAGTGCCAGGAATGTTCACACGCTTTCACGATGCGATGTTGTTAGCGTCCCGGGACCAAGCGCCGAGAGGAAACGCGCGTCACGCAATCATCGTCTTAACCGATGGAATCGACAGCGGCCGGGGCAGCAGCTTCGACGCTGCCTTGCGCGCAGCGCTCCAATCACAGACTACGGTCTACGTAATTAGCAACACCCAAATCGAGCGAGCGCGAAAAGAGGAGCAGCTCTCAGCGTTGACGAGTGGTTCCGATTCGGCAGTCAAGTTTAACCAGCTACGCATCGAAGACCTGCGAATGGGCCTTGCGGCCCTGGACGCAAGCGAGCGTCACCTGGCCGAACTGACAGCCGCAACCGGCGGGCGACTATACAAGCCATCTAGTTTCGCCGATCTCGAACGAACCTATACTGAAGTTGCCGAGGAGCTGCGTCAGCAGTACACGCTCTATTACAGTCCTCTCAATATCAGAAGGGATGGCAAATTCCGGCGTGTCCGAGTTGAGACGACAAACACTGCCCACCACGTCTCGGCGCGAATTGGATATTACGCGCCAAACAAGTAGAACCTGTCCGGCCAAAATGCTACGCGGCATCCCGCAAAGCCTCACTTGCGCCTTCTTGACACACAGAAAACCTTGCTGTAGTCTATCGCCCGCCTCGTGGTCATGCGTTAAGTCCAATGATTTCATGGTTAAAGGCTTCGAAGTCGAGGGCGGCATGGTCATTGCCAACTGAGTGAGGCAAGTTTGCAAGGATACGTGTACTTTCCCTACCTTGCGGGCCATCAAATTCGATTTAATACGACAGAATCTACAGGAGAGAAGAATGCGATTAATTAAGCGCGCCGAGAAGGGCCTCACGTTAGCAGCCGGCGGCCTGCATAACGTCATTGCAGGAGTTAATAAGTACAAACCGAACCCATCGTTTACCCCCAAGTGGTCGGATAAGCCACTGCTGAAATCATGGCAGAAGAGCAAGCCCACTCTGGGTTGGCCGCGCACCACCGATTCACTTTGTCCCAACTGCGTTATCGAAGCCAGGGAATCAATACTCTCCGGCAAACAAGATGTCAGCGTTCTGATAAACGAGAAGGTCGGTGAGATTAAGGCCCAGATCATCGAGCGCGATGGCGAGATCTGGATGGTTAAGGATTGCAAGATCCACGGTCACTTCGAAGACATGATGGCGATCGATGCCAAGTTTTTGACGCACATCGAGAAGATGTTTCCCGGCCGCGACATCGACGCGCACAACGACGAGAAGCTGCACAACCACGGCACCAGCACCATCAAGTATGGCCGCGGCGCTGTGTTGACGGTTGACCTTACAAACCGCTGCAACATGATGTGCGACCCATGCTTCATGGACGCCAACCAGGTTGGCTTTGTTCATGAGTTGAGCATGGACGAAATCAAAGAAATTCTGGATAACGCGATTTCGATTAAGCCGCGCCGGCAGATGTCCGTACAGTTCTCCGGCGGCGAGCCGTCGATTTCCCCGCACTTCATAGAGTCGATTAAGTATTCGCGCAAGGTTGGCTACAACAGTGTGCAGGCTGCGACTAACGGTATCGAATTCGCCAAGAGCAAAGAGTTCTGCCGTGAAGCTGCTGAAGCTGGGTTGCGTTATGTCTACCTTCAGTTTGACGGAATCGGTAACGATGCAAACAACCACCGTCAGGTCGGCAACCTGTTTGATGTCAAGATGCGCGCGATCAACAACCTCCACGAGGCTGGTGTTGAGATTGTTTTGGTTACGACACTCGTGAACGGCATCAACAATGACCAGGTTGGTTCCATCGTCCGCTTCGCTCTAGACAATCCGAAGAAGATAGCGTTCCTGTCATTCCAGCCGGTTTCGTTCACAGGCCGCGATGAAGAGATAACGCCGCAGAGACGTCTGCAGCAGCGTTACACCTTGTCGCACCTGGCCCATGACGTGAAGGACCAGGTAGGAATCACCGAGCCTACTCGCGATTGGTTCCCGCTTTCCTTGATGGGAGCGTTTGCTGACTTCGCGGATTTGGTCCACGGTCCGCAAGCGGAATGGGGACAGGTGTCGTGCGGCTGCCATCCAAACTGCGGTGTTGGCACGGCGGTAATGGTAGACAAAGAAACGCGCGAGATGCGTCCAGTGCCAGAGTTCTTGAATATTCCGGGACTCGTCAAAGACATGCAGAAGATTACTGACGCGGCGCGTGGGAAGTGGATGTCGAATCTGATGATGGGACTGGCGCTGTTGAAGCACTACAATCCGTACAAGTCGCCATCGCAGTTCACCCTTTACGAGCTCTTCAAGAAGTTTGACAAGTCGTTTGGCTTGACCGGTAAAGACTACGGCAAGGTCACCGGTGATCGTTCCGTAAGCGACATCGAGAAGCGACGTTCGGATCGTTGGAACTTCCTGTTTATCGCGGGAATGTGGTTCCAGGATCTTTTCAATTACGACTTCCGCCGTACGGAGATGTGCATCATTCCTTACGGCACTCAGGAAGGCGAAATTTCCTTCTGCGCCTATAACACTGGTATTGGGTGGAGGAACATCATCGAGAACATGCACCAGAATGCGACCGTCGCAAAGTGGTATGAAGAGCACGGGCGTCACGAGATTTTTGCACGCGGTAGAGAAGTTGAACTCAACGATAAGACTCACGGTCTGGTGTTGAACCCAATCGACTTGGCGCGTCCGAACAAGCCGGAGATGGAAGGACCGAAGACGGCGCATGAGGAAGCAGTAATGATGCGCAAGCTTTACCAGGAGATGGTCCTCAAGAATCAGCTTGATGTGAAGGAAGCCGACAAGCCGGTTCAGATTCAAAGTTTGAGCCGTAAGAAGCAAGAGGTAGCGGAGCCCGCTTTGGTCTAGGCTCTGATCAGGTAAGAAGAGAACCCCGCGAGCGACCAGTCTTCGCGGGGTTCTACTGTGTAAAGAGCGAAGCAGGCGTATAGAAACAGCTTTAGCTTGCTCTTGCGGAAAAGCAGTCTAAAGGCAGCTTCAAATGCATCGTAATCAGGCGCGGTCACTTGACCCGGGACGTTTACGGCGTGTTAAATAGCCGGTAACAAACCAGCAAAACTTTTAGAAAGACGGAAAGCGAATGGCAATAGTTACTATTAATCAGGGCGAATCGATCGAGAGCGCGTTACGGCGTTTCAAGCGCAAAGTGATGACCGAAGAGATCATCAAGGATGCGAAGAAGCATGCATTCTTTATCCCGCCAGGCCAGAAGGCAAAACTCAAATCAGCTCTGGCGCGCAAGCGAAACAAGAAGAAGGGTCGCATGCGCACAACCCCGCGAGACTAGTTTTGGCACCGGCGCGTACGCGTGCCATTCTTTCCTGCTCCTCAAAGTCGTCGATCAATCGTAGCGATCGCAGCAAGTTTTGAGATCGGCGAGGGCATTGCCGGTTCTTCATGACACGAATTCTGCTCACAAACGACGACGGCATTCAGTCGAACGGTCTCATCAAGCTCGAAGAGGCCTTGCGTGAGGTGGGCGACGTTTACGTGGTTGCACCTGCTTCCGAAATGAGTGGGGCCTCGCATAGTTTGACTCTCGCGCGCCCTCTGCGCATCCGCCAAATTGATGAGCGACACTGGACGGTCGACGGTACTCCAACCGATTGCGTCACACTCGCGCTGAATAAGATCCTCTCAAAGGAAGAGTGGCCAAATATTTGCGCATCCGGGATTAATCATGGCGGAAATCTGGGTGATGACGCCACTTACTCCGGCACCGTTGCCGGGGCGCTCGAGGCTACAATACTTGGAGTTCCCGGCGTGGCCTTTAGCCTTGTGGCTCGCGACAAATTTGATTTTCGCGATGCGGCCCAGTTTGCGATCACTGCTGTTCGCAAGGTGCTTGCTGAAGGATTGCCGGAAGGCACACTGCTAAACATTAACTTCCCACAAACAGAGTTTCAGGGTGTCCGCGTAACCAGGCAGGGATTAAAGAATGCCCGCCCAGTGATCTCCGAACATATTGACCCGAGGGGTAAACCGTATTTTTGGGTTGGCGAAGAGTATTTCAATGGCGACTCTGCCGAGGGTACGGACTACCACGCAATCGACCAGGGTTATGTTTCGGTAACGCCGCTTAAGTCGGATATGACTGACCATCGCGCACTGACCGCGCTGGATGCGTGGAACTACCTGAAAGATTCCGAACTGGTCCATAAAGGATAGAGCATGGCTCTTAACCGGCGCTCAGAGTAAACCTTCAGGTTGCCTCTTTCGCAAGAAGCAAGCTTAAAGCTTGTACTCCATACGCCTGTTAACAGGTGTTTGGAGTACAGCCTTTAGGCTGCCTCTTCCGCGAGAAGCAATCAACGCTGTGCTCTATACGCTTCGTTAACCTCCATACGCTTGTGAAATGAATTAACTTCGTGCAAACAACCGGTCAACAGCCCTCCAACAGAAGTCAGGATTATGCCATTCCCCGGGAGCGAATGGTCGAGAGGCTTCGCGAGCACTACAGAATCCTGGATCCCAAAGTGCTCGAAGCGATGCGCGTCGTCCCGCGCCATAGTTTTGTTCCTGAGGCGCTACAGGGCCGAGCTTACGGTGACCACGCACTACCGATAAGCGCCAGTCAGACAATTTCGCAGCCTTACATTGTGGCGCGTATGACGGAACTCCTCGAAGTTGACTCCGGAAGTCGGGTGTTGGAAATAGGCGCGGGTTCTGGTTATCAAACCGCCGTCTTGTCGAAGGTTGCCGGACAGGTGTATTCGATCGAGCGTATCGCCGAGCTGGCGCGTGAGGCGCAGGGCCGTATCCGCCAACTGGGTATCTACAACGCGACGGTCAAATGTTTTGATGGCACACTTGGCTGGGCCGCGAATGCTCCATACGACGCTATCCTGGTTGCTGCTGGTGGTCCCACTATTCCGGAACCTCTTGTCGCGCAGTTAAAAGTGGGCGGACGTTTGGTTGTGCCGGTAGGAACGTCACGCGAAGCTCAGCGTTTGGTTAGAGTCATCAAATCAGAAAGCGGTTACAAACAGGAAGATCACGGCGGCTGTGCATTTGTTCCGTTGATTGGACAACACGGCTGGTCATCGCCACAGTAGACGGCAATTATGGAAACGATTATTGATCTATTTCACCAACTGAAGGACGCTCTCAATCCCAAGTTGATCATCGAGATGCTGCTCGCCAAGGGCGGCATCTTTGTTTACTTCGGTTTGATATTCATAGTTTTCGCCGAAACTGGACTGGCAGTGGGCTTCTTTTTGCCGGGCGATTCGTTGCTCGTCGTGGCGGGTCTCTTTGCAGCTACCGGCAAACTCAATCTCGCGATTTTATTGAGCACACTGTTCGTGGCCGCCGTGGTGGGAGACGCCGTCGGTTATTACACCGGACTCAGGCTGGGACCCCGTCTCTTTAAGCGTCAAAAATCACTGTTATTCCGTCCGAGCCATTTGCAGAAGGCGCACGCGTTTTATGAAAAGTATGGTGGCAAGACAATCATCATCGCTCGCTTCGTTCCGATAGTGCGTACCTTTGCTCCGATCGTGGCAGGAGCTGCGCAGATGCCGTATCGACGTTTTGTGGTCTTCAACATCGTCGGCGGTTTCCTGTGGGTCTTCAGCATGATTCTGAGCGGCTACTTCCTTGGCAATCTTCTGAAATCCAGGTTTGGCATTGACCTGGACGAACACATCGAGTGGGTTGTGATCATTGTGGTAGCTCTATCATTGATGCCGCCAGTAATCGAATTTATCAAGTCGAGACGTGAAAAAGCTCGCGCTCAGGCCGGCAACGTTCAGGCGTAGGTCACACAGATGGATTGCTCGCTTCCCACGTAAATCAAGTCAAGAAATAACTACGGCTAGATAAGACAATATCTACGACTGGACACCAAACACACTAACGAATTTTCGTGTTGATTCGTGTGTTTCGTGGATCGTAAGGCTCTTGAACCTGCCTGGCTATTACTCCAAGTTGCCGCCGTATCAGCCGGGCTGTCGCAACCTGCCACGCGCAGGCGTGATAGCCTACCTGCCTGCATCGGTTATCAGCACCACATCCCTGGTAATCACGCCCCGCGACGCCGCCAGATTTCCATCCGGCGACCAACCAAACGCAAAAATACTGAGGTCAGGGAAGTGGGTTAACTGTTTTGGCGCGCCGCCCTCAACCGGTTGGGCCCAGATGTTGTCGATGCCGCCTTTATGATCTAAGTACGCCAGGGCGCGACTGTCCGAAGTCCAGCGCAGCTGCGCGTCCCATTGGACCTGGACCGTCGGCGAAACCTCGAACGTTTTCACCTTTCCATTTTCGAGGGACAGAATCGCAAGGCGCCAGCGAGAATTTGGCTGACCATCGTTTTGCCAAAAGCCCAGCCACTTCCCGTCTGGTGACGCTGCCGGGCGAACAGTGAAACCTTCCGCGACTTTCACCGCTGGTCCAGTTTCCACCGCTACCTTCCATAAAGTGCCTGACACGCCGGATTCGAAGTGTTGATAAAATACAAACTTTCCATCTGACGAGAACTGAGGCCAGTTGCTTTCTGAATTACCTGAAGTCAGCTGAACTGCGTTACTGCCGTCTCGATCCATGCGCCAAATTTGAAAGATTCCGGAACGATTTGAATGAAACGCGATAAACCGATTGTCCGGCGACACCACGGGCGCGTAGTTTCTTTTAACGCCAGAGGTTAGTTGCCTCACGTTAGAACCATTTGCAGACATCTCGTAAAGGTCGGCGCTTCCGCTGGCGTCGGAAGCGTAAACGATCTTTCCGTCGGGCGCCCACGTTAGATCGAAATACCGGCCGAGGCCGGAAGTGATCTGCGTCGCACGGGTGCTTTCGCCTTTGGACCCGACCCAGACGTTGGAAAGCGTCTGCGTTTGTACCGTGACAAACGACTTGGCGTCTGCCGTCAAGATCACGGTCCGGTAATCACTAAGATCGTTTGTAACTGTCCGACTGGAACCGTCCACGCCCAAATACCAGACCTGTTCGAACGAGGCACCCTGCGCTTTGGCAGACATCGTTACTCCGGTCCCATCTGGAAAAATACTGACGAGGTTTGGTTGTTCGAATCGTTGCGCCGACAGAGGATCCGTACGTTCAGTTCGATCTACCAGGTTTAGCCGGTAGATACTGATGTAGAAACCGTTCGAGTCAGAATTGATGATGGGAAGGGCCAATTCCTGGTCACCTTCGACCCATGCCGGCGCCGTGCTCCAGTCCCATGCAAACCTCTCGGGCCACTTACGAGTGACCAGGATTTCCTGGTCGCTGCCATCCGCTTTGGCGATTATCAGCATGTCGGACTGTTTCTCGCGGTCATGGCGAACAAACGCCACGCGCTTTCCGTCATGAGAGCGCCTCGTTGGGCCATCCTTCGGATCGACCTTAATCGGTGCCGCTCCCATAGCCAGCACGGGAATCTTAAACACCTCGCCACTATTGTTGTCAGTTGTCTGCGCGTAGCCGTAGTAAATGAAGTTACCCTCGGGTGAGAATATCAGCCCCTGATAATGACCATCTCGGGGTGGCACAATCTCAAGGTGTCCTGCGCTCTCCACTTGCCGGAGCCACAAACTCTCTTTTCCACCCTCACTCTTGACGTAAGCGACATATTTTCCATCCGGTGAAATTGAAGCGAACAGCGCGTTACCGTTGATCGTCAGCTTCGTCACCGTGATCTTCTGGAACCGTGGAACACTGGCAATATCAGGGGTCTTGAAATACTTGTAGAGACCGAAACTGACGGCGGCAATCGCGAGACAAGCAAGAACTGCCCAGAGCCCACGCATTAATCGGCGACGGCCCGTCACCAAAGTTGGTGCGACCCTTGTCATTCGTAAAGCCTCGATTTGATTAGTATCGATTGCCTTATCGCGAGCTGTGGGAGATTTGCCAACCGCTTCTCCAGTTGAAGCACTCAGAGCTGCAGGGGATGAAGGAATGATCGAACGATCGAGTTGCGAGTCCCTTTCAAGCTCCTTTCGCAAAGTCCGCAGATCAGTCGCCATCTCTCTGACGATCTGATAGCGCTCTTCCGCATCTTTCCGCAGTGCTTTCTTCACAATCCGTTCAAGTTCAGCAGGAACATCAACAACGTAATGAGAAATCGGCGGCGGTTCTTTTTCGACAATTGCGACCACCACATCTGTGGGCGTTGGACCGGCAAACGGGATATGGCCGGTCACCATTTCGTAGAGCACCACCGCCAGGCTCCAAATGTCGGTGCGTTCATCGACAGAAACTCCACGCGCTTGTTCAGGAGACATGTAACCGGCGGTGCCCATCACGGTGCCCGGCGAAGAGTTGACCAACAGGGTCGACATCGTGACCCCGTCGCGGGAGTTGCGCCGTTCAGTCAACTTGGCAAGTCCAAAGTCCAGCACCTTCACATAACCATCACGCCGGATCATTATGTTTTCGGGTTTGATGTCGCGATGCACCACGCCTGCTTCATGAGCACCTCGCAGCGCGTCGGCAATTTGAATGGCAATGTCCAACGCATCGCCAAGTTTCATTCCCCTTTGCTCGATACGCTGTCGCAGGGTTACACCCTCGACGTGTTCCATCGCAATGAACGGGCGGCCATCGTCGGTTTCGCTAATCTCATGAATGACGCAGACGTTAGGATGGCTGAGGGACGAGGCCGTTCGCGCCTCCTGTTTAAAGCGGCGTAAACGATCAGGATCATTGCTGATGTACGACGGTAGAAGCTTCAGAGCCACCCGGCGTCCGAGGATCGTATCTTTCGCAAGGTAGACTTCTCCCATTCCACCTTCGCCGATGAGGGAAATGATTTCGTAATGACTCAACCTCTGGTCCGCGGTGAGCTTGTCTTGTTGGCCCAACAAAGACTCGGCGGCGGCCGCCACAGCGGGCGCCTCCATAAAGCTGCCGGCCTTTTCGTAAGAGCGGAGAAGGGAATTCACTTCACGGCTCAGCGAAGGGTTACCCGCGCAGGCCTGTTCGATAAAACGTGCGCGGTCCGGAACTGGCTGAGCCAGCGCCGCCTCGAACACTTTCTTCACTTCATGCCACTGTTTTGGATCCACATTACTCATTATCATCAACTTCGCCACTAATCTCCCTGTGCAGCCAGGCCTTTGCCATACTCCAGTCACGCTTAACAGTTGCTGGTGAGATATCGAGCACGGCGGCGGTTTCCTCAACAGTCAGACCGCTAAAGAACCGCAACTCAACAATCCTACTTTGTTGTTCGTCAATTCGCTCAAGCCGGTCGAGTGCTTCGCTGAGTGCGACCACGTCGAGATCCTGCGCCTTGACGAAAGCTTCGGCGTCAGCCAGCGATACTCGAATGTCCGAACCGCCACGTTTCACTCGTTTCCTGGTTCTTGCATGGTCGACCAGAATGCGCCGCATCAGTTGTGCAGCGATGCCAAAAAACTGCGCCCGATTCTGCCACTCTACATTCTTCTGATCGATCAGCCGCAGGTACGCTTCGTGAATTAAGGCGGTGGTCTGCAGCGTATGGCCAACACGCTCTCGCCGGAGATAGCGCGCAGCCTGCCGGCGTAATTCGTCATATACAATCGGTATCAGTTCGTCGAGCGCAACTTTGTCGCCTTTGCCCCAACCGATCAGTAGCTGCGTAACGTTTATAGGTACTGCTGCCATGTCATTACCAATCAAACCTTGTGTACGAAACGCTGGCTCTTGAGTTTCACTCGATGCCAATGCTGGCGATGTAAGCAGACTGTTAGATTCGATTCTTGTAACGCAAACTGTTAGCTTGCGGACAGTTACTTAGATGCGAAGCCGCGTGGAAACGAATCGCCCGCAAGCTAACAGTTTGCGTTACGACCAATCAATTTGCGTAACGACACCCACCGAAACACACCTCTAGTTACAAACGCGTCAACGGTCGAAATTCCAGCTCATTTTAAAGAGTTGACCCTTCTTTGAGCCGCTTTGCTCGGGTGTGTCGCGTTTAGTTAGTGAAGGCGGCAATAGGGCTGAGCTTTCAAAGTAAAGACCATAAGGAGGTCGTATGAAAAATCAAATTATCAGAACCACCGCAATGATGTGCCTGTTCATGGTAATGGCAATTGTGAGCGTTCAGGCTCAAACAACCGCAGGCGAAGTGAATATCCCTTTTGACTTCGTTGCCGGCAAGGCGGAGCTAAAAGCCGGAACTTATAATATCAAGCAGCGGTCGGGAAACGTGCTCGCTATAAACAATGCCGATGGCAAGACGGTGGCACTCGTAAATGCTCCGTTGACGATTGGCGCACGTGATGCCAAAGCCGGCACTCGACTGGTGTTCAACCAGTATGACAACAGACACTTCCTTTCGCAGGTCTGGCTCAGGGTTGATACCGGGAAGCAGCTGTTTACGAGTGACGCCGAGACGTCAGCGGCGCGTGAATACAAGCTTGCAAAGCGTAATGCGAAGCCGAGACGCGTGGACGTGGCGATAAAACGATGACGGTTAACGACCTCTCTGCGTAGATAGAGGGGCGGATCGAGGGATCCGCCCTTCGCGTTTTTTCTTAACTTCTCCGGGTAGGGAGGGCGACGCGAAGATACCGAAACGATAAATAATGGTTGCGGCTTCGCCGCCGCACTTTGCGGCGGCAAAGCCGCTATTTTCAATCGTAATCTAATCACTTGAAAATGAACGCCCTTCCAGCGGTATATTTGTACGCTCAGCTCCCCGCAGTTATTCTTGGCTCCATGAAAGTGATTGCTATAACGGTTCGACCAACTTGTTATGCTTTTGTGGTTGCGATTTTTCTATCGATTGCGGTTAACGCACAACGGGAACACACATTGACTGGCGACGTTAGGCACCATAAAGCTTTCCATTCCAAACTGCTCAACAACGATCGCGACCTGGTGATTTATCTGCCGCCCGGCTACGAGACTAGTCCGAAGAAGCGATACTCGGTTCTTTATCTGCACGATGGCCAGAATCTTTTTGATGGGGCGACGTCGTTTATTCCGGGAAAGGAGTGGCGCATCGACGAAACAGCCCAGGCATTAATCGCAGCTCAGAAGATCGAGCCGCTCATCATCGTCGGCGTTAACAACACCGGAAAGGATCGCATCGATGAGTACACTCCTGTGAAGGACCCGAAACGCAACATTGGCGGGAAAGCCGATCTGTACGGCCGCATGCTTGTAGAAGAAGTGAAGCCATTCGTCGATTCCAACTATCGCACGCTCAAGGACGCGCAGAACACTGGTCTGGGAGGATCATCACTCGGTGGCCTGGTGACCTTGTATCTCGGTCTGAAGTATCCAAAAGTTTTTGGACGGCTTGCAGTCGTATCGCCTTCTGTGTGGTTTGCTGAAAAGCAGATCATCACTCACGTAGATGCATTACCTGCAAAACCCAAAGTGCGTATCTGGATGGACATGGGCACGAAAGAAGGCGGCAATCCGGAAGATGCGCACAGAGCAATCTCCGACGCGCGCCTATTAAGAGACAGTCTCGTGAAGAAGGGTTGGAAGCCCGGCCAGGACCTGCAGTACTTCGAAGCTGAGGGCGCTGAGCACAATGAAAGCGCCTGGGCTGAACGCGTGGAGGGAATCCTGACGTTCCTTTTTCCGCGAAAGATGTAAGATAGCTTCCGCCCCGCTAGTATCAAGCTGCACGTTAAGGATCTGGGCAGAAGGAGCCTCTTATGAAAATCGGGATAGTGTTTTTAGTCAGTGTTGCTGTTGCAGTTCTTTTCGGGTCTTTGATGCCGGCATCCGTGGTAGCCCAGGAACAGCCTACAGTTCTTATTGGTCCGGAACTCAGGCGCGTTATCCCGTCCGGGTTTTACTTCCAGGGGCAGTCTGCGCCAACACAAGTGCGTAATTCCGTCGCTGCCCGTTTCGGCTCCAGCCGTTATGTCCTCGCAGGGTTGGTCGATACATCCGGGTATGCGGCCGACATCCGCGCCAAGTATGAGGGTTTTCTTATCACTGATTCGCGGATCACAGTCGGCGGGTCCGAGTTAGCGCCCGGCGCGTACGGATTTGGTTTCAGCAATGATGGCAAGTTCAACGTGCTCGACCTTGCTGGGGATCAAATTCTGTCGGTTTCAACGACCAGGGACAACCAGCTCAGACGTCCGCGGCCTCTGATGATGTTGAGGTCAGGCAGGAGCGTGCGACTCTACAGCGGTAAGGATTACGCAGAGATTGTGGCCCGGTAAACAGCAATTATTTTTGTCCCACCTCGAACGCCGGGCTGTAGCCGCGGTGTTGATTACATCGATCCGATTGTCGAGGCGCCACGTCGTGTTCGCGTCTTTCGTCCTTTTCGGATGGATGGGCCCGGATGCGGTGTTTTGCCAGAGGCCTTCACCCACCCCCACTCCAGTGACTGAGCGAACAGGCAAGTCTTACAGTTCGGAAGGCGCGGTTCGAAAGCCGCCGCTCGCCGCTCCCCAAGCCCAATCTCCAGTTACCTTTACCGATGTAACGAAGATGAGTGGCGTCACTTTCAAACGCGCTGGGGCGCTCACTTCCAACAAATACCTGATCGAGGCGATGGGTGGCGGCGTGGCAATGTTCGATTATGACAACGATGGGCGAATGGATCTGTTTTTCACCAACGCTGCCGCGCTAAAGGATCCAATGCCGAAGACTGAAACCCCCGATAAACGCGACCCCGTATTCTGGAACCGTCTATATCGTCAAAAAGCTGACGGAACGTTTGAGGATGTCACCGAACGATCTGGCATAAAAGGTTCCGGTTTCAGTATGGGAGTCGCCGCCGCAGATTACGACAACGACAAGTTCGTCGACCTCTACGTTACCGGCTACGGACGGAACAACCTATTCCGCAATAATGGCGACGGAACGTTCGCGGATGTGACGATTAAGACTGGCGTTGTTGCCGGGGGATGGTCTACGAGCACAGGCTGGCTCGATTATGATAAGGATGGACGCCTGGATCTCTTTGTGGCCCGTTATCTTGAATGGGATTTCGAATCGGGTTCACTCCATTGTGGTGACCCTCGTCCAGGCAATCGCGCATACTGCCATCCGGATAATTTCAAAGGCGCCACGAATCTCCTTTTTCGGCAACGCGTCGACGGGACCTTCGAAGACGTTAGCGTGAAGGCAGGCATTGCCGTGCCGGGCGGTAAGGCCCTCGGGGTCGCCTTCGGAGATTTTGATAACGACGGCTGGATGGATATTTTTGTTGCCAATGACAACGCTCGACAGTCTCTATATCACAACAGGGGCAACGGTACTTTTGACGACATCGCAGTCGCCTCGGGAGCTGGTTACGATGAAAATGGCAGACTCTTTGCCGGGATGGGGGTCGACGTCGGCGATTACGATAACGATGGCAACATGGACGTCTTCATTACCACACTATCGAATGAGACCTATCCGCTTTACCATAACGATCGGGATTCAACATTCACGTACACCACAAACTCAGCCGGCGTTGGTCAAATAACGCTGCCTTACTCCGGATGGGGCACTCGCTTCGTTGATGCGGACAACGACGGCTGGCGCGATATCTTCGTGGCCCAAAGCCATGTGCTCGACACCATCGAGAAGACCAATCCATATTTGACGTACAAACAAGCGCCGCTACTCATGCTCAATACGGGCAAAGGGTTTGTGAACGTGTCGGCGACTGCGGGCGCCGCGTTTGCCAGCGCCGTGATCGGACGCGGAGCGGCATTTGGTGACCTCAACAACGACGGGCAAGTCGATGTCGTTATGGGAACGCTGGAAGGTCCTCCGCTTGTGCTTAAAAACAATGGCACAAAGAACCATTGGATCGGTATTTCGCTTGTGGGAGCCAGGTCTAACCGCACAGGGATCGGCGCCCGAATAACGGTGACTCACGACGCGGGCAAGAAACAGATTTTCGACGCGACTACATCCGGCAGCTATTTGTCATCGAATGATGCCAGGATTATCGTGGGTCTCGGACACATCGACGAAGGTGGGGAAGGTTGAAGTGAAGTGGCCCAGCGGCCTTGTGCAAGTAGTTAATAATCCACCGGTGGATCGTTATCTGGTTATCAACGAGCAGAGTGGTGGGAACGTCGCAGCAATTTCAAATTGAAAAACGAGCCGGCCGTGCGGTCGAAACAGCCACGGTCCCACGGTACCGCTTGAACCAACACAAAAGATCGTGAGTGTCTTTTCGCCTGATTCGTGGACCGTCTTTAATCAATGACAGTGTTAGTGAATTATCGACATTTCAATCAGCTCCGAATCGTCATAGCCGGCGGTCTGCTTGCCTTACTGGCGGTCGCGCAGTTTTCATTCGCCCAAACGCCGCCGAAGAAACCGGAACAGGGAATGGGTGGAGTTTCAACCGGCACTCCCGTTACTTATTCAACGCGTAGAACAGTTGGTATCACAGATCCCAAGGCCCCAGTTGTTTTCGAAGACGTTACCGACAAGACCGCAATGGCAAACTTCAAACATCGTTCGGGCACGCCGGAGAAGAACTATATCTTTGAAACACCCGCCGGTGGCGTGGCAATTTTCGATTACGATGGCGACGGCCTGCCAGATGTCTATTTGCTAAACGGTTCGACGATGAGCGCCCAGCAGGGTAAAGAGAAGCCGCCGCGCGCTGCGCTTTATCGCAACCTGGGCAACTGGAAATTTGAAGATGTCACTGACAAAGCGGGGGTAGCAAATGAGCGTTTTGGATTCGGCGTTTCGGTGGGCGACTACGACAATGATGGCCGTCCGGACATGTATGTGAGTAATTTCGGAGTTTCCCGTCTCTATCACAACAACGGCAACGGAACGTTTTCCGATACGGCAGAGAAGCTTGGAGTTGCACGCAAGGGCTGGAGCACCGGCGCCAGCTTTGGCGACTACGACAAGGACGGCCGGCTTGATCTCTTCGTTCCCGGCTATGCTGAGATAGATCTGAAAAGTTTGCCGCCAAGTCCCGCCGACGTCGGAAAAACAACTGGTGCGGGCCAAAATTTTTGCCAGTTTCGAGGCGCGCCGGTTATGTGTGGCCCACGCGGTCTGCCCGGTGAAGGCGATACTCTCTACCGGCAGAAAGCTGACGGAAGTTTTGAAGATGTAAGCGTTAAGAGTGGGGTCAACGATCCGGAGAAGTACTATGGTTTTGTCTCGGCGTTTGTCCATGTCAACGAAGACAAGTTGCTGGATCTGTTTGTAGTGAACGATTCCACACCAAACCAGCTTTACATCAATAAAGGAGACGGCACCTTTGAAGAGAGCGGCTATCCTTCCGGGGTCGCGGTAAATGAGAACGGGCGTGAGCAGGCTGGCATGGGTCTGGCAGTTGGCGACTACGACAACGATGGCCGAGTCGATATTCACATCACAAACTTTTCTGACGACTCCAACGTCCTCTATCACAACGACGGTGACGGCAACTTTACCGACGTAACTTTCCAGACTGGCTTGGGTGAGGTGAGTATTCCGTTTCTAGGTTGGGGGACCACGTTTTTCGATTTCGACAACGACTCGTGGCAAGACCTTTTCGTCGTTAACGGTCACGTCTACCCTGCCGTGGACTTGCATCAGTGGGGTACCAGCTATGCTCAGCAGCCACTGCTTTTTCGTAACCTCAGTAACGGCAAATTTGAGCGAGTAAGTGCCGCGCCCGGTAGCGGCCTGGCCCACGCGTGGCCAGGCCGAGGTCTGGCAGTGGGCGATCTCGATCGCGACGGGAGGCAGGATTTAGTAATCAATAATCTCGATTCCAAGCCCGCAGTGCTGCGCAACGTAGCGTCTCAAACCGGGCATTGGCTAGCGCTGAGACTGGTGGCAGATGGAACTAAAAAGAACCCGAAGGACGCTATAGGAAGTATTGCTTACCTGACTACTGGAAAGGTGCGGCAACGTCGAGATGTTATCAGCGGCGCGGTCTATTGTTCGCAGAATGATTTAGTTTTGCATTTTGGTTTGGGAACTGCCGCCAAGGTAGACAAACTGGAAATACAATGGCCTGATGGGGCTATGGAAACCTTTACCGTACCCGCCATCGATAGGACGGTAACAATTACTCAAGGCAAGAGTAGTCAGAGATAAAGACTGATTGAAAAGCTCACCCCCCGACTGGAGCTGAATTTTGCGAAGACTGGATCTGAGAAAGGCCCAAGCTGCCCGCCTCAACACAATTAGGGATATCAACCGGCAGATCGTCCTGAACTATGTTCGTGAGCGTGAGCCGATCTCTCGAGCTGAAATTGCCCGCGAAACAAATCTCCAACGGTCGACTATCTCCGCGATTGTCGAGGCTCTAAAAACAGAAGACCTCGTCGAAGAGATCGGAGAAGGGGAGTCGACCGGAGGTCGCAGACCCACACTGCTACGGCTTCGCACGAAGGGAGCTATAGCGATCGGAGTCGCGATAACGCCGACCCGCACCACAATCGCCACCAGCGATTTGGCGGGACGTGTGGTTGAACAAGAGGAATTTCTCACTGACGTCGACTCCAACAAGACCCTCAGTGACATCATCGCGCGTGTTAACGCTCTCTCCAGTCGCAACCCGGGAATTGAAGCGGTGGGAATAAGTTTGCCTGGTCTGGTTGATCCGTCGACGGGCACGGCGGTCTACGTTCCCTACTTTAAGTGGCGTGATCTGCCCGTCGCCGAGTTAATTTCATCAGCGGTTAACAAGCCCGTCGTCATCGACAATGATGCAAACGCTGTTGCGCTTGCCGAGCTCTGGTTCGGTCGTCCGGAAGTTATTGACGCAAGGGATTTCATTTTGGTTTTAGTTGCTGAAGGTGTCGGCACCGGGATCATTTTCGACGGTCAGGTTTATCGAGGTCAGCGTGGGGCAGCAGGAGAGTTTGGCCATATGATCATCGGCCCGCATGCGCCTGTTCCGTGTTCCTGTGGAAACCATGATTGTTGGGAAGCGTTCTCGTCAGAGGGTGCCGCATTCGCGCGCTATGAGAAGCTGGCCGGGGAAACGGCCGCCGCAGAAATGGGTTTCAAGGAGCTGGTTGACCTGGCGCTTTCTGGCGACGCGAACGCCAAGGCTGCCCTCGTCGAAACGGCTCACTGCCTCGGAGTGGGCATTTCAAATTTGGTCGTCGGATTTAGTCCCGAAGCAGTCGTCGTAGGTGGTGAAATAGCGCGCGCCTGGGCTTTCATCGAGGACGCGCTGACTGAAACGATTGAACACAGCATTCGCCGCGGCCTGCCTTCCGTCAGGATCCTGCCATCCACACTCGGTGAGAGACCCGAGCTGCGCGGCGCCCTTAGCCTTGTCCTTGCCGGCAAGTTTGCCGCCGCCTTTGCCGCCTGAATGCGAAGGCTCTTTGCGGCCACCCTGGTTCTGAATTCCGTCCCTCGCATCCAGCGCCTTCCTAAAAACTGCAGGCGGCACTTCTGAGCATTCTAAAAAAAACGTTGACAGGCCTTGTAAACTGTATTAATACTTCGTTCGTTTAAACAACAAACTGTGCAACAGTTTTAGATTTCAATCATTCCGCAAGTTTAGTCAGACGTAGTCACAATGGATCACTTTGGCCCAGAGAGTCGAAGTGCATTTTTATTCTGTTGATGTCACACGAGGACAAGTTCATGAGAAAGCACCGCTTTGCGCGAATCATCTCCCTGCTAATCGCAATTTTGGCTCTTGGATTGTCGGCATCGGCCCAAAGCAACAAAGGCACTATTGTGGGAACGGTGAGAGATCCGAATGACGCCCTGGTTGCTGGTGCAAAGGTGACCGTCACCAACAACGCGACCGGAGATACGCAGGAGGCGGAGTCAGGTGGCGAAGGCACATATACGGTCACCAATCTTGATCCTGGAAAATACAGAGTCAATGTCACCGCAACCGGCTTTCAGCCGGTTTTGTTTGAAGTGGTGACAGTTGAGACGAGCGCTCGCGTGCCTCTGGATGTGAAGTTGTCATTGGGGGATGCTGCTGGAGCCACGGTAACAATCACAAGTGAAGGAGCTCCCCTCGTTGAAAGTGAAACCAGCGTGCGAGGGGATCTGATAACGGGAAGGCAAGTCACGGATCTTCCAATCCCGCAGCGCAACTTTACTCTGCTGGCCACACTATCGCCCGGCGTTACGCGGCCCATCGTTGGCGTGCTCGGAGGCGGCGGTAACTTCGAGTCCGGCGGCAACCCGGTCGGCACCTCCACGGAGTCCACACGTTTCCGCGAATCTGGCGGATCGGTATTGGTTGTGAATGGCGCTCGCCCAACCAATAACAATTTCACCCTCGACGGCACAGACAACAATGAAGGTCAGTTCGGCCAAATTGGAATTTATCCTCCGCCCGATGCAATTGCTGAATTCAAAATTGAAACCAGCGTAGCGCCTGCTGAAGGCGGTCGCGCCGGGGGAGGAATTATTAGTACGACCTTGAAGTCTGGTACCAATGGTGTGCACGGGACGGCATACGAGTATTACCAGGGTCGGTTCGCCAGCGCGATAGGTTCACGCGAAAACCCACTGTCTCTGCCGAATCGAAATACTCACCAGTTTGGAGGGACCGTGGGCGGGCCAGTGTTTCTGCCGCGGTTTGGCGAAGGCGGATCATCGATATACGACGGGCGCAACCGAAGTTTCTGGTTCTTCTATTATGAAGGTCAGCGAAATGCCACGCCTTCCACCACAGGTGATTTTGGTTTTGTTAGCGTGCCAACTGCCAGAATGCGCGTCGGTGATTTTGGAGAGTTGCTGCAACCTGGAACTAATCAAAATTTCAATACCATCCTTGGACCACGTGTGGCTCCGATCGGCACGGTCTTTTGTGGCAATGGACTACCCGCTGGTGCTAACGACATTCGAAATTGTGGGCAGCCCTTATCGGCAGCAGCCTTAAATGTGCTTCAAGCCTTTCCGCTCCCGAATGTAACCGGCAGAATCTTTGACAACTTTGCGACCAACCGTAAGGAAAAATATAGTCGTGATGGTTGGGGATTGCGCTTCGATCACAACATCACTGACAGCGACCAGTTGTTTTTTGCATACAGCAAAGACAAGAGCTCACGCGCCCGCGACAACAATTTCCCGATCGGATCTTCGCCCACGGGTAACGACCTGCCATCTGGTTTTGGCGCTGGGGACGAGTTTGGAAATTCACGCGGCGTTCGCCTGGGAGAAACCCATCAGTTCTCGCCCAGTGTCATAAACGACATGCGCTTCGGCGCGACTCGGGTTGAGATCGGCATCTTCAATACAGGTGTGGGAGGTGCGCTTGGATTCGACCCGAATATTTCGGCGAAGCTGGGCATACCCAACGCAAATAACTGCGGTGAATGCACTGGTTCGATTCTTCTCGGGATTGAAGAGCCGTTCCAACGCGGGCGTCAAAATCAACTGGAGTTTATCGGGGATGGCGGTCCGTTTTACTTTACCTCAAATAACTTCAGCTTCGCTGATGGTTTAACCTACGTTCGCGGCACCAGCACTTTTAAATTCGGCGGCGATTTGCGGGTTCGTCAAAACAGCAACTTTGACGCGGGCCGGGCGGGCGCGATCAAGGGCCAATATCAGTACGGCACTGGCGCAGGTGGCTTCCTTGCTGGAAATTACGCTGGCGTCCCTATTGGACCTCGAGATTCCGGTTCAGGCGGAGCCAATTTCCTGCTTGGTTATAGCCCCGCGTTTGTAAGTCGTGGTACACCGGGTACTCCTCCGTTTCTTTCGAACAAAGAAATTTCATTCTTTGGTCAGGATGACTGGAAGGTTAACCAGAGCCTCACCCTGAACCTGGGATTGCGCTGGGACCTTTTTACCCAGCCCGTCGAACGCTTCGACAATCAATCCAACTACAATCCTGCCACCAACACGCTCACGCGCGCGGGCGAAGGCGCTCCTGGCGGTCGTGACCTGGTGAACAGTGATCGAAACAATTTTGGACCCGCTGTTGGTTTCGCCTGGAGCGGCTTCAGAGAAGATAGAACTGTAGTTCTTCGCGGTGGCTACGCGATTAAGTATGCGGTAGACACGCCAGGAATTCCCGGCATTCTTCAATCGAATCCGCCGACCGGGGCTAGTTACAATTGCAGTCTCTCCCAATATGGTACTCCCGCATGTCCCGCGCTGCCGGCGCAGTTCAGTCTCGACACGGGAATTCCGTTGCCAGTCGTGACTAGTGCAATAGCTCCGGGCCAGAGCTTCATCGCCCCTGTGGGACCGAATCTCGTCTACTTTGATCCCGACATAAGCAACGAACTGTTCCATCAGTTTAACGGCACTGCGCAGTGGGAATTCCGTCCCAGCTGGCTTGCTGAAGTTGGCTATGTGGGCAGTCGAGGTCGAAACTTGTTGGTGGTCAGAAACATAGGAAACTCGGGTGGAGGGTTTCCCGGATCGCGTCAGGTAACCCAGCATGGCACGGTCTCGGCGATCCAGTACAGCGGTAAATCGTCTTACAACGCACTTCAGTCCAAATTGGAGAAGCGGTTTACGCGCGGCCTCTCAATTCTTTCGACGTACGTTTGGGCGAGTGCGGAAGACAATTCGCCCGGCAACTTCTGCACCGGTGGTACCGGACCCAGTACCTGCGGCTTCTCGAACCCTTTAAATCCGGATCTCGACATAGCCACATCCGATTTCAACGTGAGACACCGGTTTACTTTCGCAAGTGTCTGGGAACTTCCGTTCGGGCGCGGTAAGCGTTTTGGCTCCGGTATTTCACGCCCAGCCGACTGGGTGGTGGGCGGCTGGCAGTTGAATAGTGATCTGACTGTCCAAAGTGGACCACCCTTTTCGATTATGGCCGATGGCCGGCGAGCAGATATTGCATCGGGTTCTGGAGCCTGTCCCGCCGGCGGCACGGCGAAGGCGTTTGCTGGACAGTTTTTCTGTCCGCCAAATACGCCGGTTTTCGCTAGTGATCCCGGCGGTCCAAAGTTTGGCAACTCAGGTCGCAACATTTTCCGCGGAGGGCGTCAGGAGTACGTGAACGCATCGCTCTTCAAGAACTTGATGTTCAATGAAGACTTTACGGCCCAAATTCGGATACAAGCCTATAACGTATTTAATCATGTCAACCGCTTCCGTCCCGAAAACAATATAAGCAGTGCCAATTTCGGGTTGGACACGTCGGAGCAACGACGACGTCAACTTGAGTTCGGGCTCAGGCTGCTTTTCTAGACCATAAGCGGCCGGGTTCTCGAGATAGAAACAGTGGCGAGCATCCATGATCTCGGGTGCCCGCCACTTTGACTATGGGCCTGATCCTGTAACGTCAATTCAACTACACGCTTGAACTTGCTATAGAAACAAGCTAGCTTGCAGGCAACCTCCCCCACGTTTAGCCAACGACCGATGTACGACAAGCCAAGGCCGCACAGATGCTTGTCCGCGAATTTGTGATAAGCGCAACGTTGCTGAAACCTACCGGACTACTGCCATTGCTGCTGCCGGCGGCCATGCTGATCTTCGTCAGCTTTCCAAATTCAGCCTGGGCTCAGGATTCAATTACCTCAAATGAAGTTGAACGGATCGTAGAAAAGCTGCGTGGCGCGAACGTCGATGGCCCAACGTTGCAGGCAGCGTTATCAACTGGTGAAGCGCTCCTTAAGTTGAAACGCTACAGCGAGGCCGCTGAGGTGTTTCGTTCGGCGCTCGCAAAACAACCTAAGGAGTCGAGGGCGCTCTATGGCGGAGCCCTCGCGCTGTTCAACCTGCGTGAAGCATCCGAGGCCGAGCCGCTTGCGAGAGCCGCTGCTGATCATTTGCTGCGCGACATATCGACACGGAAAGTTGGAGTTACAGACGCGCAACGCATTCGTGTGGCCGATGCTCAAGTGCTTCTGGCGGTTATACAGGCCGTCAGAGGTAAGGATGCTGAGGCGTTGAAGTCGTCGGAACTGGCCGTGAAGATTTCTCCAGGACATTTTGACGCGCAGTTTACGTACGGGCGCGCTCTCTTCAGCTTGGGCGAGGCGGGCCAGGCAGCTAAGGCCTTCCAAAAGGCCGTAACGCTAAAACCATCTGACACGCAGGCGCTATTTTTTCTTGGGACTGCCCTCGAGAAAACCGCTGATGTTGAAGGAGCGATGAACGCTTATCGCCGGCTTATCGCTAGCGCTCCAGAGGCTGCCGAAGGGCATTTAGGGCTTGGCACTTTGCTGGTCAGACGCTCCGGTCCCGATGGCGATGAGGGCGTTCGAGAGCTCGAACGAGCATTAGCACTCGATGGGAACCTCTACGAGGCGCGGGTGGCCCTGGGTCGAGCACTCATGATGCGGGGTCGTTTAGCGGAATCGGTTGAGCACCTGGTGCGGGCTGTTGAGTTGGTTCCAGGTAACCCTGAGCCGCATTACCAATTGTCGTTGGCCTATCGCCGCTTAGGTATGACGGAAAAAGCCGAGCAGGCAGCTGCTGCGGTCAAGCGAATCCACGAGGCTCGGCGCGGTAACATTCAAAGTAAATCGCAACCCACGCCCGACTAAATAAAGGATCCTACTTAGCTTGGCGCCTTGAGTTAATGTTAATGCCGGAACCAACCAAGCCGCACCGAAACTTAGCTCAGCCAGCGGGCGCAAAGCGCCTCGTCTTCTTATATCTTCTTGTCTCAGTGCTCTCATTCGCTTCGCCCGCATACGGTATTCAGCGCTTCCTAAAAGTGACACAAGCTCCGCGCGTCGGGGTTTCGATAGTCCCCACACGCCTTAGCAGCCAGCGCCCAAAGAGCCCTCTGCGAAAGCCCGTTGTGAAGCCTGTTGTTTCAGATGACTCGTCTCGCCATCGTGAAGTTGCAGCGCTCCTTAGCGCAGGCAAGCTGGACCAGGCTGAAGCGTTAGCGCGAAAAGATGTCGAGGCCAATCCTCGCAACGCCGGCTCTCGAGTGTTGCTGGGAATCGTGCTTGATCAAACAGGACGCACAAACGAGGCTGAACAGGAATACCGGGAAGCGCTACGACTTGATCCGCAATCGGCTGTGGCGTTGACGAATCTCGGTGTCTTACTGGCGCGCGCTAACCGCTCCGCGGAAGGAATTGCCAGTCTGGAGAAGGCGGTTTTAGTTGCGCCCAACCATCGTCCTGCACTTTACAACCTCGGCGCTCTCTATGTTGCAAACAAAAACTACGCGCGTGCGATCAGCGTGCTTGAACGGGCTGCCAGTGCCAAAGAACCTCGGGACGCGACGTTGTCAGTGATGTTGGTTACCGCTTATGCCCACGCTGGACGCAGGGATGAGACGGCACGGCTCTTAAAGGAAATTGAGAGCGTCAATCATCAAAACCCAAGCGTTCTGTTCACCGTCGGCCTCAGCCTTGCAAATGCGGGCGACTACGTGTCAGCCACACGCCTCTTCGAGCGCACCAACGTTTTACGTCCCGACACTTACGAGGTTCTCTACAATCTCGGACTCGCTTTGTTCAATAGCGAAAGCCGTGATGATGAGGCGCGAGCAGTCTTGCAGAGGGCCGCGACGTTGCGTCCATCCGAACCGGAGCCTTTTTACCGTCTTGGTTTGATTGCATCGGCGAAGGGTGAGAGCGAAAACGCCATCGGACTTTGGCAACGCGCGATCGTCCTGAGGCCAAACTATCCTGAAGCTCAATTCATGATTGCCGAGGAGCTTTACAAGCACAAGCGTTTTGAACGAGCAATACCTTTTTATGAACGCGCGCTTGAACAGAACGCCGAGAACCTTCTCTATTACATACGCCTCGGAGTTACTCATTTTCGTACCCGTCAATACGCACCGGCCCGAGAAGTTTTTGAACGCGCCAATCAACGCTTTCCAAATAGCGCAATACTGCTTTACCTGTCGGGTTACGTGGCGCGTGCCCAGGGGCAGTTTGATGAGGCGCTGGCATTTTTCCAGCGTTCAGACGCTATTCAGCCAGACAATGTTGATGCTCTTGCCAGTATGGGTTTCATCCGCATGGAGCGCGGCGAGTTTGAAGAAGCGGAAAAATTACTGAGGCGTGCAGCTAAACTCGACACGAATCATTTTCCGGCGAATTATGATCTTGGACGGTTGCTTGTGAGGCTTCGACGTTATGACGAAGCCCTTCCAATCCTGGAACGCGCAGCCAGGGTGGTAAAAACAGACCCAGGAATACACTATCAACTATTTATCGCCTATTCGCGTTTGAAACGAACGGCAGACGCAGAAAAGGAATTAGCCATTTTCAAGCAACTCGAAGAAGCGCGAAAGAGAGGCGACACGATGGAAGGTAGCGCGGCGAATGACCAGACAGCGCCGGACATCGAATCGAGCCCCGCTGGGTCCAGGAGCCCGAAGCTCTGAAGACAGAGATCAGAGGTCAAGTTAGATGTTCGGCAACAGGCGTACAGAGTACAACCTTCAGGTTGCGGCTTTGCGACGATGCCCGATAAACCCCTGAGTGCTTCTACACCACGTCGCAAGCTGAAGCTTGTACTCTTACGCCCTGTTGGTGCGAAACATGAGACGCCTATGCGGACGCTAAAACCAAAGTTTCTCATCAGTGTTGTCGGAATCGTTTTCTTGATTCTTTCCTGCTCCGCACCGGCGAGGGCCTTTCCGCAGGGGGCGCCGGAAATCATCAAGGTCGAGCCTCCTTCATGGTGGGCGGGGCACACAATCAACCCCGTGAGGCTGCTCGTTCGCGGCAGGAACCTCACGAACGCGCGCGTGCGTCCGACGACGAGAACCTTGCAAGTTTCCGGCGTCCGTATCAACAACACTGGCAACTATCTTTTTGTGGAAGTCAGGGTGAATCCGAATGCGAGGCCCGGGTTGCACCCTCTCATCGTCGAAACCAATTCAGGCAAGGCCACGATTCCTTTTCGCATCGAGCCGCCGCTTCCTCCGGCTTCACGCTTTCAGGGAATTACGACCGACGATGTTATTTACCTAATCATGCCGGACCGTTTCGCGAATGGTGATCCTTCGAACGATAAGCCTGCTGACTCTCCACCTGACGCCAACGACCGCAAAAACGCGCGCGCCTATCATGGCGGCGACTTGCGCGGAATAATTAATCGTCTGCCTTACCTCAAAGGCCTTGGCGTTACGGCCCTCTGGCTCACGCCCTGGTACGACAATTGGAATGGCGTAAACAAATGCGATAAACCATGGTGTCCGAATACCTACTACCACGGTTATCACGCGATCGATTATTACGCCGTCGAAGATCGTTTTGGCGACATGGCCACCCTTCGTGAGCTCGTTGATAAGGCTCACGCTTCGGGCATCAAGGTGATTCAGGATCAAGTGGCGAACCATGTGGGTTCTAAACATCCCTGGGTGCAGGATCCGCCGCTACCTGACTGGTTTCATGGTACCGCTGAAAATCATTCCCTGAATAAGTTTCAAAACAGCGTTCTCCTTTCGACGCACGCCAATCGTGACGAAGTAAGAAACACACTTGATGGTTGGTTTAACGACGATCTTCCTGACATGAACCAGGAACAACCGGAGGTGTCGCGGTACGAAATTCAAAATGCCCTGTGGTGGGTGGGAATAACCGGCATCGACGGTATTCGGCAGGACACGATCCAATACATGCCGCGCTTCTTCATTCGTGATCTATCGAATGCGCTGCATCGCCAGTATCCGCGGATGTGGATGGTGGGCGAGGTGTTTGAACGCGATGCCGCGCAGACAGCCTTTTTCATTGGTGGTCACACCGGCTGGGACGCGCTGGACACGAAGCTCGACTCTGTTTTCGATTTCGCGCTATGGAACACGTCGCTTCAGGTATTCACCAACAAGGCCCCGGTGCGTTCATTGCGGGACCAGCTGAAGTATGACGCTTTGTATCCGGATCCTTTGAAAATCACGACTCTGCAAAACAACCACGACACCGATCGTTTTATGTCTCTGAGTGGAGCGACGCTTGAAGGCGCAATGATGCACATGGCTTTTACGTTGAGCGTGCGTGGCATCCCACAGTTCTATTACGGCGAAGAAATCGCAATGGAAGGCGGCCACGATCCGGACAACCGGCGAGACTTTCCCGGCGGCTTCCCAGGCGACGAGCGCAACGCGTTCGAGCCGCAGGGGAGGAAGTCGAAAGAGCAGCAGATGTATGACTGGACCCGTGCCTGGATACGTTTGAGAGCGGAGCATTCAGCACTGCGACGCGGAAACCTGGTCGACCTTTTTTACGACAACGACAGTTATGTGTTCGCACGACAGGATCAGCGCGAGACCGTCATCGTCGCGATTAATCGAGCGGATAAAAAGCGGGAGATAACAATCCCAGCAGCGGCAGTGGGACTGCGCAATGGCGCTACATTGACGCCGCTACTTGGCGGAGGTGGGTCGGTCCCGATCGCAAATGGTAACGCTACAGTGACCATCGGTCCTCGAACCGTTTCTGCATTCAGATTAATCGAACGCTGAGAGGATACTTAAGATCCGTTTAGAGCGCGCACTTGTGCGCTGCTGCGCAAACAATGCGGCGATTCAAATCGAAACAACCCAACCTTGTTCACTACGTGACGGGCGTCACCCATAACCGTGTTCCGATCTTTCGCAATGACCATGCTTGCTCACTCTTCATCGAAGCATTAGCCGCCACACGCTCAAAAGACCCTTTCAAACTGATCGGATACGTCCTAATGCCTGATCATTTCCACATGTTGGCGAATCCGCTGCGCCTGGACATAAGTGTGGTCGCTGGGAGGCTCAAAGGCCGTGCGGCCGCCTTAATCCTGGCGTGGCTACGAGACGACGAACATGTGATTTCGCTGGCTAAGTTAGAACTCGCGCGGCCTCTGAAATCCGGGCAAACACATGCAGTCTGGCAGCAGGACTTTTCAGCCGTCGATGTGTGGAGTCGCAAGTTTATTCGGCAGAAGCTTAACTACGTCTACAACAATCCCGTTCGCGCTGGTTTGGTTGATCATCCGGGCAAATGGCGTTGGTTGAGTTATCGTGCATATTTTGCTCATCAGTCGGGAGAGGTTCCCATCGAGGTCGATCAGCGATGGTTGTGGACGGAAGAAGAATTAAAGGCTGCGGGTGTCGAGGTTGACGATAGGCGACGGGGCGCCGGACAAGTCTGGGATCTGAATGGGAAACAAGAACAGGCCGCACAAGTGCGGCATCTAAACGGTTCGAATTATTAACCGCGGCATCTGGACGATCTGACTATATTAGGTGCGGCCTCAGCCGCAATGATTCAACAATGAATTTTCCAAGGTCCAGCGGCATCCTGCTTCATCCGACATCTCTGCCGGGTCGCTTTGGCATCGGCGACCTCGGTCCGGAGGCATACCGCTTCGCTAATTTTCTCTCCGACGCAGGCCAAAGCTTATGGCAGGTGCTGCCGCTTGGCCCAACCGGGTATGGCGACTCGCCTTATGCCTGTTATTCGGCGTTCGCAGGTAACACCTTGCTGATCAGTCCAGAGCAACTAATCACGGATGGACTAGTTACGGAGAACGACCTGGCGTCGATGCCTGCGTTGCCGGCGGACGAAATTGATTTTGAGAAAGTACACGAGTCTAAGGACGCAATACTTCAAAAAGCCTACGACAACTATAAAGATTCTACCGACACCGCTTTAGGCGAACGGTTTGAGTCGTTCGTTCAGGAGAATGCTTCATGGCTGGATGACTACGCGCTGTTTCGCGCTTTAAAAACTGCGAACGGAGGCGTGGCCTGGCACGAATGGGAGCCACCGCTGGTTAGACGCGAACCTGCGGCCCTCGCGCGTGCCCGAAAAGAACTTCGCGAACAGATCGATGCGCACAAGTTCTTTCAGTTTCTTTTCTTCAAGCAATGGTTCGCGCTGAAAGCATATTGCAAAGACCGCGCGGTAAGCATAGTTGGCGATATTCCGATCTTTGTGGCCCATGATTCGGCGGATGTCTGGACCAACCCCGAACAATTCAAGCTCGACTCCAACGGTGTTCCCCTCGTGGTCGCCGGTGTTCCGCCCGACTATTTCAGCACCACGGGCCAATACTGGGGAAACCCGCTTTATAACTGGGAACACATGCTCGCCGACGGTTTCAAGTGGTGGATTCAACGTGTACGCGCTGCCTTGCAGATCACCGACATTGTGCGCATCGATCACTTCCGCGGCTTTGCTGCCTGCTGGGAAATTCCCGGCGGCGATAAGACCGCCGAGCGTGGTCGCTGGGTTGAAGCACCGGGTCGGGAACTTTTCGAGGCAATCAGGAATGAGCTCGGAGAGTTGCCGATTATTGCTGAAGACCTGGGTGTGATCACGCCAGACGTCGAAAGCCTTCGTGATGATTTCGGTTTCCCAGGGATGCGGATACTTCAGTTTGGCTTTAGCAGCGACACTAAGAACATGGATCTCCCGCACAATTACCAGCGGCACGTAGTTGTCTACACAGGCACCCACGACAACGATACGACAGTCGGCTGGTTTAATAGCGTGGCTGGCGAAGGTTCGACTCGCACCGCTAGCCAAATTGAATCCGAACGCAACTTCAGCATGAAGTATCTCAACTCCAAGGGCGATGAGATTCACTGGGACTTCATACGGGCATTGTTAGCTTCAGTCGCGAATACCGCGATAGTGCCGTTGCAGGACCTGCTGGGATTAGGCACTGAGGCACGTATGAATCTGCCCAACACCACGGAAGGGAATTGGGCCTGGCGGTTTGATGAGAATGCGCTGACACCGGAGCTCAGTAGACGTTTACGAGAGATCACTGAAACGTATGGACGTATTGATGCCGCAAATATTACCGACTAGGTCGGAAACGAATGATCGGAATCCGAGAGGCGCCTCTTTGGAGTGCGGCGGCCTTGCGCCGCATTGGTCCGATGTTGAGTGCCGGGATTTTGGTGTTGAGAGAAAGCGGCGCCAGGCCGCCGCGGGCCAAAGCGCCGACAAGGCGGCGCACTCCAGGGAGAAGCCTCCGCGCCGAGCTGGCACGCTGTGTTTTATGGCGTCGATCACGATCGTATTGTTCCTTGTGTACCCAGTCGCTGCGCAGTCGCCGGAGATTATTAAGATCGATCCGCCGAGCTGGTGGGTAAAAAGTTCGATGAACCCAGTGCGAGTGCTGATAAGAGGCCGGAACCTGAGAAACGCGAAACTTCAGCCAATCGGTCGCGGCCTCCGCGTCGTAGGGCAGCCCACAATCAATCCCGCCGGTACATACATCTTCGCTGACCTCTCGATTGCTCCCAACGCTATAGCTGGCGAACGGCGAATTAGAGTCACAACTCCGACCGGCACAACCGAGGCGCCTTTCGACGTTTTGGCGGCACTTAATCGTGCCGGTCGCTTTCAGGGTTTCTCACCTGATGACGTCATGTATCTGCTCATGATCGACCGTTTCAGCGACGGCGACCAGATGAACAACGATCCTCCTAACTCGCGCGGCATCTACGATCGCGGCAATAAATTTCACTACCACGGCGGCGACCTTCAGGGCGTCATCGATCGTCTCCCATATTTGAAGGACCTTGGTGTCACAGCTATTTGGCTAACGCCCTGGTATGACAACTACAACGGTCTGAATCATATTGAACTAAAGGAAGACAAGCCCAGTACGGGCTTTCATGGATATAACCCGCAGGATTTCTACGGCGTTGAAGAACATTTCGGCACGCTGTCGAAACTTCAGGAGCTGGTTGAAGCCGCGCACAAAGTTGGAATTAAGATCATTCAGGATCAGGTCGTAAACCACACCGGTCCATATCATCCCTGGGTGGATGACTCGCCAACTCCTACATGGTTTAACGGTACCCGAAAAAGCCACCTCAAGAATGTTTTTCAAACCTGGGTATTGCACGATCCTCGACCAGTCGAACAGTTAAAACGGGAAACTATGGAAGGGTGGTTTCTTGATTTTCTTCCAGACCTCAACCAACACGACAGGGAAGTGTCGCGCTACTTGATTCAGAACACTCTGTGGTGGATTGGCATCACCGGCCTTGACGGTATTCGCATGGACACCTGGCAGTATGTGCCAAACGAATTCTGGCGCGACTGGACTCGGGCGCTCAAGCGGGAGTTTCCACGGTTCACAGTTGTCGGTGAAGTTAAAGATGGAGACGTGGTCCACACTTCGTTTTTCCAGGGAGGTAAAGTCCGTTTTGACGGCGTCGACTCGGGCCTCGATTCTCTACTCGACTTCCCGCTTTTCAACCCCATTCGCCACGCCTTCGCGGAAGGCAAACCTTTGGAGGATATTCCCAAGACTCTTGCGAAGGATTACCTCTACACAAATCCTGAGATTCTGGTGACGTTGCTTGGGGGCCATGATGACGGCCGGTTCATGAGTGAGAAAGGCGCCACCATCGAAGGACTTAAGCTGGCGAATACACTTGTGTTAACTACCCGCGGCATTCCCCAGCTCTATTACGGCGACGAGCTCGCGATGACCGGCGCTGATGAGCCTACAACGCGAAAGGATTTCCCAGGTGGATTTCCTGGTGACAAGCGCAACGCCTTCACCCACGAGGGACGGACTGGGGAAGAAAACGATGTGTTTAATCACATTCGCACACTCAACCGTCTGCGCGCTGAACTCGAGCCGTTGCGTCGCGGAGAATTGATCAACCTGCATGCGAGCGGTCAGCAGTATGCATATGCACGCAAGACAAGAGCTCAACTCGCGATCGTCGTAATGAATAACGACAAGAACAGCGCGACCGCCGAGTTTGATGTGGCGCGACTGGGGCTGGCTAACGGCACGCAGCTTAATGATCGCCTGCTAAAGATACGCACGGTTCAGGTTCAGAATGGAAAATTACGCGTGGCGCTTCCGCAAAGGTCCGCGGCGATATTGACCGTGTCGGGCAGATAGATAACAGGTGTTTGGAGTACAAGCTTTAGCTTGCGACGTGGCGCGGAGGTCCTCTGAAGTTGTAGGGCGCCTCCCGCCACGCGCAACCTGAAGGTTGTACTCTAGACACCTGTAACCGGATCTCATTCCTCTACCAGGCGGTTCTGTTGAGCGATGAAAACCAAGCCATTCAGGGAGCAGGTCGCAATCGTAACGGGCGGCGGTAGTGGGATAGGCAGAGCCCTCACGGAGGCACTCGCATCGGCCGGGGTTCGAGTTGTGATTGCATCGCGACGAACCGACGTTTTACGCCGCGCGGCTGATGAGTTAAACCGGAAGTTGAAAACGGAGCTGGTGTTTCCTTACGAATTTGATATTCGCCGTCGAGACAAAGTGGACCAGCTTGTCAGCGATGTGTTCACCCGGTGGCAGACCATCGACGTGCTGGTAAACAATTCCGGCCTCGCAGTTCCGGAAACAACTGAGAAGATCACAGACGAGGGTTGGGACCTAGTGATGGAGACGAACCTGCGCGGTGCCATGCAACTCGTTAGGGCCGTTCTTCCGTTCATGTCAGCAGACGATTTCGGCGACATCGTGAATGTCTCATCCCAGGCGGGAAAACACGGCTACGCCGACGTGCCTTCCTATTGCGCATCGAAGTTTGGACTACTTGGTTTCGCCGAGGCCGTGCGTGATCACGTCCGCAAAGCAGGCACAAATGTTCGTGTGTTCAATTTCTGCCCGGGATTGGTAGACGTTGAGAACACTGAAGCTGATCAGCCGTCGCGCGGAGGATTTATTCACGTTGCAAACATTGCGAAGACGCTCATGTATGCGTTGACGCTCGATCGCAACGTGGTGCTGGAAGATATTAATTTGTATGCGCGGTGATACCGTAGGGGCGTCCGTCCGTGGGCGCCCTTCTGGCGGGGAGGGGGCGCCCACGGAGGGACGCCCCTACAAATTAGTTGGTCAGGAAGGACGATGCCAATGCAAAAACCACGCTTAAGCTTCTGGCAGATTTGGAACATGAGTTTTGGTTTCCTCGGCATCCAGTTTGGATGGCAATTGCAGTTGGGCAACATGAGCGCCATCTACGAGAAACTGGGAGCAAAACCTGACGATTTACCGATTCTGTGGCTGGCGGCGCCGCTGACTGGATTGATCGTACAGCCGATCATTGGCTCGATGAGTGATCGCACTTGGGGTCGACTGGGCAGGCGGCGGCCGTACTTCCTCGTCGGAGCGTTACTAGCCAGCGTGGCTCTTTTCTTCATGCCAACCTCCTCTTCATTGTGGATGGCTGCGGGGTTGCTCTGGATACTCGACGCTAGCATTAACATCACGATGGAACCGTTTCGGGCGTTTGTAGCCGACAAGCTCAATACCGACCAACGCACTGCCGGCTTCGTCATGCAGAGTTTTTTTATTGGCCTCGGCGCGACATTCGCAGGCTGGCTGCCATTGGCCTTTCGCTATTTAGGAGTAACGGGGAATACTCCGAGTGGCATTCCCCTGACAATCAAATACGCGTTCCAACTAGGAGCAGTGGCCTTCCTGGTGGCGGTCTTATGGACGATTTTCACTACCAAAGAATACCCCCCGGAAGACATGGAAGCGTTTCGGCAGATGAAGCAAGAGAAGCGCGGCCCGCTCGCAGGACTGACGGAGATCCTTTCGGCTGTAAGGGACATGCCCAGGACCATGCGACAGCTTGCTCCAGTCCAAATCTTCACCTGGCTAGGGCTTTTTTGTATGTGGCTCTTTTATGTACCAGCAGTCACACGCCATGTCTTCGGCGCGGTCGATCCACAATCGGAGGTTTATACGCGTGGAGCCGAGTGGGGTAATTTCGCGATGTCGTTCATGAACATCACCTGTTTCGCCGTGGCGTTTCTTTTGCCAAAGTTGGCGAAGGCCACCAGTCGCAAGATGGTTCACGCGCTCTGCCTAATCTGCGGGGCCGTGGGATTATTGTCTATCTATTTTATTAGTAGTCCATGGATGCTGGTGGCTTCCATGGTCGGTGTCGGTATCGCGTGGGCATCGATACTCTCGATGCCCTATGCCATCCTTTCAGGCGCGCTGCCAGCAGCGAGAATAGGCGTTTACATGGGCGTCTTCAATTTCTTTATCGTTATTCCGGAGATCATTCAGGCACTCACATTCGGTCCGTTGATTCGTGGCGTTTTCGGCGCCAACAACCCGCGGAGCCCGCTTTACGTTGTGCTTGTGGGTGGCTGTTTCATGCTGCTGGCCGCGCTCTTGGTCTTGCGTGTGCGGGACGTCGCTGATTTTGATGTACCGGAGGACAAAGTAATCAAAGCCGACCAGGAAGAGGTGCTTACCCTGCCCGAAGCTGCGCAGCCCGTACCCAGCACTGGTTTGATTGACAGGGAATGAAGGCGTGAAAAGCGCGAGCGGCTTCGCCGCCTTCCGTGCGGGAAGGCTTTGCCTTTCCGCCGCCGTTTGATTGTTCTTGAGGCTGCGCCTATCGATTTGGGGAGGCATAGCCTCAGGGAATTAAAGTTGGCTCACGGTAAGGCTGAGCCTTACCGCACCGAATGCGGCAGAGCCGCGAAACAGTACGGCAGCATATCGTGACATGGCAGGATCCCTTTCAAATGGGGAGTTTCATTAATGTGGCCTAAGAAAGTAATTAAATCATCTCTGTTTACTCTCCTCGGGATATTACTTCTTCCCGCCTCCTCTTGGTTCCGGATGCACGCACAGGCGCCGGCCCGCGATGTTTGCGAAGCAGCAGGCGCGCGCGCCGCGTGATTGGGTGCGCGATGGCGTCATTTACGAAATCTATCCTCGCGCCTTTTCACAACAGGGAAACTTCAATGGCATCACTGCCCGCCTGGATGAATTGAAAGAAATTAGGGGTGACAATTCTTTGGCTGATGCCGATACATCCGATCGGACAGTTAAAGAAGAAGGGAAGTATCGGCAGTCCGTATGCGGTGCGTGACTATTACGGAATCAATCCGGACTACGGCTCGAAGGAAGATTTCAAGCGTTTGATCTCCGAATCACACAAGCGCGGCATGAAGGTGATTATCGATATCGTTGCCAACCACACATCCTGGGACAGCGTGTTGATGAAGAACCCGGAGTATTACAAACGCGACGCGAAAGGCAATATTACGTATCCGTACGATTGGTATGACATTGCTGCTTTGGACTATCGCAACGCGCAGTTGCGGCGTTACATGACGGACATGCTTAAGTA
Organism: Pyrinomonadaceae bacterium; assembly: GCA_963759585.1. GTDB lineage: Bacteria > Acidobacteriota > Blastocatellia > Pyrinomonadales > Pyrinomonadaceae > PSRF01. Next base: position 1,548,998 of record CAVWZW010000005.1, read on the forward strand.
CTGGATTCGCGAGTTTGATCTCGATGGTTTTCGATGTGACGTTGCCGGCGAGGTGCCCACTGATTTTTGGGAAAACGCGCGCGCAGAGTTAGACAAAATTAAACCCGATATATTCATGCTCGCCGAAGCGCACAAGCCTGAGTTGCTGGTGAAGGCATTTGAGGTGGATTACTCCTGGCCGCTGCATAGCGCACTGACCGATGTATTACAAGGGCGCAAACCCGCAAATGAGATACGCGCCGCCTGGGATGACGAGGTAAAGAAGTGGCCGCGCAACTCTGTGCACATGCGCTTTTCGGATAACCACGATGAACGGCGCGCGATTACGCGATTTGGCGAACGTGGTGCGTTAGCAGCATCTGCGTTGGTGTTTACTCTCGACGGTGTGCCTCTTCTGTACAACGGGATGGAGGCCGGCGATACGACGGAATCAGGCGCTCCTGCACTATTTGAAAAGCTACCCGTCTTCTGGGCGTTTGCGGAGCGAAGGCCGGAGTTTCCCAGGTTCTACAAACAGATGACTCTGTTGCGCCGTTCGAGTAATGCGCTGAGGCGCGGTTCGCTCGAGTGGTTACACAATTCGGACGAGTCGCGAATTGTTAGCTACCTGCGGCGCTCAGCTAATGAAGAGATCCTGGTGGCGATAAACCTTTCGAGCCAGCCGTTTGTGGGAACTGTTGAGGCAGCGGCCCAAACTGGTTTCACGGATGTGACGCCCGAGGTTGGTGCGCCCTTACCGCCGGATGTGTTTAATCCGGAGCGTACCGTGAAAACCCGAACAGTCGGCTTACCTGCACTAGCTTTGGACGCCTGGGGTTATCGGATTTTTCGACGGACAGTGAAATGAGTGTACTCAAAGATTTAGCCCGCGGGAGCGGGCGACAGCGTAAAGCCTGGGGTGGAGCGCAGCGGAACCCCAGGTTGACATTACAAATATTGCAGTAGCCCGCAGAGCGGGCGACAGCCTCAACGAATCCAGGACTGTCGCCCGATTCGCGGGCTATCGTTCTTCAAACCCACCGTCCTGGGGTTTCGCTGCGATTCACCCCAGGCTTTATGCTGTCACCCGCTTCGCGGGTTCGGCCCCGTGTTTCACGCAGCTTTTCGAAGAGGCCGCTCGCTTTTCTTTTGATAACGCACAAGCCCTACCAGCCGCATCGCCGTCATAATCTCGGGGTTCTGCATAAACCACTTCCAAACGTTTCCAGTTCTTGCATTCTCAGCACTGATGAGAATAATTCCCACGTTGATTCCAATAACGTCCGGGTCAATCCAACCAGTATTTGGATTGAAGGCGTCGACGAAACCATACTTGCCATAAATCTTCTGTCCATACTTGTCCTTCATAGTCCGCATTGCGGCGACGGACAATTGCGGCGTGAACATCAGCGAGCCGCCCGCAGCGGAGGGAACAACGGTGCCGTCGATTGCAGGGTCGCGCGGAGGACCACCCCACGCCAGATAGCCCTTGGCGCTATCTGAAGCCGTGATGCCCCATACGTTTTGTTCGTATCCAGGAAAGTCGTGCGACAGGTCGAGACAAAAAGCGTGATGGGCCAATGTCGCCTGAACAGAGTTGTCAAAATAGTCGATGCGGTCGCCTTTGGTCTCTCGACGATTGCGATAGTCAACCCACGCATGAGAATACTGATGCATGAAAAGTGGCACGCCGATGGTCGTGAAATATTCAAACGTCCGGTAACGGTAGCGATCGCGCCAGAGGGAATACCAGGATTTGGAAGGGGTGGAATGCGAAGGGGAGCCGATTGCCAGCAAATAAAGAATCGTGTTTTCGCTATATGTGTCCCAGCGGGATTTCAAAAAACCGCTTTCCGGTTTCCATCCGTGCGAGAGGAGCAGGGGATCGCCGTTCAACATCCAGCGAAAGTCCACGCGTTCGTAAATGTTTGTCGCCATGGTGACGATTTCTTTATCGTCTCGGAAGTACTGACGGACTGTCAAAATCCCTGCCAACAGGAGAGCGGTGTCGATTGAGGAAACCTCGCTATTCCACCTTCGTGCGCCGGTCTTAGCATCAATCCAATGGTAGAACCAACCGCGTTTCTCAAACGCTTGCCGGGCAAAGAAGTGCAGAGTCTTACGAACACGCTCGCGGGCTTGGGCAGGATCCACCCATCGTCTTTCGGCGGCAATGCAAAGGGCCGTTAAACCAAAACCAGTGGCCGCAATACTGGCAACGTCCCGATGACTGTCCGGCAACGGTGAACCGTCTGCGCGCGCGCGATCGGGAACGAGGCCAGTGCGCGGGTCGGCCTGGTCCCAGAAGTATTGAAACGATCGTCGCTCAAGGTCTTCGAGCAAGACGTGGTCCTGAGGTGAGAACCGCGATGCTGAATGCGCGGGCTGATTGGGCTGGGCCGATACGGTGCGTAAAACAGGAGAGGGGAACGTCAGTAAGAGAAGGACCACTAAGATGACGTTTGAGCGGTAAGCGAGGCGGCGCCAGGCCGCCGCGGACCAAAGCGGCGCCGGGCCGCCGCACTCCAAAGGGACGCCTTTTGTGTCAGTCACGGGCCGGTCACCTGGAATGTTTTCTCGACCACGTCTTCCGAGTTTGATCCGACCATTACCTTAAACTCACCTGGCTCGACAACAAACTTCATTTGTCGATTAAAAAAACCAAGTTGTTCGCGTCCGAGTTGAAATCGCACCTGCGTCCGCTGTCCAGGCCCAAGCGTCACCCGCTGAAAGCCCTTCAGTTCTTTAACGGGACGCGTCACGCTCGCGGCAACATCGCGGATGTATAGCTGCACAACCTCCTCGCCTGAACGCCGGCCAACATTATCAATATCAACGGTGACCGTAACCTGACCGTTTGCAGGAATACGCTCTCCGCTGAGACTAACGTTTGTGATTTTGAACTGCGTGTAACTGAGCCCAAAGCCGAAGGGATAAAGTGGCGTCCAGGGCACGTCAAGATACTTAGAAGTGTATTTGTTACTGGCGTCGGGAGGCCGGCCAGTATTCATGTGGTTGTAATAAATCGGAATCTGGCCTACGGCCCGCGGAAAGGTCACCGGCAATTTTCCGCTCGGATTCACGTCGCCAAACAGCACATCCGCGATGGCATTGCCCCCCTGCGAACCGGCAAACCAGGTTTCTAAAATCGCCGGGCTGTTTTCGGCTACCCAATTGATCGTCAGTGGACGCCCATTCATCAAGACGATGACTACCGGTTTGCCAGTGGCCTGCACTGCTTTCACCAGCTCTAACTGTCGGCCCGGCAAATCTAGCGAGCTGCGTGATGCCGCCTCCCCACTCATTTCCGCTGATTCACCGACCGCGATGATAACCGCGTCCGACTTCCTGGCAGCGTTAACCGCTTCTTCGAAGCCAACAGCTTCAGCACAGGCAACATCGCAGCCTTTCGCGTAATTAATCGTGGCGCCCGGCAGCTTCGCCTTAACGCCCTGAAGCAGAGTGACCGCATCTTCCGCCCTGCCATCGCCGGTCCACGAACCAATCATGTCTTTCTGGCTATCTGCCAGCGGTCCAATCAAGGCAATCGATTTGACGTTTTTATCTAGTGGCAGCAGCTGTTTGTCATTTTTCAAAAGAACTAAGGAACGAGCGGCCAGTTCTCGAGCAGCGGCCAGGTAAGCGCTGTTGTAGACTACTCGCCGCTCGAGATCCTCATCGGCGTATGGTTGCTCAAACAGGCCGAGACGAATCTTGATACGTAGTATTCGACGCACAGCTTCATCCACCTGCCTCTGCGTAAGCTTACCTCCCTTGATCAAGTCGCCAGTGTGTTTTCCATAAAGGCGGCTAACCATCTCCATGTCGACGCCGGCGCTGAGCGCTTCCTGCGCAGCTTCGGCACCGTTAGCGGCAACTCCATGCTTCATCAGCTCTTCCACGGAGGTGTAGTCGCTGACCACGAAACCGTCAAATTTCCATTCGTCGCGTAAGACGCGGGTTAGCGTGTAAGGATTGGCCGAAGCGGGGACGCCGTTGAGATCGTTGAAAGCGCTCATGAATGTTCCCACGCCTTCATCCACCGCGGCTTTGAAGGGAGGGAAGTAAACTTCGCGCAGGTTTCTTTCCGACACGTCGGTAGTGTTGTAGTCGCGTCCCGCCTCACCGGCGCCATATGCTACCCAGTGTTTCGCACAGGCCACGACTCTGTTGTTGGCGCTGTAATCCGTGCCTTGAAATCCGCGTACCCGTGCCCGGGCCATGACAGAGCCAAGATACGGGTCTTCACCCGAGCCTTCGGCAATTCGTCCCCAGCGCGGGTCACGCGCGATATCGACCATCGGAGCAAACGTCCAGTGCACACCGGCTGCCCGCGATTCGGCCGCTGCTATGCTTGCCGCCCGTTCCACACCCGCCGGGTCCCACGTGCTCGTCTCGCCGAGCGGGATGGGAAAGACCGTGCGATAACCGTGAATTACATCGAATCCGAAGATAAGGGGAATCTTCAGACGCGAGTCGTTCACTGCTATACGCTGCAACTCGTTGGTCTTTTGCGCGCCACGGACGTTCAGTGTCGAGCCAAGCAGACCTTTGCGGACCAGGTCTGGGTGTTCATCTTTGAATCGTCCGTCTGCGTGCCCGTCGAGTTGCTGTAGCTGCCCAAGTTTTTCGGCGAGCGTCATGCGAGCTAACAGTTGATTAATACGCTGCTCAACGTTAGGGCGGCGTTGCAACTGTGCCGCCGGTGGTGACGCCAATAAAATCAACATCAACACGCCGAGTATTGAGGTACAAGTAATTGATCTCGTTAGTCTCATTCCAACCTTTCGCGTCAATCCGGGCTCACCGAATGTCTAATGTCCGACATGCTTCAGGAAGCTCTGATTAAGTCCACTATGCGTAGTTGCCTTAGCCCGCGGAGCGCGGCGATAGCGTAGAGCCTGGGGTGAAGTGAGCTCTGCGAGCGAAACCCCAGGATCGTTTCACAAAATCCTCGCGCAGCCCGCGGAGCGGCCGATAGCGGCTTAATTTAAAGATGCCATCAGAGGATACGACTGTCGGCCGCTTCGCGGGCTCTTTCCATTTTCGATAACCGCTCCTGGGGTGAAGCGCAGCGAAACCCCAGGATGTTCACACCAAACCCTCGGAGCCCGCGGAGCAGCCGATTGCGGTTTGATTTACTAACGCCAATCATGATGATTCGACTGTCGGCCGCTCCGCGGACTCTTTCTATTTTCGACACTGGCCCCTGGGGTTCGCTGCGCTTCACCCCAGGCTTTATGCCTTCGGCCGCTCCGCGGGCTAAGGCAACTACTCATATGGACTTAATCAGAGCTTCCTGAAGCATCTCGGACATTGACTCGGCTCTGGACACGCGGAGTTAAGTTAACGCGCAATTCGCGCATAGAAGGTCCTGTCCTTTAGTATACTTTCTACTTCGAGCCACTACTCTAAATCAATGTATCTTCGCGGCAAACCCCTATTCGTTATTTCGTTGGTGACGGTCGCCACGCTTGCTGGCATCTCCCGCTCATCAACATTCGGGTCTGCGCGCAAATTAACTCAGGTGTCCGTCCAGGCGAGCAATGAACCGGACATTGCCACGCAGTTGCGTGAAGCCGCTTCGCTTTTACAACAAAACAGGCTTGATGAAGCAGATCGCCTTCTCCGCGGCATCATTAATTCGGCGCCGCAAAATGCTGACGCGCACAATCTACTCGGAATAGTTCTCGACCAACGCAAACACTTCAAAGAGGCTGAACGTGAATATCGCCTGGCCCTTCGTTTGAATTCACAGGCGATATCACCATTGGCAAATCTGGGCGTTTTACTGGCCCGCACGGGTCGCGCCAAAGAAGCCATAACGGCTTTCGAGTCTGTCTTGAAACGGGCACCCGATCATCGCGAGGCCACTTTAAACCTTGGCTTGCAATACGTCGCTGTCTCGGACTTCGCGCGAGCAGTGCTACTACTCGAGCGCGCTATCGGCCTCGGAATCGATAGTTATGAAGTTCGCTACAACCTGGGCCTCAGCCTTTTTAATTTGAAACGCACCGCGGAAGCTAAGAACGCTTTCCACTCAGCCCTGGCGTTTTCGTCAAACACGGCGGAGCCGTATTACTACCTCGGCCTGATAGCATGGACCAGTGGGCACCCGGAGCAAGCGCCGGATTTATGGGACCGCGCAGTCACGCTGCGCGAGAAATTTCCTGAAGCCCATTTCATGCTTGGCGAAGCCTTAAGAAAATATCGCCGCACACGAGCCTCCATCGAATTCTACAAACGAGCTCTCGAACAGGATCCAACCAAGTTTGCTTATTATGCCCGGCTTGGGGGAGTTTATATTTTGTTGGGCGAGGCTGAGGAGGCTGAGGGTGTTTTCCGTCGCGCCTTGATCCGTTTTCCAAAGCTGCCTGAAGCTCATTATTTTGTAGGCGTCGCCGCCCGCGCTCGGTCCGACTACGCTTCCGCGGCGGCGGAGTTTAGAAAAGCACTGGCGCTTGAGCCGGGAAATGTAAATGTCCTGGCACAACTTGGTTTTGTTCTTCTCGAAAATAATCGTGTTGCTGAAGCTGAGACTCTTCTGCAAAGAGCAGTCACAATAAACGGGCAACACTTTTACGCCAACTACGACCTGGGACGCCTACTGGTGAGGTCACGCCGCTATGAACAGGCTCTGCCGGTGCTTCAGCGTGCGGCGAGGTTAAAACCGACGAATCCTGGTGTCCATTACCAGCTTTTCATGACGCTCAGTCGCTTGAAGCGAAAAGATGAAGCCGATCGAGAACTTGCAACTTTCAAACAACTCGAAGAAGCACGCAAAGTTGCCACTCAAGACGATGGGGGTCTTGACGACGAAGACGCCCAGAATCCATCGAGTTCGCCTGTTTCGAATCCTTAGCCCGTGGTCCGCGGGCGATAGCGTAAAGCTGGGGGTGAAGTGAGCTGAATCCCAGGTTGACGACTTCAGGAAGCCGCTGGGGGATTGGGCGCCTCCCTGGAGTGCGCCGCCTTGTCGGCGCTTTGGCCCGCGGCGGCCTGGCGCCGCTTCCATGACAAGGATTGAAGTAACGAATTCGGAAGTGACCGACCTGTAAATATTTCGGTCGTCGAGTTGACGCAACAAAAGCGGCGCCAAGCCGCCGCGGACCAAAGCGCGGACAAAGCGGCGCGCTCCAAGGAGACGCCCAGGTGGCAATAGAAAGGGAGCGCTATGGAAAACCTCCAAAGACATACGCTGCGCGAGGCTTCACCCCAGCTTACACTTTCGCCGCGCTTCGCGGGCTGGTTCAACGACCTATACTGAACTTAATCAGCATTCTTTGTTCCAGCTGTCTAAAGGCGCACACCAACCTAGAAGCTGAACCGGCCCTGAATCTCCACAACTCTTCCCGACAATCCGCCCAGTGATTTACCGAAATTCGGATCGCCAATATTAGTGCTTGAGGTGTTGAACCCAAACGACTGCAGGTTAAGGAAGTTGAAGACGTTAAAGAAATTCGCCTTCAATTCAAGGTTTGCGGTTTCCCCGAACGCGTCAGGCATGCCGAATTTCTTTGCGACACTCAAATCTATGTCGCGATATTTCGGACCACGGAAAGAGTTACGGCCGATTCCGGGAAGGAGCCCGGCCACGGGAGTTCCCGCGGCGCCTGTTGCGCCGATAGTCGAGAAGAAACTCGAGCCGCCACCGGGGAAGTTGCTGCCGGTAATAAAGGCCTGGTTCGAGGAGTCGTTACCAGCCCCGCCGAAGTACTGCGTGGGACGCACTGGACAAATGATCGGCATATTCGAACTTGGGCAGTTGCCAATCACGGGCGTCCATGGGAAGCCGGTGTGGAAGGTTGCGATGGTGCTCACTTCCCAGCCGCCCAGCACTTTGCCGGCGAGACTTCTGCGATTTCGGAAAAAGGGCAGCTCCCAAAGCGCTGATGCTACAAAGTTGTGACGAACATCGTAGTCTGACGGACCGCGTTCCTGTCGAACGTCGATTGGAAACGTTGGATTGGTAGAGGCGGTTGGATTCTCGTTCGAAACGATGTCAATGCTCTTGGCCCAGCGATAGTTCGCGCCAAACTGAAAGCCCTGTGCGAAACGACGCGTTACCGAGGCCAACAACGCGTTATAGCTGGCGTTGGTGTCAGGCGTTGGAAAGAAAACACCCGAAGCGAAGAAGCTGCCGGGGTCATTCGGATAGATGAGTCGTTGGTTGACGAGGCGAACTAGCTTTCGGCTGGCGCTCCCCTGGTAACCGAGTGTTCCAGTCATTTTCGCCGGCAAGCTGTATTGACCTTCAAGCGAATAAGTGTAGACGTAAGGAGTCGGCACGTCGGCCGGCGCGCCCCAAATTTCGACTCTCTTGTCTCCGGTCGTGTTGGTTGGGATCCCCGTAGCTGGATTAAAGGTCAGCGCCAGGGCCGGATTCGTGGGATAGCTAAACGGAGTATTATTTGCGCCAAGCGCATACAAAATAACGCCTCCGGCAAACGGCGCGCTGAATTCGTTGTTGGTTCCACAACAAACTGTGTAGCGGGCCATGAATGGTGGGTTGGCGCGTGAGTTAGCGAAGAGCACGTCAGGCAAACGGTTATAAGAAATGCCGAATCCGCCACGCAAAACGAACTTGTCTTCCGTAGTAAGACCGAGAACTTTTCTTGGACTCCATGCAAAGCCAACCCGCGGCGCGAAGTTGTTGCGATCGGGCGGGTACAGCTCGTCGGGTTGCACGATCGTCGCAGCGGTCAGGGCCGTCGGGCCGGTTCCCAACACCAGATTACTAAGCTTGCCGTCGGTCTCTGTTAAAGGAGAAAAATACTCCCAACGAAGGCCGAGGTTTATGGTTAGATTCGGACGGAACTTCCAATCGTCCTGAGCAAAAAAGCCGAGGGTGTGGGTCCGAAAATGGCGTTGCGTGTCGGGTGGTCCACCGGTCCGCGGATCTGCGTCTATCTGATAGAACAGCGGCGTTCCGTTGGCGAAATTAAATAGACCACCAAACGTGTAGAGCGGACGAGCGCCGCCCAGCAAGTCGTTGTTGTCCTGCTCCTTGCGAAGTTCGCCGCCGAAAGCCCAGGCATGGTTTCCAATTACTTTTCTAAGGGTATCCCGTATCTCCCATGTCTTTTCCGAGAAGACGCCTGGCGTGGTTTCGGCCCAGGGTGGTCCAAACCGGATGCGATCGCCGGGAAGAGTTTCGATTTCAATTCGCGGGAGGCCGAAGTTCGTGTTTGGTGACGACTCGAGTTCGTTGAAGGCAAATTTAGTAAGGTTAAAACGTGCTTCGTTTATTGTGGTCGGTGAGATGATTCGCGTATAGCTAATCGACGCATACAGGTTCTCAGGAGTTGTACGTACGTCGCCCATCGGCCGGCTTCTGCCGCCCGTATCGCTTTGTATTCCCTCAAAGCGTGAGATGTAGCTGCTAAAAGCAAAGGAGTCGCTCTCAGTCAGGTTGAGATCAATGCGCCCGTTGTATTGGTTTCCTTTGCTGCTGTTAATTGCGGCGAGTTGTGCAAACTGCACATCGGGTATGTTATCGAATCCATTACCTGCCGAGCCTACATTGAGGTATTGACCTGTGGCTCCTGCGGGCGAACCAATATCCAATCCGCCCGGCACCTGACGGCAGTTGCCGGCATTAAAACCGACGGCCGCACAGGTCACGGGAAGCACGCTGAGGACGCGAGGTTCAATACCTGGCGAACCAAGAATACGTGCCGTGATGCTACCCGGACGCACCGCCTGTATTAAGTTTCGATACTCGGCAGTTTCAATGAGGGAATTGAATGCGCTGCTCGTGTTACTGCGCAAACCCTCGTAAGAAAAGAAAAAGAAGACGCGGTTCCTGCCGCTATAGACTGAACGGCCACCCTCACCAAATCGCGGCAGGATAACCGGGCCGCCAAGGCTGCCGCCAAACTGGTTGTAGTGCTGGTTGTTCCGAACGGGTGGCGCATTATTAACGCCGCCGTACTTGTTGAAGGAATTGAGCCCGGGACTGTTGTTCTTGAGAAAGAGACTACCGTGAAAATCGTTGGTCCCGTTTTGGGATACCGTCAAGACTTTTGCCCCAGAGTTGCGGCCATACTCAGCTGAGTAGTTATTCGCTATAACTCGTACTTCCTTAATCGATTCCTGATTCGGGGTGATGATAGCGGCGCCGCCCCAGGTCAAACTGTTTACGCTGGTACCGTCGATCTGGTAGTCGTTCGCTGACACGCGCTGACCGTTAGCAGATATCTGCGGCTGGTTCTCGGTTTGAAAAATTGACCTGTTTGATCCTCCCGGCCCTGATTGGTTAGGCAGATTTACTGCGCCACCGTTGCCGGCGCGTGCGAAGTCGCCAAATACACCCGGCGTCAGTCGAGTAAGTTCGTAAGGGTCACGGCCAAATTGTGGCAGCGTCCGAATCTCCTGAGTTGTAAGCGCACGATCGATATTAGGGTTCTCCGTCGCCAGGCTGGTTGAGGTGTCCTGCGTCACCGTCACGACCGCGCTCACGTCCCCGGCGTCGAGCGCCACGTCTATTCCCTGAACCGCCTCCGCATTCACAACTACGCTGTCAAACACCTTTTGCTTATAGCCCGCCTTTTCAACTGTGAGCTTGTATGTTGATGGCGGAAGTCCCGAGATCTTATAGAAGCCATCATCACTTGAAGTGGTTTCCTGCGTTTTTCCTGTTTCGGTATTAGTGAGAGTTATTTTCGCCTCGGGTACTCGCCCTCCCGCGGTGTCCGACACCGTGCCTTGAATTCCAGCTTTGAATTGACCGTTGGCTGCCACCACAGCGAAGGCAACGAAAAGACAGCAGGTAATCACTCGTAGAAATCTGGAAAGAACTCGATTCATGAGAAGGCCCTCCTAAGGCCGGATAATTTGCGACACTCTAATGCTCAGCTGAAGCAGCATTTCTTATGTGTGGGATTTCAGAGTCTCCCAAATTCAACTCTTGCGTTCTGGGGGAAGGCAATGAAACTAGGCGCGTGCCTAGATAACACGATCGAGCGGGGGTGTATGTGCGCTGGCACACATAGTAACACGGCGGGAACTACCAAAAAACGAATATATTTCCCGAAGAGACTCTGGTAAGCTTGGGGCTCCGATCGGACATTTTGATTCGGCCCGCGACCGACCTGCGTTGTCTGAAAGTACAATTCTGGTCGATTCGAAACTGGCGACCATCGTTACACGCTAGCCGCGCGGTTCAACGCGGTTTACGTTATGCGGTTGCCCTGCGCTGATGTCGTAGTTTGAAGTAATCCTAATAGATAAGAAGGGAAAAGTTTGATGAGACGTTCCAACCTAATAGCTTTACTTCTACTCTGCGCATTGATAGCAGGCGCCTGTGTCTCGGGTAACCAACCTACAAACTCAACTGTGGGGACGCGCAAGGTAAAAGGGCCCAACGACCCTGTGAGCATCGGGTTCTCAATGGACACCTTGAAAGAGGAGCGTTGGCAGCGTGACAAGGACCTCGTCGAGAAGCGGGCGAAAGAACTTGGCGCGCAGGTGAATGTGCAAGTTGCTAACGGCGATGACAATCTGCAGATCAAGCAGGCGGAGAACCTTTTGACGCAGGGAGTCGACGTGCTGATCGTGGCCCCACATAACGGTGAGGTCGCGGCGTCAATCGTTGAAGCTGCACATCGCCAGGGTGTGCCCGTCATTTCCTACGACCGCTTGATTAAAAATTCCGATGTCGACTTGTACCTATCCCATCAGGTGGTAAAGATGGGTGAAATGCAGGCGAAATATCTACTCGACCACGTGGGCAAGAAACCGGCCAATTTCGTCGTAGTGGGCGGCTCGCCAACGGATAACAACGCGCTTCTGCTCCATCAAGGCCAGATGAATATTCTGAAGCCGGCAGTCGACCGTGGCGACGTCAAAATCGTTGCTGACCAATATGCGAAGGAGTGGCAGGCAAACGAAGCGTTGAAGATCGTGGAAAACGCGTTGACGCTTTCGAACAATCAGGTCGATGCGGTGGTGGCGTCAAATGATGGAACTGCACGAGGCGCTGTGCAGGCGCTTGAAGGACAAAACCTGGCGGGCAAGGTTCTGGTTTCCGGCCAGGACGCTGACCTCGCGTCTTTGAAACTCATTGCCGAAGGCAAGCAGACGATGACAGTGTACAAATCGATCCAACCGCTCGCGTACGGAGCAGTTGACGCTGCGGTCAAGATGGCACGCGGTGAGAAGGTTCCGACTACCGAGACGATCGACAACGGTTTCAAGAAAGTGCCGGCGATATTGCTTGAGCCTGTCGCCGTGGATCGTAACAATATCTTAGACACGGTCGTGAAAGATGGTTATCACAAGTTGGAAGACATTTGCGCCGGCATACCACCTGAGAAGTGCCCGAAGAAGCCGTAGAAGAGCGTAGTTCAGAGTTCAAGCTTCAGCTTGTGTCCTCTCGAATGCAGAATCTGTGGTACTTACGGAAAACGCAATCTAAAGATTGAACTCTGAACTGCGCGCCCTTGGGTTAGTTGTTCTCGACTAGTCACCGTCATGAGCCCTGAAAACCAATCCGCCTTTTTAGAAATGCGCGAGATTACGAAGTCTTTCCCAGGCGTGCGTGCGCTCGATGGTGTCAGTCTGGATCTTAATCGCGGCGAGGTGCATGCATTGGTCGGCGAAAACGGTGCCGGCAAGTCTACGTTGATGAAGGTGCTCGGTGGTGTTTACCCCCATCCCCAATATGGCGGCGAGATTTTTATCGACGGCAACATTCAGCAGTTCAGCGGCGTTCGGGACGCTGAGAAGGCGGGCATCGCGGTAATTTATCAAGAGCTATCACTCGTCAGGGAAATGACCGTGGGCGAAAACATTTTCCTGGGGCGCGAACCTCGACGACTCGGTGTTATTCGCTGGCACGAGCTCTACCGGCGCGCTCGCGCTTTGCTCGACGATCTACACCTTGCTATTGATCCACACACGCCGATTAGAAGTCTTGGTATAGGACAACAACAGTTGGTTGAGATTGCGAAGGCGCTATCCCACAACGCGAGCATCCTCGTGCTTGATGAACCAACGGCAGCGTTAACAGATAGCGAAGTGGAGACGCTGTTTGGCATTCTGCAAAAGTTACGGGCACGTGGGGTGGGAATGATTTACATCTCCCACAAGCTGGACGAGGTATTTCGCATTAGCGACCGCATCACAGTTCTGCGCGACGGTAAGACGGTTGGCACGAACGTAACCGGGGAGTGGACAGAGTCCACTGTGATCGCGCGCATGGTGGGCAGGGAAGTAGGCGACATCTTCCCGGTGGTTGATCATGCGAAGGGCGAGGTCGTCTTCGAAGTGACAGCCATGTCGGTCGAGGATCCGGCCGTCGCTGGAAAGAAGTTGGTCGACAACGTAAGTTTCTCCGTTAGACGAGGTGAGGTCCTTGGCATTGCCGGCTTGATGGGCGCCGGCCGCAGCGATCTCTTAATGGCCATCTTCGGTGCGCATCCCGGGGCCGTTTCGGGGGAAGTCAAAATCGAAGGCAAACGTGTTCACATAAAAGCTCCCGCGGACGCAATCAAGCAGGGAATAGGTTTCGTCACCGAAGACCGCAAACGTTTCGGCCTCGTGTTGGACCAGACAATTCTGAATAACATGACGCTGGCAGGCCTGCGTCGTATTTCTGGACGATTTGTGACGAGCATTGACGCCGAGTCCGCCGCCGGCGAACGGGCAATGAACAACCTGCGGGTGAAAGCGAGATCGGTGTTCACGATTGCCGGCACGTTGTCCGGAGGGAACCAGCAAAAGGTGGTGCTCGCGAAATGGCTACTGACCAATCCCCGGGTATTGTTTCTGGATGAACCAACCCGTGGGATCGACGTCGGCGCCAAGCAGGAGATCTACGCGCAAATAAATGCGCTCGCAAAAACAGGACTCGCGATCGTGCTGGTGTCGTCGGAACTTCCGGAAGTCCTGGGGCTTTCCGATCGAATATTGGTTTTGCACGAAGGCAAACAGACAGGCGAATTTAGTCGTGCAAACGCGACACCTGAAGCGGTGATGGCCTGCGCCACCGGGCATACGCGTCGTGCGGCGTGATGAGGGAAGAGGCTCCCCGGCTTCAGCGGCTTTGCCGCATTCGGTGCGGAAAGGCTCTGCCTTTCCGCTGAGTCTTTTTTTTGACCAGGCTGCGCCTGTGTTTGACTCCCTGGAGACGGAGCCTACCGAAGTAGATAGTTACTGCACGGAAAGGCAGAGCCTTTCCGCACGGAAGGCGGCAAAGCCGCAGCGGGTCTTGAGAGTTTGCAATGAGCAACCCAGTAAACGAGCCCAATCTTGATCGTCCTCCAGCAACCTCAGACTTCGTTGCCGTGTCGGAAGCCGAAGAGCTGACACCGCAAACGAAGATCGGGAAGTTTAGGATATCTACCGACGTCCTTCGCGCTTACACGATGGTGTTTGCATTAATTGCCATCTGGATCTTCTTCCACTATTCAACCGACCAACTCTTTCTCGATCCCAGAAACTTTTCTAACCTGATGCGGCAGACCGCGGTCACGGGTGTGCTCGCGGTGGGCATGCTGATGGTGATTATCACCGGCCAAATCGATCTCTCGGTGGGTTCAGTTGTTGGCCTGGCAGGCGGAATTGCGGCAATCGCCCAGGGTTGGTGGGAATGGGGACTCGTGCCTTCAATTACCGCCGGTATCGCGGTAGCACTTGTGATAGGAGCCGTGCACGGAACCCTGACTGCGTACGTAAATATTCCTGCCTTCATTGTGACCTTAGGAGGACTACTCGCCTGGCGAGGCGTGATTCTTGGCCTCAGTCGAGGAGAAACGATTCCAATCAGGCTGCCGGCTTTTAAGGCAATCGGGCAGGACTATGTTGGTCCTCTAGTGGGCTGGGTGATTGCCGCGATTGCCGTCGCCGCCATTGTGTGGCTTAACATATCGCGCAACCGTGCTCGAAAGCGTTATGGCGTTGAAGCGTCCGGGCTCAGTATGCTGTTGTTGCGAATACTTGGACCCGCTCTGGCCGTCATAGGCTTCATCTACATGATGAATTCTTATGAAATTGCTGCCGGCCGATATGCCGGAATTCCCATTCCGGTAATAATCTTTCTTGCGATTGCTCTTGCCGGAGCGTTTCTAACGCAGAACACAACCTTTGGACGTTATCTTTATGCGATCGGCGGAAATCCTGATGCCGCGCGTCTTTCGGGCATCAACATTCGGCGACATCTGCTCGCGGTGTTCTGCATCATGGGCGCTCTATCCGGCGTAGCGGCGATAATTTATACGGCGCGCGTTGGCAGCGCGTCGCCTGATGCTGGTCAGTTGCTGGAGCTCGATGCGATCGCTGCGTGCGTAATTGGTGGTACGAGCCTTATGGGCGGGCGCGGCACGGTGTTCGGTGCGGTCCTCGGCGCATTAATCATGGCAAGTCTCGATAACGGAATGTCGCTGGAAAACGTTGAACCCTACATGCAAAACATTATCAAGGGAGCTATTCTCGTGGCTGCAGTTGGCCTCGACATGGCGGGGCGCAAGCGCGGTTAATCCGAAGCCAATAAGCCAATCGGGGAGGCAATTATAGTGAAGCGTGCGATCAAGCCCATCGCCGCGAGCACCTTGTCTTGCAGCTCCGTAGGAGCTCAATGTTTATAGCCGACAACAGCTATCGAAGCGCTTCGCTCCGTAGGAGCGATACGCATGCGCCGTTAACATTTCGCTCCTACGGAGCGGAAGATTTTATGATCCTAATATATAAACATCTGGCTCCAACGGAGCCCGTACCTACTTCCGAATACAGCCTACGTTCGGGCTAACGAGTCATCAATACAACGTGTCTCGCTTTCTTATCATTACTTTGATGCTGTCAGCCTGCACATCTTTGTTCGGTCAAACAACCAACCGTCTCGCTCCTGGAGCGCCGGGAGATGACGCGCACTGGCCAAGTGCAGCCAAGAACGGCTTCGGCACCTCAAACACAGAAGCCTCGAAAGTCTGGTTCACACTTACCAACGGAGTGATGACCGAAGCTTTTTACCCGAGACTTGATGTGCCCAACTCGCAGACCCTTCAACTAATCGTGTGCAACAGGCAAGGCTGTCAGACTGAAGCAGACGATATGGACCACGAGCTGCGAATTCTCGATCCGCGGTCGCTTTCTTTTCAACAGGTAAATAGAGCACGAGACAACTCGTATCGCATCACCAAGACCTACGCTACCGATCCTGAACGCGCCACAATTTTAGTTCACGTAGAGATCGCCGCCCCTAATGACCGCGATGTTTATGTCCATTACGATCCATCGCTTAATAACAGCGGCATGCATGACACCGGTTGGACCGACGGTAATGCTTTGCTGTCAGTTGACGGAAATGTCGCGTCGGCGTTAGTTGCGAGTGGTGGTTTTTCAGAAATGTCCAACGGCTTCCGTGGCCGCAGTGACGGTGTGACTCAGCTGAAACGAACCGGGGTCATCACAGCGAAGTACGAACGTGCCGAGAACGGAAACGTGGTACAGGTCGCCAGGCTTGGCCCACAAAGACGCCTTACGCTGGCACTCGGGTTTGGGACCAACGCTGAACAGGCACTCACGAACGCTAAGGCTTCGTTGGCGAAAGGCTTCAGGCGAGTGCGGAGAGACTATGACGCGGGCTGGCACTTATACCTGGGGGCGCTGCTGCGGGTCGAACCAGCCTACCAGCGTCAGTTCAATATGTCGGCGATGGTTCTGAAGGCGCTGGAAGACAAGACTTACCGCGGTGCGATGGCAGCATCGCCCTCAGTTCCATGGGGTGGTGGCCCAAACGCAAATGAGCCGACCGTCAGCGGCTATCATGCGGTTTGGTCGCGCGACCTCTACCAGGTAAGCACCGCCTTCCTGGCCATGGGGGATCGCGCGACCGCTAACCGCGCCCTGGAATACCTGTTCAGCGTGCAGCAAAAGCGCGATGGTAGTTTTCCGCAGAATTCCTGGATTGATGGCCGGCCCATTGGCGGCGGACTGCAGATGGACCAGGTGTCGTTTCCCCTGGTCCTCGCCTACCAACTCGGTCGCACCGATCGTCTTACCTGGTTGAAACACATTAAGCCCGCGGCAGACTTCATCGTCAGAAAGGGCCCGTCCACGGAACAGGAACGTTGGGAAGAGGAGTCGGGGTATTCGCCGTCGACTATCGCGGCAGAAATTGCCGGGCTTGTTTGTGCAGCCCATATCGCGCGCCTGAATGGCAAGACGACATCGGCGTCGCTCTATCTAAATAAAGCTGACGAGTGGGCGCTTGAAGTCGAACGCTGGACCGCAACCACGAACGGCCCACACGCGAAGGGGAAGTATTATCTGCGGCTGACCCAGGGTGACCCAAACGCACCTGCCAAGCTTGAGATCAACAGCAACGGCGGAGTGTATGATCAGCGGGAGATTGTTGATGCCGGCTTTCTTGAACTGGTCCGATTGGGAATCAAGCGCGCGGACGATCCCGCGATAGTAGATTCGCTGAAAATCCTGGACAAGCTGATCAAAGTAAACACCGTGAACGGATCAGGGTGGTATCGCTACAACCAGGACGCTTATGGCGAACGCCCTAACGGCGGCGATTATGACGCCCGCTCGGGCAAAGGGAGACTTTGGACGCTGCTCACCGGCGAGAGAGGTGAATATGAGTTGGCGCGGGGAAATCTGACGGACGCTCGTAACAGTCTAAATTCAATGATGGCCTTTGCTAACGATGGACTCATGATCCCGGAACAGGTTTGGGATGTTCAGAATTCACCGCGCCCTGGCCTGCGCTTTGGCGAAGGCACAGGCTCCGCAACTCCTTTAGCGTGGTCCATGGCCCAGTTTATTCGGCTTGCGCTAAGCGTTCGAGCTAATCGGAATCTCGGAACGCCTGCTGTTGTGCGCACTCGCTTTCAAAAAGGTCCCACTGGTAACTAATGACTAAGGCTCATGAAAAAATAGACCTCGTTTTTGCCGCCGACCTTGGTGGGACGCATCTCCGCGCCGCCGCGATAGACGAACAGGGACATATCTACGCCCGGGTGAAGAAGCCTACTCCCCAGTCATCTAATCCTAACGAGATAGTTCGCGCCCTGTTAGAAGCAGCACGCGAATGTCAGGAGCAGACTGGCGACCGTGGTGCAATTCGCGCCATTTCGGTTGCCGTGCCGGGCACGGTCGATGTGGACGCAGGCGTGGTCGTGAAGGCGCCTAACGTTCCCTGTCTGGACGGGTTTCGGTTGGCGGCCGCGCTGGAAAGCGAACTGCACTTGCCGTCTACGGTTGAGAATGATGCTAATGCGGCGGCTGTCGGCGAGATGTGGCAAGGCGCTGCGCGGGGCGTCAATACGATCATTTGCATAACGCTGGGGACAGGATTGGGTGGCGGGATCATTTTGAATGGCAAGTTATGGCGGGGCGTTGATAGTTCGGCGGCCGAGATCGGGCACATGGGAGTCGATCCTTTTGGAGGAGTTGCGTGCACATGTGGCAGCCGTGGTTGCCTCGAGGTTTATGCTTCAGCGACTGCGATCGTTCGTATGACTCGCGAAGCCCGGCCGCGCTATCCGCATTCAGTGCTTCATACCAGTGAAGACTTGACGGCGGAAAAGGTTTATCGCGCCGGCCTCGAAGGTGACGAACTCGCGGTCGAGGTTTTTCGTCGCATGGGTGTTTATCTTGGGATTGGCCTGGCGAACATGATCAATATACTTAATCCGGAAATGATCGTTATTGGCGGCGGTGTAGTTAACGGATGGGACTTGTTTGCCAAGCATGCTTTGCAGCAGGTGGCTGAGCGCGCGTTTCCTTTGCCTGCGGCGCGCGTACAGATTAAGCAAGGCGAATGTGGCGACGATGCGGGACTTTTGGGCGCCGCAAGATTGGCATTTACCAGCTCGTCGCGATAACAGGAGTACGGAGTACAAGCTTCAGCTTGCGTCTGCCCCTTCTTACCAACGGCGACCCGGTCACTACCCCGACTAGTCGGGGTTCTGATAGCGCTTAGCGAACCCGTCATTTTTCTTTTTGCGAGCCGCTCGAAACACTTCTTCAGCTAATAACAAAGTTTCAATTAGACCTTGGACCTCAAACTTTAGGTTGATAGTTTGGCGGCAAGGTTCTGCTATCGTTGGGGACTTGAACCAAACTATTCGCCTATTCCTGCTGGTCGCATTCCTCGGGTTAATGCCTGCTGGGCCGGGCCTTGCCCAGGACATCACTGCGCTCGAGAAGATTGGTCCCGTCGTCAGCTTCGTCAAAACCGAACGCGGCGTAACGTTCAACTGTCGCGATAACTCCCAGGTACAACTATCGGTGCTTGCGCCCGATCTGGTCCGCGTTCGCACGTCATTCGCCAAAGCTATTCCGGCTAAAGATCACTCGTGGGCCATCGCCAAAGCGAATTGGGACGCTACGCGTTGGGCCGTTAACGAAACAGCTGACGCGGTCGTTCTCAGCACAGATGAGATCGAAGTCGTCGTGCGGCGGTCGCCGCTACTGATCGAATTTCGTGACGCAAAAACACATGCGCCGATCAACTCCGATGAGCAGCCAATGGCCTATGACGCAAAAGGGCGGCTGAAGGACATGCTGTTTGACCCTGGCGCCGGATACTTTGTGGCAGCATCGAAGAAGCTTGGGTTCAATGAACACTTCTACGGGCTGGGCGAAAAAGCGGCGCGGCTCGACAAGCGTCGGAACTCTTTTATTAATTGGAATTCAGACACGCCCGGCTACGCGGAAGGCAAGGATCCGATTTATCAAACGATCCCGTTCTACATTGGCCTTCAGGGTGGCGACGCGTACGGCATCTTTTTCGACAATAGTTACCGTAGCTATTTTGACTTCGGCAAATCGTCGCAGCAGCGTGCCTGGTTTGGCGCCGAAGGCGGCGAACTGAACTACTACTTTTTCTATGGCCCATCGATCAAGAAAATTCTTGGACGTTACTCCGATTTGACCGGGCACATGCCCATGCCGCCTTTGTGGGCCCTCGGCAACCAGCAAAGCCGTTGGAGTTATTACCCGGACACAATGGTCGACGAGGTTGTGAAGCAGTATCGCCAGCGCGATCTGCCACTCGACGTGGTCCACCTCGACATCGATTACATGCAGGGCTATCGGGTCTTTACCTGGGACACGAACAGGTTTCCCAGTCCCAAAACGTTGGCCGAGAGACTTGGCAGGCAGGGAGTGAAGTTAGTTACGATTGTCGACCCGGGCGTCAAACATCAACCAGTTGCCAAAAGTACCGCACGAGTAACCTCCGTAACCCCCGAACTGGAGCCACAGGACCAGCGCTACTACGTCTTCGATCAGGGGCTGGAGCGAAAATACTTTCAATATCGCAAAAACGGTGACCTGTTTGTTCCCAGGGTGTGGCCCGGCGACAGTGTGTTTGTTGACTACACCCTGCCCGACGCGCGCGCGTGGTGGGGCGATTTGCATCGTTCCTATCTCGACCAGGGCGTCGCGGGTATTTGGACCGACATGAACGAGCCTGCTGACTTTGTGGATCAGACAGGGAAAAATCAGATCGACGTGGTGAGTTACGACGAAGGAGAGAAGTCGACTCACGCAAAAAATCGCAACGTCTTTGCCCTCCTGATGGCCCGCGCCACTTACGAAGGATTGCAAAAGCTTCGGCCCGATGTCCGGCCTTACGTAATAACACGCGCCGCATACGCCGGCATCCAGCGCTACTCAACGATGTGGACGGGCGATACGACGAGCACCTGGGAGACGTTACAACTCAGCATTCCGATGTTTACGACCCTCGGGCTTTCGGGGGAGCCATTTGTGGGCAGCGACGTTGGCGGCTTCATCGGCCGCGGTAACGGTGAGCTTCTGACGCGTTCTTATCAGGTGAGTTTTCTTGCGCCCTTCTGTCGTAATCACAAAGTGATTGACGGCTACGATCAGGAGCCATGGCGCTTTGGGAAACATTACGAAGATATCATTCGCAAGTATCTGAAGCTGCGTTACCAGTTGCTGCCTTTTCTTTATACGACCCTTGAAGAAGCCCACAGGACCGGTGTCCCTCTCTTTCGACCGCTACTGCTCAATTACCAGGACGACCCTAATACTTACAACCTCGACGACCAATTCATGATCGGTACTGATCTCCTGGTAGCGCCGGTGATGAAACCGGATGTGACGCGGCGGCTGGTCTACCTGCCGAAGGGGGTCTGGTACGACTTTTGGACCAACAAAAAGTATGACGGAAACACAACGATAACGGTCGAGGCGCCTCTGGACACAGTTCCCATGTTTGTGCGCGGTGGCGCCGTTATTCCGACTGGGCCCACGATGAATCACGTCGGCGAGAAGCCTGTCGATCCGATCACGTTCAACATCTATCCAGACAGTAATGGTTCGGCTTCAGCCACCCTTTATGAAGATGACGGAGTTAGTCCCGCGTACAAACAGGGACGGTTCCGTAGAACAACCATCAATGTCACACGGTCAGCCGCAGCATCCACAGTAGATGTGGGCTCGCCAACCGGTTCTTACAATCCCGGCCCACGTAAATTCAGCTTTGTGCTCAAGTCCGAAGGCAGACTTCCCAGAGTCGTAACGGTTCCCGACGACGGCACTGCGCGCAAAGTGCCGGTTAGATAGCACGCCCATCAACAGGTCGCCATGTGCTCGGCTCCTTAAAATACGGTTCGTTTAGATCGGGCACTTGTGCCCGCCGGCGCGGACAAGTCCGCTCTCTAAACGTTGACACAAAGACACAACCCCGCCAAAAGGAGGGTGCTTCCTTTGAGAATAATCATGATTTTGAGCCTCATGGTTTTGGCCTCAGTCGTTAACGCACAACAGGCCGCAACCGCATCGTTGAACGGACGCGTGCTCGATCCAAACGGCGCCGTGATTACTGGTGCGTCTGTGACGGCGACGCACACCGCGACCGGCATCAAACGCGAGACCCAGACGAGTGACGAAGGGCTCTTTGTCATAACAGGTTTAGGCGCGGGCGAATATGAGGTACGGGTGAAGGCCCAGGGCTTCGCTGAACACCTGGCCACACGTTTGCCACTCCCAGTCGGCCAGGCGACTGCGTTGAATGTAACTCTCGAAGTTGGCCGTATCGAAGATTCTCCCGGCGACCTATATGGTGAAGCCCCTCTAGTTGACACAACCGCATCAGTGGTCGATGGCGTAATCAACGCCAAAGCGATCGATAGCCTCCCACTCAACGGACGAAATTTTCTCGAACTGGCTTTGCTTATCCCCGGAAACTCACCTGCGCCAAACTTCGATCCAACCAAAACTAACACCGTAGTCATTTCCTCGGCCGGCCAGTTGGGCAGGGGAGGGAACGTAACGGTGGACGGCGCAGACAACAACGACGATGTGGTTGGCGGCGCTGTGCAAAACGTATCGCAGGAAGCTGTGCAGGAATTCCAGGTAGCGACAAATCGGTTTTCCGCGCAGATGGGCCGCTCCGGTTCGTCGGTAATCAACATCGTAACCAAAGGCGGTTCAAACGACTTTCACGGAGCAGGCTCTTTCTATTTTCGCCACAAGTCGCTTCAGGGACTGCCGGCGACTTTTGATCGCACCATCGGAGAGGCCCCGCCGTTTCATCGTGAACAGTATGCCTTCGCGCTCGGTGGGCCAATCAAGCGCGATGTGGCATGGTTCTTCGGATCAATCGAACACCGCAATCAGCGGGGTGCAGTTCTCGTCGGGGAGCGTAATCTGGCGACTCGCTCGATTTTGAGGAGCTTCGCTGAGGCACCACTTAAGGACACCCTTACAACGGAACGCTTTGACTGGCAACCAACGACCGACGATCACGTTGCGGCCCGTTATTCTTTTCAGAACTCCGAAGACGTCACAGCCAGCACCCTAATTCGATCGATTGGCTCCGCTTCCCAGCGGCAATCGAGCCGGAATAAAACTCATTCTCTTCTGCTCAACTATGCGAGTGTGCTTAGTCCTCGTGACATCAACAGTCTCAGCTTCAGTTTCAGCGACTTCATCAATCGCACGCTGCCAGTCACCGTTGGACCACAACTAACGTTTCCGAGTATTCAGGATGGCGCTTCGTTCCGCGTGCCTCAGCAGACGAAGCAGCGTCGGTATGAAATGTCTGACTCGTTCACCATGGTCCGCGGTAATCACACGCTGAGCATTGGCGGGCAAGTGCAGCAAGTGCTGTCTGATTTGGACCTCAGAGTATTCCAACAAGGCCGTATCGAGCTGATCGAGGATTTTCCCGACTTTGATCGCAATAGTGACGGACGCGTTGACGACAATGATCTGCTGTTTGCTGTGACGTTACGCAGTGGAAAGCCGACTGAGCCGTTACTGATTCCAAATACCAACAACACCTACTTTGCGGCGTTCATTCAGGACGATTGGCGGGTGCATCCGCAGTTCACAGCCAATCTGGGTTTACGTTACGAGATCGACACTGACGTCAAGAACGTCAGCCGGACTGACGAGTTAAATCCCTTGATTGTGCCTTTTCTACGAGGGCAAAGATCGCGCGACAAAAACAACTTCGGACCGCGTCTTGGCTTCAACTATGCGACGAAAGATGGTCGCACCAGTGTTCATGGCGGTTATGGGATCTACTATGATCGAATCACGCTCCAGATCCAGACGCTCGAACGCGGTCTCGACGGCCGCGCACTGCCAATCGAAGTACGCGCGGGAAATATTTTCTTCATCCCACCTCCGTGCCTTTTTAATCCCGCCTGCGGGCAGTTTCCGCCGCCCGCTCCAACAGTTGCCAACCCGTTCACAGGATTTATTCTGCCGGGCGCCGGCGCGGGCGGCATCAATATCATCGATAACAGCATGCAGAACCCGATGGTCCAACAGATGAACATTGGCGTCGAGCGCGAATTTGGGAGCAACTACGTGCTGCGAGCAGACTACCTGCATAACTTCGGCACACACTTCATTATCGGTCGCACGATCGGAAGCGTTTTCAATCCTGTGGTTGGTGGACCTGACCTGGTTAAAAATCTTGAGTCGAGTGTTAAGACGAAGTATGACGGGCTATTGTTGAGTTTCGAGAGGCGCTTGTCGGGGGGCTCGCAATTCCGCGCGTCTTACACGTTGTCAAAGACATTCAACTACGCGAACGACGATCAGATTCCATTCTCGAATGGTCCAGTAGACCCGAACAACCTTCAGCTCGAATATGGACCGACTCCTAACGACCAGCGTCATCGCTTCGTTTTCTCCGGTGTGTTTGAGGTGCCTTATGGAATCCAGGTCGCGCCAATCTTCACACTTGCTTCCGGTGTTCCGATGGACATTCTGCTTCCCGACGGAAGTTCGCGTATCCCAAGTTTGCAACGAAATGCGGGCGGCCGTTTGTTTCACACAGGAGCAGAGCTCAATCAATTCATTCAGCATCTTAACGCCGTCCCCGGCGCGTTGCCGCTTCCACTCGTGAGCGATGACGCGCGCTTCAGCGACAATTTCAACTCTCTTGATCTACGGGTGACGAAGATGTTTTCCCTCGGCGAACGCGTAAGAATTCAACCCATTGCTGAAGTTTTTAATCTGTTTAATGTCAGCAATGTGCTTGGGGTGTCTAACGTTAACTACTCCGGCTACTCCAATGTGCTCGTGCGCGATGACAACGACCCGGCGAGGCCTGGGTTTTTGCGATCGTCGACCTTCGGCCGCCCCGTAACGACAGCGGGAGGCGTATTCGGTTCCGGAGGCCCCAGGGCATTTCAGTTCGCCGCTCGCGTAACGTTTTAGTGTGGACCACCGCAAGGCCGAGAGTCTGAGTCTCGGAATTTGCGGCTTTGCCGCCGCACAGTGCGGAAAGGCTCCGCCTTTCCGTTTACGCATTCTAAATTCCTTCCTGAGGCTCAGCCTCAGGAAAAGGGTGAGTGGCCTTCAGTCGGAAACCCATAGGCTTTCCGCACTGTGTGGCGGCAAAGCCGCAGGCCGACCGTTCCGGAACCCTTGAATACACAAGTTCAACTGAAACGACAAATCGGAGTTCGGACTGCGACCGCGCTGGTCGTCGGTGAGGTCATTGCGGTTGGCATTTTTCTGACGCCCGCGGGAATGGCTAAATCCCTGGGTTCGCCGTTTTGGTTACTGGTTGTTTGGATAGTCATGGGCGCGATGGCGGCTTGCGGCGCACTCTGTTATGGCGAACTGGCAGCGCGATATCCCGAAGCGGGCGGCGGTTATGTTTACCTGCGCGAAGCGTATGGCCGGCCGCTGGCCTTTTTGTATGGCTGGATGGCATTGCTGGTAATGGACCCCGGTCTCTCGGCGGCACTCGCCGTCGGCCTTGCCAGTTATGCGGGTTACAGCTTTGGGCTTTCATCGTTGGCCATAAAGCTAACCGCTGTCAGTGTCATCGCCGCTCTGGCGCTCATTAACGTATTAGGCGTCCGGCTAGGTGGCGGCTTGCTGCGTTGGCTGACGTTCGCCAAGTTGGGCTTGCTTCTGTTTATTATTCTTTGGGCAATCATCTTTAGGCTGGGCGACTGGTCTTACTTCACACCATTCGTTTCGCAACGAACCGGCTCAGCACCCTTACTCCCCGCACTCGCGGGAGGGATGGTGGCGGCGTTCTTTTCGTTTGGGGGCTGGTGGGACGTAACGAAGCTGGCGGGGGAGATACGCGAACCGGAGCGAACGCTGCCGAAGGCCTTAATCTACGGCGTCGCAATTGTCACCGTCGTTTATGTGTTAACGAGTGGGGTGTTTTTCTATCTCGTCCCGCTGGAGACAGTTGCTTCAGGTGAAACATTTGCGGCGCAGGCTGGAGAAGTCTTGTTTGGCAAAGCGGGTGCACAAGTGTTCTCGGCGATTGTGATCATAGCCATCGTCGGGAGTCTTGCGGCGCTGATTATGTCTGGGCCGCGGGTCTATTTTGCGATGGCCCGCGACGGATTGTTCTTTCCCGCAGCGGCTACTCTTCATCCTCGCTTCGGCACACCGGCTCGAGCGATCGCTTTGCAGGCCGCGCTCGCATCAATCCTGGTAGCAGTTGGAAGCTTCAACCAGATTATCGGGTACTTCATTTTCGTGGTCGTGATTTTTATCGCGCTAACGGTTGGCGGACTGTTCGTGTTGCGACGCAAAAGTCCCGCGCGGCCCGGTTATCTAACGCCGGGCTACCCTGTCACTCCGTTCATCTTTCTGTTGCTGGTTGCGCTGCTCTTGTTTCTTCTGGGAAGCAATAACCCGAAGCAGTCGCTGCTGGGAGTTGGTGTCGTGGCTTTGGGCATTCCCGTATACTACGTCTTCTTTCGCCGAGTTCCTTGATTCGGATCGGGGCAGTAGCCCGACCGTTAGGGAGGGCGCAGGTGTTTGGCGATACGCCCTTCCTAACGGTCGGGCTACTGCCCCAATAGAAAGCATCACTTATGACATGGATCAAAACAATTTCATTCTCCGAGGCTGACGAGAAACTTCGCAGCGCGATGGAGGCTCAGAAAGAGTTGTACCCGATCGAGTACGCCGAGCCCATTCATCCTACGCCAGATGGACAAACCTCAGGCATCGTCGCTTCTCACAGTCTAATTCCTGAAGCGCTTCATCACGCCTTCGCAACTTTTGGCGCGTTAATGTCGCCGGATTTGCCACTCACGAGACGCCAACACGAAATGATCACTACGGTCGTTTCAGTGGCTAATCGGTGTCACTATTGAATCGAGTCTCACGCAGAGTTTCTGCGTCGCGTGACACTGGATGACGGGTTGGTAGAAGCGCTTCAGGATGACTACCGGACTGCGCCTATTTCAGAACAAGACCGGGTGATGCTCGACTTTGTGGACCAGCTAACTCGCGACGCGACGCGTATTAGCCAACAGGACCACCAGCGTTTGCGCGAAGTGGGGTTCGATGATCGGGGTATCCTGCAGATCACACTTATTGCTTCGTGGTTTAACTACATCAACCGGGTGGCGGATGCCCTGGGAGTGGGCCGGGACTGAGCAGTCCGCACAACTCTGGATTTAAAAGTACAACACGACTGCCAATATTGGCAGCCATATTGTTTGTCAGTGGTCAGGGCGAGTGGATACGAACCTTCGACCTCTCGGTGACGACCCGGATCAGGCAAATTGTTTAAGCAAAGGTCGTCCGGATGAACAGGCAGCAGGCGTCATTATTTGCATTCGGAAGTGTGAGTTCTTCACGCATCGCCGGCAGGATCTGATTTAACGCATCTTCTCGAGCTTCTCCAACGCCGCTCGCATTTCGTCAATATTTCTGAGGTCCCATTCGGAAAGAGTTTTTTGCGCCTGCACTTTCAGCATCAAATCCAACGCCCGCTGATAATTCTCCTTTGCCGCCGCGAGATGTGTCTGGCTCGTCTGCCCGGCGGTGGTGTGGACGAGTTCCGCGTGAACCGAGCCGGCCGATGCATGTGTGGTTGCCAGATTGCGTAAAGCTCGCATGTCCGCGGCATCATCCTCGACCTTCTTTTCATACAACACAACACTTTTCTCATATGCCGCGAACGAAGCAGGATAATCACGCTGTTGCCACCGCGCATCGCCGATTTTCGTATGAAGCGCGCCCGCGTCGGCGTCGTAGCCGCGATTGAGCGGGTCTTTGTCCATCAACTCAAGATAAATTGCCGCCGCTTTTTCCATGTAAGCGATAGCTTCGTCCGGCTTTTTCAAAAGTGAAAGCGCCGTGCCAAGCCGGACGTAAGTCCGCGCCAGGTTATGCCGTGCCTGAGCGTTGGCGCGGTCAGCCGCGACTGTTTCCTCGGCGATTCTTCGCGCCTTGTCGGCCAACTCGAACATCCGCGCGTTATTAATTTCCTCGTAGATGACGGCCGCCGTCTGGTAAGTCCTCCATAGGTCTTGTTTGAAATTCGCGTCGTGCGGATGACGCGCGGCGAGTGATTCAGCGAGGGCAACGGCTTCGTTCATTTTCGCCTCGGCTTCCGGCTGGCGGCTTTCCCAAGAAAGCACGAATCCAAGATATGACAGACAGTTTGCGAGAGCTCTGTGGACTTCCGCGTTGTCCTCGCCGTCCCGGCGTAACGCTTCGAGCTCGCCCGCCGTTTGCTCAAGCAGCGGAATGGCTTCGGCGAATCGGCTGATGCCAGCGTAGCCGATTGCGACTTCGACTCGCGTTTCGAGCAGCGCCGTCCGCAGCGCGCGCGAGCCGGGATCTTCGGCGACTAAGGCTTCGTAAATCTGCACGGCTTCTTTCCCGTCGCGGATTCCGCCTTCGATGTCGTTCTGGACCATCCGCCTGACGCCAAGCAGCAGCAAGTTATCCGCTAACAACCTCCTGTTTTCCGCGTCACTGGGATTTGTTCTCAACAGCCGCCGCCGAATTGTCTGGGCTTTTTCGAGACTCGCAATAGCACCGCGAAAATCGCTCAAGCTCGGCTTGTTCGAGTCGCCTTGCAACACGCCGACTTTTTCATACGCCGCGGCGAGTTCCGCCTGCAAAGTCGGATCATCAGCCGATTCGACGGCCAGACTGTCGAGATATTTCAGCGACTGTGCCACGAGCGATTGTCGGGCCGCGGTCGATCCTTCGAGCCGCTCGATTTTAGGCGCGATCTCGTTCAAAAGGGCATTCGACAGCCCGCGTACGTCCCCAAACCTCTTCTCCGCCCGCGCCTGATTCGCTTCGGCGCGGCGCGCCTGCCAGGCGGTAGCGATGATGCCGGCCATCAGCGACAACAGCACGAACGCCGCGGCGATTGCGGCGACTTTGTTCCGCCGAACGAACTTGCCGGCGCGGTAAGTGAAAGAGTCTTTCTGTGCGCGCACGGGCCGCCCATCGAGGTAGTTCTGCACGTCCTCGGCGAACTGCGCGACCGAACCGTAACGGCGCTGGGGCTCTTCGCGCCTCGCCATCGCGATGATATTCTTCAGCTCTACGTTGACCTGCTTCTGACGGCCCGGTTGAAACTTCCAGCTTTCACCTTCCTGATTCGTCCACAGGTTCGTCGCCACAGTTCGCTTCGCGCTTCTCGAACGCCAGTTACCAGCGGGCGGCTGCGAGTCGATTGAGAAGCGTTTACCGTTGAGCAGACATTGCAGGAGGACGCCGAGCGAGTAGATGTCGCTGGCTGTTGTAACGCGCCCGCCGTTCACCTGTTCGGGCGAGGCGTATTCGGGCGTGAAGGCGCGCATTTCCGTTCGAGTGTGCTCGCCCGTCTCGTCTTCATCGAGCAACTTGGCGATGCCAAAGTCCAAAAGCATCGGCCTCTCTTCTTTCGTGACGAGAATATTTGAAGGCTTGATGTCACGATGCACGACCAGGTGCTGGTGTGCATAGGAGACGCCGCGACAGACTTCGAGAAACAATCTAAGCCTTTGGTCGGTCGAGAGGGGGCGCTCTTCGCAATACTCATCAATGCGCACGCCCTCGACGTATTCCATCACGAGGAAGGGTTCGTCGTCCTTGCTCACGCCTCCGTCCAGAAGACGTGCGATGTTTGAATGGTTGAGCGAAGCGAGTATCTGCCGCTCCTGGCGGAAGCGGCGTTTGAGTTCTGAGTCAGCGAAGCTACGCCCGACAACCTTGAGCGCGACCTCTTGCTCGAACTCGCCGTCGGCGCGCTCGGCGAGGAATACCGCCCCCATGCCGCCGCGACCGATCTCACGAACGATGCGGTAGGGTCCAACGTGTTCTCCGGCGCGTCCGTCGTTCAGATTCTCGTCTTCCATAAAGTCAGCCGAGAGGGCAAGCACCGGGGCGTCGAGAAAGCCGTTCGCATGCTCTTCGCACGCTAGCAGGGATTCGACCTCGCGCCTCAGTTCGGGCGAAGCGTTCAGCTGGTTGAGGAACTGTCTCCGCCCGTCAGGCGCGAGCTCCAGCGCCGCGTTCAGAAGTTCTTCGATTTTGCGCCATTCTTCGCTTCGCATCGCTGCACCTAAACGCGTGATTGTAGAGTGAAAAGTGACAGGATGAAGTCGTGAACTGCAAAAACCGTAAATCGTGAATCGTGAATCGTGAATCGTCAGAGATAGTCTAGTTCCGCCCAACCTTTAAGAAGTCGGTTTGGTAAAGGCTTAATCGCGATTCACGATTCACGATTCACGATTTTTCGCGATCTGCGTCATTTGAGAGTTCGCGATAGAGCCAGAGTCGCGCCGTCTTCCATTCGCGGAGCACCGTCCGGCTTGATACACCCAGAACTTCCGCAATCTCCTCGTCGCTAAGTCCTCCAAAAAAGCGCATCTCCACGATTCGGCTCTTGCGTTCGTCCATTTCCGCCAGTCTCCCGAGCGCCTCGTCCAATGAGAGAAAACTCGCGGCGCGCTGCTCGACCGGCACTTGCACGTCATCAATTGAAAGGTGAATCGCGGCGCCCCCTCTTTTGTTAGTCGCGTGAGCGCGGGCGTGGTCGATCAAAACGCGGCGCATCATGCTGGAGGCGACACCGTAAAAATGTGCCCGGTTCTGCCAATTGACACGTGTCTGGTCAACCAGGCGGAGGTAGGCTTCGTTGACGAGCGCCGTTGGCTGGAAGGTGTGTGCACCGCGTTCTCTGGCGAGAAAGGCACGCGCCAGACGCCGCATTTCGTCGTAGACGAGCGGCATCAAACGCTCGGGCGCATTGCGGTCGCCGCCACTCCACTCGTGAAGTATCTGCGTAACGTCGTGTTGCGGTTGGCCACCCATCGTTCGCACCCTCCCGGTTAGCGCGCGAAGTTTATCGCGAAAAATCTCACCGCCAAAAGTTTTTTTGCCGAGCTTTGTCAGTTTCTGCGGGAGGATCTCGCGTGTGTCGCTGAAGAAGGCAACTTAAAGAATCCCTGAACGCCGCTCCGAGATTGCCGTGTGGATGGGCCCGGCGAGGCATCCCTTCAAATATTTTCACCAGGCTGGCCCAGATTCGGGCGCCACCTTGAGGCTGGCTGCACACTTAACTTTGAGGAGAAAATCATGAACGAACAGAAGTCCCCCTCTGCGACACCTGCAAGACCCCGCCGCAATTCCTGTCCCAGCGCACCGCGCTGGTTTTTGAGTTTTTCCGTTTTCATGCTGGCGGGTCTATTGGTTATTACCTCCCTGACTCCTGGCACATTAGCCAGGCGTTCGTATCCCAGCCCGACCCGTGTGACAACATCATCGCCGGCGGCACTCGTCGACTGCGTCGCTCCACCCTCAGGCATGGTCGCCTGGTTACCCGGCGATGACAACGCCGACGACATCAGCGGATTCAACAACCACGGGACGCTGTTGAATGGTGCGAGCCTGGGACCAGGAAAGGTGGACCAGGCTTTTGCATTCGACGGCGTGGACGATTACATGGTGATTCCCGATTCGCCCGTTCTCATGCCGACCGCAGTGACGATAGACCTTTGGGCATATCCAACTTCTTACGGATCTGCTTTCAACAGATTTCTCGAAAAAGGCGGAGCCGCTGCTAGCGACCCCGGGGGTTACGGCCTGGAGTTTAACGCGACCGGAACCGGGAGGGCGCGATTCGTTATCTGGAGCGACACGGTTGGACCATTCGTTGTAATTGATTCGCTTAACGCCATCCCTTTAAACACCTGGACGCACATCGCGGGAGTGTTTGACGGCTCAACAATGTCTCTCTACATCAACGGCGTTCCGCAGGGACTGCCGGTACCGGCCTCGATGGGAAGTACAACTGACCCCGTAGCCGTGGGGCGGATGTTGAATAATCCGGGATACGAGTTTCCCGGTAACATCGATGAAATAGAAATCTTTAATCGCGCCCTCTCGCAAGCCGAGATTCAGTCAATCGTGACCGCCGACACCGCCGGAAAGTGTAAACCTAATGCGGACTCCGACGGCGACGGCATCTTTGACGAAGACGACAACTGTCCCACAGTCGCTAACACCGATCAAATCGACACTGATTCTGATGGGCTCGGCGACGCCTGTGATCCGGACGACGATAACGATGGCGTTCTGGACGGCGATGACAACTGTCCGCTAACCGCAAACGCTGACCAGGCCAACAATGACGGCGACTCCGAAGGCGACGTTTGCGACGCAGACGATGACAACGACGGAGTGCTCGACGCCGCTGACAACTGTCCTCTGACTGCGAACGCAGATCAAGCTGACTTTGACGGGGATGGAACGGGGGACGCGTGCGAGTTGGACTCGGATAATGACACGATCCTCGACGCGTCTGATAACTGCAGGTTCGTAAGTAATGTGGATCAGGCGGATAACGATGCAGACGGGCAGGGAGACGCGTGCGACAGTGATGACGACAACGACACCATCCCGGACACCGCTGACAATTGCCCGTTCACGGCCAACTTGAACCAGGCCGATAACGACGGCGACGGGCAAGGTGACGTTTGCGACGGCGATGACGACAACGACGGCATCAGCGATATCACTGATAACTGCCCAGTCGCAACCAACCCGGACCAGGCCAACAACGATGGTGATAGTCAGGGTGACGTCTGTGACCCGGATGACGACAACGACGGCATCGCGGACTCAACCGATAACTGCCCGCTCACGGCCAACTTGGACCAGGCCGACAACGACAGCGACGGGCAGGGTGACGTTTGCGATAGTGATGACGACAACGACACTATCACGGACGCGGCTGACAATTGCCCACTCACGGCCAACTTGAACCAGGCTGATAACGACAGCGACGGGCAGGGTGACGTTTGCGATAGTGATGACGACAACGACGGCATCAGTGATGTCGCTGATAACTGCCCAGTCGCAGTCAACCCGGATCAGGCCAACAACGATGGTGATAGTCAGGGTGACGTCTGTGACCCGGATGACGATAACGACGGCATCGCGGACCCTGCGGATAACTGTCCGCTTACGTCAAATCCCGCTCAGGCGGACAACGATGCAGACGGCATCGGAGACGCGTGCGACAGTGATGACGACAACGACACCATCGCGGACGCGGCTGACAATTGCCCGCTCACAGCTAACTTGAACCAGGCCGATAACGATGGCGACGGCCAGGGTGACGTTTGCGACAGTGATGACGACAACGACACTATCGCGGACACGGCTGACAACTGCCCGCTCACAGCCAACCAGGACCAGGCTAACAACGATGGTGATGGTCAGGGTGACGTCTGTGACGCAGATGACGACAACGACGGCGTAGATGATCTCGCTGATAACTGCCCGCTGACGGCTAACTCCGACCAGGCTAATCTGGACGGCGACGCTGAGGGCGATGTTTGCGATAGCGACGACGATAATGACGGCGTCGCCGACTCGGTTGACAATTGCCCGGCGGTCGCCAATTCAGATCAAACTGATACGGACGGCGATGGGCTCGGTAATGCCTGCGACCCAGACGACGATGGCGACGGAGTCGTAGACGGCGCTGACAATTGCGCGCTCACTGTTAACCCCGATCAGACAGATACTGACAGTGACGGACTGGGTGATGCCTGCGACGTGGATGACGACAACGACACCATCCTTGATAGCATTGACAACTGTCCTTTGGCCGCGAATTTCGACCAAACCGACACTGATTCTGACGGGGCTGGTGATGCTTGCGATTCAGATGATGACAATGACGGAGTGCCCGACGGAACTGATAATTGTCGGCTCGTCGTTAACGCCTCTCAGTCAGACAACGATAGCGATGGCTTAGGGGACGCCTGCGATCCCGACGATGACAACGACGGTGTAAACGATGGTTTGGACAATTGCCCGGTAACGGCAAACCCGGACCAGGTTGATACCGACGGAGATGGTGCGGGCAATGCTTGCGACGCCGACGATGACAACGACGGCGTACTCGACGGCGCAGATAATTGTTCGCTTGTTTCCAATACCGATCAGGCGAACAACGATGGTGACGCCCAAGGTGACGCCTGTGACCCGGATGACGACAACGACGGCGTCCCCGATGGGGTAGACAACTGCCAATTCACCTTCAACCCGGATCAAGCTAACAGCGATGGCGATTCACAAGGCGACGTCTGCGATCCGGATGATGACAATGACGGAATTCCCGACGTTTGCGATATCGACTCGAATCCTGGCGCCGTGGATTTCGACCTTGACGGAATCATCGACAGCTCAACATGCGACACGCAAATTGGGCCGCCGATTAACAAGGACCAGTGCAAAAACGGAGGCTGGTCGCGTTTCAACTTCCCGCGTACCTTTAAGAACCAGGGTGATTGTATCCAGTTCGTGAACACGGGTAAGTAGATTGCTCTAACAACTAATGAGGGCGGTAAACCCAAACGGTTTACCGCCCTTATTGATTTCAAATACTCTCTTACTAAGGTTCCAACGAGGGTTCGTAGGTCATAATAAACTCCAAAAATTTCGATACCTCGATGATGTCCTTGCCGGTGAATCTGATGCTGTGCGCATCGGTGCGTTCGACAATCGAAAGATAGCTAAGCACCTCTGAAGGCCGGTAATTCTTGAAGCGCACGTCCAACTGAATCGGCGGCGCAAGTTTATGGGGCTTGAAGTCTTTAATCCGGCCGATCGCCTTTTTCACCTTTTCTCGAATCAATTGGTTGGCGGCTTCCGGCATCATGGTTTTTGCCGAATGAAAACCTGAAGCCCATTTGACGATCGCGCCTTCAACATCGCCGAGAAGCGCTGTTGTCTCCTTCACCACCGCATCATCGCCCGAGACCATAATGACCGGGACATTGAAATGACCGGCGATAGCCGCGTTGAGGCCTGCTTCAGATACAGAAACACCTTTAAGTCGAATATCAGCGAGTCTTGCGCTGGACATAGTGTGTGCGCGCACTCCTTGAGGGTTGGTTGTTCCGGTGTGGTAGCCCAGAAAGATAACGCCGGCGAAGGTCTCATCAATGCCTTGCATCATCAGGAGCGGCCGGGGCCAGGAGCGGACCAGCAGGATATTCTTCGGTAGCTTCTCAATCAGCAGGTTCTGACCGTTCCCGTGTGAGTCGCTGACCACAACTTCGGTGGCTCCAGCTTCAAATGCTGCCTCGATGGCGGCATTGACTTCTTGCGTCATGAATTCACGGAACCGGGCATACTCAAAGCCCTGAGGCCCTAATTGCTCGTTCGTCACGACCCCAACGACGCCTTCCATATCCGCGGAAATGTATATCTTCAACTTCGTCTCCTGTGCCTGCACGTTGATAACAAAGCTCATTAACAAAAGCGCCAAACAGATCGCCCGAAATTTCATCTTCAACGCTCCTTCTGTTGATGTTGAATGCAACGACTAGAAGCAACTAGTGTCACTTTATCGCCCGCGCCGCCGGCTGAGTTGGATCTCATCGCCGAATGATTTTTTGCGCAAGCCCTCCGCGGCCTCACTTCCACTTGGAAACATAGTCACCCGACGGATCAATTTGTTTCAGCGCGGTTACACGTCCGATTCGGCGCAGACCGAATGTCACGTCTTCCGTCACTTTTGAGGCAAAGCTGAGAGTATTCAGAGCCTATCCCTTCGCCGTGCGGCGCGAAGTCTCCACGGCGCTCTGCAGCTTATCGAGCGCGCCGTGTAACACGCCATCTTCTCGCGCAATGCACAGTCGCATGTAATTGTCATATTGATCGCCATCAGCAAACGCGCTTCCCGGCACGGCTGCTACTCCGGCTCCTTCGATTAACATTTCGTTGAGCTGCATGGCATCTTCAAATCCGGCGGGGATACGTGCCCACACATAGAATGCGGACCCCGAGTCGTAAACCTCGAATCCCACTTGTTCAAGCGACTGGACAGCGAATCTCCTCTTCACTGTAAATCGTTCCTTTAAGTCGGTGTAGTACTGTGGATTAGCCATTAACACTTCGGATAGTGCGCGCTGCAACGGTGTAGGTGAGCACACGTAGAAAATATTATTGGCCTTGTTTAGAGGAGCCACGAGGTGTGCGTCACCGTAAACATAGCCGAGTCGCCAGCCTGAGATATTCCATGATTTGGAGAAGGAGTTGACGGTGATCGTTCTCTCCCACATGCCCGGCAACGTCGCAATAGAGATATGCGGCTGAGCGGCGACCACGTAGTGTTCGTAGACCTCGTCCGCGATACAGAGCAGATCAAACTCATGACACACAGCGGCAATAGCTTCGACCTCAATCTGGTTGAACACTTTGCCGGTCGGATTCACCGGCGTACAAAGGATGATGGCGCGCAAAGGGAATGTCTTTCGGTTCTTCAACTCTCGGCATCGAGCCCTTAGCTCGTCAGCGTCCAGTTCAAGCGTTTCACCATGAAGCGATAATGCTTCAGTGGCAGAACCCAACTCGTTAAGAATGTGCCGGTGGTAAGGATAGTAAGGCTCAAAGACGAGGGCAGAAGCATTCCTCAGATAGGTTTGCGCGATGGCTATCAGTGATCCAGTTGCGCCCGGAGTTATCAGCAGTTGGAGTGGAACGGCTTGCGGGTCGATGGTGATTCCATTAAACGTCTCGATCTTATCCGCCACCGCGCGACGAAGTTCCATCACACCTTCAGCCGGGCTGTAGTGGTTCTGGCTGGCCGCAATGATCCTGCCGGCTGCGTGTGCCAGTGCAGGATCGATTGCCAGCTCCGATTGTCCTTGCACGAGGTTGCCACTCGACGGGACCAGCCGCGTAATCGCTCGAATATCAGGTCGGGTTTTTGTCTTCATTGGTTTCATAAGTTTGTCTTGATCGGCTGGCGGCATAAATCTCGGGTCCGCGAAGCTTTGAACAAAAAAGTCGGCGAAGCCGAATAAATCAGAACCGGAAGCGTGCCGGGGTCCCCAAGCGGGCAGCCCGCTTGGGGTGGTGGTAACGACCGGGTCGCCGCTTATCTACGAAGGCGATGGTTGACAGTGAAGCGCCTTGGTTTTTACTTACCAACGGTGACCCGGTCGCTATCGCTTCCGGTTCTGATATCGCTTCGCGAACCCCTTCATCGGCTGTTTGTCCAAAGCGGGCGCCCTACAGAGTGCTTATCAGTCCGGCTAGCAGCGCGCTGCGCCGCGCAATATCCGATATTAAGATGTGTTCGTGTGCAGCGTGCGCCCCATCGCCGTCCGGACCGAGACCGTCGAGCACCGGGACATTAAACGCGGCGACAAAATTCCCGTCCGACGCTCCACCGACTGATTGCTCTCCAAGTTCAAAGCCGAGACCAGCAGCTATCTTCCGAGCGTGTTTGTAAAGCTTTGCTACACCGTCGGTCCGCTCAAGCGGGCCACGATTGAGGCTACCTGTGACCCCTAGCTTTATGCGCCGGTCGAAAGGTTGGAGCTGGCTCATCAATGCAGTGACCCGATGGGCTTCTTTAAGCGTGCTGAAACGCACATCTAATTCAATCTCTGCTTCGGCTGCAACTACGTTAGTGCGCGTGCCTCCATGCACAAGCCCGACATTAAAGCTCGTGCCGCTTGTTGGCTCACTCATCGAGTGAAACCGCTCGGTTTGGCGCGCGAGTTCCAGAATTGCGCTCGCCCCAGCCTCCGGGTTTAGGCCCGCGTGCGCGGCAATTCCGTGTGCTGTAACTTTCCACATGCCCACCCCTTTGCGCGCCGTTTTCACGTGGCCGCCAGGCGCTGGTGGCTCAAGCACCAGAACCTGCGCCGCGCGCCGCGCCTCTTCTTCAACAAGCTGACGTCCAGTTTGGCTCCCTGTCTCCTCATCGCATGTCAGAAGCAAAACAACAGGTCGTTGTGGGCTGGCTCCGAGAGTCACTAAGGTGCGCAGCGCTTCCAAAGCGAGCACACACGAGGCCTTCATGTCGAAGATGCCGGGACCATACAGTCGCCCTTTTTCCGCAAGCACACCCTGGGGCGACAACGTGCCGCGCGGGTGAACCGTATCAGTGTGCCCAAGCACCAACGTTGTCGGAGTTGCACCTGGGCCATTGAAGGCTCGTAGTCGCAAATGTTCGCCGTACCCCGGTACCGGAATCCTTTCTATGTCACTGATCGCCGGAACCGTGCGCGCAAGCTCGACCAGGAGTTCAACGACCGCGCGACTGCCCTCGAAATCCCCGGAGGGCGACTCAGTTTCGACGAGCTTGCAAATCGAGCCCAGGATCTCTTCTTGCCGGCTTGCAAGGAGGGTGTGCATCGCCATCAGTTCAGTCGTCTTTGACTGGTTCATGATGTTGTCTCTCGCAGCTTGCGGGACGATCTTTGTAGCATTGAGGTTTTCGCGGCACCATTGGCAGGAAGACCCCTGAATGATTTCTTCATCTTGCCTCTCGTTATAGGCTTTGCCCTAAAAGTCATCAACCGCCCGGGGTGCGACATCAGCTTCGCGGTGCTAATGAGATCGCTTCGCGTAGCCAGCGATCAGACTTTTGAGGCAACGCCTCCTTATGAATACTCTTACTATGACACTCTTACGGTCACGATCTACCTCTCGGTTGAGAGTCTCAGTCAGATAGCCAGAATGGATGGTCTGTTAGACGAAGTCAGCTAAACTTATTTCTCGTACCTGAGCAGGTAAACTCCAACCGGCTGGCCGTTCCTCGATGAACCGTAGAAGTCTTCAACTTGATATCCAGACGATAATGCCTCGCTGAAGGCCCGCCGAGTTGCCTCGCGCCACCGTACCCCTAATTCAGCACTTGCCCTCTGCAAGGCGTTGATGTCTGCAGGGATTTCTATGGATGCATATTTCTGACCCGTAACCTGGGACGACTGCACTGCTTGAGGCACATTACTTGGGCCAACCTCGACGAAACGAGCGACGGAGTCACGCTCGAGGCTGGAGGTTTTGTTTTGGCCTTTAGTATTTAGTCGTTCGTCCACGTGGCTGCTATCCAGTAGCCAGGTCACCAAGAGACGATCGGTACCGTTACCAATCTGGAGCAAGAAACTTGAAGTCGCTTCACCGTAGAAGTTGACCTTGTACGTGTCCGACATAACTCCGAGTTTTGCGAAGTTGAAATGTGCGTTAAGACTCTGCAGCGGATCAAACGTCCATGTCATCCGGTTGATCCCTTGCGCAAGAGCTCGATCCCGCTGGGCTAACTTGAGCTTGTAACCAAGATTGAGGTTGCGATAGGTGGGCCTGACGGCCAGCATGTGCGAATGGTGGACCAGACGCTGGCCTTCACGCCCGACGAAGCTGTAAGCGAAGCCAACGAGTGTTGGCCCATCAAACGCGCCGACCAATATCGCACCAATGTCCCGCGTCGCAACCAGAATTGTGAGAGGAACGATGTCGCGATCATCACACTCCCAAACTTCTTTCTGGAGAAATTCGACGTCTCGCATCTCCGAAACAAGCTCGATGTCGCGGATGATGATCGAAGGGTGTGGGTTTACTCTGGACACGATAGTCTGAGTTTAACGCTGAAAGCGTTCGCTAATTTCAGCCCAGGGTTGAGCTTTGGCAACCCTGGGAAGGCACGCCGATTTACAGAATTTCCAACTCTGAAAGAGTTGCGCCACCGTTATCAAACCGCAAAGCCGTCGCAACTCCTTCAGAGTTGCGACGAATCTCTTGTGGGATTAGGGGACCCAGGGTCTCAAGGCAGACCCTGGGCTGAAATTAGCGAACGCTTTCAGCGTTAAACTTAAACTGCACTAGTACCCCTCACCGAGTGTTCATTAGTGAATAGCCGGACAACAATCTCACCTACTCCGAATCTCCATTAGAGCCTTTGGGTTCACGGTACCAGCGGGACCCGGAGGCGTACTCCCTATCAGTCGGTCTCAGCCGGGTGAGTGCCCGTTTGGGATCGATATGTGAGCAGGCTACGTGAATGGCGTTGATCGCAGCTGTCGGAGCGACATATGAATTCAGAAAAGATGGACTCACCACGGAAGCAACTAAATGAGTGTCGCAGTACCGGGCTATGGGGGTAGTGTCACTGTCCGTAATTCCAAACGTCGGCACACCCTGTCTCTTAGCACGAAGCACCGCCTCTACCGTATCCCTAAGGCATTGGCCGAAGCTGATGGCCACGAGTACA
Organism: Pyrinomonadaceae bacterium; assembly: GCA_963759585.1. Classification (GTDB taxonomy): domain Bacteria; phylum Acidobacteriota; class Blastocatellia; order Pyrinomonadales; family Pyrinomonadaceae; genus PSRF01. The sequence goes on from CAVWZW010000005.1 coordinate 1,588,716, forward strand.
TCTTTCGAGGTCAAAACTTCGACTTTGTGCTGCAGGGTTCCCGTGCTTCCACTTGGGGCCTCCGCGTCGAACCCCAGCACCGACAATCCATAGGCAAGGTAAAAGGCCAGCGCAGAGGCGAAATCTAACCCAACAACCAGGACCCGGCGTGAGCGCTTGATCAGTCTGGCCAGTTCGATGATGCGCTGTCTATCCAAATCCGACTTCAAAGTATTTATGTTGTCGAGCGCTTTCTCTAATGCGTGATCAATATGATCAGCGACACTTCGCTTCTCTCGTGTCGCCGCTCTCAACACGGTGTAGGGGGTTATACGTGCGACGAAGTGCTGGCGAAGGTCCGCTGAAAAATCAGAATAACTTTCGTAACCCAGCACTTGAGTGGCGCGAAGTATCGTCGTCGCATCGACGCGATAACGTTTAGCTAATTCACGAGAGGAGAGGAAACAGGTCTCTTCTGCCGAATCAAGGATGGCCCGGACCAGCTGCTGGCGGCGCGGGTTGAGCCGATTTTGTGACTCAGCTAAACGGGTCTCGAGCACCGAAACCTTGCCGTCCGGATTATCGGAACCATTAGCAGTGCTCAGTCCCTTTTTGCGCGAGTTGGACCTGCTCATCTCATGCTTCTCCAATTGCTTCGTTTTGGTTTTTAAATGGCTAGACCGTTATCTCAAATAAACTCAGGGGTCTGATTCCGTATCACCTGGAACCCGTCCGTGAGCAAGTCCAAAGAAGGCTGTCTGACGAAGATAGCAAATCGGGGCAGGGCATACAAGACTCAATACAGCATGTGCAGCACTATTGACAATGTGCAGCACTTGCGTTATATGCATGTGCGTTCAATCAATCTATATCTTCCCAGGCCATCGAGACATTCTTATGACCCCGCAACGAAACTCTCGTTTAACTATTCTTGTGTTTCTTGTGCTGACCGCTTTCGTTCCTGCTTACTCGCAGGAAGCACCGCTCACCGGATTTGATGAATACGTCAACAAAGCACTTCGCGAATGGGAAGTGCCGGGTCTGGCGATCGCAATTGTAAAAGACGATCGGATTGTGTTGGCAAAAGGCTATGGGGTGAGAAAGCTGGGCGACCCAACGCCGGTCGACGAACGCACGCTCTTCGCGATCGGGTCGTCCTCTAAAGCGTTTACCGCCGCGGCGATTGCGATGCTTGTGGATGAAGGCAAGCTGAAGTGGGATGACCCGGTTACGAAACACCTGCCGGCCTTTGAACTTTACGACCCTTATGTGACCCGAGAACTCACTGTTCGCGATCTTCTTTCGCACCGCAGTGGACTCGAACGCGGCGACTTGCTCTGGTACGGCTCCGAATACGACCGGGACGAAATCCTGCGCCGCACTCGCTTTCTCAAGCCTACCTGGAGTCTGCGGAGTACATTTGGTTATCAGAATCTGATGTTTCTGGCCGCCGGCCAGTTGATCGCGAGAGTGAGCGGCAAGAGTTGGGATGATTTTATGCGACAGCGCATCTTCGTTCCCTTGAGCATGACTGCGAGCAACACGAGCGTTAGAGATTTCAAAAACGGCGACAATGTGTCATCTCCTCACGGCAAATTTGAAGACAAGATTCAGGCAATTGCCTGGCGCAACATCGACAACATCGCGCCCGCAGGCTCGATCAATTCAAATGTCGTAGATATGACTCAGTGGGTGCGACTTCAACTTGCGCAGGGGGAATACCAAAAGCAGCGCCTGTTAAGTTCGGGCGCCGCCAAGGAGATGCAGACTTCGCAGACTGTGATTCGCGCTGAGCCGCCGTTCTCGCTGTTTTATCCGGAAGCTCATTTCCTGAATTATGGTCTCGGTTGGTTCCTGCACGACTACAAAGGCCGCAAGGTCGTTGAGCACGGCGGCGCGATTGACGGCATGCGCGCCCAGGTGGCGATGCTTCCCGAAGAGAAACTCGGCGTTGTCATCCTCACCAACATGGACGGCACCCTCCTTCCACTCCCCCTCATGTTCCGAATCTTTGACGCATATCTGGGAGCGCCGCAGCGCGACTGGACAGCGGAGATGTTGAAGACCGTTAAGGGCTTCGAGGAGCAAGGGAAGGCCGCGCAGAAGAAGCAGGAGGCTGAAAGGGTCAAAGATACTCGACATTCGGTAGCGCTGGCAGAATATGCCGGGGCCTACAAGAATGATCTGTACGGAGACGTGAAGGTAACTCATGAGAATGGCAAGTTGGGTATGCGCTTTGGCCCAGCTTTTAACAGCGATTTAGAGCATTGGCACTACGACACGTTTCGAGCAAAGTTCGTCTCGTCCGGAATCAGTTACGCCTATATAACTTTCGCGCTGAATGCCCAGGGCAAGCTGGATACTCTGACACTGAATTTGCCAGGCGTCGCGGAATATCCGTTCAAACGAGCAGCTGAAACGACAACTGCCGCCGCTTTTTCTCTGAGCGAAGAAGAGCTCAAGAAGTTTGCGGGAAAGTATGCGTCAACGACCCCGCCGGTAGAGGTAAGCATTGAAATCGTGGGCGGAAAGCTTAAAGCAATGGTGCCGGGCCAGCCTGTTTACACGCTCCTGCCTGTAGCTGCGAATCGCTTCATTATTGAGGGAGCACCGACTGGCTACTTCGTTCAATTCGAGATGGCGGAAAGTAAAGTCAAGAGCTTGACACTGATCCAGGGCTCAGGGCCAAGCCTGATGTTGCCGAAGCAATAAAACTAAACCAATCCGACGCTGACCCGGGGTTGCTGGATTCCAGTCAACCCAACTAACTATCCTTAGAGGAGGCAGAAGTTATGAAACGGACCATCCTGATATCGATCCATGCCCTACTGGGAACGACCGGGCAAGCTAGACCCGGTAGATGCAGCTTCTTAGTCCTTCTCCTCGCTCTCTTCATGTACTGGTCCCCGAACGTATCGGCCCAGACCACCACTTCCACCATTGAGGGCACCGTGAGGGACGCTAATGGCGCTGTAATCCCAGGCGCTGAGGTCAAGGCGAGTGGGAACACTTTGGCGGCTGAGCGAACTGCCACAACCGATGAGGAAGGTGTCTACCGTATCACCGCCTTACCTGCGGGAACCTACACCCTGACGGTTTCACAGAAAAACTTCTCCACGAGCACTTCGAACATCGAATTGACGCTCAATCGCGTGGTGACTTTCGATGTCCAGCTGCAAGTTGGCAGCATTGTCGGAGGCGTGGCTAACGTGACTTCCGATGCTCTTCCGTTGCTGGAGCCGAATGCGTCTTCAACGGGCTTGACCGTCACGCCAAAACAGATCCAGGACCTCCCCGTCAACGGGCGTGAGTACCTCGACCTCTTGCAGCTCGTGCCGGGAGTGGCCATCAACCGGCAATCAACTGGGGACAACGCCAACCCGGTGCTGGGTGAGCGAAGCGGCAATAACAATTTTTTTATCGATGGCCAGCCCAACAAGAACACTGTTACCGGCGGACCTGCGGCACAGTTTAACCAGGAGACAATTGCGGAGTTTCAGGTTCTAACGACGGGCTACAAAGCCGAGTTCGGACAAGCTTCCGGAGCGATAGTCAATGTGATCACCAAGAGCGGCGGGAATGATTTTCACGGTGTCGGCTCGCTCTTTGTCCGCAACGAAGCTTTCGATTCTTCGAACTCCCTGGACACAACCGTCACCGAGGCGCCGCACCTCCGCAGGTTGGACTACAGCCTCGCGGTCGGCGGTCCCATCTGGAGAGACAGAATTTTCTTTTTCGGCTCGTCGGAACGAATTACGGAGGACAGGGGTATCGATTTCAAATACCCGACCTTCCCGGCTTCGGCTGCATCTGCCCGGCTGCTCGCGTTGCTGCATGATCAGGAGGACCCCCTCGACGGACCCCAACGGAGCCGCGAAACGCGGAACTTTATCAAGTTCAACCAGACCTTCGGAAATCATCAACTCGTGCAGGAGATGAATTACACAAACGAGTACAGCAGGGGAGCGGGCAACGGGATTCCCTCATCACGAAGGAACACCAGCGCGCGGCATCTGCTGTTCGGATTAGGCGACACCATGCTGTTTGGCGACCAGGGGAATCCGTGGATAGTGACCCTACGCGCCGCCTTTCGCGGCGAGCCCTCCGACAACCGGCCCGCCAGCGACATTGTGGGGCTGACGACATTAAATTCCTTCACAGCGCAACAAGTGTGTCCGCCCACGTGCGGTTTTTTTCAGACGGCCGCAGATCCCCCTGCAGTTCAATTCGGGAGCGCCCTTACGGCGTCAAATCTCCACCAGAATTACACGTCATTTGCAGCCAACGCCAACAAGCTTTTTGGCCGTCATGACGTGAAGTTCGGTTGGCAATTCCTGCGGACCAAAGTCGACGGGCTCGATTCCAGTACTTTGACAAACCAGGTGTTTGCCACTGTCGATGACTATTTGAATTTGGGATCCGTGAACGGCGGGATTTTTCTGCTTCTCGACTCCGGAGCACGCACGCCCGCAGCAGCCGAGATTCACCTGCGGAATAATTATAACGGTCTATATGTTCAAGACGATTGGAGACTGAAAAACCTCACGCTCAATCTCGGACTTCGGTGGGAACACGATTCTGAATTCACTTCCAAGAGAAACTTTTCACCGCGTATTGGTGGTGCATGGTCGGTAGCACCGAAGACGGTTGTTCGTGCTCACTTCGGCAAGTTTTATGACCAGTTCCGGCTGGGCTTGGTGAGTCAGATTCCCGCGTTCGGCGGCAGTGACCGAAGAACCGTACAGTCGCTCTACTTTCCCCGCGGATTTTACGGGTCTCCAAGTCTGGTCTCCAGCCTTGCCTTCGCTGTGGGCCTTCCAGGGCCGTGCATTTCGAATCGGCTGACCGATGCCCAGATCGCGGCTGCCGGAGCGACCTGCCCGTTTGGTGGGCCGATGGTCGGAGTTGACAGGCTGAATAGGGTCGTAGCGGCCGGACGCGCCCCGATTCCAGCGAACGCGGCGATTAATATCAGCAATGTGCAGGCGCTGACTGGCTTAACACCGGCTGAATATTTAGTGCAGGCTGCGGCAGCCATCGGGCGGGCTCCAGGCTATTTTGAGTGGGGCCAATTCGGCGTGTTGAATAATCCTATAATTCCGCCGGCGTCAACGCCGACTGCTGTTGATAGCACCTTTAAGACGCCGCATACGCTCAGTTTCAGCGTCGGTGTGCAACGTGAGATATCCAACGACATGGTAGTCGAGGGAGATTACTTTTACCGCAAAAACAACAATCTCCTTGGCCTCAGGCTCAGCAATCTAGCCTTCAGGTCCCGTGTCGCTGGTATAGGCCGAAGTTTTGATCCTCCTGGCTCACCAGAACTTCCGACCTACGGACCTTTCTTTGAGGGCCACTACCACGGCTTAGTGCTTAGTTTCAATAAACGTTTCAGCAAACGCTACATGCTCGCCGCGAACTATTCATATGCCAAGGGGATCGACAACTCCCTGGGGGTTAATACCCCCTCGACGGACCAATTCATTGGAATCGTTCCTGTCGTAATCGAACCCTGCGCGGCCGGAAACCCAGGATGTACTCGTCAGACTAACGAGACCGCACCGTTTACCAGTAGAAACGGAAACTTCGTACAACAGGCCGGAACATTTCATAACGGCCCAGATCTCGACAAGGGCCCATCCAGTCTGGCGCTCGAACAAATTTTCCAGGTGCACGGTCTGGTAGATCTTCCGTGGCAATTTCAGATCAGCAGCATCTTCAGAGCGCAAAGCGGCTTTCCCTTTAGCCGCTTTGACGAGGCGTCAAGGGACCCGGATGGCAACGGCAACTTCAACAGCATCGATTTCACCGCCGGGAGGAACCGCTTCAGGTCGCCGGCCTTCGTCAATGTCGATATTCGCTTCTCCAAATTGTTCGAGTTCGGAGAGCGCGTCAAGTTGCAGGCCCTGTTCGAGTTTTTCAACCTCTTGAACCGCCAGAACCCTGCCTCCGTCTTTAATCGCGAGAATCGTCCAGCTGAACCTTTTGGACAGGCAAGTCAGGTGCTGCCTGGACGAGAGGGTCAGGTCGGAATCAGGATATCGTTCTAATTCGTTTCGGGCACTTACTTCACTCTCTCCTGCGTGCGGCGGGGTTTCATGACCCGCCGCAGACCTTAAGAACCGCATAAGACGAAATGGGAATTACTCGTCGTGAACTTTTAAAGCAAGTGACGGCGGCCAGCGCGACTGTGTTGGCTGCCCCGATGATTAATCGCGGGCGCTATAGCTTGTTTGCTAACTCGCCCTGAACTATCGACACGGGTAACGAATCCCAGCCCGCTACCGGGGGCTCGGTCGATCTCAATGACTAAGGAGTTTCTGCGAAGGCATGTCAAACAAATTCAAGACTGTGAGTTACATAGCGGCGTTCCTCGCGTTCTGCATGCTTCTCGTGGCGCCCGTTTCAGCGCAACCGGCCGCATCGTCGCCGCCCTTGGCCCCGGCGCCGCAGGAGATTACCCGAAAAGTTGAGGAGTACATGAACGCCGCCGTGCGCATTAACCGCTTCAGCGGCGCGGTTCTTCTGGCCCGCGACGGGCAGCCGATTATCAGCCGTGGTTACGGAATGGCGAATCTTGAGCACAGCGTGCCGAACACGCCGCAGACAGTTTTTCGTGTCGGTTCGGTGACCAAGCAGTTCACGGGGATGGCCGTGGCGCTCTTGCAAGAGCGCGGCAAGCTAAGCGTGAACGACCCAATCTGCAAGTATCTGACGGACTGCCCTCCGGCGTGGCAACCGATCACGATCAAAAATCTTTTGACGCACACGGCCGGCATTCCGAACTACACGGAATTTCCCGATTTCATGAAAACCGCCGCGGTGGACACGACCGCCGCCGAATTGACCAGCCGGTTCAGAGATAAGCCGCTCCAATTCGCGCTCGGTGAAAAATACGCTTACAGCAACTCCGGTTACTTCCTGCTCGGCACCATCATCGAACGTGCCTCCGGCAAATCTTACGCCGACTTTTTGCAGGAAAATATTTTCGCGCCGCTCGGAATGAAAGATACGGGATACGACAATCCCGTCCGTCTCATCAAGCACCGCGCTTCCGGTTACGCGCGTACCAGCGACGGTTTCATCAACGCCGCGCCGATTTCCATGTCAACCGCGTATGCCGCGGGCGCACTCTATTCAACAGTCGGAGATTTGCTCTTATGGGATCAGGCGCTCTACACGGAAAAACTCGTCTCGCGCAAATCGCTCGACGAAGCATTCACACCGTTCAAAAGTAATTACGGCTATGGTTGGAGCATTGGAAAACGTCACGACCGGCAGGTGATCTCCCACGGCGGTGGCATCTTCGGTTTTTCCGCATACATCGCTCGTTATCCCGCTGACCGTATGACTGTGGTCGTATTGAGCAACGTGGAGGGAGCACCTTCGGGAGAGATCGCCAACAGCTTGTCGGCAATAGTCTTCGGCGCCAAATATGAAATTCCAGCGGAACGCAAAGAAGTCCAGGTCGCAGCCAAGACGTTGGAAAAATACATCGGTCAGTATCAGCTCACGCCGCAGCTAGTGCTGACGGTCACACTCGAAGAAGGCAAACTATTGGCGCAGGTTGCCACGCAGCCGAAACTCGAACTCTTCGCCGAATCCGAAACTGTGTTTTTCTTCAAAGTGGTTAACGCGCAAGTTACGTTCGTGGTAAACGCGCAGGGCGAAGTTACCGGAGTGGTGTTTCGTCAGGGCGGAAGCGACATTCCGGCGAAAAAAATATAGCGAGCCGGCGAGCTGAGACTTGCGAACGAAGGTCGGGTCCAGATGTAGCCGGCGAAGTAAGTTAGGAGCCTGATCCTCGAACAGAGAAGCCGCGAAATGCCCGTTAAGAGAATCATGTGACAAAGTTTATGAGCTCGACCTTTGTGCTAATGCAGTTTCGCCTGGTGTTACAGAACCCAGCGCGGTAGCGCGGGACACTGGAGATATCTACGATAAAAAGGTATTCGCTGTTGCTGTTGAGTAGCCTGAGGCATCCCGCGCTACCGCGCTGGGTAACTGGTTTCGCTTAGTTAAAGCATTAGTGCCAGTCTTCTTCGCGGGACCACCAGCCAAATTGTGAACTCAAACTGACCGGGATTTTTGGAACTCGGCAAGACGATGACCAACTTACATCTGGAGAAACTGGAACTACGGGAGATAGAACTCCCGCTCGTCTCGCCCTTCGAGACGAGCTTCGGACGCACCACGCGACGGCGCATCCTGATCGTCAGAGTGTTCGACAAAACCGGCGCTTCGGGCTATGGCGAATGTGTCGCCGCCGAAGGGCCCTTCTACAGTCACGAGACCGTCGATACTGCGTGGTTGATCACGGCTAAGTACGTTGGACCGCTTTTGAAACGAGCCGCGGTAAAGACTGCTGGGGAGGTGAAGACCGCGCTCGCGCCGATTCGCGGTAATCAAATGGCGAAGGCCGGCGTCGAGGCAGCGATTTGGGACCTCGAAGCGAAACTAGCAGGTCGTCCACTCTGGAAACATCTCGGCGGCGTGCGGGATGAGATCAACTGTGGAGTTTCTATTGGTTTACAGGAAACTACAGAAAAATTGATTGAGAAGGTCGGGCACGAACTCGAGTCCGGCTATCAAAGGATCAAAATCAAAATCAAACCAGGACGTGATGTTCAGTTAGTCGAAGCGATTCGCGCGCGATACCCCAACATCACGCTCTCGGTTGATGCAAATTCTGCCTATTCTCTTAATGGTGACTTAAATCTGGTTCATCAGCTGGATCAGTATGACTTGCTGATGATTGAACAGCCGCTGGCCCCCGGCGACCTGGTGGACCATGCAAAACTGCAACGAGAAATCAACACGCCAATCTGTTTAGACGAGTCCATCTGCAATCTCTCAGATGCGCGCCATGCTCATGAGTTAGGCTCGTGTCGGATTATTAACATCAAGCTGGGCCGCGTCGGTGGGCACACAGAAGTTCAACAAATTCAGGCTTATGCGATTGATCACAGCATTCCCGTTTGGTGCGGCGGAATGCTCGAGGCGGGTATAGGAAGAGCGCACAACATCGCCCTCTCGACGCTGCCCGGTTTTACGCTGCCTGGGGACGTTTCGGCTTCGGCGCGTTATTGGGAACAAGACATCATTGAGCCGCCGGTCACTGTATCGCGGCAGGGCACGATCAAGGCTCCGGCAGGTCCTGGTATCGGATATGAAGTTAATGAAGCGCGCGTCGAGGCCCTGACGGTCCAAAGAGAAACAGTTGGATTGGAGTAGCTGGTGAGAACACTCTGCGGTAGAGAGGTGTGAACAACTCGAGTACCTCGAACAACCTAAAGCGTTCGCTAATTCCAGCCCAGGGTTGCGCTTTGGCAACCCTTGGGAACATGAACTTTTTTTTGAAGACGCAACTCTGAAAGAGTTGCGTCGCGACTCGAGAGGGCAAAGCAGCAACTCCTTCAGAGTTGCGAAAACCTGGTGCACGTCTTTTGAACCCAGGGTTTCAAAGCAAACCCTGGGCTGGAATTAGCGAACGCTTTAGGTTGTTCATCGCACCAGTCGGTTTTACGCACCCTTAAACCTATCACTTATGACGGCAAAGCCTTCACATCCAACGGCCCCTTTGGAGCGCACGCTCGGCCTGCGTGATCTTATTCTGCTGATCATCGGAACGGTGATTGGCTCTGGGATCTTCATTGTGCCAGGCGCAGTGCTCCGTCAGGTGCAGGGCAGCGTTGGGCTTGCCATGCTGGTTTGGATCGTTGGCGGAATTCTCTCGCTTCTTGGTGCACTAACCTACGGCGAACTCGCAGCGAGAAGTCCTAAAGCGGGCGGGATCTACATTTACATTCGCGAAGGTTTCAGCCCGTTACTCGCCTTCTTGTATGGGTGGACACTCTTCTTCGTCATCAGCACAGGAGCGATGGCAACGCTTGCCGTGGCTTTCAGCGCTTATCTCGGTGAGATCGTTTCACTGACGCCAGCTCTCAAAAAGTTGGTGGCGGTGGGGATGATAGCCATCGTGACAGTCGTGAACGTACTCGGCACACGAAAGAGCTCAGACCTACAGAACTGGACCACAGCAATCAAAGTGGCTGCCATATTGATCATGAGCGCCGCACTGCTCGTGCTTGGGCGCGGCTTCAGCGGGAATGGCGCAAGCTTGTGGACCACTGACGCAGGTGCCTCGCTCGCGGCGGGCTTTGGGCTCGCGATGATCGGAGTCCTCTGGGCATACGAAGGGTGGCAGTATGTAACCTTCAGCGCGGGCGAAACACTTAACGTCCAGCGCAACTTCCCGAGAGCCCTGGTCATTGGCTCGGCAGCACTAATTGGTATTTACCTGTTGGCTAACCTGGCATACCTCGCTGCGCTTGGAGCAACAAAGGCGGCGCAGACTGACAGCATCGCCGCCACGGCAGTAGCTGCGATCATTGGCCCAGGCGCTGCGAAGTTGGTTGCGCTCGCGATACTGATCTCGATCTTTAGTGCCGCGAACGGCATCGCGTTAACGGCGCCACGCGTCTACTATGCGATGGCCCGCGACGGGCTGTTTTTCCATCGTTTGGCTGAAGTGCACCCTCGCTTTCATACTCCGGCTTTCGCCGTGGTTGCGGGTTCTGTGTGGGCCGCTGCTTTGGCCGTCACCGGCACTTTCGAGCAGTTATTCACCTATGTAGTTTTCAGCGGTTGGATTTTTTACGCCTTAGGCGCGGCCAGCATCTTCATCTATCGCAGGCGATCACCTGAAGTAACGAGCCCATATCGTGTGCCAGGATACCCGTTGACGCCGCTGCTGTTCATTCTTGCGGCCGCCGCGCTGGTGATCAACACGATCGCGACGCAACCAGTTCGCGCGGCGGTCGGTCTCGGCATTGTCCTTCTCGGCGCGCCCGCATATCTCATTTGGCGGACACGCAAAACCGTTAGTGGAAATGAGACGAATGAATAACGGAACAAGGAAGTGAAGAACGATCCACGAAAAACCACGAAATATCACGAACAGGAACTTCGTGTTCCTTCGTGTGATTTCGTGGATCAGTCCGTCGGAATGTTCGGAAGAAACATGCAATCAAGCAATCAGCTTCGCCGCGCAACCGCCGCATTCCTGGCGATTGCGATCTCCTTTTGCTTGTTTGGTGATTACCAAACAGTTCAGCCTGCCTCTGCCACATCATTAATTCAACCAGAAGACCGAGCCAATATCGCGCCGCGGACAGACTACGCCGCGGCCATAGAGATGCTCGAGCGGTTCATCACGCACGAGATGGCCGACAAGGAACTTCCTGCGCTTTCAATCGCCCTCGTCGATGATCAAGAAATCGTGTGGGCCAAAGGCTTTGGCTTTGCAGACCCAAAGAGCAAAACGCCAGCTACCGCCGAGACCATCTATCGCGTGGGGTCGGTGTCAAAACTCTTCACTGACATCGCGGTCATGCAGTTGGTGGAGCAAGGGAAGCTTGAGCTGGATGCAGCGATTACTCGCTACCTACCGGAATTCCGTCCGCGTAACCCCTTCGGCAAGCCAATTACGCTCAGGCAGCTGATGTCTCACCGCTCAGGCCTCGTGCGCGAGCCGCCGGTTGGGAATTACTTCGAGACGACCGAGCCGTCACTCGCACGAACCATTGCAAGTCTTAATAATACTGAACTCGTTTACGCGCCTGAATCCCGCACTAAGTATTCAAACGCTGCAATAGCAACAGTCGGCTACGTGCTTGAGCGAACGCACGGGGAGCCATTCGCAAAATATCTCAAGCGCTCCATCCTCGATCCAATTGGCCTCGAGCGCACCAGCTTCGAACCGACTCCGCCGATCACTAAGGACCTGGCTAAGGCATATATGTGGACGCTCGATGGCCGCGTCTTTGAAGCGCCCACTTTTGAACTTGGCATGAGTCCCGCCGGGAGCATGTACACGACAGTCACTGACATGGGGCGTTTCATGAGCGTCTTGTTTGCCGGAGGTAAGGGAACTAAGGGCCAGATGCTGAAGCGTTCAACGATCGAAGAGATGTGGACTCCTCAGTTCGCGCCGCGGGGACAAAGAACAGGTTATGGAATCGGTTTTGGCGTGCGCGAACTCGAAGGCCGTCGCACGGTCGGGCATGGCGGCGCGATATATGGATTTGCCACTACGTTGAAGGCGATGACTGACGACAAGCTCGGCGTGGTGGTGGTTACGACCAAGGATTCCGCCAACTCGGTGACGAACCGAATCGCAGATCTCGCGTTGCAAGCCATGTTCGCCGTTCGTCAGAGCCAGCCGCTCCCAGAGGCGGAAAGGCCCGGGCCTATCGATCCTCAGTTAGCGCACCGAATCGCCGGTCGCTATGTAAACGGACCGAAGAGCATCGACTTGATTGAGAGCGCCGGCAAGCTTTCGAAACTCAGTAGCCTTGGCGGAGAGCAGGTGCGGTTGCGCTCACTTGGCGACGCCCTAATCGTCGATGACAAGCTCGCCTACGGCGAAAAGATATCAGTACGTGACAATGCGATTGTCATCGGCAATGAAACATTTAAGCGCACCGAGGTTCCTAAACCGCGGCCGGCGCCGATCGGGTGGCGGGGTCTCATAGGCGAGTATGGTTGGGATCACGACATCCTCTACATTTTCGAACGGGACGGAAAACTGTGGGCCTTGATCGAGTGGTTTGAGTTCGACCCGCTTGAGCAAGTATCGGAAAACGTCTTCAAGTTTCCTGACAGAGGACTCTACGACGGTGAGCGGCTTATCTTCACTCGCGACAAGACTGGTCGCGCGACTCAGGTCGAAGCTGCCAGCGTCGTGTTCAAACGCCGCAACGTCGGGCCGGAAGACGGAGCCGGTCAGCTTCGCATTAAGCCCGTTCGACCGGTCAGCGAATTGCTGAAAGAGGCGCTTACGGCCCAGCCGCCTAAAGAGGCCGGGGAGTTCCGCGATTCGGAGCTGGAGGAGCTTACGCGTCTTGATCCGACGATTAAACTAGACGTCCGCTATGCTTCGACCAACAACTTTCTGGGTAGTGTTTTCTATTCCGAACCGCGAGCCTTTCTGCAACGCCCCGCTGCTGAAGCAGTCGTCCGTGCTCATCGTAAGCTGAAAGAGAAAGGTTACGGATTGCTTATCCATGATGGCTACCGGCCCTGGTATGTAACTAAAGTCTTCTGGGATGCAACCCCGCTTGATAAGAAGCTCTTCGTGGCTGATCCGTCGAAGGGCTCCCGGCACAATCGCGGCGCCGCAGTTGATCTAACGCTTTACGATCTGAACACGGGAAAACCGGTTGAGATGGTAGGCACGTATGACGAGACCACTGACCGTTCATACCCTGACTATCCCGGCGGTACTTCACTCCAACGTTGGCACCGTGAGCTGTTGCGCGATGCGATGGAGTCGGAGGGCTTCACCGTCTATGAGGCGGAGTGGTGGCATTTCGATTATAAGGATTGGCAGCGGTATCCGATCGGAAACATGCTATTCGATAAGATTAAGTAAGCTTTCCGTTTAGATAGCGCACTTGTGCGCGACGACGAACAGGGCACAAGTGCCCGTTCTAAACGACTTTTTCGATACAAACTTTTAATGAGGCTCGATATGAATACAAAACAAATGACTTTGGGTTTACTGCTATGTCTTGCCATCTCCGGCGCTGCCTTCGCTCAGGAGACACGATTGCTCCGTCATCCAACAGTGAGCCGCGATCTGGTGGCCTTTGCATATGCCGGTGACTTATGGATTGTCGCGCGCAACGGCGGAGACGCCCGACGCATAACTTCGACTCAGGGAGCCGAGGCTGATCCTTACTTCTCGCCCGATGGATCCAGGATCGCTTTCAGCGCCACGGTTGCCGGCAACACTGACGTTTATGTCGTGCCAACTTCAGGTGGCGAGGCTAAGCGGTTGACCTTTCATCCGGGTCCTGACCGAGTGCGCGGCTGGACACCCGATGGTCGTCGTGTGCTCTTCGCGTCGGGACGGATCAGCGCACCTCAGCCATACTTTAGGCTATGGACCATTGGTCCTGAGGGCGGCGGTTTACCGGAGGCGTTGCCGATGCCTCGTGCGTTCAGCGGCGCCTATTCCCCGGAGGGCGGCCGCATTGCTCATGAAGAATTCTCAACCGCGTTCATCCCGGCGTGGCATGAGGCCAGCTATTGGCGAAACTACCGTGGCGGCCGTACTCATCCGATCCGCATCATGACGCTGGCCGATCACTCGATCGAGAAGCTTCCCTGGACCAATAGCAACGACAGTAATCCGATGTGGATCGGCAATACTGTTTACTTCCTCTCTGACCGCAATCAAATAGTCAACCTTTTCTCCTACCGCACGGACACGAAGCAGCTCACCCAGCTAACCCGTCACGACGACTTCGACATCATGAATGCATCAGCCGGTTCGGACGCGATCGTCTACGAACAGGCGGGATATGTGCACTTACTCGACACGAAAACGGGGCAGTCGCGCAGGATGAACGTCGAAGTTACCGGCGACCTACCCTGGGCTCGTCCCCAGTTTAAGAAAGTAGTAAGTATGATTCGCAACTCGGCGCTCTCTCCCACCGGCGTGCGGGCGGCCTTCGAAGCGCGCGGGGAGATTTTTACAGTCCCCGCCGAGAAAGGCGATTACAGAAATCTGACTCAAAGCCCGGGAACTCACGATCGCAGTCCTACCTGGTCGCCTGATGGCAGCCAACTCGCCTGGCTCTCAGACTCGAGCGGTGAGTATCAACTCGTGATCGGCGATCCCCTGGGTGTCGCCGCGCCACGGTCAATTGCACTCCCATCAACAGCATTTTTCTCCGCGCTTAACTGGGCGCCAGATGGCACGCAAATTCTGCTTCAAGATAATCACAAAAACCTTTGGATGATCGAAGTGGCTGGAGGCAAAGCGACGAAGATCGATACCGACAATTATCCCGATCCGTTTCGCTCGTTCGATGCGACCTGGGCCCCCGACTCAAAGTGGGTCGCCTATTCAAGAAATCTGCCCAGTCGTCTGCGCGCGATCTTCATTTATTCGTTAGCTGAAAAGAAAAGTCATCAGGTAACTGACGGGCTGGCGGATTCGATCTCGCCCGCCTTCGATGCCGGAGGCAAGTATCTTTACTTCATGGCAAGCACGAATTACGGTCCCAGCACCGGGTGGCTCGAGATGAGTTCGATCGACCGGCCCGTGCGCCGCGCGGTCTATCTCACGGTGTTGGGCGCGACTGAACCCTCACCGTTATTGCCGGAAACTGGTGATGAACCACCACCACGCCCCACCCCCGCGGAGGGTCGCGCCGAAGCGGCACCACCGGCGGCGCCATCGCCTGCCGCACCTCGAGCCGCTAGTGTCCGCATTGATTTCGATCGAATCGGACAACGAATCATTTCCGTAAACATACCGGCCGGTGATTACAGCAATCTCACCGCGGGTGCTGCCGGAACTTTCTATTACACCGAACCAATTCTGACGACCGCTCCCGTACCGCCGTCACTTCGTTTGCAGCGTTACCAGCTCAAGGAGCGCACGACCGCCCCGTTCCTCGAAGGCATTCGCTCGTACTCACTTTCGCACGACAAGAAGAAACTTCTTTATCAAGCCGCTGCCGGCGGGGGAACCAGTTGGGGCGTAGTGCCCACGGATCGCCCCGCTCCTGTTAGAGTCGGCGATGGTCCTCTTGCTCTGGCGCAAATGGAGATGCGCATCGATCCCCGAGCTGAGTGGGCGCAGATTTATCGCGAGACCTGGCGCATTCAACGCGAATATTTCTACGATGCGAAATTCCACGGCGCTAACTGGCAGGCGGTTTTTGAGAAGTACCGTCCGTGGTTGGCTTCCGTCGGCCATCGCGCCGACCTGGCTTATCTCATCGCGGTCGTTGGGGGAGAGCTGGCGGTGGGCCACTCTTATCTGCAGGGCACAGGCGACGTCCCCGGTGAGGATCCGGTAGCGGTTGGTTTGTTAGGAGCAGACTTTGCGATTGAGAACGGACGCTATCGAATCAAGCGCATCATTACCGGCGAGAATTGGAACCCCGATCTGCGCGCTCCGCTGAGCGCGCCCGGCATTCAAGTGTCAGAAGGAGATTACATTCTTGAAGTGAATGGCCGCTCGCTGGCGCCGCCCGCCAATCTCTACAGCTTATTTGAAGGCACAGCAGGAAGACAGACCCTCATCAGGGTCGGCAAGAATCCTTCGATGGAAGGTTCACGCGTTGTCACCGTCATCCCCGTTCCAAGTGAAGATGGCCTACGCGCGCGGGCGTGGATTGAAGACAATCGACGATTGGTTGACAAACTTTCTGGTGGACGTCTTGCCTATGTTTGGCTTCCCAACACAGCTGGCCCAGGCTACACCGCTTTCACTCGTTACTACTATGCGCAACAAGACAAAGAAGGCGCGATCATCGATGAGCGTTACAACCAGGGTGGACAGGTTGCTGATTACGTCGTCAGCGAGCTGGATCGAAAGCTGATGGGTTTCTTTGCACAACGCGACGGCCAGCCCGCGACTTCGCCAACTGCAGGAATCTGGGGACCCAAGGTGATGATCATCAACGAGTCGGCGGGCTCGGGTGGAGACGCCTTGCCATACATGTTTCGCCAGCGAAAGCTCGGGCCCCTTGTGGGGACCCGCACGTGGGGCGGGCTCGTCGGCACCCTCGGCTTTCCGCCGACGATCGATGGCGGTGGAATCACCGCGCCTAATTTGGCGTTCTATGACCTGTCGGGTAAGTGGGCCGTAGAGAACGAGGGCGTTGCCCCGGACATCGAAGTTGAATACACCCCGGCCGAAGTAATCAAAGGACACGATCCACAGCTTGAACGAGCGGTGCAGGAGGCCCTGAAGCTTCTCGAACAGAATCCCGTGCGGCGAGTTCCGCGACCCGCGCCTATCGATCGGGTGTCCAGGCAGGGAGCTAGATAATTCTCTTCGAATCTACTTTGGATGTGTCCGGCCCCGAAGTCGAACGAGGAGTTCTCGGGATGCGGCTAAGCCGCCACACTGTGCGGCGGCTAAGCCGCATGCCAGGATGTTCAAGATCTCGTCAGACTAACTTTTCGGGCAAAGCGACAAACGCTACCAAAGATCATGAGAACAAATCTCCATAAGCTTCTATCTCTAACGCTGATACTTGCTCTATCAGCAACGGCGCTTTCCCAAAGGCGCAGTGCGGCTTCATTCAACGTCATTATCAAGGGCGGCACTGTGTATGACGGCAGTGGTCGCCCACCGAGGCGTGCCGATGTAGGAATCAGAGGCGATCGCGTCGCAGCGATCGGCAACTTGAGTCGAGCCACAGCAACAACCGTTGTGGACGCTAAAAGTCTCGCAGTCGCGCCGGGCTTTATCAACATGCTCTCGCACTCTGAATCGTCCCTGATTCGCGATCCCCGCTCGCTTAGTGAGCTCAAGCAGGGTGTAACCACGCAGATCTTCGGCGAGTTTTCCATGGGGCCGCTCAGCGATGAGATGAAAAAGCGGATGCGCGAAACGCGAGGCGAGGGCAGCCTCGACATCGAGTGGACCACGCTGGCTGAATATCTCACGTTTCTCGAGAAACGCGGAATTCCGCAAAACGTCGCGTCGTTCATTGGAGCAGTAACCATTCGTGAGCATGTGATTGGTTTGGAAGACAAACAACCCACGCCTGCGCAACTCGACCAGATGCGCGAATTGGTGCGACGTGAGATGGAGGCCGGGGCGCTGGGCATCACGACTGCCCTTATTTATCCTCCGGCATTTTTCGCCAAGACCGAAGAATTGATCGAACTGTGCAAGGTTGCCGCCAAATACAAAGGCAAATACACCACGCACATGCGCAGCGAAGGAAATCAGTTGATCGAAGCCGTGGAGGAAACCATTCGCATCAGTCGTGAGGCCGGACTGCCGGCTGAGATCTATCACCTCAAGGCATCGGGCGCGGCCAACTGGCCCAAGATGGATCAGGTGTTCAAGATGATCGAAAAGGCGCGACGCGGTGGGCTAAAGATCACTGCCGACATGTACACCTATCCGGCCGGTGGCACGGGCCTGGACGCCAGCATGCCGCCATGGGTTTGGGATGGCGGACGGGAAGCTGGCTACAAGCGCCTGGAGGATCCTGATACGCGCAAGAAGATTGCGGATGCCATTCGCATCAACTCGAACGACTGGGAAAACCTTTACGCGCTCGCAGGTTCACCCGATCGGCTTCTGCTGGCCAGTTTCCGAAGCGAGAAGTTGAAGCCCCTGGTTGGTAAGACTCTGGGTGAGGTTGCGAAGATGCGCGGCCAAGATCCGGTCGAGACCATTATGGACCTCGTGCTTGAAGATCGATCTCGCGTCGGCACAATTTATTTCTTGATGAGCGAAGAAAACCTCAAGAAGCAGATCCGCCAACCGTGGGTTTCGTTCGGATCTGATGCGGCTTCGATTGCGCCGGAAGGTAACGCTCTCAGATCTTCGGCGCATCCACGAGCGTATGGCAATTTTGCGCGGCTCCTCGGCAAATATGTTCGCGAAGAAAAAGTGATTTCGCTAACTGAAGCAGTGCGGCGGCTCTCAAGCTTACCGGCCACTAACCTCGGGCTCGATCGTCGCGGTTTTCTTAGACCCGGAATGTTCGCAGATGTGGTGGTGTTCGATCCCCAAACAATTGCTGACCGCGCCACGTTTGAAAACCCGCACCAGTTGTCGGTCGGGGTGCAACACGTATTTGTGAACGGCACGCAGGTTCTCAATGCCGGCGAACTCACCGGAGCAAAACCTGGAAGGGCGCTCTGGGGCCCGGGGAAGGTGAAGTGAAGTGTGTAGGGATCGCGCCTGAGTGTCATGAGGTCAGTACCACCTCGCGGTAGCGGGTGGGTCTCAAGATTGCCCTAGTGCCAATTGTCGAATGCGGATTGGCGATTAGCAGAGGAGCAATTACCAATCGCAAATCGGCGATTGGCAATCGAGATACCCACCCGCTAGCGCGAGGTGGTACTGACCTCATGACACCAACGTCAGAAAGGTTCAAATGAAGAAGGCAATTACTTACTTAGCTCTCTCGCTTGTCACGCTCTTCTGCTTCGCAACCTTCGCGCCCGTCAAGGCCCAAAATGAGCAACCGCTTTTTACTCGCACTGACGCAATGATCGCGATGCGAGATGGTGTTGGGCTCAACACGCGAATCTACGCCCCCACCCGGACAGACCAGCAATTTCCTTTTCTGCTTCTGAGGACGCCATATGGCATCGGCAATTCGACTCCAGCTCAAATTGCAGCGGCACTTCCTGAACTAGCAGCTGAAGGTTTCATCGTCGTGCAACAGGACATCCGCGGACGCTTCAAGTCGGAAGGTCAGTTTGTCATGCTTCGGCAACCCCGAGATCCTAAAGATAAATCCGCCATCGATGAAAGCACTGACACTTACGACACGATTGAATGGCTCCTGAAAAATGTGTCCAACCATAACGGCCGAGCCGGGATCGCTGGAACCAGCTATGGCGCATGGCTGTCGGTGATGGCCATGCTTGATCCGCATCCGGCACTCAAGGCCGTTGTTCAGCAGGCGTCGCCGGCGGACATGTGGATAGGCGACGACTTTCATCACAACGGCGCCTTCCGGTTGAGTTATGGTTTTGAATACGCCTACATGATGGAGTCGTCGAAAGAAATCTCCGATGTTTCCAAAGTTATCGACACGTTTGATACCTACGAGTGGTACTTGAAACTCGGCTCGCTCGCGAACGTCGAGACGAAGTACTTTCATGGCAAGCTTCCAAGCTGGCGCGACTTCGCCAACCGTCCTGACTATGACGATTTCTGGAAACGTCAGGCTTTCGCGCCGTGGCTGAACCGCGTGACTGTTCCGACGCTGAACGTCGCCGGATGGTGGGACCAGGAAGACTTTTACGGTCCAATCAAAATCTACGAACTGCTGGAACGACATGACAAGGAAAAACAAAACTTTCTCGTCGTTGGACCATGGAACCACGGTGGCTGGTCGAGAGGCGAAGGCAGGAAACTGGGCAAGATCGATTTCGGCAGTGCGACTGCGGAACATTACCGACGCAAGATACTGGTGCCGTTTCTTGCGCACTACTTGAAAGGCAAGGGAAGTCATGAACTTCCTGAAGCATTGACTTTCAGGACAGGCGCCAACGAATGGATCCGCCACGATGCCTGGCCGCCAAAACAGAACGTTGTAGATCGCAAGCTCTATTTACAAAAGGACAGAGCGCTTTCGTTCACCGCTCCGCCGGCAACAGGTGAGTCGTTCGACAGCTTCATCTCGGATCCCGCGAATCCGGTTCCTTACCGTCCGCGTCCGATCAAACTCCGGAGCGGCTGGTCGACATGGCTCGTCGAAGATCAGCGCTTCGTGGACCACCGACCGGATGTGCTCTCATGGATCAGTGAACCGCTTCAGGAAGATGTGGTGGTGTCGGGAAGGCTTGTCTCTAATCTATTTGCTTCGACGACAGGAACTGACAGCGACTGGATCGTAAAGCTAATCGACGTATATCCGCAGAAATACGAAGCCGATCCTGAAATGAGTGGCTTTCAACTGATGATCGCCGGGGATGTTTTCCGTGGCCGTTACCTAAAAAGCTTCGAGAAACCTCAGCCGATTCCGACAAACTCGGTTCAGCACTATCAAATCCCGTTTCCGGCCAACGATCACGCCTTCAAGAAAGGACACCGGATCATGGTGCAGGTTCAGAGCAGTTGGTTCCCGGTTATCGATCGCAATCCGCAGCGATTCGTGCCGAATATCTTTCTGGCGAAAGAGACTGACTTTCAGCGAGCCACTCAGCGAGTGTTCCGGTCTGGCCGGTACGCGTCATACATCGCAGTGCCCGTTCAGGAGCGCTGAAGTGCGCGCGAAACATATTGATTGAATTGAAGGGAAAATATTAGCCATCATGAAAAATACTTTGTTGATGTTGCTGTTTCTGCTTGTCCTCTCGTGCCAGGTTGTTAGTCAAACACCGGCGAAAGGCTTTGAAGGTTCGTGGCAGGGTACGCTTGAAGCGGGCGGTTCTAAGCTTCGCCTGGCTCTGACCGTGACGAAATCGGACGCGGGCGCTTATGCCGGTAAATTAGACAGCCTCGACCAGGGTGCAGTCATCCCGATTGACATAATCACGGTCAATATTGATGCCGTGCGCCTGGAGATGAAGTCGATCGATGCCGTCTTCGAGGGCGTTCTGAACAAAGAGCGCACGGAGTTGACCGGGAAGTACACCCAGGGTGGCCAAGAGTTCCCGCTCAGCTTCAAGCGCCGTGAGCAGACAGCCGTAGTGCCGCCGCCGCCGGCGACAGCCTTTGAAGGTTCATGGCAGGGTACGCTTGAAGCGGGCGCGCAGAAACTTCGTTTACTCGTGACCGTCACTAAATCGGGCGCGGGTGCTTACGCTGGTAAATTTGACAGCCTCGATCAAGGCGCGAGCATCCCGATTGACACAATCACGGTCAATGGTGATGCCGTGCGCTTCGAGATCAAGTCGGCCGCGATCGTCTACGAAGGCACGCTGAATAAAGTGCGCACCGAGTTGACCGGGACGTTTAGCCAGGGCGACCAGAAGTTCCCGCTCACCCTCAAGCGCGGCGACCAGGCAGCCGTGACGCCGGCGGCGACGCCCTTGCCGAAGCCGAAGCCGGATTACTCGGCCCCCGCTGACGCCCCCTACACCGCTGAAGATGTGGTGGTGAAGACGCCGGCCGGCCACACCCTCGCCGGCACGCTGACCCTGCCCAAGAGTGCCAGCCGCACAAAACCGGTGAGCGCCATCGTCACCGTCACGGGCTCCGGACCCCAGGACCGCGATGAAAATATCGGGCTACCAGGGTTTCTGCCTTTCCGCCAGATCGCGGATTCGCTGGCGCGTCGTGGGATAGCGGTGCTGCGCATGGACGATCGTGGAACGGGGGCATCGGGTGGCACGTTCAAGGGCTCGACCAGCGCCGATTTCGCCGAGGACGTGCGCGCCGCCCTTGCGTATCTGCGCACGCGGCCCGAGATCCGGGGCGACCGCCTCGGGGTGCTCGGCCATAGCGAGGGTGCCATAATCGCGCCGATGGTCGCCGAAAAGGAACCCACGTTGCGCGCCATCGTGCTGCTCGCCGGCATCGCGCAGCCGGGGCGCACCGCGCTCCATTTCCAGATTAGGAACGGCATTGAGCACAACACCAGGCTCACGCCCGAAATGCGGACCGAGCAAATCGCCGGGATCGACAAGAGGATCGACGCCATGATGGCCGCGGACCCGTGGATGAAATTCTTCCTCACTCACGATCCTGCTTCCACCATGCGCCGCGTGAAGACGCCGGTGCTGATCCTCACCGGCTCTCGCGATCAGCAGGCGGTGCCCGCGGAGGTGGCGCTACAGGAGACCGCGTTCAAGGAGGGTGGAAACAAGGATGTGACTGCGCGCGTGCTGCCGGATCTCAACCATCTCTTCGTGCAGGACACCGACGGCTTTCCAGGGAACTATGCGAAGCTACCCCCGCCAATTGTGATGCGGGCAGACGTGATAGCGATGATCGGCGAATGGCTCGCGCAGCGACTTCGATGATTACTGGCGCGCGCGACCTACGGTCACTGTACGTTGAAAAGCTGGTATGAGGATTTGCTGTGAGCTGTTGAAGTGAATGGTCGGGGCGAGAGGATTCGAACCTCCGACCTCTCGGTCCCGAACCGAGCGCTCTACCAGGCTGAGCCACGCCCCGACAAGTAGAGGGATAATAGGGAAGCAATCACTCACTGTCAAACCGCTCGACTAAGCCGCAGCGCAATGAAACAAGTACTTCGGTCTGGCTTTAATCACCATAAAACCCTCCTCGGTTGTAGCCCTCAGGCGACAAAGTATTCTTTCAACTTTATTTGGTTCAGTATCGTCTAAAGTTGTTGACCCGAGGGATATCGCCAGTGATATAGTTACCCGAACCTGGAATTGCCGGGTGGCCCCTCCACCAAATTTAATTTGGAATCAGCCTCACAGTTTGCCGGGCTTTGATCGGAATTTGGCAGAAACCTGTGTTGGAGAGTCTATCCTAATGACAATCAGTCCCCCACGCCGCGCGTCGAAAAGTCTTCTGACATTTCTGGCATCAATAGTACTGGCCTCGGCTGCAGCCGGATCGATTCAAGCTGCGAGTCCGAAGGCTCCTGTGCTGCTGAGTGAAGCGACCTCTACGCGAGCCATTGCCATGGAGTCTGTCAGCTTCAAGGGCGAGCCATTTCCTCTGACGCAGACCATCGCTTTCGGTTCTGACCCGCGCACTCGCATCGCGGTCTTCGCGACAAACGTTGAGTTGCTGGCAGGTGAAGGTGTGAACGCATTCACCGCGGATGTGCAGGATGCTGCAGGGAAGCGCTACCCCTTAAAAGTTGAATACAGCGGAACGGTTCCGGGCTTCCCTGGTATCACGATGTTCATCGTGAGGTTGGCGGATGACCTGACATCGGTTGGGGATGTCTTACTTGGAATTCACGTCCACGGAATGTCGAGCAACCGGGTGCGCATTGGTATCGGCCAAACCGGCGGTGGCCCCGCAGACGATTTCGGTGCGGTGCCTACTCCGGCTCCGGTGACGCCGCCTCCGGCGACGCCGCCGTTAACACCAGATACGTATACAGGCTCAGCAACCGATGCCGACACGGTGAGATTTCTCGAGCAGGCTTCCTGGGGGCCGACGCCGGCTGAGATCACCCGCGTGAAAGCGATGGGCTTCAGGGCATACCTGGATGAGCAGTTCAATCTCGCCCCGCAGAATGCCGCAAAAGGCTCAAACTATCCTGACCTTATATTCCCCGCCGAGGACGGCTCAGCTTGTCCGGCCACCAATCCATCAGTTCCGAATTACAACCAAACCGTTTGCACTCGCGACAACTTTACGATCTATCCGGTCCACCGGACATTTTTCTCGAACGCGCTCTATGGTCCAGACCAACTGCGCCAGCGTGTTGCCTTCGCCTTACACCAGATGATCGTGGTGTCGTCGGCGAGTGAGATCAATCGCCCAAGTTGGCTGACGGTTTACTTGCAGGCTCTCGATCGAAATGCATTCGGAAGCTATCGCACCTTGTTGGGGGAAATCACACTCAGTCCGGCAATGGGTGAATATCTCGACATGCGACTAAGCACTCGGTTGAGCCCGAATGAGAACTTTGCGCGAGAGATACTGCAGTTATTCACCATCGGAACCGAGCAGCTTAATCTTGACGGCACTCCCAAACGTGATTCGCTCGGCGCGCCGCTCGCTGCTTATACCCAAAACGACGTAAACGAATTTACTCGGGTTTTCACCGGTTGGAACTTGGTTCCAGGGACGATAGCCGCGGGCACAGCAAACTGGCGTGACCCGATGATTCCTCGCGGTGGAACGAACCATGATTTCGGTGCAAAGGTCCTTCTAAACGGTTTCTCCACTACCGCATGCCCCAGTACAAGCGGACAGCCAAATATTGACTGCGCACGAGCCGACATGACGGCCGCCCTGGACAATCTTTTCAACCATCCGAATGTTGGTCCATTTGTCAGCAAACAATTGATTCAGCATTTGGTAACGAGCAATCCCAGTCCGGCGTACGTCGAGCGTGTCGCTCGAGTTTTCAACAACGCCTGCGACGCACTCTATCCAGTTGCGAACTGTTCCTCAGGCGCGCGTGGCAACCTAAGGGCGGTCGTGCAGGCGATACTCCTCGATCCGGAGGCACGGGGCGACTTAAAGACCGACCCAAACTTCGGAAAACTCCGAGAGCCGGCTCAGTACATCAATGGGTTCCTCAGGGCGTTTAACGTTAAGTCGTTTGACAAAGCTTCAACCAGCGATGGTACGTTGGGTACGAGGTCGTCGAACGATTTTACGGGCTCTTTGGACCAACCGATTTTCCTGCCGACGACCGTCTTTAGTTATTACCAGTCCGGCTACGAAGTTCCCGGCACTAAGATACTGGGTCCGGCGTTTGGCATTCTCTCCACGTCTACAACGCTGCGACGGGCGAACAACATAAATACGCTGATCTATACCGGTGTATCTGCGAACACAACTCCGAGTGCGACAAGCCCCGATAGACCTCGTGGCACCTCAATCGACATCGCCAACCTCGAGGCCATGTCCGTCAATCCGGATGACGGCCAAGTAGTGGATGCGCTCAACGCGCTCCTGTTGCACGGCACAATGAATGCCCAAATGCGCGCCTCTGTCATCACCGCAATGAATGCGATCAACGACACTAACCTGACAACTCGTCATCAAAAACGGGCGCGTGCGGCGGTCTATCTGGTGGCAACTTCTTCGCAGTACGACATACAGAGATAACGACAATGGCAACAACACGCAGAGACTTTCTACGTAACAGCGCGTGCGCGCTTGGCGGCTTGGCAATGGCTTCGAGTCTTGACAGCTTTGGCGTCGTCCACGCACTGACACCTCAGGCTGCAACCGATTACAAAGCGCTCGTATGCCTCTTCATGAACGGCGGGAACGACGGCAATAACATGTTCGTTTCCCTCGATCAATATTCTGCATACTCTGCTGCTCGCAGCGCAGCCGGGCTAGCCATCCCGCAGGCGAGCTTGCTGCCCGTTTCACCATTAAGTGGTGGCTCATACGGCTTTCACCCGAACATGACGGAGATGCAGACTCTGTTTAATTCAGGAAAGCTGGCTGTGCTCTGTAACAACGGGCCCCTGGTTGAACCGATCACGAAGACCACATATCAAAACGGCACCGGCAAGAAGCCGCTTCAACTCTTTTCACACTCCGATCAGGTGGGGCTGTTTCAAACGGCGATCGCAAACAGCGTCAGCCAAACGGGCTGGGGCGGGCGTCTGGCCGACAGAACTCCTGGGCTGAATGGTTCTGCTACCTTTCCGAGTAACGTTTCCATTGCCGGTGTAAATCTTTTCCTGACGGGAGTCGACACGCGCCAACTAGCAGTTTCCGATTCGAATACTTCGTTGGCCAACGTTCTCGTCCTCAATGACGCTCCAGGCGCTTCCGCCAGCGACATTAACTCACGCAAGGCTTCGTTCAACGAATTACGCACTCTGGACAACAACTTCAAACTGATCAAGGCGTCAAACGATACTCGTTCAAGCTCGATTCAAACGGATATCGCTTTGAGTACTGTTAATCCGGTACTGACAACTCCGTTTCCCAACACATCAATCAGCCGCCAGTTGCTTCAGGTGGCTCGTCTAATCAAGGCCAGCACCGATCCAACGGCCGGCATCAACATGAAGCGCCAGATCTTCTTTGTGCAGATTGGCGGGTTCGATACCCACTCATCGCAGCTCGGCGGACAAGTGACTTTGCTGAGCCAGGTGAGCCAGGCGATTAGTGCGTTTTATGCGGCGACGGTGGAACTAAATTTGGCGGACAAGGTGACGCTATTTACCATGTCAGACTTTGGCCGCACGTTCCAGCCGGCAGGCTCGGGCGGTCAGGTGGGCAGCGACCATGCCTGGGGAAATCATCAGCTCATAGTCGGTGGCTCAGTGCTGGGTCGCACACTTTACGGTGCCTATCCAACCCTTGCGCTGGGTGGACCAAACGATACCGACGGTGGTTCAAATCCGCGCGGGCGTTGGATACCGACGACTTCCGTGGAGCAGTACGCTGGTACCCTCGCCACGTGGTACGGTTTATCCTCAGTCGATCTCCCCGCTGTGTTTCCTTTGATCGGACGCTTCTCAACTCCTAATCTGGGTTTCCTTGGTTAGTTTTGAGGCTTGCTGGATTTGTAATTGACATAGCCTAGCGGAATTTCGCTAGGCTATTTTTGAAGGCCAGCTTCACAACGTTGGCTGGGCGTCTAGCTACTGCAGAACCGGGCGCGGTAGCGCCGGATGCTAGAAGTAAGTTTAGGTGGCGCCAACGTGGTCGAGGCTCAATATCGAATGTAGCCTCTGGGATCCGGCGCTACCGCGCTCGGTTCTGTAATGAGTTTCCCGGGGCGCTCCAAGCCGCGACCGATGAATGGCAATGTCTAACTCTCGCAAAGATCCAAGGTTTGAAAAAGCACGGCTCATAATACTCCCGTCGTTGCTCGCCGCTCTCTGCGGATTCCTGCTGTCAAATACAGACGCGTTCCGGACAGTGCATGCGTTCTCCGCTGGCCCTCCAGCTGGATACACGGGCGCGCCCGGCGAAGAACCGGAGGCTTGCGCTGAATGTCACGTTCCCACCGAGTCGGGCACCGGGCATATTGCCATCACCGCTCCGCAAACTTATGTACCTGGACAAACCTATCCGATTACGGTCACTCATACGAACGCCGATCCGACCCGACTACGATGGGGCTTTCAGTTAACCGCGCTCGACACTTCGGACGAGAAGGCAGGGAACCTGGCGAGCACTAACGGTCTAACCCAGATACTGGACAATCAGGGCCCGGGTGCAGCTCGTCAATACATTGAGCACACCAATGCCGGGACCTTTATGGGCCAGCAAAACGGCGCCAGCTGGACTTTTAACTGGACTGCTCCCGCGACCGACATTGGGCCAATCAGTTTTTATGCGGCCGGCAACCACGCTAATAACGATGGCAACACGTCCGGCGATCACATCTATAAGACTTTCGTCGCCGCTGCGTCGGCCTCGAGTACTCCAGACTTCTTTCTCAGCGTCACACCGTCGGCAAGAAACATCGTCCCCGGCGCAAGTGCCGAGTATACGATCACCGTGATCCCACTTGCGGGCTTTACGGGCGTAGTCAATCTCAACGCCACCGGGCTCCCAGCGGGCGCAACATTCAGCTTTAATCCAGCGACAATTGCCATCACGGACGCTTTTTCGAAAACATCCACTCTGACCGTAAACACCACCGCGGGCTCACCAGTAGGAAACCAGACTGTCACTATCAGCAGCAGTTCGGGCAGTTTGATGCACAGCGCTCAGGTCGGATTGCAGATCATTAGTCCTTCAAATGTCGATCTGTCTATGACCAAAGCCGCATCCCCTAATCCCGGCCAGGTCGGAATTAACCTCAGTTATCGTCTGACGGTCATCAATAATGGACCAGCTCAGGCCACCAATGTGATGGTGAACGACACATTGCCCGCGGGTGTTACCTTCGTTTCCTCATCCGCCAGCCAGGGTTCGTGCAATGGCACAACATCATGCGCCTTAGGTCCTCTGGCTTCGGGTGCCACGGCAATCGTAACGATTGTTGTCGCGCCCACCGCACCGGGACAACTGGTTAACTCTGCGACGGTTAGTTCCGCCGAAACGGATTACGCAACTGCCAACAATTCTGCATCAATCACTACTTTGATTCAGGCTGCGGCCGCCTCGCCGGTGATGCTGGATTCGAGCTTGGCCGTGAGGACAATCGTTATGGGTCTAAACTTTCCGACCAGCATGGCATTTCTTGGTCCGAACGATTTCCTCGTTTTAGAGAAAGATACCGGGAAAGTACAGCGGGTTGTTAACGGATCGATCCAAAGCACAGTGTTGGATTTGGCGGTGAACTCCGCTTCGGAACGCGGGCTACTGGGCATCGCTTTGCATCCACAGTTTGCGTCAAACGGTTTTGTCTATCTTTTCTGGAGCGAAAGCAATACCGGCGTCGATACAAACAATGTGGACGCGATCGCTGTATTGGGCCAACGAGTTGATCGATATAAATGGAACGGTTCGAATCTGGCCTTCGACCTCAACCTGATTCGCTTACGCGCGCTGCAGCAGGATGCTGGTCAACCCTCACGCGGCAATCACAATGGGGGCGTGTTGCGCTTTGGCCCCGACGGCAAACTCTACATACTCTTCGGTGATAACGGCCGCCGTGGGCTCTTGCAAAACATCACCAGTGGCGGCCCCGTGCCGGATGATCAATTCGGCGGCCCGGAACCTGATGACAATCACCTGACCGGCGTCGTCCTTCGACTCAACGACGATGGCACGACTCCAACGGACAATCCTTTCTTCAACGTCAACAGCGGACTAGCTGGAACGGCCGCGGCCAACATCAAGAAGGTGTTCGCGTACGGTGTTCGCAACGGCTTCGGGATGGCGTTTGATCATCTGAGCGGCAATCTATGGACACAGGAAAACGGTGACGACGCCTTCGATGAAATCAATAAAGTGAAGGCCGGATTCAATGGTGGCTGGATCCAGCTGATGGGGCCAGCGGCCAGAGTTGCGGAATACAAGTCTATCGAAACAACCTACGCTGCCGGCAATCTTCAGCAATTGCGTTGGGCCCCCAGCAACATCGCGGATACACCGCAGACCGCATTATCGCGTTTGTACCTTCTGCCGGGCGCACAATATACGGAGCCTGAGTTCAGCTGGAAGTATGCGGTGGCGCCGTCGCCAATCGGGTTCGTTCGGGGTGGTGCACTGGGCGAGCAGTTTGACGGCAACATGTTTGTCGGAGCCTCGCGCACGACGTTGCTCAACGGGTTCTTGTTCCGATTCAGGATGACCAGCGACCGCGAACATTTTTCCTTAACCGATTCGCGCATTGCCGACCTGGTAGCCGACAACACTGATAAGTTTGATCTAACAGAAAGCGAAACGCTCCTGGTTGGACGCGACTTCGGAATCACTACCGACATACAAACCGGACCCGACGGCAACGTTTACGTCGTCTCACTTTTGAACGGCAGCGTCTATCAAATTTTCGCCAACAATAGTTTGGCCTTGAGCGGAAACAATTTGCCGGTTGCTGAGAACGCGGGCAGCGCCGCTATTGTCGTGAGCCGCACCGGGAATCTGGCCGGCGCGGTCGCAGTAAATTACGCCACATCGGACACAGCGGCGTTGCAGAATTGCGACGTTATCAATGGAGTCGCTTCATCTCGCTGTGACTATGCGACTACCTTAGGCACGCTGCATTTTGCGCCTGGTGAAGTGTCTAAGACGATCTTTGTCCCCATCGTGGATGATGCATACGATGATGACAATGAAGGTTTTACAATCACTCTAACCAATCCGTCCGGAGCTGCGCTGGGATCAACTTCGACCGCCACGGTTGCCATTCAGGATAATGAAACAGGCAACGGGGCGAACCCAATTGATGGCGTTGACTTCTTTATCCGCCAGCAGTACATCGACTTCCTGGGCCGCGAACCTGATCCCGCAGGTCTGGCCGGCTGGCGCAACGTGCTGAATAACTGCGGCACAACCGTGGCGCCTCCATGTGATCGTATTGAAGTGTCTGCCGGCTTCTTCCGTTCGCGAAGAGTTTCAGTCGCGCGGTTACTACATCTACCGCTTCTTTTCCGCAGTAGGAAGGATTCCAGTGTCCGAGGAATTCTTTCCAGACTTTGCCAAGGTGAGTGGCTTCCTGACCGCAGAACAGTTGGAAGCGAACAAGGCAGCCTACGTGAATGAAGTCATGGCGCGAGCAGACTTTCAGGCGAAGTATGCTTCAACGTTCAATAGCCCGACAGCTTATGTTGACGCGTTACTGCAGACTGTTGGGCTACCCAATCATCCGGGTCGCGCCGGCTGGATTGCCACGCTGACTGCCAATAACACCACGCAGACGCGTGGGCAGGTGTTAAGACAGTTGGTGGAGAGCGGGGAAGTCTTCAACAAATATTTCAACGAAGCGTTTGTGATCATGCAGTATTTCGGTTATCTCCGCCGCACAGCGGATGCGTCGTATCTGAACTGGATTCAGACCATGAATCAGACCAATGGCGACTACCGGATCATGATCAATGGCTTCATGAACTCTGCTGAATACCGGCGCCGCTTTGGACCCTGATGTTTATAGCCTCAGGCGCTGGGACGCCTCCTTGGAGTGCGGTGCCTTGTCACCGCTTTGGCCCGCGGCGGCCTGGCGCCGCTTCGTCTCGGTAGGACTGAGATCATTCGGATGGGCGTGTAGGCGCCGCGAAAGCTGCGACAGGTCGCAGCAGGCCAAAGCGCCGACAAGGCGGCGCACTCCAAGGAGGCGCACTCGCCAGGCGGCGCACTCGCCAAGGCAGGCGCCCTCGCCAAGGAGGCGCTTCACCAACGACGCAAGCGCCACCTCGCCATCATGTACTCGGCAGACGAGTCCGCTTCGGCCCATGATGGAAGGTCGATAGCCCCTGGCGCTGGGACCAGCCCTGCGCTGGGACCGCCTCCTTGGAGTGCGGTGCCTTGTCACCGCTTTGGCCCGCGGCGGCCTGGCGCCGCTTCCTTACCTGAGAAGTTAGTTAACCCTTCAAAGCTGCGACAGGTCGCAGCAGGCCAAAGCGCCGACAAGGCGGCGCACTCCAAGGAGGCGCCCTCGCCAGGAGGCGCCCTCGCCAGGAGGCGCCCTCGCCAGGAGGCGCACTCCAAGGAGGCGCTCTGGCGGTCGCCGTTTACACCTCACTCGGATTCGCCAGCAAACTCCGTAATCCTTTGAAAACTTTGAACGGTGCAGGAATAAGTTTACGATTGCGGCTATTCCCCTTACATGGTTCCATCTTGCCCCCTGGTACCAATAGCACTATCGAGTCTCAGATCCAACGAATCGCTTTGGTCCGGAAACTCGTAAACAAATCGCCAATTACCAAGGACAATAAGAAATGCTATCCACTCAGGGGCTATTACGACTCGCGGCTATCTCATCCATATCACTGCTACTGGTGACGCAACCGGCACTTTTAACCGGTTCCTATTCCCACGCAGAGTCTTCGCCAACACTCGCGGCTACTGCCGTTATGCCAAGTCTGCGCTCAGCAAAGCCGGACGAGAATACTTCTGCGCGCGAAGTCTATGGCAAGCTACCGCTAGCCTTCGAAGCAAATAGAGGACAAACAGACGCTAAGGTGCGCTTTCTCGCGCGCACCTCCGGCTATTCTCTGTTTCTCACCGACAGGGAAGCTGTTCTGAGTTTGCGAACGCAGCAGACAACCCCAGGTGCCAGCTCCAGCGCTAGGTTGCCAAATATTCTACGGATGCGTTTAGTCGGCGCTAACAAAGCACCGCACGTCTCGGGTGAGAACGAACTGGACGGGAAGTCGAATTATTTTATTGGAAACGATCAGAGGAGTTGGCGCAGTGAAGTCCCGAATTACCGCCGGGTCCGGTATGCGGACGTTTACTCAGGCGTTGATCAACTGTTCTACGGGAACGCGGGTCAGCTTGAATATGATTTTGTGGTTGCCCCCGGAAACGACTACAAGCAGATTCAACTAAAGTTTGACGGCGCGCAGAAGTTACGCATCGATGAAATCACGGGAGAACTGGTGCTGCGGTTTGCCGATGGAAGTGAAGTGCGCCAAAAGCAGCCTTATGCCTATCAGGAAATAGACGGTGAGAGACGTAGGGTCGATGCTCGATATGTGACGCGGCGATCGCTCATAAGTTTTAAAGTGGAAGAGTACGACCGCACGCTTCCACTAGTCATTGATCCGATCTTAATCTATTCAACTTACCTCGGCGGAAGCGGAAGCGACATTGGCAACGCAATCGCTGTGGATTCGTTCGGCAACGCTTATGTCACCGGCGAAACCCAGTCGTCGAACTTTCCAACTACCAATCCGGGCCAGCCAGGTATTGCTGGCGGCTTTGATGCTTTCGTTACGAAGATAAATGTTGCAGGTTCGGCGCGCGTTTATTCCACTTTTCTCGGTGGAAACGCCGGGGATGAGGGTAATGGCATCGCGGTCGATTCGTTTGGCAACGCCTACGTCACTGGCTCTACGGCATCGACCAACTTTCCGATTACCGGAGCGATTCAGGCAACCAACAATGGAAGCTTTGATGCGTTCGTAACCAAAATCAATGCCGCAGGAACGGGTTTGTTCTATTCCACTTATCTCGGTGGCAGCGTAAATGACATCGCTAATGGAATCGCGCTGGACTCATCCGGCAACGCTTACATCGCAGGGTCTACTAACTCGGCCAATTTTCCCGTTTTCAATGCCATTCGATCGGTAAACGCCGGTGGCCTCGACGCCTTTATAGTCAAAATCAATAGCGCGGGCTCGGGCCGCTTTTATTCAACATACCTCGGCGGAGCGGGAGCCGATGGCGCTAACAGTATTGCAGTAGACTCATCCAACAACGCCTACATCACTGGTAGTACTTCATCAAACAATTTCCCGACGGCGGGCGCCATTCAATCTGTCATTCGAGGCGGTTTCGACGCCTTCACAACAAAAATTCACGCATCCGGTATCAGCTTAGTTTATTCGACTTATCTCGGAGGCGTCGGCGAGGATGTTGGTAGAGGTATAGCAGTGGATACTTCCGGCCACGCCTACGTTTCCGGTTATACGTTCTCGTTCAACTTCCCGACATTCAATGCCGTTCAGGCTACTCTGAGAGGCGCCGCCGATGTCTTTGTAACGAAATTTAATGCCACCGGCTCCGGAGTGTTCTATTCAACTTATCTGGGAGGTATCAACACTGACGGGGCATACGCCATTGCGGTGGACCAGTCGGGCAGTGCTCACGTTACGGGCTTCACCCAGTCGAACAACTTTCCCGTTGTTAATGCCATTCAACCGGCACGGGGTGATTCCTTTAACAGCGATGCCTTCGTGACGAAGTTCACCCCTGCAGGATCGGCTCTCATATACTCGACGTATCTTGGCGGTAATCACTCCGACGAAGGGAATGGCATCGACGTCGATGCCAACGGGAATGTCTATGTTACGGGTGTTACCTTCTCGACTAACTTTCCCTTAGCAGGCGCCATCCAACCGATCAATGGAGGCGGCAATAGCGTGATTTCAAACGATGCGTTTGTGACGAAGATTTTTGACAATCTGACTCCATTGCCGACTCCTACGCCCACGCCAAACGCGGTGCAGTTAAGCGCATCGACTTACACAATTGGAGAAGCCGGCGGGAATTCGCAGGTCATTGTTAACCGAACAAACACTTCCGCCGCCGCCACAGTTGACTACATCACTGCGGACAGCGCAGCTATCAACGAATGTAACCAGTTTAACGGCATGGCCTCCGCCCGTTGCGACTATACCTTCACCGGGGGCACCCTTCGTTTTGCCGCGGGTGAAAGCTCGAAGACTATCTTTATTCCGATCATCGACGACTCGTATGCTGAGGGTAATGAAACTTTCAGCATCACTTTGAGCAATCCGACCGGGGCCACGCTCGGCACAGTCACCACAGCCACAATTACGATTCAGGATAACGAGACAGTCACGGGCGCGAATCCAATCGATGGTGTGGACTTTTTCATACGCCAACATTATCTAGACTTCCTTGGCCGCGATCCTGATCCCGCCGGCCTTGCAGGCTGGCGTAATGTGCTGAACAACTGCGGGATAACTGTTGCGCCACCGTGCGACCGCATCGAAGTGTCGGCAGGATTCTTCCGCAGCGAAGAGTTTCTATCACGTGGATACTTTATCTATCGATTCTATTCCGCGTTGGGCCGCATACCTTTATCCGAGGAGTTCTATCCTGACTTCGCGAAGGTGAGCGGGTTCCTTACTGCCGAACAGTTAGAAGCTAACAAGGTAGCATTCGTGAACGAGTTTATGGCGCGAGCTGAGTTTCAGACGAAGTATGCTGCGACCTTCAATAATCCGACGGCATATGTCGATGCACTTTTACAGGCAGTAGGCTTACCAGCTCATCCGGGCAGGGCGGGGTGGATTCAGGGTCTGACAAACGGCTCACTAACCCGCGCCCAGGTGTTGAGGCAACTGGTGGAGAGCCCCGAGGTCTTCAACAAGTTCTACAACGAAGCGTTTGTGATAATGCAGTACTTCGGATACCTGCGCCGCACCGCAGATGCGTCGTACTTAAACTGGCTAACCATCATGAACTCGACGGGTGGCGACTACCGGATCATGATTAATGGCTTCATAAACTCAGCCGAATATCGTCGCCGCTTTGGTCCATAAGGCCCAACATGGCTTTGCACAAAAACTCGGCGGCGAATCCGACTAAATCAGAACCGGAAGCGAACCGGGGCCCCCAAGCGGGCACCCGCTTGGGGTGTTGGTAGCGACCGGGTCGCTGCTCATCTACGAAGGCGACGGTTGATAGTGAAATCATGGCTTTTTCTTTCCGACCGAGACCCGGTCGCTACCACCACCCCAACCGGGATGCCCGGTCGGGGACCCCGGTTCGCTCCCGGTTCCGATACCGCTTCGCAAACCCCTTCATTCGACTTTTGTGCAAAGCCGTCCGACATGCTTTTAGTTTGTAGTTGATCTCACAGATCGAACAGCCGGAAGATCTGATCAAGTTCATCATGAGTTGCATTTGCGTTGTCCGCGGAGGCGTCTGTCGGGAACGTCAGAGACCGCGATCAAAGATTCAATAAACTGTCGACTACGCGCTGTCGCCAGCTTCGCAGGCTCGTTGGTTGTAAATACTCTACTCCCCACGCTTCGCTGCGCTACGCGTGGGGCTAGCATTCTGGCCGGCTGCTTCGCAGCCTCGTACTCGGGTGGTAACTCCGCTAACATGTCCACCGAAGTTTATCGCCACCCTCGGATGGCGCCATCATTAGTCACTCAAACACTGTGCAGAGTCGAATGCGCTGATGATTATCGGTCTTCTGCGGCGGGGCACGCTTCATCTTCTGTGGTCTCTGGCCGCAATCGTTTCAATTCCGCTCCCTGGGTGCGCGGAGCAGTTGCCCGTCAAACACTACACGACTGCGGACGGGTTGCCTCGCGACGCCGCCTCCCACATTGAACAGGATTCTCGTGGCTTTATCTGGATCGTAGCGGGCGATGGGATCTCGCGCTTCGACGGCCACAAATTTACCAATTACACAACAGATGACGGTCTCCCGGATAACCGCGTAAATGACTTCCTTGAGACGCGATTGGGCGTTTATTGGATCGCGACCGAAGAAGGGCTGTGCCGCTTTAATCCCACCGGCGATCGACGGAAAAATTCGGACGACCCTATGTTCGTAGTTTACAACCCGTCGAACTCCCAGTCGCCAATTGCGTTCAACGCCTTGCTGGAGGATGAGCGAGGAGCGATCTGGTGCGCAACAGCTGCTGGCGTGTTTAGGCTAGAGGTGTCGACTGACGGCCAAGCGCAGTTTCACCTCATAGATTTGGGCACGCCTAAGGATAGGGAAAAAGAAAAGAATGCAACGGCTCTGCTGATCGACCACAAGAAGTTCCTGTGGATCGGAACGTGGGGAGGCGCTATCTACAGGCTCGCACCTGACGGCCGTGCGGAGCGCTACGCCGGAGAGCACGGGCTGCCTTCTGTTCTGCCGGGCGACGATAGCTGGGCGGTC
The DNA here is from genome assembly GCA_963759585.1 of Pyrinomonadaceae bacterium. Taxonomy (GTDB): domain Bacteria; phylum Acidobacteriota; class Blastocatellia; order Pyrinomonadales; family Pyrinomonadaceae; genus PSRF01. The sequence goes on from CAVWZW010000005.1 coordinate 1,624,772, forward strand.
AACGTTCTTTTTCAGGACCGCGAGGGCCGTATCTGGTTAGGGACGCGGGGTACCGGGCTACACAAACTAGTCGCCGAACCGGGGCCCATGAGACCGCTGATCGAGCGCACTTATTCAACTAATGACGGGTTACCGACTGCCTGGATCACCTCCATGCGTCAAACACGCGACGGTAAGCTGTGGGTAGCGACGATAAGAGGCTTATGTTTAGCCACACCCGCGGGCGACGGACGCACGCTGAGCTTCCAAATCTATGACGAGAAGAAGGGGTTGTGCGACCGAGAGATTGAAGATGTAATTGAAGATCGCGGCGGCAATCTGTGGGTGGCATCGCGGTGCAGCGCCATGCGTATCGCGCGCAACGGTTTTACGGGTTACGGCCCGAGTGACGGCCTTACTCATGCATTTAACAACTCGATCTTTGAAAGCCGCGACGGCGAGTTAATAGTCATCAGTCGTGACGAGTCAATGAATCACCGAAGAATCATCAGCCGGTTCGACGGCGCGAGGTTCAGTTCGATTGCGCCTAATCTACCGCCAAACATCGCCTATCACGGCTGGGGCTGGTGGCAAACGATCATGCAAGACCATGCAGGCGAGTGGTGGGTTCCGACGGGAGGAGATGCGCTGTTCCGCTTTCCGCGAGCTGAGCGTCTTGAACAACTCGACTCCAGTCGCCCGAAAGCAGTTTTCACCCGGCGCGAAGGGCTACCCGGAACGGAAGTTTTTCGCGTTTATGAAGATGCGCGCGGCGACGTGTGGTTAGGTGTCACTGGATACAGCTACGGGCTGGTGCGATGGGATCGCGCGACCAGCTCTCTTCACGATCACACGCCTGAAACAGGAGTCCCTTCGAGAACGGACTTCACGGGATTCGCCGAGGACCTTCATGGGAATCTGTGGATCGGGACGGGCGAGGGCGGCGGACTGTTGCGCTACCGCGATGGCAAGTTCAAACGCTTCACCATCGAGGATGGCGTGCCGTCGGGTTGGATCATTTGGTTGCACGTGGACCGACGAGGACGCCTGTGGATCGGAAGTCAACTCGGCGGGTTGAATCGCATTGATGACCCTTCTGCCGACCGGCTGAGCTTCGTGCGTTACACGAGGCACGAGGGCCTTTCCAGCAACAACATTCGCTCGATTGCGGAAGACCGCTGGGGTCGCATTTACGTGGGCACGGGACATGGCGTTGACCGGCTCGACCCGGAGACCGGCAAAGTTAAGCGATATACCGTGGCCGACGGTTTACCAAGAGGAGTGGTCGAACAAGCTTTTGGGGACCGTCATGGTGGGTTATGGTTCGGCACACCGTTTGGCCTCTCACGCTTCGTTCCCGAACAACAAGAGACCGGTTCGGCGCCCTCAATCTACATCACCGGCTTGCGTGTTGAAGGATCAGAGCAGCGAGTTTCAGAATTGGGCGAAAGCACAGTGGCGCACCGTGAATTTCCCGCAGGCCAAAACGAAGTGAGTGTTGATTTCATCGGCGTGGACGCAAGTTTGGGCCATGACTTACGCTACCAGTATCGACTTGAAGGCTCGCAAAGTGATTGGAGCCAAGCAACAGATCAGCGGACTATTAACTTCGCGAGCCTAGCACCCGGGACCTATCGCTTCACGGTGAGGGCGATCAACGCCGAAGGCCATCTCAGCCCGATGCCTGCAAGTTTCGGCTTCGTCATTCTCCAACCCGTTTGGCATCGCTGGTGGTTTCTCGGCCTGGTCGCGCTTGTGTTCATCACAACCGCATATGCGTTCTATCGTTATCGCGTCGCACGGTTACTGGCAGTGGCAAACCTGCGTACGCGCATCGCGACAGACCTTCACGACGACATCGGCGCAAACCTGACCAAGATAGCTATCCTCAGCGAAGTTGCGCGCCAGCACTCTGAGAACGGCGAAGATGCGCCCAATAGTCCTCTCGCTTCAATCGCTCGCATCTCACGTGAATCGGTCTCCTCGATGAGCGATATCGTCTGGGCCATCAACCCCGAGCGCGACAATCTTCTGGACCTGGTGCGGAGGATGCGCCGTCATGCGGAAGAGATTTTCACCGCGCGCAATCTTGAGTTGGAATTTAAAGCGCCGCACGTGGACCAGCATCTAAAACTCGGTGTGGATGTTCGTCGTGACCTCTTCCTGATCTTCAAGGAAGCTGTTAACAATGCTGCTCGCCATTCGCAGTGCTCGACGGTGTTGATTGATCTGCGCATCGAGGGTGCCTGCCTCTTGCTCGAGGTATCCGACGATGGAAAAGGGTTTGATCAATCAGAAGAAAGCGAAGGGGAGGGTTTGGCAAGTATGCGCCGGCGCGCGCGGAGTCTCAAAGGGACGATTAACGTTACGTCGCAAGGCGATCTGGGGACAACCATCGTGCTGAGAATTCCTTACGCCCACTAGTGCAGTTTAAACTCCCACCCTACCTTTATGTGTAGGTGGCATAAATTGAGTATTCAAGGTAATTTGCGACGTCTCATTCTTTTCTGAGCCCGTTCGCATGAACATCCCAGTGGAACAACAACAGCCAAGCGTCGCAACTCCCACGAACGCACCGTTGCGCGTGGTTATCGTGGAGGACATGCGCGAAGTGCGTGAAGGACTGGGGGCGCTCATCAACGGTACGAGCGGTTTTACCTGCGTGGGAAGTCACCGTTCAATGGAGGATGCCCTGGTCCGCGTCGGTGACGAGAGACCGGACGTAATCCTGACTGATATTGGCTTGCCTGGTATGTCGGGTATCGAGGGTATCCGCATCCTGCGTGAGCAGATGCCGGAAGTGCCAATCATCGCCCTCACTGTTTATGACAACGACGACAATGTCTTTGAGGCTCTTTGCGCGGGGGCATCCGGCTATCTTTTGAAGAATACGGCGCCTGCAAGGCTGCTGGAATCCATTACGGAAGTTTCAACCGGCGGGGCGCCGATGTCACCAGAAGTAGCACGACGGGTTATCCAACTCTTTCGCCGATTCCGCCCACCTGAACAAGCAGCGTGTCATCTTACGCCGCAGGAGTTGGAGCTCTTGAGACTTCTGGTCGAGGGTCACCATAAGAAAACCGCTGCGCGGGAGATGAAGATTTCAATCAATACGGTTTCCTTCCACCTAAAGAACATCTACTCCAAGCTGCAAGTTCACTCCAAGAGCGAAGCAGTAGCCAAAGCGCTGCGGCAGCACCTGATCTGACCTTCCATTCTTTGCGGCTTACGCAAAGACTCTTATTTTGAATCAACCCTAACTGGCGACTCTCGCTGGGGTATGCTTGGTGGACTCTTGAGCTAAGCCATTGTTTCTCCCTGAGCCTCCTGCTTCCTCTTTCCCTACATGCTTGGGTAGTTACATCCGCCTGTCTCCTGGTTGTACAAGAATCACATCGCAAAGTCTCCCGGACGTGTGTCGCTTGTATTGTGAAAGGGGTCAGGGTGTTCAAGCGAATTTTAATCAAACCTCGCAGGTTTCAATTTCGCGTGCTGTTGGCGTTTGCACTAGTCACCGGTCTTATCTGGCTGGGGTTTAGTTTACTTCGCACTCCTGAAACGGCAGCCGACACTGCGGTGCCGGCGCCGCTCTCTGCAGAAAGCAAAGCGCTGGATATTGCGGCGCGCAAGCTTGAGGGGGAACAGGCCCGCGTGTATCTCAATCACACCAGCGAGGGCCAATCCATGATGAAGGCGCTTGAGGCGGAGCGTTTCGGTCTGAGGTGGCAGGAGAAGTCCCCCTTCGCAAACGAGCCTGGCGGCGGCTACCTTGGCATGAGCCACGATGAGAATCTGAACGCGTGGTTTGATGAGGAGGGCGTGACGGTAAGACCCAGCTTGGCCCAGAGCGAACAGAGAGAACGCCTGGCGAATGGGGATGAGGCTCAAGGCTTACGGCTACGGCGCGCAATTACACGAAGCGCGCCTTTCCACCCCGGGGGTTGCGAAAGAGAATCGCATCGAGTACGAGCGCGCTGCGGGCGGCCGCAACGCGGGCGGGCGCGTGGTCGAGTGGTACGTTAACAAATCGGAAGGCATCGAGCAGGGCTTTACGCTCGACACGCCGCCCGTGCGTGTTGCCGGGGCAGGCGTGGACGAGCCGTTGCGTCTGGTCGTCGCGGTAAAGGGCGATTTGCGGGCGCGCGCGGCGGCGGACGGTCAGACTATTGAATTGAACAGGGGCGGCAAGGGCGTCCTCAGTTACAGCAAGCTAACGGCGCTGGATGCGGCGGGCAGAAAACTTGCGGCGCGGATGGAGACGAACCGCGACGGTGACGAGATTGCCCTGGTGGTCGAGGACGGTGCGGCGCAGTATCCGATTGTGGTTGACCCGATTACAGCAACCCAAAGAGCGGAGCTTGATGCAGGTCTGGGTACCCAACAAGATGCGCGCTTCGGATTTTCGGTATCGATTGACAGCGACCTCGCGGTGGTCGGCGCATGGCGCGAGGATATTTCGGGCTTCCCTGATCAGGGCGCATTCTATATTTTCGTCCGTCAGACCAATTGGGTGTTGGAGAGCAGGCAAGTCCTGGCTACATCCGTTGGCGGCTCCCCACAGTGCGGATGGAGCGTCGCCGTTCACGGTAATGGAATGGTCATAGGTTGTCCCGGATTTAGTAACAGCAAAGGCTATGTAGTCTTTCAACGACGGAATGGCATCAACAGCTATAACAGAGTTGATGTTGCCCCCCTCTTCCCGCCCGCGGACGGTGATCGTTTCGGCGAGAGCGTCGCCATCGGCTCAGGATTAAACTCCGGAACGGATATCATCGTCGGAGCGCCGCGGAAAGATCTTTCCGGATTTACGGACACCGGCACCGTCACCATCATCCAGTATGATTCGTCGATGGTTCCTCAATTCAGTCAGGAGAGCGCATCGCCGGGAACACCAACCCCAGTCGCCAATACTCAATATGGTTTAAGCGTCGCCATTGACAACGGAAGAGCGGTTGTCGCGCAGGGCGTGGGAGATGTCTATGTTCTTCGTAGAACGAGCCCGGGCGACTACAGCCTTCTGGTAACTCTGGTGGGCGACATTCAGGTGACGCCGACCGACTTCGGCAACCGCGTCGCCATCCGCGGCAACACGGTCGTCGTGAGCGACCCGCTGTATGACACGAGCGGAGGAGTTGACGCCGGCGTGGTCTATGTCTATGACCTGACGCAAATCGACCCGGTATCCGAGATCGTGAACGGGCAAATATTGACCGCGAGCGACGGCCGCACGGGCGACCTCTTTGGCGAGCATGCCGTTGCCATCGGCGGTGAGGGTAACACCATCGTCGTCGGCGCTTACGCCAACGGACAAGGCGGAGACCCGCTCAATGGGATATCCGATGATGACAGAGGCGCGGCCTACGTCTTCACACGCAGCAATGGGGTCTGGTCACAGCAGACAAAAATCAGTCAGGGCAATTTTCAAGGCGGCGAGGCGGGCGACCACTTCGGCATAGACGTTGACATCAGCGACAACACCGTCATCATCGGCGCCCGCACCGCCAGCGCCGGAAGCATCCTGCGCGCCGGCGCGGCCTTCATCTACGAACTCGATTGCTTACCTCCACCAACTGGTCGGAATACAGTCTTCACTAACCTCGGGTTCGCGGCCGCCGCTTCTGCCTGCCCGGGAAGTGCCGTCAACATCGCTATAACTGCTTTACCATCAGAAACCTTCCAGTGGAGGAAAAATGGCGTCATTATTCCCGGCGCAACCTCAGCGACTTACAACATCAGCAACATGACGACGAACGACGTTGGCACCTACGACGTCATCATCTCGAAAGCTTGCGGGAGCAATATTTCGAGACCTGCTACGCTTGGTATCCACTCTTTAAACATCAACCCCACTTCGCAGAACTTCTCAGCTGCGGCCAGTAACGGCATCGTCAACGTCACCTCCACCGGCACTTGCGGTTGGAGCGCGTCCAGCAACGCTTCGTGGCTCACCATCAACTCCGGTGCGAGTGGCAACGGGAACGGCACGGTAGGCTTCACGGCCGCCGCCAATACCGGCGCGCAACGCACCGGCACACTGACGGTCGCAGGCCTGACTTTTACTATCACTCAGGGCGCCGCACCCACACCAACTCCAACACCGACTCCCACGCCAACACCACCGGCAAACACAGTGCAACTGAGTTCTGCAAACTATTCTGTGGGCGAAGGTGGCGGGAGCGCACAGATCACGGCGACTCGAACAGTAATCGTCGTCAGCCGCCGAGGTTAACTATGCCACCAGCGACAACGCAGGCCTGAACGAGTGCAACCTCTTTAACGGCGTGGCTTCGTCGCGCTGTGACTACGCAATCAGTATTGGCACACTGCGGCTTTGCGGCTGGCGAAAGCTCGAAAACTATTTTCATTCCAATAGTGGACGACTCTTATGCGGAAGGAAATGAAACTTTCGTGATCAGCTTAGTAACCCGGCTGGAGTGGCCTTGGGCACAACACCCAGCGCCATCGTCACGATTCAAGAGAATGACAATACTACTGGTGTAAATCCGATCGACCTTGTGGATTTTTTCATTCGTCAGAACTACATTGATTTCCTGGGTCGTGAACCGGATCCGGCAGGATTGGCTGGCTGGCGTAACGTGCTGAACAACTGCGGCACGACCGTAGCGCCGCCATGCGATCGTATCGAAGTGTCCGCCGGATTTTTCAGGAGCGAAGAATTTCAGTCACGAGGGTATTTCATCTATCGCTTCTACTCTGCGGTGGGAAGGATTCCGCTTTACGGTGAGTTCATGCCTGACTTTGCAAAGGTGAGCGGCTTCCTGACCGCCGACCAGTTGGAAGCTAACAAGGTGGCTTTCGTAAACGAGTTTATGGCACGGGCGGAATTTCAAACCAAGTACAGCTCAACCTTCAGCAACCCGACAGCTTACGTTGATGCGCTATTGCAGACGGTTGCATTACCAGCTCATCCGGGCAGTGCTGGTTGGATCGCCACGCTCAACAGCAATAACAACACGCAGACGCGCGGGCAGGTATTGCGAGCATTGGTCGAGAGCGGGGAAGTCTTCAACAAGTATTTCAACGAAGCGTTTGTGATCATGCAGTACTTCGGTTACCTCCGTCGTACTGCTGACGCTTCCTATCTAAACTGGATCCAGACAATGAACACGACCAACGGCGATTACCGAATCATGATCAATGGGTTCTTGAACTCCGCCGAATACCGTCGCCGTTTCGGGCCATGATAAAAGATCTATAGCCTTAGGGGCTGGGACACCTCCCTGGAGTGCGGTGCCTTGTCACCGCTTTGGCCCGCGGCGGCTTTGGCGCCGCTTCCTTTCGACAGGGCGTGAATCCTATTGTAAGGGCATGCAAACGCCGCGAAAGCTGCAACAAGTCGCAGCAGGCCAAAGCGCCGACGAGGCGGCGCACTCCAAGGAGACGCCCTCAGTTTGCGACTCTTCAGCCCACGCAAGCTAAAGCTGTACTCTCAACGCCTCTAGCCCTAACGCCGCGAATTACTTAATCACCAGTTCTTTGAGAATAAACTGATCAGGGTCGACCGTGATCGTTGTAGGCTGGTTCGCCACTGGGATGCGTACAGTCGTCTCGCGACCGACTGGTTGTATCGTCGTTCGCTTCACGCCTCGTGCAGTGACGATGTCAACCTGAAGTGGATCGAGGAAGGGCGCGTCGTTTTGCCTCTGCGTTAAGTTGATTGCCACCACACTGGCGCGGTTTTTCCCACGCTGCCACTGCCACGACACCTCGTAATGCGGGTGTCCTGCCTGATAGACCCAGCGCGCGAAGAATTCCTTTAGATTTGCTCCGGATGCTTTCTCGAGCGCTGCGCGCAGATCCTCACTCGAAGCTGTGCCATGTTGATGCGCAAGATAGTAAGCGCGCAGACCCTTGAAGAAAGCTTCGTCACCTAAACGACCGCGAAGCATATGGAGCACCCACGAACCTTTTTGGTAGCTATTACCGTTCAATAGGGCCATCAGGTTTTCGGTCTCAGTATCGACAAGAGGAATACGCCTTTGTCTGGCGTAACTGAAATAGACCTCGGCCGCTCGGTTCATGTACTCCCGAAAAGCCGGCTCACCTTCATGGCGTTGAAGAAAAAGTCCCGCAAAATAAGTTGCGAACCCTTCGCTTAACCACAGGTCGGCCCAAGTTGAGCCGGTAACTGAATCGCCAAACCACTGGTGCGCAACTTCATGCGCAATGAGGCTTACAATTCCAGTCCTGATGTTGAAGACTTTGCTAACCGGATCCGAATTCGATCGAGCGTTAAATAGACTGCCGGAGAAGACGATTGCGCTTGAGTTTTCCATGCCGCCGAATCGCGTAGCTCCTACAATCATCGCCAGCTTCTCGTAAGGATATGGAGCTATCGTTTCACTAAAAAGCTTCAAGGACGGGTTCGACGGCGAGAATCCTTTCAGTGCCAGGTCTTTGTCAGACTGAGGGACGTAGTATGAGAGCGGCGTAACAGTCGGTTCGGTTGGCTTGATCAGGGCAAACTGTCCGACTGCGATAATCATGCAGTAGGGTGGAATCGGCGCGCGTTCCGTGTAAGACCACGTGCGGGTACCGTTGGCTGTAGTCTCAACTTTATCGAACGCGCCATTGGCAACTACCAGGTTTCGCTCAGGCGCCGTCACAGTAAAACTAACCGTCGCTTTGGCCGATGGATGATCCAGGCTGGGAATCCAGTGGTGCACGCGATCGGGCCAGTTGTCACCAACCGCGGAACGGTTGCCAGATTTGTCGGAGGAAAGAATCAAGCCGTCTTTTGGCGCCCCGTGATAGGTAACTCTTACCACCATCCGAGCGTCGCGCGGCTTGGGTGTTGGCAGTGTCACATTAAGACGGCCATTGGCGTGTTCGAAACGAGATTCCTGAGCATCGACTGTGACTGAGTCAACCACGAGTTCCCCGAAGTCCAGATCGATAAGGGATAAGTTGTCCTTCAGAGATTGAATTGTGATTTCGGCTTTGCCCGATGTGATTGCAGTCAGTTGATCGTCGAGAACGATTGTGACCTTGTAATTGATCGGCTTCCACGATTCGATTAGGCGTTCGCGACGCGTCGCGAACGTGCAGGTAACCAGGACCACTAAAACGAGCGTCGCGAATGCAGTGCGAATGAATTTGGTCCGAAGCGATGCTGTTAATCGTAATGGGTTGCTAATCATTGTTTCCAAAAAACGCGCTCAAAGCTGAGGCTTAAGGTTGTACTCTGTACACCTGTTGTGAACGTCGCTCGTTATGCTAACGAATGCCTAGAAGTAACAATGCTGATCGATCGGAAACCTTGCGCTCATCTGATTCTAACCATTCGCGATATCCCGCCAGGTCATTATCCCTAAGCTCACGATTACCCAAACGTGCCGCAGGAGTTCGCTCAAAGGCACGGTCGGTTAGCGCCATGTGCGCTTTTCTGACGGACAGTTGATCGGGACCCGTTAGTGCCTTCTCAGCGGATTCAACGTCGGGGAAGAATTCATCATAGGCCAGCAAGTGCCAGACAGTATCAGCACCGTCACCCTCGATGGCCAGAATGCGAAGTAAACCCAAACCGCTTTCAATTTGAAAGACGAGATCGTCGCCGGGGGCAAACTGACGTGACATATGGGTTGGAATCTTACGAGACGATGGACCCTGATCGCAAAGATGGGATGGGTCTGACTGCCGCCTAATAAGAATTGCAAAGGCCTCACGACAAAACCTAGAATCGCTCAAAATTTATGAGCGAGTTTGATAGGAGCAAAAACTATTACGAGATACTTGGCGCGGACGAGGATGCGTCCGTGGTCGACCTGGAACGTCTGTACAAAAGGATGGCCGCTCGACTTCATCCCGACAAAGGGGGCAACGAAGAGGACATGAAGTCGCTGAACGAAGCTTATGGCGTCCTGAAGAACCCGCTTAGCAGAAGAGACTATGACGCTCACCGCGCGCAGCCGGCCACGCAGTACTCTGTTCCTGTCTCAGCTCCCCCAGCAAAAGATGTTGGTCTCCTCGGGCATGGCTTGAGCGCGTTTTTATGTCTGCTCATGGGGGCCTTCCTGCTGGTCCTGGTCCGAGCTCAATGGATTTGGTTCTTATGGCCCCTTGTGATCCTGGCGATATTTGTAATTGGTTTGGGCATAGTGATGGCGCGAGGCGCCATGCGCGCGTTCAATACATCATTGCCGGTTTCAAATCCTGTTCGCCGCCATACAGGCCTCCAGGAAGCCGCCTTCTGGACGGTTGTGGTTGGCAGTTTCTACGGGATATATCTACTGCTCACTAATTTGTAAAACCGACGACCGTAATGAATATTTCCGGATTGCACCTTCTGTTTTTGGAAGTCAACAACCTTGAGGAGTCGATGCACTTCTATGGCGACCTGCTGGGGTTTGAAGTCGGGAAGTACGATCCTGAATCGGAGCCTCCAATGGTGACCTATCGCGCCGGGGAGCTAAGACTAACCCTGGCCCAACACCTGGAGACGATGTTGAGACGAGGCCGTGGTGTCAGTTTCTTTTTTGGAGTCGACGATGTTGATGGCTATTTCAAAACACTAATAGGTCGAGACGTGGACGTGCAACCACCAGTAGACGAAGGTTGGGGCGGCCGTTTCATTACGCTAGAGGACCCGGATAAGTACCGACTCTTCTTTGTTACCTGGGCCAACACTGGACGGGGGATTGAGGGAAGGGAAGACACCGAAGTTTCCGATTAGCAGGGGAGTCTACAGAATGTCAGGACAACACACCGAGAATCTATTTCGCCGATATAAAGGACAGGTCGTCAATATCAAGACCGTTTCGCAAGCTGTTTATAAAGGTCGCGTGGGCGAAATAACAAATAATTACGTTGGTCTCACAGACAGCGAAACTGAGGACATCACCTTCGTTTTCTACAGCTCCATTGAATCTGTCTCTGTTGTTGTTCCGACTCCCGCATGACAGGATTCGAGTGCACTCCTCTGGCAGATGAACGCCTTACTCCGCCAGTATGGGCCTGAAATGACTGCGTTCGTTTAGAACGTGGACTTGGCCGCTCTTCATGGTCACCGATCATCCGTCTCTTGCTGGGTGAGTGCACGAGCGGACAAGTCCGCCCTCTAAACGGATTGCATAGTGGGGTTTAATATCGGTGGCGTAACCAACCCCACGTCTGCTAAGCTGTGTTTCACAGATAGGACAAGATTGCACGCGCGCCTCGAGGTACCCAGGCACCGTTTCAGGACTTATGCAGTACATAGAAAACCCTCCTAATCCCTGGCTAACTCACACGGTTGAGTGGATTGGGGAGCCGCCGCAAACGAAACTGGAGGTCTTCGAAGAGACCGAGACGCGTCGCATTATCACGCACAACGACAGCCCCGACGTGGGTTTCGACTACACGGTGAACTGTTATCGCGGCTGCATTCACGGTTGCACCTATTGTTTCAGTCGCCCCACTCATGAATATCTCGGATACGGCGCCGGTACGGACTTCGACCGCAAAATTGTAGTCAAGGTGAAAGCCCCCGAGTTGTTACGCAAGGAGTTGATGAAGCCATCCTGGAAGGGTGATGAAATTGTATTTTCGTTTACGTCAGATCCTTACATTCCCCTGGAAGCGAATTATAAACTGACGCGCCAATGCCTCGAGGTCTGTGCAGAATTTCGCAATCCGATTGGCGTAATAACCAAGTCTGCTTTAATTCGTCGCGACATAGACGTGCTTCAGGAGCTGTCGAAGCACGCGAGGTTAGGTGTCTTCTTCACGATTCCATTCACTGACCGGGAAGTCGCGCGGGCTGTTGAACCTTACGCTCCTCTCCCTGACGCGCGGTTTCACGCCATGTCAGATCTCGCCGACGCGGGAATCGCGGTTGGAATAGGTATAGCACCAGTAATTCCAGGACTGAGCACCGACTTGCCAATCCTGCTTAAGCGGGCAAAGGAAGCGGGGGCCACCATGGCGTTTATCAACATGCTCCGGCTTCCGGGTAGCGTCGCGCCTTACTTCGAAGAGCGTCTGTACGAAAAACTCCCAACGAAGGCTGATCGGGTTCTCAATCGAATTAAAGAGTCGCGCGACGGAAAGCTAAACTCCAGCGTCTTTGGTGAGCGAATGCGCGGAAAGGGTGAATATTGGGCGGCGATCGAACGGCTTTTTAGAATTCACTCTGAACGCCTGGGATTTAACAGGACGAACAAACGCGTGCCTAGAGGTGAAAGCACCTTTCGAAGACCGACGGCGCAGGCAAATCTATTCGGGTAAAAAGTTTACATGTTTCGCTACAGACAGGGCCGCACGCTTTCTCTATAATACCCCTCGTTACCGTTACAATCTGAAGTGCGGAGGCTCCCCAAAGATGCTTATTAGACATGTGATCCGCGATCGTGAGCCTTACTCTATGAGCGAAACTGCCACCGTGCAGGAGGCAGCCGAGTTTATGGCCTCTCGCAACATCGGAGCAGTTTGTATTGTGGACGGCGCAGGTAAGCTACTCGGCGTGTTTTCCGAGCGTGACGTAGTCAAGCGCGTCGTTGTGCAGCACCGTGATCCTACTGTGGTCAAGATCGGCGATGTTCTCAGCGAGCTTCGCGCGGTAATCAATTGTGACGAAACTCCTCACCAGGCCCTGGAGCGGATGGAACTAATCGGCACGAGGCATCTGCCGGTGGTAGATGGCGACCGCTGGGTGGGAATGCTTTCGATGCGCGACCTCATGCGCGTGGAGTTGAGCGAACAGGGTGATGAGATAAAATTGCTACACGAATATATTCAACATTAGATTGACCAGGTGGCCGAGATTAAGTAGATGTCGAACAAGCTGCAGTTCCGTTCCTCGGCTTCCCCCCGCCTTGCGAGTACGACGCCTCGAATCATCAAACCATCGTTACTCTTCGTTGCTGCGCTTCTGCTGGGCTGTAGTGGTCCACCTCCCGGGCGAGGGGCAGGAGAAGTTGAGTCGGCGCCCAATGCTCAGATCAGTTTCAGAGTCGAAACTGTGATCGGCAATCTCGAGGTGCCGTGGTCTATTGTTTGGGCCCCGGACGGACGAATGTTTTTTACTGAACGACCGGGCCGGGTTCGCGTCTACGAAAACGGGAAGCTGCGACCTGATCCGGTTTTCACTGTATCCGATGTGGAACAGACCGGCGAGAGCGGCTTGATGAGCCTCGCGTTGCATCCCCAGTTCGCATCGAATCGTTTTGTCTATCTGGCTTACGCTTACAAAGCCGGTGAACCGCGCGTCCGGGTAGTGCGATATCGTGAGGACCAGCGTGGTTTCTCCGAGCCTAAGGTAATCATTGAGAATATTCCCGCTGCCAAATTTCATGCGGGCTGCCGGATTCGTTTCGGTCCTGATGGAAAGCTTTACATCACAACAGGCGACGCAACTGACCGCTCACTTGCACAACGGCTTGATTCCCTGGCCGGAAAGACGCTGAGAGTCAACGACGACGGCACGCTGCCGGCGGACAATTCGTTTATCGGAAAGAGCGGCGCACGGTCTGAGATATGGTCATACGGGCATCGAAATGCGCAAGGGATGGATTGGCAGCCGGGAACAAATCTGATGTTTCAGACTGAACATGGACCAAGCGGATTCGACGGGCCTGGAGGGGGTGACGAAGTAAACATCGTCGAAAAAGGGAAGAACCACGGCTGGCCGGTGGTTCACCACACACAAACGCGAGAGGGAATGGAACCACCTTTGTTGGAATACACGCCCGCGTGCGCACCCGGTGGTGCGGAGTTCTACAACGGCAGCCTGTTTCCGCAGTTTCGCGGAAACTTCTTCTTCGCTTGTTTGCGGGGAGAGCGGATCATTCGCGTTGTGCTCGACGGTCGGCGGGTCGTTTCGCAGGAAAATCTGCTGGAGAAGAAGTATGGCCGCATCCGTGAGGTCGCCGAAGGCCCGGACGGATATCTCTATTTCTCAACTTCAAACCGCGATGGTCGAGGTTCACCTGCCAGCGATGACGATCGCATCATCCGCCTTGTACCTGCCAAGTAAGTCGAACAACTTCGGGAGTTACTAACGCTCGTGATTTCTAATTAAAGCTTCTGTGCGAGCATGGCTGTCTTGCTCCAGCCAATCACGTGCAACGGGGGGAAGCGATACTCGTGGACCATCCGGAAATGGTTTTTGGTATGGCCCAGTATCTCTCGACGTGGGTGAGACTTAAACCTAAAGAGTATTTCCAGGAATGAACTCGCCGGCGACGGGCGGCAGGGAAGATGAAGCAGGTGACCGCCGGGTGCAATGACGCGAGCGACTTCAGTCATTCCTTCTCCAAGCGGGACGTATTCCAGAGCGCCGCTCGTCACTACTAAATCAAGGGAATTATCAGCGAACGGAAGCGATAGAAGGTTGCCCTCAGTGAACGTTATATCGCGCGTGCGTCCGGGGCTCTCTTCAACTGCCTTGCGCGCAGCGCTAATGGAAGTTGCGGAAAGGTCGAGTGCAGTAATACTAACCGGAAAGTGGAGTGCCCTCAGCAGCGCCAAAGTCAGTAACCCGGTGCCGCACCCTGCATCCAGAATCTTTGCGCCTCGTGAAACGGGTAGTGGGTGGTTTGCGAAATAATGATCCAGAGATCGGCCATAGCCGTTAATTTTGAAAGTCAGGTCGTAAACACTGGCGATTTTGTCGTAGTAAGATCCCGCGCTGGTCTCGGTCTTGGTTGTGGTCAGTACGTATTCCATTATGTATCCTCAGTCCCTGAAGAATATGTGCCGCAAAACCGCCAATGAATAATTAAGGCCCGCAATTGTAGCCTTCCTCCTTTTTTTACTCAACTAGAACAATTCCGAACGCTTTAGCCTCTTTATCCGCAAGAACTAGCGCAGGAGACGTTCCTTGATCTGTGCGCAGTTAATTTTTCGACAGGAGGTCTGCCTATGAAGGGAAAATGGACATTTTTAGGTGGCGCTGGTATGGGCTTGATTGTACTCGTCGCCTCGATTTTTGTGACTTTCGATGCGGGAGCGGCGACCCCTCAAACCGGTCGCACCGTTCGACCGGTTAGCAACTTCAACGTAGATATCCTGGTAAACGGCCGCCCGCTTGATGAGTATCACACGCGAGGCAAGAGCTATGTGGAAGCCTTTGAAGGCGCCGAATACGAAGTCAGGGTCCGAAATCCTTCGCCATATCGCGTTGCAGTTGCCCTAAGTGTTGATGGACTAAACACTATTGATGCGCGTCGAACGTCCGCATGGAACGCCAGCAAGTGGGTGATTGAGCCGTACGGAACGATTAGCGTGGGCGGCTGGCAGATGAGCTCCCAGCGAGCACGCCGGTTTTATTTCACGTCTGAGAGGAATTCCTACGGAGCAAAACTCGGCCAGACCTCGAACCTTGGTGTGATATCGGCTGTTTTCTTTAGGGAGCGACATTCGCATCCAATACCGGTGACACCGGCACCGTATCCTCGACCCAGGCACGACGAGGACCGCCGGCGTGAGAAGTCGCAAGCTCCCTCGGCGGGTGCCGGGAATGATAGTCCTACACTCCGGCGAGGTGAGATCGCGCCCATTCCCGATGATGACTACGCTGCGACGGGCATCGGCCGATCAGTTCACAATGATGTTCGCTGGGTAAACATGGACCTCGATTCGAGGCCTGCTGGCGAGGTGCTAATTCGTTATGAATACTATGCGGCTCTTGTTCGATTGGGAATCGTGCCAGGTCAATACACGCGACCTGATCCGTTAAGACGACGCGAAGACGCCCGGGGCTTTGAGGATCGACGATTTAGTCCTGAACCGTGACCGAGATCTGAACGAGCGTGGGTTCGACTGGTCATTTGCGTGTCAAGTCGGCATTGTATAACTGGCTATATACGCGGTAGTTATTCATGACCTTCTGAACGTACCCCTTGGTTTCATCGAAGCCGACCTCTGATGTAAAGACGCCTGGGTCTTTTTGTCGGGCGCGCTTCACCCAACGAGCTACGTTATCCTCACCGCCGTTGTAAGACGCCGCAACCGCCTCCGGAAGATTGGGAAACATGTCGGAAAGCTCTTTTAAGTATTCGCTGCCGATAAGAATCGAGGTTTCGGGCTCATAGAGTTGACTCTCCCTTAGTCCGTTAACCCCTGCGTCGCTGGCGTACCTCTGCGCTGCATCGATTGTGAGTTGTAACAATCCGCGCGCACCGGCAGGGGACTTAGCAGTGGGACGAAAGACGCTTTCCTGACGAATGATCGCAAGGATAAACCTCGGGTCGATCTTTCGCGCCTTTGCTGCGGAAAGAATCGCCTGTCGATAAGGCGCGGGATAACGGTCAGCTACAGCAGCGGATTGCGACCTGTTCCGTTCAAGACGAGCCTGGACTATCGACTGCCGCTTGCTATCGGCGATGATGCCTAAACGCTCGCTTGCGAGCCATCCATAATACGAGTCTATTCCGCCTGACACCGCCAAATACGCGGCAATCGCATCCTCTTTGTTACCTGCCCGATCAAGGCTGTAGGCCTTTAAGTAAGCAACTTCAGCCGGACTGGTGGCCACGCCTTTTTGAAAGTTTCGCCTGGCCAGTTCGTCCGCGGTTGACACAGCCCGCCGCCAATTGCCTTCTGCGACTTCAAGTCGCAACTGACCAAACACGGCATTGGTTTCCGTCGTTGTGCCTGCAAATCGTTGCCGCGTTTTGGCTACCCAGTCGAGAGCTTCTCGTGAACGCCCTGCTTCTCTTAAGGTGTCAATAGCATTCAGGTGCGCTGTTTCGATCCGCTCACCGTTTGGAAAGCGATTGATGTACTCAAGGTAGCGATCTGCTGCCTCCGACGTCTTTCCCATGCGCAGCAGCGCAGCTCCGCTGAAATTCAGTCCTTCACGACCCTCTTTTGTAGACGGGTACGCACGGGCCAATCGATCGTAATAGTCATACGACTCGGCATAGCGCCGAGACTGAAAGGACGATCGGCCCATCCCAAACAGCGCTTCTGCCACCCGCGGTTCCTCAGGGTAGTAGCTCATTAAGGCCTGCCAATGCTCGCGAGCTTCATTAAAGGCGCGGTTCGAATGATATATGGATGCACGTCGAAGGTGCTCCTCAGGCGTTAGGCGCGTAATGACGCCGCGTGCATTGCGCGCTTCGCGATCCTGCCGACGCACCGCAGCTAGGTTTGCGTCGCTGCTGCTCTGAGGAGCTAAGGCGGCAGCGCTCGACATAAGTCGCAGATAATCAAACGGATGTGCCGCCGAGGTGCCACATACCGGACTGGTTAGTAAAAGTAGTGAACATGCCAACAGATTCATTTGCTTGTATGTCCCAATAGCACTTCTAGGCCTGGATGATTTCAAACGTCGAAACAATTTCTGCAGTGGGCCTCAAAGTGGCCGCGACGCTGCAGTACTTTGTTTCAGACAATTCAATAGCTTTGACCACAGACTGCTCCGAAATGTTACGGCCAGTAACAATATGGTGTACTTCCATTCGCTTGTAACTCCGTGGATGCTCGTCCCTGCGTTGGCCGCGCACCTCAATTCGGTAATCAGTGACGTCTTCTCGTCTCTTAATCAAAATTGAGACGACGTCGACTCCGGTACAAGAACCTAAAGCAAGCAATAGCAGTTCCATGGGGCTCGGAGCAGCGTGGCGAAGATGGTCTGTATCTATAGTTATCGCATTATTTGAAGGCGTGACACCCGCAAAGCGATCGTCGCCCTTCCACTCAATGACAGCTTTCGGGTCGTTGTTGCTCATCTAATCCCTCCAATGGGGGAGAATACCACAGTAAATCCGGACGGATCAGGCCCGCGCTCTTAACAAGCGAGAGAAACTCAAAACCCGAGAAAGCCGGCAACAACTCTAAGTCCTAAATCAAAACGGCATGGCCTCAAAAAGCTACCTCGTAACCGCTGATTGCGTGAGCAGGTCGTCTGGGATCGAAGAACGTGACGACCGTAATGGTTGGACAGATGAAGGAGCCAAAGAAATGATAAGTAGGTTGAAGGTAGGAGTGATGTGGAACTGACGCTTGGATCGGAGTTGGCGATTCGGGCTCCAGGACCTCGATAAACAGTGGATGAGTTCACCCCGTGAAAAGTCACCGGCTAAGAGTTGCCGGCCCTTGACCTTTCGTTCAAGACTACTGCTTATGTGTTATTATTTTCGTGCCCAGGCCTCATCAGTACAGATCACCCTCCCAGTGTAACAATGAAGACTGGTTTCTTGAGTTAACACCGGAAGGATGAACATGCCAAGAGTGCTTGTCGTGGACGACGACGAAACTATTCGTGACACCCTATATGAACTGCTTTCCGAAAGCTATCTCTGTCAAACCGCACAGACGGCCGAGAAAGCGTTCGCCAGACTTGAAGCCGACACCTATGACGTTGTCCTGACGGACATTTCGATGCCGGGTTTAAGCGGATTGGAACTACTTGGCCAGGTGCGTCAGAAGTTTCCACACACGCCTGTCATAATTATCTCCGGCATTAGCGATCAGGAACACGCACAGGGCCTTATTCGCCTCGGTGCGTTCGACTTCTTGCTAAAACCGTTCACTCTTGACGGCGTGGAGAAGAGCGTGCGACGCGCCGTTGAGTACCGAAGACATTTGCTCAAGGAAGCAAACTCCGACAGTACGGAAGCTAGCGAAAATATTGAAACTGGAGGGAACGCGTGGAAGATTGTGAAGGAATGATGATGATGCTCATGCCGCGACGATGGTGAACGCGGCTCGTTTGGCGACGACGGCACGACGTTGAGCAATATCTGCTGCTAATTCGGCGATTCGCTCAGCCCGGAAGGGTTTTGTTACCACCCAGTCAACCCGCGCCGTCTTCTGCTCTTCTGAACCCACTGCTTCTCCCCAGCCTGTGATTACCGCGATCGGAATCGTGTCGTTGCGTTCTCTGATTGCGTGCGAGAGTTCCCAGCCACTCATCCCGGGCATTCCTACGTCTGTGAAAATGCCATCAAACTGGTGGACTTCAAAAAGGCTTAGGGCTTCGCGGGCTCCGGGCGCCAGGTATACTCTGCAGCCTTCATGCTCCAGCAAGTCGCGCAACAAGTCTCTGACCGATTCTTCATCGTCCACGACCAGAATCTTTGTTTGAGTTTCATCATAGGTGCGTACAGGTTTGGGGATTGACGGCTCAATTACGGGCAGGGCGACTGGGGTTGCAGGGGTACTTTCTTCAGTGGTCTTAGCCTTTGGAAGTTTGATACGGAATCTTGTTCCGACGCCCACTTCCGAATCAACTTCAACGGAGCCTTCGTGTCGGCGGATAATGCCGAAGCTCACCGCCAGGCCAAGGCCCATGCCAGCCTTTCCCTTCGTAGTAAAGAAGGGATCGAAAATTCGCGATTTCACGTCGGCAGGCATACCTGTTCCCGTGTCACCCACCGAAATCACTACTGAGTCCTCGCAGTCTTCGGCCGCCAATGTAAGTTGTCCACCCTCGGGCATTGCGTCGACGGCATTGAAAACCATGTTGACGAGAACTTCGCGTAACTCAGACTCATCACCCATCACTCGTGACTTTGAGCGGATTTGGAGGTCAAGGCTGATTTGAACATTCGAGGCTTCAGATCGGTCTTTCCATCGCGGCCTTGTAATTTCACTTACGTCGAAAAGAATCTGGTCGATCGACACCGGTTCAAAATCATGGTCACGTCGCTGACGTGCAAAATCCTGGATTCGCTTAACGGTCTTTGCACCATCTTCAGCGGTTTTTATAATGATGTTTAAGCCCCGGGTAATCTTTTCGGGATCGTCTGTTCGAAGGATCAGTTGGGCGCGGCCAAGAATGCCAGCCAGAGTATTGTTGAAATCGTGTGCGACACCTGACGCCAGTTCTCCTAAGGCGGATAGCTTCTCCATTTGAGAAAACTGTTCTCTAATTCGCTCCTGCTCCGCAATGTAGTGCGAGAGTTCCTCAACGTGACGCTGGGCCTGTTCAGCCTGCGCTGTCGAAGCTTCAATGTTTTTCAGATAGGTGCGGTAAGTAAAGAAAACAATCGCGATTATTGGGATGGTTATTACGAGCGCGTAGAAGCCAAGCTCATGAATGAGTTTGGCTATTACAGCGGCAGCTGATGCACCCGCGAAGTAAGTGATGGACGTCCAGAGATAGTGCTTCTTCCAGGTTTGCCAGATTGGCCTCCCCGCTTGCAGTGCCCCGCAAACTGCTACAAGCCCGGTGTTTGAAATGTACTGCGTTAAGGCCATAACAGCGATGGCCCAGACAAATGTGGCCGATAATTGGCTGGCGCCCAAGACAACCATGTCTCCAAATGCGAAATACAATAAACAGGAGGTTACAAAGGCGGACCAGGCTGCAGACGCCCAATTGAAGGCAATCGTCTGACGTAAACGGCAAAAGCGAACCGAAGAGATCAGAGCTTCGGTTGACGCTATCAGTATTGCCGCTTCGTATCCGTAGAGCAGCAAAGTCAAAAAGATGAAAGTATCTGATACGGAAATACGGGAACTAAATTGAGGAATCTTAATACCAATTCGTGAGCTGAATAAAAGAGTAACTACCGCGATCATCAGGAACTGCACATCGATCACTTTCGTGTTGATGCGATATCCGGCCAAAAAGCAAATCAGACCCCCAGCAACCGTAATGGCCCACATATATGTGGAGGCCAAATTTCTGCTGGGTCCTTCCGATTTAAATATCATGCCCGGCATCCTCTCCTAGAGCGCCATCGCAAAAGGAGTCCATGAGGAGTCCTCGCCTGGCGAGGATATTGCATTGTCCTGGTTTGCGGTGGGTTCTAATCCGGTGGGACTCTCAGTTGTAAATGGCGTCTGTTCAGCCAAAACCGCCCGCATCCTAACCTGACTTAACAAGGTCTCGAGATAACACTGAAACTGATGCAGGACTTCTACCATGTGGGGTAAATCTGAAGATGCAACCTTAATTCTTTCGCAAAAACTTTCGAATTGCGGCCAGTCAGAGTACATCAGACATTCCATGCTCTCGCTACGGAACTTTGCGATGCCGGCAGACACGCGCCCCAGCCCACATTCACCCTGTGTCTCCTCAAAGTTTTCCACGAGTTGGCGTAGTGTCAGCAGATCCTGACAAAGCTGGAGAGACTGCCTGTAGCGTATATCAGAGTTGTCGAATAGTTTGGCTCCTACCAAAGTCCGGTCAAACACCATTGCCAAGCTAATTGTAGATTGCTGCAAACAGTTTGTAAGTACGTCATAGGCTCGATGGACTCTACTGAGGATTACGTGGGCGGTCCTATCGGATAAAGGTCCGCGAGAGTCACTCTCAAAAACGCGTTGCAGGTCGTGGTTGATAACGAATGTTATTCCGTCAAGCGTGTCTGCTAGTTCTTCCGTAATACCGGCACAGTTCATTGCGTCGGTCCGAATAAACTCAACCAGGCCTCGTGCGTCGTCGTGTATGAGTTGAAAGAGCGCAAAGGTTTCATCCGCAGAATCGACCTGGCGCAGGTGAGCTTCGATTAAACCGAGGCATTCAAGTAATCTGAGAAGATCGGCAAAAACCACCTGTATCGTCTCTTTTACCTCGGCCGATTCAATTTGAGCAACGATGCGTTCTAGATGCCAGGCACAGGTACCTGGTTCAGGTTCGGAAGGAACCCAGCGGGCGCCTGGCCCTGCTTGAGAACGCTGTTCGATAGTTGGGTTAGTTGAGATCATTTCCGCACGTGATTTCGCCCGTCGTTATTTTAGGAATATGGTGTCATAGACCCCGCGAGCGTGATATCCAGCCTTCCTGAAAAAAGCTCGGGCTGCTTCGTTTTCATCATTAGCTACCAGACACAAGGACCTGGTTCGCCATAACAGCATTCTCGCCAGTTGCGTCATGCAGCTGTGACCGTAGCCTTGGCGCCGTAATTTTGGATCAACCCAAATACCTTCGATGTAGGTAGTATCGAGGGTTTCAGTCACGATCTCGGCCTTAAAAAGCAGTTCGCCGTCTTTGACCAACACCCAACTACGGCCCTGAGCAATCCGCCTCGCATAGCGTTGAGTGAAGCCAGATTCATCAACCTCTCGTGGATCAATGCCACTCTCCTCGAGAGCCATCTCGGCATGTACAGGAGCTAAAAGGTTCAAATCGTCGAGAGTCGCCAGACGTAGCGCGGACACCGGCTCGGAGACTTCAATGGGCCAACGCAGTTCGAAGAGCAGTTGTCGGGAGGCGCGACGCATTTCCTGGCCAGCTCTTGCATAGAAGGACCAGAACTTATCAACTTGATCCTCCTGGCACATGATCAGATGGGCCATCGTGAAGCGTTGTGCCGTTTCTGCAAAGGCGCGCATCGCCCGGTTGCTCACGGTTTGCATGAGAATGGCATGGCCAATGAGAGCAACTCCTTCAATCGCCCTCATGTTATTCCGATAGGCGTACAAGTTGCCCCGATTATGCGAAGAGAGAATGCCGTTATCGCGGACTAAGCCGCTAAGGTAGGCCGTGTGGAGCGAGCGCGTTCCCAGGAAAGCCAACACTTCATCCTGGTCGGCGTCTGTCAGCGCTTCGACAGCTGCGTCCGCACCAGCCGACAAGAGATACTCAGCCGAGTTTGTTTTTGTTGAAAGAGAGACTTGCATGGTAGTAAAAGGGGGGGCAGGAAAGTTGACTTTACTGCATACAAGGGGTGTTGTCGCCGCGTAAGAAAGTGTCGCCAAGGAGTACTCCGTCGGAGATCAAAACACCGTCGCTAATCAAGACGCCATCCCCAAGGAGGACTCCATCCGAGAGAAGGACACCGTCGGATAGCAAGACGCCTGCGGGAAGTAGATGGACACCCGTTCCGATCGTGCTGCCATCGCTCACCACTACGCTGTCGGACAAAAGGACGCCAGTTGACATCATTGTGAGATCAGCCAGTAGCACGCCATCACGTTGGAGGGTGGCGTCTGATAGCAGGACTCCCAAGCCATAAATCTTCTGATATTTCGTGATCAGTGGAAGGCCTTTTAAATACCCTTGATTTGCCACGAATCCCTGGGACCAAGAAAAAGTAGTCCCATTGATCGTGGTCACGGGCGAGGGGGCCGAAGACTTTAGGAGCGTTGCGCCAAGGGGTGTTGCATTGGTTAAATCAACGCGGATTAACTTCGCTAGCTTCACCGCACCTTGAATGTTTAACTGACCCGCACCTTGCTCAAGCGTATTTACGTTAGGCAGCTGTTGAGCGGTGTAGCTCAGCAGCATCTTGATCATGTTCGGGGTTAGTTTGGGATTAGCTTGGAGCAATAGGGCGGCGGCGCCGGCGACAAGTGGGGTCGAAACCGACGTGCCGCTCAGGTACATCATTTTCTGGTTATTCCGACCAGCTCCCAAACCCGTATCCAAACCGGGATCATTGGAGACCAGAAAGTTATTAGCGGATTCCGCAAAAATCAATTTGTTGCCAGGTGCGACGAGGTCCGGTTTGACCAAATTGTCATAGTGCTGAACTCCGTTGTCGTCCATCCAGGAGCTTCGCGTAGGTCCTCGCGAGCTGTAAGTCGTCATGACGTCATCGTTTCGACGGTTTGTGCCGTAGGAATTCGTCGCGCCTACAGTGATAGCCGATGGCTCATTTCCTGGGGTATGAATTCCACCGTACTGCTTCCGCCCGAATGCGTCTTTGCCATCGTTGCCGGCAGCGGCGACCACAACGACGCCAGCATCAACCAGTTTCCTAACGGCGATGCAGAGGGGGTCCTTCCTGTATGACGCGAGCGCTGGTCCGCCCAGGCTCATATTTACTACGCGAATGTTGTGGGTTGTACGATTGGAATAGACCCAATCAAGGGCGGCGAGAACGATTGATATGGAACTCCGGCCCTGAGAGTTAAGCACTCGCAGATTGACCAGGTTTGCGTTTGGAGCTATACCCGAATAATTGCCGTTATAAAGGCTGCCATTGCCAGCCGCCGCAGCTGCTACGTGGGTCCCATGACCGTATGGATCGTCTATTCGATTCTCACCTGTAAAATCTTTACTGTAGGTAACTCTAGTGCCTAGCGATTTGTGATCTGAATAAATACCGGAATCTATGATTGCGATGCCAATACCCGATCCATCGAGCGTAGTCACGCCGTCTGAAGAGTTTGACGCGGAACGTATATCATCAGCACCGGTCGTGGACGTCACGTGTCCGAGTGGTAGCAAGTCATCGTCGCCACTCACGAAGTCTACTTCGTCATAATCAGCAAGCTCATCTATGTCGCGGGCGGGCAGTTCGATCGCAGTTGAGTTAAAGTATTGAAAGTGTCGCTTGATTCGTGTTCCATTCTTCTTAAGCAGCGAAGTCAACCCCTTACTCATCGGGCCGTTTAGCTGAACGACAACATTTACACCATTGCTATTTCCGCTCGGATCGGGATGACGCAGGTTCCGAGCAACCTTGTCATCTTTGCGTCCTTTTTTCGGCGCTGCGCCGACGTTTGAGGTGAGGAAGCCAGCTAACGATACAATGAACGAAAGGCTTATGGCTGATGCTATTAAGATGGGCTTGATTCTCTTCATCATCGTTTCCCTGAACTGTTGCCGGATTCTTTCGGCCGCCCGGTCTTGAGATTTCCGGGCAAGCCCTTTTGGCAACGACTGTGCCAACACGGTCGGGCGATGGAACTCTTTGACTAGGTTACCTTTAGAGGGCATGGACGACGGAAGGCAATTAGCCCGCACCAGTTTGACCTGTCAGGCTGACGGAGCGAATAATCAATTTGATAGGATTCACGTTGTTGCAAACGCCCTCCGGGTCGCATCTGGTGTGGACCGGTTCAGTGAGCTGTAGATGTAGCGAGGTTGCGGTAGGAGTTGAACGGTTGAGGCGGAAATGTCCGTGGGACTCAACGGTCAGGTTGCTTGGACTCGACCATGGATTCTCGTTCGATTTTAGCCATTTCAAGGGCCAATGGAGAGTGCTCCTGAGACGACACTAGCCTGCGCAGCATCAACTCCGTCTCGCTTTGACTGAGCGCCCGATTCGCTGCGGCTTCAATCGTTTGAAGTCGCGCCTTGGCGGAAGTTAATCGATTACCTGCTTCCTGTCTTAGGCTATCTATTCTTTGGCGGTCCTCCATCAGGTCGTTCAACAGCTGACTGGTATCAACGCCGCGTAAGTTCCGGGTACGATTGATCTGACGCTCAATTCTTAGAATCTCACCGCGTGCTCTCGCAGTAATTCTTGTCGCGGTTAATCGTGCCGCGAGCGTTTCGCAGTAAGCATCGGCTAGAAGCGGATTGTGTGGCTTTAGCCCTCTCCACGTCTTACGCTCTTCCGAAGTCAGCTCAGTCTCAAACCAAGTTACTTCGTCTGCAGTAATACCGTCGGCCGCCAGCCGATCGCGCAGGTTCTTAAGCCATCGTCTTCGATATAGTAGGAGGAAAATTAAGAAGGCTAGCCCGACAACTAATCCGAGGCCTAATGAAACAAAGGTGAGTAAAAGGAATACCGCCGCGGAATCTGTGGCAGCAGATGTCAAAAACAACACCAGGAAGGCAATGGGCAAAGGCGCGCTTGCCAAAAACAGGGAAAGCCAGGGAACCCAAGCTAAAAACTGGGCAACTCTTTCGTCACGCGTACTAATTTTTCCGGTTGTCGTTTCTATCAATTATCAGGGCACCCATGCGTTCATCAGGTTTTCAGGCGATCTTAGCTGGCATAAGGCCTTTCCGCCAAAGGTAGACCGGCACTCGGAATAAGCGTCCTGAGCACTAATACTTGTATAATGCGTCTCAGAACCTTGACGCTAAAAGGGGAAATTATGAGCCGAGTCGACATGCGAAGAGTGTTGGGGATTGTTTTCTCAGTATTGATTATGTTCGGAGCGAGTCAGAATCTTTCCGCGCAGCCTGCTATAGATTCCGGCAACGGCACAACCATCTCCGCAAGACCTGTCACCATTCCCCTGACAATCCGCGTGAAAGGTACTCCGCGCGAAGTTGAGCTTCAGTCTGTAGACCTCGCCGTCACCGAAGATGGCGATCCGCAGACGATCCTCTCAATCCGAGCCATGGGTTCGAATTCGCCGCTTAACTTGATCGTCCTGATTCAAGATGATGTTGTGTCGTCTATAGGTCTGGAGATAAAGCCGCTCGGTGAATTCTTAAGGCGGCTCCCACGAGGCTCGCGTGTTTCAGTTGGTTATTTGAGAACGGGGACCCTGCAGGTTCGGCAAAAGTTCACGTCGGATTTGGAAAAGGCAGCTAAAGCCCTTCGGCCCCCGCTCGGGGTCGCGAGCGCGGCACCGTACAATCCCTACGTCGAAGTTATTGAGGCCCTGAGGCGGTTTGATTCTCAACCAGCTGGACGACGCGCGATACTTCTCGTTTCAGATGGGCTCGATATCTCTCGAGGCATCTCATCCAGCTCAGCAGGACAAAGTTTGGATCTTGAGCGAGCAGTCAATGAGGCCCAACGTCGCAGTGTGGCAATCTACTCGTTTTTCGCCCCTACAACAACTTCGTTGACTAGTAGCTCCTTGATGTCCGCTGCCCAAGGTTCGCTGCAACGGCTATCTGACGACACAGGAGGTCGGGCTTTTTTTCAGGGCTTGGGTATTCCCACGAGTTTCGAGCCGTTCATAAAAGAGCTGAGTTCAGCGTTAGACAGGCAGATTGCATTAACCTATCTCTCCACACATCCCGGCAAGGGCTTTCACCGCGTGAAGATCAGATCCTCCAGAAATGATGTCGAAGTGAATTACCCGGCGGGTTACACGCGTAAATAGTTTTGGAAACTTCGATCCTACTGCACGGTTGCTGGCAGCAAGGAACCACGTCTGTCAGTAGCGGTGGCCCAACCATCCGCGAGCCTTCCGATCATTCCATGAAAATGAATTTCTCCCTCCGAAAGGACGACCACCACATCGCCGGCATGGAAGCGAGTATCCTCGAGGGGAAATCGAATGACGGTGGCCTGGCCGTTTGTCTGCTCGACCGTGTCATATGAAAAACCATCGGCTTCTACCACATAGGTCTGGGAGTTATTAGCAACTCTCTGTTCGTCTGGCATTTTATCTCCTCAAGCATTACCCTTCTCATCCGAACATCCGGAAACGTCTCATGATCGACTTGACTGCATTATTCACTGGCCTCAGGCTTCGGAAACGCCAAGTGTCTGAACTGTACTAACGTGAAAGTACCACTTCTCATCCTTCTTGTCCTGTTGACCACAACGCCGTCGACCGCTCAAAGCGACGTGCAACTCAAAGCGCGGGCATATCGGCAGCAGAATGAGCACAGAATTCTCACGGAGTTCATTACACTTCTGTCGATTCCAAATGTTGCTTCCGATCAACTTAACATTCGCAAGAATGCGGCGTTGATTATGGAAATGATGAGACGACGGCGGCTAAGTCCGCGACTCCTGGAAGGAAAGAATACGAATGTCCCCCCAGCAATTTATGGTGAGTGGGTTACCCCCGGAGCGAAACAAACGATTATTCTCTACGCCCATTACGATGGCCAACCGACTGAGCCAAAAGAGTGGACCGGAACGGCGCCCTGGCAACCCACCTTACGTACCGCCACTCTGGACAAGGTTGGGCAGATTATTTCAATGCCGCCCCCGTCCGCGGCGATTAACCCGGACTGGAGGCTGTACGCCCGTTCTGCTTCAGACGACAAAGCTGGAGTAATGGCAATTCTCACCGCCTTCGATGCCGTCCAATCCGGAAAATTCAAACTCACGTCAAATCTAAAGTTCTTCTTCGAAGGAGAAGAGGAAGCAGGGTCTCCACATCTCTCTGAGATCATCAAGCTTAACCATCGGCTTCTGCAGGCGGATGCCTGGATCATTTGTGACGGGCCGGTTCATCAATCAGGAAGAAAGCAAGTCGTCTTCGGAGTTCGTGGCGACACAAATGTAGACGTAACTGTTTACGCTGCCAAGCGGCCCCTTCACAGCGGACACTATGGGAATTGGGCACCTAATCCAGCACAACTGCTTGCGCAGCTTCTGGCCTCAATGAAGGACAATTCAGGCCGCGTAACCATCGACGGCTGGTACGATGGCATCGAAACGCTGGGCGAGACGGAGCTGCGCGCCATTGCCGAAGCGCCGGAGTATGACGATGAGCTAAGGACTCAACTAGGCCTGGCCAAGACTGAGGGAGCAAAACAGACCCTACTGGAATTAATCAACTTGCCTTCACTGAACATCAACGGCATGAGCAGTGGAGACGTCGGTGCCCTAGCACGCAACGTTATCCCGACAACCGCCACCGCGGTACTTGATCTGAGACTCGTAAAAGGGAACGACTATCAGCGGCAAGTGCAGCATCTACTAAAGCACATTCGAAAACAAGGGTTCTACATTGTAGAAACTGAGCCAACGGCGGAAGAACGCCTAAAGCATCCCCTGATTGCGAAGGTGGTCCATCGCTGGGGAGGATACAATGCAGAACGAACGCGGATGGATCTTCCAATCTCCCTCGCTGTAGTCGCAGCGGTCCAATCGACGTCGTTGAGTAGCATTGTGAGGCTGCCAACTGCGGGAGGTAGTCTGCCGCTGTCGATCATCACTAAGAACCTGAAGACGGTAACAATCACTGTGCCTATAGCGAATTACGACAACAATCAACACGCAGAAAACGAAAACATCAGGCTACAAAATCTTTGGGACGGAATCGAAACGTACGCGGCAATAATGACGATGAAGCATTGAATACAACTGGGGGGAAGTGTGGGGCAATTAAGTCTGCCGGTTTTGTTGGGTACGAATCGAAAACTCCGCAAAAGCGAATTCGTTGCGAAATGGCTAGTGGGGGAAATGCAGAAGAGGTCTACTATCGAGACCCGATTGTTCGATGTTGTGGATTTCGCTCTACCACAGGACGACTACGGACAGGAGATCAAGCACCTCTTCCCGGACTGGCGAGAGGCGATCAAAGCAGCCGATGGGCTTGTGATCATCGCACCCGAATACAATCATGGCTATCCAGGCTCATTGAAAGGAGTTCTCGATTTATTGCTTCGAGAATACGTTCACAAACCGGTGGCTTTTGTCGGAGTATCGGCTGGTCCATGGGGAGGCGCGCGCGTGATCGAAGCTATGGTGCCGATGGTAAGGGAACTAGGTTTAGCGGCAACCTTTACCGATCTTAACTTCCCCTCGGTTCAAAAGAAGTTTGATGATGAAGGCAAGCTGCTGGATTCAGCCTACGACAAGAGAGCAAACGACTTTCTCGATGAGCTTGTGTGGATGGCCACAGTTCTCAAATGGGGCCGTCAAAACGTGCCCTCGAAATATCATGATTAAAGGATTGCCTCCACAGTATTTAGGTTGTAACTCGTCAAGCTCAGCTCTTCGATACCCTGGGTAACAGATGCATGTGACCTGTTGCATTGCTGGTGGAGGCCCAGCCGGAATGATGCTGGGGCTTTTGCTCGCCCGCGCCGGCGTTGAAGTACTAGTTCTCGAGAAACATGCCGACTTCCTCCGAGACTTCCGAGGCGACACCATTCATCCATCGACGCTTGAAGTGATTTCCGAGTTGGGCGTCCTCGATAAATTTCTCGAAAGACCTCATCAACAGCTCAGCCAAATTACAGGTCAGATAGGCACTGAAACCGTAATCATCGCTGACTTTTCCCACCTGCCTACCAAGTGCAAGTTCATCGCGTTTATGCCGCAGTGGGACTTCCTCGATTTTCTCGCAGACTTGGGACGCTCGTATCCAACTTTTCATTTAGAAATGAAGGCCGAAGTGGTTGATGTGTTACAGGATAAAGGTCGCGTCGTTGGAATTAAGGCAAATACTGCGGAAGGGCCCAAAGAGATATTCGCGGATCTGGTTATTGGCGCAGACGGTCGCAGTTCGATCATACGCGAACGGGCTGGATTAAAAATCGAATCACTGGGCGCTCCTATTGACGTATTGTGGTTTCGTTTGTCTCGTCGAGAAGAGGATGGTGGCCAAACGCTTGGGCGTATTCTGCCTGGTAGAATCATGGTGATGCTTAATCGAGAAGATTATTGGCAGTGCGCCTTTGTCATCCCCAAAGGTCGATTCGAACTGATCAAGCAAGAAGGTTTGGAAGCATTTCGAAAGGAGATCGCCATCGTTGCGCCAACAGTAAGCAACCGATTGGAGGAACTGCGCGACTGGAACGACGTTAAGCTGCTGACGGTGTCAGTCGACCGACTTAAGGAGTGGCATAAACCAGGGCTCTTGTGCATTGGAGATGCGGCACATGCAATGTCGCCCATCGGGGGTGTTGGGATAAATCTGGCGATTCAAGATGCTGTTGCGGCGGCCAATATTTTGTCGGAGTCACTAACGCAGGGAAGAGTCTCGATGGAAGATCTGCGCAAAGTTCAAAAACGTCGAAGCTTTCCCACGAAGCTCACTCAGCGTTTACAAGTGTTCCTGCAGGATCGCGTCATCTCACGCGTATTGACAAGTCGACAGATTTCTTTACCTTGGCCTTTGAAGTTGCTGCGGCGATACCCATTCCTGAGAAGAATTCCGGCGAGGGTTGTAGGCATAGGATTTCGTGCTGAACATGTGAGAACCCCTAACGTGTTCCCATTTGAGGGGCGCTAAGCCACTCTAGCCAAGCGCGGGCTATAGGTCTCAGCGATCACACGGTCCGCTTCTTCGATACTCATGGGTTTTGAAAAGAGATAGCCTTGACCGTTTTGACAATTTAGCTCTCTTAGCAGGGCCATCTGTTCCTGTGTCTCAACCCCTTCGGCAACGACGTCCATGCCAAGGTTTTCGGCAAGGCTCAGAATAGTTCTCACTATCTCAACATTATCCTTATCCATCCGCATCACAAATGAGCGGTCGATTTTCAGCGTATCAATTGGAAATCTATGCAGATACGTCAAGGAGGAATATCCTGTCCCGAAGTCGTCAATGCTTAATCTAACCCCCAAGGCGCGTAGTTGAGAAAGCAGATCTGCTGCAGATTCGAAGTCATCCATCAGTACGCTTTCAGTAATCTCAAGCTTCAGAGTGTTAGGATCTAATCCCGTCTCTGCCAGAATCTCCTTGACCTGTGTCACAAGGTCCGGTTGGGCAAATTGTTTTGCTGAAAGGTTCACTGTTACGTAGAGAGACTTCTCGGCTGGAAACTTCTCTTGCCAGCGCTTTAGTTGCTGGCAGGCTTCTCGCAGTACCCATTGCCCTATCCGAAGTATTTGACCGCCCTCTTCAGCGACGGGAATAAAATCCAAAGGTGAGATTAGGCCGCGCTCCGGGTGTTGCCATCGCACTAATGCTTCAAAACCGCAAACGTGAAAATCGTCAAGCGCAACAATAGGTTGATAGTTGACAAAAAACTCGCCGCGCTCATGTGCGCGACGTAAATCGGTTTCCATCTGAAGAACGTTTTTCGAGTGGGCGTGCATTTCCTGATCAAACGTTTCATGACGTGCCTTACCTAATGCCTTCGAGCGATACATCGCAGTGTCAGCATCTCGCAATATTTCGTCTGGCTGCTCGTAGGCCATTGAACCAGGGGCTATTCCAATGCTGACTGTCGTAAAGACGTCCCGACCATCGAGATTGAAAGGTGTCTTCAGTTCCTCGTTAATCCTATCGGCTACCTTAGAAGCTTCGCCTTCGTCAGCCAGGTCTTCCAGGAGGATGGTGAACTCATCGCCACCTACGCGAGCGATGGTATCTCCGGGACGCAAACAGGCTTTTAGTCTTTGTGCTATCCCTACCAGCAACTGATCGCCCACCAGATGACCCAAGCTGTCATTGACTAATTTGAAACGGTCCACGTCGAGGAAGAGAACTGCGAATCTGAGCTCATGGTTTCGCTTGGCGCGCGCAATGGCCAGCTGCAAGTGGTCGCTCATTAAGGCCCGATTCGGTAGGCCAGTAAGCGTGTCATGGAACGCATCGTGCACGAGCAGCTCTTCAGCTATTTTTCGATCAGTGATGTCTTGAATTTGAAAAACGTGGTGAATCGCTTCACTGGCTTCGAGGAGCACCTGGGAGACGCTCCAAAGCACCCAAACCACGTGCCCGTCCTTATGAATACACCTTAATTCGGCTTGCGAAATTGGCACATTGCTCCTTATTAGCTGTTCCAACTTCGTCATGGAGGCAAAGCGGTCCTCCGGATGGACAAGCTCTTGAAATCTCTTGCCAATCAATTCTCGTTCAGAATATCCAAGCATTTCGCAAAGGGATTGATTTACGCGGTACCACTGGCCTGAAGTAAATAGAAGTGCGAGCCCAACTGTCGAGTAGTCAAAAGCAATGCGGTATAAGTCGGTAGTGTCACGCACCACGCTAACCTGTGCCGCGATCTCGCTACCGTCATCTATGTTTTGTTCCGCACGTGTCATGGTTCGAGGTTAAGACTTGAGAGTTTCGAGCATTGTCGAGGCGAGGAAGGGTGGCTCCTAGTGAGGAGCGCGCAACGCCGTTGGCATTCCGTGTGCCGCTCCAATTGGGACTGGCATAGCGGAGGAAACGTTAGTTTTTAGAAGGGAATTGAACCTGACGGCGATCTAGTCGACTTTGCAAGCTAGCGGTCAATCAAAAAGATGTGAGGGATGAGACCGTATTCAGTCAAGTTGATTGTAGGTTCAAGTGGCCCCTGCAGCCTCTTGCTTATCCGGCAATTCCTTAGAATGGGCGGCTAGTGGGGCTCGAACCCACGACCTCTTGATCCACAATCAAGCGTTCTAACCAACTGAACTATAGCCGCCACAAAATCGCTTAAAACTAATGCCCCCGGCAGGACTCGAACCTGCGGCCCTCTGCTTAGCTTCCAGCATCAGGCTTTCCCTGACCGCCCGTTCTCACGAGTTTGCTGGCTGGACTATATCTTGGACATCACAGTCCCGGCCCGTATAGTCTCTGAGGAGCCCCTTCTCGAGTCAGGAGAAAGGTTTCCTGCGGATTACCCAATCCTCATGGATTGTTACTCAATCGAAAACTGAGTACCAGAGGCTCTAAGGGCGTCCCCGCATATGGGGCCGTCCACTTAATGAGTTCTTCAAAAGCCTTTCCTCATTAAGGCTCCAACAAGGCAGATGCTCTATCCGCTGAGCTACAGGGGCACATGCCTGGCGCGGCGATGTTAATGCAGGGCGCCGTGCCGGTCAACTTTGAAAATCTCTGCACAAAAACAAAGAGATCGCTCCACGAGCGATCTCTTTGAAGTCTTTTGCAGGTTGTTAGGCTGCTCGCGTGTGTTCAGTTGTCTCAGCGAAAACTCGGCGGCCATTCAACGCGTCATCAATAATTTCTCTTACGGCTGAAGTGTCGGGATTTACGTCCATGCGATCACAAGCACGCAAGTGCCGCAAGATGCCCTCTGTCGCGATTTCCATCGCCACGCCACCCAGTTTCGAGTACCGTCTAGCTTGAATATGGTCGATTCTCAGTATCCGCTCGTCGAGCGGCAGATGTCTATCAAAAGTCACGGTTAGCTTTTATCCTCCAATAAAACCGCATTTCGCGGGCTATTTTAAGTGCAAATGTTAGATGCCGCAGCACACTCCGAGGATGCAGATCCGTTGCATTTCGCAATAATTTCGCCTCGGGAACCTGCTAGTGACCCGATGTCCTTAAATTTAAGTGTGCAGCGAAACTGCGGATTATATCGAATGAAAACGCCAAAAGCCAGACTTTTTTACGCCAACTGAGAACTTTGATTTGAAGGGAACTTTGGACGGGAGTTAGGAACCAGCGGCGGCTTGGAGAAATGCACTAAGCAAGGGGCAACGAACTGGGCCACCTGAACGTAAGCGCCGCCCACTGTTCATTACAGAATGAACTTTAGGCGGCGCTTGAGATTTCTCGAGCCAAGAAACTGGAGTATTGCTACATTATTTCTTGGGTAAGACGGTATCTTTCATGCCTTTTCCTACGCGGAACTTTAAGGTCGTCTTCGCTGGAATCTGGATCGTTTCACCGGTCGCTGGATTCCTACCTTCTCGCGCTTTCCTTTCGGATTTCACGAGTTTGCCGAAGCCGGGAAGCACGAATTCGCCATTCGATTTAACTTCCCTGGAAGCCAAGTTGTAGAGTTCGTCGAAGAACTCCTTTACCTGGCCGCGCTTCATACCTGTTTTCTCTGCAAAATGATTGAAAACTTCCGACTGCGTCATGCGCTTTCTACCTGTCGCGGCTTTGGTCGCCATAGTCTGGTGGATACCTCCGAGTGACTTAATCTAAAAGCTATCTGCGCAATTCATATATCACACTAGAGCAGCAAAGTCTCCCTCAAAATGCCACTTTTTGGCGGTTTTTTGGAAAAATGTGGCCTCGACGGAGCTTGGGAATGCCAAAACTCGACCTCGAGTCGGCATTCAATCGATCAATGGCTCAAGGCTTTTAGCGTTTACAACCGGCGAAGATCTTAACTTGAAGTGAGTTGGTTTCGAAGGCTTCAGGCCTTTGAGAATGCAGAAACCCCACAATATGCTGGCGCTTTTGCTAGCAATCCGTACAATGCGCGGTACTCGAGGTGGGTCCGATCGACCGTGAGTCAAATAACCATTTCTTTTTCCTGTATCAGGATACCGGCAAGATTAAGCCCAGCGGCGCCCGCCTCGCAGAGACGGGCAATCAAACCCGAGAAAACGGCTCAATAAGAAACGGGCTGGTACCCCTATTCGGGCCTGAACATTAGCAGAAACGCAAAGCCGAGCCGCGATTAGACGAAGCAAGGACGGTTCAAGAGGGTAAAGATCACCGGCAGGCAAAAGCGTCGGAACGATCATCTTTCTTGAGTTCGCACGATATTAGATGAGATCGAGATCCCACTCACAGTCCAAACCGGCCAGGTGGCATTGGCTATTACTGGTTCCCGCCCTCCTTTTGTTGGTTTGCACCCTGGCCGCGGTCATCTGGTGGCAGTATTACAAGACCACAGCGAGCTACTCTTTGGCGCTCATCGTTGACGCGGCTGAGCGGAATGACACGGCAGCATTCGACGACCTGTTCCATATGGATCGGGTCGTTGAAAACTTTGCTACGGAGGTGGCGCAGAGCAAAGGCATTGTATCTCCTGATTGGCTGCGCAGTCGGCTGCAATCCATCACCCCTGCTGTAACTGCAACGATCAAGCCCATCGTTACAGAAGCAATTAGGCGAAGGGTACTTGAGATCGCTGAAGCATCAGCGAATGCGCCTTTCATTTTGACGGCATTGGGGGTCCTTATAAAAGCGCAGGTCACTGAAGACGGGAATACAGCTACCGCCACAATTTCTCAAGGCGATGAGCGTCTGGAGCTTAAACTTGAGCGGATGAATCGACAGTGGAAGGTGGTGGCTGTAAAAGACGAGGCGCTGACCTCTCGAATCATGGCCACCTTAGCGAAAGAGTTGCCGGTAAGAGTACCGTCCGACGGATTATCGAATCCCTTGGACGGGTTACTGCCTAAGTCAATACCCTGAGTCAGATCGAGTCCAAGCATTAAACCCACTCAAATGAGGAAACAGATGCTTCTAAAGTCTTTCGGATGCTTCTTGCTACTGCTCGTGGCATCAACGGTGATAGCTGCCCAAATGTCTCACCCCAATTCAAGGCCCTTGCCCAAAGAAGTCCAAGGCTACAAGGTTCATCGCGCGAAAGTCGAGCCGAGGAACAGCACTACGTCGGAAAGAAAACAATCCAACAGCGGTTCGACCAACGAGGACGATGAGTACGACGAATCGGAACCTATACTAATTCGTTTAGGCGAACCAACACTTGTCAGCGTCAGTCCTTTGGGAGTGACCTTTGATGTCCCAGTGATCCTCGCAGCCGTGAAGCAGCAGGGTGAAGTAGAGCGTCTCGTTTTTGAAGACATGCGCGTGAACGATATTCCGGTAAATCTTGACGACTACGATCATCAGTTCAAATTACCTAACAAAGAGCCCCTGATTCTGGCTCCGCCGATTCGGATTTTTGTAAGCACACCTCAGGCAGTGTTGCGCACAATCGACGAAATATTTTTCTCGCGAGAGGTTTGGCCGGTAACGGGCCGAATATATGTCTGCGGCCGGTTCAAGAAGTTTCTGGTCAAGTTCAAGCGGGCAGTTCCGGTGGAAGTTCAAACATCGATTAGAAATCCTTCACGCTAAACGTTTTCGGATTGGGTGTCGAGCTGGAGCTAATGAGGAGTCGGCAGGTTCAGGGAATGATTATGTCGACATGTGCTCGGCTATTGTAAAGATCATCGGGAAAAACGAGGATCCCTTTATCTGAATCGAGATCGATGTTCATGACGTCTTTGAAGGCCTTCCAAAGCAGTTGGCTGCAGTAAAAGCGGCTCTCATCTTCATTGTCCACTCCCATCAGTATCGGCCACCGGTAAGGCCTGCCCTTTCGATCTTCAATCCAACGGATCACCTGAGCGATTTGTTCGCCCGAAGCTCGTTTCACCCTGACCACACCGACGTGCCCATAGATAGATGAGTAGTTTTCCCAGTCGATCTCGCGAACGCCTGGTTTGTCAGTAGCGCCATCTGAGGCCGCTTCTAACAGTTTGCCTCTCGCCGCGTCGGAGACGATCGCGACGTGAATGTAACGGCCCCACGTCATCCAATTGAAAATATGAGATCCGAATACAAGATCACCGTTACGTAGCAGCTTTGCCGTCTTTGCGAGGTCTTCCCCTGATCCTTTTCGAACAGTCTTATTGGGAAGATACAGAATTGAAGAAGGCTGTCCTGGATTTAGTGAAGTGGCATCTATCGCGTTGAACCCATCAAAACCCCTGGCATTCGTAAGCTGGCTCATAATGGGGGCAAAGAAGCTGCCGACCAAAGGCTGGTTAGCCGCCTTTTGAAGCTCAGCAATCGGAATCAACAACAGGTCTCCAGCTCTTCGCGCAGCGGGCAGATTACCGATGAGCGCGGCCGTGGTGGCGGGAAGCATAACGGCGGGGTTCTTGGCACTGCCCATCGGTGCGCCTGAGTCGAAGGGGTATTCCGATAATTGTTCGACTTGCCTTGTTTCGGCAGGAGTTTGCCCGACAGCATGTCGGACACTGAAAGCTTCTGCTGCTATCGCAAGAAGAATCAGACCCGCACACGCGAGCAATAATCGCCCGTTGTGAGGTCGGTGCAGACAGGTTGTCCTCATAAAGTCCTTCTCTACCTGACGTAGCGCAGCGGTACCGTAATCAGGAATGTATTTTTACTTTTACTCGCAACTCGATAAACGGTCTGGGGAGCCGGCTCCTGCTGAGTAAGAAGTCTTGCCGATTTCATCGCGCTCGCTTCCTTCTCCATCGTGGTCCAGCTTTTACCGGCGCCACCAACCATTTCGAACCGTTCGAAGCCGGTGGACCACGTGCGTTCCCATTTTGCGACGTCCGACCGAGAAAGCTTGATTGGATTGTCGCCCAGAGCAATGTCTCCGATAGGCTGTGGGGCCACCAGGATGGTCAGCACTTCAGCGACCTGGTCGTTTCGATTTGGGCTGGGCACCAGTGTGAAATAACTGGGACTGTCCTCCTGCGCAGGTATATCTATGAGTCTGCCGGGTCGCACCCGGTTGTCGCCACCCCGGGTTCGAAGCGTTGGAAAAATCAGATACGCATCTCCGAAGGAACCGTCGGCATATTGCTCACGGTCGATCACGTAAAGGTAACCATCTCGCGGCGATTCAACGCTGAGCCTCACCCGTTCGCCAATTTGTAACGGCGTATCTACTTCTATACGTTGCGGGGTCCACTGACTCGATTGCGAATTCTCCATCACCAGTACTCGGGCGCCGCCATCAATTCCGGCTGATGGACGCAGGCGCCAAAGGGTCACGCCAATTTCGGCCGTGCCCAAAGAGCTTTGGGCGGCGGCAAGCAGCGCGGGGGTCTTCCGGAGATACTTTGGAGGCATCAGCGCCGCGGTAGGCAGCCTTCGACGTGAAGCAGCTTTTGGAATTTGGGCAATGGGAGGACGCGCCTTGGTAAACTCTTCGAGGACGATCTGTCTGGAACCGTCATCTTTAGTTTGCACAACTGACGGCTTCAGCCCAGTCGCATTACTGAAAGGCTGCAGTGCGCATAGCGTGGCTACCAGACTGGCGGTACCCAGAATTGTTCTTCTCATAGCACCTCTTCCGCGGTCGTAAGTCGTGGATCTGGGGAGCGTCGCTTACTAATGATGTTCCAGTTCAAGGCGGTGGACCAGGACCTTGCCCTCCGCTGTAACGTTGCTCAACTTCTTCGTCTTGTCCTTTTGCGCAGCAACTTCGGCGGATGAATGTTTTTCAAGAAACTGCTTAATAGCTTTTCGTTGACCTGCATCTGAAATCTTGCCTTTGTCCTGCGGGTTTACTACGCCTTTCACCGCTTCGAGTTCAGGCACGGCTTCCGCCGCCCAGACCATCCAGAATTTTTCTGTGCCCTGATTCTGGTCGAACACCATCCAGCCGGTTTCGATTTTCTGGTTCGCCGCTAAGTATGGCGACCCCGAGTTGGTTGATGGGGCAGGGAACAGCACGTTGTAGGTGGTCGAGTTATCAGCGGCAGGTCCTTCGTTGAGCAGATAAAGATAGCCTGCTTGCGGACTATTTACGTTCATTCGGAATTTCCAACCATTCTCGAATATCTCCTGGCCGGAAGATTCAAATGTCTCCTGATAGGGTTTTCCGTCACGCATCTTTTGCACAGTCAGGCCGTAGTTCAGATTGCGGGCGGCTGCGGCGCCAGGCGGTGCTTTCTCGTCAGTTTTCCTTGAGCTAACGAGGTACCAGGCTCCGACACCAACTCCCCCAATGAGCAAAAGGAGCAGGGCGGCTGCCCCGAGTAACATACCGACCCTACTCCTGGATCCGCCCCCAGCCCTCGAGTCTGTAAAGCCTGGTTGGGCAGCTGATCGATTAATACTTGGAACGCCATAGTCGGCGTGTTGACCGGATGGGTCTTGGGTTGAAGCAGGCTGAATTGGGACTTGAATAGTACGAGCTGGATACGGGGCTACGCCGCGTGTCATTGGTGCTTGCTCGCGACCCAATTGTGTCCGCGGCACTGCAGACGTTGGATGGATCGGCATCGCGGTTAAACTTGGCTCCGCAAGTGCCTGGGCAAAGTTGTCGCCGAATTCGCGCGGGTTGCTCTGCCGATCGGTTGGATTAAAGGCCAGAGCTTTTAGAATCATCGCTTCCGCGGCTGCGGGAAGGCTCGGCCTGAGGTCGGTGGGCTTTACTCGAACTCCATTCTGGTGCATCTGTAATAATTCAAAGCCAGTCTCAGGATTGAACGGCTTTCGTCCTGTCACCATCTCATAAACAATCGCGCCGAATGCGAAAATGTCCGTTGCAGGAGTAATTGGCCGGCCACTCAACTGCTCCGGCGCCATATAGGCGACAGTCCCTGGGGAAAGATTTAGGGACGTGCTGGGAGCAACTACGGAGCTCTTGACCTTGGCAATTCCGAAGTCAATTATCTTCACTTGCTCCTCGCCCTGACCTAGGTTCTGCAGCATGATGTTGTCAGGCTTCAGGTCACGATGAAAGATGCCGCGATTGTGGGCCGCCGCTAGTGCTCGACCTACCTGCTTAGACACTTCAGCGATGCGTTCGAGATTCATGCCTTCTGCTGTCATGACTGATCGAAGAGTTACACCCTCGACATACTGCATAACGATGAAGGGCCTGCCATTTGGTAATTCTCCGGAGTCGATAATTCCAACAATTCCCGGATGATCGATACGACTGAGCGCCTCGACTTCCTGACGAAACTTTTGCACAACGTACTCGCTTTGATAAGCCTCATCCAGCAGAACTTTCACGACCACACTCCGCGAGTGTAATTGCTGGTCTCGGGCCAGGTAGACCACACCCATTCCACCGCGCTTCAGTTCTGAGTGAACGGCGTAACGGCCGTTGATGAGCTGGCCCACCATGTTTCCACTGGTACGCTCGACGGTGTCCACAGTCGTAGGATCCAACGTCGTGGGTGCTCCCTCGGGTTGGGCGGCAGTCTGGTTTGGGTTGTCGTCAGGTGTCATCTTTAAGAGGTAGGACAGACATTCAGGTCAGCCCGGACATTCGCAACAGACAAGCTGAATGTCGTCGATGAATCACGACTGGCTTCCGTCAAACGTTCAGACAGGCAGGATTTCCTGTCTCACTTGGGCTAATGCCGCAGTAGACTAGGCGGGCTTTAAATCGTTGTCAACGGCCAAAAGCAAAAACTTCGCGCTAACTCTGGCCGCGGGCCAGCCAGCTCAAACGGCCTTCATCGCTTCTGGCAAATGTAGAATTCCGTAACAACCCGTTGACAACGCCTCGGTGTAGGCCTATTTTATGGGCCAGAAATCAGATCGCGACTCGTTAATTGCGCCGCTTTGACGCAGTCCAACCTGCCACAGTTTTGAGGAGTACCCTATGAAGTTCAACTCGCCCCCCTCCCGGATCCGCGCTGCATTAGCGTTGATGCTCGCACTGATCTACCTCGGAAGTATGATGCCGAACTCGCTTGGTCAACGTCGTGGCAAAGCGGGGCCAAAGTCGAATAGTCGCGCGGCTGGGTTGGTAGAAGAAGGCGATAAGTTTGCCGACGAGAACAAGTGGGCCGAAGCGATTGACGTCTACAAAGTTGCGATCAAGATGGATGCGAATTATGCACCGGCACATGGTGGCCTGGGAGACGCCTACTTCAACACCGGTAACTGGGAACAAGCCCTGGCCAGCTACAAAGACCAGGCACGTTTGGCCCCGAACGACGCACAAGCTCAATTCGATTTGGGTTATGCCTACAACGCGATGGGCCGTCATGGTGAAGCATTTGCGCCCCTGGTTAAAGCTACGGGTTTGGATCCGAACTTCGCCGAAGCCTACTATTCAATCGGTTACGCTTACTCACGAGGTGCCGACTTCGAGAAATCGGTCAACTTCTTCAAGAGCGCGATCCGTCTAAAACCGGATTATGCAGATGCGTACTACGGCATGGCTCTAGCTCTTGCGCGACTCGGAAAGTCCGACGCCGCTGATGAGGCGTTAAAGAAACTCGCGACGATCAATCCAAGGTTGGCCAAAAAACTCGAGAAAGATATTCAAAGCGCTTCAACCCCTACAACCAGCACACCCCCACCGGCCAGCGTCGCCGACGTCCAAACCGCTTCCAGGGAAACCGCAAAGCCAGAGGCTAACACCCCGCCTGCGCCCCAGGAACCCGCAGCCAAACCAGTTGCGCGTTTGATGGAACCAGTGCAGACGCAATCGAGGCCACAGCCAGTGGTTAAGACGCAGCCTGCCGCCCCCCAAACTTCACGGGCGTCCGAAGAGTCTTCGACTCCACAAGTTCAAAAAAGTGAACCGACCTCCCGCCAATTGGTCCAGACCTCGAAACCTCCACAGGAAGTAGCCGCTGTTCCAAAATCCAAGACGGCCCCGGCAAACTCCGTAGCGTCCCAATTAGGTCAGATCAATTCACTGCCGGTGAGCGCCAAGCGTTGGGCCTTAGTAATCGGTGTCGACAAATACATGGACCCGCAGATTAGTCCTCTGAAAGGGTCTGACAATGATGCAAGGTTGATCGCAGATGCATTGGTCCGTTATGCAGGCTTTCCTCAGGATCAGGTGATCCTGCTTTCGACGGCACAACCGATGGAGCGGCAGCCAACGCGCGTCAACATTCTGCGCCGGCTTTCAAATCTCAGCACAGCCGTTCCCAAAGATGGGCTCTTGTTGATCTCCTTCGCCGGTCACGGAATGGAACGTGGCGGCCAGGCTTTCCTGCTTCCGTCTGATTCGCAAATCAGCGATCAGGTTTCATTCCTTGAAGAAACCGCAATTAGCCTGAACCGTGTTAAGGACCGGGTCAAAGAAACGGGTGTGGGCCAAGTGGTCATGCTGTTGGATGCATGCCGAAACGATCCCGGTGGACGCGCCGACGCTCCAAACGCATTGAGCACCGCCTATACGAGCGCCTTCAATTTTGATGTGCGGAATCGTGAAGTTCAGGCCTTTGCGACGGTCTATGCCACAGGCATTGGTCAAAGGGCTTACGAATACACCGAGAAGAAGCAAGGCTATTTCAGCTGGGCAGTGGTTGAGGGTTTGAAGGGGGCCGCGGCCAACGATAAAGGTGAGATAACGCTCTCGCAATTGGTGAAGTACGTTCAGGAAAATGTCCCGAAACGCATTGCTGTCGATTTGGGTTCCACCAAGCAACAGCGGCCTTTCGCCATCATTGAAGGTTATCGCGCAGATGAGTTGGTGATGGCGGTAACTAACAACGCTTCAATGGCCAACAACAACTCAACCCCAACTATCGCGACCGTCGATCCAGCCGCAATCGAGTTGGCTTATTGGGACACTATCAAGAATAGTACCAACCCTGAAGACTTCAAATCCTATCTCGAGAAATACCCGGATGGTCAATTTGCGAGTCTGGCGAAGTCACGTGCGAACCCACAGCCAGTGAGATCCTCTCCGATGGCGTCAAATGTCGACGCCGGTTCGCTCGAAACTACGTATTGGAGTGCTATTAAAGACAGCCGGAATCCATCTGATTTTCGCGCGTACGTAGCGAAGTTTCCCGGGGGATTATTCGTCGAGATCGCAAACAACAGAGTCGCGATGCTCGAGGGTGAAATTCGTGAGCGCGAAGGCGCGAAGCGCGCCGCATCCGAAGCAGAACGAGCGCGGAACACACGACTATTTGATCTCAAAGACGGGAGTGGGACGGAAGGTACGCTGATGACTACGCCGGGCAGCTTGACGTTCGAGGTCAAGAAACGGTCTGAGAAAAACGACAAGAAGAACTTCGTTGTTCAATGCACACAGATTAGGCGCGTCGAGCAAGGGAAGTCTGCTTTCCAGCCTCCGCATGTAAACTTGCTTCTTCATAGTCAGGATAAGAAGGAACTTAAGATCACTTTCTTCACCTCTCGAGGAGGGCAGGGTCTCTTTATTAACACGCCGGTCGTAGACATTACGGCCGATGTGATCAACGGGATTATAGAGGCTTGCAAGATGTCTCGTGTAAGCGGTTGATCGTAGCGAACAACGACTGGCAACGTCTTGTGGTCCTTTGATAGGTCGTGACCGAAGCCAGGTACGGGTATTGGGTTTGTAAACCCTACGAGCCGGTGCATGTAGTGGCACCGGCTTTTGCATGGTTCTTGTTCGAACGTCTCTTCGATATTATTAACAGCATCAACAGTCGGCCATTAAGCAAGGGTTATCATGAACCAGCCCGCCATTGTGTCAGTTAGTGGCTTCACTTCCGAGGTTGGCAAAACCACCCTTATGTGCGAACTGCTGCGTGCGTTTCCAGGCTGGGAGGCGATTAAAATGACGCGCGGCCACTACCGATCTTGCGGCAAGGATCCTCATGCGTGCTGCGTTAGCGATCTGTTGAGTGATGAACCGGTGGTCCATTCGGCAAGGCCTGTGACCGATATCCCGGGCAAAGATACCGGACGCTACTGGGATTCGGGCGCTGCGAATGTCCACTGGGTGATCGTGACGGATCAGCAGGTGGAACGGGGAATACACGAAGCTCTCCAACGCGTAAAGTCGCCAGGAGTGTTTGTTGAAGGCAACAGCTTTCTGGATTTCGTTTCGGTTGATTTTGGAATTATGGTTGCCGGGAGAAACGGGAACAAGATCAAGTCCTCAGCGCGTCGAGCCCTTGGTCAAGCCTCAATTCTTTACTTAACGAATGGCGATGATGGTAAAAATGAGGACACCTCATTCGCAACGTGGTGTGCATCTTCCGGCATAGCCAAGCTTACCGCCGACCTTCCGACCTATAGACACGCAACTCTGCCGGATCTGATCGCAAACTTGGATATTAAAATGAGGAACCGAGCACGTGGCCAAGCTCAGTAAGCGGGCAAGGTGAGTTGGCTTCGGAATTTCTGAGTTAAGAATAAGTACGGCCGCCGATTCCTGGCGGCCGTAACTTTATCTAATCGAGTTCACTACGGTACAGAATACGTCACGTCGCGCGCAATCGGCCCCCAAAGCATCATCTTAGGCTAAGCAGCTACCATCGAACTCTTCATCGCAAACTGGATTAACTCGGCGCTGCTCTTAAGTTCCAGTTGATCCATCATGGTGTACTTGTAGAAGGCAACCGTACTCGGAGTGACGTTCAAGAGATAAGCCACTTCTTTCATCGAGCGCCCTTCAGCCAACAGTTGGAGCACTTCTCTTTGACGCAGGGTCAATTCGTGGCGAATTTTCCGCCGCTTCAGGGTTTGAATAAATGACCTTCGGTATCGGGCCCGTACAACCCTTTTCTTTGAATGCAATCTTTATTTCATGAAGTTTCGCAATCCTATCGATTTTAAACTTCGAGACGGAGACTGCCACCGGTTCACTCGAGTTTTTATTGCGACGAGCTACCTTGCGCCGTTGCAATCGACACTGACTGCCGGGAACGCCAAGCGGTCGCCGTGAAATCGAAGTTTTGCCGCGGGGGATAGGCATTTCTCCCCTATTGAATAGTCGGTTATTTACTCCGTACCAGCCTTCGTGACAACGCTAAACTGCAGTGGTGCGCGCAAAGAATCGGCGGGTAGAGATTATAGTTCTGCAGAACCGGGGAATCGCTCAAACCGCGATTAGAGTAATCAGCTACGGTTTTTTAGCGACTCAGTTTGACGTTTCTTCTCTGAATACTGTTCAAGCGCTATGCGGCCTCGCAAAGCTCACGAAGAACGCTGACGCCGTGCAGGATGGTCTGCAAAATACGACTCGATATTATTACGATGCAAATGAAATTAATATTGGCGCGAGGTGTACTGGCTGTGATTCTCGTCGCTGTTACTA
Source organism: Pyrinomonadaceae bacterium (assembly GCA_963759585.1). Taxonomy (GTDB): domain Bacteria; phylum Acidobacteriota; class Blastocatellia; order Pyrinomonadales; family Pyrinomonadaceae; genus PSRF01. The sequence goes on from CAVWZW010000005.1 coordinate 1,669,347, forward strand.
AGGCGACTTGGTTGACCCGGTCTTCGGGAGTGCAAGGCGCCCTCCCACGCTAAACAGAAACCGCGGCGCCCTTGTCGTATAAGATTATTGATGAGTTGAGATTATTGGTCGGGGCGAGAGGATTCGAACCTCCGACCTCTCGGTCCCAAACCGAGCGCACTACCAGGCTGTGCTACGCCCCGAATAATGATGGAAACAAACTGTGGAATCATTCTATGGGCCGTCAGTTGAACGGTCAAGTTTGCCTAAGCCAGCGCTCGATGAAACTCTTCATTTCAGCCAGCGCCTTTGCGCGATGACTGATGCGGTTCTTGACTGCAACGGGAAGCTCCGCAAACGTAAGAGCGTAGCCAATCGGAACAAAGACCGGATCGTAACCGAATCCGTTTGTTCCCCGCGGCTCAGTGGCGATTTCGCCTTCAACAATTCCGCTTGAGACATGCAGTATCACCGCTTCGCCGTCGTTCGCGCTTGCTTGAACGCTTGGTTCCGCTAAAGTCAGGCAGCAAACGAACCGCGCCGTCTGTGGGTTATCCTGCTTTTGGTCCAATTCCGATAGTAATTTCTGAGTTCGCTCAATATCTGAGGCTATGTCCCCTCCATATCGCGCGGACAGTAGACCAGGCATTCCATCGAGACAATCGACCTCGAGACCGGAGTCGTCTGCGAGAGCAGGTAACTTCGTCCAGTTGGCGTAACTCAGCGCTTTGAGAGCAGAGTTCTCTACGTAAGTTCTCCCGACCTCGTCGACTGTTGGAAGGTCTGGAAAGTCATCCAGGCTTCGAAGGGTGATAGGTAAGTCAGACAGGAGTTGTTGGATCTCGCGAATTTTCCCTTGATTTCGCGTGCCTGCGAGCAGTTCCAATGGTGCCTTGAAGGTCATGGCTTGTGCTACGGTGCGATGGGCCGCTGTGGCGTGCGCTCATCTGGGAATAGCAAGGGAAGCAAAGTGCTGAATTGTCCCAAAGGGGAACGTGTGATCCGCTCTAAACTCTCACCCGAGAGTCTCGTTTCCGTCGCAGCGTATGGCAATTTGGCGATTGAGGGCTCGAGATTCACAAGTTCTTCAGCAGGGATTCCACTTGCCACCATAATTGCTGACATGAAACGTCGCACGCGGTCACTGTCATCCGTGTAGGTCAGGATTGGGCTTGAGCTCGAAAGCGGGGCAAAGAAAGTCACTCGGCGCACTTCTTCTTCATCTCTCGCGGCATTTTTCATATTATTCTCCGAGTAGCGTCGAACGTCAGCTGACGTCCCCAGGGCAACAACGTCGCTAGAAAGACTGGCAGCCATCTGACCCTCGCCGCTTTCGTAATTCTCAATGGCCTGAGAAGACTGCTTTTGAATCTTCATAGACCTGCCCAAAAGAATCACGCAGTGCTTCATGGTCCCTGATTCCCGCAATAAGCATCGTATGTTCACCGTCGCGATCCAGTCGAAGCGTTACAACCTCTCCCTTGACGGACCTGAGAAAAGCGTCTGGCTCGTCAACTCCATAAGATAGAAGTGCCGATTTCATCAAAGATGAAAACACGACAGCCGAGAGTGCATCGACATTTGATGAGATAGACGTCCTTAAACCTTCCCACGCTGCAGCCGGATCTTGGAACCTGTAGTAGGTAACGGAATACGTGTTCTCCGACAATGATCGAGTATTCGCGCTCCCCGCTGTCACCTGTGAGAATGCCCGCACAAGTTGGCTATGGAGAGAAGATTGAAGGGAAATGAGGTAGCGATCCTCTACACCACCCCGAACTGGACGCGAGGCCCACGCAATGCTCCCTAACAACTTGGCGGCGCTCGAAGAAAGAACCCTTTGAAATCCGGCGTCGTCGGGGGCTCGACCGAGAACTAGGGGGACCGCGAAGGAAAGTAAGCGAGCGCTTTTCGCCTGCGGCACATACCCAAAGGTCAAAGACTGTTGTCCTGCTAACTCACGTCTCAGTCGATGTAAGTTGTCATCGCCCTTCAAGGTTTCCGACTGCCGTCCCGCGCTATTCAAAACCTGCTGGACCGCCGCCTCGCTGTTTCCGACTACGACAAGACTACCCACAATCGCTGCGACTATTTGGCGCGATGCGTCTTGACTCCTCCATTCGAGAAATTCAACTCCGTTGACAAGTGTGCGTCGTAACGATGGCTTATCGTAGCTTCTCTGTGCGAGATCACTGATAGTTTGCTCAACGACCTTACGGATTCGAGTCTCCGAAGTGTGAGTTTCAATGATAACCGCGGCTTCGGGTTTCACGCGAAGCGTGGTGTTTTCTTCGATTGTACCAACGTCAGTAACCACGACTGCGATCTGGAGCCTCGTTAGTATTACTGACTGAATCGGCCCAATACCTGTATTTCTAATAAACCATCGCATCCAGCTGCTTTGTCCGGTACCGAGGGTCGCCCCTCCTGTCTTGTCAAAGATCTTCCAAGCATCAGTACCGACGATTGTTTGCAGAACCGAGAGTGGCTCATTTGCTTCGATGTATAACAGGGCGTCAGCAGGGGCGTAGCCGGCCATGTCCACCTTCTTTGGGCGAGTCCAGATCAGCCAGCCAATTGCTAGCAGAACTCCGAGAAGCACAAGGATCAAAACCCAATGGGCACGTTTCATTCTTGGCATCCTAACCGCACTTTCCAGCACCCGCAAGCATCATGAAGGCAGGCTAAATAGGTTCTGGAATCGCGTAAATTAGTTCCAGAATACGCAGAATCTCCATGAACCAGATGTGGCTTCGTAGCCACTTATTATTGCAATACGTGGAGTTAAACACTGTAAAATTCTAGTTGACAATGTTTTGGTCGTAGGGTAGTCTGCTTGGCGTTGACGGTGAGGATGCTGCCTTACCTAAGACACTTGCCCAAAGTTCTCATTCTCCAGCCTTCGCACTTACGGAAGGCCACTCCCAGGAAACCCATCGTCAATCCATTCTCGAAGTCAAGCCATTCCGCGTGCCGCTTGGTCCAACACTGAAGCAAATTTTCAAACGCAATGAGGTTCATAGTGTTGAAAAACGACAAGCCACGCACCCCCACCAAAACAAGCAAGAACCGGCTCTCAAGAGCGATGAAAGCCCGCGCCCGCCTCCGTCAACAACACAAGATTCGCTCTCTTTTCATCACGAGGATTAAATAGATCATGTTTAAAAAAAGTGGCAAGAAGAATCTTGTCGGTCTCGATATCGGGTCGAGCTCGGTAAAAGCAGTTGAGCTGCAAAGAAAGGGAAGCTCTCTTCAACTCGTAAATCTCGGTTTCGAGAGTCTGCAGCCTGACACGATCGTTGACGGTCAGATTATGGAGCTCAATAACGTTGCAAACGTGATTACGAGCATCTTCAACGAACACCAGATTAAAACCTCCAGAATCGCCGCCGGTGTGAGCGGCCATTCTGTCATAGTCAAGAACATCGTGCTCCCACAGATGAGCAAGGATGAACTGCAAGAGTCGTTTAGCTGGCATGCCGAAGAGCACATCCCTTTTGATATCTCGGATGTCAATCTGGACTATCAGGTCACTAGCAGCTCCTCTGACGCGCTGAACGTTTTAATGGCTGCTTGCAAAAGTGACAAGATCGCAAACGTGAAGCAGGCAATTCAGCTGGCAGGGAAGCAACCCGTTATTATCGATGTTGATGCCTTCGCCTTGCAGAACTGCTATGAGCTTAACTACCAGCCGAAGGCTGGCGAAGTCGTCGCACTTCTTAACATCGGCTCCTCTACGATGAACATCAACATCCTCAATGGATCGCGTTCGGTATTTGCTCGCGACGCTTCGGTTGGTGGCAACCAATACACGAGCCTGTTGCAAAAGGAATTAGGGCTTACGTTTGAACAAGCAGAAGCCGTCAAACGCGGGTGTCCGCTACCGGAGGGGATCAACGCCCGCCCAATCCAGCCAATCATCGAAACGGTTTCCGACATCCTTGCATTAGAGATCCGCAAGACGATGGACTTCTACCGCGCGACTGCGGAAGAGACCGAAGAAGCCATCCAGAAGATCCTGGTGGCCGGTGGTGGTTCCAAACTTCCTGGCCTGCCTGAATATCTCGCCAAGAGGTTCGAGATTCCGGTTGAGCTTTTTGATCCTTTTCGCCAGATACAGGTTGACGGCAGAAAGTTTGACCCGGACTACATGAAAGAGATCGTCCCTGATATGGCAATTGCCGTCGGTCTCGCCCTGAGAGGAGTGGAAGCGGCATGATCAAAATAAATTTACTCGAGTCGATTACAGAACGCCCGACTGGGGCAGCCATGGTCGAGGCCAAGGTGGCAAGCCCGAAGGTGCAAACGCTACTTCTGGCCCTCACAGTTTTTGGTTTGTTGATGGTCGGCGCAGGCTATGACTACGTCAGCTCCAAGTCGGCGAACGCTACCGCCAAACACGAGCTGGAGAACCAGAAACGCATCAATCAGCAAATGTTAGCCGTGAACAAAGAGCAGGCTGAGCTGGAGAAAAAGGCCAAGGATATTCAGGGGCGGATTGATGCGATAAAAAAATTGCGAGAGTCGCAGCAAGGCCCAAGCGCGGTGCTTCGCGAAATCAAGGCGCGGTTCGACAGTGTTCCAGGTCTATATTTGAGGAGCCTCGAACAGAAGGACGGCGAACTGACAATCAAGGGTCTCTCACCTAACGAGAGTACCGTAACGCGGTTCGGGCAGAGTCTGGAGTTCTCCTCTGGTTTGTTTACAAATCTTAGCATTGAAACCCAGCGTGAAGTGGTTCAGGGCACGTCCGGTGAGAAAGTTGCCGCAACCTCCACTAACACGTTGGTAGCAGCGCCAGTCGAAGTAGTAGGTTTCACTGTCAAGTGTAACTACGGTTCAAAAGCTAAAGCTCAATCAAGCGCAAACCCCGCCTCAAATCAAGTGGCGAAAAAGTAAGCTACCCGCTTCTAAAGTCCCTTGATAGGGGAAGGAATTAAACAGATGAAAATTGGTAACCTTCAAACAATACCCTGGTACCTACGATTTGGAATCTTTCTCGCAGTTGCGATGGTGATGTATGCCGGCTTCTGGTACTTCGTCACCAAGCCAACCAAGGCCGAGACGCAGACAGTCAATGCCGAGATCGCGCAACTTCTTCCAAGGAATGCGCAAGCTCAAATTGCGTCGCAGAGGTTAAACGACTTTCGGGCAGTCTATAAGTCGCGACAAGAGGAGTATGAAGAACTGAAGGCCTTGCTTCCGGAGCAGCGAGAGCTGACCATGGTCCTCCAGGGCGTTCAGGACCGTGCCCGGACAAATGGTCTGGTCCTCAGGAAGTTCTTGCCGAAGGACGACGTTCAGGAAGAGAACTACAGCGGAAAGAAAATCGAGGTCAGCGTGACGAGTTCCTTTGCAGCTCTGCGTGTTTTCTTCGAGCAGCTCGCTCATTACCAGCGAATCGTCTCGATCACTAACTTCCAGCTTAATCAATCGGATAAGCAGACTGGCTCAAGGACCGTAGACGCTACTTTTGATCTGACCGCCTATTACGTTTCGGCTGAAAAACTTCAGAAGCCTGCCAACGCTCAATCTGCCGGTTCTGGTCAAGCCCCTGCAGCTCCCGCCCCACAAGCCGCTAAATAGTCTAAGAGGATCCCTCAGAAAGTAACCATCATGAACTCTGTAACTAAGAACATTCGATATCGGCTAGCCATACTCCTTGCAGCCTCTTCATTTGTCTTGAGCGGCAGTATTGCTGTCCACGGGCAAGAGAAGAACGATGCCAAACCAGCACGCAGCCGCTCAAATCAGACGGGCCGCGATCCATTCAGCAAATATGAGCCGCCACGCCCACGAGTCAAGAGCAGCGGGGTAGTCATGCCCCCTTCAATTCAGGAACGGATTGCTCAGTACAAGGCACAGAAGCAAGCTGCGATGGCTGCAAGGGTTGCGGCACCGAAACCGACCACTGCATTCCTGCTGGGCGAGATGCAGGTGGTGGGGATCTCTCGTACGCCGCGTGGCTATGCCGCCATTGTCGAAGCTTCGCCGATCAAACTCTCATACGTAATCTATCCTGGCGAGCGTTTTTACGATGGTCAGTTGGTGGCCATTGAAGACAACCGTCTGGTATTTCGGCGCGAGGTAGTTTTCACTGATGGGCGACGTGAACGCACCGTGGAAATGAAACCGCTGAGACAGTCGAACCCCGCCGAAGAACTGTCGGCCGCCAAGCCTGCGCCCGCCACTCAAGCGGCTGCTTCCGAAAAGTCTTCGGAAGAAAAGCCAGCTTCTGACAAGCCTTAAGATTCTCGTTTCGCTTGCGTTTCATCCTCAAGCGAAAAGCTCTCCGTGCGTAGTGACAGTTCTAAGCAATCACCGAAGCTACGCAGTTTGACAATCAACCCCGGACCAAGTCGCACTGTGCGGCGCGCGCTTTTGGCTGCAGAGCAACGAGCGTAGCGCGTGGCGACGAACGTCTAACAATTCCCTTAAGGAGGGAAAAGATGGTTTATCAGTCTCGAATCACAAATGCCATAAAGAGGACTGCGCTCGTCCTGGTATTCATGTGTATCTGCAGCGCTAATATTTGGGCGACGCCGGGCGACACCGAGACAACCAAGGTGAATGTCGTGGCGAATAGTGTTGTGTCTCCCGAGCCACAACAGCAGCCCTCGCCAACTCCGGCTCCTGCATCGGCTCCTTCGCAATCTCAGCAGGGACGCAATTACGGTCAGCCAGGGTTCGTTGGGGAGCCTATTAACCTTAACGTAGTCAATGCCGACATTCGCGACATACTCAACTACATCACTGAGCAGTATGGCGTAAATTTTGTGATTGACTCTTCGGTGGGACCGGTTGCCGTTACCGTCAACGTCCAGGACGTTCCTTGGAATGTTGCTCTGGACGCGGTACTTAAAGCTAATCGCCTTGGCATTGAGGCAAATGGCAACATTCTTCGTGTTGCTACGACCGCAGTCTTGGCGCAGGAATCTGAGACCCAAAAAGTCATCAATGATTCCAGGCTGGATGCGTCGCCGCTGGTTACCGAATTCATCCGTTTGAACTATGCACGCGCGTCGGGAACGCTGGCCCAGGCGGCCGGCTCAACTGGCGCGTTCGCGGGCGGCGCAACTAACCTGAGCTACAGCGGTGGCGCAGGCGGCGACGCGACAGGCGGCAGTGGCGATCAGGGACTTCTCCCGATCATCTCACGCCGGCTTTCACGCCGAGGTTCGATCGAAGTTGACGGCCGTAGTAACACCCTCATCATCACTGACGTCAGAGAGAACATAGACGCGATTCGCCAATTAGCAGCGATTCTGGATCAGCCAGAACCGCAGGTGGAAATTGAAACGCGAATTGTCATCGCGCAACGCAATTTCAGCCGCGACCTGGGTGCCCAGCTTTCTGCGGGCGTCCTTAATTTGGGTCGTGGAGGCTTGGGCAATATCTCAACGCTGCCCGCGACGTCCACTGCAGCTGGCGGAGGCGGTGGGGGTGGCACGGGAACGGGAACCCTTCAGAGTGGACCCAACCCCTTCGGCGTATTTGGCGGGTTAGCCGGAACTTCTCAGCCTCTGGGATCTATGGGTGCCGCAGCAGCGAGCACGGTCATCGGGCTGACAACCGGTTTATTCGGTACTGCTCAGATCAGTGCTTTAATCACCATGGCCGAGTCACGAGGCGAAGCCAAGACGGTCGCGACTCCCCGCGTTACCGCCCTGAACAATCGGCCAGCCCAGATTGAGAGTGGTCAGCAAATTCCAGTTCAGACTACACAAGCTGCCAGCGGAACGGCAGTGGTAACGACAACCTTCGTTTCCGTTCCTCTACGTCTTTCAATCACTCCGCAAATCACTGATGTAGGGACTGTGATCTTACGAGTGACGGTTGAGAACAACACCATCAATACAGGTATTGCAGTCGGTGGCGTTCCGGGGATTGACACTCAGCGTATGCAGAGCGAAGTCCTGGTCCCCGATGGCGGCACGACCGTGATGGGTGGTGTACTGGCTGATACCGAAGGCGAAACTCGTCAGCGAACTCCAGGGCTGGCTTCCATTCCGGTCTTTGGAAACCTCTTTAAGCGAAAACTCACCACCCGTTCAAGCAGTGAGATTCTATTCTTCATCACTCCACGTATCTACCGTCCCGATTATCAAGGACAACCCACCGCCGGCAAGGTGAGCACAGGCCCACGAACCACCACGATCTCGCAGCCTGTGCCTATGGGCAATCCGCCCAGCAATACACCAACGCCGACGCAGTTACAGCAGCAACCAGCACCGCAAGCAGCCCCTGGCACCTTAATGCCGGCTCCTTCGGTCGTACCTGGAACTCCTTCAATCCCGGCACCAGGCACCTCGACCGCCCGTCCAGGCGGACTTGGTGGCCAGAGACCATAGGGGTTAACGCGATGTTCAAAGAGATACTTGAAACAATCATTGAGCGCACCGAGGGAAGTCTCGGTGCACTCATCATGGGTGTCGACGGTATTGCAGTCGAACGCTCACTAAAACAGGCAGGTCAGGATGCGAATTTGGATGTAGCTGCCGCTGAGTTCACTTCATTGGTGCGGAATGCACAGCGCGCTGGGAGGGACACAGGATTGGGTAGTCTCCACGAACTCGTCATCTCTTTAGACGATGCAGTGCTCCTAATGCGACTGCTTGGTAAAGACTACTTTGTCGTTTTGGCAATAAGTCCGGAAGGGAATCTGGGCCGAGCACGGTTTGAACTACGAAAAGCGGAACTTCAGATGGCGAGTGAATTTAAAGTCTAGCCAAAGTTCTAAACTGCATATGAAAAGCCGCTACTTCGGAAGCGGCTTTTCTTTTTGCATCAGTGCTCAGGGAATTCGTACGTAAGGCATACCGCGCGCGATGATTCTTTGCCGTCGCGACACTCGCCTGGGATTCACACGAGGATTAAAGACGGTGCGTGGATTGGGGATCATTGCTGAGAGGAATGCCGCCTGACTTGCATTGAGTGCACCGGCAGGCTTGTGGAAATAATATTGAGAAGCAGCTTCAGCTCCGTAAACTCCATCTCCCCATTCGATAACGTTCAAGTATATCTCCAGGATCCGACGCTTTGTCAGTGTCCGCTCGAGCATCATTGTGAGAATCGCCTCCTGACCTTTTCGGAAAAACGATCGGCGGGAGGAGAGGTAAAGGTTCTTCGCTAACTGTTGCGAGATAGTCGAAGCGCCACGCTTAAACTCCGGAATATTCGGCAGCCAATCGTCATCTTCGCCTTCCTTCTTCGCCTCGCGTGTCGCATCGCGCAGGGCGTCATCCCAAGCTTTCTGAATCGCTTTATAGTCGAAGCCATTATGGGTGTTGAAGTTTGTGTCTTCGCCGGCTATCACCGCGCGTTGCAGGTGAGGCGAAATCCTGTCAATACCCACCCAGACCTGTTCGCGCCTTGGTTGTTCTCCGCGGGCCCGAGCCTCGCTTGCGCGCGCTTCAATCAACGATGTCGTGGCAGGGTTGCCCGAACTTAACCGCCAGACCTGAGTCAACATGTATCCTTCGTAAATCAGGACACCGAGCAGGATTCCCAGGAATACTCGGAACACGATCTTGATTATTCTTCGCATTGTCAGGCGGACAGTTCCAACGAATTGACTGTGGAATAGCGAATCATCGGGCGCGTTGCCGCGGGTCGAGATATTCCCGCAGTCCATCACCGATAAAGTTGAAAGCGAGAACAGTTAGAGCTATGGCTATGCCCGGAAAGATTAAGGCGTGTGGTGCGGCTTGTAATGTTGATAAATCGCGTGCCTCTTCAATCATCACTCCCCACGACGGCGCCGGTGGCGGGACGCCGAGGCCCAAAAAGGACAGCGACGCTTCCGACAAGACCGCTCCCGCCATGCCCAGGCTGGCTTGAACGATCAACGGCTGAATAGCGTTAGGCAAAATGTGAATAAAGAGAATTCGGGCGTCACTGGCACCAAGTGCGCGAGCCGCCTGAACGAAGTCATATTCGCGGACCTTTAACACCTGACCTCGGATCAGACGGGCGTACCCAACCCACCCAATAATGCAGAGTGCAAAGATCAATTTGTTCAATCCTGCTCCAAGGAATGCGACCATCGCGATGGCCAGCAGCAGACCTGGGAATGCAAGGAAGACATTGAAAACGTAGCCGGAGATAACCCGATCGATCCAACCTCCGTAGTACCCCGCCAGTGCGCCCAGCATGGTGCCCACAACGGCCGACACCGATACGACTACCAACCCTACCTGGAGAGAAATGCGTGCTCCAAATACAACTCGCGAGAAAATGTCGCGACCGGTTGAGTCTGTTCCAAACCAGTATTCACCTGATGGCGGAAGATATCGCAGGGTAAGATTGGTCGCGCCAACTTCATGCGTTGCGATCCATGGAGCGAAGAGGGCGATGACCACCAACAGCACAACTATCACTAATCCAACGATGGTTAACCTGTTCATATCGCTTTAACTTATCAACTCTCAAGAGACACGTATGCGTGGATCCAACCACCGGTAAAGCGTATCAGTTAGCATATTGGCAACAATGTAAGTGATGCTGATTACAAGAACGCAGCCCTGCACAACCCTGTAATCGCGCTTACCGATTCCGTCTTCAACCAGGAGGAGACCCAGGCCAGGCCAGCCGAAAATCTTCTCAGTGATGATGGCACCGGCAAGTAGAATTCCGAGCTGAAGACCCAGAATGGTGACAACCGGAATTAGTCCGTTCTTCAAAACGTGTTTGTAGACCACTTGCGTTTCGCTTAGACCCTTGGCACGTGCCGTTCTGACGTAATCCTCTCCCAACTCCTCGATTACTGACGAACGAACCATTCGCGTCAAGATCGCGGATAGGGCCGCGCCCAGAGTGACTGCAGGCAGAATCAGATCGGTCCAGTCGAAACGGCCGGAAGGTGCAAGCCATCCGAGTTTTACTGCGAACACGTAGACCAACATTGGTCCAATCACGAAACCGGGCAAGCTAATGCCGATCAGCGCAACGACAGACGCCAAATTGTCTATCCACGTGCCTCTATTCTTTCCAGCAATAACGCCGAGCGGAATCGCGATCAGGACCGCGATAAACAGCGCAGCCACTGCCAACTCAATGGTTGCCGGATACCTCTCCAGAATCAATTCGCTTACCGGTCGATCGGTGCGAAAAGAACGGCCCATGTCGCCGCGGAGCAGGGCCAGCCAGTATTCAGTGTAGCGATTGTCCATGCCGTGCCACTCGAAGTGCCGGCTCCCCTCGGGATCTCTGGGAAATGAGAAGAAGAATGGAGGACGATCCAGTCCGTGTTTTTCTCGAAACTGAGCAAACTGTTCGGGAGTGGCCTGCTCGCCTAAGACTGAAACAGCGGGATCCCCAGGCACAAGTTCAATCAGAAGCGTTACCAGCGAAACTACGGTCCAAACCACGAGCAGAAAGATCGCGAAGCGCCGCAACGCACCGAAAACTTTATACTTGAAAACTGAACGCACTCGCGCGTGTCTCTAGTAACTTTTTAAGGAATGAAATTCGCGGGGATGATAGCACAGGCAGGTGTGGTGCGGTGTCGAGCCGTAAACAAGAACGTAGCCCGGAGGAAAGCCTAAATGAGTCGCGTGGCCCCGACAACCGCACGCTCGCAAGACACCCCTCCGGGCTGCGCTCTAATGGTCGCAAGCTGTTCGCTTGCAACCAATCCTCTATGAAGTTCGGCGCGTTCCCACGTGTAGCGCCGCAATCCCTCCAGTCAAATTTTCAAAACTTACGTCAGCAAAGCCTGCGTTAGCCATGACCGAAGCCAAGCTCTCCTGATCCGGAAAATGTGAAACCGAGTCTGGCAAGTATTCATACGCCCGGCGCGATCCGCTTATTAACCCACCGAAGATCGGTAACACCCTCGTAAAATACAGTTTGAAAAGCGATCGCAAAACGGGAGTGACCGGCTGGGAGAACTCCAAAACAAACAATCTACCCCCCGGCTTTAACACCCGCAGGAGTTCCTGAATCCCAGCTTCCACGCTCGCAAGGTTTCGTAATCCAAAAGCGATCGTGACAGCTTCGAAAGCTCGATCGGCAAATGGCAATTCGAGAGCATCGCCTTCGATGAAGGGAACTGAAACGCCATTTCTCGAAGCCTTGGACTTTGCGATTTGAAGCATCGGTCGGCAAAAGTCTATGCCGATGATTCGTGCCTCACCCTTTTCAAACAGCGTCAGTGAAAGGTCGCCCGTCCCGCAAGCGACATCTAGAATCCGCGCCTCGCGAGAGTTTTGACGTGGCAGTGTTGCAAATAAGGATTTCGCAATGCGTCGCCGCCACCTCTTATCGATATTGCCGGAGAGGAGGTGATTTAAAAGATCGTAGCGAGCTGCAATGCTGCCGAACATCTCGCGAACTCGCCGCGATTGTTCGATTCTTGTTGCACTATCTCTACCAGGCACAGTTAATCGGATTTCAGTATTGATATGGTTGCAAGGAGATTGCGAATGATTTGTGATTACTCCGGTTTCGTCTCAGGTTTGATCGGAGACTTTCCGGAACTTTGATCCGGATTGACTTGGCCGCGCGAGCCCACCTCTCCAATCAGTTCCACTTTTCCGAAACGCTCGACGCTAGTCTTAACGAGATCGGAATTCCCAACCGCGATAGATGCCATCGCGGTGTCGCGAAAAAGGCGAGTCGCAACTCGTTGAAGATCGTTAGGCGTGAGCGCATTCATTGCTCGAATCTGATCTGCGGAAGAAGCAAGACCGTAAGTGTCCATGTCGAGCCAGGCACTGGCAATACCGTCCGGCTTTGCCTGTTCTTTATTTCTGGCTGTCAGGATTTCGTTTCTAGCTTGATCCAACTCTGCAAGGGAAACCGGAGAGACCGCTAGGGAACTCATAACTTCTTTAGCATCGTTCAGGAATTTTCCGGCAAGAAGATGTTCGACAGCCGTTCCAGCGACGAACATACCCGGGAGACTAAAAGCGTCGTGTCTAACGAACACAGGGCTTCGAGAGAGTTCGGGAATCAGCTTCTCCAATCGTTGACGTACGACCTGACTAAGCAACTCTGCCGCTATGGAATCGGGGTCCTTCCGAGCCAAGCCGCGGACTGCCAGCCTCACCTCTACACTCTGGTCCGCTGGTGCATTGATTATCAAGGTTCGGGAATCAGGGGGTACCGGCTGACGAAACGTAGGGGGTACTACCTGCTCGCTCTTTCGCCAAATCCCCAAAAGCTGGCGTAAGGCCCGCCTTGCGCGCGATGGCTCCACGCCGCCAACGATAGCTAAAGAGGCATTGTTAGGGTTCAAAAAGCGATCCCTCACCAGCATTAAGTCGCCCCGCTCGACTCGTTCTAAGGATTCAACTGTACCGTTGTAGGGCCGGCCATAAGGAAAATCACCAAACAATCGTGCCGCGATTGCACGGTCCGCCACCATGCCCGGCAAAATCGCGGTTTCCCTGGTTACCTTGATGCGTCCGTCTCGGACCTTCGCAAAGTTCTCCGGCGTCAACTGGGTCGTCACCACAGCCGTCCGCAGTATCTCCACGATTTGCTCGAAGTCGCGGGCGCGGCCCTGGAGGGTGATGGTAATCGAGTCGTAATCTGTTGCCACATTCAAGCGGCCCTGAACATCGGTGAAGTATTCCCTCGTGCTAGGGTCCGGAAAAAGAATGTCGCCGAGGAGGGCGGTACTCCCAGCCTTTCCAGCTAGGTCGAAGGCTGCGCCGCTGTGAATGCGCAGCTTTATCAGCACATCTTGTTCGCCGGGCCGCGACAAAAAAGCCACTCGAAGACCATTGAGAAGTTCTGATCGTTCGGGTTGGAAAGCCGGCTGGGCTTTAGCGGGAAGCTCGGAGGTGGCTACGAAACAAACCAAAACCGCCAATTTTGTAAGGAAAACCTTAAATAAAACGGACTTCATAAGTAATGCTGACCTCGATCGAAATCCACAGTGGTCCTGAATCTGACTGGATGTAGGGAGCGCAAAAACATCTTAGATGTCGATAATTTGGTCGTCAACCGTTTGGCTCCTAAATGCATCCAACGCCATGGTTTGAACAGAATTAGCCACTCCCAAAGGGTTATGTCCTTCCCAATCGTGAACCGGCAACCACGAGATTTGAGGTTGTTGTTTGAAATACCAACGGATTTTTAGGAAGGTTTTGAGGGGAAGGCCGTATCCTTTAGCCGTTTGTCGGTAATACTAGTAGGAAGCGATTCCTGCAGAATTGAGTGCCGCTTGCCAGATAGAAACACAGATGAACTTTTGCTTGAAATGGCAGGAGCTGGCGACCCGGCAGCTTTTCTTGAAATCTATGAACAACATCGTGGCCCCGTATTCCGTTTTTCGTACCGCCTTTCGGGAAGCCTGGAAGCAGCGGAAGACATAACCCACGATTGCTTCCTGAGCTTGATCAGAAAGCCAGGAAATTTCGTCCCAGGACGCGCCTCGCTTAGGACCTATCTATTATCGGCGGCGCGCAACCTGTGGTTGAAGCAACTAAGAACTCAAGGCCGGGAATTGGCGTTAGATGATTTTGAAGACGACCAGTTTGTCGAAGTGAGCAAGCACCCGCTGCGGACCGTCCTCGACAAGGAGTTAGGGTTGAAAGTTCAGGATGCGGTTTCGAGTTTGCCGCCCCTGCAACGAGAGGCATTGGTTCTTTTTGAGTATGAAGGTCTCGCTTTGAGCGAGATTGCAAGTCTGGTTGGTACCGATGTCGGGGCTGTCAAATCTCGCCTACACCGAGCGAGAGAGAGACTTAAAACTGCACTGCAACCTTATTTGAACACCACTCGGGAAATTGTTACTTTGGAGAAGGCTTAATATGAGTAGCAGCATTGAGCCCGATGGGCCAGGCGAGAAATTTCTTTCTGAGGACGATTTGAAAGCTCTGCTTGAGCAGTGGATCGCCCCGGAACCGTCAAAAAGCCTCGATCAGAGGGTCGCAAACAGTTATTATACGGCATTAGAAAGCGGAGATGCTGCGGCACAGTCTTCGGTACTGTTCCCCCAGAGCCAAAAAGAGGTAGTTACGATGAAGTTTTGTTCCACATGCAGGGAAGAATTCGCAGACAAATTCAGCTTTTGTCCAGTGGATGGAACGCCCTTAAACGCCCCCGTTATTGAACCGTCAGAACCGGTAGTTAACGCAGCCAGTTTTAGCGTTCCTGCTCAAGCAAGCGAGCCAGTCATGGCCGCCGCTGTTGCGGGAGGCGCGTCAAACGCGCTGGTACCTCGTGGTGAATATCACGTGACATTCATGGACGATGCGGGACTCGTCACTAGGTTGGTTGACTCGGTAAAAGGGGTGGCCCACGAGTCTGAATTGACCTGGCCGGAATTCAAGCGAGATCCGTTCGGCTTTACGAAGCGCATGGTAGTTGGCTACGGCCAGGCCGGATGGCGTGTCCTGTCGCAGCCAAACGTGGCGACGGGTGTGCTTGCCGCTCTCTTCATAATGATGTCAGCAGTGTTGGGCATTATCTGGCTTGATCGTGTGCAGCAACAACAGGCTGCTCAGGATGCAGCGAAAGAGGAATTGGTAGTCGAGAACTTCATTGATATTCCGAGCGAGCAACCCACTCCAGACGAAGGTCCTGCCGGACTGGACAAAGGCAAAGGTGGGGGAAGTAAACCCAAGCAGGAGAAACCGGGTGGCGGCGGCGGTGGTGGTCGTCAGGATCCAAAGCCGGCTTCATTTGGTAAAACACCTCAAGCATCGCTAACGGTCCCGCAGGTGGTGGCGCCTGATCCGAAACCGCCTACTATCAAGAATCCTTCGCTGCCGGTAGCTGCGACCCTGGTTGGCGATCCCATGTTGATTCCACCCGACCCGCGTAATCTGCAGTATGGACTTCGTGATTCGAAGAGTACTGACCCCTCGTCTGGTCCTGGCACTGGAAACGGTATGGGAACCGGTACCGGCGGCGGAATGGGACCTGGTGAAGGCGGAGGCTATGGACCAGGTCGCGGCGGCAACATCGGTGGCGGCGACTATCGCGAAGGTGGTGGTGGTCCCGGCGGTGGCGGTGGCGGAACGGATTACAACAAGGTCTTCAGCGGTAAGGATGTCAACACGAAGGCCCGCGTCGTCTCCAAACCTGAACCACAGTACACCGAAGAAGCACGGAAGAATCAGGTAACTGGAACAGTAATTCTGCGCGCGGTATTTACCTCCGGCGGCCAGGTTACAAACATTAGTGCTCGCTCAGGTTTGCCTTTTGGTTTAACTGAAAGAGCCATCGCCGCAGCACGTCAAATCAAGTTCGTGCCGGCGACGAAGGATGGGCGTCCGGTGTCCATGTACATCCAACTCGAATACAACTTCAACCTTTATTAAGAGGCAACTCTTTATAAACTAAAGGCGCCGATGTAATAGTCGGCGCCTTTTTAGTTTCCGCATTCACGAACCAGCTAAAGCTACTCCAGCCGTTCTGCGAATCGCTTGATTCGCGTAACGCCCTCTCTAAGCTGTTCCATCGAGGTTGCGTAGGAGATGCGAACGTATCCCGCTGCTCCGAAGCCTGTTCCGTCCGTGACAACGGTTTGTTCCTCCTCCAGCAGCCGCCGCGAAAAATCCTCTGATGTCTTAACCTCACCTTTCAGCAATCCGCGTACGCTGGGAAAGGCATAAAAGGCACCCTCCGGTTCGTTCACGCTCAGTCCCGGAATTTCCCGTAATGCTTCAAGAAGCCATTCGCGTCGCTTCGTGTATTCGCCCAGCATCGAGGCAACGGAGTCTTGAGGTCCAGTTAAGGCTTCAACAGCTGCACTCTGGGCTATTGAATTAGGATTGCTTGTCGAGTGGCCCTGGACCTTGAGCATCTCTTTGGTCCAGGCGGCGGGAGCGATAGCGTATCCGATTCGCCAACCCGTCATTGCATATGTCTTTGAAAAAGAACCAGCGATACAGAGCCGGCTACGGAGCTCAGCCGGAAGACTTGCGGCACTGAACACCTCACCCGGTGGATAAACGAATCTCAAATAACACTCGTCCGAGATGACAAAGATGCCCCGTTCGGCAAGGACTTCCATTATCCGTCGAAACTCAGCCGGCGGTATTACTCGACCGGAGGGATTGCAGGGGGAATTAAGAATGATCAAACGCGTGCGCGGCGTAATCGAGCGTTCTACTTGTTCGGCCGTAAGGACAAACCCGCTTTCCTCCGTCTCTATATAGACAGGTGTGCCGCCAGCAAGAACTACTATTTCGGGAAAGGTTACCCAATAAGGCTTGGCCATCAGGACTTCATCGCCAGGATTCACAAGCGTAACTATCGCGTTGAAGATTGCCTGCTTTCCACCCGACGTCCCCATTACTTCCGGCCGTTCAAAGCCCGCATTAAATTCGCGCTGATAGAAATCAATGATTGACTGTTGCAAGGAGCGAGTGCCACCGGTCGGCGTATATTTCGTCTTCCCGGCCCACATCGCTTCTTCAGCGGCGCGTTTGATGTTGTCCGGTGTATCGAAGTCCGGTTCCCCTGCGCCGAAATCAACCACGTTTGCGCCGGCAGCTCGCAATGCGTCAGCTGCTTGCATAGCGGCAAGCGTTGATGAGGCTTGCATCTTCGCCACATTGTGGGACGGTTGGAAATTTGGTTCTACGAGCTTGGCAGTCATGTCAGGGTAAATGTTGCCTTCGAGTGCTGGACGTAATCCAGAGTTTAAACTTCAGCTTGCGTCGCGCCACCGCCTTACGGCCGAACGCTAAATTTCGCGCCTCATGCGCTGATAGTCTTTGCTCTCATTCTTGCTTCAACGAGCGACGGTACCAGGCCATCGAGCTTGCCGCCTAATTGAAACACCTCTTTCACCAAACGGGAACTAACGTACGAATAAGTCTCAGCCGGCATCATAAAAACGGTTTCAATGCTTGGTTCCAAACGACGATTCATCAGCGCCATCTGCAACTCGTACTCGTAATCCGAAATAGCTCGAATGCCTCGAACAATCGCGTTAGCCTGCTGCGCGACTGCGTAATGGACCAACAGTCCCTGAAAGCTATCGACACTCACCTTACATGAGCCGCGATCAATTTGTTTGAGAACTTCCGCGAGTATTTCCTGCCGCTCTTCAATCGTAAAGAAGGGGCTTTTTTCGGGATGGACCAGGATGGCGACGATAATCTCGTCAAAAAGCTTGCAGCCTCGCTCGATAATATCGAGATGGCCGTTGGTCACAGGATCGAAGGAGCCGGGGAAAATGGCGCGTCGCATTGCTGCTGATGGTAATTGGTAAATGGAAAATCGTAAATAGAGGAATGAGTAGAGGTACGACTGAAAGTAGGTATCGCAGTCAACATCACCTCCATTCGCGGGCCAGGCGCTTGACACCCTTAGGGCTCGATGTTTCAATAACCCAGCAGAAACGTGGTGAGTTAAGGCGACTTGCGGCCACGAAAAACAATCCGCTAAACAGCTCGGCGAGTCTTTCGGAAGAGACTAATCGAATAGGGTTTTCGAAGCCCCGCGTTGTTTAGCGCGGGGCTTTGTCATTGCCGATCGGCGATTTCCAGTTGCCCATTGGAAAACCCTGCAACCGTTTATCTGGACATAACGAACCACCTTAAAATCGGCAATTAACAATTGGCAATCGGAAATGAATAGCTTTCTCGACACCCTAAAGGAACGCATCGTGGTCTTTGACGGCGCGATGGGGACCAATCTGCAGGTGCAGAACCTTTCGCTCGAAGATTTTGGGGGCCTGCGATTCGAGGGCTGCAATGAGAACTTACTGGTCACGCGACCTGATGCTGTCGAAAATGTCCATGCTGCCTTTCTAGAAGTCGGTTGCGACGTAGTTGAGACGAACTCGTTTAACGGCACGCCAATCGACTTTGAAGAATATGGCATCGGCGACAAAGCCTACGACATGAACGTCATGGCGGCCCGTTTGGCAAAACGTGTCGCTGCCGACTATTCAACTAAAGAGAGGCCTCGATGGGTTGCGGGCTCGATGGGACCGGGACGCAAACTACCGACACTGGGCCACATCACCTTTGCCGATCTCCGAGCGGCATACGCAGAACAGGCGCGCGGTTTACTTGATGGCGGCGCGGACCTTCTGATCGTCGAGACCTGCCAGGACCTTCTACAAACAAAAGCCGCGCTCGCCGCAATTTTTGCTCACTTTGAACAAACTCGCAGGCGCGTGCCGGTAATCGCCCAGGTCACAATTGAAGTCTTTGGAACGATGCTCAACGGCACAGAGATTGGGGCGGCGTTGACAGCGTTGGCCCCTTTTCCAATCAATGTTATCGGCATGAATTGCGGTACCGGTCCGCGACACATGACCGAAAGCATTCGATATCTTTGCGAGAACGCACCGCTCCCCGTCTCGGTGCTCCCCAACGCGGGCCTGCCTTCAGTCGTCGAAGGAAAGATGCACTACGACGAGACGCCGGAAACATTCACTGCTCAAGTGGTCCACTTTGCCAACGACTTCGGCGTGAACATTGTCGGTGGCTGCTGTGGCACGACGCCGGCACATCTGAAGTTGGTGGTTGAAGCGATGCAACGGATCTCGCCGCGGTCCCGCGAGGCGCAGCTTATCCCGGCGGCATCATCGATCTATTTCCAGCAGCCGTACGTGCAGGATGCTTCGTTCCTAATCGTTGGCGAACGCGTGAATGCCAGCGGCTCGAAGAAAATGCGGGACCTGCTCAACGCTGAAAACTGGGACGGACTCGTCGCTCTCGCTAAAGATCAGGAACGCGAGGGAGCGCACATTCTCGATGTTAACGTGGACTTCGTCGGTCGCAACGGCGTGGACGACATGCACGAGCTGGCGTCCCGGCTCGCGACAAACATCAAGCTGCCTCTCATGTTTGATTCCACGGAGTGGGAGAAGATGGAAGCGGGCCTGCAACACGCGGGCGGCAAGAGCATCCTTAACTCTACGAACTACGAAGACGGTGTGCCGCGCTTCACAAAAGTAATAGACCTGGCTAAGAGCTATGGCGCGAGCGTTGTAATCGGAACCATCGATGAAGAGGGAATGGCGCGCACGGCCGAAGGTAAATTCAGGATTGCAAAGCGCGCCTTCGAACAGGCCACAGGTGAACTCAACCTGACGGCTAGCGACATCTTCTTCGATCCATTGGCACTGCCCATTTCGACGGGCATCGAAGAGGACCGCCGAAACGCGCTTGAGACTATCGAAGGCATCCGGCGGATCAAAAAGGAGTTACCGGGCTGCTTCACAATTTTAGGTGTGTCTAACATTTCGTTTGGCCTCAATCCAGCTTCACGCGTGGTGCTTAACTCCGTGTTTTTGCATGACGCGGTTGAGGCAGGACTCGACTCCGCGATCGTTAACGCCAGCAAAATTGAACCGTTGAATCGCATTGGAGAGAAGGAGCTCAAGGTTGCGCGGGAGCTCATCTACGACCAGCGACAATTTGAGGGAGACGTTTGCACATACGATCCATTGATCGAGTTCACTAAGCTGTTTGAAGGTGTGAAGACGACGGCCTCGAAGAAAGCATCAAAAGGCGCGACGGTTGAAGAGCGTCTCAAGAACCACATAATCGACGGCGAAAAAATCGGTTTGGAAGGGGAACTGACCACCGCCCTCGAAAGTTATCCTGCTTTGGATATCATCAACAATATTCTGCTCGAGGGAATGAAGGTTGTCGGCGATCTCTTCGGCAGCGGACAAATGCAATTGCCGTTTGTATTGCAGTCTGCTGAAGCGATGAAAGCGGCGGTACGGTTTCTTGAACCGTTCATGGAGAAGAAAGGCGGCGCCACCGCAAAGGGCACGATGGTGCTGGCCACAGTCAAAGGCGACGTACATGACATCGGCAAGAACCTCGTCGATATCATTCTCACGAACAACGGATACAAGGTTATTAACCTCGGCATCAAGCAAACGATCGACGCCATCCTCCAGTCGTATGAGGAGCACAAGGCTGACGCGATCGGCATGAGCGGTCTGTTGGTTAAGTCCACGCTAATCATGAAAGAAAATCTCGAGCTCATGAACGAGCGGGGCATCAGCGTACCCGTAGTCCTTGGCGGTGCCGCGTTAACGCGCCGTTACGTCGAAGAAGACCTGAAGTCTCTATATAAAGGACGGCTTTTTTACGCCCGTGATGCTTTTGCCGGACTGCACACGATGGACAAGTTAGTGGGCGGCAGCGGCGAGCAGGAATTGTCTGAAAGCCTGGCAAAGGCGGCGGCAGCATCAGCGGGTGACAACGTCGAAGAAGTCGAGGACGCTGAGGATCTGGTTGGCGAGGACGCGAAACTCGGCTTGCGCAAGCCTTCAAAACCTCGCGGTGCGACAAAAGTTGTCGGCGACACCACGCACACCACACGGTCGGCAGTTAATTCAGACCTGGCGATTCCGCGCGCGCCGTTTTACGGGTCAAAGGTGGTCGAATACATTTCTCTCGACGAAGTGTTTTCTTTTGTAAACGAAGTTGCCTTGTTTAAGGGACAGTGGCAATTCAAACAGGGACGCCAGCCAGCTGAGCAGTACGAAGCCCTCGTCCGAGAAAAGGTGAGGCCGATTTATGAAGAGATCAAAGAGCGCAGCAAACGCGAGCACCTGCTTCAGCCTGGTGTAGTTTATGGATATTTTCCAGCGCAGTCCGAAGGCAATGATCTAATTATTTATGATGAGAATGAGAAGACGGAACGCATGCGCTTCACGTTTCCGCGTCAGCCTTCGGGAAAACATCTTTGCCTTGCGGACTTCTTCGCGTCGAAAGAATCCGGTCGCATGGACGTTGCCGGTTTCCATCTTGTGACGATGGGACGCAAGGCGAGTCAGTATTCGCAGGAGCTGTTCAAGGCCGACAATTATGCTGATTACCTGTATTTCCACGGGCTGAGTGTCGAAGCCGCAGAAGCCCTGGCGGAAATGTGGCACAAGCGTATTCGTGAAGAGTTGGAAATCGCTGGGGCCGACGCTCCGGAAATCGCAAAGCTGTTTCGTCAGCAGTATCAGGGCTCGCGATTCAGCTTCGGCTATCCAGCCTGCCCGAATCTTGAGGACCAGGCAAAACTGTTTGAGTTATTGGATCCTTCGCGAATCGATGTCGAGCTGACTGAGGAATTTCAACTCGATCCGGAGCAGTCGACGTCGGCGATCATTGTGCATCACCCTGAAGCGAAATACTTTTCGATTGACTAGCGACGCAGACTGTTAGTTTGCGGGCAGTCGGTAGAGTTAAGTATCAACGCTGCTTGCGCGTAGGAACCAAATTACCGAACCCAGCGCGGTAGCGCGGGATCCTTAAAGCTATCAGGCATTAAAAGACTCAATTGCTAGGGTGTTGAGAGTTGAGTAGCTTTAAGGATCCCGCGCTACCACGCTGGGTTCGGTAACGAATAGCTCCTGCGTCTCGCGCTACCGCGCTGGGTTCTTTAACTGAACAGCGAAACCGCATCACCACTTTGCTTTAGTGGCGGGACAATTTGCTTAAGTCCGCGTTATCTTAGGCAACGTCCTATGGCTGAAGTACAAACCTCCAACCGAGAAGTCGCCAAAACCGTTGAACAAGACAGGCCTCACCTGGAGCGGTCGACCACCGACGCCCCGGTAGAACCTACTCACGATGAGCTAGCTACATTATCAGGCTTCGAGCAGTTTTCTTTTCGCCTGGTTCGGCGAATGAACCAGGGAAATTGGAAGCGTTTCTGGACGTGGTGTCAGAAAACTCTTGGTGCCGGTTGGATTCAGCTCGCGACATACAACCTCATGCAGGTCTATGGCCTGGAGAACATTTACCAGGCATCGCGCGAACGTCCTATTCTGCTAGTTGCCAACCATCGCTCGTTCTTCGACATGTACACGGTATCGACCGTGTTGTTCCGCAATACAACCTGGCGAAAGCAATTGTTCTTTCCGGTGCGAGGACGCTTTTTTTATCAGTCGCCGCTCGGCTTGTTCGTGAATCTGGTAATGGGCTGGTGGTCAATGTATCCGCCGTTTTTTGCATCGGGCGAAAACCCGCTTCCAGAAAAGCGTGCTTTTGATAGATTCTCATTTCGCGTGCTCACAGAGCTTGCACGCAATGGACCAGGAAACGTAATCGGTTTTCATCCCGAGGGTACACGCAATAAGGGCGCTGATCCATATTCCTATTTATCCGCGCAACCCGGAGTCGGGAAGCTAATCAAGGATGCCGCTCCCCAGGTGATTCCTGTTTTCATTGCCGGACTGGGAAATGATTTACCGAAACAGGTGTTAGGGAACTGGCGAGGCGGCGATAAGATTCGGATTCACTTCGGACCACTGCTCGAGCTGTCGGACCATCTGGCAAAACCCGATCGCGTGCGCACGTATAAAGAGATTTCAGAATTCGTGATGCGGAAGATCGCCGAGCTCGGTGAACAGGATCGTGCTTTGCAGAACCGAGCGCGGTAGCGCCGGATCCAACAAGAGCCTGCCATAATGAAGGTTGGAAAAACGATGTCGCTAAACGTCAATCCAGGATCCGGGCCTACCGCGCTCGGTTCTGTAATTACATGAGCGTGCCCTTAGTCATCGTAAACCCTGAATCCGCTTCCGGAGCGACGCGCGACGCGTGGCCCAGGATTGCGAGTGATCTGGCCACGCATTTCGGCGCCTTTCAACCGAGGTTTACCAGGGCGCCTGGCGAGGCCGTCGAGATCGCAGCCGAAGCTGGTAAAGAGCACAGGTTAATCATTGCTTGCGGTGGCGACGGAACGATATCAGAAGTAGCAAACGGAATTCTGGAGTCGGGCGGTGTTGCTGAACTCGGAATATTGCCCAGCGGCACAGGGGGCGATTTTCGCAAGACAATCGGTATCCCTTCTCGCACACAGGACGCAGCCCGCATTCTTCGAGATGGCCAAACGAGGCAAATCGATGTTGGCCGCGTTACCTACACCAACGACGCCGGCGACCACGAAAGTCGTTATTTCCTGGGCGTAGCCTCTTTCGGCATGAGCGCTGATGTCATTGGGAGGGTGAAAGATGAAGGACCGGAATGGATTCCGGCGCGCGGACCGAAATGGCTGACCGGGCGAATCGCTTTTAGCCTTGCCATGGTCCAGACAGCCCTGAAGTCTGCCCCGACTAAAGTGATCGTCGAGCTGGACGGGCATCCGGAGCAACACCTGACGGTCGCGAATTTCTGCATTGCCAATGCACGTTACTTCGGAGGAGGGATGAAGATTGCGCCTGATGCGAAATTAACTGATGGAAAGTTTGACGTAGTCAGCATTGGCGATCTGGGTGCCACGAAAATACTGACTAACGCGCCGAGGTTGTATACGGGCTCACACCTGGGGATCGATAACGTCGGACATGCGCTCGCCAGGAAAATCATTGCGCGGCCGGCCTCCGGACAAGAGCGCATCGAACTCGATGTTGACGGCGAGTTACCGGGTTTCTTGCCCGCAACTTTTCAAATGCTCCCCAAGGCTCTGCGTGTTCGATGTCCGGTATAGAACCCAGCGCGGTAGCGCGGGATCCCAGGAGGCGCGCTGAGACTAAAGACATTGCCGTTACTCAACTATTGCCACCGCGCAACTGGGATCCCACGCTACCGCGCAGGGTTCTGTAATGATCCGCGCTGCCGCGCTCAGGGTTCTGTAAATCAAACTAGAAATTTCTTGCCAGTAAATTGAAAAACAGGGTATAAGTACCAGCACCGCGCCCCGTTTATCCGAATTGTTTTGGCACGGTGCTCTTCATGTATAGACGAATAACGTGTTCTTGCGCAGAGAGTGATCCCTGTAATGCGGGGAGTTGTATGAGTTTCACTCTAATGCAGCGTTGAAGTGTGTAATCCAGTCTGACGGGGGTTCGCATAGTGGATACTTCGGCAAACGAAGATTCATCCGCCAAAAGCGTTACAACGCCCACCACGGCCAAGCCTGGTGAAACTGTCGCCGCCGGTGCGCCTCCTGCTACCACTGCGCCCGCGAAGCCACCACTGCCGGCCGCCGCCAGGACGCCGCCTGCTCCACCAAACATTGTTGAGAGCACTCCCGATCCACCGGTCAACAAAATGCGCCGACGGATGGTCTGGACCGCGGTGGCAGCATTCCTGACGACATGCTTCCTGATGTTTCTGCGGTTCTTTCTGCCGCGTTCGATCACTGAGCCACCCACAACTTTTCGAATCGGTTCCCCTGATGATTACGCCCTGGGGGTGGATACGAAATGGCAGCAGCAGTATCGCATCTGGGTCACCAAGACTTCCGACCGTCTTTTCGTCATCTATGCCCGCTGCACTCACCTTGGTTGCACACCTGACTGGAAGGCGAGCGAAAATAAATTCAAATGTCCGTGTCACGGCAGCGGTTATGACAGCGAAGGGATAGCCTTCGAGGGCCCAGCGCCGAGACCAATGGATCGCGCTCACGTTGAAATTGATGCGGAAGGCCAAATAGTAGTTGATGTCGCGAGGCTCTACGACTGGACCAAGGGGGAAAAGAACGAGTTTGACGAGCCTGGCGCCTCGATTCCGTTGTGATGATGTTCATTTGGTGATCTCAAACGAGAACCATGGAAGAAACTCCAGACAAAAAAGACCCGAAACAGTTGACCGAAGGAGAGAAGGCCAACACCAGCCTGGTCGGCAAGGTTCGTGAGGGTGCGGCATCTCTAAAGGAGAGGGCTGTCGAAGAAGCAAAGACGTATAAAGACCCTCAGGACACGCAGCTCTGGAAGTCTATTTTTCGTGTTTCTCACGATCGTTCAGACCCGCGCAACCGTTCACTGGCTGTTTTATCGAACGTTTTTCTTCATCTACATCCAGCAAAAATCAATCGAGATGCAGTGCGTTACCCATTTACGTGGGGCATGGGCGGCATCACTTTTTACCTGTTCATAGTGCTCACGTTCACCGGTGTGCTACTGATGTTCTACTACCATCCGACGAAAGCGGATGCTTTCAAGGACATCTTATATCTGGAACACGACGTACCGTTTGGCAAACTACTCCGGAACATGCATCGCTGGGCCGCTCACTTGATGGTGATCACTACCTGGCTGCACATGTTTCGTGTTGTGCTTACCGGTTCTTACAAACGCCCTCGTGAATTCAACTGGTGCGTCGGCGTCGTTCTGCTCGTGCTGACCCTGCTGCTGTCGTTCACAGGTTATTTGCTGCCAGATGATCAGCTTGGTTTTTGGGCCGTGACTGTAGGTACCAACATGGCCAGAGCCACCCCGATGTTAGGTTCTGAAGGGCCTTTCGGTATTCAGTTGGGCATGACGCCGTTTAATGATGTCCGCTTTGGACTGCTCGGTGGATCGATTGTCGATTCCAATGCTTTACTGCGTTCCTACATTTGGCACTGTATTGGTATTCCATTAGTAGCTTCGATCTTTATGGCCGTCCATTTCTGGCGAATAAGAAAGGACGGAGGCATTTCCGGCCCGGCCCCGGTGATGCTCGAACCGGAAATGAAGGCAGTCAAGAAAAAGTAACTTTATCCGACGCGGTTTTTGCTCTCATCGAATCCTGAACGCATGGCGAAACGTTTTGCATTAAGCAAAGGCAAGCTGATCACCCTGTTGGTGGTTGTCATCCTGATCGGGCTAGCTATTTGGTCCGTTCACGACTGGCATCAACTGTGGAAGATCTCGTCGGCGCCGGACAATGTCCCCATCGTCGCGATGTTGTTTCTCGTGCCCTTCTTCACGTGGCTGGGGGTAAGGCAGTCGCAGGCAAACGACAAACTCATTCAAACACTCGAGGGAGATCCTAAGCTCGCCAAATCACATCATCGCAAAGTTGAGCCATGGCGTCCGGGCTGGGCGCGCGAGATTCACGTGTGGCCGTATTTGGTGCGAATTGAATTCCTCGCGACGGTAATCGTCACGATCATCTTGTTTGTTTGGTCCATTACGCTCAACGCCCCTCTCGAAGAACCCGCAAATCCAAATCTGACGATGAACCCGTCGAAAGCGCCCTGGTATTTTCTGGGGTTACAGGAGATGCTGGTCTACTTTGACCCATGGATCGCCGGCGTAGTGATGCCCTCATTGATCATGGTCGGCTTGATGGTGTTTCCATACGTGGATTCGAATCCGCTGGGCAATGGTTACTACACCTTTAGACAGCGCCGATTCGCGGTAGGTATGTTTGCCATCGGTTTCCTCCAATGGATTTTGCTGATCGTTATCGGCACGTTCATCCGAGGCCCAGGCTGGATTTGGTTTTGGCCCGGTCAAACCTGGGACCACAATGCGGTCGTGTACGATCGCAACCGCGACCTGCATGACATAGTCGCGGACATGACCGGGTTAACCGCGCTGTCCTCCTCATGGGTACTCAAAGCAATCTTTGGCCTCATCGTCGTGTCGCTTTTTTTCCTGGTTGGCGCCCTCTTTTTCCACTGGCTAATGTTGCGTGGCGGATTCGACCGCATTGACCCTTCGCTGCCGTTGTGGAAACGCGTCAAGCTTTGGATGACTACGCCCGATGAGTACGAGAAGAAACTGCTGTCGCGAACGAGTTTGCTGCAGTACCTGACGTTTCAGTTTTTTGCGATCACTGTGTTGTTAGCGATGCCCGTAAAACTGATTTTGCGATTGGTGTTTACCATTAAGTATGTCTGGGTGACTCCCTGGTTCAACGTCTGACAAAGGGCGGAGGATAATTTCGAGTGGCAGACACTCCGGAAACCAAAGAGTCGTTAGTAAAGAGTGAGCCGCAGGTGCCGGCCAGCGATCCGATCGTGAGTAAGTCGACGAGCGGATGGATGTTGATCTGCGCTTTGCTGCTTACGATCTCTCTCGCCTGGGCCTTGTGGGACGAGGCCTTTGGTCAACGACCCTGGAAGGGAATGCAACAGGAATTCGTCAGCCGCTACACGAGATATCTCAAGAGTATCAAACTACAAGCAGGCAAGACCGAATCAGAAGTCAAAGAGAGCTCTGAATACCAGGAACTCGACGCAGAAGCCCGAGCTGCGATGGACCAGGCACGGCCTGAAGTCACTGAGATTGACCAGAAGGTTAGAAATATCCAACATCGGCTGGATGCGGTTACAGAACCTTTTCAGAACCAGCGCGGACATCTCACCGTTATCGCCTACAACATCGAAACCGCGCAGGGTTCAACGAAAGAAAAGTATCGACGCGAAGCTGAGGAAACAAAAAACGAAACGGTCGAAGTAGACCTTCCAGCGGATGACGGTTCGGGGAAGACCACTTCGCAGGAAATGAACTACGCTCAGCTGGAAAAGCTCTATAACGATTTGCGCGATGAAAAGGCCACACTCCTTGGCAGAAAAGCCGAGATTCTTAAGGCGCCGACCGAAGTCGCCAAGAAGCGCGATGATTATCTGAAACACCATGTAATCGGTTTAGGTCCGGCTCAAATCGATGGGCTCATTCGCAAGATGGATACCTTCGATTACTCAATTCTGCCTCATCAAATCAGTGTCAATTCTGCCGGCATCGTCGACCGCTGTCAGGTTTGCCACGTTGGCATACGCGAACCACTCAACTTGAAACCGGAAGACCTGGCCCCGGATGGGCCGGGTAAGAAACCCGACAGCCTCGCGAAGGCTTTCGTTAGTCATCCGAGCAAAGAGCTTCTTCAAATTCACAATCCCGATCGCTTTGGGTGCTCCGGCTGTCACTGGGGCAACGGCCGGGCCACGACCGGCGAGGTAAAAGGACACGGCCGCCACAAGTACTGGCTGTGGCCGCTATTCGCACGTGAAAACATCGAGGCAGGATGCCAGCAATGTCACGCTAGAGACCGGGTGACGCAGGGCGCCGAAACCTTGAATCTTGGGCGGGATCTTTTTGCCGAGCGCGGTTGCATGGGTTGCCATCGTTACGAAGGCTTTGATCGCGAAACGGATTCGCTTTCAGCTTCACGACAAACCACCACGCAGCTCGAAGATCAAATTATTTCTAACGAAAAACTGATCAGGGAAGACACCGAAGCAGCCACGCAGGCGGCTGACGACGCCGAAGCGCAAAAACTTCTGGCCCATGCGGAATCGCTCCGAGTCACCAATAGTCTGTTGGCAGCTCGCAAAGACCAGTTAAACCTTCAGTCGAAATATTTAATGCAGGACCAGAAGAAGGTTGGGCCCAATCTGAAAGACGTTCGGCTTAAGCTGCGAAAAGAATGGCTGCCGGTTTGGCTGGAGAATCCTCAAGGATTTCGTCCAGGGACCAAGATGCCGACGTTCTGGCGATTTGCCACGGCCGAAAATGGTCACGGTGTGAAGCCCGACAGTGACGCGGCCGACCAAATCAAGGCCATCTCTGCATACCTCTGGCAGGAGAGCTTCGAGGGCAAGGTCCCGCAACAGGGTCGAGGTGACTCAGGAAAGGGCAAGCAGCTTTTCGAAACCCGCGGCTGTCTCGGTTGCCACTCAATCGGCGACGATTCAAGTAAGATCGGGGGAGACTTCGCTGCCAACCTGCAACGAGTTGGGGAGAAGAGCAACTTCGAATACATCGTGCGATGGATTCATAATCCCCGCGAGCGTTGGGCGCCTTATTGTCCGAAGGAGAAGCGCGACCTGAACGCTGAAGATTACAGCAAGCACAACAAGCCATATGTTTTTGACACTGAGCTGAACTCGACTTGCCCGAACGACGGCGCAGAGCTTCAGGTCCAAAACATGACGGTGATGCCAAACTTCCGGCTCAGCGACTCTGACGCGCGCGATATCGCCAGCTACCTGTTCTCGTTGTCCGCTCCTCCTTCGTATCCCGACGCGTCTTTCATGGACGACGCCAGCCTTAAACCGAAAGGTCACGCACTCATTAAGCAATACGGTTGTGCGGGCTGCCACGAGATCAAGGGTTTTGAAGAAGAGCAGCGTATCGGCAAAGAGCTTACGGTCGAGGGGGCAACTCCAATAGAACGCCTGGATTTTGCGCTCTTAACCCATGACGCCGAAAAGGGGCACGATCCGTTGAAGCTGCACGGCGAACATTCGGAAAAGCCCTGGTATAACCACAAGGGATTTTTCGAACATAAGCTGGCTGAGCCTTCAATTTACGATGTAGGGAAGGAAAAAGACCCGAAAGACAAACTCCGCATGCCCAAGCCGTTTCTGACACCGGAATGGCGCAACGCGTTGACAACTTTCCTGCTGGGCAGCGTTGGCACCGAGGGTTCCAATGTACCGCGTTCACTCTTCTTCGATCCGCAGGACCAGCGGCGGCAGGACATTCAAAATGGATGGTGGGTGATCAAAAAGTATAACTGCGTGGGTTGCCACCAGATTCAAGTGGGCCAGCGTTCCACCTTGATGGACGTGCCGCTTTATCAAACGCCGGAAGGTAAAGACTTCCTGCCTCCGAGACTGCATAGCGAAGGTGCGCGCGTAGATCCGAATTGGTTGTTGCTCTTCCTGACCGATCCGTCTTTGAGTGGACCGAGAAACCCGGGCGCTGATGCCGGAGCGCCGCTACCGCGTTCGACGCCGGCCGCGTCGCCGAATGGAGCCAACAGGCCTGCTGCAAATGGGAATGGTTCTGCCAGCGCCGCGAGCGCGAGGATGAAACCGCAGCCTGGCATCGACCGCAACGGCGTTAGACCCTATCTCCAGGCGCGAATGCCCACGTTCAGTTTCTCTCCAAACGAGCTACAGACGCTGGTGCGCTTCTTTATGGCGATGTCGGGTCAACAAGAGCCGTATATTAAGGAGCCGATTCAACCGCTCACTGAGCAGGAGAAACTTACAGCTCGTCAGATGTTCACTTCCGGCACGCCTTGCTTGAAGTGTCACATCACCGGCGACCCGGGGCATGACGCCACCGCCATAGCGCCGAGTTTCCTGCTTGCCGGGGAGCGCCTCAAACCCGATTGGACTTTCCGCTGGCTGCTTGATCCGGCGCAAATAAGTCCCGGCACAGCCATGCCTACCGGCTTGTTTAGGAAAGAAGGCGAGCGTTGGGTAATCAACGTACCGAATCCTCCGCAAAGCGCAAACGAATATCAACAGGATCACGCACAGCTTTTGGTCCGGTATATGTTGCTGATGACGCCCGACGAACAACGGCGACTTACGGCGACGGGTCCAGCGCAACCTGCGGCGGCGCCTAACACCCAGGCGAAGCAGCGCGGCGCGAAGAGTCGAGGCGACACTGCGCGGCGAAAAACACCCGGAAAGCGCAGCAGGACGCTTGTCAGAGCTATCAGGTCAAATGGGCGCGTTTCTGGGTACTAGCTATCGAGGCGCGTGTTACGCATAACTGTAGGGGCAGCACTCCGTCGCCGCCCCCGGCACGCAAGATACAACAGGGTGCCGACGGAGTGACACCGCTACAACCCGAACGCACGCGCTCCGCTCGATTCTGCATGCGGAAGCGCTCGTGTTAAAGTTTACTGAAGAAAAAGTTTAGCTTGGAGGAACTAATATATGCATAAGCAGATGAAGGTCTGGCTTGCCCTGACCGCGCTTCTCTCATTGCTGGCGCTCGGCGCAGCCTGCGGCAAGACGGCAACAAATGATGCTGGACCGGAGACTTCCACGGCGGGCGCTAAGCAGTTCTCGGCGCCGGCTGATGCGGGAACAGTCACTGGCGTGATTGCCTATAACGGCGCGCCGCCGGCGGCTAAAAAGATCGACACCTCCGCGGATCCTGTGTGCGGAACGGCAAATCCCAACCTAACGACGGAAGATACCCTGGTTAAGGATGGAAAACTGGGCAATGTTTTTGTCTACATCAAAGACGGTGCAACCAAGGATGGCACCAAGGTTGGCGACTACACTTATCAGACTCCGACGGATGCGGTGACCCTGGATCAGAAGGGATGTCACTACGTGCCTCATGTCATGGGACTTCAGACAAACCAGAAGCTTCGAGTCACGAACAGCGACCCGACCCAACACAACGTGCACCCAACGCCAAAGAGCAATCCTGAATGGAACCAGACGCAAGCAAATGGCGCCGCTCCCATCGAGAAGACTTTTGCCCGCGCCGAAGTGCTGATTCCTGTCAAATGCAATCAGCATCCGTGGATGAAGTCGTACGTGGGCGTTTTGAAGCATCCATTCTTCGCAGTTACCGCGGAAGATGGAACGTTCACAATCAAGGGCGTGCCTCCTGGAACCTACACGGTAGCCGCGTGGCATGAAAAGGGCGGACCAAACGGCACGGAAAAAACGATGCAGGTCACCGTCCCTGCTAGCGGAAGTGGCAAAGCCGACTTCTCATTTGGCGAAGCCGCTGCAGCGTCGAATAGGTCCGGACTGCAGATGATGCCGGCGCTCGATGTGCCGATGATTGGCAGACACTGAGAACATTGCCGATTGTCGATTGTCCATTTCCCAGGGTACCTAAACCAGCTTTCATAGTTTGGGCCGATCGGAGACACCGGGCAATCGGCAATTGCAATTTGGAAATCGGCAATGAGTAAGCTTGTGCACCGTTTCGCGTTGCTGGTAGCTGGCGCGACGTTTTTTCTGATAATCGCAGGGGCCCTTGTTACCAGCCACGATGCGGGATTGGCAACGGAAGACTGGCCGCTCTCGAATGGCCAGTTTTTTCCGGAGATGGTTGGCAATCTGTTCTGGGAACATGGGCACCGCATGGTGGCCACGACCGTTGGAATGCTTACCATCGTCCTTGTCGGTCTGTTATACGCTAAAGAGAAGCGACGATGGGTGCGGCGTCTTGGTATGGCCGCACTTGCCGGGGTAATCGCGCAGGGCCTTCTGGGTGGCTTGACGGTAAAGCTGATGCTGCCCCTGGCTGTTTCCACGGCGCACGCCACGCTCGCCCAGCTTTTCTTTTGCACCACAGTCAGCCTGGCGGTGTTTACGTCGTCAAGCTGGATGCAGAGTCGGCCGGCTATCGAAGATCAGGGAAGTGCGCCGGCACGTTATCTCTGCATCGCTGCCCTGGTGACCATCTTTTTGCAGCTTGTCATTGGCGCGACTCTGCGGCATTCGGCAACGTGGGACAAGCCGTTGCCAACAGATTTGCTGCTAACGCACATCGGTGGAGCTATTGCCGTAATGCTGACACTGGGGAGTGCGGCAGTCGTAATTCTGAGGCGCTATGGCAGTGAAAGATTTCTGGCACGACCGGCGCAGATCGCGCTTGCGTTGCTGTCGCTGCAGCTTCTGTTAGGCATCGGAGCTTATTGGACGCGGACGATATCACCGAATGATCCGCAACCGCTTCATCCGATGGTAGGCGTGACGGTAGCGCATGTTGCATGTGGTGCATTGGTTTTTGCTACTACGATAGTTTTGACATTGCGAGCATTTAAGGTGCTGCGCGCACCGGAAACAGCGATTAACTTTTCGGCGTCGCCACAGCGATTGTAGTTTTTGATTCAGCCTGAAGGGCTGGAAGACCGGCGCTAACGACACCAGTTCTTTTAGAATGCGGTTCTAATTCACAAAGGGTTACGTTCTGGAAATGGAAGAGTTTGCAATAGAACTTGATGGTAGCGCTGCGGTTCGACTCCAGCGGCTCAGCTTGCGCGAGCGGCTCGCGGCGTACGCCGAACTTACTAAACCGCGCATCACCTTCTTAATCGTCCTTACGTCTGCGGCTGGATTCGTGCTGGCCTCTCGTGGAGCGGTGGACTATGCGTTGCTCGCCAGCGCAATGTTCGGTATCGCCTTACTGTCTTCCGGAATTGCCACTCTCAATCAATACATGGAGCGCGACCTCGACGCTCTTATGCGACGCACTGCCGATCGTCCTCTGCCATCGGGAAAACTTCTTCCCTGGGAAGCGCTCTGGTTTGGTGTGGGCCTAACGATCGTTGCCGAAATCTACCTTGTGACGATGGTAAATCCGCTGAGCGGCTTGCTCGGGCTTACCGTGATTGCTGGTTACCTGTTCGCTTACACTCCGCTGAAGACTAGAACTACCTTATCTACGATGGTAGGTGCGTTTCCGGGAGCAGTGCCACCGCTAATCGGCTGGGCGGCCGCACGCGGAGACATAAGCATCGAGGCGTGGGTACTCTTTGCCATTCTGTTCCTCTGGCAGTTTCCACATTTTCTGGCCATCGCCTGGATGTATCGCGAAGATTACGCGCGCGCAAATATTCTCATGCTTCCGGTGGTCGAGCCGGATGGTCGCGTCACGGCCCAACAGATCGTGGTCTACACGGTGCTCCTTCTGCCGGTGAGTCTATTGCCGGCGGCACTGGGGATTTCCGGAAGAGTTTATCTTTACGGAGCAATCGTTCTCGGACTGCTTTTTCTTTACAGCAGCTTACGGGCTGCGTTTTCGAAGTCGCGTCAGGAGGCCAGGCGTCTCCTGCTCGCGTCGGTGATATACCTGCCGCTCTTGTTCATTTTGATGGTCATAAATCGGTAAATGGTGAATGGTAAATAGTGAATGGGAATGCGCTTCTAATCGCAGCGCGGAACATCGCCCGGAGCGCCCACCATTTACCATTGACCATTTACCATTCACCAATTGAGGAGATCTAACCGATGGGACGAGCTCTTGCGGTTATTATCTGGATCCTAACCCTGGGTTCAGTGAGTCTCTTTTTCGTAAAAAAGTGGTGGTTTCCTACAGCCATCTCTTCACACGCTGCGGCCCTTGACCAGCAGTTTCTCATAACAATCATCGTGGTCGGCATCTCTTTCACCGCCGCGCAGGTTGGTTTGGGATACATGGTCTGGAAGTATCGCGATCGAGGGCAAACGGAACGCGCGCTTTACTCGCATGGCAGCAACCGGCTCGAGGTTGTTTGGACCATCGTGACCGCCGTGATTTTCATCGGCCTGGCCGTAATGGGCCAAAGCGTGTGGGCATCACTCCACTTCAACCAGCCTCCTGCAGACGCGTTCAAGATCGAAGTTGTCGCCCAGCAGTTTCAGTGGAACTTCCATTACACCGGCCGAGATGGCGTGTTTGGTCGCACCGATCCGGGACTAATCGACGACTCCGCTCTTAACTTCATCGGCCTTGATGAAACTGATCCAAACGCAAAAGATGATGCGGTGCACAGTGTTATTGCGGTTCCCTCCGGTCGCCCGGTCGAATTAATTCTTCGCTCCAAGGACGTCATCCACAACTTCTGGGTGCCGCAACTTCGGTTCAAACAGGACCTGGTCCCCGGCATGGCCATTCGCGTCCACTTCACTGCAAACCGTCCCGGCAAATATGAACTCGCCTGTGCCGAGCTTTGCGGCCAGCTTCACTTCAAAATGAGAAGCTACATGCTTGTGTTACCCGAAGATGAGCACACTGCGCTGATGGGACTACAACAAGATCAGTTTCAAACACGCGTAACTGAATTGCTGGCAAAGTATCCTTTGCCTCCAAATTAAGCTGCAACCCGATCTTTAACTCGCGCTCACCACTAGGAGACTAGAGAGATGTCAGTTGAAACACACGAAGGAGTTCACCGGCACCCCGCGCCAACCGGCTTCATTCGTAAGTACATCTTCAGCCTGGATCACAAGGTAATCGGCATTCAGTACATCATCCTGGCGCTCGCCGCAGTGCTGGTAGGCATGACGATGTCGGTGCTGATGCGCATGAACCTTTCGTGGCCGGGAACAAACTGGCCCATCCTGGGCACGTTGTTTCCGGGCGGCGCGCCAGACGGCATGATGACGCCGGAGTTTTACCTGTCGCTCGTAACCATGCACGGGACCATCATGGTCTTCTTCGTGCTCACTACGGCGCCCCAAGGCGGATTTGGAAACTATTTTCTCCCCATCCAAATCGGCGCCGAAGACATGGCGTTTCCAGTGCTCAACATGTTGTCGTTTTGGGTAACCCTGGTCGGGTTCATCGTTATCCTGGCAGCCATCTTCTTCTCCGGCGCCGAATCAACGGTAGGTCCAATCGGCGGATGGACTGCCTATGCTCCGCTTAGCGCGTTGCCCAACTCAGGTCCCGGCCAGGGTCTGGGCATGAACCTTTGGATCATTAGCATTGCGATCTTTTGCATCGGCTCATTACTCGGCGCGCTCAACTTCATCACAACTTTGCTCAACATGCGCACGCGTGGAATGTCCCTGATGCGCATGCCATTGACCTGCTGGGCATGGTTCACCACTGCGGTCCTCGCGCTTTTGTCGTTTCCGGTCCTTCTTGGCGGCGGCGTCCTGCTGTTACTTGATCGCGTGGCCGGAACGAGCTTCTTCATTCCGGGTGGACTTTACGTCAGCGGCGTGCTCGCAGGCACGTCTCCAAACTTCCCGCCACATACGGGCGGCTCCCCGATTCTCTGGCAACACCTTTTTTGGTTTTTCGGACACCCGGAAGTCTACATCGCAATCCTGCCAGGCATGGGCGCCACATCGCACATTCTCTCGACCTTCGCTCGAAAACCCGTTTTTGGTTATCGAGCAATGGTGTTTGCGATCTTCGCCATCGGCCTGCTTGGGTTCTTCGTCTGGGGACACCACATGTTCATTAGCGGCATGAGTCCCTACTCGGCGATGACGTTCTCAATTCTAACCCTTTCGATCGGTGTGCCGTCGGCCGTGAAGACCTTCAACTGGCTGGGTACTTTGTGGGGAGCGAAAATTCGATTCAGCACTCCGATGTTATTCGCGATTGGCTTCGTGTCACTGTTTGTAGCCGGGGGAATTACCGGCCTCGTCCTGGGCCAAACGTCGCTGGATCTGCCGATGCACGACACCTATTTCGTGCCGGCACACTTCCACCTGGTGATGGGTGTTGCTTCGATCTTCGGTATGTTTGCCGCCATCTATTTCTGGTTTCCCAAGATGTTTGGGCGCTTCATGCATGAAGGTCTCGGCAAGCTTCACTTCTGGATAACCTTCGTTGGCGTCTACTGCATCTTCGTTCCGATGCACACGATGGGAATGGTCGGTATGCCGCGGCGGTTTGCGCAATTTACCGAATACGAATTCCTGGCGTCGCTGCACCCCCTCGTGGTGTTCGTTTCCATTTCAGCGATTGTCACAGTGCTGGTCCAGTTTCTCTTCTACTTCAATCTCGTTTGGAGCATCTTCAAGGGTAAGAAGGCAGGGGATAACCCCTGGGAGGCGACGACGCTCGAGTGGATCACGACCAGCCCGCCGCCGCACGATAACTTTGCCGGCGTATTACCAACGGTATATCGCGGGCCCTATGAATTTGCAGTGCCGGGCGCGCCAAACGATTACATCATGCAGACAGAACCAGAGCCGGGGGAGCATCCGGACGGAGTAGGTGGAAATGGCCACAACGGTCACAAGCACTAAGCCACGATCAAGATCGGGCTTCGGCAACGGGCCAAAGCCTCCCCGGCCGAATGGCAACGGTTCGCATAAGCGAAACGGTCATTTGTTTTCGCCGGAATCTTATGCCAGTCGCTATCGCGTTGGAATGTGGGTCGCTCTCGCGGCGGTCCTCATGATGTTTACGGCGTTAACCAGTGCGTACATCGTGCGGGCAGGTTCGTCGAACGACTGGCGGCCGCTCACCATGCCAGGGGTCTTGTTGCTCAGCACGGCACTAATACTCGTGAGCAGCGGGACGCTGGAAGCCGCGAGACGTAAACTTAAAGACTCAGCCGAGTCTGCTTACAAACGCTGGCTCTTGATTACGGTCCTCCTGGGTATGGGCTTTCTAGCCTCGCAGCTTTTCGCCTGGCAACAACTGAGAGGGCAGGGAATTTACGTTTCGAGCAATCCACACAGCTCGTTCTTTTATCTGCTCACTGCCACACATGGCGTCCACCTCATCGGTGGGCTGCTGGCCCTGGTTTATCTCGTGATCAGGACTCGTGCGTTAAAAGACAGTGATGTCGCGATCGCAAAGAGACAAGCCGCGGCGGATGCTGTGACGCTCTACTGGCATTTCATGGATGTGTTGTGGATTTACCTTTTCGTGCTGCTGTTCTTTTGGGGATAGAAATTGTCAGGACCCACCTGCATTAGCGGGTGGATTGCTCTACTGACAAAATTACCCACCCGCTGACGCAGGTGGACTGACATTCAACTGGAGGTGACAGGTGAGTACTGAAGCACGCGCAGTACATTTTCCGGCGGCTGATTGGGACGGTGGGGTACACCCCTATCGCGTTGGTCATCGCAAGCTTGGAATGTGGTTGTTCATTGTTTCCGACTCATTGACGTTTTCAGCGCTTTTGATGGGCTACGCTTATCTGCGCGCTTCAAACGTCTGGCCCACGCCCTTTCCATTCAGTCCCAGCATCCTCTTCGCGACGTTAATGACCTTCTGTCTGCTCTCTTCGAGCTTGACGATGGTCTTTGCCGTCTCGGCTTCGAGCCGCGGAGATAAAGGGAAGGCGCGTAAATGGATTCTGGCCACGATTCTTTTCGGTGTCGCGTTCCTCGTCCTGCACCTGATCGAGTGGAACCACCTTATTCATGAAGGGCTGAGGCCGTTTAGCTTGCCGGCTGATTGGGTAACGGCGTTTACTTCGACCGATGGGCGTCCGCCGTCTCCGTTATTTGGGGCTACGTTTTTCGCCATTACCGGCCTACACATGTTTCACGTTGCCACCGGAGCAATATACCTGGCCGTTGTTGCAGCCCGTGTTAATAAGCTCAAGCATGAAGACGTTGAAATCAGTGGTCTCTACTGGCACTTCGTCGACCTTGTATGGATGTTTGTATTCCCGTTGATCTACATCCTTTCTGTTGACGTAGGTGGCCACCTGGCAAAATAGCGAACAGCCGATAGCTTATCGTGGAGGACTCTGGAATGAGCGCACACGCTGAAGAACACTTCGCCGGAAGTAACAAGCTGTTTATTTCGATTTGGATCTGGCTGGTAGTGCTGACGGCGATCGAAGTATTCCTGGCTTACAAGCCCATGTCAGTATTCCTGATGCTGACGGTTTTGATGGGCCTATCGATCATCAAAGCAGCGCTGATTGTCGCTTACTTTATGCACCTCAAGTTTGAGCGGCTAAGTTTAGTACTGACTATTGTCCCAATGCTGGTAGTCTGTATCTGTTTGCTGTTTGTGTTTTTCCCAGATAGTTTTAGATCAGCCGGCATGCGCTACCAGTTTAAGGAACCGCCACCCGTTACCGTTACTGAGGAGCATTGATGGAGGTTGTTTCAAAACGACTGCTGTTGATCCTCGCTGCGATTGCTCTGCTGGGGTTGATGGCAGACCCGGCGGTTGCGCAGTGCTCAATGTGCCGCACGGCCCTGGCCGGCTCGAACAACTCGCTTTTTATTAGAAATTTCAACATAGGCGTCCTCGTTTTGCTGGTCCCGCCAGTCGCGATCTTTTGCACGATGTTTGTAGCACTCAAGCGGCATAAAAGGCGGGACGAAGTGGCAGACCAGGGGTCGGAAGACAAGGGATAAAGCGGTCGTAAGTTCGGCGCTGAGATTTAAGAAATGCGCACCTCCAGAATCGTAAGCTTTGCGCTGGTTGCTTCAACACTGCTGCTGGCCTTTCAGCTCGTTGCGGCTCAGGCGGAACCGGCTCCTGATTGGGTCAGCGTGGCGCCGGATGGCTCTGGGTTTTCGGTGCTAATGCCCGCCAAGCCAGAGGTTGCTACCGAACAATCTCCCATTGGCGCCAACAAATACCAAACAAACACCTACACTAAAGCTGATCCAAACACCGGACATGTTTATCTACTGGTGACGCAGGATTTGCCAAACGTAACTCAGACACTTTCCGCGGCAAAGAGGATGGACGAGTTTGTTACCGGCTTTAAACAGGGCTTCGGTGATGGTAAGACGAAGGTCGAGATGATTTATGATCGCGACCTCGATCTGGACGGTCGTTACGGTCGTCAATATGCATTTTCATATGGAGCAAGGAGCGGCGTTGTGCGTGCCTACGACGGCGGCAACCGGATATACGTGCTGCTTGCGGTAGGAGGGGACGAACGCAATCCCGGGGTAGCGCGCTTTCTAAACTCATTCAAGTTTACGGCCCCGCTGCCTGCGCCAGCTGCATCGCCGGCGAAGCCTTCACAGTGAAATATCTTGAAAGTTGAGCCCGATGGCTGAAGAGAATCTTCTACGTATCGATGTCGAAAAGCGAACCACCCGCGGGAGGGTCTGTCCTCGTTGCGGAGGTAAAATCATTCCGTCGGATCGCGCGGTCTACCAGAGCACAGCCGATCCAACCGGGTTGTTTCCGATTTGGCAGTGCGAGCGATGCGGCTACGAAGAAATGTCAGAGCGTGTGAAACCCGCTGGCAAGGCGAAGCATTGAAACGAGGAAGCGGAAGTGCAGAGTTAAGCCTCGAACTGCGGCTTACAGAACCGAGCGCGGTAGCGCCGGATCATGGCTTGGCCCTTCGACTCAAGGGATTTCATTGGTCATGCGAATCGAGTTGATGTTATCTCAGGTTCGCCTCCAGGATCCGGCGCTACCGCGCTCGGTTCTGTACCACCAGTAAGACTGCCGGATCCTGGAAATGACTGGGACTCAAAAGTGCTCAGTGCGGCGACGAAAGAAAGCGCATATTTCGTTAAGGTGGTCTCCAGGATCCGGCGCTACCGCGCTCGGTTCTGTACCACGCGTAAGACTGAACTCCGCAACATCTTTTTAGGAATATCAGTAGGAGTATGAAGTGGGAATGGCCACAACCGAAACACGAAGCATGAAGAGTGAACTTAAGCTACTCAATCTGATTTGCGTGATCATCGCCTTAGGTTTTTTGGCAATGATTGTGTTGAATGCACTGTTTTCCCCGCAGCTCATTACTACCGACAATCTCTTCGTTACGTTGGTGTGCCTGGTGATGGCGCTGATGTTCGGTGTAAATCCTCTGCTGCACTTGCACTCTGAAGGCAAGCTGCCGATTCCGTTTCAGAAGCGCCTGGCTCGGCGCGCCGAGGCTGCCAAGGTTGCGGCGTCTACCACGCCTCCTTTGTTAGACGCCAAGGGCCGCGCGGTTCCCCCTGACGTCAGATCCATGGTCGCTAACATGAAACAGAAGCAACCTTAGAGTTGTGCCCCCTGGCGTCTCCCATCGTGAATGAAATTCAAAAACGAGTGCTTGGAAGTTTTGCTTATTGGGGCAAAGACAAGCTCGATCTGCACGAGTTGTTTGAAGCCGGCGGAAACGATCCTGAGCAGCGTACGGCGGTGTTCTACGCCGTCGAACAGCTGGTAACAGACGGTTTATTGCTTGAAGAGGGTAATGATTTTTATTCGTTAACCGAGAAGGGAAGAGAAGCGGAATTACAGAACCGAGCGCGGTAGCGCCGGATGCCAAGAGCGTCTTGCCCGGTCACTTGCATTATTAACTGTATTTGACTGACGGCTTGTCCATGGGTAAGTTGATTCTTGTATCCGGCGCTACCGCGTCGGTTCTGTATCGTCACTAAATGCCTGAATACATTTCCTACCTGCCCCATTTAAACGCCCTTCTAAATACCACCAGCGCCTGTTTTCTGATAGCCGGCTATTTATTCATCAAACGCGGCCGTATTGAAAGTCATAAGAAATGTCAAATAACCGCTGTAGTGACGTCAACCGTTTTCTTAATCTCTTATCTCACCTATCACTATTATCACGGTGACACGCGCTTTCTGGGCCAGGGAATAATCCGGCCGATCTATTTCGCCATCCTCATCACACACATAATTCTGGCGATGGTGATAGTCCCGCTTGTCTTAATTACTTTGTATCGCGCCTTGCGTTCAGACTTCACGAGACATCGTCGCATAGCCCGTTGGACATTTCCGATCTGGCTTTACGTTTCAGTCACCGGTGTCATCGTTTACCTAATGCTCTATCATTTCTATCCAACGCCGGCGCTTTGATCGTTGTAATGCAAACTGTTAGTTTCCGAGGCCGTGCGAGAGCAAGACCGTTCGATTAACTCATTGTTACTTATCGAGTCGCCCGCAAACTAAGAGTTTGCTTTACAAATACCTGCATGGAAGACCACGGCAATAACCCGGAGGCCCAGATCGTCTCTCCTGAAATGAGACGAGTGCGAGCGTCTGGCCCAATCCTTATCCTCGCCTTTCTGTTTGTCATCGGCGCCTTCCTTACCTGGTATTTCACCTGGTTTGGCAGAGAACTTTCCGACGCCGACATCTCGCAATACCTCGTCGACGAAAAACACCCGCGCCGGGTGCAGCATGCTTTGTTACAAATCCAGCAACGCATCGAGCGCAATGACGGTAGCGCCAGGCAGTGGTACCCGCAGCTTGTCGCTTTCTCTAACCACTCCGAACCGGAGTTTCGTTTAACGGCCGCGTGGATCATGGGCTTTGATAACAAGTCACCGGAGTTTCACGAGGCGTTGCTGAAGCTGGTCAAGGATGCCGAACCGATTGTCAGGAGAAACGCCGCCTTGGCCCTGGTTAGATTCAACGACGCAAGTGGTCGTGAAGAAATGTTGGGAATATTAAAGCCCTACGAGCTGAAGTCAGCCAATGAGGGCGAGGTATCCAGTACTTTGCAGGTAGGGTCACAGGTCGCGCGAGGAACGCTGATTGGCCGCGTCATCCAGGGCGACGGAAAAATGGTCGAGGTGCGTTCACCTCTGCCGGGGAAAATCGAACGAATCATGGCGGCAAGCGGATCAAAGGTTGCCCCCGGCGCAGTCTTGTTGACAATCAATTCTGACGAACAAAGTGTTTGGGAGGCATTACGCGGGTTGTCGCTAATCGGCAAACCGGAAGACGTCTCCGAAGTGAAACGGTTTGCCGAGGACACGGCGCAGGCGGAACGCATACGTAAACAAGCGGCCCTGACAGCAAACGCTATCAAGGGCCGCTAGGTTCAAACGTGCAATCCGCTGATTAGGCCGGTGGAGCGGGCGGAAGATCCGGCAGCGTTATCCCGTGCGCAGCTTCCCAGTCATCCGTTGGCACCATCTCAATAGCATCCCAGGGACAACCATCAAGAAATGCGCCGTCTGGTCCCTTGCTAATGCATTTCTGACAACCGATGCAGAGATAAGGATCGACTTCGATACGTCCGAACGGAGGATGATCCTCATCGGGAACCCAGAACATGCACGCTTCGATTGGACAATACTCGATGCACGCAGGCGATCCGGCGCAGCCGGTGCAGCAGTCAGTTGTAATGGCAAGAATGCGCGGCCGCTTCTTGCGCGCCGCCTTGCCGTCGCCTTCTGACATGGGCCAGTGTTTGTCTACAATGTCGAACATATTTAAGCCGGATTGGAGAAGCAATTTGAATAAATCAGCTTGAACTCTAACATAGCTCTGGTAATTTCCTCAACGATCTGTGTCGCGCGTGTCACCTTCTTGCTTTGCAGTAAGTTGAGGGTTAAAAGTTACGTGAAAGTTTAAGGAGGACACGATCATGGAGACAGTTGCCGGAGTATTTCGAACACGCGAAGAAGCGGAGAAGGCTGTGCAGCAACTTCATTCGCTGGGAATTCCCAATGACCGCATTGCTCTCTTAACGCCGGGGATGAGCGAGGCGAAAGTCGAGGAGAGTGTGCCTACCTCGGACACCGAACAGCCCGGGATGGGCTCAGCGATGGGAGGAGCTGTCGGCGGAGCTATGGGGGCGGCAGGCGGCGCTACGCTAGGTGCGGCTGCAGCAAGCTTACTCGTGCCCGGTGTGGGACCCGTAATAGCCGGAACGATTCTTGGGGCGGCGCTCCTCGGCGTTGGTGGTGCGGTTACGGGGGCAGCGGCTGGCGGCGCGCTCGAGGAAGGACTCGTCGAAGGACTGCCACATGACGAGCTTTACCTTTACGAGGATGCCGTTGAGCACGGGCGTTCGGTCGTCATCGCATTCGTGGATGCGGATGAAAGACGAGATACGGCCCGGGAGGTTCTTGCCGGCGCGGGCGCGGAAAGCATCGACGCCGCTCGCGAGAGTTGGTGGTTGTCACTTCGAGATGCCGAAGAAGCGCACTATTCAACCACGGGCGGCAACTTCACAACAGACGAGACCAACTACCGACGAGGTTTTGAGGCAGCTCTCGCGAAACAGGGGGAGACTGCACACGCCGCCGAATCAGACGAGGCTTTCCGCCGCGGGCACGAAAGAGGCGAGGCCTATCAAAAAGCTATAAGGGAGAAATATCGTCGTTGAGAGACGTGCTGTTGAACCTGGTTGTGCTGGTGGGAATACTCGGGGTGAGCTGGATCATCACAACCTGGTTCGCGCGCGCGATGTACATTCGCTGTCAGAGTTGCGGAACGCTTAACGCGAGACGACGCAGCCAGTGTCGCTCGTGCCAAACAACGCTGTCCTAGTCCTCGCGGCTTTTCCGCCGCACAGTGCGGCGGAAAAGCCGTATCCGTTCCCTTCGCACTTTTAAATCTTCAGACCATAATGTCGCACCACACCCAAACCACGATACCTCCCGAATGGCTTACGCACGCTGAGAAAACCGATTACCGCGAGACGCCGAGATACGACGCCACGATTGAGTATGCGAAACGACTGGCTGAGGCTTCGCCGTTGATAAGGTATGAGACCTTTGGCAAGAGCGGGGAAGGTCGCGATCTTGCATTACTCATTGCGGCCGAGGATGGTACCTTCACACCGGAAGCCGCTAAGGGCGCACGCAAGCCCGTAGTCCTCATTCAGGCGTGCATTCACTCGGGGGAGCCCGACGGAAAAGATGCGGGGTTCGCCCTGCTGCGCGACATAGCCATCACGAAGACGCGAGCAAACCTGCTTGAAAAAGTGGTGGTCCTTTTTATGCCCCTCTATAACGCCGACGGTCACGAGCGCTCCAGCCCCTACAACCGGATCAATCAAAACGGTCCAGAG
Source organism: Pyrinomonadaceae bacterium (assembly GCA_963759585.1). Lineage (GTDB taxonomy): Bacteria > Acidobacteriota > Blastocatellia > Pyrinomonadales > Pyrinomonadaceae > PSRF01. The sequence continues at coordinate 1,713,838 of CAVWZW010000005.1, forward strand.
GAAATGGGTTGGCGCACCACAACCAGTTACCAGAATCTAAATCGAGACTACATGAAAGCCGATACTTCTGAGACGCGAGCATGGCTTTCGCTATGGAACCGCTGGAGCCCGGATCTGTTTATCGACTGCCATGTGACTAACGGCGCTGATTACCAATACAACATTACTTATCAACACGAGCACCATTCCGGCGTGCCGGCCAGCGTCCTAGATTGGGAAAAGCGAGTGATTGACGAACGTGTTGCGCCGGCGACTGAAGGGGCTGGAAATATCGTGTCGTGGTATCTGGAGTTTGTCGATAACCGCGATTTCTCGCTGGGCATTCGCGATTTCAACGGCAGCCCCCGCTTTTCCACGGGCTATTTGCCACTCAGAAACCGTCCCGGCATCCTGATCGAAACGCACATGTTGAAACCATATCGGCCGAGAGTCACCGGCACTTACGACTTCCTTCGATTTACGCTCGAGGAGGTCAATAGAGATCCGGAGGGGCTGCTGCAGGTCGGTAAAGAAGCCGACGAAGAGGCGCGCGAGTTGGGCAGGTCGTATGACCCGAATCGAGAGTATCCGGTCGACTTCGAGTTAACCGACGATGTCGTGCCGTACCAGTTTCGAGGTGTCGAATCGAAAGTGGAACTCAGTGAAGTCTCCGGTGCGCCCTACGTTACTTTTGGGACCGAACCGGTCGAGATGACGGTGCCGATGTACAACCAACTGCGCGTCAAGAGTGTTGTAGCCCCACCCCTCTCCTACATTGTTCCGGCGCAGTGGCAGGATGTAATTGATGTCATTAATGCGCATGGACTGAGAGTATTAACCACAACCTCGGCTGCAACGATTGAAATTGAAAGTTACCGGTTTCACGACGTCCAATGGCCGGCAGGTCCGTTTGAAGGACGACAGATGCCATCGTTCCGCATCGAATCGACCAGGGAGCAGCGGACATTTCCCGCGGGCTCGGTTGTCGTTCCTCTCGCGCAAGAATCGTCAAGAGTTGCTATTAATTTGCTGGAGCCGGCTGCACCGGACTCACTAGTACGTTGGGGTTTCTTTAACGCGACCTTCGAGCAGAAGGAGTATGGCGAAAGCTATGTTTTGGAGAAGTTGGCGAGGGAGATGTTGGCGGGCGATGCAACACTACGCGCAGAGTTCGAACGCAAGGTGGAGACGGATCCGGCTTTCGCAGCAGACTCATACGCAAGGTTGCAGTTTTTCTACCGACGATCGCCTTACTGGGATCCACAAATGAATCTGTACCCAGTCGGCCGGATCATTTCACATTTGCAGTTGCCTGTGTAACGCAAACTGTTAGTTTGCGGACCGCTTAGCTAGAAGCTTATAGATCGACACACGGTAGTTAGCGAGCTTGGTAGCGCAACCTCCGCAAACTAACAGTTTGCGTTACGGTCGCTACTGACACCCTGGTGACTCCACAATCTAATGGGCCAGCGCATCCGGGTGTTCGGAGATCTCCTCGATCACTCTACTGCGACTCCGGATTGTAACCACTGCAACTCCCGCGAAAATCAATCCGCAGGCCACCAGTGTTCGCGAGCTTAACTGTTCGCCAAGAATCAATGGAGCAAGTCCGAAGGCTATCAGCGGCTGCAAGTAGATGTAGATAGCGACGATGCTCGGTGCCAGTCTTGTCAACGCCCAGGCATTAAGGTAGTAGGCGCCTACAGTCGGAACAATGATGATAAAGGCAATCGCCGCCCACGCGCTGATCGGTACAAACTCCCAGGGCTCCACGCTCCATGCGTAACCGGCGATAGGAAGGGTGATCACGCTTCCAATCACAAATATCCAGGTGATGAGGTTGAGTGCGCCATACTTTTTCACCAGGTCTCTCGACAGCGCTATATAAGCTCCGTAACAAAACGAATTGACTACAATCAGTAAGTTTCCCCAGGTGTTCTCAGTTGAGAAACTTGCTTTAAAGGGATCTACCAGATAAACGACTCCAGCGGCCGCCAATGCGATTCCGAGCAAGTTGCGGAAAGAAGCTCGATCGTGGCCCATAGCGATGCTGACGACGAGCGTGAACACCGGAATTGCGGTAGATAACAACGTGGCGTTAATAGCTGTAGTGAGGGAGAGACCTTTAACAAAGAGCAGTTGATTCAGCACTACCCCCAGGAGGCTTGTGAGAATAAGCCAGCCCAGAACTCGCTTTGGCAAATGCCGCAACTCTGCTAGTTTTCGCTGTAGCAGAGCAAGAATTATCGCCGCCCCGCAAATGCGAAAACCGACCAAACTGGTACTGGACATAGATCTCAGTACAATCTTCCCAATGATGGGCCAGGTACCAAATAAAATTTGTACCATCACTAGCGCCAGATGAGGCGTGATAGTGTGAGTGCTGAATGAGCGCGAAACACGGTGATTGGTTACCATAGCGTCGGGACGACAGTTAGACTAGATTGTGCCTACGCGTTTCATTCATGTCGAACGGACGGTAGGTGCATCATCAACCAGAGAAGGCAAGTTTAGTTGGCAGCAAAGCATATGAACTCTCAACGATTCAACCTCGTCCTGTTTTTGGCAATTCTGTGCGGAGGCGTCACGGTTTACGGACAGGAACTCGGAGCGTCGCCAAAGAAACCTCGCACCCTGGAGGATTACCAACCGCGCAGTCTCAGGGAAGTTTCCGCCAGAGTGCCTGTCGACACGGTCCGCATTGATGAAAAGGGAAAGCTAATTCTGCGAGGTGATATTCTGCCCTCAAGAGTCAGCGTTACTTATGTGGGCCGAAGGAGGCATCTACCTCGGACGAAGAAGGATGTCCTCTTTGGTTGGGCGCAGCTTTATGCCGGTGCTCCAGAGCACTACACGAAGCCCTACGAAAGGGAATTGCTTTTTAGAGAGGGGAAAAAGGATTACTGGGTAGCGGTTAAAAAACAGTCAATGGCGCAATTCGAGAAGTCCGTGAAGAAACGGAAGCCGCTGGACCTATATTTAATTCGATTGGGGTGGGCCGGAATTAAAGACGGTTGGGAGCCTCTTCTCCTCATGGAGAATTTTAAGGCAACGAAAGATTGACCGATGGAGGAGAGCGCTTGTTTGGAGTGCGCCGGCCTGGCGGCGCTTTGGTCCGCGGCGGCCTGGCGCCGCTTTGCTTCGTCAGAGAATTGTTGAGACCGGGTATTCTAATGCGAGAAGGGTTAAAGCGGCGCCGGGCCGCCGCACTCCAAAGAGACGCTGCTGTTGCTTACTGCTTGTTGAAGACAAGCGTGGCGTCCTGCGGGCCCCTCGGGCTTTCGCTGTGGCGCTGGACACTTAACACCTTGCCGTCGTCGGACACGCTAAGCTTTTCTGTCGTGGTGAGCTTGAACTCCGTTCCGTCACGGCTACCCGTACGCACCATAAGGAGCTCAAGAGTCTTCCCGTCAGCAGACCAGGTGCCTTTGGTGGTGTTCGTGCCACCCATCTGACCGCCTGCTTCGGCGGTCACTTCTTTACCGTCGAGCGTAAAACTGCGTGGACCACCTGGGCCACGACCGCCACCACCGCCGGCTCCTGGCGGTGCACCGGCTGGCGGGGCTCCCGCGGGAGGCTGACCAGCTGTCACTTTTGTTTCAATCGAAATCTTCTTATCGTCCTGAGTGATGACCCACTGGAAACTCTCCGCATTCTGAGTCCTCGGATCGAGCCCCTGGCTTTTTGCCTTGTCGAGCGTCCAGGTTCCCGCGAAGTTAGCCGGCGGTAGGATGCTCGCCGCCCATACGCCGAGTCCGCAGGCTACGATAAATCCCGAAATCAAAAAGATTCTTCTCATGTGTTGACCTCCATAGTGTTACACAACCAGAAAGATTGGATTCTCGAGTATCTTCTTAAACGTCTGCAGGAACTTCGCTCCTGTGGCGCCGTCTATCACACGATGATCGCATGACATAGTGACTCTCATCATTTGGCGGACAACGACCTGGTTGTCGCGAACCACCGGTTTTGGTGACATAGCACCGACAGCAAGGATCGCGCCCTCAGGCGGGTTAATCACAGCAGTGAATTCGTCGATGCCAAACATTCCCAGGTTGCTGACTGAAAAACTCGCCCCTGTATATTCTTCCGGTTTGAGTTTTTTAAGGCGTGCTCGCTCAGCAAGTTCGCGAACCTCTGCCGCGATCTGGCTCAAAGACTTCTGATCTGCGGCCCGCACCACCGGAGTAATCAAACCATCTTCGATAGCTACCGCCACCCCGATGTCAGCATGCTCGTAGTATCTGATGAACTTGTCCTGGAACGACGCATTCACCTGAGGATGCTGTACCAGAGCTGCTGCGGCCACCTTAATGATGATGTCGTTGACACTAATCTTGAGATCGGGATCGAGTTCCTTGATTCCAGCGCGCATCTCAGCCGCACGATCCATCTCGACCTCGGTCGTCAGGAAGAAATGCGGAATCGGACCAAGAGAGGTTACCAGGCGTTTAGCGATGATGCGCCGAATCTCGGTAATCGGTTCATCGTGATATGTCGAAGGCTGGCCCGGCTCGGTCTTCGGTGCGGGACTTCCAACTGCTCGCAAGTGTCGCTGACCCGGCTGTCCAGCGGAGGCCGGCGCAGAAGAACCTTGGCTAATCAACCCCTCAACATCTCTTTTGATAATCCTTCCGCCAGGACCACTGCCATTGATGGACCGCAGATCAATGCCTGACTCAGCAGCCATCCGGGCCGCGAGTGGAGAAACAATTAGACGGCCTCCGGGTGGTGCCTCGGCTGGCTTGGCTGCAACCTGGCCATTACCACCCGCGGGACCCGTCGCTGCCGCAGCGGCCGGAGCGGGTTTCGTTTCCGTTGGCTCTTCTTCTTTCGAGGACTCTGTTTCAGCTGGTTGGCTCGGTTTCGCCGCCTCAGTTGGAGCCGCTTTGCTGGTGAGTGCCGAGATATCTTCGTCAGGTTCGCCAATGATAGCGATCACCTGGCCCAACGGAGCCGATTCGCCTTCCTGGATCAGAATCTTCCGCAGCACTCCGTTGCCGAGCGCCTGCATCTCCATCGTGGCCTTGTCAGTATCGATTTCGGCAAGCGGCTCGCCCATCGACACCTTATCGCCTTCTTTCTTAAGCCAGCGAGAGAGTTGGCCCTCTTCCATCGTCGGAGAGAGCTTCGGCATGATTACCTGAGTGGCCATTCAATCCTCGTCAATCGTGAATCGTGAATCGTGAATAGAAAATACCGCATGGGGGGTTCTGGTTTCGTCGCGTGAATCTCAATTTACGATTCACGATTGACGATTTACTAATCCATGTAAGAAACTTCGCGAACGGCGGCAACAATCTGGTCGACACTTGGGATTGCGAGATCTTCGAGATTCTTGGCGTAGGGCATCGGAACGTCAACCCCTGAGACTCGCTTCACAGGCGCATCGAGGTAGTCGAACGCTCGCTCCGTGATCTGAATACTAATCTCCGCGCCCACTCCGCAAAACGGATGTGACTCCTCAGCTACAACTACGCGATTCGTCTTCTTCACAGAATCAATGATCGCGCCAATGTCGAGTGGCCGGATTGTTCGCGGATCAATTACTTCGCAGGAAATACCCTGCTTTTCGAGTTCATCGGCGGCTTTCAATGCGATGGGGACGGTCAACGAACGGGCCACAATGGTCGCGTCGGTTCCTTCGCGTTTAATATCTGCAACTCCGAGTGGCACGATGAAATCAGGATCATCGGGGACCTCGCCCTTATTGCCGTACATTCTTTCCTGCTCAATGAAAATTACGGGATCGTCGTCGCGGATAGCTGATTTGAGGAGGCCCTTGGCATCGGCAGGCGTTGACGGCATGACCACCTTCAGGCCAGGGAAGTAGGCGTACCACGATTCGAGTGCTTGAGAATGCTGAGACCCAACCTGAAAAGCCGAACCACCTGGACCACGAAAAACCATCGGGATATTAAACTGGCCTCCCGACATGTAGAGCATCTTCGCAGCCGAATTGATAATTTGATCTGCTGCCAGGATTGAGAAATTCCAGGTCATGAACTCGATCACCGGTCGCAGCCCAACCATCGCAGCACCCACACCGAGGCCGGCAAAACCTAATTCCGTGATCGGCGTATCAATAACACGTTTGGCGCCGAGTTCCTGAAGCAAACCTTTGGTAACTTTATAGGCGCCCTGATATTCCGCGACCTCTTCTCCCATCAGGAAGACGCTTTCATCACGCAGCATCTCTTCACGTAAAGCTTGATTGAGAGCTTCGCGGATTGTGATTACCGCCATCTAGGTGTTCCTCGATCCAGTTGTTCTAGCGTTTGCCCGGCTCTATCGGGTTTGCGTACACGTCGGTGTAAAGTTCTTTGGGATCCGGAAGCGGACTCTCCTCAGCAAAGCGAAGCGACTTCTCGACCTGTTCACGAACTTGCGCCTCGATGTCTTCAAATTCCTTATCCGTCAGTGCGCCTTCCTCTTTCAAACTGGCAGCGAAAAGCTTAATCGGATCGCGCTCCTGATGACGCTCAATTTCCGCGCGCGTGCGATAGTTGCCCGGATCAGACATAGAATGGCCCATGAACCGGTAGGTGCGGACCTCAAGCAACGTTGGCAGATAATCCTGGCGAGCACGCTCGACTGCGCGCAACGTCGCTTCGCGCACGGCCAGGACGTCCATCCCGTCTACAAATTCCGAGGCGAGATCGTATGCGCAGGCCTTCTCAGAGATATCGTGTGAGGACATAGCGCGTTGAAGGGAAGTCCCCATGCCATATTGATTGTTTTCGCAGATGTAAATGCAGGGCAGCTTCCAAAGCTGTGCCATGTTCAGCGACTCGTGAAACGCGCCCTGGTTCACAGCAGCTTCACCAAAGAAACAGAGCGTCACTTGATCGGTGCCCTTGTATTTCGACGCGAACGCGACACCCGTTGCCAGTGCGATCTGCCCACCGACAATCGCATGCCCGCCAAGAAAATTTACTTCCTTGTCGAACATATGCATCGAGCCGCCTTTGCCCTTCGAACAACCGGTGGCTTTGCCAAAAAGTTCCGCCATGACCGAATCCGGAGTTATTCCCTTGGCGATAGCGTGGGCGTGTTCGCGATAACTGGTTAGCACGTAATCATCTTTTCGGATTGCTGAGATGGCACCGATAGCGACCGCTTCCTGACCAATATAGAGATGGCAGAATCCGCCGATTTTCCCGGCGCTATAAACTTCAGCAGATTTCTCCTCGAAGCGACGGCAGAGAACCATCTGGTGATAGATGTTCAGGAGCGTCTCTTTATCGAGCGTCGCAATGCGACTCTTCTGGTCAGCCTTTACCTGGCGTTGCTCCTCTTGCAGTTCAGCCGAATCCGCAACGGCTACAGAGTCTTGATCTAAAACGCCGGTAGCGCTTTTCTCGTCTGCTCCCAGACGAGAAGGCTCGGGCGTGCGTTTTCTCATGTCAGAATTTGACTTTGCCACTGGCAGCGCTTTCGACGGATGAACCGCCATCTGAGGGCGGCTCGAAGTTATTAAAACTAATTTGGGTTGAATTGATGACGCGCCAGATTATACGCAGGTTTGCAACGTCGTGCAAAAATGGCCCGTGCGTAAGATTGGCTTTGCACAAAAAGTCGAATGAAGGGGTTCGCGAAGCGGTATCAAAACCGGGAGCAGTAGCGACCGGGTCACCTTTGCTAAAAAAAGCTAAGGCTTTCAGTGTCAACCATCGCCTTTGTAGATGAGCAGCGACCCGGTCGCTACCGCTTCCGGTTCTGATTTATTCGGCTTCGCCGATTTTTGTGCAAAGCCCGTAAGACTGGAGGAACAAAAAAGCGCACCCCGCAATTTGCAAAGTGCGCTCTTTTGAAACTGAAGAAGCTCTCTATCTGAAGGCGTCGAGTGAGGTCACGGAATCGTTGGAAAGATTGATAACTGTCTTGCGCGAGTGTTTGTTGGCCTGCATCTTCCGAGCGGCGGCAGTGAGCAGTTCCTCGGTTGTTTCGCCGTCATCCGGATAACAGGCTACACCAACGCTAATCCCAATACACTCAAACCTGTCCGGCCGTACGGTAAACTTCTGGGCCTCGACCGCACTCCTGATACGTTCACCAACTGAAACCGCAACCTGGCCGGAGGCCATGGGCATGATAGCTACAAACTCGTCACCCGCGTAGCGAGTTAAGATATCCATCTGCCTGAGTTCTTTGCGCATTACGGCACTGATGCTAGCCAGTAGCCGGTCGCCTATTGCGTGACCGTGCGCGTCGTTGATGCGTTTGAAATCGTCGATGTCCATGCTGACCACAGCCAGGGACTCGTTGCTCATTCGCTGACACTCAGCGATTCGTTGCTCGAGCATCATATAGAAACCGCGAGCGTTCGGAAGATCGGTCAGGGGGTCAACCAGTGCGCTTTCTTTAGTCTTCTCGAAAGTCATGGCGTTGTTCAGCGCAGTGGATGCATGCTGGCAAACGGATTCCAGTAACCGCACGTGTTCCGTCGTATATGAAGTTCGGCTCTTCGAGTAAAGGGAGATCGCTCCAAACGAACCGTCTTCACGCAACAACGGAGACACCAGCACGCCACGATAGCTCTTCGCCACATCGTCCGCTATGCCCACCATATCCAGATCCGGGGACGCGTTGCACATCGATCTTGAGTTTGCGATCACCCAACCCGTGATGCCGTCGCCAACGTTTATTCGTCGCTTGATGAAAACCTCGGCATTTTCTCCGGCAACGTGTGCAGCGACAGCTTTGCCGTTTTTGTCATCAACAACAAAGATAACGCATGTATCGAACGGGACGATCGCGCGTAGTTTGTTGGAAACCAGCGTGACTGTGTCGTTCAGGTTTAATGACGAACCGATCGTCTGCGCGATCTCGTGGAGAGCAAACACTTCGCGCTGTGCTTCGCTGATCGACCTGAACCCGGCGTCAACGTCCGGCGCACCCATCACGTTGGAAGCCAGGCCGGCATCCGGTTTCGTTTGGGTATGGTAGTCATTCTCAGCGATCTCTGAAGCAACTTGCTCCTGGATGTCTTCCGCGTCAATTAACCTGTCAAACTCCTCGACGTGCTCGATGAATTTCTCCACAACCCTCGGATCGAATGCGTTTCCAGCCATGCTTTTTAAAAGCGATAACGACTCTTCGCGTTTCATTCCTTTGCGGTAAGGCCGATCACAGCGCGTCGCATCGTAGAAATCGACAACCGAAATAATGCGCGCTACGAGCGGAATACCTTCACCTCGCAAACCTTTCGGGTAACCGCTTCCATCCCACTTTTCGTGGTGGTAACGCACGATGTCTTCGACTGGATAAGGGAAGTTCACTCTCCTGAGAATGTCTCCACCTACAGTCGGATGGATCTTCATCTTGGCGAATTCAGCCTCAGTTAACTTGCCCGGTTTGTTGAGGATGTACTCAGGCACCGCGAGCTTGCCGATGTCATGCAGTAAGGCACCCGCAAAGAGAGCCTGCAACTCTTTGCTTTCGACGTTAAACCGCTTTCCCATTTCCGAGGCGTAAATCTGGGTGCGACGAACGTGGCCATGTGTGGTCTGGTCCTTCGCATCAATCGCAATGGCAAGCGATTCAATGGTGTTCATGTGGATCGTCGCCATCTCTTCAACATGTCTTCTCTGCTCGACTTCTGCGCGCTTCACTTCGGTCAATCGCTTTTCATTGAACCGATAAAGCAAATGAATAAGTCCGGTGATGAGCAAACCAAGAAGAACCGATGGGACGCCGCCGCCTTTGAGCGCTGAATAGAACAATACCGCCGATGCCGCGCCTGCGACTTGGGTGGTCAAAGTCCAAACCAGACTTTCCTTTGAAGGGACCTCGCGTGGCTTTCCGTCGATGATATTTAAAAGATAGACAGTGGCGAGCGTGCTGAGAAAATACTGAAGCACCGCGAGCACGCAAATGGGAACTAAGAAAACATTCAGTGGAAGACCACTCTGCGCTCCCTGTGAAGTGTTCTGCGCAAAAAGCTGAGCCAGAAAACCGTAACACGACGCTGAAATAAAAGTGGATATGACTGCGATAGCCGTGGACGAAACTACTTCTTTGCGGCTTGCCAATCCGTGAGTCGAAACCAGTGCGACGATAGCGGCGAGCAACGTGGCTGGGCCAGCCGCATCCGCCGGCGGTACTGCATAGAGTATGACTGCCAGAAACACGAGCGCGTCCGCCACTGATTTACGGCTCTGGCTAACCCCGATACTGCTTGTGATGGAGACCGTGAAACGGCTTGCGACGAGGGTTAAGGCAACCAGCACGAGCCATGTAAGCAATCCCGCGCTTGTAAAGAATGGAAGAGTCGCGGTTGCGATCAGGGACGTGAGAATTAGACCAAGCCCTATCGCACTGATACTGACTAACAAAAGTGAGCTCGTCCAAGTCCTTGTATTGGTCATTATTTGTTCCTGTTTTCTGGGCGTTGAAACATTCGGGAGCGGGTTCGGGTTTGTGGTGGTAGGCGTTTAAGGCGCCAGAGCGGAAACCTAAGCGAGGAACGCGTTCCGTCTGGTTAGTTGGCTTTGTGCCAACATTGTTTGGCACGGCTGTAAAGATAACCGTTTCAATAGATTGGAGTCAAGTTTCCCAACGGTTTTAGGCCATCAAGGATACCTGGAACACGGGTCTCAGTAAGAACTGCGGAATCCAGGGGCTTAGGTAGTTGTAGCGGTTCGATTCTGAAGCTGTGCTGCGAATTCCGAAGCCGTGTTTACCGGCTGTTTACAGGTGAAATTCTCGCACAAATAAGCGGTCGCGTGGCCCTGGAGCTGCGGACGGTCGCGAAGAAGCGGGGTCAACTGTGCGGCGGCAATATCGCCTGGGGCGGAAACTGCAATAACTTTATTCGGAAGATAAACTCGCCAAAGCTCTTTTAAAAGGGATTGTGTATCGTGCGATTCTGTGGCTCCAATTACTCCAATCTCTTTTGGTTTGCCGAGATGGAAATCGAGAGCGCATAGCATTCGTCCAAACCCGGATGGGTAGCGACCAACTGCGGCCCCTGTCAAACGAAGAATTGTTGCAGCCAGGCGTTGGTAGTCGGCGTTGTCTGTTAACAGTCCGATACGTAGGAGGACTTCTGCCGCAACGGAATTTCCGGATGGTGTCGCGTTATCGAAGAAGTCTTTGGAACGAACGATCAGTGTTTCGTGGCTGCGCCCCGTATAGAAAAAGCCGCCATCTTGTTCGTCCCAAAACTCGCGAATCATGGTTTCAGTTAAGGCAGACGATTCTTCCAACCACGTCAGCTCTCCTGTGGTTTCAAATAGTGTTAGCAGTCCGTCAATGAAGAATGCGTAATCTTCGAGGTATGCGTTAAGTTTGGCCTGTCCGTCTTTGTAAGTCCTCAAAAGCAAACCGTCCCGACGCAGGTTGTCGAGAACGAACCTCGCGTTGCGTCGGGCAATGTCGGTGTAGTCCGGAACGTCCCAGGATTGCACCAGCTTCTGCGAAACTGGCGAGCATAAGACCATTCCATGCCGTCAACACTTTTTCATCTCGGGCTGGCTTGATCCTTAGCTCGCGCACCTCGAACAATTTTTGACGACCACGTGTCAGAACTTCGTTCAGTTGGTCAACGCTTACTTTCCGGGCCCGCGCTACGTCAGCAACCTCGCGCGTGACGTTGAGAATATTCTCCCCCTCAAAATTGCCCTCCTCGGTAACGTTGTAATAAGCAGCGAATAAAGCTGCATCACTTTCACCCAGAAGTTCTTTAATCTCGCCGAGACTCCAAACGAAGAATTTACCCTCGACGCCTTCGGAGTCAGCGTCCTGCGTCGAATAAAAACCACCAGCCGAGTCAGTCATCTCTCGCACAACGTAATCCAGCGTTCCCTCCGCGACACTTCGAGCAAGTTCGTCGCCAGTCATCTGATAGTGGTGCAAATAGAGTCTTGAAAGCAGGGCGTTGTCATACAACATCTTTTCGAAATGCGGGACCAGCCAGCGCGCATCCGTGGAGTACCGGTGAAAGCCTCCGCCGAGGTGATCGTAAATGCCACCCTCAGCCATTTTCCGAGTCGTTTGACGTACAATTTCCAAAGCGTGCGGCTCTGCTGTTCGGTAGAAGTGATGCAACAAAAACTCGAGGGCCATCGCAGGGGGAAACTTGGGGGCGCCTCCAAAGCCGCCATTAGTTGAGTCGTAGTTTCTAATCATTCCTCCGTAGGCAGAATCGAGAAGCGTTGTCGTCAAAGCCTCGCTTGACTCGCTTGTGGCCGTCCCGCGCTGCAACTCTTTAAGAACTGAATCGGCAGTTTGCTTGATGTCTTCCGGTCGATCTTGATAAGCCTCCGCCAGACTGGCTAGAACTCGGGGAAAGCCGGGCATGTTGTAGCGATCTTCGGGTGGGAAATACGTGCCGGCGTAAAACGGAACTCCGTCATGGGTGAGAAAGACCGTCATCGGCCACCCGCCGTGGTGTGTCATCATCTGCGTGGCACTCATGTAGATCTGATCGAGGTCCGGCCGCTCTTCGCGATCAACTTTGATGTTAACGAAGTTGTCATTCATCAACTTTGCAATCGCTTCGTTCTCAAACGATTCATGCTCCATCACATGGCACCAGTGGCAGGCCGAGTAACCGATGCTTAGCAGAATCGGTTTCTGCTCACGACGAGCAACCTCAAAGGCCTCTTCGCCCCAGGGAAACCAATCCACAGGGTTGTGCGCATGCTGCAAAAGATACGGGCTGGTTTCTTTTGCCAAACGGTTTGTGTGAACGGGTGCGCTCAAGGTTTATCTCTCACTTTCAGGATTGTAGGCATTCTACCTTTCCTGAACGGTGCGTGCTAATTCAGAGTCACTGGAAGCTCCGTTTAGAATTGGCACTTCTGCCAGAGTGCGAGCGAAGCCCGCGTTCTAAACGGACGTTGTTACGGTCACGCAACTGAAGGTTGTAGTCTATACGCCGGTTGGCTGTGCTATTCGCTTCTACACCCCGTGAGTCTGCTTGTGAACTTTGCTATACTCAGCCGAAACTGAATGGTCATTCATTTTCAGAACAGGACTAATTGATGGAACGCGAAACTCTCGAGATGGATGTAGTCTTTGTCGGCGCAGGCCCGGCAAACCTCAGCGGCGCACTGCATCTTGCCCGCCTGATAAAGGACTACAACGAAGACGTGGCGTCGGGAAAGCATGAGGGGAAACCGCTTGGCGATATTGAGATAGGCGTAATCGAAAAAGGAGCATCGATTGGCGCGCATATTCTCTCGGGAGCGGTGATGGATCCGAAGGCCCTCAAGGAGTTGATACCGGACTTTCTCGAGCAGGGGGCTCCGCTTGAGTCGCCCGTCAACGAAGATTACTTCCTTTATCTAACGAAGAGTCGCGCGATTAAATCACCAATCACGCCGCCTCCTCTGAAGAACCACGGCTATTACATTGTTTCGCTTAACCGGCTGACCGCCTGGCTCGGTGAGAAATGTGAAGAAGCCGGCGTCAACATCTTTCCCGAGTTTCCCGGGGCCGACTTGTTGTATGACGAGGACGACGCCGTTGTCGGCGTGCGAACTGGGGATAAAGGTATCGACAAGGAAGGGAAGCAGAAGCCAAACTTTGAGCCGGGAGTCGATCTTCGGGCCAAAGTCACCGTGCTCGGCGAAGGACCACGCGGTTCGTTGACCAAGCAGCTGGTCCAACGTCTCAACCTTGACGAAGGCCGCGAACCGCAGGTCTACAGCATCGGCGTGAAGGAACTCTGGGAGCTACCCGACGATCGTTATCCCACGGGCCGAGTTACACATACGCTGGGGTTTCCTTCCGACGCTAGTACCTACGGGGGCGGCTGGATATATGGAATGCAAAATCGCATTCTGAATATCGGTTACGTTACCGGTCTCGACTACAAGGACCCGCTTCTCGATCCGCACGCGGAATTTCAGAAATTCAAACTCCATCCCTACGTACGACGACTGCTCGAGGGCGGCAAGATGATCCGCTACGGCGCTAAAACCATTGCCGCGGGCGGGTATTTTGCGATGCCTCGGTACTATGCCGATGGCGTCCTACTGGCGGGTGACTGCGCCGGCTTTCTCAACTCGCAAAGGCTGAAGGGCATTCACTCAGCTATCAAGAGCGGAATGCTCGCAGCTCAGGCGATTTTCGAAGCACTGTTGGCTGGAGACTATTCAGCGAAACAGCTTCAACGCTACGAGCAACTTGTTAACGAAAGTTGGATCGTTCCGGAGTTACGCAAGGTCCGGAATTTTCATGCGGGATTTAAACACGGGCGTTGGTTGGGACTTGTAAACACGGGTCTGCAGTTTGTCACCGGGGGCCGAGCGTGGGGAATTCTCGATCGCGCCAAGGCGGAGGCTGGTCACGAAGAGATGAAGAAGCTATCGGCCTACGGATATCACGGTGACAAGATCGAGCAACGTTACGACGGACTCAAGTTTGACGGGAAGATCGCTTTTAACAAGCTGACCGATGTTTATCACGCCGCAGTGGGCCATAGCGAGGATCAGCCAAGTCACCTTCACGTTCTTGACACAAACATCTGTGCCACGCGTTGTGTGGAAGAATACGGAAACCCATGCCAGCGCTTCTGCCCGGCCGCGGTCTATGAAATGGTTGACGACGGCGTGCAAGGTCGACGCAAGCTGCAAATCAACTTCTCAAATTGCGTGCATTGCAAGACCTGCGACATCATGGATCCGTACCAGATTATTAACTGGGTGACTCCAGAAGGTGGTGGCGGGCCAGATTACAAAGGCATGTGAGGAGGTCGTTTACTCGCCAGGTTCATCATCTTTTTTATGAACCTCAAAGTTGACTCGACCCCGCATCACTTCTTCCAGAGCAATGCGTGTGTTCTTGTGTTTGAGCGCGTCAATATCAATACGAGGTCGCGCTCCCCGCTGAAGCTGTTTGCTTCTCTTGGCTGCCAGTATGATGAGGCGATACTTGGAATCGATCTCAGGCGCAGCAGTATCATTTGCTATTTCATTTAATTCGTCATTCGCTACCATTATTGCCAGTGCTCCTCCCAATTCATCTATTCACAAAGTCAGTTTGACTCGTTCAGCTCTTTGGCGGTAAAGGAATCAACCAGCTGTTTTACTCGCGGTTCCTGCCGGCTCAGTCGAGCTCGTTCCGCACAGACAATTGAAGCAAGTTGGTCCGCCGCTTGATCTAAGTTGTCATTGATAATTACGTACTGAAAATTCGAATAATGTTCCAACTCGGTCGAGGCATTGCGCAGCCGCAGCTCGAGCTCCTCGGCGGAGTCGGTCCCACGGGACACGAGGCGTTCCTTAAGAATTGCGAACGACGGCGGTAGAATGAATATCGTGACCGCGTCTTCTACCAGTGTTCTCACACTCGCCGCACCCTGCACATCGACCTCAAGAACAATGTCCCTGCCTTCAGAAATTTCTTCCGTAAGCTGACGGTGGCCCGTTCCGTAAAGTTTCCCGTGCACAAGGGCCCACTCAAGAAACTCGTTGGCTGCCACCATCTCCTCAAATTTTTCCCGGGTTACAAAGAAATACTCACGACCGTCGACTTCACCACTACGAGGTGCGCGCGTTGTAAACGAAACAGAATAGCTAAGGTTTGCTAACTTATTCAACACGCGCTGAATCAACGTCCCTTTTCCGCCGCCTGAAGGCGAACTCACCACAAATAAAATCCCACGGCCGGACGTCGTGCGAATATTTGAACTTGTCGGTTTTGCCTCGTCTATTTCACTCAACATTCTGGACCTGTTCGCGAATCTTCTCCACTTCTGCTTTGATGGCCAGCGCCGCTTCTTTAATAGACAAATCGGTGGATTTCGACAAGGTCGTGTTGGCTTCCCGGTTAAGTTCCTGAAGCAAGAAGTCGAGCATCTTACCTGTTTCTCCGGCTGAACCAAGCGCATCGCGGAACTGTGAAAGGTGGCTTCGCAAGCGGACCATTTCTTCACTCACGTCGCTACGATCCGAAAGATAAGCCACTTCCTGGGCCAACCTGCCCTGGTCAACTTCCACCAACTGTCCGTTGCGGCTAAGCAGCTCAACGATGCGTTTTTGTAGACGCACCTGGTAAGCATCCACTAATCCACTTGCCGCGTTTTCTATGGTCGGCACCAGCTTATCAATCTTATCGATTCGTTCTGCCATTTCGCGATGAAGCGCCTCGCCTTCCTGGGCACGCATCTTTTCAAGTTCATCCAACGCGCCGGCAACTGCCTGTTCGATCCCTGCTGCGACGTCATCGCTCAAACCATCGCGCGCCGGCTGCAGTGCTCCGGGCAAGCGTGCTAGCACATTAATGTCCAACTCTCCGCCGATGCCGAACTCACCCTGCATCTCGCGAAGAGCGTTGACGTAACCTGCAATGAGAGGCCTGTTCAACTCGTAGGCGGTTTGCGCGGTCTTCTCGAAACTGATGGTGACATCCACGCGACCGCGCGAAAGTCTCGAACTAATCTGTCGCTTAATAGCTGGTTCCAAAGCAGAGAGCTCACCGCCCAAACGCAGATGAACGTCGAGAAACCGATTGTTGACGGTTTTTAGATCAACGGACACAGAAAAGTGTTCGCCCGATGCCGAACCTCGCCCATACCCAGTCATTGATTTCATAAGTTTTCGCCCACGTCCCTCTCCGCTGAATCATTTTGAGCTTTGTGCTTTAATCTTCGTACTTTGCTTTTTTCGGGGGACCGCATCTAACACCGACAAAGACAGGAAACAAAGCGCGAAGAACAAAGATCAAAGTCCAAAGTTCAACCATTAATTGTCATTTCTTCTTCTTCATCCGCAAACTGCAATTCATACAACTTCCGATACTGGCCGCCCTTCGCCAACAACTCTGAATGCTTGCCCAGCTCAGTGATGCGACCGGCCTCCATGACAACTATCGTGTCCGCTTTGCGAATAGTTGATAGGCGGTGGGCAATCACAACTGTCGTGCGGTTCCGTACCAGATTCGCGATCGCCTGTTGCACGAAGCGTTCTGATTCGGCATCAAGTGCGGATGTCGCTTCGTCGAGTATCAGGACGGGGGCATCAACCAGCAAGGAGCGGGCGATGGCCAGTCGCTGTCGCTGACCGCCGGAAAGAAAAATTCCCCGCTCGCCGACTAGCGTTTCATATTTTTGCGGCAGCTCCATGATGAAGTCGTGCGCAAAGGCAACACGGGCCGCTTCCTCGATTTCAGCTTTGGTGGCGTCAGGTTTCCCGTACGCAATGTTGTGACGAACTGTATCGTTGAACAAAACTGTTTCCTGCGTTACCAAAGCAATCTGACGCCGCAGGCTTTCGATCTTTGCGTCGCGCAGATCAACGCCGTCCCAATGCACACTTCCCGAAGACGGATCGTGAAAGCGCGGCAGCAGTTTGGTTAACGTCGACTTACCTCCGCCGGATTCACCAACCAGTGCAACCATTGAGCCTGCTGGAATCTTCAAGCTTACATCGCGCAAAACGGAACGCTCTTCGTTAGCATAGCCGAAAGAAACGTCTCGTAACTCGATCTGACCGGCAAGCGGTTTGAGCGTCACTGCATCCTTCTTCTCAGCCAGCTCGTCGTGCTCATCCATAATTTCCCAGACGTGCTGCGCGGCGGCCATCGCCTGTTCCATGTTGTTCTGCAACCGCGAAAGCTTTCGCATGGGGTCGTAACTGCGAAATAGAAAAACCAGGAACGTTACGAAGTGGGCTGCAGTCATCCGCCCGGCAACAATTTCACGCTGGCCGAAAAAGAGCAGAAAGACGATGAACACTACGCCAATCGTCTCGATTACCGGCGGGGAAAGACCCGAAATCTTGGCGGCGCGAAGATTTGCCCGGACAATTCGCTTGGCTACCTCAGTGAAACGAACCGACTCACGCGCCTCGCCGCGGTAAGCCTTAACGATAGTCTGATTGGATAACGCTTCCTGGGCCGTATCCGTAAGTTCTTTGTTGCCTTCAAAACTTTCGCGGGCGAGGTTGCGCAGCGCAGTGCCAAACTTTGCCGTTAGTACGGCAACGATGGGAGCGATAATCAGCGAGCCCAGCGTCAGGCGCCAGCTGAAATAAAACGACGCGGCCAGAAAGGCAATCAAGGTAAAACTCTCGCGGAGCATGTCTCGCAGCGTGCTTGCAACTGCGGCCTCGATAGCGGCCGCGCTCGAAACGAGACGAGAGACCAGGTAGTTTGTTCGGTGACGTTCGAAGAAACTTGCTGACTGCGAAAGTAGATGAGTGTAAAGGTCCTGTCGTAGTTTCAAGACCGCCGACTGCCCCACGCGAGCCATTAGGAAAGTTGAGAAATATTCCGCGACTCCCTTAGCAAGGGTAAACGAGAGCAATAGAATAGAGATCGTCTTCCAAGCACCCAAACCACCTTCGGGGATGATGCGTTGTAGACCAAAGAGAGTAGGCGTGCGACGACCCGTTTGCGACAAAGCCTGATCGAGGATAGGTACAATAAGGGCGCCGATCGCGCTCTCCAGCAGGCCTACGATTAGCATCGCGAGCGTGGCTAGCGCGAAAGTCCCCCGGTGAGGCTTCAAATACCTAAGCAGTCTTCTGAGATCGCGCATTAGCCCAGTCAATCAACGCTGCGACAGTTTCGATTCAGACGTTTGTCGCAATGAAAAGGAAGGATTTATACGGCGTAGTAGCAAAGGGTAACTATACTTAGGCCTCCGAGAGAGCGTCAAGGCGCGGTAATTGACTAATAAATCGGACTTACAGAACCGAGCGCGGTAGCGCCGGATGCAGGAGGCTTCCGGAAGCATCGTTGAAAAGCGCTCTAATAGAACGTTCTGCTGCTTAACGGTTACGCTTGCATCCGGCGCTACCGCGCTCGGTTCTGTAAGCCTCGTAATACTCCATCTCGGGACTTTTCTTAGACCACACTTAAGAAACTACGCTATAATTCGCGGCGTCAATAACAATCCCCGGACCCAGACTGGATCGAAAACAACTTGGTACAGACACCACCAGTAGCGAGCAAGTATGCCGGAAAACGGCTCTTGATCGTCGACGATGACGCTGACATGCGATTGCTGCTGGCCGAATACTTCCGCCGGCTTGGATTCCAGGTGGTCGAGCACGAAAGCGGGGCTGCAGCCCTCGATCCCGCCACCACAGGAAAGTTCGACTGCTTTATTTTCGACGTCTCTATGCCGGGAATGACGGGCTTCGAGCTCTTGAAGCGAGTGAGGGACAGAGGCGTGCAAGCGCCGGCGTTGTTCCTGACCGCACACGACGCGCTTGATTATAAGGTGGCTGGGTACGAATCTGGCGGCGACGATTACCTGGGCAAGCCTTTCAGTCCGCGTGAGCTGGAATATCGTGTGGAAGCTCTGCTCAGGCGCACCAGCGTGATCCAGCCTGGAAAGGATGACGATCGTGTGGAAGTCGGGGACCTCGTCGTTGATAAGCGGCGTCACGAAGTTGTCAGACAGGGTGTGCGAATTGATCTGACACCGCTGGAGTTTCAAATCCTCGAGTTGTTGGCATCGGAACCCGGACGCGCATGGTCCCGCAACGCATTGCTGGATCGAGTTTGGAGCACGGAGTATGAGGGTTACCAACGGAATATCGACCCACATATAAATCGGCTCCGGAAAAAACTGGAGACAGATCCAAAGAACCCAAGGTACGTGCTGACTGTTCGGGGTGTTGGTTACAAACTCAACGAAGCTCCTTAGCTGTAGGTGTAAAGCAAACTGCTAGTTTGCTGGCGAAGCCAAAGAGAGCCCAGTTCGAATAGAAGAGGCTTGCTACCTAACATCCGCAAACTTACAGTTTGCGATACACTTAATCCCACCGCTTTTCAATCAGACAGTTCAAACTAGAGGTGTCCGCATGTGGTTAGTTGCAGCAATGCTGATGGCTATTTGGTTTGTGCTCAAGTTCCTCCTTCACAAGGGCGGCTTTGTCCATATTCTGCTGCTGACCGCAATCTCTATAGCCGTGGTTCAACTGATGGCCGATCGTAAGACGCGCTATCAGAAGAATATTTCCAGACGTTAAAGGGCATCCACCCAACAGGCGCACAGAGTACAAGCTGCGTCGTTGACAGGTGTATAGAGTACAAGCTTTTAGCTTGCGTCTTACGGGCTGCGGGTCAGCTTGTTCGCGAAGCGGCAACCTGAAGGTTGTACTCAATACGCCTGTTTGCCCGGCCGTTCCTCACTAACTTGACCCTTTTCCCAGCGTTCGGCAACAATGAAGCCCAGGCGTGCATCAACTGTAACAAGGTCTTGCTATTGGCAGATCGATGATCAACGTCCAATAAACCTGGAGGAGTGGTTTTTATGTCCAGCCCGTTTTTAGCACGATTCGTGCAGATGTTCTCGCTTTGCACACTGGCCGCCGTAGTGGCTATTGCTCAAACTGACCAGCCGCGTAGCACCACCGCAATGACCTATCCACTCGATGAGACTGTCGAGGTTAAGTTTCGCGGTACAACGTTGCTACCGAGGTTGAAAGGCGAAGCCAAGGTGAAGCGTGAAGGCCGGCGTGGGACTCGCGTTGTCGTATCCATAGACAACCTGCCGCGGGCGCACGAACTGGGTGGCATCTACACAACCTTTGTCGTTTGGGCCGTTTCCCCGGATGGCCGCGTCGACAACCTGGGCGAGATCAAAAGAGGTGGTAGTCCATTTATCGCTTCCAAGCTTGATGTCACCACGCCGCTCCAGACATTTGCTCTACTGGTTACCGCCGAGCCTCATTTCTTGATGAAGGTCCCCAGCCGCATGGTGGTCCTCGATAATGTTCCGCCGCAAAAGCTAGGCAACACCCAAATTGAAACCGTGCGAGTTCAATATATCGGGAACTCGAGTGACTATTTCAGAGATCAACGCGTTCCGGAGATTGCTACTTCCGATTACCGCGATATCCCTGTTTCTCTGTTGGGAGCGAGGCAGGCCGTGAATCTTGCAAAGTTTGCCGGAGCATCACAAGACGCACCGAACGAACTGCAAACTGCGGAAGACGATCTGCAGGCTGCTGAAAAGGCTTTGAGATTTAACCAGCCTATAGCCGAAGTTGACGTACTGGCGCGCAAAGCGACTTCTTCCGGTGCCCGCGCAGAAGAACTGGCCCAGGCCAGGAAGGTTGCGAGACTACGTCGAGAAGAGACTCTGCGGCGAGACGAAGCTTTGCGCTCCGCAGAACGTAACGCCAATTCGGCACAACGTGAGATTACGCAGTTACGAGCTGACCTCGAACGGGAACAGCGTGCGCGTGAGTTAGCAGAAAGAGACACTGCCACGGCAAACGAACAGTTGCGTGAGCAGCGGGTCGAAGTCTCGCGCTTGCGAGACGAGTTACAGGCAGTGCGGGCAGATGCCGAAACGGCGAAGATCAATTTGGCCCGGCTCGAAGGCGCTCGCCGTGCGCAGGACGACACGAGAGACGCCGAATTGCGCGAACAGCAGAGACAAGCGGGCGAGGCGACACTCAGGCAATCACTGGCGAAATACGGCATAGTCAAACAAACGTCGCGGGGCATTCAACTGGTGCTGCCTGAATCACTGTGGGGAGGCGCACGGGCCACGTCTTTGAACTCGGCCGCCACCGCAAAACTCGAACCGCTGGCGGCGTTGCTCGCAAGCAATCCCGACTATCAGGTTTTGATTGAGACTTACACTGATAACAAGGGCGATGAAGTATCCTTGCAGCAACTCACACAGGAGCGCGCCCGACAATTATCAGACCGCTTCCAGGCAGCCGGTGTGGACCCTTCACGCATTGAAGCGAATGGCATGGGTGCAGCGAACCCAATTGCTACTAACGCAACAGTCGCAGGCAGAACCCGTAACCGCCGTACCGAGATTACGTTGATCGTTGTGCCGGCGCGCAGTGCGGCGAACCAATAGAGCGCCAGAGGGCAGAAAGCAATAGGCAGAAAGCAAGTAAGAACGGGCCAGGTTAAAGGAAGAAATCTGAGACGGCTGCTTTCGCCCGGTTCGCGCTGCTTTCTGCTTAGTGCCTTCTGCCTTCTCGTCCCATGTCTCCACTCGAAGTCCTCCAACTTGTCGGCTACTCCATCGGCGCGGTGTTGCCGCTCTGGATGGGGATTCAACTCGTTTCCCACCGCCACAAGCTGACTCCAATCGAACGGGTATTGTTTGCCCTCGCGCTGAGCATGTGCGGCTGGCACAGCAGTAACCTCATAATTACTCTGCACGGGCTTTTCGGATTAGGCTTCAGCCGCTGGGCCACGACGCTTCGAGCTGTGGACACGGTCGCGGTCATCAGCATCACCCTCGCCTATTCATTCCTGCTTCACGTTCATCTTCACCTTTGGGCCAACGCCGCAGACCGGCCGCTAACGCGCTTCGAAAAGGTTCGAATCTACCTGGCGTATGGTCCTCCGCTGTTTCTGCCGGTGGCGATTTATAAGATCTGGACCGGCAACTACGCTCCCATGCTTGCAAGGGTCCAGTTCCTCATTCTGCCGATGGCGGTCTGGATTACTTACGTTCTCGGCGTGATTGCAATCACCGAACTGTTGATCGCCAACAAGACCAGGAACCCCAGCGAGAAACGCATTATGCGGACCCTCGCAGCTTCGTTTCTGGGTATTGGCGCGGTCATTCTTGCGGCGCTGGCCCTGGGTGTAGGCGAGGGCACGCAGCTCGGGTTGTACCTGAAAACGATCGCCAATCTTGGCTCCTTACTACCTTCGGCGTTGCTCGCTTACTACATCTATCGTTACCGCTATCTCGAATTAATCATTGAAGAGAGTTTGGTAGTCGCTTCGTTTGCCGGAGTTGTTTTAACGATCTACATCTACGGCATTCGCACGATCGGCGACTGGGTCACTCTGCGCTATGGCGTTAGACCCGGTGTGGTCGAGGCACTGTTGATACTCGGTCTAGCCCTCGCGGCAGCGCCGCTGCGTGGCTGGCTGGAAAAACGTTTTCGAAAGTTGTTTGAACGTGAGGCAGCGCTCTACCGTCAGATTGTTTCGCGAATCAGTTCCCACGCCGGCCGGTACAAGCAGTTGCCCGAGTTGCTCGACTTCGTGGAGCAGGAAACTACGACCGCTTTGGGATTGAGGCGTGTCCGTATTGTTCTCAGCCGGCCGGTAATTACTAACGACGCGCGTGAATCCACGCCTCAAGGAACCGGCAACCTTGCACCTCACCAGCCCTGGGTCGAGGACCTGACGCGTACCTCTGAACGAGACAACTGGCAACCAGTCGAAGATAACGCATCGCTCGAGGCGCAGGGGTACGCGATTGCGTATCCACTCCGCCGAGACGAAAAGGTTTCGGGCCTCCTGCTGGTTGATGCCGCGTCAACGACGCTGACTCAGGAAACGCGCGCCGTGCTCGAGGTCCTCGCGGATCAGGTAGCGATCGCGATTGAAGACTGCCGCCTCGTTGAAGAGAACGTGCGGCTCGAACGTCGACTCGCCGAACGCGAGCGACTCGCGACGCTCGGGCAGATGGCCGCGACGGTTGCTCATGAGATAAAGAACCCGCTCTCCGCCATCAAGTCGATCGCGCAGGTGATGGGCGAAGACGAAAGCATCAGTCGGGATTATTCCCGTGACTTGAGTTTGATCGTAGGCGAAACTGATCGCCTGGGCCAGAGCGTTACCCAACTACTGACGTTCGCCCGCAAGGAAACCCCTTCGGAGCTGCCTATGCGGGCCGCGCAACTGATTGATTCAGTTGTGAGACTGTTTAGAGCCGGCGCGGACAAAGAAGGCATCAGACTAACCACTCGAGTTATACAAGACGAAGAACTCGACGGCTCTGCTGTGTCTGCTCTGAGAATCGCGCTCTCAAACCTCTTGCTCAACGCTATTCAAGCCACGCCTCGAGGCGGGGAAGTCACAGTAACTGAGACGGTCGATGATGCCGCAGTGGTCGTGAGAGTCGAGGACAACGGCAAGGGGGTTTCCGATGAACTGCGCCAGCGTATTTGGGAGCCGTTCTTCACAACGAAGCAAAGAGGCACCGGTTTGGGTTTAGCGATCGTGAGAAAGCGCATGGAGGAAGCGGGGGGAACTGCCCGACTCATTCCGCGCGTTAACGGCGCCGGCGCGACGTTTGAACTGCGCGTGCCTTTACTCTCCGAGCAAGCTTAATGTCCGACATGCTTGAAGGAAGCTCTGAACAAGTCCATTTTGGATTTGTACTCGAAGCGATTACGTAATTTCAGCCCAGGGTTGCCCATGAGGCCTGCACAAGAAGTTTTCGAGCCTAGTCCGCAAAGCGGACGACTGATGATAGCCCAGCAGTTCACTGCTGGGAGTAGGACGAACGTAAGGCGCAGTCCGTGAAGCGGACGGCTGAAAATGTAGCTCATCTAGACAGTATCATTCAGCCGTCCGCTGCACGGACTACGTTTTCTCGCGCGTCGATCCCAGCAGTAAACTGCTGGGCTATTATCAGTCGTCCGCTCAACGCGGACTGGAAACCAATTTTTTGTACAAGGCGTCCTTGCGATCGCACGACAAGTGAACAGCTTGTCGTAGGTGGTTCAGAACCCCAATGTGCGACGCTACAAGCAGCATCATTTCTTGAGTGTTGTGAATCCAAACGGGAAGCTGAAGCATGTCGGACATTGCTCTTCTCATTTGGAACTTTCGCGTAGCGCGTGCGTGTTACCATGCGACTGTTGGCCCATCTCGATGACAGTTGTAACTCGAGTCCACCTAATGCATCAGCTCGACGGCTTTTAAGGTCGCACGCGCTCTCCTCGAGTTCACGGTTAATACTTTAAGGAGATCATGAAATGAGTCTGCGTAAAATTCTGGCTACCACGTTTATGTTTTCGATCCTCATGGCTTGTCTGGTGATTGGTTGCCAACAATCCACGGCCCAAACGGCTACCAGCTCGACACCGGTTGCGCCGCGAGACAGAAAAGACGAGGAAACGAATCTCGACACCCAGCTTTATCTGCTTGTCGGCACCAACAGCGCTGTAGAAGACGCGAAGCTTCCGGCGGCGCTGGACGGTATCGTCAAACAGCTGCGAGCTTCACTACCGTTCAAAAACTATCGACTGGCTGCGACTCTCATTAACCGCGTTAGGAATGAAGGACGTTTGAGTCTGCGCTGGATCGGTGGAACATTGATGCCCGTAGCGGCGGCATCAAACCTTAACCCAAGCTTCAACGAGTTTAAGGTGGTCCAGGTGAGGCTTGCGACAAATGCTGCCGGACAGCCGATCGTCAAGATGGAAGGCTTTAGCTTTGGCGCCAGGATTCCCATTCAAACTGGTACCGCCATCGCTTCCAACGCGCCTACCGCTCCAATCATTAACTACGAGAATACCGGGGTGAACACCGATTTCAGCATGCGCGAAGGCGAACCCGTGATCGTCGGTACACTCAATGTCGGACCTTCGGGCGACGCGATCATCCTCGTGATGTCGGCGAGCCGCACTTGAAGTAGAAATTAGAAGGCAGTAGGCAAAAGGCAGAAGGCAAAAACGCAACGGCAGCGGGCCAAAAGCGGGGGCTCCTGTTTCAGGCTTAGTGCCTTCTGCCTTTTGCCTTCCTGCCTTTTGCCTTCTCCTCCCGCTCTGGCACGCGATGCGCTAGGGAAATTCACCTTGAAGGTTCTAAACTAACCAGAAAGGGTGAAACAGGAGAAATTGCGATTACTGATTGTGGACGACGAGGAGGCCTCGCGCTACGGCATGCGTCGGGCACTAACGACGTTTGGCTATAACGTCACCGAAGCGGATTCAGCCGAAGCGGCAAGGATACTGATCAAGCAGCAACAGCCCGATCTGATGCTGCTCGACGTTAATCTACCAGGCGTAAGCGGGCTGGATTTCCTCCGTGAAATTCAAAGCTCAAACGGTGTAAGCCCGCTCGTTATTATCATCACCGCCCATGGCTCCGAACGGATGGCTGTTGAGGCTGTCAGATCGGGCGCCTACGACTACCTTTCCAAACCATTTGAACTCGACGATCTTCGACTCGTAATCAAGAATGCGGCTGAGACTGTCGAGCTGCGTCGTGAGAATCTTTCGTTACGGCGCAGGATCGAAGTTGAGCGTTCGCAACGCGGTTCGCTGATCGGTAATTCTGAAGGCATCGGGCGCGTGCGGGCCATGATCGAGAAAGTGGCAGAGACCGATGCGACTGTTTTGGTTCGAGGTGAATCGGGCACAGGCAAGGAGCTTGTGGCTCGCGAAGTCCACGAACGAAACAGCGAGCGCAGCAAGGGACCGTTTGTCGCTGTTAACTGTGCCGCACTGCCGGCCGAATTGATCGAGTCGGAGCTGTTTGGCCACGAAAAGGGCGCTTTTACAGGGGCTACAGCGAAACGAGAAGGGAAGTTTGAACAGGCGAACGGCGGCACGCTCTTCCTCGATGAGATCGGCGACATGAGCGCAAACGTGCAGGCGAAACTGCTGCGCGCGCTTGAGGAGCGACGCATTGAACGCCTGGGCGGAAACGAGTCGATTCCGGTTGATGTGCGCATCGTCAGCGCCACCCATCGTCCACTCGAACAGGAAATTGCCGCGGGAAACTTCAGAGCGGATCTGTTCTATCGTCTGCGCGTGGTGACGATTGATATCCCACCTTTGCGCGAACGTCGCGAAGATATTCCGGTGCTGGCCGAGACTTTCACACGCACAGCCGCCGAACGCTACGGTTTGCCACTTCGCCAGGTGGCCGCGAGCGCTTTACGGAAGCTGGTTGATTACGAATGGCCGGGCAACGTGCGCGAGCTGAAGAACACGATTGAGCGGGCAGTGATCATGGCCGAAGGCGAAGAGTTGCGTTCGGAAGACTTGCCGGATGAGATTACGCCCGGACCGCAGAAGAGTTTGGCAACGGATTCAAACGCAGTTGAGGGCGGCCTGGCCGTTCCATTCACAGCCGACTTCCGCGAAGACCGCCGCGAGTTTGAGCGCCGCTACATCAGCCGCTGCCTCGAACACACGCAGGGAAACGTCACCAAGGCTGCCGAGATTCTGGGTATGCACAGGCAGTCACTTCAGCACAAATTGCGCCAGTTGGGGTTGGGGCGTCGATACGTCGCGGTTGGCGGCGAGATGCAGGATAATTCCGACGAGTGACGGCTTGACGCAGGGCGGGAGACGCCAGAAACTGACAAGGTAACCGACTTAATTATTCTGACGATTGTCGGAATAATTATCCTGTCAGTGAAGGGTGTCAATCCTCATGTCTGACGACGAGTGGAAACCTGACAAGCTTAAATGGCCTCAATGGTGGTACACCAACCCTCCTTGGGAATATTCGGATGATCCTACCACTGACGATTTACTTCGTCTTGCCACGGATAACGAACGCGAGTCTTGGAGTGAGGCTGGTCTTAACGCTCCTCGACCGTGAAAACCTGTTACGGACGCTTCACGGTCGTTGGCGAAGTCTCAAAAGTAAACCTTCCACGTCACCTCAACCTCAGTTGCCACAATCAGAAAACGTTCACGCCCAGTGGCATCGCAGCGACAAGCAGGAGCGCGATGTCATCAACGCGCAGAAGAAGAAATGGGCTGAAGAAGAAGCAAGGCTTGAAGCCAAGCGCCGCGCTGCCGACGAGCGTCTTGACGCGAACTTTAACGCGGTGCGGTCGGGCCTGGACGACGCTATTGCGATGGTGGCTGACCTCGAACACCGTGAATCACTTAACGAGCCGTTGCAGTGGCCGAAAATTGTCGGCACTACGCTTCTGGCATTTGTCGCCCTTACTGCTGCTATTGCCACAGCTTTCCAGCAAGCAGGGATTGTAAACGTGTTTTTGGCCCATCTCATTCTCCTGTTTGGGTGGCTCGGCTTTATGGGGTCGTTTCTACTGTTGGAGCGAGTCGTCTCCCTGCCCCCGCGTCGAATGGTGAAGGCAACCATTATCGTCGGTTTTATTTCTGGTTTGTTTATGCTTGGGATGGACCGTTGGATGGTCTACCTGAAAGTTCAGGCAAACCCGTCCACTGAGGGCTCAGCGTCGATCAGTCCGCCGTCAACGGCACCAAATACTACTGAGCGCATATTCATAGACATTACGCCGGAGCAATTAGTTGGGTTTTACAAGAAGTACAATAGCGCGCAGGCTGATGATTTAGTTAAGCCCTACATCAGTCAATGGGTAAAGGTATCAGGCAGCGTTAACGACGTGAATCGAGAGAAGGGTTTTACAGAGCCGGACACGGTGCGTTTGTCGCTGGCGGTAGAGGACGCTAATGGGTGGATAGTCTATGCGGTTCTTGCTGACTTTAACGACCAGCGTTGGATGAATCGCGCTCTGGTTTTTCGCAAGGACGAAAAAGCCACCGTTGTCGGGAAGATTAAGCGTGTGATGCCATCCGGTATGGCTGTAGTCAATTGTGAAATCGTGGAATAAGTAATAAAGCGACGAATCCCGCCAAGAATTTCGTCGCCCTAAATTAATCGCAGTGTGGCTGCTGGTTGATTTTACCACAAGAAGGGATCCATCAGCATGCCTATATCTCTGCAAAGAACAGTCGATTCAAAATTCCGATGTTCGTCGGAGAGGAAGTGGCGCGGCATGCAAAGAAAAAGAAGCCTTACAGCAGTTAAATCTCGGTCAATCTGTTGCTGAGTTTGATCAAGACCTTAAGGTCTATTTTGTTGAGACTGAGACGTATCGGGCGCTCATACATGGTCGCTCCGACATAGTTGCCGGAGACAAGGGAACGGGCAAGAGTGCCCTGTTTAGAATCCTGCTAGATCGCTACACGCAAATTCCCGAACTAAAGGCTGTCGAAGTTGTCGCAGCCTTTAACCCTGATGGTGATCCGGTTTTTAAGATGCTAACCGAAGGGAAGGCTCTTAGCGAGGGGCAGTACCGAACCGTTTGGAAAACTTATGTCCTTTCGTTAGCGGGTAACTGGTTGCTAAAAATTTATGACGGGCAATTTACTCCAAGATGGTTCAGCTTGACTTGTTACTTAAACGGCTCGGCCTTAGACACACGGACGAAACCCCCAGCGGCGTTTTTAGTCACCTCGTTAAGGTGATTAAACGCATCACAACGCCGAAAAGGGCTGGGGTTGAATACTCGTTAGACGAGTCAGGAATGCCCGTCATTTTCCCTAACGTTGAATTTGGTGATTCTTCTGAACCGGACAGGGAGATACCCCTAATCAGACACACGGAGTCTCTAGGCTTGCTCAATACGGCACTAGAGGAAGCTGGCCTTTCGGTTTGGCTGGTACTAGATCGGCTAGATGAGGCCTTTGCTGGCTATCCCGCAACTGAAATTCCTGCGCTTAGAGCATTATTTAGAACTTACCTGGACTTGCAGCCCTTCACACACGTGAAACTAAAAATGTTCGTTCGGAAAGACCTCTTTAGGAAAGTCATGAAGGCGAGGATAGTTTTGTAAATCTTTCTCATATCAATGATCGTAAAGTCGAAATTATTTGGGACGATGCGGACTTACTCAACTTGCTCATTCAGCGTGTGAGAACGAATCGACAGTTCATGGATACGGCTGAGTTAGAAGGAAAAAGCAACACCGAGATTTTTGATGAACTGTTTCCCAAGAAGGTTCAAGAGGGAGAGAAAAGGCCAGAGACTTTCAAGTGGATGATTACACGGATTCGGGACGGCCAAAACGTGAAGCCCCCACGTAATTTGATCGACTTGGTGCGAATGGCTCAAAGCGAACAACTCAGAAAAGAGGAACGCGAGCCAAAGGACTTTTCATCTAACGATGTTCTGATCGAAGGCGAAGCGATCCGAAACGCGTTAACGAGACTTAGCCGCCAAAGGGTTGAGGATACACTGCTAGCTGAATCGGGCGCGTACAAGGAATACATCGAGAGATTTCGAGACGGTAAAGCAGAACACACTTTTCATACTTTGATGTACACGTTGGACTTGGAACAGAAAGAAACATCTGCGGTGCTCCGCGTGTTGCTAGATATGGGCTTTCTTGAGCGCATTGGAGACGCGTACAAAGTACCGATGCTCTACCGAGAGGGACTCAACATTTCTAAGGAAAGCCTCGTTGGCCGTTTACAGCCTCGACCAACTTGAGTTGGCTGAAGAAGAAGACGACGAGTCCTAGTAAAAGAATCTCGCCTAATTTGTTCAAAGGGTAAGCTAAGCCGCCTTATCGTCTTTAGTGAGATTTTTGTATTCAAGATTCGATGTTTGCAAGAAGTCTCATCAACGTATCGCGGAACAGGTAAGGGTTGTCGCGATTGTTGAAACGAAATTCAAACTCATCAAGGTAACGGTCTAAATGCTTTCACTGACTTGATGATAGGAACCGACTATAGACCGCTTAAAGAGCGTCCAGACGTTCTCTAGCGTGTTTGTATGAACGATGCCGCGCACGTATTGCTTTTTGGAATGGTCAACCGTAGCGTGAAGCGTGTTGTCGTCACCGATGCCCTGATAACCCTTATGCTCATCGGTGACGATTAGCATGGTTTCTTCCGCAAGTTTGGACTTGATGAACGCGTGAGGGATTTCTTTAGTCGGTGGTTTCATTCCGACGCTCAGGCGAACCTTGCCTGGCGTTTGGGCATACTTGCAGGCAATAAGACTGTATGCCTCTTGCGAGTCCAATCGGACAGATACCAGAGATTTGGCAAGAGTTGGATTTGGTCGCTTGTCATGCTCTCCTTGCTGCGATCTCGCTAAGTCTGGTAAACCCAACGAGTGAAAGACCCGTGAACTATTTTGACCTAGGCAACATCAACTCGATTTACCTCACTCATGAGGCGCCTGACATTCGAGCCGAATCCCAAACACCGCAGCAGAAAGCTGGGGCGGATAAGTGCGCAACCGACGATTGGACAGGCGACGCTTGATGCCTCAGTTCAGATCCGGAGCGAGTCGCCGCGACGGGTGGGGGTGGACGCGGTCAATAAAGAGATAGTGCTCTTCATGCAACATCTTCCTGGTGTTTTCCATGGCTTCGTTGTCGAGTGGAAAGATTTAGAGCCGCGAACACAGAAGATTCTTCGAGAGCTTGGACTGGTAACTGGGCGTGGTAGAATACTGGCACAAAGTGATGAAATACGAAACGGTTCAACCGATTGATAGGGAGCAGGCAGAGCATCTGCTCGCGAAGGAGGATCGCGAGACAATATGCCCGACGCTTGTGCGTGTCGCACTGCACGAGCCTGACCGACATTGGGCACAGAGTCAGTGCCTACGCTTCGCGGGCCATAAAGACTCGTTTGTGCGTGGAGTCGCCGCTACTTGTCTGGGTCACCTGGCAAGGATTCACAAAGCCATCGATGAAGATGAGGTAATTCCAGTAGTTCGCCAGTTATTAAATGACAGCGATCCGCAGACACGCGCCATCGCGGAAGACACGATTTCAGATTTCTCAATTTACCTCGGCTGGAACAAGCGAAAGATCAAGAGGCTCCTTGCAGCGTAGGTCGCTCATATTTCCTGACTGACAACTGAGCCTGCCCGAAACCCACCATCATGAAAGCACGCAAAGATGCAATTATTCAGCTCGAGCAGGCTGAATATCTCGAGCGGATAACTACTCAGAGCGATCCGTTACTCGCTGAGATGGAGCAGTATGCGGCGGAGCATCGTGTGCCGATTGCGGATCGCGAGGTGGCGCTCTTCCTGGAGATCACTGCCCGTGCGATTAAGGCGGAGCGAATACTCGAAGTCGGAATGGCGATCGGGTATTCAGTGATCCATCTTGCGAGGGCCCTACCGGAGAATGGATTGATGGTGACTATCGATCCGAGTGATGAAATGATTCGCGCGTCGGAGGGTTATCTCGAGCGCGCGGGTTTACGTGACCGAGTGCGCATTGAGCGTGGTAAAGCGCTGGATGTGATTCCGCGTTTGAATGAGACGTTCGATTTGTTGTTCATCGACGCGATGAAAGATGAGTACGTCGGGTATCTGGAGCTGGCGCTGCCAAAGCTTCGCACTGGCGGTGTGGTGATTGTAGATAATCTGCTCTGGGGAGGCAGGGTCGCGAATGAGCCTGATTCAGATGATCGCGATACGGGCGCGTTGCAGAAATTCAACCAGCAATTCATGACGCACCCGCAACTGCGGGCGGTGATCCTGTCGGTTGGTGATGGTTTGGGTTATGCGTTAAAGCTGGAGTAGGAGCCACAAGCAGCAACCCGTTCTTCCCGGACCCCAACTAGTTAAAGCTTTCCAAGATTTAGTTCGCTACTTGAGATTAAACTCCTCTGTGCAACCTCGGTGATCTCTGTGTCTCTGTGGTGAACCGTTAGTCAATAATCACCACAGAGACACAGAGGTTGCACAGAGATGATTTATTTGGTTGTGATTCTGAAAGACAGCCACGAAGCCCGCGCAAAAGCTGCCAGCACCATAAAACTTGGCGGCGTGATCGCGTTTCGCACCGATACCTTCTACGGCCTCGGCGCTGATCCTTTCAAGGCATCCGCAGTTCGTAGAATTCGAGAGCTGAAGGGCAGGGAAGACGCAAAGCCGATCCTGCTGCTAATCTCGGATGTCACCGAAGTTGATCGATTCATCACCCACCAATCGGAAACTTTCAAATCAGTTGCCAATCGTTTCTGGCCTGGGCCAATCACTCTGATCGGCTCGGCGCGAACGGAACTGGCGGAGGAGTTAACTGCGGGAACGAAAACGATCGGGCTACGTCTGCCAAACGACGAGAACGTTCGGGCACTCGTGCGTGAATGTGGCGGCGCGCTAACAGCTACCAGCGCAAACACCTCAGGAGGAGACCCTTCAATCACAGCCTCGGAAGTCGTAGGTTATTTCCCTCACGGTATTGATCTCGTTCTGGATGGCGGAACGGTAACAGTAACAGACCCGTCGACGGTGTTGGATTTGACGGAGAATAAACCGAAGCTGGTCAGGGAAGGCGCTATCAGCCGGGAGTTGTTGGCGGGTTTCGTGTAATCCCGGCAGATACTGAGTACAGAACCCAGCGCGGTAGCGCGGGATGCTGGAGGTGACGAGCATAAACAGGAATCTATTTTGAATAGCTTAAAGGATCCCGCGCTACCGCGCTGGGTTCTGTAGTGAACGAAGTGAGCTATTGCTGCACCGTCAGGTTCTTAACAAATCCCCAGTCGCCGCTGGCATCCACCTTAATATTCCCCACACTCTTCTTTGCGATGACGATGTTCGCCTGATACCAGAGAGGCAAGATAGGCGCGTCGCGGCTCACGATCTCCTGTATGCGCCCGTACAGCTGTTTCGCCTTCTCACGATCAAACGTGTTCACAGCTTCGTCGAGCAACGCATCGAGTTCTTTGTTGCTGTAGCGACTGCGATTACGCGCCGCGCGGGTTTCAGTCGGTATCTCAGAAGTCGCAAACAAGTCTTTGAAGAAGATCGGATCCTGGTTGCCGCCTACCCACTGTCCGTAAGTGATTTGAAAATTCCCACGCCGCAACTCATCCAAAAGCGTATTCAGCTCGGGAGTCTCAATCGTCACAGGAATCCCCACGTTCTTCAAGTAGTTCTGAATCACGCCTGCATAATTCTTAGCGGAGACACTGCTACCAGAGACCTTAAAGATTAGCGACCCAGGGAACCGCGCTTGCGGTCCATCACCGTCAGGATCTTTAAAACCGGCCTCATCCAACAGCTGTTTCGCCTTTGCCGGATCGAACGTGTAAATCTGTCCAGGCGTGTAGGCCCACGATTCTTCCGGCAGGATCGAATGCGCAATCTTTCCCTGGCCGAGCAACAGATCACGAATCAGGCTTTCCCTGTCAACCGCATGCGCGATTGCCTGTCTCACTCGAACCTGGTCGAGCGGGGATTTGCTGCCGTTGATGGTGAGAAGATTCAGATTCGAACCGGGAAACTGAAGCACCTGCAGGTTGGCGTCCTGGCCCAGAAGTTTTATCGCGTCAGGTGAAAGGCTAGTGGGCAATGGTGAGATATCCACGCGGCCTGAACGCAGCTCAGCCTGAAGCTGGTTGGTGTCCGCCAGGACGCGCACCTGCAAATTCTGAATGTTCGGCGCCCCGTCCCAATATTCCTTATTCGCTTCAAGATCCAGGATCTGCTGAGTGCCGTTATAACTTTTAAATTTAAATGGACCCGAGCCAAGTGGATGGTCCTTCTGCGTCGCGTAACTGTCTTTCGGAATAATTGCGATAGGAACAAGATTGCTGAGCAGACCCGTCCAGGGCCTTACCAAAGTAAGCACGAGGGTCTTCGCATCAGGCGCTTCCACGCTTTTGATCAGGCTTTTCTTTGCGGCGCCAGAGCCTTCATAAAAGCTGGCTGATTTCGCAAAGCTACTGGAGAAAACCAGGTCTAATGTGTACTTCGCATCAGCTGAGGTTAGGGCGCGGCCATCATGAAACTTGACCCCGTCCTTCATCGTGAAGGTGAAAACTGTTCCGTCGTCGGAACGGCTAACTTCGGCCAGCTCACCGACGTAATCAAATTTTTCATTCTTCCTGACGAGGGAATTGAACATTAGAACCCGTACGCGCTCGCTCGCAGCATCGACGGATGGAGAACCAACGGGATCGATCGTACGAATGTTGTCACCCAGAGCGATGACAAACGCGTCGCTGCGTTGGCGGCGGCAACCTAAAGGCAGCATTGCTGCCAGCAAGAGTACAAAAAAGACGCTGTACACTTTGCGACGCATTAGAGTGATCCTCCGTACTGGTAATTGAGCTTATGGTTTAATGCGGCAGTTTCATCGGAAAGAAGTTTTAGTTTATCGGCGTCAAAAGGTGGTGGCTCCTTAACGATCTGTTTCGTGGATGCGATCCGTCGCAGAGAACTGCGCATGCGGTCTTTTGGGAGCTTGTCTTTGCGCGCCGCGTCCAGCAGAGAACGATAGCCACGCCTGATAATCTCGGGATGTGCACAAATGAGCATCATGTCCTCCCCGGCAAGAAAGGCCCGGACTACGGCTGACTCGATGTCGCAGTGCTTGGAAATCGCTCCCATCTCCAGGTCATCCGTAACTACGAGATGCTGGTAACCCAACTCTCCGCGCAGGAGGTTCGTCACGATGTTGTGACTCAGAGATGCAGGTTCAAGCAGGCCGCCAGTCACCCCTTTTTTGATGTCGATGTTTGGGAATCCGCCGTGGCTGACCATCACACATCGCACACGATCGTCTCTACGCTGGAACAGTTCTATGTAAGGCGCCAGATCTGCAGCCATCAAATCATCGTGCGAAAGACTAACCATCGGCATCTGCTCATGTGAATCAACTTCGCCGGCGCCGATTCCAGGGAAATGCTTTAGACAACCAACCATGCCCGTTTCCTGCAGGCCGCGCAGATAGACAGTGGTGTATCCAAGGACTTCGCCGGGCGTTCGGCCGAATGAACGAGAATAAAGGCCGTTGGAGAGTAGATCTCGCTCCTCTGTCATGATTGACATCACGGGCGCGAAATTCATATTGAAGCCCAGAAGCCTCAGGGCTTCGCCGGTAATCCTTCCCAGCGCGCGTGCACCAGACAGGTCGCCGTGCTCGCGAATAGTTCTGGCCGAAGGCATTGGAGTAAAAATTTTGCGCAAGCGATCGACGAGCCCACCTTCCTGATCGACGCCGATTAGCGGATCAATCGGGAGCATTTCGCGGACTCCGTCCAGCAAATCTCTTATTTGCTGCGCCCCAATAACGTTGCGCCCGAAAATGATGACCCCGCCGGGTTGGATTTCCTCAATAAGGGAGCGGGCCTCCGCGTCAAGCTCCGTACCCATTAGGCCGATGTAGAAGAATTGTCCGACTTGTTGTTCGAGTGAAAGCGAGTGAAGGGAATCAGATGGCATGTTTACAAATGTGCTGCGAAAACACTTTCGAAAGAATATGAAAGACCGTTGTAACTATAAGGTAATTGCAGGGTGGCGGCCAACGCCTTAATGAGCGGCTCTGCCGCCGCATTCATCGCAGACGCGAGCTGCAGTCCCTTGATCCTTATTTATCTTTATTAGCTTAAGTAGTATAAAACCAGCATGCCCCGCGAAGTCACCGACCGTGAAACAATCCTTTCCAGCCTGAAGTCATTGGAAATCACGGCGGACCTGTTTGCCGAAGTAAACGGAAAGCTGAAAAACGCCGGCGACCTCGAAGTGATCGTCGATGGTCGCGAGAACAACAGCGGCAAAAAGGTAGGACCTTACATACGTTTGCTTTCCTATGACGCTGAAGAAGTGATCATGCGACAGGGAGAGTGGGGCGGTAACACTTTCTATCTTTCCGTAAGTGGAGTGCTCGACGTTTACATCGCCGTCCCCGGTAGCGAGCCGCGAAAGATAAGCCGTTTGCAGCCCGGCTCTTGTTTCGGCGAGATGGCGGTGCTCGCCGGTGTCGAACGCAACGCCACGATCTCAGTTCCCAAACACGGTAAAGCAACCGTGCTCGAGATTACTCGTCCCGCCCTTCGTTTGCTTCGAAAGCTTCCAAGATTTGGACACGTGCTTGACGAAACCTATCGCAAGCATGGCTTTGGTCGTGTGATGGAGGATCTCGACCCCGTTATCAGGCCAGCTAACGAGGCAATCGTGAGGAAGCTACGCGAGATTGCCACGTTCATGGTCTATGGCAAGCACCACGTTATTTGCGATGAGCACTCTCCAATCGAAAAGATTGTACTGATCAAGAGTGGCTGGGTCAGACGAGTTCGCGGCGTCCCTTTTGATGCAGCTTCTACAGGTGTGGCCGTCGGGATGGGCCAATCAATCGGGGTCGACTTCCTGGGCGCGGGAAACTGTCTCGGCCTGGAGGGCATTGAAAAGAGCGAACCCTGGAATTACAGCGCGACCTGCATGGCCCGTACGGAAGTTCTGGAAGTCCCGATTGCGCCCCTCAAAGACGAGCCCGCGCTTCGAGCTCAAATCATCGCGGCGTTTTCTGCATTTTCAACCGCCGACGACTATCCTCCGGCAATCGAATTAGTGAAAGACTTGCGCGCCCTAGCTTCAGCCGAAGAAGAAATTGCCACCGGGATAGTTGACGGTGCAAACCTGCTGGTTATGGACATGGACCTTTGCGTGCGATGCGGTAATTGTTCGCTCGCGTGTCACAAGGTACATGGGCAGTCGCGTCTGCTGCGCCGGGGAATTCACATTGAACGGCCTGTCAGCATCGGAGCTAAACGTACACAGCATCTGCTCTCTCCGCAGGTTTGCATGCATTGCAAAGATCCTGAATGCCTGACCGGTTGTCCCACCGGTTCGATATTCCGCGATCCAAGAGGTTATGTGGATATCGATCCGGCCACCTGCATTGGCTGTTTCGATTGCGCCACGCAGTGTCCATACGATGCCATCACGATGGTGCCGAAACACAACGGCAGCAATGGAAGTGTGACTGTTAATTTCGATCTAATGGGTACTTTGAAGAAGGTGCTTGGCCGCCCAACGTCGCTGACACCACTACAACTCACGCCGTCTGACGATGTAGTGGCCATCAAGTGCAACCTCTGTGAACACACCCCACTCAACCCGCAGGGAGCAAAACGTCAGGCTTACTCGTGCGAAGAGAATTGTCCCACGGGCGCGCTTGTGCGCGTGGACCCGGTCAAGTACTTCACTGAAGTCGAAGGCACGAAGGGCCTGATCTTTCAGGACGAGACGCATGCGTTTGGGCGAAATATTCATAAGAGCGATCCGCCGGCGAGAGCACTGCATGTTGGCGGCGCCGCACTACTACTTCTAGTTACTGTTGGGACGGTTTGGGGATTGGCTACTCGCGGCTTCGATGAAGTGATTGCCGGAACATGGTTGACGATGCGGTGGCTCACAGGATTGGTGGGCTTCTTCGGCATCGCGGCTGTGATGACATATCCGTTACGTAAGCAAGTGTACCGGCGACGGGCCGGAGCGCTTCGTTATTGGATGCTTATACACGTTTATGTTGGCGCTCTGGCCGGTTTAATTCTGATGTTGCACTCAGGCACGCGAACCGGCGGTCTGTTGACCACTGCCCTTTACGTCGCCTTCGATGTTTGCATAGCTTCGGGGTTGTTTGGCATTGCGGCTTACATCCTGGCTCCGAGGATCATGACGAGCATTGAGGGCGATCCACTTTTGATCGAGGACCTGCTCGGGCGTCGCGAAGAGTTGGAGAAAGAACTTGCGGAGATTGTTAAAGGCAGCGACGGCTGGCTGAGAGAGGAAATTGAGGAGCGGGTAATTCGCCGGTTCCAGACCTTCGGATTTTTAATGCGGCAGTTTACGCGTCGAGAGCCTTTGACGGCGTTGCTGGCGGAAGCACGCGAACCATTTAAGGAGCGAGTGTCACGGCTGGCCACGAACGATGAACGCATGCTCTTGCTTCGCGCGATCGAAACGGCTGTCACTATTCGGCGTGTTGATGCGCTGATTTACCTGCATAAGATTTTAAGAATCTGGATTGCGCCGCATGTAGTTTCCACTTCGATCATGCTGGCGCTTATGATCGTTCACGTCATCCAGGTTATTTACTTTGCGGTTTGATTATGAGTGATCTCCTTGGAGTGCGCCGCCTTGTCGGCGCTTTGGCCCGTGGCGGCCTGGCGCCACGCTGTGCGGCGGGAACAAGACACCCTGTTTCCTGACAGGTCTCTGACACAGATAGCTGCGACAGGTCGCAGTGGGCCAAAGCGCCGACAAGGCGGCGCACTCCAAGGAGTCGCACCTGGCCGCAACTAAATTTCACACTCAAGAGCGAAGATTTCCGAATGCCGACACCGCGCAAATTCATAGTCATTCGTGAGGATTTGCTCCAGGACCCGCTGACCATCGTCACCGAGGGCCTGCTTATCGGTCGTCTGCCCACATGCGAACTGCCTCTTAATCATCCGGCAGTTTCCCGCGCGCAGGCTGGTATTCGCGGGCAGGCTGACGGTTTTTACTTGTTCGGTCTACG
The DNA here is from genome assembly GCA_963759585.1 of Pyrinomonadaceae bacterium. Classification (GTDB taxonomy): domain Bacteria; phylum Acidobacteriota; class Blastocatellia; order Pyrinomonadales; family Pyrinomonadaceae; genus PSRF01. The sequence goes on from CAVWZW010000005.1 coordinate 1,752,515, forward strand.
CCCTTCAAATCCCGTCAAACTAAACGGAATTCCCATCGAACAAAACTCGGCGCTAGCGCCGGGCGACGTCCTGGAAGTTGGTCCGTTTCTCCTGGAGATCGATCGGAGCGATGACGCCCTGGTCATTAAGGTGACGCTGCGCATCGGTATAGTTGTAAAAGCTACCGATGACATCAATCCTACCCTTCAAACCTCGAAGCTGCGCCTGGAAACCGCCGCGGAAGCGAAGAAGAAGGCCGCCGTCGCACCAGTGCCCGGAGATAAAGCACTCGACATCTTTTGGGACAAGCGCATTCGCGAGGCCGGCAAAATCGTGAAGGTCTCGTCACTTTTTCCGAAGGGCCAAAGACGAACCGGCAAGGCCCAGTTTAATTGGACACCGACTTCAGATCTTTTTTCCCGTTGGCCGGTCGCATTTCTTGTTTGGGGCGCCATCGGTGTAGGTGTCCTGTCTGTCGCGGCCGCCTTTTGGTATACGAGCGCGTACGCGCCGGCGCCGATCTCAAACGCGCACGCCAAGTCAAAACTCGAGATGACACCGGCGATAGCCTCAAAAGCAAATGCTGATGCCTGCACAAACTGTCACAACTTCAAGGCGAATATGGAGAGCAATTGTGCCGGCTGCCATAACGCGGAGGGGTTTGTGGCTACCGTGATCGAACCGCACGCCGCCGCCGGCATCGGATGTGTTTCGTGTCACGCCGAGCACCGCGGCGAAAACTTCAAGGCCGCCGAAGCCGCGCTTCACACCTGCAATGAGTGTCACAACAACGCGAACAACGAGTCGTATAACGGCCGGCGTGTAAGCACACCACACGGCGGCACGTTTGGTTATCCGGTTACAGACGGACTCTGGACATGGAAAGGACTAAACGACAGCGATTGGGAGTCGAAAAAGATCGGTGTTGCCCGCATTCCTGCCGATACAGACGAGCTATGGCGAAGCAAACAGTTTCATGCGCTGCATGTGCAACGTATCCGCGCCCTACCTGGTGAGAAGGCGAACCTGGAGGGGGAACTGTCGTGTTCGAGCTGTCATAAGGCATTCAATCCGATCGATCGAGAGACGCCGCGGACGACTTGTGGTGGCTGTCATAACGGGAATGTCGAGGCGAGCACTAAGCGGGTGCTGATCGCGGCAGACAAGCCAAACTGCATCTCATGCCACGTGCAACACGTGAAGAGCCTGAAACACTGGAACAGGTCGTTGTTGGCGGGGCAGTAGCCCGACCGTTAGGGAGGGCGTTGCCAACGCGACAGTGTTCTTACCATCAGGGCTATACGCCCTCCCTAACGGTCGGGCTACTGCCCCGAACCCTAACTAGTCGGCTTGTGGCAGGGCACGCAGTCGTTGGAACCGGGAATCTTACCTTTCAACGCCGGTCTCGCGGCGATGGCCTTGTCGTGGCAGAGATTGCAGTTCATGTGATAAGCAACTTCGTTGTTGAGCTTCGTCGGCGAAGGCTTGTCGGGATAAGTGATTGTCGGCATGGGAGCGCTGTCGTCGCCTGCCTGCAGATGACATGAACGGCATGACTTAACGGGCTTCGCATCTGCGGCTGCGAGCACGGCAGCGGTCAACACTACAGGCCGTTCACCGGTTTTCAAGGGAGCCTTAAGTGCGGATGCCGGCTGATCCGTATGATGGCATTCCACGCACGAAAGAACGCTTTTGCCGTCGATGCTGTAGTTCTTGAGTGAATGGGTCTCGTGATTGAAAGGGACCTCGCCATACTTGTCTGATTGGCTGTCTTTACCGAGTACTACCTCTTTCGGCTGAACCTTACTCTCCTTTTGAATATCCTGCGAAGATGAATGCTTAGCAACAACCACGATCGCGACACAGCTAAGTAACGCGATCAGCACCAGAAGTTTCTTCATAAAAGTGGCCTCAACGGAAAAATTTAGGGGAGAAGTCACGGGTCTTTGGGGAGGGAGTGCCAAGTCGAGGCCAATCTTAAGGAGCAGCGGATGGAGTGTCAAACATTTTGCCGACAAAACGTAACGCTCATGCGCATGGGTGTCTCCCTGGAGTGCGCCGCCTTGTCGGCGCTTTGGTCCGCGGCGGCTTGGCGCCGCTTCGCTCCGCCACAAACCTCTTTCGATCTCCGCCGCATTGGAGTCGAAGGGTGGTCGCGCCAAGCCGCGACCGGCCAAAGCGCCGACAAGGCGGCGCACTCCAGGGAGGCGTCCGTCACCGGCGTTCTCTTTTATAGCGGCATGCGGAAGGTCGCGGCGCTATGGCATCGTCGGCAGTCCTTAAAAGCCAGGTCGCCGCCGAAGGATCGTTTGCCGTTGTGGCAGGTGGAGCACGCCATTGCTCGAGTCGCTGGAAAATGCTCGGCGGTGGCAGGTGAACTGACCTGCCGCGACTGCGGCATACCCGCCGTCAACCGGTGACAGTCTGCACAGTCGAGCCGCTGGCCGCGTCCGTGTTTGGCGTGACTAAACGAATAACGATACGCGCGCGCGTTGACTGTCGTTCGTGAGTAGCGCTTTGACTCATGACATACGCCGCACGAAGCCATCTCTCTTCCGGCGTTGTTCTTACTGCCAGGCGTATGACAGGTGTAACACTGATTATGCGCAGAGATGCTAGTCGGAATGCTCAACGCCGCAGGGCTTCGTCCCAGTCGCACGTGGCAGGCGTTGCAACCATTCGGTGGACGGCCCGAGCCGTTGTTGTGTTGCACATGGTCAAACTTGACGTTGAAGCTCTCGTTGAACCGCGAAGGAAAACTCTTCAATGGTGGGTTTGAACTATTCACGTCCGTGTGACAGATAGAGCACATCGGAACCGCGGGGGTCGTAAACTGCGTAACGTGGCAATCAAAACATGCCTTGTGTCCTGGGAAACGCGGCGTTGCGGAATTGTCACTGCGCACATGGCAGGAGGTGCAGGCAAGCGATGCATGCTTTTGGCTTGTATGAAGAAATTTGGAGTAGTCGAGGCTTGAATCCTGCGGTGAGTTGGCAAACATCGAGTACAGGCCTTGCCGTTCGAGTGTGGGCCCCCGGTTCCCATTATTCGCCATCGAGACACAGACATAACCGAAAGAAGTCATAACGCACATCACGGCAACCGCACCCCGTAGCCGGTCCGCGGCTTTGCCGCTCGATGTGCGGCGGCGGCTTTGCCCCGCCGTGAGTGCTCTATTGAATCCCGGGGCTTCGCCCCACGTCAGGGGCCAAGCCCCAAGTGTAAAAGCTGCAATCTCGGAAGGGCATAGCCGCTTCCGCACATCCGGCGGCAAAGCCGCAGACGCAAAAACCCTGCAGACGAAATGGGGCCTTCGGCATTTACTGCAGAGAACGGAGGACCACGCCCCGCAAAAGTGGTTGATGAAAGCCTTAAACGACCGCCTGATTTTGTTTGCCGCAAACCTCACTTCACATCCTTACGCTGGATCGGCGGACGTTCCACGCTGAGATAGTGGCTCACCGGTGGATCACGACGCCCGACGTCGGACGTGTGGCAATAAACGCACACGAATTCGCGATTCTTATCGATCGCCACCAGCTCATTACTGATCTCAACGTGACTCGGCTCATTGTTATGACACCGACTACATGCAGTGATCGGCACATCCGGTTTCAAGCCTCGCAAGGTCGCAGCCTTTGTAATGTTGATGTGGCAGGTCGTGCATTCCTCCATGTGTTTTTCGTTGCCATGCCGAAACTTCATTGACTTGCGCGCTGGCATATCAGCGACGGCAATCATCGCAGGAGGATCGGGAAGTTTGTGGCAGCCGGCGCAGTTTTCGTTTACCGGCTGTTCCGATTTCCAATGACAACTGAAACAGGCGGAATGGTTAACCGGAACTGATTTCAACGTCAGATTGTCTGGAACGAACCCGTCAGTCCAGCGCGAACCCGGCGCGGCAGCAGGCGTGGGTCGTGGCCCATGACATATTTCACAGTTGTTATAGCGCTTCGCCTGATCCTGGACCTGGAAGCTTGCAGGCGTAAACGAAGCTTGAAGAAAGCGAGGTCGATCGTAATGAGGGAAGAGCCGCGCGATCACGTCCTGGTGCTTGTCGTGTGGAAACTCGATCAGAAACTGCCGGCGGCCCGCTGGATTACGAAATGCGAAACGTTCATCATTGCGTGGCGAAACTTTCGAATGACAGACGGAACAGATCGGCGGCTTCGCTCCTCTGAAAAACTGGGGCCGGTGACAACTGACACAAGCATCGTGATCCGGATAGTCGGCGACGTCAGGATACTCGCGCACCTTCTGCCAGTTGCTCGTCGGTATCTTGTGACAGGTGACGCAGGCAGCCTGGTGTTTCTTTGTCGAGTGCAGGAACTTTGAATAATCGATGGCTGGAGCGGCAGGAGTACGAGATCTGGTTGGTGGCCTGCGTCTTTGCCGCTGGGCCGCCGCGACACCGCCGACGGTTAATGTTACTCCATGAACCAGAACACATAGAGCGGCGGTCACGATAAAATCGCGGGTGACACGTCTCATTATTTTGCCGTGATGTCGCAAACCGGTAGCGGCTTCTCAACGCTAACGCACTTGATGTTTTTCACGTCACGTGGATCTTTATTCCCCGCATTGCTAATTAGAAACGGTCGCTCGGTGGCGAGGTCTCCCGCTTTCACGGTTATTGGGCAACTCCAAACTGCACTGCCGTTTCCGATTTCTGTTGGCAGTATGTTCGTAATCACATACGCGCCCGGCTCAATGTCCGTGAAGAATGCGGTCCCGAGACGATCAGTCATAACTGAGACCACACGACCCTGGGCCTGGGAAAGAAATGCCTGCAGCCTCTGTTGTTGAAGTTTATAGAAACCACTCCGTAGCTCGTTTGGCAGGTTTACCGTCAACCACTTCCGCGCCAGCTCGCGACTACCGAATTCTTTTTCTCCCTCTACGACAGCTCGTTGAAACTCAGGAACGGAAGTGCTGCCCTCGATGCTCTTCTGATCTACTTCACCGCAGTAAACCGACTCGCAGTCGTTTTCTTTGAGCCAGGCGATGAGCGCGTCGCTAGCCCCTTTGCTGCGGTAGTAGCACTCGCGTGAAACCACCGGCTGGCTCGCAAGGTTGTCTAACAGCGACTTGTTCTCCTCGAGTGTTCCTTTAATCAGAAAGAAACGTTTGCGTTGCAGGCCGGTGGCCTTATTACCCTGGCCCACTCTCACGCGCAAACGGATAACCCCGCGGGCTTCAGGAGGCGAAGGTGTTTGTGAAACCCCCACTATCGCGAGCAGCAGTAGCAGGGAAACGCCTATGGTATTGCGTAGTGTTTTCACAGGTTTGGACTACGTGGAAACTTCAAGAAGGGGAGCCTCACCCCGCGCACAAATATCTGATCAGATCGAATTCCCGGCGCGGGCGCGTATCCGTTGCCACCGGCAGCGCCAATGATGTCATCCTGGTCCACGCCGTCGCCGCTGATGCCGACCCCTCCAACCAGTACTCCATTCTTGTAGAGCGGCACACTGCCCGGAAATATCTGAATACCGTTCGGCAGGCTGGGAATTGACGTACACGGGACATGAGCGCCCACAATCGCCGCCTGAAAATTTGTTTTGATCAAATCAAGTTGGAGACCCACGTTGAAGACACTCCACTGATTAATCTCAGTACTAAAGGGGCCCGCGGCAGTGTCGTTAATTCCGTCCGGGAAAAACGGGCGATGCAGAAATCCTATTGCACGATCACTAAACGCCACCGAGCCATCAAGCTTGATTCCATCAGCCGCGGCCCTGCTCACGTACGATCCAAAACCAGCGCTGCTAAGAAGCGTTCCGGCGTTTGCTTTCGAAAAGAACGCTGCGCCTCGGGCTTTCTGCACCGAGACGTCGAAACCAAAAACGGGTGCGTCTTGCTGACGGAATAGCCCGAGCACAACGCCATTAATATCGACGACCGCGATTGAGACTCGCGCATTGCTACCGAGCGGCTGACGAATCGCAGCACGAGTGATGTTGGCTTGCTGTGCGGCGTGCGAAATGATTAGGTCGACGTCTGAGGCAGTCAGGGAGTTAGCGCCACCACCTGGACTTGCAATGAAGGGGAAAAACCGTGGATCGGATTCGCCGGCAATCCCTCCCACTGTGACGCTAGTGAAGGCTGACGGCTGAGCAGCGCGAATTGGAAACAAAGGATCAACTGCGCCCGGCAAACTGCCGAACGCGATTGCCGGGATATTAGATACCGGCGTGGCATTTACGAACGGTAACCTGATCCCGTTAACAAGAATATTGTCTCCTCTAATTGTAGCTGGAGCTTCAAAGGATCTGACCGCCGAGACTGCGATCACCTCTTCGAACGGCTGATCGAAATCTGCCGGGTCGCGATCAATTCCGTAGACACCGTCGCCCTCGATTCCAATCCCACCCTGCGCGATTCCATTCTTGTAAATGGGGAGACCGCCGGGATCTCCCGACAATCCCAAAGGCACACCGGGTATCTTGATGTCTGAACAGGGAAGTGAAGAGTATTGAACCCCGTAAAGTGGTCCACTCGACTGAAAAGAAATACCCGGCGGGAAGTGCTCCTGGATGATGAAGCTCGCAGTCCGCGTGGTAAAGGCGTTTCCTGAAGTAGCAAAGAGGGCGGCCGTACCGGCTTTTGAAATCGCTCCCTCAATTGAAGGCAAACGCGTGCCCTCGAGGCCCACCGGAACCAGGCCGGTGATGGGGTGCGGAGTTTGAAGTGGTCCACCTCCACGAATCTGCATCATGCTGGGGGCGCCCGTCATGCTAAAGACGCCCAACACGTTACCTTCGCGATCGGTCACAGCCACCGTGACTGCCTTGTTGAGTGCAGCCGCGGCTGAAACTGCCTGGGCGATGATGGTTTGAACCTCCCCCGTTGTCAGTGTGCCAGCGGTAATCGGATTACCGGCGAAGTTGTTCGTTGGACCAGGTGTCGGCCCTGCGCCCGGATCATCCGGAGGCCCGCCACCAACATGTCCTATGCCGACGCGCACACGGTTGCTGGCGTTTCCCTTGTAGTGGATGCGGACCAGCACGTCGCCGACGTCGTCCAACTGCTCATCAAGTTTGACCACAACCGAAGTGGCCCAACTTTGATCAGGCACGGGACCAACGTATTCAACCTTTAAGGGATAGATATGGTGCGAGGCGTCCTCGGCGTCGGCGCTAACCGCTTCCGGATCTTCGCCCGCCGCCAGTTTAAGATTTCCGGCAATGAGCATGAGGCGCGTGCGGTTGTCGGCGGCGAATGAAATTGTGGCGTTGGGTGAGAAGGGTTCGCGTTTGCTGGTTACCGAGTCGATGGCTATGGCGCGCGTCGAATCGGGCGCGCTGAACAAGACGGGACGGTTAGACTGGGTCGTTTGGGCCGCTACTGCGAAGTTGGACAACGTAGTCACAAAGACGACCGCCATGACAGACAGGGCTGTCTGTCCTATTTTGAAAATTGGCCCGTTCATGAGAGACGTATCCTGACGACAACTCACCATGACAATCATGCGCACGCGTCGCACAATTTATCACAAAAGCAGATCGGCAAAGATGTTTATTGCATTCGGCGTCTGTCCCACTGCTCATCAAAATACTTGACTCCAACGCAGAGCTAAACTACTTTCCAACTAACGATTTTTCGGATCAAAACCCAACGCGCTTCAGCTGGCACCGGCAGGATGTCGGTAGTGAGAGCCCACGATGAAAAACCCAAGCGTGATCCCGACGCTTGTGGCCACAATGGCATGTGTGGCGGTGTTTTCTGCTGGCATGCCCTTCGGTGAAACACTGCCGCCGCGTTCTAAAGACCCGCCTGCTTCGGCAACTTCCTCAATGCGGCTGCAAGTCAGCCGGGACAACGCCCAAATCACAAATCAAGCTGCACGACTAATTGGCAAAATCGCTTTTGCGAGCGATCGCGACGGTAATCTCGAAGTCTACTCGATGGACGCTGACGGCGGAGCGCAAACGCGGCTGACAGAAAATGCTGCCGAAGACTTCAGCCCTTCGTGGTCACCTGACGGCGCCAGGCTGGCCTTTGTCAGTACTCGCGATGGCAATGCTGAAATCTATGTAATGAACGCGGACGGTACTGCTCAAACCAGGCTCACAGACAATTCCGCGAGTGACCTTGGCCCCAAGTGGTCGCCGGATGGTTCTCAAATCGCGTTCTTCACAAATCGCGAGGGCAATGACGAAATTTACTCAATGAACCCGGACGGCAGTAATCCGATTAATCTTACGAAGCATGCCGCCGACGACACATCGTTCTCCTTTTCACCGAACGGGACGGCGATCGCTTTCTCGAGCAATCGTGACGACGGCCAGTTTGATATCTATACGATGAGTACGGCCGGCGCATCGACTTCACGGCTGACAAACGCAGCAGGCGACGATATCGATCCGTCATGGTCGTCGCAACGAATAACATTCCTAAGCAATCGCGACGACACCGACGAAATCTATTCAATGGGCCCGGGGGGACAGGACCAAACACGCCTGACAAGTAATGCTGACTTCGATGTCGACCCAAACCAACTTGCCGATGGAACACGAATCAGCTTTGCAACCAACCGCGATGGGAATCTCGAGATCTATCTCATGAATTCAGATGGAAGCGGATTGGTGCGACTGACAACCAATGAGGCTGCCGATGTCCAGCCCTCAATGCAGTCCCAGGGAATTGTTCCGCCCGCATCGGGTCCAACCACGGTGCAATTTAGTGCCTCGAGTTATGTTGTAAACGAAGGAGGGGCCTTTGCCACGCTAACCGTGACCAGAAGCGGAGACACCTCAGGAACCACCACCGTCGACTTTGCCACGGTAAACGGGACTGCCGTAAACCGGTCCGATTACACGGATCAGTTTGGAACGCTCATATTTCATCCGGGGGAAAATTCGAAGAGCTTTATCGTCATAATCACCGACGATGCGTTTATAGAGAACCACGAAACGATCACGGCGACGCTGAGCAATCCGTCCGGCTCGGTGCTGGGAAGCTTGAACACCGCAACCCTCACCATCGTGGACAACGACACAGCCCAATCGCGTCCGAACCCAATCGATGACGCTCGCTTCTTCGTTACTCAACATTACGCGGACTTTCTCAATCGGGTGCCTGACCCGGCGGGCCTGGAAGGCTGGATTGCCCAAATCAATGCTTGCGGAAGCAATGTGGCTTGTCTTGAAGAGAAACGAATTCAAGTGTCGTCAGGCTTCTTCCGTTCTGCGGAATTCCAGGACCGCGGTTACTTCATCTATCGATTCTATCCGGTCAGTTTTGGCCGGCCGCCAACCTACGCTGAGTTTATCCCCGACATGGCGCGTGTTAGCGGTTTCCTGACGCCGCAGCAACTTGAAGCTGCGAAGGTGGCAATCATCAATGACTTCGTCGCCCGCCCTGCGTTTGCGAATAAATACAACGCCTTGAGTAACGCCGCGTACGTGGATGCGCTGTTGACCACTGCGGGCGTAACACTATCCGGAAGGCAATCGTTAATTAATGCTTTGAATGCGGGAACGAAAACGCGGGCACAGGTTCTGCGAGAGATCGTGGAGAGTACTGAGGTCTATCAGCGTTACTTTAATCAGGCATTCGTGGTGATGTCTTATTTTGGTTACCTGCGGCGCGACCCGGACATTCTGTATCTCGAGTGGATCCGGATACTGGATACTACCGGCGATTTTCGCATCATGATTAATGGATTCATGAACTCGGCCGAATATCGATCGAGGTTTGGACCGTAAATACTTCCAAACCTGTGGTACAGGGGAGGCAAAGGAAAGGGCTTCGGTACGCAGGTTGGAAGGAGGGCATGCCCCCGCTCTTCCTCTAGAATCCGAGGCGCTTAGTGATCAAGAGACTGACTGCACGATCAGCTTCATGGGCCGGGGTAACGTGACGAAGAGCGGGGGCAAGCCCTCCTTCCCGACCTGAGAGCTAGCAAGAATTCTTTCAGCGGTCCAGAGAATCAGTTGAACAAACGGAAATGGTTAAGCGACTTCGAGGAGGACAGCGATGCATTTCTTGAAAACAAAATCACCTATTCTCGTTTTCGCAATGCTGTTGGCCATAGCTCTCGTGCTGGCGCCGGCAAGGAAACTCGATGCCGCTGATCACGGCGATGCGCCACTCACTGCACATGACCTCGGCGCAGACCTCAACGACGTTTACATATTCCTCGATCCGAACGACAACTCGCGTCTGATCCTAATCATGACCGTCCACGGATTCATCGTCCCCGGAGAGAATTCAAACTTCGGCATCTTTGATCCCGCACTGCGTTATCGTTTTGAGCTGGACACCAACGGCGATGCCAAATCCGACGGCGCCATCGACGTACGCTTCTCGCAGCGGGTTGCGGTTGGCGGCGTCCCGCAAGCCCAAACAGCAACCATCAATCTTCCCAACGGCAGGACTTTTACTGCGCCATCCACGAACTCAAGTAACACATCGGATACAGCACCAACACAGGTGATCACTACCGACACACCGAGCGGCGTAATATTTTTTGCCGGCCTGACTGATGATCCCTTCTTTTTTGACATTCCTGCGTTCGGTCGCTTCAATGCTTCAATCAGGGCGGGTGCGCCAAATCCTGCTGTGTTCAATCGCGGTCGCGACACGTTTGCCGGTTATAACACCCTCGCCATCGCCTTAAGCTTGCCGCTTACACTCGTTCGTGGACCTGCTAACCAGCTCGGTGTGAACGCTGAGACGCAGCGCCGCACGCCTCAGCTTTACAACTCCCGATCCGGAGAGGTGGCAGGCGCTGGACGTTGGACCAATGTGGACCGCGCGGGTGTTCCGGGAGTGAACGTCGTACTCATACCTTTTAACCAAAAGAACATGCACAACGCTGGTTCTCCAATCGATGATGCTAATAGGCGCTTTTGGCCCGGTATCCTGGATACGCTTCAGAACTTCTACAAAACTGACCCGACCAGCATTGCGGTCTTTGAAAACCTGATCGTCAAGAGAGGAGACTACCTGCGTTTAGATCTTACGATTCCAAATACCGGAACGAACACCGAAGCACAATTCCCAAACGGTCGCAGATTGACAGATGACGTCATCGATATTCTTAATTTCCTGATTAACAATCGACAGCCGCTGCCGGACAATGCCAACGGCAATGATGTGCCCTTGCGGACTACGTTTCCGTTTCTCGCGCCATCGCATCAACCGCGCCCCCCGGGAACCATCGATGACAGCACAAGAAACTGAGTCCTCGAGGTTAAGTCATGGTGCACATGTGACTCGGCTCAGCCGCCGGATGTGCGGCGGTGGCTATGCCCCGCCGGAGAGGTGCCTGGGAAATTTTAGGCCTATGCCCTTGGTGGGGCCTTTGGCCCAATATCTGTACGGCAATGCCGGACCAAGGGCGTAGCCCCAAAAATAATATAGCCGCTATCGGCGGGGCAGAGCCCACGCCGCACATCCGGCGGCAAAGCCGAACCTGACGTAGCATATGACTTTTGAGACGAAGCCGACTTCGATAATCCTGACCTTGCTCGTAGCCCTGGCCGGCGCCTGCAATCGCGTTTCATCGCCGGCCGGGCCGGTGTCTCGCGTCTCTCCGGCGAGCGTGATTTCAACGCGAGGGCTCTCAAAGGGAAACGAAAGCACTATGAGCGCGGTGGGCTTCCTTGAAGATCGCGTAAAGGGCGACCCCGACGACATCGTGGCACTCAACAAATTATCCGGCTACTACCTGCAACTTCACCGGGAGACGGACGACGTCGAATACCTTGAGCACGCGCTGCTTGCTGCGCAATCTTCTCTTCGTGTACTTCCAGCGGATCAAAATCTCGGCGGGCTCCGTGCTTTGGCGCAGGCCGAGTACAACACCCATAACTTTCTTCTCGCACGCGATCACGCACACGACCTTACTGAGTTTGAGCCGCGCCGAAGCTCCGGATTTCAATTGCTCGGCGATGCGCTTCTCGAACTTGGTGACTACGAAAAAGCCGAGGCCGCTTACAAGAAAATGGAGGAGCTCGAACCAAACACGGTACCGACTGAGACGCGCCTCGCGCGTTTGGCGATTCTCAAAGGAGAGACAGAGATTGCGCGTAAGAAATATATGCAGGCTTTGGCCCAGGCGCGTGCGGACATGTCTCCGTCGCCGGAAATTATCGCCTGGTGTTACTGGCAGCTTGGTGAAGTGGCCAGAGGATCCGGTCAGCATGAGGCATCCGCACGCTTTTACCGCGATGCCTTAAAAGTGTTTCCAGAATACCCGCATGCCGTTGCTTCGCTTGCCCAGCTTCGTGCATCTCAAGGTGAGTTGAACGAAGCACTCGTAGTTTTTGAGCGTATAGTTGCGAAGCGACCCGATCCGCACGATGCCGCAACCCTCGGCGATTTGTATAAACTTAAAGGGCGTGAGCGCGAGGCGCAGGATCAATATTCTACCGTGGAGCGATTAAGCAAAAGCACTCCTCTGTATGCCGCGTTGTACAATCGTCATCTGGTATTGTTTTGGGCCGACCGTGACATGAAGATCGAAGAGGCATACGCGCTGGCAAAGGAAGAATATGAAACCAGACGAGACATTTACGGAGCGGATGCCTTCGCCTGGGCGGCGCTTAAGGCAGGAAAGGTTGGGGAAGCTGACGCAGCGATCAAGGATGCGCTGCGCCTGGGCACTGAAGACGCCCATCTTTTTTATCATGCAGGTATGATTGCACGCGCGAAAGGCGACGGTGTGGCGGCGGCAGCGTTCCTACGACGTACGTTGAAACTTGATAAGCACTTCGACCTGCTGCAATCACGAATTGCTGCCAAAGCATTAGCGGAGCTGGAGCGCTGAGAAAGGGCAGTAGCCCGACCGTTAGGGAGGGCGTCAAGGCGTCAATCGCAAGAACGCCCTCCCTAACGGTCGGGCTACTGCCCGGGACGAGTCGTCGTCGAACATGGTGAAGCCCGAAACGAATTTCCCCCGCCTTCTGTTTCTCGCAGCCATCTTTATAGCGTGCGGTACCGTCGTGCTCGGCCAAAGCTCCGGCCGTCTTAACGGAACGGTTCGCGTAGCGTCCGGAGCACCCGTTCCCAATGTTCAGATCGTTGTAACTAACCAGGTAACCGGCAAATGGAAACGCGTGCGGACCAACAACGAAGGGAAATACTCCTTCCAGTTGCCGGCCGGCGCTTATCGTTTGCGACTCAGCCCTCCGCATGCAGCAAAGTTTGAGGCCGGCAAAGACTACGGCGAATTCTCAATCGCCAAAGGCGATACACTCGAGAACGTAATCGTGGAGCCGGGCAAGGATGTTGTCGTTGATATTCCTCTCGACCAGGTTGAAGTAAAAGAAATACCGCCCACGCCAGGCGACAAACCAACCGGGCATGCGGGAGAAGAAACCGTTCCTTCGCAGCCGCAAACTGATCCAACGCGCCGTGAAGCGCGCGATCGCTGGCGCGTCGGATTTCCTGAATATGATCGATACGGCGACCGCGCAGCGCGAGGTCGCGACATTCCGTTTACACGCGGGCGTTGGTGGGATCCATACAATCAGAGCGTGCTCAAGGGTGACTATCCAATCAAAGGCAACAAGCTTTTCATGGTCCTGTCAGCGGTGAGCACCTCAACGATCGAGCAACGTCGCGCGCCTACATCTTCAGGCGTCAGCACTGATGAGCCGGTCAGCGCCGAATTCTTCGGACAGCCCGAACAGCTTGCTGTTAACCAGACGCTTCAGTTCAGCTTCGAGTTGTTCCACGGCGACACAACTTTTAAGCCGCGCGACTGGGCCATCAAGATCTCACCGACTTTCAGTATTCCGAATTATCTAAACGCCCGCGAGAATGGCGTGGTGAATATCGATGTGCGGCGCGGAACCAATCGCACCGACACGCACGTTTCGTTTGAAGAGGCATTTGCTGAAGTAAAGCTGGCAGACGTCAATGCAAACTTCGATTTCATTTCCGTGCGCGCTGGTATTCAGCCGTTCGTCTCCGACTTTCGCGGTTTCATTTTTTCGGACAACAACCTCGGCTTTCGCTTGTTCGGGGCAGCGGACAACAATCGCATTCAATACAATGCTGCCTACTTCTCAATGCTGGAGAAGGATACCAACAGCGGCCTTAACCGCTTCGACACGCGACACCAGAATGTTTATGTCGCTAACATTTTCAGACAGGATTTTATTCGCAAAGGCTACACGATCCAGGGAAGTTTGCATTACAACGATGACCGGCGCGGTATCGAATATGATCGCAACGGATTTCTGGTCCGTCCTGGCTTAATCGGCGACGTGCGCCCGCACGCGATAAAAGTCGGGTATCTGGGAATCAGCGGTGACGGACACCTGGGGCGTTTGAATCTCTCGCATTCGTATTACTACGCCCTGGGTCGCGATGAACGAAACCTGATCGCCGGACGCGACGTGCGAGTTAAGTCGCACATGGCAGCCGTGGAAGCCTCGGTTGACAAAGATTACCTTCGCTTCAAGGGTTCCTTTTTCTGGGCGCAGGGAGACGGTAATCCTACTGACGACAAGGCCACTGGCTTCGACGCGATTTTTGACGATCCAAATTTTGTAGGCGGACAGTTTTCCTATTGGAACCGCAATGGGATTCGTTTGACGCAGACGGGTGTAGGTCTGGTGCAGCCAAACAGTCTGTTGCCGAGTTTGCGCAGCAGCAAGATTCAGGGACAAGCGAATTTTGTGAATCCCGGCATCTTTATTTACAACGCCGGGGTCGATGTCGAGGTGACGCAACGAATCAAGGCCGTCTTCAACGTAAACTACCTGCGGTTTCATCGCACCGAACCGCTCGAATATTTGTTGTTTCAAAACCGCATTCGTCACGACATCGGATTCGATTACAGCGCCGGCGTTGCATACCGGCCCTTTCTAATCAATAACGTGACGATGACATTTGGTGCGGCGACGCTGCAAACCGGACGCGGCTTTCGCGATATTTTCACCGACCGAGCGCGCAACTGTCCGGCAAACGTGGGCGACTTTTGTGAACCGGATGTGATCAGTCCAAGGAAGCCGCTGTATACGTTGTTTGCGCAATTGAAGCTGATCTTTTGAGTACCAAGGGGGGCGTTTTTGTTTACCGCTAAGTTATCCACCAATCTAAAGCCACCACAGAGGCACAGAGGACACCAAGGTGGCACAGAGAAGAACTTGCGGAGGACAAAAATGTTCCAGATAAACCAATTGACACACGAGGTCATCGGTGCTGCCATCGAGGTTCATAGGAAACTTGGACCAGGATTGCTCGAATCAGCATACAGAAAATGTTTGTGCCGCGAGTTGCACTTGAAGAATATTCGGTTCGACTTATGAATACCCATTGCCGCTCGAGTACAAGGGAATTAGGCTCGAGTGCGGTTACAGAGTCGACATCATCGTTGATGGTCGTAGTAGCTGTCGAGGTTAAATCTGTTGAATCTCTCGCTCCTATCCATGATGCCCAAATGTTGACTTATCTTCGCCTCGGCGGTTGGCGTGTTGGATTGTTAATCAACTTCAATGTTGAGGTGCTCAAGAATGGCATCCACAGAAAGATAATGGGCTACGAGAATTAATCTCTGTGCAACCTCAGTGTTCTCCGTGTCTCTGTGGTAGACCTTCGTTCGTTTAGGCGCGCGGTACCAGGAAAATGTTACAAAGGCCACAAATTAATCGGAGGGGCGGCATCATTCCCGTTGGGCTTGTCCTGACCCTCATCGCACTCGTGTGGATAACCGTATCCAACAGCCAAGCTGCGAATGAATCTACTAAGACTCAAGAACCGCAACCGCAGAGCCAACCCACTCCCGCGCGGCTCGAAGGCTGCGTCACGTGCCACGGTCAGATCGAGCCGATGCACAAGTACGGCGCGACCGGAGCGCTTGAAAAACTGAACGGCGACAAAGATGCCGTCAATCTAACCTGCACCGGCTGTCACGGCGGTAACCCCGCACCTCGCAAGTCGACCGACAGTCCCAGCGACATCGAACGAATAAAGAACGAGGCACACGTTCGCCCCAGGTTTCCCGACGAATGGAAACGAGATGGCAAGTACACCGGCGCCAACCCAGAACGCACCAACACATTGCTGGCGCGCGAGAGTTGGGAGTTTGTTCGCTTCATTAATCCCGGCGACTTGCGCGTGGTTAGTAAAACCTGCACCGGCTCCAGTTGCCATAACAGCCACACGCAAAACGTTGCGCGCAGCATGATGGCCCACGGCGCGATGCTCTGGGGCGCTGCTCTCTACAACAACGGTGGCTTTCCTCTGAAGGATGCGCGCTTCGGCGAAAGCTACAACGAAGCCGGAGCAGCGCAAACGCTAATCCAATCGCCGGCGCCTTCCTACGAGGATCGTCGCACTAAAGGTCTCCTGGAGTTTCTCGATCCGATTCCGCGCTGGGAAATAGCGCAGCCGGGAAACGTGTTGCGTGTGTTTGAACGTGGCGGCAGACGCAGGCTGGAAGTGGGACTGCCTGACAAAGAAGAAGAACCGGGCAAGCCAGACAAAGGTCTAAGTCCGCGCGGCTTCGGGTCCAACCAGCGCACCGATCCCGTTTACCTGGGTCTGCAAAAGACGCGTCTCATGGATCCGACGCTGAACTTTCTCGGCACTAACGATCACCCCGGCGATTACCGCTCATCGGGTTGTTCGGCTTGTCATGTGATCTACGCGAACGATCGTGAGCCGACGCATTCGGCTTTCTACAACGCCTTCGGAAACCTGGGCCAATCAAAGACCGCCGATCCAAACATTCCGAAGAACGTTTCGGGTCATCCCATCAAACATCAGTTCACCAACCAGATCCCCACGTCGCAATGCATGGTCTGTCACATGCACCCTGGCACAAACATGGTGGCCAGCTATCTCGGCATGACCTGGTGGGACAACGAGAGCGATGGCGACAAGATGTATCCCAAGGACCAGCGCACGCCTTCAGCAGAGGAGGAACGAAAGAAGCTTGACCGCAATCCGGAAGGCGCGAGCGTTCGCGGCCTCTGGTCCGATCTGGAGTTCCTGGCACAAACTGGAACGCCTGAATTCAATGCTGGACTCGGGAACACGCAGTTTGGTGATGCTCACGGGCACGGCTGGCTGTTTCGCAAAGTCTTCAAGCGCGATCGCAAAGGGAACTTACTCGACGCGGATGACAAACTCGTCTCCGCCAATGATCCGGAAAGGTTCAGGAAGGCAGTTCACCTAAAGGACATTCACCTCGAAAAGGGAATGCACTGCATCGATTGCCATTTCCGGCAAGATGCTCACGGCGACGGGAATCTCTACAACGAGCCGCGTGCTGCTATAGAGATCGCGTGCGAAGACTGCCACGGGACCATTAGGCAAAAAGCAAACCTCATAACCTCGGGGCCTGCCGCTGCCGCTGTGACTGGCGCGGCCGCAAACCGGCGGCGTACACAAAACCAGCCCCTGATCGGAAGAGACCTCAGGACAATTCAATTTCGCAATCCCGACGGCGAGAGAGCGTTTGCATTTCGGGTTCAAACGCGCGATCAAAACAGAAAAGACGAGGCCGGCAATGACGTCGCGTTGAAAACCGGTGACGTAGTCCAAAACTCGATGGTCGTACCCGGGCGTTGGTGGCGTGTGCCCCAAACAATCGACACCATCACGCCGGGCGCGCTCGACTATAACGAGAAGTCGCGCTACTCAAAAACTATTCGCAAAGACAACGCGACCTGGGGTGAACTGCCTGCCGATGACAACTCCCTCGCTCACCGAGACAAAGATATGACGTGCGTGGCCTGTCATTCATCCTGGATGACGAGTTGTTTCGGTTGCCACCTTTCGATGGATGCAAACCGCAAGATGCCTAACCGCCATAACGAAGGCGGCGACACGCGTAACTTCACCCAATACAATTTCCAGGTTTTGCGCGACGACGTCTTCATGCTCGGTCGCGACGGTACAGTTACAGGAAACCGTGTTGCTCCGGTGCGTTCATCTTCAGCCGTGCTGGTTAGTTCGCAAAACCAAAACCGCGAATGGATCTATTCGCAGCAGCAGACAACATCAGCCGAGGGCTTTGCGGGCCAGGCCTTCAACACGCACATTCCGCACACAGTCAGGTCGAAAGAAACCAAAGCCTGCTCGGATTGTCACGTCTCAGCTAATAACGACAACAATGCCTGGCTGGCCCAACTGCTTTTGCAAGGCACTAACTTCGTCAACTTCATGGGTCGTTTCGTTTATGTCGCGGCTGGCCATTCGATTGACGCGGTCGTAGCCACGGAGCGGGGGGAGCCGCAGGCCGTTATCGGTAGCACTCTTCATCGCGTCGCCTATCCTGACAACTACGCAAAGTTCGTCAAAGAGGGAAGCGAGCTCAAGACGTTTTACGAACACCTGGGGAACCCACGCGTGTTACAGGTGCAGTTGCGCGGCGAATACGCTTACGTGGCGGCAGGAGAAGGTGGCTTGCGCGTTTACGACGTAGCGCAGATCGATCAGAAAGGTTTTTCTGAGCGGATTGTGACCGCGCCGGTTTCGCGATTCGGCCAGCGGTTCTGGGTGAAAACGAAATACGCGACTGCCGTTGCGGCGCCGACGACACTTGCAGTTGATCCGGCGCGTTGGCGTATGAAGTCTGACGGTTCAATGATCGATCCTGAAACCGCGGCCAAATTGACGGGCGATGCACGCAAGCAACTAGTAAATGAAGAGCAACCGATTCATCCGCTATACGCTTACCTCTACGTAGTTGATAAATATGAAGGTCTTGTTCTGGTGAACGCAGCGACGCTGCTGGACGGCGATCCCCTCAACAATTATTTGCGACGAGTGCTTGATCCGAAGAAATTTCCCAATGGCGCTTTCAATCCGGGCGGAGCGCTTAACGACGCGAACAACATTACGATTGCCGGCCGTTATGCCTACATCACGACCGGGCAGGGATTGGTAGTTGTCGATCTTGACGACCCGCTTAATCCGCGTGTGGCTAAGCGAATTGGACCAGACAACCTCCGTAATCCGCGCGCGATTGCAATTCAATTTCGGTATGGCTTTGTCGTCGACGATGACGGGCTCAAGGTTCTCGACTTAACGGTTCCGGGTGAGCCGAAAATTGTGGCAGGCGCGCAAGTTTCTCTCAAACATGCGCACGACGTTTACGTGGCCCGGACCTACGCTTACGTGGCGAACGGAAATGAAGGGATAGCGATCGTTGATGTGGAACGCCCGGCAGAGCCGCGGCTGGACCAGGTCTTCAACGCAGACGGTAAACTTAACGACGTGCATCAGGTCAAGGTTGCTATGACCAACGCCAGCCTGTTCGCTTACGTGGCTGACGGAAAGAATGGTTTGCGAATACTGCAACTGACTTCGCCTGAGACGATGCCTGAATACGCGGGCTTCAGTCCGAGGCCCAGGCCGGTGCTGATTGCCACATTCAAGACGAAGGGTGAAGCACTCGCGATTTCGAAACCGTTGGATCGTGATCGCGCAGTGGATGAAAGCGGAAATCAGGTGTCAGTATTTGGTCGCCGTGGCGCGCGGCCGTTCAACTTCGACGAGATTATGCGACTGCTGAGAACGAACGACGGCAAGGGTGATTGGTTTACGGTGAGCGATACGCCGCCGCAAAAGAGTATTAGCCGCAGATGACTATCCGCAGATTACGCGGGATTTCGCAGATTCCAAATCAAGAATCAAACACATTCGGGCGATGGTGCCAATTCGTAGATTCCTATTGTCCTAATCCTTCGCCGAATCTGCGTAATCTGCGTAATCTGTGGATTCAACTCTCCCTAGATCATGCGGTTGCGGAGTTTGCGTAGCAGATCCTTGGCTTCTTCCGCAGAGAGCTTGTCAGGTTCGATGCGTAGCAATTCTTCAACTACCTTCTGATTCGCGAGATCAAACAGGGAAGCTTGTGCGGCAGCCTTGCGGCGGCCGGCGCGGCGAGCGGCAATTTCCAAGGCAGTTGTTTCCTGAGACGGACATCGAAGACTCATTCGCGCCCGCGCCTTGTGCAGCAGCTAGCGTTTCCACCACCGGCGCTCCCGCCGAAACTTCATCTTCGGCAAAGACTTCCAACTCATAACGCTCCAAACGGGCCAACACTTCGCGCGCGTTCGCCAGTACCGCCGGCGGCATGCCCGCTAGCCGCGCCACCTGAATGCCATACGACTTCGAAGCTCGGCCTCTTTCCAGCCGATGCAGGAAAACCACTTCGCCTTCGCGTTCGGCTGCGGTGATTTGGTAGTTCTGCGCGCCCGGCAGTCGCTCGGCTAGCTCGGTGAGTTCGTGATAATGAGTTGCGAACAAAGTCTTCGCCGCATGTTCCGGGGAATCGTGCAGATATTCGGCGACGGCCCAGGCGATTGAGAGACCATCAAACGTGGCAGTGCCTCTGCCAATCTCGTCCAACAGGACTAGCGACCGCGGTGTCGCGCTGTGAAGAATCGCAGCGGTCTCGGTCATCTCAACCATGAACGTGCTTCGGCCACGCGTTAGATCGTCCGAAGCACCGACACGCGTCCAAACACGATCGAGGAGGGGCAGGGCCGCTCGCTCGGCGGGCACGAAGCTGCCCATTTGGGCCAGGATGCTCGTGATAGCTACCTGGCGCAGGACCGTGCTCTTGCCGCCCATGTTTGGACCGGTGATGATTAGCAAACGATCGGTCGAATTGTTTAGGTAGATGCTGTTGGGAACAAACGGATCATCACTGAACACTTCGATGACCGGATGCCGTCCCTGCACAATCTCGATTTCGTCGCCCTCGTGCATTACAGGTCTGACGAATCGCCGGCGCGCGGCAGTTTCAGCCAGGGAGGCAAGGGCATCCAGTGCCGCCAGCGCCCGCGCTGTTGCCTGAATGCGTTTCGTTTCCGCAGCCACTTGCCGGCAGACATCGTTGAACAGCTCCACCTCCAACTGCAGAATACGCTCCTCGGCGCCCAGGACTTTCTTTTCCCAGTCGCGTAGTTCGGGCGTAGTGAATCTTTCGGAATTGGTCAGCGTCTGCCGGCGTTCGTAGTCGTCGGGAACGCGCGCGGCGTTTCCTTTGGAAACCTCGATGAAGTAGCCGAAGACGTTATTAAACTTGATACGCAGGTTGCCGATGCCGCTGCGATTGCGCTCCGTAGTTTCAATCGTCGCGATGATCTGTTTGGCGTTACGGCTGATCGAACGCAGCTCGTCGAGCTCTTCGGAGTAGCCCGCGCGGATCGCATCGCCGTCGGTAATCTTGGCGGGTGGATCGTCGCTGATGGCTTTGATTAGTAACGCGCAAATTTCCGGAACGTCATCGGCACTCTCGGAAAGCACCTGCAGAAGGGACGACGGTTGCGGCGCCAGGTTTTCTCGGATCGCCGGCACCTGGTAGAGCGAACGGAGAATTGCATTCAAGTCGCGCGGGGTCGCGGATCCAAGACTGATTCTTCCAATCAACCTTTCCAGATCGGAAACATCTTTTAGGAGAGTGCGAATCTTGTCCCGCGTAATCTGC
Organism: Pyrinomonadaceae bacterium; assembly: GCA_963759585.1. Lineage (GTDB taxonomy): Bacteria > Acidobacteriota > Blastocatellia > Pyrinomonadales > Pyrinomonadaceae > PSRF01. Next base: position 1,773,901 of record CAVWZW010000005.1, read on the forward strand.
GTTGCGAAAAGGTCCTGGACGGCCGCCAACCTCGCTTCAACTTCGCCACGCCTGACGCATGGTCTGAGTAGCCATGAACGAAGCAAACGCGCGCCCATCCCTGTTACCGTTTCATCAATCACACTCAGAAGCGTTCGACCCACCGCGCCGCTGAGTGAATCAACCAGCTCCAGGTTTTTTACGGTGACGTTGTCGAGAACCAGATGGTCCTGTGGCGCGAAGAAAACCAGATCGGTAACATGCGCGGCCGCTGCTCGTTGCGTTTCCTGTGCGTAGCGCAGACATGCGCCAGCGGCGCGTATCGCTTCGTCCTTACCGGCAATTCCATAGCCGTCGAGAGATGCGGTCGCGAAATGACTAAGCAGCAAATCGGCGCAGTCTTTTTTTTGCCACTGCCAGTCGTCCAAAGGCGTCAGGGCAGCTTCGATAAATTGTACTTGTGGGTCGAAGGGTTGAGCTTGAATGGCTTGATTGCTTTCATTTGAATCCGCAGCGAGAGGCAAGGGAGCCGTCTGCGGTTTCCCGCTCAGTCCGGCTTTGATCAAAGGGGCAAGGGAAGCCGGAAACAGTAGCTCGCGTGGAGAATACGATTCAAGTTCGGCGCGGATCTTTTCCCAGGCATCCGATCCACTCTCCTGCGTTGCGCGAAATTCGCCCGTCGAAACATCAAGAAAGGCCGCGCCTATTGTTTCGCCTGCAGTGCAGACTGCCGCCAGATAGACGGCCTCGCGCGATTCCAGAAGTTGCGGATCAATCGGTGTTCCCGGCGTGACGATTCTAACCACTTCACGCCGCACCAACTTTTTCGTCTTCGACGCGTCTTCAGTCTGCTCACAAATGGCTACGCGATAACCTTTGCGAACCAGCCGCGCGATGTAGTTTGCCGCCGAATGGTGAGGTACACCGCACATCGGCATAGGATCGCCGCGCTCTTTGTGTCGCGCGGTCAGTGTGATTTGCAGTTCCCGCGCGCCTGTCACTGCGTCCTCGAAGAAGAGTTCGTAAAAATCACCCAGCCGAAAAAACAAAAGGGTACCGGGGTGTTGCTGCTTCAGTTCCAGATACTGGCGCAGCATTGGCGTGGGTGGGTTGGCGGTAGTCATAATCGGATCTGTTACAGGAATCCTGGCGCGTCGGCGTAGCGCCGGATGCTACATGCTACTTCGGTATCAAAAGCGGGCTCTTGAAGCTGACCGTTAAGCTGTGCATGGTAAAGGCGGAGGGTCGAATAGTAAATCGGTGAGCGGGAACGCGAAGTTTTATGTACAGCGCGATCGCTTGCATCACCCTACGATCCGTTTAGGTCGGGCACTTGTGCCCGCCCGTAAACCCCGCAAAGCTCGGCAAGAGTCCGCGAAGCGGCCGACAGCATAGAGCCTGGGGTGAAGCGCAGCGAAACCCCAGGAACCCTAATCCAGGAAAGTTTGTAGAGCCCGCGAAGCGGCCGACAGCATAGAGCCGGGGGTGAAGCGCAGCGAAACCCCAGGAACCGCAATCCAGAAAAGGTTAAGAGTCCGCGAAGCGGCCGGCAGCATAGAGCCTGGGGTGAAGCGCAGCGAAACCCCAGGAACCCGTTGCAAGAGGACTTGTAAAGTCCGCGAAGCGGCCGACAGCCCCCTGATAGTGCTCAGCGGTTTGAGATGCCGGATAATGTCGGCAAAAAGCATAGATGAGTGCAACATGTCTGACTCCTACACGAACCTTCTTTACCACATTGTATTTTCGACAAAGGATCGCCGACCGCTGATTACATCGGAGCATGAGCCACGGCTTTATGAATATATCGGAGGCATTGTGCGCGGAGTTGGCGGTATTTCACTGGAGCTCAACGGCACTGAAGATCATGTCCACCTTTTAGCCAAGCTGCGTCCAGATCGGGCGTTATCGGATGTGCTGCGAAAACTCAAAGCCAACGCAACCGGATGGATGCATGATGTTTTTCCGGAAGTTAGAGATTTCTCATGGCAGCGGGGTTACGGCGCGTTTACGGTGAGTGAGTCACACGTTGAAGAAGTGCGGAATTACATAAGACGACAGAAAGAGCATCACGCGAAGATTTCCTTCAGGGATGAATTCATTCAGTTTTTAACAGCGAACGGCATCGAGTTCGATGAACGATACGTGTGAGGACAGTCTGTCGGCCGCTTCGCGGGCTCTTCAATCTTTTCTGGATTGCGGTTCCCGGGGTTCCGCTGCGCTTCACCCCGGGCTTTATGCTGTCGGCCGCTTCGCGGGCTTTACCAGTCTTCTTGCAACAGGTTCCCGGGGTTCCGCTGCGCTTCACCCCAGGCTTTATGCTGTCGGCCGCTTCGCGGGCTAACCCTTGAATCCACTCATTTACTCTTTCCCAACAATCTGTGCTAATTTCCGACCAACGTGGACAACAATCCCAACACACAGCTCCTGCGCGAATCTATCGGTCAGCATCTCGATGCAATCCGCGCCTTGCTCGATTCAAACTTAAATGACATTGAACAAGCCGGCCTATTGATCTTGAAAACCCTCGAAGCCGGAAACAAGATCCTCCTCTGCGGTAATGGCGGCAGCGCCGCCGATGCCCAACACATCGCGGCGGAACTCGTGGGCCGATATGAAAAGCATCGCCGCGCTTTCCCGGCTATTGCCCTCACGACCGACACTTCAGCTCTCACTGCAATCAGCAATGATTACGGCTATGAAGGAGTTTTCGCGCGGCAAGTGGAAGCTCTGGGCGTGGCAGGTGACCTTCTGATCGCCATCAGCACCAGCGGTCAGTCTCCAAACGTCATCAAGGCCGCTGAAAAAGCACGGCATTTGGGTTGTAAAACCATCGCTTTAGCAGGATGTTCCGGCGAACCCCTCGCGTCCAGTTGCGACCTATCCGTAGTAGTTTCGTCCCACCGCACCTCCCGAGTTCAGGAGGCACATATCACCATTGGACATCTTTGGTGTGAAATGATTGATGCCGCTGCGCCATAACAAGTGATAGAGCGACGTTAAGGAACCCGACGGGTCGAGGTAACGCGGGTTTAGAGACCCACCTTTTGCTACTGGTCCTGGGCAAAGAGGCGATTGTTGGAGCGTTTCTATCTTAAGCAAGAGGCGAAGCTGCTGGGTGTGTCGATCTTCACAAAGCTCTTGACATAAGTCCAAGCTGCAATTAGGCTCGTGCGCGAATTTGACAGTGTTGGTTCGTTGAGCTTGTGATTTCCCGGGGTTCCCAGAAAAATGCCCCTCCTTCACAACTCTTGTTGAGCATCAGAAGCTTTCAACGCGTCCCTTCGTTTCGGGTCTATTCAACCTGAACCGCGAAGTTTTCGCACACCAATTGTTTGGACCCGGTATTTGCGGGCCAGCCCAACCGTTTTTCTGAGACAACTCAATGTTCCCCCTTAAAAGTAAGGCCATCGCTACTGCCGATTCAGAAACCTATCCTTTAGGCGAGAACGCGGCGCATGCGGAAGTCGAAACGGTGAGCGCTCTCGTCGCCTTGAGCCACACTCCGCTTGAGCGACAGCTTTACGAAGCGATGTTGCTGGTTACGGTTCGAGAAAGCAGCGAGGAGTCGTTCACCGTCCGTCGCATGAAAGAGGTTACAGACATCCCGAGTCTCAGCACCATTCGACGAGGCTTGGAAGGACTCGCGGCCAAGCTAAGCATCGAGAGGAATATCAGAGATCACCTGGACACCGGACGCGAACCCGCTGTGGCCTATCGCGTCTTCTCCCCAGAGAAGGTGCTGGAGCGCCGGAATGAACGCGGAACCAGGACTTATGAGAAGGGCATTGACGCTAATGGCGATAATCGTTCCTTCAAACGGGTCGTTCGCCTGGTGGTTGAAAAGAATAACTTAAGCCGGCGTGAGGCCCAGGTCACTTTGGGTTGTATCGAGGGTCTTACCAACGCGGAAATTGGATCGCGATTACTGGTAACTGAGCAGACAGTGAAATTCCATCTGCGCAATATCTACATGAAGTTTGGTGTGAAGCGACGGGCGGAATTGATATCGCAACTCTTGAGGTAGTTTTGAAAAGTTAACGCCGCCTCGTTTGAGGCTTCCCTTCGGGGTATCGTGTGTTTCCTGCAGCTCAGGTTCGAGCTTCGAAACAGACTGGGGCGGACGTGTGTTCATCTATGGTGACAACAAAAAAGACAAGCAAGAGCAAAGACAAAAAGAAGAAGAAGAAAAAGAAAACGGCGCTTGTAGTTTGCCGTGATCGCAAAGAGTTTTGGACAACGCAAACTCAGTTTTGGCAGTGGGTGAGGGAAGGCGTGGTCACCAAAACTGGCGACCAACCCCTGGAGGGAACATTTAATCGCGAACACGAGGAGCTTTTGGTGCTCGTAAGTAACACCGTATTAAACCTGGCCCATCCGAATCACATGCGCGAAGCACTGCTGTCGCGCCGTGTGGGTCTGGCAAAGAAGTAGGCATTTTATGAACATACATCTTGGAGTGGGGCTTTTTGGAGTGGGGCGCCTCCTTGGAGTGCGCCGCCTTGTCGGCGCTTTGGCCCGCTGCGACCTGTCGCAGCTTTCGTCCCCAACTGCGGCCTTAAAACTTACACCCCAACCTCTCAGTACCGCCTCAGTGCCCTCTGTGTCTCTGTGGTTAACAGTTTTGCGAGGCAGATTCACCACGGAGACTCAGAGAACACAAAGGTCACACAGAGCTATAGCTGTCGTCGCGATCATCCTGGCCTGCGCCGTCTCCACCACAGCCCAACAAGCCGGCGAAACCGTCTCCAGCAACAAAATCGTATCGACCTCTACCCTCCCCGCTCGTCCTACAGCAGACGACCGTTACCGGATCGGCCCAGGCGATGTTCTCGACATACGCATCATGAATCGTCCCAACCTCTCGCGCGACGCCGTTCGAGTCGAAGGCAACGGCATGATCCGCATGCCCTTAATCGAAACGGAAATCATGGCGGCGTGTAAGACAGAAGGCGAATTGGCAAAAGAGATCGCCAACGGCTATCTGAAGTTCTATCGCAAGCCGCAGGTGGACGTGTTCATTAAGGAATATCGCTCGTTTACGGTGGCCATACTTGGCGAGGTGAACGATCAGGCACGGTTCCAATTACCTCGGCGAATACGCTTGCTCGACCTCCTAACCTACGCCAAAGGCCATTCTGAAAAAGCAGGACAAACGATCAATATCGTGCATGGGCCTCCGGTGATCGGATGTAGCCATGACGGCTCACAACCGGATGATCAGGCGTTCACCAGCTACAGGTTAAGAGATACGCTCGCCGGCAAACCGGAAGCGAACCCATACCTGCAAGCCGGCGACATCGTCACGCTCCCCGAGGCCGAACATGTCTACGTCGTGGGAAACGTTCTTTCGCCGCGTGAAATTCCATTGAACGAACCCATCACACTTACGCATGCAATCGCGATGGCCGGCGGCGTCTCCAAGGACAGTAAGAAAGACAAGATACGTATCGTGAGGCAAGAGCCGGGCAGTAAAACCAAGAAAGAAATTCTCGTTGATCTCAACGCCATTGAAAAGAAACGCGCAGAAGACATCGCGCTCGTGCCGAACGACGTTGTGCACGTGCAAGTAAACGAAGCGAAAAGCCTCTTGCGCGGCCTCATCGGCGGCGGCGCACAGTCAGCTAGCCAGTTGCCACTCCGCGTGATCCCGTAGGAATGACCGACGACCGATGACGGACGACCGATGACGCGTAGGTAACGACCGACGACGGAGGACCGATGACGGAAGACGAGCATTCGCCGCTGGGCTCTACCCATTCACAATTTCTCTTTCCAGCGGCGGTCTGAGGGCAGCGGTCGTCGGTCATTCCCCGCCGGTCTACGGTCAGCCGTCGTCGGTCGTCTTATGACCTACAAGTTTCAAAACCTCGAGATTTACCAACTCGCTCTTGATTATCTCGATTTGATCTATGCCGTGGCGGATAGGTTACCTAAAAGTGAAGATTTCAACCTGAAGTCGCAAATAACACGCGCGGCAACCTCAATCGCACTGAACATAGCCGAGGGCTCAACCAGTCAGAGCGACCCTGAGCAATCAAGGTTTTTAGGGATGTCGTTGCGCTCATTAATCGAAACGGTCGCCTGTCAGGATGTCATCGAGCGGAGAAAATATTTGACAGCAGAAGAGCTTCTGCCCTCGCGTGAACTTGGCCAAAAGCTTTTCGCGAAGACCCAGTCTATGAGGAGAGCATTGAAGCGGGATGACCGTTGACCGATGACGGACGACCGTCGTAAGCCGATGGATCCTCTCTCGTCCATGGTCGGACTTGAGTATCAATGAAGTGTACGAACCCCCTCCCAACTAATCTCGGCGCCCTTCGGCGGTCGTCCGTCGTCCGTCGACGGTCGTATTTCAACAACGGTCCTATTTTCGGCGGTCGTCCGTCGTCCGTCGTCGGTCTAAGAAGCCATGAAACAACCAACTGACCTGGTCAAACGCGAAGACGACGAGCCGTCTGAGCTCGCAAAGCCATCCGACTTTGGGCGCACTCCTCACTCGTACAACTACGGCGTCGACCCCAATGCCGAGACGGAAGTGCACCTGCTCGACTACTGGCGGGCGGTGCGCAAACGTCTGTGGCTGGTCATCAGCCTGGTTGCGCTCGTCACAATGCTGGCCGTGATTTACGTAGCCCGCAAGCCGGACATCTATCAGGCCAGTGCCCGCGTCCAGGTTAATCTCGAAAACAATGCCGAGCTCGTCGGCAGCAAGGCGCCTTACGTCTTTGGCCCGACAAACGATCCGGTTTACTTCAACACTCAACTTCAGATCCTTGTCAGCCCCGGCCTGATGCGTCGCGTCGTCAAGACTCTCGACCTCGAGCACAACCCAAACTTCTTTAAAGGAAACTCAACTCAGAAGAGGTCCACCTGGCAGACGATCAAGCGTATGGCCGGTTTCGGCGGAAATGACAAGCCGGACCCCACAGCGCCGGCAAAAGATCAATTGACGTTGAACACCACGGTCGCCGCAGCCACCAATCATGAGAATCTCGAAGAAGCAAAACGACTAGCTCCGTACGTGAGGGCGATTCTCGCAGGCTTGAAAGTTGACCCGGTGAAGGAAACACGTGGTCTATACAAGGAGACGCGCCTGATTGACATCTCATTTACGCACACCGATCCCGAAGTCGCGTCAAAAGTCGTTAACGCTATCTCGGACACTTTCGTCTACAACAACCTGGAAAAGAAGAGTGAGACAAACACCACCACCGGCGACTTTCTTCTGACACGCATCGCTGAACTGCAACAACAAATCCGCAGCGCCGAGGAGCGCCTCGTCAACTACGCAAAGAACAATCAAATCATTTCGCTCGACGCCAACCAGAACACCGTCGTCGAACGGCTCGCCGCTTTAAACATGCAACTGGTTGAAGCCGAAAAAGACCGAATCGATGCTGAAAGCAAATTCACCAGCGCCAAAGGCGTGGGGCGGGCGAATGCGCTCGTGGACGCCGACGAGAAACGTCTGGGAGATATGGAGTCGAAACTTGCGGAATTGCAGCAGAAGCGAAGTCAGTTACTGGTTGAGGCGACTGAAGAAGCGCCCGAAGTGAAAGAACTTGATCCTCAGATTGCCGAGTTGCAGACTCAGATCAAAGACGTTCGAGGCAAGAAGACTTCCACCCTGATGACAAATCTCGAGACCCGGTATCGCGAGACGCTCGGGAGAGAGCAGGCCCTGCGCAAATCGTTTGACCAGCAGCGCGGCCAGACGCTTCAGCAAAACGAGGCGGCCATTAATTACCGCATCATTCAACAGGAGATCGCGACCAACAAGACTCTGCTCGAAAGCCTTCTGCAGCGCTCCAAAGAGAACGACGTGATCATGGCAAGTAAGCCTAATAACGTCTCTATCATCGACTACGCCCTCGCCCCCGAAGGCCCTATTGGCCCAAACCGGACGCGCACGGTTTTCATGGCGATGTTTCTTTCACTCGCCCTGGGCGTTGGCCTCGCGTTGCTGCTTGAATACCTCGACGATTCAGTGCATTCAACCGAAGACGTTGAGCGAATGCTGAATTTGCCCGCCCTCGCTGTGATTCCTGCAATTGGCGCCGGTGGCAAACGCCGCTTTCTGGCGCCGCCGGGCGCGTTGCAAAAACGTAACGGACACGCCGACAGTCCGGAATTGCTGATTAATGTGGATGGCCAGTCGCCGCTCGCTGAAGCGTACCGGCATCTTCGTACCTCTGTTCTTTTATCATCCGCCGGACGGGCGCCTAAGTCTTTACTGGTCACCTCGAGTTTGCCGAGTGAAGGGAAGACGACTACTGCGGTGAACACTGCCATCAGTCTGGCCCAGACCGGGGCGAACGTCGTCATCATCGATGCCGACATGCGCCGGCCGCGGCTGCGCTCGGTGTTCGGGCTCTCTGATCGTCCGGGTTTGAGCTCGATTCTCTCGAGTGAGATCTCCGACGCCGAGACCCTCGCGTTGCTGACCAAGGATGAGCTTACCGGCCTAAGCGTACTGACCTCTGGTCCCATACCGCCCAACCCGGCTGAGCTGATCGGCTCCGATCAGATGCGACGTCTCATGACACTGATGCAGAAGGAATTTACGCACCTGGTGGTTGATTCGCCACCAATCAATTCCTTTACCGACGGCGTCCTAATCTCCTCTATGGTCGACGGCGTGCTACTCGTCGTCCATGGCGGCAAAAGCTCGCGCCACATCGTCCGCCGCTCGCGTCAACTCCTTCACGACGTGGGGGCCAAAATCTTCGGCGTCGTTCTCAACAAGGTCAACCTTCAATCGTCCGACTACTATTACTATAAGAATTACTACGGCGCGCGCGGCTACAAGTCCGACGAAGAGGAGACCCAGCCCGCGCCGCGACAGGGACGCTCAACCTTTAGCGGCAAAGTGCTAAGGGCAAAGCGCTAAGCGCCCGGAAAGAGTTGCGCACTTTGCTCTTAGCTCATACCTCTTAGCAATTCAAATCATGCGGCCTCATTTTCGGTTCGAGGATTTAGAGATATGGCAGTTGGCGCGAGGCCTCGCAGTAAAGTTGCACAAGCTAGCCGAAGACTTGGAGAAAAGGCGACTGTATCGTTATGCGGAGCAATTAAGAGCCGCGGGACTATCCCTGACTAATAACATTGCCGAAGGTTCAGGCAGCACTCATTTTCGAGAGTTTCAGCAATTCTTAAACATCGCGCGCCGGTCCCTTTTTGAAGACGCATCGATGCTCATGGTTTTCGAGAGCCTGGGTCTATTCAAGGCAGGAGACATCGACCCACTGCTAATTGACTGCGATATGCTTAGTCGCAAGATCACAAACTTTTCTCGCAGCCTTTGCCGTTAGTTCCCGTGTCGTTTTCGCTCTTAGCCCTTTGCTCGTCGCCCTTCTGCTCTTTGCCCTTAGCTCCTCGCTCTTAGCTCTTCGCCGCGAAATGAAGAAAGCCCTCATCACAGGCATCACCGGCCAGGACGGTTCCTATCTGGCAGAGCTTCTGCTGGATAAGGGCTATGAGGTGCATGGCATTATTCGCCGCGCCTCCAGCTTCAATACGGCTCGCATCGATCATCTGTACGCTGATCCACACGTCAACGGCGTGCGTCTGTTTCTCCACTACGGCGATATCTCCGATTCCACCAATCTCATCAAACTCCTTTACCGGATTCAGCCCGAAGAGGTTTACCACCTCGCGGCCCAGAGTCATGTACGCGTGAGCTTCGATATCCCCGAGTACACCGGCGATGTCACGGGCCTCAGCACAATCAGAATTCTCGAGGCGCTACGGGAGACAGGAGTGAATGCCAGGTTTTACCAGGCCAGCAGCTCAGAGATGTTTGGTCAGGCGCAGGAGGTTCCCCAAAGCGAGACCACACCGTTTTATCCGCGCTCGCCTTACGGAGTGGCCAAGGTATTTGCCTACTGGTCCACTGTGAATTATCGCGAGAGCTACGGTATGTTTGCCTGCAACGGAATTCTCTTTAACCACGAGAGCCCGCGGCGGGGCGAGACGTTTGTGACCCGCAAGGTCACGCGCGCCGTGGCGCGGATCAAGGCCGGCCTGCAGGACAAACTCTTTCTCGGCAATCTCGACGCGCAACGCGACTGGGGCTACGCGAAAGAGTATGTCGAGGCGATGTGGCTGATGCTGCAACAGGAGCAACCGGACGATTACGTGATCGCAACGGGTGAAACCCACTCGGTAAGAGAGTTCGTCGAGGCAGCGTTCTCACATGTAGGCCTTGATTGGCAACACCACGTTGAGATTGATCCCAAGTATTACCGTCCGTCTGAAGTGGATTTGCTCATCGGCGACGCCAGCAAAGCCGAACGAATTTTCGGTTGGAAACCGACTACCACCTTTAAAGGCCTGATCAGTTTGATGGTCGACGCGGACATGGCCACGGTTGGTCATCAGCGCGCTGAAATTGTTTCGAGTCGAGGCGCCTAGTCGGCGTTTCTCTGTGCGTTCTCAGTGTTCTCTGTGCCTCTGTGGTGAGTTCCTTTCTCTTACTGTCAGCGGAATCTGCGTAATCTGCGGATAAATGTCTTCACCTTTCCCTTACAAGAAGATCGTCGTTACCGGCGGCGCAGGATTTTTAGGCCGACAAGTCGTAGCGAAATTGAAACACCACGCAGATGTCGAAGTGTTTGTTCCGCGCAGCGCTGATTACAACCTTGTCGATATGGCCGACGTAAAGCGCCTGTTCGATGACACGCGACCTGACCTGGTCATCCATCTGGCCGCCGTAGTTGGAGGCATCGGCGCAAACCAAAAGAACCCCGGGCGGTTTTTCTACGAGAATCTAATGATGGGGACGCAGTTAATCGAGCAAGCTCGTCTCAATGGTGTGAGCAAATTCCTCGCTGTCGGCACCGTCTGCGCGTATCCAAAGTTCACGCCGGTGCCTTTCAAGGAAGACGACTTGTGGAACGGTTACCCGGAAGAGACTAACGCGCCGTATGGGCTCGCAAAAAAGATGATGCTGGTCCAGTCGCAAAGTTACCGCGACCAATACGGTTTCAATTCAATCTTCCTGCTGCCCGCAAATCTTTACGGTCCTAATGACAATTCTGATCTTGAAAGCTCGCACGTTATCCCGGCGCTCATACGCAAGTGCGTCGAAGCGCGACGCAACCGGGCTCCTTTTATCGAGGTTTGGGGAACAGGAAACGCGAGCCGCGAATTTCTTTTCGTCGAAGACTGCGCCGACGCCATCCTCCGCGCTGCCGCCTTGTACAACGGCGCCGATCCCGTGAACATCGGAACCGGCAACGAAATCACGATCCGCGATCTGGTGACGCTAATCGTGAAACTAACGGGCTTTGAAGGCGAGATCAGATGGCAGACCGACAAACCAGACGGCCAACCGCGCCGCTCCCTCGATGTATCACGCGCCTTCGAGGAATTCGGCTTCCGCTCGCAGACATCATTGGCGGACGGCCTCAAGACAAACTATCGATTGGTATCGGATCGGAGAGCGCTAAGAGCGAAGTGCAAAGCGCGAAGAGCAAAGAGCAAATTGCAAAGCCTGCAGAGGTGGCCCTTGGCTCTTAGCCCTTACCGCTTCGCGCCCTCCCGTCTCCCGTCATCGGTCACCGGTCACCGGTCGCCCTTTCCCCTTTCCCCTTTACCCGTTACCCCTTAGCCCTTTGCTCTTTGCCAAATGTCAGCCGAGACACTAAAACCCCTGGAACAGCTCCCCACGTTCCACATAACGCCACCAAGCCGCTGGGCATCGATCGGTTTTCGCGAGCTATGGGACTACCGCGAACTGCTCTACTTCCTAACTTGGCGCGATATCAAGGTGCGCTACAAGCAGACCGCCTTGGGTGCCGCATGGGCCGTCATCCAGCCACTGTTCATGATGCTGGTCTTCAGCTTGTTCTTTGGCCGTCTGGCAAAGATGCCTTCCGACGGAATCCCTTATCCTGTATTCACTTTCTGCGCGTTGCTGCCGTGGCAACTCTTCGCGCACGCGCTCAGCGAGTCGAGCAATAGCCTCGTCAGCAATCAAAACCTGATTACCAAAGTCTACTTCCCAAGGCTCGTCGTACCCATCTCCGCGGTCTTAGGCGGCCTCGTTGATTTCGCCATCGCTTTCGTAATCCTGCTCTTAATGATGACTTACTACGGCATTGTTCCCGGGTGGCAGATCGTGACGCTGCCTTTGTTCATTCTTCTGGCCGTTGTCACCGCGCTTGCTGTCGGACTTTGGTTATCTGCTTTGAATGTGCAGTATCGCGACGTGCGCTACACAATTAATTTCCTGATCCAGTTCTGGCTCTTCGCCACGCCGGTAGCATACCCAAGCTCTCTCGTACCTGAAGCCTGGCGTCCACTCTATGGTTTGAATCCCATGGCCGGAGTCGTCGAAGGTTTCCGCTGGGCGCTTCTGGGTAAGACTGAACCTCCGGGCGCCCTTCTGTGGGTCTCCATCGCCGTCGTGATTATGTTGTTGGTCGGCGGCCTCTATTACTTCCGCCGCATGGAGCAGCAATTCGCCGACATAGTGTAGACATCCAATTAATTAAGTTATCAGTTCTTAACACTCAGTACTCAGCACTCAGTACTCAGTACTCAGTACTCATCACTCAGTACTCATCACTCATCACTGTTATTTAATGTCTGACATCGCGATAAAAGTCGAAGGCCTCAGCAAGCAGTACCGCATCGGCGAGCGCGAGTCTTACAAAGCGTTGCGCGACGTAATCACTGACGCCGCCGCTGCACCCTTTCGCCGCCTCCGCTCCGCACTTCGCAACAGTAACGGCAACGGCACTTCGCCCTCTGCCGACTCAGTACTCAGTACTCCGCACTCAGCACTCGGGAGCCGCGACTCATCACTCATCACTCTTCACTCATCACTGAATCCGAACTCCTTCTGGGCCTTGCAGGACGTTTCCTTCGAAGTAAAGCGCGGCGAAGTCGTCGGCATCATCGGCCGCAACGGAGCAGGGAAGAGCACACTCCTAAAGATTCTTTCCCGCATCACCAAACCAACAAAAGGCCACGCTGAAATCCATGGCCGCGTCGGTTCACTACTCGAAGTCGGCACAGGCTTTCACCCCGAATTAACCGGCCGTGAAAACATCTACCTCAACGCCGCCATCCTCGGCATGCGCAAAGCCGAAGTCGCCAAGAAGTTCGACGAGATCGTTGCCTTCGCCGAAGTCGAAAAATTCATCGACACGCCCGTCAAACGCTACTCCAGCGGCATGTATGTCCGCCTCGCGTTCGCAGTCGCGGCGCATATGGAAACAGAGGTTCTCCTTGTTGACGAAGTACTCGCCGTTGGAGATTTGCAATTTCAAACCAAGTGTTTGGGTAAAGTAAGTGAGGTTGCTAAGTCAGGTCGTACTGTGCTGTTCGTTAGTCACAATATCGGTTCGATTCAATCTTTATGCGATTCGACGCTCTGGATAAATGAAGGAACTACTAGAGAATATGGCCCATGTTTAGCCGTGACCCTAAGTTACCTCCAAAGTAGTCAACAGTTAGGGGCAGAAACAACTATCACCAAGCAACAACACGTGCGGGGCAATCTTCGAGGTCTCGCTCACGAGTTCCAGGATCATAGGTTATGGAGGGGAGGTTAAGAGGTCATTTTTGATTGGCGAGACCTTCCAGGTTGAATTTACATACGAATCAAAACGTCCAGTGATGGGCACCTTTTGGGTTTTCATTTCATCGGCAGACGGTACCGTACTTATCAGCAGTTTTCAGCGAGACATCGAACGCCCAACTAGCCTTGTTGGAGTGGGAAGAGTGACTGTTGAAATTTCAGACGTAGCACTACTACCGGGTAGCTATGCGATCTCTGCAGGCGCTTTCAATCAATTAAATGAGATCATGGATTGGGTCGACAACGCCGTCCAATTCGACATTCTTCCGCATTTCATCGATGGTAAACCATTTGATAATAGGTACGGGTTGCTAACCAAACAATTCACTTGGAAGCCTGCTGTGCTGAGCAGCTAACTTTAGATATGCAGAGTTTTATAAAAGCCATTCTGACTCATGGATCTAGCTTCTTTCGTAAGGTCATAAGGTCTAGAACAGGTCTGGCGCTCATTGAGCGAGCGAGCTCAGAGCTCCAAATGATTAGAGACCTACGACTCAAGAAGTCTCTTCGATCCTGCGGAGAGAAAGTCCACATTCAGCAACCCATTCGGATAACCCACCCTGAACATGTCGAACTGGGTACGAACGTATCATTTGCGGCTTTTGTGCATATTTGGGGCGGCGGGGGCGTGAAGATCGGAGATAGGGTGATGGTCGGCTCCCACACAGCAATTACGTCAGTAACTCATGACTATCTTCTGGAAGTGATGTTCGACACAGTGATAACCAAACAAGTGACCATAAGCGATGATGTCTGGATCGGCGCTCACGCCGTTATCCTTCCGGGTGTGACGATAGGCGAAGGCGCCGTAATTGGTGCAGGTTCAATAGTCAGCAAAGACGTGCTGCCGTTCGCTGTTGTGAGAGGGATTCCAGGACGAATTATGCGGTTCCGCTTCGACAACTCACATAAGGAAGAGGCCAGTTAGCATACACCGTGATATGGAAGTTCGTTCGTGCCCTGGCTGTTCGACTGTCGACCACAGGCTAACAGATCGGGTGGGCCGAGAATTTGGCACACGAATAGGAGAGTTCAACTTTCACCAGCCGGAATATCACATCAAGCTATGTACTTTTTGCGGCCTCTACTATAAGTCTCATGTAATCAGCGGAAAGGATCTCGCCTACTATTATAGCGAAGTGGACTTCACGAAATGGGAGTTCAGCGGCCTCTTCCCTACAGAAAAGATATTACTGAATCACCTCTCGCAACTAAAAGCCGGAAGTAAAATCCTAGATTATGGCTGCAGTAGTGGACGTTTGCTATCGAGTTTATCTGATGTTTATCGATGTTATGGAGTTGAGATTAATGAAAGTGCTGCGGCGGTTGCTGCGAGCAAAGGGTTTGAACTCATCGCTCACGAGGCTGTACCAACCGTTCCGTTTTTTGATGCGATTATCCTCTGCGATGTTTTCGAGCACTTGTCACAACCAACCGATACTTTGCGCAGACTATGCATTTCCTTGAGGGAAAACGGTTTACTTTTTTGGTCACCGGGAATGCTGACGCTCCGATGTGTCAAAAGGACATCGCAAATTTTTGGTATTTCCGCACACCAGAACATCTATCAATGCTCGGAAGAAAATACGTCGGGTATTTGGCCTCAAAATTGAATTTAGAAATTGTTAGCTGGTCGGAGACTAGTCATTACGAAAGGTCTTTTTTTAATAAAATAGAGCAAAGCGCAAAGCATTTCCTCTACTGGCAATTCAACGATAAACCTGCTTCCTTATTGACAAGGTTTCTCTCAATTATCCCTACTCTTAAGAAGGCCCAGGCTTGGAATCAACCCCCCGCCCTTGACCATCAAAAAGACCACGTCGTCACCGCCTTGAAGAAGCTGTCTAACGAGACGGGCTTTAATCGTGGCTGAGCTACGAGAGGTGTCGCTGCATAACTTGTAAGCGTTAGTCATCTTAATATTCGACGGGCTATGGGAAAAACAGCGCTGGTCACTGGCTCATCCGGACTAATTGGCTCCGAGGTTGTTGAGTATTTTGCTCAAGACGGGTGGAGGATCCATGGTATCGATAACAACCTGAGAGCCGCTTTTTTCGGACCCTCCGGTGATACGCGGTGGAACCAAAAGCGACTTTTGTTGAAACACCAGAATTTTAAGCATCATGAGATAGATATTAGGAATCGCTCAGATATTCTCAAGATCGTTCGAACAATCCGCCCCGAAATAATCGTACATGCCGCAGCTCAGCCCAGTCATGATCTGGCGGCGTCTATGCCGTTTGAAGACTTTGATGTCAACGCGGTGGGAACACTGAACCTCTTAGAGGCTACTCGCCGGCATGCCCCAGACGCCGTCTTTGTATATATGAGTACTAATAAGGTTTATGGGGATAAGCCGAATGAGATTCCTTTGAAAGAATTAACAACCAGATGGGATTATTCTGACGTCAACTTTAAGAATGGGATCACGGAAGATTGCCCAATAGATCAAAGCAAGCACAGCCTTTTCGGAGCTTCGAAAGTCGCCGCAGATGTGATGGTACAGGAATATGGCCGGGACTTCGGAATGAAAACTTGCTGTTTACGGGGAGGTTGTTTAACCGGTCAGAACCATAGCGGAGTCGAACTCCACGGATTCCTGAGTTACCTCATCAAATGTAATGTTGAGGGCAAGCGCTATCGAGTCTATGGCTATAAGGGGAAGCAGGTCAGGGACAACATCCACTCATTTGATGTCGCACGTTTCATACACGCTTTTTGGGAAAATCCGAAATGCGGGGAAGTTTACAACCTTGGCGGGGGACGCAAAAATAGCTGCTCAATTTTGGAAGCATTCGAGAAAGTTTCCTCGATGAGTGGCAAGCAAATGGATTTTGAGTACTTAGACAAGAATCGCGAGGGCGACCATATCTGTTACATCAGCGATCTGACTGAATTCGGACTCATTATCCTCAATGGGATATCAGCGTTTCACTCACAAATCTTCGAGCATATATACCAGAGTTGCAACGAACAGATACATTGATCGCCGTTCAAGGCTTGAAATCATTCGACGGGGGCATGCAGATCATTCCCCAGAGAGCAACGTGCGACTCTTAACTCGGGTGGTAAACCCTTCTCGCTTCTCAACAGCATACGACTGGGCAGAGTCGTGCGATTTGCTCCTTACTCGTAAGTTAGGTAAGGACCGTTCTTGGCTTGAGCCATTCGAACCACCTCAGAGAAATGGACTAACTGAACTTGACCATTGTTTTCGAAACGAGAATGGCTCAAGAAGCAATCGATTTAGTTGCCGCTTATCAAGGAGATAGCAGCCTTCCCCCGGCCCTTTCTTTGAACGGATATTCGGACCCGCAGATGTTGCTTTCTACTGGCGTCGTTATTCGCTCGCGCCGTCCTGATTGTACTGTCATTAAATTGGCAGTGGATATTCGTCGCGTGTAGCGCTTCGGCTGGTTATAAAGAACGGTGAAGGCCGACTTATCTGTATGACCCGGCCCCACATCTGCAATTTGCCCGAATATAACTAGACTCACCTCACATCAAAATTAGGAAGATCGATTCTCGTTTGTTTAAAAATCTCCAGTCAATGACCATCTATTTATTGATTCAAGACCATGGCGCGGAAGTGCGAAATCACGCTGCCATTCTTGATCGGTTACCAGTTGGCTACGCTCGTGCCCTGCACGACATTGACTACCCGTGGCCCCGTCCACAGCCCGACTGGGATGAGGATTCCCTGGTGAATAACACTTCTTAGCGCTTCGGCCAAATTGGAAAGTTGTAATCAGTGGCTCAATTTTGACCCGTGATTACCTCCCGCAAATGCGGGCGGCGGTTCCAACTTATAGTCGGACTCCATATCGTCGTTACAACGCTTTATGGATGACCCGACTGCATGAGCCTTAACGCTAGCCAAGAAATGACCCAAAGCGGGCTCACAGATGTTTCACCAACGAACCTGCCTCGACTGGTCTACGTTGGCGATGTTGCAGTCGAAGCTACTGTCGCAGGTTCGACCCTACTTATAGGCTGCTACAGACGTACCCACCGAGCGCCTCTTGATTGTTGAGGGCAACCTCTGGCGCTCTAAGTTAGAAAAGCGACTTCCGCGCGTCAGGTACGAATCGTTCAAAGTGGGTACTGAGCGTATATTGCGCACACGTTACATCCCTACTACTCAAGCGTCCTGCACCTCACGGCCCGCTTCAGACGAAAACGCGTGAAGAGGCTTTTGGATGACTTCCAACCCGAAGCAATTCTGACGGTGGCGCATGGCTATTCCTGGGTGACCGCAGCTGATTTAGCTAAACAACTCGCACTCCCATTACATCTGATCATCCACGATGATTGGGTTTCAATTCAGGAAAACGTTTTACCTGCTACTGTACCTCGAACCTTACGTCGCAACTTTCGAAAGGTTTATGAGCAGGCCAGTTCAAGGCTATGCGTTTCGCCCTACATGGCGACCGACTTCGCCGCGAAATACAGTGCGCCCGGACGGTTTATACCCCTCGCGACCCGTTGATGCACCAACCTACCTGCACGTGCCAGAACAATCGCAGACTTTTAGAAAAGTTACGTTTGCCTTTGCAGGAACGGTTAACACAGGGGGTCACGCTAAGAGTCTGGCTGCGCTCGCGTCGGTCTTAAAGGAAACTAACGGGGCCTTGATCGTCTACTCGAATCTAAGCGGAGCTATCGAAGAGAACCTAACGGCCGATCATGTCACGGTTAGACCGATTTTGCCGTTCAAGGAGCTAATCGATAGTCTCCCGTCAGGACGCCGATGTGCTTTTCGTACCTATGAGCTTCGCTGAGGAAGATCTGCAAGCGATGAAGGTCAACTTCCCAAGCAAGTTGGCTGACTACACGATCGTTGGGCTACCTATTCTGGTTTGGGGACCGCCTGCCTCATCAGCAGTGCGATGGGGGGGGAAAACCCCGATGTGGTGGCACTCGTTGACAATCCTGCGACCACAGCTTTGAACCAAATGGTGAGGATGCTAATTAGCAACTACCACTACCGGGCGACCTTGGGCAAGACAGCTTTGGCGAAAGGCGATCAATTCTTTTCACATGGACGAGTGATTGAGACTTTCTACCAGGCGTTGCTGCATGGAAAGCCCGGCCTTAGACAAGCTGCAAGCTAACGGCCCTCGCGAGCCTTCCAATAAAATGAACTCACGCTCGACAAGTTCGGCCACGATTTCCGTTATTGTCCCTACGATTGGTCGCCCTGACTCTCTTACTAACTTATTGAAATCGCTCTGCAGCCAGACCTTAAATGTAACTGAAGTGGTGGTTGCTGACGGTAGTTCAACCAATGAAACGGCTAAGGTTATCGCAATCCACAGTGGGGACATGCTGGTTTAGTTGTTCATCATCTACGCGTACAACCTCCTAATGCTGCGAGACAGCGCGGGGCAGCTGTTCGTTTTTCGCAGGGTGAGTTTCTGCTTTTGCTCGACGATGACGTTGACTTAGAGCCTTCGTGCCTGCAACAAATGTTTAGCTTATTAAAAATCAACTCAGATGTCGTCGGGGTAACCGCTGATTTCAATAATCAATCGTGGTCAAAACCGACAAGGTTTTGGGCGCTCTACCTTCGATATGTGCTTGGTTTATCACCTGGAGCATGGCAGGGGAAAGTTGTTCGTCCCTTATTGCGCTTCGGTTATAACCCAGTCCCGGAAGGTCCTTCACCTATAGATTGGTTAGGCTCGGGCAATAGTCTTATTAGACGCTCGGCGTATATTCAAGCAGGCGGTTTTTCCGATTTCTTCCTACACCGTTGCACGATAAACGAAGATGTAGACTTCAGCCTAAAACTGTCCCGACTGGGACGAATACTATTCTGTCCTGCGGCGCGGATGGCTCATCACCATATTCCTATTGGACGCGTAACCGTTTCCGAAGCCGCCGAAGACGACCTATTCAACCGCTTCATGGTGTTACATAAGACGCTCTTTCACTCTAAGTGGAAAGCCTTTTCGCTTGTGGTCTCATACCTCTTGATTGAGAGCTTGAGCAATCTCCTTGGTGCTGTTAAGAGATTGGAAACCGCGACCACATTTCATCTGCTGAACGGGCGTATCCGCGGGTTGGTCCAATTGTGCGCGTTTGCTTTCGCAATAACATTCAGAATGCAAGTGATCCGCTACTTTAATATTGCTCGCAGACATGAGAGACCTCTTCGTTTCATACTTGCAAGATTGTTAGTAAAGACCGGGCTTTGTCGTTACTTCACTATCCAGCAGTGGGGTTATCGGTTGAGATTCCACCCTTCAAATCTATCAGAGCAATTATGGATATCGCCAAGTTCGAGAGCTGAAGCTCTTGCATTTTTTTGCGCCTATCTGAAGCCGGGGGATCAGGTAATTGACGTGGGTGCGAACATTGGGGATACGGTACTAACTTCTGCAAAACAGGTGGGCCCGAGCGGAATAGTATGGGCGGTAGAACCCCACCCACGAACATACGAGTTCTTAGTTTCCAACCTCAGACTTAATCACGTCCAGAATGTGAAACCCATTAACTGTGCTGCAGGCGAAACGGCAGGCGAGGTTCGATTTGAAGATGACCGGCGAGATGACATGAACAGAGTGGGTGCAGGTGCACTCACCGTTCCCGTCCAAAGGCTGGACGATTTAGTGACATCCCGAGAGCCAATTGCGTTGCTCAAAGTGGATGTCGAAGGTTATGAGAAACGGGTATTTGATGGGGCGCCAGAGATTCTCGACGGGACGTATTCAGTTCATTTCGAGGTGTCTGACCGGCATTTTTCTTATTTCGGATACGAGATTCGCGAGTTACTGAAATTGATTACGGCTAAGGGATTTCTGATTTTTAGTATCCGTTCGAATGGTTACCTGGAAGAAATAGATCAGGATTACCAAACCGGGAATGTCGAGAACTTAATAGCACTGAGAGACCCGGCGGATTTTCAGACTCGGACAGGATGGGTAGTAGCTAGAAGATAATCGTAATCTAACCTGATGTCGCGATACCGTCGTTTCTCTCAGAATTCTTCAGCACTGGATGCCTGCGAACTGCGCCCCACTCAAATCATGTAACGAATCAGTTCCCACTATCCGATACGCATCTTCGCCCTGCAGGCACCTTGGTTATTGATAATATGAAATGCCGGTATCTTGTGAAGCTCTTCTCTCCCTGGCACACTTCGAGAGCTTAATTATGGCGAAGTCTGTTTCAATCCTCATGTAAGTCTGACAGAAGCGGATGGCGCACTATGGGAGTACTGGCCTGATGAAGCCATTCTTGAATATAAAGGTCCGAAAGCTTGGTACTCTTGGGAGCCTCGCTGGCATGGGCATTACAGATCTCCCTTGATAAAAAAGGTTCGTTCAATCCTTAAAGAAGATGAGTGGCTTCATTACGCACATCCGAACCCAGAGTCTCGTGTGCCACATATTACAAACTGTGGGTCGACAAACTTTTACAATTCACAGGATCGTTTCGACAAAGCTGTTGCAATCGTTTCCAATTCAGGTGGTCGCATATGGTTTTTTCGGCCAGGTCTAAGATTGCGCAACAAATTTGTTACTCACCCGCTGGTTGAGTTATGGGGCAGGAAATCTGGTTGGAATGCCTTTCGTCGGCGGGGCCCTCTGTCAAGATCTGGCACTCCTTCAAATTACTGTGGTGAGTTAGATTGGAAGGACGTTTGGATGTCGGAAGAGCAGGTACAATTCTTAAGCCGTTATCGGGTTTCGGTATGTCTAGAGAACAGTATTGAGCCATATTACTTTACCGAGAAGTTCCTTAATGCCGCGCGTTCAGGTTGTATTCCCATTTATCATGCGCACCCAACTGTACGAGACGGCATCCTCAATGGAGCTGCATGGGTCGATCCGGCGAATTACGATTTTGATGCCGGCAAGACTATTCGAGCGGCTCTGAGCTCGCCGCTAGCAGAATTTCAATTAGCAAACCAAAAATGGCTAACACAAGATGTTGTTAATAAGACCCATTTTGACGGCGTCTGGACTACACTGGCCCGCATTTTTAGGAATAAGTTGAGTTGATAGACTCGCCCCTAGCCTAATTTGGTGGTCAATTGCGAACCGGGCTTTCTTTTAACGCCCGCCTCAACACGAGCCTTTCGAAACCTCGAATTCCCCAATTATTAGATTGCCTCGGCAAATACCCTTTCGCTTAATTTAACTGACCTACGAAGTGAATCAGTTTCTCAGATCCGTAGCAGTAGAAATCCTTGCTCTCGGAAGAGCGTATCCGACATCTCTGACCGACAAGAAATCTCTTCAAGCTTTGGTACGAAAGCTCTCTCCTACGTTACGAGGTGGGGATCTAATCCGCTTGGGACCAAAAGGCGATGGCGGCTATCTGGTTCCTGATGATCTCGCTGGAGTCGAAGCCTGTTTTTCGCCTGGCGCCGGCCTTATTGCGGAATTTGAGAAAGAGTGTGCTGAGTTGGGAATGAAAGTATTTTTGGCTGATGCCTCCGTGGACAAACCAGCAGCATCTCATCCTTTGTTCCACTTCACAAAAAAACATGTTGGCGCTATAACAAACGACAGCTTCATGACTGTTGATGACTGGGTAACTTCATCCTTGCCGGGATCTGCGACTGACCTGATGCTACAAATCGACATCGAAGGGTACGAATATGAGACGTTTCTGAGCATATCCGACAGTCTTATGCGCAGATTTAGAATTATCGTTGCAGAATTTCATAATCTGGACGGACTCTGGAATCAGCCTTTCTTTCGCTTGGCCTCCAGGGGGTTCGAAAAGATTTTACAGACTCATACATGCGTTCATATCCACCCCAACAACTGCTGCGGCGCTATGAATAAAGCGGGGATAATCATCCCACGGGTTGCAGAGTTTACTTTTCTTAGAAACGACCGCCTACGCCAACCAACGTGCGCTTTGGTCTTTCCACATCCACTGGACTTCGATAACACCAGCAATCCTCCTCTCGCATTACCAGCGTGTTGGTACAAGGCTCAATAAGGCTTCGACTTGTCTTCCACTCAATTGTTTCCTGATGAGTTTTCGATCAGAGTTTCCGTGATGGTCACCGCCCATGCGCGAATTGAGAAGACGCTTCGAGATATTGCTGAAGATTAAGGCATGCAATCCGCGACCGGATGAAATTCTGGTGCACGTCGATGCCAATCAGGAGCACGTTGCAATAGCCGTCCGCCACGCTTTTCCAGAAGTGAAATTGGTCTGCAGCGAGGAATGTGTCGGCCCAGGTGGGGGACGGAACAAGCTCATCGCCATCGCTTCAAACGAATTAATCGCTAGCTTTGATGACGATTCCTACCCGATTGACACTGACTACTTTGCTAGAGCTCTTAAATTGTTTGAAGAGTTTCCAACTGCCTCCATTTTGGATGCCGCAGTCTACCACCAGGGGCAAGAAATTAGAGAGGCATAGTCGTCGATCGGGAGTGGGTTTCAGACTTTTCCGGTGGTGCCTGCTCTATATCGCCGGGCGGCTTTTCAATTGACCGGTGGATATGTCCCGTTGCCGATTGCATACGGAATGGAAGAAGTCGATCTTGCATTACGGCTACATTCGCAAGGGGGTCGCATCCTTAGAAGTCCCTGGCTCAGGGTCTTTCACGACACGGATCTGGCGCACCATGCCGACCCTGAAGTAACGGCCGGTAGCATCGCCAATCAAGCCCTATTGACTTACTTACGTTACCCGCCATGGCTCTGGGTTGTGGGGTTAGCTCAATGCTCGAATCGCATTTGGTGGTTGCTCCGAAACGGGCGTTCGCGGGGGATTCTGACTGGTCTAAGTCGTGTTCCAAGTCACCTACTGCGAAACCGACGTTACCGCAGAATCCTTTCGGGTGCGGCCGTCAGATCCTATCTTCACTTGCGACGGCATCCTGAAACGATTCCTGCCCGCTAAACCGACGCTGCTTTCCGTGTTTCTATCCTATCGTTTAATAGTGGATCGGTAGTTGAAGAAGATGAGCGAATGGATCTGTTGTCAAATAGGCGCGCGGGAACACTACGCAGTCCCACGTGCCGTTCACACCAGTCGTCGATTGAAGGCATTGATTACCGAAACATGGATACCTCCGGGGAGTCTGTATGGCGCCACGCGTCCAATTCGTGAACGTTACCATCCGGAACTAAAGTTGGCTCCCGTTTATAACTTCAACGTGGACAGCATTGCATTTGAGTTATCAGCTCGCTTACGCAGCCTTGGTGGATGGCCTTTGACTATTCGCCGAAATCTATTTTTTCAACGGCGCGCGTTAAAGATAATCGGAGGACTGACGTCTGAAATAGGTAACAACGGTATAACCCCGGTTTTATTTGCCTACAGTTATGCAGCCCTAGATTTACTACGCTTTGCGAAAGCTAAAGGCTGGCGGACAGTGTTGGGACAGATTGACGGTGGCATGTGCGATGAAAGGATCATAGCTAAGGAGCATGAGAATCGCACTTTATCGGATTCACGCTGGCAACCAGCACCACCCGAGTACTGGTCCAACTGGAAGGAGGAATGTTCTTTAGCGGACACCATCATCGTCAATTCTGATTGGTCAAAAAGATTATTGAGAGAAGCTGGAATAAATACAGAGAAGCTAAGGGTAATACCGGTTGCTTATGCGCCCGGACAAGAGGCCCAGAAGTTCCAACGCTCCTATCCAAAATTCTTTTCTGAAGCGCGTCCGCTAAGAGTGTTATTTCTTGGCGCGTTCGCATTACGCAAAGGCGCGGCGGCAGTGTTAGAGACCATGACGAGATTTTCGGAGGAACCGATCGAGTTTTGGATTGTTGGCCCTGCGGGGATCGACATTCCGTCAACCCTTCGATCATCTTCAAAAGTGAAATGGATTGGAACAGTGTCAAGGGAAAGCACGGCTCGGTTTTATAGGGATGCCGACTTGTTTCTATTTCCGACCCTTTCGGATGGATTTGGTATGACGCAGGTCGAAGCTCGAGGCTGGAAGTTACCTGTAATATCGACGCCATTTTGTGCCCAGATAATAAAGCACGGAACCAATGGATTGGTTGTAAATGAAGTGAATGGCGAGTCTCTAGAAACTGCCATTCGCAGCCTACTCAGAGATCCCATTTATCTCGAGCAGCTTGCGCACGGTTCTGCGGAGGAATGGGACGAATATTCCTTCGCCACCGTGAGCGAGAAAATATCATCGCTAGCAAATTGACCAAGCGAATGCCGGGAAGAGAGTTTCAGGTAGAGAATCAATCAGGGGAGTCTGGGAATCTTGACGTGTGGTTTATTGAAAACCTTGTTTGTCCTCGCGACAAGTCATCTTTTCATTATTCCGATAGTCAGCTTTTCTGCCCAATAGGACACGTCTATCCGGTTGTACATGGTGTGCCCATAATGCTGCTGAGAGAGGCCCCTGATACGCTCGGTGTTATGTCTGCAACTGCCTCAGCAACTGTAGCCGAAGGTCGAACTACGGCAAAATGGAAATCACTACTATCTCGAAACTATTGGCATCAGCGATGAAGAGCGTCGGGGTGTTCTGGAGTTAGCACGAAATAGCAATAATGTGGTCGATCCCGTAGTGAACTATTTGGTGGCTGCAACAAACGGCATTTTGTACAAGACATTGATAAGCCGCCTGCCCGATTATCCTATTCCTGAGTTAGAGCTTCCTGAAGGAGATGGTCGTCTATTTCTGGATGTCGGATGCAGTTGGGGCAGATGGTCCATCGCGGCGGCGCGAAAAGGTTACTCACCTGTTGGAATAGATCCGTCGCTCGGCGCCGTGATGGCTGGTAAGCGCGTGGCTGCCCAATTGGATTTACCAAGTCGGTTTTTGGTCGGCGACGCCCGGCATCTGCCGTTCCGCGACCAGGCCATTGATACAGTTTTTTCCTACAGCGTTATTCAACATTTCAGTTACGGTGACGCCGACCAGTCAATCCGCGAAGCGGCGAGAGTATTGGTTCCAAGTGGAACCTGTCTAATTCAGTTGCCAAACACCTTTGGTCTGAGGTGCCTTTATCATCAAGCGAGAAGGGCATTTCGAGCACCCCGCGCCTTTGAGGTCCGTTACTGGACGCCGAAGCGAATCGAACAAAAGTTTGGACAACTCTTCAAAACTTCAGTGCTTTCGCCCGATTGTTTTTTCGGAATCGGATTGCAAGCATCAGATGCTGAAATGATGCCGAGAGTGAGGCGTCTAGTGATTCAGGTTTCAGAATTTGCCAAACGATTGAGCAAGCGGTTCCCGTTCCTCGCCCGCACTGCCGACAGTATATGGATAAGAAGTGTCGCGCGCTGAGTCACGCTAAACAATCAAACTAACCCCGCCTTGTGAAGATGAGTAGCTCGCCGATACCGCTAAATAAGTCCTTGATGAGAAGGTTTCCCATTCATCCCGTGCTCGGGCTGATATCGGTTCTGTTTAGCACGGCAGCAGCTGTCGCTTTGATTCCCGAGGATTCCAGCGCTCAAGGGGCGCTCATGCTGCCGGCTCTGGTTATGAGCGCAGGCCTTGTTGTTGCACCGGGTCTCGCTGCCTTTGAAAGTTCCTGGGCAGCACTTCGTGCTGAGCACTTTCTGGTGCTTTCACCGATTTATTGGCTGTTACTTGATCTGATTCAGGGTGCTTATCCGATGTCGCGCGTAACGACGAACGATATCGAGTGGGCGTTTTGGTCCATCTGTATTTTCGTATGCGGCGTGTGGCTGGCAACGTGGGTTCGGGCATGGCGACTGCCCAGGATTATCGTTCGTTCGACATCCTACATTACGCCATCCAAAACTGTGTTCAAATTGATTCTCGTGTTCTTCACTCTGGGATTTTTGAGATTTGCAATTCCATCCGGCTTCAACCCCGTGACCATGTTTGACGGGCTGACTTCGGGCAGGTGGGCGGCGCCCTGGGCTCGCGGTCAATTAGGCGGTTGGGATTCATTCCTCGACCATATGTCTTACTTCGGTTATCTCTTACCAACTCTGACGGTAACGTTGGCCCATAAGAGGGGTTGGCTGGACAAATTAGTTGCGCTGTCGGTTTGTATGTCTTTAATAATGACGGCGTTCCTAGCACAAGGTGGTGGCCGAAGAATTGTAGGCGTGATCTTAGGTTCCGCCCTCATTTGCTGGGCCCTTCAACATAAGAAGATTCGGGTGCGCGAGGCTATAGGTTCAATCGCGGGTGTTGCCGTCTTGCTCTTTTTTATGCAGTTTATGCTTGAATTCAGAAACACAGGCATACAAAGCGTAACCGCGTCGGGTTGGCAAATGGAAACCGACTACCTGCACGTGGATGACAACTTCCTTCGCTTGAGTCAGATTATTAATCTAGTTCCCAGTGAGCATTCTTACATCTACGAGAAACAAATCTTCTTTATTCTCATAAGGCCGATCCCGCGAGTGTTGTGGCCCGGCAAACCCGTTGACGCGGGTTTCGATTTGCCGATGATAATCGAACAGGAGGGTGCCTCGCTCTCGTCTTCCGCTATTGGCGAATTCTATCTAAGCGCAGGGATATTCGCAGTTTTTGTTGGAGGTCTCATATACGGCAAACTGGCACAAATGATCAGCACTTTGCTTTTGAGTCAACAGCCCTCAAGCGCTTTGGTTTACAGCCTGGGCACAATGACATTGATAGCCGGGATGCGCTCAATGCAGGATCTTGTTCTTATGAGTTATTCAATACTTGGGTGGGTTGTGGTTTCCTCTATATTCTTTCGACTCCGCGCTGCCCGAGGCAAAAACGTTTTCTCTTTGGCCAGCCAAAGATCGTAAGCGCCTTTTAAATGTGCAT
This sequence comes from Pyrinomonadaceae bacterium, assembly GCA_963759585.1. Classification (GTDB taxonomy): domain Bacteria; phylum Acidobacteriota; class Blastocatellia; order Pyrinomonadales; family Pyrinomonadaceae; genus PSRF01. The sequence goes on from CAVWZW010000005.1 coordinate 1,801,201, forward strand.
CCACGTCTCTCCCTATTCTCAAGTTATGAATGTTTTTGATTGAAGGCTTAGTTATGCAGATGTCCGAGGAAAATCACAGTGTGCGGGATAGCAGGATTTCATAACTTCAACGAAGCGCCGGCTGATCCGGGTGTGCTGCAGCGGATGATGGATCTGCAGGCGCACCGCGGCCCTGACGATCAGGGAATGAGGCTATTTTCGCTCAGCGCCGGAAAGTCTTCTGGGGACAGACACCCTCCGTTGACTGGAATGAACGCAGCCTTTAGTGGCGGTCTCGGCTTCAATCGTCTGAGTATCCTCGACCTGTCGGACCAAGGCCATCAGCCTATGGCCAATTCGGATGGAAGCGTGTTCATCGCTTTCAATGGCGAGATTTACAATGCCTTCTCCTCCACAGCAGAGCTTGAGGCCGCGGGCTTCCGTTTTAGGAGCAAGACTGACACTGAAGTCATCCTCTATTTGTACCAACAGTACGGATTTGATGGAATGCTCGAACGCCTCAATGGCATGTTCGCCATCGTTATAGTCGATCTAAATAAGCGTGAGATAAACATCGCCCGAGACCATTTGGGTGTGAAGCCCTTCTACTGGTGGAAAAGTGGTGACACTCTTCTTTTTGCCTCAGAAGTAAAATCGTTCCTGGCCCATCCTGCGTTTCGCGCTGAACTAGACTCTGACCACGTTGACGAATATTTCGCATACCGTTTCTGTGCCGGCGACGCTCATCTGCTGAAAGGCGTGCGTCAGTTGCGCCCCGGGCATGCCATGAGCATCACCCCCCATGAGGTTACCGTCCGTCGCTATTGGGACATCCCTGACGTAACAAACAAAGCCGACATTTCAGAGGAGGCGGCACTCGATCAACTCGATCTACTGCTGCGTAAAAGCGTGGAGAGTCAACTCCTGGCGGACGTTAAGGTGGGTTGCCAACTCTCCGGCGGAATTGACTCTTCACTGGTGAGCGTATTTGCGCGCTCGCATTTCGCCGCAGACATGGACACGTTCTCGGTCATTTTTAACGACGCTGCATACTCTGAGGATAAATGGATTTCGCGCGCGGCTGATGCGGCTCAGGCCGACAGTCACCGCTTTATGTTTACCCCAGAGGTTTTTCTGGACAGCCTTGATCCCGCAACGTGGCACCTTGATCAACCACTCAATCACCCCAACTCGCTGGGCATATACCTGTTAGCGCAGAAGGCTCGATCCCATGTGACGGTACTTCTCAGCGGAGAAGGGGCCGACGAGCTGATGGGCGGCTACATGCGATTCTACTACGCCAGAATTCAGCACAAGCTGGCACCATGGCTGCCCCTTCTTCAGCATTTGCCGCGCCTGGGCTCCAAGATGGTACGCAATTTCGGCAATCCAGATGGCGATGTCTCTGGGTTTCTGCTCGCGTCGCTTTTTCAACAACCAGGGGAACTCAGCGCTTTGCGACCTGGGGCCAACTTCGCTGAGGTCTTGGAAAAACGCCGAAAGATCTTCAATGAGGGCCAATCCGACCATTTGTCCAACTGCCTAAAATTCGACATGAAAACATATATGGTCGATCTCCTGGTGCGACAGGACAAGATGACCATGGCGCATTCCGTCGAGAACCGCGTTCCATTCCTCGATCGCGATCTAGTCTCCTTTATTTGCACGTTACCCTCTGATTACCTCGTGAGCTCGAAGGTGGGGATATCCGACGGTCGCATGCGAAACACGAAGATCCTCCTTAAGAAATTAGCTGAGCGCACGTTTCCTGATGACTTTGTCTACCGCAGAAAATCGGGCTTTAGCCTTCCGCTGCGGCACTATTTTGCAGACAAGCGGTTCGCAGAAATGATGGAAGACCGGCTTTTGCCGGGGATGGCCGGTCGGGGTTTGGTCAAAGCCGATGTGGTTCGCAAGTGGTGGAAGGACCTCGCGACTATGGAACCGGGAATGGACGAGACCCTTTGGATTTCCGTGGCCTTCGAGCTATGGGCGCAGAAGTTTTTGGATGCACCGAAAGCGTCGCGCGCAGCCGAACCTTATGTGCTCTCTGGTTACGAGCCAGCGGTGGCAACCATGCAGGTTGAACCCAACGGGAACGGCCACAGACACGCTCAAGCTAGTCTCGGTGTGTCGCTGCGAAATGCAAATTCCATTTCTCAGCCAACACGTCCTCTCAAGGTCACTTTTTGTTGGGCGGAAGTGTCAGGCTACATCGCCGCCTGTTGGCAAGCGATGGCCGAGCGGCACCGCATTGATTTACATATCACCCTCCTCGAGGGCTTATCGGCCGCGCCAGTTCCGGGACGAGACTCACTCTTGTCTTCGATGCCACATACGTCATTGAATGTGAAGCGTAAGCAGTCGCCTCAGGTGATCGCTGAGCTCGTAGCAGCCACTGCTCCCGATGTCGTTGTTACCGCCGGCTGGCTTTACCCTCCCTACGTAAAGGCCTTGCTGGATCCGATCTTAAATGATGTTCCTCTCGTCATCGGGATGGACTCACCCTGGGAGGGTCGGTGGAAGCAGCATCTTGCCCGCTTTCCTCTCAGGCGTTACCTCGCACGAACTGACGCAGTGATGGTCGCGGGTGAACGGAGTCGAGAGTATGCGCTTCGTTTGGGCATCCCCACTGAGCGTATTTTCACCGGTCTTTATGGTTATGATTTCATGAATTTCTTTGAAGCAGCCGAGGCAAGTCGGTCAACAAGTTCAACTCCTCGGAAATTCTTGTTTACAGGTAGGTATGTAAGAGAGAAGGATTTGGAGACACTCCTGGCTGCTTATGATCTCTACAGAGAGTCGTCTCCAGAACCCTGGACTTTAAGCTGTTGTGGGATGGGGCCATTAGCTCCCTTGCTTAAAGGAAGAGAAGGCGTGACTGATCATGGGTTCGTCCAGCCCAACGATTTGGTTAGGACATTCGCTCAGCACGGGGCATTTATAATGCCCAGTCGATTCGAACCATGGGGCGTAGCCATAGGAGAAGCGGCAGCCTCTGGCATGCCACTGATTTGCAGTACAGCGTGCGGGGCGGCACTCGATCTCCTGAGGCCCTTTTACAACGGCCTCTCTTTCTCGCCGGGGGATGTGCAGGAATTGGCGCACGCGATGACATGGATTGAGGAGCATTACGAAGAACTGCCTCTGATGGGGAGCCGTAGCCAGCATCTAGCCGAAGCGTTCTCAGCTCAAGTGTGGGCCGACCGTTGGAACGACTGCTTCCGGTATGTACTCGAAAACCCAAGGACGCCAGCAAGCAAGATGACATAAGTTTCATAGAGTTGATCCTTTTTGTTTATGACTACTCGAATGGACGAAATGAATAGTATGGATGCGGTAAAAATACCCGTGTTGAAGATGTACATGGAGTATCCGTATCCAAACTATTCCAAAGAAGAGAGAGATCAGATTTTTGCTGCGGAATTGACCAGGTATCGCTTTCTGGGTTTGGATGAATTTTTGCCGGGCGCTCGGGTGATAGACGTGGGATGCGGGACTGGTCATAGGGTAATTCCGATAGCCAAACATTTCGGGGTTAAAGAGTATGTGGGACTGGACCATTCGACTGCATCACTAGACGTAGCAAAGGCCTTGGTTGAAGAACTGGACTTCAAGCAAGCCACTCTCCTGGAGGGCGATATCTTCAATCTTCCGTACGCAGATCAATCCTTCGATATAGTCATCTCCCAAGGGGTTCTGCACCACACGAGCGAGCCTTATCGTGGATTAAGTGAGCTGGTTCGTGTCTGCAAGACCGGCGGCCTTGTAGACATTTATCTTTACAACAAGTGGAATCATTGGCGGCACAACATTCAGAAAGAGAAAGTCAGCAGGTTGGGTGGAGAGGATATTGAAAAGAGATTTGAGGTCGCTCACAAGTTGTACGGGAAGAAACCCATAGAGGCGATGACGGCTGCTGAGATTGCCGGCTTTTACGATCAATATTGTCACCCTCACAAGAGCGACCACACCGTGGGCGAAACCTTGTCCTGGTTTGAGAGGCAAGGTCTGGAGTACTGGGGTTCTTATCCCGCTCTTGGATTTCTCGATTTCGTGGCAATGGCCCAGTTCAGGGGCGAATTGCTTGCACAGCATCCTCACTTTCATACCGCCACCACAGCAATGATGGTGAAGTTGGCCACGATGATGCCACGCCTAGGCAAGGATCGCCCTCCGTTTGTTAAACCCGCGTTACGACATCAAATTTTCTGGCAAGCAATTTACGCTCTCCAGGGTAGCAGGGGACGATATTCTGGCGGACCGGCGCTGTGCGGCAGGAAGAAGTAGTTCGTCTAGACCTCTATCACGTGAAGCCCTTTCTTTTACCCAAGGTACGCCGAGATTTTGCCCTTGCTCAACAACTGAGGAGCAGGACTCCAACCACTCAAACAGACATTGAAGCGGTCCAATGGAAGGCTCTTGACGCTGTCTGGGCTGATTGCATTTCAGACGTGCCCTACTATCGCGAACTCGTCGCGCAAGGACGCGCGCCGCGGACGTTGTCGAGTTGGGAGAACTTTCAGGCCTTACCTGTTCTTACTCGGAAACAATTGCAGGATGATTCTGAAAAATTTATCCGCGATTCGAGGCGGCCTCATTCCTTCATGAAAACAGCGGGATCCACGGGCACACCTTTGAAGATGGGCATGTCGCAAGCGGAAAAAGATCTCATGCGGACGATTAAGATTTCCGAATGGCAGCGCTTTGGATACACGGCGTCCTCTCGATTGTTTTTGATTTGGGGTCATTCCCATCTTTTGGGCACAGGGTGGCAAGGCCGAGTCAATGACATCCGTCGAAAGGCGGCCGATTCGCTATTGGGTTATCGCCGTGTTGATGCATACCGGTTAAGCGCAAGGCTGTGCCGGGAATATGCGCACGCCCTGATTCGATTTCGGCCGGTTGGATTGATTGGTTACGCGTCTGCGCTCGATCTGTTTGCCCGTTACACCCACGAGTTTCGGAGTGAATTCCGCCAGCTCGGCCTGCGGTTTGTTCTGGCCACCTCTGAACCGGCGCCTCGCGCTGATACTTTTTCGAACTTAGAAGATCTATTTGGGTGTCCTGTCGTCCAGGAGTATGGAGGGGCCGAATTTGGCCAAGTGGCCTTTAAGGTTGGTAATCAACCGTTCCAGGTCTACTCAGAATTAAACATTCTCGAATCTGGACCAGCCGATGAAACCGGTGCGCGCCCCGTGCAAATTACCAGCCTCTATGACCGTTACGTCCCCTTGATACGGTATCAGGTCGGGGACGCAGTTGAGGATACCATCAGAGTTACTTTATGGCCACACAACTTCATTTGATTCTCTGGCTGGCCGCGTTAATGACGTGCTCGCTCTTCCTGGAGGCGACTTTGTGCACAGCGTGGCTATATTCCATTGCGTGCACCAAGAGTTATCCGTCCACAATCTTCAGATGGTAGTAACCGACACCGGTGTCGAACTGCACCTGATTGCCTCTGGTTCAACCGAAGAACGCCTGGGCTTGGAAGAGCGGATTCGCAATCGATTGCTGCAGGTACATCCGTCTTTTGGAACCGTGCGATTCGTTTACAAGGAAGACGTGGAAACGAATCGAGCCGGAAAGCGCCGCTGGTTCGTTGATAAACGAACTGCGGCAGTCTCCCCGTCTTTCGGATAACTTTGTGAAAGTCCTGCACGTCATTCCGTCAGTGGCGGCTCGCTACGGTGGTCCAAGTCGAGCTGTCGTAGAGATGTGCACCGCATTGAGTAAACGGGGCGTAAAGACATTAATCGCTACCACCGACGCCGATGGAGAAGGGAAGCTGGCTGTCGAACTGGGCACAACAACTTCATATCAGGGAGTACCAACGGTTTTCTTTTCACGTCAGTGGAGCGAGGCTTTCAAATACTCTCACCCGCTCGCAACTTGGTTAGATGAGCACGTTAGCGAGTTTGATGTAGTCCATATTCATGCAGTGTTCTCGCACTCCTCGCTCGCTGCCGCGAGCGCTTGCCGCAAACATGCAGTGCCTTACATTGTGCGGCCACTGGGCACGCTCGATCCTTGGAGTCTCAATCAGAAGAGTTTTAGAAAGAAGCTGTTTTGGTATGCGGGCGTGAGGCAGATGCTGGATAGGGCGTCTTCAATCCACTACACAGCTGAAGCGGAGCAATTGCTGGCGGAGCAGGGTCTGGGTCTTACCAGAGGGGCAGTAATCCCAATCGGCATCAACATAGAAGCATCATCGAATGGAGCGAATGGCTCCCACTCCCAGGTTGGTGAATCAACCCCTTACGTCCTGGTGCTCTCACGTCTTCATCACAAGAAAGGTCTGGAACTTCTCATACGAGCATTCCTATCCTTGACCAAACACCAACAGTTTCATCAATGGAAACTGATCCTGGCAGGGGACGGTGACGTGAATTATGTTCGGTCACTCAAGGAACTTGTCAGTAATGAGAAGGGCAGCGATCAAGTCACATTTCCCGGCTGGCTTGATGGCGCTCGCAAGGATTCGGTATTGCGAAAAGCGTCTCTGCTGGCATTGACGTCCTACCAGGAGAACTTTGGAATCTGCGTTGTCGAGGCTTTGGCGTGTAGCGTGCCCGTGCTGATAAGTCCCCACGTGAATCTTGCTGAAGAAATTGAAGCCACTGGGACGGGATGGATTGCGGACGTCAATGTTGACGCAATTCGGGTTGCCTTGGCTGAAGCATTAGGTTCAAAAAGTGAACGAACGCGCCGTGGCGAAGCGGGCCGCAAGCTCGCGGCAAAGTTTGCCTGGCCCATAGTCTCTGAAAAGCTGTTAGCTCTCTATTCGTCAGTCTGTGACGCGAGATGAAAGACTCCAGCGTAATCCCAACTCCTGCTTATCTTGAGTTTGAATGGGGGACTTCAGGCCCGGGAAATGGGGAGGCCGGAGCCGGGCTCACCAAAGCCTTTCTCAGCGCGATAGCGAAGATTGATAACGTCAAAACGATTTGCGATTTGGGTTGCGGCAACGGCTACATGGCCGGCCATTTGGCTGGACTTGGATATCAGGTAACGGGGGTTGACGCTTCGAAAAGCGGAATAGAGATAGCCCAGAACAAGTATTCCAAGGTGGACTTCCTCCAGGCGACGCTTGACTCTGACCTCGGCCAGGCCGGACTCAAAGGTTTCGATTTGGTCGTTTCGAGCGACGTTGTCGAGCACCTTTATCGCCCTGCCGATTTGCTCGAAGCAGCGAACGCGGTACTACGTCCAAACGGACAGCTGATAATTGGCACTCCCTACCACGGTTATCTAAAGAATCTTGTTCTTAGTTTGAGTGGGAAGATGGATGCGCATTTCACAGTTAACTATGACGGTGGGCATATCAAGTTCTTCAGCGTAAAGACCCTTTCGGAGTTGCTTACGCGACATGGTTTCTCCGATCTTAAGTTCTCTTTCTACGGTCGCACTCGTTGGCTTTGGATGAACATGATCTGCGTCGCTCGCAAGCGTAGCTAGTCTATGCTTGAACAAATCACGCCATTAATCCTCACATACAACGAGGCGCCGAATATTGGGCGTACACTGGAGCGGCTGGCGTGGGCGCATGAGATCGTCGTGGTTGATAGCTTTAGTGAGGACGAGACGTTGGAAGTGATTTCGGGTTATCCGAACGTGAGAGTCGTTCAAAGAGTCTTCGACAATCATCGCGACCAGTGGAACTACGGGCTAAAGGAAACAGGTATCAAAACAGGTTGGGTCCTGGCACTCGACGCTGACTATATTTTGACGCCGGAGTTTCAAGCTGAAGTGAAACAGTTGCGGCCCAATTCGGAAGTCGACGGTTATCGAGCGAGTTTCACTTACAGCATAAACGGACGGAGCCTGCGTAGCGGCATCTATCCGCCAGTGACTGTGTTGTATCGACGTTCTGCCGCTTCTTATGAACAAGATGGCCACACACAGAAGGTTTCGGTCACCGGTATTGTTGAACCACTTCGTGCAAGAATTCTCCATGACGATAGAAAACCGCTGAGCCACTGGCTGCGTTCACAAGTACGGTACACGCAACTGGAGGCAAACAAACTGCTTGGAGCAGGCGATGCGCCGATGTCCTCGTCGGATCGTGTGCGGCGGTGGCGGGTAGTCGCACCGTTGGCGATGCTGGTCTATTGCTTAATCATTCGCGGCGGCGTGCTGGATGGATGGGCAGGGTTTCTACTACGCGTTTCAGAGAACGTTGGCCGAGACGATGCTGTCGCTCTTCTTACTCGAACATGACCTGCGCAAAGGTTTAGGGTTGCGCCGGGCGGCGTTTGAATTAAATGTGCCGGATACGCTCGAGCGAGAGACGGCAATGCGGAAGAGTATTGGTCAGTGATTCGCGCTTGCGGGCGCTTCGCGCGCTCGATTTTCATGTTGGTCGTCCACCTGGGGTTCCGCTTCGCGTCACCCCAGGCTGTATGCTTACACCCGCTACGCGGGTTGCGAAGTTTGCGCACGGCGGGAAATCTTAAAGGAACACGACTCTAGGGCCAACAATTACCTGACCACTTCTAACTGAATGTACATACTCGGAATCAATGCATATCACGGTGACGCGGCGGCGGCGATCGTGCGCGATGGGGAATTGATCGCGGCGGTTGAGGAGGAGCGGTTTAATCGTGTCAAGCATTGTGCGGGGTTTCCCACGGAGTCGGTGCGTTACTGTTTGAAGGCTGCAGGGGTTTCGATTGAAGAAGTTGAGCACGTGGGTGTGTCGCGAGATCCGTCGGCGCATCTGCATAAGAAGGTGTTGTTTGCTGCGGCGCGAAGCGTCGGACGGATGACGGGAGACGGGAGACGGGGGACGGGAGGCAGGCGGCAGGTGGCAGGCGGCAGGTGGCAGGAAGAGGGAAAGCAGAAGGCAGTAGGCAGAAGGCAGAACGCAGCAAGCGGCAGCGCGGATGTCGCGGTTGAGAATATAGGTGAGGACGAGACTTTACTTTTGCGGCTCGGAAGAAAGTGGGAGCACTGCTCATGTGTCCAAAAGTGGGAACGGGAATGGGCGGGGGTTCTTCCGGCAGATGAAGGATCGATTGGAAAACGCGGCGAAGATTCGCGACTTGAAAGATGTGCTGGCGCGCGAACTGGGAGTTCCGAAGGGTGCACTGCGCGCGCAGTTTCATAATATCGAGCACCATCGCGCACACCTCGCCAGCTCGTTCTATGTTTCGCCGTTTGAACGCGCTGCTCTGCTCTCCATCGACGGCTTCGGCGATTTCGTATCGACCATGTGGGCGAAGGGTGAAGGAAACTCGATCACCGTCCTGGATCGAGTTGAGTTTCCACACTCTACCGGCATCGTTTACACGGCCACTACGCAGTTTATAGGGTTCCCGCATTACGGCGACGAAGGTAAGGTGATGGGCCTCGCGCCCTATGGACGGCCGCGTTACATGGAAGAGTTTCGCGACATCATTCGCACCGAGCCGCGCGGACAGTTTCGTTTGAACCTCGACTACTTCCGTCATCATGCGGAAGGTGTGGACATGAACTGGGACCAGGGGTCGCCGGTGATCGGCCGAATCTTCTCAGATGAGTTTGCCAACACGTTTGGACCAGCGCGCGCACCGAACGCGCCGTTGACTGAACGCGAGCAGGATATCGCGGCGAGTTTGCAGCAACGGCTGGAGGAAGTCGGGTTTCATGTGCTAATCATCTGCATGATGAGACGGGGCTGACTGACCTGGGGCTGTCAGGTGGCGTTGCGTATAACTCGGTGATGAATGGGAAGATATTGCTGAAGACGCCGTTTAGGCGGGTGTACGTGCAGCCTGCGGCCGGGGATAGTGGGACGGCGGTAGGGGCTTGTTATGAGATCTATAGTCGGGTGGGCCCGGCTGGCTGGCGCAAAGGGGTACCGACGACCGGAGACCGACGACCGAGGACCGGAGAACGTGGACCAATGACCGATGACCGGGGACCGGCCGATGCTGCGATCGACGTATCCGCTGACGCAGGTGGTACTGACGACAAGTGCGGAGCCGGCCTGATGTAACGCAATCTGTTAGATTGCGGAGCGATGGGGTGGAGAATAGCAGCGATCATCAGAGAGCTGACGACAAGGTGGCCCAACGTCCGCAAACTAACAGTATGCGTTACGTGATGGAGGGGGCGTATACGGGGCCGGAGTTTGCGAGTGCTGAGATTTGTGCTGAACTCGAGGCGAGTGGGCTTCAGTATGAGAGCTACTCCGATGAGGACGTTACCAAATACGCGGCGAAGGATATTGCTGACGGTATGGTTGTGGGATGGTTTCAGGGGCGAATGGAGTTTGGACCACGCGCCCTCGGAAACCGTTCAATCGTGGTCGATCCGCGACGCGCCGACATGAAAGAGATCCTCAACGAACGAATTAAGAAGCGCGAGCCGTTTAGACCGTTTGCTCCATCGATACTGGAAGAGCGTACGGGAGACTACTTCGAACAGGACCATCCGGCGCCGACCATGTTGATGGTCTATCAGGTAAGGCCGAGCGACGAGCGGAGATTCCGGCGGTCACACATGTGGATGGTTCAGGGCGTTTGCAAACTGTCTCGCGCAGAGTTAATCCAAGGTACTACCAGCTGATCTCCGACTTTAATGAGTTGACAGGTGTGCCGGTCGTTCTTAATACATCGTTTAATGAGAATGAACCGATTGTTTGTACACCGCGACATGCAATTGATTGCTTTCTTAAGACCAGGATGGATGTGTTATATGTTGGGAATCAGGTGGTGAGAAGGGGGAAGGGAAGGGGAAGGGTGAAGGGGGGGAAGGGGGGGAAAGGGTGAAGGGGGAAGGGTGAAGGGGGAAGGGGGAAGGGGGAGGGTGAGGGGGAAGGGTGAAGGGGGAAGGGTAAACAAGCTTCAGGCTAAAGAAAGAGCGGGGGCATGCCCCTCTTCCCGACCTCTAACCGTTTGAAGGTCAATCCCAAGTTCCCGACGCTTATCCGTCCTCGGTCGTCGGTCCCCGGTCGTCGGTCCCCGGTCGTCGGTCCCCGGTCGTCGGTCCCCGGTCGTCGGTCTTCCGGCATCGGTCATTCCGGTCATCGGTCGTCGGTCCCCGGTCAGCAGTTATGAAAACGGCGCTCATTACAGGAATTACGGGTCAGGATGGAAGCTATCTGGCTGAACATCTACTTGACCTTGGATACGAAGTCCATGGGTTGGTGCGGCGCGTTGCACTCGAGGCGCCGGAGAAACGCACTGATCGTATCAATCACATTCTCGATCGAATCACACTGCATCCGGCGAGCATCGAAAGTTATCCGAGTATTTTCAGTGTAGTGAGCCGGCATAACTTTGACGAGTGTTATCACCTGGCCGCACAGAGTTTTGTCGCGGAGAGTTTTGCCGACGGCTTCTCCACGATGAACACAAACATCAACGGCACGCATTACATGCTGGCGGCGTTGAGGGAATTGCGGCCCGAATGCCGGTTCTACTTCGCCGGTTCGAGCGAGATGTTTGGCAAGGTTCGCGAAGTCCCGCAGAGTGAGAACACACCGTTTTATCCGCGCAGTCCTTATGGAATCAGCAAAGTGGCCGGCTTCGATCTGACGCGAAATTATCGCGAGGCTTACGGCATGTATTGCTCGAGTGGGATTCTGTTCAACCACGAAGGACCACGTCGCGGTCATGAATTTGTGACGCGCAAGATCAGTAGTACGGTCGCCAAAATCAAGTTGGGGATGGCTTCAGAACTCCGTCTGGGAAATCTCGAAGCACGGCGCGATTGGGGACACGCCAAAGATTATGTGCGGGCCATGCGCTTGATGCTGCAACAACCGGAGGCCGACGATTACGTGGTCGCCAGCGGCGAGTCGCACAGTGTGCGTGATTTTTGCGAAGCTGCGTTTTCTCAGGTTGACCTCGACTACAAAGATTACGTGGTGACGGATGAGAGATTTCATCGTCCGGCTGAGGTGGATCAATTAGTCGGTGATCCAACGAAGGCCCATCGCGTGCTTGGTTGGCGTCCGCAATACACGTTTCCCGAGCTGGTTGCTGAGATGGTCCAATCTGATATCGATAACATTACTCGTTCGACGCCTCAAGCCGACGTTGCTGTCGCAACGTAGCAGAGATATTCCTGACTGTTCTGAGTTTAGATGGAGAATACTATCGGAACCTGATGCTTGATCCGCCTTTGCACATAAAGGGTTTTCAGTCCGCGTTACGCGGACGAATGACAATAGCCCAGCAGTTCACTGCTGGGATCAATGGTCGTGAAGACGTAGTCCGTGAAACGGACGGCTGAACGATTAGAGCCATGCTATCTGCATTTTTCAGCCGTCCGCTCCACGGACTTAGACTTCCGTTCGCGCTAATCCCAGCAGTGAACTGCTGGGCTACTATCGGTCGTCCGCTATCGCGGACTGGGCTTTGAAAAACTTTTGTTGCAATTGAGCCACTACAAGGTGCACGAGCTTTTCTTTCACTTCGACAGACAGGAATGTCTGTCCTACTAAGAGAGTCGTCCCCACCGAAGCCGCGAGCTAAAGCTTGAACTCTAAGCTTCGGGCTTCTACCTCAGAGTTCAACTTTTAGGCTGTGTCTTAACCAATAGAAAACACATACTCATGCGCATCCTGGTAACTGGTGGCGCGGGCTTTATCGGCTCGCATCTGTGCGAACGTCTGTTGAACAGCGGGAACGATGTTCTCTGCCTGGATAATTTCTATACGGGGCGTCGAGAAAACATTCTCAGCCTGCTCGACAATCACCACTTCGAGTTCATTCGACACGATGTAACGCAACCAATACTTCTCGAAGTGGACCAGGTCTATAACCTGGCCTGCCCCGCATCGCCGATTCACTACCAATACAACCCGGTCAAGACTGTGAAGACGAGTGTGATGGGAACTATCAACATGCTCGGTCTCGCCAAGCGGGTCCATGCGCGCATTCTGCAGGCATCGACGTCGGAGATTTATGGCGATCCCGAGATTCATCCTCAACCGGAGGAGTATTGGGGCAATGTGAATCCGATCGGGGTGAGGTCTTGTTATGACGAAGGGAAGCGGCTCGCCGAAACCCTCATGATGGACTATCACCGGCAAAACAAAGTCGATACGCGCATAGCGAGAATTTTTAATACATATGGTCCACGCATGTGTGAAGACGACGGGAGGGTCGTTTCAAACTTTATAGTTCAGGCTTTGCGGGGCGAGCCGCTGACACTGTATGGCGCCGGAGATCAAACCCGTTCGTTTTGTTACGTCGACGATATGGTTGAAGCCCTGATTCGTCTGATGAATACCGACGAACTATATGAGCCGGTTAACCTCGGTAATCCTGTTGAATTTACGATCAAGCAGTTGGCCGAGGAGGTGCTCAGAATCTCCGGTTCGAATTCGACGATTACGTATCACACTCTACCCCAGGATGATCCAAAGCAACGCAAGCCTGATATCTCACGTGCACAAGAGCTTCTTAAATGGAATCCAACTATTCAGCTCAATGAAGGGTTGAAGAGAACGATCGCGTATTTTAAAGCGCGTTCACCTCGGACTAAAGTTCTGAGTGCTGAGTCCTAAGTGTTCCTATCGAGTCCTGAGTCCTGAGTGCTGAGTAAATCACCCCAATACAAAAACAGAGAGTCGTCCGCTGGGCTCATCCCAAAGGAGGACACGATGTCGAAAAAAATTGAAAAGTTCGAGGATCTAATTGCATGGCAAAAGGCCCGCAAATTGACCAGACAGATTTACAAGGTCACAAACCGTGGGCAATTCGCAAAAGACTACGGACTCAAGGAACAAATTCGCCGGGCCGCTGTTTCGAGCATGTCGAATATGGCTGAAGGATTTGAACGCGGTGGTTTGGTCGAGTTCCAACGATACCTGGCCATAGCGAAGGGCTCGTGCGCAGAACTAAGAACGCAGCTTTACGTGGCGCTGGATGCAGGGTACTTGGATACCAAAGGCTTTGACTCATTGATGAATCAGGCAGTTGAGGTTGGCAAAATCATCGGTGGCCTAAGGGCCTCCGTAGATCGCCGCGGCGCTGGTCAATCACGAACGCTCTAACGTCTACCGTTCACCCTCATCACTCATCACTCAGCACTCAGCACTCAGCACTGAAGTTCAGAGATGAAAGCCTTCTTCTCAACCAGTGTTTCTATCCCGATGTCGTATCGACTGCACAACATCTGACTGATCTTGCCTGCGAGCTTTCAGAGCAGGGCCACCAGGTTACGGTGATCGCTAGCGATCGCGGTTACGACAATCCTGCGATTCGTTTTCCCCGGCGAGAGACATGGAAGGGAATTAACATCATTCGCATTCCTTCCCTGGCACTCGGAAAATCGTCTCGTTGGCGTCGGGCGCTAAACTTTGCCAGCTTCCTGATGTTCTGCTCGCTTCGGTTGCTGGTGCACCCGCGGGTCGACGTAGTTGTTGCTTTAACCTCACCTCCGCTGATCTCGTTACTAGGATCTATGTTCGTTCGACTCAGAGGAGGGAAATTCTTCTTCTGGGTGATGGATCTAAACCCGGACGAAGCGATTGCAGCGGGGTGGCTTCAACCAAACTCGTTCAGCGCGCAGATGCTTGCACGCTGGCTAAACTACAGTCTGCGTCACTCCGAGAAAGTCGTGGTGCTTGATCGCTTCATGCAGCAGCGGATTCTGAAAAAGGGAATCCGTGCCGACAAACTTTCGGTTATTCCACCTTGGTCTCAGTCCGATTCGGTTAAGTACGAGGCTGAGGGGCGCACTGACTTTCGTCTTGAACACAATCTTGAAGACAAGTACGTCGTGATGTACTCAGGAAACCATAGCCCCTGTCATCCTTTGGATACTCTGCTCGATGCAGCGCAAAGGCTTTCGGGCGAATCCCGCGTCGCATTTTGTTTCGTAGGTGGTGGCAGTGAACAAAGTAAGGTCAAGTCTTTTGCCTCAATGCACAAGTTGAAAAATATAATGTGTTTGCCTTACCAGCCCTTAAACAAACTAGCAAATTCACTTTCCGCTGCGGACTTGCATGTGGTTGTCATGGGAAATCCGTTCGCCGGAATTGTTCATCCGTGCAAGATCTACAACATCGTGGCTATTGGTGCACCGTGCCCTTTACATCGGCCCACCGGAGAGTCATGTCGTTGATCTTATGGCCCAACTAAAGCCAGACGCGCTGATGTGCGGTGCGCGTCATGGAGATGTTGCTGCTGTAACAAATTACATTTCGAACGAAGCGAAGTTGGCGTTGGGACGGCGCTCGCGATCACCGAGTAGCGTGTCCTTAGCGTTTTCCAAAGAGACTTTGTTACCTCACTTCGTGGAGCTCATCAGCAAGAGCGTAGATGGGGAATACAGAGCTAAACCGCTGGTTTCAGATACCGGGATATACGGTGTCTTAAAGTTAGAACGAAGTACCTCATGCAAGACAAAACAAGAGTGCTTGTCACCGGGGCTGGTGGATTCATTGGTCATCATTTGACCAAATACCTCACCGAGCGAGGCTATTGGGTGCGCGGAGTCGACATCAAGGAACCCGAGTTTAAGGCCACCACAGCCGACGAGTTTAAGAAATTAGATCTTCGCGAACGGGGTAGTTGTCTTGAGGCCACCGAAGGTATTGATCAGGTCTACGGGTTGGCGGCGAACATGGGTGGTATAGGTTTTATCGAAAGCAACAAGGCGGTCATCATTCGCGATAACACGCTCATAAATCTTCAATCCATCGAAGCAGCTCGAATCAATGGCGTTAAGCGATACCTCTACACCTCCAGCGCCTGTATCTATCCCGGCTACCTGCAGAAAGAAACCAACGTAGCCCCCCTCAAAGAGGAGGATGCTTATCCGGCTGATGCTGAGGATGGCTACGGCTGGGAAAAGCTTTACATGGAGCGAGTCTGCCGTCATTACCGGGAAGACTTCGGTTTGGACACAAGAATTGTCAGGTTTCACAATATCTTTGGACACAGGGCACCTATGACGGTGGTCGAGAAAAATCTCCGGCGGCAATTTGTCGGAAAGTTGCACTAGCAGAGGACTCGGACACAATCGAAGTCTGGGGTGACGGAGAACAGACGCGTTCTTATTGCTACATTGATGACTGCGTCGAAGGAATCTATCGCTTAATGCAAAGCCCATATGTCGATCCTCTCAATCTGGGCCAGGACAGAATGCTCTCCATCAATGAGCTTGTAGATATCGTTGCCGGCATCGCAGGGAAAAAGATTGCCAAACGGTACGATCTAACTAAGCCGCAGGGAGTGCGAGGTCGAAACAGCGACAACACTCGACTCAGAGAAGTTCTCGACTGGGAACCTCAAATCTCACTCGAAGACGGCTTAAAAACCACTTACGCCTGGATCGCCGGCGAACTGCAAAACCGTTCGGTCGCCATGGCGGAAAACAGTTATTCCGAATCATCCACCGCGGCTGTTTAACCTCGGCCCTCTGCGGAAACAGAGACTCAGTCCGGCCCGGTGACTTGTACTACCCTCTCGTCGATCAGCCTCGCTTTTACCAGCGTAACGCTCAACTC